>NZ_CP195710.1:0-4800000 GCF_051853095.1 Micromonospora sp. LA-10
CGCGGACAGCGCCAGCGCCGCGACGCCGGCGGCGTGCGGGCCGGACATCGAGGTGCCCTGCTTGTAGCCCCACCCGTTGGTGCGGGTGGCGGTGTTGAACGTGGTGGACAGGATGCCGTCGGTGGACGTCGAGCGGGCGCCCTGGGTCCGGAACCGGGTGTCGCCACCCGGCGCGGTCACGTCGATCACGCCCTGGCCGTACGAGGAGTAGTAGCTCTTGTCACCGGTCGGGCCGACGGCGGCGACGGTCACCACGCCCGGCGCCTCGGCCGGCAGGACCAGGCAGGCGTTGGTGAGGTTCGCGCGCTCCTCCGGGGTGCCGTTGTTCGGGCTGCCGGTGTCGGTGATCTTGTGGGCCAGGTCGAAGTTCGCGTTGCCGGCCGACGCCACGTGCAGCACGCCCTGCGACTGCGAGTAGCGCAGCGCCCGCTGCACGGCCTGCCACACCGGACGCTGGCGGGCGTCGTTGCGGCAGTTCAGCTGCCACGGGTCGATGTAGTAGCTGTTGTTGGTGAGCTGGAACCCGTGCTCGGCGGCCCACATGAACCCGCAGACCGCGGCCTCCGGGAAGATGTAGCCGTCGTCGTTCACCACCTTCACGGCGGCGACCTTCACACCCGGGGCGACGCCGGTGACGCCGACGCCGTTGACCGCGGCGGCGATGGTGCCCGCCACGTGGGTGCCGTGGTCGCTGGTGGTCGGGTTCCACGCCGGCTCGGCGGTGTCGGTGACGCCGCCGATGCAGGACGCGCTCTTGTCCTTGGCGATCTGGGTCGCCAGGTCCGGGTGGCTGCTGGAGATGCCGCTGTCCAGCACGCCGACCACGACCGACGGGCTGCCGCCGGTCACCGCGTGGGCCTGCGGGACGCGGATCATGTCCATGTCCCACTGCTGGCCGTACAGCGGCTCGGCGGTCGGGTCGCCCGCGGCGCGCACCACGTCGGCGGCCGGGACGTCGACCGTCTCGCCCTCGTCGAGGGCGGTGCCCAGGCCGGCGGTGGAGGCGACCGACTCGACACCGGCGCCGGCCACCCGGGTGGCGAAGTCCGGGGCGGACGAGCGCGCGACGAGCACGCCGATCTTGTCGTACGCGGCGACGACAGTGCCGTCGGCGGCGGCCACCCGCGCCGCGGCCTTGGCGGTGCCGTTGCCCTGCGGGGCGAGGACCAGGTACGACGTCTCCGGTCCGGCGGCCGCCACCGGCGCCGGGACGCCGATCAGGGCGAGACCGGCGCCGAGCGTCGCGGCGGACGCGGCGGCGAGTGTCTTGCGACGGAGATTGTTCACACAGACTCCCAGGGGGTTGGTGCGGCCGGGCCGCTCCCCGGAAGGGGGGTACGACCCGGTGGAGACGCGCAGGCTGCACGCCTCGCCGCAACAGCGCCCACCGATGGCGGGGTGTTACACACCTCACCCCGCCGAGCCGTGGATCGTCAGACAGTGGCGATCGTGTAGGGGATCTCGTCGAGCAGTTCCCGGGCGAGGAAGCCGATCCGCCCGTACCGGGGGACCAGCCGCTGCCCGCTCACCGCGTGCGCGAACGCCGCCCAGCAGGCCGCCTGCGCCGGGTCGGCGCCCCGGGAGAGCAGGCCCGCGAGCAGGCCGGAGCGCACGTCGCCGCTGCCCGAGGTGCCCAGCCCGGCGTCGCCGCTCTCCTCCCGCCAGGCCCGGCCGTCCGGCGTCGCGATGTGCCCGTAGAGCGACACCACCGCGTCGTACCGGCCGGCCAGTTCCACCGCCTCGGCGTCCAGGTCGTCGCCCGGATCGCGGTGCAGCAGGTGCTTCGCCTCGGTCAGGTTGGGGGTGAGCACCACCTTGCGGCCGGAGCCGACCAGCAGGTCCGGGGCGTGGCTGAGCGCGCCCAGCGCGTACGCGTCGAGCACCAGCGCGGTCTCCGGCCCGGCCGCGTCCAGGACCAGGCGCAGCAGCTCCCCGGTGGCCTCGATGTCGGTCAGGCCGGGCCCGACCGCCACCACGTCCGCCTCGGCGACCAAGCCGCGGAGCAGGTCGCCCGGGTCGCCGCGGACCGCGCCGTCGTCGGTCTCCGGCAGGCCCACCACGAGAGCCTCGGGCACCTGGATGCTCAGCGACGCGGCTGTCGACTCGGCCGCGGCGAGCTGGAGCACGCCGGCCCCGGCCCGCAGCGCGGCCACCCCGGCCAGCAGCACCGCGCCCGGGGTGAACCGGGAGCCGCCGATCACCAGCACGGTGCCGCGCGCCTCCTTGCCGCCGGTGGGCACCGGCAGCGCCCAGTCCCGCAGCAGCGCGGGGGTGATCACGTCAGACCGGCTCGGCATGGACCTCGTCCTCCCTGGTGGGTGTCGCCCCCTGACGGTGCAGGTGGGTGACGTCGTTGAACACGTCCGGCACGAGCCGGCCGGAGTCGTCGGCGTGCCAGCCGGTGACCGAGCAGTTGGCGATCACGTGCTCGCGGGTCAGCGCCATCAGCTCCGCCTCGGTGAGCCCCTCCACCAGGTAGCGCAGCAGGAAGACCAGCGCGTCGTGGCCGAACAGCAGCACCCGGCCCCCGTCGTGGTCGCGGCGCAGGTCGCCGAGCAGCGCCCGTAGCCGCAGCGCCACGTCGGTCCAGGACTCGCCGCCGGGCGGGCGGTAGTAGAACTTGCCGAGCCGGGTACGCCGCTGCGCCTCCTCCGGGTAGCGCCGGGTCACGCCGTGGGCGGTGAGCCCGTCGAGGATGCCCAGCTCCCGGTCGCGCAGCCGCTCGTCGACGCTCGCCGGGATCCCGGTGCCGTCCAGCGCCAACTCGGCGGTCCGCACCGCCCGCAGGTACGGCGACACCACCGCCACCTCCGGGCGCCGCGCGGCGGGCAGCTCGGCCAGCCAGCGGCCGGTCGCCCGTGCCTGCTCCTCACCGGTAGCCGACAGCGGCACGTCCGCGTCGCGGTGGGTGAGGTCGATCAGCTCGGCGCCGGACGTCTCGGCCGCCGTGGCCGCGACGTTCGCCGTGCTCTCGCCGTGCCGGACGATCCAGAGCGATGCCATCTCCGCCATGCGGCTCCCGGTACCCGGGCCCGGCCGGGGATAACCGCGCCGGACCGGCGACACACGGGCTGCGCGCCGTTGCATCGACGCGGCAGAATGTCCCACGACTCGGGACGGCCCCGGGCCCGAGGGAGGGCGCACATGTCGACGGTGGTGCGGGGTCTGCGGGAGGCGCTGGTGCTCTTCGTGATCGCCGCGGTGGTGATCGCCGCGGCGGTCGGCATCTGGGTGGCCGTCGGCGGCGGCGACTTCACGCACCGGGTGGGAGTGGCGTTCATGATCGTCGGTGCCGTGATCGGGATGACCGGCGACCTGACGCTGAGCCGCATCGGCATGCTGCCGGCCCGGTCGGCGTTCGGCCTGGCGCCCGAGCGGGAGGACGCCGGTGGCGGGCGGGTGCTCACCGGCGTCGGCATCTTCCTGTTCGTCTCGGTGCCGCTGATCGTCGTCGGTGCGCTGCTGATCACCTGAGCGGTTCTCACGCTGTCGGTGCCGCCGGTTATGGTCCCCGCACACTGCGGGCGATCAAGGAGACGGTGTGCGCAGATTCGAGTTCGTGGGCGGCAGCTCGGCCAAGTTCTGGGAGGTCGGGCAGAGCGACGCGACGGTGACGGTCCGCTATGGATCCCTCGGCGCGCAGGGCCGCACACAGGTCAAGGAGCTGGGTTCGCCGGCCGAGGCCGCCGCGCACGCCGACCGGCTGATCGCGGAGAAACTGCGCAAGGGGTACGCCGAGACGACAGTCGCGCCGTCCACCGGACAGGTTGGAGCGCCCGCCGCCGGGCCGGCCGCGCCGAGCCACGGTCCGGAAGCGGCCGTCGCCGATCCGGCCGTCGCTGCTCCGGCCGGCAGCGTCCCGGCCGGGGCGCCGTCGGCCACGTCGCCCGTCGGCGAGCTGCCGGACGAGGACGCGTTCGAGGTTCCGGCCGGCTGGCGGCGGATGCTTGCGGCGCGCCGGGGTGGCGCACCGGGCCCGGCCCTGCCGAGCGCCGCGAAGGGCCGGGCCGCCGGGCGGAAGGTGCTGGACTCGGTGGCCGTCCGGGTCGACGCCACCGCCCGGGCCACCACCGACCCGGAGCTGGGCCCGGCGCTGCGCGGCTACCTCGACGGCGAGCCCGGTCCGCTGGGCGGTGCCGCGCTGGTGGCAGCGGTGGCCATGGCGCTCGGCTATCACGGGCGCGACCAGCAAGGGCTGGCCCTCGGTGACCTGCTGGTCGCCGATCTCGGCCCGGCCGGTGCGGCGGTCGCCGCGACCGAGCAGATCACCGTGGCTGCCGCCGGGTCGACCTCCCCGCTTCCGCTGAACCGCACCGGGGCGGAGAAGTCGGAGAACTACGGCCACTGGCGCCTGCGCCAGTACGTGCTGCGCCGGGTCCGCGCGCATCTCGCGGCGGCCGGCGACGACGACTACGCCGCGGCCCGCGCCGCGCTGGTCCCGTACCGGTCCGGGCCGCTGGCGGCGCGGGTGGTCACCTCGTTCCTGCTGCCGACCGAGCGGGAGTGGGTGGCCCGGGACGTCACCGACGTGGCGCGCGACGGGGGCCCGCTACTCGCCGAGTTGCTGCTCGGCGCGGTCGACGAGGTGGACGCGATCCACGCCCTCGGCGGGCACCTGGCGGTCTACCGGCTGATGTACGACCAGGTGTCCATGATCACCGCCACCGCGGCGGTCGGGCCGCCGATCGCGCCGGTGCTGGCCGGGTGGTTCGATCACGAGCACGTCGGCGCCGACGGGCGGCAGCGAATCGTGTCGCTGCTGGCGGCCCTGCCCGGTGACGAGCCGATGACGGTGCTGCTCGACCGGCTGGACCGCAGGTACGTCCCGCCCGCGATGACGGAGATGCTGCGTCGCTTCCCGGTGCGCGGCGTACGCCTGCTGTCCGCCGCCGCCGAGGGGCGCAGCCCGGCCGCGCGGGAGGCCGCCACGTTGCTGCGCGCCCACGTGCTGGCCAATCCGGCCGCCGTCGATGCGGCGCTGCCGGCGCTGGACCCGGCGCAGCGGGAACGGGTCGAGCGGATCCGCGACGACGCGTCCGCGTTGCCGGTCGCCGGGCCGGACCGGCTGCCGCCGGTGCTGGTGACGCCGCCGTGGTCGGTCCGGCGCCCACGCTCCACCCCGCCGGTGGTGGACGGGCTGGACCGTCCCGCCGGGTCCGCCACGGCCTGGCTGCCCGGCGAGCGGGAGCGGTGGGCCGCGGTCGTGCCCCGCTGGTCCGGCTGGTGGCGGGGCGACGACCTGAGCGGGCTGGCCGCCGAGGTCGCCGCCGGGCGAGCCGGAGAGCACGCGATGATCCACTTCTTCGTCCGGGCCACCGAGGAGCTGGCCCGGCCGCTGCTGCCGGCCTGGCGGCCCACCGAGTCCTGGGGCGCCGACGAGTGGATGTCCCGCCTCGCCGGGCGCTACGAGCTGGACGCGCTGCCCACCGCGCTGCACCTGGCCCGTACCGCGCCGAAGAGCGTCGGCGAGGTGCTGCTGCCGTACGCCGACGGTGAGGTCGCCGACCTGATGGCCGACTGGCTCGACCGGCTCAAGACGGTCCGCCCGACCGCCCGGGCCTGGCTGCGGCGGCACCCGGAGTACGCCGTTCGGGCGCTGCTGCCGGCCGCCCTGGGCACGCCCGGCCCGCGCCGCCGCGCCGCCGAGCGGGCGCTGCGCCTGGTCGCCGTGGAGCACCGCGACATGCTCCTCGGCGTGGCCCGGGAACACGGCGAGGAGGCGCTCGCAGCCGCCACGGCGATGCTCGACGCCGACGTGCTGGCCCAGCTCCCGGCCCGGATGCCGAGCCTGCCGGGGTGGCTGGACCCGGCGGTGCTGCCGCAGGTGCTGCTGCGGGACCGTTCGGCGGCGCTGCCCGCCGACGCGGTACGCCACCTCTGCACGATGCTCGCCATCTCCTCGCCCGGCGAGCCGTACCCGGGGGTGGAAATCGTCCGCGTGGCGTGTGACACGGACTCCCTGGCGGAGTTCGGCTGGGCGCTGTTCGAGAGCTGGCAGGGCGCCGGCGCGCCGTCGAAGGACGGCTGGGCGTTCACCGCGCTGGGGCTGCTCGGCGACGACTCGACAGCGCGGCGGCTCGCGCCGCTGGTCCGGGCCTGGCCGGGCGAGAGCCAGCACGCGCGGGCGGTGACCGGTTTGGAGGTGCTGGCGCAGATCGGCACCGACGTGGCGCTGATGCACCTGTACGGCATCTCGCAGAAGGTGAAGTTCCGGGGCCTGCGGGAGCAGGCGGCGCGCAAGGTCACCGAGGTCGCCGACGGGCTGGGCCTGACGCCCGAGCAGCTCGGCGACCGGCTGGTGCCCGACCTCGGGCTGGACGCCGACGGCAGTCTGGTCCTCGACTACGGGCCGCGGCGGTTCACCGTCGGCTTCGACGAGCAGCTCAAGCCGTACGTGGTGGACGGCGCGGGCGCCCGCCGCAAGGACCTGCCCAAGCCCGGCGCCCGGGACGACGCCACGCTGGCGCCCGCCGCGCACAAGCGTTTCGCCGGCCTGAAGAAGGACGTGCGCACGCTCGCCGCCGATCAGATCCGCCGATTCGAGACGGCCATGGTGACCGGGCGGCGCTGGCCTGCCGCGGACTTCCGCCGCTACTTCCTGTCCCACCCGCTGCTGTGGCACGTCGTACGCCGGCTGGTGTGGGCCACCGTGGACGAGCGCGGGCAGGTGGGTGCCACGTTCCGGGTCGCCGAGGACCGCACGCTCGCCGACGTGGACGACGAGACGTACGCGCTGCCGGACGACGCCACTGTCACCATCGCGCACCCGCTGCGGCTCGGCGCGGCGGTTCCGGCCTGGGCGGAGGTGTTCGCCGACTACGAGATCCTCCAGCCCTTCCCGCAGCTCGGCCGCGAGGTGTACCGGCTGGACGAGGCCGAGCGTAAGGAGAAGCTGCTGCACCGGCACATGGGCGTCACCGTCCCGGCCGGGCGGCTGCTCAGCCTGGAACGGCGTGGCTGGCGGCGTGGCGCACCGCAGGACGCCGGCATCCAGAGCTGGCTGGAGCGCGAGGTCCCCGGCGGCCGGGCGGTGGTGATCGACCTCGACCCCGGCATCGCGGTCGGGATCGTCGACATGTTCCCGGACCAGAAGATCGAGGCGATCTGGGTGAACGACGTGCCGTACGGCGCCTGGTTCCAGCGCGGCGGCAAGGTTCGCCTCCGCGACCTGGACGACGTCACCGTCTCCGAGGTGCTGCGCGACCTGGCGGAGGTGACCCGGTGACCGCGCTCGACCCGGCCGCCGAGCGGGCCCAGCGCCCACCCGCCGAGGTGCGGTACGCCGACGAGCTGGCCGCGCTGGCCGCGAACGACAACGATCCGCGCCCGCCCGGCTGGCGGCTGAGCCTGCGCGCCGCGCGCCGGTTCATCCTCGGCGATCCGGCCGCCGGGATCCGGCGCAAGTTCGTCGGCGACCCGTCGCTGATCGACCGGGCGCTGGTGGCGCTGGCGACCAGCCGCGGCCTGATGCTCGTCGGCGAGCCCGGCACCGCCAAGTCGCTGTTGTCGGAGCTGCTCGCCGCCGCGGTCAGCGGCGACTCCACGCTGACCATCCAGGGCGGCGCGGCCACCACCGAGGACCAGATCCGCTACTCGTGGAACTACGCGCTGCTGGTCGCCGACGGCCCGTCGCCGCGCGCTCTGGTGCCGGCGCCGCTGCTGCGCGGCATGGCCGAGGGACGGGTGGTCCGCTTCGAGGAGATCACCCGCTGTCCACTGGAGGTGCAGGACTGCCTGCTCTCCCCGCTGTCGGACCGGGTGCTCGCCATCCCGGAGCTGCCCGGCGCCGACGCCATGGTGTTCGCCCGCGAGGGCTTCAACGTGATCGCCACCGCGAACACCCGGGACCGGGGCGTCAACGAGATGAGCGCCGCGCTGAAGCGGCGGTTCAACTTCGAGACCGTCTTCCCGATCCCCGACCTCGGCACCGAGCTGGAACTGGTCGAGACCGAGGCGGGCGAGTTGCTGCGCCGCTCCGGCGTGACCGCGCCGCCCCGGCGGGACCTGCTGGAGGTGCTGGTCACCACGTTCCGGGAGCTGCGGACCGGGATCACCGAACGCGGCGACGCGATGGAACGGCTGTCCGCGGTGATGAGCACTGCCGAGGCCGTCTCGGTGGCGCACGCGGTCGGGCTTCGCGGCTGGTTCCTGCGCGGCGAGCCCGGCGACGCCGCCGACCTGGTCGCCTGCCTGGCCGGCACCGCCGCGAAGGACGACGCGGAGGACCTGGCCCGCCTGCGGCGCTACCTGGAACAGCAGGTGTCCCGCCGCTCCGGCGCGCAGTGGCGGGCGGTGCACGACGCCCGGCACCTGCTGCCCGGGTGAGCGCCACCGAGGCGCCCGGCGGCGTCACGTTCCTCGGCGTCCGGCACCACAGCCCGGCCTGCGCCCGGCTGGTCGCGGCCACTGTGGCCCGGCTGCGCCCGGCGTACGTGCTGGTGGAGGGGCCGGCGGACCTGAACGGGCGGATGGACGAGCTGCTGGGAGACCACGAGCTGCCGATCGCCGTGTTCACCGCGCACCGCGAGGGCACGCGGCGGCACGCCTCGTGGAGTCCGTTCTGCGCGTACTCGCCCGAGTGGGTGGCGCTGACCGCCGGGCGTCAGGTGGGCGCGCAGCTGCGCTTCATCGACCTGCCCGCGTGGCATCCCGCGCTGAGCGACCGCGCCAACCGGTACGCCGACGCCGACCAGCGGTACGCCGAGGCGGTCCGGCGGCTCTGCGCCACGCTCGCCGTGGACAACGTGGACGCGCTCTGGGACCACCTGTTCGAGATCGGCCCGGACGACGGGCTGGCCGAGCGCCTCGACACGTACTTCGACGTGCTGCGTGGTGAGTCGGCGGCCGGTGAGGACGACACCGCCCGGGAGGCGTACATGGCCCGCTGGGTACGCGCCGCCCGCCGCCGGGCCGCCGGCCGTCCGGTGCTGGTGGTGACCGGCGGCTTCCATCGTCCCGCCCTGGTCCGGCTGACCGCCGGCCCGGACGGCGCCGATCCGGACAGCGACGGCCCGGAGGACGACGACTGGCCGGAGGTGCCCGCCCCGGCGCCCGACGCGGTGGCGGGCAGCTACCTCGTGCCGTACTCGTTCCGGCGGCTCGACGCGTTCGTCGGCTACCAGTCCGGGATGCCGTCCCCGGCGTACTATCAGCGGGTCTGGGAGGACGGCCCGCGCCGCGCCGCGGAGGCGCTCACCGAGGCGGTCGCGGCCCGGCTGCGCGCCCGGCGGCAGCCCGTCTCCACCGCCGACCTGATCGCCGCCCGGACGATGGCCGGTGGTTTGGCCCGGCTGCGCGGTCACGCCCACCCTGGCCGCGTCGACGTGCTCGACGGGCTGGTGTCCGCGCTGGTCACCGACGCGCTCGACCAGCCGCTGCCGTGGGCGACACGGGGCACACTGACGCCCGGCGCGCACCCGGTGGTGGTGGAGATGGTGGCCGCGCTCAGCGGCGACCGGGTGGGCCGCCTGCACCCGGACACACCGCTGCCGCCGCTTGTGCACGACGTCGACGCCGAGCTGGCACGGCACCGGATCGACCCGGGCGAGACAGTCGAGCTGGACCTGACAGTCGCCGACGACCTGGCCCGCAGCCGCCTGCTGCACCGGCTGCGGCTGCTCGACGTACCCGGCCACGACCGCGAGCGCGGCCCCCGGGTGGGCGCGGACGCGCTGCTCACCGAACGCTGGTCGCCCGCCCCGTCGGCGGACCGGCTCGCCCGGGTGATCGAGGCCGGCGGGTACGGCCCGACCGTCACCGACGCGGTCACCGCCCGGATCGAGGAGCGGGTGACGCTGCTCGGCGCGGACGTCGACGCGCTCGCCACGACGCTGTTCGACACCACGCTGGCCGGACTGACCGAGCACTCCACCCGCACGCTCACCGCGATCGCCCGCGCCACCGGGTCGGTCACCGACCTGCGGGCGCTGGGCCGGGCGCTGGCCGTGGCGTTGGCCCTGTGGCGGCACGACCGGCTGCTCGGCAGCGCCGGGACCGCCCCGCTGGGCGCGCTGATCACCGCCGCCGTACGCCGGGCGCTCTGGCTCGTCGAGGGTGTACGGGCGGCGGCCGCGCCGGCCGACCCGGGACGGCTGGCCACGCTCGTGGCGGTGCGGGACGCGATCCGCCACGCCGGTCCGGCGCTCGGGCTCGACCGGGACGGCGCGCTGGCAGTGGCCGGGCGGATCGCGGCCGACACGGCGGCCCCGCCGGACCTGCGCGGCGCGGCCCTGGGCCTGGCCTGGTCGCTCGGCGACGTGCCGGACGCCGCCCGGGCGGTCCGGGCCGTGGCCGCGCCGGACACGCTCGGCGACTGGCTGTCCGGGCTGTTCGCGCTGGCCCGGGAGCAGGTGGTGGCGGACGACGCCGCGCTGCTCACCGTCGTCGACGAGATGCTGGCCGGGATGGGCGCGCACGACTTCCTGGTGGCACTGCCGGCGTTGCGGCAGGCGTTCGGCTGGTTCCCGCCGCGCGAGCGGGCGACGGTGGCCCGGCACGTGCAGGCGCTGCACGGCGGCGACGCGCCGCCCGGTGACCTGCTGCGGCTGGACGCGGATCCGCTGCTGGTGGCCGCCGCCCGCGCGGTGGAGGAGCGGGTTGACGCGGTGCTGATCCGGGAAGGGCTGTGGGAGGGGAACGGGACGTGAGCGACCCGATGCGGGAACGCTGGCGGCTGGTGCTCGGCGACGCCGCGCAGGACAGCCTGGGCGGCCTGTCGCCCGAGGCGGCGGGCCGGGACGCCGCACTCGACTGGCTGTACGGCCGCGACGACGACCTCGGCCGCCGCGACGTGCGGCGCGGCGGCTCCGGCCCGTCCATCCTGACCACTGTGGCCTGGCTGGACGGGATCACCCGGCTGTTCCCGAAGGAGACGGTGCAGCGGCTGGAACGCGACGCGGTCGAGCGGTACGGCATCCACGACGTCGTCACCGACCCGGCGGTGCTGGCCCGGGTCGAGCCGAACCCGGCGCTGCTGCGCGCCGTGCTGCGCACCAAGCACCTGATGAACCCGGACGTGCTGCGGCTGGCCCGCAAACTTGTCGAGGCGGTGGTGCGACAGCTGGTCGAGCGGCTGGCCGCGGAGGTGCGGCAGTCGTTCTCCGGGCCCCGGGCGCGACGACCCAGCCGGTTCCGGCAGGCCCGCAACTTCGACGTACGACGCACCATCCGGGCGAACCTGGCCCACTGGCAGCCGGGGGAGCGCCGGCTGCACGTCCGGCAGCCGCACTTCTTCTCCCGTACCCGCCGCCACCTCGACCGCTGGCAGGTGATCCTGCTGGTGGACCAGTCCGGCTCGATGCTCGGCTCGGTGATCCACACTGCGGTGACCGCCGCCTGCCTGTGGGGGCTGCCCGGCGTGCGAACGCATCTGGTCGCGTTCGACACCGACGTGGTCGACCTGACCTCCGATGTGGACGACCCGGTGGAGCTGCTGATGAAGGTGCAGCTCGGCGGCGGCACCGACATCGCCCGCGCGGTGGCGTACGGCGCGCAGCTCGTGGAGAACCCGCGCCGGGCGATAGTCGCGCTGGTGTCCGACTTCTACGAGGGCGGGGACGCTGGGCGTCTGGTCCGGTCGGTGCGGCAGCTCGTGGAGCAGGGCACACACGTGCTGGCTCTCGCGGCGCTGGACGAGGAGGCCGACCCGGCGTACGACCGGGCCACCGCGCAGCGGCTGGCGGACGTGGGAGCGGCGGTCGGCGCGATGACGCCGGGCGAGCTGGCCGCGTTCGTGGCCGAGCACGTGGGCCGGTAGGGGGACGGAATGATCCGTGACGACCTGATCGCGCTCACCCCGGACGTGCTGGCCGCGCTGAGCAACAGGGGCCTGGTGAAACGTGCCACCAGGGAGGTCGACGCCGGTGAGCGGCCGGCGCTCACCGAGGACGCCGACGGCGCGGTGCGCGCCGCGTACCCGGACGGGGTGACCGTCACGCTCCCGCCCGGCGGCGGCCTGGCGGCCGCCCGCTGCTCCTGCCCGGCGCCCGGCGTGTGCCGGCACCTGCTCGCCGTCGTGCTCACCTACCAGCGCGCGCACGCCGACACCTCGGACCGCGAGGCCACGCCCGACCGGGACGCCGGGCCGGACCACGATGCCGCCCCGGACCGGAAGGCCCCACCGGAGCGGGAGGTCGCGCCGGATCACGACGCCGCCCCGGATCACGACACGGCAGCCGACCGGACGGCCGCGTCGAACCGGGAAGCTGCGCTGGACGGGCCGGCTGCTCCGGACCTTGGCGCGTCGCGGGACCGTGGAGCCGCGCCGGCTCGGGAGGGCGTCGGGGCCGGGGGCGAGCCGTGGCGCTGGTCGCCGGGCGACGTCACCGACGAGGACCTGGCCGCCGCGATCGGCGCCCCGGCGCTCGCCGCCGCGCGACGACGGCTGCGCCGCGGCTACACCGCCGTGGTCCACCGGCCGGATCCCGCCGACCCGGTTCCGCGCGTGGAGCTGCCGACCGGCACGGTCCGCTTCCTCGTGCCCCACCAGATCGGGTATGCGCGCGGCGACGCCGCCGACGACGGCGGCGAATCGACCGCGCTCGCGGTGTGGGCGTGCCGGGCGGCCGACCGGGAACACCCGGGCCGCCCCGAGGCGCAGGTGCGTGTGGGCGGAACCGCCACCGTGACGGAGCATCCGGCGCTGGACGCGGCGGTGGCGCTGGCCACCGACGTGCTGCTGACCGGCGCCGCGCACCTGGGCCCCGGCACGGACGCCCGGCTGGCGGCGGTCCGGCGGGACCTCGACGCGGCCGGGCTGCGCTGGCCGCTGCTGACGGTGGACGACCTGGCCGGGCAGCTGGAGGCGTACGCCGCGCGCGGCGCCCGGTACCGCCCGGAGACCCTGGCCGACGTGCTCGCCGAGCTGCCGGCGCGGCGGCGGGCGGTGGTCAACGCGGGCGCGACACCGCCGGAGCGGGTGCTCGGCGCGCACGAACCGGCCGAGACGCCGCTGCGGCGGCTGCGGCTGACCGGCCTCGGCGCCAGGGTCCGGGAAAGCGCCGGGGAGATCGTCGTGGACGTGGTGCTCGCCCACCCGGCCGCAGTCTCGGTGCTGGTGCTGCACCGCGCCTACCCGGTCACCGACGACGGCCCGCCCACCGGGCACGAGCTGGCCGGGCGGCGGGTCACCGGCGCCACGCTCGGCGCGCTCGCCACCGGCAACGTGGTCTCCGAGTCGGCGGTGCGCAGCGCCGCGCACCGGCTCCGGTTCGCCGCCGGCCGGCTGGCCCGCACCACAGTCATCCCCGGCACGGGTGACTGGTCCGGGCTGCCGCCGGGCCTGCTCGCTCGCGACCCGGACGCGCTCGCCGCCGAGCTGGCGGCGCGGCCACCCCGGCTGTTGCGCCCGCGCGCCGCCGCCGAGTCGGTGCGGGTGCTCGCGCTGGGCGAGGTGCGTGCCATCGGGTACGCGGCCGGTGAGCAGCGCCTGCACGCCACGGTGACCGGGGCCGACGGCGGCACGGCGACGCTCACCGCGACCCACCACTCCGCCGCGCCCGGCGCGCTGGACGCGCTCGCGGCGGCGCTCGACGGCACGCACGGGCCGCCGCGCTACGTCAGCGGGACGGTGCGCCGCGGCGCCGACGGCCTCGTCGTCGAGCCGCTGGCGGTGGTCGCCGACGCGGTGGTCGTACCCGATCTGGCACCTGGGGTGGGCGACGGGCGGCTGGCCGGCGCGGTCGACGCCCGGCCCGACCCGGTCGCGGCGGCGCTGGGTACGGCGTCGGCGCTGCTCGCCCAGGCCGCGCACAGCGGCCTGCGGCACCTGCCGGCCGGCTTCCCGGACCGGCTGCGCGCGACGGCGGCCGGGCTCGCCGGGGTCGGCCTGGACCGCTGCGGCGCGGCCCTGTCCGGCCTGGCCGGCGCGCTCGGCGCCGACCCCGGCGAACCGGCGGTACGGGCCTGGGTGGACGCCTGGATCCGGTTGTCGGTGACGGCGGAGTCCCGGTGAGCCGGTCCCCACGGCCGGGCCGGGTCGCTACGGTGTGACGGTGGCGACCACGGCGGCGCAGGAGATCCAGGTGGGGGAGCGGCTGGTCCGCGTCTCCAGCCCCGACAAGCCCTACTTCCCGGAGCGCGGGCTGACCAAGCTGGACGTGGTCAACTACTTCCTGTCCGTCGGCGACGGCATCCTGCGCGCGCTGCGGGACCGGCCGACCATGCTGGAGCGCTGGCCGCGCGGCGTGTTCGAGGGCGCGAAGGTGGCCACCCGGCAGACCAACAAGGGCGACGCGTTCTACCAGAAGCGGCTCCCGGCGGGCGCGCCCGACTGGGTACGCACCGCGCACATCACGTTCCCCAGCGGCCGTACCGCCGACGAGGTGGCCCCGAGCGAGCTGGCGGTGGTGATCTGGGCGGCCAACCTGGGCACGCTGCGGTTCCACCCGTGGCCGGTGTCGAAGGACGACGTGGAACACCCCGACCAGCTGCGCATCGACCTCGACCCGATGCCGGGTGTCGACTTCGCGCAGGTGGTGCCGGTGGCCCACGAGGTACGCGCGTACCTGACCGAGCTGGGCCTGGAGGGCTTCCCGAAGACCACCGGCGGGCGCGGCATCCACGTCTACGTCTCCATCGAGCCGCGCTGGAGCTTCGGCGAGTGCCGGCGAGCGGTGCTCGCGCTGGGCCTGGAGATGCAGCGCCGCTTGCCCGACCTGGTCACCACCACCTGGTGGCGTGACCAGCGGGACCGGCCGGTCTTCGTCGACTACAACCAGATGGCCCGCGACCACACGATGACCTCGGCGTACTCGATCCGGCCCACACCCGCGGCGCTGGTCTCGGCGCCGCTGGACTGGTCCGAGCTGGACGACGCCCGCCCGGAGGACTTCGACGTGCTCAGCATGCCCGCGCGGTTCGCCGATCGGGGCGACCCGCACGTCGGCCTGGACGGGCGGCGCTACTCGCTGGAACCGCTGCTGGAGCGGGCCGACGCCGAAGGGCTGGAGTCGCCGCCGGAACGCTGAGGCGGTCAGTCCCAGGGGCTCTGCGTGCCGTCGAACTCCTCGAACACCAGCCAGGTACGTGTGGACAGCACCCCGGCGATGCTCTGCACCCGGTCCAGCACCACGTCCCGCAGCGTCGCGTTGTCCGGCGCCCGGACCAGCGCGAGGACGTCGTGCTCGCCGCTGAGCAGCGCCGCGTGCTCGATGTAGCGCACCCGGGCCAGCTCGGCGGAGACCTCCCGCCAGGTGTTCTGCTCGATGGTCAGCGCGATGTACGCCGACGTGCCCAGCCCGGCCGGCTCCGGCGCGACCCGCGCGGTGAACCCGGTCAGCACCCCGTCGCGCAGCAGCCGCTCCACCCGGGCGTACGCGTTGGTGCGCGAGACGTGCACCCGTTCGGCGAGCGTACGGATGGACGTGCGGGCGTCGCGGACCAGTTCGCGCAGGATCCGCCGGTCCACCTCGTCCAGCGGCCCGGCCGAACGTCCCGTTCCGCCCGCCGCGCCCGGTGTGGTGCCGGTCTCCTGGCTCACCTCAGCCGCCCTCCCGTGCCATTCGTCCCGCGTTCATCCCGCATGTTGAGTCAATCATCCACGACCGGGAGCATAGGGCCACCACACGTCCAGGAGGTCCCCGCCGTGACGACCACACCCCAGGCGGTCCGCAGGGCATCCCCGCGTACCCGCCGGAAGGCCACCCCGGCCGCACCCGACCCGTCGGCCGGCCTCATGCCGCAGCGCGAACCCGTCCGGCTGCTGAACCCCGACGGCACCCCGCTGCCGGCCCGCGACGACTACCCCGAGCCGCCGGTCGACACGCTGCGCGAGATGTACCGGCGGATGGTCGTCGGCCGCCGCTTCGACGTGCAGGCCACCGCGCTGACCAAGCAGGGCCGCCTCGCCGTCTACCCGTCCGCGCGCGGCCAGGAGGCCTGCCAGATCGGCGGCGTGCTCGCGCTGCGCGACACCGACTGGGTGTTCCCCACCTACCGCGAGTCGATGGCGCTCACCGCGCGCGGCATCGACCCGGTCGAGGTGCTCACGCTGCTGCGCGGCGACTGGCACTGCGGGTACGACCCGGCCGTCACCCGTACCGCGCCGCAGTGCACCCCCCTCGCCACCCAGTGCGTGCACGCCGCCGGACTGGCCTACGGCGAGTCGTACCAGGGGCGCGACACCGTGGCGCTGGCGTTCATCGGCGACGGCGCCACCAGCGAAGGCGACTTCCACGAGGGCATCAACTTCGCCGCCGTGTTCAAGGCCCCCGTCGTCTACCTGGTGCAGAACAACAAGTACGCGATCAGCGTGCCGCTGTCCCGGCAGACCGCCGCGCCGAGCCTCGCCTACAAGGGCGTCGGCTACGGCGTACCCAGCGAGCAGGTCGACGGCAACGACCCGGTGGCAGTCCTGGCGGTGCTGGAGCGCGCCGTCGCGCACGCCCGCGCCGGCAAGGGCCCGTACCTGATCGAGGCCCACACCTACCGGATGGAGCCGCACACCAACGCCGACGACCAGACCCGCTACCGCGACGCCGAGGAGGTCGAGGCGTGGCGCGACCGCGACCCGATCGCCCGGCTCGAGGCGTACCTGCGGGCCAAGGGCGTCCTGGACGACGCCGCCGTCGCGGCAATCGCGGCGGAGGCCGAGGAGTACGCCGCCGCGCTGCGCCGCCGGATGGACGACCAGCCCACAGTGGACCCGCTGAGCCTGTTCGACCACGTGTACGCCGAGCCGACGCCGCAACTGGTCGAGCAGCGCGAAATGGTCCGGGCCGAGCTGGCCGCCGACGCGGAGGGGGACGCCTGATGGCCACCATGACCATGGCGAAGGCGCTCAACGCGGCGCTCGCCGACGCGATGCTCGACGACGAGCGGGTCGTCGTCTTCGGCGAGGACGTCGGCCAGCTCGGCGGCGTCTTCCGGATCACCGACGGGCTGCAGGCCCGCTTCGGCGACAAGCGCTGCTTCGACACCCCGCTCGCCGAGGCCGGCATCGTCGGATTCGCCGTCGGCCTCGCCATGTCCGGGCTGCGGCCGGTCGTCGAGATGCAGTTCGACGCGTTCGCGTACCCGGCGTTCGAGCAGATCGCCTCGCACGTGGCGAAGCTGCGCAACCGCACCCGTGGCGCGCTCAGCGTGCCGATCGTCATCCGCGTGCCGTACGCCGGTGGCATCGGCGGCGTCGAGCACCACTGCGACTCGTCCGAGGCGTACTACGCGCACACGCCCGGCCTGAAGGTGGTCACCCCGGCGACTGTGGACGACGCGTACTCGCTGCTGCGCGCCGCCATCGACGACCCCGACCCGGTGGTGTTCCTGGAGCCCAAGAAGCTCTACTTCACCAGCGCCGAGGCGGACCTGCCGGCCCGTACCGCGCCGATCGGCAGCGCCGTGGTGCGCCGCCCCGGCAGCGACGCGACGCTGATCGCGTACGGCCCGGCGGTGCCTGTCGCGCTCGCCGCCGCCGAGGCCGCCCGCGAGGAGGGCTGGGACCTGGAGGTCGTCGACGTCCGCAGCATCGTGCCGTTCGACGACGCCACCGTCACCGCCTCGGTACGCCGTACCGGCCGGTGCGTGGTGATCCAGGAGGCGCAGGGCTTCGCCGGTGTCGGCGCGGAGATCGCCGCCCGGGTGCAGGAACGCTGCTTCCACGCGCTGCACGCGCCGGTGCTGCGGGTGTCCGGCCTGGACATCCCGTACCCGGCGCCGATGCTGGAGCACACCCACCTGCCCTCGGTCGACCGGGTGCTGGACACCGTGGCCCGCCTGCAGTGGGACGACCAGCCCGACACGCGGTGGGTGGCGGCATGAGCACGGCTGTGGGGACCCGCGACTTCCTCCTGCCGGATCTCGGGGAAGGGCTGAGCGAGGCGGAGATCGTCGAGTGGCGGGTCGCCGTCGGCGACGTGGTCACCGTGGACCAGAGCGTGGTCGAGGTGGAGACTGCCAAGGCCGTGGTCGACGTGCCGTGCCCGTACGCCGGCCGGGTCGTGGCCCTGCACGGCGCGGCCGGTGAGGTCCGCCCGGTGGGCCAGCCGCTGATCACCATCGCCCCGCTCGACGACGCCCCCGACCCGCACGCCACCTACCGTGAGGAGGAGCGGGCCGGGTCCGGCAACGTCCTGATCGGCTACGGCACCGGCCACGGCGGCTCGGGCCGGCGGCGCCGTCGGCCGCGGCTGGCGCTGGCTGCCGAGCCCGGCGCGCCCGCCTCAGCGGACCGCACTGCTGAGTCGGCACAGCCCCAGGGAGCGTCGGCGCCGCTGGTCATCTCGCCGATCGTGCGGCGGCTGGCGAAGGAGCACGGCATCGACCTGGCGTCGCTGCGCGGCACCGGGCCGGGCGGCGTGATCCGCCGGGCCGACCTGGACGCCGCCGTGGCCGCCCCCGCTCCGGCCGCCCGGCTGGCTGCGGTGCCGGACGCCCCGGCCGCGCACGTCGGGCTCGCCCCGGCCGGTGACGGCGACACGGTCATCCCGCTCACCGGCATCCGCAAGGTGATCGCCGACAAGCTCTCCCGCAGCCGCCGGGAGATCCCCGAGGTGACCATCTGGGTCGACGTGGACGCCACCGGCCTGCTGGAGACGCGCGCCGCGATCAACGCGGCCACGCCGGAGACGCCGGTGAGCATCCTGGCGCTGCTGGCCCGGATCTGCCTCAGCGCCCTGCGGAAGTACCCGCAGCTCAACGCGCACGTCGACACCGAGGGGCAGCGGATCATCCAGTCCGGCGGCGTGCACCTGGGCATCGCCGCGCAGACCGACCGGGGCCTGGTCGTGCCGGTGCTGCGCGACGCGCAGCGGCTGACCACCCGGGAACTCGCCGCCGCGCTCGCCGAGACCACGGCGGCGGCCCGCGCCGGCACGCTTCCCCCGGCGCGGCTGACCGGCGGGACGTTCACCCTCAACAACTACGGCGTGTTCGGCGTGGACGGCTCGACGCCGATCATCAACCACCCGGAGGCGGCGCTGCTCGGCGTCGGCCGGATCGTGGACAAGCCGTGGGTGGTCGACGGGCAACTCGCCGTCCGCAAGGTGACCCAGATCAGCCTCACCTTCGACCACCGGGTCTGCGACGGCGGTGTGGCCGGCGGCTTCCTGCGCCACGTCGCCGACTGCGTCGAGCAGCCCGCCCTGCTGGTAGCCAACGTCTGACCGTCCCGGCCCGCGGCCCCGGTCCTCCTCACGGAGGGCCGGGGCCGCTCCCGTCTCCGCCACCCTCTCGCGCGATCTTGCACTTGCGGCCCTCGATGTGCCCGATTCGCGCCCTTCTCGGGGGCCGCAACTGCAAGATCGCCGCAGCGGTGCGGGCGGCGTGGGCGAGAGCCCGGCCCGGCCGACCCGAGGGCGTCCCGCGCTGCCCGTCGGGCGAGACCGTTGTTCCGGTGAGTGGGACCGGTCGAGATCTTGGTAGGAAAGCGCCCCTATGGGGGCCGTTCGGTACCAAGATCCTCGCCCGGGCTGGCTCTTGCGCGTGCCTTCCTCCGTCGATCATGAGGTTGACGGGGACAAACCGGACGCCATGCGCCGTCAACTTCATGATCGACGGGGCGACGGGGCGACGGGGCGACGGGGCGACGGGCCGACGGGCCGACGGGGCGACGGGCCGACGGGGCGACGGCGAACGGGGTGAGGGGTCAACCGGCGAGGGAGGCGTGGGAACCGGGCGGAGGGGGCTTGGGGCGCAAGCGGGGACGGGAATTACCTGTCCGGCACGATTCTCCGCAGCTGTTTTCGAGCAATTCCGCCGAAGGTGCCACGGCGTGATCCCGGGCCTACAGAATGTGGGCGAGAGGGTTCGGAAATGGGGGGCGAAATATGTTTGCGAGGCGCCGACTGACGCTTTTCGCGATGACTGTCGCAGCCGCGCCGCTGGCGGTCGGCGCGTGCACCGCCGGCCCGAAGTCGGTGGCGAAACAGGCCGAGGCGGCACCGCCGTCGGTCACCGTGACTCCCGGCGATCGCACGAAGGGCGTGCCGATCAGCGCGGAGGTGGGCACGACGGTCAGCAACGGCAAGGTGACCGCGGTGAAGCTCACCGACGACAAGGGGAACCAGGTGCCGGCCCAGCCGCGCGAGGACGGCTCCGGCTGGGTGCCGGACCGGCCGCTGGCCAATTCCCGGACGTACACGGCGGAGGTGACCGCCACCGGCGATTCGGGAAAGACCGCCACGCGGAAGACGACGTTCACGACGATGCCCAAATCCACCAAACCGGCCGTCACGAGCGAATTGTATTTCCGGCCGAATCAGACGTACGGGACGGCGATGCCGGTGGTGCTCGGATTCGACCCGCCGATTCCGAAGGAGGCCCGCGCGGACGTCCAGCGCCGGCTGTTCGTGAAGACCGATCCGCCGCAGCCGGGCACCTGGTCCTGGGTGGCCGACGGCAAGCAGGCGGAGTACCGGGCGCCCGATCGGTGGAAGCCCGGTACGAAGATCAGCGTGCGCAGCGCGTTGGAGGGGCTGCCCATCGGCAAGGAGGCGATCGGCGACTCGGACCAGGTCGCGACCGCCAAGGTCGGCCGGCAGATGACGCTCGACATCGACAACGGGACCAAGCAGATGACCGTCTACCAGGACGGCAAGGTGCTCAAGAAGATCCCGGTCAGTCTCGGCAAGGAGAGCACGCCGACGTCCAGCGGCACCATGGTGATCATGGAGAAGCACGAGCACACCACGTTCGACACGCGGGGTGAGCCCAACGGCGGCTACGTGGTCGACGTGGACGACGCGCAGCGGCTGACCTGGGGCGGCGAGTTCATCCACTCGGCGCCGTGGTCGGAGGGGGACCAGGGGAGCGCCAACGTCTCGCACGGCTGCACGAACGTCTCGGCCACGGCTGCGGACTGGCTGATGGGCATCACGCAGGTCGGTGACCTGGTGACCGTGCGGGGCACCGAGGTGAAGCTCGACCAGGGCAACGGCTTCACCGCCTGGAACGTCAGCTGGGACGAGTTCGCCAAGGGCAGCGCGCTGCCCGTACCGGCAGGGCTGAAGCCCACGCAGAGCGCCACGCCGCACCCGGGCGCGGTGGCCGGCGGGTCGTCACCGGCGCCGGCCCCGTCGCGGAGCAACAGCGGCGGCTGAACCAGGGGAGGAACGGCCCTCGGGGCCGGCCCGCGTCGCGGGCCGGCCCCGTGCCGTGCTCAGTCCAGGTCGACGCGGGCCACCCCGGTCGCGGTCAGGCTGCCCAGCCAGAGCCGGCGGCCGTGCTGCCGCACGCCGGTGACCATCGGGTACGCCCCGTGCAGCGTCCGCAGGACCCGCCCCGCGCTGTCGACCAGCGCGACCAGACCGTAGCGGCGCGGCCGGGGCTGCACCGCCCCGGGCAGCAGCGCGACGAGCTGGCGGACGCGCGGATGCGGCAGCAGCCGTTCCATGGCCGCCAGCCGAGGGCTGGGCAACGCGACCCAGTACGTGCCGTCACCCACCGCGGAGATGTTGTCCGGGTACGCCGGCAGGTCGGTCAGCACCGTGGCCCGCCCGCCCGGCAGGTCGATCCGGAGCAGCCGGTGGGTGGCGGTCTCGGCGAGCATCAGCGCCGACTCGTCCGGGGTGAGCGCCAGCCCGTTGGGGAAGTAGAGCCCGTCGGCCACCACGTCGGTGCGCCCGGTACGCCTGTCGTAGGCCAGCACCCGCCCGTTGGGCCGGTGTTCCAGCAGGTCCCGCTTCCAGTGCGAGAGCGGGAACCGGTCGGAGGAGTCGGTGAAGTAGACGGTGCCGTCGCTGGCGACCGCGGCGTTGTCGGCCAGGTGCACCGGCGGGGCGGTGCCGGTCAGCTCGTGCACCGCGCCGGACGGGTCGACCCGCAGCAGTCCCCGGTACGCGTCGCAGACGAGCAGCCCGCCGTCGGCCGGGTCACGTTCGATGCCCAGCGGCCGTCCGCCGGTCTCGGCGAGGAGCGTGGGCCGGGTGCCGGCCGGCGCGTCGGCCGGCCACCACCAGAGCCGGCCGTCCTCGTCGCCGCTGACCACCCGGCCGTCGGCGTCGACGACGACGTCCTCCGGCCCGTGCCCGCCGGCCGGCAGCGGCAGCAGGTCGGCCCGGTCGAGCCGGATGTCCTCGGGCGCCCAGGGGCCGGTCAGGGGCGGCGGCGCGGTCGCCGGCTCGCGGACCGGCCGGATCAGCAGGGGCGCACGCGGGCGCGGGACGGCCATCGGCTCATTGTGGCCCGTAGACGTCCCGGACGGCAGTCTCCGACGGCGTTTCGCCACGTTCCGCGCGGCGTGGCGCGGCTGCGGGATGACCCTGAGACGGCTCGGGGTCGGTACCCCGGCGCTACCCGGAACCCCCGCCGCGACGTCGGGAAATGTCGGTGGGCGCGGGTAGGTTTGAACGCATGGGACACACCGGCGACCGCTTCCACGTGACGACTGACGTGCACGATCACGTGGTCGAGCTGTGTCCGGTCGGCGAGATCGACATCGCCACCGTGGCGGCCTTCCGGGCCGCGCTCTGGGCGGCCCCGGCGCGGCCGGTGCTGCGCGTCGACCTGTCCGGCGTGCGGCTGCTCTCCGCCGCCGGCGTCCGCGCGCTCGTCGCCACCCACCTGCGCGTGCGCGCCCGCGGCGGCGAGCTGGTGCTCGTCGACCCCGACCCGGTGGTGGCCCGCGTGCTGCGGGTGACCGGCCTGCAGCGGGTCCTCCCGGTGCGCCGCTCCGACCGCTCCCGCGAGCTGGTCGGCTGCGCCGCGGCCTGAGCGCCGTCAGGGCCGTCGAGCGCCACCCGCAGCGGGTGCGGCGGGCGGCGAACCGGGCCGCCGGCGCGACGCCGACGGCCCGGTGATCGGCTGACGCTCAGCGCACGCCGAGCAGGTCCACCACGAAGACGAGCGTCTCGTTCGGCTTGATGACGCCGCCGGCGCCGCGGGCGCCGTAGCCCAGGTGCGGCGGGATCGTGAGCTTGCGCCGGCCGCCGACCTTCATGCCGACGACGCCCTGGTCCCAGCCGGCGATGACCTGGCCGCCGCCGAGCGGGAACTCGAACGTCTCACCGCGGTTCCACGAGGCGTCGAACTCGCGGCCGTTCGAGTGGGCCACGCCCACGTAGTGCACGCTCACCAGTTGGCCCGGGCGGGCCTCCGGGCCGTCGCCGACGGTGATGTCCTCGACGACCAGATCGGCGGGCGGCGCGCCCTCGATCGGGCCGACCTGGGGCTTGTCCATGAACGGTCTCCTCGGGTGCTGACGGTGTGGTCACCGTCGATCCTGCCGGATCGTGACCGGCCGATACGCGGCGGTCCCCGCACACCGGCGTGGCGGGGACACGAAGAGGCGGGCGTCGCCTGTCGGCGACGCCCGCCCGGGGCGAGCTGGTCACTTCAGCCAGGGGAGACGCTGGACCAGGGGGAGCTTCGCCCAGACCCGGCCGAGGCCGAGAGTGTTGCCGGCGCCCACCAGAGCCAGAGCGGCCAGGAGACCCGCGTAGATGAGGTGGTCGTCCATGAAGGGGTTGTTCGCCGGGGGCAGCACTGCCGTCCACATCAGGACCAGGAGCAGTCCGCCGGCCACGGCGGCGATCCGGATGCCGATGCCGAGCATCAGCGCGGTACCGATGGCGAGCAGGCCGACCATGAACAGCCAGTCCGCCCAGGCCGCGCCGGCCAGGCCCTGGTAGAAGTTGGCGAAGGGGCCCTCCACCGCGTTGCCCAGGAAACCCTTGGTCGGGCTGCCGCCGTTGATCCAGGCGTTCTTCGCCGGGGTCTCGTGGCCGAGGCCGAACATCTTGTCGAGGAAGGCCCAGAGGAACACCCAGCCCAGCGCGAGCCGCAGACCGGCCCACACGTACCGGGTGGCCTTCTGCCGGGTGGTCTCGATGTGCGCCGCCGGAGCGGTGGTGACGGCGGGGGTCCGCTTGACGGCGGGGGTCCGCTCGATTGTCGCGGTCATGGTCTCCACGTCCCTTCCTGTGCCTCGCACCGCGCTTCCCGGTGGCACATTCATTTCACCGCCGCGCGGCGTCGCGGAGCAGGGCCGACCGGTGCCCTGGTGACCGGGTCATTGGTCCCGTCCGTACCCGGTCCGGTCGGCCCGTCCCCGCCGGTCCGCCGCCCCTGACCAGGGCGTTCGTGGCCGCCTACCGTTCTGGGTGAAGACCCGGCACGAGGAGGTCGTGATGAGGACGTGGCATGTGGCCGACGTGATGACCAGGGACGTCGCGGCGGTGACGGAGCAGACCCCGTACCGCGAGATCGTCGACGTGCTGGTGCGCAAGCGGATCAGCGGCGTGCCGGTGGTCGACTCGTTCCACCGGGTGCTCGGCGTGATCTCCGAGGCGGACCTGCTGCACAAGGTGGAGCGGGCCGGGCACCCGGACGAGCGCCGCGTGTTCGAGGGACGGCGGCGCCGTACCGCGCGGGAGAAGGCCGACGCGTTGGTGGCCGCGGACCTGATGACCGCACCGCCGGTCACCACCCACGAGCGCGCCTCGCTGGCCGCGACGGCCCGGCTGATGGACCGCGAGGCGGTCAAACGCGTGCCGGTGCTGGACGACCTGGGCCGGCTGTCCGGCATCGTCACCCGTGGTGACCTGCTCCGGGTGCACCTGCGCACCGACGCGGAGATCCGCGAGGAGGTGGTGCACGAGGTGCTGCGCCGGGTGCTGTCGGTCCGCGACGGCCTGGTCACGGTGCAGGTCCGGGGCGGCGAGGTCACCATGGACGGGCGGCTGGACCGGCGCAGCGCCGTCGACCTGGCGGGCCGGCTGGCCGGACAGGTCGCGGGCGTAGTCGCCGTGCACAACACGATCGGGTACGACCTGGACGACACCACGCTGATGGAGCTGGACCCGGTGCACGCCACGCCGGTCGCCTGACCGAGCCGGGCTCCGCCGTCAGCCGGTGGCGCCCGCGAGCTGGGCGGCGAGCAGCGCCGGTGCCTCGGCCAGCGACGGGCCGTACCAGGTGAGGTGCCGGCCGGACACCAGCGCCGCCGGTACCCCCGGGAACGCCTCCGGCCCGTCGTCGGCGGTGAACCGGTACGGCTCGTCGGGCAGCACGACCAGCTCCGGCGACCGGGCGCGCAGCTCGTCCAGAGTGGGCCGGGGATAGCGTTCCGCGTCCCCGGCCCAGCCGTTGGCCACGCCGAGCCGGGCCAGCACGTCCCCGGCGAACGTGTCCCGGCCGAGCACCACCCAGGGGCGTCGCCAGACCGGCACCACAGCGGTGCGGACGCGCTCCGGGGCGGGCAGCGCCGCCCAGGCGCGGCGGGCCGCCGTCAGCCACGGCGGCTCGGCCGGCGCGCCGATCGTCGCGACCAGCTCGCCGAGCTGGTCGAGAGCCTCCGGCACGGTACGCGGGAAGATCACCTGGACCGGCACCCCGGCCGCGCGCAGCGCCTCGGCGTCGGCCAGCCGGTTCTCCTCCTCGTTGAGCAGCACCAGGTCCGGTTCCAGGGCGAGCACCCGGTCCAGGTCCGGATACTTCGTCCCGCCGACCCGGGCGACGTCCAGCCCGGCCGGATGGGTGCACCAGTCGGTCGCCCCGACCAGCACCTCCGGGCGGGTGGCCGCCACCGCCTCGGTCAGCGACGGCACCAGCGACACGACCCGCACGGCGCGTTCTCCCCTCGTACCGCGGGTCAGCGGGCCGGCGCGGGCGCGGCGTCGGCCGTCTCCGGCGGCAGGCCCGCCACCGGCAGGCCCTTGCGGGCCGCCCAGTCGACAGCGGCGCGCAGGTCCGCCGTGGGCAGCGGCCGCCGGGTGGTCACCCCCACCGCGGCGTGCATCGTGTACTGGAGGAACGGGTACGTCCGGGCGAGCCCTCCGATCGCGTCGTGCAGGCGGCGCACCACCTCGAGCGCGGCCGGCTCGTCCAGCCCGGGCAGCAGGAGCTGGTACTCGTTGTCGGCGACGCGCAGCGCGCGGTCGACCGGGCGCAGCGCGCCGGTGACGGCGGCGAGCACGGCATGTCCCTCCCGGGCGCCGTTGCGCCGGCCGAATCGTTCCGGCGAGCCGGGCGGTTCGTCCACGCGCAGACCGACGAGCGCCACCGGCAGCGTGCCCGAGGCGGTCACCCCGTCGACGCCGATCCACCGGTGCAGGCCGGGCTCGTCCAGGAACGCCTCGGCCGGCTGGGCCGGTGGCGTGACCCGGTCGGCGCGGCGGGCCAGCAGCCGCAGCGCCGCCTCGGCGCGCGGCTCGCCCGGTCCGGCCGGGATGTCCCGCACCCGGGCGATGGCCTCGTCGAGCGCCGTGCGCGCCTCGGCGGGCAGCCGCTCGGCGAGTTGCTCGCGCAGCCTGATGGCCTCGTGCAGGGCCTCGTCCCGGCGGAAGCCCCACCGGCCGTCGAAGAGCCGGCCGGACTCCAGCGTCGGCGCGGGCACCACCTCGGCGCGGTCGTGGGCCACGAGGGTCGCGCCGAACCGGGGGCTCAGCACCACCACGCTCCACTCGTGGGCCAGCTCCTCCGCCTCGTCGAGCGTCACGCCGTACGTGCGTTCGGGCAGGTCGGGCGGCGGTCCGCCGACCATCGCCACCACCGTTGCGGCGGCGCGGCCGGCGATGCGCCGGTAGACCTCGCGTTCCCGGTCGAAGTACGGCAGCCGCTGGAACAGCGCGAACACGACCAGCGGGCCGTCCTCGGCCTCGGCGAGCGCGGCCCGCTCGATGGCGTGGGAGACGGCGACGAGACTGCGTTTGGTGAACTGCTCCGGGGTCCGTCCGCTGTGCACGGGCAGAGCCTAGAGGCACCGACGCTGCCGCGCACCGGTCGGCAGGCCCGGACGTGCTCCACCGCACCGCCGAGGCGGTCACCTGACGCCCTACACTCGGGCGTCGACCGGACGACGGGGGGAGCGGGGCGACATGACGAGCACCGGCAGCGTGACCACGTCCTGGCTGCGGCCGGTCCCGTCCGGCGCGACGCCGTGCCTGACCCGCCACGGACACGTCGGGTACGCCGGCCGGCGCCTCGGCGAGCTGGTGCAGGGCCGCCCGCCGGGGGTCACCGGCAACCAATGGAGCACCGCCGGACGGGCGCCGCTGGACGTGGTGGTCAGCGCCGCCGACAGCGGCCTGCCGCGCTTCGCGGTGCGGTTCACCGTGCCCGCGCCCGACGGGTCGCCCGCCCGCCGCGAGGAACGGCTGACCGACGCGGTGTCCGCCGCCGTCGGCCTGCCGCTGCTGCGGGTCGAGTCGCCGACGCTCGGCGGCGCCGATCAGGTCCGCCGCTTCGCCGAGTACGTGCTGGACGCGCGGGCCTACGCCGAGGGCACCGACCCGGACGCCGGGGACGCGGTCGGCTTCCGCGACATCGTCGGCCGGCTGCCGGACGGCCGGCGCGGACCGGTGAACGACCTCGGGGCGCTCGCGCGGGTCGAGGCGGTCGAGGCGTACGTGGCCGGCCGGCTCGCCGACCCGATCGTGCGCGGGCTGCACGTGCGCTGGACCGACGGCCCGGCCGAGGGCTGGGGCTGGGTCGAGGTGCGGCCCGGCCGCTGCCTGCTGGAGCGGGTCCGGCTGACGTCGCGGGGGTTCTCCTGCGGCGTGGACCCGGGCCGGCTCGCCGAGGACCTGGCGGCGCTGGCGCTGGGGGAGCGGCTGCGCGATCTCGACGCGGTCGCGTCGTCCCTGGTGGACCGGGAGGAGCTTCGCGGGCGGGTGCGCGCGCTCGCGGCCCGGCGGGACTCCTTCGACGGCGGCTTCGCCTTCGACCACCTCTGCGCGGACTGAATCCTTCCTGGCCGCGGCGCCGAGCCGACGCGACCCGGCACGTCCCGATTTTTTTCGATCTCCGGTTGAACCTTCGCCGACGGCGCTCCGTACCTCATCGGGAATGGACACAGACTTCCCTGCCGCGCCCGGACGGCGCGGAGACGGTGCGGAAAGGGCATCGTCGGCCATCGACGCGCGACCCGAGCGTCGCAGTGATCTCACACCCCGAATTCGTCGGTCCGCCGGGATCACCAGTCAACTACCGGATCGAGAAGGAGAGCAATTCGATGCGCAGGTCCACACGGGCGCGCCGGTCATCCGGTAACGCGCGGAGCAAGCGGGTGCTGGCAGTGGTCGGCACGCTCGCCGTCTTCGGCGGCATCGTCGCCGTCACCCAGATCTCGTCCGCCCAGGACCGGCGGACGACCACCCGCGCCGCCTCGGCGTCCTGTGTGCCCGCCAGCCCGGGTGCGACCGCCCCGGACGGCCAGGGCAGCACCACCCGTACCTGGCAGAACGGCCGCTGGGTCCGCAACCACTGGGGCGACGGCCAGATGTCGCCGGCCGAGTGCCAGCAGACCACAGCGGGCGGCGCCGGCGCCGGCACCCCGACCGTGACCTGCCCGGACGTCCGGGGCCGGCTGCCGCAGGTGCCCGGTCAGGCCCGTGCCGAGGTGGACCGCGAAGTGGCGGCGCTGACGGCCCAGATCGCCGACGCGAACCGTCGGCTCGCGGCGGAGGGCCGCAAGGGCGGCGAGTTCATCAACAACGCGATCCTGAGCCCGCTCGCGGACAAGCGGACCGCGGCGCTCAACCGGATCGCCACGGCCATCGGCCGGTTCGCCCAGCGTCCGCAGGGCCTGGACCAGTTCGCCCGGTGCGCGGTGACCGACGTCCCGCGCAACGGTGGCGGTCAGAACGGCGGCGGTCAGGATGGCGGCGGCCAGACCGGGGGCAACAACAACGGCGGCCAGAACGGCGGTCAGACCGGCGGGAACAACAACGGCGGCGGCCAGAACAACGGTGGCGGCAACGGGCTGAACGTGCTCGCCAAGGACTGCTCCGGCAGCCAGCTGCAGGGGCATGACGGTTTCCAGAACGGCAACCGGTGCGTCAGCACCGCGTTCGGTGAGGTGGGCGCCGCGGCGAACAACCCGTCGCTGCTGATCACGCAGTTCCCGAACCAGGTGCGGCGCAATCAGCCGTTCACGCTCCGGGTGACCACCAAGAACCTCGTGCGGGACCGCTTCCTCGCGGCCGGGCAGGGCGGCTACTACCTGGAGAGCTCGCTGCTCAACGGCCAGGGTCTGGTGCGCGGCCACTTCCACACCGCCTGCCGGATGCTCGGCAGCACCCGGCAGCCCCCGAACCCGCAGGACGTGCCGGCGTTCTTCGTCGCCACCGAGGACGGCCGCGGCGGCAACCAGCCCGATGACGTGCTGATCCAGATCCCGGGCCTGGCGCAGTCGGGTGTGGCGCAGTGCGCGGTCTGGGCCGGTGACGGTTCGCACCGCATCCCGATGATGGAGCGGGCGAACCAGACTCCCGCCATCGACGTGGTGCGCATCCGGGTCAACTGAGAGCGCGCGACGGCCGCGGTCGCCCGGGGAGCCTTCCGGGTGGCCGCGGCCGTCGCATGTCCGCGCGGTGGGTCCGGCAGGGAAGCGTGGGATTGGATCCGGGAAGAAATTTCGTGCCGCCGGAATCCAGCCCGATGAAAGTCATCGACGACACAAAAGGCCGGGCGGCCCGCTCCGATTTCTCAGCGTGACCCCGGGATGCCCGACGGTGAGTGTTTAGCGCTCAGCGGTTCTTGTACGCCTCGACGACCGACACCGGGATGCGCCCGCGCTCGGAAATCTCGTACCCGTTCTTGGCCGCCCATTCGCGGATGGCGCGGTTCTGCTCGCGGTCCATTCCCGAGGTGCTCGGCCGGCCCGTGCGCCGGGTGGTGCGCGCGACCTCGGTCGCGCCGCGGCCGATCCGCCTGCCAGCGCTGATGTACGGGTCCAGCGCCTTGCGCAGAACGCCCGCGTTCTCGTCGGACACGTCGATCGTGTACGCCACGCCGTCCAGGCTGAACTCGACGGTCCGATCGGCCTTTCCGCCGTCGAGGTCGTCGGTCAGAACGGTGATTACTTTCCTTGCCATCGCCATTACTCCCTGTGTCGGGCGGGGTGTGCTAAGAGTCTGACTTACCTCACGGTAATTTCGCAACAATACCCGCCTCTTTGCATTCGGCGGGTCGTGCCGGTAAGCGTCGGGGGCAATAGGGCGCGAGTGCGCGAACGGTGCCGGGTGCGGCAGCCGCAGTGGCCTGGGTCACAACCCGGAACAAGGGGCACGTTTTGTTACTTGAGCCAGACACGCTCAACCGACGTGATGGCAGGTGTTCGATGGCAACTCTTCCGGTACTTCCCTTGACCGACGCCGTCCTGCTGCCCGGGATGGTCATCCCGGTGACTCTCGACCCCACCACCCAGGCCGCCGTCGACGCGGCCCGCGCCACCGGCGACAAGGAACTCCTGGCCGTGCCCCGCCTCGACGGCGAGTACGGCTCCGTCGGCGTGGTCGCGACCATCGAGAAGGTGGGCCGGCTGCCCAGCGGTGAGCCGGCCGCGGTGATCCGCGGTCTCGCCCGCGCCCGCATCGGCTCCGGCGTGCCCGGGCCCGGTGCCGCCCTCTGGGTCGAGGCGGCGACCCTCGACGAGCCCGCCCCGGCGGGCCGCGCCCGGGAACTCGCCCGCGAGTACCGCGCGCTCATGACGTCAGTGCTCCAGCAGCGTGGCGCCTGGCAGGTGATCGACGCGATGGAGCGGATGACGGACCTGTCCGAGCTGGCCGACTCGGCCGGCTACGCGCCCTGGCTCAGCCTGGCGCAGAAGACCGAGCTGCTCGCCGCGCCGGACGTCACCGCCCGGCTGGAACTGCTGGTCGGCTGGGTGAAGGAGCACCTGGCCGAGCAGGAGGTCACCGAGCAGATCAACAGCGACGTCCGCGAAGGGCTGGAGAAGTCCCAGCGCGAGTTCCTGCTCCGCCAGCAGCTCGCCGCGATCCGCAAGGAACTCGGCGAGGACGAGCCGGACGGCTCCGCCGACTACCGCTCCCGGGTGGAGTCCGCCGACCTGCCGGAGAAGGTACGCGAGGCGGCGCTGCGCGAGGTCGGCAAGCTGGAGCGGGCCAGCGACGCCTCACCCGAGGCGGGCTGGATCCGTACCTGGCTGGACACCGTGCTGGAGATGCCGTGGAGCACGCGTACCCAGGACAACACGGACCTGGCCGCGGCCCGGGCCGTGCTCGACGCCGACCACGCCGGCCTGGCCGACGTGAAGGACCGCATCCTGGAGTACCTGGCGGTGCGCAACCGGCGCGCGGAGCGCAACCTCGGCGTGGTCGGCGGCCGCGGCTCGGGCGCGGTGCTGGCCCTGGCCGGCCCGCCCGGAGTCGGCAAGACCAGCCTCGGCGAGTCGGTCGCCCGGGCGCTGGGCCGCAACTTCGTGCGCGTGTCCCTCGGCGGTGTACGCGACGAGGCGGAGATCCGCGGCCACCGGCGCACCTACGTCGGCGCGCTGCCCGGCCGGATCGTGCGGGCGTTGCGCGAGGCCGGCTCGATGAACCCGGTCGTGCTGCTCGACGAGGTCGACAAGCTGGCCGCCGGCTACGCCGGCGACCCGGCCGCGGCCCTGCTGGAGGTGCTCGACCCGGCGCAGAACCACACGTTCCGCGACCACTACCTGGAGGTCGACCTCGACCTGTCCGACGTGCTGTTCCTGGCCACCGCCAACGTGGTGGAGGCGATCCCCGGCCCGCTGCTGGACCGGATGGAGCTGGTCGCGCTGGACGGCTACACCGAGGACGAGAAGGTGGCCATCGCCCGCGACCACCTGCTGCCCCGGCAGCGGGAACGGGCCGGGCTGACCACCGAGGAGGTCACGATCGCCGACGAGGCGCTGGCGCTGATCGCGGGCGAGTACACCCGGGAGGCCGGCGTCCGGCAGCTCGAACGGGCCCTGGCGAAGATCCTGCGCAAGGTGGCCGTCGCGCTCGCCACGGACTCCGCGCCGGTGCACGTGGACGCCGGCAACCTGGCCCGCTACCTGGGCCGGCCGAAGTTCACCCCGGAGTCGGCCGAACGCACCGCCGTGCCCGGCGTGGCGACCGGGCTGGCCGTCACCGGCGCCGGTGGCGACGTGCTGTTCATCGAGGCCACCACCATGGAGGGTGAGCCGGGGCTGACGCTCACCGGCCAGCTCGGCGACGTGATGAAGGAGTCCGCGCACATCGCCTGGTCGTACCTGCGGTCGAACGGGCGGCGCTACGGGCTGGACCCGAACGCGCTGGCCGGACGGCGGATCCACCTGCACGTCCCGGCGGGCGCCGTACCCAAGGACGGGCCGAGCGCCGGCATCACCATGGTCACCGCGCTGGCCTCACTGGTGACCGGACGGCCGGTGCGGCCCGAGTTCGGGATGACCGGCGAGGTGACGCTCTCCGGCCGGGTGCTGCCGATCGGCGGGGTGAAGCAGAAGCTGCTCGCCGCGCACCGGGCCGGTCTCACCGAGGTGATCATCCCGAAGCGCAACGAGCCGGACCTGGACGACCTGCCGGCCGAGGTGCGGGAGGCGCTGACCGTGCACACGCTGTCCGACGTGGCGGACGTGCTCGCGCTGGCGCTGCGCCCGGCCGAGATCGACACGCAGGCGCTGGACGGCCCGGCGCTCGCCGCCGCCTGACGACCGCCGTCGCCCCGGCCACCACCACCCGGTGGCCGGGGCGCGGCCCGTCGCTCGTCAGCGGCGGTCGCGCCGCTCGTACCCCCGGTCGCGGCGCTCGCCGGGCCCGTCGCCGTCCCGGTCCCGGCGCACCGTCGCCTTGCGTCCCTTGATGGTGGTGCCCCGCAGCCCCGAGATGATCTCGTCGGCCACCGCCTGCGGCACCTCGACCAGCGAGAACCGGTCGGCGATCTCGATCGAGCCGATGTCCCGGCCACTGATCCGGGTCTCCCCGGTGATCGCGCCGACCAGGTCCTGCGGCCGTACCCCGGCACGGCGGCCCAGCCCGATGAAGACCTGGGTGGTCCCACCGGTACGCGGACGGCCCGGACCCCGGCGCTCACCCCGCCCGCCGGCCTCCGGCCGGCCCTCGCGCGGACCCCGGACCGGCGCCTGCGGGATCTCCTCCTCGTCGTCGGAGCCGGGCGAGGTCGCCTCATGCGCCAGCTTCACCGCCGCCAGCGCCACCTCCATCAGGTCGAACTCGTCGGTCAGCGACTCCACGATCACCCGGTACGGGTCGAGGTCGTCCTCCAGCAGGCTCTCCCGCAGCGCGCCCTGGGTCAGCTCCAGCCGCCGGGTCCGCATGTCCGCCACCGTGGGGATCTTGTCGATCGCGATCCGCTGGCCGGTGACCCGCTCGATGGTCTTGAGCATCCGGTGCTCGCGCGGCTCGGCGAGCGTGATCGCCACGCCCTCCCGCCCGGCCCGGCCCACCCGGCCGATCCGGTGTACGTACGACTCCGGCGCCGACGGGACGTCGTAGTTGACCACGTGCGTGAGCTGCTCGACGTCCAGCCCTCGGGCGGCCACGTCGGTGGCGACCAGCAGGTCCGCCGTGCCGGAGCGCAGCCGGCCCATCACCCGGTCCCGCTGCTCCTGGCTCATCCCGCCGTGCAGCGCCTCGGCCCGGTAGCCCCGGCCGTTCATCGTCTCGGTGAGCCGGTCGACCTCCTCGCGGCTGCGGCAGAACACGATCGCCGCGGTGGGCGACTCCACGTCCAGCACCCGGCCCAGCGCGGCCGGCTTGTGCGCCCGGGCCACGATGTACGCGCTCTGCCGCACCCGGGGCGCCTCCCCGGCGACCGGCCGCTCCCGCTCGATCTGGATCCGGACCGGATCGGTCAGATGCTGCCGGGCCAGCCCGTCGATGCGGGCCGGCATGGTGGCCGAGAACAGCACCGTCTGCCGTTGCGCCGGGGCGTGCTCCAGGATCGCCTCGATGTCCTCGGCGAAGCCCATGTCGAGCATCTCGTCCGCCTCGTCCAGCACCACCGTGCTGAGCGCGCCCAGCCGCAGCGTGCCACGGGCGATGTGGTCCAGCGCCCGGCCCGGCGTGGCGACCACCACGTCCACGCCGAGGTCGAGGGCTCGCAGCTGCCGGCCGATCGGCTGCCCGCCGTAGATCGGCAGGACCCGGGCGCCCAGGTCCTTGCCGTAGCGGTGGAACGCCTCCGAGACCTGCACGGCCAGCTCCCGGGTCGGCACCAGCACCAGCGACACCGGGTCGCCGTCCGGCCGCCCCACCGGCATCCGCTGCAACAGCGGCAGCGCGAACGCGGCGGTCTTGCCCGTACCGGTCGCCGCCTGCCCCAGCAGATCCTGCCCGGCCAGCAGCGGAGGGATCGCCTCCCGCTGGATCGGGGTCGGTTCCTCGTAGCCGAGCGCGGCCAGCGCGCCCAGCAACTCGGCGCGCAGTCCGAGATCGGCGAAGGCGAAACCGTCCTCGGCGTCGGCGGGAATGGCGGGGTCGGTCGGCGTCGGTGCGGCACTCATGCGACAAGCTTTTCATCACCGCCGCGCGGCGGTCGCGGCGACCGGGGCAAACGTTCGCCGCGCCACGCCGACGGCCGTCCCCTCCGGGTGATCCGGCGCGGCCCCGTGCCCCCGCCGGATCACCGGGACAGGACGGCCAGCAGCGTGGTCAGACCCACTCCGACGTCGAACACGGCGCACCACAGCGCGTATCCGCGCGGCACCACCGCGCCGGTGCGGTGGTACCAGGCGTCCCAGGCCGCGTGGACCACCCAGCCCACCCCGACGAGCACCCCGGCGACGTCGGCGGACGCGAACATCGCCACGACCGCCAGACCGCCCCACACGGCCGCCCCGGCGAGCTGCGCGGCCAGCGCGCGCCGGTCGCCCCACTGCCGCCGCCAGGTGCCGATCAGCAGGTAGCCGGCGGGCAGGACCAGCAGCGTCCACGGCGCGAAGACGGTGGGCGCGAACCACATGTCCGCCGTCATGAGCAGCGCCAGCCCGGCCGGCCACCCCCGCGCCACGGCCGCCGCGACCGGGTGCCGGCGCGGTGGCGCGGCGGCCGTGTGCCGGTGGCGCAGCGCCACCAGCAGCATCGCCGGCACCATCAGCAGGTGGCCGCCGAGCAGCAGCGTGCCGTCCCCGGCCCACCCCGCCCACCAGAGCGGGAGCAGCAGCAGGAACGGCACGTACATGGCCGCCGACATCTCGCCGGTGGCGGCCCAGCCGTACCCCCGGTGCCACATCCACGCGGCCATGCCCAGCGCCATGTTCGTCGCCATCACCAGCGCGCCCACGTCCGGTCGCGCCAGCACGTCCGCGCCGCCCAGCACGTCCGCGCCCACCCGCCACAGCGGCCCGAGCAGCACCATCCCGGCCACCATCGCCACGACCATCGCGGCCAGGTGCCGCGTCCGCGCCCACCCGGCCCACCGCCGGGGTACGACCACAGTCATCTCCGTCATGCCCCGACCCTGCCGCCGCCGGGCGCGCCGGGACAGGCGTGTTCGTCATCGCCGGACCGTGCGGAATCCACGGATCGGCCGTGACATCCGTCCCGGGGAGCAGGTGGCGCCGGGCCCTAGGATCAGCGGGTATGAACGTCGATCCGGCGGACCACCGGCTGCGCCGGGCCCGGCGGGTCACCCTGCTGTCGCTCGCCACGAACGTGTGGACCACGGTGCTGCTGCCAGTGGTCGGACTGGCCCGTGAACCCGACCCGGCGCGCGTCGCGCTCGGCGCGGCCGGGCTGCTCGTCTTCACAGTCGCCCAGGTCGCGGTGCTGCACGCCGCCGTGACGCCGTGGCTGCCCGTGCCGGCGCGCCGCCACCGGCACGCCGCGCTCACCGTGGCGGCGCTGCTCAGCGTGCCGCTGCTCGGCCCGGTCGCGGCCGGGTCCTGGCCCACCTGGGCGTGGCTCGGCGCGTCACTGGTCGGCATGACGCCGCTGCTGTTCCGGCCCGTCGTGGCGGCGGTGGCGGCGGCCGGCGTGCTCGCGGCGTCCGCGGCCGTCACCTGGTGGACCGGTGGCCCGCTGACCACGGCACTGCTGGTCACCGGCGTGGTCGGGGCCGGGATCGCCGCGCTCACCTGGGTCCAGGTCTGGTTCTGGGACCTGCTGGTCGAGGCCCGGCAGGGGCAGGCCGCCCAGGCCCGGCTCGCCGCCGCCGAGGAACGGCTGCGCTTCGCCCGGGACGTGCACGACCTGCTCGGCCACGACCTGGCGGTGATCGCGCTGAAGGCCGAGCTGGCCGAGCGGCTGGCGCCGGTCGACGCGGACCGGGCCGCGCGGGAGGCGGCGGAGGCTCGGCGGCTCGCCGGGACGGCGCTGACCCGGGTCCGCGCGGCGGTGCACGGCTACCGCGCCGTCGACCTGGCCGAGCAGGCCGCCGCGGTGGGGGAGGTGCTGCGCTCCAGCGGGGTACGCACGACAGTGGTCCCGCCGTCCGGCGAGGTACCCGGTCCGGTCGCCGCCGACCTGGCCGCCGTGCTGCGTGAGGCCGGAACGAACGTGCTGCGGCACAGCCGGGCCGGCTGGTGCCGGATCGAGATCACCCGGGAGGACGCGGCGGTGACGCTGACCGTACGCAACGACGGCGTGCGGGACGGCGACGGCCCGGACCGGCTCAGCGGCGGCCTGCGCGGCCTGGCCGACCGGCTCGCCCCGGCCGGCGGGCGGGTCCGGGCGGACGCCGCCGACGGCGTGTTCAGCCTGGTCGCGACCGTGCCGGTGACGCGATGATCCGGGTGCTGCTGGCCGACGACGAGGAGCTGATCCGGCTCGCGCTCGCCGCGCTGCTCGACCTGGAGCCGGACATCGAGGTGGTGGCGCACGCGCGTGACGGGCGCGGCGCCCTGGATGCGGCGCTGGCCCACCGCCCCGACGTCGCAGTGCTCGACCTGGAGATGCCGCCGCCCGGCGGGGTCGAGGTCGCCGCCGAGCTGACCCGGGCGCTGCCCGGCTGCGCCCCGGTGATCCTCACCGGACACGGCCGTCCCGCCCAGCTCCGGCCGGCGCTCGCCGCCGGGGTCCGCGGCTTCCTCGCCAAGGGCGCTCCCGGCGGCGCGCTGGCCGACGTGATCCGCCGCGTGCACTCCGGCGCCCGGTACGTCGATCCGGCGCTCGCGGCCGACGCGCTCACCCTGCCCGAGTGCCCGCTGACGCCCCGCGAGCTGGAGACGCTGCGGCTGGCCGAGCTGGGCACCCCGGTCGCGGTGATCGCCCGGCGAACCCACCTGGCCGCCGGCACGGTCCGCAACCACCTGAGCGCCTGCGTGCAGAAGCTCGGCGCCGCGAACCGGGCCGAAGCGGTACGGCTCGCCCGCGAGGCCGGCTGGCTCTGACGGACGGGACGTCGTGGCGCGCTGCCGGCGGCTAGCCTGATCACGTGCGGACGGTCGAACTGCTCTGCTCACCGGAGCTGGAAGCGGCGGTTCGCGCTGCCTGGGACCGGCTCGCCGCCGCCGGGCTGCCCAGCCTCGCCCGCAACACGCACCCGACGAACCGGCCGCACCTGACGCTCGCCTCCGTGGACGAGTTCCCGCCCGGCGCCGAGCAGCGCCTGGCCGACCTCTGCGACGCGGCGCTGCCGCTGCCGGTGCGGCTGGACCGGGTGGCGGTGCTCGACGGCACCGCGCCGCTGGTGTGGCTGGTCCACCCGACGCCGCAGCTCGTCGCGTTGCACGGCGCGGTCTGGGACGTGCTCGCCGAGGCGTCCGGTGGGCACTCGTGGCACCTGCCCGGCCGGTGGGTGCCGCACCTGAGCCTGGCGTTGCGGTTCGGCGGCGCGGACCGGCGCCGGGCCCGGGCGGTCGCCGGAGCGGGCCGTCCGGCCGGGGCGTTCGTGGCGGCGCGCAGCTACGACGCCGACACCCGCACGGTCAGTGAGCTGACCGCCGCCTGCCCGCGTCCCGGCGGCTGAGCCGGGGCCGCCCCCGGAGGAGGGGACGGCCCCGAGCGTCAGCGGTGGAAGCGCAGGTAGTCGAACTCCGCCGTCACCGCCGGAGTCGCCCCGCCGTGCGCCACCAGCCCGATCCGGGGCGTCGTGTCGGCCGGGAACGTCCACACCGCGCCCCACGTCCAGCGCTTCCCGTCCCGGCTGGACCCGGCCCGGAATTCGTGTTCGCCGTTCACCGGGTCGACCCGGTGCGCCAGCCGCAGCCAGGTGGTGGTGCCGGGGGTGCCGACGATGCTGCCGCCGTACACGGGCTGACCGGCGAAGGGCAGCTCGTAGCCGTACTCGACCTGCCGGGTGTTCCAGATCGCCACCTGGGTCAGCCGGGCGAACCGGTCGTCGTCGACGTACGCGACCAGGCCCGCCTGCTGGTAGTTGCGGACGCTGTCCTCGCCCAGGTCGAGCGTCACCTTCGTCTCGGCGACGTAGTTCCCGGCCGGCGCGTCCCGCAGCAGCACCCCGGCGGTGTTGCCGGTGCCGGACAGGTCGGCGTTCTGCACCGGCCAGCGCAGCGCGCCGCCGCTCACCGTGGCGGCCGGGTCCTGGCGTACCCACTGCCAGGCGGGGTCGAGCCCGCCGGTGAACTCGTCGGAGTAGCCGCGCAGCACCGGGCCGACCCGGGGGTCGGGGACGGCGTGCCGGACCGGACGGTACAGCCGGACGGCGCTGACGTTGTCGAACTCGGCCGGGCCGCCCTCGGCGCGTACGGACAGGCTGCCCGTCGCGGGGCGGGGGAGCCGTGCCGTCACCTGGGCCACCGGGTCGCCGAGGCGGGAAGGGCTGAGCGTGGCGACGAGCTGCTGTCCGCGTACCTCGATCGCGAGGTTGTGCCGGTCGCGCAGGTCGAGGCCGGCGGGCAGCGCGGTGGACGCGGCGCCCGCCGTGAGCTGGCCGCGCCCGACGCGGACGTCCACGCCGCGCAGCCGCAGCCCGGCGGTTGTCGCGCCGGTCAGCCGCAGGTCGGTCTCCACCCGCAGGTCGCCGCCGATGCGGGTACGTGAGGTGAGCGTGCCGGTGCCGGTCAGCGCTCCGCCGGTGGCCTGCCAGCGGCCGTGTTCGGCGCGCCAGCCGCGCAGGTCGACGGTGGTGAAGCGGGCGTCGATCGGTCCGGTGGTGACCGGCGCGGTGCGGGCGGTGTCGGAGGGGCCGGCGCCCGCGTTCACAGTGGGCCATCCGTCGATCCAGTCGAGCCGGTCCAGCAGCATCGGCCGCTCGTTGACGCCGAACGGCTCGTCCAGGTACGGGTCGGCGCGGTCGATCGCGTGGTAGGCGATCCAGTCCTGCCCGGACAGGTCGGTGAGGACCGCGTTGTGTCCGGTGCCGATCCAGCGGTTGCCGTTCTGGGTGAGCACCGGGGTGCCGCCCGCCCGGGACACGTCGAGGCGCTGGCCGTCGCGGTCGGTGAACGGGCCGCGCGGGTCACGGGACCGGCCGACCTGGACGGAGTAGCCGGTGGCCGGGCCGGCGCAGCAGTTCGCGGTGGACGCGAACAGGTAGTACCAGCCGTCGCGGCGCAGCACGTACGCGCCTTCGAACTTGTTGTCGACGGCGACCGGCGTCGGCGTGCCGACCGCGCGCAGCCCGTCCGGGGACAGCTCGGTGACCGAGATGCCGCCGTAGTAGCTGCCGTAGTAGAGCCAGTGGCGTCCGTCGGCGCCGGTGAGCTGGCTCGGGTCGATGGTCCACAGGTAACCGCCGCCCGCGCCGGGCCGCGGGGCGACCACCGGCGTGTCGGCGAATGTCCACGGACCGGCGGGGCTCGGCGCGGTGGCCACCCCGACGGCGGTGTCGAACGTGTCGTCGGAGACGCCTGTGTCGGTGACGGTCATGTACATGACCCACCGGCCCGCGACGCGCCGCACGTCGGGCGCCCAGAACGCCGAGCCGGGCGCGGCGTAGGCGGGCCGCTGGTCGGCGGTGAACGCGTCGCCCACGTAGGACCAGTCGACCAGGTCGGCGGAGCGGGCGATCGGCACCCGGTGCGCGCGGCCCTCGCCCTCGCGCAGCGGGTCGGAGGTGCCGAAGGCGTACCAGAGTCCGTCGTCGCCGCGCACCACGACCGGGTCGGCGAAGGTGTCGGCGAACCCGGCGGAGACCGGGTTGCGGTAGCGGTCGGGCCCGGCGGCGGACGCGGGGGCCGCGCCGGCGAGCAGAAGCGTGAGTACGGCGGCGAGCGCGCCACCGCGGCGGAGGTGTCCCATCGGGCCTGCCCTCGGGAATAGACGGAGGTGCGGTGCCACCGTTTCTACAACGTTGCAGAGGCGTGTGTAAAGAACCCCGGCACCGTTCGGCGCGGCCCGAACCGTGGCCGTGCCAGCATGGGCGGATGACCATCCGCGCCGACGGCCGAGGGCTGGCCGGGTTCGCCGCGCTGCTCGCCGACCCGACCCGCGCCGGCTTCTGCCTCACCCTGCTCGACGGACGCGCCTGGACCGCCGGGGAACTCGCCCGCGCCGCCGGGGTCACCGCGTCCACCGCCAGCGACCACCTCACCCGGCTGGTGGCGGGCGGCCTGCTGGTCGAAGAGCGGCAGGGCCGCCACCGCTACGTCCGCCTCGCCGGCCCGGCCGTCGCCCAGCTCGTCGAGGACCTGGCCGGGCGGGCGCCCGCCCCGGACACCCCGCCCCGCACGTTGCGCGCCGCGTCGGCCGCCACCGCCCTGGCGTACGCCCGGACCTGCTACGACCACCTGGCCGGGCGGCTCGGCGTGCTGCTGCACGACGCGCTGCTCACCCGTGGCGTGCTCGACCGTTCCGGCGGCCTGGCGCTGACCGGCGACGGAGTGTCCTGGCTGGCCGGCCTGGGCGTACCTGTGGAACCGCTGCGCGCCGCCCGGCGACCCCTCGTACGCGACTGCCTGGACTGGACCGAGCGGCGCCCGCACCTGGCCGGGGCGCTCGGGGCGGCCCTGTGCGGGCGCTTCTTCGACCTCGGCTGGACGACGCGGGGCGCCGGGCGGGCGGTGCGGCTCACCCCGGCCGGGCGGGACGCGATGGCCGAGGCGCTCGCGCTCGACCCGGCGCTGCTGGCCCCGCCCGCCTCCCGGGACACCGGCCCGGCGCGCGCCTGAGGACCGCCGGATCGTTCGGCCGGGACCGAACTGTTCGCGCCCTACGGTCGGGCGATGGACCTACCGACTATCGCGGCTGCTCCGGGCACACCGCCCTGCGGACCGCCGACGCCCGGCGACGACGGCTGGGTCCTCACCCGGTACGCGGACGTCGTCGCCGCCCTGACCGATCCCCGCTGCGTGGTGCCGGCGGCGCCGCCCGGCCCGGAGGGCACCCTCGCCTGGCTGCGCGGCACGGTGAGCCGGTTCAGCCCACCCGATCGGCACGCCGCGCGCCGCGCCCTCGGGACGGCCGCGCTGGACACCCTCGACCCGGCGGAGCTGAGCCTTGCCGCCGCGCGGCTGACCGAACGGATCCTCGACCGCCTGCCCGGCAAGGAGATCGTGACGGGCGAGCCGGCTCGGCGCGTACCCGTCGAGGTGCTGGCGGAGCGGCTCGGCCTGGCAGATCCGGCGGTGGCCGTCGCGCAGGTGTGCGCGGTGGCCGCCGCCTACCACCCGGGCGCGAGCCCGGCGGCGGTTGAGGAGGCGGACCGGGCGGTGGCGGCGCTGCTCGCGATGTCGCCGCCGGCTCCGGCCGAGACGACCGCGAACCGCCTCGGGCTGCTGGTGCAGGCCGCCGACGCCACCGCCGGGCTGATCGGCGCGGCCGCCCGGCACGGCCTCGCCGCGCCGCCCCGACTCGGGACCGACACGCTGCTCGCCGAGGTGCTGCGCCTCGATCCACCGGTACGCCTCACCCGCCGGATCGCCACCGACGCGCTGGGTCTGGGCGGCCAGGCGGTACGGGCAGGGGAGCGGCTGCTGCTCCGGTTCGACGCCGCCAACCGCGACCCGGCCGTCTTCCCGGAACCCGACCGGTTCCGCGCCGATCCCACTGGTGCGGCGCTGACCTTCGGCGCCGGTCCCCGCGCCTGCCCCGGGCAGCGGCACGCGTTCGCCCTGGCCGCCGGTGTGGTCGGCGTGCTGCGCCGCCGCTGCCGCACGACTGAACCATTCCCGACCGACCGGCCGGAGGTGACGCCGCGATGACCGACAGGTACCGCGCGTTCCGTGAGCTGCACCGGCCCGGCGACCCGCTGCTGCTGCCGAACGCCTGGGACCACGCCTCCGCCGCGGCGCTCGCCGACCGGGGATTCCCGGCGATCGGCACCACGAGCCTGGGCGTCGCGGCGGCCGCCGGACGGCCCGACGCGGTCCGCGCGACCCGGGCCGAGACGCTGGAGCTGGCGTACCGGCTGCGGCGCCTGCCGGTGCTGCTCACCGTCGACATCGAGGACGGCTTCCACGACGACCCGGCCGAGGTGGCGCGCTACGTCGGCGAGCTGGCCGCGCTCGGCGTGGTCGGCGTGAACCTGGAGGACGGCCGCCCGGACGGGCGCCTGGCCCCGGCGGAGCACGTCGCCGCCACGATCGCGGCGGTCCGCGCGACCGTCCCGGGGGTCTTCGTCAACGCCCGCACCGACGCCTGGTGGCTGGACGTGCCGTCGCCGCTGGACGAGGCGCGGCGGCGGGCGGTTGCCTACCGGGAGGCCGGCGCGGACGGCCTGTTCGTGCCCGGCGTGCCCGACGACCTGGTGGCCGTGCTGGCGGCCGAGGCGGGGTTGCGGGTCAACGTGCTGTACCGGCCGGGCGGCCCGGACCCGGCCGCCCTGGGCCGGCTCGGCGCGGCCCGGGTGAGCACCGGCTCGCTGCTGTTCCGGGCGGCCCTCGGCGCGGCGCTGCACCTCGCGGACGCGATCGCCGCCGGGCGCGACGCGGGACTGCCGGCGCCGCCCGGATACGACGAGGTGCAGGACCGGACGCGGCGATTCGCCACCTGATCGGGCGCCTTCGGCAGAGATGGGAGATTCTCTCCCTCTTCGGTAATTACGGTGTGCGCAGATACCGTCACGCCGTGTCCCGACCGAGAGGGGACGGAGACCATGCGAGTGCCCAGCCGCAGCCCCGGTCGCCAGCCCGGTCCCGCCGCCACGCCCACCGCCCCCGCCCGCCGGGTGCCCGCCGCAGGCCGGCGCTCCGAGACCGTGCCGGACCTGTCCGCGTACCGGGCGGCGGTGGCGGACCTCCTGGTCGAGGTGGGCGCGCTCGCCGATGCGCCGTCGGCCACCGCCCGCCAGGTGCTGCTCGACCAGTGGCTGCGCGAACCGGCCATCGCCGCCGTCCTCGACGCGACGCCCCAGGGGCTGATCGGCGCCCGGGAGACGCTGCTGCTGGAGATGGCCCGCTACCAGCCCAACGCGCGCAGCTCGGCCCAGGACCTCACCGCGCTGGTACGGATCTACCTGCTGTCCCGCGTCGACGTGCTCTGGTGGCGGGACGCCCCGACGTTCCTCACCGACGACCAGGTCCGCTCCAGCGCCGAACTGGTCGACCTGGAGTGGCTGCGCCGGCGCGGGCTGATCGAGTTCCGCTATCAGGAGCAGGCCGCCACCGTCGTGGGGCGGGGCCTGCGCGCGGTACGGCGGCGGCTGTTCCCGGACGCCACCCCGCGTACCGCCGGTCTGCTGTTCCGCCGGGCCCGCCGCGAGATGATCGCGTTCCTCAACGACCTGGCCCGGGAGTTCGCGGCCGTCGCGCCGGACCGCACGCCGCCGCTCTGGGTGACCAGCCTGGCCCGCAGCGCCGAGCACCAGTACCGGCTGCGGCGCCTGGGGTACGCCGCGATGGTGCCCAGCGGGCACTGCCTCGGCTGGGCCGCCGACGTCGAGCTGGAGTGGTACGACCGCTTCGACGCCCGTTCGGTCCTCGCCGGACTGTTGCTGGCCCGACAGGACGCCGGCGAGGTGAACGTGGTCGACGAGGGACAGGCCTGGCACGTGTGTCTCGCCCCGGACGCCCGCCGCCGCTACCGGCGGGCGTACGAGGCCGAGATGGGGGTGTGACCCGGTGTGCGGCATCGCGCTGAGCATCGGCCCCGAGGCCGACCCGGCCACCTTCCGCCGGATGCTCGCCGCGCTCACGCCGCGCGGTGAGGTCACCGAGACCCGCCAGGAGAACGGCCTGCTCGCCGGCGTACGGCGGCTGAAGATCGTGGACCGGGAACGGTCCGTCCAGCCCTGGATGTCGCCGGACGAGCGGCACCTGCTCTGCTTCAACGGCGAGATCTTCAACCACCACGAGCTGCGCGCCGAGCTGACCCGGCTCGGGCACGAGTTCCGCACCACCGGCGACACCGAGGTGGTGCTGACCGCGTTCCACCAGTGGGGCGAGAACGCGGTACGCCGGCTGCGCGGGGAGTACGCGTTCGTGATCGTCGAGCGGGACAGCGGGCGGGCCTACCTGGCCCGCGACCCGCTCGGGGTCAAGCCGCTGTACTGGTCCCGCGTGCCCGGCTGCCTGCACCTCGCCTCCGAGGTCAAGGCGCTCGTCGGGCACGGCGCGCCGATCAGCGAGGTGGCGCCCGGGCACCACGGCTGGGTCGAGCCCGGCGGTCCGGTCCGGCCACGCCCGCACGTCGACCTGCTCACCCTCGGCGACGGCCTGCCGGTGATCGACGACCCGGACGAGGCGGCCCTGCTGGTCCGCGTCGCGCTCACCGACGCGATGCGGGCCCGGCTGGACACCGATCTCACCGTCGGCGTGGTGCTCTCCGGCGGCCTGGACAGCTCACTGGCGCTGCTGCACGCCCGGGAACTGCACCCGGACTGCGTGGCGGTCACCATCGGCGTGCCGGAGAGCCCGGACGTCGCGTACGCCCGACGGCTCGCCGCCGACCTCGGCGTGCCGCACGAGGTGATCGAGCTGCGCCCGCGCGACATCCGGCTGGCCGACGTACGCGAGGCGATCCGGGTCTCCGAGCTGACCGAGTACGGCGACATCATCAACGCCGTCGTCTCGGTGCCGATCTTCCGGCGGCTGCGCGAGCTGGGCGTCCGGGTGGTGCTCACCGGCGACGGCTCCGACGAGCTGTTCGGCGGATATCCGATGTACCACCAGGTCGGGCCGGAGCGGTCCCGCCGGCTGTTCCTGCACAAGATCCGCAACCTGTGCCGGACCGAGCTGCAACGGGTGGACCGGGCCAGCATGGCGCACGGGGTGGAAGCGCGGGTGCCGTTCCTCGACCTCAGCGTCGTCGAGCTGGCCATGCGGCTGCCGCTGGACCTCAAGCTGCGCGACGGGCAGGAGAAGTGGATCGTCCGGCAGGCCTTCGCCGACCTGCTGCCCGGCTACGTCCGGCAGCGGCCGAAGAACCCGATGTCGTACTCGTCGGGCCTGCACGAACGGACCCGCCTCTACAAGCCACTGTTCGCCCGGCTGCACCGCTCCTTCGGCTACGACCTGCTGGAACCGGTCCGGCGGGACTTCGACAGCGTGCTCACCCGGTGCGGCAACGACCTCGACCGGGCCATCGCCGAGGGCATGGCCCGGCCCGACTACACGGTGCTCGAACACGCCCGGGACCTGGTCGGCGCGGCCCGGTGGAACGCCGCGCCGATGGTCCGGCGGCTGGTCAACCCGCGCCGCACCCGAGGTGACGAGGCGCCCCTGCCCGGGTGAGCCCGCGCGGCCCGGGCGCCCGGCCGGTGCGCGGCCGCCGGTGGGTCAGCGCCGCAGGTCCACGTCGGCGGCCACGCCGGAGACCGGGTCGCCGCAGTGCACCGTCGGGCCCGGACGCAACCGGGCGTCCGAGGCGTACCGCCGGGTCAGCTCCCGCCCGGCGGCGGTGTCACCGCGGTCGGCGGCCACGAGCAGCGCGGCGACCTCGTCCACGAGCGTGAGGTCGGCGCCGGTCAGGTCCTCGGTCATCGCCCCGAACTCGTCCCAGAGCAGCACCTCGTCCTTGTGCCGGTGGGCCAGCTCCAGCAGCACGTAGTCGTGGACGAGCCAGTCGCCCCGGATCGGCAGCGACGGGTCCACGCCGTAGGTGTCCGGGTCGATCCGGCCCGCCCGGTACGCCAGCCACACCCGGGCCGCCGACTCGAAGTGCCCCGCCTCCGGGTCGATGTCGTAGCCGTCGAACGGCCAGTCGCCGGCCGGGTCGAGCTCCGGGTCGGACCAGACCCAGCGCTCGCCGTTCCACCACTCCGCGAGCACGTGGTCGTGATGCCAGCCGGGCACGAAGTAGCCGGCGAAGCCGACCCGGCTGCGTGCCGGGATGCCGTGCTGACGCAGCGCCGCGACCGTGAGCAGCGCGTGGTCCCGGCAGCAGCCGGCGACCCGCTCGGCGGCCGGGCGCTCGGCGGTCAGCGGCAGCGGGAACCGGGCCTGGTCGGTGTCGAGGATGCGGTCCGTCCAGCGCAGGTTCACCTCGGCCTGGCGGACGTCCGGCAGCTCCACGCCGCCGGCCCGGTAGTGGATGATCACGTTGCGGGCGGTCGCCGCGACGGTGGGCAGGTCGGCCGGTACGGCGTCGAGCAGCGCCGCGTGGTGGCGGGGATCGCTGTACGGGGAGTGGGCGCGGTAGTCGTCGACGTCCATCCGGCCATTGTCGGCGTCCGATGCGGGCCGCGCGTGCCCGCTCGGTCCGCAATTTCGCGCATCCGAACGCCAGGTCCGATCACCGCCAGCGCCGTGGTCCGCGCCGCGCCAGGCTGGGACCGTGACGACCACCCGCACCGCGTTCCTGATCCGCCCACTGCCTGCAGAGACGCTCGCCGAGCTGCGGCGCACCGGCCGCGACGCCACCGGGCAGCCGCCCGAGCGCCGGCGCGCCACCGGCGGCGAGCCGCTGCGCTGCTGCCTGCGCGACGCCCGGCCGCGACGCCACCGGGCAGCCGCCCGAGCGCCGGCGCGCCACCGGCGGCGAGCCGCTGCGCTGCTGCCTGCGCGACGCCCGGCCGGACGAGGCGCTGCTGCTGTTCGGGTACGCCCCGCCGCTGCCGCCGGGCCCGTACCGCGAGGTGGGGCCGGTGTTCGCGCACGCCGGAGCCTGCGCCGGCCCGGACGACGTGACGGCGTACCCGTCGCAGTGGCGCGGACGGGAGCAGGTGCTGCGCGCGTACGACAGCCGGGGCCGCATCGTGGGCGGACGGCGACACGACGGCGGCGACCCGGAGGCGGTGATCGCGGACCTGTTCGCCGATCCGGCGGTGGACCTGCTGCACAGCCGCAACGTGGTGTACGGCTGCTGGATGTTCGCTGTCGTGCGGAGCTGACCGGGTCCCGGATGGACATCGGCGGACGCCTCTTCTAGCGTCGCTGTCATGCGGAGGACCCTCATCGCCGGCGGGCTCGCGCTGCTCCTGCTCGGCACGGCCTGCGGGGAGAGCCGCCGGTCCGACCCGCCGGCCGCGGCCGGCTCGCCGACCGCCTCACGGCAGGACCCCGGCCAGGTCGAACGGACGCTGGCCAGCCTCCGCAAGATCGACGATCTGCCGATGTACGAGATGACGTACGACGGCGACTACGACCCGAGCGCCGGGCTGGCCGGGTCGACGCCGCCGAGCCCGTTCGGCTGCTCGCTGTTCGCCGCGCTCGGCGACCGGGAGCGGCCGCTGTTCGCCCGCAACTTCGACTGGGAGCCGAACCCCGCGCTGGTGCTGCGCACCGACCCGCCGGACGGGTACGCCTCGATCTCGCTGGTCGACATCTCCTACCTGGGCGTGGCCGCCGACCCGGCGGGGGACCGGCGGCTGCTGGACGCGCCGCTGCTGCCGTTCGACGGCATGAACGAGCGGGGCCTCGCGGTCGGGCTGGCCGCCGACGACGGCGCGCGCGCCGAGCCGGTGCCCGGCCTGCCGAAGGTAGGTTCGGTGCGCATCCTGCGCCTGGTGCTCGACTCGGCCGCCACGGTGGACGAGGCGGTCGCCGTGTTCAAGCGCTACAACCTGGACTTCGACGGCGGGCCGCCGCTGCACTACCTGCTGGCCGACGCGACCGGCGCGTCAGCGGTGGTCGAGTTCGTCGACGGGAAGATGACTGTGGACCGGCGCAGCGGCCCGTGGCAGGCGCTGACGAACGTGCCGGCCGTCGGGGTGCCGGACCGGGACCTGCGCCAGGACCGCCGGTACGGGGTGCTGGCGAAGGAGCTGGACCGGACCGGTGGGGTGGTGGACGCGCCCGGGGCGCTGCGGCTGCTGAACGCGGTACGCCAGTCGCACACCCGCTGGTCGGTCACGTACGGGCTGCGCAGCGGCGAGGTGCGGGTGGTCACCGCCGGCGGCGGGACCCGCGACTACCGCCTGCCGATGAGCTGATCCGGGGCGGGGGACCGCTGCGGCCGAGGTCGTCGCCGCTGATCACGAGACAGCCCAGCAGGTCGGCGAGCACGGTCCGCTGGACCGGTGTCAGGGTGTTCACGAAGACGGCGGCGTCGACGCCGGCCTCCTTGCACGCCTCGGCGATCTCGCGGAGCTTGCCGTGCGTCAGCAGCGTCCGCCGGGAGAACGGCCGGGACATCCGGGTAGCTCCGCCGGGACGTGCGTGCCACCGGTCGGAGACGCCTCGACGTTGCGCGAACCGGCCCACCACCCGGGCGCCGCGTTCCTCGGCCACGGCGGCGAGCTGGTCGAGGCGGGCCTCGTAGTCCTTGTCCTTGGCCGGGAAGAGTCCGACGAGCACGACGTCGGCGCCGTCGAGCGGGTCGCTCACGTACCGCTTCACGGAAGACAGGATCGCTCGCGGCGGCCGGTGCGGCCAGGGGTTTCCCGGCCCCGCACGCACCGGGCCCGGCGTCCCCCGCGAGGGGAGCGCCGGGCCCGGGACGGTCAGCGGGTCACCAGCTCAGGTAACCGGCCTGGGTCTGCACGTTCAGCTCGGGAACCAGCAGGAACTGCGCCAGCCAGGTCCGCGGGTCACGCAGCTCCAGCACGTCCAGTCCCTTCTGGATGTCGCTGGAGTAGATGTGGCCGTTGTACCAGTACGCCGACCAGGAACCGCCGGTACGCAGCTGCGAGGCGTCCAGCGGACCGCGCTCCCAGTAGGCGATCTCCGTCGGCTTGCGGGAGTCGGTGAAGTCCCACACCGAGATGCCGCCCTGGTACCAGGCCTGCACCATGATGTCGCGGCCCGGCACCGGGATCAGCGAGCCGTTGTGGGCCACGCAGTTCTCGGTGTCGGCGTTGACGCGCGGGATCTTGTAGTAGCTGCGGAACTCCAGCTTGCGGGCGTCACCGCGGCCGGTGATGTCGTAGATGGCGTCCGCGCCGCGCTTCGGGCCGACCACCTCGTTGCAGGTGGCCGCGCCGCCGCCGCCCAGCTCGTCGGTGAAGACGACCTTGGTGCCGGAGTTGTTGAACGTGGCCGAGTGCCAGAACGCGAAGTTCTCGGCGTCGGTCACCCGCTCGATCACCCGGGGGGCCTCGCGGTTCTTGATGTCCAGCAGGATGCCGTCACCCATGCACGCGCCCGCGGCCAGGTCCTTCGCCGGGTACGCGGTGATGTCGTGGCAGCCGGTGGTGGCCGACGTCTGGCCCGGGATGCCCGGGTAGCCGCCGTCCGGGAACAGGTTCGGCGTGGCGACCACCGAGGCCGTGGTGGGGCTCTTCACCGGCACCTTGACGATGGAGATGGAGTCGTGCGGCGGCTGGCAGTCCGGGAAGTCGGCGCGCGGGCTGTACGACGAGACGTACAGGTAGACGTTGCGCTTGTCCTTGCCGGGCACGAGCGTGTGGGTGTGCGAGCCGCACGCGGTCTCGACCGACTTGATGTAGCGCGGGTTGCGCTTGTCGCGGATGTCGAAGATCTTGATGCCCTCCCAGGACTCCTTCACCGACGCCGGCTGGCTGGCGCTGGCGCAGGAGTCGTCGCTGCGGGAGGAGTCGGTGGACAGGAAGAGCAGGTCACCGTGGACCGAGATGTCGTTCTGCGAGCCGGGGCAGAGCACCTGCGACACGATCGTCGGGCGGCTCGGCCGCAGGATGTCGTAGATGACGAACCCGTCGTAGTTGCCGACGAACGCGTACCGCCCTTGGAAGGCGATGTCGGTGCCGAGGGCGGCGGTGGTGTCGAACGGCGCCTGCTTCGGCAGGTTGGCCACCTGACGCAGGTTGGGGCTGCTGGAGATCTCGTCGACACCGGGGACGGCGTTGTCCACGGTGGCCGGCGCGGCCTGGGCGCGGGGGATCTCCTGGGCGCTGCTCGGCGGCGCGGCGACCACGCCGGCGAGCAGCAGGCCGGCGGCGGCGAGACTGATGATGCGGGTGCGGGACGTGCGGAGGCTGATCACCGGCAACACCCTTCGAAAGGGGATGATGATTCGCCAAACCTTACCGATCGGAGACCGTCATCAATGTGACCTGGGTCACACTGGGGAACTTTTATCTATGTATAGGATCCCTTTCACCTTGACCGGAGGAGGCGTCGTATGACCAGCCGGCAGGCGCGCGTGTGGGTGGGCGTCACAGCGCTCGTCATGCTCGTGGTGATCGGCGGGCTGGCGTTCGCCGGGCGCGACGACACCCGGCCGCCGGCGGCCGCGGGGAACGCCGCGACGGGCGCGTCGAGCGCGAGCGCCACCACCTCGGCGGCGCCGCTGCTGGTCCCCGGCCGTCCGGGGGAGTCGGCCGCCACCCGTGCGCCCGATCAGGTGCGGGGAGCGTCGACGCCCCGGTGGAACGGCCTCGACGTCTGGTACGTCCGGATGATGATCCCGCACCACGAGCAGGCCCTGGAGATGGCGACGCTCGCCCCCGACCGGGCCGCCGACCCCCGCATCCGCGCCGTGGCCGAGCGGATCCGCGCCGCCCAGGGGCCCGAGGTCGGCCTGCTGCGTGCCTGGCTCAGCACCCGCGACCTGCCGGCCGACGTGCCGGGACACGACCACGGCAGCATGCGCGGCATGCAGTCCGCCGAGGCGATGCGGCAGCTCGCCGACGCCCGCGGCGCGGCGTTCGACAAGCTCTTCGTGCAGATGATGACCGACCACCACCAGGGCGCGATCGTGATGTCCACCGACCTGCTGAAGGTCGGCGCCGACCAGGCCATGCAGGAGTTCGCCACCGGGGTCGCGGTCGAGCAGTCCGCCGAGATCACCCGCATGCGAACCCTCCTGACCCCCTGACCCCTCCCAACCCCCACCCCACCCGCCGCTCCCCGCGGTGATCATGAGGTTGGCGGCGACAAAAGGGACGGCGACGCCCGTCAACCTCATGATCACCGCGACGTGGGGCGGTGGGGGAGAGGTCGGGAGAGCGGGCCTAGGCTGGGGAGTCGTGGCTCGCCTCATCCTCGGCCGTCCGCTGCGCGGCATCGCCTTCGACACCGCCGTCTGCGGGCTGGTCGTGTTCTTCGCCGTCTCCGCGTACCTCGCCGGCCAGATCGGCGTACCGGCGTTCGCGGTCGGGCTGGCGGCGGCGGTGGCGGTGTTCTTCCGGCGTACCCACCCGACGGCGGTCGCCGTCGCGGTGGCCGCGCTCGCGTTGGTCCAGGTGATCGCCGGCTGGGGTCCGCTCGCCTACGACATCGCCGTGCTGATCGCCCTCTACAGCGTGGTCAAGTACGCCGACCGGCTGCGCGACGGCATCGTGGCCGGTGTCGTCGGGGTGCTCGGCGGGGTGCTCGCCGCGCTCCAGACGCCGGGCTCCGGGCCCTGGTGGATGGGCGCGTTCTTCTACGCCCTGGTCGTCGGCGCGGTCTGGCTGGGCGGGCTGAACATGCGGACCCGCCGGCTCTACGTGCTCAGCCTGGAGGACCGGGCCGCCACGCTGGAACGCGAACGGGAGGCGGAGGCGCGGGCCGCGGTGGCCGAGGAGCGCACCCGGATCGCCCGTGAGCTGCACGACGTGGTCGCCCACAGCATGGCCGTGATGATCGTGCAGGCGGACGGGGTGCGGTTCACGCTCGACCGGGATCCGGACACCGCCCGGGAGGCGGCCAAGGTGGTGGCGGACACCGGCCGGCAGGCGCTGGAGGAGATGCGGCGGCTGGTCGGCGTACTGCGGGAACCCACCCCGACGCAGCCGGACCCGGCGGACGAGGCCGCCGCCGAGCCGGCGCACCGCCGCCCCGCGCTGGTGGAGCTGCCCGCGTTGCTCGACCGGTTCCGCGCCGCCGGGCTGCGGGTCGCCTGCGGCGGCGCCGGCACGGCGCCGCCGCTGCCGCCCGGCCTGGAGCTGACCGTCTACCGGGTGGTGCAGGAGAGCCTGACCAACACGCTCAAGCACGCGGGCGTCGGCGCGTCGGTGGAGCTGACGCTGGACTGGAGCGCCGACGCCGTCGTGGTCCGCGCGGTGGACGACGGGCGCGGCCGGCCGGTCGACCGGCCGGCGCCGTCCGGCGGCCACGGCCTGGTCGGCATGCGGGAACGGGTCGGGGTGTACGACGGCAGCCTCACCGCCGGCCCCACACTTGCCGGTGGCTGGCGGGTCCAGGCGCGGCTGCCGCTGCCCCCGGCGACCACCACGGAGGAAGGGAGCGCGGCGGCGTGACCGTGCGGGTGATGATCGTCGACGACCAGGCGCTGGTGCGCGCCGGGTTCCGGATGGTGCTCGACTCCCAGCCCGACCTGGCGGTGGTCGCCGAGGCCATCGACGGCGCGGACGCGCTGCGGGTGCTGGACCGCGTCGCCGTCGACGTGGTGGTGATGGACCTGCGCATGCCCACCATGGACGGGGTGGAGGCGACCCGCCGGATCTGCGCCCGGCCGCCCGGCAACCGCCCCCGCGTGCTGGCGCTGACCACGTTCGACACGGAGGCCGACGCGTTCGCCGCGCTGCGCGCCGGGGCGAGCGGGTTCCTGCTCAAGAATGTGCCGCCGGAGGACCTGATGGCCGCGATCCGGGTCGTCGCGCAGGGCGACTCGGTGGTGGCCCCGTCGATCACCCGCCGGCTGCTCGACCGGTTCGCCGGGCAGCTCGGCCCGGCGCCGGCCGCCGATCCCCGGCTGGCCCAGCTCACCGAGCGGGAGCGGGAGGTGCTGCTGCTGGTGGCACAGGGGCTGTCCAACGCCGAGATCGCCGCCCGGGTGCACGTCGCGGAGGCGACGGTGAAGACCCACGTCGGGCGCATCCTGGCCAAGCTCCAGCTGCGCGACCGGGTCCAGGCGGTCGTTTTGGCGTACGAGAGCGGCCTGATCACGCCCGGCGGCTGACCCGGCGTACGCCTCAGGTCGTACGGGTTTCCCCGGTGGGGGACGACCTCGGTCGCACCGAGGTCGAGCGCGCAGGTGGAGATCAACTGGCCGGTGCCGGCCCTAGCGTCGGAAGGGTCTTCAGACCGTGTCCGACAGGAGCACCACAGTGTCCGCAACACCGACCACCGGCGTCGCCCTCGCCGCCCGCGCGCTGCGCATGGAGTACGGCGCCGGGCAGTCCCGCGTCGTCGCGCTCGACGGCGTCGACCTCGACCTGGCCGCCGCCCGGTTCACCGCCGTCATGGGCCCGTCCGGCTCCGGCAAGTCCACCCTGCTGCACTGCCTCGCCGGCCTCGACCGGCCGACCGCCGGGGCGGTCCACATCGGTGACGCCGACCTGACGCGCCTGGACGACCGGCGGCTCACCCGGCTGCGCCGGGACCGGATCGGCTTCGTCTTCCAGAAGTTCAACCTGCTGCCGACGCTCACCGCGCAGGAGAACATCGTCCTGCCGCTGGCGATCGCCGGCCGCCGCCCGGACCCGGCGTGGCTGCGTCAGGTGGTGGCCGCGGTGGGCCTGACCGACCGCCTCGGGCACCGCCCGGCGGAGCTGTCCGGCGGGCAGCAGCAGCGCGTCGCGGTGGCCCGCGCGCTGATCACCCGGCCCTGGGTGATCTTCGCCGACGAGCCGACCGGCAACCTCGACTCGCGCTCCGGCGCCGAGGTGCTGCGGCTGCTGCGCGAGGCGGTGGACCTGCTCGGCCAGACCGTCGTCATGGTCACCCACGACCCGGCCGCCGCCGCGCACGCCGACCGGGTGGTCTTCCTCGCCGACGGCCGGCTGGTCGACGAGCTGCACGCGCCGACGGTCGGCGAGGTCCGCGACGCGCTCAGCCGCCTCGACCCGGCCGTCGCGCCGGTGGGGCGGTGACCGGCATGCTGCGCCTGACCCTGCGCCAGGTCCGCGCCGACGGCCTGCGCCTGCTGCTGTCCTCCCTGGCGATCGTGCTCGGCGTCGCGTTCGTCGCCGGCACGCTGATGTTCATCGACGGCATGCGCGCCGGGGCGTACGAGCGGGCCGGCGAGTTCGACAGACACACCGACCTGGCCGCGTACGCCGAGACCGACCCGCTGCCCCCGGCGCTCGTGGAGCGGGTACGCGCCCTCCACGGGGTGGCCGCCGCCGCGGGGGAGCTGACCGGCTCCGCCGGGGTGGTCGGCGCCGACGGCCGTCCCGTCCTCGGGTACGCGGTGCTCGCCGCCGTCCCCACCGAGGCGGCCCTGCAGTCCTACGACGTGGTCGCCGGGCGGCTGCCGCAGCGCCCCGGCGAGGTGGTCCTCGACGACGAGACCGTCGCCGAGGAGCGCTTCACCGTCGGCGGCCCGGTGTCCATCGGCGGACGCGACGGCGCGGCCCGCCCGTACACGCTGGTCGGCACCGTCGACGTGGACGGCAGCTCCCGCGACGTCGGTGGCCCGTACATCGGGCTGACCGGCCCGGACGCGCTCGCCGTCAGCGGCGAGAAGGGCTACGGCCGGATCATGGTGGCGGCGCGCCCCGGCGTGGACACGGCGGCGCTCGCCAACCGGATCCGCGCCGTGGTGGGACCGGACGCGACGGTCCGGGACCGCGACGCCATCCTCGATGCGGCGGTCGACGACGCGGTACGCGACCTGCGGCAGTTCGGGATGCTGCTCGGCACGTTCGCCGCGGTCGCGGTGGTGGTGGCCGGCTTCGTGATCGCCAACACCTTCGCCATCGTGCTCGCCCAGCGGTCCCGGCGTACCGCGCTGCTGCGCCTGGTCGGGGCCACCCGGGGACAGATCTACCGGGCCACGCTGTCCGAGGCGGCGGTGACCGGCCTGCTCGCCTCCGTGGTCGGGGTGCTGGCGGGCGCGGCGGTGGCCGGCGGTCTCGGCGTCCTGCTCGCCGGCACCGGCGCGCCGCTGGGCAGCGGACTCACGCTGACCCCGCGTACGCTGCTGGTCTCGCTGGGGCTGGGGACGCTGCTCACCGTGGCGTCGGCCGCGTTGCCGGCCTGGCAGGGGACGCGGGTCGCGCCGGTCGCGGCGCTCACCGACGCGGCGGTCAACCCGGTCCGTCCGGCCGGGCGGATCCGGCTGGCGGTCGGCGCGCTGGCACTGGCCGCCGGTGTGGCGGCGCTGGCCGGCGCCGGCGCCACCGGTCAGGTGGTGCTGGTCGCGGCCGGCGGGTTGCTGGCCTTCGGCGGCATCGTGGCGTTCGGCCCGGTGCTGGTGCCGGCGCTGGTACGGGTGCTCGGCGGGCCGTTCCGCGCGGCGTTCGGCGCCACCGGCGGGCTGGCCATGTCGAACGCGGTGCGCAACCCGCGCCGGGTCGCCGCCACCGCGACGGCCATGGTGATCGGCATCGGGCTGGTCTCGGCGTTCGTGGTCGGCGCGGCGAGCGTCAAGTCCGGCATCGAACGCGCGGTGGACGCCCGGATCGGCGTGGACTTCCTGGTCACCGGCATCGGCGGTGACCTGCCGGCCACGCTCACCGACGAGCTGGCCGCCCGCCCGGAGCTGGGTGTGGTGCACGAGCAGCGCAGCCGGGTGGTCGGCGACATGCAGCTGCGGGCCGCGCACCCGGCGCTGGTCCGGCGGACGCTGTCCGCCGTGGACGCCGGTGACCCGGCGGACCTGGGGCCGGGGTCGGTGCTGGTGCACCGCGAACTGGCTGCGACCAGGGGCTGGACGGCCGGATCCACCGTCACCCTCGCCGGCCGGTCGTTCCGGGTCGCCGCGGTGGTGGCCGACGAGGAGCCGGTCATGGCCGGCAGCCCGGTGCCTCCCGGTCACCTGGTGGACGTGCCGGACGTCGACTTCACCGCCCTGTTCCCGACCGAGCGCGGCTACCTGGCCGAGGTCGACCCGGCCGCCGGGGTGAGCGTCGACGTGGCCCGGAGCGCCGTCGAGTCGGTGCTGGCGCGCTACCCGACGGTGAACGTGATGGACCAGGCCGCGTACAAGAAGATGCTCACCGGCACCGTCGACCTGGTGCTGGGGTTCGTCACCGCGCTGCTCGGCCTGGCCGTGGTGATCTCGCTGGTGGGGGTCGCCAACACGCTCAGCCTGTCCGTGGTGGAACGCACCCGGGAGACGGCGGTGCTGCGTGCGGTCGGCCTGAGCTGGGCCGGGATGCGGGGTGTGCTGGCGGTCGAGGCGGTGCTCACCGCGCTCGTCGGCACGCTGCTCGGCATCGCGCTCGGCACCGGGACGGCCGCCGGGGCGATGGCCGTGGTGGCCCGCATCGGCGGGGACTTCACCCTCGTCCTGCCCTGGGCGCGGATCGGGCTGATCGTCGCGGTGGCGGTGGTGGCCGCGCTGCTCGCCTCGGTCCTGCCGGCCCGCCGGGCCCTGTCCCGGCCGGTGGTGGCGTCGCTCGGCGCGGACTGAGAGTCACCGGCCGTACTCGGAACGAGCCGGCTCCGCCGTGGGCGGGGCCGGCTCGTGGTGCGTGGTGGGTCAGGGCTGCGTGGCCGGCTGCCCGCCGGTGTCACCGCCGCCGCCGGTGCCGGGGTCGGCGGTGGTCGGGTCGGGTGCCGGCGTGGTGGTGGGCGCCGTCGGCGCCGGCGTGCTGGGCGGCGTGGTGGTCGGCGCGCCGGTCGGCGCCGGCTCCTCGCTGACGCTCGGCTGCGCCGACGGGACCGCCGAGGCGCTCGGTGTCACCGACGGCGTGGCCGACGGCCGGTCGCCCGGACCCACCGGACGGAACGTGTAGTCGTCGCCCGGCGACGGCTCGTCGACGACCGGGTCCGCGACCGGGTCGCTCGGCGCCACCGCGGGGGGTGTCGAGTCGATCTTCGTGGCCGGCTCGGCGGTGTCGTTCGCGGCGGCCACGAGCGCGCCCAGCGCGCCCATCGCCACCAGCACCGCGCCCAGCGCCCCGACGAGCGTGCCGCGCCGGCTGCGCCGCCGCGACGTCGCCACCGCCGCGCCCGGGCGCACCGCCGGCTGGTCGTCGCGGGACCGTCCCGGGCTCGACGCGCCGCGCAGCGCCACCGTCGCGGTCGGCGAGTCGGTACGCGCGGCCCGCGCCGCGTCGGCCATCGCCGCGGCGCTCGGGTAGCGATCGGCCGGGTCCTTGGCCAGCGCCCGGGACACCAGCTCGCGCACCGAGGCCGGGATCTCCGCCGGCAGCTCCGGCGGCTCGTCGTCGAGATGGCGTACGGCCACCTGGAGCGGGTTGTCGCCGGTGAACGGCGGGCTGCCGGTGAGGCAGCAGTAGGCGACCGCGCCGAGCGCGTACACGTCGGTGGCGCCCGAGACGGGCCGCCCGGCGGCCTGCTCCGGCGCCATGTAGAGGGCGGTGCCGGGCACCGCGTTGGTGCTGGTGATGCTCGTGACGTTGGTCGAGCGGGCCACCCCGAAGTCGACCAGCACCACGGTGCCGTCGTCCTGGACCAGCAGATTGCTCGGCTTCACGTCGCGGTGCACGATGCCGCGCCCGTGTGCCGCGTGCAGCGCCTGCGCCACCTGGGCCACGATCGACATGGTCTCGGCGACCTCGAGGCACCCGGCGTCCTCGATCCGGCGCGACAGCGGCTCACCGGCGACGAACTCCATCACCAGGTAGTCGGCCCGGCCGCCGCTGGGCAGCTCGTCCTCGCCGCAGTCGAAGACCTGGACCACGCCGGGGTGGCGCAGCGAGGCCATGATCCGCGCCTCGGAACGGAACCGGGCGATGAAGTCGGGGTCGGACACCAGGGCGGGAAGGAGCACCTTCACCGCGACCGGACGACCGAGGACCAGGTCGGTGGCACGCCAGACGTCGCCCATGCCGCCGGTGGCGACACGGTCTTCCAGGCGGTACCGACCGCTGAGTACGACGTCTGAGGACAGCACCCCCATACCGTACCCACAGCAGGCGCGAAGTATTTCCCGCGATCTCGGCCAAGGATCGAAAGCGTTCAGCGGGGCCGTCCACCAGCCGGGACGGCGATCGGCGCACCGTGACCGCACCGGCACGATCGGCCAGAATGGGAACACGACGGCGCTTCCCGCCCGGCGCGACCGGGTGCGTCCGCACGCCGTGCAGCGTCCATCCCGCGTGGCGCGTTACGACGACACGCCGCAGCCGGGCGTAGACATTTGTCTCTGTTTCTTCGGCCCTCAAGTCTTGCCGGAGCGCCCGGCGTTTCCTAGCCGTCGGCCCGGCTCCCGGCCGCCCCGGGCCGTCGGTACCGTATGTCCGCCGACGCCCGACCGCGCGGCAGTGTCAATGGCGCATCGCATCCTTGTGCGCGTGCGAGATCAACTCACCGGGGGGGCGAGTGCGGATGGCGGTGTGGCCACTGGCTCCCCGGCGCGTCCGGCGCCCGGACGCGATCCGGGCCGGACGGCGACCGTGACGGCCGAGCTGAACGAGGCGGTCACCGCGGCGCAGGCCGGCGACGAGGAGGCTTTCCGGTTCCTCTACCGCAGCCTGCAGCCCGCCCTGCTGCGCTACCTGACCGCTCTCGTCGGCGCCGACGCCGAGGACGTGGCCTCCGAGGCGTGGCTCCAGATCTCCCGGGACCTGCCCTCCTTCACCGGTGGCGAGTTCCGCGCCTGGGCGGTCACGATCGCCCGCAACCGGGCCATGGACCATCTGCGCCGGCAGCGGCGGCGTCCGTCGGTCCCGGTGCCGGTGCAGGCGCTCAACGACCTGGCCGCCGACGCGGACACCGCCGACCGGGCCGGTGAGGCAATCGCCACCGAGAGCGCGCTGGCCCTGATCCGTACGCTGCCACCGGCCGAGGCGGAGGCGGTGATGCTGCGGGCCGTCATCGGCCTCGACGCCGAGACCGCCGGGCGGGTGCTGGGGCGGCGGGCCGGCGCCGTGCGCACCGCCGCACACCGGGGCCTGCGCCGGCTGGCCGCGATGCTGGAGCGCTCCGCGGCGGACGGCGTCCCGGACGACACCCGGGGCGCCGTCGCGCCGCGTCCCCGTACCGACCGCCAGGTGCCGCACGCGCCCGAGGCCGAGCCGGCGGAGGGCTGACGTGAGGGGAGACGGCATGCACGCTCGCCGGTCCGGCGGGCCCGCCGACCGGGCGGAAACCGATCGCCTGCTCGACGCCGCGCGCGCCGGGACGCCACCGGCGGCGGAGACCGACCCGCTGACCCGGCTGCTGTCGGCCGCGGCCGGTCCGGCCACCGCCGGTGAGGTCGCCGGCGAGGACCGGGCGGTCGCCGCCTTCCGGGCCGCCCGCGCGGCGCCCGCGCCGGTGCCCGTGCCCGCGGTCCGGCCGCGCCGGCGCCTGCGGATCGCCGCCGCGCTGTCCGGGCTGGCCGCCACCGCGGTCGCCGGCGTGGCCTTCGCCGCCGTACGCCTGGACCGCCACCCCGACCCGGTGATCCCGCCGGCGCCGGCCACGAGCGGCCCGGGCGCCACCGGCCCCACCGCCACCGGGCCGTCGCGACCGGCGCCGAGCACACCGGCCGGCGAGGCGTCCGGCGCGGCGTCCCCGCCGACCCGCGACGTCACGCCGACGCCGACGCCGAGCGTCCCGGCCGCGCCGCCCGCCCCCTCGGCGGGCAACAACCGGCTCGCCGCCCACTGCCGTGCCTACCTGGTCAAGTCGGACCGGCAGCGGGAGAAGGCCCTGACCCGGCCCGGCTTCGACGACCTGGTCACCGCCGCCGGCGGACCCGAGCACGTGGAGAGCTACTGCCGGAATCTGGTGGGCGAGCCTTCGGGGCCCCCGGCAGCCGAAAACGGCGACCAGGACGAGGACGACTGAGCGCCGGGGCGCAATCAGATTCCGGACAAAAATTCATCTCTCCGGGCAAGCGGATCACGTCTGCTAGACAGAGGATGGTGTGACGGCGTCCCGCGCCGAACGGGCCGGGCGCGTCGCAACACCGTGGTCGCCCGTCGCCGAGGAGGAGCCACCCCATGGTGATGTCGCCGGACCTGGACCGCGCCGTCGTCCTGGGCGACGAGGAGGCGGCCCGGGGCCACCTCGCCCGGATCTGCTTCAAGACCGGACCACCCACGCTCGTCGGCGTCGAACTGGAATGGACCGTGCACGACGCCGCGGACCCGACCCGGCCGGTCGACCGCGAGCGACTACGCAAGGCACTGGGGCGGCACAGCCCCGTGACGCTCGACCCCACCAGCCCGGCCGACGAGCTCCGGCGCGCGAGCGCCGTGACCGTGGAGCCCGGCGGGCAGGTGGAGATCTCCGCGGCGCCGCGACCGACTGTCGGCGCGCTCGTCCTGGCCACCGAGGCCGACGTCGCCGAGCTGCGGGCCCGCCTGGACGCCGCCGGCCTGGTGCTCGGCCGCAGCGGGATCGACCCCTGGCGCCTGCCGCGACCCGTCGTGGAAACCCCCCGCTACCGCGCGATGCGGTGCGCCTTCGACCGGCGCGGACCGGCGGGACGGGCGATGATGTACAGCACGGCCGGGCTCCAGGTCTGCCTGGACGCGGGCGAGCCGGAGCACCTCGCGCTGCGGTGGGCCGGCGCGCACGCCGTCGGCCCGCCGCTGCTGGCCGCCTTCGCCACCGCCGGACGGCACGCGGGCCGCGCCACCGGCTGGGCCTCCGCCCGGATGGCCACCTGGCTCGCCATCGACCCGGCCCGGACCAGCCCGGTGTGGTCGGCGGCCCGCGCCGACGAGGATCCGGTGACCGCCTGGACCGGGTACGCGCTCGCCGCGCCGCTGCTCTGCGTACGCGGAGACGGCCCGGACTGGACCGCGCCGCCGGACGTCACGTTCGCCGACTGGCTGGCCGGCGCGCTGCCCCGCCCGCCCACCACCGACGACCTGGAATACCACGTCAGCACGCTGTTCCCGCCGGTACGCCCGCGCGGCTACCTGGAGCTGCGCTACCTGGACGCGCAGCCCGGCGCGGAGTGGACCGTGCCGCTGGTGGTCCTGGCCGCGCTGTTCGCCGACCCGGCGACCACCCGCGACGCGCTGGCGGCGGCCGCGCCGGTGGCCGACCGGTGGCGCGCCGCGGCCCGGTGCGGACTGGCCGAGCGCCCGCTGGCCACCGCCGCGACGGCGCTGTTCGACCTGGCCCTGACGGCCCTGCCCCGGCTCGACCTGCCGCCCGCCATCCACGAGGAGACCCACCGAGCGATCCGGCGGCGCCGCGCCGCCGCGGAGAGGGGACACCGGTGACCACCACCGACCGACCGGGCACCGACGCCGAACGACTGCGCGACCGGATCGCCGCGGAGCTGGAGCGGACCCGCGCCCGCACCGCGTCGCTCACCGACGCGGTGGACGACGACGACCTGGTCCGGCAGCACTCCACACTGATGTCGCCGCTGGTCTGGGACCTGGCGCACGTCGGCAACCAGGAGGAGCTGTGGCTGGTCCGCGACGTCGGCGGACGCGAGCCGGTGCGCCACGACATCGACGACCTCTACGACGCGTTCAAGCAGCCCCGCAAGGACCGCCCGGCGCTGCCGCTGCTGCCGCCGGGCGAGGCGCGCGCCTACGTGCGCACGGTGCGGGACAAGGTGTTCGACCTGCTCGACGGCATCCGCTTCACCGAGCGCCCCCTCGTCGCCGACGGGTTCGCGTTCGGGATGATCGTGCAGCACGAGCAGCAGCACGACGAGACCATGCTCGCCACCCACCAGCTGCGGTCCGGCCCGCCGGTGCTGCACGCGCCGCCCCCGCCGGAGCCCCGGGCCCGCGTCGGCGGCGAGGTGCGGGTGCCGGCCGGGCCGTTCATCATGGGCACCTCCACCGACCCGTGGGCGCTGGACAACGAGCGCCCGGCGCACACCGTCGACCTGCCCGCGTACCTCATCGACGCCGCGCCGGTGACCAACGGGCAGTACCGGGCGTTCATGGCCGACGGCGGGTACGACGAGCCGCGCTGGTGGAGCGAGGCCGGCTGGCGGCACCGGATCGAGGCCGACCTGAGCGCGCCGATGCACTGGCGGCGCGACGGCGACGGCTGGGCGTACCGCCGGTTCGGCCGCTGGTCGCCGGTCCGCGACGACGAGCCGGTGGTGCACGTCTGCTGGTACGAGGCGCAGGCGTACGCGGCGTGGGCCGGCAAGCGGCTGCCCACCGAGGCGGAGTGGGAGAAGGCGGCCCGCTGGGACCCGGCGACCGGCCGGTCCCGCCGCTACCCGTGGGGCGACGAGGACCCGGGCGCCGAGCACGCCAACCTGGGTCAGCGGCATCTGTGGCCGGCGCCGGTGGGCGCGTACCCGGCGGGCGCGTCGCCGCTGGGCGTGCACCAGCTCGTCGGCGACGTGTGGGAGTGGACCTCGTCGTCGTTCCGGGGGCATCCGGGCTTCACCGCGTTCCCGTACCGGGAGTACTCGGAGGTCTTCTTCGGCGACGACCACCGGGTGCTGCGGGGCGGCTCGTTCGGCACCGACCGGTCCGCCTGCCGGGGCACGTTCCGCAACTGGGACTACCCGATCCGGCGGCAGATCTTCAGCGGTTTCCGCTGTGCCCGTGACGCCGGCCCGGAGGAGTGAGCCGGCCTGATGTGCCGTCACCTCGCGTACCTCGGTCCACCCGTGCTGCTGCGCAGCCTGCTGTCCGACCCGCCGTACGGCCTGCTGCGCCAGTCGTGGGCGCCGCGTGACATGCGCGGCGGCGGCACCATCAACGCCGACGGCTTCGGCGTCGCCTGGTACCCCGACGACGACGGCGACCCGGTCCGGTACCGGCGGGCCCAGCCGATGTGGAGCGACACCACGCTGCCGGAGCTGGCCGCCGTGACGCGGGCACGGGCGGTGCTGGCGGCGGTCCGCTCCGCCACCGTCGGCATGCCGCTGCACGAGACGGCGGCGGCGCCGTTCGCCGAGGGCCGCTGGCTGTTCAGCCACAACGGCGTGGTGCGGGGCTGGCCGGACAGCCTGGTCCCGCTCGCCGCCGGCCTGCCGGTGCGCGACCTGATCACGCTCGACGTGCCGACCGACTCGGCGCTGCTGTGGGCGCTGGTCCGGCACCGGCTGCGCGCCGGGGCGCCGCCGGACGAGGCGGTCGCGGACACCGTCGCGGCGGTCGCCGCCGCCGCTCCCGGATCACGGCTGAACCTGCTGCTCACCGACGGTACGACGGTGGTGGCGAGCACGGCCGGCCACGCGCTGTCGGCGCGTCGCGGCCCGGACTCCGTGCTGCTGGCGTCCGAGCCGTTCGACGACGATCCGGCCTGGCGGGCGGTGCCGGACGGCCGGCTCGTCGTCGCGTCCCCGGACTCGTTCGACGTCCGGGAGCTGACCGCAGCCTGACCTTCTTCCCCATCCACCGGCAGGACAGAGAGGACACCTGATGAGCGCGGAGCCGCTGGAGATCCACCTGGAGGAGCGGGACCTCGACCGGGGGTTGCGCGAGGACGTACGGGTGGGGCTGTCCGCGACGCCGAAGTGGCTGCCGCCGAAGTGGTTCTACGACGCCCGGGGCAGCGAGCTGTTCGAGGAGATCACCCGCCTGCCGGAGTACTACCCGACCCGGGCCGAGAGGGCGGTGCTGGCCGCGCACGCCGACGACGTCGTCGCCCTGACCGGCGCGAAGACGCTGATCGAGCTGGGGTCGGGCTCGTCGGAGAAGACGCGGCTGCTGCTGGACGCCTTCACCCGGCACGGCGACCTGGGCACGTTCGTGCCGCTGGACGTGTCGGTGAGCGCGTTGCGCTCCTCCACCGAGCAGATCGCCGCCGCGTACCCGGGGCTGCGGGTGCGGGGGATCGTCGGTGACTTCACCCGCCACCTGTACCGGCTGCCCACCGGCGGCCGGCGCCTGGTGGCGTTCCTCGGCGGCACGATCGGCAACCTGCTGCCGGTGGAGCGGGCCGGGTTCCTCACCGCGATGCGCGCGGCGCTGGAGACCGGCGACTGGCTGCTGATCGGCACCGACCTGGTCAAGGATTCGGCCGTGATCGTGCCCGCCTACGACGACGCGGCCGGCGTGACCGCCGAGTTCAACCGCAACGTGCTCCGGGTGATCAACCGGGAGCTGGGCGCGGACTTCGACGTCGACGCGTTCCGGCACGTGGCGGTCTGGGACCCGGCGCGGGAGTGGATCGAGATGCGGCTGCGCGCCGAGCGCCCGACCCGGGTGCGGGTGCTGGACACCGACGTCGTGTTCGCCGCCGGCGAGGAGTTGCGGACCGAGGTGTCGGCCAAGTTCCGGCCGGAGGGGATCGCCGCCGAGCTGACCGCCGCCGGGTTCGACAGGCAGGCGTTCTGGACCGACCCGGACGGGCTGTTCGGGGTGAGCCTGGCCCGGGCCGACTGAGGTCCGGGTGGTCCGGGCCACACCCGCTGACGGGCGCCGCCGGTGATCGGCTAGGCTGGTCGGCGCGAAGGGGAGTAGCCCCCAATGTCGTGGTCGACACACTGGTGCGTTCCGCATCCGGCCACGCGGCCCCGGTCTCCGGGGCGGGCGAGACCTTCGACTCAGGCTGTCGCAGCCGGGTCGAGGGCGCCCCCGTTCCTCCTCCCGGCTTGATCGGGAAGGTTCACATGGAGGGTTTCCTCGTCGCGCTGGTGGTCAGCTTCGGCGTGATCTTCGTTGCGGAGCTGGGCGACAAGTCCCAGCTCATGGCACTCACGTTCGCCACCCGGTTCAAGACCGTGCCGGTGCTCATCGGCATCACGATCGCCACCGCGGTCGTGCACCTCGCCTCGGTGGCCATCGGGTACGGCCTGGGCGCCGCCCTGCCCACCGGGTGGATCTCGCTCATCGCCGGTCTGGCGTTCCTCGGCTTCGGCGCCTGGACGCTGCGCGGCGACAAGCTGACCGAGGAGGAGAAGCGTAAGGCCGAGCGCGGCGGCAAGTCGGCCATCATCGCGGTGGGTGTGGCGTTCTTCCTGGCCGAGCTGGGCGACAAGACCATGCTCGCCACCATCACGCTGGCCACCAAGTACGGCTGGTTCGGCACCTGGCTCGGGTCGACGCTCGGCATGGTCGCCGCGGACGCGCTGGCGATCCTGGTGGGCCGGATGCTCGGCCGGCACTTGCCGGAACGGGCGATCCGCTACGGCGCGGCCGTGCTGTTCGCCATCTGCGGCCTGTGGCTGATCTTCGAGGCGGTGGCGGAGCTGAACTGAGCGGCCCGCGTCGCGCCGGCCGTCCGCTGCCTGGGGACGGCCGGCGCGACGCAGGTCAGGCGGTTCCGCCCTGGTAGACGTCCGGGATGCCGTCGCCGTCGGCGTCCCGGTTCTCCCGCTCGCTGATCCGGCGGTAGGCACGGTTGCGGCGGACCAGCACCACCGAGGCGAGCAGGGCGGAGATCAGCGAGCCGAGCAGCACCGCCACCTTGACGCCGTCCTCCTCCGGGCTGCCCGCGCCGAACGCGAGCTCGCCGATGAGCAGCGACACGGTGAAGCCGATGCCGGCCAGCAGCGCCAGCCCGAGCAGGTCGGCCCAGGTGATCTCCTCGTCCAGTTCGGCCCGGGTGAACCGGGCGAGCAGGTACGTCGAGCCGAACACGCCGACGACCTTGCCCAGCACGAGGCCGGCGGCCACCGCGAGCACCACCGGGTTGCTCAGCACGCCGCCCACGTCCACGCCGACCAGGGTCACCCCGGCGGCGAAGAAGGCGAAGACCGGTACGGCCAGGCCGGCCGAGACCGGCCGCCACCGGTGCTCCAGCCGCTCGGCCAGGCCGGGCGCGCCGTCGCGCCCGCGCAGCACGGGCACCGTGAAGCCGAGCAGCACGCCCGCCACCGTGGCGTGCACACCGGAGGCGTGCACGAGCGCCCAGGCGGTCACGGCCAGCGGGATCAGCGCCCACCACCAGGTGCGCCGCCGCTGCACGAGCAGCCCGAACACGGCGATCGGCAGCAGCGCGCCGAGCAGCGGCAGCGGGTGGAAGTCGGCGGTGTAGAACACCGCGATGATGGTGATCGCGAAGAGGTCGTCCACCACCGCGAGGGTGAGCAGGAACGCGCGCAGCCCTTGCGGCAGGTGGGAGCTGACCACGGCGAGCACGGCGAGGGCGAACGCGATGTCGGTGGCGGTGGGGATGGCCCAGCCGCGCAGTCCGTCGCCGCCGGCGCCGATCGTCACCGCCAGGTAGATCAGCGCGGGCGCGACCATGCCGCCGATCGCCGCGACCACCGGCAGGGCGGCGCGGCGGGGATCCCGCAGGTCACCGGCGACGAACTCGCGTTTGAGCTCCAGGCCCACCACGAAGAAGAAGATCGCCAGCAGCCCGTCGGCGGCCCAGGTGCGCAGGCTGAGGTCGAGGTGCAGCGCCGCGCCGCCGGGCCAGGGCACCCAGTGGCTCAGTTCCGCGTACCCGGCGCGCCACGGTGAGTTGGCCCAGATCAGCGCGACCACGGCGCCGAGCAGCAGCAGGGCGCCGCCGACCGTCTCGGTGCGCAGCACGTCGGCCAGGAAGCGGGCTTCCGGCCAGGAGCGGCGCGAGAGCAGGCGCGACGGAGGCGGGGTGTGGGTCATGCGGTGTCCGTTCGGGAGCTGGGGTCGGTGAATCCATCGCCGACCAGGCTTCCCGGCACACCAGCGTCAACCCTAACGGCCGCCGGGACCGGCGGCGAGCCGGGCCGGTGGGACGCTCATCCCATCTCGTGGGCGGGCGTTTCACCGGCCCGCGGTCAGCGCTGGCCGGGCAGCGCCGGCAGGGCGGCGCCGGCCGGTTCGCAGAACGTCGCCAGCCGCTTGATCAGCTCGTCCGGGTCGGCGTACGGGTCCAGCGTCCGCACCTCGTCCGGGTCCAGTTCCGGCACCGGGACGTGGGAGATCAGCGGGTGCAGCGGGCGGGTGTCCACCTCGTCCGCGCCGAACAGGTGCTCGTGCAGCTTCTCGCCGGGCCGCAGCCCGGTGAAGACGATCTCCACGGGCCGGTCCGCCTCGGCGGCGAGCCGGCGTGCCACGTCCGCGATCCGGACCGGCTCGCCCATGTCGAGCACCAGCGCCTCGCCGCCCCGGCCGATGGTCGCGGCCTGGAGCACCAGGTGCACCGCCTCCTGCACGGTCATGAAGTAGCGGGTGACGTCGGGGTGGGTGACGGTGACCGGCACGCCGGCGCGGATCTGCGCCTGGAACGCGGTGAGCACCGACCCGCGGCTGCTGAGCACGTTGCCGAACCGGACGCTGAGGTAGGTGCCGTTGAGCCGCTGCGCGTGGTACGCGGTGAGCCGCTCGGTGATCCGCTTGGAGTAGCCGAGCACGCTGGCCGGGTTGGCCGCCTTGTCGGTGGAGATGTTGACGAACTCGGCGACGTCCCGGCACGCCTGCAGCACGTTGATCGTACCCAGGATGTTGGTCTTGATCGCTTCGCCGGGGTGGCGCTGGAGCAGCGTGAGGTGCTTCAGCGCGGCGGCGTGGAACACCACGTCGGGCTGCCGGTCGGCGATCACCCGGGCAATGCCCTCGGCGTCGCGGATGTCGGCCAGGATCAGCTCCGGCCCGTCCAGCAGGGCCCGCCCGTGCAGCGACATCTGCAGCGCGTGCAGCGCCGACTCGTCCCGGTCGAGCATCATCAGCTCGTCCGGCTCGCAGCGGGCGATCTGCCGGCACAGCTCCGAGCCGATCGAGCCGCCGGCGCCGGTCACGAGCACCCGCCGGCCGGCGAGCCCGCCCCGCTCCACGCTCAGCTCCGCCACCCGGTGCGCCCGGCCCAGCAGATCGGTGAGCTGGACGTCGCGTACGTCGGTGGCGGCGACCGGCCGGTCGAGCAGCTCGCGCACCGGCGGCAGCACCTTGAACGCGGCGCCCGCCTCCAGGCTGCGGGCGCGCACGTCGCGCAACAGCTGCGGGTCCGACCCGCTCATCGAGAAGATCACCGTGTGCGCCCCGGTCGTCCGGACGGCCTGGCCGACCTGCTCGCGGCCGCCCAGCACGCGCAGCCCCTCCAGTCGCAGGCCGCGGCTGTCGGGCGCGTCGTCGAGCAGACCGACCGGCCGGTAGCTGCTGTCCGGGTCCTGCAGCAGCACCCGGACGAGCCGCTCGCTGGCGGCGTCCACCCCGTAGACCAGGCAGCGCTCGGCGTGCCGTGCGGCGGGCGGCCGGCGGTCGGCGTGGGCGCGCCAGAGTCCGCGGGCGGCCGCCATCACCACCAGCGCCACCGCGCCGCCGACGAGCGGCGTGCTGGCCGGGACCGGGTGCCGCGTCCAGGGCATCACGGCGACGGCGCCGACGGCCGCGACGAGCGCGACGGTGACGGCCAACCCCTGCGCGTCACCGGAGCTGCCGATCGGGTACCGGCCGTAGATCCGGGAGCGCAGCAGCGTGAGCGCGGCGTACAGCGCGGCGCAGGCCAGCGCGAGGCCGAGCGTACGGGCGCTGGCGGCGGTGGTCAGGTCGAACTCGTACCTCGTCCAGGCGGCGCCGAGAAATCCTCCGCACCACGCGGCCGTGTCCAGCGTTAACAGGGAAAGGGTGGCGGCGCGGTGGGTGATCCGGCGGTGCGGTCGCACTGCTGTGCTGGCTTCACGATCCATGGGCTGCCCTCTGTGTCCTATCCGGATTAAAAGGATTAGACCTTCTGTGCCTGTTCGGTCGTTTACATTCGTCCAGTCACGTAACGTCGTGAATAGGCGATTCGATCCTGGCACGGGTACTGGGGCTTTTAGGGGGCTTTCGTGCAGTTTCATCGGCAGACCGGCGTGTCGCGGGGGAGGGCGTGATGGACGTTCTCGGCTACCTGCGCCTGGTCCGACGCCACTGGTGGATCGTGTTGGTGACGGTGATGCTCGCCCTGGGCACCGCCGCGCTCGTGACGGTCCGGACAGCGCCTCGGTACGAGGCCTCGGTGACGTTCTTCGTCACCACGCCCAGCCAGGGGGTCACCGACGCCTACCAGGGCAGCCTCTTCCTCCAGCAGCGGGTGAAGTCCTACGGTGACCTGCTCACCAGCGACCGGCTGGCGCAGAGCGTGGTGGCCGACGCGCCGCTGGGCCTCACCGCCGACCAGGTGCGCAGCCGGATCCGCACTGCCAGCACCACCGGCACGGTCCTGCTCAAAGCCACGATCACCGACACCGACCAGACCCGGGCGCTGAAGACCACCGAGACGCTCGCGACGAAGTTCACCGAGCTGGTACGCAAGGTGGAGACGCCGCCGGACGGCAAGGCCCCGCCGATCAAGATCGAGGTCGTCAGCGGTCCCCGGGTGACGTCCAACCCGGTCTCCCCGCAGCCCACGCGCAACCTCGTCATGGGCGGCCTGCTGGGCCTGCTGCTCGGCGCCGCGCTGGCCGTGCTGCGCGGGCTCGCCGACGTCCGGATGCGCGACGGTGCCGCGCTGCAACGGGTGACCGGCAGCCCGCTGCTCGGCGAGATCCCGTACGAGACCGGCGCGAAGGCGGCGCCGCTGATCGTCGGCGCGGCGGCCACGTCCGCCCGGGCCGAGGCGGTCCGCAAGCTGCGCACCAACCTGCGCTTCGTCGACGTGCACGAGCCGGCCCGGGTCATCGCGGTCACGAGCGCGCTGCAGGGCGAGGGGAAGACCACGATGGCCTGCAACACCGCCATCGCGCTGGCCGAGGCGGGCTGGCGGGTCCTGCTCATCGACGCCGACCTGCGCCGTCCGAAGGTGGCCGACTACCTCGGCCTCGACGGCGGCGTGGGCCTCACCGACGTGCTGGTCGGCGACGTCCAGGTCGGTGACGTGGTGCAGCGCTGGGGTGAGAAGTCCCTGCTGGTGCTGCCCAGCGGCGCCACCCCGCCCAACCCGAGCGAGCTGCTCGGCTCGAAGTCCATGGCGGACCTGCTGGTGGCACTGCGGGACTCGGCCGACATCGTGGTCATCGACACCGCTCCGCTGCTGGCCGTCACCGACGGCGTGGTGGTGGCCGTGCAGGCCGACGGCGCGCTCCTGGTCACCCAGCAGGGCCGGACCTCACGCAGCCAGGTGGCGGCGGCCGCGAACGCGCTCAGCTCGGTCTCGGTGCGCCTGCTCGGCTGCGTGCTCAACATGGCCAAGGTGGCCAAGTCGGACGCCTACCAGTACGAGGCGTACAAGGTGGTCGTGCCGCCGGCCGCGCCTTCGGTGCCGGCCGACCGGGCCGGCAGCCGCCGGGGCGCCAAGGCCGTCGGGGGCGACCGGACGCAGGAACTCACCCGGCTTTCGCGATGAGCGCGAGCACGGGGCGGATCGACCGCTCGATCTCCTCCGCGCACCGCCGGAAGTCGGCCGGCGACCCGCCGATCGGGTCGCGCAGGTCGTCCACGTCGGGGGCGGCTGGTTGCAGCCGCCCCCGGGCGCGGACGGCGGCCGACACCGCAGCCCGCAACGGCGTGCCCGCCTCCGCCTCGTCCGCCCTGGCCTCGAAGGCCAGCCGGGCGAACTGCCGGAGCGTGAACGTCCGGGCCAGCGTGGCCGGGGCCATCGCGGTGCAGGCCGAGCGCTGGCGGCGGGTCGCGGTCAGCACCAGCGCCGCGCCGGTCAGGTGCTCGGGGCGCAGCCGCCGGGTGCGGAAGGCCGCCGGGTCCGCGCCGGTCCGGGCGGCCACCTCGACCGCGTACGGGTGCATGGCGGCCCCGTCGATCGCGTCGGTGCCCGCGCTGGCGACCGCCAGCGGCAGGTCGGCCAGCATCCGGCGGGCGATGAACTCCGCCATCGGTGACCGGCACATGTTCGCGTGGCAGACGAAGAGGACCTCGTCGACCATCTGCACCCCTCTCGTCGGCACGGTCGCGGCGCAGAGTGCCGCGACGGCGTTCTTCCGGCGGTCGCGGCCGGACGCAGAGGGGTTGCCGGAATCGTACGCGCCGCGCCGTGCGCCCGTCCGGCAAGCCGCGCCGGGAGCGTGGACATGAGGATCGGCATCCTGTCGTACCACTTCCCGCCGGAGCCGGCGTTCGTCCCGGGCAGCCTGGCCGAGGAGTTGGTCGCCCGGGGCCACGACGTGCGGGTGCTCACCGGGTTCCCGGACTACCCGGGTGGCCACGTCTATCCCGGCTGGCGGCAGCGCTGGCGGCACCAGACGCACAGCGAGCGGCTGACCGTACGCCGGGTGCCCCGGTACGCCGGGGGCGACGGCTCGCCCCGGGGCCGTACCGCGAGCTGGCTCTCCTTCGCCGGCAGCGCCGCGCTCGCCGGGCCGGGCCTGCTGCGCGGCGTCGACGCGCTCTACGTCTTCGGTCACCCGGCGGTCACGTTCGCGGCGTCCGGGCTGCTGCGGCTGCTCGGCCGTACGCCCACCGTCCTGCACGTACAGGACGTCTGGACCGAGCACGAGCCGGACCCGGCGCGCAGCCACCGGGAACCGGCCCGGCTGGAGGCCGCCACGCGCCGCCTCTACCGGGAGGCGGCAGTGGTGGCGGTCAGCTCGCCGTCCATGGGAGACCTGGTTCGCGCCCGCGGGGTCGACCCGGCACGGGTGCGTACGGTGCTCAACTGGACCGACGAGCGCATCTTCCGCCCGACCCAGGCCGGTCCGGCCGTCCGTCAGATGGTCCGCCGGGACGACCGCTGCGTGGTGATGCACGCCGGGACGATCGGCGCGCGCCAGGGCCTGGAGACCGCGGTCCGCGCGGCGGCGGCGCTCGGCGACCGGATGGACCTGGTGCTGGTCGGCTCCGGCCCGCAGGAGCGGCGGGTGCGGGGGCTCGCCGCCGACCTCGGCGCGGACAACGTGCGGTTCGTGGAGCGGCGGTCCGCCGTGGACATGCCGCAGCTCTACGCGGCCGCGGACTATCAGCTCGTCGCGCAGCGCGACCTGCCCGAGCTGCGGGGGACAGTGCCCGCCAAGCTCCAGGCCGCGCTCTCCTGTGCCGCGCCGGTGGTGGCCTCCGCCGGTGGGGAGACCGCGGAACTGGTCGAGCGGGCCCGTGCCGGGCTGTCCTGCCCGCCGGAGGACTGGGCGGCGCTCGCCGACCGCTTCTGGCTGGCCGCCGCCATCCCGGCGGCCGCCCGGATCGACATGGGCAGGCGGGGCCGGGGCGTCTACCTGCGGGAGATGTCGATGCGGGCCGGCGTGGACCGGATCGAGGCCCTTCTGCACGAGGCGGCGGGCATGGCGCCGAGCCGAGGAAACCTCGCAGAAGCGATGTAACCCCCTACAAGGGCGGAATCGCCGCTAAAGGCCGCTTATCCGTGCTAGAAAGCAATCGATTGCGAAAACTGTCTTATTCGTCCCGTAGGAGGATTCTGTGTCCGGACCCGGTCCTGCGCCCGGCCGACGGCGGCGCTCGCGGCGGCGTCGGCGCGCCCGGGTCCGCCGGATCCTGCTGACCGGGCTGGTCGTCGTCTCGGTCCTGCTCAGCGCCGGCGGCTGGGTCGCGTTCCGGGGCTGGCAGGCCCGCGCCCACCTGGTCAACGCCGCCGGGCTGGCCAAGGAGCTCAGCGCCCAGGTGCTCGACGGCGACGTCGCCCGGGCGCAGCGCACGCTCGCCGCGTTGCAGGAGCAGGCGGCCGCCGCGCGCGGCGCGACCGGGGATCCGGTCTGGTGGGCCGGCCAGCAGGCCCCGTACGCGGGGGACAACCTGGCGGCGGTGCGGCAGATCTCGGTGGCGGTGGACGACCTGGCCCGGCTCGCGTTCCCCACGCTGCTGCGGGTCGACCTGGCCTCGCTGGTGCCGAAGCAGGGCCGGCTGGACCTGGCCCGCCTGCGCGCCGTCTCGGCCGAGGTCTCGGCCGCCGACCAGGCGGTCCGCACCACCGCCCAGCGGTTGCGGCAGGTGCCGGTGGACGACCTCGTGACGCAGGTGCGCGACGCGGTCACCGCGCTGCGCGCCGAGCTGGACCAGCTCGGGGAGCTGACCTCGGCGGCCGATCGGGGCGCGCGGCTGCTGCCGCCGCTGCTCGGCGCGGACGGGCCGCGCAGCTACCTGCTGGTCTCGCAGAACCCGGCCGAGCTGCGCGCCACCGGCGGAATGTTCGGCGCGTACGCCGTGCTGCGTGCCGAGGGTGGACGGATCCGTCTGGTGAAGCAGGGCAGCTCGTCGGACCTGCGGTTCTTCGACCCACCGCTGAAGATCGGCGCGGAGGCGAAACGGCTCTGGGGCGAGCTGCCGGGCATCTACCCGGCGGATGTGAACCTCAACCCGGACTTCCCGGCCGCCGCCGCGCTCTACCGGGAGATGGTGCGCCGCCGGACCGGCACCACTGTGGACGGCGTACTGGCGGTGGACCCGGTGGTCCTGTCGTACCTGCTCGGCGTGGTCGGTCCGGTGACCGTGCCGGACGGTCCGTCGCTGGCCGCCGCCACCGCCGTGCGGACGCTGCTGAGTGACTCCTATCGGGACCTGGAGACGAAGGACCAGGACGTGTACTTCGCCCGGGCCGCATCCGGCGTTTTCGACACCTTGTTCACCAAGACGGTCGACCCACGGTCACTTTTGACCGTTTTTAGCCGTTCCATCAATGAACGTCGGATATTGTTCTGGAGTGTCCGATCTGACGAGCAGCGCGCACTGGCCGACACCCGGCTGGCGGGTCAGCTCCCGGAGAAGGACACCGTGCCGACTGTCGGCGTGTTCCTCAACGACGGCAGCGGCGCGAAGCTCGGTTACTACCTCAGGTTCTCGGCCACCGTGACGGTCGGCGAATGCCACCCGGACGGGCGCCGCGAGCTGCGGCTGAAGGTCACGGTGCACTCCACCGCCCCGAAGTCGGGCCTGAGCAAGTCGGTCACCGGGCTGGCCCTGTCCGGCGACAAGTACACCGCACGCACCTTCGTCTCCGTGCACACGCCCACCGGGGGCGCCGTCCTCACCGGGCGGCTCGACGGCCGGGACACCGCGATGGGCAGCGGCACCGACGGCCGCCGCCAGGTGGCGGTGGCGAAGGTCGAGACCGGCCCCGGGCAGACCCGGACGCTCGACGTCACGGTGCTCACCGGCCAGACCGGCGCCGGGACGGCCGAGCTGGTGCACACGCCAACCGTCACCCCATGGACCACCCAAGTAGTCAACGCACCAAGCTGTGAACAGTAGGAGGGAAACCATCATGCGGCTATCCCGCATCATCATGGCGCTCACGGTGGGCCTGGCCGTAGCGGCCGTGCCGACCGCGGCCGGGGCGGCGCAGCCGCAGCCCCCGGTCTACCCGCCCAACAGCGCATCGCTGACCGTCTCACCGACCACCATCCGGCTCGGCGAGACGTTCACCCTGCGGGGTTCGGGCTTCGCGCCGAACGAGACGGTCCGCATCGACGTGGCGATCACGGGCCTGCCCGCGGCCGCCCCGGCCGAGGGGTCCGCGCGGCGCAGCGACGGCAGCACGGTGGCGATGGCGCCGGTCGCCTACACGCCCAACCGGGCCCAGCCGCAGCCCGCGCCGACCACGTTCACCGTGACGGCCGACGCCAACGGCAACTTCACCGTCACCTACCGCCCGACCCGGCCGGGCCGCTACACGTTCACCGCCACCGGTCTGACGTCGGGTCTGATCGCCAGCGCCACCGGCACCGTCCTGCCGCCGCGGCCGACCAAGTCCCCGCACCACGGCGGTCTGCCGGTGACCGGTGACAGCATCGGCACGCCGCTGAAGCTCGGTGGGGGCCTCGCCGCCGCCGGTGCGGTGCTGCTGCTGGCCTCCATGGCCTGGCGTCGCCGTCGCCTCGGCTGATCCGAGGTACGCCGGGGACGACCCGGCCCGATCGTGAGTGCCCGCCGGACCACGTCCGGCGGGCACTCACGTGTCCCGGCGTTCGGACAGAATGAGCCATGGACGCGACACCGTGGACCGACCGGACCGGCCTGCTCACGCTGCCCGGCGGCGCCACCGTACGCGGGCGCCGGATCGCCTCGCCCGCCTCGCCCGCCGACTTCGCGCTGCTGCTGGCGCCCGGCCCCGAGCCGCAGTGGCCGGCCCGGCGCGTCCGCTGGCCCGACTTCTGGATCCCGGCCGACCGTGCCGACGCGCTCGACGCGCTGCGGGAGGCGTGGCGGCGCGCGTACGCCGGACAGCGCGTCGAGGTGGCCTGCCACGGCGGCGTCGGGCGCACCGGCACCGCGCTCGCCGCCCTCGCCGTGCTGGACGGGCTGCCGCCCGGGCAGGCGGTGGCCTGGATCCGGTCCCGCTACCACCGGCGGGCGGTGGAGACGCCGTGGCAACGGTGGTGGTTGCGTGGCGTGCGCTGACCCCCGGCCGGTCACCGACCGGGACCGCATGATCAACGCCGCGTCACGGTCCCGGTGAGCCGGCCGGAGCTGATCAACGGGCTCGGTATGGTGCCTTCTCATGAGAGCCCGGGTCCTGGCCGTCGCCACCGCCGTCACCCTGCTCGCCGCCGGGACGCCCGCACCGGCGTCGGCCACCCCCGTAAGGGCCCTCGCGCCCGCCGCCACCGCGCCCTGCCCCCGGCTGCCCGCGCCGAAGGTGAGCCGGCCGCCCCGCCCCACCCCGCCGCCGTCCTCGCCGGAACAGCTGACGGTGGGCGGGGAGGCGCTGGCCGGCGCCGGCCTGGTCACGCCGCCGGGCAGTCCCGCGCCACCGGCGGTCACCGCCACCACGTGGCTGGTGGCGGACCTGGACACCGGCGCCGTGCTGGGCGCGTGCGGGCCGCACGTCCCCGGCACGCCGGCCAGCACCCAGAAGCTGCTGCTGGCCGCCACCATGCTGAACCGTCTCGACCCGAAGCAGGTGGCCGTCGCGACCCGCGCCGACCTCGACATCGAACCGGGCAGCTCGGCCGTCGGGCTGCTCGTCGGCGGCCGCTACAGCGTCGAGACGCTCTGGCTGGGCCTGATCCTGCAGTCCGGCAACGACGCGGCGAACATGCTGGCCCGCCTCGGCGCCGGCAGCGCCCGGGCCGGCGTCGCCGAGATGAACGCGCAGGCCCGGCGGCTCGGCGCCGGGCAGACCCACGCCGTCACGCCGTCCGGGCTGGACGGTCCCGGGCAGTTCACCAGCGCGTACGACCTGGCGCTGATCGCGCGGGCGTGCTTCGCCGACGACGCGTTCCGCCGGTACGCGCTCACCGAACGCACGCAGATCCCGGCCCAGCCCGCACTGAAGAAGGGCGGGTTCCAGATCCAGAACGAGAACCAGCTGATCTACCGCTATCCCGGCGCGCTCGGCGGCAAGACCGGCTTCACCGAGCTGGCCCGGCACAGCTACGTGGGCGCCGCGCAACGCGACGGACGCCGTCTCGTGGTGACGCTGCTCGGCGCCGAGGCCCGTCCGGTACGCGGCTGGCAGCAGGGCGCCCAGCTGCTCGACTGGGGCTTCGGACTGCCCCGGGACGCCTCGGTCGGCCGGCTGGTGGAGCCGGGCGAGCGGGACGCCGAGGCGGCGGAACTCCGCAACGCTCCCGCCGCCGAGCCGGCCCGTACCGTCTCCCCGCCGTGGCGGGGACCGGCCGGGACCGCGCTGCGCCGCATCGGCGACGGAGACTGGCGGATGATCGTGCCGGTCGCCGGCCTGCTGGCCCTCACCGTCGGCGGGGTGGTGGCGGTGCTCGCCGCCCGCCGGAGCCGCCGGGTGGGCGTGGTCGCCGCCCGCCGGGGCCGACCTCGCCGCCGCGGCCGCCGTCGCGCCTGACGCCTGATCGGCCCGGACGCCGCGGCGCCCGGCGTGTCACGCCGCACGGCGGGCGCAGGAGCGTACCGCGCGACCCGGGGGCCGGGGCACGAATCCCGGAGCCGGTGACCCGTTCGGGTCGGCGTGGCTAGCGTCCGGGTCATGAGGACCTGGGGACCCTTCGTGGCGCTGGCCGCTGCCCTGCTGGTGCCGGTGTCGGCGACACCAGCCGTGGCGGGCGTCCGCACACCAGCACGCCGGCTGCCGTCCGCGCCGCCCTGCCCGAACGTGCCGCCTCCGGCGACCCGGCCGCCGCAGCCGCCGCCCACGCCCGACCCGGCCGCGCGGGCTGTCGGCGGCCCGGCGCTGGACACCGCCGGGCTGATCGTCCCGCCCGCGTCGTCCGCGCCGCCGGCGGTGACCGCCACCTCCTGGGTGGTCGCCGACCTGGACAGCGGCGCGGTGCTCGGCGGCTGCGGCCCGCACGAGTACGCGGTGCCCGCGAGCGTGCAGAAGCTGCTGCTGGCCGCCACGATGCTGCCCCGGCTGGACCCGGACCGGGAGGTCACAGTGACCGCCGGGGACCTCGCGGTGGAACCGGGCAGCTCCGCGGTCGGGCTGGTCGAGGGCGGGCGCTACCGGATCGAGACGATCTGGCTGGGACTGCTGCTGCGCTCCGGCAACGAGGCGGCGAACGCGCTGGCCCGCCTCGGCGGCGGACCGGACGGGCTGACCGGCGGGGTACGGGCGATGAACGAGGAGGCGCACCGGCTCGGCGCCCGGCAGACCCATGCGGTCACCCCGTCCGGGCTGGACGGTCCGGGCCAGTTCACCAGCGCGTACGACCTGGGGCTGATCGCGCGGGCGTGCTTCGCGAACCCGGCCTTCCGCCGGTACGCCGCCACCCGTACGGCGCAGATCCCGGCCCAGCCGCCGCTGCGGAAGAAGGCGTTCGCGATCTCGAACGACAACATGCTGCTGGACCAGTACCCGGGCGCGATCGGCGGTAAGACCGGCTTCACCGACCTTGCCCGGCACACGTACGTCGGCGCCGCCGAACGCGGCGGGCGGCGGCTCGTGGTGACGCTGCTCGGCGCCGAGGTGACCGCCCAGCGGGGCTGGCAGCAGGGCGCCGCGCTGCTGGACTGGGGATTCGCGCAGCCCCGGGACGCCTCGGTCGGGCGGCTGGTCGAGCCGGGCGAGCTGGACCGTACCGCACCCCCGGCGGGCGGGGCGTCGGCCCTGGCCGGGCACGCCGACCTGCGCGGCGGCGCCTCGGGTCCCGGCACGACGCCCGGCGCCGGTGTCACGGTGGCGGTGGGCGCGGTGCTGACGGCCGGGGGAGCGCTGCTGCTGGCCCGACGGCGCCGGCACGCCGCGGCGGCGGCCGCCGCCATGTCGACCGGGCCGGTTCTGCGCGAGCCGGAAATTCCGGAACAGGACTGAAAGGAGCGGTCCGGGTCAGCGGCAGGCGGGCCCCGCGGTGCTGTCGCGCACCACGAGTTCGGTGGCCAGCTCGACCCGGGGCGAGTCGATCTCCTCGCCCTGGGCCAGCCGCAGCACGGTACGCGCGGCGAGCCGGCCCATCTCCACGAGCGGCTGACGCACTGTGGTCAGCGGCGGTGAGGCCCAGCGCGCCTCGGGCAGGTCGTCGAAGCCCACCACGCTCACGTCGTCGCAGACCCGCAGGCCGCGCCGGCGCACCGCCTCATACACCCCGAACGCCATCTGGTCGCTGGCCGCGAAGATGGCCGTCGGCGGGTCGTCCAGGTCGAGCAGCGCGCCACCGGCGGTGAAGCCGGAGGCGTGGTAGAAGTCGCCGGGCTGCACCAGCCGGTCGTCGGCGGCCACACCGGCGGCGGCCAGCGCGGCGCGGTAGCCGTCCAGCCGGGCCCGGCTGCACAGCAGGTGCGGCGGGCCGGCCACGAAACCGATGCGGCGGTGGCCGAGCTTGAGCAGGTGCTCGGTGGCGGCCAGGCCGCCGGTCCAGTTGGTGGCGCCGATCGCCGGCACGTCGGTGGCGGCCACGCCGGCGGCCGGGTCGACCACCACCACCGGCACGTTGAGGCGGCGCAACTGCGCCTGGACCGCCGGGCTCAGGTGCGAGGTCACCACGATCACGCCGTCGGACGCGCGGGCGCGCAGGTTGTGCAGCCACTGCCGGGTGGAGCTGGACTCGCGGTGGATCGCCGAGACGACGGTGCCCACGCCGGCGGCGTGGCTGACGTCCTCGACACCGCGGATGATCTCCACGGCCCAGGGGCTGTCCAGGTCGTTGAAGACCAGGTCGACCAGATCCGCCCGGCGCACCGTACGGCTGCCCCGGCGCCGGTAGCCGTGGTGGCGCAGCAGCTCCTCGACCCGCTCCCGAGTGTCGGGAGCGACGTCGGAACGCCCGTTGAGCACGCGCGACACGGTCGGGACCGAGACGCCGGCCTCCCGTGCGATCGCGGTGATGGTCACCCTGCGCTCGTCGTCCGCGCTCACCCGTGTTCCCTTCGCCGGCTGCCGGAACCGACCGGTAGACCGTCCCGCCCCACGCACATCTTGCCGTACGCCGAGCCCTTGACGACAGGCCGGACCGGCCCTAGCGTTCGCACGAGTTGCGGAAACGTTCCGGAAATGCCCCCGTCATCTCCCGACGGCTCGCCGTCCACCCCCGACGAACGACGAGGAAAACCGAGGCGTGTTCACTGACCTGACCGAGGCCGAACTCCGTACCTACCGCAGCGACCTGCACGAACCGCCGGACTTCGACGCCTTCTGGGCTGACACTCTGGCACAGGCGCGCTCGTGCGGCGACCCCGTGACGGCGACCCCGCTGCCGACACCGCTGACCGGTGTCGACGTCTTCGACGTGACCTTCCCCGGCTTCGCCGGCCAGCCGATCCGCGCGTGGCTGCGGGTGCCGCGCGGCGCGACGGCGCCGCTGCCCACGATCGTGCAGTACGTCGGCTACGGCGGCGGGCGCGGCCACGCGCTGGAGAACCTGCTCTGGTCCGCCGCCGGCTTCGCCCACCTCCAGATGGATACGCGCGGCCAGGGCTCGGAGTGGAGCCGGGGCGACACCCCGGACGTGGCCGCCGCCGGGCCGCAGGCGCCGGGCATGGCCACCCGCGGCATCGAGGACCCGAACAGGTACTACTACCGGCGTTTCCTCACCGACGCGGTCCGCGCCGTGGACGCCGCGCGCGAGCTGCCCGCCGTCGACCCGGACCGGATCGCCGTACTCGGTCACAGCCAGGGCGGCGCCGCCGCGCTCGCCGCCGCCGCGCTGGCGCCGGCGGTACGCGCGGCGGTGGCGCACGTGCCGTTCCTCTGCGACATCCCGCGCGCGATCACGATCACCGACACGGCGCCGTTCCGGGAGATCCGGGACTACCTCGCCGTGCACCGCGACCGCGAGGAGCAGACGCTGCGCACGCTCGGCTACGTCGACGGCGTCGCGTTCGCCCGCCGCGCCACGGCGCCCGCCCGGTTCTCCGTGGCGCTGATGGACGACATCGTCCCGCCGTCCACCGTCTACGCCGCCTACCACGACTACCGCGGCGACAAGGACCTGACGGTGTGGCGGTTCAACGGCCACGAGGCGGGCGGCATCGACGACGACGCCGCAGCCGTCGACTTCCTCCGTACCACGCTGGGCGGCTGACCACCGATTCCGCCGATGCCGGCCCGCCGGGGCTGGTAGACACGGCGGGTGGGCACCGGCAGACGCGCGACGGCGGTCCTCGCCGTGGCGGCCACGCTGCTCGCAGCCGCCTGCCAGCGGCCGTCCCCGTCCCCGTCGCCGTCCGCGCCGCCGTCGCCCACCCCGACCGGGCCGAGGGCCCCGGCCGACATCGTGGACCTCACCGCCGTCGACCCCACCGTCCGCACCGACATCCGGTACGCGGGCCCGCACAACTTCGTCGGCCGTCCGATCGACGGGTACGCCGAACCGCGCTGCCTGCTCACCCGCCCGGCGGCGCAGGCGCTGCACCGGGTGCAGACCGCCGCGCTCGCCGGTGGGCACAGCCTCAAGGTGTACGACTGCTACCGCCCGCAGCGCGCGGCGGACGACTTCGTCGCCTGGGCGAAACTCGCCGGCGACCAGCGGATGAAGGGCGAGTTCTACCCCGCAGTGCCCAAGGACCGGCTGTTCGCCGACGGCTACATCGGCGCGCCCACCGCGCACAGCCGGGGCAGCACCGTCGACCTGACCCTGGTACCGGTGTCCGGGCCCCCGCAGGCCGCGTACGCGCCGGGCCAGCCGCTGGTGCCCTGCACCGAGCCGGCCGGCCGCCGCTTCGCCGACGACTCGATCGACATGGGCACCGGGTTCGACTGCTTCGACCCGCGCGCCCACACCGCCGACGCGCGGATCAGCGACACCGTCCGGACCAACCGGGACCTGCTGCGCGAGCTGATGTCCGCGCAGGGCTTCGAGAACTATCCGCTGGAATGGTGGCACTACCGGTACGTCGACGAGCCGTACCCGGACACCTGGTTCGACTTCCCGGTGGCCGGCTCGTCACTGCGGTGACGCGGTTGTTCCACCAAGATCGATCGCAGCTAGGCTGGGCGTTCATGGAGACCGAACGGATCGGCCCGCCGCTGCTCGCCGACGAGCGGGAGTCACTGCGCGCGTTCCTCGACTTCCACCGGGCCACGCTGGCCCTCAAGTGCGAGGGACTGACCGACGAGCAGTTGCGCAGGCAGGCGTCGCCGCCGTCCACGCTGTCCCTGCTCGGCCTGGTCCGGCACATGGCGGAGGTGGAGCGCACCTGGTTCCGCCGGGTCATCGCCGCCGAGGACGTGCCGCTGGTGTGGTCGGACAGCGGCGACTTCCAGCAGGCGTACGACGCCCGCGACGCCGACGCGGCGGAGGCGTTCGCGGCGTGGCGGCGGGAGATCGAGCACGCCCGGCGCATCGAGCGGGAGGCCGCCTCGCTCGACGTGACCGGTCACCAGGCCCGCTGGGGCGAGGACGTGTCGCTGCGCCTGGTCATGCTGCACATGCTGCACGAGTACGCCCGCCACAACGGGCACGCCGACCTCATCCGGGAGGCGATCGACGGCACCGTCGGCGTCTGAGCCCGCCCGGTCAGCGCCCGCGCAGCGGCAGCCAGGCGAGCACGTCCTGGATGCGGGCGTCCCAGTACGCCCAGTCGTGGTCACCCGGACCGAAGTCGACGGTGACCGGCACGTCGCGTTCGCGGGCCACGTCGAGGAACCGCAGGTTGTCCTCGTACAGGAAGTCCTCGGTGCCGCAGGCGACGTAGAGCGCCGGCAGGTCGTCGCCGGAGCGTTCCAGCAGCCCCACCGTGTCGTCGTCCGCGGGCACCGGGTCGTCGCCCCACACCGTGTGCCACACCGCCGGATCGACCGGGCGGGTGGGGTGGTGGCGGCGGCGCGTCACGTTCAGCCCCCCGGACAGGCTGGCCGCCGCCGCCAACCGCTCCGGCCGGCGCAGCGCCCACTTCACCGCACCGTAGCCGCCCATCGACAGGCCCGCGACGAACGTGTCCTCCCGGCGGTCGGACAGCCGGAAGTACGACCGGCACACCTCGGGCAGCTCCTCGCTGAGGAACGTCCAGTAGCGGTTGCCGTGCGCCTCGTCGCAGTAGAAGCTGCGGTGCGCCTGCGGCATCACCACGGCCAGCCCCAGCGCGGCGACGTACCGCTCGATCGACGTCTGCCGGGTCCACGCCGTGTCGTCGTCGGTCAGCCCGTGCAGCAGGTAGAGCACCGGCGGGTCACCGTCCGCGCCGGAAGCCGCCATGCCGATCCCGGCGGCGCCCCGGTCGGGCAGCAGCACCGTCATCGAGGTGCCCATGCCGAGCGCCTCGGAGAAGAAGTCACACCGGATGTGCGCCATGAGGCGGCAGCGTACCCCGCAGGGGTTCGATGAGGGCGTTCCTATTGCCCCGGGGCGGTCGCACGGGACAGGATGGCCGTGCGTGCCGGTAACACACCCGTAACCTGCGCGCTGCTGGTCTCTGTCACAAGGAAGTGGGAGTCAGGCATGAGCGACGTGTCCGCCGCACTGGGTGTGCGCCTCTACCCGGACCTGGTCGAGCCGGGCGGTCTCGCGCCCGCGCTCGTGGCGACCGCCGCCGCGCACCAGCTCGACGTCGGCGCGGTCACCGCGCCCGAGCAGGGGCGCAGCCGCTTCACCTGCGCCGAGATGACCTCGCCCCGGGGCGTCGTCTGCGTCAGCCTCGGTTCCCAGGCCCGCTACTTCATGATCGACCTGCGGGTGGACGGCGACGTCCAGGCCCGCGGCGACGCCACCGACCTGCTTCAGGTCGCCCAGGTGGCGGCCGCCTGGCGGGCCGGCATCACGCTCGCCGAGCTGACCGCGCGCTACCCGTTCATGGAGGAGATGCGCCGCCACCCGGTCGCCCACGCCGGCTGACCACCAGAGAATTTCGTGTTGCCGCCCGTGTGCGGCGGCCGTACCGTGAGCGGGCAACGTCGATCTGATCCACCAGGGGAGTCCACCGTGTCGCAGCAGAACCGCACCCGCGCCGAGCGGCAAGCGCCGCGCGCCGGTGCCCTGCTGCCCGAATCGGGCACGGGCCGGGAACGGCAGTGGCAACCAGGGTGGTGGCGCGTCTAGCGCCGGCGCGACGATCCGCGCGAACCGCCCGTCCCCAGACCGGAGCCGGGCGGTTCTCCGTGTCCGGGGCAGATCCCCCGACGGCGTACGCCGTCCACGGGCCGTTGGAGCAAATGGGCAGCTCACCCGGCTCTCAACCGGGAGGCTACGGGTTCGAGTCCCGTACGGCCTACGTCAGACGGACACGAGCAAGGAGACGACGATGGGTTTTACCCCGCTGGCCGGTACCCGGGCGCCGGTCCGGGTCTGGACCGACCCGTACACGATCGAGGCGCAGGCGGCCCGGCAGCTGCGCAACATCGGCGCGCTGCCGTGGGTGCAGGGCGTCGCGGTGATGCCGGACGTGCACTTCGGCAAGGGCGCCACCGTCGGCTCGGTGATCGCGATGCGGCAGGCCGTGTCGCCGGCCGCGGTCGGCGTGGACATCGGCTGCGGCATGTCCGCGGTGCGGACGTCGCTGACCGCCGCCGACCTGCCCGACGACCTCGCGCCGCTGCGCTCGGCGATCGAGGCGGCGATCCCGGTCGGCTTCGCGATGCGCGACGACGCGGTGGACCCGCGCCGGGTCCGGGGCCTGGAGCAGTCCGGGTGGGACGAGTTCTGGCGGCGGTTCGGCACGCTGGACCGGAAGGTCGCGCAGCTCCAGACGCGGGCGCAGCGGCAGCTCGGCACGCTCGGCGGCGGCAACCACTTCATCGAGGTGTGCCTGGAGCAGGGCGGCCCGGACGCCGGCCGGGTCTGGCTGATGCTGCACTCCGGTTCCCGCAACATCGGCAAGGAGCTGGCCGAGCGGCACATGGCGGTGGCGCGCGGGCTGCCGCACAACACCGACCTGCCGGACCGGGACCTCGCGGTGTTCCTCGCCGGCACGCCGGAGATGGAGGCGTACCGGCGGGACCTGTGGTGGGCGCAGGAGTACGCCCGCCGCAACCGGGCGGTCATGCTCGCCCTGCTGAGCCAGGTGGTCCGGGAGGCGTTCCCGCACGTCGGCTACGACGAGCCGATCTCCTGCCACCACAACTATGTGGCGCAGGAGAGCTACGACGGCGTGGACGTGCTGGTGACCCGCAAGGGCGCGATCCGGGCCGGCAAGGGGGACCTGGGCATCATCCCCGGCTCGATGGGGACCGGGTCGTACATCGTGCGCGGCAAGGGCAACGTCGACGCGTACTGCTCGGCGTCGCACGGCGCCGGGCGGCGGATGTCGCGGGGGCAGGCGAAGCGGACGTACAGCACGGCGGACCTGGCCGCGCAGACCGCCGGTGTGGAGTGCCGCAAGGACGCCGGGGTGGTCGACGAGATTCCCGGCGCGTACAAGGACATCACCGAGGTGATGGCGCAGCAGGACGACCTGGTCGAGGTGGTCGCCCACCTCAAGCAGGTCGTCTGCGTGAAGGGTTGAGCGGCAGGGCCGGCGTCGAGGGGGCGTCGGCCCTACCGGGTACGCCGGGCGACGCGTACGCCGATGGCGATCGCGCCGATGACGAGCAGCGCGGACAGGAGCTGCAGGCCGGGGGAGTCGTCCGCCTCCCCGTACACGAAGCCGGCGACGCCCAGCGCGACGGCGAGCAGGGCCACGGCGGCGGCCAGGTATCTCATCGCTCCTCCTCGTCGGCGACCCATTCGAGCAGGTCGCCGGGCTGGCAGTCGAGCACCCGGCACATCGCCTCCAGGGTGCTGAAACGTACGGCCTTGGCGCGGCCGTTCTTGAGCACGGCGACGTTGGCCGGGGTGAGCCCGACGCGCTCGGCGAACTCGCCGACGCTCATCTTGCGCTTGGCCAGTTCGACGTCGATGCGCACGACGATCGGCATCAGATCACCGCTTCCATGTCGGTGCGCAGCGTGGTGGCCTGGCGCAGCAGCGCGCGCAGCACCACCATCAGCAGCCCGAGCACGCTGACGCCGGTGACCAGCAGGAACAGCAGCAGCGGCAGCCCGGGGTCGTCGGCGTTGAAGCCGACGTAGAGGAAGACGCCGACGAGCACCACCCAGGCGGCGGCGACCGCCCAGACGATCCCGTCGACCCAGCCCAGGGACGCCTCGGTGAAGATGCGGTCGCGCTTGACCAGGGTGAGCAGCTGCCAGGTGCAGACGATCACCACCTGCACGCACAGCACCCAGAAGATCGTCACGGCGGTGGCGGGCCATCGCAGGTACGCCATGTCCGGGTCTTCCCGGGCCATGTGGGCGAACTGGCCGGGCAGCGACATGGTCTGGAAGAGCACCAGGATCGCGAACAGCAGGACCAGGAATGCGCGGAGCGGCGTCACCGCGCGTGTGGCAGTAAGCATGCATCGACTATCGCGCGGAACCTATCGAAAGTCAATCGGTTCCGATTGCGTGGCGAGCGGCGCGTCAGTCGTACACCGGATGCTCGGCCTGGAACGCCAGCCGGCGGTCCGCGCCCGCGGCCAGCTCGGCGAGCACGTCGTCCAGGTCCAGGAACGTCTGCCAGCGCTCCTGGCCGGTGATGTCGGCGAGCCGGTCGACCACGAGCTGCTCCAGGTCGGTGACCCGGCGGCCCTTCCACACCTTGTCGGCGAGGCTGACCAGCAGGTCCTCCAGCTGCACGCCGGGGGAGTGCCAGGCGGCGTGGGTGACGGCGAAGCGGGCCCGCTCCTCGGGTACGCCGAAGCGCAGCAGCAACTGGTAGCCCGCCTCCTCGTGCGCGGATCCCGGGCCGGTCAGCTCGGCCGGATGCTCGACCTTGCCGAGGTCGTGCACCGCGGCGCCGAACAGCACCGCCTGCCTGTCGAACGGCACCGCGGCGAACCGGTCGGCGAACGCGGCGGTCAGGCGCCAGGCGACGTCGTGCACCAGCCGCAGGTGCGCGCCCAGGCGCGGCGGGGCGGCGACGGCGGCCAGCAGCTCGACCGCGACGCCGGGCAACGGGAGCAGCGGCGGGTCACCCGGCTCGGTGAGGGCGCGGCGCAGGGCGTCGGAGGTCATCGCAGCGAGCGTACCGGTCCGCGCCGCTCTCACCGGCGGTGATGGACGAGCAGCCGAACGTGAAGCGGCCGGTCGTCCGATTCCCGTCGATCGATCCACTCGCGAGGGTGAGGGCCACGTCTCTCACGGGGGTTGCCGAATGACCGCAATGAATCGTCGTGCCCTGCTGCGTACCGCCGCGCTGACCGGGGTCGCGGCCGCGACCGGGCTGGCCGCCACGTCCACCGCCGGGGCCGCCGCGCCCGCCGCCGACGCGGTCAACGGGCCGTGGCTGGTCAGCGTCGGCTGGGGCGTGCTCCAGGTCGACCCGGGCCGCACCACGCCGCGGGAACTGCTGCCGAACGGGGACCACGCCAAGACCTCGCCGGACGGCCGGTACGTGGCCTGGGTCAACACGGGCCGCTCGGGCGACGGCACGCTGGAGCCGTTCGTCGCGGTGTACGACCGGAACACCGGCCAGAAGCGCACGCTGCTCGCCGACCCGTTCGGCGTCCATTACGGCGCGCCGACCTGGTCGCCGGACGGCACCGAGATCGCGCTGGTCACCGGCGAGAACAACGACCGGCTGATCGCGGTGAACGTGGCCACCGGAGGCACCCGGGTGCTGGTCGAGGGGCACCCCATGGCCGACCCCGACTGGTCCCGGGACGGCTCGATGATCGTGGTGCGGTGGCGCAGCCGCTCGCAGGGCCCGCAGCTGCGCGTGCTCGAACTCGCGACCGGCGCGGTGCGGCCGATCTACACGCCGGCGCCGGGCGAGATGTTCGGCTCGCCGGTCTTCATGCCGGACTCCGGGCGCGTGGTGTTCTGCACCGACCGCTGGTATCCGGACCTGGAAACGCTCAACCAGTCGCTCGCGTCGGTGCGGATCAACGGGACCGGGCTGAAGAAGCTCACCGACGAACCCCGGTTCTACCTGTCGCCGGTGTTCTCCCCGGACGGCCGCTACTGCGCCGCGCTGTCGATCCCGCCGGAGAACGAGTACCCCGACGGCGGCAACATCATCGTGTCCACCAGCGGCTTCGGCGAGCAGTGGTGGATCCCCGGCGACGAGTACGACGACAGCACCCGGCTGGACTGGGCGCGCGCGCTCTGACGCCCGGCCCACGCCCGGCGGTGCGGATGTGCGCGCCGCCGGGCGTGACCGGTGCGAGGCTTGGTGCGGACGCCGCCGACGGGGCCAGTGTCCGCTGTGGAGGGATGATGGCCGAGCCGCCGACCGGAACGTCGTCGCACCGCGCGCTGGCGCACGGCCGGCAGGCCAACCACCGCCGGTACCACGACGGCGCGGAGGTCGACGGGTACGTCGACGACCCGTACCACCGGGTGCGCCGCGCCGTCGCGGCCCGGCTGATGGCCGAGGGGGTGACCGGCGGCGGGCCGGTGCTGGAACTGGGCTGCGGGCCGCGCGGCATGCTCGACCCGGCGGCGCTGCCCGGCCCGCTCGTGCTCGCCGACATGGCCGAGGCAGCGCTGGGCACGGCCCGCGCGGTCACCGGCGGCCGGGCGCTGCCGGTCTGCCTGGACGCCACCCGCGGGCTGCCGTTCCGCGCCGGCAGCTTCGCCGGGCTGCTCGCCGGGGAGCTGATCGAGCACGTGTACGACCCCCTGGCGCTGCTGCGGGAGTGTCACCGGGTGCTGGCGGCGGACGGGCTGCTGGTGCTCACCACCCCGAACCTGGCGCCGGTGCAGGACCGGCTGGCGTTCCTCGCCGGCCGGGCGCCGCGCCAGGTGGACCCGCTGCACCCCTATCTGTGGCTGCACATCCGCCCGTTCACCGCCTCGCTGCTGCGCCGGACGCTGCGGCGGGCCGGGTTCACGCCGGTGGCCCTGCGCTCCAACGAGGTCGGCTGGCGGCTGCCCGGCGGGCGGTGGGTGGCCTCGCGCCGGCTGGCCCGCGCCGCGCCCGGGCTCGGCGGCTCGCTGATCTGCGCCGCCCGCCGGCAGGGCGGGCCGTCGCCGGCCGGAAACAGGGTGTGATGGCGACATTGACAGCGGGCTATCATGGAGGTTCCGTCGTCGACCGGGGGATGTCATGACGCGCCTGCTCGCCTGGGTCGTGACCAATCTCGACGCGTTCATCGGCCTGGTGCTGGCGCTCACGGTGTCCGTGCTCGGCCTGACAAACGCGGTCGACCAGGAGGTCGTCAACAGCGCGATCCTGCTGGTCCTGGGTCTGCTCGCACAGGCGATGCTGCGCGACCGGCTGCGCCGGCGCACCACCGAGCGGGAGGTCCGCCAGGTCATCTCGGACACCCGCGACCGGCTGACCGACCTGGTGCCGCAGATGCAGGAGATCACCGGCCCGGAAGGCGCGCTGAACCGGGCCCGCGAGGCCATCGACAGCGTGTCCATGGTGCGGGTCCTGCACGGCAGCGAGGTCGGGCAGGCGCTCGCCGACGCGCGGCGGCACACCGACCAGTGGAGCTTCAAGGGCGGCACCGGCACCTTCCTGCGCGCGGTCACGCTGCCGGACTGCCTGGAACACGCCCGGCGGCGCAACGCCACGCTCACCGTCGCGATCGAGATCATCGACCCGACCGACGAGGAGGTCTGCGAGCGGTACGCGCGGTTCCGGCGCAGCCTCGACCCGGACGCGCCGGGCGAGCCGTGGACCGTCGACCGCACCCGCAAGGAGTCGTACGCGACGGTGCTGGCCGCCTGCTGGCACCTGCAACGCTCCGGCCTGCTCACCGTCGACGTCCGGCTCTCCGCGCAGATGACCACGTTCCGCTACGACCTCTCCTCCTCCTGCGTCGTCATCACCCAGGAGAATCCGCAGACGCCCGCGCTGCGCATCGACCGCGGCGAGGTCTACTACAACCGCTTCAACATCGAGCTGGACTACAGCCGGCGGCAGAGCCGGCGCGTGCCGATCGAGGCCGCGGCCCAGGTCAAGCTCGACGACGAGCCGTCGGTCGAGCAGGTACGGCGGTTGTTCGCCGCGCTCGGCCTGACGCTGCCCCGGTCCTTCGGCGACCGCGAGGTGGCCGACATCATCGGCAAAGCCGTCCAGGCGAGGAATCCGTACTCATGACCAGTTACGCCGACCTCGAACGGGAGATCGACCGGGGCACCCGGCCGGAGCTCCTCCGCGGCTGGGTGCTGGACGTGCTCGACGACGTCGCCGAGGGGCGGCGGTCGCTGCGCGCGGTCCGGCACCCGCTCGGCTTCACCTGCCTGCCGGTCGAACGCGACGGCCCCGACGGCGTCTGCGTGCACGCCTGGCCCGCCGACCCGCCGCCGGTGCGCCCGACCACCTCCACCATGCACTCGCACAGCTGGGACCTGCTCAGCCACGTGCTGCACGGCACCGTCCGCAACGAGCTGATCGAGGTCGACGACGCGGCCGCCGACCCGTCCTGGCGGGTCTACGAGGTGCGCAGCCTCGGCGAGGTGGACGAGATGGCCGCCACCGACCGGCTGGTCACCGCGATGACCGCCACTGTGGAGACGCACTCGGCCGGCGACTCGTACGCGTTGCGCGCCGGCGGCTTCCACACCTCGGAGGTCGACGCCGGCGAGCCGGCGGTGACAGTGGCGCTCGGCCGGACCACTCCCGGCGCGTGCGACCTGAGCCTCGGCGCGGTGGACGGGCGCAGCCACCGGGTACGCCGGGACCGATGCGACGCGGCGGAGACCGCGCGGATGGCGCGGGCGATCGCGCGACTGGTGGCACGGGGCTGACTGGCTGGAGGAGCCATGGACGTGGAGCCGAGCAGAGGCGGGCCCGACCTGCGCGAGGCGCACCGGTTCGCGGTGGAGGCCGCCCAGGCGGCGGGCCGGCTGCTGCGCCGGGGCACCCGGGGGGACGTGCACGCCCGCGCCAAGAACGACAGCGGCGACCTGGTCACCGACCTCGACCTGGCCGCCGAGCGGCTGATCGTCGACCGGATCCGAGCCCGCTGGCCGGAGCACGGCGTGATCGCCGAGGAAGGCGGCGAGTACGCACCGGACACCGCCTTCGCGTGGCTGGTCGACCCGCTCGACGGCACCAACAACGTGGCGATCGGGCTGCCCGCGTACGTGGTCGGGATCGCCCTGTGTGACAACGGCTCGCCGGTGCTCGGCGTGGTCCACGACCCGGTCACCGGCCGTACCTGGTCGGCGGTGCGGGGCCGGGGCGCGTTCGTGCACACCTCCGGCGCGGCCGGGCGGCCGCTGCGCCCCGCCCACCGCCCGGTGCCGGCCGCGCCGGTGCTGGCCTGGACCCAGGGGCACGAGGTACGCCGGGACGACAGCACCGCCCGGGCGCTGAAGGTGGTGCTCGACACGACCGCCCGCCGGGTGCTGCAACTGTGGGCACCGCTGCTGTCCTGGGTGATGCTGGCCCGCGGCGACATCGACGGCATCGTCGGCTACCGGCCCGAGGCGGTCGACCTGCCCGCCGGGATGCTGCTCGCCGTCGAGGCCGGCATGGCGATACGCGCGCTCGACGGCGGCACGTTCGACGACAGGTACGGCTGCCCGGCGGACCGGCGCAGTTTCGTGGCCGGGCCGCCGGAGACCATCGACCGGCTGGTCAAGCTCGTCACCGCGGCACAGTGGATCGAGCCGCAGGTGCGCCGCCTCACCCCGGTCAGCCTCGGCTCGGTCGGCTGGTGAGGCGCGATCCGCTAGCCTCGGCCGGATGGCCGCCAGACAGCTCAAGCTCGGGCTCCGGGTCCGCGACCTGGACCGCTCCCACCGGCTCTACCGGCTACTCGGCTTCAAGGAGATCCCGAACGCCGAGCAGACGAACCTGCGCTACCTGACCTTCGGCCACACCTGGCTGATCCTGTCCGACCTGCACCGCCACGGCCACCACAACGCGCAGCGGGAACGCGACGTCAAGGCCGGGCCGCCCGGGCTCGGTGTCGTACTCACCGTGCCCACGACGGACCTGGACGCCACGTACGCGCTGTGGCGCGACGAGGGGCTGCCGATCACGCTGGAGCCCGAGGACGTGGGCTGGGCGCGGATCTTCTACGGGCTCGACCCGGACGGCTACGAGGTCATGTTCGAGCAGTTCCACCCGCCGACGCGCGCCGCCGACGCCTGACCCGGTCAGGCGACCGGCCGCGCCGACGTCCGGTCGGCCAGGAAGTCCGCCCAGGTCCGCACGCTCCTCGCGGCGCCCGGCCGGGCCAGGTTCGCGCCCTGACGGTACGCCCGCCCGGCCCGCCCGGGGATGCGGACCGGCAGCCGCGCCCGGCGCTTCCCGGTGGCCGCCAGATAGCCGGTCAGCAGCTCACCGATGCCGTACGTGTGCGGCCCGGCCAGGTCCGGCACCAGCCCGGCGGGCGCGCCCAGCGTCAACTCGGCCAGCCGCGCCGCCACCTCGGCGGCGTCGACCGGCTCCAACCGCAGCCCGCCCGGCACCGGCGCCACCGGCAGCCGCGTCAGCGCCGCCAGCATGGACAGCACCAGATCGTGGACCTGCGCGGCGCGCAGCACCGTCCACGGAATGCCGGAGCCGGTCACCGCGCGTTCGGCGTCGAGCTTGGACCGCATCCAGGCCAGCGGCACCCGGTCGGCGCCGGTCACCGAGATGTGCGCCAGGTGCGTCACGCCGGCCCGGCGCGCGGCCCGGACCAGGTGGGCGGCGGCACGGTCGTCGCCCTTCGCACCGCCGGCCAGGTGCAGCACCGTGGACACCCCGCGCAGGGCGGCGTCGAGGTCCGCGCCGCTGAGCAGGTCGGCGGTCACATGGGTGACGCCATCGGCGGACCGCCCGCCACGCCGGCTGAGCACCCGCACCGGGTGCCCGGCGGCGCGCAGCAGCGGTACGACGTGCCGGCCGATCGTGCCGGTGCCGCCGGTGACCAGGATCTGTGGGTTCATCGTCTCGCCTTCCGTCGCCTGTGCTGCCACGTCGACCCGCTGCGGCCCGCCGACGTGACAGATGTGACAGCGGTCACCTCCGGTCACATCCGCGGGCCGTGGCGGGTCGGGACGACGTGCGGGAGAGGAGGCTCAGGTGATGGACAGCGGGCTGCCGGAACGGTTCGAGCGGGAGCGGCCCCGGCTGCGCGCGGTGGCGTACCGGCTGCTCGGCTCGCTCACCGACGCCGAGGACGCCGTGCAGGAAACCTGGCTGCGGCTGGCCCGCACCGACCCGGCCGGCGTGGACAACCTGGACGCCTGGCTCACCACTGTGGTCGCCCGGGTCAGCCTCAACACGCTGCGGTCCCGCGCCGCCCGCCGGGAGGACCCCCTCGACGTACGCCTGCCCGACCCGGTGGTGGACACCGGCGCCGACGACCCGGCCCAAGCCGCGGTGCTCGCCGACTCGGTCGGGCTGGCGCTGTTGGTGGTGCTGGACACGCTGACCCCGGCCGAGCGGCTCGCGTTCGTGCTGCACGACATGTTCGGCGTGCCGTTCGACGAGATCGGCCCGCTCGTCGACCGCTCACCGGCGGCGGCCCGGCAGCTCGCCAGCCGGGCCCGACGCCGGGTACGCGGACAGGCGCCCACCCCCGACCCCGACCTGACCCGGCAGCGGGCGGTTGTGGACGCCTTCCTCGCCGCCGCCCGCGACGGCGACCTCGACGCGCTGATCGCGGTGCTGCACCCGGACGTGGTGCTGCGTTCCGACGCCGGCGGCGCCCGCGCCCGGCACACGGTCGTGCTCACCGGCGCGACGACGGTGGCGGCGCAGGCCACCACGTTCGGCCGGCTGTTCCCGCACGCCCGGCCGGTGCTCGTCAACGGCGCCGCCGGGGTGCTGGTGAGCGCCGAGGGCCGCCCGCTGTCGGTGATGGCGTTCACCGTCAGCGGCGGACGCGTCGCCGCCGTGGACGTGATCGCCGACCCGCGCCGGCTCGCCGCGCTCGGCCTCACCGGCTGACCGATGCTCGGTCTCGCCGGCTGACCGCGCTCGATCACGCCGGCTGACCCGGAGCCGCGTCAGCCGGCCAGCACCAGGTCGGCTCAGTCGGGCAGCACCAGGTTGGCCATGTCGACCACCGGCCGGAAACCCAGCCCGGCGTAGAGCCGGTTCGACACCGGGTTGGCCTGGTCGGTGAACAGGCACACCCGCGCGCCCTCGGCGGTGAGCAGCCGGGACACCTCGGCGACCGCGTTGCCGGCCCAGCCGCGTCCGCGCTGCTCGGGCGGCGTGTAGACCGGACCGACGCGGGCCACGCCGAACGACGGCGGGTTGGCCGCGGTCAGGTGCACCGGGACGCCCGACCCGTCGGTCCAGAACCAGACCCGCCCGTCCCGGATGCGGCGCAGCAACTCGGCGCGGTCGGGCGTCTCGTGCGCGCTGGTGCCGGGCGGGCGGCCCGCCTGCTCGTCGGCGTCGGACATGAACGCGCCGAACCACGCGGCCACCAGGTCGACCTCGTCCGGCCCGGCGGCCCGCAGCGCGCCGGGCACCGGAGCCGGTGGCGCCAGATGGTCCAGCACGTGCAGCCGGGTGTGCTGGGCGACCTCGACCCGGCCGCCGTCGAGGCGTACGACCTCGTCGGCGCAGGCGCGCGCGGCGGGCAGCGCGCCGTTGACCGCGCGGACCCGTTCGCCGCGCCGGTGCCACGCCCGCGCCAGCGCCACGGCGGCCTCCGGCGGCATCGGCAGCAGGAACGGCGGTCGCGGCGGGAACGGCGCGGTACGCATCGCGGCACCCACCACCGCCCCGGAGCCGTCGCGCACCACCAGCCACCAGTCGTCCTCGGGCAGCGCCACGCCCTCGGCGCGGCGGGCCGCCATCCGGCGCGTGACGCTGGCGACGACGGTGTTGATCACCGGGTCGGCGGCCAGGTACGCCTCGGCGGCGGCGAGGAACTCGTCCGGGTCGGTGCAGAAGTGCAGGGTGGGCTCGGCGGTCATGCGGGCACGGTAGTCAGTGCCCACGCCGGGCCGTAGCGGTTTTCCCGCCCCCGGCTCAGGGGGCGATGCGCAGCCGGCGGATGTGGGTGTCGTCGTACTCCTCGAACCGGAACCGCAGCCCCGCGAACGGGCTGCCGGGGAAGTCGCCGCTGATCGTCGCCGTCACCACAGTCCCGGCCGGCGTCTGCTCGACGTCGGTGATCTCGTACGACACCAGCGGCGTGCCGCTGCGCCAGGCGCGGATCTCCTCGATCCCGCGGTGGGTGCGGCCCTCGTCCTCGACCACCGCGTCGTCGGCGAACAGCGCGAGGTAGGGCTCCTTGTCGGCCTGGCCGGCGAGCGCGAAGTAGCGGCGGACGATCTCGGGCGGGTTGCTCATGGGCGCGATGCTAGGCGCCGGGACCGACAAGAAGCGCCGTGACGGTGGCGGTGGTGGCCAGCACGGCCAGCGCGGCGCTGGTGGCCACGAACCGGCCCAGCGGCACGGCCACCCCGGCAGCGCGGCACCGCTCGTACCAGATCAGTGTCGCCAGCGACGCCCACGGCGTGGCCAGCGGACCCACGTTCGTGCCGATCAGCAGCGCCAGCAACTGGGTGTGCCGGTCGGCCGCGATCACCGCCTCGCCGGCCAGGTACGCGGGCAGGTTGTTCACCACGTTGCTGAACAGCGCGCCGACCGCGCCCGCCCGCAGCGCGCCCTCCGCGCCCGGGTCGGTGCCGATGAGCGTGCCCATCACGGTGTCCAGGCCGTACCGGCCGATGGTCTGCACCACCAGGAACAGCCCGGTCACGAACACCAGCAGCCGCCACGGCACCAGCGCGAGCCGCAGCCGGTGCCGGGCCCGCACCGCGAAGCCGACGACCAGGATCGCGGCGGCCACCCCGGAGGCGATGCCGATCTCCACCCCGGCCAGGATCCCGGCGACGAACAGCAGGCAGGCGGCGAGCGCGGTGCGGTAGAGCACCCGGTCCGGCGGCACGTACGGCGGCGGCGGGTCGAACGGGTCGGCCCCGGCGCGCGCCGGACGCCAGTACCACCACCACAGCAGCAGCGCGGTCACCGCGACGGCGACGAGCTGCGGCCACCACATCCGGGCCGCCCAGGGCACCGGGTCCAGGTCGACCCGGTCGCTGGCCAGGATGTTCGTCAGGTTGGACACCGGCAGCAGCAGGCTGGCCGTGTTCGCCAGCCACACGGTGGTCATCGCCAGCGGCGTCGGCGGCACGTTCAGCGCCCGGGCCAGCGCGATCATCACCGGCGTGAGCAGCACCGCGGTGGTGTCCAGGTTGAGCGCGATAGTGGTCACCGAGGCGAAGCCGACGCAGAGCCAGAACAGGGCCCAGAAGCTGCCCCGCGCGGTCACCGCGACCCGGGTCGCGAGCGCGTCGAACACCCCGGCCACAGCGGTCAGCTCGGCCAGCACCACCACCGTGCCGAGGAAGATCAGGATGGGGATGATCCGGCGCATCGTGCCTTCGGCGTCGGCGCGGGGCAGCAGCCCGGTGAGCACGCACACCAGCCCGACCGCGGCCAGCCCGATCGCGATCCAGTCCAGCACGTGCAGACGGCCCCAGCGGGATCGGTCGGGCACGGCGTTCGGCGGATCGCCGGGGGTCTCCACGAGTGACGATCCTCGCACACGCCCGCGCGGGCGCAGGAGCCCGACGCGGTCGCGATCCGGGCTGCCGAGGGTGTCGATCTGTTGACCGTCGGTGGCCATAATGACCATGTGGCTGTAGGCGCGCACCCCACCCGGTCCGACCGCCCCATCGACTTCTTCATCAGTTACTCCCCGGCCGACGAACGCTGGGCGACGTGGCTGGCGTGGGAGTTCGAGGCGGCCGGTTACCGCACGCTGCTGCAGGCGTGGGACTTCGTGGCCGGCACCAACTTCATCGACTTCATGGACCGTGGCGTCCGTGAGGCCGAGGTGGTGGTGGCGGTGCTGTCCGAACGCTACCTGCACTCCACCTACGGCAAGCTGGAGTGGCAGGCCGCGCTGCGCGCCGACCCCGACGGCACCGGCAACAAGCTCGTCACGGTACGCGTCGAGGACTGCCCGATCGACGGGCTGCTCGCCACCATCACCTATGTGGACCTGGTCGGTGTGGACGACCCGGCGCAGGCCCGCAACCGGGTGCTCGACCGGATCCGGGAGGCGCTCGACGGCCGGGCCAAACCGATGCGGCAGCCGGCGTTCCCGCACCACCCGGCCGACCCGCACGGGGTGCTCGCCGCGCCGGCCGCCGGAGCGCCCGCGCCCCGCCGCGCCCGGCGTACCCCGATCAACCCGCCGCCGTTCCCGCCGGCCGCCGTGGCGCCACCGACCGCCCGGGACACCGTCACCGTGCTCCAGGTCGCCGGGCCGCGCTTCGGCCGGGGCGTGATCACCCCCGGCGCGCCGGTCACCCCCGGCGAGGTGCAGGAACACCTGATGGGCGACCTCACGCTGCTGATGAACGACGGGGTGCCCCGGCCGGACCTGCTCGTCGTCGCCGGCAACCTGACCGAGTCGGGCAGCCCGCGCGAGTTCTCCGACGCGCTGAGCTTCCTCACCGGCCTGCGGGTGCTGCTCGGGCTGGAGCCGCACCGCCTCGTCGTGGTGCCCGGTCCGCGGGACGTGACGATGGCGGCCTGCCGCGCGTACTTCGCGACCTGCGAGGCCGACGACGTCGACCCGCAGCCGCCGTACTGGCCGAAGTGGCGGCACTACGCGCGCCTGTTCGACGACCTCTACCAGGGCCTCGACGACCGGATCTTCGACAGCGAGCAGCCCTGGACGCTGTTCCCGGTGCCGGACCTGCGGGTGGTGGTGGCCGGACTGAACTCCACAATCGCCATCACCCACCGCGAGGAGGACCGGTACGGCTTCCTCGGCGAGGCGCAGTCCAGCTGGTTCGCCCAGCGGCTGCGCCACTACCAGCAGTCCGGCTGGCTGCGGCTGGGCGCGATGGCGCACGCGCCCGGGGCGCGCAGCCCGTACGCCGACGAGGTGCCGCCGGACCCGGTGTCGCTGCGCGACCGCGGCGCGGTCAACCGGCTGGTCGGCCCGATGCTCAACCTGCTGCTCTCCGACGCCGCGCCGTCGGCGCGGGTGGACCCGGTGGTGCCGCTGGCCGCCGCCCCCCGCGACGGCCGGGCGCAGGTGCTGCGGCTCGGCGGTGACGGCATGACCCGCTGGGTGCTCGGCCGCGACGACCGCCTCGACTCCGGGGCGGTGACGGCGGTGAACTGGCCGCACGCCGAGGCCACCTTCGGCGCGGCCGGCCCGGCCCAGGTGCCCGACCCGCGCCGCCCGGTCGCCGCCGAGGGGCCCACCCAGGGCGGGGCCGCCGGGAGCGCCGCCGCGCCGGTCGCCCCGGTGCAGCGTCTGCTGGACCGGCTCGCCGAGGTCTGCGAGGCCCGCTACGACCGGGTGGTGGTGCGCCGCGTCGACACCGACCCGCCGCACCTGTACATCAGCTACCGCTCCGACGGTGTGGTCCGTCAGCAGCGCGTCGGCGCGCACGTGGGCACCCCCACCGCCGCCGACGTGGACGTCTTCGCCCGCCGGGTGCACGCCACCGACCCGGACATCGCCTCCGAGCTGGTCTACGACGGTGACCGGGTGCCGCGCGGGCTGGCCGAGGAGGCGCAGCGCCGGGGCGTCCGCGTGCTGCACCTGACCGAGTTCCAGGGCCTGCTCGACCTGCGCGAGTACGTCGCCGCGCAGACCGCCCGCCTGCAGGCCGACCGGCTCTACCCGCCCGGGCAGTACGTGCCGCAGCGCTACCGCCACCTCGTCGGCGCCGACCAGCGCGTACGCGACGACGTGGTGGACGAGCTGCTGGAGACCGTCTCCGCGCCGGACGGCCGGTTCGTGCTGGTGCTCGGCGACTTCGGCCGCGGCAAGACGTTCGCGCTGCGCGAGGTGGCCCGGCGGCTGCCCACCGCCGCGCCCGACCTGATCCCGATCCTGGTCGAGCTGCGCGCGCTGGACAAGGCGCACTCCGTCGACGGCCTGGTCGCCGCGCACCTGGCCAACCACGGCGAGCAGGTCATCGACCTCAAGGCGTTCCGCTACATGCTGCGCCAGGGCCGCATCGTGCTGCTCTTCGACGGCTTCGACGAGCTGGTCGCCCGGGTCACCTACGACCGGGCCGCCGACCACCTGGAGACGCTGCTCCAGGCCGCCGAGGGCAACGCGAAGATCGTGGTGAGCAGCCGGACCCAGCACTTCAAGACCAACTCCCAGGTGCTGACCGCGCTCGGCGAGCGGGTCGGCCTGCTGCCGCACCGGCGCGTGCTCGCCGTGGAGGACTTCACCCCCGGTCAGATCGAGGCGTTCCTGCGCAACCGGTACGGCGGCGACGAGCGGGCCGCCCGCGAACGGATGGACCTGCTCGCCGGCGTGAAGGACCTGCTCGGGCTCTCCCGCAACCCGCGCATGCTCGGCTTCATCGCCAACCTCGACGAGGGACGGCTCGCCGCCGTCGCCGGCGCGGGCGGCACGTTCAGCGCCGCCGCGCTCTACCGGGAGATCCTGGAGTCCTGGCTGGACTTCGAGGAACGCCGCACCCAGGGCATCCCCGGCGCGCCGGTCAGCCTGCGCCGGCCCGAGCTGTGGCAGGCGGTGAGCCGGCTGGCGTTCCAGCTGTGGGAGGGCGGCGAGGCGTACCTGCGGCTGGCCGAGCTGGCCGAGTCCACCGGCCAGCTCGCCGGGCGGGCCGACTCGCGGCTGTCCGGCCCGCAGGCGGCGCACGCCGTCGGCGCCGGCAGCCTGCTCGTCCGCACCGACGACGGGCTGTTCGGGTTCATCCACACCTCCGTCATGGAATGGCTCGTCGCCGAGGGCGTCGCCGAGCAGCTCAACCGCGGCGAGGAGCCGGCCGCGCTGGCGGTGCGGTCGCTGTCCGCGCTCGCCGTGGAGTTCCTCGGCGACCTCGCCGACCCGGCCCGCTGCACCGCCTGGACCGCGCGGGTGCTCGGCGACGAGTCGGCGGGGGAGACGCTGCGCGCCAACGCGCTGCGGCTGTCCGCCCGGTTGCGCCTGCCCGACCGGGCCGACCTGCGCGGCGCGGTGCTGCGCGGCGAGGACCTGTCGCACCGCGAACTCGCCGGGGCCGACCTGACCGGCGCCGACCTCACCGACGCGCGGCTGGTCGCCACCAACCTGACCGAGGCGCGGCTGGAACACGCCCGGCTGCGCGGCGCCCGCCTGGATCAGGCCCGCCTCGCCGGGGCGGACCTGCGCGACGCGGAGCTGGCCGGGGCGCGGCTGTTCCGTACCGACCTGCGCGGCGCGCGCGTGGCCGGCAGCAGCTGGCACCGCACCGCGCTCATCGACGTCAGCGCCGACGCGGCGTTGCTGCGCGCCCCGGAGCTGCGTGGCGCCGTCGTCGCGCCGGGCCGTCCGGTCGCGCCCGGCCTGGCCCCGCCCGCCGTCGGCGTCGGCTACGGCTTCGAGGTGGGCCGGCTGCCGGTGCCGGTGGCGTACAGCCCGGACGGCGCGGTGCTTGCCGTCGGCAGCGACGACGGCGGCGTGCTGCTCTGCGACACCGCCACCGGGCTGCCGGTACGCACGCTCCAGGGACACCGGTCCCGGGTGTACGCGGTCCGCTACGACGCCGCCTCCCACCAGCTCGTCACCGGCGCGGCCGACCTCACCGTACGGCTGTGGGACGCCGACCACGGCGACGTGCGGCACGTCATCGAGGACGTCTTCGCCGGCTGGGTCTGGCCGCTGCTCACCGACGGCCGCCGGGGCCGGCTGGTGGTCGGCGACGCGGCCGGCGTGGTCCGGCTGTACGACACCCGCACCGCCCGGCTGCGCCACGAGTGGCCCGGCCACGCCGCGCCGATCTGGGGCACCTCGTTCAGCCCCGACGGCCGGAGGGTCGTGGTGGCCGACAGCGCCGGCACGGTACGCGGCTGGGACATCCCCACCGGCCGGCTCGCCTTCGAGGTGCGCGAGCCGGAAGTCGTCTACCGGGTGGCGCACACACCGGACGGGCGGCTCCTCGCCGCGGTCGGGCAGCACGGCCGGGTCTGGATCCGCCGGGCCGCCGACGGCGAGCTGCTGCGCTCGCCGCGCGGCCACGAAGCCGACGTGTACGCCCTCGACATCCACCCCGACGGCACGCTGATGGCCACCGGCGACACGCACGGCGCGCTGCGGCTGTGGGAGACCGAGACGGGCCGGCCGGTCCGGGTGCTCGGGCGGCAGCGGGGCGCCATCTACAGCGTCCGGTTCAACGGCGACGGCAGCCTGCTCGCCACCGCCGCCAGCGACGGCGCGATCCAGCTCTGGGACACCGACGACGGGCAGGTCCGGCACGAGCTGACCCGGCACCGCGGCTCGGTGTGGCCGGTGGTCTGGCGGCCCGACCAGAACCAGGTGGCCACCAGCAGCAACGACGGCACCACCCGGCTGTGGGACGTACGCTCCGGACAGCTCCAGCACACGCTGCGCGGACACGGCCGCCGGGTCACCGCGCTGTCCTTCCGCGACGACGGTGAGGTGCTCGCCGCCTGCGGCAACGACGGCGTGATCCGGCTCTGGGAGCCGCGTACCGGCCGCCTGCTGCGGCAGCTCGCCAGCCCCGCCGACCGGCTGCTGTCGGTGGTGTTCTGCCCCGAGGAGTCGCTCGTCGCCTCACCCAGCGGCGACGGCGGCGTGCACCTGTGGAACACCGACACCGGCGCCGACGAGCGGGAACTCAACGTGGACACCGACCACGTCTGGGCGGTCGCGTTCAGCCCCGACGGCGACGCGCTGGCCACGGCGAACGACGACGACACGGTACGCCTGTGGTACCGCCGCACCGGCCGGCACTTCGCCACGCTCACCCCGCACCGCGGGCGGGTCCGCACCGTCGCGTTCAGCCCGGACGGCGAGACCATCGCCACCGGCTGCGACGACCAGACGGTACGGCTCTGGGACGCCGCCACCGCCACCTGCCGGATGACGCTGGAACACCACACCGACCGGGTCTACTCGGTCGGCTTCAACAGCGAGGGCACGCTGCTCGCCAGCGCCGGCAACGACGGCACCGCGGTGATCTGGGACGTGCACACCGGCGAGCCGCGTGTCGTGCTCACCGAACACGACGGCCGCCTCTGGTCGTGCGCGTTCAGCCCCGACGGCAACCTGCTCGCCACCGCCGGGGACGACCTGGTGATCCGGCTGTGGGACCCGGTCACCGGCCGGCTGCACGGCACGCTGGCCGCGCACACCCGGCGGGTCTGGTCGGTGCACTTCAGCCCGGACAGCAGCCTGCTCGCCAGCGCCGGTGACGACGGCACGGTACGGCTGTGGGACGTGGCCGACCCGGAGCACGCCCAGTTGCGGACCACGCTGATCGGGCTGCCGGACGGGTGGGCGGCGGTGAGTCCGGACGGCCGGTACAAGCTGGACGGTGACCCGGGCGGCCAGTTCTGGCACGTCATCGGCACATGCCGCTTCGAGGTCGGCGAGCTGGACCCGTACCTGACTCAGGTCCGCCGCCTACCCGTAGACGCCCCCTTCTGACCCCGCCGGCGAATCTCCCCGTTGATCAAGGAGTTTGTGTCCCGATCCGCGTCCGATCCGGACACAAACTCCTTGATCATCGTCGTGGGTCACCGGGAGGCGGCTAGTCCGGGCGGGCCGCCGTTCCCGCCTCCGGAGGGGTGTGCCGGTCCACTGTGGCGTCTCGTCCTGAGGCAGCCCGTAGATCTTGGTAGGAAACGGCCCCTATGGGGGCACTTTCGTACCAAGATCTACCCGGCTCCCGGGATGCGGACGCCGCATCCCGGGAGCCGGAACGCGCATGGCTGATGTGGGTTGCCGGACAAGCCGCCCTGCTGGGGCGGGCGGCCGGATGTGGAGGTGGCCCGGGGCGTGGCGCATCAGGTGGTCTGGCCGGGGGCGCCGCGTGCCTGCTGGGGTTGGCGGTGAGGCGGGGCGCGGATCCGCCGATGGCGGCCGATCGGTCCGGAGGTCGGCCGCAGCCTGGCCCGCGATCTTGCACTTTGTGCCCGGGCGAACGGGGCATTCGGGGCGCGACTCGGGCCGAAAGTGCAAGATCGCGGGTGCGGGTGCGGGTGCGGGTGCGGGTGCGGGTGCGGGTGCGGGTGCGGGTGCGGGGCGCGGGTGCGGGCTACGCCGGGGCGGGCGGTTTGCGCCGCCCGCCCCGGGGCGGGACGCCGGTCAGCGGCGCCACTTCTGGTTGGCGGCGCCGGTGCAGTCCCAGATCTGTAGCCGGGTGCCGTCGGCCGAGCTGGCACCGGTGGCGTCCAGGCACTTGTTCGCCTGAGGGTTGACGATGTCGCCGGCCGCGCTGAACACCCACTTCTGCGCGCCGGTGCCGTTGCAGTCGTAGAGTTGCACCTTGGCGCCGCTCGCCGTGGACCCGGCGGCCACGTCGAGGCACTTGCCGAGCGCGCGTACCGAGCCGTCGGCGTTCCAGCTCCAGCGCTGGGCGGCGGTGCCGTTGCAGGTCCAGAGCTGCACGGGGGTGCCATTTGCCGTGTTGGCGCTTGCCACGTCGACGCACTTGTTGCCGTACCCGATGATCTGGCCGCCGGTGCCTCCGCCGCCGTTGTCCCAGGCCTGGACGCGGACGTAGTCGATGGTCATGGTCTGCGGGAACGTGGTGTTGCCGTCGGGCGAGCCGGGCCAGTTGCCGCCGACCGCCACGTTCATGATCATGAAGAACGGGTGGTCGAAGACCCAGCGGTTGCCGCCCAGGTCGGCGGGTGTCTTGCGGGAGTACGCCACGCCGTCGAGGTACCAGGTGATCGAGTCCGGCGCCCAGTCCACTGTGAAGGTGTGGAAGGCGTCGGCGAGCGCCTGCCCGCCGGGCAGCGAGGTGGACGCGCCGACGCTGTTGCCGCCGGAGTAGCCGGGGCCGTGCAGCGTGCCCCAGACGGTCGACGGCGCGTAGCCGACGTTCTCCATGATGTCGATCTCGCCGCTGCCGGGCCACGGGTTGGTGCCGATGTCGTTGCCGAGCATCCAGAACGCCGGCCACAGCCCCTGGCCACGCGGGACCTTGATGCGCGCCTCGAACCGCCCGTACGCCTGGGCGAACGTGCCGTTTGTGAGCAGCCGGGCCGAGGTGTACTGGCAGCTTCCGTACCAGCAGGAGTAGCCGGACGGGTTCTCCCGGCGGGCGGTGATGACCAGGTTGCCGTTGCCGTCGAGCGCGGCGTTGCGGGTGCTGTTGGTGTAGTACTGCAGCTCGTTGTTGCCCCAGCCGCCGCCACCGATGTCGTAGCGCCACTTGCTGGCGTCGGGCGCGGCGCCGGCGGGGCCGTTGAAGTCGTCGGACCAGGTGACCGTGCCGGGGGCGGCGATCGCGGGGGAGTAGGGGACGACGGCGAGGGCGGCGGTGAGGCCGACCGCTGTCACCGCCAGCGCGGCGAGGGTACGGATAGTGCGCACGGGGCGCCTCCTGCGGGGGTGGTGGCCGTTTCCGTCACGGCGGCCGGCCCCGCCCAACGGTAAACAAACCATACAAATAGACTTCGATGAAGGTATGAACGAAGTTGCTCGATGTCAAGAGAGCGCTTCCCGCTGCGGCTCCGGCGCCGGTTCGGGCTCGCGCTGCCGCACCACCGGGGGCCGGCGCATGTCCCGCCACGGCCCGCCCAGCAGCGGCGTCAGCACGACCAGCAGGTAGCAGGCGCCCATCACGACGAGCGTGGGCGTGGGGCCGAACCGGTCCGCGGCGAATCCCGCGCCGACCGCGCCGGCCGGCATGGCCGCCCACGCGCCCGCGCCGATCACGCCGTACACCCGGGCCCGCATCGCCGGCGGCACCCGCTCCAACTGGACAGCGCCCATCAGCGGGTTGAGCGCGCCGGCGGCCAGCCCGGCCACCGCCACCACGGCGGCCACCACCGGCAGCGGCGGCGCGGCGGCCAGCGCCCACAGTGGTGGGGCGCCGCACAGCACGTACGCGGTGACGAACGTGGCCCGGCGGGGCAGCCGGTGCCCGATCCCGCTGAACACCAGCGAGCCGACCAGCGCCCCACCGCCCATGACGCCCACCAGCAGGCCGAACGCGGCCGGGCCGCCGAGTTCCCGTTCGGCGACCACCGGCAGCAGCACGTTGCTCTTCGCCGCGTCGAACAGGTTGGTCACCAGCACCAGCAGGACCATGGCGCGCAGCAGCGGCTCGCGGACCAGGAAGCGCAGCCCGGCGGCGAACTGCCGCCAGTAGCCGCCGGTCTCCGGCTCGCTCCCGTCGTCGGCCGGCCGCAGGCCACGCGGCACCAGCAGCGTCACCACGAGGGCCGACACGGCGAACGTCACCGCGTCCAGCGCCAGCACCGGCACCGCCCCGAACACACCGACCAGCAGGCCGGCCACGGGCGCGCCGATCATGCGGGCGCCGCGCGAGGTCGCGTCCTCCCACCCGGCCGCCCGCTCGATCGGCACCCCGGCGGCCGCCGCGGCCTCCGGCAGCAACGCGGTGCGCGCGGTCTGCCCGGGCGTGTCGAGCAGCCCGCTGACGAAGACCAGGGCCAGCAGCGCCGGGAACGGCAGGCCGACGGTGGCGTGCAACAGGGGTACGGCGGCGATCGTCACGCCGGAGACCACGTCGGCGAGCACACTGGAGCGCCGGTAGCCGATCCGGTCGACGAGCACGCCGCCGAACGCGCCGCCGAGCACCACGGGCGCGGTGGCGAACGCCCCGGCCAGCCCGGTCGCTGCCGGTGAGCCGGTCTCGGCAAGCACGTACAGCGGCAGCGCGATGAGCGTGAGCACGTTGCCGGTCAGCGAGACGGCGTGCCCGATCAGCAGTCCGGCCAGCGGCCGGCGGTCGTGGTTCACTGCGGCCCCCGGTACGCCTGCCAGATCAGCGTGACCATCTCCGCGCCGGGCCGGCCGGGGGCGCCGCGTTCCCGCCAGCGCCGGCCCAGCTCGGACAGCTCCTCCCGCAGCTCCACCAGTTCGTCGGGGGTCAGCCGCAGCACGGTGTCGCTGCTCGTGGTGCCGCGGACCCAGGCGGGGTCGAGGTCGGCCTCCGATTCCAGGTACGCCTGGTAGCGGTCCACGTAGCGCTGCATGGCGGCCCGGCGCAGCAGGTTGCCGGCGAGCCGGCGCTCCGGGTCGTCGAGCAGTTCGAGCGGATCCCAGTCGGTGGTGGCGTGCGCGGCCCGCCACCACCGCTCGCGCCGGTCCCGGGCCAGGTCGGGGGCCTCGGTCACGAAGCCGTGCTCGGCGAGCTTGCCGACGTGGTAGCTGACCGAGCCGACGGCCTCGCCGGTCCGCTCGCTCAGCATGCCGACCGTCTGCGGGCCGCGCAGGCGCAGCTCGCCGAGCAGCCGCAGCCGGGTGGGGTGGGCCAGCGCCCGCATGGCCCGCGGGTCGCTCAGACGCCGGTTGCCGGTCTCGTCCGTCATGCCGCCAGGCTAGACCGACAAGGAATGATGTACAAGGAGTCTTGTATTTATCGCGCTCCCTCCGGCGTGTGCAGGTACAGGTCGCGCAGCAGGCACACCTCGGACAGGTGGTGGATCACCTCCCGGTTGATGTGCAGCACGAGCGTGGCCATCGGGACGTCGGCGAACGGCCCCTCGGCCGGGCCGCACGGCCGCGCCAGGCCGTCCTCGCCGAGCGCCTCGACCCCTGCCGTCCAGGCGGCGTACTCCTCGTCGAGCTGCGCCAGCGCCCCGGCGGCGGTCGGGGAGTAGGGGAACGAGTCGTAGTCGGTCGGCGCGCGGCCGAAGTGCGACGCGTTGCGCATGGCCAGCACGCCGACGATGACGTGGGCCAGCCGCCAGGCGATCGTGGTGAACGGCGGCGGGTCCGGCTGCGGCAACGCGAAGTCGATCGCCGGGGTGCCGCCGTCGCCGCGCGGACGCACGCTCCAGCAGCCGGGGACCGGCTCCCAGAGGTACTCGGCGTCGGTGAGACCGGCGAGGCGGTCCCGCAACTGGTAGTTCCAGTGCCAGGTGAGCTGCTCGCGGAGCAGCGGGTTCCAGGTCAGGTCGGTCATGCGCCCAGCCTGCCACCGGCCTGGGACAGAAAACGGCGCGCTCAGCCCCGCCGCGCCGCCGTACGGCCCTTGAGCCGGCGGCCCATCTCCCGGGCGATCTCCCGCTTGGCGTCCCGCTCGGCCAGCGCCTGGCGCTTGTCGTACGACCGGCGGCCCCGGGCCACGCCCAGCTCCACCTTGGCCCAGCCGTCGGAGAAGTACATCGACAGCGGCACCAGCGTGACGCCGCCGTCGCGCAGCTTCTCCAGGATCCGGGCGATCTCCACGCGGTGCAGCAGCAGCTTGCGGGTGCGCCGGGGCGCGTGGTTGGTCCAGGTGCCGAAGCCGTACTCGGCGATGTGCAGGCCGTACAGCATGATCTCGCCGTCGCGCTCCTGGGCGAACGCGTCGACCAGCGACACCCGCCCTTCGCGCAGCGACTTCACCTCGGTGCCGGCGAGCACGATGCCCGCCTCGTACGTCTTGAGGATGTCGTAGTCGTGCCGTGCCTTCTTGTTCGAGGCGATCAGCTTGCGCCCGTTCTCCCTGGCCACGCCAGCAGGGTACCCGCGGGCGGCGACTCGGGGCCCCTTGCCGGGCGGGTCGCGGTCACCCAGCCGGTGGTGATCAGCAGCAGCGCCGCGCAGTAGGTGACCATCACCAGCAGGCCCCGCCCGGGCAGCTCGATCCCGGCCGCGCCCACGCCGATCAGCAGGTCGGAGACGAGGAAGGACGCCCCGCCAGCGGCGACCCGCGCCGACACCCCGGTTGCGGCGGCGGCCATCAGGCACAGCGCCAGGCTGTAGCCGAGCACCGGCACCCGCAGCGGCCCGAGCATGCTCCAGAGCAGCGCGTTCGCGCCGGCCCAGGCGAGCAGGTAACCGGCCCACGCCAGGGCCGGCGCACGCCGGTGCCGGACGAACGCGGTGATGAACGCGATCTGGGTGACCAGGAAGAACCCCATGCCGGCCAGGAACGCGGTGTCGCCCGGCAGGAGCAGGGCGACGTCGCCGGCGGTGGCGGCGACCAGGCCGACCGCCACCGCGTCGAACCGGCGCCGGCACGCCCAGAGGTACGCCAGCAGCACCGGCGCCAGCAGCGGCTTGGCCAGCCACTGGAGCACCGTGGAGTCCAGCGCGACCCCGACCAGTTCGACGGCGGCGACCAGCCCGAACAGGGGCAGCAACCAGGAGCGCCTCATCGGGCCGGCTGCCAACCCGGGCGGCCGAACAGGTACCCGAGGCGGTGCCGCCAGCAGTCGGCCCGGCGTACGTCGGACCAGATCGCGGCGAACTCGTGGGTGGCCACCCGCAGCGGGTTGTAGGTGCCGATGTTCTTGGTCAGCCCGTAGCGCGCGGTGGCCCGCTCCGGCTCGAACGTGCCGAACAGCCGGTCCCAGATGATCAGGATGCCGCCGTAGTTGCGGTCCAGGTACTCGGTGTTCGAGCCGTGGTGCACCCGGTGGTGCGACGGCGTGTTGAAGATCCACTCGATCGGCCGGGGCAGCACGTTGATCCGCTCGGTGTGCAGGAAGAACTGGTAGAGCAGGCTGACCGACTGCTGGAGGAAGATCATCCACGGCGGGATGCCGAGCAGCGCCAGCGCCAGCCAGAACGGCAGCGAGGTCATCGGCGTCCAGCTCTGCCGCAGCGCCGTCGAGAAGTTGTAGTAGACGCTGGAGTGGTGCACCACGTGGCTCGCCCAGAGCACGCGTACCTCGTGGTGCGAGCGGTGGAACCAGTAGTAGGCCAGATCGTCGGCGAAGAACAGGATCACCCAGGTCCACCAGTCGCCGGGGGACAGCTGCACCGGCGCGACGGTCCACAGCGCCGCGAACAGGCCGACGGTGAGCAGCTTCCACGGGAAGCCGATGATCTGACTCCCCAGCCCCATCGACAGGCTGGTGGTGGTGTCGCGCAGCTCGTAGCCGCGTTCGTCGTCGTCGGGCAGGAAGCGGTAGGAGACCGCCTCGATGACGATCAGGAGCAGGAACGCCGGGACGGCGTACAGCACGGCGGGGATCATGCGCGCGCTTCCCTTCCGGAGGTGGGGGTGGTGGGGGTGGTGACCGGCGCGGTCAGCAGCGCCCGGGCGTGCCGGGCGGCCGCCGCGCCCTGACCGGAGGCGATCGACGCGGCGAGGCGGCGGTGCCCGGCGACATCCAGCAGTTCGGCCGCGCGGGCGTCCGAGGGGACGTCGCCGACCGCGAACGTGCCGGCCACCAGGCTGTTGAACGCGAGCTGGTAGGCGGTGTTGCCGCTGCCGCGCACGATCAGCCGCCAGATGGCGATGTTCGCCTCGTTCATCAGGTCCAGGTCGGGGACGAGCGTGCCGTACTCCTCGGCGGCCGCGGTCAGCGCGGCGACGACCGCCGCGTCGCCGCGTTCGGCGCAGAGCCGGGCCGCGTCGATCCCGACGCAGGCCCGCATCTCCAGCATGTCGCGCACCAGCGTCTCCACCGGGAGTACGTCTGCGGAGCGCGCCAGGGACAGCGCCAGGTCCAGCCCGGCGTGCACCCGCCAGTCGAGCACCCGGGTCGCGCCGCCCTGGCTGACCCGGACCAGGCCGAGCTGTTGCAGGCGGCGCAGCGCCTCCCGGACGGCGTGCCGGTTGACGGCGAACGCGCCGGCCAGTTCCCGCTCCCCGGGCAGCGTCTCGTCCGGCGCGTACCGGCCGGAGACGATCGCGTCGCGGAGTCGGCCGAAGACGTGGTCGGAGACCGACACGCGGGGCGCGGGATCGAAGGTCATGCGCAGCAGTGTGGCCCCGAGCGCGTCAACCCGTCAACTGGTTGTACCAGTCGAATTCGGGGACGGCCGGTGCGTGCCGTCCCGGTCACCCCTCGTATCCTTTCCGCCGTAGGACCAGCCAGAGGGAAGGGAGTCGGTGTGAGCGACGGGGTCGAGACGTTGGAGTTCCAGGCCGAGGCCCGTCAGCTGTTGCAGCTGATGGTGCACTCGATCTACTCGAACAAGGACGTCTTCCTGCGCGAACTGATCTCGAACGCGTCCGACGCGCTGGACAAGCTGCGGCTGGAGTCGCTGGTCGACAAGGACCTGTCGGCCGACACCTCCGACCTGCACATTGAGATCGAGGCCGACAAGGACGCCCGTACGCTCACCGTGCGGGACAACGGCATCGGCATGAGCCGAGACGAGGTGGTCCGCCTGATCGGCACCATCGCCAAGTCCGGCACCGCCGAGCTGCTGCGCAAGCTGCGCGAGTCCTCCGACGCCGCCGCCTCCCAGGAGCTGATCGGCCAGTTCGGCGTCGGTTTCTACGCCACGTTCATGGTCGCCGACAAGGTGACGCTGCTGACCCGCCGCGCCGGACAGCCCGGCGGCACCCGCTGGGAGTCCACCGGCGAGGGCACGTACTCGATCGAAGAGGTCGAGGGCGCGCCGCAGGGCACCTCGGTCACGCTGCACCTCAAGCCCGTCGACACCGAGGACAACCTGCACGACTACACGGCCGAGTGGACGATCCGCGAGATCGTCAAGCGCTACTCCGACTTCATCTCGTGGCCGATCCGGATGACCGTCGACAAGCCCGGCGAGGACGGCGAGACCACCCGCGAGGAGCAGACGCTCAACTCGATGAAGGCGCTCTGGGCGCGTTCGCGGGACGAGGTCGACGAGACCGAGTACAAGGAGTTCTACCGGCACGTCGCACACGACTGGGCCGACCCGCTCGAAACCATCCACATGCGCGGCGAGGGCACCTTCGAGTACGAGGCGCTGCTGTTCCTGCCCTCGCACGCCCCGCTCGACCTGTTCTCCCCGCAGGGCCGCCGCGGCGTGCAGCTCTACGTCAAGCGCGTGTTCATCATGGACGACTGCGACGCGCTGATGCCCAACTACCTGCGCTTCGTCAAGGGCGTGGTGGACGCGCACGACCTGTCGCTGAACATCTCCCGGGAGATCCTCCAGCAGGACCGGCAGATCCGCGCGGTGCGCCGCCGGCTGGTCAAGAAGGTCCTCGCCACGCTCAAGGACATGTCCGCCGAGTCGTACCGCACGTTCTGGACCGAGTTCGGCGCGGTGGTGAAGGAAGGTCTGCTGGAGGACCCGGACAACACCGAGACGCTGCTGGAACTGGTCCGCGCCGCGAGCACCCACGACCCGGCCGAGCCGACCACGCTGCGCGCGTACGTGGAGCGGATGAAGGACGGCCAGACCGAGATCTACTACGCCACGGGCGAGAACCGGGCCACCATCGAGAACTCGCCGCACCTGGAGGCGTTCCGCGCCAAGGGCTACGAGGTGCTGATCCTCACCGACCCGGTGGACGAGGTGTGGGTCGAGCGCGTCGGCGCGTACGACGGCAAGACGCTGCGCTCGGTCGCCAAGGGCCAGGTGGACCTGGAGACCGAGGAGGAGAAGGAGAAGGCCGAGGCCGAGCGGCAGGAGCACGCCGACCTGCTCACGTTCCTCGGCGGCGCGCTGGCCGACAGCGTCAAGGAGGTACGCCTGTCCACCCGGCTGACCACGTCACCGGCCTGCGTGGTGGGCGACGCGCACGACATGACGCCGACGCTGGAGAAGATGTACCGGGCGATGGGCCAGGAGGTGCCCCAGGTCAAGCGGATCCTGGAGCTGAACCCGGCCCACCCGCTGGTCACCGGCCTGCGCAAGGCGCACGGCGAGGGCGGCGACACCGCCGCGCTCACCGAGACCGCCGAGCTGCTGTACGGCATGGCGTTGCTGGCCGAGGGCGGCGAGCTGGCCGACCCGGCCCGGTTCACCCGCATCCTGGCCGACCGCCTGGCCCGCAGCCTCTAGCCCGCCCCGCCCCGACCTGGCTCGCCTACCCGCCCTGGCTGGCTGGCTTGATCGACTCCATTACGCCGAGGTGGTGGTATCGGCATGCCTCCGATGCCGCCACCTCGCCGACCCGGTGTCGATCATGGTCCGAGAGGTTGACGGTGGGGCGGGTGTCGGGTCAGCTCTTCGTCGCGCTCGTGCGGCTGGCTGCCCCTTGATCCACTCCAGCTCGGCGAAGTGGTGGTATCGGGCGGGCTCTGACCCCGCCACTTCGGCGAGCTGGTGTCGATCACGGCCCGGGAGGGCGATGGTCGGGCGGGTGGGGGGTCAGCGCTTCGCGTCGCTCGTGCGGGCAGCTGATGCTTGATCGACTCCAGCTCACCGAAGTGGTGGCTCCGGACAGGCTTTGACCCCGCCACTTCGGCGAGCTGGTGTTGATCACGATTGGGGAGTCGATGCCCAGGCGGTTCTCGGATCAGTCCTCTGCCGGGCTCCTGCGGCTGGCTGCTTGCTTGATCGACTCCGGCTCGGCGAAGTGGTGGTGTCGGACGGGCTTCGACCCCGCCACTTCACCGAGCTGGTGTTGATCATGCTGGGGTATCTCAGACTGGGGAAGATCGATCCCAACTAGAGGGATGGTCGGGGCTCCAGATGAGTGGGCGCCCTGGCGGAGTGACCTTAGCGCCGGCCGCGCCGGGAGGGGCGGGGTGAGAGGGCGGGCCGGGTGGATCGGTGTGGGTCGGAGTGGATCTGGCGGAGCGCCACTGGGCGGGCGCCGGCTGACGTCGGTCTCTCGCCGGAGGTTGCTTATCGGCTATGCGTGGGCGGTTGCCGTGGCGGCTGCTTGATCGACACCATTGCGCCGAGGTGGCGGATCCGAAAGGCTCTGACCCGCCACCTCGGCGAGCTGGAGTGGATCACGCTGACATGTCCCACACTGAGGAAGATCGTTCTCACATAGAGGGCCAGAACTCGATGGGGAGCGCGCCGGGGTTGCGGATGGGCTTTGCAGGCCCAGGTCGGCAGGGCGGTCCGGGTGGATGGGTGGGTCGGGGTGGACCTGGCGGAGGTCGGTGAGGCGGGCGGCCTGGCGTCCATCCGCGCCGCTGCCCGCAACCGCCCAACCGTGTTGGCTGTGGTGATGGCCTCTTGTCAGGCTCCGCAGCCGACGAGACCCGGGCCGGAGTTTCGCTGACCAACCTCGACAGTGGCCGGCGGTTGTTGTGGCAGCAGGTTGATCGACACCCAGCTCGCCGAGGTGACGGCGCCACCTCGGCGAAACGGGTCGCTCAGGGGAGCGCGGGGTAGAGCGCGCCCACTCCGCCGGACAGTCCGGCCTGGACGCGGCGGGCCACGTCGTCGGCCAGGATCTCGTAGCTGTCGGACTCGATGCCGTCGACAGCGAGCCCAGCGACCTCCGCCGGGTCGGCCTTCGGGCCGGGTACGGCGGCGGCCATCTCGGTGTCCATGTAGCCCACGTGCAGGCCCGCGACGCGGACACCCCGGCCGGCCAGCTCCAGGCGCAGGGCGTTCGTCATCGACCACTCGGCGGCCTTGGCCGCGCCGTACGCGCCGACGCCAGGGAACGTGAACCAGGACAGCGCGGACAGCACGTTCAGGATCGTCCCGCCGCCGTTCGCGGCGATCCGGGGCGCGAACGCGCGGACCACCGACAGCGTGCCGAGGTAGTGCGTCTCCAGCTCCAGCCGGATCTGCGCGAGGTCGCCGTCGAGCAGGTCGACGCCGGTGCTCACGCCCGCGTTGTTGACCAGCAGCGTCACGTCACCGGCCCGCTCGGCGGCGGCGGCCACCGAGGCGGGATCGGTGACGTCGAGGCGTACCGGGGTGACGCCGGGCAGGTCCACGGTGTCCGGGTTGCGCGCGCCGGCCCAGACGGTGGCGCCGCGCGCGACGAGTTCGGCGGCCAGATGCCGGCCGAAGCCGCGGTTGGCGCCGGTGACCAGGGCGGTGCTTCCAGCGATCTTCATGTCTCGCTCCGAGAGGTGGTGAGGAAGGGAGGTCAGGCGGACAGCAGGCCCGGACCGGGCAGCACGGCCAGCTCACTCGGCGGTACGTCGTGCCCGGCGTCGCAGCGCAGCCGGGCGTGCACGGCGGCGCCGCACTCGTCGTGGGCCACCCGGACGGCCGGGCCGGCCTCGTCGGCGGCGTACGTGTCGCCCCACTGGCGCAGCGCGACGAGCACCGGGATCAGGTCGCTTCCCTTGGCGGTGAGCACGTACTCGTCGCGGGTGCGTTGCCCGGGCTCGCGGTAGGGGCGCCGGTCGAGTAGCCCGTCGGCGACGAGCTGCTTGAGCCGGGTGGCGGCGACGGGCTCGCTGACGCCGACCCGCCGGGCGAAGTCGTCGAAGCGGCGGGTGCCGAACGACGCCTCGCGCAGCAGGAGCAGCGTGGTGCGGTTGCCGACCACTTCCAGCGCCCGGGCGATGGAGCAGTTGGCGGTGGACCAGGAGTCACGCTGCGCAAGGAGGTCCGTCATGGCGTCGACGGTACGCCCCTGACTTAGGAAAGCAAAAGTCAGCTACCTCACAGCTGGCCGGGGAAGAACCCGTGCCGGGCCAGCGGCTCGACGATCTGGTGCTCCTCGTACGACAGGTGCGACAGCAGCGTGTCGGTGAGCAGGTCCACCGCCTCCTGGAGTTCGGTGAGGTCGCCGGGCCGCCGGACCAGCTCCACGAGCGCCCGGTCGACGCTTTCCACCACGCCGTGGATCACCACGTGCTCCTCCTCGAGGCGGTCCAGCACCGCTGCCAGCCCTGCCTCGGAGCGGCGTAGGTGCGGGAAGACCGAGGCGTCCTCCAGCCCGTGGTGCTGGGTGACCATGGTGCAGTACGCCGCGCAGTACGCCCCGAGCGTCCAGTTGTTCTGCCGCATGGTCATCTCGTTCAGCGCGGCCCGCGCCCGGCCCGGCGAGACGGTGCCTCGCTTGACCTGTTCCAGCAGGTCGCGCACCTGGGCCAGCTCCTGGCGCAGATGGTCGTGCACGTCCACCAGGTGCTGCCCGGCGGCCTGTCCCCGGGGCGGGTAGACCTGTCCGGCCGGTGGCGGCGGGGCGGTCGGCCGGGTCGACTCGTCCCAGGGGCGGCGCGCGCTCAGGCGTACCCCCGGGTCGGGGGTGGGGGTGACCGCCAGCGTGGCCGGGCCGCCGGTGGCGGCCGTCTCGTCGGCGACCGCGCGGGCGCCGCTGCCCGGCGCGGTGCGCTCGGCGGCGACCAGCTCCCGCACCGCGGGCGCGACCTCCTGGGCGAAGATCTGGATCGCGCGCGGCTCGTCGCTGCCGAGGATGAACGTGGTGACGCCGTGCTCCAGCGTGAGCCCGGCCAGCTCCTCCACCCACTGCTCCGGCGGACCGGTCAGGAATCCGGCCGACGAGCGGGCGAACGTGCCGTTGACGTTGAGCATGCGGCGGATCTCGGCCGGGTCGCGCCCGGCGGCCTGCGCGCCCTCGTCGACGAGCGCGTTCAGGGCGGGCAGCTCGTCCGGCCCCTTGGGCAGGTAGGACAGGGAGGGCAGCCAGCCGTCCGCGGCGCGGCCGACCAGGCGCAGCATGCGCGGCTTGTACGCGCCGACCCAGATGCCCACCTGATGCGCGGGCGCCGGACCGCGCTTGGCGCCGACCACGCGGTAGTGCTCGCCGTCGACGCGGATCATGCCGCGCCGGTCGGTGTCCCAGACCTCGCGGATCACCCGGATCGCCTCGTCCAGGGCATCGACCGCCGCGCCGGGGGACAGACGCCGTCCGCCCGTGGCCTCGATCGCGTCCCAGAACGCGCCCGCGCCGAGTCCCAGCTCGACCCGGCCGCCGGTGAGCAGGTCCAGGCTGGCCACGCTGCGGGCCAGCACCACCGGCTGGCGCAGCGGCAGGTTGAGCACGTTGCCGGCCAGGCGGATGCGCTCGGTGGCGGCGGCCACGTAGGACATCAGCGTCCAGGTGTCCAGGAAGCCCGGCTGGTACGGATGGTCCTGGAACGTGACCAGGTCCAGCCCCACCTGTTCGCAGAGCGTGGCCAGCGCCACCACCTGGTCGGGCTGCCCGGCGGCGGGGGTGATGAAGCCGCCGAAGGTCAGCTCGTGTCCGTTATCGGTCATCCGTCACGCCTCCCGTGATCTTGCTCAGCCCTGCCACCGTAGCTCCACCGGTGGTAGCCCGGCCGGGTGAACAGGGTCACAAGAAGTGGACGATCGTCGCAAACCGTCCCTAGCGTCGGTTCCGTTCGCATTCGTGGACACCGCAGGCCGGAAACGCCTAATCCCGCCGCCGGCCGCGGTTACCGGACGTCGTGCGGGAGCGGGGGAACCACACGTTCCACGGTGCATCGTCACCTCGGGGTGAAGCCGCCACCGGCGGCCGGGCTCCTCGGCCCGAACCCGACAGCTCACCTCGTCGGCGTGGAGGAATCCACATGGCAACTGAATACTCAGCCCGAGGCCGCCGTACCGCTCTCGGAGCGGTCCTGGCCGGCGCCGCCGTCGGCGCCGCGACCCTGTTCGGCCCGGCCGCTCCGGCCAGCGCCGGCGTCAACTGGGACGCGGTCGCGCGCTGCGAGTCCGGCGGCAACTGGAAAATCAACACCGGCAACGGGTACTACGGCGGGCTCCAGTTCTCCCGCGCCACCTGGAACGGCTACGGCGGGCAGAAGTACGCCGCCCGCGCCGACCTGGCCAGCAAGTCCGAGCAGATCGCCGTCGCGGAGAAGGTGCTGCGCGGGCAGGGCATCGGCGCGTGGCCGGTCTGCGGCAAGAAGGGCGGCTCGGCGAGCGCCGCCGCGACCCGGTCCGAGCGGGCCACCCCGAAGAAGACGGCCCCGAAGAGGACCACCTCGACGAAGGCAACCCCGAAGCGGACCGCCGCGCCGGAGCGGGCCGCGACGAAGGCGGCGCCGCGGCCGTCGTCCAATGTCGGGACGTACGTGGTCCGGCGCGGGGACACGCTGTCGGAGATCGCCGTGGCGCAGCGCGTCGACGGCGGCTGGCGTGCCCTGCACGAGCGCAACCGGGCAGTGGTCGGCGACGACCCCGGCCTGATCTTCCCCGGTCAGCGGCTGCGTCTGCGCTGACCTGATCCGGACGCCCGGCCGGTTCGCCCCGGCCGGGCGTCCGGCTGTCCGCGACACGCCGTGTGGCCGGTGTCCGGCCTGCTCCCGGCGCCGGGACACGGCCCGCGACGGCCGGTGATCGCGATTCGTCGGAGCCGGTTGCTAGGGTCACCGGTGCTCGGCTAAGACGTGAAGAAAGCGCGGATATGACCAACGACCCGTTCTCGGCGGCCGCGAGCCTCGACGAGCTGCTGACCCGCACGCAGCAGGCGCTCACCGCGATGCGTTCCCGGGCCTCGGCGCACGCCGACGGCGAACCGGCCGACCTGCTGCGCGCCGAGGGCACGGCCGCCGGTGGGCGGGTCCGCGCGGTCGCCGTCCAGGGTGGTCGGCTGGATTCCGTGACGATCGACCCGGAGCTGGCCGACGAGCCCCTCGACGTCCTCGGCGGACACCTCGTCGCCGCCGCCAACGCCGCGCTGTCCGAGCTGGACGCCCAGGTCAGCGCGTCGGCGCGGGCCGACGCCGACGCGCTCGCCGCCCGACTCGGCAGCATGGGCGACCAGGCCGAGCTGTTCGGCCGCGCGATGCACGAGGCGGCCGCCCGGATCCACCGCGACCGCGGCACCTCGTCCCAGGCCGGGCGCGCGGTCTGACCCGACGGCCCACGCCCCGGCACGACGCGGCGCCGGCCACGCGCGTGACGCGGCATCGCCCCGGCACCGCCCCGGCACGACGAGGCGCCGCCCCGGCACGCGGCTCCGGCCGGAGACGACGAGGCGGCCTGACACGACGAGGCGGCTGAGACGACGAGGCGGCCGGCCGCCGGGAGGACGACGACCGGCCGCGCTACGCCACGGTCAGCTCAGGGTGACCGCGGTGTCGTCGACGACGAAGGACGTCTGCAGAGAGCTGTCCTCCACGCCGCTGAACGAGATGGTCGCCGTGGTGCCTGCGAGCGACGAGACGTCGAAGGACCGCTGCACGTAACCGGTGGCCTTGTTCAGGTTGGAGTAGGTGGCCAGCGTGGTGCTGCCGGCCTTGACGGTGAGCTTGTCGTACGCGGTGCTGGTGGTCGACTCCGCGCTGTCGATGTGCAGCCAGAAGCTCAGTGTCGCCCGGCAGCCGGCCGGGATCGTCACCGACTGGCTCAACGTGTCGGTGTGCGACGAGCCGTACCCGTCCAGCCACGCCTTGTACGAGCCGCCGTGCGCCGCCTGGCCGCTGTCGGTGGTGATGACGCCGGACGAGGCGGTCCAGCTCACGTTGCCCGACTCGAAGCCGGGGTTGGCGAGCTTGTTGCCGGAGCAGCCGCCCGACGGCGGGGTGGTGGTGGCGGTCGGCGTGGGCGTCGGCGTGCCGCCGGCGCAGGTCGGCTCACCCGACTGGGCCGGTACGCTGACCGCCGCCCAGGCCGCCTTGACCGCGTTGAACTCGGTGCAGCTGCTCGGGTAGAGGTTCTTCGCCGCCTGCAACGTCCAGACGCGGTACTTCAGGTAGGACGAGGACGAGGTCTTCAGCAGCATGGCGTTGTACATGATCTTGATGGCCTTCTGGATGCCCAGACCGGCCACGCTGCTGCTGTTGCAGGTCGAGCTGGACGGCTGCCCGTTGGTCGGGCTGCTGCCGTTCGCGAGCAGGTAGAACCAGTGGTTGCCGGGGCCGGCCGCGGCGTGCACCTCGGTCGACGGGATGCTGCTGGAGTAGCAGTTCGGGTCGCCGAGCGCCGACGGGTTGTACATGTTGCGGATCGGGCCGGAGCCGACCAGGTTGATCTTCTCGCCGACCAGGAAGTCCGGCGCGTCGTAGCTGGACGGCTCGTTGGCGAACCACTCGGTGGCCGCGCCGAACGTGTCCGCGACGAACTCCTGCGTGCCGCCGCCGGAGATGCCGCCGGGGGTGTTGTCGTCGATGCCGTGGCCGATCTCGTGCGCCACCACGTCCAGCGAGCCGATCCACTGGCCGGCGGTGTTCTTGCCGATCTGCACCTGGCTGCCGTCGTAGTAGGCGTTCTGGTCGTTGAGGCCCACCCGGATCGGCCAGTAGCCGCCGTTGCCGTTGGCGCCGTTGCGGCCCAGCCACTGGGCGAGCATCTTGTGCTCGGTCTGCGCGGAGAACAGCGCGTCCACGCAGCCGGTCTCCTTGTTCGTGGCGGTGCCGTTGCCCCACACGTCGTCGGATCCGCTGAACGTGGTGTTGTTCGCCGAGTCCTGGCAGCTCAGGTTGGTGACGGTCGGGTCCTTCATGGTGTACGTGGAGCCCGACTGGGTGGTGTTGAGCGTGAGCGGGCTGGGCCCGTTCCAGGCGCCGGTGCCGGTGCCGCGTACCACGTGCTCCTGCTTGCGCAGGACCGCGCCGGTACGGGCGTCGACGTCGACGGTGAGCCGGCTGGGGCCGTCCGCGCTGGTGCCGCGTACCGTGGTCTCCCAGGCCAGCGCCGGTGCGGCGCCGAGCGTGTAGACCACGAGCGTGGTGCCCTCGACGGCGCTGACCGTCTTGAGCTGGGCGCGCGCCGTGGTCGCGGCGGCGGCCGGGGTCAGCGCGGGCGTGGTGGCGAGAGCGCCGATCGGCCGCTGCTGCGCCACCGAGGCGTACTTGAGGTTGCCGGCCGAGTCGGTGGCGAGCACGAAGTCGCCGCCGATGACGGGCAGGCCCTTGTAGGTGCGCTCGTACGGCACGTACTGGGTGCCCTCGGAGGAGATGACGGGCTTCTGGACGAACGCGTCGTCGGCGCCGGCCTGGAGGTAGGCGGGGCGGTTCGCGACCAGGGCGCGGGTCGAGTCGGCGGCGGCCGCTCGGGCCTGGGCCGGATTGGGGGCGGCGGGCCCGGGTGGCGCGGCCTGCACGGCTGCGGCGGTGCCGGCGGCGATCACGCCGGCCGCAGCCGCGCCGGTGAGCGCGGCGAGGCGAGGTGAGAGTTTCACGGGGGTTTGCTCCTGTTCTACAGGCGCGCCGCACGGAGCCCGGTGGGGACGGGCGGCGCGGTGGTGGGAGGCAGGGTGACGGCCGGTCACCGGAGCTGCCGGCGTGGCTCCGGGTCGACAGATCGACCGTCGCGAGTCGCCGGGGGTCGGCGGCTCGCTGGTGCACAATCACACGTCGTAGGAGCCGGGAGCAATGGGTGACCTGGGCAACGACTGACAGTCGGGCGCGTCGCCGCGCGCGTCGTCTCAGGCAACCATGATCTTCAATAGGGCCTGATCAGGGCGAACATCGCCAGCCATGGATGGCGTCCCGTGCAAATTGCGGGCGTTGCCTATGTGCGCGAATGGCGCACATAGGCGCGAGGCCGCCACCGCCAGAGCCGCCACGCCGCCCGAGCCGCCACGCCGCGCGGGGCCGCCGTCCACCGAGGCCGGGCGCCCGGCCTCGTCAGCGTGGGCCGCGGGTCCGCGTCGGCGCGACGGTGGGCGGCGGCGGCAGCGAGGGCGTCAGCGTGGGCCGCGACGTCGGCCGCCCGGTCGGCTCCGGGCTCGGGCTGGGGCTCGACGGGGTCGGGCTCGGGCTCGGGGAGCCGGACGGCGTGGGCGCGGCGGTGGCCGGCGGCGGCGCCGACGCGGTTGGCTCCGGGGTGTCGCCGGGGAACTTCGGCTCACCGAAGCGGTACTTGCCCGGGTCGAGCTTCATCGCCTCGGTGGCCTTGGTCATGAACTGCCGCCAGATCGGCGCGGCGCCGGTGGAGCCGTACACCTCGTAGCTGCCGCCGCTCGTCCGCAGCGGTTTGCCGTCGGTGGTGCCCAGCCACACCGCCGAGGCCAGCGCGCCGGTCCAGCCCACCATCCAGGTGTGCACGTTCTGGGTGGTGCTCTGCCCGGCCTGCCAGGTGCCGGTCTTGCCGGCGGAATCCCAGCCGTTGTCCAGCTTGGCCGCCCGGACCCGGCGCAGCGTCCAGTCCAGCTGGTCGATCGCCTCCCGGTCCAGCCCCAGGTCGGTGGTGCGCAGCTGCTCGGTCCACACCTCCTCGTCGTCCTTGCTCACCGACCGGACGAAGTGCGCGTCGGCGCGCTTGCCGCCGGCCGCGAACGTGGCCATCCCGTTCGCGTGGTCCTGCACGGTGATCCCGTACTGTCCGATGCCGACCTCGGTGGAGAACCGCTTCGCCACCTCGTCGGCGGGGTCGCTGCGCAGGTCGACGCGCTGCGGCCGGGGGTTGCCCCGGACCGTCTCCCACATCGACTCCACGCCCGCCTGCCGGGCCATCTCGATCACCTTGTCGGTGCCGAGCCGCTCGGTCAGCTCGAAGTAGGTGACGTTGAGCGAGGCGACGGTGGCCTCCCAGAGCGCGCAGTCCGGCTGGCAGGACGCCCGTTCGGCGTTGCGGATCGGCCCGGCCGCGCTGCCCTTCGTGCGCCCCGAGGCGGGGAACTCCTTGGTGTCCGGCGAGTCGAACCGCTCCTTCACCGAGATCCCGTCGCGCACGGCGGCGGCCAGGTCGTACACCTTGAACGACGACCCCGGCGGATGCTGGCCGAAGCCGCGGGCCTGGCCGTCCTCGTCGGAGTACCAGCCCGCGTAGTCCGCGCCCGAGCCCTTGTCGCCGCCGTAGTAGCCGAGCACCCGGCCGGTGCCCGGCTCCACCGCCACCAGCGCCGCCTGCCAGTTCCGCGGCTGCCCGCGCACCGCCCGCGGTGCGGTGTCCCGGCGGATGTCCGCCGCCGCCTCGGCCGCGTCCTGCACGCGCTTGTCGATGGTGGTGACGATGCGGTAGCCGCCGTCGCGGATCACCTCGTCCGGCTTGCCCCGGAACGGCTCGGTTCCGCGCAGCTCGGCCAGCACGTGGTTGACCACCAGGCCGGTCGGCCGGTCCAGGTCGGACCGGCCCGCGTCCTTGTCGATCGGCCGGACCGTGTCCGGGTACGCGAGGTCCGCCGCCTGCTGCGACGTCAGGTAGCCGAGCTTGACCATGCCGTCGCGGATGTAGTTCCAGCGGTCGATCGAGTTCTGCCTGGCCAGCGCGTTGCGGCGCGGATCGTAGCCGGGTGTGCCCTCGGGGTCGGCCGGATCCGCCTCCGGCTGCTTCACCATGGCGCAGAGCACCATCGCCTCGGCCTGGGTGAGCTGCCGCTCGGGTGGCGCGTCGCGGCGTACCGTCTTGCCGAAGTACGTCTGCGCGGCCGCCTCGATCCCGTACGCGCCCCGGCCGAACGGCACGGTGTTCAGGTAGAAGCCGAGGATCTCCTCCTTGGAGTACGCGTCGTCGAGCTTCCAGGCGATCACCGCCTCGCGCAGCTTGCGGGAGTAGGTGACCCCGCGCAGGTCGGCGGCGATGCGCGCGTACTGCTGGGTGAGCGTGGACGCGCCCTGCCGCTGGCCGCCGCTCACGTTGGCCCAGGCGGCGCGCAGCACGCCCTTGAAGTCGATGCCGCGGTTGGTCCAGAAGGTCCGGTCCTCGGCCGCCACGATCGCCTGCTTGGCCGAGTCGTTCATCTGGTCGTACGGCACGATGGTGCGGTTCTGCGCGCCCAGCTTCGCCATGGGCGTGCGCCCGTCGGCGTAGTAGACGGTTGTCGACTCGGGCAGCTTCAGGTCGCTGGGTGTGGGCACGCTGTCGAAGTAGTAGCCGCCCGCGACCAGCCCGCACCCGGCCAGCAGGACGCAGACCGCGAGGATGACCGGCAGGCGCCGCCGCTTGCGCTTCGGGCTCGCGGCGGTGGCGTCGGCCGGTCCCCGGGTCTCTCCCGTTCCTCGCACCGTTACCTCCGGCTGCTCGGCGAAGTCGTGCCCGGCTCGCAGGCTAACCGAGGTGCGGCGACGGCACCGGCCGACGACGTCGGCCGGTGTGGCGGGAACCGGAGTCCGCGGCCCGCGACTCCTGCCGGTGACCGGCATTCGGCGAGCCGGAGCCGGGGCGGCTGGGCGGCCGCCCCGGCCCGGGTCAACCGGTCAGCGGGCCGCCCAGCGGGCGGTCCGGCCGTCGCGGTCCGCGCGGCCGGGGCCGCGGTGGCGTACCGGCCAGCGGTCGTTGCCGCCGCCCGCGCGGAACGGCGTCGACCGCCACAGCGCCCGCAGCTCGGTGCCGTCCGGGGCCGCGAAGGTCTCCTGTGCGCTGTAGCCGATCCGCCGCAGCAGGTCCTCCTGCTCCCCGGCGCACGGGTGCGCGTAGGTGGGCAGGCTCAGCGTGTCCATCCGGCGTTGCGCCCCGGTGACCGCCTCCGCCGCTCCGCCCCGGGGAGCGGCGAGCAGCGCCAGGTGGTTGTGCGGCTCGACCGGACGCCGGGCGGTCAGCGCCTCACCGAGGCGGCGGAACCGCTCCTCGTGCGGGCCGGCGGCGGCGGCGAGACGATCGGCGTACCGGTGGGGCGCCGGGATCGGCCGGTAGCGGTGGAACCACACGGTGGCGGCGCTGCCGTCGGGCAGCAGGAACGCGTCACCGAAGAGAAGCGCGTGCTCGGTCCAGATCCGCGCCACGGCGGCGAGGACCGGCAGGCGGCGCGGCGCGTCGGGAACGAGCCAGCCGGCCAGGGCAGTGGGCATCAGGGCCTCGGCGACGAGATCGGCGATGCGGCCGATGTCGCACCACCGGGCGCGCGCGACGGGCAGGGCAGTGCTCATGAACGAACTCCTGTTTCACAGGTCTGATCAGGTCGGTTGCGGGCGCCGGACGGCGGCGCCGCCGCGCGAACGCGGCAGTCGGGCGGGACACGCCCGTGCTCCGGATCGAAGGTGGTGCCTGTGAAGCCCGCTCAGGCGGGTCTGGTGCCGGGCCGCGACGTACGGGAGGCCGGCAGGCGTTCGTGCGCCGGGCGCCCGTACTGGTGGGCGAGCGTCGGCAGCCCCCAGCGGCACGCGTCCGCGTCGGCTGCCTCGCTGTGCACCGAGCCGCCGGCGTGGCTCGCGCCGTCGAACGGCTGCGGCGCGACGGGTGTCGGCGCGAAGTCGGCCGCCGTGCGGACGGCCGGCGTGCCGGTACGGACGGCGGCCCCCAGCGGTCCGACGGCGAAGGCCCGCGCCTGCGGGTCGAAGGCGACCGGAACGCTGACGCTCACGCGGGCGGGCGCCGCCGTCGGGGCCGGTGCGGCGGGCCCAGCGGGGACGGCCGGCGCAGCCGGTTCGGCCGGTTCGGCCGGGTCAGCGGGACCGGCCGGGTCGGTCGGGTCGGTCGGATCGACCGGACCGGGCAGCGGCGGCGCCGGCGGGTCGAGCAGATCGGTCACCGGGCTGAGCGGGTCGAGCACCGGGTCCAGCGGCGCGACCACCGGTTCCAGGCCCCGCCAGACCGGACCGAGGATCGGGCTCAGCGGCTCCACCACCGGGGACAGCACGTCCGCGACCGGTTCGAGCACGTCCGTCGTGACCGGGCCGGTGAGCGGGCGCAGGACCTCCGTGACCGGCGTGAGCAGGTGCTCGCGTACCGGATCGGTGGCCGGGCGCAGGCCCTCGGTGACCGGCGTCAGCACGTGGGCGCGGACCGGCGTCACCACCGCCTCGACGACCCGGCCGGTGACCGGCGTCGCGGCAGCCGGGGCCGTCGCCACGGCCTTGCCCGGGGAGGCCGTACCGGATGCGGCCGTGCCGGACGCGGGCGCGTCAGCGGCCCGCGCGGGCACGGTGGTGTCGGAGGCGGGAGCTGTCGTGCCGGATGCCGGCGCTGCGGCGGGCGCGGGCTCGACGCCGTCGGACCCGGACGTCGGCAGGCCGAGAACCGTGCCGAGCGTGTGGGTGAGCGTCTCCACGGCGGCAGTGAGCGGCGGGCGGTCGGCGGCGTGGGCGGCCGAGCCGGCCGCGACCTCGTGCGCGCCCCAGACGGCGGCCACGCCGCCGAGCAGCAGACCGAGGCGCAGCGTGTAGTGCGCCACCCACCCGGTCCGTCGCGTCATCGCACACCCTCCGGATCCGCGCCCGGCGGCGCGGATCATCGCCCGCACTGTACCGAAAGTGGCCGTCCGGGCACAGTACGACGCCGACCGGTTCGGCGCGTCGCGTTCCGGGCGCGTCGCGCCCGGCGCAGGCGTGGGACGCGCGCCCTCCGGGTACCACCGGGGCCATGGAGACGAGCACTGCCGAACGCCCGGACACCGCCCCCGCCGTACCTCCGTCCGGGGTGGTCGCTGTCGTCGCCCATCGGAAGAAGACGTTCGGGGGCGGCCTCGACGAGCTGCGTTCGCGGCTCGTCGGCGCCGGCGTCGGGCGGCTTCTCTGGTACGAGGTGCCGAAGAGCCGCAAAGCGCCCAAGCGGGTCCGTGCGGCGCTGGACTCCGGCGCCGAGCTGGTGCTGGTGTGGGGCGGCGACGGCATGGTGCAGCGGTGCGCCGACGCGCTGGCCGGAAGCGGCGTGCCGATGGGCATCCTGCCGGCCGGCACCGCCAACCTCTTCGCGGTCAACCTCGGCATCCCGGTCGACCTGCCCGAGGCGGTACGCATCGCGCTGCACGGCCGACGCCGCGAGCTGGACCTCGGCCGGATCAACGGGGAGCACTTCGCGGTGATGGCCGGCGCCGGGTTCGACGGCGACCTGATCCGGGACGCCGACCGCCAGCTCAAGGGCCGGTTCGGCCGGATCGCGTACGTCTGGACCGGGCTGCGGCACGTGCGCGGCGAGTGCGTACGGACCCGGATCCGGGTTGACGGCGCGGACTGGTTCGACGACCAGGCGAGCTGCGTGCTGTTCGGCAACGTCGGCACCATCACCGGCGGCATCCCGGCCTTCGACGACGCCCGCCCCGACGACGGGGCGCTGGAGGTCGGCGTGTCCACCGCCAGCGGCGCCGTGGACTGGGCGCGCACGCTGGGCCGGATGGCCGCCGGGCGCTCCGAGGAGTCGCCGTTCGTGCGGATCACCCGGGGGCGCAGGATCACGGTGCGGTTCGACGCGCCGAAGACGTACGAGCTGGACGGCGGCGCCCGGGGCAAGGCGAAACGGCTCAAGGTGAAGGTGGTGCCGGGCGCGCTGAGCGTGTGCTGTCCCGACCCGCCGGACTGACCGCGGCCGGGCCGGGGCAGGATGCCGGCATGCGCGACGACATCCGCGACTACCTGGCCGAACTGGTCCGCCGCTCCCGGGACGTGCTCGGCGACGACCTCGTCGGCGCGTACGCGGCCGGGTCGGTCGGGCTGGGCGCGTACCAGCCGGGGCGCAGCGACGTCGACGTGGCGCTGCTGGTCGCCGGGCCGCTGCCGGAGCCGGACAAGTGCCTGCTCGTGGACCGGTTGCGGCACGAGTCGCTGCCCTGCCCGGCGCGCGGCCTGGAACTGGTGGTCTACCGCCGCGACGTGGCCGCCTCCGGCACCCCGGAGCCGGGCTTCGAGGTCGAGCTGAACACCGGCGCCGCCATGCCGTTCCGCGCCACCTACGACCCGGCCGACCGGCCCGCCGCCGACGGCCGGTTCTGGTACGCGCTGGACCGCAGCATCCTGCGCCAGTCCGGCCGTACGCTGCTCGGCCCGCCCGCCGCCGACGTGTTCGCCGACCCGTCCCCGCAGGCGCTGCGCGCGCTGCTGGCCGACGCGCTGCGCTGGTGGCTGGCGCTGCCCACGCCACCCGGCGACGAACCGGCCCCCGGCGCGGAGGACGCGGTGCTCGGGGCCTGCCGCGCGCTGGTGCGCAGCCGCGACGGCGTCTGGCTGGGCAAGGTCGACGCCGGGCTGCGGATCGCCGCCGACGACCCGGACGCCGCGCTGATCCGGGCCTCGATCGCCGCCCGCCGGGGCGGCACCCCGCCGTCCGGTCCGGCGGCGCGGGCGTTCCAGCGGCGGGTACTGGACCGGATCACCGCGGGCTGAACCGCGACTACTGTGAGCCGGGGAGGTGCGGTGATCATGACGGAGCTGAGCGCGTCCGCGCGGGCCGGGCTGGAGGCGGTGGTGCCCAGCGGCGTGGCGACCCGGGCCGCGGACCGGCTGCGGATGGCCCACGACGCCTCGCACTATCTGCTGCACCCCGGCGCGGTGATCACCCCGTCCGACGCCGGTCAGGTCGCCGCGCTGCTGGCGCACAGCCGCCGCGCCGGCACGCCGCTGACGTTCCGCTCCGGCGGCACCAGCCTCAGCGGCCAGGCCGTCACCGACCGGCTGCTCGTCGACGTACGGCGGCACTTCCGCGCCCTGAGCGTGCTCGACGACGGGCGGCGGGTGCGGGTGCAACCGGGGGTGGTGCTGCGGCAGGTGAACGCGCGGCTCGCGCCGTACGGCCGCAAACTCGGCCCCGACCCGGCCAGCGAGTCCGCGTGCACGGTCGGCGGCGTGGTCGCCAACAACTCCAGCGGCATGACCTGCGGAACCGAGTTCAACACGTACCGGACGCTGGAGTCACTGGTGCTCGCGCTGCCCAGCGGCACCGTGCTCGACACCGGCGCCCCGGACGCCGACGCCCGGCTGCGCGCCGCCGAACCGGCACTGCACGCCGGGCTGCTGCGGCTGCGCGACCGGGTACGCGGCAACAGCGACTCGGTGCGCCGCATCCGCGCCCAGTACGCCATGAAGAACACCATGGGGTACGGCGTGAACGCGTTCCTCGACCACGACGACCCGGCCGGCCTGCTCACCCGGCTCGTGGTGGGCAGCGAGGGCACGCTCGCGTTCGTCGCGTCGGCGACGTTCCGCACCGTACCCGTGCATCGGCACGCCGCGACGGGCCTGCTGGTCTTCGATTCGCTGGGCGCGGCGATGGCCGCCATGCCGGCGCTGGTGGCGGCCGGGCCGGCGGCTGTCGAGCTGCTCGACGCCGTCGCCCTGCGGGTGGCCCAGCGCGACCCGAAGGCGGACGCCGCGCTGCGCGGCCTGGCCGTGCGGGGGCACGCCGCGCTGCTCGTGGAGTGGCAGGAGTCCGACCCGGAGGCGCTCGCCGACCGGGTCGCCGACGCCGGCCAGGTGCTCGCCGGCCTGCCGCTGAGCGCCCCGGCCCGGCTCAGCGGCGAGCCCGCAGCCCGGGCCGCGCTGTGGCACATCCGCAAGGGCCTGTACGCGGCGGTGGCCGGCGCGCGCCCGTCCGGCACCACGGCGCTGCTGGAGGACATCGCCGTGCCGGTCGAGGCCCTCGCCGGCACCTGCGCGTCGCTGGCCGACCTGTTCGAGCGGCACCGGTACGCCGACAGCGTCATCTTCGGCCACGCCAAGGACGGCAACCTGCACTTCATGCTCAACGAGCGGTTCGACGGCGGCGAGGCCCCGGCGCGCTACGCCGACTTCACCGAGGAGATGGTCGACCTGGTGCTCGGCCACGGCGGCACGCTCAAGGCCGAGCACGGCACCGGCCGGGTGATGGCCCCCTATGTGCGCCGCCAGTTCGGCGACGAGCTGTACGAGGTGATGCGGGAGCTGAAGACGCTCTGCGACCCCGAGGGCGTACTCAACCCGGGCGTGCTGCTCAGCGACGACCCGGAGATCCACATGCGGCACCTCAAGACCGTGCCGACGGTGGAGGAGGAGGTGGACCGCTGCGTCGAGTGCGGCTACTGCGAGCCGGTCTGCCCCAGCCGCGACCTCACCACCACGCCCCGGCAGCGCATCGTGCTGCGCCGGGAGATCGCCGCCGCGCAGGCCGCCGGAGACGAGGCGCTGGTCCGGGAACTGACCGACGACTACGACTACGACGCGGTGCAGACCTGCGCCGTCGACGGCATGTGCGCCACCGCCTGCCCGGTCCTGATCAACACCGGTGACCTGGTCAAGCGGCTGCGCGCCGAGGAGCACGGCCGGGCCACGTCGGCCGGCTGGCGGACCGCGGCCCGCCGGTGGGACGCCACCACCCGGGGCATGGCACGCGGGCTGGACCTGGCCGGCGCGCTGCCCGCGGCGCTGCCCGAGGCCGCCACCCGGGCCGCTCGCGGGGTGCTCGGCGCCGACCGGGTGCCGCAGTGGCAGCGGGACCTGCCCCGCGGTGGCACCCCGCGCCGCCCCCACCCGGCCGACGACCCCGACGCCGTGTTCGTACCGTCCTGCCTGGGCACGCTGTTCGCCCCGGCGCAGGGCGGCACCGGCGTGGCCGCCGCGCTGCTCACACTCGCCGACCGGGCCGGCGTACGCCTGCTCGTGCCCGACGGCATCGGCGACCTGTGCTGCGGCACCCCCTGGTCGTCCAAGGGACTCACCGACGGCTACCGGGCCGTGCGCGACCGCGTCCCGCCGGTGCTGCGCGCCGCCAGCCGCGACGGCGCGCTGCCGGTGGTCAGCGACGCCGCGTCCTGCACCGAAGGCTTCGAGCGGCTCCTCGACGGCGCCGGAGACGTGCGCGTCGTCGACGCGGTCGCGTACACCGCCGGCACGCTGCTGCCCCGGCTGACAGTGCGCCGCCGGATCGGCTCGCTCGCGCTGCACCCCACCTGCTCGTCGGTCCGCCTCGGCCTGGACGACGCGCTGCTCACCGTGGCGCGCGCGGTCGCCGACGAGGTGGTCGTCCCCGAGGGCTGGCAGTGCTGCGGGTTCGCCGGTGACCGGGGCCTGCTGCATCCGGAGCTGACCGCGTCGGCCACCCGGGCCGAGGCCGCCGCCGTCACGGCGCGCTCCTTCGACGGGTACGCCTCGGTGAACCGTACGTGTGAGATCGGGCTGGCGCGGGCCACCGGGCAGCCGTACCGGCACCTGCTGGAGCTGCTGGCCGAGGCAACTTCGCCGTAGCGGCCCGGATCCTCCGAGATTCGGCACCAGCTCGGGTAGGTGGTGGGGTCCGGGCGGGTTGGATGTGGCCACTTCCCGGTAGTGGTGTTGACCTTGGCCCTGGTCGAGTGCCCGGTTGCTCGGTTCTCAGGCGGGGGATGCCGCCACTTCGGCGAGGTGGTGTCGGCCTTGGTGACGTGGGGGCCGGGCGTGGGCAGGTCAGTCAAGATCGACACCGGCTCGGGGGAGTGGTCTGGTCCAGGCGGGTTGGATGTGACCACCTCCCCGTACTGATGTTGATCTTGGCTGGCGCTGGTTCTGGCTAGGGGGACGCTGCTGCTTCGGGGAGGCGGTGTGCCGGTTGAGTAGGTGTTGGTGATGAGCGGACCAGGGTGCCGTGAGCTGAGCGGGCGTACCGGGGTCTCGATTGCGGGCGGGCCGAGGGCGGCAGGGCTTACGGTGCGAGAGGGGGAGTCCACGGGAGGGGTGACGCGATGGCGGCCGGGATGTTGTCGGGACGGGTCGCTGTGGTCACCGGCGCGGCGCGGGGGATCGGCCGGGCCGCTGCGGTGGCGCTGGCCGAGGCGGGCGCGGACGTCGCCGGGATGGACGTCGCCGGCCCGGTCAGCCCGATCCTGGACCTCCCGCCCTCGACACCGGACGACCTGGCCGAGACCGGCCGGCGGGTGACCGCGGCCGGCGCCCGCTGGTCCGCGCACCAGGCCGACCAGCGCGACATCGGGGCGGTACGCGCGGTGGCCGAGGCGGTCGAACGCGAACACGGCGGCGTGGACGTGCTGTTCGCCAACGCCGGCATCCAGGCGTTCGCGCCGCTGCTGGAGATGTCCGACCGGCACTGGCACGACCAGATCGACGTGAACCTCACCGGCGCCGCGAACGTGTTGCGGGTGTTCGCGCCGCTGCTGGTGCGGCGCGGTGGCGGGCGGATCGTCATCACGTCGTCCACCCAGGGGCAGCACGGCACCACGAACGGGTCCGCGTACTCGGCGTCGAAGTGGGGGCTGATCGGGCTGATGAAGTCCGCCGCGCTGGAACTCGGGCCGCACGGCGTGACGGTGAACGCGGTGATTCCGGGGCTGGTCGACACCGCGCTGACCCGGCACCGGGACCGTTACGTGCAGGCGCTGGTCGAGGCGGGCAAACCTGCCTCCGGTGACCTCGCCGAGGTGGAAGACGCCGCGATTCAGGCGCTGCGGGCGAAGACGCCGCTGGGCGTGCCGTGGGTGGAGCCGGAGGACGTCGCGCCGCTCGTGGTGTTCCTCGCCTCCGACGCGGCACGCATGGTCAGCGGCACGTCCTTCGCCGCGACCGCCGGCGACAGCGCCCACGTGACCGCCTGACCTCGCCGGGGCCGCCGCGGACGGCCGGCGCGGTTAGGCTCTGGCGATGCATCGATCACGGTTGTACGCCCTGATCATCGACGCGCCGCAGGACGAGGCGGGGGAGGTGACCGCGTTCTGGTCCGCCGCGCTCGGCGCGGACGTGCGCACCGATCCGGCCGAACCGGAGTTCACCGGCCTGGCCGACGTGGTGCCGGGGCTGGTCACCGCCGTGCAGTCGGTCGACGACGCGCCCCGCTACCACCTCGACATCGAGACCGACGACGTGCCGGCCGAGGTCGAGCGGCTGTGCGGGCTGGGCGCGACGCCGGTGTCCCGCTGGCTCGACTGCCACGTGCTGCGTGCGCCGGGCGGGCACCTGCTCTGCGTCATCCCGGTGGCCAGCGACGGCGAGCTGTTCGAGGCCACCGCCACCCGCTGGCCGTGACCCCCGGACGGACCGGCGTCCCGCAGGGGAACCGCGCACTGGACGGCAACCGGCGCCCCGGACGTGAGCCGGGGCGCCGGAACAAACCACCGTCAGCGGTACGGCAGCGTGACCGTCGAGGTGCTGCCGACGCCGAGGATCGTGGGCGCGCCGCCGATGGCGTTCCACACCTCGACGCGTACCGTCCCGCCGGACAGGTTGCCGAGCGTGCCGGTGGCCGAGAGCAGGCCCTGGGCCTGCCGGTAGCGCTCCGCGCCCGGGATCGGGTCGGTGGCGAAGTACCGGTAGGTCTCCACCCGCTCGACGCTGCCGTTGCCGGTCAGGTCGTAGGAGACCCGGATCTGGACGCCGTTGCCGACCGCGGTGCCCGCGTCGACGGCCAGGTCGAACGCGGTGGCGCCGCCGGTGAACGTGCCGGTCAGCCCGGTTGCGGTGAACACCTGCGGGTTGGTCGGCGTGCCGTCGTGGTTGCCGTTGGCCGCCGCCACGTTGACCGTGCCGCTGGTGCCGGCGTTGCCGTCGAGCCCGCCGCCGGACCGCAGGTACCGCACCGGCTTCAGCGTCGCCGGGCTGCTCGTGCTCGGGCTGGGGCTCGCGCTGGTCGGCGTCGGGCTCGCGGTGGTCGGGGTGGGGTTGGGTCCCGAGGTCGACGGGCTGCCGGTCGGCACGGCCCCGCCGCCGGTGGCGTTGCCGCCGCTCCAGGTGTACGCCCCGGAGGTGGCGGTCTTCCCGGCCGGCACGGCGAGCGTGGTGCCGTTGGAGAACGTGACAGTCAGCGGCCGGTTGGTGATGTTCGACGCCACGTAGGTGCGGACGCCGTTCTTGACGAACACCTTCGCCAGCGGGTGGTTGGCGGTCACTGTGGTGTCCACGGTGCCGAGCGCGGCCAGGTTGCGGATCCAGTGGAACGTGTGCGCCTTGCTCTCGCCCTCCTCGCTGGTGAATCCGCTGTTGGCGCGGAAGTTGCGCAGCGCCTGCTCGCCGTCGCCGAGGGCCAGGAACTCCCAGATGATGTCCTGCCATACCGTGGGCGGGCCGCCCTTGTTGGTGACCAGCTCGGCGTAGTTGGCCTTGACGTACTCGGGGAAGTCGCCCAGGTAGAGGTGACCACCGGTGATCGGCAGCATGTTGATGCCCTGGATCATCTCCGGCGCCGCGGAGAACCAGGTGGAGTACGACCCGCCGTCGCCCCACACCATGCCGACGGTCTTGTGCCCGAACGCGGACGGGAAGTTCTGGTCGTACACGTCGAACCAGTACTCGGAGATGGCGGCGGACTGGGTGGTCCACAGGTAGACGCCGGCGTCGCGGACGGCGGTGTCGCCGGTGGCCTGACCCCACTGGATCAGCGCGTTGGCGAAGTTCATCCCCTCCGAGGAGGACTCCTGGTTGTTGCCGGCGAAGAACGGCGCCAGCCCGGAGGCCCAGTCGTGCCCGGCATAGATGTCGAAGTCACGCAGGTAGGGGAAGCGGCTGTCCGCACGGTCGTAGTTGTTGGCGTCGCGGATGAGCAGGTCGACCATGCCGCCGTAGCGGCTGTCGTCGGCCCAGCCCGGGTCGAACTTGGCGACCGTGGCGGCGGCGGCGATGAAGTAGCCGTAGTGGAAGTGGTGGTCGTTGAGGTCCTCGTCGGAGCCGTACGAGGCGGGGTAGCCGATGAGCGTGCCCCAGTTGCGGTCGTAGTAGAACAGCTGGCCGGTCTCGCCCGAGCCTGCGGTGAGCCAGTTGGTCAGCCGGTTCTTCATCGCGGTCAGCGCGGCGTCGCGGACCGAGGTCTGCCCGAGCTGGTCGGCGATCTCGGCGATGCGGGCGGCCCGGCCGAGTCCCTTGCCGGCCCAGTACGTGTCGGGGCCGCTGACGCCCTCCGGGTTGCCCTGCTCGGCGTTCAGGTAGCCGGTGACGGTGGACAGGTCCGCGCCGCTGGAGTCGCCGACGGCGGGTACCTCGGGCAGCACGCCGGTGAAGCGCATCGTGGTGGTGAACGACGGCACGCCGGTGAGGATCCGCATGGCGCCGCGCGCCGAGACGTACGTCTGGCTGATCGGGGTGGCGCCGGTGAGGCTGCGCCACTGGTGCGGGTAGAGCGCGACCACCGTCTTCGTCTCGCTGCCCTCGCGGGGCGTGGTGGTGAACGCGTACGTGGTGCGGACGGTGCCGGCGGACGAGTCGTAGGCGTAGCTCATCCGGGTGCCGGTGACGTGCGCGTGGGCGTAGCGGGCGTAGGTGTCGGCGAGGACGGCCCGGTCGCCGCCGCCGGGCAGCGCCGCTACGGAGAAGTACCCCTTGCCGGCCAGCGTCGAGCTGATGGCGGTGCCGTTGACGGTCCAGGTCGCGCCGGTCGGCGCGTACGCGACGTAGTCGTGGCCGCGGACGGTGAAGCCGATGGTGGCGCCGGAGTTGCGCCAGACGGTGGGCGTGCCGGCGGCGGTGAGCTGCGCGGTGCCGCCGCTGACCGTGTAGTAGCCGATCGGCAGGCCGTGGCCGATGGTGGCGCGCATGGTGCGGCTGCCGTCGCTCCAGTCGGCGGTGACCGTCCAGTCGGTCCAGCCGGCGGCCTTGACCACCGGCGCGGCCAGGCCGGGCATCCCGACGCGGACGTCCTCGGTGTAGGGGTAGTGGAACTCGCCCACGCCGGTGGCGGTGCCGCTGATCGCCGGCGTGGTCGTGTAGGACAGTCCGAGCCCGTTGTTCTCGGCCTTGTACGCCAGCGGGTGCGCGTGCAGGACCTCGCTGCCCGTGCAGTTGTTGCGCTTCCAGATCAGCGAGGACCACCAGTCGTTGGTGGGGATCGCGCCGGCCGGCGCGTCGGCGGTGGTGAACGTCCTCGGGTTGGTGCTGATCGCGCCGCAGCCCTTCGGCAGCAGGGCGCCGGCCGGTCGCGTCTCGGTGTAGCTGCCCGCGCCGACGGCGCCGGCGGTGGCGGTGCCGCCACCGCCGACGACGACGCCCAGCAGGCCGGCGGCGAGCACTGACGCGGCGACGAGGGCGGCTGCCCGCCGGCCGCGCCGCCGGGTCGGGGACGGGACGGGCGTCGCGGGTACGGGGTCGGGGGAGAAGTCCCGCAGGAGGGTCATGGAGGTCCCCTTCACGGAGGAGAAAGCGGGGGTACGGGGGTGATGGCCGATCGTCGTGAGAGCGCTCTCTTGGGAAGGGACATTAAGGTCCGGGTTACGGATCCGTCAATGTTTTGTTACCAAAGAGAGCGCTCTCCCACGCTCGACGGGGACTCCCGATCACCTCGCGAGTCGCGCTGACCAGCCCCGACGGCGCGCACGAGCGCCGCCCCGGCCGAGGTGGCCCGGGACGGCGCGAGAACGTGCGCCTACGCTGAGTCAGGCGGCGGTGGCGGCGAGGCTCCGCGCGTCGGTCCGCGCCGCCGCCGTGCCCGGCTCACCGGCGACGGGCCTCGGCGAGGCGGACTGCGTCGCGGTGGCGGACTGCCGGGGAGCGGCGGACTGCCGCGGCGCCCGGGCGGCGGTCAGCCCCGCCTGCGCGTTGTTCCACGCGGCGCAGGGCCAGGCGGCCCCGGCGCAGCTCGGGCTCGCGCAGACGCGTTCGGCGTCGGGCTGGTGCGCGTCGGCCACCGCGGCAGCCAGGTCCCACAGCAGCGGATCGGTCACCTCCGCGGGGCGGTCGGCGACGCGGTCTGTGCTGGCTTCGGACATGATTCGGTCCCCCTGTCGTGAACGGCCCCCACCTGTTTCCGGAATCGGCGCCCGGCAAACCTGCGTCCGACCGCACGTGGGACATAGGCTGGCCGTCGTGGCGAGGTACTACGACCTGCATCCGGACAACCCCCAGCCCCGCGTGATCCGGCAGGTGGTGGACCTGCTGCGCGCCGACGGGGTGATCGCGTACCCGACCGACTCCTGCTACGCGCTCGGCTGCCGGATCGGCAACCGCGACGGGGTGGAGCGCATCCGCGAGATCCGGCGGCTCGACGACCGGCACCCGTTCACGCTGATGTGCGCCGACTTCGCCCAGCTCGGCCAGTTCGTCAAGCTCAGCAACGCGGTCTTCCGCCAGGTCAAGTCCGTCATCCCGGGCAGCTACACGTTCCTGCTGCCGGCCACCGCCGAGGTGCCCCGGCGGTTGCAGGACCCGCGGCGGCGGGTGGTCGGGGCGCGTGTGCCGAGGCACACGGTGACCCAGGCGCTGCTGGCCGAGCTGGGTGAGCCGCTGCTGTCCAGCACGCTGCTGCTGCCCGGCGAGGACGAGCCGATGACCCAGGGCTGGGAGATCAAGGAACGGCTCGACCACCTGATCGACGCCGTGGTCGACGCCGGCGACTGCGGGCTGGAGCCGACCACCGTGGTCGACCTGTCCGGCGACGAGCCGGAGATCCTGCGCCGCGGCGCCGGAGACCCGGCCCGCTTCGAGTAACGATCACCGATTCCGCCCCGTCCGGGCGCCGTCGTGGGGCACGGTAGGGACCCGGGGGAACGGTGACGGGGGTACGGCGTGGAAGCACTCCTGCTGATCACGGTGCTCGGCGCGACGGTGCTCGTCGGCACCACGATCGGCGGTCGCTACAGTGTCGCGCCGCCCGTCCTGCTGATCGCCATGGGCGCGCTGATCGGCCTGCTGCCGCCGTTCCACAACCTGATCCTCGAACCCGAGGTCGTGCTGGTGCTGTTCCTCCCGGCGATCCTCTACCGGGAGAGCCTGGTCATCAGCCTGCGCGAGATCCGGGCCAACCTGGTCGTCATCATCGGCCTGGCCGTCGTGCTGGTGATCGTCACGATGGCCGCTGTCGCGTTCACCGCGCAGGCGCTCGGCGTGGCGGCGGCCGCCGCCTGGGTGCTCGGCGCGGTCCTGGCCCCCACCGACGCGGCCGCCGTGGCCGGCCTGGCCAAACGGATGCCGCGCGGCATCCTCACCACGCTGCGCGCGGAGAGCCTGGTCAACGACGGTACGGCGCTCGTGCTGTTCGCGGTGGCGGCGGGCGTGGTCGCGGGCGGGACGGTGCCCGGGCCGCTGTTGCTCACCGGCGAGTTCGTCGGCAAGTCGGCCGGCGGGGTGGCCGCAGGCCTGCTCGTCGGGGCGGTCGTGGTGCTGATCCGCAAGCACGTCGACGACCCGATGCGCGAGGGCGGGCTGAGCATCCTCACCCCGTTCGTCGCGTTCCTGCTCGCCGACGCGGTGCACGCCAGCGGTGTGCTCGCGGTGGTCGTGTCCGGGTTGCTGCTGTCCTACGCCGCGCCCCGGGTGATCCGGGCCCGCTCCCGGGTCACCGCGTTCGCGTTCTGGGACCTGTCCACCTTCATGGTCAACGGTGGCCTCTTCGTGCTGCTCGGTACGCAGGTGCCGCGCTCGCTGCGCGGCATCACCAGCCACTCGCCGACCGCGTCGCTCGGCATCGCGGTGCTCGTCGCGGCGGTCGTGGTGGCGATCCGGCTGGTCTGGGTGCACCTGTCGGTGTCGGTGCTGCAACGCGTGGACCGGCGGGAGTCGAGCCGGTCGCGGCACTTCGACTTCCGGATGCGTACCGCGGTGGGCTGGGCCGGGTTCCGCGGCGCCGTCTCGCTCGCCGCGGCGCTCGCCGTGCCGGTCACCATGCACGACGGCACCCCGGTGCGTGAACGCGACCTGATCATCTTCGTCACCGTCGTGGTGATCGTGCTGATCATGCTGGTGCAGGGCACCACCCTGCCCGCCGTCGTGGGCTGGGCCGGCCTGAACGGCGACCGGGAACGGGACGAGGAGGTGCGCTGGGCCCGGATCCGGGCCACCGAGGCCGCCCTGGAGGCGCTGCCCCGGGCCGCCAGCGACGTGGGCGCCACCCAGGACACCGTGGACCGGCTGCGCGCCGACTACGAGGACCACCTGGCCGACGCCCGCGACCCGGGCGGCGAGGACGCGGAGGGGGAGCGGGAGATGGCCCGCCGGCTGCGGCTGCGGGTGCTCGACCACAAGCGGCAGGAGATCACCCGGCTGCGCAACACCAGGCAGATCGACGACACGGTGCTGCGGCAGCTTCAGGCGGCCATCGACATCGAGGAGATCCGGCTGCTCGGGCCGGAGATGGAGGAGTGAGCCGCCGGCCGCCACCCGGAGAGGGTGACGGCCGGAGCGGCTCAGCGCGCGTCGACAGCGACGACCGTGTACGGGGTGGTCGGCGTCGGCGGGGTGGTGAACCGGCCGTTGGGCAGGTAGAGCCGGCCGAGCGCGGCGGCCACTGTGGTCGGCACGTCGAAGCCCGGGTCGGTGAGGACGCCGCGCGCGACGCCGGCCGTGCCGGAGCGGTTCAGGTCGACCACGGCGACCTGGTTGAGGAAATTCTGCACCACGTACAGCGTGCGGCCGAGCAGCAGCAGGCCGTCGCCGTTGAGGAAGGTGGCGCCCGGCACGTCGACGGCGGTGGTGACGCCGGTGGCCGGGTCCACCCGGAACAGGGTGCCGGTGTTCGACTGCACGACGATCAGCGCGCGCCCGTCCGGTGTGGGCGCGATGCCGTTGAGGTTGACGCCGGTGCCGGTCTGCTGGAAGTCGCCGGTCAGCGGCAGCGTGGTGAACCCGTCGGCGGGCGGCAGCGTGCCGCCGCGTCCCAGCGGCAGGCGGTAGAGCACCGGCCGGTTCGAGTCGGTGAACCAGGCGGCGTCGCGGGTGAGCGTCACGTCGTTGACGAACGTCGGCGCCTCGGCGAACTGGTAGCTCGCGAGCACGGCGCCGGTGCGGGTGTCGATGACCCGGGCGTCCCCGGCGGTGCCCCCGGCGACGAAGAGCCGGCCCCGTGCGTCGACCTTCAGGCCGAGCGACGGGGTGCCGGTGGCGGGGCTGACCTGCTTGCCCGCCCCGGTGATCAGGTCGGCACGGTAGATCTCACCGGTGGCCCGCGACCCGAACCAGGCGTACCGGCCGGCGGTGGCGACGCCCTCCGGCTGGAAGCCGTCCGGCAGTGCGATGACGCTCGGGCGGCGGTCGTGGGCGGCGGCGGGCGCCGGGGCGGCGGTGGTCACGAGGGTGGCGGCCAGGGCGACGCCGAGGGCGGTCCTGATGCGTCGGTTCACTGTGGTCCTTCCGGCGACGGCGGTGGGACAGGACCCACCCCACTGTACGGTCGCGGGCCGGCGCCCGCCGGGGACGCGACCCGGCACGGTGCTCCCGTGCCGGGTCGCGTCGACTGTCAGCCGGCCGCGCAGGTCGGCGTGCCGGTGGGCGCGGTACCCGTGCCCTGGAATCCGAACTCGGTGGTGCCACCGGCACCGACCTGGCGGTTGTAGTCCACGTTGCGGAAGGTCACCGCGCCGCTGGTGCCGCTGGCCTGGGCGCTCCAGGTGTTCGTGACCGCCGAGCCCGACGGCACGGTCAGCGACACGGCCCAGCCGTTGAGCCCGCTGGAGCCCGCGGTGATGCGGACGTTGGTGACGAAGCCGCCCGGCCACTGGTTGGTGGTGAGCGTGGCGGTGCAGGCGCCGGTCGGCGGGGGAGTCGTCGTCGGCGGCTCACTGGTCGGCGGCGTGCTGGTCGGCGGCGTCGAGGTGGGCGGGGTGCTGGTCGGCGGCGCGGTGGTCGGCGGCGGGGTGCCGCCCTCGTTGAGCGCGTTCAGCACAGCGGTGTACGCCTGCTTCTTGTTGCCGCTGCCGTCGAACAGCAGCGGGGTGCCGCTGGCCCGCCACGAGTCGGTGTCGCGGATGCCCCACACGGTGATGCCGTTGCACCGCGCCACGGCCAGGCAGTCCCGGGTCACGTTGCCGTACGAGGTGGCCTGGCTGCTGCCGGAGCCCTCGATGTCCAGCTCGGTGATCTGCACGTCGACGCCGAGCGCGGCGAAGTTCTGCAGCGTGGTGCGGTAGTTGCTCGGGTACGGCGAGCCGCTGTTGAAGTGCGACTGGAAACCGACGCAGTCGATCGGCACGCCCCGGGACTTGAAGTCCCGCACCATGTTGTAGACGCCCTGGGTCTTGGCCCACGACCAGTTGTCGGTGTTGTAGTCGTTGTAGCAGAGCTTGGCGCCCGGGTCGGCGGCGCGGGCGGCACGGAACGCGGCCTCGATCCAGTCGTTGCCGGTCTGCTGGAGGTTCGAGTTGCGGCGGGCGCCGCTGTTGCCGTCGTCGAACGCCTCGTTCACCACGTCCCAGGAATGGATCTTGCCCCGGTAGTGGGTGGCGACCTGGGTGACGTGGTTGATCATCGCCTCGCGCAGCGCGCTGCCGGACAGGCTTCCCGTCCACCCGGGCTGCTGCTGGTGCCAGAGCAGCGCGTGGCCGCGTACCCGCATGCCGTTGGCCTGAGCGTGCGCGACGAGCCGGTCGCCGGCGCTGAAGTTGAACTGGTTCCGGGACGGCTCGGTGGCGTCCCACTTCATCTCGTTCTCGGCGGTGACCATGTTGAACTCGCGGTTCAGGATGCCGACGTACGTGCTGTCGGACAGCTTGTTCACTGCCACCGCCGTGCCGAAGTAGCGGCCCTGTTCCGCCGCCGACGCGCCGAGCGTCGTGCCGGCGCTGGCGCTGGTCGCCGCCGCTATCGTGGCGGCGACCACCGCGGCCCCCGCCACCATCGCGACCACAGCGGTTCGCGGGCGTGACCGGGCTGCCGCGCTCCCGCTGCCGCGGGCGAGCAACTTGTCCATCTGAACGCCTCTCCTAGCCTGTCAAAGGGATCGGATCGCTCCGGCCACCGCCCGCCACGATGTCGGCTCCGCGCGGCCGCCCGGTGCCGCGTCAGGTCGGGGAGCGAATCCCCGGCACATCGTGAGTGGATCGAAGCGAATCTCTGCCCGGAGCCTACCGGAAGTGTTCCGAAAACTTAATCACCTCGATGCGTCGACATCGGGGCACGCGGCGGCGGGTGCAGGGGCGGAATGCGCGGGCGGGAGCGGGGGGTGGGCGCGCGCGTGCCGCCCGCCGAGACTCCGGAAGTTTCGGGAATCGCCGGTTCTGCCGGTTGAGTGGATCGGGCCCTGCGGGCCGATGCTTGGCGAATCGACCGTAGACGATGGAGGAGGTCCTGGAGGATGCGCCGACCCTCGCTCGTCGTACTCGTCCTCGCGGCCCTGCTGGCCGGCACCCCGGGGGCCGCCCGCGCCGGGGTCGCCGCGCCGGCCGGACCCGCCGCGCTCGCCGGGATCCGCACGCCCGGCACCGCCTGGGGACACGACCCGGCCACCGGCCGGCTCACCGTCACCGCCGACGACACGGTACGCGGCAGCGAGCTGGCTGCGCTGCGCCGCGCGGCCGACCGGGCCGGCGCGGTGCTGCGCCACGAACCCGGGCGGCTGCGTACGCTCATCGCGGGCGGCCAGGCGATCTACGGCGGAAGCGGCCGCTGCTCGCTGGGTGCGAACGTGCGCAGCGGCGCCGCCTGGTACTTCGTCACAGCCGGGCACTGCACCCGCCTCGCCGCCACCTGGTACGCCGACAGCGCCCGCGCGACGGTGCTGGGCAGCCGGACCGGCAGCAGCTTCCCCGGCAACGACTACGGCGTGGTCCGCTACACCGGGACCGTCGCCCACCCGAGCGCTATCCACACCTACCCGGGGCAGGTCACCGTCACCGCCGCCGGCAGCGCGTACGTCGGGCAGGCGGTCTGCCGCAGCGGCGCCACCACTGGCGTGCGGTGCGGGAGCGTCACCGGGCTGAACGCCACAGTCAACTACGCCGAGGGCAGCGTCACCGGGCTCATCCGCACGAACATCTGCGCCGAGCCGGGCGACAGCGGCGGCCCGCTCTACGTGGCCGCGACCGGCACCGTCCTCGGCGTCCTGTCCGGCGGCAGCGGCAACTGCGCGAGCGGCGGCACCAGCTACTACCAGCCGATCCTGGAGATCCTCGCCGCGTACGGCCTGACGATCCCCTGACCGGCCCGGCGCGGGCGGCCCGCCGCGCCGCCCGCGCGCAGTTGCGTCCGCCGGTCAGGCGTCGCCGGGCACCGCCATCTCGCCCAGCCGCGACCAGTCGTGCTGCGGCACCGTCACGTTGACGATCCGGGGCGTCTCGACCAGGTGCGGCGGCAGCGTGCGCTGGGCCTCGCGGAAGTGCTCCGACTGCACGTGCGCCGCGCCCGCCTCGTCGTCGCGGAACGCCTCGACCAGCACGTACTCGGTCGGGTCGTCCAGGCTGCGGGACCAGTCGAACCACAGGCAGCCGGGCTCGGCCCGGGTCGCGGCGGTGAAGTCGGCGGCGATCCGCGGCCAGTTGTCGGCGTCTTCCGGGCGGACCCGGAACTTGGCGGTAATGAAGATCATGGGATCAGGCTACCCAGGGCCGGCGGTGACCCGCGCCCGATCAGCTCTTGGCCGCCGGGCCGAGCAGTTCGGCCGCCCGCCGGTCGGCGAACGCGGTGACCGCCTGCTGCCCGGCGCCGAACACGATCGCCAGGCCCAGCAGCGCGGCGGTGCTGCTCACACTGGTCTCCACCAGGCCGCCGATGACCAGCATGATGCCGACCACCGCCACCAGCGGGCCGATGGCGAGCTTCAGCAGTCCCTGCTGGAACGGCAGCTTGTAGGGCAGTCCGCCGGACCGCGAGGTGATCATCGAGGGCAGCGCGCTGAGGAACGCCCCGAGCGCACCGGCGATCAGCACGAAGAACAGCAGCCGCCAGGCCGGCACGGCACCGGCGTCGGTCGGCGCCTCCAGCAGCCGCACGTCGTGGCTGCGCCACTGCACCAGCACCACGAGGACCTCCGCCACCAGCGCGAACACCGACAGCCCGAGCATCCGGTTGCGCAGCCGCCGCGCCGACTCGTGGAACTCGTCGGACGCGGAGTGGTAGCGCAGCAGCAGCGCCTGAACCCGGGCGCGCAGCAGCGCCTCGGACGGGGCGCCGGCCGTCGGGTCGAGGTCGGTGAGCACCTTGTCGTCGGCCGGCAGCACCTGCGCCGCCGCGCTGCGGTACGCGGGCAGCAGCCCGGTCAGCTCGTCCGAACTGCGCAGCCCCACCATGGCCCGCTCCACCGAGTGGATGGTCTGCCACGCGTACTCCAGGTTGCCGCCGCGCAGCCACTCGATCACGCCGCTGCGCCCGAGCACCGCCTCCACCCCGGACAGCTGGGCGCGCAGTGCCGCGGCCTGTTCGAGGTCGCGCGTGGCCAGCACCGCGAGCTGCTGGTACAGGTCGTCGAGCTTGGTGCGGACGCGGACCTGCCACACCGCGCGGGGAACCGACGTGGCGGGCGGGAACGGCAGGCCCTCCGGTGCGTTCCGAGGCCCGGGTATGGCCTCGGGCTGGGTCTCCTGCTCGATCATCGCGCCCCACCTCTTTCCCCCGCGCCGCGCGGACCTGCTATCACTATTCCCAGGTCAGGGCCATAATGGCTAGCGCACACCGGACAGTTGACAGGGCTCGCGACGGCGCGGGTTCCGGCCCGACGGACGAGGCCGGAGCGCTCGGGCGGTCGGTAACCTGAGCCGGTGACCGTCTACGCCCTCGCGCAGATCACCATCCACGACCGGGCTCGCTACGACAGGTACGCCGCCGCCTTCCCGCCGGTGCTGGCCCGCTACGGCGGGCGGCTGCTCGCCGCCGACGTCAACCCGCGCGTGGTGGAGGGGGAGTGGCCGCACCAGAAGGCGGTGCTGCTGTCGTTCGACAGCCGGGAGGACTTCGAGCGCTGGTCCACCTCGCCGGAGTACCGGGAGATCTCCCGGGACCGGGAGGCGGCCACCGAGGGCGTGGTCCTGCTGCTCGACGGGATCGGTCACGCCTGGCCGGCCTGACCGGTCAGAGGCGGTGGCGCACCCACACGTTGGGCTCCACGTACGCGGCGTGGTCATGGTCGACGTCGACGAGCACCGGCGTCAACGCGCCCGGCACCCGCACCGGCCCGGAGGTGTCGAACGGCAGCCCGGTCCAGCGCCGCCAGTCCGCGAGCGTCCCGGTCACCGTCATCGACCGGGGCGCGACCCGCTCGATGACCCCGCCCGCGCGTACGTGCACCCGCAGCCACGGGTCGGCCGGCAGCCCGTCGGGGCGGCGTCGGGCCGCGTACTCGGTCATCGGCACGTCCGGGGCGGCGGCCTTGCCGTTCGGGCGCACCGGCGCCACCAGCGTGTCGAACCCGGCGCGGGCCACCGCGGCGCGCATGGCGTCGAGCATCAGCCCGGACACGCCGCCGCCGCGCCGGTCCGGCCGCACGCAGATCTCCAGCGCGGACACCAGGTTGGGGGTGGACCCGGTGAGGCGGCCGAGCGTGGCCCGCTGGATCACCCGGTCCCATCCGCCGTCGGGCAGCTCGTCCTCGGTCCAGCGCAGCGGCGCCGCGTACCCCCGGGCCACGGCCCGGCCCGGCTCGGCCGGGTCGACGGCGGCGAAGACGAACTCGGGGTACTGCTCGTGCGCGACGCCGTAGTAGAGCGCGCCCATCGGATCCCAGAGCATGAACGGCGGCCAGGCGCCGTCGAAGTCGGTGTCGAGCAGCGGCGCCAGGTCGGGCCGCTGCGCCAGGGTCACGATCTCCAGAGTCACGCCGGGCAGGTTAGGGCCGCGCGGTCCGGACCGCACGCCGATTACCGCCGCGCCGCTGGTTAGGCTGCCGGCATGGCAGATCCGTTCCGGGTGCGCGTCACAGTGCGCGGCTACGAACTCGACACGCAGGGGCACCTCAACCAGGCGGTCTACCTCCAGTACGCCGAGCACGCCCGCTGGGAGTGCCTGCGCGCGTCCGGCATCGGCCAGGACCGGCTGATCGCCGGCGGCGTCGGACCGGTCGCGCTGGAGGTGACGGTGCGCTACCTGCGGGAGCTGCGCGGCGGCGACGAGGTCGACGTGACCTGCGAGTTCCACTGGGGCGAGGGCAAGACGTTCCGGATCGGCCAGGAGTTCACCCGCGCCGACGGCACCCCGGTGGCCACCGTTTCCGGCATCGGCGGCCTGCTCGACCTCGCCGAGCGGCGGCTCGTGCCCGACCCGCGGGAGCGGTTCCGGGCGCTGGCAACCGACCCCGTACCGATGGGCCTGTAACGCCCCTCAGCCCGCCGCGCGCAGGTAGGCGAGCACCGCCAGCACCCGGCGGTTGGTGTCCTCGTCCGGCGGCAGGCCGAGCTTGGCCAGGATGTTGCCCACATGCTTGCCGACCGCCGCCTCGGTGACGTGCAGCCGGGCCGCGATCGCGGCGTTGGAGTGGCCCTCGGCGATCAGGCCCAGCACCTCCCGCTCCCGGGGGGACAGCGCGCCGAGCGGATCACGGGGGCGGCGTAGCAGGTGCCGCACCACGTCCGGGTCGACGGCGGCGCCGCCGGCCGCCACCCGGCGCAGCGTCGCGGCGAACTCCTCGACGTCCGCCACCCGGTCCTTGAGCAGGTAGCCGACCCGGTTGCCGTCGCCGCTGTCGAGCAGCGCGGCGGCGTACCCGCTCTGCACGTGCTGGCTGAGCACCACCACGGCGAGGTCCGGGCGTTCCGCGCGTAGCGTCACCGCCGCCCGCAGCCCGTCGTCGCGGTGCTGCGGCGGCATCCGGATATCGGTGACCAGCAGGTCGGGCCGGTGCGTGCGGACCGCCTCCAGCAGCTCCGGGGCGGAGCCGACGGCGGCGTCCACCGCGAAACCGAACCGGGTCAGCAGGCCCACCAGGCCCTCCCGGAGCAGGACCTCGTCCTCGGCCAGGACGACGCGGATCACGGACGGCACGGCAGCTCCACCCGCACGAGGGTAGGCCCGCCGGTCGGGCTGGACAGCAGCAGCCGCCCGTCCACCGCGGCCACCCGGTCGGCGAGCCCGGTCAGGCCGGTGCCGCGCGCCGGGTCGGCGCCGCCCCGGCCGTCGTCGCGCACCTCCACCACCAGCAGCCGCTCGTCGCGGATCAGCCGCACCTCGGCCCGCGTGGCCCCGGAGTGCCGGGCGACGTTGCCGAGCGTCTCCGAGACCACGTACCAGGCGGTGGTCTCCACCAGGTCCGGCACCGGGCGGGTCAGGTCGGCGTGCACGGTGACCGGGACGACCGACCGGGCGGCCAGGTCGCCGACGGCGGCGGCCAGGCCGAGTTCGGTGAGCTGCTGCGGGCGGATGCCCTGCACGATCCCGCGCAACGTCACCATCAGGTCCTTGGCCTGCTCGTGCGCCGCCGCGAGCGGCTTCGCCGCCGGGGAGTCGTCCGGCACGTCGAGGCGGGCCAGCCCGAGCTGGAGGGTGAGGCTGGTCAGGCGCGGCTGCACGCCGTCGTGCACGTCCCGCTCGACGCGGCGGCGCTCGGCCTCGTAGGCGCTCACCAGGCGGGCCCGGGACCGGGTCACCTCGCGCAGCGCCGTCCCGCCGGGCGCGCCGTCGAGCAGCAGGCGGGCCACCGCCGCCTGCGCCGCGACGAGCAGCCCGGCCAGGTAGACCAACGCGGGGACCGCGAGCAGGCCGGCGACGGCGTACGGCACCGCCTCGGCGGGGGAGCCGACAGTGGTCCAGACCAGCACGATGCGGTCCTCGCCGCCGGCCAGCCACGGACCGGCCAGCAGCGCCACGTCCAGCAGCACGAGCAGACCGAACATCCCGTACGCCAACGGCACCGCCACACCCAGCACCGCCAGGTACGCGCCCTCCCGCCACCCGTCGGCGGTGGTGAAACGGGCGACGAGTCCCCGCCACCTCGGCGTGCTCACCGGGCGGTCGTCGACCAGGCCGAGGCGCCACCGCTCGACGACCGCCACCGGCGCGCCGGCCAGCGGGGCGAACGCCACCACCGTCAGCGCCAGCACGGCCAGCACCGCCAGCACCGCCGTGTCGACCGGGCGGCCCTGCCGCAGCGCGCCGGCCACCAGCAGCAGCGGCGCGGCGACCACCGTCGCGCCGAGCGCCGCCGCGCCGGCCAGGGGCAGCGTCGTGACGGCGTACGCCAGGGCCCGCCACGGCCACGCGGAGAGCAGGTAACGGCGGCCGCGCAACGCGCCGGCCAGCCCGTGATCGATGGTCATGCCGCGACGCTAGCCAGGCCGGGCCGCCCGGCCCAGCCGGCTGGACCCCGCTTGCCGGGTAGGTCTGGCCCTACCCCGGACCGGCCCGCCACGCCCCGTGCGCCGGGGCGCCCCGAGGCGGTGCACTCGGCGGGTGAGAAACCGTCTAGCGGGCGCCTGCTGGCTGCTCGCCGCCGTGTCGTTCCTGGCCGCCAACGTGCTCGTCGGCCTGGCCTGGGACCAACCCCGGTTCAGCTGGGCCGAGCACAACATCAGCGACCTCGGCAACGTGACCTGCGGCGTGTGGGACACCAGCCGGCCGCGTCCGGTCTGCTCGCCGTGGCACCCGGCCATGAACGCCGTCTTCGTCGCCGTCGGGCTGCTGCTCGCGCTCGGCGCGCTGCTCGCACACCGGGCGCTGCGCCCGGGCCGCGCCGCAGCCGTCGCCGTCGCCGTCGCGTCGATCGTGGCCGCCGGGAGCGGGTACGTGCTGGCCGGCCTCTATCCGGCCGACGTGGACGAGAACCGGCACGTGCTCGGCGCGCTGCTGGTCTTCGCGTGCAGCGACGCGGCGCTGCTCGCCGCCGCGCTCGCCCGCCGGTCGCCGCTGCTGCGCGAGCTGATGCCCGTCAGCGCGCTCCTGGGCCTGCTCGGCCTCGCCGGAACCGTGCTCTTCCTGGCCCGGGTCGACGTCGGCATCGGGGTGGGCGGCATGGAGCGGGTCGCCGTGTTCCCGCTGTTCGCCTGGGTGACGACGGTCGGGCTGCGGCTGCTCGGTTTCCGTCGGTCCCGGCCCCTATCCTGACCGGATGGAGCTGGCGTTCAGCGGCGAGGTGTGGTTCTGGCGCGGCCCGGCGCCGTTCCACTTCGTCACCGTGCCCGACGAGCAGAGCGCGGCGATCGAGGCCGCCTCGGCGTCGGTCACCTACGGCTGGGGCATGATCCCGGTGACGGTCCACATCGGCAACACCGACTGGCGCACGTCGCTGTGGCCCAAGAACGGCGGGTACGTGGTGCCGCTGCGGGTCGCGGCGCGCCGGGCCGAGGGCATCGAGCTGGGTGACCGGGTCGACGTGCGGCTGACGGTGGACGTGTGACCGGGCCGGAGCTGGCCGAGGCGGGCCGGCTGCTCGCCGCCGCCCGGCGTCCGGTGGTGTTCACCGGCGCCGGCATGTCCGCCGAGAGCGGCGTGCCGACGTTCCGGGACGCCCAGACCGGGCTCTGGCAGCGCTACGACCCGCAGGAGCTGGCGACCCCCGCCGCGTTCCGGGCCGACCCGGCGCTGGTCTGGGCCTGGTACGAGGCACGCCGCCGAGGGGTGCGCCGGGCCGAGCCGAATCCGGGTCACCGGGCGGTGGCGGCGATCGCGGCCCGGCTGCCGGACACCGTGGTGATCACGCAGAACGTGGACGACCTGCACGAGCGCGGCGGCGCCCCCGCCCCGGTTCGCCTGCACGGCAGCCTGTTCGCGCCCCGCTGCTCGGCCTGCGCCCGCCCCGCGCCGATCCCTGAGGACGCGGCGGCAGCCGACGACGGTGTGGCGCCCGGCGACGCGGCGGCGCCCGACGGCACACCGGAACCGCCGGACGGGCGTCTGACGCCGCCCGCCTGCGCCGGGTGTGGCGCGCCCGTGCGGCCCGGGGTGGTGTGGTTCGGCGAGGCGCTGCCGTCGGCCGCGCTCGACGCGGCGGTCGAGGCGGCGTCCGGCTGCGACCTGCTGCTGACGGTGGGCACCTCGGCGCGCCGGTGGTGCAGGTGAACCCGGTGCCGACGCCGCTGGACGCGATCTGCGCGGTGAACCTGCGCGGCCCGGCCGGCGAGGTGCTGCCCGCGCTGGTCCGCGCCGCCTGGCCGGACGCGGACTGACCGCCGCGCCTGCCGCGCCGCGTCGCGGGTCGAAGGTAACCGATGTGCATCGACCGGTTTGAACGCCGCATCCACCGGAGAAGTGCAGGTCGCGCCCGGCAGAGTGGCCGGCGCGATCACGGGAGGTGGCGATGTCACGGAAACTGCGGGCGACCGCGTTGGCCGGGGTGCTGACCCTGGCGATCAGCGGCTGCGGCGGCGTCGGCGGGGGAGGGGACTCCGGCGGCGGTGGCGCCGAGGGCAGCGGCGCGCTGAGCACCATGGGTTTCAGCCTGTCCGACGAGATCGCCACGACCCGGGTGGACGCGTTCAAGCGTGACCACGCCGACGTCCGGCTGACGATCACCGAGGGAGCGTTCGACGAGCAGCAGTTCCTGTCGGCGGTTGCCTCGGGCAACCCACCGGATCTGGTCTACATGGACCGCAAGCTCATCGGCACCTACGCGAAGCGCGGCTCGATCCAGCCGCTCACCGACTGCGTCGAGAAGCAGCGGATCGACATGGCGCAGTACCGGCAGTCCGCGCGCGAGCAGGTGACGCTTGATGGCACCGTGTATGGCATCCCCGAGTTCTCCCAGGTCCGTGTGCTCTACCTGAACGAGGCGCTGCTCAAGCGGGCCGGACTGAGCGCCGACGACGTGAACCTGGCCGACTGGGCCGGCCTGCCCGCGCTCAACACCAGGCTCGCCGCCGTCTCCGGAGGGCGCCTCAGCCGCATCGGCATCGACCCCAAGATCCCCGAGTTCCTGCCGATGTGGGCCAAGGCCAACGGCGCCGACATGATCTCCGCCGACGGGACCCGGGCCAACCTCACCGACCCGAAGGTGGTCGAGGCGCTCACCACGGGCGTCGCGCTGATCCAGGCGCAGGGCGGCTGGGGGAAGTTCAAGTCGTTCCGGGACACGTTCGACTTCTTCGGCGCGCAGAACCCGCTGGCCAAGAACCAGATCGCCGCGTGGCCGATGGAGGAGTGGTTCCTCAACCAGGCCGCGAAGAACAGCCCGGACGCCGAACTGGTGGTCAAGCCGTTCGTGGATCGGCAGGGCAAGCCGCTGAGCCTGTCCTCCGGGCAGGCGTGGGTGATCAGCAAGGGGGCGAAGAACCCGGAGGCCGCCTGCGCGTTCGTCAAGCAGATGACTGCCACCGACACCTGGCTGGCCGCCGCCGGCGCCCGCGCGCAGGCGCGCAAGGCCGCGAACCTGCCCTTCACCGGCCTGTGGACCGGCAACACCGCCGCCGACAAGAAGATCTTCGACGAGGTCTACAAGCCGACCGGCAAGAAGCGCTTCGACGACGCGGTGCAGACCATCCGCCAGGCGCAGGACGCTGCGTTCGCGATGCCGGCCTCGCCCGCCGGCGCCGAGTTCGACAAGGCGTGGACGGACGCGGTCAACCGGGTGCTCTCCGGCCAGGAGCAGCCCGCGCAGGCGCTCGAGCGCGCCCAGCGGGAGGCGACCGCCGCGCTGGACAAGGCCGCGGGCTAGGCCGGCATGGCCACCACCACCGTCACCCCTCCCGTACCGGGCCGGCGGCGCCGTACGTCGCTGGCCCGGCGGGAGGCCCGCTGGGCGTACCTGTTCCTGGCGCCGTGGATCGTCGGTTTCCTGGCCTTCACCGCCGGGCCGATGATCGCCAGCCTGTGGCTCAGCTTCACCGAGTACGACGTGATCAACTCGCCGCGGTTCACCGGGCTGGACAACTACCGGCAGCTGATGTCGGACCCGCAGGTCGCGCGCAGCCTCGGCAACACGGTCTACTACACGGCACTGCACGTGCCGCTGGTGATGGCGATCTCGCTCGGGCTGGCCCTGCTGCTCAAGCGCGTCGGCCGCCTGTCCGGCTTCTTCCGTACCGTGTTCTACCTGCCGGTGATGACCCCCGCGGTGGCGGTCGGGATCCTGTTCCTGCTGCTGCTCAACACGCAGGACGGCTTGATCAACCGCGGCTTGGCGCTGGTCGGGATCGACGGTCCGAGCTGGACCACCGACCCGGACTGGGTGATGCCGGGCATCGTGCTGATGAGCCTGTGGAGCCTCGGCTCCACCGTGATCATCTACCTGGCGGCGTTGCAGGGCGTGCCCCGCGACCTGTACGAGGCGGCCCAGCTCGACGGCGCCGGCGCCTGGGCGCGGTTCCGGCACGTCACGCTGCCGATGATCTCCGGCGCGCTGTTCTTCACGCTGATCGTCAACACCATCGCGTCGCTGCAGATGTTCACCGAGGTCTACACCATGTACTTCGGCAACCGGCAGACCGCCGGGTCGTTCAGCAGCGACGCGGCGTCGTTCTACGTCATCCACCTGTTCCGGGAGGCGTTCCAGTTCCTGCACATGGGCTTCGCCTCGGCGATGGCCTGGCTGCTCTTCCTGATCATCCTGGTGATCACGTTGGTGCAGGTGAAGCTCGGCAACCGGTTCGTCTACTACGAGGGGGAGGACCGGTGACCACCACGAGTCAGCCGCCCGCCGCCGGCCCCGTGGTGGCGCCGGTGGCCGCGCCCGGACCGGCGCGGCAGGCCGACGACGGGCAGCGGCCCCGCTGGCAGCGCGCGCTGTTCGTGCTCGCGCTGGTGGCCGCCGCCGTGATCTTCCTGCTGCCGTTCGTCTGGCTGGTCGGCGCGTCGCTGCGACCCCGGGAGTACGTCTTCGCGCCGGGCCTGCTGCCCACCCCGTTCGCGCCGGACAACTACGCCCGGGCGTGGGACGCCATGCCACTGTGGACCTGGCTGTTCAACAGCGTGGTGGTGGGCGTGGCGGCGGCCGCCGCGGTGACGCTGTCCAGCGCCTGGGTGGCGTTCGGGTTCGCGTACTTCCGGTTCCCCGGCCGCAACCTGCTCTTCGGGCTGGTGCTGGCGACCATGATGCTGCCGTTCGCGGTCACCATGATCCCGACGTACCTGATCTGGAACCGGCTCGGCCTGGTCGACACGCAGGTGCCGCTCTGGGCCGGCAACCTGTTCGGCTCGGCGTTCTACATCTTCCTGCTGCGCCAGTTCTTCCTCTCGCTGCCCCGGGAGTACTTCGAGGCGGCCCGGGTCGACGGGGCAAGCTATCCGCAGCTGTTCTGGCGGATGGCGTTCCCGCTGGTCCGTCCGGCGCTGCTGGTGGCGTTCGTGTTCGAGTTCAAGGCGAGCTGGACGGACCTGGTGAAGCCGCTGATCTACCTGCGCAACGAGCAGCTCTACACGCTGCCCCGGGGGCTGAAGGTGATCCTGGACCGGTTCGGCTACGGCGGCGAGCAACAGTGGGAGGTCGTCCTGGCTGCCAGCGTGATCGCGACCGTGCCGATGATCGTCCTGTTCTTTGTGGCCCAGCGGCACTTCGTCGAGGGGATCGCGGCAGGCGGACGGAAGGGGTGAGCCTCACGCGCCGCGCGGCGCCCGCTTCGGGAAGACGGTGTACGCGACCGGCCAGAACACCAGCCAGCCCGCCATCACCACGGTGAGCCGGCCGGCCCAGGCCCACAGCTCGGCGGTCCGTTCGGCGTCGCCGACCAGGGCGATGCCGCCGAGCAGCACGGCGCACGCGACCGCCCAGCCGATCATGCCCTTGCCCCACTCGCGCCACTCGTGCCGGGCCCGCGCCATTCCGTACCGGGGGGCCCGGCGCGGGGGAGGGCCGCCGGCGAACCGGTGGGCGAACCGCTCGTCGGCCCAGCGCACCATGCTGTGCCCGAACGCCACCGAGAACCCGAGGTACGCGGCGGCGAGGCCGTGGGCGAACGTGGCGGTGGCGCCCCGGCGCAGGTCGATCATGGTGGCGGCGAGCAGGACGAGGTCGACCACGGGCACGGCGATGAGCAGTGCTGCGCCGAGGCGGGGCCGCCGCAGCGGGTACCGGGCGACCAGGCCGGCGAGCAGGACCACCCAGAACGCCACCTCGCACCCGACGATCACTGCCACGAGCATGCGAGCTCCTTTTCTAGTACGCTGTGCGATAACCGTAACAGCGCCCGTCAACCAGGTTCCGGAGGGGCCCGTGCCCAAGATCGTCGACCACGACGCGCGCCGTGCCGAACTGGCGCGGGCGATGTGGCGGGTCGTCTACCGCGACGGCGTCGGCGCCGCCACCGTCCGCAGCATCGCGGCCGAGGCGGGCTGGTCACCGAGCGCCCTGCGGCACTACTTCGCGACCCAGACCGAGCTGCTGGTGTTCGCCATGGAGCACGTGCAGGCCGAGGCGGCCGAGCGGATCGCCGCCGACCACCGCACCGGCGCCCCGCGCGCTGTCGCCCAGCGGGTGCTGGAACACCTGCTGCCGCTGGACCGCCAGCGCGTCCGCGAGGCCGAGGTGTGGCTGCTGCTCGCCGCGCGCGCCCAGACCGACCCGGCCGCGCTGGCCCGGATGGCCGAGGCGGACGACGGCATCCGCCGCGCGGCCGAGTTCGCCGTCGTCCTGCTCACCGGGGAACCGGCCGCCGACCCCGAGGCGGTCGCCGGGCTGCACGCCCTGCTCGACGGGCTCGCGCTGCACACGCTGCTGCATCCCGAGCGGATGCCGCCCGGGCGTGCCCGCGAGCTGCTCGGCGCGTACCTGGACACGCTCGCCGCGACCTGAGCGCCTCAGTCGCCCGGCGGGCGGCCCATCGCCGCGCCCAGCTCGGCGCGGCTCGCGATGCCCAGCTTGCGGTAGACCCGGGCCAGGTTCGCCTCGACCGTCTTCGGGCTGATGTAGAGCGCGTCGGCGATGAGCCGGTTCGTCTGCCCCCGGGCGGCGAGCCGGGCCACCCGCTCCTCCGTCGCGGTGAGCGTCGTCGGCGCCGGAGTCCGGGCGCCGATGCGGCCCAGCTCCGCGCGCGCCCGGTCGGCGAAGGCGGACGCGCCGAGGGCGTCGAACTCGGCCACCGCCGCGTCGAGCGCCGCCCGCGCCTCCCGCCGGCGACGCACCCGCCGGTACGCCCGGCCCGCGGCGAGCAGGCAGCGGGCCCGGTCCAACGGCAGCACCGCCTCCGGCACGGTGGCCCGGGCCTGCGCCAGCGCGTCCAGCGCCTCGCCCGGGTCCGCTCCCGTAGCGCCGGCCAGCAGCACCCGGCTGCGGGCCAGCCCGAGCGTCGTCCACGGGCGCGGCAGCCGCGCGTGCCGCCGGGCCAGCCGGTCCAGCGCCGCGTGCGCGGTGTCCAGGTCACCGGCGCCCACGCACGCCTCGATCCAGTCCGGCTCGAACCGCTGCCCCAGCGGCTCGGCGATGCCCGAACCGTCCAGGTCGTCCGCGAGCGAGCCGTACGCCGCCGCGGCCGTGGCCCACTCGCCCGAGGCGAGCGCCACCAGCCCGGCGAGCTGGCGGTGCAGCCGGCGGCTCCACGTGTCGCCGTGGTCGTCGTCGCGGCGCAGTCCGGCCGCGGCGGCGCCCGCCCGCGCCAGCCGGCCACGGTGCGCGTCGAGCATGCCGGCCAGCCAGCTCTCGCCCACCAGGCCCGTGCCCAGCTGCTCACCCAGGTCGCGGGCGGCGGCGATGTGCGTACCGGCCTCGGCGAAGCGCCCGGCCAGCAGTTCCGTCTCGCCGAGGTGGGTCAGCGCCTCGTGCCGCAGCGGGTCGTCCCCGCGCGCCACCGCCCGGTCCAGCATCAGGTGCAGCCGGGCCCGCGCGCGGTCGTGGTCGTCGACTGCCTTCCACCAGATCGCCGGCACGGAACCGGCCAGGTAGGACGGTTCACCGTCCTCCAGCGCCAGCGCCCGGTCGAGCAGCCCGGTCGGCGCCTCGCCGCCGGCGCGTACCTCGTGGAAGAAGAGCAGCAGCAGCGCGGCGGTGAGCAGCGGGCGGTGGTCGTCGCGGTCGGAGAGCCGGGCGATCGCCGCCCGCGCGTGCGCCCGCGCGGCCTCCGGCTGGTCGTGGAACATCGTCAGGTGCGTGTGGATCCGCCCGGCCAGGTGCCCGTCCGGTCCGGCCGCGGCGAGCGCCTGCTCGGCCACCCGCACGGCGGTGACCAGGTCGTCGGCGCACCAGGCGACGAGGGCGCGCAGCAGCAGCGCCTCGCCCCGCTCGGCGCCGGTCAGCTCCTCGGCCGCGGCCTCGGCGGCCCGGCCGGCCGCCGCGTAGTCCCCGCTGTCGATGCGGCACTGCACCGCGTCGAGGCGACGCCGGTTGCGGTCGGCGGTCGCGGCCGGCGGGGTCAGCTCGGCCGCCCGGGCGTACCAGTCGGCGGCGAGCGCGGGCGCGCCGCGCATCCGCTGCCGGGCCGCCGCGGCAGCCAGGTCGGCGGCGACGTCCGCGTCCGGCGCGACGGCGCACCGGGCCAGTTGCCGGGCCCGCTCGTCCGGGTCGGCGACCGCGCGGGCGAGCACCGCGTGCAGGCGCCGCCGGGCCCCCGGCGGGATGCTCTCCCGGACCGCCGCCGCGTACCGGGGGTGGGCGAAGCTGATCCGGCTCGGCGTGACCACGACCAGCCCGGCGTCCTCCGCCGCGTCCAGCGCGCCCGGCGGCATGCCCGCCGCCGTCAGGTCCCGCATGTCCGGCACGGTGAGCAGCGCGGCCAGCCGGACCGCCTCCCGGCTCGGGCCGGGCAGCGCCCGCAGCGTCTCGGCGAGCAGCCGGCGCAGCGACGACGGTACGGGGAGGTCCTCGTCGTGCGCGGGCGGGCGGGGCAGCCGCAGCACCGCCCGGGCGAGTTCGACGGCGAGCAGCGGGTTGCCGTCGGCGTCGCGCGCCAGCCGCTCGACCAGCGGGCGGCTGAGCGTGCCGCCGAGGCGGGCCTGGAGGATGCGGTGCAGGTCGGGCGCGGGAAGCGGCGGCACGTCGGCGCGCAGCAGCGGGTGCCGGCCGGTCGGGTCGTCGTCCAGCCCGAGCGGCACCGGCGCCGGCGGGTTCTCCCCGGCGCGGTGGGTGGCCAGGACGGCGGGCCACCGGGACAGCCGGCGCAGCGCGAACCGCAGCGCCCGGGCGCTCGGCGGGTCCAGCCACTGGGGGTCGTCGACGGCGAGCAGGAGCCGGGGCGTGTCGGTCACCGCCGTGTCGAGCAGGGTGCGGGTGGCGGCGCCCACGGCCCGTTCGTCGACCGCCGCGCCGTCGTGCTCGCCGGTCAGGAGCACCATGTCGGCCGCGGCGCGCTGCGGCGCCGGCAGCCCTGGGAGCGCGTCGGCCAGCGGGCGGAGCACGTCGGCGAGCGCCGCGTACGGCAGCGCGGTCTCGGCCTCGGTGGGCGCGGCGGACAGCACCCGCCAGCCGGTGCGCCGGGCGTGGTCGAGCACTGCCCGCCACAGCGCCGTCTTGCCGATGCCGCTGGGACCGTCGAGCAGCACCGGAGTGCCCGCCGCCAGGGCGCGCCACACCCGCTCGACGACCGCGTCGCGGCCGACCAGTGCGGCGTCCATGGCGGGATGGTGGCACAGCGGTGCCCCCGAGCCCAGCGTCGGCGCGGCCTAGCCCGGAACCTGTCCGCATATCGAGACGGGCGGGATCACCTCCTGGTTGCGGTAGACGTCGGCGCTCCAGCTCGGTCCGGCGGTCGCCGCGATCGGCGGAATCCGGGGCGCCCGGGAGGGGCTGAGCAGGTTGAGGAACTTGTTGATCACCTGGACGACGGGTTCCAGGATGCGGTAGCCGATGCCGAACCGGGCCCGTACGCCGAGACCGACGCCCCGGCACACCGCGTACGGCGCGCCCAGCGCGGACCCGATCGTGGCCCCGTACGAGGTCACCAGCTCGAACCAGATGCCGGCGGTGAACAGGAACGCGCTGATGCCCATGGTGAACCGCACGCCGTGCCGGACGACCAGCCCCATCACGCCGACCGGCACGCCGGTGAGCGAGTCGAGCAGGCTCACCCGGCGCGCGAAGCCCTCCGTCACGCGCGAGCCCACCTGGCCGTTGGCGTAACCGAACCCGAGCTTGCCGGCGAGCGCGTACTCGCCGGCGCCGCGGAACGTGCCCAGGCGGGCGCCGAACGCGGTGGCCGCCTCCAGCGTCTGGCTCACCGTGAACGACAGCGGCAGGCCGGCGACCAGCCCGATCGGGAACGCGATGTCGACCGGGACGGGGAACGTCCGGCGGTGGTTCTGCCCGCCGTCGACGCCGGCGGTGAAGTCCACCTTGACGCCGAAGCCGCCGCCGATCTCCAGTTCGGCCCGGGTCACCCGGCCGGCGCCGATGGCCAGGTGGAACGACGCGGCGGGACGGCCGACGGTCAGCGTGACGGTGCCGGCGAGCCGGACGCCGCCGTCGTCGTACGTGAAGTGCGTGCCGACGCCACCGGCGCAGCAGAACGTCCGTACCCGGTAGCCGTGGGCGCTCGCGGCGGCCTGCCCGCCCGGCGCTGGCGGCGGCTGCGCGGGCGCGACGGCGAGCCGACGGGCCCGCCCGAGCGTGCCACCGGCCGCCGCGGCGTCCCGGGTCCACGACGGCTCGCCGGCCACGTAGACGGTCGGGCGGTCGAGGGTGACGTCGTCCCCGCCGAACGTGCCGTCGCGGATCACCTCGGTGAGCGTCACCGGGCCGATCGTGACGACCAGGTCGCCGCCTTCCTCGGCGAGGTCCAGCACCCGGCCCACGCCGCGTCCGGTGAGGAACATGACCCGGCCGGGCGCCAGCCGGTCGGCGTCGCGCGCGTCCGGGTCGAGCCGCCAGGTCAGCCCGTCCGGGCTCACCGACCGCACGGTGCGGCTGCCGCCGCCGACCAGCACCACGTCCGGTTGCAGCGTGACGTCCTTCCCCGGCGCCGGGGCCTGCCCGTACCGGGGCTGCTCCCCGTCGCCCGCGTCGGCCGGGCCGGGCGCGGGGCCGCCGCAGCCGGTCACCGCGAGCAGCGCCACCAGGCCGGCCGCGAGCAGCCGACGGCCACGCACCGGGCGTCTCACATCCGGCCGGCGACGGTACGGGCGAGCCGTTCCAGCGGCGCCTTGTTCTCCTGCGGGTCGTTGAGCCGCACCAGCCGCACCGCGACCCACAGCTCGCCCCTGCGCAGGAAGAACGCCTCGTAGGTGAGCAGCGCCTCGTCGGCCACCCCGCTCAGCTCGCGGATCTCGTGCCCGAGCTGCCGCTCGATGTCGAGGTACTTCTTGGCGCCCTCGCCCACGAACGCCTCGACCTGGGCGGTCGGCCCGCTCGTCGGCGCGGTGTAGGTGCAGGACTGCCCGGCCACCACCGGCTCGTCGAGCGGCGTGCCGGCGAGGCGTTCGGCGTCGGCCTTGGGCACCAGCGAGCAGGCGTCCGGCGCGTCGGCGGCGTCCACCGGTTCGGCGCTCGGCTCGACCGGCGCCTCCCCGGTCGGGTCCGCCACCGGGGAGCCCGCGCCGGGCGCGGCGCCACCGGCGGCCGGCGGGTCGTCGCCGCCGCAGCCGGCCGGCGCGGTGAGCAGGGTCGCGGTCAACGCGAGCGCGATCAGTCGGCGGGTTCGCATGCCGGCCCCGCTCAGGCCGGGATCGCGTCGAGGGCGCGACGCAGGATCTGTTCGTTGCCGGCGGTGCCGCCGCCGAAGCTGCTGATGGTCACCGTGTACGTGCCCTTGCCGTCGATCAGCACCGCCTCGCCGCGCACGTCCTTGACCGCGAGGTAGCCCCGCTCGCCCCGGTCCAGGTCGACGACCTTCTCGTACTGCTCGGCGGCCTGGTTGTGCTGGTAGTCGTAGGTGGCCTTGCCGGCGGTGGCCGAGGCGGTGGTGACCGCCAGCTGGGCGATGCCGTCGCCGAACGAGCAGTTGCCCTCGTCGCGCAGCTTCCGGTCGACCAGTTCGGAGACCTGGGCGGCGGTGAACGGGCACGGTGGCCGCACGTCGTCCACCGCGCCCGCGTCCGGGTCGCCGCCGTCCTCGCCCGCCACGGTGTCGGCCGAGCCGCCGTCGAGCACGTCGCCGCCGGAGTCGCATCCGGCCGGCGCGAGCAGGGCGAGCAGCACCAGGGGCAGCGCCAGGCGGGCGCGGTGGAGACGGGCGGTCCGGACCGGTGTGAGCGCGTCAGTTGCCATGCCTGCGACGCTAGGCGCGCCGTCACCGCCCGTAATCGGGGGTTTCCCTATGCGGTGACCTTGGCGACGAGCTCGCCCGCCCCGGCAGGCGGCGCGTCCGCGTCGCTGTGCCGTCCCACCCGGATGGCGAGCCGGTCCACGTAGCCGACCATGAGCGCGACGAACAGCAGCACGAACAGGATCAGCATGGGCAGCGGCAGGATCAGGCCCAGCGGAAGCTCGCCCCCGGCGCCGAAGGCGCGGCTGGCGATCATGTTCACCAGCGCGGGAGCGGTCAGGCTGTCCGGGCCCCGGCCCACCAGCGTCGACCACAGTGGCGACTGGGCGTGCGCCAGCCAGGTCGCCAACGCGGTCACGGCCAGCATCGGCAGCGCCGGCAGCAGCAGCGTACGGGCGACGCCGCCGCCGGAGCGCCACCGCTCGTGCTGACCCCGGAACAGCAGCGTGAACGCGAACAGCGCGGGCACCGACAGCCAGGTCGGCGGCACCAGGCCGAGGAACAGGCCGAGCTGGCTGAGTTCCATGGTGCGCTCGAAACCGGCGATGGCCAGCGGGCCGATACCGACGAACAACCACGGCGCGAACGGCACCAGCAGCAGTTCGCTGTAGCGCCCGAGCGGGCGCAGCGCGCCGATCCCGAACCCGGCCAGCGCCGCGAGCGCCACCGCGACGAGTGTGGACAGCAGTGGCGGCACCCAGGTGTTGGCGAACAGGTTCGAGGTCTCGACCCCCCGGGGCAGGGGCCCGGTGTCGGAGGAGAGGTTCCGCAGCCACGGCAGCGACGCCCAGACGGTCACGCCGAGGACGACGACGAGCGCGACAGCGGTCAGCCCGACGAGCAGCGGCCGGCGGCCGGAGTAGGACTCCGCCTCCCGGACCGCCGGGCCGTCCCGCCAGCCGTCGAACTCGATGCGCAGCCGGGTGGCCAGGATGAGCGCCACCGCGGCCAGTCCGAGCAGCCCGAGCAGCACCAGCAGCAGCGTCGACGTGGCCGATCCGGCACCCAGGCGCATCGTCCGGAACGAGGTCTGCGCGGCGGTCAACACCGGCGTCGCCGTGTCGTCGCCGCGCGGTCCGCCGCCGGTCAGGATGTATGGGGCGGTGTAGGTCTGCAGGGCGGCGGCGAGGACGCTCAGGCCGAGCAGCCCGCCGACGGCCAGCATGGCGGACGCGGGCCGCTGGTCGGGCTCGCGGCGGCGCAGGGCGCTCAGGTACAGCGTCGCGGCCACCGCGACGACCAGCCCGAACGTCACCTGTGCCAGCGCCGAGACGAGGAACGTCCGGGGGGACTGCAGCGTCTGGGCGAATGTGCCGTCCTCGATGTGCTCGGCGCGTCGGCCGAGGAACACCGCGACCGGCGCGTACGCGGCGAGCGGCAGCGCCAGCGCGCCCCGGGTGACCAGGCGGGCGACCCGGCCAGCCCGGTCGGCGAGGACGGCGAGCAGCGGCGCGGCGAGCAGCGCCACCGCCAGCGGGATCAGGCTGAGCAGCACCGCGAACCCGACCTGGCCGGCGAACCCGGAGGTGAAGGCGGCCTCGTAGTTCGCCGTACCGACCGACTCGCCCGAGCCGCGCAGCGCGTCACCCTGGAAGCTGCGAGCCACTGTGGACAGCGTCGGCAGGACGTACGACCAGATCCAGGCGATCACCGCCGGGACGATCAGCGCCAGCCCGATCAGGGTCCGCGCCGGGCGCTTCGGCTGCGTGGGCGGGGGCACCGGTGCTGTCGCCTGCGGCGCTGCCGGCTGGTTCATCTGGGCACCATCCTGGAAGATCGACGATCACGGCCGTCGCGACGATAACCAACCCCGTCAACGTCGGCAGCGCAACCGGCCCACGGCCCCGTGGGGGCGGCTACTGTCGCAACCGTGCGGACCAAGCAGGAGCTGTCGACGGCGATCCGGGAACGACGGCGGGCGGCGCTCGTGGTCAACGCCCACTCCCGCCGTGGCCGGCGGCTCTACGACACCGTCCACTCGCGCCTGCGCGCGGCCGGGTTCGCGCTGCTCGGCGCGTACCCGGTGGACCGGCCCGGCGAACTGGACCGGGTGCTCGCCGAGGCCGCCGACCTCGGCCCGGACCTGCTGGTCACCGGCGGCGGCGACGGCACCGTCGGCGCGGCCGCCCGGCTGCTCGCCCACCGGGACATCGCGCTGGGCCTGCTGCCGCTGGGCACCACGAACAACTTCGCCCGCACCGTCGGCGTCCCGCTCGACCTGGACGCCGCGATCGGCGTCCTCACCGGTGGGAAGGTGATCGACGTCGACCTGGGCCTGATCGGCGACACCCGGTTCACCAACCACGTCGGGATCGGGCTGTCCGCCGACATCATGCAGTCCGCGCCGCCGGGGCTGAAGCGGATCGCCGGGCGGCTCGCGTACCCGATGACCGGGCTGGGGCTGCTGGCCCGGCACCGGCCGCTGGCGGTGACGGTCCGCGCCGAGGGCCGCGAGCACACGTTCACCACCCACCAGGTGTACGTGGCGAACGGCGGCTTCCACGCCGGCCGCCCGATCACCGCCGACGCCACCGCCGACGACCGGCTGCTGGTCGCGTACCCGGTGGGTGGGCCGACCCGGCGCGGACTGCTGCGCGAGACGGCGCGCAACGCGGCGGCCGGCCACCGCCGCACGCTCGGCGACGAGCCGTTCCTGGCGGTACGCCAGTTGTGGCTGGAGACCGACCGGCCGGCCCGCATCGAGGTCGACGGCGAGCCGTACGGGCAGACCCCGGTCCGCGTCGGCCTGGACCCGAACGCGTTGCGGCTGATGGCCCGCCCGGACAGCCCGGACCACTGACGGTCAGGCCCAGTGCTCCTCGTCGGGCAGCGGGACCTCCGTGTTCTGCTCCACCGCGTCGGCGGCGGTCAGGTCGCCGCGCACCGACTCGCCCAGGCCGGCCCGGTCGCTCGGCGGGCGCAGCACGCCCTGCTCGGCCAGGTCCGCCTCGCTCGCCTCGGGCACGGCCGTGTCGACGGTGTCGGGCGGGCCGACGAGCGTCTCGTCCTGCCGCTGCTCCTGCGCGTCGGCCTCGGGCGGGCGGCGCAGCGCGTCCTCGCTCATCGCGCCCCCGTCACGCCGTGCGCCGCACGTACGGGGCGCTCTGGTCGGCCACGTCGCCGTACTCGGCCGGGAGCTGCGCGACGACCTGCGCGTACGCGGCCGGGTCGATGGCGTCGCGCAGCACATCGAGGACCGCGGTGATCCCGTCGCGGGCGGCGTCCACGTCCACGTCGGCGCGCCCGCTCACCCGCTCCACGAACACGTCGAGCCCGAACGGCTCGGCGGCCTCGGCCGGGCCGAACGCGTAGGCCCGCAGCGCCTCGGGCAGCTGGTCGGCCAGGTCGCGGGCCTCCCCGCCGTCGATCCGCTCGGCCAGCGTCGTCAACGTCGCCCGGGTGATCGCCGTGGCCTGCTCCGTGGACGCGCCGCTCCGCTGGGCCACCGCGCCGATGAACTGATCCTGGTCCATCTCGCCGCCTTCCTCCGCCGGGACAGCGGGATTCCCGCGCTCGGCCCCGGCAAACGGGCGCGTCCCCGGAGCGGAAACCCGAGGTCCTGGCCCTGCCGGGCCGGGAGTAGCGTGCGGCGGGAAACCCGAGCGCGAGGAGGTCGAGACAGTGCAGCCGACGATCGTGGACGTGCCCACCCCCGACGGCACGGCGGACGCCTACCTGGCGCGGCCGGACTCCGGTGGGCCCTTCCCGCCCGTCCTGCTGTTCATGGACGCCTTCGGGCTGCGGCCCCGGGTGGCGGAGATGGCCGCGACGATCGCCGAGCGCGGATACGTCGTGCTGGCGCCCAACCTGTTCCACCGCGCCGGGCGCGCCCCGCTGATCGACCTCGGCGCGCTCGCCGACGACAGCCGCCGCGGCGCCCTGTTCGAGCGGATCGGCCCGATGATGGCCGCGCTGACGCCGGACACGGTGGCCCGGGACACCGCCGCCTACCTGGACTTCCTCGCCACCCAGCCGGACGTGGCGCCGGGCCCGGCGGCGGTCACCGGGTACTGCATGGGCGGCATGAACGCGCTGCGCGCGATCGAGGCGCTGCCGGACCGGATCGCCGCGGTGGCCGCGTTCCACGCCGGCCGGGTGGTCACCGACGCCCCGGACAGCCCGCACCTGGGCGTCGGCGCGGTGACCGGCGAGCTCTACTTCGGGCACGCCGACGCCGACCCGTCGATGACCGCCGAGCAGATCGCCGTGCTGGAGAAGACGCTGGACGCGGCCGGTGTCACCTACCGCTCCGAGGTCTATCCCGGCGCCCGCCACGGCTACACCCAGTCGGACACGCCCATGTACGACGAGCAGGCCACGAAGCGGCACTGGGCGGCGTTGTTCGACCTGCTCGATCGCACCTTCGGGCGCTGATCCGGGCACCGGCCGAGCCGGGCGGACGATTCACCGCCACGGAGGCGGGTAACCGTCGCCATGGCCGACCGCCCGCGCGACACCGTCCGTTCGCCCCTGGACCGGGCGGTCGAACGGGGCGGCAGCGTGCTCGCCCGGGTCCGCGCCGAGGGCGGCACGGCCGGCCGGAACCGGATGCGCCAACTGGAGATCACCCTGGTGATCTCCGCGCAGGCCGGCCTGGCCGCGGCGCTCGCCGCGCTGCTCGCCCAGTGGCTGCTCGGCTCCGGCGCGCACGTCTTCGCCCCGGCCGCCGCGGTCGGCACCATCGCCACCGCGATCGGCCAGCGGGCCCGGCGCACGTTCGAACTGCTCATCGGCGTCGGCCTCGGCATCGTGGTCGGTGACCTGCTGCGCGCCCTGCTCGGCAGCGGCTCCTGGCAGACCGGCCTGGTGGTCACGCTCGCCATCGCCACCGCGCTGCTGGTGGCCGGGCGCGGCGGAGCGCTGGTCGGCCAGGCCGGCGGTACGGCGGTGCTGATCGCCACGCTCGCGCCGGTACAGCCCGGCCTGGAGCTGCCCCGGCTCTTCGACGCCCTGGTGGGCGGGCTGGTCGGCCTGTTCGTGGTGGCGCTGCTGCTGCCGGTCAACCCGATCCGGGTGCTGGACAAGGCCGTGGAGCCGGTGACCACCGGGCTCACCGCGCGGCTCGACGCCGTCGCGCACGCGCTGACCCGGCGCGACGCCGACGCGGCCCAGCGCGCGCTGGAGGACCTGCGCGGACTGGAGCCCGACATCGGGCGGCTCAACGACGCGCTCAGCGGGGCCGAGGAGGTGGTGACCATCGCGCCCGCCCGCTGGCACCGCCGGGCCCAGTTCCACAGGTACGCCGAGGCGACGCAGCACCTCGAACGGCTGGTGCTCTACGCCCGGTCGATCGCCCGCCGCTCCGCCACCGCGTTGCAGTACGGCGAGCCGATCCCGCCCGCGCTGCCGGACGCGGCGCGCCGGGCCGGCGGAAGGACCCGTTCCGCCCGCCGAGCCGCGTCGCCTGACCCGGCCCGCGGCCTCTTCGCGGAAAGGCCACCGGGCGGCAACTGGCACCTGCCGGGGCAGGTGCGGCTCGCTAGCGTCGGGCCATGGACACCCGTCACAGCGTCCCGGCCGCGCGGCTCGCCGCGCTGACCACCGCTCACGTCGCCGACGCCTGCCTGCGCGCCGGCGTCGAGGTCCGCTGCGCTCCGGCCGCCGTGCGCCCGGTGCTGCCCGGGCGGCGCCTGGCCGGCCGGGTCCGCCCGGCCCGGCACGTCGGCAGCGTGGACGTCTTCCTCGAGGCGATCGAGCGGGCGGCCGACGGTGACGTGCTCGTCGTCGACGACGACGGGCGCACCGACCGGGCCTGCGTCGGTGACCTGGTGGTGCTGGAAGCGCGGGCCGCCGGCCTGGCCGGCCTGGTGGTGTGGGGCGCGCACCGCGACACCGCCGACCTGGTGGCGGTCGGGCTGCCGGTGTTCAGCCTCGGCGCCACCCCGAGCGGGCCGCTGGAGCTGGAGCCGCGCCCGGACGGGGCGCTGGAGCAGGCGCGGGTCGGGTCGTTCACAGTCGGCCCGCAGGACCTGGCCCTGGCCGACGACGACGGCGTGCTGTTCGTGCCCGCCGACCGGGCCGGGGAGCTGTTCGACCTGGCCGAGTCCATCCGGGATACCGAGCGGCGGCAGGCCGACCGGATCCGGGCCGGGCAGTCGCTGCGGTCGCAGGTCGGGTTCGCCGCCTACCTGACGGCCCGCGCGGCCGACCCGGCGCTGACGTTCCGGGCGCACCTGCGCGCGGTGGGCGGCGCGATCGAGGAGTGAGCCGCCGGGCGCTCAGCCGCCGCGCGCCCACAGCGCCAGGCGTACCCGGTTGGGGCTGCCGGTCTTGGTCATCAGGCTGGTGATGTGCGTCTTCACAGTGGTCACGCCGATGTGCAGCCGGTCGGCGATCTCGGTGTTCGACAGTCCGTCGGCGACCAGGTCCAGCACGTCCCGCTCGCGGGCGGTCAGCTCGGCCGTGCGCCGGGGCGCGCCGGCGCGGGCGTGCACCGCACGCTCGACCAGCCGGCGCAGGACCTCCGGGCTGAACGGGCTGTCCCCGGCGGCGGCGCGGCGGATGCCGTCCAGCAGGTCGGCCGGGGGCGCGTCCTTGAGCAGGAAGCCGCAGGCGCCCGCGGTCAGCGCCGGGTAGAGGCGGTCGTCGTCGCCGAACGTGGTGAGCACCATGATCCGGGTGGCGGGCCGGTCGGCGAGGATCCGGCTGGTCGCGGTGATGCCGTCGACACCGGGCATCCGCAGGTCCATCACCACCACGTCCGGCCGCAGCCGGGCGGCGAGCGCGACGGCGTCCCGGCCGTTGTCGGCCTCGCCCACCACGTCGAGGTCGGGCTGGGCGTCGCAGAGCATGCGCAGGCCCGCCCGGATGAGGTGCTGGTCGTCGACCAGCAGCAGCCGGATCACACCGGCTCCGGCGCGCCCGGGCGGGGCCGGGGAGCGGGGTGGGCGGGCGGCAGCACGGTCCGCACCCGCCAGCCGGACTCGGTGGGCCCGGCCTCCAGCCGCCCGCCGAGCACCTCCACCCGCTCCCGCATGCCGACGAGCCCGTGGCCGCCGCCGGAGGGCACCCCGGCGGGCGCCGCGCCCCGCCCGTCGTCGGACACCGTCCAGTGCACCGCGCCGTCCTCGACCGACACGGTCAGCCGCGCCCGCGCCGCCGCGCCCGCGTGTTTGGCCACGTTCGTCAACGCCTCCTGGGTCAGTCGCAGCACCGCCTGGCCGCGTACCGCGTCGAGGGTCCCGACGGCCGGGTCGACGTCGGCCTCCACGACGACGCCCGCCTGCCGGGCCCGGTCCACCGCCGCGCCGAGCGCCGTCGGCAGCGCCGACGGCTCGATCGCGGTCAGGGCGGCGTCGCCGCGTACGCCGTCCGGGTCACGCAGCACCGCCACCAGCCGCCGCAGGTCGGTCAGCGCCGCCGTGCCGGTGGCGTGCACGTCGTCGAACACCGCGCCGACCCGCGGATCGAGGTCGGGCAGCACGTGCCGGGCCACCCCGACCCGCAGCACCATCGACGCGACGTGGTGCGCGAGCACGTCGTGCAGTTCCCGGGCGATGGCGGCGCGCTCGTCGGCGCGGGCCGCCCGGCTCTCCGACTCGCGCCGGCGCCGCTCGGCCTCGGCGCGCTCCTCGGCCTGCCGGCTCAACTCCCTCGTGGTCCGCACGACCAGTCCGAGCAGCAGCGGCAGGAAGACGGTGACGGCGAGCCCGAACAGCCCGGTGAGCGCCGTGCGGACCGGTTCGCCGATCAGGTTGCTGAGGTCGACGGCGGCGAGCAGCCCGGCGCCCACCCAGACGGTGCGCGGCCGGGTGGCCCGCATGGTCAGCTCCAGCAGCGCCCAGCTCGCGCCGACCTGATTGATCATCACGTCGTCGACCAGGGGGAACGCCGCCGCGAGCAGGGCCGACTGGAGGAGCAGGTTCAGCAGCGGCCGGCGGTGGCACAGCAGCGCCAGCAGGAACGCCGGGACCGCCAGCGTCCACTGCGTCCCGGTGGGCCCGGGACGGCCGTGCACGCCGACGACCAGGTAGCCGATGCCGCTGAGATTCAGCAGCAGGATCCGCGCGAGCGTGTCGCGTGCGTCGAACAGCCGACCGACCCAGCCCACCGCGTCAGCCTAGGCAACCGGGGCGGCCGGAGCCACCACGTTCGCCCGCCGCCGCCACCCGGCGCGCAGTCCGAGGTGGACGGCCAGCCCGAGCGGGCCGAGCAGGAGCGTGAGCAGCAGCACCGGTGCGATGAGCAGTGCCGGCAGCTCACGGTCCCGCGCGTCCTGCCAGATCCACCGGCCCACGAACAGGTCGAAGGCGATCATGTGGGCCCACGCCGCCGCCGCGCCGTCGGCGGCGCCGAGCAGGTCCCGCAGACCGTCGAGGGTGGGCGCTGTCACCACCGGCAGCACCGTACCGAGCGACGGGAGCACGAGGAGGGCGTAGATCAGCAGCACCGGCACCACGATCAGAGGCGAGCCGACGATCCGGCTGGTCCAGGACCAGCGCGGCGCCAGGATCATCAGCGCCCAGAACGGGGCGGCGAGCGTGAACGTCAGGCCGAACAGGATCTCGGTCATCCGACCAGCACCACCCCGGCGCGGCGGGCCCGTCGCGCGAGCACCAGCGCGGTGGCCGCCGCCGTGGCCGCCACCAGCGCTCCCGCCGCGGCGAGCGTGAGCGCGTCCGGGGCGAGCAGCGGCTGTCCGCGCAGGGCCTGGGCGGTCAGCAGCAGCGTGAGAGCGGCGTACGCGGCCCCGGCGACGAGCACCAGTCGCGCCCGGGTCAGCTCGTCCAGCCGCGCGCCGAGGAACCGGTCGAGCAGGAGCGCCAGCAGCGGCAGCGCCTGCAGGGCGTGCATTCCGACGAAGTGCCCCACGCGCAGGTCGCCTCCGGTGGTGCTCCAGCCGACCAGCGGCAGCCCGGGACCGCCGTCGGGCACGCCGACGCTGTGCGCTCCGCTGATCCCGGCGGGCGCGCCGGCCGGCTGCTGAGCCACCATCGGGAACGCGACGAGCATGCCGAGCAGCGACACGGCGAGGCCGAGCCGGACCGGGTACCCGCCCGCCCGGTCGGCGAGGGAGCGGCGGGACAGCACGACCGCCAGCACGAGCTGGGCGGCGAACAGCACGGTGATGGCCACGCCCATGACGCTGAACAGCATCGCGTCCAGCGTCGTGGCGCCGTTGAAGTGACTGGCGGTGCCGCGCAGCACCTGACCCACGATGATCGTCATTTCCAGCACCGCCATGGCCACGATCACCGTGGCCGCCCGCTCGGCGGCCCGGCTGCGGCGCGGCAGCAGGGAGAGCATCCAGGCGAGCGTGACGCCGTAGAGCACGAACGAGATCGCGAACTTCAGCGGCTTGAGCCAGATGGGCGCGCCGGTCAGCGCGCGCGGGTCGGCCACGACGCCGACCGCGGCGACGACGGTGAGCACCGCCATCGCGGACACGAGGAGCATCAGGGGGCGGTGCCATCCGGCCGCCCGGTTCCGCACGGTAGTCATGCCTGTAGATGCTGGTCGCGGAGCGGGACGCGCGCGCCCGTCCGCAGGCCGCGTCCGCGACCCCGGGTCGGAGCGCGTCTCCTACCGAGGGAGGAGACGAACCGGTCAGTCCGGCAGCCGGGGCATCTCCACGCCCGGGTCGCGGCCGAGCAGCACGCCTCGGGTCAGCGCGCGGGAGCCGAAGCGGTCCCGTACCGCGTCGACGGCGGCGTCCAGCGCCGGGCCCGGGTCGGCGGTGAACGGCAGGGCCAGCTGGGTGTGCCCGTCGCCGAGGTTGCCCACCGAGACGCCGAGCAGCGTGACGCCGTGCAGCGCGATTCGCGGCAGCGCGGCGTCCAGCAGGTCACGGGCGGCGGCCCGCAGCAGCGCGGTCTGCGCGGTCGGCTCGTCGAGCGTGTGCGACCGGGTGGCCCGGGTGTAGTCGGCGAAACGCAGCCGCAGCGTCACCGTGCGGCCGGTGCGCCGGGCGGCGCGCATCCGCCCGGTGACCCGGTCGACCAGCCCGGCAAGCACCGCGTCCAGCTCGGCGGGGGAGTGCGGCCCCCGCCCGAGCGCGTGCTGCGCGCCCATCGAGGAGCGGCGGCGGCCCACCTGCACCGCCCGGGGGTCGCGGTTGTGGGCCAGGGCGTGCAGGTGCCGGCCCGCGCCCGCGCCGAGCAGCGACACCAGCGCCGGCTCGTCCAGCCGGGCCACCTGCCCGACGGTACGGATGCCGCGTTCGCGCAGCCGCGCGGCGGTGACCGGGCCGACGCCCCACAGCCGTTCGACAGGCAGCGGGTGCAGGAACGCCAGCTCCCGCTCCGGCTCGACCACCAGCAGCCCGTCCGGCTTGGCCACGCCGCTGGCCACCTTCGCCAGGAACTTCGTCCGGGCCACGCCGACGGTGATCGGCAGGCCGACCTCGTGGCGTACCCGCTCGCGCAGTCCGGCCGCGATGCCGGCCGGCGCTCCGGCGAGCCGCCGCAGCCCGCCCACGTCGAGGAACGCCTCGTCGATGCTGAGCCCCTCGACCAGCGGGGTGGTGTGCCGGAAGATCTCGAACACGGCCCGGCTGGCGGCGGTGTACGCGGCCATCCGGGGCGGCACCACGATCGCGTCGGGGCAGAGCCGCCGCGCCTGCCGGCCGCCCATCGCGCTGCGCACGCCCCGCGCCTTGGCCTCGTAGCTGCACGCGAGCACCACGCCGCCGCCGACGATCACCGGCCGGCCGCGCAGCCGGGGGTCGTCGCGCTGCTCGACCGAGGCGTAGAACGCGTCCAGGTCGGCGTGCAGGATGGTGGCCTCGCTCGACACCCCGCCATCCTCGCACACCTGTTCGAAAGATGGCGGCTGGCCTGCCCGGACGTGACGGCCGGCCGGCGGATGACTCCCGCCGGCCGGCCGCCCGGGCTCACCGTCCGTAGACCTCGAACTCGTAGAGCGAGAAGCCGTACGAGGTGGCCCGCGTGACGCCGTACATCCGCACGTAGCGGGCGCTGACCGGCGCGAACGTCACGTTGTCGACGCCGCCGTTGCCGGTGGTGGTGCTGAACACCGGCTGCCAGGAGTTGCCGTCACCGGAGACCTCGATCCGGTAGCCGGTCGCGTACGCGGCCTCCCACCGCAGCACCGCCCGGCTGATCGTGCGGGCCGAGCCGAGGTCCACCCGCAGCCACTGGTTGTCGTTGTAGCTGCTGGCCCACCTGCTGTTGAGGCTGCCGTCGACCGCCTTCGCAGGGGTGTTGCTGGTCAGGAACTGCGTGCTGGACGCGGTGGCGGCACGACCCTGCGCCAGGTTGGTCACCGTGTCGCCCCGGCGCGCCGGGAACGACACGACCTGCTGGTACGTGGGCCGGTTCTGCCAGCCGATCAGCGGGTGGGTGATGCCGCCGAGCCCGGACTGGGCGATCGCGTCGGCGCACCACTGGTCCCCGGCCCCGCAGGACGAGTCACCGGGGTAGACGGTGGTGGCCGGGGCCGCCGCGGCCTGGCCGAGCGTGTCCAGCAGCGACTGCCGGCACGCGCCCAGGTTGCCGTTGCCGCAGTACGTGCGCCCGAGCCCGCCGGCGACCGGGTCGCCGAGCACCGCGCGCAGGTCCTTGTCGACGTAGCCCCACCAGCCGTACTGGAACGCCGAGCCCTTGTGCGCCTGCCCCTGCGACGCCCAGCTCACAGTGCCGTCGCGCGCCGCGTTCTGACCGCCCGAGGGCGACTCGTTGACCTGGAGGGCGTCGACCAGCGCGCCGTACAGGTCGGGGCCGAGGCCGGGCCGGAACTGCGCCGCGGCCAGCAGCGGCCACCAGGCGTCGAAGATCCGGATGGCGTCGGCGTGCTGGTAGACCTTCGAGCCGGGTGACGTCTCCACCCGGCGGGACCCGGCCTGCTGCCAGGCCCGCAGCTTGGTCACCGCGGCGGCCAGCGCCGGATCGGTGACCGGCGTGCTGTCCAGCACCCGCAGCAGCTCGGCGAGGACCTGCTGGCCGCGCAGGTCGGTCACCCCCGCCTCGGCGGTGATCCGGACGACGTCGGCGCGGCCGAGCTTGCGCTGGGCGATCGCGGCGCGCACCGGACCGTCGAGCAGTTGACCGCGGTGCACCGCGCCGTAGCTGAAGTTGCCGTCGGCCGCGCCGAAGTCCCGCGCCTGCTTGTTGTTCCAGCTGACGTAGTAGTCCTGGTTGACCGACTGCGGGTGGGCCGACGCCGGGGCGTAGGTGGCGTCGTTGGTGTCCGGGTTCCAGCCGACCCACTCGTACGCCGGCTCGGCCTTCATCGGCAGGTTCGGGTCGGAGGTGGAGGAGCGCACCGGGTTCGCGCCGGAGTTGTAGTACGCCGCCTCGGTCGAGTTGACGTAGAACCAGTTGAACGCGTACCCGACGTTCGCCGCGGACGCCTGGAACGCCGCCGCGCTGCCCATCGCCGCCGGGTCGTTGAACGCCTGGAAGCCGATCGCCGAGTCGGCCTCGTGGCGGTAGGTGGAGCGCAGCTTGGTGAACGCGGTCGGCTGCCCGTTCACCATGCCCCGGTAGGCGACCAGCCCGTACTTGGTGCGCAGCGCGCGCAGCGTGTACGCGCCGGCCGGGGTGGAGTCGGCGAGCGTCGGCGACCACGAGTTGCGCTTCTCCAGCACCTCCATGGCCAGGCACTGCCCACGGTAGAGGTAGCGGTTGGAGCGCAGCGTCGGCGCGGTGCCGTCGGTGGTGCACAGCGGCACCGCGTACGTGTCGGTCAGGTCCTGCGAGGCGGAGGTGGCGCTCCACGCGTAGTCCTGGCCGCGGCCGAGCAGCACGTAGAGGTTCAGCCCGGCGAACGCGGCGCCGCGCGCGCTGATCCCCGGCCCCTGGAGTTCCTGGAGCATGAGCAGCTGCGGGGCGAAGTAGCCGGTCTGCGGGCCGAACACGGCCACCGGGTTGCCGGTGGTGGTGTGCCTGCCGGAGACCACCACCGCGTTGGACATGCCGTGCGTGCGCAGGGTGGACAGGCCGCCGAGCAGGTCCTTGGTGGCGGCGCTGCTGCCGGTGCGGGCGGCGGCCCCGCCGGTGGCGTCGTACGCGAGCGGTTCGGCGGCCACGGTGCCGGCGTCGGGCAGCACCGCGCTGGTGGCGCCGGGCGGCGTCGCGCCGTACGGGAAGCTCTGCCCGTCGTGCAGCGTCAGCACGGTCTCCGGGTCGTTCTGCGAGCGGAACGCCGCCCAGACCCGGTCGCCCTCGGTGGCCCCGTACTTGGCGCGGGCCGCGACCCGGACCAGCGCGGACCGGACCTCGCTGCCGCCGCCTCCGCCGAACAGGCCGCCGATGACGCCGGCGGTGGCGATCAGGTCGGTCATGGTGAAGTGCTTGGGCTTGCCGGCGCCGGTGAGCACGTACTCGCCGGGGTAGTTGTCGTCGGCGATCGACTTGTCGATGTAGGCGTTGATGCCGGCGATGTAGTCGGCCACGTCGGTGTAGAGCTGCTGGCCCCGGGTGCCCTTGAGGCGCAGCGCGTCCACCTGGGCCTGGAGGTCCGCCTCGGTGTAGGGCGAGTTGGCCCAGACGCTCTGCTCCAGCTCCCGGTTGCCGGGGGCGCCGCCGGCGAACGAGCTGACGTTGCCGCGGCCGACGTGCCGCAGCAGGTCCATCACCCAGAGCCGGTCCTGGGCGCCGGCGTACCCGGCGCCGAACATGGTGCCGGCGCGGGTGGTGCCGGTGATGTGCGGGACGCCGGTGGCCTTGTCCCGCACGATGGTGACGTCCGAGCGCGGCGAGATCGTGCTCTCGACCTGCCCGTCGGGGACGCCGAAGGAGGCGTCGTTGTAGAAGTGGGCGATCTGCTCGTCGGTCAGCCCGGCGTAGTTGTAGACCAGGTTCGCGTACTCGTCGAGCTGGTCGCTGGAGTGCGCGGGCCGGGTGCCGAGCGCCTGGTGGGCGAGGATCGCCACGAGCGTGGCGTTGCCGTTCTGCCCGGGCGGCAGGATGTCGGCGCACTGGCCGAGGCAGTAGTCGTCGGGGGTGAACGTGGTGGCGGCGAGCGCCGGTGACGGGGGTACGACCGTCAGGACGCTCGCGGTGAGGGCGGCTGCGGTCAGCGCCGCGAGGCGGGCACGAAGGGTGGGTCGTGGCATGGCGGGGTCCTCCGGGGACGCGGAGTCGGACCGTTCGGTACGCCCGGCTGACGGCGTCTCGGCCTCCGCGCCCGGGCGTCCTGCCCGGAGGTGAGAATGACTCATATCTATCTGCGGGCAATGATCGGCGCACCACTGCCGTCCCGGATAGCCGTCGTTCACCAGTCGTCAATGCCGACGTTTCGCCGCGTTCCGCCCCGCAACGACGCGGTGGGGGTGGCGTCGTCGCCACCCCCACCGCTCTCCCCGCCGGTGCGCCGTCAGTGCTTGTGGAACGACTGGCGCACCACACCCCCCACCAGCGCGCACCAGGTGGTGGTGCTGATCTTGCCGTTGGGCGGTAGTCCGTGCAGGCGCTGGAGGTCCTTCACCGCCGTGCGGGTGGCGTGGTCGTACTCGCCGGTCTCGGTCACCTCGGCGTAGCCCTTGGAGGCGAGCATGAACTGCGCCGCGGCCACCGGGATCCCGGTGGACTTCTGGTCCAGCTCCGGGGCGAGGGTCTCCCAGGTCGGCGCGGTCAGCGTGGCGTCGACGTCGACCGGTACGCCGTTGCGCGCCTGCCAGTCCTGCACCGCCGCGACCGTTGCCGCGTCGAACACGCCGGTGACCGGCACGGTGTAGCCGCGGAACGTGAGCAGGCGCTGGGCGACCTGAACCACCGGGCCGCCGACGAAGCGCCAGATGTCCGGCCAGCGCCGCGCCGGCACGTCGCCGAGCTTGGTGCCGAGCTGCTTGAACACCGCGCGGCGCAGCGCCGGGAACTCCCGGTAGAACATCGCGCCCGGGCAGAGCGTGGCCCGGAAGTCCCAGTGGCCGAAGATGTCGTGGGCGTGCAGCCCGTACTGCCGGCAGATCGCGGCGCACAGCCGGGTGAGGGAGTCCAGCAGCTCCTCCGGCGGCGTCTCGGTGACGTAGGTGCCCTCGTTCTCGATGCCGATGGCCCGCCCGTTCTCGCCCGGGCAGTGCGCGGAGATCATCTGCCGGTCGCCGGCGCGCAGCCGGTCCAGGCTGCCGTGGCGTCCCTCCAGGACGTGGCCGCCGCGGCTCACAGTGAAGTGCTGCCCGGTGTCGGACCAGCCGTTGCCGTCCATGTGCAGGTCCTGGCAGTCGCGGGCGAGCTGCTTGGCGTGCTCCTCGGAGTAGTCGGTGACGTTCGGGAACGCCATGTGGTGCACGATGATCTTGTTGGTGGGGATCGCGCTGACCGACAGCGGGTCGGCCGGCGGGCGGGCGGCCCACTCGTCGCAGCTGATGATCCAGTCGAGGTCCGCGCCCGGCGCGGCGTGCGCGGCGGCCGGCCGGACGAGCTCGCTCCCGACGACCGCGACCGCGGCGGCGCCGAGGCCGGCCCGCAGCAGCGTACGGCGGTCCAGCTCGGGGTGGTCGAAGTGCATTCCGCCTCCTCGATGGCCCGGCCGGGGCCGGGGGATGTAAAGGAACTCCAGCAGCTGCGCGCGAGGTGGAGAATATTGCCAAGTCCGCGCGGCGCGCCAGAGGACAAAAGCGACGTTCGCCGGCCGCTCCTACCGCCGGAGTAGGCGATCTCACGTCCGCTGACCGGGACGGACCATGTCGCGTCGTGATCAGCCGTGGCAGCCTGGACCCGTGCAGTCGCCCAGCCCGACCGGGATTCTCGTGCTCGTCGCGGTGCTCGCGGCCGCCACCGCGTTCGGCTGGTGGCGCCGCCGCCACGACGGCCGGCTGCGCGCCGTCCGGAAGCGCCCATCGGACACCGACGCGCCGCACCGGGCCACCCTCACCGCCCTCGGGGTACGCCCCGGCGAGCGCACGCTGGTGCAGTTCTCCGCCCCGGTCTGCGCGCCCTGCCGGGCCGCCCGCCGGGTCCTCGCCGACGTCGCCGCCCGCCTCGACGGGGTCGCGGTACTGGAGGTCGGCGTGGACGAGCACCTCGACGCGGCCCGCGAGCTGGACGTCTGGCGTACCCCGACCGTGCTCGTGGTGGACGGCGCCGGCCGGATCGTGCGCCGGGCCGCCGGGGTGCCCGACCGCGACGAGCTGATCGCCGCGCTCACCGCCGGGGTAGCCCGATGACCGGCGTACGGCTGATCCGCCGCCGGGTGGTGGACCACGGGCGGCTCGCCACGAGCCTCTGTGCGCCGGTCCGTCCCGCCTGACCGACCGCCCCACCCGAACGGACCCACCCCATGCTGCTCGATCCCCGGGGACCGCGCTTCGCCGCCGTCCTCACCACAGTCGTCCTCGCGATCGTCCTCGTCACCGGCTCCGGGCTGCTCCTGCTCGCCCAGGCCGTCGTGTTCGCGCTCACCGCGCTCAACCCGCGCCTCGGCCCGTACGGCCTGCTGTTCCGCGCCCTTGTCGCGCCCCGGCTGGACCCGCCGGCGGAGCTGGAGCCGGTCGCGCCGGTGCGCTTCGCCCAGCTCGTCGGGCTGGGCTTCAGCGTCGTCGGCGCGGCCGGCTGGCTCGCCGGACTGCCCGCGCTCGGCCTGGCGGCCACCGGCGCGGCGCTGGCCGCCGCGTTCCTCAACGGCGCGTTCGGGCTCTGCCTCGGCTGCGAGGCGTACCTGGCGATCCGCCGCCTGGCCGGGCGGCCGCTCGCCGCCCGGGTGGCGGCGCCCCCACGCTGACCGTCCGCCCGTACGCTGGCCCCGGCGGGATGGGGGAGAGGCATGGCAGGTCGCGCACGGCTGGACCGGCGCAGCGTGCTCGTCGCGGCGGGCGGCCTTGCGGTCGCCGGGATCGGCGTGCCGGTCGGGCTGGCCGCCACGAACGACCGGCCGCCGCCGCCCGCGCCGCGCGGACGACGGCCGATCAGCATGGCGATGCACCTGCACGCCTCGTTCAGCGAGGGCGTGGCCAGCTACGCCGCCCACCTCGACCAGGCCCGGCGCAACGCCGTCGACGTGCTCTGGTGGACCGACCACGACTTCCGGGTCGCCGCCCACGACCACCGCCGGGTCGTCCACTTCGACGGCCCGGAGGAACGTGAGGGCGGCCTGGCCTGGACCTGGCAACCCGCCACCGACGGACGGCTGACCGCCTCGGCCGCCGACTTCGTGGACGTCCCCGACGCCCCCGACGGCCCCGGCCGCGCGTTGCGCCTGGCCGCCGCCGGGACCGGCACCCACTGGTACGCGGGCAAGGCGTGGAACTGGACGCACACCTCCAACATCACCGACACCACGCTGCACCTCGACGTACGCCCCGAGGCGGCCGGCCCCGACGCCACACTCACCGTGGAGATCGCGCTGTCGCACCACCCGGCCGGACCCGGCCGCCCCGCCGGGCAGCTCGTGCTGCGTTACCGCCTCGGCGGCGTCGACGCGGTCCGGCACTCCGTCGACGGTCGTTTCGGCACCGTCGAGCGGCCCGCCCCGGCCGGCGCCTGGCAGCGGCACACCTTCGAGCTGCTCGCCGACGTGCGGCGGCTCTGGCCCGATCTGGTCGCGGGCGACAACTCGCTGCGCGGGCTGCGCCTCGGCGTCACGGCATCCGGCGGCGCGCGCGGCGCGTACCTGGTGGACCGGCTCGTCTTCGACCGGGCCCGCCGCGCCGGGCAGGCCGGCGAGGAGATGCGCGCCGAGGTGCTGAGCGGCTACGACGGGGCGTACCCGGGCGTGACCCATCACCGCGCGTACGAGGTGTCCATGGTGCGGCATCTCAACTGGTTCGGCGGCGACGGCACGCTGCCGAGCTTCCCGTCCCCGCCGTACCGGGACAACGACGTGGACACCACCGAGAAGATGGTGCGGTTCCTGCACTCGCACGGCGGGGTGGTGTGCTGGAACCATCCGCTGGACACCGAACGCCGCGAATCACTGGCCCGGCTGCTGGTCAGCCGCAACGCGCTCGGCGTCGACCTGATCGAGATCGGGCGCCGGCCGGTCGAGGACTACCTCTGGGCGTACGACGTCGCGGCCCGCAACGCGATCCCGCTGACCGCCGTGGGGGTCACCGACGACCACGACGGCACCGACTGGCGGGCCGGCCGGGACCGGAACATCACCTCCGTCTGGGCGGCCTCGACCGGCCGCGACGACCTGGTCGCGGCGCTGCGCGCCGGGCAGGCGTGGTTCGCCGACCTGGCCGGCTACCGGGGCGAGCTGGACCTGGAACTCGGTGGCCGCAGCGGCATGGGCGCGCTCGCCGTGCTCACCGAGGACACCGTCACGGTGCGGCTGCGCGCCACCGACCTGCCCGCCGGGGCCACACTGGAGGTCGTCACCGGCGAGGTCGACCGGGCCGGTGTCGCGGACCCGACTCCGGCGGTCCGGGTCGGGCAGGTTCCGTGGCGGCAGTTGCGGTCGGGCTGGCACGACCAGCCGGTGCGCGTCGGCGCCGGCGCGTACGTGCGCACCCAGGTACGCGACCGCGAGGGCGAGATTGTCGGCGCCAGCAACCCGATCTGGCTGCTCCGCACCCCTCCACCGGCAGGCATCCCCCCACCCCGCCGCTTCTGACCCCGCCCCGCCCGCTTCTCCCTCCCTGCCCCCCTCACCCCGTTGATCATGAAGTTGGCGGCGGAATCAGTCCTTTTTGTCCCCGCCAACTTCATGATCGACGAGGAAGGTGGTTGCCGGGGTCTGGTACTCGTGGCGGTGTGTCCGATACCGACCACCTACCGCGCCGCGCCGTGCCGCGCGAGCGCCGGGCCGCCGACCGGCGACCGGAAGCAGCCGTTGCGCCGATGGCCGGCGGCCCCGGCCCGGTGAGAATGACCCGCGAGGCGGCATCCGAGACCCGCCCGTGGGACGCGGTGGAGTCTGTCGCATGAGCGGCTGGGAACTGTCCGGCTACACGCCGGTCCGCCGGCTCGGCGCCGGCGCGTCCGGCAGCGTCGTGCTCGCCACCCATGACCGGACCGGCACCCCGGTCGCGATCAAGTACCTGGTCCGCGACCTCGGCGCGGACTCGTCGTTCCGGACCGCCTTCCGCGCCGAGGCCCGGCTCCTCGGCGAGATCGACGACCCGCACGTCAGCCGCCTCTACGAGTACGTCGAGTCCCCGCACGGCGCGGCCATCGTGATGGAACTGGTCGACGGCGTGTCGCTGCGCCAGATGCTGCGCGCGCACGGCCCGACCACGCCCGAGGCCGCGCTCTGCGTCCTCAAGGGCTCACTCGTCGGCCTGGCCGCCGCGCACCGCCACGGCGTCGTGCACCGCGACTACAAGCCGGAGAACGTGCTCGTCACCGGCGCCGGCCTGAGCAAACTCGCCGACTTCGGCATCGCCATGCCGATCGGCGAGGGCTCCGACACCACGGTCTCCGGCACGCCCCGCTACATGGCCCCCGAGCAGTGGACCGGCGCCCCGGCCGCCCCGGCCTGCGACGTCTACGCCGCCACCGCCACGTTCTTCGAATGCCTCACCGGGCGGCCCCCGTACCAGGGACCGGACCTGCTCTCCCTGCGCGACCAGCATGCCTCCGCGCCGATCCCCGCCGAGGCGGCGCCCCCGCCGGTGCACGAACTGCTGCGTCACGGCATGGCCAAGCGCCCCGACGAGCGGCCCGAGTCCGCCGAGGCGTTCCTCGACCTGCTGGAACAGGTGGCCGGCGCCGGCTACGGCCCGGAATGGGAGGAACGCGGGCTACGCGAGTTGGGCCGCCGGGCGGCGCTGCTGGCCGCGCTGTGGCCGTTCCCCGAGCGGGCCCAGGGTGCCACCGCCGTCGCCCACACCACGGTGGCGAACACGGCGCTCGGCGCGCGCTCCGGCCGGGGCGGACTGTTCGGCAAGGGCCGTACCCGTACCGCGCTGGCCGCCGGCGCCCTGGTCGCCGCCGTCCTGGCCGGTGGCGCCGGCTACAGCTACGCCGCCAACGACGGCAGCGACGCCGCCGCCCCCACCGCCCCGGCGACCGGCGCCCCGGCCACCGCGGCGACGCCCACACCGGATCCGACCGCCGCCGAGACGCCGAGCCCGTCGCCGACACCCACCCCCTCCACCGCGTCACCGCCCGCGCCGTCGGCGACCCCGGACCCGACCGGGTCGCCGACCCGCACCGGCGCGCCCACCCCCAGCGCGTCGCGCACCACCACCGCGCCGCCGGACGTGACCGCGCCGGTCGTGGACGGGGTACGCGCCGATCCCAGCGAGCTGGACCCGAAGGGCTGCCCCTACGGCGCGAAGAGCAGCACCGTCACCGCCACCGTCACCGACGACCGCAGCGGCCCGGCCGCGCTGACCGTCAACTTCGGCTACACCCTCGACGGCGCCACCGGAACCGTGCGGATGACCGCCGCCGGCCGCGGCGTGTTCACCGGCACGCTGGGCCCGCTGTCCACACCCAGGCGCAGCGCCCGCATCCCGATCCGCGTCACCGCCGCCGACGCCGCCGGCAACACGACCACCTCGGCGTCACCGGTGTACGTGACGCTCTACCACGACTGCACCCCCGGCTAGGAGTACGACAGTGCCCGCTGCCCAGCACCGCAGCCCGTTCCGGGAACGGCCGGCGTGACCCGGCCCGACGAGCCCACCGAGGCGCTGCCGACCCGCGCCCTGCCGGTTGTCCCGCCCGGCGACGCCGAGCCGACCGTTCACTTCGTCGCGCCTCGCGTCGCCGATGCGGAGCCAACCGTTTCTCTGTCCGCGGCGCGCGCGGAGCCGACGGTGTCGCTGGTCGTGGATGGTGCGGAGCCCACGGTGCCGTTGTCGGTGGATGGTGCGGACCGGACCGTCTCCCTGTCCCCGGTGAGCGCGGAACCCACGGTGTCGTCGCCGGTGGAGGGTGCGGAGCCGACCGTGCCGATTGCCCTCGATCGCGCGGAGCCGACGGTGCCGGTGGTTGTCGATCGCGGGGAGCCGACGGTGTCTCTGGACGGTGCGGAGCCGACCGTGTCCCTCTCCGCGGTGAGCGAGGAGCCGACCATCCCACGTGAGGCCACGGCCGAGACCGGCGACGCGGAACCCACTGTCCATCTCGCCCGGCCGGAGGCGGACCGCTCGCCGGATGCCGAACCGACCGTCCACCTGAGCCCGGTCCCGCCCGAGGACGACCGCACGGCGGACCTCACCGGTCCGGCCGCATCGGCGCCGGACGCCGGGGCGCCGACCGGCGCACCGGGTCCGGCCACGGACAGCTCGCCGGATGAGGCGACCGCGGACCTCCGGTCCGGCTCGCAGAGCGAGGCGACGGCTCAGACCTCGGCCTCGGGCGATGCTGCGGGGGAGCCGACGGTGAGCCTGGGCCCGGTTCCGGGCGAGCCGACGGTGCATCTTTCCGCGTCGGGCAGCACGGCGGGGGAGGCGACAGCGCACCTGCGCCCAGCTCCGGATGAGGCGACGACGCAGCTTCGCCACGTTCCGGACAACGCGGCCGGGGAGCCGACCGGCGCCCCGGGTCGGGCCACGGACAGCTCGGCGGATGAGGCGACCGCGGACCTCCGGTCCGGCTCGCAGAGCGAGGTGACGGCTCAGACCTCGGCCTCGGGCGATGCTGCGGGGGAGCCGACGGTGAGCCTGGGCCCGGTTCCGGGTGACGCGGCAGGCGAGCCGACGGTGCATCTTTCCCCGTCGGGCGGCACGGCGGGGGAGGCGACAGCGCGCCTGCGCCCGGCCCCGGCGGAGGAGGCGACGACGCAGCTTCGCCACACCCCGGACGACGCGGCCGGGGAGCCGACGGTGAGCCTGCGTCCCGCCGTGGGCGGCCCGGACGGGGAGCCGACGGTGAGCCTGCGTCCGCTTGCACAGGGCGCGGTCGGCGAGGCGACGGTGCCTTTCCGCCAGGCTCCGGTTCCGCCCTCGCCCCCGGCTACGACCCCGACCCCGGTTCAGTCCTCGGCCCCGGTTCAGAGTCCGGCCCCGGCCCAGACCCAGGCAACTGCATCGATTCCGGCCCCGGGCACCGTGACCGGGCAGGCGACCGTGCGTCCGCGTCCGGCGCCGCCGACCAGGGGTCCGGGCGTGGAGCCGACCGTGTCGTGGCAGCCCACCGGCGTACCGCACGGGCACCAGACCGGCGGGCCGCCGACGGCGACGGGCGTCGGGGCGTACCCGGATCGGACCGTGGGCGCGCGGACGGCGAGCGGCGGCCCGGTGCCCTCGCCCGGCGGCGAACTGCGCTTCGGGCCGGGCGTGCCGGTGACGCCGCCACCCGCGCCGCCCTGGCCGACAGCGCCCCCGATCCGGCCGCGGTCGGTCTGGCGGCGTGTCATCTCCGTGGTGTCCACGCTGCTCACCGCCGCGCTGCTGCTCACGGTCGGCCTGTACCTGTGGCAGCGGCTGCGCCCGATGGAGGTCGAGCAGGTGTCGGTGGCGGCGAACCGGCCGGCCGGCGTCGCGTGCGACGTGACTGTGGACGTGGTGGCCACGGTACGGACCAACGGGCGCGCCGGAACGATCCGCTACCAGTGGTTCCGCTCGGACTCGCCGCCCGGCGCGCTGCTCACCGAGCGGGTCGGCAGCGGGCAGCACACCGCAACCCTCACGCTGAAGTGGACGTTCACCGGAGTGGGCACGACCACCGGAACGGCCACCGTCAACATCATCGAACCGGCGCCGATGCAGGCCGGCACCCGCGTCAGCTACCGCTGCCCCGGCGGCTGACCGCGTTTCCCCGCGCGCGGGTCCGGGTAGCCCCACCCGAACAAACCTGGACCATGTGCGTGGAGGCCCTTCGATGAGAGACAACTTCGGCGACGCGGTGGGCGACGCGTTCCGCTCGGTGATGCTGTTCCTGCCCAAGGCGGTCGCGTTCGTCGCCATCCTGATCGCCGGCTGGCTGATCGCCAAGGCCGTGCTGAAGCTCGTGGACAAGGTCCTTGAACGCGTCCACTTCGACCGCGCCGTCGAGCGCGGCGGCATCAAGACCGCGCTCGCCCGCTCCAAGTACGACGCCAGCGACATCGTCGCCAAGCTCGCCTACTACGGGGTGCTGCTGGTCACGCTCCAGCTCGCGTTCGGCATCTGGGGCCCCAACCCGATCTCCGACCTGATCGCCGGAGTGATCGCCTGGCTGCCCCGGGCGTTCGTCGCCATCGTCATCGTGGTGGTCGCCGCGGCCATCGCCCGTGCCGTCAAGGACATCATCTCCAGCGCGCTCGGCGGCCTTTCCTACGGCCGGGTGCTGGCGAACCTCGCCTCGGTGTTCATCCTGGGCCTCGGCGTCATCGCCGCGCTCAACCAGATCGGCGTCGCCACCACCGTCACCACCCCGGTGCTGATCGCGGTGCTCGCCACGGTGGGCGGCATCCTGGTCGTCGGCGTCGGCGGCGGCCTGATCCGGCCGATGCAGAGCCGCTGGGAGAACTGGCTGACCCGGGCCGAGGAGGAGTCGCGCACCATCGCCACCCACGCCCGCGCGTACCAGGCCGGACGCCGCGACGTGGAGGCCCGCCTGGCCGCCGCCGGCCCGTACGCGGACTCCGAGCTGACCCAGCCGGTGAGCCGGGACACCGAGGCGGACCGCACGCAGCCGGTCCCGGCGTCCGCGGCCACCCCCGCCGTGCCGACCTCGGCCGCCGCCGGGGCGGAGGCCACCGAGCCGCTGCCGTCGCAGGCGGGCGCGGAGGCCACGCAGCACATTCCGGCGTACGCGGACTCCGACCGCACCCAGCCGACCACCCCGCGTCAGCCGGCCGCCGAGCAGGCCGTGGACAACGAGGCCACGATGGTCATCCCGCAGGCCGACGTGGAGAAGTTCCGCCGCTGACCCGAACAGCAGCGACGAATCGGGGCGGGACCGCACGGTCCCGCCCCGAATTCGTGCCCGCCGGGGGACCACCCGGGCGCGTCGCCGCGGATAGGATCCGGGCATGACCTGGCGATGTTGATGCCTTACTGAGCGACGAGGCCGCGGGCCGCCGCGGACGCCGTGCATTCCGGCCGGTGTCCGTAACGTCCCGTGGGAAGGTCCCATGCTCGTCGCTCCTGCCCGCGTGCCCGCGACCCGCCGCCTGGCGGCGACGCTCTACGGGTACGCGTTCCTCACCGACCTGGTCCTGCTCTACCCGCTCTACGTGCTGCTGTTCGCCGACACCGGGTTGTCGGTCGGGCAGATCTCCTCGTTGTTCGTGCTCTGGGCGGCCGCCGGCATCGTGCTGGAGGTGCCCTCCGGGGTGTGGGCCGACGCGGTGTCGCGCCGGCTGCTGCTGTGCCTGGCGCCGCTGCTCGCCGCCGCCGGTTTCGCGCTCTGGGTGCTGCTGCCGTCCTACCCGGCGTTCGCCGTGGGTTTCCTGCTCTGGGGCGCCGGTGGCGCGCTGCGCTCGGGCGCGCTGGAGGCGCTGGTCTTCACCGAGCTGGAGCGTCTCGGCGCGGCCGACCGGTATGCCCGGCTGATCGGCCGTGCCCGCACCGCCGAGGTGCTCGGCGCCGTCGGGTCGGGGGTGCTAGCCGGGCCGGTGTACGCGCTCGGCGGCTACCTCGCGGTCGGCGCGGCCAGCGTGGCGACGTGCCTGATCGCGGCTGCTGTCGCCGCCCGCTTCCCGGAGCACCGCCCACCACCGGCCGCAGCGCCACCGCCCGCCGCCACCCCGCTCGGGCCGGGCGCGGGTGACGAGCCGGGGGAGCGGCCGGGTGACGACGAGCCCGGCTGGTTCGACAGCCTGCGCCGAGGTCTGGGCGAGGTGCGCGCCGACGGTCGCGTTCGCGCCGCCGTGCTGCTGGTCGCGGCGGTGACAGCGATCTGGGGCGGGCTGGACGAATACACCGGGCTGCTGGCCGCCGACACCGGCATGGCCGAGGTCGGCGTGCCGCTGCTGCTCCTGCTGGTGTGGGCCGGGATGACCGTGGGCGGGCTGCTCGCGCCGCTGGGCGAGCGGCTGTCCCACCGGGGGTACGCCGGCCTGCTGGTGTTCGCGGCGGGCGCGACGGCGGCCGGGGCGCTGCTGCGGCATCCGGCCGGCTTCCTGCTGCTGGCCGCCGCGTTCGCCGCGTTCCAGCTCGCCACGGTGCTCGCCGACGTGCGGCTCCAGGCCCGGATCGCCGGGTCGGCCCGGGCCACGGTCACCTCGCTGGCCGGGATGGCCACCGACCTGACCATCGTCGCCTTCTACGCCGGGTACGGGCTGCTCGCCGGCGCGGTCGGCAACCCGGCGGCCTTCGCGGTCGCGGTGCTGCCGTACCTGCTGGTGGCGCTGTGGCTGCTCACCGGACGAGCGTGAATCACCAGAAAAGGGACCAATGGTCGCGTTCGCGGCCTAGCGTGAGTCCGGAAATCGGCGACCCGGGGGAGACGATCGCGGTGACGTTGGAAGCAGAGCGCACGCTGCGCGACGAGGACCTGACCGGGCTGGCGGAGCTGGCCGCCCAGCTGCGGGTGGACGCGATCCGGTGCAGCACGACGGCCGGCTCCGGGCACCCGACATCAAGCCTCTCCGCCGCCGACCTGCTCGCCGTGCTGGTCGCCCGGCACCTGCGCTACGACTGGTCCTACCCGGGCAACCCCGGCAACGACCACCTGATCTTCTCCAAGGGGCACGCCTCGCCGCTGCTGTACGCGGTGTTCCGGGCCACCGGCGCGATCAGCGAGCAGGAGCTGCTGGAGACGTACCGGCAGACCGGGTCGCGCCTGCAGGGCCACCCCACGCCGGTGCTGCCGTGGGTGGACGTCGCCACCGGCTCGCTCGGGCAGGGCCTGCCGGTCGGCGTCGGCGTGGCGCTCGCCGTCCAGCACCTCGACCGGTCGCCCGCGCACGTCTGGGTGCTCTGCGGCGACAGCGAGACCGCCGAGGGCTCGGTGTGGGAGGCGCTGGACAAGGCCGGTCACTACGGGCTGCGCAACCTCACCGCGATCGTGGACGTCAACCGGTTCGGTCAGCGCGGCCCCACCGAGCTGGAGTGGGACCTGGACACCTACCGGCGCCGCGTCGAGGCGTTCGGCTGCCGGGCGATCGTCGTCGACGGCCACGACCTGGGCGCGATCGACGAGGCGTACGGGCAGGCGCGCGAGGCCACCGGGCCGACGGTGGTGCTGGCCCGCACGGTCAAGGGCAAAGGCGTGCCGGAGGTGGAGAACGACCCGGCCTGGCACGGCAAGGCGTTCGACCCGGAACTGGCCGACCGGGCCGTCCGGGCGCTCGGCGGCCCCCGGCGCATCCGGGTGGCCGGTCCGAAGCCACCGCCCGCGCCGCGCACCGCCGCGGCCGGGCACGGGCAGCCGGAACTGCCCCGGTACGAGCGCGGGACGAAGGTCGCCACGCGGGACGCGTACGGTGACGCGCTGCACGCCCTCGGCGCGGCCCGGCCCGACGTGGTCGCGCTCGACGGCGAGGTCAGCGACTCCACGCGGGCCGAGCGCTTCGCCGCCGCGTACCCCGATCGGTTCTTCCAGATGTTCATCGCCGAGCAGCAGCTCGCCGCCGCGGCGGTGGGCCTGGCGGTACGCGGCTACCGGCCGTTCGCGGCGACGTTCGCCGCGTTCTGGTCCCGGGCGTACGACTTCATCCGGATGGCCGGCGTGTCCCGGGCCGACATCGCGCTCGTCGGCTCGCACGCCGGGGTGGAGATCGGCCCCGACGGCCCGTCCCAGATGGGGCTGGAGGACATCGCGGCGCTGCGCGCGGTGCCCGGCTCCACGGTGCTCAGCCCGGCCGACGCGGTCTCCTGCGCGGCCCTGGTCGCCCAGATGCCCGACCACCCGGGCATCACCTACCTGCGCACCACGCGCGGCAAGTACCCGGTGCTCTACGACGACGCCGAGCCGTTCCCGATCGGCGGCAGCCGGATCGTGCGCGACGGCGGCGACGTGGCGCTGCTCGGCACCGGCGTGACGGTGCACCTCTGCCTCGCCGCCGCCGACGAGCTGACCCGCGAGGGCATCGACGCTCGCGTGATCGACATGTACTCGATCAAGCCGGTCGACCGGCAGCGCCTCGCCGAGACCGTCGTGGAGACCGGCGGGCGGCTGGTGGTGGTCGAGGACCACTACCCGGAGGGCGGGCTGGGCTCGGCCGTGCTGGAGGCGCTCGCCGACCTGGGCGAACCGGCCCGGGTCAACCACCTGGCGGTACGCGGGCTGCCCGGCTCCGGCACCCCCGCCCAGCAGCTCGACCTGGCCGGCATCGGCGTCGGCGCGATCGTCTCGGCGGCGCGGGCTCTCGCTTGAGACCGTCTTCGCCGTTGTTCGCCGAACCGCCGGCGGTGTTTGCCGGGGCCGGCGGCGGGTAGCCACGCTGCCGTTGCGACGGGAGGACCGACGATGGCCGAACCGGAGTTCTACGCGCGGGTGTCCGCCCGCGCCGGCGTGCCGGTGGAGACCGCCCGCGCGCTGACCGAGGCGACACTGCGTACGCTCGCCGAGCGGATCAGCGGCGGCGAGGCCGACGACCTGTCCGCGCACGTCGCGCACGAGCTGCGTCCGCTGCTGGCCCGCGCCCGGGTCGACGACCCCGAGGTCTTCGGGTACGACGAGTTCCTGCGCCGGGTCGCCGAGCGCTCCGGCGCGACACCGTCCGACGCCGAGCGCGGCGCCCGGGCGGTGCTGCAGGCGCTGCACCGGGTGATCGGGCCGGCCCAGTTCAACCGCGCGCTGTCCGAGCTGCCGCGCGAGATCGGCGAGCTGGCCCAGCCCACCCCACGCCCCGCTTAGCCCCGCGGCGAAAGGAAGGGACCCCTTTTAACGCCTCCGGTAGAGGAAGGGCCCCTTGTTAACACCCGGCGCTCCGCGGCAGGGCGGCGTCACTCGGGCAGCGCGTCCAGGTACACCCAGCGGCCGTCCTCGCGGGCGAAGCGGCTGTGCTCGGCCAGCACGCCCGTCCGGCCGTCCTCGCGGTAGTGCGCCCGGAACCGGACCGTCCCGGCGCTGTCGAACAGCCCGCCCTGGCCGGTCTCCAGGATCTCCAGCCGCAGCCAGCGGGTGCCCGGGTCCAGCTCCAGCCGCGCCGGCCGGGTCGTCGAGTGCCAGCTGTGGCGCAGGTACGCGGCGTCGCCGAGCGCGAACGCGGTGAACCGGGACCGCATCAGCGCCTCCGCGGTCGCCGCCGTCGCCTGCCCGGAGTGCACCGGGGCGCAGCAGTCCGCGTACGGCCGGCCGGTGCCGCACGGGCAGGCCGTCGTCCGTTCACCCCGTTTCGCCATGCCACGATTCTTCCAAGCGTCCGGGAGCTGTTAAGAAGGGGCCCTTCCTCTACCGGAGGCGTTAAAAGGGGGCCCTTCCTTGAGCCTCGGACGCACTACGCTTTCTGCACCATGAGTGTGAGTCCTACTCAGCGTGTCCTCGATCCCGCGCAGGTCCGCCACTATTTGACCGCCTCGCTCGGGCCCGGCGCTGAGGTGGAGAGCTGCGGCCCGCTCTCCGGTGGCGGCTTCGCCGCCGTCTGGTGGGTACGCCTGGCCGACGGGCGGGACGTGGTGCTCAAGGTCGGCCCGCCGCCGCACGTGCCGCTGCTGCGCTACGAGCGGGACATGATCGGCGCGGAGGCGCACTACCTGCGCCTGGTGGCGGCGCGGGCGCCAGCGGTTCCGGCCCCGGCGTTGCTGCACCACGGCCGCCACCCGGAGCTGGGCGACTGGCTGCTCATGGCCCGGCTACCAGGTCGTACCCTCTGGGACCTGACGCAGGCCGGCGCGGACGTCGGGCCGCTGCGCGCCGAGTTCGGCCTCGCGTTGACCGCGTTGCACGCCGTCACCGGCGAGCGGTACGGCTACGACGGCGACCGGGCGCACGGTGCTACCTGGCGGGACGCCTACACCGCCATGGTCGACGACATGCTCGCCGACGCCGCCGACTGGGCGGTGCCGCTGCCGGTGCCCGCGTCCCGGGTCCGTGAGCTGGTGGCGCGGCACGCGGCGGTGCTCGACGCGGTACGCCGCCCGGCGCTGCTGCACTTCGACGGCTGGGCCGGCAACGTGCTCGCCGTCGACGGGCCGGACGGCGAGCCGCGCCTGAGCGGGCTGGTCGACGGCGAGCGTTACCTGTGGGGCGACCCGCTGATGGACCTGGTGTCGCCGCTGCTGTTCCGCCGCGTCGAGGACGAGCCGGGCGACGCGCTGGTGCGCGCGTACCGGACGGTGGCGCCGTTCCCGCTCGACGCCGGGGTCCGGCGGCGGCTCGGCCTCTACCGGCTGTATCTCTACCTGCTGATGACCGTCGAGATGCCCAGCCGCAACATCACCGTCGACAACGACCCGGGCCGGGTGGAGTTGCTGGCGAAGCTGCTCGGCGCGGAGCTGGACGACCTGGCGGGCTGAGCGGCCGGGTCAGCGGGCGGCGGTGGCGAAGACCACGATGTTGTCCGGGTAGCTGCCGGTCCCCGGGTCGAACCGCCCGCCACACGTGATCAACCGCAGCCGCGGCGCCGCGTCGCCGCCGTAGACCCGCGCCGTGGGGAAGCGCTCCTTGGGGTACGCCCCGACACCGTCCACAGTGAACGTGGCGGTCCGGCCGTCGGCGCGCAACACCCGGATCGTGTCGCCGGGGCGCAGCCGGCCGAGGTCGAAGAAGACCGCCGGGCCGTGCTGCGAGTCGACGTGCCCGACCAGCACCGCGTTGCCGGCCTGGCCGGGCGCGGGACCGGGGTGGTACCAGCCGGTGACCTCCGGTCGTTCCAGCGGCGGCACCTCCAGCGCGCCGTCGGCGTCGGTGGCCACCGGCACTATCTCGGCGTCGACGGCGATGCGGGGGATGGTGACGCGCACCGGCGCGGATCGGGGCAGCGCCGCTCCGGCGGCGCCGGGGCGCTCGGTGGCGGGCGCGGCGGACGCGCCGGGCTGCGGTGGTGTCGTCGACGTGCTGCCGAGCCCGGCCGAGACCAGTCCGGCGCCGGTGGCGGCGGCCACCGTGACGGCGCTGACCACCACGGCGGTGCGCAGCCGGGACCGGCCGCCGTGCTGCGACGAGGACAGGATGCCACCTCCGTCCGACAGGGACGCGCCGCCCGCGCCGGATCACTCCGGCGCGGGCGACCGCTCGGCTGGACCGGTCAGGCCGCGGCGCCGGCCCGGCGTCGACGGACGACCGCGTACGCGCCGCCGGCGAGCGCCCCGGCGGCCAGCACGCCGCCGGCGATCAGCACCCCGGTGTCGCCGTCGCGTCCGCCGCCACCGGCCTGCGCGCCGCCGATCGGGGTGACGGCGAACGTGGCGCTGCCGCCGTCGCTGCCGTCGCCGCAGGTGGTGGCGACGGTGTACGTGCCGAGCGTGAACCCGGCGGTGAACAGTTCGGCGCTCAGGCCACCGCCCGCGGCGGCCGTGGTGGACCGGACGTTCTGGTCCCGGTCCGGGCCGGTGACCCGGAAGATCGCGTCACCGGCGTTCGGGTTGCACGTGGTGGTCAGCACGACGGTGCCGCCGACCGGTGTGGTGGCGGGTGAGACTCTGGTGTCCGCCAGCGCGGCGGCCGGGAGCAGCAGTGCGCCGAGGCCCACGCCGAACGCCGCCGATCCGAGAAATGACTGTGCCTTCATCCGCGTCTTCCTTCACTTTTCGTCCGCTGTAGGCGTGGGACGTCGTTCGGGTGGCCAACTCCGTGACGAGCACCGGTGTGGCCAACACTAAGAGGGTTGCGGCGGTCACTGGGGGTAATTGAGAAATCTTCGTTGCCGTCCGGTGTGCTCCCTGCCGCCACCGGAGGGTGGACATGCCGGGCCAGGCCGGACGGCGTGCCGTCCCGCTTCGGCGCGTCTGCGCCCGCTGTCCGGTTCGCCCTACCGGACCGGTGGTTCCGGCCGGACCAGCCCGGTGTCGTACGCGAGCACCACCGCCTGGATCCGGTCGCGCAGGCCGAGCTTGGTGAGGATCGCCGAGACGTGCGTCTTCACGGTGGCGGTGCTCAGGTGCAGCCGGGCGGCGATCTCCGCATTGGACAGTGCCCGTGCGGTGAGCGTCAGCACCTCCCGTTCGCGGGCGGTCAGCGCGGCGAGCGCGTCACCGGTGGGCGCGGGCGAGGGCAGCCGGTCGGCGTACCGGTCCAGCAGCCGCCGGGTCACCGTCGGCGCGAGCAGCGCCTCGCCGCGGGCCACCACGCGTACCGCCTCGGCGAGGTCGGCGGGGCGGGTGTCCTTGAGCAGGAACGCGCTGGCCCCGGCGCGCAGCGCGGCGTAGACGTGCTCGTCCAGGTCGAACGTGGTCAGCATGACCACCCGGGCCGGGTTGCCGGCGGCCACCAGGTCCCGGGTGGCGGCGATGCCGTCGCGCCGGGGCATCCGGACGTCCATCAGCACCACGTCCGGCCGCGTACGCGTCGCCACGTCCACCGCCTCGACGCCGTCGGCGGCCTCGCCGACCACGCTCAGGTCGGGCCGCGCGTCGAGGACGGTGCGCAGCCCGGCGCGGATCAGCTCCTGGTCGTCGGCGACCACCACCCGCACGGTCACCGGGCCGCCCCGATCGGCAGTCGCGCGTGGACCCGGAACCCGCCGGCCGGCAACGGGCCGGCGTCGAGCGTGCCGCCGAGCAGCCGGGCCCGCTCCCGCATGCCGACGATGCCGCGCCCGGTGGGCGTGCCGGGCCGGCGGGCGGGCGCCGGGCCGTCGTTGACGACCTCCAGCCGCAGTACGCCGTCGCGGTAGTGGACGTCCACGTCGGCGCGGGTGGCGTGCCCGTGGCGCAGCGCGTTCGTCAGCGACTCCTGCACGATCCGGTACGCCGACAGCTGCACCCCGCCGGGTAGCGCCTCGCCGTCGCCCTCGCGGTGCAGCGTCACCGGCAGGCCGACCGCGCGCACCGCGTCGGCGAGCGCGTCGAGCTGCGCCAGTCCTGGCTGCGGTCCGTCCGGTTCGGACCCGTCGTCGAGGGCGAGCGCATGCAGCATGGCCCGAAGTTCGGTGAGCGCCGAGCGGGCCGCCGTGTCGATCGCGGCGAGCGCGGCCCGCGCCTGTGCCGGGTGTTCGTCGAACACGTCCTCGGCGGCGGCGGCCTGCACCGCGATGACCGCGACGTGGTGCGCCACCACGTCGTGCAGTTCCCGGGAGATGCGTTCCCGCTCGGCCGCCAGCACGTGCCGTTCCCACGCGCAGCGTCGTTGCGCCTGAGCCCGCTGCAACTCGCCCAGCGTCCAGGCCAGGCCCAGCGCGATCACCGCGAGCAGCAGGTCCCGCCAGCCGCCGGTGACCAGCTTCCACGGCGTGGGCGCCAGCAGCAGCCCGAGCGCGACGAGCGAGTACCGGGGCGGGCGCAGCCGGGCCACGTACGCCAACGGCACCGCGACCAGGCCGAGCCAACCGAGCTGCGGGCAGAGCGCCTCCAGGCCGACCCCTGCCAGCGCGGCGACGCCGACGGCGTACCCCGGGTGGCGCCGGATCCACAGCAGACAGCTCGCCTGCGCCACCGCGAGGCCGACCGCGACGGCGGTCGCGCCGGTCGTGTCCGGTCCGGCGTCGGAGGCCAGCAGCGCGAGCAGGCACACGGCGAGGCTCACGGTGGCGATGCCGCCGTCGAGCAGCAGCAGGAACCAGGGCCGGGGCGCGCACTTCATGTCCGGATGCTAGGCCGCCGGGTCACCGCTTCTCATCGGTCGCCAGACGGAGATCCGGGCCGGTGGTCGTTCCGGCGACGGAGCCGGGAACCGCTCCGCGGCCCGATCCGCGCGGCGGCCCGCCGGACCTAGCGTTTCCGGCAGTCGTCCCGATGTGGAGGAGTCACCGATGGAGACCACGTTCCCGACCGTCGCCGCCCGCCCGAATCGCCGCCGGGACCGCCTGCTGACGGTGCTCGCGGCCGCTGCGGCCCCCCTGCTGGGCTGGCTGGTCGCGGTGCCGCTGGCCGGGGTGGACCTGGTCGCGCGAACCGGCTCGACCGACCAGCGGGTGACGCCGGTGGCCGTCGTGGTGAGCGCGCTGCTCGCCGGGCTGGCCGGCTGGGCGCTGCTGGCCCTGCTGGAGCGGCTCACCGCCCGCGCCCGGACGGTCTGGACGGTGGTCGCGGGCCTGGTGCTGCTGGTGTCCCTGCTCGGACCGCTGGGCGGGGCAGTCGGCGCGGCGGCGAGGCTGACGCTGGTGGCGTTTCACCTGCTCGCGGGTGCGGTGCTGATCACCGGCCTGCGTCGCACCGCCGCCGGTTGACGGGCCGGGCCGCCGCGACGGGGGCAGGCGGCCCGGCCCACCAGAGCTAGCCTCCTAGGATGCCCTACGCGATGTGACGGCGGAAATTTCTCCGCCACCGATGTCGAGAACGGACAGGCAGCTTCGTCCCCGGGGTGAACGCGGCCAGAATGGGTCGCACCCTCCACGAGGAGACACCGATGAAGTACCTGCTCCTGAAGCACTACCGCGGCGGCCCGACCCCGGTCACCGACATGCCGATGATCGACAAATGGACGCCGGAGGAGATCTCCGCGCACGTGCGCTACATGCAGGAGTTCGCGGCCCGGCTCCAGGAGAGCGGTGAGTACGTCGACGGCCAGGCGCTCGCCCCGGAGGGCACGTTCGTCCGCTACGACGGCGAGGGACGCCCGCCGGTCACCGACGGCCCGTTCGCCGAGACGAAGGACCTCATCGCCGGCTGGATGGTGATCGACGTGGACAGCTACGAGCGCGCGCTCGAACTGGCCGGGGAGCTGTCGGCCGCGCCCGGGCAGGGCGGCAAGCCGATCCACGAGTGGCTGGAGCTGCGCCCGTTCCTGACCGGGCCGCCCACCATCACCGAGTGACAGTTCCGATGGACGAGGTCGCGCTGCGCAGCCTCACCCCGGGTGTGCTCGGTGTCCTCGTCCGCCGCGGAGCAGACTTCGCGGCGGCCGAGGACGCGGTGCAGGACGCGCTGGTCGAGGCGCTGCGCACCTGGTCGGCCGACCCGCCCCGCGACCCGTTGGGCTGGCTGGTCACAGTGGCCTGGCGGCGGTTCCTGGACGCGGCCCGCGCCGACGCCGCCCGGCGCCGTCGCGAGAACGTCGTCGAGGAGGAGCCGCCGCCCGGCCCGGTGTCCGCCGTGGACGACACGCTCCAGCTCTACTTCCTCTGCGCGCATCCGTCGCTGAGCCCGTCGTCGGCCGTCGCGTTGACGCTGCGCGCCGTCGGCGGGCTCACCACCCGGCAGATCGCGCAGGCGTACCTGGTGCCGGAGGCCACCATGGCGCAGCGGATCAGCCGGGCCAAACGCACCGTCTCCGGGGTCCGCTTCGACCAGCCCGGTGACGTCGCCACCGTGCTGCGCGTGCTGTACCTGGTGTTCAACGAGGGCTACTCCGGCGACGTGGACCTGGCCGCCGAGGCGATCCGGCTGACCCGCCAGCTCGCCGCCGCCATCGACCACCCGGAGGTGGCGGGGCTGCTCGCGCTCATGCTGCTGCACCACGCCCGCCGGGCCGGGCGGACCGCGCCCGACGGCAGCCTGGTGCCGCTGGCCGAGCAGGACCGCCACCGGTGGGACACCGCGCTGATCGCCGAGGGCGTCGGCGTCCTGCAGACCGCGCTGTCCCGCGACCGGCTCGGCGAGTTCCAGGCCCAGGCCGCGATAGCGGCCCTGCACGCCGACGCGCCCACCGCCGCCGAGACCGACTGGGTGCAGATCGTCGAGTGGTACGACGAACTGGTCCGCCTGACCGGCAGCCCGATCGCCCGCCTCAACCGGGCGGTCGCGGTCGGCGAGGCGGACGGCCCGCGCGCCGGGCTGGCGGCGCTCGCGGCGCTGGACGACACGCTGCCCCGGCACGCGGCGGTGGCCGCCTACCTGCACGAACGCGACGGCGACCCGGACCGGGCGGCCGCGCTGTACGCGGAGGCGGCCCGTCGCGCGTCCAGCCTCGCCGAACGCGACCACCTGAACCGGCAGGCGGCCCGCCTCAACAACCGCCCGCCGGGGGCGCGCGGATGAGCGGGAGGCGGGCGCAGGTGCTGGCCCGCCTCGCCGACGACCTCGCCGTACGCCGCCCGCCGCACCCGCTGCGGGTCGCCGTCGACGGCCCGGACGCGGCGGGCAAGACCCGGCTGGCCGACGACCTGGCCGAGGTGCTGGGCGCGCGGCGGTCGGTGCTCCGGGTCAGCGTGGACGGATTCCACCGGCCCGCCGCGGTCCGCCGCGCCCGGGGCCCGCTGTCGCCGGATGGCTACTACCGGGACGCCTTCGACCACGAGACGCTGGTGGCACGGGTGCTGCGCCCGCTCGGACCCGGCGGTGACCGGCGGTACCTGCCGGCGGCGTACGACCTGCGCGCCGAGGCGCCGGTCACGGCGGAGCCGGTGACCGCGCCGTCCGACGCAGTGCTGCTCGCCGACGGGGTGTTCCTGCTCCGGCCGGAGCTGCGGGCGCACTGGGACGTGACCGTGTACCTGCACGTCGAACCCGCCGAGACGCTGCGCCGGGCACTGATCCGTGACCTCGGCGTGTTTGGCTCGGCCGAGGAGGTGCGCCGCCGGTACCGGGCGCGCTACCTGCCGGGGCAGGAGCTCTACCGGGCCGAGGCGAACCCGGCCCGGCAGGCGGACGTGGTGCTCGACCTGGCCGACCCGCTCGCGCCGGTGGTGCTCACCTGGCGGCGGTGAAAACCGGTCGGCAGGGCTCATCGTCGCTGGTAGGTTGCCTCGCCGTGACGGGGGAACGGCTCGGCGGGCGCTTCGCCCGACTGTGGACGGCGAGCACGCTGTCCGCGCTGGGAAGCGGGACGGCGACGGTCGCCGCGCCGCTGTACGTGGCGTCGATAACCGACGATCCGCTGGTGGTGTCGGCCGGGGCGGCGGTGTCGTGGCTGCCGTGGCTGCTGTTCGCGCTGCCCGGCGGCGTGCTGGCCGACCGGGTGGACCGGCGGCGGCTGATGGTGCTCATCGACTGGGTACGCGTCGGCGCGCTCGCCGCGCTCGCGGTGGCGATGCTCACCGGCCGGGCCGGGATCGCGCTGCTGTACGCGGTGCTGTTCGTGGTGAACACCGGCGAGGTGGTCTTCCGTACCGCCGCGCAGGCGGTGCTGCCGGCGGTGGTGCCGCGCTCGCTGCTGGAACGCGCCAACGGCTGGCTGGGCGGCGGCACCCAGGTGATGCAGAACATGGTCGCCGGCCCGCTCGGCGGGTTCCTGTTCGTGCTGGCGGCGTCGCTGCCGTTCGCCCTGAACGCCGGCACGTACGCGCTGTCCGCCGTGCTGGTCGGCCTGCTCGCCGGGACGTACCGTGCCGGGCCGGCGCTTCAGGAGCGGCGTTCGGTGCGGGCGGAGGTCGCGGAGGGGTTCCGCTGGCTGTGGGGTCAGCGGCTGCTGCGCACCATGACGATGCTGATCGGCCTGCTCAACGTCACGCTCACCGCGGCGGTGGCGGTGCTGGTGCTGCTCGCCACCGAACGGCTGGGTCTCGGCTCGGTCGGCTACGGCGCGTTGTTCACCTGCATGGCGGTGGGCGGGGTGCTCGGCTCGGTGGTGGGGGACCGGCTGATCGCCGCGATCACGCCCACCTGGACGGTGCGGACCGGACTGCTGGTCGAGGCGGGGCTGCACCTGGCGCTCGCCGCGTCCCGCAGCACTGCGGTGGTCGGCTTCGCGCTGTTCACGTTCGGGGCGCACAGCGCGCTGTGGAACATCGTGGTGAACTCGCTGCGGCAGCGGCTCACCCCACCGGCGCTGATGGGCCGCGTCGGCAGCACCACGTTGTTCGTCGCGGCGGGCGGCAACTGCGTCGGCGCGCTGATCGGCGGCGTGATCGCGGCCCGGTTCGGCATCACCGCGCCGTACTGGGTGGGTTTCGTGGTGGCGGTCGCGGTGATCGCCGCGACGTGGCGGGTCTTCGACCGGGCGACGGTGGCCGCCGCCTACGCCCAGCCGGCCCCGCAGGAGCCCGCCCCGGTGGCCTGAGCGCGGGTCGGCCGGTGACCGCGCCCGCCGATGTGACAGCGTGGTCGGGTGCACGCATCCTCAGCGGTCGACGTCGACCTCGCGCTGGTCGGCGGCGGCGGCGCCGCGTCCCTGGTCCTGGCCGCGCTGGACCGGCACGGCGCGTCCGGGCTGCGGGTTGCGGTGGTCGATCCGGTGCACAAGCGCGGCCAGGACCGCACCTGGGCGTTCTGGGGCCTGCCCGGCGACGACCTCGACCCGCTGCTGAGCGCGAGCTGGTCGCAGGTCGACGTGGTCACGGCCGCCGGCCGCCGCGTCCTCACGCTCGACCCGCTGCGGTACGCCATGCTCCGCTCCGCCCCGGTCTACGACCGGGCTGCCGAGGCCGAGCGGCGGCTGGACGCGGTCCGGATCAGCGCCCCGGCGGGGGAGCTGCACGACGACGGTCAGCGGGTCACGGTCCGCGACCCGGACGGGCGGGACCTCGTGCGTGCCGGGTGGGTGCTCGACTCGCGGCCCCGGCGGCCGAGGCGGCCGGGGCGTACCAGCTGGTTGCAGCACTTCCGCGGCTGGTGGCTGGCCGCCGACCGGCCCACGTTCGATCCGCAGCGGGCGGTGCTGATGGACTTCCGCACCCCGCAGCCGCAACGCGGCGTCTCCTTCGGGTACGTGCTGCCCGTCGACGACCGCTTCGCGCTCGTCGAGTACACCGAGTTCGGGCCGACCCTGCTCGACGACGCGGGCTACGACGCGGCGCTGCGCGGGTACGCCGACCTGCTCGGCCTGGACCTGTCCACGCTGCGGGTGCGGGAGGTCGAGGACGGCGTGATCCCGATGACCGACGGCCCGTTCGAGTCCCGCCCGAGCCCGCGCGTGGTGCGGCTGGGCACCGCCGGTGGCGCGACCCGCCCGTCCACCGGCTTCACGTTCTCCGCGATGCTGCGCCAGGCCGACCAGGTGGGCCGGGCGCTCGCCGCCGGCCGCCCGCCGGTGCCCGCGCCCGCGTACCCGGGGCGGCACCTGTGGATGGACGCGGTGGCGCTGCGCGCGCTGGACCGCGGGCACGTCGGCGGGGTGGAGTTCTTCGAGCGGCTGTTCGACCGCAACCCGCCGGAGCGGGTGCTGCGGTTCCTCGACGGCGTGACCAGCCCGGCCGAGGACCTGGCGGTGATGCGGTCCAGCCCGCTGCTGCCGATGACCGGCGCGGTGCTCGGCGACGCGGCTGGGCGACTGCGCGCCCGCCTGCGTCGCTAGTCGCGGCGGCCGGTCGCCTCGGTGACGCGGTCGCGTACCAGCGTCCGCAGCTGCTCCATCGGGTCGCCGTCGCCCGCGCCGAGCCGGTTGCGCACCGCCGCCACCGTCAACCCCAGTTCCGGGTACGCGAACGCGAGGCTGCCGCCGCTGCCGGCGGTGCCGAACGATCCGTCGTCCTCGACCGCGTAGCCGAGCCCGAACGTGCTCTCCTGCCCGAACACCCATTCCTGGGCGCGGACCGCCGGGGCGGACACCTCCCGCATCCGCTCATCGGAGATCAGCCGTACCCCGTCGACCGGGCCGAGCAGCGCCGCGTACATCCGGGCCACCGCGCGGGCGCTCATCGTGCCGACCGACGGCACGTCGGCGCGCAGCACGTCGGCGCGGGAACCGATGATCGTGTCCGGGCGCACCGCCGGTGGGGCGACCGCGTCGAAGTGCGGCAGGTTCGCCCCGGCCCAGGTCATCAGCGCGGACAGGCCGGCGTCCTCCAGCCGCGCCAGCCGGGGCAGGTCCGCCTCCGGTACGCCGAGGAACAGTTCCCGGTCCACGCCGAGCGGTCCGGCCACCTCCTCGGCGAGCACCCGCGACACCGGCGCGCCGGTGACCCGCCTGATCACCTCGCCGAGCAGCCAGCCCCACGTCCAGGCGTGGTACGCGAGCTGTTCGCCCGGCGCCCACAGCGGCCGCGCGTCGGCCAGCAGGTCGCACATGCGCGCCCAGTCGGTGAAGTCCTCCGGCGTGACGTCGGCGGGCAGCGCGGGCAGGCCGGCGGTGTGGGTGAGCACGTGCCGCAGCGTGATGCCGTCCTTGCCGTGCCGGGCGAACTCCGGCCACACCGCGGCGAGTGGCAGGTCGTAGTCGAGCCGTCCTCGCTCGGCCAGCACGTGCACCACTGTGGCGGTGAGTCCCTTGCCGGTGGAGACCGCGTGCACGGGCGTGTCGGCGGTCATCGGCCGGCCCGTGGTGGTGTCGGCCAGGCCGGCCTGCTCGGTGACGATCGCGACCCCGTCCAGGTACGCGGCCACCTGCACACCGGCCTCCCGGCCGGAGGAGACCAGCTCGCCGACAGTCGCCCGTACCTCGGCCCGCAGGCCCTCCCACCGCGTGTCCACGATCACGCAGCGTGCCAGACCGTGGCGCGGGCGTCGTCCGCTTTTCGCCGCCACGGCGTGTCGCCCGCTGTCGTTCGTCGGTGGCGCTCAGCGGGTGACAGGTGTCGGCGTGCTGCCGGTGGCGGCCTGGGTGGGCAGCGGCTTCGTATCGGCGGTGAGCAGGCGGGCGCGCAGCGCGTCGATCGTCTGCTCGCTGACACCGAGCCGGCCGGTCACGTAGCCGTGCACGGAACCGTGGGCGGCCCGCAGGTCGGCCAGCACCAGCCGGATGATCTCGGCGGGCGCCCGCCCGTACGCGGGCCAGCCCGGCGTCGCGCCGCCGTTGCGGTCCCGCCACTCGGCGACCAGCCGGTCGGTGGCGTGCTCGGTGAGCGTGAAGTCCTCCGCGATCTGGTCGTCGTCCACGCCGAGCAGGGACAGCAGCAGCGCGGCGAGCAGCCCGGTGCGGTCCTTGCCGGAGGCGCAGTGGAACACCAGCGGATGCTCGCCGTCCGCGATCACCTCGATCGCCTGCCGCAGCTCGGCCACGCCGTCCTCGGCCACCTCGGCGTACCGGTCGGCCAGGTAGCGCCACGGGTCCACGCCGGGGTCGATGTCGGCCTGCACGTACGGCCGGTGTTCGATGCTCAGGTTGTGCCAGGTCACGTCGAGGCTCTCCGGGGCCCGGCCGCGGTCGGCGATCTCCCACGGGTACCGCAGGTCGATCACGGTGCGGACGCCGAGCGCCGCGAACCGTTCCAGGTCGTCACCGGCGAGCTTGGCCAGCGAGTCGGACCGGTAGAGGCGGCCCCGGGCGACGGTGCGGCCGTCGCCGGTACGCCAGCCGCCGAGGTCACGGAAGTTGCAGAGCGTGGCGAAGCCCGGGGGAGTGGTCATGCCCGCACGCTAGCCGCGCGCGGCGGGTCGGGTGGTCCCGCGTGCTCGCGTACCCGGTAGGTTGCCGGGCATGGCGGAGGCGGAGACCGGCCGGGTCGTGGAGATCTGGACCGACGGCGCGTGCAGCGGCAATCCCGGGCCCGGCGGCTGGGGCGCGCTGCTGCGCTGGGGCGGGCACGAGCGGGAACTGTGCGGCGGCGAGGCCACCCCGACCACGAACAACCGGATGGAGCTGACCGCCGCGATCCGCGCGCTGGAGAGCCTGACCCGCCCGGTCACGGTACGGCTGCACACCGACAGCACCTATGTGCGCAACGGCATCACCGGCTGGCTCAACTCGTGGAAGCGCAACGGCTGGCTGACCGCCGCGAAGCAGCCGGTCAAGAACGCCGACCTGTGGCAGGCGCTGGAAGCGGCCTGCGCCCGGCACGACGTGACCTGGCTGTGGGTGAAGGGCCACAACGGACACCCGGAGAACGAGCGCGCCGACGCCCTGGCGAACCGGGGCATGACCGAGGCGCGGAGCGGCGTCGCCACCGCCCCGCGCACGGCTCAGCGCAGCGGGCGGCCCTCCTCGATCTCCTCCGGCTCCTCGGACGGGTCGCCGGTGCCGGAGACCGCGTCGACGTCGTAACCGGCGCGGCTGACCTCCCGCGCGGACCGGCGGTCCTCGGCGGGCAGGTCGGCGAAGTCGTCACCGGTGTCGTCGGTGGTGTGCAGGGACTCGCCCGGCGGGCGCAGGGACGCCTCGTACGCGGTCGCGCCGTCGGGTTCGTCGCCGGCCGCGCGGCCGAAGGACTCTTCACTGGTCATGTCGCACTCCTGCCCGCAGCGGGTGACGGCAAACGTTCAACGGCCCGCGCCCGTTCGGGGGCCTGCGTCGGTTCGGTGGCCTGACCTCGGTGGTGCCCGCGCCCGTCCGGCGGTGGCACCCGTTCAGCGGGCGGCGTCCGGTCCGCGGGCCGCGTCCGGGTGAGTCGGCATCGAGGAGCCGCCCGAGCTGCTGCCGGATGCTCCGCCCGCCATGCTGGAGCCGTCGTCCTCAGTCACCTCGTCCGGTTTCGGCGCGCCGGGAGCGGGCGCGGGCACGTCGGTGTCCGCGGCCGTCTGCACCAGCGGAACCTGCCCGGCCTCGTCCTCGGCGTGCGCCGGGTCGACCGGCTCCTGACCGTCGCGTGCCCGATACCCCACCGGTGCCCCTCCCGTCGGTCAACAGTCGTCGGCGCCGCCTACCCCACCCCACCTCCACCAAACCCACCCACGCTCCCACCACCCCTCCCGCCCTCGCCGACCCCCCTCTCCCCGTTGATCAAGGACTTTGTGTCCCGATCCAGCCCCGAACCGGACACAAACTCCTTGATCACCGCCCGGGGGGCGGTCTGGTGGGGCGGCCGAGAGGGAGGGGGTTCCCGGGCGGGGGTGATCAAGGAGTTTGCGGTCTGGGGCAGCGCTGAAGCGGACGCAAACTCCTTGATCAGCGGGGAGGAGGTGCGGGGCCCGGAGGGCGGGGTCAGCGGCGGTGCGAGCGCGGGCGCGGGCGGGGGCCGGTGGGGGTCAGCGTCAGAGACCAGTGGGCCGGGCGGCGCAGCCCCGGCGGCAGGACCGTGCGGTGGTCGCCGCGAGCGGCGTCGAGCTGGGACTGATGCGTGAACAGGCACTCGCCCAGGTCCGCGCCGCGCAGGTCGGCTCCGCGCAGGTCCGCGCCGGTCAGGTCGGCGGCGCCGAGACGCACGCCGCGCAGGTCGGCGCCGATCAGGCAGGCGCCGCGCAGGTTCGCCCCGGCCAGCGGGGTACGGCGCAGGTCCACACCGATCAGCATGGCGCCCCGGCGGTCCGGGCCGGCCTTCCCGCTGCGGGCGTGCTCGGCGGCGCGGGCCAGCAGCCGGTTGACCCGGTCCCGGTGGGCGTCCACGTCGAGCGCGAGCAGCTCGGAAGGGGTGCCGTCGGTGAGCCGGCCGGTCTCGTCCAGCGCGGCGGTCAGGTCGTCGCGCAGCGGGCCGGGCGGGGTGAGGCGTACCGCCTCGGTCAGGTACCAGAGCAGTTCGTGCAGGGGCCGCAGCACCGCGAAGCTGTCGAACATCCGCTGCGCGGTGGCCGGGTCGGTGCGCCAGTCGCGTCCGGCGAACGTGTGCTGGGTGAGGTGCTGCCCGGCGCCGAAGCAGTCGAACACGGTGCATCCGGGGAAGCCGCGTTGCCGCAGCTCGGTGTGGATGCCGCAGCGGAAGTCGGCGCCCAGGTTCGGGCAGGGCCGTCCGGCGGGCTTGTCGATGGCGAAGTCGGCCGAGGCGGCGAACGCCGGCGCGACGCAGCAGACCCCGGCGCAGCGCGAGCAGTCCGCCCGCAGCTCCCGCCCGCCACCGACCGTCCGCCCGCCCACAGCACCCCCGTCCACCCGACCATTCTCCGCGCACCACCCATCCCCACCCCACCCACCCCGTCGATCATGAGGTTGACGGCGACAAAACGGACCGGAACCGCCGTCAACCTCATGATCAACGCCAAGAAGGGGGGTGTCAGAAGGTGAAGAGGGTCGCGGTGGTGCGCTGCATCAGGCAGGGGTTGGGGAAGGTCCGGGTGTAGGAGACCGGGCGGTTCTGCCAGAAGCCCATGGCGCGGGCGACGACCGGGGCGTACTGGGAGGTGCAGGGCGCGCCGTCCACGTCGAGCGCGTCCAGGTCGCCGTCGACGCGGGCGACGAGGCGGCAGGCGGTGATCGGGTCGGGGTGCAGGCCGCCGGTCGGCCCGCAGGTCAGCACCGTGGCGCGCACGTCGGCGCCGTCGTCGACGGTGAGCAGCAGCACCGAGGGGGTCTGCGGGCCGGGGCGCGGCGCGGCGACCGCGGGGGAGGCCGGCGCGGCGAGGCCGCCGAGCGCGGCGACCAGGGCCAGCGCGGCGGTACGTCGGGCGAAGGGCATGGGTGGTCCTTCCGTCGGGGCCCCAGGGTGAGGGGCCGGTGGACGACCCGGTACGTCGTGCGAACCGGGCCGCCGAGAACCCTAGGTGGACGGTGTGAACGCGAAGAGTCACGAAGTGTTACACCCCTCGGCCTCGTCGCACGTCCGGCGTGACATCGGCGTACGGGAATGCCCGAACGGCTGACAACCGCTTCCGTGCCTCGCGCAAACGCATTCCGAATAAGCGTGACGCCTGCCTGAAAGGCTGACAACCGAATCGGCCCGTTATTGCGCCGATGCATTCCGTAGGCCGGATCGTTGTCAATGCACGACAACCGGAACGGCCGTTACCGTAACGATTCTTTCCGGTGCCACTGATCCCTTTACCGTCGGGTGGCAGGGCGTTTCCGCCCCCGTCGGAGGGACTGTTCATGAGCGACCTCTCACACCCGCCGCCCCGGACCCCGGCCGCCGACGCGCCCATTCCCGGCCCCGAGATCCAGGCCGGCCCCGAGCCCGCCGGCCGCACCGTCGAGTTCGTCGGCCGATCACCCAACCAGCTCGCCTGGCTGCGGCTCAAGCGCGACCGTACGGCCCGGGCCAGCGCTGTGACGCTCGCCGTCGCCGCGGTGGTCGCGCTCGGCGCGCCGCTGCTGGGGCGGCTCACCGGAATCGACCCGACCGACAAGTTCGTCGACCGGTTGAACGATTTCGGAATGCCGATCGGGTACGCCGGCGGGATCAGTTCCGATCATTGGCTGGGCCTCGAACCCGGCAGTGGCCGGGACATCCTGATGCAACTGGTCTACGGCCTTCGCACGTCCCTGTTCATCGCGTTCACGTCCGCGCTGGTGGCCTCGTGCATCGGCGTCGCGGTGGGTGTACTCGCCGGATGGGCCAAGGGCTGGCTGGACAGTCTCGTCAACTGGCTGATCGACCTCACGTTGGCGTTCCCGTTCCTCATCTTCGCCCTCGCGGTCATCCCGATCCTCCAGGACCGCTTCTACTCCGATCGGGAGGCGCCGTCGCCGGCCTTCCGGGTCGCCCTGATCGTCGCCACCTTCGGCCTGTTCAGCTGGACGTACACCGCGCGTCTGGTCCGCGGGCAGGTGATCTCGCTGCGGGAGCGGGAGTTCGTCGACGCGGCCCGGGCCGCGGGCGCCGGCACCGCGCACATCCTGCTGCGGCAGCTGCTGCCGAACATCTGGGCGCCGATCCTGGTCACCGTCTCGCTGATGGTGCCCCAGTTCATCGCCATCGAGGCGGCGCTGGCGTTCGTCAACATCGGCGTCACCGAACCCACGCCCGACCTGGGCCGCATGATCTTCAACAGCATCGGCTACGTCGCGAGCGACCCCTGGTACACCCTGTTCCCCGGGTTGACGATCTTCCTGCTGGTCCTGGCGTTCAACCTGCTCGGCGACGCGCTGCGCGACTCGCTGGATCCCCGCTCCACCCGGTAGTCCCCACGGCCATCACACGCCCGGCCGGCGGGGGCCGCCGGGCACGAAGGGAGCACACCGTGCGCGCACGAACCCGGACACTCACAGGTGTCCTCGCCGCGGCGGCGCTGGTCGCCGCAGGCTGCAACCCCACCCCCGACGACGGCGGCGGTGAGGACCAGAAGACCAAGACCCAGAGCGGCTCGATCTCGTACGAGGCCGCCGACAACCAGGGCCCGGCGAAGCCCGTCGACGGGGCGTCCCGCGGCGGCACCCTCACCGTCATGCAGCCGGCCGACTTCGAACACCTCGACCCGGCCCGCAACTACGTCAACGTGCAGCAGGTCGCCGGCGGGATGCTCTACCGCGCGCTCAACGGCTACAAGGAGGACGGCACCGGCAAGCTGCTGCTCGTCGGCGACCTGGCCACCAACCCCGGCAAGGACGTGAACGGCGACTGCAAGGTCTGGGAGTTCACCCTGCGCGACGGCGTGAAGTACGAGGACGGCACGCCGGTGAGCAGCAAGGACGTCGCCCACGGCCTCGCCCGGTCGTTCGCGGCGAACCTCAACGAAGGCCCGCACTACATCCAGCAGTGGCTCTACCCGGGCGGGGCGTACAACGCCACCTACAAGGGACCGTACGACGGCGGCAAGCCGGTGCCCGACGGCGTCGCCACACCCGACGACCGGACCATCCGGTTCACGTTCCCGCAGCCGCATTGCGACCTGCCGTACGCGGCGGCGCTGCCCACCAGCGCGCCCGTGCCCGCCGCCAAGGACACCCGCGCCAACTACGACCTGCGGCCGTTCTCGTCCGGCCCGTACCGGGTGAAGTCCTACCAGCGCGACGTGTCGCTGGAGCTGGAACGCAACCCGAACTGGGACCCGGCGACCGACCCGATCCGCAACGCGTACCCGGACGCGATCCGGATGACGTTCGGCCTGGAGCAGGCCCAGATCGCCGAGCGGCTGGTCGCCGACGGGCCCGCCGACCAGGCGGCGCTGAGCTGGTCGGACGTGCCGCCGTCGGTGCTGCCCCGCACCACCGGCGCCGGCGTCGCCGACCGGGTCGTACGCGGCCCGACCCAGTACAACTGGGTGCTGAGCATCAACACCCAGCGGGTCACCGACCTGGACGTACGCCGGGCGCTGAACTACGCGGTCGACAAGGACGCCCTGCTCAAGGTGCTCGGCGGGCAGGCCGCCGGCTCACCCGCGAGCACGCTGATGTCGCCCACCACCGCCGGCTTCGTCCCGTACGACGTGTTCAACGCCCCGGTGACCGGCGACAAGGCCAAGACCGCCGAACTGCTCGCCGGCAAGCGGCCGAAGCTGGTGCTCGCCCACTCCAGCCTGGAACTGCGCACCCAGCAGGCCGAGGCGCTGCGTAAGAACCTCACCGACATGGGCTTCGACATCGTGATGAAGCCGATCGACAACAGCAGCTACTACGACGAGGTGGGCCGCAAGGACAACCCCTACGACCTGTACCTCACCGGCTGGGGCTCGGACTGGCCCACCGGCTCCACCGTCATCCCGCCGGTCTACGACGGACGGGAGATCGTGGCCGAGGGCAACCAGAACCTGTCGTACCTCAACGAGCCGTCGGTCAGCGCGGAGATCGACCGGGTCCGCGCCCTGCCCGCCGCGGAGCAGGACGCCGGCTGGATGGCGCTCGACCGCATGATCATGGAGAAGTACGCGCCGGTCGTGCCCTGCTACTACGACGCCACCTACGAGCTGCACGGCTCGAAGGTCGGCAACGCCTTCCTCAGCGACGCGTTCGGGATCATCTCGCTCAACGGCATCTACGTGAAGAAGTGACAGCCGCGCGGGGACGGCGGTCACGGCGGCCGTCCCCGCGCCCCACCCGGGGGAGGTGCTCCCGTGTTCCGTTTCGTCGTCCGGCGGCTGCTCGTCGCCGCCCTGACCCTTGTGGTCATCAGCCTCGTCACATTCGGTCTCTTCTTCGCGGTGCCGAGCAGCCCGGCGAAGGTGATGTGCGGCAAGAACTGCACCGCCGAGGACATCGCCCAGGTCGAGCGCCGCCTCGGTATCGACCAGCCGCTGCCCCGGCAGTACGCGGACTTCGTCGGGGGTGTCTTCGCCGGGCGTACCTACGGCGAGGGGGACTTCCGCCAGGACTGTCCGGCGCCCTGCCTGGGCTACTCGTTCCGCAACAACCAGCCGGTCACCGAGATCGTCGCCCAGCGCGCCCCGGTGACGTTCAGCATCGTCGCAGGCGGCGCGGTGCTCTGGCTCGGTCTCGGCATCTCGCTGGGCATGGTGTCGGCGCTGCGCCGGGGTACGGCGTTCGACCGCGCCGCGATCGGCGTCACGCTGGCCGGGGCGTCGATGCAGGTCTACTTCTTCGGGCTGATCCTGCTCTACCTGCTGGTCTATTCCACCGGGCTGCTGCCGTTCCCCACCTACACGCCGCTGACCGACAGCCCGGCCCGGTGGGCGGCCGGGCTGCTGCTGCCCTGGATGACGCTGGGTTTCCTCAACTCGGCGCTGTACGCCCGGCTGTCGCGGGCGCAGATGCTGGAGACGCTGTCGGAGGACTTCATCCGCACCGCGCGGGCGAAGGGACTGCCCGCCCGGCAGGTGCACACCCGGCACGCGCTGCGGGCGGCGATCACGCCGATCGTGACGATCGCCGGGCTGGACATCGGCACCAGCCTCGGCGGCACGTTCATCACCGAGACCATCTTCGGCCTCCAGGGTCTCGGCAAGGCGACTGTGGAGGCGGTGCAGTTCCTCAACCTGCCGGTGGTGATGGCGACGGTGCTGCTGGCGGCGGTGTTCATCGTGGTCGCCAACATCGTCGTCGATGTGCTGTACGCGGTGATCGACCCGCGGGTCCGGCTGAGCTGAGGAGGAGGGATCGGACATGGTGGAGTTTCCGGCGCCGCGACGCGGCGAGGGCCCGTACCTGCGGGTCACGGATCTACGGGTGCGGTTCGACACCGAGGACGGCGTGGTGCGGGCGGTGGACGGGGTGTCGTTCTCGGTGGAGCGGGGTCGGACGTTGGGAATCGTGGGGGAGTCCGGTTCCGGTAAGAGCGTGACGTCGCTGGCGATCCTCGGTCTGCACAACGCGAAGCGGACGACCATCTCGGGGGAGATCTCGGTGGGTGGGCGTCAGTTGGTGGGGCTGGGTGAGGAGGAGATTCGTCGGTTGCGGGGCCGGGACATGGCGATGATCTTTCAGGATCCGTTGTCGGCGTTGCATCCGTACTACTCGGTCGGGAAGCAGATCGCTGAGGCGTACCGGGTGCATCACCCGAGGGCCGGGCGGCGGGAGGCGCGGTCGCGGGCGGTGGACATGCTGGACCGGGTCGGCATCCCGCAGCCGGCCAAGCGGTTCGACCAGTATCCGCATGAGTTCTCGGGTGGGATGCGGCAGCGGGCGATGATCGCGATGGCGCTCGTCAACGACCCGGATCTGTTGATCGCTGACGAGCCGACGACCGCTCTGGATGTGACGGTGCAGGCGCAGATCCTGGACCTGCTCAGCGACCTGCAGGAGGAGTTCCACTCGGCGATCATCCTGATCACCCACGACCTGGGTGTGGTGTCTCAGGTCGCCGACGACGTGCTGGTCATGTACGCGGGTCGGGCGGTGGAGCACGGCAGTGTGGAGCGGGTGTTGCGGGCGCCGCAGCATCCGTACACGTGGGGGTTGTTGTCGAGCGTGCCGTCGTTGCACGGTGACGCGGACGCGGACCTGGTGCCGATCCCCGGCAACCCGCCGTCGTTGATCAATCTGCCGTCGGGGTGCGCGTTCCATCCGCGCTGCCGGTGGGCCGACGTCAACGGCGACCGGTCCCGCACGGAGATCCCGGAGTTGGGCCCTGCTGGTTCGCCGGGCCATCTGGTGGCGTGCCATCTGCCGGTCGCGGCGCGGGAGCGGATCTATCGCGACGAGGTCGCGCAGGTGGGGGTGGCCCGATGAGCGGTGTGGCGAACGGGCAGGTGACGGTGGCGGGCGGCGCCGGCCGGCTCGCGGGCGAGCCGCTGCTGTCGGTGCGGGGACTGACCAAGCACTTCCCGGTGCGGCAAGGGCTGCGGGCGCGGGGTGCGGTGCGGGCGGTCGACGGGCTGGACTTCGACGTGCGCCCCGGCGAAACGCTCGGCCTGGTCGGGGAGTCCGGGTGTGGGAAGACCACGACGGGGCGGATGCTGGTCCGCCTGCTGGAGCCCACCGCCGGGACGATCGAGTTCGCCGGGCGGGACATCACCCACGGTGGACGCCGTGAGCTGCGCGCGCTGCGGCAGGACCTGCAGATCATCTTCCAGGACCCGTACGCGTCGCTGAACCCGCGTCACACGGTCGGGCGGATCGTGGCGATGCCGTTGCAGGTCAACAACATCACCCCACCCGGCGGCGTCAAAAAGCGCGTTCAGGAACTCCTGGAACTGGTCGGGTTGAATCCGGAGCACTACAACAGGTACCCGCACGAGTTCTCCGGCGGACAACGCCAGCGCATCGGCATCGCCCGCGCCCTCGCCCTCAAACCGAAACTCATCGTCGCCGACGAACCCGTCTCCGCCCTCGACGTGTCGATCCAGGCGCAGGTCATCAACCTGCTGCGGGATCTGCAACGCGACCTCGACCTGGCGTTCGTGTTCATCGCCCACGACCTCGCCGTCATCCGCCACTTCTGCCACCGCGTCGCCGTCATGTACCTCGGCAAAATCGTCGAGATCGGCGACCGCGACACCATCTACACCCGGCCGCAGCACCCCTACACCCGAGCGCTGCTGTCCGCGATCCCCGACGTCACCACGCTCGGCCCCGCCGGCCGCATCCGCCTCACCGGCGACGTCCCCACCCCACTCAACCCACCGTCGGGCTGCCGCTTCCGCACCCGCTGCTGGAAAGCCACCGACCACTGCGCCACCGAAGAACCCGCACTGACCACCCGAGACGGCGGCCGACAGCAAACCGCCTGCCACTACCCCGAGCAGCAGCAAGCACCCCTGGATGCGCCCATGGAGGCCACCCCAAAACCCGGCAGCAACGAACGCACCTGACCACGACGGGGCCGGGGGCGACCGTGCCCGGCGCAGGGATCAAGCCTGACCGCCCGGAGCCGGGCACGGTCGCCCCCGGCCCCAAACGGTGACCCAACACGGACCCCTAGACCGAACGCCAGGAATCAGAGGAAAGCGAAGAAGCCTGCGGCCCCATCAACAACATCCCCCCGTCCACCGCCCAAGACGCCCCCGTCACGTAAGCCGCAGCCGGCGACGCGAGCAACGCCACCACAGCCGCCACCTCCCGCGCGTCACCGGGACGCCCGACCGGCACCCCGGGACGGTCCCGCGTGAACGGGTCGACGTCCTCCTGCCCGGTCATCGGGGTGGCGATCTCACCGGGGGCAACAGCGTTGACGGTGATCCCGTCGGCCGCCAGTTCCTGCGCCATCACCTTGGTGAGCAGGCCCAGGCCACCCTTCGCCGCGCAGTACGCGGACGAGCCGACCCGGGGCGCGTGCTCGTGGACGCTGGTGATGTTGATGATCCGGCCGCCCCGTCCGGCCGCGCGCATCCGCCGGGCGGCCCGCTGCGAGCACAGGAACGGCCCGTCCAGGTCGACTGCCAGCACCTCCCGCCACTTCTCCCAGCTCACGTCCACGAACGGCTCGGACAGGCCGGTGCCGGCGTTGTTGACGAGCACGCCCAGCCCGCCGAGCCGGTCGGCCAGTTCGTCGATGACCGCCGCAGCCCCGGGGAGCCGGGTCAGGTCCAGCTCGGCGGTCTCGCAGCGGCGGCCGGCGGCGCGTACCTCGGCCGCGGTGCGCTCGGCGCCGGCCGGGTCGCCGTACCAGGTGATGCCGATGTCGTACCCGGCCTCGGCGAGCGCCACCGCGCACGCCTTGCCGATGCCGGAGTCCGCGCCGGTGACGATCGCGACGCGGTCGTAGTCCTCGTATCGCTGGGGCATGACCGCGCACTACCCGCGGGCGGCGACCTCAACCGGGCGGACGACCCCGACTCGGCCGCCGGTTTCGTCGGAGGCGGTGGCTAGGGTACGGGCGTGATAGCCGATGAGTCCGATGCCGTGACCGTTCGCTTCCTGCGCATGATGAGCGCCGAGCAGGTGGGCGACGACTCGCTGGGCCGCACCGTCGAGCTGGCCCGGCAGTGGTGGGGCACCGCCGACGACCGGCTCGCCGACGCCCTGCGCGAGCTGCACGGCGAGCCGGCCGCGCCGACCGGCGCCACCGACGCCACGTCAGGCGGCCCGGACGGGCACGGCGAACTCCGGGGCCTGCGCGGTGAGCACCCCCGTCCGTGACGGCACGCCCCACTGCTCGGCCAGCGCCGCCGCCAGGTCGTCCACCATCCGGCGTACGGTCGGCGCCGCCCCGGCGTGCATCGCCTCGATGACCACGAGGACCTCGCCGGTGCCGGCCCGTACCGCTGACGCGCCGCTCTGCCGGTGGCACCAGCGCCGGGCGTGCGCCTGCCCGCCCTGATCGGCGAAGATCACCTCACCGGGCGCCGGGTGCTCCCGCTCGCCGCCGAGCGTCAGGTAGGACTCCGTGCCGTCAGCCGGGCGCACCGTCAGGTCGCCGTCGACGCCGGCCAGGTCGAGCACCGCCACCGGCACCGCGTACCGGACCGAGAGCGCGTTGCCGAGGTCCACCAGCGGATGCAGCCGGGGCAGATCCCCGTCGCGCCGCAGCCGGCGCAGCAGCGACTCGGCCGCGCAGCGGTAGCGCGTCGGCGGGCAGCCCATCCGGGCGAACGCGCGCCGCCACGCCTGGATCTCCAGGAAGCCGCCCTCCGGTCCGGCGGCGAGCCGGTCGCGGGCGACGTCGAGGTGACCGGCGAGCCGTGGCGTGACGTCGGTGTCGGCCGTGATCCCGGTGGCGTGCAGGACGCCGCAGGTCAGCTCCGGGAAGGACGACCAGATCTCGGGGGAGTGCCGGAAACGCACAGAACTGCTCCTTCTAGGCGGTGAACGCGAGCCCGAGGCCCAGGGCGAGGAAGCTGCCGGCGACGGCGTGCCGCAGCAGCGCGGTCAGCCGGGGCCGGGCCAGCACGCGGCGGCGCAACGCGCCGGCCAGGACCGCGTAGCCGGCGAACACCAGCAGCGTGACCAGCATGAACACCAGACCGCAGGCGAGCATGCGGATGGGGGCGGCGGGCGCGCCCGGTGGGACGAACTGCGGCAGGAACGCCACGAAGAACACCGTCACCTTCGGGTTCAGCAGGTTCATCAGCACCCCGTCGCGGAACACCGCGGACGCCGGGCGCGGCGGCCGGTCCCCGTCGACTGTGAACGCGCTCCGGTCGCGCCACGCCGACCAGGCCATCCAGAGCAGGTACGCCACACCCAGCCAGGTCACCACGCGGAACGCCGGGGTGCCGGCGCGCAGCAGCGCGGCCAGGCCGGTCACCGCGGCGATCACGTGCGGGACGAGGCTGAGCGTGGCTCCGGCGGCGGCGGCCAGTCCGGCGCGGCGTCCGGCCGTCACGGCGGTGGCGAGCGTGTGCGTCACACCGGTGCCCGGAGTGACGGCGACGACGAGTGCGGTCAGCAGGAAGGCGATGGTCACCCGTCCAGCCTCTGGCCATAATGGTCCGGTGGACAGGGCCAAAGCTGTCGTTTCCGAGAGGTCCAAATCGGTCGGCGCGGACTTCCTCCAACTGGACGTCGGGGAGGCCCCGCCCGGCGGGCGCGCGGACTGGCTGGCCGCCCGGCTGCGCTCGGCGATCGCCGACGGCCGGGCGCCGGTCGGCACCCGCCTGCCGGCCAGCCGGGTGCTCGCCGCCGAGCTGGGCGTCTCACGCGGCGTGGTCACCGAGGCGTACCAGCGGCTGGGCGAGGACGGCCACGTCGCCGGGCGCGGCCGGGCTGGAACCGTCGTGGTGGCCACGCCGGCCGCTGTGCGCGCCCGGCCGCCCGAACCGAGGAAGGCACCGGCGGTGTTCGCCGGCCGGCCCGGCCTCGATGTCTTCGAGGCGCTGCGCGCCGCGCCCGCACGGGTGGACCTGACGCCGGGCGTACCCGATCTGGCGGCCTTTCCCCGCGCGGCCTGGCTGCGGGCCGAGCGGGCCGTGCTGCACCGGGCCACGCCCGCCGCGCTCGGCTACGGCGACCCGACCGGCACGCCCGCGCTGCGGCTGGCCGTCGCGAACTGGCTGGCCCGCAACCGGGGCATCCGCGCCGACCCGGCCGAGGTGGTGGTCGTGGCCGGCGTGTCCCAGGCGCTCGGCCTGCTCGCGCGGGTGCTGCACGAGCGGGGTACGCGCACCGTCGCGGTGGAGGACCCCGGCTCGCTCGGCGTGCGGCAGCACCTGACGTACGCCGGGATGGCCACGCCGCCGGTGCCCGTGGACGACCGGGGCCTGCGCGTGGACCTGCTGGCGCACTCCGGCGCACCGGCCGTGCTGCTCACCCCGGCGCACCAGTTCCCGACCGGGGTGGTGCTCGACGGCGAGCGGCGTCGCCGGCTGCTGCGGTGGGCGCGCGACGGCGGACTGGTGCTGGAGGACGACTACGACGCCGAGCACCGGTACGACCGGCCACCGGTGCCGGCGCTGCGCGGCATGGCCCCGGACCGGGTCTGCTACACCGGCAGCATTTCCAAGCTGCTCGCCCCGGCCCTGCGGATCGGGTGGACGCTGGTGCCGCCGAGCCTGCACGCCGACGTGGTGGACGCGAAGCGGACGGCGGATCTGGGCAACGCGGCGCTGCCGCAACTGGTGCTGGCCGAGCTGATGGAGTCGGGCGCGCTGGAGCGGCACCTGCGGCTGCTGCGCCACCGGCACGTACGCCGCCGCGACGCGATGATCCGGGCGGTCCGCGCGTACCTGCCGGGGGCGGTGGTGCACGGTGCCGCCGCCGGGCTGCACCTGATGGTCACGCTGCCCGGCGACCTCGACGACCGGGCGCTCGCGGCGGCGGCGCTGCATCGGGGCGTCAAGGTCCACCCGCTGTCCTGGCACGGCCAGCGCCCGCAGCCGCCCGGCCTGGTCCTCGGGTACGCGGCGACCCCACCGTCGGAGATCGACCGAGCCCTGTCCACGGTGGCCGAGGCCCTCCACACCCTCCCCTGAACCTCCTTCATCCGGCGAGCGGCGGGACGGGCGGGGGGTGGTAGAGGGCGGCCAGGGCGGTGGCGGTTTCGGAAAGGCGGGCGCGCAGCGCCTCCGGGGACAGGACCTCCACGTCGGCGCCGAGCCGCAGCAGGTCGCCGTGGGCGTGGGTGAGCGACTCGATCGGGATGACCGCGCGCACCCAGCCGGCGCCGTCGGGCTGGCCGGCGCTCGCCTCGGCGGCAGCCACCACCACGTCGCTGCCGATCTCGCGCAGCCGGGCGAACCCGCGCGGCGACAGCCGGATGGTGGCCTCGTCGCGGTGCAGGCCGGCCCGGAACTGCACCACGTGGGCGCGCCACCAGCCCGGCAGGTCGAACTCCGGCCGTTCGAACTTCTCGTCCAGCGGGGTCAGGCCGAGGATCTGGTTGACCCGGTAGGTGGCCGGGTCGGCGCGGTCCGGGCGGGCGGCCACGAGGTACCAGCGCCCGCCCTTGAGTACGAGTCCGTACGGGTCGAGCACGCGCGTCGTCTCGTCGCGCCAGCCGCGGTACCGCACCCGGATCCGGCGCTCCCGCCACACCGCCTCGGCCGCCTGGGCCAGGTACGGCGACGGGTCGCCGTCGGAGTACCAGCCCGGCGTGTCCAGGTGGAACCGCTGTTCGAGCCGGGCGGCCCGGTCGGCCAGCGGCGCGGGCAGCGCGGCCCGCAGTTTGAGCTGCACGGCGGTGACGACCGACTGGTAGCCCAGTTCGGCGGCCGGTCCGGGCAGCCCGGCGAAGAGCAGCCGGTCGGCCTCCTCGGCGGTCAGCCCGGTCAGCCGGGTCCGCCAGCCCTCCACGAGCCGGTAGCCGCCGTCGTGTCCCGCCTCGCCGTAGAGCGGGATGCCGGCGGCGTGCAGCGCCTCCACGTCCCGGTAGATGGTGCGTACGGACACCTGGAGGCGGTCGGCCAGGTCGGCGGCGGTGAGCCGGCCGTGCGCCTGCAGGAGCAGCAGGATGGACAGGAGTCGGCTCGCACGCATTCTCCTGACACTAGCTGTCAGGGGACCGCCTCTACCGTCCCGATCATGGCTTTCCACGACAAGGAGCTCACAGTGCCGGGGACGATCGAGGTCGCCGGCCGGCACGTCAAGCGCTACCACATCGACCAGCCGGACCGCCGCCTCGAACCACGTGTGGTCGACGCCGCGTACGCGTACCTGCCGTCGCTGCTGCCCGCCCCGGACGGCGGCACCCCGCCGGCGAGCTGGGTGGTGCTGCACCGGGGCGCGGACAGCGGCGCGTACCTGCTGGCGTACAGCTGGTTCTTCGACAATGTGGTCGAGTGCCGCATCGCGATCGCCGGGCAACCCGCGCTCGACTGCCCGGACGACGACCCGGCGCGCTTCGTGGACCTGGACCGCCCCGGCGTGGGCTGCGTCTGGGAGCTGGGCGTGCTGGAACACGAGCGCACCGCCTGGATCCGGCACGTGCTCGCGCCGGACGAGCCGGACCTGGCGGGCTACCTGGCCGACGCCCGGGCCGAGGGGCCGGTGGGCCGCTGATGGGCGACTTCGACTTCCTCGTCGGCACCTGGGACGTGACCAACCGGCGCCTGCGGCAGCGGCACGTCGGCAGCGACGACTGGGACGAGTTCACCGGCGTCAGCGAGGCCCGGTCGTTCTTCGACGGCGCGGGCAGCTTCGACGAGATGCGCTGCCCCAGCCGGGGCTTCGCCGGCTCCAGCGTGCGCATCTTGAATCCGTCGACCGGGCTCTGGTCGATCTACTGGATGCACAGCCACCGCGGCGTGCTGGAGCTGCCGCCGGTGGTGGGCCGGTTCACCGGCGGCGTCGGCGAGTTCCACGCCGACGACACCGACGAGGGCCGCCCGGTGCGCTGCCGGTTCCTCTGGTCGGCGATCACTCCGGTCTCCTGCCGCTGGGAGCAGGCGTTCTCCACCGACGGCGGGCGCGCCTGGGAGACAAACTGGATCATGGAGTTCCGGCGGACGGCATGACCGGCGGTGTGGTGGTCCGGTAGATCGCGGTCAGCCAGACGTCGAGCAGCACGTCCACCACGTCCCGCTCGGCCACCGCCGGGCCGTCCCCGGCGAACGTGGCGTACCAGACGCGTTCGTTCATCGAGTTCAGCGCGATGGCGAGGTCCCGGGCGGGCAGCCCGTCCGGGGCCGCGCCGCGCGCGCGTTCGGCCTCGATGGCGGCCTGCACCGCGCGGACCCAGCGTTCCAGCACCTCGGCCCAGAGCCGCCGCACCTCGGCGTTGGTGCCGCGTACCTGGGCGCAGGCCAGCACCACGTCCCGGTGCCCGCCGAACGTGGCGTGGAACCGGGCGATCAGCTCCCGCCAGCGGGCGCGCGGGTCCTCGGCGAGCCGGTCGAACACGCCGCCGGCCGCCGCGTCGGCCTCCTCGGTGACCCGGTCCAGCAGGGTGAGCAGCACCGCGTCCTTGGACGGGAAGTAGAAGTAGAAGGTGGGTCGGGAGATGCCCGCGCCGCGCGCCAGGTCGTCGATGGAGATGTCGCCGAACGCGCGCTGGCGCAGCAACCGCTCGGCGGTGGCCAGGATCGCGGTCTCCCGTTCGTCGCCGGTGGAGCGGCCGGCCCGCCGCCCACGGCTGGGCGCGGCGCCGGCCGGCGTACGGGCGGTGGTCATGTCGGCTGATGCTACACCCGCTCAACACCCTGTCGATTAAGCTCGACACAGTGTTGACTGCGCTCGACGGCCATGGATAGGGTCCGTCCACCGCCGGTGCGAACGGGAGAAGCGATGGCCGCAGACCACGTCGACGTCCTCATCGTCGGTGCCGGGCTGTCCGGCATCGGCGCCGCCGTCCACCTCGGACGCGAATGCCCCGGCAAGACCTACGCGGTGCTGGAGGCCCGGGGCGCCATCGGCGGCACCTGGGACCTGTTCCGCTACCCGGGCATCCGCTCCGACTCCGACATGTACACCCTGGGCTACGTGTTCAAGCCGTGGACCGACCCGAAGGCCATCGCCGACGGCGACTCCATCCGCGCGTACGTGCGGCAGACCGCCCGCGAGTACGACGTGGAACGGCACATCCGCTTCCACCACCGGGCCGTCCGCGCCGAGTGGGACAGCGCCACCGCACGCTGGACGGTCCACGCCCGCCGCGACGACACCGGCGAGGACGTCACCCTGACCTGCGGGTTCCTGTTCACCAACTCCGGCTACTACCGCTACGACGAGGGCTACACGCCGCGCTTCCCCGGCGTCGAGCGGTACGCCGGCACGCTCGTGCACCCGCAGCACTGGCCGGCGGACCTGGACTACACCGGCAAGCGGGTCGTGGTGATCGGCAGCGGCGCCACTGCCGTCACCCTGGTCCCGGCCCTGGCCGAGCGGGCCGCCCACGTCACCATGCTCCAGCGCTCACCCACGTACGTCGTGGCGCTGCCGTCACGCGACCCGTTCGCCGACGCCGCGCGGCGCTGGCTGCCCCCGCAGGCCGCGTACACGGTGGCCCGGTGGAAGAACGTCACGCTCGGCGTGGCCAACTTCCAGCTCAGCCGCCGCGCCCCGGGCGTGGTGAAGCGGTTCCTGCGCCGGGCCGCGAAGGGCCGCCTGCCCGCCGGCTACGACGTCGACAGGCACTTCTCACCCCGGTACGACCCGTGGGACCAGCGCCTGTGCGTGGTGCCGGACGGGGACCTGTTCGCCGCGTTGCGCGCCGGGCGCGCGTCGGTGGTCACCGACACCATCGACACGTTCACCGAGCGCGGCATCCGGCTCGCCTCCGGCGAGGAGCTGGCCGCCGACGTCGTGGTCACCGCCACCGGCCTGAACCTGCTCGCGCTCGGCGGCATGACGCTGGCCGTCGACGGCGCCGACGTCGACCTCGCCTCGACAGTGGCCTACAAGGGCATGATGCTCTCCGGCGTGCCGAACTTCGCCATGACGATCGGCTACACCAACGCCTCCTGGACGCTCAAGGCCGACCTCGTCGCCACGTACGTCTGCCGGCTGCTGCGCCACCTCGACGACACCGGCCAGCAGATCGTCACGCCGCTCGCCCCGGACACCGACGACCTGGCGCCGATCATCGACCTGAAGTCCGGCTACGTGCTGCGCGCCGTCGACCAGCTGCCCAAGCAGGGGCCGCGCGCGCCGTGGCGGCTGCACCAGAACTACCCTCGCGACGTGCGCCTGATGCGGCACGGCCCGCTCACCGACGGCGTGCGCTTCGCCCGCGCCGGCGTACCCGCCGCCGCCACCTCGGGAGGAACCGATGCGTGACCTCGTCTTCCCCGGCGGCACCGCGGTGCTCACCGGCGCGGCAAGCGGCATCGGCGCGGCGCTGGCCCACGGCCTGGCCCGGCGCGGCGCCGACCTGGTCCTGCTCGACCGCGACGCCGACGGCCTGGCCTCGGTCGCCGCCGCGATCTCGGCGGCCCACCCGGACCTGCGGGTCGAGACGCACGTGGTCGACCTCGCCGACGCCGACGCCACCGAGCGGGTCGCCGCCGAGATCCACAGCGCGCATCCCCGCATCCGGCTGCTGATCAACAACGCCGGGGTGGCGCTGGGCGGGCGCTTCGACCAGGTCACCCTGGAGGAGTTCCTCTGGGTCATCGAGATCAACTTCCGGGCGGTGGTACGCCTGACCCACGCGCTGCTGCCCGCGCTCAAGGCCGAGCCCGGCGCGCACCTGGTCAACGTCTCCAGCCTGTTCGGCATCATCGCGCCCGCCGGGCAGGCCGCGTACGCGGCGAGCAAGTTCGCCGTCCGCGGCTTCACCGAGGCGCTGCGGCACGAACTCGCCGACGACGGCGTGGGTGTCACGTCGGTGCACCCGGGCGGCATCCGCACCCGGATCGCCAGCAGCGCCCGGGTCGGCAGCGGCGTGGACCTGGCCGAGTACGAGGCCGGGCGCAGGCAGTTCGAGAAGCTGCTCACCATCGCCCCGGCCACCGCCGCCGAGGCCATCCTGCGCGGCGCCCAGCGTCGGCGCGGCCGGGTGCTGATCGGCTGGTCGGCGAAGCTGCCGGACCTGCTGGCCCGGGTCGCCCCCGCCGGGTACGGCCGGGTGCTCGCCCTCGGCATGCGCCCGTCCCGCCCGGCGCCCGCCGTCGCCGGAGTGCCGACCCCGAGGGCCGAGACGCCCACCGAGCGCGCCGGGGGAGCCGCGCCGGTTCCGGCCGCCCGGACCGGCGAGGAGGCCGCGCCGGAACCCGGACGCCAGGCGTGACGCTCGTCCTGCCCCCGGCCGACGAGCGCACCGTCGACGGCCGGCGCGTGCGCTGCCGGATCAGCGGCGACGGCCCGCCCGTGGTGCTGCTGCACGGCATCGGCCGTACCCTCGACGACTTCACCGCCCTGCACGCCGCGCTGGCCCGCGACCACCTGGTCCTCGCGGTGGACCTGCCCGGGCACGGCGGCTCCGCGCCGCTGGACGGGACGCACACGCTGCCCGCCCTGGCCGGCGCGGTCGCCCGGTTCCTCGACGTGGCCGGCGTGACCGGCCCGGCGCACCTGGTCGGCAACTCCCTCGGCGGGGCGGTGGCCATGCGTCTCGCGGTCGACGCGCCGCACCGTGCGGCCAGCCTGGCGCTGCTCAACAGCGCCGGCTTCGGCCGGGAGGTGACTGTGGCGCTGCGGCTGCTCGCGGTACGCCCGCTGGCGCCGCTGCTGCTGCGCCCGCATCCGAGGATCGCCCGCCGCAGCGAGCGGGCGATCTTCTTCGACCCGGCGTACGTCACCGAGGAGCGGATCGCCACCGCGCTCGCCGTCGCCGGGCAGCCGCACGCCGCCCGGGTGATGCTGGAGCTGGTCCGCGACCTGGGCACCTGGCGCGGGGTCAGGCCACGGTGGCGCGCCGAACTGCTCGACGCGGTCGCCGCGCTCGACCTGCCCACGCTGCTCGTCTGGGGCGACCGCGACCTGATCCTGCCCGCCGCGCACCTGGCGTACGCCGGCAGCCGGCTGCCGCACGCGCGCCGCCACCTGTTCCGCGACACCGGGCACATGCCGCAGATCGAGCGGACCGCCGAGGTGGAGGCGCTGCTGCGGGAGTTGTGGGCCTGACCCGGGGTGGCCCTCGCCACTGTCCGGACCCGCGCCGGACGGGCGCGACGAGCCGGGGCGCAGTCTTAGATACATGACGCATCCCAGCCGGACCGCGCTGTCCGCCGCCGAGCGGGCGTACCGGCACCTCAAGCAGGCCATCCTGGAACAGGTCTACCCGGGTGGCCAGCTCGTGAGCGAGGGCGAGATCGCCGACGCGACCGGCGTGTCCCGCACCCCGGTCCGGGAGGCGCTGCTGCGGCTGGAGACCGAGGGCCTGGTCAAGCTCTACCCGAAGCGCGGCGCGCTGATCCGGCCGGTGTCGGCCCGGGAGATCGCCGACGTCATCGAGGCCCGCCGGCTGGTCGAGCTGCACGCCGCCGAGCGGGTCTGGGACCGCCGCGCCACGCTGCGCGCCGACCTGGCCCGGTGGCTGGAGGAGATGCGGCGCGCGCACGCCGCCGGTGACGTCAGCGCGCTGATGGACGCCGACCGCTCGTTCCACGCCGCCGTCGTGGAGGCCGCCGGCAACGAGATCCTGGCCGAGCTCTACCACCGGCTGCGCGATCGGCAGCTGCGCATGGGGGAGGCGAGCTTCCGGCTCTCGCCCGGCTGGGCCGAGGTCGCCCTGACCGAGCACGCCGGTCAGCTCGCCGCGCTCGACGGCGACGACCCGCAGGTGTGGCGCGACGCGGTCGCCGGGCACATCGACACCGCCGCGCGGATGCTCGGGACGCTGCGGTGAGCGTGTCCCACCGGCCCGCGGCCCTGGTGTACGCGGTGGCGCTCACCGCGTACCTGACCGCCGTGTTCCATCGCAGCTCGCTCGGCGTCACAGGAGTCGACGCGGCGGAGCGCTTCCACATCAACGCCGCCGCGCTGGCCACGTTCTCCGTGGCCCAGCTGGCCGTCTACGCCGCCATGCAGGTCCCGGTCGGGGTGCTGCTGGACCGCTACGGCTCCCGCCGGCTGCTGCTGACCGGCGGCGCGCTGATGGTGGCCGGGCAGCTCCTCTTCGCGGTCGCCACCGACGTGCCGGCCGCCGTCGCCGCCCGGGTGCTCGTCGGCCTCGGCGACGCGATGACGTTCATCAGCGTGCTGCGCATCGTCGCGTTCTGGTTCCCGGGCCGGCGCAACCCGCTGCTGGTGCAGCTCACCGGCACCGTCGGCCAGCTCGGCGCGGTGCTCGGCGCCGTACCCCTGGTGTTGTTGCTGCACCGCGCGGGCTGGACCCCGGCGTTCCTGACCGCCGCGGCGCTCGGCGCGACGGTCGTGCTGATGATCCTCGTCGCGGTACGCGACACCCCGCACGCCGAGCACGCCACCGCGCTCGCGCCCGACCTCACGACCGTGCGCCGCCATCTCGCCGAGGCGTGGGCCGAGCCGGGCACCCGGCTGGGCCTGTGGACGCACTTCGTCACGCAGTTCTCCGGCTCGGTGTTCGCGCTGCTGTGGGGGTACCCGTTCCTGGTGCAGGGCCAGGGCTTCTCGCCCACGGCGGCGGCCGGGCTGCTCACCGTGATGACGCTGGTGACGCTCATGTGCGGGCCGGTGCTCGCGCACCTGTGCGGCCGCTACCCGTTCCACCGCTCGGTGCTGGTCTTCGCCATCACCGCCGCCACCGCCGGCATGTGGGCGGTGGTGCTGGCCTGGCCGGGCCGGGCGCCGCACGCGCTGCTGGTGGCGCTCGTGGTGGTGCTCGCCGTCAACGGCCCCGGCTCGATGATCGGGTTCGACTACGCCCGCACGTTCAACCCGGTGCACCGCATCGGCAGCGCCACCGGCATCGTCAACGTCGGCGGGTTCGCCGCCTCGATCGTGCTGATCCTCGCCGTCGGCCTGGTGCTCGACCTGGCCACCCCGGCCGGGCACGACGCGCCGCCGTTGACCGCGTTCCGCTGGGCGTTCGCCGTTCAGTTCCTGCTCTGGGCGCTCGGCGCGGCGCAGGTGTTGCGCTACCGCAACGCCGCCCGCCGGATCGCAGCCGACCGGGCCGCCGCGACGGCCGCGGCGCCCGTCTGAGGACGCGAACCGGCGGTACGCGGGCGCGTCAGCGCCGGTGCCGGTGCCGCACCAGCGAGTCGAGCACCAGGGTCAGCCCCGCGCCGACCAGCCACACGTCCTTGGCCAGCCCGATGCCCTCCTGGCTCGGCCGCAGGCTGCCGCCCTCGCGCATGCCGGGCGTCTTCATGTAGAGCTGCACCAGCCCGGCGCCGAACGCGGTGAGCGCGGCCCCGGCCAGCAACGACGGCACGAACGGGGCGAGCAGCGCCGCGCCGAGCGCCGTCTCGCCCCGCGACAGCAGCACGGCGAACCGGTCCGGCGGGATCTGCCGCAGCTGCGGCATCGCGCCGACCGCCATGCCGTGCATGCCCGCGGCGGCCTCACCCTCCAGGCCCCGCTTGCCCAGCCCGGAGTTCAGGATGTACGCGCCGATGGCGACCCGCAGTGGCGCATGCGACAACCTCATGATCACTCCCGTCCCACCTGGTAGAACCGGCACACCGGGTACCCGGTCATGACCAGGACAATCCGGCGGGCTTCATTGGTTCGCGGGTCATGATCAGCGGTAAGTTCGGGGTGCAGAAGCACGCAACAAGGGAGGCACTGTGAGCCAGGAAGTCCGGGGAGTCGTGTCGCGGCGCAAGGGCGCGCCCGTGGAGGTCACCACCATCGTGGTGCCGGACCCGGGGCCGGGCGAGGCGGTGGTCCGCATCCAGTCGTGCGGCGTCTGCCACACCGACCTGCACTACCGCGAGGGCGGCATCAACGACGACTACCCGTTCCTGCTCGGCCACGAGGCGGCCGGCATCGTCGAGCAGGTCGGCGACGGCGTCACCGACGTGGCCCCCGGCGACTTCGTGGTGCTCAACTGGCGCGCGGTCTGCGGGCAGTGCCGGGCCTGCCGCCGGGGCCGCCCCTGGTACTGCTTCGCCACCCACAACGCGACGCAGAAGATGACGCTCACCGACGGCACCGAGCTGACCCCGGCGCTCGGCATCGGCGCGTTCGCCGAGAAGACGCTCGTACACGCCGGGCAGTGCACCAAGGTCGACCCGTCGGCCCGGCCGGCAGCCGTCGGCCTGCTCGGCTGCGGCGTGATGGCCGGTCTCGGCGCGGCCATGAACACCGGCAACGTGACCCGGGGCGACTCGGTCGCGGTGATCGGCTGCGGCGGCGTCGGCGACGCGGCGGTGGCCGGCGCGGCCCTGGCCGGCGCGACCACGATCATCGCGGTGGACACCGACTCCCGCAAGCTCGACTGGGCGCGCAAGTTCGGCGCCACCCACACCGTCAACGCCTCCGAGGCCGACGCGGTGGAGGCCATCCGCGCCGCCACCGGCGGCTTCGGCGCCGACGTGGTGATCGACGCGGTCGGCCGTCCGGAGACGTGGAAGCAGGCGTTCTACGCGCGCGACCTGGCCGGCACGGTCGTGCTGGTCGGCGTGCCGACCCCGGAGATGACCGTCGACCTGCCGCTGCTGGACGTGTTCGGGCGCGGCGGCGCGCTCAAGTCCAGCTGGTACGGCGACTGCCTGCCCAGCCGCGACTTCCCGATGCTCACCGAGCTGTACCGGCAGGGCCGGCTGGACCTGGACGCGTTCGTCACCGAGGAGATCGCCCTCGACCAGGTCGAGGAGGCGTTCGCCCGGATGCACCACGGCGACGTGCTCCGCTCGGTGGTGGTCTTCCCGTGACCGCCCGCGTCGACCACGCCGTCACCTCCGGCACGTTCTCCCTGGACGGCCAGACGTTCGACGTCGACAACAACGTCTGGGTGATCGGTGACGACGCCGAGTGCGTCGTCCTCGACGCGCCGCACGACGTGGCGGCCATCCGCGAGGTGATCGGCGACCGGCGGGTGGTGGCGATCGTGGCCACCCACGCCCACGACGACCACGTGCGCGTCGCGCCCGAGCTGGCACGGTCCACCGGCGCGCCGGTGCTGCTGCACCCGGCCGACCGGGTGCTGTGGGACATGGTGCACCCGGACACGGCCCCGGACGGCGAGCTGACCGACGGGCAGACCATCACCGTCGGCGGAACCACGCTGCGGGTGCTGCACACGCCCGGCCACAGCCCCGGCGCGTGCAGCCTGTACGCCCCCGACCTGGGCGCGGTCTTCACCGGCGACACGCTGTTCGCCGGCGGGCCGGGCGCCACCGGACGGTCGTACAGCGACTTCGGCACCATCGTCGAGTCGATCCGTACCCGGCTGCTCACGCTGCCGCCGGAGACAGTGGTGCACACCGGGCACGGCGACGACACCACGATCGGGGCCGAGGCGCCGCACCTGGACGAGTGGATCGCCCGGGGCCACTGAGGACCGTCCGCCCGCGCGGGCCCGCACCGGAGCAGTCCGGTCCGGGCCCGCGCGGCGTCTGCGTGCCCGTCCGCGTCGAACGGGCACGGAAACCGTGTGGCCGCGCGACGTCGCGTCCGGTGATACTCGGGCCCGTGCCCGTCGCCACCCTCACCGACGCCCAGTCCGCCGCGCTGCGCCACGTCCGTGACGTCGCGCTGCGGGACCGCCCGGCGGCGCTCGCCGTCATCGCCGGCCACCTCGCCGCCTCCGGCGCCACCTACCGGTACGAGGAGGTCGTCGCCGCGATCACCGGGTACGGGCGGCTGACGCTGAACTTCCACCCGGACCGGGTGCTGCGCGACGGCCGTACCGTGGTCGAGGCCCTCGACGCCGAGGGCGTGTACCGCAGCCAGTTCGAGACCGGCGTCTCCAACGGCGGGCTGACCGCGTACCCGGGTGGTGACCGGGACGTGTGGGAGCAGGCGATGTTCGGCGGCGCGTACCAGCGTCCCGGCGTGCTGCCGGCGGAGCGCCCCAAGTACGGCGGCCTGAACCTGCTCGACCACGCCGACGGGGCGTGCCCCCGGTTCGGCTCGTGCCATCTGCGGCTGCGCCCGGAGGCGCTGGCCCGGGCCACGTTCAGCTTCGGTGACAGCCACATCGAGCCCACCGAGTTCGGCACCGTCGACGCCTTCGAGCCGGTGTTCGCGGCGCTGCTGACCGCCACCGCCGGCACCGGCGTCGCTCTGGGCGTGGCCGGTCTGGACACCGGCGCGCTGCTGCGGACGCTGCTGAGTCGCCGGGAACGGGAGTCCGGGCGGGTCGGGCGGGCGCTGGACGACTACATCGAGGCGCAGGTGCACGGCGAGATCAGCCTCGCTCGCGACGTCGAGGCGCTCGTTGTCGACCCGTCGTTCCGCGGCACCGACGTGGGACGGCGCCTGGCGGGGATCGCCGGGCGGCACGGGCTGGCCCTGCGCTACCACCCCGGCTTCGTGCTGTCGGTCGACGCCGTGGACGCCGAGTTCCGCGGGCCGGACATCCCGCCGCTCGCCGCGCGCGTGCACGCCGAGTTCGCCCGCCCGGGGGAGCCGCTGCACGCGGCGCTCGTCGGCCGCGCGGCCGCCTCGGTGGTACGCGAGCCGCAGCGCTGGGCCGACCGGGGACCGGCCGAGGTCACGCTCCAGCACCTCAAGCAGCTCTGGCACGTGCTGGTCCGGTTCGGCGCTCCGGCCTGATCGGCGTCCCCGCCTGATCGCCGTTCCGCCCTGATTGTCCCGTTCCTCGCCGTCGTCGCCGCGGTACGGACCGGGTGCCCGGAATCGCGGGTGACCTGGACCGCAGCCTCGGCCCTGCCCGGCATTTCCGGAATGACCGACACTGCGGGCTCGTTGTGTCCCCCATACCGTCGGAACCCAAACACCTACCCGGCGGTAGTCCCCCGAGGGGCGCTCATCCCGGAGCGCGTCGTAACGATCGAAAGGGCAACCATCGTGAAGCAGCACTTCACTCGATGGCTCCCCGCCATCGCGAAGACCGCCGTGGCGAAGACCGCCGTCGCGAAGACCGTCGCCGTCGCCAAGAACCGCCGTGCCGTGCTCAGCGTGGCTGGTGTGGCCGTCCTGGGCGGGCTGGCCGTCGGCCCCACCGCCGTGGCCGCGCCCGTGACCAGCGGCCCGCACGCCGGCGCCAAGGCCGCCATCGACCTGGCCACCGGCAAGAAGACCACCACCGAGGCGGTCAAGCCCGGCCAGACCACCGGCAGCGACAAGGTGCCGACCAGGGCCGGCCGCCCGGCCAAGGAGAAGCTCGTGCCGCACGGCGTCGAGGGCGCGCAGTCGCGTATCCCGCTCGACGACGCGCAGCTCGACAACGCCAAGGCCATCGTCGAGGCGGCCAAGGAGACGGGCGTGGGGGAGCGGGGCGCCGTGATCGGCGTCGCCACCTCCCTGCAGGAGTCGAAGCTGTACAACCTGGGTCACCTCGGCGCGTACAACGACCACGACTCCGAGGGTCTGTTCCAGCAGCGCCCGTCGTCCGGTTGGGGCACGTCCGAGCAGATCACCGACCCGGAGTACTCCAGCAAGGCGTTCTTCAACGCGCTGAAGAACGTCGGCGGCTGGCAGGAGCTGCCGCTGACCGCCGCCGCGCAGACGGTCCAGGTGTCCGCCTTCCCCTACGCGTACGCGCAGTGGGAGGAGCAGGCGGCGGACATCGTCCAGCAGGTCTGGTGACCCCGTAGAAGAACGGCCGGCCCCTACCGGGGCCGGCCGTTCTTCACGTGGGGCGGGGACCTCGCCGATCTTGGAGTTGTGGTGCCACGCAAACCCCGCTAACCGGACATCCTGGGCGCCACAACTCCAAGATCGACGGGACGAGGCGGACAGTGGCGGGGCAGGGCGGGCCTGTGGGCGGGGTGTCCGGTTCGGGGGTGGTGGGCGGCACTCCGTGGGCGGAATCGGGGATGGGCGGGGGGCGTTGTAACCCGGTGCGCGACCGGAGCGGCGCCGCCGAGCGCCCCCGGGAATGGCCGCGGGCCGCTGGTCGTTGCAGATGCACCCGGCACGCCTCGCGCTGCCGGATCCCCCGAGAACTTCGAGCGCCTGACGGTGCCCACGCATCCCCCCGATGCGTCGACCCCCGAACGGAGCCCACCATGAACACGATCCTGCGCAAGAGCATCCTCGGTATCGCCGGTCTCGCCTTCACCGGTGGCGTGTTCGCCGGTCCGGTCGCCGCCCACGCGGCGGAGACCACCAAGCCGGCCGCGGTCGCGGTTCAGGGCGTGAGCCCGCAGGGCGAGCAGTCGCACGTGGACCTGAACGACGAGCAGGTCGCCAACGCCAAGGCCATCATCGCGGCCACCAAGAAGGCGGGCCTGCCGGAGCGGGCCGCTGTCGTCTCGATCGCCACCGCCCTGCAGGAGTCGAAGCTGGAGAACCTGGGCCACCTGGGTGACCGCAACGACCACGACTCGCTGGGCCTGTTCCAGCAGCGGCCGTCCAGCGGCTGGGGTACGCCGGAGCAGATCACCGACCCCGAGTACTCGACGCTGGCGTTCCTCAAGGGCCTCAAGCAGGTCGACGGCTGGCAGGACATGCCGCTGACCGAGGCCGCGCAGACCGTGCAGGTCAGCGCCTACCCCGACGCGTACGCGCAGTGGGAGAAGCAGGCCGCCGAGATCGTCGCCGAGTACTGGAACAAGTAAGACCCGACGAAAGGCCGGTACCCGATCCGGGTGCCGGCCTTTCGTGTGCTCTCAGCCGCTGTGCGCGGCGAGCCACGACAGCACCGGCTCGACCACCGACAAGTCCAGCGGCTGCTTCGCCTCGTCCCGGTACGCCCGCAGCGACGGCGGACCGGGCCGGCGCCGCAGCACGTGGGTGACGTCCGGCAGCACCTGAGTCTGCACCGGCCCGCCCGCGTGCGCGGCGATGACCGGCAGGTCCGCCGGGTCGGTCTGGAGGTCCTTGTCGCCGGTGAGCGCGAGGATCGGGGCGTCGACGCGGGCCAGGTCCGGCCGGGGGTCGTAGCGCAGGAACTCCCGGAACCAGCGGGCGTTGAGCCGCTGCCCGCCGACCCACGCCACGTCCTTGCCGGTGGCGAGGATCTTCTCGTGGTTGCGGGCCACCTTCGCCACCAGGTCGGTGCGGGTGAGCCGGAGCACCAGGCGTACCGGCGCGGGAAGGGTGGGCAGCAGCCGCCCGGCCTGCCAGCGCAGCACCTCGGCGCCGGTGCGCCCGGGCGCGGAGAGCAGGACCAGACCGGCCACCGGGACGCCGCGCGCGGCGAGCGCGATCGCGGTGAGCGCGCCCTCGCTGTGCCCGATCAGGAACGTCCGCCCGGCGTCGAGGGCCGGGTCGTCGCGCAGCGCGGCGAGCACGGCGGCGGCGTCGTCGACATTGTCGAAAAAGCCGGTACGCAGGAACTCGCCGCTGCTCTCGCCGACGCCCCGCCGGTCGTACCGGGCGACAGCGAAACCTGCCCCGGTGAGCGCGGCGGCCAGGTGCCGCTGGATGCCCAGCGGGAGGCGGCGGTGGTCGCCGTCGCGGTTGATCGGCCCGGAGCCGGGCAGCAGCAGCGCCACCGGGTGCGGTCCGGCGCCGTCGGGCAGCGTGAGCGTGCCGGACAGCCGCTGCCCGGCCGTGTCGACGGCGAGCGGGCGCTCGATCGTCACCGCAGCACCGCCGCGGCCAGGGCGTCGGCGTCGTCGGTGCCGATGAGCAGGGAGTCGTACGCCTGGCCGGTGAGGGTGATGCGGACGGCCGGCTGGCCGCCGCGGACGCTGACGAACTCCTTGCCGGCCCTGCCGCGCCAGGTGCCGACGTTGCGGGTGCGGGGGACGCCGAGGCCGGGGGCCCGGATGCCGCGGGTGGCGCGAGCCCCGTCGGGTACGACGACGGCGCCGCTGACGGCGGATCGGGGGAACGACAGGTCGCCGCGCAGGGCCCAGATCTTCTCCGCGGTGGTGAGCCGGACGTCGATGCGGTCGGGGGTGAGGTCGATGGTGGCCACCGTCGAACTCCTCGCTTCTGTTATCGTCAGTGAGAACATTACCGGAGGCGATAACAAAAAGGGGAGCCACTGTGGCACTCGACACCGTGGAGCTGCTGATGCACCCGGTCCGGCTGCGCATCGTCCAGGCGTTCCTGGGCGGCCGCACGCTCACCACCGCCGACCTGCGCGCCGAACTGCACGACGTGCCGCCGGCCACGCTCTACCGGCAGGTCGCGACGCTCGCCGACCACGGCGTGCTGCACACGGTGGGGGAGCGGCGGGCCCGCGGCGCTGTCGAACGCAGCTACCGGCTCACCGAAGCCGCTGCCTCTATCGACCCCGACGAGGCCCGGGCCATGAGCCCGCAGCGGCACCGCCAGGCGTTCCTCACCTTCGTCGCGGGCCTGCTCGCCGACTTCGACAACTACCTCGACAGCGGCGGGGGCGACCTGGCCCGCGACGTCGCCGGCTACCGGCAGAACGCGTTCCACGCCACCGACGCCGAGACCGCCGAGTTCGTCACCCGGTTCCGCGCGCTGTTCGCCGAGTACGCGGCCCTCGACCCCGGACCTGGCCGCAGACGGCGGCTGGTCACCACGGTCCTGCTGCCCGGCGCCGATCAGGAGCGGCCCGCCGAGCGCCGGTGACCGGACACGATGTCCGCCACCGCGGCGCCCAGCGCCAGCACGATGATCCCGGCGGCGAGCAGAAGCGAGTGGCGGAACGCCGTACCCCAGTCCCCGCGGTCGTCGGCGAGCGTCGAGAAGAACAGCGCGCCCACCGCGGCGATGCCGGCGGCCGAGCCGATGCGCTGGCCGGTCTGGAGCATCCCGGCGCCGCTGCCGGCCATCTGCACCGGCACCTCGGACAGCGTGAGCGTCTGGTTCGGCGCGATCACCAGGCCGCTGCCCAGCCCGGCGACGAGCAACGGCAGCGCGGTCCGCAGCGGCACGTTCTCGTGCGGCCCGCCGGCCAGCACCAGGTCGGTCGCGATCAGCCCGACCACCACGGCCAGCAGCCCGATCGCCACGAGCGGGCGGCCGTACCGGGTGACCACCCGGCCGCCGAGCGCGGAGGCGAGCGCCGAACCGAGCGCAAACGGGGTGATCGCCAGACCGGCCACGAGCGCGCTGTAGCCCAGCCCCATCTGGAGGTAGAGCGTGAAGATGAAGAAGATCGCGGTGAACCCGGCGAAATAGATCAGGCCGATCAGCGCACCGAGTGTGTACGAGCGCATCGTGAACAGCCGCAGGTCGAACAGGGGCTGGGCGCGCCGGGCGTACCGGTGTTCCCAGAGCGCGAACCCGGCGAGCAGCAGCAGGCCGGCGGGGATCAGCAGCCACTTGCCCGGGCCCCGCCACTGCTCCCGCTGCACCAGCGGCAGCAGGATCACCGTGACGCCGGTGCCGAGCAGCAGCACGCCGAGCGGGTCGAGGCGGCCCCGTCCGGCGGGATTCGTGGCCCGGGACGGGATCAGCCGCCAGCCGAGCAGCATCGCCACGATCCCGACCGGGATGTTCACGAAGAACACCCACCGCCAGCCGTGCTCGGCTCCGCCGAGCGCGATGAGCAGCCCGCCGAGCAGCGGGCCGACCGCCGTGGAGATGCCGATGGTGGCGCCCAGCAGCCCGAACGCGCGACCCCGGTCCGCGCCCCGGAACAACTCCTGGATCATGCCGCTGACCTGAGGGTTCACCACACCCGCGGCGGCGCCCTGGACGAGCCGGGCCACCACCAGCCACTCCGGCGAGCGGGCCAGCCCGGCCAGCGCGCTGGTGAGCGTGAACAGGCCCACCCCGACGACGAACGCGGTACGCCGCCCGCGCGCGTCGCCGAACCGCCCGGCCGGCACCAGCACCAGGCCGAACGTCAGCGCGTACCCGGACAGCACCCACTGCAGGTCGCTCGGTGTGGCGTGCAGCGCCCGGTCGATCGACGGCACCGCGACGTTGACGATGCTGACGTCCAGCAGCGTCATGAACGCCGCGATCAGGCCGACGCTCAGCGCCCGCCAGCGGCGCCGGTCGTCGTACCCGGTGCCCGGCACCGGCGTCGACGACCGGCCCTCGCTCATCGTGCCCCCCACAGACCGTCGATCAGGTATGGGCGATCGCTACCCGGCGCCCGGTGGGGCAAACGACCCGATCACGCCATCTGGCGCGCGCACCACCGCGGCCCGAAGTCCAGGCCGGACATCGGGGAGTCCTCGCGGTGCAGCAGCCCTCGCTCGGTGAGCGAGTGCAGCGGCTCGCGCAGCTCCTCCTCGGTCATCCCGGTCTCCTGGGCGATCAGGTCCGGGTAGGGGACGTGTCCCTGCGCCTCCAGCGCGGACACCGCCTGGTAGACCCGTTCCTCGACCGCGGACAACTGGACCTGAGGCATCGCTTCCCTCCTCGGCGTGGACCCTCCGACCGGCGGACGGCCGGCGCTCGGCGGTTACCCGGGCCGGCGGCGATGATGCCCACCCGAACGACTGTCGTACCGGGCGGCGCGGCACGGCGGTGCCCTAGGCTGCTCCCGTGATCATCTGGGATCTCGTCGTGGTCGGCGGCGGGCCCGCCGGACTCTCCGCCGCGCACGCCGCGGCCCGCTCCGGCGTCCGCACGCTCGTGGTCGAACGGGCCACCCACCCCCGCTACAAGACCTGCGGCGGCGGCCTGATCGGCACCTCGCTGGCCGAGGTCACCGACCGCGTCGAGGTGCCCGCCCACGACCGGGTCGACCGGATCACGTTCACCCGCGACGGGCGGCGCGCGTTCACCCGCCGCCACCCGTCGCCGCTGGTCACGATGATCCGCCGGGAGGAGTTCGACGACCGGCTGCGCGCCGCCGCCGTCGCCGCCGGGGCACAGGTCCGCGAGGGCGTCGCGGTCCGCGCGATCGAGCAGGACCCCGACGAGGTACGCCTGCGCCTGGCCGACGGCGAGGTGGTGCGCGCCCGTGCCGTGGTCGGCGCGGACGGCTCCTCCGGCGTGACGGCGCGGCACGCCGGGGTACGTTTCCGCCAGGTCGACCTGGGGCTGGAACTGGAACTGCCGGTGTCGGACGCCGAACGGGAACGCTGGCGTGGCCGGGTGCTGCTCGACTGGGGGCCGCTGCCCGGCTCGTATGCGTGGGTGTTCCCGAAGGGCGACCGGCTCACCGTGGGGGTCATCTCGGCCCGGGGCGACGGCGACCGCACGCGCGCCTACCTGCGCGACTTCACCGACCGGCTCGGGCTGTCCGGGGTGACGCCGGAGCACGACTCCGGTCACCTCACCCGCTGCCGCGCCGAGGACTCCCCGCTGCGGCACGGGCGGGTGCTCGTCGCCGGGGACGCGGCCGGGCTGCTGGAGCCGTGGAGCCGGGAGGGGATCAGCTACGCGCTGCGCTCCGGCCGGCTGGCCGGGGAGGCGGTGGCCGCCGGTGACCTCGACGCGTACGCCCGGGAGGTCGACCGGCGGCTGACGCCGGAGATGCGCGCCGGGCACCGGCTGCTGGAGACGTTCGAGCGGCGGCCCGACGTGTTCCACGCGATGCTCGCCAGCCCGCCCGGCTGGCGGATGTTCGTCCGGTTCTGCCAGGGCCGGGCCAGCTTCGCCGAGATGCTCGACCGGCGGCCGGTACGGGCCGGGCTGGCGGTGCTCGACCGGCTGCCGGCGAGGGCGCGGGCCGCGGCCGGTTAACCTGGCGCGGTGACCGACTGGGATCTCGTCTGCGAACGCGACTACGCGGTGCCGGACGGCCGCGACCTGGACGACCTCGTCGCCGAACTCGCCGCCGCGCTGCGCGACCCCGACCCGATGGTCCGCGACGGCGCGCCCTACGTGGTGCTGCGCACGTGGATCGCCCGGGACGTCATCGACGCCGGCCGCCGGGCGAGGCTGGGCACGCTGATGGCCGGGCGGTTCACCGACCCGGAGATCCAGGCCCGCACGTTCGCGCCGCTGGTGCTGGACATGATCGTCAGCCGGGGTGACCTCGACCCGGCGTGGCCGGTCGCGTTCCGCGCCTGGTATCCGGCCGAGACGGACCTGCGCGGGTACGACCCGAAGCTCGGCTGGCTGCACGCGGTGGCCCACGGCGCCGACCTGCTGGCCACCTTCGGCCGCCACCCGTCGGTCGACCCGGCGAGCATGCTCGACCTGGCCGCGGCCCGTCTCGTCGCGCCGACCGACCACCTCTTCGCCGAGCAGGAGGACGACCGGCTGGCCCGCGCGATCGCGCTGGTGCTGGCCCGGCCCGGCCTGTCCCGCGCCGACGCGCTCGGCTGGCTGGACCCGATCGCGGCGAGCTACGCCGCGCTGCCCCGGGGCACCACCCCGGCGTACGCCTCGAACAGCATGCGGACGTTGCGGGCGCTGTACGTGCTGCTGGACACCGGCATCGGGCTGAGCCGGGACGCCCCGGCGCTGCCGCAGCCGCACCGCGACGCGGTCAAGGCACGCCTGGCCGAGGTGCTCGCCCCGGTCTTCCAGCACGCCTGAGCGCCCCGGGTCAGGGGACGATGACCGCCCGCCCGTGCACGTCGCCGCGGCGCAGCGCCTCGTACGCCTGCGGCGCCTCCGCGAGCGGGAACGTCTGCACGTCGGCGTGCAGCCGGCCGTCGCGGGCCAGCGCGATCACCTCGTGCAGCTCGGCGCGGGTGCCCCAGAACGGCACCACCACGCCGGTCTCCAGCGGCACCGGCGGCGGCTCGTCGGCGACCGGCCGGACCGGCAGCGTGCCCCCGGCCAGGCCGACCAGCAGCAGCTGACCGCCGGTGGCGACGACCTGCTGGCCGGTGTCGAGCGTGGCCTGCGCGCCGACGAAGTCGAGCACCACGTCCGCGCCGTCCGGCGGCGGCCCGACCAGCTCGCGGATCTTCTCCACCGCGTCCGGGCCGGCCTGCACCACGTGGTGGGCGCCGAGCCGGCTGGCCAGGTCCAGCGCCGCGGTGCTGGTGTCCACCGCGACGATCCGCACCGCGGTGGTGGCGAGCAGGATCTGCAACCCCATGTGCCCCAGTCCGCCGATGCCGATCACCACGCAGGTGGTGCCGGGCCGCAGCCGGGGCCGGGCCAGGTCCACCGCGTGGTACGGCGTCAGCCCGGCGTCGGTGAGCGGCGCGGCCTGGGTCAGGTCCATGTCCCCGATCGGCAGCAGCCGGGACGCGGGCACCACGACGTACTCGGCGAGCCCGCCGTCGCGGCTGAGCCCGACGCCACCGACCGGGGTGACCCGGCAGCGGTTCTCCTCGCCCCGCAGGCAGGCGCGGCAGTGGCCGCAGCCGATGATCCCGTAGACGGCGGCCCGGTCGCCGGGCGACCAGCCGGTCACCCCCGCGCCGACCGTGTCGACGGTGCCGGCGATCTCGTGGCCGAGCGTCATCGGGATCGGGAACACGCCCGCCGGCGCGTCGAGGATGTGCAGGTCGGAGTGGCAGGCGCCGACCGCGCCGACGCGCAGCAGCACCTCACCGGGGCCGGCCTCGGGCGTGGGCACCTCCGTGTGCTCCAGCACCCCGGGCGCTGTCATCCGTACTGCGCGCATGTCTCCTCCACCTCGTCGCCGACGGTCGTCGCGGCGGCATACCCGTGCCGTTGTGGTTGATGCGCTGACGGGGCGGGCGGGCGCACAATGCGGTCATGAGTGAGCCGGCCGAGTCGTTCACCGACGAGGAGTTCGCGTTCCTGCGGCACGTCCGCTTCGGCGAGCTGCCGGCCCGGGTACGCCCGGAGGACCTGACGGGGTCCGTGGAGACCGAGACCCCGCCGGACCGGCCGGACCCGGTCGGCGGGGAGTCGGAGTGGCACCTGCGCGCGGGCGGGTGACGGGGCCCGGGCGCGCGCCCGGACCCCGCCGCACGGTCAGAAGACCGGCACGCCGTCGCGGACCAGCTTCCAGTTGGGTACGAAGAAGTCGGCCGGGTCGATGACGCCCTTGGCCTGCGCCCAGTCGATGAGCAGCTGGCGGATCTCCTGCTGGGCGTTGTAGACCTGGGTCTTCACGATGCCCGGGAAGTTGCCGCCGCCGCTGCGCCGGTAGTTGTTGACCGCCACCACGAACCGAGCGTCCGCCGCGACCGGGGTGTCGGTGCCGGCCAGCACCAGCCGGGTGATCCGCTGGCCGACCGGCTTGGCGATGTCGATGTCGTAGTCGACGCCGGAGAACACGTCGTAGTTGTAGTCCGGCACCGCCGGGTCGCTGATGGTCTCCGGGTTCACCGGCGCGCCCGCCGGCAGCGTGACGAAGTACTTCGCCGAGTACTCCAGGTACGCCTTCACCTCGGCGCCGGTCAGCACGACCGCCTCCAGCGTGTTGTCGTACACGTAGAGGCCCGCCACGTCGCGGATGCGCACGTCGCCCTGCGGGAACACCGCGGTACGGCTGAACGGCGCGGCGATGGACAGCACCGGCAGGCCCGCGTACTCGCCGCCGGCCAGGGCCTCGGTGACGACCTCGGTCTGGACGTGGTTGATGAAGTCCACGATCGGCGTGTCCTTGTACCGGGACTCGGCGGCGGACAGCGTCACGCTGGACTGGGCGACGACCCGGTTGACGTACTCGACGGTCTTGGCGTGCTGGCCGCGCACGGCCGCGAGCACCGCCGGGTCCTCGACCACGGTGTTGGTGTTGAGCGTGGTGGCCGACTTGGCGGTCACCGCCCAGCGGCCCTTCTCCCGGGTGAGCGTGAAGTCCATCCGGGTGAGCCGCTGGCCCCACTTCGACGGCTCCGAGGTGAGGACCCGCTCGCCGGTGGTGAGGTTGGTGACGAACTTCTCCGGCACGTCGCTGTGCGCGTGGCCGAACAGGATCGCGTCGATGCCGGGGACCTGCTCGGCGATCAGCGCGGTCGGGTTCTCGTTCGGCAGCTCCGGGCCGTAGCTGGAGGTGCCGCTGTCGCCGCCGTGCGCGGAGATGACGACCAGGTCGGCGCCGCGGCGGCGCATCTCCGGCACCCACTTCGCGGCGGTGGCGACCATGTCGGCGAAGACCAGGCGGCCCTCGACGTTGCCCTTGTCCCAGATGGCCACGCCGGGGTTGGTCAGGCCGAGGATGCCCACGCGCAGCTTCGGCGCGCCGTGCCCGCCGAGCTTGACCTCCTTGATCACGTACGGGAGGAACGCCGGCTTGCCGGTCTTCGCGTTCAGCGCGTTCGCCGCGAGCGCCGGGAAGCCGAGCTGCTCGATCCAGGTCGCCAGCAGCGGCAGGCCGTAGTTGAACTCGTGGTTGCCGAGCGTCACCGCGTCGTACTTGAGGATGTTCATGGCGCGGGCCATCGGGTGCGTCTCACCGGTGCTGGTGATCGGCTCCTGCTTGGCGTAGTACGTGGCCAGCGGCGTGCCCTGGATCGTGTCGCCGGCGTCCAGGACCAGCGTCGCCCTGCCCTTGCGCTCGGCGCGGATCTGGTTGACCAGGGTGGCGAGCTTCGCGACGCCGACGTCGTTGTGCCTGCTGTCGTCGAACTCGGCGTCGGAGTAGTAGTCCCAGTTGTAGACGTTGCCGTGGGTGTCGGACGTGCCGAGGATCGTCAGGTCCCAGGTCTTCGGCTGCTTCGGCTTCGCCTCGGCGGGCGCGCCGGCCAGCAGGGGAGCGGTCGCGGCGGCGGCCGCGACGGCCAGCACCTGGCGCCGGGAGGCGCCGGAGGAGGAAGTCATGAGGTGCCTTTCCAATGGGGGGTACGCGCCTCGTGGGCGCCGTTGCGCACCATAACCACCGGATGTCGCCTCCGCCACACCGGCCCGTTTTGTTTCGCTTCCCGCTCCTGAGCGCTGTTTCCTCTCCGGTCACCGGGGTAGGGGCGCAGACATGAGCGAGGACCAGTTCACCCAGCAGCACCCGGCCGAGCAGTACGGACAGCGCGAGGGACAGCCGGCGCAGCAGCAGACGCCACCCGGCAACGAACAGCAGATGGGCCCGAAGCCCGATCACGGCGAGGAGTCGTACCGGGGCAGTGACCGGCTCACCGGCAAGCGGGCGATCATCACCGGCGGCGACTCCGGCATCGGCCGCGCGGTGGCGCTCGCGTACGCCCGCGAGGGCGCCGACGTCCTGATCACCTACCTCGGCGACGAGGAGGAGAAGGACGCGCGGGAGACGGTCGCCCTGATCGAGCAGGCCGGGCGCACCGGCGTCGCGGTCCAGTGCGACCTGCGCGAGGAGGACAACTGCCGCGCCCTGGTCGACCGGGCGCTGCGCGACCTCGGCGGCGTCGACATCCTGGTCAACAACGCGGCGTACCAGATGTCGCAGGACAACGGCCTGCTCGACATCACCACCGAGCAGTTCGACCGGGTCTTCAAGACCAACGTGTACGCCATGTTCTGGCTCTGCAAGTTCGCCGTGCCCCACATGAAGGAAGGCTCGACGATCATCAACACGTCGTCGATCCAGGCGTTCGACCCGTCGCCGCAGCTGCTCGACTACGCCACCACCAAGGCGGCCATCGCCAACTTCACCAAGGCGCTCGCGCAGAACCTCGCCGACCGCGGCATCCGGGTCAACGCGGTCGCGCCCGGTCCGATCTGGACGCCGCTGATCCCGGCCACCATGCCGGAGGAGAAGGTCAAGCAGTTCGGCACCGACACGCCGCTGGGCCGTCCCGGTCAGCCGGCCGAGTTGGCGCCCGCGTACGTCTACTTCGCCTCGCAGGAGTCCAGCTACGTCACCGGCGAGATCCTCGGCGTCACGGGTGGCCGCCCGACGAAGTGAGCCGCCGGTCCGGTCCCGTCCTGGCCTTCCGGTCCCGCCCTCGGTCGCCTGGTTCCGCCTGCTCAGCGGGGCCAGACGGCCATCCGGCGGCGCACCTCGGCGATGCGCGGCGCGTCCAAGCCGTACCGGGTGAACCGGCGGTCGGCCAGCCCGTCCAGGTAGCGGCCCGCGGCGCGCACGTCCTCGTCGTCCAGCGCCGGGTCCACCTGCCGGGCCAGCTCCAGCAGCTCCGCCACCGTGTACCGGTCCAGCGCGGCGGAGACGTCGATGTAGTCGCGTACCTCCCGCCGGTTGACCAGCGCGGCGGTCTTGTTGGCGATCAGGTCCCGCACGTCCATCACCGGGCCGAAGTCCATCACCACCGGGCTGCGGTGCCGGTCCAGGCGGGCCAGGCTGAGCCGGATCTGCCGGCCGTCCCGGCTCACCACGAAGTCCCGCAGATCCCGGTCGAAGCCGTCGAACACCTCGCCCAGCCCGCCCGGGTCCGCCTCCGCCACCCGGTAGCCGGCCCGTTCCAGCGCCGCGCGTACCCCGTCGGCCGCCGCCGCGGCGGCACCCTCCACGTCGGCGAACAGGTCGACGTCCTCGGTGGGGCGGGTGACCAGGCCGTGCGCGGCCCAGGCGACGCCGCCGCCGAGCACGAAGCGGTGCGGGCCGGCGGCGGCCAGGGCCACCCGGGCCACCTCCCGGTAGAAGTCGTGCGGGTGGGTCACGCCGGGCGCAGACTCCGGTGCCGGCCCTCCCAGGCCAGGCGTACGCCCCGGGGCAGGTTCAGCAGCGGCCACAGCCGGCGCAACGTGCCCCCGTGGATCAGCTCGCGCAGGTCCTCCACGCGGGTCGTCTCGCGCAGCACGTTCTCGTACATCCAGAGCAGCTCGTCCGGATCGGCCAGGTCGAACGCGCGTTCGCTGCTCCACATGAGGCGTACCGGCAGCTCGACGATGCCGCTGGTGGGGCCGGTCAGCTCGTCCAGGGTGCGCGCCACCACGGCGGGTCGCCCGGGCCGGGCGAGGTACGCGTGCGCGGTGGCCGACATGGCATCAGGGTAACCCCAACCCGGCCCATCACCCCCCGCCCTTCCCGCCCCCGCCCCCGTCGATCATGAAGTTGACGGTATTCGGCGTCCGTTTTGTCCCCGCCAACTTCATGATCAACGGTTGCATCCTGGCTGTCTGTTCGCCTGGTGCGGCTTTCCGCGGAATCTTGGAAGATTTGGGCCCCTATGGCGGCCCTTTCCTTCCAAGATCTCCCACGGCGCGTGCGCCGGGGCCGGCTCGCGTCGGCGTCCGCGCTGCCGGATGCGGATCTTGGTACGAGAGCGCCCCTATGGGGGCCGTTTCGTACCAAGATCTCTCGTCGGCGGAACGCCGGGACCCGTGCGGCGGCGCTCGGGGACCGCTCGCGCCCACGGCCCGCCGTTCACCTGCCGGCCCGCCTCCTGCCAGGGTTGATCATGAAGTTGGCTGCGACAAAACGGACGCCGAATGCCGTCAACCTCATGATCGACGGCGCCAGGTGAGTTTCAGGCGAGGGCGAGGGCGAGGGCGAGGGCGGGGGCCGGGATGGGGATCGGCCGGACGGGACGAGACGGCGCTGGTGGTTGGGCGGGGTGGGACGCTCGAGAGCCGGGTGGGGGCGGGACAGTCGGGGGCGGTGTCCGGTGGTGGGGTGGGTGTCGGGGTTCGGGGTGGTGGGGGACACGAGCGGTTGCGGGCCGAGGGCGCCTCCGAGCAGAGCACGGCGCGCGCCCGGGTGGCGGAATCCGGGACGGCGGCGGGGCGTTATACCTGGTGAACGACCGCAGCAGCGCCCCCGCAGCACATGAGCGCGGGTGGCAGGCACCCGGAATGAAGACGGGCCGGCGGTCGTTGTGTATGCCTCCGGCGCCGCCAGCCGGCCCCCGCACGCCACCCCCGGGCGTGCTGCGGGCGGCGTGAGCAGGACGCCGGATCCCCTCAAGACTTCTTGAGCGCCTGACGGTGCCCGCGCGCCCCATCCCCCGTGGGTGTGCGTCGACCCCCGAATGGAGCCCCCCATGAACACGATCCTGCGTAAGAGCATTCTCGGTATCGCCGGTCTGACCGTTGCCGGTGGCCTGGCCGCCGGCCCGCTCAACCACACCGACACCACCCCCACCACCCGCGACGCCGCGGTCACCACCACCCAGACCGCCGCGAAGCTCGACACCGCGACCCTGATCCCGCACGGCGTGCAGGGCGCCCAGTCCCGTATCGACCTGAACGACGAGCAGACCAAGAACGTGAAGGCGATCATCGCGGCGACGAAGAAGGCCGGCATGGACGAACGCGCCGCCGTCGTCTCGATCGCTACGGCGTTGCAGGAGTCGAAGCTGGAGAACCTGGGTCACCTGGGTGACCGTAACGACCACGACTCGCAGGGCCTGTTCCAGCAGCGCCCGTCCAGCGGTTGGGGCACGGTCGAGCAGATCACCAACCCCGAGTACTCCACGACCGCGTTCCTGAAGGGTCTGAAGCAGGTCGACGGCTGGCAGGACATGCCGCTGACCAAGGCCGCCCAGACCGTCCAGGTGTCGGCCTACCCGGACCACTACGCCCAGTGGGAGCAGCAGGCCGCCGACCTCGTCGCCGAGCACTGGACCGCCAGCTGACAACTGATTCTCATCTGGCAGCAACACCACCGGACCGGCCGGACCCCCTTGATCGGGGCCCGGCCGGTCCGGTGTCGTGTCCGGAGGACCTGCGCCGCTGTCCGCCTGCCGGCCACAGTGGAGTCAGGTTGCGGGTCTCGGCGAGGATGGGGGACATGTCTTCGTGGAACAGGTGGCGGGTCCGCCTGAGCGTGGTCCTCGGCGCGGTCGCGCTTTCGGTGTTCGTACCGGTCGCGGCCTGGGCGGCGTCGGGCATCGCGTTGGACGGCCGCCCCAAGGGCGGGTTCAGCGGCTTCGACTGCTGCCTGGGAGTGGTGGGCGTCGTCGCCGTGCTGGTGGTGATCATCATTCGCGAGGGCCGCAACCGCCGCCCTCCGAGCTGACCCACATCGGGCCCGGCCTCGTCGCCCAGCACTGGAACAGCTGACCCGGTGGTGACCGGGGTCACGACGAACGAGCGGAAGAACCGGGATCCCGGTACCGTTGTGCAGAGCGTCGGTGTGTTCAGTGTCCCCGGGCCTCACCTAAATTGCCTTCGCGGAATACCGTTCGGCTGGAGCCGCGTCGCGCCACTCGCCGAGAGGCGACATGCACACCGACGCCCAGAGCCGCCCCGGCCATTCGGCCGGGGCGGCTCTGTCTTTGGGCTCGACTCGCACGCCTCCCGCACCTGGCCTAGGGTGGGAAGGCAGAGGTGAGAGCCGTTCTCGACGCAGAGGAGGTGCCCGGGTGGGTCTGAAGACCTTCATCCAGGGGTGGCCGGTCTACCGGCAACTCACCGGCACCGATCCGCTCGGTCGTGGCGCCGCCGCCCAGTCGGCGCGCTCCGCCGGTCTCGCCGCCCGCACCGAGACCGCCGACGGCATGGCCCGCTCGGTCTGCCCGTACTGCGCGGTCGGCTGCGGGCAGCGTGTCTTCCACAAGAACGGCCAGGTCACCCAGATCGAGGGCGATCCGGACAGCCCGATCTCGCGCGGCCGCCTCTGCCCGAAGGGCTCGGCCAGCAAGAGCCTGGTGACCAGCCCGCTGCGTCAGACCAAGGTCCGCTACCGCCGGCCGTACGCGACCGAGTGGGAGGACCTGGACCTCGACGTCGCGCTCGACATGATCGCCGACCGGATCCTCGCGGCCCGCGCGGAGACCTGGGAGGACGTCGACGACGAGGGCCGTCCGCTGAACCGGACGCTCGGCATCTCCAGCCTCGGTGGCGCGACGCTGGACAACGAGGAGAACTACCTCATCAAGAAGCTGTTCACGGCGATGGGGGCACTCCAGATCGAGAACCAGGCCCGTATTTGACACTCCGCCACCGTCCCCGGTCTGGGGACCAGCTTCGGTCGCGGCGGCGCCACGGACTTCCAGCAGGATCTCGCCAACGCTGACGTCATCATCATCCAGGGCTCGAACATGGCCGAGGCCCACCCGGTGGGCTTCCAGTGGGTGATGGAGGCGAAGAAGCGCGGCGCGAAGGTCTTCCACGTCGACCCGCGGTTCACGCGCACCAGCGCGCTCGCCGACACGTACCTGCCGATCCGGGCGGGCACGGACATCGCGCTGCTCGGCGGCGTGGTGCGCTACATCCTGGAAAATGAGCTCGACTTCCGGGAGTACGTGCTGGCGTACACGAACGCGGCCAACATCGTCAGCGATCAGTTCGCCGACACCGAGGACCTGGACGGCCTGTTCTCCGGCTACAACCCGGACACCGGCTCGTACGACCACGCGACGTGGCAGTACGCGGGTCACGAGGACGAAGCCAAGATCCGGGGCACCGGCAAGGAACGCGACTCGGCCTCCGGGCTGGAGCACGAGTCGCACGGCGAGCCGATGCCGCCGCAGACCGAGCGGGACGAGACGTTGCAGCACCCGCGCTGCGTCTACCAGATCCTGAAGCGGCACTTCTCCCGCTACACGCCGGAGATGGTGGCGCGGGTGTGCGGCGTCCCGGAGGAGAAGTTCCTCGAGCTTGCCCGCGCCTGGACGGAGAACTCCGGCCGGGAGCGCACCGGCGCGCTGGTCTACTCGGTCGGCTGGACGCAGCACAGCGTCGGCGTGCAGTACATCCGTACCGGCTCGATCATCCAGACGCTGCTGGGCAACATGGGCCGCCCGGGCGGTGGCATCCTGGCGCTGCGCGGGCACGCCAGCATCCAGGGCTCCACCGACATCCCGACGCTGTTCAACCTGCTGCCCGGCTACCTGCCGATGCCGCACCACGCCGACCACCCCACGTTCGACGAGTGGGTGAACAGCATCCGGCATCCGGGCCAGAAGGGCTTCTGGGGCAACTCGCGGGCCTTCGCGGCGAGCCTGCTCAAGGCGTACTGGGGTGACGCGGCGACGCCGGAGAACGACTTCTGTTACGGCTACATGCCCCGGATGACCGGCGACCACGGCACGTACCAGCAGGTCCTGAACATGATCGACGGCAAGGTGAAGGGCTACTTCCTGCTCGGCCAGAACCCGGCGGTCGGCTCCGCGCACGGCCGCGCCCAGCGGCTGGGCATGGCCAACCTGGACTGGCTCGTGGTCCGCGACCTGTTCATGATCGAGAGCGCCACGTTCTGGAAGAACAGCCCGGAGATCGCCACCGGCGAGATCGCGCCGGAGGAGTGCCGTACGGAGGTGTTCTTCCTGCCGGCGGCCTCGCACGTGGAGAAGGAGGGCACGTTCACCCAGACGCAGCGGCTGTTGCAGTGGCGGGAGAAGGCCGTCGACCCGCCGGGCGACGCCCGCTCCGAGCTGTGGTTCTTCTACCACCTGGGCCGCGTGATGCGGGAGAAGCTGGCCGCCTCCACCGAGCGCCGCGACCGGGCGCTGCTGGACCTGGCCTGGGACTACCCCACGCACGGTCCGCACGCGGAGCCGAGCGCCGAGGCGGTGCTCAAGGAGATCAACGGGTACGAGGTGGCGACCGGCCGCCAGCTGAACGCGTTCGGCGAGGCCCGGGACGACGGCTCCACCGCGATCGGCTGCTGGATCTACTCCGGCGTCTACGCCGACGGCGTGAACCAGGCGGCCCGCCGCCGGTCGCGCCACGAGCAGGACTGGGTGGCCGCCGAGTGGGGCTGGGCGTGGCCGGCGAACCGCCGCACGCTCTACAACCGCGCCTCCGCCGACCCGGACGGCCGGCCGTGGAGCGAGCGCAAGAAGTACGTCTGGTGGGATCCGGACGCCGGCGAGTGGACCGGCTACGACGTGCCGGACTTCGAGAAGACGAAACCGCCGTCGTACCGGCCGCCGGAGGGTTCCTCCGGCCCGGCCGCGCTCGCCGGTGACGACCCGTTCGTCATGCAGGGCGACGGCAAGGCCTGGCTGTACGCGCCGAGCGGCGTCCTGGACGGCCCGCTGCCGACGCACTACGAGCCGGCCGAGTCGCCGATGCGCAACCCGCTCTACGGTCAGCAGGCCAACCCGACCCGCAAGGTCTACGAGCATCCGGTCAATCGGATGAACCCGAGTCCGCCGGAGCCGCACAGCGAGGTCTTCCCGTACGTGTTCACGGTCAGCCGCCTCACCGAGCACCACACCGCCGGCGGGATGAGCCGTACCGTGTCGCCCCTGGCCGAACTGCAACCGGAGATGTTCGTCGAGGTGTCCCCGGAACTGGCCGGCGAGGTCGGGCTGGCCCACCTGGGCTGGGCGCACCTGATCAGCGGCCGCGCGGTGATCGAGGCCCGGGTGCTGGTCACCGACCGGCTCACCCCGCTGCGGGTGGACGGGCGGATCATCCACCAGGTGTGGTTGCCGTACCACTTCGGCAGCGAGGGTCTGGTCACCGGCGACTCGGCGAACGACCTGTTCGGCATCACGCTGGACCCGAACGTGCTCATCCAGGAGAGCAAGGTCGGCACCTGCGACGTCCGGCCCGGCCGTCGTCCCACCGGTCCGCCGCTGCTGGACCTGGTCGGCGACTACCAGCGGCGGGCGGGGATGACGCCGGACCGGAAGATCCCGATGGTGACCACCGACGCGGCCGGCGGGGACGACGCCGCCGGAAGCACCGACGAGCAGTCGCCCGCCGCGCACCAGGACGGGGAACCGCATGCCTGACGCCAACAGCCTGTACGGACCGCTGGACCCTGCCCCCGACGCGGGCTGGGTGTCCGCGCCGCCCCGGATGGGCTTCTTCACCGACACCAGCGTCTGCATCGGCTGCAAGGCGTGCGAGGTCGCCTGCAAGGAGTGGAACGGCGTCCCCGACTCGGGGTTCGACCTGCTCGGCATGTCGTACGACAACACCGGCGCGCTGACCGCGAACTCGTGGCGGCACGTCGCGTTCATCGAGCAGCCCCGCCCGGCCGGGCACCGTACGCCGCCGTTCGCGGGCGACCCGACCGGCCCGACGGTCAGCCCCGCGTCCGCGGCGGCCGGCGCGGTCACGGCCCCGGACACCGGCACGAATCCCGGTCTGCCGCCGGGGCAGCCGCAGGCGGCGGCGCGGATGGCGGCCGGGCCGGAGTTCCTCGGCATGCCCGGCGCGCAGCCGCCGGGGCGGGACAGCGGCGCGGAGACCCGCACCGACTTCCGCTGGCTGATGATGTCCGACGTGTGCAAGCACTGCACCCACGCGGCCTGCCTGGACGTGTGCCCGACCGGCTCGCTGTTCCGCACCGAGTTCGGCACGGTGGTGGTGCAGGAGGACATCTGCAACGGCTGCGGCTACTGCATCTCCGCCTGCCCGTACGGCGTGATCGACCAGCGCAAGGGCGACGGCCGGGCGTGGAAGTGCACGCTGTGCTACGACCGGATCGGCGCGGGCATGACGCCCGCCTGCGCGCAGGCGTGCCCGACCGAGTCGATCCAGTACGGCCCGCTTGACGAGCTGCGGGAACGCGCCGCCACGCGGGTCGCCGCGCTGCATGATCGGGGTGTGCCGGAGGCGCGCCTGTACGGCCACGACCCGACCGACGGCGTCGGCGGCGACGGCGCGTTCTTCCTGCTGCTCGACGAGCCCGAGGTGTACGGGCTGCCGCCGGACCCGGTGGTCACCACCCGGGACCTGCCGAAGATGTGGAAGCGCGCCGGGTTCGCCGCGCTGGCCATGGCGGCGGCTGCCGTCGCCGCGTTCGTCGGAGGATCGTCGTGAGCCCGGACCGCCCGGTCGGTGACCTGTTCCGCCGCTTCCGCGAGCGCCTGTCCGCCGAACGCCCCGCCGCCGGGCCGCACGGCGGCCTCGAGCGTCTGAGCGCCGGCAGCGGCAGCGCCGCCGAGCGGGAGAACGGCAGCCGGGCCACCGCCGCCGGGCCCGGCGTGGGCCGCACCGACGCCGGCTCCCGCGACGCCGGCCTGACCCCGCACCCGCCCCGCGACGCGGCACCGCGCCGACGCCGGGGCGGCAAGGGCGGCGGCGAGCAGCTCAACGTTCCGCCGGCCGAGTTCACCTCCTACTACGGCCGGCCCGTCCTCAAGCCGCCGGTGTGGCGGTGGGACATCGCGGCGTACCTGTTCACCGGCGGGCTGGCCGCCGGATCGTCGCTGCTGGCCGCTGGCGGGCAGCTCACCGGCCGCCCGGCGCTGCGCGGCGCCGGCCGGGTCACCGCGCTGGCGGCTGTGGGCGCGAGCACGTACTTCCTGGTCAACGACCTGGGCCGGCCGTCGCGCTTCCACCACATGCTGCGGGTGGCGAAGGTGACCTCGCCGATGTCGGTGGGCACCTGGATCCTCAGCGTGTTCGGCCCGGCCGCCGGGCTCGCCGCGATCGCGGAGGCGGCGCCGCTGCTGCCCGAGCGCGGCGTGCTGGGGCTGGGCCGCCGGCTGCTGCCCCCGGCCGGGCACGCCGCCGGGCTGGTCGCCGCGGTCACCGCGCCGGCGCTGGCCACGTACACCGGGGTGCTGCTGGCGGACACGGCGGTGCCGTCGTGGCACGAGGCGTACCCGGAACTGCCGGCCATCTTCGCGGGCAGCGCGCTGGCCAGCGGCGCGGGCGTCGGCCTGGTGGCCGCGCCGCCCGGGCAGGCGGGCCCGGCGCGGCGGCTCGCGGTCGCGGGCGCGGCGATGGAGCTGTGGGGTTCGCACCGGGTGGAGAACCGGCTCGGGCTGCTCAGCGAGCCCTACACGCAGGGCACGCCCGGCAAGCTGCTGCGCGCGGGCCGGTCGCTGACCGCCGCCGGTGTCGTGGGCGCGCTTGTCGGTCGCCGCAGCCGGGTGCTGTCCGCGCTGTCCGGCGCCGCGCTGATCGCCGCGTCGGTGTGCACCCGGTTCGGGATCTTCCACGGCGGTGTCGCGTCCGCGCGTGACCCGCGCTACACGGTGGTGCCGCAGCGCGAGCGGGTCGACCGGCGGGCCGCCGAGCAGGACTGACACCTTCCCGGGCGGCCTCCCGCCCGCTGTGGTTGACTGCTGCGTGGAGGCGTTCAGGCGGCTGGTGCCCCTCCCGGTCTTCAAAACCGGTGTGGTCCGGGACCCGGGCCAGGCGGGTTCGATTCCCGTCCGTCTCCGCCAAACCGTTCCCGGGAGAGCGCGATGCGTGAGGTCGACCCGCGACGGCGGGTGCCGCGCACCGACGCGCTGCTCGCCGATCCCGCGCTGGCCGCCGCCGCCGGCACGCTGGGCCGCGACCGGGTCAGGGCCGCCGTAGTCCGCGCGCAGGACCGCGCCCGCCGCGGCGAGCTGGCCCCCGAGCAGGTACGCGACGCGGCGCTCGCCGACCTGCCCGGCCGTACGCCACGCGCCGTGCTCAACGCCACCGGCGTCGTGCTGCACACCAACCTGGGCCGCGCCCCGCTCGCCGCGTCCGCGGTGGACGCGCTGGTCGCCGCCGCCGGGAACACCGACGTGGAGCTGGACCTGCGTACCGGGCGGCGGGCCCGGCGCGGCCGGGAGGCGCTCGACGCGCTCGCCGCCGCCGTGCCCGACGCCGGGGCGGTGCACGTGGTGAACAACGGCGCCGCCGCGCTGGCGCTGGCCGCGACCGCGCTCGCCGCCGGCCGGGAGATCGTGGTCAGCCGCGGTGAGCTGGTCGAGATCGGCGACGGGTTCCGCCTGCCCGACCTGCTGGCCAGCACCGGCGCCCGGCTGCGCGAGGTGGGCACCACCAACCGCACCACCCGCGCCGACTACCAGGCCGCGATCGGCGAGCACACCGGTTTCGTGCTCAAGGTGCACCCGTCGAACTTCGTGGTCACCGGCTTCACCTCCGCTGTGCCGGTCGCCGACCTGGCCACGCTCGGCGTACCGGTGGTGGTCGACATCGGCTCGGGCCTGCTCGCGCCCGACCCGCTGCTGCCCGACGAGCCGGACGCCGCCACCACGCTGCGCGCGGGCGCGCACCTGGTCACCGCAAGCGGCGACAAGCTGCTCGGCGGCCCGCAGGCCGGCCTGCTGCTCGGCGACGCCGACCTGGTGCACCGGCTGCGCCGGCACCCCCTCGCGCGGGCGCTGCGCGTCGACAAGCTCACCCTCGCCGCGCTCGCCGCCACCCTGTACGCGCCGTCCACGCCCACCCGGGACGCGCTGCACGCCGACCCGGCCCGCCTGCGCGCCCGGGTGGAGCGGCTGCGTGACCGCCTCGGCGAGGACGGCTGCAAGGCCGAGGTGGTGCCCAGCGCGGCGGTCGTCGGCGGCGGCGGCGCGCCCGGCGTGGAGCTGGACTCGTGGGCGCTGAGCCTGCCCGAGCGGTACGCCGAGCCGCTGCGCACCGGCGAGCCGGCGATCCTCGGCCGGGTGCTGCACGGCCGGCTCCTGCTGGACCTGCGCGCCGTGCCGGAGGGCGCCGACGACCGGGTCCGGGCGGCCGTGCTGAGCGTGGAGGACTGACCGGCATGTGGGTGGTGGCGACCGCCGGGCACGTCGACCACGGCAAGTCCACGCTGGTGCGGGCGCTGACCGGGATGGAACCGGACCGGTGGGCGGAGGAACGCCGCCGCGGCATGACCATCGACCTCGGCTTCGCCTGGACCACGCTGCCCTCCGGCGGCACCATCGCGTTCGTCGACGTGCCCGGGCACGAGCGGTTCGTGCCGAACATGCTCGCCGGTGTCGGCCCGGTCCCGGCCGCGCTGATCGTGGTGGCCGCCGACGAGGGCTGGATGCCGCAGTCCGCCGAGCACCTGGCCGCGCTGGACGCGCTGGGCGTGTCGTACGGGCTGCTCGCGGTCACCCGCGCGGACCTGGCCGATCCCGGCCCGGCGACGGCGCGGGCCCGCGCGGAGATCGCCGCGACGTCGCTGGGCGAGGTGGAGGCGGTGCCGGTCTCCGCGGTCACCGGCGCCGGGCTGCCCGAGCTGCGTGCCGCGCTGGACCGCCTGGTCGCCCGGCTGCCCGACCCGGATCGGGACGCTCCGGTGCGGCTCTGGGTGGACCGCGCGTTCACGGTGCGCGGCAGCGGCACCGTGGTCACCGGCACGCTCGGCGGCGGCCGGCTGCGCGTCGGCGACGAACTGGAGTTGGCCGGCAGCGGCGAGGCGGTGCGGGTACGCGGCCTGCACTCCCTCGGCGCCGCGCACGCCGCCGTCGACGCGGTGGCCCGGGTCGCGGTGAACCTGCGCGGCCTGCCCCGGGACCGGGTCGGGCGCGGCGACGCGCTGCTCACTCCCGGCCGGTTCGGCCGTACCGACCTGCTCGACGTGCGGCTGTCCGGCGATCCGGCCGCCGACCTGCCGGCCACGCTCACCCTGCACGCCGGCTCGGCGGCGGTGCCCGCCCGGGTCCGGCCGCTGGGCCCGGACACGGTGCGGCTGCGCCTGGCCCGGCCGCTGCCGCTGCTGATCGGGGACCGGGCGCTGCTGCGCGACCCCGGCCGGCACCACGTCTGCGGTGGCGTCACGGTGCTGGACGTGGACCCGCCGCCGCTGCGCCGCCGGGGCGCCGCGGCCGCGCGCGCGGCCGTGCTCGCCGGGCTGGACGGGCGACCGGACCTGGCCGGGGAACTGCGGCGGCGACGGCTGATCCGGGCCGGGGACCTGACCCGGATGGGCGTGCCGCCGACCGCGACGCCGGTGGCCGGGCAGTGGCTGGCCGACCCGGAGCACTGGCAGGAGCTGGGCCGCCGCCTCAGCGAGGAGGTGACCCGGTACACCGCCGAACACCCGCTCGCCGCGGGCGTACCGGTCGACGTGCTGCGCCACCGGCTCGACCTGCCCGAGCGCGCCCTGGTCACCGCGTTGCTGCGCCCGCCGCTGCGGCTGCGCGACGGCCTGGTCACCGCCGCGCCGCAGCACACGCTGCCCGACCCGGTGGCCCGGGCGGTGGACCGGGTCCGGGCCGAGTACGGCGACCGGCCGTTCCAGGCGCCCGAGGCGCACCACCTGGCCGACCTCGGGCTCGGCCCCCGCGAGATCGGCGCCGCGGTCCGGGCCGGCGCGCTGCTGAAGCTGGCCGAGAACGTGGTGCTGCTGCCCGGCGCCCCGGACGACGCGGTGCGCGTCCTGGCCGGGCTGCCGCAGCCGTTCACGCTCAGCGCTGCCCGGCAGGCGCTCGGCACCACCCGGCGGGTGGCGGTGCCGCTGCTGGAGCTGCTGGACCGGCGCGGGGCCACCCGGCGGCTGCCCGACGACGCCCGCGAGGTGCTCCGCCCGCCGGGCTGAGTCAACAGGCGTCGGCGGCCCGCTCCGGTCACCTACCGTGACGCCATGGACCCTTCCGCGGTCTGGCGGGACAAGAACCACAAGTGGCGGATCGAGGCGTACCGCGCCCCGGACCTGCGGTTCGCCATCTACGCCACCAACGGCCCCACCGAGTCGGCGCCGCTGTGGCTGTTCGGGATGGCCGCGCTGGCCCGCTGGCTGATGACCCACGCGATCTCCCTGGACGACCTGGAGACCGACTGATGGGCGGGCAGATCGCGCTGGTGGCCGTCCTGGTCCTGGTCAACGCAGCCCTGTCCGGCAGTGAGATGGCGCTGGTGAGCCTGCGGGAGGGGCAGTTGCGCCGGCTGGCGCGCTCCGGGCGGGCCGGGGCGAGACTCAGCCGCCTCACCCGGGAACCGAACCGCTACCTGGCCACCATCCAGCTCGGCATCACGCTCGCCGGGTTCCTCGCCTCGGCCGCCGCGGCGGTGACGCTGGCCGAGCCGCTCGTCGGACCGCTGGGGTTCCTCGGCGGGGCCGCCCGCCCGGTGGCCGTGTTCCTGGTGACGCTGCTGCTGACGTTCCTCACGCTCGTGGTGGGGGAGCTGGCGCCCAAGCGGCTGGCCATGCAGACCGCGGAGCGGTGGGCGCTGCTCAGCGCCGGACCGCTGGACCTGCTGGCGCGGCTGTCCCGGCCGGCGGTGTGGCTGCTCGGCCGCTCCACCGACCTGCTCGTGCGGCTCGCCGGCGGCGACCCGCGCGCCAACCGGCAGGAGGTCACCGAGGAGGAGCTGCGGGAAATGCTGGTCAGCCAGCGTGGCCTCTCGGCCCAGCAGCGGGAGATCCTCGCCGGGGCGTTCGACATCGCCGGCCGTACGCTGCGCGAGGTGCTGGTGGCCCGCCGGGACGTGACCACGCTGCCGGTGGAGCTGCCGGCGGCCGAGGCGATGCGGCTGCTGGCGGGCGCGGGCCGGTCCCGGGCGCCGGTGATCGGGCCCGGCGGGCTCGACGACGTGCGCGGCGTGGTGCACATCCGTGAGCTGGTGGACGCCGACGGCGCCCCGGTCGGCGCCCGGGCCCGCCCGCCGGTGCTGCTACCCGGCACGCTGCCGGTGGCCGACGCGATGCGGCACCTGCGCCAGCGTCACGAGCAGATGGCCCTGGTGGTCGACGAGTACGGCGGCGTGGACGGCCTGGTCACCATGGAGGACCTGCTCGAGGAGGTGGTCGGCGAGCTGTACGACGAGACCGACCGGGACGTGCGCCGGGCCGAGCGGGAACCGGACGGCGCGCTGCTGCTGCCGGGCGACTTCCCGCTGCACGACCTGCCCGACGTGGGCGTACGCGTGACGTTCCCGCTGTCGCGGGAGTACACCACGGTGGCCGGGCTGGTGCTGGCCGGGCTGGGCCGGCTGCCCGAAGGGCCGGGCGAACGGGTCCGGCTGCCCGGCCTCACCGTCGAGGTGGTCGACGTGGCCGGACGGGCGATCCGCCGGGTGCGGCTGCGCGGCCCGGCGGTCGGCCGCGCGCCGGACTGACACCCGGACGGGGGACGGCCGCCCGATCCGCGCCCCGGGCGCCGCCGCCGGTCGTACGGTGCGGGCGTGAAGGACCGAGGACTGCGTACGTTCATCACCGTGCTGGCCGGACTGGCCGTGATCTACTTCGGCTTCTCGGGAAGCCGCGGCAGCGGCGAGGAGGGCGTCTCCGGCGGCGTGGTGCTGCTGGCGCTGCTCGCCTCGTTGCTGGCCTGGAACCTGACCAAGCCCGGCCCGGCCAAGTAGCGCGCTCAGCGGGCCGTCGCGGCGCTGCGGCTCACCTCGCCCGCCGACTCCTCGCCCAGCGCCACCCGCACCAGCGCCGACGCCAGCCGCCCGAAGTCCGCCTCGCCGACCAGCCCGACCAGGTCGCCGGGGCTCGCCGGCAGACCCAGCCGCTTCGCCCCGGCCAGCGTGCGCCGGTCGGCGTACGGGCGCACGTCCGGCCACACCGACTGCGCCTCGCGCAGGAAGATGTCCGCTCCGGTGGGGCCGATGCCGGGGAACTCGGTGAGCAACCGGCGCAACGCGGCCCGGTCCGCGCCGGCCTCCTGGTGCAGCCGGCGCAGGTCGCCGTGCCAGCGGTCCAGGCAGAGCCGGGCGCCGGTGCCGAGCATCGTCGCGGTCCGCTCGTCGTAGCGCCGGTAGTGGCCCCGGCCCAGCGCGTCGACCCGGTCCTGCCAGGTCGCCGCCTCCATCGCCTGCGGCGTGCGGTAGCCGGCCGCGAACAGCTCCCGGGCCGCGGCCACCGCCACCGACGCCCGGATCCGGGTGCTCAGCAGCGTGGTGAGCACCAGCAACTGGTACAGCGGGCCGGGCCGGTCGGCGAGCGCGATCCCGGCCTCCTCGGCGTACGTGCGGGACTGCCGGTCCAGCAGGGCGCGCGCGACGTTGCGATCGTCTGGCATCCATCCGGCTTACCCGCCCCGGCCCCGGCCAGACCCTCGGGCCGATCCGGAATGTGCCCGGCGGCGACGGGTACGCGGGTTGGGCGCGCGGTCGACGGCCGTGTGCTCCACCGGGAAGGAGAGACCCGTGGTCAAGCCGCAGCAGGAGGAACTGCGTCGGAACGACCTCGGCGCGACCAGCCAGGACAGCCGCAAAACGGCCACCCAGGCGGGCGGCCGTTCGCGAGGCGGGGGCACGTCGAACGCCGACGCGGGCCGGCCGGTCCCCAAGGGGCAGGTGTCGCCGTACGGGCCGGCCGGTGAGCCGGTGGCCGACGACGAGAGCTAGCCGCGAGCCGACGTCGGCCGCAGTCGCCGCCAGGTGGCTGCGGCCGACAGCCCGTACGCCAGGTGCGGGATCAGGTCGGAGACCCAGTCGCTGCGCCGCCAGGTACGCGGGTCGGTCACGCCGAGCACTGTCATCGAGCCGTCGGAGGTGGCCATGACGCCGCCGCCGAGCAGCACGGTGGCCAGCGGCAACGGCAGCCGGCGGCGGGCGGCGAGCAGGCCGAACGCGGCCCCCGCGGCGATGCCGGTGGCGTACCCGAGGAACGGGCCCAGACCGGAGCGGCGGTTCTCCGCCTCCTCGCCGGGGCCCAGGTCGACGTGCGTGACGTCGGCCAGCCGCCCGGCGACCGATTCGGGGGTGCTGCTGGCCGGCCGGGCCCGCAGCGCCATGTCGAGGTAGGAAACCGCGTTGAGCACGGCGCTGCCGACGGCGCCCGCGATGGCGCCGTCGACAACCGCTGCCGTCCTCACTTCGGGTCACCCGGTTCCCGGTTGCCCTTGGGGCCGTAGGTCCGTTCGCCCCGGACCACACCGCGTTGTCCCCTGTCGTCCTGCAGGATCCGGTTGGCGACCTGGTTCGCCTCCTTGTCGGACGCCCGTCCGGACTGCTCGACGAGGTCGCGAAGGCGTGCCCGCTGCTTGTCGTACGCGTTGCTGCCCGGACGTGGTCCTGGCATCACTGCCTCCTCGGGTCGCTGTCGGCTGAGGAACCCGTCTACCCGCCCGGGCCGGGGCCAACCGTGCGCTCAGCCGGGGGTGCGTACGACCGCGACCGGGCACACGGAGCGGTGCAGGATCCCCTGGCTCACCGAGCCGAGCAGCAGGCCGCTCAGCTCGCCGCGGCCCTGCCGGCCCACGACGACCAGCTGGGCGTCCCGGGACGCCTCGGTCAGCGCCGTGACCGGGCGGGCGTGCACCGCCTCCCGGGTGATCGGCACCTGCGGCCACCGTTCGGCGATGCCGGCGACCGACTCGGCGAGCACCCGCTCCTCCTCGTCGGCCTGCGCCGCCCGGCTGCCCGGGCGGGCGTACACCACGCGCAGCGGGGCGCCACGGCAGGACGCCGCCTCGGCGGCGAACTCGACGGCGGCGCGGGACAGCGCGGAGCCGTCCACCCCGGCCACCACCGGGCCGGTGTCGCGGGCGGCGCCCCGGGCGACCAGCACCGGGCAGTCGGCGTGCGCGGTGACCTGCAGCGCGACCGAGCCGATCACCAGCGAGGCGAACCCGCCGAGTCCTCGGTCGCCGAGCACGATCAGGGCGGCGGTGGGGGACTCGCCGAGCAGCACGGCGGCCGCCTCCCCGTCGATGATCTCGCCGGTGATGCGCAGCCCGGGCTCCTGCGCCTCGGCCGCGTTGACCGCGTCGGCGACCAGTTGCTCGGCCTGGTGGCGCAGGCCGGCGTGCGGCGGCGCCCCGGCCGGAGCGGCCACCGGCACGCCCAGCAGCGGCCAGATGAATCCGTGGACCACCCGCAGCGGCCGGTTGCGGCGGGCAGCCTCCCGGGCGGCCAGGAGCACGGCTCGTGTCGCCGGCTCGGAGCCGTCCACCCCGACCACCACGGCCGCGCCGTCAGCGGAGTTCACCCGGTACCTCCTCGTGGCCGACGCTCCCGCGGCCAGTATCGCGGCCGGCGGGACCGGCCCGGGGCGATACCGCGCCGGTCGCCCGGTCGGTACGCTGGCACGCAGCGCCCAGGGGAGGGAGGTCCGTCGATGGATCAGCCGGACGGACCGAGCACCGCCCGCATGATCGACTACTGGCTCGGTGGCCGGCACCACCGTCCGGTCGACGTCGCCGCGGCCGCCGCGTTCGAAGCGGCGTACGGGCCCTGCGCGGTGATCTTCCGCTCGCTGCGCGGCTTCCTGGGCCGGACCGTGCGGGCCATGGCCGACGAGGGTGTGGACGGCTTCCTGGTCTTCGGCGCGGGCGTGCCGACCTGCGGCAACGTGCACGAGGTCGCGCCGGAGGCGACTGTCCTCTACACCGACGTCGACCCGGAGACGGTCCGGCTCGGCCAGCGCCTGCTCGCCGGCAGTGACCGCGCCGGCTACGCCTACGGTGACGCCACCGACATCGGCACCGTCGACCGGGCGCAGCTGCACCGCTTCGTGCCGGGGTGGGGGAGACGGCCGGTCGGAGTGGTCTTCCTCGGGCTGGCCGCGTTCCTGGACGACGAGACGCTGGCCCGTACGCTGGACGAGTTGTACCAGGCGGTCGCGCCGGGCAGCCGGCTGGCGATCGACTTCGACAGCGAGGAGCTGGCCGGGCACCCGCAGGCGCTGGCCATGATGGGCCCGGCGTTCCGGATGCGCGCGCCCGACCGGTTCGCGCCGCTGCTGGGCCGCTGGCGTCCCACTGACGACGGCGTCGTGCCGGTGGCCCGGTGGCGGCCCGACGGCGAGCCGGAGCAGGTGCCGGACGCGTTCTACGGCGCGCTGGCGCTGCGGCCGGCGGACTGAGCCGCGCCGGTCGAGGCGGCCCGTTCGGCTGTCGGGGGTCCTTCGTATGATGTTTGCCCTGTAGCAATAGTCGTCATCGGAGGATGAGCATGCCGGAGGCGTCCGGATCGGTGTCACGTGCCCTGCGCACGGCGCCACCCGACCAGCTGGTGGAGACCGCGGACGCGGTGCTGCGCCAGACGCTCGGGGCCGCGCGGGCGGAGGTGTTCGTCGCCGACTACCGCGCCAGCGGCCTCTGGCCGGTGCTCGACCCGGACGTGTCCGACGCCGGCCCGTTTCTGGCGCACACCGTGGCGCAACGCTGCTTCAGCAGCCAGGAGCCGGTTCTGGACATCGTCGACGACGGCCGCTGCCGGGCCTACCTGCCGCTGTCGGTGTGGGGGGAGCGGCTCGGCGTGCTGATGGTCGAACTGCCCGGCGACCCGGACGCGGCCACCGTGGAGGCGGCGCGGGACGCCGCCGGGGAGCTGGCCGTGGCCATCCGCGCGGCCGACCGGGAGACCGACAGGTATCGCCGCGCCCGGCGGCGGGAACGGCTGAGCATGGCCGCGGAGATGCAGTGGGACCTGTTGCCCGGACGCAGCGTGCGCCACGGCGACGCGTTGCTGGCCGGGCAGCTCGAGCCGGCGTACACGGTGGGCGGTGACCACTTCGACTGGTCGGTGGACTGCGAACGTCTCACCCTGACCGTGCTCAACGGCACCGGCAGCGGGCTGGCCGCGTCGCTGCTCACCGCGATGACGGTGAACGCCATGCGCAACGCCAGGCGCTCCGGCGGCAGTCTGGTCGAGCAGGCGGAGCTGGCCTCGGACACCATCTACTACCAGCACCGGGGCGGCCGGCACGTGGCCACGCTGCTGCTGGAGCTGGACAGCCACCGGGGCGTGGTGCGGGCGGTGGACGCCGGCTCCCCGCAACTGCTGCGGCTGCGCGGGGGTCGGGTCACCCCGATCGCGCTGGAGCAGCAACTGCCGCTGGGCATGTTCGCCGAGACCCGCTACGACGTGCAGGAGTTCACTCTGGAGCCGGGCGATCGTCTCTTCGTGGTCAGCGACGGGGTGTACGCGGCGGAGCCCGACGGCCAGGAGCCGTACGGCGCCCGGGCCATGGCGCGCGCGATGCGGGCCACTCGGCTGCAGCCGGCGACCGAGGCAGTTGGTACGGTGATGCGCGAACTGCATGCGTACCACGCCGACGCGGATCTCCGTGACGACGCGGTCGTCGTCTGCCTGGACTGGCGCGGTTCCGGCCGGTCCGACGACGTCACGCGGCAGTGATCGGGGCGGAGCGAACACGAGCGGGACGATCGCAGGGGACAGCGGGTGGAGCGACCTCCGAATCTTGCCGCGGCCATCGAGTCGGCTGCGGAGGCGCTCATCGGTGTGCTCGACTCCGCCACCTCACGGCACACGGTCAGCGTCTCACCGACCCAGTTGCGGGTGCTGTCGCTGATCGTGTCCCATCCGGACACCAACGTGAACCGGCTGGCCGAGCTGCTGGACGTGGTCCCGTCGTCGGCGAGCCGGCTCTGTGACCGCCTGGAGGCCGTCGGCCTGCTGCGCCGGGTGGCCGACCCGCGCGACAGGCGAGAGGTGCGGCTGATCCCGACCGCGGCGGCGGAGACGTTGCTGCGCGACCTGCAGGAGCGCCGGCACCTCGCCGTGCAGGCGGTGCTAGACCGGATGCCCAACCGCGCGCAGCACGAGCTGTTGCTGGCGCTCGTGGCGTTCAGCCAGGCCGCCACGGCTGCCGCGCCGCAGGCTGCCCCCGACTCCACCGCCCGCACCGCCTGAGCCCGCCCGCCACGGCGGTCCCGCGTCGGTCACGAGCGTCAACTAGTGTCCTAGGATGCCTTAGCGGTTGTGACGGTCCCCACCGTGACATCACTGAGCAACGACGCAGCGCGGCCACCGGCCGGAACGGGGGAGCCCGATATAGTGGCAGCGCAACTGAGCGGCCGGTGATCACCGGCCGCGTCGGGGGAGGTCCCAGCCCGGGATCACAGAGGGCGCCGGCGTCTGACCGGCCGGCAACGCGCACGTCCCTCCAGCGGCCGCTCGTCCGGCTGCCGGACCGTGCTGCGAAGGGAGGGTTCGGTGTCGCGTCGGCCGGCTCCAGCGGAGCACCCGGATTCCGGGGATGCCACGGTCGTGGGAGACCGCGTCCTCACGCTGCCCAACCTGATCAGCTTCGTCCGACTCGTCGGCGTGCCGATCTTCCTCTACCTGTTCCTCGTGGTCGAGGCCGACGTGGCGGCCATCGTGGTGCTCGCGGTGGGCGGCACCAGCGACTGGGTGGACGGCTGGATCGCCCGCCGGCTGGGGCAGGTGAGCCGTCTCGGGGAACTGCTCGACCCGCTGGCCGACCGGCTCTACATCCTGGCCACGCTGCTCGCCTTCACCGCGCGCGAGGTGGTGCCCTGGCAGTTCACCGGGGCGCTGCTGGCCCGTGAGCTGCTGCTGCTGGCCTCCCTCGGGGTGCTGCGCCGCTACGGCTACGGCCCGCCGCCGGTGCACTACGTGGGCAAGACCGCCACCTTCCTGCTGCTGGCGGCGTTCCCGATCCTGCTGCTGGCCGACGCCGCGCCGGGCATCGGCACCGCCGCCGGCGCGATCGGCTGGGGTCTCGCCTGGTGGGGTCTGGTCCTCTACTGGGTCGCCGGCGCGATGTACGTGGTGCAGGCGAGCCGGCTCGTGCGGCGGATGCGGGCGCGGCGCGCGCAGGCGGCGGCATGACCAGGCCGACGTCGACCGACGGGAAGAAGGAGCGCGACCCGTCGAGCCGGGTGTACGCGCCGGACTTCCTGACCGAGCTGTTCCGCAATCCGCTGGACCCGGGGTACGGGGATGCGGCGGCGCGCCGGGCGGCGGGTCCGGTGTCGCGGGTGCGGCAGGTGCTGGGCCGCCCGGTGAGCCTGCTGGTCCTGGCGGTGATCGGGTTCCTGTTCGCGGTGGCGTACCGGGAGACGATGGCGGAGGAGCCGAGCCGGGCGACGGCGCGGGCGGGGCTGATCGCCGAGATCAAGGGGCGTGAGGCGGAGACCGACCGGTTGACCGAGCGGGCGGAGCAGTTGCGCGAGGAGGTCGGCCGGCAGCGGGACGCGGCGCTGAGCGGCTCGCAGGCGTCCCGGTTGCGCACGCTGGAGGCGGGCACCGGGCTGGCGCGGGTGCGCGGTGACGGCGTGGTGGTGCGGCTGGCCGACGCGACGTCGGATCAGGACGGGGTGACCAGCGGGGGCGCGGATCCGTCCCGGGTGCTGTACTCGGATCTGCAGAAGGTCGCGAACGCGTTGTGGGCGGCGGGCGCCGAGGCGGTCGCCGTGAACGGGCAGCGGTTGACCGCGACGTCGACGATCCGGTCGGCGGGCGAGGCGATCCTGGTGGACTACCGGCCGGTGACGGGTCCGTACGAGGTGCAGGCGATCGGGCCGCGGTCGATGCGGGACCGGTTCAACGAGAGCCGGGCGGCGGCGCTCATGCGTGAGGTGGCGCGGACGACGGGCCTGTCGTTCGGGGTGAAGCGGGTCGACGACCTCACCTTGCCGGCGGCGCCGCAGCCGCGGCTACGCTACGCCGAGCCTTCGGTCAGTCCGAGTCCGCGTCCGTCGGGTTCGGGGGCGGCCGGTTCGTCGAGTCCCGGGTCGTCCGGCCCGGGTGGTTCTTCCAGCCCCTCGGGAGGTGGCCGATGATCGCGGTGCTGGCGTTGCTCGCCGGTGTGGTGCTCGGGGTGTATCTGGACCCCACGGTGCCGGCGGCGTTGCAGCCGTATCTGCCGATCGCGGTGGTGGCCGCGTTGGACGCGGTGTTCGGTGGGGTGCGGGCGAAGCTGGACCGGATCTTCGACGACAAGCAGTTCGTGGTGTCGTTCATTTCAAACGTGCTGGTGGCGGGGCTGATCGTGTACCTGGGGGACCAGTTGGGCGTGGGTGGTCAGTTGTCCACGGGTGTGGTGGTCGTGCTCGGGGTGCGCATCTTCGGAAATGTGGCGGCGATCCGTCGGCACCTGTTCCGGGCGTAGGTTTGACGCGATGAGTGAGGAACACAGGGAGACGGGGACGGGGTGGCCGCGTCCGGTGGAGCCGGAGCAGCCGTCGGGTCCGGCGGGTGAGCCGGATCCGCGCCCGGACGCGCCCGATCCGGACGAGTTGAGCCCGTTGGCGCCGGTGGAGCCGGCGCCGGACGAGTCGTCGGAGCCCGCGGAGCGGGAGGCGGTGCCGGAGTCCGAGCCGGAGCCGGGTGCGGTGGCGCAGCCGTCGCGGGCGCGGCGGTTCTCCTCGGCGGGTCTGATGATCGCGGTGCTGCTGGCGTTGCTGGGTTTCACGCTCGTGGTGCAGTTCAAGACGACGTCGACGGATCCGACGCTCGCGGCGACGCGGGAGGAGGACCTGGTGCGGATCTCGTCGGATCTGGATTCGCGGGAGCGGCGGCTGCGTCAGGACATCGAGGCGTTGGAGGAGAGCCAGCGGCAGTTGCGCTCGGGTGAGCAGGGCCGGCAGGCGGCGCTGGAGGAGGCGACGCGGCGGGCGGACGAGCTGGGCATCCTGGCGGGTACGTTGCCGGCGGTGGGTCCGGGGCTGGAGGTGCGGTTCTCGGGGCCGGCGAAGGCGGTGTCGTCGACGGGGATCCTGGACGCGGTGCAGGAGCTGCGGGGTGCGGGCGCGGAGGCGATGCAGATCCAGGGCGCTGACGGTTCGGCGGTGCGGATCATCGCGTCGACGTATTTCGTGGACGGGGCCGACGGTGCTCTGGTGGTGGACGGGCGGCGGCTGACGGGTCCGTTTACGATCATGGTGATCGGCGATCCGGCGACGATGCGTACGGCGTTGAACATTCCTGGCGGGGTGGTCGCATCGGTGCGGGACCGCGGCGGTAACGTGACCTCCGAGGATCGTGAGGTTGTGGAGGTTTCGCAGCTGCACGCGCCGATCAAGCTGGACCACGCCCGGCCGGTTTCCTGACCGGTCGCGGCCGCGCCGGTTTCTCCGGTGCACCGATGACGAAGGACGCAGTTGGTGATTCCTGAGGATCTGCGGTACACCGCCGAGCACGAGTGGGTGGTCGGTGGTGACGGTGGTGTCGTCCGCGTCGGTATCACGCACTTCGCGCAGGACGCTCTGGGTGACATCGTGTTCGTGCAGCTGCCGGACGAGGGTTCGGTGGTGGCGGCGGGCGAGTCGCTGGGCGAGATCGAGTCGACGAAGAGTGTGTCGGAGATCTACGCGCCGCTGAGCGGCACGGTGGCGGCGCGCAACGAGGCGTTGGCCGACACCCCTGAGGTGATCAACACGGATCCGTACGGTGCGGGGTGGTTGGTGGAGATCACTCCGGATGATCCGGCGGCGGTCGAGGGGTTGTTGACCGCTGATGCGTACCGCGAGCTCACCGAGAGCTGAGTTCGTGCTGTTCCGGGCGGCGGCGAGGTTCCGCGCGTCCGGTTGCCCTGCATTTCGGCGCTGGCTAGGCTCGCCCAGTCGACCGAGAACCAATAGTTTGAGCGTTGCGGAATGCGCCTTCCCGGGCACGGGGAGCCAGCCGCCGGGTGTGGTGTTGCCCGGCGGCCAGACCCGCCATTTCCTGACGCCGAACCGAACAGATCCGTGAGGTGGTCCCATGACGCGCCCAGACGACGAGTTCCCCCCGCTCGACGTCACTTCGACGCTCAATCTCGGTTCGCTCGACGAAGTGCTGGAGGGTCCGGACACCGATGTGGTGCCGAGCCGGATGTCCGGTTCTTTGCCGCCGGGTATGGCGTTGCTGGTGGTTCGCCGGGGTCCGAACGCGGGCGCCCGGTTCCTGTTGGACCACGACGTGACGACGAGTGGGCGGCACCCGGACAGTGACATTTTCCTGGACGACGTGACGGTGTCGCGTCGGCACGCGGAGTTCCACCGCGACGGTGGGACTTTCACGGTGCGGGATGTGGGCAGCCTGAACGGCACGTACGTGAATCGTGAGCGGGTCGAGGCGGCGACGTTGAGCAACGGTGACGAGGTGCAGATCGGCAAGTTCCGGGTGGTGTTCATCGCCGGTCCGCGCCCGGAGGGTGAGGCCGGCCGGGGGTGAACGAGCCTGCGGCTTCGACGCCGTCCGGGGCTGGGCGGGCGCCTGCGCTGATGAGTATCGGCGAGGTGCTGGCGCAGTTGCGGCCGGAGTTTCCGGACGTCACGATCTCGAAGTTGCGGTTTCTGGAGGCCGAGGGCCTGGTGGAGCCGCAGCGGACGCCGGCGGGTTATCGGAAGTACGGCTGGGACGATGTGGCGCGGCTGCGGTTCGTGTTGACCGCGCAGCGGGATCAGTATCTGCCGTTGCGGGTGATCCGGGAGCAGTTGGCCCAGTGGGACGGGTCTGGTCCGTCGCCGGGGCGGGGGCGGCCGAATCTAGTGGCTGTGGGTCCGGGTGGTGAGGTGCCGGGCCGGGAGCCGGTGGATTCGGTCGAGTCGTCGGAGGTGCGGCTGGACCGGGCGGGGCTGATCGCGCGCAGTGGCGTGGACGAGTCGACGCTTGCGGAGTTGGAGCGGCTCGGTGTGCTGGTGTCGGATCCGCCGGGGTGGTACGACGCGGACGCGTTGATCATCGCGAGTGCGGTGGCGGGTCTGGCGGCGTACGGGTTGGAGCCTCGGCATCTGCGGGCGTACCGGTCGGCGGCCGATCGTGAGGTCGGTCTGTTCGCGCAGTTGGTGGCGCCGTTGGCGCGGCAGAGTGATCCGGCGGCGCGGGCTCGTGCGGCGGAGACGGCGCGGGAGCTGGTGGCGTTGTCGCAGCGGTTGCACGCGGCGTTGGTGCGGGTGGGGCTGCGGTCGACGTTGGGCCGGTGAGGTCGTCGGTGGAGGGCCGGGTGTCGTGGACGCCCGGCCCTTCGTCGTGGGTGGGTGGCGCGGAAAGATCTGGCCGGAGGAGCGTGTCGTAGGCTTGCCGGGGTAAGCCCCTCCGGCGAGGCGTGGTGCACGTAGCGTGTGGGACTCCCGTGTCCTGGTCCGTGTACCGTGCAGGGAAGGGCGCGGTGCAAGGTGACGACGACACGGAGGCGGCGGTGCGCGAGCTGAGCGTGGTCGGAGTTCGGGTGGAGTTGCCCAGCAACCAGCCGATCGTCCTGCTGCGGGAGGTCGAGGGGGACCGCTATCTGCCGATCTGGATCGGCGCGGTCGAGGCGACGGCGATCGCTTACGAGCAGCAGGGGGTCAAGCCGGCCCGGCCGTTGACGCATGATCTTCTGCGGGATGTGCTGGCGGCGTTGCAGGCGCCGTTGCGGGCGGTGGAGATCACCGAGTTGAAGGACAACGTGTTCTACGCGGATCTGCTGCTGGGTGACGGGGTGCGGGTGTCGGCGCGGCCGAGTGACTCGATCGCGTTGGCGTTGCGGGTCGGCGCTCCGATTCGTTGTGCGGAACAGGTCCTCGGCGAGGCGGGGATCGTGATCCCCGACGAGCAGGAGGACGAGGTGGAGAAGTTCCGGGAGTTCCTGGACCAGGTGCGTCCGGAGGACTTCGCGGGTTGAGGTGTTCCTGGCCGGGTGGCCGGGGTCGGCGCGGCGGCGGTTGTCACTGTGGGTGATGGCTGGCCGCCGTGTGTGGTGTTGCGGGGCGGACGCGCGGCGTGTCGCGGTGTCTCCTGCGGGTGAAGGACGGGCGGCGGCGATAGGGTTGCCGTGTCGAGGGGTGCGCGTGACGGGGAGTCGGCGCGACACCGCCACGGGCGCGGGGAGGTTGGTCCGGATGCACGAGCCACGGGATCCTGGTCCGGGTGCGGAGCAGCAGGCGGGTGTGGGGCCTGAGTCGGTCGGTGACGGCGAGGTCGGCTACCGGGGTGTGACCGCGTGTTCGGCGGTGGGCATCAGTTACCGGCAGTTGGACTACTGGGCGCGTACGGCGCTCGTGGTGCCGAGTGTGCGGGACGCTTCGGGTTCGGGGACGTCGAGGTTGTACTCGTTCCGCGACCTGGTGGTGTTGAAGGTCGTGAAGCGGCTGTTGGACGCCGGGGTGTCGTTGCAGAACATCCGCAAGGCGATCGAGGCGTTGCGGTCGCGTGGGGTGGACGATCTGGCGGGCATCACGTTGATCTCCGACGGGACGACTGTGTACGAGTGCCGGTCGCCGGAAGAGGTGGTCGACCTGTTGCAGGGCGGCCAGGGGGTGTTCGGCATCGCGATCGGTGGGGCGTTCAAGGAGATCCAGGGTTCGTTGTCGCATCTGCCGGCGGAGCCGGTGGGTGTGCAGGAGCCGGTTGCCCCGGTCGCGGAGCCGGAGTCGGACGCGGTGGGTGACGAGCTGGCGGTGCGCCGGGCGCGGCGCCGGGCCGGGTGACCTGCGTCGCGTCTCGTTGACGGGATCGCGCCGCGCCCGAAAAGGGTGCGGCGCGATTCGTGTTTTGGTGACGGGGTGTGCTGTGTGGTGGCCGGCTGGGTCCGGCGCGCTGGGTGGGCGCGGCCCGGTCGGTGTATTCGCAGGTCGCGGCGGGTCGGGGCGCTATGTCCGAAAGGGACGGTACGCGTCGCGGGCTGACCAGGGGTGGTGGGCTGGCTGCGGTGCGTTCATCGGATTCGCCGCTGTTGTTGACTGTCCGTAGTTGACGGTTCTCGGGATGGGGACAGGGGCGGCGTGAAGCGTCGTGGCAGGCGCGCTATCGTCCGTTCCGGTCGTCGGCGTGTCGGCATCACGGTGGAACGCTGTGTGACGCCGCGCCGGACGGCGAGCCCCTGACGCGGCGCTGCCCGCGGACCCCTGGTGGAAGGACCGAGCATGACGGTGACGAGCGAGACCACCCCGATCTCCCACTACGAGCGCATCGGCGGCGCGGCGGCGGTGAAGGCCGCGGTGGAGTTGTTCTACGACAAGGTGCTGGCCGATCCGGATCTCGCGGGCTACTTCACCGAGGTGGACATGGTGGAGCAGCGGCGGCACCTGGCGTTGATGCTGGCGGTGGTGCTGGGCGGGCCGAACGAGTACGCCGGCCGTGGGCTGGCCGAGGCACACCAGCCGCTGAACATTCCGGGTGCGCACTACGCGAAGGTCGGTGAGCACCTGACGGCGACGCTCGTGGAGCTGGGCGTGCCGGCCGACGTGATCGCCGACGTGCAGGTCGTGCTGGGGCAGGTGCGCGAGCAGGTCGTGTCGGCGGGGGATGCCTGAGCGTGGACGCGGCACGGCTGAAGCAGAGCTGGTCCCTGGTCGCCGCGCACGGCGACCAGGTGCCGCTCTACTTCTATTCGACGCTGTTCCTGGCGCATCCGGAGACCCGGCAGATGTTCCCGACGAACATGGCCGGCCAGCGGGATCGTCTGGTGGCGGCGCTGGGGCACGTGGTGTCCCACGTGGACCAGGTGGACCGGCTGGTCGGGTTCCTGCGGGACCTGGGCGCGGATCACCGCAAGTTCGCGGTGCGCGCCGAGCACTATCCGGCGGTCGGTGAGGCGCTGCTGGCGACGTTGCGGCATTTCTGCGGCGAGGCGTGGACCGAGGAGCTGGCCGCCGACTGGACCGCGGCGTACGGCCTGGTGGCACAGGTGATGACCGACGGCGCGAAGGCGGCGGAGTCGCAGTCGCCGCCGTGGTGGGTGGCGGAGGTGCTGTCGCATGAGCAGCGCACGTTCGACGTGGCGGTGCTGACGGTCCGGCCGCAGTATCTGCTGCCGTTCGCGCCGGGACAGTCGATCGGGGTGTCGCATCCGGCGGTGCGGTCGTGGCGGTACTACTCGCCGGCGAACGCGCCGCGTCCGGACGGCACGGTGGAGCTGCACGTGCGGGCCGCGCCGGGTGGTGTGGTGTCGTCGCGCCTGGTGTACGGGTGCGCGGCCGGTGACCAGATCCATCTGGCGTCGCCGGTGGGGGACCGGTTGACGTTGTGGCAGGCGGGGTCGTCGGATCTGCTGCTATTGGCCGCGGGTACCGGCTGGGCGCCGGTGAAGGCGCTGGTGGAGCAGGTCGCGGCGGAGGGTTCGGGACGGCGGGTCGACCTGTATGTGGGGGCCCGGTCGCGGACGGAGTTCTACGACAGCGAGGCGATCGACAAGTTGGCGGCGACGCATCCGTGGCTGCGGGTGTCGTATGTGGCCGGATCGGATCCGCGGCGACCGGGGGAGATGGTGCGGCTGGCCGACCGGGTGCTGGCCGACGGGGACTGGCGGTCGAGGCACGTGTACGTGTGCGGGTCCGACGAGATGGTCGGTGATTCGGTGGCGGCGTTGACCGCGGCGGGTTACCAGCCGGGCCAGGTGCACCACGAGGGTTTCGGCAAGCACTGGTACGGCCCGTCCTGGCGGACGGTGGCCGGTTCCGAGGGAACAGAGGTGATCCGGTGAGCGCGAGGAGTGAGCCGGGGTTGCGAGCCCCGCAGTCGCGAGCAGAGGTGATCCGGTGAGCGCTAGCCCGATCAGCAGCTATGACGCGCAGCACGTGTCGGGTCCGGTGCAGGTGCGGCTGACCGCGGACCGGGTGCGCCGGTGGGAGTTCGGGTCGGCGGCGTTCACCCGGCGCGGGTACGACCCGGCCGACGTGGACCGGTTTCGGTTGCAGGTGGCCGACGAGCTGGATCTGCTGGCGGCGCAGGTGGGGGATCTGCGGGCGGAGAACGAGCGGCTCAACGACCATCTGGAGTTGCACCGGCACGGGGTGATCCCGAGCGCGGAGAAGACGGTGGCGGCGCCGGCGGCGAAGGAGGTCAACCTGCTGTCGGCGGCGCAGCGGGAGGCCGAGCAGATCATCGCGCAGGCGCACGACTACGCGCGCCGGGTCGCCGAGTATGCCCGTACCCAGTACGAGAGTTACATGCGGGCGGCGGCGGAGGAGGCGAAGCAGGAGGCCGAGCGGGCGGTGGCGGAGTACCGCAGCGCCGCCGGGGGCAGCTTCGACGACTCGGTGGCGACGCGGGAGGCGCTGCGGATCTTCGGCGAGATGATGATCTCCCACATGCAGGCGGCGGCCCGGCATCTCGACGACGGTAGCGAGCAGTTGGCGCGCACGATGGAGCGGATCTCCCGGGAGCTGCCGCCGGCTGGTGGCGGCGCGCCGCAGCCGGCGTTGCCCCGGCATCAGCGGTGACCGTACCGCCCGGCCTGCCGTGCGGCGGGCCGGGCGGTGAGGGTTCGGCGGGTCAGTCGGTGACGGCGTTGATCGCCTCGGCGATGGGGGTGTCGCCGCCGACGAGTTCCAGGGTGTGCCCGGCGGTGCCGGGGGCGTGGAGCAGGGCCAGCAGCACGCGGGCCACGTCGGCGCGGCTGATCGCGCCGCCGCTGACGTGCCGGGCCAGCGTGATGCGGCCTTCGGGTTCGTCGTCGGTGAGCCGGCCGGGCCGCAGGACCGTCACGTCGAGGTCCCGGCCGGTGACGTCGTCCTCGGCGGCTTTCTTGGCCCGCAGGTACGCCGACCACACCTCGTCGGTGCCTTCGGTGGGCGCGTCGTCCACGCCCATGGAGGAGACCAGCAGGTAGCGGCGTACTCCGGCGCGTACGGCGGCGTCGGCGAGCAGCACGGCGGCGCCGCGGTCGACGGTGTCCTTGCGGGCGGCTCCGCTGCCGGGTCCGGCGCCGGCGGCGAACACGACGGCGTCGGCGCCGGCCAGGTGGCCGGCGAGGGTGTCGACGTCGGTGTGTTCGAGGTCGCAGACGACCGGTTCGGCGCCGGCGGCGCGCAGCGCGGCGGCGTGGTCGGGGTTGCGGATGAGTCCGAGCGCGGTGTCGCCGCGTCCGGCCAGTTCCCGCTCCAGCAGTTTGGCGATCTTTCCGTGCCCTCCGGCGATGACGACGCGCATGGGCTCAACCTAGCCCGGCGCACCGGCCGCCGCCGGGCGACCGGCCTCGTTGATCATGAGGTTGGCGGTGCGACACGCCGGGCCGGACCACCGCCAACCTCATGATCACCGGGCGGGGTGGGCGGCGGGTGGGAGGCGAGGGACCATGGACGGGTGAGTGAGGCGTTCGAGGCGTTGACGCGGCTGGTGGCCGCCGGGGACGTGGTGGTGCTCAGCGGCGCCGGCCTGTCCACCGAGTCGGGCATCCCGGACTACCGGGGGCCCAGCGGCGCGGCGCGCCGGCACACCCCGATGACGTACCAGGACTTCACCCGGGATCCGCTGGCGCGGCGGCGGTACTGGGCGCGCAGCCACCTGGGCTGGCAGACCATCGCCCGGGCGGCCCCGAACGACGGGCACCGGGCGGTGGCCCGCCTGCAGGACGCCGGGCTGCTCGGCGGCATCATCACCCAGAACGTCGACGGGCTGCATACCGCGGCGGGCGCGACCGGGGTGATCGAGTTGCACGGCCGTCTCGACGAGGTGACGTGCCTGGACTGCGGCAACGCCACCGGCCGCGAGGAGCTGCACCGGCGCCTGTCGGAGGCGAACCCGGGCTTTGACGCCCGGGTGGCGCACGTCAACCCCGACGGCGACGTGGACCTGCCCGACGAGGCGGTGACCGGGTTCCGCACGATCGACTGCGGCCTCTGCGGCAGCGGCATGCTGAAACCGGACGTGGTGTTCTTCGGCGAGACGGTGCCCGCGCCGCGGGTCGCGGACTGTTTCGCGCTGGTGGAGCGGGCCCGGGCGTTGCTGGTGCTCGGCTCGTCGTTGACGGTGATGTCGGGGCGGCGGTTCGTGCTGCGCGCGGCCCGCCACGGCATCCCGGTGGCGATCGTCAACCAGGGCGTCACCCGCGGCGACGGGTACGCGACGGTGCGCCTGGACGCGCCGCTGGGCGCCACCCTGAGCGCGCTGGCCGACCGGTGCGCGGCGGCCCCGGCGCCGGTGTGATCAACAACCCCGGGACATGAGCCGGAAACACGGCCGCTGGTAGCGTTGGGGGTGCCGGTACCACCCACGTGGGAGAGACCGTCGACCCGACGGCGCCGAAGGGGCAGATTCTCCCCGGAACCTCTCAGGCAAAAGGACCACGTGGGCAGGCGCTGTGGAGCGCGTCAGCGCGACTCAGGGGGAGGCCGATCCGTCGACCTCGCCCCACAAGGAGCGCAGCGCATGACCGTAGAGCAGTTCGCCGACCGGCACATCGGCCCGGGCCGCGACGACGAGCGCCGGATGCTGGAGGCCGTCGGTTACAGCTCCGTCGACGAGCTGATGGACGCCGCGATTCCCGAGGTGATCCGCTGGCACGGCACCCTGGACCTGCCCGCCCCGGCCAGTGAGCGGGAGGCGATCGCCGAGCTGCGCGCCCTCGCCGCGCGCAACACGGTCGCCGTGTCCATGATCGGTCTGGGCTACCACGGCACCCACACCCCGGCGGTGATCCGCCGCAACGTGCTGGAGAACCCCGCCTGGTACACCGCGTACACGCCGTACCAGCCGGAGATCAGCCAGGGCCGGCTGGAGGCGCTGCTGAACTTCCAGACCATGGTCACCGACCTGACCGGCCTGGCCACCGCGAACGCCTCGATGCTCGACGAGGGCACCGCCGCGGCCGAGGCGATGACGCTCGCGCGCCGCGCGTCCAAGAGCAAGAGCCCGGTGTACGTGGTGGACGCCGACGCGCTGCCGCAGACCGTCGCGGTGATCGCCAGCCGCGCCGAGCCGCTCGGCATCGACGTGCGGGTGATCGACGTCGAGCGTGACGAGCTGCCGGCGGAGTTCTTCGGCCTGCACCTGCAGTATCCGGGCGCGTCCGGGGCGGTCCGCGACCACCGGGCGCTGGTCGAGGCGGCGCACGGCGTGGGCGCGCTGGTGACCGTCGCGGCGGATCTGCTGGCGTTGACGCTGCTGCGCCCGCCGGGTGAGATCGGCGCCGACATCGCCGCCGGCACCACGCAGCGGTTCGGTGTGCCGATGGGCTTCGGTGGGCCGCACGCCGGTTACCTGGCGGTGCGTTCGGGCCTGGAACGGATGCTGCCGGGCCGCCTGGTCGGGGTGTCCCGCGACGCGGACGGCAACCCGGCGTACCGGCTGGCGTTGCAGACCCGCGAGCAGCACATCCGCCGGGAGAAGGCGACCAGCAACATCTGCACCGCGCAGGTGCTCCTCGCCGTGATGGCCGGCATGTACGCCGTCTACCACGGCCCGGACGGGCTGCGGGCCATCGCCCGGCGTACCCATGAGGCGGCGGCGCGGCTCGCGGCCGGGCTGCGCGCGGGGGGCGTGCAGGTCGGGGACGTCGCGTTCTTCGACACCGTCACCGCGGTCGTGCCGGGCCGCGCCGCCGACGTGGTGGCCGCGGCGGCCGAGCGCAACGTGAACCTGCGGCTGGTCGACGCCGACCGGGTCGGCATCTCCTGCGACGAGACCACCACGGCCGCGCACCTCGCCGCGGTGTGGGCGGCGTTCGGCGTCGACACCTACGACGGCGACGCCGACGCGGCCCTGCCGGACGGGCTGGCCCGCACGTCGGGGTTCCTCACCCACCCGGTGTTCTCCAGCCACCACTCGGAGACGGCGATGCTGCGCTACCTGCGCCGCCTGGCCGACTTCGACTACGCGCTGGACCGCGGCATGATCCCGCTGGGGTCGTGCACGATGAAGCTCAACGCCACCACCGAGATGGAACCGATCACCTGGCCGGAGTTCGCGCACCTGCACCCGTTCGCGCCGGACGCACAGACCGCCGGGTACCGGGAGCTGATCGCGCAGCTGGAGGGCTGGCTGGCCGAGGTGACCGGCTACGACGCGGTCAGCGTGCAGCCGAACGCCGGGTCGCAGGGTGAGCTGGCCGGGCTGCTGGCGATCCGCGGCTACCACCGCGAGCGCGGCGAGGCCCACCGCGACGTGTGCCTGATCCCGTCGTCGGCGCACGGCACGAACGCCGCGTCGGCGGTCATGGCCGGCATGCGCGTGGTGGTGGTCGGCTGCGACGCCGACGGCAATGTCGACCTGGTCGACCTCGACGCGAAGATCGACAAGCACCGGGACGCGCTCGCCGCGATCATGGTGACGTACCCGTCGACGCACGGCGTGTACGAGACCGGCATCGCCCAGTTGTGCGCGAAGGTCCACGACGCCGGCGGCCAGGTGTACGTCGACGGCGCGAACCTCAACGCGCTGGTCGGGTTCGCCAAGCCGGGCCGCTTCGGCGCGGACGTGTCGCACCTGAACCTGCACAAGACGTTCTGCATTCCGCACGGCGGCGGCGGCCCCGGCGTCGGGCCGGTGGCGGTGCGGTCGCATCTGGCGCCGTTCCTGCCCGGTGACCCGCTCGGGGCGCGCGCCGACGGGCGGCCGGCGATCTCGGCGGCGAACCACGGGTCGGCGGGGATCCTGCCGATCCCGTGGGCGTACCTGCGGATGATGGGCGCCGACGGGCTGGCCCGCGCCACCGGCGTGGCGGTGCTGGCCGCGAACTACGTGGCGGCGCGGCTGCGCAACCACTTCCCGGTGCTGTACGCCGGCAACAAGGGCCTTGCCGCGCACGAGTGCATCCTGGACCTGCGTCCGCTGACGAAGGCGACCGGGGTGAGCGTGGACGACGTGGCGAAGCGGCTGATCGACTACGGCTTCCACGCGCCGACGATGTCGTTCCCGGTGGCCGGGACGCTGATGGTGGAGCCGACCGAGAGTGAGGACCTAACCGAGCTGGACCGCTTCTGCGACGCGATGATCGCGATCCGGGCGGAGATCGACAAGGTCGGCTCGGGGGAGTGGCCGGCGGGGGACAACCCGCTGTCCAACGCGCCGCACACCGCGGCGATGGTGTCCGCCGACGAGTGGCCCCACCCGTACCCGCGGTCGGTGGGCGCCTACCCGGCCGGTGTGGACCGGGCGGGCCGGTACTGGCCTCCGGTGCGGCGCGTCGACGGCGCGTACGGCGACCGGAACCTGGTCTGCTCGTGCCCCGCGCCGGAGGCGTTCGAGGACTGAGCGGCTGACGCCGGGGCGGTGGGCTCTCGCCGCCCCGGCCGGGGCGCCGGCCGGTCATGGCCGACGCGTACGCTCACTGACGCTGCGTGATGGCTCAGGCGACGAGAGCGTGGCGGGCCGGACCTCGGTGCGGGGCGATGGTGCGTCCGTCGGGGAGCAGCTCACCGGTGTCCTCGAAGACGATGACACCGTTGCAGAGCAGGCTCCAGCCCTGCTCAGGGAAGCAGGCTAGGACGCGGGCGGCCTCGCGGTCGGTCGCGTCGGCGGAGGGGCAGGTGGGCTGGTGCTGACACATCGGGTTCTCCGGACTGTGGGGGCACTGTGTCATGGTTCACATGACCAGTGACGCACAGTACCAAGGAAAACTGAGCGGCAACGAGCAAGGATGCGTCTTGTTCACCCAGAATGGGCTGAACGGATGACCCGTAACGGCCCGGACGTCGTGGAAGCGCTCCCACAGGTGGAGGTCGATGTTCCCGGCGCGCCGCCCGGATGCCGCCGCCGGCTCGTCGAGACCGCCCGGCTGCACTGGCGTATCGGCGACGGCGGGGACCCCGCCGACCTGGCACAACGCTTCCTCGCCGCGCACGGCATCACCCGCGACGACCTGAACCGGCCCGGCCGCCACGACCCCGGTCACGCTGTGTGCGGGGCGGCGCTGTACCTGTCCGCCGCCGCCGGCGCGTACACGCTCGGCGTGTCGCCCGGCGCGCCCAGCCCCGCGCCGGTGCTGCCCGACCTCGTAGTGGTCGTCTACCACCACACCGACCGGCCGACGCCGACCCCACCACCGGCGGGCGCCGGGTGGCGGCTCGGGCCGTGGCGGGACAGCTGGACCCCGGCCGCGCACGCCGCCGCCGTCGACGCCGTCCGCGCCGCCATCGCCTGCGGCGACGTCTACCAGACCAACCTCGTCGGGCACGCCGCCGCCGCGTACACCGGCGACCCCCTGCCGGCGCTGGCCCGCCTCGCCGCGCTGCCAGGCGCCCGCTACGGCGGCACGCTGCGCGGGCCCGGCTGGGCGCTCGGCTGCGCCTCCCCGGAAACCCTCATCGCGGTCGAGCACGACCGGCTGGTCACCCGCCCCATCAAGGGCACCCGCCCCGCCACCGCCGCCGGCCGCCGCGAGCTGCTCGCCTCGGCCAAGGAACGCGCCGAACACGTCATGATCGTCGACCTGGAACGCAACGACCTGGCCCAGGTGGCCCGCACCGGCTCGGTGCGCGTCGACGAGCTGTTCGCCGTACGCCGCTGGTGCGACCTGTGGCAGGCGGAGTCGACGGTGTCCGCGGCCCCCGCCGACGGCCTCGGCCTGGCCGACCTGCTGCGCGCGCTGTGCCCCGGCGGCTCGGTCACCGGCGCCCCCAAACGCGCCGCGCTGGCGCAGATCGCCGAGCTGGAGCCGGTCGGACGCGGCGCGAGCATGGGCGCGCTCGGCTGGGTCGGACCCGACCGGCTCGACCTGGGCCTGACCATCCGCACCGCCGCCGCCGACGGGAACCTGCTGCACCTGTGGGCCGGCGGCGGCATCACCTGGGACAGCGACCCGACCGCCGAGGTCGCCGAGGCCGCCGCCAAGGCCGCCCCGATCCGCGCCCTGCTCGCCGGCTGACCCGTCCGGTACGCCGCGCCGCACCGCGCCGCGGCGGCTTCGGACAGCGGCCGGGCTCCGTGGCGGCGTCGCCCGGAGCGCTCAGACCGGTGGGGCCGCGATCGGCGGCGGCTCAGCCGGCGGCGCGGCCCGGCGCGGCGGCGAAGGAGTCCAGGGCGGCGACCACCCGCTCGCCGATGCCGTGCCCGCCGCCGTGCCCACCGGACTCCACGATCTCCAGCCGCGCGTCCGGCCAGTCCCGGGTCAGCTGCCACGCGATGTCCGGCGGGCCGCTGACGTCCAGCCGGCCCTGCACCAGCACCCCCGGAATGCCGGCGAGGCGGCCCGCGTCGGCCAGCACCTGCCCGTCCGGCTGGAAACCCCGGTGGGCGAAGTAGTGCGTCACCAGCCGGGCGAACCCGTACCGGAACACCGGATCGGCGAACCGAGGGCTCGGCGTGTACCCGCCCGCGAGGGAAACGTGCACGTCCTCCCAGTCGCACCAGTCCCGCGCCGCCCGCTCCCGCACCGCCGGGTCCGGGTCGTTGAGCAACCGGGCGTACGCGGCCGACAGGTCACCGTCACGGTCGGCCTCCGGCACGCCGTCGCGGAACCGCGCCCACTCCTGCGGGAAGACCCGGCCCATGTCGCGGGTCAGCCACTCGATCTCCCGGTCGGTGTTGGCGACCACGCTGAACAGCACCAGCGCGGTGACCCGCTGCGGGTGCCGTTGCGCGTACGCCAGGGCCAGCGACGACCCCCACGACGCGCCGCACAGCAGCCACCTGTCGATCCCCAGGTGCGCGCGCAGCGCCTCCATGTCGGCCAGCAGATGCCCGGTGGTGTTCACCGACAGGTCGGTGGACGGATCCGACGCCGGGGGAGTGCTGCGCTCACAGCCACGCTGGTCGAACAGCGCGATCCGGTACGCGGCCGGGTCGAACAGCCGCCGCCACGACGCGCCCGCGCCCGAACCGGGTCCGCCGTGCACCACCAGCGCCGGCCGGCCGTCCGGGTTGCCGCACGTCTCCCAGTACACGCGCTGCCCGTCCCCGACATCCAGCATGCCGTGGGCGTACGGCTCGATCGGCGGATACATATGGCCTCCCCGGATGAGATACAACAGCGCTGTTACATTAGTGGACGTGACCGCCCCCGACCGCGACGCCCTCGGCACCCTGCTGCGCCACGTCCTGGACGTCCTCGACGGCGACGTCGCCGCCGTCCACCAGCGGCTCGGCCTCACCGACTACCGGCCCCGCTACTCACCAGTCGTCCGCGCGCTCGTCGCCGACGGCCCGCTGCCCATCCGCGACCTCGCCGCCCGCGTCGGCGTCACCCACTCCGCCGCCAGCCAGACCGTCGCCCAGATGCGCCGCGCCGGCCTCGTCGACCTGCGCCCCGGCGCCGACGCCCGCCACCGCATCGTCACCCTCACCGACCGCGCCCGCGCCCTGCTGCCCGCCGTCGAAGCCGAATGGGCCGCCACCACCACCGCCGTACGCCACCTCGACACCGAACTGCCGGTGCCGCTCGCCGACGAGCTGTACGCGGTCCTCGCCGCCCTGCGCCGCCGGCCCCTGCGCGACCGCATCGCCGACACCGGCCTGCTGGACACCCCACCGGACACCCGCGAACGGTAAGCAACGGATAGCCTTCCGGACATGACTATGCGCCCGATCCGGATCATCGGCGACCCCGTGCTGCGCACCCCCAGCGAACCCGTCACCAGCTTCGACGCCGAACTACGCGCACTCGTCGAAGACCTGATGGACACGCTGCTCGGCGCACCCGGACGCGCCGGCGTCGCCGCACCCCAGATCGGCGTCAACGCCCAGGTGTTCGTCTACGACGCCGACGGCCACCGCGGCCACATGGTCAACCCCACCCTGGAAGTGTCCGACGAACTCCAGGACGACGACGAGGGCTGCCTGTCCATCCCCGGCCTGTACTTCCCGACCCCCCGCGCCATGCACGCCACCGCACACGGCTACGACCAGCACGGCGAACCGCTCACCATCAGCGGCAGCGGCTTCCTCGCCCGCGCCCTGCAACACGAGACCGACCACCTGCGCGGGCGCCTCTACGTCGACACGCTGCGCGGCGACACCCGCCGCCGAGCCCTGCGCGAGATCCGCGCCGGCCGGTTCGACTCACCCAGCCGAGGCCGCTGACGTCAACGCGCACTCGGTGAACCCGGCCACCCGGGAGAACCCCAGCCGCTCGTACAGGCGCACCGCCGCCGCGTTGTCCGCCCGCACGTTCAACGTCACGTGATCCACCGACGCGAGCAGCCGCGCGCACAACGCCGCCACCACACCCGCGCCCAGACCCCGACCCCGCACGTCCGGATGCGTCGTCACGTTCCCCAGCGCCGCCACCCGCCACCGCGGCGAGAACACGTGCACCCCCGCCACCGCCACCAGCCGGCCACGCTCCCGCACCCCCACGTACTGACCCGTCTCCAGCATCCGCGCGTCGAACCAGTTCCCCGGATACGCCACCGCGTACAAACCGGAAAGCTCCGCCGCGTCCGCCGGCCCCAACGGCTCACCCACCGCCGGCACCTCCGCCAACCGGCCCGGATCCGTCAACGCCATCCGGTGATGCGCCGCCGCCTCCGACACCACGAACCAGCGGCCCAGCGTCGCCTCCAGACCGGGGGACAGGTGCGCCCACATCCGCGCCGGCAACACCGGCGCCGCCTCCGCCAGCAACCCCGCCAGCCCCGCCACCTCATCCGGCGCCGCGAACGCCAGCAACGTCGGCAACGCCACCCCGTGATACAGCAACACCACCTGGTCGTCACGCCGGAACCACGACGTGTACGGCCAGAAGAAATCGTCCAGATCGCCCAACTGGTACGCGTGCAACACCGGATCCCGGCCCAGCAGACCCGCCAGCACCGCCCGATCGTGCTCCGCCCGCACCGCCACCGCGATCAGCCCGCCACCCACTGGTCGTAACCCAACCGGACCACCAACGCCAGCACCACCACCAGCAGCACCACCCGCACGAACCCGGCACCCCGCCGCAACGCCATCCGCGCGCCCACCGCCGCCCCCACCACGTTGCACACCGCCATCGCCGCACCCAACGCCCACCACACGTGCCCGGTCAACCCGAACACCACCAGCGCACCCAGATTCGTGCCCGCGTTCACGACCTTCGCCATCGCCGACGCGTGCACGAAATCCGAACCCAGAATCGCCGTGAACGCCAACACCAGGAACGTCCCCGTCCCCGGCCCGATCAACCCGTCGTACAAGGCGATGCCCAACCCGGCCACCGCCACCGCCACCACCACCCGCCTCGGCGTCCGCCGCGACGACGACACCACACCCAGCGACGGCCGCGCCAGCACGAACACCGCCACCGCCACCAGCACCACGAGCACCACCGGCCGGTACGCGCTACCCGGCACCGCACCCGCCAACGCCGCGCCCAACCCCGCCGTCAACACCGCCAACCCGGCCGCCGGCCCCGCGACACCCCAGTCCAGCTTCGTCCGCCGCGCATACGTCACCGCCGCCGTCGACGTACCGAAGATCGCCGCCAGCTTGTTCGTGCCCAACGCCGTCGCCACCGGCACACCCGGCGCCGCCACCAGCAACGCCGGCAACAACAACAGGCCACCGCCACCCACCACCGCGTCCACCCACCCCGCGACAAGGGCAGCGCTCAGCAACGTCGTCAACGACAGGGCATCCACCGCCGCATTCTGCCCACCCCGCCACCAGCGACAACGCCACCTGTGGCCAGCCTCACCGGCCTCGGCGACGCCGCAACCACATCCCCACCGACGCCACCGCCACGAACACCAGCATCGAACAGCACAGCAGTCTCAGCACCCGGCAAGACTGCCACGACGACGTAGGGTGTCCAGGTGCGCCTGGCCACCTTCAACCTGCTGCACGGCCGATCACTCACCGACGGACTCGTCGACCCCGACCGGCTCACCGCCGCCGTCACCGCACTCGACGCCGACGTCCTCGCCCTGCAGGAAGTCGACCGCGACCAGAGCCGCAGCGGCAAACTCGACCTCACCGCCCTGGCCGCCCGCGCCCTGCACGCCGACCACCACCGCTTCGCCGCCGCCGTCGTCGGCACCCCCGGCGAACAGTTCCGCCCCCTCACCCACGACGACGACGGCCACGGCGAACCCCTCTACGGCATCGGCCTGATCAGCCGATATCCCGTCCGCTCCTGGCAGGTCACCCGGCTGCGCGCCGCCCCCGTCCGCTCACCCATCTACGCGCCCGGCCCCGGCGGCGGCCTCATCCTGCTCCGCGACGAACCCCGCGTCGTGCTCGCCGCCGTCCTCGACACCCCCCACGGCCCCCTCACCGTCGCCGCCACCCACCTGTCCTTCGTCCCCGGCTGGAACGTCTGGCAGCTACGCCGCGTCGTGCGCGCCCTGCGGACCCTGCCCGCGCCCCGGATCCTGCTCGGCGACCTCAACCTGCCCGCCGGACCCGCCGCCGCGCTCACCCGCTGGCGACCCCTGGCCCGGCGCCCCACCTACCCGGCCGGGCAACCCCGCGTCCAACTCGACCACATCCTCGCCGACCGGCACGCGCTCGACCGGCTCCCACCCGTCACCGCCGTGCACACCCCGCTGGCCACCATCTCCGACCACCGGCCCCTCGTCGTCGACCTCGGCTGACGCTCAACCCAGCCCGCTCTGCCGCCGCGCCGCCTCCACCGCGTTACGGAACAACATCGCCACAGTCGTCGGACCCACCCCGCCCACACGCGGCGTGATCGCCCCCGCCACCTCGGCACACGACTCGTCCACGTCCGGCAGTAACCGCCGCCCCTCGTACCGCACACCGCCACCGACCACCACCGCGCCCGGACGCACATGCTCCGGCCGCACGATCCCCGGCACCCCCGCCGCCGCCACCAGGATCTCCGCCCGCCGCGTGTACCGAGGCCAGTCCGCCACCCCCGTGTGCACCACAGTCACCGCCGCGTTCGCCGTCGGCCGCTTCTGCGCCAGCAACATCGCCAACGGCCGCCCCAACGTCGCACCCCGGCCCAGGATCACCACCTCCCGGCCCGCCACCGGCACACCGTGGAACGCCAGCAACGCCTCGATCCCCGCCGGCGTACACGGCAACGGACCCGGCAACCCCAACGCCAGCCGGCCCATGTTCACCGGATGCATCCCGTCCACGTCCTTGTCCGGGTCCAGCTCCGCCAACGCCCGGTCGTAGTCCAGGTGACCCGGAATCGGGTACTGCACCAGCACCCCGTGCACCGTCTTGTCCGCGTTGAAATCCGCCAGCACCGCGTGCAGATCCGCCTGCGACGCCGACGCCGCAAGATGCACGTGCGGCGACACGAAACCCAGCTCCGCCGCCTGCCGTTGCTTGATCCGGATGTAACCCGCGCTCGCGTCGTCGTCACCGACCAGCACCGTCGCCAGCGCCGGCGTCACCCCCGCCGCACGCAACTCGGCCACCGACGCGGCGACCTCCGACAACACCTGCTCCGCCACCGGGGCACCCGGCAACAACCGTGCAGAAGACATACGACACCTCGCCCGCGAGGGCCCAGGCGGTCGACCCCCACGACGAGCTCCCCGATGGTTCACCCATCCCCGTGCCGCCAGTCGCGTTCCCCCTCAGCCTGCCACAGCTTCCGCCGCCACCGCATCCACCACCGCCTGCCAGCGCGGCAACGCCGCCAGCAGCCCGTCCGCCCGCCGCCGCCGATCCGCCGCCGACGCCACACCCAGATCCGCCAGCACCGCCCCGAACGCCCGCTCCCGCTCCGGCGCCACCGCACCCAGAACCACATGACACCGCGCGTACGTCACCAGCACCCAGAACATCGCCTCCCGATGCCGGCCCGCCGCGATCAGCTCAGCCGCACCGTCGAACACCACCGGCCGACCCGCCGTGCCCAGATCCGCCCCGAACGCGAACCCCTCCCGCGGCAGCCGCGCCACCTCGTCGAACACCACCGCCAACCCGGCCAGATGCTCCCGCACCCGCGCCGCGTCCAACCCCACCCCGCCGCCGTCAAGCGTGTCCAGCAGCTCCGGATACCGATCGGCGAACCCGAACCGCGACAACACCCGCTCCGCCCGCACGTACCGCCGCCGCACCGTCGGATCCACCAGCCCTGCCACCGCCGGCCACACCGCCAGCAACGACGTCGGGAACACCCACGCCAGCACCTGCTCCGCCGGCGACCCCGAGCCGCCGACCGCCCGCAACCCGTTCTCGATCCGCCGCCGCACACCGGCACACCGCGCCCGCACCCACACCGGATCCGCGAACCCCGCCGCCACTCGCTCCCGCAGCGCGCCCAGCCGGCCCGACGGATCCGCGATCACCCCATCGGTACGCAACATCGGCGCGAACACCCACGACCCCAGCACATCCTCTGGGCCGCCCAGCTCCTCCCACGTGATCGTGCTGACCTCCAGCAGCACACCCCGGTGCACGAACTTGCCCACCTTCGCGCCGGAATCCCGGCTCACCAGCAGCACGTCCACGTCCGACCACGCAGGCAGCACCGCGTCGTCCGGCAAGCCCACAGTCGACCCGCTGAACAACGCCCCCTCGACCGACGGGTCGACGCGCATCCGCTCCCGCACCCACCCGACCGCAACCGCCCGCGCCACACCAACCCGCATCCCGCCGATCCTGCCAGCAGGTCGGACCGCCGCGCGCCCGTCATCGCGGCGGCATCAACCCCGACAACGCCCGATTGGTGCGGTTCGCCGCCACCGCCGCCCGCTGCTGACCAGCAGTCACCTCGATGTACGTCTGCGACGACGCCAACGACGCATGCCCCAGCAACCGCATGATCTCCGCCGCGCTCGCCCCGTCCTCCGCCAACCGCGTCGCGAACGTGTGCCGCAACGCGTGCAACCGCGCGCCCCGCGGCACCCGGTCACCGATGCCCGCGCGCCGGTAACACGACTCCACCAGGTACTGCAGCCCGCCCCGCCGCAACGCCTCACCCTGCCGGTCCACCAGAAACGGCGAGTCCGGCCGCACACTGCGCGACCCGAACCGGTGCCGCCGACTGTCGAGATAACCCGCCAGCACCCGGTCCACGGCGTCCTCGATCGGCACCGTACGCGGCCGCCCACCCTTACCCGCCACGTCCACCCGCCGCTCGCCGTCGCGCCCTGCCACCGACGACACCCGCAGCGCCAGCAGCTCCGACAGCCGCAACCCCGCGCACAACGCCAGCGCCAGCACCGCCAGGTCGCGCTCCGGCCACGGATCGCGCTGCCGGCCCTCCGCGCGCGCCACCGCCGCCAGCAGCTCCTCCGGGGTGTCCTCGCCCCGCAGCGGCTTGGGCCGGGGGAGCGGCGTCCGGGGCCGCCCCACCGCCGGCATCGGATTTCCCGGTACGACGCCCTCCGCCACCAGGAACGTGAAGAAGCTGTTCCACGTCGACCAGGCACGATGGACCGACGCGGCGGCGCGGGGAGCGGCGAACCGCGCGAACGCCGCGCGCATCACCTTGGGGGAGAGGGCACCGACCGCCAGCCGGTCCAAGGGGAGGGGAGTGGCGTCATCCTCGGGGTCGACCAGCGCGGCCACTGTGGTCAGATCCCGCCGGTACGCGGCCAGGGTGTGGGGGGAGGGCTTACGGGTGGCCCGGGCGGTCAGGAACTCCTCGATCAGAGCACCTACCGTTTCGTCCGGTTTGTCATGCATAAGGGATATTATGCATGATTCTCGCGTTCCCGACAGGGGTCATTCCAGGGGGAGCGCCGTCCGATCAGCCAATGATCGACTCCACCTCGCCGATGTTGCTGCATCCCGAGCGCTCCGATGCAGCAACATCGGCGAACTGGCGACAGCGACGCCCGTCGGCGCTCGGGATGCACCGGGAGAGAGAGGGCGGAAGGGCCGGCACCCACTCTGCTCCGGCGATCATGAGGTTGGCGGCGACAAAGTGGACAGGATTCGCCGCCAACCTCATGATCGCCGGGTGGTGGATGGGGTGAGGGGGCGACGCCGGAGGTCCGGTGTCGGCGGTGGGCTGCCGGGCGATTGGCGCCTGCGGTGAAGCCCGGGCGGCATTGCGCCTGGGTGCGGACCAACGAGCCGGACCGCGCGGTGGTCGGTAACCGCAGTGCGGCAGGCGTCGGTCCGCGGGAGTGAAGTTGGTGCCGCCGTTCGGGGGGTGCGACGGAGTGATCGGTTGAACGCCAGCACCGGGAGGGCCCGCGTTCGGCGGTCAGCCGCCCCGAGCGGGCGCTTGGGGACACCCCTCTCGAGCTCAATTTGACATAATGTACATTATCGAATCACCACAACCAGAGCCGCTCAGGAGGGCTTCGCGTCTTCGTCCTCCGCGGCCAGGGCCTCCGACATCGCCTTCAGCACGCCGTCCAACCGTGGCTGGTCACGACCGGCCGGCGCCTCGGGCAGCTTCGCGAGTGCCGCGTCCACCTCTGCCTTGAGGGCCTGACGCTGCGACGCGTCGCCGGAGTCGAGCGCCTTCTGCACTCGCGGCATCAGGTCGGACAACAAGCTCAGGCCGTCCATGTCCGGCGCGCCCGGCGCCTCCGGCCGCTCCGGGGCTAGCTGCCGGACGTCGGCGAAGCGGCTTCTCCCGAAACGGGCCAGGGCGGCCGCCACCTCACCGGGCGGCTGCTGCACCTGATCGAGGTCGAGCAGCACCAGGGCCGGCCGGCCGTCGACGGGGCTGCGGCCGGTGAGCCGACGATCGATGGTCGCGGCGGTGGCCGGCACCAGCAGCACCGACGCGGCTTTCTGCTTCCGGCCGGCGGTCGGTAGCGGCTGGTCGAGGACGACGGCTTCGATCTCGGCCCACGCCACGAGCCGGTTGAGTCCGGCGACCCGCAGGTCCAGTCCGTCGGCTCCGATGCGGAACCGGAACGGCCTGAGCTGGTAGGCGACGAACGCGGCGGCCGACAGCAGCCACAGGCCGAGAAGGATCCACCGTACGGTCGACGGGGATGTCAGGTACAGCAGCGGGAAAACGCCGACTCCGAAGACCGTGAGGCCCTTCCACAGCGTCTGTCGGCTCTTACGCAGCTCCATGCCGGCACCTCGTCCCTTGTGGCCTGTCCTGGGCGGGGCCCTACATGGTGGCACGGGCGAAGCGCTCTCGTGATCATCCGAACGTCCCCGGAAAGGCCACTACCTCTCCCCTGCCTGCGGGAACGGAGATCAGCTCAGACCGGCTGCGGGTCGCGGCGCTCGGCCTCCCCCGCCTCCGGGACGTCCTCGACGGCGCGCAGGTCGGGCATGGCGCGTACAGCGGGTGCGACGGCAGCGCCCACGGCGAGCGCCAGCATGACGGCTGCGAAGCTGCCGAACACCATCGGCGCGGGTACGCGGTCGATCAGCAGGCCGGACAGCGCCGGGCCGAACGGCGCCACGATCAGCGCGATGAAGCTGGTCGCGGCGTTCGCTCTCCCCTGCAGGTCGCCGGGGGTGAGCAGGGTCTGGAGGGTCAGCATGCTGATGTTGGCGGCCGGTACGACCAGGACGCAGGCGCCGGCCAGCGCGCCCAGGATCAGTCCGTTGTCGGTGGTGGCCATCGCGGCGGTCAGCACGGCGCAGGCCCAGACGACGGCGAGGATCAGCCAGCGGGTGGGTACCCGGGCGGTCAGCCAGGACGCGACGAGTGACCCGATGACGGCGCCGAGCCCGACGCATGCCACGACGGTTCCGGCGGACAGTCCGGAGGCACCGTTGCGGACGGGCACCACGATGATCGCCAGCAGGACGCCGGCGAACGCGAAGTTCAGGACGGCGCCGCAGAGCAGCGTGAACCGCAGCGACGGTTGCCGCCACAGGAACCGGACCCCGGCGACGGCCTGCCGGGGCAGGGACTCCCCCGGCGTGGTCAGGGACCGGCCGAGCGGGCCGCGCAGCAGGGCCACGGCGACCAGGGAGACGGCGTAGGAGATCGCGTCGACGAGGAACGGCAGCGCCGGGGCGAGGCCGAACAGGAAGCCGCCGAGCGGTGGGCCGGCGAGGTGGACGACGCCGTTGCGGGTTTCGTTGAACACGGTGGCCGTACGCAGGTCGCGGGCCGGGACGACGGCGCGGGTGGCGGCCGCGGCGGCGGGTTGCAGCGCGGCGCCGAGACCGGCGGTGGCGGCGGCGAGGACGGCGATGAGCAGGACGGGCGCGTCGCCGACGAGGGCGAGCACGAAGACGCCGGTGACGGCGAGCAGCGCGCCGCCGTCGCAGCAGAGCATGAGGATGCGCCGGTCGCGGCGGTCGGCGAGCAGGCCGGCGGGCAGGAGTACGAGGACCAGGGCGATTCCTTCGGCGAAGGCGACGAGGCCGGCGTCGGTGGCGGAGCCGGTGGTCAGCAGGACGAGCAGTGGTGTGGCGACGGCGGTGACCTGGGTGCCGAGTTTCGACGCGGTGCGGGCGACGGTGATGAGGAGGAAGTCGCGGTTGTGTCGCAGGCCGGTGGGTGGCATGGGGGCTCCGTGGGCGTGGTGGCGGGCGGGAGGTCGGGCTTCCACCGGGCGGGTTGACGACGGACCCGGGCGGGCGGTGGCCGCCCGCCCGGGTCGCCAGGCGGATCAGGTGTGGCCGGGGCCGGTGGCCCGTTCGCCACTGCCGTCTCAGCCGTTGCAGCAGGCGATGCTGATGCTGCTGGACTGCGGCGGGACCGCGTGGCGGGTGCCGTTCTGCGTGGCCATGGCCTGCAGGTTGAGGAGCTTCGTCATGGGGGTTCACCTCCTTCTCGGGTGTGGTGGGGTTGGCCGTCGGTGGTTCCGACGGGGTTTGTGGGCGCCGGCTGGGTTCAGCTCGCGGCGAGGAGGTGGCCGGTGGGTGCGACGTGGGTGGGCGCGTCGAGGAACGGCAGGGTCACGGTGGTGCGGTGCAGCGCGGCGTGGATCGCGGAGAGGATTCCGGCGCCGCCGGCGGCGAGGTCGGTGGAGATGCGCAGCAGGGTGTCGCCGGGGAACGCGAGCCGGCCGTCGAGGGCGTAGGCGTGCCAGGCGAGCCGGTTCAGGTGCGCCGGGGTGTGGCGGGGCGCGCCGTGGCGGACGAGGCCGACGGGTCCGTGCGGGGTGGTGCGCGGCGGGTCGTCGGTGAGCAGGGCGGCGGTGGCGAGTAGTCCGGCGCGGCCGTGGAAGAGGCCGGGCAGCAGAACGAACTCGACGTCGATGGTGCGTTGGACGGTGGTGACGATGTCGCGCAGCCAGGGGCGTTCGCCGTGGCGCAGCAGTGTGTGCGCGGCGACGGCGATGCCGGCGCTGCCTTCGTCGAGGTAGAACAGTCGCCGTGCGCCGTCGCGTACGTGGAGGTTGCCGTTGTCGTCGCGGACGGTGTGCTGCAGGTCGCGGCGCAGGGCGGTGCGGGCGGCGCGTAGCCAGGCGGGGTCGCCGGTGGCTTCGTGGAGGCGGGTGAGGAAGATCGCGGGGCCGGACCAGCCGTGGAGCAGGCCGGGGCGTGCGGGTTCGGGTACGGGTTGTGTCGTGTCGCCGGTGAGGGTGCGGGCGAGTCGGTCGCCGATGTGCAGGGCGTCGTCGGGGGCGGGTCTGCCGGGGCGGAGCAGGGCGAGTCCGATGCCGGCGAGGCCGCTGTGCAGGCTGGGGCCGTAGCGGTCGTGGAGGCCGGTGCGACATCGGTCGAGCAGTTCTCCGGCGTCGTCGTGGCGTCCGGTCCGGTCCAGTAGCGCGGCGATGCCGGCCAGGCCGTCGTAGAGGCCGAGGTGGGCGGCGGGCAGGCGGCGGGCGGCGCGGGTGAGCCAGTCGAGGTGTTCGTCGCGTTCGGGGTAGTCGACGCCGGTGTTGACGAGTGCCCAGATGACGCCGGCGGCGCCGTGCGCGAGGGTGGCGCCGCCGTGCGGGAACTGACCGGGGTCGCCGGGGAAGAGCCGGTCGGTGCGGTGTGGTGTGGCGGTGGCGCGGATGCCGGCGGCCAGTGAGGCGATGAGTTGGCGCGGGTCGGCGGGCCAGGGGTAGCGGGTGACGCGGCGGCCGGGCGTGGGCGTGGGTGGGTTGAGTGCGGTGTGCAGGTCGTCGCGGATGCGGTCGAGGTAGCCGGGCGGCAGGGGGAAGCGCCGGGCGATGGTGAGGAGGTCGTCGAACTTGTCGTCGCACAGGGCCGCGAGTGGGGTCAGTGGTACGAAGACGGCGAGGCGCAGGCAGGCGAGGGCGTATCTGTCGACGGCTGGGCCGCGGCGGATGCGGGGTGTGGCGAAGCCGGGGTCGCCGAGTGACGGGGTGAAGTCCTCGTCGAGCAGGTATGCCTGTTCGAAGTCGACGAGCACGACGCGGCCGTCGGGGCGGATCATGACGTTGGCGGTGTGCAGGTCGCCGAAGACCACTCCCCTGGCGTGTATCTGGGCCAGGGCTGCCTCGACCTGGTCGATGACGTCGAGCGCCCAGGTGGTGTAGTCGGTGAGGTCCTTCTCGGTGGGGTCGGGGTGGATCAGCGGGTGCCGCATGGCGAGGTGGTGCTGGAGGGTGTCGCCCTCGATGTGTTCTTCGACCAGGAACTGGTGTTCCCACCAGGTGATGCGGTCGAGCAGTCGGGGGACGCAGTCGAGGCCGGCGAGGCGCCGCAGCATGTCTTCTTCGCGGCGCAGGCGGGTGAGCGCGTCGGTTCCGGCACCGTCGAGGCCGGCGAGCGGGCGGGCTTCGCGCAGGACGACGGTGCGGCCGTCGCGCAGGTCGGTGGCGCGGTAGACGCCGCCGGCGTTGGAGTGGTGCAGGGCCTCCTCGATGCGGTACGGCGGTTCGTCGTCGGTCTGCGCGTCGACGGCGGCGATGTGTTCGGCGACGAAGTCGGGTACGGGGGCCCAGTCGGGCACTGTGAAGACGGGTTCGCGGCGGTCGGGGACGAGGGTTCCGTCGGGGCGTGCGACGGCTGGGACGGGTTGGTCGCCGTCGACGCACCACAGTTCGGCGAATCCGCCGTAGCGCAGGTAGAGGGGTCCGTCGTGCCAGCGCAGGTCACTGAGGACGTAGGGGCCGCGGTAGCCGGCGAGGCGGGCGCCGAGGTCGTCGAGGATGCGGCGCAGGGCGGTGTCGTCGGCCGGGTAGAGGGCGGCGAGTTTGCCGCTGCCGGCGCGGTGGGCGTATTTCTCGTTGTTGACCAGGGCGAGGCGGCGGCTGCGCTGGAACTTGAAGGCGACCCGGTGGCGGACGCAGTGATCGCGTACCAGGTCGAGGACGTCGGCGGCGTCGTCGAGGCGCACTGACACGTGTACCTTCCAGCCCTGCTGCGGCAGCTGCGCGTGCGGCGGGTGCCACATGACCCAGCCGCCGTGTTCGGCGATGCGCCAGCCGTCGGGCGGGGTCTGGTCGGCCAGCGGGAACCGGCTCGCCGTGTCGGCGACGTACGCCGGTGAGTCGACGTGGACCGGGTCGGCGATCAGGAACGCACCGGGCGTGGGCATGGCAAACCTCGCGGCCGTGACGGATGGGTGGGGTGTCCGGGGCGTTCGGTTGTGTTGCCGCCGTCGTCCGGACTGGTTCCATCGTGGTGGTCACCGGCGGGTGTTGGCGTCCGGCCGTGGGGCGAGGTTCGGGGTCCGTCCCGGCTCGGTGCCGGGGGCCGGGGGTCCGTCTGGAAGTGGACACCGGATGTCACCCGGTACGGGGACGTCCGGCGGGCCGGGGTGGGCCAGAATTCCTCGCGTACGCGGGCTGTTCGCCCGCAATTCCTTCTGTGGAGGTCCGTGATGAGAACCGAGGTCCAGTCGCCGCCGGTGGTGGTGTTCCTGCAGGCGGAGCGGCCGTCCGGGTGGGTGACAGTCGCGCGGGGGGTGCCGCTGGACGGCCGGCGGTGTCTGCTGAGGACGGTGGGTGCGGGCCGGACGCGGTCCGGTGACGCGGTGCGTCTGGTGGGTGTGGCCGGCGGGGACGTGCGGTCGCTCACTGTGGCGGAGGTGTCGGTGCTGCACCGTGACGGGGCGGACCTGCTGATGGTGACGCTGGCCGGTGAGACGGTTCCCGGTGGGTTCGGCACGGACGCCTCGGCGGTGCGGCGGGTGCTGGCGATGCTCGCCGACGACGCGGACGGGCGGTGGCGGGTGGCCGCGGACGCCGCGGCCGACGTGGTGGTGCTGGCCGGTGCGGGCCGCGCGGGTGAGCCGGGGCGGCCGGCGGTGCCGGTGACCACGCACCGGGTGAGCGCGGCCACGCCGCCGCCCGACGGTGACGGCGGCGGTGACGACGACGGCTCTCCGCTGTCCTGGACGTGCCGGTTGTTCGGCATCGGCTGCCCCACGGAAAACTCCTGACCCGCCGATGACCTCGGTGACCGGTGCGGTGGCGCCGTCTGCTCCGGCGCGGGCGGCGAGTTGGTGGCGTCACGATCTTCTGCTGCTGCCGGTGCTGGGCCTGCTCGACCTGTTCACGGCATCGTCCGTGGTGATTCAGAGCGAGCCGGTCGGCCCGGCCCGGCAGTGGTTGCAGGTGCTCGCCGCGGTGCTGTCGGTGGGCGCCCTGTGGTGGCGGGCCCGGGCACCGGTCGCGGTGTTCGCGTTCGAGTGCGTGCACGGCGTGACGATGTGGTTCCTGCTGCACGACTACCGGCCGTGGGTGGGCCTGATCGTGGCCCTGTACACGGTGGCGGCGTTGCGTCCGCTCGTGGTGTCGGCGGCGGCGTACGCGGCGGCGTGCGCCCGGAGCCTGCTCAGCGCGTTCGACTCGTTCCGGGTGGAGCCGAACCCGGGCGCGCGGGGCGGGGAGTTCGTGGTGACCGCCCTGATGTTCGCGCTCATCTACGCGGCGGCGTGGACCGCCGGGTCGGTGGTGCGGCGGCACCGGCGGCGGGTGGCCCAGCTGGAACGGGAACGGCGGGTGGCCCGGGCGGAGGCGGTGGCGTTGGAGCGTCGCCGGATCGCCGCGGAGCTGCACGACGTGGTGTCGCACTCGGTGACCGTGATGGTGCTGCAGGCCGCGGGCGCGGCGCGGATCAGCGCGTCCGATCCGGAGCGGACGCGGGAGGCGCTGCTGCACATTCAGCAGGCCGGGCAGCAGGCGATGGCGGAGTTGCGGCGGCTGCTGTCGGTCATGCGCGCCGAGTCGGGCCCGGCGGCCGGCGGTGAGCCGGGTCCGCAGCCGCGGCTGGACGACATCGAGGTGCTGCTGACGTCGATGCGGTGCGCGGGGCTGACGGTGACCATGTCGGTGTCCGGCAGTGCCCGGCCGCTGGATCCGAGTATCGAACTGGCGGCGTACCGGACGGTGCAGGAGAGCCTGACGAACACGCTCAAGCACGTCGGCCGGCGGGCCTGCGCGACTGTTCATTTCGGGTGGCAGGAGCGGGTGCTGTTGCTGCGCGTCGACGACGACGGCACGGGCCGCGAGCCGGGCGCGGCGGCGGGACTGTCCACCGGCAACGGGCTGGCCAGCCTCGCCGAGCGGCTGGAGCGCGTCGGGGGTCGCCTGGTCGCCGGGCCGCGTCCCGAGGGCGGGTTCCGGGTGAGCGCGACGCTGCCGGTCGCGCAGCGCGGCGACCTCGTGGCGGCATCGGGTGACGGCGGGGCGCCGGCTGTCGGGTGAACGCGTGTCCGCTGTGCGACATCCGGCTGGCCGGCGGCGCCGACGTCGATGATCATGTGGTGGGGCCACTGTCACGGCCGCCGACGACGGGAGCCTTCATGATCCGGGTGCTGCTCGCCGACGACCAGCCGCTCGTACGGGCGGGACTCGCGATGCTGCTCACCAACGAGCCTGACATCGAGGTCGTCGGCGAGGCCGACGACGGGGCGCAGGCCGTCGAGGTCAGTCGCCGGCTGCGCCCGGACGTGGTGCTGATGGACGTGCGGATGCCCGGCACCGACGGGCTGGCCGCGACCAGGCTGATGGCCGACGAGCAGCTCATCGACGATCCGCAGCGGCCGGTGCGGATCATCATGCTGACCACGTATCACGTGGACGAGGCGGTGCACGCGGCGTTGCGGGCGGGCGCCTCCGGTTTCGTGCTCAAGGACGCCGCGCCCGCCGAGCTGGTGTCGGCGATCCGGGCGGTGGCCGCCGGGGAGGCGTGGCTGGATCCGGCGGTGGCCCGGCGGCTGCTCGACGACCTCGCGTCCCGGCCCGACCCGGGACTGCCGACACCCGTGCAGATGCGCGGGCTCACCCTGCGGGAGCGGGAGGTGCTGGTGCTGATGGCGTACGGGATGTCGAACCGGGAGATCGCCGAGCATCTCGTGCTCGGCGACGCGACGGTCAAGACACACGTGAGCCGGGTCCTGACGAAGCTGGGGATGCGGGACCGGACGCACGCGGTGGTGGCCGCGTACCAGTGCGGCCTGGTGGAGCCCGGCACGGCGCCGCCGGCCCGGATGGCCGGCCTGTCCCGCTGAGGCCCGCGGCGTGGCCGGGAGCCTCAGCGGGCGTGGCGCTCACGCGCCGACGTAGTCGGCGAGGTGTTCGCCGGTGAGCGTGGACCGGGCGGCGACCAGGTCTGCCGGGGTGCCCTCGTAGACGATCCGGCCGCCGTCGTGACCGGCGCCCGGCCCGAGGTCGATGATCCAGTCGGCGTGTGCCATGACCGCCTGGTGGTGTTCGATCACGATGACGGACTTGCCCGCGTCGACGAGCCGGTCGAGCAGGCCGAGCAGCTGGGCGACGTCGGCCAGGTGCAGGCCGGTGGTGGGTTCGTCGAGGACGTACACGCCGCCCTTGTCCCCCATCCGGGTGGCGAGCTTGAGCCGCTGGCGTTCCCCGCCGGACAGCGTCGTCAGTGGCTGGCCGAGCGTGAGGTAGCCGAGGCCGACGTCGGCGAGCCGGTCGAGGATGGTGTGCGCGGCCGGGGTGCGGGCCTCACCGTCGCTGAAGAACTCCTCGGCCTGGTCGACGGACATGGCGAGGACCTCGCTGATGTCGCGTCCGCCGAGGTGATAGTCGAGCACGGCGGGCTGGAAGCGTTTGCCTTCGCAGTCCTCGCAGGTGCTGGCGACCCCGGCCATCATGCCCAGGTCGGTGTAGATGACGCCGGCGCCGTTGCAGGTCGGGCAGGCGCCCTCGGAGTTGGCGCTGAACAGGGCGGGTTTGACGCCGTTGGCCTTGGCGAACGCCTTGCGGATCGGGTCGAGCAGACCGGTGTAGGTGGCCGGGTTGCTGCGGCGGGAGCCACGGATGGCGGTCTGGTCCACGGCGATGACGTCGTCGCGTTTGGCCAGTGAGCCGTGGATGAGGCTGCTCTTGCCGGAGCCGGCCACGCCGGTGACCACGACCAGGACACCGAGGGGGATGTCCACGTCGACGTCGCGCAGGTTGTGGGTGCGGGCGCCGCGGATCGGCAGGGCGCCGCTGGGCGTACGAACCTTGTCCTTGACGGTGGCGCGGTCGTCGAGGTGACGGCCGGTGGTGGTGTCGCTGGCGCGCAGGCCGGCGACGGTGCCCTCGTAGCAGATGGTGCCGCCGGCGGTGCCGGCGCCGGGGCCGAGGTCGACGACGTGGTCGGCGATGGCGATGGTCTCGGGTTTGTGTTCGACGACCAGGACGGTGTTGCCCTTGTCGCGCAGTTGCAGCAGCAGGTTGTTCATCCGGGCGATGTCGTGCGGGTGCAGGCCGATGGTGGGTTCGTCGAAGACGTAGGTGACGTCGGTGAGGGACGAGCCGAGGTGGCGGATCATCTTGGTGCGCTGGGCCTCGCCGCCGGAGAGGGTGCCGGAGGGGCGGTCGAGGCTCAGGTAGCCGAGGCCGATCTCGACGAACGAGTCGAGGGTGTCCCCCAGCGCTTCGAGCAGCGGGCCGACGGAGGGTTCGCGCAGGTCGCGTACCCAGGTGGCGAGATCGCTGATCTGCATGGCGCAGGCGTCGGCGATGTTGATGCCGTTGATCTTCGAGGAGCGGGCCTCGGGGCTCAGGCGGGTGCCGTCGCACTCGGGGCAGGTGGTGAACGTGACAGCTCGTTCGACGAAGGCGCGGATGTGCGGCTGCATGGCGTCGACGTCCTTGGCGAGCATCGACTTGCTGATGGCCGGGATCAGGCCGGTGTAGGTGACGTTGATGCCGTCGACCTTGATCTTGGTGGGTTCCTTGTGGAGCAGGTCGCTCAGCTCGCGCTTGGTGTAGTCGCGGATCGGCTTGTCCGGGTCGAACAGGCCGCTGGAGCGGAAGATGCGGCCGTACCAGCCGTCCATGCTGTAGCCGGGGATGGTGATGGCGCCCTCGTTGAGGGACAGCTTCTCGTCGTAAAGGACGGTCAGGTCGAAGTCGGTGACCGCGCCGCGGCCCTCGCAGCGCGGGCACATGCCGCCGAGGCGGTTGAACGTGCCCTTCTTGGTCTGGGTCTTGCCGGGGCCCCGCTCGACGGTGATGGCGCCGGCCGCGCGTACGGAGGGCACGTTGAACGAGTAGGCGTTCGGCGGGCCGATGTGCGGGTCGCCGAGACGGCTGAACAGGATGCGCAGCATCGCGTTGACGTCGGTGGCGGTGCCGACGGTGGAGCGCGGGTCGGCGCCCATGCGTTCCTGGTCGACGATGATGGCGGTGGTGAGGCCCTCCAGGACGTCGACCTCGGGCCGGGACAGGGTGGGCATGAGACCCTGGACGAAGGCGCTGTAGGTCTCGTTGATCAGGCGCTGGGACTCGGCGGCGATGGTGCCGAAGACCAGTGAGCTCTTGCCGGAGCCGGAGACGCCGGTGAACACGGTGAGGCGGCGTTTGGGCAGTTCGACGTCGACGTGGCGCAGGTTGTTCTCGCGGGCGCCGAGGACGCGGATGACGTCGTGGCTGTCGGCGCGGTGCAGGCCGGCGGTGGCCTCGCTCATGGTCTCTCCGTCCGGGTCGGGTGGTGCTAGTCGAGCCAGCGCCCGTCGCGCATCAGCGTGCGGCCGGGCAGCTCGTCGGCCTCCCGCCAGGCCTGGACACGGCGCGGCGTGACGCGGTACCAGCGGTAGGAAGTGGTCAGCGTACGGGGGTCGAAGCCGGTGCGGGTGGCGAAGCGGTCCGCCCGGGCGGTCGGCAGGGCGTCCAGGGCGAGGCTTTCCACGTCGCCGTCGATCATGGTGACGTCGCGGGTGGGGCCGAGGCCGACGCGGGCGCGCCCGCCGGCGAGGTTACGGCCGGTGGGGCTGTCGGCCGGGGTGGCGACGAGCAGCGTGTGGCCGTCCCAGTCGAAGGACAGCGGCACCAGGTACGGGGTGCCGTCGGGGCCGGCGGTGGCGACCCAGCAGTCGACGTCGTGGTCGAGGCGGTGGGTGGTGTCGTGGCGGCGCTGGGCGCGGGTGCGGGGCGCGTCGGCCATGGGCGCGGTCAGCGCCGCTCGTTGATGCGGATGAGGTTGCCGGTGGGGTCGCGGAACGCGCAGTCACGCACGCCGTAGGGCTGCTCGGTGGGTTCCTGGACGACGTCGGCGCCGCTGGCCGCCAGGCGGTCGAACAGGCCGTCGAGGTCGTCGGTGGCGAGGGTGAGCGCGCCGTAGCTGCCCTTGGCGATGAGTTCGAGGATGGTGCGGCGCTCGTCGTCGGTGATGCCCGGGTCGGCGGCCGGCGGGTGCAGGACGATGCCCGTCTCGGGCTGGTTCGGTGGGCCGACGGTGAGCCAGCGCATGTCCTGGTAGCCGACGTCGTTGCGCAGCTCGAAGCCGAGGGTGTCGCGGTAGAAGGCGAGGGCGGCGTCGGCGTCGGTGTGCGGCAGGAACGTGTAGTGAATGGTGATCGTCATGATGGTCACGCTAGTGGTGGTCGGCCGGTGCGGGCTTCTCGATTCCTGACCGGTCGGGTCGCCTGTTTGGTCAGGCACGGGGGCGGCTCGGCGGTGTCGGGGGTGTGGCGGGCGCGGTAGGCGCTGGGCGGTTCGCCGACGAGCTCGGTGAACCGGGTGCTGAAGGTGCCCAGGGACTGGCAGCCGACGGCGAAGCAGACATCGGTGACGCTGAGGTCGCCGCGGCGCAGCAGCGCCATGGCGCGTTCGATGCGGCGGGTCATGAGGTACGCGTACGGGGATTCGCCGTAGGTCTGGCGGAACTGGCGGCTGAGGTGCCCGGCGGACATGTGCTCGCCTCGGGCGAGGGCTTCGACGTCGAGGGGTCTGGCGTACTCGCGGTCGATGCGGTCGCGGACGCGGCGCAGCCGGGTCAGGTCGCGCAGGCGTTGGGCGAACGCGGCGTCGTCGGTGCCCTGGTGCGGTGACACGTCCGCATCCTGCCTGCTGGGCGGTGGTGTCGTCCACCAGTGCGGGCGGCGAGTCGTCGCCGGGTGCACCCGCGCGGCAGGTGCACCCGGGCGGCGGTCAGCGCAGCCGGCGGGCGGCGAACCGGGTGGGCGGCTCGGCGATGGCGTCCTGAGCGGCGACGAGTTGCAGTTCCCGGGTGCCCGCGTCGAGGGTCGCCTCGAGTACCGCGTAGATCGAGTTGGTGGTGCGTTCCAGCGCGGTCTGCGGTGAGCCGGTGGTGACCAGGTGCGCCAGGTAGAGGGCGGCGGTGACGTCGCCGCCGCCGTTGGGGGCGATCGGCAGCAGCGGGGTGGTGACGGCCCAGGCGCCGTCGTCGGAGACGGCGACGACTTCCAGGTGCCCGGCGGGCAGGTCGCCGTGCAGGACGCTGGTGACCAGGACGTGCCGGGGGCCGGTGGCGCGGACGGTGTCGACGGCGGCGAGCAGGTCGTCGAGCGTGTCGGTGGTGCGGCCGGCGAGGAACTCCAGCTCGAACTGGTTGGGGGTGACGATGTCGGCGCGGGGCACGACGGTGTCGCGCAGGTACTCGGGGATGCCGGGGCGCACGAACATGCCGCGGCCGACGTCGCCCATGACCGGGTCGCAGCAGTAGAGCGCGGCCGGGTTGGCGGCCTTGACCCGGGCGACCGCGTCGAGGATGACCGCGCCGACGGCGGGGTCGCCCTGGTAGCCGGACAGGACGGCGTCGGCGGTGCCGAGCACGCCGCGGTCCTCGATGCCGGCGATGACGTCGGCGACGTCGGTGGGGGCGAGCAGCGGGCCGCGCCAGGCGCCGTAGCCGGTGTGGTTGGAGAAGTGCACGGTCAGGACCGGCCAGACCTCGTGTCGGAGGCGTTGCAGTGGGAACACGGCGGCGGAGTTGCCGACGTGGCCGTAGGCGACCGACGACTGGATGGACAGGATCTTCACCCGGTCATCGTCGCATCTTCCGCCCTGGTGACGGGTAGTCGCGGGGCGATGACGGGCGGGCGCGGCGGTGACCGTTCGGCTCACGGTTTCGACCGTCGGGCGCGGGGCGGGTTTGGGTGCAGCGTGCGGCGGGGGCATGAACCCGGGTGGTCTCGCCTTCTGGACGGAGGAAGCAACGATGCTTTCCGCACTCGATCGTCGGCACACCGTCGCGCCGCCGGGGTACAGCCGCTGGCTGATCCCTCCGGCGGCGCTGGCGATCCATCTGTGCATCGGGCAGGTGTACGCGACAAGCGTGTACAAGAACTCCTTGATCGCGCATTTCGACACGAGTCAGACGGCGATCGGGGTGATCTTCAGCATCGCGATCGTGATGCTGGGGTTGTCGGCCGCGGTGGCCGGTACGTGGGTGGAGGCGAACGGGCCGCGTAAGGCGATGTTCGTCTCCGCGTGTTTCTGGGCGGCGGGGTTCCTGGTCGGGGCGTTGGGCATCGCGACCGGGCAGCTGTGGCTGCTGTACCTGGGGTACGGGGTGCTGGGCGGGATCGGTCTGGGGATCGGGTACATCTCCCCCGTCTCCACGTTGATCAAGTGGTTCCCGGACCGGCCGGGTCTGGCGACCGGGCTGGCGATCATGGGGTTCGGTGGCGGGGCGATGGTGGCCTCTCCCCTGTCCCGGCAGCTGCTGTCGTTCTACGACGCCGGGTACGACCCGTCGGACAGCGGTTCCACGGCGTCCGGGTCGGCGCTGGTGTGGCTGTTCGTGACGCTCGGCATCGGCTACTTCGTGATCATGATGTTCGGGGTGTTCAACGTGCGGGTGCCCGGGCCGGGCTGGCGTCCGGCCGGGTTCGACCCGGCGCAGGTGGCGGAGAAGCCGCTGGTGACCACAGCGAACGTGTCGGCGGCCAACGCGCTGCGGACGCGGTCGTTCTGGCTGCTGTGGGTGGTGCTGTTCTGCAACGTGACCGCGGGCATCGGCATCCTGGAGCAGGCCAGCCCGATGATCCAGGACTTCTTCCGCGACAACGGGACCTCGGCGGTGTCGGTGGCGGCGGCCGGCGGGTTCGTGGGGGTGCTGTCGCTGTTCAACATGGCGGGCCGGTTCGTGTGGTCGTCCACCTCGGATGTGATCGGCCGTAAGCCGATCTACGTGGTGTACCTGGGTGTGGGCATGGTGCTGTACCTGGTGCTGGCGCTGGTGGGGCAGACCTCGACGGCGTTGTTCGTGCTGCTGGCGTCCGTGATCCTGTCGTTCTACGGCGGCGGGTTCGCGACGATACCGGCGTATCTGCGGGACCTGTTCGGCACGTTCGAGGTGGGCGCGATCCACGGCCGGCTGCTGACCGCGTGGTCGGCGGCCGGGGTGGCCGGGCCGCTGATCGTCAACGGGTTCCTCGACGCACAGGGCGAGCCGGGCACGTTGACCGCGGCGGCGTACCGGCCGGCGCTGTTCACGATGGTGGGCGTGCTGGCTGTCGGTCTGGTGGCGAACCTGCTGGTGCGGCCGGTGCCGGAGCGGTACCACGAGCCGGCGTCGGGACGGGACGGGACAGCGCCGGGTGCGACGGAGAGGAGCGGATCGTGAACGAGCGGACCGGTGGCGGACAGGGGGCCCGCCTGGTGGTGTCGTGGCTGGTGGTGTCGGTGCTGCTGGGCTACGGCGTGGTGCAGACGGTGATCACGGCGGCGAAGCTGTTCACCCAGTAGCGGAGGCGAGACGGCGGCGGCCCGGGGCGGAACCCCGGGCCGCCGCCGTGTCAGAGACCGCCGCCGACGCGCAGGACCGCGCCCGTGGTGTACGAGGCGTCCGGGCCGAGCAGGTGGGCGATCGCGCCGGCGACCTCCTCGGGTTCCCCGGCGCGGCCCAGCGGGATCCGGCTCGCGGCGGTGTCGGGCCGGTCGGGCGCGCCGGAGCGGGCGTGGATGGTGGTGCGGATGATGCCGGGAGCGACAGCGTTGACCCGGATGCCGCGCGGCGCGAGTTCCTTGGCCAGCCCGACGGTGAGGGTGTCGGTGGCGGCCTTCACGGCGGCGTAGTGCACGTACTCGCCGGGTGAGCCGAGCGTGGCGGCGACGGAGGAGACGTTGACGATGGCACCGCCGCGGGTGAGCCGCCGGGCCGCCTGCTGGGCGCAGAGCACGTACCCGATGAGGTTGACGTCGACGACCTCGCGCAGGTCGTCGACGCGCAGGTCGGTGAACGGGCCGATCGGGCTGGTGACGCCGGCGTTGTTGACCAGGCCGGTAAGCGGGCCGAGCTGGTCGGCGGCGTCGAAGATGCGGCGTACCTGGTCGGGGTCGGTGGTGTCGGCGGCGACGGTGACCGCGCGGCGGCCGGCCGCGCGCACGTCGGCGGCTACCGCCTCGGCGGCGGTGTGGTCGGCGCGGTAGCCGATGACCAGGTCGTGGCCGTCGGTGGCGAGCCGGCGGGCGGTGGCCGCGCCGATGCCGCGTCCTCCCCCGGTGACGATGGTGACGGAGCTCAATGCCTCTCCCCTACCTGATGGTGAGGGCCGACGTTACCGTGGGCGGGACGACCCGGGGTGGAGAGGACTGTCACATGGGGCGCGCGTTGGTGCTGGGTGGCGGCGGGGTGACCGGGGTGGCGTGGGAGCTGGGTCTGCTGGCCGGGCTGGCCGGGCACGGCCTGCGGCTGGACGAGGCGGACCTGGTGGTGGGCACGTCCGCCGGGTCGGTGGTCGGCGCGCAGGTGCGTTCGAGCACGCCGGTGACGCAGCTGTACGAGGCGCAGTTGCGGCCGCTCCGCGAGGAGGTGCCGGCCCGGCTCGGGATGGGGGTGCTGGCGCGCTGGGCGTGGGCCGGTGGGTGGGGGCGGGACGCGGCGCGGGCCCGGGCACGTATCGGCGCGCTGGCGTTGTCGGCGCGTACCCCGTCGGAGCAGTCCCGGCGGGCGGTGATCGCGGCCCGGCTGCCGTCGTCGCGGTGGCCGGCGGCGCGGCTGCTGGTGACCGCCGTCGACGCGGCCTCCGGCGAGTTCGTGGTGTTCGACGCCGACAGCGGGGCGTCGCTGGTGGACGCGGTCGGGGCCAGTTGCGCGGTGCCGGGCGTGTGGCCGCCGGTGACGATCGGTGACCGGCGGTTCGTCGACGGCGGCGTCCGCTCGCCGGTGAACGCGGATCTGGCGGCCGGCTGCGAGCGGGTGGTGGTGCTGGCGCCGACGCGCGCGGCGGTGGGACCGATGCCGCGGCTGTCGGCGCAGGTGGCGGCGCTGCGGGAGGCGGGCGCGCGGGTGGCAGTGGTGTCCCCGGACCGGGCGGCGCGGACGGCGATCGGCCGCAACGTGCTGGATCCGGCGCGGCGGGCGGCGTCGGCGCGGGCCGGGTTCGCCCAGGCCGACGCGGTGGCCGACGAGGTGGCAGCGGTGTGGCGGTGAGCGCGGCCGCCACCAGGATCAGGAGCCGCCGCTCAGGCGGCCCAGCCGCCGGTTGAGATAGCGCTGTTCGGGCAGGCTGCCGGTCAGGCGGGCGGCCAGCCGGTAGTGCTCGGCAGCGGATTCCCGGTCGCCGTGCAGCTCCAGCAGGTGGGCGCGGACGGCGTGCAGCCGGTGGTGCTGGCGCATGGCCGGGTCGGCGCGCAGCGGGTCGAGCAGGGCCAGCCCGACGTCGGGGCCGTGCGCCATGGCCACGGCTACGGCCTGGTTGAGCGTGACGAACGGGCTGGGGGCGACCCGGCTCAGCATGTCGTAGAGGACGCTGATCTGCAGCCAGTCGGTGTCGTCGAAGGTCGGCGCCTCGGCGTGGACGGCGGCGATGGCCGCCTGGAGCTGGTAGCGGCCCACCGGGCCCCGGGGCAGGGCCCGGCCGAGCAGCGTGACGCCCTCGTCGACGAGGTCGCCGCGCCAGCGGGAACGGTCCTGCTCGGCGAGCGGCACGAGGTCACCGGCGGCGTCGGTGCGGGCGGGCGACCGGGCGTGGGTCAGCAGCATCAGCGCCAGCGCGCCGGTCACCTCGTGGTGCTCCGGCAGCGCGGCGTGGACCTGCCGGGTGAGCCGGATCGCCTCCTCGGCGAGTTCCACGTCCAGGAGCTGGTCGCCGGAGGTGCGGGTGTAGCCCTCGCTGAACACCAGGTGGCACACGTCGAGCACGGCGGCGACCCGGGCGGGCAGCGCGTGCGGCGGCGGCATGGTGAACCGGGCGCCCGCCTCGCGCAGCGTCGCGCGGGCCCGGCTCAGCCGCTGGGTCATGGTCCGGGCCGGCACCAGGTAGGCGGCGGCGATCTGCTCCACACGCAGGCCGGCCACCGCGCGCAGGGTCAGCGCGACCTGGGAGGGGCGGCTCAGCGCCGGGTGGCAGCACAGGAACAGCAGCCGCAACGTGTCGTCGGCGCCGGTCACGGGCGTGTCGTCGGCGGACGGCACGACGCCGGCGTCGGGTTGCCGGGCCGCGTCGAGCCGCTCGCGGCGGGTACGGGCCGCGTCGGCGCGGATCCGGTCGATCAACCGTCGCGCGGCGACCCGGATGAGCCAGGCGCGGGGGTCGTCGGGGACGCCGGCGCTCGGCCAGTGGGCGGCGGCCGCCTCCGCCGCGTCCTGCAGGGCGTCGTCGCAGGCGTCGGGGTGCCCGTAGCGGCGCAGCAGCGCGGCGCGGACGTGCGGCGCCTCCCGGCGCCACACGTCCGCGAGGGCGGTTGCGTTACTGATCGGAGCCGCCCGGCCACATCAGGGGCCGCAGCTCGACGGTCTCCCCCGGGCCTGCGAACTTCGCCGCGACGGCCTCGGCGCGGGCCTGGTCCTCCACGTCGATCAGGAAGAAACCGGCGAGGTGTTCCTTGGCCTCGGAGTACGGGCCGTCGGTCACCAGCGGCGAGCCGTCGCTCCACCGGTACAGCCGGGCGGTGCCGGGATCGGCGAGCGCCTCACCGACGACCAGTTCGCCGTTGGCGTGCAGCTCGGTCAGCACCTGCTCGAAGTCGGCGTTGAGCCGGTCCCGCACCTCGGCGGGCAGCTCCTGGTACGCGGCCAGATACTCGGAGGTGGGGTGCCCCCACGGCTCCGGGTTGGAGTGGATCATGATTACGTACTTCACTGTTGGTCCTTCGCGTCGTGCGGCGGTGCCTCCCCGCCGCTCGCCGGGTACGACGGAGCCGGATCGCCGATGTCTACATATCCTCGCGTCATGAGTAACACGATGGGTGTCGGTGACCTGGTCGAGGATTTCACGCTGCCGGACGAGACGGGTACGCCGCGGCGCCTGTCGGAGTTCCTGGCCGCCGGGCCGGTGGTGCTGTTCTTCTACCCGGCGGCGATGACGCGGGGCTGCACCGCGGAGAGCTGCCACTTCCGGGACCTGGCGGCGGAGTTCGCGGCGGTGGGCGCGCAGCGGGTGGGGATCAGCCGTGATCCGGTGGATCGGCAGGCCGAGTTCTCCCGCCTTCACGGGTTCGACTATCCGCTGCTCTCCGACGTCGACGGCACGGTGGCCGACGCGTTCGGGGTGCGGCGGCGGCTGCCGCTGGGGCCGCTGAGCACGCGGCGGATGACGTTCGTGATCGGCACGGACCGGCGGGTGCTGGCCGTGGTGCGCAGTGAGCTGAGCATGAACGAGCACGCCGACGCGGCGTTGCGGGCCCTCGGGGGCTGATCATCGAGGTGTCGCAGCCGGCTGGTATCAAGGCTGCGTCAAACAGGTGTACGGAAGAGGGCGTGATGGCGGGTCAGGGTTTGTCCACTGACGAGGTTCAGGGGATCCGGGAGGCGCTGGCGGCGGGCCGCAAGCCCCGGGTGGTGTTCACCGAGACGGCCGGGCAGATCGCCGGGCAGATCGGGCAGGTGGTGGAGCTGACCGACCCGGAGGCGTCGGAGGAGTTCGTGGTGGTCCGCTTCGGCCGCGACGAGCTGCCGTTCTCCCCCGCCGACGTGGCGATCGCGCCGAAGGGCGCCGGGCGGCGGCCGGCCGCCGCCGAGCCGAAGCCGGAACAGCCGGCGGCGCCGCCGGAGCCGGAGTTCGTGCTGGACACGCCGCGGGTGCCGGCGCCACGACGGGAGGAGCCGAAGGTGGAACAGCCGGCGACGGAACCGAAGCCGGCCAAGCGGGCGGCGAAGGCGGCGAAGCCGAAGACCCCGCCGGGGCTGACGGTGACGCTGGCCTACGCCGAGGGCGAGTGGACGGTCGCCGCGCAGCAGGGCACGAAGGCGCTGGCCCGGCCGTACGTGGTGAAGCCGGCCGAGGCGCTGCGGATGGTGGCGCTGGTGGACGTTCCGGGGGTGCAGGAGGCGGTGGAGCAGATCCTGGCCGCGGAGCGGGCCGAGGCGGAGCAGCAGGCGGAGAAGCTGCGCGCCGAGCTGGCCGAGATCGAGGCGCGGCTGGCGGAGTTGCGCGAGGCGCGCTGACCCCCGGACGCCCCGCGGGGCCGGTGCGACCCCCTCGCACCGGCCCCGCGCCCCTGCGCCCACAGGTCGATCAGTGTTGCGGAATGTTCTGTACCCCGATCCGGCGGCGGAACACCCAGTACGTCCAACCCTGGTACGCGAGCACGATCGGGGTGAACAGCACTGCCACCCAGGTCATGATCTTCAAGGTGTACGGGGTGGACGCGGCGTTGGTGGCAGTCAGCGTGCCCGCCGGGTCGAGGGTGGACGGCATCACGTTCGGGAACAGCGCGGCGAACAGCGTCGCCACGGCCAGGGCGATCGCCACGGCGGTGCCGGTGAACGCCCAGCCCTCCCGGCGTACCTTGGCCGCGGCCAGACCGCCGAGCAGGGCGAGGGCGGCGCCGACGGCGAGCACCACGGCGGCGGCGCTGGAGCGGATCGTCAGCGTCCAGCTCAGGAACGCGACGGCGGCCACGGCGGTGCCGACGCCGAGCTTGACGGCGAGGGCGCCGGCGCGCTCGCGGATGTCACCGGTGGTCTTCAGCGCCAGGAACACCGCGCCGTGGGTGAGGAACAGCCCCAGCGTGGTCAGGCCGCCGAGCAGCGCGTACGGGTTGAGCAGGTCGAACAGGCCGCCGACGTACTCGTGGTCGGCGTCCAGCGGCACGCCGCGGAAGATGTTGGCGAACGCCACTCCCCACAGCACGGCCGGGATCGCCGAGCCCCAGAAGATGGCCTGGTCCCAGCGGCGCTTCCAGGACGCCTCGGGCCGCTTGTGGCGGTACTCGAAGGCGACGCCGCGGGCGATCAGGGCCAGCAGGATGAGCAGCAGCGGCAGGTAGAAGCCGGAGAACAGGGTGGCGTACCACTCGGGGAAGGCGGCGAACATGGCGCCGCCGGCGGTGATCAGCCACACCTCGTTGCCGTCCCAGACCGGGCCGATGGTGTTGATCATGACGCGGCGCTGCCGGTCGTCGCGGCCGAGCACCGGCAGCAGCATCCCGACGCCGAAGTCGAAGCCTTCGAGGATGAAGTAGCCGGTGAAGAGCACTGCTACGAGGAGAAACCAGACGGTCGTCAGTTCCACGGTTGGGCTCCGGGGTGTCAGTAGGCGAACGCCAGCGGGCGCTCGGCGTCGTCGGTGTCGTCGTCGGTCTGCGGGGTGACGTCCGGGACGCCGGCGCGGGCGTAGCGGACCAGCAGCTTGAACTCGACCACCGCGAGGACGGCGTAGATGAGCGTGAACGCGGTGAAGGAGGTGAGGACCTCGGTCAGGGAGACGCTGCGGGACACGCCGTCACGGGTGAGCATCTCGCCGAAGACGATCCAGGGCTGGCGGCCCATCTCGGTGAAGATCCAGCCGAAGGAGTTGGCCATCAGCGGCAGCACGGGCATGACCAGGCCGGCGCGCAGCAGCCACTTGCTGGTGGGGGTGCGGCCCTTGCGCTGGCTCCAGAGCACCAGCAGCGCGATCGCGGCGGCGGCCAGCCCGAAGCCGATCATGAAGCGGAAGCTCCAGTAGGTGACCGGGATGATCGGGGCGTAGTTGCCGGGGCCGTACTGGCTGGCGTACTGGGCCTGCAGGTCGTTGATGCCCTGCACGGTGCCGTTGGGGTCGCCGGTGCCGAGGAACGACAGCAGGTACGGGATCTTGATGGCGAACAGCTCACGGCTGCCGTCGAGGCTGCCGACGGTGAGCACGGAGAACGAGGCGGGGCTCTCGGTGGTGTAGAGGCCCTCGGCGGCGGCCATCTTCATCGGCTGCACCTCGGTCATGATCTTGCCCTGGATGTCGCCGGTGAGGATCACCAGCGCCGAGGAGATCAGGACGACCCAGGAGCCGAGCTTGGTGGCGAAGCGGTACGCGCCGGTGTCGGCGCTGTCGCGGTTGCGCATCACGTGCCACAGGCCGACGGTGACCATCAGGGACCCGGCGACCAGGAACGCGCCGGCCAGCGTGTGCGGGAAGGTGATCAGGGCGACCTTGTTGGTGAGCACGGCGACGAAGTCGGTCAGCTCGGCGCGGCCGCTCTCCGGGTTGATCCGGAAGCCGACCGGGTTCTGCATGAACGAGTTGGCGGCGAGGATGAAGTACGCCGACAGGTTGGTGCCGATCGCGGCGGCCCAGATCGCGGCCAGGTGCAGCCGCTTGGGCAGCCGGTCCCAGCCGAAGATCCACAGGCCGATGAACGTGGACTCCAGGAAGAACGCGACCAGGGCCTCGATGGCCAGCGGCGCGCCGAAGATGTCGCCGACGAAGCGGGAGTAGTCGCTCCAGTTCATGCCGAACTGGAACTCCTGCACGATGCCGGTGACCACACCCATCGCGAAGTTGATCAGGAACAGCTTGCCGTAGAACTTGGTGAGTTTGAGGTACCGCTCGTTGCCGGTGCGGTGCCACATGGTCTGGAGGATGGCCACCAGCACGGACAGGCCGATGGTCAACGGCACGAACAAGAAGTGGTAGACGGTGGTGACACCGAACTGCCAGCGGGCGACGTCCAACGCGTCCACCTGTAAACCCCCAGCTGCGCATACTACGAGACGTAGTAGATACTACTCTTCGTCGTAGGCGCGACAGCAGGGCCGCAGGGCCTCACCCGACCCGGGACCAATGACCCTGATCACCCTTGCCGGATGACCCCCACCGGCTCCCCGAGCCATGCCCGCGCATGCGACCATCCAGCACTGATGAACAGCACCCTCTGGCGCGCGCCGCTGTTCTGGCGGGGCGCGCAGACGCTCGCCCGCGCCGCCGTCGGGCTGGTCGGCCGGCTGGAGGTCACCGGCGACGTGCCCGACGCGCTGCGCCGCGGCCCGCTGATCCTGGCGGCCAACCACATCAGCCCGTTCGACCCGGTCGTGCTCGCCGCCGCGTGCCGGGCCCGCGACGTCGCGCCCCGGATCATGGCCACCGGCGGCCTGTTCCGCACCCCGGTGATCGGGGCGCTGATGCGCCACGCCGGGCACATCCGCGTCGACCGCGGCACCGCCGCCGTGCACCGCTCGCTGGAGGTCGCCGCCCAGGCCGTGGCCGGCGGCTCGGTGGTGCTCGTCTACCCGGAGGGACGCATCGGGCTCGACCCCGGCATGTGGCCCGAGCGGGGCAAGACCGGCACGGCCCGGCTCGCCTTCGCCAGCGGCGCCGCCGTCGTCCCGGTGGCCCAGTGGGGCTCGCACGAGGTGCTGCCGTACCGCGCGCCCAAGGGGATGCTGCGCGGCGTGGCCCGGGCGCTCGTCCGCCGGCCCGTCATCCGGGTGCACTTCGGTGCCCCGGTGGCGATCGACGACCTGCGCTCGGGCTCCCCCGGCGCGGCCCGGCAGGCCACCGACCGGATCATCGACGCGATCACCGAGGACCTGGTCCCGCTGCGCCCCGACGAGCCGGACCTGCCGCGCCACATCGACCCGGGACGACCGGTCGACACCGCCCGCGCGCACCGCCGCCACCGCGCCGGCTGACGCATCCCGGCCCCGGCTGCGGGTATCAAGGTTCCGCACTCCTTTGGCGGAGAGGACCTGGTCATGACCGCTGTACGAGCACTCGTGCTCAACTGCACCCTGAAGCGTTCACCGGCGACGTCCAGCTCACAGGTGCTCGGTCAGGAGGTGCTCGACGCGCTGGCCGAGCAGGGCGTCGACGGGGAGATCGTCCGGGTGGTCGACCACGACGTGCGCTTCGGGGTCTCCGTCGACGAGGGTGACGGCGACGGCTGGCCCGCCATCCGCGCGAAGCTGCTCGCCGCCCAGATCCTGATCATCGCCACGCCGATCTGGCTCGGTCAGCCCTCGTCGGTCACCAAGATGGTCCTGGAACGGTTGGACGCCGAACTGTCCGAGACCGACGACCAGGGCCGCCTGCGCACCTACGGCAAGGTCGGCGGGGTCGCAGTGGTCGGCAACGAGGACGGCGCGCACCACACCATCGCGGAGGTGCAGCAGGCCCTCAACGAGGTGGGGTTCACCTGCCCGGCCGCCGGGGCCACCTACTGGGTCGGCGAGGCGCTGCACAAGACCGACTACGTCGACGCCCGCCCCAAACCCGACACGACCGGCCGCACCACCGCCGCGCTGGCCCTCAACAGCGCCCACCTGGCCCGACTGCTCGCGAACCAGCCCTACCCGCCGCCGGGAACCCGCAACGCGGGCGTCGGCCCAAGCGGCCGGCCGAGCTGACCGGCGCCCGCGCAGGCTCGCACGCCGCCGTCGATCTTGCAGTTGGTGCCCCGGCAAACCCGGCGAACCACCCCCGACGGGGGGCCGCAAGTGCAAGATCGGCGAGGCGAGGCGGGGCGCGGCGAGGCGGGGCCGGGGGTCAGGGGGTGGCGCGCAGTCGCTCGTCGAGGGCGGCCAGGTCGGGTAGGAACCACACCTGGTCGTGGCGGTTGGACTCGGCCACCAGCGCGCGCAGCGCGCCACTGCGCTCCAGGTGGGCGGAGATGTCACCGACGACCGCCAGGCGCAGCCGGTAGTTGACGAACTTCTGCATCACCTCGCCCGCGAAACGGGTGCCGAGCGTGAAGAAGTCGGGGTCGAGCCGGGTGGCAGGCACCGCCACCACCGTCGCGCCGAGAAACGCCGCGCCGATCAGGTCCAGCGCGTCGCGTTCGGTGGCGATCGGCGGGCCGTCGGGGTCGCAGACCAGCACCGGCACGCCGGCCCGGTCCTGCATCTGGTCAGCCACGGCTGCCGCCGCCCAGCACGCTGTCGACCAGGCGCAGCAGGTCGGCGGTGGCGGCGAGGTCGCCCAGGATCATGATCGTCATGCGTTGCCGCTCCTCGTCGTGGACCGTCTGCACCCGCAGCGGACGGTCCGGGTCGTGGTGGGTGTTCACGCCGGCCAGCACCAGCGTGCCGAGGCGGTCGGCGGCGGCCCGGTCGACGCCGTCGAGCCGCAGGACGCTCGACACCTCCACCGCCGGTCCCGTCGCCGCGACGGCCGGCCGGCCGGTCAGGGCGTCCAGGTCCGCACGCGCGATCCGGTACTGCTTGCCGATCCGGGTGGCCCGCAGCCGACCGGAGCGGATGTAGCCGCGCACGGTGCGTACGTGCAGCCCGAGCAGGTCCGCGACCTGCTCCACCGAGTACATCTCATTACTCATCGCACCCTATCTTAGCGATGATAGGGAGCGATAGGTAATTTCACCGGCCGGCCATGTGTGCGCCACCCAGGCCGGGCATACTGCCCGCGTGCAGCCCCGTCACGGCTACCTCGACGCGCCCGCGCCGCTGGCGTTCGCCCATCGCGGCGGCGCGGCCGACGGCGACGAGAACACCGCCGCCGCGTTCGCCCGTGCCGTCGCGCTGGGCTACCGGTACGTGGAGACCGACGTGCACTCCACCGCCGACGGCGTACCCGTGGTCTTCCACGACCCGACGCTGCGCCGGGTCACCGGCGAGCCCGGCCGCATCTCCGACCTGCGCTGGGCCGACCTGGCCTCGGTACGCGTCGGCGGGGCCGCCCTGGTGCCCCGGCTCGACGACGTCCTCGACGCCTGGCCGCAGGTGCGGTTCAACATCGACGTCAAGGCCGACGGCGGTGTGGAGCCCACTGTCGCCGCCGTCACCCGGGCCGGCGCGGTCGACCGGGTGCTGCTCGCCTCGTTCAGTGACGCCCGGCTGACCCGGCTGCGCGCGCTGGCCGGGCCGAAGGTCGCCACCAGCCTCGGCATGCGCGGCGTGGCCCGGCTGCGGCTGGCCTCACTGCACGGGCGGCCGGTGCGGCTGCCCCCGTCCGTGGTCGCCGCCCAGGTGCCCGCCTCCTTCAGGCGGGTGCCGGTGGTGGACCGGCGGTTTCTCGCGTACTGCCACCGGATCGGGTTGCACGTGCACGTCTGGACGATCGACGAACCCGCCCAGATGCACCACTTACTTGATCTTGGTGTGGATGGCATCATGACCGATCACGTCAGCGTGCTCCGCGACGTCTACCGCAGCCGCGGCCACTGGGCCGCCTGACCCCCCGAGGACGACCCCCGATGGCCGATACGGTCACCCCCGCCGTCGCCGACCCCGCCGGACCGGGCAGCACCCGCCGCGAGCGCACCGGCTGGTACTTCTACGACTGGGCGAACTCCGCGTTCCAGACCACAGTCATCACGGTCTTCCTCGGGCCGTTCCTGACCACCGTCACCGAGCTGGCCGCCGGCTGCGAACTGGGCGCGGACAGCTGCGACGGCGCCGTGTACCCGCTGGGCGTCAAGGTCGCCGCCGGCTCGTTCTACCCGTACCTGATCTCGCTGTCGGTCTTCCTCACCGTGTTCGTGCTGCCGGTGATCGGCGCGATCGCCGACCGGTCGGCGCACAAGAAGCGGCTGCTCGCCGCGGCGGCGTTCACCGGCGCCGGCGCGACCATCGCGTTCGCGTTCGTCACCGGCGAGCGCTACCTGCTCGGCGGCGCGCTGTTCCTGATCGCGAACATCTCCTTCGGCGCCGCCGTGGTCGTCTACAACTCGTTCCTGCCGCAACTCGGCGGCCCGGACGAGCGCGACGGCATCTCCAGCCGCGGCTGGGCCATCGGCTACCTCGGCGGCGGTCTGCTGCTCGCACTGAACCTGGTCGCGGTCACCATGCTCAGCGAGGAGGGCAACGCCCAGCGCACGCTGGACCTGGCCCGCTGGTCGATCGTGTCGGCCGGCGTGTGGTGGGCGGCGTTCACCCTGGTCCCGCTGCGCTGGCTGCGCGAACACCCCACCGCGGCGGCCCGCCACGACAGCGGCGGCGTCAACGTGCTCACCGACGGGTTCCGGCAACTCGGACGCACCCTGCGGGAGATCAAGGCGTACCCGCTGACGCTCTACTTCCTGCTGGCCTTCCTGGTCTTCAACGACGGCATCCAGACCGTCATCACGCTGGCCAGCCAGTACGGCACCGAGGAGCTGCGGCTGGAGCAGAGCACCCTGATCGTGACCATCCTGCTGGTGCAGTTCCTCGCGTTCGGCGGCGCGCTCGCCCTCGGCGCGCTCGCCAAGCGCATCGGCGCCTGGAAGACGGTGCTGCTGTCGCTGGTCCTCTGGACCGGTGTGATCATCGCCGCGTTCCGGCTGCCGGCCGAGGCGCCCGTGCCGTTCATGATCCTCGGCGGCTGCATCGGCCTGGTGCTCGGCGGCAGCCAGGCGCTGAGCCGCTCGCTGTTCAGCCAGCTCATCCCGGCCGGCAAGGAGGGCGAGTACTACGGCTTCTACGAGATCAGCGACAAGGGCACCAGCTGGCTCGGCCCGCTGGCGTTCGGCCTGGTGTTCCAGCTGACCTCGTCGTACCGGGTGGGTCTGGTCTCCCTGCTCATCTTCTTCGTGGTCGGCTTCGCGCTGCTGGCCGCCGTGCCGATGCGCCGGGCCATCATCGCCGCCGGCAACACCCCGCCCCGGGTGCTCTGACGGGTGGATCATCGCGGACCGGATCCGGCGGTGTCGATGGACTAGGCTGCCCCGACGTGACCGACGACGCCGCCCTGACCTGCCTGGCCCGTCCCCTCGCGGGGCCCGGCGACGACCGAGCCGCCGGCTGCGCCGCCGCCCGCGGCGTCGACGGCCGGCCGCTGCACGCCGCCGCGCTGAAGTTCTTCTGGGGGCCGATGGACTGCGGCAAGTCCACGATGGCGTTGCAGATGAACCACAACCACGCCCGCCAGGGCCGCCGCGGCCTGGTCACCACCCGCATCGACCGCTCGCTGGGCCCGCAGGTCACCACCCGCATCGGCCTGGCCCACGAAGCCGTCGAGGTCACCGACGACCTGGACCTGCGCGATCTGGTCCGCGACGCCTGGGCCGAAGGGGTACGGGTGGACTACCTGATCTGCGACGAGGCGTCGTTCTACAACCTCGAACACGTCGAGCAGATGGCCGAGCTGGTCGACCGGTTCGACGTCGACGTCTACGCCTTCGGGCTGGCCACCGACTTCCGCTCCTGCCTGTTCCCGGCCGCGCAGCGGCTGTTCGAACTGGCCGACGAGGTGGCCCGCATCCAGGTCGAGGTGCTGTGCTGGTGCGGCCGGGAAGGGCTGCTCAACGCCCGGGTCGTGCAGGGCGCTGTGGTCCGCGAGGGCGCGCAGGTCGTCATCGGTGACACCGTGGACACCGCCGACGTGCGCTACCAGGTGCTGTGCCGGCGGCACTACCGCTCCGGGGACCTCGGCCCGCGTGCCTGACGGGCGCGCGCCTGATACAAACGGCGCGTGCGGACCGACAGCGACATCACGGCGCCGGAGCACGGCACGCCCCCGCGACCCGCGCGTCTGCTCCCCCAGGGCGTAGGCGTGATCGCGGACGTGGCGGCGGTGGCCACGCTGCTCACCGGCGGCGGCCGGCCCATCGTCCTGGCGGCCAGCGCGGGCGCCGTCCTGGCCGGCGGCTATCTCCTGGTACGCCGGCTCGGGCAGCCCGTGGACCGGTCCGCGCTGGTGGGCCTGGCCGTCGCGGTCGCCGGCGCGGCGATCTTCGGCTACGCAGTGCGGCCCGCGCCGGACCGGACGTCGCCCGTCGGCGCGGCACCCACCACCGCGGCGGCCCCTGCCACCGGCACCCCGGTCGCGGCCACCACCGGCGTCCCCACGGCCACCGGCGTCCCGGCCTCGGGCGCCACGACCTGGTTGTACGACGTGCCGTCCGTCGACGGCGGGAAAGGCTGGGAGCAGGGCGCGGAGACTGTCGACGGCAAACGGTACGACAACAGCCTCGTCGCCTCGACCTGCAGCGCCACCGCCGAAGAGTCGGAGTCGTTCAACCTCGGCAAACGCTTCGCCGGGTTCCGGGCCACGATCGGGGTGCCCGACGACGTCCCGGACGTGTTCCGCGCCCGGTTCACCGTCCTGGTCGACGGCGAGGTGGTGTTCCGACGCGATCTGGGACTGGGCGGCACCGCCACGCTGGACGTGCCGGTCACCGGCGCGCTGCGGCTGACCCTGCACGTCGACAACGTCGGGCCGGGCGGGTGTGACAACGGCGTCTGGATTGAGCCGCGCCTGCGCTGACGCGTCAGAAGGGGTCCCCGCACACCCGCCACGCCCCCTTCTCCTGCACCACCGGCAGCTCACGCTCCTCACTGCCGCCACCGTCGCGGTTGATCCGCACCACTACAGTGCCGTGCGGGCGGCCGGAGCGGGTCGCCACCGACACGTCGACGATCTCATAGCCGCTGACCTGCGGCGGCGTCCGCACCCAACTGCCGAAACCGGCCTTGCTCCACCTGCCCCGGGCCTCGGCGCACAGCCGCTCGTACGCCGCGTCGGTGTCACCGGAGGCGACGTCGCGGAAGAACCCGTCGGCGGTCTCCCGGACCGGCCCGTCGGACTGGAACACCACCTGCGCGTTCCACGCCGCCAGCCCGGCCACCCCGATCAGGCAGGTGCCCACGCCGAGACCGGCGATCAGCACGCCCGCGCGTAGCGGCCGGCGACGCCGGGCCGTGTGGTGCCACTCCTGCTGCCTGCCCATCACCGTCGACGGTAGGCAACCGGAACGCGTCGCGCAGGCGGTTGCGACGCGCGCTCGTGGCGGGCCGGAGATGTCAGGGGCCGGCGGCAGACTGTCGGCATGACAGTCAATGCCGACATCGCCATGATCAGCCTCGACAGCTCCGACCCGGCCGCCCACGCGGCCTTCTACGCCACGGCGCTGGGCTGGGAGATCACCCACAGCCAGGCCGAGTACGCCATGATCGTCAAGGACGGCACGTCGATCGGCTTCGGGCTGGTGCCCGGGTACACACCACCGGCCTGGCCGGACGAGAGCGGCGGCAAGCGCTACCACCTGGACCTCTACGTCGACGACGTGGCGGCCGCGGAGAAGGAGCTGGTGGCGGCCGGCGCGACCCGGCCCGGGTTCCAGCCCGGCGGCGAGCGGTGGACCGTGCTGCTCGACCCGATCGGGCAGCCGTTCTGCCTCTGCCCACGCCCGCAGGGCTGACCGGTCAGCGCAGCGGGCCGCGCAGCACCGCGGCCCGCATCGCCGCCGGATCGGCGGCCGGGACGTACTCCAGCCACCAGGTGGCGCCCGCCTGCGCCAACTGCGTCAGGTAGGCCCGCTCGGCCCGCTCGTCGGACCGTCGCCGCCGGCCGCCGACTGCCACGTCGAACGGCTGGCCGTCCGCGCGGCGGGCCGGCAACGCGGCGACCAGGGCGGCAACCTCGTCGGGCGTGAAGTCGGACCACCCGTCGGTGTCGGTCAGCTTGTAGGGCACGATCCCGTCCGCCCGGGCGGCACGCCGCAGCACCGCCTTCGCCTGGGTGCTCCCGCCCACCCAGACCGGCACCCGGGGCGACTGCACCGGCGGGGGACGCAACGCCACGCCCTCGGCCCGGTAGTGGACGCCGTGGTGCGTGACCGGTTCGCCGCCGAGCAACCCGACCAGCAGGTCCAGGCCCTCGTCGAGCATCGCGGCGCGGGTCCTGAGGTCGGTGGGCTCGCCGAACGCGGCCAGACCCCGGTCGGCCGGGTCTCCGACGCCGACCGCGACGCCGGCCCGGCCGCCGGAGAGGTGGTCGAGGGTGAGCACCTCCCGCGCCAGCTTGGCCGGGCGGCGCCGGGGCAGCGCGGTGACTGTCGTGCCCAGCCGCACCCGCCCGGTGCGCCCGGCGATCGCCGCCAGCACCAGCCAGGGATCCCAGGTCGGCGGGTCGTCCCCGGCGTGGTGCACGAGGTAGTCCTCCAGGAACACCCCGTCCCAGCCGGCCCGCTCGGCCAGCTCACCGAGCGCCACGAGATCGGCAACCGTCAGCGTGCCGCCGCCGCAGGGGATCTCCAGTCCGTGTCTCACGCCCGCGCACGCTACGGCGCGGGTATGACGGCTCAGCCGCGCCGGCGCGCCCGCGCCGCCCAGATCGCGTACGCCGGGTCGCGGTCCAGGTTGTGCCGGTCCCGGTCGTAGCGGCGGGTGGTACGCGGATCGGCGTGCCCCATCGCGTCCTGCACGTCTTCCAGCGGCACCCCCTCGGAGCGGGCCGTGGTGGCGAACGCGTGGCGCAGCGAGTGCGGCGAGAGCTTCGCCCACGCGGCGATCCCGGCCCGCTGGGCGAGGCGGCGCACCAGCCGGAACACCGCGTGCCGGTCCAGCCGGGCGCCGGTCGCGGTGACCAGCAGCGGACCGGTCAGCTCCGGCGCCGGGACACCCTGCGCGGCGGCCCGCACGGCGAGGTAGGCGTCGACCGCGTACGCGGTGCCCGGGGTGAGCGCGCGCCGGCGTACCTTGCCGCCCTTGCCGATGAAGCGGACGCTGCGGTGACCGCGCTCCGTGCCCAGGTCGGACACGTCCAGCGCGACCAGTTCCCCCACCCGCAGCCCCAGGTCGGCCAGCAGCGCGACGGCGGCCCGGTTGCGGGCGGCGGTGGGGCCGGTGTCGGCCTCGGCGGCGGCGATCAGCGCGTCGACCTCCTCCGGGGTCAGGCCGACAGTGGCGGAGTGGTCCCGGTCCACCCGGGGCCGGTCCGCCGCCGACACCGGGTTGGCGGTCACCGCGCCCAGCTTGGCCAGGAAGTCGTACCAGCTCGACAGCGCGGACAGCCGGCGCGCCACGGTGGCCGGCGTGAGCGTCCGGCCGTCGCGCCCGCGCGGCGTGGACTCCAGTTCCCGGCCGTACGCGTTGACGTCGAGGAAGGTGGCGCGCAGCGGGTCGAGCCCACGCTCGGCGCACCAGCTCAGCCAGCCGGTGACGTCGCGGCGGTACGCGTCGCGGGTGTGCTCGGACAGCCGCCGGTTGCGCAGCCACGCCTCGGTGACATCGGCGGGGCCGGCGGGCAGGGCGGCGGTGCGGGCGCGGGGCAGCACCTCGGGGCGAAGCATGTGAGAAAGGTTCTCAGCCGGCGGGGGGTTTGGCGACGAGGCGCGCGGACCCGTCGTCACGGCGACGCGGGGTCGGCCGGTGCTCCGGCCTTCCCCGCGTCGGCCTGACGTGCTCAGGCGGTGGTGAGCTGGCGGCGGCCGTTGCCCTCGGCGGGCGTGGCCACGGTGATCCGGCGTGGCTTGGCGCGCTCGGCGATCGGGATGCGCAGCGTCAGCACGCCGTTCTCGTAGCCGGCCTCCAGCCGGTCGGTGTCGAGCGTGTCGCCCAGGAACAGCTGCCGGGTGAACGTGCCCATCGGACGCTCGGCGGCGACCAGCTCGACGTTCTCGCCGCTGGGGCGGCGGCGCTCGGCGCGGACGGTCAGCACGTTGCGCTCGACGGTGCAGTCGATGCTGTCCGGGTCGACGCCGGGCAGGTCGAACGCGGCGTAGAAGTGGTCACCGTCGCGGTAGGCGTCCAGGTGCATGACGGCGGGCCGGGCGGCGGTGCCGAAGAACTGCTCGGCGATCCGGTCGATCTCGCGGAACGGGTCGGTACGCATCAACATGGCTCTTGCCTCCTCGGTTCTCCTGGCCCAAGGTCTCAAGTTGAGTCCGGGTGACTCAAGCTCCTGGTTCTGTTTTAGCGCGCCTCCGCCGCGTCGTCAACTCGGCCCGGGAGCGCCTTCTCGAACCAGTGCTGCGCGTACGGGCCGCTGTTGAAGGCGGGAATCTCCCGGTAGCCGTGCCGGGCATATAAGGCACGCGCCTCGACCAGGTCGGAGCGGGTGTCCAGGCGGATCCGCGGCGCCCCGCCGCCGCTCGCGTACGCCTCGATCGCGGCGATCAGCGCCGCGCCGCCACCGGCGCCCCGGTGCTCCGGGCGCACATACACCCGGGTCAGCTCGGCCCAGTCCGGCTGCCACCGCAGCCCGGCGCACCCGGCGAGGCGGCCGTCGCGGCGGGCCAGCACCAGCAGCCCGCTCGGCGCGGCCAGGTCGTCGCTCGGGTCCTCGGCCAGCGCGGCGTCCACCTCACCGGGCCGCTCCGGACGGTCGTACCAGCGGCGCACCATCTCCGCCATGTACTCGCGCAGCATCAGCGCCGCGTCCGGCTCGTCCGGACGCGCGACGTGGGTGCTCCAGCCGCTCACGGCCCGGTCCGCCAGTAGACGCCCTGCTCGCGGGTGAGCAGCATGTCGTCGATCAGGTAGCGGCGCAGCGTCACGTGGTCGGCCTCGCCGCCCTCGCACCACTGGCGCAGCGCGTCGTCCACCTCCCGCTCCGGATAACGAAGCCCCGGCTCGAAGGTCCGTTCGGTGATGTGCTCCAGCAGCACGCGGCGGCGCCCCCGCTGCGCGGGCAACCGGGTCAGCGCGCCGTCACGCAGGAACGTGCGCAGGATCGTCTCGCGCGGGTTCGCCGCCGGGGCCGCCGGCGACGTCGCCCCGGCCCGGGCGAACTCGCGCAGCCGCTCGGCGTCGACCCGCAGCCCGTCCCCGTCGTCGGCGAGCACACCGGCGTCGGTGAGACGGCGTACGGCCACGGCGACGTCGCGGGCGGGCAGCCCGGTGCGGGTCACCACGGCCGGCACGTCCCGGGCGCCGAGCACGATCGCGGCGAACACGGTTCGGCGGCGCTCGTCGGCGAGCGCCCCGGCGAGGGCATGAGCGGTCATGACGGGCAGCCTGTCAGCAACCCGCCGGATCCGGCGAGGCGTTTTCCGGCCGCCGCTGCCCCGGGCCCGGCAGGAAGGCCGCCGGTTCACAGCCGGCGGTGCATGACGTGCAGCCCCACCCGGCCCAGCGTCGGGTGGGCGAACGACTCCGGCACGGTGCCGATCACCGTGAAGCCCAGCCGCCGGTACAGCTCCACCGCCGCCGTGTTGGTCTCCACCACGGCGTTGAACTGCATCGCGGCGAAGCCCTGACGCCGGGCCCAGTCCAGCGCCTCCTCGCACAGCGCACGGCCCACACCCCGGCCGCGCGCGTCCGCCGCGACCATGAAGCTCGCGGTAGCCACGTGCGAACCCGGCCCGGGCCGGTTCGGGCCCATCTTCGCGGTGCCGCGCACCGTGCCGTCGTGGTCCACCGCGACCGAGGTACGCCCCGGCGGGCGCTCCAGCCACACGTCGCGCGCCACGTCCGGCGGCCACGCGGGGTCGTACGGGAACGTGTCGGCGGCGGTGACGACGTCGGCGAAGATCGGCCAGACCTGGTCCCAGTCGGCGTCGGTGCAGTCACGGATCAGCATCGCCGGGCACGCTAGCCGTCGCCCGGCCGTCCGGCCACCGGTTTCCGTCCACCCGGCCGAGGGTCGCGGGGCATCGGCGGCCCGCCGGTGCGGTCCATCATGGGCAGGTGGCCGAATCAGTCGCCGACCTCGATCGGAGCCAGGCCGCCGCGCCCGGTGGCCCGCCGCCCGCCGGTCCGCGTACCGCCGCGCCCCTGGTGGTGGGCGCGGTCCTCACCGTCGTGCTGCTGTCGCTCGCCGGCCGCTACGGCTACCACCGCGACGAGCTGTACTTCCTGCTCTGCGGCCGGCACCTCGACTGGGGCTACGTCGACCAGGGGCCCCTCGTGCCGGCGCTGGCGCGGCTGGCCGACACGATCGCGCCGGGCAACCTGGTGGTGCTGCGTACCCCGTCGGCGTTCATCGGCGGCGCGGCGGTGGTCCTGGTCGCCGCGATCGCCCGGCAGTTCGGCGCCGACCGCGTCGCCCAGACGGCCGCGGCGGTGCTCGCCGCCGCCTCGGGCATCGTGCTGGCCGGCGGCCACCTGCTCAGCACCACGAGCGTCGACCTGCTGGTGTGGCTGGCCGCGGCACTGTGCGTGGTGCGGATGCTGCGCACCGGCGACACCCGGTGGGCGCTCGGCGCCGGGCTGGCGCTCGGCGTCGGCCTGCTCAACAAGCCGCTGCCCGCCCTGCTCGGCGTGGGTCTGGTCGCCGGGGTGCTGATCGCCGGTCCGCGTCGGCTGCTGCGCGACCGGTGGGTGCTCGCCGGTGCGGGCGTCGCCGTGCTGCTCGCCGTGCCGTACGCGGCGTGGCAGGCCGCGCACGGCTTCCCGCAGCTCGACGTGGCCGCGTCGATCGCCGACGGCGACAGCTCCTACAGCGGCCGGATCGACGCGGTGGTGCTCCAGTTCCTGATCATCAGCCCGTTCGCGGTTCCGGTGTGGGTCGCCGGGCTGGTCGCGCTGCTGCGCCGGCCGTCCTGGGCGGCGTACCGGTCGCTGGCCTGGGCCTGGCTGGTGGTGGTCGCGATCGTGGTGGTGGCCGGCGGCAAGGGCTACTACGACGCGCCGCTGCTGCTGGTGCTCACCGCGGCCGGGGTGGTGCCGGCCGTCGAGTGGGCGCGGCGGGGCGCGCCGCGGGTCCGGCAGGCGCTGCTGGTCACCGCCGCCGTGCTGATGGCCGCGGGCAGCGCGGTGCTGCTGCTGCCCACGCTGCCCGCCGACCGGCTGCCCGGGTTCGTGGTGGCGGCGAACTACGACGCGGGCGAGACCATCGGCTGGCCGGAGTTCGCCGACTCGGTGGCCGCCGTGCACCGCGCCCTGCCCGCGGCCGAGCGCGACCGGGCGGTGGTGCTGACCGGCAACTACGGCGAGGCCGGCGCGCTGGCCCGGTACGGGCCGCAGCGGGGACTGCCGCGCGCGTACTCCGGGCACAACAGCATGGCCACGTTCGGTCGGCCGCCCGACGGCGCGGACGTGGTGATCGTCGTCGGCTGGTCCCGCCCGGACCGGCTGCGTGCCTGGTTCACCGACGTCACCGAGGCGGGCCGGGTCGACCAGCGGGTCGACGTCGACAACGACGAGAACGGCGAGCCGATCTTCGTGGCCCGAGGGCTGCGCCGTCCGTGGTCGCAGATCTGGGACACCGAGGTACGCCACGGCTCCTGACATACTTGCCGCCATGCTCTGGGGAGTCAGCGGGCCGATCTTCCTCCTCGACTACCTCGGCGCGGTCGCCGTAGCCGTCGTGATCGCTGTGGCGGTACGCGAACTGACCGGCCGCCGTACCCGGGGCGCGACGCCCGACCGGGTCGAGCTGGCGTACCTGACCGACCGGGCGCTGCTGGCCTGCCAGCTCGGGGTGGCCGCGCTGCGCCGCGCCGGTGGCGTCGAGATCGGTGAGCTGGCCACGCTGCACGCGCAGGGGCCGCCCCCGGCCGGCTCGCCCGCGCTGGTGCGTGCCCTGCACAGTGCGCTGCGCCGCCCGCAGACCTGGGCGGCGGTGCTCGCCGACCCGGACGTGGGCCGGGCGCTGCGCCGTACGGTCGGGCGGCTGGTCCGCGACGGCTGGCTGCTCACCCGCGCGCAGCGGCGGCGGATCGCGCTGGGCACGGTGCCGCTGTTCGCGGTCGCCGCGGTCGGGCTGACCCGGCTCGTGGACAGCGCCGTCGAGGGGCGTTCCGCCGGTGGTCCCGCCTCGGTCGCGGGGCTGCTGCTGTGCTGCCTGGCCACCGCGCTCGGTGGCTGGTGGCTGACCGAGGTGCCGGAGACCGGTTCGGCCGCCCGCCGGCTGCTGCGGCGGCTGCGTCGCGAGCACGCCGATCTCGACCCGGAACGCCGTCCCACCTGGCAGGGCCGGGACACCGACACGCTGCTGACCGGGATGGCCCTGTTCGGCCCCCGGCCGTTGCTCGCCGTGGACCCGGCCTTCGCCGTGCAGGTGGGCGTCGACCCGGAACGGGACCGTCCGCGCCCCGACCGCAAACCCGCCCGCCGCTGACCAGACCTCTCATTCCGCATCGATCATGAAGTTGACGGCGCTCCGCGTCCGTTTTGCCCGGTACAACTTCATGATCGACGGCTCGGGGTGGGCAGGCCGTCGGCGCCCGCCGGGTTTCCTTGTCTTGGGCGCTGGGAAGGCTCGGGCATGGCCGAGACATTCGTGAGCGAAGACCTGAAGACACTGCAGGCGATTGCGCGCGGGGCCGGGATACAGGAGGTCGACCGCCTGTCGCCGGACCAACTGGTCGAGGCGTTGCGCCGCGCCGGGGTGACCGACGGTACGCAGGACCAGTGGCCGCCCCAGCCCATCGAGGACCCGGCTCACCTGGCCGGGCTGCCCCGCAGCTCGCTGAAGCAGGGCGACGAGAGCACCGGTGGCCGGGCCGCCGAGGAGTCGATCGGCGCCGTGCCCGGCGAGTCGGGCACCGAGATCAACGACCGCACGCAACGCTGACCGTACGCACGAGGGCCGTCCCCGGGTGATTGCGGGGGCGGCCCTCGATCGGGCGGGTCAGTGCATCCCGGCGGCAGCCGCCGCCTCCTCACGGGCCCGGCGCTCGTCACCGCTGAGCGTGTTCAGCGGCTTCTCCTTGATGAACAGCACGACGATCAGGGCGAGCAGCGCGAAGGGCGCGCCGATGAGGAACATCTCCGACGTGGCGGTGCCGTAGACCTCCTGCACGACGCGCAACACCGGCTCCGGCAGGGCCGACAGGTCCGGGACCTCGGCCGAACCGCCCCCGCCGGCCAGCGGGCCGAGCTTCTCCGTGGTCAGCGACGTCACCCGGTTCGCCAGTACCGCGCCGAGCGCGCTGACCCCGACCGCGCCGCCCATGCTGCGGAAGAACGTCAGCACCGACGTCGCCGCGCCCAGCTCGGCGGCCGGCACGTCGTTCTGCGCGGCCAGTACCAGGTTCTGCAGCAGCATGCCGACGCCGACGCCCAGCACCGCCATGTGCACCGACAGCACCGGCACGCTCGTGTTCGCGTCGATGGTGCTCAGCAGCAGCATGCCGACGGTCATCACCGCGGCGCCGGCGACCAGGAACATCTTCCACCGGCCGTACTTGGTGATGAGCTGGCCCGCCACCGTCGAGGAGACCAGCAGACCGAGGACCATCGGCAGGCTCATCAGGCCGGCCGCCGTCGGCGACTTGCCGAGCGAGGTCTGGAAGTACTGCGACAGGAACACGGTGCCGCCGAACATCGCCACGCCCACGAGGATGCTCGCGATCGTGGTGAGGCTGACGGTGCGGTTGCGGAAGATGCCCAGCGGGATGATCGGCTCCTCGGTGCGGGACTCGACGAACACGGCGAGCGCGAGCAGCGCCAGCCCGCCGCCGACCAGCAGCGCGGTCCAGCCGGACACCCAGTCGAACTTGTTCCCGGCCAGCGACGACCAGATCAGCAGCGTGGACACGCCCGAGGTGATCAGCAGGGCGCCGAGCCAGTCGATGCGGACCTTGCGGCGGACCACCGGCAGGTGCAGCGTCTTCTGCAACAGCGTGATCGACAGCAGGCTGAACGGCACGCCGATCAGGAAGCACCAGCGCCAGCCCAGCCAGGACGTGTCGACCAGGACGCCGCCGATCAGCGGGCCGGCGATGGTGCCGACGCCGAAGACGGCGCCGAAGATGCCGGCGTACCGGCCCAGCTCACGCGGCGGGATCATGGCCGCCATGACGATCGTGGCGAGCGCGGTCATGCCGCCCGCGCCGATGCCCTGGATGACGCGGCTGAGCAGCAGCACCTCGACGTTCGGGGTGAAGCCGGCGACCAGCGAGCCGGCCACGAACAGGCCCAGGGACAACTGGATCAGCAGTTTCTTGCTGTAGAGGTCGGCCATCTTGCCCCACAGCGGGACCGTCGCGGTCATCGCCAGCAGCTCGCTGGTGACGATCCACGTGTAGACGGTCTGGCTGCCGTTGAGGTCGGCGATGATCCGCGGCAGCGCGTTCGCCACCACCGTCGAGGCGAGGATCGCCACGAACATGCCGACCATCAGGCCGGACAACGCCTGGAGGACCTCCCGGCGTGACATCCGCGTACCCGTTTCGGCGGGCGGAACAGTGGCGGTGGTCATCGAACTCCTTGTCGTGTGCACGGGCGAGCGGCCGCGCGACGGCGGCGGCCGGTACGAATGGCTCAGGTGGAGGCGTGCGGATCGGGCAGGCCGGCGGCGACGGCGGCGAACGCGTCGGCGGTCAGCTCCCGCAGCGTCGTCGTGTCGGGTCGCTCGACCCACTGCATGAGGGCAGTACGCAGGACCGCGCCGGCAACAGTGGTGACGAGCGTCGGGTGGCCGTGGCACGGGTCGAGCCCCAGCCGGGCGGCCACCGCCGCGACGATCACCTGTTCGGTCTCGGCGTTGCCGCTGATCAGGCGCGGAAGCAGCGACGGGTTCGCCGCGATCACCCGCAGGCGCAGCAGCCACACCTCCTGGTCGGATTCGATGGCCTCGACGACGTCGTCGAAGGCCAGTCGCAGCGCGTCGAACGCGGACAGCTCCGGTGGCGCGGCGACGACGCGGGCGGCCAGCACCTCGCGGTCGGTCGGCTGGTCGCCGAGCAGCGCCTCGTCCTTGCTGGGGAAGTAGTTGAAGAAGGTGCGGGCCGACACGTCGGCGGCCTCGCTGATCTCCTCCACCGTCACCTGGTCCAGGCCGCGCTCGGCGACCAGGCGCAGCGCGGCGGCGCTGAGGGCGGCGCGGGTCTGCCGCTTCTTGCGGTCACGCAGGCCGGGGCGGCCCTGATCCGAGGTCACGCCAGGACTCTACGAGCGATCTTGCAGTGAGTGCAAACTTTTACTGAGTGAAGTGACAGGCGGCGCACCGCAGTGGGCGCCGGAAAACGGGTTGAGCGCGGTTTCCGGCGTCCCGTACGTTTCCCGCACCTCTGTCGCAGCGAAGAAGGACGACTCCGCGTGACCCCTCCTGCTCTCTAGAACCTGACACGTTCCCCACGCCTGTAGCCGGCGCCTGCGTGCCGGCTCCCCGGGCTGCCCTCGCGCGCCCGGCCACAGCGTCCGAGGCCGCGCGTAATCGGCCTCGCGTCAGGTCTTCAGAGATCAGGTCTCCATGTCATCCCAACCGCATATCGTGCTGCCCTGGGTCGTACGCCGGACCCGCCTTCCGCTGCTGTCGCTGCGCTGCGTCACCTGCCGGGCGGAGTCGGCCACCGCCGCCCGGGGCCGGTTCCGCGTCAACGCCAACGGCAAGATCCTGGACGTGTGGCTGCTCGTGCACTGCGTGTCCTGCGACCGGACCAGCAAGCTCACCGTCCGGGAGCGGGCGGCGGTCAGCTCGTTCGATCCCGCCGATCTGCACGGCCACCAGCTCAACGATCCCGATCTGGTGGCGGCCACACTGCTGGACCCGGCGTTCGCCCGGCGCTGCCGCTTCACCCTCGACTGGACCGGCGCGTGGCGCCTGGACGCGCCGGTCGTGCCGCTCGACGGGTGGCCGGTCCAGGTGAACGTCACGTTCGACGACCCGGTGCCGGTACGCCCGGACCGGCTCATCGCCCACCGGTTCGGCCTCACCCGGTCCGAGGTGCTGCGCCGGGTCAAGTGCGACATCCCGCTGAACCGTCCGACGAGCACCGGATTCACCTTCACCGTCCTGGCGGAGGACTGACCGTGGCGTGGTCGCGGCGGGATCCCGCCGCGACCACGCCTCACCCGCCGCACCTGGCACCGAGTTCGGCCTCGATCAGATCGGCGGCCCGGTCCGCGCCCCCGGCGGCGCGGGCCTGCCGCTTCAGTTCGGCGGTGCGGGCCGCCACGGCGGGGTCCGACGTGAGGGCCAGCAGCGCCGCACGCAGCTCCGCTGCGGTGACGCCGGCCGAGTCGACGACCCGGGCGACGCCGAGGGCGGCCAACTGCTCGGCGTTGGTGAACTGGTCGGCCGCCTGCGGTACGGCGATCATCGGCGTCCCGCAGTAGAGACCTTCGCTGCTGCCGCCCATGCCGGCGTGGGTGACGAAGGCGTCCGCCTGTTCCAGTACGGCCAGCTGCGGCACCCATCGGTGGACCTCGACGCTGTCCGGGACGGAACCGAGTTCGGCCGGATCGACGTGCCGGCCGATCTGGAGAACTGTGTGCCAGCCGGGCAGGTCGCCGAACGCGGCGACGCAGCGGCGGTAGAACTCGGGCCGCTGGGTGAAGGCGGAGCCGAGCGACACGAGCAGCACCTTCTCGGCGTGCTCCGGTCGTACCCAGGAACCCTGGTCGGCGCGGTCGCCCAGGACCGGGCCGACGAAGCTGTAGACCGACCGGTCCACGCGGTCGGCGTGCGGCTGGAGCGCCTCCGGCGGCAGGACGAGGCTGCGCACCGGCCGCCCTTGGAACGCCATGCTGTCGGTGACCGACGAACCCTCCGCGGTCAGCCATGCCGTGAACCGCCGGTAGTAGTCGGCGCCGCGCGGGTCGGCCCGCATCGCCTCCACGACCGCCGCCATCTCCTGCTCGTAGCCGTCCCAGGCGACGAACGTCGAGGAGAGCTGGACGGCCGGAATCGCCCACTGCTCGCCGAGCAGCCGGGCCGGCGCGCCGGCGCGCCGGCGATGTCGTAGAGGAACAGGTCCGGCCGGTCGTCGGCGTAGGCGGCCCGTAGCTGCGGCAGCATGGCGATGGCGTCGTCGAGGAAGAGCGTGAGCTGATCGATCGGGTCCTCGATCTCGGCGCCGCCGTCGCCGGGCAGCGTCGAGGCGTACGGCTTCAGCTCCGCGCCGGTGGACCGGATGACCTCGGCGAAGGCGGGGTCGTTGGCGTAGGTGACCCGGTGGCCGCGCCGCACGAGGGTACGAATGATCTCCAGGCTCGGGTTGACGTGGCCGTGGAACGGAATGCTGACCATGGCGATGTGCGGCACGGGGTCTCCTGAACTCGGTGAGACGAGACGTTTCGTCTCGTCACAGCAGAGCACGGTGCCGGCATCCCGTCAAGACGATACGTCTCGTCTCGTTGTAGGCTCGTGGCGTGACCCCGCAGCCCAGCCGCCGCAACGAGCAGTCCCGCCGCGCGATCCTCGCCGCCGCACTGGAGCTGCTGACCGAGACCGGTTACCCGGCGCTGACCGTCGAGGCGATCGCCGCCCGCGCCGGGGTCGGCAAGCAGACCATCTACCGCTGGTGGCGCGGCAAGGGCGCGGTCATTCTGGACGCGCTCGCCGACGGCCTGCCGCAGGTCATCGCCCTGCCCGACACCGGTGACCTGCGCACCGACCTGCGTGAGGTGCTCCGGGCCACCGTCGCCGAGTTCGCCGATCCACGGCTGTCCGCCACCACCCGCGCCATCACCATCGAGACACTCACCGACGAGGACCTCGCCGCCCAGGCGCGCGACCGGCTGCTCCGCCCTCAGTTGACCGCGGTCCGCGCCCGGCTGGAGGCCGCCCGCGAGGCCGGCCAGGTCCGCCCCGACGCTCCCCTGGACCTGGTGGTGGAGCTGCTGTTCGGTCCGCTGTACCACCGCTGGCTGCTGCGCAACGGCCCGCTGACCGACGACTACGCCGACGGCATCGTCGACCTGGTCGTGGCCGCGGTCACCCCGTCACCGGGCGCCGGCCGCTAGCCAGTCGTCGAAGCTGGTCGGCGCGATACGCGCGTCGTCGCCGGGCAGCAGCACGTTGCCGGCCATCGACGTGCCGAACACGCCCGACCAGGTCGGGACGAGCCGGACCCGACGGCCACGCGCCACATGGGTACGCCGGGCCATGTCGACGAGATCCTCCGTCGCGGGTCCGGCGATGTCGACGTGGCGTCCCTGCGGTTCGCCGACAGCGACCTCGGCGAGGATGTCGGCGACGTCCCGGGGTGCGATCGGTTGCACCAGCAGCGGCGCGACGGTGGCGGCGCCGTCGCGCTCGGTCCAGCCGGTGACCATGGCGGCGAAGTCGTGGAACTGGGTGGCCGGGACGATCGTCCACGGCACCGGCCCGCCTTCGACCAGTCGCTCCTGCTCCCGCTTGCCCGCGTAGTGGGCGTTGTCGTCGACCCGGTGGATGCCGACGATCGACAGCAGCACGTGGTGCCGTACGCCGGCACGCTGCTCGGCCGCCAGCAGGTTGCGCGTGAGGCCGCCCAGATACGCCATCGTCTCCGACCGCTCGGCTGCCGCGACATTGGTCGTGTCGACCACTGACTCGACCCCGGTGAGCGCCTCGTCCAGCCCGTCGCCTGTCATCAGGTCCACGCCCTGCGAGCGGCTGATGCGTACGACGTCGTGCCCCTGCCGCTCCAGCGCGTCGGCGGTCAGCTCCCCGATGCGGCCTGTCGCTCCGGCAACCGCGATCCGCATCGCCATCGCCCTCCTCTCGGACGTACCCGCCTCACGGTAGTCGGTAGAGGACAGAGAGACAGTCCCTCGCGGCTGCGTCGCCGCGCGCACATAACTGTCATTATGGTGTGCTACCGATTCGTCCTATTTGACCGAACAGATTAAGCGATTGCTATTAACGGTAATCCGTTAATAGGGCGCGGCGAGCCGGACGCCCGCGACTCCCGCCCTGCTCGACAATCCACGTGTGACGACGACTTCCCTCGCGCGACAGATGGCCGGCTCGCCTCCCGCACTGCACTACTACGCGGTGCACGACGGCGCCGGCGCGCCGGAAGGACTCTTGGTCGAGGAATTCCTGCTCGCGGCGGACTACTCCTCCGCCGGGCTGGTGAGCGGTGGCTGGACCCGGTCGGCGGGTCGCTGGCACGAGGCGTCGGCCACCAGCCGGTGCCTCCGCGCGGACGCCGGTCTGCGCAAGCGGGTGACGTCCGTCGACCGTGCCGCGGCGGCGGCGCTCTATCGGGGCCTCTGCGGCGCGGACCTGCCGGACGAGGACACCCTTCGGGCGTGCTTCGGCCCGCCGCCGACGCGGCCGCCCTCCCCCTTGCGGCTGGGCGACTCCGAGCCCCGGCGGGGATTCCGCGAGACGCGCGTGTACCGGATCCTGTTCGCTGGCGAGCTGAGCCCGGACGGTGTCGCGGCACTCAGCACGGCGTGGCGGATGCCGATCACCGGCGACCCGACGGATCCCGGGACGCGCATCCTGGGCGCGGCCCGCCGCGAGGTCTTCGGCGACGCCCTCCGCTGGGATCTGTGCCGCGTCGCCGCGGGCACCGCCTGGGCGCTGGACGTGACGTGCGACCTTCTCGGCGAGCGTGATGACGCGGTCGGTGTGCTGCTGCACGGCCTGACGGCCCGGATGCGTCAGCAGGGGATGGTTCCCGTCACCGTCGACCGGTTTCGCTGACGCCCTACCTCGCGAACGGCCTCATCACCTCGAAGGGCTCGGGGAGCCGTACGGGGATCCCGGTCTCCTCGCTCTTGCGGTCGAGGAACGCCTTCGCCACGGCGAACCTGTCGAAGATGCGAGGCAGTGGCCGCAGCCTGCGGTCCAGCGACACGAAGAAGTCGTCCCAGTGGATCGGCGCGATCAGGCCGGGTCGAGTCGCGTCCACCACGTGCCGCCAGTAGTCGTCCTGGAACCGCCGCGACTGCACGCCCAGCGCGCCGATCGCGAGGTACAGGACGTCGACGTCGAGCCCGTCGAACTTGCCGGGCACGAAGTTGGCGCTCGGGTGGATCAGCAGCGAACCGGCGGGATGGGTGACGAGGAAAGAGAAGCATCCGCCTTCGCGGTAGCTGCTCGCCCTGACCGGCGGGACCAGCGGCTCGTCGATCGTGCCCGGGAACCTGTTGCCCGGGCTGTGAACACCGGCGAGTACGCGCACGGTGAACGCGCCGACGCGGTACTCGTCGCCGTCGGCGACCCGCGCCATCGACTCCTCGGCGAGGCCCGCGCCGCGCCCCACGTTGAGCGTCGACTCGGAACCGAACAGTGTGCCGCCGAGGAGCTTGACGACCTCGGGGGCGTCCATGACGTGGTCGTAGTGGGAGTGGGCGACGAAGAGCGCGTCGAGACGGGTCACGCCGGCCCGGGCGAGAGCGCCGGTGATCCGGCCGACGTCGGGGGCGACGCGACCGAACGCGACGCGGAGCAGCGAGGGCCGGCTCAGGAAGCCGTCGATCAGGATGCCGGACGTCCCGTCGGTCACGTGGACGGTCGAGGTGCCGAAGAAGACGGCTTCGACGGATGCCCCGCTGGAGCCCATGCGCAGATGGTAGTGCCCGCATGGGCTCCAGCGGCGCTACCGCGGGGGCGGAGGATCAGCGCGCCTCGGCGCTCCGGGTGCTGCGCAGGCTCCACAGGATCGACACCGCGATCGTCACCACGATCACGCCGAGCGTGACCGGGATGGGCAGCTTGCCGACCGGTGTCTCCGAGAGGATCAACTTCACGCCGGCGAAGGCGAGCAGGACGGCTAGGCCGTAGTGCAGGTGCACGAAGCGGCGCAGCAGCCCGGCGAGGCAGAAGTAGAGGCTGCGCAGGCCGAGGATGGCGAAGGCGTTGGCGGTCCAGACGATGAACGTGCTGGTGGTGATGGCCAGGATCGCGGCGACGCTGTCGATCGCGAAGATCAGATCGGTGGCCTCCACCGCGATCAGGGCCACGAACAGCAGCGTCGCGACGCGCCTGCCGTCGACCCGGGTGAAGAACCTGTCGCCGTGGAAGGCCGGGTCGGTCGGGATGACCCGGCGGACGAGCCGGACGACCGGGTTACGGTCCGGCGGGGTCTGCCCGTCGTGGCGGAACGCCATCTTGTAGCCGGTGTAGACGAGGAACGCGCCGAACACGTACGCGGTCCAGAAGAACGTCTCCAGCAGCTCGGCGCCGACGAAGATGAAGACCAGCCGGAACACCAGGGCGCCGATGACACCCCAGAACAGCACTTTGTGCTGGAGCGCGGCGGGCACGGCGAAGTAGGTGAAGATCAGCGCGAAGACGAAGACGTTGTCGATCGACAGCGCCTTCTCGATCAGGTAGCCGGCGTAGTAGGTGCCGGCCACGTCACCGCCCTGCCAGGCCCACAGGACGACGCCGAAGAGCAGGCCGGCGGCGATCCAGATGCCGGACCAGACCGCTGCCTCGCGGAAGCCGATGACGTGGTTGTCGCGGTGCAGGAACAGGTCGACGGCGAGCATCGCCGCGATCGCCAGCATGAGTGCGGCCCAGATCCACAGGGACACGGACATACCGAAGGGAGACCTCTCGCCCGGGCCGGCGGGTGCCGGCGCTGCTGGACGAAGGTCTCCCCGGGCCACGACAGCGGTGGCTGCACCGCCGGGATCCGGATGGGCCGGGCCCGTACTGACGGCGGTGCGTGGATCGTCGGGTACTCCCCCTCGAACTACGACTCATTATTCACGAAGCATAGTTCGTACGTCAAGGGACCTGGCTCGTCGCTAGGGTGACCGGATGGACGAAGACGCTCGACGTCGCCACTCGTCGTCGTTCGGCGCGGCGGCGACCGCGTACGCCGAACACCGCCCGGACTACGCGCGCGCCGCCCTGCGCTGGGCGCTCGACCCCGCGCCCGGCGCGCGGGTGCTCGACCTCGGCGCGGGCACCGGCAAGCTCACCGCCACGCTGGCCGAGGTGAGCGACCACGTGACGGCCGTCGAGCCGGACCCGGCGATGCTCGCCGAACTCCGCCGCACCCTGCCGGGGGTACGCGCGCTGTCCGGCAGCGCCGAGGCGATCCCGCTGCCGGACGCCTCCGTCGACGCGGTGGTCGCCGGCAACGCCATGCACTGGTTCGACATGGCAGTGGCCGGGCCGGAGATCGCCCGCGTCCTCGCGCCCGGCGGTGTCCTGGCCGGGCTGTGGAACGTCGTGGACGACCGGGTCGACTGGGTCGCCGGGCTCGCGGCGGTCAGCGGAAGCGCCGCGATCGGCCCTCGGGACACGCCCACGAGCTGGCGCGTCGCCACGGCCGGCATGCACCTGCCGAAGACGGGCGAGCCCCGGTTCGGCTCGCCCGAGCAGGAGCAGTTCCCGCACGGGCAGCGCCGCACCGCCGACTCGCTCGTGGCGACGCTCGCCACCCGGGCGGGGATGCTGGTGATGCCGGAGGAGGAACGCACGGAGGCGCTCGACCGCATCCGCGCGTACCTGGCGAGCCGTCCGGAGACCGCCGACGGGGAGTTCACGCTGCCGATGCTCACCTGCGTGCTGCGCGTGCGACGGACGTGAACGGCGCTGACGTCCGCGCCGCCGCCGAGGCGATGACCGCCGTGCTGCGGCCCGCCACCGGGCGGGGCTGGACGGTACGGGCGGGAGACCTGGACTGGTCCTGCTGGACCACCGCCGCGCACATCGCGCACGACCTCGTCGCGTACGCCGGTCAGGTGTCCGGCCGGCCCGACGCCGGCTATCTCCCGTTCGACCTTCGGGTACGCGCCGACGCCGCGCCCGCCGGGGTGCTCACTGTCGCGGCGGCCGCGGCCGGGATGCTCGCCGCCACGATCGACGCCGCGCGCCCGGACGACCGGGCGTGGCACTTCGGCCCGTGCGATCCGGGCGGTTTCGCCGCGATGGGCGTGGCCGAGATCCTGCTGCACACCCACGACGTGACCCGGGGGCTGGGCCTGGACTGGTCACCACCGGCCGGGCTGTGTGCCCCGGTGGTACGGCGGTTGTTCCCCGACGCGCCCGGCGGCGACCCGGCCCCGGTGCTGCTGTGGCTGACCGGCCGGGCGCCGCTCGGCGAGCGGCCGCGACGTACCGCGTGGACCTGGCAGGCGGCGCGCCCCTGACCGAGCTCAGCGGCGCCACCAGCGCCAGCGACGGCGCGGACGGGCCGGGGCGGCACGGGGCGGCTCGGGCGCCGTGACTGCCGGCGCGGCGCGTTCGCGATCGGCGCGCCAGCGGCGCACCGCCTCCTCGACGTTCACCGGGCGCACCACCACGCGTGGCCCGGTCGGGGTACGCAGCCAGGCCACCACCTCGGTGTTGAGCGCCGCCACGTACGACCGGACGGATTCCTCGGTGGGCATGTCACGCAGCTCGGCCGGGAGCTGTTCGATGCGGCGGCGCAGCTGCAGCGGCGTCGGCAGCATCAGGTCGGACGGGATCTGCTCGCGCTCCATGAAGCTGCGGATCCACCAGCCCTCGTCGTAGGGCATGTCGCGCCCCGGGATGGGCTTGCCGGCGCCCGGCAGGTTGTCGAACTCGCCGCGTTCCTGAGCCGAGCGGATCTGCGCCTCGACCGCGGCCTCCCACGCTGTCGTCACCGCCGTCACCTCCCGTACCCACGGTATCCGCCGCTGTCCGACAAGGGTCAGCGTCGCGCGGGGCCGGGCTGTTCCCGCGCTGGCCGCCGCGTAGCGTGCCACCGGGTACGGAAAGGGGTGACGGCGTGCGCGACTGGCTCATCGGCCTCGCGGTGGCGACGGCCTGCCTGGTCGCGAGCTGGGCGGTGCTGGTGCTGCTGGCCCGGCGCCTGCCTCCGGGGATCCTGCGCGACCTGGCCGCGTTCGTGCCCGACTGCGTGACAGCGGTGCGACGGCTGCGCCGCGACCCGCGGGTGCCCCGCCGCGCCCGGGTCGCGATAGTGGTCGCCGGGCTCTGGGTGGCCAGTCCGATCGACCTGATCCCGGAGTTCCTGCCGGTGATCGGTCCGCTGGACGACATCGTGGTGGTCGCGCTCGCGTTGCGCTACGCCGCCCGGCAGATGCCCCGGCAGGTGCTGCTCGACGCGTGGCCGGGCGAGCCTCGGCTGCTGCTGCGCCTGCTCGGCCCCGAGGAACGAGGCGGACGTCAGGACAGCTGACGGACGTGGCGGTGGCCGTCGCGCGGGTACGGCGGGCAGGCCGGCAGCACCTCGGCGAACGCGTACCCGCACTTGTCCGCGACCCGGCAGGACGCCGGGTTGTCGACCTGGTGCAGCAGCTCCAGGCGTGTCAGGCCGGCGGCGGCGAACCGGGCGTGCGCCCACCCGGTGACCGCCTCCACGGCACGCGGCGCGACACCCCGGCCGCGTGCCGGCGCGGCCGTCCAGTAGCCGACCTCGGCGGCCGCGCCTCCCGGGCGGACGTCCTTGAGCACGACACAGGCCACCGGCTGCTCCCCCTCCAGCACGGCGAACGTGAACCGTCGGCCTGCCGACCAGCCCTGGCGGCTGCGGCGCAGGAACGCCCGCGCCTCCGCCGGACCGGTCACCGGGTAGCGGGTCCAGGCCCGCAGCACCGGATCCCGGTACGCCTCGATCAGCGCGTCGGCGTCACCGTCGCACCACGGGCGCAGCAGGAGACCGGGCGCGGTCGGGGTCGCCGGCGCGGACAGCACGATCGACATGCGACAAGTATCCCCACCGCTCCCCTCCCGCGCCGCCCCCAAAGCGCCCGGGCCGGGCCATCACCCGGCCCGGCCCGGCCCTGGCGATCATGAAGTTAGCTGCCGTCGGCGACCGATTTGTCGCCGCCAACTTCATGATCGCCGGGCAGGGGCGGGAGCGGGGGACGGGGCGGTGGGCGTCGGGGGGTGGGCGTAGGGTCCGGTTCACGGTCGGCAACGGGGAGGCGACGTGGTGACTGTCGGCGCGGTGACGGGAATCGCCCTGGTGGCGCTCGGTCTGGTGCTCACGCCCGGGCCGAACATGGTCTACCTGGTGTCGCGATCGGTGACCCAGGGCCGGCGGGCCGGGCTGGTGTCGCTGCTCGGCGTGGCGGTCGGCTTCCTGGTCTACCTGGCCGCCGCGGTGGCCGGCATCGCCACCGTGTTCGTGCTGGTCCCGCCGCTGTACACGGCGGTGAAGCTGGCCGGTGCGGCGTACCTGCTGTGGCTGGCCTGGCGGACGCTGCGCCCGGGCGGCACGTCGGCGTTCACCCCGACGCCGCTGCCGCCGGACCGGCCCCGGCGCCTGTTCACCATGGGCCTGGTCACCAACCTGCTCAACCCGAAGATCGCCATCCTGTACGTGTCGCTGCTGCCGCAGTTCGTCGACCCGGCGCGCGGGCACGTGGCGGTGCAGAGCCTGCTGCTCGGCCTGACCCAGATCGTCGTGGCGCTGACCGTGAACGCGCTGATCGTGCTCAGCGCCGGTTCGGTGTCGGCGTTCCTCACCCGGCGGCCGGGCTGGGCGCGCCTGCAGCGGTGGGTGATGGGCACCGTGCTGGCCGCGCTCGCGGTGCGCATCGCCGCGGACCGCTCCCGCGCCGCCGTCGCCACGCCCTGACCCGGGGGTACGCGCACCCGCGCCGTCCGTCCCGAGCGCATACCGTCATGACGGCTCCTCGCGGACGACCGCCACGCCACCGGGCGCCACCGTCAACGAGCCGTCGGCTGTCGCGCCGGTCAGCAGGTCGAGCCCGGCGACCGGCACCCGCTGCGGCCGGTCGGTGTGGTTGAGCAGGTAGAGGAGGCCGTCGTGGCGGCGTACCGCCTCGACACCATGCGGCGCGCCGGGACAGGCCGGGGTCACACCGGCGAGCCGGGCCGCCTCGGTGAGCAGCCGCCGGTAGGTGTCGTCGTCGGGGCGGGTGGAGACGTACCAGGCGTACGCGTCACCGACCCGGTTGCGGGTGATCGCGGGCCGCCCGTCCGGTGCTCCCCCGGCGTACGCGCTGACCGTCTCGGCGCCGGCCGGGTGCACTGTCTCCGACCAGATCCGGCCGGTCCCGCCGCCGGTCAGCGGCACGTGTTCGTCGTCGGCGAGGGGGTGGAACTCCTCCACCCGCACGCCGAGCAGGTCCCGGTACGCGCCCGGGTAGCCGCCCAGGCGTATCCGGGCGTGCTCGTCGGCGACACCGCTGAGCCAGGTCACCAGCAGGTGCCCGCCGCCCTGGACGTGCCCGCGTACCCAGTCGACGGTGGCGTCCGAGGCCAGGTAGAGGGCGGGAAGCACGAGCAGCCGGCAACCGTCGAGCGGGCCACCGGGCGGTACCACGTCGGCGGTGATGCCCGCGTGCCACAGTGCCCGGTGCACGGCGGCCGCCTCGCCGGGGTGGTCGAGTCCGGCGCGGGGCATCCCCGGGTGCCGCAGCGCCCAGCCGCTCGCCGCGTCGTACCCGATGGCCACGCCCGCCTCGACGCGGCCCGGCGCGGCCCCGGCGAGCCGGCCCAGCGCGGCGCCCAGGTCGGTGGCCTCGCGGAACACCCGGGTGTCGGCGCCGGCGTGCGACACCACTGCGGAGTGGAAACGTTCCGCGCCACCGGCCGGGGCGCGCCACTGGAAGAACATCACCCCGGCCGAGCCGCGCGCCACGTGGGCGAGGCTGTGGCGGGTCATCCGGCCGGGTTCCTTGGTGTGCATCCGCCCGGCGGTGTGGATCTGGTTGGGGGCGCTCTCGGCCAGCAGCCAGGGCGCCGGTCGCCCGGCGCCGTGGCGGGCCCAGCCGCGCGCCAGGTCGGCGGCGAACGCGGTCTGTTCCTCCGCGCCCACGTCGGCCGTGGACGGGTAGTGGTCGATCGCGACCAGGTCGACCTCGCGCGCCCAGCGGGCGTGGTCCACGGGCACCCAGTCGCCGAGCACGTAGTTGGTGGTGACAGGCACCGCCGGGTTCGCCGCCCGCAGCAGGTTCCGCTGCTCGGTGTACGCGGACAGCAGCGTGTCGGACCAGAAGCGGCGGAAGTCGAGCAGCTGGCCGGGGTTGGCGAGGTACTGGGTGGCGCGGGGCGTGCCGACCTGCGCCCAGTCGGAGTAGTGCTGGCTCCAGAAGCTGGTGACCCAGGCGTCGTTCAGCGCGTCGAGGTCGCCGTACCGGCCGGTGAGCCAGCGGCGGAACGCCGCCTCGGTGTGCGGGCAGTGGCAGGTGGTGCCGTACTCGTTGTGCACGTGCCACAGCGCCAGCGCCGGGTGGTGCGCGTACCGGGCGGCCAGCACCTCGGCGATGCTCCGGGCGGCGTCGCGGTACGCGGGCGCGGCGGCGCAGTAGGTGTCGCGGCTGCCGTGGGTCAGTCGTACGCCGTCGGCGGTGACCGGCAGCGCGTCCGGGTGGCGCAGCGAGAACCAGGGCGGCGGTGACGCGGTGGGGGTGGCCAGCGCGGCCCGGATGCCGTTGGTGTGCAGCAGGTCCAGCACGCGGTCGAGCCAGTCGAGCGTGTACCGGCCGGGTTGGGGTTCCAGCCGGGACCAGGCGAACACGCCGACGGTGACCAGGTTGACCCCGGCGGCGCGCATCAGGGCGACGTCCTCGCGCCACACCTCCGGCGGCCACTGCTCCGGGTTCCAGTCCCCGCCGTAGCAGAGCCGCCCGTCGCTCCACGGCGCTTTAGTTGTCATCCCGGCCAAAATAGGAACAGGTGAGACGGAAAGTCAATGGCGTCGATCATTGACAGTTAGTTGGGCTTCCAAAGAAACTGGCGGGACCGCCCGTGGACGCCGCGAGGAGACGCCCATGCCGTACCGCCCGCCGCTGGTCCCGTACGAGACGTTCGTGGCCGACCCGCCCGACCTGCCGGTCCGCGCCCCCGGCGAGGAGGGCGCCGACGACCTGCTGCGGGCCGAGGTCGCCGCGACCGACGCGCACGGGGTCACCCTCACCGCGACCTGCGGGTCCGGCCGCACGCTCGTCGCGCGCGTCGAGGCCGCCGGCGACGGGATCATCCGGGTACGCCTCGCCGACGACCTCTCGGTCCGCAGCCGGTCCGCGGCGGCCCTGACGCTGGTCCACCCGCAGCCGCACCCGGCCACCGTGACCGTCGCCGACGGGCACGTCCTGGTGGGCGCCGGCGGCATGGTCGCCGAGGTGCGCCTCGACCCGTGGGGGCTGCGCTTCCTCGCCCCCGACGGGCGGCTGCTGCTGGCCGCCGACGGCGGCACCCGCGACATCAGCGGCCGCCGACGCACGCTGCCGCTGGGCCGCTCCACTGTCGACGGCGAGCCGGTCGCCTGGCACGAGAGCTTCGTGGCGCCCGGCGACGAACGGTTCGTCGGCTTCGGCGAGAAGTTCACCCCGCTGGACAAGCGCGGCCAGCGCCCGCTGATGTGGAACTTCGACGCCTTCGGCGGCGAGTCCGACCGCTCGCACAAGAACGTGCCGTTCTACCTGTCCGACCGCGGCTACGGCGTGCTCGTCGACAGCGGGCTGCCGGTGCAGTTCGACGTCTGCGCCAGCACGCACAGCAGCGTGCAGGTGCTGGTCCCGGACGACCTGCTCGACTACTACGTGCTCGCCGGCCCCACCCCGGCGCAGGTGCTCGACCGGCTCGACGCGCTGACCGGACGGCCGTACCTGCCACCGAGGTGGGCGTTCGGCGCGTGGATCTCCTCCGGCTTCTTCCCGGACAGCCAACAGCGCGTGCTGGAACGGGCCCGGCGCATCCGCGAGGACGACATCCCCTGCGACGTGCTGCACCTGGACTGCTACTGGCAGGTCGCCGGGCACTGGTCGGACCTGCGCTGGGACGCCGACGCCTTCCCCGACCCCGACGGCATGCTCAAGGACCTCACCGAGCAGGGCTTCCGGGTGTGCCTGTGGATGAACCCGTACCTGATGACCGGCAGCCCGCTCTACGCCGAGGCCGAAGCAGCCGGCTACCTCCTGCGCCGCCCGGACGGAAGCACGTACGTCGCCGACACCTGGCACGGCAGCTACCCGGTCTGCGCCTTCGTGGACCTCACCAACCCGGCCGCGGTGCGCTGGTTCCAGGACCTGCTGCGCCCGCTGCTCGCCCAGGGCGTCGCCGTGTTCAAGACCGACTTCGCCGAGGGCGTGCCCGCCGACGCCGTCGCCCACAACGGCATGACCGGCGTCGAGCTGCACAACGTGTACGCGCTGATGTTCAACGACGTGGTCGCCGACGTCACCGAGGAGGTCGCCGGGCACCGCACGGTGTGGGCGCGATCGTCGTACCTGGGCGGGCAGCGGCACAGCGCCCAGTGGAGCGGCGACGTCAACGCCACGTGGCCCGGGATGGCCAGCACGCTGCGCGGCGGCCTGTCCCACGGGCTGTCCGGGGTGCCGTTCTGGAGCCACGACACCGGCGGCTTCCACGGCACCCCCGAGCCGGACCTGTACGTGCGCTGGACCCAGTTCGGCGCGCTGTCACCGCTGGTGCGGCTGCACGGCACCACCAGCCGCCTGCCGTGGGAGTTCCCGCCCGAGGCGCAACGGCACGCGGTGCACGCGCTGCGGCTGCGCTACCGGCTGCTGCCGTACCTCTGGTCGGCAGCGGTGGACAGCGCCCGCACCGGCAGCCCGATGATGCGGGCACTGCTCGTCGACAACCCGGACGACCCGGCCGCCTGGACCACCGACCTCCAGTACCGCCTCGGCACGGACCTGCTGGTGGCGCCGGTGCTCGACCCGTCCGGCGAACGCGCGGTCTACCTGCCGCCGGGCGAGGACTGGCTGGACGCGTACACCGGGCAGCGGCACTCCGGCGGCGGGCATCTGCGGGTCGGCGTGCCGCTGGACCGCCTGCCGCTGTTCGTGCGACACGGCGCCCTGATCCCCACCGTGGCGCCCGCGACGACGGTCGGGACCGGCCCGTTCCGGGACGTCACGGTGGTGGCCTGGGGCGGCGTGGACGGCGTGAGCGTGGTGCGCGACCCCGACGGCGACACCACGATCACCGCAGTGCGCGACGGCGACACGCTGCGCGTCCGCGTGGACGGGCCGCTGGACGTGCGGCGGGTGAGCGTGGTCGGGACGGACCCACCGCGCCGGGTGGTGCTCGACGGCGAGCCGATTCCGGTCACGCCGTTCGCGCCGTGGTTCCCCGGCCGGACCCACCCGGCCGGAATCGCGCCTATTTAGTTTAAGCTTTAACCGAACCCAGGGCCGGGCGCAGGAGGCGGGCAGTACGTGATCAGCATCGACCGGCCGACGGCCGACCTCGGCGACGTGCGGGTGACAAACCGGGCCGTGGTGCTCCGGCACGTCCGCCGCCACGCCCCCTGCTCCCGGGCCGACGTCGCCGCGCACACCGGGCTGAACAAGGCCACCGTCTCCAGCCTGGTCGGCGAGCTGATCGAACACGGTCTGCTGCGCGAGACCGGGCTGACCGAGAACCGGGTGGGCCGCCCGGCCACCATGCTCGTCCTCGACGGCGCCCGCTACGTGGGGCTCGGGCTGCGCGTCGGCGCGGACGAGCTGGTCGCGGTGGCGGCCGGACTGGGCGGCGACCCGGTGCTCACCTGGCGGCGCGCGTTCCCCGCCGCCACCGCCGGTCCCGAGGAGACGGTGAAGGCGCTGGCCGCGCTGACCCGGCGCGCCGTCACCCGCGTCACCGGCGCCGACCGCGCCGTCCTCGGCCTCACCGTGGCCGTGCCCGGGCTGGTCGACGCCGACGGGGACGTGCCGACGGCCCCGGCGCTCGGCTGGCGCGGCGTCCCACTCGCCGCCGCGTTGCGCCGCGCGCTGCGGGATCCGGGCTTCCCGGTCACCGTCGACAGCGAGGCCAACCTCGCCGTCCTGGCCGAGCAGCGGCACGGCCCGTACGCCGGCACCGCCGACCTGGTGCACCTCACCGGCGGTCCGGTGATCGGCGCGGGCCTGATCAGCGGCGGGCGGCTGCTGCGCGGCGGCCGGGGCTTCGCCGGCGACGTCGGGCACCTGCCGCTGGCCGCTGACGGTCCGCCCTGCGCCTGCGGCCGGCCTGGCTGCCTGACCGCGCTGCTCGGGGTGGACGCGGTGATCGGCCGGCTGCTACCGGACGCCGGCCCGGTCACCGACCACCTGCCGGAGATCGAACGGATCCAGGCGCTCGCCCGGGCCGGGGACGAGCCGGCGCGGACCGGGCTCACCGAGATCGGCCGGTTGCTCGGCCAGGCGGTGGCGGTGCTGGCCGGGCTGCTCGACCCGGACGTGGTGGTGGTGGGCGGCCACCTGGCCGCGCTCGCGCCGTGGCTGCTGCCGGCCGCCCACGCCGAACTCGCGGCCCGCACCCCGGTCCCGCCCGGCGTGCGGCTGGAGGCCAGCACGCTCGGGTCCGCGGCCGGCGCGCTGGGCGGGGCCACCGCGGCGCTGGCCACAGTGGAGGCGGGACGCCTGCCCGCCGGATGACCCCTTGACCGCACCGGCCGGAAGGTGTCAACCTCGGTAGCGCCGCGTTCCGGGACCGGGCAACCCCGACAGCGGCGTGTTTTTCGGCGGTTGTCGAAGCGCTTCACCACCGCTCCGGGCCGACCCTGCCGACCGACCACCACCCCTTTTCGCGTACGTGCCGCCCCATCACCGGCACGGCCGTCGAAGCGCTTCGACGGCTGAGCGGCGACCCGTACGCCGACCGGAGGCGCCCACCATGACCGACCCCGTCCCCCACCGTCTCGACGACCTGCTGGCCCGGCTCACGCTGCCGGAGAAGCTCGGCCTGCTGCACCAGTGGCAGGCGCCGGTGCCCCGGCTCGGCCTGCGCGCGTTCCGCACCGGCACCGAGGCGCTGCACGGCGTCGCGTGGCTCGGCACCGCCACCGTCTTCCCGCAGGCGGTCGGCCTGGCCGCGAGCTGGAACCCGGACCTGATCCGGGCGGTCGGGGCCGCCGTCGGCGACGAGGTGCGGGTCAAGCACCGGGCGGACCCGGTCCGGGTCGGCCTCAACGTGTGGGCGCCGGTGGTCAACCCGCTGCGCGACCCCCGGTGGGGACGCAACGAGGAGGGCTGGTCCGAGGACCCGTGGCTGACCGGGCGGCTCGCCACCGCGTACGGGCTCGGGCTGCGCGGCGACCACCCGATCCGGCTGCGGACCGCGCCGACGCTCAAGCACTTCCTCGGCTACAACAACGAGACCGACCGGGCCACCACCTCCAGCGACCTGCCGCCCCGGGTGCTGCACGAGTACGAGCTGCCGGCGTTCCGCGCCCCCCTCGCCGCCGGCGCGGCGGTCGCGGTGATGGCGTCGTACAACCTGGTCGACGGCGTGCCGGCGCACCTGAGCCCGCTCATCGAGGGCGAGCTGCGCGGCTACGCCGACGACGACATCATGGTGGTCGGCGACGCCGGGGCGGTCGGCAACATCGCCGGCGTGCAGGAGTACCTGCCCGACCACGTGGCCGGGTTCGCCGCCGCGCTGCGCGCCGGGATCGACAGCTTCACCGAGGACGACGAGGACAACGCCCCCACAGTGGAACGGCTCACCGAGGCGCTGGCGCGCGGGCTCATCGAGCCCTCCCACGTGGACCGGGCGGTACGGCGGATCCTGTCCGTCCGGTCACGCCTGGGCGACCTGGACCCGGACCCCCACGACGACGTGCCACCCGACACGCTCGACAGCCTCGCCCACCGGGAACTCGCCCGCGAGGCCGCCCGCCAGTCGGTCGTGCTGCTGCGCAACGACGGCCTGCTGCCGCTGCGCCCCGGCACCCGCGTCGCCGTGCTCGGCCCGCTCGCCGACACCGTGCTCACCGACTGGTACAGCGGCACCCCGCCGTACACGATCAGCGCGTACGCGGGGCTGCTCGGACGGCTGCCCGAGGTGACCACCCACCCCGGCACCGACCGGGTCACGCTGCACGTCGGCGACCGGGCGGTACGCCACGACGGCGACGGGCCGCTGGCGCTCGGCGACACCGCGACCGAGTTCGAGGTGGTCGACTGGGGGCAGGACGTGGTGGCGCTGCGCGCCGTGGACACCGGCCGGTACGTCGGCGCCGACGACACCGGGGCCCTGGTGGCCGACCGCGACGGACCGGGCGGCTGGGTGGTACGCGAAACGTTCCGCCTGGACCACCGGCCCGACGGCACCACGCTGCTGCGCCACCTGGCCACCGGACGGCACGTCGCCGTCGCCCCGGACGGGAACCTGAGCGTGGCCACCGGCGACCCGGCCGTGTTCACCGTGACGCTGCGCGCCGACGGTGCCGCCGACGCCGCCGCGCTGGCCGCCGCCGCCGACGTGGCGGTGGTGGTGCTCGGCAACCATCCGATGGTCAACGGCCGCGAGACCGAGGACCGGGCCGACCTGACGCTGCCCACCGGCCAGGAGGAACTGCTGCGCGCGGTGCACGCCGCGAACCCGCGTACCGTGCTGGCGCTGACCAGCAGCTACCCGTACGCGGTCGACTGGGCGCAGGAGCACCTGCCGGCGATCCTGTGGAGCGCCCACGGTGGACAGGAGCACGGCAACGGGCTCGCCGACGTGCTGCTCGGCGCCGCTGACCCGGGCGGGCGGCTCACCCAGACCTGGTACGCCGACACGGCCGAACTGCCGGACCTGCTCGACTACGACGTCATCGGCGCCGACACCACCTACCTCTACCACCGGGGCGAGCCGCTGTACCCGTTCGGGCACGGGCTCAGCTACGCCGCGTTCGACTACGCTGACCTTCGGTTGAGCACCGCCACGACGCGTGCCGGCGAGGAGGTGGAGGTGAGCGTCGAGGTCACCAACACGGGCCGCCGCCCGGGCACCGAGGTGGTGCAGCTCTACACCCGGCAGCGGCGCTCCCGGGTCAAGCAGCCGCTGCGGCAGTTGCGCGACTTCGCCCGCGTCACCCTCGACCCGGGCTGCTCCGCCCGGGTGACGATGCGCCTGCGTACCGCCGATCTGGCCTGGTGGGACGAGACCCGCGCGGCCATGGTGGTGGAGGACGCCACCCATTCGGTGCTCGTGGGCCGGTCCGCGCGCGACATCCGGCTCGTCGGCGCGCTCACCGTCACCGGCGGCCACGCCACCGCCGAGCCGGCCGACAGCACCTGCGGAGCCGCCCGGTGACCGGCCGAGTCCCCGGCGAGCAGGTCACCATCGCCGACGTGGCCCGGCACGCCGGGGTGGCGGCCAGCACCGTGTCGTACGTGCTCAGCGGCAAACGCACCATCTCGGCGACCACCCGCGGACGGGTGCTGGCGAGCATCCGCGCGCTGGGCTACCACCCGCACGCCGGGGCGCGCGCCCTGGCCAGCCGCCGGGCCAACGTGATCGCGCTGGTGCTGCCGCTGCGTACCGGTATGCAGGTGCCGGTGGTGATGCGCTTCGCCACCGCCGTGGTCACCACCGCGCGCAGCTACGACCACGACGTGCTGCTGGTCACCGCCGACGAGGGCCCGGCCGGGCTGCACCGCATCGCCGGCAGCGCGCTCGTCGACGGCGTCCTGCTGATGGACGTCGAGCTGGAGGACTCCCGGGTGCCGCTGCTGCGGGAACTGTCACTGCCCGGCGTACTGATCGGGCACCCGGCCGACAGCACCGGCCTGGCGTGCGTGGACCTCGACTTCCGGCGCGCCGGTGAGCTGTGCGTGGAACACCTGGCCGCCGCCGGGCACCGGCGGATCGCGCTGCTCGGCGCGCCCGCCGCCGTCTACGACCGGGGCACCGGGTTCGCCCATCGCACCCGCGCCGGGGTACGCGCCGCGGCCGAGCGGCTCGGCATCGACGCGGTGACCCGCTCCTGCGAGGAGGGACCGGCTGCGGTACGCCGCGACCTGGAGGCGCTGTTCGCCGACCACCCGGACGTCACCGGCCTGGTGGTGCAGAACGAGTCGGCGGTCGGCCCGGTGCTGGCCACGCTGCCGCTGCTGGGCCGCCGGGTGCCCCGCGACGTGTCGGTGGTCGCGGTCTGCCCGGACGAGCTGGCCGAGCAGTCGGCGCTCACCTGCGTACCGGTGCCCGCCGAGGACGTGGGCCGCCAGGCGGTGGCGCTGCTGATGCGGCGGCTGAGCGGCGAGGCGGTGCCGGAGGTGACGCTGCTGGAACCGCGCCTGGTCGTGCGGGACACCAGCGCCGACCGGTGACGACCCACCGCATCCACGACACCGCACCGGCAGCCGACTGGACCGACGCGTTCCTCACCGGCAACGGCGAGCTGGGCCTCATGGTCCCCGGGCAGCCGCACGCGGAACGGATCGTGGTCAACCATCACCGGCTCGTCCTGCCCAACGGCACCCGGGCGGCCCGCGCGCCCGAGCTGGCCGCCCGGATGCCGCACATCCGCGCGCTGGTGCTCGCCGGACGGCGGGCCGAAGCCGCCCGGCTGCTCACCGGCGGCCGGGAGCTGGAGTGGACCCAGTCGTTCCACCCCGGGTACGCGCTAACCGTCTACGCGCCGCCCGGCCCGGTACGCGACTACCGGCGCGACGCCGACTTCACCACCGGTGAGGTGACTGTCGAGTGGTCGGGCGGGCGGCGGCGCTGCTTCGCCTCTCGTGCCGACGCGGTGGCGGTGCTGCACTTCGACCAGGGCGACTGCGTGGTAGGGGCGACCGGTGACCTGCCCGGCCGGCCCGCCGACGTGGTCTACGAGCACGCCGCGTACCGCCGCGACGGGCTGGTGTTCCTGCGGGTACGCGCCCGCTACCCGCACGCCGGCGGGGCGTACGGGTTCGAAGGGCTGACGCTGCTGCGCGGCGACGTGAGCGTCCACGGCGACCGGGTGCGGGTACGCGGCCCTGCGCTGCTCACCACACTCGTGGACCGGCCCGACGCGCCGCCCTGGCGTACCCGGGAATCGGAACGGCGGCTCGCCGCCCTGGCCGGGGACTACGACGCGCTGCTGGCCCGGCACGTGCCCCGCCATCGCGGCCCGTACACCCGGGTCGGCCTGGACCTCGGCGTGCCCGCCGCCGACCGGGCGCTGCCGACCGGTGAGCTGCTGGCCCGGCAGGCCGCCGCGCCGCACCGGCTGGACCCGGCGCTGCTGGAGCGGCTGTTCCACTCCGGCCGGTACCTGCTGTTCAGCGCCAGTGGGGTGCTGCCGCCCCGGCTGACCGGGCTGTGGCTGGGCTCGTGGGACGCCGCGTGGGCCGGTGACTTCACCACCGACGCGAACCTGAACCTGCAACTCGCCGGGGCGAACGTGGGCGCGTTGCCGGAGGTGACAGCGGCGCACGCCCGGCTGGTCGCCGCGCAGGTGGAGCACTGGCGCGCCAACGCCCGCTCGGTTTACGGCGCGCGCGGCCTGCTCGCGCCCAGCCGCACCGACGGCGAGCACGGGCACCTGTTCCACGTCCACCCCGACTGGCCGTTCACGGCGTGGCTCGCGGGCGCGGACTGGCTGCTGCATCCGCTGCACGAACACCACCTGGTCACCGGTGAGCCGCTGGGCGAGGTGGCCGGCTGGCTGGCGGAGGTGGCGGACTTCTTCGCCGACGTGCTCACCGATGTGGACGGGCAGCCGACGCTGGTGCCGTCGTACTCGCCGGAGACCGGCCCGTACGACGACACCGGCCGGACCGCGCCGGTCGCGGTCAACGCCACCATGGACGTCGCCGCCGCCCGGCACGCGCTGCGGTTGGCCGCCGAGGTCACCGGCGACGACAGGTGGGCCGGGGTACGGCCGCCCGGCTACCTGGTGGACGGGCGCGGCGCGCTCGCCGAGTGGGCGTGGCCGGGCAGCACCGGCGACGAGGACCACCGGCACGTCAGCCACCTGTATCCGGTGTGGCCGCTGGACGAGATCAACCCGGACGACACCCCGGAACTGGCCGCCGCCGCGCACCGGGCGCTGACGCTGCGCGGCGACGAGAACCAGTCCGCGCACGGCAGCCTGCACCGGGCGCTGGCCGCGGCGCGGCTGCGCGACGGTGGCTTGGTCGCGGCGAACCTGTGCAAGATCCTCGGCGCGGACATGTTCTTCCGGTCGCTGATGAGCGCGCACAACCCGGGCCGGACCACGTACAACGCCGACGCCGCGCACGCGCTGCCGGCGGTGCTGATCGAGTCGCTCGTGCAGTCCCGCCCCGGCGTGCTGCGGCTGCTCCCCGCGCCGCTACCCGATCTGCCCGCCGGGACGCTGCGCGGCATCACCTGCCGGGGCCGCGTCACAGTCGAGGAGCTGACCTGGGCGCCGGGCCGGGTACGGGCGCGGCTGGTGTCGCCGGTGGCGCAGCGCGTGGTCGTCCACGCGCCGGGCGGACACCGTGCGGTGGATCTGGTTCCGGAGCGGCCGTGCGACGTGACGTTCGGCTAGAGGTTGTCGGGCCGGCGCAGCGCCGGGTGGGTCTGCCCCGGCGCGGTGAACCACGGCGGGGCGTCGTCGGTGAGCGCCGTGCCGATCCGCAGCCGCGCCCAGTCGTCCAGCTCGGGCAGCGCGTCCGGGGCGAACCAGGCCACCGCCAGCGACTCGTCACCGTCGGCGGCCGGCGCCCCGCCGATCGCCCGGCAGCGGAACCAGATGTTCAGGTATTCGCAGGCGTCGCCGTTGGGATAGACCACCGGATGGGTGGCGACACCCGCGAGGCGGTCGATCGCCACCTTGACGCCGGTCTCCTCGTGGACCTCCCGCACCAGCGCGTCGGCGGGCTGCTCCCCCGGATCGACAGTGCCGGCCGGGACGGACCAGCGGCCGTTGTCGCCCCGGCGGGCCAGCAGCACCCGTCCCGCGTCGTCGGTGACCACGCCGCTGACGCCGTACAGCATGAGCAGGTCGTGGCCGACGTGGCGGCGTAGCCGGGCGATGTAGGGCGAGACGGCCATGCGCGCACGCTACCCGCGGGCCTGCCGGTGCCGCCGGACCATGCCCGCGGCCAGCGCCGCACCGTCCAGGTCACCGGCGGTCAGGCGCCCGGCGACGGTACGGCGTACCAGCCGGTCGGCCAGCGCCGGGGCATGCCGGGCCAGCGCCATTTCGATCCGGCCGCGCCGGGTGGTGGCCACATCGCGGGGCGCGCGCCGGGCGGTGGCGGCGCGCAGGATCGCCGCGACCACGCCGTCGACGGGTTCCGGGCGGGACACCCCGTTCAGCGACAGTCCGGCCGCCACCGTGCTGTCGTGGATCGGGGAGGCGACCATGCTGGGGTAGACGACGCTGACGCCGACGTGGGTTCCTACTTCGTGGCGCAGCGCGTCGGCGTACGCCACGAGCGCCCGCTTGCTGACCCCGTACGCGGCGGCCAGCGGCAGCGGCAGCACCGCCATCCGGCTGGCCACGAAGATCACCCGGCCGCGGGCGGCCTCCAGGGCGGGCATCGCGGCGGCTGTGGTGCGCCAGGCGGCGAGCAGGTTCACCTCGATCTGGCGGCGCACCACCTCGTCCGGCGGCAGTTCGGCCGGTGCGGGCCCGCCCACACCGGCGTTGTTGATCAGCAGGTCGAGCCCGCCGAGCCGGTCGATCGCGGCGGCCACCGCCGGTGGTGTCGCGGCCGGGTCGGTCAGGTCGACGCCGAGCACCGGCGGAGTGGCGCCGAGGTCGGCGTGCAGGTCCAGCCCGATCACGTGCGCGCCGGCGGCGGTGAGCGCCGCGCCGAGGTGCTGTCCGAACGTGCCCCGCGCGCCGGTGACGAGCACCCGCCGCCCGGCCAGAGCGCTGCGGCCTGCCGCGCCGGATCCGGTCCGCTGCGGGTCGGCGGCGGGGTCCCGGCCTGCCGCGCTCATCGCGCCGCTCCCGCGCGGCGCTGCCCGGCGGCCAGTTCGCGGCCCAGTTCGGCCAGGTAGACGTCGAAGTCGACGCGCATGTGTGGGCGGCGCTGTCCCCAGCGGGCGGTGGCGGCGCGCAGCTCGGCGCGGCAGGCGGCGGCCTGCCGGGCCGGCTCCGGTGGCGCCCAGGTGCCGGCCAGGCGCGCGGCGACCAGCCGGGCCTGCGCCTCGACCAGCGGGAACGCGGCGCCGGTGGACTGCATGAGCCCGACGAACGCCAACCCGGGGGCGTCCAGGTGGAACACGTGCCGGTACAGCGGCAGCCGGTCGGGGCCGTCGCCGAGCAGCGCCGGGTCGAGGAACGGCACCTCGACGCGGTAGCCGGTGCACCAGACGATCAGGTCGATCTCGTCGGCGCGGCCGTCGGTGAACTCGACCCGGTTGCCGTCGAAGCGGGCGATGCCGGGCCGGGCCTGGATGTCACCGTGGGTGAGCCGGGACAGCAGCGCGTCGGACAGCGTCGGGTGGTCCTGGAGGAAGCCGTGCGCCGGGGCGGGCAGCCCGTACCGGGTGGGCGGCCCGACCGCGGTGGTGATCATGGTCTGGCTGATTCGCTGGCGCAGCCGCCAGGGCAGCCGGCGGGCCAGGGCGCCGTTGAGCGTGTCCGACGGGCGGCCGAGCAGGTACTTCGGCACCACCCAGACGCCGCGGCGCAGCGACAGCAGCGTGGTCGCGGCGGCGTACGAGGCGTCGACGGCGATGTCCATGGCGGAGTTTCCGCCGCCGACCACGAGGACCCGCCGCCCGGCGAGCTGCTCCGGCCCGCGGTAGTCGTGGCTGTGCATCTGCTCGGCCGTGCACTCACCCGGGTACGGCTCGGGTCGCTTCGGGGACCGGTTGTGCCCGTTGGCGACCACCACCGCTTCGACGTCGACCTCGACCGGGCCGTCCGGGCCGGTGGCCCGCACCCGCCAGCCGTCGCCGGTACGGGTGACCCGCTCGACGGTGTGCCGCAGCCGTACCGCCTCGCGCAGGCCGAACCGGTCGGCGTACTCGCCGAGGTAGCCGGCGACGCGGGTGTGGTCGGGGTAGTCCGGCCAGTCGGCGGGCATCGGGTGGTCGGCGAACTCGGTACGGCCCTTGCTGGTGTTCAGGTGCAGCGTCCGGTACGCGGGCGAGCCGGGTGCGCCGTACACCCAGAGGCCGCCGAGCGTGTCGGCCGCCTCGAACGCGACGGCCGGCACACCGGCGTCGGCGAGCGCCTTGAGCGTGGCCAGCCCGGCGGCTCCGGCGCCGACGACCGCGACCCTCGGTGTGGCCATACCCGCCTCCTTAATCCAACGACCGATGGATAGTCCCCGGAGCGCGGGCCGGCGTCAAGGCCGGGTGTCGGCCGGACCTGACCGATACAGCGCGTCGAGGAACCGGTGCACGAACGCCCGGAACTCCCGCCGCTCCCGCGCGCCGGAGACGTTGCCCGCCGCCAGGGCCACCACGTGCCCGTGCACCGCCCAGACCAGGCTGCGCACCGTCACGTGCGGCGTCGGTTCGGTCAGCGCGCCCGCCTCGGCCGCCGCGACGAGCAGCTCCTCGACCAGCCCGTACAGCGGGGCGGCGTAGCGGCGGTCCAGTTCGCCGTGCCGCTGGGGCTCCAGCCAGCGGCGCAGCCACAGCGCTGTGGTCTCCGGCCGGTCCTCCAGGAAGTCCACGAACACGTCCAGCAGGTCGTGCAGCGCGCGCAGCGCGTCGTGCGGGCCCGCTGCCAGGGCCGCCCGGGCGCGTTCCCCGGCTGCCTCGATGACCTCCCGCTCGGCGCTGAACACCCGGGCGAAGCAGGCGTCGTAGAGCTGCGCCTTCGTGCCGGTGTGGTGCACGACGGTGGCCGCGTCCACCCCGGCCGCGGCGGCGACGTCGCGCACGCTCACCGCGTCGAAGCCCCGTTCGGCGAACAACGCGGTGGCGGCGGCGAGCACCAGGTCACGGGTCGGGCGCTGGTCGTCGCGGCGGGGCCGGCCCGGCCGCCGGCGAGGCATGGTCATCCGGCCATTGTTCCCCCTACAATCCAGCAACCGTTGGATTGGGGGCGGCGTGCCCCGAGGACAGGAGGCCGCGATGACCGGGCTGGATCAGCGCTCCGACGCGCTCACCCTGCCGCGCGGCCCGCTCGCCGGGTTCGCCACCGGCTCGCTCGGCATGGGCGTCTGGGTCACAGTGCCCGGGCTGCTGCTGCTCTACTTCCTGACCGACGTGCTGGCGGTCGCCCCGTGGCTGGCCGGGCTCACCCTGCTGCTGCCGAAGATCGCCGACGTGCTGCTGCACCCGTGGATCGGGCACCTCTGCGACGTCGAGCAGGCCCGCCGCGGTCACCGCCGCCGGCTGCTGCTGGCCGGATGCGCGCTGCCGCTGGCGTTCGCCGCGCTGTTCGCCGTACCCGGCGGCCTCACCGGCGCCGCCGCGGCCGGCTGGGTGGCGATCTTCTTCGTCGCCGGCAACCTGCTCTTCGCCGCGTACCAGGTGCCCTACCTGGCGACGCCCGCCGACCTGCGGATCGGCTACCACGAGCGGACCCGGCTGATGGCGTTCCGGATGGTGGTGCTGACGCTCGGCATCCTGGTCTCCGGGCTGCTCGCGCCGCTGCTGGCCGGCGGCGACGACGCCACCCGCGACGGTTACCTGCTGATGGGCGTGGTGCTGGCGGCCGGGATGCTCGCCGCGATGCTGGTCGGCGTCGCCGGGATCGGCCGGTTGCGCCGTACCGCCGCCGACGCGGTCACCCCGCACGGCGCGGGCGGATGGCGGGCACTGACGGCGAGCCTGCGGGACCGACAGTTCCGCTGGCTGGTCGGCGCGTACCTGGCCATGTCCACCACCACCCACCTCGTCCTGGCCGGAGTGCCCTACTACGCCGAGTACGAGCTGGGCCGCCCCGGACTCACCACAGTGCTCGTGGCCGCGTTCGTCGCGCCCGCGCTGCTGGTGACGCCGCTCTGGCTGACTGTGGCCCGGCGGATCGGCAAGCAACGCGCCCTGCTCGCCGCGCAGGCCGCGTTCGCCGCCGGGTCGCTCGTGCTGGCGGTCGGCCGTCCCGCCGGGCTGCCGGTGCTGGTGGCCGCCGTGGCGGTGCTCGGGGTGGCGTTCGCCGGCATGCAGTTGCTGCCGTTCTCGATGCTGCCCGACGTGATCCGCGCGGGAGGCGGCGCCGAGCGGGCCGGCACGTACACCGGGGTGTGGACCGCCACCGAGGCCACCGGCGCGGCGCTGGGCCCGTACGCGTACGCGCTGTGCCTGGCCGCCGGCGGCTTCGTGGCCTCGACGGCCGGGCAGACCGTGACCCAGTCCCCGGCCGCGCTCGACGCGCTGCGCTACGGCTTCGGGCTGCTGCCCGCCGCCGTGATGGTGGTCGCGGTGCTGCTGCAGCGCCGCTACACCCTCGACGGCGCGGCCCGCGCCGACGCCGCCGGATAGACTTCGCCCCCGATGGACGCCGAGCCCGCCACCGACACCCGACCCTGCGCCCACTGCGGACGCGACGTGCCGCAACGCGTCGGCGCGGGCCGCCCGTTCCGCTACTGCCGGGACAACGACGGCGCCTGCCAGCGGGCCGCGCGCAACTCGCGGATGCGTCACCGCAACTCCCCCGGCCTGCCCGGGCAGGTGGCGCGCACCTGGGAGGCGGTGGACCGGCTCGACCAGATCGTGGAGACGCTCACCGAGGCGCTGCACGCCGAACTGTCCCCGGCCGGTGTGGAACGCCAGCTCGCCGAGCTGCGCGCGGAGACGTCGGCGCAGGTGGCGGCCGCGCACGCCGAACGCGACGAGGCCCGCCGCGAGGCCGAGGACGCCGCCGCGACAGCGGCCCGCGAACGGCAGCAGACCCGCGCCGCGTACGCCGAACGCGACGCCGCCGCCGACCGGGCCGAACGGGCGGAGACGTCGGCCGCGGCTGCCGCCGAGCGGGCCACCGCCGCCGAGGACGCCCGCGACGCCGCCCGCGCCGAGGCGGGCGCGGCGCAGGCGCTGCGGGTGCAGGCCGAACGCGACCGCGACGCCGCCCGGCACGACCTGCGCACGGTACGCGCCGAACGCGACGCCGAACGCCGCCGCGTCGCCGAGCTGACCGCCGAACGGGACACCGCCCGCGCCGACGCCGAGCGGGCCACCCGTTCCGCCGCCGAGGCCCTGGACCGGGCCGAGCAGTCCCGCGCCGAAGCCGACCGGGCGCGCGCCGACGCCCAGGCCGCCCAGGCCCGGGCCACCGAGGCGGACCGGTCCGCCCGGGCCGCGACCGAGCGGGCCGACGCCCAGGCCGCCGCCGCACAGCAGGCTCGCGCCGAGCGGGACCGGGCCGACGCGGTACGCGCCGACGTCGAGGCGGCGCTGGAGCGTTCCCGCGCCGAGTCGAGCGCGGCGGTCGACGGGGTCCGCGCGGAGGCTGCCGCTGCTGTCGAACGGTCTCGTGCCGAGGCTGCCGCTGCTGTCGAACGGTCCCGGGCCGAGGCTGCCGCTGCCGTCGAGCGGTCCCGGGCCGACGTGGCCGCCGCGGTGGAGCAGGCTACGGCCCGTACCGCCGAGCGGGACGCGCTGGCCGCGGAGCTGGCCGACTCGCGGCGCGCCGCGACCGCCGCCGAGGCCCGCGCGGCCGACCTGGCGGCCCGGCTCAGCGCTGCCGAAGCCGACCGGGACGCGGCGCAGCGGCGCGCCGGGCAGCTCGCCGACCAGGTCAGTGACCTGGCGACCGCGCTGGCGCGGCTCGGCACGCGCACCGGCTGACCGCGCCACGGGCTGGGAACGGGGCAGCGCCGAACCGGTGCCGACGGTGATGATCGGGGCATGGGAAAGACACACGAGCGCATCGACGGCCGGCTGCGGGACTTCATCGAGGCGCAGCCGATGTTCTTCGTCGCCACCGCGCCGCTGGCCGGTGACGGCACCGTCAACCTCTCCCCCAAGGGGCTACGCGGCTGCCTCGCGGTGGTCGACGAGCACACAGTGGCGTACCTGGACTTCGCCGGCAGCAACGCCGAAACCATCGCCCACCTGCGGGAGAACGGCCGGATCACGCTGATGTGGTGCGCGTTCACCGGCCCGCCGAACATCGTGCGGGTGCACGGGCGCGGCGAGCCGGTGTTCCGCGACGACCCGCGCTGGCCCGGCCTGCTACAGCACTTCCCCGACATCGACCCCGGCCCCCACGGCCTGCGGGCGATCATCGTGGCGCACGCCGAGCTGATTCGCGACACCTGCGGCTACGCGGTGCCGTTCATGACCTACGACGCCGACCGGGACCTGCACGAACGCCGGTTCGCCAGGGAGGACGACGCGTCGCTGAGCGCGTACTTCGCCGGCAAGGACCACGTCGCCACGAGCATCGACGGGCTGCCCGGCCTGCCGCTGCCGCTGCCGCCCACCCCGGCGGTGTGAACCGGGTCAGTGGATGCCGGCCATCAGGTTCCGGATCTGGCGGGTGAACATCACCGCGGCCAGGCCCAGCACCACCGAGGCCAGCCCGAAGGTCAGGAAGTACACCGGCTGCGACCAGGTGTCGGCCAGCCGCGCCACCTGACCGCCGATGGCGTCGCCGACGGCGGTGGCGAGGAACCACAGACCCAGCATCTGACTGGCGTACTTGACCGGGGCCAGTTTCGTGGTGGCGGACAGGCCGACCGGGCTCAGCGACAGCTCACCGGCGACCTGGATCGCGTACACCGCGACCAGCCACAGCGGTGAGACCAGGTCGCCGCCGACGGCGGCCCGCGCGGCGGCGGCCATCAGCACGAACGACAGGCCGTTGAGCACCAGGCCGACCGCGAACTTCGTGGGCGTGGACACCCGGTGCCCGAGCTTGAGCCACAGCGCGGCGGCCAGCGGCGCGCCGATGATGATGAGGATCGGGTTCACCGACTGCAGCCAGGACGCCGGGAAGGTGAACCCGCCCACCGAGCGGTCCGTCTGGTCGGCGGCGAAGATGTTCAGCACCGACCCGGCCTGGTCGTAGATGAGCCAGAACGAGGCGGCGAACACGAACAGCCACACGTACGCCTTCATCCGGCTGCGTTCGGTGTCGCTGATCTCCCGGTCGGTGAGGATCCGCGCGAAGTAGCCGACGGTCACCAGCACCGTCACCACGGTCAGCAGGTTGACCACCGTGTCGACGGTGAACCAGCCCGCCAGCAGCAGCACCACCAGCGCCGCGAGCAGCACGACGCTCGCCACGCCGATGCGGGTCAGCGCGCGCCGCCGGTCCGCGCCGAGCAGCGGGTCCGCCGGGCGGGCGCCGGCGTCGCCGAGGTTGCGCCGGCCCAGCACGTACTGGAGCACGCCGAAGGTCATGCCGACCGCAGCGGCGCCGAACCCCAGATGCCAGTTGATCTTCTCGCCGAGGAAGCCGGTGATCAGCGGCGCGATGAACGCGCCCAGATTGATGCCCATGTAGAAGATGGAGAACCCGGCGTCGCGGCGCGGCGAGTCCCGCTCGTACAGGTCACCGACCATGGTGGAGATGTTCGGTTTCAGCAGGCCGGTGCCCACCACGATCAGCGCCATGCCGGCGAACACGCTCCACGTGGCGGGGATAGCCATCACGTAGTGGCCGGCGGCGATCACCACGCCGCCCCACAGCACGCTGCGCCGCGCGCCGATCAGCCGGTCGGCCACCCAGCCGCCGGGCAGCGCCATCAGGTAGACCATGGCGTTGTAGGTGCCGTACACGGCGTTGGCGCTGGACTCGCCGATGTCCAGGCCGCCGTCGGCGACCGCGGCGGTCAGGTACAGCACCAGGATCGCCCGCATGCCGTAGAAGCTGAACCGCTCCCACATCTCGGTGAGGAAGAGCGTGGACAGCGCACGGGGATGACCGAAGAAGGTCTTCCCGGCGGGTGGTCGGGCCCCGACCGGCGCGTCACTGCTCATCGTCACCTCCGGCACGCAAACAGGTGGGTAACATCCCCGTTGACAGGCGAAACACTCCACCGATTCGGCCCGGCCGGGGACGACCCCGCCGGGCAGCTGTCATGGCCGGTTACCCTTGGATCCTCCGACCCGCGTACGGCCCTGCCGCCGTGGGTGGGGAATGGGCGAACGGTGACCGGCCGTTACACCTGAAGACCAGCACCACGGACGAGGGGAAGTCGATCATGGGCGAGCGCATGCTGCGCGGTAGCCGGCTGGGCGCGGTCAGCTACGAATCCGACCGCAACACGGAGCTCGCGCCGCGCCAGACCCGCGAGTACCTCTGCGCCAAGGGCCACCAGTTCGAGGTGCCGTTCGCTGTCGACGCCGAGGTCCCGACGACCTGGGAGTGCAAGTTCGACGGCAGCGTCGCCCGGCTGGTCGACGGCACCGAGCCGGAGCAGAAGAAGGCCAAGCCGCCGCGCACCCACTGGGACATGCTGCTGGAGCGGCGCTCGATCGCCGAGCTGGAGGACATCCTCGCCGAGCGGCTCCAGGAGGTTCGGACCCGCCGCGGCCGCGCCTGAGCATCCCGCAACGACCGAAAACGCCCCCGGGATCACCCGGGGGCGTTTTTTGTTGCCCGGGTGACGACCGTCGCCACCTCGGGGTGGTGGCGGTATCCGGGCCACGGTGATGCCACCACCTCCCCGAGCCGGTGTTGATCACGAGGTCGAGCGGGGCCGTCGGGTGCGGAGCAGCAGGCGGGTGGAGTGGGTTAGCCGCGCGGGTGTCGGCCGCTGTTCGCAGGTCACTGAGCCGCCGTGTCGAATCGAGCGCCGGGCCGCCACTTCGGGGAGGTTGCGGCATCCCACGTGCCTGATGCCACCATTTCCCCGAAGTGGCGTCGATCATGGGGCGGTAGGCCTGGCCGTGAGGGCTGATCCGCCGCGCCTGGTGCCGGTTCGCGCGCCGCCGCGAATTGGCGCCACCTCGGGGAGGTGGTGGCATCCGGGCTGCGGTGTGATGCACCCCAACTCCCCCAGGCTGGTGTTGATCATGAGGTCGGGCGGATGAGGGTGGGCCCGCCCTTGGGTCGATGATCTGCCGTGCCATCGAGCCTCGGGGCGCCACATCGGGGAGGTGGCGGGGTCGGACACCCCCTGATGCCGCCATCTCCCCGAAGTGGTGTCGATCATGGGATGGGCAGGGTGGCTGTGGACTGCTGATCCGCTGATCCACCTCGCGTGGGGGTGCCCTCCGCGTGCTGCCCGTGCGCCGGGGGACCGGAGGACGGGCCGCCAGTTCGGGGAAGTGGCGGCATCACCGTGGCCCGGATGGCACCACTTCGGCGGAGTTGAGTTGATCAAGCAGAGGGCGGCGCGAGGACGCGCCGGCAACTCCCCCGGACCTGGTGTTGATCAAAGGCAGGTGCGCGTCAGCGGTCGACGATTTCGCCTTCGATGGCCTTGCCCGGGTCGGTGACCGGCTGGGGCGACGGCGCGGGACCGGGCGACGGTGACGGTGTGGGCTGCGGGGTCGGCTGCGGCGCGCCCCGGTACACCCGTACCCGGCGCGGCCCGAACAGGTCACCGGCGACCATCGACGACACCCGGCGCTCGGTGGCCCGGCGCACCCCGCCCCCAGCCAGCCGGCGCAGCGGCGGCAGCAGCAACAGCAGGCCCACCACGCCGCTGAACAGGCCCGGCATCGCCAGCAGCAGCGCACCCAGCAGACCGACGAGACCGTCGGTCACCTCCGGCCCCGGCGGGCGGCCGGCCTGCGCAGCGGCCCGGAAACCCCGCCACGCGCGCATGCCTTCGCGGCGCAGCAGCACCAGGCCCAGCAGGGACGCCCCGAACACCAGCAGCACCGCCACGCCGAACCCGGCTGCCCGGCCGACCAGCACGAAAACGGCCAGCTCCAGCAGCGTCAACAGCAGCAGGGCCGGTGGTACGTACTTCAGTCCTCGGCGCATCTCACCTCATCAGCCCGGGGTCATCACGCCTCTCAAGCATGACACGCCCCGGCTCAAGGCCAGCGGGCGAGCGCGTCCGGGCGGGCCTGCATGGTCGCCAGGCGGTCCCGTACCCCCCAGCGGGTGACCCGCCACAGCGCCTCCGCGACGATCAGCGGGCTCATCTTGCTGTCGCCGTGTTCCCGCTCGGCGAACGTGATCGGCACCTCCACGATGCGTACCCCGGCGCGGTGCGCCAGCCGGGACAGCTCCACCTGGAAGGCGTACCCCTGGGAGCGCACCGAGTCCAGGTCGATGGCGTCCAGCGCGCTGCGCCGGTACACCCGGTAGCCGCCGGTGGCGTCGCTGACCGGCATGCCCAGCGCCAGCCGCGCGTACAGGTTGCCGACGCGTGAGAGCAGCAGCCGCCGCCACGGCCAGTTCAGCACCCGCGCGCCGCGGGTCCACCGGGAGCCGATCACCACGTCGGCGTCGCGGGCGGCGTCCAGCAGCGCCGGCAGGTCTTCCGGGGCGTGCGAGCCGTCGGCGTCCATCTCCACCACGGCGTCGTAGCCGCGTGCTCGGGCCCAGGCGAAACCGGCCAGGTAGGCCGCGCCGAGTCCTTCCTTGCCTTCGCGGTGCAGCACGTGCACCCGCGGGTCGTTGCCGGCGAGGGTGTCGGCGATCGCGCCGGTGCCGTCGGGGCTGTTGTCGTCGGCGACGAGCACGTCCACAGCGGGCGCCGCCGCGCGTACCCGGGCGACGATGCGCTCGACGTTGTCGGCCTCGTTGTAGGTGGGGACGACCACGAGGACCCGCCCCACACCGGGGTGGCCGGCCGTCCGCCTGTCGGCTGTCACCGCCACCGTCGCACCGCCTCCCGCTCGTCGGCTCAGCCGGGAGCGACCTCCCGGCGGCGGCGCAGCACGGCCGCGCCGGCCAGGGCCGCGACCGCCAGCGCCGTGAGCGCCACCTCCGGCCACACCCCGGCGGTCGTCGCCGGGGTACGCCCGTTGCCGAGTTCCATCTGCCGCACCACCACCGCGGCGGTGTTGAACCCGGTCGCACCGTCTACCCGCCCGTCGGGGGAAACGAACCCGGACACCCCGACAGTGGAGGCCATCAACGCGGCCCGGCCGTGTTCCACCGCCCGCAACCGCACCATGGCCAGCTGCTGGCGGGCCTCGGCCACGTCGAACGTGGCGTTGTTGGTCTGCACCACCAGCAGCTGCGCGCCGCCGGTCACGGTGTCCCGGACGATCCCGTCGTAGGCGACCTCGAAGCAGATCACGTCGCCGAGGATCGCCGCGCCGGCGTCCACCACGCCGGGCCGGTCACCGGGGACGAAGTCGGAGCTGACCCGGTCGACCTGCGAGCTGACCATGCGGGCGAGCGAACGCAGCGGCACGTACTCCGCGAACGGCACCGGATGCCGCTTGACGTACGTCTGGTCCAGGTCGACGCCGGTCCCGGGCCGCCACAGCAGCCCCACGTTGCGCACCTGCCCCGCCTCCGGGCCGGCGAGCACCGCGCCGACCAGGATCGGCGCGCCGATCGCGTCGGCGGCCTGGGAGATCCGCTCCCCCGCGCCGGGGTTGCGCAGCGGGTCGATGTCGCTGGAGTTCTCCGGCCACACGACCAGGTCGGGGCGGGGCTGCCTGCCCTCGGTGACCCGTTCGGCCAGCTCCAGCGTGGCGTCGACGTGGTTGTTCAGCACCGCCTGCCGCTGCGCGTTGAAGTCCAGGCCGAGGCGCGGCACGTTGCCCTGCACGATCGCGACGGTGACGGTGTCGCCGGCGCCGCGTACCTCCGCGGGCACGGCCGGTCCGGCGGCGAGCAGCGCGACCAGCGCGGCGGTGAGCCCGGCGACGGGACGCCACTGCCCGGGCGCGCGACGCCAGTCGCGCCACGCCACGGTGACCAGGATCCCGCCGGCGACCGCGACCGCGAACGTGACCAGCGGCGCGCCGCCGAGCGCGGCCAGCCGCAGCATCGGCGACGTGTCCTGGCTGAACGCCAGCCGCCCCCACGGGAACCCGCCGAACGGGGTGCGGTCGCGCAGCGCCTCCTGCGCCACCCACAGCACGCCGGTCAGCAGCGGCCACGCCGCCCGGTGCCGGTCGGCCAGCGGCGACACCCAGGCGGTGGCGGCGCCCAGCAGCGCCAGGTAGGCGGCCTGCAGCAGCGACAGCAGCACCCACGGCAGGTAGCCGGTGTGCAGGTTCGTCCATTCCAGCAGCGGTGCGAACAGCGCCACGCCGGTGAGGAAGCCCAGCCCGGCGCCGGCGCGCAACCGCCGCCGGTGCACGGCGGCGGCCAGCAACGCGACCCCGACCGGCGCCAGCGGCCACATCCCGTACGGCGGGAACGCCAGCAGCAGCGCCACCCCGGCCAGCACGGCGGCCGGCACGGCCAACATCAGCGGCAGCGGCCGTGCGCCGCCGTCCCCGCGTGCCCCGTCGGTGGCATGCGGCTGTTCCCGGTCCAGCGTCGTCACCGGCACCTCACCACGATCACGGGCCGAAGGCTACCCGCCCACGACGGCGCGGGGCCGAACCGGTGTGGGGCGTGCCACCGGCGGGTGCGGCGTGCCGCCCCGCGCCCCGGCAGGCGACAATCGGGCCCATGCGGTTCGGTGTGCTCGGCGCGACACAGGCGTACGCGGCCGACGGCAGCGCGCTCCCGGTCGCCGGTGAGCGGCTGCGCGCCCTGCTGGTGCTGCTGCTGCTCGACGCCGACCGCACGGTGCCGCCGCGGCGGCTCATCGACGGCGTCTACGGCGACCGGCCCCCCGAGCAGCCCGCGAACGCCCTGCAGTCGCAGGTGTCGCGGCTGCGGCGGCTGCTGCCCGGCGCGCGCATCGACTTCGGTCCGGCCGGTTACCGGCTGGCCGTCGACCCGCAGCAGGTGGATGTGCACCGGTTCACCCGGTTGGCCGCGGCGGGACGGGCGGCGCTCGCCGACGGCGACCCGCGCGGCGCGGCGGCGCTGCTGCGCGACGCGCTGGACCTGTGGCGCGGCGAACCGCTGGCCGACGTCACCGGCGCGCCGTTCGCCGACGCCGAGGCGGCCCGGCTGCGCCAGCTGCGCCTGGCGGCGATCGAGGACCGCGCGGAGGCGGACCTGGCGCTGGCGCCGCCCGGCGCGCCGCTGATCGCCGAGCTGCGGGCCCTGGTGGCGGCGCATCCGCTGCGGGAGCGGCTGCACGGTCTGCTGATGCGTGCCCTGCACGGCGCCGGCCGCCGCGCCGAGGCGCTCGCCGTCTACGCCGACGCGCGCCGGGTGCTGGCCGAGGAGCTGGGCACCGACCCGTCGGCGGACCTGGTCGCCCTGCACACGGCGCTGCTGCGCGACGACGCCGTCCCGCCCGCCCGGCTGCCCAGCCCGCTCACCAGCTTCGTCGGCCGGGAACCGGAGCTGCGGCGCGTCCACGACCTGCTCGGCGCGGCGCGGCTGGTCACCCTGCACGGCCCGGGCGGCGCCGGCAAGACCCGGCTGGCCACCACCGTCGCATCCGGCCACGACGGGCCGGTGTGCCTGGTGGAGCTGGCCGCGGTGACGCCCGGCTCCCCGGTCGCGCCGGCGGTGCTGGCCGCGCTGGACCTGCGCGACGCCGGGCTGCGCGCCCCGGGCGGGCCCCGGGACCTCACCGACCGGCTGGTGGCGGCGCTGGCCGGCCGGCGTCTGCTGCTGGTGCTGGACAACTGCGAGCACGTGATCGACGACGCGGCCCGGCTGACCGCCCGGCTGCTCGCCGCCGCGCCCGGACTGCGGGTGCTGGCCACCAGCCGGGAGCCGCTGGGCCTCACCGGCGAGGCGCTGTGCCCGGTCGGCGGCCTGCCCGCCCCGGACGCGCCGAGCACACCGGAGACCGCGGCCGCGTACCCGGCGGTGCGGCTGTTCGCCGACCGGGCCGCCGACGTGGCGCCCGGGTTCACGCTCGACGCCGACACCACCCCGGCGGTGCTGCGGATCTGCCGCACCCTCGACGGGCTGCCGCTGGCCCTGGAACTGGCGGCGGCGCGGCTGCGGGCCCTGCCGGTGGCGCAGGTGGCGGCTCGCCTGGACGACCGGTTCCGGCTGCTGCGCCGCGGCGACCGCGCCGCCGCGCCCCGCCACCGCACCCTGGAGGCGGTGGTCGGGTGGAGCTGGGACCTGCTCGACGAGGCGGAACGGCTGCTGGCCGCCCGGATGAGCGTGTTCGCCGGCACCACCGACCTCGCCGCCGTGCAGGCGGTGTGCGGCCCGGACGACGGTGACGTGCTGGACGTGCTCACCGGCCTGGTGGACAAGTCGCTGGTCGAGGCGGCCGGCGGCCGGTACCGGATGCTGGAGACGATCCGCGAGTTCGCCGCCGCCCGGTTGGCCGAACGCGACGAGACCGGCCGGGTGCGCGACGCGCACGCCGCGTACTTCCTGGATCTGGCGTCGGCCGGCGACGCGGGCCTGCGCGGCGGCGACCAGGACCGGTGGCTGCGCCGCCTCGACGCGGCCCGCGACGACCTGCACGCGGCCCTGCGGCACGCGGACACCGCCACCGGGCTGCGGCTGGTCGCGGCGCTGGCGTTCTACTGGTGGCTGCGGGGTCTGCGCGGTGAGGGCGCGGCGCTGGCCCGGCGGCTGGTCGACCGGCTCGACGGGCCGCCCGACGACTTGGCCGAGGAGTACGCCCTGGGCCTGCTGATCGCCACGCTCGCCGGTGGCGGCGAGCGCAGCGAGGTCGACGCCGCGTCGCGGATCCTGTGGACTCTGGCCCGGCCGCCCCGGCATCCGTTCCTGCTGTACCTGTCCGGCATGGCCAGCGGGCCGCCGTCGCCGCAGGACGCGGCGGCGCTGCACGAGCAGGCCGTCCGGGACCGGCTGCTCGGCACCGACCCGTGGAGCCGGGCGCTGGGCCTGGTGGGCACCGCGATGGTCAGTCTGCTGCACGGCCGCCACGACGAGGCCCGCGTCGGCCTGGACGCCGCGCTGGCCGGTTTCCGGGCCCTGGACGACCGCTGGGGCATGATCGTGACGCTGTCCACCCACGCCGAGGCCGCCTACCGCATCGGTGACGTCGCGTCGGCGGCCGCGCCGATGGCGGAGGCGCTGGAGCTGGCCGAGCAGCTCGGCTCCACGCTCGACCTGGCGGAGTTGCTGCGCACCCGCGCCGACGGGCGGCTGGTCGCCGGTGACCTGACCGGCGCGGCCGAGGACTACCGCAGGGTGCGGCGCATCGCCGGGCCGGCCGGCGCGCCGGAGCTGGTCGCCGCCGCGTACCTGGGGCTCGGCGAGATCGCCCGCCGCGACGGCGACCCGCAGCGGGCGCGGACGTTGTGCGAACGGGCGGTCGCGCAGTGCCCGTCGGGCTGGTTCGGCGCCGACGTGGTGCGGCTGGCGGCGCTGGTGACGCTCGGGCAGCTCGCCGACGCCACCGGCGACCCGGCCGCGGCCCGTGCCCACTACCGGCGGGTCCTGACCGCCGGCGTCGGGGTGTGGGACGTGCCGGTGGTGGCCGCTGCGGTCGACGGGCTGGCCGGGCCGTTGCTGCGCGACGGCGATCCCGAGTCGGCGGCCCGTCTGCTGGGCGCGGCGGCGGCGCTGCTGGCCGGCACCGGCGCGGCCGGCGCCCCGGCCGGCACACCCACCGCCGTCGCGCTGCGGGAACACCTGGGTGAGGCGGCGTTCGCCACCGCGTACGCCCGGGGAGCGGACCTGCCCCGGCAGCGGGCGCTGGCGCTGGTCGACGGGCGCTGACCGGCGCGGCGCCGCCCGGTGCGCGCGCGGTACGCGCCTGGTCAGCGGCGCCGGTGACGCTGACTCCCATGAGCGACGACACGACGGCCGTGCTGGCCGACGGGATACGAAAACGGTACGGCCGCACCACCGCCCTGGACGGCTTCGACCTGGCCGTGCCGGCTGGCAGCGTGTACGGGGTGCTGGGCCCCAACGGCGCCGGCAAGACCACTGCGGTGCGGGTCCTCACCACGCTGGCGCGGTTCGACGCCGGGCGCGCCCGGGTGGCCGGGCACGACGTCGCCTCCGAACCGGACCGGGTCCGTGAGGCGATCAGCCTGACCGGCCAGTACGCGGCGGTCGACGAGGTGCTCAGCGGCCGGCAGAACCTGGTGCTGTTCGGCCGGTTGCGCCGCTTGTCGGCGCGCCGGGCCCGCAGCCGCGCCGAGGAGCTGCTGGACCGCTTCGGCCTGACCGAGGCCGCCGACCGGTCGGCGGGCGGCTACTCCGGTGGGATGCGCCGCCGCCTGGACCTGGCGGCGAGCCTGGTGGTGCCGCCGCGGGTGCTGTTCCTCGACGAGCCGACCACCGGACTGGACCCGCGCAGCCGCAACGGCCTGTGGACGGCGGTGCGGGAACTGGTCGCCGACGGCACCACGGTGCTGCTGACCACCCAGTACCTGCAGGAGGCCGACCACCTCGCCGACCGGGTGTGCGTCATCGACGCCGGCCGGGTGGTCGCCGAGGGCACCCCGGAGCGGCTGAAGGCCCGCATCGGCGCGGACCGGCTGGAGCTGGTGGTCCGCGACGCGGCCGACCTGCCCACGGCGGCGGTGGTGGTGCAGCGCGCCACCGGCACGTCCGCGACGGTGGACGCGGAGCTACGGCGCGTGGACGCGCCGGTGACCGACCGGATCGTCGTGCTGACCGCGGTGCTGCGGGCCCTGGAGGACGCCGGGGTTGCGGTGGAGGACGTGCTGGTGCGCAGGCCGACGCTGGACGAGGCGTTCCTGCGCCTCACCGGCGGTCACGCCGACGCGCAGCGGGTGGGGGTGGCGTCGTGAGGGCGCTTGCCGACGGGTGGCTGATGGCCGGGCGGAACATGCGCCACGTGGTCCGCGCCCCCGAGGAGATCATCCTCTATTTCAGCCTGCCGATCATGTTCGTGCTGGTGTTCGGCTACGTGTTCGGCAGCGGCATGGCCGTGCCGGGCGGCGGCAACTACCGGGAGTTCCTGCTGCCCGGGGTGTTCGTGATGACGATGCTGTACGGCCTCGGCGCGACCGCGTCGGCGATCGCTGTGGACGCCGGGCGGGGCGTGGTGGACCGGTTCCGGTCGCTGCCGATGGCCCGTTCGGCGCTGCTGTCCGGCCGGGCCGGCGCCGACGTGGTACGGGCCTGCCTGGAGATGACCACGCTGGTGGTGTGCGGCCTGCTGGTGGGCTGGCAGTGGCGCGACGGCGTCGGCCCGGCGCTGGCCGCGGTGGCGCTGATCCTGCTGCTGCGCATCGCGATGACCTGGGTGGGCATCCTGTTCGGGCTGCTCGTGCCGAACCCGGACACGGTCGCGGTGGTGGTGTTCCCGCTGGCGTTCCCGCTGACCGCCCTGTCCAACGTGTTCGTGGCGCCGGAACTGATGCCGGACTGGCTGGGCGCGATCGCCGCGTGGAACCCGCTGTCGGCGACGGTGGCGGCGGCCCGGGACCTGTTCGGCAACCCCGGCCTGGGCGGGGACTCGTGGCCGGCCCGGCACGCGCTGGAACTGGCGATCGCCTGGCCGGTGGCGCTGATCGCGGTGGCCGCCCCGGCGGCGGTGCGCCGCTACCGGCGGCTCGGCCGCTGACACGGGAAACATCGGGGGGATGAAATCGGGGCGCGGCCTAAGCCGCGCCCCGATGCTCCCAGGCCCTTCCCGGCCGGTGGGGCGAAAGCGATCGGCGCCGACCTTCGGACCGACCCGACGTGGACTGGCTGCCCCCGCCTGGCCGTTGTCTACTGGCCGTGCCTCTCGCCTTGCCCGTACACCGGTAACCGCGGCCGGTTCGCGCCGCCCCGCCGACCCCCGCCCGCTGGACCTGGCCGCCGCAACCTTCCGGTCGCTCGGCCAGCGGACGAAGGGACGAAGCGAACAACAGCCGCTTCCCGTGGTAGGACTCAAAGACGGTACGGCGTGGACCCCCGCCGCTGTCAACCCACCCGGGCCTGTCGTGTGTTGCGACACGGCGTGTCGCGTCGGCGCGTCTCGATTCCTGAGCGCGGTTCAGCCGCCCAGATGGTGCCGCAGCATCGCCGCCGCCGCGCCCGGATGGTCGGCGGCGAGCAGCCCCGCGGCGGCCAGCACGTAGTCCACGTCGACGACCGGGCGGGCCGCGCGCGGCAACGCCCACCCGCCGGCGTGGTCGGTGAGGACCGCATCGAGCACCGCGCCCGCGTCGCCCGGGTCGGCGTGCCGCAGCACCCCACCGGAGCCGACGAGCAGCTTCACCTCCCGCAGGTCCCGCCCGGCCCTCTCCCCCGTCGCCGCCCCCCGCGCGTGCCGCCGCAACGCCACAGTCGCCGCGAGGGCCGCGATACGCCGGTCCGCGGCCCGGTCGGCGTCACCGGCGGGCAGGAACCCCGGGTCGGCGGCCCGGACCGCCGCCGCGGCCGCCAGCTCCACCTCCTCGGCCGGGTCGAGCAGCCGCTCCTCGACCGCGGCGCGCACCACACCCGGCGCGCTCCACCGCATGCCCAGGTCACCCTCGACGGTACGGGCCCGCCACAGCGTCCCGGCGACCTCCTGGCTCGGGCCGCTGTCCCGCTCGTCCGGGGTGAGCACCGAGTACACGTCGGTGGTGGCGCCACCGACGTCCACCACGGCCAGGTCACCGCCGACGGTGCCGGCGAGCACCTCCACGCCGGTCAGCACCGCGTCCGGGGTGGCGGCGCGGACCAGCCGCGCGAACCGGGTACCCCGGGACAGTTTCTTGCCGCCGATGACGTGCCGCAGGAACACCTCCCGGATGGCCGCCCGCGCCGAGGAGGGCTCCAGCACCCCGATGCGGGGCAGCACGTTGCCCGCCACCGTCACCGGCACGCCCGCGCCGGCCAGCAGCGCGTGCAGCTCGTCGCGCACGTCGGCGTTGCCGGCGAGGACCACCGGCACCCGGAACCGGGCCTTCGCCAGCCGCGTCGCGTTGTGCGCCACCGTCTCGGCGTCCCCGCCGTCGGTGCCGCCCACGAGCAGCACCACGTCCGGGCGGGCCGCCCGCAACGCGGACACGTCCGCCCCGGACAGCCGCCCCGCGGCCACGTGCACCACGTTCGCGCCCGCCGACAGACCGACCCGCCGGCCCGCCTGAGCGGTCACCAGCGGCTCGTAACCCACCACCGCGAGGCGCAGCCCACCCCCGGCCGACGAACACACGTACCAGGGCGCCTCACCGGCCCCGGCCGACGCGAGGGCCGCGCCGACCGCGGCGTCCAGGCCGTGCAGCACATCCGTGCCCACAGTGGTGGGCGCGGACGCCGCCGCGACCAGCCGGCCGCCGTCGAGGTCCACCACCGCGGCCTTCGTGTACGTCGACCCCACGTCGGCGCAGACGACGACCGGCTCGCTCCTCGCGCTCACGCCGACGCTGGCACGACCACCGTGCCGGTCGCGGTGACCGCCACGATCGGCTCGTCGAGCACCTCGGCGGCGGACTCGCCCTTGTCCGGGCGGCCTCGGCACACCACTGTCGCGGCGAAGTCGATGGTGCGGCTGCGGGTGCCCACCCGGGTCACCGTCGCCGTCACCTCCAGCACGTCACCGGCCTTCATCGGCGCCCGGAACTGCACATCGGCGTACGAGGCGAACAACCCCTCGTCGCCGTCGGTGCGGATGCACACCTCGGTCGCCACGTCCCCGAACAACCCCAGCGCGTACGCCCCGTCGACCAGGTTCCCCGCGTAGTGGGCGTGGGAGTACGGCACGTACCGGCGGTGGGTGACTGTCAGACCGACACGCGGATCGCTCATGCGGCGTTCGCCTTCCTGGAAGTGATCAAAGCGTGGACGAGGTAACTGGCGACCTCGCCCGGAGTGGTGCCACGGCCGAAGATCCGGTCCACGCCCAGCTCGCCGGTCATCGTCTCGTCGAAGCGCGGCCCGCCGACGATCAGCAGCGGCCGCTTCCCCGCCGGCATGGCCTCGCGGAACGCCGCCGACATCTCCCGCGTGTTGTGCAGGTGCGCGTCGCGCTGCGTCACCACCTGCGACACCAGCACCGCGTCGGCGCGTTCCCGCCGGGCCGCCTCGACCAGCTCCGGCACGCTCACCTGCGCGCCGAGGTTCGTGACCTTCAGCTCCCGGTAGTACTCCAGGCCCTTCTCCCCGGCGATGCCCTTGACGTTGAGGATCGCGTCGATGCCGACGGTGTGCGCGTCCGTGCCGATGCACGCGCCCACCACGGACAGCTTGCGGCGCAGCTGCCGCTTCACCACCGCGTTGACCTCCTTGGCCGACAGCAGCGGATAGTCACGCTCGACCACCTGCACCTTCGCCAGGTCCACCAGGTGGTTCACCCGCCCGTACACCACGAAGAACGTGAACCCGTCACCGATCGGCTTGGCGTGCACCAGCATCGCCGGGTCCATGCCCATCTTGTTTGCGAGCTGCACCGCCGCGCCCTCGGCCCGCTTGTCGTGCGGCACCGGCAACGTGAACGACACCTGCACCATGCCGTCGCCGGTGGTGTCCCCGTACGGCCGCACGATCGTCTTCTCACTCATGACGGTTGCTGCTCCAGGATCTCCGTGGCCGGGTTGTAGTAGTCCGCCTCGTGCCGGGCCACCCCGTCCAGACCCTTACCGCGGTCCGCGGGCCGCTTCATGATCCCGAACGTGCCCTCCGCGATGGCCGTCAGCAGCGACTGGTCGCCGATGCGCTCCAGCAGGTCCACCGCCTCACCGAGCACCCGGTGCGCCCGCTCCTGGATGAACCCGCCCGGCGCCGGCACGAAGTCCTCGTGCAGGCCGCCCGCCGCGCCCAGCACGTACCGCACGTTCTGCAGCGCGATGTCCCGGTCCGACAGCCACGGCGTCACCACCGCCTCGGTCATCATCCCGACCAGCAGAATCCCCTGCCCGGTCATCGTGCCCACCAGGTTGAAGAACCCGTCGAGCAGGTTGCCGCGGAACACGTCACCGGTCATGTGCTTCGTCGGCGGCATCCACTTCAACGGCGCGTCCGGGAACAACTCCCGCGCCAGTAGCGCGTGCGCCAGCTCCAACCGCAACGACTCCGGCACATCCGGGTTGATCTCGAACGCGTGCCCCAGCCCCAACTGCCAGTCCGCCAGGCCCGCCTCGTGCGCGAAGTACTCGTTGAGCAGCTGCGACACCGTCACCGTGTGCGCCTCGTCCACCGCATCAGCGGTGGTCAGGTAGTTGTCCTCACCGGTGTTGATGATGATCCCCGCCCGCGCGTGCACCTGCCGCGAGAACCGCTGGTCCACGAACGTGCGGATCGGGTTGATGTCACGGAACAGAATCCCGTACATCGAGTCGTTGAGCATCATGTCCAGCCGCTCCAGGCCGGCCAGCGTCGCCATCTCCGGCATGCACAGACCCGACGCGTAGTTCGTCAACCGCACGTACCGGCCCAGCTCCCGCGACGACTCGTCCAGCGCCGCCCGCATCAACCGGAAGTTCTCCTGCGTCGCGTACGTGCCCGCGAAACCCTCCCGGGTCGCCCCCTCCGGCACGTAGTCCAGCAGCGACTGCCCCGTCGACCGGATCACCGCGATCACGTCAGCGCCGGCCCGCGCCGCCGCCTGCGCCTGCGGAATGTCCTCGTAGATGTCACCCGTCGCCACGATCAGGTAGATCCACGGCCGCTGCGCCGGATCCCCGAACCGCTTCACGAGGCGGTCCCGCTCCACACGCCGCCGGTCGATGCTGCGGATCCCCGCCGCCACCGCCTTACGTGACGCCCGCCGCGCAGCCGTCGCCGCCTTGCCCGACGGCTGCGCGAACCGCACCGACCCCGCCGCCGCCTTCTGCGCCAGCAACGTCACATCAGCGATGCCCTCACGCGCCAGCGCGTCGAACACCGGCGCCGCCACCCCGTGCCCCAGGCCCACGTCCGCGACCACCGCGTCCACGAGCCGGTTCACCCACGGAATGCCGTCCGGGTCCGCGCCGGTCACCCCGGCCAGCCGCAGCACCGCCCGCTCCACCGACACCGTGGTGTGGCTACGCGCCAGATCCACCACCGGCTGCCCGGCCCGGCGCGCCAACTCCCGCGCCCGCGCCACCAACGCCGGATCCAGCCCAAGCTTGCCTGTCACGAAGACCCTTCCTGATAGATCACGTCACCGCGCAACACAGTGGCCCGGCACACCGGCAGCGGCGTCGGATCGTCCGCGCCCCGCAACTCCGGATCCTCGGCCTGCACCACCGGCAGCCCCCGCTCCACCCCCGCCGGGGTGTCCCACACCGCGAACGTCGCCGGCGCCCCCAACGCCAGCACACCCTCGTTGTCCAGATGCACCGCCCGCCAGCCGCCGCGCGTGTGCGCCGCGAACGCCGCCCGCACACTCATCCGCTGCGCCGGATTGTGATGCGCCGCCGCCGCCCGCACCGAACCCCACGGATCCAGCGGCGTCACCGGCGAGTCCGACCCGAACGCCAACGCCACCCCGACCCCGTGCATCGCGCCCATCGGATTCGACTCCAGAGACCGCGCCAACCCCAGCCGCGACTCGTACATCCGGCCCGCGCCGCCCCACAACCTGTCGAACGCCGGCTGCATCGACGCCACGATCCCGTACTCCACGAACCCGGCGATCAACGCCTTGCTCATGATCTCCGCGTGCTCCACCCGGTGCCGCGCCGCCCGCAACCGGTCCACACCCAGCGACCGCGCCGCCAGACCGAAACCCTCCAGCACCGTGCCGATCGCCGCGTCCCCGATCGCGTGGAACCCGCCCTGCAACCCGTGCGCCGCACAGTCCAGCAGATGATCACGCACCTGCTCCGCCGACACGTACCCGTGCCCGCACGCCCCCGCCTCACCGTCCAGGTACGCCGCCGACACGTGCGCCGTCCGCGACCCCAGCGCCCCGTCGGCGAACAGGTCCCCGCCCGCGCCCACCGCGCCCAGCTCCCGCGCCTTCGCCGCGCCCAGCAGCTCACCCCAGTACCCGTACACCTCCGGCACCCCGGCCCCCGAGACCGCCAGCAGCCCGGTGAAGTCCTCCTCGTCGGAGATGTCCGGCCCGCCGCACTCGTGCACCGCCGCGATTCCCAGCGACGCCGCGTGTTCGAGGGCCCGCCGCTGCGCCGCCACCCGCTGCGCCCGCGTCACCGACGCGAACGCCGACGCCCGCACCACGTGGTGCGCGTCGCGCCGCAGCCACCCCGACGCGTCGTACCCGGCCGCCGACACCACCTCCGGGCACGCCGCCAGCAGCGCCGCCGACACCAGCGCCGAATGGATCGACGCCTGCGACAGGTACACCCGCCGCCCACCGGCCGCCCGGTCCAGCGCCGCCGCATCCGGCAACGACGCATCCGCCCAGCCCGACTCGTCCCAGCCGTGTCCCAGCACCACCGCGTCACCCGGCAGGCCCGCCGTGAACGCCGACACCGCCTCCAGCAGCTCACCCGCCGACCGCACCGCCGACAGATCCAGCCCCGACAACGCCAACCCGGTGTCCGTCGCGTGCACGTGCGCGTCAACGAACGCCGGCGTCACCAGCGCACCGCCCAGCTCCACCACCCGGTCCGCCCGCGGCGCGTCCGCGTCCGTGCCCAGCCAGGCGATCCGCCCGTCGCGCACCAGCAGCGCGGTCGCGCTCGGTTCGGCCGGACAGTGCAGCACTCCGCCGCGATACAGCGTCGAGGGGTTCGTCATGGTCTCAGTCTGCCGCCAGACGGGCCTCGAACAGACCGCGCACCCCGGGCTCGGTCCGCAACAGGTCCAGCGCCAGCGCCGCGTGCCCCGGCACGTACCCGTTGCCCACCAGCATCGTCACGTCCGCCGCCAGGCCCTCCGCGCCCAGCGCCGCCGCCGCGAAGCTCGTCGCCATCGAGAAGAAGATCACCGTACCGCCGTCCGCCGTGGCAAGCACCGCGCCGTGCTCACACCCCGGCACGTCCACGCACACCACAGTCACGTCCGCCGGCACACCCAGCGCCGTCGTCACCGCCGTCGACAATCCCACCGGATCCCGCGCGTCCGCGAGCGCCACCACGTCGGCCAGCCCGGCCGCCGCCAGCGCGTTCCGCTCCGCGTCCACCGGAACCACTCCGACGGTACGGGCGGCGCCCGCCCGCCGCGCCGCCGCGAGCGACAGCGACCCGCTCTTGCCGGCCCCACCGATCACCGCCACCGACACCGGGCGCGGGTCACCCTCACGCGAGCGCCGCGCCACCTGCTCGGCCACCACCCGCGCGGTCAACGCCGGCGCCCCGCACACGTCCAGCACGGCGAGGGACAACTCGGGGTGCAGGTCCGGCGGCAGCACCGCCGCGATCGACCGGGCGAACAGGATCGCGTGCCCGTCGCACGGCACCTGCTCGCTGCGCCCGTCCCAGCGGGCCAGCCCGTCGGTGATCGTCAGCGGCGTCAGCGTCAGCGACACGAGCGTCGCCACCCGGTCGCCCGCCGTCAGCCCCAGCGGCGAGCGGCGGCCCGCCTCCTCGACGGTGCCGATCAGCATGCCGCCGGAACCGGTCACCGGGTTCTGCATCTTCCCCCGGGTCGACACGATCTCCAGCACCTCGGCGCGGACCCTGTCCCCGTCGCCGCCGTGCTTCTCCGCCAGCTGCCGGAAGCTCGCCGCGTCCAGGTTCAGCCGCTCGACCCGGATCCGCACCTCGTTCGCCGCGATGCGCGGGTCGGGGTCCAGCCGCCAGGCCGCCTGCGGGAGCACCCCCGCCGGTTCCACGACTCGGTGCAGACCCACCGGTGATGTCACGCCGACCCCCTATGTCCAGCCGCCCGAACCCCTGGTCAGGACTCGCGTCGCGGGAAAACTTCCGGCAGACTAATTTCTTCACCGCAGATTTTCCAGTAGCCTACGCATCCGTTGATCAACCCGCACGCTGACGAGGAGGGGCCGTGACCCAGACCCAACCGGTGGAGACCATCCCGACGCCCCGCCCCACGCCGATCGCCGTCCCGGCCGCCGGCCAGCCGTACGAATACCGCCGCGCGCCCCTCGTCGAACCCGACTGGACCCGCTTCCCCGGCTGGCGCCACATCACCCGCGACCAGTGGGAGAGCGCCCAGTGGCAACGGGTCAACTGCGTCAAGAACATCAAGCAGCTGCGCGCCGTCCTCGGCGACACCGTCGACGAGACCTTCTACGCCGACCTGGAGGCCGACCAGAAGGCCCTGGCCACCATGTCCATGCTGGTGCCGCCGCAGATGCTCAACACGATGGTGCCGTTTGAGCCGATGAGCACCGAGGCGCTGCTCGCCGACCCGATCCGCCGCTACATGATCCCGGTCGCCTCCGACCGCCGCACCGACTGGCCGTCGCACCCGTACGCCAGCCGCGACAGCCTCCACGAACACGACATGTGGGTCGCCGAAGGCCTCACCCACCGCTACCCCACCAAGGTCCTCGCCGAGCTGCTCTCCACCTGCCCGCAGTACTGCGGGCACTGCACCCGCATGGACCTGGTCGGTAACTCCACCCCCGCCGTCGACAAGCTCAAGCTCACCCTCAAGCCCGTCGACCGCTACGACGCCCACATCAGCTACCTCAAGGCCCACCCCGGCGTACGTGACGTGGTCGTCTCCGGCGGCGACGTCGCCAACGTGCCGTGGCGCAACCTCGAGTCGTACCTGATGCGCCTGCTGGAGATCGAGACGATCCGCGACATCCGGCTCGCCACCAAGGCGCTCATGGGCCTGCCTCAGCACTGGCTGCAGCCCGACGTGGTCGAGGGCCTGGAGCGGGTCGCCCGTACCGCCGCCCGCCGCGGCGTGAACCTGGCCATCCACACCCACGTCAACCACGCCCAGTCGCTGACCCCGCTAGTCGCCAAGGCCGCCCAGACCGCGCTCGACGTCGGCGTACGCGACGTCCGCAACCAGGGCGTGCTCATGCGCGGCGTCAACGCCACCAGCGCCGACCTGCTCGACCTGTGCTTCGCGCTGCAGGGCGAGGCGGGCATCCTGCCGTACTACTTCTACATGTGCGACATGATCCCCAACGCCGAGCACTGGCGCGTCCCGGTCTGGCACGCCCAGCAGCTCCAGCACGACATCATGGGCTACCTGCCCGGCTACGCCACGCCGCGGATCGTCTGTGACGTGCCGTTCGTCGGCAAGCGCTGGGTGCACATGCTCACCGACTACGACCGTGAGCGCGGCATCTCGTACTGGACGAAGAACTACCGCACCTCGATCGAGTCGGCGGACCTGGAGGCGCTGAACAAGCGCTACGCCTACTACGACCCGATCGACACGCTGCCCGAGGCCGGCCAGGCCTGGTGGCTCGCCCACCGCGACGACTGACCCCGGACACCCGACGGCGGGCCACCTCAGCGATGAGGTGGCCCGCCGTCCGCGTACTCACTTGTTGAAGGCGTCCTTGACGTCGCGGCCCGCCTGCTTGGCGTGTTCCCCGGCCTGCCGGGCGCGCGCCGTGCTCTGCTCGGAGGCGCCCTCGGCCCGCAACCGCTCGTTGTCGGTGACGTCGCCGATGCGCTCCTTGGCCATGCCGCTCATCTCCTGGGCCTTGTTCTTCGCCTTGTCGGTGAAGCTCATGTCGCCCTCCTCGTTCCGGCTGAGCGTTGCCCTTGTCGCGTCCCCGGTGACTGTCGTGTCAAACGCTGTTGTGCTGCGCACATCGCGTAGTGCATCCTAGGACGATAGGTTGAAGGCATGGGCCCGGTCGGTGACGGCAGCCAGGAACGCGGTGAGCGGCGACGCGAACCGTCGGCGGGCCCGGCCCGCCCCGCCGTGGTTGACTGGGCCGGTGAACGAGATCCTGCTGATCCGGCACGGCGAGACCACCTGGAGCGCCACCCACCGGCACACCTCGTACACCGATCTGGAGCTGACCCCCGACGGCGAGCGGCAGGCGGGCGCGCTGGCCCCCCTGCTCGCCGGCCGGCGCTTCGCCCGGGTCCTGTCCAGCCCTCGGCAGCGCGCCACCCGCACCGCCGCCCTGGCCGGGCTCACCGTGGACGCGATCGAGCCGGACCTCGCCGAGTGGGACTACGGCGAGTACGAGGGACGCACCACCGCCGACATCCAGGCCGACCGGCCCGGCTGGTCGATCTGGGCCGACGGCGGCCCCGGCGGTGAGTCGCCGGAGCAGGTGGGCGCCCGCCTGGACCGTGTGCTGGACCGGGTCGCGCCGCTGCTGGAGCAGGGCGACGTCGCGCTCGTCGGGCACGGGCACGCCCTGCGGGTGCTCGGGGCGCGCTGGATCGGGCTGCCGCCCTCGGCCGGCGGGCTGCTGCGGCTGGACACCGCCACGCTCAGCGTGCTTGGCCACGAGCACGGCCGGCGGGTGATCAGGCGGTGGAACCTGCCGGCTCCGCCGACGGGCGGGGACGCCCCCGACCGGTCAGCTCGCCATTGATCTTCGGCGGCCGGTTCTCGTACGGCGTGGAGAGCACCACGGTGGTGCGCGTGGTGACGTTCGCCGAGGTGCGGATCTCCTGCAGCACCCGCTCCAGGTCGGCCGGACCGGCCACCCGCACCAGCAGAAGGTAGAAGTCCTCCCCCGCCACCGAGTAGCACGAGTCGATCTCGGGCAGGTGCGCGAGCCGCTCCGGCGCGTCGTCCGGCTGCGACGGGTCGAACGGCCGGATCGCCACGAACGCGGTCAGCGGCAGGTCCAGCGCCTCGAACGACACCCGCGCGGCGTACCCCTTGATCACCCCGCGCTGCTCCAGCCGGCGGACCCGCTGGTGCACGGCCGACACCGACAGGCCCACCCGCTCGGCCAGGTCCGTGTACGACAGCCGACCGTCACCGGTCAGCGCGGCGACGATGGCACGGTCGATCTCCTCCACGCGCTGCACCCTAGCCGGAAAAGCGCTCCCACGCCGCACCCGGCCCGCCGGGGTGACGCTCAGCGCGCCGTCCGGTCGCGCACCGCGTCCGCCGCGTAGTTCAGCACCTCCGCCATGTCCTCCTCGTCCAGGAACGGCAGGTCGGTGAGGATGTCGGTGACGGACATGCCCTCGGCCATCATGGCAAGCAGGGTCGCCACGGGGATGCGCGACTGCCGTACGCAGGGCGCACCCCCCATGACGTCGGGGTCGGCGGTGATCCGGGGGAAGGTCACCGCGACAGGCTAGCCCTTGGCCAGCGCGCGCGAGATGACCAGCCGCTGGATCTGGTTGGTGCCCTCCACGATCTGCAGCACCTTCGCCTCGCGCATGTACCGCTCCACCGGATGGTCGACGACGTAGCCGGCGCCGCCGAGCACCTGCACCGCGTCGGTGGTCACCCGCATCGCCATGTCGGTGGCGAACAGCTTCGCCTTCGCCGCCTCGATCGAGTACGGGCGTCCGGCGTCGCGCAGCCGCGCGGCGGCGAGCGTGAGCGCCCGCGCGGCGGAGATCTGGGTGGCGGCGTCGGCCAGGTTGAACCCGAGCCCCTGGAAGTCGATGATCGCGCGGCCGAACTGGCGGCGCTCCCGGGCGTAGCCGACCGCGTAGTCCAGCGCGCCCTGGGCCAGGCCCACCGCGCACGCGGCGATGCCCAGCCGGCCCGAGTCCAGCGCCGACATGGCGATGGTGAAGCCCGCGCCCTCGCCGCCGATCAGCCGCTCCGCCGGCACCCGGGCGTCGTCGAAGGCGATCTGCGCGATCGGGGAGGCGTGCAGGCCCATCGTGCGCTCGACGGCCTGCGGGTGGATGCCCGGCGTGGCCCGGTCGGCCAGCAGGCAGGAGATGCCCTTCGGGCCGGGACCGCCGGTGCGGCAGAAGATGTTGTAGAAGTCGGCGACCTGGGCGTGCGTGATCCACGCCTTGGTGCCGGTCACGACGTACGCGTCGCCGTCGCGCACCGCCCGGGTGGTGAGGGCCGCCGCGTCAGAACCACCCTGCGGCTCGGAGAGACAGTACGCCCCGAGCAGCTCCCCGCCGATCATGTCCGGCAGCATCTTGCGCTGCTCGTCGGTGCCGAACTGGGCCACCGGGTAGCAGGACAGCGTGTGCACGCTGACCGCCTCGGCCACGGCGAGCCACCGGCTGGCGAGGATCTCCAGCACCTGCAGGTACACCTCGTACGGCTGGGCGGCGCCGCCGTGCTCCTCGGCGTACGGCAGGCCGAGCAGGCCGGACCGGCCCAGCGTGCGCAGGACCTCCCGGGGGAACTCGGCGCGGGCCTCGAAACCGGCGGCGGCCGGGGCCAGCTCCCGGTCGGCGAGTTCGGTGGCGAGGTCCAGCAGGTCGCGGGCCTCGTCGGTGGGCAGGATCCGGTCGACGTTCATAGCGCGATGAGCTCCGTGGGGGTGGTGTTGAGCCGTTGACCGCCGTCCGTTGTGCAGACGACGATGTCCTCGATCCGGGCGCCGTGCCGCCCGGCGAGGTAGATCCCGGGTTCGACCGAGAAAGCCATGCCGGCCTCGATGGGCCGGGGGTTGCCGGTCACCACGTACGGCTCCTCGTGGCCGTCGAGGCCGATGCCGTGGCCGGTGCGGTGCAGGAAGGCGTCGCCGAAACCGGCCACGGTGATGACGTCGCGGGCGACCGCGTCGAGGGCCTCGGCGGTCACGCCCGGCGCGACTGCGGCCACGGCGGCGCGCTGCGCCTCCCACAGCACCGCGTAGTAGTCCACGAACTCGGCCGGGGCGGGACCGCCGGCGACGTACGTGCGGGTGCAGTCGGAGCGGTAGCCCGACGGCATGGTGCCGCCGATGTCGACCACCACCGGCTCGCCGGCGCCGACCGGGCGGTCCGAGACGCCGTGGTGCGGGCTCGCGCCGTTCGGGCCGGCGGCCACGATGACGAAGTCGACTGTGGCGTGCCCGGCGGCCCGGATCGCGGCGGCCAGGTCGGCGGCGACCTCCCGCTCGGTGCGGCCGGGACGCAGCCACTCGGCCATCCGCAGGTGCACCGCGTCGATCGCGGCGCCCGCCTCGGCCAGCGCCGCCACCTCGGCCGGTGACTTGCGGATCCGCATCTCCCGCAGCACGTCGGAGGCGAGCCGCTGGGCCGCGCCGGGCAGCGCGTCGCGCAGCGCGAGGACCTGCTGTGCCCACATCCGGTCGGCCAGCCCGACCGCGCGTACCGGGCCGGGCAGCGCCGCGCGCACCAGCGGCCACGGGTCCGCGCCGTCGGCGTGGTCGACGATCCGGTACCCGGCGCCCGGCGCGGCCTCGGCGTCCGGCCGTTCCAGCACCGGCACGACCAGCGTCGGCTCGCCCTCGGCGGGTAGCACCAGGCAGGTCAGCCGCTCCCCCTCGCGGGCGTCGTAGCCGGTCAGGTAGCGCAGGTCCGAACCCGGGGTGAGCAGCAGCGCGTCCAGGCCCGCCGCGGCGGTGGCGCGCTGGGCCTCGGCGAGTCGCCCGGCCGGGTACAGATCGTCGATTCCCACAGCCGAAGCTTAACGGTCGTTTGGGCCGGGGCGGGAGTCCGGTTGATGCTCGCACACGCCCGACATCCGGTCCGCCTCGACCTTCGTCATCCCGGACGCCTGCAACAGCTCCCCCACCACGATCAACAGCTGCGACGCCACGATCGTGCCGGAGAAACCGAGGCCCGCCGCCCGGGCTCGGGCGGCCTGCTCGGCGGCTTCCCGCGCCCGATCCCGGGCGATGTCCGGCAGCCGGCCGGCCAGGAAGTCGCGGTGCAGCAGCCGCAGCGACTGCCCGAACGTCTCCACCGCGACCGGCAGCGCCGGCGGCACCGGCTCACCGGCCTCCAGCAGCGCCACCACCCGGCGGACCATGTTGCGGCTGTTCGTGTACGCCAACTCCAGGTGGGCCGCGGCGTTCTGATAGCGGCGCAGCTGGGCCCGCCGTCGCCACCGCCACGGCGACAGCGCCGTCACCTCCCGGGCCGCGCCGACGATCTCGGTGGTCTGTTTTCGTTCGACCTCGGCCGCCTCCAGCCGGTTCAGCGCCGCCTCGGCGGCCCCGGCGTCCCGGGCGGCGAGCGCGTTCGCCGTAGCGGTCAGCTCGCCGGCGAACAGATCCAGGGTCGGCCCGGCGGCACGGTGCACCACCCGGACCGGGTTCAGCGGCAACAGCAGCAGCGCCACCACCACCGCCACCCCGCCACCCACGAGCGCGTTCGCCGTACGCGGCACGGCCAGGTCCGGCGCGCTGGGCTCCACGGTGCCCAGCAGAACCGCGGTGCTGCCCGCCTGCACCATCACGGCGCCGCTGCCCCGGATCACCACCGCGAGCGAGATGGCGAGCGCCACCACCAGCCCGGTCTGCACCGGCCCCGCCCCGATGAGCTTGATGATCAGATCCCCGACCAGGACACCGACGATGACACCGCCGAGCAGTTCGGCGGTACGGCGGATCCGGTTGCCGATCGCCGCGGCGATGGTGCCCACCGCTGCGGCCGGCGCGAACAGCGGCTGGGGATTCTTGAGCAGCGTGGCGGCCACGTACCAGGCCAGCCCGGCGGCCAGCCCGGCCTGAAGGGCCACGATGAAGTACCGGCGCAGCCGCTCGTACGCCTCCCGGAACTCCCGGCGCGCCGCCGGAGCCACAGGCGTCACGGCGCCACCCGCCTGCCCGGGCGCCACAGGCACGACGACTCGGGCTCGACCACGCCCTCCTCTACCCGGCGCTCGCACCGATATACCCGCGCTTGCGGGCACGAGCGACCATGGAGTGGTGATCCGCTTTCTGCTGAACCTGCTGTGGCTCGTCTTCGGTGGCGGCTTCGTCCTGGCCCTCGGCTACGGCATCGCCGCCCTCATCTGCTTCGTCCTGGTCGTCACCATCCCCTTCGGCGTCGCCTCGCTGCGGCTCGCCTCGTACTCGCTGTGGCCGTTCGGGCGCACCATCGTGCGCAAGCCCGGCGCCGGCCTCCCCTCCGGCCTGGCCAACGTGCTCTGGGTGGTGCTGGCCGGCTGGTGGCTCGCGCTGTCGCACATCCTCGCCGGCGTCGCGCTCTGCGTGACGATCATCGGCATCCCGTTCGGGGTGGCCAACTTCAAGCTGGTCCCGGCGGCGCTGTGGCCGCTCGGCCAGGAGGTCGTCGAGAACCCGTAGCCCCATCCCGACCTTGGCGAGCCCGGTCGCCCGGCCCTCGCAGCCCTCTGGCCGGCGCCGGGCGGGCTCTCGCCGGTAGGGGCTGAGCGAACGCCGGGACAGCTGCCGCCCTGTCGACGGCCTGCATGTACGCCGGCCCTCGCCGCGCCCAGCCCTCCCCCAACCGTCGCCGCGCCCAGCGGGTGGAACGTCATGGGTGTCTCCGCCCTCGTTTGACACCGATGACGTTCCACCCATGGTGGGGACACCTCCGGTACGGAGGGAGGGTCCTAGTCGGCGGGATCCGCGTGCCGGTTACCGGGATTGCGGCAGATCTTGGTACGAGAGGGCCCCTATGAGGGCCGTTTCGTACCAAGATCTGCCGGGCCGCTCCGGAGGCCCGGGCGCCGGCCGACTCCCCCGTGCAGCCACCGCGCCCATCGCCGAGGGCCGGACGCTTTCCGGATCTCGGTCCCGCCCCGCATCCCGCCGTCGTCGACCGCTCGCATGACATGCGTAGCGGGGGCGGTGCAGCGCACCACCCCTACGGCATCCTAGGAGGATGGGGTGGTCGCTCAAGGGACGCGAATGAGGCTCGCAGGGCGGCCTCGCTGGCTAGCGTCGGAGGGGTGCGGGACGGGGTGATCGAGACGCTGAAGGCGGATCCGGCGATGTCCGGTCTGCGCCGGTCGCTGGACTTCTACCACGGCGACCCGGCGCGCGACGCCGCGCTCGACGCGTTCTACGCCCCGCTGGTTCGCGCCGGTGACCTGGTCTTCGACATCGGCGCGCACGTGGGCGACCGGCTGGGCAGCTTCCGCCGGCTCGGCGCGACGGTGGTGGCCGTCGAGCCGCAGCCGTTGTGCGCCCGGGCGCTGCGCGAGCTGTACGCGGACGACGGCGCGGTGACTGTGGTCGAGGCGGCCTGCGGGCGTACCGCCGGGCCGGTGCGACTGCACGTGAACACGGCCAACCCGACGGTCTCCACCGCCTCCCCCGGGTTCGTCCGCGCCGCCGACGGCGCGCCCGGCTGGGCGGGCGAGACCTGGGACGCGCAGATCGAGGTGCCCGGCACCACGCTCGACGCGCTGATGGCCGCGTACGGCGTGCCGGCGTTCGTGAAGATCGACGTGGAGGGTTTCGAGGACGCCGTGCTCGCCGGGCTGAGCCGGCCGGTCCCGGCGTTGTCGTTCGAGTTCACCACCATCGCCCGGGTGGCGGCGGCGCGCTGCCTGGACCGGCTCACCGCGCTGGGCTTCACCCGCTTCACGGTGGCGATCGGTGACGAGACGACGTTCGCGCTGCCGGGGTGGCGCCCGGCCGGCGAGGTGGCCGCGTACCTGGGGACGCTGCCGGACGAGGCCAACTCCGGCGACGTGTACGCCCGTCCCTGAACCTCCACTTCGGACCAGGAACGGCCGAGCCGGAAGGCATCGACCCTGCTCATCGCGGCGATCGGCGCAGACTCAGTCCGGGCACTTTTTTTACAGCTCGAACTTAGCTATACATCGTTACTCATCTGTGATTGACGTGAGCCGCGGCACTTGGGTTGACTGCCACGGAACCGCTTCCGCAACCGGTTCCGAAACATTCCGCTCATCCCCTCGACCCGGGAGCGCCACGTGCCGATCACGATCGCCGACGTCGCCACCCGCGCCGGGGTGAGCAAGACGACGGTGTCGCGGGTGCTGAACGGCAAGGGCGAGGTGCACGTCCGCACCGCCGACCGGGTCCGCGCGGTGATCAGCGACCTCGGGTACGTGCCGAGCGCCCGCGCGGTCGGGCTGGCCCGGGGGCGTACCCGGGTGGTCGGCATGCTGGTGCCGGCGCTGACCTGGCCCTGGATGGGCGAGGTGCTCCAAGGCGCGGCCGACGTGGTCGAGGCCGCCGGCTACGGCATGCTGCTGTTCACCTGCACCCACGGCGACGAGTCGATGCGCCGGTTCGCCTCCCAGGTCTCGGCCAAGTCGTTCGACGGCCTGCTCGTGGTCGAGCCCGAGGGCACGCTGGACTACATCACCGAGCTGCACCGGCGCGGCCTGCCGGTCATCCTCATCGACGACCGGGGGCACCAGCCCGGCTTCCCGTCGGTGCGCACCACGAACGAGGCAGGGGCACGGGCCGCCGCGACGCACCTGCTGGCGCTCGGACGGCGGCGGCCGCTCGTCGTCACCGGCCTGCGCCGGTTCGGCTGCACCCGGGAACGGCTCGCCGGGTTCGCCGGCGCGTACGCCGAAGCCGGCCTGGAGATCGAGCCGGAACGCGTGGTGGAGGGCGACTTCACGTTCGAGTGCGGGCGCGCGGCGGTACGGCGGCTGCTCGCCGACGGCGTACCCTTCGACGCCGTCTTCGCCCACAACGACCTGTCGGCCGCCGGCGCGCTGCAGGCGCTGCGCGACGCCGGACGGCGCGTGCCGCGGGACGTCGCTGTGGTCGGCTTCGACGACCTGCCGCTGGCCGGGCACACCCACCCGCCGCTGAGCTCCGTGCGCCAGCCGCTGCGCGAGATGGGTACGGCCGCCGCCCGCCTGCTCATCGCCCACCTCGCCGGCACCCCGCTGCCGGAGGGCCCGACCGTCATCCCCACCGGCTTCACCGCCCGCGACTCGACGGGCGTGGACGAGAACACGAGCGACCCGACCGAACAGGACTCGACAGGCACGCGGGAGCCCACCGGCGCCCGCGTCACCTGACCCCACCCCCGCCGTACCCGGCGACCATGCCGGCGGGTCCGCCCGCCGGTGGCTCCACCGCACACCCTCCATCCACCACATCCCGCCCGAGGACTGCGGGACCACCGAGGGAGACCTCCATGAGAAGACGGCAACTCCTCGCCCTCGCGCTGGCCGGCGCGATGGTCACCACCGCCGCCGCGTGCGGCGACAGCCCGAACGCCAACAAGAAGAGCGGCCAGGCCGCGACGGTGCTGAGCGTCGGCATGCCCAACGGCCCGCAGGCCGAGAACAACAACCCGTTCCTCACCACCTCGGCCGCCGCCTCGCTGGGCTACCGGTGGCAGATCTACGAGCCGCTTATGATGTGGAACCCGGTCAAGCCGGCCGAGCCGTTCAAGCCGTGGCTGGCCACCAAGGCCGAGTGGTCCTCGGACTACAAGTCGGTCAAGGTGACCATCCGCGAGAACGCGACCTGGTCCGACGGGCAGAAGGTCACCGCCGAGGACGTCGCGTTCACCTACAACCTGGTGAAGAAGTTCCCGGCCATCAACGACCAGGGTGTGCCGTACACCGACGCCGTCGCCAGCGGCAACGAGGTCACCATCTCGATGGCCAGCCCGCAGTTCGTCAACCAGCAGAAGGTGCTGTGGCGGGTGCCGATCGTGCCCAAGCACCTGTGGGAGAAGATCGCCGACCCGGCCACCGACCCGGTGAAGCAGCCGGTCGGCAGCGGCCCGTACACGCTCAAGTCGTTCACCCCGGCGAGCATGACGCTCGCGGTACGCGAGAGCGGCTACTGGCAGGACCTGCCGAAGGTGAAGGAGCTGCGGTACACCTCGTACACGGACAACAGCGCGCAGACCACCGCGCTGGCAAACGGCGAGTCGGAGTGGAGCTTCGTCTTCATCCCGAACTACCAGACCGTGTTCGTGGCCAAGGACCAGAAGAACCACAAGATGTGGGCGCCCCCGGTGCTCGGCATCCACGGCCTCTACCTGAACACCACGAAGAAGCCGTTCGACGACCCGACGCTGCGCAAGGCCATGAACATGGTGATCGACCGGGCGGACATCTTCACCACCGCCGAGGCCGGCTACTTCCACCCCGAGGTCAAGAGCGTGACCGGCCTGCCCAGCCCGGCCGGTGACTCGTTCATCGCGCCCGAGTACAAGGGCCAGGAGCACAAGGTCGACGTCGAGGGCGCCAAGGCGCTGCTCACCGGCGCGGGCTACAAGCTGGACGGCAACACGCTCAAGGACAAGAGCGGCAAGGCCGTCACGATCCGGCTGACCGACCCGGCCGGCTGGTCGGACTACCAGACCAGCCTGGAGATCGTGAAGGGCAACCTGGCGAAGATCGGCATCGCGGCCACAGTCGACAAGGCCAACCAGGACGCCTGGTTCCGCAACGTCGAGCAGGGCAACTTCGAGGCCACGTTCCGGTGGACCGAGAGCGGCGCCACGCCGTACGACATCTATCGGACCATCATGGACGGCCGGGTGCTCAAGCCGATCGGCACCGCCTCCCCGGCGGGCAACTTCGGCCGGTTCCAGAGCAAGGAGGCGACCGACGCGCTGGTGTCGTACGCCAACGCCACCGACGACGCCACCCGCACGACCGCGCTGGCCACGCTCCAGAAGATCTTCGTCGAGCAGATGCCGATGATCCCGGTCGGCGCGGACAACATCGGCGGCGCGTACAGCACGAAGAACTGGGTCGGCTGGCCGGACGACTCGAACCCGTACGGCGCGCTCCAGCCCACCCAGCCCAACGCGGTGGACGTGGTGCTGCACCTCAAGCCGGCCGCCGGCTGACCCGGCGCCGCCGGCCCGGCCACGATCCCCCGGCCGGGCCGGCGGCGCCCGCCCTTCGCTACCGGCAACCCCAGACAGGAATTCGGCATGACGTTGACCGAGAGCGCGCCCGCGCCGGCCGACGAGGTGGTGCTGGAGGCCGTCGGCCTGACCAAGCACTTCCCCGTCCGCCGGCGGCTGCGTGACCTTCTCTCCCGGACCCCGGCGGTGGTGCACGCCGTCGACGACGTATCGATCGAGTTGCGCCGTGGCCGGGTGACCGCGCTGGTCGGCGAGTCCGGCTCCGGCAAGTCCACAGTCGCCCGGCTGCTGGCCCAGCTCTACCCGCGCACCGGCGGCGACATCCGGCTGCACGGCCGCTCCACCCGGGTACGCGGCGGGCGCCGGTTCCGGGCGTACGTGCGCCGGGTGCAGTTGATCCTGCAGGACCCGTTCGCCTCGCTGAACCCGGTGCACACGGTCCGCTACCACCTCACCCGGTCGCTGCGCATCCACGGCAACGCCGGGACCGGGCCCGACGGGCTGGACAAGGCGCTGGCCGACCTGCTGACCCGGGTCAGCCTGACCCCGCCGGAGCGCTACCTCGACGCGTTCCCGCACGAGCTGTCCGGCGGGCAGCGCCAGCGCGTCGCGATCGCCCGGGCGCTCGGCGCGGACCCGGAGGTGCTGCTCGCCGACGAGCCGGTGTCGATGCTGGATGTGTCGATCCGCCTGGGCGTGCTCAACCTGCTCCAGGACCTCAAGGACCGGCTCGACCTGGCGATCCTCTACATCACCCACGACATCGCCTCGGCCCGCTACTTCGCCGACGAGACGATCGTCATGTACGCCGGGCGGATGGTCGAGGGCGGCGACAGCGAGACGGTCACCCAGCGGCCGGCGCACCCGTACACCCGGTTGCTGATCGAATCGGCGCCGGACCCGGAGCGGATCACCGGCGCGGGCGGCGACGGCGCGGCGGCGGGTGAGCGGGGCCACGGCGAGCCGCCGAGCCTGATCCGCCCGCCGGCCGGCTGCCGGTTCCACCCGCGCTGCCCGGCGGCCATGCCGCGCTGCGCCACCGACCTGCCGCCGGCCATCCCGGTCGACGACGCGCCCGGCCACTGGGCCGCGTGCTGGTTGTTCGACCCGGACACCGTCGCGGCGGAGAAGACCGGAACCGGCACGGCCGGGGCGGAGGCGGCCCGATGAGGTTCCTGCTGCAACGGGTGGCCTTCTACCTGTTCACCGCCTGGGCGGCGATCACGCTGAACTTCTTCATCCCGCGGATGGTGCCGGGCGACCCGGTGCAGTCGCTGATCTCCCGCAACCAGGGCCGGATCAGCGCCGACGCGATCGCGTCGCTGCGGGTGCTGTTCGGGCTGGACTCCGACAGCTCGCTCTGGGAGCAGTACCTCGCCTACTGGGGGCAGCTGCTGCGCGGCGACCTGGGCCTGTCGTTCACGTTCTTCCCGGCCCCGGTGTCGCAGGTGATCGGCGACAGCCTGCCGTGGACGGTCGGCCTGGTCGGCGTCACCACGGTCGTGAGCTTCCTGCTGGGCACCGCGCTCGGCGTCGGCGCGGGCTGGCGGCGCGGCTCCTGGATCGACGGGCTGCTGCCGGCCACCACGTTCCTCTCCTCGATCCCGTACTTCTGGCTGGGACTGGTCGCGATCGCGCTGTTCGCCGGGCCGGGCAGCTTCTTCCCGTCCTCCGGCGGCTACGAGCCGGGCCTGGTGCCGGCGTTCGACGCGTACTTCGTGCCCAGCGCCATCCAGCACAGCATCCTGCCGGCGGCGACGATCCTGGTGTCGTCGATGAGCGGCTGGATCCTGAGCATGCGCAACATGATGGTCACCGTCGCCAGCGAGGACTACATCACCGTGGCGCACGCCAAAGGGCTGTCCGAGCGCCGGGTGGCGCTCAGCTACGCCGCGCGCAACGCGTTGCTGCCGAACGTGTCCGGGTTCGCGCTGTCGCTGGGTTTCATCGTCGGCGGCACGCTGCTGGTGGAGATCGTCTTCTCGTACCCGGGTCTGGGGTTCCAGCTCTTCCAGGCCGTCGGCTCGAAGGACTATCCACTGATGCAGGGCATCTTCCTGATCATCACGATCTCGGTGCTGGTGGCGAACCTGCTCGCCGACGTGGCGTACCTGCTCCTCGACCCGCGGACCCGAAAGAGCTGAGCGATGACACTCTCCCCGTCCAGCATCGAGCAGGTCATCCCCGGCCAGGGGGCGATGGCGCAGCCGTCGGCCCGGGCCCGCCGCCGCCGGTTCCGCTTCGTCGCCAACGGCAAGGCCGCGACCGGCCTGGCCGTCCTCGGGGTGTACGTGCTCCTGGCGGTGATCGGACCGTGGATCGCGCCGTACGACCCGGACGCGCGCAGCGCCGACGTGCTTCAGGCGCCCTCGGCCCGGCACTGGTTCGGCACCACCCACCTCGGGCAGGACATCTTCAGCCAGATCCTGGTCGGCGCGCGCAGCGTGATGGTGGTGGGCCTGACCGCCGGCGTGCTCGCCACGATCCTGTCCATCCTGATCGGCGTGACCGCCGGCTACCTGGGCGGCGCGGCCGACGAGGGCCTGTCGGCGGTGTCGAACGTGTTCCTGGTGATCCCGGCGCTGCCGCTGATCATCATCGTCACGTCCCTGGTCGACCAGGCCAGCGACACGCTCGTGGCGCTCATCATCGGCCTCACGTCGTGGGCCTGGGGCGCGCGGGTGCTGCGCGCCCAGACGCTGTCGTTGCGCCGCCGCGACTACGTCGAGGCCGCCCGGGCCACCGGCGAGCGGACCTGGCGGATCATCGGCTTCGAGATCCTGCCCAACCTGACCGCGATCATCGCCTCCGGCTTCGTCGGCACCGTCATCTTCGCCGTCATGTCGGAGATCACCCTGGCGTTCATCGGCGTCTCGTCGGTCTCGTCGTGGAACTGGGGCACGATCCTGTTCTGGGCCCAGGGACAGCAGGCCCTCGCGCAGGGCGCCTGGTGGTGGTTCGTGCCGGCCGGGCTGGCCATCGCGCTGCTCGGCACCGCGCTCGCGCTGATCAACTTCGGGATCGACGAGTTCGTCAGCCCCCGGCTGCGCACCGGCGGCCGGAACCGCATCCGTACCGCCGACGGACGCGTCGTGGCGATGCGCGTCGGGTTCACCCCGGTGCTCGCGCCGGTCACCGCCACCGTGCCGATGCAGGCACGCGACGCCGCCGACGGGCAGCCCGCCGACGCCGACCAGGGAGGGAAGCGCGCATGAGCGACCAGGTGCTGGAGATCCGCGGGCTGTGCGTCGACTACGGCGTCGGCGCGGACGCGGTGCGCGCGGTCCGCGACGTCGACCTGACGTTGCACCGCGGCGAGGTGCTCGGCCTGGCCGGGGAGAGCGGCAGCGGCAAGTCCACGCTCGCGTACGGGCTGACCCGACTGCTGCCGCCGCCCGGCGTGGTCAGCGGCGGCCAGGTGATCTACCACCCGGCCGACGGCCCGCCGGTCGACGTGCTCACGCTCAGCCCGGCGAAGCTGCGCGAGTTCCGCTGGGCCGAGACGTCGATCGTGTTCCAGGGCGCGATGAACTCACTCAACCCGGTGCACAAGGTCTCCACCCAGCTGCTCGACGTGATCCGGGCGCACGAGCCGAAGAGCACGGCGGCGAGCCGGCTGGCCCGGGCGAAGGATCTGCTGCGCCTGGTCGGCATCTCCGCCGACCGGCTGGACAGCTACCCGCACCAGCTCTCCGGCGGCATGCGGCAACGCGTCATGATCGCGATGGCGCTGGCGCTGGAACCGCAGCTGGTCATCATGGACGAGCCGACCACCGCGCTGGACGTGGTGATGCAGCGGCAGATCCTCGGCCAGCTCGCCGAGCTGCGCGAACGCCTCGGCTTCGCGGTCCTGTTCATCACCCACGACCTGTCGCTGCTGGTCGAGTTCTCCGACCGCATCGCGATCATGTACGGCGGCCGGATCGTCGAGGAGGCCCCCGCCGCCCGGCTGTACCGGGAGCCGCTGCACCCGTACACCGAGGGGTTGCTGCACTCGTTCCCGGCGCTGCACGGACCGCGCCGCGAGCTGACCGGCATCCCCGGCTCCCCGCCGGACCTGCGCGCCATGCCGTCCGGGTGCGCGTTCCACCCCCGCTGCCCGAAGGCGTTCGAGCCCTGCGACCAGCAGGTGCCGGCGCTCGGCGCGCCGCGCGTCGACGACCCGGCACGGGCCGTCGCGTGCCATCTGCACCCGGCCGTCGCGCCCCTGTCCCGCTGACCCGCCCGACACCACCACCCGCCAACCGCGAGGAGAAGCATGGACACCGACCTCACCCGCCCGTCGTCAGTCGCCGGTCCGGACCCGATCGACACGCTGCCGCCGACCTTCCGGTGGGGGGTGGCGACGTCGTCGTACCAGATCGAGGGCGCGGTGGCCTCCGACGGCCGAACGCCGTCCATCTGGGACACGTTCTGCCGGGTGCCCGGGGCGGTCGCCAACGGCGACCACGGCGACGTGGCGTGCGACCACTACCACCGGATGCCGCAGGACGTGGCGCTGATCGCGGACCTGGGGCTGGACACGTACCGGTTCTCGGTGGCCTGGCCGCGGGTGCAGCCGGGCGGGCGCGGCCCGGCGAACGTGGCCGGGCTGGCCTTCTACGACCGGCTGGTGGACGAGCTGCTCGGCCGCGACGTCGAGCCGTGGGTGACGCTCTACCACTGGGACCTGCCGCAGGAGCTGGAGGACGCCGGCGGCTGGCCGAACCGGGACACCGCGTACCGGTTCGCCGACTACGCCGAGCTGGTCTTCGCCGCGCTCGGCGACCGGGTCCGCACCTGGACCACGCTCAACGAGCCGTGGTGCTCGGCGATGCTCGGGTACGCCTACGGCGACCACGCCCCGGGCCGGCGGAACCTGGGCGACGGCATCGCCGCGGCCCACCATCTGCTGCTCGGGCACGGGCTGGCGACGCGGCGGCTGCGCGAGGCGGCCACGGCGCCGATCGAGTTGGGCATCACGCTGAACCTGTCCACCGCCGACCCGGCCACCGACAGCGCAGCCGACCGGGACGCGGCGCGGGCCGCCGACGGGCTGGGCAACCGGCTCTACCTCGACCCGGTGCTGCGCGGGGAGTACCCGCAGGACGTGATCGCGGACCTGGCCGCCGAGGGCGTGCAGATCCCGGTGCGCGACGGCGACCTGGACGTCATCGCCGCCCCGATCGACGTGCTGGGCGTCAACTTCTACTTCGGGCAGCTGCACTCCGGCGTGGACGAGCAGGGCCGCGACCGCGACGACGACGGCAAGCCGGTACGCCGGGTGGTGCGCCGTGACCTGCCGCGTACCGCGATGGACTGGGAGATCGTGCCGGAGTCCTTCACCGAGCTGCTGGTGCGGCTGCACCGCGACTACCCGGGCACGCCCATGGTGATCACCGAGAACGGCGCGGCGTTCGACGACCAGCCGGACGCGGACGGGTTCGTCGCCGACGACGACCGGGTCGGCTACCTCGCCGAGCACCTGCGGGCGGTGGCCCGGGCCCGGCAGGCCGGCGCGGACGTGCGCGGCTACTTCGCCTGGTCGTTGCTGGACAACTTCGAGTGGGCGTACGGCTACGACAAGCGGTTCGGCATCGTCCGGGTCGACTACGACACGCAGCGCCGCGTCCCCAAGCGCAGCGCGCTGTGGTACCGGGACACCGTGCGGCGGGTACGCGGCCAGCGCTGACGCCTGTCCGGGGTGGTGTCCGGCAGTGCCCGCACCCCACCCCGGGCGGCCCGGTCAGTCGTGACGGCTCGGCCGCCACGCCGGGGCCGGGCGGGCGGCCGGGTCGCGGGGCACGCCGCCGTCGCGCAGCAGCCGGGTCATCGGCAGGGTGGCCGCGCCCATCGCGACCGCGTCCGGGCCGAGCCGGCACAGCTCGATCGAGGTCTGCGCGTACGGCTGGCGCAGCGCGTGCCGCGCGGTGGCCTCGCGGATCGCGGGCAGGTGCCGTTCGCCCAGGGCCAGCCCGGCCCAGCCGCCGAGCACCACCCGCTCCGGGTTGAACAGGTTCACCAGGTTGGCCACCCCGGCGCCCAGGTAGCCGATCGTCTCGCCGACCACCTTCGCGGCGGCGCCGCTTGTGGAGCGCAGCAGCTCACCGAAGGCGGTCTCCTCGTCCGCGCCCGGCGCCGGGCGGCCCCGGTTGGCCTGGCGGAACCGGTCCAGTACCGCCTCCGCGCCGACGTACGCCTCCAGGCAGCCGAGGTTGCCGCAGCGGCAGCGGCGGCCCCCGTACACGATTGTGGTGTGGCCCCACTCCCCGGCGCTGCTGTGCGCGCCGCGGTAGCCGACGCCGTCGGCGACCACGCTCGCGCCGACGCCGGAGCCGACCAGCGCGACCACCGCGTGCCGGACGCCGCGGCCGGCGCCGAACCACATCTCGGCCTGGCCGAGCGTCTTCGCGCCGTTGTCCACGTGCACCGGCACGCCGGCGCCGGCGCGCAGCATCGCGCCGAGCGGCACGCCGTCCCAGCCGAGCGTCTGGGCGTGCACCACGGCGTCGGCGGTGCGCTCGACGGTGCCGGCCACGGCGACGCCGAAGCCGAGCACCGCGGCCGGGTCGACGCCCGCCTGCTCGGTGACGGCGGCGAGGCCGTGCCGCAGGTGCGCGGCGACCCGCTCGGGGTCGGGCCCGGTCGCGGCGATCGGGTACTCCGCCTTGGCCAGCGCGGTCATGCTCAGGTCGAACAGTTCCACCTGGACGCGGGTCTCGCCGACGTCGGCGCCGACCAGGTAGCCGTAGCCGGGCGCGACGCGCAGCAGCACGCGGGGACGGCCGCCGTCGGACTCGACCGACCCGGCCTCCTCGACCAGGCCCTCGTTGATCATCTCGCCGACCAGGTTGCTGACGCTGGCCAGGCTGAGCGCGGTGGACTGGCCCAGCTCGTGGCGGCTGAGCGGGCCGTCCAGCCAGATCCGGGTCAGCAGGACCGACCGGTTGGCCCGGCGCATGTCGCGCACCGTGGTGCGTCTGGCGTCCACGTCCGCCGCCGTCCCTTCCCGGCCGCCCACGGCGACCTGCGTTCATCGCGTTCACGCCGTGAACCAAGCGGTGACAGCGTACTGCTCATTTACACTTAACAAAGTTAACTGATAGCCTCCGGCGCATCGATGAGGAGGTATGTCAATGCGACTCGGACGCGGGATGACCGCACTGCTCGGTGGCGTCGCGCTGCTCGCCGCCACCGCCGCCGCACTGCCCGCCACCGCCGCCACCACGACCGGCGCCGTCGGCGCGCTCGTCGCGTGTGACGCGCCGGCCTGGGCCGAGGGCGTCACCTGGAACGCCGGCAGCCGCGCCACCTACGCCGGCCGGCTCTACCAGGCGCTCGTCACACACACCCCGCCGGCCGGCGCCGGCTGGAACCCGGCCGCCCTACCGGCGCTCTGGACCGACCTCGGCGCCTGCACCGGCGGCACGCCGTCGCCCAGCCCCACCACCCGGCCGCCCTCGCCGTCCCCGTCCGCCTCCCCCACCCGGACGCCCTCCCCCACGCCGACCGTGTCGTCCAGCCCGACCACTCCGGGCGGGGACACCTGCGCGCTGCGGTCCCGGCCCTCCGGCAAGGTGCTCCAGGGCTACTGGGAGAACTGGGACGGCGCCGCCAACGGCGTACACCCCGGCCTCGGCTGGATCCCGATCACCGACTCCCGGATCACCGGGCACGGCTACAACGTGGTCACCGCCGCGTTCCCGGTCATCCGCGCCGACGGCACCGTGCTCTGGGAGGACGGCATGGACGCCGGCGTCAAGGTGCCCACCCCGGCGCAGGTGTGCCAGGCCAAGGCCGCCGGACTCACCGTGCTGCTGTCCATCGGCGGCGCCACCGCCGGCATCGACCTCAGCTCCAGCGCGGTCGCCGACCGGTTCGTCGCCACCGTCGTGCCGATCCTCAAGCGGCACAACTTCGACGGCATCGACATCGACATCGAGACCGGCCTGACCGGCAGCGGGAACATCAACCAGCTCTCCCCCTCCCAGGCCAACCTGATCCGGATCATCGACGGGGTGCTGGCCCAGATGCCAGCCGGGTTCGGGCTCACCATGGCGCCGGAGACCGCGTACGTCACCGGCGGCAGCGTCACCTACGGCTCGATCTGGGGCGCGTACCTGCCGATCATCAAGAAGTACGCCGACAACGGGCGGCTCTGGTGGCTGAACATGCAGTACTACAACGGTTCGATGTACGGCTGCGCCGGTGACTCGTACCCGGCCGGCACGGTGGCCGGATTCGTCGCGCAGACCAACTGCCTCGACGCCGGCCTGGTCATCCAGGGCACCACCATCCGCGTCCCGCTCGACCGGCAGGTCCCCGGCCTGCCCGCACAGGTCGGCGCCGGCGGCGGCTACATGAGCCCGGCGCTGGTGGCCCAGGCGTGGAACACCTACCAGGGCCGGCTGAAGGGCCTGATGACCTGGTCGGTCAACTGGGACGGGTCGAAGGGCTGGACGTTCGGCGACAACGTCCGGAACCTGCAGGGCCGCTGACCCGGTGGGGCTCCGCGTTCCACCCCCGGCGCGGAGCCCCACCGCTGGCGCGGGTTGCGAGACCCTGCCAGGCTGGCGCTCGTGTATGACTACGACCTGCTGGTGCTGGGCTCCGGACCGAGTGGACAGAAGGCGGCGATCGCCGCGGCCAAACTGGGCCGCCGCGTCGCCATCGTCGATCGCCGCGACATGCTCGGCGGAGTGTGCATCAACACCGGCACCGTGCCCTCCAAGACACTGCGCGAAGCCGTCCTCTACCTGACCGGGCTCAGCCAGCGCGACCTCTACGGCAGCAGCTACCGGGTCAAGGAGGAGATCACCGTCGCGGACCTGGCCGCCCGCACCCAGCACGTGATCACCCGGCAGACCGACGTCATCCGCGACCAGTTGGCCCGCAACAAGGTCGCGCTGATCACCGGCACCGGCCGGTTCGCCGACCCGCACGCCGTCTGGGTCGACGCCGGCTCCGGCCGGGAGACCCGGATCAGCTTCGACAAGGCGGTCATCGCCGCCGGCACCCGCCCGGCCCGCCCGGACAGCGTCGACTTCGACGACCGGACCATCGTCGACTCCGACGGCGTCATCAACCTCCAGGCCGTCCCGCGCAGCATGGTCGTGGTCGGCGCCGGGGTGATCGGGATGGAGTACGCCTCCCTGTTCGCCGCGCTCGGCACCAAGGTGACGGTGGTGGAGCGCCGCCCCCGGATGCTCGACTTCTGCGACGAGGAGATCGTCGAGTCCCTGAAGTACCACCTGCGGGACCTGTCGGTGACCTTCCGCTTCGGCGAGGAGGTGGCCGCCGTGGAGAAGCACCGCACCGCCGCGCTCTGCGTGCTGCGCAGCGGCAAGAAGATCGTCGCGGACACGGTGATGTACTCGGCCGGGCGCCAGGGACAGACCGACGACCTCGCGCTGGACGCGGCCGGGCTCACCGCCGACCACCGCGGCCGGATCACCGTCGACGCCAACTACCGCACCGCCGTGGACAACATCTACGCGGTCGGCGACGTGATCGGCTTTCCGGCGCTGGCGTCCACCTCGATGGAACAGGGCCGGCTGGCCGCCCAGCACGCCTGCGGCGAACCGGCGCGCGGCATGTCCGACCTGCAACCGATCGGCATCTACACCATTCCGGAGATCAGCTTCGTCGGGACGACCGAGGAGGAGCTGACCGAGGCGTCCACCCCGTTCGAGGTGGGCATCGCCCGCTACCGGGAGCTGGCCCGGGGCCAGATCGTCGGCGACTCGTACGGCATGCTGAAACTGCTCGTCTCACCCGAGGACGGCCGGCTGCTCGGCGTGCACGTGTTCGGCACCGGCGCCACCGAGATCGTCCACATCGGGCAGGCGGTCATGGGCTGCGGCGGCACCGTCGACTACCTGCTCGACGCGGTGTTCAACTACCCGACCCTGGCGGAGGCGTACAAGGTGGCGGCCCTGGACGCCGCCAACAAGATCCGCAACATAACCCGAATCAACGACTGACCGCCGTTCCCCGTCGATCTTGCACTTGCTGCCCGGCGAGCGCCCGTTATGACCGCTGTGCCCGGGCCGCAAGTGCAAGATCAACGAGGAAGAGGGGTCAGCGGCCGGTGGCGTAGCCCTGAGCGCCTCGGGGGTTTGCGGCGGCGGACAGGACTCCGGTGCGCGGGTCGCGGGTTACCGCGCACATGCGGCCCAGGCTCCACGGGGCGGACAGGCGGACGGTGTGGCCCCTTGCGCGCAGGCCCTCCAGCACGTCGCTGTCGAGGCGGTCCTCCAGCACCAGCACGCCCGGCTCGACCTCGCGCGGATAGAACGACGCGGGCAGGCTCGTGGTGTGCCAGGTCGGCGCGTCGATCGCCTCCTGAAGCTCCTGCCCGCCGGCCAGGTGCCGCAGCAGGAACAGCAGCTGCCACTGGTCCTGCTGGTCGCCGCCGGGCGTACCGCACGCCATCACCGGCTCCCCGTCGCGCAGCACCAGCGTCGGGCTGAGCGTGGTACGCGGCCGCCGGCCCGGCCGCAGCGTCGAGGCGAGCCCCTCCTCCAGCCAGCACATCTGCAGCCGGCTGCCGAGCGGGAAGCCCAGCTCCGGGATGGCGGGTGAACTCTGCAACCAGCCACCGCTGGGCGTCGCGGAGATGATGTTGCCCCACCGGTCCACCACGTCGACGTGGCAGGTGTCGCCGCGGGTCACGCCGTCGGCCCGCACCGTGGGTTCGCCGGTGCTCGGGTCCTGCGGGACGGCCCGCCCGGCGGCGTGGTCGTGCAGGTGCGACGGCAGCCGGGGCGGCGCTCCCGCCGGGCTGCCGGGGCGCAGCGACGTGTCGGCGCGGTCGTCGACCAGCGCGGCCCGCGAACGGGCGTAACCGGCCGACAGCAGCGCGGAGCCCGGGACGTCGGTGTCGCCGTACCACGCCTCCCGGTCGGCGAAGGCGAGCTTCAGCGCCTCGGCCTGCGCGTGGATGCCGTCCAGGCCGGACGGATCGTAGACCGCCGGGTCGTCGAGCGCGTCCAGGATCGAGAGCGTCTGCAGCAGCACCGGGCCCTGGCCCCAGAAGCCGGTCTTGGCGACCGTGTGCCCGTGCCAGTCCAGCGTGACCGGTTCCTCCCAGGTGGCCGACCAGCGGGCCATGTCGTCGCCGGTGACCAGCCCGGCGTGGGCGCGCCCGCTGGAGTCGCGCAACGGCAGCCGGCTGAACGCGTCGATCGCCTCGGCGACGAAACCCTCCCGCCAGGCGCGCCGGGCCGCCTCGATCTGCGCCTCCCGGTCCGTGCCGGCGGCCCGTCCGGCGTCGACGAGGCGGCGCAGCGTGTCTGCGTACGCCGGGTTGGTGACCATCTCCCCCGGCGCGGGCGGGCGGCCGTGGCGGAGCCAGAGGCGCGCGGAGGTCGGCCAGTGGTCGGTGAACAGCGACCGGACCCGCGCCACAGTCTGCCCGGCAGCGCCGACAAGCGGGTGACCGGCGGCGGCGTAGCCGATCGCCGGTTCCAGCACCTCGGCGAGCGTGCGGGTGCCGTGGTCGCGCAACAGCAGCAGCCACGCGTCGACAGCGCCGGGCACCACCGCGGCGAGCGGGCCGGCGCCGGGCACGAGGTCCAGGCCCAGCGACCGGAAGTGTGCGACCGTGGCGGCCGCAGGGGCCGGGCCCTGCCCGCAGAGCACCCGCGGCGTCGGGTCGGCCGCGGTGGCGAGGATCGCCGGCACCTCGCCGGCCGGGCCGTTGAGGTGCGGCTCCACGACGTGCAGCACGAACCCGGCGGCCACGGCGGCGTCGAACGCGTTGCCGCCGCGCTCCAGCACACCCATCGCGGACTGGCTGGCCAGCCAGTGCGTGGACGAGACCATGCCGAACGTGCCGCGCAGCGTCGGCCGGGTGGTGAACGTCATCGGCGGTGAGCCTACGCCGTGCCAGCGACGTCGGCCCGGTCCGTCGAGCCGCCCTCCACCTCGCCGCCGTCGCGCTCGCCGTCGAGCGGGAACAGGCACGCGGCCTCGTGGCCCGGACCCACCTCGGCCAGCGCCGGGTCGGTCTCGGCGCACGCGGGGCGGGCCTGCGGGCATCGGGTACGGAAGCGGCAGCCGCTCGGCGGGTCCACCGGGCTGGGGATGTCGCCGGTGAGCACGATGCGGCGGCGCTGCCGCTCGACCCGGGGATCGGCCACCGGCACCGCCGACAACAGCGCTGCCGTGTACGGGTGCGCCGGGCGCCGGTAGATCCGCTCCGGTGGGCCGGTCTCCACGATGCGGCCCAGGTACATCACCGCGATCCGGTCACTCATGTGCTCCACGGCGGCCAGGTCGTGCGCGATGAACAGGTAGGTCAGCCCGAGGTCGCGTTGCAGGCGCCGCAGCAGGTTCATGATCTGCGCCTGGACGCTCAGGTCGAGCGAGGCGATCGGCTCGTCCAGGACGATCAGGTCCGGCTCGCCCGCCAGCGCCCGGGCCACGCCGACGCGCTGGCGCTGGCCGCCGGACAGCTCGTGCGGATGCCGGTCGGCGGTGTCGGCGCGCAGGCCGACCAGGTCCAGCAGTTCGGCCACCCGCTCCCGGCGGGCGGTGCGGGACGCGGCGAGCCGGTGCACCACGAGGGGCTCGGCGATGCTGTCGCCGACAGTGCGGCGCGGGTCCAGCGACGCCTGCGGATCCTGGAAGACCATCGCCACGTGGCGGCGCGTCGCGCGCAGGCGGCGGCGGGACCAGCGGGTCACGTCCGCGCCCGCCACCCGGACCCGCCCGGCGGTCGGGTCGACCAGCCGCAGCAGCGCCAGCCCGGCGGTGGACTTGCCGCTGCCCGACTCGCCGACCAGCCCGAGCGTCTCGCCCCGGCGTACGGCAAGGGAGACGCCGTCGACGGCGCGGACCGTTCCGGCCGGGGTCGGGAAGTGCACCGCGAGGTCGTCCAGCTCGGCGACCACGTCCGGGGTGTCGTCGCTCATCCGGTCTCTCCACGGTAGAAGGTGCGGACCGTGTGCCCGTCGCCGACCGGCGTCAGCGGCGGCAGCTCGTGCTCGCAACGGGGGTCGGCGCGTACCGGGCAGCGCGGCCAGAACGCGCAGCCGGGCGGCAGGTCCAGCGGGCTCGGCGGCGCGCCGGGGATGGCGACCAGGTCCTCGCCGCGCCGGGACGGGTCGGGCCGGGCCGCCAGCAGCGCCCGGGTGTACGGGTGGGTGGGCGTGTCGAACACCGCGTCCACCGGGCCCTGCTCGACGATCCGCCCCCCGTACATGACCGCGACCGTGTCGGCGATGCCGGCGACCACACCGAGGTCGTGGGTGACCCAGACGACGGCGGTGCCCAGGCGCGCCTGGAGGTCGGCGACCAGCTCGATGATCTGCGCCTGGGTGGTGACGTCCAGCGCGGTGGTCGGCTCGTCGGCGATCAGCAGGTCCGGCTCGCACGCCAGCGCCATGGCGATGGCGACGCGCTGGCGCATGCCGCCGGAGAACTGGTGCGGGTACGCGTCGACGCGCTGCGCGGCCGACGGGATGCCGACCAGCTCCAGCAGCTCCACCGCCCGGTCGCGGGCGGCGCGGCGGGTCAGCCCGAGGTGTTCCTCGGCCGCCTCGGTGACCTGCCGGCCCACCGGCAGCACCGGGTTGAGCGAGGTCATCGGATCCTGGAAGACGAACCCGACGTGCCGGCCGCGCAGCTTACGGCGGCGGTCGTCGGGCAGCGCGGTCAGCTCGTGGTCGAGCAGCCGCACCCGGCCGGTGACCGTGGCGGCGCGCGGAGCGAGGCCGGTGGCCGCGAGCAGCGTCATGCTCTTGCCGCTTCCCGACTCGCCGACCAGGGCGAACGTCTCCCCCTGCCGCACCTGCCAGGACACGCCGGCCACGGCGCGGGCCGGACCCCGGCGTGTGCCGACGGTGACGGTGAGGTCGTCGACGGACAGCACCGTCGAGTCGGCCCTCGGCCGCTGGCGCTGGCTCGGCATGCGCTCGGTGCGCTCGCTCATGCTGTGCTGGCCGGGCATGCGCTCGTGGCCCTCGCTCCGCTCGGTGCGCTCGCTCATGCTGTGCTCCGGCGGGCCTCGGCGAGGGTGAGCTGGCGCGGGTCGAGCACGTCCCGCAGCGCGTCGCCGACCAGGTTGAACGCCAGCACGGTGAGGAAGATCGCCGCGCCCGGGAACACGCCCAGCCACCAGGCGTCGGTGACGAAGCCGCGCCCGTCGAACAGCATCCGGCCCCAGGCCGGCGCCGGCGGCTGGATGCCCAGGCCGAGGAAGGACAGCGCGGCCTCGGAGAGGATCGCGAACGCCAGCGACAGCGACGTCTGCACGATCAGCGGCGCGGCGATGTTCGGCAGCACGTGGCGGCGCATGATGCGCAGGTCGGACGCGCCGATGGACACGGCGGCCCGGACGAACACCTGCTCGCGTACCGACAGCACGCCGGCGCGGGTGATCCGGGCGAAGATGGGCGTGTAGACCACGCCGATGGCGACCATGGCGGTGAGCAGGCCGGGGCCGAGCACCGCCACGATGGCCACCGCCAGCAGCAGCACCGGGAACGCGAACAGCACGTCCATGCAGCGCATGAGCACGCTGTCCAGCCAGCCCCGGTAGTAGCCGGCGAACAGTCCGAGCGTCACCCCGGCGACCAGCGCGATGCCGACGCTGACCGCGCCGACCTGCAGTGAGACACGGGCGGCGACGAGCACCCGGCTGAGCACGTCGCGGCCCAGCTCGTCGGTGCCGAACGGGTGCGCGCCGCTGGGCGGGCGCAGCATCTGGTCCACGTCGACGTCGTTCACGCCGGCCGGGGCCAGCCACGGGCCGGCCACGCCGACCACGACCAGCAGCACGAGCACGATCGTGCCGCCGACGGCGAGCGGGTCGCGGCGCAGCGCGTCCAGCACGCGGCGTCCGGTGCTCTCGGTCGTGGCGCTCACTTGACCGTGATCCTCGGGTCGAGGCGGGCGTAGAGGATGTCCACCAGCAGGTTGACCAGCAGGAACAGGGCGGCCACAAGCAGCACCGCGCCCTGCAGGACGGGATAGTCGCGGGCCTGCACGGCGTCGAAGGTGAGCCGGCCGATGCCGGGCCAGGCGAACAGCACCTCGATCACGATGACGCCGCCGAGCAGGGACGCAAGTTGCACAGCGACCACGGTCACCACCGGGATCAGCGCGTTGCGCAGCACGTGCCGCACGATCACCACGCGGTTGCGCAGTCCTTTCGCCTCGGCGGTGCGTACGTAGTCGGCGGAGAGCACCTCCAGCACGGAGGAGCGGATGAACCGGGTGAGGATGGAGGCGGTGACCAGGCCGACGGTGACCGCCGGCAGCGCCACGTGGGTGGCCCACCGGCCGGGGTCCTCGGTCAGCGCGACGTAGCCCGAGGGCGGCAGCCAGCCCAGCACGCCGGCGAACAGCAGGATGCCCATGATGCCCATCCAGAAGTCCGGCACCGAGACGCCGAACTGGCTGAACACGCGGGCGGCGTGGTCGACGGCGGACCCGCTGCGTACCGCCGCGACGATGCCGAGCGGGAACGCGACGAGCAGCGCGAACACCACGGCGGTGACGGCGAGCGACAGCGTGGCGGGCAGCCGTTCCAGCACGATCTGGCTCACCGGCTGGCCGGTGCGGAAGCTGACCCCCAGGTCGCCGGTGAGCGCGTGCCCGAGGTAGCTGGCGTACTGCACGGGCAGCGGCTGGTCGAGGCCGGCCCGTTCCCGCAACGCGTCGTACGTCGCCTGGTCGAACCGCGTGCCGAGCGCCACCCGGACCGGATCGCCGGGCACGAGTTGCAGCAGCAGGAACACCACCAGGGTCACGCCGATCAGCACGACCGCCGACTGGAGGGCCCGCCGCAGGACGAAGCGGGCCATCACTTGGCCAGGGAGACCGACCGGAACCGGATCGCCCGGTCGGTGCGCACCTCGTAGCCGGAGACCTTCTTCGACCAGCCCTGCACCACGTCCGGGTTGTAGAGGTAGAGGTAGCTGGCGTCGTCGACGATCTGCTTCGCCGCCTGCTCGTACGCCTGCTTGCGGGCGCCCTGGTCGGTCTGGGTGCGCGCGTCGTCCAGCAGCTTGTCGACCGCCGGGTTCTTGTACTTGTGGAAGTTGAACGTGCCGCCGCTGTGGTGCTGGGCGTAGTAGAACTCGTCCGGGTCGATGTTGCCGAGCCAGCCCAGCATGAACCCGTCGAAGTTGCCCTTGGCCTGCTCGTCGAGCCACTGGGCGAAGTCCAGCGTACGGATCTTCACGGTGATGCCGACGTCCTTGAGCTGGGCGGCGATGACCTGGGCGGCGCTGACCGTCTCCGGGTACTCGCTGGTGACCATCAGGTCCATGGTCAGGTTGCCGACGCCGGCCTGGCCGAGCATCTGCTTGGCCTTGCCCGGGTCGTGGCTGTAGGGCGCGTAGTCGTAGTAGAACGCGCTGTCCTTCGGGATGGCGGTCTGGTTGACGGTGGCCAGGCCGAACTTCGCCGCCTTGGTGATCGCCTCCCGGTCCAGGGCGTATCCGATCGCGCGCCGCACCTCGGGGTTGTCGAACGGCTTGCGGGCCTCGTTGAGCGCCACGTACCAGTAGTCGGTGGAGGCCGCCGACTTCACCACCGGGTCGTCGCCGTCCTGCAGCGACTTGACCTGCTGCGGCGGCAGGTTGTCGGTCCACTGCACCTGGCCGCTGCGCAGGTTCTGCAGCGCCACCGTGGGGTCCTTGACGAAGGTGAACGTGACGCCGTCGAGCTTCGGCTTCTCACCCCAGTAGGCGTCGTTGCGCACCAGCTTGATGCTGTCGCCGGAGGTGTAGCCGGCGACCGTGAACGGCCCGCTGCCCACCGGCGCGGTCTTGACCTTGCCGGACTCCACGTTGGACTTCTCCACGATCGCCACGCCCTTGAACCCGCCGAGGTTGGCGAGCAGGTTCGGCGTCGGCGCGCTCAGCGTCACCACCACCGTCGTGGGGTCGGGGCCGGTGACCGACTTGACGGTGGCGAACTTGTACGCGTTGTTCAGCTTCTCCTTGATGATCCGCTCGAAGGAGTAGACGACGTCCTCGGAGGTCAGCGGCGACCCGTCGGAGAACTTCACGCCCTCGCGCAGGGTGAACGTCCAGGTCAGCTGGTCGTCGCTGGTGGTCCACTTCGTCGCCAGCGAGGGCACCATCTTCAGGTCGGCGTCCGGCTCGACGAGCGTGTCGTAGACGTTCTCCAGCACCTGGAAGCTGTAGTAGGCCGAGGTCTTGTGCGGGTCGAGCTGGTCGGGTTCGCCGCCGATCGCCGCGTTGAGGACTCCGCCTTCGCCACCGGCGTTCCCCCCGCCGCCGACGTCGACCGCCTCGCCGCCGGTGCATCCGGACAGGACGCCGATGGTGAGAATGAGTGCGGCGCCGAACGCGCCGAGCTTTTTCCTGGACACAGGCCCCCCTTGCCACTTCCCGGACAAAAGAAAGTTTCGGCGAGTCTTCTCTCCGAGCTGGATGATGTCAAACGAATCCAGCCAAATAGACTTCCCGGCGGGTGCTTGCCGGTGCGGAGTGAACGATGTTTCAATCCGGGCCCCGACCTGATCCGCCACCGCGCTGGGAGTTGCCGCCGTGACCACACACGAGGTCGTCAACCAGGTCCCCCCGATGGTCGGCCACGACACCGCCGACGACCCGGCGCTGTGCGACGGCGTCGCCCGGGAGGGCGCCGGCTGGGCGCTGTCCGGGCTGCACAGGCTGGGCCGGCTCGCCGGTGGTGAGGAGGCCGCCGAGCACGGGCGGCTCGCCAACGAGCACCCGCCGGCGCTGCGCACCCACGACCGGTACGGCAACCGCATCGACGAGGTGGAGTTCCACCCGTCCTGGCACGAGCTGATGCGTACCGCTGTCGGGCACGGCCTGCACGCCGCGCCGTGGGCGGACGACCGGCCGGGCGCGCACGTGGCCCGGGCCGCCGGCTTCTACCTGTGGCGGCCCGACGCCGGGCACGGCTGCCCAATCTCGATGACCTACGCGGCGGTGCCCGCGCTGCGGCACAGCCCGGAGCTGGCCGACCGCTACGAGCCGCTGCTCACCACCCGGGAGTACGACTTCGGGCTGCGCCCGCCGCAGACCAAGCGCGGCCTGCTCGCCGGCATGTCGATGACCGAGAAGCAGGGCGGCTCGGACGTGCGCGCCAACACCACCACCGCCCGGCCCGAGCCGGACGGCAGCTACCGGCTCGTCGGGCACAAGTGGTTCACCTCGGCGCCGATGTGCGACCTGTTCCTCACGCTCGCCCAGGCGCCCGGCGGCCTCACCTGCTTCCTGGTCCCCCGCGTGCTGCCCGACGGCGCCCGCAACCCGATGCGGCTGATGCGGCTCAAGGACAAGCTCGGCAACCGCTCCAACGCCTCCGCCGAGGTCGAGTACGAGCACGCGGTGGCGTGGCGCGTCGGCGACGAGGGCCGGGGCGTGCGCACCATCATCGACATGGTCAACCTGACCCGGCTCGACTGCGTGATCGGCGCGGCGGCCGGGATGCGTCAGGGCGTGACCACCGCCGTGCACCACGCCACGCACCGGCGGGCGTTTGGCAGCTACCTGGTCGACCAGCCGCTGATGCGCAACGTGCTGGCCGACCTGGCGGTGGAGTCCGAGGCCGCCACCCTGCTGATGCTCCGGCTGGCCGGCGCGACGGACCGGTCGGCGCGCGGCGACGACGGCGAGACCGCGTTCAAGCGCCTCGCCCTGGCCGTCGGCAAGTACTGGGTGTGCAAGCGCTGGCCGGGGCACGCCGCCGAGGCGCTGGAGTGCCTGGGCGGCAACGGCTACGTGGAGGAGTCCGGCATGCCGCGGCTGTTCCGCGAGTCGCCGCTGAACTCGATCTGGGAGGGCTCCGGCAACGTCGCAGCGCTGGACGTGCTGCGCGCGCTCACCCGGGAGCCGCAGGTCCTCGCCGCCTACGAGGCGGAGGTGGCCGCCGCGGCCGGCGCGGACGCGCGACTGGACGCCGCGGTGCGCCGGGTGCGCGACGAGCTGGCCGACCACACCGACGTGGAGCTGCGTGCCCGGCGCGTGGTGGAGCGGCTGGCGCTGGTGCTGCAGGGGGCGCTGCTGGTGCGCCACGGCCACCCGGCGGTCGCCGACGCGTTCTGCGCGTCCCGGCTCGGCGGCGACCACGGGCAGGCGTACGGGACGCTGCCGGGTGGGCTGGACCTGTCGGCGATCATCGACCGCGCCACCCCGAAGATCGGCTGAGCGGGCGATGACGCGTCTGGTCTCGACCCACCTGCGTCCGGTCAAGTCCCTCGGCGGCGTCGACGTCGACCGGGCCGAGGTGCAGCCGTGGGGGTTGCGCCACGACCGCCGCTGGGTGGTGCTGCGATCCGACGGCGGCAAGGTGACGTCGAGCGCGCTGCCGGCGCTGCTCGGCCTCACCGCCGTGCCCGGCACCGGGTCGATCACGCTCACCGACCGCGACGGGTCGACGCTGACAGTCGCCGAACCGGTCGACGGGCCGCCGGTCGGCACCGACGTGTCCCGGCTGGACACGGTCCGGCTCGCCGCCGACGACGCGCACGACTGGCTCTCCGCGCGGCTGGGCCGTCCGGTGCGGCTGGCCTGGCTGGACGACCCGCGCCGCCGGCCGATGTCGGCCGAGCACGGCGGCCTGCCCGGTGATCCGCTGAACCTCTCCGACGCCGGGCCGCTGCTGCTCACCACGGCGCCGTCGCTGCGGCGACTGCGGGACTGGATCGTCGAGGGCGCGCTGGAACGCGGCGAACCGGCCCCGGAGCCGCTGGCGATGGCCCGGTTCCGGCCGACAGTGGTGCTCGACGGGCCGTTCGAGCCGTTCGCCGAGGACGGCTGGACGCATGTGCGCATCGGCGCCGTCGACTTCCGGGTCTCCGAACGCTGCGACCGCTGCTCGGTGACGCTCATCGACCCGCAGACGCTCACCAGCGGGAAGGAGCCGATCCGTACGCTGGCCCGGCACCGGCGCTACGACGGCAAGACGTGGTTCGGCATCCGGCTGGTCCCGGTGACCACCGGCGAGATCCGGGTCGGCGATCCCGTCGCCGTCTCCTGATCCGGCGGCTCAACGGCGACGCCACTCGTCGGCGAGGATCGCGTAGACGAGCTGGTCGGCCCACGCGCCCCGGAACCGGTAGCTGCGCACGTGCCGCGCCTCCCGCCGCATCCCGAGCCGGGCCATCAGGCGGGCCGACGGCTCGTTGCCGGCGTGGCAGCGGGCCAGCACCCGGTGCAGCCCGAACTCGCCGAAACCCCAGTCCAGCAGCGCGCCAGCCGCCTCCGTGGCCAGCCCCCGGCCGCCGTGGGCGGGGTGGAACACGTACCCCAGCTCGGCGGTGCGGTCCGCCGCGCTGCGCCACACCAGCTCGACAGCGCCGATCACCCGCACGTCGCTGACCACGGCGAGCGTCAGGCAGTCGCCCTCCGCGCGCAGCGCGTCCTCGCCGACCATCGCGGTCACCGACGACAGGGACTCCTCCCGGGTACGCGGGGCGGCGCCGGCCATCCAGCGGACCACGTCCGGGCGGCGCTGCCAGGCGTGCACGTCGTCGAGGTCGTCGAGGGTCACCGGGCGCAGCAGCAGCCGGGGCGTGCGCAGCGGGTACGCCGGGTGGGCCATCGGGCGATGGTAGGACGCGCCTAGTGTGGGCCGCATGGTCGTTTCCGCCGACGACGGCAACCCGCTCACCCAGCTCACACTCGACCAGCTTCGGCAGCGCACGAGCGTGAAGTGGCGGCTGTACCCGTCGGACGTGCTGCCGCTGTGGGTCGCCGAGCAGGACGTGCCGCTGGCGCCGCCGATCGCCGAGGCGCTGCGCCGGGCCGTCGAGCTGGGCGACACCGGCTACGCGTACGGAACCGCGTACGCCGAGGCGGTCGGCGGGTTCGCCGCGCGGCGCTGGGGCTGGGCCGACTTCCCGGTCGGCCGGACCACGCTGGTGCCGGACGTCATGATGGGCACGGTCGAGGTGCTGCGCCTGGTCACCGGGCCGGGCGACGCGGTGGTGGTCACTCCCCCGGTCTACCCGCCGTTTTACGCATTCGTCACGCACGCCGACCGGCAGGTGATCGAGGCGCCGCTCGGGGCGGACCTGCGGCTCGACCCGGCCGCGTTGGACGAGGCGTTCCGCCGGGCCCGCGCCGCCGGTGACCGGCCGGCGTTCCTGCTCTGCAACCCGCACAACCCGACCGGGGTGGTGCACCGGCCCGACGAGCTGGCCACCGTCGCCGAGCTGGCCGCCCGGCACGGCGTACGGGTGGTCTCCGACGAGATCCACTCGCCGCTGGCGCTGCCCGGCGCGCGGTTCACCCCGTACCTGACGGTGCCCGGCGCGGAGAACGCGTTCGCGCTGATGTCGGCGTCCAAGGCGTGGAACCTCGCCGGGCTCAAGGCGGCGCTGGCCGTTGCCGGGCCGGACGCCGCCGACGACCTGGCCCGGATGCCGGAGGAGGTGAGTCACGGCCCCAGCCACTTCGGGGTGCTCGCGCACACCGCCGCGTTCCGGGCCGGCGAGCCGTGGCTGGACCGGCTGCTCGACGGCCTGGACGCCAACCGGGCGCTGCTCGGGTCGCTGCTGGCCGAACACCTGCCGGCGGTGTCCTGGCAGCCGCCCGAGGGCACGTACCTGGCCTGGCTGGACTGCCGCGCCCTCGGCGTGCCCACCGAGGCGGGCGACGGCCCGGGGGTGGCCAGCGACCTGGCCGGGCCGGCGCGGATGTTCGTCGACCGGGCCCGGGTGGCGCTCAGCTCCGGGCACGTCTTCGGCGCCGGCGGCGCCGGGTTCGTGCGGCTCAACTTCGCCACCTCCCCCGCCGTGCTCACCGAGGCGGTCACCCGGATGGGCCGCGCCGTGCGCGCCTGACCGGCAGCCCCAGGGCGCGCCTGACCGGCAGCCGGAGGTCAGCTCGCGGCGACGCGTACCCCCTGGTTGTCGCCCTCGGACAGGAACGCCGCCACGGCGCCGCCCTCGGCGGTGACTGCCGTGCGCTCGGCGCGGGTGAGCGTGCGCAGCGGCGTGACCACGACGACGACGCCCTCGACCGTCCACGTCGCGGCGACCCGGCCGTCGACCAGCACGAACCGGGCTCCGGCAACGGAGAGGTTGCGGTGGGCGTCGTCGATGATCCGGCTGCGGTCGTGGTAGCCGAGCACGGCGTTGTCGAAGGCGGGCAGGAACCGTACCGGCGCGGGCCTGTCCGGGTCGGGCCGGGGCGCGCCCGGCAGGTCGAGCAGCGTGCGGCCGCGCGTGTCCCGGAACGTCACCAGCTCGTCGCGGAGTGCGGCCACCGCCGCGGGCAGCCCGGCGAGGCCGCACCAGGCGCGCACGTCCGCCGAGGCCGCCGGACCGTACGCGGCCAGGTACCGCCGGACGAGCCGCTGCCCGACCGGGTCGTCACCGTCCGCGTCGGGCGGGTCGGGGTCGCGGCCCAGCCAGCGGGCCAGGGCGACGGTACGGACGCCGGCCGTGCTGCGCCACAGCCCGCGCGGCGGGGCCTGCACGGTCGGCACCAGCGCGAGCACGATCTCGCCGAGCGCGCGCCGGTCCGGGCCCGGCCAGCGGGCGGCGAGCACGGACACGATCTCGGCGTTGGTGCGGGGCTCGTCGTCGGCGAGCGCCTCCCGGGCCGCCGCGGCGAGCTCGTCGAGGTCGACCCCGTCGAGCTCGCCGCGGTAGACGCCCAGCACCCGCTGCCGCAGCATCGCGTCGTGGCGGGATCGCCAGGCCAGCACGTCGTCGGCGACGAGCAGGTGCACGGTGCGGCGCATCAGATGGGTACGCACCAGGCGGCGGCGCACCAGCAGGTCGGACAGGACCGCCGGGTCGAAGGCCCGCAGCCGCGACCAGAGCCCGACGTACGGCTCCTGCGGCTCCTGGGCCTGTAGTCCGCACAGGTGCTCGACCGCGCCGCCCACCGGGAGGTCGGCGCGGTCGAGCAGCAGTTGCCGGGCGAGCGTCGCCCGGTTGAGCGCACGCTGGTCGAGCACTGTCATGGCCGTGGTCTCCGGCCGGCTCAGGTGGTGGTCTGCCCGTCGATGGTCTCCCGCAGGATGTCGGCGTGCCCGGCGTGCTGGGTGGTCTCGGCGATGACGTGGATCAGCACCCGCCGGATGCTGCGGACCGAACCGGGCTCGTTCCACGGCGCGTCCGGCACCGGCCAGGTCGCGGACAGGTCCTCGACGCCGGCCACGATCTCCTCGGTACGGGCGGCGATGCGGGCGTACCGGTCCAGGATGGCCGGCAGCGTGTCCTCGGGCAGCATCTGAAAGTCCCGTCCCCGCTCGATCGCCCACTGCGGCAGCTCGCGGGCCTGCCCGGCCATGAAGTCCTCCCAGGTGACGCCCTCGGGCATGGCGAAGGACATCGCCGACGAGCCCTCGACCACGAAGCGCAGCCACGCCTCCTCGGTGGACGCGACGTGTTTGATCAGGCCGCCCAGGCAGAGCGCGCTGACAGTCGGCTTCTGCCCGGCCTGCTCGTCGGTCAGGCCGCGCACGGTGTTGATCAGCATGTTGCGCGCTTCGGCTAGCTCGGCCAGCAGGTCGGCCCGCTCGGCGTCGAGGATGGTGGAGGTCGTGGCCGTGGTCGTGTCGGTCATCGTCATCGGTTCCTTCCGGTCCTGATCGGGTACGGGTCCACCCTCGCAGGCATAGCGGTCAGGATGTGTCCTCTTCTGCGGGCAGAATGCGTGTCGTGCCGACAACTTCCGCGCGACTGCTCTCGCTGCTGTCCCTGCTTCAGGCCCGGCGGGACTGGCCGGGCGCGCTGCTCGCCGAACGGCTGCGGGTCAGTGCGCGTACCGTGCGCCGCGACGTCGACCGGCTGCGCGAGCTGGGCTACCCGATCGAGAGCACCAAGGGCCCGGACGGCGGCTACCGGCTGGGCGCCGGCTCCGCGCTGCCGCCGCTGCTCTTCGACGACGAACAGGCGGTCGCGCTCACCGTGGCGTTGCAGACCGCCGCCGGCGGGGTGACCGGCATCGAGGAAGCCGCCGCGCGGGCGCTGACCACGGTGCGGCAGGTGATGCCGGCGCGGCTGCGGCACCGGGTGGACGCGCTGCGGGTGGTCGACGTGCAACGCGCCGGCACGCCCGCCCGGCACCGGGTGGAACCGGCGCTGCTGATGACGCTGAGCGCCGCCGTACACGCCCGCGAGGAACTGCGCTTCGACTACGACTCGGTGTCGACGGCGCCGCCGGCGCCGGACCGGCCGCCGCGCCGGGTGCAACCACACCACCTGGTCACCTGGGGCGGACGCTGGTACCTCGTCGCCTGGGACCTCGACCGCGACGACTGGCGCACCTTCCGGGTCGACCGGATCAGCCCGCGTACGCCCACCGGCCCCCGGTTCACGCCCCGCGAGCTGCCCGGCGGAGACGTGGCCGCGTACGTCGCCGGTCGGTTCAAGGGCGCCACCGGGCCGGGCGACTGGCCCTGCCGGGGCGAGGTGATCCTCGACCTGCCCGCCCGCGTGGTGTCCGGGTGGACCCGCGACGGGATCGTCGAGGCGCTCGGCCCGGACCGCTGCCGGCTGGTGCTGGGCGCCTGGTCGTGGCCCGGGCTGGCCGCCGTGCTCGGCCGCTACGACGCCGACATCGAGGTGGTCGGGCCGCCGGAGCTGCGCGAGGCGTTCGCCCGCCTGGCCCGCCGTTACGCCGCCGCCGCTGCGGACCCGGACGCGCCGCGCCGCGGCTAGCTGTGCGCGCCCTCGGTGTCGCCGGGGAGCAGCGGCCGCATGAACGTGCGCTCGTACCGCAGGACGCAGCCCGACTCCTCACGGATCCGGTCGGCGGCGACGAACTCCGGGTCCACTCCGAACCGGGACCGGTACTGCTCGTACGCCGCCAGGCTCTCGAAGCTGAACAGCGCCTCGGCCCGGTCGCTCGCGCCCTCGGCGGGCAGGAAGTAGCCGTGGTGCACGCCGCCGTGCCGTGCCACCAGCCGCATCCAGGTGCGGGCGAAGCGCTCGAACGCCTCGATCTGTGCGGGGTCGATCGTGTAGTGCACGACGCAGGTGATCACGCGGCCACGATAGCGACGTTCGGTCACGCGGCTGAGCGGCGAACGTCCGGGCCACCTCGTGCCGGCCGTGCGACACCGTGGTGAAGGGACGGGACCCGTCAGACCGTGAAGCCGTGGAACAGCACCGAGGCCAGTCCGAGCGCCAGCACCAGATTGAACACGGTGGCGGCGGCGAACACAGTGACCGGTCGCCAGCCGGCCTCGCGCAGGGACGACACGCGGACCTCCAGGCCGATGCTGACGAAGGCCAGGATGAGGAACCAGACCCGCAGGTCGGTGACGACCGCCATGGTGGCCTTGCCGTCCGCCCCGGCGACGTCGAGGTACCAGGTGGCGATCACCGAGGCGGCGACGAACCCGAGGACGAACTTCGGGAACCGCCGCCACAGCTCGCCGAGCCCCGGCCGCGGGGTGTCCGGGCGACGCTCCACACGCAACGCGAAGTACGCGGTGAGGGCCACCGCCACCACGCCCATCAGCGCGTTCTGAGTGACCTTGACGATGCTGGCGATCTGGAGCGCGTCCTCACCGGCGAGCGCGCCCGCCGCGGTGACGGCGGCGGTGGTGTCGATGTTGCCGCCGATCCAGGCGCCGGCGACCGCGTCGGAGAGGCCGAGCACGTCGGCCAGCCACGGCAGCAGGAAGATCGACGGCAGCGCGAACGCGATGACCAGGCTCGCCGTGTACGCGAGCTGCTCCCGGCGTGCCCGGACCGCGCCGGCGGCGGCGATCGCGGCGCTGACGCCGCAGATCGACACGGCCGAGGCGAGCAGCGCCCGCAGTTTCTCATCCAGGCCGAAGCGCCCGGCCAGCCACCAGGTGAACAGGAACACGCCGCTGATCAGCAGCAGCGCCTGGGCGATGGCGGGACCGGCGGCGCTCGCGATGACGGCGAGGTTGATGGAGGCGCCGAGCAGCACCAGGCCGGTCTTGATGAAGAACTCGGTCCGGAACGCGGCGGAGATGCGCTCCCACAGGCCGGTCACGGTGACGACCAGGTTGCCGAGCAGGCCGAGCAGGATCGCGTAGACCGGGTACTCGACGGCGGCGGCCACGTCCTCGATGGCGCTGCCCTCGGCCCAGACCGGCACGTTCTGTTCCAGGTACCGGGTGAGCGCGGCGAGCCCGAACACCACCAGCAGACCCAGAGCGGTCCAGGCCCAGAACGCGCCGGAGCGCAGGTCGGCCGGGGGCGGCGCGTCCGAGGCCGTACCGTCCGGCCGGTCCGTCGTGGTCGTCACGGCGGCCGGGGCGTCCGTGGCGGCCGGGGCGGCCGTGGTGGCGGCTGCGGACGGCCCGGCGGCGGTGCCGTGGGCGGCGGATTCCGGGGCGCCGGCCATCACGGCACCAGCCCGGCGGGAATGGCGCCGGCGAGCACCAGGAGCAGCAGCGCGAGGCCGAGGATCGTGGCGGCCCAGTCCTCGTTGAGGGCGAGCCGGGAGTGGCCTGCGGTAGGCGGTTCGGGTGGGGTGGGCGCGTTGCTCATGGAGGGCTCCTACGGGTACGCGGGCGCGACGGAGGGCAGCCGGAGGCGCGGGACGACGGGGATCATCGATCCCCACAAGAGTTTCCTATTTAACCAGTAGGATTACAAGGTCTTCCCGGGCCCTGGCTCGCCACCGGCGCGCTCGGCCACCACCACCGAGATGCCGTCGAGCACCCGCTGGAGACCGAACTCGAAGGCGTGGTCCGGCCCGTACGCCGCGCCGTGCGCCATACCCGCAGCAGTGCCGACCCGCGCGGCGAGCGGGAAACTGCCGGCGGTCATGAACTTCTCCAGCCACGGCCCGTGCGTCTGCCACCACTGATCGTCGGTCATCCCGGTCTCACGTTCCAGCTCGGCCACGTCCAGCGCGGCCCGGGCCGCGCTCTTGGCGTGCCCCAGCACCAGCGTGAGCACCGCGTCCATCTCCACGTCGTCGAGCCCGATGTCCGCGACGGCGCGCAGTTCGTAGTCGTACTTCGCGAGCACGTTCGGGCCGAGCACCGGCCGGGTGGTCTCGGCGCGCAGCAGCCACGGGTGGGACCGGTAGAGCGCCAGATTGTCCCGCGCGATCCGTTCCAGCCGGCCCCGCCAGCCACCCGGCACGTCGGCCGGGCGCGGGAGGTCACCGAGAACGGCGTCCACCATGACGTCGAGCAGTTCCGCTTTCCCCGGCACGTACGTGTAGACGGACATGGTGCCCACGCCCAGCGCCTCGCTGACCCGGCGCATGGTGAGCGCGTCGATGCCCTCGGCATCCGCGATCTCGACGGCCGCGCGCACGATCCGCTCGACGCTCAGACCGGGACCGGCGCCGCGGCTGGCCGGCTCCCGGGTGCGCCACAGAAGGGCCAGGCTGCGGGCGGGATCGGCCTTGCGCCGGCGCTCCTTCGACATGGTGCCGTCATCCTACCGGCCACGCCGGTAGCGGGCCGTCGGCGGGACGAGGGAAAGAGCCGCGAGAATTGTTCGGGCAAAAAGAATGGCGGGTTCTCCCGCCACTACCAACATATAGCGCACCCCCGGTCTTGCGGCAAGCCCCCGGTGGTGGCGCAGAATTGCCGGCCGTAACCCATTGCCGAGGCATTCGAAAAGCCGCGAAGAGCGGAGGCTCGGCCGTGCCCGTGATCGGAGACGAGTTGAATCTGCCTGCCACGAGCGTTTTCGACCTACCCGAGCGTCTGTCGGCGAAGGCGGACCCGGGCCTGATCGCCGACGACGAGCGTCACTTCGCCGCCATCGCGGACAGCCTGCGCCGATCGATCGCCGAGCTGACCGACCGGCTCGACACGACGCGCCGGGCCGCCGGCGGCCGGGGCCGACAGGCGGTCGACCGGGACCAGGAGGTCCGGCGGCTCACCGCGCGCCTGCGTACGCTGCGCCGTTACGGCCTGGACCTGTGCCTGGGCCGGATGGTCGGCGCGGACGGCGCGGCCCCGGTGTACGTGGGGCGGCTCGGCCTCACCGACGGCGCGGGCGGCCGGCTGCTGCTGGACTGGCGCTCCCCCGCCGCCGAACCGTTCTTCGGCGCGACCCACGCCGACCCGATGGGCCTGGTCAGCCGCCGCCGGTACCGGTGGAGCGGAGGCCGGATCACCGACTACTGGGACGAGGTGTTCACCGCCGACGGACTGGCCGGGCACGCCGCGCTGGACGACCAGTCGGCGTTCATCGCCAGCTTGGGCGCGACCCGGTCGGCGCGGATGCGCGACGTGCTCGGCACCATCCAGGCCGACCAGGACGCGATCATCCGGGCCGGGTCGCGGGGCGCGCTGGTGGTCGACGGCGGTCCCGGCACCGGCAAGACGGTGGTGGCGCTGCACCGCACCGCGTACCTGCTGCACGCCGACCCGCGGCTGGGCGAGCGCCGCGGCGGCGTCCTCGTCGTCGGGCCGCACCAGCCGTACCTGAACTACGTCTCCGACGTGCTGCCCAGCCTGGGTGAGGAAGACGTGCAGATCTGCACGCTGGCCGACCTGGTGCCGGAGGGCGCGGCGGCGGCGCCCGAACCCGACCCGGAGGTGGCCCGGCTGAAGGCGTCCGCGGACGTGGTGCGGGCGGTCGACGCGGCGGTGCGGTTCTACGAGGAGCCGCCGGCGACCGGGATGACAGTCGGCGTGGGGGACGCCGAGCTGCGGCTGACCGCCGACGACTGGGCGACGGCGTTCGAGGCGGCCGGGCCGGGTGCCCCGCACAACGAGGCCCGCGACGAGGTGTGGGAGGAACTGCTCACGATCCTGGTGGAGAAGTACCGCGGCGACGAGCCGGCGGAGGAGGTCCGCCGGGCGCTGGGGCGTGACCGGGAACTGGTGACCGCGTTCGGCCGGGCGTGGCCGCTGCTCGACCCGCTCGACGTGGTGGCCGACCTGTGGTCGGTGCCCGCGTACCTGCGCCGGTCCGCCCCGTGGCTGAGCGTCGAGGAGATCCGTACGCTGCGGCGGGCCGACCCCCGCACGTGGACGGTCGCGGACCTGCCGTGGCTGGACGCGGCCCGGCGGCGCGTCGGCGACCCGGAGGCGTCGCTGCGGCGGCGGCGCGACGAGGCGGTGCTGGCCGCGCAGCGCGCCGAGATGGACACGGTGGTCGACGCGCTGATCGCGTCGCACGCCTACGACGACGGCGAGGGTCTGATGACCATGCTGTACGGCGAGGACATGCGCACCAGCCTGGTCGACTCCAGCGCGCTGAGCGTGGCCGATCCGGACCTGCTGGCCGGGCCGTTCGCGCACGTGGTGGTGGACGAGGCGCAGGAGCTGACCGACGCGCAGTGGCAGATGCTGCTGGCGCGCTGCCCGTCGCGCAGCTTCACTGTGGTCGGTGACCGGGCGCAGGCGCGGCACGGGTTCACCGAGTCGTGGCCGCAGCGGCTGACCCGGGCCGGGTTCGACCGGGTCGAGGTGGCCACGCTCACAGTCAACTACCGCACTCCGGCGCAGGTGATGGCGGCGGCCGAGCCGGTGATCCGGGCCGTGCTCCCGGACGCCAACGTGCCCACGTCCATCCGTGACGGCGCGCCGGTGCGGTACGGCGTCCGCGCGGAGCTGGGCGCGGTGGTGGACGGCTGGCTCGCCGCGCATCCCGAGGGCGTCGCGTGCGTCATCGGCGATCCGGCGTTCCCGGCCTCGGAGCGAGTCCGGTCGCTGACCCCGGAGCTGGCGAAGGGACTGGAGTTCGACCTGGTGGTGCTGGTCGACCCGGAGTCCTTCGGCGACGGGATCTCCGGCGCGGTGGACCGGTACGTCGCGATGACCCGGGCCACCGGCGAGCTGGTCGTGCTCGCCGCGCCGTGACCGGCGCCCCGGGGGCGGCGCACGGCCGCCCCCGGAGTCCGGCTCAGCGGCTCAGCGCCCGGTAGCGGCGCAGCGACAGCGGCAGGAACACGACGATCAGCACGAGCGGCCAGAGCACCGCCAGCAGCGGATGGTGGGCGGCCACCCACGAGTCGCCGCCCCAGCCGGGGTTGTCGAACAGCTCCCGGGTGGCCCCGACGGTCGCGGACAGCGGGTTCCACTCGGCGACCGCGCCCAGCCAGGCGGGCATGGTGGACGGCGCCACGAACGCGCTGGACAGGAAGCCGAGCGGGAACTCCAGCGTCTGCACGGCCGTCACCGCGCTCTGCCCCTTGACGGTCAGGCCGAGGAAGACGCCCACCCAGACCAGCGCGAACCGCAGCAGCAGGATCAGCCCGAACGCGGTGAGCGTGTCGCCGATGTCGCCGCGCGCCCGCCACCCGACGGCCAGGCCGACGAGCAGCATGACGGTGAGCGTCACCACCGCGAACATCAGGTCGGCCACCGCGCGGCCGAGCAGCGGGGCCAGCCGGGACACCGGCATGGACCGCAGCCGGTCGGTGACCCCGCGGTCCAGGTCCGCCGAGACCGCCATGGTGGTCATGCTGATGCCGAAGACCATGGCCATGGCGAACATGCCGGGCATCAGGAACTCGCGGTAGCTGCCGCCGCCTGGTACCTGGAGCGCGCCGCCGAACAGGTACGCGAACATCAGCACCATCAGGATGTCGAAGCCCAGCGAGCCGATCAGCGGGCCGGGCTCGCGCCGCCAGTGCGCCAGCGCGCGTCCGGTGAGTGTCAGGCCGTCACCGGCCAGGGACGCGCGCCGGGCGGGGTTCACCATCGCGGTCACGCGGTCACCTCCACTGCGGAACGGCCGGCGGACGGCCCGCCGGTGAGCTGGAGGAACACCTCGTCCAGTGTGGGTCGTCGCAGCGCCACGTCGGCCACGCCCACGCCGTCGGCGTCCAGCGCGCGCAGCACCTCGGTCAGCGCGCCGGCCCGGTCGCCGACCTGGGCGCTGACCGCCCGCCGGTCCGAGTCGACTGCGGGTTCGGCGCGGGCCACGGCGCGCAGCCGGCTCGCGGCGGTGGCGAGGTCGGCGGCGTCGCGGACGACCAGCTCGATCCGGTCGCCGCCGAGGCGGGACTTGAGCGCGTCGGGGCTGCCCTCGGCGATCACCCGCCCGGCGTCGAGCACGCAGACGCGGTCGGCGAGCTGGTCGGCCTCGTCCAGGTACTGCGTGGTCAGCAGCACCGTGGTGCCGCCGCGTACCAGGTCCCGCACCGCCTCCCACACCTCGTTGCGTCCGCGCGGGTCCAGCGCCGTGGTCGGTTCGTCGAGGAACAGCACTGAGGGCGCGAGGATCATCCCGGCGGCCAGGTCGAGGCGGCGGCGCATGCCACCGGAGTACGTGCGTACCGGCCGGTCGGCGGCGTCGGCGAGCCCGAACCGGTCGAGCAGTTCGCCGGCCCGCCGTCTCGCTCCGGCCCGGTCCAGGTGGAACAGGCGGCCGAAGATGATCAGGTTCTCCCGGCCGGTCAGCGCCTCGTCCAGGGCCGGGTGCTGCCCGACCAGGCCGATGCGGTGGCGCACCCGGTCGGCCTGCGCGGCCACGTCGTAGCCGGCGACCTCGGCCCGCCCGGCGTCGAAGCGCAGCAGCGTGGCCAGGATGCGGACGGCTGTGGTCTTCCCGGCGCCGTTCGGGCCGAGCAGGCCGCACACAGTGCCCGGTGGCACGCGCAGGTCGAATCCGTCCAGCGCGGCGGTGTCCCCGTACCGCTTGCGCAGGCCCTCCGCGAGGATCGCGTGTTCCACGTCTGTCCCCCTCCGTTGACGACGGCCACTAACGTACAACGTACGGTAGCGCGTCCGCCAACGGTTCAGCCGACCACGCGGTGCTCCCACGCCCAGACCGCTATCTCGGTACGGTTGCGCAGCCCGAGCTTCGTCTGCACCGCCGAGACGTGGCTCTTGACGGTGCTCAGCGAGATGAACAGCTCCGCGCCGATCTCCAGGTTGGTGCGGCCCCGGGCGATCTCGCGTACCACCTCGATCTCCCGCTCGGACAGCGCCGGGCGGCGCTCGTCGCGGGGCGGGGCGGGCGGGGCCAGGTGCCGCAGCAGCCGGACCGTCACCGACGGGGACACGAGCGCGTCGCCCTGGTGCGCCGCCCGGACCGCCTCCACCAGCAGCGCCGGACCGGCGTCCTTGAGCAGGAACCCGGCCGCTCCCCCGCGCAGCGCGCCGTAGACGTACTCGTCCAGGTCGAACGTGGTGACCACGACGACGCGCAGCGGGTCGACCACCTCGGGCCCGGCGAGCGCCCGGGTCACCTGGAGGCCGTCGAGCCGCGGCATCCGGATGTCCACCAGGCAGACGTCCGGGCGCAGCCGGCGGGCCTGGGCGACCGCGTCGACGCCGTCGGACGCCTCGGCGACCACTGTGATGTCGGGCTGGTCCTCCAGGATGAGCCGCAACCCGCCGCGGACCATCGCCTGGTCGTCGGCGAGCAGCACCCGGATCGCCATCACGGCCTCCCGCACGGCACGGAGGCCCGCACCGACCATCCGCCGTCGGGGCGGGGACCGGCGCGCAGCGTCCCGCCGAGGGCCTCGACGCGCTCACGCAGGCCGATCAGGCCGTATCCGCCCCGGTGTTCGGCGGGCCCGCCGGGCGCGTCGTCGGTCACCTCGACCACCACCGCGTCCGGCTCCCGCGTCACGTCCACAATGACCTGCCCGGCGTTCGGGGCGTGACGGGCCACGTTCGTCAGCGCCTCCCGGACGATCCGGTGCACGGTGCTGGTGACCTCCGGCGGCCAGGCCGTCTCCCCCGGCAGGCGCAGCCGCACCGGCGGGCCCTGCCGGCGGAACCGCTCGACCAGCTCCTCGATCTGCTCGGTACCGGCCGAGGCCGGCCGCGCGTCAGCAGTGTCGCGCAGCACCCCCACCACGCGGCGCATGGCCCGCAGCGCCTCGCCGCCGGCCTCCTCGATCCCGGCCAGCGACTCCGTGACGCGCGCCGGATCCCGCCGTCCGACCAGGTGGGCGGCCTGCGCCTGCACCACGATGCCGGTGACGTGGTGGGCCACCACGTCGTGCAGCTCCCGGGCCAGCTCCAGTCGCTCGTCGCGGCGTACCCGCTCGGCGGTGGCCCGGGCCCGCTCGTCGAGCAGCCGCAGCGTCAGCCCGGTGGCAACCCCGCCGAGCCAGCACAGGCAGTTGAGCGCCACCACCCCGGACCCGCCCGCGCCCGGCCGGGCCACCGCCCACGCCCCGGCCGCCACCACGAGACCACCGGCGGCGATCAGCCCGGCGGGCAGCGACGGCAACGCGCGTACCGCCGATCCGACCAGGACCGCCGACGCCAGCGCCAGCGCCGGCCCCGGCTCGGTCGGCAGGTCGAACAACCGGGCGGCGGCAACGGCCGACGCCGCGACGACGAGCCCGGCAGTGGCCGTGACGACGCGCTGCCTGTCGCGTACCAGAGCCAGCGCGCCGACCACGACGGCGGCCGCGCCGCCCACGAGCCAGTACCGCAAACCCCAGCTCGCGGCGATCGCGACCGCCTGGACGCCGATCGCGGCGAGCAGCACCACGGCGAGCCCCGCCGTCGCCGCCACCCGGGGGAACCGTTCACCAGCCATGCCCAGCACGCTAGGAGATCGCGGGCCGCCGCGAACCGGCCGAAAGTAGGGGTCGGCCGCGCGCCGGACCGTGCTCCGGACCGATGCCCGCCGGCCCCGGCGCGCCCAGGATGACCCGCATGCATCCACCACTCGCCCTGCACGCCGAGCGGCTGACCAAACGGTACGGCCGCCGCACCGCGCTTGTCGACTGCGACCTGAGCGTCCCGCGCGGCCACGTGGTCGGCCTCGTCGGCCCCAACGGCGCCGGCAAGTCCACGCTGCTGCAACTGGCCTGCGGGCTGATCGCGCCGACCTCCGGCACGTTGACGGTCCTCGGCGCGCCACCGGCAGCCGACGCCGCGCACCTGGCCCGGGTCGGCTTCGTCGCCCAGGACACACCGGTCTACGCCTCCCTCACCGTCGCCGAGCACCTGCGGATGGGCGCGTGGCTCAACCCGTCCTGGGACGCGGCGCTGGCCCGGCGGCGGATCGACGAGGTCGGCCTGGACCCGGCGCAGAAGGCGGGCCGGCTCTCCGGCGGCCAGCGCGCCCAACTGGCCCTCGCGCTGGCCGCCGCGAAACGTCCCGAGCTGCTCATCCTCGACGAGCCGGCCGCCGCGCTGGACCCCCTCGCGCGCCGCGAGTTCATGCACGGCCTGGCCGGCTTCGTGCGGGAACTCGGCGCCGGCGCGGTGCTCTCCTCACACCTGCTCGGCGACGTGGCGCAGGTCTGCGACCACCTGGTCGTGCTCTGCGCCGCCCGGGTCCAGGTGGCCGGGCCGGTCCCGGACCTGCTCGCCACCCACCACCGGGCCGCCGCCGCGCCCGCCGGGGCCGAGGTGGTCTGGGCCGAGCCCGGCCGCGTCGTGGTCCGGGGCCCGGCGGTACGCGACGGCGCGCCGGTCACGCTGGAAGAGCTGGTCCTGGCGTACCTGTCCCGGGCCGCCGCCCACCCGGCGGTGACCGGATGATCCGGATGACGCTGCGGCAGTTCCGCCTCCCGGCGCTCGCCGGCGCCGTCCTGCTGGTGCTGGCCGGCGCCTACCTGCTGCGCCTCGGCGCGGACATCCGGGCCGTACCCGACCCGGCCCGGCTGCCCGACCGGTACGCGCAGTCCATGCTGTTCCTCGCCGGTGGGTTCGCGCTGCTGCCCGCACTGATCGGCGCGTTCTGGGGCGCGCCGCTCGTCGCACGGGAACTGGAGCAGGGCACCCACCGGCTGGTGTGGAACCAGAGCGTGCCGCGCCGCCGCTGGCTGGCGGTCAAGCTCGCCGTGCTGTCGGCCGCCGCCGCGCTCGTCGCCGGGCTGCTCGGCGCGCTGCTGACCTGGGCGGCCGCGCCCGTCGACCGGGTCGCGGGCGACCGGTTCAGCACCGTGCTGTTCAGCGCGCGCGGCGTCGCGCCGGTCGGGTACGCCGTGTTCGGTCTCGTCCTCGGCGTCGTCGCCGGGCTGCTGCTGCGCCGCACCCTCCCGGCGATGGCAGTGGTGTTCCTGGCCGTGGTGGTGGCGCAGCTCGCGGTGCCGAACCTGCTGCGCCCGCACTACCTACCGCCGGAGCGGGTCACCGTGCCGATGACCGCCGACGCTGTGAACCGGGCCCGCAACCTCGGCAGCATCACCGGCTCGCCGGTCGTCGGCGGACTGGACGTGCCGGGCGCCTGGGTCACCGACATCAGCCCGCTGCGGACCGCCGACGGACGGCAGCTCTCCGACGCCGCGTTCGGCACCTGTTTCCGCGACCCGCCGCGTACCGGCGCCACCGGCACGTTCGGCGACACGGCGGTCTGTCTCGGCGCGCTCGACCTGCACGTGGACCTTGCCTACCAGCCGAACCGCCGGTTCTGGACGTTCCAGTGGATCGAGCTGGCGCTGCACCTCGGCGCGGCCGGTCTGCTGGCGGCGCTCGGCCTGTGGCACGTCCGGAGACGGGCCGGCTGAGCGGACGGGGGCGGCCGGTCCGGGCGCGTGGCGCGCGCCCGGACCGCCGTACCTAGCGCTTGAGCAGCGCGCGCAGCGCCTCGGCGATCTCGCCCGGCGCCTCCTCGGCCATGAAATGCCCGGCCGTGGTGGTGCGATGCTCCAGGTCCGGCGCCCAGGCCCGCCACACCGCCGCCGCGTCGTAGCCGAGCGCGGCCCCCCAGTCCTGCTGGATGACGGTGACCGGCATGGCCAGCCGCCGCCCGGCGTCCCGGTCCGCGCGGTCGTGCGCCACGTCGATCCCGGCCGACGCCCGGTAGTCGGCGACGATCGAGTCGACCGCCTCCCGGGAGGCCCGCAGGTACTCGGCGCGCACCTCGGCCGGCATGGCCGCCGGGTCACCGGCCCAGGCGTCGAGGAAGTGCCCGAAGAACGCGTCGGCGCTGCCCGCGATCATCTTCTCGGGCAGGCCGGGCGGCTGGGCCATCAGGTAGAGGTGGAACGCCACCGAGGCGTTCACGCCGTGCAGCACGTCCCACATGTCGAGGGTCGGCAGCACGTCCAGCGACGCCAGGTGGGTGATCACGTCCGGGTGGTCGAGGCCGGCCCGGACCGCCACCAGGGCGCCCCGGTCGTGCCCGGCGAGCGCGAACCGCTCGTGTCCGAGCGCGCGGGCCAGCGCCACCACGTCGGCGGCCATGGTCCGCTTGCTGTACGTGTCCTCGGTGTCGGCGGCCGGCTTGTCGCTGGCGCCGTAGCCACGCAGGTCCGGGCAGATCACCGTGTGCTCGCCTGCCAGGTCGGCGGCGACGTGCCGCCACATCAGATGGGTCTGCGGGAAGCCGTGCAGCAGCACGACCGGGCTGCCGGAGCCGCCCACCGCCACGTTCAGCGTCACACCCTCGGCGACCGGAACGCGCTGGTAGTCGAATCCCGCGATGGCGGTGCTCATGTCGATCCCTCTTTCGTCTCGTCGTACCTGACCAGCGTGGCGGCGCCCGATGAGCAACCGATGAGCGCGATACGGTGGCCCCTGTCGAGGAGGGTCGGTGCCTGTCGGTTTCGGTGTGCTGGGTCCGGTCACGGCCTGGGACGACGCGGGCGAGCCGGTCGGCCTGAAGGGGCCCCGGCACCGGGCCGTGCTGGCCCGGCTGATCGTGGCCCGGGGCCGGGTGGTGCCGGTCGGGCAGATCGTCGACGACCTGTGGGACGACCCGCCGGCCGGCGCGGTGAGCGCCGTCCGCACGTTCGTCGCGGCGCTGCGCCGCCGCCTGGAACCGCGCCGCCCGCCACGCGAGCCGGCCCGGCTGCTGGTCACCGACGGACCGGGGTACGCGCTGCGCGCCGACCCGGGCGCCGTAGACGCCTGGCGGTTCGAGGACACCGTCAACGCGGTGGCCGACGCGCTGCCCCGGGCCGCGCTCGACCGGCTCGACGAGGCGCTGGGCTGGTGGCGCGGACCCGCGTACGCCGACTTCGACCAGCAGTGGGCGCACGCCGAACGGTCCCGGCTCGACCAGATCCGGCTCACCGCCGTCGAGCGGCGGGCCGAGGCGCTGCTGGCGCTGGACCGGGCCGCCGACGCCATACCCGATCTCGACGCGCACGTCGCCGCGTACCCGTGGCGGGAGGACGGGTGGGCGCTGCTGGCGTCGGCGCTCTACCGCGCCGGGCGGCAGGCCGACGCGCTCGCCGTGCTGCGCCGCGCCCGGGAACTGCTGCGCGACCAGCTCGGCCTCGACCCGGGACCGCGGCTGCGGCGGCTGGAGACCGACCTGCTGCGCCAGGCCGAACCCGAACCGACCGGCGCGGCGCGGGTCTGGGCCGACACCGCCGCGGCGTACGAGCGCAGTGTCGTGCCCGGCGCGCGGGCCCGGCTGGAGTCGACGGTCGGAATGCTGCGCAGCCTCGCCGTCACCGGGCCGGACGGACTGGAGGCCGCCCGGGACCAGCGCGAGGCGGCCATCACCGCGGCCGAGCACCTGGGCGATCCGGAGTTCACCGCGCGGGTGATCGGCGGGTACGACGTACCCGCGATCTGGACCCGCTCGGACGACCCGGCGCAGGCGGCCCGAGTCGTCGCGGCGGCGCAGCGGGCGCTCGCCGGGCTGGGTCCGGACGCGCCGGAGGCGACCCGCGCCCGGCTGCTGGCCACCGTCGCGATCGAGTCCCGAGGTACGGCGTCACCCGGCCCGGCGCAGGCCGCACGGGAAGCGGAGGCGATCGCCCGGCGGGTGGCCGACCCGGCGCTGCTGGCCCAGGCGCTCAACGGTGTCTACATGCAGACGTTCCACAGGGCCGGGCTGGCCGCCGAGCGGGACGCGGTCGGCGTCGAACTGGTCGCGCTCGCCGCCCGGCACGGCCTGGCCACAGTGGAGATCCTCGGCCACCTGATCCGGGTCCAGGCGCGCAGCGCGCTCGCCGACTTCACCACCGCAGACGCGCACGCCGACGCGGCGGACCGGCTCGCCGCCCGGCACGAGAGCCCTCTGGTGGGCGTGTTCACCGGCGGCTACCGAGCCATGCGGACCGCCGCCACCGGCGCCACGTACCCGGATGCGGAGGCGGCGTACCGGTCGTGGGCGACCGGGCTGGCCGGCTGCGGGATGCCGGGCGTGGAACGCGGGCTGCTGCCGCTGGCGCTGCTGTGCCTGCGGGTGTGGCACGACCGGCCCGCCGACTTCCCGGCCGACACCGACTGGGGCCCGTACGCGCCGTGGGCGCGCCCGCTGGTGCTGCTCGCCGCCGACCGCCGCGACGAGGCCGCCAGGGCGTTGCGCCGCACCCCGGCGCCGCCGCGCGACCTGCTGCAGGAGGCGCTGTGGTGCCTCACCGGCCGGGCCGCTGTGGCGCTCGGGGACCGGGACGCGATGCTCCGGGCGCGGGACGCGCTCGCCCCGGCGGCGGGAGAGCTGGCCGGGGCGGGCAGCGGGCTGCTCACCGTCGGGCCGGTCGCCGCACACCTCGAATGCATCACCGCGGCCTTGTTGGGGAGTCCGGGGTGACGTCGCGTTCGTGCTGATTGGTCGCGTCGAGGGACGCCGAGGTCCGGCGTCGACGTGGTGGCTCGTCGGGCCACCGCCACCAGATTCCATACGCGCACTCGCGGTCCGGGCGCCGGAACGTCATCTCGTAGATGACTTTCCCTGCGAGGTGCTTACTGCTCGGTTCGCAGCGGGTACGGGCGATCTCCTGGCGACTCGATCCCGACCGCGTTCTTCGCCACACGACCTGCCACGCCTCGGCCGGCGCGTCCGCACGATCGAACTGCACACGCACCGACAGCTTCCCTACTCGCCGCTCCTCGCAGCTCTCGCGATAGTAGGGCTTCATCGGGGCGTACACGTCTTCGAACACTTGCCTGATGCCGACGTTGACGCGACGTCCGCGGGCAAGCGGACCGAGCAGATACAACCACCGGTAGATGCGGCCGTCTTCCTCCGCCACGGCCCCGTCGAGCAGCCGATGTTCGGGGAACAGCGACGTCACCCCGTCGATCACCCGGTTCTGTCCGCTCCAGTGGGAACGGATGCCCACAAGACGGATCTGCCGGGTGGCGCGGATGCGTTGTTGTCGGGTGTACGCGTAGCGGTGATGGTCACGGCCATCGTCGCCCCTGACTCTGGTGACGATCAATGATCCGTCGAGTTCCTCGATCACAAAATCAGGCGGGTGGTAGACACACCGCACGTAGTAAGTGATCAGCGCTCCAACGGGCAGAAGCATCACGAGGGTTGCGAGAGTCCAGAGCGGAAGACGCAACGCCACCATCCAGGCGCTCCCGACGCCGAACATCGTCACGAGCGCCGTACCGGCCAGCACGAGGAGCTGAAGCAGGTCGGAACTCTGGCGGGCGAGGCGAGCGGGTCCGCTCTCCAGCAGTCTTCTCAGAATCATCGGTCCTCCGGGCCCCACCTCATCGGTGGGAAAGCCACCAACGGCTCTCTGCAGTCCACACAAGCGCAGGAACAGTGGGTGAGCCAGCGGTCACGGACGTCACTCAGCACTCACTCCGCGTACGTCGACGGCCCGCCAAGGCCCCGCCAGCAGAGTTGCGAGGGCTAGGGTGCGGCGATGGACGAGCTGAGGCACCTGTTCCGGCGCGCCGCCGACCACGCGGCCGACTACCGGCTGTCGCTGCCGGACCGGCCGGTCGGCGTACCCGTGGATCAGGCCGCGCTGACCGAGGCGTTCGCCGGTCCACTGCCGGACGCGCCCACCCCGCCCGAGCGGGTCCTCGCCGACCTGGTGGCCGCCGCCGAACCGGGCCTGGTCGCCAGCGCCGGCCCCCGCTACTTCGGCTTCGTCGTCGGCGGCGCCTCGCCCGCCGCAACCGCCGCCGACATGCTGGCCGTCGGGTGGGACCAGCTCGCGTTCAACGCGGTCACCTCCCCCGCCGCCGTGGCCGCCGAGACGGCAGCCGGGAGCTGGCTGAAGGACCTGCTGGGCATCCCGGCCACAGCGTCAGTCGGCTTCGTCACCGGAGCGCAGGCGGCGAACACCGCCGGGCTCGCCGCCGCCCGCCACCAGGTCCTCGCCGACGCCGGCTGGGACGTGGAACGGCGCGGCCTGTCCGGCGCGCCGGCGGTGCGCGTGTTCGCCGGGGCCGAACGGCACGCCACCATCGACAGGTCGCTGCGCCTGCTCGGCCTCGGCACCGACGTGCTGCGCCTGGTGCCGGCCGGCCCGCAGGGCACCATCGACCCGGACGCCCTGGAAGCCGCGCTGCGCGACGCCGGTCCCGGACCGACAGTCGTCTGCCTGCAAGCGGGCAACGTGAACACCGGCGCGTGCGACGACCTGCGCCGCGCCTGCGACCTGGTCCACCGGTACGGCGGCTGGGCGCACGTGGACGGCGCGTTCGGACTGTGGGCGGCTGCCAGCCCGTCGACCCGGCACCTGGTCGACGGGCTGGAGAACGCCGACTCGTGGGCCTGCGACGGCCACAAGTGGCTGAACCTGCCGTACGACAGCGCGTTCGCGTTCTGCGCCCGGCCCGACGCGCACGCGGCGGCCATGTCGCTCACGGCCGCGTACCTCGTGGGTTCCGGTGGTGTGCCCGCGGGCGCTGACCTGACCGCGGAGTCCTCGCGCCGCGCCCGTGGTTTCGCGGTCTGGGCGGGCCTGCGGGAGCTGGGCCGCGACGGCGTCGCCGCGCTGGTGGAGCGGTGCTGCGCCCTGGCGCGCCGGTTCGCCGACGGGCTCGCCGAAGCCGGGTTCGAGGTGGTGAACGACGTGGTGCTCAACCAGGTGCTGGTCGGCTTCGGCGACGACGCGCGCACCGACCGGCTGGTGGACGCAGTCCAGGCCGACGGGACGTGCTGGGTCGGCGGGACGACGTGGCGGGGACGGCGGCTGATGCGGATCTCCGTGTCGAACGCGACCACGACGGAGGCGGACGTGGACCGGTCGGTGGCGGCCATCATCCGGGTGGCCCACCGGGACGGCGGCGACATGGTTCACTGAGGACAGTTACCGGCCGCGGCGGCAGTTGCCGGGCCGAACCGCTTCACATGCCTCGGCGGGGCACACACGCATCGCGATCGGTTGGTAGCGTGGCGCTGCCGCAGTCCCCTGGGGAGGGTCAACATGTGGGCGGACGAGGCCGCGCTGGACGCGGCGGCACGCCGGCTCGACGAGTGGGAGTCGTCGCTCGCCGACCGGGCGGCACGGGCCCGCGACCTGTCCGCCCGCACCCAGACGCTGACCGGCACCGCGCGCAGCGCCGACGGGCTGGTCGAGGTCACCGTCGACTCGTCCGGGCTGCTCGCCGACCTGCGGCTGGACGATCGCGTCCGGCAGCACTCCGCCGCACACACCGCCCGGCAGATTCTCGCCGTCACCCGGGACGCCCGCGCCGACCTGCTGCGACGGCTCACCGAGGCCACCACCGCGGCACTCGGCGCGGACGACTCGGCCGGGCAGGCGATCGTCGAGTCCCACCAGCGGCGGCTCGGCCCCGACCAGGGCACGCCGGATGCCGCCCGGTGACGGCCTCCAGGTCGACCCGGACGACCTGACCGCGCACGCCGCACACCTCGGCCGCTGCGCCGACAGCATCGACACCGCCCGGCAGGCCGGCCAGCACGTCCGCCTGGGCGCCGACGCGTACGGGCAGCTCTGCGCGATCATGCCGGTCCTGCTCGACGGTCTCCAACGGACGCTCACAGACGGCATCGGCACCGCCGCCACGTCGGTCCGCGACACCGCCGGGAAGCTGCGGTCGAGCGCCGAGCGCTACCGCGCCTCCGACGCGCACGCCGCCGACCTGCTCGACCGGGTACGGCAGCGGCGGTGACCACGAACCCGCTGGTCGCCGTTGCGGCGGACACCGGGCCGAGCCCGTGGGCCGGCGTGTGGATCTGCGAGGACATCGAACTCATCGCCCAGGGCGTCCGCACCGGCAGCTGGATCGACGGCAGCCTCGGCGTCGTCAGCGCCGGCCTCGACGCGCTCGCCCTGATGTCCGACCCGGCCGGAGCCCTCCTCCAGTACGGCATCGCCTGGCTCATCGAACACGTCAAGCCGCTCAGCGAAGCCCTCGACTGGCTCGCCGGCGACCCCGCCGAGATCACCGCGCACGCGCAGACCTGGCGCAACGTCGCCGCCTCGCTGCGCGAGGACGCCGCCGACCTGGCCCACGCCGTCCGTACCGAGGTCGCCGGCTGGACCGGCGCCGCCGCCACCGGCTACCGCCGCTGGGCAGGCGAACAGCAGCAGGCAATCACCGGGCTCGCGCAGGGCGCCGAGGCCATGGCCGCGATCACCGAGGGCGCCGCCGGCCTGGTCGCGGCCGTGCGGCTGCTGGTCCGCGACGCCATCGCCGCCTGCGTGTCCCGCCTGATCGTGTACGCGGCCGAACTGGTCGCCACGGCGGGGTTGGCGACGCCGCTCGTGGTGGAGCAGGTGACGACGACGGTGGCGTCGTGGGCGGCGCGGATCGGGAGGTTGTTGCGGGGGTTGCTGGCGAGTCTGCGGCGGCTGATGCCGGAGATGCGGCGGCTCGGCGACCTGATCGGCAAGCTCAGGGAGGCGCTGACTCGCTTGCGCCGCCAACCATCCGAGTCGCGTCCGCCGCGCGACGGGGACCCACCCCAGACCCCACACGACCCCGATGCCCCCGACTTCCGCAATCCGGAGATGGACACCAGGAAGATCACCGGATACGCAATGAACCCGGAGCACCCCGTCGGCAAGAACAAGTATCGGGTCATCAACGCGGCCACTGGACTCGGCCCCGACGACGCCGCGGTCATCGAACAGCAGATTCGCGAGGGTGTGCGAAGAGGAATGCCGATCGCGGGCAAGACGGACCGATATGGCCGACGCTGGTCCGTCGATCTCCCACTGACCGGCCCGTCGGGAACTATCCTGGTACGGACCGCCTGGATCGTCGAGCTCGACACTTCCGCGCCGCGCCTCGTCACCATCTCGTTTCCACCCAAGCAAGGATGATCGTGGACCTGTACGACCTGGTAGAACTCAGGGACGCCGTGCCCGAGGAGAACCTTCCCGCCGGAGCGGTCGGCACGATTGTTCACGTATTCCAGCGGCCCGACCTCGCTTACGAGGTGGAGTTTGCCGATCAGGAGGGTCGGACCGTCAGCACTCTGGCCCTCACACCGGACAAGATCCAGCAGGTCGACACCACTAGGGCCGACTAGCAGTCGCCAACTGGTCCGAAGGGTGAGGAAGTACGGCCGCCGACCTCATCGTTCTGCACGCTCTCCGCCTCGATGCCGGGGTTACGACTACGAGTTGCGCGAGGTTCAGAGAGGCGACATGGGCATGATGGTGGCCGCCCGGCGGATCGACGCTCCGGCGGACGAGGTGCATTACGCGTTCGGTTTCGAGGACCGGTTCGACCGCATCCTCGTCATCGACCCGCACACCTTGCTGGCGCGAGTCGAGCACGGCGACTTCAATGCCGCCGCCAGCGCGATCACCGCAAAGATCGTCGACGCCTGGCTCGACCAGGGCGATTTTCCGCAACGGATGCTCTTCGCGAGCTAGCTAGCCTTCGTCGCGCACGCCACACTGCAACCAGACCCGCACACTCTCGACCACCTCTGTCCTCCCGCCGAGCGCATCTCGAAGCTCGACGGCGAAGCACTCGCGCTTCTGTTCGGTCGGCAGATGTTCGGCCGACATGGCGGAGAAGACGCCGCCCACCATGTCGTCGACCGTGAGCGGTGCCTCGTACAGCACCGCCGTCTCCTCGTACCGATATCCGGCACCCACGAGCGCCTCCCGGTTGCGCCGCCGCCCGTCCTCGTCGGTCTGACATCTTCCGGTGCACGGGTGACCGACCATCCGCTCCAGGCGCCGACCCTCCGCCCGCCGAGCAGCCGGGACAACGCGGGCAGGTCACTGTCGCTGCCGAGCACCCACGTGGCGTTGGCCCTGCCCTGGTCGAGGGCGGTTCGCCGGGCGAGCGCCAGCATGTCCGGTTCCGGGTCGATGCCGATGACCATGCCCACCCGCTCGGCCAGCGGAAGGGTCAACTGACCGGTGCCGCAGCCGAGGTCGACCACCGTGTCGTCGGCGCCGAGACGGAACGCTGCCGCCAGGGCGTCGAGCACCTCGGGCGGATAGCCGCGCCGATGCCGTGCGTAGTAGGTCGCCACCTCACCGCCGAAGCCCGTCGCCATGCCGGCAGCCTGCCCGCCGCGGCCGTCACAAGGCCAGCGGTTCTGCTCAGGGCACGTCCCGAAAACGCCTCGGCCAAAGCGCCTGCCCCCCGTGCGAGCTACCCGCAAGTGTCCACCGCGCGGTGACGTTTCCCGGCCTGCGAATCCATAGCGTTTCAGGTGAACCGCGGCGCTCCGGCCGCGAACCTCTCGAAGGAAACGTCATGCGCGTGGTGAAGCAGTTCCTGGCCGTCGTCGCGGTCAGTCTCGTCGGTAGCCGGGCGGTCCTCGCGGTACAGGACAACGCCTGGTTCAGCCTGATCCTCGGCGTCGCGACCGCCGCGGCCGCGATCCTGGTGTACGGGTGGGTGGTGCGCCGCACCGAACGCCGCGAGGTTACCGAGTTGGCCCGGGACGGCGCGGCCGCAAGGCTCAATCGCGGGGTGCTGATCGGTTTCGCCATGTTCGCGGCGGTCATCGTGAACATCGCCCTCATGGGCGGTTACCACGTACACGGTCTCGGCTCGGTGTCCGGCGCGGTGGGCATCTTCGGGTTAATGGCCGCCGCGGCGGTGACCGAGGAGCTGATGTTCCGCGGCCTGCTGTTCCGCCTGGTCGAGGAACGGCTCGGTACGTGGCTGTCGCTGCTGTTGACCGGCGTACTGTTCGGCCTGATGCACCTGCTGAACCCGGACGCCAGCCTGTGGGGCGCGACAGCCATCGCGATCGAGGCCGGGTTCATGCTGGCGGCCTGCTACGCCGCGACCCGCAACCTGTGGGTGCCGATCGGCCTGCACTTCGGCTGGAACTTCGCCGCCGGCGGCGTCTTCAGCGTCGTCGTCTCCGGCAACGGCGACTCAGCGGGGCTGCTTGATGCCAGCACGTCGGGTTCGATGCTGCTTAGCGGCGGCGACTTCGGTCCGGAGGGCAGCCTCTACACGGTGGCGGCCGGGGCCGCGCTCACAGTTGTCTTCCTCTGGCTGGCCCACCGCCGCGGCCACATCGTGACGCGCCGCCGCCGCACGGCCGAGGCGCCGGCGGAGAGCGTTACGGTCTCCTGATGATCACCCGACGGATGTTCCCGGACTCGTGGCGGCGCTGGCCCGTCACGGTCCGGGATCTCCCGCTCGCGCTGGTGATCGCGCTCGCGTCGGTGACCCCACCGCTGCGTGGCATCGGTACGCAGCTCGGCGACCTGCCCGCGCGGCCGTTCGACGCGCTCATAGTGGTGGTGATCGCCCTGGAGTGCCTTCCGCTGGCACTGCGCCGCAACCGTCCGGCGCTGTCGCTCGCCCTGGTGTCGCTCGGCTTCGCGATCGACCAGGTACGCGCGTACCACACCTTCGCGGGCACCGCGCTCGCCATCGCCCTGCTGAGCGCGGGCGCCCACCTGGACCGCGGCCGCCGTACTGCGGTGCTCGCCGGCTCCCTCGCGTACGCCGGACTTGCCGTCATCCTGGACCGGCAGGGGTCGACCGAGGGTGTGGTCGGCTTCACCACGTTCTACCTGCTGCTGGCGCTCGCCTGGGGCGCCGGGTCGTGGCTGCGGCAGAACCGCCTCGCCGAGGCCGAACGCCGCCGGCACGTCGCCGAGACCGCCCGCGCCGCCGAACGCTCGCGCATCGCCGGTGAACTCCACGACGTGGTGACCCACCACGTGACGGCCATGGTGGTGCAGGCCGAGGCGGCCCGCTACCTGACCGCCGCGCCCGACCGCCTCGACACCACGCTGACTGCCATCACCGACACCGGCCGCCGCGCCATCGGTGACCTGCGGCTGCTGCTCGACGTGCTCAACCCCGACCACGGTACGGAGCCACGCGCCCCGTCGGTCGGCGAACTGCACACCCTCGTGGAGCAGACCCGGCAGGCCGGGCAACCAGTCGAGTTCACGCAGCAGGGCACCCCGGCGGAGGTGACCGGCGGCGCGGAGGTGGCCGCGTACCGGGTGGTGCAGGAGGCGCTGACGAACGCCCTCAAACACGCACACGGCCGCCCCACCGCTGTGCACGTACACCATGGCGACCGGGAGATCACGGTGGAGATCAGCACGGACGGCCCCGGCACGCGCACCGCGGGTCCGGGCGGAAGCGGACGCGGCCTCGCCGGGCTGCGCGAACGCGTCACGGTGCTCGGCGGCGAGTTCGACGCCGGGCCTCGGGCCGGCGGCGGCTTCGTGGTCCGCGCGCGCATCCCCACCGGAAGCGCGTCGTGACCGCGCCGATCCGGGTGCTGATCTGCGACGACCAGGCGCTGATCCGTACCGGATTCACCACCATCATCGACGCGCAGCCGGACATGACCGCGGTGGGCGAGTGCGGCGACGGCCGCGCCGCTGTCGACCTCGCCGCCCGCCTGCGGCCCGACGTGGTGGTGATGGACGTACGCATGCCGGTGCTCGACGGCATCAAGGCGACCCGCCTGCTGGCCGGCGCGGGCGTCGCCCACCCGGTCAAGGTGCTGGTGGTGACGACGTTCAACCTCGACGAGTACGTCTACGAGGCGCTGCGCGCCGGCGCGAGCGGGTTCCTGCTCAAGGACGCCCCGCCGGCGCAGCTGCTGCACGGCATCCGCACCGTCGCCTCCGGCGCCGCGCTGCTCGCGCCGGAGGTGACGCGGCAGCTCGTCGGCCGATACGCGGCGCGGATCCGCCCGGCCGAGGGCACGCCGGCGGATGTGGGGCTGACGCCGCGTGAGCTGGAGGTGCTGCGGCTGATCGCCGACGGGCTGTCGAACAGCGAGATCGCGGCGCGGCTGGTGATCAGTCAGGAGACGGTGAAGACGTACGTATCGCGGATCCTGACGAAGCTGGACCTGCGGGACCGGGTGCAGGCGGTGGTGTACGCGTACCGCACCGGCCTGGTCACCTGAGCGCGTGTCAGACTGCCCGCGTGGACGACTTGACGGCCCGCGTACGGGCGTTCGCGGAGGAACGTGACTGGCAGCAGTTCCACACGCCGAAGAACCTCGCGATGGCACTCGCCGGCGAGGTCGGGGAGTTGATCGCCGAGTTCCAGTGGCTGACCCCGGAGCAGGCCGCCACGGTGATGGACGACCGCGAGGCGGGCGCACGTGTGCGGGCGGAGATCGGCGACGTCATGATCTACCTGACGAGGCTGGCGGACGTCCTCGGCATCGACCTGGAGGAGGCCGCACTCACCAAGCTGGCCGAGGTCGCGGTCCGCTATCCCGCCGACGACGTCAGGGGCTCCGCGGCCAAGCGGTAGCAGGGCGTGCCATGCGGATGATCTCTCCGCTACAGTCCACCCGTACAAGCGCGTAACGACGGGCTTCCGGTCGTCGCCGGACACGCCCCCATGCGCACGATCATTTCGTGCTGCCCGGGGGCAAGTCGTGTCAGCCTTTCGCACCTCCGCCGACGGACTTCTGCGCTACGCGGCCGGTGGCGCCCTCGCCGACCGGATCGCGGAGCACATCGGGCACAACGTGAGCGCCTCCGAACGGCGGTCCTGGGAGCGGAGTCTGCCGGTGCTCGCCCAGGATCTCGCCGACGCGGGTCTGGGGCAGGTCGAGATGCTGGTGGAGTACCAGCTCCCGCTGACCAGCAAGCGGATCGACGTCGTCCTCGCCGGAACACATCCCAAGACGGCCGAGGACTCCTACGTCGTGGTCGAGTTGAAGCAGTGGTCCCGGGTCGAGTCGTACGAGGAATCCGACAGCCTGGTCCTGGTCGAGCACGCCGCCGCCCCTCGGCTGCATCCGGGCGTGCAGGTCGAGGACTACTGCGAGTACCTCGCGGACTTCCTCGGCGTGCTCGCCCATTCGGGCAACCCGATCGTCGGGGCCGCCTACCTGCACAACGCCGTCGACCGCGACGTCGACGACCTGTTCGGCCGCCGGCCGACGGAGCAGAGCCGGATCTTCACCAAGCAGCGCCGCGGCCAGTTCCTCGACTATCTCCGCAGCCACCTGGCGCCCGGCTCCGGCGCGGCCGCCGCTGACCGCTTCCTCACCAGTTCGGTACGCCCGAGCAAGCACCTGCTCTCCTACGCCGCCGCCGAGCTGAAGGACCGGTCCCACTTCACCCTGCTCGACGAACAACGTCTGGCGTACGAGCTGGTGCTGCACGCCGTGGAGCGTGCGCGCAGCGCCGACCGCAAGTCGGTAGTGGTCGTGGCCGGTGGGCCGGGCAGCGGCAAGAGCGTCATCGCGTTGTCGGTGCTCGGCGAACTGGCCCGGCAGCAGCGCTCGGTCATGCACGTGACGGGCTCCCGCTCGTTCACCCAGACGCTGCGGCGTTACGCGGGCAAGGGTTCGACCCGGCTGAAGAACCTGTTCGGCTACTTCAACAGCTTCATGACCGCCGAGCGCAACGGCCTCGACGTGCTGATCTGCGACGAGGCTCACCGGATCCGGGAGACGTCGGTCAACCGGTTCACCCCGAAGGCGAAGCGGGACCGTGCCCGGCCGCAGATCGACGAACTCATCGCCGCCGCCCGGGTGCCGGTCTTCCTGCTCGACGAGCACCAGGTGGTCAAGCCGGGCGAGCTGGGGAACGTCGAGGTCATCTCCACGTACGCGAAGCAGCTGAACCTGGACGTCGAGGTGGTGTCGCTGCACGACCAGTTCCGGTGCGGCGGCAGCGAGGCGTACGAGGAATGGGTTGTCGACCTGCTCGGCCTCGACGGCGGCAAGCCGTCGGTGTGGGCCGGAGACGGACGCTTCGACCTGCGGCTGGCCGATTCGCCCGAGGAGATGGAGGCGTTCCTGGCCGCGAAGCAGGCGGCCGGGGAGACGGCGCGGATGTCGGCCGGGTACTGCTGGAAGTGGAGCGACCCGCTACCGGACGACTCCCTGGTCCCCGACGTGCGGATCGGCGGCTGGGCGCGGCCCTGGAACGTCAAGAGCGACCGCAGCGTCGGTGACGCGCCCGGCAGCGCGTTCTGGGCCACCGATCCGCACGGTTTCGGCCAGGTGGGCTGCGTCTACACCGCTCAGGGCTTCGAGTACGAGTGGTCCGGTGTCATCCTCGGAACCGACCTCGTGGCGCGGGACGGTCGGCTCGTCACCCGGCGGGCGGAGTCGAAGGATCCCTCGTTCCGCAGCACGAAGACGCTCAGCGACGCGGAGGCGGACCGTCTGATCCGCAACACCTACAAGGTGCTGATGACGCGAGGCATGCGCGGCACGATCCTGTACTCGACGGACGCCGAGACCAGGGCGTGGCTCGGCTCGCTGGTCCGCGTGAAGCGTGGTCTCGAGACGGTCTACGAGCCGAGCGGCGGCTGAGACCCCCGGAGGGGCAAGCTGGTTCGATCACCCGCCCTGTTCGGCATGCGGCACCGGGTACGCGACCGCGCGGTGGACCCGGCGGGTCACCAGTCGCGGGCCCAGTCCGGCGGCGGTACGACGGCGAGCTGCGGCTCCCCGCTGATCGGCTCCAGCGCGTGCACGATCCGCAGGTCCCCGTCGGCGGCGGCGTCCTCATCGGTCAGCACCCGCCCGCTGCTGCCGTCGGTGCTGACCAGCAGCCACCGGTCGGGGTGGATGCTGCCGTCGTCGACGAGCGCCCGTACGCCGAAGGTCCGGGCGAGGGTGACGGCGAGGTCCCGCTCGCCCTGGCCGGTGGCGTCGAGGAGTTCGGTGTCGCCGGTCAGGATCCAGCCGAAGCCCTCGTCCTCGTCGGGCGGTGTCAGCATCGCCACCGGGCGCGGGTCGTCCACGGCGCGGTCCTCGATCCGCCCGACGTAGACGGCTTCCGGCGCGACGCCGTACTCCTGGTGCAGGAAGCGGCGCAGGGCGTCCGCCGGCAGCTCGCCCTCGAAGTGGATCTGGTACTGCACCTTCTACTCCTGGTAGCTCTTGTGTTTGCGGAAGACCTCCAGCGCACGTTCCTGCGCCGCCTCGGTCAGGAACGGGTTGCGGGCCATCGCGGCCTTCGCCTTGTCGATGTCGCCGCCAGCGGCAATGTACTCCTTCAGCGCGCCGTACTCGGCGCGGTTCAACTGCACCAGGCCGGGTCCGGCTTCGGGGAAGACGGTGCCGGTCGGCTCGACGGCGTAGGTCCGCCCGTTCACCTCGTACCGCTGGCGGTTCGGGTCCCAGGTGGCCCGGCCGGCGGCGATGTCGTCGAGGTCCTTCTGCACGTCGGTGCCGGGCAGGACGACGGTGTTGACCTCTTTGGAGGGGTTCTTCGGGCGGATGCTGTCGAGGTTGTGCCGGGGGTGCGGCGGCTTGAGGGGGATCTTCCCGGCCGGCCCGGGGACGGCTCTGCGGGCGGCTTCGGCGGCGTCGTCGGCGACCTCCCCGCCGACCTGCTTCGCCTCGCGCATCGACGCCGCGGCGGCCTTGGCGATCAGGCCGGAGGCGGCGTCCCCGGACGCCTTCCGGCCCCGCCTACCCAAGGACGATCTCCAGTGCCTGGTCGATCAGGATGTCGATGGCGATGTCGGTGAGCTTCTTGAACAGCGGGACCTCCAGCAGCGACGCGCCGAACGTCGGGCCGGCCGTGGCGATGGCCTGTGCGATCGCGATGATCAGCAGGGTCAGCTGCACGATGACGTTGATCTTCAACGCGAGGACGGCGATGGCGCAGACGATCAGCGCGGCGCCGACCGCGCGGGCGCCGAGACCGAGCCCGGCGAGCACCTCCCTGGCCGACTCCGGGTCGTCCCACTGGGCCCGGAAGGCGTCCAGCGCCATGCCGTGGCTGCCGGACAGGGCCTGCACAGCCGCGGCGGCGCTGGCGGCGACGCCGTCGGCCTGCGCGCCGAACGCGATCCAGCTCTGGCCGAGCGCGAACAGCGATTCCTCGTCGCTCTCCGGCCAGGTGTAGCCGAGTTCGTTGAGCAGGGCGGACAGCTCGCCCGGGATCTGGATGCCCATCGCGGCTCAGACCAGCCGGCGGAACAGGTCGGCGTTGTCGCTCTCGATCCGGTCGTACGCGTCCGCCATCCGCACCAGGCCGTCGCCGAATCCGGTGAGCGCCGTGACGACCGAGGTGACTGATCGTTCGGCGATGCCGAAGGCGCCCTGGTAGGAGGCGCCGATGAGGCCGCCGACGTCGTCGCCGCCGAAGATGTCGCCCATGGCGGCGGCCCCGGTGGTGAGTTCGCGCCACTGCGCATCGAGCTGGTCGGCGACGGCGCGTACGCCGGTGCCGGCCGCGCGTACCTGCTCCGGGTCGACGTCCAGCGGCTTCATCGGCGGGGCTCCTGAAGCAGCGCCACGACGTCGCGCAGCGCGTGGCTCATCTGCGTCATCTGGCGGATCGAGCGGTCCTGGACCACCTCGAGGTTCTGTGCCAGCGCGTCGAGATCGGCGGACTGCTCGCTGTCGCGCCGATGGTTGCGCAGGTCGTCCAGGGCCGCGTTGACCGCCGACGTCACGTGCTCGGCCAGTTCAGCGGCGGGCAGCCGCATGAGTCGCGGCTCGATCACCAGGGTGTCGAACCGGCCGTCGGTGATGGTGGCCGAGACCATGCCGTCGGCGGCGGTGCCCGTACCGGTCGCGGTCTGCGCCGCTTCCGGTTCGGCGGGGCCGGCGCCGCCCGACCGGACCACCTCGAGCGCCCGCCGGGCCTCGGTGAGCAGACCGTCCAGGTTCGACACTTCACGTTCGCTCGCCACGACACGGCAAGATACCAGCCCGGCACGGTCGGTGAGGGCCCCGAACGTGGCACGACGGCCGCCCGGGGACTGCGTGATTAGTCACCGTGTAGTTGGCTCGTCGGCATGGCCCGCATCGCGTACCACGACGCCGACGCCGAAGCGTTCGCCGCGACCCGGCACCTCACCGACGACGGCCTCACCGCCTGGCGGTCAGCCGTCACCCGCCACCTCGCCCCGCGTCCCGGCATTCGGCTGCTCGACCTGGGCGCCGGCACGGGCAGCTGGGCCCGCGTCTTCACCTCCTGGTTTCCCGGCGTCGACGTGGTCGCGGTCGAGCCGTCGGCGGCGATGCGCGCCCGGTGCGCGTTCGCGCCGCTCGTCGCGGGCGACGCCGCCCACCTTCCGCTGGCCGCCGGCAGCGTCGACGGCGCGTGGCTGTCCACCGTCGTCCACCACGTACCCGATCTGGCCGGGGCGGCACGTGAGCTGCGCCGGGTGGTGCGGCCGGGCGCGCCGGTGCTCATCCGGTCCGCGTTCGCCGGCCGCCACGAGGCGATCACGCTGTTCCGGTACTTTCCGGAGGCGGTGCGGGTGCTCGACACGTTCCCGAGCGTCGCCGAGGTCGAGGCCGCTTTCCTGGACGCCGGCTTCAGCACCGCGGTGGTCGAGCAGGTCCCGCAGGTCACCGCGCTGTCGTTGCGGGAGGCGGCGGCCGGGCTGCGCCGGGAGGCGCACACGCCGCTTCAGCTCATCACCGACGACGAGTACGCCGCGGGCGTGCGACGGTTGCGTGCGGCGGCGCAGGTGGACGTCGGGCCGGTCGTGGACGCGCTGGACCTGCTGGTGCTGCGCTGACAGGGGCATCGTGCGGCCGTCGGCGCCGGTTAGGGTGAGGCGTGGGTCTTCGTGAGTGGACGGTCGTCGGTGCGCCGTCGAGCGCCGGCGCGCACACCCCCGGTGTCGAGCGTGCCCCGGCCGCTCTACGCGCCGCCGGCCTGCTCGACCGCTTGGGCACCGACGTCGAGGACTCCGGTGACGTGCCGGGCTTCCGGTGGCGGCCCGATCCGGCGTACCCGAGGGGTCAGAACGCGGGCGCGGTGGCCGCCGTCGCCTCGGCGGTGGCCGACCGGGTCGCGGCGGCGCTGCGCCGGGGGCGCGCGCCGCTGGTGCTCGGCGGCGACTGCACCGTGACGGTCGGCCTGGTCGCCGGGTGCGCGCGGGCCGGGATGTCGCCCGCGCTAGTGTACGTGGACGGCGGGCCGGATCTGTACACGCCGGTGACCCGCGCGAACGGCAACCTGGACGCGATGGGGCTCGCGCACATGCTGGGCCTGCCGGGGACGCTGCCCGAGGTGGCGGGCGTCGGGCCGGTGACGCCGCTGCTGTCCCCGCAGCGGGTGGTGGTGTACGGCGACTCGCTGCCGCCCGGTGACCACGAGTTCGATCTGGTGGCGGAGCTGGGGCTGGCCTACGTGCCGGCCGACGAGGTGCACGCGGACGCGCGGGCGGCGGCGCGGCGGGCCCGGTCGGTGGCCGAGGGCGCGGCCGACAGGTTCGTGGTGCACTTCGACGTGGACGTGCTGCGTTTCGTGGACGCGCCGCTGGCGGACGTGCCGGAGCCGTCCGGGCTGAGCCTGGACGAGGCGGCGGCCACGCTGGCCGAGCTGGTGGCGAGCCCGCGCTTCGCCGGGTTGTCGGTCACCGAGATCAACCCGGATCATCTGCCGGACGACGAGCTGCTCCCCCGTTTCGCCGGCGTGCTGGCCGGGGCGCTGACCGGCCGCTAGGCGGTTTCCGCGAGGTGCAGCGGCAGCACCTTCGCGGCGCTCACCGCCAGTTCGCGGTCGAGCACCTCGTCGCGGGGCACGAAGACCATCGCCTGACCCTCGCCGAGCACCACATCCTCCTGCCGGGCGTCGGTGGCGCCGCGGAACACGTACACGGTGACGGTGTGCGCGAAGCCGTCCTCGTGCGGGCGGGGGCCGCTCCACAGCAGGTGCAGCTCACCGGCGGTCAGTCCGGTCTCCTCGCGTAGCTCGCGGCGGGCGGCCTGCTCCGGTGTCTCGCCGGGTTCGATGCTGCCGCCGGGCAGGCTCCACTGGTACGGGGAGACGGGCGCGTTGCCGTCGCGGTGCTGCATGAGGATCGCGCCGGTCGGGTCGACGAGCAGGACGAGAGCGACGTCGTAGCTGGCCACGACCCGAGCATGCCATGCGTCACCCAACTTTCGTCCACGAGCGACGAAAGTTCTTTCAGCGTCAATGAAAGCTATAGACATATCGACATGGCTTTTGTAGCGTCGGCCGCAGGCGATGACGTTTCGCCCCCACTCCTCCCACCTCCCGGCGTGGCGTCCCGCCGTGCCCGCATTAGTCCGCGAAGGAGTACCTGCCCGACCCGTCCCCAGCAAGGAGAGGCAGTTGACCAGACGACTCGCGCTCGCCGTGGCCACTCTCACCGCCACGGCCCTCGTCGCCACCCCCACCGTCGCCACCGCCGCGCCGGGCGCCGCCGCACCGCCGCCGGACAGCGACTTCCAGAAGGTCACCCTCAACGACAGCCCCGGTGAGCCGATGGATCTGGCGGTCCTGCCCGACCGCCGGGTGCTGCACGTGACCCGCGCCGGCGAGGTCTGGCTGCACAACCCGGCCACCGGCCGCAACACGATCGCCGCCACGCTCGACGTCTACCGCCATGACGAGGAGGGCCTGCAGAACGTCGCCGTCGACCCGAACTTCGGGCGGGGCGGCAACAACTGGGTCTACCTCTACTACTCGCCGCCGATGAACACGCCCGTCGACGACCCGGCCACGCCCGGCGTCAACGAGGGCGACGCGCCCGGCTGGGGCACCGCGGAGGACTTCGCGCCGTTCGCCGGCGTGCTGCGGCTGTCCCGGTTCCGGCTGGTCAAGGACAAGCTCGACCTGCGTACCGAGCAGAAAATCCTGGACGTGCCGGTGGACCGGGGCATCTGCTGCCACGTCGGCGGCGACATCGTCTTCGACGCCAAGGGCAACCTCTACCTGTCCACCGGCGACGACACCAACCCGTTCGAGTCCGGCGGCTACACGCCGATCGACGAGCGGCCCGGCCGCAACCCGGCGTACGACGCGCAGCGCACCTCGGCCAACACCAACGACCTGCGCGGCAAGATCCTGCGCATCCGGGTGGGGTCGAACGGGTCGTACACGGTTCCGGACGGCAACCTGTTCCGCCGGGGCACGCCGGCCACCCGCCCGGAGATCTACCTGATGGGCCTGCGCAACCCGTTCCGCATCGAGCTGAACCGGGCCACCGGCGAGCTGTACGTGGCGGACTACTCCCCCGACGCGCGCGCCGCCGACCCGAACCGTGGGCCGTCCGGGCACGGCAAGTGGCTCGCCACCCGCAAGCCCGGCAACTTCGGCTGGCCGTACTGCGCCACCGACGCGCTGCCCTACGTCGACTACGACTTCGCCACCGGGCAGTCCGGCGCGCCGTTCAACTGCGCCGCGCCGGTCAACGAGTCACCGCACAACACCGGGCTGCGCGAGCTGCCGCCGGTGCAGAAGCCGCAGGTGGCGTACACCTATGGCATCTCGCCGCAGTTCCCGGAACTCGGCGACGGCGGCATCGGCCCGATGGCCGGCCCGGCGTACGAGTTCGACCGCCGCGCCACCCGGGGCCGTACCGCGGTGGCCTGGCCGTCGTACTACGACGGGTTGCCGCTGTTCCACGAGTGGACCCGCGACTACGTCAAGGCGTTCCGGCAGGACGCCCGCGGCGCGGTGACCGGGATCGAGCCGGTGCTGCCCTCGGTGGTCTTCGACAACCCGATGGACCTGGAGTTCGGCCCGGACGGCGCGCTCTACGTGCTGGAGTACGGCGACGGCTACTTCAGTGAGAACCCGGACGCGCAGCTCGCCCGGATCGATCACATCGGCTTCACCGGCAACCACACGCCGGTGCCGCAGGCGTCGGCGACGCCCACCGCCGGGGTGGCCCCGCTGACAGTCAGCTTCTCCAGCGCGGGCACGACCGACGCCGACGGCGACGCGCTGCGCTACGAGTGGTACCTGGACGACGACGACCGGGTGGACTCGCGCGCGCCGAACCCGACGTTCACCTACCGGGAGAACGGCCTGTACCGGGCCACGCTGAAGGTCACCGACCGGGTCGGCCGGTCCGCGTCCACCGAGGTGCGGATCGCGGTCGGCAACGCCACGCCGGTGGTGGAGCTGGTCAACCCGGTCGAGGGTCAGCCGTTCTCCTTCGGCGACACGGTGAGCTTCGAGGTGCGGGTCACCGACGACCAGCCGGTGGACTGCGCCCGCGTCACCGTCACCTACATCCTCGGCCACGACAGCCACGGCCACCCGCAGACCACCGCCAGCGGCTGCACCGGCTCGATCACCACCACGGTGCCGGAGGGCCACGACCCGGAGACCGACAACCTCACCGGCGTCTTCGTCGCCAGCTACACCGACACCGGCAGCGACGGCCTGCCCGCGCTGACCGGTACCGACCAGGTCGTCCTGGTCCCGTCCGCCTGACCTCGGAAGGAGTACGACCATGTGCTACGGATATGACGGACACGCCGCGCTGGAGCAGTCGCTGGACCGGCGTGGCCTGCTGCGCGGCTCCCTTGCCGCCCTCGCCGGCGTCGGCCTGGCCACCGGGCTGGGCGCGACGGCGGCGCAGGCCGGCGGCGGGCATCACCACGGCCGGCGTCCGGTGCCGAAGGAGATGATCAGCCTCCAGCTCTGGACGGTCCGCGACGCGCTCAACGGCTCACCCGGTTACGACGCCACGCTGGCGCACCTGGCCCGCATCGGCTACCCCCGGGTGGAGCTGGCGCTCGGCTACTTCGGGCGTACCGCGCGGGAACTGCGCCGGTTCCTGGACCGCATCGGCATCAAGGCCAGCTCCAGCCACGACGGCATCGCCGCCGACGCCGCCGGGCTGGAGCAGAAGATCGCGAACGCCCGTACGCTGGGCCAGCGGTTCATGGTGGTGCCGTACCTGAACTCCGACCGCGAGGACGACTGGAAGCGCTGGGCGGAGCAGATGAACGTGGAGGCCGCCGCGGCGCGCAAGGCGGGCCTGCGGTACGGCTACCACAACCACGCGCACGAGTTCACCATCGACTTCGGCAACGGCCGGCGGCCGTGGGACGTGCTGACCGAGGAACTCGACCCGCGCCTGGTGCACCTGGAGATCGACATCTACTGGGCGGTGACCGGCGGCATCAACTCCGGCGACGGCGTCGCCGACCCGGAGGGCTTCACGCTCGACGTGATCCGCTCGGCGCCGCAACGGGTACTGCAGTACCACGTCAAGGACCGCGATCCGGCCACCGGCGACATGGCCGACCTGGGCACCGGGATGATCGACTTCGCCCGGATCTTCCGCGGGCACCAGGTGCTGGAGTACATCGTGGAGAACGACACGCCGGACGTGACGCCGCAGCAGACCGCCGAGGTCGGCTACCGCTACCTGCGCCGCCTGCGGTTCTGACGCGCGTGCGTACCCGCCGGGGCCGGCCCACCGCCGGCCTCGGCGGGCGCACGACCGCCGTCGGACGTGACACGCTCGGCACGGGGTCACGCACCGACCGAGGGGGTACGCGATGACCGAGGAGCCGGACGACGTCCACTATGACCGCCTCTACCGGGACACCGAGCGCCCGCCGTGGGAGATCGGCGGCCCGCAGCCGGCGCTCGCCGCGGTCCTCGACACCGGGGTACGCGGGCCGCGCGTGCTCGACGTCGGCTGCGGCACCGGGGAGCTGGCGCTCGAGCTGGCCCGCCGCGGCCTCGACGTGACGGGTGTCGACCTCTCGCCGGTGGCGATCGGTCAGGCGCGGGCCCGGGCCGCCGAGGCGGGACTGCCGGTGCGCTTCGAGGTGTGCGACGCCACGGCGATCCCGGTGCCGCCGACGCCGTACGACTCGGTGTTCGACTCCGGGCTGCTGCACTCCCTGGACCGGCGGGGCGCCGCCGTACGCGAGACTACCTGGCGTTGCTGCCGCGCCTGACCGCGCCCGGCGGCGCCGTGTTCGTACTGGCGGTGTCGCCGGAGGCGGGCCAGGGCTGGGGCCTGGACGCCGGCACGCTGCGCGCGGCGTTTCCGGAGCCGCTCTGGACGCACGTGACGGTCGAGCCGATCGACGTGCTCGCGAAGGTCGAGGGCGCGGACCTGCGGCTGGCCGGCAACCTGCTGCGCGCCACCCGCTCCCCCGCCGGCCCGTAGCGCGTCCGGTGGAACGCCGTGGGTGTCTCCGGGCCCGGATGACACACGTGGCGTTCCACCCAACGGCGAGCGGCGAGCGGCGTCAGCGACGCCAGTGCTGGCGTGGGGCGTAGCCCTCGCGGCGCAGCCAGTGCTCGGTGTAGACGATCCGATCGGCCTCGATCACGACGAGCGGGTCCTCGGGCGGCTCGGCCAGTGACCGGCCGCGCTCGGCGTGCTCGTTCTCCCAGCGGAACGCCGCCCAGTAGTGGGCGCGGTCGGGATGCTCGGGGCCGAGCACCCGGGCGGTGCCGAACACCTGCGCGCCGCGGCTGCTGGCCAGTCCGACGAGCGGCGCGAAGACGCCGACCGACACGCGCGGGTCGGCGGCGATGTTGCGCATCTTCGGCGAGCGCGGCGCGGCGGTGAACATCAGCGTGAAGTCCAGCGGGTAGTAGCGCACCGGCGTGGCCAGCGAGCCGTCCGGCCCGGCGGTGGCGAGCACGCACATGTTCTGCGACGACAGCAGGTTGAGGATGCGTTCGGCGAGGCGGTCCCGGTCCAGCTTCCTCGTCGGCGTCGGCCCGCTCAGCCAGGGGTTCGTCAACGGCACGGGGCGTCCTCGATCATGGCGGCACCCTACCGGCCGGGCTCAGGCGCCGACCGGCGCGGTGCTGGCCCGCAGCACCACCTCCGCGGGCAGGCGGGTGATCCGCCGGCGGCGACCCGGGTTCTCGGTGAGCGCAAGCTCCATCGCCTTCTCGCCGAGCTGCCGCAGCGGCAGCGCCACTGTGGTCAGCGGCGGGGTGAGGTCGCGGACGATCGGGATGTCGTCGAAGCCGGCCACCGAGACGTCGCCGGGCACGGACAGCCCGTGGTCGCGCAGCGCCGCGTACGCGCCGACGGCCATCACGTCGGTGAGCGCGAACACGCAGGTGGCGTCGAGCCCACGGCCGAGCAGCTCGGTCATCGCCTGGTAGCCGCCGTCGCGGGTGAACTCCGCCTCGGCCACCGCCGCCGGGGCCAGCGTCACGCCGGCGGCGGCCAGCTCGTCGCGGAACCCGCCGAACCGGTCGGCGACGGTGGTGAGTTCGGACGGGCCGGAGAGCACGGCGAAGTGGCGGTGCCCGAGGCCGAGCAGCGCGCGGGCCAGCGCGGCGGCCCCGGCCCGGTTCTCCGGCAGCACGCTGTCGACCTTCAGGTTGCGGTGCCGGCTGACCACTGCGACCCGGCCGCCGCCGTCGAGGTAGGGCGTCAGCTCTGCGGCCAGCGCGCGATCCCAGCGCGGGTCCTCGAAGCCGGAGCCGATGAGCAGGATGGCCGGGGCGCGTTCGGCGCGCAGCATCGACACGTACGCGATCTCGCGTTCCGGGTCGCGGAACGTGCTGGCGAGCATGACCAGCAGGTCGTTGTCGGCGGCGACCCGCATGACGCCGCCGGCGACGGCGGCGAAGTAGGGGTCGGTGACGTCGTGGCAGATCACGCCGACGCTGCGGTGCGACGCGCCGGCCAGCGCGCGGGCGTGGGCGTTCGGGGTGTACGCGAGCCGCGCGGCGGCGGCCAGGACGCGGTCGTGCAGGTGCGGGGTGACCCGCCGCCCGTTGAGCGCCCGGGAGGCGGTGGCCAGGGACACGTCGGCCGCTCTGGCCACGTCTTCCAGCGTCACGTGCGGCATCGATGTGTCTCCCTGCGGAACGTCTTGACCCGGTGTTCCGGCGTGGCTACGGTAGCACCCTGAAAGCGCTTACTGAAAGCGCATTCACCGCTGGGAGGCACAGTGGAGCGCACATCCGTCGGGATCATCCTCAACGGCGTCACCGGGCGGATGGGCTACCGGCAGCACCTCGTCCGGTCCCTGCTGGCCATCCGCGAACAGGGCGGCGTGCCCGCGCGGGACGGCACACGCATCTGGCCCGAGCTGACCCTCGTGGGCCGCGACGAGGCCCGCCTGGCCGAGATCGCGCAACGGCACGGGCTGTCGTCATACACATGCGACCTGGAAGCGGCGCTCGCCGACGACGCCCACCAGATCTACTTCGACGCCCAGGTGACCGCCGCGCGGGAGAAGGCGATCCGGGCGGCGATCGAGGCCGGCAAGCACGTCTACACCGAGAAGCCGCTCGCCGAGGACTTCCTCGCCTCGCTGGAGCTGGCCCGGCTCGCCGCCGCCAAGGGCGTCCGCAACGGCGTCGTGCAGGACAAACTGTTCCTGCCCGGCCTTCGCAAGCTCAAGCGGCTGGTCGACGGCGGCTTCTTCGGCCGGATCCTGTCGGTGCGCGGCGAGTTCGGCTACTGGGTGTTCGAGGGCGACTGGCAGGACGCGCAACGTCCGAGCTGGAACTACCGCGCCGAGGACGGCGGCGGCATCACGCTGGACATGTTCCCGCACTGGCACTACGTGCTGGAGCAGATCATCGCCCCGGTCACCGCCGTCACCGCTGTCACCGCCACGCACATCCCCGAGCGCGTCGACGAGAACGGCGCCCGCTACCGCGCCACCGCCGACGACGCCGCGTACGGCATCTTCGAACTGGCCGGCGGCATCGTCGCGCAGATCAACTCGTCCTGGGCGGTCCGCGTGCACCGCGACGAACTGGTCGAGTTCCAGGTCGACGGCACGCACGGCAGCGCTGTCGCCGGGCTGCGCGACTGCCGCATCCAGCACCGGGGCACCACCCCGATGCCGGTGTGGAACCCCGACCTGCCGGTCACCGAGCCGTTCCGCGCACAGTGGCAGACCGTGCCGGACAACGGCGAGCACGACAACGGGTTCAAGGTGCAGTGGGAGGCGTTCCTGCGGCACGTCGTCGACGACGAGCCGTTCCCGTGGGACTTCCTCGCCGGTGCCCGGGGCGTGCAACTGGCCGAGGCCGGGCTGCGCTCGGCCCGGGAGGGGCGGCGGGTGCAGATCGAGGAGATCCCCCGGTGAGCACGTACGTCACGCTGCCCACCCCGGACGGCGGCACCGAACGGCTCACGCTGCGGGAACCGCCCGCCTGGCAGCGGCCGTCCGCGCCGCCGGCCAGCCGGATCGCGTACGCGGCCGCGCACGTCGTCGCCGACCCGTACGCCGACAACTCCCCCGGCCGCCCGGCGGGCCTGGACTGGGACGCGACGCTCGCGGTGCGGCGCGACCTGTGGTCGTGGGGTCTCGGCGTGGCGGAGGCGATGGACACCGCGCAGCGCGGGATGGGGCTGGACTGGGCGGCTACCCGCGAGCTGATCCGGCGCAGCGCCGCCGAGGCCGCCTCCTGCGGCGGGCGGATCGTCGCCGGGGTGGGCACCGACCAGCTCACCGGCGTCCCCGACACGCTGGACGAGGTCGTCGCCGCGTACGCCGAGCAGCTCGCGGTCGTGCAGGAGTACGGCGCCACGCCGGTGCTGATGGCCAGCCGGCACCTCGCCGCGCTCGCCGCCGGCCCGGAGGACTACCTGCGCGTCTACGAGCGGGTGCTGCGGGAGGCCGGCGCGCCGGTGGTGCTGCACTGGCTCGGCGACATGTTCGACCCGGCGCTGTCCGGCTACTGGGGCTCGACCGACCTGGACGAGGCCACCGCGACGTTCGTCGCGCTGGTGCACGCCCACGCCGGCCTGGTCGACGGCGTGAAGGTGTCGCTGCTCGACGCCGCCCGGGAGGTGCGGCTGCGGGAACTGCTGCCGCCGGCGGTGAAGGTCTACACCGGCGACGACTACCACTACCCGGAGCTGATCGAGGGCGACGGGAAACGGTTCAGCCACGCGCTGCTCGGCGCGTTCGCGGCCATCGCCCCGGCCGCGTCGGCCGCGCTGGCACGACTCGACGCGGACGACCCGGCCGGGTTCCGGGCCGTCATGGATCCGACGGTGCCGCTGTCCCGGCACCTGTTCGCCCCGCCCACGCCGTATTACAAGACCGGCATCGCGTTCCTGTCCTGGCTCAACGGCCGGCAGCCCGGCTTCACAATGGTCGGCGGCCTGCACGGCGGGCGCGGCGTCCCGCACCTGGTCGAGGCGTTCCGACTGGCCGACGCCGCCGGGCTGCTGCTCGACCCGGGCCTTTCGGCGCGGCGGATGCGCGCGTACCTGGACGTGGCGGGCGTGCCGCAATGAGCGCCGACCCGCGGCTGGCGAAGCTGTCACTCAACCAGCGCACCACGCAACGCTGGTCGGTGGCCGAGGCGGTCGACGGCTGTGTGCGCGCCGGCATCCCGGCGATCGGGCTGTGGCGCGAGCCGGTGGCCGAGATCGGCGTACCGGCCGCGGCGCGGCTCGTCGCGGACGCCGGGCTGCGGGTGTCGTCGCTGTGCCGGGGCGGGTTCCTCACCGCCGCCGACGAGGCCGGCCGGGCCGCGGCGCTCGCCGACAACCGCCGCGCGATCGACGAGGCCGCCGAGCTGGGCGCCGCCTGCCTGGTGCTTGTCGTCGGCGGCCTGCCGCCCGGCTCCCGTGACCTGCCGGGCGCGAGGCAGCGGGTCGCCGACGCGTTGGCCGAGCTGGCGCCGTACGCGGGCGAGCGCGGGGTACGCCTCGCGCTGGAGCCGCTGCACCCGATGTACTGCGCCGACCGGGCGGTGCTGTCCACGCTCGGGCAGGCGCTCGACCTGGCCGAGGCGTTCCCGGCCGAGCAGGTCGGCGTCGTGGTGGACACGTTCCACGTCTGGTGGGATCCGGACGTGTGGCGGCAGATCGCCCGCGCCGGGACACGGATCGCGAGTTTCCAGGTCTGCGACTTCCTCACCCCGCTCCCGGCCGACGTGCTGCTCGGGCGCGGCATGATGGGCGACGGGCACATCGACTTCCCGCCGCTGCGCCGCGCGGTGGAGGCTGCCGGATACTCCGGCGACGTGGAGGTGGAGATCTTCAACGCCGAGGTGTGGGCCACCGACCCGGACCAGGTGCTCGCCACCATGACCGCCCGGTACGTGGATCTGGTGCTCGCCGACTGACCCAGCGTCACGAGTCCGGCCTGTCGGATAAATCAGGTGGCCGCCCTCCGGATCCGGGGGCAGGATCGGGATCATGGCATCCCCGCACATCACCACTCCGATCACCACCGACCTGCTGCGCGGCGCGCTCGACCTGGAACACACAGCGGACGGGGTGCTGCCGCACCGGCTGCCCGCGGGGGCCCGGGCGCAGAACATCGACCCGCAGCTGGCGATGGCCGAGGCGATGCCCTCGGGCGTACGGCTGGTGTTCCGCACCCGTGCCACCACCGTCGAGCTGGACGTGCTGCCCATGAAGATGGTCTACCGGGGCACCGGGCCGCGTCCCGACGGCCGCTACGACCTGGTCGTCGACGGCCGCCTCGCCGGTCAGGCCACCGCCGGTGGCGGCAAGGTGCTCACCATCGACCTGGCCACCGGCACGTCCGGCATCGAGCCCGGCCCGGTCGCCACGGTGCGCTTCACCGACCTGCCCGCCACCGACAAGGAGGTGGTGATCTGGCTGCCGCAGCGGGAGATCACCGAGCTGGTGGCGCTGCGCACGGACGCGCCGGTCGAGCCGGCCGACACGAGTGGCCGCCGGGTGTGGCTGCACCACGGCAGCTCGATCAGCCACGGCTCGGACGCGGAGAGCCCCACCGGCACCTGGCCGGCGGTGGCCGCCGAGCTGGCCGGCGTGGAGCTGGTCAACCTCGGGTTCAGCGGCAGCGCGCTGCTCGACCCGTTCACCGCCCGCGCGATGCGCGACACCCCGGCCGACCTGATCAGCGTCAAGATCGGTATCAACGTGGTGAACGCCGACCTGATGCGGCTGCGCGCGTTCGGCCCGGCCGTGCACGGCTTCCTGGACACCGTCCGGGAGGGACACCCGCGCACCCCGCTGCTGGTCGTGTCGTCGATCCTGTGCCCGATCCAGGAGGACACGCCCGGCCCGGGCGCTGTCGAGTTCGTCGACGGCAGGGTGCGGTTCCGGGCCACCGGCGACCCGGCCGAGGTGGCGTCCGGCCGGCTCACGCTGCGCGTCATCCGCGCCGAGCTGGCCCGGATCGTGGCATCCCGCGCCGACGCGGACCCGAACCTGCACTACCTCGACGGGCTGGAGCTGTACGGCGAGGCCGACTACGCCGAGCTGCCGCTGCCCGACGAGCTGCACCCCGACCCGGCCGCCGACCGCCGCATCGGCGAGCGGTTCGCCGCGCTGGCGTTCGGGCCGAAGGGACCGTTCGCCGCAGCGCAGTGACGGACGCCTACCCGCGGCGCGGTGTGACCCAGGTCACGCCGCGCCGTGATCCGTCGGAGGGGCCGTGAACGACCATCTAGGCGTGGGAGGAAGCCAACAGGACGAGGAGCGGCTGCTGCGGCGGGTCGCGCGCGCCGACCTGGACGCGTTCGACGAGCTGTACCGGCGTACGTCGCCGTGGCTCGCGATCCGGCTGCGGCGGCGCTGCGCGGACGACGGCATCGTCGCCGAGGTCCTCCAGGACACGTACCTCACGGTGTGGCGGGCCGCCGGCTCGTTCGCCGGCATCCGGCGCTCCGGTGGATCGGACGCGCCGGGCGGCTCGGCAGCCGGCTGGATCTGGACCATCGCGGCCCGGCGCCTGGTCGACGCGCTGCGCCGCCGCGCCCGCGTCCAGGAGGTGCCGACCGACGTGCTGCCGGTCCGCAGCGCGCCCGCCGCCGAGGACGAGGCGCTCGCCGGGTCGTTCGGCTCGGAGGTGGGCGCCGCGCTCGACGCCCTCGCACCGGAGCTGCGGGCGGTGCTGGCCGCGATGGTCCTGGACGGGCTGACCGTCCGGGAGACGTCGGTCCTGCTGGGAGTGCCGGAAGGCACCGTGAAGAGCCGGGCGCGGCGTGCCCGCAACGCGCTACGGGAGGCACTGGCATGACCGCTCACGTACCCCCGTCGGCACTGGCCGCGTACGCCGCGGGCAGCCCCGACGACGCCACCGCCTGGACGGTAGAGGTGCACCTGGAGGGCTGCGCCGAGTGCCGCGACCGGCTCGGCGAGCTGGCCGCGCCGCCGCTGCGGGCGCTGCTCGGCGACGCCCGCGAGGCGATCCTGGAACAGGCCCGCACCGGCCCGCGACCGGCGCCCCGGCGGCCGCTGCGGCAATGGTGGCTGCGCTGGACCGACTGGTCGCTGCTGGCCTGGGCGGCGATGACGTGCACGGCGATCCTCGCCGCGGTGCTGCTGGACCGCAACTACCCGGACCAGCCCTCGGCGGTGCTGCTGCTCGCGCCGGTCGCGCCGCTCGCCGGGCTCGCGGTGGCCTGGTCCCGCCGCGCCAACCCGAACTGGGAGGTGGTCGCCGGCACCGCCCGCGCCGGGCTGGAACTGCTGCTGCGCCGTACCCTCGCGGTTCTGCTCCTGGTCGCGCCAGTGCTCGCGGTGGCCGGGCTGGCGGTCGGCCGCAACCCCGCGCTGTGGCTGCTGCCGTGCCTGACGTTCACCGCGGCGACGCTGCTGCTCGGCAGCCGCGTCGGCGTGCCGCTGGCCGCCGCCGTCCTCGGCGGCGGCTGGCTGAGCGCGGTCACCGCCGCGTCGTTCACCGGCGACGCCGACGCGGCCCGCGCCGCCGCCGTCACCGAGGCCCTGCTCCGGCCCGCCACCATGCCCGCCTGGGCGGCGGCCGCCGCCGTGCTCACCGTGCTGGCCGTGCTGCGCGCCGAGGACCTGCGACGACCCGGCTGGCGCTGACCCCGCACCCCACGAACAACACACGGCGCCCGTCCGGCGCCGCGACCGACCGTGCCCGAGAAGGAGAAGACATTGGTACGCGCAGTGAGCGCCGACGAGGTGGCGCCGACCCGGCACGCCTGGCGGATCGAGGCGGTGGGACTGTCGGTGAAGGCCGGACGGCACCTGGCCGTCGACAACCTCGGCCTGACGCTCGGCGCCGGCGTGCACGGGCTGCTCGGCCCGAACGGCGCCGGCAAGAGCACGCTGATGCGCGCGCTCGCCACAGTGGTCAAGCCGCACGCCGGCGTGCTGCGGCTGCTCGGCGCGGACGCCACCGCGTCCCGGGAGCTGCGGCCGGTGCGCCGCCGGCTCGGCTACCTGCCGCAGCAGTTCGGCTACTACCCCCGGTTCACCGTCCGCGAGTACGTCGAGTACGTGGCCTGGCTGCGGGAGATGCCCGCCTCGGCGGTGCCGGCCGCCGCCCAGCGGGCCATCGACCGGGTACGCCTCACCGACCGGGCCGACGCCAAGCTCAAGTCGCTGTCCGGCGGCATGCTGCGCCGCGCCGGCATCGCCCAGGCGATCGTCAACGAACCGGACCTGCTGCTGCTCGACGAACCGACTGTCGGGCTGGACCCGGAACAGCGGGTCGAGTTCCGCGAGCTGATCCGCGAACTCGGCGCGGACGCCTGCGTGCTGGTCTCCACCCACCTGGTGGAGGACGTGGTCGCGGCCTGCTCCGACGTCATCCTGATGGACCACGGCACCCGCGTGTTCCAGGGCCTGCCCGCCGACCTGGTCCGCCACGGCGAGACCGGCGGCGTCGGCGACAGCGCCGCCGAGCGCGGCTACTCGAATCTCCTCCAGCAGCACCGGAGCGCCTCATGATCCGACAGGTACGCGTCGAACTGCGCCGCTCCAACGCGCCGGTCGTGGCGGTGCTGCTGCTGGCCATCGGCGTCCTCGGCACCGCCAGCATGTACAGCTTCTGGCAGGGACAGTGGCTGCGGCTGGGCTACGTGCACGCCTCCGACATGTTCCTCCTGGTGCCGCTCGCGCTGGCCGGTGGCGCGGTGCTGGGGCGCCGGGACCGGCGTACCCGCGCCGATGATCTGATGAACAGCACCGGCCGGCCACGCTGGCAGCGCGCGCTGCCGGCGATGACGGCGCTCGGCATCGCCGTCGGGTCCGCGCACCTGCTCGTGGTTGCCGCCAGCGCCGCGGTGGTCGCCACCGACGGCGCCTACCTCGGCGTACGCGGACTCGCCGGACCCCTGGTCGACGTGCTGGTGCTGGTGGGCGCGGCCTGGGTGGGCGTGGCGGTGGGGCGGCTGTGGTCCTCGCCGCTGCTGCCGCCGCTGCTGGCCGCCGCCGCCCTGGTGGCGCAGGAGGGCACCGCCATGCTCGGCGGTACGGGCGACAGCCGGCTCACGAACGCCTCCCTCATGATCTCCTGGCCGCCGGACACGCCGTGGGAGACGCTGTCCGACCGGCTGCTGCTCAGCCGCCTCGCGCTGGGGGCCGGGCTGGTACTCGCCGGGCTGCTGCTGGCGGCGGGCCGGTCGTGGCAGGTGCGGGCCGGCGCGGCGGCGAGCCTCGCCGGTGGCGTGGCGGGTCTCCTGCTGATCGGCGTGCCCGGTCCCGCCGGCATCTGGCAGCTCGACCCGGGAGCACGCCGCTACGTCTGCGCCGAGGGCACGCCGCAGGTGTGCGTCACCGCCGTCAACGCGCATCTGCTGCCCCAGATCACTCCCGAGGCCCGCCGAGGGCTGCGCGCGCTGGCGAAGCTGCCGGACGCGCCGACCCGCGCGGTGGAACTACGGCTGGACACCATCGGCAGCAATGACAGCGAGCAGTGGCACCGGCCCAAGCCCGTACCCGGCACCGTGCAGTTCCTCCTGGAGGTCGACCCGGACACCGGACGGGCCGCCGACGTGGCCGAACGCGTCGCGCTGGGCGGCGGCACCACGTGGTACGGCTGCGGGCGCAGCGGCGACGACATCGCCCCGGCGATCGCCGCCGCCTGGCTGCTGGACGCCGAGACGGTGCGGCTGTGGGACTCCTGGACCGGGTACCGGCACACCGACACGCAGCAGCCGGAGATCCGGGACGGGGTGCGGCAACTGCGCACGCTGCCCGAGCCGGAGCAGTTGCGGCGGGTCACCGCGCTGCGGGACGCGGCCGCGCGGTGCGAGCCGGACCTGATGCCGGCGCTCACCGGACGGGCCGCGCCGTGACCCACTGGCTGCCGCTGTACGTGCGGTCCCGCCGGATACCCGCCGCCCTGGCCGGGTCAGCGGTCGCCGTCGCTGTGATGGCCGTGGCCTGGGCCGCCTTCACCGACCGCCCCGAGGTGCCGGCCGGGCTCGCCGTGCTCACCACCGCGATGGCGGTCGCGCCGCTCGGGCCGACGCTCGCCGGCACCGACCCGGCGCTGGAGAAGACCGCCGCGTGGCAGTGGGCGCCGCGCCGGGCCGGGCACCTGATCGGGTACGGCGCGGTGGTGGTCGGGCTGCTGGCCGCCGCCCGCGCCCTCGACGCCGACTTCGGGCCGCTGTCCGTGCTGGCCCGCAACACGGCCGGCCTGATCGGGCTGGTCGGACTCGGGGCCGCGCTCGCCGGCGCGCGGGCCGCCTGGCAGGTGCCGACCGCCTGGGCCGCGCTGGGCGCGTTCCTGGCCGCGCCGGGCGGACCGGAATGGCGGCAGGTGGCGCTGTGGATGGCCCAGGAGCCGGGCAACCGGATCGCCGCGGTCACCGCCTCGACGTTCCTCCTCGGCGGCGTCGTCGCGTACGCGCTGCGGGTGGGACCGCAGGTCGCGGCGGCCGAGGCGGCGCTGGAACAGTGACGTGCCGGGCCTCGTCGCGCACACCGCGCGGCGGGGCCCGGCCGACGTCAGGTCAGCGGCACCCAGGCCAGGCTGGTCATGCCGGACAGGGCGGTCGCCTTGAGACCGGCGTCGGAGACGGTCCAGAGCACGCCGTCGATCATCAGGGAGCGGCGGATCGGCGCCCACTCGCCGCCGTCGGCCAGGCTCCCCGGATGGTCCACCGCGCCGGCCACCGTGAAGCCCTTGTCGCCGACCCGCAACGCCAGCACGCCGCCGGACGGCGGGCGCTTCGTGCCGTCGGCGCGGTCGGTGACCACCCCCGGCTGCCGTACCGGAATCACCAACAGCCGCTCCGGCGGCCAGTAGAGGAACGCGTGCGGGTCGTGCTCCGCCTCGGACCAGCCGCCTTCGACGTGGTGCTGGGCGATCCGGGTGGGCCGGGCCGGGTCGGCGACGTCGAACAGCGACACCTGGGTGCCGGTCACCCGTCCCCGGTCGGTCGCGTCCTGACCGACCCCGATCAGGCGGCCGTCGCCGGCCGGATGCAGGTACGCCGAATAGCCGTTGATCTTCAGTTCGCCGGTGACCCGGGGCGCGGCCGGGTCCCGCAGGTCCACGCCGTACAGCGGGTCGGTCTCCCGGAACGTCACCACGTACCCGGTGCCGCCGACGAACCGCACCGCGTAGATCCGCTCGCCCTTGCCGAGGCCGGTGACCGCGCCGACCCGCTTGAGCGCGGGACCGTCGGCGCGCAGCACGTACACGCCGGACTGCGAGGCGTTCCCCCGCCGCCCCCATCTGTCGCCGGTGGTGGTGGCCACCCGCAGGTGACCGTCCCACTCGGACAGCGCGTACTGGTCGATCAGCCAGCCGGGCACCGATCCGGCGGCGACGTAGCGCGGCGTGCCCGCGGCGGTGTCGAACTGGTAGATCTCGGTGCTGACCTCGCGCGCCTCGGGTGACGCGGCGTGCCACGTTCGCCAGCGCTGGTCGTTGGCGATGTAGAGGCGTTGACCGTTGCTGTACACGGTGTCGCCGTCCGCGAACACGGTGACCGGGTCACCGGCGCCGAGCGTGGGCGCGGCCAGGTCGAAGCTGAGCACGGTGAGCGTCGAGGCGGCGGAGAAGCCGGCCGGCCGGCTCACCCGGTCGCAGCCGACCCGGCCACTGCCGACCGTGCGGACGCTGTCGCGGATCTCGTACCGGGGCAGCCAGTCGTCGAGCGTGGCCTTGTCGACGACCGCGCGGTTCGCGGCGATCCGCTGCGCGTCGGTACGCTTCCCGGAGGGCTGCGGAAAGTCGAGCCGGTGCCCGGAACTGATCACGATGCGGGCGGTCGCGCCGACCTGCCGGGCGTCGACCGTCCGGCCGTCGATCCAGTACTCGCCGACGACGCGCGGCGCCGCGGCGAGGTCGACCAGGACCAGCCGGGCCTGCGCGACCGCGCCGGGTGCGGGACGCCGGCCGGGCACGGCGGACTTGGGGACCATTCCGGCGTGCAGCAGCACGAGCGCGCGGTCCCCGTGCAGCAGCAGGTTGCCCTCCTTGCCGGAGAACCGCCCGGCGGCCGGGTCGAGCGCCAGCCGGCCGGTCTGCCGGCGGGTCGCCGGGTCGACGACCGACAGCACGCCCCGGCCGTACGTGACGATGCGCCGGCCGTCGGTCTTGACCAGATCCGGTTCGTCCACACCGGCCTCGTGCACGTTCGTGCCGGAGAAGTCCGGCGTGGACGCCGGCCCGGCCGCCTTCAGGGCGCCGCCGTCGGCCCCGGACTCCGCGCTGTACCGGAGCAGGTCGTGGCCCGGCCCGAGACCCCACGGTCCCACCGCGGCCCGCGCGGCCGCCCGGATCTGCCGCAGCGCCTCGTCGCAGGAGTCGAACGCCACGAGCCGCAACCCACCGGCCGGAACGGGCCGGCCGGTGGGCGGCGGATCGGCCGGCGGTGAGGCGGTGCAGCCACCGAGGGCCAGCGCGGCGGCCATCGTCCATCCGATCGTCCGGGATCTGCGACAGGTCATGAACCGTCAGACGTGGCCGCGGCGCGCACGGTTCCCGGCCGGACGCGCTCAGCCGCCGGCCATCGCGCCGAGCACGATGAACGGCTCCTTGCCGGCGACGACCTCCTCGGGCAGCGGCTCGTCCGGTGACTCGTTCGACAGGTCCAGCTCGCAGGCGTAGAAGCGGACGAACGGCCGGCGCTTCCCGCTGTGCCGGTCGCGGATCGTGCCGAGCAGCATCGGGTACGCGGCCTCCAGCGCGTCGAGCACCTCCCGCTGGGTGGGCGGCCCGGCCACCTCGACGCGTACCTCGCCGGTGACGTGCGCCAGGTTCTTCAGGTGCGCCGGTAACACCACCCGGATCACGGCAGCACCTGGACCTCGACCGAGAGCACGCCCGGCAGGTCCCGCACGATCGGCGCCCAGGTGTCGCCGCCGTCGGCCGAGTGGTAGACCTGACCGCCGGTGGTGCCGAAGTAGATGCCGCAGGGGTCGAGCGTGTCGACGGCCATCGCGTCGCGCAGCACGTTGACGTAGCAGTGCGACTGCGGCAGCCCTTCGGTCAGCGGCTCCCAGTGTTCGCCACCGGTGCGGCTGCGGTAGACGCGCAGCTTGCCCTCCGGCGGGTAGTGCAGCGAGTCGCTGGTGATCGGCACCACGTAGACCGTCTCCGGCTCGTGGGCGTGCACCGCGATCGGGAAGCCGAAGTCCGTCGGCAGGTCGCCGCTGATCTCCCGCCAGTTGCCGCCGGCGTCGTCGGTACGCATGACGTCCCAGTGCTTCTGCATGAACAGCGTGTCCGGCCGGGACGGGTGCTGGGCGAGGCGGTGCACGCAGTGGCCCACCTCGGAGTCCTGGTCGGGGATCTCCCCCGAGCGCAGTCCCTTGTTGATCGGCAGCCAGCTCGCGCCGCCGTCGTCGCTGCGGAACGCGCCCGCCGCGGAGATCGCCACGTAGATCCGGTCGCGGTCGGCCGGGTCGAGAATGATCGTGTGCAGGCACATCCCGCCCGCGCCCGGCTGCCAGGACGGGCCGGTCGGGTGCTGCCGCAGCGCGGTCAGCTCGGACCACTTCTGCCCGCCGTCGGTGGACAGGTAGAGCGCGGCGTCCTCACCGCCCGCGTACACGGTGTCGGGGTCGTGGCGGGACGGCTCCAGGTGCCAGATCCGCTTGAACTCCCACGGGCGCGGGGTGCCGTCGTACCAGAGGTGCTGCCCCACCTCGCCGCTGTAGGCGAAGTCGTTGCCGACTGTCGTCCAGTTCCGGCCGCCGTCGTCCGAGCGCTGGATCAGCTGCCCGAACCAGCCGCCGGACTGGGACGCGTAGAGCCGGTCCGGTTCGACAGGTGAACCTGTGAGGTGGTAGATCTCCCATCCGCCGAAGTGCGGCCCGTCGACCGTCCAGTCGTCGCGCTTGCCGTCCGACGTCAGAATGAACGCGCCCTTGCGCGTGCCGACAAGTACCCGTACGCCGCTCATGTCTCGTCCTCCATCCAGGTGTCTTCCCTGCACTGACCGCGCGCCTCGCCGAAACTCATCGACGTGGTACTCCCCGGCTGTGACATTTCTCCGCCGGACACCCGGCGGCCGGACGCCACGCCGGTGCGGCGGGAATGTCGGGGGCCGCGGCTAGCGTGCGCGCATGAGCGGTCCCGGAGACGTCCCGCCCGAGCACCTCGACCGCCTGCGCCCGGTCTGCCTCAGCCTGCCCGACGCCTACGAGGAGCCGGCCTGGGTGGGCGTGCGGTGGCGCGTGCGCGGCCGCACGTTCGCGCACGTGCTCACCGTCGACCCCGACCACCAGGCGGCGTACGCGCGGGCCGCGGCGACCGACGAGCCGGTCTGCGTGATGACGTTCCGCTCCCCCGGCGACGAGATCGCCGGACTGCTCGCGGCCGGGCCGCACTTCTTCAAGCCGGACTGGGCCGCCGACGTGGTCGGCCTGCGGCTGGACGCGGACACGGACTGGACCGAGGTCGCCGAGCTGCTCACCGAGAGCTACTGCGTGCTGGCCCCGAAGAAGCTGGTGGCGCTCGTCGACCGGCCGCCGGAGCTGTGACGGCGGCCGTCGGGGCTTCCCAGGGGCGAGGCGTCAGCAGTACGGTGGTCGCGGTGTGCCGGGAAGCCTGGTCGGCGATCGTTGCCCCGCCGACCCTGGAGCCGCGCGATGCGAGCCCGCCCCGCCGTACACACCCGTGACCTGACCAAACACTATGGCCGCCTGGTGGCTCTCGACGGCCTGAATCTGACCGTCGAGGCCGGTGAGGTGGTCGGCCTCCTCGGCCCGAACGGCGCCGGCAAGTCCACCACCATCCGGTTGCTGCTCGGCCTCGCCCGTCCCACCCGGGGCGAGGCCCGGATCTTCGAGGCGGACGCGGCGGACGTGCGCGAGGCGCACCGGCGGCTGGCGTACGTCCCGGCCGACGTGGCGCTCTGGCCGCAGCTCACCGGTGCGGAGATCCTCGACCTGCTCGCCGCGACCGGTCCCGGTGTGGACACCCGTTACCGGGGCGAACTCGTCGAGCGGTTCGCCCTCGACCTGTCCCGCCCGGCCGGCGCCTACTCGACCGGCAACCGGCAGAAGGTCGCCCTGGTCGCCGCGTTCGCCACCCGGGCGCCGCTGCTCGTGCTCGACGAGCCGACGAGCGGCCTGGATCCGCTGATGGAGCTTCAGTTCCGCCGGGCGGTCGGCGAGGCGCGGGACAACGGGCAGAGCGTGCTGGTCTGCTCGCACCAGCTCGCCGAGGTGGAGGCGGTCTGTGACCGGGTGGCGATCCTGCGGGCCGGCCGGCTCGTGGACATCGCCCCGGTGCCGCAGCTGCGGCGGCTGCACCGGGGCGAGGTGACGGTACGGTTCACCGGCCCCGCACCGGATCTGGCCGGTGTGCCCGGCGTCGAAGCGGTCGAGGAGCGGGACGGGCTGCTGCGTTTCACCCTCGCCGGCCCGCCCGCCGCCGCGCTGCGAGCCCTGTCCGGCGCGGACATCAGCGCGCTGACGGTGCGCGAGCCGAGCCTGGAGGAGATCTTCCTCGACTACTACGGGGAGCAGGCGTGAGGCGGACGGCCGGCACCGCGGTCAGTCTGCTCGCCGCTCGCGGGATCTGGCGGCCGGCCCTCGTCGTGACCGGCGTGACCGTCGGCATGTCCGTCCTCGTGGTGGGCACCTACGCGCGCACCGTCGGCGAGGGAATGGGCGCCTCCGGTCTGGAGGCGCTGGCGCGCAACCCCGCGATCCGCACGTTGTTCGGCGAGCCCGTCGCCCTGGACACCGCGGGCGGGTTCACCGTGTGGCGAACCGGCATGGTGCTGGCCGTGCTGGTCACTGTGTGGAGCCTGCTGGCGACCGTCCGGTTGACCCGGGGCGAGGAGGAGGCCGGCCGGTGGGCGCTGCTGCTCGCCGGCCGGCTGACGCCCGCAGCGGCGCTGCGGCGTCACCTGGCGCCGCTGATGGCGACGTCGGCGCTGGCCGGAACGCTGCTCGCGGCCGCGCTGACGACGGCCGGCACGCCATGGCAGGGGGCGCTGCTGCACGGCGCCGGGCTCGCCTCGGCCGGGGCGTTCGCGGTCGCGGTCGGCGCCGTCGTCGTGCAGGTCCAGCCGACCCGGGCGGGCGCGGCCGGCAGCGGCCTGGCCGTGCTCGGGGCCGGCCTCCTCGCGCGAATGGCCGGCGACTCCGGGCCGGCGCTGGCGTGGCTCCGATGGCTTCCGCCGTACGGCCCGCTCGCGCTCACCCGCCCCTACCACGACGACCGGTGGCTGCCGCTGCTCGTGTCGCTGGCCGCCGTCGTCCTGCTGACCGGGGCGGCGCTGGCCCTGTGCGCCCGGCGCGACGTGGGCGCCGGACTGCTGCGCGCACCGGCCGGCCGGGCGCCGCGACGCGCCCTGCTCGGCTCGGCGCCGGCCTTCGCGGTGCGACGCGCCCTGCGTCCGCTCGCCGGCTGGACCGTCGGCGTCGCCGCCTACTTCCTGCTGATCGGTGTGCTCGCCACGTCGCTGACCGGCTTCCTGGAGCAGAACCCCGCCTTCGCCGACCTCGCCGCCCGGGCGGGCTTCGGCGGGCTCGACCACGTGCGGGGTTACGTGGCCACGCTGTTCGCGCTGCTGACGGTGCCGATCGGCGCGTTCGCCACCGCGCGGCTGAACGCCTTCGTCGCGGCGGAGGTCGCCGGCCGCCTCACGATGCTGCGCGCCGGTCCGGTCAGCCGGGTCCGGCTGCTCGCCGCCGAGCTGGGCAGCGCGTCCGCCGGGGTGGTGATGCTGGCGCTCGCCGCCGGTCTCGCGACCTGGCTGGGCACAGCCCTGGTCGGCGCCGGCCTGCCTCTCACCGCCGCCCTCGCGGGCACACTCAACGTGCTGCCGCTCGCGTTGCTCGGCGCCGGGGCGGCCACGCTCGCCGTCGGCGCGGCGCCCCGGCTGGTCACCGTGCTGGGGATGCTTCCCACAGCGGGCGGCTTCCTGCTGACCGTGGTGTCCGAGAGCGTGCGCGCGCCCGCCTGGATCGGCGCGCTGTCGCCGTACACGCACCTCGCCGCCGTGCCCGACGCGACGCCGAACTGGACCGCCCAGGGCGTGCTGCTCGCGGCGGCGTCCGCCCTGGCCGCACTGGGCGGCTGGGCCTACCGCCGCCGTGACCTGGCGGGCTGACGGTCGCGGCCGCCGGTCAGCCGAGCTTCTTGCGCAACGTCTCGAACGCCAGGTCCGGCCGCAGCGGCACGCCGAAGCGTTCGTCGCCGTACGGGAACGGGCTCAGCTCGCCGGTGCGGACGTAGCCGCGCCGCTCGTACCAGGCGATCAGGTCGTCGCGCTGCACGATCACGGTCATCCGCATCTCACCCGCGTGCCACTGCTCGGCCGCGTACCGCTCGGCCTCGGCCAGCAGCTCCCGGCCCAGGCCGCCGCCCTGCCGGCCGGGGCTGACCGCGAACATCCCGAAGTAGACGTGGTCGTCGCGGCGTTCCAGCTGGCAGCAGGCGAGCAGGTCGCCGTCCTGCTCGGCGACCAGCACCACGCCGTCCGGGGCGGTGACCGCCGAGGCGACCATGTCCGGGTCGGTGCGCTGCCCGGCCAGCAGGTCCGCCTCGTGGGTCCAGCCCTGCCGGCTGCGCTCCCCCCGGTACGCCGACTCGATCAGGTCGACGAGGGCGGCCACGTCGTCGGGGGTGGCGACCCGGACGGAACGGGATGCGGGGCTGGTCATGGCGGCTCTCCACGGTCGCGGCAACGTACCTGGTCAGCGTACGCACGCGGGTGTTCCGGACGGCGGCCGGGACCACCGGGCGGGACGGCTGGTGGTTCACTGCCCGGCATGGAGACGACAGTCGGCGCGGCGGGCCTGCCGGGAGTGCTGGACCTGCCGGCCGGGCCGGTACGCGGCGGCCTGGTGGTGCTGCACGGCTCGCACGCCGAGCAGCGTTCCTACTTCCTGTACGCGCACCTGGCCCGGCTGCTGCCTCCGGCCGGGATCGCGGTGCTGCGCTACGACCGCCGCCCCCGCGTCGACGGGCACGACGTGCCTCTTGCCGACCAGGCCGGCGACGCCGCCGCCGCGCTCACCGAGCTGCGCCGGCACATCGGGGCGGCCCCGGCCGGGTTGTGGGGTTTCAGCCAGGGCGCGTGGGCGGCGGCGCTGACCGCCACCCGGCATCCGGTCGACTTCCTGGCCCTGGTCGGGTGCAGCGCGGTGAGCCCCGCGGTCCAGATGCGCCACGGCACCGCCGAGCAGCTGCGCCGCAACGGCTACGGGCCGGCCGACCTGGCCGAGCTGGCCGAGCTGCGCCGGCTGGCCGAGGGCTACCAGCGCGGCGACGTGCCGCGCCCGGTCGCGCAGGCGGCGATCGACGCGGCGGCCCGGCGACAGTGGTTCCCGCTGGCGTTCCTGCCCGAGGAACTGCCCGCCACCCCCGGCACCTGGACCGACATGGACTACGACCCGGCGCCGGTGCTGGCGCGGCTGACCTGCCCGGTGCTGCTCTGCTACGGCGAGACGGACGCGTGGATCCCGATCGAGGACAGCCTCGCGGTGTGGCGGCGGGCGGCGCGCGACGCCGAGCTGACGGTGACCCGCCTCGCCGGCTGCGATCACGCGCCCACGCTCGGCGAGGCCGAGGACCTGGACAGCGTCAGCCCGCAGTACGAGCGGGCGCTGCTGGACTGGCTGGACCGGCTGCTGCCGCCGGCCGGCTGAGCTGGCGGTCGGCTCCGGCTCCGGCTCCAATTGTCCGCGCGCCGCGCCGCCGCTGACCGCTAGCCTGCCGGGCATGGACGCCGACCTGCCCACGTTCGAGTTCGCCTTTCCCGGCCCGCTGCGCGACAAGCTCGTCGCCGCCGTGCTCGACGGGAGCAAGACCACCACCACCGGCCTGCTCCAGGACTACGAGATCGACGGTGAGCCGCTGCCGACGGTCGGCGCCCGCTCGGCGGTGATCGACTCCGACAACCGGCCGGTGGCGGTGATCGAGCTGGTGGAGGTTCGTGTCGCCCGCCTCGGCGACGTCGACCTCGACCACGCGCGCGACGAGGGCGAGGGCCACGAGTCGGTGGCCGCCTGGCGCGCCGGCCACGAGCGGTTCTGGCACGGCGACGACTACCGTGGCTGGCTCGGTGACCCTACGTTCACCGTCGACGACGACACCCCGGCCGTGCTGGAACGCTTCCGCCTGGTCGAGACGCTCTGACCGCAGGCCCGGCGGGCCGGGCTCAGGAAGCGGCGAGCCAGGCGCGCAGTTCCGCGCCGTGCTCGTCCAGCTCCGGCGGCGGCAGCTCGTAGCGCGGCGGGCTGTCGGAAAGGCCGATCGGATGCCGGATGCCCGGCACCCCGCCGGTCGTCACCACCGGCTCCAGGTCCAGCCCTTGCGCCAGCGCCACCCCCTCGGCCACGGAGTTGATCGGGCTGCACGGCACGCCCGCCGCGCGCAGCTCGCCGAACCACTCCGCGCTGCCGCGCCGGGACAGCGCCGCCACCAGCAGCGGCCGCAGCTCGTCGCGGTGCGCGACGCGGTCGGTGTTGCGCCGGAACCGCTCGTCGTCGGCCAGCTCCGGCACGCCCAGCACCCGGCAGAGGGTACGGAACTGCGCGTCGTTGCCGGCGATCACCACCAGTTCGCCGTCGGCGGTGGGCAGCGGCTCGTACGGCACGATGCTCGGGTGCGCGTTGCCCATCCGGTGCGGCTGCGCTGCCCCGGCGACGTGCGCGCTGGTGTGGTTGACCAGCCCGGACAGCGCCGAGGAGAGCAGGTCCACTGTGACGTGCTGGCCGCGCCCGGTCGACTCGCGGTGCCGCAGGGCGGCCAGGATCCCGACCGCCGCGTGCAGCCCGGCGATCACGTCGAACACGGCCACGCCGGCCTTGTAGGGCGGGCCGTCCGCGTCCCCGGTGAGGCTCATCAGCCCGGCAGCGGCCTGCACCATCAGGTCGTACCCGGGCAGGTCGGCGCCCCCGGCGGCGCCGAAGCCGCTGATCGAGGCGTAGACCAGGCGGGCGTTGCGGGCGGTGACCGTGTCGTGGTCGAGGCCGAAGCGGCGCAGCGCGCCCGGGCGGAAGTTCTGGATCAGCACGTCGGCCCGGTCGGCCAGCCGGTGCGCCAGCGCCAGGTCGCCGGGGGCGGTCAGGTCGAGCACCAGCGAGCGCTTGTTGCGGTTGACCGCCAGGTAGTAGGTGGAGACGTCGTCGCGCACCGGGGGCCGCCAGCCGCGGGTGTCGTCGCCGCCCGGCGACTCCACCTTCACCACGTCCGCGCCGAGGTCGGCCAGGAGCATCGTCGCGTACGGCCCGGCGAGGATCCGGGAGAAGTCGGCGACCAGCACCCCGTGCAACGGACCCGACATACCGACCCCTCCCTCGCCGCCGACCACGATGACACATTCCTGACGGCGGACCGGGCAGGGGTGGCCCGCCCGGCTACGGTCACGTCGGGGACGTACCGGGAAAGGGGTGCCCGTGCCGCTGCTCAGCCGGCTCGCCGAAGCCACCGACGAGCGCCCCGGCGCGATCCGGGTGCAGGACCGGTCGCTGTCCTGGGTGGAGCTGCGCCGGGCCGCCGCCGCGGTCGCCGACGACCTGCGCGGCGCGGCCCGGGTCGCGGTGCCCGCCACGGCGAGCCTGGAAACGGTGGTCGGCGTGGTTGGCGGGCTGCTCGCGGGCGCGGCGGTGGTGCCGGTGCCGCCCGACGCGGGCCCGATGGAACGCGACCACATCCTGCGCGACTCCGGCGCGGAACTGCTGCTCGCGGCGCCGGGCACCCGGGACGCCGACTCGCCGCCGCTCGTGCCGCTGGACCTGGCCCGGCGCTCGGACACCCGGCATCCCGAACCCGACCCGGCAGCCACCGCGCTGATCCTCTACACCTCCGGCACCACCGGTGCGCCCAAGGGCGCGGTGCTGTCCCGCCGCGCGGTCGCCGCCTGCCTGGACGGGCTCGCCGACGCCTGGGCCTGGACGCCGGACGACCTGCTGGTGCACGGACTGCCGCTGTTCCACGTGCACGGGCTGGTACTCGGCGTGCTCGGCCCGCTGCGCGTCGGCAGCCGGCTGCGCCACGTCGGCCGTCCCCACCCCGAGCGGTACGCGGCGGCGGGCGGTTCGCTGTACTTCGGCGTACCCACGATCTGGTCGCGGATCGCGGCGCAACCGGCGGCGGCGCGGGCGCTGCGCGGCGCCCGGCTGCTCGTGTCCGGCAGCGCCGCGCTGCCCGAACCGGTCTTCGCGACGCTGGCCGGGCTGACCGGGCACCGGCCGCTGGAGCGGTACGGCATGACCGAGACCCTGGTCACGGTGAGCGCCCGGGCGGACGGCCCCCGGCGGCCCGGCACCGTCGGTGTGCCGCTGCCCGGCGTGCACACGCGGGTGGTGGACGAGCACGGCGACCCGCTACCAGCCGACGGCGCCGCCATGGGTGAGCTTCAGGTACGCGGCGGCACGCTGTTCGACGGCTACCTGAACCGGCCGGACGCCGACGCGGCCACCCGCACCGCCGACGGCTGGTTCCGCACCGGCGACGTCGCCACTGTCGACCCGGACGGCGCCCACCGGATCGTCGGCCGGGCCGCCACAGACCTGATCAAGAGCGGCGGGTACCGGATCGGGGCCGGCGAGGTCGAGGACGCGCTGCTGGCCCATCCGGGCGTGCGGGAGGCGGCCGTGGTCGGCACGCCCCACGCCGACCTGGGGCAGCAGGTCACCGCGTACGTGGTCGGCGACGGCGTGACCGAGGCGGAGCTGATCGGCTTCGTGGCACGGCACCTGTCCGCGCACAAGCGGCCCCGGCAGGTGCGGCTGGTCGGCGCGCTGCCCCGCAACGCGATGGGCAAGGTGCAGAAATCCCGCCTGACCGAGGCGTGACCCGCACCCCGCCGGGAACCAGCGCGGCCCTCCCGACGACTATCCCTACATGGCGTGTGAGCAGTGGCGGGAGATCCTGTCGGCACAGCTGGACGGTGAGGCGTCCCGCTCGGAGATCGAGGCGGCCGAGACGCACCTGAGCGGCTGCGCCGGCTGCCGGGGCTGGTTCGACTCGGCCGCGACGGTCACCCGGCGGGCCCGTACGCAGCTCGCCCCGCGCGTACCCGACCTGGTCGACGCGGTGCTCGCCGCCGCGCCGCCGCCCCGGCCGAGCCGTCGCCACCGGATCGCGCTCGGACTACGCGGCGCGCTCGGGCTGCTCGGCGCGGTGCAGCTCGTGCTCGGCCTGGCCCAGATCGGCCGGGAGGCGGTCGTCGCGCACGCGCACGCCTCCGGCCAGCACCTGTGGCACGAGTCGGCGGCGTGGAACGTCGCAGTCGGCGCCGGGTTCCTCTACGTGGCGGCACGCCGGTCCACGCCGTCCGGCCTGCTGCCGATGCTCAGCGCGTTCGTCGCCACGCTGGTGCTGCTGTCGGTGAACGACCTGATCACCGGCCAGGTCGCGATGACCCGGCTGGTCAGCCACGGCTTCCTGCTCGTCGGCTGGGCCGTGATGCTGGTGCTGTCCCGGCCGGGCTGGCGCCCCGGCGACACGCCACCCGGGCGGGGCCGGTCGAGCGGATCGCGGTGGGCGCTGCGTACCGAGGAACCGGCCGCGCCGGCGCCGCTGCGGCTGGTGCGCCCCGGCCCGTACCCCGCACAGGCCCGCGACCGGCGCGCCGCCTGACGCGCGCCGCGCGGAGTGCCGCGGCACCGGGCCGGCGCGACGCGGGCGGCCGGTGACGGCGCGCGGGTGTCAGCGGGCCCGGCGGTCGCGGACGTCGCCGGACCAGGCGGCGGCCAGGTCCTCCCGGGCGCGGGCCACCCGGGACCGGATGGTGCCGACCGGGCAGCCGCACACCTCGGCGGCCTCCGCGTAGGACAGGCCCAGCACCTGGGTGGCCACGAACGCCTCCCGGCGGTCCGGGGCGAGCGCCGCGATGAGCCCGCGCAACACCACCCCCTCGTCTCCGCCGCGGGTCACCGCACCGGCCGCCTCGGCGGCGGCCTGCCAGTCCGCCAGCGCCGCCGTCCGGGGCCGCGCGGTCGCCGCCCGCACGTGGTCCACCGCGACCCGGCGGGCGATGGTGAAGACCCAGGTACGCGCCGACGACCGGCCCGCGAATCCGGGCAGGCTGCGCAGCGCGCGCAGGAACGTCTCCTGGGCCAGGTCGTCGGCCTCGGCCGGACCGGCCAGGTGGGCGAGGAACCGCCACACCGGCGCCTGGAGGGCCCGGACGAACGCGGCAGCGGCCAGCCGGTCGCCACGGGCGGCGCGCCGGGCCCACCCGGTCACCTGCTCGTCGTCGGCGTCCGGGCTCATCGGCGGCCGGCCCGCGGGCCCGACATGGTCATGCCGGACGGTACGGATCCGCAGCCCGCTCGGTTCATCCCTGGCGTCCCTCCTGCCACCGGGCCTGACAGTCGGCGACCACCGGTTGGTCGGCCGGCGGCCGGGAAAAGTTCCCGAACCGGGTCAGTCGTCCACGGAGACGGTGACCGGCCCGACCCGAAGGACGCCGTCGGTGAGCGGCGCGCAGCGCACGCCACCCCTGCGCCGCATCGCCTTCCAGGTGCCGGGCGCGACCACCACGTCGAGCCAGGCGCACGGCGGCGCGGCCCGGTGCACCCGCAGGCGTACGGGCCCGTCGCCGGAGTCGAGCGTGAGCACCCGGCCGACCAGCTCGTCCACCGGGATGCCGTCGGTCAGCACGTTGCGCCGCAGCTGGGTGAGGTCCGCACCGGGCGGCAGCGACTCCCGCGCTATCAGCGTGACGCTCGCCTGGCGGTGCGCCGGCCGGCCGAAGTAGCGGTCACCGACGATGCCGAGACCGGCGCGCACCTCCACCCGCTCGACCAGTTCGCCAGGCGGTGCGGGGGCGGGTCCGTCCGCGGGGCGGCCCACGTACCGGTGCACGGGCGAGGCCAGCAACTGGACGATCCGCGGCATGCCCCGAAGTGTAATCGCGGGCATACCATCGCCAAACCGGACGATAGCCGCGCTCACGTATCCGTGCCGTACGCAGGGCGTTGTACCAGGTGTGACGGCGAGGCGACCCGACGCGATCGGGGCTCATCCCCGGCGGCGGCTGGCCTGGGCGCGGCGCGAGAACGAGCGCCGGCGCCAGGCGTACGAGACGGCGGCGCGGGCCTGGCGGCGGCGCGCGGAGCACCTCGACCGCCTGCGGATCGAAGCGGCCGACTTCCGCGGATGCGTCCTGCCGGGCACCGCGCTGCCGGTGCCACTGGACGACGGCGAGGTCGTCTACCGCATCCTGCCCACCGTCGACCTGGTCGAGGCCACCGCCCGGCACCTGCCCGGGCTGTCAGTGCCGGGCGGCACGCTGGCCGGCTGCCTCGACCCGGCCGAGGGCCCGCTACCGGCCGGGCTGCGCGTGGTCGCCAGCGGCGCCGCAGTGGTGACCGACCGGCGGGTCGCCTTCGCCGGGCCCGACGTCGGACGGGAGTGGCCCCTGCGGAGTCTGCGCGGCCTCGGGCACCACCCCGGCCGTCCGGTCACCCTGCTGCACGACGCCGACGGCGGCACACCGGCGGGCCTGCGCGTGCCGGCGCCGGGCGCGGCGAACGCCCGGTTCTACCTCACCCTGGCCCACGCCGACGCCACCGGCAGCCGGAAGGCGGTGGTCGACGACGTCGAGGCGCTGTGGTCCGCCCACCGGGCCGCACGGCCCCGGCCGCCTCGGCCGCTCGGGCCCTGGGACGCCCCTGCCGACCGGGCGCTCCCCCAGCGGCTGGCGGCAGCAGGCGTCGCGGCGGTCGCCGTGCTGCTGGGCGTCACCTCCGCCGGCACCTGGGCCGCGACCGCCGGGCAGACCGATCCGGCAGGCCGGACCGCGACCCACCCGGCGACCGCTCCCGCGCCGGCCCGCTCTTCAGCGCCGCCCGCGGCGACTCCGATCGGTCCGTCGGCTCCCCCGGCGCCCCGGCCCACGCAGCGACCGGAGGCTCCGCCCGGCCCGGCGGCCCGGTCGGATGATCGAATTCGCACCACCACGCCACCTGTCGCCGGTTCCCCGTCAACGCACGTCGGCGACCGTCCGCCTGCGCCGGCCGAACCGTCCGGCCCGCCCGCGGATCCGGTGACGGCAGCACCGAGCGCGAGCCCGACGCCTGATCCAGGTCCGACCGGCGAACCCGATCCCACCGCGGAACCGAGCCCGACCGCCGCATCAGCCGAGCCGACCCTCCTGGACACGCTGGACCTACTGGACCTGCTGGGCCTACGCCTCGGCTCGGCCGCCCGTTCCGGCGCAACAGTCGAGGCAGACGCGGATCTCCCCTGACCCACCCGCTCAGCCTCCGCCGCGCTCCCTCGCCCCGCCGCTCACCGCAGCCGCGCCCTGTCCCTCGCCGCGCCGCGCGCACTCCCTCGCCGTCGATCTTGCACTTGGCGCCCCACTGATGCCGGATTCATTCCGTTTGCGGGGTCCGCAACTGCAAGATCGCGGGGGCCGAGGGCCGAGGGCCGAGGGCCGAGGGCCGAGGGTCGGGGGCCGGGGGCCGAGGGCCGGGGGCGGGTGGGGGTCAGGGGGTTTGGGGGGTCAGCAAGTAGTCGCCGTCTTCGGGGCTCCAGCGCAGCTCCACGGCGCCGCCCGTCGCGGCTGCCTTGCAGAACTGCAGGAAGCCGCGATACCCGAGCTTCTTCTCGCTGAAGTCGGGCCGGGCGCGCCGGAGCTGGTCCTTCAGCCCGGACAGCGCCACCGCGCCGCCCTCGCCGGCCAGATCCACCACCACTGAGCGCAGCAACCCGAACGCGACGTCCCGGTCACCCTGTTCCGGAAGCGACACCTCCGGATCACCCTTCGCCGGCCCAGCCGCCAACTCCACCACGTTGCGCGCGGCGAGGTGGCGCAGCAGCTCGCCGAAGGTACGGAAGCCGTAGTCGGACTCGCTGAACGTCGGGTCCTTCCGCAGCAGCGCGCGCTTGAGCGCGGAGGCGGTCACGTCGCCGCTCGAGCTGCCCTGCATGCCGGCCACTGTCTGCACGAGCTGGACGGCGAGCGTGTCGACGTCCCGGGCCCGCCCCTCCTCGGCCGCAGCCGTCTCCGGCACTGCCTCCGCCGCCGGTTCCGCCACCGGCCCGGGCGGCGCCGTCCGGGCCGGACGCGACCGGCGGGCGGCCGGCGGCGGTACGTCGACGCCTTCGAGGCGGTCGTAGTAGAGGAACTCGTCGCAGGCCGGCGGCAGCAACGCCGACGTGGACTTCTCCACCCCGACGCCGATCACCCGCTTGTTGAGTTCGCGCAGCTTGTGGACCAGCGGCGTGAAGTCGCTGTCGCCCGTGCAGATCACGAACGTGGAGATGTAGCCGCGCTCGAACGCCAGCTCGACCGCGTCCACCGCCATCTTGATGTCCGCGGCGTTCTTACGGGAGGCGCCCATGCGCTGCGGAATTTCGATCAGCTCGACGTGCGAACGGGTGAGCATCCGCCGGTCCTCGTCGAAGTACGACCAGTCCGCGTACGCCCGGCGCACCACCACCCGCCCCCGCTCGGCGAGGGCGTCGGCGATCGGCCGGAAGTCGAACGCACCGCCACCGTGGTGGTCGCGTACGCCCAGGGCCAGGTTTTCGTAGTCGAGGAACAGCGCGATCCGGTCTTCGTGATCCACACTGGCAGCCTAGCCGGGCCGGGCCCCCGCGCCGGTCAGCGCCGCTCGTCGCGGTACACGGTCTCGCGGCGGGCCAGGCGCTGAATCGCGTAGCTGCTGACCAGGAGCAGCAGCGCCAGCACCACTTCGACGCCGGCGACCGTGCCGGTGGCGACGGTGAGGCCGAGCAGCAGCAGGATGATCCCGGCGACGGCGAGCAGACCCGCGAGCAGCAGGCGGTTACGCCGTCGCGCCGACCGCTGCGCGTCGTCTGCGCTCACGCTGCCCGCCTCTCCCCTGCTCCTGTGCCGATCGTAGGCGCTCGTCACGGCCCGGGTGGCGGCTTGGCCGCGCCGACACGGCACGGCGGGCCGGCGACCCGACACTGCGGGCGGCAGCGCGCCGGCACGGCGCGGGGCCGGACGCGCAGGCGTCCGGCCCCGTGCACGGCGGCGGTCAGTGGATCGGCACCGCCATCGGGCGCTTGTCCTCGCCCGTCTCGCCGTCGAGCAGGTGCGACGGCTCGCGCCGGCGCGGCAGGAAGGCGGCCGGGACGAAGGTGAGCAGCACCAGCCCGAACGCGACCCAGAACGTGGTCGAGAAGGCGCCCGCGGCGTAGTCGAGCCCTCGCTCGATGAGCGACGGCGGCACCGGGAACTGCTGGATCAGCTCGGGCCGCTGCTGTGCGGCGATGGCGAGCTGGGACTCGGTGAGCGGAGCGCCGGTGCCCGGGTCGGTCACGCCCGGGATGGGCCGCGAGCCGTTCAGCTCGCTGGTGAGGATGACCGACATGATCGCGGCGCCGATCGATCCGCCGATCTGCTGGAGGATGTTGACCAGCGTGGAGCCGCGCGCCACCTCGGCGGCGCTGAGTGTCTTCAGCGCCGAGGTCATAATCGGCATCATCGTGCCGCCCATGCCGAGGCCCATCACGAACAGCGAGCCGCAGAGCAGCCAGTACGAGGTGTCGGTGCCGAGCTGCGTGAAGGTGAAGAACCCGGCTGCGATGAGCACCAGCGCGAAGGGCACCGTCCGGCCGACCGGCACCCGGTCGGCGAGCATGCCCGCGATCGGCATGGTCAGCATGGCGCCGATGCCCTGCGGCGCGATCAGCAGGCCCGCCGCGAGCGTCGTCTCGCCGCGTACCTGCAGGAAGTAGCTCGGGAACAGCAGGCCGGCACCCATGAACGCGATGATGAACACGAACATGGTGATCGAGGCGATGGTGAGGTTGCGGTTGCGGAACAGCCGCAGGTCGAGCAGCGGGTGCCGGGGCCGGAACGAGTAGGCCACGAAGGCGACCACGAGCGCGCCGCCGGCCAGCATCGGCAGCCACACCTTGGTGTCGGCGATCGTGCCGGTCTCCGGCAGCGTGGAGATGCCGTACAGGAACAGCGCCAGGCCCGGCGAGAGCATCAGCATGCCGAGGAAGTCGAACGACTGGGACGGCTCGGCGTTGTCCTTCGGCAGGGCGAGCTGGGCGTAGATCAGCGCGACCACGCCGATCGGCAGGTTGATCAGGAAGATCCAGTGCCAGCTGGCGACGTCGATCAGCCAGCCGCCGAGGATCGGGCCGGTGATCGGGCCGAGCAGCATCGGGATGCCGAGCACGGCCATCAGGCGGCCGATGCGGTGCGGACCGGCGGCCCGGGTCATGATCGTCATGCCGAGCGGCATGAGCATGCCGCCGCCGAGGCCCTGGACCACACGCCAGGCGATCAGCTCACCGATCGAGTCGGCCGTGGCGCAGAGCCCGGAGCCGATGGTGAACAGCGCCAGCGCCACCATGTAGAGGCGTTTCGTGCCGAACCGGTCGGCGGCCCAGCCGCTGAGCGGGATCACGGTGGCCAGCGCGAGCGTGTAGCCCGTCATGGTCCACGCGACGCGCGCGTACGAGGCGTCGAACTCGCTCTGGAACGTCGGGAGCGCCACGCTGACGACAGTCACGTCGAGGATCGACATGATCGCGCCGAGCACGACGACGCCGGCCACCTTGAGCACCGCGGCGTCGAGCTTTGTCGACGTCGCGACGGGTTGCTGGGTCACTTACGGTCTCCTGGATCCGGTTCGGCTGCGGGAAGGCCGGGGGTCGCCACGCGCCGTCCGGGCGCGGGCGGAACGCGCGGCGGGCGACGTCCGGCGGGAAGCCTAACCACGACCGGCGACAGGCCGCGGCGGGTTTTGCCGACGGACGAGGCGTGCCGACCCGGCGCACACCCGGACGGCGGGCCGGCGGCTCACGGAAAAGGGTGGTTGCGCGCCGATTCGTGCGGCTCGGCGAGCGCCTGGGCGCACCGGCGACCGTGACGAAGGTCATCACGCGTCCGGGCAGCTCGGGGGCCATGCCGGCGCGCCGTTTCAGCCCATCTGACCCATCAGTTCGATCTCGGCGGTCCGGGAGCGCTCGATCCGGCGGGCCAGCTCGCGTACCCGATCGCCGGTGCCGGCGGTGACCTGGGCGCGGGCCAGGTCGGCCGCGGTGCGCTGGTGCCGGCTCAGCACGTCGAGCAGCACCCGGTCGGCATCGGCGGGCACGGCGGCGCGCAGCCGGGCCAGTCCGGCAGCGGCGTCGCTGTGCCCGGAGTGGTCGTGCCGGGCGGCCGCGGCGGCGGCCGACGGGCCGGCGTCGCGCAGCCACTCGCGCATGGTGGCCAGCTCGTCGGTCTCGGTGGCCCGCACGGCGGCGATCAGCGTGCGGATCCGCGTGTCGGTGGCACGGTCGAGGCCGAGCCGGACGATCTCCAGCGTCTGCTCCGTGTGGGCCACCATCATGGCCAGGAACAGCGCGTCGATCCCGCTGACCGTGGCGTCCGCGCCGGCCGGGACCGAGGCCGGGGCGGACGGGGACGGATCGGCGACCGGCGGGCCGCCGCACCCGGTCAGGGCCAGCGCCACGCCGAGCACGGCGGCGGCGGACGCGCGGCGGAGCCGGGGACCGGCCGGCTCCGCCGCGCGGGTACGCGGGCTCAGATCTGCTGCCACAGCGCCGGCACGTTCGGCGGCTCCCAGCCGGCGATGGCGGTGTGCGCCTGGCGGCAGCGGTAGCTGCGGCCGTCGTAGGTGACCGTGTCACCGACCTGGTACGCCCGGCCGGCCGTCCACGTGCCGCCCGGCGCCGGGGTGCTGGTCCGGGTGGGGGTGGGTGAGGGGGCGGGGGTGGTCGGCGCCGCCGTCGGGGTGGGCGACGGGGTCGGGTTGCCGCCACCGCCGCCGATTTGCAGGTCGACGCAGGAGTAGAAGGCGTTGGCGGTGTCGGAGATGTTCCAGATGGCGAGCAGCTTCTGCCGGCCGGAGAAGCCGCCCAGGTTGACCGAGTGCGACACGGTCGCGCCGGGCTGGCGGCCGCCGCCGTCGACCACCGCGACCCGGGTGCCGCCGATCCAGTACTCCCAGTTGGCGGTGGCGTGCCGGGCGGTGTTGACCCAGGTGAACGTGACGGTGCTGCCGACCGAGGTGGCCGGCCAGTTGCGGTTGTCGTCGTTGAGGACCGCGAACTGGGCGATGCCGGCGTTGCAGCTGCGCAGGCCCTTGGGGCCCTCGACGCTCTGCGGCTCGTACTTGATCTGGCCGCAGTCGGGCACCCGGTTCTGCGCGCAGAGCGCCTGGCGGCTGGGCGGCGAGGAGATGTAGCCGTGGGCCTGCGCGGGTGCGGCGAGCGCCAGCGTGCCGGTCACGGCGCCTGCGGTGAGCAGCGGGAGGGTGATTCTTCGGCGCATGGTGGCAACTCCTTCAGGGGGAACGGAAGGTGCCCCGAACATAAATTAAACATTGTTAACAGTAAAGACTCCTGTCTATAAATTAAGCCCTGCACTCCCCTGCGCCGGGCGTATGATCTCCATCGATGGCTCGCCGCGCGGAGCCGATCGTCGTTCCTGGGCATCCCGCCGCCGTCACGGCTCCGGGAGGACGACGCAGACCGGGCATCGCCTCGTCGTCCCACTCCCCGGAGGACACCCCCGCATGAGGAGAACCACCGCGTTCGCGGCCAGCCTGCTGCTGCTCGCCGCCGCGCTCAGCACCGTCGGCGGGCCGGTCGCCGCCGACCCCACCGACGCGGTCACCGTCACCGTGAACACCCGCGCCGGGCTGGCCACCGTCCCGGCCACCGCGCTCGGCGTCAACCACGCCATCTGGGACTCGCAACTCGGCAGCGCCGAGACGTCCGACCTGCTCAAGGCGGCGGGCGTGAAGATGCTGCGCTACCCCGGCGGCTCGTACGCCGACATCTACCACTGGGAGACGCACACCGCGCCCGGCGGCTACGTCGCGCCGAACACCGACTTCGACACGTTCATGGCCGGCGCCCGGCGCGTCGGCGCCGAGCCGATGATCATCGCGAACTACGGCACCGGCACGCCCGCCGAGGCGGCGGCCTGGGTCCGCTACGCCAACGTCACAAAGGGCTACGGCGCCAAGTGGTGGACAGTCGGCAACGAGAACTACGGCAACGGCCACTACGGCTCGGCCTGGGAGGCCGACGACCACCCGGACAAGAGCGCGAGCCAGTACGCGCGGCTGGTGATCGAGTACGCCGACGCGATGAAGGCGGTCGACCCGACCGTCAAGGTCGGCGCGGTGCTCACCATGCCCGGCAACTGGCCCGACGGCATCACCGCCGGGTCCGACCCGGGACCGTGGAACCAGACCGTGCTCTCCCTCGCCGGCCCGAAGATCGACTTCGTGGACGTGCACTGGTACCCGGGTGGCAACGCCGCCGACTCGCTGGCCCGGACCAACCACCTGCCCGACGCGGCCTGGCTGCTGCGCCAGCAGATCGCCCGGTACGCCGGCCCCGGCGCCGACCGGATCGGGATCAGCTTCACCGAGCTGAACGTGGACGCCGGCCGCACCACCGCGCCCGGCGCGCTGTTCCTCGCCGACGCCTACAGCGGCCTGCTGGAGCAGGGCGTCTTCACCGTGCAGTGGTGGAACGTGCACAACGGCATCGGCACCGTCTCCGAGGTGGCCGGGCAGACCGACTACGGCGACTTCGGAATGCTGTCCAGCGGCAACTGCGCCAGCGACGGCGAGGTGTGCCAGCCGCCGTTCAACACGCCCTTCGCGCCGTACCACGCGCTGTCCATGATGAACCTGTTCGTCCGGCCCGGGGACCAGCTCGTCCGTGCCGGGACCGACCAGCCGCTCGTCGCCGCGCACGCGGTCCGGCGGCCGGACGGCAGCGTCGCGGTCCTGCTGCTCAACAAGGACCCGGAGAACGCCCACCCGGTGACGCTCGACTACGCCGGGTTCACCCCGGCCGACGAGGCGCCGACGGTGCACACGCTCGCCAACGGCGCGACCGGGGTCAGCACCGGCCGCTCGGGCGACGCGACAGCGCGTACGCTGCCGCCGTACTCGCTGACCACGCTCGTGCTGCGACCGGCCGGCAGCTCGGCCGGGCGGCCCGGCGCCCCGGGCCGGCCGACGGCGAGCGCGGCGACCGACCGCGCGGCCACCATCTCCTGGCCGGCGGCCACGCCGGGCGCGTCCCGGATCGCCAAGTACGAGGTGCACCGGCAGAACGGCGCGGTCAGCGAGCAGCTCGGCGAGACCGCCGGCACGTCGCTGACCGTCGGCAACCTCGAACCGGGCGCCCGCTACACGGTCAACGTGCTGGCCCGGGACACCGCCGGTCGGGTCTCGTGGTCGTCGCCGCCGCTGACGTTCGCCACCGGCAGCCCGGCGGAGAGCTCCTGCGCGGTGCGGTTCAACGACGACAACGACTGGGGCAACGGGTACGTGGCCAACGTCGAGGTGATCAACACCGGCGCGAAGGCGCTGGACGGCTGGACACTCACCTGGACCTGGCCGACGGCCTGGCAGCAGGTGAACAGCGGGTGGAGCGCCACCTGGAACCAGGACGGCCGCAACGTCCGGGTGACGCCGACCGACGACAACCGGCGGCTCGCCGCCGACGGCGGGAGCACGACCGTCGGGTTCGTCGGCGCGTACAGCGGACCGAACGTGCCGCCGGGCGCGTTCCGCCTCAACGGGACCGTCTGCACGCTGCGCTGACCGGCGCGCTCAGCCCCGGCCGGGTGGCCGCAGCCGCACGTCGACCGCCGCCGGGACCCTCGGGTTCCGGCGGTGGCCGGCGCGGCGCGGCGCGGGGACCACGTGCGGCCGCACCGGTCCGGGCGCCTCGACGGGCGCGGGCCGGTCCGGTGCGGGCCGGGGCAGCACGGCCAGGATCACCACGAGCAGCGCCATCGAGACGAGGCCGTCGAGCCAGTAGTGGTTGCCGGTGACCACCACCACGAGCGCGGTCACCAGTGGATGCAGCAGCCACAGCCAGCGGCGGCGTCCGGCGGTGACCGCCATCAGCGCCAGCGCGATCGCCAGCGCCCAGCCCACGTGCAGGGACGGCATGGCCGCGTACTGGTTGCTGAGCTGGTCGGTGTCGGGCGGTCCGTAGACGCTCGGCCCGTAGCGGGTGCCGGTGTCGACCAGGCCGGTGAGCTCGGTCAACCGGGGCGGCGCGAGCGGGACGCACACGTGCAGCACCAGCGCCACGGCGGTCAGCGCCGCCAGGGCGCGCCGCAGCCGCAGGTAGTGGGCCGGGCGGCGCAGCCACAGCCAGACCAGGCAGAGCACGGTGGCCGGGAAGTGGACGTAGGCGTAGTAGGCGTTGACCACCCACACCGGCATCGCGTGCGGCAGCAGCGGGGCCTGCACCGCCGCCTCGTCCGGCAGGCGCAGCAGCCGTTCCAGGTGCCAGATCCACTCGCCGTTCGCCAGGGCCAGGTCGGCGTGGTCGGCCACCACCTGCCGGCCCGCCTTGTAGGCGAGGAAGAGCACGGCGACGAGCGCCAGCTCACGCGCGGCCCGCCGCCATGCGGCCAGGCGCGCGGGCGTGGCCCACGTGGTGTCCACGGCTCCTCCTTCGGTGCCTCCCGGCACACATCAGGGCCGCCGCCGGGCTCGGCGACGGCCCTGGGGTACGGGCTCAGCGGCGGGCGCGTTCCTCCCGGCCGGCCGAGTCCACGCTCACCTCGTCGAAGGCGGGCGCGCCGTCGACGGCGTCCGCTCCCACCGCCACCGACCGGCCGGTGTCCGGCAGGTCGAGGCTGGAACGCAGGGTGACCGGGCGCAGCAGCAGCGCCGCAACGATACCCACCACCGCGATGGCGGCCGAGATCAGGAAGATGTGCCCCGTTGCGTCCCCGTACGCGGCCCGCACGATCTGCCGTACCGGCTCGGGCAGCGCGTCGAGGTTGAGCGTGCTGCCGCCGCCTCCGCCGGAGGTGGGGATGCCTGCCGCGGCGAGGTCGTGTGTGATCCGGTCGGTGACCTGGCGGGCCAGCACCGCGCCGAGCACCGACACGCCGATGGTGCCGCCGAGCGAGCGGAAGAACGCCACGCTGGCGCTGGCCGCGCCGATGTCCTTGAGCGCGACGGTGTTCTGCACCGCGAGCACCAGGTTCTGCATGGTCATGCCGACGCCCACGCCGACGATGAACATCGCGATGCCGACGAAGACCAGCGACGTGTCGTGGTCGATGGTGCCGAGCATGGCGAACCCGATGACCAGCACGACCGCGCCGAACACGATGTACGGCTTGACCTTCCCGGTAGCGGTGATCATCCGGCCCGCCACGATCGAGGAGATCAGCACACCGACCATCATCGGGATGGTCAGCAGACCGGCCTCGGTCGGGCTGTAGCCGCGGCCGATCTGGAAGTACTGGCCGAGGAAGACCGCGCCGCCGAACATCGCCATGCCGACCGCGAGGCTGCCGAGGATCGCCAGGGCTGTGGTGCGCTCGCGGACGATGTGCAGCGGCACCACCGGCTCGGCGGCCCGCGACTCCACCCAGACGGCGAGCGCGAGCAGCAGCACCGCGCCGCCGACCATGGCGCCGGTCTGCCAGGAGGCCCAGGCGAACGAGTCGTCGACGAACGAGATCCAGATCAGCAGCACGCTGACCCCGGCGGCGATCAGCGCGGCGCCCAGGTAGTCGATCTTGACGTTGTCCCGGCGCGCGGTGGGCAGGTTCAGGGTGATCTGGAGCAGGAACAGCGCGACGACCGCGACCGGCACGCCGACGAAGAAGCACCAGCGCCAGCCGAGCCACGAGGTGTCCACGATCAGGCCGCCGAGCAGCGGGCCGCCGACGGTGGCCAGCGCCATCACGCCGCCCAGGTAGCCGTTGTAGCGGCCCCGCTCGCGCGGCGGGATCATGGCCGCGATGGCGACCTGGACCAGCGCCTGGAGGCCACCCACGCCGATGCCCTGGAAGGCCCGGGCGCCGATGAGCTGCCCGGCGCTCTGCGCGAAGCCGGCCGCGACCGACCCGACCAGGAACACCACGATGGCGACCTGGATCAGCAGCTTCTTGTTGAACAGGTCGGCCAGCTTGCCCCAGATCGGGGTGGTCGCGGTCGCGGTGAGCAGGGTGGCGGTGACCACCCAGGTGTACTGGGTCTGCGAGCCGTTGAGCGCTCCGATGATCTTCGGCAGAGCTGTCGAGACCACGGTGCTGCTCAGCATGGCCACGAAGAGCACGAGCAGCAGCCCGCTGAGCGCCTCCAGCGTCTGCCGCTTGCTCATGGGCGCGGCCTCGGCCGTCGCGGTGGGTGCGCTCATGCGCGCGTCCTCCAGGTGTGTCGATGCGGGTTGGCCGCTTCGTTGCCTAAAGCAATCAACACTAAACCTTGCCCGTCGGGCAAGTTTGCCCATTGAGAAATGGCTCACCTACGCTTGTCGCCATGGAGGAGTGCACCGGGCTGCGCGAACGGAAGAAGGCGGCGACGCGTCAGGCGTTGCACGAGGCGGCGCTGTCCCTCGCCGTCGAGCACGGCCCCGACCGGATCACCGTCGAGGCGATCGCCGACGCCGCCAACGTCTCGCGGCGCACGTTCTCCAACTACTTCAGCAGCAAGGAGGAGGCCCTCTTCCACGGCGACACGCTGCGGCTGCGCCGGCTTCTCGCGCTGGTCGCGGAGCAACCGGCGCAGCTGCCACCGTGGGCCGCGCTGACCCGGGCCGCCCTGACCCAGGCCGAGGACGGCTACGACGACCCGGCCGAGCCCTGGCTCAACCGGCGCCGGCGACTGCACGGCCAGCCGAGCCTGGCCGCCCACCAGGTCGCCGCGTACGCCGCACTGGAGCGGGAGATGGCCGCGGAGCTGGCCCGCCGTCTCGACGGACCCCAGGCGGCGCTGCGGGCCCGGATCATCGCCGCGACGTTCCTCGCGTCCCTGCGGATCGCCGCCCAGGAGTGGCTGGAGCACCCCGGGCGGTCGTTGCGCGACGTGCTGCGCGACGTGCTCGCCCATGCCGCCCCGGCGGCCGGCTGAACACTCCCCGGGCCCCCGGTCGGACCGGTGGAATGGCCGGCGAAAGCGACACCCCGCCTGACCTGGGCTGACACACTCGCCCGGTGGGTGGCGACCGGTGGCGCAAGGGGCTCGGGCCCGCGACCGGCGTCGCCCCCGCCACCCGGGTCGACCGGTTCGAGATCTTCTTCGACCTCGTCTTCGTGGTGTCCTTCTTCATCATCACGCGCGCCACCGCCGCCAACGTGACGCCGCGGGAACTGCTGCACGCGCTGCTGGTGCTCGCCGTGCTGTGGTGGTGCTGGGTGGTGCACAGCGCGGTGGCCGCCCGCCTGCGCCTCGGCGAGGGCTTCGTGCCGATCCTCATGGTGGTCGGCATGATCGCGCTGTTCACGTTCGCGCTCGCGCTGCCGCAGACGTTCGGCGACCTGGACAAGGGCAGTGCAGGGCCGATCCTGGTCACGATCAGCTACGTGGTGATCCGGCTCGTGCACACCGCGCTGTACTGGTACGCCACCGGCGACGACCCGCCGGCCCGCCGCAAGCTGCGGCTGTTCCTGCCCGAGGCGCTCATCTCGGCCTCCCTGCTCCTGGTGGCGGCGCTGCTGCCACCGCGGGTGCCGGCAGGGGTCGGCCCGTGGCTGCGCGACGGGCTGTGGATCGCCGTGGTCGCCATCCAGTACAGCAGCGGCCTGCTCGCCGGCACCGACGGCTGGAAGATCACCTCGGCCGAGCACTGGACCGAGCGGTACGACCTCATCCTGATCATCGCGCTCGGCGAGTCGGTCATCTCGGTCGGCGTCGGCGGCAACCTGCTCGGCCAGCCCGTGACCTGGCCGGCGATCCCGGCGGCGATCTTCGGCATCCTGTTCACCGCCGCGCTCTGGTGGGCGCACTTCGACATGATCGGCCCGGCCGCCCGGATCGCGCTGCACGCCGCTCAGGGCCACCGGCGGGTGGCCCTGGCCCGCGACGCATACGCGTACCTCTACCTGCCCATGATCGCCGGGGTGATCCTGTTCGCGATCGGCGCCGAGGAGCTGGTGCGGATCGTCACCGACCCGGCGGGCGGACCGATGGAACGCGGCCACGGACCTGCGGTGCCGCTGCTCTTCGGTGGTGTGCTCCTCTACCTCGCCGCCAACATGGCGTTCCAGTGGCGCGCGCTGCGGACGCTGTCCTGGACCCGGCTCGGCACCCTGCTCCTGCTCGCCGCGGCGCTGCCGGTCGGGCGGCACCTGCCGGCGCTCGGCGCGCTGGGCCTGCTCACCGCGATCTGCGTGGTCCTCGTCGCCGCCGAGCTGGTGATCTTCGCCGATTCCCGGGTCGCGTTGCGGCGGCTGATGCACGAGGAGAAGGCGAGCGCCGAGGAGAGCGAGGCCGCCTGGCGGGCCCGCTGGCGCGACGGCGGCGACAGCGCCCCGCACCGACCTTGACACAGGCCCTAGAGTCTCCGCGTGATCGAGATCGTCACCGAGGTCGACCTGTTCCACCCGCCCGCCCGGACCTGGCGGGCGCTGACGGAACGCGCGCTGCTGGCCAAGTGGTTCGCCGACAGCACGCCCGGGTCCGACCGGTGGGTGCTGGCCACCGCCGCGCTGCCCGGGTACGACTCAGACACCGAGGTCGAGACCGTCGAACTGCGCGCGCCGCACCGGCTGGTCGTCCGCTGCCGGGAGGCCGGCCGGGCCACCCGCCTGGCCTGCGACCTGGCCCCCACGGCACACGGCACCCGGCTGTCCATGCGCGAGGTGCTCGAAGAGGGCGACTGGGACGCCGACGCCCGCGCCGAGCAGCACGAGCAGGCGGTCACCGGACGGCTGCCGGCCATTCTCGACTGGCTGGCGTTCCAGAACGTGGACCTGCGCCGGGCCGAGGGCGGGCTGACCGCCGAACTGCCTGTGGTCCGGCTGCTCGGCGAGGAACGCCGCCGCTCCCGGCGACGCCCGGTGCTGCTGGCGGCCGGCGCGGTGACGCTGCTCGCCGCGGGCGCCGCAGCGGCGCTGTGGGCCACCGGTGACAGCCCGAGCGCGCCGGCCGCGTTGCCGCCGTCGGCCCCGCTCGTCGTGCCGTCGGACGCCGCGCCCGCCGCCCGGCCCACCACCGCCCGGCCCACGCCGAGCACCAGCCGCCGCAGCGCCTCACCCTCGCCGTCCCCGTCGCCCACCCCCAGCCGTACGCCGAACCCGACGCCCTCCACTGTGGCGACCGCCTCGTTGAGCGCCACGTACGAGACGGTCAACGACCGGCTGTTCGGCTACCGGGGCGAGGTGGTGCTGCGCAATCCCGGTCCCGCGCCGCGCCCGGAGTGGACGGTCACCGTGACGCTGCACGACGGCGCGACAGTGGGCAGCGTCAACGGGGCCGAGGCGGCACAGGACGGCAGTGTGGTCACGTTCACCGGGGCCGCGTTGCCGGGCGGCGGGTCCGTCACCATCCGGTTCGACGTGCGCGACCCCGACCCGTCGCACAACGCCCCCGCCGGCTGCGCCGCCGACAGCACTCCCTGCGCCCCCGCCTGACCCGCACTCCCCCGCCCCACCTCCTTTCACCGCGTTGATCATGAGGTTGAACCGCGGTTTCGTCCGCATTCACGGCGGCCAACTTCATGATCGTCGGGTTGGGGCGGTGGCGGGCGGGGTTCGGGCGGGGTTCGGGCATGTGGGGCGGGGCCTGGTGCGGTGGGTGCGGAAATGAGCTGTTGAGTGCATGGGAGCGCTCCCGTAACATCCCTGACGCGGCTGTTAACGCTCACAAAACAATCGCCACCGCCAATGCCAGAGCCGCCGCCCCCGCAGGAGGTCTATTCATGTCCAGATCCAGGTCAGTCAATGCCATATTGGCATCGGCCGGCGCCGCGCTGCTGGCGTCGGCGACTGTCGTCATGGCGCTCCCCGCCGGCGCCGCAGCCGCCGGCTGCTCGGTGAACTACGCGATCTCGTCGCAGTGGCAGGGCGGCTTCGGCGCCAACGTCACCGTCACGAACCTCGGCGACCCGGTGTCGAGCTGGACGCTGACGTGGTCGTTCGGGGCCGGGCAGACGGTGACCCAGTCGTGGAACACGAGCCTGACCCAGAGCGGAGCGGCGGTCACCGCGCGCAACGTCGACTACAACGGGTCCATCCCGACGAACGGCACCACGTCGTTCGGCTTCAACGGCTCCTGGACCAGCAGCAACCCGGTGCCGACCAGCTTCGCGCTCAACGGGGTGACCTGCACCGGCGGCACCACCACGCCGACCGGCGGCCCGACCGGTGCACCCACCACCGCGCCGCCCACCACGGCGCCGCCGACCACCGCACCGCCCACGACGCCGCCGCCGGGCAACACGTGCAGCCTGCCGTCGTCGTACCGGTGGTCCTCGACCGGCGCGCTGGCGCAGCCGCGCTCGGGCTGGGTGTCGCTGAAGGACTTCACAGTCGTGCCCTACAACGGACAGCACCTGGTCTACGCCACCACGCACGACACCGGAACCAGGTGGGGGTCGATGAACTTTGGCCTCTTCTCCAACTGGTCGCAGATGGCCTCGGCCAGCCAGAACGCGATGTCGTCCGGCACCGTCGCGCCCACCCTGTTCTACTTCGCGCCGCGCAACATCTGGGTGCTGGCCTACCAGTGGGGACCCACCGCGTTCTCCTACCGCACCTCCAACGACCCCACCAACCCCAACGGGTGGTCCTCGGCGCAGCCGCTGTTCACCGGCAGCATCTCCGGCTCCGGCACCGGCCCGATCGACCAGACCCTGATCGCCGACGACCAGAACATGTACCTGTTCTTCGCCGGTGACAACGGCAAGATCTACCGCTCCAGCATGCCCCTGGGCAACTTCCCGGGCAGCTTCGGCTCGAACTACACCACCATCATGAGCGACTCGACGAACAACCTGTTCGAAGCAGTGCAGGTCTACAAGCTGCAGGGTCAGACCCGCTACCTGATGATCGTCGAGGCCATCGGCTCGCAGGGCCGCTACTTCCGGTCCTTCACCGCCACCAGCCTCGGCGGCTCCTGGACGCCGCAGGCGGCCACCGAGTCCAACCCGTTCGCCGGCAAGGCCAACAGCGGCGCGACCTGGACCAACGACATCAGCCACGGCGAACTGATCCGCACCACCGCCGACCAGACCTTCACCGTCGACCCCTGCAACCTCCAACTGCTCTACCAGGGCCGCTCCCCCAACTCCGGCGGCGACTACGGCCTCCTGCCCTACCGCCCCGGACTGCTCACCCTGCAGCGCTGACCCGGGCCGTCGAGGAGAGAAGATCGCATGAGAAGGCACAGAACGACCCGTACCGCGGTGCTGTCGGCCGGCGCGGTCCTGCTGGCGTCCACGGCGATGGCCGCGGCGCTGCCCGCCGGGGCGGCGGCCGCCGGATGCGCGGTGACCTACGCCGTGTCGTCGCAGTGGCAGGGCGGCTTCGGCGCGAACGTCACGGTCACCAACCTCGGTGACCCGGTCAACGGCTGGACGCTCACCTGGTCCTACGCCGCCGGCCAGACCGTCACGCAGGCGTGGAACGCCACAGTGACCCAGAGCGGAGCGGCGGTTACCGCCCGCAACGTCGACTACAACGGATCCATCCCGACCAACGGCAACACGTCGTTCGGGTTCAACGGGTCCTGGACCAGCAGCAACCCCGCGCCGACGAGCTTCGCGCTCAACGGCGTGACCTGCACCGGCGGTACGACGACGCCGACCACGTCGCCGTCCACCTCACCGACGAACTCGCCGACCAGCTCGCCCACCACCCCGCCGCCCACCGGGGCGGCGGACATCACCGTCAACACCGCCAGCCGCTACCAGACGATCGACGGGTTCGGCGCCGCCGTGTCGATCTGGGGCGGCGCCTGGTCGACGGCCGAGACGCAGACGCTCGTCGGGCTCGGCCCCAACCAGCTCGGCCTGTCCATCGTGCGTACCGGTATCTCGCCGGTGTCCGGCGAGTGGGGAACGCAGGTCAGCGCGCTGCGGACGGCGAAGTCGTACGGGTCGAACGTGAAGATCATGGCGTCGCCGTGGACCGCTCCGGCGGCCTGGAAGACGAACAACAGCCGGATCAACGGTGGCAAGCTGCGCACCGACTACTACGACGACTACGCCAACCACCTCAACAGCTACGTTCAGTACATGCGCAACCAGGGCGTGACGGTCGACGTCACGTCCGTGCAGAACGAGCCGGACTGGCACCCGGACTACGACTCGATGGACTGGAGCGGCACCGAGCTGCAGACCTTCGTCCGGGAGCAGGGCGCCAAGGTGCAGAACACCAAGCTGATGGTCGCCGAGGCGGTGAACCTGAACTACAGCTACACCGACCCGACGCTCAACGACGCGGCGGCCCGCAACAACATCGGCTACATCGGCGGTCACCTCTACGGCACCGAGGCGTCCGGCCGGCTGAAGCCGTACACGCTGGCGCAGCAGTACAACAAGCCGGTGTGGATGACCGAGTGGAACCTGCACGAGGCCGACGGCGGCGGCTCCAACATCTGGGGCAACCCGGCTAACGCCACGGTCTGGAACGAGACGCTCGACGACATCATGCGCACCGTGCACAAGTCGATGGAGTCGAACTGGAGCGCGTATGTCTGGTGGTACGGCAAGCGCTACTACTCGTTCATCGGTGACGGCGAGTCCGCGTACGGCACTGTGGCGGGCGCGCCGCTCAAGCGCGGGTACGCGTTCTCGCAGTACGCCAAGTACGTGCGGCCCGGCTACCAGCGGGTCGCCCTGACCAAGAGCTCCAAGGCGTCGCCGCTGGAGGTGACCGCGTACCAGGGTGATGGGAAGGTCACCCTGGTGATCCTCAACCGGTCCACCAGCGCGGTGAACAACGCGATCATCCAGGCGCCGCAGAACGTCAGCCGGGCGGAGTACGTGGCCACGTCGCAGAACGCGAGCGCGGCGAGCCAGCCGGTCGGCGTGAACGGCAACCAGGTCACTGTGAACGTCGGCGCGCGGAGCATCTCCACCGTCGTGCTCACCCTCTGAGCGGGGACAGCACAAAGGGCGGGGGCGGCCGGATCGGCCGCCCCCGCTCGTTGCGCCTGCTAGCTGGCGTACGTCTCGAACTCGCCGACTCTCGGCGTACCGCCGGAGCTGTTGATCTTGAAGTTGATCTTCTTCAGCGAGGTCGCGCCGAAGGTGATCTGGCCGGCCCCGCTGCCGGAGGCCAGCACCGCGCCGTTGTCGTTGTTGACGAGCTGCCACGACCCGATCGAGCCCGAGGTGCCGGACGGCTCACGGATGACCACACGGGACACGGTGGTGGCCGAGCCCCACTTGATCGAGACCGTGCCGGTCGACCCGGACGGCGACCAGTAGGTGCTCAGGTTGCCGTCGCGCACGTTGCCGTAGCTGGTGCCGTCGGCCTTGCTGGACCCGTCGGCGCCGGCGCCCGAGAGAAGGCTCAGGTTGGTCCCGCCGGACGGGGGCGGGGTGGTCGTCCCCGGCGGCGGCGTGGTCGGGGCGGGCGTGGTCGGCCCCGGCGTGGTCGGGGCCGGGGACTGCGGCGTGCAGTTGCCGTCGGAGACGCGCAGGCCGGTGTTGGCGCCCGCCGTCTGCCGCACGATGTCCGGCACGCAGCTCGCCGCGTCCAGACGGTACGAGTACGGGACGCTCACGGTGGTCGTGGACGTCACGTTCGGCCCCGCCGGGTAGTTGTCGCTCCCGGGCGAGGACCAGGTCACGTTGTCGAAGATGTTGCCGCTGACCTGCCAGGTGCCGCGCTCGCTGGTGTAGAACGTGCCGAGCACGTCCTTGGAGTTGCGGAAGTAGTTGTTGTCCACCTTGGCCCGCGCGCCGGCCCGGGAGTTGATGCCCGACTCGTGCAGCCCGGTGTAGTGGTTGTTGTACATGTGAGCGATGCCGCCGCGCAGCAACGGCGTACGGGAGTCGATGTTCTCGTACAGGTTGTGCTCGAACGTGATGTAGCCGTTGCCGCGGTCGCTCTCGCTGGAGCCGATGAGGCCGCCGCGGCCGGAGTTGCGCAGGATGCTGTAGGACAGCGTCACGTACTGGGTGTCGTCCTTCATGTCGAACAGGCCGTCGTAGCCCTCCGACTCCCCGCCGGACGCCTCCAGCGTCACGTGGTCGACCCAGACGTTGCGGACGGTGCTCTCCATGCCGATCGCGTCACCGCCGTTGGAGGTGGGCGAGCCGGACTTCTTGACGTTGCGCACCGTGACGTTGCGGATGATGATGTTGCGGGAATCGCGGATGTGGATGCCGAGCTGGTCGAAGACGGCGCCGCTGCCCACGCCGATGATGGTGACGTTGCTGATCTGCTTCAGCTCGATGACGCCGTCGGCGGTGTTGCAGCTCGATCCGGATACCTTGCTGGTGTTGCCGTGGTTGATGGTCCCGGTCACTTCGATGATGATCGGGGTGCTGCTGCTGGCGCGCCCGCACAGCGCCGCGTGGATCGCGGTGCCGGTGGTGGCACGTACGGTCTGCCCGCCCGCGCCGCCGGTGGTGCCGCCGTTCTGGGTGGCGTAGCCGGTGGCGCTTCCGGCCGCCGCCGACGCCTGCGGGCTCGGCAGGACCACGGCGACGGCGATCCCGACGACCGCCGTGGCCAGCGTGGCGTGGAGTCGCAGCGCGACTGGTCTTCTCATGTCGCCTCTTCTCGTTTTCGAGCATGCGGGAATTGCCGCCGAGCAGCGGCAGTCACCGAATGGGAATGGTGCGGAGCCGCGACGCGATCAGGCGCGCCGCCAGCGGATGTCGTTCATCTGCGATGCCCGGGCCGCAAACGAAACATCGATGTAACGCGATCGTATGAAAGCGCTTTCCAGGAAAGCAAGAGGTAGCGTTTGCAGGTTTTTTGCACTGCTCAGGGCGTCCGGACGCCAGGGACGCCACCTTGACGCGATGCGAGATCAATGATTGCCTGCACCTCACCCTCGCATCGACGTCTGTCTACTCATGCCCCCACGAGGAGCGCCATGCCCGCATCCCGCAGGACCCGTGCGTCGGCGGCCGTCGCCGGCGCGGTCGCCGCCGTTCTGGCCGCCTCGCCGGCCCTCGCCGCACCCCTGGAGACACCGGCGGCCACCGGCAACACCTGGAGCGCCGACCTGGCCGGAATCGACGCCGACGACGTCAACGTCCGCTGGACGGGCACGGAACTCCGCCTCGCCGACCCGGCACACCGGCCCGCGGCCCGGCGCGGCATCGCGGCCGAGGGCACGCTCGTCGTCGCGCCCCGTTCGCTCGCCACCCCGGCCAACCGGGTCCGGGCCGACGTCGTCGCGGGCCCCGCCGGCGCCGGCGCCGTCGAGGTGGCCGCGCGAGGCTGGCGATCGGGCGCGGGGACCGAATGGCGCACCCTGGCCGGCGCGGCCGTCTTCGACCAGCCGGTCACCCGGGTGCAGATCCGGGTGGTCCTCACCGCCGAACGGCCGTCCGCCGCGCCCACCCTGCGCACGGTCCGCCTCACCGCCGACTCGGTCGCCGCCGTCACGGCCGCCACGCCGGGCCTCACCTACCGGGTGTACGCCACCCGCGAAGGACTGGTCGGCGGCACCACCGCCAACGGGCACGTCATCGTCTCCCGGGACCACTTCGTCGCGCTGCCCTCGGCCCGTGGCCTCGCGCCGAAGAACACCGGCGACTACACCGTGCGGGTCTGCACCACGACCCGCAGCCGCTGCGAGTACGCCCCGGTCTGGGACATGGGACCGTGGAACACGAAGGACGACTACTGGAACCCGGGCAGCGTCCGGGAGATGTGGAAGGACCTGCCGCAGGGCCGGCCCGAGGCGCAGGCGGCGTACCAGAGCGGCTACAACGGCGGCCGGGACCAGTTCGGACGCGTGGTGGGCAGCCCGGCCGGCATCGACCTCGCCGACGGCACGTTCTGGGACGGCCTGCTGCTGACCGACAACGCCTGGGTCGACGTCGCCTACCTGTGGACCGGCACCGGCACGCGCGGCCGCATCGGCAGCGGCCTGCTCAACATCCGCTCCGGCCCGAGTACGAGCAACCCCGTCGTCGGCCTGGCCGCCACCTACGCCAACGTGCCGATCGAGTGCTCGGTCACCGGCCAGTGGCCCGTACCGGACCACCACCCAGTGGAACCGCCTCGCGTCAGGACACTTCGTCAGCCACGCGTACGTCTCCAGCGTGACCGGCGCCATCGCGCCCTGCTGACTTGACGGCGCTCTATGGTAAGCCGTACCTTACCGTTCGTGCCCACTTACAAAGCTGAGGACGGATGGGACGCCCTGGGTGACCCGACACGTCGGGCCATCATCGCGAGTCTCGCGGAGCGGCCGAGGGCGGTCGGCGAACTGGCCGCGGTGCTGCCGATCAGCCGGCCGGCGGTGTCGCAGCACCTGCGGGTGCTGAAGGACGCCGGCCTGGTGACGGACCGGGCGGCGGGCACCCGGCGTGTCTACCGGCTCAATCCCGCCGGGGTGGCGGCGCTACGAGATCAGCTCGACACCTACTGGAGCCGGGCGTTGGAGAGCTTCCGGGACGTCGCCGAACGTCCCGGCGAGGAGGAATCATGAGTGGCAGGGACGCGGTGGTGAGCCGGCAGATCGTCGTGAACGCGCCGGTCGAGCAGGCGTTCGCGGTGTTCACGCAGCGGTTCGGCGACTTCAAGCCGAGAGAGCACAACCTGCTGGGGTCCCCGATCGTGGAGACCGTGCTGGAGCCGAAGGTCGGCGGGCACATCTACGACCGCGGCGAGGACGGTAGCGAGTGCGCCTGGGCGCGGATCCTCGTCTTCGAGCCGCCGGACCGGCTGGTGTTCAGCTGGGACATCAGCCCGGCCTGGCAGCTCGAACAGGATCAGGACAACGCCAGCGAGGTCGAGGTCCGGTTCGTCGCCGAGACGCCGCAGCGGACCCGGGTCGAGTTGGAGCACCGCAACCTGGACCGGCACGGCCCGGGCTGGGAGTCGGTCCGGGACGGCGTCGCTCACGACGAGGGCTGGCCGCTGTACCTGACCCGGTACGCCGGCCTGTTCGCCGACGGCGGATAAGGGTCCGGCGATCTGACCGGGTTGGTGGGTGTCAGAGTGGAACGGCTCGCCTGCGGGATGCCCCCGGCGTCGCGCCGCTGCGCGTGCGCTGGATGAGCACGACGCAGGCGAGCACCGCGCCCGCCACCACGAGCGCGCCGGGCGTGACCGCCTCACCGAGCAGCGCCGCCGACCAGATCAGCGTGAGCACCGGCTGGGCAAGCTGGATCTGGCCGACCCTGGCGATGCCGCCCCGGGCCAGCCCGGCGTACCAGGCGAAGAAGCCGAGGAACATCGACACCACTGTGAGGTAGCCGAACCCGGTCCAGGCGGCGACGCCGCCCTGGGGACGGTGAACGAACGCGGCAACCGCCGTGACCGGCACGGTGACCGGCAGCGACAGCAGCAACGCCCAGCAGATCGTCCGGGCGCCGCCGAGTTCGCGGGCCAGCCGGCCGCCCTCGGCGTACCCGAGTCCGCAGAGCACCACGGCGGCGAGCAGGAACAGGTCGGCGGCCGACAGCGCGCCGCGGATCGAGCCGCCGGCGGCGAGGAACGCGAGCACCAGCGCCAGTCCGGCGGCGCTGGCGAGCCAGAACAGCGGCGGCGGCCGTTCCCCGGCCCGGAGCACCGCGAACACGGCGGTCATCGCGGGCAGCACGGTGACCACGACCGCGCCGTGCGCGGAGGTCTGTGTGGTGAGCGCCAGCGAGGTGAACAGCGGGAAGCCGACCACGACGCCGAGCGCCACGATCGACAGCCGCCGCCACTGGTCCCGCGTGGGACGCGGCGCGCCGGTCAGTCGCAGGTAGGCCCACGCGAGCAGCGCCGCGCCGACCGCCCGTCCGAACGCGACGAACCAGGGGTCGAGCGTGTGCACGGCGACGCGCGTGGCCGGCAGCGACATGCTGAAGGCCAGCACGCCCAGCGCGCCGAGGGCGACTCCGGCGCCCGGTCCCACCGTTACCGTCGTTGGTGCAGTAGCGCTACTCTGTGCGGTCATGAATGATGGTAGCGCTATCGAGCGGGTGGCCCGGCATCTGGGTGCGCTGGCGGCCGATGCCGCCCCCGGCACACGGCTGCCGTCGGTGCGGGAGCTGACCGCGCACCATCACGTCTCCCCCGTCACCGTCGCCGAGGCGACCCGGCGGCTCGTCGCGGACGGCCTGATCGAGACGCGGCCGGGCCGTGGCGCGTACGTGGCGAACCGCCGCGCCGACCCGCCACGGGCGGACCTGTCGTGGCAGACCGTCGCGCTCGGCTCGCGGCGGGGCGGCGAGGAGGAGATGCAGGCGCTGCTCGCGTTACCACCGTCGGGCGCGATCCCGCTGACCGGCGGCTACCTGGACCCGGACCTCCAGCCGGCCGCCGCGCTCGGCGCGGCGCTCGCCCGCGCGGCCCGGCAGCCCGCCGCGTGGCAGCGCGGCCCGGTCGAGGGGCGCGCCGACCTGCGCGCCTGGTTCGCCCGCGAGGCGGGCGGCGGCCTGCGCGCCGAGGACATGGTGATCTGCCCGGGCGGGCAGGCGGCGCTCTCCTCCACGCTGCGGGCGCTCACCACCCCCGGCGACACGCTGCTCGTCGAATCCCCCACCTACCTGGGCGCGCTCGCCGCCGCGCGCGCCGCCGGGCTGCGGGTGGTGCCCGTACCCGCCGACACCGACGGGGTACGCCCCGACCAGCTCGCCGCCGCGTTCGCCCGCACCGGCGCCCGCCTGTTCTACTGCCAGCCGTTGTACGCCAACCCGCACGGCGCGACCCTGGCCGCCGACCGGCGCGCCCAGGTCGCCGAGGCGGTACGCGACGCCGGGGCGTTCCTCGTCGAGGACGACTACGCCCGCGACCTCACCATCGACGGCGACGCTCCCCCACCGCTGGCCGCCGACGACCCGCACGGACACGTCGTCTACCTGCGCTCACTGACCAAGTCCACAGCGCCCGGCCTGCGCATCGCCGCGATCGGCGCGCGCGGACCCGCCGGGGCACGGCTGCGCGCCGCCCGCCTGCTCGACGACCTCTTCGTCGCCGGGCCCCTGCAACAGGCCACAGTGGAGTTCCTCAGCGCGCCGGCCTGGGACCGGCACCGCCGCAACCTGCGCGTACAGCTGCGGGCCCGCCGGGAGGCCCTGCTCGCCGCGCTGAACCGGCACCTGCCGCAGTTGACACCGCGCGCCGTCCCACGCGGCGGCCTGCACCTGTGGGTACGCCTGCCCGACGACACCGACGACGTAGCGGTGACCACTGCGGCCGCGGCGGCAGGCGTCACCGTCTTCCCCGGCCGCCCCTGGTACGCGGCCGAACCCCCCGCCCCACACCTGCGCCTCACCTACGCCGCCACCCCACCCGAGCAGATGGACGAGGCGGTCCGCCGCCTGTCCACCGCCCTCCCCCACTGACGAGCCCAGGGGTCCGTCCACCCCGGACACTGCGACCCGGGCGACGGGGCATCCGCCCACATGACGGGAACACCGCGAACATACGACCGAGTAGGGTTACCGGTGCCGCCCGCGTCGGGCACAGTGGTCCCGTGAGTGATACTCCACACGGATCCGCCGCGGCGGTTCGGGTGGCCGTGCTCGGCAAACCAGGGCTGTGTCGCACGCTCGTGGCCGGAGTGGTCGCGGCGGCAGCCGACTTCGAGGTGGTGCGGGAGTGCGCCGCCGACCCCGACGACATGCGCCGCCTCGCCGGTTCCCACCCCGATCTCGTCCTGGTCGACCTCACCGCCGAGAACGACATGTCGACAGTGGTGCCGGCGCTGCGCGCCGCGGTGCCGAACTGCGCGGTCGTGGTGCTGACGGACCGGCCGACGGCCCGGATGCTCCGGTCGGCGCTGCGGCTGCGCGCCCGCGCGGTCGTCGCCAAGGACGTACCGCCGGAGGAGATGCTCGCCCGGCTGCGGGCGGTCGCGGAGGGACGCCGCACCACCGACCCGGTGACCGCGCTCGCCGCCCTCGACACCGTGGTCAACCCGCTCACCGACCGGGAACGTGAGGTGGCCGCCGTCGCCGCGAAGGGTCTGCCGAGCCGGGAGATCGCCGCGCTGCTGCACCTCGCCCCGGGCACGGTCCGCAACCACGTGTCCAGCCTGTTGCGCAAGACCGGCGGCCGGAACCGGTGGGAAGCGGTGCAGCGCGCGCAGGACGCCGGCTGGATCTGACGACACGCGCGGGCGGGTGTCGCCGAGACAGTGATTTCCCTAAGATTCCTGACGGCTCGTTATCGCATGTTTACGTTACGTCAGGAAGGCGGGGGCCGTGGCTGGGAGTCGAGATGGTCCGCACGCTGCTCGCCCTCGAGGGACGGCTGGTCCGCGGGGCGCTCGCCCACCTGCTGTCCGCACAGGACGACATCGATGTCGTCGCTGAGGCGGACACCGCCGACGCCGTCCACGCCGCGCTCCTGCAGGAGCGCCCGGACGTCGTCGTCGTGGACGTCGACGTCGTACCGGTGGAGCGGTTGGTCCCGCTCGCGGCCGCGGCCGACGACAACCACGGCGGCCGGGTGCTGGTGCTGGTGGACCGGCGTCACGCCGCACGGATGCGGGCGGTACTCGCCGAGCATCACGGGTGGATCGGCTTCCTCGACCGCGACGTGCCACCGGAGCGGATCGCCGACGGGGTCCGGCAGGTCGCCGGCGGTCAGCCGGTGCTCGACCCGGACCTGGTCGTCGCCGCGCTCGACGTCGCCGACGACCCGCTGACCCCACGCGAGCGGGAGGTGCTCGACGTCGCGGCCGAGGGCCTCCCGGTGCGGGAAATCGCCCAGAAGCTGGGCGTCTCACCCGGAACGGTCCGCAACCACCTGTCCCGCGTCATGGCGAAGACCGGGGCGCGGACCCGCCTGGAAGCCGTGCGGCTCGCCCGCGAGTCCGGCTGGATCTGACCCGCCGCCCGCCCAGTGGCCCACCAGCTCTCGGTAGGCCGCCGAGACGGCCAGCAGTCCCCGGTGACTGTCCAGATGGGCGTACCCGCCGTCGAGCAGCAGCACCCGGCGGGCACGTGCCGCCGAGCTGATGCGGTGCGCGATCACGACGAGGGTGCCGGGCCGGGCGGCGAAGGCTGCTTCCAGGCGCGCCTCGGTGGCGGGGTCCAGATGGCAGGTCGCCTCGTCGAGGATGACCAGCGGCGCCGGCGACAGCCAGGCGCGGAGCAGGGCCACCTGCTGGCGCTCCCCGGCGGACAGGTCGGCGGCCCGCAGCGTCGCGTCGAGGCCGCCGAGCCGGGCCAGCAGGTCGGCCAGCCCCAACCGGTCCGCTGCCCGGAGGACGGCCGCGTCGTCGAGGCCGGGCCGCAGGTAGCGAAGATTGTCCCGGACCGTGCCGGTGAACACGTACGCCTCCTGCGGGATCAGCACCCGGTGGGCCGCCAGCTCTGCGGCGCCCGCCTCGGCGGTCGACGTCCCCGACACGTGGACCGAGCCCGCCTCCGGACGCAGCACCCCGGCCATCAACCCGGCGAGAGTGGACTTGCCGATTCCGCTCGCACCGACGATCGCCAGGTGATCGCCGGCCGGCACGGTCAGGTCGAAGCCGTCCAGCACCGGCTCGGCGTGCGGCCCGTACCGGAAGGTCACCGCCCGTAGCGACAGCGCGGGTGCGGCCGGTTCGCGCGGCGACGCGACCGCCGCGCCCCCCGACCCAGGCGGGGGTACGCACGTGCGCAGCAGCCGGTCCAGGGTGACCACGAAGCGGAGGCCGCCGGCGGCCACCCCCTGGAACAGCGTGTGCAGCGCCGGCTGGATGCCACGCACGACGTAGACCAGCGCGCCGAGCAGCGCACCCGGCCCGAGGCCCTGCCGCAGCAGCCACGGGCCGGCCAGCAGCAGCAGCGGCACCGGGAGCCAGCCACCGACGGCCAGGCTCAGGCTCCGCGCGGCAGCCATGACGGCCAGGCGCCGCTCCACCCGGGCCTGGGCGTCGACGTGACCCCCGAGCCAGCCGACGACCCGGTCCCCGGACCCGCTCACCGTGACGTCCCGGTGGCCGGCCACCGCCACGATCGCGTCCCGGCCGAGCCGCTCACCGGCCAGGACGTACTCGCGCTGGCGGGCGACCATCGCCGGCAGCGCCGCCGCGAAGAGCAGGAGACCGGCCAGCACCGGCCCGGCCACCAGCAGCGCGACCGGGGCGGCCAGGGAGAAGAGGCCGACCACGGCGGCCCCGGCGGCGAACACGAAGCCCCGGACCACCATCATCAGGCCGGCCCAGGTGTCCCGGACCATCTCCACCTGGTGGGTCAACCGGGTCACCGCCGCGTCGTCGGCCCGGCCGTCCGTCGCGCCGGCCAGCGCTCCCGCCACCACCCGCCGCAGCAGGTCGTCGCGGAACGGCTCCACCACCTCACCCAGCAGTCCGTACGCCTGGCGGGTGCCGAGCGCGCCGACGAGCACCGCGACCGCCAGCAGCCCCAGCCAGAGCAGCCCGACGCCGGGCCGGCCGGCCAGGAAGCCGTCGTCCACGGCACGGGCGGTCAGCAGGCCGGTCAACGCGGCCGGCAGCGCCTCGGCCAGCGACCAGCCGGCCAGGCGCAGCAGCGGCCCACGCCGCGCCGACAGCGCGGCGCGGACAGTCGCGCCCACCGAGGTCACGACCGGAACACCGCCCGGTAGGCCGGATCGGCCCAGAGCACCTCGTGCGGGGCCACCGCCCGCACCCGGCCGCCCTCCACCCAGGCCACCAGGTCCGCGCGGGCCGCGGTGCCGATCCGGTGGCTCACCACCACCCGGGTACGCCGGTCGTCCGGGCCGGTGAGCGCGCCCACCACCTTGTGCTCGGTGACCGTGTCCAGGCTGGACGTCGCGTCGTCGAGGATCAGCAGCCGCTCGGCCCGCAACGCGCGGGCCAGGCCGAGGCGCTGCCGCTCCCCGCCGGAGAGGGCCAGCCCGGCCAGCGGGGTGCGGTATCGCTCGGGCAGCAGCCGCACCACGTCGTGGACCTGGGCCGCGCGGGTCAGCGGCACCGGGTCGGCGCCGCAGCCGACCGCCGCGCCGACGTTCTCCCCCACCAGCACCGGCCGCTCGAAGCCGTAGCCGACCGCCCGGCCCAGCGCCGCCGGCGTCAACTGGCGCAGCGGCACACCGTCCAGGCGCACCTCGCCGGCGTCCGGGTCCCGCAGCCGGCCGGCCACTGCCGCGAGCAGGGACTTGCCGGCGCCGGACGGGCCGACGACGGCGAGCAGCGTCCCGCCCGGCACCTGCAGGTCGACCCGGTCGAGCAGCGGCCGGCCGTCGTCACCGCGGACCTGCACCCCGCACAGGTCCAGCCGCCCTGACCCTGGCGGCAGGTCCCGGGCACCGTACCGGCGGGCCGGTTCGTCGAGGATCTCGGCGGCCCGGGCGCAGCCGGCGCGTACCCGCACGGCGGTGTTGACAGCGGCGATCGCGGCGCCCAGCCCGGCGCCGATCGCCGCGTACTGGAGGGCGGCGAGCAGTTCCCCGGGAGTCAGCCGCCCGGCCGCCAGCGACCACCCGCCGACCGCCACGACCGCCAGTTGCAGCAACGGGTTCAGCAGCGCACCCCGGGCGGACGCCCCGGCCAGCACCCGCCAGGTGCGTACGCCGTGGTGGTGCAGCTCCGGCAGCGGAGCGAGCACCCGGTCGACCTCCCGCTCGGCGGTGCCGGCGGCGGCGATCGTCCGCGCGCCGGCGAGCGCCTCGACCAGTCGCCCGGCCAGATCTCCCTGCGCCCGCTGGTAGCCGGCGACCGCGTCCGACGCCTCGCTGACGAAGCGCCGCAGCAGCAGTGCCAGGAGCAGCAGTCCCACCACGAAGGTCAGGCCGAGCCAGGGGTCGATCAGGGTGAGCGCGACCAGGCTGCCCAGCGGTGGCAGCAGCACGCTGCCGGCCAGGACGACCGTCGGCGCGGCCTGCCCGGCGGCGGCGACCTGCCCGACCAGCCGGCCGACCAGGTCGCCCACCGGCCGGCGGGCCGCGGTGCGCGGATCGAGGGCGAAGAGGTGCCGGATCAGGGCGTGCCGCAGCGAGGCCACCGAGCGGGCCCCGGCCACGCCGCTGCCGAAGTCACTGGCCGCCCGCGTGCCGATGAGCACCAGCACCAGCGCGGCGACCACCGCGATCCACCGGCCGGACGACGACTGCGGCGCGGAGCCGACCACGGCGTCCACGGCGCGCCCCAGGACGGCGGGGAGCGCCAGTTCGGCCGCGGCCTCCACCACGGCGAGCACCGCCAACGTCGGTGTCCACCACCCGGCGAAGGACACGGCGCGCAGCGCGAGCCGGTCGGCGGGGGTCATCGGTCCTCCCAAGGCCGCGGGCCCCGGGCCGGCTCGCGCCGGTCCGGGGCCAAGCGACTGATCGTCAGTTGCAGGTGGTGACGCTCAGCGAGCTGTCGCCGCAGAGCAGCAGGCTGGCGCGGCTGCCACCGCCGGTACGCTCGGCGGCCGGCAGTTCCATTCCCTGGAGGTCGAGCAGAGCCATGTCGCTTCCTCACTTCTCTCGTGTGACGTTGACGTCGGTGTTCGGACGGATCACTTGCAGGTGGTGACGCTCAGCGAGCTGTCGCCGCAGAGCAACAGGCTGGCCTGGCTGCCACCGCCGGTACGCTCGGCGGCCGGCAGCTCCATCCCCTGGAGATCGAGCAGAGCCATGTCGATTCACCTCCTTCCGGTCACGTCGGTGCGGGGTCGCCCCGGGGAAGCCGGGGGGTCGGTGGCCGTCCGGTCCGCGCCCGCGACGCGCGTCGCGTCGGGCAGCGGAGTCAGGAACGGCAGGTGGAGCGGGTCGTCCGGCCGCGTCGCGGCGAGCGCGGCGAGCACCCCGGCGGTGCCGGTGGCCAGGTCCATGGACAGCCGCAGGAGCTGGTCGCCGGGGAAGGCGGTCCGGTCCCGGTACGGCAGGGCGTGCCAGCCGAGCAGCCGGGCCTGCTGTCGGGCCGCCTCCCGCTCGCCCCGCTCGGCGAGGTACGCGACGATCCCGGCGCGGCCGGCGAAGAGGCCGGACTGCGCGTAGAACGGGGAGTCGGCGCAGGGGCGGATCGCGGCCGCCTCGTCGCGCAGGTCGTCGTCGGGCCGGTGGCGCAGGTACTGGTCGAGCACCAGCCCGATCCCGACGCTCCCCTCGGCCAGGTAGGGCATGGTCCGCCAGCCCTCGTTGACCTCCAGGTGCCCGGCGTCGCGCCGGACGCAGCGGCGCAGGTCCTGGCGCAACGCGATGCGCGCGTGGTCGAGCAGGTCGTCGTCGCCGTACCGCTCGTACATCCGCAGCAGCATCAGCGCCACGCCGGCTCCGCCCCGGGCCAGCCCCGCGTACGGGTGCCGCCCGCCGCTGACCTCCGCGACCGAGTCGACGTCGCCGAGCCGGCCCACCACCACCTCGACGGCCCGTCGGGCGGCGTCGGCGTAACGCCGTTCGCCGGTGCGCGCGGCGAAGTGCGCCAGGTTCAACGCGATGCCGGACAGCCCGCCGGTCAGGTCGTCGCGCAGCTCCGTCCAGGGCTGGTCGAGGCACAGGTCGAGCAGGCGCGCCGCCTCGTCCCGGTGACCGAGCAGGTCCAGCACGTACGCGATGCCGTGCAGCCCGTCGTAGAGGCCGAGCCGGCTGCCGGAGGCGGGGCGGCGTGCCCGGTCGATCAGCCACCGTTCGTGCGCGGGGTCGGTGCCGGCGCCGCTGACGTGCAGCGCCCAGAGCACCCCGGCCGCGCCGTACGCCAGGTTGAGCCCGCCGTCGGCGCCGGCGAACTGGCGGATGTCGCCGGGGAAGAGCCGGTCGTCGCGGTCCGGGGTGGCGCTCGCGGTGATCGCCTCGGCGAGCCGGTCGCACAGGCCGGGCCAGTCGTCCGGGTCGATCGTGACGGCGCGGCGCAGGTCCGCCCGGCGTCCGCGCACGATCACCTCGACCGCCTCGTCCAGCAGTTCGCGCGGCACCGGGAAGTTCTCGGCGACCACGTCGGCCAGGTGCGCCGCCTTGGCCGGGGCCAGCCGCAGCATCGCGGTCAGCGGTAGGAACAGGGCGAGGCGCAGGCAGGCCAGTGCGTACCGGTCGACGTCGACGCCGGTGCGGTCGCGCGGCGCGGCGAACGCCTGGTTGCGCAGCGCGGGCCGGGTCGCCTCGACGACGTCGGTGGCCACCTCGAAGTCGATGAGCGTCACCGCGCCGCCGTCGCCCACCATCACGTTGAACATGTGCAGGTCGCCGTAGACGACGCCGTGCGCGTGGATGGCGGCGACCGCCTCCGCGACCTGGCGGTGCACGTCGAGCGCCCAGCGGGTGTAGTCGGCCCGGTCGGCGTCGGCGTGGACCAGCGGGTACCGCTCGACCACCACCTGGTTGAGCGGTCGCCCCTCGACGAAGACCAGCGCGAGGAACTCGTGCCCGCCGAAGCTGAACTCGTCGTGCACCCGCACCAGGTGCGGCACGTCGGCCAGCCGGCGCAGCGTCTCCGCCTCGCGGCGCAGCCGGGTCACCGCATCGGTGCCGGTCGCGTCCAGGCCGGCGTGCGGGCGGGCCTCCTTGAGCACCACCCGCTGCCCGGTGCGCGTGTCGCGAGCCTCGTACAGGCCGCCGCCGTTGGAGAAGTGGATCACCTTCTCGATCCGGTACGGCAGGTCGGTCGTCGTCGTCGCATTGCGGGCGGCCAGGTGCGGGGCGAGGAAGTCGGGCAGGGTCACCCACTCCGGCACGTGGAACACCGGGTCCCGCCGGTCGGGCACCAGGACGCCGTCCGGACCCTCGATCGCCGGCACCGTCTGGCCGTCCGCGGAGACGCAGTAGCGGGCCGCGAAACCGCCGTAGCGGACGTGCACCGGGCCGTCGCCGTAGCGCAGGTCACTGAGGATGTACGGCCCCGTCTCGCCGGCGAGCAGGTCGGCAAGTTCCTTGGCGGTCAGCTCCAGCTCGGCGTCGTCGCGCGGGTAGACGGTGACGAACTTCCCGCTGGCGGCGCGCCGGGCGTACTTGCTGTTGCGCATGAGCAGCAGGCGCGGGCCGCGCAGATGCTTGAACGGGATGCCACGGGGCCGGCAGTAGTCGGCCACCCGGGCCAGCACACGCTCGGCGTTGTCCAGCCGGGCGGACACGTGAATCTTCCAGCCCTGCGCGGGGAGCGATCCGCCGACCGGTCCGTGGATCATCCAGTCGTCCTTGACCTCGCACTCCCAGCCCTGCGGCACCGGACCGGTGAGGTAGCCGCCGGCCTCGGTCGTGGTGCCGGCCAGCGAGTCGTAGAAGAGCGGATCGACCGCGCAGTACGAGTCGTACCGTTCGTCCATCGGGTGCCTCCACCGGCTGATCGGTTGACGTCAATCCTGCGGATGGCGGAGTCGCGGGCCCAGTGCGATGAGTCACGACGCGACGGTGAGTTCCGCACTGCGAAGTCGTGACAAAAGCGGAGTTTGAATTCGCGAACCCGGGTTGACCAGTGCCGAGCCTCCACGGGTGTGAAGAAGGGGCCCCTTCAATGCCGGAGGCGTTAAGAAGGGGCCCCTCCTTCCATCTCAGTTGCGGGTGATGGTGAACGTGCTCGTGGTGTTGCGGATGTCCTGGAAGTTGTCGGTCAGGCGGAGGTTGGTGAAGGTGGCCGAGCCGACCGCGGGGCCCTGACCCGCCTCGGGCATCTCGTTGACCCAGATGCCGAAGCCGGACTTCGCGTCGAACGCGTCACCGCTGCGCCGCGCCCCCGAGATCGACACGTTCGTCAGCACCGTGTCGGTGATCCGGTTCTCCGGCTGACTGCCGTTGTACTTGGTCTGGAACATGATCCCCGAGTACGTCGGATCGACGATGTCCACGTCGCTCACCCGGATGCCACGGAACTCCTTGGACGCGGAGAACAACCACATCGCCGGGAACGTCTGCGCGCCCCAGAAGTGCCCGCCGGAACGGATCAGCGAGATGTTCTCGAACCGGGTGGGCGGGCTGGCGCCGAACCCGACGAACGGGTAGCCGAAGTCCAGCGAGCTGATGGTGATGCCCGAGTACGTCAACTGGTCGGCGATGTACAGGTTGCGGAACACGTTGTCGTAGCCGCCGTACACCGCCAGCCCGGCTGCCCGCCAGGTCAGCGTGGCGGTCAGGTTCTCGAACACGTTGCCGTGGTTGCCGCCGGACCCGCCCTGGTCGGTGGCGGAGAACAGGGCGAACGCGTCGTCGCCGTTGGAGCGGCCCTCCGAGTTGGTGACCAGGTTGTTCGTGCTGCCGTTCGTCATGTTCACCGCGTCGGCGAAGGTGTTGCGGAACCGGCTGTCCCGGATGGTCAGCCCGTCCACGCTCACCCCCCAGTACGCGCAGACGGTGTGCTCGACCCAGACGCTGTCCAGCGTCAGGTCGTCCACGTCCTTCAGCTCGCCCCACACCTTGCCGGGCCCGTCGATCCGGTTGGTGTAGTTGCCGAAGAACGCCAGGTGGGCGAAGGTCGACCCGCTCGCCGAGGACTCGACCCGGAAGCCGGCGTCGGTGTTCTGCTGGTTGCGTGGCGTCTGGAACCGGGTGAACCACATGCCGGCGCCGACGACCTTCACCGCCTTGCCGTACACCTGGAACTTCTGCGCCGTCTCGTACGTGCCGGCGGGCAGGTAGACGCCGACCAGCGTGCCGGTGGTGTCCATCCGTACCGCGTCGAGCGCGTTCTGCACGTCGGCGTGGCTGAACCCGGTCGGCACCTTGTAGCGGGCCGGGTCGGGGTTGGCGCGCGGCGACACCATCTCCGTGTCGACGAAGTCGATCGCGTACGTGGTGGTGTTCGCCGGGTCCTTCTGGAGCCGGATCCGGCTACCAGCCGGGACCGTGGCGTCGAGCAGCACGTTCGCCTCGTCGTACAGGTGCCGGGGCGCGCCCGCGCTCGGTGAGTCGCTGGGGCCGGCCTCGGCGCCGTAGAGCCAGATGTGCTTGGAGGTGAGGCTCATCGGCTTGTGCAGCACGCCGTTGACGTAGACGTTGATCGTCGAGTCGATCCCGCCGCCGCCCGGGGCGTCCGGGATGGAGAAGCGGGCGACCAGGGCGTTGGCGGCCGAGCGGGTGGTCCACTCGACGTACGCGCCGGTGGTGTTGAGCGTGACCGCGCGGCGGCCGGACGCCTCCCCGGCGAGGTCGCCGATGGTGCGGTTCGGGCCGATGACCTGCGCGCCACCGCCGGTGGTGCCGTCCTCGGCCTCGTACGCGTCGTACGGCAGGTTCGCCCCGCGGCCGACGAACAGCGCCCGGTCGCTGGTGTTGTTCTGCCGCTTCACCGGCAGTTCGTTGCCGTCGTCGGCGAGCACCACGCGCACCGTGTACCGGCCATTGGCGGCGGTCCAGGTGCCGAGCGACACCGGGCCGGCCGTGGCCCCGGCCGCGAGCGTGCCGCTGTACGAGCCGGTGAGCGTGCGGACCACCGCGCCGGACTGGTCGCGCACGGTGAGCGTGATGCCGTGCGCGCCGCTCGCCGACGCGATGGTGCCCTGGTTGCGCAACATCACCGCGAAGGTGACGGCCGCACCGGCGCTCGGCGTGCCGGGCGACCAGGTGATGGCGGAGGCGACCAGGTCGGAGCTGGCGACCGGGCTGACGGTCAGCGGCGTCGGGCTGGTGTAGGAGTTGTTCGCCTCGTTCTGCTCGATCACCGCGTTCGGCTCGTCGACCTTCGCGGTGAGCGGGTAGCTTCCCGCGTCGCGTACCCCGATGTTGGCCGAGACGGTGCTCGACGCGCCGGCGGCGAGCGCGCCGACGGCGGCGGTGCCGACCTTCGTCGTACCCAGGTAGAGATTGACGGTGGTGGCGGCGGACGCCGCGGTGCCGGCGTTGCGCACGGTGGCGGACAGCGTGATCGCGTCGGTCTCCACCGGCGCGGACGGCGACGCGGTGACGGCCGTGACGGTGAGGTCCGGGTTCGGCGCCGGGACGCCGATGACCTGGAGTTCGGCGACCTGGCCGTTGGAGGAGCCGGAGTTCGCGGTGAACTGGAGCCGGACGTCGGCGGCGGTCGCGGACACCGGGACGGTCACCGTGTTGGCGCTGTTCGGGTTGAAGGAGTACGTCGCGGAGCCGGCCAGGCTGGTGAACCCGGACGCGGACTGTTCCCGGCCGAGCACCTGGAACGTCTGGGTGCGCGCGCCCCACGCCGGGTCCGGGTTGAGCTTCACGACGACGGCGCTGATGGCGGCGTTGGCGCCGAGCGCGACGGTCAACGTGCTCGGGTACGCGCCGGGCGCGCCCTCCCAGTACGTGGTGACGTCGTTGTCGACGGCGTTGGCGGCGGCGAACACGTGCACCATCGACGACGCGGTCGCCGGTTTGCCGACGGCCAGGTTGGTGCCGCCGGTGCTGCTGCCGGTGCGGGTGACCGTGTTGCTGTTGGCCGACACGTTCCCGGCGGCGTCGCGGGCCCGCACGTGGTACGAGACGGTGGCGCTGTCCGGCTGACTGTCGGTGTACGTGAGCGTGGACCCGCTGACGGTGGTACGCAGCGTGCCGTTGGCGTACACCTCGTAGCCGGTGACGCCCACGTTGTCGGTGGACGCGGTCCAGGTCAGCCGGATCTGCCCGCTCGCCGGCTGGGTGTAGGCCAGGTTGCCGGGCGCTGTCGGAGCGACCGTGTCCCCGGTGTTGCCGGTCCGGGTCACCGTGTTGCTGTTCGCCGACACGTTCCCGGCCGCGTCCCGCGCCCGCACGTAGTAGGAGACGGTGGTCCCGGCGGGCTGGGTGTCGGTGTACGTCAGCGTGGACCCGCCGACAGTGGTGCGCAGCACGCCGTTGGCGTACACGTCGTAGCCGGTGACGCCGACGTTGTCGCTCGACGCGGTCCAGGTCAGCCGCACCTGGTCGGTGGCCGGCTCGGTGAACGCGAGGTTGCCGGGCGCGCTCGGCGCCTGGGTGTCGCCGGTGACCGGGCCGTACACCTCCACCTCGGCGAGCTGCCCGGCGGGCCAGGCGCTGTTCGCGGTGAACAGCAGCCGCACGTACCGGGTGGAGGCGGTGGACACGGTCACCGTCACCGTGTTGCCGCCGCCCGGGTCGAACGCGTACGACGCGGAGCCGACGAGCGTGCCGAACGTGGAGCCGTTCGTGCTGCCCTGCACGGTGATCGTCTGCGTGCGCGCGCCCCACCCGGACGGCAGCCGCAGCACCAGCCGGTTGACGCTGGTCGCGGCGCCCAGGTCGGCCTGGATCCACTGCGGGAACGCGTTGTTCGGGCTCTCCCAATAGGTGGCCGCATTGCCGTCGTTGGCGTTGCTCGCGCCGTACACGTCGGCGTGGCCGCTCTCGGTCATGGTGCGGCCGAGCGCCAGGTTGGTCGAGGAGGTAGCCGTGCCGTACACCTCCAGCTCGGCGAGCTGCGCGGCGGCCCAGCCGGTGTTCGCGGTGATCACCACCCGCAGGTAGCGGGCGTTCGTGGCGGTGAAGCCGAGCGTCACGGTGTTGGCGGCGGCCGGGCTGAACGTGCGGGCGGCGGACGCGACGACAGTGGTGAAGCCGCTGCCGTCGGCGCTCGCCTGCACGGACAGCGTCTGGTTGCGGGCCTCCCAGGCGGCCGGGAGCTTCAGCACGACCTGGTCGACGGCGCGGCTGGTGCCGAGGTCGACCTGCGCCCACTGGGGCAGCGCGCCGCTGCTCTCCCAGTAGCTGCCCTGGTTGCCATCGGTCAGGTTGGCCGCGACGTAGGGGCCGTTGACGCTGCTGGCGGTGGCGGTGCGCCCGGCGGCGAGGTTCGGGCCGCCGGCGGCGCGGGCCGGCGGGGCGGGGGCCGCGGTGACGACCAGGCCGACCGCGGCGAGCACCGCGACGATTCCGGTACGGAGTCTGGACATGGTGGACGGACACCTTCTTCCCGGGGGAGGTGGAGAGGCGTTCGGGGGTGGGGGTGCGATGGCGCGGCGGGGACCGGCGGTGATCCCCGCCGCGCCGGGTCAGGAGGCGTACACCTCGAACTCGGACAGCTGGCCGGCCGGCCAGCCGGTGTTGCCGGTGAAGGTCAGCCGCACGAAGCGGCGGTCACCGGCGGGCAGCGCGATCGACACGCTGTTGCCGCCCGCCGGGTCGAACGTGTAGCCCGCCGCCGCCTTGAGCGTCGAGAACGACGAGCCGTCGGTGGAGCCGAGCACCGAGACGGTCTGGGTACGGGTCTGCCAGGCCGCCGCCGGGGACAGCTTCAGCACCACCCGGGCGACCTGCCGGGCGCTGCCCAGGTCGACCGTCACCGACTGCGGGAAGGCGTTGTTGGTGCTCTCCCAGTAGGTGTTCGCGTTGCCGTCGACGGTGTTGGCGGCGCCGTACACGTCGGCGTGGCTGGTCTCGGCGACCGGCCGGCCCGCGGCCAGGTTGCCGGTCGGCGGCGCGGTGGTGGGCGGCGGCGTCGTGGTGGGCGGCGGTGTGGTGGTGCCGCCGCCGTACACCTCCAGTTCGGCGAGCTGGCCGGCCGGCCAGCCGGTGTTGCCGGTGACTGTGACCCGGACGAACCGCCGAGCGCCGGACGGCAGCGCGACAGACACGCTGTTGCCGGCCGCCGGGTCGAACACGCGGCCCGCCGACGCGGCGAGCGTGGTGTACGAGGAGCCGTCGGTGGAGCCGAGCACGGACAGCGTCTGGGTACGCCGTTCCCAGCCGGGCGGGAGCTTCAGCACGACCCGGTCGACGGTGCGGGACGCGCCGAGGTCGACGGTGAGCGACTGCGGGAACGCGTTGTTGGCGCTCTCCCAGTAGCTGGCCGGGTTGCCGTCGACGGCGTTGCCGGCGGCGTACGCCTGGGTGGTGCTGGTGGCGGTCGCCGGCCGGCCCAGGGCCAGGTTCCCGCCGGCCGGAGGCGGCGTGGTCGGCGGCGCGGTGGTCGGTGGGGCCGTCGTCGGCGCGGCCGTGGTCGGCGCCGGGCTGGTGGGCGGCGGGCTGGACGGGCCGTTGCCCCACTGCGGCTGCGGCCACGGACCGCAGTACGGGGTGGGCGTGTACCAGCCGGAGTTGCCGGCGCCCTGGGTGATCTGGAAGCCGCTGCCGACGCAGTTGTGGATCGGGTTGGACTGGGCGATGCCGGTGGCGCGGACGTTGGTGAACCGGACCTGGCTGGGCGCCTGCACCTGGAGCGCGTACGTGCCCGCGCCGTCGATGCGGACGTTGTCGAACGAGATGCCGCTGGTCTGCCCCTCGATCCAGTGCAGCGCCGCGTACGAGCTGTCCAGGATGTCGGTGTCGGTGACGTTGATGGCGGCGCCCTGGATCGGCTCGTTGAGCGCGGAGAACCAGATCGCGCCCACGCCGAACTGCCAGTTGTAGTCGGAGTTGCCGTTGCGGATCAGCGTGTTGCGGGCCACCGTGATGGTCCCGGCCACCGCCGTCGGCCCGGTGACGCCCGGATAGCGGTTGGCCACGTGGATGCCGCCGCCGTTGGTGACCGAGTCGGCTGTGACGTTGTCGGCGATGGTGATGTCCCGCCCGCCGTACGTGACCAGGTGGTTGGCCAGGATCGTCACGCCGATGGTGTTGCGGGTGAAGGAGTTGCCGACGTTCGGCACGCTCTGCGCCCACATGGCCAGCGCGTCGTCGCCGGTGTTGCGGACGAACGTGTTCGTCACAGTGGAGTTGGTGACGCCCCAGTGGAAGTTCACCCCGTCGGCGGTCTGGTCGAGGATGCGGCTGTTGCGGATGGTGAAGTTGTCCATCGGCCCGTCCATCCAGGCGCCGACCTTGGTGTGCTGCAACCACAGGTTGTCCACCACCGAGTTCGTCATCGCGCCGCCGATGGCGTTCACCTGGTCCTCGTCGACGCGTTCGCGGATGTCGCCGATGATGGCGAAGTCCCGCAGCGTGACGTTGCGGCTGGGCCCGCCGGCCTCGTGCGGCCGGATCTCGCCGGAGTAGCCGCCGCCCGGCACGTACTTGCCGTAGATGCCGGCGGCGCGCTTGCGGTCGGTGGGGTGCCGGCCGCCGAGCACCGAGTACCAGGGGCCGGCGCCACGCAGCGTCACGCCGTCGACCACCACGTGGTCCCAGAGCGTGAACGTGCCGGCCGGGATCCACACCGCCCGGCCCTGCGCCTTGCCGGCGTCCACGGCCGCCTGGAACTTCGCCGTCGAGTCGGTCGCGCCGGTCGGGTCGGCGCCGAAGTCGGTCACCACGTCCAGCACGCCGGACGGCTTGGTGATCTGCGCGCCGACCAGCTCGAAGTCGGCCAGGTCGATGGTGAACGTGGGTGACTGGGCGGTCGAGGACACCTGGAGTCGGATCTTCGTGCCCGCCGGATAGGTCGTGCCGAACATGGTGCGGGTCTCGTCGTAGAAGTGGTGCGGGTTGGTGTCGCCCGGGTTGTTGTTGAACGGGTAACCGCCGTAGTACCAGCCGTACCGGGAGGTGACCGGCACCGCCTTGACCAGCGTGCCGTTGGCGCGCAGGTCGATGGTGGCGTCGCGGCCGGTGCCGGCGGCGTTGTCCGGCAGGCTGTACCGGAACGTCACGGCGTTGGCGGGGGCGGTGAGCGTGAACTCGACGTACTCGCCGACGGCGTCGAGCGTGACCGCCTCCCGGCCGGACGCCTCGGACGGCAGCGTGCCGTAGCGCCGGTCGGGGCCGATCTTCATGCCGGTGTGCGCGGCCTGCTCGGCCTCCTGCTCCCGGAACGGGACCGTGGCGCCGCGTCCGGTGATGTCGAACGGGGACAGTCCGGCGGCGGACGCCGGGGTGGCGGTCGTGGTGAGCGCCACGACGACGAGTGTCGAGGCGGCGAGCGCGGCGGCGGCGAGGACGGCCACGCCGGTGCTGCGGTGGCGGTGCGCGGTGCGGTGCTCGGCCATGCGGGGTGTGCTCCCTTTCGTCGGTGGCCAGATCCCCCGTGCGGCGTTGCCTCTCCTTCCTCCTCCCCAGGTGTGCGGCGCGCCGGCGGCCGGGACGGGCCGCCGGCGCCGCCGTCAGGCCGATCGGGTACGCAGCCAGACCGCGGTGTCCGGTGGCAGCCGGTCGTCGTCGAGTGGGCCACTGGCGAGCAGCAGCTCGTCGTGCGCGGGCAGCGGCACCGCCGCGTCGCCCAGGTTGACCAGGCAGGTGAAGCCGGGTTCGCGGGCGAACGCGAGCACGCCGTGCGGGGCGGGCAGCCAGGTCAGCGTGCCGTCGCCGAGCGCGGGTTCGGCGCGGCGCAGCGTGAGCGCGGCCCGGTACAGCTCCAGCATCGAGTGCGGATCGCCGGTCTGGGCGCGGACGGTGCGGTCCTTCCAGTCGGCCGGTTGCGGCAGCCAGGGCGCGGCGGCCGCGCCGTCGGGGCTGAACCCGAACGGCGGGGTGTCTCCCTGCCAGGGCAGCGGCACCCGGCAGCCGTCGCGGCCCGGGTCGACCCGCCCGGACCGCTCCCACATCGGGTCCTGCCGCAGCTCGTACGGGATGTCCTCGACCTCCCAGAGGCCCAGCTCCTCGCCCTGGTAGACGTAGGCGGCGCCGGGCAGCGCGAGCGACAGCAGCGCGGCGGCGCGGGCCCGGCGGGTGCCCAGTTCCAGGTCGGTGGGGATGCCTTCGCGCTTGGCGGCGAAGCTGAACCGGGTGTCGGCGCGGCCGTACCGGGTGACGTGGCGGGTCACGTCGTGGTTGGACAGCACCCAGGTGGCCGGCGCGCCGACCGGGGCGTGCGCGCTCAGCGTGCCGTCGATGCTGTCCCGCAGCGCCGTGGCGTCCCAGGCGCAGCCGAGAAAGTCGAAGTTGAACGCGGTGTGCAGCTCGTCCGGGCGAAGGTAGTTCGCGAAGCGCTGCCGGTCGGGCAGCCACACCTCGCCGACCAGGGCCCGGCTGCCCGGGTACGAGTCGGCGATGCGCCGCCACGCGCGGTAGACGTCGTGCACGCCGTCCTGGTCGCGGAACGGGTGCGGCCGGTCCGCGTGGACCTCCGGCAGCGCGCCGTCCTTGACGAGCAGTCCGGCAGAGTCGATGCGGATGCCGTCCACTCCCCTGTCGAACCAGAACCGCAGGATGTCCTCGAACTCGGCGCGTACCCGGGGGTGGTCCCAGTTGAAGTCGGGTTGCTGCGGGGCGAACAGGTGCAGGTACCAGTCGCCGGGGGTGCCGTCCGGGTCGGTGGTGCGGGTCCAGGTCGGTCCGCCGAACTCGCCGGTCCAGTCGGTGGGCGGAAGGTCACCGCCGGGTCCCCGGCCGGGGCGGAACCAGAACAGGTCCCGCTCGGGCGCGCCCGGCCCGCCGGCCAGCGCCGCCTGGAACCAGGGGTGCGCGTCGGAGCAGTGGTTCGGCACCACGTCGACGATGCTGCGGACGCCGAGCGCGTGCGCCTCGGCGATCAGCGCCTCCACCTCGGCGAGCGTGCCGAAGACCGGGTCGATGTCACGGTAGTCGGACACGTCGTAGCCGGCGTCGGCCATCGGCGACGGGTACCACGGGCTGAACCAGATCGCGTCGACGCCGAGCGCGGCGAGGTGGTCCAGGCGGGACCGGATGCCGGCGACGTCGCCGATCCCGTCGCCGTTGCCGTCGGCGTAGCTGCGCGGATAGACCTGGTAGATAACCGCGGAGCGCCACCACGGGCTGTTGTCGGCCATGGACACGGGCACCTGCTTTCTGCGGGGGTCGGTACTGCGCTGGCGGGCGGCGGCGCCCGGTCAGCCCTTGAGGCCGCCGGTGGTCAGGCCGGACATGATGTTGCGCTGGAAGATCAGGAACAGCACGACGGTGGGGATCGCGGCGATCACCGACGCGGCGATGACCACGTTCATCGGGGTGCCGCCGGCGAAGGCGTAGATGCCGACGCTGACGGTCCGCGTCTCCGGCGACGGCATGACCAGCTTCGGCCAGAGGAAGTCCTTCCAGACCGCCGTCACCGCGAAGATCGCCACCACGCCGAGGATCGGGCGGGACATCGGCAGGACGATGGACCAGAGCGTGCGCAGCGGGGTGGCGCCGTCCATCACGGCGGCGGCCATCAGGTCCTCCGGGATCGAGTCGAAGAACCGTTTGAGCAGGAAGATGTTGAACGCGTTCGCCACCAACGGCAGCCAGATCGCGAACGGCGAGTCGAGCAGGTTGACGTGCACGATCGGCAGGTCGATCACCGTGACGTACTGCGGGACGATCAGCACCATCGCCGGGATCATCAGCGTCGCCAGCATCATGCCGAGGATCAGCTTGCCCAGCACCGGACGCAGTTTCGACAGCGCGTACGCCGCGGCGGTGTCGAACACGAGCTGGAACAGCACCGCCCCGGTCGCGTAGTAGAACGTGTTGAACAGCAGCTTCGCCAGGTCCAGGTTGGTCCAGGCGTCGACGTAGTTGCCCGGCTGCGGGTCGCGCGGGAACAGCGTCGGCGGGGTCTGGGCGATCTCCTGGCCGGACTTCAGCGCGCCGGTGACCATCCAGTACAGCGGGCCGAGGAACACCAGCGTGAACCCGGCCACGACCACGGCGAGCACGGCCCAGTAGAGGACGCGACCGCGACCGCGCCGCAGCTGGGCGTGGGAGATGAGGGTACGGGTGGTGGTGTCGGCGGCCATGTCCTAGTCCTGTCTCGCGGTCAGCCGCAGGTAGACGGCGGAGAATCCGGCCAGCACCACCAGCATGATCACGCCGAGCGCGGCGGCGCCGTTGAGGTCGTTCTGGAAGAAGCCGTGCTGGTAGATCAGGTACGCCACGGAGGTCGCCGAGTCCTGCGTACCGGCGCCGTTGGCGAGGATCAGCGGCTCGATGAACAGCTGCATGGTGGCGACGATCTGGAGCATCGCCAGCAGCGCCAGGATCAGCCGGGTCTGCGGGATCGTCACGTGGCGGATACGCCGCCACACCCCGGCGCCGTCGATCTCGGCGGCCTCGTACAGTTCGCCGGGGATGTTCTGCAGCGCGGCCAGGTAGATCAGCACGGCGCCGCCCATGTTCATCCAGGTCGACGCGATCACCATGGCGGGCATCGTCATCGTGGGCGACTGCATCCACTCCGACGTGGGCAGTCCCAGCGCGGTGAGGATCGCGTTGAACAGGCCCGCCTCGCTCGGGTCGTACGCGTAGAACTTGAACAGGAACAGCGCTGAGGCCGGCGGCAGCATCACCGGCAGGTAGACCAGCACCCGCAGGTAGCCCTTGGCGTGGCGCAGCTCGTTGAGCAGGATCGCCACGAAGAACGGCACGGCGTAGCCGAGCAGCAGCGCCAGGCCGGTGAAGACGAACGTGTTCTTCCAGGCGGTCCAGAAGCTCGGGTCGGCGATGATCCGGCTGTAGTTGTCCCAGCCGACCCAGGTGGTCTCGCCGCGGCGGGTGCGCTGGAAGCTCATCACGACGCCGCGAACCATCGGGTACCAGGAGAAGACGGCGAAGCAGACGACCGCGCCGATGAGGAACGTGTGCCCGGTGAGGTTGTCCCGTACCTTGCGGCCGAGGCCGGCGCGGCGTCCGGCGGTACGCGACGGCGTCGGCGCGACAGGGCCGGTACGGCGGGTGGCGCCGGGGGCGGTGGTGAGCGCCAAGGCGACTCCTGCGGTGCTCGGGGAGGTGGGGCCGGTGCGCCGGCCCCACCTCCGGTCGGGTCAGCTGTCGGCGGCCAGCAGCTGGTTGACCTTGTCCTCGGCGGTCTTGAGCAGCGCGTCGATGTTCGCGTTCGGGTTGGTCAACACCCCGGACATCGCCGCGTCGAGCACCGCGTAGACGGCCTGGGCGTTGCGCGGCTCCCCCTTGATCGGCACCGGGTTGGCCTCGAAGACCGCGAAGTTCGTGGTGTCCACGTTGGCGTTGGCCTTGCGCAGCTCCAGTTCCTGCTTCTGCGCGTCGCTGCCGTTTGTGAACAGCAGCGGCTGGGGCAGGCCGACCGGGTAGTTCTGCGGCTTGGCGCGCACGTAGTCGAACTGGCCCTTGCCCGGGGTGAGCTTCTGGTAGGCGAGCCACTTCAGGCCGGCCTTGACCTGCTCCGGGCTCAAGCCCTTCTTGAAGAAGTAACCCTCGCCGCCGCCCAGCGTGGCCTTGGCCTGCCCGTCCTGGCCGGGCAGCGGCCCCATCGCCCAGTCCTGGTACTTGCCCTGGAACTGGCTGACGATCGCCTGGGTCGCGTCCGGCGCGCCGATGAACATGCCGACCTTGCCGGCGCCGGCGTTGGTGAGCAGGTCACCCCACTGGAGCAGCTGCCGGCTGCCCATGCTGTTGTCGCCGTACCGCATGTCCTTGAGGTTCTGCAGGACCTGCTTGCCCATCGCGTTGTTGAAGTCGGCCTTCTTGCCGTCGGCGCTGAGCACCTGACCGCCCTGCGAGTAGAGCAGCGAGGTGAAGTGCCAGCCGCCGGTGTTGCCGGCGCTGTACTCGGAGTACCCGGCGATGCCGTCGCCGAGCGCGGCGATCTTCTTGGCCGCGGCCCGCACCTCCGGCCACGTCTTCGGCGGGTTGTTCACGTCGAGCCCGGCCCGCTGGAACAGCGCCTTGTTGTAGATCAGGCCCATCGAGTAGTTCTTCACCGGTACGGCGTAGAGCTTGCCGCCGTCGGTGAAGACCTCCTTGAGCGCCGGGTCGACGCTGTCCCAGGTGGGGACGGTGTCCTTCGTGGCGTACTGGCCGATGTCCATCGCCTGGCCGGAGTCGAGCACCTGCTGCAGGTCGGTCATGTAGCCGTAGAACACGTCGGTGACGGTGCCGCCGGCGAGGCGGGCGGTGAAGTCCGGCGGGTTGTTGCACTGCTCGCCGACGCTGACGCTCTTGACGACGATGTCCGGGTTCTGCCGCTGGAACTCGGCGACGTCGTCGTTCCAGTTCTTCAGCAGCTCCTTCTGCGCGCCGACCGGCTGACAGTCGACGGTGATGGTGACCTTGCCGCCGGCGTCGCTGCTGTCGTCGCTCTTGGTGGAGCACGCCGCAAGGCTGAGCCCGAGGCCGGTCGCGAGCGCGAGCGCCGCGACCTTCCGATACTGCGGTACGGACATCTGTCCATCCCTTCGGGAACGGGTGTATCCATGGCCTTCACTGATGTGCGGTGACCGCGCGGCTGCCTCTGGTGGTGGAACGGCAGCCGGCACGCGCCCTGCCTCCGGAAACCGCGCCCCGGGTCAGGTGTGAGTGGAGTCACTGTAGCGACGCGAACCGATCGCAGCAAGATGCGAACTTGTGGATGCAAGAACTCGACTTAGACCCGGAAGGGCGCGGCCCAGGCCGCCTCGACCGTCGATCTTGGAGTTGTGGTGCCTCGGATACCGGGAATAGGCCGCATTCCGGGCGCCACAAGTCCAAGATCGGCGGAGGCGGGGTGGGGTGCGGGCGGTGCGGGGCGGGCGCGGGGCCCGGCGGGTCAGCGGCGAGGGGCGGGGGCGGGGGCGGTGGAGCCGCGTACCACCAGCTCGGGCTCGAACAGCAGCTCGTCGTGCAGCACCCCGGCGCCCTCGATCTGGGTCACCAGCAGGTCCACAGCGGCCTGTCCCATGGTCTCGATCGGCTGCCGGACCGTGGTCAGCGGCGGGTCGGTGCAGGTCATGAACGCCGAGTCGTCGAAGCCGACCACCGAGACGTCGGCCGGCACCGCACAGCCCAGGCGTCGCGCGGCCCGGATGGTGCCCAGCGCGAGCACGTCGCTGGCGCAGACGATGCCGGTCACGCCGCGCTCGATCAGCTTCGTGGCGGCGACCCGCGCTCCCTCCATCGAGAAGCTCGACCGCTCCACCAGGGAGCGGTCCTCGCCCCAGCCGGCGGCCCGGACCATCGCGTCGAGCTTGCGGCGCGAGGGCACGTGGTCGGCCGGGCCGAGCACCAGGCCGATCCGGTCGTGGCCGAGCGAGCGCAGGTGGCCGTACGCCTGCTCGACGGCGACCGCGTCGTCGGTGGACACCCGCGGGAAGCCCAGCTCCTCGACGCCGGCGTTTACGAGCACCACCGGCAGGCCCCGGTCGGTGAGGCGCCGGTAGTGCTCGTGCGAGGCGTCGGCGAGCGCGTACGAGCCACCGGCGAAGATGACGCCGCTGACCTGGTGGTCGAGCAGCATCTCCACGTACCCGGACTCCGGCACGCCGCCGATGGTGCGGGCGCACAGCGCCGGGGTGAAGCCGCGCTGGGCGAGGGATCCGGTGACCACCTCGGCCAGGGCCGGAAAGATCGGGTTCTGCAACTCCGGCAGCACCAGGCCGACCAGGCGGGCGCGTTCGCCGCGCAGCTTGCTCGGGCGCTCGTAGCCGAGCACGTCGAGGGCGGTCAGCACGGCGGTCCGGGTCGCCTCGGACACGCCGCCGCGGCCGTTGAGCACGCGGCTCACTGTGGCCTCACTGACACCCGCCTTGCGGGCGACCTCGGTCAGGCGCTTCGTCACGGCGGCAATCGTACGTCGGATTCTTGCAAGAAATGAACAGCCGGACGGGTCACTTCTTGCCGCGAAGGGCGACAACTGGTTCGAAAGATGCGAGCAGACTGATGCTTGAAAGGCAACAAAGCGCCGGAATAACATGAGGAACCTTGTCGATGGCCTGCGCCGCCGAGGCCACCCGTCCCCCGAGAAAGTGGGTGCTCCGATGTCGCGGAGCGTGCCGAGGATCCTCGCGGCGGCGCTGGCCGCCGCCGCCCTGCTCGTCCCGCCCGGCACCGCAACGGCAGGCCCACCGCGCGGACCGGCGCCCGTGGTGACCCGCGCCGGGCTCGACCCCGCGCTCGTCGCCGGGCGCGGCGCGACAGTGGACTACGTCGAGCAGGAGGCGGAGCACGGCCGGACCACCGGCGTCGTGATCGGACCGGACCGGTCGGCGTACACACTCGCCGGTGAGGCGTCCGGCCGCCGGGCCGTGCGCCTGCTGCCCGGCCAGTACGTCGAGCTGACGCTCCCCCGGCCGACGAACGCGCTGACCGTGCGGTACAGCATCCCGGACGCGCCGGGCGGCGGCGGGATCACCGCGCCGCTGCGGGTCTCCGTCGGGCGTGCGCCCGCCCGCACCATGACGCTCACCTCGCAGTACGCCTGGCTCTACAACCAGTACCCGTTCACCAACGACCCCGGTGCCGACCTGCTGCACCCGGACTGGTGGATCACCGAGTGCGCCTGCGTCCCGGCGGCCACCACGCCCGCGCCGGTGATCAGCAAGCCGTTCCGGCCGCACCACTTCTACGACGAGCAGCGGTTGCTGCTCGGCCGTACCCACCGGGCCGGCGAGGTGGTCCGGCTGACCGCGCCGCGCGGCACGGCCGCCGCCTGGACGGTGATCGACCTGGTGGACGCGCATCTGGTCGCGCCGCCCCGGACGGTCCCCCGCGCGGTGAACGCGCTGTCGTTCGGCGCCGACCCGACCGGCCGGCGGGAGTCCGCCGACGCGTTCGACCGGGCGATCGCGTACGCGCGGCGGGTGGACCGCCCGCTCTACCTGCCGCCGGGCACCTACCAGGTCAACCGGCACATCGTCGTCGACGACGTGACGATCGCCGGAGCGGGCAGCTGGTACACGATCGTGCGGGGGCGCGAGGTCACGCTGGACACGCCCGCGCCCGACGGCTCCCGGCACACCGGCGTCGGGTTCTACGGCCGCGACGCCGCCGACGGCGGCAGCAGCGACGTGCACCTGTCCGGTTTCGCGATCGAGGGCGACGTACGCGAGCGGATCGACACCGACCAGGTCAACGCCATCGGCGGGGCGCTCAGCCACAGCACGATCGACGGTCTCTACCTGCACCACACGAAGGTCGGCATGTGGTTCGACGGGCCGATGACCGGGCTGCGGGTCACGAACACCGTGATCGCGGACCAGATCGCCGACGGGTTGAACTTCCACACCGGCGTCACCCACTCGTCGGTGACGAACTCGGTGGTCCGCAACAGCGGCGACGACGCGCTGGCGATGTGGTCGGAGGGGACGGCGAACGCGTCGAACACGTTCGCGTACAACACCGTGCAGTCACCGGTGCTCGCCAACGGCATCGCGCTGTACGGCGGCACGGACCTCACAGTCGCGCACAACCTGATCGCCGATCCGGTCCGCGAGGGCAGCGCGATCCAGGTGGGCGCCCGCTTCGGGGCGGAGCCGTTCGCCGGCCGGCTGCGGATCACCGGCAACACCACGGTCCGGGCCGGCACGTACGACCTGAACTGGAACATCGGCCTCGGCGCGATCTGGTTCTACGCGCTCGACCGCAGCATCGACGCGGACGTCCTGGTGAGCGGCGACTCGTACCTGGACAGCACCTACAACGCGATCATGCTGGTCAGCGACTGGCCGGTGAAGGACAGCGTCCGCATCGACAACGTGCGCTTCCGCGACATCCGGGTCGACGGCGCCGGCACGTCGGTGGTCAGCGCGCGCACGGCCGGTGGGGCGAGCTTCGCCGACGTCGACGCCCGCAACGTGGGCGCGGTCGGCGTGAACAACTGCGGGTCGTTCCACTTCACCCCGCCAGGCTCGGAGTTCGCCCTGACCGACCTCGGCGGCAACGACGGCGGCTGGCTGGCGCCGTGGCTGCTGCCGAACACCATCACCTGCGACGACCGCCCGCCGGTGGTCCCGCCGCCTCCGCCCTCGCGCTGGTGACACGACGCGACCCCCGCCGGCCGGGCCGGCGGGGGTCGCGGTCGTGTGGCTCAGGCCTCGGTGAGCTGGCCGCGCAGCTTGGTCAGGGCGCGGGCGAGCAGCCGGGACACGTGCATCTGGGAGACGCCGACCCGGGCGGCGATCTCGCTCTGGGTCAGGTTGCCGTAGAAGCGCAGCGTGAGGATCTTCTGCTCGCGCTCGTCGAGCGTGGCCAGCGCCGGGCCGAGGGAGGCGCGCAGGTCGGCCAGCTCGTACTCGTTGTCCTCGGCGCCGAGGGTGTCGCCCAGCTCGGTGGCGCTGTCGCCGTCGCCGATCGGGGTGGACAGCGACACCGCGTTGTAGGCGCGGGCGCCTTCCAGGCCTTCGAGGACCTCTTCCTCGGTGACGTCGAGGTGGGCGGCGATGTCGGCGACGGTCGGCGCCCGGTTGAGGGTCTGGGTCAGCGTGCTGTTCGCCTCGGAGATGCGCAGCCGCAGCTCCTGGAGGCGGCGCGGCACCCGGATGTTCCAGGTGCGGTCGCGGAAGTGCCGCTTGATCTCGCCGAGGATGGTCGGAATGGCGAACCCGGCGAAGTCGACGCCGCGCGAGGCGTCGAACCGGTCCACCGCCTTGATCAGGCCCAGCGCCGCGGTCTGCGCGAGGTCACCGGCCGGCTCGCCGCGGCCGCTGTAGCGGGCGGCCAGGTGGTTCGCCAGCGGGAGCCACGCCTCGATGACCTGGTTCCGCAGGGCGGCCCGCTGCGGGTGGTCGGCGGGCAGTGCGGCGAGCGCCGTGATCAGCTCGCTGGCACGGGACTCCTCACCGGTCTGCGGCGCGCGCTGCACCTCGGTCGCGGTCGATGCCATGGTCATCGTGGTCATGCTGCCCTTCCTGTCCTCGGAGAACGGGTGGCCTCCCACACCGGTCGTGCCAGCCACACTAGACCAAAGGCCATGGCCAAATCAACCGAACGGACGATGGAGATTCAGCCTCATATCCGGACATAGCGGCGAGCAACGGCGATCAGCGCGGCATCAACGGCCGATAGTCGGCAGCGGTGAGCGGCAACACCGAGAGGCTTCCGTCCGCGCGCGGCACCTCCAGCGGCTGCCCGCCCCGGCGGAACGCGACGCTGTACACGTCCGGCCGCTGCGTGAGGCTGCACACGATCTGCCCGAAGGCCAGCACCTCGTCGTTGCGGCCGGTCTCCTCCCCCGCCTGACGCACGTCGACGGTCGCCACCGTGCCGGCCAGTGTGGCCCCGGCCACCGCCACCGTGCCCGGCAGCGCCGTGGCCAGCCCCTGACGGCGCTCGCCGGAATCCGGCCCGGCCAGCAGGTGCTGCAGGTGCGCGTCCACCCCCGGCAGCCCGTCCACCCGGCGGTTCACCACGACCAGCCCGTCGTCCCGGACGAAGCAGAACGGCTCGTCCACCCGCCCGTCCCCGTCGGCGGTCGAGGACACCGCCGGCGTCGGGAACGCCCCGGGCGGCGTCTGCACGAGCCGGGGCTCGTCGTCCACCGGCACCCCGCAGCCGGCGAGCAGCGCCACGGCGAGCAGGCCGGGAAGGAGCCGCCGCCGGCTCACCGCAGCGCTCCGGGCAGCTCGACCCGGAAACGGGCGCCGGGCGCGCGGTCCAGCACCCGCGCCGATCCGCCGTGCGCGTCGGCGTGCTGCGCCACCAGGGCGAGGCCGAGACCGGTGCCGTCGGTGCCGGCCCGGTCGTGCGCCGCCCGGCCCCGTACGAACCGGTCGAAGATGATCTCCCGGTCGCCCGGCGGCACGCCCGGTCCGTCGTCGTCGACCTCCAGCACGCCGACGCCGTCGCGCCCGCCCAGGCGTACGGCGACCGGACCACCGCCGTAGCGCTCGGCGTTCTCCACCAGGTTCAGCAGCGTCTGCGCGAACCGGCGCCGGTCGACCCACCACTCGCGCGGTACGCCGTCGGCCACCTGCACCAGGCTCTCCGGCAGCGACCGTTCCCGGCAGGTGGCCCGGGCCAGCTCGACCACGTCGACGGTTTCGCGGTGTGCGGGCTGCTCGGTGCGGGCCAGCTGGATCAGGTCGTCGACCAGCCGCTGGAACCGGGTCACCTCGTCGGCCACCAGGCCGGCGGCGGTCGCGGTGCGCTCGTCCTGGTGCTCACGACGGCGGTGCAGCACGCTCGCCGCCGCGGCCAGCGTCTGCAACGGCGAGCGCAGCTCGTGGCTCACGTCGGCGGCGAAGCGGCGGTCCCGGTCGATGCGCTGCACCAGCTTGTCGACCATCTCGTTGAACGAGCTGGACAGGCGGGTGAGATCCGGATCGGTGGTCGGGTCGAGCCGGGTGGCGAAGTCGCCGGCCGCGATGCGTTCCGCCGCGTCGGCGACCGCCGTGAGGGGCCGCAGGCTGTGCCGGGTGGCGTACCAGCCGAGCGCCGCACCCGCCCCGGCGACCATGATCGCCACGGCGATCAGCGCCAGCCCCACCACCTGGAAGGTCTCCTCCACCTCCCGCAGCGAGGTCAGCTCGTAGTAGCCGAGCGCGCCGGGCAACGGCACGCCGACCAGCAGCGCGGGCTGGCCGTCGAGCCGGATCCGCTGCACCGCGGGCTTGCCCTCGGCGACCATCCGCTGCAACTCCACCGGCACGGAGCTCGCGCCCACGTCGGCGGTGCGGGCGTACCAGCCGTCGGGCAGGTGCAGCAGCGGCCGGCGGGCGCTGCCGGTGTCGAGCGAGCGCAGCACCGCCACCACGTCCGGGGTGCCGGTGTCCAGCCCGGAACGGACCACCGCCGCGTCGTAGTAGGCGGCCCGCACCGCGGTGCGCTCCCGCTCGTCGAGCAGCGAGCGCCGGGTCAGGTCGTACGAGAAGAGGGCCATCAGCGCGGACAGCAGCAACGCGCCGACGGCGAACGCCGCGGTGACGCGGGCGCGCAGTCCGGGACGGGTCATCGCTGCAGCTTGTAGCCGAGGCCGCGGAGGGTGACCAGGTGGCGGGGGTTCGCCGGGTCCGACTCGATCTTCTGCCGCAGCCGGCCGACGTGCACGTCGACGAGCCGCTCGTCGCCGGTCTCGTAGCCCCAGACCCGGCTGAGCAGCTGCTGGCGGGACAGCACCCGGCCGGCGTGCTCGGCCAGCTCGCAGAGCAGCCGGAACTCGGTGCGGGTGACCGGGACCGGCCGGCCGGAGCGGCGCACCTCGCCGGCCTCGGCGCTGATCTCCAGGTCGCCGAAGAACTGGGCGGGCGCGGGTCCGGACACGGTGCGGACCCGCCGGCGTAGTGCCCGCAGCCGGGCCGACAGCTCCTTGATCGCGACCGGCTTCACCACGTAGTCGTCGGCGCCGGCCTCCAGCGCGGCGACGATGTCGTGGGTGTCGTCGCGGGCGCTGATCACCACGACCGGCACGTCGTCGTCGCGGCGCAGCTGACGGATGCAGTCGAACCCGTTCATACCGGGCAGCATGAGGTCGACGAGCACGTAGTCCGCCGGCTTCTCCCGCTGCCGTCGCAACCCGTCCTCCGCGGTCGGGGCGCCGAACGCCTCGTAGCCCTCCTCCTCCAGGGCGAGCTGCAGCGCGAGCCGGATGCGGTCGTCGTCCTCGATCACCAGTACGGCCGTCATATGGGCATCATGACCGGCCGGTCACGGGTCGCCCAATCGCGTGGGCCGTTCGTGGTTTTTGTCATCGAACCGTCACACAACCGTCCGGCGACCTCCAAGATCGCTGCGCAGAGTGGGGATCGACACTGATTCCCACCACGGAAGCGACCCGATGCCCGCAACCCTGCCGTCCCCGCCGGAGTCCGCCGTGCCGCACGTGCGGGTGGACATCACCGACGAGCTGGACCTCGCCGGGCTGCCCGAGGTCGCGCACGTGCTGGACCGCATCCTCGCGCTCCGTCCCCGCGAGGTGACGATCGACCTCGCCGCGTGCCGACATGTGGACGCCGCCGCAGTCGCGCTGCTGCTGGACGTGCACCGGCGGCTGGCGCGGCAGGACGGCGTGCTCACGCTGAGCAACCCGCACCCACGGATCCGGCGCATCCTGCAGACCTCCGGGTTGGGCGCCGTACCCGTCGTCGACACGCCCCGTCCGGCCGCGCGCGGCCGGGCCCAGGTCGTGTCCGCACCCCGCTGAGGAGGGGCCGTGACCGGAAGCACGCTCGTCGGAGCGCTCGTGGTGGGTCTCGCCGTCGGCGGCGTGGGCCGTCTCGTCGTGCCGGGACGCAAGGCCGCCCCGGTCTGGCTGACGCTGGCGCTCGGCGTGGCCGCCGCGCTGCTCGGCGCGATCGTGGTCGGCCTGGTGGACCGCCGTCCCGACGGTTCGCCGCTGCTGTCCCTGATGACGCAGACCGCGTTCGCGGCAGTGGCGGTCGTGCTGGCCGTGGTGGCGGCCGGCCGCACGGAGGCGGACGGGCAGGCGCCCGGTCCGGGCGCCCGACGGAAGGAGGAGGTGTGACAGTCGTCCCCGCGGACCACCTGATGATGCTCATCTGCGACGGCTGCGGCGACAGCGTCACCGGCGCGGGCGCCACGCTGCCCGACGCCGAGGTGGTGTGGACGCTCGTGTTCGAGCACGACTGGGTCGGCTCGCCCTTCGCGTCCGGCCCGCACCACTGCCCCCGGTGCAGCGTCCGGGCCACCGTCGCCGAGGACGGCCTCGGCACGGAGGACCTGGAGCAGGTGGGCGGCACCCCGGCCGTCGCCGACGTCGATCCCGCCGAGGCGGTACGCCGGGCGCTCGCGGAGCGCTCCGTACGCGGCGACCGCGAGCTGGTCGACCTGTCCGCGCTCGAGGTGATCGACTCGGCCGGTCTCGGCCTGCTGGTGCGCGCACACCAGGACGCCCGACGTGACGGTCGCCGGCTGTGCCTGCTGTCGCCGTCGCGCTTCGTGCTCACCGTGCTGCACACCATGCGGCTCGACGGCGTCTTCACAGTCGTCGAGGGCCGCGTCCCGGCGCCGCGATCCGCGTCCGGCGCGCGGTCATGACCGAACAGAAGGAGCCCTCCCCGTGGTGATGCCCTGGTCGTACCCCGAGTTCCCCTACACCGGCCGCGGGCCGGAGCCCGACGACGCGGACAGCCGGCTCGCCTCCCTCGTCGCCCAGCGGCTCAGCGCCGACTGGACCACCCGGCGGCAGCAGATCACCGTCACCGTGCAGAACCGGGTGGTGATCCTCGCCGGCCTGGTGGCCGACCCGGAGACCCGCCTGGTCGCCGCCGAGCTGGCCTGGGACGTGCCGGGAGTGTTCGACGTCTGCAACGCGCTGCGGCTCTACGGCGGGCGGCGCGGCGGCCGCTGAGCCGACGACTGTTGCACGCATCGGCATCCGCCTCTACGCTCGGCCGTGGGAGCGCTCCCCCAGGGTCGCCGCGTCGGACTTTCCGGGCAGGTTCACGACGGGCATCGTCCGATGACCATCCACCAGATGGGACCTTCCCGCATGTCCTCAATTCCCCGGCCGTCGCGGCGGCATCTGCTCGTCGGCGGCGCGGTCGGCGCGCTCGCCCTGGCAGCGACGGCCGTCCTGCCGCCGGCCAACGCGATGGCCGCGACCGGCTGTGCCGTCACCTACACCACCAACTCGTGGCCCGGCGGCTTCACCGCCACCGTCGCGGTGAAGAACCTCGGCGACCCGGTGAGCAACTGGACGCTGGGCTTCACCTTCCCCGACGGCGGCCAGCGCGTGGTGCAGGGCTGGTCGGCCACCTGGCAGCAGAGCGGCTCCTCGGTCACCGCGCGCAGCGTCGACTACAACGGCGCGCTCGGCACCGGCGCGAGCACCACTGTGGGCTTCAACGGCTCCTGGACCGGGTCCAACCCGAGCCCCACCTCGTTCACGCTCAACGGCACGGCCTGCACCGGCGGCACGAGCACCCCGCCGCCGAGCACCCCGCCGCCCAGCACGCCCCCGCCGCCGACCACTCCCCCGCCCACGACGCCGCCGCCGACCGGCACCACCCCGGTCGCGATCAACGGCCAGCTCCAGGTCTGCGGGGTCAACCTCTGCAACCAGTACGGCCGGCCGATCCAGCTGCGCGGCATGAGCACCCACGGCCTGCAGTGGTTCGCCAACTGCTACACCGACACCTCGCTCAACGTGCTGGCCGACGAGTGGCAGGCGGACCTGCTGCGCATCTCGATGTACGTGCAGGAGCAGGGCTACGAGACCAACCCGGCCGGCTTCACCGCCCAGGTGAACACGCTCGTGGACAAGGCCGAGGCCCGCGGCATGTACGCGCTCATCGACTTCCACACGCTGACCCCCGGTGACCCGATGTACAACCTGGACCGGGCCAAGACGTTCTTCGCCAACGTGTCGGCGCGCAACGCGGCCAAGAAGAACGTGATCTACGAGATCACCAACGAGCCCAACGGGGTCAGCTGGTCGACCATCCGCAACTACGCCGAGCAGGTCATCCCGGTGATCCGGGCCAACGACCCGGACGCGGTGGTCATCGTCGGCACCCGCGGCTGGTCCTCGCTGGGCGTGTCCGACGGCAGCAACTCCGACGAGATCGTGAACAACCCGGTGCGGGCGCAGAACATCATGTACGCGTTCCACTTCTACGCCGCCTCGCACCAGGACAACTACCGCAACGAGGTGCAGCGGGCCGCGTCCCGGCTGCCGCTGTTCGTCACCGAGTTCGGCACCGTCACCTACACCGGCGACGGCGCTGTCGACACCGCCAGCAGCAACGCCTGGCTCGACCTGCTCGACCGGCTGAAGATCAGCTACGCCAACTGGACGTTCTCCGACGCCGCCGAGGGCTCGGCGGCGCTGCGGCCGGGCACGTGCGCGTCCGGCTCGTTCAGCGGGACGTCGGTGCTCACGCAGTCCGGCGCGTACATGCGCGACCGGATCCGTACCCCCGACAACTTCCCGACCTCCTGACCGGGCGGGCCGGCGGCGATCCTCATCCCCTTCGGGTCGCCGCCGGTCAGCCCTCGATCAGCCCGGCCCGGCGCCACAGCAGCCGGCCCGGCCCGGACACCAGGCCCAGCTCGGTCAGGTGCTCGGCGATCCGCTGGGCGGACCAGCGCAGCGTGGCCCGCCAGTGCGGGTTGGCCCGCGCCGCGGCGTGACCGGCCGCCGGGTCGATCCCGACCGCCGCGTACGCCCTCGGGTGCACCAGCCGCCGCGTGATCGAGTACGCGGCCCGCCCGATCACCAGGCGCGCGTACGCGAGCGCGACCGGCCCGGACGCCTCCACCTGCCGGGCCAGCTCGTCGCGGGCGAAGCGCACGTGCCGGGCCTCCTCGACCACATGGATGCGCGACACCATCCGGATCAGCGGCTGCAACGACTCGTCGGCCATGATCTCGCGCTGGAACGAGTCGAGGATCTCCTCGGCGATGAGGATGGCGGCGTACATCTGCGGGCCGGTCGCGGTGGCCTTGAGCCAGCGCCCGAGCAGGTGGTCGACGGGCTCGGCGCGGTAGACGGGCGCGCCGGTGGCCTCGATGAGCCGGCCGAACATGATGGAGTGCCGGCACTCGTCGGCGACCTCGGTGAGCGCGTACTGGGCGTGGCGGCTGGTCGGATCCGCGTCGTAGTACTGCCGGATCAGCATCTGCATGAGGATGGTCTCGAACCAGATCCCGGCGCTGGCGGCGCTGGCGACCTCGTGCTTGGTCAGCTCGATCCGCTGTTCCTCGGTCATCGCGTCCCACAGTGGCGTGCCGTAGAGGCTGCTGCGCTGCGGCGGCAGCCAGTACGCGCCGGGCGCGGGCGGCGCCGACCAGTCGATGTCCACCATGGGGTCGTAGCTGGTGCGTACGGAGGCGGTGAGGAGGCGATCGGCGACCGCCTCGCGCGGGAATCCGGCCGTCGTCCGCTCCATGACCCCTCCATATTGACGTAACTTCCAGTAACTGTTACGAGTGGTAGCATGCGACGCACCACCACCGATGTCAATGGCCCCGACCCCTCGCCGGAGCCGTCCCCGCCCCGCTCCGGCGGGCGGCGCGACCGCTGGGCGGAGCACCGCGAACAGCGCCGCCAGGAGCTGATCTCCGCCGCCGTGCAGGCGCTGCTGCGGCACGGCCCGAACGTCGACATGGACCAGGTCGCGGCCACCGCCGGGGTCAGCAAGCCGGTGCTCTACCGCTACTTCGCCGACAAGGCGCAGCTCTGGCTGGCGGTCAGCGAGGTGGTCGCGGAGCGCGTGGTGGCCGCCGTCGCGCCCGCCGTGGAGCAGGTCCGCGAGGAGCGGGCGCTGGTCGAGGCGACAATCGACGCGTACCTGAGCGTGGTGGAGTTCGAGCCCTCGCTCTACCGGTTCCTGGTGCACGAGTCCGGCCACCCGGGCATCCAGCAGGTGGTCGCCGGCACCAGCCGGCAGGTCGCCACCGGACTGGCCCGGGTCATCGGCGACCGGCTGCGCGCGCTCGGTCTCGACGCCGGGCCGGCCGAGCCGTGGGCGTACGGGCTGGTCGGGTTCGTGCAGGCGGTCGGCGACTGGTGGACCACGCACGGGCAGCCGATCCACCGGTCCGCGCTCACCGAATACCTGACCACGCTGCTGTGGAGCGGCATCGAGGGGGTACGGCGCGGCGCGGACCTGCCGCCGGAGCTGACCCGCGCGCACGAGCGGATCGACGGGTGACCTGGCAGGGCACGGCCGAGATCGCCGGCACCCCGGTACGGCTGCACGCCGGCGGCCGGTTCGAGCCGGTCGACGGCCGCTACCACTGGGCCGGGCGGGTCGAGCCGGAGCCGCGCCTGGTGCGGCTGCTGCGCTCCGGCCGCCGCGACGTGGAGGTCCGCATCGGCGAGCGCGTCACCCGGGCCCGCCTGACCGAGGTCGACCCGTGGGGCGGGGTGCGCATCACCGGCGTCGGGGCGCCGCCCTGGCCGCCGGAGGAGGAGTGACACGTACCGTGAGGGGATGACGACCGCCACCGTCCTGCTGGTCTTCGGCCGTGGCGTGGTGGCCGGTGACGACGGCTACCGGCTCACGGCCGAGAGCGTCGCGCGCACCGAGGCCGCTGTGGCGTACGTCCGGGCGCACGCCGAGGAGTTCCGCCGCGCGCCCGGCGCCCGGGTGGTGTTCACCGGCGGCTGGCCGCACGGCCCGGCCGGGGCGCCCGGCCCGCCGCCCGGATTCCGCGAGGGCGAGCTGATGCGGGCGCTGGCCCGCGACGCCGGGCTCGACGCGTACGCCCGCTCGGCGGCCGAGACCCGGTCCCGCACCACGCTGCAGAACCTGGCGCACACGGTGCAGGACGGGCTGCTCGGCGCGGCCGAGTTCACCGCGCGGCGCCCGCTCGGGCTGGTCACGCATCCGTGGCACCTGCCCCGCGTCCGGCTGCTCGCCGCGCGCGTGCTGGGCCTGTCCGGCCCGGCGCTGGCCGACGTGCCGGTGACCGCGCCCGACCCGGTGCCGGCGCGGCGCGAGCGGGCCGCCCGGGCGCTCAGCCGGCTCGGCTATCTCGGTGTGCGTACCCCGGAGGCGTCGCTGCGCCGCGAGCGCGCGCTGACCCGCGCGGCCGACCGGATCGGACGCCTCACGCCCCGCCGGTGATTCGCGGTCGCGACCCGGGGGTACGACGGTCCTCGATCGACCCGGCGGGCCGTGCCGGCGGGCGAGTCCAGCCGGGAGGTTCCGTGATCGTGCTCGTGCCGGTGTACCGACCGGGTGACCGGCTTGCGCCGCTGGTCACCGACCTGCGGGCCGCGCTGCCCGGGGCACGGGTGCTGGTCGTGGACGACGGCAGCGGCCCGGCCGCCGCCGGGGTGCTCGGCGCGGCCCGCGCCCGCGGCGCGACGGTGCTGCGCCGCCGGGTCAACCGGGGCAAGGGCGTGGTGCTGCGCACCGGCTTCCGGTACGCCGCCGCGCACCACCCGGGACACGACGTGCTCTGTGTGGACGCCGACGGCCAGCACCTCGTGCCCGACGTGTGCCGGGTGGCCGAGCGGATGCGCGCCACCGGCGCGACGACGCTCGGCGTGCGCCGCTTCAACGGCGAGGTGCCGGCGCGCAGCCGGTTCGGCAACGCCGCGACCCGGGTCGCGTTCCGGCTGGCGACCGGGCGGGACGTGCGGGACACCCAGACCGGCCTGCGGGCGTACCCGGCCGGGCTGCTGGACTGGCTGGTCACGATCCCCGGTGACCGCTTCGAGTACGAGATGGACGTGCTGCTGCGCGCGGTGGGCGCCGGGCTGCCGATCGAACAGGTGGACATCACCACCCGCTACCACGCGGGCAACTCGGGTTCGCACTTCTCCGCGCTCGCCGACTCGGTGCGGATCTACCGCCCGCTGGTCGGTTTCGCCGCGGCCCGGCTGGCCGGCCGCGCCCACCCGGGGCGGGTCCCGGACGCCGGCGTCACGACGTCGCGTCCCACACCTGCGACTCGAACTCCCTGAGCTGCTCGCGCAGCGACGGCGGGTACGTGGTGCGGTACGGGTGCGCGTCGGCGGGCACCACCCGGACCATCTCGTCGATCATCTCCTGTGGATCGCGCTGGTGGCCCAGGTAGTCGCCGAAGTCGGGGCGCGGCAGCAGGGCGGTGGACTCGTCCCACCACTGGGACATGGTCTCCACGCCGGTGTCGTTGTAGCCGGTCCGGTACGGGCCCGGGTTGATCACCGCGACGCGCACGCCGCGCGGTTCCAGCTCGCCCTTCATGGCCCAGGCGAGCGCCTCGATCGCGTGCTTCGTGGCGGCGTAGACGCCGATGAACGGCCGGGTCCGTACGCCGACCGCCGAGGACACCCAGACCACCTTGCCGGCGCCCCGGGCCAGCATCGGCGGCACGAGGTCCTGCGCCAGGTGCAGGTGGCCGAAGACGTTCACGTCGAACGAGCGGCGGACCCGGTCCATCGGGATCTCCACCACGGCGCCGGCCTCCTGCACGCCCGCGTTGAGCACCAGGATGTCGACGCGGTGGCGGGCGGCCGCGGCCCGGTCGGCCGGGTCGGTGACGTCCAGCTTGATCGCTTCCAGCGCGACGCCGGCCCGTTCGGCCTCGGCGCGCAGCTCGCGGACCTGCGGCCAGACCTGCGCGGCGGCGATCACGTGGTGGCCGGCGCGGGCCAGCCCGAGCGCCGTGCCCCGACCGAGCCCGCTGCCGGCCCCGGTGATCAGGATGTCCGCCATCGGGCTCAGCCCTGCCGGGCCTTCTGCCGCCGGTCGGACTTGTTCAGCACGAACAGCTTGCCCCGGCGCCGGACCACAATCGAGTTGGCCTTGCGCTTGAGCCCGCGCAGGGAGCTTCGGACCTTCATATCCGCTCCTTCGGTTCCCGCCGGTGTCCGTCCGGTGCGGGTACCCGCCGCCGGGACGGTCATGCCCGACCGCGCCCGCCGCGACGGGCGTGACGCGGCCGGGTGGCGGCATCACCCGGACCGGTGATGCCGCCAGGACGGCGGCGCGCCGGTCAGGCGGCCGTACAGGCGCTTCCGTTGAGCGTGAACGAGGCGGGTCTGCCGGCGTTGCCGGTGTGGGTGGCCTGGAAGCCGATGTCCACCGAGCCGCCCGGTCCGATCACCGGGTTGTAGGAGACGTTGCGGGCGGTCACCGCGCCGCTGGACGGGCTGTACGTGGCGTTCCAGCCGCCGGTGATCGTCTGGCCGCTCGGCAGCGTGAACGCGAGGTTCCAGCCGTTGATCGCCGTGGTGGACGTGTTGGTGATCGTCACCGAGGCGGTGAGGCCGTTGTTCCAGGCGTTCACCACGTACCCGACGCGGCAGGCACCCGACGGCGGCGGCGTCGTGGGCGGCGGCGGAGTGGTGGGCGGCGGCGGAGTGGTGGGCGGCGGCGTCGTCGGCGGAGGCGTGGTGGGCGGAGGCGTGGTGGGGACGGCCGTGGTGGGCGGCGGGCTGGTCGGCGGCGCGGTGTCCAGGCCGAAGAAGCGCACCGCCTCGGCCGCGTCCACCGGCAGGTTGTGCGTGACGCCCTGCATGCTGATCGCCTCGACAGTCGAGAGGCCGCCGATGCCGCCGTAGCGGGTACGGGTGTAGCCGGCCCGCGGACTGTCCGTGTAGTCGGGCGTCTGGCTCAGCCCGTGCAGGTTCGTCCACTGGTCGATCTGCTCGCCGAAGTTCGGGTAGCGCAGCGTCTCGTCGTTGGTGCCGTGCCAGATCTGCATGCGCGGACGCGGGCCGGTGTAGCCGGGATAGGCGTTGCGGACCAGGTCACCCCACTGCTGCGGGGTCTTCAGCACCTGACCGTTGGCGCACTCGCTGTTCCACTCCGAGCCGTTCGTGGTGGCGAAGCAGCCGAACGGCACGCCGGCGAAGGCCGCCCCGGCCCGGAACACGTCCGGGTAGAGGCCGAGCAGCACGTTCGTCATCATCGCGCCGGACGAGGTGCCGGTGGTGAAGATCCGCAGCGAGTCGACCGGGTAGCGCTGCCGCACGTAGTCCACCATCGACTTGACGCCCACCGGGTCGCTGCCGCCGTCGCGGCGCAGCGCCTGCGGCGACGAGACGTCGAAGCACTTGCTGCTGCGCGTGACCGACGGGTAGACCACGATGTAGCCGTACCGGTCGGCGAGCGCCGCGAACTGGGTGCCCGAGTACATGGCCGGGCCGCTGCCGGTGCAGTAGTGGTTCACCACCAGCAGCCCGGGGCGGGCCGCGACGGTGTCCGGGACGTACAGGTACATGCGCAGGTTGCTCGGGTTCGTGCCGAAGTTCGTCACCTCGGTCAGCGACGCCGCCGAGGCGGGACCGGGCACGGCGAGCGCCGCCGCGACGGCGAGCCCGGCCGCGGCCAGCGCCGCGCCGAGCAGCCGGAGTCTGCTCCTTCTGGACAGCATGCGGTTCTCCTCGGGTGGTGGGAACGCCGCGCGCAGCGGCGTTCTCGCCGGCGAGGCGCCCGCGAAGGGCGGCCCGGACCCTCGGAGCGAGATAGACAGTCGCTGATCGATGCGACCCGATCGCAGTCTAGGCCCGGTCCGGCGGGCCGACAACCGCCGCGGCCACCCGGCAGGCCCGGTCCGGGTGGGTGAGCACGTCCACGTTGTCGACGTACTGGTCCACCGCGCCGACCGGCGGCCGGTCGCGCAACAGCGGATCGGTGATCGCGGCGCGCAGCGCCTCGACGAACCGGCCCGCGTCGAGCACCAGGAACGGCCGGTCGTGGAAGGGCCGGGCGGCCGGGTCCACCGGCGGCGCCAGAGCGGCGTCGTTGGTCCAGCCGGCCAGCGTCTCCAGCGCCCGCACCAGGCCCGGCTCCCGGGCCGCCCAGCCGCCCGGACCGAGCGCGGCGGCGAGCCCGTCCACCACCGGCGCCGCGCCCGGCAGCGTCGCGAACACCGTGCCGAGCCATTTCGCGTACGGGGGCCAGCGGCGCCGCAGCAGCAGCCCGAGGCGCATCAGATCGCGGGCCAGCCCGGCCGTCACCACCCGGCTGCCCAGCTCGTCGCCGACCTCGGCGCACCGGCCCGCCAGGTGCTCGGCCTGCGCGACCCGCTGCCACCCGGACGCCAGCACGTGCCGCCACACGTCGTCCGGATACCAGGCCAGCGCGGCGCGGGCGGCGGTGAGCGCCCCGCCGAGCCCGTCGTGGAACACCGCTCCCCCGGTCAGCTCCGCCAGCCGCTGCGTCGGCGTCGCGAGCCAGTCCGCCACCGACATGCCGGCGCCGACGTCGACGCCGAGCCGGTCACGCCACCACGCACCCAGCTCGTCCACCGTCACGCCGTGCCGGTCACCGTCGGCGCGGACCGTGCCGAGCCGCGCCGCCGGGCCGCCCGCGTACCGGGTCGGCCAGCCCAGGAAGCGCGCCGGCAGCTCGGCGTCGAGCGCCGCCCGTACCGGCGCCACGTCGTCCACGTCCGCGACGAAGACCTGGGTACGCGGACCCCAGTCGTGGTCGGTGGAGCGGGGCGTGTCGAGGCCGAGCAGCTCGGAGCCGCCGTCGAGCAGACCGGCGGCGTAGCGCAGGCCGGGCAGCCGCCGCGCCAGCAGCGGCCCCACCACCTCGTCGTGGAACCGGCGGGCCAGCGTCAGGCCGGGTACGAAGCTCACCCCGCCAGTCTGCGCACCGGACGCCCCGCGCGCGCCCGGGTTTCCGGCCCGGCGGCCGCCTCCCCCATCTCGTCACAGGGCTGTGGAAGGCTTGCCGCCGTGGCACACCGACAGCCGATCCTCCTGATCGACTCCCCCAGCCTCTACTTCCGCGCCTACTTCGGCATTCCCGAGTCGGCCGCGAAGACCGGCGACGGTCAGCCGGTCAACGCCGTGCGCGGCTTCCTCGACATGCTCGCCCAGCTGGTACGCACCCGCCGGCCCGACCGGATGATCTGCGCGATGGACCACGACTGGCGGCCGGCGTGGCGGGTGGAGCTGCTGCCGTCGTACAAGGCGCACCGGGTCGCGCCCGAGGGCGGCGAGGTCGTGCCGGACACGTTGTCCCCGCAGGTGCCGATGATCCTGGAGGTCCTCGACGCGCTCGGCATCCCGGCCGTGGGCGCCACCGGCTACGAGGCCGACGACGTGCTCGGCACGCTCTCGGTGACCCAGCCCGGCCCGGTCGAGGTGGTCTCCGGCGACCGCGACCTGTTCCAGCTCGTCGACGACGCGCGCCCGGTGCGGCTGCTCTACGTCGGGCGGGGCGTGGCCAAGCTGGACGACTGCGACGACGCGGCGGTACGGGCCCGCTACGGCGTGCCCGCCGACCGGTACGCCGACTTCGCGGCGCTGCGCGGCGACCCCAGCGACGGCCTGCCCGGCGTAGCCGGGGTGGGCGAGAAGACCGCCGCCCGGCTGATCGACCGCTACGGCGGGCTCGACGGCATCCTGGCCGCGCTCGACGACCCCCGCTCCGGCTTCGCCCCGGGGCTGCGCGCCAAGCTCGACGCCGCCCGCGACTATCTGGCGGTGGCGCCGAAGGTGGTCCGGGTCGCCACCGACGTGCCGCTGCCCGAGCTGGATCCGGCGCTGCCGACGTCGCCCGCCGACCCGGACCGGCTGCTGGAGCTCGCGGAGCGCTGGAACCTGGCCGGCTCGTGCCGCCGCCTGGTCGACGCGCTGGCCACGGCCCGGGACTGACGGCCCCGCGCCGATTCGCCGGCGCTGCCGCGTCCGGGGCCAGCCGGCACCGATCAATCGACAGCCGTACTGGCCGAAAGTGATCAGTTGATCACTGGCGGCGGTCGGTGCTCCGGCGGGACGGGAACTGGGCGCCGGGCTGCGCCAGCGTCGAGCGGGCACGCAGACCGACCGGGTCCGGCGCGGGCTCGGGGGCGACGGGCTGCGGCGCCTCACCGAGCCGCGAACTGACGTACGCGGCCCCGGCCCGGTCGTCGTCCGACGGCGCGGCGAGCAGCGCGTAGACGAGCCCCACCACGCCGAAGATCACGGCGAGCACTATCGGCACCAGCAGTCCGCTCACCTCGGTGCCGGAGGCCGGGCCGCGGCTCTCGTGCAGGTGCACCGACAGAGCGCTCATGCCGGTGAAGTGCATGCCGTTGACCGCGATGCCCATGACCAGCGCCGACGCGGCGATGGCGAGCGCCCGCCGGACGGTCATCGCCAGCCAGAGCGCCACAGTGGCGGCCACGATCGCGATGACGACCGACAGCGTCACCCGCAGCGGGTCGTAGCCGAGCGAGCCGTCCAGGCGCATCGCGGCCATGCCGGTGTAGTGCATGGCGGCCACGCCGGCGCCGGTGAAGAACCCGCCGCCCAGCAGCCGGAACGCGGAGAGCCGGCCGGTTCCCACGATCCACAGCCCGATGCCGACCGCGCCCACCGCGATCGCGGTGCTGGCCGCCGTCAGCGGCACGTCGTAGCGGATGCGGGTGCCGGCGACGGCGAACCCGAGCATCGCCATGAAGTGCATGGCCCAGATGGCGGTGCCGCCCAGCGCCCACGCGGCGAGCAGGCCCCACCAGACGCGCTGGCCGCCGCTCGTGGCGGTCCGGATACGTCCGGCGCAGACCAGTCCGAGCGCCGAGCCGAGCACTGACAACGCGTAGCTGAGCGCGGGTGTGATCCACCCGTACTCAAAGTGATTGATCTCGCCCACGACGCCCTTCCCTCACATCGGCCGAGCGCGAAGCACGGCGCCCCGGGGGCAATGATCGGGCAGGCCCTGATCAGGGCACGCATCGGCCCCCCGACAATTCGCGCCGTGGCAGCGCCGTGACGCAGCGGTGCGTCGATTTCCGGCAATCGTTGACCGGAAGTGACCGTCAGGCGGAGGCGTGGTAGGCCAGCACGCCCCGGTTGACTGCCGCGATGGCCTGCCGCGCGGTGCCGCGCAGCTCGGCCGAGGCGCCGCCGGAGTCGGCGAGCTGACCGAGCAGGTCGACCACCTGGCGCGCCCACCGGACGAAGTCGCCGGCCGGCATCTCCCCGTCGATCTGGTGCCCGCTGGCGAGCACCTTGGCCAGCGCCTCGCCGCGCGCCCACCGGTAGATCGGCCAGGCGAACCCGAGATCCGGCTCGCGGGTCACCGCCAGGCCGCGCGCGGCCTCGTCGGCCTCGATGTCGCTCCACAGCTTGAGCGTCTCGTCGACCGCGTCGGCGACCCCGCCGCGCGGCAACGACGCCCGCTCGTCGACGTCGCGCCGGGCCTCGAAGACCACCACCGACACGGCGGCGGCCAGCTCCGCCGGGGACAGGCCGTCCCACACCCGGCGGCGCAGGCACTCGGCCACCAGCAGGTCGGCCTCGGTCCAGATCCGGGCCAGCGTCCGGCCCGCGTCGGTGACCTCGCCGTCGGCGGCCAGGTAGCCGCGCGCGGTCAGCAACGCCACGATCCGGTCGAAGGTACGGGCCAGCGAGCCGGTCCGCCCGGACACCCGCTGACGCAGCTCCTCGGTGTCGCGTTCCAGCCGGCGCCGCCGCTCCGCCCAGCGGGCGTGCTCCTCCCGGTCCGGGCAGGCGTGACACGGGTGCGCGCGCAGCTCGACCCGGAGCTGGCTGAGCCGGTGGTCCTCCCCCGCCGCCTGGCGGGACCGGCCACCGCGCCGCCCGCCGTGCCGGTCCAGGCCGGTGCCGCTGACCGCCGCGGCGAGGTCCCGCCGGGCCGCGGGCGAGCGGTGGTTGAAGTGCTTCGGCACCCGGATGCGGGTCAGCACCTCCGCCGGGGTGGTGAAGTCGCCCGGCGTGACCCGCCCGGCCCAGCGGTCCTGGGTGAGCACCAGCGGCCGGGGCTCGCCGAACCCGCCGGTGGCCGGGTCCAGCACCACTGCCAGGCCGGCCCGCCGACCGGACGGCACCCGGATCACGTCGCCCACCCGCAGCCGCTCCAGCGAGGCGACGGCCGCCGCCTTGCGCTGGGTCTGCCCCTGCCGGGCGATGGCCCGTTCCCGGTCGGCGATCGCCACCCGCAGCGCGAAGTACTCGTCGAAGTCGCCGTGGTGGCAGGCGGCCTCCGCGCCGTACGCGTCGATGGTCTCGGTGTTGCGCTGCACCTGCCGGGCCAGGCCGACCACCGACCGGTCCGCCTGGAACTGCGCGAACGAGGACTCCAGCAGTTCCCGGGCCGGCGCCGCGCCGACGCTGCCGACCAGGTTGACGGCCATGTTGTACGACGGCCGGAAGCTGGAACGCAGCGGGTAGGTGCGGGTGGAGGCGAGCCCGGCGACGTGCCGGGGGTCGGTCTCCGGCGACCACACCACGACCGCGTGGCCCTCGACGTCGATGCCCCGGCGGCCGGCGCGGCCGGTGAGCTGGGTGTACTCACCCGGGGTCAGGTCGACGTGGGCCTCGCCGTTGAACTTCACGAGGCGTTCCAGCACCACGCAGCGGGCCGGCATGTTGATGCCCAGCGCGAGCGTCTCGGTGGCGAAGACGGCCTTTACCAGCCCGCGGACGAACAGCTCCTCGACGACCTCCTTGAACGCCGGGAGCATGCCGGCGTGGTGCGCGGCCAGCCCGCGCTCCAGGCCGTCGAGCCACTCCCAGTAGCCGAGCACGGACAGGTCCTCGCCGGGAATGGCGGTGACCCGGGACTCGACCACGCGGCGGATCTCGGCGCGTTCGTCAGGGGAGGTCAGCCGCAGCCCGGCGGCGAGGCACTGCTGCACGGCGGCGTCGCACCCGGCCCGGCTGAAGATGAACAGGATCGCCGGAAGCAGCCCCTCCCGGTCGAGCCGGTCAACGATGTCCGGGCGCATCGGGCCACGCCAGCGCGGGCCGCGCCGGCCGCCGCCGGGGCCGGCGCTGCGGCCCTCGCCCAGCTCCAGCCGGCGCATCGTGTCGCGGGTGTAGCGCAGCAGCTCCGGGTGCACGTCGTGCTTGCGGGCGGCGTCGGCGTCGTGGAACAGGTCGAACATCCGCTTGCCGACGAGCATGTGCTGCCACAGCGGCACCGGGCGGTGCTCGGAGACCACCACTGCGGTCTCGCCGCGCACGGTGACCAGCCAGTCGGCGAACTCCTCGGCGTTGGAGACGGTGGCCGACAGCGACACGAGCGTGACCGACTCCGGCAGGTGGATGATCACCTCTTCCCAGACCCCGCCGCGGAACCGGTCGGCCAGGTAGTGGACCTCGTCCATCACCACGTACGCCAGGCCCTCGAGGGTGGCCGAGCCGGCGTAGAGCATGTTGCGCAGCACCTCGGTGGTCATCACCACCACCGGCGCGTCGCCGTTGATCGCGTTGTCGCCGGTGAGCAGGCCGACCTGCTCGGCGCCGTAGCGGTCCACCAGGTCGTGGTACTTCTGGTTCGACAGCGCCTTGATCGGCGTGGTGTAGAAGCACTTGCGCCGGGCCGCCGGCGCCTCGCCGCCGGGGCGCCCGCGCAGCGCCATGTGCACCGCGAACTCCCCCACCACGGTCTTGCCGGCGCCGGTGGGCGCGCAGACCAGCACACCGCTGCCCCGCTCCAGCGCCTCGCACGCCTCGCGCTGGAAATCGTCGAGATCGAACCCGAGATCCAGAGAGAATTCGTCCAGGGCCGGGAAGGCGGAGGCCTGCGCGGCCCGGCGGCGCGCCGCGGCGTACCGCTCGGCGGGGCTCGACATGCGTCCAAGATTAATCGGTACGGCCGACGAGTACCGGTCAAGGCCATCCGGCAGGGCGGTCGGAGCGGGTCGGTAGGGTGCACGACGTGCCGGACCGTACCGAACTGCCCCATGCCGCCAGCGGCGCCGACGACGCCGTGGGCCCGCGACCGTCCCGCCGGCCCGTGGAGGCGGTGCTCTTCGACTTCCACGGCACCCTCGCCCAGGTCGAGGAGCCGCTGGCCTGGGTGCTCGCCGCGGCGAACGCCTGCGGGGTCGAGCTGGACCGGATCCGGGCCACCTCCCTCGCCGACCGGCTGCTCACCGCCGGGCGCGCCGGCGGCCCGCTGCCGGCCCGGGTACCGCCCCGGCTGGCCGAGCTGTGGGCCGACCGCGATCTCTACCCGCACGCCCACCGGGGCGCGTACACGGGGCTGGCCGAGACCGTGGACACCGGCATCGACGGGCTCGCCGACGCGCTCTACGAGCGGGTGCTGGTGCCCGAGGGCTGGGTGCCGTACCCGGACACCACGCCGGTGCTCGGCGCGCTGCGGACCGCCGGGGTGAAGGTGGCGGTGGTCAGCAACATCGGCTTCGACCTGCGGCCGCTGTTCGCCGCCTGGGATCTCGACGCGCTCGTCGACGCCTACGCGCTGTCGTACGAGGTGGGGCGCTGCAAGCCGGACCCGGGCATCTTCCTGCGGGCCTGCGGGATGCTCGGTGTCGACCCGGAGCGCACCCTGATGGTGGGCGACACCCCGGCCGACGCGGGCGCGGTCGCGGCCGGCTGCGGGGTGCTGGTGCTGCCCTGCGCCGACGCCGGCCGCCCGAACGGGCTCGGCGCGGTGCTCGACCTCGCCGGGGCGAGCTGAGCGCCCGGGCCTGGTCAGACCGGGTGTGACCGGCGCGGAGGCGTCCCGGCGGACCGGCTAACGTCAGGGGCATGACCGGTGCCCACCCCTTGCCGCCACGTGCGCCGGGCCGGCTCGGCGGGGTCGCGCTGGTGCTCGGCGGGGCGCTGTCGGTGCAGTTCGGCTCCGCGCTGGCGGCGCTGCTGTTCCCGCGTACCGGGGTGGCCGGGGCGGTGACGCTGCGGCTGGCCATCGGCGCGCTGGTCATGCTCGTGGTGTGCCGCCCCCGCGTGCGCGGGTACGGGCGCCGCGACTGGGCCGCCGTGGTCGCGTTCGGGCTGGCCCTGGCCGGCATGAACTCGATCTTCTACCAGGCGATCGAGCGGATCCCGCTCGGCCCGGCCGTGACGCTGGAGGTGCTCGGCCCGCTGGCGCTGTCCGTGTTCGGCGCGCGCCGGGCGGCGGCCTGGTTCTGGGCCGCGCTGGCGCTGGGCGGGGTGGCCCTGCTCGGTCAGGGCGGCTTCGACCGGCTCGACCCGGTCGGCGCGGCGCTGGCATTGACGGCGGGCGCCATGTGGGCCGCGTACATCGTCTGCTCGGCGCGGATCGGCGCGCGGTTCCCCGGCGCCGACGGGCTGGCCCTCGCGCTGACCTTCGCCGCCCTGCTCACGCTGCCGTTCGGGCTGGCCGACGCGGGCGGGCGGCTCGCCGACCCGGCGGTGCTGGGGCTCGGGACCGCGCTGGCGCTGCTCGCCTCGGTGCTGCCGTACAGCCTGGAGCTGGCGGCGCTGCGGCGGCTGCCGACCGCGACGTTCGCGGTCATGATGAGCCTCGGCCCGGCGATCGCCGCGGTGGCCGGCTGGCTGGTGCTCGGCCAGGCGCTGCACCCGGTCGAGGTGCTCGCGATCGTGCTGGTGGTCGCCGCGAGCGCCGGCGCGGTCCACGCCGCCGCCCCGCCGTCGCCTCCCACCCCACCGCCCGCGGCGCCGCCGCCGGCCGGTTCCGGCCCGGCGGTCGCGCCGGAGCCGCCGCTCAGCGCAGCAGCCGCAGCGCCGCCGGGGCGGCCGTGACGGTCACCGGCAGGTCGAGGGAGCGTTCCCCGTCGGCGTACGTGGTGATGCCCTCGGTGGCCAACTCCACGGTCCGGGCCCGGTAGGCGCGCACCAGCGGATGCGTGACGTGCGTGCCCCGGTAGATCTGCGGCTTGACCCGCATCAGCGTGCGCCTGTCGAACCGGCCGCCGACCACCACGTCCAGCAGGCCGTCGTGCGGGTCGGCGTCCGGGCAGATCCGCATGCCACCGCCGTAGCTGGCCACGTTGCCGACCGCGATCAGCACCGCGTCCACCTCCTGCGGCACACCGTCCAGTGACAGGCGGTAGCGGCGTGGCCGCAGCTTGGCCAGCTCCACCACGATCGCCAGGTCGTACCGGCGGGGACCGCGCGGCCAGCGCATCCGGTTGGCCCGCTCGTTGACGATGGCGTCGAACCCGGCGGCGAGCACCGCGCCGTACCAGCGGTCCCCGACGCCGGGCCGGGACAGCCGAGCCAGGTCGACCGGGCGGGTACGGCCGGCGGCGAGCGCGTCGGCGATCACCTCGACCGCGGCCGCCGGGTCGGCCGGGAAGCCGGTCTCCACCGCGAAGTCGTTGCCGGTGCCCGCCGGGACCGGCCCGAACGGCACGGCCGTGCCGGCGACCGCCTGCAACGCGCGGTGCACGGTGCCGTCGCCACCCACAGTGACCAGCGCCCCGGCGCCGTCCGCCACCGCGGCGTGGCACGCCGCCTCCGCCTCCTCCGGGGTACGCGCGCGCAGCAGCTCGACCGGACGGCCGGCGGCGCCCAGGCGCTCCAGGATGCGGGGCAGCAGCCCACGGTGCCGTCCCCGGCCGGCGCTCGGGTTGGCGAGCACGGCGACGGGGCCGGGCGGGACATGATCGTGCGCGGTCACGGCGAGCACCGTACGACACGGGTCGCGCAGGTCACCAGAGCGACGCCGGGCTGGGCGGGCGGCGTACGCCGACGGCGCCCGGCAGGGGGTGCCGGGCGCCGTCGCGGGGGTGGTTCAGGGCAGGTCGATCGGGCGCAGCACGCGGTCCACGGCGTGCGCGATCTGCTTGTTGCCCTTGTTGATGTCGTACCGCACCACACGCGCGTCGCGGTCGCTGGTGTCGGCGTCGACCAGGCGCACCTCGCGGCCGTACCAGCAGCGCTTCACGTCCACCTCGACGGTGGCGCCGAGCGCGGTGGTCAGGTCCGCGCCGTCGGCCTTGAGCGCCGCCTTCCGGTCGATCGTCGCGCCGGGCACGACGTGGTAGAGCAGGACGTCCTCCACGGTGTCCACGCCCAGGCCGGCGACCGCGTCGAACGCGGCCTTCTCCCCGGGCAGCTTCTTCGCGGCGGTGATGTCCCGGACCAGCTCCCGGAACGCGTAGTCGTTCGGCACGAACGCGGTGAGCGCGACGGTGCCGTCGGTGAGCACCTTCACCGGCGAGTCCGGCTTGGCCTGCAGCACCGTCAGGACCGCCTTGGTGAGCACGTCGAAGTCCCGCGCGTTGCGGTCGAAGCCGCTCTTGTCGGCGGTGAGCACGGCGGCAAGCGACCGCGTGCCCGGCTGCTTGGCGCCGGCCTGGGCGGGCACGGCGACGGCGGTGGTGGCCACCGCCGCGGCCGTGGCGCCCACGGCCAGCCGGGCGGCGAGACGAGCGATGTTCATCGGGGAGCCTTTCGTCGAAGCGACCAGGTCCGTGACTGTCGTCACGACCAATGCTTCGCCCGCACCGTCCCCGGTGGATGCAGCCCAGTCGACGTGATTTCGGCGCCGCCTCAGCGCACCACCAGCCGCTTGCTCACCGACGGCACGCCGTCGCCCTTGACCTTCAGCGACCAGTCACCGGCGGCGCCGAGCGTCACCACCGTCTCGGCGGTGCCGTTCGCCTCCGCCTTCATCTCGGCGACCCGCTTGCCGTCGGGGTTGAGCACGTACAGCGTCCGGGCCCCGGCGGTCTTGTTCGTCACCTTGAACGCGAGCTTCTCGCCCGGCTCGGCGATCAGGGCGTCCGCGCCGGTCATCGCGTCGCCGGTCAGCTCGATGGTCACCGACCGGTCGTACGCCACCTCGGCGGCGGCGCTCGCGAGGTTGCCGTCGTCGGACACGGTGATCTTCGTCCGCACGCCGTCGCCCTGCCGGCCCGGCTTGCAGGCCACCTCGTACGTGCCGGTCTGCAGTGAGGCCCGCAGGTCGCCGGTACGGCCCGCCGGCACGTCCGCGACCTCGGCGATCACCTTCGTGAAGGCGTCGCCCTCCCGCCCGTAGACGTAGACGCCGGTGGCCTGCTGACCCCGGTTGGTCACGGTGAAGGTGACGGTGCCCGGCGTGAACAGCGTGGTGGTGACCTCGCAGCTGGTGTCGGTGGCGGTCACCGGCACCTGCTGGCCCTTCGGCGCGGGCTCGTCGTCACCGCAGGCGGTGAGCGCGGCGGCCGCGCAGAGGACGGTCAGGACGGTGGCGGTACGGCTCTTCATCGGGATCTCCGGAGCGCAGGTCAGCGTGCTGACCGGAACGGGGCGCCGACGCACCCCGGCACACCGCCCGGGGGGCTCGGCGGAGTCAGCAGAGTCTAAGCGGGTACGACGTCGTGGCAAGGCCCGAGGGCGACCCGATGTGCCCGCGTACCGGGCGATCGGCGTGACCGGCATGATGGCGGCATGCGGCTGGTCTCCCTGCTCCCCTCCGCCACCGAGATCGTGTACGCGCTGGGCCTCGGTGACGACCTGGTCGGCGTCACCTTCGAGTGCGAGGTGCCCGCCTCGTACCGGTCCGGCACCACTGTGGTCGTGGGCGGCCGGGACACCCGGGGCATGAGCCCCGGCGACATCGACGCGTACGTCAAGGCGCAGCTCGCGGCCGGCGCCGACCTCTACACGCTGCACGCCGGGGCGCTGGCCGGGCTGGACCCGGACCTGATCCTCACCCAGGACCTGTGCCGTGTCTGCGCGCTGCCCTCGGGCCGGGTCGCCGACGCCGTGGACCACCTCGGGTGCCGCGCCGAGGTGCTGTCGCTGAACCCGTACACCCTGGACGACGTGCTGGAGTCGATCCGCGCGGTGGGCGCGGCGGCCCGGGTGCCGGACCGCGCCGAGGCCCTTGTCGACGGGCTGCGCGCCCGGCTCGCGGCGGTCGCCGCGGCGGTGGCGGGCCGGCCCCGGCCACGGGTCGCGGTGGTCGAATGGGTGGACCCGCCGTTCGGCGCCGGGCACTGGATCCCCGACCTGGTCGACGTGGCCGGCGGCGAGCCGGTGGGCACCCATCGCGGCGCCCGGTCCGGCCCGACCACCTGGGACGCCCTGCGGGCCACCCGCCCCGACGTGGTGCTGGTCGCGCCGTGCGGCTTCCACCTCGACGGCGCGGCCGAGCAGGCCGCCGGCGTGGCCGAACACTTCCCCGGCGCGCAGGTGTGGGCGCTGGACGCGGACGGGCTGATCGTGCGCGCCGGCCCGCGCCTGGTCGACGGCGCCGAAGCGATAGCCGCCATCCTCCACCCCACCGCGGTCCCCCCGCCGCCCCCCGAGGCAGCCCGCCGCATCCCCTGACCCCGCCCCGCCCCGCCCCGCCCCGCCCCGCCCCGCCCCGCCCCGCCCCGCCCCGCCCCGCCCCGGCGATCTTGCACTAGCGGCCCCGACAAAATGCGGATATCGGGCATGCGTGGGGCAGCAAGTGCAAGATCGGCGGAGGGGCAGGCCGCCCGGCGTTCTCGGAGGTCGTCGAGCCCCGTGATCGACGCGCGGAGCGGGCCGCCGACGTCCACGCGACGCGCGAGGGGTGGCTGTGGAAACACGGACGCCGCCCCCGTGCGGCGGGGACGGCGTCCGGGTGAGCGGGGTCGGTCAGGTCATGTCGTCGTAGCGGCGCTCGATCGGCTTCGGCGCGGCGACCGGCTCGGGCGCCCCGATCGGATCGGACGCCTCGATCCGGGCGCCCGTGGGCACCGGTTCGGTCGACAGGTCCAGCGGTGACACCTCGTCGTCGGCGATGCCGGCGTAGGCCTCACGCCCGCGACCGCGCCGCCTGTCGTTGAGGAACGCCACCCCCACCGCGGCGAAGTAGAGCGCGCAGAGGCAGATCGCCAGCGCGGTCATGCCGAACGGGTCGGGTGTCGGCGTGACCACCGCGGAGAACGCGAAGAACACGAAGACCGCCACCCGCCACCAGCTGAGCAGCCGCTTGGCGCTGGCCATGCCGACGAAGTTGAGCATCAGCACGATCAGCGGGAACTCGAACGCCACCCCGAACAGCAGGATCAGGTTCGTGACGAACCCGACGTAGCGGGTGATGTCGAGCGTGGTGGTCACGTCGCCGCCGCCGGAGACGTTGAGCAGGAACTCCAGGCCCTTGGACGTGACGAAGTACGCCAGCACCGCGCCGGCGGCGAACAGCGGGGCCGCCAGCGCGGTGAAGAAGTACGCGTACCGCCGTTCGTGCCGGTGCAGGCCCGGCGCGATGAACGCCCAGAGCTGGTAGAGCCAGATCGGCGCGGCGATGATCAGGCCGACCCAGAGGGCCACCTTCATCTGCAGCAGGAACAGGTCGGCTGGACCGAGCTGGACGAAGTTGCAGTTGCCGTCGATCAACCGCGCCTTGGGCAGGTCGCAGTAGGGCTTCTGCAGGATGTGCAGCACCGGCCCGGACAGCCACACGCCGAACCCGAAACCGACCAGGATCGCCAGTGACGCGCGGAACAGCCGGTTGCGCAGCTCACGGATGTGCTCGATGAGCGTCATCGAGCCGTCGGCCGCGCGCGCGAAGCTGCTCGGGCCGCGCTTCTTCAACCCGAAGGCCACGGTGGTTGAGGCCCTCTCGGATCAGTTCTCGCGGACGCGCTGCACCGGGTCGGCCGGCGGGGCGACCGGCTGCTGCGGCTGCGGCGCGTACGGCTGCTGCTGCCCGTACGGCTGCTGCTGCGCGTACGGCTGCCCCTGCACGTGCTGCTGCTGCGGCGGGAGCGGCTGGTAGCCGGCCTGCGCGTCCGCCTTCTCGGCGAGGTCACGGTCGTCGTCCTGCAGGCTCTTCGTCTCGGCCTTGATGATCCGCAGGGACCGGCCGAGCGAGCGGGCCGCGTCGGGGAGCCGCTTCGCGCCGAACAGCAGGATCAGCACGACCACGAGTACGGCGATGTGCCACGGCTTGAGGGCACCCATGGGAAGCTCCAGTCGCTCTGTGTCGGTGAGGGTGGGTCGCCGCCCATCGTACGTGCGTCGCAGCGGCTTGCCACCCCGGTGGGCCTGCCGGTGCGGGCCCGATCGGTGAAGTTTCGACCAACCCGAAGTGTCCCGTCAACCGTCCAGGTCCGCGCAATTGTGCGCGCAACCGCCCGGGAACGCGCAAACGACGCTCACCGGGCCGAGGGCCGTCGCTCAGTCGCCGCGCTTGGCCTTGATCAACGTCATCCGCTCCTGCGCGACGACGATCCGCTCCTGGAGCGACTCGGCCCGCGCCTGCAACTCCTCGGCGGCGGTACGCAGCGACTCCGCCTCGGCCGCCCGGCGCTGCAACGCCAGCGCGGAACGGCGCAGCCCGGACAGGCGGCCCACCACCGGACGGACCGCGAGAGCCAGGACGACAAGCGCGAACAGCACGACCCCGAGCACGATCCACATCACCACGGCGGTCAGCCTATCGGGTGACGGCGGCGGCCGCCGGGTCGGCGCTGCCGGCCGGGGTGGCGTACGCGTCGAGCGCGGCCACGGCCTGGGCGCGTACCTGCTCGGCCAGCTCGGCCGGGGCCACCACAGTGACCTCCGGGCCCAGCCCGAGCACGAACCGCCGGGCCCACCCGAGGTCGGTGACCCGCAGCGACACCAGCCACTGCTCGCCGTCGGCCTCGACGCGCTCGCACGGATAGTATTCGGTGATCCACCGCTCGCCCCGGCCGATCCGCAGCGTGATCAACGGCAGGTCGGCCGTCGGGCGGAACACGCCGTCGCTGAGGTCGTGCGGGCGGGCCTGCGGCGGCACGACCGCCTGCTCCGGTAGTTCGGCCACCGCGTCGATCCGGTCGGCCCGGAACAGTCGCACCGCCTCGGCGCGGCGGCACCACGCCTCCACGTACGCCCGCCCGCCGACCATCAGCATCCGCAGCGGGTCGATGGTGCGTTCGGTGGTCTCGTCCCGCGCCGGTGTGTAGTAGGTGATCCGCAGCGCCCGGCCGCGCTCGACGGCGGCGCGCAGCTCGCGTACCCGCGCGCTGTCGCCGGGCAGACGGACCTCCACCGGCGCCCCGGCCAGGTCACCGGCCGCGTTCTCGATCTTGGCGAGCGCCCGCTCGACCGCCTCCCGGTTGGCCACCCCGGGCGTCTCGGCGATCATCCGCAACGCCACCACCAGGGCAAGCGCCTCGTCGGGGGTGAGCCGCAGCGGACGGTCGATGCCGGCGTCGTAGGTGATGGTCACCCGGTCGCCGTCGAACGCCATGTCGATCAGGTCACCGGGGCCGTAGCCGGGCAGCCCGCACACCCAGAGCAGTTCCAGGTCCTCCCGGAGCTGCTTCTCGGTCACCCCGAGGTCGTGCGCCGCCTCGGCGATCTCGATGCCGGGGCGGGCCAGCAGGTAGGGCACCAGGTTGAGCAGCCGGGCCAGCCGGTCGGCGGAGGCACGGCCCGCGCGGGCCGCCGGGCGGGTCACCGGGCACCCCCGGTGGTCGCCAGCTCGTCGTGCCGGGCGGCGACCTCCTTGAGCCGCTGGATGACCGCCTCCCGTACCTCCGGTGGCTCCAGGACGCGGACGTCCGGGCCGTACCCGACGATCTGGCCGGCCAGGTAGTCGGCGTCGGCGTACGGCAGCACCAGCCGGTCGCCGTCGGGGCCGGCCTGGCACTCCACCGCCCAGCGGCGCAGCCCGGCGGCGCGCCCCGGCGCGGCCAGCACGGTCGCGCGGCCGGTGCGCTCCACCGGCCCCGACCAGCGGGCCACGTGACTGATCAGATCGACACCGGCGGGCGGCTCGTAGGCGCCCGGCTCGCCGATCGCCCGCACCGCGCCGACCACCCGGGACAACCGGAAGCAGCGGGTCGCGTCGCGGTCCAGGTCGTGGCCGACGACGTACCACCGGCCGCGCCAGCAGACCACGCCCCACGGCTGGACCCGGCGGCGGGTGGGCGCGTCGCGGTCCGGCACGCGGTAGTCGAAGCTGACCTCGCGGCGGTCCCGCGCGGCGGCGGTCAGCGGCGCGAACGCCGGGTCGACGGTGACCATCGGCTCCAGGCCCAGCGTGGCCTGCGGGTCCACGTCGATGCCGGCGGCGCGCAGCTTCGCCAGCCCGGACGACGCGGCGGCGGCCAGCCCGGCGTGCTGCCACAACCGCGCGGCGATGCCCACCGCGGCGGCCTCGTCCGGTTCGAGCGGGATGTCGGGCAGCGCGTACGCGCGCGGCGCGATCCGGTAGCCCGGCTCGGCGTCGAAGACGCTCGCCGTGCCGGTCTCCAACGGCACCCCCAGCTCACGCAGCTCGGCCTTGTCGCGCTCGAACTTGCGCTGGAACGCCTCGTGGTCCTTGGCGTCGTCCGGGTCGTGCTCGTAGCCGGGCACGGTCGCGGCGATCTGCGCGGCGGTCAGGAAGCGCCGCGTGGACAGCAGGCAGATCACCAGGTTGACCAGGCGTTCGGTACGGGTCCGGGACACGTGCAAACGCTAGCAGCCCGCGCGTCCGGCGCGGGCACCCGCGCGGCGCGGCGCACGGTCTTCCCACCCGGCGACGGACATCGACCGGTCATAGGGTGAGCGCATGGCGGAACCGGAGGTCAAGACCGAGAGCGTCGGCACGGTCGTGGTGGCCGGCGCGGCGAACCTCGCCATCGCCGTCGCCAAGCTGGTCGCGGGCCTCATCTCCGGGTCCGCAGCGATGCTCTCCGAGGCCGCCCACTCGCTCGCCGACACCACCACCGAGGTGCTGCTCTACCTGGCGCTGCGCCGCGGCGCTCGGCCCGCCGACACCCGGCACCCCTTCGGGTACGGCAAGGAGAGCTACGTCTGGGCGTTCCTCGCCGCGCTGTTCACCTTCGTCGCCGGGGCCGGCTTCGCCATCACGCACGGCGTCACCACCATCCTGGTGCACGAGCACAGCGGCGAATACCTGGTCGCGTACGTGGTGCTGGCGGTCTCCTTCGCGATCGAGTCGGTGTCGCTGGCCCGGGCGGTGCGGCAGGTGCGCGGCGAGTCGCGCCGCTGGGGCACCACCCCGCGCCGCTACCTGCGCCTGACCGCCGACACCACCGTCAAGGCCGTCTTCCTGGAGGACAGCGCCGCGCTGATCGGCCTGCTGATCGCCGCCGCCGGCCTCACCCTGTCACACCTCACCGGCGACGAACTGTACGACGGGATCGCCTCGATCCTCATCGGCGTGCTGCTGCTGGTCGTCGCCGTCGTGCTGGCCCGCAGCAACATCTCGCTGCTGGTCGGCCGTTCCGTCTCCGACCGGCTGCACCGGCGCATCGAACGGGAACTGGCGGACGTGCCGACTGTCGACCGGATCGACACCCTGATGACCATGTTCCTCGGCCCCGACGACATCCTCGTCGCCGCCAAGGTCGACTTCCGCGACGACGCCACCGGCGCCGACATCGAAGCCGCCGCCGACGAGGCCGAACGCCGCCTCACCGGGCACTTCCCGGAGATCGCGTACGTCTTCCTCGACCCCACCCGCTCCCGCACGGCGGACCGGCCCGCCCGCACCACGCAGGACGAGACGGGCCGCCCACACGACGGCGCCACCTGACCCGCCCCCGGCCCGCCCGCACCCCGGCCGATAGCGTGCACCGCATGGTGCGATGGCGGTCCGGCACGGTCACGGCGGTACGGCGACGGTGGACCGGCGCCGTCGAACTCGACGTCGACCTGCCCGACGGCGCCCGGATGCGCGCCCTGGCCTACCCGGCGCTGGTCGGCGAGCCGGAGCCCGGCGACCGGGTGCTGCTGAATGCCGGCGCGCTGCTGATGGGCCTCGGCACCGGCGGCTACGCCCTGGTCGTCGCGCTGCCCGACCGGCTGCCCGCCGACCCGCCGCAGGCCGGCGACAGCCGCGACGCCGGGCACCTGGTCAAGGCCCGCTACACGCCGCTGCAACCGATCCTGCTCGGCGTGGACGAGGAGGCGTCGCCGCACCACGACACGCTGGCCGCCGCCGACTCGGTCGACGGCATGCCGGTGGTCACCGCCGACCTGCACTCCGCGCTGCCGGCGATCCTGGCCGGCGTACGCGCCGACGCCCCCGGCGCCCGCGTCGCGTACGTGCTCACCGACGGCGGGGCGCTGCCCGCCTGGTTCTCCCGCACCCTGGCCGGCCTGTCCGGGCACCTCGCCGGCACTGTGAGCGTGGGCCAGGCGTTCGGCGGCGACCTGGAGGCCACCACCCTGCACAGCGGCCTGCTCGCCGCCCGGCACGTGCTCGGCGCGGACCTGACGATCGTCGCCCAGGGCCCCGGCAACCTCGGCACCGGCACCCGCTGGGGCTTCTCCGGCGTCGCCGTCGGCGAGGCCGTCAACGCCGTCGCCACGCTGGGCGGGCGCCCGGTCGGCTCGCTGCGCATCTCCGACGCCGACGCCCGGCACCGGCACCGTGGCGTGTCCCATCACAGCCTCACCGCGTACGGCCGGGTCGCGCTGGCCCGCGCGGAGCTGGTCGTGCCGGGCGGCCTCGACCCCGCCCTGGCCGCGGAGGTCGCCGCGGCCCTGGCGCCGCTGGCCGACCGGCACACCATCGTCACAGTGCCCGCCGACGGACTCGACGCGGCGCTGCGGGCCAGCCCGGTCGGGCTGTCCACGATGGGCCGCGGCCTGGACGCCGACCATGCCTACTTCCTGGCCGCGGCGGCCGCCGGGCGCCACGCGGCCCGCCTGCTCGGCTGAGCCGCCGCCCTCAGATCGCCAGGTAGCCGTTCGCCACCAGGTGGTCCGCGGCCCGCGCGTACGCCTGCGGATCCTGCGGCGCCCACGTGCCCAGCCCGTCGACGTAGCGGTTGAACATGCAGAACGCCGCCGCGATCAGCACCGTGTCGTGGACCTCCAGGTCCGTGGCGCCCTCCGCGCGGGCCGCCTCCACCAGCTCGGCGGTTACCTCCCGGCCGCTGACGCGCACCGCGGCGGCGATGTGCAGCAGCGCCCGCAGCTTTCCGTCGACCGGTGCGGTCGCCACGTCCGCGCGCACCTGGTCGACGAACTCCATCCCCGTCGGTAGCTGGGCGGCCGCGAACGCCGCGTGCGACGAGCAGCAGAAGTCGCAGTCGTTGAGGCCGGAGACGTACGCCGCGATCAGCTCCCGCTCCCCCGGCGACAAGGTGGGATGCGGAGCGCGCAACAGCACCTCCGCCAGCTCGCCCAGCGGCTTCGCCGTCTCCGGACGGAACCGCAGCGGCCCCTGGATGCCCGGATAGGCCTTCTCGTCCAGCCCGAGATCGATGTGTGCGATGACGTCACGCTCCCCTGTCCGTGCCGGCCCGGTCACGCCGGCGGCCCGCCGTCCAGAGTGCCGTCACCCCCGGCGCCCGGGCCAGACGCCGGACACAGGTCAGCATGATCGAAGAACCAGGGGCCCACGCGACCTCCCCATACTGTCCGGGAACTCGACTCCGGCCACCCCGTCACCGCCGTCCGCGCCAGGCAGCCGCGCGGGAAACGCGGCTGGCCGCCGTACAGGAGGCGACCCCCCATGGCACTGCGACAGCTCCCGAACGCGACCCCCGACGCCGCGATCTCCACCCACCGCCCGCCGCATCCCCTCCGACTCGCCCTGATCAGCGCGGCAGCCGGCGTGCTGCTGGCCGTCCTGTGGTCCTTCGAGCTGGTCGACAAGGTCATCGGCGACAACGTGGCGAACACCGTGCTCGGCCACGACGCCAAGGAGACCGCCATCACCGGCACCGTCGCCGGACTGCTCTTCGCCTTCGTCTCCGGCTTCGCCGGCACCTTCACCGCCTGCAACATCGCGGTGGCGGCCTCGGTCGGACCGATGAGCCAGGTCTCCGGCGCCGACCCCGCCGGCGGCACCCGGTCCGCGCTGCGCGCCCTGCTGCGCCCGGTCGGCTGGCTCGCCCTCGGCATGGTCGTCGTCTCGGCCGGCTACGGCATCATCGGCGTCCTGCTCGGCGACCGGCTGCCCCAACTGTCCACCGAGGCCGTCGGCGGCGTCCCGGTACGCCTCATCCAGTCTTCAGTCGTCTTCGGCGTCATCGGACTCGCCCTCACCTACCTCGGGCTCGCCGCCCTCAAGCTGGTGCCGGACGTCTTCGCGCACCGGCCCGTCGCCCGGGTGATCACCATGGGCGCGCTCGTCGGCGGATTCCTCGTCGGCCGCCCCTACCCGATGTTCAACAAGCTGTTCCACTGGGCCGTCGACACCGGCAACCCCCTCTACGGGGCGCTCGCGTTCACGCTGCAGTCCCTCGGGAACATCGTGCTCGTCACGGCCGTCTTCGCCCTCGCCGTGACGATCAGCCGAGGACGCTTCCTCGCCTGGATGGCCGACCCCCGCCGCGCCGCCGCCGTCACCGGAGCGCTGCTCGTCGCGCTCGGCGTCTTCACGGTCATCTACTGGGACATCCGGGTGCCGGCCATGTTCGGCTTCGGCTGGTTCCCCCGGATGCCGTACAACTGAGCCGCCCCGCAACTCAGCCGAGCAGCAGGACCAACGCCAGCCAGCCGCCGACGATCAGCACCAGCGCCGCCGCCAGCACCCACGTCGGGACCGTGTAGTCGCCACGCCGGTTGCGTTCGATCTCGGCCCGGATCTTCTCCCGGCGGCGATCGATCCAGTTCAGCTTCTCGGCGCCGTCGCGCCCGGAGGACGTCTCACGGTCGGGGCGCCCGGCGGATTCGGAAGTGTTCATCGCGACGCCAGCGTACCCGTGCCACGGGCGGCCGGTGCCGGGGCACCGGCCGCCCCACGCGGTCACATGCTCGCGATCAGGCGCTCCACCCGCTCGTCGTACGCCCGGAACGGGTCCTTGCACAGCACCGTGCGCTGCGCCTGGTCGTTCAGCTTCAGGTGCACCCAGTCCACGGTGAAGTCGCGCCGCTTCTCCTGCGCGTGCCGGATGAACTCCCCGCGCAGCCGCGCCCGGGTCGTCTGCGGCGGCGTCTCCTTCGCCTCGAAGATCTCCGGGTCCGTGGCCACCCGGTCCACCTCGCGGCGACGCTCCAACAGCCCGTACAGGCCGCGTCCGCGCCGCAGGTCGTGGTAGGCCAGATCCATCTGCGCCACCCGCGGGTGCGACAGCGGCAGGTCGTGCTTGCGCTGGTAGCGCTCGATCAGCTTCAGCTTCGTGACCCAGTCGATCTCCCGTGCCACCGGGTCCAGGTCGCCGGTCTCGACCGCGCGCAGCACCCGCCCCCACAGGTCGACCACCCGCTTCGCGGTCTGGTCACCGCCCCGGCGCTCCACGAACTCCGTCGCCTTGGCCAGGTATTCCTGCTGGATCTCCAGCGCCGAGACCTCCTTGCCGGCGGCCAGCCGCACCTTGCGCCGCCCGGTGATGTCGTGCGACACCTCGCGGATCGCCCGGATCGGGTTCTCCAGCGTGAGGTCCCGCATCACCACGCCCGCCTCGATCATCCGCAGCACGATGTCGGCCGTGCCGACCTTCAGCAGCGTCGTGACCTCGTTCATGTTCGAGTCGCCGACGATCACGTGCAGCCGCCGGTAGCGCTCCGCGTCCGCGTGCGGCTCGTCCCGGGTGTTGATGATCGGCCGGCTGCGGGTGGTCGCCGAGGAGACGCCCTCCCAGATGTGCTCGGCCCGCTGCGACAGGCAGTAGACCGCGCCGCGCGGCGTCTGCAGCACCTTGCCCGCGCCGCAGATCAACTGCCGGGTGACCAGGAACGGGATGAGCACGTCGGCCAGCCGGCCGAACTCGCCGTGCCGCGACACCAGGTAGTTCTCGTGGCAGCCGTACGAGTTGCCGGCCGAGTCGGTGTTGTTCTTGAACAGGTAGATCTCACCCGCGATGCCCTCGTCGTGCAGCCGCTTCTCCGCGTCGATGAGCAGCCCCTCCAGGATCCGCTCACCGGCCCGGTCGTGGGCCACCAGGTCGGTCACCGAGTCGCACTCCGGAGTCGCGTACTCCGGGTGCGAGCCCACGTCCAGATAGAGGCGGGCGCCGTTGCGCAGGAACACGTTGCTCGACCGGCCCCACGACACCACCCGCCGGAACAGGTACCGCGCGACCTCGTCGGGGGACAGTCGGCGCTGCCCGCGATAGGTGCAGGTGACGCCGTACTCGGTCTCGAGGCCGAAGATTCGCCGCTCCATGATGAGACATTAGCCGCCCGGAGCCTCCGATGGGCAGCGCCGACGGTCGCCGCTTGCGATCTCCCCCGGCGGATCGGCGAACCGGCGGGCTGCGTACGCGAAAAGACCCCGCCACCGCGTTGCGTGGTGGCGGGGTCCGTGCGCAGGTGTCACTCGGCGGGCTTGTCCTCCGCGTTGCCCTCCAGATCGGCGGAGCCGGCCGACGTGGTCGGCTTCTTCGCCTCCTCCGTCGGCCCCGCCGGCGTCTTCGCCCGGCCCGGCGCCGGCGCGGTGTCGGCCTCCGCGTCGCCGTCCAGCAGCGCGGTCAGCGCCGCGCCGGTGATCCGCCGGAACGTACGCCCCACCCGGCCGCGGTCCAGGACCGCCACCTCCAGCTGGTTCGCGGCGATGGTCCGGGCCGCGCCGCCCTCGCCGCCGACGCTGCTCAGCGCCTTCATGGCGGCACGGACCGCCTCGGACAGCGTCATCTCCGGCCGGTGCTCGTTCTTCAGCACGCCGCTGATCGCCTCAGCCTGACCGCCCATGGCCATCCGGCCCGGCTCGTCGTTCACCGAGCCGTCGTAGGTCACCCGGTAGAGGGAGTCGTCCTCGGGCGTGGCGCCCACCTCGGCCACGCAGATCTCCACCTCGAACGGCTTCGACTGCTCGGTGAAGATCGCGCCGAGCGTCTGCGCGTACGCGTTTGCGAGCGCCAGGCCGGTCACGTCCCGCCGGTCGTAGCTCAGGCCGTTGAGGTCGGCCATCCGCACGCCCGCGCGGCGCAGGTTCTCGAACTCGTTGTACCGGCCGACGGCGGCGAAGCCGATCCGGTCGTAGATCTCGCTGACCTTGTGCAGCGTGCTGGACAGGTTCTCGGCGACGAAGAGCACCCCGCCGGCGTAGCTCAGGACCACCGCGCTGCGGCCCCGGGCGATGCCCTTGCGGGCCAGCTCGGAGCGGTCGCGCATGATCTGCTCGGGCGAGGCGTAGAACTGCATGGCCACGGCGGCGGTTCTCCTTCGGACCTGATGGTGCGGGACTGCTGAGTCGGTGGACGGGAAGCGGGATCAGCCGCCGGGGTTCTCCATCCGGCCGGCCACCACACTCTCCGCGATCGCCGCCGTCTCGGCGTCGGTGAGCCGGTGGGTGCCGTCGGCGGTAGCGGTCATCACGACCGGGTAGATCCGCCGGGTCAGGTCCGGGCCGCCGGTGGCGGTGTCGTCGTCCGCCGCGTCGTAGAGCGCCTCGACCGCCAGCCGCGTCGCGTCCTCGACCGACAGGCCGGTCCGGAACCGCTTCTTCAGCGCGGACTTGGCGAACAGCGAGCCCGAGCCGATCGCGTCGTAGCCGGTCTCCTCGTACGGGCCGCCGGTCACGTCGAAGCTGAAGATCCGACCGGCCCGCGCCGGGTCGCTCGCGGCCAGGTCGAAGCCGGCGAACAGCGGGACCACGGCCAGGCCCTGCATGGCCGCGCCCAGGTTGCCGCGAATCATCGAGGCGAGCCGGTTGGCCTTGCCGTCGAGCGAGAGCATCGCGCCCTCGATCTTCTCGTAGTGCTCCAGCTCCACCTGGAACAGTCGCATCAGCTCGATGCCGATGCCGGCCGTGCCCGCGATGCCGACCAGCGAGTACGCGTCGGCCGGGTGCACCTTCTCGATGTCGCGCTGGGCGATCAGGTTGCCCATCGTGGCGCGCCGGTCGCCGGCCATCACCACGCCACCGGCGGCCGCGATGGCCACGATCGTGGTCGCGTGCGGCGCCATGTCGGCGGCCATGCCGGGCGGCAGCGGCCGTCGGCCGGGCAGCATCTCGGGGGCCACCTTGCTCAGGAACGCTGTGAAGGAGGACGTCCCCGCGTTGGTGAACACATCTGGAAGACGCCCGGATGGATCAAAACCCGCTGCCACGTGGTTCCTCTCAGGTACGTGATCGCCCTGGCCAGGACGTCGGCGTTGTCCTTGAACTGGCCAAGACCACCGTTGCAGTTGAAGCAGAGTATCCCGCGCACCCATCCGGTGCGATGATCGTGGTCCAGATGTTCCGGATCGGGGCGCCGGCAGATCGCGCACACGCCGCCCTGCTCGGCCAGGAGCTCCTGGAACTCCTTCTCCCCAACCCCGTAGCGGCGACGCAGGTGGTACTCGCGATTGCCGCCGTAGAGCCGCTGCTTGGTCTCGTTGCCGCGGGCGATGTGGCACGGCTTGCAGTAGCTGTGCCGGCCGCTGGCGTTGGTCGTCCGCGGGAAGTCGTCGACGGGCTTGATCTGCTCGCAGTCGGGGCACCACTTGAGGCCGTCCGCAACCGGCACCGCCGCCCTTCGCTGCGGGGCGATCCCCCGCTTGCGGCGACTCGCCTCCGAGCGGGCAGCGGCACATGTCTTGCAGTAGAACGCCAGCCCGTCCGGACGACGGCGATTACGGTGAAACGCCGACGCCGGCAGCGTTCGGCGGCACTGGGGGCAAAGCTTGTCCGACGCCTCCGGCAAATCGGACATAAGCCTCATTGACCCCCCTTCTGCACATATCCCCTCACGAATTCCTCTGCGTTCTCCTCCAGGACGGAGTCGATCTCGTCGAGCAGGTCGTCCACGTCCTCGGTGATCTCGGCGTGCCGCTCGGCCACCTCGGGGTTCGCCTCCGCGGTGACCTCGTCGACCTCCTCGCGGGACTTGCCGGACTGGGTCTGCCCACCCTCTTGGGTCGCCATGGTGGTGCCTCCTCCACGATCGCCTGCGATCAACTTACCTCGCGGGAGCGACGAAAGGCCCGTCGCGCACCCGGTTCCGGCACTCGGCGGGCCTTCCGGCATCCGGGTCAGCCGCCGGTGAGCGTCTCCAGCAGATCCTTGGCGCTCTCGCAGCGGTCGAACAGCTCACCCACGTGCGCCCGGGTGCCCCGCTCGGGTTCCATCATCGGCACCCGGACCAGCGACTCCCGGCCCACGTCGAAGATGACCGAGTCCCAGCTCGCGGCGACCACCTCGGAGGCGTACTGGGCCAGGCAGCGGCCCCGGAAGTAGGCTCGGGTGTCCTCCGGCGGCTCGGTCATCGCGGTGCGGGTCTGCTGGTCGCTGAGCAGCGTCTTCATCGAGCCCCGCTGCACCAGACGGTGGTACAGGCCCTTCTCCGGCCGCACGTCGGAGTACTGCAGGTCGACCAGTTGCAGCTTGTGCGAGCCCCAGCCGAGCTTCTCCCGCTCCCGGTAGCCCTCCAGCACGCGCAGCTTCGCCACCCAGTCCAGCTCGTCGGCGCACTCGAACGCGTCCCGGCCGAGCCGGTCCAGCACGCTCTCCCAGCGGCGCAGCACGTCGGCGGTCTGCGCGTCCACGTCCTGGCCGTAGCGGTCGTCCACGAAGGAGCTGACCCGCTCCAGGTACGCCCACTGCACGTCCAGGGCGGTGAGCTTGCGGCCGTCGCGCATCCGCATCAGGTGCTTCAGCGACGGATCGTGGCTGACCGCGCGCAGCTCTCCCACCGGGTCGGCGATGCCCAGGTCCGCGCCGAGCGCCTTCTCCTCGATCATGGCGAGGATCAGCGAGGTGGTGCCGACCTTCAGGAACGTGGAGATCTCGGAGAGGTTGGCGTCGCCGATGATGACGTGCAGCCGCCGGTACTTGTCGGCGTCGGCGTGCGGCTCGTCGCGGGTGTTGATGATGGGCCGCTTGAGCGTCGTCTCCAGCCCCACCTCGACCTCGAAGAAGTCGGCGCGCTGGGAGATCTGGAAGCCGCTCTGGCCGCCGTCCTGGCCGATGCCGACCCGCCCGGCGCCGCAGACGATCTGCCGGGTGACGAAGAACGGCGTCAGGTACGCCACGATGTCGGCGAACGGCGTCTGCCGGCGCATCAGGTAGTTCTCGTGCGCGCCGTAGCTGGCGCCCTTGTTGTCGGTGTTGTTCTTGTACAGGTGGATCGGCTGGGTGCCCGGGATGGTCGCGGCCCGCCGGGCCGCCTCGGCCATCACCCGCTCCCCCGCCTTGTCCCACCGGACCACGTCGAGGGGGTTGGTCACCTCGGGCGTGGAGTACTCGGGGTGAGCGTGGTCGACGTAGAGCCGCGCGCCGTTGGTGAGTATGACGTTGGCGAGGCCGAGGTCCTCGTCGGCGAGCGCCTCGGCCGGGTCGTACGCCGCGCCGGAGTAGGTGAAGCCGCGGGCGTCACGCAGCGGCGACTCCTCCTCGTAGTCCCAGCGGGCCCGGCCGCCGCGGTTGAGTTCCGGCCGCGCCCCGTAGGCGTTTACCACCTGGGAGGAGGTGACCATCGGGTTGGCTCCGGCCTGGCCGGGCACGGAGATGCCGTACTCGACCTCGGTGCCCATGATCCTTCTGACGCTCATCGACTGCCCGCTCCGCTCGCCGTCCCGGTCCCCGTCACGTCGAGCGTAGTCGGCGTGACGCGCCGAGGGGGCGCGCCGGACGTGCCGGTCCGGTGTGGCGGCCCACCCGGGTACGCGCGAAGGCCCGTGGCGCGTACGCCACGGGCCTTCGTCGGAGGTTCGGACTACAGGTACTGACCGGTGTTGCTGGCGGTCTCGATGGACCGTCCGGCTTCGGCGCCCTTGCCGCCGGAGACGAGCGTGCGGATGTAGACGATCCGCTCGCCCTTCTTGCCGGAGATGCGGGCCCAGTCGTCGGGGTTGGTGGTGTTGGGCAGGTCCTCGTTCTCGCGGAACTCGTCGACGCAGGCGTCGAGCAGGTGCTGCAGGCGCAGCCCCTTGCGACCGGAGGTGAGGAACTCCTTGATGGCCATCTTCTTGCCCCGGTCGACGATGTTCTGGATCATCGCGCCGGAGTTGAAGTCCTTGAAGTAGAGGACTTCCTTGTCGCCGTTGGCGTAGGTGACCTCGAGGAAGCGGTTCTCCTCGGTCTCGGAGTACATCCGCAGGACCACCGCGTCGATCATCGCCGCGACGGTGGCCTGGGCGTCGCCGCCGTGTTCGGCCAGGTCGTCGGCGTGCAGCGGCAGGCCGGCGAGGATGTACTTGGAGAAGATGTCCTTGGCCGCCTCGGCGTCCGGACGCTCGATCTTGATCTTCACATCGAGCCGGCCCGGGCGCAGGATCGCCGGGTCGATCATGTCTTCCCGGTTGGAGGCGCCGATGACGATGACGTTCTCCAGGCCCTCCACGCCGTCGATCTCGCTGAGCAGCTGCGGGACGATGGTGTTCTCCACGTCCGAGGAGACGCCGGAGCCGCGGGTGCGGAAAACGGAGTCCATCTCGTCGAAGAACACGATCACCGGAGTGCCCTCGCCGGCCTTCTCCCGTGCCCGCTGGAAGATCAGCCGGATGTGCCGCTCGGTCTCGCCGACGTACTTGTTGAGCAGCTCAGGGCCCTTGATGTTGAGGAAGAAGCTGGTGTGCCGGTCCTTGCCCTCCCGCTCGGCGATCTTCTTGGCCAGCGAGTTGGCCACCGCCTTGGCGATCAGCGTCTTGCCGCAGCCGGGCGGGCCGTAGAGCAGGATGCCCTTCGGCGGCCGGAGCTGGTGCTCGCGGAACAGGTCGGAGTGCAGGAAGGGCAGCTCCACCGCGTCGCGGATCTGCTCGATCTGCGCCTGGAGGCCGCCGATGTCCTCGTAGTTGACGTCGGGCACCTCCTCCAGGACCAGTTCCTCGACCTCGCTCTTCGGGATCCGCTCGTAGGCGTACGCCGAACGGGGCTCGATCATGAGCGAGTCGCCGGCCCGGATCGCGCTGCCGATCAGGGTCTCGGCGAGGTGCACGATCCGCTCCTCGTCGGAGTGCGAGACCACGAGCGCACGGTCACCCGGCGCGCCCTCCGGGCCCGCCAGGATCTCCTTGAGCATCACGACCTCGCCGACCCGCTCGTAGCCGAACGCGTCGACGATGTTGAGCGCGTCGTTGAGCAGGACCTCCTGGCCACGGCGCAGCTCGTCGACCTCCAGCGAGGGCGAGACGGCCACCCGGAGCTTGCGCCCGCCGGTGAACACGTCCACCGTGCCGTCGTCGTGCTTGGCCAGGAAGACGCCGTAGCCACTCGGTGGCTGGGCGAGCCGGTCGATCTCCTCCTTGAGCGTCACGATCTGCGCGCGAGCCTCCTTGAGGGTGCTCACGAGCCGTTCATTGTTCTCGGTCAGCCGCGCCAGCTGGGCCTGGGTGGCCGCAAGCCGCTCTTCGAGCTGCCGGACGTGTCGAGGGCTTTCGGTCAACTTGCGCCGCACCAGAGCGAGTTCCTCTTGCAGGAACGCGACCTGCGTGGAGAGATCGTGGGCTTCCTTTTCCCACCGTGCGGCGCGCGAGTCCGCGTCGTCGCTGCGTGCCACGTCCCACCTCCCCGGGGGGCTTGAACGTTCTGAGCTAACACTAGCCGCTATGAGCCCGATTCGGTCCACAGCAACGCGCTCGTCACCGAAGCTTGATCGCGAAGGGCTGGTCGCGGGGTGGGTACGGGCGTTCGGGTACCGTCGGAGTGTGGGACGGGAGAACATGGGGGGTGCTTCGTGACCGACGTCGCGACCGACCAGTTGCAGGTCTGGGTCGACCAGGACCTCTGCACCGGTGACGGGCTCTGCGTGCAGTACGCGCCGGAGGTCTTCGAGTTCGACGTCGACGGCCTCGCGTACGTCAAGGGCCCCGACGGCGAGCTGCGGCAGGCCCCGGGCGCCCGGGTGGACGTGCCGGAACACCTGCGCCTCGAGGTGATCGACTCGGCGAAGGAGTGCCCGGGCGAGTGCATCCACGTGGTGCGCGGCAGCGACGGGGTGGAGGTCGCCGGCCCGGAGGCCGACGACTAGGCGGACACGGACACGGCGGGCCGGGGACCACACGTCCCCGGCCCGCCGTGCGTCCGCCTCGAAGCCGGGGCCGCGCCTCAGAGCAGCGGTCGGCCGACGACCGAGGCGACCAGCCGGGCGAACTCCTCCAGCCGGGCGATCTGCCCCGCACCGCCGTCGTCGAGCGTCTTGCCGAAGCGCAGCGCGTCGTGCCGGGGCGCGCCCGCCACCTCGTCGCTGGGCGGCGCCTCGTCCAGGGAGCTGAGCAGCAGGTACACGTCGATGCTGTCGACCCGTACGGTGCCGTTGTCGGCCCGCATGAGCCGCCGCCGGCAGCCGACCTCGGTGACGGTGGACAGCGGCACCACCCGCAGCGACGAGGTCATCGCGCCGGGCGGCCCCTCCCCCGGCGGCACGTCCTCGCCGTGCCAGAGCACCAGTCGGCTGCCGTCGCAGACGACGACCTCCTGCCACACGCCGTTCACCTCGTTGACGAACCGTTCCAGCGTGAAGCCGAGCACCGAGGCGCCGCGCAGCACGCCGTCGAGCGCCTCCAGCGCGATGTCCGGGTCGCGCAGGTACGCGCGGGCGGCCGACTCCAGGTCGGTGTAGGGCGACCAGTCCGGGAAGACGGCGGGCAGGTCACCGTTGCCGTAGCCGGGGTTGCTCACGCCGCCTCCCACCGGGCCGCGCCGCCGTGCTGCCACCGGTCCAGGTCACCGGCACGGGCGCGCCGCCCGACGCGCGCCCCGATCCGCTCGCTCATGCCACCGTCTCCACCCGCTCAGGTGTCGTCCCCACCGGCACACATGATCCGCCCGTACGCACGCGCCCGCGCGGCGGGGGTCAGGACTGCTCCGGCTCCTGCGCCGCGCGGGCCGCGGCGGCGGCGCGCAGGGCGTCGCGGCGCTGCGCGTACGCCTCGGCGCCCTTGCTGGGCTTGCGGCGGCGCGGCGGCGCGGTGACCCCGGGGGCGAGCTTGCGGGCGGAGACCAGGAACGCGGTGTGGGCGATCATCCGGTGGTCCGGGCGGACCGCCAGCCCTTCGGCGTGCCAGTCGCGCACCAGGGACTCCCAGGCGCGCGGCTCGGTCCAGCCGCCGCGTTCGCGCAGCGCCTCGACCAGCTCGGACAGCTGCGGCGTGGTGGCCACGTAGCCGATCAGCACGCCGCCGGGCACCAGCGCCCGCTCGACCATGTCGAGCATCTCCCACGGGGTCAGCATGTCCAGAATGATGCGGTCGAATCTGGTCTCGGCGCAGTCGGCGACGTCGCCGACGTGCAGGTTCCAGGCCGGGTGCGGGCCGTTGAAGAACGCCTCCACGTTGCGGCGGGCGATCTGGGCGAAGTCGTCGCGCAGCTCGAAGGAGTGCAGCTCGCCCTCGGTGCCGACGGCCCGCAGCAGCGAGCAGGACAGCGCGCCGGACCCGGCGCCGGCCTCCAGCACCTTGGCGCCGGGGAAGATGTCGCCCATGGCGACGATCTGCGCCGAGTCCTTCGGGTAGATCACCTGGGCGCCGCGCGGCATGGAGAGCACGTAGTCCGACAGCAGCGGTCGCAGCGCCAGGAACGCGGTGCCGCCGCCGGCGGTGGTGACCACGCTGCCGTCGGGCAGGCCGATCAGGGTGTCGTGCTTGAGGATCCCCCGGTGGGTGTGGAACTCCTTGCCGGGCTCCAGCGTCACGGTGTGCATCCGGCCCTTGGGGTCGGTCAGCTGGACCCGGTCGCCCGGCCGGAACGGCCCGCGGTGGACCGGGGGCAACGCCGGGACGGTGGAGATCTCTACGGTCACGTGTTCGTCTTCCGTTTGGGTTCCAGGAGCTGGGCGAGATCCGCGATGTGCAGCACGCCGACCACATCTTCGCCTGCCGTCACGACGTACTGCGCGCCCGGGTGGGTGCGCACGGCCTCCAGGACCCGCTCACCGTCCGCGCCGACCGGCAGGGCCGGCACGGCGAACAGGTCGCGGGCCACCTCGTCCACCGCGATCCACGGCCGCCGCTCCGGGGGTACGGCGGCGGCGCGCGCCGGGTCGACCAGGGCGACGGTACGGCCGGCGGAGTCGACGACGCCGAGCGCGGCGTCCGGGGTGGCCGCCTCGGCGCGGCGGCGCTGGGCCTCGGCCAGCGGCGTGCCGGTGGGCACCGGCAGCAGCGGGCGGGCCAGCCGGGCCAGGTCGACCAGGTGCAGCCGGCGGCCGATGCGCGCCATCCGGATGGACTGGCCGGCGCCGCGCCACAGCGTCAGCGCGACGAGCAGCAGCAGCGGCAGCGCCAGCGGGGCCAGCGCCCTGCGCATGGTGAGCACCACGACCAGCGCCAGCGTGCCCAGCGCGACGGCCCGGCCGACCCAGCCGGCCACCTCGGTGCCGCGGTGCCGGTCGCGGGTGAGCGCCCACACGGCGGCGCGCAGCGCCCGTCCGCCGTCCAGCGGCAGGCCGGGGAGGCTGTTGAAGATCGCCACCACGACGTTGCTGACCGCGAGCTGGAAGGCGAGCTGGTGGCCGAGCGTGCCGGCGGGCAGGGCGAGGGTGGCGGCGACCGCGCCGGCGCCGAGCACGGCGGAGACGGCCGGCCCCGCCAGCGAGATCAGCAGCTCGGTCCGAGGGCTGGGGGCGTCGCGGTCCATCTCGGTGTACCCGCCGAGCAGTTCCAGCGTGATCCCGCGCACACCGATGCCGTAGCGGCGGGCGGTCAGCGCGTGCCCCAGCTCGTGCAGCAGCACCGAGCCGAGCAGCGAGATCACGAAGCCGAACCCGACCAGGTAGCCGCCGAGCGGGCCGATGTCGAGCTGGCGGCGGGCCAGCGCCGCGTACAGCACTGTGACGACGACGGTGAGCAGCAGCATCGAGGCGTCGACGCGCAGCGGCACCCCGAGCACCCGGCCGAGGCTGAGCCCCGGCCGGCGGGGTCCACGGCTCCGCTGCTGCACCGGCCCGATGCTACGTGAGCGCTCGCGGCGGCCGTCTCGGGCGAGCCTTCGCGGTCGCTGACAAGGGACCCGATCATGCTCCGGTGCGGCGACGGCGGCGCTGTCACACGCGTGGCCTAACCTTCCGGGCATGACGGCGGAACCGATGATCGACAGCCACGGCGACCAGACGGCGGCGGCACCGGCGCCGGTCACGGTGCGGGCGTCGCTGTCGCCGTCCCGGGCGGCCGACTTCAAGACCTGCCCACTGCTCTACCGGTTCCGCAGCATCGACCGGCTGCCCGAGCGGCCGACTGTCGAGCAGGCGCGGGGCACGCTCGTGCACGCCGTGCTGGAGCGGCTGTTCGACCTGCCGGCGCCGGCGCGTACCCCGGAGTCGGCCGGTGACCTGGTCGCCCCGCAGTGGGACCGGCTGCTCACCGAGGAGCCGGAGCTGGCCACGCTGTTCGCCGACGGCGACACGATCGGCCCGCAGGAGTTCCTGCGGTCGGCGACGGCGCTGCTCGACGGCTACTTCGCCGTGGAGGACCCGCGTCGGCTGGAGCCGGCCGAGCGCGAGGCGCTGATCTCCGCGGTGGTCGACGACGAGCTGCTCATCCGGGGCTACCTCGACCGGCTCGACGTCGCCCCCGACGGCGCGCTGCGGGTGGTCGACTACAAGACCGGCGGCGCGCCGCGCGAGGCGTTCGAGGCGCGGGCGCTGTTCCAGCTGAAGTTCTACGCCCTGGTGCTGTGGCGCACCCGGGGCGTGGTTCCGCGGGTGCTGCGCCTGCTCTACCTCAAGGACGCCGAGGTCTGCGACTACGCGCCCGACGCCGACGAGCTGGTGCGCTTCGAGCGCACGGTGGTGGCACTGTGGCGGGCGATCGAGCAGGCCACCGCCCGGCAGGACTTCCGTCCCCGGCCGAGCCGCCTGTGCGACTGGTGCAGCCACCAGGCACTGTGCCCGAGCTACGGCGGCACGCCGCCGCCGTTCCCGGTGGCCGCCGCCGCGCCCGACCCGCTGGTGGACGCCCGTTCCCGCCCGGTGGCCCCCGGCGCCGACGAGTGACCTCCCCTCCCGGCGGAGTGCACCCGGCCTGACACCTGCCGAGGCGGGCAGTGACGTGGACACCACGGCCGCCGTCGTGGGCGGGACGTGGCCGCGTACACCGCGGGGTGGGCGGGCGCGGCGGGGTACCGCAGGACTGGCTGATCGCGGCCGAGCCCCCTCCCGCCTGGGTCACACCCCCGCCTGACCGCCCGCCCTCCGCTGCCGGCCCTTCCGGTCGGTGATGACCGGGCACGTGGGCCACTTCGGCGAGGTGGCGGGGTCGAGAGGCGCGTGATGCCGCAACCTCCCCGAACAGGAGTGGATCACGGCCGGTGACCACCCGGCACGCCGGCCACCTCGGAGAGGTGGCGGGGTCCAGCGGCGCATGATGCCGCAACCTCCCCGAACAGGTGTGGATCACGACCGGTGACCACCCGGCACGCCGGCCACCTCGGAGAGGTGGCGGGGTCCAGGAGCGCGTGATGCCGCAACCTCCCCGACCAGGTGTGGATCACGATCGGTTCCGACCGGGCACGCCGGCCACCTCGGCGAGGTGGCGGGGTCCAGGGGCGCATGATGCCGCAACCTCCCCGAACAGGTGTGGATCACGATCGGTGGCCACCCGGCACGCCGGCCACCTCGGAGAGGTGGCGGGGTCGAGAGGCGCGTGATGCCGCAACCTCCCCGACCAGGTGTGGATCACGATCGGTTCCGACCGGGCACGCCGGCCACCTCGGCGAGGTGGCGGGGTCCAGGGGCGCATGATGCCGCAACCTCCCCGAGCAGGAGGGAATCACGGCCGGTGGCCACCCGGCACGCCGGCCACCTCGGAGAGGTGGCGGGGTCGAGAGGCGCGTGATGCCGCAACCTCCCCGACCAGGTGTGGATCACGATCGGTTCCGACCGGGCACGCCGGCCACCTCGGCGAGGTGGCGGGGTCCAGGGGCGCATGATGCCGCAACCTCCCCGAACAGATGTGGATCACGGCCGGTGGCTACCCGGCACGCGGGCCACCTCGGCGAGGTGGCGGGGTCCAGGGGCCATGATGCCGCAACCTCCCCGAACAGGTGCGGATCACGGCCGGTGATGACCGGGCACGCGGGCCACTTCGGGGAGGTGGCGGGGTCGACGGGGCAGCCACCTCGGCGAAGTGGAGTCGATCATGCGTCCCTGCGGGCGCGCGGCGCTACCCGAGTCGGGCGAGTCCGGCGCGCAGAGCGCCTGCGATCCGCGCGGGCCGGGCGCGGCGAAGCGCGGCCAACCTGCGGGATCGGGGTGGCCTGACCGGCGGCCGGGCAGCCGGGGACCTCTACGGTGGTTACCGCGGCCCGGTTGCGCGCCGGGCGGATCGTGGGCGCGTGCCGGCGCCTGTCGGAGCCCGGCCGGACCGCCGCCCGGACGACGAGGGGGACGCATGACCGACGGCGCCGTGTCCCGGCCCGTGCGGGTCCTGCTCGCCGACGACCAGCCGCTGCTGCGTACCGGATTCCGGCTGGTCCTCGGCGCGGAGGACGACCTGGACGTGGTGGGTGAGGCCGGTGACGGCGCGGAGGCGGTGGAGCTGGCCCGGCGGCTGCTGCCCGACGTGGTGCTGATGGACATCCGGATGCCGCGGATGGACGGGGTGGCCGCGACGCGCGCGATCGTGTCCGCCCGGCTGCCGGTGCGGGTGCTGGTGCTGACCACGTTCGAGCAGGACGAACACGTCGTCGGTTCGCTGCGGGCCGGGGCCAGCGGCTTCCTGACCAAGGACGTGCCGGCCGAGGACCTGGTCGCCGCGATCCGTACGGTCGCCGCCGGGGACGCGGTGATGGCGCCGCGCATCCTGCGCCGGCTGCTGGACCGCTTCGCCGAGCTGCTGCCCGACCCGGCCGCCGCGCCGGCGCGGGCGCTGGACCCGCTGACCGACCGGGAGCGGGAGGTGCTCGTCCACATGGCGCGCGGTCTGTCCAACGCGGAGATCGCCCGGGTGCTGTCGGTCAGCGAGACCACTGTGAAAACCCATGTCGGGCATGTGCTCACGAAGCTACGGTTGCGCGATCGGGTGCAGGCGGTCGTGCTCGCGTACGAGACGGGTCTGGTCCGTCCGGGCGGGTGAGGTGGCGCGGGTCACCTACCGTGACCAGCGGCGGAGCCGTTGTGTTGACTCTCACGCCGGGTCAGGCACGAACATCGGCTTGCCCCGACCGTCAGGGGTCACCCTGACGCCGGATGGGGGGCGACCCCCAGCGAAAGCTCCGCGAGGATTCCACCCCGGGTCGGAGGGTTTTCCAACGCCCGCCCACGAGGATGGATTGCGCCGCACCGGCCAGCGGGGGCGGTGCGGCATGAGAACGACATACGGAAGAGGTAGATGACGTGACCGCGACGGTAGGCCAAGAGCAGGCCGCGGCCCGGGCGAACGATGTGTGGAAGGTGTACGGCAGCGGCGAGGCGCAGGTCGCCGCGCTGCGAGGGGTGAGCGCCGAGTTCGAACGCGGCCGGTTCACCGCGATCATGGGCCCGTCGGGCTCCGGGAAGTCCACACTGATGCACTGCCTCGCGGGTCTGGACACGGTGACCAAGGGCACCGTGATGATCGGCGACACGACGGTGACCGGGCTCAACGACGCGGGTCTGACGAAGCTGCGCCGCGACAAGGTGGGCTTCATCTTCCAGCAGTTCAACCTGCTGCCGACGCTCACCGCGCAGGAGAACATCCTGCTGCCGCTGTCGATCGCCGGCCGCAAGCCCGACCCGGCCTGGTACGACACGGTGATCGACACGGTCGGTCTGCGGGACCGGCTCGGGCACCGCCCGGCGCAGCTCTCCGGCGGCCAGCAGCAGCGCGTGGCGTGCGCCCGGGCGCTCGTCGCCCGCCCCGAGGTGATCTTCGCGGATGAGCCGACCGGCAACCTGGACTCCCGCTCCGGCGCCGAGGTGCTCAAGTTCCTGCGCAACTCGGTACGCGAGCACGGCCAGACCATCGTCATGGTCACGCACGACCCGACCGCCGCCGCGTACGCCGACCGGGTGGTCTTCCTCGCCGACGGGCAGATCGTCTCGGAGCTGATCGAGCCGACCGCCGAGACGGTGCTGGACACGATGAAGAAGCTGGACGCCCCGGTCGAGGTGGGCAACTGATGCTGCGGGCAACGCTCAAGAGCCTGCTGGCGCGCAAGCTGCGCCTGCTGCTGTCCGGCCTGGCGGTGGTGCTCGGCGTCATGTTCGTCTCCGGCGCGTTCGTGCTCACCGACACGCTCGGGCGGTCCTTCGACGCGGTCTTCGCCGACGCGTACGCCGAGGTCGACGTCAGCGTCGAGGCGAAGCCGAAGATCGACGTCTCCACCGCGGAGGGGATGCCGCTGAGCACCCCGATGCCGGCGTCGGTGCTCGACCGGATCAAGGCGGTGCCCGGCGTCGCCGACGCCGAGGGTGTGGTCGCCGCCGACGGCGCCCGCATGATCGGCAGCAACGGCAAGGTGGTCACCTCGTTCGGGCCGCCGCAGCTGGGCCAGAACTGGCTCGGTGAGAGCGACCTGGTGGAGATCCGCGAGGGCCGCGCGCCGCAGGCCGACGACGAGATCGTGATCAACACCGCGCTGGCCGAGGCGGGCAAGGTCAAGGTCGGCGACCGGGTCGGCGTGCTGACGCTCGCGCCGAAGAAGGAGTTCACGCTCGTCGGCGTGTTCGGCTACAGCGGCGGCCGGGACTCGATCGGTGGCGCCAACGAGGTCTACTTCACCACCCCGGTGGCGCAGCAGCTGATGCTGGGCAAGCCGGACGTGTTCAGCAACGTCAGCGTCCAGGCCGCCGACGGCACCACGCCGGCCGCGCTGCGCGACGAGCTGGCCCGCACGCTGGGCGCCGACTACCAGGTCAAGACCGGCGAGCAGCTCGCCGCCGACGCCTCGGCCGGCCTCAAGGAAGGGCTGTCGTTCTTCAACAAGATCCTCCTCGGGTTCGCCGCGGTGGCGCTGCTGGTCGGCACGTTCCTGATCCTCAACACGTTCTCGATCATCGTGGCCCAGCGCACCCGTGAGCTGGCCCTGATGCGCGCGATCGGGGCCAGCGGCAAGCAGGTCATCGGCTCGGTGGTGCTGGAGGCGCTCGCGGTCGGCCTGATCGCCTCGGTGCTGGGGCTCGCCGCCGGCATCGGCGTGGGCGCGCTGCTGGCGTACCTGTTCGGTCAGCTCGCCGGGGGCCTGACCCTGGCCGGGCTGGGCGTGCCGGCCTCGGCGGTGATCGGCGCGTTCGCGGTCGGCATGCTGATCACGGTGATCGCCGCGCTGCTGCCGGCGCTGCGTGCCTCGCGCATCCCGCCGATCGCCGCGATGCAGGACGTCGCCACCCCGGACCGGCCGCTGACGAAGGTCACCATCGGCGGCGCCGTGGTGACCGGCATCGGCGCGGTGCTGCTGTTCCTCGGTCTCGGCGGGCACGCCGGCGACAGCACCCTGGCGACCATCCTCGGCGGCGTGCTGTTCGCGTTCATCGGGGTGGCGCTGCTGACGCCGATCATCAGCCGGCCGGTGGTCTCACTGCTCGGCGCGATGTTCTCCTGGTCGGTGCCGGGCAAGCTGGGCCGGCTCAACTCGGGCCGCAACCCGCGCCGTACCGCGATCACGGCCGCCGCGCTGATGGTGGGCATCGCCCTGGTCACCGGCGTGACGGTGATCCTGGACTCGGCCAAGGGCAGCATCGGCAAGCTGGCGGAGGACAACATCAAGGCGGAGCTGGTGATCTCCGGGTCCACGTCCGGGCCGCGTCCGGCGAGCTTCGACCCGGCGGTGCTGGAGAAGGCCGCCGCGATCCCGGGCGTGCGGATGGTCTCCGGCGAGTACGGCGACATGGCGGTGGTCGGCGGCGAGCGCACCTGGGTGGCCGCGTCGAGCAACGTGGCCGCGCTCCAGCAGATCTTCGGGGCGAAGGCCAGCGCCGGTGACATCAGCAAGCTGGCGCCGGACCAGATGCTGGTCAGCTCCGACACCGCGAAGGCACGCAACCTCAGCCTCGGTTCGACGGTGCCGGTGCAGCTCTCCCGCGGCGACGCCCGTACCTACACGGTCAGCGGCATCTACGAGAGTTCGCAGCTGACCAACCCGGTGACGCTGCCGCCGCAGGCCGCCGCGGACTTCGCCATCCCGCAGCCGATCCAGGGTTTCCTGCAGCTCGCCCCCGGCACGTCGGTGGGCGCGGTGCAGCCGCAGGTCGAGCAGTTGCTGGCGGACAGCCCCGAGGTGTCGGTGGCGGACCGGGCGGCGTTCATCGAGCAGCAGACCGGTCAGCTGGACTCCCTGCTCCAGATGATCCAGATCCTGCTGGCGCTGGCCATCGTGATCGCGGTGCTGGGCATCATCAACACGCTCGCGCTGTCGGTGCTGGAACGGACCCGGGAGCTGGGTCTGCTGCGGGCGATCGGCCTGCGCCGCGCCCAGACCATGCGCATGATCACGGTCGAGGCGGTGGTGATCTCGATCTTCGGCGCGCTGCTCGGCGTGGCGGTCGGCACCGGTCTCGGCGCGGCGGTGGTCGAGGCGCTCAAGGACGAGGGCATCACCGACCTGATCCTGCCGTGGGGTCAGATGGTGACGTTCCTGATCCTCGCCGCGGTCATCGGCGTGGTCGCGGCGGTGCTGCCGGCGATCCGCGCCGCGCGGATCAACGTCCTGGGCGCCATCGCCCACGACTGACGTGAAAGGAAGGGCCCCTTCTTAACGCCTCGTGCATAAGAAGGGGCCCTTCCTAACGGTTGAGCAGGGCCGCGAGCAGCTCCAGGTCCGCCTCGAGCAGGCTCTCCATCTGGTGTACGCCGTCGGCGGGCGCGAGCGGCACCTCGGCCGGTACGGCCAGCACCGCCGCGCCGGCCGCCAGGGCGCTCGCCACGCCGGTCGGTGAGTCCTCGATCGCCACGCACCGCTCGACCGGCACACCCAGCAGGCGCGCGGCGGTCAGGTACGGCTCCGGGTGCGGCTTGGCCGCGTCCACCTCGTCGCCGCAGACCACCGCGTCGAAGCTGTCCCGGCCGAGCGTGTCCAGGGCCACCTCGACCAGGGACCGGCCGCTGGAGGTGACCAGCGCGGTGGGGATGCCGGCGTCCCGTACCGCGCGCAGCAGCGCCAGCGCGCCCGGACGCCACCGCAGCCCGGTGCGGAACAGCTCCAGGATCCGGGCGCTGATCCAGTCGGCGCTGGCCTGCACGTCCCGCTCCGGCTGGCCCAGGTCGTCGTGCACGATCCGCATCGCGTCGGCCATCCCGGTGCCGACGATCGCGCGGCGGGCGTCGTCGGACAGGACACCGCCGTACACGGCGGCCAGCTCCTGCAGCGCGACGTCCCACAGTTTCTCGCTGTCGACCAGGGTGCCGTCCATGTCGAAGAGCACGGCGGCGGGATGCTTGCTGATCAGCGGGGGCCTCCTTCGGTACGCGTACCCCGCCGATCCTGCCAGCCGCGCCAGAGCCGCCCGCCACCGTCCCCGGCGGGGGTGACCCGCGGCATCACCCGAGACCGCAGGCGCCCAGCGACTTCTCGTACCCCCGGAAGAACGAGTCGCTGCGCTGCTCGGCGGTGCCGTGCGAGCCCTCGGCGAACCACGGCTGGTCGGGGTCGTCGCCGACGGCCAGCAGCCCCTCCTTGAACTCCTCCAGGTCGCCGTCCTCCAGCTCCAGCACCCCGGAACGCACGCTGTCACCGAGGTACGCCCCGGCCATGCAGTCGGCCTGCAACTCCTGCTGGATGGTGAAGTTGTAGCGGATGCCCAGCCGCACCTGCATGCCGTGGGCGTACTCGTGGCCGAGCAGGTAGAACAGGAACGCGTCGCCGATCTGCCGGAACGCCGCCACCGCCCAGTTCACGTCGTAGGCGATGAAGTCGCCGGCCGAGCAGTACACCGCGTTGTTGCGCGGCAGCCCCTGCCCGGCGCAGGCCAGCTCGCCCTCGCGGCTGTAGGCCACCACCCGTCGGATCGGGGTGAACCGCTGACCGGAGGCGCGGAACTGCTGCGCCCAGTACCGTTCGGCCAGCCGGACCGCGTCCTCGATGTCCTGCTTGAACTCGGCGACGCTCGTGGTGCCGTCGGCCCGGGTGGTCTGCGAGTCGGGTTGCGCGCTGCGCCGGGGCGCGGGCTGCTGCTGCGGCTCGCCCTGGTCAACGCCGCCGGCCATGCAGCCGGCCGCCACCAGCGCGGCCACCACCAGTCCGGCGATCGGTCCGCGGCCCTGACGTCGCGCCCTGTCCCCCACCATGACCTCCCGGCTGTTGTGCCCGTGTCCGCAGCAGTACCCCCGGCGGACGCCGGTGATGCTCACCGGCTCACACGCACCACGGCCGGGAAACGTTCACCGGGTGCCGGGCGCCCGGGCGTCCGCGCCGGTCGTGCCGCATCGGCCCGGGTACCGTCGCCGGGTGGAGCCGCGCCCGTCGTACGCCGGAATCGTCTACTGGCGACGCAGCCTCTGGAACGGCCTGCGGTGCGTGCCGGTGCTGATGGTCCTCGACGAGGGCCGGCTGCGGGCCGGCGACCGGCGCGGCGCGGCGGTGTTCGGCGCGCTCGCCGGGCGGGTCGAGGCCCGGGGGACGATCTTCGGCACGATGCTGCTGACGGTCGAGGGCCGCCGGTACGCCCTGGTCGGCGAGGGCGCCACCGTCTCACCGTCACCGAGCAGGGAACAACTGCGGCAGCTGGACGAGCTGACGGCCCGCGCGCAGCCGGTTCCCGATCTCGCGTCCTGGTGGGAGGCGCTGGCGCGGGCCGGTGTGGTGGTGCGCTGAGCCGCTGGGGTCAGTCCAGGCCGCGCATGATGTGCGGCTCGCCGTCGTCGTCGCCGAAGCAGCGGTGCAGCACCTGGGCGCGGGCCCACAGGTCCAGGCTGCTCGGCGGTCCGACCGGCCCGGCGGGCGCGCTCAGCACGGGAGCCGGGTCCGGCGGGACCTGCGACGTCACCTCGTCGGTCATGTCCGCCCCTTTCGTCGTACCCATGCTCGCCCTCGGGCGTTTCCGCCACGTCAACTCCGACGGCGCGGGCGTGGACGCGGCGCCTGGCCCGGCGTCGGCCCGTACTCCGGTGACGGTAGCCCGCCGGGCCGTCGAGCACAGCCGTATTCCCGACGTCGCCGCAGGTCGCGAGCGGGAAAGGGGTGGACCGAGGGCCCGCCCGGCGCGGATGATGCGTGCTGATGGGCGAGCACGAGGAGTTGACCACCGCGCGGCTGCGCCTACGCCGGCCCACCCGCGACGACGTCGATCTGATCCATGCCCTGCACACCGATTCGCGGGCCTGCGCGCACAATCCGTCCGATCTGCTCGCCGATCGCGCCGAGGCCGGCGAACGCTTCCGGCGCTGGGACGCGCACTGGCGGCGGCACGGCTTCGGCTACTGGTCCGTGTGCCGCGACGACCGGCCGGTCGGCTTCTGCGGCCTGAAGCTGATGCGGCTGCACGACAGTGACGTGTTGAACCTGTTCTACCGTCTCGACCCGGCCGTCTGGGGTGACGGCGTGGCGGGCGAGGCGGCCACCGCGGTCGTGGCCTGGGCCGCCGCCCATCGCCCGGAACTGCCGGTCGTCGCGCGGATCCGTCCGGCGAACACCGCCTCGGAGCGGGTCGCCCGAAGGGCCGGGCTGCACCGCGCCGCGCACCTCGACACGCCGGGCGAGGACGGCCCGGACCTGATCTACGTGAGCCGAAGGCCGTGAGCGTCCCCAGCCGCCACCGGCGGCCGGCACTTGCATCCGGTACCCCGGTACGGGCTTACCGTCGAGAGGTGACCGACGACTCCTGGGTGCCCGACACCTGCACACTGCCCACCGCCGAACGGCCGCTGCGGCTGGCCGAGTTCGACGCTCTGTTCCACGACGCCCTGCGCGGCGCCGACCGGCCGGCCGCCGGGCACCTGCGGCTGCGCCTCGACGGCCGCGCCGAACCGCTGGCCCGCGACCTGATCGACCGCGAGTCGGCCTGCTGTTCCTTCTTCACGTTCGACCTCACCCGCCCGGACGCCGACACGGTGACGCTCGACATCCGCGTCCCGGCGACCCGTGTCGCCGTACTCGATGCCCTGGCCCTGCGGGCCACGGCCGCGCGGGGCCGGTGATGGGCGAGCCGGGGCTGCGCAGCGGCCGGCTCGCCGACGCGGCCGGGGTGACCGTGCAGACGCTGCGCTACTACGAGCGGCGCGGGCTGCTCCCCGCGCCCCGGCGGTCGCCGGGCGGACACCGCCTCTACCCGGCCGAGACGGTCACCCTGCTGCGGGTGGTGAAGGCCGCGCAACGTCTCGGCTTCACCCTCGCCGAGGTCACCGACCTGCTGGCGGCCGGACGGCACGACACCGGCCTGCGGACCCGGGCCAAGCTCGCCGAGGTGGAGCGGCGGCTGGCTGACCTGACTGTCGTCCGCGAGACGCTCCGGGCCGCGATCTCGGCCGGCTGCGACGACCTGGTCGCCTGCGCCGCCAGCCCGCGCTGCCCCCTGCCGTTCGCCGGCCCGGACCACGACCCGGCTACGGTCTGACGCATGACTGTCGTCCGGTCCATCCTGCTGTTCCTGCTCGCCGCGCTCGCCGAGATCGGCGGCGCCTGGCTGGTGTGGCAGGGCTGGCGGGAGAACCGCGGGCTGCTCTGGATCGCCGCCGGGGTGATCGCGCTCGGCGCCTACGGGTTCGTGGCCACGTTCCAGCCGGACCCGAACTTCGGCCGCATCCTCGCCGCCTACGGCGGCGTGTTCGTCGCCGGGTCGCTCGCCTGGGGCATGGTCGTCGACAAGTTCCGGCCCGACCGCTTCGACCTCGCCGGCGCGGCCATCTGCCTGGTCGGCGTCGCCGTCATCATGTACGCGCCGCGGACCGGCTGACCGTTCGCCGTCACTTGTACCGGGCGATGAACTCCTCCGGACGCCAGCGGGCCCCCTCGCTGAGATAGTGGAAGTTGAGGGTCACCTCGGCCCCGCCGGCCCGCTCCGCCATCTCCCGCAACGGCATGCTCAGGAAGTAGTTGCTCAACGGGATGATCGTCGTCTCGCCCTCCGGAAACGGCACGTGCAGCAGCGCGAGCGCGTGGGTCGTCGGCGAATGCAGGGAGCCGCGCTCGTCGCTCCGGTAACCGCCGTAGGTGACCTCGGCGATCCAGGAGATCTCGCCGCCGACCGAGGCCAGGCGGTACTTGCGCAGGGCCTGCGCCAGAAGCGACCCGAGGGTCCGATGCGGGCGCACGTGGAAAGTCACGCGGTGGGAATCGACGTCGTCGCCCATGCAGACGGAATCGCGGTCGATCGAGAACTGCATGGCGCGCACGGTAGTACCGCCCGTCACCTCCGGGGAGCAGGCGGCGGTGATGAGTTTTTCCGCCCGTACCCGTCACACCTGCGACAGACCACGACGAGGCGGGAGGATGACGCGATGGGTGCGGAGACGCGGCAGGCGGAGCTGGACGTACGCGACCTGGGTGAGGTCGACGAGCCGGCGTTCGCCGGGCTGGCGCAGCGGCACCGGCGGGAGCTGCACGTGCACTGCTACCGGATGCTCGGGTCGTTCGAGGACGCCGAGGACACCGTCCAGGAGACGTTCCTGCGGGCCTGGCGACGGCGCGAGACGTTCGCCGGACGCTCGACGTTCCGGGCCTGGCTGTACCGGATCGCCACGAACGCCTGCCTGGATTTGCTGGCCAAGTGCCGGCCCGAGCCCGCGACCGGCGGCGAGGTGCGGTGGCTGCAGCCCTACCCGGACCGGCTGCTCGACGAGCTTCCCGCCGCCGGCGCGGACGAGCCGGAAGCCGTCGCGGTGGCACGGGAGACGATCGAGCTGGCGTACCTGGTCGCCGTGCAGCACCTCGCGCCGCGTCCGCGCGCCGTGCTGATCCTGCGCGACGTGCTCGGCTGGCCGGCGAAGGACGTCGCGGACCTGCTCGGCGACTCGGTCAACTCGGTGAACAGCGCGTTGCAGCGCGCCCGCGCCGGCATGCGGGAGCACCTGCCCGCGCAGCGGCAGGACTGGACCGGCGACGAGACGGACACCCGGACCCGCGAGCTGGTACGCCGCTTCACCGACGCGGCCGTCGCCAAGGACGTCGGCGCGCTCGCCGCCATGCTGCGCGACGACGTGCGCTGCTCGATGCCGCCCACCCCGGGCCTGCAGATCGGCCGGGACGCGGTGGTCGCCGACTGGGTCGCGGACGGCTTCGAGAGCCTGGGCAGCATGCGGGCGTTGCCCACCGCCGTGAACCGCCAGCCCGCCGTCGCGTTCTACCTGTGGGAGGACAGCGACGGCGCGTACCTGCCGCTCACCGTCGACGCCCTGCGCGTCACCGGCGGGGCGATCACCGAGATCGTCACGTTCCACGCCGACCAGTTCCCGCGCCTCGGGCTGCCCGAGCGCCTGCCGGCCGACCGTACGCCGTAGTGCCCGCGCGGACGCTCGCGCTGCCCGGCGGCGCGCGCGTCGCGGTGGTCGCTGCCCAGTGGCAGCACGCGTACGGCGTGGTCACGCGCGGACGGGTGCAGCTGGAGCTGCGCGACGGCGCCCCCGGGCCGGTCCTTCGCCGCGACGCCGGCTTCTGGCTGCGCGGCACCGGCGTACGCGCGCTGTGCAACCCCGGCCGTCGCACCGCGACGGTGCGGATCCTCACGCCTCACCACAGTCCCTGGAGGAACGACATGACCAGCAGCACCGACACCCGCGTCGACGTGAGTCGGTCGCACCGCTTCCGTCGGCTCGCCGTCACCGGCGTCGTCGCCACGCTCGCCGCGATGACGGCCACCACGCTCGGCGCGGCGCTCGCCCGGGCAGCCGGCGTCGACTTCGCGATCCCGGACGGCGGTGACGAGGCGATCCCGCTGGGCGGATTCACCGTGGTGACCGGCTTCTTCTCGCTCGTCGGGGTCGTCATCGCCGCGGTCCTGCTGCGGTGCAGCGCGCGACCCGCCGAACGGTTCCTGTGGACGGCGGCCCCACTGACCGCGCTGTCGCTGGCACCGCCGTTCCTCGTCGGGGCCGCCGCCACGACGAGCGTCACGCTGGTCGCGCTGCACCTGGTCGCGGCGGCGGTGATGATCCCCGCCCTGACGCGAAGCCTGCGCGCACACCATCCGGGACGTGCCTGACGGCTGCCCGGCCGTCCGCGACGGCGGGCGGCGTGGGCCGGGCCAGAACGGGCAGACCGCGACGTACTCGGTGACCCGGACGACCTACGACTACTCGGTCACGCTGATCGGCTGACCGGCACGTCGACGCTTCGGGGCGTCCGCCGTCACGGCGGGCGCCCCGCGCTCGTGCGCTACGTTGACCGGGTGCCCGTACCCCGGCTGATTCCCATCGCGCACGAGCCCGATTACCGGACGGACACGATCGGCCGCTACGACGACGGGCTGTTCCTCGCCTCGGCGTGGGACCACCACGCGTACGTGCACCTGTTCGACCACGACGGGACGTACCGGCACTCGACGATCACGCGGGTCGCGGATCGGGGCGCGCTGACCGAGGCGCTCGACGGGCTGCTCGCGAGCCTGCCCGGCAGGTCGTACGGCGACATCGCCGTACAACTGTTCCAGACCCGTCGGGACGGCGTCCTGTTCGGTCTGGTCGACGAGTCCGGCGACCGGGCGGGCGACGGCAGCCACGTCGACTGGGTCGAGCTGTATCCGGATCGCCTCGGATTCCACGAGCCGTGGGACGGGCTCTACGACACGTGACGGCCGGCGTTGTGGTCCTCACAGGTCGAAGCTCCGCCAACCGCTCGTTGACGGAGCTTCGACCCGTTCGTACCGCCGGTCAGGACGCGAGGGAGAAGTCCGCCACGACGCCCTTGTGGTCGGAGTTGGTGTCCCCGACGATGCGGTAGTCGGTCATCCACATGACCTGGGAGCTCTCGATCCGCTTCCAGAAGTAGATGTAGTCGATGTGCCGGTTCCCGTGCGTGCCGGTTCCCTTCTCGCCGTAGAGGTTGTAGACGGAGCGGAGGTTCGGCAGCTCGTTGGCCTCGAAGACCTTCCACGGGAACTTCTCGTACCCGCGGGCCTTGTCGGCGCTGAAGTCGACGTTGAGGTCGCCGCTGACGATGACCTGCCCCTCGGCCTTCTTCTCGCGGGCCAGCTCCTTGACCTCCGCGAACTGCTGCTCCGCGCATCGGGTACGCGGAAGGTCTTCCGGCCAGCCGTTGTTGTCGATACCGGCGACGGCGTGGAAGTTGATGTGGAACACGAACCGCCCGGTCGCCTTGTGCCGGTACTTGACCCAGTTGTTGTAGCGCGGCGGCGGTGGCTCGTCGGGGTTGGTGTCGCACACGAACTTCGACCCCTTGTCGACCACTTCGAACATGCTCTTCTTCGCCAGCAGGGCTTCACCGGCCGCGTGCACCGAAGTGGTCGGGGCGTAGAACGTCCAGCCGTTGTTGGCGGCCCAGTCCACCAGGAAGGCCCTGCGGGGACCCACCTCGTTGAGCGCGACCATGTCGGCCTTCGAGGTGATCAGGTTCAGGTCGTGGAGGAACTTCTCGTGGGTGAGGCCGTTGTAGATGTTCAGGTGGCCGGCCTGGAAGGTAGATGCCGCCGCGGCTGGCGAGACCGGCAGGAGGAGCGTCGCCACCGTGAGCGTGGTGATCAGGGCGATGGCACGGCGGACGTTTCGGTAGGTTCTTTTCATCAATGGTCCTTCCTGTTGGAGGGCACACTGGACCGGCGCCGCCACTGTGGTGGCGGTCGCAGTCCGGGACAATCGTTAGAGCTCCACCCTGAAGTCGGCGTTGGAGCCGGAGCCGGTGATGACGAGACGCCCGGTCCGGCTCTTACGTCCCGAGCCGTCGTCGGCGAGGTAGTTCCACGTCACCCACGGCTTGCCGTCGCGGGCCCGGTAGACGTCCATCGCGCCCGGCCCGCGCTTGTTCCCCGGCAACGAGTACTTGCGCATCGTGTCGGGCAGGTGCGCGGCCGGACCCGAGTAGGAGAACCAGGCCCGATTCGGTCCGGGCATCGGCGCGCACAGGCCGTCGTCGATCCGGTCGCCGCAGAAGGCGATGCCGGTCGAGTAGTAGTTCTCCCGCCAGGCGTTGCCGGAGTAGAACAGATACCAGGAACCGTTGTGGTAGAACACGCTCGGGTTCTCGATCACGGCGACGCCGCTCGTGTCCCGGTACGTGACCCAGGTCAGATTGTCGCTGCGGAAGATGACGACCGGATCGCTGTTGCGGTCGACGGTGCCGTTGGCGTTGAACTTCAGCATCATGACGGAGAGCGCCGACTCCTGCCCTTCGGCCCGCTGCCCGTCGCGCCAAGTCATCCAGATCGCACCCGCGGGACCGGCGGTGACGTCCGCGTCCAGCGCCCACCGGCTGCCCTTGTCCGGGCAGGCGATCGGCAGGTCCTCGGCGATGAACGCTCCGTACGGGTTCTGGGAGCGAGCCACTCCGATGCACTTGCGTCCGTCGTCGTTCTTGCGGGTGGCCGTGTAGAAGAGGTAGTAGCGGCCGACCCCGTCCTTGACGTGGTAGAACGCCCCCGGCGTCCAGATCCCGGAGCCGGCCTCGACCCACGCCCCGCCGCCGCTCGGCATGGCGTCGCCGCCCACGATCGGCGAGGTGCCGACGACATTCCCCGAGCCGGAGACGGAGTACGGCACCTTGCGCCCGCCGCTGCTGGCCCCGTACGTGATGTACTTGTTGGAGCCGTCGTGCAGGGCGATGGTGTCCGCGCCGGGGAACGGGAAGTCCTGCGACTCGTCGGCCGGGTCGACGGCGGCGGCGCCGGCGGAGGGTGCGGCGGCAGCGCCGGTCGTGGCCGCGAGGGCCAGTGCCAGCCCTGCCACGAGCGCTCGGATGGTGACTCGCATGAAGCTCCTCTGAATCCGGGTCAGATCCTGAGGACAGATCAAAGCATGTGAATACAACGATTACCAGAGCCTCGCGGAGGCGGCCGTTCCGGGCAAGGCTCGACCGACCCGGTAGCCCGGTGGCGGGCCGGCCGGGTGTCGTGAACCTGTCAGCTCAGCTCGGGCCGGATGACGGCGTCACCTGGCCCTGAGCTGTCACCGGGTATCGGTGGTGCGTCCGCGTCGAGACCGGTGGCGGCTGGGCGGCTGTCTTGCGGTCGGGCGGTGTCAGGGTCAGCGGCTGCGGTGTTCGATGCGGCGGCGGGCGCGGGAGCGGGCGGCGGCGGCCGGGGTCGAGCCGGTGGCGCGGGCGGCGCGCAGGATGTCGGCGAGAGTCCCGGCGATGCCCTGAACCCGGGCGGTGGCCTGGGCGGAGGTTTCCTGGTGCAGTTCGACCGCGGTGGCGTGGATGATGCCGCCGGCGCTGACGATGATGTCCGGTGCCCAGAGGATGCCGTGCTGGTGCAGCAGGTCGGCGGTGGCCGGGGTGTCGAGTTGGTTGTTGGCCGGGCCGGCGATCGCGGCGCACCGCAGTGTCGGCACCGTGTGCGGGGTGAGCAGACCGCCGAGGGCGGCGGGGACGAGCACGTCCACGTCGGCGGTCAGGCAGTCCTGCGGGCTGGTCCAGGCGGCACCCGCGGCGTCGGCGAGCGTTCGTCTACCCTCGTCGATGTCGGCGGCCACCAGGGTCGCGCCGGCTTCGGCGAGCATGCGCAGTACGTGGCCGCCGACGCGGCCGAGGCCGAGAACGGCGAAGCTGCGCGCGGACAGATCGGCTGACCCGAATCGCTCGGCGCACAGGGCATGCAGCGCGGCGAGGACGCCGGCGGCGGTGTGTCCGGAGGAGTCGCCGCTGCCACCGGCGTGCACCGGTCGGCAGAACGCATGCGGGGTCCGCTCGGCGATCGTGACCATGTCGTCCGGTCCGGTTCCCACGTCCGGCCCGGTGGCATAGGCGCCGTCCAGGCCGGCGATCACGTCGCCCGCGTCATGCAGCACCGCCCGACGGGCGGCCGCGTCGAGTGTCCTGCCCGGGGGCAGGGCGACGACGGTCTTGCCGCCGCCGTTGGGCAGCCCGGCCAGCGCGCATTTGTCCGACATCGCGGCCGACAGCCGCAGCGCGTCGGTGAGCCCGTCACGCCAGTGCGGGTACTGCGCGACCCGGCAGCCACCGATGGCCTGACCGAGCGCGGTGGAGTGCACCGCAACAACTATCGGCAGGCCGGACCGTGCGCCCCGCCTGATGACGACGTGTTCGTGCATGGGCTCGGTGTCGAGGTGGGTCGCGACCATGATGGCTCCTGTCGTGCGCTCGCCGGAACGGGATCGACAGTAGGCAGGTGGTTGGCGCCGACCAGCTAAAAGCGAACATCGTTCGGAGAAGGTGACAGGATCCCGGTCGTGGACGAACTTGATTCGGCGATCATCGAGCACCTGCAGACACATGCGCGGCAGACCAACCGCGAACTGGCCCGCGCGGTCGGCATCGCGCCGTCCACCTGCCTGGAACGCGTGCGCGCACTGCGGGAACGCGGCGTGATCACCGGCTATCACGCCGAGATCAGCCTGGCCGCCCTCAACCGCGGCGTACAGGCATTGCTGCACGTGCAGGTCCGGCCCCTGAGCCGAACCGTCATCGACGGCTTCAAGAAATATGCGATGGAGCTGCCCGAGGTGTTGTCGGTGTACGTCGTGGCCGGCGGCGACGACTTCCTCGTCCATGTCGCCGTCCCCAGCGTCGACATCCTGCACTCCTTCCTCATGGACAAGTTCAGCGGACGCCGCGAGATCGTCGGGTTCCGCAGCTCCGTCATCTACCAGCACGCCCGAAAACAGGTCATCGAACCACTCGACCCGTAACGCGCAATCGCCTAGACCGCTTGAAGAAATCTGACGCAAGGCGTCAGGTTTTGGATGGAGCATGGGCTCATCGACCGGCGCCGGTGAGAGGCGCGGACCACGGCGTAGACAGATGCGGAGAGACAAGGATCTTCATGCGCGAAACCCCACAAGATCTCGAAGAGCTCCAAGCCCTCCTGGACGCCTCCCTCGCCGGCTCCACCTCCCACCTCCGCTCGATCATCAATACCGCGAGCACGCTGAACGCGGAGCAGCTCACCCAGGTCCTCACCGGCATGTGCACCCTCGCTCTGTCCAGCGTGACGGCGAAGGGTGAGCCGCGGATCAGCGGTGTCGACGGGCACTTCCTGCGAGGCAAGTGGTACTTCGGCACGGCGCCCGACGCCGCCAAGGCGCGCCACCTCGCGGCGCGGCCCGCCGTCAGCGCCGCACATATGCGCGGTGAGGACCTCGGCGTCTTCACGCACGGCAAGGTGGAGATCCTCAACCCCCGCAACGGCGACCAGGCCACGGACTGGCCGGACGTGCTCGCGTACTTGAAGGACTTCTACGGCGACGACCTCTTCGACTGGGACAACGACGTGGTCTACTACCGGCTGCATCCGCACTGGATGACCGTCTATGCCCCAGACATCGCAAAGCTCACCGTGGCGTCCCAGCCCTGATCCACAGCACGGGCCGACCGATGCGGCAGCCTGTTCGCTTCGGACAGGTCGACAGCATCCGGCGTCACTTGGCGTTGAAGTAGTTCGCCTCCGGGTGGTGCACCACGATCGCGTCAGTGGCCTGCTCCGGCACCAGCTGGAACTCCTCGGACAACTGCACGCCGATCCGCTCCGCGCCCAGCAGTTCCACGATCTTCGCCCGGTCCTCCAGGTCCGGGCAGGCCGGGTAGCCGAACGCGTACCGGCAGCCTCGGTAGTCGGTGCGCAGCAGACCGGCCAGGTCGGCCGGGTCGTCGTCGGCGACGGTGCCGCCGCCGGGCAGCACCAGCTCGGCCCGGATCCGCCGGTGCCAGTACTCGGCCAGGGCCTCGGTGAGCTGCACCGACAGGCCGTGCACCTCCAGGTAGTCGCGGTACTCGTTGCCGGCGAACATCTTCGCCGTGTACTCGCTGATCGGTTGCCCGACGGTGACCAGCTGCAGCGCCACCACGTCGAGCTGGTCGCCCTTGGGCCGGAAGAAGTCGGCCAGACACAGCCGCCGCTCCTGCCGCTGCCGTGGGAAGGAGAACCGGGCCCGCTCGCTGTGCCCGTTCTCGTCCAGCACCACCAGGTCGTTGCCCTCGGAGTACGCCGGGAAGTAGCCGTACACCACGGCCGCCTCCAGCACCTGGTCGGAGATCAGGCGGTCCAGCCAGTACCGCAGCCGGGGCCGGCCCTCGGTCTCGACCAGTTCCTCGTACGACGGGCCCTTGCCGCCGCGGGCGCCGCGCAGCCCCCACTGGCCGAGGAACGTGGCCCGCTCGTCGAGCAGCGCCGCGTAGTCGGCCAGCGGCACACCCTTGACCACACGGGTGCCGAAGAACGGCGGCTTCGGCACCGTCACGTCCACCGCCACGTCGGAGCGGACCGAGGCGTCGTCCAGTTCGGGCAGCGCCTCGCGGACCTGGGCCCGCTGCCGCTCGCGGCGCTCCCGGCGGGCCGCCAGCGCCGCCTCGCGCTCCGGGTCGACCACCGGCGCACCGCCGCGCTTGGCCGCCATCACGCGGTCCATCAGGGACAGCCCTTCGAACGCGTCGCGGGCGTAGTGCACCTGGCCCGGGTAGATCGATCGCAGGTCGTCCTCCACGTACGCGCGGGTCAGCGCGGCGCCGCCGAGCAGCACCGGCCAGCGCTCGGCCACGCCCCGGGAGGCCATCTCGGCCAGGTTCTCCTTCATGATGACGGTGCTCTTGACCAGCAGGCCGGACATGCCGATCGCGTCGGCCCGGTGCTCCTCGGCGGCGTCGAGGATCGCGTTGATCGGCTGCTTGATGCCGATGTTCACCACGTCGTAGCCGTTGTTGGACAGGATGATGTCGACCAGGTTCTTGCCGATGTCGTGCACGTCGCCCTTCACCGTGGCGAGCACGATGCGGCCCTTGCCGTCGTCGTCGGTCTTCTCCATGTGCGGCTCCAGATAGGCCACCGCGGTCTTCATCACCTCGGCGGACTGGAGCACGAACGGCAGCTGCATCTGGCCGGAGCCGAACAGCTCGCCGACCACCTTCATGCCGTCGAGCAGCAGGTCGTTGATGATGGACAGCGGCGTACGCCCCTGCGCCATCGCGGTGTCCAGGTCGGCCTCCAGGCCGTTGCGCTCACCGTCGATGATCCGCCGCTTGAGCCGCTCGTCCAGCGGCAGCGCGGCCAGCTCCTCGGCCCGGGTGGCGCGCGCCGACGCGGCGTCCACGCCCTCGAACGCCTCGATGAACCGCTGCACCGGGTCGTAGCCCTCGCGGCGACGGTCGTACACCAGGTCGAGCGCCACCTCGCGCTGCTCGTCCGGGATCCGCGCCATCGGCAGGATCTTGCTAGCGTGCACGATCGCCGACGTCAGCCCGGCCTGGGCGCACTCGTGCAGGAACACCGAGTTGAGCACCTGCCGGGCCGCCGGGTTGAGACCGAACGACACGTTGGAGATGCCGGCGGTGAAGTTGACGCCCGGGTAGCGCGCCGCGATCTCCCGGATCGCCTCGATCGTCTCGATGCCGTCGCGGCGGGTCTCCTCCTGCCCGGTGGCGATCGGGAACGTCAGCGCATCGATGAGGATGTCCTCCCGGCGCATCCCCCACCGGCCGGTCAGGTCGTCGATGAGCCGGCTGGCCACGCGTACCTTCCACTCGCGGGTGCGGGCCTGGCCCTCCTCGTCGATGAGCAGCGCCACGACGGCGGCGCCGTGCTCCCTGACCACCGGCATGACCCGCGCGTAGCGGGAGTCGGGGCCGTCGCCGTCCTCGAAGTTCACCGAGTTGACCACGCACCGGCCGCCGAGCATCTCCAGCCCGGCCTCGATCACCGCCGGCTCGGTGGAGTCCAGCACGATCGGCAGCGTCGAGGCGGTGGCGAACCGGCCGGCCAGCTCCCGCATGTCCTGCGTACCGTCGCGGCCCACGTAGTCGACGCATAGGTCGAGCAGGTGCGAGCCGTCGCGGGCCTGGCTGCGGGCGACCTCCACGCAGGCCTGCCAGTCCCCGGCGAGCATCGACTCGCGGAACGCCTTCGAGCCGTTGGCGTTGGTCCGCTCCCCCACCATCAGGATGCTGGCGTCCTGGGCGAACGGCACGTGGTGGTAGATCGAGGAGACCCCGGCCTCCGGCTTCGGCTCCCGCGCCACCGGCGCCCGCCCGCCCAGCCGCTCCACCAGCACCCGGATGTGCTCCGGGGTGGTGCCGCAGCAGCCGCCGATCAGGCCCACGCCGTAGTCGGTGACGAACTGCTCCAGCGCGTCGGCCAGCTCGTCCGGGCTGAGCGGGAAGTACGCGCCGTCGGCGGTCAGCACCGGCAGGCCCGCGTTCGGCATCACCGAGATCGGGATACGCGAGTGCTGCGCCAGGTAGCGCAGGTGCTCGCCCATCTCCGCCGGGCCGGTCGAGCAGTTCAGCCCGATCAGGTCGACGCCGAGCGGCTCGATCGCGGTCAGCGCGGCGCCGATCTCGCTGCCCAGCAGCATGGTGCCGGTGGTCTCCACGGCCACCTGGCAGATGATCGGCACGTCCCGGCCGGCCTCGGCGCGGGCCCGCTTCGACCCGACCACCGCCGCCTTGACCTGGAGCAGGTCCTGGCAGGTCTCGATGATCAGCGCGTCCGCCCCGCCGGCGATCAGTCCGGCGGCGTTCGCCTGGTACGCGTCGCGCAGCGAGGCGTAGCTCGCGTGCCCGAGCGTGGGCAGCTTGGTGCCCGGACCCATCGAGCCGAGCACGAACCGGGGGTGCTCCGGCGTCGCGTACGCGTCGGCTGCCTCCCGCGCGATCCGCGCGCCCGCCTCGGACAGCTCCCGGATGCGGCCGGGGATGCCGTACTCGGCGAGGTTGGGCAGGTTCGCGCCGAACGTGTTGGTCTCCACGCAGTCCGCGCCGGCGGCCAGGTAGGCGTCGTGCACGCCGCGGACCACGTCCGGCCGGGTCACGTTGAGGATCTCGTTACAGCCTTCGAGGCCGTCGAAGTCGTCAAGGGTGAGGTCGGCCGCCTGGAGCATCGTCCCCATCGCGCCGTCCGCGATCAGGATCCGATCCGCCAGCAGGTCACGCAACGAAATAGGCACATGGCCCAGGTTAGTGCGCCCGAGTACGCCAGACTCACCCGAACCGGGCCTTCCCACATACTGCCCGGCCGGCCGGCGTACGCCTTTGCGCCGGTTCGCCCGGGTGGTCGACCTCGGCGACCGGCGCGGCCGACGGGCCGGCCCCGTCGGCGGCACGTAGGCTGACGGACGTGAAGGACAACAGGGGTGCGACAGTGCGACGGGGCGCCGCGCCCGACGAGCAGGGTGAGGTGACGGCGTGACCGAGTTCGACGGGCTGCCGGTACTGCGCTCGCCGGTCGCCATCGCGGCCTTCGAGGGCTGGAACGACGCCGCCGACGCCTCAACCGCCGCCGTGGAACACCTGGAGCAGGTCTGGCAGGCCCGGCAGGTGACCGAGCTGGACCCGGAGGACTTCTACGACTTCCAGGTGAGCCGTCCGACGATCACCATGGCCGACGGGGAGACCCGGCGCGTCGAATGGCCCACCACGCGGTTCATGGTGGCCAGCCCGGAGGGCACCGAGCGGGACGTGGTGCTGATCCGGGGCATCGAGCCGAGCATGCGCTGGCGTACCTTCTGCGAGCAGGTGCTGGAGATCTGCCACAGCCTGGAGGTCGAGCGGGTGGTCCTGCTCGGCGCGCTGCTCGCCGACGTGCCGTACACCCGGCCGCTGCCGATCAGCGGCAGCGCGTCGGACGCCGACGCGGCCAAGCGCTACCAGCTCACCCCCACCCGGTACGACGGGCCGACCGGCATCGTCGGCGTGCTGCACGACGCCTGCACCCGGGCCGAGGTCGACGCGGTGTCGTTCTGGGTGCACGTGCCGCACTACGCCAACAACCCGCCCTGCCCGAAGGCCACGCTCGCGCTGCTGCACCGGGTCGAAGACGTGCTCGACCTGCCGGTGCCGATGGCCGACCTGGCCGAGGAGGCCGCCGAGTGGGAGCAGCGGGTCCGCAGCGCCGCCGAGCAGGACGCCGAACTCGGCGAGTACGTGCGTGAGCTGGAGGAACGGGTCGGCGACGCCGGCATCACCCCGCTGACCGGGGACGAGATCGCCCAGGAGTTCGAGAAGTACCTGCGCCGCCGCGGCGGCTCCGCCGGGCCGACAGCGGGTTCCTGGTAGCAGCTTTCCGTCGAAGCCGGGTCCCCTCGCCGGGGCCCGGTTTCTGCGTGTCCGGGGTAGCGGCGTCACACCCCGTAGGGCATCCTAGGAACCTAGCTGTTCTGGTTCTGAGGAGGCCCGGATGCAGATCAACCCCGGCGCGGCCGAGTTCCCGCACCGGCAGATCGCCGCGCAGCTCAAGGCCCAGGTGCGCCGCGGCGACTGGGGACCCGGCGAGCGGCTGCCGTCCATCCCGGCCATCGCCGAGATGTTCGGCGTCGCAAAGCAGACCGTCCAACGCGCCGTCGACCAGCTGCGGGTCGAAGGCATCCTGATCACCAAACCCGGCTCCGGTACGTACGTCCGCGGCACCCGGCGCCGCCTCAACCGCCTGTCCCGGGGCCGGTACGGCGGCTTCCGCGGCTACCACACCGACCTGGCCGCCCGGTACCGCCAGCAACTCGTCTCGGTCGGCCGCTCCCCCGCCCCGGCCGAAGTGGCCGACGCGTTCGGCGTCGCCGACGGCACCGAACTGCTCTGCCGGCGGCACCTGGTACGCACCGACGACTCCCCGGTTGAGGTCGGCGCGTCGTGGTTCCTGCCCGCCGACACCGCCGGCACCTCGCTGGAACGCGCCGAGGCGTTCGGCCGGCCGCTCTACCAGGAGGCCGAGGAGGTCACCGGCCGGCGGTACGTCACCGCCACCGACACGATCAGCGCGCGCCAGCCCAGCCGGGAGGAGGCGGAGATCCTCCAGATCCGCCCCGACACACCGGTGCTGCATTTGCTGCACGTGGCGTACGACGAGCGGCGCAAGCCGATCGAGGTCGCGCAGGCCACCTGGCCCGGCCCGATGACCACGCTCACCGAGGAGTACAAGATCCCCGCCCCGTCCCCCGACCAGGACCCCGACCCCGGCCTGGTCCTGGGCTGACCGCCCGCGCCCCGGCGCTCCCACGCACGCCCCGGCGATCTTGCACTCCGCGCCCCGGCATACGGGGCATTTACGACGCCCCGAGGGCCGCAAGTGCAAGATCGCCGAGGTGGGCCGGTAGGGCCTGCGCACACGCACGCAGCCTCCCTTAAAGGGCCGCGCCCGGCGGAACTCCCGCCCGGGCACACGGGCGCAGCTCACGAAGTGGCCACGCCACGGGCCGGGTCACGCGGGGTGGAACGCCATGGGTGTCAAACCGCCCCTGACACACCCACCACGTTCCATCCACCCGCCGAGCGACGCGATCTTGCGGTTTCCGACCCCGCGAACCGGGGCGAAACGGCGAGAGCGCGGGCCGCAAGTGCAAGATCGGCGAGGCGAGGCGAGGCGCGACGCGGCGGGGGACGGACGAGCGAGGGCGAGAGCGCGGCGCGGGACGGATGAGCGAGGGGCGGGCGGGGCGGCTACAGGGCGATGCCGAGGAGGGCGTCGACCGTGTCGGCGAACAGCTCCGGGGCCTCCGGGTCGTCCGTCGCGCCGTTCAGTGCCCCGTCGGCCCAGCGGTCAGCCGCCGCCAGAGCGCCCGGCGTGTCCAGGTCGTCGGCCAGGCGCTCGCGTACCTCGGTCAGCAACGCCGCCCCCGACGGCCCGGCCGGCGCGGCGGCGGCCCGCCGCCAGCGGTCCAGCCGCTCCTGCGCCTCGGTGAGCAGATCGTCGGTCCAGGACCGGTCGCTGCGGTAGTGGCCGCTCATCAGCGCCAGCCGCACCGCCATCGGGTCGACCTTGTCGGCCCGCAGCCGGGACACGAAGACCAGGTTGCCCTGGGACTTCGACATCTTCTCGCCGTCCAGGCCGATCATGCCGGCGTGTACGTAGTGGTCGGCGAACGGCGCCTCGCCGGTGAGCCGCTCGGCGTGCGCGGCGGAGCACTCGTGGTGCGGGAAGATCAGGTCGTTGCCGCCGCCCTGCACGTCGATCCGGTCGCCGAGCAGGTTCAACGCGATGACCGTGCACTCGATGTGCCAGCCGGGGCGGCCCGCGCCGAGTTCACCGCCGGGCCAGGACGGCTCGCCCTCGCGGGCGCCGCGCCACAGCAGCGGGTCGAGCGGGTCGCGCTTGCCGGCGCGCTCCGGGTCGCCGCCGCGCTCGGCGAACAGCTCCAGCATCTGCTCGCGGGACAGGTTCGACTCGTAGCCGAAGCGCGGGGCGGCGGAGACATCGAAGTAGACGTCACCGGTGCCGTCGTCGAGGCGGTACGCGGCGCCGTCCTTGAGCAGCACCAGCACTTTCTCGGCAATCTCCGGGATCGACTCGACAGCGCCGACGTAGTGCGCCGGCGGGATCATCCGCAGCGCCTCCATGTCCTCGCGGAACAGCGCGGTCTCGCGCATGGCCAGGACCTTCCAGTCCTCGCCGTCGCGTTCGGCGCGCTCCAGCAGCGGGTCGTCGATGTCGGTGACGTTCTGCACGTAGCGCACGTCCAGGCCGGCGTCGCGCCACATCCGCTGCACCAGATCGAACGCGATCATGGTGGCGGCGTGCCCCAGGTGCGTGGCGTCGTACGGGGTGATGCCGCAGACGTACATCGAGGCCGCGCCCTCGGGCCGGCTGGGGTGGGCGCCCTGCCGCGCCGAGTCGTACAACCTCAGCGGCACGCCCGCGCCGGGCAGCCGTGGCACCTCGTGTCCCGCCCAAGACTCCATGACCGCCAGCCTAACGATCCGTCAGACCCTCGGGTGCCGCCCTACGGGTGATCAACGCGACAGCGGCTCACATCGGCGGCCAGGGCATCGCCGGCCACTCCTCAGGAGGCAGCGGGAACCGGCCGGTCTCGCGCAGCCGCCGTACCCGGGCCGCCAGCGCCGCGGTCTCACCGATCGTCAGGTGGTCGGCCAGTTCGTCGCCGAGCGGGCCGCGAAGCTGACCGGCCAGGCCGTCGAGCATCTCCACCGCGTCCGGTGGCAGCTCGCGGCCGGCCCAGCCCCACAGCACCGTACGCAGCTTCTCCTCGACGTGGAAGCTCACGCCGTGGTCGACGCCGTAGATCCGGTCGTCCGGGCCGACGAGCACGTGCCCGCCCTTCCGATCGGCGTTGTTGATCACCGCGTCGAGCACGGCAAGCCGGGCCAGGCGGGGGTCGTCGGCGTGCGCCAGCGCGTACGCGGCGCCGTCGTCGTCGCGGGCCGCGGCCACCGGGAACCAGCGCGGCGGGATCTCCCGCGCCGGCACGAACCCGACGAGCGGCTCGGCGTCGTCCGGCTCGTCGATCCAGAGCTGGCAGGAGCCGGGACCGAACGGACCGTCGCGCAGCACCGTCGGCGGCACCAGGTCCCAGCCGGTGGCGCGGGACACCAGGTAGGCGGCCACCTCCCGGCCGGCGAGCGTGCCGTCCGGGAAGTCCCATAGCGGGCGCTCGCCGCGTACCGGCTTGTAGACACAGTGGGCGGTGACGTCGCCGAGCGCGACGACGCCGCGCAAGGTGGCGTTGGAGGCGTCGACCAGCCGCCCCTCCAGGGTCAGCTCACCGTCGGCGAGCAGCCGCAGCGCCTCGGCGCCGTCCTGTCGGGGCTGCAGTTCCGACGACGTCACCGGTGATAGCCGTTGTTCCGGGGGCAGAGGTGACCGGCCGGGTCCAGCGGCTGCCCGCACAGCGGGCAGGGGGGACGGCCGGCGTTGACGACGCGCTTGGCCCGCTCGATGAACTCGCGGGTCGCCTCCGGGGTCAGCCGTACCCGGAGCCGGTCGAGGTCGGCGTCCGGCTCGTCCGGTTCCTCGTCGGTGTCGTCGTCCGCGCCGCCCAGCTCGACCTCGACCTCCGCCTCACCCACGGCGATCGCCTCGATCACCACCGTCGCGGTGTCCACGTCGAAGGCCAGGCCCAGCGTGCCGACGCGGAACTCCTCGTCCACCGGGGTGTCGAGCGGCTCGTTGTCGCCGCCCGTCGTCGGCGCGGCCTCGGGCAGCTGCACGCCGAAGCGGCGCTGCGCCTCGGCGAGCAGCTCTTCGAGCTTCTCGGCGAGCAACGACACCTGGACCTTCTCCAGCGACACGCTGACCAGCCGGCCGCCGCCGCGCGCTTGGAGGAAGAACGTACGCTCCCCCGGCGGGCCGACCGTACCGGCGACGAACCGCTCGGGCGGCTCGAAGGCGTGCACCTGGTGCGTCATACCCACGACCCTATCCGGCGTGTGGAAGTGCCGCGCAGCCCACCGACGCCGAATCCGCCCAGAGCGAACGCGCCGCGCCGGGCCGGCTATCCGGCCGCGCCCGCACCCCCGCCGACCGCCGCGTCCGACTCGGCCGGCCGCGCCGAACGCCGGCGCCGCTTGCGCGGCGGCGGGACCAGCGCCGACAGGTCGCCGCCGGTGTCGTTGAGCCGGACCAGGAACGGCCGCAACGGGGTGTAGCGGATCGCCGTCACCGACGCCGGGTCGACCACGATCCGCTGGAAAAGATCAAGGTGTACGCCGAGCGCGTCCGCCACGATCGCCTTGATCACGTCGCCGTGGCTGCACGCCAGCCAGACCGCCTCCGGCCCGTGCTCGGCGTTGACCCGCGCGTCCCACGCCCGCACCGCGGCCACCGCGCGCGCGGACATCGCCGCCATCGACTCCCCCTGCGGGAACGCGGCGGCGCTCGGGTGCTGCTGCACCACCGGCCAGAGCGGCTCCTTCGCCAGCTTCTTCAGCGACTGCCCCTCCCAGTCGCCGTACCCACACTCGATCAGCCCCTCGTCGACCACCGGCGCGGCGTCCGGCAGCGCCAGCTCCAGGGTCTGCCGGCAGCGGATCAGCGGGCTGGTCACCACCGCCGCGAGCGGCAGCCCGGCCAGGCGTGCGCCGACCGCGGTCGCCTGCGCCCGGCCGGTGTCGTCCAGCTCGACCGGTTGCCGCCCGGCCAGGCCGCCGTCGGCGTTCGCGGTGGTCCGGCCGTGTCGCAGAAGCAGAAGGGTCGCCACGCTGACCACCCTAGGCGGTACGCCCCGCCGGTGATCGTCCCGCCACGACGCCCGCCTATCGGCCACCAGTTCCCCGAAGTGGCGGCATCGGGGTGCCCCGGACGCCGCCACTTCCCCGAACTGGCGGAACGGCCGACCACTTCCCCGAACTGGCGGCATCGGAGTGCCCCGGATCCGGCCACCTCCCCGAGCTGGCCAGCCAGCCACCAGTTCCCCGAAATGGTGGCAACAGGGCAGGCGGATGAGCCCTGACAACCGAACCGGCTGGCACACAACGCGCCTTCGGCGTGGTGCGGAGGAGGCCGGACCCCGCCACCTCCTTGAACCGGGCGGACCAGGCCGCCCCGAGGCGAACTGCCCGGCGCCGGACAACGGCGAAGGCAGCCGCTACCCCGAACTGGCAGGCCAGTCACCCCCGAAATGGTGGCAACGGAGTGCTGCGGATCCCGCCACTTCCCCGAGGTGGCGAACCGGTCACCACTACAACCGAGCGGCGCGAACCGGATGCCCCGGGCGCAAGCGAGGGCGAGGAGTGGGTCACAGCGGAGGGCGGGGTTGGCCAGCTCGGGGAGGTGGCCGGATCCGGGGCACTCGGATGCCGCCACTTCGGCGTAGTGGTCGCCCGGTCCACCAGTTCGGGGAAATGGCGGGATCCGGGGCACCCCGATGCCGCCACTTCGGGGAACTGGCGACTGGTTCGCCAGCTCGGGGAGGTGGCGGGTCCGGGGCGCCCCGTTGCCGCCACTTCGGCGTAGTGGCCGGCCGGTCCGCCACTGCGGCAAGTGGCGGGTCCGGGGCACTCGGATGCGGCCACCATGCTGGTCCGTCCTAGCCGTTGATCATGGAGTTGGCGGTGACAAACCGGACAACCGGCGCCGTCAACCTCATGATCGACGGCAGCAAGGACGGCCAGAGGCCCGGGCTGGGGCTGGCCTGTGCTGGGCTGGCCTGCGCTGACCGGCGGGCTGGGACGAGCGTGCGGTTCGGGGCCGGTGTCCGGACGTGGGTGCGGTGTCGGGTTTCGGGGTGGTCGGGGACACCTTGGTGGCGGAATCGGGGACGGCCGCGAGGCGTTATACCTGGTGAACGACCGCAGCAGCATCCCCCCGCACCCCCGCGAGGGCGGATGGCACCCCGGAATGAACCCGGGACGGCGGTCGTTGCACATCCTTCCGGCCCCCCGAACCACGGGCAGCGAAGCCGGATCCCCCGAAGACTTCTTGTGCGCCTGACGGTGCCCGCGCGCCCCATCCCCCCGGGTGTGCGTCGACCCCCGAATGGAGCCCCCCATGAACACGATCCTGCGTAAGAGCATTCTCGGTATCGCTGGTCTGACCGTCGCCGGTGGCCTGGCCGCCGGCCCGCTCAACCACACCGACACCACCCCCACCACCCGCGACGCCGCGGTCACCACCACCCAGACCGCCGCGAAGCTCGACACCGCCACCCTGATCCCGCACGGCGTGCAGGGCACCCAGTCCCACATCGACCTCAACGACGAGCAGACCGCCAACGTCAAGGCGATCATCGCCGCCACCAAGAAGGCCGGCATGGACGAACGCGCCGCCGTCGTCTCCATCGCCACGGCCCTGCAGGAGTCCAAGCTGGAGAACCTCGGCCACCTCGGTGACCGCAACGACCACGACTCGCAGGGCCTGTTCCAGCAGCGCCCCTCCAGCGGTTGGGGCACGGTCGAGCAGATCACCGACCCCGAGTACTCGACCACCGCGTTCCTGAAGGGCCTCAAGCAGGTCGACGGCTGGCAGGACATGCCCCTGACCGTCGCCGCCCAGACCGTCCAGGTCAGTGCCTACCCCGACCACTACGCCCAGTGGGAGCAGCAGGCCGCCGACCTCGTCGCCGAACACTGGAACAAGTAAGCAAGACAGGCCGGCACCCCGATGAACGGGGTGCCGGCCTTTTCGCGTGCCAGGACGACAGCGTCAGGTGGCGCTGATCGTGCCGGTGGCCAGCAGGCAGATGACCAGGCTGCCGAGCGCGACCCGGTAGAGCACGAAGACGTACAGCGTGTGGTGTGCGACGTAGCGCAGCAGCCAGGCGATGGCGGCGTACCCGACGACGAACGCGATGAGCGTCGCCACCACCATCTGCGCCACGCTCGGCGCGGCGGTCCCGGGCGCGGACGGCTCGAAGACGTCCGGCAGGCTGAACACGCCGGAGATCACCACGGCCGGGATGGCCAGCAGGAACGAGTAGCGGGCCGCGGTCTCCCGGGTCAGGTTGAGCAGCAGGCCCGCGGTCAGCGTGCCGCCGGAGCGGGACACGCCGGGCACCAGCGCCGCGGCCTGCGCGAAGCCCATCACCACGCCGTCGCGCATCCGGAAGTTCTCCAGCGTGCGGGTCTGCCGGCCCCAGTACTCGGCGAAGGCCAGCAGCACCGCGCCGATGATCAGCGTGCAGGAGATCAGCCAGAGGTTGCGGCCGGCGGTGCGGATCTGGTCCTTGAAGATCAGTCCGAAGATGCCGATCGGGATGGTGCCGACGATGACGTACCAGCCCATGCGGTAGTCGAGGCTGGAACGCACCGAGCGGTCGAACAGGCCCACGCACCAGGTCCGTACGATCCGCCAGATGTCCTTGGCGAAGTAGATCAGGACGGCGGCTTCGGTGCCGAGCTGGGTGACCGCGGTGAACGACGCGCCCGCGTCCCGGCCGAAGAAGATGGCCGAGGTGATCCGCAGGTGCCCCGACGAGGACACCGGGAGGAACTCGGTCAGTCCCTGGACGAGGCCCAGGACGATGGCTTCGAGCCAGGTCACTCGCCGACTCCGGACAGCTCCAGCGCCTCGGCGACGGTCCGCAGCGTCTGCACCCCGCTCTCCCGGTCGGCCACGAACAGCGACACCGACAGCGTGGTCACGCCGGCTGCGGCGTACTCCCGCATGCGCTCGGCGATGCGCTCCTTCGGGCCGAGCAGCGAGGTGCGGTCGATGAACTCCATGGGTACGGCGGCGGCCGCGTCGCGCTGCCGCTTGGCCAGGTAGAGGTCCTGCACCTCGCGGGCGGCGTCGCCGTAGCCCATCCGGGTGGCGAGCTGGTTGTAGAAGTTCTGCTTGCGGCTGCCCATGCCGCCGACGTACAGGGCGGCGTACCAGCGGACCAGCTCGGCGCAGGTGGCGATGTCGTCGCCGACCACGACCGGCACGGACGGCACCACGTCGAAGCCGGCCAGCTCCTTGCCCGCCGCGGCGCGGCCGGTCCGGACCGAGGCGAGGTGCTCGTCGGCGAACTCCGGGGAGTAGAAGACGGCCAGCCAGCCGTCGGCGATCTCGCCGGCCAGCTCCAGGTTCTTCGGGCCGACGGCGGCCAGGTAGATCGGGATGTGCTCGCGCGGCGGGTGGAAGCCCAGCCGCAGCGCCTTGCCCGGGCCGTCCGGCAGCGGCAGCGTGTAGTGCTCGCCGTCGTACGCGACCTCCTTGCGGGCCACCGCCAGCTTGACGATGTCGACGTACTCCCGCGTGCGGGCCAGCGGCTTGGCGAACCGGACGCCGTGCCAGCCCTCGGAGACCTGCGGGCCGGACACGCCCAGGCCGAGCCGGAACCGGCCGCCGGAGATCGCGTCGATGGTCGCGGCGGTCATCGCGGTCATGGCCGGCGAGCGGGCCGGGATCTGCATGACCGCTGACCCGACGTCGATCCGCTCCGTCTGCCCGGCGATCCAGGACAGGATGCTCGGCGAGTCCGAGCCGTACGCCTCCGCGGCCCACACGACCGAGTAGCCGAGCCGGTCCGCCTCCTGGGCCAATGCCAGGTGGTCGAACGGCGTGCTCCACGCCGTCTGGTATCCGAGGTTGAGCCCGAGTCGCACTGATCCTCCCGCCATCCGCACCACAGGTCGCATCAGGTTACGCAATGAGCGTGGCACCCTCGACGTCCGGCTCACCCCGAACATGTCACACCCGTCTGGTGTCGCGCGGGAACTTGACTGCGGCGAGGATATCCGTGACGCCGGGTTCGAAATAAGGTTCACGCATGCAACAGCGACCGCTCGGCCGAAGCGGGCTGGCGGTATCGCGGCTCGCGCTCGGCACCATGACCTGGGGACGGGACACCGACGCCGACGACGCGGCCGCCCAGCTGAAGAGTTTCCTCGACGCGGGCGGCAACCTCGTGGACACGGCCGACGTGTACGCCGACGGCGACGCCGAGTCGGTGATCGGCTCGCTGCTGGGCAGCCTGGTGGACCGTGACGAGCTGCTGATCGCCACGAAGGCGGGGTTGCGGCCGGGCAGCGGGCGGCGTCGCGACGGCTCGCGCGGGCACCTGCTGCGTACGCTCGACGCCTCGCTGCGCCGGCTCGGCACCGACCACGTCGACCTCTGGCAGGTGCACGGGTACGACCCGGACACCCCGCTGGAGGAGACGCTCTCGGCCCTGGACCACGCCGTGTCCAGCGGGAAGGCCCGCTACGTCGGCGTGTCGAACTTCTCCGGCTGGCAGACCGCGCGCGCCGCCGCCTGGCAGGCCGCCTGGCCGGGGCGGGCCCCGGTGGTCGCCGCGCAGGTGGAGTACTCGCTGCTGGAGCGCGGCGTCGAGCGGGAGGTGCTGCCCGCCTGCGCCGGGATGGGGCTGGGCGTGCTGCCCTGGTCGCCGCTGGGCCGGGGCGTGCTCACCGGCAAGTACCGCAACGGCCGCCCGGCGGACTCGCGGGCGGTGTCCCCGCACTTCGAGCGGTTCGTCGCCACCTACCTGGAGCCGCGCTGCTCCAGCATCGTGGAGGCGGTCGCCATCGCGGCCGGCGGGCTCGGCGTGTCGCCGCTGGAGGTGGCGCTGGCCTGGGTCCGGGACCGGCCGGGTGTGACCGCGCCGATCCTCGGCGCCCGCACCGTCGGGCAACTGCTCGGCGCGTTGCAGGTGGAGCGGATGACGCTGCCGGAGGAGATCGTCACGGCGCTCGACGACGTGTCGGCGGTGCCGGTGGGCTATCCGGAGCGCGACGGCTGAACCGCGGCGGGGCGATCCGGGTCACCGTCAAGGGGTGGCGGAGGGCTCGCCACCTGGGCAGCATAGGGGCATGGACTACGAATACGCGCCGCTGCGGTTGCCCTCGAACGTCGATCGGCTGACCGCCGCGGCGCAGCTGGCGATCCAGGCCGAGTTCTCCGGCTGGGAGCTGGCCCGGGTGCGGCTCTACCGGGACGGCACGCGGCAGGTGGTGCTGCGGCGCCGCCTGGTGAACCAGTCGCAGCCGGGCCTGTCGTACTGACGGGCCCGTCCCCGGGGCCGCGCGGCGCGGCGCCGCCCCGGGGACGCGCACGGCCTAGTGCGCGTGGTCGTGCTCCTCGTCGAGCTCCATGAACGGGTGCTCGTCGAGCCGGCCGACCAGGCGGTCGTCGGCGGCGGGCTGGAACGGCCCGACCGGGTCGTCGTCGTCGAACGACTCCAGGTCGACCGGGGTGCCGACCTCGCTGACCATGACGACGCCGTCGAGCGGTTCCAGCTCCGGCACGTCCAGCGCGGACAGCGAGCCGTCGCCGCTCTGCAGCAGCTCCAGCACCGCCTCGCCGACGCCCTCCACCGGGGCCGGCTCGTCGTCCTCGGGGGTGCCGTCGCGGCGGGCCGCCTCGGCCGCGCGCAGCAGTGCGGCGACGCTGGGCACCCGGTAGTCGCGGCGCTGCCGCACCGAGATGACCCGCGGGTGCGGGTCGGTGGGCTCGCCGCCCTCGACGGCGCCGAAGCGCTCGTCGGCCTCGTCCGGGTCGATCGACTCCACGTCCCAGGGCGTCACCTCGCCGAACGCGTCGAGCAGTTGCTCGTCGTAGGCGAACGAGGCGTTGTTCAACGCGACGTACGCCTGCCAGACGGCGTCGTCGTCGATCCGGCCCTGAGCGGCCCGGACGGCGGCCAGGTGGGCGCGAGCGGCGTCGATCACCCGCTCGAGGGCGGCATCCAGCTCACCGTGCTGGTCGGTCATGTGTGGCAGTCCCTTCGCGATGGGGGGAGGGTTCCGCGCCGGCGGCGCCGCTGTGGGCGCGGTCAGCAGGTACGCAGGAAGCGGTCCAGAACCCGCACGCCGAACTGTAGTCCGTCCAGCGGAACCCGCTCGTCGATGCCGTGGAACAGGCCGGAGAAATTGAGGTCGGCGGGCAGCCGCAGCGGCGCGAAGCCGAAGCAGCGGATGCCGAGCCGGGAGAACGCCTTGGCGTCGGTGCCGCCGGAGAGCATGTACGGCACCGGGTGCGCGCCCGGGTCCTCGGCGCGCAGCGCGGCCGACATGCCCGCCACCAGGTCGCCGTCGAAGGTGGTCTCCAGGGCCGGCTGGCGCTGGACGTACTCGATGGCGATGTCCGGGCCGACCAGCTCGCGCAGCTGCCGTTCCAGCTCCTCGCTCTGCCCGGGCAGGCTGCGGCAGTCGATGGTGGCGGTGGCCCGGCCGGGGATGACGTTGTCCTTGTAGCCGGCGGCCAGCCGGGTCGGGTTGGCGGTGTTGCGGATGGTCGCGCCGATGATGTTGGCGATCGGGCCGAGCTTGGCGATCGCGGTCTCCGGGTCGTCCGGGTCGATCTCGATGCCGAGGACGTCGGAGACCTCGGCCAGGAAGGCGCGGACGGTGTCGGTCATCACCACCGGGAAGCGGTGCCGGCCGATCCGGGCGACCGCCTCGGCCAGCGCGGTGACGGCGTTGTCGTCGTGCATCATCGAGCCGTGGCCGGGCCGGCCCTTGGCGTGCAGGCGCAGCCAGTCGATGCCCTTCTCGGCGGTCTCGATCAGGTAGAGGCGGCGCTGCTCGTCCACCGAGTAGGAGAAGCCGCCGACCTCGCCGATCGCCTCGGTGCAGCCGTCGAACAGGTCGCGGTGCCGCTGGGTGAGGAAGTGCGCGCCGTAGTCGCTGCCGGCTTCCTCGTCGGCGGTGAACGCGAGCACGATGTCACGCCGGGGGCGGACGCCGGCGCGCTGCCAGCCGCGCACCACGGCGAGCACCATGGCGTCGAAGTCCTTCATGTCGATCGCGCCGCGGCCCCACAGGTAGCCGTCGCGGATCTCGCCGGAGAACGGGTGCACCGACCACTCGTCCGGGTCGGCGGGGACGACGTCGAGGTGGCCGTGCACGAGCAGCGCGTCGCGGCCCGGCTCGGTGCCGGGGATGCGGGCGACCACGTTCGCCCGGCCGGGTGCCGATTCGTGGATCTCGGCGTCGACGCCGGCCTCGGCGAGCTTCTCCGCCACGTACTCGGCGGCGCGCCGCTCCCCCACGCTCGTGTCGTTGTCGCCGGTGTTCGTGGTGTCGATGCGCAGCAGGTCGCGGCAGAGGTCCACGACCTCGTCGGTGCCGTCGGGCCGGGCGGGGAGGGCGTCGCTCGTCATCGCTTCCTTATATCAGCAGGCGGGGTCGTTCCGGCCGCCGGTGCGCGCCGCGGTTTCGCAGATCTCCCGGCCGGGTACCGGCGGAGGCGCCCGGGACATCGACCCCGGCCGTCACGAGGAGGGCCCCATGACCGTCCCGCTGCCGCCGCTGCCGCCCGCGGCCGACGACGCGTACCGGCCCGGGGGTCGCAGCGTGGCCGACCTCGTGGACACCGAGCACCGGGCGTTGCTGGGGCTGGCCGACCGGGTCACCGACCCGGCGCTGGCGGCGGACGAGCGGCGCGACGTGCTGGACGTGCTGACCGCCGCGGTGTCGCGGCACCTGTCGGCCGAGGAGCAGTACCTGTTCCCGGCGGCCCGGGCCGCCATGCCGGACGCCGTCGAGCTGGTGGAACGGGAGATCGAGGCCGACGGCGGGCTGCTGACCGCGCTCAAGGAGCTGTCCGGCGCGGACGACCCGGCGGTCGCGGACGTGGCCGAGCGGGTGCGCCGGCACGTCAGCCGCGTCGCGGCGCTGGTCACGCCGCTGCGGGAGGTGGCAAGCGACGCCGAGCTGATCCGGCTGGGCAACCGCTGGGAGATCGCGGAGGAGGCGGCGCCGACGCGTCCGCACCCCGGCACCCCGGCCACCCCGCCCTGGAACAAGATCGTCGAACCGGCGGTCGGGGTGCTGGACAAGGTGCGTGACGTGGTCGCCGGACGGCGTACGCGGCTGAGTGACCTGGAACACCGCCGGGAGGCATGAGCCGATCGCCCCTTTCGCGTATCGGTTCGTGGTCCTACCGTCACGGTATGGATCTGGAGCTGCGACACCTGCGTGTGGTCTGCGCGATCGCGGAGACGGGGAGCGTCACCAAGGCCGCCTCGGCGCTCGGCCTTGCCCAGCCGGCGTTGACGGCCCAGCTTCAGCGGATCGAACGGGCGCTGGGCGGGCCGCTGTTCGAACGGGACCGCCGTGGCGCACGCCCGACCGCGCTGGGCGAGCTGGTGCTGGACCGGGCGCGGGTGCTGCTGCCGGCGATGAAGGGCCTGCGGGACGAGGCGGCCCGGATGGCCGGCGCGGGCGACCCGCTGCGCCGGTACCGCTTCGGCGGGGTGAACAGCCCGATCATGGGGCGGCTGGTGCACCGGCTCGCCGCCGAGCGGCCGGACGCGCAGATCACCACGTACTCGTCGTGGTCGGTGGACGAGCTGGCGCAGATGGTGGCCGGCGGCCGGCTCGACTTCGCCCTCACCGGGGTGTGCGGCGACTCGGCGCCGTCGGCGGGGTTCGGGCTGAGCTGGCGGGAGGTGGCGGTGGAGCCGATCTGCGTGCTGCTGCCGCAGACCCATCCGCTGGCCGGTCGCGCCGAGATCGACCTGGTCGATCTCGGTCGCGAGCGGTGGGTGGCCGCGCCGGGCGACGGCTGCTTCGGCGACTGCTTCGCCGCCGCGTGCGCCCGCGCCGGTTTCACCCCCAGGAAGGTGTACGAGGCGGACGTGCGGGCCGCCCTGGAACTGGTGGACGCGGGCGAGGCGGTGGCGTTGTGCCAGGCCACGTTCCGGCCGGTCGCCGGGCTGGTGACGCGGCGGCTGGCCGGTTCGCCGCTGCGCTGGCGGCTGCTGCTGGGCTGGCATCCGGACGTGCCGGCGGCCGCGGTGGCCGACCCGGTGCTGGCGGCGGCGGTCGCGGCGTACACGGACGCGCTGGCCAACCACCCCGACTATCTGGGCTGGCTGCTGGCGCACCCGGAGTTCGGCGTGCAGCCCAACGGCACCGGCGGGGTGCGAATCGCCTGAACCCGGGTAACACCGGCGACATGACTGATCTGTATCCGGCCGCCGATCAGCGGGAGCTGCTGCGTCAGGCGGCCACCGCGCACACCACAGCCGCAGCCGAGGTGGAGGCGTTCCTGCGGCGGCTGCCGGAGGTGCCGGACCCGGCCGACGTCACCGAGTACGCCAACCTGCTCAGCCGTGCGGAGCGGGCCCGGGACGAGCTGCTGGCCGCGGCGGACGCGGCCGGGCTGCGACTGCCCAGCCTGGAGTCGGAGTAGACACCGGCGCCCGGGCGGGTGATCCGCCCGGGCGCCCGAGTACCGGCTCAGCGTTCGGTCAGCACGTCGTGGCCGAGGTCGAGCAGGGCGTGCCGCCACTCGTCGTCGGCGTTGCCCCGGCGGGGCCGCTGGGCGCTCAGCTCCCGGATCCGGGTGATCGCCTCCCGCATCACCTCGATGTCCTCCGGTGTGAGGTCCACCTTGCGTTTGCGCAGCACGGCGAGGATCTGCCGGCCGGGTTCGGGCAGGTTGAGGTCCGGGCCGGGGCCGAACGCCTCCTCGCCCGAGCCCCGGGTCAGCAGCCACTGCCGCAACGTCTCGGACTCGACGTTCACCTCGGCGTGGAAGTCGTCCCAGATCACCTCGACCTCGGGGTCGAGTCGCGCCTCGCGTGCCATCACGCCTCCTCTGCCGGCGGCCCGGGTGCCGCCTCGTTCTCGTTCGGTGTCTGCTGCCGCACGCCCTCCGGCGGCACCCGGACCCGGGACGGGTTCGCCGTCGGGGCCGCCTCGATCGGTTCACCGGCGGCGGTGTCGTCGTCGCGGGATTCCTCGGGTTCGGTCATGTCCGCCCTCCGATCCTTCGGTGACGAGCCGGTCCGTCCCGTGCGGGGCGGACCGCCGCCGGTCATCGGGGATGAGACGTGGTGGCCGCCGCGTGCCCGCGTTCACCGGCGGTGACGTCGAAGACCAGCTGGTCGTCGCGGGTGTCGACGGTGACCTTCTGCCCCGGGGAGATCTCGTTCTCCAGCAGCATCCGGGACAGCCGGTTGTCGACCTCGCGCTGGATCACGCGGCGCAGCGGGCGGGCGCCGAACTCCGGCTGGTAGCCGTGCTCGGCGAGCCAGTCCACCCCGGCGGTGCTGAACTCGACCTGGATGTCCTGGGCGTGCATGCGGCGGCGGGTGTCCTCCAGCAGCAGCCCGGTGATCTGGCGAAGCTGCTCGGCCTCCAGCCGCTGGAAGATGATCACCTCGTCGATGCGGTTGAGGAACTCCGGGCGGAAGTTCTCCTGCAGCCGGCGCATCAGCCGCTCCCGCAGCTCGTCGTTCTCCTGCTCGCCGGGCGCGCCGCTGGCGAAGCCGACGGTGCGCTGGGTGCCGGTGATCAGCTCCGAGCCGAGGTTGCTCGTCATGATCAGCACAGTGTTCTTGAAGTTCACCGTCCGGCCCTGGCTGTCGGTGAGCCGTCCGTCGTCGAGCACCTGGAGCAGGATGTTGAACACGTCCGGGTGCGCCTTCTCGATCTCGTCCAGCAGCACGACCGCGTACGGGCGGCGGCGGACCGCCTCGGTGAGCTGGCCGGCCTCCTCGTAGCCGACGTACCCGGGCGGCGCGCCCACCAGCCGGCTGACCGTGTGCCGCTCCTGGAACTCGCTCATGTCGACCCGGACCATCCGGTCCGCCTCGCCGAACAGCGCCTCGGCAAGCGCGCGGGCCAGCTCGGTCTTGCCGACGCCGGTCGGGCCGAGGAACAGGAAGCTGCCCATCGGCCGGTTCGGGTCGGCCAGCCCGGTACGGGAGCGGCGCACCGCCTCGGAGACGGCGCTGACCGCGTCGTCCTGGCCGATGATCTTCTCGTGCAGGTGCCCCTCCAGGCGCAGCAGCCGGTCGCGTTCCTCCTCGGTGAGCTGGGTGACCGGGATGCCGGTGGCCCGGGAGACCACCTCGGCGATCTCCGTCGGCCCCACCTCGGGCACGTGGCTGGGGGCCTCGTCGCCACGGGCGCGGCGGACCTGGTCCTCCAGCTCGGCGAGCCGGTCGCGCAGCGCGGAGGCCCGCTCGTACTGCTCGTCGGAGACCGCCTGCTCCTTGTCCCGGCGCGTGTCCTCGAGCTGCTGCTCCAGCTCACGCACGTCCTCGGCGGGGGTGCGCGTGCGCAGCCGGACCCGCGCCCCGGCCTGGTCGATCAGGTCGATCGCCTTGTCCGGCAGGAACCGGTCGGTGACGTACCGGTCGGACAGCTCAGCGGCGGCGATCAGCGCCTCGTCGGTGAACCGGACCTGGTGGTGCGCCTCGTACCGGTCGCGCAGCCCGCGCAGGATCGCGACGGTGTCCTCCACGGTCGGCTCGGGCACCAGCACCGGCTGGAACCGGCGGGCCAGCGCGGCGTCCTTCTCGATGGTGCGCCGGTACTCGTCGAGCGTGGTGGCGCCGATGACCCGCAGTTCGCCGCGCGCCAGGGCCGGCTTGAGCATGTTCGACGCGTCCATCCCGCCCTCGCTGCCGGCGCCGCCCGCGCCGACCAGCGTGTGGATCTCGTCCAGGAAGATGATCAGCTCGTCGCGGTTGGCGCGGATCTCGTCGATCACCTTCTTCAGGCGTTCCTCGAAGTCGCCCCGGTAGCGGGTGCCGGCGACCAGGCCGGACAGGTCGAGCTGGATGACCCGCTTGCCGATGAGCGTCTGCGGCACGTCGCCGTCGCAGATCCGCTCCGCCAGGCCCTCCACGATCGCGGTCTTGCCGACACCGGCCTCGCCGATCAGCACCGGATTGTTCTTGGTCCGCCGGGACAGGATCTCCACCGCCTGCTCGATCTCGTCGGCGCGGCCGATCACCGGGTCGATCTGGTCCATCCGGGCCAGCTCGGTGAGGTCCTGGCCGTACTGGTCGAGGGTGGGGGTGCCGCGGTCCGGGCGCGGCGTGCCGGCCGCGCCCCGCTCGGCGCTGGCCGCCTGCAACGACTCCGGCTGGATCCGGCCGGCGGCGAGCATCCGGCCGGCCGGCGACTCCGGGTTCAGCGGCAGCGCCATCAGGATGTGCTCGGGGCCGATGTAGTTGGCGCCCATCGCGCGGGAGAGCTGGTGCGCGTCCAGCAGCGCCCGCTTCGCGGCCGGGGTCAGCGACAGGTTCGGCGGCACCTCGCCCCGGGGCGCGCCCTCCCCCCGCCCGCCGAGCGCGTTGACGAGCGTGTCCGGGTCGGCGCCGGCCCGGCGTACCAGGTCGCGCAGCGGCTCACGCTGCAACGCCGCCCACAGCAGGTGGTCGGTGTCCAGGTCGTTGCTGTGCTTCTGGGCGGCCCGGCGGGCCGCGTCGGCGAGCATCTCCCGGGCGTCCGCGGTCATCAGGCGGGTGATGTCGACCCGGTGCGCCGGTCGGCGTCCCCCCTCGCCCCGACCGAAGTATCGGGCCAGGAACTCGTCCCAGGGGTCGTTGCCGAAGTCACCCGGTCCCATCATCATCGTCCTCCGCAGTCGGTCGGCACGACCGGTATCCGGCACGCGCGGCACGGTCGGCGGTGGCTACCCGGCGGTCGGCGCGACAAACGCGACCGGATGGCAGGCTGAGGGCATGGAGAGCAGACCGCTGCTGGTCGTGGACGGCGCGAACGTGGTGGGCTCGCGCCCGGACGGCTGGTGGCGGGACCGGGCCGGCGCGGCCGTGCGGCTGCGGGACGCGCTGGCGTCCGTCGGGGAGGCGGGCGTGCCGCCGGAGCTGTCGCCGCCGGTGCAGGTGGTGCTGGTGGTGGAGGGCGCGGCCCGGCACGTCACCTCGGCGCCCGGGGTGGAGGTGGTGTCCGCGCCCGGCTCCGGCGACGACACGGTGGTCGAGCTGGTCGCCGCCGCGCCGCAGCGGCGACGGGTGGTGGTCACCGCCGACCGGGAGCTGCGCGAGCGGGTGACCGCGCTCGGCGCGGAGGTACGCGGCCCGCGCTGGCTGGGCCGCTAGATCACCGGTTCCGTCGACGGGACCGGCAGGCCCGCCGGTGGGACCGACGGCGATGTCTTCGCGCACGTCAGGGCGGGAACCGGACACGCGGGTCGCAACGGCGCGAGGGTGGATGTTCGTCCACTCGTTCCGATGGGTTGTAATGGAGATCTCTTTTGCCCCCAGGAGGTTCCGTGGCGAGCGTCGCCGAGCTGAAGGCCGCCATCGATGTCGCGCTCCAGCAGATCGGTGACGGCCAGACAGCGGTGCAGGCAGCGGGCGAGAAGCTGGCCGAGGCACAGCAGACGCTGGCCGGCGCGCTGGAGGGCAGCGGCCACGAGACAGTCGAGGCGGCCCAGGCCTCGCTGACACAGGCCAGCCAGGAGCTGGAGGAGTGCCTCGCCGCGACACTCGTCGCGGTCGAGCAGGCACAGCTCTACGTCGCGACGCTCTGAGGCCGGCCGTGTCCATCGTCGAGGACATCGGCGCGCAGGTCCGCGCCGCCGCCGAGGACCTGCCGCTGGCGCAGCTCGCCGCCGCGCTGGAGAAGCTCGGCCAGGCGCAGGAACGGCTGCGCTGGGTGCGCCAGGAGTCGGCCGACCCGATGGGGGTGCCGGAGCTGTCCTCGGCCACCGAGCACGCCGAGACCGCCGGCTACGCGCTGCGCGTGGCGCAGGAGCAGCTCACCGCGTACCTGGCCGCGATCGGCCTGGCCCCCGACAGCGCGCCACCGCCGCCGCCGGGCGAGCGGCGGCCCCGGCACGACACGCCGCGCGGCGACGACCCGCCCGCACCCGGCGCGGCCCCCGAACCGGGCGAGCAACCCGCGGTACGGCGCTGGTGGGCGGTGCGGGTGGCGGAGCTGACCGGCGGCCGGGAGGGGACGCCCGACGAGCCCGACGAACGCGTCGGGGATTCCCGTGAGCTGCTGCGCCGGGTGGTCGCCGGGGTCCGCTCCGGTGACCGGGACCGGTTGCACCGCGAGCTGCGCGCCGCGCACGCCGACGTGGGGCTGGGGCTGGCCGCGATCGCCCCGCCGCTGCTGCGCGAGCTGGCCGGTGAGCTGCTCGGCCATCCGCCCCGCGCGGACGACCTGCCCCGGCTGCGGGGCGCGCTGGACTCCCGGGTCCGTGACCTGCTGCCCGGGCTGCCGCGGCCGGTGCTGGACACGCTGCTGACCCGGGTGTGCCGGATGCCCCCGCCGCGCCGCGACGACGACGCGGAGCAGCCGCACGCGGCCGACCCGGCGGTCACCGCCGGCGTGCTCACCGGGGTGCTGCTCGACCGGCTCGGCCGGGACCTGCCGAAGGACACCGACGAACGGGAGACGTCCCGTGGCTGACGTCCGCACGCAACTGGTGACGCGGGTCCGGGGGATGCTCTCCGAGGCGCTGGGCGCCACCCGTACCCGCCTCGCCGCCGCCGAGGCGGAGCTGGTCGCGAGCCGGGAGCGGCTGGCGCGTACCCGCCGGGCCGCCGCGGCCGTGCCCGCCCGGGTGGGCACGGCCCGCGACCGGCGCCTGGCCGAGATCGACGCCCGGCACACCGCCCGCCTGGCGGAGCTGGCCCGCCGGGCCGCCGCCGCGGCACAGCGGGAGGCGCCCGGCGCGGCGTCCGCGCCCTGGGACCGCTGGCAGGCCACACCCGCCGGCCGGGTCGAGCCGCCCGGCGCGTTGCGCGTGGGCACGGTACGCCTGGCCGGCGCCGAGCCGGTGCCGGCGCTGGTCCCGCTGCTGGATGCCGGGCACGCGCACCTGGCCGGCGGCGACCGGGACGGGCTCGCCGCGGTGGTGCCGGCGCTGCTGCTGCGCTCGGTCGGCCGCGCCGACCCGGGCGCGGTGCGGCTGTACGGGTACGACCCGGAGCACCTGGGCGGCGGCCTGGCCGGGTTCGCCCCGCTCGGCACGGCCGGGCTGCTCACGTTCGTCGGACCGGGCGGCCTGGGCCGGCTTCTGGACGACCTGGTGGAGCAGATCCGCCGGATCAACGCCACAGTGCTCGCCGGTGAGTACGCCTCGCTGCGCGAGCTGGCCGCCGCGACCGGCCGCCGCCCGGAGCCGTGGCGGGTGGCGGTGCTGCTCGGCGGCGACGAGCTGTCCCGGCACGAGCGCGGCCAGCTCGACCGGGTGGTACGCACCGGCGCGGCGTGCGGCGTGCACCTGGTGGTGCGCGGCATCGAGCTGCCCGACGACCCGACGGTCACGCGGATCGTGGTGGAGCTGGACGACGCCCGGGTTGCCGGGCTGCCGGTGGTGCTCGACGCGCCGCCGCCGCCCGCGCTGGTCACCGAGACCTGCCGTACTGTCGCCTCCCGGGTCGCCGCCGGTCCTCCCCCGACGCCCTTCACCGACCTCCTGCCGCCGCCGGACGAGTACTGGCGAGAGGACTCGGCGCACGGGCTCAGCGCGCCGGTCGGCGAGGGCCCGCACGGGCGGCAGGTGCTGCTCACGCTCGGCGACTACCCGCCGCACGCGCTGATCGGCGGCCCGTCCGGCACCGGCAAGACGAATCTGATCTTCGCCTGGATCGGCGCGCTCGCGGCCCGCTACTCCCCCGCCGAGCTGGAGTTCTATCTGCTGGACTTCAAGGAGGGCGTGTCCTTCGCCCGGTTCGCGCAGGGCCGCCGCGATCCGAGCTGGCTGCCGCACATGCGGCTGGTCGGCATCAACGTCAACACCGACCGGGAGTTCGGCCTGGCGCTGCTGCGCTTCCTCGCCGAGGAGCTGCGCCGGCGCGCCGACGCGGCGAAGAAGCACGAGGTCACGAAGCTCGCCGAGCTGCGCGCGGTGGACCCGGACGGGCACTGGCCGCGCATCGTGGCGGTGGTGGACGAGTTCCAGGCGCTCCTCGCCGGCCGGGACGTGGTCGCCCGGGAGGCTGCCGACCTGCTGGAGGACCTGGCCCGGCGGGGCCGGTCGCAGGGCATCCACCTGGTGCTCGCGTCGCAGGACGTGCGCGGCATCGAGGCGCTGTGGGGGCGGCCCGCGCTGGTCGCCCAGTTCACGCTGCGGATCGCGCTGCCGAAGGCGCTGCGCATCCTGGCCGAGCGCAACGACGCGGCCCAGTCGCTGCCCCGGCACCACGCGGTCATCAACGCCGAGTCGGGCCTGGCCGAGGGGAACGAGGTGGCCCGCATCCCGTCGGCCAGCGACTGGGAGACGTGGAGCGAGCTTCAGCACCGGCTGTGGCGGATGCGCCCGCAGGACGCAGCGCCGGCCCGGCTCTTCGACGGTGACGCGATCCCGAAGCTGACCGACGCGCCGGACTTCCGCGCGCTGACCGCGCCGGAGCAGGGCGTCCCGCGCAACCCGGTGGCGTTGCTCGGCGAGATCATCGACGTGCAGGCGCGCTCGGCGGCGCTGCGGCTGCCCCGCGCGCCGGGTCGCAACCTGGCGGTGCTGGGCACCCGGGTGGACGAGGCGTGCGCGGTGCTCGACGCCGCCGCCCGCTCGCTGGCCCGGCAGTACCAGCCCGGCGCGGCCCGCTTCTCCATCGCCTGCCTGGACCCGGACGCCGACCCGGCCGCCCGCGCGCTGTACGAGGACCTGGCCGGGGACGCCTCCTGGTACGACGAGGAGACCGTGCCGGAGCTGATGGCCGAGGTGGGCGACGGGCTGGGCGCGCCGGGCGCGTCGCGTACCCCGCACTTCCTGCTGCTGTACGCGGTGGACGCGGCCGCTGCGGCGCTGGCCGGCAAGGCCGGTACGCGCACCGGCCTGGAGCAGTTGCGCCGGATCCTGCACGACGGGCCGGAGCGGCGTACGCACGTGCTGGCGTGGTGGCGTGGCGTGGCCCGGATGCGCGTCGACCTGGGCGGCGCGGGCGCGCGCACGGACCAGATCGGCGCCTGGGTGGCGCTGGACGTACAGGGCGGTGAGCTGGGCTCCTCGCTGTATCCGGGCAGCGGCGGGCCGGACTGGTATCCCCGGCCGTGGCGCGGCCTCTACTTCGACCGGGCGGTGCACCGCACCGGACAGGTGATCATCCCTTATGGTCCCTCCCGATGAACGAACCGGTTACCAGTGAGACGTACCACGCGCAGATCCGGCGGCTCGCCGAACTGACCGCCCGGGTGTCCGCCCAGCGGACCGAGGCGCACACCTGGTACGCGCAGCAGGTGGCCGCCGCCGACCGGGCGGTGGCCGAGGCGGCCGAGCAGGTCCGGCAGGCCGAGGCGGAGGTGGCCGAGGCGTCCCGGATGGTCGAGCGGGTCGACGGCGAGGCCACTCACCTGTGGACGCAGTTGCGGGCCCGGCTCGGTGTCGGCGCCCGGCGGCTGGGTGACCCGCCCGGCCCGGTTCGCGGCGCCGCCGGTGACCCGGTGCCGCTGCTGCGCGCGGTCCGGGACCTGCTGGAGCGCACCGGCGCGCCGGGCGAGCTGCCCGGTTCGGTGAACCCGCTGCTGATCGCGTGCGGCATCGGCGGGGCGCTGGTGGCGTACGCGCTGGGGGTGGCGGCGCGGGCCCTCGCGGCCGGTTCCAGCGGTGACCTGGCGGTGGGCCTGCCGGTGCTGGCGCTCGTGGTGACGCTGCTCGGCCCGGTGATCGGGCTGGCGCCGGCCCGTCTGCTGGCCGACCGGCGGCACGCGGTGCTGACCCCGCGCCCGATGATCCTGGTGGCCGTCTCCGGCCTGGTGACCACGGTCCTGCTGCTGACGGTGACCTACACCCGCTGACCGCCTCTCCCGCCGGCGATCATGAGGTTGGCGGCGCGACACGCCGTCGCGCCGCCGGTCAACCTCATGATCGCGCCGGTCAGGCGGGGGTCAGGACGGCCTCTTTCAGGAGGCGGCGGGCCAGCACCAGGCGGTCGGCGTCGTCGTCGAGGCCGGGCAGGTCACCCACCCTGGTGACCTCGCCGGTGAGCAGGGCGCGCAGCGCCGCCTCGCAGGTGCCGGGCAGGGTGAGCGTGCGGTCGGGCACCTGCAGCGTCACCCGTCCGTCGGCGGCCGGGACGAGCTGCCAGCGCAGCCCGCCGCGCACCGCGACCTCGCTGTCCGGGCTCAGCCGGGCCAGCGCGTCGGCCTGGGCCAGCGGCCGGATCGGCGCCGGCCGGGCGGCCGGCCAGACCCGGGCACGCAACCGGTCGGCGACCGCCGCCGGGTCGGCGCGCAGCAGCCAGTCACGCAGCGCCTCGACGGTCTCGGTCAGCTCCGGCTCGATCGCGTCCGGATCGGCCAGGTCCAGCCCGAACGGCAGGCTCGCGCGCAGACGCGCGTCCTCCGCGGCGAGCGCGAGCAGTTCCTCGACCATTGCGTACCGGGTCAGCGCCCGGATGCCCACCGTCAGGTGCAGCGAGCTGGACTCCTGCGCCTGGGCGCTGTGCAGCCAGCCACGCGGCAGGTAGAGCGCGTCGCCCGGTTCGAGCACCACGTCCAGCTCGGGGCGTCCGTCGGCGGTGGCGGAGACCTCGTCGGCCCGGCCGCCCCACGGCTGGCGCTCCAGCGGGTCGGCCAGCACCGGCGGGTGGATGCGCCAGTGCTTGCGGCCGTCGACCTGGAGCACGAACACGTCGTGGGTGTCGTAGTGGGTGGCGAAGCCCTGACTGCCGGCCGGGGTCAGGTAGGCGTTGACCTGCAACGGCTGGGCCAGCGCCACGCCCAGGTCGCGGGCGAAGTCGACGAGCGCCGGCCAGGTGCGGTGCAGGCCCTGCAGCACCAGCGTGGCGCCGTCGGCGTAGAGCGCCAGCACCTTCTCGTCGAGGACCTGGTCGCCGATCTCGGCGCCGGCGCCACCGCCGCCGGTGTAGCGCGCCGCCGGCACCAGCTGGCCGTCCTTCGCGACCCGCAGGAACGGGGTACGCAGACCGCGGCGGCTGAGCAGCTCGTCGGCGTCGGCAGGGCTGAGCAGGTCGGTGAAACCGTCGGCGTTGGGCAGCTCCGCGGCGCGGGACAGCAGCGGGCTGCGCCCCCAGTGGTCGGCGGCGAACTTGGCCGGCTCCACTGCCACGCACCGGGCCAGCGCCTCGGTGGCGGAAAGCGGAACCGCCGGGCGGCCGTGGCCACCCGGCGGGTCGACGTGCGTGCTCATGTGTCAGGCGCTGCCGTCGGCGCCGCCGTCGTGCTGACCCGGGGTCGCGCCGCCGTCAGCGGGGCCCTCCGCGCCGCCGTCCGCGCCACCGTCGTGCTGACCCGGAGTCGCGCCGCCGTCAGCGGGGCCCTCCGCGCCGCCGTCCGCGCCACCGTCGTGCTGACCCGGGGTCGCGCCGCCGTCAGCGGGGCCCTCGGCGCCGCCGTCCGCGCCACCGTCGTGCTGACCCGGGGTGGCACCGCCGTCAGCGGGGCCCTCCAGGCCGCTGCCGCCGCTGCTCTGGATGTCGTCGTCGTTCAATGCCATGGGTGCTCCCTCGGTGTGCCGCCCCGCGTGGTGCCGGGGTCCGTGTGCAGCGGGTGGTACCCCACGCCCGATCTTCTCTAACCACACCGTAGACGTCCGGACGCCGCCGTACGGACGGTTCGCGACGCAAGCGTCCGGGTCGTGTCGGTGCCAGGATGGTCGGCAGGGACGAACGCGAGGAGGTCCATGTGACGCAGCCGGAGCCGCTCACCCCACTGGCCGAGGACTGGCAGCGGGCGCTCGCAGTGGTGGCGCACCCCGACGACCTGGAGTTCGGCGCCGCCGCCGCGGTGGCGCGCTGGACCGCACAGGGCAAGGAGGTGGTGTACTGCCTGCTCACCAGCGGCGAGGCGGGCATCGACGGGATGCCGCCGGAGCGCGCCCGGGTGGTACGCGAGGAGGAGCAGCGCGCCTCCGCCGCAGTGGTCGGGGTGTCCGTGGTCGAGTTCCTCGGCCTGCCCGACGGGCTGCTGGAGTACGGCGTGCCGCTGCGCCGGGCCATCGCCGCTGTGGTGCGCCGGCACCGGCCGGACGTGGTGCTGACGAACAACTTCCGGGAGACGTGGGACGGGGCGTACGCGCTTAACCAGGCCGACCACATCGCCTGCGGCCGGGCCACGCTCGACGCGGTCCGCGACGCCGGCAACCGGTGGATCTTCCCGGAGCAGCTCACCGACGGCGTCGAGCCGTGGTCGCGGGTGCGCGAGGTGTGGGCGGCCGGGTCGCCGGCAGCCCGGCACGGGGTGGACGTGACCGACACGTTCGAGCGGGGCGTGGCGTCGCTGCGGGCGCACGGGGCGTACCTGAGCGGGCTCGGCGACGGCGGCTTCGACGCCGAGGAGTTCCTGGAGGGCATGGCCCGCCCGGCCGGCAGCCGGCTCGGCGCGCGGTTCGGCGCCACGTTCGAGGTGTTCCAGATCAACCTTCAGTAGGACACGGCGATGATCCTGGTCGGCACGTCGGGCTGGCAGTACCGGGACTGGCGGGAGCGGTTCTACCCGGCCGGGCTGCCGCAGCGGCGCTGGCTGGAGCACTTCGCCTCGCGGTTCGCCACCGTCGAGGTGAACAACGCGTTCTACCGGCTGCCCGAGCGCGACACGTTCGTCGCGTGGCGGGAACGAACGCCCGGCGACTTCTGCGTGGCGGTGAAGATGAGCCGCTACCTGACCCACGTCAAGCGGCTGCGGGACCCGGCCGAGCCGGTGGCGCGGTTCCTGGACCGGGCGTCCGGGCTGGGCGACCGGCTCGGGCCGGTGCTGGTGCAGTTGCCGCCGACGCTGCGCGCCGACCCGGACGCGCTGGCCGACGTGCTGCGCCGCTTCCCGGCCGACGTGCGGGTGGCGGTCGAGCCACGGCATCCGTCGTGGTGGACCGACGACACGAGGCGGGTGCTGGAACGGCACCGGGCGGCGCTGGTCTGGGCCGACCGGCTCAGCCGGCCGATCACGCCGCTGTGGCGCACCACCGACTTCGGCTACCTGCGGCTGCACGAGGGCCGGGCGCGGCCGTGGCCACGCTACGGCCGGGCCGCGCTGGCCGGGTGGACGCGCCGGCTGGCCGAGGCGTTCGGCGGCGGCGAGCCGGCGTACGTCTATTTCAACAACGACCCGGGCGGCGCGGCGATCGTCGACGCCGTCGCGTTCGCCGGGCTGGCCCGGCGGGCCGGACTGCCGGTGTCCCGAACGCCGGCGGCCCGCCCCGCCGAGGGGGCGGGACGGACCGGTCCGGGGCGGGTCAGGGAATGAGCTGACGCAGATCGTGCGGCATGGTGGCCTTCACGTCCTGCCACTCCCCCTGGGTGACGTGCCGGCGCAACGTGTCCAGCACGACCTGCACCACCCGCTGCGCGCCGCCTTCGACGTCGTACGGGAAACCCTGGCGCACCTCGTAGAGGAAGTCGTCCCGGTTCAGCTTGATCGGGACGTTCTCCGGCTGCCAGCCGTCGAAGTAGACGCCGCGCACCAGCACCGGCAACTGCTGGGCGAACTCGACGCTCTCCTGCACCGGCATCCGGTCCCGCAACAGGTGCAGCACCGTACGCAACGCGGCGTAGGACTGGTTGCGCCGGTCCTTCGGCCAGCCGTACGCGGACTCGATCTCCTTCAGGATCACGTTCGTCTTGTCCAGCGAGGACTCGAACGCGGACAACAGCTGTTCGGCCATCGGGATCACCCCCGTGCTTCGGTCTCCCAGCGTCGGTCTTCGGCGCGGCGCGGCGGTCCGCTGGGCCCCCGCCACAACCGGGTCGGACTGAACCGGCCGGGCCGTTCGGCCCGCCGAGGCGCCTCGGAGCTGCCGACCACGTGCAGTACGCCACCGCGGCGCCGATCCGCCACCACCCGTACCGTCATGACCCACCTCCTCGTCGCGGCGCCTCCGCCCGGCCGGCGGAGCGCGTCCACACTCATGCTGCGCCGCGGGTGGGTGAGCCGGCCTCACCCTGCGCGGGTGAGCCGCTCAGGCGTCCAGCAGGCCGGCGAGCGTACGGGCGTTGCGCTGCGCGTAGTCCCGATAACAGTTGTTCATCAGCACGTGGGTCTGTTCCGCCTCACCGGCCAGCTCGCGCAGCTTCGGCGCCCAGTCGCGCAGCTCCCGCTTGGAGTAGTCGTAGCCGAACTTCTCGTGGATGTCCTTGCTCGTCCACTTGTCGCTGTGCCCGTGGAAGCGCACCATCGCGAGGTCCGCGGTGGCCGCCACCACCGGTGGGACGGACGACTTGTGTCCCTGCGGCATGTCCACGCAGACGAACGGCAGCGCGTGCTCGCGCAGGAAGCCCAGCGTCTCCTCGGCGTTGTCGCCGTCGAACCAGGAGGCGTGCCGGAACTCGAAGACCGGGCGCAGCGGCGCGCAGCGCCGGGCCACCTCCAGCAGGTACTGCTTGTTGTCCCGCTTGATGGTGAACCAGGGCGGGAACTGGAAGAGCAGCGCGCCCAGCTTGCCCGCCTCGACGAGCGGGTCCAGGGCGGACAGGAACCGCGTCCACACCTCCTCGTACGCCTGCGCGGGCAGGTCGTCCGGGTAGACGTTGCGCTTGTCCGTGTCCGGGCGCAGGTCCTTGTAGAGCGCGGAGACGCGGGTGGGGTGGCCGGTCAGCAGGCTGAACGCCTTGACGTTGAACGTGAACCCGGCCGGGGTGCGTTCGGCCCACAGCCGGGCGGTGCGCTCGGCCGGCGGCGAGTAGTAGGTGGCGTCCACCTCGACCAGCGGGAACTGCCGGGCGTAGTAGGACAGCCGGCGCTCCGGCGTGTCGGCGCTGTCCGGATACCAGCCGGAGTCGAGCAGTGTCCGGTCGGTCCACGAGGCGGTACCCACCTTGATCTCACCCATGGTGGGAGTTCATCGCGTCGGCGGACCGACCGGCAACCAGGTAGGCGTTCAGGCCGCCCGCCGCTCCCGGGTCTGCTTGCAGGCCACGCAGGAGGTCGCGGACGGGAAGATCTCCAGCCGCTCCACCGGGATCGGGGCGGTGCAGCCCTCGCAGAAGCCGTAGGTGCCCTCGGCCAGGCGGGTCAGCGCGTGCTCGAACTGCGCCCGCCGTTCCAGGATGGTGCGCAGCAGCGACTGCGCGGTGTCCCGCTCGGCGGTCTTGGTGCCGCTGTCGGCCTGGTCGTCGCCGGCGGTGTCGCCGACCTCGACCAGCCGCAGCACGTGGCTCTGCGCCAGCGTCTGCTCGTACTCGGCGGTCAGCTCGTCGTACCGCGACCGCAGGGACTGCCGGATCTGGTCGGCCTCCGCCTGGGAGCGGCCGGTGGCTGTCGTGTCGTGGACGAGCATCGCTGCCTGCCTTTCCTACGTCCTCATACCGGACCGGGGCGGCCAGCGCCCCGGACCTGGTCCGACTGTGGATGCGCGGGCGACGAGATCACCCGTGCTCTGTGAGCCGGGCGATTACCCTCGCCCACGGCGGGCCAAACCGGCTGTTTCCTGAGTGTTTCCGGTGAGTTCGGCGGCGCTGGTCAGGCCGCCTCGACGAGCGCCGGGCGGCGCGGGTCGTCGGCCCGGACCACCACGTCGGCGAAGGACGCGGGGACCACCTCGTCGGCGTAGCGGGCGAAGGCGGGCAGCGTCCAGCGCAGCGCCGGTTCGGTACGCCGTGCCAGCGCCGCCGGGGACAGCACGAGGTGGACTGTGACGTCGAACGGCAGCGCGCCGCCGAGCAGCAGCGCGCCGCTGACCAGGACCACCCCGCCGGGCGGCAGATCCACGTACGGGGCCCGGCTGGCCCGGTCGGCGGCGGCGTCCCAGAGCGACGGCAGCAGCCGGCCCGAGCCGTCGGGGCCAGCCGGGTCGAGCACCTCGCGGCGCAGCCCGGGCTCGTCGAGCCAGCCCTCGTAGTACGCGTCGGGGTTGGTGCGGCCGTGCTCCAGGCGGACCGAGGCGGGGCGGAGGAAGTCGTCGGCGCGTACGTGCAGCACCGGCCGGCCGGCGGCGCGCAGCGGGTCGACGAGGGCTTCGGCGAGCGCGTCCGGCCCGGCGGCGGGCGGGCCGTCCACGGCGACCCGCAGCCGGCCGGGCGTCCCGGTGCGGACGAGACGCCCGGCCAGCTCGGTGACGAGCCGGTCGGGGCTGATCGGGCGGACACGCATCGGACCATCGTGCCGCGCGGGCGGGCGGGTCACCACATGATCGGTTCGGGCGGTCGGGGCTCCGTCCGGCGGCGATCGGCGCGTGGCGTCCCGGGTCAGCCGGTGCGGTCGATGGTCACCCGGGCGTCGTCGGCGAGCCGGTAGCCGACGCCGTAGACGGTGGTGACCAGCGGGACGTCCACGCCGACCTTGCCGCGCAGCCGGCGCACGTGCACGTCGACGGTGCGGACGCCGGCGTGCTCGTACCCCCAGACCGCGTTCAGCAGTTGCAGCCGGGTGAACACCCGGCGCGGGTGGGCGACCAGGTGCAGCAGCAGGTCGAACTCCAGGCGGGTCAGCGGCAGCGGCTCGCCGTCGCGCAGCACCGACCGGGACGCGGCCAGGATGTGCAGGGCCGGGATGGTCGGGGCGAGCGGCCGGGACGGCGTGCGGCCGGCTGGTACGGCGTCGGGCCGGCGCTCGGCCGGTACGGCGGCGGTGACCACCGCGTCGCCGCGTTCGAGCATCTCGCGGGCGGCGTCGAGCAGCCGGCGCGCGGCCGGGGTGAGCGACTCCTCGCAGGCCAGTGGGATGTTCAGCGTGACGGTGAGCATGGGCGCGGCGGTGTTTGCGGGACGACGCTGGCCGCCGGGGGGACGACCGGGGACCGCGGGTTGGGACGTATGCCATCCGGCGCGCGACGAGGCGGGGCTGACCGACATGGTCCTCCTTGGGCTGGTCCGGGTATATCCCCACGGCCCGGGACGCCGCCTCATCGATGCTTCCCGGCGTCTCTGCGAGGGTCAAGAGGCGGCTGCGTTGCATGAATGTGACATTTGACGAACACATCGGAGCCGTGCGCTCGCTCTGCGTGCGAGGCCCGTTGATTACAGCAGAGCGCCGTTTCGGGACGGTACGGGGGGTCTCCCCGGCGGTTCACAATGGCGGATGCGTCCTGAACGTGAACGCGGCGCACCCGTGCTCCGGGTGCGCCGCGTGCGGGACGGTGGCCGCTCAGGCGTCGCGGTCCACAGCGATCGCGGCGTCGTCGGCGAGGCGGTAGCCGACGCCATAGACGGTGGTGACCAGCGGCGTGTCCGGCCCGAACTTGGCCCGCAGCCGGCGGACGTGGACGTCGACCGTCCGGGCCACCGCGTGCTCGTACCCCCAGACGTTGGCGAGCAGTTGCAGCCGGGTGAACACCCGGCGCGGGTGCTCGGCGAGGAAGAGCAGCAGGTCGTACTCGATCCGGGTGAGCGGGATCTCGGTGCCGCCGAGCCGGACCCGGCGGGTGCCGGTGAGGATGCGCACGCCGCCGCTGCCGGGCGGCGGCGGCGCGGCGGCACGGCGCAGGTCGAGCACGGTACGGGCGGCCCGGTGCTCGTCCGGGCTCACCAGCGCCTCGCCGGAGGCGGCGAGTTCGTCCAGCAGCTCGGCCAGCCGGGCCAGGCCCGGCGTCAGCGGGCCGGCGCCCAGGTCGAGGGTGATGGTCAGGGTCGGCGCGGTACGCGGCCGGGGCGGCACTGCCCGGTCGGGGCGGCCCGATCGGGCCGGACGGGTGGTGAGGGCGACGACGGACATGTGAGCCTCCTGTGCGGGCGGTCGCCCCGCCCCGCCGGTCGTGGCGGGACGGTCAGCGGAGCGCCCCGCCGGCGGTGACCGGGGGCGCGGCGGACGAGGGTCGGGTCGGCGGGGTGGGACCGAGCGTGGGCAGGCCGGCGATGTGCCAGGCGGCGAAGCCGCCGACGACGTCGGTGGCGCGGCGCAGGCCGATGTCCTGGAGCGCGGCGGCGGCCAGCGACGAGGTGTAGCCCTCCTGGCAGAGCACGATCACCGGCACGTCGTAGTCGACCGCCTGCGGCAGCCGGGCGGCGCAGCGCGGGTCGAAGCGCCACTCCAGCACGTTGCGCTCGACGACGAGCGCGCCCGGCACGGTGCCCTGTGCGGCGCGCTGGGCGGCCGGGCGGATGTCCACCAGCAGCGCGCCGGCCCGGCACGCCAGGTGCGCCTGTTCCGGGTCGAGGCGGCGCAGGCGGGCCCGGGCGGCGGCGAGGATCTCGTCGATGCCCCGCGAGCCGGGCGGCGGGACCGGACAGCGCTCGGTCGCGGCGGTGGGGGTGTGCGCCATCGTGGCGTCCTTCCGTTCGTCGGGGTTGCGGGTCACCAGGCCACGCCGGCCTCGGCCACCTCGGCAACCTGGAGCCGGCCGGCGACGAGGTGGTAGCGGGTCATCCGGGTCAGCGCCGGGCGGTACACGTGCACGCTCACGGCGGGCCGGTCGCCGTGGTTGGTGACCTGGTGCACGTGCCGGGCGCCGAAGCGCCGGCCGGCCCCGGCGGCGAGCCGGTGCGGGCGCAGCCGCGCGCCGCTGACCGTCTCCTCGGTGAGCACGCCGGCCACGACCAGGAAGGCGCCGGCGCAGCCACCGTGGTCGTGCAGGCCGGTGCCCTGTCCGGGCAGCCAGCTCAGCGCCCACACCTCGTGCTCGTCGCCGGCGTCCAGGCGGGCGTACCACCGCTCGGACGCGTCGAAGCGAAGCGGCACCGGCCAGCGTGCGGGGTCGGCCCAACGGGCGGCGACGGCGAGCAGATCGGCGGCAACGGTGCTGGTCATCGGCGGAGCGTCCTCACGGTGCGGAGCGGATGTGCCCCCCCCAGCTTAGACGGTAAAGCCTATCGGTTTAGTAGGTAATACCAGATGCTGGGACGCCGGGCGTGGCTCAGCGGAGGACCGGCGGGTCCACCCGGTACCCGGGCACCGACGGCCAGCGGACGGTGAGCACCGTGGACTCCCGTTCCGCGTACCAGGAGTGGTCCACGCCCCGGCCCCACACCACGTAGTCGCCGGGCGCGCGCAGCACCACGGTGCGGTCCGGCAGCTCGATCCGGAACGCCCCGCTGATCAGCACCAGCAGGGCGGTACGCCGCTCACCGGTGGCCCACCGGGACCGGCTCTCCCCCGCCGGGTGCACGCCCCACTTGACCTCCACGTCGGTGCTGTGCCGCACGTCGCCGGCCGGTTTGAAGTGGCCCAGCAGCCAGCCCGCGTCGGTCGCGCCGTCCACCGCCGCGTTGCCGACGTACACCCGATCGTCCATGTGCGCGCCTCCCGTGCCCGGCTGCGCAAGCTACCAGGCGCGTCCGGCCGCGACGCCATAGCCTGGGCGGATGCCCGACGAACTCGACGACGAGACCATCGCCTTCGCCCACCGGATGTTCGACCTGGCCCGGGCCGGCGCCACCGAGGAGCTGGCGGCCAACGTGGACGCCGGGCTGCCGGTCAACCTCACCAACGCCAAGGGCGACACGCTGCTGATCCTCGCCGCGTACCACGCCCACCCGGACACGGTGAGCGCGCTGCTCGCCCGCGGCGCCGACCCGGCCCGGGTGAACGATCGCGGACAGACCGCGCTCGCCGCGGCGGTGTTCCGGCGTCAGGAGGAGGCGGTACGCGCGCTGCTGGACGCCGGCGCCGACCCGGACCACGGCGGCCCGTCGGCGGTCGAGACCGCCCGGTTCTTCGAACTGCCGGACATGCTGGCGCTGCTCGGCCGCGAGTGAGCCGCAGGCGGTATACAGAGACGGTGGAGGATCCCGTACCCGAGCGGATGCGCACGGCCGCTGCGGCGTTCCTGGCCGCGCTGGACGAGCCCGCCCGCGACGCCGCCCGGCACGCCTTCGACGACGAGCCGGCCCGGCGGTGGCTGGAGTACCGGCCGCGGCCCCGGCCCGGCGTCGCGCTCGACCGCCTGGACGTCACCGCGCGCAAGGCCGCACACCGGCTGCTCGCCACCGCGCTCAGCCCGGCCGCGTACGCGCAGGCCATGACCGTGATGGCCCTGGAAGAGGTGCTCGACCGGGCCGAGGGATGGCGGCGCGGGCGGCACAGCGGCGACTACTGGGTGGCCGTCTTCGGCGACCCGGACCGCGACGACGACTGGGCCTGGCGGTTCGAGGGACACCACCTGTCGGTGAGCATGACGGTCGCCGACGACCAGGTCTCCCCCGCGCCGGTCTTCCTCGGCGCCAACCCGGCCACCGTCCGGCACGCCGGCCGCCCGGTGACCCGGCCGCTCGGCCCCGAGGAGGACCTGGCCCGGGAGCTGCTCGACGCGCTCGGCCCGGGCGGCCGGTCCGCCGCGATCGTCGCCGACGAGGCGCCCGCCGACATCATCAGCGCCACCCGGGCCACCGCGCCCGGCCGGCTCGACCCGCTCGGCGTACCGCGGGGGCGGCTCGGACCGACCGGGCGGGCGCTGCTGGACCGGCTGGTGGCGCTCTACCTGGACCGGCTCCCGCCGGAGCTGGCGGCCCGGGAGGCCGACCGGCTCGACGGCGGCGAGCTGCACTTCGCCTGGGCCGGGCCGGTCGAGCCGGGCCGGCGGCACTACTACCGGGTGCAGGGCGAGGACCTGCTCATCGAGTACGACAACACCACCGACGACGGCAACCACGCGCACACAGTGCTGCGCCGCCCGGCCGGGGACTTCGGCGCCGACGTGCTGGCCGCGCACCACGCCGCCGCGCACCGGCCCGGCCCGCTCAGTCCCGGCGCGCCTCGATGAGGAAACGGCGGGCGTACGCGACGAACGGCCCCTCGGCGCGGATCCGCTCGTCCAGGCGGCGCAGCTCGTCGGTGTAGCGGCCGACGGTGAAGCCGGGCACCGTCCAGACCACCTTGCGCAGGAACCAGACCACCGCGCCGATGTCGTGGAAGACGGTACGCAGCGTGGCCTCGCGCAGGTCGACCACTGTGAGGCCGGCGGCCCGCGCGTCGGCGACCGCCGCCTGCGGGTGGCGGTGCTCCGGCGGCGGCAGCGGCCCGAGGATCGCCTCGCTGAGTTCCCGCACCGTGCCGGGGCCGATCTGCTGGGACAGGTAGGCGCCACCGGGGCGCAGCACCCGGGCCACCTCGTCCCACCAGGTGTGCACCGGGTGACGGCTCACGACCAGGTCGAAGGCGGCGTCCCGGAACGGCAGCGGCGGGCGGTCGGCCACCCGTACCACTGTCGCGCCGAGCGGGCGCAGGTGGCGCCGGGCCACCGGCACGTTCGGCGGCCACGCCTCGGTGGCGACCAGCAGCGGCGGCGGCGCGGGCACCTCGGCCAGCACCTCTCCCCCGCCGGTGTCGATGTCCAGCGCCGCCCCCACCCCGGCCATCCGCTCGCCGACCAGGCGCGCGTACCCCCAGGGCGGGCGTTCCTCGGTGGCACGGCCACGCAGCCAGTCGAAGCCCCAGCCCTCGACCGGCGCCGCCTCGGCTTCGGCCACCAGTTCCTCGAATGTGCCGACCATGCCCGCGAGCCTGCCGCCCGGCGGTGGCCGCGGCAACGCATTTCGGTCGCGTCAGTACGGGCGCGGGCGGGCGATCTCGACGGTGGACCCGGCGGGCACGTCGGCGAACGGCTCGAAGCCGGCCGGCTCGGTGACCCGGTCGAACTGCTGCATCAGCCGCGCGCCCAGGGCGACGCCGACAGCGCCGACGACGAGCGCGACGAGTTCGGCGGCGAGCAGGGCACCGTTCGCGCCCCGCTGCGGCGCGCTCGCCCGGATCAGGCAGGACAGCAGGAACAGCGCCGCCATCACGGCGTTGGCGAGGTTGAACATCAGCACCGTGCGGCTGGTCCGGCCGGCCCGCACGTCCCACAGGTCGACCATCCCGGCGACGGTGGTGAGCCCGGCCGCGACGAGCGCGGCCACCGCCGTCCAGTAGCCCACCTCACCGAGGAACGCCGGACCGCCCGCCACGTCGGCCAAGTCGAAGACCGCGGCGCAGACGAACAGGCCGAACGGGAACGTCACCAGCATCGGTTGGATGGGGTGCCCCTGCACCCGCAGCCGGCTCTGCATGCTTCCTCCCCAGGTCGGCGCAGCTCACCAGTCCAGAGTGCTACCCGAGGCGTCGCGAGGTGAAACGAGTGTCGCTCAGTTGTCCCGGGGCCGGGAGACGGTCAGCACGAGCCGCTCGGCCACCTCGCGCAGCGGGATGTCCAACGAGGAGGCCGCGCTGCGCAGCACCCGCAGGGCCTCCGGAGCGGGACAGCCGCGCTGCGTCATGATCACGCCGACGGCCTGCCCGAGGACCCCCTCGGCCAGCAGCGCGTCGTCGAGCTGGCCGGCGCGGGTGGCCGCCCGTTCGCGGTCGCGGGCGGCGGCGAGCAGCAGCCCGGCGTGCTCGGCCAGGAGCATCGCGGTGAGCTGGTGCCGGGGCGTCAGCGCGTCGGGCGAGTCGGCGTAGAGGTTGATCGCGCCGATGACCTGCTCGTCGATGTCGACCGGCGCGGAGATCACCCCGTGCACACCCAGGGCGCGGGCCCGCTCGCTCCAGAGCGGCCAGCGCGTGTCGCCGGACAGCCCGCCCGCGGTGATCATCTCCCGGCGGCGGATCGCGGTCATCGCCGGCGTGTCCGGGCCGTGCCGCAGGTCGTCCAGCTCGGCCCGGTCCGGGTCGGAGGCGGCCACGCCGGCGGGCTCACCGGCACGCAGCGCCGTGAAGCCGCAGCAGTCGACGGCCGGCACGGCGTCGCGGGCGATGCGGACCAGGCGGTCCAGCGCCTCGTCGAACCCGGCCGCGCCGATCAGTCCGGCGGTCAGCTCGCGCAGCAGCGCGGCGGTCTCCAGCACACCAAGGTTGTCGATCATGGGTTGGCGCGTGTCGAGGTTCACCGGGCCGTGGCCTCCGCCGTCCACCCGATGTTCCCGCTCGGCGCCGTTGCCTGTCCCATGTCCGTCCCTCCTGTGGCCGGGCCTCGGCCTACTACCCTCCCAGACCGCGGGGGAAACCGCGCAAAAAGGGCCCCTCCCGGTCGCGCCGGAAGGGGCCCTCCCGCGCGGGTCAGCGCGACCCGGAGATGAGCCGCCGGCCCACCGAGGCGATCAGCCGGTCCAGCTCCGAGCCGAACGGGTTGTCGTGCACGAGGTACGTCCAGGTGGCGCTCGGCCGCACCAGCTTGGCGGAGTCCGGCTCCCAGCCCTCGTCGAACTCGGTCTCCTCGAACGTGGCCACGGTCCGCGTCTCGATCTCGGGCACCAGCGCGTTGAACGCCGGCACCGCGCTGCGGTGGAACTCGTCGAGCGGGTCGAGCCGGCCCAGCGCCCGCAGGTGCACGCCCTCGCGCACCTCGGACAGCTCGGCCAGGTGGTCGGCCCAGAGCCGGTCCAGGTGGTAGAGGGCGATCTTGCGGGCCACGTCGGCGAGCAGGTCCTCGTCCATTTCGCCGGCCTTCTCCGGCACCCGCTCCAGCAGCATCAGCGCGGCGATGTCGCTGGTCAGCAGCCGCTCCCGGCGCTCGGCGAGCGCCTTGCGCTGCTGCTCGATCACCTGGCTGTAGCGCCACGTGTTGCGGTGGATCTCGTGGTTGACGCCCTCGGCGACGCGCTGGGCGTGCTCGACCGCGTAGTCGACCTGCGGGTCGGTGACCAGGCCGTCGGCGTTCATCCGGGGCGAGGCCGGGACGGTGTCGCCGGCGTGCCGGACGACCAGGTCGTCCTCCAGGCTGACGAAGAACACCGACCCGCCCGGGTCGCCCTGCCGCCCGGCCCGGCCGCGGAGCTGGTCGTCGACCCGGCGGCTGTCGTGCCGGCCGCTGCCGATCACGTACAGGCCGCCCAGCTCCGCCACCCGCTCACGGTCGGCCTGGTCGCTGCCGCCCAGCCGGATGTCGACGCCCCGGCCGGCCATCTGCGTGGAGACCGTCACCGCGCCGTACGCGCCGGCCTCCGCGATGATCCCGGCCTCCTCGTCGTCGTTCTTGGCGTTGAGCACCACGCACGACACGCCCGCGGCGTTCAGCGCGGCGGCCAGCCCCTCGGACTCCTTGACGTCGAGCGTGCCGACCAGCACCGGCCGCCCCGCCTCGTGGCAGCGCGTGATCTCGTCGACCAGCGCCTCCTCCTTCTCGGCGCGGGTGGCGTAGATGCGGTCGGTCTCGTCCTCGCGCACGCACGGGGTGTTCGGCGGGATCACCGCCACCTCGAGGCCGAAGAACTCGCGGAGCTGGTCGCCCACGAGCACCGCGGTCGCGGTCATGCCGCAGACCGTCGGGTAGAGCGCGATGTACGCCTGCACGGTGATCGTGCCCAGCACCTCGCCCTCGGCGGTGGCGTCCAGCCCCTCCTTCGCCTCGACCGCGGCCTGCAACCCGTCGGGCCAGCGGCGGCGCTGGGCGACCCGGCCGCGCATCTCGTCGATCAGCTCGACCGAGTCGTCCCGGACGATGTAGTCCACGTCGCGGTGCAGCAGGGCGTGCGCGTGCAGCGCCACGTTCACCGCGGAGAGCTGCCCGACGTGCTCCTCGTCGTACAGGTCGATGCCGCCGAGCTTGGCCTCGACGGTGGCCAGGCCGATCGAGGTGAAGGCGACGCTGCGGCCGTCCTCGGCGACGATGTAGTGCTTGCCCTTGCGCAGCCCGCGCACGAGCGCGGCGGCGGCGTGCACCGGGTCCTGCTCGCCGCCGACCGCGCCGGCCAGCACCATCGGCACCCGGGCCTCGTCGATCAGGATCGAGTCGGCCTCGTCCACGATCGCGGTCTTCAGCGGCGGCTGCACCCGGTCGGCCAGGTCGGTGACGAGCTGGTCGCGCAGGAAGTCGAAGCCGGCCTCGCTGACCGAGACGTAGGTGACGTCGCAGGCGTACGCGGCGCGCCGCTCGTCGGGCGTGGACGCCTCGTTGACCCAGCCGACGGTCAGCCCGAGCAGGTCGTAGACCGGGGTCATCCACTCGGCGTCGCGGCGGGCCAGGTAGTCGTTGACGGTGAGCACGTGCACCGGGCCGTTGCCCAGCCGCACGTGCCCGTACGCGGCGACGGTGGCGGTGAGCGTCTTGCCCTCACCGGTGGCCATCTCGGCGACCTTGCCGGACAGCAGCGCCATCGCGCCGAGCAGCTGCACGTCGTAGGGGCGCTGGTCGAGCCCGCGCCGGGCCGCCTCGCGACCGATCGCGCAGATCTCCTCGTACACCGACGCCTGGCCGGCGGCCTCGGTCAGCTCGGCGTCGGAGAGATTCTCCAGGTCAGCCTCGCGCGCCTCGATCGCCGGAAGCAGCTTCTCCAGCGGAGCCAGGTCGACAGTCGTCCCCGGGCGCTGGAGGAAGCGGCGGAACCTGGTCTTCAACCGTTGCGACACACCCATGAGCGGCAACGGTACGCGAACCGGAGCCGATTGTGACCCCCGCCCGCCGCGCGCCGGGTTCCGCCCTTCGCGTCCGCTTCCGTCGATCATGAGGTTGGCGGCGTCCGGCGTCCGTTTTGTCGCCGCCAACCTCATGATCGACGCTCTGGGAAGGGGGGTGTCAGGGGGTCAGGACCACCTGGAGTTCGGAGCGGCGGCGCTCGGCCAGGTCGGTCAGCAGGGCCGGGGCCTCGTCCAGCGGGACCACGGCCGAGATCAGGTGCTTGCGGATCACGTCGCCGTACTGGCGCAGCAGCTCCACCGTCTCCGCGGACAGCCGCTCGCGGTCCCAGGTCGGGGTCAGGCCGCGCGGCACCCGGCCGATCTGCGCGCAGCGCAGCGACAGCCCGTTGTGGTGGAACTCCTCGCCGAGCCGCACCGCGTCCGCGCCGGCCTGGTAGAACGCCAGGTCGATCACGGTGCCCTGGGGGCGCAGCAGCCGCAGCGCCAGCTGCAACGCCCAGTCCTGCCCGCGGCACTGGAAGACCACGTCCGCGCCCCGGTCCCCCGCCGCATGGTTCCACCGGGTCTTGAGCACCACGGCCGGGTCGTCCGCGTCCGGGTCGAGCGTGTCCAGGCCGAGCGCCTCGGCGACCTGCCGGCGGGCCGGCGTCGGGTCGACAACCACCACCGAGGCGGCGCCGTGACGGCGGGCGAACAGCGCGGTGAGCAGCGCGACCACGCCGCCGCCCACCACCGCCACCCGGCGTCCGCGTACGCCGTCGCCGAGCGAGCGCACGTCGGCGCCGCACAGGTCGGCGGCGGCGTGCAGCAGCCCGTTGGCGCAGATCGGGCCCATGTGCGCGACGTAGACGCCGAGCAGCGGGTCGAGGTCGTCGGGCAGCGGCACGAACCGTTCGGTGACCGGGTCGGCGACCCAGCCGCTGCGATGGCCGTACGTCATGGCGCCGACCTCGCCCACCGCGACCGCCGGGGTGCGGCTCTCCACCACGCGCCCGACCTGCATGTAGCCGAGCCGGGTCACCGGGTACGGCGTGCTCGCCTCGCCGGGCCGGAACAGCCCGAGCCCGGCGTCCCAGGTGACGTGCAGGTAGGGGTTGGTGCCCTTGACGAAGCTCAGCTCGGTGCCGGCCGAGACGCCGCTGTAGAGCGTCTCCACCCGGAACGTGCCCTCGCGCAGCTCCGGCGCGTCCAGTTCGGCCAGCTCGACCCGGCCGGGGCCGCTGACCACCACCACGCGGTCACGCATCGACGCTCACCCCCGCGTCCGCGACCGGCGCGGTGAGCCGCGACGCCGGCCCGGTGGGCAGCGCCACCGCCCGGCCGGTCCGCGCCGACTCGGCCACCGCGAGCGCGAGCCGGTGCGTGCGCAGCGCCTCGGCGTACGGCACCCGGACGTCGTCGCCGAGGCCGCACACGGCGTCGACGAACGCCCGGTCGACGGCGACCCGCGCCGCGTCCGGGTCGGCGGGCAGGTGCCGCTCGCCGTCGCCGTCCCGGATCGTCAGGCCGTCCTCGGCCAGCCACAACGCCAGCCCGTCGGCGAGGATCTCCACGCCGGCCCGGTGCTTCCAGCCCAGCACGCAGGACGCGGCGAGCGTGCCGACCGCGCCGGAGCCGAAGCGCAGCGTCGCCGCGGTCACCGAGTCGATGTCGGCGCCGTCGACCGGCGGCGGGCTGCCGTCGCCGTACGCGGTCACCTCGACCGCCTCGCCGGCCAGCAGCCGGACCAGGTCGAGCACGTGCGCGGCCTGCTCGACCACCGGGCCGCCGGAGCGGTCCCGCCGCGCCCACCAGGCCACCGGCGGCACCTTGTCCAGCCAGGCGCCGTTGACCATCCGCACGCGACGGTCGGCGAGCAGCCGCCGGGCCTCCTCGACCACGTGCAGGTAGCGCCAGTGGTGCCCGACGCCGGTGAGCAGCCCGCGCCGCTGCACCAGCGCCGCGATCCGCTCGGCGGTGTCCAGGTCCAGCGCCACCGGCTTCTCCACGAACATCGGCACCCCGGCGGCGACCACCGCCTCCTCGACCGGGCCGTGCGCGAACGGCGGCACGCAGACGTACACCGCGTCCGGGCCGGCCGCGAGCAGCTCGTCCACGTCGCGGAACACCCGGCCGCCGTACGTGCCGGCGAGCGCGCCCGCCGCGTCCGGCGCGACGTCGGTCACGCCGAGCAGTTCCACGTCCTCGAAGCCCGTGAGCACCCGGGCGTGGCGTTGCGCCACCCCGCCGGCTCCGACAAGTCCCACCCGGCAGGCACGCATCCGACCAACCCTCTCGCCACGACTGGACAAACTGCGGACACCACTCCCCCCGGCGGCGTCGCGCCAAACTCCGCCGGGGTGCGCAACGCAACGTTCATGCGCCCGGAACCTCCCGGTACGCGGCAGGTGATCAGGATGATGGGCAAGATCCGGTTAGCGCGGATGCGGGATTGGGAAAACCAGATCCGCTAATCCACCGTCGATGGGGGTGCCTGTGCGGGAAGCAGATTCGACAGTCTCACCAGTGGTTGAGGCGTGGGCCACGTACCGCACCAGCACCGCCGCCGACTGGCCGGCGCAGCGACTGGTGCGGGCCAAGGGGAACAGCCGGGTCAGCGTGGTGCTGCCGGCGCGCGACGAGGAGGCGACTGTCGGCGCGATCGTCTCGACGATCCGGGAGCACCTGATGGACCGGGTGCCGCTGGTCGACGAGCTGATCGTGGTCGACTCCCGCTCCACCGACCGGACCGCGCAGGTGGCGCGCGCGGCCGGCGCCGAGGTGGTCAGCCAGGACGCCATGACGCGCGGGCTGCCCCGGCTGACCGGCAAGGGCGACGCGCTCTGGGCCGGGCTGGCCGCGGCCGAGGGGGACGTGGTCGCGTTCGTCGACGCCGACCTGCGCGAGTTCCGGCCGCACTTCGTCACCGGGCTGCTCGGGCCGCTGCTCACCGATCCGAGCGTGGACTTCGTGAAGGGCTTCTACCACCGGCCGCTGGTCGGCGCGACGAGCGTGGAGCCCGACGGCGGCGGGCGGGTGACGGAGCTGATGGCCCGGCCGCTGCTCAACCTGTTCTGGCCGGAGCTGGCCGGCTTCGTGCAGCCCCTCGCGGGCGAGTACGCCGGTCGCCGCCAGGTGCTGGAGCGGGTGCCGTTCGTCACCGGGTACGGGGTGGAGACGGCCATGCTGATCGACCTGCTGGAGATGGTCGGGCTGGACGCGCTGGCCCAGGTCGACCTGGGCGAGCGCAAGCACCGGCACCAGGACACCGCCGCGCTCGGCCGGATGTCGGCGCAGATCATGCTGACGGCCTGGTCACGGCTGCAACGGCGCGGCTGGGCGGCGCCCGGGGTCTCGCCGGGCGCGCTGCTGACCCAGTTCCGCCGCGGCGGCTCGGAGGCGCTGCCCAACCTGGACCGGGAGATCGTGGTCAACGACGTGTCGGTGCAGGAGCGCCCGCCGTTGGCGCAGCTGCGGCACCGCATCCCGCGCCGCCGCCGGGTCGCGGCCGCGTGAGCGCGAGGAGGAACAACACATGACGCTCACCGTGCTGATGAACGCCGGTCCGTGGCTGTCCGTGCCGCCGCCCGGCTACGGCGGGATCGAGAACGTGGTGGCCACGCTGGTGCCGGAGCTGCGCCGGCTGGGCGTACGGGTGGTGCTGGCCTCGGTGGAGAGCAGCACGCTGCCGGTGGACGAGAAGATCGCGGTCTTCCCGGACGGCCAGTTCCACGCGCTGCAACGGCCGTACAACCAGGTGTGCGGCGTGTCCCAGGCGCACCTGGCCGGGGTGGTGCGGGCGCTGCACGCCCGCGACGACATCGACCTGGTGCACGACCACGTGGAGGCGGTCGGGCTGGCCACGCTCGCGGCGATGGGCCCGGACGGCCCGCCGGTGCTGCACACGCTGCACTGGGACCTGGCCAAGCACCCCGAGCTGTACGGCAACCTCGACGGCGGCGACCGGGTACGGGTCAACGGGGTGTCCGCGTCGCAGCTGGCGCGCGCGCCGCAGGCGCTGCGGGCGCACTCGGTGGGTCACGTGCACCTGTCCACCCCGCTCGCGGTGGACGCGGACCGGCACGCGCCCGTGCCCAAGGGCGACCACGTGGTGATCCTCGGCCGGATCAACCCGGGCAAGGGGCAGGACCTGGGCGCGCGGCTCGCCCACGAGGCCGGTTTCCCGCTGGTGCTGGCCGGGCCGGTCGGCCCGTACCACCGGCCGGAGGATCTCGCCGCGGCCGGCGACGAGGCCCGGCAGAACCCGGACGTGCGCTTCTTCCACGACCACGTCGCGCCGTACGTCGACGGGGACCGGGTGCGCTGGGTCGGCACGGTCGCCGGGCGCGACCGCGACGACCTGGTCGCCTCGGCGCGGGCCTCGCTGTTCCCGCTGCGCTGGGAGGAGCCGGGCGGCACCGCTGTGGTCGAGTCGCTGTCGCTTGGTACGCCGGTGGTGGCGACGGCCCGGGGCTGCCTGCCGGAGCTGATCGAGCACGGCCGCACCGGCCTGCTCACCGCCGACGAGGAGGAGCTGGGCGAGATGGTCCTCGCCGCCGGCGGCCTGGAGCCGGACGAGTGCCGGCGCGAGGCGGCCCACCGGTTCACCCCGGCCCGGATGGCGCAGCGCTATCTGGAGCTGTACGAGCGGGTCCGCCAGGGCGCGGCGCAGCCGTTGCAGCCCGTCTGACCCGGTCGCGAACCCGGCGCCGGCCCGGCCACCCCGCGTGGCCGGGCCGGCGTTTGTCCGCGCCGGACCCGGGAAACCGTCGCTGCCCCGCGTGGCGAGGAGGCCGGCGTGACGAACTCGATGGCGCACTCCCGGGCGCGCCGCAACCCCGCCGACGGCCGGGCGCCGGTGCGCCGGATCGCCTCGGGGTTTGCGGTGCTCCTGCTGCTGCTCGGCGCGCTGGGCTTCGTGCCCGGCATCACCAGCGACTACGCGGACCTGCGCTTCGCCGGCCCGGGTTCGGGCGCCCGGCTGCTGGGGCTGTTCCAGGTCTCGGTCGTGCACAACCTGGTCCACCTGGTCCTGGGGGTGGCCGGGCTGGCGCTGGCGCGCAGCGTGGCCGGCGCCCGCGCGTTCCTGATCGGCGCCGGGGCGATCTACCTGGTGCTGTGGCTGGCCGGTCTGGCCGTCGACCGGCGCGACGCGGCGAACGTGCTGGCGGTCAACCGCGCCGACGCCTGGCTGCACCTGCTGCTGGGCGCCGCCATGCTGGTCCTGGGCCTGCTCGCGGCGCGGCGCGGGAACCGCGGCTGACCTGCGCCCCGGTGACCCGGATGCCCGGTTTCGGGGGCCGGGGGCCCGGGTACGTCCGTAGTTCTCCGGCTGCGGGACGCGGGCGAGCGTCCCGGCCGGACGACCCTCCCCGACGAAACGGAAACGAGGACGGCGATGGTGACCCGGATCAGGTGCGAGGTCCGCGACGAGTCGCCGGTCACTGTCGTGCGGCTGGCCGGCGCGCTCGACCTGGCCACGATGCGCGCGGTGCACGAGGTGCTGGACCGGTGCCTCTCCGCGCAGCCGGACGCCCTGGTGGTCGACCTGGAGGAGATCGAGGTCGGCGAGCCGTTGGCGCTGTCCGTCTTCGCCGCCGCGGCGCGCCGGGCGGCCGACTGGCCGGCGGTGCCGATGGTGCTGGCCGCGCCGCCCGCCGAGACGGCGGCCTGGCTGGCCGAGACCACCGCCTGCCGGGTGGTGCCGGTACGGCGGGACTGCGCCGAGGCGGCGGCGCTGGCCGGCGAGGATTCGGCGCCCCGGCTGCGGGCCCGGCTGGAGCCGGTGGCGGGCGCCTGCCGGCGTGCCCGGGAGCTGGTCACCGAGGCGTGCGGCAGGTGGAACGTGCCGGAGCTGGCCGGCCCGGCCTCGCTGGTGCTCAGCGAGCTGGTCGGCAATGTGGTGCGACACGCCGGCACCCCGATGCAGGTGACGCTGACGCTGCGCCGGCCGTACCTGCGGGTGGCGGTGATGGACGGCAGCCCGGCCGACGCCCGCGCCGCGAGCAGCCGCGACCCGCGCGACGAGGGGGGCCGCGGGCTGATGCTGGTGCGGGAGCTGACCCAGCGCTGGGGCAGCACTCCGGTCGGCGCCGGCAAGGTCGTCTGGGCCATGCTCCCGGCTAATTGACCGAATTCTCCGCTCTCGCCTGGTTACATGGGCAGGGGGCCGGGTACGCCCGCCCGTCCTGTCTGTCGTCACACGGGGTGAGAAGCCATGCCCAAGCGGGTAGTCACGGAACCGGCACGAGACCGGGGGCCCGCGATCCTCGCGCCGGCCCGGTTCGGGGGATTCCCCGGGCCCGTACGGGAAGCGGTGAAGGGCAACTCGCTGTGGCGGTTGCTGCGCACCACCGACGCCAAGCAGATCGGCCTGCTCTATCTGATCACGTCGTTCTCGTACTTCATCGTCGGCGGGATCCTGGCCCTGATCATCCGGGTGGAGCTGGCCCGGCCCGGGATGCAGGTGGTGTCCCCGGAGCAGTACAACCAGATGTTCACCATGCACGGCACGGTGATGCTGCTGCTGTTCGCGACGCCGCTGTTCTTCGGGTTCGCCAACTACCTGGTGCCGCTGCAGATCGGCGCCGCCGACGTGGCGTTCCCCCGGCTCAACGCGTTCGCGTACTGGCTGTACTTCCTGGGCGCGCTGATGGTCGTGGGCGGGTTCGCCACCCCCGCCGGCGCGGCGGACTTCGGCTGGACCGCGTACACGCCGCTGAGCACCGCGCAGCACTCCCCCGGCGTCGGCGCGAACCTGTGGGTGGTCGGCCTGGCCGTGTCCGGCCTGGGCACGATCCTCGGCGCGGTCAACCTGATCACCACGATCGTGACACTGCGCGCGCCCGGCATGACCATGTTCCGGATGCCGATCTTCACCTGGAACGCGCTGCTCACCAGCGTGCTGGTGATCTTCGTGTTCCCGCTGCTGGCCGCCGCGCTGCTGGCGCTGGCCTCGGATCGGCTGCTGCACTCGCACGTGTACGACTCGACGACCGGCGGGCCGATGCTCTGGCAGCACCTGTTCTGGTTCTTCGGCCACCCCGAGGTGTACATCATCGCGCTGCCGTTCTTCGGCATCATCACCGAGATCATCCCGGTGTTCTCCCGCAAGCCGATCTTCGGCTACACCGGCCTGGTGCTGGCCACCATCGCCATCACGGTGCTGTCCATGACGGTCTGGGCGCACCACATGTTCGCCACCGGGCAGGTGCTGCTGCCGTTCTTCAGCATCCTGAGCTTCCTGATCGCGGTGCCGACCGGAGTGAAGTTCTTCAACTGGATCGGCACCATGTGGAAGGGCCAGATCACGTTCGAGACGCCGATGCTGTTCGCCGTCGGCTTCCTGGTGACGTTCCTGCTCGGCGGCCTGACGGGGGTGCTGCTGGCCAGCCCGCCGCTGGACTGGCACGTCACCGACAGCTACTTCGTGGTGGCGCACTTCCACTACGTGATGTTCGGGACCATCGTGTTCGCCGCGTTCGGCGGGCTCTACTTCTGGTTCCCGAAGATGACCGGGCGGCTGCTCGACGAGCGGCTGGGCAAGATGCACTTCTGGACCATGTTCATCGGCTTCCACGCCACGTTCCTGGTGCAGCACTGGCTGGGCAACGAGGGCATGCCGCGGCGGTACGCCGACTACCTGCCCGGCGACGGCTTCACCACGCTCAACACGATCTCCAGCATCGGCTCGTTCGTGCTCGGCGCGTCCACGCTGTTCGTGATCTGGAACATCTGGAAGTCGTGGCGCTACGGCGCGATGGTCACCGTGGACGACCCGTGGGGCTTCGGCAACTCGCTGGAGTGGGCCACCACGTGCCCGCCGCCGCTGCGCAACTTCGACCGGATGCCGCGCATCCGCTCCGAGCGGCCGGCGTTCGACCTCAAGTACGGTCCCCTCGTCTCTGACCTGGGCCGCGACCTGCCGCAGCGCACCACGAAGCCGCCGCAGACGTTCCGGGAGGAGCTGCACCACGAGCGGCACGTGCCGGAGTCCCCGTCGGCCGGCGGCGCGTACGGTGCGCCGGAGGCGGTGGACTACCAGCCCGCGCCGCAGTCCGGCGCCCGGCCGGTGGAGGTGCCGGATCCGGGGGAGGTTCGCCGGCCCAGCTTCGACGAGACCGACGAGCCGGAGGGCAGCGCGCTCAACGCCGAGCGCGACGAGCAGCCCAACGACAGGTGGCGGCACCCGCGCGGGCACGGGGACACCCCGGAGAACTGAGAAGAAGTACGAGGGCCGGCGCCGTGCGGGCGCCGGCCCTCGCCGTACGCCACGCGCCGGCTCCCCCCACGGGAGCCGGCGCGGTACGTACGTGCGGCGGGTCGGTCAGTCGGCGGCCGGCAGCCCGGCAGCGGTCAGCGAGCGGCGCACCGCCGGCTGCACCCGGGTCAGCCGCAGCGGCACCCCGGTACGCGCGGCGGCGTCCCGGCCGGCCATCAGCGCGGCGATCCCGCCCGCGTCGAAGCCGCCCGCCCCCACCAGGTCCACCACCACCTCGCGGGGCTGCCCGGTGACCGCCTTGAGCACGGCCCGGCGCAGCTGGTCCGCGCCGGCGCGGTCGACCTCGCCGCCGACCTCGACGACCACCCGGTCGCCGTTCTGCTTCACCGAGATGCGGGCCTTCGCCGGCTCGGCCTCGGCGGCGCCGTTCTGCCAGGGCGGCGGCGCCTCGGCCAGCATCGCCTGGCGCAGCCAGGTCAGCGCCCGCGACAGCAGCCGGGACACGTGCATCTGCGAGATGCCGAACCGGGCGGCGATCTCCGCCTGGGTCTGGTTGCCGTAGAAGCGCATCGCCAGGATGCGGCGCTCGCGCCAGGGCAGCCGGTGCAGCAGGCCGCTCACCGTCACCCGGTCGTCCACCGACTCCAGCGCGTGGTCGGACTCGCCGACCAGGTCACCGAACTCGGCCGAGCTCTCCCCGCCGACCGGCGCGTTGAGCGACGCCGGGCTGTAGCCGGCGGCCGACTCCAGCGCGGCCAGGATCTCCTCCTCCGGCGTCTCCAGCCGGGCGGACAGCTCCGCCACCGTGGGGGCGCGGGACAGCTCACTGGTGAGCGTCGCCGTGGCCTGCCCGACCTCCAGGATCAGGTCCCGCAGCCGGCGCGGCACGTGCACGCCCCAGGTGCGGTCGCGGAAGTGCCGTTTGATCTCGCCGACGATGGTGATCGCCGCGTACGCGGTGAACGAGCCCCGTTCCGGGTCGTACCTGTCGACGGCGTTGACCAGCCCGAGACGGGCCACCTGCTCCAGGTCCTCCAGCGGTTCGCCGCGTCCCCGGTAGCGCCGGGCCAGCCGGCCGGCGAACGGCAACGCGAACCGGACCAGGTCGTCCCGCGCCTCCTGACGCCGTTCCGGTGGCAGTCCCTCGATCCGGGCCGCGTACGCGAGCGCCGCGGCGTCCAGGTCCTCCAGGCCCCGGTCGATGGTCGGTGGTGTGGGTGTGGTGGTCTGTCCGAACATCCGCGCCCCCCTCGCCGAAGGTCCCCGCCCGGTCGTAACCGGTCGTGCGCGTGGTCGGACCACGCACCGGGTGAGGAAGTTGGGTTACGTGACGGAGTACGTCGAAAGCGGTGGCCGTTCGCCGCACGGCGTCGTGGGCCGTTCCGCGGCGAGCGTTCTTCCCGCTCCGTAGGTACTCAATCACGGTCCGCAGGATCGCGAGGATGTTTCGCCAGGATGCCCGGCGCGCCGTCACCGGCGGGCGCGTCAGCAGACCAGCAGGCCCTGGTGGGCGCCGGCGTCGCGGAGCGCGGCGAGGGCGTCGGCCATCCGCAACGGCGGCGGCGCGGGCAGGTCGCAGGGCTGGTTGCGCAACACCTCCGTGGCACGTCGGGTCGGTACCGAGGCGACCGGATACCCGCGCGCGGCGCCCCGGTCCAGCGCCCGCCGACGGCGCCCGAAACCGGCCACGGCGAGCCACTGCGGCAGCCCCGCGTGCGCGGGCGAGCGCAGGCCGGGCGGCTCGGCCAGCACGTCCACCGAGCTGAACGGCTCGCTGCCGGCCAGCCACAACTCGACGCCCGCCACCCGGCGCGCGGTGGCGTTCTCGCACCAGTAGGGCACCAGACCGGCCCGCAGCACCTGTCCCGGATCGAGCAGCCGCCCGCACTCCACCACCAGCCGGTCCCCGGTCTTGCCGGCCCGCCGCAGCCAGCGCCGGTACAGGTCGGCGGTCACCGCGCTCAGCGCGTCCGGCTGCGGCACGACCACCCGGTGCAGCGGATGCCCCTGCCGATCGCCCCAGGAGCGGGCGTCGTGCTCGAAACCGGACTCCACGCCGTGTTCGGCGAACGCGCCCGCCACCGTCACCTCCGGCGCCGCCCAGCGCGTCTCGTCCCCGCCGGCCGCGCGCAGCACCTGGCCCAGCGCGCGGGCGTCGGGGTGGAAGTCGACCGGGTCCAGCCCGCCGGCCGGGCAGCCGGTCTGGAAGCTGTGCCCGTCGCCGCCGTCGCGCACTGGCCAGGTGCGGGCGTCGTGCAGCAGCAGCACCGGCGCCGCCGGTTCCAGCCGGTCGGCCAGGAAACGCGCGTACGCCCGGGGTAGCGTGCGCCAACGGACCGCGAACGTCACCACCGCCCCGGCCGCCGCGCCCCGGCTGGCCGGGCAGTGCACCTGCCGTACGTGCACCCTCGGGTTGCCGGCGAGCAGCCGCTCGGCCAGCGGCACGCCGTGCTCGAACGCCGCGTCCGGGCGGTCCACCGCGCCCCGGCTCCACTGGGCGGCGACCTCGAAGCCGGCCGGCAGCCACGGCACGCCGAGCGCCACCGCGAGGTGGGCGGCGGCACCGTGCGGCGAGCCGAGCACCACCCCGGGCCAGCGCCGGTCCGGGTACTGCCCGGCGAACCAGCCGGCCACCCGCTCGGCGTCCACGGCGGCGATCTGGGCGTCGTTGAGCGCGGCACGTCCGGCGGCCCGGAGTGCGGCGGCGCGGCGTACCGGCTCGGGCGCTCCGGTGAGGCGGGACAGCGCACGCGGGTGGCCGAGGTCGCCGCAGTCGTCGCCGCGCAGCGCCCGGGCGGTCGCGGCGACCAGGACCCGGGCGGCGCTGCCGGCCGCCACCGCCCGCTCCGGGGGCAGCCCAGCGCCGCTGACCGGCGTCCGTTCGACTCGTTCGCTCACCACGCGGCCCGGCTTCCCGTCCCTCTGGGGTCTAAACGGGGCATCTCCCCACTGGTGAGGACCAAGGCCCGCCCCATGGCCGCACCGCCCGCGGCACCCAGGTACGCCGTCGCGCCGCGCGCCCGCCGTCGTGGGCGCAACGGCGCTCGGATGCGGGTTTGGGCCGGACCGGGACGGGCACTGCACGGCGCATGCCTGACGACGAGAGCACCCCGGCGGCGACCATCACCCCGTACCGGGACGGACCACTGCTGGTACGCGGCGACTTCGCGCTGGTCACGCCCGAGGGCACGCCGATCGAGACGCGCCAGGGCACTGTGGCGTTGTGCCGGTGCGGCAAGAGCGCCATCAAGCCGTTCTGCGACGGCACCCACAAGGTCGCGGGTTTCCGAGCCGGCACCGACCGCGACCGCTGACCCCGCCCCGCACCACCCCCGCCTCGTCGATCTTGCACTTCGGTACCCGGAAAACCCACCCGAACCGGGCACTCCGGGGGCCCGAAGTGCAAGATCCCGGGGGACGGGGTGGGGTCAGGCTGCGGCGAGGGCGTGGTGCGGCGGGCGCAGTGACGATCTCCCGGCTGACCAGGCGGTGAGCAGGTGCTCGGCGAACCGGGCGTCCAGCGCCAGCGCGGCGGCGGCGCCGAACAGCACGTCGGAGGCGAGCGCCGGCTCTTCGCGGACCAGCCCGCCGCACATGTCGTGCGCGGCGATCTGCTCGTGCACGGCGTCGGCCTCGACGTGTTCGTCGTAGAAGCGCGTGGCGACCGCGTCGAAGCCGAGCCGCCGCAGTCCGTTGCCGTAGCGGCGGTTCGGCAGCGAGGAGGTCATCTCGTACGCGGCCAGGTGCCCGAGCAGCGCCCCGCGCAGCCGCCGGTGCAGGCCGAACAGCGACATCAGGTTGTTCGTCGCCAGCGTCACCGCCGGCACCCGGTCCAGGTGGGCGGCGTAGCCGGTGTCCAGGCCGAGCCGGTCCATCGTGACGCGGAACAGCTCGGCGTGCATCCGGTCCAGCCGGCCGTTGCCGTACTCGTCGGTCTGGATCTCCACGAGCGCCGCCTTCGCCGGACCGCCGAGGCGGGGCAGCGCCCAGCTGTGCGGGTCGGCCTCACGCAGGTGGTAGATCGAGCGGTGCATCACGAACTCGCGGAACTGCTCCAGGTCGGCCCGGCGTTGCAGCGTGGCCGCCAGCGGCGGGCCGTCGTCGGCGGTCACCACGTCGGCGAGCGCCGCCGGCAGCGCGGCCGGCAGGACCGCCGGCAGCGGGCCGGCCAATTGCCTCAGCGCGGCCTCGAACGGCCGCTCGGCGCGGGCGCGCAGCGCCAGCAGCGACGGCTCCCACTCCCACCCCTCGTCGACGCCCGACCAGCCCCGGTAGTGCAGCTCGTAGCAGAGGAACAGGGTGAGCTGGAGGTCCTCGTCGGTCAGCGGCGCGGCCACCGCGCCGAACTCGGCGCCCAGGCCGGCGGGCAGCTCGCCGGGCGTTCCGCTGAGCGCGGCGAGCAACGCGGCGGAGACCGGGCCGCGGGCGGCCGGCAGCGGGGCGGGGCCGTAGCGACGGCCGGCGGCGACGGACATGGGACCTCCCGGGACTGTTGTGCCCGGTCGCAGTGCCCCGGCGTGATCCGGCTAAACGATTTCGTCGGCCGCGATGGCCTCGGTCTGGATCACCCGCTCCCGCACCCGGCGGGCGGCGTCCCCGTCGGCGACCAGGCCGCGCAGGTCGGCCAGCGCCGGCTCGGGCACGTCGAGCGGCGTGGACGGGTCCACCACCGCCTCCAGGACTGCGGGCCGGTCGGCCGCGAGCACCTCGTCCCAGGCGGCGCCGACCAGGTCCGGCCGGTCCACCCGTACGCCGTGCAGCCCGAGCAGGCGCGCCCACCCGGCGTACGGGACGTCGGGCCGCCGGGCCCCGTCCGGTCCGGGCGGCCGCCCGCCACCCACGCCGGACCGGTCGCGGTTGTTCAGCACCAGCACGATCAGCCGGGGATCGCGCCACCGGGTCCAGTGGTGGGCCACAGTGATCAGCTCGGCCAGGCCGTTGAGCTGCATCGCGCCGTCGCCGAGCAGCGCGAGCACCGGCTCGTCCGGGCGGGCCAGCTTGGCCGCGACCGCGTACGGCAGCGCGCAGCCCATCGAGCCGAGCGTGCCGCACAGCCGCGCCTGCACCCCCGGCGGCAGCTCCAGGTGCCGGGCGTACCAGTAGACGACCGAGCCGACGTCGACGGCGACACCGGCGTGCCGGGGCAGCCGGGCGGACAGCTCGTGGAGCACCAGCCGCGGGTCGATCGGGTCGGCGGGCGTGGCGGCGCGCTCGGCGGCGGCCGTGTGCCACCGGTCCACCATCTTCTCCACCATGGCGCGCCACTCGCGGTGCGGATTCTCCGGCACCCGGGTCAGCAGCGCCCGCAGCGTCTCGGCGGCGTCGCCGACCAGCGGCACGTCCACCGGGTAGCGGGTGCCGATGCGCCGGCCGTCGATGTCGATCTGGATGGTGCGCACCTGTCCCGGCAGCGGGAACCAGTCGGTCCACGGGTCGTTGGTGCCGATCATCAGCAGCGTGTCGCAGGAACCCATGAGCTGGGCGGCGGCCGTGGTGCCGACCTCGCCGAGCACGCCGGTGTGGAACGGCAGCCGCTCGTCCAGCACCGGCTTGCCGAGCAGCGACGTGGCCACGCCCGCGCCGAGCCGGTCGGCGAGCGCGACGATCTCGTCGGCCGCGCCGTGCGCGCCCTGGCCGACCAGCATCGCCACCCGCTGCCCGTTGCTCAGCAGCGAGGCGGCGGCGTCCAGGTCGGCGTCGTGCGGCAGCACCCGGGCCAGCGGCTCACCGGGCGTCGCGGTGACCACGCCGGCGGTCTGCGGCAGCAGGTCCGGCACGGCGGTGACCTGCAACGCCCGGGGCAGCACCACACAGGTCGGGCTGCGGGTCGCCGCGGCGGTGCGGAACGCCTGGTCCAGCAGCGCCGGCACCTGCTCCGGCCGGCGGCCGTAGCGGACGAACTGGTTGCACACGTCACCGAAGAGCCGGCTCAGCCCGATCTCCTCGTACGCGCCGCCGAGCGGGCCGCTGACGTCCTCGCCGACGATCGCGACCACCGGCTTGCTGTCCAGCTTGGCGTCGTAGAGCCCGTTGAGCAGGTGCACCGCGCTGGGCCCCTGGGTGGCCAGGCACACCCCGACGCCGCCGGTGAACTTGGCGTGCCCGGTGGCCATGTACGAGGCGGTCTCCTCGTGCCGGGCGGGGACGAACGCCGGGTCCCCGCCCGCGTCGTCGAGCGCGCCCACCAGCGGGGCGATCGCCGCGCCCGGACAGCCGAACACCCGCGGCACCCGCCAGGCCCGCAGGCGTTCGACCACCAGGTCGGCGACGATGCGCTCAGCCATTACCCCGCCCCGGCGTGCTCGCGTCGACGTAGCGCAGCACCGCGCCGACCCCGTCGGTCAGCTCCGGCGCCTCCTCCGGCGCGAGCACGGTCAGGTCCGCGTCGGTGCCGATCAGCGCACGCAGCAGCGCGGCGTCGGCGCGTACCCGCTGCGGGTCCGCGACGGACATGTCCGCCAGCTGGCCCGGGTCGGTGGCGATCTCGGTCGGCTCGGGGCCCACCCACAGCTCGCCGTCGGCGGACGGGTCGTCCACGATGAGCATGGTGTCGACCTGGTTGCGTTGCAGCGCGGAGACCACGGCGTCGAGGCCGGCGCCGACGTCCTCCTGCACGCCTAACCGGTCCAGGGCGGCGGTGACGCGCCGGTCGGCGACCTCGGCGACGGTCTGCGCCGTGATGTCGTCCATCAGCGTGTCGTCCGCGCCGGCGTCGCGGGCGCCGGCGTCCGTGCGGACCAGCACGTCCTGCCACCGTTCCGGCAGCTGGGCGGCGATCATGCCGGTGGCCCGGATGTCCCCGGCCACCACCACCACGTCCGCGCCGACCCGCTCGGCGAGGTCGGCGGTGGCCGCGGCGGCGTCACCGGCGTTCTGGTGCCACGCCTCCATGGCGGCGCGCTGGTAGCGCGACTGGGACCAGCCGCCGGGCTGCACGCGCCGCAGCTGGCGGCTCTGCGCGCCCGTGACGTGGGCGCGGCGGGGCACGCCGCCGGCGCTCACCGCCATCGCGTCCGCGCCGGTGCGGTCGGCCAGCACGCGCACCCAGGCCACCTGCTCGCCGCGCTGGGCGACGAGCGGCATGGTGTGCGGCAGCGCCGACCAGCTCGCCAGGTCACGCAGCGGTGGCGCGGACAGGTACTCGGTGAGCACCACGCGGCCCCGGGTGGCGAAGACGGCGATGCCGTAGTCACCGGGCATCGGCTGGTGCCGGCGGACGACCTCCTCCACCGCCTCGACGGTGACCGGGTCGGCCCCCTGGCTCAGCAGGTCGCCCTTGAGGGCCCGCCAGCGCAGGTCGACCTGCGCTCGCGCGTCCTGGGTGTCACGGGAGGCGTCCATGTACACCGAGCACCACGGCCCGGGACGGTTGTAGAGCGGGCGCAGGAAGGACAGCTGCATGCTCGACCCCTTTCCGGCTCGGCCGCACGCATACCCGCACCCCGGCGGAGTTCACCTGCCGGCTTCCCGGGCGTGACCAGTGTTCATTCACGTCGTTCAACTCCACGGGTCGATACCATCTGTGCACGGATCGGAACTCTCGGTGGTGAACATGGACACGGAGCTGCACACCCGACGCGTCGTCCACCCGGCCGAACGCGTCGTCACCGGCCGTCTGGTCCGGTTGATGGAGGGCTACGCACGGGAGGTACGGGTCGGGCAGCCGGTACTCGTCGCGGTGCTGACCGCCGCGGGGGTGGTGGGGCTGCTGCTCAAGGTGGTGCGCGCGTTGCTCAGCAGCGGTGGCGGCGGGGCCCGGCGCAGCTTCAAGGAGCTGAAGAAGGGCCCGGAGTTCCTGGTCACCCCGGTCCGGGTACGCGACACGACCGGCCGGCTGGTCGAGGTCGAGCTGCACGGCCACCTGCCGCAGAGCGCGCTGCACCCCGGCGACCACGTCCAGCTCACGCTGCGCGCCCAGCGCGACGCCGACCTGGCGCCCCGCATCGAGCGGATCGTCAACCTGACCACCGGTCAGCTGCTGCGCCCGCGTACCGCCACGCTCTGGTCGCACCTGGGGCCGGCGCTGCTGCTGCAGGCGGCGTTCGGCGCGGTGCTGCTGTTCGGCGTGGCCGCCTGCTCGGCGCTGACCTAGGTTTCCGCCCGGCCCGGGGCGGGCACCGCTGCGGCCATGTTCCCCGGATTCACGCTCACCGAGATCGACGTGGGGCCGGTACGCCTGCGCGTACGCCACGGCGGCTCCGGGCCACCGGTGGTGCTGCTGCACGGGCACCCGCGTACCCATGCGACCTGGCACCGGGTGGCGCCGCGGCTGGCCGCGCGGCACACGGTGATCTGCCCGGACCTGCGCGGCTACGGCGGCTCGTCGAAGCCGCCGAGCGACCCGGAGCACACTGTCTACTCCAAGCGGGCGATGGCCGCCGACGTGGTGGCGCTGCTCGACGCGCTCGGCCACCGCCGGGCCGCCGTCATCGGTCACGACCGCGGGGCGTACGTGGCCATGCGGACCGCCCTGGACCACCCGGACCGGGTGAGCCGCCTCGGCGTGCTGGACGGGGTGCCGATCGGCGAGGCGCTGGCCCGCTGCGACGCCCGGTTCGCGGCCCGCTGGTGGCACTGGTTCTTCCTCGGTCAGCTCACCAAGCCGGCCGAGCGGGTCATAAACGCCGACCCGGACGCCTGGTACGGCGGATCACCGGAGGAGATGGGCGAGCAGGCGTACGCCGACTACCGGCGCGCCATCGGTGACCCGGCGACCGTGCACGCCATGTGCGAGGACTACCGGGCCGGGCTCGGGCCGGACCGGGCGGCGGACGACGCGGACCGGGCCGCCGGGCGCCGGATCGCCTGCCCGGTGCTGTTCGCCTGGTCCGAGCGCGACGACATGGTCGACCTGTACGGCGACCCGGCCGCCGTCTGGCGCGACTGGGCCGACGACGTACGGACCGCCTCGATCCCGTCCGGGCACCACATGGCCGAGGAGGCGCCGCGTGAGCTGACCGACGTGCTGGCCGGGTTCCTCGCGGACGACCTCGCCGCGGTCAGCGACCGGCCGGGGTGAGCGGCTTCTCCACCGGAGCGGGCGCGTCGAGCAGGCCCCGGCGGCTCGCCCAGCGCTCGAACAGCACCGTGGCGAACGGCGGCACCGCGCTGACCAGGGCCAGCCCGGTCTGCACGAGCGTCCAGCGACGCCGCAGGGCGACGACGAGCGTGAGCAGGCCGTAGACCACGAACAACGCGCCGTGGATCGGGCCGAAGATCTTCACGCCGATCTCGTTTCCGGGCGGGCCGTACTTGACCGCCATGCCGGCCAGCAGCGCCGCCCACGAGCAGGCCTCGGCGAACGCCGCCACCACGAACGCCCGGATCCACCCGTCGCGCATCAGCCACTCCCCTTCGCCGTCGGCGGCCATGCTAGCCGCCGCGTCCGGGCCGCCCCGACGGAACCCGCGGGGCCGCGACGGGGATCACCGGGGCCGCCACGGGGTACAGAAAAGGGCCTCCGGGCCTTTCCTGACCCGCCGCTCCGTGCGAGGTTGGGAAGAACCAACGGTGACAGGGTGGTGACCATGGGCGAGGACGTCGGCGTGCGTACCTTCAGCCGGGAGGACCGGGCCCGCTATCGCGAGAAGGTCCGGCGGTGCCTGGACGTCTTCGCCGAGATGCTGCGCGAGTCCCGGTTCGACGTGGAGCGGCCGATGACCGGCCTGGAGATCGAGCTGAACCTGGTCGACGACGGCTTCGACCCGGCCATGCGCAACGCCGACGTGCTGAAGGCGATCGCCGACCCGGCGTTCCAGACCGAGCTGGGCCAGTTCAACGTCGAGATCAACGTCGAGCCGCGCCGGCTGGCCGGCACCGGCACGGCCGCGTTCGAGGAGCACGTGCGGGCCAGTCTGAACGCCGCCGAGGAGAAGGCCCGCGCGGTGGGCGCGCACATGGTGATGGTCGGCATCCTGCCGACGCTGCGCCCGGAGCACCTGACCGCCGAGACGCTGTCGGCCAATCCCCGGTACGCGCTGCTGAACGAGCAGATCTTCGCCGCCCGGGGCGAGGACCTGCCGATCGCGATCAGCGGGGTGGAGCGGCTGGCCACCACCGCCGACACCATCACGCCGGAGGCGGCCTGCACCAGCACCCAGTTCCACCTCCAGGTCAGCCCGGCGCAGTTCGCCGACTACTGGAACGCGGCCCAGGCGATCGCCGGCATCCAGGTGGCGCTCGGCGCGAACTCGCCGCTGTTCTTCGGCCGGGAACTGTGGCGCGAGACCCGGGTGCCGCTGTTCCAGCAGGCCACCGACACCCGGGCGGAGGAGATCAAGGCCCAGGGGGTACGCCCGCGGGTGTGGTTCGGGGAGCGCTGGATCACCTCGGTGTTCGACCTGTTCGAGGAGAACGTGCGCTACTTCCCGGCGCTGCTGCCGGTCTGCGACGCGGAGGACCCGGCGACCACGCTGCACAGCGGCGGGGTGCCGAAGCTCGCCGAGCTGCGGCTGCACAACGGCACCATCTACCGGTGGAACCGGCCGGTCTACGACGTGCTGAAGGGCCGCCCGCACCTGCGGGTGGAGAACCGGGTGCTGCCGGCCGGGCCGACGGTGCTGGACACGGTCGCCAACGGCGCGTTCTACTTCGGCCTGGTCCGGGCACTCGCCGAGTCCGACCGTCCGCTGTGGTCGCAGATGTCGTTCAGCGCGGCCGAGGAGAACTTCAACGCCTGCGCCCGGCACGGCATCGACGCCCAGGTGTACTGGCCCGGGCTGGGCTACCTGCCGGTGACCGAGCTGGTGCTGCGCCGGCTGCTGCCGCTGGCCCACCACGGGCTGGACCGGTGGGGCCTGGACCCGGCCGAGCGGGACCGGCTGCTCGGCATCATCGAGCAGCGGTGCCTGACCAGCCGTAACGGCGCGACCTGGCAGGTGGAGACGCTGCACCGGCTGGAGTCGGCCGACCACCTGGACCGGCCGGCGGCGCTGCGCGAGGTGGTCCGCCACTACGTCGACCTGATGCACAGCAACCGGCCCGTGCACGAGTGGCCCATCCCCTGACCGGGCGGAACGTCAGCCCAACGCCGTCACCGCCGCCTTCGCGGCCTGGGCGACCAGGGCGTCGTCGGGCTTCGCGTCGCGGCTGTCCCGGCTGGACATGACGGCCAGCACGATCGGCGCCCGGTCCGGCGGCCACACCACGGCGATGTCGTTGCGGGTGCCGTACCCACCGGTGCCGGACTTGTCCGCCACCTGCCAGCCGGCCGGCACGCCGGCCCGGACCAGGGCGCTGCCGGTGGTGCTCGCGCGCATCCAGCCCAGCAGCAGGTCGCGGTCCGCGGCCGGCAGGCCCTCACCCATCGTGTACGCGCGCAGCGAGCCGACGAGCGCGCGGGGCGTGCTGGTGTCACGCGTGTCCCCGGGCGTGGCCGCGTTGAGTTCCGGCTCGGTGCGGACCGGCCGGGTGACCCGGTCACCGACGTCCCGCAGCGCCCGCTCGAAGCCGGCCGGGCCACCGAGCGCGTCGAACAGCAGGTTGCCGGCCGTGTTGTCGCTGTACCGCACCGCAGCCTCGGCGGCGTCCCGCAGCGTGATCCCGGTGCCCACGTGCCGCTCCGTCACCGGCGAGTGCGCCACCAGGTCGGCGCGGCGGTAGCGGAGCACGCGGTCCCGGTCGACGTCCGACGTGGCGGCCAGCACCGCGCCGGCGGCGAGCGCCTTGCACGTCGAGGCGTACGCGAACCGCTCGTCGGCCCGGTGCGCGAGGGTGCGGCCGGTGCCGGTGTCGACGGCGTAGACGCCGATGCGGGCGTCGAAGCGCCGTTCCAGGGCTGCCAGTTCCGGCGGCGCGGGCACCGGCTCGGCGCTCGGTGTGGCGCTCGGTGTGGCGCTCGGCGTGGCCGTGGCCGGGGCGCTGGTGGGCGGCGCGGCTTCGGGCTGGTCCTTCGTGCAGCCGGCCGCGAGTGTCGTGGTGAGCACCGCTGCCACCGCGAGCACCTGCCGTCGGATCATCCCTTTCCTCCCCCGTCGTCCGGACCACCGCCGATCTCGCGCCATTGTCGCCGATCCCGGTCGGGGTCGGAGGTCCGCCCGCTCTCGGCCGGTGCGGTGGCCTGCCAGCCGGTGCGGCGGCCCGCCAGCCGGTGTGGTGGGTCAGCCCGCGACGGCGGCGAACGTCAGCGCGCCGAGCGCGGCTACCGGCAGCGCCACCGCGGCGGCCAGCAGCCGCACCCGGGCGGAGCGGCCGATCAGCACCACGAGCAGCGCGGCGAGCGCGAGGTCGATCGCCACGTTCCACCACGCTCCGGGGTAGGACCCGGACTTCAGCGCGAACCGCAGCGCCTCCTCGACGAACACGGCCACCGGCAGCGCGGTCCCCACGACGCGCCGCCATCCGTCGGTGCGCGCCCAGATTCCGGCGACGCCGAACACCACGCCCGCCACCACGCCGAACGCCATCCAGATGAAGGAGGTGACCGCCCAGATCACGGCGAGGTCGTCGCCCTGGAGCAGGGTCGCCGCCAGGTAGTAGCTGGGCACCGCGACGATCAGCAACACGCTGGCGGCCACGGCGGCGCGCACCGCGCCCGACCGGATCCACCAGCCCATCGCGAACGCGGCCACGGCCCAGGTGGCTGTGGAGTTGCCCAGTTCGGCGAACGGGTACGGCACCCACTTGATCCAGACGAAGTCCAGGAAGCCGAGCAGGAATCCGGCGACGGGGACGACGAGGGCGACGGCGCGGCGTGAGGGCGGCATGCGACGGAGCATACATACTCGGTATGCTCATCTCGTGCACAGGGCGTTGCTACGAGGCGAGGCGCCGCTCGGACGGCGCGAGACCCACCGCGTCGTCGCAATGGTTGATCTCCGACCACACCGCGTCGAGGGAGAGGCCGAGGACGTCGGCGATCGCGGCGATGGTGGGGAACGCCGGGGTGGCGACCCGGCCGGACTCGATCTTCCGGAGCGTTTCCGGGGAGACGCCCGCGTCCAGCGCGGTGAGCAGCATGGATCGCTCGCCCCGGGCGCGGCGCAGGAGCGCGCCGAGGCGCTGCCCGCGTTCGACCTCGGCGGGGGTGAGGGGCAACCGGACCATGCCGAGATTCTAATACCGGGATAACATGACCGGGATACTTATTGGTCGCGCGAGGAAGGCGCCTGCATGATCGAGATCCTGAGCCCCAGCGACGTACGGCGGGCGCGGGACACCGGCGCCCTGGTCGCCCACATCCTTCAGACGCTTCGCAGCCGCACCACCGTCGGCACCAACCTGCTCGACATCGACAGGTGGGCCCAGCGGATGATCGTCGAGGCGGGGGCGCAGTCCTGCTACGTCGACTACGAGCCGTCCTTCGGGCGCGGGCCGTTCGGCCACTACATCTGCACCTCGGTCAACGACGCGGTGCTGCACGGGCTGCCGCACGACTACGCGCTCACCGACGGCGACCTGCTCAGCCTCGACCTGGCCGTCAGCCTCGGCGGAGTGGTGGCCGACTCCGCGATCAGCTTCCTCGTCGGCGACGCCCGGCCCGCGGAGAGCGTCGCGCTGATCGACGCGACGGAGCGCGCGTTGCAGGCCGGGATCGCCGCCGCCGGTCCCGGCGCCCGCGTCGGCGACCTCTCGCACGCCATCGGATCAGTCCTCACGGAGGCCGGATACTCGGTGAACACCGAGTTCGGCGGCCACGGCGTCGGGTCGACGATGCACCAGGACCCGCACGTGTCGAACACCGGCCGGCCCGGGCGCGGATACAAGCTGCGCCCCGGGCTGCTGCTGGCGCTGGAGCCGTGGGTGATGGCGGACACCGCCACGCTCGTCACCGACGCCGACGGGTGGACGCTGCGCAGCGCGACCGGCTGCCGTACCGCGCACAGCGAGCACACCATCGCCATCACCGACGACGGAGCGGAGATCCTGACGCTGCCGAGGTCGTGACCCGGGCCCGGCCCCCGGTCACCGGCCCTGGTCACGCGGGCGCGCACCGCCCCCGCAGCGTGGGGACGCCGGGCCCGGTGAGGTCGTCGCAGTACGCGGCCCGCCCGGCCATCGCCATCGTCAGCGCCACAGTGGTACCGCTGACCAGCGGACCCGCGCCGGCGGTGAACGGCCCGTCGGTCGCTTCCACCCGCAGGCCGTCGATGGCGCTGCGCCCGGCCACCGTGAAGTCCCGCCCGGCGTAGAACCGGGCGACCGGCGTGACCGCCTCGACCGGGGGCGTCCGTGTCAGGCCGAGCGGACGCCGGATGTCCTGGGCGTGTACGACCACCTCACCGAGCCACGCCTCGGTCGGGCCGAACGTCGACGTGGTGCTGCCGATGATCCGGCGGAACCGGTCGAGCGTCTCCCCCGGGTCGGCGCCCCGGTGCTCGGCCAGCCGGCGGTCGTTGTGCAGGTCGAAGTCGAACCGGGCGCCGAGCACGCTGGCGACCCAGCGGGCGCGGCCGACGCTCGCCGCCGCCGTGAGGTGGGCGACCACCTCCTGCACCGTCCACCGGCCGCACAGCGAGCGCCGCGCCCACTGCCCCGCGTCGAGTCCGGCGAGATCGTCGGCGAGGGCGGCGCGCTCGGCGTGCGCGAGCGCCCACAGCTCACGGCGGGTCAGCGTGTCGGACATGAAACCTCCAGGGTCGGTCGTCAGAGATAGGACCACGCCCCGTCCACGAACTCACCGCTCCGCCGATCTTGGAGTTGTGGTGGTTCGCAAACCCGGCGTGCGCGACCTTCGAGGAGCCACAACTCCAAGATCGGCGCTGAGGGCGGGGCGGGCGGGCAGGGCTGCACGTTTGCTGCACGTCGGCCGAACGCTCGCCGGTGACGCTTCTCGTACACATCAACCGCAAGGGAGAAGCGTCATGTCACACCATCACCTCTTCACACCGCGTGCCGTCGCTTCGGTGATCGGGGCGCTCGTCCTGGCCGCCGCGGGCCTGGCCGGCAGCGCCGCCCCGGCGTCGGCGGGCTACATCGTCCCCGCCGACTGCGGCCCCTACTCCGGGGCACCGGTGCCGTTCGGATACGACCCGCAGTACGTGCCCGTCGGCGGGCTCTACACCAGCACCAACAACAACGGCCCGGAGTTCATCATCGGCACAACCGGTTCCGACGTCATCGTCGGAAGCGTCTACGACGACGTCATCTGCGGGCTCGCCGGCAGCGACAACATCCAGGCCGACAGCGGCGACGACATCGTCTACGGCGGGTTTCACGGCGACGACATCTGGGGCGATCTCGGCAACGACAACCTCCACGGCGACGGTGGCGTCGACATCATCCACGGGGACCGCTTCATCGGGCCCAGCGCCCTGGACGGCAACGACCGCCTGGACGGCGGGAGCAACACCGACGAGCTGTACGGCGACGACGGCGACGACACCCTGGTCGGCGGTCCCGGCCCCGACGACTACGGGGAGGGCAACGCGGGCTCGGACATCTGCCGGGTCAGCACGGAGGACTGCACCGTCTGATTCGACCGTCGCGACGGCGCGGGGCCCGGAGAACGGGCCCCGCGCACCGTCGCGTCGCCGCCTGTCGGATCGTCGTCAAGCCGGGTCCGACCATGACCGCACGCGGCTACCGTGACAGTCCGTGGCGGTGGAGTTCCGGGTGCTCGGCGACCTGGACGTCCGGGTCGACGGCCGGACGGTCCGGATCGGTCACGCCCGTCAACAGTGCGTCCTCGCCGCTCTGCTGGTCGAGCCCAACCGTGTCGTCGCAACCGGACAGCTCATCAGCCGGGTCTGGGGCGACGAGGTGCCGGACGGGGCCGCCGCCACGCTGCGTGGCTACCTGTCCCGGCTCCGCCAGGCGCTGGCCGACACGGACGACGTACGCATCGTCCGGCGTCATCCCGGCTATCTGCTCGCCGTCGACCCGGACCGCGTCGACCTGCACCGCTTCCGCGCGCTGACCGAGCAGGCCCGGCGCACCGGGGACGACGCGACGGCGATCGGCTGCCTGGAGCGGGCGCTGGGGCTGTGGCGCGGCGCCGCGTTCGACGGGCTGACCACGCCCTGGCTGGCGGCCTACCGGCAGACCCTCGACCGGCAGCGGCTCGCGGCCGCGCTGGACCGCAACGACATCGCGCTGCGCCGGGGCGCGCACGCCCGCCTTCTCCCCGACCTGCTGGATCTGAGCGGCCGGCACCCGTGGGACGAGCGCCTGGCGGCGCAGGCGATGCTCGCGTTGTACCGGTGCGGGCGGCAGGCCGACGCCCTCGAACACTTCCACCGGCTGCGCCGAAGGCTGGCCGCCGAGATCGGCGCCGATCCCAGCCCGCCACTGGCACAGCTCTACCAGCAGATCCTCACCGCCGACGCGGCGATCGCGCCGCCGGACCCGGCGGGCGGCGAAGAACCGAGCGCGACGGCCACCCGCACGGCACGGGACGGGGACGCCGTGCCCCGGCAGCTACCCGCGTCACCAGGCGTCTTCGCCGGCCGGACCGCCCAGCTCGCGCGCCTCGACGAACAACTCGGCGACGCGGGACGCCCGGACGGCGCCGGGTCACCGGTGGTGATCTCGTCCATCGGTGGCGGCGGTGGCGTCGGCAAGACCTGGCTGGCTCTGCGGTGGGCGCACGCCAACGCCGATCGCTTCCCCGACGGGCAGCTCTACGTCAACCTGCGCGGCTTCGACCCGACCTCGGCCCCGGTGGGGTGGCCGGTCGCGGTGCGCGGCTTCCTGGAGGCGCTCGGCGTCGAACCGGCGCGTGTCCCGGCCGACCCGGAGGCCCAGGCGTCGCTGTACCGCACGCTCGTCGCCGGCCGCCGGCTGCTGGTGGTCCTCGACGACGCCCGCGACGCCGCCACGGTGATCCCGCTGCTGCCGGGCACCCCCACGAGCGCGGTCCTGGTGACCAGCCGACGGCAGCTGGCCGGTCTCGTCACCACCCACGGCGCGCGACCGCTGCCGCTGGACGTGCTGCCCGACGACGAGGCCCGCGAGCTGATCGCCCGGCAGGTGGGCGCCGCGCGGGTGGCGGAACAACCGGACGCCGTCGCGGCCATCCTGCGGTTCTGCGGGGGCCTGCCGCTGGCGCTCGGGATCGTGGCGGCCCGCGCCGCGCTCAACCCCGACCTGGCCCTGTCGTCCGTCGCGGCCGAGCTGACCACGGCAGTCAGCCCGCTGGACGCGCTGGCCGGCGACGAGATGACGACGAACCTGCGGGTGGTGCTGTCCCGCTCGCTGGCGGCGCTCACCCCGGCCGCGGCCGAGGTGTTCGCGCTGCTCGGCCTCGCCCCGGGCCCGGACATCGGCCGGGCCGCGGCGGCCAGCCTGACCGCCCGTACGCCGGAGCAGCTGCGCCCGCCGCTGCGCGAGCTGCTCGACGCGCACCTGGTGCAGGAACACGTCGCCGGCCGGTACCGCATGCACGACCTGGTCCGCAGCTTCGCGGTCGAGCGGGCGAGAGGCGACCCGGCCGGTTCCCGGTCCGCGTTGCGCCGGCTGGTCGACCACCACCTGCACACCGCGCACGCGGCCGCGCTGCTGCTGTCCCCGCAGCGCGACCCGCTGACCCTGGCGCCCGCCGCGCCGGGGGTGACAGCGCAGCGGCTCGACGACCTGGCGGCCGCGCTGGCCTGGTTCACCGGCGAACACCAGGTGCTGCTCGCGACCATCGAGTACGCCGCCGGCATCGGCCTCGACGCCGAAACCGGGCAGCTCTCGTGGACCCTGGCCACCTACTTCGACAGGCAGGGCCACTGGCACGACTGGGCCACAGTGGCCCGCCGGGCGGTCGAGTCGACCCGGCGGTCCGGCGACCGCCCGGCGCAGGCCCAGGCGCACCGGCTGCTGGCCGGTGCCTGCTCCAACCTCGGCCGGTACGACGAGGCGCAGCGCAACCTGCTCGCCGCGCTGGACCTGTTCGCCGCGCTGGGCGACGACGAGGGGCGGGCGCACACCCACTTCGACCTCAGCATGCTGCACGACCGGCGGCGGCAGCCCCGGGAGGCCCTGCCGCACGCACGGCGAAGCCTCGCCCTCTACGAACGGGTCGGCAGCCCGCTCAAGCAGGCGGTCGCGCTCAACGCGATCGGCTGGTACCACTCGCAGCTCGGCGAGCACCACGACGCGATCACGTTCTGCCGCCGCGCGCTCGCCCTGTCCGAGCAGGCCGGGAGCGCGTACGGGCAGGCGAACACGTGGGACAGCATCGGCTTCGCCCACCACCACCTCGGCGAGTACGAGCACGCAGTGGACTGCTACCGGCAGGCCCTCGCCCTGTTCGCCGAGATCGGTGACCGGCACGCCGAAGGCATCGTGCTGGACCACCTGGGCGACACGTGGGCCGCGGCCGGGCGGGCGGACGCGGCCCGGGACGCCTGGCGGCGGTCACTCGCGCTGTACGAGGAGCTCGGTCACGCCGACGCCGAGGCGGTACGGCGCAAACTTCACCGGTGAGCGGTCAGAGCGCCGCGACCGCGGCCGACTCGGGCGGCAGCTCGATGCCGTCACGCATCACCGTGACGCCCTCGGACGTGGCGAGCAGCACCCGGCGTACCACCCCGGGCAGGTTGATCCGCTGCGCCCGGTCGGCGAGGTTCGCCACCACGAGCGTGTCGCCGCGCCGCATCACCAGGAACCGGTCGCCGTGGCGTACGTCGACCCGGTCCAGCCGGGGGTCGGACAGGTCGGCCCGGGAGCGGCGCAGCGCGATCAGCCGCCGGTAGAGGTCGTACGTCTCGTGGTGCTCGGGCTTGTCCAGCTCGGCCCAGTCGAGCCGGGAGCGCAGGAACGTCTGCGGGTCCTGCGGGTCGGGCACGTCGTCGGTGGCCCAGCCGTGGTCGGCGAACTCGCGCCTGCGGCCGGTGGCGACCGCCGTCGCCAGCTCCGGCTCGGGGTGGCTGGTGAAGAACTGCCACGGCGTGGTGGCCGCCCACTCCTCCCCCATGAACAGCATCGGCGTGAACGGCGCGGTCATCAGCAGCGTCGCCCCGACGCGCAGCAGCCCGGGCGACAGCGTGGCGGAGATCCGGTCGCCGGTGGCCCGGTTGCCGATCTGGTCGTGGTTCTGCAGGTACGCCACGAAGCGGTAGCCGGGCGTGCGCTGCCTGTCGACCGGGCGGCCGTGGCTGCGGCCGCGGAAGCTGGACCAGGTGCCGGCGTGGAAGAACCCGCCGGTCAGCACGTCGGTGAGGCATTCCAGGGAGCCGAAGTCGCCGTAGTAGCCCTGCCGCTCGCCGGTGAGCAGCGTGTGCAGCGCGTGGTGGGCGTCGTCGTTCCACTGCGCGTGCAGGCCGTACCCGCCCGCCTCCCGGGGCGTGATGAGGCGCGGGTCGTTGAGGTCGCTCTCGGCGATCAGCGACAGCGGCCGGCCCAGGTGCGTCGACAGCGCCTCCACCTCGGCGGCGACCTCCTCCAGCCAGTGCACGGCCCGGCCGTCGGGCATGGCGTGCACGGCGTCGAGCCGCAGCCCGTCGACGTGGTAGTCACGCAGCCAGCCCAGCACGCTGTCGGCGATGTAGCGGCGTACCCCGTCGGAGTGCGGGCCGTCCAGGTTGACGGTGCGGCCCCAGGTGTTGCTCTGCTCGGTGAGGTACGGCGCGAACCGCGGCGCGTAGGCCCCGGAGGGCCCGAAATGGTTGTAGACGACGTCGAGGATCACCCCCAGGCCCTTGGCGTGGGCGGCGTCGACGAACCGTTTGAGGCCGTCCGGGCCGCCGTACGGCTCGTGCGGGGCGAACCAGCAGACGCCGTCGTAGCCCCAGTTGTACTCGCCGTTGAACGCGTTCACAGGCAGCAGCTCGACCATGTCCACGCCGAGGTCGCCCAGGTGGTCGAGCCGGGCGATCGCCGCGTCGAACGTGCCGTCGGGGGTGAACGTGCCGATGTGCAGCTCGTACAGCACGCTGCCGGGCAGCTGCCGGCCGGTCCACGCGGAGTCGGTCCAGTCGAACGCGGCGTGGTCGTAGAGCCGGCTGGGCCCGTGCACGCCGGCCGGCTGCCAGGCCGAGCGGGGGTCGGGCAGGGCCTGCTCGTCGTCGTCGAGCAGGAACGCGTAGTCGGTGCCCGGCCCGGTGCCGGGCACCTCGACCCGCCACCAGCCGTCCGGCCCCTGACGCATCGCGTGGTCGGCGGCGCCGGGCAGGCGCAGCCGCACCCGGGCGGCGTCGGGCGCCCACACCGTGAACTCGGTCATGCGGCGGCCTCCACAGAGTCGGTGGGTGCGAGGAGGGCGACGGGATAGGTGCTCAGCAGATCATCGAGGAGCAGCTCAGAACCACTGTAGACCCGTCCGGTGAACAAGTCGGTGCGCTCGTGAACGGGAAGTGACAGCGCCGTGTCCCGCCAGCCGCCGGAGCGGGCCAGCCGCAGCGGCAGCCGGGTCGCCACCGCGACCGCGCCACCCCTGTCGAAGGCCACCGCGTGCGCGGCGGCCGGGCCGCGGACCGGCACCGGCCGGTAGCCGCCGAACAGGTCCGGGCGGTCGCGGCGCAGCCGCAGCGTCCGGGACACCACGAGCAGCTTGGCCGCGCCGTCGGCGGCCACCTCGGGCCGCCGGCCGGCGTCGAGCCGGGCCAGCATGTCCCGGCGTACGGCGAAGTCGACAGGCCGCCGGTTGTCCGGGTCGACGAGCGAGTTCTCCCACAGCTCGGTGCCCTGGTAGACGTCGGGCACGCCGGGCATGGCGAGCTGGACCAGCTTCTGCCCGAGCGCGTTGGACCAGCCGGGCGGGGTGATCTCGGCGGCGAACGCGGTGATCTGGGCGTGCAGTTCCGGGTCGTCGTACATCCGGTCGACCAGGGCGTGCAGCTCGTGCTCGAAAGCCGGGTCCGGGTCGGCCCAGCTGGTGGCGACCGACGCCTCCCGGGCGGCCTTCTCGGCGTACCCGTGCAGTCTCTCCCGTTCGATCGGCCAGGCCCCGACGGCGGTCTGCCAGAGCAGGTGGGCCAGCGCGGGGTCGGCCAGCGGCGCGCGCGACATCCAGTCGGCGACCCGCTCGGCCCAGCGGCCGGGCAGCTCGGACAGCACCGCGAGCCGGGCGCGGACGTCCTCGCCGCGCTTGGTGTCGTGGGTGGACAGCGTGGTCATGCTCGCCGGCCAGCGCACCTGCCGGGCGGCGGCGAAGCGGTGCAGCTCGGCCGCCGGCACGCCGAAGTGGGCCGGGCTGCCGCCGACCTCGTTGAGCGCGACGAACCGGCTCCACCGGTAGTACGCGGTGTCCTCCACGCCCTTGGCCATCACCGCGCCGGTCAGCTGCGGGAACCGGGCGGCCAGCTCGTGGCCGGGGTCGCGCAGCCGCGCGGTGACCTGGTCGAGCACGCCGGTCAGGTCGGGGCGGCGACGGCCGGCCTCGGCGCGGGCGGCGGCCAGGTGGCGAGCGCCGGAGGGCGGGTAGCCGCGGTAGACCGGGAAGCACGCGGCCAGCTCGGCGAGGGCGGCGCGGACCTGCTCGCCGGGCAGTTCGGGCACCAGCGCGGCCAGCCGGGTCAGCTCGGCGGCCAGCAGCCGGGTGGCGGCCTCCAGCTTGGTGGCGTGCGTCAGGTCCTCCCAGGACGTGTGCCGCCCGGTGAGCCGGCCGTCCAGCGTGGTGAAGTCCGCCTCGGCGTCCGGGTCGACGAACAGCCCGGACACGGCGGCCAGCGCGTCGTAGCCGGTGGTGCCGTCGACCGGCCAGTCCGGCAGGTCCTCGCCGTACTCCAGGATCTTCTCCACCACGAGCCAGCGCTCCGGCGCGGCGGCGCGCAACCGGGCCAGGTAGCCGGCCGGGTCGCGCAGCCCGTCCGGGTGGTCGACGCGGATGCCGTCGACCTCCCCCGCGTCGACCCAGCGCAGGATCTCCGCGTGGGTGGCGTCGAACACCTCCGGGTCCTCCACCCGCAGGCCGGCCAGGTCGGAGACGGCGAAGAACCGGCGGTACGTCAGCTCGGCGTCGCCGCGCCGCCAGTTCACCAGCTCGTAGTGCTGCCGGTCGTGCACCTGGCGGGGCGTCCCGTCGCCGGTGCCGTCGGCGACCGGGAAGCGGTGCTCGTGGTAGCGCAGCTCCCCGTCGACGAGCTTCAGGTCGTCCAGGGCGCCGGCGGTGTCGGCGAGCACCGGCAGCAGCAGCCGTCCCCGGTCCCAGTCGATGTCGAACCAGCGCGCGTACGCCGAGTCGCGTCCCCGCCGCAGCACGTCCCACCAGGCCGGGTTGGCCTCGGGTCGGGCGACGCCGGCGTGGTTGGGCACGATGTCCACGACCAGGCCCAGCCGGGCCGCGCGCAGCGCCCGGACCAGCCGCGCCCGGGCGGCCTCGCCGCCGAGCTGCGGGTTGACCGCGCGGTGGTCGACCACGTCGTAGCCGTGCGCGGAGCCGGGCGTGGCGGTGAGCAGGGGCGCGGTGTAGAGGTGGGTGACGCCGAGCGCGGCGAGGTAGCCCGCCAGCTCGGCCGTGGCGTCCAGGTCGAAGCCGGGCCGCACCTGGACCCGGTAGGTCGAGCGGGGGGTGGCGGGCATGGGTCAGGCCGTCCTCTCCAGGACCAGCAGCGAGCGGTCCGGTACGCACACAGTGCCGCCCGCCTCGACCAGTGTCGTCTTCTCCGGGTCGGGTTCCGCGGTGTTGATCACCAGTTCCCACCGGCTGCCGAACTCCTCGCCGGGCAGCGTGAAGTCCAGCGCCGCGTCGTGCGCGTTGAACAGCAGCAGGAAGGAGCTGTCGCGGTGGCGCTGGCCGTACTGGCCGCGTTCACCGATGCCGTCGCCGTTGACGAACAGGGCCACCGAGCGGCCGAAGTCGTTGCCCCAGTCCTCGCCGGTCATCTCCCGGCCGTCCGGGGTGTACCAGGCCAGGTCCGGCAGCCCGGAGCCGGCGGCCCGGCCGCCCACCGGCAGGCCGGTGAAGAACCGGCGGCGGCGGAACACCTGGTGCTGGTTGCGGAACTCGGTGAGCCGGCGGACGAAGTCCAGCAGCTCGCTGTCGGCCCGGTCCCAGTCGACCCAGGCGAGTTCGCTGTCCTGGCAGTAGGCGTTGTTGTTGCCTCCCTGGGTGCGGCCCAGCTCGTCGCCGTGGCCGAGCATCGGCACGCCCTGGGACAGCATCAGCGTGGCCAGGAAGTTGCGCCGCTGCCGGGCGCGGAGCGCGCGTACGCCCGGGTCGTCGGTCTCCCCCTCGACGCCGCAGTTCCAGGACCGGTTGTGGCTCTCGCCGTCCCGGTTGTCCTCGCCGTTCGCGTCGTTGTGCTTGTCGTTGTAGGAGACCAGGTCGGCCAGCGTGAACCCGTCGTGGCAGGTGACGAAGTTGATGCTGTGGAACGGGCGGCGGCCGTCGTCCTGGTAGAGGTCGGCGGAGCCGGAGATGCGGGAGGCGAACTCGGCGAGCGTGGCCGGTTCGCCGCGCCAGAAGTCGCGTACGGTGTCGCGGTACTTGCCGTTCCACTCGGTCCACTGCGGCGGGAAGTTGCCGACCTGGTAGCCGCCGGGGCCCACGTCCCACGGCTCGGCGATGAGCTTGACCCGGCCGACGACCGGGTCCTGCTGCACCACCTCGAAGAACGTGGACAGGCGGTCCACCTCGTAGAACTCGCGGGCCAGCGTGGCCGCCAGGTCGAACCGGAAACCGTCGACGTGCATCTCGGTGACCCAGTAGCGCAGCGAATCCATGATCAGCTGCAGGGAGTGCGGGCTGCGGACGTTGAGGCTGTTGCCGGTGCCGGTGTAGTCGACGAAGTAGCGCCGGTCGGACTCCGAGAGCCGGTAGTAGCTGGGTGTGTCGATGCCCTTGAAGCTCAGCGACGGCCCGAGGTGGTTGCCCTCGGCGGTGTGGTTGTAGACCACGTCGAGGATGACCTCGATGCCGGCGGCGTGCAGCGCCTTGACCATGCCCCGGAACTCCTGCACCTGCTGGCCGAGGCGGCCCAGCGCGGAGTAGCCGTGGTGCGGGGCGAAGAAGCCGATGGTGTTGTAGCCCCAGTAGTTGCGCAGCCCCAGGTCCGCCAGGCGGTGGTCGTGCACGAACTCGTGCACCGGCATCAGCTCCACCGCCGTCACGCCGAGCCGCTTGAAGTGCTCGATCATCACCGGCGAGGCGATCGCCGCGTACGTGCCGCGCAACTCCTCCGGGATGCCCGGGTGACGCATCGTCAGCCCGCGCACGTGCGCCTCGTAGATCACCGAGTGGTGGTACGGGGTACGCGGCGGCCGGTCGTTGCCCCAGTCGAAGTACGGGTTCACCACCACCGACTTCGGCATGTACGGCGCCGAGTCGGTGTCGTTCATCCGGTCCGGGTCGCCGCCGACCTCGTAGTCGTAGACCGACGGATGCCAGGTGACCTCCCCGTCGACCGCCTTCGCGTACGGGTCGAGCAGCAGCTTGTGCGGGTTGCAGCGCACCCCGTTGGCGGGGTCCCACGGGCCGTGCACCCGGTAGCCGTAACGCTGGCCGGGCTCGACGCCGGGAATGTAGGCGTGCCAGACGTACGCGTCGACCTCGCGCAGCTCCACCCGGCGCTCGGTGCCGATGTCCCACTCGTCGAACAGGCAGAGCTCGATCTTCTCCGCCACCTCGGAGAAGATCGCGAAGTTGGTCCCCATCCCGTCGTACGTGGCGCCGAGGGGGTAGCTCTCGCCCGGCCAGACCTGCATGTCGCTCCTTCGGCCCATGATCGTGAGCGCATCGGACAGGGGGAACCGCCGATGCGCACGCCGGTGATGCCCAGTCGTCGCCGCGGCCAATCCACCCGTTCGGACCGTAACCGAATCCACCCTCCTGAGAACGGATAGACGTTCGGGTGTCATCCGTCACGATCGCCCTTTTCGAGATGCGCGTCGGCCGCCGATGGACTTTCCTGGATCCGGACCTGCGCCCGCGGGCCCGCCCGGCCGTTCGGCCATCCCCCACCACCGCTCGACGCCGCCATCGCTGCCGGCGTGCCTCACCATGCATGGACGGAGATCGACGTGACCACTCTGCGGGTCGGCGCTCAGCCCGCCACCGCGACGGACCGGCTCCACCGGCCCACTCTCACCTCCCGCCCGGCCCCGCCGTCGCCGGCCGGGGCCGCGCCCCGGACCCGGCGCATCCTGATGCTGTCGTGGGAGTACCCGCCGGTGCTCGTCGGCGGCCTCGGCCGCCACGTCCACGCGCTGTCCGTGGCGCTGGCCGCCGCCGGGCACGAGGTCACAGTCGTCACCCGCCACGCGGAGGGCGCTCCCCTCGAGGAGTACGCCGACGGTGTGCGCATCGTCCGAGCCGCCGAGGACCCGGTCACCTTCCCCCTGGCCACCGGGTCGCTGCTGGCCTGGACCATGGCGTTCAACCACACCCTGACCCGGGCCGCGCTGCGCGCCGCCTCCTCCGGCGCCTATGACGTGATCCACGCCCACGACTGGCTGGTCGCGCACACCGCGATGACGTTGCGCGAGCACCTGGACGTGCCGCTGGTCAGCACGATCCACGCCACCGAGGCGGGCCGGCACCAGGGCTGGCTGCCGGAGGAGATGAACCGCACCATCCACGGCGTCGAGCACTGGCTCGCCGGCGAGTCCGGCCGCGTGATCGTCTGCTCCGGCTACATGCGCGACGAGGTGGGCGCGCTGTTCGGCGTGGACGCCGCCCGCGTCGACGTGGTGCCCAACGGCGTCGAGCCGCACCGCTGGCGGGTGCCCGCGTCGGCGGTCGCCGCCGCCCGCGCCCGGTTCGCCGCCGACGGCCCGCTGGTCACGTTCGCCGGGCGCCTCGTGTACGAGAAGGGCGTGCAGCACCTGCTGGCCGGGCTGCCCCGGCTGCGCGACCGGCACCCCGGGCTGCGCGCGGTGATCGTCGGCGACGGGCCGTACCGGGCGGACCTGGAAGCCGAGGTGCACCGCCTCGGGCTGGGCGGCACCGTCAGCATGCCCGGGTTCCTCGGCGGCGCCGACCTGCCCGCCGTGATGGCCGCCTCGGACTGCTTCGCGGTGCCCAGCATCTACGAGCCGTTCGGCATGGTGGCGCTGGAGGGGGCCGCCGCAGGCGCGCCGCTGGCGGTGGCCCGTACCGGCGGGCTGGCCGAGATCGTCGAGCCGGACGTCACCGGGATGACGTTCGCCCCGCACGACCCGGACGGGCTCGCCGAGGCGGTGCACGCGCTGCTGTCGGACCGGGACCGGGCCCGTGTGCTCGCCCGGCGGGCCCGCGCCATGGTCCACGAGCGGTACGGCTGGGCGGCCATCGCGTCCCGCACCGCCGGCGCGTACGCCGCCGCGATCGCCGCCGACCCGTCCTTCACGGCCACCCGCGCCCAGCACCGCATGGCCCACGGCCAGCCCACGCCGCGCGTCCCCGAAGGCAACCTCCTCACCGCCGCCGGCTTGCGGTAAGGAAGGGCCCCCTATTAACGCCTGGGGTAGAGGAAGGGCCCCTTGTTAACGCCCTCCACCCCGGTGCACACGACGGAGGCCGCCGACCCTGCTCGGGTCGGCGGCCTTCGTGGTCCGCGTGTTAAAAGGGGGCCCCTCCTCTACCGGAGGCGTTAACAAGGGGCCCTTCCTTGCACGCTCAGCGCTTGTCGGCGGGGACGTAGTCCCGCTCGGTGGCGCCGGTGTAGATCTGCCGCGGGCGACCGATCTTGGTCTCCGGGTCGTTGATCATCTCGCGCCACTGCGCGATCCAACCGGGCAGGCGGCCCAGCGCGAACAGCACCGTGAACATCTTGGTCGGGAAGCCCATGGCCTTGTAGATCAGGCCGGTGTAGAAGTCCACGTTCGGGTAGAGCCGGCGGGACACGAAGAAGTCGTCGGCGAGCGCGATCTCCTCCAGCTGCACCGCGAGGTCCAGCAGCGGGTCCGGCTTGGACATCCGGCCGAGCACGTCCTGGGCGGCCTTCTTCACGATGGCGGCGCGCGGGTCGTAGTTCTTGTAGACCCGGTGCCCGAAGCCCATCAGCTTCACGCCGTCCTGCTTGTCCTTCACCTTCTGCACGAAGGAGCGGACGTCGCCGCCGTCGGCGTGGATCTTCTGGAGCATCTCCAGCACGGCCTGGTTGGCGCCGCCGTGCAGCGGGCCGAACAGCGCGTTCACGCCGGCCGAGACCGAGGCGAACAGGTTGGCGTTGCTGGAGCCGACCAGCCGCACGGTCGACGTGGAGCAGTTCTGCTCGTGGTCGGCGTGCAGGACGAACAGCATGTCCAGCACCCGGGCGATCACCGGGTCGACCTCGTACGGCTCGGCTGGCACGCCGAAGTTCATCCGCAGGAAGTTCTCGACGTAGCCGAGCGAGTTGTCCGGGTACAGCAGCGGCTGGCCGATCGACTTCTTGTACGCGTACGAGGCGATGGTCGGGACCTTCGCCATCAGCCGCACGGTGGACATCTCCACGTGCTCGGAGTCGAACGGGTCCAGGCTGTCCTGGTAGAAGGTGGAGATGGCGCTGACGGCCGAGGAGAGCACGGCCATCGGGTGCGCGTCACGGGGGAAGCCGTCGAAGAACCGGCGCATCTCCTCGTGCAGCAGCGAGTGCCGCCGGATCCGCTCGCTGAACTCCGTCAGCTGCGTCTGGGTCGGCAGCTCACCGTAGATCAGCAGGTAGGAGACCTCCAGGAAGGAGGACTTCTCGGCCAGCTGGTCGATCGGGTAACCCCGGTACCGCAGGATGCCGGCATCACCGTCGATGTAGGTGATGGCGGACGAGCAGGACGCGGTGTTCACGAAACCGGGGTCGTACGTGGTCATCCCGGTTTCCTTGAGCAGCTTGCTCACCCCGATCCCGGCGGGGCCCTCAACCGCGGACTGCACCGGCATCGACAGCTGCCCACCGGGGTGGTCGAGCTTGACTTCCGTCATCTGTTCCTCGCTTCGCCGGCAAGATCTTCGTTGAATTGCCTTCGCTTCTACCGTAATCACGGCGCGGAGAACACCGCTCGTCATGGTTTCGGGGTGAGGTGTGCGTCACCTGTTTCCCGGCCAGGCGGTCCGGAAACCGGTTGGGAGCGCGACCATGGGCGCCGGCGGAGGGCCCGTCACGACAGCGTGAGCCGCCGCAGCGACCCGTCGTCGCCGACCCGGTAGAGGTCGAGCCGGTTGGTGCCGGCGGCGAAGAGCCGGTCGTCGGGGAGGAACGCCGCGAACCGCCGCCCGCCGGCGTCCGGGGGCACCACGGGCACCACCGCGCCGACCGTGCCGTTCACCGCGACGGCGAGCCGGGCGCCGTCGGGCACGTCGTCCGGGACCGTCCCCCAGACCAGCGCGGGCAGGCCGCCGCGCGCCGGGTCGACGGCGTCGAACGCGCCCCGGTCGGCCACCGTGGCGGATCCGCCGACCGGCACGTCGGCGACCCGGGTGCCGACGAGCGGGTCGACGGGAACGGGCGGGAGCGGGGCGGGCACCCCGCCGGTGATCGTCACCGGCTGGCCGGGGCGGTCGTAGAAGCGCTTGTCGGCCCGCTCGCGCGGGGCGGCCGCGGCGGACCGGCCGTCCATCCGCCAGGGCACCCGCATGTGGGTCTCGTCGGCGATCGTGGGCAGCAGGTCCACGTGCTCCCAGTTGCGGTCGTCCACCCGGCCGGCGCGCTGGCCGGGTTTCTTGACGAACATCGGCACCCAGGCCACCTCGTTCGCGGCGTGGTCGATGGCGTCCATTCCCCGCCCCTGCCAGTCCCGCCGGAAGCTCACGCCGTGGTCGGCGGTGACCACCACCAGCGACTTGTCGTAGAGGCCGGTGGCGCGCAGCGTGCGCAGCGTCTCGCCGATCAGCCGGTCGGTGTAGCCGAGCTGGGCCAGGTGCCGGGCGCGGGCCAGGTCGACCCAGCCGGGCCCGTCGTTCGGCAGGTCCTCGGGCGCGGCGTAGTGCGCCCCGGACGGCAGGTACGCCCACGGCGAGTGCGGCATCAGCAGGTGCAGGAAGTGCAGCGTGGGCCGGGGGTCGGGGCGCAGCCCGGCCAGGAACGAGGTGAACCGGGCCGGCTGGTTGTCGTCCAGGGTGTCCCAGCGGAACTTGGGGTCGTCCGGCACCGGCTCGGCGGCGTCCAGGCCCGCTTCGGCGGCGGTCCGCTCGCGGTAGGAGTCCTCCGGGTCGACGCGGCTGTCCACCGGCGCGGCGATCCGGCCCATCAGCTTGCCGCTCTCCCGGACCAGCACCCCGAGCCCCTGTTCCGGTGTCGTTGCCTGCTCGCAGCGGCTCGGCGGGCAGAGCCGGGTGATGCTCTCCTCGGCCTTGATCCGGTACAGGCCGCCGAGCGCGGTGAACAGGTTGTCCGGGTACTGCGAGTAGTGCGGCGCCACGCCCCGTTCCGGGTAGCGCCCGGTGAGCATCGCGGGCAGCGCGTAGGGCGTCCAGCCGCTGACGCCGGTGGCGTTGCGGTACCAGGTCGACCCGTCGGCCAGTGCCGCGAAGTTCGGGTAGCGCTCGGCGTCGATCCGGCCGTCCGGGCCGAGCAGGGAGACCAGCGGCAGCTCGTCCAACACGATCATGACCACCGGCGGGTGCGCGCCCGCGCCGGCCACCCCGGCCGCGCCGCCCTCGCCGCGCGGCAGCACCACCGCCGAGGCCGGCGAGGCGAACAGGAACAAGCCGACGAACACCAGCGGCCCGGCGGCGGCGACCCGCAGCACCCGCCGGGGCGCCCGCCACCGCCGGTGCGCGGCCGCTCCGGCGGCTCCGGCCACACCGGCGACGACAAGCAGGGGTACGCCCCGAAGCGGCGTGACGTGCCGGCCGACCTGGACCGCCAGCGCGGCGAGCAGCAGGCCGACGAACGCGGTGTGCACGACGGCCCGGACGAGGCGTCCGGCGGGCAGCGCGAGCGCGCCGAGCAGCGCGAACACCGTCGTCGGCGCGAGCGCGATCAGGGCGACCAGGAGCAGCACGTCGCCGCGGGAGGCGCGGTGGAACAGGAAGAAGTCGGGGCTGCGGCCGAGCACGTCGAGCAGCGGCTGGGTGACCACCAGCCCGACCAGTGCCGTCACCTCCGCCAGTCGCGCCGCCTCGGACCGCCACCAGAGCCGGTGTTCCCGCCGGGCCGGGCCGGCCGCGTGGTCCCGGGGTGGCGCGAGGGTGCGCTCAGCCACCCACCACCACCTGGTAGAGCGTGCGGGTGCCGGACGGGAGCTCGGTGCGGGCGACCACCCGGCCCTGGCGGGCCAGCAGCGCCTCGAAGGCGTCGCGCCGGTAGTCCGGGAACAGGCCGTCGGGCTTGTTGGCCAGCAGGCGGCGGGCCATCGGGTCGTCCGGGTGGACGAACTCCACCACCAGGCTGCCGCCGGTGGCGGTGAGCGCGGTGAGCTGGTCCAGCACCTCGGGCAGCGGCACGTTGCGCCCGATCGCCAGGTGGTGCACGACGGCCAGGGCGAGGACGGTGTCGGCGCGGGCCCGGTCGGCGAACGCGGCCCGCTCGACGCCACGCCAGCCGCCGCCGGGCGACGGGTCGGCCAGGTCCATCACCAGCGGCAGGATCCGCGTCTCGCCCTCGTCGCGCAGCGCGCGGTAGAGCGTGTCGACCACCGCCGGGTCCTGCTCGACGGCGACGATGTGCGCGGCGTGGCGGGCGGCGATGCGGGCGTACCGGCCGTCGTTGGCGCCCAGGTCCAGCGCCGAGCCGCCGCCGGTGGCGGCCACCGCCCGGTCGACGAACTCCTCCTTGGCCTGCCGGTCCGGCACCGAGTACGCGCAGGTGCGCTGGTAGTCCGACCAGTGGCTGCCGCCCGGCCGGTGGTCGAGGCGGCGGACCAGTTTCGTCAGTCCGCGTACCGTGGCCAGCGCCAGCTCGCGGGAGAAGCCGGCGGCGCGCAGCTGGGCGCGGACGTCGGTGGTGCTCGCGGCGGAGTTGCGGGCCTGCATCGCGCCGTGCAGATGCACGTGGGTGGGCACGCCGGCCCGCCAGCGCCGGGCGCCGCCGAACAGCCGCCGCATCTGGTCCGGCTCGACGCCGTCGACGCGGGCCCGCAGGAACGGCTGGAAGTCCAGCCCGAGGTGGGCCTGGATCAGCAGCGGGTAGAGCAGCGTCTGGCAGAACTGCCGGTACCCGGCCCAGGGCTCGCCGTCGCGCAACGCCTCGAACGAGCCGACGTCGATGAAGACGGGCCGGGCGCCGCGCCACTGCACGTTGTACGCCGAGCCGTCCTTGGTGGTGAAGCCGGCCTCCAGGGCGGCGCGCAGCACGTCGAGGTGCAGCAGCGCCGCGTCGCGCAGCATCGCGGACGACCACTCGTAGGGGTGCGAGACGAACGGGATCCGTTCGTGCCGCAGCACCGCCGCCCACGGCGTGTCGACGGGGACCGGGGTCAGCTCCTCGGTGGCGACGATCTGCCCCTGCTCGGCCGCGCGGCGGAAGAAGTCGGTGACGGACAGCGCCCGCCAGTCACGGGCGGAGCGCTCGTCGAGCCCGCGCAGCACCTCCTCGCCCCGGTGGAACACCCGGTTGCCGGGGTCGCGGAAGGAGCCGGGCTCGACGCGGACGCCGGTGTCGTGGAGCGTCACGCCGCGGGGCCCTGGTCGCTGGGCTGACGGCGGAACCGGGACACCAGGCGGCGCCAGTAGAGCTTGGCGGCCACGGCCACTCCGGCCACACCGCCGACCACCGCCTGCACGATGAGACTGCCCGATCCCGCGTCCAGGTAGGCCAGGTGGGTCACGGCTGCTTTCCTTCCGTCGCCGGTCGTCGGTGCGCGCCCGGAATGCGAGCTTTTATGCTTCGCGCCGGACTTGTCCCCCACCGTAACGCCTCGGGCGCCGCACGCGCGGCCACAACCGGCCACTCGTCCCCCGTCCGATCCGTTCAAGACGGGCCGGTCCGGTCGCGCCTACCGTGGCGCCATGACACCGCAGTTCGATCTCGTCGGGGCCGTGGTCACCGACATGGCCCGCACACTCGACTTCTACCGGCGGCTGGGGCTGCCGATCCCGGCCGGCGCCGAGACGGAAGGACACGTGGAGGTCACCCTGCCGAACGGCGTACGGCTGGCCTGGGACACGGTCGAGGTGATCCGCAGCTTCCACCCCGACTTCGACCCGTCCGGCGGCAACAACCGGATGAGCCTGGCCTTCCGGTGCGCCGACCCGGCCGAGGTGGACCGCTGGTACGCCGAGCTGACCGCCGCCGGCCACCACGGTGAGCTGCCTCCGTGGGACGCGTTCTGGGGCCAGCGGTACGCGGTCCTGCACGACCCGGACGGCAACGGCGTGGACCTGTTCGCCCCGCTGCCGGCGGGCGACTGACCGCCCGCCCGATCAGGCGGTGGCCGGGGTGAGCAGCCGCGACGGGGGCACCCCGGCCAGCTCCCGCACCTCGCGGGTCAGGTGGGCCTGATCGGCGTACCCGCTGCGCGCCGCCACCTCGGCGAGCGGCGCGCCGGTACGGGCCAGGTCCAGCGCGCGGCGCATCCGCAGGATGCGGGCCAACGTCTTCGGGCCGTACCCGAACAGGGCCCGGCTGCGCCGGTGCAGGGCCCGCGCGCCGAGGCCGACCTCGGCGGCGGTCGCGGCCACAGTGGCCCCGGCGGACAGGCGTCCGACGATGCGCGCGCCGAGCGGGTCGGGGCCGCCGGCCTCGCGCAGCCGATCCCGGGCCACCCGCGTCAGCACGGCAGCGGCGGCGTCAGTTCCATCGCTGCCGGCCGGCGCGGACAGCGTCGTCTCGACCCGCTCGGCCACCTCGACGGCGGCGCGGCCCCACAGGTCGGCCAGCGGTACGCGGCGGTCCCGCAGCTCCTCGGCGGGCACGCCGAACACGGCCGGGCCGGTGCCCGGCGGCAGGCGCAGCCCGATCCACAGGTCCCCCGGCGCGGACCGCGACAGGTGCGCGGTGCGGTCCGGACCGGCCACCAGCAGTCCGTTGCGGCTGGACCAGAGCAGGTCGGCGCACCCGTCCGGCAGCACCCGCGTCTCGCTCCCGCCGGACACGCTGCTCCACAGCACCGCGCCCGGAACCCCCGCTGCCTCCCACTCCCGGTACACGCCCTCAACCCTGCCACCCACCCCGTCGATCATGAAGTTGACGCCACCGGCGTCCGGCGTGTCGCGCCGTCAACCTCATGATCGACGGGGTGTTCGGGGTGGGTCAGGGGCGGTGGTGCATGGCCAGGCGGAGCAGGAGGAAGCGCAGGGCCGTCGCGGCCAGGTTGGCCACGACCAGGACGGTCAGCTCCAGCGCGCGGCCCGGACGGGTGGCGGCGTGCAGGGCGGCGAGGGAGCCGCTGGTCAGGGCCAGGCCCAGCGCGAACGCCAGCAACCCCTGGAGGTGGTGCCGGCCGGCATGCCGGCGGCCGCTGACCCCGAACGTGAGCCGCCGATTGGCCGCCGTGTTCGCCACCGCCGTGAGCAGCAACGCCAGCAGGTTCGCCGGCTGCGCCCCGAGCGGTCCGCGGGCCAGCAGGAACAACAGCAGGTACGCGAGCGTGCTCGCCACGCCCACCGCGGCGAACCGGACCAGCTGGCGCGGCAGGCCGGCCGGCACGCGCGCCGGCGCGGCCGGCAACGGACCCCGGCCGAGCTGGGCGCGCAGCTGTGCCAGCGGCAGCGCCCCGGTGGCCAGCGCCCGGCCCAGCCGGCCGATGCCCCGCAGGTCGGCCAGCGCGGTGGCGACGATGTCGACGCGGCTGTCCGGGTCGTCCACCCAGTCCACCGGCACCTCGTGGATGCGCAGCCCGGCCCGCTGCGCCAGGACCAGCAGCTCGGTGTCGAAGAACCAGCCGGTGTCGCGTACCAGCGGCAGCAGCTCGGCCGCCACGTCGGCGCGGATCGCCTTGAACCCGCACTGCGCGTCGGAGAACCGCGCCGCGAGCGTGCCGCGCAGCAGCAGGTTGTAACCCCGCGAGATCACCTCCCGCTTGGCGCCCCGCACCACCCGGCTGGTCCGCGCCAGCCGGGTGCCGATGGCCAGGTCCGAGTGCCCGGAGATGAGCGGCGCCACCAGCGGCAGCAGCGCGGCCAGGTCGGTGGACAGGTCCACGTCCATGTACGCGAGCACCGGCGCCGGCGAGGCCGACCACGCGGCGCGCAGCGCCCGCCCGCGTCCCTTCTCGTCCAGGCGCAGCACCCCCACCCCGGGCAGCTCGTCGGCGAGCGCCCGCGCCACCGCCGGGATGCCGTCCACGCTGGCGTTGTCGGCCACCGTGATCCGGAACGGGTACGGGAAGTGCGCGGTCAGGTGCGCGTGCAGCCGCCGGACACAGGGGCCGAGGTCGGTCTCCTCGTTGTAGACCGGCACCACCACGTCCAGCACCGCGCCGCCGGCGGCGGGCCGGGCCTGCACTGCGGCCCGGGGCGCGTACGTGTCAGTCATCGCTCAGCCCTGCTTTCCGCTGCTCAGGTCGTACACGGTCACGCCGTCGACGGTGGTCGCGGTGAAGGTGTCGGCGACCCAGGCGGCGATCTCGGCCGAGGCGTTGCTGCCGCCGTTGGCGCGGAACCCGCCGCCGCCGAGGAAGTAGTGGATCCGCCCGTCGGCGACGTACCGCTGGAACTGGGCGAGCGTCGGCGACGGATCGCTGCCGTTGAAGCCGCCGATCGGCATGACCGGCCGGCCGGTGGCCAGCTGGTAGCCGGAGGCGTTGTTCGAGCCGACCGTGGCGGCGACCCACGTGTAGTCGTCGGCGTCGGCGGTGAGCAGCGCTGTCATCTCGGCGCTCGGCTCACGGGCGTCGAGCAGCCCGCCCATGCCCCCGCCGCGCTGGCCCCGGCCGCCCGGTCCCATGCCACCCTCCGGACCGGCGCCGCCGGTGCCGGTGCCGCCGGTGCCGGTGCCGCCGGTGCCGGTGCCGCCCGGCGCGCCCGGGGCCGAACCACCGCCCGGGAAGCCGGGGAATCCACCGGCGTTCGCCCCGCCGCCCGGGCCGGTGCCGTCCGGACCCGTGCCGTTGGAGCCGGTGCCGTTCGGGAAGCCCGGGAAGCCCGGGAACTGCCCGTTCCCGCCGCCCGGGCCACCGGGGAACTGCCCGTCCCCGCCGCCCGGCATCCGCCCGCCCGGTCCACCACCCGGCCCCCCGAAGCCGCGCGCTCCGGCCGGCCCGGCGCTCGGAATGGCGCCGCTGTGCGGGGTGGCAGCGGTCTGCATCGCGTACGCGGCCGGCCCGGCCAGCGCCACCGCGATCCCGGCGACGGACACCACCGGCACCACCCACCGCACAGCCCGCCCGGCAAACCCGGCCCGGCGCCCCGCCGCCGCCCCCGCCTCGGAGTTGACCAAGGGCTTTGCGTCACCCTGAACGCCGTTCCCGGACACAAACTCCTTGATCACCGGGGCGGGCGGGGAGCCCGGGGCGGGCGGGACGGTCCGGCGGGTGAGGAACGCCGGCGCGGCCAGGAGGACGGCTGCGGTCAGGCCCACTGCGAGGACCGTGGGACGCAGCCAGGGGTGCCAGTCGGGGGTGCGGCCGAGCAGGCGCCAGGACCACCAGGCGGTGACCGCGAGCGTCGCGGCCATGGCCAGCGTGGCGGCGAACCCACGCCAGCGGGCCGGTGTGGCCGAGCCAGGTGCCGCCGAATCCTGCGCGGCGGACGCCATCGCCTCGGCGGAACGGGCCCGCCACAGCACTGTGACGCCGATGCCGACCAGCGCGCCGACGGCCGGGGCCAGGGCGACCGTGTAGTACGCGTGGAAGATCCCGGACATGAAGCTGAAGATCAGTCCGGTGACCAGCAGCCAGCCGCCCCAGAGCAGCAGACCGGCCCGGGTCCGGTCGGTACGTGGCGCCCGCCCGGCCAGCCACAGCCCGGCGACCAGCATTATCAGCGCGGCCGGCAGCAGCCAGGAGATCTGCCCGCCGACCTCGGTGTCGAACATGCGCAGCAGCCCGGTCTGACCGGAGAACGGTCCACCGCCGCCGGGCCGTCCACCGCCACCGCCGACGCTGCCCACCTCGTCGCCGGTGATCCGGCCCAGGCCGTTGTAGCCGAGCGTCAGCTCCAGGATGCTGTTGTTCTGTGAGCCGCCGACGTAGGGGCGGGCGCTCGCCGGCACCAGTTCCACGACCGCCACCCACCAGCCGGCGGAGACGACCACGGCGAGCCCGGCGAGCAGGAGCTGGCGGATCCGCCGTCCGAGGCCGGTCGGCGCGGCCAGCAGGTAGACCCCGGCGAAGACCGGGATCACCAGGAACGCCTGGAGCATCTTGGTGAGGAAGCCGAAGCCGACGAGCACGCCGGTCAGCGCGATCCACCGGGTGCTCGCAGTCTCGACCGCGCGCACTGTGGCGTACGCGGCGGCGACCAGCAGGAACACCAGCAGCGCGTCCGGGTTGTTGAACCGGAACATCAGCGTCGCCACCGGGGTGAGCGCGAGCACCGTCCCGGCGAGCAGTCCGGCGGCCGGTCCGTACCAGCGGCGGACCGTCGCGTACAGCACGCCGACCGAGGCGACGCCGAGCAGCGCCTGCGGCACCAGGATCGACCAGCTGCTCAAGCCGAAGATCCGCACCGACAGCGCCATCAGCCAGAGCGAGGCCGGGGTCTTGTCCACGGTGATCGAGTTGGCCGCGTCGGACGAGCCGTAGAAGAACGCGGTCCAGTTCTGCGACCCGGCCTGCACGGCGGCCGAGTAGAACGCGTTGGCCCAGCCGGATGCGCCCAGACTCCACAGGTAGAGCAGCGCGGTGGCGACCAGCAGGCCGAGCAGGGCCGGCCGGGCCCAGCGGTCGGCGTGGGTCTGCGGGGGTGCGGGCGCAGGGGCCGGCTCGGTGCCGGGTGAATCGGCCGTGGGCGCGGTCGGCAGGGTCTCGGTTCTGTCCATGCCGGCAAGCCTCGGAGCGCCCGCTGACCCGCTCCCGTCAACGGGCTATGCGTCGGCTGTGGATTCGGGCAGCCAGACCGTGAACGCGGTGTGGCCGGGCCGGCTGACCACGTCGACCCGGCCGTGGTGGGCCTCCACCACGGCGGCGACGATGGCGAGGCCGAGGCCGGTGCTGCCCTGCGCGCGGGAGCGGGAGCTGTCGCCGCGGGCGAACCGCTCGAAGACCTCCGGCTGCAACTGTTCCGGGATGCCCGGCCCGTCGTCGGTGACGCGCAGCTCGACGCCGCCGGGCGCGGACGCGAGCCGGACGGTCACCGTGGTCCCGGCCGGGGTGTGCACCCGCGCGTTGGCGAGCAGGTTCGCCAGCACCTGGTGCAGCCGGTGGGCGTCGCCGGTGACGGTGAGCGGCTCGTCGGGCAGGTCGAGCTGCCAGCGGTGGTCCGGGCCGGCGACGTGCGCGTCGCTGACCGCGTTCACCGCCATGGCGGTCAGGTCGACCGGTTCGGTGCCGAGCGGGCGACCGGAGTCCAGCCGGGCCAGCAGCAGCAGGTCGTCGACGAGGCTGGTCATCCGGGTGCTCTCCGACTCGACGCGGCGCAGCGCGTGCGCCACGTCGGGCGGGACCTCCTGGCGGCCCCGGCGGGCCACCTCGGCGTACCCGCGGATGGCCGCGAGGGGGGTGCGCAGCTCGTGGCTGGCGTCGGCGACGAACTGGCGTACCCGGGTCTCGCTGGCCTGCCGGGCGGCGAGCGCGGCGGCGACGTGGCCGAGCATCCGGTTGAGCGCGCCGCCGACCTGCCCGATCTCGGTACGCGGGTCGGTGTCGGCGGCCGGGACCCGCACCGACAGGGCCACCTCGCCGCGGTCCAGCGGCAGTTCGGTGACCCGGGCGGCGGTGGCGGCGACCCGGTTGAGCGGGCGCAGCGTGGCCCGGACGACGAGCGTGCCGAGTGCGCCGGCGATGACCAGGCCGGCGCCGATCACCCCGGCCTGGGCGACGAGCATCCACATGACGGTGTCGTCCACCTGGGCCGTCGGGATCGCGAGGACCAGGACGTCGCCGTCGCCGCGCGGCGAGAGCATCGCGACCGCCCGGTACTCGCCCCGGTTCCCGACGACGACGGTGCGCGGGCGTTCGCCGACGGGTACGCGGGCCAGCGCGGTCAGGTCGGCGGCGGGCACCTCCTCGCTGTCGCCGTTGCCGGACCGGACCCGGCCGACGGGTTCGGCGGCGGCGGGCACCCGGACCGCGATCGAGCCCGGCGGGAAACCGCCCGGGGGCGCGGGCGCCACCTCGTCGGAGTCCGGCAGGGCGGGCCGCTGGTCCGGGCGCGTCGGATCCATGCCCCGCCGCGCCCAGCGTTCGAGGTCGTCCGGGCGGCGGTCGCCGAAGCTGAGCTGGTTGTCGATCTGGTCGATCAGGAAGTGCCGCAGCGCCACTGTGGTCAGGCCGCCGATGCCGAGGCTGACCAGCGCGAGCAGCGCCACCACGGAGAGCACCAGCCGGCGGCGCAGCGACCAGCCGGCCAGGCGGCGGCGCAGCCGGCCGCGGCCCTCACTCGGCGGGCTTGAGGACATAACCCGCCCCACGCAACGTGTGGATCATGGGTGCCCGGCCCGCGTCGATCTTCTTGCGCAGGTACGAGATGTACAGCTCGACCACGTTGGCCTGGCCGCCGAAGTCGTAGTTCCAGACCCGGTCGAGGATCTGCGCCTTGCTGAGCACGCGGCGCGGGTTGCGCATGAGGTAGCGCAGCAGCTCGAACTCGGTGGCGGTGAGCGTGATCAGGTCGTCGCCGCGGCGTACCTCGTGGCTGTCCTCGTCGAGGGTGAGATCGCCGACGGTCAGCACCGCCTCCTGGCGGGCGGCGACCGCGAAACCGGAACGGCGCAGCAGCGCGCGCAGCCGGGCGATCACCTCCTCCAGGCTGAACGGCTTGGTGACGTAGTCGTCGCCGCCGACGGTGAGCCCGGCGACGCGCTCCTCCACGGCGTCGCGGGCGGTCAGGAACAGCACCGGCACGCTCGGCGACTCCTCGCGCAGGCGGCGCAGCACCTGGAAGCCGTCCAGGTCGGGCAGCATCACGTCGAGCACCACGGCGTCCGGGCGGAACTGGCGGGCGGTGCTGATCGCCGCCATCCCGCTGCCGGCGGTCGCGACCTGCCAGCCCTCGTACCGCAGGGCCATCGAGAGCAGGTCGGTGAGCGTCGGCTCGTCGTCGACCACGAGCACCCGCACCGGCTCGCCGTCCGGTCGGTGCAGCTCGATGCGGCCCTGCGCGGCCTGCCCGTTCATGACCATGCCCCCATCGTGGGCGGACCCGCTGTCGCCGGGCTGTCCCGTTCCTGTGTACCAGCTGTGCGCGCCCGGCCGGCGGTGATCCGGGCAGTCCGGCCGGGTCTTCCGCACCCGGGCTACCCGGTGGTAACTTCCCGGCATGTCCATCGACGGTCGTTTTTCCGGCCGGTTGGCCGGCAAGGTGGTGCTGGTGACCGGGGCGGCCCGGGGCATCGGCGAGCACACCGCCCGCCTCGCCGCTGCACGCGGGGCGCGGTTGTCACTGGTCGGGCTGGAACCCGACCGGCTGGCCGCGCTCGCCGCCGAGCTGGGTCCCGGGCACATCTGGTTCGCCGCCGACGTCACCGACCAGCAGGCGCTGGCCGAGGCGGCCGACGGCACCGTGGCGGCGCTGGGCGGGATCGACGCGGTGGTCGCGAACGCCGGGGTGGCCAACCGCGGCACGATCGCCGTCGGCGACGTCGAGGCGCTGGTGCGTACGGTCGAGGTCAACCTGGTCGGGGTGATGCGTACCGCCGCGGCGACCGTGCCGGCGCTCGTCGACCGGGGCGGCTACCTGCTGATCGTGTCCTCGGCCGCGGCGTTCGCCGCGCTGCCCGGCATGGCCGCCTACTGCGCCTCGAAGGCGGGCGTCGAGCAGTTCGGCAACGCGATCCGCCTCGAACTGGCGCACCGGGGCGTGGCGGTCGGCACCGCCCACCCGTCGTGGGTGGACACCGACCTGGTCCGCGAGGCGCGCGCCGACCTGCCCGCCTTCGAGGCGGCGCTGGCGAAGCTGCCGTGGCCGCTGCGGCGCACCACCACAGTGGCCGAGTGCGCCGAGGCGTTCGTGCGGGCGATCGAGCGCCGCAGCCGCCGGGTGTACGTGCCGCGCGCCGTGGCCGGCGTGCAGGCGGTGCGCTCGGTGCTGGTCAGCCCGCTGGCCGACCGCCTGGTGGGCCGCACCGCGCGGGCCACCGTGCCGCTGATCGAGGAGCAGTCCCGGGCGCTGGGGCGGGGCTTCGGCGCCAGCACGCCGCAGGGGCGGCCGTGACCGCGCCGGTGGAGGTCGTCTACGAGCGGCGCGGCGCCGGGCCCACGCTGGTGCTGCTGCACGGCATCGGTCACCACAGCGGCGCCTGGCGGCCGGTGCTGGACCGGCTCGCCGAGGCGCACGACGTGATAGCTGTCGACCTGCCGGGCTTCGGCCGCTCCCCGGTGCCCGCCACCGGGCTGCCCGCCGACATGCCCGGCCTGACCGCGGCCATGGTCGAGCTGTTCGCCGCGTTCGGGCTGGAACGCCCGCACGTCGCGGGCAACAGCCTCGGCGGGGCGATCGCGCTGGAACTCGCCGCGCTCGGCGCGGTCTCCTCGGCCACCGCGCTGTCCCCGGCCGGGTTCTGCAACGCCCGCGAGCTGCGCTGGGCGCTGACCGTGCTCGCCCTGCACCGCAACGCGGCCCGGCTGCCCGAGCCGGTGCTGCGCCGCCTGTTCGCCGCGCCCGCGCTGCGGATGCTGGCGATGGGCATGATCCTGGCCCGGCCCAACCGGATGGCGCTGGACGACGCGCTCGCCGACGCCCGCGCGCTGCGCCAGGCGCGGGCGTTCCGCGCCGTCGCGCGCGCCGGCCGGGGGTACGCCTACGCGGGCGCGCCGACAGTGCCGGTGACCATCGCGTGGGGCACGCGGGACCGGATCCTGCCCTACCGGCAGGCCGCGCTGGCGCGTACCCGGCTGCCCGCCGCGCGGCACCTGGACCTGCCCGGCTGCGGCCACGTGCCGATGCACGACGACCCGGAGCTGGTCGCCTCGGTCATCCTCGGCACCACCGGCGTCCGGGCGGGCTGAGCCTCACTCGGTCGCGCCGAACGGGAACGTGTGCACGTACCGCATGGTCCAGCCGCCCGCCGCGGCGTGCTCGTCGCGTTCGTAGAGGTGGTCGGCCACCCCCTCGGCCGGCTCCTCGGGGTGCCGCAGCACCCACCGGGGCGGCGGCGTGCCGTCCGGCCCCGCGGGCAGGTCCCGGGTCAGCTCGTCGGCCGGACCGCCGACGAACCGTACGCGCACCGAAGCCACCGCTGCCCTCCCTGTGTCGACCCCTCGCCGCGAAGCTACCCCGCCGGGGTGGGAACCCCCGCCGGTTTGCACAGCTCCGGGGCCGGGTAGCGGGACCGGAGGGCACACCGGACGAGGCGAGGAGTGGGCGATGCGGACGCTGGGCGGGCGGTACGAGCTCGAACAGCGGGCCGGCCTGGGTGGCATGTCGGAGGTCTGGCGGGCACACGACCGTGTGCTGGACCGGACCGTCGCGGTGAAGCTGATCTCCCCCCGGCTCGACGGCGAAGCCGGCTCGGTGGAGCGGATCCGGGCCGAGGCGCGCTCGGCGGCGCGCCTGGTGCACCCGAACGTCGCCAGCGTGCACGACTTCGGCACCGCCACGCTGCCGGACGGCCGGCCGGTGCCGTACATCGTGATGGAGCTGGCCGAGGGCGAGACGCTCGCCGCGCACCTGCGCTCCGGGCCGCTGGACTGGCGGATCGCGGTGCGGGTCTGCGCCGAGGTGTGCGCCGCGCTCGCGGCCGCGCACGCGCACGGCATCGTGCACCGGGATGTGAAGCCCGCGAACGTGATCCTGACCCCGTGCGGGGTGAAGGTGCTCGACTTCGGCATCGCCACCTCGGCCGGCGCGCCGGACCACACCCCGGACGGCATCGTCGTGGGCACGCCCGCCTATCTGGCGCCGGAGCAGCTCGACCGGCAGCCCGCCACCCCGGCCGCCGACATGTACGCCCTCGGCGTGCTGCTCTACTACTGCCTCACCGGTTACCTGCCGTACGAGGCGGACAGCACCACCCAGTTGCTCAGGTCGCCGGGCCGCCGGACGCCCCGGCCGCTGCCCGACGTTGCCGGGTTGCCGCCCGAGGTGGCCGAGCTGTGCCGCACCTGCCTCGACGCCGACCCCGCGGCCCGGCCGACCAGCCCGATGGCCGCGCTGCTGCTGGCCGAGGCGGTGGACGCCCGGGTGTACGTGCCGATGAGCGCGGTGCTGCCCCGCCAGCGCGCGGAGCAGGTGTCGCCGTGGACCAGCCGGGCGGCCGCCGAGGCCACTGCGGCGATGGCCGTCGACGCCGCGCCGAGCGGCCGGATCCGCTGAGCGCGCGTACTGCCTGCCCGGGCGCGGTTTCGCTGCCCGGGGTCCGGGAACGCGGCCGGTGAGTGACGGGAGGAACGCGATGCCGGATCCGAGTTCCTGGCTGGCCGAGACGGCCACGGCGACCGCGGCGGGCGGTCACGTACGCACCGACGACGGCGGTCTCTCCTCCGCCCTGGCGTCCCCGCTGGCGCCGCACTGCACCGGCCTGACGCCGGAGCAGCTCCTGGCCGCGGCGTTCGCCTCCTGCCTGCACCACGCGGCGGTGGAGGCGGCCGGGGAGATCACCGACGAGGCGCACACCGTGCAGGTGACCGCCGAGGCGAAACTGGGCCGCGACGACGACGGCCGCTACCGGGCCGACGTGCACGCCGAGATCTCCTCGGCAGGACTGACCCGGGATCAGCTGGCCGACCTGGTGGCGTACGCCGACCGGCTCTGGCCGTTCTCCAGCGGCGATCCGAGCCGGCACCGGCTCACGGTGACCCCGGCGGAGAACGGCCGGCACTGAGCGTTCACCAGCGGAAGCCGGCGGTCACCGCCCGGTGGTCGCTGTCCGGAGTGCGCAGCACCCCGGCCGTGGTGGGGGTGAGTCCCCGGCAGAGGACGTGGTCCGGGCGGGTCACCGGCAGTTCCGCCGGCCAGGTGAAGCCGAATCCCTGCCCGGCCTCGGCCTGCGCGTCGCGCAGCAGCCGGGTCAGCGGGTCGAAGACGCGGTCGGTGGTGGCGGTGTTCAGGTCGCCGAGCACCACGAGCCGCTCGGCCGGGTCGGCGCGTACGGCGTCGGCCAGCGCGGCGACGGTCTGGTCCCGGGTGGCGGTGTGCCCGGCGCGCGCGGAGCCGAGGTGCACGACGTACACGGTCAGGTCGCCCCGGGGGGCGGCCACCACGGCGCGCAGCGCACGGTCCCAGCCCAGCCCGGTGTCGACGCCGTGCGCCTCCCGGATCGGCCACCGGCTCCACAGCGCCACCGTCGACACCACCGCGCGGTGCGGGTAGCGGTCGGCCAGGACCGGCGCCACCCGCTCGCCGTCGGCGACCTCCTGGAGCCCGATCAGGTCCGGTCCGTCGCCCGCGAGCGCGCCCACCGTGGCGGCCGGGTCGGGGTTGCCCACGCGCAGGTTCTGGCTGACCACCCGCACCGAGGCGCCGGCCGCGCCGGCGGCCGGGGGCAGCCAGGCGCGCCCGTACAGGCCGGCCCAGACCAGCGCCGGCAGCAGCACCGCCAGCAGCGCCGGGCGGGAGCGGCGCAGCAGCGCCGCGAGCGCGAGCAGGGGTACGCCGAGGCCGAGCAGCGGGACGGCGCTGTCCAGCAGGCTGCCCAGCCCGTGCACGTTCGGCACCGCCCGGTGGCCGGCGAGGAGCGCCGTGAGCAGCGCGGCGCAGGCCATGACGACGAGGCCGCGCCGCCTCCGGCGGCCTGACGGCTCTCCGGGGGCGCACTCGTCGGCCTGCTGCTCGGTCACCGTCGGAATCGTAACGAGCGCCCGGGTGGCTGCGCCGGGGCCTCACCATGATCCACAGCTGACGGCGCATCCGGCGTGGTCGATGCCGGCGGTCGGCGGACCGCCGCGCCGGTCCGGTCGGCCGACCAGGCCGGCCTCCCCCGAACGGTGGAGGCCGGCGCGCGACGCGGGACACCCCCGCCAGCGCCCGAATTCATATTCTTAAGCCGACATAAGGCATCTTCCGGGTACGCGCGGTTCACTCGTTTCATGATCGGCCGCGTGGATTGTCGGCCGCGAATCCGGCAGATTGTGGCGCATGCCACCAATCACCCCGATGGCAACGGCCCGCAAGCTCTCTAGCCTCGGCGGGTGCCTCCCGACCACCCCGATCACCAGCCGTTGCCCGCCAACCGCCCGGTTCGCCGAACGATTGACCCGGCATCAGCCGAACGGAGAGTGGGGCGTCACCGCGCCCCGGAGCCGCCCCGGCGCGGCCCGGCCCGCTCCGTACCGGCTCGCATCGCGGTGGCCACCGGCGTCACCTGCTGCCTCGGCCTGATCGGCGTCGCCGGCGTCGGCGAGACCGGCCCCGCGCGGCTGGACGTACGCGAGGCGGTCGCCGACCGGGCCGCCGCCGAGCAGCGGGCCTCCCGCGACTTCACCCGCCTCGCGCCACCGCCCGTCGCCGCGCCGGCCCTGCCGGCCCCGGCCGTCACGCCGAGCCCGGCCGCGTCGACGAAGAAGCCGCCGCGCAAGCCCGCCCGCCCGAAGAACCCACGGCCGGTCGCCGGGCTCGACCAGCGGCAGATGAACAACGCGAAGATCATCGTCGACGTGGGGCGGGACATGGGGATGCCGCGCCGCGCGCTCGTCGTCGCAGTGGCCACCGCGATGCAGGAGAGCAACCTGTACAACCTGGCCAGCGACGTGCTCCCGGAATCCTTCGACCACCCGCACCAGGGCAGCGGCTCCGACCACGACTCGGTCGGGCTGTTCCAGCAGCGTCCCAGCAGCGGCTGGGGCACCGTCGCCCAGCTCATGCGGCCGTCGTACGCGGCCCGCGCCTTCTACACCGCCCTGCGCGACGTGCCCGGCTGGGCGGGCATGAGCGTCACCGCCGCCGCCCAGGCGGTGCAGGTGTCCGCGTACCCGGACGCGTACGCCCGGCACGAGGACCGGGCCGCGACGATCGTGGCGGCGCTGACCTGATCCGGACCGGTCAGGCGGTGCCGCGCCGCACACCCGCGGCGGCGGTCGGGGTGTCCACCGGCACCCGCTCGCCGCGCGCGCCGGCCAGGATCTCGTCGACCCGGGACTCGCGGGAACGCCGCGCCAGCAGGGCCGCCTCGAACTCGCGGCGGGCCCGCAGGGCCTCGGCGTACGCCTCCTCCCGCAACCGGCGGGCCTCCTGGCGCGCGGCCTCCAGCTCGGCGCGCGCCGTGGCCAGCAGCTCGGCGGCCTCCCGCTCCGCCGCCGACGGGCCGGCCGCCTGCGGGCTCTCGACCGGCGCGGCCCGCCGGTGCAGGAAGTCGCACAGGTGCAGGGCGTCCGACCGGATCTGGTCCCACTCCCGGCCGGCCCCGGCGGCGCCCTCCGCCCGCGCCGCCAGCCGCCCCAGCCGGAGGCTGAGCTCGTCGAGGCAGGAATCCACCTGACGCCTGTCGTATCCGGTCTCCACCACCGAGAACCTCATGCGTCGCCCCCCAGGCAGCCGGTGTTCGTCCCCACTGCCGATCCTGCGGGCCGGACGCTTCCGAGGGCGGCCGTTCGCGCAAAATGTTCAGATTGCGGACGCCCGGACTTCCCGCTCCTACGGGTGCTTCGGGAGCACGACCACCCGTCCGAAGAACTCGTCGATGCGGCGTACCACGTCGTTGAAGTCGTCCAGGTCGATCGGCTTGGTCACGTACGCGTTGGCCTGCAACGTGTAGCTGCTGACCACGTCGGTGTCGGCGTTGGAGGTGGTGAGCACCACGATCGGGATGGTCCGCAGGCTCTCGTCACCCTTTACCTCGCCGAGCACCTGCCGCCCGTCCATCCGGGGCATGTTCAGGTCGAGCAGGATCACGTCCGGGCGCTGCGCCTCGGCGTGCCGGCCCTCGCGACGCAGGAACTCCATCGCCTCCTGGCCGTCGGCGACCACGTCGATGACCTTGTCGACGTCGGAGTCGGCGAGCGCCTCCTCGATCATCAGGACGTCACCCGGATCGTCGTCCACCACCAGGATGCGAACCGGGCTCGGGCTGCTCTGACCCATGCGTTCTACCTGCTTTGTCTCGAGGAGGGCGGCCGGCCGGGCGGCCGGTTGCTGGCGGGGAAATGTATCGGATCAGGAGGCGGCCGGCGCGGCCGGGTCGACGGTGTCACGGGGGTACCGGAGCACCTCGGCCAGCCCGGTCACCTGGAGCACCCGGGCCACCCGGCCCGTGGCCCCGGTCAGGCGCAGCCAGCCACCGTCGGCGGCGACGAGGTTGTCCCCGCGGACGAAGGCGGCGATGCCGGTCGAGTCGCAGAAGGTCAGCTCGGCGAGGTCGAGCAGCAGCTCACGCCGCCCTTCGGCGACGAGCCGGTCGATCGCCGAGTTCAGCTCGGGGGCCGTGCTCAGGTCGAGCTCACCGGCGAGCCGGAGGCAGGCTTCGCCCTCGTCCCGCCGGGCGTACGTGACGGTGAACGTCACAGCGGTCCCCCTCGCTCCCACCGCAGACAAACCCTTGCAGTAGTGCAAGTATATGGGACGGCCCACCCGGGCGCCGTCAGCGGCCCGCCGCCGACAGACCGCCGACGAGCGCCCGGGAGCGGTCGAGGAACCCGGCCGCGCGCGGGAAGTCACGCAGCTGCTGTCCATAGTGCTCCAGGGTCAGACCCACCGCTCCGGCCGGCACACCGCGGCTGACCAGGATCTCCACCAGCCACTCGACGAACGCGGTGAACAGCGTCCCGTCGTCCACGTAGAGCGCGGCGGCCAGGAAGTCCACGATGTAGCCGAGGTCGCTGATCGTGGAGTCGAGCTGCGCCGGGGTGTAGTCGGCCACCGACGGCACCCGCTCCCGCAGGTCGGCCAGGGCGCTGTCGATCAGCTCGCCGCGCCGCTTCACCAGGCTGGCGTACTCGTCGTCGGCCAGGTGGTCCAGCCGGGCCGGCGGCACGTCACGCAGCGCCCGCTCGTCGGCGACCAGGTCGGCCGCGGCGGGCGCGTCCGGCGCCCACGGCACACCCAGCACGCGCGCCCAGCGGCCGTCCTCGCCGAAGCCCCGGCCACCCACCACCACCGGCACGTCGGAGCGGCGGCACGCCTCCACCATCCGGTGGGCGTGCGGCAGCCGCATCGGCAGGGCACAGGCGAGCGCCACCGCCTCCGCGTCGTAGCGGTGCAGGTAGGAGACCAGGTGGGCGGCGGGCACGCTGGCGCCGAGGAAGACGACCTGCCAGCCGCGCAGCCGCAGCACCTCGGCCACCAGCCGGGCCGGCAGCGCGTGCCACTCGCCGTCCATGCAGGCCATCACGATCCGTCCGCGGGTCGGCCGGGGATCGGCGTACGCGGCCACCGCCGCCACCACCCGCTCGCTGATGTGCGTGGCGGCGTGCTCCTCGGCGACGCTCCACTCGTTGCGCGCCCACCGCTCGCCCACCTCGGCCTGCGCCGGGGCGACCAGATCGAGCAGCACCCGCTCGGCGGGCACACCGGCCTCCAGCAGCCCCCGGGCCACCGCCACGGCGGCGGCCTCGTCGGCGTCGGCCAGGCACTGCAGGTAACTGGCGAAGGCGTGGCCCGGATCGGCCTCGACAACCGGCACTGTCACGCGGACCACTCCTTCGTCAGCTCGCCCTCGGCCGGTTCCGGCACCGCGTGCAGGTGCCGGGGCGTCCGCCCGGCCGGGCCGGTCGCCCGCAGCGCCAGCACCGCGATGTCGTCGTGGTCGCCGTGCGCCAGCCAGTCGCAGGTCACCTGCTCGACCCGCTCGGCCAGCGCGGGCGCCGGCATCCGGTGACAGCCGGCCACGGCGTTCAGCAACCGCTCGGCGCCGAACTGCTCGTCGCCGCGCCGGCCGCCCCGCGCCTCGGTCACCCCGTCGCTGTAGAACAGGCAGGTCTCCCCCGGCGCCAGGCGCACGGTGACCTCGCCGATGCGGGGATCGGGCACCACGCCGATCAGCATGCCGCGCAACGGCACCACCTCGACGTCACCGGACTCCCGCAGCACCAGCGGTGGCAGATGCCCGCCACCGGCCAGGGTCAGGGTCTGGCCGCCGTCGCGGTGCGGGCGCGCCACGCCGAGCACCATGGTGGCGAAGCGGCCCTGCCCGTGCGCCTGGGTCGTCTCCAGCAGCGCGTCGTTGAGCAGCTTCAGCAGCCGTCCGGGCTGGCTCTCGACCCGGTGCAGCGCCTGCAGACACTGGCGCAGCTGGCCGGTGAAGACCGCCGCCTCCACGCCCTTGCCCGACACGTCACCGAGGAAGAAGACCGACCCGCCGTCGGTGAGCTGGTGCGAGCCGTAGAAGTCGCCGCCGATGCGCAGGCCGGCCTGCGCGGGCCGGTACGCGGTACCCCACTGCACGCCGGCCGCGGGCGCCGGCTCGACCGGCAGCAGGCTGGCCTGGAGCGTGTCGGCGACCTCGGCCTGGTCGCGGTAGAGCATGGCGGTGGTCAGCGCCGCGCCGGCCCGTGCCGCGAACGCGCGGATCAGGTCCACATCGGCCTCGTCGTACCAGCGGTCGGCGCGGCGGGCCACCAGCAGCGCGCCGGCCGGCGCCTCCCGGCCCGGCAGCGGCACCACCCGGGCGACGGCGCCGGCGGTGTCCAGGCCGGGCAGCCAGCCCGCCTCGGCGGCCTGCTCGACCAGCCAGTCCATCTCGTGCGGCTCGGCGCCGGACAGGCCGGCCTCGATGGCCGCGGGCAGCGCCGGGGCGGGCAGCATGCCGCTGTCCACCACGGGCGCCTGGTCGTCCGCGCGTACCGCCCGCCACCACCGGGACCGGCCGGAGCGGGGCGCGAGCACCAGGACCGCCACGTCGGCCGCGGTCGGCACGGCGAGGCGGACCACCGCGGCGGCCGCCCGGTCGGGGTGCAGCGGGTTGCCGAGCTTCTCGCCGACCACGGCGAGGAACGCCGAGCGGGCCCGCTCGGCCAGCAGCGCGTCGGCCCGGCTGACGCTCTCGGTGACGTCCTCGACGTACCAGCAGCGCCGGCGACCGGAGAGCGCGACCGGCCGTACGCGCAGCCGCCGCCCGTGGTGGGTGAACTCGGCCGGGCCGTCGCCGCGCAGCGCGCCCACGCCTGCCGCGGCGAGCAACTCGCCGGCTGTCACCTCGGGGACCAGGCGCTCCGCGACGGGGCTGACGTGCCGCACGACACCGTCGGCGTCGCAGACGACGAGGCCCTCCCGGAAGTGCTCGACGACCTCGGACCAGTCCGGGACGGAGGGGCCCCGGTCGGCTGCCAGCGGCGGCAGGGCGGGCGTCGCCGCGGCGGCGGACCACGCCTTGGCCCGTGCGGCGCTCGGCGTGGAGATCCGTCCGTCGCCCGGGTCGGCACCCCTGACGTCGGCAGCAGTCACCAGCTGAGCCCCACTCTCCTCGTCGGCACCCCCGGGGCGCCCGCACGGCGCCTGTGGCCATATCTCTTCACCCCACCCTACGCGGGTATGCCACGACCGCCACCCCGCCGGCGCTGCTGGGGCGGCCCGCGCGCGCCCAGCGCGACGGTGCCGCTGTTGTTACGATCCAGGCATCCCTGCCCGAGCGGCAGCGTGCGGAAAGGCGTGATGGTGGTTCCTCAACGCAGACGGCCCGAGGCGACCCCGCTGAGCATCTCCGTGGACCGTTCCGACCCCGCCGTCCCGGTGCTCGGCGTCGGGGGCGACCTGGCCTACGCCACGGCTGCCCCGCTGCGCGCGGAGGTCGACCGGCTGCTCGCCGGGCGTCCCGCGACGCTCGTGTTCGACTTCGCCGACCTGCTGTTCCTGGACAGCACCGGCCTGTCCGTGATCGTGCACGCCTGGCGGGAGGGCCAGCAGGTCGGCACCCGCATCGAGCTTCGCGCGGTACCCAGGTTCCTGGAGACCATCCTCGACCTGACCGGCGTCACCGGCCTGCTCGACCGTTCGCCGGTCGACGGCCGGACCGGGCCGTCCGCCGCGGGTTCGGCCGCCTCCGCGTGACCCCGGGGTTTCCCGCCGGCGCCCGGCTGGGAACATGGGTGTGTGCCCTCCCAGATGCTGACCATCGAGGCGGACCGGCTCGACGCCGGCGCCGCCCGGGTACGGCTGGCCGGTGAGCTTGACTTCGACACGGCCCCGGAACTCGTCGAGGCCGTGGCGCGGCTTCGACGCGACGGCTACCAGGAGGTGGAGCTCGACTTCGCCGGCGTGGTCCTCTGCGACTCCTCCGGGCTGAGCGCGCTCGTGGTGATCCACCGCTCCGGCACCGGCGCGGTCCGCCTGCGGAACATGAACGCCCAGATCCGGCATCTGCTGGACCGCACCGGCCTGGCCGAGCTGCTGGCCGCCCCGCCCCGCGGCGTCATCGGCAGCGCCCGCGAGGTGGGCTGACCGTCCCCGCGGCGTTCCCGGGAAGGGGTGGCCCCCGGCCCTGGGACCAGGGGCCGGGGGCCGGGAGGATGGCTCAGGCGGCAGGCGCGGCCTGCCGGCGCGGGCCGCTGTCGCGCGGCTCCGCCAGCGGGGCCTCGGCGTCCTCCGGCGCGCCGGAATCGGGCGTCTGGAACAGGTAACGGACGAAGTCCCCGGTATCCCCGTCGTCGTCCGCGCCGGGCCACTGCCCGACGCAGTCGACGCCGATCACCTCACGCCCGGTGCCGTCGTGGTGCTCCAGCAGCGCCCAGAGGGTCACCGGGTAGCAGCGGGTGACGTCCGGGCCGATCCGCCAGCGGGCGTACCACCCGGGACGGGCGGGGACGATCTCCACGATCCGTTTCATGTCGACCTGCCCTTCCGCGTGCGTCGGAAGTTGTCCGGTCCATCCGATCCTGCCGCCCGCCGGGGTGAGCGCTCCTCACCCGCAGCGAGTGAAGCCTCCGCCGGTCGGGCCCCCGTTAGCTTCCCGGCAGCGCCGGGAACGCGGTCGGCGCAAGCGCAACCGACCAGGAACGAGGTGCGACGATGCGCAAGCAGATGGAGGGCGACAACCAGCGCCGCCGGGCCCTGGCCCGTCAGGCCCGCGAGCGAGGGCTGCGGCCGAGCCAGACCGGCGCCAGCCTGAGCGCGTCCAAGCAGGTCACCTCGCTGGACCAGCACGACCGGTCCGGTCCGCCGCCGGCCGGACGGCACAAGCCGGACACCACGCGTGGCGGTCCCGCGCCGCCGCCGGTCGCCGTCGCGGAGCAGCAGCGCCCGCTGCCGGACCCGGCGCCGTCACCCGGGATCTCGATGAGCTACCGGGACCTCGTCGACGACGTGAGCCGACGCGCCGGGGTGGACTTCACCACGGCCAAGGTCGCGGCGGAGGGCACCGTGCTGGCCCTGGCCCAGGCGCTGGACGAGGCGGAACGGGAGCGGCTGCTGGAGGCGGTGCCGCTGACCCTGCACGACGTGGTGCCGGTCTACGGCATGGAACCCCGCCGCGACCTGCCCGGCTTCCTGGCCGAGGTCGGCCGCTACAGCCGCCTCACTCCGGAGCAGGCGCGTTACCAGGCCGGGGCGACGCTCGCCGCGCTCGCCGAGGCCGACGCGGAGCTGGTCGAGTCGCTGCGCGTACCGGACGAGTTGCGCGACCTGCTCGGGCCGACCGACTTCGGCGGCGGCCTGGTGGGTGCGTCCTCGGCCACCGCGCCGCTGACCGAGCCGGAGCTGCGTGACGCGCTCGCCTCGCTGCCCTACTGGTCCAGCGACCGGCGGTCGCTGGTGCGCACGATCGAGTTGCCCGGCGGCAACCTGGACCGGGTGCTCGACCGGCTGGACCGGCTCAAGGCCGAGGTCGGGCGCGCGCCGCAGATCGGGCGGCCGGACCCGGACAACGCCGTGCTCACGGTCCGCACGCAGCAGGTCGACGGCGTGACCGCGGCGGACGTGGACCTCGCGCACCGGGTCGACGCGGCCGTCGACGAGGCGGGCGCCGGAATGGCCGCCGGCTGAGCCGGCGCCGGCGCGGCCCCGGTCCCCCGCGGGCCGGGGCCGCCCGCCGCCGCGAGGTAGCGTGTCCCGCCGTGGAACGCGACGCCGAGGCCCTGGAGATCGTGGTGGACCCGGCCCGCCCGTCCGGGCGCACGCTGCTGGCCGACGGCGTCGAGCAGTCGTACGTGGACGTGGCCGACGCCCGGTACCTGCACTTCGAGTACGTGCGGCGGATAGCCGCCGCGATCGACCTGGCCGCCCCCCGGGGCGTGGCGCTGACCGCGCTGCACCTCGGCGGGGGCGCGCTCACGCTGCCGCGCTGGCTCGCCGGCACCCGGCCCGGCTCGGCGCAACTGGTGATCGAGCGGGACCCGGGCGTTGTCGACCTGGTCCGGCGGAAGCTGCCGCCACTGCCGCCGGAGGTGGTGGTGGCGCTCGGCGACGCCCGGGAGGCGGTCACCGGGGCGCCGTCCGGGGCGTACGACGTGGTCGTGGCCGACGTGTACCGGGCGGCCCGCATGCCGCCGCAGGTGGCGGCGCTCGAGTTCGCGGCGCAGGTGGCCCGCGTGCTGCGCCCGGACGGCATCTATCTGATCAACCTGACCGACCTGCCGCCGCTGGCGCACACCCGCGGGCAGGTGGCCACGCTGCGGGCGGTGTTCGCCGACGTCTGCCTGATGGCCGACCGGCGCATGCTGCGCGGGCGGCGGTACGGCAACGTGGTGCTGGCCGCCTCGCCCACGCCGGGCCGGCTGCCGGCGCGCCGGCTGGCCGCCCGGGCCGCCGCCGATCCGGTGCCCGGAACCGTGCTGCACGGCGCGACGCTCGACGCGTTCGCCGCCGGCGCTCTCCCGGTCACCGACGCCGACCTGGGCTGAGCCGGGTTTCCCCACCCGCGCGGCGGGTAGCCGCGGCGGATGAGCACCGCCGACGACCGGTCCACCGCGCGCCGGACGCTTGTCGTGATCGGGCTGGTCCTCGCCACGGCGCTCGGGCTGGCGCTGGTCTGGGCGACCCGGCGGGTGCTGGTGTGGGGCCTGGTGGCGGTGTTCTTCGCGGTGGCGCTGAAGCCGCTCGTGGACCGCCTGGAGCGTCGGGTACGCCGTCGCGCGCTGGCCACGCTGCTGGTGTTCCTGGCCGCGTTCGCGCTGTTCGCCGCGCTCGGCGCGCTGATCGTGGTGCCGCTGGTGGACGAGGTGGCCCGCTTCGCCGACCGGCTGCCGGAGCTGGTGCGCGAGGCGCAGGCCGGGCGGGGGCCGGTCGGGCGGCTGCTGGAGCGCTTCCACCTGCTGCGGTACGCCGAGCCGGGCCAGCTGCGCCGGTTCGGCTCCCGGCTCGGCGACCCGACCGTCGGTGTGGTCCGCAGCGTGGCGCAGGCGGTGACCGCGCTGGTGACGGTGGTGGTGCTGGCGTACCTGATGGTGCTGGAGGCGCCGAAGATCGTCGCCGCGACGCTGCGGCTGGTCGGCGACGGCCCGGCGCGGCGGCTGCGGCGCATCGGCCGCGACTCGTCCCGGATCGTCACCGGCTACCTGAGCGGCAACCTGCTGATCAGCGTGATCTGCGGCGGCCTGACGTTCCTCGTGCTGTTCCTGCTCGGCGTGCCGTTCGCCGCGGTGATCGCGCTGTCGGTCGCCGTGTTCGACCTGATCCCACTGGTCGGCGCCACGCTCGGGGCGATCGCCGCGGCCGGCGCGGCGTTCGTGCACTCCCCCACCGCCGGCCTCGTGGTGCTCGTCTTCTTCGTGGTCTACCAGCAGGTGGAGAACCACCTGCTGCAACCGGTCATCATGGCCCGCGCGGTCCGGCTGAACCCGCTGACGGTGCTGGTCAGCGTGCTGCTGGCGGTCGAGCTGGCCGGCCTGGTCGGCGCGCTGCTGGCGATCCCGGCAGCCGGCATCGCACAGGTGCTGCTGCGCGAGTTCGTGCCGGCCGGGCGGCAGGCCCTGCCGGAGCCGGCCGACGGCGAGCCGGCCGGCGCCGATCCGCCCGAGGTGGGCGGTCCGGTGACGCCGCCGCCGGCCGGCGGGTGACCCGGGCGCCGCTCAGCGGCGGCGGGCCAGCTCCGGCGACTCGCTCTCCAGCGGCACCGCGTTCGCCGGGACCAGGCCCAGTTGCACGGCGGGGCGGGGCAGCGCCGCGTCGAGCGCCCAGTCGGCGGCGACCCGGGGACGGTTACCCGGCATCGCCAGCAGGTGGTAGCCGCGGGTGACGGCCTTGGCGGGCAGCCCGGCCAGCGGCACCTTCAGCGGGTTCGCCGCCGCGTCCTTGCCGCCCAGGTCGACGACCCAGCCCAGGTCGTGGTGCTTGTACGACTTGCGCACGCCCTGCCCGTAGGAGGCGGCGATGTTGTGCGCGGCCAGCTTGCCCTGCCGCTGGGCGTGCTGCGCGGTCATCGCGCACACCTGCCCCGGGCGGGTCGGGTCGGGCACGGCGGCGGCGTCGCCGCAGGCGAACACCTCCGGGAAGCCGGGGACGTTGAGGTACTCGTCGACCACCAGCCGGCCCTTCTCGGTGCGCAGCCCCAGGTCGGCCACGAACGGGTCGGGGCGTACGCCGACGCACCAGACGAGGCTGCACGTCGGGACGTACTCGCCGTCGGTGAGCATCACCCCGTCCGGGGTGGCCTCGGCGACCGAGGTGCCCATCCGCACGTCCACGCCGCGCTTGCGCAGCACCCGATCGGCGGTGACCGACATCCGCCGGTCCAGTTCGGGCAGCACCCGGGGCGCGACGTCGAGCAGCATCCAGCGCGGCCGGACCTTCAGGTGCGGGCGCTGCGCCATCAGCCGGTCGGTGAACAGCTGCCCGTGCGCGGCCACCTCCGTACCGGTGTAGCCGGCGCCGACCACGACGAACGTGGAGCGGGCCCGCTGCTCGGCCGGGTCGTCGGTCAGCTCGGCCAGCTCGATCTGCCGGACCACGTGGTCGTGCAGGAACAGCGCCTCCGGCAGGCCGCGGAACCCGTGGGCGTACTCGGTCACGCCGGGGATCGGCAGCAGCTTGTTGACGCTGCCGACGCTGAGCACCAGCCGGTCGTAGGCGATCTGCCCGTGGTCGCCCTCGACGGAGCGGTAACCGACCCACCGGTTCTGCAGGTCGACCCGGTCCGCCTCGCCGATCACCACGCGCACGCCGTCGAGCGTGCCGGTCAGCGGCACGGCGATCCGGGTCGGCTCCACCACGCCGGCCGCCACCTCGGGCAGCAGCGGCAGGTAGAGGAAGTAGTCGGTCGTGTTCAGCAGGACGATCTCGGCCCGGTCGCGGGCCAGTCGGCGCAACGTCTTGGCCGCGTGGTACCCGGCGAACCCGGCCCCCACGATCACCACACGTGGTTTCGTCATGCCTGCTGCCGTTCCCGGGCAGACCTGCGACAAACGTACCCATGATCCATCCATCGGCGGCTATATGGACATTCCTCGTGATCGGCGCGAGGATGCCGGGATGGGTAACCACGAGAACGCCGAGGACAGGCCCACGAGGTCCAGCCGGCGTACCTTCCTCACCGCCTCCGCCGCGGCCACCGCCGCCGCCGTCGCCACCCCGCTCACCGCCGCCGCCGTCGCCACCCCGCTCACCGCCGCCCCGGCCGCCGCCGCGACCGGCGCTCCCCCGGGCCCGGGCCGCCCGGCCCGGCCGCAGCGGCCCGGCCGCGAGCTGACCGCGCTGCTGCGCGAGATCGACAGACGCCGGATCGAGGCCACCGTGCGCCGGCTCGCCGCGTTCGGCACCCGCCACACCCTGTCCAGCCAGACCGATCCGGTACGCGGCATCGGCGCCGCCCGCGACTGGATCCACGCCCAGCTCTCCGGGTACGCGGCCGCGTCCGGCGGCCGGATGAGCGTCGAACTGCAGTCGTACGTGCAGCAGCCCGCCTCCCGCATCCCCACCGCGACCACCATCACCAACGTGGTGGCCACCCTGCGCGGCGACGTCACGCCCGAGCGGGTGTACGTGATCACCGGCCACTACGACTCCCGGGCCACCGACGTGATGGACGCGGTCAGCGACGCGCCCGGCGCCGACGATGACGCCTCCGGCGTGGCGGTGGTGATGGAACTGGCCCGGGTGCTGTCCACCCGGCGCACCGAGGCCACCATCGTGCTCGCCGCCGTGGCCGCCGAGGAGCAGGGCCTGTACGGCTCGGCGTACCTGGCCGCGCAGTTGAAGGCGGCCGGCGCCGACGTGCAGGCCATGTTCAGCAACGACATCGTCGGCAGCAGCACCGCCGACGACGGCACCCGCGACCCGCGTACCGTGCGGTTGTTCGCCGAGGGCGTGCCGACCGCCGAGACCCCGGCCGAGGCGAGCGTGCGGCAGTCCGTCGGCGGCGAGAACGACTCCCCGTCCCGGCAGCTCGCCCGGTTCGTCACCGACGTCGCCGAGAACTCCGCCACCGGCATGGACGTACGCGTCATCTACCGGCGGGACCGCTACCTGCGCGGCAGCGACCACATCTCGTTCCTGCGCGAGGGATGGCCGGCCGGCCGCTTCACCGAGCCCAACGAGGACTTCGCCCACCAGCACCAGGACGTACGCGTGGTCGACGGCGTGCAGTACGGCGACCTGCCGGAGTTCTGCGACTTCGACTACATCACCCGGGTGGCGCGGGTGAACGCCGCGACGCTGTGGTCACTGGCCCAGGCGCCCGGCACGCCGAAGAACGTGACTGTGGTGACCACCAACCTGACGAACGACACCACGCTGCGGTGGCAGCGCGGCCCCGAGCCGGACCTGGCCGGGTACGAGGTGGTGTGGCGCGAGACCACCGCCGACCAGTGGCAGAAGGTGCTGGCGGTCGGCGACGTCACCGAGGTGACCATCGACCTGTCCAAGGACAACGTGTTCTTCGGCGTACGGGCGGTGGACCGGGCCGGGCACCGCAGCCCGGTCGCCTTCCCGAAGCCCGGTAGCTGAGGCTGCTCGGTGATTCCTTCCGGGCGCCGGGCCTGCGCGGGTCCGGCGTCCGGCGGGCACGGCTCTGTTCTGTTCGGAGCCGGCCGGCCCGATCCTCAGGCGGTGATCGCCCAGCGCTCGTGGTCGCGCCAGGCGCCGTCGATGAACAGGTAGTCCGGGGAGAAGCCCTCCAGGCGGAAGCCGAGCCGGCGCGCCAGCCGCTTCGACGGCTCGTTGCCGGGCTGGATGTTCGCCTCCAGCCGGTGCAGCCCCAGCGGCCCGAACGCGTACCCGATCACCAGCCGCACCCCGGCCGAGGCGTGCCCGGTCCCGGCGTACGGGCGGAATGCCGCGTACCCGAGGTAGCCGCCGCGCAGCGCGCCCAGCACGATGCCGCTGATGTTCGCGTACCCGGCGATCTCGCCGCTCGCTTGGTCGCAGAACAGGAACCCGGAGCTGTCCCGCCGCCGGATCTTGCGCAGGTACGCCGCGTACGTCTGCGCGTCGTCCGGCGCGGACAGCCACGGATGGTGCAGGTCGCGGCTGCGCCGGGCGGCGGCGACGAACTCCGCCTCGTCGGCGGGGCGGGGACGGCGGATGGCGACGCGGCCGTCGCTGCGCAGATATCGCACCGCCCCACTCTCGGCCACCGCCCCCATCCCGCCCCACCCGGGGTCACGCCCTCTCGGACCGTCCCACCGGACGAGAGCACCGTTCCACTGGCCAGGACCACAAGAGATCTTGGAAGGAAAAGCGCCCCCACAGGGGCCATTTCCTACCAAGATCTCGCCCGGCCGCGCGATCCGGCCCCGACGGGCGCGGAACCGCAGCCCAGTCCTGGACGCGAGTCCAAGGCCCACGCGATCTTGCACTTAGCGCCCCAGGGATGTCGGCTTTGCGAGGTTTGCCAGGCACCAAAGTGCAAGATCGCGCGTGTGGGTCAGGTAGAGCTGTGACGGCTGGCGTTCGAGGCCGGCATCTCGCGGATTCATCCCCGCTCCGGGCAGGTCATCGCACCGGAGGGCGGGTGGTTTGGTGAGCGGTGTCCGGTTCGCTGCGGCGGGGTCTCGCAGGGCTGTGATCGGTGCCACCGCGAGGGTGGAATCGGCGGCGGGCGCGGGGCGTTGTACATAGCTGACCGCCCGAACACCGGCACGAAGCCGCGGAACACCCGGCCCGCCCGGCACCCCGCGGCAGGTCAGGGAATCGGCCCGGCCCGGACGTCGTTACACCCCCCGAGCGACGGGCACCCCCGCCGTCCCCCGGGAATGACCCCGCCCCGGACGTCGTTACATCCCCGGCAGGCCACCACGGTCGTCACCCCGGCCGGAAGCCACGGTCGGCGGGAATGACCCCGGCCCGCAGGTCGTTACATCCCCCGAGCCGCGCAGGAGCAGGCCCCACGGCCGCCCGCGTGCCAGCCCTTTCACGGGCACCCCTCAAGACTTTCCCCCCTTTCGCGGCATCCCCCATCGCCGCGTACCCCCGACAGAGAGGCAACTGATCATGGCTACCACTCTGCTGCGCAAGACCGTTCTGACCGCTGCCGGCATCGCCGCCACCGCCGGTGGCATCGCCGGCCCCGCCATCGCCGCCCAGGCCACCCCGGCCGAGCGCGCCGCCGCCCAGGTCACCACCGACCGCAAGGGCCACGGCGAGCGGGAACTGGACGTGCGCTACGAAGCCCAGCCCAACTTCTACTTCTGCGGCCCCGCCGCCGCCCGTAACGCCCTGAGCGTGCAGGGCAAGAACATCGACGTGCACGCCATGGCCCAGGAGATGGGCACCACCGAGGCCGGCACCAACTCCATCAACGACATCACCCCCGTGCTGAACAAGGAGACCGGCGCGAAGGACGCCTACAAGTCGGTCGAGATCAGCACCCCCAAGGCCGACGACAAGCAGACCGACAAGCTCCGTGCCGACGTGGTGAAGACCGTCGACGCCGGCCGGGCCGTGGTCGCCAACATCGCGGGCACCGCCACCGACACCGACGGCAACGCCCACTCCTTCGAGGGCGGCCACTACATCAGCGTCATCGGCTACCGCGACGACGGCAAGACCGTCACCATCGCCGACAGCGCCAACCCGAACACCGCCACCTACCGGATGAGCATCGACAACCTCGCCGACTGGATCGCCACCCGCGGCTACAGCACCAGCTGAGCAACACCGCCGCGCCCACGGCTGCAGAGCAAGAGCACCGCAGCCACCAGCGAGGTCAGACAGCGGAAGGGCCCGACCCCCACCACGGGGGTCGGGCCCTTTCGCGCGTATCCAACGGCTGCCTTCCGGTCACCTCGCCGTCACGCGGGGGTCGTCACCCGGACGGGTCGCTCCACCACGCTGGGTCGCGCCGGATCGTCCGGGCGAGCGCGAAGGAGCAGCAGTGGCAGCCGAGGAGGCGACGCACCGCCCACCGACCACGCACCGCCCACCCGCGACGAGCCGCCCCGACGTGAGCGTCGTCGTGCCGGTCTACAACACGCTGCGCTACCTGCGGCAGTGCCTCGACTCGCTGCTGCGGCAGACGATCGGGCCGGACCGGATGGAGATCGTGGCGGTGGACGACGGCTCCACCGACGGCAGCGGCCGCCTGCTGGACCGGTACGCCGCGCGGTACCCGGGCACCGTACGGGTGGCGCACCAGCCCAACTCCGGTGGTCCGGCCGCGCCGTGCAACCGGGGACTGGACCTGGCCACCGGCCGGTACGTCTTCTTCCTCGGCTCCGACGACCGGCTCGGCCCGGAGGCTCTGGAACGTCTGGTCGCCGCCGCCGACCGGTACGGCTCGGACGTGGTGCTCGGCAAGGTGGTGGGCGTCAACGGCCGGCATGTCTTCTCGGACGTGTTCGCCGACGGCAACGCGGTCGACGTGAGCCTGTTCGACTCGGCACTGCCCTGGTCGCTGGCGAACACGAAGCTGTTCCGGCGAGAGCTGGTGGACCGGCTCGGGCTGCGTTTCCCGGAGGACATGCCGGTGCTCAGCGACCAGCCGTTCACGCTGGCCGCCTGCTACCACGCCCGGCGGATCTCGGTGCTGGGCGACTACGACTACTACCACGCGGTACGCCGCCTGGACGCCCGCAACATCACCTATTACAGCCGGGTGGAGCAGCGCCTGGTCAGCGTGGAGCGGCTGTTCGCGTTCGTCGCCGACCTGATCCCCGCCGGCGCTCGCCGGGACGCGGTGCTGTGCCGCCACGTCGGGCTGGAGCTGGCGAACCTGGTCGGCGACGACTTCCGGCACCTGGACCGGGCCGCGCAGGAGCGGGTGCACGCCACTGTCGCCCGGCTGGTGCGCCGGTACGTCACGGACGGCCTGCGGGACCGGCTCGGCATCGAGGCCCGGCTGCGCCTGGGCGCGGTGACCGCGGGCGGCGTCGACGAGCTGCTCGCCGTCATCGCGCAGGACACCGGCCGGGGGGTGCCGGCGACGGTGCTCGCCGGGGACCGGTGGCACGCGGGCTACCCGGGCGCGCCGGCCGGCTGGACCGACGTCACCGACGTGCGCGCCGACTGGCTGGCGCGGCTGGACGCCGTCGACGTGAGCTGGGCCGACGGGCACACCCTCGCGGTGACCACGCGCAGCCCGTACCCCCGGTTCGCCACGGAGGCCGGGCCGGTGCGGCTGCTGGCCGGTCCGGTCGTGGGCGCCACCCGGGTCGACGCCGGCGACCCGACCGGCCGCACGGTCCGCACGGAGTTCCCTCTCGATCGCCTCCTGGCCGCGAGCTGCGCCGGGGGCCGGCGTCATCCGGTACGCGCCGAGGTGGACGGCGACCACGGGCGCGGCGGGGCCGCGGTGCGCGCGCCGCGGCTGGCCGCGGGCCGGCCGCGGCTGCTGCGGCACGGCGCCCGGCTGTACGCGGTGGCGGCCACCGTCGACGCGCGCAACGGTCAGCTCGTGCTGTCCGTGGTGCCGGTGACCGTGGGTCAGCTGGTCGGGCGGCTGCGGCACCGGCGGCGGACCCGTCCGGCCGGAGCTACCGGCTCAACGCGTGGACCGGAGTCCCGGCTCGACCGGCATGGGCACCTGGAGGTACGTGGTGCCGCGCAGGTCCAGCCAGGCCCGCTGCGGCGCGCGGACCAGCCGCACCATCACTCCGGAGCAGGTGGGGCAGCGCCCGACCAGGCCCGGGGCGTGCGAGTAGACGTGTAGCCCGGCCATCGGGCCGGTCATGCCGCAGTTGTCGCAGCGGCCGGTGGTGGCGCTCAGGTCGACGGCGAACAACTCGCGCAGCGGCCCGTCGAGCATGTTGCCATCCAGGTAGGACAGGTCGGTCATCCGCTCTCCTCGGGTCGTCAGCCGGTCGGGCCGAACCGTTCGGTCCGCACACGCCGGGTCGGGTGACCCAGCCCCACCAGCAGGTCGGCCACGGTCTCCACGAATCCGGTGGGGCCGCAGACGTAGCAGAGCGGCTCCAGGTCCGGCGGCCAGCCGTGGCTGTTCACGTCGGCCAGGCCGATCCGGTGCGGCTCGCCGCGCCAGCCGTCGGGCGCCGCGCGGGTGTAGACGTACGCGACGTCCAGGCCCTGGTCGTCGCGGGCGCGGCGGCGCAGCTCGTCGGCGTAGATCACGTCGTCCGGGGTGCGCACCGAGTAGATGAGCCGGAACGGCGTCCGGCTGCCGGCGGCGCGGCGCGCGCGGATCATCGCCATCAGCGGCACCACCCCGGAGCCGCCAGCCACCAGCAGCACCGGCGCGGTCTCGTCGGTGCGCCAGACGAACCAGCCGCCGACCGGCCCGCGCACCTCCAGCGGGTCGCCCTCGGCGTAGGTGTCGACCAGGTACGGCGACACCTCGCCGTCGGGCACCCGCTGCACTGTCACCTCGATGCGCTCGCCGTCGGCGGGGCCGGCCAGCGAGTACGACCGCGCGGCCTGGTAGCCGTCCTCGGCGGTCAGGCGCAGGTCGACGTGCTGCCCGGGCAGGTGACCGGGCCAGCCGGGCACGTCCAGCACCAGCGTCTGCGCGGTGGGTGTCTCGATCCGCCGCTCGGCGAGCCGGGCCACCCGCCACATCAGCGGCGCGACGCGGCGGCCCTGCGCCTGCGCCGTCACCTCAGTCGCCCTGGTAGCGCTGCTCGCGCCACGGGTCGCCGTAGTCGTGGTAGCCGGCGGTCTCCCAGAAGCCGGGCCGGTCGTCGGCGAGCAGCCGGATGCCGTGCACCCACTTCGCCGACTTCCACAGGTACAGGTGCGGCACGAGCAGCCGCGCCGGGCCGCCGTGCTCGGCCGGCAGCGGCCCGCCGTCGTACGTGTGCACCACCCAGGCGCGCCCGCCGCGCAGGTCGTCCAGCGGCAGGTTCGTGGTGTAGCCGCCGTAGGAGTGCGCGAGGGCGTACCGGGCGTCGGTGTCGACGCCGTCGAGCAGCGTGTCCAGGGAGACGCCCTGCCAGGTGGTGCCGAGCTTGGACCAGCGGGTGACGCAGTGCAGGTCCACCGTGGGCGTGTCCTGCGGCAGGCCGGTCATCTCGTCCCAGGACCAGCGGTACTCGGCGCCCGTCTCACTGGTGAGCACGAACTCCCAGGTGTCCAGCGGCACCCGCGGCGTCGGGCCGGCGGAGAGCACGGGGAAGTCCTCGGTGAGGTACTGCCCCGGCGGCAGGTCGGTCGCGGACGAACGGGGCCGGCCCTGGAAGCCTGGCGAGACGATTCCCACCCGTCAGTCGTACCACCGCCGGCCGTGCCGGGGCAGCGGTTCCCACCGAGTCAGGCGCCGCCTCCGCCCTGAACCTCGTGCACGACTGTGCGCTTGCCGTCACCGCTGTCGCGGGTGGCCCGGAGGCTGGTGATGGTGACGATCACCAGGACGCCGATGATCACGCCGAGCGAGGCGAGCGTCGGGATCTCCGGCACGCCGTCCCAGATGCCGTGCGCCCAGTGCAGGCCGAGCTTGAGGCCGATGAACGCCAGGATGACGGCCAGTCCGTAGCTGAGGTGCACGAGCCGGCTCAGCGCGGCGTGCAGCACGAAGTAGAGCGCCCGCAGGCCCAGCAGCGCGAAGGCGTTCGTGGCGAAGACCAGGTACGGGTCCTCGGTGATGCCGTAGACGGCGGGCACCGAGTCGACGGCGAAGACGATGTCGGTGGCCAGCACCGCGACGACGACGAGCGCGAACGGGGTGAGCGCCCGGCGGCCGTTCTGCATGATCGTCATCCGGGTGCCGTGGTAGTCGTCGACCACCGGCATGACCTTGCGCAGCAGCCGTACCGACCGCATCTTGTTGATGTCGACTTCCTGCTCGTGCCCGCTGAGGGCGTCGCGCAGCAGCTTCACCGCGGTGGCGATGAGGATGAGCGCGAAGAGCAGGAAGGCGAAGTCGAGCGTCTTGAGCGCGGCGGCGCCGAGCGCGATGAATATGCCGCGCAGCACCAGGGCGCCCGCGATGCCGTAGAGCAGCACCCGCTGGGCCAGCACGGCCGGGACCGCGAACGCGGCGAGCAGCAGCATGAAGACGAACAGGTTGTCGACCGACAGCGACTTCTCGACCAGGTAACCGGTGAGGTACTCGATGCCCTGCTGGCTGCCCCAGCGGGACCAGATCCAGGCGCCGAAGGCCAGCGGCAGCGCGATGTAGAAGGCCGACCAGCCGAGGGCCTCGCGCATGGAGACCTCGTGCGGCTTACGGGTGACCAGGAAATCCAGCACCAGCAGCACGAGCACGCCGGCGATCGTCACCGCCCAGAGCGTGGGCGTGCCGACCGACGACAGCTCGGACGCAGCCAGGGGGGACAATTCGGGCATGGAACCTCCTCGAACACCGTGTCATGTTCGAGGTCTCCTTCACCCACGTTTTCGTGGGCAACCACCCGGGGCTCGCCTCGGCGGCTTGCCGTACTGACCGGAATGATTCGTGGGAAGTACTCCCCTCGCCTGCACAAGGCTAGGTCACCGCCGGACCGGACGCCAAGTCGGGACACAGATGCTTGCCCTGGTCAACAGCTGTGCCGGGGAGGACGGGCATGGCGCCAGGTCACCCGCGGCCCCTAGGGTGACGCGGGTGACCAATCAGGGACCGCTGACCGGCGTACGGGTGATCGAGCTGGCCGGGATCGGCCCCGCGCCGTTCGCGGCGATGATGCTGGCCGATCTCGGCGCGGACGTGGTGCGGGTCGACCGGCTCGGCGGCGGCGGCTTCGGCGCCTTTCCCGGCGACCTGCTGAACCGCAACCGCCGCTCGGTCGCGGTGGACCTGAAGCAGCCCGCGGGCCGCGACCTGGTGCTGGCGCTCGTCGCCGGGGCGGACGCCCTGGTGGAGGGCTTCCGGCCGGGGGTGACCGAGCGGCTCGGCCTCGGCCCGGACGACTGTTTCGCCGTCAGCCCCAAGCTGGTGTACGGGCGGATGACCGGCTGGGGGCAGGACGGCCCGCTCGCCCACAGCGCCGGGCACGACATCGACTACCTGGCGCTGACCGGCGCGCTGCACGGGGTGGGCCGGGCCGGTGAGCGTCCGGTGCCGCCGATGAACCTGCTCGGCGACTTCGGCGGCGGCGGCATGATGCTGGCCCTCGGCGTGGTCGCGGCGCTGCACGCGGTGCGCTGCGGCGCGCCCGGCCAGGTGGTCGACGCCGCCATCGTGGACGGCGTGTCGGTGCTGGCGACCCAGATCCACGCGCTGCGTGGCATCGGGCTGTGGCAGGACCCGCGCGGGGTGAACCTGCTCGACGGCGGCGCGCCCTTCTACGACACGTACGAGTGCGCCGACGGGCGGTACGTGGCGGTGGGCGCGCTGGAGCCGCAGTTCTACGCCGAACTGGTCCGGCTCACCGGTTTCCCGCTGGACGGCGACGACGCGCCGGACGGTGACGCCCTGGACCGGGACGACCCGGCGAACTGGCCGGCGTTGCGGGCCGCCTGGGCGCGGCTGTTCCGCACCCGCACCCGGGACGAGTGGACGGAGCTGCTGACCGGCACGGACGCCTGCGTGGCGCCGGTGCTCGACTGGGCCGAGGCGCCGGAGCACCCGCACCTGCGCGCCCGGGACGCGTTCGTCGCGCCGGACGGCGTCACCCAGCCCGCGCCCGCGCCGCGCTTCTCGGCCACCCCGACCAGTGTGCGGCGGCCGCCGCCGACGCCGGGCGAGCACACCGACGAGGTGCTCGCCGAGGCCGCCGGGGCGGAAGCCACCCGGATCGCCGAGCTGCGCGCCGCCGGTGTGATCGCCTGATCGCTGCCGGCCGGGTCAGCGCCGGTGCGTGGCCGCCGGGGCGAGGGCCGGTTCCACCATGTCGCGGTAGTCGCGGGGGAACTGGACCACGACGTCCTGGAACTCCCCGCCGCCGATCGCCTCGCGCAGCGTGGTGAACACCGCGCGGACCGCGTCCCGGGCGGTGTTCTCGTCGCAGTCGGCGCGGCGGGCGACCCGGGCGACGAACTCGGCCGCGCCGAACCGGTCGGCCGCCTCGTCACGCGGGTACGGGCTGAGCAGCCCCTGCAGCGGTTTCGGCAGTTGCGCGGCCAGGTCCAGCACCTCGCCGCCGGTCAGCCGCTGCGCGAACGTCTCCAGCGTGGCCGCGGTGAGCGTGGCGGCCCGGTCCTCGCTGGTGCCGGTGAGCCGGGCGACCCGGCCCACGAAGGTCAGGTAGTGCATCGGTGGTACCCCCTTCGGTGCGCCCACCGCGGCTACCCGTCCCGGCTCTGCGGAAACGGCTCCGCCGAGGGCGGCACGTTTTCCGCGGCGGCGGGCGTGAGCGGCGGCGCGACGGGTAACCGCCGCCCGGTCGTGACCCAACTACTGCCGCGAGGAGCCCGGACCCATGGCGAGTTACTCGGATGTCCTGGAGTACCTGTCCGCGCTGGACTACCCGGCCGGGAAGGACGACGTCATCCGCGAGGCGGAACGGGAGGGCGCGCCGCCGGACGTGTTGCGGGCGTTGCGCGCGCTGCCTCCGGTGGACTACGCCAACGGCACCGAGGTGGCCCGCTCGGCCGGCATCGACGCGGCGCCCGAGGTGAGCCGCTCGCAGCGCGCGGCGCAGGCCCGGGACAACCACCCGCGCGTCTCGCAGCATTTGCGCGGCATCTGATCACCGCGGGGAGAGCCGGCGGGCGACACGGCCGCCGGCCTCGGCGTGCCCATCGCGACCGTCGCGCGCGGACGGTGGCGCGTGACGTCGCAGGTGGGCGGTCGCGCGTCCGGTTCGCCCCGGGACAGGCGAGCGCCCCGGGTCACGAACCGCGACCTGGGGCGCCACGCAGCACCTTTCCCAAGCGGTTCACGCCCGAACCGGGTCGCGACCGCAGAGCGGTGAGATGTTCGCCCGAACCGGGCGGGCATCGCTGCCACGATCATCATACGACGCAACATCAGCCGAACGGGTGAGAATCGCGAAACTGTGGCCGGGCGCACGCCCGCGCTCAGGCGGTCACCTCGGCGTAGCGCCGTTCCAGGTCCACTCGCGCCAGTGCTCCGACCAGCCACGACAGTCGTTCCGACTCACCACTGCCGGCCAGCCCCGCGAGGTCTCCGGCGGTACGGCCCAGGCCGAGCCGGCGGGCCGCCGCGAGCGCTCGCCGGTCGGCCACCGGCGCCGCCTCGCGCCACAGCGCCTGCGCCTCGCGCAGGAACAGGTCGCACACCTCGTCGTCCACTCCGGGCAGAGCGACAAGCAACCGCCGCTCCCCCGCCGGGTCCTGGCGCGCGGCGGTACGCAGCCGGCGCAGATCGCCCCGGTACGTGTCGACGAGCGTGCGGGCCAGGTCCCCGAGCGTGTCGGCGAGCCCGGCCAGGTCGCCGCGCAGCCCGGCGGCGCGCAGCACGCGTACCCGGTCCTCGTGGCGGGAGCGGGCCATCCGCGCCGCGGTGTCCCAGCCGGCGTCCCGCAGCGCCGTGGCCGCGTCGACCGCGCGGTGGAAGTCGCCCCGGCGGGCCAGCAGGACGGACAGGTAGAGGACCTGGAACAACTGGCCCGGGTTGTTCGTCACCCGGAACCCGAAACACTCGGCGAACCCACGGCCGTCTCGGGCGAGCCGGCGGGCCAGCCGCTTCTTCTCCTCGACGCTGCGCGTGGCGGTGTGTGTCGGCATGCCGCCGACTACCCGGGCGACGGCCCGGCATTCGGCAGCGCGCGGGGTCAGCCGCGTACGCCGCCACTGCGGTCGCGGGCCTTGAGCCGGGTGGTGGGCAGCGCGGGCGCGGGCAGTGGTGGCGCCGCGTCGTCGGCGACCACGCCGAAGCGGCGGCCGGCCATCCAGTCCTCCCGGGCGGCCACCACCTCCTCGTGCGAGCGGCCCACGAAGTTCCACCACATCACCAGCGGCTCGTCGAACGGGGTGCCGCCGAGCAGCAGCAGCCGGGTGCCCGGCTCGGCGCTCAACGTCAGCGCGCTCCGCCCGAGGCCCAGGTAGAGCAGCGCGCCGGGGGCCAGCGCCGTGCCGTCGCAGTCGGCTGCGCCGGACATGGCCAGCAGCGCGTACTCGAAGTCCGGCCGCAGCGGCAGCGTGGCCGGCGCCGCGCCGCGAGCCTCGAGCTGCGCGCCGACGAGCGGGGTGTGCACGACGGCGGGCGAGCGTTGCCCGCCGAACTCGCCGACGAGCACCGTGACGTCCAGGTCGCCGTCGCGGAAGCGGGGCAGGTCGGCGTGGTGGGCGAAGTCCGGGTCGCCGGCGCGCGCCGGGTCGGGCAGCGCCACCCAGAGCTGTACGCCGTGCATCAGCGGGGGGTGCACCAGCGGGGAGCGCTCGGAGTGCGCGATGCCCCGCCCGGAGGTCATCACGTTGAGCTGACCGGGGCGGATGGGCTGGACGTTGCCGAGGCTGTCGCGGTGCAGGATCTCCCCGTCGAGCAGCCAGGTGACGGTCTGCAGCCCGGTGTGCGGGTGCGGCGGCACCTCCATGCCGGGCCGGTCGGCGACGTCGTCGGGCCCGAAGTGGTCGACGAAGCACCAGGCGCCGACCATCCGGCGCGGCCGCTGGGGCAGCAGCCGGCGCACCGTGGTGTAGCGGCCGAGGGGGACGTCGTGCCCGGGCAGCAGCACGCTGCCCGGGTCGGTCGGGCCGACGCCGGGCGGGAGCGTCTGGGCGGGCAGGGATTCGGTGCGGTCCACCGCCCGACTGTACGCTCAGTCTTCGGTGACGCTCACCGCGTTCGCGCCCGCCGCCAGGTCAAGGTAGAGCCGGTCAGCGGCCCGGTCCCAGCCCGGTGAGCTGACCAGGTCCCCGGCGGCGATCCCGCCGTGCCGCTTCTCGTAGACGGTCAGGGAGCCGGCCCCGGCGGCGACCCGCACCCGCACCGGCGGCCCACCGGGCACGGTGACGGTCAGCTCGCTGACCCCGCCGGTCATCCGGACGGTGAGCGAGCCGTTCAGCCGGGGCAACAGCAGCCGGGTACGCGACGCGCCGCCGACCATGTCGATCCCGGCGAGGCGGGCCTCGCCCAGGTCGAGCCGCTGCTCGCTGACGCCGCCGACCAGCCGCAACCGCCAGGTGACCCGGGAGTTGAGCACCACGTCGACGGCGGCCGGCCCGCGGCGGCCGTTCTCCTCGATCCGCAGGCGGACCCGGTCCCCGACCATCAGCGGGCGCGGCGTGACGCCGGCGTCCTCGGGCACGTCGATGCGGTACAGGTCGTCGCCGAGGTCGGCGGTCCGCAGGGCGAACCGGGTCAGACCGTCGGTCAGCTCGAACTCGGCGCGCTGTCGGCCGGCCCGGGGCGCGGCGAGCGTCTGCGCCCCGGCGGCCTCGGCCGCGCCCACACCTCCGGCGTCGGTGGCCGGCGACGCGGGCGCGCCGCCGGAGAAGACCACGCCGAGCCGGCCCGGGTTGGACAGGGTCACCGCGACGGCCACCCCGCCGAGCACCACCACCAGCGCGGCGGCGGCGGCCAGCAGGCGGGCCGCGCCGGACCAGCGGGGTCGGGCACGGCCGGGGTCATCCTCTGATGCGGTCATGGTCATCCCCTCTCGCCGGTCCCCACCGGGTCATACGTGTCCGTTTCCCACTCGGTTCATTCCCCTTCGGCGGTTCCGGTACGGGAACGCACCTTGGCGGCGCACGCGGTCAGCACGGCGTGGGCGTCCAGGCCGAGGCTCTCGATGGCGACGAGCGCGGTGAACGCCACGTCGGCCAACTCGGCGGCGACCTCCTCGTGGGTGTGCGTCACGCCCTTGCGCGGGTTCTGGCCGAGCAGGCCGATCCAGGCGGCGGCGACCTCACCGGCCTCCTCGCCGATCTTGAGGATGCGACAGGTCAGTTCGGTGTCGCCGCGGCCGTTCGCGGCGTCCAGCCAGGCGCGCGCGTCCCGCGCCGTTGTCCAGATGGTGGCGTCCACGGCGACCAGTGAACCTGACCGCTCAAACCGTTCGTATCCTGGGGCGACGCCGGCCGCAGGGCCGGTGTGCGAGGCGAGAGGAGGTGCCCGTGATGCCGGAGACCGTCGAGTCGGTGTTCGCCGGCGTGGTCGCCCGGAACCCGGGAGAGCCCGAGTTCCACCAGGCGGTCCGTGAGGTGCTGGAGAGCATCGGTCCGGCCCTGGCCCGGCATCCCGAGTACGCCGAGGTGGTCGAGCGGGTCTGCGAGCCCGAGCGGCAGGTCATCTTCCGGGTGCCGTGGGAGGACGACCAGGGCCGGGTACGGGTGAACCGCGGCTTCCGGGTGGAGTTCAACAGCGCGCTCGGCCCGTTCAAGGGCGGCCTGCGCTTCCACCCGTCGGTCTACCTGGGCATCGTGAAGTTCCTCGGCTTCGAGCAGATCTTCAAGAACGCGCTGACCGGCCTGGCGATCGGCGGCGGCAAGGGCGGCGCGGACTTCGACCCGAAGGGTCGCTCCGACCGCGAGGTGATGCGGTTCTGCCAGAGCTTCATGACCGAGCTGTACCGGCACATCGGCCCGCAGACCGACGTGCCGGCCGGTGACATCGGGGTCGGCGGCCGGGAGATCGGCTACCTGTTCGGGCAGTACAAGCGGATCACCAACCGGTACGACGCGGGCGTGCTCACCGGCAAGGGCCTGGCGTACGGGGGCGCGCAGGCGCGCCGGGAGGCGACCGGGTACGGCGCGGTGTTCTTCGCCGACGAGATGCTCCGGCAGGCCGGCGACAGCCTGGAGGGCAAGCGGGTGGTGGTGTCCGGCTCCGGCAACGTCGCCATCTACGCCATCGAGAAGGTGCACCAGCTCGGCGGCACGGTCGTGGCGTGCTCCGACTCCGGCGGCTACGTGGTCGACGAGAAGGGCATCGACCTGGCGCTGCTGCGGGAGCTGAAGGAGCAGCGCCGGGGACGGCTGGCCGAGTACGCCGAGCACGCGCGCAACGCAGTGGCGGTCCCGGACCGCAACGTCTGGGAAGTGCCCTGCGACCTGGCGCTGCCCTGCGCCACGCAGAACGAGATCGGTGGCGCGGAGGCCGCCGCGCTGGTCGCGGGCGGCTGCGTCGCCGTGGTGGAGGGGGCGAACATGCCCACCACGCCGGAGGCGGTGCGGATCCTCGGCCGGGCCGGGGTGCGGTTCGCGCCGGGCAAGGCGGCCAACGCCGGCGGCGTGGCGGTCAGCGGGCTGGAGATGCAGCAGAACGCCAGCCGCGACACGTGGACGTTCGGCGAGTCGGAGCAGCGGCTGCGCGAGATCATGCGGGACGTGCACGACCGGTGCTGGGCGACGGCGGAGGAGTTCGGCCTGCCCGGCGACTACGTGGCCGGCGCGAACATCCAGGGGTTCCGGCGGGTGGCCGAGGCGATGCTGGCGCACGGCCTGGTGTGAGCGGGCGGCGGGACGGGCGCTGATCGGGCGGTCAGTCAGTGATTGACAGCTCTCGACGCCCGGCCTAGGTTCAGGGCGCTACCGGCCGGTAGGCATCCGTCCCGCGTCGTCACCCCCGTCCCGGGGTGGCACCCGTCCCCCCGGGGAGCAGCGATGCAGCCCTCACCCGTCCGCCGCCGGCTGCTCGCCGTCGGCGCGGCCCTGGCCTTGACGCTCGGCCTCACCGGCGCGGCCCCCGCCGCCGCCGCCACCGGCCGCGACGACGGCAGCGGCCCGCTGCCCGGCTACACCATCGTCAACCCGCCGCTGCCGCCGCTCGTCGTCGGCGGGGCCGCCACCACCGTACGGCAGGGCGTGCACGCCAACGCCGGGTACGTCATCGAGGTCCCCGCGCGCTGGAACGGCGAGCTGGTGATGTGGGCGCACGGCTACCGCGGCCAGGGCACCGAGCTGTCGCCCGAGCCGCCCGGCTTCGACCTGCGGCAGCGCCTGGTGGCGCAGGGATACGCGTGGGCGTCGTCGTCGTACGACCGCAACGGCTACGACGTGCGCTCCGGCGTGCGCAGCACCCGCGCCCTCGCCGACCTGTTCAGCCGTACCGTCCGGCGCCCGCACCGGGTGCTGATCGCCGGGGTGTCGATGGGCGGTCACGTCATCGGCCGCTCGCTGGAGCAGTACCCGGGCTTCTACGCCGGGGCGCTGCCGATGTGCGGGGTGCTCGGCGACCAGGAGCTGTTCGACTTCTTCCTGGACTACAACCTGGTGGCACAGGCGCTGGCCGGGGTGCGCGCGTACCCGACGCCGCCCGACTACCTGACCTCGGCGGTGCCCCGCATCCAGGTCACGCTCGGCCTGGCCGGGCTCACGCCCGTCGGCCCGGACACCACGAACGCGCTCGGCAAGCAACTACGCGCGGTCACCGTGGAACGCTCCGGCGGTCCGCGGCCGGGCGCCGACGCCGCGTTCGCGGTGTGGAAGGACTTCCTGTTCGGCATCGCGGTCAGCGAGGCGGACGGCTCCCCCGCCCGGCGTCCCGGTCAGCTCGCCACGAACCTGTTCACCAGGTACGCCCCGAACCAGCCGGTGAACCTCAACGCCACAGTGCAGCGGGTCTCGCCGGAGAACCTGCGCCAGCGGCTCTCGCCGACGCTGACCGAGGTGCCCCGGATCGCCGGACGGCCCACCGCGCCGGTGCTCAGCCTGCACGGCCTCGGCGACCTGTTCGTGCCGTTGCGCATGGAACAGGCGTACGCCCGGGACGTGGCCCGGCACGGCCGCTCCCGGCTGCTGGTGCAGCGGGCCGTCCGTACCGCGCAGCACTGCGAGTTCAGCCCGGCCGAGGCCGGCGCCGCCTGGGACGACCTGACCCGCTGGGTACGCACCGGCAAGCGCCCGGCCGGCGACCCGGTCACCGACGCGCGGGCGGTGGCGGCGCCGGACTTCGGCTGCCGGTTCAGCGACCACGCCGCCCGGGCCGCCGGCGCCGGCACCCGCCCGCTCTACCCGGCCTGCCCGGCTCAGCCCTCCTCGCGGCCGTACCAGCCGCCCCGGTAGACAGTGCCCTGCCGGGCCGACTCCGGCCCCGGCGCCGACTCCGGTGCCGGCGCCGGAGTCGGGTCCGCCGCGAGGGCGGTCCGGCGTGAGCGCCGGACCCGGCTGACCACGAACCAGCAGAACCCGGCGATCACCGCCACGATCACGATCTTCTGGAACGTGCCCGCGTACGCCTCGACCACGTGCCACTGCTCACCGAGCAGGTACCCGGCCAACACGAACGTGGTGTTCCAGATCAGGCTGCCCAGCGCGGTGTAGAGCAGGAACACCGGCACCGGCATCCGTTCCACCCCGGCCGGGATGGAGATGAGACTGCGGAAGATCGGAATCATCCGGCCGAAGAACACCGCCTTGACGCCGTGGCGCAGGAACCACGCCTCGGTGCGGTCCACGTCCTCCAGCTTGATCAGCGGCAGCCGCGCGGCCAAGGCGCGCATCCGGTCCCGGCCGAGCGCCGCGCCGATGTAGTAGAGCGCCAGCGCGCCCACGATCGACCCGAGTGTGGTCCAGACGATCGCGCCGACCAGGCTCATCCGGCCCTGGCTCGCGGTGAATCCGGCCAGCGGCAGGATCACCTCGCTGGGGATGGGCGGGAACAGGTTCTCCAGCGCCACCGCGAGCCCGGCGCCGGGGCCGCCGAGCCGTTCCATCAGGCCGGTGACCCAGCCGGTCACTCCGTCACCGGACGGCTCTGCCGCCCGCGCGGCGCTCACCCGGGGGCCGGCGAGCAGCTGTGCGTTTCCGATCATCCGACCAACGTTACGGGGCGAAGCCCGGGACGGCCACGCGTGATGGAAACCATTATCGTGTGCGGCATGCGTACGCCGTTGCGGATCGCGGCCGCCCAGCCGCTCGCCCTCTCCGACGACGTCGAGGGCAACGCGGTACGGCACGCCGAGGCCGTACGCGCCGCGTCGGCCCGGGTGGTGGTCTTCCCGGAGATGTCACTGACCGGGTACGAGCTGACCGCCGCGCCGCTGCACCCGGACGATCCCCGGCTCGGGCCGCTGCGCGCGGCCTGCGCCGAGACCGGGACGCTGGCGCTGGCCGGCGCGCCGGTGCCGGGGCCGCACATCGGGGTGCTCGCGGTCGACGGCGAGGGCGTGCGGGTGGCGTACCGGAAGATGTGCCTGGGCGGCGCGGAGCCGCAGCACATGCGGCCGGGCCGGGAGCCGGCGGTGCTCGATGTGGACGGCTGGCGGCTGGGCCTGGCGGTCTGCAAGGACACCGGCACGCCGGAGCACGCGGCGGCAACGGTGGCCCTGGGCGCGGACGCCTACCTGGCCGGGGTGCTGGAGTCCGCCGACGACGCGGCGGTGCCCGACGAACGCGCCCGCCGGGTCGCCGCCGCGCACGGCGTGTGGGTGGTGACGGCCAGCTTCGCCGGCTCGACCGGAGGCGGGTACGCGCGCGCCGCCGGTGGTTCGGGGATCTGGTCACCGGCGGGTGAGCCCGTGGTCCGCGCCGGCACGGACGCCGGTGAGGTGGTCACCGGCACCCTGCACTGAGGACGGATCACCTACGCTCGGCGCCATGGCACCGTCGGAGAGCGCCGGCCCGGAACCGGCAACCCCGCTCGCCACCGGTCGCACCGCCGACGTCTGGCTGCTGCCCGGCGGGCGGGTGCTGCGCCGCTACCGCGACGGCGGCGACGTGCGGGCCGAGGCCGAGGTGATGCGGCACCTGCACCGGGCCGGATATCCCGTGCCCCGGGTGCACCACGCCGACGGCGCCGACCTGGTGCTCGACCGGGTCAGCGGCCCGACGCTGGTGGAGGCGTTCCACGCGGGCGCCGTCGCCGCGCCCGCCGCGGCCCGCATGCTGGCCGACCTGCACGACCGCCTGCACGCGCTCCCGGCCCTCCGGTCTGCCGATCCGGCGGTCCGCATCCTGCACCTCGACCTGCATCCGGACAACGTGCTGCTGACCGCGACCGGTCCGGTGGTCATCGACTGGACCGACAGCGCCGAGGGGCCGCCCGCGCTGGACCGGACGACGACCGCGTTGATCCTCGCGGAGGTCGCCGTCGCTCCGGGCCACCCGCTCGCGGCGGCGGCCGGTGAGCTGCTGTCCGCGTACGCCGCCGTGTCCGGGCCGCTCGACCGGCCGGCGGAGGCGGTACGGCACCGTGCCGCCGGTCACGCGCCCGATCCGCAGCGACTGCCCGAGGCGGCCGCGCTGCTGGCGGAGACGATCCGGGCGGTCGCGCCGGCGAGAGAGCGCCGGGCGTCTCAGCCCTCGTCGCCGCCGCGCAGCCGCTCGTAGCCGTCGAGCAGCTTGCGCAGCCCGGCGGCGGTGACGCCGTCGATCTTGTCGTCCTCGGCGGCGTCCTCGATCTTCTCGCGCAGGTCCTCGACCCGCTTGTCCCGGTCCTTCGGCTTGCCCCGGTCCAGCTCGGCGGCCTTCTTGCGCAGGTCGTCGGCGGTCTTGCCGTCGATCAGCCCGATCGACTCGGCCCGGTCGAGCAGCTCACCGAACCGGTCGCCGAGCTGACGCAGCGTCACCGGCTCGGGCGCCGTCGACGGCGGCGCGGCGCTGCTGGGCCGCGGCGCGGGCGGGTCGGCGGCACGCGTCGACGGGCCGGCCGTGGGCGCGGCGGCCGGCGGGGCGCCGGAGCCGTCGCTCCACAGCAGCGAGCCGACCACCGCGAGCAGCAGCACCACGGCGCCGGCGACGAGCAGCCCGAACAGCCGGTTCGAGGAGACGGCCGGGCGCGGCGGCGGCACGGGACGCTCCGGCGCGACCGGGCGGGCCGTGGGAACCCGCTCGACCAGGGTGGGCGGGTGCGCCACCGGCGCCACGGTGGGCAGGATCGCGGTCGGCGGATCCGCCGGCCGGCCCGCGCCGAGGCGCTCGGCGAGCCGGGCCGCGGTGGGCCGCCGCTCCGGGTCCGCCGCGAGGCACGCCAGAACCAGATCGGCGATCTCCGGCGGCAGGCCGGACACCCGCGGCGGCGGCACCGGCGGCCGGTTGCGCCGCACCTCCAGCACGTCGTCCCAGCTGCGCACCGGCAGCGGGGCCCGGCCGGTGAGGCTGCGGTACAGCAGCACGCCGAGCGCGTACACGTCGCCGGCCGGGTTCGCCGGGCCCGGGTCGAGGCGTTCCGGGGCGAAGTAGGCGGGAGTGCCCATCAGCAGCACGCCGGTGTGCCCGGTGACCGGGTGCGGGCCGGCGGGCGCGGCGATGCCGAAGTCGAGTACCTTCGCGCCGGTCTCGGTGAGCATCACGTTCGCCGGCTTGACGTCGCGGTGCACCACGCCGATGCGGTGCGCCGCGGCCAGCGCCCCGGCGACCTGCCCGGCCGTGCGGACCGCGTCCGGCCAGGCCAGCGGCCCGCCGGCCAGCCGGTCGGCGAGCGTCTGACCCTCCACCAGCTCCATCACCAGGTACGGGACCACGACGCCGCTGTCCAGCGTCGCCTCGCCGTAGTCGTACACCTGGGTCACGTGCGGGTGGGTGAGCCGTGCCGCCGCGCGGGCCTCGCGCTGGATCACCGCCCGAAGTTGCGGGTCGGCGGCGAGCTGCCCGGCGAGGGCCTTGACCGCGACGGGCCGGTGCAGCACCTCGTCGTCGGCGCGCCACACCTCGGACATCCCGCCGAGGCCGATGCGCTCACGCAGGACGTAGCGGTCGTGCAGGCGCAGGGCGGGCGTGAACGGCGACATAATTCACCAGGCTGCCACGTGCGGCACCGGCCGCACCAACCCCCGCCCCCGTTTCGTCGGTGTTCCGGCGTTCTTCCGCCCGCCTCAGGGCTTGCGGGCGACCCCGCCGTACATGCTGACGTCGACCACCGACGGCCGTGGCTCCGGCTCGCCGTCGGCGCGCCACTCGGCCACCGAGCAGACGCCCGGCTCGGCCAGTTCGAGGCCGTCGAAGAAGCGCACGACCTCCTCCCGGCTGCGCAGGTTGATCACGCCGTGCGGGCCGCCGCCCCGGGCCGCCGCCTTCGCCTCGGCGGCCACCTCCGCCGGAAGGTAGTCGTGGGTGGCGTGCGAGGCGGCCAGGTAACTGCCGGCGGGCAGCGCGTCGAGAAGCGTGTCGACGATCGCGTACGGGTCCTCGCCGTCGGGCACGAAGTGCAGCACCGCCAGCAGCATCAACGCCACCGGCTGCGACAGGTCGAGCGTGCGGCGCAGGTCGGGGTGGGCCAGGATCCGCTCCGGGTCACGCAGGTCCGCGTCGAGGTAGGCGGTGACGCCGTCGGCCGAGCTGGTGAGCAGCGCGCGGGCGTGGGCCAGCACGATCGGGTCGTTGTCGACGTACACCACCCGGGCGCGCGGGTCGATCGCCTGCGCCACCTCGTGGGTGTTGTCGGCGGTGGGAATGCCGGTGCCGATGTCCAGGAACTGCCGGATGCCCGCCTCACCGGCCAGGTGACGCACCGCGCGGCGCAGAAAGCGCCGGTTCTCCAGCGCGCTGATCCGGATGGTCGGGAAGCGGGCGGCCATGGCGTCGCCGGAGTCCCGGTCGGCCTGGAAGTTGTCCTTGCCGCCGAGCCAGTAGTTGTACCGGCGGGCGGGGTGCGCCACTGTCGTGTCGATCCGGCCGCCGAGCGGCCCGGAACCGGGCGTCGTCCCTGCTGCGTCGCTGGTCAAGGCCGCCTCCACGACTCGGGTGCCACCGTCCACTGTCTCCGGTGCGGATCATGCTACTGCCCGGCGCCGGGCCGGTCAGGCGGGGTACAGCTCGTCGCGGAGGCGGGCCAGCAGCTCACGGGTGCGCTCCGGCGGCGCGGCCTCCACGCACAGCCGTTCCATCGCCTCGGCGTAGAAGTCGAGGTCGTCGCGCTTGTCCAGGTAGATGGCGCTGGTCAGCTGCTCGATGTAGACGATGTCCGGCAGGTCGGCGTCGCCGAAGCGCAGGATGCTGAAGGCGCCGCTGGCCGCGGCGTGCCCGCCGGCGGAGAACGGGACGATCTGCAGCCGTACGTGCGGCGCGGCGGTCGCCTCGATCAGCGCGTCCATCTGCTCGCGCATCACAGCGGTTCCGCCGATCGGGCGGCGCAGCGCCGCCTCGTCGAGCACCGCCCACAACTGCGGCGGGTTGCTGCGGCGCAGCAGCTCCTTGCGCTGCATCCGCAGCTCCACCCGCCGGTCCAGCTCCGCCGCCGACGCGCTGCGGTGCCCGAGCAGGATCACCTCCCGGGCGTACGCGGCGGTCTGCAGCAGGCCGGGCACGAACTGCACCTCGTACGTGCGGATCAGCGCGGCGGCGGCCTCCAGGCCCAGGTACGCCTGGAACCACGCGGGGAGCACGTCGCCGTAGCGGTGCCACCAGCCCGGGCTGTTCGCGTCCCGGGCGAGCTTGAGCAGCGCCTCGCGCTCGTCGGCGTCGGTGACGCCGTAGAGCGTGAGCAGGTCGGCCACATCGCGCTCCTTGAAGCCGACCCGGCCCAGCTCCATCCGGCTGATCTTCGACTCGGAGGAGCGGATCTCCCAGCCGGCCGTCTCCCGGCTGACCCCGGCCCCCTCACGCAGCCGCCGCAGCTGCCCACCGAGCAACATGCGCAGCACGGTGGGCCCGCTTGTCGGACCACCCTCGACGGGCACCGTCGCCACCTGACCGCCCTCGCATCCCGACTGCCCCGGCCGGGTGCCGTCCCGGCCGACGAGTAAGCATGCCATGAACCGACAGTGAGGTGAACTCCTCCGGAGCGGTGAATCAGTCCCGTGTGCGGGACGGCGGGATCAGGTGGTCGAAGTCGCCGTCGCGCGCGCCGAGCACGAAAGCCGCGATCTCGTCCACTGTGTAGATCAACGCCGGGCCCTCCGGGTGCCGGGAGTTCCGGACCGCGATTCCGGTGCCGCCGGGCAGCTCGGCCAACTCGACGCAGTTGCCGCTGGGGTTGCTGCGGCGACTCTTCGACCAGCGCATCGGGGGCAGCTCCGGTACGGGCACACCGTTCGGGGGTTGTTGCATGGGCGTCCTTCGGGATGAGCCAGCCGAGGCCGCGGGGAGGAGCGGTGGGTGGCGACGTCTGTCGACTGAGGAGTGAGATGCACGTGCATCTGCTATTGCATCTGCAATGGACGGAGAGCATGATAGCCGAAACGTACGGTGTGCCGGGTCGCTCACATTCGGTGACCCGAACCCGGGCTCCGGATGCCGCCGCGCGCGGCTAGGGGACTGCGGTGAGGAGGACGCGCGTGCCGGATCCGATGACCGTCGCCTCCGGTATATCCGCCGCGGGGGCCCTGATCTCGGCCTGGCAGTTGCGCCGCCGCGCCGTACGCGCCGAGGCCGAGATCGAGCTGCTCCAGGCCGAACTGGCCGCCGAACGGCACGCCGCCAGCCACGACCCGCTCACCGGGCTGCCCAACCGCCGCGCGTTCTTCCGGCTCGCCGCCACCCTGCTCACCGACCCGGCCGGGCAGCCACTGGTCGCTGTCGTGCTCGACCTGGACAACTTCAAGCAGGTGAACGACCGCTACGGGCACGCCGCCGGCGACCAGGTGCTGATCAGCGTCGCGCAGCGGCTCGCCGCGTTCGCCGGCAACAACCTGGTGGCCCGCCTCGGCGGCGACGAGTTCGCCGGCCTGCTGGTCAGCCCCACGGCCGACCGCCGGTGGATCGAACACGCCACCCGGCGGCTCTGCGAGGCGCTCGCCGCGCCGATCCCGCTGGGCGCACGCAGCATCCAGGTCACCGCCTCGGTCGGGCTCGCGCCGGTGCACTGCCCGACGCAGCTCACCGACGCGCTGTGCCGCGCCGACGCCGCCATGTACGAGGCGAAGACGCTCGGCGCGGCCCGGTCGCCACGCCAACTCGTCGCGGAGTACTGACCGGCCCGATCCGGCGCGGTCAGCGCCAGCCGTAGCCGGCGCGCAGCGCCTGTCCGACCCGGTCGAACCGGGGCCGGTCCAGCACCGCGCCCTCACGGCGGATGCTGTCCTCGCGCATGGTGAGCACCCGGTCCAGGCGCACCCAGGAGGGCCGGTTGTCCCGGTCCCACTCCCCCGGGCCGAGCGCCAGCCAGTGCCGCTGGCCGTCCCGGTCGCTCTGGCTGGACAGCATCAGCCCGAACAGCGTGCGGCTGTGCCGTCCCACCACCAGCACCGGGCGGTCCTTGCCCTGGCGGGGGTCGTCCTCGTAGGGCACCCACGTCCAGACGATCTCACCCGGGTCGGCGTGGCCGTCCGGCTCCGGCGCATACGACAACTCGCGGCGCTGCAACGCGCTGACCTGGCGGCGGCGCGCGACCTGAGCCGGGATCGGCCCGCCCGTGCGGGCCGGGGCGGGCACGACCCGGGTGATCCGGCCGAGCCGCGACGCCACGTTCTTCAACAGACCTGCCACGGCGGGCAGCCTATCGGCCGGGGTACGACCGCCCGGGAATCGGGTCGCCCGGCCAGGTGGACGGTGCCCGTTGCTCTGGACGGTTCACAGGTGTGCAGCGATCTTTGTGCCGACCGACGCCGCCGACCGGCAGGTGTTCCTGAAGCGCCCTTGCGGCCGAAGCGCAAGGCAGCCGACGATCCGGCCGTCTCGTCCGACCTGAATGATCGATGTGTGCGACGCCGACGCTGTGTCACCCTCTCGCGATGCACGCTGAGGAGCAAGTCCGCAACCGGATCCGCGATGTGCTCGCCGTCCCCGGCGTCAACGGCCTCGTCGCTGCCTACTTCGACCCCGATGGACCGTTCGCCGGCACGTTGTTCGACCTGCTCGGCGAGAACCCGCCTCGTGTGCTCACCCTTGACGACCTGCTCGCAACCACGCTGTTGGACATCTCCTGGCAGCCCTTCGCCGTCCGTGCGCTTCTCGCTGACGGCGACCACGTCACGGCAGCACTCGCTGCGATCCCCACTGATCTGGATCTGTGGACTGCCGGTCCGGACGTCCTGCAGTCAGCAACAGCCTTGCATCATTGGTTGGACCGACTGCCTGGGGTAGGCCCAGTGATTGCGAGCAAACTTCTTGCCCGCAAGCGGCCCCGGCTCGTGCCCATCCATGACAGCCTCGTGTTTCGGGTGCTGACTCCGCCAAAGAACAAGTTCTGGATGACACTTGGGGCCGCGCTGACCGAATCCACTCTCCGTCAGCAGATAGAGGACCTCCGCCCAGCAAGCGGCGACTCAATCAGCCTCTTGCGTCTGCTCGACGTCGCAATCTGGATGCGTCACAGCCGTTCGCGCAACGCCCGCAATGCCCGCAAGGCACTCGCGGTACCCGAGCCCGAGCCGCTTCCACGCGCTAAATCGTGACGACGGCCGGAAGGATGCATGCGACCGGCGGCAGAAAAAGGTGACATGAAATCACGACGGGTGCACCTGACATCCGGCGGTCTCACAGCGGATCTACGCCCTGTCCGAGATCCTCTCGGTAGCCCCTCCTCTCGCAGACCTCTGCCCACCAAGGAGAACCAGGTTCGCAACCGCTTGAACGTCGACCTCGCGAACCTCGTCGCCGCGATGCGTGCCGGTAGAGAGTCGACCGCGTGGGAGCTGCTTCGGGAAGCGAGAGCCCTGGTGGCTCGGCTTCCCCGAGGCTCGTGCGAAGCCGAGCGCCGCAAGATCAACGCTGCCGCGCTCGTGCTTCGCTCCACCACCTGGCGGCAGAAAGCTGCCGATACAAGACATGGCCGAGGTAGGGAGTCAACGAGGTAGGCGTCTTCGTTCCCGGCCACCCGGCCTGGTCGCGCTCGGCGAACGCGGTGTGGCGCGACCTGGCGTGCCGGGCGCTGCGGTGTCCGTGCGGAATGCCCCCTGTTAATAGAGGGCCCTTCTACTACCGGAGGCGTTAATAGGGGGCCCTTCCTTACGCTGGGGGCGTGCAGCTGCCTGACGATCTGCCGGTGTTCGAGCGCAGCGCGGTGCGGCTGGTGGTGCTCGACGCCACCGACCGCCTGTTGCTGTTCCACACCCGCGACCCGGACCACCCCGACCTCGGCGTGTGGTGGGAGCTGCCCGGCGGCGGGCTGGACCCCGGCGAGACGTACCGGGAGGCGGCGGTCCGCGAGCTGCGCGAGGAAACCGGCATCGCGATCGGCCCGGACGAGGTGGGCGCGCCGACGTGGCGGCGGCGGGCCAGCTTCCGGCACCGGCAGCGCCGCCACCTCCAGGACGAGGTGGTCGTGACGGTACGGCTGCCCGGCCCCGGGCCGGACGTGGACGAGGCGCTGCGGCTGGACTACGAGGTGGAGGACTACTTCGGGTTCCGCTGGTGGCCACTGACCGAGGTGCTAGCCGAGCGGCCGCGCTGCTATCCCGGACGGCTGCCGGAGCTGCTGCCCGCGTTCCTGGCCGGCGAGGAGATCGACGAGCCGTTCGAACTGTGGTCCTGAGCGCGGGCGTGCCGCGCGGCGCGCGAGCGGGCAGAGTGGAGCCGTGACTCCCCTGCACGCACCCTTGGCCCGTTACGCCGAGCGTCTGCACCGCGCCGCCGGTGACACCCACCACGTCGCCTCGCCGCTGGGCGCCTGGCTGCTGCTGGCGCTGACCGGCCCGGCCGCCACCGGCGACGCCCGCGCGGCGCTGGCCGAGGCACTGGGCGCCGACCCGGACGACGCCGCCGCCGAGGCCCGGGCGCTGCTCGCCGCGCCGCACCCGATGGTCGCCGCGGCCACCGCGCTGTGGGAGCGCAACCCGGCTGCGGAGCTGGCCGCCTGGCGGGCCGCCCTGCCGGAGGCCACCGAACGCGGTGCGCTGCCCGACCAGGCGACGCTGGACGCCTGGGCCCGGGAGCGTACCGGCGGCCTGATCGACCGCTTCCCCGTCGACGTCGCCCCGGACACGCTGCTGGTGCTGGCCAACGCGCTCGCGACCCGCGTGTCGTGGGCCGACCCGTTCGACACCGCCCCGGGCACCGAACTGGGCACGGGCAGCGCCTGGTCGGGCCGGCTGAGCCGGGTGCTGCGTACGCCGCCGTTCGGGCACCGCAGCTGGGTGGCGGCCACCGACCGGGCCGGTGGCGTGGCCGTGCACGCGGTGCCGGCCCGCACCGGGGACGACGGCGCGGGGATGCTCGTGGTGTCGGTGGCCGCCGCGCCCGAGGTGCCGGCCGCCGACGTACTGGCCGCCGCGCAGGAGCTGGCGGGCACCGCCGCGCTCCTGCCGGACTCGATGCCGGGCCGCCGGTCGCTGTACGACCTGCCGCTGGGCGAGACGCCGCTGTGGACGGTGCGGGAGAAGCCGATCCGCACGTTCGCGGCGGACGGCCGGGAGGAACGCGTCACAGCGGTGCTGCCCTGCTGGTCGGCGCAGAGCCGGCACGACCTGACCGCGCCTGGGTTCGGCTTCGACGCGGCGGCGCGGGCGCTCGGCGAGCTGCTGGGCCTGGCCGCGCCGGAGTTCGACGCCGCGCAGTCCGCCGTGGCCCGCTTCGGCCGCTACGGCTTCGAGGCCGCCGCGGTGACCGCGTTCGGCATGGTGGCCGGCCTGCCGCCGGAAGGCGTCGCCCGGGTCGCCGAGCTGCGCTTCGGCCATCCGTACGCGGTGGTGGCGGTGACCACCGACCCGGCCGGCGGCCCATGGCACGCGCTGCCTGTCTACTCCGCCTGGGTGGCCGACCCGGAGGAGCTGCCCGCCGACGACGCCGGATAGGCGGCGGACGCGGCGAGCGCGCTCGTGAGCTGGTCGAGCCCCAGCGAGCCGAGTTCCAGCGCCCGGTTGTGGAACGCGCGCCGGTCGCCGGGGAACGCCGCGCGGCCGTCGCGCCACACCCGCTCCCCCACCTTGTACGTGAGCGCCTGCCCGGGCCGGCCCAGGTACCGGGCCAGTTCCAGGGGCGCGTACGGGCCCTGGTGGCAGCGGTCGCGCAGCAGGTCCAGCGCGGCCTCCGGCGTCCACCGCGCACCCGGGTCGGACGGCATCGGTAGCCGCAGGTGCAGGCCGATGTCGAGCACGACCCGCGCCGCCCGCAGCAACTGCATGAAAAGGTGCCCCAGCCGGGCGCCCGGCTGCTCGTAGAGCCCGATCTCGTCCATGAACCCCTCGGCGTACAGGGCCCAGCCCTCCTGGGCACCGGAGAGCCCGCCGAGCAGGTTCAGCCGCTGCCCGGGACCGCCCCGGCACGCCTCGGAGCCGAGTTGCAGGTGGTGGCCGGGGACGCCCTCGTGGTACGCGGTGCTGTACGCCCACCAGGTGGGGAAGCTGGTCCGGCTCTCGGGCAGCAACCACGAGACCCGGCCCGGGCGGGTCAGGTCCCGCGACGGTCCGATGTACGCGGTGCCGCCGGACGTGGTGACCCGGGACTCGATGCGCCGCAGCGGCGCGGGAATGTCGAAGTGGGTGCCGTGCAGCCGCTCGGTGGTGGCCTCCAGCAGGTCCTGCGACCAGGCGGCGAACTCGGCCCGGCCGTGCAGGACGCCGGGCGCGTCGGGCCGGTCGAGCCGGTCCCGCACCTCGGGCACGGTTCCGCCCAGCGTCTTCGCCTCCGCGACCAGGTCCGCCTCGATCGCGGTGAACTCGTCCCAGCCCCACTCGTACAGCTCGCGCAGGTCCGGCTCCGCGCCGAGGAAGGTCCGCACCCAGAGGGCGTACCGCGCCGGGCCGAACGCCTCGTCGTCGTGCGCCCGCGGCGCGAGGTCCGCGGTGAGCGTCGCGGCGAACCGCCGGTACGCCTCCCGCGCGTCCCGCGCCGCCGCCTGCAACGACCGGCGCTGCGGGCCGTCGCCGTAGCGCTCCACGAGCGTCGTGTCGTCGTCGGTCCAGTTGCGGCAGCGCTGGGTCACCAGGTCCACCTGGCGTCGCGCCGGGAGGTGACCGCGCTCGGCGGCGACCAGGAGGCTGCGGGCGTACCCGTCGAGGGCTGCCGGGATGGCGGCCTGGCGCGCGCCGACGCGGGCCCAGCCGTCCTCGTGGGCCGCGTCCCCGGCGTCGCGGCCGGGCACCGCCGCCTCGACGCACTGGCGGATGAGCTGGAGCGGGCCGGTGGCGGCGGCGTGCAGTTCGCGCAGGTCCTCTCCGGCCTCGTGGAACGCGATCCGGGTGCGCAGCCGTTCGGCGAGGTGGGCGTGCAGCGGACTCGTGGCGGACAGCGCCTCGACCCGGCGCAGGGCGCGGGCGGCGAGGTCGGCGCGGGCCTGGTGACCCTCCGGGCTGTAGTCGGTGAGCCCGTCGACGTCCTGCTCACCGGCCTCGACCACCGCCACACACGGATCGAGGCGGGTCACCTCCCCCAGCAACCCGTCGGTGAACTCGTCGATCATGGCATCGAGGCTAGCCGCACACCGCCGGATTGCGGCTACGCTCGCGCCGTGAACGTCGATGCGCCGCGCCGGCGACCGATCAACGCTCTCGCCGCCCTACCTGCCCTTCCCTGGGTCGGCATCCACCTGCTGCTCTACATCGGCGTCGCCGTCGTGGTCCCCCTGCTGTGGGAGCCGGCCCCGGCCGGCGGCCTCGTCGAGGCCTTCAACCAGGCCCTCACCGAGTTGCCGTCAGTGCTCCTCAGCCCTGGCGGGGTGATGGTGAGCGCTCTGGCCGCCGGCTGCCTGGGAGTGCTGCGCCTGCTGTCCCGCGTCCGGTGGTACTGGTTCAGGCTGGCCGCGATCCTGCTCTTCGGCGTGCCGCTCCCGCTGTTCGTGTTCGCCGCGGCCGGTGCGAGGGCGGCGGTGCCGGTGGCCATCCCCCACCTGTTGGTGGCGCTGCTGATCGTGCAGCCCCGGCGTTCGGACGGTTGGGCGGAGCCGGATCCGGCCCCGGAAGGCCAACGCTGGTAAGGAGTTCGCGTCGGCCGGGAGGCCCGGAACCGACGCGAACTCCTTGACTCACACGGTCAGACCGAGACGAGTTCCTTCTCCTCGGCCTTGGCGGCCAGGCGCTTCTCGCGCTCCTGGGCGCCGATCAGGTCGTCCGGCAGGGAGTCCTCCACCTCGATGTCGAAGCGGCGCAGCAGCCGGATCGCGAACCCGCCGAGCGTGACCAGGACCAGCGCCGCGCCGAAACAGATGTACGCGAAGCCGATGCCCCGCCCCGGGCCGGTGCCGATCACCGCGCCCACCGTGCCGGCCAGCGACCCGCCCGGTGCGAGCATCGGCTCGAACAGCGCGGTGGCGCCCGGTGCGAGCAGCGCGAACCCGATCGGCAGCGTCGACCAGGAGATGGTCTGGTTGAGGCTGAACACCCGGCCGTGGAAGCGCTGCGGCACCTTGACCTGGACGATCGTCGCGTAGATCGACTGCGCGGTGGTCATCGACATGGCCAGCCAGCAGAAGCCGACGCAGATCATCGCCACCGACGCGTCCAGGCCGATCAGTATGCAGCCGATCGCGGTGCCCAGGTTGCCGATCAGCACGCCGATCATCCGGCGCTTGCGCGGGCCGCCCCACAGCGACATCAGCACGCCGCCGAGAACCGCGCCGACCGCCTCGGCCAGCGCGACCTGGGCGACCTGCGTCGGGCTGCCGAACGACAGCACGAGCGGGGTGATGAGCACCAGCGCGGGCGCCAGGAAGACGTTGCCCAGCGCGAAGTAGCCGAGCATCAGCCGGAACCCGCGGTGCCGCCAGGAGTAGCGCATGCCGTTGGCGATGGCCACCAGCAGCCGCTCCCGGGGCCGCCAGCCGAGCATGTCCGGGAAGCGGACCACCGCGAGGGTGAGCACCGCGAACACGTAGCTGGCCACGTCGACGAGCAGGATGCCCTTCAGGTCGATGGTGGCGAGCAGGCCGGCCGCGAACGCCGGCATGAGCAGCGTGGCCACACCGGTGGAGAGCTGGGTGATGCCCATGGCGTGCCCGAGGTAGCGCTTGGGCACCAGTTGCGGCACGGCCGACTGGAACGCGATCCGCTGGAACGAACCGGCCACCGAACTCAGCGCCACCAGCATGTAGATGTGCCAGAGCACCAGGTTGTCGGTCCACAGCAGGCTGGCCAGCACGAGCTGAACGGAGCCGGCGAAGCAACTGGCCGTCATCATGATCCGGCGTCGGCTGACCCGGTCGACCAAGGCGCCGGCCACCGGCAGCATGAGCACGCCGCAGATCAGCGCGAGCGCCCAGAGCAGGCCGAGGTTCGCCACCGAGCCGGTGCGGTTGAACAGCCAGATCGGCAGCGCGAACGCGGTCAGCGCGGAACCGGTGCTGGAGATGAGCTGACCGGTCGTGATGGCCATGAACCGGCCCATGCTCGGCTTGACCGTATCGGTGGGCTTGCGGGTCTCCCCCACCCGCAGCGTGTCGGCCACCACCCAGCCGGCGTCCTCACCGCGGGCCTCCGCGGTCAGTTCGCCGACGTCACCGGCGACCACCGCCGGGTGCGTCTGTGTGACGATCTCGGCCAGTTCCTCGGCCCGGTACTTGAGGAAGAAGTGCCCGGCCTGGTCGAGCACGACGAGGCCGAGTGTGTCACTGAGGAACTGCCACTCGGCGTACCGCTCGCGGTAGTAGTCGGTGACCGGGTCCTCGGAGCCGACCACCGAGATGATCGGCGTACGCAGCTTCGTCGCCTGCTGGTCCAGCAGCCGGGTGAAGTACTCCTCCGAGGCGCGGGAGTCGGCCCGCATGTTGCTGATGATCCGGTCGGCCTGCTCCGGCTCCAGCTCGTCGGTGTCCACACCCATCGACTTGAGCCAGCTCGCCGAATGCCGGTTGCTGCTGAGCCGCTCCAGGCGGTCGCGCAGCGCCGCGATCACGCCCTTCGGCCGGGCGAACGGGAACATCGCGCCGATGTAGACGGCCTCCAGGTCCCGGCCGGCCGCCTCGACCTTGCGGGCCACGTCGGCGAGGATGGCGCTGCCCACGCCGCAGTGGCCGTACAGCGCGATCGGCCCCTCGACCCGTTCCAGAATCTCGTCGGCGACCCGGCTGGTCAGCTCGTCGAACGGCAGCGCGTCCTCGGTGAGACCCACGTCGTGGCCGGGGATCGCCAGCGACCACAGGCCGTACCCGGCCGGCAGCGCGTCGGCCAGCGGCTGGTAGACGATGGCGCTGCCGCCGCCGTACGGGACGCAGACGTACGTCAGCACCCGCTTGGCGGCCGGGATCGGCTTGGTCAGCTCGTAGAGCAGCCGGCGCGGCCCCTCCTGGGCGGCGTCGGAGATGAACGCGGCCAGGTCGCGGATGGTGCGCTGCTGGAACAGGTCCATCACGCCGACCGCCCGGCCGCCCAGCTCAGCCTTGCGGATCTTCGCGACCACCTGGGTGGCGAGCATCGAGTGCCCGCCCAGGTCGAAGAAGTCGTCGTCGATGCCGAGCGTGTCCACGCCCAGCACCTCGGACCAGATCGCGGCGAGCGCCCGCTCGGTGTCGTCGCGCGGCTCGACCAGCTCCACCGACGCCTCGCGGGTGACCACCGGCGCCGGCAGCGCCTTGCGGTCCAGCTTGCCGTTCGGGGTCAGCGGCAGTGCGTCGAGCGTGACGAACGCGGCCGGCACCATGTACTCCGGCAGCGTGTCCTTCAGCGCCGCCTTCAGCGCGGTGTGCTCGGCCGCCCCGACCAGGTACGCGGTGAGCCGCTTGTCGCCCGGGCTGTCCTCGCGGACGATCACCGTGGCCTCGGTGACGCCCGGCTGCTCGCGCAGCGCGCTCTCGATCTCGCCCAACTCGATGCGCAGGCCGCGCAGCTTGACCTGGTGGTCGATGCGGCCCAGGAACTCGATCACCCCGGCGCCGTCCGGGCCGGTCACCCAGCGGGCCAGGTCGCCGGTGCGGTAGAGGCGGGCGCCCGGCTCGCCGGAAAACGGGTCGGGAACGAACTTCTCCGCGGTCAGCGCCGGCCGGCGGTGGTAGCCGCGGGCCAGCCCGACGCCGCCGATGTGCAGCTCACCGGCCACCCCGACCGGGCACTGCGCGCCGGACGGGTCGAGCACGTGCAGCCGCAGGTTGGCGATCGGCGCGCCGATCGGCACGCTCGTCACCTCCGCGAGCCGGTCCGGCTCACACGCCCAGGCGGTCACGTCGATGGCCGCCTCGGTCGGGCCGTACAGGTTGTGCAGGCCGCACCAGGGCAGCCGGGCGGTGAAGTCGGCCGCCGAGGCAAGCGGCAGCTCCTCGCCGGAGCAGATCACCCGGCGCAGCGCGGTGGCCGCCTCGACGCCGTCCTCGGCGAGGAAGACGGTGAGCATCGAGGGTACGAAGTGGGCGGTGGTGATCCGCTCGGACACCAGCAGGTCGCGCAGGTAGCCGGCGTCCTTGTGGCCGCCCGGCTTGGCCAGCACCAGGCGGGCGCCGGTGCGCAGCGGCCAGAAGAACTCCCACACCGACACGTCGAAGCTCGCCGGGGTCTTCTGGAGCACCGCGTCGTCGGCGCCGAGCCGGTACGTCTTCTGCATCCAGTCGAGCCGGTTGACGATGCCCCGGTGCGTGTTCGGCACGCCCTTCGGGCGGCCGGTGGAGCCGGAGGTGTAGATGACGTACGCCAGGTGCTCCGGCCCGGCGGCGGGCGCCGGGTCGTTGTCGGGCTGGCCGGCCCAGACCGCGGCGTCGTCCAGTTCGAGGACCGTGGCGCCGGTGTCCGGCAGCACGTCGCGCAGGTGCGACTGGACCAGCACCACCGGCGCGTCCGCGTCGCCGACCATGAACGCGAGCCGGTCGGCCGGGTACTCCGGGTCCAGCGGCAGGTACGCGCCGCCGGCCTTGAGCACGCCGAGCAGGCCGGCGACCAGTTCCACCGAGCGTTCCGCGCAGACCCCGACGAGGGTCTCCGGGCCGACACCGGCCGCGCGCAGCCGGTGCGCGACGCGGTTGGCCTGCGCGTTCAACTGCGCGTACGTGCGGCTGTGCCCGTCGATGGTGACCGCCACCGCGTCCGGCGTGGACGCGGCGCGCTCCTCGATCGGGCCGTGCAGCGTCTGCTCGCGCGGGAAGTCGGCAGTGGTGTCGTTCCAGGAGGCCAGCAGCTCCCGCTCGGCGGCGGGCAGCAGCGGCAGCCGGGACACCGGGGTGTCCGGCGCGGCGACGAGCGCGTCCAGCAGCGCGGTCCACCGCCGGGCCATCCGCTCGACGGTGGCCCTGTCGAACAGGTCGGTGTTGAAGACCAGCTTGCCCCAGAGCCCGTCGACTGTTTCGACCGCGTGCAGCTCGAAGTCGAAGCGGGTGGCCCGCAACTCCATCGGGGTCCAGGTGAACGTGACGTCGTCGGTGCGGGACACGCCGGTGAACCGGCCCATCTCGTAGTTCTGCAGCACGAACATGGCCTGGAAGACCGGGGAGCGGCTGACGTCGCGCGGCAGGCCCAGCTCGTGCACGACCTTGGCGAACGGCACCTCGGCGTGCTCGAGCCCGTCCAGCACGGTGCGGCGGGTGCGCTCCAGCAGCTCGGTGAACGTCGGGTCGCCGTCCAGGTCGGCGCGCAGCGGCAGCATGTTGATGAACATGCCGACGACGTTCTCCAGCTCCGGCGCGGACCGGCCGGCCACCGAGGCGCCGATCGCGAAGTCGTCCTGGCCGGAGTGCCGGGCCAGCAGCACCTGGTACGCGGCGAGCAGCGTCATGAACAGCGTGCCGCCGCTGTCGCGGGTGAGCGCGTTGAGCGCCTCGGTGGCGGCCGGGTCGAGCTGGAACTCGACGAAGTCACCCCGGTAGGTCTGGGTGGCCGGGCGCGGCCGGTCCAGCGGCAGCTCCAGCGGGGTGATGCCGGCCAGCCGCTGCTTCCAGTAGTCGACGTGCGCCCGCGCCTGCGGTCCGTCCAGCTCCCGCGTCTCCCAGACGGCGAAGTCGCCGTACTGGATCGGCAGGGCGGGCGGCTCGCCGCCCCGGTACAGCGTGATCAGGTCGCGCAGCAGCACGTCCACCGACCAGCCGTCGCCGACGATGTGGTGCTGGGCGAGGAACAGCACGTGCTCCTCGGCGGTGAGCCGGATCAGCAGCGCCCGCAGCAGCGGCCCGCCGGCGAGGTCGAATGGCTCGGCCGCCGCCGCGTCGACCAGCGCCTGCGCGGCCGCCTCGTCGGGAGCGTCCACCACAGTCAGCGGCACGTCCGCGGTGTCCGCGATCACCACAGTGGGACGGCCGTCGGCGTCGGCCGGGAAGCGGGTGCGCTGCGACTCGTGCCGCTCGGCGAGCCCGGTCAGGGCGGCGCGCAGCGCGTCCACGTCGAGCGGCCCGCGCACCCGCAACGGCACCGCGATGTGGTACGCCGCCTCGCCCGGGGCGAGCTGGTCCATGAACCAGACCCGCTCCTGGGCGTAGGACAGCGGCACCTCGGCGCCGGCCGGGCGGGGGGTGATCCGGGCCGCGGGGGCGGTCTGGCGGGCGCGTAGCCGTCGGGCGATCAGCGCCTGCCGGGCCGCCTCGCGGGCCGGATCCTTCAGGTCGGTCATCAGTTGGTTCCCTCTTCCGCCGCGAGCAGCGCGGCGACCTCGGTGTCGGAGAGCCCGTCGAGCTCCGCGGCGATCCGCTGTTCGATCTGGGCGGCCAGGTCCGCCACCACGGGGCTGCTGAACAGCGCCCGCATGGGCAGCTCGACGTCCACCTCGGCGCGGATACGGGCCATCGCCCGCATGCCGCGCAGCGAGTTGCCGCCGAGGGCGAAGAAGTCGTCGTGCGCGCCGACCTTCTCCACCTGGAGGATCTCGGCGTACACCTCGGCGACCAGGGCCTCGGCCTCGGTGCGGGGCGCGACGTAGCTGTCCTGGGCCGGCTCGGCCGCCGCCGGGGCGGGCAGCGCGGCGCGGTCCAGCTTGCCGTTCGGGGTCAGCGGCAGCGTGTCCAGCCGGACCAGGGCGGCCGGCACCAGGTGCGCGGGCAGCTCGCGGGCCAGTTCGGCGCGGACCGAGTCCTCGTGGGCCGGGCCCACCAGGTAGCCGACGAGCATCGGCTCGCCGCCGTCGGCGCGTACCGCCGCGGCGGCGGCGCGCACGTCCGGGTGGGCCAGCAGCGCCGCCTCGACCTCGCCCAGCTCGATGCGCATGCCGCGCACCTTGACCTGGTCGTCGCGGCGGCCCAGGTAGTCCAGCGTGCCGTCGGCGCGCCAGCGGGCCAGGTCGCCGGTGGCGTACATCCGGGCGCCGGGCGGACCGTACGGGCAGGGCAGGAACCGCTCGGCGGTCAGCCCGGGCCGGTCGTGGTAGCCGCGGGCGAGCTGCGTGCCGGTGACGTACAGCTCCCCCACCACGCCCGGGGGCACCGGCTGCAGGGCGGCGTCGAGCAGCAGCGCCCGGGTGTTCCAGGTGGGCGTGCCGATCGGCACCGGGCCGGCCGGGACCGGCTCGCCGGGGGCGATGCGGGCCGCGACGCAGCCCACGGTGGCCTCGGTCGGGCCGTACTCGTTGATGACCGCCACGTCGGGGTGCGCGGCCCGCCAGGCGGCGAGCTGCTCCCCGGTCAGCGCCTCGCCGCCGATCACCAGGTCGGCCGTCGGTGACAGCTCGGCGTCGAGCAGCGGCAGGTGGCTCGGCGTGACCTTGAGGAAGGCCGGCCGGCCGCCGACGCGGGCGGCGGGCTCGTCGATCGCGGCGAACCGCACCGTGCCGCCGGCGGTGAGCGTGCCGAGCAGGCCGGTGACGGTGAGGTCGAACGAGACCGGCGAGTGCAGCAGCGCCACCCTGGCCAGCCCCGGGTAGGTGGCCCGGGCCCAGGCCAGGTACGCGGTCACCGCCCGGTGCTCGACCACCACACCCTTCGGGCGGCCGGTGGAGCCGGAGGTGTAGAGCACGTACGCGGGGTGCTCGGGGCGCAGCGGGGCGACCCGGTCGGCGTCGGTGAGGTCGTCGCCGGGCTGGTCGGAGCCGACCTCGCCGTCGAGCACCAGCGCGTCGCCGGACACCAGGGCCGCGGTGTCCGGGTCGGCCACCACCAGCGCGGGCGCGGCGTCCTTGAGCAGGTACGCGATCCGCCCGGCCGGGTACGTGGTGTCCACCGGCACGTACGCGGCGCCGGCCTTCAGCACCGCGAGCATCGCCACGACAAGGTCGCAGGAGCGGGGCAGGGCAAGCGCGACCCGGGTCTCCGGGCCGGCCCCGCGCGCCACCAGCAGCCGGGCGAGCCGGTTCGCGGCGGTGTTCAGCTCGGCGTAGCCGAGCGTCACGCCGTCGCAGACCAGCGCCGGCGCGTCCGGGGTGGCGGCGGCCTGCCGCTGCACCTCGTCGACCACTGTGGTCGCCGGCACGTCGCGGGCGGTGTCGTTCCAGGCGCCGAGCACCAGGTCACGCTCGTCGTCGGTGAGCAGCGGCAGCGCGGCCACGGTCCGCTGCGGCTCGGCCACGGCGGCGTCGAGCAGCCGCACGTAGCGGCGTACCACCGCCTCGGCGGTCCCCCGGTCGAACAGCTCGGTCCGGTAGACCAGGCGGCACTCCCCGGTGGTGATGTCGAAGGCCAGGTCGTCCTTCGTGGTGCCCAGCTCCACCGGGTCGAGGCCGGAGTCCGGGATCCAGTTCAGGGCGGTCTGGAAGATCGGCTGCACCGACGGGTCCCGCTGCGGGTCGACCGCCTCGACGATCTTCTGGAACGGCGCCTGCCCGTGTTCCATGGCGTCGATCAGGCCGTTGCGGACCCGGCCGAGCAGCGCCGCGAACGTCGGGTCGCCGGAGACGTCGCAGCGCAGCGCCACCGGGTTGACGAACATGCCGATCAGCGGCGTCAGCTCCGGGTTGTCGCGGCCCGCCGTGGAGATGCCGACGACCACGTCCGCGTCGCCGGAGATCCGCGACAGCAGCGCCGCGAAACCGGCCAGCAGCACCATGTACGGGGTGGCCTGCGCGCCGCCGGCCAGCGCGCCGACGCGGTCCAGCAGCCCGTCGGGCAGCGTGAAGCGCACCTCGTCACCGGCGAATCCGAGCTGGGCCGGGCGGGGCCGGTCCAGCGGCAGGCCGGTGACCGGCGGCGCCCCGGCCAGGTGACCGGTCCAGAAGGCGACCTGTCGGTCCAGTTCGTCGCCGGTGAGCTGCTGGCGCTGCCAGACCGCGAAGTCGGCGTACTGGATGGGCAGCTCAGGCACGGCGGGCTCCGCGCCGGTGCGCGCGGCCTCGCAGAAGGCGACCAGCTCGGCGTGGAACAGCACCGCCGAGTGGCTGTCGAAGACGGCGTGGTGCGCCACGAACGCCAGCGCCAGCCCTTCGGTCATGCGGATCAGCCGGGCCCGCCACAGCGGCGCCGCGTCCAGCGGGATCGGGCTCCGCGCCATCTCGCCGCGGATCCGCTCGAACTCGCCGCGCTGCTCACCGGCGGGCAGATGGGTGACGTCGGTGACGGGCAGCGGCGCCGGTTCGTGGGCGCGCACGACCTGCACCAGCGCGCCGTCGTCGACCCGCAGGTGGGTACGCAGCGCCTCGTGCCGGGCGATCACCCGGTTGACCACGTCACCGGCCGTCTCGGCGTCCACGCCGGCCGGGAACATCAACGGGACGGAGACGTTGAACACCGGCGACCCGGCGTCGAGCTGGTTGGCCATCCACACCCGCTCCTGGGCGTAGGAGGCCGGGAAGGTCCACTCCTGGGTCGTGCTCATGAGAGGGCCTCGCGCACCGAGCGGGGCCGCATGTCGGTCCAGACCTCGTCCACGTGGGCCAGGCACTCCTCGCGGCTGCCGGCGAAGCCGGTGTCGTGCCAGCCGGCGGGCAGCTCGCGGTCGGCCGACCAGATCGAGTACTGCTCCTCGTCGTTGCGGACGACCAGGAATCGGGATTCGGCCATGTCAGTTCGCTCCTGCGGTGTCGGGGGTGTGCGGCTCGGCCATCGCCACGGCGATCTTGCGGGGGCCGGTGAACGGCTCCCGGCCGTGCGCGGCGGTCATGTTGTCCACCACCAGCACGTCGTCGCGCTGGTAGTCGAAGCGGACAGTGGCCGCCCGGTAGGCGGCGCGCAGGTGGTCCATGACGTCGGCCGGGATCTCGCCGCCGTCGCCGTAGTAGGTGTTCGACGGCAGTCCGTCGGCGCCGAACATGGCCAGCAGCCCTTCCTGGTAATCCTTCGGCAGGGTGCTGAGGTGGAAGAAGGTGGCGTGGTTGAACCAGCGCGGGGTGTCCGATCCCGGCCGGTGGTGCACCACGTCGCGGACCGCGCGGGTACGCAGGCCGTCCTTGCCGACCCACTCCACGGTGATCCCGTTCGCCGCCGCGTACGCCTCGACCTCGGCACGGTTCTCGGTGTTGAACACCTCCTGCCAGCGGGTGCCGAAGTCGCCGTGGAAGTTGCGCACCAGCATCCACCGGCGGCGGACGAACTCCTCACGTACCGCCGGGTCGATCAGCTCGTACACGCGGCGCACGTCGGCCAGCGGCGTGGCGCCCCGGCTGTCCGGCGGCGTGACGCAGTAGAAGAACAGCGTCAGCGGCCACCGCGCCTGGTACGAGTTCTCGTTGTGCAGGAAGATCTCCTCGTCCGGCGGGTAGTCGGTCGAGGTGTAGACCCGGCCCTTGATGGAGTGCCGGGGCGAGGAGCGCTCGGTGTAGGTCAGCGGATCGCCGGCCAGGGCCCGTACGGCCTGGTCGAAGCCGTCCACGCCGCCCACGTCGAAGCCGCGGAACAGCAGCCCCCCGCTGGCGACGAGGGTGTCCCGCAGCTCGGCGCGCCGGGCGGCGATGAGATCGGTCAGCGCCCGGCCGTCGCTCTCGACGACCACCGGCAGCGTCGCGGTTGTCTCGCTCATGGTGCGGTGTCTCCTTGTATGCGTCGGGGGTGTCAGCCGCGGGGCAGCCGCGGGATGGCCGGGATCGCCGCCGGGGCGGCCGGTTGGTCGGCGGGCGCCTCGGCGCGCAGCTCCTCGATCCGGGCGGCCAGGCCGGCCACCGTGGGGGTCTCGAAGAGGCTGCGCATCGGCAGCCGCACCCCGGTGGCCTTGCGCATGGCGGCGATCAGCTGGACGGCGACCAGCGAGTTGCCGCCGAGGGCGAAGAAGTCGTCGTCCACGCCGATGTCGGTTACGCCGAGGCCGTCGCGCCACACCTGGGCGATGGTCTTCTCCAGCTCGGTGCTCGGTGCGGCCGAGCCGCCGCCGGTGGCGGCCGGCGCTCCGGCCGTCGCGCCGGTCTCCTCGGCGATGCTGTCGGTGGTGACCCGGGCGGCGCGGCGCCGGATGTCGGCGACGGTGCGGGTGGCGATCACCACCTGGGCGCCGAGTCCGGCGGCGAGGCTGCGCCGGAACGCCTCCGCGCCGTCGACCGGGCGGATGTCCTCGGTCACCGGCGCCGGGGCGTCGGCGGCCGCCGCCGGGGACTCGGCCAGGTTGCCGGTGACCGCGCCCTGGTCGACCCGGCGCAGCACGAAGTCGCTGATCGCGACCAGCTCCCGCCCGTCCGGGTCGCGCAGCGACAGGTCGGCGGCGACCACCTCGTCGGTGGCGGCGGGCCGGTGCCGCAGGTGACTGTGGAACGTGGCCGGCAGCGCGCCGCGCACCACGATCCGGCCGTACGACAGCGGCAGGTAGGTGCCGGAGCCCTGGCCGCGGCCGAACGCGGTGGCCACGTCCAGCAGCGCCGGGTGCAGCCCCCACGAGGGCAGATCGGCCAGCGCGGCGGCGGGCGCCTGCACCCGGGCCAGCTCCTCGCCCTCGGCGAGGTGGTGCTCGGCCAGCGCCGCCCAGCGCGGACCGAACGTCAGCATGCTGGTGCGTCCCCGGCCGAACGAGGCGTCGTCGTCGACCCGCCGCCCGGCGACGGCGGGCACTCCCGCCGGCGGGGCCGCCTCGGTGGTCCACCCGGCGGTGCCGCGCACGTGGGTACGCGCCTGGCCGGCGGCGAGGCTGGCGACTGTGAAGTCGGTGCCGTCCTCGGCCGGGGTCAGCTCGACCCGGTACTGGGCCACGGTGCCGTCCGGCACCGAGAACGGCTCCAGGAACACCACGTCACGCAGCTCCACAGCGGCGTCAGGGCCCGGCGCGGGCAGCGCGGCGGCCACTGCGGCGCGCACCGACTCCAGGTGGGCGGTGCCCGGCACCACCGGCACCCCGCCGATGCGGTGCTCGTCGAGCAGCCAGTGGGTGTCGGCCGCGACCAGGCCGTGCAGCACCGTGCCGTCCGGCCCGGCGACCATCGTGGTCAGCACCGGGTGCGTGACCGCGGTGGTCACCGTGTCCCGCCCGGCGGCCCGGAACGCGGCCGGCGCGGCGGTCTCCACAGCCATGCCGACCTCGGCCCAGCCGCCCCAGTTCTGCGACACCACGGGGGCACGGAACCCGGCCCCGGAACGCGCGAAGGCGTCCAGGAAGTTGTTCGCGGCGCAGTAGTCGACCTGGCCGAAACCGCCGATCACCGCGGTGATCGAGGAGCAGAGGACGACGAAGTCCAGCGGCAGGTCACCGAAGACCTGGGCCAGCGCGAGCGTGCCGGCCAGCTTCGGGGCCAGCACCCGCTGCGCCTCGTCGCGCTCCTTGACCTCGGCCATGCCGCCGCCGGGCAGGCCGGCGGCGTGCACGATGCCGTCGAGCCCGCCGAACCGCCGCTCCGCCTCGTCGCGGACCCGGCGCAGGTCGCCCGGGTCGGTGACGTCGGCGGCCAGCACCAGCACGTCGGCGCCGGCTGCCTCCATCCGGCGGATCGCCGCGATGGCGCGCCCGGCCCGGTCGGCGCCGCCGTGCACCGCCAGGTGCGCGTCCCAGTCGTCCCGCTCGGGCAGCCCGGAGCGGGCCAGCAGCACCAGCTTGGCGCGGGCCCGGCGGGCGAAGTCCTCGGCCAGGGTGACGCCGATGCCACCGAGACCGCCGGTGATCAGGTAGCGGCCCTCCTCGCGCAGCACGCCCGGCTCGTCCTCGGCAGTCACGCTCACCTGCTCGTAGTCGGCCACCCAGCGGCGGTCGCCGCGCAGCGCCACCTCCGGGTGCTCGGCGTCGACCGGGCTGCGCAGCTCCACCGCCAGGGCGGCCACGCCGCGCGCGGCCGGATCGGTGTCGAGCAGCCGCACGGTCAGGCCGGGCAGCTCGGCCGGGAGCACCCGGGCCAGGCCGGCGAGCGTGGCGTGCTCGGGGCGGACCAGGTCGTCGCCGCGTACGTCGCCGATGCCGGCGGGGACCAGGTCCAGGCGTACGCCCGCCTCGTCGGCCGTCACACCGGCGCCGGCGAGGGCCTGCACCAGGTGCAGCGCGCCGAAGAAGCCGCGCTCCTGCGCCGCCCAGGCGGCCGCCGGGTCGATGCCGGCCGGCTCGCCGTCGAGGGCGAACGCGTGCACGATCCGCCGGGGCAGGTCGGCGCCGAGCGCGGCGACCAGCGCCTCCGCGTCGGCGCGTACGCCCGGGCGCAGCCGGAAACCGTTGGGGCCGGCGGCGAACGCCTCGCCGGCGCGCACCTCGACCGGGTCGTCGCCGGCGGCGCGCAACGCGGCCACGAGCGCCTCGCCGCGCGGGCCGTCGGCCAGCACCAGGCAGCGGCCCAGCGGCTCGACAGTGCGCGCCGGGGCGGCCTGGCGCCACACCGGCACCGCGAACCACTCCGGCAGCGGCCGGGGGCCGGTCTCGGCGGGCGCCGCGGCGACCTCCTGCTCCGGGTCCGGGTCGATCCAGTAGCGGCGGCGCTCGAACGGGTACGTGGGCAGCGGCACCCGCCGCGCGGCCGGGTCGGCCGGGAGGCGCACCGGCACGCCCGCGCACCAGAGCGCGCCGGCCGTGCCGAGCAGCGCGGCCAGGTCCCCGGTCTGCTCGCCCGGCCCGGGCAGGCTGCCCAGCGGGGTGAGCGCGCGCTGCGCCTCGGCGGCCTTGGCGACCTGCATCCGGGCCAGGTTGGCCAGTTGCCGGCCGGGGCCGCACTCGACGAGCGCCCAGGTGCCCTCGGCGAGCAGGGTGGCCACGCACGCGCCGAAGCGGACCGGGCGGCGCAGGTGCGCGGCCCAGTACGCCGGGTCGGTGGCCTGCGCCTCGGTGATCCAGGTGCCGGTCACGTTCGACAGGAACGGCACCGCCGGGGCGCGCAGCGGCACGGTGGCCATCAGCGCGGTGAACTCGTCCAGGATCGGGTCCATCATCGGCGAGTGGAACGCGTGCGAGGTGCGCAGCAGCTTCGACTTGTTCTTGCCGCCCAGGCTCGCCGCGAACTCCTCCACCAGGGCGGTCTCACCGGCCACCACGCAGGTGCCGGGGCCGTTCACAGTGGCCACCGACAGGCCCGCGGGCAGCCGGTCGGCCACCGCCGACTCGTCGAGCGTGACCGCCAGCATCGAACCGGCGGGCAGGGAGTGCATCAGCCGCCCCCGGGCGGCCACCACCCGCAGCGCGTCCGCGAGGTCGAGGACCCCGGCGAGCGTGGCGGCCACGTACTCGCCGATGGAGTGGCCGATCATCGCGGCCGGGACGACCCCGGCGGCTCGCCAGGCGACGGCGAGGGCGTACTCGACGGTGAACAGCGCGGGCTGGGTCCAGCGGGTCTCGGTGAGCCTGTCCGCCGCGTCCGGGTCGCGGCCGAGGACCAGGTCCCGGATGTCCAGGCCCAGCTCGGGGCGGAGCAGGTCGGCGCACTCGTCGACGGCGGCGGCGAACGCCGGGTCCTGGGCGTACAGTTCGGCGCCCATCCCGGCGTACTGCGAGCCCTGGCCGCTGAACAGGAACGCCACCCGGGGCGCGGGTCCGTCGGCGACGCCCCGGTGGCCCTTGCGCCGCTCGCGCAGCGCGGCGGCGGCGCTCTGGGGGTCCCCGGCCACGACGGCGGCGCGGTGGGCGTACGTCTGGCGGCCGACGCGCAGCGTGTGCGCCACGTCGGCGAGCGCCACGTCGCTGCCGCCCTCCAGGTGCTCGGCGAGCCGCCGCACGGCGACGTCCAGCGCGGCCGGGGTCTTCGCCGACACTTGGAGCAGGTGCGCCGGGCGGGCCGGCGGCTCGTCCCGCTCCGCGGCGGGCGCCTCCTGGAGCACCACGTGCGCGTTGGTGCCGCCGATGCCGAAGGAGCTGACCCCGGCGCGGCGCGGTCCGCCGTCGGTGTCCCACTTGGTCAGCGTGTTCGCCACGTAGAACGGGGTGTCGGCGAAGTCGATGGCCGGGTTCGGCGCCTCGTAGTTGATGGTCGGCGGGATCAGCCCGTGCTCCATCGCCAGCACCGTCTTGATCACGCTGACGATGCCGGAGGGCTGGCTGAGGTGGCCGATGTTCGACTTCACCGACCCGATGCCGCACCAGCCGCGCTCGTCGGTGTCCGTGCCGTAGACGGCGGACAGCGCGGCGATCTCGATCGGATCGCCGAGCGCGGTGCCGGTGCCGTGCGCCTCGACGTAGCTGATGGTGCGCGGGTCGACGCCGGCGAGCGCGACGGCCTGGGCGATGGCCTCCGTCTGCCCGTCGATGCTGGGGGCGGTGAAGCCGACCTTCCCGGCGCCGTCGTTGTTGATGGCGTTGCCGAGCACGACCGCGCGGATATGGTCGCCGTCGGCGATCGCGTCGGAGAGCCGCTTGAGCAGCGTCACGCCGACACCGCTGCCCCACACCGTGCCGTTCGCGCCGGCGTCGAACGGCCGGCAGCGCCCGTCGGGCGAGGTGAAGCCGTCCATGCCGAGGTAGCCGACGTGCGGCAGTTCGATGTTGACGCCGCCGGCCAGGGCCATGTCGCACTCGCCGTTGCGCAGCGCCTCGCAGGCGAGGTGGAACGCGACCAACGAGGTGGAGCAGGCGGTGTGCACGGTCATGCTCGGGCCGCGCAGGTCCAGCCGGTACGACACGTTGGTGGCCACGTAGTTCGGCGAGTTGCCGGTGGCCAGCGAGACCGCGCCGTGCGGGTTCCCGCCGACCCGCTTGTTGCGGTACACGTTGCGGTGCAGGTACGTGTTGCCGCCGCTGCCGGCGTACACGCCGACCGCGCCGTCGTAGCGGCCCGGGTCGTAGCCGGCGTCCTGCAACGCGGTGTAGCAGGTCTCCAGGAACAGCCGGTGCTGCGGGTCGGTGATCTCGGCCTCGCGGGCGGTCATCCCGAACAGGCCGGCGTCGAACTCGTCGTAGCCGTCCACCAGCGGCGCGCGGTTGACCCAGCCCGGGTCGTCGACCTCCTGCGGCTGGGCTCCGCGGGCGAGCTGCTCCTCGCGGGTCAGCTCGGTCGTCGACTCCACACCGTCGACCAGGTTGCGCCAGAACTCGTCGACGTCGGCCGCGCCGGGCAGGCGGGCGGCGAGCCCGACGATGGCGATGGGCTCGACGCCGTCGTCGGCGGGAATGTCGTTCTGCATGGGGGGTTCCTTCATTTCACAAGGGATCGCGTCACGGGTGAGGTCGGCGTGGTGGCGGGGTACGGCGGGCGCGCCCCCGCCGGGCGGCGGCGCGCAGCGCGGCGCGGGCCAGTTCCGGCCGGTCGGCGGCTCCGTCGAGGCTGGCGGCGAGCGCCCGCACGGTCGGGTGGCGGAACAGGTCGAGCATGGTGATCGAGCGGCCGGTGGCCTCGGTGAGGCGGGCGTACACGGCGGCCAGGGCCATCGAGTGGCCGCCGATGTCGAAGAAGTTGTCGGTGACGCCGACGGTGTCCCGGCCGAGCACGTCGCGCCAGATCCCGGCGATCAGCTCCTCGGTGCCGGTGAGCGCGTCCGAGCCGGTGGGCAGCGGCGCGCGGGCCGCGTCGGCGGTGGCGACGGTCATCGCGCCGAGCGCGGCGACGCGCACCGCCGGGCGGGGCAGCTCGGGCGCCACCTCGGCGGCCGGCACGTCCGGGTCGGCGGCGAGCGCGCCGACCAGGGCGGCCAGGTCGGCCAGGAGCGCTTCGATCCGCTCGGCCTCGAACAGGTCCGGGTTGTGCACCACCTCGACGCCGGCCCGCCCGTCGCGCTCCACCACGTAGACGGTCAGGTCGAACGGTGAGCCGGGCTTGGGCACCGGCAGCGGCTCGGCCACCAGGCCGGTCAGCGTGAGCCGGGGCGGGGCGAAGTTGAGCACGTTGAACAGCACCTGCACCAGCGGGGCGCGGGAGGTGTCCCGGCCCACGCCGAGCGACTCCACGATGCGTTCCAGCGGCGCGCCCGGGTGCGCGGTGACCTCGTGCAGCTCGGCGGCGGCCCGGTCGACCTGCTCGGCGAAGCTCGCGCCGCCGGAGCGGACCCGCACCGGCACGGTGTCGATGAAGAAGCCGATCACCTCGTCGAACGCGGCCAGCCGACGGTCGGCGACGATCGCGCCGAGCACGTGCTCGTCGCCGCCGGTGACCCGGCGCAGCAGCTCGCCGAACGCGGCCAGCAGCACCGCCGCGACAGTGGTGCCGCGCCGGGCGGCCAGGTCGCGCACGTCAGAGTCGGCGGTGGCGTCCAGGCGCACCGCGGCCTCCGCGCCGGCGTACGTCTGCACTGCCGGGCGGGGCCGGTCGCGGGGCAGGTCCAGCACCGTGGGCGCGCCGGCCAGGTGCGCGGTCCACCAGGCCAGATCCGTCTCGCCCCGGCGCCGGTCCCGGTCGGCGCGCCACACCGCGTAGTCGGCGTACGTGGCGGGCAGCGGCGGGCGGCCCGGCACGGACCGGCCGAGCGCGCGGGCGTACGCGAGCGCCAGCTCGTCGTAGAGCAGCGCCTCGGACCACCCGTCGAAGACCGCGTGGTGCACGGTGACCGCGAGCACGTGCTCCTGCGCGGCGAGCCGGTACACGGTCACCTGCCAGGGCGGGCCGGTGGCCAGGTCGAACGCGTGCCCGGCGCCGGCCGCGAGCATGCCGGCCAGTTCGGTGTCCGGGTCGGCGGCGCCGGTCAGGTCGACAACCGGCACCGCCACGTCGGTCGGTTCCTCGCGGACCGCGTACGGCACGCCGCCGTTCTGCGGGATCCGCCAGCGCAGCACGTCGTGCCGTTCGGCCACGGCGCGCAGCGCGGCGCCGAGCGCGGCGACGTCCAGCGGCCCGCGCAGCCGGTGCGCGACGGCGATGTTGTAGGGCGCGCTGGACGGGGCGAGCTGGTCCATGAACCACAGCCGCCGCTGCGGCGGGGACAGCGTGGGCGGGTTGCCGGTGCTCAGCCCGTCGGCGTCGGCGGGGTCGGCGGCGCGGACCCGCTCCACGAGCGCGGCGAACGTGCGGTCGGCGAACAGCACCCGCGTGTCCACCTGCCGGCCCAGCTCCGCGCGCAGCGCCGCGACCAGCCGCATCGCGGCGATGGAGTTGCCGCCGGCGGCGAGGAAGTCGCTGTCCGGGGCCGGCACGGCGCCGAGCAGCCGGGTCCAGATCCGCCGGACCGCCGCGGTCACCGGGTCGTCGCCGGCGGGCGCGTCGTCCACGGTGGCCGGGGCGGTGGCGGCCAGGTCGCGCAGCGCCGGCCGGTCCAGCTTGCCGGTGACCGGGCTGACCGGCAGCGCGTCCAGCCGCACCGTCCGGGCCGGCAGCATCGCGGTGGTCAGCCGCGTCGCCGCGTACGCGCGCAGCTCGTCGTCGCCGGGCGCGCCGGCCGGGGTGAGGAACGCGACCAGCTCGGCGCCGGCCGGGCCGGGCACCGCCTCCACCGCGACGCGCTCGACGCCGGGGTGGGCGGCGAGCACCGTCTCGATCTCGCCCAGCTCGATGCGCTGGCCGCGCACCTTGACCTGCCGGTCGGCGCGGCCGAGGTAGACGATCCGGCCGTCCGGGCCCTGCCGGACCAGGTCGCCGGTGCGGTAGAGCCGCTCGCCGGGGGCGTCGCCGAACGGGTCGGGCACGAACCGCTCGGCGGTCAGGCCGGGCCGGTTCAGGTAGCCGTCGGCCAGGCCCGGCCCGCCGATCAGCAGCTCGCCGGTCTCGCCCGCCGGCACCGGCCGCAGGTCGGCGTCGACCACGTACGCCCGGTGGTTGGGCAGCGGCCGGCCGATCGGCATCGGGTCGGTGTCGGCCGGGGTGAGGTCGCAGGTGACCGCCAGCACCGTGGTCTCGGTCGGGCCGTAGCCGTTGAGGAACCGCCGGCCCGGCGCCCAGCGGGCGACCAGCTCGGCCGGGACCGCCTCGCCGCCGCAGAGCAGCACCCGCCACGACGGGAACACGGGCGGGTCCAGCAGCGACAGCACGGTCGGCGTGATGAAGCCCCAGGTGACCTCGTGCTCGGCGACGAACCGGGCCAGCCGGACCGGGTCGGCCCGGTCGTCGGCGCCGAGCAGCTGCACCGCGCCGCCGAGCGTCAGCGGCACGAACAGGTCCATGGTGGCCGCGTCGAAGCCGAGCGAGGCGATGCCGAGGCTGCGCACCGAGGCGTCGGCGCCGGTCAGCGCGCTCACCCCGGTGACGAACTCGACCGCGTTGCGGTGGGTGGTCAGCACGCCCTTCGGGCGGCCGGTGGAGCCGGAGGTGAACAGCACGTACGCCGGGTCGCCGGGCCGGGCCGGGCAGGGCACGAGCGGCGCCGGGCCGGGCAGGCCGAGCGCCGTCACGCCGGGCTCGTCGCCGAACTCGGCCGCCGCCGCGTCACCGACCACCACGCGCACGCCCGCGTCGCGGGCGATCCCGCGCAGCCGGGCCCGGGGGCCGCCCGGCTCCAGCGGCACGTACGCGGCGCCTGCGAGCAGCACGCCGACCACAGTCACCACCAGGTCGGGGGTACGCGCCCCGCACACGCCGACCCGGTCACCCCGGCCGACGCCGTTGCCGCGCAGCGCGGCGGCCACCCCGGCGGCCCGGTCGACCAGCTGCCGGTAGGTGAGCCGGGTGTCCCACTGGCGTACCGCCACCGCGTCCGGGGTCCGGGCGGCCTGCGCGGTGATCAGGTCGGCGAGGGTGGCGTCCGGCCACGGCAGGTACGAGCCGTGGACGGCGCTGACGGTCAGGGTGTCGGTCACCGGAGTGCTCCAAGGTGCTCGGCCGGGTCGGTGATCTGGAGGCGCAGTTCGCTGACGTAGCCGCGGCCCCGGGCGTCGGGCACCCACGCCTCGGCGGGCGCGGGCAGCAGTTCGGAGACCACGACGGGCACGTCCGGGCCGGTCCGCAGCGCGGCGTCGACCATGGCGCACAGCGACTGGGCGTACAGCGGCCCGGTCAGGTCCACGTAGCAGGGTTTGATCTCGGTGCCGACCTTGACGAAGACCTGCTCGGGCAGGCCGGCGGCGGCCCGCCAGCGGCGTACCGCCAGGTAGCGGGCGGACTCGTCGGAGTGGCCGCCCAGCCCGCACGCCCCGGCCGTGGTACGCCAGGTGCGCCGCGCCACCACCAGCCGGTCGATGGTGATCCGGGGCGTGTACGCCGCCGCGCCGAGCAGCTTGAACGCGTCCAGCAGCAGCGCGCCGAGCAGCGTGGCGAAGACCTCCATCAGCGGCCAGCGGGCGCCGTCGGGAAAGACCGCGGTGAGCGTGTCGCCGGTCCGCTCGACCACCACGGCGGTGGCCGGGACCAGACGGTCCACGTCCGCGCCGTGCGCGGTGTCGATGCCGAGCTGCAGGTCCGCCGGGCCGGTCAGCGCGTACGTGGTGCGGGTGGTGCGGCGGGGGAAGCTGTCCGGCCACAGCACCCGCAGCCGGACCGGGCCCAGGTCGGCGTCGAGGTCGGCGCGCAGCGCCGCCGGGTCCGGATGGAACGGGCTGAGCACCGCGCTGTCGAAGGCGACCGACGCCGGGTGCAGCTCGCCGAGCACCAGCAGGAAGTCGCCGCGCTCGACGGCCTCCGGCGAGGCGGCGCACAGCTGCACGTCCGGGTTGTGCAGCCGGGCCGACGGCCAGCCGGGCCGCGTCGCCGGGAACAGCTCCCGGACCCGGTCGGTGAGGTCCGCCGCGCGCAGCCGCAGCTCCGCCTGGCCCTCGGGCAGTTCGGCCAGGCCGAACAGCTCGGCCCAGCGGGCGGTGAGCGTCGCGCCGGCCCGGCCGATCGGGCCGTCCGGGGAGACGAGCGTGCCCTGGGCCAGCAGCCACAGGTCGGCCAGCCGCACCGGTTTCCCGTCGGCGGCCAACTCCTCGTGCAGCTCGACGAAGAGGTCACCGCAGCGGTCGGCCACCTCGCCGGTGAACCAGCGGGCGGTACGCAGCACCACCGCCATCGGCTCGGCGAGCGCGTCGAGCACCGCCGACCCGATCTGGAACTCCAGGTCGCGGGCGGTCTCCTCGTAGCAGACGGTGCGGGCGGCGTACATCTGTCCGCTGTGCCGGGTGGCCGGGCGTCCGGTCACGGCGGTGAATCCGGCGTTGAGCGCGGCGAGCGCCGCGCCGAGCCGGTCCGGGTCGCCGGCCGCGGCGGCCACCTCATCGCGGGCGGTGCACAGCCGGCCGAACTCGGCCGCCGTCGCGGCGCGGACCGGCTCGTCGCCGATCGCGGCGATCCGCGCGGCGAGCACCCGCTCGGCGTCCGGCGCGATCGGCAGGTTCGCGCCCCAGCTGAGCTGGCCGCGCTCGACCCACCGGTCCAGCAGCAGGTAGACGTCGGCGGCGCTGTGCACCTCACCGGCGTCGCGCAGCCGCTGCGCCAGCTCCACCGCCGGCGTCCGCCCGTCGCAGGCGCCGAGCACCAGCGCCTCGACCGGGGTCAGCGCGATCGGCGGGTGCAGCGGCCAGCGCAGCTCCCGCCCGGCGACGGTCAGGTGCGGTTGCAGGGCCGGCGCCCACCAGCGGCGCACCGCCAGGTCGTCGGCGAGCCGGTCGGCGTACGCGATGAGCGCCCACGCCTCGAAGTACACCCGCCGCCGGTGCACCAGCGCCTCACCGGGCACGGCGCGCACGCCCGGCCGGGCGGTGTCGAACACGCCCCAGCAGACCGGGCCGAAGAAGCCGATGGTCTCGGCCTTGCCGCAGTACCGCTGCCAGTAGCGCAGCAGGCTCAGCTCGCGCTTGCGGCGGCGCACGTTGCGGACCTGCGGGTCGGTGCGCAGCAGCCCGTCCAGCGCGATCAGCATGTCCGGGTTCTGCCAGGTCACCGCCTCGCGCAGCAGCGGGTCGGCGGCCAGCTCGCCGGCCACCGCGGAGGACTCGGCGAACGCCTCGTGCAGCGTCTTGTCGAACACCTCGGGTCCGATGTCGCCGGCCAGCAGCGCGTCCGCGGTCGCGGCGCAGTCCGGCGCGCCGAACCGGTCCAGCCCGGCGGCCGGGAAACCGGCGGTCCGCAGGACCACGTCGCGCCACACCGACCAGCCGGTGTCGCCCAGGGGCACCAGATGGCTCACCGGTGGTCCTCCCGCCGGGCGTCGGTGATGTGCAGGCGCAGCTCGCTGAAGTAGCGGCGGCCCGCTCCGTCGGGCACCCACGCCTGATCCGGGGCGGGCAGCATCTCGCTCACCGTGAACGAGACGTCGTCGCCGCCGTCGACCCGGGCGGCGCGCGCCATCGCGCAGAGCGTGGTGGCGAACGCCGGCGCGGCCAGGTCCACGAAGCAGGGCTTGGTCTCGGTGCCGAACTTGACGTACACCTGCTCGGGCAGGCCGAGGCGGCGGCGCCAGTCCCGGACGGCGAGGAAGCGCTCACGCTCGCCGTTCGGGACGGCCAGGCCGCTCTCGCCGACGGTGGTCCGCCACGTCTGCCGGGCCACCACCAGCCGGTCCACGGTGATCCGCGGCGTGTACGGCGCGGCGGCGACCAGCTTGAAGCCGTCCACGGCGTGCGCGCTGAACGGCTCGGCGAAGATTTCGGTGAGCGGCCAGCACTGCCCGTCCGAGGCGGTCGCCACCAGCTCCCCGTCGACGTCGTCGACGACCAGGTCCACGGTGGGCAGCACCCGGGCCGGGTCGGTGCCCGGCGCGTCGAGGAACGCCAGGTGCCGGTCGGTGGGGCCGGTCAGCGACTCGGCGGTACGGCTGGTCCGCCGCGGCCAGTCGGCCGGGAACAGCAGCCGGACCCGCCGCTGCCCGAGGTCCGCGGCCAGCGCCTCGCGCAGCCGTTCCACGTCCGGGTGCGACGGGGTGAAGACCGCGCAGTCGAACGACGACCAGGCGGCGTGCAGCTCGCCGAGCACCACCGTGTACTCGCCGCGCCGCAGCGCGTCCGCGTCGGTGGCACAGATCTGCAGGTCGGGGCTGTGGATGGCGGCGTTCGACCACTCCGGGCCGGCGCCGGGGAACACCTCGTCGATCCGGTCGGCGAGATCGGCCGCGCGCAGCCGTACGTCGGTGGCGCCGGCGGGCAGCGTGTCCAGGCCGAACAGCCCGGACCAGCGGGCGGCGAACTCCGCCGCCACCGCGTCGACGGGCCGCTCGCCGCCGCCCCAGAACATGCCCTGGGCGAGGAACCACAGGTCGGCCAGGGCCACCGGCGCGCCGGACTCGGCGCGCAGTTCCTCGTAGAGGCCGCGCAGCACGTCGAGGTAGGCGCGGGCGAGCGCGTTGGCCAGCCAGCGGGCGGCGCGCAGCAGCACGTCGAGCGGGGCGGCCAGCTCGGCCAGCAGCGGCGCGCCGAACACCACGTCCAGGTCCCGGGCGCTGTCCTCGTAGCAGACCGTGCGCCCGGCGTACATCTGCCCGGCCCGGCGTGCCGCCGGGACGCCGGTCAGCTCGGTGAACGTGGCGTCCAGCGCGTCCAGCGCGGCGCGCAGCCGGTCCGCGTCCCCGGCCGCCGCGGCGACGTCGTCGCGGGCGGCGCGCAGCCGGTCGAAACCGGCGCGGGCGACGGCGCGGGCCGGCTCGTCGCCGATCGCCTCGATCCGGTCGGCCAGCACCCGCTCGGCGTCCGGGCTCACCGGCAGGCCCGCGTCCCAGGTGATCAGCTCCCGCTCCACCAGGCGGTCGAGCAGCGCGTAGCCGTCCTCGGGGCGGCGCAGCCCGATCGCCGGGTCGGTGACCAGGTCGGCGGCGGAGCGCCGCCCGTCGGCCGCGCGCAGCAGCCCGGCCTCGACCGGGGTCAGTGTCAGCGGCGGCCGTCCGGGCCGCAGCACGGTCCGGTCCCGGATCGCCAGGTGGGGCCGGAGCATCGGCGGCCACCAGCGGCGGACCGGCAGGTCCGCGCCGATCCGTTCGGCGTACGCGGTCAGCGCCCACGACTCGAACCACACCCAGCGTCGGCGGGTCAGGCGCTCGCCGGGGTTGACCCGGGCAACTTCCGGCTGCGCCGGATCGACAGTGACCCAGCAGCTGGGCCCGAAGAAGCCGACCGTCTCGTTCTTGCCGCAGTAGCGCTGCCAGTACTTCAGCAGCGCCCGTTCCCGGTCGCGGCGGCGGACGTTGCGGGCCGCGTCGGCGCCGCCGCGCACCAGCCCGTCGAACGCGACGAGCGCGCCCCGGTTCTGCCAGGTGACCGCCTCGCGCAGCAGCGGGTCGGCGGCCAGCTCGCTGAACCGCTGCGCGCCGGCGCGCAGCGCCTCCTCGAACTCCTTGTCGAACCGGTCCTCGCCCGCGCCGGTGGCGAGCAGCTCGTCGGCCGCCGTGGCGGCCCGGGGCGCGGTGAACAGCTCCAGCCCGTCGGCCGGGAACCCGGTGGTCCGCAGCACCGCGTCGCGCCACACCGACCAGCCGGTGTCGCCGAGGGGGACCCGGTGCGCGGCGCCGGCGGTCCCGCGACCGGCGGCGCGCACCGGGTCCGGACCCGCGTCCGGCGTGCCGGCGCGGGTGTCGGTGGACGCGGCGGTCAGGTCCGCGCGGATCAGCGCGGCCAGTTCGGGCAGCCGGTCGTGCAGGAAGAAGTGCCCGCCGTCCAGCTCGTGCAGGGTGAACCCGGCCGCTGTGTGCTCGGCCCAGGCCGCGCTCTGGTCCCGGGTGACCGCCCGGTCGGTACGCCCGGCGAACACGACGATCGGCACCGGCAGCGGCTCGCCGGGCACGTGGCGGTAGTCGTCGACGCGGCCGAAGTCGGCCCGCAGCAGCGGCAGCAGCAGTTCCACCAGCTCCGGGTGGTCGAGCAGTTCGGCGGGGAGGCCGCCGCCCTCGCCGAGGCGGCGCAGCAGCTCGTCGTCGCCGGCCCGGGACAGCCCGTCGAACGGGCCGGGAGTACGCACGTGCGGGGCGCGGGCGCCGCCGACGTAGAGCCGCAGCGGCAGCGGCCGGCCGGTGCGGCGCAGCTCGCGGACCACGTCGAAGCCGAGCCGCCCGCCCATCGAGTGGCCGTAGATCGCGTACGGGCGGTCGGCCCGGGAGGCGATGGCGTCGGCCACGTTGGCGACGTTGAAGCGCGGGTCCTCGGTGATCCGGTTCTCCCGGCCGGGCAGTTGCACGGGCGTCACGTCGACGCCCGGGCCGAACTCGGCCGCCCAGCGCCGGAACGCGCTGGCGCCCGCCCCGGCGTAGGGCAGGCAGAACAATCGCACCGGGGCCTCGGGGCGGCTTCCGGCGGAGACGAACCAGTTCACCGCGGACCTCTCTGCACGGGGTCGATCCAGTGCCGGCGGCGCTGGAACGGGTAGGTGGGCAGTCCGGTGCGACGCACCGTGCCGTCGGGGTGCAGCTCGTGCCAGTCGACGTCGCGCCCGGCGACCCAGTCCGCGGCCGTCTCGCGCAGCGGCCCGCCGTCGCCGGCGATGCGGACGTCGGTGTCCAGCAGCACGTCCAGGGCGGACAGCGCGGCCGGCAGGTCGGCGGCGACCACCGCCGCCCGGTGCGCGAACGCCCGCCGGCCGAGCGCCAGCGTGGCGGCCACGTCGGGCAGCGCCGGCGCCGCGCCGGCCAGGTGGGTCCGCAGGCGGGCCAGCGCGGCCCGCAGCGCCGCCGGGGTACGCGCGGAGACCGGCAGCAGCCACGGCCCGTCGCCGGGCGGGTCGGCCGGCTCGGCCGGTGGCGGCTGTTCCACCACCACGTGGGCGTTGGTGCCGCCGAGGCCGAACGCGCTCACCCCGGCGACCCGGCGCGCGCCGTCCGGCCAGTCCCGCGCCTTGGTGGGCACGTAGAACGGTCCGGCGGCCAGGTCGATCTCCGGGTGCGGGCGGGTGAAGTGCAGGTTCGGCGGGATCACCCCGTGCCGGACGGCGAGCACCGCCTTGATCAGCCCGGCGATGCCGGCGGCGGCGTCGAGGTGACCGATGTTGGTCTTCACCGAGCCGAGCGCCGTGGACTCGGCGGGCGCGGCGCCCGCGTACACCTCGTGCAGCGCCGCGACCTCGATGGCGTCGCCGAGCGGCGTGCCGCTGCCGTGGCCCTCGACGAAGCGGACCTCGCCCGGCGCGACCTCGGCGGTGGCGAGCGCGCCCGCGACGGCGGCGGCCTGCCCGGCCGGGCCGGGCACGGCGAATCCGGCCCGGTCCGGGCCGTCGTTGGTGACCGCCCAGCCGGGCAGGATCGCGTAGATGCGGTCGCCGTCGGCCTGCGCGTCGGCGAGCCGGCGCAGGGCGACCACTCCGGCGCCGGAGCCGAACCCGGAGCCGGCGGCGGCCTCGTCGAAGGCGCGGCACCGGCCGTCGGGCGAGGTGAGCCCGCCCGCCCGGTGCCGGGGCCACGTCACTGTGGACCCGCCGGCCAGGGCCAGGTCGCACTGGTAGTCGGCGAGGCTCTGCGCGGCCAGGCAGACCGCGACGAGCGAGCTGGAGCAGGCGGACTGCACGGCCATCGCCGGGCCGGTCAGGCCGAGCCGGTAGGCGACCTGCCCGGGCAGGTGGTCGGTGAACTGGCGGCCGACGAGCCGGGCCTCCCAGTCGTCCGGGTCGACGTCGCCGACCACCGCCGGGTTGTCCATGAGGTGGAACAGGAAGTAGCGGTTGGCCGAGGTGGCGGAGTAGACGCCGACCAGGCCGGGGAAGCGCGCCGGGTCGTGCCCGGCGTCCTCCAGCGCCTCCCAGGCGGTCTCCAGGAACAGCCGGTGCTGCGGGTCGGTACGGGCGGCCTCGTCGGCGCCGAAGCCGAAGAACTCGGCGTCGAAGTCGGCCACCCCGTCGAGGCGGCCGGTGGCGCGTACGTGCCGGGGGTCGGCGAGCAGGCCGGGCCCGACGCCGAGCGCGGTCAGCTCCTCGTCGGTGTGGTCGTGCACCGAGTCGACGCCGGTGCACAGGTTCCACCAGTACGTGGCCACGTCGGGCCCGCCGGGGAACCGGCCGGCGAGGCCGACCACGGCGATCTCGTCGCCGGTGTACTCGCGGGCGGCGCTCACCGGCGCGGCGGGCGCGGGCAGCACCGGCGCGCGGACCGCCTCGGACGGGGCGTCGAGCAGCGCGGCCTGGGCGGCGACGGTCGGGTGGTCGAACAGGCGCAGCATCGGCAGCCGGACGCCGAACCGTTCGGCGAGGCGCTGCTGCACCTGGCCCAGCAGCAGCGACTGCCCGCCCACGTCGAAGAAGCTGTCGGTGCGGCCGACCGCGTCGCGGCCGAGCACCGCGCACCAGATGTCGTGCACGGCGCGCTCGGTCCCGGTGGCCGGCGCCTCCCCGGCGGGCACGTCGGTCACCGGGTCGGGCAGCGCCCGCTCGTCGACCTTGCCGGTGACGGTGAGCGGGAACTCGTCGACGACCACCACCGCGCGGGGCACCGCGTAGTCGGGCAGCGCCGCGGTCAGTGCGGCGCGCAGCGCCGCCGGGTCGGGGCGGGCGCCGGCCGGGCGGGCGTACGCGAGCAGTTCGCCGTCGCGGACGACGGCGCGGACGCCTGCCACCCCGGGCTGGGCGGACAGCACCGCTTCGATCTCGGTCAGCTCGACGCGGTGCCCGCGTACCTTGACCTGGCGGTCGAGCCGGCCGAGGCAGACCAGTTCCCCGCTGGGCAGCAGTCGGCCCAGGTCACCGCTGCGGTACGACAGCAGCCCGTCGGCGTCGACGCCGAAGCGGTCGCTGTCCTGGTTGAGGTAGCCGGGGGCGAGGTGCCGGCTGTGGACGACGATCTCGCCGGTGTCCGGGGCGAGGTCGAGCCGGTAGCCGGGGAACGCGGTGCCGATCGGCAGCGGGCCGCGGGCGTCGGGGTCCACCTCGGACAGCGGCTGCACGTGCCGGGCCGCGAACGTCATCTCGGTGGCGCCGTAGCCGTTGACCAGCACGCACTCGGCGGCGAACCGGTCCCGGCCGCGTGCCGCGTCGGTCCAGGTGGCCTGCTCGCCGCCGAGCAGCACGGCCCGCACCGTGGGCAGCCGGCGCGCGCCGAGCGTGTCGAGCAGGAAGCGGTAGACGGTGGGCGTGCAGTGCAGCACCGTGGCGCGGTGGCGGTCGAGTTGCTCGACGGCGTGGGCCAGCCCCTGGCGGCGCAGGTCGACCGGGACGACGGCGGCGCCGGTGAGCAGCGCCGGGTAGAGGTCGGGGATTGCGGCGTCGAAGCTGAACGACGCGAGCAGGCTGAGCCGGTCGTCCGGGCCGACGGCCAGCGCGGCGATCTGGTTGTCGACGACGTGGGCCAGGTTGCGGTGGGTCTGCCCGACCGCCTTGGGCACGCCGGTGGAGCCGGAGGTGAACAGCACGTACGCCAGCGCGTCCGGGTCGTCCGCGACCGGGCGCAGCGGGGCCGGCGGCACCTCGTCCAGCGGCACGACCGGACGCGCGCCGGCCAGCGCGGTGGCCAGGTCGCGGTGCTCGGCGGCGCACGCCACTGCGGTGACCCCGGCGGCGTCGACCATGTGGCGCAGCCGGGCGACCGGGAAGCCCGGGTCCAGTGGCACGTACGCGCACCCGGCGGCCAGGGCGCCGAGCAGCGCCGCGACGGTCGGTGCGCCGTGCGCGGTGAGCAGCGCGATCCGGTCTCCGGCGCGCAGGCCCGCGGCGGCGAACACGGCAGCGTGCCCGCCGGCCGCCTCGGCCAGCTCGGTGTAGGTGACCTCGTGGGTCTCACCGAGCAGGGCCGGACGTCCGCCGTGTACTGCTGTGATCGCGCCGAAACGATTGACAATCATCGTCTCTGCCATGTCAGGAAGCGGGATACGCTCCACAGAGGACAGGCACGCAGCAATCGACGAATGTGATCATTGATCCCCCCCAGGACTTCACATTGGAAGCAGAATATGGCTCAATCTCCGCGCCGGAAGAGCATCGATGCGGCTTGAGCCGAAGGGAGGAAGGCGTCCTGGAACCTCGGACGGAGGAATTCGTCCGATCATCCCTCTAGCGCGTAGACGATTTGCAGCGTAGGTGATGGCCCACGAGTTATTTTACGGTGAAAATACTTTCTAGCAGTCGAATCTTCGTTGCGGCGCCCCCGTGGCGCAGCTCAACCCGGATCGCGGGGAGCCTGCTCAGACATCGTAGGGCGGGCGCGGGATCGGGTCCACCATCGCGTCGAAGCCCTTCGGGAGCTGCGCCACGAGGTCCTGGAACTCCCCCACCGTCACCGTGTCGCGCAGCGTGGCGAGCACCGCCGCCGCACCCACCTCGGCGACCGCCGGATCCACCGCCGCGCGTTCGGCCACCCGGTACAGGAAGTCCACCGCGCCGCCGGTCGTCGCGGTCCCACCCGGCTCCAGGTAGCCGCCGACGTCGTCCGGCAACTGCGCCGCCAGGTCGGCCGCCTCGTCCGCGCCGACCCGCTCGGCGAGGGTCTGCAACACCGCCCGGGAGATGGTCGCGGCCTCGTCGGACGGCAACTCGGACCGCCGCGCCACCGCTTCGACGAACAGGGGGAACCGCATCCCACCCCTCCCCTCGCCGCCGGCGGGCACCACGCCCGCCCCGGTCGGCCCCGGCGGGTACCCGCCCCCACCCCGGCCAAACTCCCCCACCCCGCCGGCAGGCGGGAAAGCGGCAGGGCACGTGGCGGGTCGCGTCGGTAGCATCCGCCCCATGGCCCCCGTCACCACCCATCCCGGCGCCTGCCCGCTGGACTGCCCCGACACCTGCGTCTGGCAGCTCACCGTCGACGACGGCCGGGCGGTCGCGTTGCGCGGCGACCGCGACCACCCGTTCACCCGGGGCGCGCTCTGCGGGAAGGTCAACCGCTACCTGGACGCGGTGAACGGGCCGGACCGGCTCGCCACGCCCTGGGTCCGTACCGGCCCGAAGGGCGCCGGACGGGTCGCGTACCGGCCGGCGAGCTGGGACGAGGCACTCGACCGGGTCGCCGCCGGGCTGCGCGCGAGCATCGAACGGGACGGCCCGGAGTCGGTGCTGCCCTACTACTTCGCCGGCACCATGGGCCTGGTCCAGGGCTGGACCATGGGCCCCCGGCTCTTCGCCCACCTGGGCGCGTCCCGGCTGGACACCACCATCCGCACGGCGGCGGCACGGACCGCGCTGCGCTCGCTGTACGGCAGCTCCGTCGGCTTCGAGCCGGAGTCGATCGTGGCGGCGAACCTGATCGTGCTCTGGGGCGCCAACCCGCTGGTCACCAACCTGCACCTGTGGCCGTTCGTGCAGCAGGCCCGCGAACGCGGCGCGTACGTGGTGACAGTCGACCCGCTGCGTACCGACACGGCGGCCCGCAGTGACGAACACGTCGCGCCGCTACCGGGCACCGACGCGGCGCTCGCGCTCGGGCTGATGCGCCACGTCCGCGACGCCGGGGCGGCCGACGAGGCGTGGCTGGCCGGGCACACCAGCGGCTGGCCGGAGCTGGCCGCCCGGCTCGACGAGTGGCCGGTGGAGCGGGCCGCCGCCGAGTGCGGCCTGCCGCCCGAGACGGTACGCCGCCTCGGTGAGCGGATCGCCACCACCCGGCCCACCGCGATCCGCGTCGGGCTGGGCCTGCAACGGCACCACGGCGCCGGGCAGGCGATCCGGGCCATCTGCGCGATGCCGCTTCTCACCGGCGACTTCCGGTACCCCGGAGGCGGGGCCCTGGTGACCACCAGCGGCCACCACCCGATCGACAACGGCCCGGTGATCCGGCCCGCCGGCATGCCCGCGCCACCGGCCCGGACGCTGAACATGAGCCGGCTGGCCACCGTGCTCACCGGGGAGGCGGACCCGCCGGTCACCTCGCTCGTGGTGTTCAACGCCAACCCGGCGGCGACCGCGCCGGACCAGGCCCGGCTGCTGACCGGGCTGCGCCGCCCCGACCTGTTCACAGTGGTGCTGGAGCAACGCTGGACCGACACCTGCGACTACGCCGACGTGGTGCTCCCGGCCACCATGCAGCCCGAGCACCTGGACCTGCAGACGTCGTACGGGCACCACTACACGACGCTGAACCTGCCGGCCACCCGCGCGCCCGGTGAGGCGCTGCCGAACACCGAGATCTTCCGCCGGATCGCCGCCGCGCTGGGCGTGGACCACCCGGCGTTCTCGGACAGCGACGAGGACCTGGCCCGGCAACTGCTGGCCGGCGCGCCGATCACGTTCGAGGAACTGCGCGAGCGCACGTACGCCCGGCTCACCGGCGTGCCGGTCGGCTCCGCGCCGTACGCCGAGGGCGGTTTCCCCACCCCGGACGGGCGCGCCCGGCTGCACGACCCGGCGCTGGCCGCGCTCGGCGTGGACCCGCTGCCCGGATACACGCCGCCGGCCGAGGCGGCGGACCCGGAACTGGCCCGCCGGTTCCCGCTGACGCTGCTCACCCCGGCCAACCGCTACCTGATGAACTCCACGTTCGCGTCGCTGCCCTGGCACGCCCGGCGGGCCGGGCCGCCCCGGGTGCACCTGCACCCGGCCGACGCGGCGGAGCGCGGCCTCGCCGACGGCGACGCGGTACGCGTGCACAACGACCGGGGCTCGTTCCTCGCGGCGGTGGCGGTGGACGAGGCGACCCGGCCGGGGTGCGCGTTCACCTACAAGGCGTACTGGGCGCGGCGCAGCCCGGGGCGCTCCACCGTCAACGCGGTCACCGGGGTCCGCGACACCGACCTGGGCGAGGCGCCGACGTTCCACGACTGCCGGGTGGAGGTCGAGCCGGCGCCGGCCGAGTTGCTGACCGCCGAGCCGCCCCTCGATGAGGTCGCCGAGCCCGTCGCGGCCGGGTGATTCGGGACCTCCGACCCTCTGACCTGGTCTTTGTGCCCCTGCTCCGGCCCGTCGCCGCCACCTAGCGTCGGAGGCGGACACAGGGAGGTTCGCCATGCGTACGTGGCAGGTGCAGGACGTGATGACCAGGGACGTGGCGTCGGTGCGGGAGGGCACGGCGTACCGGGAGATCGTCGACGTGCTGGCCGACCGGCACGTCACGGCGGCGCCGGTGGTGGACGAGACCCGCCGGGTGCTCGGCGTGGTGTCCGAGGCGGACCTGATGTACAAGGTGGAGCTGCTGGGCCAGCCGCGCGAGCGGCGGATCCTGCCCGACCGGCACCACCGCGAGGCACGGGCGAAGGCCGGCGCGACGCTCGCCGCCGACCTGATGACCACTCCCCCGGTCACGATCACGCCGGACGCGACGATCGTCGAGGCGGCCCGGCTGATGGACGTGCGCGGCGTGAAGCGGCTGCCGGTGGTCGACGACCTCGGCCGCCTCGTCGGCATAGTCACCCGGGGTGACCTGCTCAAGGTGCACCTGCGCCCGGACGCCGGCATCCGCCGCGACGTGGTCGAGGAGGTGCTGTGGCGCAGCCTCGGCGTCCGCGACGGCGTGGTCGACGTGACAGTGCATCGGGGTGTGGTGACGTTGACCGGGCAGGTGGAGCGCCGCTCCACGGCACAGCTCGCGGTGCGGCTGGCCCGGCAGGTCAGCGGCGTGGTCGAGGTGGTCGACGCGCTCGGCTACGCGATCGACGACGCCCCGATGGCGGCCCTGCGCATCGGCGGCGGCACCCCGGCCGGCATCGGCTGACCCGGCACGGATCGGTGGCGCCGGCCCGGGCCGGCGCCACCGTCGTCACTCCGCCCCGAGCGCGTCCAGCACCAGCGCGGCGGTCCAGCTGAACGCGGGCGAGCCCAGCCCGGCGCCGGTGTCCGGGTGGAAGTACTCGTGGCAGCCGGCCCGGTCGACCAGGTCGAGCAGCGACTCGCGCAGCCCGGCGGCCAGGTCGGCCCGGCGGTGGGTACGCAGGCCCTGCCAGAGCAGCCAACCGGTGTTGATCCAGCTCGGGCCGCGCCAGTAGCGCAGCGGCTCGAAGTCCGGCGCGGTGCGGTCGTACGTGGGCAGCGGCCGGTCCATCCGGGCGGCCAGCCCGAAGCGCGGCGAGCACGCCTCGGCCAGCACCGCGCTCACCTGCGCCGACGGCAGCTCGGGCAGCGCCAGCGGCATCAGCCCGAGCACGGTGCGGGCCGGCACGAGCCGGTCGGCGCGTACGTCGCGGGGGCGGAACGTGCCGGTGACCGGGTCCCAGAGGCGGGTGACGATCGCCTCGGTGATCCGGGCGCCCCGGTCGCGGTGCGGCCCCGGGTCGGCGCCGATCACGGTGGCGATGCGCGCGAGGGCGTACTCGGAGACGCCGAGCGCCGCGTTCACCAGGGGGCACTCCACCAGGAACGGATGCCGGCCGAGCAGCCCTTCGTCCCGGTAGCGGCCGGCGCGGTACGACTCCACGAGCGCGACGTAGCGCGCGTAGTCCAGGTCGGTGGGGCGCTGCGCCGCGTCGGCGTGCGCGGTGTCGTGCCGGCGGTACGCGCGCATCACCGCCTCGTCGGCCGGCACCGCGGCGAGCGGCGCGTCCCAGGCCGGGCTGTTGTCCAGTCCGGACTCCCACGGGTGCACGATCGACGCCAGCCCGCCGCCGCCGGCGTCGCGCCGCCCGGTCAGGTAGCGCTGCTGCGCGACGAGCCTCGGGTAGAGCCGGCGCAGCGCGGCCACCGACGCCTCGCCGGGCGCGCGGCGGTGCACCAGCCAGGCGGCCGGGGCGTGCACCGGCGGCTGGACGATCCCGGAGGTGGCCCGGGCCGGGGCGCCGTCGGCGCGGGCGGAGTCCCAGAACTGCGGCCCGGGGAAGTACGGCCCGGCGCGCGAGGCCGGGTTGAACACGATGTGCGGCACCCGGCCGTCGATCCACTGCGCGGCGAACAGTGTGCGCAGTTCCCGCCAGGCCCGGTCGGGGCGCACGTGGGCCAGCCCGATCGCGATGAACGCCGAGTCCCAGCTCCACTGGTGCGGGTAGAGCGTGCGCGAGGGCACCGTGTGGTCGTGTTCCCAGTTCGCGTCCAGGGTGGCCAGCGCGAGGCGGCGCAGCCGGGCGTGGCGCTCCGCGTCGGCGCGTACCCCGGTGGTGAGCGTCATGCGGCGGCCCGCCGGGTACCGGCCTGGGCCAGCGCGTCGGCGGCCTGGCGCAGCGCGGCGACCGGCTCGCCGCGCAACCGGCACTCCAGGGCCAGCCAGCCGGAGTAGCCGATCGCGTCCAGCGTGGCCAGCAGCGCCGCCCAGTCCAGGTGCCCGGCGCCGGGCTGATGCCGGTTGGAGTCGCTGAGCTGCACGTGCCCGAGGTACGGCGCGGCAGCGCGCAGCGCGGCGTTCGGGTCGTCCTCCTCGATGTTCATGTGGTACGTGTCGGCGGCCACCCGCAGCGCCGGTGACCCGACCGCGCGGCACAGCTCGACGGCCTGGTCGAGCCGGTTGACCATGTGGTCCTCGTACCGGTTGAGCGGTTCCAGGAACAGCGTGACCCCCTCGGCGCGGGCGTGCCCGGCCAGCTCGCCCAGCGCGTCGACGAGCACCCGCCGGTCGCCGTCCGGCGAGCGTGGCGGTTCGAACGGCGGCAGCCGGTAGGAGAACATGCCCCACGCGGCCGGGGTCATCGCGCCGACGCCGCCCAGCTCGGCGATCACCGAGAGCTGGGAGCGCAGGTTGTCCACCGCGTCACGGGAGCGGCCCGGGTCGAAGTCGCCGATGAAGTGGTCCATCTCCACGCAGACGGTCGGCATGACCACGCCGGCGGCGCGGGCGCGGCGCAGCTCCGGCAGCCGCCCGGCCAGCGCGAGCCCGCCCCGGCCGCGCAGCTCGATGCCCTGATAGCCGAGGGAGACGGCGAGGGCGTACTTCCGGGTCAGGTCGACGCCGGGGAGCAGCTGCTCCTGGCAGGCGAGCGGAATGTCCATCAGAACCTCAGCACCACTTGGAGGACGTCACCGTCACCGCGGTCGAGCAACGCCAGGGCGTCGGCCACCGCGCCCGCGTCGACGACGTGGCTCACCAGCGGCAGCGGGTCGACGCTGCCCTCGGCCACCAGGTCCATGAACGTGTCCGCGATCCGGGTCCCGGACCACCGGCCGGCCGTGCCGGGTGCCGGATCCGGCCCGGAGACCTGGGCGGCCACCAGCTGGATCCGGTTGTGGTGGAACTCCTCGCCGAGTTCCAGCCCGTGGGCGTACCCCTGGTAGAAGCCGGCCGCGACGACGCGGCCGGCGCGCGCGGTGGCCCGGATCGCCTCGTGCAGCGCCGGGTACGACCCGGACAGCTCCAGGCACACGTCGGCGCCCCGGCCGCCGGTGGCGCCGCGCAGCGCGGCGGCGGGCGACTCGGCGGCGGCGTCGACCACCCGGCGGGCGCCGAGCCCGGTGGCGTGCGCGAGCCGCCCGGGCATCCGGTCGACGGCGACCACGCGGGTGCCGGAGAGCACCGCGAGCCGGGTGCCGAGCAGCCCGATCACGCCCTGCCCGAAGACGCCCACCCAGTCGCCCAGGTGCAGGTCACCGGCGAGCACCGCGGTCAGCGCGATGGCGCCGGGGCGGGCGAAGACGGCGGCGAGCGGGTCGATGCCGGGCGGCAGCGGATGTGCCGCCGCGGCGGGCAGCACCGCTTCGGCGCGGTGCCCCCAGATGCCCCAGACGAGCTGGCCGGGTAGCCGGTCGGCGACGTCGGGAGCGGCCTCGACGATCTCGCCGACCTCCTCGTAGCCGAAACCCACCACCGGGTACGCGGGCCCGGCCTGCCGGGGCACGAACATGCGGGCGCCGGCGTCCCAGTCCTTACGCAGGCGCGGGTTGCTGCCCCGGTAGAGCGTGAGTTCGGTGCCGGCGGAGATGCCCGAGTAGCGGGTGCGGACGCGGACCTGGCCCGGACCGAGCCGGTCCGCGGGGCAGGGCTCCAGGCGTACGTGCCGGGGCCCGGCCAGAGAGACAACCCAGTTGCTCATGGCGTCGCTCCGAAGAAAGTGCCGACCTCGATTCTAACCCAAAAAATGGGCATATGTGATTACATTGATGAATCGATGGGTATTAGCGGCAAGCCGTACTCTTTCGAGAGGAGTGCCACCGATGTCATCACCCTCAACGCGGCGGCTCGCAATCAGCCTGATCCTGGCACTGGCCGGGACCGGCGTGGCCGCATGCAGCGACGACGGGCAGAAATCCGACAGTTCCCGGATCACCGTCTGGAGCCTGGAAGACGTGGCGGACCGGGTCGCCGCCACCAAGGCGATCATCGCCGACTACACCGCCAAGACCGGCGTACAGGTCAACCTGGTCACCGTCAACGAGGACCAGTTCCCGTCCCTGATCGCCTCCAGCGCCGCCGCCGGCGACCTGCCCGACGTGGTCGGCTCGGTCTCCCTGGCCGGGGTGCGCACGCTGTCCGCGAACGAACTGGTCGACGCCGACGCCAACGGCGCTGTCGTCGACCGGCTCGGCAAGGACACGTTCACGCCCCGCGCGCTGGAACTCACCAGCGACGGCGGCAAGCAGCTCGCCGTACCCAGCGACGGGTGGGGCCAGCTGCTCGTCTACCGCAAGGACCTGTTCGCCGCCGCCGGCCTGCCCGCGCCCGACACGTACGAGAAGATCGCCGCCGCGGCGGCGAAGCTGAACACCGGCGGCGTCGCCGGCATCACCGCGGCCACCGCACCCGGCGACGTGTTCACCCAGCAGACGTTCGAACACCTGGCGCTGGCGAACAACTGCCGGCTCACCGACGACTCCGGCAAGGTCACGCTCGACTCCCCCGAGTGCGTCGAGGCGTTCCGCTTCTACGGCGACCTGATGCGCAACAACTCGGTCAAGGGCGCCCAGGACGTCGACACCACCCGCGCCACCTACTTCGCCGGCAAGGCAGCCATGCTGATCTGGTCGCCGTTCATCCTCGACGAGCTGGCCGGGCTGCGCGCCGACGCCCGCCCCACCTGCCCCCAGTGCCAGTCCGACCCGGCCTGGCTGGCGAAGAACAGCGGGTTCGTCACCGCGATCAAGGGCCCGAACGGCACCGAACCCGCCCAGTACGGCGAGGTCAGCTCCTGGTCCGTGCTCGACGGCGCGGCCGACCCGGCGAAGTCGTTCGTGGAGTACATGCTCTCCGACGGCTACCCGCGCTGGTTCGGCATGTCCCCCGAAGGACGGTTCCCGGTGCGCACCGGCACGCCGGAGGACAAGCAGAAGTTCCACACCGTCTGGAACACCAGCCCGGCCGGCGTGGACACCAAGAAGCCGCTGTCCGAGGTCTACGGCGAGGACGTGCTCGCCACGCTGCGGCGCAGCCCCGACACGTTCCAGCGCTGGGGCCTGACCGAGAACCAGGGCAAACTTGTCGGCGCGATCCTCGGTGAACTGCCCGTACCCAAGGCGCTCGCCGACGTCGTCGGCGGCAAGTCCGACGCCCGCGCCGCCGCCGAACGCGCCCGCAAGGACGTCGAAGCGATAGCCAAGGGCGTCAATTGACCACCACCGCGCCGGAGGCCGGCCGCTCCCCCGCACCGGAGCGACCGCGCCGACCCGGCCGCCGCCCGCTGACGCTGCGCCGCCGCGAGTCCCGCGCCGGGCTCGCGCTCGTCGCCCCGACCCTGCTCGTCGTGCTCGCGGTGATCGGCATACCCATCGTCTGGACGGTGGTGCTGGCCTTCCAACGGGTACGCCTGGCGACACTGCGCAAGACCGGCCTGTTCGGCGAGCTGACGCTGGACAACATCGACCGGGTCCTGCACACCCCCGGATTCGCCGACACGCTCTGGACCACGGTGCTCTACAGCGTCGGCGGCACCGCCGGCTCCATCGTGGTCGGCCTGGTGGCCGCGCTGGCCGTCCGCGGGCCGTTTCGGGGCCGCACCCTGGTACGCGCGTCGATGCTGCTGCCGTACGTGGCGCCGGTGGTCGCCATGACGTTCGTCTGGCAGGTCATGCTCGACCCGCAACTCGGCATCGTCAACGACTGGGGACGGCGCTTCCTCGGCTGGGACCAACCGGTGCCGTTCCTGTCCCAGGAGTCCACCGCGCTGTGGACGGTGATCGCGTTCGAGGCGTGGCGCTACTTCCCGTTCGCGTTCCTGTTCCTGCTCGCGCGGCTCCAGGCGGTGCCCGGCGAGCTGGAGGAGGCCGCCCGGGTCGACGGCGCGACACCCACCCAGCGGTTCCGGCACATCCTGCTGCCGCAGCTCATGCCGGTGATCGCGCTGATCGGCGTACTGCGGTTCATCATGACGTTCAACAAGTTCGACGACGTCTACCTGCTCACCGGCGGCTCCGCCGGCACCGAGGTGGTGAGCGTGCGCGTCTACCAGTTCCTCACCGCCCGTACCGACATCGGCGCGGCCGCCGCCCAGGCCGTCGTGCTCGCCGTGGTGCTGCTCGTGTTCGTGGCGATCTACCTGCGCTTCTTCGGCGCGCGACGGGAGGCGTGATGGACCGGGACCGGATCGAGACGGTCAGCCTGCGCTGGCTGCGCCGGCTGGTGATCGCCGGGTTCCTGGTGGTCACGCTGCTGCCGTTCTGGTACATGCTGGTGCTGTCGGTACGCCCCATCGAACGCCTGCTGCTCGAACCAGGCTCGTTGTGGGTGCCGTTCGGCGAGCTGACCGTCGCCACGTACGCCGAGGTCCTCAAGTCCGTCTCCGACGGCGGCCAGGGCTTCCTCACGTTCATCCGCAACAGCGGCCTGGTGGCGCTCGCCGCCACCGCGCTCACCCTGGTGATCGCCATTCCCGGCGCGTACGCGGTGTCCCGCCTGCGGTTCTTCGGCCGCCGGCAGGTCAGCGCGCTGTTCCTGGCGGTCTACCTGTTCCCGTCGATCGTCATCGCGATCCCGCTGTTCGTGGTCTTCACCCGGGCCGGGCTGCGCGGGTCGCTGACCGGGCTCGTGCTCGTCTACATCTCGCAGACGCTGCCCGTCTCGGTCTACATGCTGAAGAACTACTTCGAGACCATCCCGGTCAGCCTGGAGGAGTCGGCGGCGATCGACGGCGCGGGCCGCCTGGGCATCATCCGCCGGGTCAGCCTGCCACTGGCCGCGCCGTCGGTGATGGCCGTCGCGCTGTACGACTTCATGATCGCCTGGAACGAGTACCTGTTCGCGCTGCTCTTCCTGGTCGACCGGCCCGACCGGTGGACCGTGTCGCTGGGGCTGTCGCTGCTCGCCGACGGCGTCGAGGTGCCCAAGACCGTGCTGATGGCCGGCTCGGTCATCCTCACACTGCCGATCGTGGTGCTCTTCTTCGCCGGAGAGCGGCTGCTCACCGAGGGACTCACCAGCGGAGCCGAGAAGGGCTGAGCGTCCGTGCCAGGATGATCGGGTGCGAGCATCACGGGAGGAGCGGCCGGCCGGCGCACGGGCGGCCCGGCTGCTCACCGAGGCGCTCGCCCCGACCGTCCTGGTCACGGCGCTGCCGCTGATCGCCGCCGCCCGGGTCAGCCGCTCGGTCGGCCAGTTCCTGCTCTGGGGCGGCATCGCGCTGCTGTTCTGCGCCGTCATCCCGATCGGCGTGCTCGTACACGGCGTACGCCGGGGGCGGCTCACCGACCGGCACGTCGGCGACCGCACCCAGCGGGCTCGGCCGCTGTCGATCGGGCTCGCCTCGGTCGCGGCCGGGTTGCTGCTGCTGGCCGCGGTACGCGCGCCCGCCGAACTGTTCGCCGTGATCGTCGTGGTCTTCGTGGTCGGCGCGGCGTGCGCGCTGGTCAACCACTGGTGGAAGCTCAGCATCCACGCGGCGGTGGTCGCCGCCACCGTCGCCGTGCTGGTGCCGCTGGTCGGCCCGGCCGCGAACCTCGGCTGGCCCCTCGTGGCGGCGGTCGGCTGGTCCCGGGTACGGCTGAGCGACCACACCTGGCCGCAGGTGCTGGCCGGCGTCGCGCTGGGCGGGCCGCTGGCCGCCGCCACGTTCCTGGCGCTCGCCTGACCCCAGCCCACAAGATCAGCTACGGTGGCCTCATGGGCAAGCCGACCCGCTGGGTGACCGACACGAACCCCGGCCACTCGCAGTGGTACGTGGACCGCTTCCGCCAGCTCGCCGCCGAAGGCGCCGACCTGTCCGGTGAGGCGCGGCTGCTGGACGCGCTCGTCCCGCCCGGCGCGCGCATCCTGGACGCCGGCTGCGGCACCGGCCGGGTCGCCGCCGCGCTCGCCGCACGCGGGCACGACGCCGTCGGCGTGGACGCCGACCCGACACTCGTCGAGGCGGCCCGCGCCGACCACCCCGGCCCCCGCTTCCTCGTCGCCGACCTGGCCGAGCTGGACCTGCCCGCCCAGGGCGAGCCCGAGCCGTTCGACGCCGCCGTGCTGGCCGGCAACGTGATGGTCTTCGTCGCCCCCGGCACCGAACGCGACGTGCTCGGCCGGGTCGCCGCGCACGTACGCCCGGACGGCCTGGTCGTGGTCGGCTTCGCCACCGACCGGGGCTACCCGGTGGCCGACCTGGAGGCCGACGCGGTGGCCGCCGGACTGCGCCCCGAACACCGCTTCGCCACCTGGGACCTGCGTCCCTGGCGCGACGACGCCGACTTCGCGGTGACCGTGCTGCGCCGCCCCGCCGACTGATCCGCTCCCGCACCTCCGCCGGCCGGCGCCGTGCGATCTGGCCCACCCCGACCTGCACGCTCGTCACCAACTGAATGTGGCGGGCGCGTGCCGACGGACTGTGCGGCCGGCGCTCTTTACCACCGACCGGTCAGGCCGGTGCGGCCACGGTGCGGGCGGCCTCCGGGTCGAGCGGGCTGCCCGCCGGCAGCAGGTCCACCAGGCCCGCCGGCAGCCGCACCGGGCGCACGCCCGCGTACCCGAGCATGCCGGCCACCTCTGCGCCGGCCAGCGCGTACCGCCGTCCCAGGTCGGTGACCACACAGATCGCGCCGCCGGTCGCGCCCGGCGCGGCCGCCGCCTCCACCAGCGCGCCGCGTCCCGGCTCCACCACCACCTCGTCGGCGAGCCCGGCCCGGCCGCCGGGTGTCCGCGTGGCGGCGGCCAGGTCCGGCGCGGTGACGCCGACGCGGATCTCGCGTACCCCGGTGTCGTCGCCGGCCCGCGCGCAGAGCGCACCGCCCTCCGCCGCGGCCAGCGAGGGCGGGACGGCGGGCGGCGCGGCCGGCCCGCCGGGCACCAGACCGGGCAGCTTCGGCAGCGCGGCGAACCGGCCGAGCGTGATCGGTTCCGGCTCCCCCTGGCCGGTACGCGCCAGCAGCAGCGCCGCCTGCAACTCGGTGATGCCGGCCAGCCCGCCGCGCTGGGCCACCGCGTACTGCCGCCCGCCACCGGAGTTGCGCACCAGGTAGACGTCACCCACACTCGCGCCGGTGACCCGCTCGGACGGCTCACCGAGGTCGCCGACCTGCGGCGGGACCAGGTCGGCGCCGGCCCGCAGCGAGTTGAGCAGCGCCGCCGCGACCGGCACCGCCCGTTCCCGGGTGGCGGCCAGCGCGGCGAGCACCCGGTCGGTGTCGCGCAGCAGGTAGCGCCGGTCGTGCCAGACCAGGTGCAGGCCGCCGTCCGGGTGGCGTGCCAGCAGACCCTGGTCGCCGAGCGCCCGGCCGCCGGTGGCCTCCCGGCCGATCAGCAGCACCGACCGGGCCTCGCCGCGCCCCGCCTCGTCCCCTTCCGTCGAGCACAGCGTCCACGCGTCGCGGACGAGCCGGTTCGGTGCGGGCAGCGAGTCCGGCGCGTCGGCGATGCCCAGCGGCAGACCGCGCGGCACCCCCTCGATGGCACGGCGGCTGACCAGCACCGTCTTCGGCTGCTCCGCCCCGATGATCAGCAGCGCGGAGGCGTAGTTGAGCACCGGGTGCAGCTTCTCGTCCCGGTAGACGAACCGCGCGCCGGACTCCTTCTCCACGATCACCGCGCCCGTCTCGCGCCACGAGTCGCCGCCCCCGGTGAACAGGCCGTAGAGGGCGACGCCGCCGAGCGCGATCGCCGCGACCAGGACGCTGGCCAGACCGGCGCCGGCCAGCCTGCGGAACGGCGACTGCGGCGGGTCGGTCTCCCGCATGACGAGCGCGGCGACCGCCCGCTGGACGGTGAACTGGTACGAGTGCAGCTGGTCCTGCCGCGACGCCATCGGGTCCCTTCCCGCCGGGATGGTCGGCGCACAGGATAAGCGCTCCGTCGATGCCTCGGCGACCCTGCGTGTCCCTCGCCGGCCCTTCGTTGTCGGCCCGTTCCGCCAGTACGCCGAGGTGGCTGCATCCCCCCGACCCGGACCCGACCACCTCCCCGAACGGGAGTGGATCACCGCACGGGGGTGAGCGCCCGCGCTCGGCCCGAGCGCAAGCACGCCGAGGTGGCTGCATCCCACCGACCCGCACCCGACCACCTCCCCGAGCTGCAGTGGATCAAGCCCCGAAACAGGCACCTAGCCACCGCGCGCGCTCCGCATGGGCCCGCCGGCACCATGCCCAGCGGGACAGCGCGTTCGAAACCTCCCTCGTTCCCGAAGCACCCGCCCGCAAGCACGCCGAAGTGGCTGCATCCCACCGACCCGGACCCGACCACCTCCCCGAACTGAAGTGGATCAACCCACGGGCTGAGCGCCCGCGCCCCATCCCAGCGCAAGCACGCCGAAGTTGCTGCATCACACCCACCCGGACCACACCACCTCCCCGAACTGGAGTGGATCAAGGCACGGAACAGGCACCACGGGCATCAGCCAACCCACAAGCTCCGCATGAGCCCCACAGACATCAGGCCCCCGCGGGACAGTGCGATCGAAACCGCCCTCGCCCGATGCCCCGCCCGCCAGCTCCCCGAGGTAGTCACCTCACACCGGCCCGACCCGACCACCTCCCCGAACTGGAGTCGATCAAGACAGGGACAGGCACGGCCACCCATCAGCCGAGCCAACGCCCCGCCTCCGCACACGCCCTGCACGCACCACCCCAGGCGAGACACCCCCCGCGCCAAACCCGCCCGCTCCAAACCCGCCCAGCCCCGAGGCAACCCGCCCGCCAGCTCCCCGAAGTTGCTGCATCACACCCACCTGGACCCCACCACCTCCCCGAACTGGAGTCGATCAAGGTGGCCGGGCCCCGCCGCACCAGGCACCCACCCGGAATGGATACCCCGGGGGGTGTGTTACACATGCCGGAACCCGAACCAACGGAGGTACTGATGGCCAGCGTGGCGTTGACCACCACCGACTTCGCGGAGACCGTCAACCGGGACGGCATCGTCCTGGTCGACTTCTGGGCCGGCTGGTGCGGCCCCTGCCGCGCGTTCGCGCCGGTCTACGAGAAGGCCGCCGAGCAGCATCCGGACATCGCCTTCGGCAAGGTCGACACCGAGGCGGAGCCAGCCCTCGCGGCCGCGGCGCAGATCCGGTCGATCCCGACACTGATGGCGTTCCGGGACGGCGTGCTGGTGTTCGCCCAGCCGGGCGCCCTGTCGACGGCCGGGCTGGAGGAGTTGATCCGGGCCGTGCGCGACCTCGACATGGACGAGGTCCGGGCCAAGACCGCCTGAAGGGTGGCGGCACGGGTACCCCCTGGGGTATCTTCGAGCGCAGGAGGTACGACGTGAATCTTCGACCCGAGATGACCGGCGAGGCGCTGACCCGGCTCAAGCGGGCCCGCGGGCAGCTCAACGCCGTCATCGAGATGATGGAGAACGGTGAGGACTGCCGCTCCGCACTGACCCAGCTCGCCGCGGTCTCGAAGGCCATCGACCGGGCCGGCTTCAAGATCATTGCCTCCGGCATGCGCTACTGCGACGCCGCCCGCCAGGCGGGCGAGGAGCCGGAGATGACCGAGGAGGAGCTGGAGAAGCTCTTCCTGTCCCTGGCCTGACGGCCCCTGGCCTGACGGCACCCGCCTGACCGGCTGAGTCCCGCCCGCGCCGTGTGACCACGGCGCGGGTGGGTAAACCACTGCCTGGGGAACCCGGGCCGCAGACTGTCCCTCGCATACCCCCCGGGGTATATAGGCAAAGAGAGGAAACGGCATGACTCTCGACGTGTCCGTCATCGCGACCTCCTCGCTCGGCGACCGCAGCTACCTGGCCTCCGACGGCCGGGTAGCGATCGTGGTCGACCCGCAGCGCGACATCGACCGCGTCCTGTACCTGGCCGGCGCCAAGGGCGTCCGGATCACCCACGTGGTGGAGACGCACATCCACAACGACTACGTCTCCGGCGGCCTGGAACTGGCCCGGATCACCGGCGCGCAGTACCTGGTGGCGGCCGCCGACACCGTCGAGTTCGACCGCACGCCGGTCTCCGACGGCGACACCGTGCCGGTCTCGGACACGATGCGGCTGCGGGTGCTCGGCACCCCGGGCCACACGTTCCACCACCTGTCGTACGTGCTCGACGAGCGCGACGGCGGCTGGACGCCGGCCGGCGTGTTCACCGGCGGGTCGCTGCTGTTCGGCACCACCGGCCGCACCGACCTGCTCGGCCAGCAGTACGCGCACGAGCTTGCGCACCACCAGTACGCCTCGGCCCGCAAGCTGGCCGACCTGCTGCCCGACGGCGCGCAGGTGTGGCCCACGCACGGCTTCGGCAGCTTCTGCTCGGCCAGTCAGGCCGACGCGCCCGAGTCGACGATCGGCCGGGAGAAGGAGGCCAACCCGGTGCTGCGGCTGGCCGCCGACCAGTTCGTCACCGAGACGCTCGCCGGGCTGGACGCCTACCCGGCCTACTACGCCCACATGGGCGTCGCCAACGCCGCCGGGCCCGCCCCGGTCGACCTCACGCCGGTGTCCCGCGCCGACGCCGACGAGCTGCGCCGTCGTATCGCCGCCGGCGAGTGGGTGGTCGACCTGCGGCACCGCAAGGCGTACGCGGCCTCGCACCTGGCCGGCACCGTCAGTCTCGGCCTGGACGGGCCGATGTCGACCTGGCTCGGCTGGCTGATCGACTGGGGTGTGCCGGTGACGTTCCTGGCGCAGACCCCGGAGCAGGTCGCCGACGCCCAGCGGGAGCTGGTCCGCATCGGCATCGACCGCCCGGCCGCCCAGGCCACCGGCGAGCCCGAGCAGTGGACCGCCGACCCGGCGCAGCTGCGCGAGATGGCCGTGGCCGACTTCCCGGCGCTCGCCGCCGCGCAGGCCGGGAAGACCCCGGCCGGGCTGCCCGAGCCGCAGGTCGTCCTCGACGTGCGGATGACGAACGAGTGGAAGGCCGGGCACATCGACGGCGCGGTGCACGTACCGCTGCCGGACGTGCCGAAGCGGCTCGCCGACATCCCCGCCGGGACGGTCTGGGTGCACTGCGGCTCCGGCTACCGGGCCACCGCCGCCGCGTCCCTTCTCGCCAACGCCGGCCGCGACGTGGTGCTGATCGACGACGCGTACGCCCGGGCCGCTGAGGCCGGCGTACGGATGGCGCCCGCCGCCTGACCTTCTCCCCCGACGCCCGGCCGGCGTGCCCGACACGCCGGCCGGCGTCGGACCCTGCCCGAAAACAGTCAAGGAGACAGAGCATGACCACGAGCACCCCCACCACCACCATCGACTCGGCCACCCTGCGCGAGCTGATCGCCGCGGGCCGTCCGCCCCGGATTCTCGACGTGCGTACGCCCGGCGAGTTCGAGGCGGCGCACATCCCCGGCGCGTACAACGTGCCGCTGGACCTGCTCCGCGAGCACCGCGCGGAGCTGCGCAACCACCTGGACGAGGACGTGGTGCTCGTCTGTCGCTCCGGCGCCCGGGCGAGCCAGGCCGGGCAGGCGCTCGGCGCCGTCGGCCTGCCCAACCTGAAGGTGCTCGACGGCGGCATGCTGGCCTGGCAGGCCACCGGCGCGCAGGTCAACCAGGGCCGGGCCCGCTGGGACCTGGAGCGCCAGGTGCGTCTCGTCGCCGGCGCGATCGTGCTCGCCGCCGTGCTCGGCTCGGTGTTCGTGCCCGGCCTGAAGTGGGTCGCCGCGTTCATCGGCGCCGGCCTCACGTTCGCCGCGCTCACCAACACCTGCGCCATGGGCATGCTGCTGAGCAAGCTGCCGTACAACCGCGGCGCGAGCTGCGACCTGGACACGATCGTCGGGCAGTTGCGCGACGGGGGCCGTAAGTGACCACCCTCGTGCTGACGCTGGCCGGCGCGGTGCTGATCGGCGTGACGCTGGGCCTGCTCGGCGGCGGCGGGTCGATCCTCGCCGTGCCGCTGCTGGTCTACGTCGCCGACCTGCCCGCCAAGGAGGCCATCGCCACCTCGCTGCTCGTCGTCGGCGTGACCAGCGCCGTGGGCGTGCTGCCGCACGCCTGGGCGAACCGGGTCCGCTGGCGTACCGGGCTCGTCTTCGGCGTGGCCGGCATGACCGGCGCGTACGCGGGCGGCCGGCTGGCCGAGTTCGTCCCGGCCGGTGTCCTGCTCACCGGGTTCGCCCTGATGATGCTGGCCACCGCTGTCGCGATGCTCCGGGGCCGCCGGTCCACCGAGGGCCGGTCGAAGCCGCACGAGCTGCCGATGCTGCGGGTGGTCGGGGACGGCGTGGTCGTCGGCCTGGTCACCGGCCTGGTCGGCGCGGGCGGCGGCTTCCTGGTCGTACCGGCGCTGGCCCTGCTCGGCGGGTTGCCGATGCCGGTGGCGGTCGGCACCTCGCTCGTCGTGATCGCGATGAAGTCGTTCGCGGGCCTGGCCGGCTACCTGTCCAGCGTGCAGATCCACTGGGGGCTGGCCGGCGCGGTCACTGTCGCCGCGGTCGTCGGCAGCCTGCTCGGTGGCCGGGTCGCCGGGCGGATCCCGGCCGATCTGCTGCGCCGCGGGTTCGGCTGGTTCGTCGTGGTGATGGGCGTGTTCGTGCTCGCGCAGCAACTGCCGCCGGTTTGGGGACTCGCCGTGGGAGCGGTCGCCGTGGCCGGTACGGTCACCATGGCGGTGCGGGCCCGCCGAGGAAGGGGACACAGTGGACAGCAGCGCCTGGGACAACCGGTACGCCGACACGCCCGGACTGGTGTGGAGCGCTGAGCCCAACCGTTTCGTGGTCGAGTCGGTCACCGGCCTGACCCCCGGGTCGGCGCTGGACATCGCCGCCGGCGAGGGACGCAACGCGGTCTGGCTGGCCGGTCAGGGCTGGCGGGTGAACGCGGTGGACTTCTCCACCGTGGCCGTCGAGCGGGGGCGGCAGATGGCCGCCGCGCGGGGCGTGACTGTCGACTGGCGGGTCGCGGACGTGACCGCGTACCGGCCGGTGCCGAACAGCTACGACCTGGTGCTGATCAGCTACCTGCACCTGACCGCCGCCGACTTCGCAGGCGTGCTCGCCGCGGCGAAGTCCGCGCTGCGTCCCGGCGGCACGCTCGTGGTGGTCGGGCACGACCTGGCCAACCTCACCGGTGGCACCGGGGGCCCGCAGGACCCCGCCGTGCTTCTCACGCCCGAGGCGGTGGTCGACGGGCTGGCCGGGCTGCGGGTCCAGCGGGCCGAGACCGCACGCCGGCCGGTCCCGACGAGCGACGGCGGCGCCGTCGACGCGCTGGACACGGTCGTGGTGGCCACCCGCCCCGCCGACTGAGCGCCGCGCGCCGTGGTTCCGCCGGGCCGGGCCGGGACCGGCCGGTAGCATCCGGGGACGGATCAGCGGAGAGGACACCGGGTGGGCGCGCGTTTCGAGGAACTGGCCTGGCGGGAGACGCCGATCGGCGAGATCAGCCTGCGGCGGCGGCGCGACCCGGCGCTGGGCTCCGAGGTCTACGAGGTGAAGCTCGACGACGAGTACCTCATGTCCAGCGCCTTCCCGGTGGCGGAGATCGAGCTGGCCCGGCTCGGGCTGGCCCCGCTCACCGGCACGGAGCTGGACGTGGTGGTCGGCGGGCTCGGCCTCGGTTACACGGCGCGTACCGCGCTGGAGGATCCCCGGGTGCGTTCGCTGCTGGTGGTCGAGGCGATCGAGGACGTGATCGACTGGCATCGGCGGGACCTGCTGCCGTTCGCCGCCGGCCTGGCCGCTGATCCGCGTACCCGGTTCGTGCGGGCGGATTTCTTCGCCGCGGTCGCCGACGGCGGTTTCGACCCGGACGAGCCGGGGCGCCGCTTCCACGCGGTGCTGCTGGACGTGGACCACTCCCCCCGCCAGGTGCTGCACCCGAGCCACGCCGCGTTCTACACGGTCGACGGGCTGCGCCGCCTGGCCGCGCTGCTGCATCCGCAGGGGGTCTTCGCGCTGTGGTCGAACGACCCGCCGGACCAGGCGTTCCAGCGCACACTGACCGAGGTGTTCCCGACCTCGGTGGCGCACGTCGTCCGGTTCCCGAACCCGTTGCAGGGCCGGGAGGCGGCGAACACCGTGTACGTGGCCCGGCACTGACGCCGCCCGGCCGCGCATGGCTGCACGACCAGCGGGAAAGCGGACGGCCGACCGTACGACGGGAGGCTGGGACATGCGCGCGTTGCTGTGGGTGGTCGGCGTGGCCGCCGGTGTGATCATCCTGCTCGGGCTGCTGCTGGAGGCGGTCCGCTGGCTCGTCATCATCGGCGTGATCGCGCTCGCCGCGGTCATCGTCGTCGGGATCGTGAAGGGCCGGCGGGTGGTACACCAGCACTCGACGGGCCGCCGGTGACCTGCGGCGGAATGTGACCGACCCGGCAACCTACGTGAGCGTAGGTTACCGGGCGGTTAAGTTACGCTGGGGTCGTCACCCGCGCGACGAGGAGTAACGGCGATGGACGCGACAGCCCAGCGACCCTGGACCCGTAGCTACGCGCCGGGGGTACCGGCCGACATCGCCGAGCCGGACGGCTCGCTCGTCGACCTGCTCACCGAGGCCGCCGGGCGGTTCGGCCCCCGCGTCGCGCTCGACTTCTACGGCGCCACCACCACGTTCACCGAGCTGGCCGAGCAGGTGTCCCACGCCGCCGAGGCGCTGCGCCGCCTCGGCGTCGGCCCCGGCGACCGGGTGGCCCTGGTGCTGCCGAACTGCCCGCAGCACGTGGTCGCCTTCTACGCCGTGCTGCGCCTTGGCGCGGTGGTGGTCGAGCACAACCCGCTCTACACCGCCGACGAGCTGGACCGGCAGCTCACCGACCACGGCGCCACAGTCGCGATCGCGTGGGACAAGGTCGCACCGCTGGTGGCGGGACGCGGCGCCGTGCGTACCGTGGTGGCGGTCGACCTGACCGCGGCGCTGCCGCGGCTCAAGCGGTGGGCGCTGCGGGCGCCGCTGCCGAAGGTCCGCGCCGCGCGCGCCGCGATGACCGCCCCCGCGCCCGGTGCGCTGGCCTGGTCGGACCTGGTCGCCGCGGCCGGGCCGCTGCCCGCCGGGCATCCCGCGCCGGAGGCCGGCGACGTCGCGCTGCTCCAGTACACCGGCGGCACCACCGGCGAGCCCAAGGGCGCGGTGCTGACCCACCGCAACCTGCGGGCCAACGCCGCGCAGGGCCGCGCCTGGGTGCCCGGCCTGCGCGACGGCGCGGAGACCGTGTACGCGGTGCTGCCGCTGTTCCACGCCTACGGACTGACGCTCTGCCTGACCTTCGCCGTCAGCATCGGGGCGACGCTGGTGCTGTTCCCCCGCTTCGACGCCGACCAGGTGCTCGACGCTGTCCGCCGCCGCCCGCCGACGTTCCTGCCCGCGGTGCCGCCGGTCTACGCGAAGCTGGCCACCGTCGCCCGCGAGCGCGGCGTCGACCTCACCTCCATCCGGTACGCGCTGTCCGGCGCGATGTCGCTGCCACCGGCCACCGTGGAGCTGTGGGAGCAGGTGACCGGCGGCCTGCTGGTCGAGGGGTACGGGATGACCGAGACGTCCCCGATCACCGTCGGCAACCCGGTCGCGCCGACCCGCCGCCCCGGCACCGTCGGCGTGCCGTTCCCCTCCACCGACGTACGCATCGTGGACCCGGAGGACCCGTCCCGCGACCGCGCCCCGGGCGAGGCCGGTGAGCTGCTGGTACGCGGCCCGCAGGTGTTCTCCGGCTACTGGCACCGGCCCGAGGAGACCGCGAAGGTGCTGCTGCCCGGCGGCTGGATGCGCACCGGCGACATCGTCACCATGGACACCGACGGCTTCGTCACAGTGGTCGACCGGATCAAGGAACTGATCATCACCGGCGGCTTCAACGTCTACCCGTCCGAGGTGGAGGAGGCGCTGCGCCGCGTCCCCGGCGTACGCGAGGCCGCCGCCGTGGGGATGCCCACCGCCGACGGCGAGGAGGTCGTCGCGGCGGTGGTGGTCGACCCGGCGGTGGCCGCCACGCCGGAGGCGATCCGGACGTCGTGCCGCACCCACCTGGCCGGCTACAAGGTGCCCCGCCGGGTCGTGGTCGTCGACGAGCTGCCCTACTCGCAGATCGGCAAGATCCTGCGCCGTGAGGTCCGCGAACGGCTGCTCGCCGCCCGCTGACGCAGGCCGCCCGTTTGCCGGCGCGACGACAGGGGTAGACGAGCGTCCATGGTGGATTCACGGGGTATGTCAGTCGGTCGTTACGTCATGCGTCTGGTCGGCGGCGTCGCCGTCATCGTCGGCCTGCTCGGCATCTTCGGCACGCTCGCCGACGGCAACCTGGTCGGAATCGTGCTCAGCATCCTGTTCATCGGCGGCGGGGTGTTCCTGCTCAAGCGCTCCGGCCCCGACCGGCGGACGGACTCGGCGCCGCGCGCCGCCCGCTGACGCGCCGGACCCCGCCGCGACGCGGGGAGATGTCGGTGCCGCCGCCTACGCTGTGGCGATGGTCGACAGGCGTCAGGTCATGGCCTTCCGCGTACGCGCTCAGCAGCTCGACCGGGCACGCGGCTCGCTCGCCGACACCGCGGTGCTCGACATCGGCGTGCAGGACACCGGCCCCGACGGCTGCCGGTGGGCCCTCGCCACGCGCGGGGTCGACGTGACCCCGCTGACCGGCGACGACGTGGTCATGCTCTGGACCGTACGCGGCGCGCCGCACCTCTACCGCCGCGCCGACGTGGGCGTGGTGGCCGCCGCTGTCGAGCCGTTCTCCGACGCGGACGCGGGCAAGCGCATCTACGACGCGGCGAAGCCGTTGAAGGCGGCCGGCATCGGCATCCTGGCCGCGCTGGACGAGGTGGCCGCGCGGATGCGGGAGATCGTCCGGCGGCCGACCGTCAAGGGCGAGGTGTCCGGGCGGCTCGCCGAGGTGATGCCCGAGCCCTACCTGCGGCACTGCCGGCCGTGCGACGCGATCCACCTCTACGAGATGCCGTTCCGGCTGGCCGCCGTGCGCGCCGGGCTGGAGCTGCGGCTCGATACGTCACCGCCGGTCCTGGAACGCATCCGCGGGTTCCGTGCGGCGGCCGCGCCCGGCGACCGGTTCGACCTCGTCCGCGCCTACCTGCGGCTGCTCGGCCCGGCCACCCCGAAGCACGTCGCCGACTACCTCGACGCCCCGGTCAAGGAGGTGAAGGCCCGCTGGCCGGGCGACGCGGTCGAGGTGAGCGTCGACGGCGAGACGCGCTGGCTGCTCGCCGCCGACGAGGCGGCACTGGCCTCGGCCGAGGTGAGCACGACCCGCCTGCTCGGCCCGTTCGACCTGTTCCTCCAGGCGAAAGACCGGGCGACGCTGGTGCCCGACGCGGCCCGCGTCAAGGAGCTGTGGCCCGTGCTGGGCCGTCCCGGCGCGGTGCTGGCCGACGGCGAGCTGGTCGGCGCCTGGCGGCCCCGCAAGTCCGGCCGGACGTTCACCGTCGCCGTCCAGCCGTGGCGCAGGCTCACCGGCAGCACCCGCGACGCGGTGGTCGCGGAGGCCGAGCGCCTCGCCGCGTACCGGGGTGTGCCGCTGACCGGCGTCGACTTCGCCGACTGACCGCCTACCGGGTCCGCCCGACCGCCGTCCAGGCCGAGGCGTCGACCTCCACCGGCCACCGGTCGCCGAGCAGCGACGCGCACCGGTCGCGCAGCGCCGCCCGCCCCGCCGCGTCGAGCGCCTGCACGTGGTCCCCGGCCGGGCCCACCCCGAGCGTGTACGGCTCCCACCACTGCTCGAAGCTCGCGAAACTCGCCCGGACGGTGAGCGTGGACGACCGCACGTCCCGCAGTCCGGCGGCGGCGAACAGTTCGGCGAGGCCGCCCTCCCGCGTCCCGGCCAGCCCCGACTCGTCGTGCGCGCCCGGGTCGAGCGCCCGGACCGCCTCCCAGAAAACGGTCAGCGGCCCCCGCCCGCCGGCGTGGTCCCACACGCAGGCCGCCACCACGCCCCCGGGACGGGTCACGCGGGCCATCTCCCGCAGGCCGGCCACCGGGTCCGTCATGAAATGCACGACGAGCTGCGCGAGGGTGACGTCGAAGCCGCCGTCGGGGAACGGCAGCCGCTCGGCCGTCGCCCGCCGGATCTCGACCCCGGGCAGCCGTGCCCGGGCCGCCTCGACGAACGGCGCCGACGGGTCGACAGCCGACACCGCCTCGGGGCCCAGCCGTGCGACCAGCTCCGCGGTCAGCGCTCCGGTGCCGCAGCCGACGTCCAGTGCCCGCAGACCCGGCGCGACGCCCGCCGCGTCGGCGAAGCGGACCGCCAGCGGCTCGGCGAAGCGGCCCATGAAACGGCCGTACGCGTCCGCGCCGACATCGAATCCCACGACGCCAGGCTAACCCGCTCACTGGCACCATCACCGTCATGATTGTCTGGATCAACGGCGCGTTCGGTGTCGGCAAGACGACCACGGCGCGGCTGCTCACGGACGCGCTGCCGGACGCGAGGCTGTTCGACCCCGAGTTCCTCGGCTCGATGCTCACCGCGTTCGTCACCCCGCCGACCGGCGACTTCCAGGACCTGCCGCTGTGGCGTCACCTCGTCGTGCAGACCGTCAGCGGCCTGGACCGGCATCACGGGGGCGTCTGGATCGTGCCGATGAGCCTGCTCGACCCGGCGTACCGCGCGGAGATCCTCGGCGGCGTCCGCGCCGCGGGCGTCGACGTCCGCGAGGTGGTGCTCACGCTCGCCGAGGACCGGTTGCGTGAGCGCATCGACGCCGACCGGATCGAGGCCGGCGCGCGCGGCTGGCGGCACGACCACGTCGCCCGGGCGCTCGCCACGTTCGCGTCGGTGACCGACGCCTGCCTGATCGACGCCTCTCCCCCGCCCGAGCAGGTGGCCGATGCCGTCGCCGCGCACGTGCGCTTCGAAACTCGCTGTCAGGTCTCCGGGGACGGTGATAGACAGCCGGAGTGAGCGAACCCCTGACGTTTCCCGATCGGCTGCGGCTGATCGACGACCGGTCGGCCGCATTCCGGGACGCGGTCGCCGCTGCGCCGGACCTCGACGCGCCGGTGCCGACCTGCCCCGAGTGGACGCTGTTCGACCTGGCCCGGCACATCGGCGAGGGACGGCGCTCGTGGGCGGCCACCGTCGCCGCCGGTCCCGAGGCGTCCGGGCGGGCCGCGCCCGGCGGTCCGGGCGCGCCACGGGAGCGTACGGCCCTGCGGGACTGGCTGGCCGAGTCCACCGAGCAGTTGCTGGCCGCGCTGCGCGAAGCCGGACCCGATCGCGGCTGCTGGACGTGGTGGGACACGTCGCAGTCCCCGCAGAACTGCGGCACCGTCGCCCGGCACCAGCTCCAGGAGATCGCGGTGCACACCTACGACGCCCAGCTCACCGTGGGCGCGCCGCAGCCGCTGCCGGTCGAGGTGGCCCTCGACGGCGTGGAGGACTTCCTGTTCACCTGCTGCGCGACCACTGTGGCGTGGCCGTACGAGCCCGCCGTCCTCGACTACCACCTCGCCGAGGGCGGATGGTGGCGCGTGCGGCTCTCCCCCGACGGCGCACGGGTCACCCGCCTGGCCGCCGGAGCCGGCGCGAGCCCGGCCGACACCTCCGCCCGTTCCACGGCCGGTGACCTGGTGCTGGCCTTCTACGGCCGGATACCGCTGGACGCGCTCGCCATCGAGGGCGACCGGCGCGTCCTGGACCGGATCGCGGCGTGGGACCCGGACGCGTAGGACCGCAGCCTGATCGTGGGAGGATGCCCGGCATGCCGGGTCGTGCGTTGAGCTTCGGAGCGGCCGCGCAGGCGTACGAGCGGTTCCGGCCCGGCTACCCGGAGAAACTCGCCGACCTGGTGCTGGCGTACGCGGGCCGGCCCGTCCGCGCCGCCCTGGAGATCGGCGCCGGGACCGGCAAAGCCACCCGGCTGTTCGCCCGGCGCGGCATCACGGTCACCGCCACCGACCCGGACCCGGCGATGCTCGCCGAACTGCGCCGGCACGTGCCCGCCGACGTGCGGGTCCGGCAGGCCGCGTTCGAGGAGTTGCCCGCCGACGAGCGCCACGACCTGGTGTACGCGGCAGCCGCGCTGCACTGGACGGCCCCGGACCGGCGGTGGGAGCGGGTGGCCGCGCTGCTGACGCCCGGTGGCGTGTTCGCCTCGTTCGGCGGGCCGCTGCGGCTGGCCGACCCGGCCCTGCGCGACGCGGTCGCCGCGGCCCGCGCCGAGCACGTCGCCGACGACGAGATCCCGTCGCCGGACGGGACGTCACCGGCGGCAGAGATGCAGTGGCCCGGCACCGAGCTGCGCGCGTCCGAGTGGTTCACCGACGTGCGGCAGGCCGCGATCGAGCGGCGGATCACGATGAGCGCCGACGACTTCGTCGGTCTCCTGTCGACCGTCTCGGCCTATCTCGAACTGCCGCCGCTCGTACGCGAGCAGGTGTTCCGCCGCGTCCGGGACGTCCTGCCCGACACGGTCGAGGTCACCTCCGACGTCACCGTCCACCTGGCCCGGCGAACGCCGCTGCCCTGATCAGGACGCCAGGTAGGCGGTCAGCCGGTCGGCGAGCGGACCCGGACGGCTGAGCGCCACCGCGTGACCACCGTCGATCTCGTCCGGCACCACGCCGAGCCGGTCGGCGGCCACCCGGCGCTGGAAGTCGGCGGGGAAGAACCGGTCGTCACGGCCGATCAGCACCGTCGTCGGCACGTCCGGCCAGGCGGCCGGTGGCCATGGCTCGTCCCACTCCGCGCTGACCTGCTCCCGGGCGTGCGCCGGCGCTTCGGCGACGATCCCGGCCGGCACGCCGTTGTAGAACTGCTGCTCCTCGCTGAGCCCTTCCGGCTCGCGGTAGCCGGTGTTGCCCCACCAGTCCCCCGGCTTCTCACCGGGCCGCGGGATCATCGGGGTGAGCAGGACCAGCAGGCGCACCGGCAGCCGGTCGGCGACCAGCGGCGCGGTGAACGCGCCGTACGAGTGCCCGACCACCACGAGGTCGTCGCGGTCGCCGACGGCGTCGATCACCGTCTGGCGGAAGTCGGCGAACCCCGCCGACCGGTCACCGATCGGCAGCTCCGGCGCCACCGCGTCGTGACCCCGCGCGGCCAGCTCGGGAACCAGCAGGTGCCAGTCCCACGCGCTGCCCCCGCCGCCGTGGATGAGCACGAACGTCGTCATGTCCGGACCCTCCCACACCGGTACGACATGCCGTGGCCGTCTCATGTGGCGGACCGCCCCGTGGCCGCCCGGTCGAGGCGCGGCCCGGGGTCGGGACCCGCTCGTTCAGACCGGGCGGCCGAACGTGACCGCCTCCCGGACCAGCTTCGGGGCCTTCTCCGCCAGCTGCGCGTCCGGCCGTGCGCCGAGCGCGTCGTTCACAGTGGAGAAGGCCAGCCGGAACGCGATCAGCGTGGTCGCCTCGAAGATCTCCTGATCGTTCAGGCCGGCGTCGCGCAGGCGTTGCGTGTCGGCCTCGGTAGTGGCGTTCGGGTCCGTCACGACCCGGCGGGACCAGTCGGCCAGCGCCGTCTCCCGCGCGGACAGGTCCGCCTCGCCGCCGCGCAGCACCTCGGCGGCTGCCGCGTCGTCGCTCATCCCGGCCAGCCGTGTGCCCCAGGCCAGGGCGCAGTATGAGTCGCCCCGGGCCGCGGCGGTGGCGGCGACCAGCACCGCCACCTCCCGCCCGGAAAGCGTGGACGCGGACAGCAGTTCGGCGCGTGTGTTCTGGAAGGACATCAGCACGTCGGGTCGCCAGCACCAGACGCGGGTGAGGTTGTTGACATAGCCGTCGGAGGAGAGGTCGTCCTCGTACGCGGCTTTCGCCGCCGGGCTCTGCGGCGGTTCGGGAAGGAAGGCGGCATTCATGCGGGCAGTCTGCGGCACCCGGGCGTCCCCCACTGGCTGATCAACGACAGTACGATCCGCGAATGATCCGGACGGTCTTCTTCGACGTCGGCGGGACGATTCTCGACGAGACCCGCGAGTTCGCCACCTGGGCGGACTGGCTCGGCGTACCCCGGCACACGTTCTCCGCCGTCTTCGGCGCGGTGATCGCCCGGGGCCTGGACTACCAGGAGGTGTTCCGGGCCTTCCGGCCCGGCTTCGACCTCACCGCCGAGCTGGCGCGCCGGGTCGCGGCCGGTGACCCGGAGTCGTTCGGCGAGCAGGACCTCTACCCGGACGCGCGCGCCTGCCTGGCCGCCCTGCGGGAGCAGGGCGTGCGCGTCGGCCTGGCCGGCAACCAGCCGGAGCACGCCGAGGCGACACTGCGGGCCCTGGACCTGCCGGTGGACGTGATCGGCACGTCGGCGGCGTGGGGCGTGGCGAAACCGGCGCCGGAGTTCTTCGCCCGGGTCGTCCGGGAGGGCGGCGGCGACGCGTCGGCGATCCTGTACGTCGGGGACCGGCCGGACAACGACGCCGCCCCGGCGATGGCCGCCGGCATGCCCGCGTGCCTGATCCGGCGCGGACCGTGGGGCCACATCCTCGACATGCCGGCGGTGGCCGACCGGTGCCTGTTCCGCATCGACTCGCTGGACGAGCTGCCGGCCCTGGTGGCGCGGCACAACGCGGCGGGCGGCTAGGCCGACCCGTCGGCGAAGACCGAGAGCCGGGTGCGGTGGTGGCGCGGCGACTCGATCTCGTCGACCACCGCGACCGCCAGATCGGCGTACGACAGGTGCGCCGACGCCGGGGCCTGCTCGCCGCCGAGGCGGTACCGGCCGGTGCGGGGACCGTCCACGTTCAGCGCCGCGGGCGGGGTGAGCACGAGCCAGTCGACTGTGGTGTCCGCCGCGCGGAGCCGGTCCAGGCCGGCGGCGTGGCTGAGCGCGAACGGCCGCAGCTCGGCGGGCAGGACGGCCGGGTCGTCGTAGAGGGGCCGGCCGTGCGCGTCGGTGAGCGTGGCAAACAGGCCGACCGCCACGAGCCGGGGCACGCCTGCGCGGGCCAGTCCGTGCAGCAGCGCGTCGGCCGCCCGGACGAAGAACTCCGGATCGGGGCCGGTGGCGGCGAGCACGTCCGGCCCGGACGCCGGGCTGACCGCGTGGACGACGGCGTCGTGCCCGTACCCGATCGAGGTGACCGTCTCCGGGTCGGTGACGTCGCCGCGTACCGCGGAGGTGAGGTCGGGATGGCGGGCCGGGTCGCGGACGACGGCGGTGACGCGGTGGCCGCGGCGGTGGGCCTCGGCGGTGATCGCGCGGCCGGCCCGGCCGCCCGCGCCGAAGACGGCGATGCTGGTCATGGCGCGACGCTAGAGCGCCGGGTGCCGGTTACCGCAACGGTACCGGCGTTACGCTCGGGCGGTGACGCCGCTCGATCCGGACATGTTCCATCCCGCGTGTCCGTCGCGGACGATGCCGCTGCGGATCGGCGACAAGTGGACCGCGATGGTGGTGCTGTGCCTGGAGCACGGGCCGCGCCGGTTCACCGAGCTGCGGGCGCCGCTGCGCACGATCACGCCGAAGGTGCTGGCCGAGACGTTGCGGGCGATGGAACGCGACGGGCTGGTCACGCGCACCGCCTACGACGAGAACCCGCCGCGCGTGGAGTACGCGCTGACGCCGCTGGGCCGCAGCCTGCTGACGCTGGTGGCGGCCGCCCGGTCGTGGAGCGAGGAGCACCTGGGCGAACTGCTGGCGGCCCGCCGGTCACACGAACGGCGGGCGGGCGCCGATGTCGTACCCCCGGCATAGTCTGCCGACCATGGGAACCGCCGAGCTGGACGAGCTGATCGTGCCCGACGCGGACGCGCTGCGCGCGTGGCTGTCCGCCAACCACGACACGTCGCCCGGTGTCTGGCTCGCCCTGGGCCGCAAGGGCGGCACGCTCACCACGCTGACCTGGCAGCAGGCGGTCGACGAGGCGCTCTGCTTCGGCTGGATCGACGGGCAGGGCCGCAAGCGCGACCACGAGAGCTCGTGGATCCGCTACACCCCGCGCCGGGCGCGCAGCTCCTGGTCGCAGCGCAACGTCACGCACGTGGCCCGGCTGGAGGAGCAGGGGCGGATGACGCCCGCGGGCCGGGCCGCAGTGGAGGCCGCGAAGGCGGACGGCCGGTGGGCGGCGGCCTACGCGCCGCCGTCGGAAGCAGAGGTGCCGGCCGACCTGCTCGCCGCCGTCGCGGCCGAGCCCGCCGCCCAGGCCATGTTCGACGTCCTCACCAGCGCCAACCGGTTCGCGCTCATCCACCGGCTCAACGCGGTCAAGCGGGCGGAGACCCGGACGCGCAAGATCGGCGAGTTCGTCGCCATGCTGGCCCGCCACGAGACGTTCCACCCGCAGAAGGCGAAGCCGCCGGCCACGCCGTGACCGTCGTGGCTCACGAGTGGTCCCGGACGAACGCGCGCATGAGCGCGGCGCACTCGGCCGCGTGCGTCTCCAGCAGCAGGTGGCCGCCGTCGAGGATGTGCGCGTCCATCCGGTCCAGCGCACGGTGGTACGCGAGCACCTCGTCCACGTCGAAGTACGCGTCGTGCCGGCCCCACAGCACGAGCGCCGGCGGCTGGTGGGCGCTGTGGTACGCGGCGATCTCACCGAACCGGGCGACGTGGTTCGCGTAGTCGGTGAAGAGCGCGAACTGCGCCTCGACGTTGCCGGGCCGGGTCATCCGCTCCCAGTCCAGGTGCCACGCCTCGGGCGCCTGCAAAGGCCGTACGTGTGCGGGCAGCCCGGCGAGGTACTGGTCCCGGGTGCCGGCGAAGGTCAGCCAGTCCGGCAGCGCGGCGCGCGTGGCCTCGCCCGGGTCGGCCCAGTACGCCCGCGCGGTGTCCCACTGCGCGCCGAGCCCGTCGGCGTGCGCGTTGCCGCTCTGCACGATCAGGCCGCGGATCCGTTCCGGGGCGCGGGTGGCCAGGTGGTAGCCGACCGGCGCGCCGAAGTCGTGCAGGTAGACGAAGAAGCGGTCGACGCCGAGCAGGCCGAGCAGGCGTTCGACGGTCCACGACAGGTTCCCGAACGTGTAGTCGTACTCGCCGACGGTGGGAGAGGACGACATGCCGAAGCCGGGCAGGTCGGGCGCGAGCACGTACGCCACCTCGGCGAGGGTGGGCATGACCTCGCGGAACGTGTGCGACGAGCTGGGGAATCCGTGCAGCAGCAGCACGGCCGGGTCGCCGGGGCGTCCGGCCTCGCGGAGGAACACCTCCAGCCCGTCGACGTCGACGTGCCGGTGGCGGATCTTCTGGCTGGCGCGCATCACCTCATCCTGGCGGCCCGGCCGCGCCCGTACGCCCGATTCCGGCACCCGGACCGCGACCGGCGGGGGTGAGCTGGGCGTACGCTCGAACGAGCCGACGGCAGGAGGTCGCCCACGATGATCCCGGTGCTGATCCTGTTCGGCGTTCTCCTGGGTCGCTGGTGGCGGTCGTCGCTCGTCGCCGCCGCGCTGGGCTGGCCGGTCCTGCTGGTCGCGACCGGCGTGATGGACGTCGGCGCCGGGCTGCTCGGCGCGGCGGTGCTCGCCGTCGCGAACACCGGCGCCGGCGTGCTGCTCCACCAGGGAGCCCGCCTGGCGATCCGAAGCCTTCGGGCGTCCTGAGGCGGGCCGGTGCGCTACACCGTGCCGCCGGTGTTCCGGATCATCTGCCGGAGCACCCTGAGCGTGGTGACGTAGTCCGCGTCGTCGACGCCCTCGTGGATGCGGGCTCGGATCGCGGGCGCGTACTGCTTGAACCTGACCCGGGCGCCCTCGCCCGCCTCGGTGATCCGCAGCCTGCCGTCCGCGTCTCGGGTCAGCCAGCCGCGCTCCAGCAGGACCTCCGCCTCGGCGTCCAGATCGTCCTCGGCACGCAGGTAGGAGCGCATCGCCTGCCGCAGCTCGGGGACGGTCAGCCCGCCACCGCCGGGCAGAAGGTCGTTCGTGGACAGGTTGCGCAGGAGCCAGAACTGCGGCTGGGTGAAGCCGTGCACGGCCTGCTGGGCCCGGGTGAAGGCGATCAGCGACTCGTACGCGACTCCCGTCCAGTAGGCGGCCGGCTGGCCCGCGAGTTCGGCGTCGGACAGGTGCGGCGTCGTCATGGTGATCTACCTCCGGCAGTTATCGGGTGAGCACGACGCTAGGACCTCAACCGCGCTTCAGATCAAGTCGCGCGGGGCATCGCGTACCTGTCGATGACGGCATGATGGGTCGATGCGGGTAGCGATGGCCACCGACGCGGGGCATCCCGGGCGCAGCAACGAGGACTTCGCCGGCGCCGTACCGTGCGGCATGGTCCTGGTCGACGGCGCCGGCGGCATCTCCGGCGTGGAGAAGGTCTGCCACCACGGCGTCGCCTGGTACGCGACCCGGCTCGGCGGCACCCTCCTCGGCGCGCTGGACCAGGATCGCAGCCTGCGCGACGTGCTGGCCGAGGGCATCGAGCGGGTCACCGACTCGCACCGCGACACGTGCGACGTCGCCGATCCGATCAGCCCGTTCGCGGCCGTGGCGATGCTCCGGTTCTCCGGCGGGACCGTCGAGCATCTGGTTCTCGGCGACGCGGTGGCGGTCGTCGGCCGCGCGGGCGGCGAGCCGCTCGTCGCCCACGATCCGCGCGAGGTGGTGATCGCCCGGTCCTTCGAGGAGCGGCTGAAGGACGTGCCCGAGGGCGGCGAGGAGTACCGGCGGCTGCTGACGGAGCTGCGGGCCAGGCGCAACAGCCCGGGCGGGTTCTGGGTCGCGAAGGAAGACCCGCGGGTGGTGGACGAGGCGGTCACCGGCGAGTGCCCGGCCGGCGAGGTGGGCACGGCGGCGCTGCTCAGCAACGGCGCGAGCCGGCTCGTGGACACGTTCGGGCTGGCCGGCTGGGCGGGCCTGCTGCGTCTGCTGGAGACCGACGGTCCCGCCGACGTCATCCGCCGGGTCCGCGAGGCCGAGGCACGCGAGGGCGTCGCCACCGATGACGCGACGATCGTCTGCCGGCACTGACCGGCGGCGGCCACCCGCGTGCGCGGGCCCGCCGTCCTCGTGTTGACTGCGGCGATGGACCGTCAACGCCTGAGCAGCATCGCGCATTCGCACCACCCGATCGCGGCCCCGATCTCCGGCCTCAGTCTCAACCGGCTGCTGCGCCGGGCGGGCCGGCGGCCGGAGGCCCGGATCCTCGATCTCGGCTGCGGTGAGGCCGCCTGGGCGTTGCAGGCCCTCGCGCACTACCCGGACGGGCACGCGGACGGCGTGGACCTCAGCCCGTACGCGCTCGAACGCGCAGCGGACGCCGCCGCCGAACGCGGCCTCGCCGAACGGCTCACGCTGCACGAGCGCGACGCCCGCGCGTACGTGCCGGACGGCGACTACGACCTGGTGCTGTGCGTCGGGTCGACGCACGCACTCGGCGGCTTCGGCGAGACGCTGAGGCTGGCCGGGCGGCACGTGAAGACCGATGGCATCCTGATGGTCGGCGAGGGGTTCTGGCAGGTGCCGCCGACGCCGGGGGCGCTGGCGGCGCTGGGCGCGAAACCGGACGACCACGCCGACCTCGCCGGTCTGGTCGACGCCGCCGAGCAGGCGGGCTGGACCCCGGTGTACGCGCACGTCAGCGACACCGCCGAGTGGGACGACTACGAGTGGTCGTGGACCGGCTCGCTCACCGAGTGGGCGCTGGACAACCCCGGTCACCCGGACGCCGCCGGGGCGCTGACGGCCGCCCGCGAGCACCGTGACCAGTGGCTGCGCGGGTACCGGAACATGCTGGGCTTCGTGACGTTCGTGCTGCGCCGGATCTGAGACCCCCGCCGGCCACCGGTAACGTGGAGCCGCACGTCGTCGCGGGGCAGCGCTCCCGCCGTCCAGAACACGAGTCCGGTGGGTGGTCCTCGGTGCCGATGCAGATCCGTTTCGCCGTACCGGCCGACCCTGCCTATCCGGCCCGCGTGGCCGCCGCGCTCGCCGCCGCCCGGCTGCGCCGTTTCGGCTACATCGGCGCGGTCCTCGCCGCGATCGGGGTGATCGGTTGGGTCGCCTCGCAGGCGTCGGAGCGGGGTGGCCGGTTCGCGTCGCTGTGGACCGCGTTCATCGTGGCCGGCGTGCTGTCGATGCTGTACGCGCCGTGGGTGCGGTGGCGGGCCCGGCGCCGCTCCGGCGGCTACGCCGTCGAGGGCGGCTACGACATCGACGAGACCAACATCATGATGCGCAGCGGCTCGGAGTCCGGCGGCATCGCCTGGGACGGCGTCGAGCGGGTCACCGAGACCCCTGACTTCTGGATCGTGTACGTGGGACGGATGCCGGCCACTGTGATCCCCCGGTGGCTGATGTCCGCCGAGGACGCCGGGACGCTGCGCGCCTTCCTGACCGGACGCGGACTGCTCGGCAATCGTTGACGATGTATTGATCGGCTGTATATGTTGCCTCGGTGACTGAAATGCGCGAGGCGACTTTCCTGATCCTGACCGCGCTGGCCGACGAGCCGCGCCACGGCTACGGGATCATCCAGGAGGTCGCCGGTCTGTCCGGCGGTCGCGTCAACCTGCTGCCGGGCACCCTCTACGCCGCCCTGGACCGGCTGGTCGCGCAGGGCCTCGTCGAACTCAGCCACGAAGAGGTGGTCGACGGCAGGCTGCGCCGCTACTACCGGCTGCGCGCCGACGGCCAGGCCGAGCTGGCACGCCAGACCGAGCGGCTGCGGCAGCTCGCGTCCGCCGCCGAGACCCGGCTGCGCGCCCTGCGGCCCCGCACCGCCTGACCCCGGCCGTCGCGGTCCCGTAGGGAGAAACCCATGCACCGCTGGCTGCTGCTGGCCTACCCCCGTGACTACCGCCGCGCGCGCGGGGCCGAGATCCTGGAGACGGTACGGGACGTCGGCCCGGCCCACCGCCGTACCCGGGTGGCGGCGAATCTCGTACGCCATGGTCTGCGGGCCCGGCTGGGACGGCCGGCGAGCCGTTCCGTGGTGGCCTGGGCGTCGGTGTTCGCGGTGGTCTGCGGTCTGTTCGCCGCGTCGTTCGGCACCTGGCTCGCCTGGCTCGGCTCCCGCCCGCTCGACCACCGGGACCTCGCCGCCGTGGTCGGGCAGCTCTACCCGGACCGGCAGGTCAGCCACATCGACCAGGACGACCCGCCCGCCGTGTTCCTCATCTACGGCCACCCGCTGAACGAGGATCTCCTGTCCGAGCTGCTGCTCGGTGACGGCGGCGAGTACGCGCTGGCCGAGCTGACCGCGTCGTTCGACCAGACGCCGGCCGGCGGCCTCACCGACCTGCGGCAGCGCTTGGACGCCGCCGGGTGGAAGCGCCACGAGCCCTTCTACGCCAACGCCTACGACTGCGTCCCCGACACTCCGCAATGCGACCCGGCGTCCATCCCCTCCGACATCACCGTGTACGCCGAACGCGGCGACCACATCCTCGCCGTGGAACTCACCGGCGACGGCTCGACGAATGTCACCCTCAGTCGTGCCACTCCCGGCACCGCCTACCCGGCCGGGCTGCTCGGCTTCGTGCTGGGCCTGGCCGGCGGCTGGGTGCTGTTCGGCTGGGCCAGCCGGCGCACCGAGGGACGGCGCCCGCTGGTGCAGGGGCCCGCGAAGGTCCTGTACGGCGTCGCGATGGTGTTCTGGGCCGGGCCGATCCTGCTGGGCGCGCCGCTGATGCTGACGCACCACCTGGACGAGCCGCATCCGCGCTGGCACGTGCCGTGGGAGTGGCTCGGCCAGCCCGCCCTGTCGCTGCCGTTCCTGGTCGGCACGGCCCTGCTGCTGCTCGTGCTGGGCCTGGCGGCGCTGCCTTACCGGCGCCCGGCGGCCCGCCCGCTCGCCGGGCGCCGGGGCCGGCGGTCTAGCAGCGGTCAGTTCGCCGGGCATCGCGCGTCGGGGGCGGGCACCGTCAGGTCGACCAGGTACCTGTCCACCACCGCCTCCGTGCAGTCGGTGCGCTGGTAGGTGCCGTGGCCCCAGCCCTCGTAGGTGACCAGGCGCCCGTGCCGGCCGAGTTGCCGGGCGACGTTCACCGCCCAGGTGTAGCCGGTGCGGGGATCGTGCCGGGCGTTGAGCAGCAGCAGCGGCGTGCGGGTGTGCACGTTCAGCGCGTGCGGCGGGTTGCGGACCGGGGACGGCCAGCCCAGGCAGGTCTGCACGGCCAGCAGACCGGCGCCGTACCGGACGTCCGGGGCGGCAGCCGCGGCGTCTCGGACCAGGCCGGCGTAGTCGGTGTAGTCGCGCACCCGCGCCGGCCAGTCCGCGCAGAACGCCGCGACCGAGAGCGGGAGGTTCACAGCCGGTGGCGGCGTGCCGGCGTCCATGTCCCGCACGGTCGCGGCCAGTTGCGGCCAGCGCGGGCCGGCGAGCAGGCCGAGTGCCACGGCGGTGACGTCGAACGCGGTACGGGGGGCGTATTCGCCACGGTCCGCGCGGGCCAGAACCTGCGCCCACACCGACCGCACGTCCCGTTCGTGGAGCACGCAGTCGGCCGACCTGTCGCACCAGGACACGAACTCGTCGAACAAGTCCTGCAACGCGGCGGCCTGCGTCCGCACGAACGATCGCACGTCGAGACTGTGGTCGAACACGCCCTCCAGCACGACCGCCCGTACCCGGCCGGGGTACCGCTCGGCGTACTGCTGACCCAGCAGTGTGCCGTACGAGCTGCCGTGGAAGGACAGCCGGCGCTCCCCCAGCGCCCGCCGCAACGCGTCGAGGTCGCGGGTCGTGCTGAGTGTGTCGGCGTGGTCGAACACTGGGCTGGTCGGGCGGCACCTGGCCCACAGGGCCTGGTTGTAGGCCACCGCGGCGTCGAAGTCGGCCGGACCGGTCAGCGGGACGGGCGGCTTGCGCAGCGCCGGATCCGGCGTGCAGACGGGTGCGGCGGTGCGGGCGACCGTACGCGGGTCGAAGCTGACCAGGTCGAACCGGTCCAGCAACTCGTCGCTGAACCGGTCGCCCTTACGGATGCGTTCCACCCCCGAGTCGCCGGGGCCGCCCGGCCCGAACACCAGCGTGCCCACCCGCCGCTCCGGCGCTCGCGCGAGCCGGCGTGCCACGGCGAGTTCGAACGTCGGGCCGTTCGGCCGGGCCCAGTCCACCGGCACGCGGAGCCGGGCGCATCGCACGCGCTCATCCGGCGGGACGTTCGGCAGGTCGTCGGCGCACTCGCCCCACACGAGCCGCTGCGGCGGACCACCGGCGCGGGCCGGGCCGGGCAGTCCCGCCAGGACGGTGAGCGCGGTCAGGGCGACGGCCACGGTACGTCGGAACACGGCACCTCCCGGTGTCTGGATGCCTGTCGATTCTTCAGCGGCGTCCCACCCGAGTCCCATACGGAAACGCCCCGATATGCCCGTCGGGTCTTTCCCCCATTCCGGCCCTGACGGCCGGAGGACGGGCAGGCGAGCCGTGCCGTGGCGGTCTAGCATCGGGCGATGACGTCGCCCCTGGACCGCCTGCCGAAGATCAGCGCACCGGCCACGCGGGCGCTGAACGCGGCCGGCTACACCACGCTGCGCCGGCTCGCGGGGGTGCCGCGAGCGGAGCTGGCCCGGTTGCACGGCATGGGGCCGAAGGCGCTGGGCATCATCGAGGCCGCCCTCGCCGAACACGATCTGCGGCTGAGCTGACGCCGCGGCGGAACGGGGTGATCGCGTTGCCGGTCGGGCGGCTCCACCATCTGATCGTCGACTGCCCGGATCCGATGGCCGAGGCACGCTTCTGGAGCGCGGTCCTCGGCGACCCGATCACGTACGCGGACGACGACTTCGCCGTGGTGTCGGCCAGTACGGCGGCGTCCGGGCTGGCGTTCCAGCGCGCCCCCGGGCTGACGCCGTCGACGTGGCCGGAGCCGGCGGTGCCGCAGCAGATGCACCTCGACGTGATGGTCGACGACCAGGACGCGGCGGGCGCGGCGGTGCTCGCGCTGGGCGCGCGGCGGTTGCCGGGCGACCACGTGTACGCCGACCCGGCCGGCCATCCGTTCTGCCTGATCCCGCGACCCACCTGGGCGCCGCCGGTGGCCTCGCCGCTCTGACCGGACATCGTTACGGCGTCTCCTGGTAGGAGATGAACTCCAGCAGGCTTCCGTCCGGGTCACGGAAGTAGACGCTCGTCCCGGTGCCACCGGCGCCGATCCGCCGGACCGGTCCGGTCTCCACCTCGACGTCGTGCCGCCGCAGGTGCGCCACCGCCTCCTCGATCGGCCCCGCCCAGAGGAAGCAGATGTCGCTGTTGCCCGGGCGGACGGGAATCCGTGCGACGTTGCCGCCGAGGTCTACGCCCGGCCCGTGCACGCTCAACTGGTGGGGTCCGATCCGGAAGGCGACGCGGTCGCCGCCGACGCCGATCACCTCGGCGCCGACGACGTCGCGGTAGAAGTCGGTGGCGGCCCGCCAGTCGGACACGGCGATGACGACGTGGTCCAGTCCGGTCACGGGCGCCATGCGATCACCCTATTGGCGAGACGGCGTCCGCTCCCCCGGATCCGCCGAGGTCGCCGCCGGTGGGGCCGCCTTCAGGTGCCGGGCGAAGAATCGGTTCGCGGCCTCCCCCTCGAACCACGGGACGCCCGTGTGCCCGCCCATGTTGGCGTGCAGCGTCTTCTCGGCCGAGCCGAAGGCGTCGAACAGGTCCAGGGCCATCTGCCGGTCGTTGCCCTCGTCGTCCCACTGCAGCAGGACGTGCAGCGGAATGGTGACCCGCCGGGCTTCGGCGACGATGGCGCGCGGCACGAAGCTCCCGGCGAACAGGAGCGCGGCCGCGATGCGCGGCTCGACCACCGCCAGCCGTACGCCGATGGAGATCACCCCGCCGGCGTGCCCGGCCGGGCCGCCGACCTCGGGCAGCGCGAGGAGCGCGTCCAGCGCGGCCCGCAACTCCGGGACCGCCTTCTCCACCAGCGGCAGGACGAGCCGGTCGACGACCTCGTCGGCGACCGGCTCGCCGGCCGTCAGTGCCCGGCGCAGGTCGGCGCGGGCCTGCTCGGCGGCGGCGGACGCGGGCCGGTCGCCGCTGCCGGGCAGTTCGATGGTTGCGGCGGCGAAGCCCTGCTCGACGCAGCCCTGTGCCCGGGCCACCAGGCGCGGATACATCCGGCGCAGTCCGCCGGGGTGGCCGAGCAGGATGAGCGGGACCGGCTCGGACGCGGACGCGGGCGTCCACAGGAGGCCGGGGATGTCGCCGAGGGTGAATTCGCGCTCGCGTACGCCGTCGGCGAGGCGCTGTTCGGAGGTGAAGCGCATGGTCGTGCCTTTCGGGAGTGCGACGGCGCTCCCGGACGACCTATCGCCCGGCCGTGACCCCCGAGGGGAGCACCCATGTCGATACTGCGGTCACGGGTACCACCTCCCTCGTCCTCCGGCACGGCCACCGGCAAGCTAGCAGCGCTCGCCGGGGCCGGCCAACCGGTTTATCGCGGCGTGATCCGCGCCGGGCCGTCAGCCGCGCTCGAAGCCGGCGAACACGACAGCCAGCGTCCGGGTTTGCAGATGCTCGTCCCATCCACCGTGCAGCGCGCCCTGGCACATGCCGGCGAGCAGCGCCATCACCTCGGGGAGCCGTACCGAGTCGGCGACGGCTCCGGCGGCCTGGGCCTGTTCCAGCAGCCTGCCCACCGCTTCCTCCAGGTGGCCCACCGCGTCCGGAAGCCGGACGTCCACCCCGGATCCGGCGAGCAGTTCCACTGCCGTCTTCTTCGCGGCGGCCTGCGCCACCGTGTGCCGGAAGAACCCGAAGAGGTCGTGTCTTCCGGCCTCCTCGGCGAGTTGCGCGAGCAGTCGCTTCATCAGCGCGGCGAGCAGGTCCTCCTTGGTGGGGAAATGACGGAAGACCGTGCCGATGGCTACGCCGGCCCGGCGGGCCACCTCCTCGGTGGAGGCACGGGTACCGAACTCGGCGAAGACCGCCTCGGCGGCGTCCAGGATGCGTGCCCGGTTGCGTTGCGCGTCGGCGCGCAGGGGCGGACCCTCTACCAAAGTGAGTCTCCACTCATTATTCTTCGTGCCACAAGTCGAGTTACGACTCATTATCTCGGAGGCCGGCATGACACCACAGCAGATCTTCGAGGGCATGTGCGCCCGGTGGCTGGCGAACCTGCCCACCTTCGAGGCGGATTCGCTGGCCGACGACGTGGTGATCGAGACGCCCTTCGCCGCACCCGGCCACCCGACGCGCACCGAGGGGAAGCAGGCCGTTCTCGCGTACATGCGGGCGGGCCGGGCGTCGTTCCCGGTGCGGTTCGACGACTGCCGCGGCGTGGTCGTACACGAGACCGCCGATCCCGAGGTGATCGTGGTCGAGTACGAACTCGTCGGCACGCACACGGTGACCGGGGTGACCGCCTCCGCGCCGTTCATCGGCGTGTTGCGGACCCGGGACGGCAAGCTGGCCCACTGGCGCGAATATCAGCACACCCTCGCCATCGCCGGGGCCGCCGGCCCGGCATGAGCCGGCATCAGCGCCGCGGCTCAGGTGGTCGGTGTCGGCGACGGGGCGAACGGCCACGGCTGCGGCCCGAACAGCGCCGTACACGCGGACAGGAGCCCGCGCTGCGCCTCGGCCATGCGGGCGTCGACCGGGCCGGTGTCCTCGTTCGGGTCGTTGCGGACGAACATGTCTCCGGATTCCTTCGTCACCACCGCGAGTCGCTGGCCGGCCTCCCGTACGCCCGGATCGGTCGCCTTTGCCGCACGCAGGGCGATCGACGTGTTCGAGGTGAACTTGACGTCCTGCTGCTCGATCACCCGGGCCACCATGTTGCACGCCCCGGCGGCGAACTTGTCCGCCGGCGCCGTCGAGCCGGCCTGCGGAGCAGTGGACGACGACGGCGCGGTGGAGGACGACGGCGCGGTGGAGGACGACGGCGCGGGTTCCGCGGGCGCGCACGCGGAGACGACCAACAGCAGGGACAGCGCGGCGAGTTCACGTTTCACCGCACGAGGCTAGCGATCATGGTGGGCGTGACCTCCGTCCGGGTGCCCCGCCCACCGTCGTCGCGTCGACATCGGACCCGTCAGCGGCCCGCCGCGCGGAGCATCGCCTCCGTCTCGGGGTCGGGCATGATCTCCCGGACCTCCTGGGCGCACCGGCACGAGACGGCGATCTTGGCGGCCCACTTGTGCGCCTCGTCGCGTGAGGCCACGTCGAGGATCACGAACCCGCCGATGACCTCCTTGGTCTCCGGGTACGGCCCGTCGGTGACCATCCCGTCCGTGCCCACGATGCTCGCCTGCTGGCGTTCGAGCCCGGTGCCGTAGACGAACACGCCCGCGTTCACGGCCTCCTGGATGACCGCGTGCGCGTCCCTGCCCACCTCGGGCAGCTCCTCGGCGGGGATGTGGTCCATCGCGCCGTCGTTGAACGAGATCAGGTACCGCGGCATGCCATGACTCCCTTGTCCGGGCGGCCCGGTCCGGCCGCCTCCTCACCTGTACGACGAACGAGCCGCCGCGAATCCGACGTCACGCCGCCGGCGGATTCACCGCGCTTCGAGAACGAAGAAGATGAAGCAGAGGAACGCCGTACGGCCGTCGAGTTCCGGGGGCAGCAGCTCGCGCGGCGTGTCGGGCGAGAACGGCGGTTCGCTGATCGCCGACAGGCGGAAACCGGCGTCGGTGAACGCCTTGGCCATCGCGTGCAGCGGCCGGTGCCAGTAGGTGAGCGTGGCCCGCTGCCCGTCGAAGTCGTACTCCTCGGACCATCTCGCGACGGCGAAGTAGTCGGCTTCCGGGAACGCCACCTCGTAGCCGATCGGGTGGTTCACCGACACCAGGAGCCGGCCGCCGGGACGCAGCACCCGGCGCAGCTCGGCCAGCGGCGCGGTCCAGTCCTCGAAGTAGTGCAGCACCAGCGACACGATCACGTCGTCGAAGGCGTCGTCGGCGAACGGCAGCGGCCCGCCCAGGTCGGCCACCAGCAGCGTCGCGGCCCCGCCGAGCCGCTTGCGGGCCAGCTCGACCATCGCCGGGCTGGCGTCGAAACCGGTCACGACGGCGCCGCGCGCGGCGAGCGCCTCGGACAGCGGGCCGGCGCCACAGCCGGCGTCGAGGATCCGCCGGCCCCGCACGTCCCCGGCGAGTTCCAGCATCGCGGGCCGCTCGTAGTAGGCGTTGAACAGGCTGGACTCGTTCTCCGCCGCGTACCGCTCGGCGAAACCGTCGTAGTGGTCCGGTCTCATCGGGCTGTCTGCGGGACGGGCACGGCGGTGCCGGTCACCGCGATCCCGGCGCCGGGATCGGCGGGAATGCCGACGGTGAGCAGGCTCGGACGGCCCATGTCGTCGCCCTGCCGCACGGTGACCGTCGCGGGCGGTCGCACCAGGCCCAGCTCGCGCAGGTAGCCGCCGAACGCGGCGGCCGCCGCGCCGGTCGCGGCGTCCTCGACCACGCCGCCGGGCGGGAACGGGTTGCGCGCGTGGAACACCAGCTCGGACTCGCGGTGCACCAGGTCGATGGTCGTCCAGTCCCGCTCGGCCATCAGCGCGCTCAGCGCCGCCATGTCGTAGTCCAGGTCCGCCAGGCGCTGCCGGGTCGCGGCGGCCACGATCGGATGCCAGGCCCCGGCGTACGCGACACGCGGCGGCAGCGCCGGGTCGAGATCCTCCGGCGACCAGCGCAGCGCGGCGAGCAGCGCCCCGAGGTCGTCCACGCCCAGGGGTACGCTGCGCGGCGCGACGCTGGTCAGCGTGGCGGTGGTGATGCCGTCCGCCTGCACGCTCGTGGCGACCTCGACCAGCCCGGCGCGGGTGTCCAGGTGCAACACACCCGGGCCGTGCCGCTCGGCGTAGGCGACCGCCGAGGCGATTGTCGCGTGGCCGCAGAACGGCACCTCCGCCTTCGGGCTGAAGTAGCGCACGGTGAACCGCCCGTCCCCGCCGGGGACGAGGAACGCCGTCTCGGAGTAGCCGACCTCGGCCGCCACCTGCTGCATCTCCGCGTCGCCCGCCCCGGTGGCGTCCAGGACGACACCGGCCGGGTTGCCACCGGTGGGGTCGGCGGTGAACGCGGCGTATCGGAGAATGTCCATGATCATGAGCCTAGCGCCGGTGGTCCGGCTCGTCTGCCCCGTGACCGGCTCCCGGCGCAGCAGGGACACCGGTGCGCTCGATGCGGAACTAGTCTCCGGTCATGAGCTCCTTCGAGATCACGCCGATCGGCACGGTGCACAACGACCGGACGGACATCCAGCACAGCGACAACTGGGGCGCCGTCCGCAGCACGATCGTCGTCGACGAGCGCTTCGGCGAGGCGTGCCTGCAGGGCCTGGAGGAGTTCTCGCACGTGGAGGTCGTGTTCGTCTTCGACCGGTTCGCGGACGACGGCGACCACCGCGAGCCCCGTCCCTACCGGGGCCGGGCCGGCCTGCCGCCGATGGGCGTCTTCGCCGGCCGTGGCCCCCGGCGGCCGAACCGCATCGGCGTGACGTGCTGCGCGATCGAGGCCGTGAACGGCCGCGAGCTGACGGTGGTGGGCCTCGACGCGGTGTCCGGCACGCCCGTGATCGACCTGAAGCCGGTGATGAAGGAGTTCGTCCCCGCCGACGTCCGACAGCCGGAGTGGGTCAGCGACATGATGTCCGAATACTTCCAGCCGTAGAGTGGGCGCGGCGCCTCACCGCAGGAGCCTTTCCGTGAGGTCCATCAACCGCTCGGCGTCATGGGGGTCGAGGGTCGGGAAACCGGGCGGAAGTCGCTTCCCCCGGTCGACGGCGGTCACCGGTGCGGTCGGCGGCGCGTCCAGGAACCGGTGAATCGGCGCCACCGCGTCCGCGACGGACCGGGCGGCGACCGCCGCCGCCACCGCCAGCATTCCCCGGACCACGAACGGGAGCGCGCTGCGGTCACCGCTCCTGGTGAACCCGGGATGGTAGAGCACGTATCGGGCGCGGCTACCGGACCGCTGGGCGAAGCCCACGCCGAGCAGGTCGTTGGCCCTACCGGCCTGCAACTGCGCGGCGATGGCCGAGTAGCCCGTCGTCATCTGCGGATCAGCCCAGCGCACCTCGCCTTTCCTGACACCGACACCCGCGACGTTCACGATCACCGGCGCGGTCGCCCGGTCCAGAGCCGGACGCAGACCGAAACTGAGCAGGTAGCGACTGAGGTAGTAGAGCGCGAACGTGCGCTCCAGTCCCTCCACCGTCACGACACGACGCGGCGTCACAGCATTGGCGAACAGCGCCAACGCGTCCACGACCTGGTGCTCGCCGAGAATGTGCTCGATGATCTGCCGCGTCTCGGCCACGCTGGACAGATCGACGGGAAGGAAGGCGATCAGGCCACCGGCCATCGCCTCGCCGCGTTCACGGTTGCGGCCGAGCACCAGGACCCGGTCGCCACGTTCGGCCCGCCCCAGGGCGAACGCGCGTCCCATCCCGTTCGTACCGCCACTGACCACCACGACGCCCACGACGCCCCCTATCGTTCTGCTCATCGGCCTGCCTCATCGTGGGCAGCAGGGCGGCGGAGGCGAAAGAAGGCACTTTCATGTCCACAGGTAACACCGAGGTGAGTGCCTCGCTGCACGATCATCGGCTGCCGATGCCGGTTCCGGCCGGCGAGTACGACCGCTGTCCGGTCACCGACCTGCTGCGACGGGTGGGCGACAAGTGGACGCTGCTGCTGATCACCTTGCTCGGCCGACGTCCGCACCGGTTCAACGAGTTGCACCGGGCCGTGGAGGGCATCAGCCCGCGCATGCTCACCCGGACTTTGCGGGCGTTGGAGAACGACGGCCTGGTCGAACGTGAGGTGTTTCCGACGTTGCCGCCGAGCGTCGAGTACCGGCTGACGCCACTCGGTGTCAGCCTTCTGGATCCGCTTTCCGCGCTGGCTGACTGGGCGGTCGCTCACCACGCCGAGATCGTCGCGGTACGTCAGCGACCCGCCTGAGACGCCCTGCGCTCATCCGGGCGCACGGGTGCGGAGCTGACGTCCGTCGACCGTCCCCTGCGGCTCCGAGCCCTTCAGCCCGGTCTCCTCGCCCGGGCTCACCTCACCGGTCCGGCGTTTGTCCGCGGGGCTGCGGGCGCCGATCTGGAATGCTTCGGCCATGCCGTCCTTCCCGCCCACCTTCTCCGCCGAGATCGTCGCGCAGCCGATCCAGGCCCAGTTCGAGGCGTTTCTCGACGAGCACCGCGACGCGCTCGACCGTTTCCTGGACGGACTGACCGAGGAACAGGCACGCCGATCGTTGGTGTCCTCCCGGACGACGCTGCTGGGTCTGGTGAAGCACGCGACCTTCGTCGAGAAGGTCTGGTTCGACGAAGCCGTCACCGGTCGGTCGCGAGCCGAGATCGGCATCCCCGAGCGGTCGGAGGACTCGTTCCTCCTCGACGACGGCGACACGATCGCCGGGGTCCGACAGGCCTACCGCGACGCCCGAGCCGCGTCACGCCGGGCGACCTCCACGCGAGGTCTGGACGACATCCTCACCGGCCACCGACGGGGCCCGGTTCCGCTGCGCTGGGTGTATCTCCACGTCCTGCGCGAGCTCGCCCAGCACTGCGGGCACGCGGACATCCTCCGGGAGCAGATCATCGACGGACAGCGGGCGGCGTGACGTGCCGCTCGACGAGTCGGGGCCACGCATCCGCCGGCTGAGCGTGGTGGTCGAGGGCGGCGAACCCGTTGATCGTGTCCTGGCGTAACGCGGTGCCACGGCCTGTGACCTCGCGACTGCCGCAGAGGTGGCCCGGGTCCGGGTCGCCGCAACCCGGCCCGGGCTCTCCGTCTCAGTTCATCGCGAGGTAGAGCCGCTGACCGCCGGGCCGGTAGCCGACACGCTCGTAGACCCGCCACGAGTCCTCGCCGCCGGCCTCCAGCCAGGCGACCTCCGTACTGGCGCCGAACAGCCGCCGGGTCACCTCGGCGGTGATCGCGGACGCCAGTCCCCGGCGGCGGTAGGGCGCGCGGACGGCGATGCCGGCCACCTCGCTGACCGCGCCGGCAGGCGCAGCCGCACCGCCGCCGCCCGCGCAGCCGCCGTCCTCGGTGAGAGCCATGACGGCCACGCCCCCGGCGTCCTGCTGGTGCCGCAGCCGAGCCACGTCGGCCTCGGAGGCGACCGAGTCGTCGCCGAACGCCTCGTTCTGCACGCTGATCAGCGCGGCGCGCAGGGGGTCGGCACCCGGCTCGCACAGGCGGAAACGGTCCGGCACCGGTGGGGACACCAGCGTCGCCGGCACACAGAGCAGGTAGGTGTGCCGGGCCTCCACGACGAAGCCCGCGGCGGTCAGCAGCGCCTCCAGATCGGGAGCGCAACCGGTGACGTACTCCAGACGGGGTGTGCGGTCCGCGGCGCGGAACGCCGCGACCAGCGTGGTGACGTCGGCCGCCGTGACGGCCGCGCCGGGACGCGGCGTCGCGTAGTTGACGTACGGGCTGGTTGTCGTCGGGTCCAGCCCGAGCACGAAGGGCCCCACCTCGACGGGCGCGGGCCGACGGGACAGGTTGACGACGACTGATTGTTGGATGCGGAAATCCATGCTCAACGTGAAACCTCGCTGCATGAGGGGAACTGCGACTGATGGAGGAGACATCGGGCCGCTCCCACCGTGTCGCGGCCGCACGACGGTCGTCCGTCGCGCGCCCGACACTCAGGCGGCCGCTCGGCCTACCCGGATCACAGGCGTCATTCCTTCATGCAGAGTGCCCACGCGAACAGCGGGGTCGACGCCGACTATTCCTCCTCCGCCTCGGACGTGTCAATCGTCGGTCACCGACGAGGACGGGAAGGGCGGCGTCACGCTCCGGTGCCCTCGCCGAGGTCACCGGTGAGCGGGTCGGGGGCACGCATCCGCCACGCGTCGGTGACCAGTTCCGTCAGGCGCTCGACGCCGACGTGCGCAAGCCGCACCATGACCAGGGGTGACCCGTCGTACGCCGGGGTGGTGAAGAAGAGGTCGGGCTCGCCGAGGAGCAACGCCTGCTTCTCCGCCTCGTCTCCCACGTACAGCACGGCGATGTCGGTGCGGATGCGCCGCGGTTTCCCGGGCGTACGCTCCGGATAGGACCAGACGAACCCCTTGCCGGCGACCCGGAAGTCGAAGCCGTCGCTGTCGATCTCGACCACGTGGGGCAGCGACAGCGCCAGCCGGCGGACGTCGTCCGCGTCAACCATGACGGTCACCCCGGCACACCGTCTTCCACACCGGCACAGCCTAGCCACCGCGCCACCCCGCAGTGGGCAGACCGGGACTGCGGCCCCGTGCGCTCGGGAGACATGATGTGGCGGGTGGAACGCGCCGAACGGTACGGCGAGGACCACGTACGACTCGTCGTCTGGTTCGGCAGCTGACGCGTCACCCGTACAGGCGCACGCGGTGGTCGACGTCGCGGTCCGGCGGGCCGAAGGATGCCACCGCGCCGTGTACGACGTGCACCAGCCACTCCTCGTAGTACCAGCTCGGGCTGCACGAGCAGCCGGTGAAGCGGAAGTTGGCCCGGTAGCGGCCGACCTGCCCCGGGGCGAGCGTGAACAGCCGCGACGACGCCGACGGGCGCGGAAAGGCCGCCGGCCCGGGCAGCCGGTCCACGACTATCGACGCCTGGTCATACCCGATCCAGAGCCCGGCCTCGCGGGCCAGCGCGACGCCTGCGGCGCGTACCCCGTCCCGGTGCCGGTAGCCGGCCGCCTGGTCGGCGAGCACGTCGTGGACGACCACCTCGCCCTCCGGCAGCGCCCGGGGCAGCGGCATCGCCCGGACGAGCCCGCGGCGGGCGTTCGCCGCGGGCGCGCCGCGGGCGTCGGCGGTCCACCGGACGCGGACCCGCTGGATGAGGATCACCGCCCAGGTGTACCCGCCGCGCCCGGCACACGCCAGCGGGTATCCGGCGCGCTGTCCGCCTCAGTCCACTCCCCCGCCGCCACCGCCCGAATCAAAGGTCGCGGCGTCGCCGTAGACAGCGTTCTCCGCGATGGCGGCGGAGTGCCGGTCGGGGACGCCTCGGCCGCGCTCGAAGATGTCGCGACCGGGACGCGGTGAGCTACGGCGAATGGATCGCATGGCGGCCCGCGCGGCCGCCGCCTTGTCCGCCGCGGTCTCCGGGCGACGGCGTACGCGCAGACGGATCAGGACTGTGAGGCCCGTGGTGAGCCCGATGCCGGCGAGCAGGAGATACCACCGCATGTCCTCACGGTAGGAGGGGTCCGCACCACCGTCAGTGGCCCGGTCCCGGGCTGATGTCAACGCAAACCGTCGGCGCCCGGCGCAGCAGGCGCGTCGAGGGCCGGGGCCACGACGGTGAACGCCTGGTCGGTCAACTCGGCCAGACGCTGCTCGTCGTCTCCCGCCCGCCACTGCCGCAGCACCGTGTCCAATGCCAGCAGGGCCATCCCGGCGGCCATCCCCGGATAGGGGTCGGCGCCCGGGTCGAGGTCGCGGCGGGCGGCCAGTTCGGCGGCCAGACCGGCGCGCCACTGGATCTGGCGTTCCAGCCAGCGGGCCTGCAGCGCCGGGGTGTCCAGGATCAACCGGACCACGACCCGGGCCCGCTCGGCGTGGTCGGGATGGCCGGCGCAGGAGGCGAGCGGCACCCAGACGGCGTGGCGCAGCGCGACCGACGGTGGCTCGGCGCGTGGCCGCGCGGCGAGTTCGGCGACGACGTCCGCCCCCATGTCGGCCAGGAACCGGACAACCACGTCCTCCTTGGACGCGTAGTAGCGGAAGAAGGTACGCCGCGACATGCCGGCCGCCGCCACGATGTCGTCGATCGTCACCACGTCGAAGCCGCGGTCGGCGAGCAGCATCAGGGCGGCGTCACGCAACTCGTCGGCGACCAGCTGCCGTTTGCGTTCGGCCATGCCGCCGTCCACACGAGATCCCATTCACCGATGCTATGCGATGCCGATGATGACATCTGACGCAATCGTTGACACTCAGTGCCACCGAGCGCACAGTGAGACTCATGGGTGTTGATGGCTGGACAGCGGAGCGGATCCCCGACCTGAGTGGCCGTACCTTCGTCGTCACCGGCGCGACCAGCGGCCTCGGCCTGGCCACCACCCGGGCGCTCGCCGCCCGCGGCGCTCGCGTGGTGCTGGCCGTCCGCGACGAGGAGAAGGGCCGCCGGGCCGCCGCCTCCCAACCCGGCGCGGATCTGGAGGTACGGCGGCTCGATCTGGCCGACCTCGATTCGGTACGCGAGTTCGCCGACCGGATGCACGCCGACCACCGCCGGGTGGACGTGTTGATCAACAACGCCGGCGTGATGGCCACGCCGCACACCCTCAGTCCACAGGGGCACGAACTCCAGTTCGCCACCAATCATCTCGGGCACTTCGCGCTCACCGGGCTCCTGCTCGACCTGCTGCTGGCCGGCCGCGACCCCCGGGTGGTCACCGTCACCTCGGTCAACCACCAGCGCGCGAAACCGCCCTTCGCCGACCCGGCCCGCGAGCGGCGCTACTCCCCGATGGGCTGCTACAACACGTCCAAGCTGGCCAACGCCATGTTCGGCGTCGAGCTGCACCGTCGGCTCAGCGCCGCGGCGAGCCCGCTACGCAGCATCCTCGCCCACCCCGGTTACACCGCCACGAACCTGCAGACCGGCGCCACCACCGGAATGTGGCGAATCCTGCTGGGCCGGATCGGCAACCCGCTGCTCGCCCAGCCGGCCGACCACGGCGCCTGGCCGCAACTGTTCGCCGCCACCGACCCCACGGCGCCGTCGGGCGGTCTCATCGCCCCGGGCGGGCCAGGCGAACTACGCGGCCACCCCGCGCCGGGAAAGCTCTCCCCCGCCGCGGCCGACCCCGAGCACGGCCGCCGCCTGTGGGAGCTGTCCGAACAGGCCACCGGCGTACGGTTCGACTCGCTGCGGTCGCCCGCCTGACCCGACCACGACGATGCTCTGGATCGTCCTGGGCGGCTGTCCTTCCCGTCACGACCCTGGCCGTTCCCGATGGTCAGATGGTGAATCCGCCGTCGACGTTCACAGTCGCGCCGGTGACGTAACGCCCGTCCGGGCCGGCGAGGAACGCCACCGCGGCGGCCACGTCGGCCGGCTGCGCGTAGTGGCCGAGGGCGGTGAACCCGTTGATCGTGTCCGCGTTCGGGCCGTCGGCCGGGTTCAGCTCGGTGTCCGTGGCACCGGGGTTCACCAGGTTCACCGTGATCGCTCGACCGCCGAGTTCGCGCCCGAGCGCCTTGGTCAGACCGATCAGGGCGGTCTTGCTCATCGCGTAGAGCGAGAAGCCCGGGAAGACCGCCCGCTCGGCCACGTTGCTGCCGATGTTGACGATCCGTCCGCCCGCCGGCATGTGGCGCACCGCGGCCTGCGAGGCGACGAACGGCGCCCGGACGTTCACCGCGACTGTCTGCTCGAACTCGTCGAGGCTCAACTGCTCCAGTTGCCCGAGCAGGAACGCGCCCGCGTTGTTGACCAGGAGTCCAACCGGCCCAGCTCACCGGCGGCCCGGTCCACCGCCGCGATCACCGCTGCCGGATCGGCGCTGTCGGCCCGCACGGCGATCGCGCGCCGTCCCACAGCCTTGATCTGCTCCACCACGTCGTCGGCGCGACGCTGATTCTGCTGGAACGTCAGCGCCACATCGGCGCCGTCCTCGGCCAGGCGCAGGGCCACCGCCGCGCCGATGCCACGGCCACCACCGGTGACGAGAGCTACCTTGCCGTCGAGTGCGTTGTTCATGGGAGCAAGCCTGGTCGACGACGGGCCGTCTGTCCGGCGGGGATCGGACGCCGCGTTCGCGTTCGGTCAGCGGCGCACCCGGTAGCGCAGGTGCAGCACCCGCTCGCCCGGAAGGACCACGTCGGGATCCTCCAGCAGGTGCTGCGCGTCGACCGACCCGAAGAAGCGCTTGCCGGACCCGAACACCACGGGTACGACGTCCATCCGTACCTCGTCGACCAGGCCCGCGGCGAGCGCCTGGCCTCCGACGTCACCGGCGGCAATCTCGACGATGCGGTCCCCCGCGAGTTCCTGCGCCCTGGCCACGGCCGCCTCGACGCCGTCGACGAAGTGGAACGGTGCCTCGGGGTTCCAGCCGTCGGGCGCCGGCCGGTGCGTCACGACGACCACGTGGTCGATTCCGCTCGGCGGCGTCCCGTCCCAGCCGTCGGTCAGGTCGAAGACGTGCCGTCCGACGACTGTCACCCCGATCTGGTCCCAGTACGGCCGGACGTAGTCGTGGGACGTCTGCGACACCTTCAGCGCGCCGCTGTCGTCCAGCGGAACGTCACCGCTGGTCAACCAGTCGAACAGCGGGCCGGGTTGGTCGTTGTCGTCCGCGACGAAGCCGTCCACCGACACCGAGCTGTACAGGACCACAGTGCCCACGCCGGTTCTCCTCTGCCTCGGGTGCCCCCAAGCTAGCGTCCCGCGGGCCGCCGTTCTTGTAGGAAATCAATCGGCCGGCAGCGGCCAGCCGTCGATCACGTGGCCGGGGTGTTCGCGCAGGAACCGCCGCCGGACCTCGACGTACCGGGTCGGCGTGAGCCCGGTGAACGCCCGGAACTCGTGGCCGAAGTGGGCCTGGTCGAAGTAGCCCGCGCGACTTGCGAGCTCACCCCAGTCGACCGGCCCGGCGGGGTCGATCGCGAACACGGCGGCGGCGAAGCGGTAGGTGCGGGCCAGCCGCTTCGGCGTGACGCCGACGAGTTCCCTGAACCGCTGCGCCAGATGGGTGCTGCTGACACCGGCCGCCGTCCTCAGGTCACCGATCGGCACCGCGCCGCTGGTCGCCGCGATGACGCCGCTGGTGTGCCGGACCAGCCCCAGGCCGGTGGTCTCGGACAGCCGCCGCATCAGCTCCTCCTCGAGCAGCGTCAGCATCTCGTGCGGCCCGTCCGCCGCGGCCAGCCGGTCGCGCAGCTCGGCGACGGCGGGCCGGCCCCAGACCTGCTCCAGCGTCACCGGGCGGTCGCACAGCTCGGCCGCGGGCATCGGCAGGAACGGCGCGAGGCCCCACGGCTTGACGTGTACGCCGACGGACCGGGTCGGGCGAGGGTAGCCGAACTCGAACGCGCGGGTGGGCGTGGTGATCACGCAGCCGTCGGCGTACCCGGTGGTCTCGATGTCGGTGCCACCGCGGACGCGGAACGGCGCGCCGAGGTTGACGATGAGCAGCGCCGCCGGCATCGGCGGCAGCGTCAACCGGGGGTACGGCGGCGTGCCCGCCAGGTAGTAGAGGTCGTCGATCAGCCCGTCCAGCGGCGGTCGCGGCACTCTGGATACGTACTCCACGTCGACAGCATCGCGGACGCCCCGCCGTCGTCGCCGACGCCCCGCCGGGGCCGGTTCACGAACGGTCGGCACCCCGGGCAGAGCCGATCAACAGCACCGTGTTGTCGGGCCACAGGTAGGACCTGCGGTCATCGGGCGGGGCCGGCCGGAGGAAGACGATCCACACCGTGCGGGGCCACCAGCGGGTCGGCTCCGACCAGGCGCACTGCACTAGCCACTGCCCTCTGTCGGGGCAGCTCCCGGCCTGCTTCCAGCCGTCGAGCTGCCCGGCGACAGCGGACCGGACCTCCTCCCAACCGGTCGCTAACGGCATGGCGTATGTGTCGACCTCCGGATCACCGCGGTCGGTGCGCAGGTCGACGTAGAGCTCGTGCGCCCGGTTGTCGACGACCAGCTCGTAGGCGCCTTCCGGCAGCGTGGTGGACGCTCCCGGCGGCGCCGTCACGGAAACCGGTTCGCCGGCGGCCGTCCAGCGCACCCCGGCCACGGTCGCGGCCGCCGCACCCAGCACGACGACCACCCCGGCGATCGCAAGAGGAACTCGCACGGCCGGAAGTCTACGAACGCGATTCCAGCCGGACGGGCTCAGACGATCCGCCGGAGGCGCGGCCCTCGGGTTTGCCGTTCTGCTGACCGCGAAGTTGCCTTCAGGAGGGCTCGTCCACCGGCCATGCTGGCTCGATGGACTCGCCGAGACGCCGGACCTCCCAGGCGTTGCTCACGAACCTCTACGCGGCCTTCAACAGGCGTGACATCCCCACGCTGCTGGCCGCCATGACGCCGGACGTCTCGTGGCCCAACGGCTGGGAAGGAGGCGTCCTCAGCGGCCGGGACCAGGTGAGTGCCTACTGGCGGCGGCAGTGGGACCAGCTCGAACCCGTCGTCACGCCGACCGCGTTCCGCACGGAGCCGGACGGCCGGATCGCCGTCACCGTTCATCAAGTGGTGCACGACAAAGCTGGTGCGAAGCTCGCCGACCACACCGTGACGCACGTCTACCGCCTCGACGACGGCCTGGTGACAGCGATGGAGATCCGCGAGTGACGCGAGGCGTGGCGATGAGTTTCGATACGGCGCCCGGTCTGCATTCCCGTGCACCCAACCGCTACCACCGGAGGTAGGCGTGAAGCTTCTTCTCACATCCGCGGGCGTCCAGAACCCGAGCATCCAGGATGCCCTCGTCGGCCTGCTGGGCAAGCCGATCGCCGAGTCCAACGCGCTCTGCATCCCCACGGCGGCCTACCCGATGGGCGGCCCGGCCTCGGCCTGGCGCTTCATCACCGGTCAGACGCCGCTACCCATGACCGGGCTGGGCTGGAAGTCGCTGGGCGTCCTCGAACTGACCGCGCTACCGAGCATCGGCGAGGAGCGGTGGGTCCCCTGGGTCCGCGAGGCGGACGTCATCCTCGTGCACGGCGGCGACGCGACGTACCTGTGCCACTGGATGCGGCAGTCCGGGCTGGCGGACCTGCTGCCGTCGCTGCCGGACACCGTCTGGGTGGGGCTGAGCGCGGGGAGCATGGTGCTGACCCCCCGCGTCGGGAAGGACTTCGTCGAGTGGCAGTCCGCGCCCGACGACCGCACGCTGGGGCTCGTCGACTTCTCGATCTTCCCGCACCTGGGTATGGAACCGGACAACACCATGGCGAACGCCGAGAAGTGGGCGGCCGAGATCGCGGGTCCGGCGTACGCGATCGACGACCAGACGGCGATCACGGTGGTCGACGGCACTGTCGAGGTCGTCTCCGAGGGGCAGTGGAGGCGGTTCCCCGCATAGCGGTAGCTACCCGAGCAGCGCCGCCGCCGCGGCCACAGTGACCAGCGACAGCGTCGTGGTCACCACCACCGACCGGTTGGCCACCGTCTCACCGACGCCGTACTCCTGGGCGAAGATGAACGTGTTCTGCGCCGTCGGCAGGCCCGCGCACACCACCACCGCGAACACCTGCGGCGCGGACAGGCCCAGGGCCAGCCCGGCCGCGTACGCGATGACCGGCTGTGCGACCAGCTTCAGCGCGGTGATCACGGCGAGCGCGGCGGGCGCGGCCGGCTCGGCAGGCGACGGCCCCGTGCGGCGCAGCGACGCGCCGAGCGCGACCAGCGCGGCCGGAACCGCGGCGCCCGCCAGCAGGGTCAGCGGCGCGACGGCCGCCGACGGCAGACGCACGCCCTCAGCCGAGCAGGCGACACCGAGCAGCGACGCCAGGATCACCGGATTGCGTACGGGCAGAGAAGCGATCCGGCGCACCCGCACCCGCCCGTCCGGGTCGCTGTGCCGGTCGAGGGCGACAACGATCACCGGCGCCACCACCAGCACCTGAAGCAGCACCACCGCCGCCAGGAACGACACGTCGCCGAGAACCTGCGTCGCGATCGGGATGCCCAGGTTCGCCGAGTTCACGTACCCGGCGGCCATGCCCCAGATCGGCCGCTCGCCGGGCTCGCTACCGAACAGCCGGCTCGCGCCCACCCACCCGACCGCGACCACAGCGACGGTGCTCACCCCGAAGGCGAGCAACGAACGGCCGGCGAACCCGGACAGCGGCATCCGGGCCAGGGCCAGGAACAGAGCGGCCGGCATCGCGAGCTGGAACACGAACCGGCCGAGCACCGACGCCGCCGCCTCGCCCAGCAGGCCCCAGCGACAGGCCGCGTAGCCGACCGCGGTGAGGACCCAGATCGGTACGAACGCCGACGCCATGCTCATCGCGGTCAGCCTCGCATCCCGTCCGGACCGGGCGAGCACGACGCCCCCACCGTCCGATCAGGACGCGATTACGATGCGGTGATGGTCGACACGCGCCACGGACAACAACCCGACTGGACGCGGGTCTTCGTCAGCTACTGCCAGTACGACGTGTCCACCGTGCCGTGGGAAACCGGCATGCCCATCTACACGGTCGGCGACAAACTCTTGCACCCCGGCGGCCCCTCCCAGTTCACCGGCTTCTGCGGCATCCACACCGGCTGGATCGAGATGCGCGCGCGTGTCCTGCCCGGCCCACCGGCGGACGTCGAGGACGGGTGGGACTTTGTCAGCGAGGCGACCCTCTGGAGCCCCACCGGCCTGCTGTCGGTCGTCGGCCTGATGGGCGGTCCTCCGGATGCGCTCACCGACGTCGCCGTCCCCCGCGGGCTGATCCGGGTGCGGGCGCACGCCCGCAACCGGTTGCACGAGTCGGTACGCACCGACGACGACCCGCCCGAGCGGCATGAGCTGCACATCTGGGCGGTCACCGAGGCGACACGTTGGCACACCGTGCTGGCTGGCCCGGATGATCGCGGTTGGGAGCAGCGGGAGCAGAATCCGGCCGGGGCCGCCGAGTGGGCTCTGCTGTCCCTGGTCCCGCGTCCGTCCGCCCGCCCGGCGATGCTGCCACCGTCGGCCGACCCGCACGAGGACGACGCCGACCTGGACCGGGTGACGGTGGTGCGTCACCGGCCCACGCCGGTCGAGGTCCCGGCGACTGTGGTGCCGGCCGGTGACCTGGCGATCCGGCTGGAACGAATCGACGACGAGACCCTGCGTTGGACGTGGACGACCGCGGATGAGCCGATGTTCCCTGAACCGCTCGTCACGCTGCCGGACGGCCGGCCGAGCACGGTCCGGCTGATCTCCGGCCTGGGCGGCTTCACCCTGCGGCACGAGGGAGTGCTCGGCCGGCACGCCTTCGCTCTCGGCGCGATCTGGGACCATCTGCTCGACCACCCCGGGTCGTACCCGTGGGTCGGGACACTCCGCCGGCAGGCCGCCGAGGCGACCGAGAAGCACCGCCGCCTCCAGGCCCGGCGCGACGCGCAGTGGCGGGGTGGGCGCTGAGCCGTTTGATCGCCCGTCGAGAGCCCGCTCGTCCCACACCTCTTGATCAGATGTCGAGACGCCGTGGCCCTGGGCCGACCTCGTGGGCGACGGTGTACGTGGGAACGCCACTCATACGCGCTTCGGCCTTGCCGGACAGGCCCTCCAGGGCCTGAGAGATGGCGGCCATTCGACCCGCGGTGTCCGAGGTTTCCACGAAATTGCGGTAGTCCGCCTCGCTGGCCCACCGCACGATCGTGTAGACCCGGGTGCCGTCGGTGCTCAGGTAGAAGCGGGCCGACTGGTAGCCGGGGTAGAAGCGCACCCAGCGCTCCTGGATCTCGGCGAAGGCCGCTACCAGCTCCTGTTGGGTGCCGGGTCCGTCAACCGTGTAGTCGATGATCGAGTGGAAGCTGACGTCGACGCTCACGTACGCACTCCTCATCACGCAGGGGCAGGTCGCCGCCATCCTGCAACCTCAACCGGAGTTGACATCAAGAGGCAGATCGGTTCACTGACCTGCCGCCGTAGAGGGCTACGAAGACCCGGTCCCGCAGGATCTCGTACTGCCGGCGGCACCGTTCCGGTGGGCCCGGCGGGCGTTGCTGAGCCTGGCCGCCGACAACGACTTCCGGTGGGTGGAACTGGTCAGCCGTCAGGTCCACCTCGCGGCCGTCGGCCAGCCGGTTCCAGTAGTGGTGGCCGACCTTGGCGTCTCCGGCGCGGACCTCGCCGAGGATCAGCTCCCCGCCGAGCAGGTCCTGGATGATCAGCGCGGTCACCCCGCACTGGCCACGTGCCGCGTTGCCGGCGTGCCAATCCTCCACGTCGTGCGGGTCGCAGGTGTCCGCTCCCCAGCTCGCGCGCAGCACCGGCCGCAGCATCTCCAGGTCGATCGCGAGCGGGACTGATCGCCGGTCGTGCTCCTCATACGTCACCCGGGAAGGGTCGGCCCTCGACCGGGTCGAGAGTCAAGGGGTACCGCCACGCGCCTAGGATGGTCCCGGTGACCTTCCCCGAACGGCGACCCGCCGACGTCCCGACCCGCGAAGAACGGGTCGACGAAGCCCTGCGGCTGCTCTCCGGCCCGCCGGTCGCGCTCGACGTCGCCGTCAAGCGGCTCGCCCGTGGCAGCGGCGTCTACGCCTGGTGGGCCCCGCCCTCGGTCCTCCCCGACCTTCCCGGGCCGCCGAACGACAGCGACCCGTCGCGGCGGATGCTCTATCTCGGGCGAGCCACCAGCCTGCGGGGCCGGATCCTGCGCAACCACCTGCGACGCTCGGGCAGCTCGACGCTGCGCCGCACGCTGGCCGGGCTCCTCGTGTCCGAGAATTACCGGACGACCTGGACCGACCGGGTCGTCCTGGTCCCCGAGGACGAGGCGCGGCTGACCGCGTGGATGCACACGCACCTGCGCCTGACCTGGGCGGAGGACCCCGAGCCGACCGAGATCGAGGCCGAACTCGTCCGGCGTCTGCACCCGCCGCTCAACGTCCACGGCGTCGACCCCGAGCACATCCAGGCGGCAGTGGTAGCCGCCAAGAACTCGTACAACGTCAGCAGCGGCCCGGTCGAGCCCTGACGCCCGGCACACTGCTGGTGGAGGTCGAGCCTCACGCCGTCAGTGCGGCTTCCAGGTCCCGGCGGGTGAGGGCTGCGCGGAGGTGCAGCCCTTCGGCCGCCAGGTTCTCGCGGCCGCCCTGCTCGCGGTCGATGGCGCAGACCACCGTCTCGACCTGCGCGCCGACGGACCGCAGGTGTCCGCACGACGCCAGCAGCGCGCCTCCCGTGGTCACGACGTCCTCGATCACGACGACCCGCAGACCGCTCACCGGCCCGCCCTCGGCCACCTTCGCGGTGCCGTAATCCTTGGCCTGCTTGCGCACGAAGACCGTCGGCAGCCCGGTCAGCTGCGACATCACCGTGGCGAGCGGAATGCCACCCATCTCCATCCCCGCCAGCACGTCGCACTCCGGCAGCAGAGCCACCATCGCCTCGGCGACGTCGCGCAGCAGATCCGGCTTCCCCTCGAACAGGTACTTGTCGAAGTACTCGTCGCTGACCTGCCCCGACCGGAGACGGAACTCTCCGGTGAGATGGCAGGTGTCGTAGACGCGGCGCGCGAGCAGGTGAGTCACCGGCCCAGTCTCGCACCCGTCACCCGATCCGCCGGATGCGTACCCTCGGGCGCTCGTTGCGCAGGTGCCCCAGCTTGTGCTGGCGGACCTGCTCCTCCCACACCTCCTGGTCGTACTCCGGATCCGGCGCCGTCCACCGGTGCGACCCGTCGCTGTAGTGGAACTTCTCGTCGCCGGCCCGCAACACGCTCACCGCAGCCACCCCAGGAACCGCCGATGCAACGTCCCCGCCGGCGCCCAACTCAGATCCGCCGTCGCCCGCACCAACTGCGCCCCCAGGTACACCGCCAGCGACACCGGCGCGCCCTCGTACTCCGCAAGCAACTCCCGCCGCCGCGTCGCGCACGGCCACGGCGCACCGCATCCACCGCACGTCCAGACCGGCAGCACCGGCCCGTGGGTGCTCACCCGCGCACCCCCAGGAAGCGGGCGACGCTCGCGCGCGCCTGCCGGCTCGTCGCCCACGCGACCTGCCAGCAGGGGTACGGAGTCAGCCGCGCCCACCACAGCCGGCAACCCACGCACATCCCGTCCAGACCCCGTACGTGCACCGCCAGGATCGCCTGTTCCGCAGTCGTCACTGGTCCTCCTGCGACGGCCAGTGACCGCGATTGATCGGTACGCGGTGGCGGTTCCGGCACGGAAGGTCCGCACCGCAGCGGCACACCCACCGCCACTTCCGCCACGACCAGGCCGGGCGATGCCGACGTGCGAGCGTCGACGCGACAGCGAGGAGGTAGCCCTCGTACGGCAGGCGCCGCGCGGCGGGTGTGACGCCGTCGGCGTCCCGGCGCGGCGCTTGGGTCGCTGCCGACTCGCCGGGCGCTGCCTGCGAGTGATCCGATTCAGCCAGCGCGAGGATCCGCCGCTTCGCCGCCTCCCACTCGGCCGTCTGCGCCTCCTGGCCCGTTCGGTGCCAGCCGTTCCGACCGCCCATCACCACCTCCGTCCGCTCCGGCGCGACGGATCACTTCACAAGGGAGTGCGACGTCGCGCCCAGCAGGATGAGGCGTCTCCTCACCGAAATCGGACACTAGGGCCGCATGGTGATGGAGAAATTACCGCTGGTTATGCCGCCAGGCTTATGCCCAGCCGCCCGGCGAGCAGGCGCAACTCGTTCGGCACGGCGCGGCGCTTGGCTCGCTGCGCCATCGCGACGACCGCGTCCTGGGCGAGCGGGTTGAGGGAGAAAGGCACCGGCGCGGCCTGCTCCGCGCGCACGAACGCCGCGATCGCCTCGTTGTCCCGGCGACCGGAATCGGCCAGCGCCCGCCCGAGGTCGAGCCAGTACGACATCTGCCGGATCGACGCCGCCAACACCTGCGGCCGTACCGTGCGGGACAGTTCGATCACCCGGCCGGGCTCGCCGGACTCGGCGGCGATGGACATCTCCCACAGCGTCACGTTCGTCGGCCCGAACCCGCAGCCGTTGAATCCCATGCCGTCCGCCGGGTCGCCGAGGGTCGCCGCTTCCCGGGCAGCCTCGGTCAGATGGTCGCGCGCGACGTCCGGGCGCCCGCTGACTGTCGAGGCGAGAGCCGCCGACAGGTGCAACTGGCCGAGCATCTGCCGGACCCGCTCGTCCGAGGCGGCGGACTGAAGTTCCGCGAGAGACCGGTCAGCCGCCCGCGCGGCGAGCGGAGCCGACTCGATCGGCAGGCTCTGCGCGTACGCGAAACGGGTCGCGCCCAGCCATGCCGCCTCCTCGACGTCCTCGGCCGCCGCGACCGCGACCCGCGCCGCGTTCAACGCCAAGTGGCGGTACCCGAGGTGCCGCAGGCAGGCCGATGCCTGGTACGCCACCTGAGCGAGCGCGGGTCCGCCCGCCGCAGCAGCCTCCAGCAGCAGGCCGGGCAGCATCTGGGCCATGGCCGGGAAGTTCGAGCGGTGGCGAAGCTGCTCACTGCGCGCGATACCCGCCGCCAGTTCTTCCCGGGTGAGGCTCGACGGCCGCCGCTCGCCGTCCTCGATCTCGATCAGCGCCGACCAGATCGCCGGCACGCACTCCGCCGCACGCTCACGCGCCGGATCACCCGTCTCGGTGCCCTGACCGAGCAGGTCCGCAACAGTGATCTGCAACGCGGCGGCGACGGCGACCAGGGTAGACCGTCTGTCGATCGTCTTGCGGCCGGACTCGACCTGGGAAATGTAGGACTGGCTGACTCCGGCGAGCCCGGCGAGGACGGCCTGGCTCATCCCGCCACGGCGCATCCGCCAGTAGCGGATCCGGGCGCCGATCGTGTCGGCCTTGCTCGCCATGTCTCGCCTGCCTCCCAGGACGAGGGCTGGGACTGCGGCACCGGCCGGTGAGCCGGCATGCCCACGCGTCAGTGTACGTGGATCGGTGCTCTTGTACTGACGTCGAGGCGGTTCCTACCTGCCGATCCCCCGCGCTCTGTGGTCGACTGGATGAGCTGACCGGAGGTGCCGCCGACATGCCAACGCCGCCCGCCTACTTGGCTATCGCCGCCGACCTACGCGCCGCGATCCTGTCCGGAGAGCTGCCCGCTGGGGCCAAGTTGCCGTCCGAGTCCGGCCTGATGCGCCAGTACGACGTGAGCCGGACCGTCGCCAAGTGGGCCATTGCCGTACTGAAGGGCGAAGGCATCGTGGAGGGTCGCGCCGGATCCGGCGTGTACGTCCGGGACACCACCCGGCTGGTCCGTCACGCCCGAGGCCGAGACGTCCGCTTTGGCGACGGCCCGACGTCCCCGTTCGCGCGCGACGCGGCCGGCGCCGGGCAGCAGGGCACCTGGAAGCACGACAGCCGACATGAGCGAGCCGATGAGCGGATTGCCGCCCGGCTCGGCATCGAGCCGGGAGCGCCGGTGATGCGGACGTCGTACCGTTTCCTCGCCGACGGCGAACCGATACAGCTCTCCGTGTCGCACGAACCACTTGCCCTCACCAAGGGCACTCCGATCGAGTGGCCCGAGGACAGAGAAATCAAGGGCGTCGTCGCCCGCATGGACGCCATCGGCGTACGGGTCCACGAGGTCGTGGAACGCGTCAGCCTTCGATCAGCGACGGCCGACGAGGTCGAGGCGCTCCACCTGCCGGCCCGCACGTTCGTGCACACCATCGAGCGGACCTACACGGCGGGCGGTACGCCGGTGGAGACGGCCGACATCGTGCTGCCCGGCGGTCGATACGACCTCGTCTACCGTCTCCCCATCGACTGACGAGGGCGGGAACCATTCGGCGAAGGCTTCGCCACCGAAGCGCAGGGCCATGGGGTGGCTGTGGCGGCCTGCACCGACAGGCTCGCACCGGTCCCTGCGACACCACCGCGGACCCACTGCTTGCGTCCCAGCGCAGACAGGGATGCTGACAGGTGCCTCATGCAGTGACGGTTACGGCATGAGGCCTGGCATCGGAGATCGGGTGTCCTCGGCTGCGGCCGACAGGATCTGGTCCGTAAGACGCACCGTCTTCACCGTCTCCGGATGCTCCTCCCCGAGCACCTCGATCCGCCTGGTCAACGTCTCCCGACAAAGAGCCAGCGCCTCATCGGCGCGACCGACAGCAAGCAGGCCAGCCGCCACGTCATGGGCCGAGAGCAGCGTATGGGGGTGATCGTCGCCGAGTACCCTCCGCCGACGCACGTAGGTCTCCTGGTTGAGGATCAAGCTTTCCTCGTGCAGACCGAGGGCCCGAAGATCCAGAGCAAGATTGTGCGCGGTTCCCAGCGTCTCCAGGTGCTCATCACCGAAAATCCGCGTCTTCCGCTTCAGGGTGTCCTCGTGCAGGGCACGAGCCTCTCGTGGCTTTCCGAGCTCCCGGAGATTGGATGCGACGTGATCCGCTGCGTTGAGCGTCGACAAATGATCATTTCCGAAGACCTGACTGCTCCGCTTGTACACCTCGACGGCCACGTCCTGACTCTCCGCGTACCGCGCCTGCCGCCACAACGCACTACCCAGGGTGTGGGCGGCGGAGAGAGTCTGCGGATCATTGGGGCCGAGGGAGACCCGCCAGTGCTCGTAGAAGGTGGCAGCGAGCTCGCGGCTGCGTTCCAGTTCGCCACGCTCGTTCAGATACCAAGCCAGCCTATAAGCCGCAGATCGCAGAGCTCTTGATGGAGTATCGACGAGGTCGCTCGCCAGTAAATGTGGCATCAGCCGGTCCCAGAGTTCCCAGGAAGAAGTGCTCCTGGTGTCGGCCGGGCACAGGTTCGCAAGAGCCTCGTCGGCCCACCGACGAATCTCTGGGCGGCGTTCCGCGTCGATACTTCCGCTGATCACCAGTTGCACGAGCCGGTGAAGCAGAATCGACTTCTCATCTACCCGGGCCACGCCGTAGCGCGAGATCCACCCGAGCGTCCGGCGCATCCCCAGCGTCGTCTGCAACTGCCCTGCCAGCGGCTCGGCCAGGACAGTGCTGATCTCTGGAGAAAACAACTCCACCGGGATCGGCTCGGCCGCCATCATCGAGCAAATCTCAAGAAGCTGAACGGCTGCCGGGCAGTCTCCCTCCATCCGCCGAAGAGCGGTCACCACCACCTGAGTCAGCGGCGTGGGGTACGTCGGCAGGCGCCCGTTCTCCAGCAGCTCTCTCCCGTTGCGATCCAGTTCCTTGAGGTACTCCGCTGCCGACATACCTGTTTCGTTCATGAGAGAGCACGCCTGTGCGACCGCCAAGGGCAGATCTTCCAGGCGGCCGGCGATGTCGTTCGCCTCACCGCTGCTCAACGTGGGCGAGAGACGTCTCATGAGGGCCACCGATTCAGCTCGAGAGAACGGGTTCACGGCAACCGGACCGCCGACCATCTCCCAGGCAGGATTCCGGGAGGTGACGATGACGTGGCCCGGCCCCTGAGGCACCCACTGCGCCAGCGAGACCGGATCCTCGGCGTTGTCGAAGATCAGCAGCCATCGATCGGTGCGTGCCAACTGGAGGCTCACCTCACGGAGCGCAGACGGGATGTCGGCCGCCGCCTTCATCCACCCGGCCTCGACGCCCAACGACGCCATCTGGCCACCGATCATCGAGGGCGTCTCCGCGTCGATCCACCAGATGAAGTCGTAGCTTCCCATGCGACGGTAGGCGTATTCGATACTCAACGTGGTTTTTCCGACACCGCCGATTCCATGCAGCACCTGCACGACCGCCGACGTCCGCCTCTCCAGGCCGTTCTCAAAAGCGGCGAGTTGAGCGTCTCGCCCGACGAAAGAGCGGTTGCGCGGCGGGAGGTTGTTGACAACTTCGCGACGTCCACTCGAAGGAGCGGATCTCGCGGCAGGCTTCTGGTCCCCCGAATTGCTGGCCCAGGCAGCCAGCGCCGCACCGATGACCGGGCATACGAGTGCGGCTACCGTTGCTGATGTCTGCACGTCCAAATCAGCCCACACCTGGCACACGAGCCAGGTCGCTGCCACCAGCATTGCGCTGGCACCGGTAGCTACTAGCCACCGCGCGATTCCTCTCAACCGTTACCCCGCCTTCAATGAGCGCGTCAACGGCGATCCGTGGATCTTAGACTTTACACCTTGTCGATGGATGCGCCGAGCGGATCCTCGCCTGTGGACACCGAGACAGGCGAAAGCCCAATGCCTTCGATTGCTCCCCTCGCACGGCCCGACACGGCGCTGGTCGGCGTTGGCGCCGCCGGTCGGAGCCTTGGGCAGAGCAGTCAGCCGAGGGATTCGGCCCACTGCCACGGCGATCTGACCGGCCAGTTTCCGAGGGCGTACCCGTCGACGGGTGACCTCCCTGCCAACCAGAGAGACCTGGAACCGCTAAGAGACTTCATCACCCGCACTCACCCGGACGACGCCCGCCCGCGGGTCACGTTCAACTACCCCGCCTACAGGGTCGGCGAGATCCCATACCGGCATCGCGGCGACTCGTTCTTACACATCCGGATCTGCCGATGTGCGTGCGTCCGATCTTCGACTAGGTGGAGTGCGGCTCTGTCTAGGCACCGCAGCTTACTTCTGGCCGTCGGGACACTGGTCGTTGACGTTGATAGGACGTTCGAAGAACGACTCCAGTACGACGATGGTCTGAGTGCTGGTAACTCCGTCGATCGCGAAGAGGCGCCTCAGCACGGCTTGCAGGTCTTCGGTGGTAGCGGTGCGGATCTTCACCAGCACGCTCGCCGCGCCGGCAATGATGTGCGCCTCCTGAATCTCGGGTAGGGCCGCGAGCGCGTCACGGATGGCCGTGTCGCCCATCCACGCATTAGCGCCAAGCATCACGAAGGCGAGCACGCCACGGCCGACGGCGGCGGGGTCGACGTCGACGGTGGTGCGGCGGATGACGCCTCGCTCGCGCAGCTTGCGCACGCGTTCGTGCGCCGAGCCTGCGGACAGGCCGACCGACTCACCCAAGGCGGTGTAGGACTGGGTCGCGTCGCGCTGCAGCTGAGTCAACAGGGCGCGATCAGTACCGTCAACCATCAGGTTCCCATCGTGATCTGGAAGGCGAACGGGTTGACCGTACCAGGTTCGGCAATCATGCTCTTCCTCAGAACACCATTCCGGATGGAGGGCCGCGTGTCTGACAATTTCCCTGCCGAGTTCCGGCTGTTGGATGAGAGGTTCCGGTACCTCGACGGTGACTTCGTCTTGGAAGTCCTGCACGGCGGCGCCCGCAAGACGGAAGGCCCGGCATACTTCGCGGCCGGCCGCTATCTGGTGTGGAGCGACATTCCCAACGATCGGCTGCTGCGCTGGGACGAGACCACCGGCACGGTCGGCGTGTTCCGCCAGCCCTCGGGCTACGCCAACGGCAACACCATTGACCGGCAGGGCCGGCTGATCACCTGCGAACAGGGAAACCGGCGGGTGACCCGCACCGAGCACGACAGCACTGTCACCGTGCTGGTAGACCGCTACGACGGCAAGCAGCTCAACAGCCCCAATGACGTCGTCGTACGGGCCGACGGCACGATCTGGTTCACCGACCCGATCTACGGCATCAACAGCGACTACGAAGGAAACAAGGCCGAGCCCGAGTTCGGTGGCTTGTGCTACGTGTTCCGGCTTGACCCCGCCACCGGGGACCTGCGTGTGGTCGCCGACGACTTCTGTCGCCCCAACGGGCTTGCCTTCTCGCCGGACGAACAGCAGCTGTTCATCGCCGACACCCGCCAGGAACCCAGCCACATCCGTGTCTTCGAGGTAACCGCCGACGGGGCCCTCAGCGGCGGCAAGATCTTCGCCGAGTGTGACAACGGGCGCTTCGACGGCCTGCGCATCGACGACACCGGCCGGCTGTGGGCCGCGGCGCGGGACGGCGTGCACTGCTTCGACCCCGACGGCACCCTCATCGGGAAGTTGCTCCTGCCCGAACCGGTCGCCAATCTCACCTTCGGCGGACCGAAACGCAACCAGCTGTTCATCACCGCCGGGCGCTCCGTGTACACGCTGCGGGTCACCTTCAATGGCGCCCGCTACCCTCGCCCCGCCGACAGCGAAGGGCGGTGAGCGCTGGAGCAGTACAGCGTTGAGCATCCGGGTGATCCCACGCCGGTGGCCGAGTTCTTCGGAGAGGAGCCACCTTCCGGACACCCGGAGGTGCTTTGGCGGGATCTGATCCGCGGCCTGCGCAACGAGGACCTGATCCTCTGCTTCGAGAGCCTGGAGTTCTGGTCCAGCAGCGCCACGCTCACTGACAAGGGCAGAGCAGATCTGGAGTCGCGTCAGCCGTAGAGATGTCCGGAGACTGGCCTACTCGTCGAGGTAGCGGACCTCATCGTCGTACGCGTCACTGGTTTCTTTCGTCTTCTCCAGCAGCTCAGCAGGAGGCTCTTCGCCGCGAGCGAGATAGGCCGCTACGAGGTCGATCCACGACCCAACGATAGCGCTAATTGAAGGAACGTCCTCACATGCCGCGATCAGCGCGGCATGCTCCCCGAACGATCGGGCGTGCCGGCGACTTCTGAACCTGCCGAAGACCTGGCTCCGGTTCGGGCCGGAGGCCCTACCGTCCCTCATTCCGACGGCCGATTCAGCTACCGGCTGCCCGGCTTGGTCTGAAACCAGAGGATCGCGGTCGCGGCGAAGAACAGCAACACGAAGAACACGCATGGGCACAGCAGGAGCAACGTCATTCCTGCCACGGCGCACAGCCTAGGCTCGTTTCACCCCGGGTGGCCGCGCCCGCGGCTGAAAGGGGCGACCATGTCTCGTACGGACAAAGACGGTCCACAGTCCCCGCGAACCGGCCTGCGATTGCTGGCCGAGGGCGGAGGCCCACCGCGTTGGTTCGTCCACGCGGTCTGGACCAGCAGGGAGCGTCAGGCCGCGAGAGCCGCATGCCGTAGCGCTGCGAAGGAACATCGCGGTAACGGGATGGTCGACACCGTCCCGACGACCAGGCATCACCGACAGGGTGCTCAGTGGCTCTGGTGGTGACGGCAGGGCCGGCTTAGCCCGACACACAGCTCAGAACCAGCTTTCGCGCATGTCCAGCGTCGTCCGGTCCAGCCCTTCCAGCAGGTCGAACTGCGCCCCCACCTTCGGCAACTCCCACCGGTAGAAGTACCGCGCCGCCTGCCTCTTCCCCGCCAGGAACTCCCCCTCGGCCCCGTCCGGCGACCCCAGCGCCTCCACCGCCAGCACCTGCTCCAGCCACATCCACGCGATCACCACGTGCCCGACCGCCTCCAGGTACACCGAGGCGTTCGCCAGCGCCAGCTCCGGATCGCCCGGCGCCCACAACCGCCGCGTCACCACGGCGATCCGATCCACCGCGGCGGCGAGCTGTCCGGCCAGCTCGGAGGCGAACCCGTCGGCCTTCCACGCCCGGCTGACGGTGCCGCGAATCGTCTCCAGCAGCAGTTCCAGCGCGGCGCCGTCGCGCATGGTGACCTTGCGGCCGAGCAGGTCCAGCGCCTGGATGCCGTGGGTGCCCTCGTGGATGGCGTTGAGCCGGTTGTCGCGCCAGTGCTGTTCGACGTCGTAGTCGCGGGTGTAGCCGTACCCGCCGTGCACCTGGATGGCCAGGTCGTTGGCGGCCAGGCACCACTGCGCCGGCCAGCTCTTGGTGATCGGGGTGAGCAGGTCCAGCAGCAGCTGCGCCCGTTCCCGGTCGGCCTCGGCGGGCGCGGTCTTCTGCTCGTCCAACAGCCGTCCGCAGTAGAGCACCAGCGCGAGCGCGCCCTCCACGTAGCTCTTCTGGGCCAGCAGCATCCGGCGTACGTCGGGGTGGGCCACGATGGGCACCTGCGGCGTGGTGGGGTCCTTGTCGGCGACCGGGCGGCCCTGCGGGCGCTGCCGGGCGTACGCGACGGACTTCAGGTACGCGGTGTACCCGAGTGCTGTGGCGCCGGCCCCGATGCCGATGCGCGCCTCGTTCATCATGTGGAACATCACCGCGAGCCCCTGGTGGGGCTGCCCCACCAGGTAGCCGACCGCCCCGGCCCGCCCGTACGGCCGGTGCACGCCCTCGCCGAAGTTCAGCAACGTGTTCGTGGTGCCCCGGTAGCCGAGCTTGTGGTTGAGCCCGACCAGCACCACGTCGTTGCGCGGCCCGAGGTTGCCGTCGTCGTCGAGCAGCAGCTTCGGCACGATGAACAGCGACAGGCCCTTCACGCCGGGCGGCGCGCCGGGGATGCGGGCGAGCACCAGGTGGACGATGTTCTCGGCCAGCTCGTGGTCGCCGCCGGAGATCCACATCTTGGTGCCGACGATCCGGTACGTGCCGTCGTCCTGCGGCTCGGCCCGCGTGGTGAGGTCGGTCAGGGAGCTGCCGGCCTGCGGCTCGGACAGGCACATGGTGCCGAAGAACCGCCCCTCGACCATCGGGCGTACCCAGGTGTCGATCTGCTCGGCGCTGCCGTGGGCGAGCAGCAGGTTGGCGTTGCCGAGGGTGAGCATCGGGTACGCCGACGTGCCCACGTTGGCGGCCTGGAACCAGGCGAACGCGGCGGCGGCCACGGCGTGCGGCAGTTGCAGGCCGCCGACCGACTCGTCCATGGTGGCGGCGAGCAGCCCGGTCTCGGCGAACGCCTCCAGGGCGGCTTTCACCTGCGGGATGGTCCGTACGCGCTGCCCGTCGAACGTGGGCTCACCGGTGTCGGCGGCCCGGTTGTGCGGGGCGAACCGTTCGGCGGCCACCTGGGCGGCGAGGTCGAGCACCGCGTCGACGGTCTCCCGGGTGTGCTCGGCGTAGCGGGGGCGCTCGGTCAGCCGGGTCACGTCCAGCCAGTCGTGCAGCAGGAACGCGAGGTCACGGCGGGACAGCAGCAGATCGGACGAGGACAACGTGGACTCCTTCCGGTCAGCCGCGGCGCAACCCGGCGACGGCCTCCCGCAGGTCATCCTGACCGATCGGAGCCGGCGGCGCACCCTCCGCCGCCTCCCGGAGTGCCTTGGCGAGTTGCACCCGCCGCAGCACCTCGCGGAGGTCCGCGCCGGTCAGCCCGGCCGTGTCGGCCGCGAGCGCGGCCGGGTCGAGGTCGTCGGCGAACATCCGGAAGCCCGGCCGCTCGTGCCGGTCGATCAGCTCGCGGACCATCTTGGCGAGGATCTCCGCGCGTCCGGCGTCGTCCGGCGCCGGAATGGCGATCTTCAGGTCGAAGCGGCCGGAGCGGATCAGCGAGGCGTCGACGCGCTGCGGGAAGTTCGTGGTGGCCACCACGATGACGTCGGGGTTCTCCTCGAACAGCGTGTTCATCTCCTGCTTGAAGATGCCCGCGACGGCGTTGACGGCCTGGCTGGCCGCGTCCCCGCCGGCGCCGGCGTAGCTGATGATCGAGTCGAACTCGTCGAACAGCATCACGGTGGGCCGCCGGTAGCGGCGCGCCTCCCGGAAGATCCGCTTGATGTTGCGTTCGGAGCCGCCGAGGTACTTGTCCAGGATCTCCGGGGTGCGGATCTCCACGAAGTCCGCGCCGATCTCGTTCGCCAGCGCGCGGGCCAGCATGGTCTTGCCGGTGCCCGGCGGCCCGTACATCAGGATGCCCTGGGGCCGGCGCGCGCCCCACCGGGCCATCGCCGCGGGGTGCCGGAACGACACCGCCACCTCGCGGAACCGCGCGACCACGTCGGACAGTCCGCCGACCTGGTCGAGGGTCACCGCCGCGCTGGGCGGCCCGGCCGCCGTCACCGGTCGCCGCCCCACGAGGTACGTCCGTCCGCGCAGCACGGTCGGCTCGTCGCTGTCGCCGGACAACTCGCGTACGGCCTGGAACAGCAGGCCCAGCATCGCCCGCAGGTGCGCCGCATCCACCTCGGCGCTTGGTACGTCGGCGTGGATGCGTACCGTGCCGTTGTCCTGGTCGACGCGCGGCCGCAGCCCCGCTTCCCGGGCCGCGCGCAGCACCTCCCGGCCGGCCTCGTCGCCGGGCGGCGCGGCGAGCGTGGCGACCGGTCGCGGCCAGATCCGCCGTCCGGCCTCCGCGGCCATCCGGCCCACCGTGGCGGCCGGGCCGTCGCCGCCGCGGGCGGCCAGCCGTTCGGCGAGCAGCACGCCGACCGGCCCGGCCAGACCGAGGGCCAGCAGGCCCGCCGGGGTGCTCTCCACCCGCAGGTACGCCTCGAAGCGGTGCGCCGGCTGCCCGTCGGCGGTGCCGGCGCGTACGGTGCAGCGCACCTCCCGCACCGGGGCCGGGAAGTCGCCGTCGACCAGCAACTCCACCGGCCCGTCGACGGCGGCGGCGAGCAGCCCGGCCGCGTCGGCGATACGCACCTCGGCGCCGAGCAGCGGCACCGTCTCCTCGTCCGGCCGTACCTCGGTCATCGGCAGCCCTCTCCTCACGGCGGCGTCCGCTTCCCTCGCGTGGCGTCCGCCTCCGAGTCTGGCACCGGCCCGGCCGGGCGGCCACCGCTGCGCCGGCTGCTGCCGCCCGGCCGGCCCTTGCTCACCCCGGCTGCTGCTCAGCTGGTCTCGGCGAGCAGGCCGTCGACCAGGTCGCGGGGCAGCCCGTGGGTGTCGTGCAGCCAGTGGTAGTCGCGCTCGGTCAACGGGCCGCGCTCCCGTACCCGGTCGACAAGGGGCCGTCCGCGTCGCAGCAGCCCACGGAAGCGGCGCTCCTCGTCCACGAGCGTCGCGTGCAGCGAGCCGACGTCGACCGGCGGCGTGCCCGGACCGGGCAGTTGGCGGAAGCGACGCAGCGTGTCCGCGTACAGCTCGGGCGGCAGCCCGCCGAGGCTGCGCGCCGGGTCGTCGCGCCACAGCACCGTCAGCGCGCGGCGCAGCAGCCGCCGCAGCACGTACCCGCGACCGGTGTTGCCGGGGCGTACCCCGTCACCGAGCACGACCACCGCGGACCGCAGGTGGTCGGAGACCACGCGCAGGTCCTCACCGCGCAGGTCCCACCGGTCGCGGACCGCGTCCACCCACGGCCGCAGTCCGTCGCCGGTGAACACGGACCGGTCGCCGCGCAGCACCATCTCCAGCCGTTCCAGGCCCATACCGGTGTCGATGCTGAAGTGCGGCAGCGGCGTGAGCCGCCCGTCGGGGTGCCTGTGGTAGCGCATCTGCACGTGGTTCCACACCTCCACCCAGCGCGCGTCGGTACTGGGTGTGCCGGTGGGCGGGCCGTCGCCGGTCCACACGAAGATCTCCGAGTCCGGTCCGCAGGGACCGGTCGGGCCGTTGGACCACCAGTTGTCCTCGCCCAGCGCCTCCACCGGCACGCCGAGCCCGGTCCAGGTGTCCCGCGCGATGTCGTCCGGGCCTTCACCGCTGCCGCCACCGAAGACCGTGGCGTGCAGCCTCTCCACCGGGATGCCGAACCCGTCGGTGAGCAGGTCGAAACCCCAGCGGAGGCTGGTCGCGATGTCGTAGTCGCCGAGCGACCAGGAGCCGAGCATCTGGAACACGGTCAGGTGCGTGTCGTCGCCGATCTCGTCCAGGTCCGTGGTGCGCAGGCACCGCTGCACGTTCGCCAGTCGCCGTCCGCCCGGGTGCGGTCGCCCCAGCAGGTACGGCGTGAGCGGGTGCATGCCGGACGTGGTGAACAGCACCGGGTCTCCGGGCGGCGGAATGAGTGAAGTCTCCGGCGCGTCCCGATGGTCGTGCCGGTGGTAGTGGTCGAGGAACGTCCGGGTGATGTCGTCGGGTGTCATGGCGGGTGCCTTCCGGGTACGGGTGACCGGACGGCCCGCCGCGCGCGCTTCACAGCGTCGACACGACGACGCCGGCGGACCGTTTCCGGTCGCCGGCGTGGGTGTGGGGCAGGTTCAGGCGGCGGCAACCGGCGAGCGGGAAGCTCGCGCGGCCGCGGCGGTAAAGGTGCGCCTGCTCTGCATACACCGACGGTAGCCCGGCCCGACTGTCCCGCCCAGCCCTTTTCCGCGTGCCCCGCGCGCCCCGCACCGCGCCCCGCGCGCCCCACGTGCCCCGCGCGCCCCGCACCCCGGCCCGCGCAAGATCAACACCACTTCCCCGAAATGGAGGGTTTACCGGCACTCGGATGCCGCCACTTCCCCGAACTGGAGTTGACCATGGCCGCCCCAAGGCGGGGGTGGAACGTCATGGGTGTCAAAACGGGCCGGAGACACCCGTGGTGTTCCACCGGAGCTGGCGTCAGCGGGTGGGAGTGAGCAGGCGGCGGTAGAGCGCGTCCAGGCGCTCGGCCTGCGCCCCCCACGTCCACCCGGGCAGCGGCGAGTCCGGGCCCTCGTAGGCGGCGCGGTAACGGGCCGGGTCAGCGAGGACCGCCCGGACCGCGCGGGCCAGGTCGGCGGCGTCACGGGCGCGGAACACCTCGCCCTGGCCGGTGGCGCGGACCGTATCGGCCATGGTGCGTACGTCGCTGACCACGATCGGCAGCCGCGCGTGCGCGTACTCGAAGAACTTGGTGATCAACGCGATCTCGTGGTTGGGCCAGTGGTGCAGCGGGATCAGCCCGATGTCGGCGGTAGCGAGGAACGCGACGAGCTGGCGGTGCGGCACGTACGGCAGCACGTGCAACCGGTCACCCACCCCGTGCCGGGCCCCGCGGGCGACGACCTGGCGGACGTAGGCGGCGTCCGGGGCGGCGACGACAAGCGCCAGGTGTACGCCGGGCAGCAGCGGCAACGCCTCGACCACCGTGTCCACGCCGCGCTGGACCGCCATCGCCCCGCTGTAGACGAGCAGCGGCGTGCCCTGGGGCAGACCGCACCGCTTCCGCAGGTCGGGGGCGTCCTCATCGAGGGCGGCGGTGACCGGGGCGTTGAGGATCACGGTCGGGCGTTCGGGCAGGGCGTGGTCGCGTACCAACAGGTCGGCGAGCGTGTCGGAGACGGTGACCACCGCGTCGGCGTGGCCGACGTACTCGCGGACGTAACCGAGGTGGGCGGGCAGCCAGCGGACGTTGTCGCTACGCGGTCGCGCGCCGGGCAGCCACTCGTGCGCGTCCCAGACCAGCTTGATGTCGCGTCCGGCGGCGCGGGCGCGGTCCACGGCGCGGGCGGCCACGCCGAGCATCCGGAAGTCGTGCGCGTGGATCAGGTCGGGGCGCAGGTCGTCGACGACCGGTCCGGTGACCCGTTCGTAGTCCCAGAGCCCCGGCTCCAGCTGCCGCCAGGCCCCGTCGCGCAGCCGGGCGCGCCAGTAGCGGACCTCGGCGTTCTCGACCGGCCGGCGGGCCAGTCGCGCCGCGCGCAACGGCAGCCCGCCCCGGGCCAAAAGCCGAGCCCGCAGTCCGGACACGCCCCGCAGGCCGGAGCCGCCGCGCGAACCGATGTCCCGGCCCGAAGCGGAGACGCCGCCCCCGAGACCGGAAACGCCGGCCGGTGCGGCGGCGAGCGGCAGGACGCGTACCTCGGCGTCGCCGAGCCGCCAGCGGCGTTCGGCGTCGACGTGGGCGCAGCCGATCAGCGTGACGTGCCAGCCGGCGTCGGCGGCCGAGCGGGCCGCCTTCTGCACCCGCGAGTCACAGTCGACCGCGTTGTCGACGAGCATGACCACGCGCCGGCGGAGCCGCGTCGTGTCGTCGCGCCGCATCGGCGTTCCACCCCTTCACCCGTACGCCCGGACGGGCGCGAGTGTACGGGGACGCGGGGCTGTCTCGACGGCCGCGAAACCGGCTCTGAGCTGCGCGGATGCCGACTGTGCAGCGGATGGTCAGGTGCCGGCCGGTGGAAGTTCACCGGCCGTGCACCGAACGGGCGGGTCAGGCCGTGCCGGAGGAGGCGAGCTGGGCCGGGGCGACCGGCTGCCGGCTGTCGTTGCGGTTGGGCAGCGACAGGCGGATGACCTTCCACCAGGCGGAGGCGACCTGCTTGGGCAGCGGGCCGGTGGTGTAGTGCAGGCCGTACCTGTCGAACAGCGCCCGCACCTGCGGCGCGATCTCCTGGTAGCGGTTGCTGGGCAGGTCGGGGAAGAGGTGGTGCTCGATCTGGTACGACAGGTTGCCGGTCATGATGTGCAGCAGCCGGCTGCCGCTGATGTTGGCCGAGCCGAGCATCTGGCGCAGGTACCACTCGCCGCGGGTCTCGCCCTCGATGGAGGTCTTCTCGAACGTCTCCACGCCGTTGGGGAAGTGCCCGCACATGATCACGGAGTGGCTCCACACGTTGCGCAGCAGGTTCGCGGTGAACGTGGCGGCGAGCGTGGTCAGGAACGACGGGCCGGACAGCAGCGGGTGCACCACGTAGTCCTTGAGCACCTGGCGGCGGATCTTGCGGCCGACCGCCCGGGCCTTGGCCCGGAACTTCGGGTCCTTGAGCCTGCGCTGCTTCAGGTGGTCGCCCAGCTCCATGTCGTACGCGGCGATGCCGTACTCGAAGAACGCGGCGTTGAGCAGGTTCCACAGCGGCTGCCCGAGGTGCATGGGGTGCCACGGCTGGTCCTCGTCGACGCGCATGATGCCGTACCCGAGGTCGTTGTCCTTGCCGACGACGTTGGTGTAGCGGTGGTGCAGCTCGTTGTGCGACTGCTTCCACTGGTCGGCCGGGGAGACGTGGTCCCACTCCCAAGTGGTGGAGTGGATCTTCGGGTCGCGCATCCAGTCCCACTGGCCGTGCAGGACGTTGTGCCCGATCTCCATGTTCTCCAGGATCTTGGCGACCGTGAGGCCGGCCGTGCCGACGATCCAGGCCGGCGGGAACAGCGAGAACAGCAGGACCGCGCGACTACTCATCTCCAGTGTCCGCTGGGTCTTGACCACCTTGCGGATGTAGCGGGCGTCCCGCTCCCCCCGGTCGGCGAGTACCCGGTCCCGGATCGCGTCCAACTCCTTGCCGATGATCTCGATGTCCTCGGCGCTCAGGTGGGCGATCGGGTTGACGGCCTTCTTCTGGATGACGGTCACGTTGGGTGGCTCCTGTCAGAGATCGATGTCGCAGGTACCGGCGGCGGCCGACACGCACGTCTGGACGAGCACGCCGTCCCCCGGTACGGCCGTGGTGACGTCGCCGTTGCGCAGGTCGCGGACGGCGCCCTGGCGCAGCGGTACGACGCAGCCGAAGCAGATGCCCATCCGGCATCCGGAAGGCATCAGCACTCCGGCGTTCTCCCCCGCGTCGAGCAGGGTGGTGGCGCCGTCGGACTCGACGGTCACCCCTGCTCCGGTGAACGTCACAGTGCCTCCCTCGCCCGGCGTGATCACCGTCGGGCGGAACCGCTCGGTGTGCAACCGCTCGACGAGGCCGTTCGAGGACCAGTACCCCTCAACCGCGTCGAGCATGCCGATCGGTCCGCACGCCCACGCCTCCCGGTCGAGGTGGTCGGGCACCAGGGCGGCCAGTTCGGCGACGTCGAGCAGGCCGTCGGTGTCGGTGTGCCGCTCGACCAGCCGCAGCACGCCGCGTTCGGCGAGCGCGCGCAGTTCCGCGCCGAAGATGACGTCGTCGCGGGTGGGCGCCGAGTGCACGAGCACCACGTCGGCCCGGTCGGCCAGCCCGGAGCGCAGCATCCCCATGACCGGGGTGATGCCGCTGCCGGCGGTGACGAACAGGACCCGCTCGGGCGTCGCGCTCGGGAGCACGAAGTCGCCCTGGGCCTGGTCGAGGTGGATCAGCGTGCCGGGCCGGACCCGGCGGACCAGGTGGTTGCTGACCTTGCCGTCGGGGATGGCCTTCACGGTGACGCTGATCCGGCCGTCCGCGGCGTCCGGCGCCGAGGTGACCGAGTACGCGCGCCACTGGCGCACGCCGTCGACGTCGACGCCGAGGCGGATGTACTGCCCGGGCAGGTGCCCCTGCCAGGCGCGGCCGGGCTGGATCACCAGCGTGGCCGCGTCGCGGGTCTCCGGGCGGACCGCGACGATCTTGCCGCGCAGCGGGGCGCCGGCGCGCAGCGGCGCGATCAGGTCGAGGTAGTCGTCGGGCAGCACCGGCGTGGTGACCGCTCCGGCCAGCCGCAGCAGCCTGTCCCGGAAGGTGACCTTCTGAGGGCGGCGGGAGGCAGTTGTGGTCATATGACCAGCGTGACCGCCAGATCGCATAACATCTTGACCGACAAAGGTGAAAAGGTCGCGGGTTTTTGTTCGGAGGGAACAACATGACGTTGGAGACCGGCACCGGGCAGCGCGCCGCGCACCTCAACCTCGAGGCCGGGATGGCCGCGACGCTGCGCAACCGGCTGCCGATGGTCGCCGAGCGGACCGTCTCCGCGATCACCGCCGAGGTGCCGGACTACTCCGGCGCGCTCACCGGCGCCATGCGGGCGAAGATCGAAAACGCGGTACGCATCGCGCTCGGCACGTTCCTCCAGCTCATAGAGGGTACCCAGGCGTTCGACCCGAGCACTCCCCTGGCCCCGGCCCTGGAGGCCGCGTACGCGCTGGGCAGCGGCGAGGCCCGCTCGGGGCGGAGCATGGACGCGCTGCTGGCCGCGTACCGGGTGGGCGCCCGGGTGGCCTGGCGCGAGGTGTCCACCACGACGGTACGCAGCGGGCTCTCCGCCGCGACGGTGGCCGAGTTCGCCGAGTTGATGTTCGCCTACATCGACGAGTTGTCGGCCGCGAGCGTGGCCGGGCACGCCGACGAGCTGGCCAGCGCCGGCCGGATGCGCCGCCGCAGCCTGGAACGGCTCACCCAGCAGTTGCTGGCCGGCGAGCCGGAGGAGTCGCTGCGGCGCAGCGCCGAACGCGCCGACTGGCCGCCGCCGCAGACGCTGACAGTGGTGCTGCTGCCCCGCCGCCACCTGCGCGCGGTGCTGGCGCTGCTCAGCCCGCACACGCTGGAGAGCGGCGAGGACCTGCCCGGCATGAACCCGGTCGAGGAACTGGCCGTACTGCTGGTGCCGGACATGCACGGCGGCCGGCGCCGCCAGCTCACCCGGCTGCTGCACGGGCACCGGGCGGTCCTCGGCCCGGCCCGCCCCTGGCACCGGGTCGCCGCGTCGTACCAGCGGGCCACCCGGGCGCTCGCGCTCGACCTCGGCGAGCCGGAGGCCGGACCGGTCGACACCGAGCGTCACCTGGCCACGCTGCTGCTCAGCATGGACCCGGAGGCCCTGGCCGACCTGCGTGCACAGGCCCTCGCGCCGCTGGCCGCGCTGCCTCCGGCCACCGCGCACCGGCTGGCCGAGACACTGCGGTCGTGGCTGCTGCACCAGGGACGCCGCGACGAGGTGGCCGCCGACCTGTTCGTGCACCCGCAGACCGTCCGCTATCGGATGGGCAAGCTCCGCGAGCTGTTCGGCGACCGGCTGCACGACCCCGCCACGGTCCTCGACCTCACCATCGCGCTGGCCGTACCCCCGGAGCCGGACGACACCTGACGCCGCGCCGGGGCGCACGGCCCGGTGCGGCCGGGACCTCCGGCCCTGTCCGCCCGCGACGGCGGCGGGCAGGGTCGGAAGGGGACGAGCGAGCAAGGAGGGCCGCCATGAACAGCGCATCGACCGACCAGGACCCGAGGGTACGGGTGCTGGAGGCGGCCGCCCGGCAGTCCCTGCACGCCCCGTCGGTGTTCAACACCCAGCCCTGGCGCTGGCGGATCACCGGCGACGCGCTGGAGCTGCGCGCCGAGCCGGACCGGCAGCTCACCCACACCGACCCGGACGGCCGGCTGCTGATGCTGAGCTGCGGCGCCGCCCTGCACCACGCGCGCGTGTCGCTGGCGGCGTTCGGCTGGGCGGCGGCGGTCGAGAGGCTGCCCGACCCGGCCGACCCGTCGTTGCTGGCCCGGCTGCGCACGACCGGCCCGACCGACCTGGACGTGCCTGCGGGCCGGCTGGTCGACGCGATCCCGGGCCGCCGCACCGACCGGCGGGCGTACGGCGACCGGCCGGTGCCGGAGGCGGTGCTGGCCCGGCTCGGCGACGCCGTCGAAGGCGAGGGCGCCCACCTGCACGTGGTCCGGCCGGACCAGATGCCGATGCTCGCCGTGTCCACGGGCCGTGCCGCCGAGGCGGAGCTGGCCGACCCCGCGTACCGGGAGGAGCTGAACCGGTGGACCAACCGGCCGCCGGGCAGCGGCGACGGCGTGCCCGCCACCACCGCCGTGCGGCCCTCCCCACGACGGGTGCCGCTGCGTGACTACGCGCCCGGCGGGGCGGCGGGGCTCAGCGCGGGCACGGACTTCGACCGCGGCGCGGCGTACCTGATCCTGTTCGGCGAGGGCGACGAGCCGGCCGCCTGGTTGCGCGGCGGTGAGGCGCTGTCGGCGCTGCTGCTCACCGCCACCGCCGAGGGGCTGGCCAGCGCGCCGCTCAGCGACGCCGTCGAGCTGGCCTGGCCGCGCCGCATGATGCGTGAGCTGCTCGCCGACATCGGCGACCCGTACCTCGTCGTGCGCGTCGGCTGGGGTCCGGAGGCCGAGCTGCCGCCCGCGCCCCGCCGGGCGCCGGCGGACGTCATCGAGGTGGTGGACTGACTGCGGTGACCGGTGCGGTCCCGTTTCGTCGTAGCCTCGACGCGTGTGGAATCTGGATCCGGCCGCCGCGTTCGTGGTCTTCGGGGACCAGGACTCCGGGTGCGTCTCCTACGGCGTGGAGTCGGCGGGCCGGCGCTGGTTCGTCAAGCGGGCCGGGACGGCCGCGGCACGGGTGTCGCTGACGCGCGCCCTGGGCCTGCACGCCGCGGTCCGGCACCCCGCGCTCGTGCGGCCCGAGCTGGTACGCGACGGCGCCGACGGCCCGACCGTCGTGTACCCGTGGCGCGACGGGGTCGTGCTCAACCACGCCACCGTCCACGGCAGCGACCGGAGCGGGCTGGCCCGCTTCCAGCGGCTCCCGGTCGCCGAGGTACGCGCGGCGCTGGATGCGATCCTCGACGTGCACGTGGCGGTGAGCGCGGCCGGGTACGTCGCTGTCGACCTGTACGACGGCTGCTTCCTCTACGACTTCGACGCCCGCCGGATGTGGCTGATCGACCTGGACGAGTACCGGCCGGGGGCGTTCGTGCTCGACTCCGACCGGCTGCCCGGGTCCCACCGCTACATGTCGCCGGAGGAGCTGACCCGGGGCGCGACCATCGACGAGCGCACCAGTGTGCACGCGCTCGGCCGCACGCTGCACCACCTGCTCGACGGCCCGTCCGGCTGGCGCGGCACCACCGCGCAACGCGCGGTCGTCGATCGGGCCACGCGCGCCGACCCGGCCGCGCGGCACGCCACCGTGGCCGCCCTGGTCCGCGACTGGCGGGCCGCCTGACCCTACTCCGGCTGCCGCCTTCACCGGCCTCAGGCGAACCGCACCCGAACCGAGTCGTGACTTTCCGTCACCTCGACCCTGATCCAGCATGTCGTCACAGTGAGTGAGGAGCGGTTTCCCGAGCGAATGCACCGCCTTTTCGCGGGCACCGCACTTGGGCAGGGAAATTGCTCAACTGGCCGCCGGCGACGCTGTTGCCTCTTCGGCGACTTTGCTCTGCAGCCTCATACGCAGCGGTAGCCGTGAGTTATCGCCGCGCCGATGGCTGCAGAGCAAAGTGGCCCGAGGTGAACCACGCGGGCGCAGCTCCGGCACTACGTTCCGTGACGGCGACCGCCGACGCGGCGGGACGACCAGGGGCCGGCGTCGGACATCGGCACGCCGGCACGCCGGCCACGACGGCGTGCGCGAGCCTCAGTCGATCGCACGGTTCGGACCGCGACCGGCCAGACCTGCGACCGCGGGGCAGCCGTCGGGCGGAAACCCGCTCCCGGGGCCCGTCCGACGCATAGCGTGAGGCGAGGCGGCCTGCCCGGGGCGCCGGTGAGCGGAGGGAGAACCCGGTGACGGAGCCGGAGGAGGAGCAGGAGAAGACCCGCAAGACCGATCGGGTGCTGTTCTCGCCCGACGGCGACCCGCACCACACGCTGGCCGAGGCGCCCCAGCCGGACGAGCATCTGCCGCCCACAGTCACCCGTGACGGCCACACGGACGTGCTCGACGACGAGCAGTGAGCGCGCGAACCCGCCCGGCCGACCGGGCGGGTTCCGGCGGCCGAAGAGGAGCAGCCTCAGACCGGCGGGATGCCGGAGCGGCCGATGTCCGACATGTCGTCGCCGATCTCGGTCCGGGTGCCGGCCACCGGCCCGGCGGTCGCCCCGGTCCGGTCCTCGATGCAGGCGTCACCCAGCGCGTGCATCATCTCCCCCACCGCGGCGAGCGCGGCGCCCTTGTCCGGGCAGGGCTGCCCGGTGGCGAGCACCCGTCCGTCGCCGCCGACCACCGTGAATCCCACGGTGCCGTCGGCTTCGCTCTCGATGACGAACTTCACCATGCTCCTCTCGCCGCCGCGGGCCGGCCGGCCCTTCAGCTCACGCCGTGCGACTGCAACCACAACTCCAGCAGGCCCAGTTGCCACAGCTTGTTGCTGCCGGCGGCGGCCTGTGCCCGATCCGGCTCGGCCAGCAGCTCGTCGACGTACTCCCGGCGGAACAACCCGCGCCGGCGCGCCTCGGGCGCGCTGAGCGCCTCGACCACCAACTCTCGCACGGGCCCGTCGACGTTGCGCAGCGCCGGCACCGGGAAGTAGCCCTTGGGCCGGTCGATGACCTCGGCGGGCAGCACCTCCCGGGCCACCTCCTTGAGCACGCCCTTGCCGCCCTGCGCCAGCTTGTGCTCGGGCGGGCAGGCCGCGGCGAGCGTCACCAGGTCCTGGTCCAGGAAGGGCGTCCGCACCTCCAGCCCCCACGCCATGCTCATGCTGTCGACCCGCTTGACCGGGTCGTCGGGCAGCATCAGGTGCGTGTCCAGGCGCAGCACCGCGTCCACGGCGGTCTGGGCGCCGGGCGCGGCCAGGTCCGCGGCGACCAGCTCGCCGCTGGCGTCCCGATCGCAGGCGTACGCGGGGTCGACCACCCGGTTCAGCCCGGCGTGGTCGCGGTCGAAGAACGCGGCGGTGAACTCGGTAGCGGCGTCCTCGCGGGCCGCGTCGGCCAGCCGGTGGTGGTAGCCGTAGCCGGCGAACACCTCGTCGGCGCCCTGGCCCGACTGTGCCACCTTCACGTGCCGGGCGACCTGCTCGGAGAGCAGGTGGAACGCCACCACGTCGTGGCTGCCCATCGGCTCGGTCATGGCCGCCACTGTGGCGCGTACGGCCGGGCCGAGATCGCCGTCGGCGAGCTGGATGCGGTGGTGGTCGGTGCCGAACGCGCGGGCGACCAGGTCGGAGTAGTGGAACTCGTCGCCGGCCTCGTCGCCGCGGCTGTCGAAGCCGATGCTGAACGTCTGGAGGTGGTGCTGGCCGGCGCCGTCGAGCAACGCGACGATCATGCTGGAGTCGAGGCCGCCGGAGAGCAGCACCCCGACCGGCACGTCGGCGACCAGCCGGCGGCGTACGGCGGTGCGCAGCGCGTCCCCGACGGCGGCCCGCCAGTCGGCGGCGTCCATGCCGTCGTGGGCCCTGTCGCGCCGGTACTCGGGCCGCCAGTAGACGCGCTCGCTGCTGTGCCCGTCGGCGTCCACCACCCGGACGGTGGCCGGGGGCAGCTTGCGTATCCCGCGCAGGATCGTGCGCGGCGCCGGCACGATCGAGTGCCAGGACAGGTAGTGGTGCAGCGCGACCCGGTCGATGCCGGTGTCGACGTCGCCCCCGGCCAGCAGCGCCGGCAGCGTGGAGGCGAACCGGAGCCGGCCCGGGGACTCGGCGAGGTACAGCGGTTTGATGCCGAGCCGGTCGCGGGCCAGCACGAGGCGCCGGCGCCGCCGGTCCACGAGCGCCACGGCGAACATGCCGACCAGGTGGTCGACGAACCGCTCCCCCCACTGCGCGTACGCCACCAGGATCACCTCGGTGTCGCTGGTGCTGTGGAACGTGTGCCCGGCGGCGCGCAGTTCGTCGCGCAGCTGCGGGTAGTTGTAGACGCAGCCGTTGAACACGAGCGCCAGCCCGAGGTCGTCGCGGACCATCGGCTGGGCGCCGGCCTCGGACAGGTCGATGACGGTGAGCCGGCGGTGCCCCAGCGCGACCCAGCCGTCGTCCCACGCGCCCTCGCCGTCCGGGCCGCGTGAACGCATGGCCGCTGTCATCCGGTTCACCGCGTCGGTGTCGGGGGTGGCCCCGTCGAACCTGGCCTCACCGCTGATCCCGCACATCTCAGCGCCCACCGGTCAGTCGCGGAGCACCCACCATGCCAACCTCCCGCCGCGTCGTCTCCCCCGGGCGGTCCGCCGGGGAAGCGGACTACCCGGGGTGTGGCGCAGGAAACCCGGATGGGCGGTTGGCGAGCCGGGCGCGGCGAGCCGTCGTACGGTGGCGGTACGGGCCATGTCCCCGGGCGGTCCGGCCACGGGACGTGGCCAGGATCAACGACGCCTGCCAGGAGGACGTGTGTTCGCCAATTCCGAGGAACTCCTGCGATACCTCGCCAACGAGGACGTGAAGTTCGTCGACGTACGTTTCTGTGACCTGCCCGGCGTGATGCAGCACTTCAACCTGCCGGTCGAGTCGTTCGACGACAGCGTGTTCACCGACGGCCTCGCCTTCGACGGCTCCTCGATCCGCGGGTTCCAGGCCATCCACGAGTCCGACATGCTCCTGCTGCCGGACGTCGCCACCGCCTTCATCGACCCGTTCCGGGCCCAGAAGACCCTCGCGCTGAACTTCTTCATCCACGACCCGTTCACCCGCGAGGCCTACTCCCGCGACCCCCGCAACGTCGCCAAGAAGGCCGAGGCCTACCTCGCCGCCAGCGGCATCGCCGACACCGCCTACTTCGGCGCCGAAGCCGAGTTCTACATCTTCGACTCCATCCGCCACGAAACCTCCGCCCACCAGTCGTTCTACTACATCGACTCGATCGAGGGCGCCTGGAACACCGGCCGGATCGAAGAAGGCGGCAACCGCGGCTACAAGACCGCCTACAAGGGCGGCTACTTCCCCGTGCCGCCGGTCGACCACTACGCCGACCTGCGCGACAGCATGGTCCGCCGGATGGTCGACGCCGGGTTCACGGTGGAACGGTCACACCACGAGGTCGGCACGGGTGGGCAGTCCGAGATCAACTATAGGTTCTCGACGTTGCTGCACTCGGCCGACCAGCTCCAGCTCTTCAAGTATCTGATCAAGAACGAGGCGTGGGCGCACGGCAAGACGGCCACGTTCATGCCCAAGCCGCTCTTCGGTGACAACGGCTCCGGCATGCACACCCACCAGAGCCTCTGGCGCGGCGGCGAACCGCTGTTCTACGACGAGACCGGCTACGCCGGCCTGTCCGACACCGCCCGCTGGTACATCGGCGGCCTCCTGCACCACGCCCCCTCGCTGCTGGCCTTCACCAACCCGACCATCAACTCCTACCGCCGGCTCGTCCCCGGCTTCGAGGCGCCGGTCAACCTGGTCTACTCGCAGCGCAACCGCTCCGCGTGCACCCGTATCCCGGTCACCGGCAGCAACCCGAAGGCCAAGCGCGTCGAGTTCCGGGTCCCCGACCCGTCGGCGAACGTCTACCTCGCCTTCTCCGCGATGCTCATGGCCGGTCTCGACGGCATCAAGAGCAAGATCGAGCCGCCGGCGCCGATCGACAAGGACCTCTACGACCTCCCGCCGGAGGAGTGGGGCGACGTCAAGCAGGTGCCCGGCTCCCTGTCCGAGGCGCTGACGGCGCTGGAGGCCGACCACGACTACCTGCTCGACGGGAACGTCTTCACCGCCGACCTGATCTCCACCTGGGTCGACTGGAAGCGGGCCAACGAGGTCGACCCGGTGCGCCTGCGCCCGACCCCGCACGAGTTCGCCATGTACTACGACTGCTGAGCCTGATCAAGGCTCTGACCTGGACCAACAGGATCACTACTGATCTTGGGTACAGGTTGGGTACAACCTCACGGACGGCGGTCATGCCCGGCTCACAGCCGGCGTGGCCGCCGTTTCGTGTTGGCCGAGCGCACCGTCGATGAGCAGCCGGGTCCGGTCGAGCACGTCCGGCCACTCGTGCACGTAGGTGTTGAGCGTGATGGTCGGTGTGCTGTGCCCCAACGCGAGCTGCACCGTCTTCACCGACGCGCCCGCGTGGATCAGGACCGTCGCGTAGTGGTGCCGTAGTCCGTGAATCCCCCACCGCGCCGGCAGCCCGACGGCTTCCCGGGCACTCGCTGAACCTGCAACCACGGTCCGGTAAAGCGTGGAAACCGCAGGGCCGGCCGGTCCGCCTGCGGGCGACCTATCACCGTGACCTCGGTGCCCGGCACATGATCGCCAACCTTGACCTGTCCACCGGGAAGATCCACTACCGGATCCGGGACCGGAAACGCTCGGGTGAGTTCCTGGACTTCCTCAAGAGCCTGCGCCGGCGCTGGCCCGGCCAGGCGCTGCACCTGATCCTGGACAACTTCTCCCCGCACAAGCATCCCAGCGTCCGGGCCTGGTGCGCCGCCAACCAGGCCGAGTTGGTGCTCCTGCCGACCTACAGTTCCTGGTTGAACTGGATCGAAGCCGAGTTCACCGCCCTGCGCTACTTCGCGCTCAACGGCACCGACCACCGCACCCACACCCAACAAGACACTGCGATCGGCGACTACATCCGCTGGCACAACCAACGGCGCCAACCCGAAAACCGGATACGCGACCAACTCCAAGATCCGGCACCCGGATTACCCGTTCAAGGCTGCATGACGAGGCACTAGGTCAGGCGACCAGACGCGACGGGCGAACCAGTGCCAGCACGCATCTACTGACCCTGATTCGCCCGTCTTCGGCCCACCCTACAAATGCAGAGCCGCCGGAATCCACACGTCGAAACTGTCGCAGCGCATAAGGTGGTCAGCTTTCACTAACAGGTAATGCTACGAATGTAGGCGTTATCCCAGTCGGTAATTTTGACCCACATACTGGAAAGTCCTCGCCTGTCAAAAACGAACTGCGAACCGCTCGCGCCGCCCCAGTTACCGACAACCCGACAACCCGCATAAACGCGGAACGCATCAGTGTCGTAATACTTCGAATACCCGTACGTGCTGTCGCCCCGGCCAAGGTTCATCATCGCGCCAGCTTTGGTGGTGCTCCAACCATTCGGGCACCACGACGACGGCAGATTAGTGCTGTAGTTCCGGGTGCCCGTACCCGACCAGCAGTTGGCGACCGCGATGCTCTGCGATGCCCCGTTGGTGACAACACCCCCACACCCCGGGGTACTACACGTCCCAGCCGCAGCCGGACTCACAGAAACTGACAGGAAAATCCCGCAGGCCGCGATAGCCGCGAATACGTAAGACCCTATCCGTTTACGCATGCCCATAACCAAAACAACCTCCCCGTATTGAAGTGGACGTCAGGTTATCCGAAGATCGACGGCCCCGCAAGGACGGCAGCGCCAGGATTGTCGTCAATGGGGTGATCTCGACCAGCCCCCGGTAGACAGGTTCTTGCGACGGAATCTGATACCAGGAAGGACCCCGCGTGATCGCTTATCGTGCCATCCTCGACGTCCCCAGGGAACTCGTGCAGCACGTGGCGCGACTGCTACGCGCCGACCGTCTCGCCACGCGGCGATCACCGCGGTCAATTGGTCCGGATTCAGCGCCTGTAGCAGCCGGCGGAGCATTGCCTCCGACGGACGCCGCTGCGGGTCGATACCCAGCAAACTGTGCGGTGTCCGCCGGTAGGTCCGCGACCCACTCACCGATCGCCGCGTACGAGCGGCAGCCGGCCACCACCGCGCAGACCACCGCCGCGACCACGCTGGTCAGCGCGTGGCGTACTCCCCGGCGGGCGCGCGGATCCGGTAGGTCCACCAACGCCGCGAGCAGCCCGGGAGCACAAGGGGGCGACTGGCGATTGGACACGTCCTACGGACCGGTGTACGTCAATCTCAGCCGAGCGCTGGGACCGGGCCGGCAAGACGATACGTTCACCCCCGTTTGGCCGCTGCCGCCACGGTTCAAGGAGACCGGGCGGAATGATGCCTCCGGCGGATAGGGCCTCCGGCCCTACGACCCGCGGATAGCCTCCGGCGGCCGGGGCTACTCGCCCCGAACCCTCGGCGACTCTGGGATGCCCCGGCAGCGACCGGGTACCCGTCGCACACCGGAGGCCACCAGACCGCGACGGGATGCCACACCGGTCAACATCGGAACCGCTCGCACAACACCACCCCATGATCATTAGGTACACGAGGGGTACAGATGCCGCCTGGAAACAGTGGATAACGATGGAAATTGATATACGGCATACGGCCTGCTCAGCGGCTTGATCGACGCCCCTCCCCCAGGTCAGCCGCCATGCGCGGTTAATTCGCCATGTACTACGACTGCTGAGCGACCCCACCGCCCCCGCCACCCGCGGGGGCGGTGGTCGGCGGAAACGGCCTCGGGACGGCCCCCGGCCTCGTACCGTCGAGACATGACTCCGCCTCACGACGACACGCCGACCGTTCCGTGCCGGTGGAGCCGTCGGTGAGGCCGCGGCCCACCACCACCACCGCCACCACCCCGACACCGGAGATCCCCACCGTCCTGACCCTCGGGGTGGAAGAGGAGTTCCTGCTGCTGGACCCGGTCACCGGCGAGAGCATGCCGGTCGCCGACCGGGTCCGCGACGCGCTCTCCGGAACCGCCCGAGAGCAGAGCCGGCAGGAGTTCCGGCACAGCATGGTGGAGATGGTGACCCCGGTCAGCCCCGACCTCGGTCAGCTCCGCGAGCACCTGGTCACGCTGCGCCGGGCAGCTGCCCGGGCGGCCGGGGCGGCCGGGGCGCGACTGGTGGCCGTCGGCGCCACGCCGGTCTGCGAGGCCCACCGCACCGTGCCCGACGAGCAGCGCTACCACGACATGTCCCGCCGGTTCGGCCCGGTGGCCCACGATCCCGCGGTCTGCGGCTGCCACGTGCACGTCGGCGTGCCCGACCGGGAGCTGGCCGTGCAGGTCTGCAACCACCTGCGTCCGTGGCTGCCGGTGGTGCAGGCGCTCACCACCAACTCGCCGCTGCACGACGGGCGGGACACCGGGCACGCCAGCTGGCGCTCGATGCAGCTGGAACGGTGGCCGAGCATCGGACCGACGCCGCACTTCCACTCCGCCGCCGACTACGACGCCACGGTCCGGGACCTGATCACCGCCGGCATCATGCTCGACGCCGCGATGGTCTACTGGTACGCCCGCCCGTCGGCGTCGTACCCCACAGTGGAGATCCGCGTCGGCGACGTCTGCCCCACAGTCGACGACACGGTCCTGATCGCCGGGCTGGTCCGGGCGCTGGTCGCCACCGCGATCGGCGACGTACGCGACGGCGTGCCGGCCCAGCGCATCCGCGACTGCCTGGTCGCCGCCGCGCACTGGCGGGCCGCACACGACGGTGTGGACGGTGACCTGATCGACCTGCGTGCCGGGCGGCCCCGGCCCGCCTGGGACCTCGTCGGCGACATGCTCGACCTCGTCACGCCCGCGCTGACCCGCCACGGCGACCTGGACCTGGTCCGGCACCAGATGGACCGGGTACGCCACGAGGGCACCGGCGCCACCCGGCAGCGTCAGGTCATGGCCGACACCGGCGGCGACGTCCGCGTGGTGCTCGCGCACCTGGCCGCGCAGACCGTCGCGGCCTGAGATGAGCGGCCCGGCCGACGACACGCCGGACCGGGCCGGCGGCCGCTCAGCGCAGCCCGGCGAACAGGTCGTCCTCCGGCGTCGGCGCGCCGGTGGTGTCCCGTACGCGCACGAACGTCTCCATGCCCATCAGCTCGGTGAACCGCTCCTGCCCCAGCCGCAGGAAGAAGATGTTCTCCGCCTGGCTGGCGTGCGCGGCCAGCGAGGCGAACTTCTGCCCGCCGTAGCCGCGGGTGTCGACCCAGGTGGTGATCTCGTCGTCCGGCAGGCCCAGCGCCGGCATCTCGTCGGTCGCCTCCGGCTCGGGGAACTCCACCCCGATCTCGCGCATGACGGTGCCGAACTGCTGAAACGCGCTGCGCGGCACGGTGGTCCAGTAGACCTTGGCCGGGATGCCGGTCTGCTCGACGGCGGCCATCGTGATCCGGTGCGCCTGGATGTGGTCGGGGTGGCCGTAGAAGCCGTTCTCGTCGTAGGTGACCACGACGTCGGGGCGGTAGCGCCGGATCAGCTCGGCCAGCCGGCCGGCCGCCTCGGCCACCGGCGTGTTCCAGAACGCGCCGGGCGCGTCGTTCGTCGCCCAGCCCATCATTCCGGAGTCGCCGTAGTCGAGCGTCTCAAGGTGGGTCACCTTGAGCGCCTCGCAGCTGGCGGCCAGCTCGGCACGGCGCATCTCGACCACGGCCTGCGGGTCGTGCCCGGGGTCGTCCGGCTTGATCCCGCCGGGACCGTCGCCGCACCCCCCGTCGGTGCACGTCACGAGCACCGTGGTGACGCCCTCGGCCGCGTAGCGGGCCAGGACGCCTCCGGTGCTCGTCGCCTCGTCGTCGGGGTGCGCGTGCACCGCCATCAGGGTCAGGGATCGATCCGTCACCCCGTCACCATACGAGCAACGGCCGACGAACTAGCATTGCCCGGTCCGCAGACCGCGACGGAAGCGAGGCGCGATGGGTTGGCTCCAGCGGTTGCTCGGCGGCGGACGGGTCGAACTGGACCCCACACGCCAGCAGGAGCTGCTGCGGGACGTCCGGCAGTCCTACGGGGCGCACGCCCGCCTCCGGTTCCCGGACCAGGTGGACGCGATCACCCGGCTGCTGTCCGATGACGACGGTCTCGTGGTGGCCGCCGGCATCGTCTGCGAGGCCGCCGATCAGGCCCACGCCGACCTGCAGTGCCAGGCGCAGGAGGTGTTCCGGCGTACCGGGAGGCGGCTGCTTGTGCACCGCCGCAACTACCGGCCCCTGTGGAAGGAGGCCGGGCCCGCGCTGCGCTGGCCGCTCGGCGCGCTACCCAGCGGGCTGCACCCGTACGCGCAGGTGGCCGGCGCCGTGGCGGCGGTCGGCGGGCGGGCCGACCGGCTGGACAAGGTGACCGACCCGCAGCCGTTCGTGACGCGGCTGTTCGAGGTGCTCGACCTGACCACCGTCGGCTGGGAGTTCGGCCGGGTGCGGGTGGACACCGACAGCGCGTCGCTCGTGGAGCGGCTGACGGACACCGGCGCGCGGGTGCTCGCGACGATGGACGACCCGCCCCGGCTGCCGCCGGCGGTGCGGGAGATGATGCGCCGCAACCACCGCATCGCCGTGTACGACCCGGCCGGCCCCCGGGTGGTCGGCGAGCTCAATCTTGGCGCGCGGCTGCGCGAGACGCTGCTGGCCTGACCGGCCGCACGCCCCGCCCCGGCCGGGTGGCCGCGGCGGGGACGTGCCGCGCGGGCGGTCAGGTGGTCGTGCAGGTGATGTTGGTCGGCGGGTTGTTGGCACCGCCGGCCGTGCCGATGAAGCCGAACGTGGTGGAGCCGCCGGCCGGCACCGAGCCGTTGTAGTCGACGTTGCGCACCGTCACGTTCGCGCCGTTCTGGGTGTGCGTGCCGCTCCAGATCTGGTTGATCACCTGCCCGTTCGGGAACGTCCAGGACACCGTCCAGCCGCGGATCGCGGTGGCGCCGGCGGTCACCGTGACCTCGGCCTGGAAGCCGCCCGACCAGGAGCCGGTGACCGCGTACGTGGCACGCGCGCCGGACGGCGCCGGCGAACTGGTCGTCGGAGTCGGCGTCGGGGTCGGAGTCGGAGTCGGCGAGGACGTCGGTGTCACCGTCGGCGACGGTGTCACGCCCGGCCGGGCCGCGCGGTAGGTGTGGCCGGCGCGGACGGTGAGCGCCACGACGTCGGACTCCGGCCGGGTGGTGGCAGGTGTACTGCCGTCGGTGACGTCGGTGACGGTGAAGCTGCCGGTGAACAGCCGGGACCGCAGTCGCAGCGTGCCGTCGCGGTCGGCGCGGACGCTGATCTCGTCGGCCTGGCCGTTGCTCCAGGCCAGCCCCACCGTGTAGCCGCCCCGGCCGCGCAGCCCCGCCACCTGGCCGGCGGGCCAGGCGGTCGGCAGCGCGGGCAGCAGGTGCAGCTCGCCGGTGTGGCTGTGCAGCAGCATCTCGGCGATGCCCGAGGTGGCGCCGAAGTTGCCGTCGATCTGGAACGGCGGGTGCAGGTCGAACATGTTCGGCGCGAGCCGGTCGGTGCGTACCAGGTCGCGCAGGAGCTTGTGGGCGCGGGCGCCGTCCTCCAGCCGGGCCCAGAAATTGATCTTCCAGGCGAGGGACCAGCCGGTCCCGTCGTCGCCGCGCAGCTCCAGCGTCTTACGGGCGGCCTCGTACAGCGCCGGGGTGCCCCGCTTGGTGATCTGGTTGCTGGGGTGCAGTCCGTACAGGTGGGAGACGTGCCGGTGGGTGCGCTCGGTCTCCACCCAGTCGGCGAGCCACTCCTGCACGTTGCCCCGGGAGCCGACGCGGCTCGGCGGCAGCCGGTCCTTGGCCGTACGCACCTGGGACCGGAACGTGGTGTCGACGCCGAGCGCCTCGCTGGCCCGGGCCGCGGCGTCGAACAGGTCACGCAGGATCTGGTTGTCCATCGTGGGCCCGGCGCAGACGCTCGCGTTCGCGTGGTGCGCCAGCTCCGGCGAGTTCGACGGGTTCGTCACCAGGTAGCCGAGCGTCGGGTGGGCGACCAGGGTGTCGAGGAAGAACTGGGCGGCGCCCTTGAGGGCCGGGTAGTTGGCCTGGAGGAATCCGCTGTCGCCGGTGAACAGGTAGTGGTCCCAGATGAGCGTGCTCAGCCAGGCCCCGCCGGTCTGCCACATGCCCCAGAACGCGCCGTCCACGACCGACGCGCCCCGCCAGGCGTCGGTGTTGTGGTGGGTGACCCAGCCACCGGCGCCGTACTGCGCCTGGGCGACCCGCGCGCCGGTGACAGTGAGGTCCTTGACCATGTCGAAGACCGGCAGGAAGCACTCGGACAGGTTCGTGGTGTCGGCCGGCCAGTAGTTCATCGGCAGGTTGGCGTTGACCGTGTACTTCGAGTCCCAGGACGGCGTCAGCGAGTCGTTCCAGATGCCCTGGAGGTTCGCCGGCTGGGTGCCCGGCCGCGACGAGGAGATCAGCAGGTACCGCCCGAACTGGAACAGCAGCGCGGCGAACTGCGGATCGTTGGTGCTCGCGTGCTGCGCGATCCGTACGTCGGTGGGCTGGTCGGCGGCGGCGGTGCGGCCCAGGTCGAGGGTCACCCGGTTGAACAGCGCCTGGTAGTCGGCGCGGTGCCGGGTGCGGAGCTGGTCGACGCCCACGCTCTTGGCGGCGTTCAGCCGGTTGCGGGCGAGCCCCTGGTAGTCGCCGTTGACGGTGCGGTAGTTGACGTAGCTGGACCCGATCGAGATCAGGACCGTCACGCTTGTCGCGCCGGACACCCGTAGCGTGCCGCCGGAGCTGCTGACCGTGCCACCGGTGACGGCGGCGTTGGCCAGCGCCAGGAACCGCACCGAGCCGTTGACGCCCTCCATCGAGCCGGAGATACCGTCGAGCGCGATGGTCGCGCCGTCCGGGCTGGACACGGTGGTCCGCTGCGGGCTGTCGAACGCGGCGGAGAACGTGATCGCGTTCGCCCGGTCGGCGGTCAGCCGGAGCACTATGACCTGGTCGGGGGCGCTGGCGAACACCTCCCGCTGGTGCCGTACGCCATTGAGCACGTACGTGGTGGTGACGGTGGCGGTGGTGAGGTCGAGCGTCCGGTTGTACTGCGTCGCCCCGCTCGCCGACCCGAAGGAGAGCCGGAGGTCGCCGACGGTCTGGTAGGCGAGCTGACCGCCGGGGCTGCCCATCATGGTCTGGTTGATCAGGTCCTGGGCCGAGGTCCACTGGTCGGCGAAGACGCGGCGGCGGATCTCGGCCAGGTTGGCCGCGCCCCGGGTGTTCGCCGAGTCGTACGGGCCGCCGGCCCACACGGTGTCCTCGTTGAGCTGGAGCCGTTCGGTGTCCATGTTGCCGAACACCATCGCGCCGAGCCGCCCGTTGCCGATCGGCAGGGCGCGCAGCCAGTCGGTGCCGGCCGGTTCGTCGTACCAGAGTGCCAGGTCGTTCGCGGCGAGCACCTGCGCCGGTGCCGCGGAGCCGGCGCGGGCGGCGGCGCTCCAGGCGGCCGGCACCAGCGCGGCGCCGGCGCCCGCCGCCGTGGCCTTGATGACGTTTCGTCGTGTCACTTCAGACATGGTTCTTCTCCCAACCACGCGGATCAGAGGCGGGTCCGGGCGCGTGACGCAGTCCTGTTATCGCTAACAGAACTGCCTCGCGCGCCCGGACGCCGTTTCCTGCCACTCCGCGCCCAGGGCTCCCGACCGGGCGACACGTGAGCCAACATGGACTCTCATGGATGAAGTGACACCGCGTCAAGGGGTGTTACCGCTAACAGGGATGATCCGTGCTGCACCCGGCGCGCCGAGCGGGGTGCCGGATCGGCCGGCCGGCCCACGCGGGCCACGTGCACGATCCGCTCCGGCGCCACGTCCAGCAGCGTCCCGAGCGCGTCCCGGGTCTCGGCCACGTCCACGAGCTGACTGAGCGGGTGCGCGGCCAGTCCGGCCGCGTGCAACGTCAGCCACGCCCGCATCAGCACCCGTCCGAACTCGACCTGCCCGGCCGCGTCCAGGTCCGGCGGCGCGATCAGCGCCAGCACGCCGCCGCCGCGCGCGAGCGGATCGTCGCCGGCGGCGAGCAGGCGCGGCAGCCCCAGGGGGCGCAACGCCGGGTACGCGGCCAGCGCCGCCCGCAGCCCGGTGGCCGCCGCCCGGCCCAGCCCGAGGCAGCGGTCACTGAGCCCGTCGGCCCGGTAGCGCGGGCACGCCCGGTCCAGGCGCAGCCAGCGGCGCAGCTCCGCGACCACCGCCGGCTCGGCGTACACCCGCTGGTCGGCGGTGCGCAGCAGCGCGCGCAGCCGTCCGGCCGCCGGCACGACGCGGGCCGCGCCACCGGCCCGCCGCACGACCGCGTCCACTGCGGCGACCACGCCGGCGTCCGGGCCGCCGGTGAACCGGCCCCGGTGGGTACGCCGGTCCCGCACGTCGGCGGCGCGGAACGGCGTGCGGTACGGCTGCCGTCCCGGGCGTAGCCGTCCGACCCGCCGGTCCGCCTCGTCGTGGTCGGCGGCCCAGTCCAGCCGTAGCCCCGCGTCGGCGGCGACGATCAGGCAGGTCTCCACGAACGCGCCCAGCGACAGTCGCAGATCCCGGCCGGTCGGGTCGCCCGCCGGCAGCGTGTCGGCCGGGTCCCAGCCGACGGTGACGGCCCAGTGCTCGTAGCGCAGCCGCCACGGCTGCGTGTTGTGGGCGCTCGGGGCCCGCCAGCACAGCGGCTCCAGCGCGCGGAACGCGGCGAGGTCCATGCTCACCGCTCCTTGGCGTAGAACGTATAGCCGTGCAGCGGGCGTCCGCCGAGGCGCCGGTACTGGGCCGCCGACGCCGGGTTGTCGCGTCCGACGTACGTGCTGCGCAGCGCCGTGTAGCCGCCGTCGTGCAGGTTGCGGTGCAGGTGCTCGGACAGCAGCCGCTGGTAGCCGCGCCCCTGGAACTGCGGCACCACACCCTTGACGATCAGCACCGCCTCCCGCCGGTACCGGCGGCGGGTCGCCAGCAGCCGCAGCTGGTTGACCGGGTTCAGGTCGCCGCGCACCGCGACCAGGAAGTCGCTGATGTCCGGCACGCAGAGCACGAACGCCACCGGGTGCCCGTCGCGGGTCAGGTAGAGCAGCAGCGACTCGTCGAGCAGATACGCCAGCCCGTCGGTCTGCCGCCGCAGCTGGGCCGCCGAGATCGGCGTGTAGTAACCGAGCTGGGCGAAGGAGTCGTTGAGCATCCCGCGCAGCAGGTCGAGCTGCGCGTCGAGCCGCCGCGTGTCCCCGTGGTGCAGTTCCAGCCGCGCGCCGTCCGGCTGCACCCCCATCGCGGGCGGCTGCCCGACCGGCGGCGGCACCGGGCAGACCCACGTGTCGGAGACGAACCGCCTGGTGAACCCGTTCTCCTCGTAGGCGTCCGGGTAGTACGGCGGGTTCCAGGCGCTGTCCACGAAACCCCGGTCGGCGTACCCGGCGGTGATCACTCCCCCGGCCTGGTTGGGCAGCAGCGCCACCGGCCCGAACAGCAGATCCCGGCCGGGCGTCGCGTGCGCGGCGATCGCGTCGAACAGCGGCCCGGCGGCCGGCGCGGTGAACTCGGTCAGCCCGAACAGCTGACACCGGCGGCCCAGCTTGGCGTCGAGGTCCGCGTCGGTGTGCAACGTGGTCCGCCCGGCCACGGCGCCGGCGGCGTCGCGCAGCACGTACATCGGCACGCCGTCGCGCCACCAGCGGCGGATCTGCTGCCGGGGCGTCGGCACGTACCGGGGCTCGCCCGCGTACAGCCAGTCGGTGAGGGTGAGGAAGTCGCGCAGGCCACGCCGGCCGGTGACCCGCTCGAACCGGTGGCCGGTCACCGGCGCACCGCCGGCCCGGTCGTCTCCGCGCCCAGCGGCGTGAACTGCTCGATGTGGCCCATCGCGCCGTCCTCGGCCCGCCACGCGCCGTTGGAGTAGCCGTCCGGGGAGGCGGTGTAGAGGCGGATGAAGCCGGCGGTGGCGTTGCGGGTGCCGTCGGTCAGCCACATCATCAGCTTGCGGTGGTGCCGGGTGCGGGCGAAGCGCAGCAGCGCGTCCCGGTCGGTGAAGAACGCGATGGTGCCGAGCGTCAGCGGGAACTGCCAGTAGACGGTGTGCCAGCAGTAGCCGGACATCCGGCGCATGTCCCGCACCATCCGGATCCAGTCCGGGGCCAGGCGCAGCAGCACCAGCGGGTTCGCGTACCGGGTGGCGCCGATGAACATGGCGCCGGCGCGGGCCTGCGCGGGGGCGCGGGAGAAGTCACGGGTACGCATCGCTCACCTCACCAGGTAGACGTTCTTCAGCTTTTCCATGCCGGCGAACGGGCCGCCGCCCGGCTCGTGCAGCTCGACCCGCAGGTCACCGGCGGTCGGGTCCTCCACCAGGGACTGCGCGAAGTCCCGCGACACCGAGGTCAGGTGCGCGCGTACCCCGTCGCGGCAGGCGTCGGCGAGCGCCGCGCGGGCCGCGGCGTCCAGCGGGCGGCGCAGCTCGACGTGGATCACCGGCCGGGTCTCCAGCGTCGCGTCCTCCTGCAGCGCCAGGCAGAACCGGCTGATCTCGGCGGCGTACGGGTTGCCGGTGTAGAGGCCGTACTCGACGTCCTGCGGGTAGAGGTTCGCGCCCAGGTAGGACACCGTGGAGTCGCTGCGGCCGAACAACAGCAGCAGCGGCAGCGTCATCCGCTCCTCGGACACCGCGGTACGGAACTCGGCGCGGCGCACCGGGTCGGCGTGCGCCAGTTCCACGATCCGCCGGTACGGCACCAACAGCGCCTCGTCGCCGACGTTGTAGCGCAGCCGGGGCTGGAGCACGTGCGGGCCGGTGACGGTGCAGAGCAGTTCCCGCCGCTCGTTGGTCTCCAGGTAGGTGGCGAACGGGTTGTACTGGAACACCATCGGCAGCCGCTGCTCGCCGCGGCCGAGCAGTTCCGCGCGCAGTCCCGCGTCGGTGCGCAGCCGCCGCCGCAGCCATACGGTGAACCGGGTCTCCGCGCCGATGCCGATGGTCAGGTCCGACGCCCCGTACGCCGAGCGCACCCGCACGAACCGCTGTTCCAGGTAGTCGCGCAGCGCCTCGGTCATCCCCTCGCCGCCGCAGCTGGCGAAGATCCGGTACCGCGACCAGGGGAAGTCCTCGGCGTCGAGGCGGTCCCGCAGGTGCTTGAGGAACGGCGGGTACGCGGTCACCAGGTAGTCGTGGCCGGGGCCGAACTCGCGCAGCGTGTCCACGATCTTCCCCAGGTCGGGGCCGGTGTTCTTCACCGTTGCGATCCGGGCCATCGCCGCGCCGGTCGTGGTGCCGGTCGCCCAGGCGCCCATCGAATACGCGTTTATGACGAACGGGCGGCGCATCGGGAACGCCAGCCCGGTGTACCCGGCGATGTCGCGGTGCACAGCCCGCAGCTCCCGCTCGCCGCGCGGCCAGTTGAACGGCCGCCCGGACGAGCCCGCCGACTCGTCGACCACCACGCCCCGCTCCGGCAGCCGTCCGTCCCGGCACCGGGCGGAGGAGTCGTACGCCATCACGTACCCGCGCTTGTCGGTCTCCGGGAAGTCCCGCAGCCGGCGGCGCAGCCCGCCCGGGCGGGCCCGCAGGAACGCCTGGTAGGCGGGCACCCGCCGGGCGGCCCGCACGCAGGTCGACCGCGCGTTCGCGGCGGCGAGCCGGTCCAGGACCGGGTGGTGGCGCCGGGCCAGCCACCGCCAGCCGGCGGGGTGGTGGGCGATGAGCCGGGCCATCGCGGCGACGGCGCGGCCGGCGGGGGCCAGCGCGGCCTCGGCGGGCAGCGGCATGTCGACGGTACGTGCAGCGGCGTGTCGGTGCAGCGTCTCGGCCATGACAAGAATCCTGTCGGCGCCGCGACGCCCGCACATGAGCGACGGAACGGTACTGCGCTGAGTACCCGTACCCAGTGACGACGCCGTCCGGATCGGACACGCTCAGTCACCATGGCGACACTCGCCTGGTGCGTCGTCGCTGGTCCGGTGACACTTCGCCCATGACAGACGGCAAGCGTGAGCGCACGAACGAACGCTTCGAAAAGGTGGCCGAGGAGACCTCGGAGACCGTGACCCACGCGGCCACGGTGCTGGAGGAGGAACTCGCGGCGGGGCTGGCCGGCGCCCGGCGGCTCGAGGAGAAGCTGACCGAGAGCCGACGGGTGGACCCGGAGGCGTTCGACGAACTCGTCGCGCGGGTCCGCACCGACGGGCACGCCCTCATCGACACCGTGGTCGGGCAGCTGAAGATGGCCGACGAACAGCGCGGCGAGGTGATCCGCCGGTACACGTCGGACGCGCACGACGCGCTGGACACCGTACTCAATCTCGCGCGGCTGGCCCCCGAGGTCGCGAACGGGCTCGCGGACCGGCTGGCGTCGCCGGCCCCGAAGCGGCCGACGGACCGGTAGCGGCGCGATGGCGCCGACCGCCGGGGTGGCCGGCGGGCACGTGGAACGGATGCTGGAGCGCTATCGCGGGCTCGCCCTCGGCGCGCTGCTCGACGACGTGCCCGACGGCGGCCCGCGCTACCTGTACGACCTGGTCTCGGAGTACCCCCGGCGCTGGGGCAAGGGTCTGCGCGCCGCGCTGTGCCTGGCGACGTGCCGGGCGTTCGGCGGCGGCGACGCGGTGGGCCTCAACGCCGCCGTGACTGTGGAGTTGTTCCACAACGCGTTCCTCATCCACGACGACATCCAGGACGAGAGCGAGCAGCGGCGCGGCGGGCGGACGCTGCACGCCGAGTACGGCGTGGGCGTGGCGCTGAACGTCGGCAACATGACGAACCTGCTGGCGTTGCGGCGGCTGGCGGCGAACCGGGCGGCGCTCGGATCCGGGATCGCCTGGCGGCTGTTCACCGAGACCGAGCTGATGATGCGCCACTCGCTGGAGGGGCAGGCCATCGAGATCGGCTGGATCCGCGACAACGTGTGCGACCTGGACGCGGACGACTACTACCGGATGTGCCTGAAGAAGACCTCCTGGTACACGTGCATCTACCCGTGCCGCACCGGCGTCCTCGTGGCGACCGGCTGGGAGAACGCCGTCGACGTGCTCGACCGGTACGGCTGGTACCTGGGGGCGGCGTTCCAGATCCAGGACGACGCGCTGAACCTCGTCGGCGACTACGCCCGGTACGGCAAGGAGATCGCCGGTGACCTGTGGGAGGGCAAACGCACGCTGATCCTGATCGACTTCATGCGGCGATGCACGCCGGAGGAACGTGAACGGCTCGTGCGGTTGCTGAGCCGTACCCGCGCGCAGCGCACCGACGCCGAGGTGCGCTGGCTGCACGGGCGGCTGCTCGCGTACGACTGTGTGGAGTCGGCGCGGCGCAGCGCCCGGGATCTCGCGCTCGCCGCCCGGCGTGAGGGTGAGCGGGCGCTGGGCGCCGCCGCCGACACCGAGGACGGACGTTTCCTGCTGGAGCTGACCGACTACGTGGTGGAACGCGCGCGCTAGCCCAGGATCCCGCGCAACCAGGTGAGCTGTTCGCGCTGGTGTGCCGCCTCGCCGCCCTCGTGGTCGTTGAACTCGTACACCCGCACGTCCTTGTCGCCGCCGTAGCGGTGGTAGGCGGCGAAGCAGGTCGACGGCGGGCAGACCTGGTCGCGCAGGGCGACGGAGAACAGCGCCGGCGCGGTGGCGCGGGGCGCGAGCACGGCGGCGTCCAGGTAGGACAGCGTGCGGAAGACCTGGTCCGCGCGGTCGCGGTGCAGCGCGAGGTAGTCGACGACCTCGGCGTACGGGCTGTCCGGCCCGGAGACGCGCACGCCCCGGCGGATGTCGCACAGGAACGGCACGTCCGGCATGACGGCGACGACGTCCGGGCACAGCGCGCCGGCGGCCAAGGCGAGGCCGCCGCCCTGGCTGAAGCCGGTGACCGCCACCCGCGCCGGGTCGACGGCCGGGTGCCGCCGGGCGGCCTCGGCGAAGCGGACCGCGTCGGTGATGAGCCGCCGGTAGTAGTGCTCCGCCGGATCGGCGACGCCCCGGGTGAGGAAGCCGGGCACGGTGCCGGCCGGGTAGGGGTGCGGGTCGGGCGTGCCGCCGGTGGCAGCGCTCCAGCCCTGGCCCCGGCTGTCCATGATCAGGTGCGCGAAGCCGGCCGCGGCCCAGAACAGCTTCTCGTGTGCCAGGCCGCGGCCCCGACCGTAGCCGAGGTACTCGACCACGCAGGGCAGCGGCCCGTCGGCGCCGGCGGGCAGGTGCAGCCATCCGCGTACCGGCTCGCCGCCGAAACCGGGGATCGTGGCGGCGTGCGTGCGGATCTGGGTCAGCCCGGTGTCGACCGGCTCGTAGACCGCCGCCGCCGGGTCGCCGCCGCCGTCGAGCGTGCGCGCCCAGAACGCGTCCAGGTCCGCCGGCACGTCCAGCTCCGGCCGGTACGCGAGGCAGCCGGCCAGGTCGAAGTCGGTCAGCGGCACGACGCGGCCTCCCGCACGGCAGCGGCGAACCAGCCGGTGATCGTGCTCGGGTGGGTGATGGCGGTGCCGACCACCACCGTCCACGCGCCCGCCCGCAGCGCCTGCGCGGCCTGCTCCGGCGTGTGGATGCGTCCCTCGGCGACCACCGGGACGTCGACCGCGGCGGCGAGCCGGGCGACCAGGTCCAGGTCCGGCCCGTCGCCCTTCGTGGTGTACGCGGTGTACCCGGCGAGCGTGGTGCCGACCAGGTCGGCGCCCGCGGCTGCCGCCGCGACGCCCTCGTCCAGCGTGGAGCAGTCGGCCATCACGAGCGCGCCGGTGCGCTCGTGCACGGCGGCGACCGTCTCGGCGAGGGTACGGCCGTCGGGCCGGGGCCGGGACGTGCCGTCGAGCGCGACGACGTGCGCCCCGGCGTCGGCGACGGCGAGCGCGTGATCGAGGGTCGGGGTGATGAAGACGTCGTCGTCGCCGTCCTTCCAGAGCCCGATCAGCGGCAGGTCCACCGCCGCCCGGATGGCCGCGATATCCGCCAGTCCCTGCGCGCGGATGCCGGCGGCGCCGCCCCGGACGGTGGCGAGCGCGACCCGGCGCATGGTGTCCGGGTCACGCATCGGCTCACCCGGGTACGCCTGACAGGAGACCACCAGACGGTCACGGAGCTGGTCGACGAGCGCGTTCATGAGACCTTCCAGGCGAGCGAGGCGGCGCCGAGCAGCGGCGCGTCGGGGCCGAGGGTGGAGGCGAGGACCGGGACGCCGGCCAGGGCGGGCAGCGTCTCGGCGGGCACCGCGTCGCGCAGCGCGCGCCACCACGGCTCGCCGAGCCCGGTGACGCCACCGCCGATCACCACGGCGGCCGGGTCGAGCACGTTGACCAGGCCGCCGACGGCGGAACCGACAGCAGCGCCGCCGAGCCGGACGACGTCCCGGGCCGTCTCGTCGCCGCCTGCCGCGAGCGCGGCGACGGCCCGCAGGTCGGCCACCGGCCGGCCGGTACGCCGGATGTACTCGGCGGTGAGCGCGGGCCCGGCGGCGATCGCCTCCAGGTGCCCGCGCCCGCCGCAGGTGCAGGGCAACGTTCCGGCGTACGGCGACGGCTGGTGCCCGGCGTGCCCGGCCGCACTGTGCGCACCGGCGAGCACCGTCTCGCCGAGGACGAACGACGCGCCGACGCCGGTGCCCACGGCGACGTAGAGCACCGTGTCGTGTCCGGCCGCGACGCCGTGACGCGCCTCGCCGAGCGCGTGGGCGTGCACGTCGTTGATCACGGTCACCGGCACGCCCAGGCGCCGGGCCAGGTCGCCGCGCAGGTCCGTGCCGGTCCACCCGGTCAGCACGTCGGTGGCGGACAGCACCCGGCCGGAACCGCTGTCGATCACGCCGGCGCTGCCGACGCCGAGCGCCCGTACGACGTCCGGCGCGTCCGCCCGCAGCTTCTCGACCAGGCCGGCGGCGGTGTCGAGCACCGCTGCGGCGCCGGAGCGACCCGGCGTCGGCGCGGTGCGCCGGCTGACCACCTCTCCCCCGGCGGTGACCAGCGCGGCGGTGGTCTTGGTGCCGCCGATGTCGAGCGCGGCGACCAGACCGATGGTGCTCACCTCAGGCATGGTCAGAGCAGCCCGGCCAGTTCCAGCTGGGTACGCACGCGGCCCGTCTCGGCGGCGTCCAGCGGCCGCAGCGGCAGCGACACCGCGTTGCCGGCGATGACACCCAGCAGGGACAGCGCGGTCTTGAACGCGCCGACGCCCCGGGTCGCGCCCGCCGAGGTGGCCGGGTCGGCGGCGTCGACGATGCGGAACAGCCGGGTCAGGCGGTCCTGCTCCCGGCGGGCGGCGGTCCAGTCGCCGGCCAGGCAGGCGCGGTGCAGCCGCACGTACCCGGCGGGGTCCACGTTGCCCAGTCCGGGCACCGAGCCGGACCCGCCCGCGAGCATCATCGCGTCGACCACCACCTCGTGGCCGGTGAGCAGGCTGAAGTCGCGCTCCGGCGCGTGCTCGGCGACGGCCAGCGCCAGCTGGCGGAACGCGACGTCGTCGCCGCTGGAGTCCTTGACTCCTGCGAGCACGCCGTCGGCGGCGAGCCGGGTCAGCAGGTCGACGGAGAGCTTGCTGTGCACGCAGACCGGGATGTCGTACGCCAGCAGCGGAAGCTCGACCGCGGCGGCGACCGCGCGGAAGTGCCGCTCGATCTCGTGCGGGCCGACGATGGCGTAGAACGGCGCGGTCACGACCAGGCCGTCCGCGCCGAGGCGGGTGGACGCCTCGGCCCGTTCCACGACGCGGCGGGTGGTCGGTTCGATGCAGCCGGCGAGGACCGGCACGGCGCCGCCGGCGGTCTTGACGATGGTCTCCAGCGCCAGGTCCCGCTGCCGGTCGGTGAGAAAGACCGTCTCGCCGGAGCTGCCGAGCGCGAAGATGCCGTCGACCCCGGCGTCGAGCAGCCACTCGACCAGCCGTTCCAGGGAGTGGACGTCGACCTCGCCCTCCTCGGTCAGGGGGGTGACGGCCGGCGGCACGACTCCGGCGAACCGCGGGGCGGGGGTGGTCACAGGTTCTCCTCGACAGACTCAGTTGTGGTGCGGCCGGTCGCCGAGGCGGCGAGCGCGACCAGTTCGGTGTTGGCGGTTCCGGCGGGCACCGGGTGGTGGCAGCGGAACTCGTGGCCGGTGCCCTCGGCGGGGCGCGGCGCGGGCATGTCCACGGCGCAGCCGTCGGTGACGGCCCAGCAGCGGGTCCGGAACGGGCAGCCGCTCGGCGGCCGGGTCGCGGACGGGACCGGGCCGACCAGCGGAATGGGCTCGATCGGCGAGAGCAGGCCCGGCGTGGCCGAGAACAGCGCCCGGGTGTACGGGTGCCGTCCGCCCTCGGGGAGCAGGTCGGCGGGCGTCTGCTCGACGATGCGGCCCAGGTACATGGTGACGACCCGGTCGCTGACCCGCTTGACGGTCTGGATGTCGTGCGACACCAGCACCATGGCCAGTCCGAGCCGGTCCTTGAGGTCCAGCAGCAGGTTGAGGATCTGCGCCCGGACCGACACGTCGAGCGAGCTGGTCGGCTCGTCGGCGATGACCAGCCCCGGTTCCAGGGCCAGCGCGCGGGCGATGGACACCCGCTGGCGCTGGCCGCCGGAGAGCTGGCTGGGCAGCACGTCGGCGACCGAGCGGGGCAGGCCGACCAGGGCCATCAGCTCGGTCACCCGCTTCTCGCGCTGCTCCCGGGTGCCCCGGCGGTGCACGTCGAGCGGGTCGCGCAGGATGTCGCGTACCGGCATGCGGCGGTTCAGCGACGTGGCGGGGTCCTGGAAGATCATGCCGACGCCGGCGCCGATGTGTTCGCGCCGTTCGGCGGCGCTCATCGACCACACGTCCTTGCCGGCGAACGACACCGTGCCGGCGGTAGGCCGTTGCAGGCCGACGAGCACCTTGGCCAACGTGGACTTGCCGCAGCCGGACTCGCCGACGATGCCGACCGTCTCGCCGGCCCGGATGACCAGGTCGGCGCCGGTGAGCGCGTAGACCTTCTCCCGGCTGAACATGCCGCCGCCGCGCGAGGCGTGCACCACGTGCACGTCGTTCAGCTCGGCGATCGGCCGGTGCTCGGTGGTGGTGCTCATCGGGCCGGCTCCTTCTCGCTGACGGTGACGGCGGGGTGGTGGCAGGCGTACCCGTGGCCGTCCGTGCCCGCCAGGGCGGGTGCGGTGTCCCGGCAGATCTCGGTCGCCATCGGGCAACGGTCGGAGAACCGGCAGCCCTTCGGGAAGTCGGCCGGTGACGGCACCACGCCGCGGATCTGGGTGAGCCGTTCCGCGCCGGTCTCCAGGGACAGGACGGAACCGAGCAGGCCGCGGGCGTAGTGGTGGGCGGGCGCCTCCATCACGTCGGCGGTCACGCCGGTCTCGACGATCTGGCCGCCGTACATCACCACGACCCGGTCGCAGACGTCACTGACCAGGGCGAGGTCGTGGCTGACCAGGATGAGGGCGAAGCCGAGCCGCTCGCGCAGGTCCAGCAGCAGCTTCATCACCTGGGCCTGCACCGTGACGTCGAGCGCGGTGGTCGGCTCGTCCGCGATGATCAGCTTCGGGTCGCGGGACAGCGCCATGGCGATCACCACGCGCTGCCGCTGGCCGCCGGACAGCTCGTGCGGGTACGCGGCGAGCGTGCGCCGCGGGTCGAGCCCGACCAGCCGCATCAGCTCCTCGGCGGAGCGGGTGCCGCCGCGGCGGATCATCTGGGCGAGCTGGGCGCCGACGCGCAGCGCCGGGTTCAGCGCCGACAGCGCGTCCTGGTAGACCATGGCGATCTCGCGGCCCATCAGGGCGCGGCGGCCCTTGGCGTTCAGCTTCAGCAGGTCCGTGTCCTGGAAGCGGATCTCGCCGCGTACCCGGGCGCCCTGCGGCAGCAGGCCCATCACCGCGAGGACGCTGAGCGACTTGCCGGAGCCGGACTCCCCCACCAGGCCGACGACCTCGCCGGGGCGTACGTCGAAGGTGAGCCCGTCGACGATGTCCACGCCGCGGTGGCGGCCCTCGAAGCCGATGGACAGGTCGCTGACCTGAAGGACCGGCTTGCCCTGCGGCAGCGGGCGGGCGCGTTCGCGCAGCCGCTGCGCCGCCTCGGCCAGGCCTGGTAGCTCGACCACCTCGCCGGTGCCGGGCTGCGCCTGCTCCAGCGCGTCACCGCTGGTGGTGGACGTGGCGCGGCGCGCAGCCGGGGCGGCCCAGGCGTCGGACATGCCCTCGGAGAGCACGTTGAGCGCGAGCACTGTGAGCAGGATCAGCAGGCCGGGGAAGAACGTTGCCCACCAGCCGCCGATCTGCACCATCTCCTTGCCGAAGGCGATGACCGAGCCCCACGAGGAGGCCGCCTCCTGCGGGGCGAGGCCGCCGCCGATGAAGGACAGCGACGCCTCGAAGACGATCGCGTCGGCCACCATGACGGTGACGAAGACGAGGATCGGGGCGGCGCAGTTGCGCAGCACATGCCGCCAGAGGATGTGCGGGCGGCGGGCGCCGATGATGCGCTCGGCGGCCACATAGTCCTCGCCGTACTGGGACAGCACGTTGGCGCGGACGATGCGCGCGACCGACGGGGTGAACACGAAGCCGATCGCGATGACGAGGACCAGCAGGCTGTTCTTGCCGAACGAGATGATCAGCAGCGCGGAGAGCACGATCGTGGGGAAGGCCATGACCACGTCGAGGCAGCGCATGATGATCTCGTCGACGACGGTCCGGCTGCTGCCGGCGATCGCGCCGAGGATGGCGCCGAGCACCAGCGCGATGCCGGCCGCGCCGAACCCGACGATCAGCGAGCGGCGGGTGCCGGCGACCAGCCGGGAGAAGACGTCGCGGCCGAGCTTGTCCAGGCCGAACCAGAAGTCGCCGTTCGGGCCGGTCAGCGCCGGTCCGAGCCCGGTCTGGGTGGGGTCGTGGCGCAGCAGCAGCGGGGCGAGCACGCCGACCACGACGATGAGTGCGACGAACCCGAGCGCGAACCGGGCCGCGAGGCCGAGCCGGGCGAAGGCCATGCCGGGGCGGGACAGCCGCGTGGCGAGGGAGCGGCGCATCAGTGGCCTCCGCGCAGTCGGGGGTTGGCGAAGAGGTAGAGGATGTCGACGACCAGGTTGACCAGGACGAAGCAGAGCGCGATGGTCAGCACGGTGCCCTGGGCGAGCGCGGTGTCGTTCTGCTGGACGGCGCTCATGATCTGGGTGCCCATGCCGGGCAGCGAGAAGATGGCCTCGATGACGACGGTGCCGCCGATCAGGTAGCCGATGCGCAGGCCGAGCGCCGTGAGCGGGTTGACCAGCGCGTTGCGCAGCACGTTGCGGCCGATCACCACGCGCGGCGGCAGCCCGGCGCCGACGGCGGTGCGGACGTAGTCCTTGTCGAGTTCCTCGACCATCGACGTGCGGACGATGCGGGCCAGCGAGCAGCCGACCGGTACGGCGAGCGCCAGCGCGGGCAGGGCCAGGGACTGCAACCAGAGGCCGACCGAGTCGGCGGGGTTGACGTATCCGCCGGTCGGGAAGATCGGGCGGCGGACCGAGAACTCCTGGATGAACAGCAGGGCCAGCCAGAACGACGGCGTGGCGATGCCGGCCATGGAGACGATCCGGATGACCTGGTCGGGCCAGCGGTCCCGGTACAGGGCGGCGGGGATGCCGAGGGCCAGCGCGATGACGAGCGCGCCGACGACGCCGAGCGCGGTGAGCTGGATGGTCAGCGGCAACGCCATGGCGATCTTCTCGGCGACCGGGACCGACGGCGGGAACGTCATGCCGAGGTCACCGCGGACGAGGTCACCGAGGAAGTGCAGGTAGCGCAGCGGCAGCGGGTCGTTCAGGCCGTTGGCGGCGCGGAACGCCTCGACCTGCGCCGGCGTGGCCTGGTCACCGAGGACTGAGAGCGCCGGGTCGATCGGGGAGAACTGCATGATCACGAAGACGAAGAGCGTGATGCCCAGCACCAGGGGGATCAGCGTCAGGAATCGTCGTGCGACCAGGTTCAGGACGGTCAGCATGGATTCTCTTTCTCGTGGCGGGGGGCGCCGGGACGCCCGCCCGGCCGCACGGGTCACGTGGGCCGGGCGGGACGTCTGCGGGGCCGGAACCCCGCGCGTGGGCTCAGCCGGTCCGGCCGGTGCCCAGGAAGTACAGGCCGGTGGTGGAGGCGCCGGAGAAGCCGTCCACCTTGGCCGGGTCGTACGCGGTGACGACCTTGGTGTGCAGGATCGGGTACAGCGGCACCTGGTCCGCCGCCATGTCCAGGGCCTGCTTCCACAGCGCCTTGCGGGCCGCCTCGTCGGAGGTCTGCGCGGCCTTGTCCAGCAGGTCGCCCATGGTCTTGCGGTCGGCGTCGCTCCAGCGGTAGCGCTGCCCCGGCCAGGTCTCGCCGAAGTAGTACCAGCGCATCAGCAGGTCGGTGTCGACGCCGAAGACGCTCGGGTCACCGGTGGCCATGAGCACCCGGAACGTGTCCTTGGGGACGATGTCGCCGTAGATGGCCGAGGACGGCACGGTGTTGAGCGTGGCGTTGACGCCGATCTTCTTCCACTGCTCGATGACCAGCGGGGCGACGTCCTTGACCACGGAGCTGTCGGTGGTGTCGAGCCGGAACGACAGGTTGGTGACGCCGGCCTCCTGGAGCAGCGCCTTGGCCTTGTCCGGGTTGTAGTCGTAGACGGTGGCGGCCTTCTGGTACGCCTTGTTGCCCTCGTCGAGGTAGCTGGTCGCCGGGCTGCCGTAGCCGTTGAGCGCGGTCTTGATGACCGCGTCCTTGTCGATGGCGTAGTGCAGGGCCTGGCGGACGCGCTTGTCGCTGAACGGCGCGGCGGCGTTGTTGAACATGAGGAAGACCTGGTTGAAGGCCTGCTTCACGTCGATCGTGTACTTGTCCTTGAGCGAGTCCACGTTCAGGTACGGCACGGCCTCGATGGCCTGCACCCGGCCGCCCTGCAGGTCCGACACGCGGGCGGACGCCTCGGTGGTGGTGTTCCACGTCATCGTCTCGACCTTGGCGGCGCGCGGGCCGTTGTAGTTCGCGTTCTTGCTCAGCTTGATGCCGGATTCCTTGGACGCGCTGTCCACCTTGAACGGGCCGGAGCCGATCGGGGCGGTGTCGAACGCCTTGGCCGCGGCCGCGTCACCGGTCTTCGCCTTGGGGACGATCTTGATGACCGCGATCCGCTCGCTGAACAACGCGAACGGGTACTTCAGCGTGAACTCGACGGTCGTCGCGTCCTTGGCCGTGACGGCGTCGATGAAGGAGACGAAGCCCTGCATGAGCGGCGGCGCCTTCGGGTCCGCGGGCTTGAGCACGCGGGTGAAGGACCAGGCCACGTCCTCGGCGGTGACCGGGGTGCCGTCGGAGAACTTCGCGCCGTCGCGCAGCGTCACGGTCCAGGTCCGGTCGTCGGCCCCGGGGGTCGGGTCGCTCTTGGCCAGGGCGTTGTAGGGTTCCCGCGTGATCGGGTCGAGGTCGACGAGGCCCTCGAAGACGTGCTGGTTGACAGCGGTCGCCACGGCCGAGGAGGCGTTGCCGGGATCGAAACCGCTGGAGAGCGTGAAGGCCAGCGTGGCCTCGATGGACGTGCCCCCCTTCCCGTCGCCCACGGCGTTGGTCGAGGCGGGACCGCCACTGCAGGCCGCCAGCGCGACCGCGAGTCCGCCCGCGAGGGAGGCGACGGTCAGGGAGCGGACGCGGCCGCGCAGGGCGCGCCGGCTCCTCGACGGCTTACCGGTGGTGCTCACGTAGCTGCCTCCATAGGCTCTTCATGCGCTCGCGTGACCGCTCGCGCTCGGGGATGTTAAGCATAAGGTGTATGACGTCTGACGTCTGATGCCGGTAGGGTGAGAGTGTCAGATTCGGAAACGAAGGGCAAGGGGCAGATGACGACCATTGACGCCAGTCCGCTACGCGGCGCCGAGCGGCCGAGCCCTCGCCGGCAGGAGGTCGCCACCAGGATCAAGGAGTACATCCTGCGCAACCGCCTCAAGCCGGGCAATCTCCTGCCCACCGAGGCGGAGCTGTGCGAGGCGGTCGGCGCCAGCCGCTCCAGCGTCCGCGAGGCCGTCAAGATCCTCTCCGCGCTCGACATCGTCGAGGTGCGCCACGGTCACGGCACGTTCGTCGGCCGGATGTCCCTCAACGCCCTGGTGGAGAGCCTGACGTTCCGGGGCCTGCTCAGCGGCGAGGACGACCACCACGTACTGGCCCAGGTCGTCGACATCCGCCAGACGCTGGAGCAGGGACTGGCGGCCACCGTCATCGACGCCCTCGACGATGAGCACCGGTCGGAGCTGTCCGCGCTCGCCGAGGAGATGCGCAGCCGGGCGGCACAGGGTGAGGACTTCCTCGACGTCGACCGGGCCTTCCACCTGAAGCTGATGGAGCCGCTCGGCAACGACCTGCTGGTGCAGCTGACCGAGGCGTTCTGGCAGGTGCAGGCCATCGTCGCGCCCACCCTGCGGACCGAGCCGGAGGACCGGGTGATCACCGCCCAGCGGCACCAGGCCATCGTCGCCGCCCTCACCTCCGGGGACGCGGCGGCGCTGCGCTCGGCCATCGCCGAGCACTACGCGCCCATCCGGGCCAGCATCGCCCGCGCCGCCCAGCCCTGACCCGCTGGGGACCTGTCGTTCGAGCCTGATCGAAGTCCTCTGTCCCGGGGCGTGCCCCGTGCCGAAGCTGTCTGTGACGGGCGCGTCGGGCGCCCCGGACGGCCGAGGTGGGTGTCATGGCGAAGGCGTGGCGGTCGCGGTCACTGTGGTACGCCGTCGCGGTTCCGGCCGTCCTCGCGGCGGCGGTCGCCGGGACGATGGGCGCGGGCCGGGACACCGCAGCGCCGCCCGACGAGCGCGGCGCGGCCGGGCCGCCTGTCGCGAGCGCGCCGGCAGTGTCCGCCCCACCCCCGTCCGCCCCACCCGCGGAGGTGCTGTACGCCGCCACGCAGTTGCTGATCCGCGACTGCATGCAGCGTCGCGGGTTCCGCTACTGGCCGGCGCCCCGGCGTCCGGTGCCGGAGCGACGTGAGTTCCCGTACGTCCTCGACGACGTGTCCTACGCCCGCCGCCACGGATACGGCGGCGTCCTGGAACGCCGGCTCCAGGAGGCGATGGCGGCCGCCCCGAACGCGCGGTACGCCCGCGAACTGCCGCCGGAGCGCGGCGCCGCCGCCGTACGCGCTGTGAACGGCGACCCCGGCGAGCCGGACGCCCTGCGCGCGACGCTGCCGGCCGGCGGCGTGCTGCGCCGCAGCAGTCACAGCTGCACCTCGGAGGCGGAGCGCCGGCTCTATCTCGACCTGCCCGGCTGGTATCGCGTCGTCAAAATCACCGACAACCTCGCCGGGCTGCGCGTCGGCCGGGTGCTCGCCGACCCCCGCTACGCCGCCGGCGTGACGGCGTGGCGGCGGTGCATGCGCGCCGCCGGGCACGACGTCGCCGACCCGGCCGCGGCCCGCGCGTCGGTGCCCGAACCGGCGTCCGGCTCCGTCGCGACCGGAGAAGTCGAGCTGGCGGTGAGCGAGGCGACCTGCGCCACGCGCACCGGGCTCGGCCGGCTCTCCCGGCAGCTCGACGCCGAGCACCGCCGCGCCGTCGAACGACGGTTCCGCACCGAGGTGGCCGACCGGCTGCGCTTCGAAACCGCCGCGCTGCCGCGGGCCCGCGCCGCGCTGGCCGCCGGCTGACCCACCCCACGACGTCCGTGGCGGACCGCCACGGCAGGACCCGACCGGAGGGAAACCCATGAGAGCAGTACGTGCCGTGCTGGCCACAGTGGTCGCGGCGGCAGCCGCGCTGGCCTTCACCGCCACCGCCGCCCAGGCCGCGCCCCGGCCGACCCCGCACGCCGACACCCAGCGCGCGGCGGCCGGCAGCGGCTACCTGTACGTCAGCCAGGACGCCTACTGGTCGGGCCGGTGGTGCTGGTGGTACAACGCCGACACCAACTGGGACACGATCAACGTCGCCGAGAACGCCAACTGCGACAACAACAACAGGGCCAGCATGCGCAACCTGGCGTCCTCGGCGTGGAACGACTCGAACAGCGGCCGGCCGGTCGCCCTCTACATCCACCCCAACTACACCGGCGCGTACGCCTGCCTCGGCGCGGGTGACGCGTGGGACGACCTCACCGGGGCCTGGTTCAGCTGGGGCTCCAACCGCGACGGTTACATGGCGAACACGAACGACAACATCGCCTCACACCGGTGGCGGACGAGCTGCAGCGCCGGCTGAGACCAGGACCACGAGGGGCGGCAGCCGGCCGGCTGCCGCCCCGTCCGGCTGCCCGCGTCCAGATGCAGTGATGTACGTCAATGTCGTGGATGAGACTGAGCGCGGCGGGCCACCTCGGAACACTGAGCGTCATGGGGACGCTACGCATCCATTTCACGGCCGGGGACCTCAGCCGCACGCGGCTGGCAACCCGGCCTGATCCACTGTGGGAGATCATCTGCAGCCTGCACCGCCTGCAGACCCGCGCCGGGTACGCGGGTTACGACCGCTGGCACCGGCAGGTGCGCGCGGATCTGCAACGAGCCGGCCTGGTCCCGGCGGTGCGTGAGCGGCTGCTGCCCGTCGCGCCCCGCAAGCGGTACTTCCCGGACTTCCTGACGCCCAGCCTGGTCAGCGACCTCGACGACGGGATCGACCGGATGCTCGGCACCCCGACCCGCCGGATCCGCGCCGAGATGGGCCGGATGGTGACCCCGCTCGGCGGCGCCTGGCTGGGCGACCTGGCCGCCGGCCGGCTCGCCGCCCTGCACGGCCTCGGCGACGCGCTGCGCGCCTACTTCCGGGTCGCCGTCGCTCCGCACTGGACGGACATCGTCTCCGCCGTCTCCGGGGACCGGGCCCTGCGCGGGGCCCGGGTCCTCGACACCGGCGCCGGACAGATCCTCGACGACCTGAGCCCGGAGGCGCGCTGGCATCCGCCGGTGCTGTCCGTGAGCGGCTACCCGGAGGACCGCGACATGCACCTCGGCGGTCGCGGGATCACGTTGGTCCCCTCGTACTTCTGCTGGCACGCGCCGATCACACTGGCCGATCCCGACCTGCCCCCGACGCTCGTCTACCCGGCCCGGCGACAGCGGCCGGAACCGGCATCCGGGAGCCCGCAACGCCGGCTCGGCCCGCTGCTCGGCCACACCCGCGTGGCCGTCCTGCGCGCCGCCGCGGGCGGCGCGACCACCGGCGAACTGGCCCGGCGGGCCAGCATCTCGCCGGCCACCACCAGCCATCACACCACGATCCTGCGCGAGGCCGGGCTGATCACCAGCCAGCGGCACGGCAACCTCGTGCTGCACCGGCTCACCGCGATGGGCGAGGCGCTGCTCGGCGAGACGCCCGGGCACGACCGCTGACGGCTCCCCGAGCCGGACCGAGGCGTCGACCGGAACCAATCCTTGACGGCCCGGGGGAATCCGCCTAGCGTGCCGACATCGGACATCTGACGTCGTACGGCTGGTCCGTCTTCCCCCTCCCCCGTCACGGAAGGAAAACCGTGTCCCCTCTCCGCGCCATACCGCGCCGAGCAACAGTCCTCGCGGCAGCCCTGCTCGCCCTGCTCACCGTGCTGCCCGCCGGCCCCGCCCAGGCCGCCGCGCCCGCCGGCGTGACCGCCACAGTCGGCGCCGACTGCACCACCGGCCGGCTGCTCCTGAGCCTCGACAACCGCAGCGCCACCGCCCAGACGTACACCGTCACCTGGCCCGGCCGGACCGGCTCGCCGTGGACCCGCACGGTCGCCGCCGCGAGCAGCGCCGAGCTGTACTGGACGCTGTCCCCCGGCACGCCGTACACGCTGCGCACGACGACCCCGACGGGCCTGGACGAGACCACCTCCGGCCTCTTCCACTGCGGCACCGGCATGTCCGCGCTCACCAGCTTCGACTGCACCAACGGCCGCCTCCAGCTCGCGCTGGAGAACCGCACCACGACTGCCCGGGACTTCACCGTCACGTGGGCCGGACGCACCGGCTCGCCGTGGACCCGGACGATCGCCGCCGGCGGCAACTACCTGCACTACTGGACCGTCGGCGCCGGCGCCCCGTACACGCTGCGGGTCACCGCGCCCGGCTTCGACACCACGCTGCGCGGCACCACCGCCTGCGACCTGGCACCCGGCAACCCGCAGATGACCAGCACCACGCTGCTCACCACGCAGACCGTGATCCGCGACCTCAACGGCCCGGGCGGCCGGTACGACGGCACCGTCGCCTCGGTCCGCATCCCCGGCCTGGCGGTCACCAACAACGGCACCGTCATCGCCGTGGCCGACGCCCGCGTGAACGGCTCGTACGACCTCGGCGGCGGCACCAACAACATCCAGATCGTGATGATCCGCAGCACCGACGGCGGCCGTACCTTCGAGCAGCCGCGGGTCATCCACGCCCCGCCCACCACCAGCGAAGGCGTCGGCGACCCCAGCCTGCTTGTGGACCGCGCCACCGGCGTCGTCTACTGCTTCTTCACCTACTCCCCCCGGCCCGGCATCAGCTTCTGGTCCGGCGGCTCCGGCCTGAACACCGCCGACGACCCGAACAGCATGCACCTGCGCTACATCACCAGCCGGGACAACGGCGCCACCTGGAGCACGCCCGTCGAGCTGAACCCGGCGGTCAAGGACCCGACCTGGCGGCAGGTGTTCTTCTCCTCCGGCCACGGCATCCAGACCAGCACCGGCCGCCTCATCCAGCCGATCGCCTACCGGGACTCCGCGGGCACCAGCCACGCCGCGAACATCTACAGCGACGACCACGGCGCGACGTGGCGGCGCGGCGGATCCGCCGGCGGGAACATCAACGAGAGCAAGGCCATCGAGCGCGGCACCGGCGCAATCGTGCAGAACATGCGGCACAACTCGACCCGCAGCCGCTTCTACGCCACCTCCACCGACGGCGCCGCGACGTTCGGCCCGGCGACGGCCAGCGCCCTGCTGCCCGACCCGCTCTGCAACGCCGACGAGATGTCCTACCTGCGCCCGTCCGAGGTCGGCGCCAACCGGGCCCCGGTACGCACCCGCACGGCGCTGTTCAGCAACAACGCGCACCTGACCGCACGAAACGACCTCACCGTACGGCTGTCCACCGACGACGGCGCGAGCTGGCCGGCGCGGGCGCTGGTCAAGCCCGGCGGCGCCGGCTACTCGACGATGGCGGTGCTGGCCGACGGCACTGTCGGCAACCTGTACGAGGTCGGCAACACCGGCGGCATCTACTTCGCCCGCTTCAGCCTCGGCTGGGTGAAGGGCGCCTGACCGCCGTGTCCCGCCCGGACAGCGGCGTCCGGGCGGGACACGGTCAGCGCTGCCAGCGCACCACGCCGCCGACCACCGTCAGCGCCACCGTCAGGTCCCGCAGCCGCGCCGGCTCCACCAGGTACGGGTCGGTGGGCAGCGCGATGAAGTCGGCGAGCATGCCGGGGCGCAGCCGGCCCTTCAGGTGCTCCTCGTAGGAGGCGTACGCGCCGGCCTCGGTGAAGCAGCGCAGCGCCGCGTCCAGGTCGAGCCGCTCGTGCGGGTCGACGCCGCCGGGCGGGGTGCCGTCGGGCTGCTGGCGGGTCACCGCGGCGTGCACGCCGAAGAACGGGTCGGGGTCCTCGACCGGGGCGTCCGATCCGAACGCCACGACTGCCCCGGCGTCGAGCAGGCTGCGCCAGGCGTACGAGGCCAGGCCCCGGCCGGCGAGCATCCGGCTGGTCAGCGGGATGTCGCTGGTGCAGTGGGTGGGCTGCATCGAGGCGATCACGCCGGCGCGGGCGAGCAGCGGCACGTCGTCGGGCAGCAGGTGCTGCGTGTGCTCGATGCGGTGCCGCAGCCGTGCCGCCGTGCCGGGCCCAGCCGAGTCGCGCCAGCGGGCGTACGCCCGCAGCACCATCCGGTTCGCCGCGTCGCCGATGGCGTGCGCCGCCACCGCGATGCCGGCCCCGGCGGCGGTGGCCACCAGCCGCTCGAACTCCTCGGCCGGGGTCACCGCGATGCCGTGGTAGCCGGGCTCGCCGTCGTACGGCTGGCTCATCAGGCAGGTGTGCGAGCCGAGCGCGCCGTCGGTGAAGATCTTCACCGGGCCGGTGCTCAGCCAGCGGTCGCCGTCGCCGGTGGCCCAGCCGCTGTCGATCGCCTCGTCCAGCGCCGTGGCGGGGATCGTCTTGTGCACCCGCAGCGGCAGCTCGCCCCGGGCGTACAGCGTCTCGTAGGCGGCGCGGGCGTCCTGCCCGTCCAGGTCGTGGATGCCGGTGAGCCCGGCGGCGAGCAGCCGGGGCAGGTGCGCGCGCAACTGCGCGACCAGGTCACCGGCGTGCGGGGAGCGCACCACCGCGTACGCCGCGTCCGCCGCCGCCTCGCGCAGGATGCCGGTCGGCTCGCCGTACTCGTCGCGCGCGATCTGCCCGCCGGGCGGGTCGGGGGTGGCGGCGTCGATGCCGAGGCGGACCAGGGCGGCGCTGTTCACCCAGATGGTGTGGCCGTCGATGCTGGGCAGCGCGGCCGGGCGGTCCGGGCAGACCCGGTCCAGGTCGGTACGGGTCGGCTGCACCGGCCGGGCCCATTTGTTGCTGTCCCACCGCCCGCCGAGCAGCCAGGCGTCCGGCGGCAGCGTCGCGGCACGGCGCGCGATCCGGGCCAGTGCCTCGTCGAGGCTCGCCGTGCCACGCATGTCCACCTGGTCCAGCCCGCGTACGTAGGACGCCGAGTGGATGTGGCTGTCGATCAGCCCGGGCAGCACGGCCATGCCGCCGAGGTCGACCCGGCGCGCGCCGCCGCCGGCCCGGTCCCGGCACTCGGCCAGGTCACCGACCGCGACGATCCGCTCGCCGCGCACCAGCATCGCCTCGGCGTGCGGGCGGGCCGGGTCGAGCGTGTGGATACGGGCGTTCTCGTAGACCGTGCCGCTCATGGGCTCGCTCCCTGCCTCGGCGCTCGCGCGCAGCCTCAGGACGTGTGGGCCGGCGACGTCTCCTGCGGCTCACCGGCCCGGTCCGCCCGGATCCGGTCGATGTCACCGGACAGCTCGTCGGTGATCAGCAGGTCCCGTCGGATGTCGTCGTGCGGGTACGCGGTCCGCCCGACCATGTGCGCGGCGACCGGGGCGGTGGCGAGCTGGAACAGGCCCACCAGGACCAGCGTGGTGATGTCCACCCCGGTACGCAGCCGCAACGCACAGCCGAGCAGCACCAGCAGCAGCCCGAGCACCTGCGGCTTGGCCGCCGCGTGCATCCGCGACAGCACGTCCGGGAAACGGATCAGCGCGATGCCGGCGGCCAGGGAGAGCAGGGCGCCCGCGATCAGGCAGACGCCGGCGACGGTGTCCAGGATCGTGTCGAGCGTCATTTCGGGTTTCTCCGGGCCGCGAAGCGGGCGACGCTCACCGAGCCGACGAACCCGACGAGGGCGAGGACCACGAGCACCGGCAGCGCGGTGGCGTCCCGGCTGTAGGCGGCCTCGGTGGCGATGGCCGCGACCGCGACCGCGAGCAGCACGTCGGTGGCGACGGCCCGGTCGAGGATCGACGGCCCACGGATGATGCGGACGAGGGTGAGCCCACCGGCCGCGACGAGCAGCGCGGTGACGATCACGGCGACGACGGTCACGTCGGTGCTCCTTCCAGCTCGACCGACCCGGACGGGCCGGTGGGTGCGGATCGACGGATCAGGTCCAGTTCCTCGGCCGAGCCGATGGCGGTGACGATGCGCTCCTCCAGCTCCAGCACGCTCTGCCGGAAGCGCTCCACCTCGTCGAGGCTGCGGATGCCGATGACGTGCACGTAGAGGGTGCCGGTACGCCGGTCGGCCTCCAGGATCAGACTGCCCGGCACCAGCGACAGGGCTTCGGCGTTGAGGGTGAGGTTGAGGTCGGTGTTCACCCGCAGCGGCACCGCGATGATCGCCGAGTGCGGGTGTTTGGACCGGACGGCCAGCCAGGCGATCTGAACGGACGCGACCACCAGGTCCAGCAGGAAGCGCGCCAGGAATCTCAGCAGCGGCACCGGCCGGATCCGGCCGGCGAACGTCACCGGGGGCAGCGGGAAGACCACGAGCAACACGGCGGCGACCACCAGTCCGCTGATCACGTTCGCCCAGCTGAAGGTGCCCCACAGCAGCACCCAGACGGTGACCAGGCCGGTCACGGCGATCGCGCGGTTGCGCCAGCGGTCGCGGGGGGTCAGCGGCGCTTTCGGCTGACTTGTCACGGCGGTCCCTCCGGGAACACGGCCTCCACGTACGGGGCGCGGCGCAGCAGGTCGTCGGCGGCGTCGGTGCTGATCTCGAACAGCGGCCCGGCCACCACGGTCAGCGCCAGACCGAGCACCACCAGGGCGGCGGTCGGCACCGTCATCAGCCGGGGCAGCACGGCGCCGGCGGGCGACGCGCCCTCGTGCGGCTGCTCGGCGCCGTCGGTCCGGGCCGCCCGGTCGGCGTCACCGGGCTCCGGCATGTCCGGGTGCGGCGCCCGCCAGAACGCCAGGTTCCACACCCGGGCGATGGCGTAGAGGGTGAGCAGGCTGGTCAGCAGCCCGCCGCCGACGAGCACCCAGGCCAGGAACCCGCCGTCGTCCACCCCGGCCTGCACGAGGCCGAGCTTGCCGAGGAACCCGGAGAACGGTGGGATGCCGGCCAGGTTGAGCGCCGGTACGAAGAACAGCAGCGCCAGCAGCGGCGACAGCCGGGCCAGCCCGCCGAGACGATCCAGCGCGGTGCTGCCGCCGCGTCGTTCGACCAGACCGGCGGCGAGGAACAGCGTGGTCTGGATGGTGATGTGGTGCACCACGTAGAAGATCGCCGCGGACAGGCCGAGCGGGGTGGTCAGGCCGACCCCGAACAGCATGTAGCCGATATGGCTGACCAGCGTGAACGACAGCAGTCGTTTGATGTCCGACTGGGCCACCGCGCCCAGGATGCCGACCACCATGGTCAGCGCCGCTATCACCATGAGCAGGTCGGCGGTGCGGCCGCCGGGGAACAGCAGCGTCTCGGTGCGGATGATCGCGTACACGCCGACCTTGGTGAGCAGGCCGGCGAAGACAGCCGTCACCGGCGCCGGCGCGGTCGGGTAGCTGTCCGGCAACCACGCCGACAGCGGGAACACCGCCGCCTTGATCCCGAACGCCAGCAGCAGCATGCCCTGCAGCACCAGGCGCATGTCGTCGGGCAGCGCGTCCAGGCGGTCGGCCAGCTGCGCCAGGTTCAGCGTGCCGGTGGCCGAGTAGACCAGGCCGATCGCCACCAGGAAGATCAGCGACGAGAGCAGGCTGACCACGACGTACGTGGTGCCGGCCCGGATCCGCGTCTCGGTGCTGCCGAGCGTCAGCAGCACGTAGCTGGCGACCAGCAGGATCTCGAAGCCGACGTAGAGGTTGAACAGGTCGCCGGAGAGGAAGGCGTTGCACACGCCGGCGGTCAGCACCAGGTAGGTCGGGTGGTAGACCGACAGCGGCGTCTCCTCGTTGCCGTCGGCCATGCCCTGCCCGATGGAGTAGACGAGCACGCACAGGGTCACCGAGGCGGAGACCACGAGCATCAACGCGGCGAGCTGGTCGGCGACGAGCACGATGCCCATCGGCGCGGCCCAGCCGCCCACCTCCACCACGAGCGGCCCGTCCAGCGAGGACTGGACCAGGAGCAGCCCGGCCACGGCGACGGTGGCGGCGAGCACGATGATGCTGACCCAGCGCTGGGCGCGGGCCCGCCGGGCGAGCAGCAGCGTGAGGGCCGCGCCGAGCAGCGGCATCACCACCGGCAGCGGAACGAGCCAGGTCATCGGCCGCCCTCCGCCTCGGCCAGGACCCGTGCCTCGGGGCTGCCGTCCGCGGGGCCGCCGTCCACGGTGTCCGCGTCCGCGTCGGCGTCAGCGGTGCCCGGGCCCTCGTCCCGGTCGGCCAGTTGCATGATCCGGCGGTCCTCGACGTCGTCCTGCACCTCGTCGTGGCCGTTGAGGTGCCAGCTGCGGTAGGCCAGGGCGAGCAGGAACGCGGTCATGCCGAGGGTGATGACGATCGCGGTCAGCACCATCGCCTGCGGCAGCGGGTCGGACATGTCCTCCTGGGCGGTGGTGCCGACGATCGGCGGGCCACCGGCCCGGCCGCCGGTGAGCAGCAGCAGGTTGGCGCCGTTGCCGAGCAGGATGACCCCCATCAGGACGCGGGTGAGGCTGCGTTCCAGCAGCAACGTGACCCCGGTGGCGAACAGCACGCCGATCACCAGGATGTAGACCAGGTTGGGAATGTTCGGGCTCATACCAGCTCCTCTTCCCGTACGCCGGCCGGCTCGCTCTCCTGCTCGTCGTCCTCCTCCTGGCGGTCCATCTCGGCGCCCAGGCTGCGCAGGATGTCCAGCACCAGGCCGACCACGATGAGGTAGACGCCCACGTCGAAGAAGACGGACGTGACGAAGTGGACGTGGCCCAGCAGCGGCAGGTGGAAGTCGAGCGTCGCGCTCTGCAGGAACTCGCCGCCCAGCAGCATCGCGGCGACGCCGGTGCCGACCGCCACGAACAGTCCCGCGCCGAGCACGAAGCCGGCGTCCACCGGCGCGGCGCCGTTGAGTTCGGTACGCCCGCCCGCCAGGTATCGCACCGCGAGCCCGAGGCCGGCGACCAGGCCGGCGGCGAACCCGCCACCCGGCGCGTTGTGGCCGGAGAAGAGCAGGTAGATGGAGAACAGCAGGATGGCGTGGAAGAGCAGCCGGGTGACGACCTGGAGGATCACCGACTGCTGCCGGGAGGTCGCGCCGCTGGTGAGCCAGCGCGGGCGCGACGACTGCTGCCGGCCGGCGCCGGGGATGCCGCTGCGCAGGTCCAGGGCGCGGGTGCCGCGGAAGATCAGGCTGGCCACGCCGGTGGCTGCCACCACCAGCACCGCGATCTCGCCCATCGTGTCCCAGGCCCGGATGTCGACGAGCGTCACGTTGACCACGTTCTTGCCGCCGCCGTAGGACACGGCCTCGTCCGGGAAGTCGACCGAGATCGGCGTGGCCACCCGGCTGCCCGCCGCGACGTACGCCATGCCGGCGGTGACCACGCCGACGGCCACGCCGAGCGCGACCCGGAACTGCCGGGTGGCGCGGATCGGGCGGGCCGAGAACCGGCGCGGCAGGCGGCGCAGCACCAGCACGAACATCACGATCGTGACGGTCTCCACCAGGAACTGGGTGAGTGCCAGGTCCGGCGCGCCGTGCAGGATGAACAGCAGCGCCGTGCCGTAGCCGGTCACCCCGACCAGGATCATCGCGGTCAGCCGGCGGCGGGCGCGCGCGGCCACCAGCGCGGCGACCACGACGACCGCGCCCGCGGCGGCCTGCAGCGGCGTGTCCCACAGCTGGAACCGCTGCGCCCAGGGCAGGCCGGCCAGCACCGCCCCGCCCGGCAGGATCACCAGCACCAGCAGGATGACGCCGAGGTAGAACGGCAGGGACCCGCGCTGGGTGGCGCCGGTGAGTTCGACCGCCGCGCGGTCGACGGCGCTCGCCAGCCGGTCGTAGCCGGTGGCGCCGTCGAACGGCAGCCGGACCAGGTACGGGCGGCGTCGCTGCAGCAGCAGGAACAGCCCGACACCGCCGGTGACGGCCAGCGCCGACAGGCCGAGCGCCGGCGTCAGGCCGTGCCAGAGCGCGAGGTGGTAGCCGGGGTCGGCGGTCGGGAACTGATCGGCGTACGGGGCGAGCACCCGGTCCACCGCCGGGGCGGCGATGCCGACCACGAGGCCGGCCAGGGCGAGCACCGCCGCCGGGGCGAGGAACATCGGCTCGATCCGCTCGACCCGGGTGTCGGGCACGTCGGGCTTGGCGGCGAACGCGCCCCAGAGGAAACGCAGCGTGTACGCGACGGTGAGCGCCGAGCCGGCCACCACCCCGGCGAGCACCAGCAGCTCGACGGGCCCGCCGTGCAGGAACGCCTCCAGCGCTGCCTCTTTGGCCACGAAGCCGAACAGCGGCGGCAGGCCGGCCATGGAGGCGGCTGCGAGCCCGGCGACGGCCGCCAGCACCGGCGCGCGGCGGCCCAGTCCGCTGAGCTCGCGCAGATCCCGGGTGCCGGTGACGTGGTCGACGACGCCGACGACGAGGAACAGGGTGGCTTTGAACAGGGCGTGCGCCAGCAGCATCGCGGCGCCGGCCAGCGCGGTGTCGCGGGTGCCCGCGCCGAGGATCACCATGAGCAGGCCGAGCTGGCTGACCGTGCCGTACGCCAGCAGCAGCTTGAGGTCGACCTGCCGCAGCGCCGTCCAGCCGCCGAGGAACAGCGTGATCAGGCCGCCGCCGAGCAGGATGGCGCGCCACACGGTGGCCTGGCCGACCGCGGGGCCCATCAGCGCGGCCAGGAACACGCCCGCCTTGACCATGGCGGCGGCGTGCAGGTAGGCGCTGACCGGCGTGGGCGCGGCCATCGCGCGGGGCAGCCAGAAGCTGAACGGGAAGATCGCCGACTTGCTCGTCACGCCGAGCAGGACGAGCACCAGCGCCGCGGTGAGGTACCCGCCCTCGGGCAGGTTCCCGGCGATCTCGGACCACCGGTACGAGCCGGCGTGCTGGCCGAGCATCACGAACCCGGCGAGCATCGCCAGGCCGCCCAGCGTGGTCACGAGCAACGCCTGCATCGCGGCGCGCCGGCTGGCCCGCTTGGTGGGGTCGCTGCCGATCAGCAGGTACGAAAAGACGGTGGTCAGTTCCCAGAACACGTACAGCAGCAGCAGGTCGTCGGAGACCACCAGGCCGAGCATCGCGCCGGCGAACGCGACGAACACCGCGGCGAACCGGCCGAGGCTCGGATCGTCGGAGTGGAAGTAGCGCGCGCTGTAGATCAGCACGAGGGCGCCGACGCCACCGACGAGCAGCACCAGCAGCCAGGACAGCGTGCCCATCCGCAGCGCGAGGTCGAGGCCGAGCTGCGGCACCCAGGTGACCGTCTCGACGACCGGCCGTCCGGAGCGCACCTGCCCGGTCCGGGTCAGCGCCCAGACCAGCGCCGCGGCGGGAACGGCGGCCAGCAGGTAGAGAGCGCGTCGACCGACTAGGCGTACCAGTACGGGGGCGATCACGGCTGCGAGCGCATGGACCGCCACCAGAACCAGCACACACACTCCTCAAGATCGACGCCCGGTACGTCAACCCTAACGGGCGATCGGGCGCGACAAAATGTCGAGAGAATCACGCGCTCGTGTCGTGTCACCCGGGCCCTGCCCAGGGTAAGGAGTGAAGTTGGGCTTCGGCCGGTACGCCGTCGCCGCCCGGCGGGCGCCCCCGATAGGGTGTTGGGCGTGCTGCCGATGCGAGCCGCCCTGGCGGGCACGACCGGGAACGCGGTGCTGATGGGTGTCGCCGAGGTCGGCACCCCGATCGGCTGGGTGCTGCTGCCCGGCCTGCTCGGCGTCTCGGCGCGGCCCCGGGTGGCGGCGCTGGTGTCGGCGTGGGCGGGCTCGCTGGTGGTGGCGTCGGTCCTCGTACCGGTGATCCCCGGTCACCACAGCGACCCGCAGGCGCTGCTCGCCTCCGCGGTCAGCCTGTCCGCGGTGCCCCTGCTGGCATGGGCCCGCCGACGCACGCGGACCGCGTCGGTGACCCGCGCCGGCGGGCCGCCGGACGTCGCGGTCTTCACCGTGCCGGCCGGGCCGGGAAGCGCGGCGCTGGCGGTCTGCGGCTCGCTCGGTGAGATCGGCGCCGCCGTTCCGCTGCGCGGCGGCGGGCTTCTCGCCCTGATCGGCACGGTCAGCGGCGCCGCGCTGGACACGCCCGCCGGGCGGCGGGCGATCGAGCAGACGTTCCGCCGGAACGCCCAGCCCACTGCGTCGCCGCCGCACCTCGCCGGGGTGCTCGACCAGGCGGTACGCGAACTCGCGCCGGCGGGTCACCTGCGCGCCACGATCGTGCGGGTGGACCGGTCCGGCGCGGTGGAGGCGGTGCGCTGCGGCTCGCCCGACCTGATCACCGTCAGCGGCGAGCGGGCCGACCTCGCCGGGCTGCCGGCCGGCCCGGCGCTCGGCTCCACTCCCCCGGCCGGGTCCACTCCCAGGGCCGGGGACGCGGCGCCGTCGCCGGTCACGGGGCGGCGGGTCGCAGTGGTGGGCGCCGCGTTCGCCGACGCGCACGGCGAGCGCTGGGTCCGCGTACTCGATCAGGTGGCGGCCGACGACGACCCGGCGGGGGCGGCGCGGCGGCTGACCCGCGGACCCCGGGGTGGGCGGCGGATCGGTCCGGCGCTCGTGGTCGACCCCGGCCCGCCGTCGCGGGCATGACACCGGGCGCGCCCGGTCCCGGACCGACAGCGCGGGCCGGTCGCGCCCGCCGGCGCCGGACCCGCGGCCTACGCTGGGCGCGGTGGGCCGGCATCGGATGCCGGCCCGGCACGGGGAGACCGCGATGACCGACAACGTCCGACGGCCGGCGCCGGCCGCGGGCGGCGAGGACGAGCAGTGGCTGGCCGAGGTGGCCCGCGAGGCGAGCGCCGACGCCGGTGGCGTGCCGGTGGAGCTGCTCGGCGACTACCTGCGGCTGCTGACCGACGCGGCGGTGACCGGCCGCCGTCCGCGCCGCGCCGAACTCGACGCGGTCGGCGCCCTCGGCCGACGCGCGGCCGAGCAGGGCGTGTCCGCCGGACGCGCGGTACGCCTCTACCTGTCCGCGGCGCGGCGGGTGTGGCGGCAGCTTCCGCACCTGGACCGCTCCGACGACAGCGAGGCGGTGCGCGCCGCCGCCGACGCGGTGCTGCACGTGGTGGACACCGCCGTCGCCACGCTCGCCGAGGGCTACGCGGTGGCCCGGCGGGAGCTGGTCCGGCGGGAGGAGTCGCTGCGCCGGGAACTCGTCGACGACCTGCTGCGCGGGGACTCCGACCTCGGCGGGCTGGTGGAACGGGCCGAGCCGTTCGGGCTGGACCTGGCCCGCGTACACCAGGTCGCGCTCGCCGCGCCCGGCCGCCGGCTGCCGGACACGGAGGCGGCGATCAGCGCGCTGGAACGGGCCGTGTTCGACCGGCTGGGCGACCGGGACGTGCTGGTGGCCACGAAGGAAGGGCTGCTCGTGGTGGTCGCCCCGGCCGATCCGGTGGCCGGCGACCGGGGCCGCGGCGACGGGCCGACCGGGAACCTGGGCACGCTGATGCACGGTGAGCTGGACCGCCTGGTGCGGGGCCGGCCGTGGCAGGTGGCGGTGGGCCGCCCGCACCCCGGCGTGTACGGCATCGCCCGCTCCTACGAGGAGGCGCGGGAGGCGCTGACCACGGCGCGGCGGCTGCACTCCGAGGCGTCCGTGATCGACGCGCACGACCTGCTCATCTACCGCGTCCTGCTGCGCGACCAGCCGGCCATGGTGGACCTGGTCCGGGCGGTGCTGACGCCGCTGGCCCAGGCGCGCGGCGGCGCCGAGCCGCTGCTGGACACGTTGAACGAGTACTTCGCCTGCGGCGAGGTCGGCACCGAGGCGGCCCGCCGGCTGCACGTCTCCGTCCGCACCGTCACCTACCGGCTGGCCCGCGTCCGGGCGCTGAGCGGCTACGACCCCGCCGACGCGCGGGACCGGTTCACGCTGCACGCCGCCGTCCTCGGCGCGCGGGCGCTGGACTGGCCGCGCAAGCCGCTGCCGGCGTGACGCTCAGGCGGGAACGGCGACGAGTTCCGGGAAGCCGAGCAGGTTCGCCAGCGCGGACGCCTCGTCGCGGGTGAGGCTGAGCGTCACCATGCGGTCCGGGTCGTCGGGGTCGTCGTGGACGATGTCGCGCCGGCCGCCGGTGTGGTAGTCGATCACTCCGATGCGGCGGCCCTCGTCGGTGGTCAGCGTGTGCCGGACCCCGATGCCGGGGAGGAACGTGCGTTCGATGATCACGGGAACCTCCTCGTGTCAACCATAGCTCCGGGGGGTGCCCGGATCGGTTGTCCAGCCACCGGCAATCATTCGGCCCTTTGTTGGCCGGTCGTGCGCAATGCCGCGCGCGGTTTTCCGGGCGACGCTGGAGGTCCTAGGCGGTACCCGAGCAGCGAGGAGGTGGTGACCATGACCCGCACGTCGATGGCTTCACCACCGGTGTTCGCCGGTTTCGTCGCGTCCCGGTCCGCGAGCGGCGACCTGCGGCGCGCCTGAGCCCTGGCCGCCGGCGCCGTCGAGCGAATCCGGCGTCCGGCCCCGGCCCCCGGCCACACCCCTTCCCCGCACCGTCCACCGCCCGGTTGGGCACCTGATCCGAAAGAGGTCGGTATGCCGCATCCCGTCACCGTCGTCCGTTCCGCGGCGCGTACCGGTCTGCTGATCGGCCGCTCCCACACCACCCGCCCGCCGGTGGGCGCCGACGCGGCGCCGATCGCCGTGGACCTCGGCAGCAGCCTGCTGCGGATCTGGCTGGGACCGGGCCGGACGCTCAGCGTCCCGCTCGGTCACGGCCTCCGCAGCCCGGTCGTACGGCGCGGGCGGATCGTGGACGGTCCGGCCTGCGTCACCGAGCTGCGGCGCATCCTGCGTGACCACCGCGCGTCGGTGCCGGTCGGCGCGCTCGTGGTGGCCTGCCGGCCGGTGCTGTCCGCGCCGGCCGAGCAGGAGGCGACGCGCCGCGTGCTCGCCGCCGTCCTCGCGCCGTCCCGGCTGCTGTTCCTCGACAGCGTCCGGGCGGGCGCCATCGGCGCCGGCGCCGCCGCCGGCACCCTGCTGATCGCCGACATCGGCGCGCAGCTCACCGAGGTGGCGCTGCTGGAGGACGGCCGCGTCGTGGCCGCCCGCCGCGCCGAGGTCGGCACCCGCGACCTGAACCACGCGACGACCGCCGGCATGCTCGCCGACTCCGCCGCGCGGCTGGTCCGGGAGCTGCGCCAGGACCCGGCGCTGCGGCCCCTGGTCCGTACGGCCCTGGCCCGGGGCGTGATCGTCATCGGCGACGGCGCGACCCGGCCCGACGTGACCGCCCGCATGGTCGCGACGCTCGGCGCCGCGGTCCACCGCGCCGCCTCACCCCGGACCGCCGCCCTGACCGGCGCCGGCATGGCCGCCATCTCGGCCCTGCGCCACCCGCACGACACCCAGCGCCGCCCGGAAAGGAGCGCCTGATCATGACGCACGCCCTGAACGACCGCACGGACACCCTGCGGGAACTGCTGGACCGGCAGTTCACCGAGTACACCGACCAGCTCACCGAGCTGACGCTGCACACGCGCCAGCCCGACCACGGCGGCCACGACCCGGACACCCTGCGCCGGCTGATCGAGGCCGCGCGCCAGGGCATCGCGGACACCGCCGAGGCGCTCAAGCGCATGTCCGAGGGCACGTACGGCGTCTGCGAACGCTGTGGCCAGGACATCCCGACCGCCCGCCTGGAGATCCGCCCCTCGGCCCGCTTCTGCGTGCCGTGCCAGCAACGGCGCTGAGCACCGCGCGGGGCTGTCGGCGCGGACGCCGGCCGGTAGCGTCGTCCCCATGGATGTGGACGACGTCGCCGGCCGGCTCGGCGTGCCCGCCGAGGAGATCGACCGGGTGCGCCGGCTCGCCGGCGACCGGCCGTCCGCGCCGCTGCCCGCCCGGGCGGACGCGCCCGCGCTGCTGGAGCGGCTCGCGGTCCGCCCCGACGACGCCGCCGAGATCATGGCGGCCTGGCCGGAACCGGATTCCCCACTGTGGACCCCGGAGCTGCGCTGGCTGCTCGACCGCTCGATCGCCCTGGTCCGGGCCGACGTCGGCGGCTTCGGCTGGCTGCCGCCGGGCCCGGCGCTGCCCCGCGACCGGGGGCCGGCCTGGCGGCATCTCTACGCCTACGCGTACCTGGCGCTGGTCGACGTCGTCCGGGCGTACCACGCCGACCACGGCGTCCCCGACGAGGTGTCCTGGGCGACGCTCGCCGACCTGGGCAACAACCTCGCGGTCGACCGGCGGATGCACGGTGAGGGCTGGCCGGTCATCCAGAGCTGGCTGACGCTGCACGCGCGCGGCGGCATCTACGAGCTGGGCCGGCTCCAGCACCAGCGCGGCGACACCGGCGCCCTCGACCTGCACATCCCCGACTCGGGGCCGCTGACCCCGGAGGCGGTCGACGCGTCGCTGGAGCGGGCCCGGGAGTTCTTCCCGCGCCACTTCCCCGACGAGAGCTACACCGCCTTCTCCTGCGGCTCCTGGCTGCTCGACCCGCAGCTGAGCGAATACCTGCCGGCGGAGTCCAACATCGTCCGGTTCCAGCGGCGGTTCACGCTGGAGCCCTACCAGCAGATGGACGGGCTGGACGGCGACGTCGAGGTGCTGCGCTTCGTCTTCCGCAGCCTCAACACCCCGCTGGACCGGCTGCCCCGCCGCACCGCGCTGCAGCGAGCGGTCCTCGACCACCTGCGGGCCGGCCGCCACTGGCAGTGGCGCCGCGGCCGCTTCCCGATGTAGTCACGCCCCGCGCCGGCCCGGCACCGGCGAGCCGCTCGCCAGCCAGTCGTCGAGAGCGGCCGGGTCGGCGAACAGCAGCACCGGCGGTCCGGCCGGGTCGGCCGCCCAGGCCCGCATGCGCCGGCGCGCCCGGCCGAACCCGGTGACGTGCCACACGAGGACCGAGTCGAGGGACAGCACGCTTCCCCACGACTCCCGGTTGCCGTTGCAGATCTGCTCGCCACTGGCCAGCCGCTGCCGCGTACGCCGCAGCAGCCGCCGGAACGAGACGCCGCGCGGGTAGTCCAGGCCGATCACCAGGTCGGCGCGGCCGAGCACCACGTCCCGCCAGCCGTGGTAGGCGCCGTCGAGAATCCATCGGTCGCGCCGGCAGATCTCCTCGATCCGCCGCCGCTGCTCGGCGACCGGCACCTCCACCCAGCCCGGCTCCCACAGCAGGTCGTCGACCGGATGCCAGGGCACCTCGAAGCGCTGCGCCAGCCGTGCGGCCAGCGTCGACTTGCCGGACCCGTGGATCCCCTCGACCAGGATGCGGGCCGGGGCGGTCATGGCAGCAGCGTAGGCGCCGCGCGCATCCCGCGCCGCCGGGCGGTCCGTCAGTGCGCGACCGCGACCGTCGGATCCGCCTCCAGGCCGGCGAGCTGCGACGGCCGCACGACGACCAGCAGCACCGCCAGGGCCGCCACCATCCCGCCGGCCACCACCAGCGCCATCGCCACCGCGCCGGTGCCGAGCACGCCCACCAGCGGTGCCGCCACCGCGCCCACGCCGAACTGCACCGCACCCAGCAGAGCGGACGCCGTGCCGGCCGCCTCGCCGTGGCGGGACAGGGCCAGCGCCGGGGCGTTCGGCATGGCCAGGCCCGCCGCCGCCAGCACCACCCACAGCGACACCAGCAGCGCGGGCAGCCCGCCGAAACCGGTCGCGGCGAACACCACCAGCGCCAGCCCGGCCACCGTGCCCCCCACCAGCGAGGCCACCAGGATCCACTGGGACGAGTAGCGGCGCAGCAGCCGCACGTTGTACTGCGTCGCGCCGATCAGGCCCACCGCGCCGGCCCCGAACGCCAGCCCGAACTCCTGCTCGTCGAGGCCGTACCCGTCCTGGAGGACGAACGACGAGCCGGCCACGTACGCGAACAGCGCCGCCATGGCCAGGCCGGCGACCAGGACCAGGCCGACGAAGACCCGGTCCCGCAGCAGCCCGCCGTAGTTCATCACGGTCGCCACGACTCCGCCGCGCTGACGGCGCGCGGGCGGCAGCGTCTCCGGCAGGGCGAGCGTGGCCAGCACGACGAGCAGCACCCCGAAGACGGCCAGGACCACGAACACGCCGCGCCAGTCGGTCCACCGCAGCACGCCGCCGCCGAGCGTCGGGGCCAGGACCGGCGCCGCGCCCATCACCAGCAGCAGCCGGGACAGCATGGTGGCGAACGCCGACCCGCTGAACAGGTCACGCACCACCGCCATCGCCACCACGGCGGTCGCGGCGACGCCGAGGCCCTGCACGACCCGCAGCACGCCCAGGACCGCGACATTCGGGGCGATCACGCACAGCGCCGACGCCACGATGTGCAGCAGCAGACCGGCGATCAGCGGACGGCGCCGTCCGACCGCGTCCGACAGCGGCCCGATCAGCAACTGCCCGACGGCGAGCCCGGCGAGCGTGCCGGTGAGCGTCAACTGGACCGCCGCCGACGTGGTCGCGAAGTCCGTGACGATGGCGGGCAGCGCGGGCAGGTACATGTCGATGGTCAGCGGACCCACCGCGATCAGCGAGCCGAGGACCAGCACGAGCTTCAGCCGCTGGCCTCGGCTCATCAGGTCGCCAGGGGTGGGCGTCGGGGCAGCATCGGTCGTCTGGGGCGTCCCGGCCCGGTCGTGCGACCGGGCGCGGGAGGGTGCGGCACTCACACAGTGAGTCAAATGCGTCCCCGGTGATCACATTCCCGTCTCGGCGAGAGGTAACGCAGGTCACGCGCCTGCCCACCGGCGCGGCACGCCGCCGGACAGGGGCCGACGTCGCTGCCGGCGCCGGACGGGGACGAGGCGGCTGCGGCGCGCGCGACGACCGCACGGCGGCCGATCCGGGGTGCCGGTCAGCGTTGCAGCACCTCGCCGAGCGCGGCCAGGTACGCCCCGGCCTGCGCCCCGTTCACGAGCCGGTGGTCGTACGCCAGACCCAGGTCCGCCACCGTCCGCTCGCGTACCCCGCCGTCGCCGTCGAGCACGACCTCGCGGTGCACGTCCGGCACCGAGAGGGCGCAGGTGACGCCGGGCGGGATGATCGGCCGGGCCACCGTGACGCCGGGTGTGTCGTTGAGCGCGACGAGGAAGTTCATGCCGGCCATGTCCTCCTCGCGGAGCCGGCCGCGCAGCGCCTTCATCCGCAGCGCGACCACGGCGTCAGCGAGGTCGCCGAGGTCCAGTCCGGCCGCGTCGCGGATCACCGGCAGGAACAGTCCGGTGCCGACGTCCACGGTGAGCCCGATCGACGGCGCTTCCGCGTCGACCACCAGCGCGTCGCCGGTGAGCCGGGCGTAGAGGGCACCGAACCGCTCGTGCAGCGCGGCCACGGCGGCGATGACGACCTCGGTCAGGCCGACCGTGGCGCCGGTCTCGTCGGCGGCGCGGCGGGCGTGTGCGAGCGCTGCCGTCACGTCGACGCGGACGGCGGTGAAGGCCACCGGGATCTCCCGGTGCGAGGTGGACACCACGTCGGCGATGCGGCGCTGCGCCGGTGGCAGCGGCCGCCCCGGCGTCGCCGACCGTGTCCCCACGGCCTCCACCTGCTCCGGGTACGCCGCAGCGGGCGAGCCCGGCGTATCCACCGACGCGGGCACGGCCGACTCGGGCAGGATCCGGCCGATGGGAGCGCCCGGGGCGCAGTCGGCGCCGGCGGCCACGTCCTGACGCAGCACGCCGGCCTGCGTCGCCGCGAGTTCCTCAATCGCCTTGGACGTCTCGACCGCCGCGACCGGCTCACCGGCCTCCACCGAGGCGCCGTCCGCGACCAGCCATTCCAGCAGCACGTAGCTGTCGTCGTTGGGGTTGAGCCGCGGTACGTCCACCGGGACGCCCGGAGACACGCCGGCCGGAGTAGCCGGGGCGGCGTCAGTCGGTCCGCCCCGGTCGCCGGTCGCCGCCGGCGCGGCGGGCAGGCGCATGATCCGGTCCAGGATCGCGTCGGTGCCGAGCAGCACCGCCTGTTCCAGGTGCGGCGCGGACGGGATGACCCGGTCGGCGGAGCTGACCAGCTCGACCGGGCCGCGCAGCAGCGGCCACGCCTCGGCGTGCAGGCGGGCGGCGACCTCGCTCCCCCACGTGCCGCCCGCGGTGCTCTCCTCGGCGACGATCACGCCGTGCGCGCCGGCGAGCAGGTCGCGCAGGCCGTCCACGTCCACCGGGTAGAGCCGCGCCGGGACCAGCACCTCGACCGTACGTCCCCGCTCGGCGGCCCGCGTGGCGGCGGCGATCGCCCGGTTGGCGACCCCGCCCGGCGCGATGACGAGCGTCGGCGAGCCGGTGGCGTCCGGGTCGTGGACGCGGGCCCAGTTGCCGTCCGCGCCGCGCAACTCGAAGGCGAGGCGGTCGTCGACGCGGCCGTCCACGTACCGCCGCCGGGTGTAGAGGATCTTGTCCTCGAACAGCATCGCCGGTTCGTCGCGGCGCAGCGCGGCGGCCAGCACGTCGGCCGCGTCGTGCAGCGGGGACAGCTCGTACAGCGCGAGGTGCGGGATGCCGATGAAGTGCTTCTGCGGGCTCTGGCTGTGCGTCGCGCCATAGCCGCGCCCGCCGCCGACCGGGCAGCGGATCACCACCCGCATCGGTGTGCGCTCGCCGTACATGGCGACGGACTTGGTGATCAGGTTGAGGATCGGATCGAAGGCGAGACCGGCGAAGTCCCCGAACATGATCTCGACGATCACTGTGTCGCCGCACAGCGCCAGGCCACCCGCGACGCCGGTGATGCCGTTCTCGCTCAGCGGCGTCGACAGCACCCGGTCCGGGTAGGCGGTGGAGAGGCCCTGGGTCACCTTGAACGCCCCGCCGTACGGGTCGGCGACGTCCTCCCCCAGCAGCCAGGCCCGCTCGTCGGCGGCGAACAACGCGTGCAGGGCCCGGTTGAGGTTACGGCTCACCCGTTCCGCGCGCGTCACGCCGCCGCTCCGCGCGCGAGCGGCCGGGCCAGCACCTCGGCCGAGACCTCCGCGACCCGCTGCCGGGCCCGCGCGTCGGCGGCCGCGAACCGCTCCGGGTACGCCTCGGCGTACCGCTGGAGCCAGTCGAGTCGGCGCAGCCGGTCGAGTTCGTCGGCGGGCCGGGTGTCGTCGCCCTTGCTGTGCGGGCCGAGCCGGACCGTGTGCTGCACGAGCACGTGCGGCGTCCGGGTGGCGCGGACCCGCTCGACGTGCGGCGCGGCGGCGGCGCGTACCTCGGTGAGGTCGAACGAGCCGGACTCGCTGACGGTGATGCCGAACCCGGCGACCCGGCCCGCGATGGTGCCGGCGAGCTGCGCGGTGGTCGAGGTGGACTGGGCGATCCGATTGTGCTCGACCACGACGAGCAGCGGCACCCGCCACAGCGCGGCCATGTTCAGCGCCTCGTAGACAGCGCCCTCGCCCCAGGTCCCGTCGCCGATGTACGCCACCACCATCGCGTCCTGCCCGGTGCGGTTGAGGTGCAGTCCCACGCCGACAGCGGCGGGCAGGCTCTCCCCCTGCACGCCGGTGGACAGGAACCGGTCCCGGCGCAGGTGCTGGCTGCCGCCGTAGCCGTGGCACACCCCGCCCTCGCGGCCGAGCAGTTCCGCCAGCAGGCCCTCCGGGTCGCCGCAGTGCGCCAGGTAGTGCCCGTGTCCACGGTGGTTGCTGAACACGAAGTCGCCGGTCAGCAGCGGGGCCAGCGCGACCGGGACGTACTCCTGGCCGAGGCAGGTGTGCGTGGTGCCGGCGAGGTGACCGTCGGCGTACAGGCGCAGCAGGTGCTCCTCGAAGCGGCGGATGAGCAGCCCCGCGTCGAGGTCGGCGTCGTCGAGCGGGGCCGGCGCGGCTGTCACTCCGGCACGCCCCGCTCGGCGAGCAGCGCGCGCAGGTCGCCCACCGACCGCACGGTCCGGATCTCCCGGGGCGTCAGCGAGATCCGGTACGCGTCCTCGACGGCCGCGACGATCTGGAGGTGACGCAGGCTCACCCACGCGGCGGTGGTCGCGGGGCCGGTCTGCGCGTCGACCTGGTCGACGGGCAGTTCCAGCACGTCGGCGACGAGCCGCACCAGCCGGCTGGACATGCTCATACCTCGATGATCGTACAGGCCCAGTGGGTGCCCCGACCCAACGAGATCAACGCGACCCGGTCGCCCTCGTGCAGCTCACCGGCGTCGAGCAGGCGGCTCAGTCCGAACAGCTGATCCGCCGCGCCGAGATGCCCGTACTCGGCCGCCAGTGCCCGGTTGGTTCGCTCCGGCGGCACCTTGTGGGCCTCGGCGAGTGACGTCATGGCGCGTTCGTTGTCGGCGACGAGGATCAGCCGCGCCAGGTCGGCGACGGTGACGCCGGCCCGCTCGCAGGCGCGTTCGGTGACCCGCACCATCCGCTCGTCGAGGTGGCGGGCGTACTGCGCGAACTGCTCGGGGTCGTAGTCGAAGAACTCCATCACGTGCCACACGTCGCGGGCGGCCGGCGGCTCGGCGCCGGGTGCGAACGGCGCCGCCGCGCCGCCGCCGTCGAGCCGGTAGAACCCGGCGTAGCGGCCGTCGGTGGCGGCCTCGGTGACCTGCCAGCGCAGCCGGGGATGCCCGCGCCGGGCCACTGTGGCCACCGCGCCGTCGGAGAACACCATCGGCTGGGTCTCCATCCGGTTCCAGTACGCCTCGCAGGTCCGGTTCGCGGCCACCACGAGCGCGGTGGCGTACTCCGGGTGGGTGGCGAACTTTCCGGCGACGGCGTCGAGGCTGAGCACACCGGTGGTGCACGCCTGGGTGAGCAGCACCGCTTCGGCGCCGGCCGCGCCGAGCCGGTACGCCAGGTCGGCGGCGGCGTCCCAGTAGAGGTGTTCGGTGAGGTCGGTGACGGCGAGCACCAGCAGGTCCACCCGCGCGGCGGGCAGCGTGGCCGCGTCCAGGGCTCGGCGGGCGGCCCGCTCGGCGAGGTCGGTCAGGCCGACGTCCGGCGCGGCGCGGTGCACCCGCCGGTAGCCGTAGCCGAGGACGCGGTTGACGTCGTCGGTGTACTGCGCCACCACGTCGGCGACGGGCGCCGGGTCGCCGAGCGCCTCACCGAAGGACACCAGCCCGAAGCTCATGCTCGACCGTCCCGCCGCAGATCCGCCGCTGCTTACCATTCCCCCATGCCCCGAGAGCATCTCACGTCCCTGCCCGGAACCCCTTGGCACGTATGGCGTTCCGCGTTGCTCCGGTCGGCCGGTTTTCCGGCCGACGGGATGAGCCGGTTCGCCGCTCCGGCGCTCGCCGAGGCGGCCGACCGGCACCTGCGCGGGGACGGCGACGCCGCGGAGTTCGCTGCGGCGTTCGACGCCGCCGCGGCCGACCTCGGGCAGGCGGTCTACGACATCGCCTGCGACGACGCCTTCCGTACGGCGCTGACCTGGCAGAACCCGGCGGTCCTGCTCGCCGTCGACGCGATCCGGCGCGACGGCCCGCACGCCCCGCGCAACCTGCGCCGGCGGCACCGGGAGGAGGTCGTCGCGAAGTACTGGCAGCGGTACTGCCTGAAGAACGACACGGTGGGCTTCTTCGGCCCGATCTGCTGGACCGAGCTGGGCGGCAGCGGTCCGATCGCGACGGTGCGTCGCGGCGCGGCGTTGACGCGTACCCGGAAGGTGTTCCTGGAGCGGTGGGGCCTGGACGCGCTCGCGGAGGCCCTCGCCCGCGTGCCCGGCGTGCGGGACTGGCTGCCGGTGCGGCTCGCCCCGCACCTGAGCCTGCGCGGCCGCGTGCTGCGGCACCCGCACCATCCGCCGCAGACACTTCCGGCGGCGACCGCCGCGCTGCTCACGCTGGCGCGGCCCGGACCGCGCGTTGCCGGCCTGGTCGCCGCGCTGCTCGCGGACCCGGCGAGCGGCTTCCGCCGGGCCGCTGACGTGCACGCGCAGCTCGACGACCTGGCCGGGCGCGGCGTGCTGCGGATCGGCTTCGACCTGCCGGTCGACCTCACCGCCGAGGACGCGTTGCGCGAGCAGCTCGCCGCGATCGGCGACGACACGGTCCGCGAGCGGGTGCTCGGTGACCTGGCCACGGTGAGCGACCTGCGCGACGCGGTGGCCGCCGCCGACAGCCCGGACGCGCTGGCCGCCGCGATGGCCGCGTTGGACCGGCGGTTCGTGGAACTGACCGGCCGGGACGCGCGGCAGCAGCCGGGCGAGGTGTACGCCGGGCGCACGCTGTGCCACCTGGAGACGGTCCGCGACCTGGACGTCCGCTTCGGTGACGCGCTGCTGGCACGGCTCGCGCCGCTGGAACCGCTGCTGCTGTCAGCGCGGTGGCTGACCGCGGCGATCGGGCAGGCGTACGCCGACGCGCTGGCCGCCCTGTACCGCGACCTGGCGGCGGAGTCGGCCACCGCGGACGTGCCGGTGGCCGACCTGTGGTTCCTGGCGCAGGCGGTGGTGTTCGGGGCGGATCCGCCCGCCGACGCCGTCACCGCCGAGTTCCTGGACCGGTGGTCGACGGTGCTCGGCCTGGCCGACGCCGACTCCGACGCCCGGGAGCTGCGGTTCGACGCCGTCGCGCTGACCGAGCGGGTCGCCGCCGCGTTCCCCGCCGACGCGCCCGGCTGGGCCGCCGCCCGCATCCACAGCCCGGACGTGCACGTGTGCGCCCCGGACGAGGCGGCGCTGCTGCGCGGGGACTTCACAGTCGTGCTCGGCGAGCTGCACGTGGCCCTGGCCGCGTTCGACACGCACTTCTTCGCGTACGGGCACCCGGACCCGCAGCGGCTGCGCGACGGGATGCGCGCCGACCTGCCCGGCGGCCGGGTGCGGCTGCTGCCGCCGGTGGACTGGCCCCGGCACACCGCCCGGATCGCGGAGTGGCTGCACGGGCCCGCCGACGCCCAGCTCGGGTTCGTCAGCGCTCCCGGCGCCGACCCGGACCGCCTCGTGCCGATCACGACCCTGACCGTGCGGCCGGACGACGACGGCACCCTTTGCGCGCACGCCGACGACGGGCGGCGGTGGCCGCTCCTGGAAGTGTTCGCGCCGCTGTTCGACTACCAGGTGTTCGACACGTGGAAGCTGGCCGGCAACGCCGGGCGCACGCCGCGCGTCACCGTCGACGACCTGGTGCTGGTCCGCGAGACGTGGCGCACCACTGTGGGCGAGACCGGCCTGCACACGGTCAAGGGCGAGCGGGAACGCTACCTTGCGGTACGGCGCTGGCGGCTCGCGCTCGGCCTGCCCGAGCGGATCTTCGTGCGGGTCGACACCGAACTCAAACCCAGCTACGTGGACCTGAGCAGCGGCGTCTACACCCGGCTGCTGTGCACGCTGCTGCGCGGCGCGCACGCCAAGGGCGGCGACGGCGTCGGACTCACAGTCACCGAGCTGCTGCCCGGCCCGGACGACGCCTGGCTGACCGACGGGGCCGGCCGGGCGTACGCCTCGGAACTGCGGCTACAGATCGTCGACCCGGCGCAGGTGCGGTAGCCACTCGGTGGCGTCCGCCGGCGCGTCGGGGGTCTCGGTGTCGAACAGGCGCAGCCGGCGTACGCCGTAGGCGCCGAGCGCCACCACGGCCAGGGCCAGCCCGGACACCACGAACGCGAACCCGAGTCCCCGGCCGGGGCCGGTGCCGATCAGCGCGCCGACGCTGCCGGCCAGCGCGCCGCCGGGGGCGAACATCGGCTCCAGCAGCGACCCGCTCAGCGGCACCAGCACGGCGAAGCCCAGCGGCAGCGTCGCCCAGGTCAGCGTCTGGATGATCGCCAGCACCCGGCCGTGGAACCGCTGCGGCACCTTCACCTGGATGATCGACAGGTAGATGCCGTTGTGCAGGCCCAGGCCCAGCCCCACGCCGAAGCTGCCGAGCGCCACCAGCAGCAGGCTCGGGCGGACGCCGCTGAGCACCAGGCTGACCGCCACGCCGAACGCGATGGCGATCAGCGCGGGCATCCGGCGCCGGGTCGGGCCGCCCCACACCGCGATGGCGAGTCCGCCGAGGACGGCGCCGAGCGCCTCGGCGAACGCCACGGTGCCGACCTGGCCCATCGTGCCGAACGCGAGCACCATCGGCGGCACCAGCAGCAGGCTCGCCAGGCACAGGTTGTAGAGCGAGAAGAAGCCCAGCATGGCCCGGAAGCCCGGCTCGGCCCACGTCATCCGCGCGCCGCCGATCAGCTCGGCCAGGAACGGCTCCTTGCGCCGCCGGCCGAGCAGGTCGGGGAACCGCACCGCGACCAGCACACCGATCGCCACCACGTAGCTGACGATGTCGATCACCAGGACGCCGGCCAGGCCGATCGCGGCGAGCAGGCCCGCAGCCAGCAGCGGCACCGCGAGCGAGCTGAGCCCGACCGCGAGCTGCGCGATGCCGTTGGCGTGCCCCAGATAGCGCTTCGGCACCACCTGCGGGATCGCGGCCAGGTAGGTGATGCGTTGGAACACCGACGCCGCGCCGAGCACGCACACCAGCGTATAGACGGCCGCCAGCCCCAGCCGGTCGGTCCACAGCAGCAGCGCCAGCAGCGCCTCCGCTGTCACCGCCGTCGCGCAGGCTGCCAGCAGCACCCGGCGCCTGTCGAACCGGTCCGCGACCGCGCCGGCGACCGGCAGCGTCAGCAGCGCCGGCAGGTACGCGATCACCCCGGACAGGCCGAACCACAGCATCGACCCGGTCTCCAGGTAGACCCAGACCGGCACCGCCCACTGGGTCAGCGCCGACCCGGTCGACGAGATGAGCTGGCTGGCGGTGATGGCCAGAAACCGGCGTACGCCCGGTTGCACGCCGGTCTCGGCGGTGACCGGATCGGTGCTGGTGGCCGCCAGTGCCCAGCCGTCACCCTGTCGCGGCGCGGCGGACGGCTCGGCGAGCCGGGGATGGGTACGGGTGAGCACCTCGGCGAGCGCCTCGGCCCGCTGCTTGACGAAGTAGTGCCCGGCCTCGTCCAGCACCACGAGCGCGGTGGACTCGCCGAGGAAGCTCCACTCGCGGTACCGCTCCTCGTAGTACTCGGTCAGCACGTCGTGGGTGCCGACGACGGAGATCACCGGTGCGGGCACCCGGACCGGTTCGCCGTCCAGCCACTCGGTGAACCGCTCCTGCGCCTCGGCGGCCTCCCGGCGTACGTGGTGCACGAACCGGTCGACCTGCGCCTGGTCCAGGTCTGCAAGTTCCGCGCCGATCGAGCGCAGGAACGTCTCGTACCGCCGGTCGGCGCCCCGGGAGTCGGCCCAGTCGACGAGCCGGCCGAGCATGTTGCCCGGGCGGGCGGTCGGGAACACGCCCCCGGCGTAGATCGCCTCGATCGGGCGCCCCCGCTCGTGCAGCCGCCGGGCGATGCCGGTCAGCAGCGCGCCGCCGACGCAGTGGCCGTACAGGACCAGCGGGCCGTCCACTCGCTCCTGGATCTCGGCCACGCACCGCTCGACCAGCTCGTCGAAGGGCAGCTCGGTGTCACGGACGCCGACGTCGTGGCCGGGGATCGCCACGGAGAACAGCGTGTGCCCGGCCGGCAGCGCGTCCGCGAGCGGCTGGTAGATGCTGGCGAGCCCGCCGCCGTAGGGCACGCACACGTACGAGCGCACCCGCTGGTCCGCCGGGACCGGCCGGGTCAGCTCGTACAGCAGCGGGCGCTGCCGCTCCTGGTCCGCCGGGGCGTCGATCAGCGCGGCCAGCCCCTGCACCGTCGGGTGCGCGAACACGTCCATCACGCCGACGTCGACCTGCCCGTACGCCTCGCGCAGCAGCGCCAGCATCCGGATCGCCAGCAGCGAGTGCCCGCCCAGCTCGAAGAAGTCGTCGTCCAGGCCGACCTCGGGCACGCCGAGTACGTCGCGCCAGGTGGCGGCCACCGTCTGCTCGACCGGGGTCACCGGCGGACGGCGCTGCGCGGGGGCGACGCCGGACGAGGGTGCGGGCAGCGCGGCGGTGTCGAGTTTGCCGTTGGCGGACAGCGGCAGCGCGTCGAGCGTCACGAACGCCGACGGCACCATGTACTCGGGCAGCCGCCGCTTCAGCGCCGCCCGCAGCTCCGCCGGGTCCGGGGCCTCGCCCGTCAGGTACGCCACGAGGCGCTGCTCGGCGGGCGTGGCGCCGCGCACGACGACGGCGGCGGAGCCGACGCCGGGCTGTTCGCGCAGCACCGCGGCGATCTCCCCCAGCTCGATCCGCAGGCCCCGCAGTTTCACCTGGTCGTCGATGCGGCCGAGGAACTCCAGCGTCCCGTCGGTACGCCACCGGGCCAGGTCGCCGGTGACGTACAGCCGGCCGCCGGGCTCGCCGAACGGGTCGGGGACGAACGCGCCCGCGGTGAGTCCGGGGCGGTTCAGGTAGCCGCGGGCCACCTGCACGCCGCCGAGGTGCAGCTGTCCGGCCACGCCGGCCGGCACCGGGCGCATCGCCTCGTCGAGCACGTACGTGCGGACGTTGCGGATCGGCCCGCCGATCGGCACCCGGGTCAGGCCGGTCAGCGCGTCGGGCGTGGCCGCCCAGGCGGTGACGTCGATCGCCGCCTCGGTCGGTCCGTACAGGTTGTGCAGCGCCGCGGACGGGATCGCGGCCACGGCGCGGCGGGCCAGGTCGGCGGGCAGTTCCTCGCCGCTGCACACGATCCGCCGCAGCGACCCGCAGCGGGCCGGGTCGGCCGGGCCGGCGGTGGACAGGAACGCGTCGAGCATCGACGGCACGAAGTGGACCGTGGTGATCCGTTCCCGTTCGATCAGCTCCCGCAGGTACGCCGGGTCGCGGTGCCCGCCCGGCGCGGCGAGCACCAGCCGCGCGCCCACGAGCAGCGGCCAGAACACCTCCCACACCGACACGTCGAACCCGATCGGTGTCTTGTGCAGCACCGCGTCGTCCGGTCCGAGCGCGAAGGCGTCCTGCATCCAGTCGAGCCGGTTGACGATCGCCGCGTGCTCGTTGACCACGCCCTTCGGGCGCCCGGTGGAGCCCGACGTGTAGATCACGTACGCCGCGTTCCCCGGTCCGGCGGCAGTGCCGGCGGCGGTGGGCGGCCGGTCCGGCGCGGTCAGCGGCAGCACGGTGCCCGGGACGGTCAGCCCGTCCGGCAGGTCGTCGGCCAGCAGCACCCCGGCGCCGGCGTCGGCGAGCATGAAGGCCAGCCGCTGCGGCGGGTGGTCCGGGTCCAGCGGCAGGTACGCCGCGCCGGCCCGGTGGATGCCGAGCAGTCCGGCGATCAGGCGGCGGGAGCGGGGCTCGTGGATCGCGACCACCGACTCCGGTCCCACACCGTGCGCGACCAGCCGCGACGCCACCTGCCCGGCGGCGTCGGACAACTGCCCGTACGTCGTCCGGGTGTCGCCGTCGACCAGCGCGACCGCGTCCGGCGTGCGCCGGGCCTGGGCGTCGAACAGCTCCGCCAGCGTGGTCCGGCGCACCGGGGCGGCGGTGGCGTTCCAGCCGGTCACGACCGCCGCGTGCTCGGCGTCCGGCATGACCGGCAGCGCGCTCACCCGGGTCCGGGGCGCCGCCACGGCGGCGGCGAACAACAGCAGGTAGCGGTCCGCGAACGCCTCCATCGCGGCACGCTCGAACAGCGCGGTGCGGTACTCCAGCCGCAGTTCGTCCCCGGCGATCTCCAGCGACAGGTCGTCCATGGCGCCGCCGAACGCCTCGCCCCGGCCGGTGGGCAGGTGGTGGAACGTGAGCTGGTAGAGCGGCGGCACGCCCGGGTCGCGCCGTACCGCCAGCTCCTCGACGAGCTTCTGGAACGGCATGTCCTGGTGGTCCCAGGCGTCGAGCACGACCCGGCGGACCCGGCGGACGAGGGTCAGGAACGGTGGATCGCCCGACACGTCGACGCGCAGCACCAGCATGTTCATGAACATGCCGAGCAGCGGTTCCAGCTCGGCCCGGTCCCGGCCGGCCACCGGCATGCCGACCACCACGTCGTCGCTCCCGGACAGCCGGTGCAGCAGCGCCACGTAGGCGGCCAGCTGCACCATGAACGGGGTCGCGGCGGCCTGCTGGGACAGCTCCGGCAGCGCCGCCGTCACGGGCCCGGGCAGCGTCCGGCGGACGTCGGCGCCGTCGAACGTGAGCGTCGCCGGGCGCGGCCGGTCGGTGGTCAGCGCGTGCACGGCGGGCAGGCCGGTCAGCGCCTCCCGCCAGTGGTCGCGCAGCTCGTCCCACCGGGGGCCGTCGAGGCGGTCGCGTTCCCAGGCCGCGTAGTCGGCGTACTGGATCGGCAGTTCGGGCAGGTCCGGCGCGCGGCCGGCGACGGCGGCGGCGCACAGCTCGGTCAGCTCGGCGCGCAGGTGGAGCAGGGACGTGCCGTCGAGGACGACGTGGTGCCCGGCGAACAGCAGCCACCAGGTGTCCGGGTCGAGCCGCAGAAGCCGGGCCCGCCACAGCGGGGCGGCGTCCATCGGCAGGTCGAGGCGGGCGTACTCGGCGACGATCCGGGCGCGGGCGGCGTCCCGCTCCGGCTCGGGCAGCGCGGAAAGGTCGGTGACCGGCAGCTCCACCGGGACCGTGGGGTGGATGTCCTGGTAGAGCCGTCCGTCGTGCAGGCGCAGCGTGGTGCGCATGGCCTCGTGCCGCTCGGTGACCGTCCGCAGCGCGGCGAGCGCCTGCTCCGGCCCGGCGCCCGCGGGCAGGGTGACCGCGTCGGTCATCGTGAACAGTGGTTGCCCTGGGCTGAGCTGGGCGGTGAACCAGACCCGCTCCTGGGCGTACGAGGCGGGAACGGTGTAGACGTCGTCCACGGGCGTGACGTCGTGGCGCGACTCGGTCATCCCGGCCGTCCCGGTCGGCGCAGGCGCGGGATGGGCGCCTCGGCCGGTGGGGCGGCGCGCAGCGACTCGATCCGGGCGGCCATCGCCGCGACGGTGGGCGCGTCGAACAGCACCCGCATGGACAGCCGGGCGCCCACCGCCTGCCGGATGCGCAGCACCAGCTGCGCGGCCACGAGCGAGGTGCCGCCGAGCCGGAAGAAGTCGTCGTGCGGGCCGACCTCGGCCACGCCCAGCACGTCGCGCCAGATCCGGGCGACGGTGGCGGTGAGGTCGCCGTCGGCGGCGGTCACCGTCGAGGCGGTGGCCGCCGTGGTCGCGGCGAGCCGCCGCTCGTGCCCGGCGACCGCCTCGACCGTGTAGGCGCCGACCGCCACCGTGCCGGTCCGCCCCTCGGCGAGGACCCGGCACGCCGCGCGCACCGCTGCGTCCGGGGCCAGCCCGTCGTGGTCGGGTACGCCCTCCTCCCGCCACGCGCCCCAGGCCACCGACAGCACCGGCGCCCGCCAGCCGTGCGGGCTGCGCGCGTACGCGTCGAGGAACGCGTTGGCGGCCGTGTCGTCGGCGCGGCCCAGGCCACCGGCGAGCGCTGTCACCGAGGAGCTGAGCAGCACGAAGTCGAGCGGCATGTCGCCGAAGACCGCGCGCAGCGCCAGCGTGCCGGTGACCTTCGGCAGCAGTTCGGCGGTCGCCTCGGCCGGCCGCGACCCGGTGGACAGCCCGGTGTCGGGCAGCCGTGCGGCGTGCACGATGCCGTCGAGTCCGCCGAGGTCGTCCTCGATGTCGGCGCGTACCGTCCGCAGCGCGTCCACGTCTGTCACGTCGGCGCGCACGTGGCGGACCTGTGCTCCGGCCCGTTCCAGCGCCTCGACCAGGTCCGGCCGGGCGGTCCGGCCGACCAGCACCAGCCGCGCGCCCCGGCGGGCCAGTTCGGCGGCGAACGCCCCGCCGATCCGGCCCAGTCCGCCGGTGATCAGGTAGCGCCCGCCGTCGCGCGGTGCCGGCCCGGTACGCCGGCGCGCCGGCGCGGCCGTGAACCCGCGTGTCCAGCGGCGCCCGCCCAGCCGCAGCGCGACCGCCTCGGCCCGCTCGGCGCCGAGCAGTTCGTCCGCCAGCGCGTCCCCGCCCGGGTCGGCCGGGTCGGCGTCGACCCAGTGGCAACGCAGGCCCTGGCGTTCCAGCGGCACCGAGCGCACCACTCCGGCGACTGTGGCGTGTTCCGGGCGCAGGAGGTCGGATCCGGTCACGTCGGCCGTCCCGGCGGTCACCACGTCCAGCGCCACGTCGGCGGCCGGCAGTGCCTCCAGCAGCGTCAGCAGCGCGAGGTACCCGTGTTCCTGGGCCGCCGTCACGGCGTCGGCGTCCGGGCCGGCCGGGTCGCCGTCGAGCGCCCACGCGTGCACGATCCGGGCGGCCCGGCCGTCGTCGGCGCACTCGTCGAGCAGGCGCTGGTGGTCGGCGACGCTGGTCGGGCGCAGTCGGTAGCCGTCCGGGCGGACCGCGAAGGCCGGTCCGGGGCGTACCACTGTGACGTCCGCGCCGCGCTCGCGCAGCCGGTCCGCGAGCGCCGTGCCGCGCTCCCCTGCGGCGAACAACAGCAGCGGGCCGGGCGCCTCGACGGGCGCGGCGTCGGGCAGTTGACCCCAGACCGGCACCTCGACCACGCCGTCGTCGTACCGCTCGTCGGTGGCCGGTTCGGCGGGCGCGGCCACCGGCTCCGGGTCGATCCAGTACCGGGCGCGCTGGTACGGGTAGCCGGGCAGCGGCACCCGGCGCGGCGTGCCGGAGGCGGGCAGCCGCACCGGCACCCCGGCCGTCCACAGCCGGCCCGCCGCCTCGTACGCGGTCTGCCTGTCGGTCAGCCGCTCCCCCGGCGCGGGCAGCGTGCGCAGCGGCGCCCGGGCTCCCGCCGGCAGGCTCAGCCGGGCCAGACCGGCGAGCTGCCGGCCGGGGCCGCACTCCAGCAGCAGCCAGTCGTCGGCGGCGCCGGTCGCGGCGAGCGCGGCCACTGTGGCGCCGAACCGCACCGGCCGGCAGAGCTGGTCGGCCCAGTACGCCGGTTCGGTGATCTGCTCGTCGGTGAACGGCGCGGCGGTCGCGGCCGAGAACACCGCCAGGTCCGGCGCCCGGCGCGGCACCGCCGCCACGAGCGCCGCGAACTCGTCGCGCACCGCCGCCAGCAGCGGCACGTGCATCGCGTACGGCGACCGCAGCGGCGTGCAGCCGATGCCGCGTCCGCGCAGGAGGACCTCGGCGGCAGCGACCGGTTCCGGCGCGCCGCCCAGCACGCAGGTGTGCGGGCCGTTGCTGATCGCCACCGCGACGCCGTCGGGCAGCAGCGGCGCGATCTCGTCGGCGCCGCGTTGCACGGCGAGCATCCGGCCCTCCGGCGCGGCCTGCACGAGGCGGCCCCGGGCGGCGGCGAGCCGCAGCGCGTCCGGCAGGTCGAACACCCCGGCGACGGTCGCGGCGACCAGTTCGCCGACGGAGTGGCCGATCATCGCGGCGGGCGTGACGCCCCAGTGCCGCCACAGCGTCGCCAGCGCGTACTCGACGGCGAACAGCGCGGGCTGCGCCACCGCCGGTCCGGCCAGCCGCTCGTCCGCACCAGGTCCGGCGTCGAAGATCATCTCGTTCGCGTCCCAGCCGAGGATCGCGGCGCACTCGTCCACGGCGGCGGCGAACACCGGCTCGGTAGCGGCCAGGTGCGCACCCATGCCGGGGTGCTGCGCGCCCTGGCCGGGCAGGAGCAGACCCACCCGGGGCGGCGTCGCGGCGTCCCCGGCGGCCCGGCGCTTCGGGTCGGTGAGCGCCGCCGCCGCCCGTGCCCGGTCGACAGCGACGACGGCGGCCCGGTGCCGGTACGCCGGCCGGCCCTCCCGCAACGTGTACGCCACGTCGCGCAGCTCCACATCGGGCGCGCCGGTGAGCCGCTCGGCCAGCCGGGCGCCCGCAGCGGCGAGCGCGTCGGGGGTCGCGGCGGACACCTGGAGCAGCTCGCCGCCGCCGTGATCCGGCTCCGGGGGCACACGCGGCGGCGCCTCCTGGAGCACCAGGTGCGCGTTGGTGCCGCCGAGGCCGAGCGAGCTGACGCCGGCCCGCAGCGGTCGCTGGTCCTCCGGCTCCCACTTGGTCAGCGTGGACACCACGTAGAACGGGCTCGCCTCGATGTCGATGTCCGGGTGCGGCCGGTCGTGGTTGACGGTGGGCGGGATGAGCCGGTGCCGCATCGACAGCACGGTCTTGATCAGGCCGATCACGCCGCCGGCCGCGCTGAGGTGACCGATGTTGGCCTTCGTGGAGCCGACCCCGCACCAGCCGCGCTCGGCGGTGCGCCGCCCGTACGCCGTGCTCAGCGCCGCCAGCTCGATCGAGTCGCCGAGGACGGTGCCGGTGCCGTGCGCCTCGACGTACCCGACCGAACGCGGGGCGACGCCGGCCACCGCGAGCGCCTGCGTGACCACCTCCACCTGACCGGTGACGCTCGGCGCGGTGAAGCTCGCCTTGGCCGAGCCGTCGTTGTTCACCGCGTTGCCGATGACCAGCGCCCTGATGTCGTCGCCGTCGGCGAGCGCGTCGGAGAGCCGCTTGAGCACGACCACGCCGACGCCGCTGCCGTAGACGGTGCCGTCGGCGTCCGCGTCGAACGGGCGGCAGTGCCCGTCGGCGGAGGTGTAGCCCTCGTCGGCGACGTACCCGACGCCGTGCGGCAGTTCCACGCACACGCCGCCGGCGAGCGCCGTGTCGCACTCGCCGCTGCGCAGCGCCTCGGCGGCCAGGTGCACCGCGACGAGCGACGACGAGCAGGCGGTCTGCACCGTCATCGCCGGGCCGCGCAGGCCGAGCCGGAACGCGACGGTGCTGGCCAAGTAGTCCGGCTTGTTGCCGAGCGACACGCGCAGCTCACCGGCGTCCGCGAGCGCCCGCGGGTTCCGCCGGACGTTGACCCACTGGTACAGGTCGGCGTTGCCGCCCGCGTACACGCCGATCTCGCCGTCGTAGCGGGCCGGGTCGCAGCCCGCGTCGGTGAGCGCGGCGTGCGCGTGTTCCAGGAACAGCCGCTGCTGCGGGTCGGTCAGCTCCGCGTCGCGGGGGCTCAGCCCGAACAGCTCCGCGTCGAACCGGTCCACGCCGTCGAGCACGGCGGCCACCGGCACGTACGCCGGGTCGTCGAGCTGCTCCGCCGGGACGCCCCGGGCCAGCAGCTCCGCGCGGGTGAACCGGGTGAGCGACTCGGCGCCGACGACCAGGTTGCGCCAGAACTCCTCCGCCGACGCCGCCCCTGGCACGCGCAGGCTGAGCCCGACGATCGCGATCGGCTCCACTGTCTCGTTCACGCCATGACCTCCGGCTCGGCCGAATCGCTGATGTGCAGGCGCAGTTCGCTGACGTAGCGGCGGCCCGCGCGGTCGGGCAGCCACGCCTGCCCGAGCGCGGGCAGCAGCTCCGACACGGTCACCGTCACGTCGTCGCCGCCGGCCCGCCGGGCGGCGCGCAGCAGCAGGCAGAGCCGGTTGGCGTAGAGCGGGCTGGTCAGGTCCACGTAGGTGGGCTTCAGTTCGGTGGCCACCCGGACGAAGACCCGCTCCGGCAGGCCCAGCGCGGCCCGCCAGCGGCGTACCGCGAGGTAGCGCCGCGCCTGGTCGACGGCGTCGACCAGGCCGGTCGCCCCGACAGTGGTGCGCCACGTCTCCCGGGCCAGCACCAGCCGGTCGACAGTCACCCGGGGGCTGTGCGGGCGGTCGGTCATCAGCTTGAACGCGTCACCGGCGTGCACCGCGATCAGGTCGGAGAACACCTCGACCAGCGGCCAGCGCGTGCCGTCCGGGCCGGTCGCCACCAGCACGCCGTCCACCTCGGACACGATCGCGGCGTTCGCCGGCACGAGCCGGTCGCGCGGCGCGCCGGGTGCGTCGGCGAACGCGAGCCGGTGGTCGTCCGGCCCGTGCAGGGACGCGGACAGCCGCCCGCCGACGCGGGGGAAGTCGACCGGGTAGAGCGGGCGCAGCCGCCCCGGGCCCAGGTCGGCCGCGTACGCGCGCCGCAGCCGGTCCAGGTCGGGGTGGCAGTGGGTGAACAGCTCGGCGTTGAACGTGGCGTACGCGGCGTGCAGCTCGCCGAGCACCGCCCCGAACTCGCCGGCGGCCAGCGCCTCGGGTGACTCGGCGAACAGTTGCAGGTCGGGGCTGTGCACCCGGCCCGCGCTCCAGCCGGGGCGGGTCGCCGGGAACCGGTCGGCCACCAGGGGCGCCAGCTCGGCCGCGCCGAACTCCACCCGGGCCGTTCCCCCGGGCAGTCCGGCCAGTCCGAGCACCCGCTCCCAGCGGGCGGCGAACTCGGCCGCGACCCGGTCCACCGGCCGGTCACCGGGCCCGAACAGCGGCCCCTGCGCGACGAACCACAGGTCACCGAGCCGGACCGGCCCGTCGCCGCCGAGGTCGTCGTACAGGTCGCGCAGCGCGTCGCCGTACGCCGTGGCCAGTTCGGCGGTGAGCCAGCGCGCCGCCCGCAGCGGCAGGTCCAGCGCCGGGGCCAGGGAGTCGAGCAGATCGCCGCCGACGGTGAGGTCCACGTCGCGTGCGGTCTCCTCGTGACACAGCGCCCGCCCGGCGTAGTTCTGCCCGGCCCGGCGGCGCGGCGGCAGCCCGGTGAGCGCCGTGAACTCGGCGTCCAGCGCGGACAGCGCGCCGGTGAGCGCGGCCGGGTCACCGGCGGCGTCGGCGACCCGGGTGCGGGCGGCGGCCAGCCGGTCCAGCCCGTCCAGCGCCCGCGCGCGGCACTCCCGGTCACCGATCGCGGCGATCCGCTCCCGCAGGTGCTCCTGCGCGGCGAAGCCCTGCGGCAGGTCGAAGTCCCAGCGCAGCAGCCCTCGCTCGACGAGCTGCGCGAGCAGCAGGAACCCCTCCTCGGCGCGGCGCACGCCGGTCTGCCCGTCGCGCACCAGGTCGTCGACGACGTCCCGAGCCGGGCGGGTGCCGTCGCACCGGCACAGCGCGATCGACTCGCTCAGCGACACCGTTTCCGGGCGCTGGGCCGGCCGGTGCACGACCCGGTCCGCCAGGTGGACGTGCGGCGCCCGGACCGGGGCCAGCCACTGCCGGACCCGCGGGTCGGCGGCCAGCCGGTCCGCGTACGCGGCGAGCGCCCAGTGTTCGAGGTGGACGGCGCGGCGGCGGAGCAGCCCGGGGCCGGGTACGGCGGTGACGCCCGGCGCAGCCGGTGCCACGGTGCCCCAGCACACCGGCCCGAAGAAGCCGATGGTCTCGCACTTGGCGACGTAGCGCTGCCAGTACCCGGCGACGACGTTCTCCCGGCCCCGGCGGCGCACGTTGCGGGCCGCGTCCGGGCCGTCGCGGAGCAGCCCGTCCAGCGCCACGAGCGCTTCCGGGTTCTGCCAGGCGACGGCCTCGCGGAACAGCGGGTCGGCGGCGATCACGCACAGCGCCGCCGACGACGCCCGGACGGCGGTGGCGTACGCGGTGGTGAACGCCGTCTCGTCCAGCTCGCCGGTGAGGTGCCGGTCGGCGGCGTCGGCGCAGTCCGGCGCGGCGAACCGGTCCAGTCCGTCGGCGGGGAACCCGGCGCTGCGCAGCAGCACGTCCCGCCACACCGACCAGCCGGTGTCGCCGAGGGGGACCAGGTACGTCACCGCGGCTCCTCCTCCACCACCGGGCGGCGCTGGACCCGCTGGCGGCGTAGCGCACCCCGGCGCGCCGCGCGTTCCACCGCCTCGTCCTCGGCGTCCTCGCCGGACGAGGGCGCGCTGAGGCTGTCCAGGTGCGCGGCGAGCGCGCGGACGGTCGGGTGGTGGAACAGGTCCACGACCCGCAGGTTCGTGCCGAGCAGCCGGTTGAGCTGCCGTTGCACGACCGCGACCGCGAGCGATCCGCCGCCGACGTCGAAGAAGCTGTCCGTCGCGGCCACCTCCGGTACGCCGAGCACGTCGCACCACACCGAGGCGATCCGCCGCTCGGTGGCGGTGGCCGGGCGGGCGGCGGGCACCCCGGCGCGGCCTCCGGTCCGGTTCACCCGGGCGGCCCGGGGCACGTCGTCGGCCGTTCCGGCCGGGACGGCGGTCCAGGCGGGCAGCTCGGCCACGGGCCGCTCCGGGTCGGCGGCGCCGGCCCGCAGCAACCGCTCGACGTCGGCGAGCACGTCGGTGATCAGGGCCTCGCCGTAGACGTCCGGGTTGAAGACGATCTCCACGCGCAGCCGCCCGTCCCGGGTGATGCCGTAGAGCGTGAGGTCGAACGGTGAGCCGGGCGCGGGCACCGGCACCGGTTCGGCGGCCGGCCCGGCCAGGTCCAGCCGGGGCTCGTCGAACGTGTACATGTTGAACAGCACCTGCACCAGCGGGCTGCGGTCGAGCAGACCGCCCAGCCCGAGGCCGCCGACGATGCGTTCGACAGGTGCCTCCGGGTGGGCGAGCGCGGCGAGCAGTTCCTCCCAGGCGGCGCGGACGTGCGCGGCGAAGCCGGCCCCGGGCGTCGGCCGCAGCCGCAGCGGCGCGATCTCGATGAAGAAGCCGACCATCGCTTCGAAGTCGGCGGCCCGCCGGTCCACAGTGGGTGTGCCGACCACCAGGTCGGGCAGGCCGCTACGCCGGGCCAGCACCAGCGCGAACGCGGCGAGTACGGCGGCCGCCGGGGTCGCGCCGAGCCCGGCGGCGAGGTCGGTGAGCGCGGCAGTGGCGGCCCGGTCCAGCCGGGTACGCACCGTCGCGCTGGTGTACGTCTGTTCGGCCGGCCGGTTCCGCCCTCCGGGGAGTCTCAGCACCACAGGCGCCCCGGTCAGGTGGTCCAGCCACCAGTCGAGGTCGGCGGCGGCGCGACGCCGGGCACGGTCGGCGCGCCACGCCACGTAGTCGCCGTAGGTGGCGGGCAGCGGCGGCAGCGGCGGCCCGTCCCCGAGCGCGGCCCGGTACGCGGCGGCGAGGTCGGCGTAGAACAGCGATTGCGACCAGCCGTCGAACACGGCGTGGTGGGCGTAGACGGCCAGCACGTGCTCGTCGTCGCCGGTGCGGATCAGCTCGGCCCGCCACAGCGTGTCGGTGCCCAGCGCGAACGGCGTGGCGGCGCTCGCCGCGAGGTGGCCGGCGAGATCCGTGCCCGGGGCGAGGTCACGTACCGGCAGCGGCACCGGTGTGCTCGGGTCGGCGACCGCGTACGGTACGCCGTCGCGCTCCGGGATGCGCCAGCGCAGCACCTGCTGGCGGTCCGCGACGGCGGTGAGCGCCGTGGCGAGCGCCGCCACGTCGAGCGGGCCGGTGATCCGTTCGGCGAACGCGACGTTGTACGCCGACGCGGCGGCCGGGAAGTAGCGGTCGAGGAACCACAGCCGCTGCTGCGCCGGGGACAGCGCGGGTGGCCGTCCCCGGACCACCGGGGCCGGGCCGGTTCCGGCGGCGGCGTCGGCACGGGCGGCGATGCCGCGTGGCGTCCGCCCGACCAGCACGTCCTCGATGGCGAGGTCGCGGCCCAGCCGCTCGCGCAGGTCCGCGACCAGCCGCATCGCGGTGATCGAGTGCCCGCCCTGGTGGAAGAAGTCGTCGTCGCGGCCGACCGCGGGCACGTCCAGCAGCGCCGCCCACGCCTGCGCGACGAGGCGCTCGGTGTCGGTGGCGGGCGGCTCGCCGGACGGCACGGGAGCCGGTCCGGCGACGTCGAGCGCGGCCAGCCGCTCGGTGTCGATCTTGCCGTTGATGGTGATCGGCAGCGCGGGCATGGTGTGCATCCGGGCCGGTACGGCGGCGGGCGGCAGCAGCCGGGCGCAGTAGTCGCGCAGCTCGGCAGCGTCCAGGCCGGTCGCCACGTACGCGACGAGTTCCTGACCGCCGGCGCCGGCGCGGACCTGGACGCTGGCCAGGTCGACGTCCGGGTGGCGGCGCAGCACGGCCTCGACCTCGCCCAGCTCGATCCGCTGCCCGCGGATCTTGACCTGCCGGTCGGCCCGGCCGAGGAACTCCAGGCTCCCGTCCGGCAGCCACCGGGCCAGGTCCCCGGTGCGGTAGAGCCGCTCCCCGGGCTTGCCGGAGAACGGGTCCGGGAGGAACCGTTCCGCCGTGCGGGCGGCGTCGAAGAGGTATCCGCGGCCGAGCCCGGGACCGCCGGCGAGCACCTCGCCGATCTCCCCCGGGCCGACCTCGCGCAGCTCGTCGTCGACCAGGTGGATGCGGTGGTTGGCGGCGGGCCGGCCGATCGGGATGGGCCGGGTCCAGTCGCCGCTGCCCTCGAACCAGGTCACCAGCACCGTCGCCTCGGTCGGGCCGTACACGCTGACGAAGCGGCGCCCGCCGGCGGTCCAGCGGCCGACCTGTTCCGGGCCGGTGGCCTCGCCGCCGGTGATGACCAGCCGCACGCCGGGCAGCCGGGCCGGGTCCAGCAACGGCAGAATCGGCGGCGGCAGCACCACCACGTCGACTGCCTGCTCGGCGCAGATCCGGTAGAGCCGGGCCGGGTCGGCCCGCTCGGCGTCACCGGCGAGCACGACTGTGCCCCCGGCGGCGAGCGGGGCGAGCATGTCGACCACCGACGCGTCGAACCCGATCGAGGCGAACGCCAGGCACCGGGTCGCCGCGTCGAACCCGGAGAACTCCGCGATCGCTGTGACCTTCTCGGTCAGCGCCCGGTGCTCGATCACCGCGCCCTTCGGTTGCCCGGTCGACCCGGACGTGAACATCGCGTACGCGGTGGTGCCGAGCGTCGCCGGGGTCGGCTGCCAGAGCGCGGTGCCGGTGGGGACGTCCAGCACGGTCCGGCCGGTGAACGCCTCGGCGGCGGGCGTACCCACGACGACGCGCAGCCGGGCCTCGGCGGCCAGCTCGCGCAACCGGCCGGCCGGCAGCGCCGGGTCGAGCGGGACGTACCCGGCGCCGGCCGCCTGCACGCCGAGCAACGCGACCACCAGGTCCGGTCGGCGGTCCACGCAGACGCCGACGAGGTCGTCCGCGCCGATGCCGTGGCCCCGCAGCGCGGCGGCGAGCGCGGCGGCCCGGCCGACCAGGTCGGCGTAGCTGAGCGTCACGTCGCCCTGCACCACGGCCGGCGCGCCGGGACGCCGCCGGGCGTGCGCCGCGACCAGGTCGGGCAGGCACACCTCGGGGTAGGGCAGCTCGGGACCGGTCATCGTCGTGCCTCGATCCAGTGCCGGGTCCGCCGGAACGGGTAGCCGGGCAGCGGCACCCGCCGCCCCGGCGGCACGGGCAGGTCGGCGCCGGCGCGCCAGGCGCGGACGGCCTCGTCGCCGTCGACCGGGTCGCCGGCCGCGAGCGCGGTCAATCCGGCCACCGCCTCCCCGGCGTGGGCGCAGGCGACCGCGTCCCGGTACGCCAGCCGCCGCCGTCCCACCGCGAGCGTGTGCGCCACGTCGGCCACCGCCAGGTCGCCGTCGGCCAGCCGGACGGCCAGCCGGGCGGCCAGTTCCCGCAGCGCCACCGGGCTGCCCGCGGACAGTCCCAGCAGCACCGAGCCGGGCGCCCCGGCGTCCGGCTCGTCCGCCGCGGGCGCGGGCTCGACCAGCACGTGCGCGTTGGTGCCGCCGAGGCCGAACGAGCTGACGCCCGCGCGCCGCTCCCCGGCCCACGGCCGGGTCTGCGCGTCCACCTCGGCGCCCGCGGCGGCCAGGTCGACGTCGTCGTGCGCGGTGGTGAAGTGCGCGGTACCCGGCACCTGCCCGGTGCGGACCGCGTACACGGCCTTGATCAGGGAGATCACGCCCGCCGCGGCGTCCAGGTTGCCGAGGTTGCCCTTGACCGAGCCGAGCAGCAGCGGAGCGCGGGCGCCCCGGCGTACCCGGGCCAGCGCGTCCACCTCGATCGCGTCGCCCACCGGCGTGCCGGTGCCGTGCCCCTCCAGGTAGCCCACGTCGGCCGCGTCCCAGCCGACCGACGCCAGCGCCTCCGCCATCACCGCCGCCTGGCCGGACACGCCCGGCACGGTGAAGCCGGGCCGGTCGGCGCCGTCGTTGTTCACCGCCCACCCGGCGAGCACTGCGTACACGTGGTCGCCGTCGGCGCGGGCGTCGGCGAGCCGCTTCAGCACCACCGCCCCGGCGCCGTTGCCGAACACCTGCCCGGTGGCGGCGGTGTCGTACGGGCGGCACACCCCGTCGGTGGCCAGCAGCCCGCCCGGCCGCAGCCGGTACCCGGCCTGCCGGGTGGACACCACCGCCGCGCCGCCCGCTATCGCCACGTCGCAGCGGTAGTCCAGCAGGCTCTGCCCGGCCTGGCACACCGCGACGAGCGAGGTCGAGCAGGCGGTCTGGACCGCCACGGCCGGGCCGGACAGCCCCAGCGCGAACGCGGTCCGCGTCGGCAGGTAGTCGCAGCCGGACCCGGTCAGCGCGTCGTCCCAGTCCTCGGCGAGCGTGCCCGCCGCCGGTGCCAGCGCGGGGTTGCCCAGCAGGTGGTGGTGCAGGTAGCGATTGGGCGCGCAGCCGGCGAACACGCCGATCTGGGCCGGGTCCCGATCCGGATCGATCCCGGCGTCCTCGAGGGCGTGCCAGGCGACCTCCAGGAACAGCCGGTGCTGCGGGTCGAGCAGCGCCGCCGCCACGGCGGGATAGCCGAACAGGTCCGCGTCGAAACCCTCCAGGTCGTCGAGCCGGCCGAACGCCGGTACCCAGCCCGGTCCGCCCGGCGCGCCCTCGCCGGCCGGGGTCCGGCGCACCGAGTCCACCCCGGACAGCAGGTTGCGCCACAGCGCCGGCGCGTCGTCCGCGCCGGGGACCCGGCAGGACAGGCCCACCACCGCGATCCGGTCGTCCTCGCTCACGCCCTTCCCTCCCCGCCGCCGGCGGCCCGCGCGGCGGCGCGGCGGGCCATCCGGCGTCCGACCGCGGTCAGCCGGCCGTCCTCCGGTACGCCCGAAGCGTCCCCGGCCGACTCCAGGTGGGCGGCCAGCGCCGCCACGGTCGGGAACTCCACCAGCCGGGCCAGCGGCACCCGGCGGCCGAGGTGTTCCTCCAGGTACCCCTGCACCAGGGCGAGCTGGAGCGAGTGCCCGCCCGCCTCGAAGAAGTTCACCAGGCGGTCCACCGTGGGTAGTCCGAGCACCGTGCACCAGCCCGCCGCGATGGTCTGCTCGACCGGCCCGGCCGGCGGTCCCCCGGCATCCGGGCGGCCGGAGGCCGGCTGCCCCGCGTGCGGCCCTGCGGCGTCCTGGCGGCCGGCGTCCGGGTCGGGCAGGGCGGCCTGGTCGAGCTTGCCGGTCGGGCCGATCGGCAGCTCCGGCACCGCCACCACCGTCCGGGGCACCATGAAGTCCGGCAGCACGGCGGCCAGCCGTTCCCGCAGCGCCAGCGGCTCGACGACCGTCCTGGCGGCACCGACCACGTACGCGACGACCTCCTGCTCGCCCGCGCCGGACGCGCCGCGCCGCGCCACCACCGCCGCGTGGGCCACCCCCGGCAGCGCCGCCAGGCACGCCTCGATCTCGCCCAGCTCCACCCGGTAGCCGCGGATCTTCACCATCCGGTCGCCGCGGCCCAGGTAGACGAGCATGCCGTCGGGCAGCCGCCGCGCGACGTCACCGGTCCGGTACGCGCGCACCCCGTCGTGCTCGGTGAACCGGGCCGCGGTCAGCTCCGGCAGGCCCAGATATCCGAGCGCGACGTACGGGGTCCGCACGACCACCTCGCCGGTGAGGCAGGCCGGGCGTCCGGCCGGGTCGGTCAGCACCACCTCGACGCCCGGCAGCGGGTGCCCGATCGGCACGACTGCCCGCCCCGGGTCGGCGTCCGGCGGCAGGTGGTGCTGCGCGGCGAAGCTGATCTCGGTGGTGCCGTACCCGTTGACGAACACCACACCCGGCGCGAACGCCCGCCGGGCCAGCGCCACGTCGTGCCGGGTGACCTCCTCGCCGCCGAGCACGACCGCGCGGACCGACGGCAGCCGCCCGTGCTCGCCGAGGCTCGCCACCACGTACCGGAAGACGGTCGGGGTGGAGTGGTAGACGGTGACGCCCCGGTCGGCGAGCGCACCGGTGAGGTGGCCGAGGCCGTGCGTGCGGACGTCGACCGGGACGGCGGCGGCGCCGGACAGCAGCGCGCCGAACGTGTCGGTGACCGCCATGTCGTAGCCGAACGAGGTGAGCACGCTCGTGCGGTCGTCCGGCCGCATGGCGAAGTTGCGCACGTGGTTGCGGACGCCGAACAGCACGTTGCGGTGGCTCTGCACCACGCCCTTCGGCTTCCCGGTGGACCCGGAGGTGTAGAGCACGTACGCCGGGTCGTCCGGGCGCGCGGGCCCGGCCGGCACCGGCACGCCGGGATCGCCCCGACGCAACGACACGACAGGCAGCTCCAGCCCGGCGTCGGCCGCGAGCGCGGCGGCCCGCTCCCGGTGGCCGGGGTCCGCGACGATCGCCCGGACGCCTGCGTCGCGCAGCATCGCGGCCAGCCGGGCCGCCGGGTACGCCGGGTCGAGCGGCACGTACGGCGACCCCGACGCCAGCGCCGCCAGGATGCCGGTGATCGTGGCGACGCCGTGGCGGCACAGCACCGCCACCGGCGCCGTGACGTCACCCGGCCCGGCCAGCGCTTCGGCGGTCGCGGCGACTGCCGCGCCGAGTTCCCGGTAGGTCACCGTCGCGTCGTCGGCGAGCACCGCCGGCCTTTCCGGGTACGCCCGCACCGCCGCGGCGAAGGCGGCCGGGACGGTGTCGCCGCGGACCCGATCGGCCTCGGTGCCGTCGCCACCGTGCAGCCGCCACAGGTCCGGCGCCCGACGCCGCTCGTAGCGAGCCGACGGCAGCAACCCCGCCGACGAGGCGTCCGGGTCCAGCGTGGACAGGACGTCGGCCAGGTCGGCGCGGAGGTCGTCGGCGTACGCGGCGGGCAGCCCGGACACGGTGACGCCGGCCAGGTCGGCGCTCACCTCGACGGTGGCGTCGACCGGGTGGTCCGGCGGCGCCGGGCACAGCGACCGGCACAACTCCCGGATCGGCGCGTCGGCGGTCAGGTCGAGCGTCACCGGGTCGTCGCCGTGCCGCAGCGTCACCGCGGGGGCTCCGGTGTACCGCCGTACCAGCAGGGCGGTGGCGGTGAGGACGACGGCGGCCGGGTCGACGCCCGCGGCGCGCGCCCCGGCGGCGAGCCGCTCCGGCAGGCCGAGCGGCTGCGGAGACGGGCTCACCGCTGGTCCAGGACGGCGGCGACCACGTCGGCGAGCGTGGACACCTCGGCGTCGGCCTCGGCGATCCGGAAGTCGTCGCAGTAGCTGCCGGTGCCGTGCACCACGATCTCGTGCCCGGCCGGCACCAGGCCCCGGTCGACGGCGTTGCAGACGCCGGTCAGCGCCATCAGGATCGACCACTCCCGCAGCCGGGCCGGGTCCTCCGGCAGCGTCAGGCCGGCGTCGGCGAGCCACTGCCGGGCGACCGGATAGCGCCGCACACACTCGCGCCGCGACACCACGATGCCGTCGCCGCCGTGCTGCCGCACGAGCGCGTTCATGGCCGTGGAGGTCACCGGGCGGTGGGTGTAGAACGTCGGGTCGAGCACCTCGGCCGGGTCGTCGGTGACGGCCGGGAAGCGCAGGTCGGCGTCCTGCGTCCAGACGCCCCGGCTCTCGTCGAGCGTGTACGCCGGGCAGTGGTCCCGCTCGAACGAGCCGTGGCGCAGGCTGAGCACCATGTCCGGCGTGCCGAGGTGCTGCACGAGCAGGAAACCGGGCCGGTCGGCCGGGTCGGCGTCGCCGGCCGCCTCCAGTACGTCGCGGCCCAGGTTGTAGCCGAGCAGGCCGAACGCGCTGGACACGGCGTGCGCGTGCCAGCGGGAACCGGTGGCGGGCGACACGTCGGCTTCGAAGGCGGCCCGGGCGGCGTCGGCGACCAGGTAGTTTCGCAGGTCGAGCGTGTACCAGAGGGTGACGCCGTGCTTGTCGTACGCGGTGGCCGCGTACTCGTCGACGAACGCGCGGCCGAGCGCCTTCACGCCTTCCGGGTCCGCGCCGGTGTATCGCAGCAGCGGGTTCACCGCACGTGTCGCGGGATCGTCGGCGAGCGCGTCGTGGCGGAACTTGTGCCGGGTCGCCGCCGGCGCCAGCACCACGATGGACAGCTGCTCCGGGGTCACCAGCCCGGCCGCGTACGCGCGGGCCACCGAGTCGCGCAGCGCGACGCCCTTGTTGCCGGAGGTCGGGGTCACGATGCACAGCCGCTCGCCGGTACGCCGGATGTGCTCCACCGCGCGGGCGACGATCACCATCGAGGCGAACGTCTTCGTGGTCCGGGTGCCCGGGTTGGCGGTCAGGTCGAGCATCGTCAGGTCGTGCCCGCCGTAGTGGCCCAGCGGGGACCAGCTGACCGTGGCGGCGGCGTAGAACCCGCGTACCTCGGGGGTCAGCTCGGGCAGGTCGAAGCCGGGCGCGAAGCCGGGAGTGCCGGGCGCGTCGCCGGGGACCGCGCCGCACCGGCGCACCGCCGAGGCGATGACGTCGTAGTAGTCGGTGATCATGTTGCGGCTGGCCGGGGTGGTCACGGTCATCGGGCTTCCTCCAACACACTCCGGGCCGGCGCCGGCGGCACCGTTCGCAGATGGTCACGCAGGGCGGTGAACCGGCAGGCGATCTCGGGCAGCTCGCTCGCGTGCCAGCCGCCGGCCAGGTCCGGCCGGTACGACGCCAGCGCCGCCCGGGCGCGCTCCGGATAGCGGACGTGGCCGCCGCCGACCTCGACGCCGTCGCGGCGCCCGGCGGCGGTGTTCCAGGCGACCGCCTGCGCCACCGGCAGCTCGGCCGGCAGCCGCAGCTCGGTCCGGCCGCCGGTGAGCCGGACCGGGTAGCCGCCCGGCAGTCCCAGTGGCCCGGGCAGGCTCGCCGTCACCTCGTCGCCGGTGGCGAGCGCCGCCACCAGGGCGGCCCCGGCGTGCCCGGCGAGCGCGTTCAGCTCCGGCCGGGGCAGCGCGCGGTAGCCGGCGAGCAGCCCGGTGACGTCTGGGACGGGTCGGCCGTCCAGCCAGGCGCGTACCTCGGCGGTGTCCTCGTCGTCCGGGCCGGGCGCGGCGAGGTGGGCGTGGTGGCCGAGCACCGCCAGCCGGCGCTGGCCGGGACGGCCGAGCGCGGCGTCCAGGCACGCGGCGAGCGTCGCCACGTTGCCGATGCCGCAGCGCACCGGCAGGTCCCGTGCGGCGAGCAGCGGGTTGACCGCGTCCGGGAACGCGCCGTTGACCAGCGTCGCGCCGGGCGCGCCGCCGGCCAGCGCGGCGGCCAGCCGGGACACCAGCTCGGCCTGCAATGCCAGCGTCACGCCGAAGCCGGCCGCGGCGATCAGGTCCGTCCAGGCCGACGGCGCCGCCGCCCGCTCGTACGGCGACTGCGCGGACGCGGCGCAGACCAGCACGTCGGGCCGGAGCCGGGCCATCGAGGCGGCGTCGGCGGCGTACCCCTCCCCCGGCTCGGCGCCGGGTTCGGCGGTGAACGGCCGGGCGGTGACGGCGACGGGGGTTCCGGCGACTGTGGCGCGCACCCGCGCGGCGCGGGCGAGCGCGAGCGCCGCGTCCGGGTCGCGGGCCAGGACCGTCACGCGCAGCGGCGCCGGGGTGGGCGTCGCGGCCAGGGCGTGGCACAGCGAGCGGGCCAGCCGGCCGGCGCCCACCACGACGACATGCGGCGCGTCAGCGGACCGGGCTGACATCGCGTCCCGCCTCCGTGACCCGGTCGACCCAGTCGGCGAACGACCCGGCGCGCAGGCAGCTCGCCGGGGACACCTCCAGCCCGGCCATCTCCCGTACCCGCAGCGCCATCCGCAGCGCGGTCAGCGAGTGCCCGCCGAGCGCGACGAACGTGTCGTCGTCGTGCACCGCGTCGACGCCGAGCGTGGCCCGCCACGCCTCGCGCAGCCGGTCGGTGAGGGCGCCGCCGCCGGGTTCCGTAGCAGGCCCGGCAGGCCGGGGCGGTGGTGGTGGCAGCTCCAGCCGCGCGACCTTGCCGTTGGGCAGGCGGGGCAGCCGGTCGACCAGGACGATCTGGTCCGGGCGCATCGCGGGCGGCAGCGCCGAGGCCAGGTAGCCCTGGAGCAGCCCGGTGGTCAGCAGGTGGTCGGCGGGCTCGTCCCGGGGGGTCGCCGCGGGTGGCGGGTCCTGCGGCCGTACGGCGTAGACGTAGCTGACGTCGGCGTCCGCGCCGACGTTCCAGTCGCCGATGTCGTGCACCTCGAACCCGGCAGCGCACAGCAGCTCGCGCACCCGTGGCGTGGTCACGCTGCTGCGCTCGACCTCCAGGCAGACCTGGCGGATGCGGGGCCAGTGCTCGGGGCGCAGCCCGCGCAGCACGCTCAGCTCGGCGCCCTCGGTGTTGATCTTCAGCAGGTCGACGCGGTCCAGCCCGAGGCGGTCCAGCAGGTCCGACAGCGTCACCGTCGGCACCACGTGCGCCACCGGGGCGAGGCGGCGGCGGGCGTCCGCGAGGAGCGCCGCCTGTTCGGTCTCGTCGGCGTCGCCGCCACCGTTGCGGTAGTGCGACCGGACCAGGTCGGAGGCGGCGCCGGCCCGGTCGGCGCCGAGGCCGGACAGGTAGCTCAGCTCGGGGAACGAGGTCAGCTCGGCGGTGCCCACCGCGTCGGTCACGGCGGCCTCGACGATCGACGCGGACCCGGCGTAGAGGCCGAGGTTGGCGCGCAGGTACGGCAGGGTGTCCGGGTTCGGTTCGACCGCCACCAGTCGCACGTCGCGCGCCTGCCGGGACGCCCAGAGCGAGAACAGCCCGATGTTGGCGCCGACGTCGACGACCACGGCGCCGTCGCCGACGCGGACGCCGAAGCGGGCGTACTCGGCCTGGTCGAAGATCTGCCGGTAGAGGAAGACCGCCTCGTCCGGCGACGCCGCGGTGACCGCCATGCCGTTCGGAAGCGGGAAGCGCGGCAGCCCGCCGACCGCCGGGGCCTGCCGGGGCTGCGGCACCACGTACCCGACCAGGCGGGGGCCGTCGTCGGTGTCCGGGACTGTCACCACCACCGCGTCGTGCACGGCGGGATGCTCGCGCAGCACGGCTGCCACCTCGCCCGGCTCCACCCGGACCCCCCGGATCTTGACCTGGTCGTCGGCCCGGCCGCGGAACTCCAGGAAGCCCTGCGGCGCGATCCGCACCAGGTCGCCGGTGCGGTAGAGCCGCGCGCCCGGCCGCGCCGGGTCGGGGCGGAAACGTTCCGCCGTCCGCTCGTCGTCGCGCAGGTAGCCCAGCCCGACCGCGACCCCGCCGATCCACAGCTCGCCGGTCCCGCCCTCGGGCACCGGGCGCAGGTCGTCGTCGAGCACGTGGGCGGTGACGCCGTCGATGATCCGGCCGATCGGGGCGATGCTGCCCGCGTACGGCTCGGCGCAGTCCCAGTAGGACACATTGATCGACGTCTCGCTCGGGCCGTACCCGTTGAACAGCCCGCACGGCAGCACCTCGCGCAACCGCCGGACCAGCCGCATGTCCAGCGCCTCGCCGCCGCACAGCACCCGCCGCAGCGTGCGGCAGCCGGCGAACTCCGGCTCGTCGAGCACGTGCCGCAACATGGTCGGTACGAAGTGCGCGGTGGTGACCGCCTCCCGCCGGATCAGCCGGACCAACCCCAGGCTGTCGAACTGCAGGCCCGGCCCGGCGACGACCACGGTGCCGCCCGCGATCAGCGGGGAGAGGATCTCGTGCACCGACGCGTCGAACCCGATCGACGCCTTGTGCAGCACCCGGTCGTCGGCGCCGAAGCCGAACCACTCGTGACCCCAGGCCAGCCGGTTGACCAGCCCGGCGTGGTGCAGCACCACGCCCTTCGGCCGGCCGGTGGAGCCGGAGGTGAACAGCACGAGCGCGGCGTGCTCACCCGGCGGCAGCCAGCCGGTGCGATCGGTCAGGTCGGCCGTCGACCCGGCCCGCGCGGTACGCACGTCCCGCCACATGGTGGACGCGGGCGCGGCGACGGCGGGCGGACGGTCGGCGTACAGGACGAGCCGGGGCGCGGCCGCGGCGAGCATCTGCTCGGCCCGGCCGGAGGGCAACTCGGGGTCGATCGGGACCGCCACCGCGCCCACCGCGAGCGTCGCCAGCAACGACGTCACGTAGTCGACGGACCGGTGCAGGTACAGACCCACCAGGTCACCCGGCCGCACGCGGGCGCGGCGCAGCAGTTCGGCCGTCGCGCCGGCCCGCTCCCACAGCGCGGTGTAGCTCAGCTCGCCGTCCGGGCCGACGATCGCGGGCCGGTCGCCGTCGGCTCCGGCGGGCCGGTGCACCAGGTCGGTCAGGTAGCGCGGGCCGGTCACGGCGCTGCCTGCGGCCTCGTCGCCACCGCGACGATCGCCATCCGGGGCACCTCGGCGACGAACTGCCCGTCGGCCCGGTGGACCAGCGGACGGGCCGGCACGTCGTCGCGGCCGATCCCGGCCAGGTAGCGGGTGTGGTCGAAGTGGCGTGTCAGCAGCTGCCACACCTCGTCGTCGGTGAGCGTCGCGAAGTAGTCGCGCACGCCGTACATGTCGCCGACGTAGTCGCGCATGCCGGCGGACGCGGACTCGGCGCTGTCGGCGCGCACGATCAGTGGGTCGTACAGGTCGACGACGCGTACCGACAGCCCGGCCGTGGTGAACAGGCCGGTCAGCTCGGCGCGGCTGAAGTGCCGGTAGTCGTGGCCGCCGGCGGCGTGCGGGTGCACCACCTCGCCGAAGAACCCGGCCATCGGGCTGGACTCGTCGAAGTCGTGCAGCACGATCCGGCCGCCGGGCCGGACCACCCGGGCCGCCTCCGCCACCGCCTGCGGCCGCCGGGCCGCCGGGATGTGGTGCGTGCCGTACGCCAGCAGCACCGCGTCCACGCCGGCGTCGCGCAGGAACAGGAAGTGCGCGGCCTGGCGGACGGCGGGCAGGCCGTGGGCGAGCGCCTTGTCGACCATGTGGCCGGACAGGTCGCCGGTGATGAATGCGAGTTTGGACTCGAAGCAGGCCGACTGGCTGCTCGCGGCGCGGGCCACCGTGCCGTCGCCGCCGAGCACGTCGAGGATCAGCGTGACCGGGGCGGCGGCGTCCGGCGTGGCGAGGTCCAGCAGCCGCCGCATACCGGTCCAGCGGACGAGCGTGTCCCGCTGAGCCCGGCGATAGGAATCGCCCCGGCCGGTGGCGTCGGTGTCGAACTCGCTGACCGTGCCGGCCAGTTCCGCGAGGGCCGCGTCCGCGCCCGGACGGCCGAAGTCGAGCAGCTCGCGCAGTTGCGGGTGGAGGGTCGCCACGGTGTGCAGGTAATCGCGCAGGACCAGGGACGGAAGGTACGGCCGGCTCATGAGCACCTCGGCGCACGCGACAGTATGCCGCCTCGTCAGCGACGTCCCTTCGGCGAACGGATGGCGAACTTTAACACCGCTTCTCGGCCATTCACCAGGTCGAATACCGGACATTGTGGAAGGTCCGGCGCGGGTACGAGTCCTTACCTGCTCTTTGTCGCTTATTCCGCCACAGGGGTGTGACTGGCGACGATGTGTCGCATTAGGTCGATGATTTCCGGCAGATGGTCGGTAAGGAAGAAATGCCCGCCGGGAAACACGTGCCATCGCGGCTCGGTGACACATTCCCGGGCCCACCCCGCGGCCCGGTCCGGGTCCACGTGCTCGTCCCCGTCGCCGAGCAGCACGTGCACCGGCACCTCCAGCGGCGGCCCCTGGCGATAGGCGTACCGCTCGGACAGCGCGAAGTCGGCCCGCACCCCGGGCAGGATCAGCTCCATCAGGTCGCGGTCGGCCAGCAGCGCGGCCGGCGTGGCCCCGAAGTCGCGCAGCGCGTCGATGAGACCGGCGTCGTCCAGGTCGTGGACGCGCCGCCGTACCAGCCGGGTCCCCGGCGCCTCCGCGCCGCCGACCAGCAACGCCAGCGGTGCGGGCGCGCCCCGGCGGCGCAGCTCCCGGGTCACCTCGAACGCCACCAGCGCCCCCAGGCTGTGGCCGAACAGCAGGAACGGCCCGGACGCCCGCTCGGCGACGGCTGTCGCCAGCGCGTCCACCAGCTCCGCGAGGTCGTCCACCGGTGGCTCGTGCAGCCGGGCGCCCCGGCCCGGCATCAGCGCGACCTGCACCGACAGCTCCGGCGCGGCCAGTTCCCGCCACTGCGCGAAGGAGGCGGCGACGCCACCGGCGTACGGGAAGACGAACACCTGGGCGTCGCCGGTCGAGGATCCGGCCGGCCCGAACCAGCGGCTCGCAGTCACCTGGGACATGGCCAGGAGCATAGGGCTCGGAAGGTGGCATCGCCTGTGGCATCGTCGGCGGCTTCCTACGCGCACCGCCGGTCGGTGCCGCGTACGGTGGGGCCGGTCCACCAGTTCCGGCACGCCCGTCTCCAGGACCACCTGGCGACCACCGCCGGTGTTACGGTGGACCGGAGTGATCCAGTGGCGATCAGGCAGGCAGGGAGACCAGACATGGCGGGTGACGACGACATCTCCGGGTGAGACCGGACATGTGACCGACCGCAGGCAGGCGCCGTGGTCGTGTCGTCGTACCCCGAGACCGTGTCCCCCGCCGGGCGGCTGAGGTCCGCCCGCCCTCATCTTCGAGGTCGTCTTCCTGATGTCCGATTCCTTCGTCGTCTGCTCGAACCTGACCTTCTCCTGGCCGGACGACACCCCGGTCTTCCAGAACCTCTCCTTCACCCTCGGCGCGGGCCGGACCGGCCTGGTCGCGCCGAACGGCGCCGGCAAGAGCACGCTGCTCAAGCTGATCGCCGGTGAGCTACGGCCCGCCGCCGGGTCGGTCACCGTGCACGGTGTGCCGGGCTATCTCCCGCAGAGCCTGCCGCTGTCCGGCGATCTGACCGTGGCGGAGGTGCTGGAGATCGCCCCGCTGATCGCCGCGCTGCACGCCATCGAGGCCGGGGACGCCGACGAGCGGCACTTCACGACCATCGGCAGCGACTGGGACATCGAGGAGCGCACCCGCGCCGAGCTGGACCGGCTCGGCCTCGGCGACCTCGCCCTGGACCGGCGCCTGGACACCCTCAGCGGCGGGCAGGTCGTCTCGCTCGGCCTGGCGGCGCAGCTGCTCAAGCAGCCCGACGTGCTGCTGCTGGACGAGCCCACGAACAACCTCGACCTGGGCGCCCGGCACCGGCTCTACGACGTGCTGGAGCAGTGGCACGGCTGCCTGCTGCTGGTCAGCCACGACCGGGCGCTGCTGGACCGGATGGACCGCATCGCCGAACTCGATCGCGGTGAGCTGCGCTTCTACGGCGGCAACTTCACCGCGTACGAGGAGGCGGTGCGCGCCGCGCGGGAGGTGGCGGAGAAGAACGTCCGCAACGCCGAGCAGGACCTCAAGCGGGAGAAACGGGAGTTGCAGGAGGCCCGCGAGCGGGCGGCCCGGCGGGCCGGCAACGCCGCCCGCAACCTGAAGAACGCGGGCCTGCCGAGGATCGTCGCCGGCGGCATGAAGCGGGACGCGCAGGTGTCCGCGGGCAAGGCGAACGAGATGCACTCCGGGCGGGTCGACGACGCCCGGGCCCGGCTCGACGAGGCCGAGCGGGCGCTGCGCAACGAGCGGAAGATCTCGGTGGAGCTGCCCGCCACCGAGGTGCCGGCCGGGCGCACGCTGCTCACCGCCGAAGGAGCCCAGATCCGGTACGGCGACCGGCCGCTGTTCGCCGCCGGTGGCGTCGACCTGACGATCCGGGGACCGGAGCGGATCGCCCTGCTCGGCGGCAACGGCGCGGGCAAGTCCACGCTGCTGCGCCTGATCAGCGGCGACCTGCAACCCGAGCAGGGCCGGATCACCCGGGCCGACGGCCGTATCGCGTACCTGTCGCAGCGCCTGGACCTGCTGGACTCCGACCGTACGGTGGCGGAGAACCTGGCCGCGTTCGCGCCGCAGGCCCCGGACGCGCAGCGGATGAACCTGCTGGCCCGCTTCCTGTTCCGCGGCCCGCGGGCGCACCTGCCGGCCGGGGTGCTGTCCGGCGGCGAGCGGCTGCGGGCGACCCTGGCCTGCGTCCTGGGCGCCGAACCGGCGCCGCAGCTCCTGCTGCTCGACGAGCCGACGAACAACCTCGACCTGGTGAGCGTCGCGCAGTTGGAGAGCGCGCTCGACGCGTACCGGGGCGCGCTGCTCGTGGTCAGCCACGACGAGCGGTTCCTCGCCGCGGTCGGGATCGACCGCTGGCTGCGCCTCGCCGACGGGCGCCTGGTCGAGACCGGTCCCCCGGACGCCGCCTGACCCGGCGCGGCGGGTGGTCAGGCGGGCGGGAGGCGCACGACAAACCGGCACCCGCCGGTGACGTTGTGCGCGTGCACCCGCCCGCCGTGCGCCTCGACCAGGCCGCGCACGATGGCCAGGCCCAGCCCGCCACCGGCCGGCGCGGGCTGGTCGGTGCCGGCGGGCGTGCGGGCCCGTGTCCCCCGGAACGCCACGTCGAACACCCGGGGCAGGTCCGCTTCGGGGATGCCGCCGCAGGTGTCGGAGACGGCGAACCACACGTCGCCGTCGTCGTGGCCGGCGTCGACGCGCACCGTGCCGTCCGGCGGCGTGTACCGCACCGAGTTGACGAGCAGGTTCGTCACGACGCGGGCGAGTTCGGCCTCGGCGGCCCGGACCGTGGGCCAGCCGGCCTCCGGGGCGAGCACGCGCACCCCCCGGTCGGCGGCCAGCGGCGCGGTGGCGGCGATTGCGTCGGAGACGACGTCGCCGAGCGGCACCGCGGACAGCGCGGGCCGCAGCGCGCCGGCGTTGATCCGGGACAGCTCGAACAGGTCGTCGACCAGGCGCGTCATCCGGTCGGCCTCGACCCGGATCCGGTGGTGGTACTCGGCCACCGTGGCCGGGTCGTCGACCACCCGGTCCTCCAGCGCCTCCGCCATCGCCCGCAGGCCGGCGAGCGGCGTCCGCAGGTCGTGGGAGACCCAGGCGACCAGCTCGCGGCGGCCGGCCTCCAACTGCCGTTCCCGCTGGCGGGCCTGGTCGGCCCAGACGGCCGCCTTCGCCAGCCGGCGGGCGAACGCCACGCCGACGCCGAGGCTGAGCGCCGCGGACGCCGCGACCGTCACGAGGACGACCTGGAGGTCGTGCGCGGACAGGAACATGGCCTGGGCGACGGCGGTGACGCCGGCCGTCACCGAGGCGATCGTGACCGCGAGCAGCACCGCGATGTGCGCGAGGATCGACCGGCGGCGCACCAGCCGCAGCGCGCCCACGCCGAGCACGCCGACGACCGCGCCGGCCAGCAGGGCGTAGAGCCCGATGACCAGCAGCTCGTTCACGCGGACTCCTGCGGCTCGTAGCGGTAGCCGACGCCCCAGACGGTGACGATGCGGCTCGGCTGCGCGGGACGGTCCTCGATCTTCTCCCGCAGCCGCCGGACGTGGACGGTGACCGTCGACTGGTCGCCGAAGCGCCAGCCCCACACGCGGTCCAGCAGTTCGGCCCGGGACCACGCGCGCCCCGGGTTCGCCAGCAGGAACGCGAGCAGGTCGAACTCCCGCACGGTCAGCGCCAGCGGGTCCCCGCCGCGCTCGGCGACCCGCCGGTCCGCGTCGACGGTCAGGTCGCCGTCGCGCAGCACCCCGGCCGGTCCCCGGTCGTCGCGGGCCGTGCGGCGCAGCACCGACCGGATGCGCAGCACCAGTTCCCGTGGGGAGAACGGCTTCGTCACGTAGTCGTCCGCGCCGACCTCCAGCCCGGCGACCCGGTCGGCCTCGTCGCCGAGCGCGGTGAGCATGACGACGGGCAGCTCCGGCAGCCGGCGACGCAGCCGCCGGCACACCTCGATGCCGTCGAGGCCCGGCATCATCAGGTCGAGGACCACGAGGTCGGGCGGCTGCTCCCCGGCCGCGACGAGCGCGTCCGCACCGTCGAAGGACAGCCGGACCCGGTAGCCGTCCTGTTCGAGATAGCGCCGGACGACGTCGCTCACCGTCCGGTCGTCGTCGACGACGAGCACGTAGCGCTCCATGGGCCTGACGCTACCCACCGGCGTCCCGGTGCGGCGGCCCGCGATCGGGCCGTAAGCGGACGGAAAGATCCGCCGGCCGCGTCCGGCCCTACGGTTCACGGCATGGGCAGAAGACGTGTGGTGTTGTCGGTGCTCGCCGTCGTGGCCGTCGCCGGTCTCGGGGTGAGCCTGTACCTGTTCCAGCCGTGGCGGCTGGTGACCGACCGCGAGGTGCGCGAGGCGCTGCCGTCGGTGACCGAGCCGCCGACGGCCGGCCCGAGCGCCCCGCCGGCGACCGGCGGGCCGCCCGCCGACGTGGTCCTCGCCGCCGGTGACTTCGTCACCCACGAGCACGACACGTCCGGCCGGGCGCAGCTGGTCCGTCTCGCCGACGGCCGCCGCCAGTTGCTGCTGCGGGGTCTGAACACGTCGGACGGTCCCGACCTGCGGGTGTGGCTCACCGATCGGAAGGTGCTGCCCGGCCGCGCCGGCTGGCAGGTGTTCGACGACGGCCGCTGGGTGGAACTGGGCCGCCTCAAGGGTAACATCGGCGACCAGGCGTACGATATCCCGGCGTCGGTGGACCTGGACGGGCTGCGCAGCGTGTCCATCTGGTGCAAGCGGTTCGCGGTGTCGTTCGGCGCGGCGCCGCTGGCCGCGGCGGTGACCGGCTCGGCGCCGGCCTGACGCCCCGGGCGGCCCGCCGCAGCCCGGCGCCGGGGCTCAGCCGCGGCCCAGCAACCGCAGCGTGTTGCCGCCGGCCACCCGGGCCCGGTCGTCGGGGTCGAGGCCCGCGCCGAGCAGCGCCGCCTCGACCCGCTCCCTTGTGGTTTCCCGTTCGGCGACCGGCCAGTCCCCGCCGACGACCACGTGGTCGGCGCCGAGCAGGTCGGTGGCGAAGCGGATCGCCGACGGCGCGAAGCCCATCGTGTCGGCGTACACGTGGGCGCGCCGGTCCGGCGCGGTGAGCAACGCGCCCTCGTCGGTGGCGGCGGCGAGCGCCAGGCCGGCCATCCCGAGCATCGGGAAGACCACGTGCATGCCCGGCAGCGCGGCCAGGACGCCGCCGGTGAGCAGGGACAGCAGCGCGGCGGCGTTGACCGTGCCGCGGGCCAGCGACGTGCCGAGCCGGCCCAGGTGAGCGAACTCGGCGGTCAGCGTGGACCTGCTGATCGGATGCGCGAAGACCGGCACGCCCAGCTCGGCCGCGGCGGACAGGGTGGCACGGGCGGCCGGGTCGCCGAGCAGCCGCCCGTCCGCGGCGGCACAGTCGACCACCACGCCCGGCAGGCCCAGCTCGCGGACGGCCCGGACCACCTCCCCGGCGGCCGCGTCGCCGCCGAACGCGTCGATCGTGGCGAGCCCGGCGAGGCGGCCCGGGTGCGCGGCGACCACTGTGGCCAGATGGTCGTTGAGCCGCCGCTGGTCGTCCGGCCGGGTCCGTTCGCCGTGCGGTGTGACCATCGCCGGCGGGGCGCTGAGGACACGCAGGTCCACGCCGTGCCGGCCGGACTCGGCGAGCAGGCCGTCGAGGTCGGCGACCCGCCGCGCGGTGTCGGCCCAGCGGGCGGCGAGCACACCGGTGGCGTTGTGCGGCAGCACCGCGGGATAGTCCGGACAGGCGTGGTGGGTGTGGAAGTCCGCGATGAACATCAGACGTCGAGGAACGTGTAGGTGAAGCCGCGCTCGGCCCGGCGCACGTACCCGGCCGCGGGGAACGGGAAGTGCGCCGGCACGAGCAGGTCACCCGAGTCGGCCGCTCGTTCGAGCAGCCGGCGGCGCTGGTCGGCGGAGTCGCCCGGCACCACGCAGTAACGGATGCTCCACTCCGGCCGTTCCAGCTGGACGCCGTGGTGCAGCATGTCGCCGGCGAACAGCGCCCGCTCCCCGGCCGACTCGACGACCAGGTAGACGTTGCCCGGCGTGTGGCCGAACGCCGGCACCAGGTGCACCTGCGGGGACAGGACGTGGTCGGCCTCGATCAGGTCGAGCACCCCGGCGTCGCGCAGCGGCAGGATGCTGTCGGCGATGTAGTCGCCGGTACGCTGCATGGCCCGCGCGCCGTCCGGGCCGGTCCACCAGTCGAACTCCTCCCGGACCACCAGGTACCGGGCGTTCGGGAACGTCGGCTCCCAGCCGCCGCGGCCGTCCGCGCTGGTCGCGAACCCGACGTGGTCGACGTGCAGGTGGGTGAAGACGACGGTGTCGATGTCGCCGAGCGACACCCCGGCGCGGGCGAACTGTTCCAGGAACGGCCGGTCCGCCCGGTCGAACACGCCGCCGTTGCGCGGCTTGCCGTTGCCGCCGCCCGCGTCGACCAGGATCAGCCGGTCCGGCGTACGCAGCAGGTGGGCCTCCTGGTTGAGCAGGATCCGGCCGTCGTGGGTGAACGGTTCCCGGGTGTAGAACGCGCCGTCGGTCCACGACTCGGTCTCCATCTGCGGGAAGAACTCGGCCGGGTCCACGAAGTAGTCGACCTCGCGGATCGGGAAGACCTCGACCTCACCGACCCGGAAGGACCAGAGCGGGCCCTCGCCGCCGCCGGTGTCGGTCCATCGGGCGTTGCTCATGCCATCTCGCTCTCGGGTGTGCGGCGAGCGTGCGGCTCGCCGTCGGGGGTACGGCGGACCTGCGTCCACACTCGGGTGCGCAGCTCGCCGAAGCGGGCGGAGGAACGGGTGCCGATCTGTTCCCGGTCGGCGGGCAGGTCGACCGGGATGTCGGCCTGGACGCCGCAGACGCCGGCGCCGAGCACCACGACGCGCTGACTGAGGTAGACCGCCTCGTCGATGTCGTGGGTGACGAAGACGATGGTCATGCCGTAGCGCTTCCACAGCGCGGCCACCAGGTCCTCCAGGTCGGCGCGGGTCTGCGCGTCGACGGCGGAGAACGGCTCGTCCATCAGCAGCAGCCGGGGCCGGTAGGCGACCGCGCGGGCGATCGCGACGCGCTGCTGCATGCCGCCGGAGAGCTGCCAGGGGTACGCGCCGCCGGCCGCGCCGAGGCCGACCGCGTCGAGCGCGTCGGCGACGAGTTCCCGCCGCCGCGCCCGGCTCAGGTCCAGGTGCCGCAGCGGCAGCTCGACGTTCTGCCGGACCGTCTTCCAGGCGTACAGGCTGCGGCCGTACTCCTGGAAGACGACGCCGAGGCCGGGCGGCGGTTCGGTGACCGGACGGCCGGCGAACCGGACCTGCCCGGCGGTGGCCGGCAGCAGCCCGGCGACGATCTTGAGCAGGGTGGTCTTGCCGCAGCCGGACGGGCCGACGAGCGCGACGAACTCGCCCTCGGACACGGTCAGGTCGATCGCGGTCAGCACCTCGACGGTGCGTTCCCGGGCCCGGTAGGTCTTGCCGACCCCGGCGATCTCGAGCAGGGAGGTCATTGTGGCTCCGTGAGTTGTCCGGTGTGGCCGCGATGCCAGCGCAACGCGCGCCGCTCGACGAGTTCGAAGAGTTTGGCGAGCCCGAACCCGAGCAGGCCGATCAGCAGCACCCCGCTCCACATCTGCGGGATGGCGAAACTGCGCTGGAACTGCACCACTGTGAAGCCGAGCCCGTCGGTGCTCATCAGCATCTCGCTGACCACCATCAGGATGATCGACAGGCCGAGGGCCTGACGGGCGCCGGCGAAGATCTGCGGGCTCGCGCCGCGCAGCACGAGCAGGTGCCGGGTGCGGCGCGGCAGCCGGTACGCCGCGGCGGTCTCCAGCCCCACCTCGTCGGCGGCGCGGACGCCGTCGGCGGTGTTGAGCAGGATCGGCCAGACCGCGCCCACCGTGATGACGACCAGTTTGGTCGCGTCGCCGATGCCGACCGCCACCAGCAGCACCGGGATCAGCACCGGGGCGGGCAGCACCCGGAAGTACGCCAGCAGCGGGCCGGTCAGCGCGCGCGGCGCCGCCCACCGCCCGATCACGAAGCCGAGTACGACACCGGCGGCGAGCGCGATCGCGTAACCGGCGGCGAGACGCCACAGGCTGGGCACCACGTCGCTGACGAACGTGTCGGAGAACCACACGTCCCCGAACGCCTCGACGATCGTGCGCAGCGGCGGCAGGAACACGTTGGTGCTGCCGTCGCTGGCCACCCACCAGGCGGCCACGAGCGCCGCGGGCAGGCCGAGCGCGTAACCGAGGGCCCTCATGCGACGGCCTCCCGGCGGGTCGCCACGTGCCAGTGCAGCAGCCGCCGCTCGGCCAGCCGGGCGAGCTGGTCGAGGCCGATGCCGAGCCCGCCGGTGAGCAGCACCAGCGCGTACATGCCGGTGGACTCGCCGGACTCCTGGCTGCTCCAGATCATCTCGCCGAGCCCGGCGGCGCCCATCACCAGTCCGCCGGTCAGGGCCAGCGCCAGCGCGACCGAGACGATCAGGCGCAGCGCCGTGCCGAGGTACGGCAGCACCGTCGGCCAGGTGACGTGCACGATCCGGGCCAGCCGGCCGAGCCGGAACGCGCGGGCGGTCTCCACCGCCACCCGGTCGACGTCGCGCAGACCGTAGAGCACCTGGAACACGACGATCCAGAAGCAGGACACGGCGACCAGCAGCACCGTGATCTGCCGGACGTCGAGCACGAGCACCAGCACCGGGATCAGCACGATCGACGGGACCGGCCGCAGGAAGTCGAGAGTGGAGGAGGTGGCCCGGCGCACCTGCGGCACCGAGCCCAGCGCGAACCCGGCCAGGATGCCGGCGGCCAGCGCGATGACCAGGCCGACCGCCACCGCCGCCAGCGTACGACCGGTCGCCGTCCAGAACCGCTCCTCGGTGAGCAGGCGCAGCGCCTCGGGTACCACAGCGCTCAGCGGCGGCACGTGCTCGGGGTCGAAGAACAGGCGGGCGAGGATCTCGTACGCCGCGGCCGCGCCCGCCAGGCCCACGGCGCCGAGCCACCTCCTGCTCACTTGAGGATCAGTTCGTCGAGGTCGGGTGTGGTGGTGATGAGCCCGTCGCGCTGGGCGTAGCCGGCGAGCTTCTCGGCGGCCTGACGGCTGACCTCGTCACGCAGACCGGTCAGGGTGATCTTCGCGGCCACCTCCGGCTTGATCTCGGTGAACGTGGGGATCTTCGCGCGCACCTCGTCCTCGTGGTCGCGGGCGTACGCGTACGCCTCCCGTACCGCGTCCCGGAACGCCGTGACGGTCTTCGCGTTCTTCGAGGCGTACGAGCCGGCCGCGTACCACGCGGAGACCGTGAGGTCGGGGGCCAGGTCGGTGAAGCCCCAGCCGACCGGCACCGCGCCCTGCGCCTTGGCCGCCGACAGGAACGGCTCGACGACCCAGGCGCCGTCCACCCGGCCCGTGCCGACCGCCGCCGGCGCCTGCGGGAACGGGATCTCGACCAGCTTGACCTTCGCCGGGTCACCGCCGTCGGCGCGGACCGCCTCGCGGGCCGCCGCCGCGGCGATGTTGGTGAGGATGTTGACCGAGACGGTCCTGCCTTCGAGCTGCTTCGCGCTGGTGATGCCGGAGTCGCCCTTGACCACCAGGGCGCCGTAGTCGGCGCCGGCCTTGCCGGTGGACGCGGAGGCCGGCACCACGGCCTTGACGTCCAGGCCCTTGGACCGGGCGACGATCAGCGTGGTGAGGTCGCCGGTGGCGAAGTCGACCTTGCCGGCCAGCACGGCCGGCACAGAGGTCAGGTCGGACGCCTCGGTGTCGACCTCGACCTTGAGGCCGTGCCTGGCGAAGATGCCCCGCTCCTGGGCGAGGTAGATGGGCGCGAGGTGGCCCAGCGGCGCCGAGGCGAGCCGGACGGTGGTGAGGCCGTCGGCGCTCGCCGCGGCGGGCTCGTCGCCCTCGCCGCACGCGGCGAGCGACGTGGTGAGCAGGACAGCGGTGAGGGCGCCGGCGATGCGGCGGCTCCTGGTGGTCATGCGGGCTTCTCCTCAAAACGCAGGCGCAGGTCGAGGTCGTGGACGTGGTCGGGGAACGGGGCCGGGCCGCCCAGCGGCTCGGCGCCGATGCTGGAGACGGCCGCCTCCTCGATGGCCACGACGAGGCTCGCGGCGTGCCGGGCGGAGTCGCCGGCGACGAGCAGGCCGTGGTTGCCGAGCAGGATCGCGTACGTGCGGGGGTGCGCTGCGAACGTCTCGGCGATCGACCGCACCGCCTCCTCGGTGCCGCGTGGCGCCCACGGCGCGACCGGGATGTCGACCGGCTGACCGTGCACCAGCAGGGCCTCGTACCGGGCCGGCAGCGACACTCCGGCGAGGGCGTAGCTGGTGGCGTACGGCGAATGGGTGTGGATGACGGCGTTGACGTCGGGCCGGGCCTGGTAGACGCCGATGTGCATCTTCAGGATCGCGGCCACCGACGGGCTGGGCGTCCCTTCGTGGACGGTGCCGTCGAGGCCGACCACGACGACGTCGTCGTTGACGGTGCGCAGCGCGGGCGCCGCGACCCGCAGGTCGTCGGCGGGCCACGGGCGCAGCAGTTCCCCGGCGTTGACGAGCAGGCGGTCGTCGTGGCCGGGGATCCGGACGCTGATGTTGCCGTGTCCGCTGGCCGACATGGCCGAGGCGGCGAAGAGCTTGTTGATGCCGGCGGTCAGGTCGGCGCGGGCTTTCTGGACAGGGTCGTGCTGAGTCATGGCGTGAGGGGCCTTAAGGAGTCGGCCGTGCGCGGAGGCACGACGAGGCGACGTGTGCGAAGCGAGCCGGTGGGGCTCAGCGGCGACAGAGCGCGCTGGACGTACGGCCCTGGTCGAGGGCACGTCGGGTGGTCAGCAGCGCGGGCATAACCCTACTATAACCCTAGGAAATGTAGGCGATCAAGGGGTGACCGGCTCGGCTCTCGCGTGACAGGATCGGTCAGGTGCCCAAGGTCAACGTTTATCTGCCCGACGCCCTCGCCGACCGCGTGCGCGACGCCCGGCTGCCGGTCTCCCGGATCTGCCAGACCGCGCTGACCGAGGCGCTGGACGGCGCCGCGGGCGCGGCCCACGAGACACCCGCCACCCGGGCGCTGCCCGCCGGGCTCACCCTGACCCCGCCGGCCAACCACCACGTCGCGGCGATCCTGCACCAGGCGTACGCCCTCGCGTCCGCCTCCGGCGCGGGCACGTTGGAGCCGGTCCACCTGCTGCGGGCCTTCCTCGACGAGGGCGAGAGCCTGGTGCTGAACACCGTCGAACTGCTCGGCTTCCCCGCCGCCACGATCCGCGCGGCCCTGGGCGAGACCCCCGCCGCCGCGGCGACACCGACCGAGCCCGTCACGTCGCCGGCCGCCCGGGCGGTGCTGGCGGCCGCCGCCGCGCAGGCCACCGCGCACGCCTCGGCCGTCACCACCGGCAGCCACCTGCTGCTCGGGCTGCTGCGCGACGACGGCGACGCGGGCGACGCGCTGCGCCGCACCGGGGTGAGCGCCGTCGTCACGCCCGCCGCGCTCTCCGCTCTCTACCACGGCGTCGCGTTCGGGCGGATGCTGCCCGGGCGCGACGCCGACACGACGGTCCTGCGCGTGATGATGCACGACGTCCTCGAGCGGCTCGACCGGCTGCAGAAGCGGCTCGACGCGACCGGCGGCTGACGCGCGGCGCCGAGATCGACCAGCTTCGCATAGCGCCCAGATAGGGAGCGGGTAGCGCCGTTCGTGAGACTGGGTTCTCCGTGGCCCCGACAACAGGAGAGCGATCATGTCCGTCGATCAGAACGCGCCCGGCCAGACCTGGGAGGAGAGCTTCATCGATCTCGATGACCTGGAGCTTCCCGACATCGAGCTGGAGAACCTCGAAGGCATCGCCGGCGGCACCAGCGGCCAGAACTGCGCCAGCAAGCTGACCGCCACGATGACCTGTGGCGACAAGTGCGGGTTCAAGTACTGAGCGACAAGGATCAGCCCGTCCGGGGTGCGGGTCGGCTTCCGGCTCACACCCCGGACGGCCCATGCCCTGACTGTCAAGGCTAGGTGAGGCACGACGTGGAACTGTCCGCCCTGGAGTGGTGCCTCGTGCGGGTGCCGATGCTGCCCGCGGCCGGACGCCCCGGCGGGGACGCCGTCGAGGAAGACCTCCCGCAGCGGCTGCTCGACCTGGCGCTCCACTACGTGGCGACCTACGGCCGCTCTCCCGACGAGGACCAGAGCTGGCGCGACGACCCGGCCCTCGGGGCCGTGTACGCCAACCGCGCCCGGCACCGGCCGGTCCCGTTCGGCCTGTTCACCTTCAGCGCCCTCGCCGACGTGGTGGAGCACGCCGGGCCCACGCGGGTCGACCTGGCGACCGAGGTGCTGGTGCACCGGGTGGACCCGGCCCAGGCCACCGACGACTGGTTCGTCAACCCGACCCTCGCCGCCGACTCCGGCCGGTGGATGTACGTCCGCAGCGACCGCAACGGTTCCGTCTCCGCGCCCGACACCGCCGGTGTGCGGCACGTGGTGTCCCTCCGCGACGCCGGACCGCGCCCCGCCTCGGCATGGATCGCGGATCTCGGCCCGGACCTGTTCGAGCAGTACGGGCAGCGGCAACTCCTGCTCCGGGCCCACACGCCGGAACCGTTCCTCGACCCCGGCGGGACGGCGGAACAGGTCGCGGATCCGGTCGGCGCGGTACGGATCGAGGAACGGCCGTTCCGGCCCGACCAGTTCGTCGAGGCGTACACCGAGGTGCGTCCCACCATCGGCCGGGCCGCCGCCGGGGCGCTGGTGGCGGGCGCAGAGCGTGCGCTGCGGGCCGTGCCGCCCTCGGAGCTGATGCAGCCGGTGCGGTCGTACCTGGAATCCAGCGTGACCGGCGCGGCGGTGCCCCTGTCCTGGCTGCTGAGCGCGCCGCGGGACCATCCGCTGGGAGGCTGGCGGCGCGAGCCGCGCGAGTCCGTCGAGCCGGAGCCGCACCGCTACCCCACGGCGCCGCGACGGCTGTTCGTGCCGGCCGCGCAACGCGACCACACCCTGGTCGAGTGGTGGCACGCCGATCACGACTTCGACAGATGGTTCCCCCCGGACGAGGCGCCGCCCGCGCCGGTCGACGGCCCCCGCCACGGCCTGGCGCACGGTGCGGTGCTCGGCGAGCCGGTCTCGGGCGCCGACGTCTGGTTGAAGGGGGTGATGCCCAAGCTCTCGGCCGGGCCGGCCGCCCGCATCGCCGACCGGTTGAAGCTGCCGCCGCAGCCGGCGACCGACGGCTCCGGCCGACTCGTCGTGGAGCTGGGCTGGACGCCCCTGGACAAGCGGTGGCCGCTGAACCGCCGGCCGGCGGAGGCCCGGCGCCGCCGATTCAACGTCAACCTGCCCCGGCGCCCCGGGGACATCGGGCCGGACGACCTGATGGTGACGGTGCTCGAAGGCCGGCTCCACCTGGTGCACCGGCATGACGGACGCCTCGTCGACCTGCGCTTCGACAGCATGGTCACGCTGGGGCATCCGCTCAACCCGTGGGTGGTGCGGCTGCTGGCCCTGATCGCCGAGGACACCGGCGGGTGCATGGCCGACCCGCTCTACGTGCTGCCGCCCGGCGCCGTGGTGCCGCGAATCGTCGGCGGGCGCTGTCTGTTCGCCCGGCGCGGCGTCGTGCTCGACGCGCAGCACCGGGCCGACCTGCTCGCGCTGGCCGACGACCCGGCGGCGTTGTCCGGCGTGCTCACCGAGGTCGGCCTCGGGCCGGTGGTGGAGGTGACCGAGGAGGTCCCGGACCGCGTCATGCGGATCGACGTCACCGACCCGGAACAGCGGCTGTGGCTGCGACGCCGGTTGCGCCGCACGGGCCGCCTGCTGCTGCAGGAGGTGCTGCCCCTGGCCAGTCCGGTCACCTCCGGCCTCGGCGAGCACCTCCACGACGTCTGGGTGCCGTGGCTGCGGACCGACGTGCCGCCGAGCCCGCGGCTGTCCACCACCCGGATGGTCGACCGGCCGCCGACGCCGGACCCGGACTGGACGAGCTGGTACGTGTACGCGCCGGACCTGGTGGTGGAGAGCTGGCTCGCCCGCGCCGACGTGGTCGACCTGATGGACCGGGCCGAGTTGTTCTACATCAGGTACCGGGACGAGCGGCCGCACCTGCGCATCCGGCTACGGTCGACGGTCCCCCGCGACGACCTGCTGGCGAGCCTGCGGGCGCATCTGGACGCGCAGTCCCCGCACCACCACTGCGAGATCGACGAGCGGCCCTGGACGCCGGAGGACCACCGCTACGGCGGTCGGGAAGCGCGGCCGGCGGTCCTGCGGCACTTCTGCGCGGACTCCGCGTGGTGGGCCCGTCACCTCGCCGCCCGACCCAGGCAGCCGGCGCGCTACACGCTCGCGGCCGCCCGGATCGCGGCGTGGGCGCACCAGCTCGCCGGGACCGACGCGTTGTCGCTGTTCGCTGACCTGCGCGGGCTGGATCCCCGGCTGCCCAGCTCACGTGACCAACGGGAGTGGATGGCCACCTACCGGACGAACCGGCGCGACCTGGAGCGTGGGCTGAGCCGTGAGCTGGACCGCCCGGACCCGACCCTGGACCTCCTGTCCGGGCTGGACCCCGACGCCTACCGGCTCACGCTCAACAGCATGATCCACATGACGGTCAACCGGGGCATGCCGGTGGTCGAGGCGGTACCCCGCGAGCGGGAGATCGTGCTGGCCGCCGCCCGGGTGCTGAAGTCGCACGCGGCCCGGCTGGGACACGATGCCTGAGGGTCTGGTCGGGGTGCACGCCTACTGGCAGGTGTCCCGGTCGCACCCGCGCGGCTACCGTCAGCTCGTCGCGCTGACCTGGCTGCTGAGCATCCTGTCGTGGCAGCGCCACGCCGGCCCGATGGAGCTGTTCGCCGACGAGCCGACCGTCGAGTGGCTCGACTCGATCGGGCACCTCCAGCACTACGACCGGGTCACGCGGCTCGACGACACCGGCCTCGACGACCGGTACGACCGGGCCACCTGCTTCGCGCTGCCTAAACTGCTCGCGCTGGAGCGCCACCCGACCGCGGTGCTCGTCGACACCGACGCCTACCTGCTCGCGCCGCTGCGGCTGAGCGGCCCCGGTTCGCACTTCGCCCACCTGGAGAGCGGCGACGTGGACTTCTACGCCAACTTGCGGGCGCTGTCCAACCCGGCGGGGGTGGACCTGCCGGACAACCTGGACCTGGTGGGGAACACCTCGTTGTTCCGGGCGGCCGACGCCGGGCTCGCCCGCCGCATCAGCGCGGCCGGACTCGCCTTCCTGGCACACAACCCCACCACCCCGGGACGCGACGTGCACCTGCACATGACCGTCGCCGAGCAGGTCCTCGCCACCCATCTCACGCTCCGGTCCGGAGCGCCGATGGCGAACATCTTCGGCGCGGTCTGGCGATTCGGGCACGGCTGGCTGACCGCCCCTCCCGCCTACGGCCACCTGTGGCACGTCAAACGCGCCGAGACCGCCGAGGACGTCGTCGTGGCGTTCCAGGGACTTCGTCAGCACCTCGCCGCGGTCTACGGAGTCGACGACGAGCGGATCCGCTCGTCGCTGCGGCGCGCCTGATCCGTCGCGGCGGCCACGATCGGCGTGAGCTCGTCGATCGGCGCGAGCCGGTCGAGATCAGCCGGGTAGTGCCGCGCCACCTCGGTCACCAGCCGCAGCAGATAGCGGGCCCGGTACGTCCGGTCGTGGGCAAGCATCCGCTTGCGGATCCACGTGTGGTGGAACGGCCCGCCGGCGGTGTCGCCCGACCACCCGCGCCGCGGCGGGTCCCAGACCGCGGGCACGACCGCCGCGTGGCTCAGCCCCAGCCGGTCCGCCTCGACGAGCACCAGACGCTGTTCGCAGAACGCGGGCAGAGCGACGGGATTCAGGCCCGCCGGAGCCGCGTTGCCGCGCATGAACCGCATCGCCGCGTCGGTGAAGGCCGCCCGGTGCGCGTCGTCGTGGAACACCGCCACCGCGGTGTTCGCGGCCCAGTCCCGCACCGGTACGCCCGCGACGACCCGGTCCGCCCCCGGCAACCGCTCCACTGGCGGATAGACGTCGCCACGGGCGAATTCCTTGTGCGCGAAGACGAAGTCGGCGCCGCCGAGTGCCAGCGGCGCGAGCAGGAACAGATCGAGGTCCAGCATCGCCACCGGGGCACGCTCGGCGGACAGCGCCACGAGCTTGCCGCCGGTGAAGTAGACGACCGGGTCGATCTCCCCCGGGTCGATGCCGTCCAGCGCCGTGTCGACGTCGGCGTAGAGGTCCAGCAGGCCGAGCCGGTCCAGGACGTGGGCGCCGTGCGCGTCGGTGTGCAGGCGGACCGGCCCGTGGAACCGCTGCCACGACCGGACCGACAGGAGGATCGTGACGACCTCCCACGGCGGGATCGTGTGGTGGTCCGACCGGGCGCGGCCGGGCGCGGTCCAGAGGGTGTGGAACGCCGGCATCCGCGGGAAAACGTCATCCACAGTCATTCACCGATCACGCGGAGACAATTGTTCGTGAATTCCGGGCAAGGCTAGGTGAGGCTTGTCGTGGGGGCAACTCCCGGCCGGCGAATAGCGGACGCATAACGTGCGGAGACCGGGCGCGGTTACCGTCCCCGATGTATTCGGCTGGCGGAATCGCTTTCGGGGGTGGTGCCGGTGGAATTCGACGGTACGGCGGGTGAACGGATCGGCTGCGGAAAGACGGGCATGAGCCACACCATCACTGTCAGCGGCGCGCCAACGCGGCCGGCGTACCGGCTCGCCGCCACCCGGCTGTGGCTGCGCGGCGGCCCGGACGAGGTCCGGAGCCTGGTGGCCGGCCTCGATCTCGTCCGACAGGTCGCACGCGAGGACACCAGCGAGGCCTGGCTCTGCATGATCGGCAACGGCACTGCGCACTACCTGTCGACGTACGCGAGCGACGAGGTGCTTGCCAGGCTGTACGCCGGGGCCAACGAGGTGTACGGCGTGGTCGCCCCGGTCGGCCGGCTCGGCACGGGCGCGGACGGCGGCGCGGTGGTCGACGGCTGCTGGCGGTTCGGCTCCGGAGCGAACCGGGCCGCGTACATGGCCATGGGCTGCGAGCCGGTCGCCGGGCGGCGGACCACCGTCCTGATCGAACGCGCGCACCTGCGGGTCGAATCCGTATGGGCGGGTCCGGGGCTGCTCGCCACCGGGAGCCACACCCTCCGCGCGGACGGCGTGCGGCTGCGCCCCGACGACGTGCTCGACATGTCGGTCGTACCGTCCGGCCGGCCGACGGGCATCTACGCCGACGGCCAGCTCTTCCTGGCCAACATGCCGGGCGTGGCGATCGGGCTGGCCGAACGGTTGCTGGAACTGCTCGGCCCGGGCCTGCCGGCCGGGTCGTCCTGGCACGCCTCGTACGCCGACGCCTTCGCCCGCACGGTCCTCGCCCGGCGCAGCCTCACCGGGCTGCTGCAGGGCCTCGACGCGCTCGCCCGCGAGGGCCGGCTCGGACCGTTGGCGCCGGTCCTGCGCGCCGAGTACAACGCCGTCCTCTGCGCCGCCTACCACGTCTGCCTCGACGCGGTCGTCACGCTGACCGGGGCGTGCGACACGGACGACGCCGACCTGCGAGAGCAGTTGACACAGGCACGCGTGGACGCGCTCACGATGAAGCCCCACGGAGCGATGCGGCCCGCCGTCCCGCCGGCACCCGCGTCCACCCCGCAGGAGGCACTCGTATGACCCCGGGCCCGTCACCCGACGCGCCGCCGCGTCCCGGCCACCGCCCTGCCGTCCCGGCGGCCGCGGGGCAGAACGCCCCGGCGCCGGACGTCGAGCCGGCGCGCCGGTTGCTCCGCCGGTTGGTGGCCCACCTGCAGGTACGCGGCCGGGCCAGCGCGGACGCGCTGGCGGCCCTCGCCCTGCTCGCCGCGCGTCTCGGCCACCGTTCGCTGGCGGCGTCGCTGACCCGGGTGGCGCTGCGTGACCAGGCGCCCTACGACTACCGGACCGCCTGGTTGCTGCACCGGCTGGCCGGTCACTGCCTGGCGGGGAGCGAGGACCACGCCGCGCTGCTCGCGGGCACCGGCGAGCGGGCGGTCGAGGTGCTGCTCGCCCGCTACCGCTACACCACCACGGCCGGCGACGTGGACCCGATCAACGGCGCCGGGAGCGCCGGGATGGCGCTGTGGGAGGCCGCCGGCGAGCCGACCCGCGCGGAGCTGCTGCCGTCGCTGCGGGAGACCGCCCGGGCGATCGTGCGGCGGCCGCGCAACGACCTGTACCACGGCCGCAGCGGCGGCGTCCTGCTGCTGCGCATGCTCGGCCGGCGCTACGGTCGGGACGCGGTGATGACCACCGCTGTCGACACTGTCGTACGGGACTACCAGCTGCTCGATCCGGCCGTGGTGGACACCGGCGTCCTGGGCACCGGCGGGGTCACCCTGTGTTCCGGCCCGGCCGGGATGCTCGCCGCCGTCGGCCCGGCGGCCGACCCGGCCGTGCTGGCGGCGTTCGTCCACGCCCCCGTCACCCGGGCCTGCCTGGACCGGCTCGACCACCTGCTGGCCGACGAGACCGCCGACGTCACCGTCTGCCACGGCCTCGGCGGGATCAGCCTCGGCGCCCGGCTCTCCCCGTGCTGGCGCGAGCTGGTCGGCCCGCAGCGCCGGGCGCGGCTGACCGAGCGGCTCGCCACCTACCTCGACCATGTCGAGGACGCGGAGGTGGCGGCCGTCTTCGACACGCCGTTCGCCCGCTCCGTGCTCGAGCACCCGTTCGGGGTCGCGCTGGCGCTGGCCGAGAACGCCAACTCCACCGCGCTGTGGTGGGGCGCCGCGGTGAGCCTCCCCGACGGCACACCGGCCGGGATCGGCCACCCGGCGATCGGAGCGGACGGATGACGCAGAGTCTGCAGATCGAGGACAACGACTGCGGGGTGCAGGCGCTGACCACCAGCCTGCACCTGCTGGGGCACGACGTCTCCGTGCCGGCCCTGCGCGAGGCGCTGGCCATGCGCGGCGCACGCTCCATGCGGGACCTGCGGGACGCCTCGGCCGCGGTGTGCGGGGTCCGCTACCGCGGCAAGCGGGACTGCCCGTTCACCGCGCTGACCACCGGCGCCATAGTGCACCTGCGGGCCGACCACTTCGTCACCGTCGAGCGGCGGCGCCGGCGCCGGGTGCGGGTCTTCGACCCGGCTTTCGGCTCCACCTGGCTGGACGAGCGCGGCTACCAGGAGCGGGCCAGCGGCTGGGTGCTGCTGCCGGTCACCCCCGCCACGCCCGGCGACACTCCCCCACCCGCACGCCGGAGCAGGTGGACGTCCCGGGCCGCCTCGGCCCGGCGGGCCCGCCGGGCGGCCCGTGCCGCCTGGTTGTGGCCGATGATGCGCGCCGGCCAGGTCACCTTCCGCCAGATGCTGCCGGTGATCGCCGTGAGCCTGTTGCTCTACACCGGCCTGACCCTGCTCAACACCGTGCTGATGCCGTACCTCGACCGGGTCACCTCCGAGCCGGGCTCGCTGGGTGCCCTGATCGCCGCCCTGGCGGTGTTCTGCGTCGCGCTCAGCGCGCTGTACTGGTTCCAGCACCGTCAGTCCGTCGCTCTCGGGCTGAGGTTCGACCGGGCCATGCTCGCGCACCTGGCCGACCGGATGACCCGTACGTCGGCGACGACCGAGATGACCTCCGGCGGGCTGCTGCACCGCGTGCAGAGCGCGCGGGAGGTCCGGGCGGCTGGCACCGAACTGGCCCTGTCGGTGATCACCGACGCGGTCGCCGTGGTGATCCTGCTGGGATTCATGGCGTCGATGTCGCTTCCCCTGACGGGCGTGGTGGTGGCCCTCGCCGCCGTCCAGGTCGCGCTGTCGCTGCTCGCCCGACGGCCGATCAACCGGACGTACGAGGAGCAGTTGCGGCTGGACAGCGAGGCCCAGGAGGTCCTGATCACCATGAGCCGCGGGCTGACCACGTTCCGCGGCCTCGGCGCGGCCTCGCATCTGCGCGCCGAGCACGGCCGCCGCTTCGACCTGCTGATCGAGTCGGTACGAGGGCTGGAGTACCGCCTGGCCCGGGTGCACGGACCGACGAACGCCCTGCGCGTCGCCGGCCTGTACGTGGTCCTCGTCCTCGGCGCGGTCCTGCTGTCGGCCGGTCTGGTCAGCACCGGCGAGCTGTTCGGCTTCCTCACCCTCGGCGGCGCGGTGCTGTTCGCGGCCACCTCGATCGCACAGAACCTCCCGGTCATCGCCACCCTGGAACGTCAACTGCGGTACGTGGCGTCGCTGTTCACGATGCCCGTGATGCCCGCCGGCGCCGCCACCGAGCCGGTGCCGGACGCGCCGGCGGTGGTGCTGGACGGCGTCCGCGTCCACCGGCCGGCGCAACGGTTCGACCTGCGGCTGGACCTGCGGGTCGAGCGAGGCGAGACGGTCACGGTCGGCGGGGTCAGCGGGATCGGCAAGTCCACGATGGCCCAGATCGTCAGCGGCCTGGACCCGGCGCCCACCGGCGCCGCCGTCGTCTTCGGCGTCCCGGTCGCCGACTGGAACCCCGACCGGCTCCGCCCCCGGGTCTGTTACGTGCCGCCGCGCTCGGACTTCCTGCACACCACCATCCGGGACAGCCTGTCCAGCGGCACGCCGGACCTCGACGACAGCGAGATCCTGGAGATGCTGTCCCTGATGGAACTGGACGCGGTGATGCGTCCGCTGCGGCTCGGCCTGCGTACGTCGCTGCGGATCAACGGCTCCACGTTCAGCGCCGGCGAGGTGCAGCGGTTCGCGCTGGCCCGGGCCCTGCTGCGCCGGCCCTCGCTGCTGATCCTCGACGAGGCCACCAACTCCCTGGACCGGGACATGGAGTTGCGCCTGCTGTCGGTGATCCAGCAGCGGGTGGAGACGTTGATGGTGATCAGCCACCGGCCGGTCGGTCAGCACCTGGGCAGCCGGCACGTGAGCATCGTCCGGGACGACACCGGCGTCTCCCGCGTGGTGACCGGTGAACGCGCGGTGGCCGCCGGTGCCTGACGCCGGCCTGCTCGACCGGCTGGCGCGGACCGGCGCCGCGGTGGCGCGGCCGTCCGGGTCCACGGTGCTCGACGGGCACCCGCCGGACTGGGTGGTGGAGCCGCGCTCGCTGGCCGCGCTCACCGCTGTCGTGCGGCTCCTCGACGACAGCGGCGTCCGGTGGCGGGTCGACGCCCGCGGACGCAACTGGGGCTACGACGACGCCCGGGTACGGGAACCCGGACTGATCGTCCGGCTCGCCCGGCTGGACAAACTGCACCTGGACCTCGAACTCGGTCTCGCGACGGTGCAGCCCGGCGTGACCTTCGCACAGCTCAACACGGCGCTGCGGGACGCGGACGCCCGGTTCCAGCTGCCCGAGCCGGGGTCCGGACCGCACACCTCGGTGCTCGGCAACGCCCTGGACCGGGGCCTGCTCGCCGGGCTCGGCGAACGGGAACGCTACTGTCGCGACTTCCTGGTCATGACGCGCGACGGCACGCTCACCCGGCTGGGCTGGACGGACGAGGACGACGAACGGGTCCGGCGGGCCCTGCCCTACCCACCCGGCCCGCACCACCACGGGTCGGTGTTCCAGACCGCCGGGTACGGCCCGGTCGTGGTCGAGCTGACCCACGTCCTTCAGGTGGTGCCCGCACGGCTGGCCCGGCTGGCGGTGCTCGCCGGTCCGGAGCCGACCGAGGACCTGATCCGCTGCTGGCGCACGATGCTCCTGGAGGATCTGGTGAGCGCCTCGATCCTGGTGCCGCCGGCCCGCCGGCGGGCCCAGGGCATCGCCACCGCCCACGACGGGCTCGTCCTCGACCTGCAGGTCACCGCCGGTTCCGCCACGCTCCTGCGGGCCAAGGCCACCGACGTGCAGCGGCTGACCCGACAGTACGGTCAGCGGCTGGCCCTCCAGACCTCGGCGTACCCGGGCGACCTGACGATCCTCGGTGGTGACAGCGAACGTCCCGAGGTGGTCGGCGACCTCGCCCAGGGGCTGGAGTGGCACACCGCGACGCTGCCGTTCGCGCCATCGGTCATCACCGCCTTCGCCCGGGCCGTGCGGACCGAGCCGCTCCTGACGGACACGCTCTGGACCCTGCGACCGCTCGACGCCCGCGCCGCCGTCTGGCTGTCCCCCTTCGTCTACCGAAAGGACGACCCGGCCGGCATCGACCTGCTGCGCCGGCGCGTGGCCGCCTTCCACCGCATCCGCGACGAGTTCCGGCTCCCTCGCTACCGTTCCGGCGGGGCACGCCCGCCCCGATGAGGCATCTCCTGGTCACCAGCGTCCACCGGATCTCCACCGGGCAGTCGGGAGAGGCCTGCCACCTGCGGCAACTCGCCACGGCGATACAAGCCGGCGGGGACCGGGTGACGGTGCTGGACGGGCCGATGGACCCGGGGACGCCCCTCGCCGATCCTGCCGCCCTCGGATCGCTTGGCCGGCGGCTGGACGAGCTGATCGGCCGGGACCGCCCGGACGCGGCCCTGCTCTGGGGGCATCTCGGCGAGGAGACCCCGCTGGCCCGGTCGCTGCGCGCGGCCGGCGTGCCGCTCGTGCTGGAGCATCCCGCCGCCGACCTCCCGCCCGTACCGGAGACCGTCCGGCTGGCCGACCGGGTCGTGGTCCCGTCCCGCTTCGCCCAGCGCCTCTTCGCCACCCAGACCGGTCTCGACGCCCAGCCGATCGAGCCGCTCCTGCGTCCCTGCACCTGCCCGCCCGACGCGTCCGGCGACCGGTCCGCCGGGCGGCGCCGGGCCGGTCCGTACCGCCTCACCTTCATCAACCCGGAACCGGCGAAGGGCCTCGGGGTGGTTCTGCGGCTGGTCCGGGCCAGCGCCCAGGCCGGGCTTCCGTTTCGCTTCCGCTTCGTCGAGGGCCGGTGGACCGCCGCCGACCTGGCCCGGTTCGGCGTCGTGCCGGGAGATCCGCCCGGCCTGGAGATCGCCGGATACCGGACGGACGTCTGCTCCTGGTACGCCGACACGGACCTCCTGCTGGTGCCGAGTCTCTGGCGGGAGAGTTTCGGGATGGTCGCCCGCGAGGCCGCGATCCACGGGATCCCGGTGGTGGCCACCCGGGTCGGCGGGCTGCCCGAGGCTGTCGGTGACGGCGGGATCTGCCTGGACCCTCCGGAGTGGGAGGACGGCTACCAGGTACGGATGACCGGGCCCGAGATCCGGGCGTGGCTGGAGGCGATCGTCGCGGGGTTGCGGCGCGGGCGCCGGCCCCGGCCCGGACTGCTGTCCCACACCGCCGCCGACAGTCTCCGGTCGTACCGCAGGGTACTGGGACTCGGGCCGGCCTGACGGTCCGCCAGCAGCAATTCGTCACCTTCAGTGAGTAAACCCATCGGAATGGTGAGCGCCGCGTTACCTATACGAGACCACTGTGGCGTTGTCGCTCGGTCGGCGAGCCCCATAGCCTGAAATTGATACGGGGTATCCGGTACCCGCCCATCGCGGGCGGCGACGCGACGGACGGCATGGCGCGGGATCACCCGGCTGCGACGACTGACAGCCTCCGCGACAGCAGAACGTCACTGACAGTGAGCGAGGTCGTGGTGGAATCAGAGTCTCCGGACTGTCCTCGACAACCCGCCACGGAGCCGGCGCCCGCCTCGATGGCGGATGGCCGATACCTGGTGACCGGCGGACTCGGCTTCCTCGGCGGCCACCTCGTACGCCGTCTGCTGGCCCTCGGCGGCGAGGTGACCGTCTTCGACAAGGACGTGACGGCGGCGCGGACGGCGCGACTGCGGGCCGCGGTGCCGGCAGCGGCCGCGGATCGGCTGCGCGTCGTGGCCGGCGACATCCGGCGTCCCGAGGACATCCAGCAGGCCCTGGCCGACAGCCCGTTCCGGTCGGTGTTCCACCTGGCGGCGTACTCGGTGATCGAGCGGGCGGCCCAGGACCCGGCCGGCGCGATCGCCACGAACGCGCTCGGCACTGTCAACCTGCTCGAAGCGCTGCGCCGCGCCCCGGCCACCCTGCCGGACTCGGTGGTCATCGCCTCCACCGACAAGGTGTACGGCGAGATGGAGGGCGCCCGCTACACGGAGCAGAGCGCGCTGCGGGGCATCGGCGTCTACGACGCGGCCAAGCTCGCCGGAGACGTCATGGGCCAGGCCTTCCACCAGTGCTTTCACGTCCCCACCGTCGTCCTGCGACTGTGCAACGTGTTCGGTCCGGACGACCCGAACCGCCGCTATCGGCTCATCCCCCGGGCGCTGTCTTTCCTCTTCGACCCGGCCGGCCCGGTGGCGCCGGAGCTGTACTTCGAGTCCATCGGCCACTGGCGGGACTACATCTTCGTCGACGACGTGGTGGCGGCGCTGCTGCTGGCCGCCGTCCGGCCCGCCTGCCGGGGTGAGGTGTTCAACATCGCCGGCTGCGTCAACCTGAGCACGCCTGAGGTTCTGCGGCGGGTCGTCGAGGTCGCGGCCGACCACGAGGAGGGTCACGACCCGCGGCGAGCCGAGAGAATCATGGAAAACGGGTTCCGGGTGGTGGTGCGGGGGCAGACGTCAGGGGTGACGACGATCAGCCGGCAGCACCTCGACGGCACGAAGTTCGGCGAGATCACCTCCTTCCGTCCGAGCGTCGACTTCGACCAGGGGCTCACCCGGACCGTACGGGCGGCCCGCGCCTGGCACCTCGACCCGACGGCACGGCCGGTGCTCGCCGGCACGGCGCGATGAACGCCCCCACTCCCGCGTCGCTTATGTCCACAATGGACTCGGTGACGTTCTGGGCCGGCCGCCGGGTGCTGGTCACCGGCGGCTGCGGCTTCGGCGGCGGGCACCTGGTGACCCGGCTGGTCGCGCTCGGCGCCGAGGTGGGCGTGCTCGACCGCGACCCGGAGCAGCCCGGGGTCCTGGCCGCGGGGCCGATTCGCAGGCACGTCGAGGTGCGCCGGGGCGACGTCCGCGACGAGACGGCCGTCGGGGATTCGCTGCGCCGGTGGCGACCGCAGGCGGTGTTCCACCTGGCCGCCCAGCCGCTGGTACCCGAGAGTGTCCGCGAGCCGGCGGAGACGCTCGCGGTGAACGCGGGCGGCACCTACACGCTGCTGGAGGCGGTCCGCAGGGACGAGCGCGTCGAGGCGTTCGTCCTCGCCTCCACCGGCGGCTACTACGGGGAGAACCACGACGACCGGCCGCTGCGCGAGGACGACCCCGCGCGCGCCGGCGCGAACCTCTACGGCGCTTCCAAGATCGCCGCGGACGTGGCAGTACAGGCGTACGCCCGCACGTTCGGCCTGCGCGCCTCGGTGTGCCGGTTCATGAACACCTACGGGCCCGGTGACCGGCAGACCTCGCGCCTCGTGCCGCACGCGATCCGGCTGCTGCGCGAGGGCAGCCCGTACGACTTCGGGTCGCGCGACGACGGCACGACCCGGCTCGACTTCCTGTACGTCGGTGACATGGTCGAGGGCTACCTGCGCGTCGCCGAGCGGCTCGCCACACATCCCGGCGCCTGCTACAACTTCGGCTCCGGGCGGCCGACCGCCATCCGCGACGTGGCGCAGATGGTCAGCCAGGCGTACGACGGGGTGGCCCGGGTGCCGATCTTCCGGGGCCCTCGACGGGACCGGCCGATCGTCAAGAGCCTGGACATCACCCGGGCGCGGACCGACCTGGGCTGGACGCCGGCGGTCCCCCTCGCCGAAGGGCTCGCCCGCACCGTCCGCTCCGCCGAGGCGGTGCCGGCCGGATGAGCGGGCCGCTGGAGCGGCTCCTGCGCGACGCCGCGTACCGCTGCGAGGTCTTCCCGGTGTCCCGGGACCGGACCTTCCTCGCCCACGCCGCCGTGGCGCCGCTGCCCCGGCCGGTGGTCGAGGCGGTCACCGGCTACCTGGAGCGGGCCGCCGGGGAGGGCCAGTTCGACCTGCTCTGCCCCGGCCTGGCCGACGACACCCGGCGGCTCGCCGCCGACCTGCTCCACGTCGACGCCGACGAGATCGCCCTGAGCCCCTCCACATCGGCCTCCCTGAGCACGGTCGCCGGCGCGCTGCGCTGGCGGCGCGGGGACCGGATCCTGGTGCTCGCCGACGACTTCCCGAGCCTGCCGCTGCCCTGGCTCAACCTGCGCGAGCAGGGCGTCGAGGTGGCCTTCCTGCCCTACCGGGACACACCGCTGGGCACCGCCGAGGTGCTCGACGCCGTGGACGGCCGGACCCGGCTGGTGGTCCTCTCCACCGCCCACTTCGTGACCGGCCGCCCGGTGGCCGATCTGTCCGGTCTGGGGCGTGCCCTGCGCGGGCGTTCGGTGCTGCTGGCCGTCGACGCGATCCAGACGCTCGGCGCGTTCCCCCTGGACGCCCGCGACGTCGACTTCCTCGCCGCGGACGGCCACAAGTGGCTGCTCGCCCCGGCCGGGATGGGCGTGCTCTACGTCCGCCGTGCGCTGCTGGACCGGCTGCGGGTGCCGGCGGTCGGCTGGCACAGCCTGCGCGACCCCAAGCGCTACACCGCCGACGGACCGCTCGCCGGGGACGCCCGGCGGTTCGAGCCCGGTTCCCTCAACGTGCTGGGGCTGCTCGGGCTCAGGGCCGCGCTGACCCTGCTCGCCGCGGTCGGCTCCGCCGCCGTCGCCGACCGGCTGCGCGCCCTGCGCCGGACGCTGGTCACCGGCCTGACCGAACGCGGGTTCCACGTGCCCGGCGCGGACGTGCCGGAGTGGAGCGGCATCACCGCGTTCCGCCCCGACCACGTCGAGGCCGACGTCCTGGCCCGGCGTCTGCTGACCGCCGGGGTGGTGACGTCGGTACGCCGGATGCCCGGCTCCGGGATCGCACACATCCGGCTGGCTCCGCACTACTACACCGCCGACGAGGACCTGGAGCGGTTGTGGGCGGCGCTGTGAACCCCGGCGCGCCGCACGCCTTCGACGGTCTCGCCGCCCAGTACGTGGCCCTCACGAGCACGCCGTGGCAGCGGCTGCGTCATCGGCTGATCACCGCCAACCTCGACCGGCACCTGACCGCCGCCCACCGGAGCTGGCTGGACGTGGGCGCCGGGGACGGCCTGCTCGCCGTCGAGCTGGCCACCCGGGGCCGTCGGGTCACCCTTGTCGAACCCGCCGCCGACCTGCGGGACGTGGCGCGGCAGCGGCTGACCTCGGCCGGGCTGCTCGATTCCTGCGAGGTCGTCGCGGGCAGTGTCGACGACGTCCCCCGCCTGCTGACCGGGCGCCCGACGCAGGGGCTCAGCCTGCACAACGTCCTGGAGTACCTGCCGGACGCCGAGCGCGCCCTGGACGAGTGCCTGCGCCCACTTCCATCCGGCTGCCTGGTCTCGGTGGTGGTCGGCAACCCGTACGGGCAGCTGCTGGCCGACGCCGCGCGCGGCGCGGACCCCGTCGACCTGCTCGACCGGCTCCGCGCCGGCACTCTCACCGTCGGGCTCGACGGGCGCCGCTTCACACGCCCGCCGCTGCCCGTCGAGGACGTGGCCGGGTGGATGCGGGCCGCCGGATCGCACGTCGTCGGACGCTACGGCGTGCGGGTCCTCAACGACCTGATGGCCGCCGCGCCGGGCGGCCGTACCCCCGACCCGGAGGCCGTGTTCGCCCTCGACCGCGCCGCCGGGGACGATCCGGTGCTGTCCCAGGTGGCCCGGTACGTCCACCTGGTCGGGGAGAAGCGATGAGCGCCGTCGCGTCGATCCGCTCCGGGGTCTGCGCCCACCCTCCGGCGGTCCCGCTGGCGCGGATCGGGAAACCGGTCCTGAGGCCATGACGCTGCGGTTCACCGTCCTCGGCCCGGTGGCCGTCACCGTGGCGGGGCGCACTGTGGAGATCCCCCGGCCGCGCCGGCTCACGGTACTGGCGTACCTGCTGCTCAACGCCAACCAGCTGGTGACCGTGGACCGGTTGATCGACGCGACCTGGGGTCCCGCGCCACCGGCCACGGCCCGCGCGCAGATCCAGTCCGACATCCACGCGCTGCGCCGGGCCATCCGGGCCGCCGGCTCCCCGGAGGAGCCGATCTCGACCCAGCCGGGCGGATACCGGTTGGACCTGCGCCCGGAACAACTGGACCTGAACCTCTTCACCGACCAGGCGGCACGCGCCCGGGCCGAGGCCGACCGGGGGCGGCTGGCCTCGGCCGCCGAGCTGATGCGCGCGGCCCTGTCGCTGTGGCGCGGCCCGGCCCTGGCCGGGGTCGGCGGCGACCAGCTCGCGCCGGCCCGCGCCCGGCTGGAGGAACTCCGGCTCGACGAGTACGAATGGCTGGTCAACCTGGAACTGATGCTGGGGCGGCACCACCGGCTGATCGCGGAGCTGACCGAGCACGTCACCGAGCATCCGCTGCGCGAGCGGCTGCGCGTACAACTGATGCTGGCGCTGTACCGCGGCGGCCGGCAGCCGGACGCCCTGCGGGTCGGCCGCGAGGGCCGCCAGCTCCTCGCCGCGGAGTACGGACTGGACCCGGGGCCGGCCCTGTCCGAGATGGAGACGGCGATCCTGCGCCAGGACCCGGCGCTGAACCTGGCGCACGAGACGCCGGGCGAGCCGGTCGCGGCGGCCGACGACGGACCCGCCGGCCCGCCCGCGCCGCATGCGCCGGCCCAGTTGCCGCCGGCCACGCTCCCGTTCGCCGGCCGCGCCGACGACGTCGCCCTCCTCGCCGGCGCCCTGACCGGCGCGCCGCGCCCGCACGGCTGCCCCTCGCCGCCGGTGCTGCTGCTGCACGGCATGCCCGGCGTCGGCAAGACCGCGCTGGCGGTGCACGTCGCGCACGCCGCCGCGGCCGGGCACCCGGACGGGCACCTCTACCTCGACCTGCGCGGCAGCGCCGCGGAGCCGTGCAGCCCACGGCACGTGGTGGCGCAGGCCCTGCGCGGTCTCGGCATGGACCCCCGGGACATCCCGAACTCCCTGGCCGAGCGGGCAGCCCTGTACCGCAGCCTGCTCGCCCGCCGGCGGCTGCTGGTCATGCTGGACGACGCCGGCTCGGTCGACCAGGTCCAGCCGCTCGTTCCGGCCGCGCCGGGCTGTGGCGTCATCGTGACCAGCCGGTACCTGCTGGACCTGCCCGGCGCGCTGCGCCACCGGGTCGACCCGCTGCCCGAGGAGGCGGCGCTGGATGCCCTCGCGGCCCACCTCGACACCGACCGGGCGGCGGAGCCGGATGCGGCCCGGGCCGTCGTACGGGCCTGCGGCGGGCATCCCCTCGCGCTGCGTGTCGCGGCGGCCCGTGTCCGGTCCGGGACGTGGCTGGCCGATCTCGCGGACCTGCTCGGCAGTCCCCGGCACGTGCTGGACGAGCTGGTCGTCGACGGGATCTCGGTCCGGGAGAGCCTCGCTGCGGTGTACGGGGCGTTGAGCCCGGCCGCGGCCCGGGTGCTCGCGGCGATGGCCGGGCTGCCCACACCCACGGTGCCGGACTGGGTGCCGATGACCTGCGCCGGGCTGGACCCACGCGAGGCGGTCCGGGCGCTGGACGAGCTGGTCCGCTGCCACCTGCTCACGCTCGCCCCGCAGACGACGCCCGGACCGAACCGCTACCGGGTGCACCGGCTGGTCGCCGCGTTGACGCTCGACGGCGCCCGCGGCCCCGGCGCGTCCGGCGACGCGGTGACCCGCGCCGCGCAGACGTGGGGCGTGCTGGCCACCGAGGCGCTGCGCCGCATCGACGCGCCCCGGGCCCCGTGCGGCACGTCGCCGGTGGATCTGCGCGACCGGGCCCTCGCCGACCCGGGCAGGTGGCTGCGGGAGGAGCGGCCGAACCTCGCGGCGGTGCTGGCCCTCGCCCACGCCCGCGACTGGCCGGAGCTGGCCCTGCGGATGACCGCCGCGCTTGCCGGCGAGGGCGACGACGGCCGGGGCGATCCGCCGCTGCCGACCGCCAACTGATCGAGCCGGGGCGCCGCCCCGGCCGCCCGACCAGCGCGAAGTCGCGCCCACCCAGCGGACGTTACATTGACACTTTTCGTTACGACGGTGATAGTAACCGCACACCGTCACCACCAAGGGCGCCGTCGCGTCAGTCGCTGGAGGACCGATGAGAAGGAGATCGAGCATCTACGCGGGACTGGCGGCCGCAGTCGTTTCGGCCGCCTCCGTGATCATGGCGTTCGGCGCGACACCCGCGGGCGCCGCGATCGGCGGCTCCGGCCCCTACCCCGCCGACTACGAAACCTCGTCCACCCTGGCCAACCACACCATCTTCCGGCCACAGACGCTCCCGTCCGAACGCCTTCCCGTCCTGGTGTGGGGCAACGGCGCGTGTTCGGCCAACGGCCTGTCCCAGGGCAACTTCCTCCGCGAGATCGCCTCCCACGGCTTCCTCGCCATCGCCAACGGCGCGCCGAACGGCTCCGGCTCCACCAACGCCCAGATGCTCACCCAGTCCATCGACTGGGCGGTGGCGGAGAACTCCCGGTCCGGCAGCAAGTACTACAACCGGCTCGACACCACGAAGATCGCCGTCGCCGGCTTCTCCTGCGGCGGCCTGGAGGCGTACGCCGTCTCCAACGACCCGCGCGTCACCACGACCGGCATCTTCAGCAGCGGCCTGCTGAACGACGCCGACGACTACCAGTTGCGCCGGCTGACCAAACCCATCGCGTACTTCGTCGGCGGGCCCAGCGACATCGCCTACCCCAACGCCATGGACGACTGGGGCAAGCTGCCGTCCGGGCTGCCCGCGTTCATGGGCAACCTGAACGTCGGCCACGGCGGCACCTACGACCAGCCCAACGGCGGCGAGTTCGGCCGGGTGGCGGTGCTCTACCTGAAGTGGCGCCTGAAGGGCGACGTGAGCGCCGGGGCCAACTTCGTCGGCCCGGACTGTGGCCTGTGCCGCACCCAGTGGACGGTCCAGCAGAAGAACCTGACGCTCGACGGCGACCCGCCGCCCACGACGCCGCCGCCCACCACGCCGCCGCCCGGCGGAGGCCCGTCCTGTTCGGCCGCCTACGTGGTGCAGGACCAGTGGAACGGCGGGTTCGTCGCCACCGTCACGGTCACCGCCGGCAACACGGCACTGAACGGCTGGCGCGTGACGCTCACCCTGCCGGCCGGAGCATCGATCAGCTCGTTGTGGAACGGTGTGCCCAGCGGCACCAGCGGCACCGTCACCGTGGCGAACCAGAGCTACAACGGGCGGGTCGGCGCGGGCCAGACCACCACCTTCGGATTCCAGGGCGTCGGCAACGGCGGCGGCGCCACCGTCACGTGCGCAGGAAGCTGAGACACGGCTGACGCGGCGGCGACGGCCGCGTCCGGCCCGGCGGGAGGTGAGTGACGTCTCGCCGGGCGCCGGACGGCCGCCGCACCGCCGTCACGGCCGGTGCGAGCCCGCCGCCGGAATCCTTCGACGACGCGCCCTGCGGCAGTTCGTGGAACACACCGGCTGCAACGTCACCCGGCGCACCTGGACCGACATGCTGGCCCAGGAACTCGTGCTGCTCTGATCAGCGCCTGCCACCGACACCGGGTTGCTGACCCGGTGACGTCACATCGACGTGGCGCGGGCGGCGGTGTCGATGAGGTCCGCGACGGCGCCGGGCTGGGAAACCGTCACCGCGTGCGACGCGGCGACCTCGACGGTCGTGGACCCGGCGCGCTCGGCCAGGAAGCGCTGCAGATCCGGCGGGATCGCCAGGTCCTGGCCGGTGATCAGCGTCCAGGACGGAATGCTCCGCCAGGCGGCCCGGGTCACGCTGTCGGTCAGCGTGTTCGCCGCGGTCGGCCGCTGCGTTGCCGCCATCACCGCGGCGGCGTCCCGGGGGACGTCGGGGGCGAAGAAGTCGGGGTAGGTCTCCTGCTTGACGTACTGGTCCATGTCCGCGCTGCCGTCCTGGGCGGGGATCGGCACCGCGTTGACGTTGTCGGCGAGTCGGCTGCCGGGGAACCGTGCGTTCAGGTCGGCCACCGACTCGCCGACGTCCGGGCTGAAGCTGGCGACGTACACCAGGGCCCGGACGTTGGCCGCGCCGTCCGCGGCCTCGGTGATGACCGCGCCGCCGTACGAGTGGGCGGCGAGCACGACCGGCCCGGGCAGGCTGTCCACGAGCGCGCGCAGGTAGGCGGCGTCCCCCTGCACGCTGCGCAGCGGGTTCGCGACCGCGATGACCGGGTAGCCACGGCGCTGCAGATCGGCGATCACCCCGTTCCAGCTGGACCCGTCCACGAACGCCCCGTGAACGAGTACGACGGTGGGCATTCCGGTCGTGTCAGGCGCAGCGTTCATCTGACATTCCTTTCGGGTGATCTGCCGCACGGAGAGTCGGACAGCACAGGGCGACCGGCCGGCGACGCCGGTTCGACGTTTGCGAAACCCAATATCCGGCACTGGCGGAACGCCTGTCAGCGGGATTCGGAAAACGCCGCCGCAAAGGCTGCGCGTCCTCCCGCCGCTATGCGAGGAACCGGCTCCGCGCAACCGGTTCCCACAATTCTCCGCCTGAGAAGAAGCTGAGAGTACGGCGAGGCGGACGGCCGTCGCCGGGACCGAACGTTCGCTTCTGCGCCGAGGGCATCCATTCGGCCGCCACAATCCAGTCCCCCGGTTTTCGGGGCTGCGCTTTTCTCAATGCGGCGGCGGAATATCCGGACGAGAATCATCCGGGCCCATCAGGGTGCCATCGTCCACCGCCAATGTTCCTCGTGGCACCAACTAGCCGGGCGGTGACGGGTTGCGTCGGCGGCTGAGCGCGTCGGAGGGCTGCCCGGTCGGCCGGCTACCGGGCGGGCCTGTTCCGCTCGTAGTGGCCTCTGAAGTCGAAGAAGCGCAGCCCGTCCACGGTCACGTCGGCAGCGATCTGGTCCGCCGTCCAGACATGGTCGGAGTAGTCGTCCATTGCGACGCCGCCCCGACCGAGCAGCGCCAACGTCAGGCGACGAACCTCCACCGTCCCGTCGACCCGGCCCGAGACGTCTACCTGCACCGCCCACCTGGGCCGGTCACCGCGGGCGCGGCTCAGGGCCCGCACCGCCGCCGGCTCCCAGTCCGCGTACAGGTGCTCGTCCTCGTCGGTCAGATCCGGGTACAGGCATCCGTCCACCAGCCACGGATGTCTCTGATCCGGCGACAGCCGGTCGAGCAGGGCGACGACGGCGGCCTGCGGCACGGCCGGGAAGACAAAGACGCTACGCACGCCACGAGCGTCGCACGCCGCAGCCGATCCGACCGCTCCCTCCCGACCATGGGCGTCCCCGCCGCTGCGACCTGCCGGCGGGCGGGCAGGCGCTCAGCCGTTGCTGGGACTGGAGACCCCGCGCCTCGCGAAGGACTCGGCGACCTCGTCGAAGGCCGCGACTGCCAGCTCCGGCCGCGCGGCGGCCTCGGCCAACGGCAGCTCCACCTGAGGGTCGTAGCCGGACAGGCCGGTGACCGCCTCGACGGCCGCGCCGAGCTGGTACACCGCCGCGACGACGGCCCGGGCGTCACCGCCCCGGTACCAGTACGGCACGGTGACGCTGACCTCGTCCGCGTAGTAGCTGACCTGGACGCCGGTCGGCTCGTGCGTCAGCTCGTAGTTGTCGGCCCCCTCGAACACGGAGACCTCACCGAGCACCTGCCGCGCCGCCGTCACGATCCCGTCCCACGCCTCGGCACGCGGACGCTCGTCGCTGTCGGCCTCCGCCGCCGCCTCCAGCGCGTCCTCCCAGGCCTGGTCGTCCCTCCGGGGTACGAAGATCAGGTCGTAGCTCATGACGATGGACCGTACATCCAGGTGCTTTGATTCTCGGCGGGGGTCCGGCTCGGATGACCCCGGCTGTCGTCGACGCAGATTGGTGAGCCGTGCCGACCTACCCCGATCCCGCTGTCCTCTATCCGGAGGTTGCCGCCGAGGGCAGCCTGGCGGCGGCGTTGCGGGCCGTCGCCGCCCGGGACGGGCTGGCCGTCCCCGTGCCGGTCACGGCGTCCAGCTCGTTCCAGGTCGCTGTCGTTCCCAGCACCGTCGCGCACCGCAAGGCGCTGGAGGTGTCAGTCAGTCACGTGGAGCGGCGGTGGTTCCTCCGCGGTTGCGAGCGAGATCAGGGCCTGGCCCTGATCCGGGGAGACACGGTGGACCTCGCGCAGGTGGCGCGGGCCGCCCAGGCGTGGCACGACGCAACGCCCCTCACCGAGATCCCACGGGTCGCGCCGTTCGTGACACTGACCGGACGGTTCGAGGTGCCCGACCGCGATCCGGTACGACTGGTCGAATCGGAGTGGCGGCACCTGCGGATGAAGGCGGCGCAGGCGAACTGGCCGGAGCACCACGCGCTCGTCGAGACCGCGTACGCCGAACCACGGCTACGGCGGCTCTACCCCTTCACCAGCCACTGGTCGCTGCGGTTCTCCACCAGCACCCGGCCCGGCCTCTCCCACGACGTCCTGGTGTGCCTGCACGCCGGGCGAGGCGGGGACTACGTCGTCACGATGGGCCTCGCGGGATGGCAACTCGGCCGGACGGCCACCGCGGAGGGCGCCGTGGCCCTGGCGGTGAGCAGTCTGCCCCCGAACCTCGGCCCGGTGCGATACGGCGCAGCCGAACCGAGCTGACCTCACTCCGCGCCATGGACGACCGCGCCGTCGCCGACGACGCGCTGCCGGGTCAGGCGGCGGGAGAGTTTGCCGTGCCCCGACTTGGGCAGATCGTCGAGCACCACGATCCGCTTCGGCACCTTGTAGCGCGGCAGGTGGTCGCGGCAATGGGCGATCAGCGCGGCCGGCGGGTCGGCGGGCGCGGGCTGCCGCAGCGCCACCGCGGCGACGACCGCCTCGCCCCACCGTCCGTCGGGCGCGCCGAACACCGCCACCTCGCGCACGCTCGGGTGTTCGCCGAGCACGTGCTCGACCTCGGTCGGGAACACGTTGTACCCACCGGAGATGATCATGTCGTCGCGCCTGTCGACCAGGTAGAGGTAGCCGTCCTCGTACCGGCCGAGGTCGCCGGTGAGGAACCAGCCGTCCCGGCACCGCTCGGCCCAGGCCTCCTGCTGGCGCCAGTAGCCGGACGCCAGCCACGGCGTGCACAGAGCGAGCTGTCCGACCTCACCGTTCGGCACCTCGCGCAGGTCGTCGTCGACGATGCGTGTCTGCACGCCCCACGGGTGTTCCCGCCCGCACGAGGTCAGCAGATGCGCAGCACCGGCCATCGCCCGCTCGTGGTCGGCCGTGTCCAGCACCGTCACCGGAGCCGGCGCCTCCGTCGACCCGTACACCGACGCCACGACCGGGCCGAGCCGCTCGTGTGCCCGCCGCACCAACGACGGCGACGCCGGAGCCGACGAGTACACCACCTGCCGCAACGACGACAGGTCGGCTCCGGCCGAGCCGTCGACGAGGTCCTGGAGCACCGTCGGCACCAGCAGCATGTGGGTCACGCCGTACCGCTCGATCGCGGCGGCGACCGGGCCGGGCCGGGGCGACTCGGCGATCACCACCCGTCCGCCGGCGACCAGGGCGGACTCCACCAGCCGCCCGGCGGCATGACTCATCGGCGTCGTCACCAGGACGACCTGGTCGGGTCCCGCCTTCGTCACGGCGGCCCACGCCCCCATCGCCCCGGCCGTGCTGTCGAAGCTGTGCACGACGCCCTTGGGCCGGCCGGACGAGCCGGACGTGAACAGGACCTGGGAGACGGCGCCCGGTGGCAAGTCCACCGGCGCCGCACCGCCGTGATCGCCGGGCGGACCGGGGTCGGCGGCGTCGAGCACGGCTGCCGGCTCCACCGTCTCCTCGATGTAGCTGCGCTCGCCCGCGGAGAGCACCCCGAGCACCGGCACGTACGCGGCCCCCCGCCAGGCCACGGCCAGCACCGCCTCCAGGTAGCCGTGCGTGTTCGCCTGCCGGACGAGGACACGGTCGCCGGGGCCGACTCCGGCCCGGGCCAGGGTGGCGGCGCGGCGGGCCACCCGGTCGGCCAGCTCCCGCCAGGTCAGCTCGACGCCCCGGGCCGGATCCTCGACCGCCGGCCGGTCCGGGAACAGCAGCGCGGCGCGCCGCAGGTAGTGGGCGTACGGATGCAGCACCGTTCCCTCCCTCAGCTCCGGTCCAGGCCGAACACCTTCCAGGCGTTGTCGCGCAGGAACATGCGCTCGACATCGGCCGGAAGATCCAGGGTGGACACCTCGCCGACGGCGCGGTCGTAGCGAAGCGCCGGGTAGTCGGTGCCGAACAGCACCTTGTGCGGCGCGCGGCGCTTGAGGAATCGGACGAACCGCTCCGGGTAGCGGGTGGGCGCGTGGGCCGACGTGTCGACGTACACGTTGTCGTGTTTCCAGGCGAGCATGCCCATCTCCTCCTCCCACGGCCACCCGATGTGCGCCCCGACGATGGTCAGTTCGGGGAACGTGAGCGCGACCTCGTCGAGGTAGATCGGCCGGCCGGGTTCCGACGGCAGCAGTGGCCCGGTGTGTCCCACCTGGATGGTGACGGAGACGCCGAGTTCGCAGGCCTTCGCGTAGATGGGGTACCAGAGCTTGCTGTTCGGCGGGTTGTCGTAGCCGTACGCGTACGGGCACACCTTCACGTTCACGAAGCCGTAGTCACGTACCCATGTCTGCATCTCGCGCAGCGCGGCCATCGGCCGGCGCGGGTCGACGGCCAGGCTGCCGCGGAATCGCGTCGGGTACTTCTCGACGCAGGCGGCGACCTCCTCGTTGCTGATCTTCACGTCGTCGGCCTCGCGGATGGCGGACAACACGGCGATCTCGACGCCCCACCGGTCCATCTCCTCGACCTGCTCGTCGATCGACCAGCCGCCGAAGCCGGACGCGCCGAACAGCGCCATTCCGTGGGTCCGCTTGGGGTCGGCGTTCCACCGGTCGGAGATCGGCGGGTGGCAGGGCATCGCCCAGGCGTCCACGATGCCGTACGGGCGTTCACTCATCTCTGCTCCTCTCGTTGCTCACACCGCCGCGCCGAAGCGCAGCGACAGTCCTCCGTCGACGACGAGCAGGGCGCCGGTCACGTACCGGGCCTCCTCGCTCGCCAGGAACAGCGCCGCGTGGGCGACGTCCCACGCGTCACCCATGGCGCCGGTCGGGCAGCGTCGGGCCCGGCGCGCGCGCAGGACCGCCGGGTCGGCGTCCGGCTGGCCGGCGTACACGGTCGGCGTGTCCACCAGACCCACGACGACGGCGTTGCAGCGGACGCCGGTCGCCGCGTGCTCGGCGGCGACGGCGCGGGTGAGGTGGTTGAGGCCGGCCTTGCTCACGCCGTACGCGGTCAGCAGGTCGCCGGTCGCGCCGAGCGAGGCGACCGACGAGATGTTGACGATCGCGCCGCCGCCCTGCTCTCGCATGTGCGGGACGACGGCCCGCGTGGTGAGGTAGGCGGAGGTGAGGTTGATCCGGTGGACCAGATCCCAGTGCCGCGGCTCGGTGTCCTCGATACCCGCGACGACGCCGACGCCGACGTTGTTGAGCAGCACGTCGACCCGCCCGTACCGGCGCAGGCATGCCTCGACCAGCGCGGACACTCCGTCCGGGCGGGACACGTCGGCGGCGAACGGCTCGCATTCGCCGCCTTCGGCCCGCACGATCCCGGCCGTCTGCTCTGCCGCGTCGGCGCGCCGGTCGACGGCGAAGACGCGGGCGCCGGCCCGGGCGAACAGCACGCTCGCCGCCTTCCCGTTGCCCCATCCGGCGCCGAGCGACCCGGCCCCGGTGACGATCACGACGCGGTCGCGCAGCCGTCCGGTGACGTCGCCGCGCGCTTCGCCCGCCGGCACGGTCATCGGGCGATGTCCGGGAAGTACGAGCGCGCGATGATCATCCGCTGGATCTGGTTGGTCCCCTCGTAGATCTGGTTGATCTTCGCGTCGCGCATGAACATCTCGACCGGGAAGTCGGTGACGTAGCCGTAGCCGCCGTGCACCTGGACGGCGTCGGTCGTGACCGCCATCGCCATGTCGCTCGCGTACGTCTTGGCGATCGAGGCCAGCCGGGCGGCGTCCGGATGGCCGTCGACGTAGGCCTGCGCCGCGTCGTAGACCAGCGACCGGGCGGCGTGCAACGGGATCGCCATGTCGGCGATGAGGAACTGCATGCCCTGGAACGCGGCGATCGGCCGGCCGAACTGCCGCCGCTCGCCGGCGTACCGGACGGCCGCGTCGAACGCGCCCTCGGCGATGCCGAGCGAGAGGGCCGCGACGACGATGCGCCCCTCGTCGAAGCCCTGCATCAGCAGGGGGAAGCCGCCGTTCTCCGGCCCGAGCAGGTGGTCGGCCGGCACCCGGACGTCGGCGAAGACCATCTCGGCGGTCGCCGAGGCGTGCAGGCCCATCTTCTCCTCGAACCGCACCGCCTCGACGCCGGGCCGGTCGGCCTCGACGTAGAAGGCGGACACGCCGCGCGGCCCGGGACCACCGGTCCGGGCGACGACGACGTAGAAGTCGGCGTGGCCGCCGTTGGTGATGAACCGCTTGCTGCCGTTGATCACCCACTCGTCGCCTTCGCGCCGCGCGGTGGTCGCCACGCCGCCGAGGTCCGAGCCCGCTTCGGGTTCGGTGGCCGCGATCGCGCCGAGCCGGTCGCCGGATGCGACGTCCCGCAGCACGCCGGGCAGCCAGGACGGCGCGTCGGGCCGGTCGGCCGCCCGCACCATCACCTTGGTCGGGAACCAGGTCGCGGTCAGCACGGTGGACGCGCTCGGGTAGACCTTGGAGATCTCCTCGAGGACGACGGCCTCGGCCCGCACATCGGTGTCGACGCCGCCGAACCGCTCGGGCACCACGAGCCCGGTGAAGCCGGCGCCGGCCAGGATCTTGCGCAGCTCCGGTGAGAACGTACGGCCGCGCTCCAGGTCGGGCACGAGCGGCGCGATCCGCTCCGTCGCGACGTCGCGGGCGACCGCCGCGAGGTCGCGTAGCTCCGTGGGCAACATGTCGAAGAACACGTGGCGATCCCTTTCATTTCTGGCACCGGTATACGGGATATTGGAAGGGACGGGATGACCGCGACTTCGGACGCGGTGCGGCAAAATGGCAGTAAGCGGCGGAAGCGAACAAACCGGCCGCAGAGGAGGACCTGTGAGTCTGACGTCGGAACGGCTCGACCGCACGCCGCTCGGCCGGCGGATCGCCGACGCGCTGCGGCACGACATCCTGTTCGGGCGACTCGCGCCGGGCACCAAGCTGGCCCAGCTCCAGGTGTGCGAGCGGTTCGGCACCAGCCGGATGCCGGTCCGCGACGCGCTGCGACAGCTGACGTACGAGGGCTTCCTGACCGGCGACGGCGGCGGGCACAGCGTCGTGGCGCCCCTGCGCCGACACGACATCGAGGACAGCTTCCTCATCGAGGGTCAACTGCACGGCATCGCCACCCGCCGGGTGGCCGAGCAGGGCGACCCGGCGCACCTGGCCGAGCTGGCCGAGCGCCACGCGCAGATGTGCGGCGCCGCCGAGGATGCCCAGCTGGCCGCCGATCTGAACTGGCACCTGCACCGGCGGATCAACCAGATGGCGCAGTCGCGCCGGCTGATCGTCGCGCTGCGGGCCCTGGCGGTCACGATCCCGCGCGACCTGCTCCTGGAGTTCCCGCAGTGGATCGACCGGGCCAACGACGAGCACGCGCAGATCATCGCGGCGGTCGCGGCGGGCCGCGGCGAGCAGGCCGCCGCCCTCATGCGCGACCATGTGGCCGAGGCCGGCCGCGACCTCGTCCGCTACCTGGAGAAGAAGGGCGTCGACCTGACCTGAGCCGGTGGCGGTCATGGCGCTGCCGCCGCGAGTTCGTCGGCGACGAGCAGGCACCCGTGCAATCCGATGCCGCAGGCCAGCGCCACGGCCTCGGCGACCTGCCCCGCCGTGGCGCCCAGGTCCAGGGCGGTCCGGATGTGCTCGCGGACGACGTCCGCGTCGGCGAGGGTGACCGCCGCCGCGACGGCGACCGCGATCAGCTCCCGGTCGACGGCCGGCAATCCCGCCGCCCCGCCCGCGTCGACCACCTCGGCGTGGGCCGCCGCGAGCCCGGTGCCGACCGGCGGCGGTCCGGCGTCGCCGTCCACTGCCGGGCCGGCAAGGTCGGCGAGGATCGGCAGCGCCAGCGTCGCGGCCCGGATGCCGACCGAGCCGGCCACCGCCGCCGCGTGCATCACGTGCGCGCGTGGCGCGCCGGCTCGCAGCGCGCCGGCGACGTGCATGCGCACCCCGGCCGGATAGAGGTGACCCGGCGCCGCGCTCAACGCGACGCAGATCAGCTCCTTGAGCGCCACCGGCAGCTCCCGCCCGCGCCACGGCACGGCCGCCAGGCGCAGGTACGCCTCCAGCACCTGTGGCGCCTCGGCCGCGATCGCGTCGAAGGCCGGCGTCCACCGTCCTCCCAGGTAGCGGTCGGCCAGGGTGCGGTCAACTGACATCGGGCACCGCCCCGCCGGACAGCGCCTCGCGCAGCCAGTCCGGCATCGGTGCCGCCCTCAGCCGGCCACCGTCCAGCCGCGACCACACGTGCACGGTGCGCACGCGCACCGCCTCGCGCCGGTCGGTCCGGCGGAAGCCGACCGAGCACAGCGTGAACGAGCTGCGCCCCACCGATCCGGACCGCAGCTCCAGGTCGACCCGGTCGTCGAGACTGACCGGCGCGAGGTAGTCGGCGTTCGCGTTCACCGTGGCCGTCGCCTCGCCGGCCCGCAGCAGGCCGCTCAGCGGATGGCCGATCGCGTCGAGCCAGCCGGTGTAGAGCTGCTCGTGCCAGGCCAGCGGCGCCGGGTAGTAGATGACACCGGCCTGATCGACGTCGCGCATCGGCACCCGCAGCCCGAGCCGGGCGAGCAGCGGCGCGGCGCCGTCAGTCACGGCCCATTCCCAGCGCCCGGGCCACCCGGTTGCGCACGAGTTCCTCGGTGATCGGCGCGAGTTGGAAGGCGCGCAGATCCCGCCACACGTGCTCGACGCCGCCCCAGCGGGTGAAGCCGATGCCGCCCATCAGCTGCATCGCGACGTCGGCGACCCGCTGCGCCGCGTCGACGCTGCGCGACTTCGCGACGTCCGCGCCCACTGTGACCGGCGCGCCGGCCGCCCACCGCCGCGCCATGGCGTACGCGTAGTGGCGGGCCGTCTCGAGGTCCATGACCGCGTCGGCGACCTGATGCTGAAGCGCCTGGTAGCTGTCCACGCGGGTGCCGAACGCGGTACGCCGGGCCGCGTAGGCCAGCCCGCGCCGCAGCGCACCGTGCGCGGCGCCGATCACGATGGCCGGAATCAGCAGCCGCTCCTCCACCAGCACCGTGCGCAGCGCCGCCTTGACCGCCGGGCCGGTGAACGTGTGGTCGACGGCCACCCCGTCGAGGTCGACCTCGTAGGTGCCGAACGAGGACGCGAAGCTGGGCGTCGGCACCCGGGTCATCGACAGTCCGGGCGCGTCCGTGCGCACGAGCGCGAACGCCAGTCCGCTCGTCCCGCCGGCCGGCGCCCCCGCCTCCCGGACCAGCAGGAAGAGGTGGTCGGCCGAGGCGGCGGCGGTGCAGTAGCGCTTGCGACCGCTGACCCGCCCGTCGGCCAGGGTGGTGTCCAGCGCGCCGAACAGGTCGGATCCGCCGCCCGGCTCGGTGACCCCGAACGCGAAGCGCCGGCGGCCGGCGGCCAGCCCCGGCAGCAGTTCCTTGCGGGTGGGCTCGTCGGCCAGCGTGGCCAGCAGCGGCGCGGCGAAGCAGTTGGAGATGCCCCACACCCAGGCCAGTACGCCGACCCGCTCGGCCAGCACCTCGGCGATGCGCATCTTGGCGACGATGTCGGCCGGTTCGCCGCCGTGCTCCTCGGCGATCCCGACCCGGTGCAGGGCGTGCTCCGCGGCCCAGTCCCACAGGTCGCCGGGAAACTCGGTGCGGGCGGCCAGGTCGGCGGCCGTCTCGTCGTCGATCCGGGCGACGAGTTCCCGGGCGCGGTTCACCGCGTCGTGCTCAGGCCCGTCGAGCGGCTCGAGGACCTGCTCGGCGGGGGCCGCGGACGGTACGAGGGTCATGAGGGCCTCCGTCGGTCGATGAGACGGCTCCTAGCGGTCGACATACTGTATCCCGTATGCTGTTTTTGCTGAAGGGGGTCGTCATGGTGAACGTCGGATGCTTCCTGCCCACCTACTCCGCGAGTGGTCCGATCGAGCCCGCGTCGGTGCTCGACATGGCCCGTGACGCGGAGGAGCTCGGCCTCGACCACGTCTGGGTGGGCGACCACTACCTCTGGAACGTCGGCATGCTCTCGCCCCTGCCGGCGCTGGCCGCGGTCGCCGCGGTGACCCGGCGGGTCCGCCTCGGCACCGGCGTCTACCTGCTGAACCTGCGGCATCCGGCGCTGACCGCGAAGGACGTCGCGACAGTGGACGTGCTCTCCGGCGGCCGGCTGGTGCTGGGCGCCGGCATCGGCGGCGACAACCCCGAGGAGTACCGGGCCCTGGGCGTCGACCCGGGCCGGCGGGCCCGCCGCTTCGAGGAGACGGCCGCCGCCGTCCGTGGCCTGCTGGCCGGCAGCGGCGAGCCGTACCAGGGGCGCGTGGTCAACCTGCCGGCGTTCACGATGGAGCCGCTGCCGGTGCAGCGGCCCGTGCCGCTGTGGCTCGGCGGGCGCGCGTCCGCCGTCGTCGAGCGCGCGGCCCGCGGCGCCGAGGGCTGGTTCCCGGTGTGGGTCAGCGCCGGCCGCTTCCAGGCGGCCGCGGACACCGTGGGCACGATCCGCGGCGACCTCTCCGGCTTCGCCTTCGCGCTGAATCTCTTCACCACCATCGCCGACACCCGCGAGGCGGCCCGCGACGCGGTGTCGAACCACCTCGCCACGGCGTACGGGCTGCCGTTCGAGAGCTTCGAGCGGTACAGCGCCTACGGCACCGCCGACGACATCCGCGAGTACCTGGCCCCGTACGTCGAGGCCGGCATGACCGATGTCGTGTTCAACATCGCCGGGCCGGACCCGCGCGGGCAGCTGCGCCGGCTCGCGGCCGAGGTCGTGCCGGCGCTGCGCTGACCCGTCAGCCGAACACCGGAAAGATGTCCGGCGCCCGCCGGCCGGTGGCCACCTCGATGAGGGCGAGCGGCGGCGCCATGCCGGTCAGGAAGCGCACCGTGTGCGCGGTGGCCCCGTCCGGCAGGTCCGGTTCGCGGCCCAGCGCCGCCGCGAGGTCGAGCAGGTGGACGGTGGCCTCCACGAGCCGTACGACGGTCGCGGCGCGCACTGTCGTGGTGCCCCGGCGGAAGTACTCGACCGTCTGGTCGGGATCGGCCGCGGCCAGCGCCACCGCCGCAGGGCCGTCCTCGGTCAGTCGGCGTACCAGCTCCGCGGTACCGGCCGCGCGGGCGTCCGCCACCGCCGCGTCCGCGTTGCGGGCGGCGAGGTCCGCCGCGACGCGCTCGTCCGGCTTGAGGGCACGCAGCAGGGCCACCGCGTCGCCGTGCTCCGGCGGACCGTCGGCCCGGCGCCGCTGCGCCAGCGCCGCCAGACCGCCGACGCCCTGCGAGACGTGGGCGTAGAGCGCGGCCACGTCCCACCCGGCGCAGCGCGTCGGCGCCGTCCACTGCGTCTCGTCGAGGTCCGCGCCCCAGGCGCCCCAGACCCGCCACAGGTCCCCGAGGACCTCCGTCTCCGTACGCATGGGACTCCTCTCAGGTCAGTGCCGCGGTCAACCCGATCGCGGCGCCGCCGGCGCCCAGCAGCGCCAGGCCGAACGGCAGGTTCCAGCGCAGTCCGATGTGGACGGCGCTGCGCCCGCTCAGCGCCGACACCAGCAGTGTCAGGCCGCTGAGCGGGGACAACGCGAAGGCCGCCATCGTGCCCACCAGCGCGGCCGCCGCGACCAGCGCCGGCCAGGCGCCGGTGCCCAGCGGGGCGAGCACCGTCGTCACCACGATGAGGGTGGTCAGCGGGTACAGTCCGGCGAGCCCCAGCACGGTGATGGCCAGCGCGCCACCGGCCAGCAGCGCCCACGCGGGCAGCCCGGCGGCGTCGAGCAGCCGCCCGACCGCTCCGTCGGCGGTCCACCGGCCGGCCGCGGCGACCACGAAGCCGCCGGCGCCGAAGAGCAGGAACTGCTCGCGCCAGGAGCCGGCCTCCGAGCGCGCCAGGGCCACGGCGCGGGCCGGCAGGCGGGTTCCGCGCTCCCAGAGCGGCACGACGAGCAGGACCGCCGTCATCGTCGCGGCCGGATGGCTGAGCGGCGTGACCATCTCCAGCGCCACGAGCACGACCACGACACAGCCGATCATCGCGGCGAACCCGGCGGCCAGCCGTCCCCGGTCCGGCCGCGGCGCCGGCAGCGCCCGGGCCCGCGGCGCCGGCCCGAGCGACACCAGCACGGCGGCGACGAGGCCCAGCGTCAGCGCGTACGGCAGGAAACCGGTCCAGGTCAGGCCGGTCAGCGTCAGCACCACGGCCAGCGGCGGCGACAGCGGCGTCACCAGGTTGGCCGCGATGAACGCGCGGCAGACGACTCCGGCCGAGCCCGCCTCGTCGGCGGCCGAGTCCATCGCCCGCACCGACCGGTACGCCAGGGCGACCCCGCCGAACGACAGCGCCAGCGAGAGCAGGTAGGTCAGCGTGGCCGCGGACCAGACCGCGCGCGTGCGGCGCAGCCACACGAGTGTGACCTCGGCGATCGCCGTGTGGTAGCCGCGACGCAGCATCGGCAGCTCCAGCAGCCGCACGACGGCGACGAACGAGAAGACGCCGCACATCGTGGCGAACGCGGCCGACACGTCGGACCACCGGGCGCCCGCCATCAGGCAGAGCACCGCGCCGGCGAGCATCATGGCGAGCACGGTGCGACGCACCGGCCGGCGCAGCGTGGACCAGGCCGTCGCGGCGACGACCACCACCCCGGCGACGAGCAGCGGCGCCGTACCGGGCAGCGCGGCCGGCACGACAAGCGTGCCGACGCCGGCGGCCGCGCTCAGCCACAGGACGGCGTCGGGCACACCCAACCGCGGCGCGACGCCGGCCCGGGTCATGCCCGGCCGGACGACGCCGAATCGGCAGTGAGCCGCTGGCGCAGCACGTTCTTCTGGATCTTCCCGGTGGGAGTGGCCGGCAGCGCCTCGATCACCTCGAGCCGTTCCGGCCACTTCTGCCGGGTGACCCCCATCTCGTCGAGGAACGCGGAGAGCTGCGCCAGGGTCAGCTCCGCGCCGCCCCGGGTGACCACGAAGGCGCAGGCCCGCTCGCCGAGGCGCTGATCGGGTACGGCGACGACGGCGGCCGCCTGAACCAGCGGATGCGCGGCGAGCAGGTTCTCGACCTCCAGCGCGCTGATCTTCACGCCACCGCGGTTGACGATGTCCTTCATGCGGTCGACGTACAGCACGTAGCCGTCCTCGTCGACGGTGCAGAGGTCGCCGCTGTAGTAGCGGCCGGAATCGTCGCGGGCCTCCGCCGTGGCTTCCGGGCTGCCGTAGTAGCCGAGGAACACGTGCGGCCCGGCGGTGGAGTACTCGCCGACCTCGCCCACCGGCACGGGTGTCGCGCGGTCGGACGGATCCACGATCGTGACGTCGATGCCGTCGAACGGCCGGCCGTCACGACCGGTCACCTTCTCCCACGGGTCGTCCGGGAAGTTGAGCGTGTGCAGCGGCGCCTCGGACTGGCCGAAGACGCGCAGCAGCAGGCACCCCAGCTCCGAGCGGGCCCGCTCGACGAGCGCCGGCGCCACCCGCGCGCCGCCGGAGACGAAGTAGCGGAACGACGACAGGTCGTACGAGGAAAGGTTGTCCTGCTCGACGAGGTCGCCGATGAACGGGGTGGCGCTCACCGTGAAGGTGGCCCGCTCCCGGCTGATCATCTCCAGCGCGCGCTGCGGATCCCACTGGTCCTGGAGCACGAGCTTGGCCCCGCACAGCAGCGAGTCGTAGACGCCGAACAGCAGGCCGGTGGCGTGCGCGATGGGACTCGGCATCCAGATCGGCGTCTCCGGGCCGAGACCGAGCGCGCCGGCGATCATCGTGGGCGGCGACAGGTCGGTGTTGTGCGTGTGCACGACGCCCTTGGGCAGCCCGGTCGTGCCCGAGGTGAAGCTCACCTTGGACACCTGGTCCGGGTCGGGCCGCAGGTGCGCGAAGGCGCCCGGGGCCGGCGCGCGTTCGGCCAGGAACCGCTCGTACGGCACCATGCCCTCGCCCGCCTCGCCGAGCACGATGACGGTGCGCAGGTCGGGCGCCTGCGAGCGCAGCCGCTGCGCCATCGCGACGAAGTCGAACCGGCGGTGCGTGTCCGGCACGATGTACGCCCGGGCGCCGGTGGTGCGCAGCATGTACGCGACGTCGTGCTCCCGGTAGATGGACATCATGGTGAGCGCGCGCAGGCCGGCCCGCTGGATCGCGAGGTAGATCTCCACGAACTCGATCCGGTTGGGCATCTGCACGGCCACGAACTCGCCCGGCCGCAGCCCGGCGTCCACGAAGGCCGCGGCGAGCCGGTCGACGCGGTCGGCGAGGGCGGCCCAGGTGATCCGGCCGTTCTCGTCGACCACCGCGGTCCGGTCCGGGCGCTGTCTCCGGTGCCGGTCGAGGAAGTCGACGATCAGCTGGTCCCGCCACTGCCCGGACGCCTTGAACGCGGCTATCCGCTCGGGGGTGTACACGTCACTGGCCGAGGTGATGACACCCGGTACGGTCACAGACATCCGAAGAACCCTCCTGACACGTGGATCACCTCGCCGGTGACGTACCGGCCGTCGTCCCCGGCCAGGAACGCCACGGCCCTGGCCACGTCGACCGGATCACCGAAGTCACCGAGCGGGATCCGCTCGCGGTAGCGCGCCTGGACGTCGGCCGGGATCCGCTCCATCACCGAGGTGCGGATGACGCCGGGCGCGACGGCGTTGACGGTGACCGCCGGGCCGAGTTCGAGCGCGCAACTGCGCGTGAACGCGACGACACCCGCCTTGGCCGCGGCGTAGTCGGCCTGGCCGGACGCCCCGTCCTTGGCCACCGAGGAGATGTTGACGATCCGGCCCGCGCCGCGGTCGCGCATGTGCCGGCCGAACAGCTGGGTGAGGTTGAACGTGCCGCGCAGGTTGAGCCGCACGGCCTCGTCGAACCGCTCCAGCGGGATGTCGAGGACGTCCTCGTACATCCGGCCGCGGTAACCGCCGACCACGTTGACGAGCACGTCGACCCGGCCGAAGGCGGCGAGCGCCGACGCGGCCAGCGCCTCGGCCTCGGCCCGGTCGGTGACGTCGCACCGGTACGGGTGCGCCGCCCGGCCGTCCGCGGTCAACCGGTCCGCGGCCTCGGCGAGCCGGCGGCCGGAGATGTCGGCCAGCACCAGGGCGTGCCCGCGGGCGCCCAGCTCCGCCGCGATGGCGCCGCCCATCGCCCCGGCCGCGCCGGTCACCACCGCGACCATCAGACCGGCCCTTTCTCGACGGCCTCACCGAGGTAGGCAGCCCGGATCCGGTCGTCGGCGAGCAGTTCCGCCGGCGGGCCGGACGCCTCGATCACGCCGGTGTTCAGCACGTAGGCGTGGTCGGTGACGCGCAGCGCCTGGTGGGCGTTCTGCTCGGCGATCAGCACGGCGGCGCCCTCCGAGCGCGCGACGTCGGCGACGATGTCGAAGACGTGCCGCATGGTGCGCGGCGCCAGCCCGGCCGACGGTTCGTCGAGCATCAGCACTGTCGGCCGGGGCATCAGCGCCCGGGCGATGGCCAGCATCTGCTGCTCGCCGCCGGACAGGCTGCCCGCGGTCTGTCCGGCCCGCTCCCGCAGCCGCGGGAAGAACTCGAACAGCTCCTCCATCCGGGCCGGGACGTCACGACGGCGCATGGTGAAGCCGCCGAGACGCAGGTTGTCCCGCACCGACATGTCCGCGAACAGCTCGCGCCCCTGGGGTACGTAGGCCAGCCGCTCGGCGACGATGCGGTGCGGCGGGAAGCCGCTGACCCGCTTGCCGCCCAGCCGTACCTCGCCGCCGCGCAGCGGCAGCAGGCCGGCGACGCCGCGGACCGTGGTGGTCTTGCCGGCGCCGTTGGGGCCGAGGACGGAGACGATCCGCCCCGCGTCCAGACGCAGCGACAGCTCATGGACGACGACGATCTTGCCGTAGCCGAGAGTCACGCGATCGAGTTCGAGCAGCGCTGTCATGACTCCACCTCGCCCAGGTAGGCGGCCACCACCGCGGGGTCGCTCTGCGCCCGCTGCGGTGAGCCGTCGAAGATGACCCGGCCGTGGTCGAGCACCGTGACCGAGTCCGAGAGGCCCATGACGAACCGCATGTTGTGCTCGATCAGCAGCACGGTGACCCCGGCGGCCCGGATGCGGCGTACGTCGTCCATCAGCGCGGCCGCCTCGGCCGCGGTGAGGCCGGACGCCGGCTCGTCGAGCATGAGCAGCCGAGGCTCGGCGACCATGGCCCGGGCGATCTCCAGTCGCCGCTGGACGCCGAGCGGCAGGCTCTCGGCCGGGGTGTCCGCGTAGCGTTCCAGGCCCAGTGTCGCCAGCGCCGCCCGCGCGGCGTCGCGGGCCTGCCGCTCCTCCGCCCGGGCGGACGGCAGGCGCAGCCCGGTCCGCCAGAGCCCGCAGGCGTCGCGGTGGTGCCGGCCGACGAGCACGTTCTCCAGCGCGGTCATCGAGCGGAACATCTCCACGTTCTGGAACGTGCGGGCCAGGCCCGCCCCGACCACCTGGTGCGGGCGCAGCCGGAGCATGTCGCGGCCGGCGAAGGTGACCGACCCCTCGTGCACGGGGTAGACCCGGGTCAGGACGTTGAACAGCGTCGTCTTGCCGGCGCCGTTCGGGCCGATCAGTCCCTTGATCTCGCCGTCGCGTACCCCCAGGTCGACGCCGTCGAGCGCGATCAACCCGCCGAAGCGCACGGTGACGCCGTCGGCCGTCAGCATCGGCTCCCCCACGGCGCCGCCGGCCACCGCGGACCGCTCCGCCGGCGGCGCCGGCCGGTCGCGGACCTCGGTCACCGCGGCGTCGGTGACGACGGCGTCGGAGGGCGGCGCGCCGGAGCGGCGGCGCCGGATCCACGCGGCGGTCCGGCTCACCCCGGAGGCGAGTCCGCCCCGCAGGAAGATCAGGACAAGCAGGAGTACGACGTAGAACACCAGCAGCGAGTGCTCGCGGAACGGCGTCAGGAACTCCGGCGCGAGGACGAGGAGCGCCGCGCCGAGCGGCGGTCCGACGAGCGTGCCGAGCCCACCGAAGAGCACCATGGTGAGCTGCTTGACCGACTCCCACAGGTTGAACGCGGCCGGGTCGAGGAAGCCGACGGTGATGGCGAACAGCGCGCCGGCCAAGCCCGCGTACGCGGCGCTCACTCCGAAGGCGAGCGTCTTGAACCGGGCCACGTCGACGCCGAACACGGACGCGGCGATCTCCTTGTCCCGGATCGCCCGCCACGCCCGCCCGACCCGGGACCGCACCACGTTGCGCACGAAGAGCAGGCTGAGCAGCGCGGCGACGAGGACGAGGTAGTACAGGTTGCGGTCGGCCAGCGGGAACACCCCGACCACGGCGGGCGGGACGGCGATGCCGCGTGGCCCGTTGGTGACCGATTCCCAGTTGAAGATGACGCTCTGCACGATGAGCTGGAACGCCAGCGTGGCCAGGGCCAGGTAGTGCCCCGCGATGCGCAGCGCCGGCAGGCCGACCACGTAGCCGAGCAGGGTGGCGAGCACGACTCCGACCAGCGCGGCGAGCGGGAACGGCAGCTCCCACCGGCCCATGAGGACGGCGGTGGTGTAGGCGCCGACGCCCATGAACGCCGCGTGCGAGATGGAGATCTGCCCGGAGAAGCCCATCACGACGTTGAGGCCGACCACGGCGATCACGTAGACGAGGACCACTGTCGCCAGATAGGTCCGGAACGGTGGTAGCAGCAGTGGAAGCGCCAGCAGGACGACTCCGACGAGGAGCCATGCCGCAGCCCGGGCCGCGCGCGGCAGGCGACCGTTGCCGGCTGTCTGCGGCGCCGGGACGGTGGCCGCCGGGGCCTTCTTGGTGCTGCCTACGGTCTGGTTGCTCATCCGCTCAGACCCTCCGGACCACGCGGCGGCCGAGCAGGCCGGCCGGCCGCACCCACATGACGACGAGCAGCAGGCCGTAGACGACCACGTCGACGGCTGCCTGGTTGAGGTAGACCTGGGTGAAGGTCTCGATCGCGGCCACCGCGACGCCGCCCATCACCGCGCCTTCGAGGCTGTCCAGGCCGCCGAGCGCCGCCGCGACGAATCCCTTCACCAGCAGCAGGCCGATCTCCGGCGAGACGTCGGTCGACGGGGCGATCAGGACGGCGGCGACAGCGCTCACCGCGCCGGCGAGTGCCCAGGTGACCATCAGGGCCCGGGAAAGGTTGATGCCGACGATCTGGGCGCCCACCCGGTTCTGCGCGACCGCCTCCAGCGCGCGCCCGTACGTGGTGTAGCGGAAGAACAGCAGCAGCGCGATCACCACGACGACCGTCGCGCCGAGCACCCACAGGTTCTGCGGTGTGATGCGGACGCCGAGGACCTCGACGGGGTCGCGGGACAGCACCGGCGGGAACGGGAAGTGGTTGGACTGGTAGCGCAGGACGGCAAGCTCGCGCAGCAGCCCGCCGACCGCGAGGCTCGCGACGACGAATGTCCACGGCGAGGCGCTCATGATCCGGCGGAACACCGCGCGGTCGATGATCAGCCCCATCAGCGCGCCGCCCAGCGGCGCCAGGATCAGCACCAGGTACAGGGGCAGGCCGGCGGTCAGCAGGGCGAGCGCGATGTACGCGCCGGCGAGCACCCAGTCGCCGGCCCCGAAGTTGACCAGGTCGGAGGACTTGAAGACCAGTACGAGACCCAGCGCTACGAGCGCATAGATCGCGCCGAGCGTGAGCGAGTTGACCAGCAGTTGGATGACTGTCACATCAGTACCTCGCTTGCGCCGCGGGCCCGGCCGGTGCGGCCGGGCCCGGGAGGGGTTGAGTCAGGAGCCGGAGACCTTGCCGGCGATCTGGGCGAGACCGGCGTCGTCCACCGGTACCGCCTTGCCGCCCTGGATCCGCATCCAGACCAGGTCGACGAAGCACTCGTGGCGTTCGTTGGCGCAGCTGACGTTGGGGCTGATCGGCGTCGGCTTGGCGTCCTTGACGGCGGCGAGCGCCTCGATGAACTTCTCCGCCGTGAGGTCCTTGCCGGCCTTCTCCAGCGCGCCCTTGAGCAGGTAGGCCGCGGTGTAGGAGAAGTTGTCGGCGTGGTTGGGCCGCCCGGTCGGCGCCGAGGGGTACTCGGCCTTGTACTTCTGCAGGAACTCGCCCTGCGCGCCGGTGGTGTCGGTGAGGAACTGCGGCTCGTACCAGTTGAACAGCCAGTCCTCGGCGGCCGCTTCGTTGCCCGTCCAGACGGTGGCGTTGGCCTGCCCCGCGTCGCCGACGAACTGGGCCTTCAGCCCCAGCTCACGAGCCTGCCGCAGGATGATCTTCGCGGCCGGGAACAGGCCACAGTTGACGACGACCTGCGGGTTGGCGTTGCGGATCGCCACGAGCTGGCCGGTGAAGTCGTTGCCGGCGGCCGGGTAGGTCTCGTTGGCGACCACCTGCAGGCCGCTCTTGCCCTGCAGCTCGGTCGTGACCTGGGCGCACAGCGTGCGGCCCCACTCGCCGTCCTCGTGCAGGATCCCGACCCGGGTGGCCTTGAGGTTGTCCGCGACCATGTCGGCGATGCTGGGCGCGACCCACTTGGTGGAGACCGCCTCGCCGTGGAACATGTTGTCGACCTCGGGGGTCTTGCGGGCGGCTTCGCTGCCGGAGAAGCCGTTGTAGACCGGCAGTCCGCTCTGCCGCAGCTGGTCGGCGACGGCGAGGAAGGTCGTGCTGCCCGTGCCGGCGTAGACCAGGAACGGCTTGTCCTGCTGGATGATGCGCCGCGCGACCTGCTGGGCCTGCGCGACCTGGAACGCGTCGTCGTGGAACTCGAACCGGATCTTGCGGCCGTGCACACCGCCCGCAGCGTTGATCTCCTTGACCGCGAGGGCGAAGCCGTCGCGGTTGCCGAGGCCGACCCAGCTGGCCGGACCGGTGATGGGGCCGAACCCCTGGATGTAGATCTCCGTGTCGGTGACGCCCTGTGTGCTGACCTGCGTGCCGCCGCCCTCACTCGAGGTGGTTGTGCAACCCGCAAGCGCCAACGCCAACAGGGCGATCGCCGTAACCGACTTTCGCACCATGAGCTGCCTCCAAACTGTGGCCGCGACGGCGGACGACGCGGAAGGCGTCGGGTGAAGCCGTCACTCGCCAGGCCGGCTCCGAAGGTCACCGGGCGGAAGAGCACCTGCTCATCGCCCTGTCGGCCGGACTCGTCGCCTCAACCGGGCTGCCTCAGGAGCATAGGAAAAACGGTATCCAGTGTCCAGTATTCAGTTTTCGTCGACCGTGCCGATCGCCCGAAGACGTGCCACGTCATCCGCCGTTCGGCCCAGCTCAGCCAGCACCTCGGCGGTGTGCTCGCCGATCCGCGGCGCCGGACGGCCCGCCGAGAGCGGCGTACGGGACAGGCGTGGCGCCGGCGCCGGCTGCCACCGGCCCGCCGCCTCCTCGAACACGCCCCGGGCGACGTTGTGCGGATGGTGCGGCGCCTCGGCCAGCCGCAACACCGGGCTGACACAGGCGTCCCGCCCCGCGAACCGCTGCGCCCACTCGTCCCGGCTGGACGTCGCGAACCGCGCGGTCAGCGCGGACCGCAACGCCGGCCACCGCGTCCGGTCGTACTGCGGCCAGTCGGCCGGGTCCAGGCCGACGCCGTGCAGCATCTCCGTGTAGAAGCGCGGCTCCAGCGCCCCGACCGCCACGTATCCGCCGTCAGCGGTCTCGTACGTGTCGTAGAAGGGGCACCCGCCGTCGCTGAGGTTGGCCTCCCGCTCGTCCGACCACTCCCCCAGCCCGGCCAGCCCGTACACGAACGAGCCGAGCGACGCCGCTCCGTCCAGTACGGAGGCGTCGACCACCTGGCCCAGCCCGGTGCGCCGCCGGTCCAGCAGCGCGGCCAGCACGCCGATCGCCAGGAACGCGCCGCCGCCGCCGAAGTCGCCGACGTAGCCGGGCAGCGGTGGAGGCGGCGCGTCCGCCCGCCCCATCCCGTGCAGCAGGCCGGCGACGGCGAGGAAGTTCAGGTCATGGCCGGCCGCGGCGGACAGTGGGCCGTCCTGCCCCCAGCCGGTCATCCGCGCGTAGACCAGGCGCGGATTGCGGGCCAGACACACCTGCGGCCCGAAGCCGAGCCGCTCGGCCACGCCCGGCCGGAAACCCTCCACCAGGACGTCGGCGCCGTCGGCGAGGTCGAGCAGGATCCGCAGGCCGGCGTCGTGCTTGAGGTTCACCGCCACCGACCGCCGGCCCCGCCAGCAGCCGGCCATGAGCCGGCCCAGATCCGCCGGGTCCGACGGGGCCCGGTCGACCCGGACCACGTCGGCGCCGAGGTCGGCCAGGAGCATCACGCCGTACGGCGCCGGCCCCAGTCCGGCCAGCTCCACCACGCGGACACCCGTCAACGGTCCCGCCATCTCCCGTACCTCCTCAGCGTGCGGACATCCCGCCGTCCAGGTAGACGACCTGCCCGGTCATGTAGCGGCTGGCGTCGGACGCCAGGTGGACCACCGTCGGCCCGATCTCCTCCGGGTCGCCGAACCGGCGGGCCGGCACCCGCGCCAGCACGCGCTCGGCCACCCCCTCCTCGGCCAGCCGGCCCCGGTTGATGCCGGTCGGGAAGTAGCCGAGGGCGAGGCAGTTAACGCGGATGCCGTACCGCGCCCACTCCACCGCCCAGCCGCGGGTGAGCTGGAAGACGGCGGCCTTGCTGGCGCCGTAGTGCGACAGCCCGGACGTGCCCGAGCGGCCCATCACCGACCCGATGTTGACCACGGCGCCGCCGCCCCGATCGCGCATGTGCGCGGCGACCGCCCGGGCCGGCAGGAACGTGCCGATCACGTTGGTCTCCAGGACCCGGCGGAACTCCGCGACGTCGAGGTCCAGCGCCCGGTGCTCCGAGGCGATGCCGGCGTTGTTGACCAGCACGTCGATGCGCCCGTACCGGTCGATCGCCGACCGGGTGAGGGCGTCCACCTGGTCCTCGTCGGTCACGTCGCAGACCACCGGCAGGGCCGAGGGGCCCACCGACGCGACCAGCGCGCACGTCTCGTCGAGCGCCGCGCGGTCGCGGCCGGCGGCCACCACGGCGGCGCCGGCGCCGGCCAGCGCCAGGGCGGCCTGCCGGCCGAGCCCGCGGCTGGCGCCGGTGACGACCGCGACCCGGCCCGACAGCGGCGTCATGCCGACCTCTTCGCGAGCTGCCGGGCCAGCACCAGCCGGTTGACGTCGTTGGTGCCGTCGTAGATCTGCGTGATCTTCGCGTCGCGCATGCACCGCTCCGCCTCGAATTCGCGCATGTAGCCGTAGCCGCCCATCAGCTGTACGGCGTCGCCGGCGACCCGCATCGCCACGTCGGAGCAGTAGACCTTCGCCGCGGCGGCCTCGACCGCCCGGTTCCCGTCCGGCGCCGCGTCGACGAACCGGGCGAGCCGCTGCACGAGCAGCCGGGCGGTGACCACGGCGATGTACATGTCGGCGAGCCGCAACTGCACGGCCTGGAACTCCGCCACCGGCCGCCCGAACTGGCGCCGCTGCCGGGTGAACCCGTCGGCGATGTCGTACGCGCGCTGCGCGATGCCCACCGCCTGGGCCGCGGTGCTGATCCGCGCGTCGGACAGCACGTGCACGGCCGTGTGGAAGCCGATCCCCTCGGGCCCGAGCCGGGCCGTGGCCGGCACCCGCACCTCGTCGAGCGCCAGCTCGACCGTGTTGGACGCGCGGATGCCCATCTTCGCCAGCGGCCGGCCCGGCCGTACTCCCGGCGAACGCGCCTCGACCACGAAGACGCTGATCCCGTCGCGTCCCGGCGACGTACGGGCGAACAGCGTGACCAGGTCGGCGACGCCGCCGCTGGTGATGAACATCTTCCGGCCGGAGATGACGTACCCGTCGCCGTCCCGGACCGCCCGGGTCGCGAGGGCCGGCACGTCGGTGCCGGCCTCCGGCTCGGTGATGGCGATCGCGCCGAGCGCCCGCCCGGCGGCGAGGCCGGGCAGCCACCGGCGTTTCTGCTCCTCGTCGCCGACGGCCAGGATCGGCAGCATCGCGTGGGTCTGCGTGATGAACGCGGTGGTGGTGGCCGCGCAGGCACGCGCCAATTCCTCGGTGGCCAGGGCGTACTGGCGCATGCCGGCGCCCTGACCACCGAACCGCTCCGGGATCAGCAGCCCGAACAGCCCGGCCTCGCCGAGCAGCCGCATCGACTCGTGCGGGTACTCCTCCGCCTCGTCGATCCGCCGGGCCTGTCCGGCGATCCGCTCCCGCGCCAGCCGCCGGACCATCTCGCGCAGCGCCCGGTCCTCGGCCGACAACTCGACGTCGTCCATGGTGGCCATGGCCGCTACGACGTCATGGTGAGGCCGCCGCTGACGCTCACCGTCTGGCCGGTGATGTACGAGGCGGCGTCCGAGGCCAGGAAGACCAGCGCGTTGGCCTGCTCGACGGGCTGGCCCATGCGCTTGAGCGGCACCGCTCGGACCATCTTCTCGATCACCCGCTGGTCGGTCTGGGCCTGGATGAGCGGGGTGTCGGTGGGCCCGGGCGAGATCGCGTTGATCCGCAGCTGGTGCCGGGCGACCTCCCGGGCCAGCGACTTGACGAAGCCGATCACGCCGGCCTTGGCCGCCGCGTACACCGTCTCCCCCATGGTGCCGACCTTTCCGGCGTCGGAGCTGGTCAGCACGATCGACCCGGAACGCCGCTCGATCATGTGGTCGAGCACCGCCCGGCACAGGAAGATCGACCCCATCAGGTTGATGTCGATGATCCGGCGCCAGTACGCCTCGTCCTCGTCCACCAGGAACGTCGTGTCCGACCATCCGACCGTGCTGACCAGGATGTCGATCCGCCCGTACTCGGCCAGCACGTCGCGTACCAGATCTTCGGTCTGGTCCCGGCGGGTGATGTCGACGGCGAACGCGGAGGACTTGGCGCCCGCCTCGACCAGCCGGCCCGCCGTCTCCTGGGCTCCCGCGAGATTGATGTCGGCGACCGCCACAGTGGCCCCGTTGGCGTGGAACACCTCGGCTGTCGATGCCCCGATGCCGCTGCCGGCGCCGACGACGAGCGCCACCTTTCCGTCACACCGCACCTGCGTCTCCCCTCATTTGCGGAACTTGCCGAACTCCGGCGGGCGCTTCTCCAGGAAGGCACGGGTGCCCTCGTGGAACTCCTCGGTGCCGTGGATGAACGAGATCATCTGGTTGCCGTGCAGCACCGACGGCCACAGCTGGTCGGACTCGTAGTTGAGCGAGATCTTCGCCACCCGCAGCGCCTGCGGGCTGAGTGTCAGCATCCGGTCGCACCACGCGCGTACCGTGGTGTCGAGTTCCTCCACCGGCACGACCTTGTTGATGAGGCCCATGTCGAGCGCCTCGCGCGCGGTGTACTGCTCGCAGAGGAAGATGATCTCGCGGGCCTTCTTCTCGCCCACCATCCGCGGCAGCAGTTGCGTGCCCCACCAGACCGGCACCGAGCCCATCTTCGGCCCGGACTGCCCGAAGCGGGAGTCCTCGGAGGCGACCGTGAGATCGCACAGCATCTGCAGCTCGTTGCCGCCGCCGACGGCGAAGCCGCGCACCCGCGCGATGATCGGCTTGCCGCAGCCGCGCATGACCAGCGACAGGATCGTCGTACGGCGGGCCATCTGGATGGCGCCGGACTCGTCGGACGCCTCCTCCCAGTGGATGTCCCCACCGGCGCAGAACGCCTTGTCCCCGGCGCCGGTCAGCACGATCACGCCCACCTCGCGGTCGGCCTCCGCGGCCCGGAACGCGTCGATCAGCTCGTCGAGCGTCTCCGACCGGAAGGCGTTACGCCGCTCCGGCCGATTGATGGTGATGGTCGCGACGTTGTCGACGACCTCGTACAGGATGTCGCTGTAGCTGCTCATGCCTCTCCCTGGTTGCTGGGGAATCTCGGGGCCACACGTCGGTAGAAGGCATCCAGGCCGGCCCGCGCGTCGGCGGAGGCCATGTGTGCCAGCGCGATCGGGCGTTCGGCGGCGAGGGCCGCGCCCACGTCGAGTCCGGCGCCGGCGGCCAGCGCGCGTTTGATCGCCGCGCTGGCGAGCGGGCTGCGGGTGGCCAGGAGGGCGGCCATCTCGCTCGCCCGGGCGACGACCCGGTCGGCCGGTACCGCCTCGTTGGCCAGGCCCGCGGCCACGGCCTCGGCCGCCGGGATCTCCTCACCGGACAGCAGCAGCCACCGGGCCCGCCGGTCACCGATCAGGCGGGGCAGGCGCTGGGCGCTGCCCCCACCGGGGAAGAGCCCGTAACGGGCGTGCTGGTCGCCCAGCCGGGCGTCGTCGGCGACGACAGCGACGTCGCACACCTGGAACAGCTCGAAGCCGCCGGCGAAGGCGATCCCGTGCACCGCCGCGACGGTGGGCCGGCTGCACGCCGCGACCGCGTCGAACGCGTCGTGCCAGTCCTGCATGAACGCGGCGAACGCCGCCGGGTCGCCGACGATGTCGCCGAGGGCGTGCATGTCGGCGCCGGCGCTGAACACCCGGCCGTTGCCGCGCACGACGACCGCCCGCACCCCCGGGTCGGCCTCGATCGTGGCGATGTGCTCGCGCAGCAGCCGCAACGTGGCCGGGTCGATCGCGTTCAGCCGGTCGGGACGGTTGAGCACCACGTGGGCGACTCCGTCCGCGCGTTCCAGTAGCACTTCCTCGGGCATCCGTTGCTCCTCCGCGGGTCTAGGTGTCGATGCGCCGCAACTCACGCCGGAAGCGGGCCCCGTTCTCGACGTAGGCCCGCACCGCGTGTGCCTGCCAGTCCTCGTGGCCGGCGGGCAGGTCGCGCAGGCGGGCCGGCACGCCGACGGCGAGCCGTCCGGGCGGGACCTCCGCGCCCTCCCGCACGAGGGCGCCGGCGGCCACCACGCTGCCGGCGCCGATCCGCACCCGGTTGAGCACGATCGAGCCCGAGCCGATCAGGCACCGGTCCGCGACCGCGCAACCCTCCAGGTGTGCCAGGTGCCCGACGACGCAGTCGGCACCGATCTCCGTGGGACAGTCCGCCACGCTGTGCAGGACCGTTCCGTCCTGGACGGAAGTCCGGGCGCCGACCCGGATCACGCCGTAGTCGCCGCGCAGCACCGCGCCCGGCCACACGCTCGACTCCGGTCCCAGCTCCACCGAACCGATCACGACGGCGTCCGGGTGCACGTACGCCGTCGGGTCGACCCGCGGTGTCCGGTCACCGAGTGCGTACAGAGGCATCGCCGTCCGCCTTTCCGGAGAGCCGGCCGAGGAACGTCCGGGCCGGGTCGTAGCGCCGCAACGCGGACAGCTCAGCGGACGTCGGGTCCGGCTCGCGGGTGACACCACGGGCGATGTCGAGGTCCCAGCCGCAGCCGGCGCGCAACCGCTCGACCGCGTCGGCGTCCGACTCGCCCGACCGCGCGACGAACGCCGTGGCCACGAACCGTCCGTCCACCCGCTCCAGCACCCCGGCGGTGGAGACGACGGTCCGGACACCGTGGCCGGGCGACGTCACGTACGGCACCCGCCGGACCAGGCGGTGGCTGCCGTGCGCCACTGTCACGAGCACCTCCTCGGCCGCGGTCGCGATGTCGTTGGCGCCGCCGGAGCCCACGATGTAGCTGCCGTCCTCGGCGTACGTCGAGTTGGTGTTGCCGTCGGCGTCGACCTGCCCGGCGCCGATCACGCCCAGGGACCGGGTGGCCGGCCCGCCGACGAACGCGCCGAGCACTGTGGCGACGTCGGTGAGCAGGGCGCACGTGGGCAGGTTGCGGTGCGCGAAGATGAACGGCTCGCCGGGGCGGGGGCGGTAGCCGAACATGCCGATCTCGGCCATCAGCTCCACGTCGGCGCCGACGGCCTGCAGGCCGGTCACCGCCAGCCACGAGGCCAGGTTGGCCTGGCCGACGCCGGCCAGGACCGCGTCGAATTCCTGCTTGCGCACCCGGCCGGCGATCCGGCGGGCGGCCGTGACGACCATCGCCTCCGCGTCGGTCCACCGGTCCGGCGGGTCCGCCGCGACGGTCAGCGTTGAGCGCCAGCCGTCCTCCTCGGCCTGGGCCCGCAGCGCGGCGATCCGCTCCGGCCCGAGCTTGGCCAGGTAGGCGTCGTGGTCGGCGGTGCCGAGCAGCCATTCGTCGATCCACCGGCGGAAGTCGACCGGGTCGTTGGACGCCCGCACCACGTCGGCCATGAACTCCTCGTCCGGCACGTAGCCGGCGACCCCGTCGAGGCCGGGGTTGAACAGCCCGTACGGGTGTGAGCCCAGGGGCACCTCGCAGACCGCGAGGACAGCGTGCGCCGGTACGCGCACGAGAGCGCCGTGCTCGCGGATCGTCTCGGTGTCGACGATGCGCTCGACGGAGGCGATCGCGCCGCGCCGCGCCGCGAGCGCGCCCCACGCCCCCTCGCCGTACGGCGCGGAGAGCACCACGTTGCCGGCCCGGTCGGCGGCCACGCCGTGCAGCAGCACCACGTCCGGCCGGAGGGCGGCGACGACACCGGACGGCGGTCCGCCGAACGGGTCGGCGACCTCGGCGAAGCCGCGGCCGTGCAGCGCGGCGCCGAGGTCGCTGCCGGCGAGCGACCGGACGGGCAGGTGCGGCACGCCCAGCGCGGCGGCCATGAGGCGGGCCGTCAGCGACCACAGCGACCAGCTCTCCACCTCGATCCGGCCCTCGCGCACCGCCCGCTGGAACGCCCGGTTCGGGCGGGGCGCGGGAAGGTTCTCGCCGGCGAACGAGGCCACCAGACGGTCGAGCACGCCGAGTTCGACGAGCGCATGCTGGCTGCTGACCAGGCCGGCGGTGACCAGCGTCAACCCGGCAGGCCGGCCGGCGAACCGGCGGACCAGTTGGTGCAGCGCCGCGTTGGGCCGGGCATCGGCGTACGCGACGTGCACGACGTCGCCCGGCCGCACGTGCCTCTCGACAGCGGCCGCGAGCGTGCTGACCTTGTCCGGCGACCGCCCGTCCGGACGCGCACCGGTCGCCGCCGTCACGCCGCCGCCCGCGCGGGACCGGCGTCGGTGACCACGGCGACGCAGGCCAGCGATCCCGGACCGCCGAGCGCGTGGGCGAGACCCGTGCGGGCGCCGGGCACCTGCCGAACGCCTGCGCGTCCCCACACCTGGTCGCACACGTCGACGACCATCCGTACGCCGGTCGCGCCGATCGGGTGCCCGCATGCCTTGAGGCCACCGCTGGTGTTGACCGGCAGCGCGCCGCCCGGACCGGTGGCGCCGCTCAGCACCAGGTCACGCCCTTCCCCCTTGCCGCACAGGCCCAGGTCCTCGTAGTTGACGACCTCGGTGATCGTGAAGCAGTCGTGCAGTTCGACGACGTCGATCTCGTCGAACGGCCGAAGGACGCCCGCCTGCCGGTACGCGCTCGCGGCGGCCGAGCGGGTGGACTCGAACCCCAGCAGGTCCGAGCGGGAACTCGTGTTCGCGGTGAAGTACCCGAGGTCGTTGGACATCGCGATACCGCTGATCGCGGCGGCCCGTCGCCCGCGGGCGTCGGACTCGCGCACCAGGATCAGCGCCGCGGCGCCGTCGGTGGTCGGGCAGGCGTCGAGCAGGCCGATCGGGCCCGACAGCGGCGGCGCCGCCTCGACCTGCTCCGCCGTGACAGTCCGGCGGAAGTGGGCCCGGGGATTGAGTTCGCCGTACGCGTGGTTCTTCATCGCGACGGCCGTCATCGCCGGTCGTGGATCCCCGTAGACGGCCCGGTACCGCTCGGCGACCAGTCCGAAGATGCCCGGCGCTGTCCGGCCCTTGCTGAGCACCGGATGGCCGCGGTTGACGTGTTGCATGACGAGGCTGCCGCGGGGGCCCACGTCGCGCATCTTCTCCGCGCCCACGACCAGCGCGACGTCGCAGGCGTGCGCGCGCAGCGCGGCCACGGCCTGCCGGATCGCGTCCAGGCCGGACGCGCAGTACGCCGCGACCCGGGTGACCGGCCGTCCGTGCATGCCGATCGGCTCGGCGAGCGACGTGCCGGCGTTGCCCTCGTCGGAGTAGGTGTAGGCGAACGCGGTGCCGAGCCACGCGGCGTCGACGTCGGCGAGCGTGATGCCGGCGTCGGCGGTGACCGCCCGCACCACGTCGCGGACGAGGTCGGCGTACCCGCGGTCGAAGAACTCGCCGAACTTCGTGCTCGCCGCGCCGATGGCGACGACGTCTTCACCCATCGAGATCGACCTTCCAGAAGTAGTGCGGCAGACCGGATGCGGTGTGCAGCCGGCGGAGCACGAGCCGGACGCGGTCGCCGACGGCGAGCCGGCGTGGCACGTCGCGAACCGCCTGCCCGAAGAATCGGCCGCCTCCGTCGAGGTCCACCACGACCATCTGCACCGGGTCGGACGCGTCGAAGAGGTGGTCGACCGAGTGGGTCGCCACGACGCCGGTGCGCCGCAGCGGCTGGTCGGTGACCTCGAACGACCCGCACAGCTCGCAGACGCCGGCCCGCGGGAAGCCGATGCCGCCGCAGTCGGAGCACCGGTATCCGACGGGCCCGAGCAGGGCCGGCATCTCCCGCCACAGCTCGGCCGGCGACGTCCACGGCCCGGGGGCCTCGGTGGCGCGTCCGTGCCAGGCGGCGAGGCCGTACGCCTTCGTGCCGCGCGCCGTGGTCGCCGCGCTCGCGGCCGGCTTCGCGGTGTCCTCCGCGGTGTCGGTGCCCGCGGTGAGGATCGCGCCGCCGCCGCCCCAGCCGAGGTCGAGGATGGCCACGGCGCCGTCGGGCCCGGCGACGCGCAGGCGGTCGAGCGCGGTGAGCAACGCGTGCGCGGCCGAGGCGCCGGGGCCGTCTGCCGCGCCGCCGGACTGCCACACCGAGGGCACCTCCCACCGCTTGGCCCAGCGCGCGCCGCGCAGCCGGGTGCCGCACGTGACGACGACACCGGCGAGGTCGGCAGCGGTCCGGCCGGCGGACTTGAGCAGATCGGCGAGCAGCGCGTCGCCCTCCGCCGCGACGAGTGCCTCCTCGACGAACCGCGCGTCCTGCTGGTCCGGCGCCGGGCCGGTGCGCCACCTGTCGAAGGTCAGCGTGTGGCGGGACGCGACCGCCGCCACCCGGGCCACCCGTGGCGGGCCGAAGCGGACCGCGGCCGCGGCGGAGGCCGTCGCCGGCACGCCGGCCCCGGCCGGGCGGCGGTGGTCGACCAGCAGGCCGAGGCCGGGCTGCGCCAGCCGGGTGGCGATCGCCAGCAGGTCCGGCACCCCGGCGTCGGGGGCGAGTGGAACCACCGCAGCCGGCTCGCCGAGCACGCCGGTCGCCCGGGCGTGCGCCACGAGGGCACGCGTCTCGATGTCACTGTCCGGCACGCGAAGCAGTACCGGGCCCTCCGTCTCGGCGCGGGGCAGGCCGCTCAGGGAGGTCCACATGAGAGTGAACGCGTCCTCGTCCGGGCCGGGCACCGGGACGTCCGGCGAGGTCGCTGTCTCGCGCGTCAGGTAGTCGTCGAGCCGGTATGCCGGCACGTATCCGGAGACATCGGAAATCCCCACCTCATGCACGCTCGGCCCCTGTCCGTCGTGATCGGTCGTGGGGCAGACTGTATACCGAATCCCGGATACGAGCAACGGAGATTGACGCTAAGGTGTGCTCCCATGACCGATGTTGTAGGTGTGGGCCTGGTAGGCCTCAGCGCGAAGGGCGGCTGGGCCGCACGGGCCCACCTGCCCGCGCTCGCCGCGCTCCCGGGCTACGAACTGCGGGCGCTCGCGGCCAGCGACGACGCCGCGGCGGCCGAGGCCGGGCGACGGTACGGCGTCCCGCGCGCGTACGGCACCGTCGATGACCTGGTCGCCGACGAGAGCGTCGACCTGGTCGTCGTCGCCGTGCGGGCCGACCGGCACCGGGCCTGCCTGCTGCCGGCGCTCGCGGCCGGCAAACCCGTGCTCTGCGAATGGCCGCTGGGAACCGGCCTCGCCGAGGCCGAGGAACTCGCCGCCGCCGCGCGCGGCACACGCACCGCCGTCGGCCTCCAGGCCCGGTCGGCGGCGCCGATCCGGTACCTGCGCGACCTGGTGGCCGACGGCTACGTCGGCCGGGTGCTGTCGACCACGATGACCGGCGCCGGCGGGCTGTGGGGACCGACCTACGGCTCCTACGCGGCCTACACCCTCGACCCCGCGTACGGAGCGACGCTGCTGTCCGTGCCGTTCGGACACGCGGTCGACGCGCTGTGCGCGGTCCTCGGCGAGCTGCGCCCGATACGCGCCCTGACCGCCAACCGGCTCCCCCGGGTACGCCACGCCCGTACCGGCGAGATCGCGGAGAAACGCACCGACGACCAGGTCGTGGCGGTCGGGCTCGTCGACGACGACGCCGTGGCGACCGTCCACTACCGGGGCGGACCGACTCGCGGCGACGGACTGCGCTGGGAGATCACCGGGACCGCGGGCGAACTGCTCGTGACCTGCCCCGGGCACCTGCAGCACGGGCCCGTCCGCATCCGCGGCGGGCGGGACGACGACCGCCAGCTCACCGACCTGCCCGTCCCGGCCCGCTACGACCACTCATCCGGCCTGGCCGCGCCGGCCGGCCCGGTCGCCGAGGCGTACGACCTGCTGGCGGCCGGCGACGGTGCCGTACCGGACTTCGAGCACGCGGTTCGCCTGCATCGCAGGCTCGCCGACATCACCGAATCCGGCCGAGCCGGATAGGCCGCGTCGGACCATACTCGCCCATTGGGCATGGCAAATTCGTGAATCCTCCCCGGCACCGGATAACGTGCACACGTTCACCACGTGAGAGAGGCGGACAGGTGGGCATCGACAGCAGCGCCAGCGCCCGAGCGGTGATCCAGCGAGATCCGTTGGGCACCCAGATCGCGGCCGCCCTCCGGCAGGACATCTTCTTCGGCCGGCTGCTGCCCGGCACACGATTGTCGCAGCAGGAACTCTGCGAACACTTCGGCACGAGCCGAATGCCCGTGCGTGACGCCCTGCGCGAGCTGGTCTACGACGGTCTGCTCGAACTCGACGGCGGCCGCCACACAGTCGTCGCGCCGCTGAACAAGGCTGACCTGCGCGACTCGTTCCTCATCGAGGGCATGCTCAACGGGCTCGCCGCGCGGCGGGCGATGGAATTCGCCACCGAAGCGGACTACGCGGTACTCGAAGACCTGCACCGGCGCATGGAGAGCTACCACGAGAACTCCGAACGCACCAACCTCGCCGACCTGAACTGGCAGTTCCACCGGCACATCAACAAGCTCTCCGGTTCCCGCAAGCTGATGGCCGCGATCAGGGTGGTGTCGCTGAACGTGCCGCGCGACTACCTGCTCGAAGTGCCGCAGTGGAGGAAGCGTTCCAACGCCGACCATGAGGGAATTCTCGCGGCGATGCGGGCAGGCGACGGGGAACGGGTCGAGCACATGATGACCGACCATCTGGTCAGCTCGGCCGAAGGGCTCATCGAATACCTGACGTCCAAAGGGGTGCGTCTCACGTAGGGCCTGTCGACCGGCACGAGCCCCGATGCGTCGGACGACAGCAGCATCGCGTATCGGCGTCCGGGCCGGACCGGTCCTTCTGGCCCGGGCCCTCGCGCCGGATTACTGACCGTGGCTCGCCCGCGTTCGCCACTCGTCCAGGCGCGTACCCGCGATGCGGGCCCCGTCGGCGGGGACCAGCGAGCGTTCAGCCAGCGCGGCACCGAAGTACCGGGCACCGGAGTCACCCACCACCGAACGAGCATCCCGCTGAGCATCGAGGACGGACCGTGCCAGTTCGTCGAGGCGGAACTGCTCCGGACCGCCGACCTCGACCACCGTGTTCGTCGGCGTGCCGACCACAACCTCGGCCACCGCGGCGGCGACGTCGTCCGCCGCCATCGGCTGGATGAGCACCGGCGCGAGGCGCACGGTGTCGCCGTCCGTGGCGGCGTCGATGATGCCCTTAAGGAACTCGAAGAACTGGGTGGCGTGCACCAGCGAATACGGGAGTCCGGACGCCGCGATGAGCTTCTCCTGGGCGACCTTCGCCCGCATGTATCCGCTGTCCGGAAGCCGTTCGGAACCCACGACGGACAGCGCCACGTAGTACCCCACCCCGGCGTCCGCGGCGGCGGCGAGGAGGTTCCGCGTGGACGTCTCGAAGAACTCCAATGCCGCGCTGTCCTCGAGTGACGGCGAGTTCGACACGTCGACGACCGCGCCGGCGCCGGCCAGCGCCTCCGCCACACCTTCGCCGGTCAGCGTGTTCACACCGGTCTTCGGCGAGGCCGCCACCACCTCGTGGCCCTGAGCATCGAGGATCTTCACGAGCTTGGAGCCGATGAGCCCACTGCCACCGATGACGACGACCTTCATGATCGAGCCCCTCCCTGTCGGCGCTGGCTGGTTGGCGCTGCCACCAGTAGGACGGAAACCCTTCGCCGATGCGGGAACTTCCGGAAAATGAGCTCGACGGAGATCGTCCCGGCCCTCTCGCGCCGTAGCGCCGAAGGCCCTACCCGCCGGAGGCGTCGCCCCGGCCGGCCTCCTTGAAACGTGGGAGCAGCGGCCAGACAGGGGTGAACATGTCGTCCCGCCAGCCCGGTCCCAGCGCTCGGCTGACATTGATGTATACCGGCCCGTGGGACGTGTTCAGTCGCCAGTTGTCCCACTGGTCCAGATCGTGCTCAGCAAACCGCGCCAGCAAGCGGAACATGGTTGCCACTTCGGAGTCGGTGAGCGGTCCTCCTGGCTGGTCTCCCATCTCGGCAGCGTGCCATCAGCGGGTCGACAGCACCAAGCCGAAGCCCGGCGTCGACAAAGCGTGCACCGGTCGGCGGCCGATCCAGCGCTCCGGTCGCGGACATGCTGTGGCCGGAGTCGCGTTACTGCTGGGCGAGGTGGGAGGGGGCGCCGGGAGCTGCTTGCCGAGTTCGCCGTGCGGGAGGCGCGGGCGCCGCAGCCCGGGAACGGGAGGCGCACCGGAAGTGCAGCAGGAGCGGTTGCGGCTGGCGCGGGAGTTCCACGACGTGGTCGCGCACCAGATAGCGGCGGTGAACGTGCAGACGGGAGTGGCTGTGGCAGCCTTCGACCAGCGTCCAGACGCGGCGCGCGCGGCGTTGGCTCAGGCACGGGCACGGGCACGGGCCGGGACGCCCTGCGTGAGCTGCGGGCCACGGTCGCGCTGCTGCGCGACGCGGCGCCCGGTGACTCCACCGATCCCGCCCCGCGCCTTCGCCAGCTCAATGAGCTCCGGCGCGACTGCCCGGTGGTGGCACGTGGCCCACCGCCCTCGACTGCGACCCGGTCGAGGACCCGCTGCGGCCGCGACGGAAGCTGCGCCGAGTAGAGCCAGTGAGTCGGCAACCCGCGGATCCATCAGTTGATGCCCGATGTCAGGCCGATGCGAGGTGGCTTCATCAAGCCAGTCCCAGATCCCCCTTCGGCGTGGTCTGCGCGTTCGGGCAGCGGGCGTAGGCTTCTCGCTGACGCCGCAATTCGTAGTGGGCCCACTGGATCGCAGGGAGAGCGATGGGGAACGATACCCAGTCAGCACTTGGCACGACACCCCAATCGCTAGCCGAGGTTCGGGAGATCTTCGGCGAGCGGTTCGTGGCGGCACGTGTCGAGGCCGAGACGGATGCCCGCGACCTACTCGACAAACGCGCTGGCTCCATGAGCGTCGACGAGGCATTGCAGCTGGGGCGGCTGTTCAACCGGCATGAGAAGACCGGCCAGGTGCGCCTGGACCGGTTTTCGCCCGGCTTCGCCGGGGCCGTGATGAACAAGCTGACCGAAGACATCGACCGGTTCAACCGCGTCGTCGCGGAGCTGTGGTCCTCTCCGGCCGACGAGGCATTGGCGTTGCTCGGCCGCATGTTCACCGACCGTTCGGTGCTGCCCGGTGCAGGCTCGTCGTTGCCGAGCATGCTGCTGTATTTACGCGATCCGGAGCAGTTCGGGGTCTGTATCAATGCCACGATGAAGGGCCTCGCTCACGTATCCGGCAAAACCTTCCGGGCGGACGGTCAGGTCGGCTACGAGCGCTTCTGTCAGTCCCTGCGGACGTGGCGTGAACAGTATGGTGTCGCGCCGCAAGAAGCGGACGCGGTGCTCACAAACATCATGCGGGCCGCCACCGCACCAAGCGTCGCAGGGCCCGCTGCCGAAACAGCGACGGTTATCGACGTTCCCCCGAGCGGACGACTCACCGTTGAACAGGTGGCAGACCAGTGCTTCCTGCCCGTGGAGCAGATCGACAAGTGGGTTGCGGCGCTCCACGGACCGATGCGTCAAGCGGTGTTCTTCGGGCCCCCTGGGACCGGGAAGACGTGGGTCGCTTTGAAGCTTGCCCATCACCTCGCGACCTCGCCCGACCATGTCGAACTCGTGCAGTTCCACCCGGCATACTCTTACGAAGACTTCGTCGAAGGCCTGCGGCCCGACTTGGCCGACGGCGGCGCCCTGCGCTACACCCCGCGCGATGGGGTGTTCTTGAAGCTGTGCGAGCGGGCACGCAAGGGCCCACCCGATGACGTGTTCGTGCTCGTCATCGACGAGATGAACCGAGCTGACCTTGCTGCCGTCTTCGGTGAGCTGCTTTTCCTGCTCGAGTACCGGGCTGTCAAACCAGCAGTCCTGCCGTACTCGCAACGGCAGTTCTCGGTGCCACCCAACGTCATCATCCTCGGGACCATGAACACGGCAGACCGCAGCCTCGCACTCGTTGACTTCGCCCTGCGCCGCAGGTTCAACGCCTTCCACCTGCACCCCAGCGATGACGTTCTCGCCAGGTGGTCCAGCGGACGCTCCGACGTGGACGCCGACCTGCTGCTCGGCATGTTCCGGATGATCCGCGACCGGGTTGGTCGCCAGTCACCGGTCAGCCCTGGCCACTCGTACTGGATGGTCGAGCAGATCGACGCCGCAAGAGCCGAGGCCATCTGGTCCTATCAGCTGTACCCGTACCTGGCAGAGCACTGGTTCGAGCGGCCAGAAGACCTGGACCGGCTGGACGTCGATATCCGCGCCCTCATCGCCGAGCGAAGCTGAATGCTGCACCTGCGCGAATACGAGGTCAGCCGGGTCGCGCTCACCGAGCGGGAAGCCGGCGAACTGGCACGGCTGACCCGCGGCTCGACGGCCCGACGGGACGAGCCCCGGATCATCCAGCAGATCCTGCCGTCTGGGGAGCCCGGGCTCTATGACGTGCAACCAGGGCCGTACGTTGGACGATTCACGCTCGGTTCCCTGCGCACGGTCGACATCGCCAGCCGCTTTCCATTCGCGGATCTCCGTGAGCTGCTGCAGCTTGCCACACGCCCGCCCGTGCTGCTACGCGACACCGCAGCCGCTGGCAGCGCCGGCCGTGGCCTGGTCGATCTCATCGCCACCGCCTTCGCTCGGGAGACAGAACGCCTGGTCGGATTTGGCTTAGCCAAGGAGTACCAAGCTCGAACCTTCACCCGGTCGCCCTACCCTGGCAGCCCCGATGTGACTACCCACCTCGCCAAGTATCTCGGGCGCCCCGACCGCCTGCTAACCAAGGCCAAGCGCCTGACTCAGGACATTCAGCTCAACCAGACCATCGCCGCCGCGCACCGAGTACTCCTACAGCAGCACTACCCCGATCAGGCGCTGTCGGCCCGGCTGCGAGCACTCAGCCCATGCTTCACCTCGATCTCGCGGGTCGCAGACCCTCAACGACTGATGCAGCGCCGCCCGACCTTCGTACCGCCGCGATACCGAGAAGCTCACGCCCTGGCATTGCTCGTCCTCGCCGGCCAAACCGTGCTTCCGACCGCCGCCGGTGCCTCCGGCGTCACGGTCCTGTTCAACATGACGAAGGTCTGGGAGAGCTACGTCGGCCGCTGGCTCGCGAACCAGCTACCAGCCGGACACCGAATTTCGGCTCAACACCCCGTGGCGCTCACCGACGACGCACAGCCGATGACCGCATACGCGGACTTCGTCATCCTCGACGAACAGCACAAGCCCGTGGCGGTGTACGACGCCAAGTACCGGCACTGGCAGGCCAAACCGAAGGCCGACGAGCTCTACCAGCTGAGTACCTATGCCCACCGACTCCGCGTGCAGCTAGCTGCACTGCTCTACCCGGGCCATGAAGGCCAGTGCAGCCACGTCACCGTCGGCGACCTCTGGATCGCCACGATAGGCGTGCCGGTTCTCAGCTCGGCGCTCGCTGCCGCCCAGACTCACGGCGCCTGAGTCAGCTCAAGCGCCACAGCCGACTCCGGCGCAGCACCCGGACCACACCTCCTCCAAGTGGAGGTCGAAAGCCGCCGCCCGCTCATCCGGCGATGATGCAACGTCAGGCCGGCTTATGGAGGAGGTCGTGCTTGCTGCGATCTACGGACTCGACCGACTCGGCCTACGCGGTCTCCCGAACCAGCAGTCCGGGCCGTTCAGGCAACAGCTAGTTGCGTCGTGTCGTTCGGAAATGACGCCAGTCGTCGATCCACCGCTCCGCCAGAGGGAGTGCGGATCTTACGGCACCTCTCTGCTGCCGATGCCTTGACACAGAGAGGTGCCGTTAGCGAGACAGCCCTTCGTCGCCGGGCGCGCTGCGCTGGGTGCTCCACCCCGGGCCGATGATCCTTGACGTAAGCCGAAAACTCGGCGTCGCCCACGAGGCGCCGTGCAACTGGACCGGCGGGGAGGTCTGGACTGGCCGTGGAGACCTCATTCGTGCGTCCGAGCGCGGTGCTCGGATGCCGACTGTGCCGCCATGCCGAACGCGGCTGTCTGCGATTCGAGCAGCGAGCCGAGGCCCAGGAGAGTCATAAGTACCCGGAGCGGATCTATGCGCTCGGCATGCGCCAAGAGGGCGGCTGCGGTCTCCTGGGGAGTGTGGGCTTCACGGGCCAACTTGCTCAGCTGAGCCGCGGCGTTCGCCATAGCCCTGTCATCTGGATCGTCCAACGACGGCAGGCTGAGCAGCCTGGCGATGGTGTCCTCGTGGAGGTACACCGCATCGCGGGCGAGTTGGGCCAAGGCGAGGTGACGGTGGGGAGGACTGGGGTGCCTTAACGCAGTCCTGTACAGCCGCTCCCGGTCGCCCGTTTCGTCCCTCGACGTCATTGGGCTCAGGAGCAACTGGAACAGCCCGGCGGCAGCAGATTCGAGCGTGTGGTGTTCGACTGACACGGTGGTGTCGCCACACAGCCGCCAGTAGGGAAGTAACACGTATAGGTGCTCGCGTACGTCCATTGCGGTCTGCACGAAGGCCGAGCGACGCAGGGCTCGCCCTACCTGGGAATCGCTGTCTAGGCTGACGTTTTCGACGGTGCTCATCAAAGTTGTGTCGGGCCGGTCGTCCGCTGGCCATGGAAGGGACTCGAACACCCACACCGGTGCGCCGTCCTCGGCGCGTACGCTCAACGTTGCGGGGTTCGTGGCCAAGTCCCACTCCACCCTCAGCGTCTGCCACAGGCGCTTACGGTCCTCCAGATCCAGCTGACTCTGCCACAGCAGCGCCTGCGCCCGCCACCGCATCGTCACCGGCTCGCCCACCAACTCCGTGGCGTCCACCGGTTCGCCCGAGAGAAGAATGGCGAAGCAGACGAGATTGGCCGAGTAGGTGGCGTGCCGTGCAGCCACCGGCTTGCGATTTGGCTCGTACTCGGCGAGCGACCAACGTGGGTGGGGGTAGCCGGAGTCAGCGAGCAGTTCCATCACCAACTTCCGGCACCGTTGACGCGTGTCCAGGTCTAACCGTTCCACAAGCCCTCGGGTGAACTCCCACAGTGGCGCTCGACGGGCAACGGTGATGAATGAAGTGACTGCATAGAAGAAACCGGCATCGAGGAGCGCGCCGGGTCGCCGACGCTGGCGGGAACGGTCCTCGGCCAGTTCAGTCAGCGCGTGAACAATCTGGCGGGCAGCCAGGAACTCACCGAACGTCGCATGCAGGAACTCGAAGCTGCGTTCTACGGTTTCGGTGCCACGGCTAGCCTGCGACTCGTGGATGAAGAAGAACCGACCGACGAGCAGCTGCCCGACGCTGAGTGCTTTTCGCAAGGAATCAGGCCGCGCGCGTCCGAGGTCCTCCGGATTCAGCAGGTGCACGATATCCGCCTCAAGCTCCGCTTCGGCGATCACGTCGCCGCCCCGGTTGAGCATTGCCAGCGCCACGGCACACAGCCGCCGCCACTCCCGCTCGACTTCCGCATTCCGTTGCTCGGAGGTGAGACCGACATCGTGCTTGTCGACCTCCCGAGATACGAAGTCGGCGAAGAGCCGCCCGTAGAGGTCCACCCGGCCGATACCCTGGTCAGCAGTCTGTAAGGCATTGGCGCCGGCGTCGTAGAGGACGAGCAGGAGCAGCAGCAGCGGCTGCCGAGCCAACTCCCCGTACTGCATCACAGTCTCCGCAGCCAGGACGTCAAGGCCGCGTTGCCGCAAGCCCGTGCTGTTCACAGCGTTCCACATCTCGAGCCATGCGGTGATCTGCGCATCGTCGAAAGGTTCAAGACGCACGACCACGGTGCCGGGCGGAAAACGAGCTCGATCCGCCACCACCGTCCGACTCGTAACCAGGACTGCGACCGGCCGCTGCAGGTCAGCTTCCCGAAGCTGGAACTCCTGGAGCTGCTCAAGGTAGTCGGCACGATCGACGCCGGTGGCCTGCAGTAGCTCGTCAAAACCGTCCATAATAACGACCGGCAATGCCGATCCCGCTCGCCGCACCAGCTCCGGCCAGCTCACCGCCTCGCCGAGGGTCTGGTAGAGGGCCCGTTCGATCTGCTGCTGGACGGACGAGTCCGCGTGGACGTTGCGCAGCTCCACCCGGACGACGAGGAACTCTCTCTCGGGTAGGTCGGCGGCGAGCACCTCGGTCAGCACCGACTTGCCTGACCCCGGCTGCCCCAGGATCACCGCCGGCTGCTCGATCGCCCCTCGCCCGGTCAGGTGTCCCAACAGGAAGTCCAGCACATCGGCGACGGTCGGCACGTTCTGCCACCAGGTCTCGGTGGCAGGAAGATCAGTCGGGCCCGCCACGGAGACCAGCCCTTTGGGCTTGACGTACGCCTGCGCCAGCGTGGGGAAGGTGACATGGTCGGGAGCCTCAGACGAGCTGAGGACGGAACGCTGGAGCCGGGCACGGTGCCGTGCACCGAGGCCTGCACGAACACTGTCGACCGCTGAGTTCCCCGTCTCGCGCAGCGCGCTCAGCTCCGCCCGCAGGGCCGCGACAGCCTCGGCCAGGGCCGTACGGGTGGCCTGTGCCTCCACCATGCCCGACCACACCCTGAACTCCGGAACCTGGGCCGCGAGCATCCGGTACGCCTCCGCGTACCGGTCCAGCGCCACGCTGGGCAATTGCTCCCGCATCAGTCGCGCTGCCTCATGCATCGGTGCCCGGTCGTACGCGCTGAGGCCAGTGAGGAAGGCATGCACACGGCCTGCCACCGTCCGGTAATGCTGATCCAGCGCCGCCAGCGTGGATTCGAATGGCAGATGCGCGGCGGGCATGGGTAGCGGCTGGTCGATCAGCGCCGAAACCATCTCTGAGTAACTTTGCGCCGCTGACGTCTTGGTTGCCAGAGCTACCTGCTCGTCTCTGGTCAGCCTCGCACGGGTCGGGTCTAGCTCTGGCAGGTCGCCAAGCACCTGGTCCAGAGCCTCGAAGAACGATGTCACCACGATCACCGAGTGGGCGGCCACCAGGCGCTGCGTCCGATCAAACCGACCCAGCCCATACGCCCGCTCATGAATCCGACCTACCACTGCGTTGCCCCAGGTGACCAGCTCATCGCGCAACGCAAAGAGGTCGACTCCACCCACCGTCCCGACTGTGACCGCTCCTGCGGTTACGCCGGCCAACCGACTGAGCCAGCCCGCCTCGTCCGTCTCGCCGCCAAGCAGCCGCACCGCATCGACGAAAGCAAGTTTCCTGGCTGCCATGCGCGGCAATTTAGCCGAGCACGAAAGCCTAGCCAAGTCCTGGAAGGACAGTTGACGACTCGTGCCCTGCAAGAAGTAGAAAAGTTCCCGGGCGTCCTCCACGGCTCTGGAAGGCTGTCCGACGAACGGTTCGCTCAGACCTCCGAATCTGCATCGAGCCGACCGGGCTGATGAACATCATGACCCGGTCCATTCGTTCCACGCCCAGCCGGATGCGGGAGATAGGGCGTCGGGCAGCTGAGGTACGGAGTGGTTCCTCTGTTCACTGCCGAGTCGGCATTACAGGCACGCACCGCTACGTCACAGGAGTTGCGGCGACAGCCTAACCGCCTACCCGCGATGGTGGGGTATGGGAGAGCCGATTACCGTCCGTACCGCCACTGGGCTTCTTCAAGAAAGTCCGCATGCCGGGCTTGCTCCCACTCCCGCATGCTCGGATACCGGTCTCGGCAGTACCGCTGCCGAAGGTGATCGCTGAACTGGGACCGCTCGTCGTCGCTCGTCAGCCGCAGTCCACGGTCATCGTTGCCCGCTTGCAACACGACACCACCGTTGGGCTCAACGGTCAGGGTGATCTCGTCGTCACGCGGATCAGGGTGACGAGCCGCCAGGTACGCAAAGTAGATGTAGCGGTAGTCGAACTCGTCGTGGCGGTCGTGCACCCAGTCAAGCCATTGATCCACCTGCGCCAAGGCCCAAGGTTCCATACGCCCCTCCCCTTGATCCTCGCAAGGCACGTTGCTCACCCAGAGTTGTAACGTTATCGACCGGCAGCCGCTCAGCCGTCCGGATGGCATTGTTATATGGCCCGGTCCATCGCCGCTGTCCCGCGGTCCGGGGACTGCCCGGACGGGTTGCTGTCCGGGCTGACCCAAAACGGTGCTGGAGAGCGCCCTGAAGGCTGAGATGACCGAGCACCTGGGCTATGGCAACGACCGGCCGGCTGACCGCGACGGGCCAACTCGTGCGACGACACCCGGAGCGGCATTGCCAGCCGCGCAAATCAGACATACACGTCGGAGCCGCTGGCAACCCGGAGGTCCATGGTCATCATCGGTGCCGGATTGCCACGAGCACCCAAGTGATGACCGCGCTTCTGCCCACCACTGCCGGCTCCAACGGGATTGTCCAGAGCGGTCACGCCGGGGCGTAGCGGCGCACCCCGTCGACGTCGGCAGCCTTCAGCCGCCCCTGCGCCACGAGCAGGTCGAGGTGGGCGGCCGTCTCGGTGACGGCGAGCATCTGGTTGAACAGGTCCAGGTCGGCAAAGGCACGCTCACGCCTGGTCCAGCTCAGTTGACCCGCCGCCTCGTAGGCCGTCATCGCGTCACGCACGACGCCGCACGCCTGGTCGAGTCGCTTCGCGTGATGGTGCAGGAGTTCGTCGACGCGCGCGTGGACACTCGGGCCGACCGGGCCGTGCGCCGGCAGCATCCGCTGGTCGGGCAGAGACCGGACCAGCCGCAACGAATCCAGGTAGTCCCCGAGTGGCAGCGCCGCGGCCGCCGCCTCGAAGCCGATTGACGGTGTGATGTGGGGAAGTACGTGGTCGCCGGTGAACATCAGCTCCGCGTCGCGATCGAGGAAGACGACGTGCCCACGGGTGTGTCCAGGGGTCGCCACCACGCGCAGCGTCCTGGTCGGCAGGACGACGTCGGTCCCCCCGGCCAACCAGTCGTCCGGCGCCGCCCAGTCCGTCGGATCATGCGGCGCCGACTCGGCCCGCGCGCGCAGCGCTTCGACGATCTCGCCCGCACCGCATCGCATCAGCCCCTGCCAGTGTTCGGACATCGGCCGGTGATCCGGAGTCGACAGCTCGCGGATGGAGGGTTCCTCGCCCTCGCCGAGGCTCACTGTCGTGCCGAACTCGCGCCGTACGGCCACGGCCATCGCGTAGTGGTCGCGGTGCACGTGCGTCACGAGAAACCGACGGACGTCCGCAAGGCCCGCGCCCAGGGCAGCCAGGGCCGCGTCCAATGTCTGTCGGGCCGCCGTGATGGCCCAGCCCGAGTCGACCAGCACGAGGCCGTCGTCAGCCGCCAGGGCGTACACGTTCACCGATCGCAGACCGTCCTGCGGCAACGGCAGCGGAATGCGGTACACCCCGGCGGCCACCTCAAACACGCCCGGACGCGTCCAGTCCGACGTCACATCATCGGGCTCGACCCGCATCGCTGCTGCCCCCACCATCCGCCGTCCTCCATCCAGAGCATGACCGACACGACTGTGTCACTTGCGCTTGCGGATCTCCTCGGCGGCCTGCGGGACGACCTTGAACAGGTCTCCGACCACGCCGTAGTCGGCGAGTTCGAAGATCGGCGCTTCGGCGTCCTTGTTGACCGCGACGATGGTCTTCGAGGTCTGCATACCGGCCCGGTGCTGGATCGCCCCGGAAATACCCAGCGCGACATACAGCTGCGGGGACACCGTCTTACCGGTCTGACCGACCTGGAACTGGTGCGGGTAGTAACCGGAATCCACCGCCGCGCGGGACGCGCCGACCGCACCGCCGAGCAGGTCAGCGATCTCCTCGACCAACTTGAAGTTGTCCGCGTTACCCACACCCCGACCACCGGACACAACCACCGACGCCTCGGTCAGCTCCGGGCGGGAACCCTTCTGCTCCGCGACCCGCTCCACCACCTTCGCCAGCTTGTCCGCGTCGGTGACCGACACCGACAGCTGCTCCACCGCCGCAGTGGCAGCGGCCGGAACCGGGTTCAGCGAGTTCGGCCGCACCGTGACCAGCGGCAGGCCCTTCGTCACCTTCGACTTCACGATCGTGGAACCGGCGAACGCCACCTGCGTGGCAGTGCCGTCAGCGGCCAGGCCGACGACGTCGGTCAGGATGCCGTTGTCCAGCTTCACCGCCAGCCGCGCGGCGATCTCCTTGCCCTCCTGCGACGACGCCAACAGCACCGCGACCGGCTGCACCCGCTTCACGAGGTCGGCGACCACTGTCGCCTTCGGGGCCACCAGGTAGCCGTCGATCTCCTCACCCTCGGCGGCGTAGATCTTCTCCGCCCCGTACTCACCCAGCTTCGCGCTCAACGCGGCGGCGGCGCCGGCGCCGCCGAGAACGACCGCGCTCGGGGTGCCCAGCTCGCGGGCCAGGGTGAGCATCTCCAGGGTGACCTTCTTGACGCCGAATTCCTTGGTGGCTTCGACGACGACGAGAACCTCAGACATGTCCAGACCCCTCACACGAACTTCTCGGCAGCAAGGAACTCGACCAGCTTCACGCCGCCCTCGCCCTCGTCGGTGATCTTCTCGCCACCCGAACGCGGCGGCCGCTTCGCGTGCTCCACCACAGCACTGGTCGCGCCGTCGAAACCCACCTCGCCCGGAGCCACACCCAGATCACCCAGCGACAGCGTCTGCACCGGCTTCTTCTTCGCCGCCATGATGCCCTTGAACGACGGGTAGCGCGGCTCGTTGATGGTGTCCCACACGGAGACCACGGCCGGGGTCGAGGCGGTCACCACCTCGTAGCCCTCCTCGGTCTGCCGCTCGACGGTCAGGTTCGCGCCGTCCACGGTGAGCTTGCGCGCGCCGGTCAGGGCGGCCACACCCAGCCGCTCGGCGATCATGTGCGGCATGACCTGCACCCGGCCGTCGGTCGACTCCGCGCCGCACAGGACCAGGTCGGCGTTGAGCTGACCGAGCGCGGCGGCGAGCACCTTCGACGTGGCCACCGCGCAGGAACCGTGCAGCGCGTCGTCGACGACGTGCACAGCCTTGTCCGGACCCATGGAGAGCGCCTTGCGGATCGACTCGGTCGCCCGGTCCGGACCCATCGTCAGGATGGTGACCTCGCCACCGTGCGCTTCCTTGATCTTCAACGCCTCTTCGATGGCGTACTCGTCCATCTCATTGATCACGTTGTTCGCCGAACCGCGGTCGACAGTGTTGTCGTCAGCACGCAGGCTGCGGTCCGCGCCCGAATCGGGCACCTGCTTGACGAGTACGACGATATTCATCGCGCTTCGATCACCCTTCCTGTCTCGCGGCGTCACGCATGCTCCGGGCATCCTGGCCACCGAGGGAGTCACTGCCCACCTCGGCGTTGTGCGCGTGGGCCACATGGTGCAGCCCGAACACCGAATCCATCCCGTCCCGCAGGCCCATGAGGTCCTCGGCCTGGTTGACCGCCTTCTTGGTCAGCGCAAGACCCAGACGCGGCATCTGCGCGATCCGGGCGGCGAGCCCCATGACCTCCGCCTCGAGGTCGTCTCTGGCGACCACCCGGTTGACCATGCCGAGTTCGGCGGCGCGCGCCGCCGGCATCCGGTCACCGGTGAAGAGGAACTCCTTGGCGAAGCGCGGACCCAGCACCCACGGGTGGGCGAAGTACTCGACCCCGGGGATGCCCATGCGTACGACCGGATCGGCGAAGAACGCGTCGTCCGAGGCGACGATCAGGTCACATGACCAGGCGAGCATGAGGCCCCCGGCGATACACGCTCCCTGCACCATCGCGATCATCGGCTTGGGCAGCTCACGCCAGCGGCGGCACATCCCGAGGTACACCTCGGACTCCCGGGCGAACCGGCTGTCGGCCCCGGCCTTACCGACATGGTCCCACCACAGGCCGGCACGCCTGTCGAACGACGAATCGATGTCCCGGCCCGGCGTGCCGATGTCGTGACCGGCCGAGAAGTGCTTCCCCGCGCCCGCCAGGACGATGACCTTCACCTCGTCGTCCGCGGCCGCGCGGTAGAACGCGTCGTCGAGCGCGTAGGTCATCGCCGAGTTCTGCGCGTTGCGGTACTCCGGCCGGTTCATCGTCACGACGGCCACCGGCCCCCGTGTCTCGTACCGGACGACCTCCGCCGCCGCCTGCGGGCCCACGCCGCTGGTCTCGCTCATCTGGATCTCCTTCTCGCGGATCGGGTGTACGTCGTGCGGGGCCCGCGGTCAGGACGCGGGGCGCACCCCGGTCAGGCCGACACCGAGGTCCTCCAGCAGAGCCGCCCGGTGCCAGGCGGCGCTGCCCCACGACGACTCCAGAGCCCACGACCGCTTGAGGAACAGGTGCAGGTCGTACTCGGTGGTGTAACCGATCGCGCCGTGGCACTGCAGAGCGGCCCGGCCCACGACGTGCGCCGCCTCGGACGCCAGCGCCTTGGCCGTGGCCAGGGAACGCAGCCGGCCCGGGACGCCCGCGGCCAGCTCGAACCCGGCCGTCGCCACCACCGGCGCGGCGAACTCCAGGTGCAGCAACGCGGTGGCGAGGTGATGCTTGACCGCCTGGAAGCTGCCGATCGGCACCCCGAACTGCTCCCTGGTGCGGACGTGCTCGACGGTGAGTTCGAGCATCCGCCGGGACAGCCCGACGAGTTCGGCCGAGGTCGCCAGCACCCCCCGCTCCCAGGCCAGCCGCACCACCTGCGGGTCGTCCACTGTCGCCACGAGCCGCGCGTCGGCGTACCCGGTCAGGTCCAGCGCGACGTCCAGCGACGGCGACGTCGACGCCGCCGCGTCGGACACGTCGAGAATCTCGATGGGTCCCGTCCCACCGAAGCCGCCACGCAGCACCAGGTCGGCACCGGAACCGAACGCGACATGCCCGGTCACCGCAGGGTCGGCGCCGACCGTGAGCACCCCCGCGACGAGCTTCGCCAGCAGGTCCGGGGCGCCCGAGGCGAGTACCGCCGGAGCGACAGCGAGGGTCGCCGCGAGCGGCAGCGGGGCGGCGGCGTACCCGATCTGCTCGAAGACCGACACGACGTGGTTCTCGTCCAGGCCCAGCCCGCCGTCGTTCTCGGCCACCAGCAGCCCCGCCACACCGAGACCGGCCAGGCTCTCGGCCAGTGCGGCCACCTGCGCCGATCCGGCTCCGGCGCGTACCGTCGCCGGCGAGCACCGGTCGGTGAGCACCTGGCGGACGACGGCCTCCAGCTCGCGCTGCTCGTCAGTCGGAGCGAAACGCACGCCTGGTCACCTCCTCGGCAGACCGAGCAGGCGCTCGGCGATGATGTTGCGCTGGATCTCGTTGGTGCCCGCGTAGATCGGACCCGACAGCGAGAACTGGTAGCCGCGGGTCCACGGGCCGTCAACGAGCGCGTCCGGGCCGAGCAGTTCCAGCGCCGTCTCGTGCAACGCGATGTCCAGTTCGGACCAGAAGACCTTGTTGAGGCTCGAACGCGCGCCGGCCAGGCGACCCTCGACGATGTCGGTGACCTGAGCCAGCGTGAACTGCTGGTAGGCGTGCGCCTGCATCCACGAGCGCGCCACCCGGTCGCGGAGCAGGTCGGTCGCCGCCTCGCCCCGCTCGCCCGCGAGCGCCACGAGCGCGGCTGCCGCCTTGAGGAAACGCCCCGGTGAGCGCAGCGTCAGTCCCCGCTCCGAGCCGGTCGTCGACATCGCGACCGACCAGCCCTGGTCGACGCCGCCGAGGACCGCCGAGTCCGGTACTAACGCGTCCTCGAAGAACACGTCGGCGAAGCCCTCGTCACCGTCGAGCCGGTCGAACCCGCGCACCGTCACGCCCGGGGCGTCCAACGGCACGAGGAAGTACGTCAGTCCCCGGTGCCGCTGCGCCTGCGGGTCGGTCCGGAACAGCCCGAACAGGTGGGTGCAGAACGCGCCCCGGGTCGACCAGGTCTTCTGCCCGCTCAGGCGCCACCCGCCGGCCTGCTCGTCCCGCACCGCCCGGGAGCTGATCCCCGCCAGGTCGCTGCCCGCGCCCGGCTCCGACCAGCCCTGGGCCCACAGGTCCTGCGCCGACGCCATCCGCGGCAGCAGTTCGTCCTGCTGCTGCTTCGTGCCGAATTCGAAGATCGTCGGGGCCAGCAGGAAGATGCCGTTCTGCGTCACCCGCTGCGGCGCGCCGGCCCGGTAGTACTCCTCCTCGAAGATGAGCCACTGCCAGATCGAGGCCTCGCGGCCGCCGTACTCCTCGGGCCACGACACGACCGACCACCGGTCCGCGTGCAGTGCCCGCTCCCACTCCAGGTGGGCGGCGAAGCCCGCCGCGGTGTCCCCGGAGGGCAGCGGCTGCCGCGGCACGTTCGCGGCGAGCCAGTCGCGGGCCTCCGCACGGAACTGCTCGTCCTGCGCCGACCAGGTCAGATCCATCTCAGTCCCGTCCCGTCCCGGCGAGGACCGTCGGCGGCGTGTCGCGGTAGCGACGCAGTTGCGTACGCGCCACCGTACGCAGGTGCACCTCGTCCGGGCCGTCGGCGATGCCGAGGATGCGTGCACTCGCCCACATCCGGGCGATCGGGAAGTCGTCGGTGACCCCGCCGCCGCCGTGCGCCTGGATCGAACGGTCCAGCACGTTGCGGGCGACCCGGGGCGCGACGACCTTGATCGCGGCGATCTCGGTCGCGGCGCCCTGGATCCCGACCTGGTCGATGAGCCACGCCGCCTTGAGCACGAGCAGGCGGGCCTGCTCGATCTCCATGCGGGACTCGGCGATCCAGTTCCGCACCACGCCCTGGTCGGAGATCCGGCCGCCGAACGCCTCGCGGGCCATCGTGCGGCGCACCATCAGCTCGAGGCCCCGCTCGGCCATGCCGAGGCAGCGCATCGCGTGGTGGATCCGGCCCGGGCCAAGGCGGGCCTGGGCGATCGCGAACCCGTCGCCCTCGGCGCCGAGCAGGTTCGTCACCGGCACCCGCACGTCGTCGAACCGGATCTCGCAGTGCCCGTGCTGGTCGTGGTAACCGAAGATGGGCAGCGAACGCAGAATCGTCACCCCGGGGGTGCCGACCGGCACGAGGATCATGGACTGCTGCCGGTAGACGGCCGCCTGCGGGTCCGTCTTGCCCATCAGCACGAGGATGGCGCAGCGCGGGTCGGCGGCGCCGGTCGTCCACCACTTGCGTCCGTTGATGACGTACTCGTCGCCGTCGCGCACGATCGAGGTGGAGATGTTGCGCGCGTCGGAGGACGCCACGTCCGGCTCGGTCATCGAGAAGCCGGAGCGCATCGTGCCGTCGAGCAACGGGGTGAGCCACCGCTGCTTCTGCTCGGGCGTGCCGAACATGTGCAGCAGCTCCATGTTGCCGGTGTCCGGCGCGGCACAGTTGATCGCCTCGGGGGCCAGGTAGGGCGAGCGCCCGGTCTCCTCGGCCAGGTAGGCGTACTCGATGTTGGTGAGGCCCGACAGGTCAGGCAGGAAGAGGTTCCACAGCCCCAGCTCGCGCGCGGTCGCCTTCAGCTCCTCGACGACCGGCGGCAGGACGTGGGACACCCCGCCGTTCTCGCGGGCCGCGGCGGCGAGCTCGGCGGCGTACACCTTCTCGGCGGGGTAGACGTGCTCGGCCATGAACGTGCGCAACGTCGCGAGCAGCTCGCTCGCGCGCGGGCCGGGGCCGAGGTCCATCCGGGTCAGGTCGGTCGCGTCAGCCACCGTCACTCCTTGCCTGAGCTCATGCGGAGGGCGATCTTGCCGCGAGCGCCACGGTTCAGCACCGTGCCGAGCGCGCGGGCGGCCTCCTCCAGCGGGAAGACCTCGCTGACGTGCGGCCTCAGCCGGCCGTCGGCGATCCACTCCAGCACCGTGGTCATGTTGGCGGCGTTCGCCGCCGGGTCGCGCCGGGCCCAGGCGCCCCAGAGGACCCCCAGCACCGCGCCCTCGGTGAGCAGCAGCCGATTCAGCTTGACCTGCGGGATCGTGCCCGCCGCGTAGCCGACGGTGAGGAACCTCCCGGCCCACGCGAGGGCACGCAGCGCCGCGGTGGCGGCGTCGCCACCGACCGGGTCGTAGACGACGTCGGCGCCGGTGCCGCCGGTCAACGCACGTACCGTCGCGGTCAGGTCGTCGTAGCCGATGGCGTGGTCGGCGCCGTGCGCGAGGCACAGGTCACGCTTGTCCTGGCTCGACGCGGCCGCGATCACTGTCGCGCCGAGAGCCTTGCCGATCTGCACGGCGGTGAGGCCGACGCCGCCGGAGGCGCCGAGCACGAGCAGCGTCTCGCCGGCCGCGAGGCCGGCCCGGTCGACGAGCCCGTGGTACGACGTGCCGTAGACGACCGGGATCGTGCCGGCCTCGACGAGGTCGACGCCCTCGGGCAGCGGGTGCACCATGCGGGCGTCGACGAGCACCTGGGTGGCGTAGCCGCCGATGCCGCAGAAGCCGACGACGCGGGTGCCGACGGGCGGGCCGGTCACCCCGTCGCCGAGCGCCGCGACCGTGCCGGCGACCTCGCAGCCGGGCACGAACGGCAGCTCCGGCTTGGTCTGGTAGGTGCCGGCGACGATGAGGCCGTCGGGGAAGTTCACCCCGGCCCCGGCGACGTCGACGAGTACCTGCCCCGGTCCGGGCTGCGGCGCCGGCCCGTCCGTGAGCGTGAGCACCTCGGGACCGCCGAGCTCGCGGACCAGCATCGACCGCACGGCTCAGCCCTCGCTGCCCGGGCGCGCCGCCTTGTCGGTGCCGGCGAACTCGTCGCGGATCCGGTCGGCGACCCCGGTGAGGTTGAGCTCGAAGGTGAAGCCCTGCTCGAAGCGGTAGCTGCGGTTGACGTCCCACAGGTCGATGCCGTTGAGCGAGGCCTTGGCGGCCCGGATCACGGTGGGGTCCTTCTCGGCGATGCTGGTCGCGATGGCGATCGCCGCCGCGCGCAGCTGCTCGCGGGGTACGACACTGTGCACCGAGCCGTACGCGTGCAGCTCCTGGGCGGTGGCGGTGGCCGAGGTGTAGACCATGGCGCGCATCCGGTGCTGGGGCACCATCCGGGACAGGTGGGTGGCCGCGCCGAGGGCGCCGCGGTCGACCTCGGGCAGGCCGAAGGTGGCGTCGTCGGAGGCGACGATGACGTCGGAGTTGCCGACCAGGCCGATGCCGCCGCCGAGGCAGAAGCCGTGCACGGCGGTGACGACCGGAACGGGGCACTCGTAGACGGCCTTGAACGCGGCGTAGCAGCCGCGGTTGGCGCCGAGCAGCGCGGTGAAGCCGTCGGTGTGCTGCATCTCCTTGATGTCGACGCCGGCGTTGAAGCCGCGGCCCTCGGCGCGCAGCAGGACGACCCGCACCGACTCGTCGACGCCCGCGGCGTCGAGGGCGGCGGCGAGCGCGAACCAGCCGGCCACCGGCAGCGCGTTGACCGGCGGGTTGTCCACGACGATCTCGGCGATCCCGTCGGGGTGCACTGTCGTCGTCACCGACGCGTGGCTCGTGGGGCTCATCCCTGCTCCTCGGTGGTCTCGGGCTGCTCGCCGGCCTCGGCTGCGGCGTCAGGAGCGGCGGCGTCGAGAGGCAGCACGAACGTCGCCCACGCGGTGACGGCCGTGTCGCCGGTCTGCCGCCGGCAGGTCAGCTCGACGTCGACGCGGCCCTCACGGCCGTCCTCACTGTCGAGCACGTAGGTGCGCAGCGGAACGCCTTCGAGAGTGAGGACGTCGCCGGGCCACACCTGGGCCAGGAACCGGATACGGAAGTCACGCACGTTGGCGCCGCCGAGCCAGTCGGTGGCGTAGGTGCCGAGCAGGCTGGCCTGCCACATGCCCACCGAGAAGGGGCTCGGGAACCCCGCGGCCCTGGCGAAGACCTCGTCGTGGTGGATCGGGTTCATGTCGCCCGAGGCGCCCTGGTAGCGGACGAAGTCGGTGCGGGTCACCGGGCCGTAGGCGCGCGCCGGAGGGGTCGCCGGGACGGGCAGGACGACCTCGGTCGTACGGGGCTCGGCGGTGGCCGTCGTGTCGCTCATGCGGACGCTCCGTCCTGCGTCGCGTCCCCGGTGGCCGGCGGGCGGGCCGTCTCGACACCGGTGAGCTTGGCGCGGGCGACGAGACGCCCGGTCTCGTCGTGAAAGTCGGTGTACATCACGGCGAAGGTCATCTCCCCACCGCGACGCCCCACCTTGGTGTAGATCTCGCCGATGCGCGACTGGCACGTGAGCCGGGTGCCGGCGCGGGGCGGCTCGCCGAAGAACGTGTACTGCTGCTCGGCGTGCAGGCCGCGCTGCTGGTCGAGCTCGACCGCGGACCACGGGTTGGAGTCCTCGCCCTGCCAGAAGAACGACGTCGTGAGGAACGTCGGCTGTACGACCGGGTTTTCCTCCCGCAGGTAGGCCGCGTCAGCCGCTCCGGTGGCCAGCGCGAACTCGCGGATCTTGCCGCGCTCGACGTCGAGCCGGAAGGGGGCGCCGGTGACGCCCTGCGCGTCGGGGTTGGCCACGACGAGCTCCTTTCGTTGGTCCGCTGCGAGCCGGCCCGGTCGCCGGCGCGCAGCGGGTGGTCACGGGTGCTGGCTCGAGACGGACACGACCTCGCCGGTCATGTACGACGAGTAGTCACTGGCGAGGAAGACGATGACGTTGGCGATCTCCCACGGCGCCGCGGCCCGGCCGAACGCCTCCTGGTCCGAGAGCTGGGCGAGCAGCTCGTCGCTGGTCACCTTGGCCAGGTGGGCGTGCATCGCGATGCTCGGGGACACCGCGTTGACCCGGATGCCGTGCTCGGCGACGTCGAGGGCCGCGCAGCGGGTCAGCGCCATGACTCCGGCCTTGGCCGCGGCGTAGTGCGCCTGCCCCTTCTGCGCGCGCCAGCCGATGACGGAGGCGTTGTTGACGATGACCCCCTTGCCGGCCGGGATCATGTGCCGCAGCACCGACCGGGTCGCCTTGAACGTCGAGGTCAGGGTCACCGACAGGACGGAGTCCCATTGTTCGTCGGTCATGTCCTGCACCGCCGCGGTGCCGCCGAGCCCGGCGTTGTTGACGAGTACGTCGATGCCGCCGAACTCGGCGGCGACGGTGTCCATGAGGTGGTCGAGCTGGGCCTGGTCGGTGACGTCGCAGGGCACCGCGAGCGGCCGGGTCCCGGTGAGGCGCTCGATCTCGTCGGCCGACGCGGCGAGGCGGCGCTCGTGGCGGTCGCTGATGGCGACACGCGCGCCTTCCTCCGCGGCACGGCGCGCCGTGGAGAAGCCGATGCCGGTGCCGGCGGCGGCGGTGACGAGCACCGAGCGTCCGGAGAGCAGCCCGTGGGCCGGGCCGGCCCAGTCGGCGACGTCGGTGTGACCGGTGTCAGACACGGGCGGCCATCTCCTTCGCGATCTCCTGGACGGTCCAGCGGGCGCCCTTGTCGATGGTCCAGTCGTAGCTCCACGGCGCGCAGCGACGGATCTCGCCGCCCTTGGCGTAGTACACCTCGCCGGTCACCGGCACGTCGGCGGTGAGCAGCCAGGCGACGAGCGGGGAGACGTTGCCGGGGTGGTAGACGTCGAACGCGGCGGGGTCGGCCGGGGCGGCGACCATCTCGCCGATGCCGGGCAGGTCCTGGGTCATCCGGGTACGCGCGACCGGGACGATCGCGTTGACGCGTACGCCGTAGCGGCCGATCTCCTGGGCGAGGATGACGGTGAGGGCGGCGATGCCGGCCTTGCCCGCGCCGTAGTTCGTCTGCCCGACGGCGCCGATGATGCCGGAGGTCGAGGAGACGTTGACGATCGAGGCGACCGGCTGGTTGCCGGCCTTGGACTCGGTGCGCCAGTGGTCGGCGAACACCCGGCACGGCGCGAACGTCGAGCGGAGCTGGCCACGGATCACCGCGTCCCAGTCGTCCTCGCTCATGTTGACGAACATCCGGTCCCGCAGGATGCCGGCGTTGTTGACGAGGCCGTCGACGCGTCCGTAGGTGTCGCGGGCGAGCGTGAGCAGCTCGCGGGCGCCCTCGGTGGTGGCGACGTCAGCGGTGCTGGCCACGGCCTGGCCGCCGGCGTTCGTGATCTCGGCGGCGACGGCCTCGACGACCGAGGGGTCGCTGCCGGTGCCGTCGGCGGCGGCGCCGGTGTCGGCGACGACGACCGAGGCGCCTTCGGCGGCGGCGAGCAGGGCGTGCTCACGGCCGAGGCCGCGGCCGGCACCGGTGACGACGACGACGCGTCCCTGCAGTGCTCCCATGACTAGTCCTCCTTGTGCCCGGCCGGGGCCGACGCGACCGGCGCGGGCACGCCGAGCCGGTCGAGGGTCCGGGTGGCCTCGTCGATGATGCGGTCGATGAGCTCGGCGACGCTCGGGACGTCGTCGATCAGTCCGACGACCTGGCCGGTGGCCATGACGCCGAGGTCGGTCTTGCCTTCCAGCAGGGCCGACCGGTAGAGCATCGGAGCGTTTGCGGCCATGACGACCTGGCTCCACGTCAGGCCGTGGGCCTTGCGCATGGCCAGGCCCTCGCGGACCATGTCGCCCCACGGCGTGCCGGACAGCTTCTGGAAGGCGAGGGCGTTGCGTACGGCCCGCAGCAGCCGGCCGGCGGCGGAGGTGCGCTCCAGCTCCTCGATCGTGCCGGCGCGCAGCACGCGCTGCGGCACGCCGTCGACCTGCAGGGTCAGCACTGTGTCGTTGACCGTCTTGGACAGGTAGACGTCCTTGACCGACGGCTGGACCGGCGAGTCGCTGGTGAGCAGGAAGCGGGTGCCCATGGCGACGCCCTCGGCGCCGTAGGCGAGCGCGGCGACGAGGCCGCGACCGTCGAAGAAGCCACCGGCGCCGATGACCGGGATGTCGACGGCGTCGACGACCTGGGGCAGCAGCAGGCTGGTGGGCACCCCGCCGGTGTGGCCGCCGCCCTCACCGCCCTGCACGATGACGGCGTCGGCGCCCCACGCGGCGACCTTCTCGGCGTGGCGGCGCGCGCCGATCGACGGAACGACGACGAGGCCGGCGTCCTTGCACTTGGCGATGAGTTCCTGCTTGGGGGCCAGCGCGAAGGAGACGACCTTGACGCCGGCGGAGATGAGCAGGTCGATGCGCTTGACGACGTCCGGCTGGTCGGCGCGGATGTTGACGCCGAACGGCGCGTCCGTGCCGGCCTGGATCTGCTCGACGGCCGCCACGAGTTCGTCGTAGGTGAGCAGTCCGGCCGCGAGGATGCCCAGCCCGCCGGCGTTGGCCGTCGCGGTGGTCAGGCGCACGTCGGAGACGTAGCCCATGCCGGTCTGGACGATCGGGTACCGCACCCCGAACAGGTCGGTCGCCCGGGTACGCAGCGTCGGGTGCATCCCGCGGCCCTGGCTCATGCCGGGATCTCGCGGTCGCGCAGTGAGCGGGGGTCGATGACCTCGCGGATGAGGCGCAGTTCCTCGGCGCTCGGCTCGCGGGTGGCCGGCACCTCCCCCTCGATGTGCACGGCACAGCCGGTGGCCGCGCGGAACTCGTCGAGCGTGACGCCGGGGTGCAGGCTGAGCAGGCGCATCGTGCCGTCGGGGCCGCCGAAGTCGAGGACCGCGAGGTTGGTGACGACGCGCCGCAGGTCGTGGTGCGCGCTCGCGGCCGGGCCGGCGGCCCGGGCGCTGTCGGTGCCGACGCCGGAGATCATGTCGACGGTCGCGACGAAGCTGCGCGTGGAGTGGTTGGGCACCCAGTAGCTGGTCGGGTGGTAGATGCTGTTGCCGGGGGCGCCGCGCACGCCGAGCAGCTGGACCTTGGGCCGGGCGTAGTCGCCGATGGCCGAGATGTTGGTGTTGCCGTGCCCGTCGATCTGGACCGGGATCATCATGACGTGCCGCTTGCCGTGCCAGACGAGGTCGAAGATGGTGCGGAACGGGCTCCAGCCCTCGATGACGACGCCCTCGGTGGCGTGCGGGTCCGCGCCGATCTCCCAGGAGCCGGAGACGAAGTGGGCCTCGCCGTCGGTGAGCAGCAGGTCGGGGGCGACGGTGAGCCGGGCGAGGCGGACGCCGATGGCCGGGATCGTGCCGAAGGCGCTGGCGATGGACTCGCCGTCGCCGGCGAACGTGTCCGCCACGGCGACCGCGCAGTACTCGGCGCGGGTCACCGGCGCGTCGGCGGTGGTGGCGCTGCCCGTGGACTGGTGCACGGACTCGGTGCCGGCGCTGCTCATGCGACCTCCTCGGCTCGGGCGGCGACGGCCGCCTGGTAGTCATCTTCGGTACCGGACAGGTACCGCTTCTCGAACTTGGCCCAGGCCTGCGGGTCGCCGGCGGCCTTGGCGTACTCACGCTGGAAGGCCTCGTCGCGCTCGTAGTCGGGGGCGCAGGAGGTGAAGTGCGCGCCGTTCGGGGTCTCGACGACGCCGGCGACGAGCTGGCGGTTGATCTTGATGGTCGCCGAGTGCCCGGCGGCGCTCAGCTCGGCCGTGGGCACGATCCGCTCGCAGGACATGAAGGCCTGGTCGGCGGCGAGGCAGTAGAGGTCGTCGAAGTACGGGTCGGGCCCGAGGAACTGGCCGTTGCCCTGGGCGTCGGCGCGGTTCATGTGCACGAGGGCCGCGTCGAGGCGCAGCGGCGGCATCGCCACGAGCTGCTCGGTGCCGTACGGGTCCTGCACGAGCTTGAGGTCGGGGTTGTGCTTCAGGACGTCCGACCCGAGCCCGGCGCGGGTCGGCAGGAAGGGCAGGCGGATGCCGGCGGCGTAGAGCCCCCACTGGAGCATGCCCTCGTCGTACTCGGCGACCTCGACGGCGCCGTTCTGCCGCGCGGCGCGGAAGTGCGGGTCGAGGGCGATGCTGTCGAGGGAGACGAAACCGAAGACGACCTTCCGGACCTTGCCCGCGGCGCAGAGCAGCCCGACGTCCGGCCCGCCGTAGCTGACGACGGTCAGGTCCTTGAGGTCGGACCGCAGGATCTCGCGGACGAGGGCCATGGGCTTGCGCCGTGAGCCCCAGCCCCCGATGCCGATGGTCATCCCGGAATCGAGCCGCGACACGACGTCGCGGGCTGTCAGAGTCTTGTCGGCCATGTGTCCCTCATCATTGCGTCTGTCGGAGCACTGCCCGACGGCTGGTGAGCAGCGCAAAGGGCGAGTCGCGTGCCGAGCCTCCGCGGCCGGGTCGCCATGTAGCAAGCGCTTGGTTGGTACCCTAACAGCCACAGGGAGAGGGTCAAGACCCTGTTGCGAAGGAGGACGAAAGATGGACACCGTGGTGCAAGAGCGCGTCGGCGCGGTGGGAGTCATCAGGATCAATCGGCCGCAGGTACGCAACGCCCTCGACCCCGACACCCTCCTGGCGATGACCGACGCCCTGCTCGGCTACGACGCGGACCCGGGCGTACGCGCGGTCGTGCTCACCGGCACCGGCGAGTTGTCCTTCAGCGCGGGGATGGACCTGCGCGCCGCGGCCGAGGGGCGCCTGGTCGACGTGACCCGCAGCCCGCTGACGCTGCTGCGCGGCGGCTACCGCAAGCCGGTCATCGCCGCGGTCAACGGGCCCGCCGTCGGCGGCGGCTTCGAACTCGCCCTCGCCTGCGACCTCGTCGTCGCGGCCGAGCACGCCTACTTCGCACTGCCCGAGGTGGGGCGCGGCATCGCCGCCACCGAAGGCGGCACCGACCTGCCCCGTCGCGTGCCGGTCGCCGTAGCCCTGGAACTCGGGCTGACTGCCGAACCGCTTCCCGCGGCCCGCGCCCACCAGCTGGGCCTGGTCAACGCCGTGGTCCCCGCCGACGAGGTCCTTTTGCGCGCGCTCCAGCTGGGCGCCCGGATCGCGACCCACTCCCCCGCGGCGGTACGGGCGACCAAGCGGCTCATGCACCTGAGCCTGGACCCCCGCGTGGGCGACCTCGCCGCGGTCAACCGGCTCGCGACCCTCGAACTGCTCGCCGGGCCCGATGCCGCCGAGGGCGCGGCCGCGTTCGTCGCCAAGCGCGCGCCGCGGTGGGCGGACGCGCCCTGAGCGCTCAGGGACGCGCCACCGCGATCTGCTCGCGCGTCCACGTTACCGAACGGGTCACCGCCGGCTCGGCGCCCTCGGCCTCGATGGCCGGGCCGATCAACTCGACGTCGACGATGCCGGTGTAGCCGGCCCGCAGCACGCTCGCCAGCAGACCGGCCATCGGCAGGTCGCCGTCGCCGGGCACCCACCGGTTCGGGAAGGTCGAGGTGCCGACCCGGAAGTCGGACACCTGCAGCAACTCGACCTGACCAACCCGATCGCGGACGAGGTCGGTCAGGCCCCGCTCCTGCCAGCAGCAGTAGAGGTCGAGGCAGATGCCGATGCCGCAGAGGTCGGCCAGGGCGAGCGCGTCCCGCGCGGTGTGGGTGAAGCTGAGGTCGCACTTGACCGGCAGGGTGTTCTCCACACCCAGGCGCACCCCGTGTTCGCGGGCGGTGGCCACGACCGGAGCGATCCGCTCGGCGAACCGGCCGGCCGCCTCCTCCCACGTCAGGTGCGCCGAGGGGCCCGAGGTGAGGTAGACGAGGTCGGCGCCGAGCCTGCGGGCGTCGATGACGCCTTCCTGCAACGCCGCGACCTGCTGCGCCCAGCCCGACTCGTCGTCCGGATGGGCGGTGAAGCTGTGCACGAGATAGCCGAGCCGTACGTCGTGCCGGGCGAGCAGGTCGCCGAGAGCCGCCACGCCGAAGGAGGCGGCCTTGCTGCGCTGCAGGCCGACGAGGTCGGTACCGGTACGCCGGTACATCGCGATCTCCTCGGGCAGGTCCCAGGACATCGCGGCCATGCCGCTGACGCAGACCGGGTTGGTCGTGACGGACATCGGGCTCCTGTCGGCTCGGCGGTCGTCCGGGGATCGGACGCCGGGTCAGTCGAGGTATTCGATGCGCGCCCGGCGCACCCCGAGGGGCGCCAGGTGCGGCCGCAGCCGCGCCGTGACGGCCTCGGCCATGCGCTCCGGGGTCCACGCCGCCTGCCGCAGCACGGGCTCGGCGAGCGCCGGCTGGGTCGTCAGCATGAGTTCGGGGCCGTAGGAGCGCAGCACCTGGCCGGTCAGCTCGACGCTGAGGTCGGAGAGCAGGTAGAGCAGCAGCGGCACGTTGGCCTCGGGCGCGATCCCCGCGTTCTGCCCGCTCGGTACGCCGCGGAACTGCGCGAGGACCTCCGCCATCTGAGTCTGGGCGTTCGGGGAGATCGCGTTGACGCGGATCCCGGCCTCGGCGAGTTCGGCCGCCCACGCGTAGGTGAGCGTGGCGATCGCGGCCTTCGTCGCCCCGTACACGGCGGTCTCGGCGCGGCCCATCTGCTCGCCCGAGGTGACGTTGACCAGGACCCCGTGACCCTGGGTACGCATCACCGCGACAGCGGCGTTTCCCCAGGCGACGGCGCCGAGCACGTTGACCTCGAGCATCCGGCGCACAGTGGCCTCGGACTCGGCGCCGGCGCGGGCCATGGCGAAGACGCCGGCGTTGTTGACGAGGCCGTCGAGCCTGCCGTGCTCGGCGAGGCAGTCACGCACGATGTCGTGCGCGCTCGCCCAGTCCGCGACGTCGGCGACCCTGGTCGAGCCCCGGCCGTCAGCCGCGGCGAGCTGCCCGCTGAGCCGCTGCAGTCCCTCCGCGTCGACGTCGACGGCGACCACGTGGGCCCCGGCCGCGGCGATGCCGCGCGCGTATGCCGCCCCCAACCCGTTGGCGGCACCGGTGACGAGGACGACGCGGCCGGCGAGCGAGCCGGTCTTCGGGTCGGACATCGGGCAACCCCTCTCGCCGGCCGGGCTCCGCAGCGCGGGCTCCGGCAACCGAACGAGCGCTTGGTTGGCTGCACCATAGGCATTTCGTGACCCCCCGGTCAAGGGAGGCTGGCTTTATCATGCTGAAGGCATCGAAGTGATATAAAGCAAGCGCTTGACCAACACATATGCTCGAGGAACCGGGAGCACCCATATGTCGACGACCCAGGACCGACGCTCGGTCATCCTCGACAACGCCGCGCACCTGTTCGCAGCCAAGGGAATCGATGCCACGACGGTCCGCGAGATCGCCGACTCGGTCGGCATCCTCTCCGGCAGCCTCTACCACCACTTCAAGTCCAAGGACGAAATGGTCAACGCGATCATCTCGGACTACCTGACCGACCTGACCCACCGCTACGGCGAAGTCCTGGCGTCCGAGGAGAAGCCGGCGACCCAGTTGCGCAAGCTCGTCACGAGTTCCCTGGCCAACATCGAGGCCCACCCGCACGCGACCGAGATATACCAGAACTCGAGCGGCTACCTGCCCAAGATCGAGGGCTACGAGCACATCCGCGAAGCGGCCGCCATGATCCAGCGGGCCTGGATCCAGGTGCTCGAGGCCGGTATCGCCACCGGCGACTTCCGCACCGACATCCCGGTACGCGTGCTGCACGGCATGCTGCGCGACGCACTGTGGCTCTCGGTCCGCTGGTTCAAGCCGACCCCGTCGTACTCCATGGCGAACTTCGCCGACGACTTCGTCTCGGTGTTCCTCGACGGAATCCTCGCCCACGACTGAGCGCGGGCCGCCCGCGTCCGGGTGTCCGGACGGTGACCGGCGCGGCATGCCGAAACAACCAAGCGCTTGCTAGGGTGACGCCTGAAGAGGAGGCGCACCCATGACGGCAGCAGGTCACGCCCGGACAGGTCCGGCCCCGATCGACACCACCCGGCACGCCGGGCTCCCGGCGGGCGTCGACGCCTGGCTCGGCCGCGCGGTGCCCGAGTTGCAGGGGAACCTGCGGCACGAGGTCATCGCCGGAGGGCGCTCCAACCTGACCTACCGGACCACCGACGCGGCCGGCCACGTCGTCGTGCTGCGCCGCCCACCGCTCGGAAACCACCCGGCCACCGCGCACGACGTCCTGCGCGAGGCGCGGATCCTGCGCGGTCTGCACGGCCACCTCCCAGTGCCGCGGGTGCTCGCCGTCGAGGAGACGGGCGAGGTGGCCGGCGCCCCTCTCGTCGTACTCGAGCACCTCGACGGCGTGATCCTGCGCAGCCCCGCCGACGTCGAGCGGCTCACCACCGAGGCCGACCGCGCGCTCATCGGCCCCACGCTCGTCGACGCTCTCGTGGCCCTGCACCGGCTCGCCCCGGAGGTCATCGGGCTGGGGGGTCTGGCCCGCCGCCGTGACTACATCACCCGGCAGCTCGGGCGCTGGCACGAGAACTGGCAGCGGAGCAGGATCCGCGACCTGCCCGATCTGCAGACCGCGCACGAGCATCTCGTGGCCGCGGCGCCCGAGCAGTCCCGCTCGGGGATCGTGCACGGCGACTTCCGGCTCGACAACTGCATGCTCGACTCGCGGTGGCGGGTCCAGGGCGTACTCGACTGGGAGCTGACGACTGTCGGAGACCCGTTGGCCGACGTCGGCCAACTGCTCGTCTACTGGGCGCAGGCCGACGACCCGGCCCGCGCGCTGTACGACCCGGCCACGGTCCTGCCCGGCTTCTCGAACCGGGACGAACTACTCTCCCGGTACTGCCTCGCGACCGGCACCGATCCGGCGCGGATCGACTACTTCGTCGCCTACAACTGGTGGAAGACCGCGTGCATCCTTGAGGGCGTGTACACCAGGATCACGCAGGGCGCGATGAGCGGCGGCGACCGCACCGCGGCCTCGTTCGCCGCGCAGTCGGCGGCCGTCGCCGGCCGGACGGCGACCCTCGCGGCGGCGCTGCGCCGGCACTGACCCTCGCCCGACCGACCCACTCGGCGTGGTGGCATGAGCCAGGGGCCGACGTCCCCGGTCGAACCGGGGACGTCGGCACACCCGCCTAGGACAGCCGCTCGATGACCATCGCCATGCCCTGCCCACCGGCAGTGCACATCGTCTCCAGGCCGAACTGGCCGTCGCGGGCCCGCAGCCCGTTGATGAGCGTCGTCGTCATCCGCGCTCCGGTCTGACCGAACGGGTGGCCCAGGGCGATCGCGCCACCGTGGACGTTCACCCGCTCGGGGTTGGCCTTGAGGTCCGAGATGGAGGGGACCACCTGAGCGGCGAACGCCTCGTTGAGCTCGACGAGATCGATGTCGGCCATCGAGAGCCCGGCCAGCGCGAGGGCCCGCCTCGACGCCTCGACCGGGCCGAGACCCATGATCTCCGGCGAGATCGCCGAGACGCCCGTGGACACGATCCGGGCCAGCGGCGTGACGCCGAGTTCGGCAGCCTTGCGGCTGGACATGATGATGAGCGCGGCTGCGCCGTCGTTGAGCGGGCAGCAGTTGCCCGCTGTCACCGTACCGTCGGGCCGGAAGGCCGGTTTGAGGCCGGACAGCGACTCGGCCGTCACGCCGGCGCGAGGGCAGTCGTCGGTGGCCACGACGGTGCCGTCGGCGAGGGTCACCGGCGTGATGTCGGTGGCGAAGAAGCCCGACTCGATCGCGGCCCGGGCCCGCTGCTGGCTCGTGGCAGCCCACTCGTCCTGCTCGGCGCGGCTCACACCGCGGTGGCTCGCGACGTTCTCGGCGGTCTCGCCCATCGCGATGTAGACGTCGGGCAGCTCGTTCGCGTCGCGTGGGTCGGTCCACGGGCCGGCGCCACCCCGCCCGCGGGCGGCGGTGCGCTCCCCCGCCGCCGCGAAGATCGGATTCTTCGTGTCCGGCATGCCGTCGGACTTGCCGGCGGCGAAGTGCGAGACGACCTCGACCCCGGCGGAGACGAGCACGTCCGCCTCACCGGCGCGGATGGCGTGCAGCGCCATCCTGGTCGTCTGCAGGCTCGACGCGCAGTAACGCTGCACCGTCGTGCCGGGGACCCGGTCGAGCCCGAGCTCGACCGCTACGACGCGCCCGAGGCCCCAGCCCTGCTCGCCGGCCGGCTGCGCGCAGCCGAGCATGAGGTCGTCGATCTGGGCCGGGTCGAGCGCCGGCACCTGGGCCAGGGCCGCCTGGACCATCTGGGTGGCCAGGTCGTCGGCCCGCATCGAGGCCAACGACCCCTTGAAGGCCCGGCCGATCGGCGAGCGCGCCGCGGCGACGATGACTGCGTCCTGCATGGAGTCCTCCGGTTCTCGGGCTGGCGCCCGTGACGGCGGTGCCGTCGGTGTCAGATCTGGTCGGGGCGTCGGGCCTGCCCGCACGAAGCGCCTTCGCGGGCCGCATCCCGGTGACGGGGCCCGCGAGCGCCGGGCTCACCCGGTGAGCTTGAACTTCTGGATCTTTCCGCTCGCGGTTCGGGGCAGCGCCGGAACGACGGTGAAGCTGCGCGGGCGCTTGAAGTTGGCCAGCCGCTCCCGGCACCACGCCTCGAGCTCGTCGACGAGCGCCGACTCGTCCCCGCTCCAGGCGGGAACGGTCTGCACGAAGGCGCTGCCGACCTCGCCCATCCGCGCGTCGGGGACCCCGACGACCGCGACGTCGAAGACGGCGGGATGCTCGGACAGCACGCGCTCGACCTCGGCGGGGTAGACGTTGAAGCCCCCGACCATGTAGACGTCCTTGATCCGGTCGGTGATGCGCAGGTAGCCGTCCTCGTCGACCCAGCCGACGTCACCGGTGTGCAGCCAGCCGTCCTCGTCGATGGCCTGCGCCGTGGCGTCCGGGTCCTCGAAGTAGCCCGCCATCACGTTGTAACCACGCACGAGAATCTCGCCCGACTCACCGGCCGGCAGCGCCTGTCCGTCGAGGCCGGCGATCCGCAACTCGGTGCCCGGGATCGCCCGCCCGCAGCTGGTCGAGATCCGCTCGAGGCCGGCGTCGGGCGGGCACACGGTCGCGGTGCCGCACGTCTCGGTCAGCCCGTAGGCGGTGATGACGTCGCGGAAGCCGAGTTCTTCGCGCATCCGGCGCAGCAGCGGCACCGGCACGATCGTGGCCCCGGTGACGGCCAGGCGTACCGAGCTGAGGTCGTATGTGCCGAGGTCGGGGTGTTCGAGCAGGGAGGTGTAAACGGTGGGCGCGCCCGGGAAGACCGTGACCCGTTCCTGCTCGATGAGACGCAGCACGGTCTCGACGGAGAACACGGCGACCGGGATGATGGTGGCGCGCATGAGGAGGCTGGCCAGGATGCCGGCCCGGTAGCCGAAGCTGTGGAAGAACGGGTTGACCATGAGATAGCGGTCGCCTCGCCGCAGCCCGACGAGGCGGGCCCACTCCCTGTCGACGCGCAGGTTCGAGGCGTGCGAGACCATCGCGCCCTTGGGGTAGCCGGTGGTGCCGGAGGTGAACAGGATGTCGGCCACGCTCTCCGGGGCGAGGGCGGCGATCCGTGCGTCGACGACTCCGGGGTCGACCCGGTCGGCCAGCGCGGTGAAGGCCGCCAGGGACCACACGCCGTCATCGGTCTGCTCGCGGCCGGTGGCGGACAGGTCGACGACGGTACGCACCGAGGGCAGCAGCGGCACGGGGCGGCCGGCGGCCGGCGGCGGCCCGTCACCGCGCAGCGCGGCCAGGTAGTGGACGTCCAGGAAGGCGTCGTCGAGGACGACCATCGTGGCCCGGACCTTGGCGATGACGGACCGCGCCTCCTCACCCCGGAAGCGGGTGTTGACGGGGCACAGCACGCCCCCCGCGGCCAGCACGCCGAGGGCGCTGACGACCCAGTCGGCACTGTTCGGAGCCCAGACGATGACGCGGTCCCCCGGCTCGAGACCGTGCGCGACCGCGGCCCGCGCGAACCGGGTGACGGCCGCGTCGAGTTCGGCGAAGGTCATCCGCACGTCCCCGTCGACCAGGGCCTCAAGCTCGGCGGCGTCCTGCGCGGCCTGCCGCAGCAGGGCGGGGATCGTGGTCAACACGTCACTCACGCACATCTCCTCACGCGGAGCCGGTCACTTGTTTGGAACGAAGCACAGACTACCAACCAAGCGCTTGCTAGACTAGCGGTGGCAACGCCGGCGACCAGCGTCAGCGAGCCACGCCGACTCAACCGATCCGACCTCCGGCACCGACCGGTGAGGCATGTGAAGGAAGGAAACCCGGTGGCAGAGGCATACATCGTGGACGCCGTCCGCACCCCCGTCACGCGACGCGGCGGCGCGCTCGCCGACATCCACTCCGCCGACCTGGGCGCCGCCGCGCTCACCAGCCTCATGAGTTCCTCGGGGGTCGACCCCGACGCCGTCGAGGACGTCGTGTTCGGCTGCGTCGACACCATCGGCCCGCAGGCCGGTGACATCGCCCGCACCGCCTGGCTCGCCGCCGGGCTCCCCCAGCACGTACCCGGCGTCACGGTGGACCGGCAGTGCGGGTCGAGCCAGCAGGCGGTGCACTTCGCCGCCCAGGCCGTCATGGCCGGAGTCAACGACGTCGTCGTCGCCGGGGGCGTGCAGAACATGAGCGCCATCCCCATCTCCGCCGCGATGCTCACCGGCCGGCAGTACGGCTTCGACGACCCCTTCTCCGGGTCCACCGGCTGGCGCAAGCGCTACGGCGACGAGCAGATCTCGCAGTTCCGCTCGGCCGAGATGATCGCCGAGAAGTGGGGCGTCAGCCGGGAGGACATGGAGCGCTTCGCCCTGCGCAGCCACGAGCGGGCCCTGCGGGCCATCGCCGAGGGCCGCTTCAGCCGCGAGATCCGCGCCGTCGGCGACGTCGACACCGACACCTGCCCGCGCGCCGACACGAGCCTGGAGAAGATGGCCGGCCTCGACCCGCTGACCCCGGGCGGCCGGGTCACCGCCGCCGTGGCGAGCCAGATCTGCGACGGCGCGGCCGCCCTGCTCGTCATGAGCGAGCAGGCCGTGGCCGAGCACGGGGTGACCCCGCGCGCCCGGATCCACCACCTGTCGGTACGCGCCGACGACCCGGTGCTGATGCTCACCGCCCCCATCCCCGCCACCGCCCACGCGCTCAAGCGCACCGGGCTGTCGATCGACGACATCGATCTGTTCGAGATCAACGAGGCGTTCGCCTCGGTCGTGCTCGCCTGGCTCAAGGAGACGGGAGCCGACCCGGAGCGGGTCAACGTCAACGGCGGCGCGATCGCCCTGGGCCACCCGCTCGGCGCCACCGGCGCCCGGCTGATGACCACCCTGCTGCACGAGCTCGAGCGCACCGGCGGCCGCTACGGCCTGCAGGTGATGTGCGAGGGCGGCGGCCAGGCCAACGTCACGATCATCGAGAGGCTCTGATGACCCAGTCCCCCACGACGCCCGGCGGCGTCGACCTGACCGGCCAGGTCGCCGTCGTCACCGGAGGCACCCGTGGCATCGGCGCCGAGATCACCCGCGCCTTCCTCAAGGCCGGGGCGCGGGTGATCGTGTGCGGCCGCAGCGAGCCCGAGCAACTGCCCGAGATCGACGGACGCACGCCCGTCTTCGTCCAGTCCGACGTACGCGATCCCGAGCAGGCCAAGGCACTCGTCGCCGCGGCGGTGGACCGGTTCGGCCGGCTCGACATCCTGGTCAACAACGCCGGCGGCGCACCGAGCGCCGACACCGCGACGGTGTCCCCCCGCTTCGTCTCGGCGGTCGTCACGCTCAACCTGCTCGCCCCGTTCTACGTCGCCCAGCAGGCCAACGAGGTCATGCAGCGTCAGGGCAGCGGCACGATCATCAACATCGGCTCGGTCGCCGGAGCCAACCCGGCCCCGGACACCGCCGCGTACGCCGCGGCGAAGGCGGGCCTGACGATGCTGACCCGGTGCCTCGGGCTCGACTTCGCGCCCGCCGTACGGGTCAACCAGGTGACCGTGGGTCTCGTACAGACCGAGCTGTCGCATCTCTACTACGGCGACGAGGCGGGGCAGGATCGCGTGGCGCGGACGATCCCCATGCGGCGGATGGCGACCCCGGCCGACATCGCCGCGGCCTGCCTGTTGCTCGTCTCGCCGCTGTCCGCCTACGTCACGGGCACGGAGATCGTCATCGACGGTGGTGGGGAGATCCCGTCGCGGCACCTGGCCGCCCAGCCGCCCGGCGCCGGTCCGCTCGGCTGAGCGCGCGGGGCATGTACGGCGGAGGGGCCGCACCGGTTCGGTGCGGCCCCTCCGTCATTTCCGCTCCTGCCGGCCGTGGACTCCGGCGGCCGGCTCAGAGGCCGGCGAGCGCTGCCACCTCGGCGCGGACCGCCGCCGGAGAACCGGCCAGCAGCTGGGTCGACTTGCCGCGCTTGAAGAACAGGTGCGCGTGGTGCTCGAAGGTGAACCCGATACCGCCGTGCAACTGGATCGCCTCGGCGGCGACGGTCATCAGCGTGTCGGCGCACACGAGCTTGGCCAGTGCCGCGTCGTGCGATCGGGTGGCGGCCCCGGTGCGTAGCGTCGTGACGAGGTGGTCAGCCGTGGCCCGCGCCCCGGCGACCGTGACGGCGAGGTCGGCGCAGCGGTGCTTGAGGGCCTGGAACGACCCGATCGGGCGGCCGAACTGCTCCCGGACCTTGAGGTAGTCGACGGTGAGGTCGAGGCAGGCGCGGGCGGCGGCCGCCGATTCCAGCGCGAGCATCGCGCGCACGTGGTCCAGCAGCACCCGGGCCCCCTCGCCGCCGGGGGCGTCGACCCGAATGGCGGCGGCCCTGCGCAGGCGCACAGTGCTCAGCCGCCGGGTCTGGTCGAGCGTCATGTGCGTCCGCACGTCCACCCCGTCGGCGGCCAGGTCCACGGCGTAGACGCCGGGCTCACCACCTTCGTTCCGGGCGGTGACGAGAACGACCCGGGCGGCCTCGGCCCCGGCGACGAGGGTCTTCGTCCCGGTCAGCGCCCACTCGTCCCCGGCGCCGGTGGCCCGGGTGGCGGTCTGTCCGGGATCCCAGCCCGCGCCGTCCTCGGCGAGCGCGACGGCCAGGGTCAGCTGCTCGTCCACGACGCGTGCCAGCAGGGGCTCGGCGCTCGGGCCGAGGGCGCGGGCGGCGAGGATCGCGGTGAGGCTCGTCGCGAGCGCGCCCGGCACGAGCCGGGCCCCGAGTTCCTCGATGACGGCGGTCGCGGCGGGCACGTCGAGGCCGAGCCCGCCGAGGTGCTCCGGTACGACGAGGCCGAGCAGGCCCAGCTCGGCCGTGAGCAGGTCGTGCAGTTTCGGGTCCCAGCCCTGCTCCCCGACCATGACCTCGTGGGTTCGGCGCAGATCGGCCTGCCCGTCGAGCACCTCGGCCACGGAGGCACGGATCTCTGCGAGATCCGCCTCCGTCTGCGACGTCTCGGCCACGGCACGAGGCTCGGCGTGCGATCCGGTCATCGTCCTCACCTCATCGGGGCAGGCCGAGCAGGCGCTCGGCGATGATGTTGCGCTGGATCTCGTTCGAACCGCCGTAAATCGTGTTGGCGCGGCTGAACAGGAAGTGGGTCTGGGCGTCGTCCAGCTCGTACCCGGGCCCGGTGAGCAGCGCCCCGGCCCCCTCGACGTCGACCGCGAGCTCGCCCAGCGAGCGGTTCCACGTGGCCCACTGGAGCTTGGAGATCGACGCCTCCAGGCCGGACAGCCCGTCACCGGCGGACGCGAGCAGCCGCACCGCCGAGTGCCGCATCACCTCGAGCCCGATGTAGGCGTCGACGAGGCGGTCACGCAGCGCCGGCTCCTGCCAGGCGCCGTTGGAGTGGGCCCGGGCGATGACGGCGTCGAGGCGCCGGCGGAAGCCGATCTGCTGGCCGAGGGTGGACACGCCGCGCTCGAAGCCCAGGGTGCCCATGGCGACCTTCCAGCCCTCGCCCTCGGCGCCGACGCGGTGCTCGACGGCCGCGACGGCCTCGTCGAAGAAGACCTCGTTGAACTCGCTCGTGCCGGTCAGCTGGGTGATCGGACGCACCGTCACTCCGGGCTGGTCCATCGGCACCAGCAGGTAGGACAGCCCGGCGTGGCGGGTCGAGCCGGGGTCGGTGCGGCACAGCACGAAGCACCAGTCGGCCAGGTGCGCGAGCGAGGTCCACACCTTCTGCCCGGTGATGACGTAGTGGTCGCCCCGGCGCTCGGCGCGGGTGCGCACCCCGGCGAGGTCCGAGCCCGCGCCGGGCTCGGAGTAGCCCTGGCACCAGATGTCCTCGCCGCTGGTGATGCGGGGCAGGAAGCGTGCCTTCTGCTCCGGCGTGCCGAAGGCGAGCAGGGTCGGGCCGAGCAGCTGCTCGGACATGTGCCCGAGCCGGCCGGGTGCGCCGGCGCGGGCGTACTCCTCGTGGAAGATGACCTGCTGGGCGAGGGTCGCGGGGCGTCCGCCGTACTCGGTGGGCCAGGACAGGCCGATCCAGCCGGCCCGGCCCAGGTGGCGCTCCCACTCGCGGCGCAGCTCGTGCGCCTCGTGCTCGCGTCCCTCGCCGCCGGTGCCGACCGCCTCGGCGAACGGCCCGGTGAGGGCCTCCTGGAGCCAGCCGCGGATCTCGGCCCGGAACTGCTCGTCGCTCACCGGCACGCCGGTGGCCCGCGCTGCGTCAGCACCCATGTCAGGCACCGTAGACGGGGATCGGCGGCTCGGAGCGGGCGATGAGGTCGGCGACCACGTCGGTGAGCTCCTCCGGCTCCCACCGCGCGCCCTTGCTGGCGGCCAGTCCGTGGCGCCAGCCGTCGGCGAGCGAGACCTCGCCGCCGGCGACCTCGAAGACGGCGCCGCTGACGGCCTGCGCGGCGTCGGAGCCGAGCCAGACCACGAGGGGGGAGACGTTGGCCGGATCCATCGCGTCGAAGCCCGCCTCGGGGGCGGCCATCGCCTCGGCGAAGACGGCCTCGGTCATCGGGGTACGGGCCGAGGGGGCGATCGCGTTGACGACGATGCCGTAGCGGGCCCACTCGGCGGCCGCGATCTGGGTCAGGGCGGCGATCCCGGCCTTGGCGGCGCCGTAGTTGCCCTGTCCGACGCTGCCCATGAGCCCGGCGCCGGAGGACGTGTTGACCACGCGCGCGGCGATCCGGCGGCCGGCCTTGGCGGCGTCGCGCCAGTAGGCGGCGGCGTGGCGCATCGGGACGAAGTGTCCCTTGAGGTCGACCCGCAGGACGAGGTCCCACTCCTGCTCGCTCATGTTGACCAGCATCCGGTCGCGGTTGATGCCGGCGTTGTTGACGAGGGTGTGCAGCTCGCCGAAGGTCTCGACCGTCTCGCGTACGAGCCGCTCACCGTAGGCCCAGTCGCTGACGTCGCCGGCGCTGACGACCGCGCGACCGCCCAGTGCGCGGATCTCGTCGACGACGGCCTGGGCCGCCTCCCGGCTGCTCTCGATGTCGTTGACGACGACGTTCGCGCCCTGCCGGGCGAACTCGAGGGCGTGGACCCGGCCCAGTCCCTGTCCGGCACCGGTCACGATCACCGTTCGTCCTGCGCAGAAGCCGCTCACGGCACGCCCTTTCACTCGAGGTACGGGAAGAAAACCACACTCGACACTAGCGATGCAAGCAAGCGCTTGGTAGGGTCCCCGAAACGACAGAAGGATGGCGAAAGACGTGAAAATGTTCTCGGCCCTGCAATTCCGAGACTTCCGCTTCGTACTCCTGACCCTGGTGTTGTCCCAGGCCGGCTACTGGGGCTGCAACATCGCCTTCCAGTCGGTGCTCATCGAGAGCAACGCCACCCCGGCGACGATGGGGGCGCTCTTCTTCTGCCTGCTCGTGCCGTTCACGCTCTTCTCCATCCCGGCCGGGGTGCTGGCCGACGCCGTCGACCGGCGGCGGCTGCAGATCGGCGTGCTCCTGGCGACCACAGTCCTGGCCGGGGTCTGCGCGGCGACCATCGCGGCCAGCATCGTCGCCCTGCCCGTGATGCTCGGGCTCGCCTTCCTTGCCGGCACCGGAATCAGCTTCCTGTCCCCTGTGACCCAGGCCCTGGTGGCCAACACCGTCCCGGCCGAGGCGCTCGGCCACGCCGTACCGATCCAGGCCGCCGGGCTCAACCTCGCCCGCGCGATCGGCCCCGCGGTCGCCGGGCTGATCCTCGTGGCCTGGGGACCGCTGGGCACGTTCGTGATGTACGCGACGCTCACCCTCGCCGCGGCCGCCGCCGCGCTCGCGGTCCGCACCCGTCGCGTCCGGCCGACCGTCCCGGTGGCCCGCGAGAGCCTGACCGCGCAGGTCCGCGCGGGGATCCGGCACGCCCGCGAGCGCCCCCCGGCCGCGCTCTGCCTCGTCATCGTCGCGGTCAACGCGTTCTTCGGCTGCGCCTTCACCACCCAGCTCCCCGTCCGGGCGGCCGCGACCTCGGACAACCCGGACCCGGTCTTCCCCATGCTCGTGGCCCTGACCGGGCTGGGCTCGCTCCTCGGGATCCTCGTCGTGGCCCGCCTCTCCGAGCGTATCGCCACCGTGTGGCACGCCGCGCTCACCCTCGTTCTGCTCGGCCTGAGCAACGCCCTGCTCGGGGCCGCCACGACGGTGCCCGTGCTCGCGGCGGCCGCGCTGCTGTGCGGCATGTTCAGCATCGGCGCCATGGTGATCCTGCAGACGGTGGTCCAGAAGGTCGTCGACGACGCGCAGCGCGGCCGGGTGATGAGCCTCTACTTCCTCGGCTGGGGTGGCATGCCGTTCGGCGCCCTCCTGCTCGGCGGGCTGAGCACGTGGTTCGGCTCCAGCGCCGCCTTCATGCTGTACGCCGCCGCGTGCCTGGCCACGGCCGCCACGGTGCTCGTGTGGCTGCGTCGCGGACGCGCCGACCCCCTCCCCGCGACCTGACTCTCCCGGCCCTCCCACTTCCTCAGGAGTTCGTCGTGACCGACCAGTCCTCCCCGACCGCACCCCCGGCGGCGCTGCCCGTGCCCGCCGACTTCGTCCACCGCGCCGGTGTCGCGCTCGTCACCGGCGGCACCGGCGGCCTCGGCCGGGTCATCGCCCGCGAACTGGCGCGCCGGGGTTCGACGGTGGCGATCACCTACCGCAGCGACGCCGCGGCCGCCCGGCAGGTGCTCGACGAGCTGCCGCCCGTCGCGTCCGGCACGCACTCGGCGCACCACCTCGATCTCACCGACGCCGAGGCCACCGCCGCGCTCGTGGCCGAGCTCACCGCAGGCCCCGGGCCGCTGCACACGGTCGTGCACGCGGCCGGACCGCACGTGCCCATGCGGCACCTGTCCACAGTGCGTACCGAGCAGTTCGCCACGCAGGTGGCCAACGACGCGACCGCCTTCTTCACGCTGGTCTCGGCCTGTCTCCCGGCCCTGCGCCAGAGCCGTGGCAACGTCGTGGCGATCACGACCGCGGCGACGACGCGCTACCCCGCCCGGGACGGCCTATCCGCCGCGCCGAAGGCGGCGGTCGAGGCGCTCGTACGGGCCTTCGCCAACGAGGAGGGCCGCTTCGGCATCCGGTTCAACAGCGTCGGGCCGGGCATGCTCACCGACGGGATGGCCGAGCGGCTGATCTCCTCGGGGGACCTCGACGAACGCGCCCTGGCCGTCGCCCGGTCCTCGACTCCGCTGCGGCGCTTCGGCAGCGCCCTCGACATCGCCGAGGCCGCCTGCTTCCTGGCCAGCGACCGGGCCGGCTTCATCTCCGGGCAGAAGCTCGACGTCGACGGAGGCTTCGGTGTCTGACCCGTCGCGCTCCCTCCCGGCCGGCCCGGTCGAGCTGCACGCGCTGCTCGCCGAGCGGGCCATCGAGCGGGCCCTGCTGCGCTACGCGCGAGGGATCGACCGCATGGACCGGGACCTGGCCGCGAGCGCCTTCCACCCGGACGCCCGGATCACCCTCGGCGGGACCGTGGCCGAACGGGACGCGACGCTGGACATGGTCTTCGCGCTCGTGGCGCGGCGCACCATGACGATGCACTACCTGACGAACATCCTGGTCGAGCTGGACCCGACCGACCCGGACCGGGCCCGGGCCGAGACGTACGGCATCGCGTTGCAGCGCAGCACGTCCGAGCCGCCGCGCGGCAACATCATCAGCGGGTTCCGTTACGTCGACCTCGTCACCCGGCGCGCGGGCGAGTGGCGGGTGCAGGAACGTCTCACCGTCTCGGAGTGGCAGCGGGTCGACGACCTCGCCGGCCAGTGGCCGATCCCCGAGGCGTCGCTGCGCGGAGCCCGCGACGCGTCCGACCCGATCAGCCGCCCGTGGCCGCCCGGCGGTCCGGCTGCGGAGGCCGGGCCGGACCCGGACAGCGACCCCGGGCGCCCCCATGAGTGACCCGCGGCCGGCGGCCGGCGCGGGCGCGCCACGGCTCGGCTTCCGCACGGGCGACGTCGTCGTCGTGACCGGGGCCGGCAGCGGGATCGGAGCGGCGACCGCGGCGGCCGCCGCCGCGCAAGGGCTCGTGGTGTCCGCGTGGGACCGCGACGCCGCCGCCCTCACGGCGGTGAGCGCCGCCGTCCGCGCGGCGGGCGGGGTGGTCGACCCCCACGTGGTCGACGTCGCCGACGAGGCGGCCGTGCGCGCGGCCCTCGCCGGGACCTGCTCGGCGTACGGGCCGGTGCGCCACCTCGTCAACAACGCCGGCCCGTCCTCGGCGACCGAGCTCGACTTCGACCACGCCGTGCGGCTGTGTGTCGGCAGCGTGCGGTCGGTGACCCGGGCCTGGCTCGAACAGGCCCCGCCCGGGGCGACCCTCGTGAACACCGCTTCGGTCGCCGGCAACGTCGTGGGCACCGCCTCCGACTGGTACAGCGCGGCGAAGGCCGCGATCGTCGGCTACACCCGGCACCTGGCCGCGCACCGGGCCGACGCCGTACGGGCCAACGCGGTCGCCCCCGGCATGGTGGACACCCCGAGGCTGCGGGGCTTCGCCGGGTCTCCGACGGGGCAGTCCGTGCTGGCCCGGGTGCCGAGCCACCGGATGGCCACGCCGGACGAGATCGCCTGGCCGATCCTCTTCCTGCTCTCGCCGCTGGCCTCGTACGTCAACGGGGCGCTGCTCGTCGTCGACGGCGGGTGGACCGTCACGCAGTGAGCGGAAGCCTCCGCACGGGCCACCGGGCTCGGGTGGTCAGCGCGGGTCGGGGCCCGGCCCGCCGAGCATCGCCCGCATCCCGCCGTGGTTGCCGGCGACGAGTGCGGCCCGGTCCGGGCCGGAGCGCCGCGCGGCGACCTCGGCCTGCTGGCGCACGACGTGTACCGGGCCGGAGCCCAGGGCCGCCAGCCCTTGGGCGGCGACGTCGGCCGGGTCGGCCGCGCCGGTCAGGTCGAGGCCGGCGCGCTCCATGGCGGGGGTGGCCGTGAGCCCCAGCACCAGGTGCAGCACGTCGACACCGACCTGTCCCAGTTCGAGCCACAGTCCCTCGGTGAAGATCCGGGTGAAGGCCTTGGCGGCGGCGTAGACACCGATGTCGGCGTGGCCGAGGTAGCCGGCCGAGGAGCCGACGACGAGGATGCCGCCGCGGCCGCGTGCGGCGAGCCGGGCGCCGAGCTCCCGGCAGAGTTCGAGCGGGCGGGTGACGTTGAGATCGATGACGGCCCGGACCCGGGCGAGGTCCGCCTCGACGAAGCGGCTGCGGTAGGTGTTCGCGCCGGCGTTGAGGACGAGCAGGCCGAGGTCGAGGTCGGCGACCGCCTCGACGATCCGGGCGGTCGCGTCCGCGTCGAGCAGGTCCAGGGCGAGCACGCGGCACGGGACCCCGTGCGCCCGGACCCGGTCGGCGGCCTCCCCGAGCGGCGCGGGCTTGCGGGCGACGAGCACGATGCCGAGACCGGCCCGGGCCAGCTGCTCGGCGAACGCGGCGCCGACCCCCTCGGAACCGCCGACGACCAGGGCCCAGGGCCCGTAGCGCCCGAGCAGGCCGGTGGCCTCGGTCATGCCCCGCGGTCCGGCGCCGGGGCGGCCTCGTCGAACCAGTCCCACTCCCAGGGCGTAATGGTGGCCAGGGGCCCGGTGAACAGCGGGGTGGCCGTGCCGGCGAGCGCCGCGGGCGGGGCCACCAGCGGGTCCGCGGACAGGGCCCGCGTGAACTCGACCGGGTCGGCTTCGAGGTAGGTGAGCCGGATCCGCACGACGGGTCCGTCGGGACGGCTGCGGCTCGGGGCGCTACGGAAGGTCCACACGCCCGCGACGCCGTCGCGCGCGAGCAGGTCGGGCACCTGGGTCTCGTGCTCGAACCGGGACAGGTCGGCCACGTCGGGGCGCTGGGACGTCTCGACCTGGCTCACCTCGACGTACACCCCGCGGTGGGGCCGGAACGGCAGCGCGGCGAGGGTGACGAGGGCCCGGGGGGCGACGTGGCCCTGGACCGGCCGGAACATGCGGGTCATCGGCCGTTCGGTCCAGGCCAGCTCCGGACGCCGGCCCTGGTGGATCGCCCGGTCGCCGAGATCCTTCCACTCGGCGACCGAGTCCGCGGCCGGCTCGGCGAACCAGTACATCGCCATGTACTGGCTGCCGGCGAGGGCGGGATCAGGGTAGCTGCCGAGCCGCTCGCACGCGGGGGTACGCACCCAGCGGTCGCCGTGCACGACGCCGGGCAGGGCGAGGTTCTCGGGGCGGTGGTCGAGCTGATGCCACGCGTTGTAGTCGCGATGGCGGGCGGGGTCGGTCACCTTCGGAAACGAGAAGAAGGCTCGGGTGGCTGTCGCTGGGGTGCTCGGGAGCATCTCGGCCCTCTTCGCGGGTCGGGGCGCTGGTGACGCACGATCGGTCCGGTGTCGCCGCCGGGCGCGGCCGGTGTTATGAGCCTTGACCCTAGGGCAGCGCCCTCATATGGTCAAGCAAGCGCTTGGTTGACACCGTTGTCCGCAAGAGGAGCCCCATGACCGGCAGTGACGCGGATTTCCGCGCCCGACTCGACGCTCTGATCGGCCTCACCGACCCGCCCCGCCGGGCCAAGGACGCGATCACCGAGGCGGCCATCCGCATCTGGTGCGACGCCGTCGGCGACGAGAACCCCGCGTACCAGGACCCACAGTGGGCCACCCGCTCCGTCTGGGGCGGCATCGTGGCCCCGGCGACCTCGCTGAACATGTGGACCCTGCCCGGCAACAGGCGCAGTCACCGCCACGCCGAGAGCCTCGACCGGGTCAACGAAGTCCTCGCCACGCGCGGGTTCACCTCGGTGGCCGCGGTGCAGACGGAGCACACCTACGTACGCCCGCTGCGCCCCGGCGACCACCTGGAACAGTTCCCCTCCATCGGCGCGGTCTCCCCCGAGAAGTCCACCCGGCTCGGCCGGGGCCACTTCGTCGACCTCGTCAGCGACTACCGCACCGTCGAGGGCGAGCCGGTCGGGCGCGTCGTCCTGCGGATGCTCCGCTGGAACCCGGCGACCCGGACCGAGAGCGCGGCGACATCAGGGGACCGCCTCGCCCGCCCCGTACGCCCGGTCGCCGCCGCCCCGGTCGACCCGCCGCCCGCCGGCACCACCGGCACCCTGACCGCGCACCTGCAACCCGGCTACGCGGCCGCACCCCTCGACGAGCGCCCCTACCTCGTCGGCAGCGCCGAACTCGCCGACGGGACCCGCTTCAGCGGAGACGTCGTGTACCTGCGCCCCGACCTCGTGCACGACGGCATGCCGGTCGTCGTGGCGCACCAGCGCACCCGCGACGGACAGGTCCTGCCGGTGCTCACCGCGCCCCGGCCCGAGCGCCGCACGAGCACCCGCACCGGGGCCGAGGTGAGCATCGGGCAACGCCTCGCCCCCTGGCCGATCCCCGTCACCCAGCTGTCCATCGCGGCGCTGGCGACCGCGACCTTCGACTTCAACGACGTGCACCTCGACCGCGACGCAGCAGTCGAACGAGGCGCCCGCGACGTCTACATGAACATCCTCGGCTCCAGTGCCCTGGTCAACTGCTACCTCACCGACTGGGCCGGACCGGAGGCCCGCGTCGTCGACTTCCGCACCCGCCTCGCCGCGCAGAACCACCCCGGCGACACCTGCACCCTCGACGGCGTCGTCACCGGCCTGAAGCCGGCGCACGAGACATCCGGCGAAACGCTCGTCACCGTCGACGTCCGCGGCGCCAACAGCCTCGGCGACCACGTCATCGCCTCCGCCACCATCGCCCTGCCCTGAGAGGAATCGCGTGCTCGCCAGCTACGTCGTCGACTCCGGATCCCCCGACAGCCTGCGTCTCGGCCGGCTCGAGGCCCCGGCGCCCGGCCCCGGTCACGTGCTCGTGCGGGTCCAGGCGGCCAGCCTGGACCGGGTCGACACCTACATCCGTCGCGGCACCCACGGAATGGCGGTCACCGGCCCCACGATCCTCGGCCGGGACGTCGCCGGCACCGTCGTGCGGACCGGTCCCGGCGTCACCGGCTTCACTCCCGGCGACGCGGTCGTCGGGCTGACCACCGGCACCCACGCCGAGCTCGCCGTCGTCCCGGCCACACACTGCTTCCCGCGACCGGCCGCGCTCGACGCCGTCAGCGCCGCGGCGGTGCCCACCGCCGGACGCACCGCCTACGACGCGGTCGTCAACCTCGCCGGCGTACGCCCCGGCGAACGGGTCCTCGTCGTCGCCGCCGCGGGCGCCGTCGGCACCTTCGCCGTCCAGTACGCCCACCACCTGGGCGCGCGCGTCTTCGGCACCAGTGCCCCGGCGAAGGCCGACGCGGTACGCGCCCTCGGCGCTCTCGACGTCGTGGACCACTACCGCCCCGACGTCGTCGAGTCCCTGCGTGCCGCCCTGCCCGGCGGCGAGGTCGACGTCATCGTCGAGTCGGTCGGCGGCACCCTCTGGTCCGACGTGCTCAAGGTCCTCGCCCCCGGCGGCCGGCTGGTCACCTGCGGCGTCACCGCCGACAGCCACGCCCACCTGCACCTGGGTCGCCTCATGGTCAAGGGCTGGACGCTGCGCGGCATCGGCCGGCCCGGGCCCGAGGCGGTGGCACGCCAGCTACGCGAGGCCCTCACCCTCTCCGCCGTCACCGCCGCCCCAGCGGTCGCCGCGACGTACCCGCTCGAGCAGGCAGCGGTCGCGCACGACCGGCTGGAGGCGTCCGAGTTCGTCGGGCGGATCGTCCTCACGACCGGCTGAGCCGCTCAGGTGAGCGACTCCCCCGAGACGGCGGTCAGGACGACGAGCGGGATCTGCCGCCCGAAGCCCGCAGCCCGTTCGGCGTAGCGTCCCACGTTCGGCTTGCGCGCCACGACGTGCGCGAACAGCTCCGGGTCGCGCTCGCCGTCGGTCACCCGCGCCCGGACCGGGATCGTCCTGCGCCGCAGCACGATCCAGCAGAGTTCGTGATGACGCGCGTTGACCACCCAGGCCGGGTCCTTGGGGCCGCCGCCCTTGGAGCCGACGACCACCAGATCCTTCCCGTACGGCACGTAGGGCAGCGCCGCGTCGCGCAGCTCGGCGGAACGCCGGCCCACAGTCGTCAGCAGCAGCGTGGGGTTGTACGGGAACCGGCCCGCCAGCGCGTACTGCAACGACACGAGCGAGAACCCGGTCCGTCGCACGAGAAACCGGTCGAACGCCATCCCGCGCGGCCCGCGGATGACGATCAGCCACGACCGCCCGTACGAGGCGAACGACCTCGTCTCCGCGCCGATCCGGTCCGGTCGGCTCATCGCGCACGCGCCAGCAGCGGGGACAGCGTCTCGGCGACGTCGGCGACGTCGTCGATGCCCCGGACCACCTCGACGAGCCGCTCCTGCGTGCCCGCGTCGAGGATCCCGTCGCAGAACGAGGCCAGCTTGCCGGCCACGAAGTCCCAGTCCGCCCGCGTCGTGTCGTCCCACGGGTCGCCCTGGGCGAAGTCCGACTCGACGACGTACTCCCGGCCACCGGCCCGGATCGTCAGCGCGCCCCGGGTCCGGCGGATCTGGCCGCCCGGGTGTTCCCGGAGGTCGGCCTCCCACTCCGCGTCGAGCACCGGGTCGGGCGCCGTCGTGATCCGGCGCGCCAGGTCCCACACGGCCGGGTCGGCCAGTCGTTCGGGGTCGTACCACTGCGGCCCCGGGGCGTGCCCGAGCAGCGCCAGCGCCGCGGCGTACGGCATGTTGAAGGCGCCGTCCAGCGGCGCGGCGACCGTGTCCGGGATCGCCGGGGCCGGCTCCCGGAACTGCAACGTCCGGTAGGCCGCCGGGCTCAGCCGGATCTCCATCGACTCGATCTGCGACACCGGCACCCCGTGGGTGCTCGGGAACGCGCGGATCGCGTCGAGCGCCGCGTGGGTGAAACGGCACGTCGGGTACGGCTTGAGCGACGTCTCGCTGATCCACCACTTCGAACCCAGCCCGGCGACCATCTCGTGCCGCTCGCCGCCGAGGAAGCCCATCGCCTCGATGAAGCCCGGGGTGCGGTCCAGCACGTCCAGGTCGCCGGTGTAGCCCTCCTCGGCCAGCGCCGCGCCGAGCATCCCGGCGTGCGCGATCGCGCCGTACGGGCCGTACTTGAACGCGTTGAACGAGCGCCGCTCGGCCATGTAGGAGTTCTTCGCCGGCGGGGCCAGCCAGGCGACCAGGCCCAGCGCGTGGGCCAGCCGCTCCGGCTCCCAGCCGCCGACGACAGCGCATGCCGCGGCCGTACCCATCGAGGCGTACCCGTGCGACGACAGCGGCGACCAGCGGAACTGGCCGTCCTCGAAGGCCATGAGCGAGGTCGACAGGTTCAGCCGCGCGTTGATCTCGAAGGCGATGATGCTCGCGCGCAGCAGGCTCGCCCCGTCGGCGTGCAGCCGCTCGGCCTCCGCCAGCCCGGCCGCGACGCCGAACACCGCGAAGTGCGCCGAGTTGAAGAAGGTGTCGTCCGCGTCCAGCGCGTTCATCATGTCCGCGTTGGCGTGCGCGGCGTTGATCGCCGCGACCCGCTGCTCCAGCCCGAACACCGTCGCCTCGGCCGGGCCGCCGAACCGGGCGGCGACCTGCTGGACCATGCGGCTGCGCCGCAGCCGCACCGCCGCCAGCCCGCAGACGAGCGAGTCGAGCAGGACGAGCTTGCCGTAGTCGCGTACCGACTCGGGGATCTCCTCGTCGCGCGTCGTCGCGAACTGCGCCAGCAGTTGCGTCCGGGTCGGTCCCGTCGTACCGGTCACCGTTCAGCCCACCTTTCCGGGCGCGACGAGCCGGTTGCCCTGCGCATCGCGCGGCAGCGGCACGGGGATCGCCGCGAGCAGCTTCTTCGTGTACTCCTGCCGCGGGTTGGCGAAGATCTGATCCGTCGTGTCCGTCTCCACGACCTCACCGGAGGCCATCACCATGACCCGGTCGGCGATGACCTCGACGAGAGCCAGGTCGTGACAGACGAACAGGTACGCCAGACCCAGCTCCTCCTGCAGGTCCCGGAGCAGGTTGAGCACCTGCGCCCGCACCGACACGTCCAGCGCCGCGACCGGCTCGTCGCAGACGATGAGGCTCGGCTTCATCGTCAGCGCCCGGGCGATCGCGACCCGCTGCAACTGGCCGCCGGACAGCTCGGCCGGATAGCGCTCCAGGTAGCGCGAGCCGATGCCGACCTTGTCGAGCAGCTCGACGGCTTCCTTCTCCCGCGTGCTCCGGCCCTTGTCGGTGTGCACGAGGAGCGGCTCGGCGACCGCGTCCTTGATCGTCATCCGCGGGTCGAGCGAGCTGTACGGGTCCTGGAAGATCATCTGCATCCGCTGGCGCAGCGCGCGCAGCTGCTTCGGCTTCGTGGCCAGCACGTCGACCCCGTCGAAGGTCACCGAGCCGGAATTCGGCTCGATGAGGCGCAGCACCATGCGCCCCACCGTCGACTTGCCCGCGCCGGACTCGCCGACGACCGCGAGGCACTCACCGCGCTCCAGGGTGAAGCTCACCCCCTTGACCGCGTGCACCAGTTTCGTACGCCGGCCGAGCCAGTCCCGGCCGGAACTGAACGACTTCGTGAGGTTCTCGACTTCGAGCAGGCTCATCAGACCGTCACTCCATCCAGAGAGAGCTCCGCGGCCCGCACGCACCGCGCACGGTGCTCGGCGGCGCCGTCGAGCCGGACCAGGTCGGGGTGGGCCACGTCGCACCGCCCCGGCACGGCGAACTCGCACCGGCTGGTGAACCGGCACCCGTGCGGCCAGGCGCCCGGCGCCGGGATGCCACCGGGGATCGCGCGCAGCCGCCGGTCGGTGCTCAGGCCCGGCTTCGGGATCGAGCCGATCAGGCCGGACGTGTATGGGTGCCGCGGGTTGAAGAACAGCTGCTCCGAGGGCGCGTTCTCGGCCACCTCACCGGCGTACATGACCACGACCTCCCGGCACAGCTCGGCCACCACCGCGAGGTCGTGGCTGACGAACAGAAGCGCCACTCCGGTCTGCTCCTGCAGGTCGCGCAGCAGCTCCAGGATCCGTTCCTGCACCGTCACGTCGAGCGCTGTCGTCGGCTCGTCGGCGATGAGCAGGCGCGGGTTGCACGCCATGACCATCGCGATCATCACGCGCTGGCACATGCCGCCGGAGAACGCGTGCGGGTAGTCGTCGACCCGCTGCGCCGCCCGTGGGATCTGCACCATCTCGAGCATCTCGACGGCGCGGGCCCGGGCCTGCTTGCGGCTCATCCCCAGGTGCTTGCGCACCGATTCCGCGATCTGGTCCCCGACGGTGTACGCCGGGTTCAGGCTGCGGATCGGTTGTTGGAAGATCATGCCCATGCCCGGGCCGCGCAGGTCCCGCCACTGCTTCTGGGTTCCCGCGGTGAGATCCACGCCGTCGAAGACGATCCGGCCCGAGGCGATCCGCCCTCCGGTCGCCCCGGTCAGGCCCATCACCGCGATGGAGGTCACCGTCTTGCCCGACCCGGACTCGCCGACCAGGGCCATCGACCCTCCCGGCTTGAGCGAGAACGAGACGTCCTGGACGGTCGTCTGCCACCCGCCCGAGGGCGAGGGGAACTCGACGTTCAGGTTCTCCACGCGCAGCAGGTCCGCCGCCCCGCCGGTGGCGTCGGTCCTGGTGCCGGCGGTACCGCCGGACGCCGTTTCACGTGCCATGTCAGCTCCTGGTGGTTGCCGGGCGGTCAGTTGCCCGAGCGGGTGCGCACGAGGGCGCGACGGACGCCGTCACCGACGTAGGTGAAGGCGAGGACGGCGAGGAAGATCATCACGCCGGGCGGCCAAACGAGGTACGGCGCGAGGCGCATGTTCGACGAAGCAGTCGAGAGCATCGAGCCCCAACTGGCCGCGGGGGCCTGGACGCCGAGCCCGAGGAAGCTCAGGCTCGCCTCGGCCGCGACGGCGGTGCCCAGCGACACCGAGATGACGAGGATGATCGGCGGCAGCACGTTGGGCAGCACGTGCCGCACCGCGGTACGTACGGTGCTGCAGCCCAGGGCGATCGAGGCCTCGATGTAGGTCTCGTGCCGCACGTCCATCGTGCCGGCGCGGGCCACCCGGAAGAAGCGCGGGGCCATGACCAGGCCGATGGCGAGCATCGCGTTGGTGATGCCGGCGCCGAGCACCGCGACGATGGTGATCGCCAGCACGAGCGACGGGGCGCTCATGAGCGCGTCCATGATGCGGGTCAGGATCGCGTCGACCCAGCCGCCGCGGTAGCCCGCGACCATGCCGAGCGGCAGACCGAGCACGAGCGCGACGGCCGCGGCCTGCAGCGCCGCCCAGAGCGAGACCCGCGCCCCGAAGATGAGCCGGCTCAGCACGTCCCGGCCGTAGTCGTCGGTCCCCAGCCAGTGCTCGGCGTTCGGGGGCCGGAGCCGCAGCAACAGGTTCTGCACGTCGGGGTCGTACGGCGCCAGGGCCGGGGCGAAGATCGCGATGAAGGTCAGCACGAGCAGGAAGACGCCGGCCACGATCGTCGCGGGGCGACGCACGATGCTCTTGAGGATGCCGGGGGCGGCGACCGGCTCCGGGTCGCCCGTGCCGATGGCTGCCGTCGGCACCTCGGCGCGGACGGTGTCGGCGAGGCTGCCGGAGTCGTGCGGGTCGTTCCCCGGCGCCGGCGCCGAGGGGGTCTGGTTCGTGCTCATGACCGCACCTTCGGGTTGAAGTAGCCGTAGGAGATGTCGACGATGAGGTTGACGAGCACGACGACGGTCGTGCTGAACAGGACGAAGCCGAGCAGCACCGGGATGTCACGCCCCTGCACCGCCTCGATGGCGGTACGGCCGAGGCCCGGCATGTTGTAGATCATCTCGATGGTCACCGATCCGGCGAGGACCTCCGCGACGCGGAAGCCGAGGACGGTGACGACGGGGATGCACGCGTTCTTCAGGGAGTGCTTGAACACCACGCTGGCGCGCGACAGCCCCTTGGCCTCGGCGTTGAGGACGTAGTCGGTCTTCATGACCTGCCCGAGCGCCGAGCGGAGTTGCAGTGTCACCTCGGCCGCGGGGAGCAGACCGAGGGCGATGCCCGGCAGGACGAGGTGCGAGAGCCACGGCCAGAAGCCGTCGGCCAGCGGTTGGTAGCCGAATGCCGGGAACATCTGCAGCCCCACCGCGAAGACCGAGGCGAGCACCAGGCCGAACCAGAAGCCCGGGATGGCGATCGCGACCGAGGCGAGCCCGTTGACGACCCGGTCGACGATGCCGCCGGAGCGCAGCGTGGCCACGAGGGCGAGGGTGGCACCGAGCACGACGGCGAAGATCATCGCGACGAGCACCAGCGACATCGTGGTGGCCATCCGCCGCGTCAGCAGCTCGATGACGGTCTGATCGGAGAGGAAGGACGTGCCGAGGTCGCCGCGCAGGACGTCGCCGACCCACATGGCGTAGCGCACCAGGACCGGAGCGTTGAGGTTGAGTTCCTCGCGGATCGCCTCGACCCGATCCGGGGTCGGCTCGTCGCCGGCCAGCACGACGGCCGGGTCGCCCGGGGCGAGTTCGATCAGGGCGAAGACGAGCAGCGGGACGACGAACAGCAGGGGTATTGCCGCGAGTAGACGCCTGCTGGCGTAGCGGATCATGTCCTACCTCGACTCTGAGCGTGTGCCTGGGACTGCGCCTCACACGGCCTGGTGCCGGCAAGGCCGGTGGTGTCGCCGCCGGCCCCCGCCGCAGCGGGTGGTCCGGCGGCGACGCCACCGGTGGTCAGGAGCGACCGGTTACTTCTTCACGGCGACGTGGCGCAGGTCCCAGATGCCGATGTTCGACATCGGGATGTTGTCGGTGCCGACGATGTTCGCCTTCGAGACGTTCGCGTTGGTCTGGTTGCACAGCGGCAGGAACCAGGCCTGTTCGAGCGTCGTCTTCCAGATGTCCTGGTACAGCGGGGCGCGCTTGTCCATCGACAGCGTGGGGTTGGCGGCCTCGGCCGCCTTGTCCGCGATGAGCGAGGGGTCCGCGGCGAGCTTGTACGTGTTCAGCAGGTAGGTGTTCACAGTCGCCGCCGGGTCGGCCTTCGGGCTCCACGACGTGCCGACCATCAGCTCGAAGTCGCCGGCGATGAAGCGCGGCTCGTTCTCGGTGTTGGGCACGGGGTTGAGCGTCGCGTCGATGCCGACGGCCCGCAGGGACGCCTGCACGACGTTGGCCGGCTGCTCGGCGTTCGTGCCCGCCGCGAAGGTGACGGACACCTTGGCGCCGCCGGCCTGCTGCACGAGGGCCTTGGCCTTGTCCACGCTGAACTCGTACGGGTAGGTGTAGTTCGGGATGCGGCTCGGGTCCGTCTCGGGCACGACCTGGCGCGTCGGCGTGCAGTAGCCGCTGAAGAGCGCGCTGATCGCCTCCGGGTCGACCGCGTGGGCGATCGCCTGGCGGACCTCGGGCTTGGCGACCGCGCCCTTGTTGGCGCGCATGTAGACGCCGACGACGTTCTTGAACTTCACCTGGTGCTGCTGGAGACCGCTACCCGGGGTGACGATCTTCTCCACCGTCGCGATCTCGCCGGCCGAGCTGAGCGGGGCCAGGTCGACCTGACCGCTCTGCAGGCCGTTGAGGCGGGCGGCGGCGTCGGGCACGCGCTGCAGCTCGATGCCGCCGAGACGGCCGACGTTCGGGTCCCAGTAGTTGTCGGCCCGCTTGAGGACGAGCTTCTCCTGGGGGACGAGCTGGGTGGCGATGTACGGGCCGGAACCGGCAGTCCCGGGATTGTTCTTGATGTCGGCGCCGTCCTTGATCGCCTTCGGGCTGACCATCATGCCGGCCGTGCCGGTGAAGGACGCGGGCAACTGGACGCCCTTGCCCTTGACCAGCTTGAGGCGCGCGGTCGTCGCGTCGACGACCTCGACGGACTCGATGTCGGCGAGGTCGCTCTTGAGGGTCGAGCCCTCGAGGGTCTTGCCGCGCTCGATGTTGACCTTGACGGCCTCGGCGTCGAACGGCGTGCCGTCGTGGAACTTCACGTCGTCCCGGAGCTTGAGTTCCAGGACGCTGCCGTCCTCGACGAAGTTCCACTCCTTGGCCAGGCCCGGGACGATCTTGTCGTCCTTGTCGAGCATGGTCAGCCGGTCCCAGACGAGGAACAGGTAGCCCCAGGCGCCGTAGCTCGTCTGGACGGCCGGGTCGAGGTCACGCAACGGACCCGCCGACGCGAACTTGAGCACGGCCGACGTGTCGATCTCGCCCTGTGCGGCGCTGCTGCTGCTGCCGGAGTTGTCCGGCGAGCTGCAGCCGGCCAGCGCGAGAGCCCCGATGCTGATCAACGCGACCACACGTTTGCGGGCCCTTATGTTGACGCCCATTCTCATCCTTCCTAAACATGAGCCGAATCGCTCCGGCTGATCAGAGGTGGTGTTGTCCCGTTCGACGGCTGCCGGACGGGATCCGTGGGTCGCTGACGGCCTTCGGGTCTGTGGTGGTGGCCGGCGTCTCAGCCCTCCGCGGAGAGGATCAGTGCACTGGTGGGAACCCCGACGCCCGCGGTCACGAGGACGTTGCGGACGCCGTCGGGCTGGTTGGTCGAGGTCCCCCGGACGAGACGGACGCCCTCCGCGACACCGTTCGTGCCGTGCAGGTACGCCTCGCCGATCTGGCCGCCGTGGGTGTTGGTCGGCAGCGAGCCGGTGACCTCCAGGTTGCCGTCGGCGATGAAGTCCTTGGCCTCACCGCGACCGCAGAAGCCGTACTCCTCCAGCTGGTTGAGCACGTACGGCGTGAAGTGGTCGTAGAGGATCGCCGCGTCCATGTCGGCGGGGCCGAGCCCCGACTGGGCCCACAACTGCCGGGCGCAGAGCTCGACCTCGGGGATCCGGGTCAGGTCGTCGCGGTAGTAGCTGACCATCTGGTACTGGTCGGGCCCCAGGCCCTGGGCCGCGCCCCGGATGTAGACCGGGGTGGAGGGCAGGTCCTTGGCACGCTCGGCGCTGACCACGACCATCGCCTGGCCGCCGTCGGTCTCCTGGCAGCAGTCGAACAGGTGCAGCGGCTCGGCGATCCAGCGGGAGGCCTGGTGCTCCTCGAGCGTGAGCGGCTTGCCGTAGAACCACGCCTTGGGGTTGTTCGCGGCGTGCTTGCGGGCGAGCACCGCCACCCGTCCGTAGTCCTCGCTGGTCGCGCCGTACCTGTGCATGTAGCGACGGGCGAACATCGCGGTGTGCTGGGCCGGGGTGAGCAGGCCGTACGGGTTGATCCAGGAGCGGTACTCGTTGTCCGAGGTGGCCTGGGTCTTCGCCGGCGGAGGTCCCTGCCCGAAGCGGACGCCGGAGCGCTCGTTGAAGGCGCGGTACGCCACGACGACGTCGGCGACCCCGCTCGCGACGGCCATGGCGGCCTGCTGGACGGGGGCGCAGGCGCCGCCGCCGCCGTAGGGGATCCGGGAGAAGAACTTCAGCTCGGGGATGCCCAGGCTGCGGGCGATCATGTTCTCCGGGTTGGTCTCCATGGTGAAGCTCGTCATGCCGTCGACGTCGGCGGCGCTCAGGCCCGCGTCGGCCAGGGCCGCCGAGACGGCCTCGACGGCCAGTTGCAGCTCGCTGCGGCCGGAGTCCTTCGAGAACTCCGTCGCGCCGATGCCGACGACCGCGGTGCGACCCGACAGGAAGTTGGACGTCACGTCACTGCTCCGATCCGCGGGGCAGGCGCACGGTCACCTCGGAGATGGCGTGCCCACCCTTGCTGTTCATGCCACGCACCGCGACGCGCACGGTGTCCTCCTCGACGCCGACGACCTCACCGGTCAGCCGCATCACGTCACCCGGGAAGTTCGGCACGCCGAGGCGGGTGCTCAGGCGCACCATGCGCGCGGCGGGGCCGGCCCAGTCGGTGACGTAGCGGCCGACGAGCCCGTTGGTGTGGTTGATGCTCATGTACGTGTCGGGGGTGCCGCGACGCTCGGCCTGGGCCGGGTCGTGGTGCACGTCCTCGTAGTCGCGGGTCGCGAGGGCGCCGGCGACGATGACGGTCCGGGTCAGCGGGATCTCGAGCGCCGGCAGCGTGTCGCCGAGGCTCACCTGCTCGATGGTGATCTGCGTGCCGCTCACAGCTGCTCCCCCTCGCCGACGAGGTCCGCCAGCTGCTGCAGGTGCCAGGCCCCCGAGCCGGCGGTGTTGGCCAGTTGCGTGGTCCAGAGCATGTAGCGGTGGACCGGATAGGTGACGTCGGCGCCCATGCCGCCGTGCACGTGCTGCACGGTGCGCGCGACGCGGTCGCCCGCCTCGGCGGCCCAGTACTTCGCGACGTGCGCCGCCGCGCGGGACGGCCGCCCGGTCGTCTCGCGCCAGAGCGCGTTGAGGTACGTGACCTCCATCGCCTCGGTGTCGATGTGGCAGTCGGCGAGCTGGTGGGCGACGGCCTGGAAGGTCGCGATCGGCACACCGAACTGCTCACGGCCCGACGTGTAGTCGGCGGCCTGGCGTACGGCGGCCTGGCTGATGCCGCTCTGCAGCGCCGCCACGGCGATCCAGATCTGGCGCAGCAGCCAGTCGAGCCGGTCCTCCTCGGGGCCCTCGGCGAGCAGCACCGCGGCGGCGCCGTCGAAGCGCACGTCGGCGGCGAGTCCACGGTCGGTGCGCTCGAAGGTGTCCCGGCGTACCCCGGCGCCGGCGGTCGGCACGAGGTAGAGCCCGACCGCGCCCGCCTCGTCGGTGGCCGGGACGACGATCGCGTCGGCGAGGTGCGCCGAACGGACGCCGACCGCGGTGCCGCTCAGGGTGACTCCGTCACCGCCGGGCTCGGCGCCGGACCGCGCGCGAACGCGGGCGCCGTACGGCCGGACGTCGGTCAGGTCGTCGACGGCCACGGTGAGGACCGTGTCCCCGGCGGCGACGCGGGGCAGCCACTCGGCCTGCTGCTTGGCGTTGCCGTAGCGCAGCAGCGGCAGGACGCCGCCGACGAGGGTCTCCCACAGCGGGACGGTGCCCAGCGTGCGGCCCTGTTCGACGAAGACACCGGCGATCTCCCACAGGCCCAGCCCGGCGCCGCCGTGCTCCTCGGGCACGGGCAGTCCGAGGATGCCGGACTCGGCCAGGTCGCGGTACAGGGCGCGGTCGAAGCGGTCCGGCCCGGCCTCGATGTCGAAGAGCCGCTGCGGGTCGCCGTTGCGCGCGAAGACGTCGCGCGCCAGGCCGTTGACCGTGACCTGCTCCTCGGCGAGCTGGAAGTCCATCAGTTCCCTTCCTCTTCTGTGGGCTCCGATGCGGAGGTCGCGGCCCGGAAACGCGGCAGCGTGAGGTTCTCGTCGTAGTCGAGCCAGTCGACCTGCACGGGCATGCCGATCTCGACCTCGCCGGCGTCCCCGACGAAGTCGGCGACGAGGCGGGTGCCCTCTTCGAGGTCGACGAGCACGACGGTGAGCGGGTAGTCGTACCCGGGAGCCTTCGGGTGGTGGCTGACGACGTAGCTGTGCACAGTGCCCCGGCCGCTCGCCTCGACCTCGTGCCACGCGTACGAGTGGCAGGAGGGGCAGATCGGGCCGGGCGGGTGGCGCAGCGTGCCGCAGTCGGTGCAGGCCTGGATGACGAGGCGGCGCTGCGCGGCGGCCGCGAACCAGAACGCGTTGTCGCGCAGGATGAACGGCTTGTGCCGCAGCGCCGGGTCGGCCGCGGCCGGCGCGGCGGGCTTGGCGCCGGACGGGTCGAAGCGCAGGATGCGGAAGCGCTGGCGAGCCACGACCTCGTCGTTCTGGTCGGTGTAGGTGCGCAGCGTCGTGATGAAGTGGCCGGTGCCCAGCCCCGTGGTCTTGCGCGGGGAGACGTCCTCGATGACCGTGGTCATCTTGATCTCGTCGCCCAGGCGCAGCTCGCGCACGTACTCGTGCTCGTCGTTTGTCGCGACGACCCCGACGAAGCCGGCGTCGGCCAGGAGCGCGAGCAGCCGGGCCATCGGGGTGTCCGGCGCGGCGCCCGCGGCGGCGGCCACGTGGGCCTTGTAGCCGACCATGAGCCAGGTGGACAGCATCGGCGGCGGGGCGACGACGCCCTCGCGGCCGGTGTCCCGGGCGGCCTGGTCGTCGACGTAGACGGGGTTCTCGTCGCCCATCGCCTCGACGAAGTGACGGATCATCGCCTGGTTGACGGCGTCCTGGGCGTAGCGGGTGGGCGTGGCCTCGAGGCCGACGAACTCGCGCAGGCGGGCGAGGAAGGCGTCCTGGCCGGTGGCGTCGGGGGCGGGGGCGTGCGTCGTGGTGCTCATGCGGAACGTCCCTTCCTCGGCATGCCGAGACCTGCGACCGCGATCATGTCGCGCAGCACCTCGTTGGTGCCGCCGCCGAAGGTGTTGATGTAGGAGCCGCGGGTGTACGCCTCCAGCTGCCCGCCGAGGACGGCGTCCGGCGCGCCGGGTCGCCGGGTCGCGCGGGGCCCGACGACGGAGACGAGGTTGCGGCAGACCCGGTCGTGGGTCTCGGTGCCGTAGACCTTGGCGACCGACGCGGCGGCCGGCGCCGGGTTCTGGCCCTCCCCCACCACGGCGATCTTCCAGTTGAGCAGGCGCATCGCGGTCAGCTCGGCGTAGTCGCGGGCCAGCTCCGTGCGCACCCACGGCTTGTCGAGGACGCGGTTGCCGTCGGCGTCGGGCTCGGCGGCCCACGCAGCGACGTCGGTCCACAGCTGCTCGGTGCGCCCGCCCATCGCGGCCAGGCCCACCCGCTCGTGACCGAGCTGGCCGGTGATCAGGCGCCAGCCGCCGTTGACCTCGCCGACGAGGGCCTCGGGGCCGACGCGTACGTCCTCGTAGTAGGAGGCATTGGTGTGGGTGATGCCGCTGGTGGCGATCGGCGTGCAGCTGAAACCGGGGTCCGACGTCGGCACGATGAGGATGGTGATGCCCTTGTGCTTCGGGGCGGCGGGGTCGGTGCGCACGGCCATCCAGACGAAGTCGGCCTGGCTGACGCCGCTGGTGAACACCTTCTGGCCGTTGACGACCCAGCCGCCGTCGGGCGTGGCCTCGGCCCGGGCGCTCAGCGAGGCGAGGTCGGTGCCGGACCCCGGCTCGCTGTAGCCGATGGCGAAGATGACGTCGCCCGTCAGCATGCCCGGCAGGTACCTGCGCTTCTGCTCCTCGGTGCCGTAGCGCATCAGCATCGGGCCGATGTTGTTGATGGTGACGAAGGGGAACGGCGCCTGGGCGCGGTTGATCTCGTCGAAGAGGATGTACTGGTCGATCGCCGGGCGGCCCTGGCCGCCGTACTCCGTGGGCCAGCCGAGCCCGAGCAGGCCGTCCTTGCCGATCTGACGGATGATCTCGCGGTACGCCGGGCGGTCCTCGTTGGTACCGCCGAGCGCCTCGCGGACCTCAGGCGTGAGCAGGCGCGCGAAGTAGGCTCGCAGCTCCCTGCTCAGCTCTCGCTGCTCGGGGGTGTACTCCAGGTACATGGATGTTCCTCATTCTCGGGGCGTGGGCGCCAGTCGGTGTGCCGGGCGGGCCGGCAGGTCAGGTGGCCGGCAGGAGCGCGGCACGTCCGTTGTCGGCGAACTGCTTCTCGAGGTCCCGGACGTCCGCCTCGGTCAGCGGGCGGTACGCGGTGGACGCGCCGTCGCGGACGTAGACGGGGTCGGTGGTGACCCAGGCGGTACGGCGCAGGACCTGCTTGGCGACCTTGCCGTTACCAGTGCTGGGGATCTGGTCGACGATCCGCACGAAGCGGGGCCGCCACTTGGTGCCGAGGTCGGCCTGCGCGTCGAGGAAGGCGGTGAACGCCTCGGGGTCGAAGGTGGCGCCGCTGCGCAGCTGGATCACGCACATGACCTGGTCGCCGGTACGCGGGTCGGGCACGGCGAAGACGGGGGCGACAGCCACCCGGTCCCAGCGCTCGATGATCCGCTCGGCGGGCCCGGCCGCGAAGTTCTCGCTGTCGACGCGGATCCAGTCCGAGGAGCGGCCGGCGAAGTAGAAGTAGCCGTCGGCGTCGCGGTAGGCCAGGTCCCCGGACCAGAAGTCGTCGCCGCGGACCCGCTCGGCGGCGGCCTCGGGGTTCTTGTAGTAGCCCTCGAACTTCGCCGCCATGCCGACGCCGACGATCTGGCCGATGGCCTCGTCGGCGTTGAGGAGCCGCCCGGTCGCGTCGAGCCGGGCCGGCGGGCACTCCAGCCCGGTCTCCTCGTTCATCACCTTGATCTCGGCGCCGGCGACTGCCACGCCGAGCGCCTCGGCCGGCGTCTCGGGGGTGCGGTTGATCCGCATGACGCCCTCGCTGGAGCCGTAGCCTTCGGAGATGTCGACACCGAAGCGCTCGGCGAAGCGGGCGATGTCGGCGGCCGAGGCCTCGGTGCCGACGGCGCGCCGCAGCGTGCTCGTCGCGTCGCGCGGGTCGACCGGCTGGGCCAGGATGTAGGCCAGGGCCCGGCCGACGTAGTTGAAGTAGGTGACGCCGTGCTCGTGCACGTCGCGGACGAAGCCGGACGCGGAGAACTTGCGGACCATGGAGATCGTCGCGCCGCAGACCATGGCGGGGCCGAAATTGAGCATGACGGCGTTGCCGTGGAACAGCGGCATCGACAGGTGGGTGACCGAGTCGCGGGTCAGCTCGGTGCGGGCCAGCAGCGCCTCGGAGACCGCGGCGAGACGCCCGTGGGAGCAGATGACCGCCTTGGGCGCCCCGGTCGAGCCCGAGGAGAACAGGAGCAGCAGGTTGGCGCGAGGGTCGGTCCCGCCGGTGGGCACCGGCGCGCCGGCGTGCCGGGCCAGCCAGGCGGCGTACTCCGGGGAGTCGATGTTGTGCACCTGCCCGGCGGGGATGCCCAGGTCGAGCCCGTCGACGAGGCCGGCGAGGCGGTCCTCGGTGAGCAGCAGGTCGGTGTCGGTGTGCCGCACGTCGTGGGCCAGCTCGGCGCCACGTCGGGTCGGGTTGATCCCGACCACTGTGGCGCCGGCCAGCGCGGCGGCGCAGATCCAGTACACGTAGTCGGGGGTGTTCTCCAGGAGCACCCCGATGTGCAGTGGCCGGCCTTCGGGCCGGGGCACGTCGTTCAGGGCGGCGGCCCGGTCGGCGGCTTCCTGCACGATCTGGCCCCAGCTGATGGTGCGGCCTTCGAAGAGCAGGCCGGGATGGTCGTCACCGGTGCGTGCGCGCACGATGTCGGCGAAGACAGCGGGTCCCGAGTTCCGGGCCACCGGGGCCTGAGTCGTCATTGACGTTTGCTCCGTCTCGTCCGTCGTCGAATGCGAGGCAGCAATCAAGCAAGCGCTTGGTCGAAGCGTAGAGTGAGGCTTGCCGCAGGTCAAGACCTTGACAACGCTTCCCATGGGCTGCTCGCGGCGAGCGCAGAGCGCACCCGGCCGGTGTCCTCACCACGGCGCCGCGGGGCCCGTGGGACGCCCGCCGGCGTACGCGAGAACCGGGGCGTCGGGGCCGGCTGAGCGACCCCCTCGACCTCGACGACGCCGCCCCGGGCACGCACCTGCGGGTGCTCGGCCGACTCGGCGATGTCCAGCACCGGATGCACGCACGCGTCGACGCCCTCGAAGACGCCGGTCCACTCCTGCCGGGTGCGTCCGGCGAAGACCGACGCGATCCGCTCGGCCCAGCCGGCCCACCCCGACTCGTCGAACTGCCCCGGCCCGTCCTCCGGATCGAGGCCGAGGGTACGCAGGAACGTGCGGTAGAACTTCGCCTCGATGGCCGCCACGGACATGAACTTGTCGTCGGCGGTGCGGTACACCCGGTAGAAGTGCGCCCCACCGTCGAGGTAGTTCGTGCCACGGGTGAGGTTCCAGGCCCCCCGCGCGTGCATCGAGTGGATGACGACGGTGAGCAGCGCGCTGCCCTCGAGCATCGAGGCGTCCACGACCTGCCCACGCCCGGAGGAGACACGCTCCTGCAGGGCGGCCAGCACGCCGAAGGCCAGCACCATGCCGCCGCCGGCGAAGTCGGCCAGATACATCGGCGGCACGACAGGGCCGGTGTCGGGCAGGCCGATCGTGTCGAGCACCCCGGAGACGGCGATGTAGTTGAGGTCGTGCCCGGCGGCCGCGGCGAGCGGGCCGTCCTGGCCCCAGCCGGTCATCCGCGCCACGACCAGGCGCGGGTACCGCTCGGTGAGTTCGGCCGGGTCCAGGCCGAGACGTTCGAGCACCCCGGGCCGGAACGGGTCGAGCAGCACGTCCGCGTCGGCGAGCAGCCGGTGCACGAGCGCCCGGTCGGCCTCGGACTTCAGGTCGAGCGTGACTGTCGTACGGCCCCGGTCGATCGCGTTCACCTGCGCGCGTTCCCGCCGGTCGGGCTCGCCGGGCGGGTCGACCCGTACCACCTGGGCACCCAGGTCGGCGAGCATCATCGTCGCGAACGGCACCGGCCCCTGCCCACCGAGTTCAAGGAGGCGCAGGCCGGCCAGCGGCCCTTCAGACCGCCGGCCGGGCACCGCGCTCACGCCTGTTCCCTGGTGCCGGCCGGGACCGGGAGGCCGGTCACGGCACGGGGGTCCGTGCTCCACGTCTGCGGAGTCACGCCCTCCTCGCGCAGGACCCGCTTGAGGACCCGCCCGACGGCGTTCTTGGGCAGTTCGGCGCGGACCTCGATGTGGGAGGGGACGGCGTAGCGCGGGATGCGCGGGTGCAGCCACTCGAAGAGCTCGGCGGGGTCGATCTCCGCGCCGGGCGCGGGCACCACAGTCACCTTGAGGTCGTCCTCGGCCAGCGGGGAGGGGACCGCGTGGACGGCGACCTCGCCGACGGCCGGGTGGGTCGCGACGACGCCCTCGATCTCGAAGCTGGAGATGTTCTCGCCGCCGCGGCGCAGGTAGTCCTTGCCACGGTCGACGAAGTAGAGGTAGCCGTCCTCGTCGAGGCGGCCGTAGTCACCGCAGTGGAACCACAGACCGCGGAAGACCTCCAGCGTCTTCTCCGGCTCACGCCAGTAACCGTTGAACATGATCGCCGGACGGTTGGGACGGGCGACGATCTCGCCGACCTCGCCGACGGGCAGCGGGTTGTCGTGCTCGTCGACGATGCGTACCTCGAAGGAGTCGTTGATCTTGCCCGCGCTCCCGGCGCGGTAGCCACCGGGTGGGGTGAGGGTGATCAGGCAGGCCTCGGTCAGACCGTAGGCGCCCGAGCCGACCCGTTCGACGCCGAAGCGCTCCGTCCAGCGGGCGGCGAGCTCGGGCGTGACCGGCGAGCCGGACACCACGCGCAGCCGGCCGAAGGCCTCGCGGGTGGCCTCGGAGTCGGGGGCGCCGGCGATCATCGGCAGCATCGAGCCCATGAGCGCGGCCATCGTCGCGCGGCTGCGCAGGATCTCGTCCCAGAAGCCCCGGACCGAGAAGCGCGACGCGAGGTCGATGGCCGAGCCGAGCTGGAGCGAACCCATGACGTGCCCGACGGCGGCCATGTGGAACAGCGGCATCGCCGTCCACAGGACGTCGTCGGAGCGGCGTTCCAGGTTCTCGTGCATCTGGCGGGCCATGTTCGCCACGTAGCCGTGGCTGACCATGCACGCCTTGGACGGCCCGGTCGTGCCGGCCGTGTAGATGAGGTGGCTGGTGGCGTACGCGTCGAGGTCCGGGGTGGTCGTCACCGCCGAGCCCTCAGCGACGGCGGCGTCGAAGTCGACGACCTCGGTGGCCCAGGCGGGCGCCGGGCCCGAGGAGGTCCGGCCGACCTCGGGAGCGCCGACGAGGACCGGCACCTGCAGCCCCGTGCCGGCGAGGGCGTCGTCCAGGACGGGCACGAACTCGTCCTCGACGATCATCGCGACCGGATCGGCGTCGAGCACCTGGTGGGCCAGTACGGGGCCGCGGTTGCTCGTGTTGAGCGGGACGACGAAACCGCCGCGGAGCGTCGTCGCCCACCAGGAGAGCAGAGCCAGGCGGCCGTTGCGGGCGAGGACGACGACCCGGTCGCCGGGAGCGACGCGGTCGGCGAGGAACCCGGCGAGGCGACGCGACCCGGCATCGAGCTCGGCCACTGTGAACGAGGCGCCGGCGAGGGTGAGGGTGAGGTCCGGCTGCTCGTCGAGCAGGCGGGACAGGGCGGGCAGGAGCGGGGTGGCTGCGGTGGGACGGTTCACTGGCTCTGGCTACCTTTCTTCGGGTCGGCCGCCCGCGGTGGCGGGCGGCCGGGACCTGACACTCAGCCCTTCGTCATCGCGACGGTCCGCAGGTCGAACAGGCCGAGGTTGGTCCACGGCAGCTGCTCGGCCCCGACGACCTTCGGGGAGGCGATGGTGGCGCTGGTGAGGTTGCAGAGCGGGATGAACCACGCCTCGCTGAACAGCCGCTCCCACAGCTGGTGGTACTGCTTGGCGCGCTCCTCGACGCTGGAGCGGGGGTCGGCGGCCTTGGCCGCGATCGGGCCGATGGCCTCGGGGTCGGTGGCGAGCTTGTAGTTGCCGGTGAGGTAGTTGTCGACAGTGCCCGCCGGGTCCAGACGCGGGTTGAAGGTGTTTGAAACCTCGAGCTCGAAGTCGCCGGCGATGAAGCGGGCCTCGGTCTCCGAGTTCGGCGTCGGGTTGAGCTTCGCGTCGATGCCGGCCTGGGACATGGCGGCCTGGATGGCGGTGGCGGGCTGCTCGGTGTTGGTGCCGGCGGAGAAGCTGATCGACACCTTGGCCCCGCCGGCCTCGGCGATCAGCGCCTTGGCCTTGGCCATGTCGAACTCGTACGGGTAGGTCGCCGCCGGGTCCTCCCACGGGCTGTTCGGGTAGATGCTGCGGGTCGGCGTGCAGGTGTCGGCGAAGAGCGCGCGGATGGCGGCCGGGTCGATCGAGCGGGCGATGGCCTCACGGACCCGCTTGTCCTTCAGGTCGCCCATGTTGGCGCGCAGCAGGATGCCGAGGACGTTGCGGAACGGGCGGGTGGTCACCTTGAGCTGGCCGTCCTCGCCGAGCTGGCGGGCCTGGGTGATCTCGTTGGCCGAGGAGACGAAGCTGAGGTCGGTCTGACCGCTGATGACGCCGTTGAGCCGGGTGGCGCCCTCGGGGACCCGGGTGATCTCCATCCCGGCGAGGCGTCCGGCGTTGGGGTCCCAGTAGGTGCCCTCGGCGCGCTTGAGGACGTACTTCTCGTTGGGGATGAACTCGGTGGCGACGTACGGGCCCGAGCCGGCCTTGCCCGGGGCGCGCTTGAGGTCGACGCCGTCGGCGATCGCCTTGGGCGAGACCATCATCCCGGCGGCGGTGGCCAGGGCCGAGGGGAGCACGGCGCCGGTGCCCGGCTTGAGGTTGAGGCGCACGGTGTGCGCGTCGACGACTGTGACGCCGGTGATGCTGGCGAGGTCCTGCTTGATGGTGCTCGTGGGCAGCGTCTGGCCGCGCTCGATGTTGACCTTGACGGCGTTGGCGTCGAAGGGCGTCCCGTCGTGGAACTTGACGTCGTCGCGCAGGGCGAGTTCGAGGTGGGAGCCGTCCTCGGCGTAGGTCCACTTCTTGGCCAGGCCGGGGACGACCTGGTCGGTGGAGTCGACCATGGTGAGCCGGTCGTAGATCAGCGTGAGGTAGGGGTAGCCGCCGGGGGCCGGCTGCGCCGGGTCGAGGTTCTGGAACGGCGACGAGGCCGTCACCCGCAGGACGGCGTTGGGGTCGATCTCACCCGTGGTGGCACCGGGGTCGCTTGTCGGGGTGGCAGAGCAGGCTCCGACGGCGAGGGTGACGGCGAGCAGGCTCACGGCGACGGCGAAGCGTCGGCGGCGCGGGAGGCGAGACACAATGGTCCTTTCCTGACCTTCGGCCCGAGAGCGGGAGCGGCTCCGCGGCTCACCCGGCGGGTTCCCGGGGCGGCCGGGCCGTTCGGCGGCGGCCGTGCGGGCGCGACGGTCATGGAGGTGGTGGATGGCGGCGCTGGTGTGGAGCGCCTGTCCGGAACTGATCGGCATCCGCGCCCGAGGCTGGCGGTGTTGCGGCCGATCGCGATCCAAACAAGCGCTCGATTGGGAACCGTAGGGGCAGCGTGCGGGCACGTCAATAGGGCGAACGGCAGCATGATCGACAAGGAACGGCGCGCGGCGGGCAACCGTTGCCAGCGTGCGATCGGGTCGCTAAGGTGCGCATCAAGCAAGCGCTTGATTGCCTTGAGTCGGCCGAAGGAGTCCGCACGGTGGAAGCCCCCCTCGCCACGGCACAGCCCCGCGACACCGGCATCGACGCGGTCGCCTCGGCCACCCGCCGGCTCATCGACGCGATCACCCGCGCCGGCGATGCCGTCGATCCTCACGCCGACCGGATCGTGGCCGACCTCGACGCGCTCACCGCCCGGATCGACGCCCACGCCCCGGACCTCCCCGAGCGGATCGCGACGATGTGGCACCGGCCCGGCCCGGGCCGCTTCGACCCCGCCGGCGGCACCGAGAACCCGCTGTCGCCGCCGGTGGCCCTCTGGGTCCAGCCGGACGGCTCACTGCGCGGAGAGGTCACCCTGAGGCTCGCCTTCCAGGGGCCACCCGGGCACGTGCACGGCGGCACCTCGGCCATGCTCATGGACCACGCCCTCGGCATCGCCAACGCCCGGGCCGGCTACGCCGCGGTGACCGTCGGGCTCGAACTCTCCTTCCGCGCGGCCATCCCGATCGGCTCGACGATCACGATCCTGGCCCGGCACGACGGACGCGACGGACGCAAGGTGCGCAGCTCCGGCGAGCTGCGCGTCGGGGACCTGACATGCGTCACGGCCACCGGCACCTTCGTCCTCATGGACGACCCGTCGACGCGGGAGAAGTTCCGCCGACCGTCGAGGGAGCAGGCATGAGCACGGATCCCCACCCGACCACCGCCCGACCCGGCCCGCTCGCCGGCCGCGGCGCGCTCGTCATCGGCGGGGGCGGCGGCTTCGGCCGCGCCATCGCCGCCGCGCTGGCCGCCGACGGCGCCGCCGTGACGATCATGGGACGGACCGAGGCGACGCTGCGGGCGGCGGCCGAGACGATCGCCGCAGCCACCCCCGGAGCACCACCGGTACGGATCAGCGCCGGCGACTCCACCCAGGAGCAGGACGTCGCCCTCGCGGTACGCGTCGCCGACGAGACCCCGCTGGCGGCCGTCGTCACCACTGTCGGCGGCGGCACCTTCCGTCCCGTGCTCGCCCTCGACGCCGAGACCCTCGAACACGACTTCCGGCGCAACGTCACCACGGCGCTGCACGCCATCCGGCACGGCGGGCAGGCCCTCGCCGCCCGCGGCGGGGGCGCGATCGTGTGCACCTCGTCGAGCGCGGGCGGACACTCCTTCCCGTTCATGCCGTCGTACTCGGTGAGCAAGGCAGCGCTGGAGGCGCTCGTCCGGGTCGCCGCCGACGAGCTCGGCCACCTCGCGGTACGGGTCAACGTCGTACGCCCCGGCATCGTCGCCACCGACGGGGACAACCCGGGCCTGCTGCTGGCCGACCCCGAACTGGCCGCCGCGACAGTCGCCGAGAAGCCCCTGTCGCGCATCGGGCGCGCCGAGGACGTCGCCGCAGCGGTCCGCTTCCTGTGCGGTCCCGGCTCCTCATGGATCACCGGCGCCTGCCTGCCCGTCGAGGGCGGAGCCCACCTGCGGCGCGCGCCCCGGCTGGAGAAGCTCGCCCGGATCGTCAACGGCGACGAGGTCGTCGACGCCACCCTGGCGGGCCGCATCCCGTGACGACACCCCAGACACCCGCCACCCCGATGGAACTGACCACGACGCTGCCGCCGACGACGGCGCTGCGCGAGGTGCCCGAGGTCGTGGCGCGCATCGAACGGCTCGGCTTCGACACCGTGCACATCCCCGAGACGACGCACGACTCCCTGGCGGTCGCGCTGCTCGCGGCCGAGCACACCAGCCGGATCACCGTACGCACCAGCATGACGCTCGCCTTCCCCCGCAGCCCGATGATCACCGCGTACGCCGCGTGGGACCTCGCACGGTTCTCCGAGGGCCGCTTCCAGCTCGGTCTGGCCACCCAGGTACGCGGCAACATCGTCGGCCGCTTCTCAGTGCCGTGGGATCGGCCGGCCGAGAACCTGCGCGACTACCTCGCCTCGATCCGGGCGATCTTCGCCGCGTTCAGCACCGGCGAGCCCCTGGAGCACGAGGGCAGTCACTACCGCTTCACCCGGCTCCAGCCGTACTTCAATCCCGGTCCGCTGCCGACCGCGGCCCCGGCGCTCTACACTGGCGGGGTCAACCGGCGGGTCTGCGAGGTGGCCGGCGAACTCGCCGACGGCTTCGTCACCCACGCGACGAACTCGCACCCGAGTCACCTGCGCACCGTCGTACTCCCGGCGCTGCGCGCCGGGGCCGAGCGGGCCGGACGCGCCGCGCTCCCCCGGGTCGTCGTCGTGTCCAAGTCGATCACCGGTGCGACGCCGGCCGCGCTCGCCGCGAGCCGCGACTCCGCCCGCCAGGAGCTGGCGTTCCTCTTCTCCACTCCCGCCTACCGCACCACCCTGGACCGGCTCGGCCTGGGCCGGGTCGGCGAACAGCTCGCCGCGATGGCCGCCTCCGGGCGCTGGACCGGACTCGCCGGCACCCTCGACGACGAGACGCTGGCCACGCTCATCCCGCACGGCACCTACGCCGAGCTGCCGAACGTGCTCGGGCAGGCCTACGGCGGGATCGCCGACGGGCTCGGGCTCGGGCTGCCGCTCGACCCGGACGACGACGAGGACTTCGGCGCGTTGCTCGAACGCCTCCGGCTCATCCCGACCAGTGCCGCGGCCGGCGCCCCGCCCGCGACCGGCGGCCCCACCAGCGCGACGCGCGGCGTCGCCGGATCGGAGACCCTGTCATGACCGCACGCATCGGACTGCTCACCCCGGTCGTCGTCCAGCATCCGCGCACCGCGGCCGCCTGGGAACGGGACGTCCTGTCCGGCCCCGACGTCGGCGGCGCGCTGCTGGCCGTCGCCCGCGCCGCCGACGACCTGGGCTACCACCACCTGACATGCAGCGAGCACGTCGCCGTGCCCGCCCCGATCGCCGCCGAGCGGGGCGCGACGTACTTCGACCCCGTGGCCACGCTGTCGTTCCTCGCCTCGGCGACGCGCCGCGTCCGGCTCGCGACGAACGTGGTCGTCATCGGCTACCACCATCCGCTCGCCCTCGCCAAGACCTACGGCACCCTCGACCTGCTCAGCGGCGGGCGCGTCGTCCTCGGGATCGGAGTCGGCAGCCTCGAAGAGGAGTTCGACCTGCTCGGCGCCGAGTTCGCCGCGCGCGGCGCGATCGCGGACGAGGCGATCACGGCCCTGCGCGCGGCGTGGGGCAGGGCCGTGCCGCACCACGAGGGGCCCCACTTCACGTTCACCGACTTCGTCGTCGAACCGCACGCGCCGCGCACCACGGTCCCGATCTGGATCGGCGGACGCACCCGCCGCTCGCTGCGCCGCGCCGTGGAGTACGGCACCGGGTGGGCGCCGTTCGGCCTCGGGCCGCGGGAGCTGAGCCGCATCTGGAACTCCGTGGAACGCCCGGACGGCTTCGACCTCGTGCTGCAGATTCCGCCGCTGGACCCGCTCGGGGACCCGGACGGCTCCCGCGAGCACCTGCGCACGGCCGACGCCGTCGGGGCGACCGCTGTCAACGCGAGCCTCGTGGCCACCTCGGCGGCTCACCACCTCGAGCAGATGGCCGCGCTGCGCGAACTCGCCCCGGAACGCTTCGAGACGAACCCGTCCACTACCTGACCGGCCGCCGACCGGCTCGGCCGGCGAGGCCCGATCGAAAGGAACCCACCATGAGCGACTCGCAGCCCGACCGGCTCGCCCTGATCGAGGCGCGCCTCGAACAGGCCGAGCGACGCCTCGCCGCGGCCGAGGACCAACTCGCCCTCTGGCGGATCGTGGCCAGCTACGGCCCCGCAGTGGACAGCGGCTCGGCCGAGATCACCGCCCAGTTGTGGACCGAGGAGGGCGTGTACGACACCTTCCCGGTCGTGCTCAACGGCCGGGACGCGCTGCGCGGCATGGTCAACGGTGAGCGGCACCAGGCCCTGATCAACTCCGGTGCCGCCCACCTCATGGGGCTGCCGCACATCGTCGTCGACGGCGACCGGGCCGTGGTGACGAACTACTCGCAGCTCGTGCTCAGCGCTCCCGACCAGAACGGCTACCGGATCTGGCGTACCGGCTCCAACCGGTGGGAGTTCACCCGCACCGACGAGGGCTGGAAGGTCACCCACCGCTGGAACCGCCAGCTCGACGGCACCGACGAGGGCCGCGACCTGCTCGCCCGCGCCGTCGACTCCGAGGCCTGAGGCCGTGCGGATCGGCCTCAGCTCCCCGGTCCTGGCCGACTCCGGGCCCCGGCCCCCGTGGGAGGCCGAGGCCGGGGTCGCCGAACTGCGGACCGTCTTCACGACCGCCGACCGGCTCGGGTACGAGTTCTTCACCTGCCCGGAGCACGTCAGCGTGTCACCGGGGCTGGCGCGGGGTGAGCGCTTCTACGACCCGGTCGCGACGTTCTCGTACCTCGCGGCGATCACCGAGCGGATCCGCTTCCTGCCGTACGTGCTCGTGCTGGGGCTGCACCATCCGCTGGAGTTGGCCAAGCGGTACGGCACCCTCGACCACCTCAGTGGCGGACGGGTCGTCCTCGGCGTCGGCGTCGGCAACCTGGAGGAGGAGTTCGCGCTGCTCGGGCGCCCGTTCGCCGACCGCGGGCCACGGGCCGACGACGCCCTGCGGGCCCTGCGGGCGTCCCTGTCGGTACGGCTCGCGACCTACCATGGGGAGTACTACCACTTCACCGACCAGGTGATCAGCCCGCACGCCGTTCAGGAGAAGGTCCCGATCTGGGTCGGTGGCCACAGCAGGCGTGCTCTGCGGCGGGCCGTCACCCTGGGCGACGGGTGGGCGCCGGCCCCGGTCACGTATCGCGGGCCGGACCTGGAGACGCTGCCGCGGATGCTCGCCGAGCACGACCTGCCGGAGGGGTTCGACGTCCTCATCACGCCCCCGGCCCGCCTCGACCCGACGGGCGCCCCCGAGGCCGCGCTCGACCTCGTCGGCCGGATCGGCGAGGCGGGGGCCACTGTGGTCAACCTCGTCGTACGGCACCGTGACCTGGCCGAGTACCTCGACCAGCTCGCGGCGGCAGCTGAGCTCTTCGGTCTCGACCGCCGAAACTGAGCACGGCCGTGGACGCCGGGGCCCGACGTCCGGCCCCGGCGTCCACGGTCACGCCTCGTTGGGCATGTTCGACCAGCCCTTGCGGTCGGTACGCGCGTACCAGCCCGACGCGGCCAGCGTCCCTCCGTCGACGGGGATCGTGTGCCCGGTGACGAAACGGGCGTCGTCGCTGGCGAGGAACTCGACGACGGCGGCGTAGTCGTCGGGCTCGCCGAAGCGCCCGACGGGAATCCACGTACGGATGAGCTCCGGGTCGCGTCCGCGCAGCATCGCCGCGGCCGGCGTCTGGGGCGTGTCGGCGAGGTCGGGCGCGATCGCGTTGACCCGTACCCCGTGGCCGGCGACCTCGACGGCGAGACTCCTGGTGAAGGCGCTGACCCCGGCGTTGTAGGCGGAGTACGGGGCGCACGCCGGGATACCGCGGAAGGCCTCGACGGTCGAGTTGTTGACGATGGCCCCGCGGCCCCGATCGACCATGCCGGGCAGCAGCGCATGCGTCATCGCGAGCACGTGCCACAGGTTGATCTCGTAGAGCGCCTGCCACTGCTGCGGCGTCGAGTGCAGGAAGGTCTTGGAGGCCGGGCGGAAGTCGCCGACGTTGTTGACGAGCACGTCGACCCGCCCCGAGTCGACGGCAGCCGCGGCGGCCACCGCGGCGGCGACACCGTCGGCGGTGCGTACGTCGGCGAGGACGACCTCGACCTCGCCGCCGGCGCCACGGATGTCGGCGGCGGTATCGGCGGCGGCGTGCCCGTCGATGTCGACGAGGACGACGTGGGCGCCCGCGGCGGCGAGACGGCGGGAGATGCCGCCGCCGATGCCGAGGGCGCCGCCGGTGACGACCGCGATCTGGTCCGCGAGCCTGCGGGTGGCGCTCATCTGCCGGTTCCTTCCTCGTCGGCCCTGACCACGGAGACGCGGTGGCGTTCGATCCAGTTGATGGTCAACGCGCGACGGGTGAAAGCCCATCCTTCGTCGGTGCGCGCGTACTCGTCGTCGTAGTGCAGGAACCAGACGAGGTCCGAAGGCCCGTCACGAGCGGGAAGCACGTGGTGGGCCGTGCCGCGGACCCGGCCACGGGCTCCGGCCGCCGTTGGCAGGTAGCGCGCCCCGGCCACGACGTGGGTCGTCGCCAGCGTGCCGGCGAGTGCCCCGAACGTGGCCACGACAGCGGCGCGGCCGACATGCGACACGTGCGGGTCGAGGTGCGCCGGCGGCTCGGGGACCACCAGGACACCCTCCGGTATGAACAGCTCCCCCACCGCTGCCGCGTCACGGTCGTCGGTGGCCGCGGCGTACGTCTCGGAGAGCGCGCGCAACGCGGTGAGGTCGGCCGCGTCGAGACCGCTCACGCTGCGGGAGCGGTCGCCGCGCGCACGACCTGGACGAGCTCGGCGACGGCACGCTCGCAGTCGCCGCGGGTGTAGCCGAGCAGAGCGGTCTCGGCCGGATCCGGTTCATAGGCGAGGACATTCCCGCGGCCCTGGACGATCATCGAGTCGGGCATGAAGGGGTGCGGCTCGTCGAGCTCGGCGATGGTGCGGTCGCCCCCGGCCGCGTCGACGAGCAGCTGGAAGAACTGCGCGAACGTCAGGTTGGCGTCACCGATGAGGTACGCCGCGCCCGACGTGCCGCGGTCGAGCGCGCCGCCGATCGCCTCGGCCAGGGACCGGGCCGACATGTAGTTCGTGCCGCCCGCCGGCGCGTGGTCGGGGATCTGCGGCTCGTTACCCGCCGCCCAGGACACCATGCGGCGGTAGCGCTTGGCCGTGATGCCGGGGATGGCGCCGATGATCGAGGGCGGGTTGAGAGTGCAGACCGAGAAGGAGTCGTCGGCAAGCGCCCGGGCACCCTCGTCGGCGTCGCGCCGGGCGGCGACGTAGGCGCTGGAGTCGGCCAGGTCGGGTCGCAGGTGGTGGTAGTAGCTGCCGACCTGGACGAAGCGGGAGACACCGGCGCTCTTGGCGAGCGCGGCGAAGGCTGGCACCCCCGCGCTCTGGGTCTCCTTCCAGAACGCCGTCTCGTCCGCGTCGCGGGGCAGGTGGCGCACATCCTGCCCGGCGGCGAAGACGACCGCGTCGAAGGGGGCCAGGTCGTCCCGGGTGAAGGTCTGGCGGGTGTAGTCCCCGCGGAGGACCGGCAGGCCGGCGACGGGCGAGTCCGCGTCGACCGCGCCTCGGGCGGCGACGGTGACGTTGTCTCCCCGGTCGCGCAGGTGAAGGGCGGTGTGGACCCCGATCATGCCGGTTCCACCGACCACGAGTACCTCCATCGCGAGGTCTCCTTGCGTAGTGAGGCGGCTCCCTCGGCGTGAGTCTGGGAGCCGGCATGACTTCCGAATCAACCAACCAAGCGATTGGTAGGTTAGCACGGGCATGCGCTGGCCGGAACAAGGCGATTGCGCAGGCTGAGACCTCGACCGGGGCCCCGCGACGACCCACGGTCGCCTAATCCATTAGGATCGATGGGAGTCGATCGCGGCGAACAGGTACGTCAGCGCGAATCTCACGGCCACCGGCGCCCCGCTCCAGGCCCGCGCCAGCAGCTCCGGTGCGTGGGAGCAGTTCAAGCTCATTTGGTTGAGCAGCAATGGCGACTACGCCATCTACTCGATGGCCGCCCAAAAGTACGTGAGGGCGGATCTCGCCGCGACCAACTATCCGCTGAAGGCCAACGCCACCAGCATCGGTTCCTGGGAGCGGTTCTACGTCACCAACTGGGGCAGCTACTTCACCATCTCGCCCACCGCTGTGGCCAGGTACGCGGGTGCCAATCTGACCCTGGGTCCCGACTACCCGATCCAGGCGCGCGCGGCCAGCTTCGGCACCTGGGAACAGTTCAGAATCACGCGGAGCGCTTGCTGATCGATCCCGCGGACGCTCAACAGCTACCCGATCCGCTCGGGGTGTTCGGCAATCAGTTGGTCGCGTTACCGGGTCTCCACCCGCTGAGAGAAGACCAGCACGCTCAGGGACGACGGCGCAGTGAGCGCAGCGTGGAAACCACGTCGGTGGCGGCAAGCGCCCAGAGCACGAGCAGCGGCTGGAAGAGCAGGCGGACCGCCCGTGCCGCGTCGGTATCCAGGCCGAATCCGTCACGCCCTTCGGTGAACTGAGCGATGTTGCCCGGGAAGACCGCGACGAAGAAGGCCGCTACGACCGCTCCGGTGAGGCCGCGTACAGGCTGTCTCCAAGCCGCGAGCAGGGCCAGCCCGAGACAGATCTCGACCACTCCGGAGGCGACGACGACGAGATCGGCGTCGAGCGGAAGCCAGGAGGGCACCTGCGCCAAGAACTCCTGGCGCGCGACTGTCAGGTGGGCGATGCCGGCAACGAGCAGCATCGCGCCCAACGCGACCTGGCCGACCGCGCCCGTCAACCGTCGGGCAAACGTGGAGGTCATGGTGTCTCTCCCGTGGCGTGAACGAGGGACGGACGGCCGGCCCGCTGCAGGGGGCGCCTCCCACCACCCTAAGGACAGAAGGGGCGGTCCGGCTCTAGGTCGAGTACCGCCTCTGTCTGTCGACTGAGCTGTGGGGAGCCTCCGCCAAGGTGACCGACACTGCCCCCGTCAGCTCCAGCGACGGACGGAACGGCCGGTGGGCTCCTGTCAACGCCGCCCCAACCCCAGCCTTCAGGCGGACCCGACAGGCGGTCTGGCATCGAGCGGTGCGGCCACCGGCCCGCGGACGGCCCGGGATGGTCAGTCCGTCCACCGACGCGGCCGAGGGCGCGGTCTTTGCGTCGTCAGGTCACGATGGCGACGACATCAATACCGCGCCAAAACGGCCCACTACCAGCGAAAGACTCTGACTCCACCAGGTGCGGCTGGAGTACTGAGCGTTCAGCACCAGAACGCCTGACCCGGTGGTCGAGTTGCGATGATTTGCGGTCAACCGCGCGGCGCTCGGTCCGCAGGAGCGTCGCGCGGTTGAGCTGCACGGCTCGGCGGAGCGGGGATGGTGACGTCAGTACGAGTCGTGGCCGCCGCAGTCGCAGCCGCAGGCTTGGATTTGCGGCGGTGGAGCGTGAGAGTCATGACCAGCACGACCAGCGCTCCGACGATCAGCCCGAGGATCGCGCTGGCCACCGTGTTGACGAGCCAGCCGACGAGCCCGCCGAGAACACCCGTGGCGTCGTGGGCGGCGACCTCCACGTGGTGCACGGCCTCGTACAGGAAGTGCAGGTTCAGCTCGTTCGTGCCCAGCAGCAGGATGTGCCCGCCCACCCACAGCATCGCCGCGGTGCCGACTACCGTCAGCACGGTGAGGACCACCGGCATCGCCCTCACCAGATTGCGGCCGAACGTGGCGACGGCGCCGGAACGTTGCGACAGGCGAAGCCCGGCGTCGTCCATCTTTACGATCAGGGCCACCACGCCGTACACCAGGACGGTTATGACGACGGCGACGACAGCCAGGATCACCAGGCGGGACCAGAACGCCTCATCGATCACCTCGTTCAGGGTGATGACCATGATCTCCGCCGAGAGGATCAGGTCGGTTCGTACCGCCCCGGACACCAGTGTCGTCTCGTCCTGCACCTTCTCCTCGCCCGCGCCGTGGGCATCGTGATGGGCGATCTTGGCCCACACCTTCTCCGCGCCCTCGTAACAGAGGTAGACGCCGCCGAGCATGAGGATCGGAGTGAGCAGCCAGGGCACGAACTGACTGAGCAGCAGCACCGCCGGCAGGATGATGAAGAACTTGTTGCGCAGCGACCCCACGGCAATGCGCTTGATAATCGGCAACTCACGCTCGGCCGCCAGGTTCCGTACGTACTGCGGCGTGACGGCAGCATCGTCGACGACGACGCCCGCAGCCTTGGCGCCGGCCTTCGCGGCGGCCGCCCCGATGTCATCGATCGACGCGGCAGCGGCTCGGGCCAGCACCGCCACGTCATCCAGCAGGGCTACGAGTCCACCGGCCAAGGGAGGGTCCTTCCAGGGTTGCACAGAGTTCGAACTGGCCCATTCTCGCTCAGGTCCCGGTGCGCGGCACACCACCGCCCGGTCGTATATCGGGCGAGGGCTCGAGGTGAGCGGCTATCGCGCCCAGCCGAAGACCCGCCGCCAACTACACCCGCAGCCGACGCTGTATCGATGGTTCCGCCACTGGCAGCGTGATGGCACCTGGGCCCGGATCCTGGCTGGGCTGCAAGCCGCCGCCGATACGGCCGGGCGCATCGACTGGAGCGTCAGCGTCGACTCCACAATCAGCCGCGCCCATCAACACGCCGCCGGTGCCCGTGGTGACGGGCACCGGGGATAAAGAACCACCGGGCGGGATCTAGGAATCTGCGAGCACTGTCGGGACGGCCACGACATCAGCCTCGTCATCGACAAGCAGCTCCAACGGGTACGCGGGCGACTCCTGCACCGAGCCCCCAAGACCGAGGAGTCCGCCCCCCTACCGCTGCCGGCCATCTGCGTTACCGCCCTGCGGCACCGCTATCGGCAGCAGGAGGCGGCCCGGGAGAAGGTGGGCGAGGCGTGGCACGACACCGGCATGATCTTCACGACCCGCTATGGGTTGCCGGTCGAACCGCGGAACTTCAACCGCTCCTACGATGCTCGGACGCCCGCGAGTGGGCGGTGAGCGTGGCCCAGCGCGGGACCGGCACGCCGGCTGACCCAGCGCTGCGCCGGCCGGTCGCGCCGATGCTCGCCGCGCCGGTCGACGGGGTGCCCGGGCGCGCCGAGACCTGGTGCACGAGTCGAAGTCGGATGGTTCTCCAGAGATTTCGAGGTGTCTCAGGGGCGAGACGTCCCCGCGCAGTCAACCTGACCATGCCGACCCACGCGGCTTGATCGAGACCACGGTGAGTTGCTACCGGCAGCTCTGCGACATCGATGCGGTGTCTGCTTCTGCCGAGAAGAGTGCATGCCTCGGGTGTGCGGATCGTCCTGTCGGTCTGCGGTAATCCGTGCGACCTTGATGGTGAAGATGGGTCGTGCCGGGCGGTCCGAGGCAGCCCTGGCCTAGGTGTCCTGCGGACGCGGTTCGGTGGTGGCGCGGTGGTAGCGGCTGGCGAGCGTACGCACGAGTTCGACGAGTTCCGCGGGTTCCGTCACGGTGAAGTCGACGCCGAGCAGGCCGAGGTGGACGGCGAGCGCCTCGATGCTGTCGGCGCCGGTGTCCAGCAGACAGTGGGTGTCGTCGACCGGGGTGATGGTGCCGATGGCGGCGTTGATTTGCTCGATGAGCTGTTCGGCCGGTGCGTGCACGACGACCTGGGCCCGGTACCGCCATGCGGCTGACGACACGCCCCGGCGTACCTGGTCGACGGCTTCCTCGGGGAGATCGCGGGGGATGAATCGGGGGCCCGTCGGGGTACGTGGGTGGAGCCGGTCCACCCGGAACGTTCGCCAGTCGGCCCGCTCGACGTCGAACCCGACGAGGTACCACCGTCGTCCCCAGTTGACCAGCCGGTACGGTTCCACCTCGCGCCGGCTCTCGGAGCCGTCGTGGCTTCGGTAGCCGAATCGCAGGCGCTCGTGGTCCCGGCAGGCTGCGGCGAGGACACTCAGCCTGTCCGCGTCCACCCGCGGGCCCAGGTCGTCCCGCGGCACCACGACGGCGTACCGCTTGAGGGCGTCAACGCGACGCTGGAGTCGCGCCGGTAGCACCTGCTCCAGCTTGGCCAGCGCGCGCAACGAGGTCTCCTCGACCCCGGTGATCGTGCCCCCGGCAGCAGTGCGCAGCCCGATCGCCACCGCGACCGCTTCCTCGTCGTCGAGCAGCAGCGGCGGCAGCGTGGCCCCGGCGCCGAGTCGGTAGCCGCCCACCGCGCCCCGGCTGCCGTGCACCGGATAGCCGAGGTTCCGCAGGCGGTCCACGTCGTTGCGAACGGTCCGGGTGCTGACCGACAGCCGTTCGGCCAGTTCGGCCCCGGTCCACTCGCGGGGTGTCTGGAGTAGCGAGAGCAGGCGCAGCAGCCGCGCCGCTGTTTCCAACATTCTTCGCAGTATGCCAGTTTATTAGGAACGGTCCTTGCCTAATCTCCTCCTACGCTGATGACCATGACGAACGACAGCACGATCGCACCGTTCCGGATCGACATCCCCCAGGCCGAGCTCGACGATCTCCAGCAGCGGCTGGCCCGCACTCGGTGGGCGGAGGAACTGCCCGCGGACGAGTCGGCGCCGGCTGGTCCGGTGCCGCCCGGTTGGGAGTACGGCGTCCCGGTGGGCTACGTGAGGCAGCTGGTCGAGCGGTGGCGCACCGGGTACGACTGGCGGGCCTGGGAGGCGAGGCTGAACGCGTACCCGCAGTTCACCACCGAGATCGACGGCCAGAACATCCACTTCCTGCACGTGCGGTCGCCGGAGCCGGACGCGACGCCGCTGATACTGACCCACGGTTGGCCGACCTCGGTGGTCGAGTGGCTGGATGTGATCGGCCCGCTCACCGAGCCACGAACGCACGGCGGCGACCCGGCGGACGCGTTCCACCTGGTCATTCCGTCGGTGCCGGGTTTCGGCTTCTCCGGGTCGACCCGGGAGCGCGGCTGGGACCGGTACCGGGTGGCCCGGGCCTGGGCCGAGCTGATGCAGCGGCTCGGCTACGACCGGTACGGCGCGGCCGGCAACGACGGCGGATCGCTGATCTCGCCCGAGGTGGGCCGGATCGCTCCTGAGCACGTCTGCGGCGTGCACGTGACACAGGTCTTCTCGTTCCCGTCGGGCGACCCCGCCGAACTGGCCGGCCTCTCCGAGGAGGAGCGCGGCAAGCTCGCGTTCGCCGAGTGGTTCACCCAGAACCGGGGCGCGTACGACAAGCTCCAGTCCACCGAGCCGCAGAATCTGGCGCACGCTCTAGCCGACTCCCCGGCCGGCCTGCTGGGCTGGAACGCGCAGTTGCTCGGCGCTTCGCTCGACCCGGACTACGTGCTCACGAACGTGATGATCTACTGGCTGACCAACACAGCCGCCTCAGCCGCCCGGTTCTACTACGAGGACGCGGCGGCGGCCCCCGTACAGCAGAAGTCGAACGGCCGGGGCACCACCGTGCCGAAACCGACCACCGTGCCCCTCGGCCTGGCCAACTTCGCCTGGGACTACCAGTCGATCCGGACGTTCGCCGACCGCGACCACGAAAACATCGTCTCCTGGAACGTCTACGACCGGGGCAGCCACTTCGCCGCCCACGACGCGCCCGATCTGCTCGTCCACGACATCCAGCAGTTCTTCCGCAAGGTTCGCTGATCCGCCGCCGGTTGTAGGCGGACCCCATCAGACCCCTCAGTCTTCACACGAAGGGAGACCCTCATGTATCTCGTCATTGGTGCCACGGCTCAGTTCGGACGTCAGGCAGTAGAAGAGCTGGTCGCCGCGGGTGCGCCGGTACGGGCGCTGACCCGTACCCCGGAACAGGCCGGGCTCCCGGCGGAAGTCGACGTCGTCCAGGGCGATCTGACCAAGCCCGAGACGCTGCCAGCGGCGCTGGCCGGCGTCGAAGCCGCCTTCCTGGTTCTGCAGTACGGGATGGATGTCGCTCCGCTACTGGCGGCCGCGGGGCGAGCCGGGGTGCGGCGGCTGGTGTTCCTGTCCTCGGGGGCGATCGTCCCGGGCGCCGAGCGGCAGCCCGACGTAATCGCCCAGTACCACCGCGACGTCGAGCAGGCCATCGAGGCATCTGGGATCGAGTGGACGTTCCTGCGGCTACTCTTCCCCGCCATCAACTCGTTGACGTTCGCGATGCAGCTCCAGGGCGGTGACGTCATTCGCGCGCCGTACGCCGAAGCCGCGTTCAGCGCCGCGCACGAGAGGGACGTCGCCGAGGTGGCCGCGCGGATCCTGACCGGCGGCGGGCAAGCGGGGCGGGCCTACGACCTGACCGGCCCCGAGTCGCTGACCCAGGCGCAGCAGGTCCGCATCCTCGGCGAGACGTTGGGGCGCCCGCTCACCGTCGAGGACCTCGACCCGGAGCCCGTGCTGGAGCAGATGAGCCAGTTCATGGACCCCGAGTTCCTGGCGGCGCTGTTCGGTCTCATGGCGCAGGCGGTCGGCAGGCCTGCGCCGGTCAACGCCGTCATCGAGCAGATCACCGGGCACCCCGCGCGTACCTACGCTCGGTGGGCCGCGGATCACCGGGCCGACTTCGGCGGCTGATCGACGAGGCAAGGGCGGCTTCCGCCGCCCCTGCCATACGATGGAAAGGACGGCACGGTGGCACAGGTGCTGCGGCGACGGGAGCTGGGGCGAGCCCTGCTGGCCCGTCAGATGCTGCTGGAACGGGCCGACGCGACCGCCGAGGAGGCGGTCACCCGGCTGGTCGGCATGCAGGCGCAGGCGCCCTACGCGCCCTACTTCGGGCTCTGGAGCAGATTGCGGAAGTTCGGCACTGCCGACCTGACGGACGCGCTGACCAAGCGCCGCCTGGTGCGGGTCGCGCTGATGCGCAGCACCGTCCACCTGGTCACCACGGCGGACTACCGCTCGTTGCGGCCATGGGCGCAGCCCGCGCTCGACCGCGAGCTGGACACCGCGTTCAAGACGATCCTGACCGGTCTGGACGGTGCGGCCGTGGCGGAGTCGGGCCGGGCACTGCTCGGCGCACGACACCTCACCCCCAAGGAACTCGGCGCGGCGCTGCACGAGCGGTGGCCCGATCGCGAGCCCCGCGCACTCGCCACCGTGGTGCGGAACCTGGTACCGCTGGTGCAGGTGCCGCCACGCGCCGTCTGGGGCGTCGGCGGCACCACCCGGTACGCGACGGCGGCCTGCTGGACCGGAGCCGAGCCCGCCTCCGCCGCCGACTCCGAACACATCGTGCTGCGCTACCTCGCCGCGTTCGGCCCGGCGTCGGTCGCCGACGTGCAGACGTGGGCCGGCCGAACCCGGCTGCGGCCCGTCCTGGAGAGGCTGCGGCCACGGCTGGCGGTCTTCCGCGACGAGCACGGGGTGGAGCTGTTCGACCTCCCGGATGCGCCACGCCCCGACGCCGACGCCCGCGCGCCGGTTCGCTTCCTGCCCGAATACGACAACCTTCTGGCCTCCCATACCGACCGCACCCGCGTGATCTCAGAGGAGGCCCGCAAACGGGTCATGACGCGCAACGGGATGCGTGCCACCTTCCTCGTGGACGGGCAGGTGACGGGCACCTGGAAGCTCCATCCAGGCAAGGCGTCAGCGACTCTGGAGATCGACCCGTTCCGGCCGCTGACCGCCATCGAGCGCGCCGAGATCGAGGCCGAAGGCGCCCGGCTGCTGGAGTTCGCCGTGCCCGGCGCCGCCCACGACCTCCGCGACGGCACGGCCCCGTCCGTCGGCTCCGAGGACAAGGTGACCGGCGAGGAAACCGGTCAGCAGTGATCGAACCGTGCTCATGCGCGCCTTCCACCGACGCCCGCTCATAGCCGAGCGGGCTGCGCCGCTGGCACCTTTGAAGTGACCCCCTGCGACCGGACACTGTGTCCGGCCATTAGGGGTTACTTCACTTCAGAAGTAGGCGTTGAGCTGCGCAGACGTGGCCAGAGGCCGATCGCCAATTGTCACTGCTTGTCAATCATTCGAGGGGTAAACGGGGGCCGAAAGTGCGTCGCCAGTCCACCGCGCCCCGCTCCCCCATCAGCAGAGCATCCGCCGGCAACGGAACCGTACGCCCTACCCATTCGCTACTCGCTGGCCGCAGGCGTGGGGGTCGTGTCGGTGGGGCCACACGACCCGTTGCCCCACCGCCGATGGTGCTCGGCGCGACTCTGAGGCTCAAGCAAGTCCAGCTGCGTGCTGCTCCTCGGCCCCGCCGAGGAGCAGCACACAGAAGTGCCTGTACAGCGCGCGACGGCTAGCTCATACCGCCCAATGGCATTGCGTCCTCGGGATCCGAGTCGGACCTGGAAGCCTGCGGCGTGAGTGCCCTCTGTGGAGGCGTATGAAGCGGGCGATGCCCCAAAGATGAGCATGGAGTTGCACGAGCGACTCCGGCAGTACCCCTAGGTGAGCGCGTGCACCAGTGCGGTCGCCGCTCCGGCCAGGAGGGCCACGCCCGTGCCGGCACCGACGACGGCGCTGGGGGTGAAGTCGCACCGTCGGGCGACAGCGACGCTGACGAGCGCGACCAGGGTGACGAGCGCGGCCCAGATCGCGAGGGCCGGATACCCCAGAAGCGGTGCCAGGGGGAAGAAGTGCAAGCCGACGATCAGGGCGATCCAGACCGGAACCAGGGACGTGCGGCCGGCCCGCCGGAGCCAGATCGCGCCGACGGCACAGAGGACCACCTCGATCAGGACGATCACCCCGAAGACCGGCCCCGTCCTCTCGTCCACGGAACTGCCCTCGTCCCAGGTGCGTGCGGTGACGATGCCACCGATGATCGCTGCGACCAGGGACAACACCGAACCGATAGCGAGCCACGGACGCCACGCCCTGGGCGGTGCCTCCTGCGCCCAGCCGAACCAGACGATCCCGAAGACTCCGAAGATCGCGGCGGTGGCCGCGGCGTTAGCCGCGAATTGAGCATCCATCGGCGCATTCTAGGAGCAGATGACCACCGCTCCGGACGGTGCCCGCACAGACGCCACGACGCAGTGCCGCCTATAAAACACGACGTGGACGGCCCGCACCGATGCTTCACGGCGGACGGCACCCCGGTTGACCATCTGGGACTGCGGCAACCGCCGGTCCGACCAGACGTGGGGCTTGCGCTGACGTCCGGGTGGTGACCGGCGCTCGTCTCGTCGATCCGCCGAGACCGGCGGGACGAGCCGCTCGACTCGGAACTACACGCAGGGCGCGGTCTACGGACTCAGCCGTCGCCGCGCCGGCGGGCGCCGAGTCCAACGGAGGCGTACGGGTCATTCCGCTGGGCGACTCGATCACCGAGGTTACCCAGGTGCCGGGTGGTTACCGGATCGGCCTGTGGCAGCGGCTGACCGGCGGAGGTTACCGGGTCGACCTCGTTGGCTCGCAGTACAACGGGCCGGCGAGCCTGGGCGACCACGACCACGAGGGGCACCCCGGCTGGCGGATCGACGGCATCGTGCAGGGCACGGCGAACACCGGCAAACGCGTCCCGGATCCAGGGACCGACGTCGACCGCCACGATCCAACTGGACTACTCGACAATGCGTGACGGTTACCGGTCCGGCCTGGCCATGCTGAGACATCTCTCCGCCTGGATCGGCGTCCGCCGCGACGGCGGCCAGACGCGGGTCTCGATGGTCGACGGCCTCGCCATGGACAGCAACTGGAACACCACCAGCACCGGCACCGAACGGGCAAGCGCGGCGGTCCGGCGGCCGGATCTGGCTGCGTGTCAACGCGGACGTCAGACCCGGCGCCGGCCGGCAGGCAGGCAGGCAGGCAGGCAGGCAAGGTTCTCCTACAGCACCGACGGGGTCACCTTCACCTCGCTCGGGCCGGCGTACACGTTGAACAACGACTGGCCGGTCTTCATGGGCTACCGGTACGGCATCTTCAACTACGCCACGTCGTCGCTCGGCGGTTCGGTCACCGTCAACCGCTTCGACCTCACCACTCCCTGACCCGACGCCGTGGGCCGGCGACCTCGGTCGCCGGCCCACCCCGTTCGTTGGTCGCCGCCCTCGGCCCCGGCGCGGCCACCCGTCCGTGCCGAGGGTGCTCCCCGGGCGCGCCACCAGGCGTCAAGGGCCACCGATGACTCATCACTCACCCTTCGCCTAACCGGTGATCACCGGCCAGGCGTAGGCCAGCAGGGCGCACGCCGCTCCGAGCAGGGCGAGCGAGACGCCCCGGGTACGGAAGGGCAACGCGGCGAGCGCGAGCAGGATGACCGCGACAAGGTAGAGAAACGCTTGTACCGACATGGTTGTCTCCTCAGGGTCTGCTGGCGGGCGGTGCACCTCTACCCCTGCCGGTCCGGCCACGAAACCGGGCGACCGGCGGCCGGTCGGTTCGCGCGGGACATCGGAACGGCGCGCCGGGTGGGAGGATCTGCCGCATGCGACGCAGATCCCTGATCGTCGGGGCGGCGGCCGGCATCGCCGCGCCCGTCGTCGTCTCCGGCGCGACGCCGGCAGCGGCGGCGTCTCCCGACGCCACCACCGACCCCCCACGTCCACGACCCCGCACCTGGACGCCGAGCAACAAGGCAAGCGGTCTGCGCACCCTGCCGGCCACCACGCAGCAGGTTGTCGTGGTGACCGCGGCGAGTTGGAATACCAGCTACGCCACACTGGAGACGTTCGCGAAGACCGACGGCCTCTGGACCGCGGTCTCGGGGGCGCTGTCCGCGCGGATCGGCTCCCAGTTCTTCAGCGACAACCACGTCGAGGGCGTCCCGACCACGCCCACGGGGGTCTACGCGTTCGGCCCGACGATGTACGGCATCGCCGCGAACCCGGGCGTGAGATATCCGTACCACCAGGTCGTCACCGACGACTGGTGGGACGAGAACCCGAACTCGTCCACCTACAACACGTTCCGGCACACGGCCACCAGCCCTGGCGGTTACAGCGAGGCGCTGTGGAAGGAGAAGCCGGCCTACACGCACTTCGCGGTGGTCACCTACAACATGGCGCCGAACGTGCCGAAGCCGGTGCCGAACGCAGGCAGCGGGATCTTCCTGCACGAGTTCAGCACGACGCCCTCGGGCCCGACCGCCGGCTGCGTCAGCCTGTCGCACGCCGACCTGGTCGGCGTACTCCGGTGGCTCGACCCGGCGGCCCAGCCGCGCATCGTGATGTGCCCGCTGGACAGCATCGGTCGCTACTGACCGGTCCGACCGGACACGTGCCACGGCCGGTCGATGGAGCGTGCCACCCCATCATGGACCGTCGGTTGATCTTGACGCCAGGGCGGGGCCGGGCTCGGTGCGCGGTCAGCCGTGGCCGGCGTCGGCCAGTTCGGCCAGCCGGCGGTCGGCCTCGTCCTGGATGCGATCCTTGTCCGCCACGATGACCGTTCCCGGGTCGGCGTCGGGCAGCTCGTCCTCCAGCCGCCGGATCGGCCCGTACGACCAGCCGACGGCGGCCAGCAGCAGGCTGCACAGGTCGGCAGCCACCGCGGTGAGCGCGGTGCCCCGTCCCGGGCCGTGGCCGACCAGGACGGCCGCCAGGTCGGCGACCGGCCCGGTGCCGGAGACCAGAGGGGTGAAGACCCGCTCGGCCAGCGGCGCGGCGGTGAGGAAAGCCGACCGGGACCATCAGCCAGGTGAGCATCAGGTTGGTGGCGAGCACCCGCCCCTGCAGCTCCAGCCCGACCTTGGCCTGCACCAGCGCCAGCAGGTGGGTGTTGACCAGCGCCGAGGTCAGGCCGAGACCGAACAGGCCGATGGCCGGGAAAACCGGGTTCGGCCGCAGCCCCGCCACGATCATCGCCACGCCCAGCAGCAGGATTCCGACCAGCACCCCGGTGGTCCGCCGCGACGTGCCGCCCCATACCCCCATCAGCACGCTGCCAGCAGCATGCCGATACCGCTGGCGGCGAGCACCATGCCGAGCACCGACGGGTCGCCGAGGGCGAGGGTCAGCGGGGTGGCCAGCACCTCCACCACGGCGAAGAAGTAGTTCAGCGCCGCGGCGAGCAGGATGAGCGAGAGCAGGCCGTGCCGCCGGGACACGAACCGCCAGCCGCCGAGCAGCTCCCGGCCGAAGGACTCCTCACGGCGCTTGAACATGGTCGCCGGGAAGCGTACGGAGAGCGTGATGCCCACCGCGACCAGGAAGCTCACCAGGTCGATCAGGACCACCCCGCGCAGCCCGACGGCGACCACCAGCGCGCCGCCGAGCAGCGGGGCGAGAACGGTGCCGGTGGCACTGCCGAGCGACACGATGCCGTTGGCCCGGCCGTAGTACCGCTTCGGCACCAGCTGGGTCACCGCCGCCAGGTACGCGGGCTGTTGGAAGGCGGTGGCGACTGCGCTGACCGTGACCGCGGCGAAGACGTGCCAGATCTGCAACCGGTCCAGCCAGAGCAGTCCGGCCAGGGTGACCGTGCCGGTGGCGGCGAGGCAGTCCGCGCCGATCATGACCAGCCGCCGGTCGAACCGGTCGGCCACCGCCCCGGCCACCGGGGCGAGCACCGCCGCGGGCAGCAGCGCCAGCATCGCAGCCAGCGCGAACCAGGAGATCGAGCCGGTGCGCTGGTAGACCCAGAGCGACACGGCGAAGTTGGTCAGGCCGGTGCCGACCAGGGAGATCAGCTGCCCGGAGGCGACCAGGAGGAAGGTGCGCAGGTCACCCCGTCCCGGGCCGGCCGGGGCCGCCCGCCCGTCCCGGGGTGACGGCGCCGCGGGTCGTGCCCGGCGTGGGGGCGCCGTCGCCGGTCCGGCCGGCTCGACCGAGGCGGCCAGGGCGGGCTCGGGCTCGGGCTCGGGCTCGGGCTCGGGCTCGGGCTCGGGCTCGGGCTCGGGCTCGGGCTCGGGCTCGGGCTCGGGCTCGGGCTCGGGCTCGGGCTCGGTGAGGATGATGTCGACCAGTTCGCCCGGCTGGTGCTTCTGGAAGTAGTGCCCGGCGCCGTCGATGGTGCGCAGGGAGACGTCGTCGGCGAAGTAGGTCCACCCCCGGTAGCGCTCCTCGTACAGCTCGGTGGTGCGGTCGCCGGTGCCCACCACGCAGACGATCGGCGCACCGAGGCGGCGGGCGGGCGGGTTGGCGTAGACGTCGGTGTAGTACTCCTCGCCGATGCGGGTGTCGCTGAGGAAGACGCCCATCAGGAAGTCCTTCTCCCGCTGGTCCAGCACGTCGGTGAAGAAGCCCATCGCGCGCAGCATCTCCAGCGCGTGCCGCTTCGAGGTCCACCGTTCCATCGGGAAGACCCGGCGGAACCAGCGGGCTGCCCGGCCGGGCAGCCGGGGCGCCGGAAAGTGGCCGCCGACCACCAGCCGGCGCAGGTCCACCCCGGCCTCCTCCAGCCGCCGGGCCAGCTCGACCGCGATGGCGCGTCGCGCTTACTCGCGGATTCGAGCGAATGGGTGGCGCACGCGGCGGCGGCGGCGCTTCCCGTGGCCGAGATGGAGCGACTACTCACCCTCGCCGGCGCCTGACCGCAAAGACCACCAACACGAGGGACTTGAACCCACGACAGCCTCTTGTCGAGCCCTCTCCAGGGCTTGTTTCTCAGGGCGGAACATGCTCGATGGTCACGTGCTCTGCACGGCGGCCCACGAGCTGAGCCACTGCCCCTCTCACCCTGAGGTGAGTCGGAGTAGGTGGTTGTCACCGATGCGAATCCGCTTGTCTGACCATGCTGACCGTCCCTACAGGGCCGCGTCCTCAACGCCGTCGGATTGACGATTCGCATGCCGCAGGTCGAGGCAGACCTCGAGCACGCCGCTTTCGCCGCTGGTCAACCGCGCGCCAGCCGCCCCCAACCAGGCTGCTCGGACAGACAGCGACCAGTTCGCTTGCAACCGAGCGCGCTGACGGTGCCGGCTAAGGGGCTTTTACCGATGCCGAGGTGCCGCCAGTGGCGGAAGCCTTGTGTCGAGACGAAAGGATCCGCGATGCCCATCCGATGTGCCATCGAAGTCGACGAACCGAAGCTCGCCTACAGCGAGCTCCGCGCCGTCAACGCCTCCTCCACGCCGGCGGTCATCGAGGGCCACCGGACGGCGTCGGTAGGCACGGTGCGCGTGTTCGGCAGGAGCCCCACAGACCGGAGCGCGGTGCGTCCTTCCGCACGGAGGCTCGGCTACCGAGCAGATCGTCGACGCATCGTGGCCGGGGAGCGGCCAGCACGGACGTCATCAGTATCTGGAAAGGACGCCGAATGATTCGAGAAATCCGTGACAGAACCGGAGCACTCGTAACGGTAAGGCTCAATCAAACCCTCCCGATCGGTACCTACACCATCAGCCTCGCCGAGGGATCACCGCTCGGTCGGGCCGACTTCGTCGACTCTCCCGGGGTGGATGGTGAGAGAGTCGTTTTTCACACCGAAGTAGACCAGAAGTTCCTTGGACGGGGCCTGGCCGGGCTGCTGGTCCGCGAAGTGCTCGCGGACAGCATTCGCACGGGTGTCACAGTCGTTCCGGTGTGCCCGCTGTTCGCTGGCCATCTACGAAGGCATGGTGCCGAGTTCGTCGCGGATGGGGGCAAGTTCCGTGCGCCGACACCTACCGACATGGCGCTCGTCAGGCGCGCTACGACGTCCCGCGTCTCTTCTCCGCTACGAGCGTGCAGGGAGGATCACCAATGACCGCGCACACGATCAGCGAGCAGCGGACCAGACCGTGTGCCGCCCGGAAGCCCGACCCGCGCCCGCCCACCGACCCGGTCGCCATCGGGGAGCCCAAGCGGCATCTCCGCGACCGCACCTGGGACGTCCAGGCGCCGTGCCGTCTTCAGGAGTTGCGGCTGGCCATCTTCGACGCCAACAGTTCACTGCTGCAGGCCCTGGGCCGTTCGCCGACGGTGGCCGACGTCGCCGTCCACCTCAGCATCACCGAGGAGGAGGTCCTGGAGGGCCTGGAGGGCGCCCGCGCGTACGACGCGGTGTCCACCTCAACCGGCGACGGCGACCGGGCCACCGAGTCGGATGACATGCTCGGCGGTGCGGACAGCGAGTTCGAGCTGTCCGAACTGCGGGTCGCCTTGGGCCCTGCGCTGGCCACGCTCACCGAATGCGAGCAGCGGATCCTCACCCTGCGCTTCTACGGCAACCTGACCCAGTCGCAGATCGCCGAGCAGATCGGCGTGCCCCAGCCGCACGTGTCCCGGCTGCTGGCCCGGGCGCTGACCAAGCTGCGCGGGCAGTTGGACGGCACGTACTAGGTGCTGGGGACGGGCCGGGAATATCAGTCGCCCCTCCAGAGGTTCAGAGCTAGCGTGATCGCCATGTTCGGCACCATCGGCTCTGTGCGGCCCGCAGGTTTCCACCTGCCGGCTGCCGCCGACGTGTGCGCATGGCTGGCTGATACCCGAGGCTGACCCTCCTCCCGCTCCGGCAGAACCACGGAGGAGGGTGGCCCGGTGATCCGGCGCGCTGGTGAGCGCGCCGTGACATGCGGTTCTGGCGCGGTTCTTCGCGGAGTGGCATCCGCCCGCGTTCGTCGTCCGCCAATTCGTCTCCAGTGTGGAGCTCATCATGGCCAAGAGCCAATTCGTGCGCGCGAAGCCGCACCTCAACATCGGCACGATGGGTCACGTCGACCACGGCAAGACGACCCTGACGGCCGCCATCACCAAGGTCCTCGCCGACCGCGACCCCGTCGTCAACCGGTTCGTGTCCTTCGACGGCATCGACCGGGCCCCGGAGGAAGCGGCGCGCGGCATCACCATCAACATCGCCCATGTCGAGTACGAGACCGAGACCCGGCACTACGCTCATGTGGACATGCCCGGCCACGCCGACTTCGTCAAGAACATGATCACAGGAGTGGCGCAGGTCGATGGCGCGATCCTGGTTGTCTCCGCGCTTGACGGGGCGATGCCGCAGACCCGCGAGCACGTGCTGCTCGCTCAGCGGGTCGGCGTGCCCTACCTGGTGGTGGCGATGAACAAGGCCGACGCCGTCGAAGACCCGGAACTTCTCGACCTGGTTGAACTCGAGATGCGGGAGTTGGTGTCCGAGTACGGGTTCCCCGGCGACGAGGTGCCCGTCGTACGGGTGTCGGCGCTGCGGGCCCTCGAGGGCGACCCACGCTGGGTTTCCTCCGTCATGGAGCTGCTCGACGCGGTCGACCGGTACGTCCCGGTGCCACCCCGCGAACTCGGCGAGCCGTTCCTCATGCCGATCGAGAACGTGCTGACGATCTCCGGACGGGGGACAGTGGTGACCGGCGCTGTCGAGCGTGGCGTGCTCCGTGTCGGCGACCCGGTCGAGGTGGTCGGTCTCAGCCCAACGCTGTCCACTGTGGCAACTGGGCTGGAAACGTTCGGCAAGTCGCTGGCGACCGCCGAGGCCGGGGACAACGCCGCCGTGCTGCTGCGCGGGATCAAGCGCGACCAGGTGCAGCGGGGCCAGGTGGTAGCACTGCCGGGCAGCGTCACGCCGCACCAGCGGTTCCGGGCCAGGCTCTATGCGCTGACCACCGCCGAGGGCGGGCGCCACACGCCGTTTCTCGCCAACTACCGGCCGCAGTTCTACTTCCGCACCACCGACGTGGTCGGGTCGGTAGACCTCGGTGATCTGACGATGGTCCTGCCCGGTGACACCGTCGACCTGTCGGTGGAGCTTGGCAGGCCGATCGCGATGGATGTCGGGCTCGGCTTCGCCGTCCGGGAGGGCGGCCGTACCGTGGCCGCCGGCACCGTGACCGAACTACTCGACTGAGCTACGTGGCAGGGCCCCTTGCCGGCAAGGGGCCCTGCCACGTACGGCCTTGCTCAGGTGCGCTGGCCGAGCCCTCCGTAGGACCGACTCCGTGGCACTCCCGCACGCCGTACCCCGACCTTCGGTTTCCGTGTCTCCCGCAACTCGGAAACCTGGACGGGGTACGGCGTGCGCTGTTGATCAGGGTCGAAACCGTCCCACGAGAACGTCACGAGGGCCATCTTCGGCTACCCGCGAGCTGCGGCCCTCGAGAGCGCGGACGCGGATCGAACGGCCGCCGAGTGCGGTGTTCGCGTGGGGCCGCTGCGCCGGGTGCGCACCCAGACCACCAAGGCGGTGATGACGACAACCGCGCTGGGAACGAGGACTCCGATCGTCGCGGCGCCCGCTGCGCGATCCGTCACGACATTGGCGATATCGGTGCGCAGCGCAGCATCGAACACGAAGGACAGGGTGTTGTACCCCGCGTGTAGCACCACTGCGATCTCGATACCCCCGCTGCGCCAGGTGATGAGCGTGAGCCCGATGCCGAAGATCAGGTACCAGAGATTCAGCCAGATGTCGGTCGACAGGTGGACGACCGCGAAGGCGACGCTGGATACCAGCACACCGACGGCGAGGCCCGCCCGCGCTCCGCGCGTCCAGCCACCGGCGACGCGGAAGATGAGCCCACGGAACCCGTATTCCTCACCCGCGGCCTGCAGGGGCGTGAGCAGGAGCGTGGCGAGGAGTATCCACAGGACGTCGGTGTAACTCCATTCGGTCTGCGGCAACGGCACCCAGTAGTGGAACGCCATGACGGCAACCCACGCGGGGGTGATCAGAAGCAGCGCGCGCCCGAAGACGTCGAACCGAAACCGCGAGATCACCGAGTGCAGCGACGGGCCTCTCACGCCGTAGAGCCACCGCTGGATGAGCATGCTCCACGGGATGATCAGTGCGACGGAAACCATGCCGGCGGTGTGCATCAGAGGCGTCCACTCAGTGCGGCCGTCGGTGTCGACGGCGGCATCCACGAACGCCGCCATCAGGCTGAGAGCGACGCCGGACAGCGTCATCCCGCCGATCAGAAGCACGATCGCGAGGATCCCACGACCGATACGACGTCTCTCCCCGGCCAGCACCCTGTGGTACTCGACATCGGGCGGAACGGTGTGCGTTTGCTCAGTCATGGCTCACGGCACCTCGACGACGAAGGTGAGCGCGGCCCACGCCGCGACGGTGCCAACCGTCGTCCAGATGACGATGGAGATGGCCTGCCAGAGCAGGACCCACCGGCGTGGAGTTCCGCCGCCCACGAGGATCGCCGACGTGATCTGGGTCGGAATGGCGAGAGGACCGAGGATGCTCGCACCGGGGACGCCAAAAAGGACGAGCCATCTGTTGAAGCGCCGGCGCCCCTTCGACTCCGGCTTCGTGGCTGCCGTCTCCTGGTACGTCTCCCCGAGGGCGCTCGATCGCGCTCCTGCGCCTCCCCCCACCCCGACCAGGCTGTCTCGGCGATCGACGATGGTCGTCCTGGCGCGTGAGGTGACCGCGACGACCAGCAGCACGCACAGAAAGTTCCCTACGGCGGCTGCGACGCCTGCGACAATCGGATGGAGACCACCGGCAATGCCGATGATGGCCGCTCCCTCACCATCGACAAACGGGATCGCGCCCGCCAGCATGACGATGAACGGCTGGACGATCCCGGGCACTTGGGCGACGAGCTCCTGGAAATTGCTGATGAGCTGCTCGATTGGACTCATGTCTGGTCCTCACCTTCATGTGATGTGAGTGCGTCATATGGCGGCGCGGCAGTCCTCGCCGTCGAGGGAGTTACGAAAGGCGCGCAGGTGGCGTTGACCTCGCCGGCGTGCGTCCAGAGCGGCCAGAGGTGGTGAGCCAGTGCGAACCGTTGCCTAGGTGGATCGTGTGGTGGCCATGTCCTTGTCACGGGCGGGTCGACGAGGCGAGTGGTCCGATGGCGATGCGGTGGAGATCGTCGATGTCAGCGCAGTGCGCCACGGCGGGTGGATCGGATTCGCGTTGTCCAACGCGTCCATGTCGGTGCGCTCGTCCGCACGGACCAGGCCCTTCGCCGCGGATTGGAGCGCTTCCCTGAACGATCGGGCGCTCTGGAACCGATCCTTTCGGTCCTTGGCGAGCGCCGTGAGGAGCACCGCGTCAAGCGCCGGAGTCACCTCGGTGCGGTAGGCACTGGCTCGCGAGGGCTCCTGGTGCACGTGCTGATAGGCGACGGCAACCGGGTTGTCACCGGTGAAGGGCGGCCGCCCGGTCAGCAACTCGTAGAGCAGGCAGCCCGCGGAGTACAGGTCACTGCGCGCGTCGGCGACCTCACCGCGCACCTGTTCGGGAGAGAGGTACTGGGCGGTTCCGAGGAGTTCGTGGGTCTGCGTTGCTGGGGCGGCACCACCCTCGACACGCGCGATGCCGAAGTCCACGACCTTGATTGCGCCGTCGGGAGTGACCATGACGTTGGCGGGCTTGATGTCGCGATGGACAACGCCTGCACGATGGCTGAACTCGAGCGCCGACAGGACCGCTATCTGATGCTGGATCGACTCCTCCAGCGTGAGCGCGCCCTCGCGGAGTCGGGCCCCCAGCGACTGGCCGGCGACGTGCTCCATGACGATGAACGGAACGGTCGGCTCGTCCGCCCGGCTGCCTTCGACGTTCTCATGTCCGACGTCATGAACGGCGACGATGCCGGGGTGATTGAGGCGGGCGACGGCCTGTGCTTCTCGCCGGAACCGGGACCGGAACAGCGGATCGCGGGCTAGCTCTGCGCGGAGCACCTTGACCGCGACCCAGCGCTTGAGCCGGATGTCACGAGCCAGGTGAACAACGGCCATGCCGCCCCTGCCCAGGACGTCGCAGAGCTCATAGCGTCCGCCAAGCACACGATCCGTACTCATGGGTCCTCCCAACTTTCTCGTTGTCGGTGCGTACCGGGAACGGGTTCGACGTCTGGTCTTCAGACGCCCGCCACGGGTTCCGGAGTCCATCAACCCCGGGTACGCCGGGGTCCGGATGCCCGATCCTGGCGACGTCACCAGGCTCGCACCGGAGGCCGAGCCCTCGCGTCGGTCACAACCACGTAGGTCCTCACGGCCCAGCGCCACCGAGAACCACTGAGGTGGCAGGTGCTAACTCGCAGCTTCCGCACTTCGCATCAGGGACGACTACGGTGTCGGCTACCTACATCTGGCGCGTTGACGGAGGCACAACTGCTGGCCGAGGTCGCCGAAGAACAACCGCTGCTGTGTCTCGTCGATGACGCGCAGTGGCTGGATGAGGCATCGGCGCAGCTCTCGGACCTCGTGGCCCGACGGGTGGGGGCCAACAGGTTGGCCCTCCTGTTCGGGGTGCGCGACTCCGACGACGGCGACCGCCTTCCGTTCGCCGGGGTTACCAGAGCTGGGCGTGGAGCGGCTCGGCGCGTCCGATGCGCGGGTACTGCTCAACGCTGCGGTACGCACACCGCTGGACGAGGGTGTGCGCGAACGAATCCTCGCCGAAGCGGGCGGCAACCCGTTGGCGCTGCTGGAGCTGCCCCGCAACATACGGTCGCCGTACTGGGCCGGCGGGTTCGAGCTGCCCGACGCGCTCAGCGTCCCGCGGCGCTTGGAGGAGAGCTTCCGACGCCGGTCAGCGAGCCTGCCCCCGCAGACGCAGCTGCTGCTGGCCGCCGCGCCCGAGCCGACAGGCGACGTGGCCCTGCTGTGGCGTGCGGCCGCGCACCTGGGCCTGGCTCGCGAGGCCACGACACCCGCGGAGGTCGCCGGGCTGCTGGAGATCGACGTCCGGGTACGGTTCCGTCACCCGCTGGTGCGGTCCGCCGTGTACCAGGCGGCCACCCTCCCGGGCCGTCGCCGCGCCCACGGCGCGCTGGCCGAAGCAACCGACCCACAGGCCGACCCTGATCGCCGTGCCTGGCACCGCGCACAGTCGGTGCTCGGAGCTGACGAAGAGGTAGCTGAAGGGTTGGAGCGCTCGGCCGAGCGGGCGCGTGCCTGCGGAGGCCTGGCCGCCGCGGCCGCGTTCCTGCAGCGTGCAGCCGAGCTGTCCCCTGAGCCCGGCGCCCGCGCGAGGCGGGCTCTTGCGGGCGCACACGCCAAGCACGAGTCCGGTGCGCCCGAGGCCGCCCTTGAGCTGCTGGCGGTCGCGGCTGTCGGGCCGCTGGACCCTCTGCCACGCGCCCGCCTGGAACTGCTCCGCGCCCAGATCGGGTTCCACCTGACACGAGACAGCGACGGCCCGCTCAGGGCAGCCGCACATCTTTGAGTTGCCGGCGGGAGGTGATGCCGAGTTTGCGGAAGATGTTGCGCAGGTGGGCTTCGATGGTGCGGGGACTGAGGAACAGTTGTGCGCCGATCTCCCGGGAGGTCGCCCCGGTGGCTACCAGCCGGGCGATGTGCACCTCGTGTGGGGTGAGGGCGTCGGTCGGGTGGGCGGTGCGCTTTCGTGGGTGTTCGCCGGTGGCGCGGAGTTCGCGGGCGGCCCGCTCGGCGAATGCGCCCGCGCCCATGTCCGACAGCAGTTGATGGGCGGTGTGGAGTTGGTCGCGCGCGTCCTGGCGCCGCCCTTCGCGGCGCAGCCACTCGCCGTAGACGAGCCGAGCACGAGCCGCGTCGCCGGCCATCCGGGACTTTCCGAGCCGTTCGATCGCTTCGCGGTAGTGCTCCTCGGCATCAGGCCCTGCGCTGGTCAGCGCTCGTGAGCGCGCGGCCAGGCCCAGCGCCCACGAGGTGCCGCACGCAACTGCGAGTGAGGTGAACTGCTCTAGTGCGAGCGCTGCTCGTGCCGGCTCGCCGGCACGGACGGAAGCCTCGATGAGCTCGGGTAGGCACGCGCTGCTGATCGACTGTTCATCAGACCTGCACGCCCTCGTCGCCGCTTCCTGCGCGACCGAGTAGTTGCCCAACCCGTTGTGGAGCACTGCCATCGCGTACTGAGCCAGGGAGACCTCCGCGCCCTCGTCGGGGTAGGTGTCATCGCTGGCGACGGTGGCGTCGAGCGCGGTGGTCTCGGCTTGGTCACCACGCCAGGCGTGGAGAATAACGCGAGCATGGCGCAACGGCACGCCCCCGGTGGCCTGGGTGATCACCGTGGCCTCGGTGGCCAGCTCGTCGGCGCGGGCGAGATCGCCCGTCAGGACCGATGTGATGGACAGGAAGTTCAGTGCGGCGGGGAGCGTCGCCAGCGCGCCGGCCTCACGAGCGAGCTGGACGTTACGGCTGGCCAGCACATGGAGCAGCTCGTCGTCGAGGATCGCCACGGCGTTGCGGGCGGCCAGCCACAGCCACCGGTCGCTCTGGCTGCACTGCACAGATTCCGCCTGCGGGCCGTCGCGGAACGCTTCCAACGCGAGCCGTAGACCTGGCACTCCCGCCGCAGAGCCCTTGCTCAAGGTCGTCGTGAGCCCGTCGAGGAGCAGGTCCACCGGTCGCGTCGGCGTCTCGGGTGCGGGGGCGGCCAAGGCCGCTTCGGCGATGCGCGCCGCGTCACCCCCTCCGTTGATGATCGCCGCATCCAGCGCATGTAGGTAGGTCTCGCGGGACAGCGCAGCGTCTAACGGGGCGAGTGCCTTGGCGGCATCCATCAGCATGCCCGGCACCTCGGTGCCTCGGGTCAGGTGGAAGGCGATCTGGGCTCGCAACAGGTCGAGATGCGCGCGTTGCAGGGAATCCAGCGGCTCGAGCGGTGCCGTCGTGAGCAGGTCCAGCGCGCTGTCGGACGCGCCGGCCTCGTGCTTGGCGCGGGCGGCTCCCAGCATCCGCCGAGCACGGGTGGCGTGATCGGGGGTGAGGGCTGCCGCGCGCTGCAGGAATGCGGCTGCGGCGGCCAGCCCGCCACGGGCCCGCGCCCGGTCCGCCGAGCGCTCCAGCTCCGCGGCGGCTTCCTCGTCGGTGCCCAGGACCGCTTGTGCGCGGTGCCAGGCGCGCCGGTCCGGGTTGGTCTGCGGGTCGATGGCGGCGGCCAGGGCGCCGTGGGCGCGGCGGTGGTCGGGCGGCGTGGTGGCCCGGTAGACCGCCGAACGCGCCAACGGATGACAGAACCGCACCCTGGTATCGATCTCGAGCAGTCCGGCGGCTTCTGCGGGTGCGGCCGCCTCGCGGGCGATCCTCAGCTCGGCGGCGGCGCGCCACAGCAGTGTCACGTCGCCGGTCGGCTCGGCGGCGGCGACCAGCAGTAGCAGTTGGGTGTCGGGGGGCAGATCGTCGGAGCGGCGCCGGAATTCGTCCTCGACGCGATACGGGACGCTGAGGGTGTTGGGCAGCTCGAACCCGCCGGCCAGCTGGGTGGGCCGCGTACTGCGGGGGAGTTCCAGCAGCGCCAGCGGGTTGCCGCGCGCTTCGGCGACGATCCGATCGCGTACCCGGCCGTCCAGCGGTGCGCGGACCGCGGCCGTCAGCAGCATCCGGGCGTCGGGCTCACCGAGTCCGCCCAGGCTCAGCTCAGGCAATCCGGAGAATGGGTGACTGGTGCTGGCGTCGCGTAGCGCGAACACCAGCGCCACCTGCTCGGCTGCCAACCGACGTGCCACGAACGCCAGCACCTGCCCGGAAGCCTCGTCCAGCCATTGCGCATCGTCGACGAGGCACAACAGCGGCCCGTCCTCGGCGACCTCGGCCAGCAGGTTGAGGGTGGCCAGCCCGACCAGGAACCGGTCCGGGGCAGGCCCGTCGCGTAGGCCGAACGCCACGCCGAGGGCGGCCTGCTGCGGCTCGGGCAGCGGAGCCGCGCGGTCCAGCAGCGGCCTGCACAGCTGATGCAGACCGGCGAACGCGAACAGCTCCTCGGACTCCACTCCGACCGAGTGCTCCACCCGGAACCCCGATCCGACCGCGACGCCACGGGTGTACTCCAGGATCGCGGTCTTCCCGATGCCAGCTTCCCCGCGCACCACCAGCTTCCCGCTGCGTCCAGCTTGAACCTGGGCGAGCAGGTGTTCGATGGCGATGCGCTCCGCGCGCCGGCCGAGAAGGTCGGTCAATTCCGCTCCCATCCGAGGCTGGCTGAGGTCCGTCGGGCCGGAGTTAGGTAGTTCTCACCGACGCGAACCGCAATACTTTCTGATCTTGATCGCCGTGGCAAGCCCGTGATCTTCACACGGAGCGGCTGACGAAGCGGATGCCGCAGGTCGAGGCGGGCCCCAGGCCCACGGCCTTTATCGCTGGTCAACCGCGTACCGGCCGCCCCTCGCCTGCTACTCGCACCGCCAGCGACCAGCTCGCGCCCGACACGGTGAGCTGACGGTGCGAGCTAAGGCGTTCACACCGATGCGATGGCGCCGCCAGTGACGGAAGTCTTGTGCCGAAGACGAAAGGATCCGAGATGCCCGTCAACCCAGTCATCGAAGTCGACCAACTGAATGTCACCTACGGCGAGTTCCACGCCGTCAAGGACCTCTCGTTCCAGGTCGCCCGCGGGGAGCTCTACGCACTCCTCGGCACCAACGGAGCCGGCAAGACCTCGACCCTCGAGGTCATCGAGGGCCACCGGACCGTGTCGGCGGGCACGGTGCGTGTCTTCGGCAGGAGTCCCACCGACCGGCGCGCGGTACGTCCCAGGATGGGGATCATGCTGCAGGAGAGCGGCTTCGCCGGCGACCTCACCGTTGCCGAGTCGGTCCGGCTGATCGGCCGGCTCTCCGAACGTCAGGACACCGTGGCGAGGGTGCTCGATCTGGTCGATCTCGCCCACCGGGCCGACACCCGGGTGGCGCAGCTTTCCGGCGGAGAGAAGCGGCGATTGGACTTCGCCACCGCCGTGTACGGGCGGCCGGAGCTGATCATCCTGGACGAACCCACCACCGGGCTGGACATCCAGTCACGGGACGCCCTGTGGGAGACCGTTCGGCAGTTACGCGAGGACGGCGCCACGGTCGTGCTCACCACGCACTACCTGGAGGAGGCGCAGCAGCGGGCCGACCGCATCGGCCTGATGCACCAGGGCGTCTTCCGCCGTCAGGGCACGCTGCCCGAGCTGACTCAGACCCTGCCGGCATCCATTCGGTTCTCGCTGCCACCCGGTGCCCCGGCGCTGCCGCTGCGACCCGCTCCGACGGCCGACGGTTCCTACACGATCGACACGTTCGACCTTCAGCGGGACCTCAAGACGCTGCTCGACTGGGCGGACGTTCACATGGTCGAGCTGGCGGGACTGTCCGCCGCACCGACGCGGCTGGACGATGTCTTCCGCGCCGTCGGCACCGAGTCCGTACCCTCCTGACCTCGAAGGGTTGCCCATGTTCCCCATCGCGCAGGGCGAGCTCATCCAGCTCCTCCGAAACCGTGCCGTGCTGATCAATAGCTTGATCGTGCCCGTGGCGGTGAGCATCTTCTTCATCAGTTACCGCGACACGTTCAGCCGGATCGGCAGCCTCGGCTACGTCGCGGCAGTGCTCATCTTCACCATCGCCGCGTTCGGTCTCTACGCCACCACGGTGACCACCCTGGCAGCTCGCCGGCAGAACCTCTTCCTCAAGCGGCTCAGGTCCACCGCCGCCAGTGACGCGACGATCCTGACCGGTCTGGTGCTCCCGATCAGCGTCATCGCGACCGTCCGGTGACGGTGATCCTCGTCGTGTTCGCCGGCGTGGGCCGAACCCCCGCCAACCCCGCACTGGTGGCGGCGGCCCTGGCCGCGACGTTGGTGATGATGCTCGCGTTCGCGATCGCCACTGCCGGAATCACGAACTCCCCGGAGCACGCGCAGGTCACCACGCTTCCGCTCAGTCTGGCTGTGGTCGCCGTGGCCAGTTGGGTCGGGATCACCGGCACCGAGAGCCTTGCGCTGCTGAAGCGGATACTGCCCGGCGGCTCGGCCACCGAGCTGGTCGTCAACGCCTGGAACGGCGGGGTCCCACTCGCCGACTCCATCATCCTGCTGGCGCCGACCCTGGGCTGGGTGGTGGTGGCGATCGTATTGGCCGCGCGGATGTTCCGCTGGGAGCCCCGTCGATAGGCGTCGGGCCACGACAACGACGTCCAACACCGACACCACCACCCGGTATGCGACAACAGGAGGGAAACGATCATGGGATTCATCGCCGTCGGGACCGAGAACAGCACCCCGATCGAGCTGTACTACGAGGATCAGGGTGCCGGTCAGCCGATTGTCCTCATCCACGGGTATCCGCTGAACGGCCACAGCTGGGAGCTTCAGACGCGTGAACTGCTTGCTGCCGGATACCGGGTGATCACCTACGACCGTCGTGGCTTCGGGCGCTCGTCGAAGGTAGGTTCCGGCTACGACTACGACACGTTCGCGGCCGATCTGGACACCGTGCTGGAGACGCTCGACCTGCGCGACGTCGTCCTGGTCGGGTTCTCGATGGGCACCGGTGAGCTGGCCCGCTATGTCTCGCGGTACGGCCATCAGCGGGTGGCGAAGCTGGCATTCCTCGCCTCACTCGAACCGTTCCTGGTCGAGCAGGACGACAACCCCGAGGGCCTGCCGCAGAAGGTGTTCGACGGGATCGAGGCCGCGGCGAAGGCTGACCGCTACGCCTGGTACACGCAGTTCTTCTCGGACTTCTACAACCTCGACGAGAACCTTGGCAGCCGGATCAGCCAGGAGGCTGTCACCGGCAGTTGGAACGTCGCAGTCTCCAGCGCGCCGGTGGCGGCCTACGCCGTCGTGTCTTCTTGGATCGAGGACTTCCGCGCCGACGTCGAGGCGGTCCGTGCCAGCCGCAAACCGGCCCTGATCCTGCACGGCACCGCCGACAACATCCTCCCCATCGACGCCACCGCCCGGCGCTTTCGCCAGGGCCTGCTCGACGCCGAGTACGTCGAAATCGAAGGCGCCCCACACGGTCTGCTCTGGACCCACGCCGAGGAGGTCAACGCCGTCCTGCGCACCTTCCTCCGCTGAACTGACGGAAGGGACACCGCGCGGAGGGAACTACGAGAAAGGAACGAGATATGGGCGAGAAGCCGACGTCGGTACGGGACGACCTGCTCATCGTCGACGACCTCATGCTGCTCCTGATGGACGACGACGGCGTTTCCATCCAGACAGCGGGCGCCCTGCACGACGCGCTTGGCGGCGCGGTGCTCACCGAGCTTGCCCTGCTCGGTCGGATCCAGACCGACAACTCCGGGGTGCTGGACGGCCCGCGGGTCACCCCGTCGGGCGATGGTCCGCTGCCCGACCCGCTGCTGCAGTCGGCCTACGACACCGTCGCCGAGAAGCCCCAGCGGGTGCGGCCGCTGCTCGTCGCGCTCGGCACCGATCTGTGGTGGGTGGTAATCGACCGGCTCGTGGACCGCGGCCTGCTGCACCCAGCACGTCCTGAGGAGGCGCAGCTACGAGCGCGGATCCGCCGGATCCTGGAGGACGGCGAAGCCCCGGATCCCCGCACTGCGGCGATCATCGGGCTGCTCTTCGCCAGCGGCGCTGTGCCTTCGCTGCGGCCCCCACTGTCTTGGACATCGACAACGGTGGCCCGAGCCAGCGAGATCGGACGCGGCCATTGGGGATCAGAGGCCGTCTCCACCGCGGTGACCCGCACCGCGGCGGCGATCGTCGCCGCCAGTGCCGCCAGCGTGGCGACTACCACCAGGTGAGCGCCGACCGGCGAAAGGAACGCTCGACAGCCGCCCTGGACCAGGCGCTCGAGGTCCGAGCGACCGCGGTCGGACCGGCCTCGCCGGCGGCGGCAAGGGCCCTGGATCGCCTCCGGCGTCACGGGTGCGGGGTGTCCGGCCACGGGGAGTTCCATGACGTTCACTACGCAGTTCAACGGTCTGGCCGACCCATGACCTGCCACACCTCACCCGTGGGCACGGATCTATTGAATAGGAGCTAAATGCATGGCAACGATCGCAATCGTGGGATTCGGCGACATGGGCGAGCAGATGGCGCCTCATCTCCTCGCTGCCGGACATCAAGTGCGAGTATCTGATATCTCGGACTCCCGGCTCGAAAAAGCTAGGCGCATCGGGACGACCGCGGTCGCGTCGGCCGCAGAAGCGGCGCGGGGCGCTGATGTGATCTTCGGCCTCGTGATGTCGAATGACATCCCGACCGCCTACCTGGGCGACGATGGAATACTCGCCGGCGCCCAGCCTGGTGCATCAGTGCTGATCTGCTCGACCACCACCCGAGCAATCGTCGACCAGGTCCGCGCGGCGGCGCCCAGCGGAGTGGCCGTGCTCGACTCGCCCATCGTCGGCGGTGTGAAGTACGCGCGCGAGCGGACGATCACGTTCCTGGTCGGCGGATCGGCCGACGATTTCGGGCGGGTGAAGTCGGTACTCGATGATCTCGGCAGATCCCGGCACCTGGGTGAGTTCGGTGCGGGCGTGGACTACAAACTGATCACCAACGTAGCCATCATGGCTGCGGAGGCGGGACTGCGCGAGGCGCTGGACCTCGCGGACATCCTCGGACGCGACTATGAGACCTCGTTGGAGTTGATGGCGGCTGGGCCTATGAGAGCGGTCGTGGAGCGTGCTCTGGACGTCGCCAACCCTCGTCCGCTACGTCGCTCTGCGGAGGACGACGACACGCTGGTGTCTGCCGTCGATGACCCGGCCAGGTTGCTGCCGATCTCCACCGCGGGCCGACAGCGACTGTGGGAAGCGGTCAACGTCGATCCGAATTTCGAACCCGACTTCGTGGACCTGACGCGCAAGACCACCTCGCGCGCCGCCGGCATCCGCTCTTAGGCCAGCAGACACCAGAGGAGATGAGTATGACTACTATCCCGACAAGCAAGAAGATCAATCCTGAACCGATCCGCGATCCCGATTCCGACCACCTCTTGACACCGCAAAACTGCGCCATTGCGTTCATCGACTACCAGGAAGGCCAGTACGCCACAGTCGGTTCCGCCAGCCGGGACGAGATCAACCTCGGTGTGGTGACGCTGGCGCAACTGGCGCGAGCTTATGAGATTCCGACGGTCGTGACCACCGTGGCGGTGGGAATGGGCGTGCACAAGCCGACCGTCGACGAGATCACCCGTGAACTACCCGGCATCACTGAAATCGACCGCACAGGTGTCAATTCCTGGGAGGATGCGGACTTTCGGGCCGCGATCGAGGCCACTGGACGCAAGAAGATCGTGATGGCCGGCCTGTGGACAGAGGTCTGCCTCGCGTTCCCAACCCTGGACATGCTTCTGGAGGGCTACGAGATCTACCCCGTGATCGATGCTGTTGGAGGCGTTTCGGCGGTGACCCACCAGACAGCCATCGACCGCATGCTTCAGGCCGGGGCGCAGCCGATCACCTCGCTGGCGTTCGGCTGTGAACTCATGCGGAACTGGGCCCGCTCGGACGCTGACCGGTACCGAACCATCATCAACGACTACTTCCGCCGCAAGCGTGAAGCAGGGCAGTCCGCAGGTGATCTGTTCTCCTAGACGAGTAATTCCGAAGTCGGGTCAGTGGTCGTAGGCGATCAAGGACCTACTACATCGCCAGCTTGGTTGCCGCACCGCGTAAACGGGGGGTTTTCGGGGGCAGTTCAAACCTTGATCGAAGAAAATCAAAGCCCTGACCAGTGTTCCCGCTGGTCAGGGCTTTTTCTTTGTCGGGACGGCCGGATTCGAACCGACGACCCCTTGACCCCCAGTTTTACAACGATTCTGTCACGGCATGCCGGAATAGCTCAATACATTCGCGTACCCGGACAGAACGACAGCACGCATCAAGTCCCAATGCCATGCCATGTCGGCCACTCCTCCCCCGGCGGGCCGTCGCCGTTGCCGGGCCCGTTACGGCGAGCGGTCAAGGAGCCGCCCTGCCGCCCCGTCCAGGCTGCCCTGTTGAGGAGAAACACTGCCTGCAGGACGTCCTAGGATATGGCTGCCGAGAAATCCGGGCGCTCTTCGCGATCAGCACACTCTCGATAGCTCGGGCCGAGTTGGCCTGGGTATTGCCGGCCGACGAGCACCTGTCGCGCTACACAAGCGCCGCTTTCTGGGCGGGTTCGTCGTCTTCCTGGCCTGGGGAGGGCCAGCGCGCGGTCGCCGCAGCCCGGTCGCCGGTGCGGCGGCCAACCGTGACGAGCATCAGCTGCGCCGATTCCACTATCAGCGGTTCGCCGACGCCACCCGACCGGGGCGACAACACCCCGGATCATGCGTGCGACAGGGGCAGACGGACACGGCCGCCCCTGGGCAGGTCTCTTCGTAACGTGGCTGCCGGCAATCCGACGCACTGGCTCGCGGCCAAGGCGCGGCGATCGCATGCGAGGCGGTGCGGGTATACGGCGACTACCAAGCCTTCCTGAGCTTGGATGTCGGTCAGGGTGATCATTATGCGGTCGGGGTTGGCCGCGGAAGGCAAGCGGCTACACGACGCGCCCCTGCTCGACACTGGGGCCTGGGTGCAGGAATGTTCGACCAACTCGGCCGCCACGGGCGGGTGCTGGTGGTGGTGGACCAGCCCGCGCCTGTCGGCGCCCTGCCCGTCGCGGTCGCCCGCGCACGCGGGCATCAGTCCAGCGTAACTCCGCGATCGGGTTCCACTGCCGCAGGGGCGAGGCCAACATCGCCAGAGCCACCCGCCACGCGCAACCTCCGCCCTAACGGCCTCATCGAGGTTGTGACCAGGATATATTCCCATTACGCCATGACCTTGGACCCCGGACACTCAAGCCACTGAAGAAGTAGGTCCGCCGTCAGAGATCTTCCATCGCGGCCAAGGTCTGTTTCGCGATTACGGACCAGTCGTAGTCACGACGCAACTCGGTGATGGCGTCTCGTGCCTGTGCCAGGCGCTCATCCGTCAAGGCATCGATACACGCAGCGAGATCCTGCGCGGTCTGCCCGTAACGGATTCCGGCATCCCGCAGCACTTCACGGAGGAATCCCCAATCGGAGGTTAGCGCTGCCGTGCCGCTGCCGATGCAGTCGAAGACAGTGCCGGTGGCAAGCATGCCCTCGGATGTGAACGGGAGCACGATCGCATCAAAGGCGGCCATTCGGCGACGGAAGCGGCGGTCAGGCAAATGCCCGTATTCAACCGTGACGCGCGGGTCCCCCGACGCCGTGCCGGTCGCCGCCCGGGCCACGAGGTGCACGTCGTCTCGGCCGCATGCCTCGACCGCCTCGACCACCAAGCGGACGTCCTTCTCCACTCGCGGCTGTCCGATGACTGCAATGCGAAGCTTCGCGGTCGGCCAAGCCTCCTCTCGTTCCACCTCCGCACGTGTCACTGACCGGAAGTCGTCGTAGTGCGTTGTCCACGCACCGTGCGGAACAACCAGATGTCTCGTGTGCGGACCATAGGCATAGTGCTCTTGAGCGACGGCCTTGCCGTACTCGCTATGGTGCAGGACTAGGTCGGCCGCTTTCGCCCAGAGCGCGTATGACTCAAAGCCAGACTGATCCTTCAACCGGTGCGGCATAAGGTTGTGCTGGGTCCACACGATACGGACCCCGGCCGCCCGTACCCAGCGGATAGCCGCGGCGGTCCTCTTGGGATCGGTCCCACTCCAACGCTCGGGCCAGGCCAGGTGGAGAACGTCCACGCCGCGAAGGCGATCCGTCAACCCGGCGTCGCAGTCGCCGGTGGACAGCACGGCCGCTGCACCTACGAGCGGACCGTACAACGCCTGGTTGTACTGGTGGTCCAGATCAGTGCTGGCGATCCGGAGACCCCGAGTGAGACGCCAGGTAAAGGCGAACGCCCGGCGGCAGATGAACTCCACCTGCTGGACCCGTGTGACGGCGTCCCAATGGCCGTACCACTCTGCCATTCCGTCCGTGTCAACAGTTAGGTGACCGCTCGTCGGCTCGGTGGCGAGGCAGAGCGGCTGCTCGGCGTTGTCGCCGACGGCCAGTCCCACCGTAACCGCTCGGTCCGTATCGAATTCCAGCTCCTCGTGCACTTCCAGAGTGCGTCCACGCGTCCGGTAGGTCGCCGTACGCCGTCCTGGCATGCTCCATCGGTCGTCGGCAGCAGCCCCCAATGGCGCCCAGGCGTGGTGTTCCACGGTCAGGCCCCGATCGTCCAGGTCGAGACGTCGCACCGGTCCCGAGGGAACGAGGAGGGGCGAGGAGGCAAGCAGCACGGTCGGGATCATGGTGGGCGGCCCTAAGACGCTCTGCTCAAAAAGCCTGGGCCGGCGCGGCACCGGGAGATAGCCAGACGATTCGCCGCGCATCACTGGCAGCACGAAGGCAAGATCTCTCGATCGGACCGTCCAGGCACCGGAATGGCTTCGCTCGTCGAACACAATCAGGCGATTCGCGGGCGGCTGCGGTCCCGCCGGTGCGGGATATCTCGGGGACGGCGAACAACTCCGCAACGCCCGAACCGCCAGCAGCAGTTTCCCATAGACGTCGAGAGTCAGTTGCAGGCGCCGCGAAGCCCCCCGGTAGGGATCAGAACTCCGGTGCTGATGCGCCGTGACGACGCCGTGAGAGAACCAGCCGGCCAAGTCGTCAACGGCGTGTGCGAGGCGAGCACGCCAACGGTCCGGGGACGGGCCGAGCCGGCGGTGCAGGCTGACTGCAGCCAACTCGATCGTCATCGCCAGCGAAAGGATACCGACGGAGCGTCCCCACACCACGGCGCCGCCAGGCTGAACGAGGTCGTCGAGGTCAACGATCACTCGGGTCAACCCGGCGAGCCATGAGGGACCGATCGACGACGCGAACGGTTCCGCCAGCAGATACATGTCGGGGGTGTAGATGTCGTACTGCGTCCAAGGCTCACGCGCGTCGTTGATCCAACCGGTGGATGTCGACGAGAAAAGCTCGCGGGCGCGGTGCATGGCGTCGTCGAGGCCATCCGGCTCGCCGCCCTCGATCCGGCCCTGCGCCCACATGCAGCGGGCGAGAACGACGTGGAAGTTCCGGCGGGGCCGGGGCCGCTCCTCGGCGAGCGAGCCGAGGAGACGCGGTGATCTCGACGCCATTCGTGCTGCTGCTGCTTGTTCGGCCGACAGCCGGGAAAGCCCACCGAGGCGGTGCACGGTTTCCGCGACGCGGTAGGACGAGAAGGCCTCAATTTCGTCGGCTGGCAGGTTGTCCAGCAGGCGGAGCACCGCCGGCTCGAGGCCGACGCCGGCGACCTCCGTCACGCCCAGATCGAGCAGCAGCCCAAGGACGTAGATCAAATCCGCGCGCGTGTCCGCGCCGACCGGGTGCCCTGCGTAGCTCCCGGGGAGGTGGAAGCCGGGAGCCACGCGAGTGGTGAAGGCACTGATGCCCGCCAGCACGAACCGCAGGATCCTGTCGGCCAGGAGCTCCTCGCACGGAGGTTCACACTCGGTCACGATGGGTCGGCGCTTCCGCGACCCTCATGCGACTCCGTACGCGCTCCTGCCGGTCGCGCGGTGATGAACACCCACCGCAGGTCGTACTCGACATCGCCGTCACTCTCGCCGAACGCGCGCAAGCTGCGCACGAATGCCGGGGTCGATCCGAAGTGCTCGAGGAGGGCTGCACGTGCTGCCGATTCCAGCGGGTACCGATCCACCCATTCGTTCAGTGAAGTCCGGCGCCGCAATTCGTTCGTCAGCTCCACTGCGAACCCACATCGCTCTACCGTGCTCCGCAGCTCTGCGGCGGTCCAGAGGTGCTTGCGCAGTGGCTGACGAATCTTCATTGCAGTCGACCACCAGGCTTGGTCGGAAGTCTCGTCGAACGGGACTATCTGCGCGATGAGCAGCCGGCCGTCGGGCGCCAGGACGCGGACGACCTCGGCGAGGGCGGCGTCCGGATGCTGGAGGTAGTGGAACGACTGCCGGCAGATCACGGTGTCAATCCTGCCGGCCGCGATCGGCAGATGGTGGCCGTCGCTGATCACCGACGGGGCATGCCTGGCATGTTCCCGCGTCATGGCGGGCGAGATGTCGACGCCGACGTAGGAACGGACTTTCGCTGATGACTTGGTGACCGCCTGCGCGACCGCACCGCTGCCGGCCCCGATCTCCAGCGCTACACCGCCAGGCCGGCGGGACAGGAGAGTGACTACCGGCTCCAAGGACACCGGGTCGGTGACCCAGCCTGCAGCGCGAGCGTAGTTGGGTGCCCGGGCGTCAAAGTGAAGGGCGATCCGATCCTGTTGCACAGCCACCTGGAGACTCTACACTGGACCAGCCTGTCTGGTGACCCGACAGAGTGGAGGAATAGATGGTAAAACCTTCTCCGACGGCCATATCGACCATTGTTTTCGACTTCGACGGCACACTCGTCGACTCGGGCGAAATCAAAAAGACGGCATTCATGACCGCTCTCGGTGCGGGTGATTCCGTCGACCGTAAAGCATGCGAGAAGGCGTACGCGACGCATGGCACCGTGAACCGGACGGGACTGCTCGCCTCGAGTTTCACCGACCTCTACGGCCGCGAGCCTGACCCCGCTGAGCACCAGGCTTTGGTCGAAGCGTACACGGACTACTTTCGGCGGCACATCGACGAGATCGTGGTTTTTCCGGGCCTGGCCGAATTCTGTGAACGGTATGCCGCGAAACGCATCATGATTTCCTCCAACGCACCTCGTACTGAGATCGTGGAACTGTGCGACAAACTCTCCCTGAGCGCTTACTTCGCGCGAACGTACGGCTGGCCCGTATCCAAGGAGGCCGCATTGCGCGAGATTTTGGTCGACTTCCGGCTCGAGCCCGCGGAACTTCTCTATGTCGGCGACCGCTATGAGGACGGCCTCGTAGCGGAGAAAGTCGGCGTCCCGTTTCAGCGGCTCGACCCTGGTTTCCATTCCCGGTCGACCACCGACGGCATTCTCCGGTCGCTCGCCGAACTGGCCGAGGCGATCGACGCCCAAGATCAGGCACCTGAGGGTCACCATTGAAAAGCTCCCGCCCGCGCCGCGTCCTTTTCTATGCGACGGGCCGGACGGGCGTGGGTCAAACAGTACGTGCATTGCGTCTCGCCTCTTACCTCCGAGAGCTGGACGCCGACACGGAAACTCTTGTCGTCACCGGCGTCAGGTCTGGGGATCGTCTTTTCCGCGGCCGATCCTGGAGCGTGCTCGCGCCCGCCGAGATTACCGAGCTGATCGCTGCTCTGCACCTGCAGGCCGGGACGGAACAAGGCGGGGATGATCACATGGCCGCTCTGCGAATGGCGGCCTCGCGTCGAGTGTCGGCCATCACTTCGGCCTTCGCTCCGGACGTGGTCGTGTCGACCTCGCATCGGGGCGTCCTTGGCGAAGCCGACGAACTGCTGCGGTCGTCCCGCGAGCGTGGTTGTCGGCTGGTACTGGCTCTCCGCGATATCTATCATCCACCGATGTACGTGGATGATTTCGGGTCCATGGCCGGTAACGAGTTCGACCTCGTACTGGTTGCGGGCCGATCGGCCACGCTGGAGTGGCTACCGGGAGGGCTTTTCGACGGAGGCCTTGCGCCGAAGGTGAACCTCTTCGGGTATCTCCGGCCCCTCGAACCTCAACCGGTACCCGTGACCGCCAGCAACGATTCGCTGCGGATCCGCTGTCAGGTGGGCGGCGGGCGCGATGGCGCCCGTCTCGTCGCGGCGGTGGCTGATGCAGTAGCCGCTCTGCGACGCCGATCCGGTCGCCGGGTGGAACTGCTCGCCACGACGGGCCCTCTCATGCCGCCCGCCGTGGCATCGGCTCTGCAGTCCATCGACCATGCCGGTACGCAGATCCGGCCGTGGTCCGACGACATCGTCGACCCAGCGGCGAAGCTGGAGCCCTGGCCCGACGTCGTGGTCTCGATGGCCGGGTACAACTCCTGCGTAGAAGCCGGTTGGTCCGGTGTGCCCCGGGTCCTCGTCGCGAGGGAAGAGCCGGACGATCTCGAGCAAGCGATCCGTGCAAGGCTGTTCGCCGAGTGGTTCCCGTCCATCTCCACGGCGTCCCTAGGGCACCCGCACGGACTATCCCACGCAATCGAGGTCGCGGCGGCTGCCAAGACGGACACCTACCCGTCCACCCAATCAGTGCATGTGTTCGCGGACCCTCGGCACGTCGCCTCGGCCGTACTCGGACTGGGCTAGCTACCCGGAAGCGACTGAGGGGGTTGCCGAATGAATATCCTTGGAATCTCGGGCGCTTTTGGTCATGATCCGGCCGCCGCACTAGTCAGCGATGGAGTGCTTGTAGGCGCTTGCGAGGAAGAGCGCTTTACCCGCCAGAAGCGGGCCATGCGTCAACCGGCCATGCATAGCGTCCAGGCCTGCCTGGACATGGGGAGGATCGAGCTGGCCGACGTTGACCACATCGCGATCGGCTGGGATCCAGACCTCGCACCCCACGATATGCGGCTGCGGGACAGCCTCGCCAACTTCCTGGCCAGCCACCGGCTGATACGTGAGTCGCCGCCCTCTATCCATCGTGTGCCGCATCACTTGGCACACGCGGCGCTCGGCTACTTCACCTCGGGTTTCGACGATGCGGCGATCCTCGTCGTGGACGGTCAAGGCGAGGATGTGGCAACCACGATCTTCCATGGCCGAGGACAAAGGATTGAAGAACGTCTGCGGTTCGGCATCGCCGACTCGCTCGGATTCTTCTACGCGGCCGTCACCCGGTATCTTGGATTTTCGGTTGGCGGCGGCGGGAAGACTATGGGACTGGCCGCCTCCGGTCTGCCGACCTATGACTTCCCGGAGTTCATCCTCTCCCCGGACGGTTACCAGATCAAGATGACCGGCAACGACAAGCCGGCTCGGATGACGAACTGGATGCGCCGATTCGACGAGGTCTTCGGCCCGCCTGCGGCGAACAGCTTCCACATGGACGCCTCGACCGGCCTGCTGCGATCCCCTGTCGAACTACCGCCCCACCTGCGTAACGCGGCAGCCTCCGCTCAAGCCATCCTGGAGTCGGCACTGGTGCATCTGGCCCGGCTGGCGCTGGTCCATACGGGCAGCCGGAACCTGGTCATCTCCGGCGGGGTCGCGTTGAACTGCTCGGCGAACGGCCGGATCAGGGAAACGATCGGCGACGCGCAACTGTTCATCAACGGCGCCGCACACGACGGTGGGACCGCGCTTGGTGCTGCCTTTGCGCTGGCGGCCGAGTGCAGCGAGCCGGTCCCTCTCGTGCGTTCCCGAAGCATGTTCACTGGCCCGTCCTTCGATCCAGGGCCAACCGTCCTCCGAGCGCGGCGTCTCGGGCTGACCGTCACCTCCACCGGCGGTGACATCGCCGGCCTGGTGAGCCGACGCCTCATGGACAGCCGGGTCGGAGGTTGGTTCTCCGGCCGCTCGGAGTACGGTCCCCGCGCTCTCGGCGGACGGTCCATCATCGCCCGGTCCGATCGCATCGACGTCCGCTCCCGAATCAATGCGATCAAAGGGCGGGAAGCCTGGCGCCCGCTCGCCCCGGCGATGACGCCCGACACCGCAGCGGCCGTGGGGGTCGGCGGTGACGGGCTCGATTTCATGATCGAGGCGAGATGGCTTTCCCCCGAACACACCGAAGGCCCGCTCGCCGGAATCGTCCATCTCGACAACTCGATCCGGCCCCTAGTGGTGACCGAGGACCGGCACCCGTTCTTCGACCTCCTCCAAGCGGTCCGGCACGACACGGGCCACGGGGTCGTGACGAACACTTCGTTCAACCAGGAATTCGAGCCGATGGTCAACTCACCGATGGACGCGCTTCGCACCTTCGTCGCGAGCGACCTCGACTTCCTGGTGCTCGAGGACGTCTTAGTGGAGAAGCCGCATTGAAGAACGCCATAGGCGACTCAATTCGCCGATCCACTCGAGCCGTTCCTCGCGATGACCACGTCGCGAAGGGCCGCCATCCAGCGAGGCTCGCCACCGACTCGGCTCGCGCGATAGCCGATGTACGCGACCAGGGCCGCGAGGGCGACGAAGCCGGACGCGGTAATCTGCACCCAGGTGGCCACATCGAGTTTGACCGATGATATGAGCAGGCTGTATGCCGCCAGAACCGTCGCGATCGCCACGGTCACCGAAATCCCTACTGTGCGTCTGGCAAAGGTCTGCACCTTTGCAACCATGGCCTCGGCATCAGCCTTCTGCTGACGCGTAAGCTCGAGCTTTCGCCGCAGCTCTGAGTCCCGGTCCGGATCGTGCCACGTCCCAGTGCTCTCGTCCCGCACGTTGACGCCGCTGGTCAGGCCGCTGGTCGCGTGGATCCGGATCAACGCGGCCGTCGCCAGACAGATCGCCTCCAAGGGCGGGTGCCCGGCCACCAGGGAGGACTCAAGATCGTTCTGGAGCGTGCGCGCCGAATCGGCCACTCGCGCGCGTACCAGTGGATCGTCGCTGTTTGTCAGCGACTCAGCGATGATCGCGCGACGCGAGATGGACTGACTTTCGTCTTTTAGAACCTCGCACAGGAAATCCATGCTGGCAGCGTCGTGTCCGTCTGCCCGCACCGCGAGCAGAGCCTGATATATCCGGTCGATTTCCGTCTTCGGCACTAGGCGGTCGTGGACGTTGAGGCCCTGCAACCACAACTTGGCCTGCTGCAACGATGCGGTACTGCTCGTATAGTTTCGTCCCTCGATCCAGGAGCGCAGTGGCGCAACACGCTCCGCCGGGAACTCGAGCAATTCCATCGTAGAGGCGATGGCCGCGGTTGGCAGGACATGCCCGTCAACGTGTGGCATACCGCGCAAGCGCATGTCGATGTATGGCGACAACAGGTCCCTGATCTGGTCCAGTGCTAGTGCCTGCGGCGCCGCATCCGGATCCTCGACCGCCTCGTTGATGGTGCTCGCCACCGTTGCGAGTGCCCGCGCGAGAGTAGTCTGCCCATCCCGGAAGCGTTCCTGAACCGTCTCGAACCAGCGAGCGAACCGATCGGCAATCTCAAGATACGCCGGCCTGCCCCCGCCCACGGTGACAAGCAGTGGTTGGTACTCCCCAACGCTTTGACTACCGCCGTCTCGCGCGTGTGCCGTGATCGACCCTTCATTCTCCAACCGCGTCTTGGTCTCCTGACCTAGCAGCGACCCCAGATCGGACCATGTCCAGCTACGGGAGATCACGAGGTGACTGAAGTGCCGGTACGGCACAAAGTTGACACGGACCTCGGATGGGTCCGAGATTGCTTGACTGCTCAGGTGTCCGCCGCGAAGCACCGCACGCCCGAAGGCGAGTTGGATGCAAGCGTCCATCGACGAGTCCTCACCTGCCGGGTGGAGGTACAGCGTGCCGCGCCCGCGTACCGCACGTGATACGGCATGCGCCAGCAGGCCCGGATCAGCCAGCCAGTCCAGCGGAAGCATACTAATGATTGTGCGCGCCCGCGGCGTCCGGCTCCGCAATATCGCGTCGACCTGGCGACCACCCATGCGCATTGTGGTGATGGAGCGCCACTCGCGTTCATAAAGCGGTCGAACCTCGCTCCACACAACAGGAGACCGATCACCGAATTGTCCTAGATTCAGGGTGATCGGACGCTGGCTGTCCACACGTAGGGCACGCCGGTCCACCGTCACACGTTGCACCGTTGAATCGGCAATGCCGCGAAACGAAACTTGGTGCGCCAGCGGCAGAAAGGTGCAGTCGCGAACCACGCCGGGCGGCAGGAATTGATGGAGAATGACAATTCCCATGCCCTGGTTCGACGCCGCCCGGATGACTTCTCTGGCGGCACAGGACGCCTCAAAGATGGACGGATGAGTCAGGGAGTTCGACGCGAAGACAATGGCACTGAACCTCATTTCCGACACGTCACGGAAAAATCGGTCCACCGTGTACTCGTCGTAATAGCGGAATTCGATCCATGGAGTACCTCTGCGAAGGCGGTCGAAGCCCTCCATTCCAGAATCAGAGTTGTGGTCACGTTCCGACGTGGTCTGAATTACGCCAACGAGGGCCGGCACAATGATGTCCACCGCACACCCTTCCGGACGACACGACACCCCTCTCAATGGAAGCGTCGCCGAGGGACAACCTAGCAAGCGCTAACAAGGGGGCGTCTCGACCGTTTGTGGCGGCGTGCCGCCACAAACGGTCGAGACTCTCGGTGCCGGGGTGTCGTCCCGCAGTGCATCCCCGGCGGGACCGAGCCAGCGCGGCAACTGACAGCGGGCTCAGCGGTGCAAGGCCGGCATTCCAGCGCCTCGCAGCCGGGTTCGACATCGGCGTAGCCAACGCGTTGCGTTGCCAGCAGGCCTTCGACCGCTTACCGAAGAGACCACACCCATTACCGTCCGACCCCTTGGGCTGTGTGAGGGAGCCTTGCGCCCGCCAGCAACGACGGCCACACCGCTCCAGGTAGCCGTCAATGGCGTCCGGCTCTGTCGGCGATCTTGTAATACCTCCGCCTGAGGATTGGATCGCGTAATTCCCTCACCCGGCGCTGGTCGATCTGCGGCTGCCACCACCCGCCCTGGACGCCGCCCCCGCCGCGGTCGAGCAGACGGTCACCGACGCCAGACCCGCTCAGGCTCTGCCCGAGGTCGCACTGGCGTCAGCGTGATCAGGCGGGCCGGTGAAGTTCGACCGAGTGGTGCCGGCGTCGGGCAGCCTGATGGTGTGCCAACGCCAGCCGCTCTATTGCGCCAGTCCTTCTGCAAGCACCCTGGGAGGATGCCTCTGTGGCATTCGTACTCGACCTTTGAGCTAGAGGGGCTCTCGACGAAGGCACAGCAGAGACGTCAAGGCAGGTGGGACCGTCATTGTTAACGCGGTCTCCCAGACCCGCCTGAAGTGCGAAGGTGAAGTCGTCGGGGTGATGTGACCCTCTAGCCCGGGGGAGCGGGGTTCCGACCCTCTCACGCTAATAGCCGGCTTCGTCCTGACCTGTACGGGTGCGGTCTTGGTCCAAGCTGCGGCGCGTTAAGTGCGTTTGTCTGCCGCCAGGTCCGACAACGGCCGCGTTCGAACGGGGGCAGTCCCAACCCGGCATCATGTCTTACCGAAGGCGCCCCTGGTCAAGGAAAATGATCTGGTGGACAACAGCCCGCGCCGCCGCAACGCCCTTGGGCGTCTGGTCGCACATGAGAACAGCGCTAACGACCTGCTTGCGTTCCTCTTCGAGGTCGACCCTCAACCCCTGCTACACCTGTTGCACCTCGACGGCGGCCCCTACACCTGCCATCGAGAAGTCCAGGCCAGCAAGGGAAAGGGCCGGCTCGATCTGGTGCTGCGACGGCAGGCCGACGGTTACCCGGTCGCGCTGCTGGAGATGAAAGGGGCCTCGGACGTCCACGGCGACCAACTCGACCGGTACAACTCGTGGGCCGACAATTTCGAACCTGCCCCCCGACGGTTCTACTGCACCCTCGACGGCGACGACGTGATCCCGCCGGCGCCATGGCAGCCGTTGAGCCTGATCACCGTCTTTGACGCCTGGCAGACGTGTCGGGACGCTCACGCCACCTGGCTCGCGGGCGAGATCACCGATGTCCTGCGCACGTGGGACCTTGAGGCCGACGGTGTCATCGGGCAAGCGACCGGCTGGTACGTCCCGGACCTGGTGAGCCGGCGAACCGCCACCAGTGTCGACGCTGAGCTGCGACGGGCGTACGACGACGGCAGCGAGGCCCGCGCCTACCGAACCAGTGGCGGCAACCCCATGTTCATGGCGTGGCGTCGGCACCCGCACGGCTCCGACGATGCCTGGATCGCGGTGGATGTGCGCTGTGACGGGCGCGGCGTTCCGTCGCGCCCGTGGCTGGTCCGTCCGTGCGTCGACGTGATGTCCACGGGGCAGGCCGCTCTCCTGGAAGCGCACGACGTGGCCGTAGCGCTGCGACCAGCGATGGTGCTGCCTGCTATCCGGCATGCTCTGACCGCTCAGGGACGGAACCTGCTGGCGGCGGCCTTGTACGCCGAGGAGCACGACGGTCTTTCTCATCCAGCGGATTCAGGCGTCTTGGCTGATTGGCGCGCTCGGATCGTCGCCGGTGATCAGCCGGGCCGGCGACACCCAGTCTTCTTCCACGATCGCGGTTTGCGGTTAGCCACCCAGCTACGTGTCAAGACCGCCGAGCTCACCCGCCACGATCTCGCAGCGCTGACGTTGAGCATTCTCGATCACCTGGTGAAGCACGCGTAGTGCAGAACACGCCCGCACTCCGCCGCGCCCACGGCGGCCACCTTCAACCGCTCGGTGAGGCCGAGGGGTGACCCGCAGCCATCGATGCTCACATGGCCGAAGGCGTTTGGTGCCGGCTGCCGGGCCGGAAGCCGAGAGGAAGGTACAACACCTCTACGTTCAAGATCGCAGCTGGCGGACGTCGCCGGTAATTTTCGAACAACAGGGAGTTCGATCGACCCTCGGCCGTGTTGCATGAGGAGCAGAGAAGACCACGCATCAAACCGCTCGAATGGTCGTGATCACGGACCAATCCGCCACGGACGGGTGTTTCCCCACAGACTGCGCACCGGCCAGCATGCCAATGCTTCAGCAACGCGTAGGCCACTCGCTGTTCAGGCAGAACATTTGTCTCCGCGCTCGACCGATCTGTCGCGTTTGCCCTCGCTTGTTGGAGTGCGGGGGCACTGGCAGCCCAGCTCCAACAGACGGGCTGCACCAAGAAGCTGGACGGGTCGAGCGTAGGTAGAGGCGGCTTACAAGCCCGGCACCGCTTCGCTGTTATCGGCGTGACGCCGTCCCGGGCGATCATTTTGAGCACATCAGCCACACTGATCTGCTCGGCGCCAGCCCGAACGGATTCGTCGTCGAGCGCCTTGAACATCAGATCGAGGTTTCCCCCGCAGCCGTCCCAAAGGACGGCAAACGAGTGCAGGTCATCTGGAAACGGGGGTGGCGATGGCTTCGCCGAGCGCTGGCAGTTGAGACGATGGAGCTTGCCCTTGTTGAGCAGGTACGGGTGATCGTTCGGGTTCGTCTGAAGGTGCCGCTGCGTCCACCGCTGGACTACTTCTTCCTGACGGCGGCGGGCCTCAGCGTAGTGCGGGGCAGCCTCGTCGCACTCGCCGCAGCAACCGCTGCGCCACGACGTCGCGCACCGCAACTCATCCTGAGCGGTGCGTGGGTCCACATCGCCGTCAGCGATTCGTTCTAAAAGCCACAACACGGTCGGGATGTCGATGGACCAGCGCTCCGTACGGCCAGCAGTCATGCACGTCAACACTGACTCGTCGGTGCGATGCCCGCTGAACTCCAAGATGCACTTGAAGTCGCGCCCGCGCATGGCGCTCCCCTTCCTCCCTTGATACAGCCGCTGAAGGGTACGACTGGGTAAGACAGTTGCCGTCGGAATCCCTGCCGAAGCCAGTCACTGCCGTTTGTTGATCACGCGCGGAGCGAGCCCGGCCTGGTAGCGCAGTCACCACTGCCGGTCGTAGCGCCGTCCGGCGCCGGTCGGACGTCTCACCAGGGTTGGACAAGGTGCTGCTGGCCGAAACCTGCGGCGATCTCGTCGATGCGCGCTGGCACGGTGCTGGCCCCACGCCGGACGTAGAACTCCGGCTTGGTGTGGTTGAGCGCGTACCAGCGGCCTCCGCCGGTGACCTCGACCAGCAGGAGTGTCCGGCCGTTCATTTCGGCGACCCGCAGCACGTACGGCGGCTCCGGCACGATTGAGTCGCGGATCATGCTGCCGACCGCGACCGTGATGCGGTCCATCGTCGTCGGGTCAAGCCCGATTGGCTGAGCCGCGTCGTCGACGCCGAACAGCAGTGTTCCGCCGTCACCCGACGCGAACGCCGCGATGGTCTTGAGCACCTTGCGCCGTGACTCCGGTGTGCTGGGGATCTCCTGCTTGAACTCCACATAGGTGCCCTCGCCGCCGGCGATGAGGACTCCCAGGTCCGCGTCCGGCTGGTCCCACACGATCGAGGCGTCGCCCGGCCGACCAGGGACGGGAGAGGCGAAGTAGCGGTAGTCCAGCCACTCCTCGTCTTGCCGGAGGAGCAGCAGGCTACTGTCGGCGAGCCCGCGCGGTAGCCGCAGCCGAACTCGACCGGCCCGACCGACCCGGCGGACGACGCGGGTGGCCGGCGTGCTCAGCTCGAGGGTGGCCCCTTGCGCCGCGGTGCCTTTCACCAACGCCGTCAGCGTGTCCGCCGCGATCGTGACTCGGTGCAGGCAGGCCCGGCGATCCAACTGAATGATCCGCCAGAGCGGCTGCTGGCTGGCCTGGTTGCTCGGCGGCGCGGCAAAGAAGAAGGCGCTGAACGCCGCCTCGTAAGTGATGAAGCCCGGCCCGTCACCGACCAGCAGGCCGCCCTGCCAGGAGTACGCCGTCTCTGAGGGATTGATCTCCCACTGGGTGCGGGGCCAGGGCAGGGTCACCGGACGCCAGTCAACGTGGGAGGGCAACCGATTGAAGACGCAAGTGGGCTGCGTCGACGGTGAGGTGACCTTCAACCCATCGAGATCCTGCGGTTCTGCGCGGACCAGTCCGGCTACCACCGCCCCGGGGATTCGCCGTTCGAGGAACACCGCTTCGGGGTACCGCCAGGTCCGTGCCGAGGCCGCGGCCGCTGCGTGAAGCGTTACCTCGCCGTGGCGTACCTTCCAGCCCTCCTCGCCGCGCCCGAGGGCGAGCCGGACATCGACCGCGTCACACGAATTGATCAGCCCGGCTACGTCGGCGACGCCCGTCGACCCGGTTTCGCTCACGTCTGCCCTCCTCGACGCGCTGCGCATGGATGGGTTGCCGTGCCGCCCACCATCCCGCGGTCGAGAGCCTACGCGCTGGGGCAGCGGGAGCGCCGCAGGGTTCTGGCGCCTCCACAGCAAACGAGCGGCTTCAGCGAGCTCGCTGCCCTGCTGCCGTCATTCCGGTTCCGCCACGATGATCTTACGCATCCAGGGTGGAACGGCGTCGCGGTCGCCGTCCAGTAGCAGGGTGACGTAGCGGGCTTGCGGGTTCCTGTCTGGCGGGATGTCGTCCCATGGCGTGTCACCGTCGGTAGCCACGATGACGATGTCGGCCTTGGGCCGCAGCGCGGCCGAGGCGGCGAGACCGACCCGCATGTCGGTGCCTCCGCCGCCGACCAACTCGATGTCCTCGATGCGGCGCACTCGCCGGGCCGAAGTGCTGGCCACGTCGCAGGAGAACACCCGTACGTTCTCGCCCCGCATGTGCTTGACGATCATTTTGATCTCGGCCTTGACCTGGGCGAGCATGCGGTCGGAGACCGAGGCTGAGGTGTCGATGACGATGTCTAGGCGAGGCGGACGCGGCTGCCGCATCGCCGGCAGCGCGATACCGGGCGTGGAGCTGGCGCGGCGCGAAACACGAGCGAAGGTGTAATCTCGCAGGCCGGCGATTGTGGCTCTGGCGCGGCTGACGACGCTGTGCAGCTCTCTGCGCCAATCGACTCTGGGTGTGAGGACTTCGTCGGCAAACCGGAGCCAGCCGGCTGGTACGTTGCCGATACCCTGCTGGTGGGTCTTGATTTCCTTGGCGACCTGGCGACGGATCATCTCGGCCCGACCTTCGCTGACACTCCCGTCGTCGACGTCGTCACCAGGGCCGTCCTTCTCCCAGGGCCTCTGGCTGCCGCCCGATCCTGAGCCGCAGTCGTCGCGTTGTTCACCGCTGCCGTCACCCTGGTTCTCCTGGCCAAGCTCGCCACGGTTGACGTTGCTCTCCTGCGGGTCTGACGCGTCGGTGCCGTCCAGGTCACCCCCGCCGTTCGTCGTTCCCGGAACCCCCACAGGTAGCGCAGCTTCGTACGCCTCGCGGCTGGTGGTGGCTCGAACCGTATAGAGACCGTCCGGCACGGCTGCCAGCCGGAAGTCGACGTGCTGTGCGGAGACCACCTGCACCTCGGTCACCGCCGAGGGAATCAACTTGCCGTCGACGTCGAGGACGGCGACGGCCAAACCGTCGGCGAACCGGGTGTCGTCGCCCGCAATCGTGATGTTGGAAGGTACTCGGTAACCCCGTACGACGTTATCCGGTAGCAGGGTGATGGACGGTGTCGTGACCGATAGCCGCGCCTGCACGCTGTCAGTGCCGCAGGTGACCGACACCTCGTAAATGCCGCCGGGCAGGCTCGGCTTCAGGTCGAAGGAGACGGTGTTGAGGTCGTGGACCTTCGCGCTCGGCTCGTCAAAGACTGTCCGCCCGCCGTCGTCGGCTATCGTCACCGTCGTGTGTCCGGCGAAGATTCCCTTCCGGGACCGGGCAGCGATCTTCATTCCCGGGCCGTAGCCTGCACGGAGCCGGTCCGGCAGCAGGACGAGATCGGCTTCCTGGTGGGTCAGCTCGGTGGCGGCGGGGGTGTCGAGCAAGAGCCGGTACATCTGTTCCGCGGTCATGCCGCGGCGTGCGCCGGGTATGTGCTCCCAGAAGCTTGCCTTGATGGGAGGCAGCACGACGCCGGCGTCACGCAGTGTCTCGTTGATGGCGGCGTCGCTGCCGATGTTGTAGAGCGGGTGGCGCCTCTCCGGCTCCATGAGCAACGTCCACCGTTCGGCGTGCTTGTTGATCACATGACCGAGTTCGTGGAGCCATGCTCCCGCCACCTCCTCGACGGTGAGGTTGAGCACGAAGTCGGGGTTCGCGTACATGCGCCAACGCCGGTCCACCGCGCACGTCTTCACCGCGCCGGTGATGACCGAAGCCATGGCGAATAACGCCGTGCGCAGGTACGGGAACTTTTCCGCTGCGACGGCGCGGCCAGCCGCCAGCCGTAGCGCGACGTCCATGCTGACATTTGTCATGAGCGATCCCCGTCCAGCGTGCCTACGTCATGTCGATGGCCCGGCCACGTCAGGCCGGCGCTGGAACGCCTCTGGTCAGCAGCCCCATTTCAGTCAGGATCGGCGCAAGCGCGCGCATGTGCTCCTGCGTCGGCAGTGCACCCCTCGGACGTACATCACTCTGCGCCCACCGCCGCGCATACATGAACGCCATGTCCGCCAGACCGGCGTCGGCGATCTTCCCGAGGATTGTGCCGCAGGCCAGCCAACGCTCTCCGGTGATCTCCCGCGACATGGCAGTGAACACCGATGCCGCCGTCGCAAAGACCTTGTCGCCTCGAGCGACCGGAACCACGTACGACTCAGGGTCGTGCAGGAGGGCCTCTGGGTCAGGCAGGTCCAGCTTCCGAAGGAACTCGGTTAACTCGCCCGCGGCCGGGACACCGATCGCTCCGTTGAGGAGCATGACGACCACCGTGTCGTTGCAGCCCGCCGCTTTGGCGGTGGCATAGAGCTTTGCCGCCATCTCCCAAGTCCGCGGGGTCGGGAAAGCACGACCAGCGTCCTCTGACGAGGCAGGAATCTTGGTGACCAATTCCGGGCGGGCGTTGAGGAACGCGGCGACCAGTGCTTTGCCCTCGGCAAAGCCGTCCTGGACGGTTCGGTCGTCCACCCGGGAAAGGGTCAGCTTGGGCCAGCCGATCGTGAAGCCGTCGCGGACCACGTCGGCGGGCAGCGCCCACTCGAGGTGCAGGAAACGATTCGCCAGCGGCGGCGCCAGGTCCCAGCCGTCGGCGGCGATGTCCGGCGGATTCGCAGCGGCGACGCTGCGGGTGTTCGACGGCAGCCTGATGTCGCCCACCCAGCCAGTCAGAATCGGCCGCAGCAACGCGGCCTGGGTCGCTGGCGGGGTGGTGCTGATCTCGTCGTAGAAGACGATGCTCCCCTTGCCTTGCGTACCGAGCTCCACGACCCGCTTGGCCCAGTCTGGTGGGAGCTTGCGTGCCGTTCCGGTCACCGGGTCGATCGCGGGAATGCCACCGAAGTCAGTCGGTTCATGCAGTGACGCGATGACGGTCTCCACGTGAACGCCGAGATCCTCACCCAGCCCCTCGATGACACTGCTCTTACCCTGGCCAGGATCACCCCACAGCACCACGGGAACATCGGCGAGCAGCGCGACGCCGAGCGCCGTGATCGTGTCTGCGTAGTGCTGGTTCATGCTGTCGGATCTCCTCGCTTCTGCGCTAGCCAAGATCATGGCGGAAGGTTCTCCGGCGGAACAACGGCCCCCAGCCGTCCCGCGTCGGGGTCCAAGACCCGAGGCCGGTGAGTCACGGACTCCGCAGGGCGTATGGCACCCGCTGTGAGACCCGTGTCGATCCTCTCCCGTGCCGACGTGACACCAGGGATCAGCGAACCGAGCATGACTCGACCGGAACAGCGACTGCCGCTTGGGCCGAAGCTTGCCCGGTTCCTGATGCAGAGCAAATCCCGCCAATAAGCTGCCTGGGCATTGCGTCACACCACCCGCCGCGCTCCGTCCGGGTCCTCGCATACCAGTAGACGGCATCGTTAATCTGTATGGCTAGTCTCGACCGGTGCGTGATCCACAGGACGGGTGGGGGCAGGCGAACATGTCGGATGACACTGCCGAGTTCGACAGTGAGCCGTGGATGGCGACGATTCCACCAGTGCTGGCGTCGGCGCTCACAGTAATCGCCGCAGTCGGCTCCCGCCGACCACCCGGCTCGGACGAGGATCTCCTCGCCTGGGTGTCCTCCGGCCTGCCGCCAGCGTGGACGTGGTGCGACTACGTGGTCGCCAAGGGCCACAACTCCGGTGCCATGCACCAGATTCAGATCGTGGGCGACACCGTGGCGTTCGCTCACCATGACGTCCGGGCCCGGGACACGGAGATGGCGGCCGCGTCCGCTGCGGGCAGGCACCTGGCCTGCTACGCCATGGAGGAAGCGCTGCGCAGCAATGGTCCGCTAACCGGAGCGGCGGCGCGAGGCCGGCGGATCGGCAGCGATCAGGCCAAACGTCTAAAGAACCTACGCACGATTTGGTTGGCGTACCGGTGGATGCACGCTGGGCATGACCTGCGTACCCTGCAGCCCCACGTCCTAGCCGAGGGTCCGAGTCCGCGACAGAGCGCCGAGCCAGGACCCGTGTGCTGGATCGCCGTGCCGAGGGCACGCCCGTCTCGCGCGAAAGTCCCCGCGCTGGCGCAGCCGGGCCCTGCGCAGCTGACCTGGGCGGTGCCGGATCCGGACGCACCTCTACCTGCCGTGGTGACCGACGCGGTGGCCGTCGTCGCGCCGCACACGCGGGTGACCTGCGCCCGGGATGTCGTGGTTCTGGTGGAGCAGGGCCTGCCGCCGGTGCAGACCCGCTGCGGATACCCCACGGGCGGCAAAGCCCACGAAGGGATCATGCACCAAGTGCGCGTCGTCGCCGACACGGTGGTGACCCACCACGACAGTGCCGACCGTGCTGACGAGGAGGCAACGGCGGCCGGGCAGGGCCGTTTCCTAGCGTGTTATGCGCTGGCGGACACGTTACGCAGCGCCGGGCCGCTGACTCGTTCTGGGCGGCGCGCCGGCCGGTATCCCGAGGAACATCCTGGAGCGCACCTATCGAGCAGTCAGGCGCGGCGGGCCGAGCAGTTGCGCACGATCTGGCTCGCGTACCGATGGCTGCGTCACAGCCATTCCCTGGCGAAGGTCGAGCCGCTGCTCGTGCACGGGCCGAGCCCGGAACAAGCCGGGGAATGGGTTGACGCGGGCGTGCCCCTCGATCGGGTCATAGCCTGGTACGGCCGCCGGGACCTGGCGGCCTGCCTAGCCTGGGAGCGGTCACCGCACCTCAGCGCGGAGGCAACGGCCGCCTTGGACGCCGACATCGCCAGTCACGACGGCATCCGGTCGGCCGCGAGATGGAGCGCCGCGGCACAACGGGCTTTGCTGGGTGACACCGCAGGCGAGCGTCCGCGTGATTGGGTCAGCGACGAAGAACTCGGCGCCGCGTTGGCGATGCTCAAGGCCGATGTGACCGGCGTGGCAGGAACGGCCGGCGAGAGCCTGCGGACGCTTCTACGCCGTGACTGGATAACCGTCACCACGTCGGACGACTGCCGCACTTACCAGGCGACGCTGACCGCCCACGGCGCACGCCGCCTGTTTCAACGGTTGTGGCGCGCCGACCGCCACCGCCTGGGAGACCTCCGGCTACCGCCGGCGGCTCGAGCGAACGAGGCAATCGCGGACGCCTGGCGGGCCGCCAAGCTCGCCTTGCTGCTGTGGACGGCCGACGTCTTCCGGCTGACCGTGGACGACAGTTCACCCGGCAATCACCCGTCGATCGCCCTAACCAATCACTTCGACGGGACGGTTCGGCTCGACGACGTCGAACACATCGGCCTCCAGCGCACCAACGCTTGTCGGAAGCGGCTCGACCGCAACACCATCGCCACCGTCACCCGGCTCGCCGAAGAGCTGGCGGCCCGGCACGGCACCCCGATGACCGTTGACCTGCGCCGATTGACCACGACCGGTCCGCGAACCCAGGACGCTACCCCAGAGGTCAACTGGTACGAGACTCTGCCGGCTGTGCTGGCCGATGCCATCACCGCAGTGGAGCCGGGCAGATGTCCTCGATCACCCGACGAATTCATGTCCTGGGTGGCGGTCGGACTGCCCCCGCTGACCGTGGGCTGCGGCCAATCCACCGACGGAGCGCACCGCAACTGGGCGACCCATGAGGTGCGCATCATCGACAACCGGGTTGTACTAGCCGACCACAACGAGCATCAGCGGGAGCACGAGGAATTCCTGGCCGCCCTCTCCGGTGAACAGCTGGCCTGTTTCACCGTCGAGAAGTCGCTGCACGCTTGCGGGCCGCTGCCGGACGCACCAGAACGCGACTACAGAAGGCGAGTGTCGCTGATCGAGTCGTACCGCACAGTGTGGCTGGCGTACCGGTGGCTGAAGTCCGGCCACACCGTCCACCAGGTCGCACCGCTGCTGGAACAGGGGCCGAGTCCCGACCAGGCCATTGTGTGGGCGCAAGCCGGTGTCCCACCCGAGCGGATCGCCGCCTGGTACGGCAGGCACGATCTGGCTGGCTGCCTCCGCTGGACCAGTTACCCGCAAGTCAGCGCCGATGCCGCCGCAGCGCTTGACCGATACGGCGTCGGGCCGGACGGCGTCGCTGCCTGGCAGGCCCGCGACGTGCCGGTTGAGGAAGTCGCAGGATGGCTGGACCGCCTACGCGAGGGCACCGTCGCCGAACATGACATCCCCCGCTGGGCGGCGGCCGGCATCAACGGCGACACCTACCTGAAGTACGGGCTCACCAACATGACATTGAAGAGGTTCCTGACATGGCGCTCGACCGGCCTGCCGCCGCGGCACATCCGTGCCTACGAGGACGCCGGCGTCCCGCCCAAGGTCGTCAAGGGCCACGGAACCTCGCTCGGTCTGGCGTCGGACCCGGTCAAGTACGTAATCCCCAACCTGGGCTACGGCCCGAACGCGTACGAGTATCCCGAGAGGGCCAGAGAAGTCGCCGGACGGCTGCTCTACTACTCGAAGGAGGGAGCATGAACAGGCCGCGCCGCGGCAAGGCAGTCAACGAGCCGCACCGCCGCGCCACCGGTGGTAGCTGCGAATTGTCTCCGTCCCGACCTGGGTTCTCTCCTCCTCACACGCGTAGGGGTCATCCCACAGGCGCGGCCGGTTCCTCCCCACACGTGGTTGCGGGTGAGGGTCGACTTCCCCCACACCGCAGGGTCTTCCGGCCGTGTCCCGCCCGATGACCGGCGCCGGCGCTCGACAGGGGCCCGTCCGTCATGGTGAAAGTGATGACACCGATCGTCAGGGACGGTAGTCGTCGTGGAGAACGACGCGGGAGAACTCGTAGCCGTCTTGGGTACGCCAGTAGTGCAGCCGGCGCGCGGCGGCTGATTCCCGCTGCAGCGCCACTCGCCAACAGGTGGCACCATCGGCGCGGCGAACGTAGGGGCTGCCCGCGCTGCCACTCCGTAGTTGGTGCACGTCGCGCCCGGCGATGTGCTGGACCTGACCAGTGAGCACCTCGACCACGACGGCTACGACCTTCGCCCGGCTGACGCCCTCGACTTGTTCAATGGAATCGAGGAAGCCGGGGGCCACCACATACGTAGCGAGTGGCTTGGCGGCCTTCTCAGCGGCGGGAACGCGCTGCGCCCACTCACAAATGACCTCGTAGCGAAACTGGTCCTCGGGATCGAGGAAGAGCGGCCCCTCCGCATCCGCAGACTGGCCTGCACGGCTCTGCGCGCTCTTGAGCTGCTTGATCAACCGCTGCCGAGCCAGGTCGGCGCCGCGGTAGCGGGTCTGTAGCTGTCCAATGGACCGAGTCGCTTGCGTGAGCTCAGCCTCTAGGTCAGCGGCTCGGGCCCGTAGACCCGTCAGCTCGTCGGCGAGGGCCTTGCGGGTCGCCCGCTCGGCCGCCAGCTCGTTGCTCAGGTGTAGGATACGCGCCTGCTCCCGCGCTGACGCAGGCTCGGCAGGTCGCGGCAGCACGGGTTGCTGCGGTGGAGCAAGCTGTCGGGCAAGGTCGGACGGGGTTGGCTGTCGCGGCGCCGTACTCCGTACGAGAGGCTTCGGTGGCGTAGTCGACGGCGGCGGTGCCGGTGTGGGGGGCGCCGCCGCAGCTGAGGGCTGCGGGGCGGGCGGACGCAGCCACGGCGGCCCGCCCAAAAGCAGACTCGGCGCCGGCTTTGCCAACTCCTCGTCATCGACGTCGTCCAACCGCAACCGCAGCGGCTCCAACGCAACGAGGCGGCCGGCGACGATCTCCCCGACGCTGAACAGGCCGCTCAGGTTGTCGTTGGGGTTGGTGGTGACCGCTTCCCGGCCGACCTCGACCGCAAGACCGGGCAACAGCCGCACGGTGACCGCGTCATCGGTGACGGCGGCCACCTCAGCCAGAACCACGTCACCGATCTGGTACGCCTCGTTCACACCTACAAAGGCGCTGGCGAGGTCGGTGAACATCAGTGCGGCCCGCACGTCCAGGCGCCGCGAGTCCCGGTCGTAGCTGCCCGCGACTGACTGCCCCTTGACGAGCACCTGGTCCAGCGTCACACCGGGAAGGGTCAACTCCTCCCACACCGTCGCCGCCGACATGTCTTCCAACGTGACCAGCGCCCGCGAACCGATGACGCCCTGCACCCGTCCCGACCGATGCTGAGACTCCGAACGCGGGCGGGGCTCGACGAGTCCGGCTGCCATGGCCGCTTGCAGCGCATCGCTGATCAACTGATCGGTGATGCGTTTGCGGTCGTCTGGCGAGTAGGCGAAGCGCAACCTGCTACGCCCAGGGTCAGAAACCCAGGCATGATCGACCGGGTACACCCGACCCGCGCCGCCGTACACCTGTGTCATGGTGGGCATCACCCGCGAGAACGCCCACGAGACGTCGCTCGTGGGCATCAGCACCACCTCTGCCAGGTCGCCGACCGCCTGCTTGATCTCGTCCGGATCACCGAACGGCTGGTCATACCCCGCCGGAATCGTCAGCACGACGACCGGCCACCGCCGCCCAGGCACCAACAACCGGTGCGCTAGCTCGCTGGCCTCGTCCTCCGAGGCGATGCGACACACCTTCGGCCGCGGCGCATCAACGCCGGCTACCTCTCTGCTAGCCGATCGCCCCATAGGACTCGACCACCTCTCCAGTTGAGTTGCATCGGCGGGTGTCGGTTATCGAAGTCACCACGCTCTGCGGGGGCCACAGCCCAAGGCGGCGACCAGAAGAGGTATGCGGAGCAACAGCCAGCTCCACATCACCACACAGCGACGCCGATCAGCATGAGATCGTCTGCCCCGTCATCCAACGGCGCTCCGGCTACCGGCTGCAGGCCCGCCCCGACCACATCGTTGGCATCGCGTTGGAGCCAGAGCCGCCCTACCGCGGCGTCGCCGTCACGGCGGGCGAGGACGACACGACCTTCGTAAAGGTCGAGTTGTCCCGAGGTGACGGGCTCGAAGACCTCGCCGGGCGCCTCCGTCACCAGGAATCGGCGAGTCGCGGTAAGGGCGGGCCCGACGTCCGAGAGCGAGACCCGCAGCGCCCCGACGGGCGCTTGGTCGTGCTTACCGAGGAGGCGGCTGAGCACGTCCGCCGCCACGCCGCGACGTAGCTGCTCGTGGTGACGCTCGTTGCGGAACACCCGCAAGCAGCGGTAGCAGCTGGTCTCCGGGCCGCATTCACAGTCGCGGACCCGCTGCAGGGCATGGTTGAGTACGTCCCGCAGCCGCTCAGCGATGCGCCGGACGTGGCCGGCTCCCCCGGGCACGGTGTCGTACAGCATGATCACGCTACGGCCGGCTTCGGTTCGGTAGACCGTCGCGTCGATGTCGTCGCGGGAGATCTCGAGCGCGCGCACCGCCCCCTCCACCAGTGCGTACGCGACCGATCGCCAGGCGTTGTCCTCGACTCCGACCACGACGGCACCATCGAAGCTCAGGTCGAGGACGTCCGTCTGATATTTGTGGGCCAGCGACAAGTTCTCCATGCGGCCACGGCACTCGCGGCCGCTGAGCGGACTCTGGTGGTCAACCCGACCGTCGATGGCCCGGCCGGCGAAGCCACAGGTCGCGCAAACGAGGAAGCCGCGTCCCATCGCACCGTCGCTGATTGCCACCAGCTCGCCCCGGGCACCGGCCCGGATGGTGATCGCGCCGCCGGCGAGGTCCAACTTGTCCGCGTAGAGCTCAGCGCCGGGAGACACGACATGGGTCGCGCCGTGCCAGGCCCGGCGCGGCGCGCTGGTGGGTCGCCGGCCCGTACCGCGCGCCGCGACGAAGCCGAAGACGGGAATGGCGTACTGACGGGGTACGCCGACGAGGGCGGAGCCGCAGGCCGGGCACTCCTGGTCGAGGCGGTCGATCGAGTCGCGGTAGTGGCCGCATCCGTCGCACACCCCGTAGTAGCGTCGCTCAAGGTCGCGTCCGGGCAGCCGGTACAGGCCAGCCGACTGCCAGACCAGTCCCCCGGCGACGACCTCTGCACCGGGTGCGTACTCATAGATGGCCGACGAGAGGTCTCTGGAAAGCTCAAGTTGCTTGGCGATGGGGGCGTCCGCGAAGGCCAGCCGCAGCTCGACGGTGTCGACGGGAAACCCGTACTTTGGCAGGACGTTTCGGTTGGCAAGCAGCCCGAGCAGTTCGCGGCGAGTGATCGTGTTCATCACGCGGCCGTACCGCGCGGCCTTGTCGTCCTGGCGGGCGGTGAAGGCCTCCTGCCGCTTCTGCTCGTACGTGTCGACATCCTGCTGCAGCTCGGCCCGGACCGACTCCAGCAGGTCGACCAGGTGCTCGACCCACTCTTCGGAGTCGACGCCGATGATGTCGCGCACCTCGGCCGGCAGCACCTGCCGCAGCGAGTCGGTGACCCGCCCAGGAACTGGGTTGAGGAAGTCGCGGACCAACGTGACTGGGGCGATCCCGTCGTCACCTGGCAGGAAGAACTCCCCTGCCGTTCGCCAGATGGTGCCGTGGGACCGAAATTGGTGCCGGAAGAATGCGGCGAGCGCGACGGAGTGGGCGTGCCGCCGATCAATCCGCACGTTGGTCAGGGGCACGTACGGCGCCCGGACCTCGCCCGCGATCATCCGGTCGGGCTCGGCGAAACGGGAGAGGTCGTGCGAGCGGCGCTGGGCATAGGTGAGCACGAGCGCGGCTGAATCGGTTCGGCGGCCGGCCCGGCCGGCCCGTTGGACGTAGTTCGCGGTGGTCGGAGGCATGTTGCGCAGCATGACGGCTTGCAGCTCACCGACGTCGACGCCGAGTTCGAACGTGGTGGAGCAGGAGAGGGCGTTGACTTCGCCGCGGACGAACTGCTGCTGGATTTCGGCGGCTCGTTCGCTGGTCCACTGGGCGGTGTGTTCGAGTACGCGCAGCGGCACTGGGTTCATGTCCCGGTAGACGTTGCGGTAGTGGTCCGGGTCGGTGTCCGCAGCAGGGGACGTCCAAGTTTGGAGATCGCCGGTGCAGGCCATGGTGGGGCAGGTGGCGCGCACGTTGAACGGGGTGAGCTTGCGGCACCTGCTGCACTGCCACATGGTCAGGCCGCCGGCCGTCGGCGTGCAGGTGATCAGGGCGGAGTCGAGCTGGTGGACCTGCCCGATGCCGGCTTCGGTGCCGGCGATCAGCCACTCGGCCTGTGGCCCCTTGGTCAGCAGGCGCCACACGCCCTCCAGCAGTTGGATCGGGTCCGCCTGCCGGTCGAGCCGAGCAAGCACGCGGGTCACGAAGTCGGCCCGCCGGTTGGTCCCCCTGGTCGGCAGCCAGCTGAGCACCTTGCGGCGCGCGTCGGAGCCGGTGCCGCGTACGTAGATCGGGCCGAGCCGCGGCTGGAACGCCTCGTCGCGGGGGTCCACTCCGTCAAGGGCGCCGACGGCGCCCTGGAGCCGAATCGATCGGATCAACTCGGCGAGCAGCGCCCAGACCTCTTCGTCGCTGAGGCCGAGGGCAAGCAGCGGCTGGGGTGGTAGCCAGGCAGGGTCGCGGGACATGTCCCAGGCGATGAGTCCCCTGCCCTCCAGGGAGTTGCGTTCGTCAACGCCGACAGCCTCGACCTGCGCCCAGAGGGCGACCTGCCGCTCCCGAGCCTGTCGGCTCTGCCGCCGTTCGAAGATGCCGTACCGGTCGGCTACTCGGGAGGTGTGGTAGACGACGTCGGTGAGGCGAACCTCGTCGTCGGCCGCCGCAGCGGCGACGGCACCCTCGTGGAGCAGCCGCCGACGCTGTACCCGCTCGTAGGAGTCTTCGAGGTACGGCGCGAAGTACGCCGCAGACTGCCGGCTGTCGCTGAACAGCAGTAGCTTGCGCCCGCCGCCCCGCAGGCCCTGCTGAACGGGATCGGAGGCTACGGGCAGTTTCTGATAGAGGGCGGTCGCCAGGACCGAGGCGGAGGCTTCGTTACCGCTGGCGAAGAGTCGGATCAGGCCGGCTCCGCGCCCCCCGCACGCGAGGCAGGCCGTGAGTTCGTCGCTGCGCTGCCGTAGGAAACGAACGGCGCGCATTGCGCCGTCCGGGCAGCGCGGGCAGTTGGCCGCCTTACCGATCTGGAACACCCCGCACCGGGTGCACAGCGCGCCCAGCTCGCCGGCCGCCTGGGCGGCACCGCTGAACATCTCCTCGTCCTCGTCGGTCGCCACTTCGTCGACCAGCGCCATCCACACCTGCTGCTCGTCACGGGAGCGGCGGGACCGAAACACGGTGAAGGTGCCGACCCGCTCCAGCGTGCCCATCAGGTAGACGGTGCCGCAGCGGCGGCAGGTGCCGAACTCGAAGGCGGCGTCGCCGCACCGTCCGCAGCGCTCGTGTCGGGTCAGACTGACGTGCGGCCCGTTGGCTCCGAGGCAGGCGAAAGCCCCTTCCGTCGCGCGGGCAAAGAGGTGGTAGCGGGCGGAGAGCACCGGTGTGCCGTCCTTGTCGTGGACGCTGTTGGCCAAGGCGACCATCGACGCGGTCGCGGACGCGCCGCTACTGGGGAACAGGGCCTGGGCGACCTCGTGCAGCGGTATCGGCCCGTGGGCGAGCAGCGCCTTGAGCCGGCGAACGCGCTGCTCATACGCCAGCGCCTCGGCGGGGTCGTCCCCGGCGTACCCGTGCTCTCGGGCGAGGGCCACGACGGCACCGGCGGGGTCCGGCGCGTTTAGCAGTTTCTCGTACGCCGTGGCGGGCAGGGGTCCCCACTCGGGCCCGGGCGGCGGCTGGACCCGGTCGGCGGTGATGACGTCCTGCCTCGCTTCATCGGCGGGGTCGTACTCGAAGGGGACGGGGAAGAGGGAGGCAGCGAAGTCGACCACGGCTCCCATGTCGCTACCGACGGTCGCGCTCGTCGCGATGCACTGCACCGGTCGGCCCGAATCCACCCGGTCGGCGAGTCGGCGCAGCAGCATCGCCAGCTCGGCCCCGCGAGCCCCGTCGTAGACGTGCGCCTCGTCGACGACGATGAACTGCCAGTGCCCGGCGTGTTCGCCCTCGAAGAGATCCATGTCCAAGGGCCGCAGCAGCAGGTATTCGAGCATGGCGTAGTTGGTCAGCAGGAGGTGCGGCGGTCGCTGCTGCATCTCCTCCCGGCTGAGCAGTTCGTTGGGCAGCGGCCGCTCGCCAGGGTTCTGCTGCTCGAAGACCTCCACGGCCTCCCGGCGACTCCGGCGGGTCTCACCCGTGTACCGGCCAAAGGTGATGTCCGGCGCCTCGGCCAGCAAGCCCCGCAGCCGCTTCATCTGATCGTTGGCCAGCGCGTTCATCGGGTACAGCAGCAGCGCCCGCACGCCAGGCCCGAGGCTGCCCGCCGCACGTTCGGCCATCAGCCGGCTCAGGATGGGGATGAGGAAGCTCTCGGTCTTGCCGGATCCGGTGCCGGTGGCGACGACGATGTTGCGCCCTGCGGTTGCCTTCCGGATCGCCCGCTCCTGGTGTTGGTAGAGCGGACGGTTGATGGCCAGGCCGGCGCCCAGGCTGGCGATGCCGGGATCGAGCACGCCCGCGTCGATGAGCTGCCGGGGTGTGGCGCTGGTGACGTAGGGCGGGGTCGCCTCGAGCAGTGGCCCCTTGGTGATCTCCTGGTTGATCGCGTCGCCGATGGCAGCTTCGAGCGCGGTCGCGAGCCGGGGATCCTTCGGCTCCACGAGGGAACGAAGATAGCGCCGGTAGGTGGAGACGATCGCGTCGCTGGTGGCAAGGGGGTCGAGGATCATTCGGCTGCTCCGGCTCCGGTCAGGAGGAACTCCGCGAGGAGAAGGTCGATGGCCACGAGACGGGGCGCACTGCGGGCGAGCGTCGCGTGCGAGGGCAGGGTTCGTGGCAGCAGCCCGGCCGGGGCCGCGTGCCCTCGGGCGGCCAGCCGCGCCACGAAGGCGAACGCCAGCGACAGCGCGGGGAGAGCAAGCCACCCTCGAGTCGGGTTGCGCGCCTGTAGCGCGGCCACCACCCGCGGGCCGCCGCACTCGGCCAAGGGCTTTTGCAGGGCGCGCAGCAGCCCCTCTGCGTTGCTGGAGAGCCGTCCCAGGCCGGGCCGCACCCGTACCTCGAACAGGTGGCGGGCCGCAACCATCCGTTCGTCGGCGTCGAGCAGGCCGCCGGGAACGACGCGCATCGCCCGCCACACCCGGTCGCGTTCCTCGGCCGGCAGCAACGCGAACACCTCGGCCGACTGGTCGAACCTGCCGACCGTCTCGTGCGGATCGGGCCCGCCGGCGAGCAGGTGCGCCGCCACCTCCCCGCACACCGCGGCGATCTGTTCGCCCAGATCGGTTTGGGAGGCGATGTCGGGGAGCCGGTGGGCCGAGGCGAGCATTGCGGCCAGTGGGCTCGTCGTCCATAGCCGCGCCTCGTCGGCCGCACTGACGTACCTGCCGGGAGGCAGGGCGATCAGACCGGAGTGCACCAGGGGCGCGACCACCTGGTCGGCCGAGGCGCGGTGCTTGGTGAGCGCGGCCAGCGCGGCGGCGGGATGCGGGCGCAGGAGCGCCGCGGCGCCACGGATGTTGGCTGTGACGCCACGGGCACGAAGGTCGTCCGCGCGCGGGTAGAGGTCGAACAGCAGCGGCGCGATGTCCGGTAGGTCGCGTAGGGCACCTGCTCCGGCCAGGTACGCCGAGACCGCCTCACCCGCCGGGTCCTGACCGGTCGGCTGCCACTTCAGCTCGGCGAGGTCGAAGGCGTTGTCGCGGCCGGGCCACTCCGGCCAGTCCGACGGCAACCACGGATCCTCGATGCGCAGCAGCGCCACGAGGGGACCCGCCGTGGTAACCCGCGTGGGGAGCCGGTCGCTGACCAGGTCCGCGCTGAGGCGTGCGAGGTACGGCGGTTCCCACGGCGCGTACACCTGGTACAGCGCGGCCGTCAGCCCTTCGGCTCGCACGCCGTCGACCAGCACCAGCCGGTCGTCCTTGAGGTGCACCGCGCTGGCGAGGCGTCGAGGTACGCAGCGCGCTGCTGGGAAGTCCTGCCCGTCAAAGCGGACATCGAGCTGGGCGAGCCCGTGGGTGCCGACCGTGTCGGCGATGGCCGCGAGCGGGAACCGGGCCATCGGCTGCCCATAGGTCGCTCCAGACGGAACAGTTTGCAGCTCGCGGCCCCCGGAACGGACGATCAGCCGCGCGTCCGCCGCCCGCGGCAGCCGCACCAGCAGTTCGCCCTCACCGATCGTCTCGGTGTCCAGACGCAGTGGCTGCAGGGACCATTCGCCGCGGCTGCCGCCGCCCAGCCGTTGGAGCGCCATGTGGGCGGGCGTGACCCGTACGGTGGTTGCGCCGCCCGGGCTGTCGAGCTGCAGCTCGACAGCGGTGTCGGCGGGGCCCAGGTGAGTCATTGGGGGCGTGACCGACAGGCCGGGCAGGGTGACGTCGGCTCCTACGGTGGCTGGTTCCAGCCCGTCCGCCGTGATCTCCCGCCAGGCGGGGTAGGAGATGACGGACAACCCCTCGCCGAACTCGAGCGTGCGGGCCAGGCCGCGGCCGAGCGGACCTCGGACAGTGATCTCGTAGGGGCCGACCAAGGGGCGGGCAAGGTCCCGCCACGGGTCGACCGTCGTGTCGTGGTCGGCGGAGAGGCTCTCGGTGTGCAGGAGCTGACCGGAGCCGGGGCGGCGGATCCGGATCGACCAGTCGGTGCTCACGCCGGGCTCCGTCGGCAGGGTCAGCCGCGGGGCCGTCGCGATCACCGGTGCGCCGGCGAGGCTGCTCACTCCGGGCAAGGGCTGGGCGAGCTGCAGATGGGCGCGGCGGGCACCCTTAACCCGGCGGGGCGTTCCGCCACCAAGCCACAGCTGCGACACCTGGCGAAGGTCGGCGCGGCGCAGCGTCCAGCCGAGCCAGCCGTACGGGGCCGGCACGTCGTACGTGTCGACCAGGTCGCCATCCACCTGCAGCTCGAGCGGCCTACCGCCGTCGCTCTCTTGCGGGTACAGCAACCAGACCGGCTCGGGCGGCAGGCCGGTGGTCGCCGGCACCCGTCGGCCGTCCTCGGTGAAGACCAACAGGGGATCCCGCGGGTCGACAACATCCAGTTCGTACTCCTGGTCGTAGCCGGCCAGCTCCACCGTCGCCTGACGCGCGGGGCGTGCGATGGCTACCACCGTTGCGGGTGCCGTCTCGCTGGTGCCAGGCCAACGCGATTGGCTGACGACCGACTGGACCTCGCCATCGAAGCGCAACTGCCACATGACGCGACCGTCCGGTGCGTCGTGGACCTGCGGCAACCACACCATCAGGCCACGGCCGAACGGCTCCAACTCCAGGTGGGGGCGCTGCTGCGCCGCCTGCGCGGCCGATCCGACGCGCTCCGAGCTGCCCGTCCAGTCGAGCTGCTCCGCCTCCGCTAACGCCTGTGCTTTGGCAACCAGGTGTGGGGAGAGTCCGAGTCCGTCGGCGGTGAACCCCGGCTGCCGCAGCCGTTCCAACAGGTCGAGGCAGCGGTCGACAAGGTCCGCCGCGTAGTCCTCGCCGCGCTGGATGAACCGCTGCACCGGCTTGTCGGTCCCGTTCAGCCGCGACTCACGGCCGGGCGCGAGCGCCCAGGCGAGGAAGCTCTCGCCAGTGAGTCCGGGCTCGCGGGCCTGGCGGTGCAGGAGGAGATTCAGCAGATCGCCGAGGCAGTACGCGGGGACCCCGGCATGCATGAGGATCTCACCGACGTAGACCTGCGGCAGACCAGGAAACCGAGCCAGCCGGAAGTGGTCGAGGTTGAGGCGGAAGGCCCTCCCCCAGAACGTCTGGTCGACCTGGCCCGGCGCCTCGTTGTGGACGGCGCTCCAGTAGTCGCCGTGTTCGTACCCGACGGCACCGATTCCAGCCAGGCCGACGACCAGGCACGCGGGGTAGTGACGGGTGAGCAACCGCTGCCGCTCTAGGGGCTTGCAATACCAAAAAGCCCGTCCCAGGGCGCGAATGACCTCTTTGGCGTGGTCCTCCGGTGCGTCAATCTCGGCGACCAGCGACACCGCGCGCAGGGCTGGCGCCCACTCGGCTTCCCGGAGCCGAAGTATCTCGGATGCGTGTGACACGGTCTCCCTCTTCTGGGTTGGGGGGCAGCGCGGTAGGGCGACTATGCAAGCAAGCCAAGGCGTCTTCAAGACCAAACCGATGCCTCAGCATCCGCCCTGCCCGATCGGTCATCGGGGTGGGCCCGGTCGGCGGCAGGGGCGGACAAGTCAGGTCGGACGCCGCCCCACTCGGGGGAGTGAGAACTGGCGGCGGTGATTCGGGCGCGCGGCGGGCCGGTCACCTGGCGGCCAGTGAGGGGCCCGGCACTCGGATCACTGGACCTCGGACGCGTCAGGCCGTGTCCGCGCGACCGGTGGGGGCGTAGCTGGACCACGTGGAGCCGGCGTGCGGTGGCGACGATCCGGGGCAGGCACGTCGAGCACGTGCTGGCGGATCCCGGGGCGGTGGTGAGGACGCCGAACTTTTGGATCAGCGGCGATAGGGTGCGGGGCTGGAGCGGTCGGCCGGCGCGGCGGCCGGGGAACAGCCAGCATGATTCGCGGTTGGTGGCGGTGCGGTAGTGCTGGGGCAGCGCCGCGGCGGCCGGTCCTTGGGCGGCCGACAGCTCGAACCGTGGGCTGAGCCGGTTCGCGGCCGACCACTGCAGGAACGCCCGGACGGTGTCGCGGTTGCTGTCGCTGTGCTCGACGGACCACGCGTCGACGTCGGCCTGACGGCAGTCGGCGAGCGCAGAGCCACGGGCGGCCAGCCATTCGAGCAGGTCGGCAGCCTGGCTGATCTGCTCGCCGGCGTAGCGGCGCCCGGCCGGGTGATCGGCCGAGTCTCGGCGCGAGCCCGGAGCCGGGGCAGGACGTGCCAGGTTGCGAACCGGCGCAGGAGCTTGGCGTGGTGATCTGCCGTTCGGCGAGGCCGTGACGCGTATAGGTCTAGCCGGTGAGGTCCTTGATGGCCTCGTAGAACTCGGCGTCCTTGGTTCGCGGAATCAGCGCGTTCCGGCTTCCGAGCCACAGGTCGGTCCGCAAGGGAAAGGTGCATGTGGTGTGCCATCGTCGCCGGCCCAACGTTGCGGCAGGACCAGCGTCCTACCCTACGAATACCCTGCTGCTTGTGCCAAGAGAAGCCGTTGACTCCGGTGTTCGTGCAGGGCTCGACCCTGCCGTCGCGACTCCGCCCGCTGACTCCGAGCGATCCCTTCCGGACAATAGGACCGTGCCGCTGCGGCGCGGTCTGACTCTGCGGGACGGGTATCCACACCTGGTTGCGATGATTCACGCGGACCTCAATCCCACACTTGACCTCGCAACCCTGTCAGCCGGCAACGGACGGAAACTGTGGTGGAAGTGCCCCGAAGGACCTGACCACGAGTGGCAGGCCGTCGTAGGGAACATGACAAGGCCGGGTGCAGGGTGCCCGTTCTGCGCCGGACAACGAGTCTCGGTGACGAACTCCCTTGCGGCCCGGTACCCAGCCGTTGCCGCCCAGTGGCATCCCACTCAGAACTGCGACCTGACCCCGGACACCGTCGTGTTCGGCAGCAATCGGACCGCTTGGTGGTGGTGCGATTTGGGACCTGATCACGAGTGGCAGGCGCAAATCTCTTCGCGCACGACCGGGGGGAATGGCTGCCCCTTCTGTGCCAACAAGCGGGTATCCGTGACGAACTCGCTCGCCGTCCGCTACCCACATGTCGCCGCGCAGTGGCATCCCACCAAGAACGGCGAGCTGACCCCCGGCACCGTCGTGTTCGGTAGCGGCACAGCGGTGTGGTGGCTGTGCGACACGGCCCCGGACCATGAGTGGCAGGTACGGATCGTGCAGCGCACCACCATGGGCACCAATTGCCCGTGCTGCGCGAACCAGAAGGTGTCGGTCACCAACTCCCTCGCCGCCCTGTTCCCTGAGGTTGCCGCGCAGTTGGACCCGGCCCGCAACGGCGGGATCACCGCCGACCGGGTAATCGCCGGCAGCAACAAACCGCTGTGGTGGATCTGCGACAAGGGGCCTGACCATACCTGGCGGGTCTCGCCGAACAGCCGCACCTTCGACAAGACCGGTTGCCCGGCATGCGCGAGCAATCAAGTGTCGTCCACTAACTCTCTCGCCGCGCTGTTTCCGCCGGTCGCGGCGCAGTGGCACCCCGACCGGAACGGGCCGCTTCGGCCTGAGCAGGTGACCGCGCAGAGCAACAAGCTCGTGTGGTGGCAGTGCGTCGTTGACCCTGGCCACGACTGGCAAGCCAGCCCCAGCTCCCGCACCCGCGGCCGGACGGGCTGCCCGTACTGCGCCAACAAGAAGGTGTCACGGACGAACTCCCTCGCCGCCCGGTTTCCGGAGATCGCGGCGCAGTTCGATCCGGCGCTGAACGGCGGTCTCACCGCCGATCAGATCGTTGCTGGCAGTGCGACACCAGCCGTCTGGCGGTGCGACGCTGGCCCCGACCACGTGTGGTCGACCCCGGTGTGTGGCCGCACCACCCGAGACGCCGGCTGCCCGGCCTGCGGCGGACGGCAGCTGTCGAAGACGAACTCCCTCGCGACCCGATACCCAGAGATCGCCGCGCAGTGGCACCCCAGCAGGAACGGCACCCGCACCCCGGCCGATGTGATCAGCACCAGCAGCGTCGACCGTGCCTGGTGGATCTGCGGCGAAGGCCCCGACCACGAGTGGGAGACAGTCATCCGAACCCGGACAGTCGCCGGCGCCGGATGCCCGTGCTGCGCCGGACTGCGCTTATCCGTGACGAACTCCCTCCGGGCCCGACACCCAGAGATCGCCGCCCAGTGGCACCCCACCCGGAACGGTGACCGTACCCCCGACCAAATCGTGGCTGGGAGCGGTGAGGCGGTGTGGTGGAAGTGCCCGGAGGGCCCCGATCACGAGTGGAGGGTGTCGGTAGACAAACGAACGAGTGCCAGGACCGGCTGTCCGGCCTGCGCCGGCTGGCAGGTGTCTGTCACGAACTCACTCGCGAACCTCTACCCAGCGGTCGCTGCTCAACTCGATCCCACCCTCAACGACGGGCTCACCGCCGACAAGGTCGTCAGCCGCAGCGACCGTACCCTCGTCTGGCGATGCCCAGCCGGCCCGGACCACATCTGGCCCGCCAAGGTGTACTCCCGCACGACAAACGGGCTCGGCTGCCCGTGCTGCGCCGGTATGCGTCTGTCCCGTACCAACTCCCTCGCCGCCCGGTTCCCCGAGGTCGCCGCCGAGCTCGACCCAGCACTTAATGGTGGCCGCACCCCTGATCAGGTCCTCGCTGGCACGCACAAGCGCTTCACCTGGCGGTGCCGCACCGACCCAGCCCACCTCTGGACAACGTCAGTGGCGAATCGGACAGCCGGCGATGGACATGGATGTCCCACGTGCGCCGTCACCGGGTTTCGCCCGGCCCTGCCTGCGTATCTGTACCTGCTTCGCCGCACCTACGAAGGGCAGGAGCAGCGGAAGATTGGGATCACGAATGTGCCGGCGGCACGGCTGAAGAAGCTACGCCGGTTCGGCTGGAAGCTGATTGAGATCAGCGACGAGATGGACGGCGGGCGCGCATTCGACCTGGAGCAAGCGTTCCTCCGCGGTCTCCTCAGCCGTGGGCTGCGCCGCACCCGATCGTCGCTCGTGGTCGATCGGCAGGACGGGTACACCGAGGCGTGGGAATACAGCGAGCTTCCCATCGACTCTCTCGACGACGCGTTCCGCGAAATCGCGCGCGAAGACCGGGCATGTGCAGATGCTGGCGCTAGGACTGGTAGCGGTGCGTAGCATCAACCGTTCTTGCGGCCTACGCCTGCGCCGAGCAGGCAGCGTTAGTAGTACTCGCGGATGTAGCCGAGGGCACGCTCGTAAACGTCGTTGTCGCGGATCTTGAACTTGGTCCAGAGCGTCTTGCGGAGGGACTGCTGGACCAGTCGGTCGCCCTCACGGGTGTCCTGCCAGCCCGTGAACCGCACCGCCCGAACGACCTCGTCGACCTCGTCGACGATCTTCTCGGCGATGATCGGGGTGCCGTTGCCCTTGAGGGACTGGAACAGCTCGGTGAGCGCCGCCTTGCCTCGGTCCTCGCGGGGCACCTCGGCGGCGGCCTTCTCCGCGGCCACGGTGTCCCGGGCAAGGGCGAACAGCTCCTTCAGGAAGTCCAGGCTGGCCTGCTGGGAGTGGGCGTACTTCTCCCGCAGTGCGGTGAGCCGCTTGCCGAGTTCGATGAAGACAGGATTACCGATGTGCTTGGCGATACGGGCGGTAATCCACTTTTCGACCTCGACCGGGTCGACGTCCTTCCGCCGGCCCGTCATGAGGTCTTCGATCACCTGGGCGTCCAGGACGATCATGTCGAGGTCGGTACGGGGTACCTCGACGGTGACGTGTTCGTTGATGAGTTCCAACGTCTTGGCCCCGAGGGTGTGCCACACGAGCCGACCGGCGATGTCCGACGGCCGCACCGACTCGTAGACGTCGGTGAGCCACCGGTAGTCGGCCGCGTAGGTGGAGAGGATCGGGTCCGGGCTGAGGGTTTCCCAGAGTTGGGCGACGACGCTGAAGGCCGCGCCGAACGCGTCGCGGGCCTCGTCGCTGCTAATCGCGGTCTGGGCGGCGATGAGCCCCTCGTAGCCACCGACGGTACGGTCGACGGCGGGGAAGAAGGCCAGCGCGGCTTCAATTGCGGGGCCAAGCTGATTCCGCAGTACGGCGATGTTGCTGATGACCTGCTGGACGTTCTTCTCGTCGAAGGCGAACGCCTTGGCGACGTCGTCGAAGATGCCCAGGTAGTCGACGATCAGCCCGTGCGTCTTGGTCGGCGGGTAGACCCGGTTGGTTCGGGTGATCGCCTGGAGCAGGTTGTGTTCCTTCAGCGGCTTGTCGAGATACTGCGCGTAGAGGATCGGCGCGTCGAACCCGGTGAGGAGCTTCGCCGTCACGATGATGATCTTCAGTGGGTCGGCCGGGTCGTTGAATCGGGCGGTGATGCGCTCCAACTCGTCCCGGTCGGGGGTGTACTCCTTCCACTCCTCCGGGTCACGAGCGGTGCGGCTCATGACGACCGTGGAGGCGTCGGGACCGAGAATCTCGTCGAACTCCGCCTTGTAGGCGACGCAGGTCGCCTTGTCGTAGACGACCACCTGCGCCTTCAGCCCCTGTGGCTCGACCTTCGTCCGGAAGTGTTCGGCGATGTCGGCCGCGATCCGGCGGACCCGCTCGTCCGCTTTGATCAACACCTCGAGCGATGCGGCCCGCTTCGACAGCGTGCTCTTGTCTGCCTCGGTGAGTCGGTGCTGCTCGGCCAACTCGGCGAACGCCGCGTCGATCGCGGCCTCGTCAAGGTGGATTTCCGACAGGCGCGGCTCGAAGTGCAGCGGCAACGTCGCCCCATCGCGGATCGAATCCTGGAACGAGTACCGCGAGAGATAGCCACCTTCATCGTCTGTGGACCCGAACCACATGAAGGTGTTGCGGTCCCGCCGGTTGATCGGGGTGCCGGTCAGGCCGAAGAGGAACGCGTTCGGCAGGGCCTCACGCATCTTGCGCCCGTAGTCACCCTCCTGGGAACGGTGGGCCTCGTCGACCATGACGATGATGTTGTCGCGGTCGTCCAGCACCCCCGGCGCCTCGCCGAACTTGTGCACGGTGGTGATGATGACCTTCCGAGCGCCCGCCGTGAGAAAAGCTTGTAGCTCCCTGCGGCTGTCAGTCGAGACGAGATTCGGCACATCCGAGGCGTTGAAGGTGCCGGTAATCTGGGTGTCCAGGTCGATCCGGTCGACCACGATGATCACCGTGGGGTTCGTCAAACCGGCCGTCGCGCGCAGCTTCTGCGCGGTGAAGACCATGAGCAGCGACTTGCCCGAACCCTGAAAGTGCCAGATCAGGCCCTGCTTGATCCGCCCGTGCAGCACCCGTTCGACGATGAGGTTCGTTGCCTGGAACTGCTGGAATCGCGCGATCATCTTTATCTTGCGGTGCTTCTTGTCAGTTGCGAACACCGTGAAGAACCGCAGGAAGTCCAGCACCGCCGCCGGCGACAGCACGCCTTCGACGGCCTCGCGCACCACCGCCAGGCCGGTCCGCGCCGGGGCCTCGTCGTCGGTCTCTTCCCGCCACGGACCCCACAGGCCGACCGGCATGCCGACCGAGCCGTACCGGAAGTCCTTGCCTTCGGTGGCGAAGTTGAACACGTTGGGAACGAAGAACGCCGGTACGTTGACTTCGTAATCCTCGTTGATCTGCGCCGCCGCATCGATCCAGGAGTAGGCAGGACGGACCGGCGACTTCGCCTCGCCGACGACCAACGGGAAACCGTTGCACCACAGCACTAGGTCAAAGCGGCGTTCGACCCGCCCAACCCGATACGTCACCTCCGTGGAAATCATCCACTGGTTGGCGCTCGGCGCGGGACTGTCGGGGTCGATGAGCCGGATGGTGACGTGCTCCCCGGCCGGGCCGAACGGCATCGACTTTTGCCCGGTCAGCCACGCGGCGAACTGTTCGTTCGCCACCACCGGATTGGGCGTCCGGCGAGCGGAGAGGACGATCGCTCGCAGGTGGTAGATCACCTCGTCCGCCAGCCGCGGATCGGCCTCGATGACCGGGTTCAACCGCTGCAGAGCCTCCTTGACCGGCCCCTCCAGCAGCACCTCATCCTCCCGGCGCGGCAACCCCTTGCCGGATACGAACTGGATGTCGTTTGACTCAACAAGGTCACGCACAAAGTCCCGAACAGTCTTGTCCTCGGTGAACTGAGACATTAGTTGCCTCCAAAGACTTCAGTGAGGAGCGATGAACGCAGACTTTCTGTCGCATGAAGTTCCTCACGGGCTGCCGCCAGCATGCCCCCGACGGATTCCACCAGTTCAACAACGGCGCGCTGGTCGGCCATCGGCGGACAAGGCATCGGCATCGCCGAGAAGCGAACAGCGGTAAGGTGAGCCATTGACGTGGTCCTCTTTGCCATCTCGGCGAAATGGCCAAGATAGAAGCATCGACGGAACCATGCTAGCGCAAATTCAGGGACAATTTCCGCACCAGCCCGGAATCGCAGTAGAGTCTTCTGCATGTAGCAGTCCGGAATCTCACCTCGGAACATCGCGCAACGACCGACCAGCTCAAGGCTTTGACCCTCGTTGAGTAGCACATCTCCAGGCTCTAGTCGAAACTTTTCGGCACCAGGATCACTAAAGTCCATGCTTGCCACATCATCTAGGCGAAGGCAATTATCGCCGACGTTAGCAACACGGAGATACGGTCGAACCTTCGGACCCACCCGGTACTTTGGGTGCAGCTGTTGACCCAGTTGGACATTGCCCAACTCGGACACGGTTGCATAAGGCCAATCCGAATGCACCATGCCTTCTAGAAGCTTTTTCTCGACTCGCTCCGCGGCATGCAGCCGAGCACGAGCCGCTTCTCGTGATGCCTCCACGGCCCACAGCAGATCAGTCATGCGCTTCTGCTCGCCAATGGGAGCCAAGTCAAACTCATACCGTGCGATATCGGACCAATTCACGTAAGGATTAACCGAGCCCTTTGACTCACGAACCGCAAAGTTGTGGAATGACTCCGACGCCATCACAAAGGGCAGAAAAGCTTGCAGCAGATGGGCTTGGTCCTTGGACTCAACAACGAAGGTGGTATTGGCGGTAACTCCATCGAAGTCTGCAACGGCAACCTTGCGCAAATACGTTCGTCGAGAGCCATACAGTACCTGCCCTGGGCGGAAGCGACGGTGGAATGCAGGCCCGAGGTAGCCCTCGCCGACTTCTCCCCAGCGATGAATCTTCAGGACATTGGTGTTCATATGCTCGCCCGCGATGTAGCGCTTCACATCGCCGGAAGCAGGATCAACCTTTTCTCTGGATGCCGTTGCAACGTCTCCGAGCGCCACGCGCTTCCAGTTGGCCTTGTCCAAGTTGAGGATCACCGGTTGACCTCCTGCCGCAGAAGGGTGACCACGTTTCGGATTGACGCGTCAACCTCGCCAGCGACAGCTCGCCATTCGTTAACCGCTTCTTTGACATTGAGCGACTTGGCTTCTCCAGCCGAGTGGGTGACATAGAGCGAAATGGCTAAACTATACTGCTTGTCGGAGATCTCGTCGCGGGTGGCAACGGCCGCGAAGCCGTCGTCGCCACCGAATGCCTCGTATGCGGCCAGGATCTTCATTTGATGCCGCTCCCGGAGGAACGACTGCGCCTGTTCACGGGAAACCTGGTTGACCGCATTGATGAAAAGAACCCGGCCGCGCTGCTCGGCGGACTTATTGGCGCGCAGGGTGACAACCACGGCTTCCATGGGCGAGTTGTAGAAAAGACCTGCTCCAAGCCCGACGACGGCTTCAAGCATGTCTGACTTGACCAACTTCTCGCGCAGTCCGGCCTCTTCGCGGCGGAATAGCACGCCATGGGGAAAGAGAATCGCGGCCCGACCAGTTTCGGGGTCGAGACTCGCAGCGATGTGTTGGAAGAAGGCATAGTCGGCACGACCCTGGGGCGGAACTCCCCACAGGTTGCGGCCGTAAGGATCATTGGCAAACGCCGCGCGGTTCCACGCCTTGATGGAGTACGGCGGGTTCGCGAGCACCACGTCGAAGGTGCGCAGCCGGGCACCGTCAAGGAAGGCGGGCTTGGTAAGCGTGTCGCCGTGCCCGATGCGGCCGTCGGCGATCCCGTGCAGGAACAGGTTCATCCGGGCGATGGCCGAAGTCCCGTAGTTCAGTTCCTGGCCGTACAGGCGCAGGTTGCGCCACTCCTTGCCCTGCCGGCGCAGCTCGGCGGCGGTGGATATGAGCATCCCGCCGGTGCCACAGGTCGGGTCATAGACCGACTCCCCCGGCTCGGGCTTGAGCATCATCGTCATGAGGTGGACGAGGGTGCGGTTAGTGTAGAACTCCTGGGCGGTATGGCCGGAGTCGTCGGCGAACTTCTTGATCAGGTATTCGTATCCCTGACCGAGTTCGTCCTCGGGCAGGTTCGCCACCGAGAGCGTCTTGGTGGAGAAGTGCTCGATGAGTTCCTTGAGCGTCCGGTCGGGCAGCAGGTTCTTGTTGCCCCAGTCGCCGTCACCGAACACGCCGGTCAGGGTGTCCGGGTTGGCCGACTCGATCGCCCGCATGGCGGCCAGGACCGCCGCGCCGACGCCGCTGCCGACGTCGCGGATGTCCTGCCAGTGGGCGCCGTCGGGGATAGCGAAACGGTGGTTCTCCGGCAGGTCGGCCGCCTCGTCCTCACCGTAGATGGCCAGCGCCGCGGCGCGTTCCTCGTCGTACACGTCGGAGAGCCGCTTGAGGAAGACCAGCGGGAAGATGTACTGCTTGTAGTCGCCGGCGTCGATGAGGCCGCGCAGCACGACGGCCGCGCCCCACAGGTAGGACTCCAGCTCGCGCTGAGTGATGCGCGTGCTCACGCCGCCACCTCCCTCGGGCCAAGGCCCCACTTGGCCAGTTCGGCTTCTAGCGCGGCGCGGGTCTCGCGGGCAGCGGCGTGGGCCGCTTCGAGGTCGGTCAGGGCCTGCTCCAGGGTACGCTGTTCGCCGTCGTCGGCAGGAGCGACGTACAGCGGGATGTTGAGGTTGAATCCGTGGGCCTTGATGTCGTCGAGCGTGGCGACCGCCGCCAGGCCGGGAGCGTCGACGAACGCCTGGAAGGTCCGCAGCAGGGCCTCGGCGTGCTCGAGTTCGAGGCTGTTCTGGTTGCGGCCGCGCTTGAATAGCGCCTCGCCGTTGACGAACAGCACCCTGCCCGTGCGGTCCTCGGGCTTGCGACGGCGCAGGATCAGCACGCACGCGGCCAGGCCGGTGCCGTAGAAGAGGTTCGGCGCGAGGCCGATCACAGCCTCAACCAGGTCGGCCTTCAGCACGAACTCGCGGATGCGCCCCTCGGCGCCCTGACGGAACAACGCACCCTGCGGGAGTACGACGGCGACTCGACCCGTCCCCGGTGCTGCGGATTCGATCATGTGCTGGACCCAGGCCCAGTCGGCGTACCCCTTAGGTGGCACGCCCCCGAGCCGGTTCCGGCCCCACGGGTCGGAGCCCCACTCCACTTCGCCCCAGTTCTTGAGCGAGAACGGCGGGTTGGCGATCACGCAGTCGAACTGGGCGAGGCGTGCGCCGTCGTAGAAGGCCGGCGAGCGCAGGGTGTCCTCGTGCTCGATCGTGAAGTCCTCGACCCCGTGCAGCAGCAGGTTCATCTTGGCGAGGCCGGAAGTGGCGAGCACCTTCTCCTGACCGTAGAGCTTGCCCAAGAAGGTCTGCGGCCGGCCACCCTGGCGCTTCACGTGCTCGATGACCTCGATGAGCATGCCGCCCGTGCCGCACGCCGGGTCGTAGACCGTCTCGCCCTCCTGCGGATCGAGGATGTCGACGAGCAGCCGCACCACCGACCGCGGGGTGTAGTACTCGCCAGCCTTCTTGTTGGACTGGTCCGCGAACCGCTTGATGAGGTACTCGTACGCCTGCCCGAACACGTCCGGCGCGACAACCGCGTTGCTCAGCGTTCTGGTGGAGAAGTGCTCGATGAGGTCGCGGAGCTTGGCGTCGGGCAGCTTGTCCTTATTCGTCCAGGCGGCACTGCCGAAGATGCCGTACAGCACATCCGGGTTGACCTTCTCTATCGCCCGGAACGCGGTTACCAGGGCCTGCCCGACGTTCTGGGTGCGGGCGCGAACATCCTCCCAGAGGCTGCCGGTGGGGATGCCGAAGCGGTGGTTCTCGCGGAGCGACGCGTACTCGTGGTCGCCGTCCGACTCCGCCAGCGCCCGCTCGTACTCCTCGGTGTAGCAGTCACTGATCCGCTTGAAGAACATCAGCGGGAAGATGTACGCCTTGAAGTCCGCCTGGTCGATGTTCCCGCGCAACAAGTCAGCGGCACGGGCCAAATACTGCTCCAGCTCCGGCAGGCTCAGCGGGACTGCAAGCGTGTCGTGCGTCGGCCTGGAAGCGCGCGCGTAGCGGTCAGCCGGGCGAGCATCCATCAGGGTCATGCTTGTTGTCATCTCCTTGCGGCCTGCGATTACGCACTCGTTGCGGGCCCTACCGTAACGGCAGAGGCGGACAAGAAGGGTGCAGGGCTGGCTGTCGACCCGTGTCGTCAGCGCGACGAGTGGCGGACATGCGGTGCGCAGAGGATTTAGTTCGTCATAAAACGGACCAGTGTGAAGAAAGAACTTCTAAGCGACGAGACCGCCACCAACCGGGAGCGGGCCAGTTTCAGCGGCATGGCATGTAGCCGAGGGCACCGAGGTCAGCGGTAGCGGGTCCATGTCGCGCCCAGGTCCTCGGTGAGCAGGGATCGCAGACGGTGGGCCAATTCACCGGCGACGTCTGGGCGACCCGCAAGACGGTCAATGGTGCTGGTCACCAGCTGCAGCTCGCGGACTCGGCGGAGGACAGGCCAGCCCGTCCAGGCGGTGACGTCAAATTGGTAGGCTTCGACAAAACCCTGGTAGTCGGCGGGTGCGCGGCCGAACCGGGTAGCACCGTGGGCGGTGGGTACAAGATCCCACTCCCGCGGGCCGATACACATCCCGTCCAAGTCGCACAGCAAAGGCCCTGAAGGGGCGGGCCTACCATGGCCCGCGGCGGCCAGGAGAACGTTCCCTGTGTGCGCATCCCCGTGGATGACACCGGGCGGGAGTCGCCACGCGACCCGATCAAGGTCTTCTTCTGCTTCGCAGCACCGCCGGTCAAGATCGCGAAGCAGGTCGGTGGCGTGAACCCCGAGCTCCGTCCTCGACCAGTGCTCCAGCTCGGCGGCTCCTTCAAGCGGTAGCGCCGCGGCAGCGGCGAGGCGCCGACGAAACTTCTCGATCGGCGCCCAGCGCGGCAACGCAACCTCTAACTGCTCAAGGCTGTGGAGAGCGCGGAGCGGCGCGGCGAGGTCAACGGGCTTAGGCTCGTCTCCAACGGTGGGCACGTACTCCCAAGCCGTGGCAACCCACTCCCCGCTGAAGATCGGTTGAGACGGCACCCCGGAGGCGAGCCGCACGGTCGGCATGCCGGCCCCTTCCAGGCACGCCGCGACCGACACCACCCGATGGGCGAGCGCTGCGGCAGGTGGGCCGGCAGCGAGTCGGATCACGAACGGCGGCGCCACGAACACCGCGTTCATCGTGTACTTGACGAGGCTCGCGCCGTCCGGATCGACGCCAAGCTGCCGACAGACGTCATCCAGGTGGCTGCGGAGCTCCGAGGCGACAGCGTCGCTGAGTGCGGTGGTCATCAGACCCCCTGCAGCTCCGAGATGCGATTGCCGAGAGCAGCAAGCACCGGCTCTCGCCCGACCTGCGGCGCGGCGAGCTCCCACAGTGCGTTCAGCCGATCGTTGACGCGAGCCGACCGCATCCCGTCCGCCACCAGCCCCACCGCCTTGATTCCGTACTCGCCAGCGGTAGCGAGATCACCGGCCAGGATACTCGCGGTCGCGACCGAGATTGTGTCGAAGATGAAGGACCGACGATCTTGCGGGCGGCGTAGCCGGACCGCCTGGTGGGAGTGCTCGGAAGCGCGATCAACGTAGCCGACGTGCTCCGGGTGGCGGGCCAGGGCGGAATAGACGACGGCGGAGATGCCATGCACGTCGGCCTCGGTCAGCGCAAAGTGGGTCCAGGCCGGCGCCGTGTCCAGGTCCGCCTGATCGAGCTCGCGTCGAGCTCGGGTCAGGCTGTCAACCACTTGGTGGTCGGCGCCGAGGAGCGCGTAGGCCCACGCGGAGTTGGCGTGCAGTATGCCGACGCTGGCATGGCAGCCGGCCTGCTGTGCAGCGAGCTGGCCAAGGCCGAACAGTTGGAGCGCTTCAGCCGGCTGTTCCTGATGCAGACTGACCCGCCCCAGGCGATACAGCGTGTTGGCCAGCAGCGGCAGAGCGTCAGTCTGTCGTGCCAGTACGAGGCTCTGGGTGAGATGCCGACGCGCCATGTCGTGATCGTCGAGATCGTGCGCCACCCAACCGACGAGGTTGTGCAGCTCGGCGAGGGCGGCCCGCAGCTCGGCAGCTACCACGTCGTTGCACCGCACTTGCAGGAGCTGTGTCGCCCATGCCACGTACCCGCGTGCGGATTGCAGGCAGCGCCCTCCTCCAGCAGCGGCATCGAGCCGGCGGTGGAAGGCGGTCACAGCACGAACGGTGGCTACCTCGTCCTGGCCGACCGCGGCCGGGACGACGACCTCCTGAGAGGTGGGTAGCCACCGCTCGACGCCTGCGGGTATGGACCCCACCGCGATGCTTGCGACGACGCCGAGCAGCTCGCGGGGATCAATCGGCGGGGTAGCTCCGGCCTGTTCAAAAGACGAGCCCTGCCGGTGGCGAACAGCCTGTTCGTCGAGGGCGAGTCCCATGTAGTGGCGGGGAATGCACAGCCCTTCCGCGATGCGCTCCAGCACCAAGTAGTCAGTGACGATTCGCCGGCCTCCTGCGATCTCAGAGACGCGGCTGGCGCCCAGGCCGGTTGCGCTCGCGATCGCTGACTGAAGTGACCCCTATCGGCCGGACACCTCGATGTCTGTCAGGGACTCTCGGTGGATCTTCTCGTAGGTGTCGGGGCTGACGTTACCCAGACGGCTGTGCCGGCGGCGAGGGTTGTAGAAGCCTTCGATGTAGGAGAAGACCTCCATCTCCAGCTCGTGACGGGACGGCCAGGCGCGGGTGTAGACCAGTTCGGTCTTGAGGGTGGCGAAGAACGTCTCGGCCATGGCGTTGTCGTAGCAGTCGGCGACCGAGCCCATCGAGGCCAGGACGCCGCAGGAGCGCAGGGTCCGGCCGAACTCGAACGACGTGTACTGGGTCCCGCGATCCGAGTGATGAATGAGCTGATCACGGGCGGGTCGGCGGTGCTGGATGGCCATGCCGACCGCGTCGAGGATCAGTTCAGTGCGCAGGTGATCGGCCATCGCCCAGCCGACTACCCGGCGGGAGTAGGCGTCGACCACGACGGCGAGGTAGAGGAAGCCTTCCCAGGTGCGCAGGTAGGAGATGTCGGCGACCCACAGCCGGTTGGGTGCTGTCGCGGTGAACTGCCGCTGGACCAGGTCCGGCGCCGTCGCGGTGGACACGGCTTTGCGGCGGGCCTTACCGCGCCGCCGGCGGTGGGCGCCTTCGATACCGGCCAGGCGCATTAGCCTCGCTACCGCCTTGCGGTTCCACCTGTGGCCGCGCTCGTGCAGCTCGGCGGTTAGTCGTCGGGCGCCATAGACGCCGCGGTGCTCTGACCATGCCTGCTGGGTGATCTCGACGCGCTGCTGGTCGTGGCGTTCCCGCTCGGCATTGCGGTGGCGTCCCTGTCGCAGCCAGTCGTAGAAGGCGCTGTGGCCGACGCCGAGGAGCCGGCAGAGCAGACGGACCGGATAGGTGGTCTTCTCCGCGTCGATGAACCGGTACACGTCGGCCCGGTTCACCGCTCCGTCTCGCGTGCGAAGAAGACCGCGGCTTTTTTCAGGATCTCTTTCTCCAGCTCCAGCTGGGCGACCTGACGCCGCAACCGCACCAGTTCGGCCCGCTCGTCAGCGGCCAGGTCGCTGGCCCGGCCGCCGTCGCGTTCCTGCCGCATCCGGTCGACCCAGTTGCGCAGCGTCTCGTGGTTGACGCCCAACTCTCGACCCACGTCACGGAGCGTGCGACCGGAGTCGAGCACCAGCGCCGCAGCCTGGCGGCGGAACTCCTCGGGGTACTTGCTCTGTCGAGCCACAGCGGTTTCCTCCTCCTCGGCAGGATGCCAAGTCAGGAGGTGTCCGGTCTCATGGGGTCACTTCAGGGGCGGCCTGACAAGACCAGCACGCGACGCGCTGAAGAACCAGCGTTTGCGGGTACGAGTGTGGGAGGCAGGTGACGTTGTCGACGCCGTCTTGCGCACATATGACCGGTTGCCGGAGGAGATGCGCACCCAAGTACCACTACGTAGGGTATGGATGCTCTCCGACGCTGGCCTTTGAGCTAGACCGCTCGATCGAAGCGGACGTACGACTGACGAGAGGGAGAGCGTTTCGGAGTCGTATGCGAAGATCAAGTGCAACGCTTCAGGCAGTGCAGGGCACGGGCCTCGTGCCTGGTAGCACGCTGGCTATGGCGCGCAGGCAGTAGGTAAAATTTTCGGTCAGCCGCTCACCGAGAGCAGGTGGCATGAAGTCACGACGCGTGAACCTCACATCAGGCGGGCTGACGTCCGACCTGCGCCCTATCCGCGATCCTCTGGGCGATCGGTCCTCCCGCAGACCTCTGCCCACCCGAGAGAAGGCCATCCGGAACCGCTTGAACGCTGACCTGACGAACCTCGTCGCGGCGATGCGCGCCGGTAGAGAGCCAATCGCATGGGAGCTGTTACGGGAGGCGAGAGCTCTGGTTGCTCGGCTTCCACGGAACTCGTGTGAAAGTGAACGCCGCAAGATCAACGCGGCCGCCCTTGTTCTCCGCTCCCCCGTCTGGCGCCAGGAAGCTGCTGCTATAAGGCACGGCAAGAGGTAAATGGCCAACTACGTGGCGTCGTCATCGCTGACGTTTGCGGAGGTCCGGAGTGCACCGCCAGCGGTAGTCGGATGGCAGCGACCGACTGCGGCCGACGGAGACCAGTGTGCTCGAGCTCAGAGGCCCGGTCACGTAGACCGGCTACTCGACGGCAAGGAGATTAATGATCGCCTGCACGGGGACAAGGTACCGCCGGCCGACGCGCAGGAGACGCACCGGGAACTCGTTGGTCCTGGCGAGGGCGTATGCCTTGGTGCGGCCGATGCCGAGGATCGCTGCAGCGGTCTCCACATCGGTCGTGACCCCGAGGTCACGGACCGCCTCAATCGTCCAAATCTGGCCCGCCTTGCGCCCGCCAGTCGTGGTAGTCGACATCGTCCGCACACCTCCCGCAATCGTGAGTACGCCGGTACCGGCGTAATCTTCACGTTGCAGGCGACCCCTTGCCTGCTGCGTTGCCGAACGTGATCAAACGTCAGCAGAGCGGGTGTTACCAGCCGGGGCTACGCCGCAGGTGACCAGGTCGCTGCGTCTCCAAGCACCGCTTCCATCAGCTCCGCGGCCCGACGCTCGCTCTCCGGCAGCACGTGGGTGTAGACCTCCCGCGTCGTCCGGCTGTCAGCGTGACCAAGCCGCCGCTGCATCACGTGCTCGGGAACACCGGCGTCAGCGCCGGTGGTAGCGGAGGTATGCCGCGCGTCATGCAGCGCGATCACCGGGACGCCGGCGTCGGCGCACGCCTTCGCCCACTGATCGGTGAAGTACTTCGGGTAGTACGGCTCCCCATCCTCGCGGCAGAACAGGTAACCGCCGTCGTGGTACAGCACCCCGGCGTCGGCCTTCTCCACCGCCTGGCGCTCTCGGTGGGCGAGCAACTCCGCTACCAGGGCCGGCCCGAGCGCTACCGCCCGCTTGCTCTTGCCCTTTGGCGCCTTCTCCACCACCCCGTTGCTGGTTGTAGTGCGTTGCCAGTGCAGCAGCAGCACGCCGCGGTCGAGCTCGACGCGCGGCCACTTAAGACCGGCCAGCTCCCCTCTCCTGGTGCCGACGACGATCGCCAGCACCCACGCGGCACGGAGCCGGTGATCGGCGTGGTACTTGAGGAACTTCGCCGACTGCGCCGGCGTCCAGACGCCCTTGCGCCCCATCGTCTCCCGCTCGACCTGCCGCGGCTGCCGTACACCGTCGACATTGACCCCGAGGTCGCCCAATGCCTTCATCATGATCCGGTGCACGATGCGGACGGTGGTCGGCGACAGCGGCCCGCCGTTCTTGCCGCCGCTCTTCAGCAGCTTCTTGTAGAGGTCGTGGATCACCCGCTTGTCGAGCGCGTAGAGCTGTCGCCCGCCGATGTGCGGGACCACGTAGCAGCGGATGACGTCCCGGTAGTTGCTGAGGGTCGTCTCTTGGACGTCCAACTCGCGCTCGTTGAGCCAGCTCTCCAGCTCGGCAGCAACGCTGCCGTCGGCGCCGAGGTCCGCTCCCCCGTACGCGGCGCGCGCCTCGTCCTCCGCCTTCAGGGCAGCGGCCTGATTGGGGAACCCCTGCCGCTTGTGCTGGCGGCGGCGCCCGTTCGCGTCGGGCGGGAGATCGATGATGAAGAACCAGCGGGTCTGGCCGTTGGCGAGGCGGTAGCTGTAGACAGCCATCGGGCTGCACCTCCGCAGTAACGGGATCGGGGAGCACAGCCCACGCTAAGCGATCTCCGTTACTGCCAGCGTTACCGCAAGATCACACATGATCTTCTATATTCGCTGGTGAATACCAGTCGGGACGGCCGGATTCGAACCGACGACCCCTTGACCCCCAGTCAAGTGCGCTACCAAGCTGCGCCACGTCCCGATGCCCCCGCCAGGTCTCCCCTGCGGCAGCCGGTACAGCTTAGCGCAGGATCTTCGCACCGCGCGCACAGGCCCCTCCTGCGCCGCGCGCCACACTCCCTAGAGCATCCTAGGAGGGTGTGGCGCGGGGCAACCAAGCGGCAAGCAGCGGGCAGAAGGGTCAGCCGTGGGCCTTACCCCGGCCACCGGGGCCGAGCTTCTTGCGCGGGCGTACCGAGATCTCGATCGGGCTGCCCTCGAAGCCGAACTCCTCGCGGAGCTTGCGCTCGACGAAGCGCTGGTAGCCGGCGTCCAGCGGACCGGTGGTGAACAGCACGAACCGCGGCGGCGCCGCGCCGGCCTGGGTGGCGAACAGGATGCGCGGCGCGCGTCCGCCGCGTACCGGGTGCGGGGTGGCCTGGACCAGCGCGGTGAGCCACTGGTTGAGCTGCGCGGTCGGGATGCGCGTCTCCCAGCTGGCCAGGGCCTTGCGCAGCGCGGGCGCGAGCTTGTCGACGGCGCGGCCGGTCTTCGCGGAGAGGTTCAGCCGGATCGCCCAGGGGATGCGCCGCAGCTCGCGGTCGATCTCCTTGTCCAGGTAGTAGCGGCGGTCGCCGTCGACCAGGTCCCACTTGTTGAACGCGATGACCAGCGCCCGGCCGGACTCGACGACCATGGTGAGGATCCGCTGGTCCTGTTCGCTGATCACCTCGCTGGAGTCGATCAGCACCACGGCGACCTCGGCCGCCTCGATCGCCGAGGCGGTACGCAGGCTGGCGTAGTACTCGGTGCCGCTGGCCTTGCCGACCCGCTTGCGCAGGCCGGCGGTGTCGACCAGCTGCCAGGTCTCGCCGCCGATCTCGACCAGGCTGTCGACCGGGTCCACTGTGGTGCCGGCCACCGAGTCGACCACCGCCCGCTCCTCGCCGGAGAAGCGGTTGAGCAGGCTGGACTTGCCGACATTGGGGCGGCCCACCAGCGCCACCCGGCGCGGGCCGCGCGGCCGGTTCTCCACGATCGCGGGCGCCTCGGGCAGCGCGTCGAGGATGGCGTCGAGCAGGTCGCCGGATCCGCGGCCGTGCAGCGCCGAGATCGGGAACGGCTCACCGAGGCCGAGGGACCACAGCGAGGTCGCCTCCATCTCGATGGTGGTGTTGTCGGCCTTGTTGGCGATGAGGATCACCGGCTTGGCGCTGCGGCGCAGCATCTTCACCGCGGCCTCGTCCACGTCGGTGGCGCCGACCATGGCGTCCACCACGAACAGCACCACGTCGGCGGTCGCCACAGCGGTCTCGGCCTGGGCGGCGATGGCGGCGGCCCGGTCCTTGGCGTCGGGCTCCCAGCCGCCGGTGTCCACCACTGTGAACGCGCGGCCGTTCCACTGCGCGTCGTAGGGCACGCGGTCCCGGGTCACGCCGGGGATGTCCTCGACGACCGCCTGCCGGCGGCCGATGATGCGGTTGACGAGCGTGGACTTGCCGACGTTGGGGCGGCCGACCACCGCCACCACGGGCTGCGGGCCGGCCGGCTCGCCGGAGTCGACCTCCGGCTCGCGCAGCTCCACCCAGCCACCGAAATCGTCACTCATGCCGAGCCGCCCTTCGTTCGCGACTGCGGGGCTCGCACAACCCGCTCACTCCTCGCGCTCACGCGGCACCCCGCTCCGTGAGCATCTCGCGCAGGCGGGCCACTACCTCGTCGATGCCCAGCTCGGTGGTGTCCAGCACCACCGCGTCGGGGGCCTGCTGCAGCGGGTTGACCTTGCGGGTCGAGTCGAGGCGGTCCCGGCGGGCCAGGTCCGCGGCGGTCGCCGCGACGTCGGCGGCGTCCTCGGCGCTGCGCCGCTTCGCGCGCGCCGCCTCGGAGGCGGTCAGGTACACCTTCAGCTCCGCGTCCGGCGCGACCACCGAGCCGATGTCCCGGCCTTCGACCACGATCCGGCCCGCGTCGGCGATCACCCGCCGCTGCCGGTCCACCAGCAGCTCGCGTACGGCGGCGACGGCGGCGACCGCTGACACCGCGGCGGTCACCTCGGCGCCACGGATGGCGGTGGACACGTCGGTGCCGTCGACCGTCACGGCGTACCCCTGGGGGTCGGTGCCGATGCGCAGGTCGGCCTCGGCGGCGACCTTGGCCACCGACTCGGCGTCGGTGAGTTCCACGCCGGAGCGCAGGACCGCCCAGGTCAGCGCCCGGTACATGGCGCCGGTGTCGAGGTAGCGGGCACCGAGGCCCGCAGCGAGCCGCCGCGACACGGTGGACTTCCCCGAACCGGACGGCCCGTCCACAGCGACCACACATCGCCCGGCCGGTACGTTCTCCTCCACCGTTGTCCTCCTCAGCCCGTACCTCGCGGGTCGCCCGGATTCCCGGGCGCCGTTGAGCGGATGGTTCTGTCGTCAATCATGCCCGCGCCGCGCGGGCGTCCCGCCGGGCGGCACGCGCCGGCCCGCGGACCGCGTCGAAGCCTACCGGGAGCCGTACCCCCGATCGGCGGGTCAGTCACCCACCGCCTTGAACAGGGCGGCGACCTCCGCGTTCGTCAGCCGCCGCAGCCGCCCGGTGCGCAGGTCGCCGAGCTTGATCGGACCGATCGAGGTACGGATCAGCCGGGACACCGGATGTCCCACCTCGGCCATCAGGCGCCGGACGATGTGTTTGCGCCCCTCGTGCAGGGTCAGCTCCACCTGGGCGGATTTGCCCAGCGTGTCGACCACCTTGAAGCCGTGGACCTTCACCGGCCCGTCCTCCAGCTCGACGCCGGCGGTCAGCCGCCTGCCCAGGCTGCGCGGGATCGGCCCGGCCACCTCGGCGAGGTAGGTCTTGAGCACCTCGTACGACGGGTGCATGAGCTTGTGGGCGAGGGTGCCGTCGTTGGTGAGCAGGAGCAGGCCCTCGCTGTCGGCGTCCAGTCGCCCGACGTGGTAGACCCGCTGCTCCACCCGCGCGCCGATGAAGTCGGCGAGCTCGGTGCGGCCCTTCTCGTCAGCCATGGTGGTGACCACGCCGCGCGGCTTGTTCATCGCCACGTAGACCAGGCGGACGTCGGCCTGCAGCCGCTCCCCGTCGACGACGATCACGTCACGGGCCGGGTCGGCCTTGTCACCGAGCTGCGCCACCCGCCCGTTCACGGTGACCCGCCGCCGGAAGATCAGGTCCTCACAGGCGCGCCGGGAACCCACCCCCGCGGCGGCGAGCACCTTCTGCAGGCGCTCGGCGCCCTCGTACACGGGGGCGTCAGGCTTCGGGGCACGGTCATCGCGTCGCATCGGCAAGCTCTTCTACGTCGTCGGGAAGGAACGGGGCCAGGGGCGGCAGGTCGTCCACCGAGTTCAGCCCCAGCTTCTCCAGGAACATCGTGGTGGTCCGGTAGAGGTAGGCGCCGGTGTCCGCTTCGGTGCCGCACTCCTCGACCAGGCCGCGACCCACCAGGGTACGGAGCACCCCGTCGCAGTTGACACCCCGGATGGCCGAGATGCGCGAACGGGTCACCGGCTGCCGGTAGGCGACCACGGCCAGGGTCTCCAGCGCGGCCTGGGTCAGCCGCACGGACTGCCCGTCCAGTACGAACCGCTCGACGTAGGTGGCGTATTCCGGGCGGGTGTAGAGACGCCAGCCACCCGCCGCCCGGCGCAGGTCGAACCCGTGCCCGGCGGCGGTGTACCCGGCGGCGATCTCGTCGAGCATCGCGCCGACCCGTTCCGGGGACTGCTCCAGGACCTCGGCCAGGACCAGCTCGCTCACCGGCTGGTCCACCACCAGCAGGATCGCCTCCAGGGCGCCGCGCAGCTCCGCGTCGTCCAGGACGGGCGCGGGCGGCGGTTCCGGCGCGGCCCGCCGGCGTCCCCGCTTCTGGGGTACGCCGTCAGCGCCCGCTCCCCCACTCGCCCGGTCCGCGGGTTCCTGCGCGGCCGCGTCGCCGTCTCGCCCCGCGTCCGCGTCCGGCCCAGCGGTGTTGTCGGCGTCTCGCCGGCCGTCGTCGCCGTGCCCGGCGTCGACGTCGTCGTCTCGGCGGGCGTCGGAAGTGACGGAGTCGACGGCGACTGCCGGGTGATCGCCGGCGTCAGCCTCGGAGCCCGCGCTGGAGCCGGCTGCCGGATCGACGCCTGTGTCGGCTGCCGGGTCGATGCCCGAGCCAGCTGCCGGGGCGACGCCGGAGCTGGTTGTCGGGGAGGAGGCAGCTGCCGGGGCGACGCCGGAGCTGGTTGCCGGGGCGATGCCGGGGTCGGCCGCCGGGTCGATGCCGGGCGCCGGGGCCCTGTCGGACCCGGTTGGCGGGGCGATGTCGACGGCGAGGGCGCTGCCCACGCCGGTGGCCGGGGCGGTGTCGATGTCGATGTCGGCGTCGACAGCCGGATCGATATCAGTGCCGGCGTCGGCCGAAGGCTCGATGCGCTCGTCAGCGTCGGCCGTCGAGCTTTCACCCGAGATCTTGGTACGTTCCCGCCCCTCAGGGGGCGCCTTCGTACCAAGATCCGACACGGTTTCGGCGATCTTGGAAGGAAACGGCCCCTCCAGGGGCCCTTGGCTTCCAAGATCTGTGGGCGGCGGCTCCGGGGCCGAGTCGGCTTCCTCTGCTTCCCGGGACTCACGGCTGTCCGGGTCGGGCTCGGGCGGGGACGGGCGCTGCCACGGGGGGATCCAGGCGGCAGCCTGGTCGGCCAGCGAATCGCGGCGTTCCTCGTCGCTCATCCGGTCACTCCTGCGTCGGTGCGGGCTCGTCCGCCGCCACGGTAGGCACGGCGGCGTCAGCGGATGCGGCAATGTCAGCCGACATGTCGCCGCCGGGCACAGCGTCAGCCGCCGCGTCAGCGGCAGCGGGTGCGGCGCCGGGCGGCCCGGCGGCGTCGGTGGGCTCGGGCGTGCCGGCGTACTCGTCGACGTTCAGCTCGGCCTCGCCGTCGGCCGGGCCGGTCCAGCGAACAGTCAGCTCCTCCAGCGCCTGCTCCTGCACGAACGCCACCAGGCCCTGTCGGTACAGCTCCAGCAGCGCCAGGAACCGGGCCACCACCTCCAGCGTCATCTCGCAGTCGGCGCAGAGCAGCGAGAACGTGGCGATTCCGGCGCGGCGCAGCCGGTCGGCGATGATGCCGGCGTGTTCGCGGACGCTGACCCGGACCATGTGCACGTGGGCGATGGACACCTCGGGCACCGGTTTCGGGCTCATCGCCTTGACGGCGAGCTTGCGCAGCCGTTCGGGGCCGATGCCGAGCACCAGGTCGGGCAGCGCCTCGGCGTAGCGGGGTTCGAGCGTGACCGCCCTCGGGTAGCGCCGACCGCCGACCGCCTCCAGTTCGGCGATGTGCGCGGCGGCCTCCTTGTACGCCTTGTACTGCAGCAGCCGCGCGAACAGCAGGTCCCGCGCCTCCAGCAGCGCCAGGTCCTCCTCGTCCTCGACCTCGGCCGAGGGCAGTAGCCGGGCCGCCTTGAGGTCGAGCAGGGTGGCGGCGACGAGCAGGAACTCGCTGGTCTCGTCCAGGTCCCACTGGTCGCCCATGGCACGCAGGTACGCGATGAACTCGTCGGTGACCTTGTGCAGCGCGACCTCGGTGACGTCCAGCTTGTGTTTGCTGATCAGCTGGAGCAGCAGGTCGAACGGGCCGGTGAAGTTGTCCAGCCGGACGGTGAAGCCACTGGTCTCCGGGCTGTCGGGCACCACACCGTCGACCTCGGCGGCCAGCTCCGCGGCTACGGCGGAGTCGCCGGTGCCGTGCGGCGGGTCGAGGGGCGGTGCGGTCACCGGGAAACCGTAGACGACGCGGCGGGCAGCCGGCGTGCGCCCTACCGGTCCGCCTGGGCGGCGATGACCTCCCGGGCCAGCTGCCGGTAGTTGCGCGCGCCGGAGGAGGCCGGGTCGAGGGTGGTGATCGGGGCGCCGGCCACCGTGGACTCGGGGAACTTCACCGTCTTGGTGATGACGGTCTGGTAGACCTTGTCGCCGAACGCCTCGACCACCCGCTGGAGCACCTGGCGGCAGTGGGTGGTGCGGCTGTCGTACATGGTGGCGAGGATGCCTTCGAGTTCCAGGTCGAAGTTGAGCCGCTCGCGCACCTTGTCGATGGTGTCCAGCAGCAGCGCCACGCCGCGCAGGCTGAAGAACTCGCACTCCAGCGGGATGAGCACGCCGTGCGCGACGGTGAGCGCGTTGATCGCCAGCAGGCCCAGTGAGGGCTGGCAGTCGATCAGGATGAAGTCGTACTCCTTGCGGATGGTGCGCAGCACCCGCGCCAGGGCCATCTCCCGGGCGACCTCGTTGACGAGCTGTATCTCGGCGGCGGAGAGGTCGATGTTGGCGGGCAGCAGGTGCAGGCCGGCCACGTCGGTCTTGATCAGGACGTCCTCGGCGGTGACGTCGTCCTGCATGAGCAGGTTGTAGACCGACAGGTCGAGGTTGTGCGGGTTGACGCCCAGCCCGACCGAGAGGGCGCCCTGCGGGTCGAAGTCGACGAGCAGCACCTTGCGGCCGTACTCGGCAAGGGCCGCGCCCAGGTTGATGGTCGTCGTGGTCTTGCCGACGCCGCCCTTCTGGTTGGCCATCGCGATGATCCGCGCCGGGCCGTGCCGGTCGGTCGGCATGGGTTCGGGGATCGGCTTGCGCATGGTGTACGCGGCCGGGTCGGCGGGGCCGAGATCGGCGCCCAGCGTCGCCTGCTGCTCACGGAGCTCCGACGTCCAGGTCTCGGCACGGTCACCGTTGCCTGCCATGTCCTCGTTGCCCCCTCCCGACGACCACCCGGCGTCGGAGCCGTCCGACGTCCCTCGCGGCGCCGCTGCGCACCCCCGGTCCGTCGTACCTGGAGGCCCGCGCCGATGCCGACTGTACGCCACCGGCCAGCAGCGCGTTCGGTAGCGGGTCGGCGTGTCGGCCGCCCGTCAGCCAGGGCCGGCCACGTCGGCGCTCAGCGGGCCCGCGGATGCGCCGTCGCGTACACCTCGCGCAGTCGTTCCACGGTGACCAGTGTGTAGACCTGGGTGGTGGTCACCGAGGCGTGGCCGAGCAGTTCCTGCACCACGCGCACGTCCGCGCCGCCGTCGAGCAGGTGGGTGGCGTACGAGTGGCGCAGCGTGTGCGGGGAGATCGCGTCGGGGCCGTCGACGGGCAGGCCGGCCCGGCCGGCGGCCGCGCGCAGCACGGCCCAGGCGCCCTGCCGGGTGAGCGGGCCACCGCGGGCGTTGACGAAGACCGCGTGGGTGCCGCGTCCGGCGGCAAGCAGCGCCGGGCGGCCCCGGACCAGCCAGGCGCGCAGCGCGTCGGCCGCGTACCCGCCGACCGGGACCAGCCGGGTGCGGCCGCCCTTGCCGCGCAGCAGCGCGGCGCCGGCGTCGAGGTCCAGGTCGTCGACTGCTGCGCCGAGCGCCTCGGAGATGCGCGCGCCGGTGCCGTACAGGAATTCCAGCAGCGCGCGGTCGCGCAGCGCGCGGGCGGCGGCGTCGCCGGTGGCGCCGGGCAGGTCGGCGGCCTCCAGCAGCCGCAGGACCGCGTCGACGGGCAGCGCCCGGGGCAGCCGGCGCGGCGGCGCGGGCGGGCGGACGTCGCGGCTGGGGTCGGCGGCGGCCAGCCCCTCGCGCAGCGCGAAGCGGTGCAGGCCGCGTACCGCGCTCGCGGCGCGGGCGGCGGAGGAGACGGCGAGCGGCGGGTGGTCGTCGTCGCCGGCGCGCAGCCGGGCCAGGTGGGCCTCGACCTGCGCGGGCCCTGCGGCGGCCAGGTCGCTCACCCCGGCCGCGGCCAGCGTGGCCAGGTACCGGTCCAGGTCCCGGCGGTACGAGGCGAGCGTGTTCGCGGACAGCCCGCGCTCGACGGTCAGGTGGTCCAGGTACGTGCGGACCGCGCGGCGCAGGGCCGGCGCGGGTTCCGCGCCGGTCCCGCGCACGGCGGTGTCGGTCAGCTCAGCACCTCGTCCAGCGGCAGCACGTCCATGCCGTGCGCCTCGGCGACCGGGCCGTAGACGACCTTGCCGGCGTGGGTGTTGAGGCCCAGCGCCAGCGCCGGGTCGTTGCGCAGCGCCTGCTGCCAGCCCTGGTTGGCCAGTTCGAGGGCGTACGGCAGGGTGACGTTGGTCAGCGCGTAGGTGCTGGTGTTCGGCACCGCGCCGGGCATGTTCGCCACGCAGTAGAAGATCGAGTCGTGCACCTTGTAGGTCGGGTCGGCGTGCGTGGTCGGGCGCGAGTCCTCGAAGCAGCCGCCCTGGTCGATGGCGATGTCGACGAGCACGCTGCCCGGCTTCATCCGGGAGACCAGTTCGTTGGAGATGAGCTTCGGGGCCTTCGCGCCGGGCACCAGCACCGCGCCGATGACCAGGTCCGCGTCGAGCACGGCCCGCTCGATCTCGTACGCGTTGGAGGCGACGGTCTGCAGGTGGCCCCGGTAGATGGCGTCGGCCTGGCGCAGCCGGGCCACGTTCTTGTCCAGCAGCAGCACCTCGGACTGCAGGCCCAGCGCGATGGCGGCGGCGTTGAGGCCGGACACGCCCGCGCCGATGACCACGGTCTTTGCGGCGTACACGCCGGAGACGCCGCCGGGCAGCACGCCCCGCCCGCCGCCGGTGCGCATCATGTAGAAGGCGCCCACCTGGGGGGCGAGCCGGCCGGCCACCTCGGACATCGGGGCGAGCAGCGGCAGCGACCGGTCGGGCAGCTCGACGGTCTCGTACGCGATGCCGGTGACCTTGCGGTCGACCAGCGCGTCGGTGCAGTCGCGGGAGGCGGCCAGGTGCAGGTACGTGAAGAGCACCTGTCCCTCGTGCATCCGGTGGTACTCCTCGGCGATCGGCTCCTTGACCTTGAGGACCAGCTCGGCGGTGTCCCACACCTCGTCGGCGGTGGCCAGGATCTTCGCGCCGGCGGCGGCGAACTCGTCGTCGGTGATGCTGGAGCCGACGCCGGCGCCTGCCTCGACGAAGACCTCGTGGCCGTGGCGGGTGAACTCGTTGACGCCCGCGGGCGTGATCGCCACCCGGTACTCGTGGTTCTTGACCTCGCGGGGGATTCCGACCTTCACGATGCAGACACCTTCCTCCGGGGCTGCTCACCCCCGACTGCGCGGCGCCGCGCCGGCTCCGTTGCCGGCGCGGTACACCGGTCCCGCCGGCGGCAGTCTAGAGCCGTGGGAAGCCCACGGACGGCGACACTGTGACATCCGGTGCCCGCTAGTGCTGACGGTGTGTCAGGCATGCGCCAGGCTGGCCGGTGGAGACGTCATCAGCCGACAGGACAGAGTTCGGTAAATATCCTTCCACGACCGGGGTGCCGGGGCCGACAGGACGCGAGTCGATCACTATTGTGTCCGCTCATGACCACTCCTTACCAGCAGTACCCGCAGGGCCTCTCGGACAAGAGCAAGGTCGTCGCGGGTGTGCTCCAGATCCTCCTCGGCGGCTTCGGCATCGGCCGGTTCTACATGGGCGACACCAAGACCGGTGTCATCCAGCTCATCGTCACGCTCGTGACGTGCGGTATCGGCGCGATCTGGGGCCTCGTCGACGGCATCCTGATCCTCGTCAACGGCGGTGTCGACGGGCAGGGCCGCCCGCTGCGCGACTGACCACCGGAACGGAACGGGGCCGCCCGGCGCACAGCGCCGCGCGGCCCCTTCGTCGTCGGTTCCCGATCAGCGCGGCAGCGGCGCCTCCGGCCGGCGCAGCTCGGTAAAGCCGGTCTCGCGGGCGCGGGCCGCGGCGAGCAGCCCGGCCACGCAGGACGCGTTGGTGATCTCACCGGCCAGCACCATCCGCACCGCCTCGTCCAGGTCCACGCGGACCACCTGGAGGTCGGCCTCCTCGTCGTGCCGGTCGTGCCGCTGCTCCGCCGGCACCTCGGCCAGCTCACGGGCCAGGAACACCCGGACCACCTCGTCGGCGAAGCCGGGCGAGCTGTGCAGGTCCACGAGCACGTCCACGCGCCCGGCGGTCAGGTCCGCCTCCTCGGCCAGCTCCCGCAGCGCCGCGGCGGCCAGGTCCTCGCCGCCGACGTCCATCAGCCCGGCGGGCAGCTCCCACAGGTGCCGGCCGACCGGGTGCCGGTACTGGCGGATCAGCACCACCTGACCGGCGTCGTCGAGCGCCACCACGGCGACCGCGCCGACGTGCCGCACGTAGTCCCGGGTCGCCTCGCCGCCACCGGGCATGGTGACGTCGTCGCTGACCACGGAGAAGATCCGGCCGGACCAGATTTCCCGGCGGCCGGTCACCTCGTACCGGTGCTCGACGCCGCTCACGCCGCCTCCCGGCGCGCCCGCGCGGTCCGCCCGCTCACTTCGCGGTCGCCTTCGCGCCACCGCCGCGGCCGGCCTTCTTCGCCGCGCCGTCCAGGTCCACCGGCAGCTGGTCGGCCTGCGAGTACGCCACGGCGGCGCCGACGAACGCGGCGAACAGCGGGTGCGGGCGGGTGGGGCGGCTCTTGAGCTCCGGGTGCGCCTGGGTGGCCACGAAGAACGGGTGCAGGTTGCGGTCCAGCTCGACGAACTCCACGAGCCGCCCGTCCGGCGAGGTGCCGGAGATGGTCAGCCCGGCCTTGGTGAGCTGGTCCCGGTAGGCGTTGTTCACCTCGTACCGGTGGCGGTGCCGCTCGCTGACCTCGGTGCTGCCGTACGCCTCGGCGACGATCGACCCCTCGGCCAGCTTCGCCGGGTACGCCCCGAGCCGCATGGTGCCGCCCAGGTCACCGCGGCCGGCCACGATGTCCTCCTGGTCGGCCATGGTGGCGATGACCGGGTGCACCGCCTCCTCGTCGAACTCCAGCGAGTTCGCCCCGTCGAGGTTGGCCAGGTGGCGGGCCACCTCGATGGTCATGCACTGCAGGCCGAGGCAGAGGCCGAGCAGCGGGATGCCGTTCTCCCGCGCGTACCGGGCGGTGCCGACCTTGCCCTCGATGCCGCGTACGCCGAAGCCGCCGGGGATCACGATGCCGTCGACGCCGGACAGGGCGGCCGCCGCGCCGGCCGCTGTGACGCAGTCGTCGCTCGGCACCCACTTGAGCTTCACCCGGGCGCGGTGGCCGAACCCGGCCGCCCGGATCGCCTCGCTGACCGACAGGTACGCGTCGGGCAGGTCGACATACTTGCCGACGAGCGCGACCGTGATCGTGTGCCGCGGCTGGTGCACCCGCTCCAGAAGGTCGTCCCAGCGGGTCCAGTCGACGTCGCGGAACGACAGGCCGAGCCGGCGCACCACGTACGCGTCGAGGCCCTCACGGTGCAGCACCTTCGGGATGTCGTAGATGCTCGGCGCGTCCGGCGCGGCGGTGACCGCCTCCCGGTCGACGTCGCAGTACAGCGACAGCTTCTCCTTGACCTTGTCCGGGATCTCCCGGTCGCAGCGCAGCACCAGCGCGTCGGGCTGGATGCCGATGCTGCGCAGCTGCGCCACCGAGTGCTGGGTCGGCTTGGTCTTCAGCTCGCCCGACGGCGCCAGGTACGGCACCAGCGACACGTGCAGGTAGAAGCAGTTGTCCCGGCCCAGGTCGTGGCGGATCTGCCGGATCGACTCCAGGAACGGCAGCGACTCGATGTCGCCGACCGTGCCGCCGACCTCGGTGATCACCACGTCGGGCACCTGGCCGTCGGCGTCCGGGTCGGCCATGCCGCGGATCCGGGCCTTGATCTCGTTGGTGATGTGCGGGATGACCTGAACCGTGTCGCCGAGGTACTCCCCGCGCCGCTCCTTGGCGATCACCGCCGAGTAGATCTGGCCGGTGGTGACGTTCGCCTTGCCGGAGAGGTCCCGGTCGAGGAACCGCTCGTAGTGGCCGACGTCGAGGTCCGTCTCGGCGCCGTCCTCGGTGACGAAGACCTCGCCGTGCTGGAACGGGTTCATCGTGCCGGGGTCGACGTTCAGGTACGGGTCGAGCTTCTGCATCACCACGCGCAGTCCGCGCGCGGTCAGCAGACTGCCGAGGCTGGAGGCGGTGAGGCCCTTACCCAGCGAGGAGGCGACGCCCCCGGTGACGAAAATGTGCCTGGTCGTCCGTGCTGTTGGGGCCAAGGCCTGCTCCCGTGTCGTCCGTAGCGGTCGTGCGAACCGCCGTGCCGATCAGACAAGTGATCACGCGATCCACGGGATTCCACGGTAACACCATCCGGACCGTGAGCCGGCGTCGCACCCGCTGTCGGCGCACGTGAGGCCGGTGCCGGCCTTCTCCCGGCGCTCGCGCGGGTTCTTCCAGGACGGGTCCGGCACGGGTCCGGCACGGGTCCGGGGCCTTGATCGACACCACCTCGCCGATGTGGCGCCATCCCCCGGGCCTTGACCCCGCCACCTCCCCGATCTGGCGGCAGACCTGGCGGGCAGCACGCGGACCGGCTCAGCGGGCAGGGATCTCCGAGGACGCCGCCGGCCGGCTGTGCGGGAACCCGCGCCCCGCGGGCCGTCCCGGCGACGCGCGGCCCGTCTGGGACCTTGATCGACACCGGCTCGCCGATCTGGCGCCATCCACCGGGCCCCGACCCCGCCACCTCCCCGAACTGGCGAGGCGGCCACACCTGGCGGGCAGCACCCGGACCGGGTCAGCGAGCGGGGATCTCCGAGGCCGCCGCCAGCCGGCTGTGCGGGCACCCACACCCCGCGGGCCATCCCGGCGACACACTGCCCCTCCAGGCCGTTGATCGACACCACCTCGCCGATCTGGCGCCATCCACCGGGCCCCGACCCCGCCACCTCCCCGAACTGGCGAGGCGGGCAGACCTGGCGGGCAGCACGCAGGGTCCGGCTCAGCCGGCGGGGATCTCTGAGGATGCCGGGGCCGGCTGTGCGGGCACCCGCACCCCGCGGGCCGTCCCGGCGGCACGCGACCCGTCCGGCTCCTCCGTGCCTGAGGAGTCCTGCTCGTCCGGGTCGGCCGGCTCCCCGGCCTCCCCCGGATCGCCCGCACCATCTCCGGCCGAGCCGTCGGCCGACCGACCGCCAACAGCGCCGTCCCCGGCCAGGCCCTCGCCCACCGACCGACCGCCACCCGCACCATCGCCAGCCGGGCCCTTGCCCGCCGACCGACCGCCCTCGGCACCGTCGCCGGCCGGGCCGTCGGCGGCGGCGCCGCCGCGGGAGGAGCCGTCCGGGCCGCCCGGCGGGACCGCGCCGCCCTCGCCGCCAGGACGGCCGCTGTCGGGCAACGTGCGGTCGGTGGAGTGGTCGAGCACCCGCAGGGCCGACAGGGCCGCCATGGGCACCACGAGCGCCGCCGCCGCGCCGGCCACGTCCAGCGCCGAGCCGCCCAGCACGCCGCCCAGCCCGACGGCCACGGCGGTGCCGGCCATCGCCGCCCGGATGGCCGGGTAGATGCCGAACAGCCGCATCAGCCCGCCCCACGGCTGGAGCAGCGCCAGCCAGACCAGCGCCGCCCCGGCCAGGGCCAGCACGGTGAGCGGGCTGTTCACCAGCGTCTGGATGTTGGAGTCGCCGGAGCGGTGCACGGTGAGCCCGCCGGTGCCGTCGCCGAGCGCGGCCAGGAACCGGCCCAGGCTCCCCCGCTCCTCGGCGGGTCGGCCCAGGTCGACCAGGGCGAAGCCGATGGTGACCGCGAGCGCGGCCATGGTGGCCCAGGCCAGCCGGCTCACGGTGAGCCAGCCGCCGGTGCAGATGGCGGCCGCGACGCTGACCCCGGCGGTGAGCGCGATCGCGCCGATCGAGTCGGCGCCCAGGTACGGGCTGCCGACGATCACCACTGCGAGTCCGCCGACGGCCACCATCACCGTCGGCCGCCAGCCCTTGCGGAACCGCTGGGCGAGCCAGCCGCCGCACAGCAGTGACCCGGCGACGAACACGCCCAGCCCGACGGTGCCGAGCCCGGCGTACCGGCCGCCCTCCAGCGCGGAGTAGCCGACCACGCCGTTGAGCTGCAACCGGGAGCCGGTGAGCACGTCCACGCCGACCACGAGCGCGGCCAGCCCGGCGACCGCGCCGAGCGGGCCGAGTGTGCGTTCGTGCCCGGGGCTGAACCGGACCAGGGCGGTGCCGCCGACGACGAGCAGCGCGGTCACCGAGGCGTACCACAGGCCGGCGTGGCTGCCGCGCCACCAGGGCACGGCGTCGGCCAGCAGCGCCGCGGGCACGGCGAGCGCGGCGGCGATCAGCAGCAGCTCCACCACCGCCACGACGCGCCGGGACACCGGTTCGGGCCCGTGCGGCCCGGCGTGCCGGCGGGCCCGGCGCAGCAGCGGCAGCACCGCTATCGCGAGGGCCAGCTGCGCGGCGGCGAGCAGCGTGAAGAACCAGCCGGCGACGCGCCGTTGGGCGGCGGCCTCCCGGTCCGCGTCGGCCGGCGCCTCGATCGCGGCCCGCAGGTCGTCGGGCCGGTCGTCGACGATCACCGCGGGCCGGCCGACGAAGGCCCGTTCCGGGGCCGGACGGTCGAGCACGGCGAGCACCGTCGGGGCCAGGTCGACCAGTTGCAGGTAGCCGGAGCGGGCGGTGCTCGGCGAGGTCAGCCAGCCACCCGTCCAGCCGGGGCCGTCGGCGATCGCGACGTGCAGCCGCGCCGGGGAGTCGGTGTCGGAGACGCCCGCGACCAGCACCAGCGAGCGCGGCGGGCGCGCGGCGAGCACCCGGGCGAGCCGGGCGTCGGCCTGCCGCGCCTGGGCGGCCCGTACGGCCGGGTCGTCGTCGTCCACGGTGCCGACGTCGACGATGCTCAGCACGCACGAGCCGAGCAGTTCCGCCGCGTTCTCGGGCAGCGTGGGCGCGTACCTGTCGACGCGGCCGAACGGGCGGGCGGCGGCCACCGCGGCGCCCGGCCCCACGGCCACCGAGCAGCGCACCGACTCGGCCAGCGCGCCGGGCCTGGCACCCCAGGCGAGCTGTTCCTGGTTGTGCGCGACGACGCTCGGCTGGTCGGGCAGGTTCGCGCCGATGCCGTCGGGCCGTTCCACTGTCACGCCGGTGGCCGGGCAGCCACCGCCCGGACGGGTGCCGGGCCAGGCGGCGAAGTTCCCGGCGCCGAGTGTGAGCCAGCCGTCGACCGGGCAGGTGGGCCGGTGCGCGGAACGCACCGACAGGGACCCGATCGCGCCCTGCTCGGCCATCCGCCACAGCGTCGGCGTGTTCTCCGGGTCGACGTCGTCCCAGCGCAGGCCGGCCGCGCCGACGAGGACCACGAAGTCAGCGCCGGGCCGTTGCGCGCCGTCGTCCGGCCGGGCGGCCAGCGCGGTGATGCCCAGCGCCACCACGACCAGGGTCAGCAGGACCGGGGTCAGTCGGCGCAGCATCAGCGGTTCCCGGCGGAGTGCTGGGGTGTCAGCTCGGCGTAGAGGTCGGCGAGGGCGGCCACGGTGTCCGCCTCGGTGGGCCAGGTCGCGGCGCGGGCGGCGCCCCGGCGGCCCAGCTCGGCCCGGCGGGCCGGGTCGTCGAGCAGGTCGCGCACGGCCGCGTCGACGGCGTCGACGTCCCCGGGCGGCACCAGCACGGCGCCGTCGCCGACCAGCTCCGGCAGCCCGCCGACGGCGGTCGCGACGAGCGGTACGCCGGCGCGCAGCGCTTCCTGCGCGAACAACTGCCGGGCCTCCCAGTCGCTGGTCACCACCGCGAGGTCGGCGCCGGCCAGCAGGTCCGCCACGTCGGTGCGGTGCCCGAGCAGCGTGACCGGCGCGCGGGCGGCCGAGATCCGGGCCGCCAGTGGCAGGTACGCGGGCCCGCTGCCGGCGATCACCACGGCCGGGGCGGGGGTACGGGTGCGCCAGCGGGCGGCGGCGTCGATGAGCACGTCGTACCGCTTCTGCGGGTGCAGCCGGCCCACCGAGAGGATCAGCGGGCGGTCGGCGGTGACGCCGAACTCGGCGCGGACGGCGGCGCGGCGGCGGCGCGGCGCGGGCAGCGTGGGCGCGGCGACCGGAGCCAGGCGGGCATCGGCGGCGCCCAGCGCGGCGGCGCGCTCGACCAGGTCGGCGGAGGCGCCCAGGGCGACCCGGACGGCGCGGGCGACGATCCGCTCGACCAGCCGGGACGCCACGCCGCGCAGCCCGGTGGCGAGGACCGCGTTGTGCCAGGTGACGACGAGCGGCGCGGCAGGGCGGGCGAGCGCGGCGACCAGGCCGGCGCGCAGCCCGTGCGCGTGCACCACGTCGACGGGTGTGTCGGCGAGCGCCCGGCGCAGCGCGGTGACCGCGCGCGCGTCGCCCGGCGTGGGGCTGGCCGGGATCTCCACGGGCGTGAACCGGGCGCCGACGCCGGTGAAGCCGAACTGCTCCTCGGTGGCGGCCGGTCCGCACACCAGCACCGACGCTCCGGCCTCGGTGAGTCCTCCGACGACCGAGCGCACGTGCTGCCCGACCCCGCCGGTGCTGGAGGCGAGTACCAGGGCCACCGACCCGGGCCAGCGCGGTGCGGGCGAGGCGTCCGTCATGAGGAAACGGTCTCCTTTCCGTCGCCCCGCTCGCCGGGGTGCTGCTGCGCCGGCGGGCCGTCGTTCCCGCCGGCCGGGCGTCGCCGGCACAGCCGGCGGGTCACGGCCGCGAGCAGCGGCCGCAGGTCGCGGGCGTCGGTCAGCCAGGCGACGGCGAGGAACAGGACACCGACCACGACCCCGGACAGCATGCCCTGCGCGAGGGCCCACGGTGTCGTCGGGGTGCCGTCGCCGAGCCCGGCGAGTCCCGCCGCGACGGCCGCCCCGCCGGCTCCGGCGACGACGGCGGCCAGCAGCCCGGCGGCGCCGGCCCGCCCGATGCCGGCGAGCGCCTCGGGCCCGGCGGCACGCCGTACGGCGGCGATCAGCAGCGCGCCGAGCAGCACCATGCCGGCGGAGGACGCCAGCGTCACCGCAAGGACCCGGTCGGTCAGCGGCAGCGCCTGGGCGAACAGCACGGCGAACGCGGGCACGCTGAGCCAGCCCAGCGCGGTGGCGACGGTGGCCGCGCGGGTCTCGCCGCGCGCGTACAGGGCGCGGGTCAGCACCGCGAACAGGCCGTAGCCGAGCAGGCCGGGCGCGAATCCGGCGATCCCGGCCGCGGCGGTGCGCGCGTCGAGCGGGTCGGCGAAGAAGAAGTGCCCGACCGGGATCGCGGTGCCGACGAGCGCGGCGGCGCCGAGCAGGCTGAACAGCACCACGCCGCGTACCGCCGGGGCGAGCGTCTCCCGGTAGGCCCGTTCGTCGCCGCCGGCCCGGGCCGCGACGAGCGTCGGGTACGCGGCCACCGCCAGCGGCACCGCCAGCACCGCCCAGGGCAGGAAGTAGACGGTCTGGGCCAGGTTGTAGACGCCGACGTCGGCGGTCCGGCCGTACGTGACCTGGTTGAGCGCGACCACCAGGGCGATCTGCTGGGCGGCGACGGTGACCACCCCGGCGACGGCCAGGCCGCCGACCCGGGCCCGGGCGTCGGCCGGGAACCGGTAGCCCGGCCGGATCCGCAGCCTCAGCCGGCGCAGCGGGATCAGCAGCGACAGCGAGAGCACCACCACGCCGAGCGTGGTGCCGGCGGACAGCAGCAGCTCGCCGCCGCGCCCGGCCTCGCCGATCGTGGCCAGCCGTCCCTCGGTCGCGGTGAAGGCGAGGTAGACGCCGATCACGGTGATGCTGGACAGCAGCGGCGCGATGACCGGCCAGGCGAACCGGCGGTGCGCCTGGAGCACCCCGGTGAGCACGATGCCCACGCCGTAGAGCGGCAACTGCGGCGCGAAGACGCGCAGCATCCGGGCCCCGGACGCCTGCTGCGCCTCGCTGAGGCCGTCTCCGATCAGGCCCGGCAGCGGGTCGGCGAAGACCGCCACCAGCACCGCCAGCGGCACCAGCAGCGTCAGCGTCCAGGTCAGCAGCGCGCCGGTGGTGGCGGCCACCGCGCGCCGGTCACCCGCCTCGACCGCGCCGGCCAGCAGCGGTACGACGAGACTGGCGAGCGCACCGCCCGCGACGATCTCGAAGATGAAGTTCGGGACGTAGTTGGCCACCAGGTAGGCGCCGCCGAGGTCGCTGGTGGACAGCGTCCAGGTGAACACGGCGGTACGGCCGAAGCCGGCGAGCCGGCTGACCACGGTGAGGACGGCGATGAGGGCGGCCGCCCCGGCGACGCGGCCGGCGGCGGCGAGAGGTGCCGGTTTCGTCACGTCAGTCGGGCAGCCGGCCCAGTTCGTCGAGGTGCCGCAGCCCCGGCGTGGACGCGATGACCTGGGTGAAGCTGACCTTCTCGCTGGCGGCGGTGAGCGCGGCGAGCACGGCCAGCACGCCGGCGCGGCCCAGCGGCCCGGTACGCGCGGCGATGCTCACCCCGAGCAGCGCGCCGAGCGCGTTGGCGCCGCTGTCGCCGACCATCACCCGTTCGCCCAGGTCGTCGCCGACCAGCGCGGCCGACGCGCCCACGGCGCCCGCCGCGATGCCGCCGTACGGGCCGGTGGTCAATGGCGCGCCGAGCAGCATGCCGGACTTCAGCGCCCGGCCGGGCCGCAGGTCGAGCAGGTTGACCAGGTTGGCGGTGCCGGCCACCACGCCGGCGCCGAGCAGCACGTCGAGCCCGCGGCCGAACGCCCCGGCGCGCAGGCGGCGGGGGTGCGCGGCGACCCGCCGGTCGGCGGCGAGCAGCGCCGCGGCGCCGAGCCCGGCCACGCCCACCCCGGCGACCTTCACCATCCCGGCGGTGATCTGGCCCTCGCGCAGCGCGGCGAGGTGCCCGGCGAAGCCCTTGGCGGCCTTCTGTTCGGGGCGCGCGCCGACCACGTCGTCGTAGAGGCCGACAGCGCCCGCGCCGAGCCCGGCGACGAGCGCGGCGGCGCCGGCCGGTGCGCTGCCTGCGCCCAGCGCGCCACCGGCCGCCGCGCCCACGGCCAGGGCCGGACCGGCGGCCAGGGTCACGGTGCGGCCCCGGTAGTTGGTGCGCTCCAGCGCCGGCCCGCCCGGCGACGTACGCGTCTGGCGCAGCGTGTAGCGGGCGGCCAGCACCCCGGCCCCCACGGCGAGCAGCCGACCCAGTCTCACGGGACCTCCTCGATCCGGACTTCGAACGCGACACGGCACGGACCGGGCGGCCCGGGCGGTCACCGGGGCAGTGTAGGCACCCGGGCGGCGGCGTTGTCGCCCACGCCGTACTGGCCGGTCTTCTTCTCGGTGAGCTGCTGCGCCAGCGCGAGGCTGGTGACGAGCTGGCCCTGCACGGTGTTGGCGTTGTCGACGGTGGAGATCGTCTGCGCCAGCACCGGGTCGCCGCGCACCACGGAGACGAGGTTTCCGCCGGTCGAGCCCATGCCGGCGACCACGAGCGCCCCGGCCTGGTCGAACTGTTCGGCGATCTTCACCACCGACTCGTCCTTCTTCGCCGAGTCCTTGTCCACGTACGGCTGGCCGGTGACCATCACCACGGCCTCGGCGGCGGTGGAGATCTTGTCCGCAGGGGTGAGGTAACCGGCGGTCGCGTAGTGCTCCAGCACGGCGCGCCGGTCGGCCTCGCTGACCGGCGGGCTACCGGCGGGGCGGTCGACCAGGACGTTTGCCAGCAGCGCGCTGGAGGTCTCCACGCCGTGCCCGTTGCCGGGCAGGTTGGCGCTGGAGGCGCTGTTCGGCCGGGCGGCGGTGACGGCCAGCTCCAGCAGGTTGTTGTTGCTGTCCGGGTTGACGAACTTGTCCTGGACGTCGATGCGGCCGGTGACGTCGGCCCCGGCGGTCTGGAGCATCTTCGTCACGCCCTCGGCCTGGTCGCGGCCGCTGGGCATGGTGAGCACCAGCACCCGGCGGCCGGTCAGCTTGCCGGGCAGGACCAGCTGGGCCATCTCGGCGGCGAAGTCCTCCTCGGTCTCCAGCTGCTTCTGCATGCTGTTGACCGTCTGGCGCATCAGCGAGTTGTCCTTGCGCAGACCGTTGACGTTCTCCCGGAGCGAGTCGGCGACCGGTCCGTTGAGGGCGGCCGTGCCGACCACCAGGCCGATCGCCAGCGCCAGGAAGACCGCGGTCAGGGACACCACGTGGTAGCGAAAGTTGATCACGCTTGCAGCCTCTTGATCGTCGGGGGAGCTAGAAGAGCTGGCCGAGCTGGAACACGAAATTGTCCCACCATTCGGAGACCACGCCCAAATACGCCTTCCCGACGGTGGAGACCGCCACCGCGGAGGCCATCGCGGCCACCGCCGACAGGACCAGCAGCAGCAGCGACGACCCGGAGATGCTCTGCCGGTAGAGCCGGCTGACGCCCTTGGCGTCGACCAGCTTGCCGCCCACCTTCAGGCGGGTCAGGAACGTCGACGCCATGCCGCCGCGCCCCTTGTCCAGGAACTCCACCAGGGTGGCGTGGGTGCCGACGGCCACCAGCAGCGAGGCGCCCTTCTCGTCGGCCAGCAGCATGGCGAGATCCTCGCTCGTCGCCGCCGCCGGGAAGGTGATCGCCGGTACGCCGAGGCCGTTGACCCGGGCCAGTCCCGGCGCCCGTCCGTCCGGGTAGGCGTGCACGATCACCTCGGCGCCGCAGCGCAGCACGTCGTCGGTGACCGAGTCCATGTCCCCGATGATCATGTCCGGGGTGTAGCCCGCCTCGACGAGCGCGTCCGCCCCGCCGTCGACGCCGATCAGCACCGGCTTGAACTCCCGGATGTACGGGCGCAGCACGTCCAGGTCGGCCTTGTAGTCGTAGCCGCGCACCACGATCAGGCAGTGCCGGCCCTGGATCTGGGTCTGGATCTCCGGTACGCCGACGCCGTCGAGCAGCAGGTCGCGTTCCTGGCGCAGGTAGTCCATCGTGTTGGCGGCGAACGCCTCCAACTGCACCGACAGGCCCTCCCGGGCGTCGGCCATCGCCTTGGCCACTGTCTCGGCGTCCTGCAACGTGCCGTGCGCGACCGGCTCCTCGCCGACGAAGACCGTGTTGCCCTCGATGCGGACCCGGTCGCCCTCGCGGACCTGCTCGAAGACGCTCTCGCCGAGGTCGTCCAGCAGCGGGATGCCCGCCGAGATCAGCACCTCCGGGCCGAGGTTGGGGTAGCGCCCGGAGACCGACGGCTTGGCGTTGAGCACCGCCGCCACGCCCACCGCGACGAGCGAGTCGGCCGCCACCCGGTCGAGGTCGACGTGGTCGATGACCGCGATGTCGCCGGGACGCAGCCGCCCGACCAGCCGTTTCGTCCGGCGGTCGAGGCGCGCGGTGCCGACGATGGAGCCCGGCTCCGGGTTCCGGCTCCGGCGCAGTATGGGTAGACGCATCGTGACCATCCTGGCATGTGAGGCAGGTTTTGCTGTCGCGACATGCCTGAGCAGGGCCGCCTACCCAGGGAAGCACACCGGAACCCGCCCCGGTGTGCTTGCGCTCACAATCGGGGTATCACGGACGCCTTTCCTTGGCCGCCACGGCCAGGAGCTCCTCGGCATGGGCGATACCCAGATCCGAGTCCGGCAAACCGGCGAGCATCCGGGCCAGTTCCCGGGCGCGCTCGGTGTCCTCCACCACACGCACCCCGCTCGTGGTGACCGCTCCCCCGGTGTCCTTGGCCACCACCAGGTGCCGGTCGGCGAACGCGGCGACCTGCGGCAGGTGGGTGACCACGAGCACCTGGTGGCTGCGGGCCAACCGGGCCAGCCGGCGGCCGATCTCCACCGCGGCCTGGCCGCCGACACCCGCGTCGACCTCGTCGAACACCAGCGTGGGCGGGCCGCCGGAACCGGCGAAGACCACCTCGATGGCGAGCATCACCCGGGACAGCTCGCCGCCGGAGGCGCCCTTCTGCAACGGCAGCGCCGGCGCGCCCGGGTGGGCCAGCAGCCGCAGCTCCACCTCGTCGGCGCCGTCCGCGCCGACGCCGGTCTCGACGCCGTTGACCGGCAGGCTCGGCTCGGACCGGCCCGCCGGGCGGGGCAGCACCGCCACCTCGATGCGGGCGTGCGGCATGGCCAGCCCGGCCAGCTCGACGGTGACCTCCTCGGCGAAGCGGACCGCAGCCTCCCGCCGGGACGCCGAGACCCGGCCGGCGAGGTCGGCCACCTCACCGGCGAGCCGGGTCGCCTCGCGGTCCAGCTCGTCCAGCAGCTCGTCGGAGGTGTCCAGATCGGACAGCCGCGTCCGGGCCCGCTCGGCCCAGGCGACCACGCCGTCGACGTCGTCGGCGTACTTGCGGGTGAGCCCGCGCAACGCGGCCCGCCGCTCGTAGACGGTCTGCAGGCGGGCCGGGTCGGCGTCCAGCGCGGCCAGGTAGCTGGACAGCTCCGCGGCCACGTCGGTGACCAGCGTGGCGGCCTCCTCCAGCCGGGCCGCCAGCTCGCCCAGCGCCGGGTCGGTGCCGGCCTGCGCCTCGAGCGTGCGCCGCGCGGTGCCGAGCAGCGCGGCGGCGTCCGGCGTCTCGTCGGCCGCCTCGACGCCGCCGGCCACGCACTGCTGCGCGACCTGCGCCGCGGCGCGCAGCCCCTCGGCGTGCTCCAGCCGCTGCGCCTCCGCCTTCAGCTCGTCGTCCTCCCCCGGCTGCGGGTCGACCCGGGTGATCTCGTCCAGGCCCAGCCGCAGCAGGTCGGCCTCCTGGTTGCGCTCGCGCGCGTTGCGCCGCCGGTCGGCCAGGTCGTCGACGACGGTGCGCCACCGGGCGTACGTCTCGCGCAGCGCGTCGAGCAGCTTCTCGTGCTCGGGGCCGGCGAACCGGTCGAGCGAGGCCCGCTGCTCGGCCGGGCGCAGCAGCCGCAGCTGGTCGGACTGGCCGTGCACGGCGAGCACCTGTTCGCCGACCTCGCCGAGCGTGGACACCGGCATGGCCCGGCCGCCCAGGTGCGCGCGGGAGCGCCCCTCGATGGTCACGGTGCGGCTGAGCAGCAGCGAACCGTCCTCGTCGGGCTCGCCGCCGGCATCGACGATGCGGGCGTGCACCGACTCGGCCACCCGCCCGCCCAGGCGCAGCCGGCCCTCCACCACCGCGCGGCCCGGCTGGGCGCGCACCCGGCCGGCGTCGGCGCGGCCGCCGAAGAGCAGGCCGAGGCCGGTGACCACCATGGTCTTCCCGGCGCCGGTCTCGCCGGTGATGACGTTCATCCCCGCGGCCAGCGGCAGCGTGGTGTCCTCGATGACGCCCAGTCCGGTGATGCGCAGCTCTTCCAGCACAGCACCCGACAGTAGCCCCGCCCTGTGACAGTTGACCAGCCGGCCGGGCGGGGCGCGGGCACCCGTACAGTTCAGCCCCGTGTTGGAGGAGATCGGCCTGACCGCGGACGAGGAGGAGCTCTACCGCAGCCTGGTACGCGCGAACACGGCCCGCGTCGGTGAGCTCGCGCAGCGGCTCGGGCAACCCCGCGCGGAGGTCGCCGCGCGGCTGGACACGTTGCGGGACAAGGGTCTCGTGCTGCCGACCGGGCCGGAGCCGGACGCGCCGCTGCGGCCGCTCGCGCCCGACGTGCCGCTCGGCGAGGCGCTGCTGCGCCGCCAGTCCGCGCTGGAGTCCGCCCGCGCCGCTGTGACCCAGCTCGCCGAGGACTACCGGGCCGGGATGCGCCGCCACGACGCCGCGCACCTGGTGGAGGTGGTCACCGGCGCGCGGGCGTTGCGCGAACGGCTGCGCGAGCTGCAGAACGGCGCGCGCGACGAGGTGCTCTGGTTCTGCCGGGCGAATCCGCTGGCGATGCCCGGACCGGAGAACGTCGAGGAGTTCGACGCGCTCGCCCGGGGCGTGCGCTACCGGGCCATCTACGAACGGGCGATGCTGCTGGAGCCGGGCGCGCTGGCCGACGTGGAGCGGGGCGTACACGCCGGGGAGCAGGCCCGGGTGCTCGACCGGCTGCCGGTACGACTGGCCGTGGTGGACGGTCGCACCGCGATCTGCCCGCTGGTGCCCGACCGCGACGGCGGTGAGCCCACCGCGGCGGTGATCGGCCGCAGCCAGCTACTGGACGCGCTGGTCGCGCTCTTCGAGAGCCACTGGCTGATGGCGACGCCGATCGGCCCGTCCACCGACCGTGCCGCGACCGGCTACCAGCCCGACGGCGACGAGGCGCGGCTGCTGTCGCTGTTCGTGGCCGGGGTGCCGGACAAGTCGATCGCCTCCCAGCTCGGGGTGAGCCGGCGTACCGTGCAGCGACGGCTGGCCGACCTGATGGCCGCCGCCGGGGTGGACACCCGGCCCGGACTGGCGTTCCAGGCCGCCCGGCGCGGCTGGATCTGAGCGTGGCCGGGGCGGGACGGCCCCAGGACCGCCCCGCCCCGGGGTCTCACCGCAGCCCGTACGCGTCGATCACGGTCTGCGTCACGGCGCTGCCGGCCCGGTCCCGCGCCGACACGCGCAGCGACACCGTGCCGCGTCCGGCCGGCACCTCGACGGTGAACCGGGCGCCGGAGCCGCGTACCGGCGCCGTGCGCCAGGTGCGTCCGCCGTCGAAGGACACCTCGGCGCGTACCGTCGCGCCGGCCGGCGCGGGCAGGCCCGCCGGGTGGCGCAGCGTCAGCCCGACTGTGTGCTTCCGCTTGCCGGGCACCTCGCCGCGCAGGTCGGCCGGAACCCGGTAGTCGACCTGGAGCAGCGGCAGCGGCCGGGCCGTGTCCCCGGCCAGGCGGGCCGAGGTGAACTCCCACGCCGTCTCGGTACGGGTGGCCCACCGCCACTCCGCAGACGAGCGGGCCGTGGTCACGTCGAGCCGGTAGCGGGCCGGAGCAGCTGTGGTGGGCACCGGCGCCCAGCCCGCGGACAGGTCGGCGATCGGCCGGCCGTCGCGGCTGACCCGCCGGGTCACCGTGTCCTGCTCCTCCGACACGTTGTCCGCGCCGGCGTGGCCGTCGGCGTCGACGAACTCGGTCACCCGCAGGTCGAGCGTGTCAGCGGTCCGGCTCGGCGCGACCGCACCGGCCGGCACGGCCGGGCGCACCAGCGGCGCGTGCCACGACTCGGCGCTCCGGTCGGTGGCCGCGTAACGCCGGGGCCGGTCGGACAGGCCGCCGGTCAGCGTCCCCATGCTGGAGAACATCAGCCGGTGCAGCACCCGGTGCTGCCACCAGGAGTCCCCGGAGCTGACGTACTCCCGCCGGGTCGTCCCGGTACGCACCATCCGCTGGTCGTCGTTCCAGGAGAACTGCTGCCAGGGCCGCCACCCGTACCGCTGCTCGGTGGCCCAGTCCAGGCCGCCGGTGTCGCCGTAGCGCGCGGTCACCTCGGCGGTGTTGGCGGCGGTGACCCGGTGGACGATCCGCTCCGGCACCCGGCCCCGCGACACCTGGAACACGTCGTAGAGGTACGGGCTGTCCACGGTGAGCGTCAGGTCGATCCGGGCCCGGCCGGTCCGGGCCGCCGCGAGCAGCCGCTGCCCGTCGTCGTACGCGACAGCCAGCGCGGGCGCGGGCAGCCGGTCGCCGGTGGGACGCCAGACCGTCCACGCGCTCTGGTCCGCCGGCCGCACGATCAGCACCGCCTTCGCGCCGACCGCCGCCGCGGCGGCCACCTGCTCCTCCTCGGACCGGTCGGCGGACGCGGTGAGCAGCGCCGCCGCGCCCCGCACCCCGGCCAGCTCACCTGGTGCGCCGGTGCCGGCGGCGACCAGGCGCAGCCGCTGCCGACCGGCCGGAGCCGGCGACTGGCCCATCAGGTTGACGTCCAGCGGCCCGGACACCCCGGGGACCGTCAGGTCCACCATCGGCGCGACGAGCTGCCAGCGCGAGGAGAACTCGAACTCGCCGCGGCGCACCTGCCGGGTCGGGGTGACGTTGAGCTGCTGCACGGTGCTGAACGACATCACGCCGTGGTCGACCTGCCGGCCGTTTCCGAACACCCGGTGCTGGTAGAAGCTGAGGACCGCCCGCTGCTCGGACGGTTTCGGCGTCTCGATCCGTACCGGACGACCGCGCCGAGGATCGAGCACCACTGTGAGGTCCCGGTCCACCGTCAGCTCCGGGTCGGTGACCAGGGTGAGCTGCTCGTCCAGCGGCGCGCCGTGCTCGATCAGCGCGTGCAGCAGGTACGGGCCCTGCTCCACCTGGATCCGCCACTCGTCGCCGCCGCCGAGCCAGCCCAGCGCGTCCGACTCGGGGTGCTCGCCGAACAGCGTGACCACCGGCGCCGGTCCGGGCCGACCGGCCAGGTCCAGCGCGCGCAGCGTCACGGTGTGCAGCGGGCCGCTGAGCGTCAGCCCGACCGCGGTGCGGACCGTCACGCCGTCCGCGCCGGTGGCCACCAGCCACCCGCCGTGCGGGCCCCGGTCCAGCCGGGCCGGGTCGGCGCGCAGCGGCACGTCCACGCCGCCGCCGGCCGGCACCGTCACGGTGGCGGCGTCGAGCGTGACGCCGTCGGGCTCGGCCGCGCCGCTGTCCAGGTTGCGCAGGTCCAGCGCCAGCCGCAGCGTCTGCGCGCCGGACGTGCCGTTGACGTAACGCACCGTCCGGGTGGCGGACGGCGCGCCGGTGGCCAGCCGGCCGAAGTCGGCGGCGCCGGTGCCGTACACCCGCTGGCGCAGCGCGCGGGCCACGTCGACCCGGCCGGCGCCCTGCTCGAACACCGTCGCGCCGGCGCTCGGCCGGGTGGTGCTCACCAGCGCGTCCTTGAGTTGCGCGGCGGTCCACCCGGGGTGCTCCTGGGCGAGCACCGCGGCCGCGCCGGCGACGTGCGGCGTGGCCATCGAGGTGCCCGAGGCGCGGGTGTACGCGCCGTCGACAGGCGTACCCATCGTGGTGCCGGTGGCACGGGCGGCGACGATGCCGACGCCCGGCGCGGTGATCTCCGGCTTCAGGCCGTTGTCGCCCAGGCGCGGGCCGCGGCTGGAGAAGTCGGCCAGCACGTCGTCGCGGTCGACAGCGCCGACGGTGAGCGCGGCGGTGGCCGCGCCGGGCGAACCGACGCTGCGCGGCTCGCCGTCGTTGCCGGCGGCGATCACGAACAGCGCGCCGGTCTCGGCGGTCAGGTCGTTCACGGCCTGGCTCATCGGGTCGGTGCCGTCGGTCGGCGCGCCGCCGAGGCTCATGCTGACCACCTTCGCGCCGGAGCGGGCGGCCCACTCCATGCCCGCGATGATGCCGGAGTCGTAGCCGGAGCCGGAGTCGTCGAGCACCTTGCCGACCAGCAGCCGCGCGCCCGGCGCGACGCCCTTGCGCAGCCCGGCGGAGGCCGCGCCGCTGCCGGCGACGGTGGCCGCCACATGCGTGCCGTGGCCGTGGCCGTCGCGGGCGCTGCCGCCGCCGGTGAAGTCGCGCGCCTCCGCGATCCGGCCGGCCAGGTCAGGATGCTCGGCGTCGACGCCGGTGTCGAGGACCGCGATCCGCACCCCGGCGCCGTCGCGCCCGGCCGCCCACGCGGCCGGCGCGCCGATCTGCGGGACGCTGTGCTCCAGCGCCACCCGGGCCCGCCCGTCCAGCCAGACGCGCTCCACCCCGGCACCCAGCCGGACCGGCCCGGCGCCCGCCGCGCGCGCCTGCGGCGTCTCGCGCAGCGACGTCCACAGTACGCCCAGGTCGCCCTTGCCGACCCGCAGCGCGGCACCGTTGATGCTGGACAGCGGCCGGGCCTCGGTGACGCCGGACAGCTGGCGCACCCGCCCGGCCGCGGGCTCCCGGTACCGCACGATCAGCGGCAGCGCCGCCTGACCGGCGTCGCCGTAGCCCTGCTCGACCAACTCCTGCACGTCGAACAGGTCCGCGTCGAGCACGCCCGCGGACACGTACGGCACGACGTCGGCGGGCAGCACCCGCAGACCGCCGTCGACCTGGGTGGTCTGGAAGACGATCCGGTCGCGGCCGGGACCGGGGTGGACGGTGGCGGCGACCCGGCCCGGCGCGGCCTCGACCAGCTCGACCTGGTCGCCGGTGATCAGCGTGACGCGGGCGGGCTGCGCGCCCGGGGCGGGTGTGCCCGGGGGCGGACCGGCGGGCCGGGCGGGCGGGTCGGCGGACGCCGGTACGGCGAGTCCGACCACCAACGCCCCGACCGCGCCGGCGGTGAGCCAGCGGGGGAACCGGTGCATGTGACGCTCCTCTACTCCGAGGCCGGCCCCGTGAGGTCGGCGATCGGAGTCTGCGACGGCGTCCGCCACCCGGTCACCGGGTACGGGCCGCCGCACCGGCGACATGTCGCCAGGTGGACACGAGCACAGCGCGGTGGAGGGCCGGGACGCCGGAGATCGCGTCGCCCAGCTCGCGCGCCGCCGCTTCCTCCGGCGGCGGCCCCGCGACCTGTCCGCCCGACCCGGGTCGACACCCGATCGGACGCGGCGCGCCGGTCCGCCCGCCGCGGCCGGCTTCGACACTCCGGCGTCCCGACCGTCGCGGTCCCGACCACCCCCTGGCCGAGCCCGCGACATCCGGGCCACGCATCCGGGACGCGGCGGGCCTCACCGCCGCGCCCGGACTCACCTCATCGCGGCCCGTACGCCCACCGTAACGCGCGCGGCGGCCCGGACCGGTGGTCCGAACGGAGGTTTCCGCTGATCCGTCGGTCAGCGACGGTTGCCCCGCCAGCCCTGGACGGGCAAGTCGAACTTGGCCACCAGCCGGTCGGTGAACGGGCGCGCCCGCAACCGCACGATGCGCACCGGCAACGTGCCCCGGCGCACCGTGACCCGGGCCCCGGGCGGCAGGTCGTAGACGCGCCGACCGTCGCAGCAGAGCACGGCCAGGGTGGTGAACGGGTCGACGGTGATGACGAACGTCGACGTCGGCGCGGTCACCAGCGGGCGGCTGAACAGCGCGTGCGCGCTTATCGGCACCAGCAGCAGCGCCTCCACCTCGGGCCAGACCACCGGCCCGCCGCCGGAGAACGCGTACGCCGTGGAGCCGGTCGGGGTCGCGCATATCACGCCGTCGCAGCCGTACCGGGACAGCGGCCGGCCGTCCACGTCGACGAGCAGCTCCAGCATCTGGGCGCGCTCGCCCTTCTCCACGCTGATCTCGTTCAGCGCCCACGACTCGATGGTCGGCCCGCCCTCGAACTCGGCGGTGACGTCCAGCGTGAGCCGTTCGTCCACGCTGTAGTTGCGCTCGACCACGTCACGTACCGCGGTGTCCAGGTCGTCGATCTCCGCCTCGGCGAGGAAGCCGACCTTGCCGAGGTTGATGCCCAGCAACGGGACCTTCGTCGGACGGGCCAGCTCGGCCGCGCGCAGGAACGTGCCGTCCCCGCCCAGCGCGAAGACGATCTCGGCGCCCTCGGCCGCCTCCGGGCCGGTCACCGGCACCACGCCGGGCAGGTCCAGGTCGTCGGCCTCCTCGGCCACCACCCGCACCTCGAAACCGGCGGCGATCAGGTCGGCGGCCACCGCCCGGGCGTGCTCGGTGCTGCGTCGACGGCCGGTGTGCGTCACCAGCAGCGCGGTGCGGCTCACCCGGACACCTCCTCGGTCGTGGCCGCCGTGGTGGCGGCGCCCTGCGGGCCGGCGGCCACCACCGCGCGGACCCGCTCCGGGTCCGCGGCGGGCGCGTCCCCGCGCAACCATACGAAGAACTCGACGTTGCCGCTCGGCCCGGGCAGCGGGCTGGCCGCCACACCGGCCAGGCCGAGGCCGAGCCCGGCGGCCGCCGCGGCCACGTCGAGCACCGCCTCCGCGCGCAGCGCCGGATCGCGGACCACGCCGCCGGCGCCGACCCGCTCCTTGCCGACCTCGAACTGCGGCTTGACCATCAGCGCCAGGTCGCCGCCGGGGCCAGTGCACGCGGCCAGCGCGGGCAGCACCAGCCGCAGTGAGATGAACGACAGGTCGGCCACCGTCAGGTCGACCGGGCCGCCGATCGCCTCCGGCGTGAGCGTACGCACGTTCGTGCGCTCGAACACCCGGACCCGCTCGTCGGTGCGCAGCGACCAGGCGAGCTGCCCGTAGCCGACGTCCACGGCGACCACCTCGGCGGCGCCGCCGCGCAGCAGCACGTCGGTGAAACCGCCCGTCGACGCGCCGGCGTCCAGGCAGCGCCGGCCCGTGACGGTCAGCCCGCCGGGGGCGAACGCGGCGAGCGCGCCAGCCAGCTTGTGGCCGCCCCGGGAGACGTACTCCTGCGCCGGGTCCTCGCCGGTGACCAGCAGCGGATCGGCCGGGTCGACCATCGCGGCGGCCTTTCGCGCCTGCACTCCGCGAAGCTGGACGCGACCGGCCTCCACGAGCGCGGCGGCCTGTTCGCGGGAGCGGGCCAGCCCGCGCCGGACCAGTTCGGCGTCCAGCCGGGTACGACGAGCCATCAGGTGTGTCTCCGCCTCTGCTCAGGCCTGGTCGATGGTGGCGAGGGTCTCGCGCAGCGTCTCGTACGCCGCCTCGTACTGGGCGATCTGGTCGGCCGGGGCGAGCGCCTCGGCGTTGGCCATGCCGAGCACGGCGGCGTCCACCGCCGGGTGCCGCGCCTCGCCGACCTCCTCGGCCGGCGCGGGGCGTACCCCCGGGGGCGGTCCGGGCCGCGGGCCCGGCGGCGGACCGGGCCGGGGCGCGGTCACGAGCCGTCCGCCCGGCGCCCGGTGGCCTTCTTCGCCGGCCGGGCGGGCGCGGCGGGCGAGCCGTCGGCAGGGGTACGGGCCACGGTGGCGGGCGGCTTCTTCGCGATCGCCTTCTTGGCCACCGTCTTCTTCGCCACCGCCTTGGTCGGCGTCGTCGCGGGGGCCTTGGTCGGCGTCGTCGCCGGGGCCTTCGTCGGCGTCGTCCCCGGGGCGGACGCGGCGGCCGGCGCCGCGGCCTTCGGCGGCTCGGCGCCGGACGGCTCGGTCTGCGGTGCGGTCGCGGCCGACGGCGCCGCGGCGGTCCCGGCCGGGGCGGCGGGCTCGGACGCTCCGGCGGGCGGCGTCTCGCCGGGCCCGAGGTTGCCGCGCGCCTCGCGCAGCTGTCGCTCCAGGTCGTGCACCCGGCGGGTCAGCTCGGCGACCTCGTCGGCGGTGGCCAGCCCGACCGCGCCCAGCGCCCGGTCCACCTCGAAGCGGACCAGCTTCGTCAGCGACTCCCGGTTCGCCAGGCCGGTGGCGACCAGCTCTTCGGCGAGCGTCTGGATCTGGGCGGCGGTCGCGCCACCCTGGCCGACGACGCGCATGACCGCGTCCTGTGCCTTCTTCCGGGGCGCCTCCGTCAGGCCCATGGCCAGCTCGAGGTAGGCGCGCCACGCGTCCTGCATGCCTGAGTCCTTCCGCGGGGCGAGGTGTGCAGGTGCCACGCTACCGGGCACCCCGGACGCCCCATTGCGGTACGGTGCCGGGAAACGGCGTGGTTCGTGGTGAGGAGACGATGTGGCCAGCGTGGACGAGTGCCGGCAGGCGTTGCACGACCTGGCCACGCGGCTGGACCGCAACGCCGAGGCGCAGGGACGCATCGACCTGGACCGCACTCTCGCCTGCCGGATCACCGACCTCGACACCGCGTTCCACGGTCGGCTGGAGGGCGGGCGGCTGGTCGACCTGGCCGACGGCGACGACCCGAAGGCGAAGATCGCGCTGAGCACCGGCAGCGACGACCTGGTGGCGCTGGTGAACGGCCGGCTCGACGTGATGTCGGCGGTCGCCTCCCGGCGGGTCTCGATCAAGGCGAACCCGTTCGACCTGATGAAGCTCCGCAAGCTGCTCTAGCCGATCCGCCGCGCAGGCTGCCACCGTCGGGGCGCTCGGCCGCTCAGCCGTCGGGGCGGTTCGCCGCTCAGCCGTCGAGGCCGAACGCGGCGAGCGCCTCCTCCGCCGCCGGGGACTGCGCCCGCACGCGCTGACCGGCCGGGCTCGACCAGGCCACCGCGCAGAGCGCCGCGAGGGCCTCCAGCGGCGGTCCCGCGCCGTCGAGCACAAGCTCCGCGTCGCCCTCCATCACCGACCAGCCGCCGCTGGTCGCCCGGCCCGGCACCGCCACCACCGCCGCCGGGTCGAACAGCCCTGCCAGGTCGAACGAGACGTACGTGGGGCGGCGCTCCTCGGGCGAGGCCAGCAGCTCGGCGGCGTCGCTGACGCCGGTGAGCACCAGCAGGCTGTCCAGCCCGGCCCGGCGCGCGCCCTCGATGTCGGTGTCCAGCCGGTCCCCCACCACGAGCGTGCGCCCGGTCCCGGCCCGGCGCGCGGCGGTGGTGAACAGCGCCGGCTCCGGCTTGCCCACCACCACGTCGGGGTCACGGCCCAGCGCAGTACGCAGCACCGCGACCAGCGAGCCGTTGCCCGGCAGCGGGCCGCGGGGGCTGGGCAGGGTGCGGTCGGTGTTCGTGGCGTACCAGGGCGCGCCCGCGCGTACCGCCAGGGACGCCTCGGCCAGGTCGGACCAGCCGACCTGCGGACCGTAGCCCTGGGCCACGGCGGCGGGCTCCTCGTCGGCGGTGGACACCGGCCGCAGACCCACCGCGCGCAGCTCGGCCCGCAGCGCCTCCGCGCCGACCACGAGCACCGGCGCGCCCTCGGGCAGCCGGTCCCGGAGCAGCTCGGCCGTGGCCGCCGCGGAGGTGAGCACCTCCGCCGGCTGCGCCGGGACGCCCATGCCGGTGAGCAGGTCGGCCACCTCGCTGGAGCGCCGGGAGGCGTTGTTCGTCGCGTACGCGACGGCGCGCCCCTCGGCGTGCAGCCGGCCGACCGCCTCGACCGCGCCGGGGATGGGCCGGTCGAGCAGGTAGATGACGCCGTCCAAGTCGAAGACGACAAGCGAGTACGCGTCGACCAGCCGGCCACCCGCACCGGCGCGGCCGGGTCGCCCCTGGTCCGCGCCGGTAGCGGTGTCCCCGCCGTACCCGGTCACCGGCGCTCCGCCGCCTCGCCCTCGCCGGCCGCGGCGTCGCCCGGCTTGTCCGCCGGGGCGCCGTCGGTGGCCGGCGCGTCCGCAGCCGCGACGGTGCCGGCCGGCGTGACGGTGCCGTCGGACGGCGTGGCGTCGTCCTCGGCCGCCGTGGCGGCGGTCGGGGTGGCGGCGGCGAGCGAGCCGGCCTCGGCGTCGGTCAGCTCGTCGTCGGCCAGGTCCCCTGCGTCACGGTCCCGGTAGCCGGCCCGTGCCGCGTCCCCGCCGGCGCCCGACGCGATGTCGTCGTCGCTCAGCCGCGCGTCGTCGTCGTCATCGTCGTCGTCGTCGCGATCGTCGTCGTCGCGATCGTCGTCATCGTCGTCGTCGTCGCGATCGTCATCGTCGTCGTCGTCATCATCGTCGTCGTCGTCGTCGTCGTCGCGATCGTCGTCGTCGTGATCGTCGTCGTCGTGATCGTCGTCGTCGTCGTGATCGTCGTCGTCGTCGCGATCGTCGTCGTCTGACGACGTCTCGGACGCGTCCGCGTCGTCCTCCGGCTCGTCGTCGCCCTCGATGACCACGCCGTCCAGCTCCAGCAGCCGCTCGGCGGCGTCGGTCTCCCCCTCGGAATCGACGTCGGCAGCCCGGGAGAACCACTCCCGCGCCTCCTCGCGCCGGTCCACGGCCAGCAGGGCGTCCGCGTACGCGTAGCGCAGTCGCGCGGCCCACGGCTCGGCCGAGTCGCCGGTCAGTTCGCGGACCTGCAGCATCGCCACGGCCGCGTCCTTCTGCCCGAGGTCGCCGCGCGCACCGGCGGCCACGATGAGCAGCTCGATCGACACAGCCTGGTCGAGCTTGTCCCGGTCCGCACCGCGGAACAGGTCGATCGCCCGCTCCGGCCGGCCCAGGGCCCGCTCGCAGTCGGCCAGCACGGCCAGGTGGCTCTGCAGGCCGCTCATCCGGTGGTACGTCCGCAGCTCGGCGATGGCCGTCTGCCACTCACCGGCGTGGTACGCGGCCAGCCCGACGGCCTCCCGCACCGCGGCGATCCGCGAGGCGAGCCGGCGGGCCGCCATGGCGTGCGCCAGCGCCAGCGCCGGGTCCTCGTCGATCAGCAGCCCGGTCGCGACCAGGTGCCGGGCGACAGTCTCCGCCACCGGCTTGGCGAGGGAGAGCAGCTCCGCCCGGACGGCCGAGTCGAGGTCGCTCGCGACGACGTCGTCCGGCAGCTCCGGCGCCTCGCCGGTACGCCCCTCGCCACGCTCGTCGCGGCGCTCCCGCTGCGGACCGTAGTTGCCACGGCGGTCGTCGCCACCCGGCCGGTCACCGTAGCTACGGCGCTCACCGTCGCGCTCACCCCGGAAGCCGCCCGGTCCCCGGTCGTCGCGCCGGAAGCCACGGTCGCGGTCGCCGCCCTGGGAACCGCCCTCACGGCGGTCGCCACCGGCGTAGCTCTCCCGGCGGTCGCCGCCCTGGTAGCCACCTTCGCGACGCTCGCCGCCCCGGTAACCGCCCTCGCGGGCGCCGCCCTCACGACGGTCCCCACCGCGGAAGCCGCCCTCACGACGCTCACCACCACGGAAACCGCCCTCGCGGGCGCCGCCCTCACGACGGTCCCCACCGCGGAAACCACCCTCGCGGTCGCCACCGCGGAAGCCGCCCTCACGACGCTCACCGCCGCGGAAGCCACCCTCGCGGGCGCCGCCCTCACGACGGTCCCCACCGCGGAAACCACCCTCGCGACGCTCGCCACCGCCGAAGCCGCCTTCACGGCGATCCCCGCCACGGAACCCGCCCTCGCGACGGTCACCACCGCTGAAGCCACCCTCACGGCGCTCGCCACTGCGGAAACCGCCTTCGCGACGTTCACCGCCGCGGAAGCCACCCTCGCGGGCACCGCCCTCACGACGGTCACTGCCGCGGAAACCACCCTCACGGCGCTCGCCGCCTTCACGACGGTCCGCACCGCGGAAACCACTCTCGCGACGGTCGCCACCGCCGAAGCCGCCTTCACGGCGATCCCCGCCACGGAACCCGCCCTCGCGACGCTCACCACCGCGGAAACCACCCTCGCGGCTACCGCCACGGAAGCCACCTTCACGACGGTCACCACCGGCGAAGCCACCTTCACGACGGTCACCACCGGCGAAGCCACCTTCACGACGGTCACCGCCGCGGAAGCCGCCGTCGCGGGTGCCAGCCTCCCGGCGGTCGCCACCACGGAAGCCGCCCTCGCGACGGTCACCGCCGGCGAAGCCACCTTCACGACGCTCACCGCCGCGGAAGCCACCCTCACGACGGTCACCACCGCGGAAGCCGCCACCGCGGAAGCCGCCCTCACGACGGTCGCCACCACGGAAACCACCCTCGCGGTCGCCACCGCGGAAGCCGCCTTCGCGACGCTCACCGCCGCGGAAACCACCCTCGCGACGGTCGCCGCCGCGGAAACCACCGTCACGGTCACCGCCCCGGAACCCGCCTTCGCGACGGTCGCCGCCCGGACGGTTTCCACTCCGGAAGCCACCTTCACGGTCGCCACCGCGGAAGCCGCCCTCACGGCGCTCACCGCCGCGGAAACCGCCTTCACGACGGTCACCGCCGCCAGAGCCGCCCTCACGACGGTCGCCACCGCGGAAACCGCCTTCACGACGGTCACCGCCGCCAGAGCCGCCCTCACGACGGTCGCCGCCGCGGAAACCGCCCTCACGGCGCTCGCCGCTGCGGAAACCGCCTTCGCGACGGTCGCCACCACGGAAGCCACCCGGGCGGTCATCGCGGCCGCCCCGGTACGAGGGACGGTCATCGCGACGGCCGTCGCGGCCGGCGTCACCACGCCCCTGCCCACGGTCGGCGCGATCCTCGTAACGACGGGGGCGGTCCCCGCCCTGGGGTCCTGAACTCACAGGTACATCCTTCCTGATGGCGTTTCCGCCGAGAACGCTAACGCAGTCGAGGGCCGCCCCTGCTGGGGCGGCCCTCGACTGGAAGATTGTCCGGCGGTGTCCTACTCTCCCACACCCTCCCGAGTGCAGTACCATCGGCGCTGGAGGGCTTAGCTTCCGGGTTCGGAATGTTACCGGGCGTTTCCCCTCCGCCATGACCGCCGTAACTCTATGAACATGTCAACCAACCCGCAACATGGGTGGTGTTTGTTCAGAGTTGCACAGTGGACGCGTAGCAGCTTAGTAGTCAAGTCCTCGGCCTATTAGTACCGGTCAACTGAACCCGTTACCGGGCTTACATTTCCGGCCTATCAACCCAGTCGTCTAGCTGGGGGCCTTACCCCACAAATGTGGGTGGGATACCTCATCTTGAAGCGAGCTTCCCGCTTAGATGCTTTCAGCGGTTATCCCTTCCGAACGTAGCTAACCAGCCGTGCCCCTGGCGGGACAACTGGCACACCAGAGGTTCGTCCGTCCCGGTCCTCTCGTACTAGGGACAGCCCTTCTCAAGTATCCTACGCGCACGGCGGATAGGGACCGAACTGTCTCACGACGTTCTAAACCCAGCTCGCGTACCGCTTTAATGGGCGAACAGCCCAACCCTTGGGACCTGCTACAGCCCCAGGATGCGACGAGCCGACATCGAGGTGCCAAACCATCCCGTCGATATGGACTCTTGGGGAAGATCAGCCTGTTATCCCCGGGGTACCTTTTATCCGTTGAGCGACACCGCTTCCACATGCCAGTGCCGGATCACTAGTCCCGACTTTCGTCCCTGCTCGACCTGTCAGTCTCACAGTCAAGCTCCCTTGTGCACTTGCACTCAACACCTGATTGCCAACCAGGCTGAGGGAACCTTTGGGCGCCTCCGTTACCCTTTAGGAGGCAACCGCCCCAGTTAAACTACCCACCAGACACTGTCCCTGAACCGGATAACGGTCCGAAGTTAGATACCCAAATCAACCAGAGTGGTATTTCAAGATTGCCTCCACCCATACTGGCGTATGGACTTCACCGGCTCCCACCTATCCTACACAAGCTAATTCAGATACCAATGTCAAGCTATAGTAAAGGTCCCGGGGTCTTTCCGTCCTGCCGCGCGTAACGAGCATCTTTACTCGTAATGCAATTTCGCCGGGCCTGTGGTTGAGACAGTGGGGAAGTCGTTACGCCATTCGTGCAGGTCGGAACTTACCCGACAAGGAATTTCGCTACCTTAGGATGGTTATAGTTACCACCGCCGTTTACTGGCGCTTAAGTTCTCCGCTTCGCCCCGAAGAGCTAACAGGTCCCCTTAACGTTCCAGCACCGGGCAGGCGTCAGTCCATATACATCGAATTACTTCTTCGCATGGACCTGTGTTTTTAGTAAACAGTCGCTTCCCCCTGCTCTCTGCGGCCATACAACGCTCCACCCGCGTGGGGCTTCACGTCTCCGGCCCCCCTTCTCCCTAAGTTACGGGGGCAATTTGCCGAGTTCCTTAACCACAGTTCGCCCGATCGCCTCGGTATTCTCTACCTGACCACCTGTGTCGGTTTGGGGTACGGGCCGCTAAGAACTCGCTAGAGGCTTTTCTCGGCAGCATAGGATCACTGACTTCACCTGAATCGGCTCGGCATCACGTCTCAGCCTCCATGTGTCGCGGATTTGCCTACGACACGGCCTACACGCTTACCCCGGCACAACCACCGGCCGGGCTCAGCTACCTTCCTGCGTCACCCCATCGCTTGACTACTACCCGCCAGGTTCCCACGCTCCCCACCATTGGTCCGAAGACCGCCGGCAGTTCGGGTGGTTAGCACAACGAGGTTCGTCAGGGTCGCTCTTTCGCGGGTACGGGAATATCAACCCGTTGTCCATCGACTACGCCTCTCGGCCTCGCCTTAGGTCCCGACTCACCCAGGGCGGATTAGCCTGGCCCTGGAACCCTTGGTCATCCGGCGGAAGGGTTTCTCACCCTTCTTTCGCTACTCATGCCTGCATTCTCACTCGTGCCGCGTCCACAACTGGGTCACCCCGCTGCTTCACCCCCGGCACGACGCTCCCCTACCCATCCACACACCTGCATACCCCATCAAGGAGGCACGAAGTTAAAATGTGAATGCCACAGCTTCGGCGGTGTGCTTGAGCCCCGCTACATTGTCGGCGCGGAACCACTTGACCAGTGAGCTATTACGCACTCTTTAAAGGGTGGCTGCTTCTAAGCCAACCTCCTGGTTGTCTATGCGACCCCACATCCTTTTCCACTTAGCACACGCTTAGGGGCCTTAGCTGGTGATCTGGGCTGTTTCCCTCTCGACTACGAAGCTTATCCCCCGCAGTCTCACTGCCGCGCTCTCACTTACCGGCATTCGGAGTTTGGCTGATTTCGGTAAGCTTGTGGGCCCCCTAGACCATCCAGTGCTCTACCTCCGGCAAGAAACACGCGACGCTGCACCTAAATGCATTTCGGGGAGAACCAGCTATCACGGAGTTTGATTGGCCTTTCACCCCTAACCACAGGTCATCCCCCAACTTTTCAACGTTGGTGGGTTCGGCCCTCCACGCGGTCTTACCCGCGCTTCAGCCTGCCCATGGCTAGATCACTCCGCTTCGGGTCTAGAGCATGCGACTAAAAACGCCCTATTCAGACTCGCTTTCGCTACGGCTCCCCCACACGGGTTAACCTCGCCACATGCCACTAACTCGCAGGCTCATTCTTCAAAAGGCACGCCGTCACCCCGCAAGGCTCCGACGGATTGTAGGCGAACGGTTTCAGGTACTATTTCACTCCCCTCCCGGGGTACTTTTCACCATTCCCTCACGGTACTTGTCCGCTATCGGTCACCAGGAAGTATTTAGGCTTACCAGGTGGTCCTGGCAGATTCACGGCAGATTTCAGGAGTCCGCCGCTACTCGGGAACACCCACAGAAGACCAGCAGCTTTCACCTACCGGACTATCACCGTCTACGGTCAGCCATTCCAGACTGTTCGACTAGCCACTAGCTTTGTAACTCCTCGAATGCGTGTCAGCACACTCAGCAGGGTCCCACAACCCCGACCACGCAACCCCTGACAGGTATCACACGCAGCCGGTTTAGCCTCAATCCGCTTTCGCTCGCCACTACTCACGGAATCACTATTTGTTTTCTCTTCCTACGGGTACTGAGATGTTTCACTTCCCCGCGTTCCCCCCACACACCCTATGTGTTCAGGTGCGGGTGACATCACATGACTGATGCCGGGTTTCCCCATTCGGACACCCTGGGATCACAGCTTGGTTGACAGCTCCCCCAGGCCTATCGCGGCCTCCCACGTCCTTCATCGGCTCCTGGTGCCAAGGCATCCACCGTTCGCCCTTGACAACTTGACCACAAAGATGCTCGCGTCCACTGTGCAATTCTCAACAAACAACCAACCCACAACCCACAGCCCCACACCAACACCCGGCAACCGCCGGCGGTATGCGAGACCAGGCCATGCCTGGCGCCTCACAGACGTTTCCCGTCTGCTCTACGGCTCTGAAAGACAACCACACGGGTTGTTCCTTCAGGACCCAACAGGGTGCTTACATCCTTCACCAGCCGCACCAGGAGTTCGTTCCCACCACCGAAGTGGCTGTACTAGAGGTCTCCTGGCCGTTGCCGGCGCCGAACTTGCCAGTGTCTCCGCCATTGAGCACCCCACCACCACATTCGGGCGGTGCGGGCTCCATACCACCTTTCGGTGGATGGTGCTCCTTAGAAAGGAGGTGATCCAGCCGCACCTTCCGGTACGGCTACCTTGTTACGACTTCGTCCCAATCGCCAGCCCCACCTTCGACGGCTCCCTCCACAAGGGTTGGGCCACCGGCTTCGGGTGTTGCCGACTTTCGTGACGTGACGGGCGGTGTGTACAAGGCCCGGGAACGTATTCACCGCAGCGTTGCTGATCTGCGATTACTAGCGACTCCGACTTCACGGGGTCGAGTTGCAGACCCCGATCCGAACTGAGACCGGCTTTTTGGGATTCGCTCCACCTCACGGTATCGCAGCCCATTGTACCGGCCATTGTAGCATGCGTGAAGCCCTGGACATAAGGGGCATGATGACTTGACGTCATCCCCACCTTCCTCCGAGTTGACCCCGGCAGTCTTCGATGAGTCCCCGCCATAACGCGCTGGCAACATCGAACGAGGGTTGCGCTCGTTGCGGGACTTAACCCAACATCTCACGACACGAGCTGACGACAGCCATGCACCACCTGTGACCGCCCCCGAAGGACCTGCCATCTCTGACAGTTTTGCGGCCATGTCAAACCCAGGTAAGGTTCTTCGCGTTGCATCGAATTAATCCGCATGCTCCGCCGCTTGTGCGGGCCCCCGTCAATTCCTTTGAGTTTTAGCCTTGCGGCCGTACTCCCCAGGCGGGGCGCTTAATGCGTTAGCTGCGGCACAGGGAACCGGAGAGGCCCCCCACACCTAGCGCCCAACGTTTACAGCGTGGACTACCAGGGTATCTAATCCTGTTCGCTCCCCACGCTTTCGCTCCTCAGCGTCAGTATCGGCCCAGAGACCCGCCTTCGCCACCGGTGTTCCTCCTGATATCTGCGCATTTCACCGCTACACCAGGAATTCCAGTCTCCCCTACCGAACTCTAGCCTGCCCGTATCGACCGCAGGCTTGGGGTTGAGCCCCAAGTTTTCACGGTCGACGCGACAAGCCGCCTACGAGCTCTTTACGCCCAATAAATCCGGACAACGCTCGCGCCCTACGTCTTACCGCGGCTGCTGGCACGTAGTTGGCCGGCGCTTCTTCTGCAGGTACCGTCACTTACGCTTCGTCCCTGCTGAAAGAGGTTTACAACCCGAAGGCCGTCATCCCTCACGCGGCGTCGCTGCATCAGGCTTCCGCCCATTGTGCAATATTCCCCACTGCTGCCTCCCGTAGGAGTCTGGGCCGTGTCTCAGTCCCAGTGTGGCCGGTCGCCCTCTCAGGCCGGCTACCCGTCGTCGCCTTGGTAGGCCATCACCCCACCAACAAGCTGATAGGCCGCGAGCCCATCCCAAGCCGAAAAACTTTCCACCAAACACCATGCGGTGCAAGGTCATATTCGGTATTAGCCCCGGTTTCCCGGGGTTATCCCAAAGCCTGGGGCAGGTTGCTCACGTGTTACTCACCCGTTCGCCGCTCGAGTACCCCGAAGGGCCTTTCCGCTCGACTTGCATGTGTTAAGCACGCCGCCAGCGTTCGTCCTGAGCCAGGATCAAACTCTCCAACAAAAACTTGTCGAACAGCAATCAACCTGGCAACAAAAAGTGTTGCCAAAGGAATCCCAACCAGCAACCATCCTCAAAAAGAACAGCCACCAGTCCGGGGTATAAACAAATTGGCACTGGCTTTACAAGCACCCTGTTGAGTTCTCAAAGAACAACCACACACCAACCAGAAACCCCACAACCGCGGAGCCCCCAACCGGGGTATCTCGTTCAACTGCCCGCCGCTCCCGCGCCGGGCACTTTTACTACGTTACCCGGCGGTTTCTGCCGTGTCAAACCGGTGTCAACCAGTTTGTCGTGCATCACCTTTTTGCCGGGCACCCCGATTCACCCGGCTTCCGCCGGACGATTCCGAGGGTTTCAGCAGGACGGCCGTCGCGGTCTCCCGCGTCATCGCCCGTTTCCCTGCCGACTGGCTACCTTACCCGGTCGGTTCCGCCTCACCAAATCCGCCTCCCGGCGAATCCGGGGCACCGCCCGGTTCTCAGGTCCTGCGCTCCGGCCTATCAGGTCTTTCGCCCTGTTTCGTCCGTTCCGCGCTGGCAGAGAGAAAGTTACGCGCCCAGCGGAGTGATCGTCAAATCCGCTGGGCGCGTCCCGCGTCACATCGTCGACAGCGGACTATCCGCCCAGCTCGACACCGGCGAAGGACCGCTTGCCCCGGCGCAGCACCAGGTACCGGCCGTGCAGCAGGTCCGCTTCGGAGACCGTGGCGTCCACCTCGGAGATTCGCGCGTTGTTGACGTACGCGCCGCCCTCGGCGATCACCCGGCGTGCCTCCTTCATGCTCGGCACCAGACCCGACTCCTTGAGCAGGCCGGCGACGTCCGGCAGCGCGTCGAGGCGTACCAGGCCGGCCTCGGTCAGCGCGGCGCGCAGCGTCTCCGGGGCCAGTTCGTCGAGCGAGCCGCGCCCGAACAGCGCCTGGCTGGCCGCCACCGCCTGGGCCGTCTCCCGCTCGCCGTGCACCAGCGTGGTCAGCTCCTCGGCGAGCGCCCGCTGGGCCAGGCGCGCCTGCGGGCGTTCCGCGGTGGCCTTCTCCAGCTCCTCCAGCTCCTCGCGGGAGCGGAAGCTGAAGTAGCGCAGGTAGCGGCTGACGTCGCGGTCGTCGGCGTTGACCCAGAACTGGTAGAACGCGTACGGGCTGGTCATCTGCGGGTCGAGCCAGACCGTGCCGGTCTCGCTCTTGCCGAACTTGGTGCCGTCGGCCTTGGTGACGAGCGGCGTGGTGAACGCCTCCACCGGCCCGGCGCCGCGCCGCCGGATGTAGTCCACTCCCGCGGTGATGTTGCCCCACTGGTCGGAGCCGCCGTACTGGAGCCGGCAGCCGTGCCGGCGGTGCAGCTCGAAGTAGTCGTTGGCCTGCAGGAGCTGGTAGCTGAACTCGGTGTAGCTGATGCCGGTCTCCAGCCGCGCCTTGACCACCTCACGCGCGAGCATCTTGTTCACCGGGAAGTGCTTGCCGACGTCGCGGAGGAACTCCACCACCGACATCTCGCCGGTCCAGTCCAGGTTGTTGACGAGTTGCGCCGCGTTCTCCCCGGAGTACGTGACGAACGGCGAGAGCTGCTCGCGGATGCGCTCCACCCAGCCGGCGATCACCTCGGGCGGGTTCAGCGTGCGCTCGGCGCTCTCCTTCGGGTCGCCGATCTGCCCGGTGGCGCCGCCGACGAGCAGCAGCGGACGGTGCCCGGCCTGCTGCAGCCGACGGGCCATGACGACCTGCATCAGGTTGCCGATGTGCAGGCTCGGCGCGGTGGGGTCGAAGCCCACGTAGAAGGTGGTGCTCCCGCCGTCGAGCAGCTCGCGCAGCTCGTCGAGGCCGGTCGAGTCCTGGATCAGGCCCCGCCACTGCAGGTCGTCGGTCAGGGAGTCCCGCCCCGGCGGGAGGTTGCTGTCGGTCACGGTCACCGATTGTCCCCCATTCCCACCCCCGGCCCGTACCGGGTTTGCCGAGGTGCGGCCGACTAGGCTGGCGGCGCCGTCGAACGCGAGGAGGAACCGCGGTGGACATGCCGAACCTGACCGGTGGCTTCGTGGCCCTGCTGGGCCTGACGTTCGACGAGGTCAGCGGGGACCGGGTGGTGATCCGCTGGAAGGTCCGCCCGGAGCTGCACCAGCCGTACGGGATCCAGCACGGCGGCGTCTACTGCTCGGTGGTGGAGACGGCGGCCAGCATCGGCGGCGCGCTCTGGCTGGGCGACAAGGGCAACGTCGTCGGCGTGTCGAACCAGACCGACTTCCTGCGCGCGGTGCGCGACGGCGAGCTGACCGCTGTCGGCACGCCCGTGCACCGGGGCCGCAGCCAGCAACTCTGGCTCGTGGAGATCACCGACGCCGACGGCCGGCTGGTGGCCCGCGGCCAGGTGCGCCTGCAAAACCTGACCGCCGCCTGACGCATTCGCCCGAAACCGGGCACTGACGCCGATATCGTCGCCTCGGTGAGATCGTCCGCTCCCGACCCGACGTGAGGAAGCTGTTCGCCGCCACGCTCGGCGTGCTGTCGGCCGTCGGCGGCTTCGTCGACATCGGCGACCTGGTGGCGGCCAGTCAGGCCGGCGCGCTGTTCGGCATGGCCCACACCTGGGTGTTGCTGATCGGCGTGGTCGGCATCTGCGCGTACGCGGAAATGGCCGGCCGGATCGCGGCGGTGAGCGGGCGGGCGGTGTTCGACCTGGTCCGGGAGCGCCTCGGGCCACGCGTGGCGCTGCTCAACCTGGTCGCGTCGTGGCTGGTCACGGTGGTCACGCTCGCCGCGGAGCTGGGCGGGGTGGCGCTGGCGCTGCAACTGGCGACCCGGGTGAGCCACCTGTTCTGGGTACCGCTGGCCGCGCTGGCGGTCTGGCTGGTGCTGTGGCGGCTGCGGTTCGAGCTGATGGAGCGGATCTTCGGCCTGGCCGGGCTGGCGCTGCTGGTGTTCGCGGTCGCGCTCGTGGCGCTGCCGACCAACTGGCCGGCGCTCGGGCAGGGCGCGTGGCAGATCAGCACGGCGGGGCACGGCTGGCCGCTGTACTGGTTCGTGGCGGTGGCGCTGTTCGCCTCGACCGTCAGCCCGTACGAGGTGTTCTTCTTCTCCTCCGGCGGCGTCGAGGAACGGTGGAGCGCGGCGGACCTGGCGCGGGCCCGGTCGAACGTGCTGATCGGCTTCCCGGTGGGCGGGTTCCTGGCGTTGTCGCTGGTGGCCGTGGCGACGGTGGCCTACCACCCGTCCGGGGTGTCGCTCAGCACGCTCGACGAGGTGGCGCGGCCGGTGGCCACCGCGCTCGGCGGCGCCGGCCTGGCCACGGCCGTGCTGGCGTTCTTCGCGGTGACGTTCGGCGCGGCGCTGGAGACGGGCCTGTCGGCGGCGTACGCGGCAGCGCAGTACTTCGGCTGGCAGTGGGGCAAGCGGGTGCGCCCCCGGGAGGCGGCCCGGTTCCACAGCGTCCTGCTGGTCGGGTTGCTGCTCGGCGTGGTGATGCTGATGACGACTGTGGACCCGGTGCGGCTGACCGAGTACATGCTGGTGCTGAGCGCCGTGGTGCTGCCGCTGACATACCTGCCGATCCTGGTGGTCGCCAACGACAGGGGGTACCTCGGCGACCGGGTCAACGGGCGGTGGATGAACCTGCTCGGCGCGGTGTTCCTGCTGCTCATCGTCGCGGCCTCGGTGGCCGCGATCCCACTGGCGATCATGACGGGGATGGGGCCATGAGGGTTCAGCTGGCCAAACGGCTGCTCGACCGGCAGATCGTCGACGTGGACGGGCGGCTGGTCGGGCGGGTCGACGACATCGCGTTCGCCGTCGACAACGACGGCTTCCCGTACGTGGACAGCCTGCTCACCGGGCAGGGCGCGCTCGGCGCGCGGATCGGCGGGCGGATCGGCCGGCTGCTGGTGGCGGTGGCCGACCGGTTCACCGACGACCCGCCGGTGCCTCCGCTGCGCATACCGCTGGCCCAGGTCGCCCGCGTGGACAGCGCGGTGCGGCTGCGCTGCCCGGCGGCGGACCTGCCGCCGTCGCCGGTGGAGGCGTGGCTGCGCCGGCACCTGATCGAGCGGATACCGGGGTCCGGCCGTGCGAGCGGGTGAGCTGCTCGGCCGTACCGCGTACGACCTGCACGGCCGGCGGCTCGGCCGGGTGGTGGACGTGGTGGTGCGCGGCGGCTGGCCGCCGGACCGGCTGCGGATCACCGACGTGATCGTCGCCGGGCACTGGTGGACCCGGCTGATCAGCCGCCTGATCGGCCCGGAGCTGCACCCCTCCGGTCCGTGGCTGCTGCGGGTGGTGGCCCGGCTGGTCGGGCGCAGCACCCACCAGGTGCCGGCCGACGCGGTGCAACTGCTCCCGCCGGTGCCCGGCTTCCCGTTCGGCCCGCCGGCCGGACGCCGCTGAGGCGCCGAGCCGGCCGGCGCGGACCGGGGCAGCGCGCGGGCGGACGCCCGCTCAGCGGCGTGCCTCGTCGAGTTCCGGGGCGTCGGCCGGGTCGCCGGCGTCGTCCGCGGTGTCGTCGTCCGGGGCGCCGTCGCGCCGGTCGCGGCGGCGCACGTGCACCTCGGTGATGGCCCGCTGGTCGACGTCGGCGACCGTCAGGTCCCAGCCGTCCACCGTCACCCGCTCCCCCGCCACCGTCGGGATGTGCCCGAGGCAGCTCAGCACCAGCCCGGCGACCGTCGTGTAGTCGCCCGCCGGCCGGTTCGGCAGCTCCACGCCGAGGTCGGTCAGGTCGTGCACCGGGAACGTGCCGGGCAGCACCAGCGTGCCGTCGGGCTCGGTGCGCACGGAGCGCAGGTCCCGGTCGGTCTCGTCGTAGATCTCGCCGACGATCTCCTCCAGGATGTCCTCCAGCGTGACGATCCCGTCGACCGCGCCGCGCTCGTCCACCACGAGCGCGATGTGCTGGCGTTCGGCCTTGAACTGGCGCAGCGCGTCGACCACCGGCAGCGAGTCGGGCAGCAGCATGGGCGGGCGGGCGATCTCGTCGACCGGCCGGTCGTCGGAGACGCCGACCAGGTCACGCAGGTGGATGACGCCGACGGCGTCGTCCAGGCCGCCGTGGCGGACCACCGGCGCCCGGGAGTGGCCGGTCGCCGCCAGGACCAGCCGCGCGGCCTCCGCGGTGGTGCCGCTGTCGAGCGTGAAGACCTGCAACCGGGGTACGAGCACCGCGCGCAACTGCCGGTCCGCGATCTCCACGGCGCCCGCGATGATCGTGCGCTGTTCCTTGGTGAAGCCGTGGTTGCCGGCCACGATGTCGCGCAGCTCGTCCGGGCCGATCTCGTCCGGCTCGGCCTTCGGGTCCAGGCCGAACAGGCGTACCACCAGGTCGGTGGTGGCGCCCAGCAGCCAGACGGCCGGCCGGGTGATGCTGGAGAGCAGGTCCAGCGGGCGGGCCACCAGCAGCGCCCACCGCTCGGCGGACTGCATGGCGATGCGCTTCGGGGCCAGCTCGCCGAAGACCAGCGTGACGAACGTGAGCACCAGCGTCACCGCGACGATGGCGGCGGTCTCGGCGGCGTTGCCGAACGCGCTGAGCAGCGGTACGAGCGGCCGGGCCAGCGAGACCGCGGCGGCGGCGGAGGCGAGGAACCCGGCGAGCGTGATGCCGATCTGGATCGTGGCCAGGAACCGGTTCGGGTCCTTCGCGAGGCGGGCCAGTGTCCGTCCGCCCCGGCCGCTGCGCTCCAGCCGCTGCACCTGGCTGTCCCGCAGGGACACCAGCGCCATCTCGCTGCCGGCGAACGCCGCGTTGAGGATCACCAGCACACCGACCAGGGCCAGCTGGCTCCAGTAGCTCTGCACGACCGGTTATCTCCCTCGACCCGATCCGGGTCGGCCGATGGCCGACTCGCCGGCCGGCAGATCCGGTCGGCGTGGCACCTCTGTGCCCCGCGGGCCCGCCGCTGAATCATGACCGGCCGCCGGTGTCACCCGCCCGGGGCCGGGTCAGGCCGGTACGGGCAGGTCCAGCACGTACGCGCCGCCCTCGGGCCGGAATCCGAGCCGGTGGTAGTAGGGGGCGACCATGCCGGGCGGGCTCACCACCCGGCGGAAGCCCCGGTCGGTGAACAGCCGGCTGCGCCGGTACACGAACTCGCCCGGGGTGAAGTCCCGGAACGGCGGGGTCACGTAGTCCAGGTCGATCTGGGCCACCCCGCCCGGTTCGGCGTGCGAGAGCATCACGCCGACCACCTCGTCGGCGCGTACCACGAGGAACGCCGAACGGTCGTCGGCGTCGGCGTCCCAGCGGAAGCCCGGGTTGAAGCGCGCGATGTCGGCGGCGTGCACGCGCAGCGTGTGGGCCAGGAACGCGTCGCCGGTGCCCACCTCGACCACCTGGTAGGTCTGCTCGTCGTGCCGGGTGGCGAGCAGCTTGCGCAGGTACCAGACGTTGATCACGGTGAGCACCACGTTCAGACCCACCATCGGCCAGACCTGCACGGCGGCGTTGTAGCCGATCAGGATGAGGCAGCCGACCAGGTTGAGCGCGCGCAGCCGCAGGATCCGGGTCTGCAGCAGGGACCAGACCAGCAGCGCGGAGCCGGCCCAGCCGACGAGTTCCAGCCAGTTCACCCGGGGAGACTAGCGGCCTGCCTGGTCAGACCCCTCGGCGGGCAGCTCCAGCACGTACTCCTCGACCTCGGCGCCGCGCGCCGGGGCGTACCCCGAGTCCTCGCCGACCACGACGAAGCCGCACTTGCGCAGCACCGCCAGCGAGGCGGCGTTGTCCTTCGCGGCGCGGGCCCGCAGCGGCCGGTGCGGCACCTCGGTCAGCAGCGCGCGCAGCGCGGCGGTGGCGTGGCCGCGCCCCCAGTGCGCCGAGTCGATCCAGTAGCTGACCTCGGTCTGCTCGCCGACCGGGAACGCGGCCACCCGGCCGATCACCTGGCCGTCGACGGTGACCGCGCGGTTCACGATGCGCGCGTCGGCGCGGATGCGCGCCCAGTGGGTGTCGAACGCGGCCCGGTCCGACGGGTCCGTCGGGCCGAACGCGGCCATCCAGTTGGCCTGCGGATCCTGCTCGTGGGCGAAGAACGCGGGCAGGTCGTCGTCGCGCACCGGACGGAGCATCACCTGGGTCACGGCCGGGACGATACGCGGCCCCTCCGACACTCTCGGGACCTCCGGCCCGGTACGTGTCCCGTCCGGCCCTGCCGCGCCGCCGGCCGGCCCGGTTACCAAGGAGGTGGAACCACGCAGTCGAGGAGGCCGGACCATGTCGAAGTACGTCTACGACTTCATCGAGGGTGACCGCAGCCAGGCCGACCTGCTCGGCGGCAAGGGCGCCAACCTCGCCGAGATGACCCGGCTCGGGTTGCCGGTGCCGCCCGGGTTCACCGTCACCACCGACGCCTGCCGGGCGTACCTGGCCACCGGCGCGCCGCCGGACGGCCTGTACGAGGAGATCAACGCGCATCTGCGGGAGGTCGAGGCGCGGCTGGACCGGTGGCTGGGCGACGCGCGGGACCCGCTGCTGCTGGCGGTCCGCTCCGGCGGGCGGTTCTCGATGCCGGGGATGATGGAGACGATCCTGGACATCGGGCTCAACGACACCACGGTGGCGGGGCTGGCCGCCCGCACCGGCGACGAGCGGTTCGCGTGGGACTCGTACCGGCGGCTGATCCAGATGTTCGGCCGCACCGTGCACGGCATCCCGGCCGACGAGTTCGAGCACGAGCTGGCCGCGCTGCGGGCCACCGCCGGGCCGGGCGGGCCGAGCGCCGGACAGTTGCACGACCTGGTCGAGACGTACAAGAAGATCTTCGCCCGGCACGTCGGGCACGACTTCCCGCAAGCCCCGCACGAGCAGCTGTTCCTGGCCGTCCGCGCGGTGTTCGAGTCCTGGCACTCCGAGCGGGCCCGGATCTACCGGCGTCAGGAGCGCATCCCGGACGACCTGGGCACCGCCGTCAACGTGATGGCGATGGTGTTCGGCAACCTCGGCCCGGATTCCGGCACCGGTGTGGCGTTCACCCGCGACCCGGCCACCGGCGCCCCCGGCGTGTACGGCGACTACCTGAGCGACGCGCAGGGCGAGGACGTGGTGGCGGGCATCCGCAACACCGTGCCGCTGACCGAGCTGGCGAAGCTCGATCCGGCGAGCTTCCACCGGCTGCGGGAGATCATGGCGACGCTGGAGCGGCACTACCGCGACCTGTGCGACGTCGAGTTCACCATCGAACGCGGGAAGCTGTGGATGCTGCAGACCCGGGTCGGCAAGCGGACCGCGGCGGCTGCGTTCGTGATCGCCGCGCAGCTGGCCGAGGAGGGGCTGATCACGGCCGACGAGGCGCTGACCCGGGTCACCGGCGCGCAGCTCGCCCAGCTGATGTTCCCGGCCTTCGACGCCGCCGGCGCGCCCGAGCCGCTCGCCGTCGGCGTCGGCGCCTCCCCCGGCGCGGCGGTCGGACGGGTGGTGTTCGACTCGGCCGCCGCGGCGGCGTCCACCGACCCGGTCATCCTGGTCCGGCCGGAGACCAACCCGGACGACCTGCCCGGCATGATCTCCGCGGTCGGGGTGCTCACCTCGCGCGGCGGGAAGACCTCGCACGCCGCGGTGGTGGCCCGGGGCATGGGCCGGACCTGCGTGTGCGGCGCCGAGGCGCTGACCATCGACGTGGAGCGCGGCGAGTTCACAGTGGGCGAGCACGTGGTGCGCGCCGGCGAGGTGATCTCCATCGACGGCACCAGCGGGCGGATCTGGCTCGGCGAGGTGCCGGTGCAGCCGTCCCCGGTGGCCCGGTACCTGACCGGTGAGCTGCGGCCGGAGGCCGACCCGCTGGTCGCCGCCGTGCACCGGCTGCTCGGGCACGCCGACGCGGTGCGCACGCTCGGCGTGCACGCCAACGCCGACACGCCCGACGACGCACGGCGGGCCCGTGAGCTGGGCGCCGCCGGGATCGGGCTGTGCCGCACCGAGCACATGTTCCTCGGCGAGCGCCGGGAGCTGGTCGAGCGGCTGATCCTGGCCGACGGTCCGGCCGAGGTGGGCGCGGCGCTGGACGCGTTGCTGCCGTTGCAGCGGGCCGACTTCCTCGGGCTGCTCACCGCGATGGACGGGCTGCCGGTCACCGTCCGGCTGCTCGACCCGCCGCTGCACGAGTTCCTGCCTCCCCTGGCCGAGCTGACCGCCCAGGTGGCGGGCGCGCAGGCGCGCGGCGAGGAGCCGGGCCACGACGGCGTGCTGCTCGCGGCGGTGCGCCGGATGCACGAGACGAACCCGATGCTCGGGCTGCGCGGCGTACGGCTCGGGCTGGTGGTGCCGGGCCTGTTCGCGATGCAGGTGCGAGCGCTGGCCGAGGCGGCCGCGCAGCGGGTCCGGGCCGGCGGCGACCCGCGCCCGGAGATCATGGTGCCGCTGGTCGGGGACGTGCGGGAACTCGCCGCGGTGGCGGACGAGGCACAGCGGGTGCTGGCCGGGGTCCCGGGCGCGCCGGAGATCCCGATCGGCACGATGATCGAGACGCCCCGGGCGGCGCTGACCGCCGGGGAGATCGCCGCCGAGGCGCGCTTCTTCTCCTTCGGCACCAACGACCTGACGCAGATGACCTGGGCGTTCTCCCGCGACGACGTGGAGGGGGCGTTCTTCTCCACGTACCTGGAACGGGGGATCTTCCCGGTGTCGCCGTTCGAGAGCATCGACGCCACCGGGGTGGGCCGGCTGGTCCGCCTCGCCGTCGCCGAGGGCCGGGCGGCCCGGCCGGACCTGACCGTCGGGGTGTGCGGTGAGCACGGCGGCGACCCGGACTCGATCGGGTTCTTCGCCGCGGCCGGGCTCGACTACGTCTCCTGCTCGCCGTACCGCGTGCCGGTGGCGCGGCTGGCCGCCGGCCGGGCCGCTGTCGAGGCCCGCACCGAGAAGTCCGACTCCCGCTAGGAGGGCAGCGTCATGACCGCCATCTTCAACCCGACCGGCCCGGCGGTCGCGCCGGTCCCCCGCCCGGCACCGCCGCAGGCCGCGCCACCGCCGGCCGCGGCGCCCGCCCCCGCCCCGGCCGGGCCGGTGGGCCCGGTGCTGGAGCTGCCCGGGGACGCCGCGCTGGTGCCGGTGAACCGCGACGGCCGCCCGGTCGGCGTGTTCGTCGCGGCCGGCGGCCGGGTCCGCTACCGGCGCGTGGTCGAACCCGACCAGCTCGTCGCGGCCGCCACCGGCGCGTTCGCGGTGGCCGCGCTCACCGCAGCGGTGGCGGTGTGGTCGCGGCGCCGCCCGCCGTCGGTGGGCACCGTCACCATGGGGCCGGGCGGCTGGGTCAGCCTGCGCGGCCTGCCGGCGCCCCGGCTGCGCCCGGACGACCGGCCCTGGTGGGCGCGCATCCTGCGGGCCCGCCGCCTGGTCGTCGATCGCTGACCGCCCCCGGGGTACGGCCGCCGGTACGTCACCGGCGGCCGTACCGTCGTTCCCGCCCCGAAGGGGCCGTTGGTCCCGGGTCACGGCGGTCCTGCGCCCCTGCCCGCTCGCGCCCGGCTGGACGACGCTGAAGGGGAGAACGAGACAGAGGAGGCTCCCCATGCGCGCGAGTGTCGTCACCGCGTTCGACCGCCCGATGGAAATCATCGAGCGTCCCGTGCCGGAGGCCGGCCCGGGCGAGATCCTGGTCCGTATCGAAGCCAGCGGACTGTGCCACACCGACATCCACGCCGCCCGCGGCGAGTGGCCCGTGAAGCCCACCCCGCCGTTCGTGCCCGGTCACGAGGGCGTCGGAGTGATCGAGAAGGTCGGCCCCGGCGTCACCGAGCACGCCGTCGGCGACCGGGTCGCGCTGCCCTGGCTCGGCTGGGCCTGCGGCACCTGCTCCTACTGCGTGACCGGCTGGGAGACGCTGTGCGAGTCGCAGCGCAACACCGGCTACAGCATCGACGGCGCGCACGCCGAGTACGCCGTCGCATCGGCCCGCTACGCGGTCCGCGTGCCCGACGACGTGGACCCGTTCGAGGCCGCGCCGCTGACCTGCGCGGGCGTCACCACGTACAAGGCCGTCAAGGTCGCCGGGGTACGGCCCGGCGAGCGGGTCGCGATCTTCGGCATCGGCGGCCTGGGCCACCTCGCCCAGCAGTACGCGCAGATCTTCGGCGCCGAGACGGTCGCGGTCGACGTGACCGCCGAGAAGCTGGAGCTGGCCACGTCGCTGGGCGCGACGCACACCGTCGACGCCGCCACCACCGACCCGGTCGAGCGGATCACCGCCCTGGGCGGCGTGGACGTGGCGATCGTGCTGGCCGCCAGCCCTCGGGTGATCGAGCAGGCCCACCGCTCGCTGCGCCGCGGCGGCCGGCTGGTGCTGGTGTCGCTGCCCGCCGAGAACGCGATCAGCCTGCCCGTCTTCGAGACGGTGCTCAAGGGCATCACGGTGCTCGGCTCGATCGTCGGCACCCGCGCCGACCTGGCCGAGGTGTTCGCGCTGCACGCCGCCGGCCGCACCCGGGTCGTCTACGAGACCCGCAAGCTGGACGAGATCAACGACGCGGTGGACGACGTCCTCGCCGGCCGGGTCGCCGCCCGGCTCGTGCTCCAGCCCTGACCCCCGCCCCGGTCCCCGCACCCCGCGGGGACCGGCCCGCCGACGTCCGGAGAGGGACCGACATGATCGTCACCGAAGCCCTGGCCCCCTGGCGCGGGTTCCACGCCGGAGCGTGGCAGGAGACAGTCGACGTGGCCGACTTCGTCCGCCACAACCACGAGCCGTACACCGGGGACGCGTCGTTCCTCACCGGGCCGACGCCGCGCACCCTCGCGGTGTGGGACCGGCTGCGGGAAATGTTCCCGGAGGAGCGGCGCCGCGGCGTGTACGACGTCGACGCGGCCACCCCGTCCACGATCACCTCGCACGCGCCCGGCTACATCGACCGGGAGCGGGAGCTGATCGTCGGGTTGCAGACCGACGCGCCGCTGCGGCGGGCGATCATGCCGGCCGGCGGGCTGCGGATGGTGGAGACCGCGCTGCGCGCGTACGGGCGCGAACCGGACCCGCGCGTGCACGAGATCTTCACCCGGTACCGCCGCACGCACAACGACGCGGTCTTCGACGCGTACCCGGAGGACGTGCTGGCCGCGCGCCGCTCGCACGTCATCACCGGGCTGCCCGACGCGTACGGGCGCGGGCGGATCATCGGCGACTACCGCCGGGTCGCGCTGTACGGCGTGGACCGGCTGATCGAGGAGCGCCGGACGCTCAAGGCGGCGCTGGACGGCCGGCGCAGCACCGACGACGTGATCCGCGACCGGGAGGAACTGGCCGAGCAGATCCGCGCGCTCGGCGAGCTGAAGGAGATGGCCGCCGCGTACGGCTTCGACGTCTCCCGCCCGGCCGCCACCGGCGCGCAGGCGATCCAGTGGCTCTACTTCGCCTACCTGGCCGCCACGAAGGAGCAGAACGGCGCCGCGATGTCGCTCGGGCGCACCGCCGGGTTCGTCGACGCCTACCTGCGGCGGGACATCGCCGAGGGGCGACTGGACGAGAGCGGCGCGCAGGAGCTGATCGACGACTTCGTGATCAAGCTGCGGATCATCCGCTTCCTGCGCACCCCCGAGTACGACCAGCTGTTCTCCGGCGACCCGACCTGGGTCACCGAGTCGCTCGGCGGGATGGGCGCGGACGGCCGTCCGCTGGTCACCCGCACCACGTTCCGCTACCTGCAGACGCTGTACAACCTCGGCCCGGCGCCGGAGCCGAACCTGACGGTGCTCTGGTCGCCGCGCCTGCCCGAGGGGTTCAAGCGGTTCTGCGCCCAGGTGTCGCTGGACACCAGCGCCATCCAGTACGAGAACGACGAGCTGATCCGCCCCGCGTACGACGACGACACCGCGATCGCCTGCTGCGTGTCGGCCATGCGGGTCGGCCGGGACATGCAGTTCTTCGGCGCACGGGCGAACCTCGCGAAGGCGCTGCTGTACGCGATCAACGGCGGCCGGGACGAGCTGTCCGGCGCGCAGGTCGCCCCGGCGGCCGCGCCGGTCGGCGGTGAGACGCTCGACTACGACGAGGTGCTGGCCGCGTACGACCGGACGCTGGACTGGCTCGCCGAGACGTACGTGGACGCGCTGAACGTGATCCACCACCAGCACGACCGGTACGCCTACGAGCGGCTGGAGATGGCGCTGCACGACCACCCGGTGCGCCGGTTCATGGCCACCGGCATCGCCGGCCTGTCGGTCGCCGTGGACAGTCTGTCGGCCATCCGGTACGGCCGGGTCAAGGTGCTGCGCGACGAGTCCGGGCTGGCGGTCGACTACGCGGTCGAGGGCGAGTTCCCGACGTACGGCAACGACGACGACCGGGCCGACGAGATCGCGGTGTGGCTGGTCGAGACGTTCGCGGAGAAGCTGCGCCGCCAGCGCACGTACCGCGACGCGGAGCTGACCATGTCGGTGCTCACCATCACCTCGAACGTGGTGTACGGCAAGCACACCGGCAACACGCCGGACGGCCGGCGCGCCGGTGAGCCGTTCGCGCCCGGGGCGAACCCGATGAACGGCCGGGACACGCACGGCCTGGTCGCCTCGGCGCTGTCGGTGGCGAAGCTGCCGTACGACGCGGCCCGCGACGGCATCTCGCTGACCGGCACCGTCACGCCGGACGGCCTGGGCCACACCCGCGACGAGCGGATCGCGAACCTGGCCGGGGTGCTCGACGGCTACACCGACGCCGGCGGGTTCCACCTCAACGTCAACGTGCTGGACCGGGCCACGCTGCTGGATGCGATGGCGCACCCGGAGCGGTACCCGCAGCTCACCGTCCGGGTCTCCGGGTACGCGGTGAACTTCGTGCGGCTCACGCCGGAGCAGCAGCGCGACGTGGTGTCGCGGACCTTCCACGGGTCGCTGTGACCAGCCGCCCGCCCGCGCCGCCGCAGGTCACTGCGGCGGCGCCGGGCCGCGCCGCGGAGGCCGTCACCGGCGCGGTGCACTCGTGGGACACGTCGGTCGGGGTGGACGGGCCGGGCACCCGGTTCGTGGTCTTCCTGGCCGGCTGCCCGCTGCGTTGCCGCTACTGCCACAGCCCGGACACCTGGTACGGCCGCAGCGGCCGCCGCCGCACCGTGGACGAGATGGTCACCCTGGCCACCCGGTACCGCCGGTTCATCCAGGTCGCGGGCGGCGGCGTCACCGTGAGCGGCGGGGAGCCGCTGCTGCAGCCGGCGTTCACCGGCGAGCTGCTGCGCCGCTGCCACGACCTCGGCCTGCACACCGCGCTGGACACCTCCGGTTTCCTCGGCGTGCGCGCCGACGACGCGCTGCTGGACGCCACCGACCTGGTGCTGCTCGACGTCAAGGCGGGCAACCCGCAGACGTACCGCCGGGTCACCGGCACCGGCCGGCTCGCGCCGACGCTGCGGTTCGCGCAACGGCTGGCCGACCGGGGTACGCCGATCTGGATCCGGTACGTGCTGGTGCCCGGCCTGACCGACGCGGTCGACGAGGTGGAGCGGGTGGCCGACGTCGCCGCCGGGCTGGCGACGGTGCAGCGCGTCGAGGTGCTGCCGTTCCACCGCCTCGGCGCGCACAAGTACGCCGAGCTGGGGCTGACCTTCCCGCTGGCGGACACCGAGCCGCCTGACGCCGACCTGCTGGCCCGGGTACGCGGCCAGTTCACCGCGCGCGGCCTCACCGTCACCTGACCGGCCTGCGGTCGCGCAACTAGGATCGGGACATGCCGAATCTGCTTCCGACCGCACGTATCCGCGCCCTGGGCGCGACCGGCGCGCAGGCCACCGGGGCACGAGCCGTCGGCGCGCAGGCCACCGGCGCGGGCGCGACCGGCGCGCGGGCGCTCGGCGCCACTGCTGTCGGCGCGATCGCCTTCGGCGCGTTCGCGCTCGGCGCCGTGGCGGTGGGCTCGCTCGTGATCGGCCGGCTCGCCGTGCGCCGCGCGGTGATCCGCGAGCTGCGCATCGGCCGGCTCGAGGTGGACGAGCTGGTCGTCCGCGACCGCTAGCTCGCCGCCGCCGTCGGGTAGCCGTACAGGTCGAGCAACCGCACCCGGGACGCCTGGAGGCGGTCCACCACCACGCTCATGAACCGGGTGGTGAGCTGGCGGCCGAGCGTGTCGTCGGACTCCATCAGCCGGCGTACCCCGTCGGCGTCGAGCTCGACGGCGGTGCTGCGCTGGGTGGCGACCGCGCCGAACTGCCAGCGGTACGGCGGGAACAGCCAGGACCAGCCGAGCACCCCGCCCGGGCCGATCGTCTCGATGCCCACGTCGCCGCGGCCCGGAACCGGGAAGTCCAGCGCGACCTGGCCGCCGCGGACCAGCCAGAAGCGGTCGGCCGGCTGGCCGGAGCGGAACAGGCGGTGCCCGGGGTGCCAGACCACCGGGCGCGCGTAGCCGGTGAGCCGGGGCAGCCACTCGTCGGGCAGCCCGGCCAGGAACGGATGGACGCGGAGCATCTCCAGCGGGGTCATCGCGCCTCCAGGATCGGCGGAGGGTGCAGTGGTTCCATTCCACCTCGCGATCGGCCCGGCCGGTAGGGGCCGATGGTCCCGGTCAGGGCGGGCGGATCGCCTCTGCCCAGGTGGAAGCGGCCGGCGCAGGCTGAGGGTGAACCGAAGGAGGACGTGATGACCGACAGGACCGGTGCCCCCGTCGTGGTGGGCGTGGACGGTTCCCCGTCCGCGCTGGACGCGGTACGGCTGGCCGCACGCGAGGCGGTGCTGCGGCACCGGCCGCTGCGGGTGGTGAACGCCTTCCTGTGGCCGCTGGTCGGCACGCCGCTGGGCATGGTCGCCCCGGTGCTGCCCGACATCGAGCTGCGCCAGGAGGCCGAGAAGCTGGTCGAGGAGGCGGTGGACGAGGCCCGCAAGGTCGACGCCGAGCTGGCGGTGACCGGCGCGGTGGTCGACGGCGGGCCGGTGGCGGTGCTGCTGCGGGAGAGCCGCGACGCCGCGCTGCTCGTGCTGGGCCACCGTGGCCTGGGCGGCTTCGCCGAACTCCTGGTCGGCTCGGCGGCGGTGCAGCTCTCCGCCCGCGCGGACTGCCCGGTGCTCGTCGCCCGGGGCGAGGCCCGTGCCGACGGCCCGGTGGTGGTCGGCGTGGACGGCTCGGCGTTGTCGGACGAGGCGGTCGGCTTCGCGTTCGCCGAGGCCGCGGCGCGCGGCGCCGAGCTGGTCGTGGTGCACACCTGGCTCTACCCGCAGCCGGTCAGCTACCGCGAGGCGTTCGGCGACGTCCTGCCGCTGGCGTACGACCCGCAGGAGCTGCGCGCCGACGAGCAGCGGGTGCTGGCCGAGGCGATCGCCGGCTGGACCGAGCGCTACCCGGAGGTCACGGTACGGCCGAAGCTGGTCGCCGCCGCCACGCCCGCCCGGGTGCTGGTCGAGGAGTCCGTCGGGGCGCAGCTGACGGTGGTCGGCGCGCACGGGCGGGGTAGCCTCGGCTCGCTGCTGCTCGGCTCGGTCAGCCACGCCGTGCTGCACCACTGCCACAGCCCGCTGGCCGTCGTCCGGCACCGCGGGGGCCGGGACCGCTGACCCCGGTTCGGCGGTCCCGGCGGCGCCGGGACCGCCACAATGGCCTGAGCCGACCGGAGGGAACAGACCTGATGAACCGACCCGTCGTGGTGGGAGTGGACGGATCACCGTCCAGCCTGGCCGCCGCCGACCTGGCCGCCGCGACCGCCGTGGCGCGTTCCCGGCCGCTGCTGCTGGTGCACGGCTACCTGCACCCGCTCGGCTACGGCGTGCCGCTCAACCCGTACGACCTGGGGGTGCCGGCGCCCACCGCGGAGTCGGAGAAGATGCTGGAGTCGGTCGCCGCCGACCTGGCCGAGCGGCACCCGGGCCTGCGCGTGCAGGTGCGCCAGGTCGCCGGCGGTCCGGGCGCGACGATGGTCGAGGAGTCCCGCCGCGCCGAGCTGGTGGTGGTGGGCAGCCGGGGCGTGGGCGGCTTCGCCGGCCTGCTGCTGGGCTCGGTCAGCGGGCAGCTCGCGCAGCACGGGCACTGCCCGGTGCTGATCGTCCGCCCGGAGGAGCAGCCGATCCCGGTGGACGGGCCGGTGCTGGTCGGCGTGGACGGCTCCGACTCGGCCGCGTACGCGATCGAGCTGGCCGCCGACGAGGCCGAGCGGCGCGACGCGGAGCTGGTGCTGATGCACGTCCGGTCGCCGGAACGCGGCGCGGTGGCGCCCGAGGTCGCGGCGGAGGCGTCCACCGCCGAGCGGGCCGAGGCTGCCGGGCTGCTGGCCGAGGCCGCGGACCGGGTCCGGGCGGCGCACCCGGGCCTGCGGGTGACGGAGCGGTCCGTCACCGCCGCCTCGCCGGAGACCGCGCTGCGGGAGGCCAGCGGCGAGGCGTCACTCGTGGTGGTCGGCTCCCGGGGCCGCGGCGGCTTCGCCGGGCTGCTGCTCGGCTCGGTCAGCCAGGCCATGGTGCAGCACTCCCACTGCCCGGTGCTCGTCGCCCACCGGCCCGAGCCGGCCGACGACTGACGCGCCGCGCGCTGGTTGCCCCGCCCCGCTCCGGTCCGCCGAGCCCTCCCGGCCCGGCCCGGCCCGGCCCGGCCCGGCCCGGCCCGGCCCGAGGGATGTCTTCCAAGCGATATGACTGAGAGGCATATTTATGCCTCTCAGTCATATCAAGTTTCCGGCGTGGTTCCCCGGCGACGACCACGCCCGGTAGAGGTCGGTCCGCGCCGGCCCGGTCAGCGTCAGGACGGGTCGCGGCCGGCGAGCAGGTCGGCGAAGTCGGTGGTCAGCGCGAACGGGTCGGCCGGGCCGGTCGCGGGCGGCCGGCGGCCCACCTGCTCGGCCAGCTCGGCGGCGGCTCGGCGGATCCGGGACCGCAACGCGCTGTCACCGTCGTCGCCGGCCCAGTCCTCCGGCGCGGCGAACACCGCCGTGGGCAGTGTCGCCGCCCGCAGGTACGTGAACATCGGCCGGACCGCGTGCTCCAGCGCGAGAGAGTGCCGGGCGGTGCCGCCGGTCGCCCCGATCAGCACCGGCTTGCCCGCGAGCGTGTCCCGGTCGATCACGTCGAAGAACGACTTGAACAGCCCGTTGTAGGACGCGTTGAAGATCGGCGTCACCGCGATCAGCGCGTCGGCGGCCGCCACGGCGTCGAGCGTCTGCCGCAGCGCGGCCGGCGCGAAGCCGGTGAGCAGGTGGTTCACCACGTCGTGGGCGTGCTCGCGCAGCTCCACGGTGCGCAGCTCGACTGTCGCGCCGCGCCCGCCCAGCTCGTCGCGGGCGGCCGCGGCGAGCTGGTCGGCGAGCAGGCGGGTGGACGACGGCTGGGCGAGCCCGGCCGAGACGACAGCCAGGGTACGGCGGGTCATCGCTGCTCCCCGTCGGCCGGCGCGGCGTCACGGGCGGCAAGCAGGCTGGCGTGGGTGGGCGCCTCGGGCACGTGCGCGGGACGCATCGAGTCGAACTCCTTGCGCAGCACCGGGACCACCTCCTCGCCCAGCAGGTCGAGCTGCTCCAGCACCGTCTTCAGCGGCAGGCCGGCGTGGTCGATCAGGAAGAGCTGCCGCTGGTAGTCGCCGACGTACTCGCGGAAGCCCAGCGTGCGGTCGATGACCTGCTGCGGGCTGCCCACGGTCAGCGGCGTCTCGCGGGTGAACTCCTCCATCGACGGGCCGTGCCCGTAGACCGGGGCGTTGTCGAAGTAGGGGCGGAACTCGCGTACCGCGTCCTGGGAGTTGCGGCGCATGAAGACCTGCCCGCCGAGGCCGACGATGGCCTGGTCGGGCGAGCCGTGGCCGTAGTGCGCGAACCGCTGCCGGTAGAGGCCGACCATCCGCTGGGTGTGCCTCTTGGGCCAGAAGATGTGGTTGGCGAAGAAGCCGTCGCCGTAGTACGCGGCCTGTTCGGCGATCTCCGGGCTGCGGATCGAGCCGTGCCAGACGAACGGCGGCACGCCGTCGAGCGGGCGCGGGGTCGAGGTGAACGCCTGCAACGGCGTACGGAAGCGGCCCTTCCAGTCGACGACGTCCTCGCGCCACAGCCGGCGCAGCAGGTCGTAGTTCTCGATGGCCAGCGGGATGCCGTTGCGGATGTCCTGGCCGAACCACGGGTAGACGGGCCCGGTGTTGCCGCGTCCCATCATCAGGTCCACCCGGCCGTCGGCGAGGTGCTGGAGCATCGCGTAGTCCTCGGCGATCTTCACCGGGTCGTTGGTGGTGATCAGCGTGGTCGAGGTCGACAGCAGCAGCCGTTCGGTGCGCGCGGCGATCCAGCCGAGCATGGTGGTCGGCGACGACGGCACGAACGGCGGGTTGTGGTGCTCGCCGGTGGCGAAGACGTCCAGGCCGACCTCCTCGGCCTTGAGCGCGATGGCGGTCATGGCCTTGATCCGCTCACGCTCGGACGGCAGCCGCCCGTTTGTCGGGTCGAGGGTGACGTCACCGACGGTGAAGACTCCGAACTGCATGACCAGCTCCTCGCGTGGGGTCCGGACCGGTCGGCCCGGGATCGCTCCTCACAACATATTTGACGAGTCAACTATTCCGGTGCCTGCCCGACCCGCCGTGGCCCGGATCACCGCCACCCACCGACTACCCTTGCCGCGATGACGTACCCCTGGCTCTCCGCGCCCGCCGCGCAGATCGCGGACACCGCCCGGACGCTGCTCGGCTGGACCGTGTCGGCCGGCGGCGTCACCGTCCGCCTGACCGAGGTCGAAGCGTACGCGGGCACCGGCGAGGACCCGGCGTCGCACGCCCACCGCGGGCCGACGCCGCGCAACCAGGTCATGTTCGGGCCCGCCGGGCACGTGTACGTGTACTTCGTGTTCGGCATGCACTGGTGCGCGAACATCGTCTGCGGGCGGGACGGCGAGGCGGCGGCGGTGCTGCTGCGCGCGGGCGAGGTCGTCGACGGCATCGAGACCGCCCGCGAGCGCCGGCCACGCGCCGCCGACCGGGAGCTGGCTCGCGGGCCGGCCCGGCTGGTCACCGCGCTCGGGATCGGGCGGGACGCAAACGGCACCTCGGCGATCGACGGCAGCGGCCCGCTGCTGCTGACGCCACCCGGGAGCCCGGTCGACCCGGCGCGCATCCTCGCCGGGCCGCGTGTCGGGGTCGCCGCCGCGCACGACCTGCCGTGGCGGTTCTGGCTGGCGGACGAGCCGAGCGTGAGCGTCTACCGGCGGCACACCCCGCGTCGCCGGCCCGCTCCGGCCGCCCCCGTGCGGAATTCACCGGCCTGAATCGGCCGTCCGGCAACCCGGACCACCCCGTCGCGCGTCTGCGGTGCATGACGCGTCGTTTTCTCACCACGTTCCGAGGGCGTGCCGTCTTGCACGAATGAATTTCAACAGGGTGTTGACAACAAGCCATTCTTCGATGTGGGATGGACGTCATGGTCACCGTGGACAACGACCCGTTCACCGCTCCGGATGCTGCCCAGGCCCGGGCGCACCGCAACTACGCGGCGCTGCTGCGCATCGCCGAGCGGCACGCCGGCACGAACTCCCGCCGCCGTCGCTACGCCCACCCCGACGTGCCCGACGCCTACGAGGCGGCCACGCTGGTGATGGCGCTCGCCGGAGGCGCCGGGCTGGACGAGGGCGAGGAGCCTGTCGACCAGGCCGACCTGATGGCCGCGCTGACGCTCATCCCGCACGTGCGCTCCGAGGTGGACGCGCTGGAGGCCGGGCTGCTGCATGTGGCCCGCGGGCGGGGCATGACCTGGCAGGCGATCGCCTTCGGGCTGGGGCTGGGCAGCGCCCAGGCGGCCCGGCAGCGCTACGAGCGGCTCACCGTCCGCACCGGCACCGGCGACTGACCGGCGCGGCGAACTGTCACAGCTACGGGCCAGACTGTGCCGGACGAGGGCACGGGAGGACGCGATGACGCGCGAGGAGATGCTGGCCTACTGCCTGGCCAAGCCGGGCGCCTGGCTCGACCGGCCGTGGGAGGGCGACGAGGTGGTGAAGGTGGGCAGCCGCATCTTCGCGTTCCTCGGCTCGCCCGAGGGTGAAGCCCGGCTCGGGGTGAAGTGCGGGCCGTCGCGGGAGGTGGCCGACGAGTGGCTGCACCGGTTCCCGACCGACGCGCGCCCCTCCCCCTACATCGGCCGATCCGGCTGGAACACGCTGCGGCTCTCCGGCGGCATCCCGGACGACGAGCTGATCGAGGCGGTCGACGGGTCGTACGACGCGGTGGTGGCGAAGCTGCCGAAACGCGAGCGGCCCACAGGCTGACCGGAGAACGAGGTCGTGCGGCAGATCCGGGCAAGCGCCGGAGCCGCCGCAAGCGGTCGGAGTCCGAAGTCCGAGACGTTCAGCCCGACGCCGGCAAGTGGGATCCGCGTTCCACATAGCAGGACTCTTGTAGATCTTGGAAGCTTGAGGCCCCTATAGGGGCCTTTTCGTACCAAGATCTCGGCGCGGGACGCGGGGCGCGGGGCGCGTGAGGTGAGGCGCGGAGGGCGTGAGGCGCGAGTGCCGGACGGGCAGCGGATGGTGCCGGGCTGCCCCGGGGGCAGGCGAGTGCCTGCCCCCGGGGCTCAGCCGCAGGTCAGCGGGGGACGACCCGCTCGGCGGCCCACTCCCGCCAGCCGGTCAGCTTGTCCGCCGCGGCGGCGAGCTGGTCGGCGACCGGGCCGGGGCCGGTGGAGCCGGGCGTGATGCGCGCGGCCAGCGCCGAACGCACCGACAGCACGTCGCGCACCGACGGGTCCAGGTGCTCGCTCACCGCGGCCAGGTCGGCGTCGGACACCTCGTCCAGCGCGCAGTCCCGGACCGCGCAGAGCGCCACCAGCTTGCCGGTGATCTCGTGCGCGTCGCGGAACGGCACGTTGCGCCGGACCAGCCAGTCGGCGACCTCGGTGGCCAGCGAGAAGCCCGACGGCGCGCTGGCCACCAGGCGGTCCACCCGGACCGTCATCGTGGAGATCATGCCGGCCAGCGCGGGCAGCAGCAGTTCCAGCGTGTCGACCGCGTCGAACGCCGGCTCCTTGTCCTCCTGCATGTCCCGGTCGTACGTCATGGGCAGGCCCTTGAGCATGGTGAGCACGCTCATCAGGCCGCCGACCAGACGGCCGGACTTGCCCCGGGCCAGCTCGGCGATGTCCGCGTTCTTCTTCTGCGGCATGATCGACGAGCCGGTGGCGAAGGCGTCGTCCAGCTCGACCCAGCCGAACTCCTGCGACGTCCAGAGCACCACCTCCTCGCCGAGGCGGGACAGGTGCACGCCGATCATGGCGGTGACGAACAGGAACTCGGCGACGAAGTCGCGGTCCGCGACCGCGTCCATCGAGTTGGCGAACGAGGTGCGGAAACCCAGCTCCTTGGCGACCGCCACCGGGTCCAGCGGCAGCCCCGAGCCGGCCAGCGCGCCCGCGCCGAGCGGGCTGATCGCGGTCCGCTCGTCCCAGTCGCGCATCCGCTCCAGGTCACGCAGCAGCGGCTGCACGTGGGCCAGCAGCCAGTGCCCGAACGTGACCGGCTGGGCGTGCTGCAGGTGCGTCATGCCCGGCGCGGCGGTGGCCACGTGCCGCTCCGCCTGCTCGACGAGGGCATCGGCCAGCTCGACCAGCCGGGCCGCCACGCCGCGGGCGTGATCGCGCAGGTAGAGCCGCAGGTCGGTGGCGACCTGGTCGTTGCGGGACCGGCCGGCGCGCAGCTTGCCGCCGAGGCTGCCCAGCCGCTCCAGCAGGCCACGCTCCAGCGCGGTGTGCACGTCCTCGTCGTCCACCGTCGGGCGGAACGCGCCGGAGGCGCACGCCGCCTCCAGGTCGTCCAGCGCGGCAAGCATCCGGCCCAGTTCGTCCGGGTCCAGCAGGCCGGCGCCGGCGAGGACCCGGGCGTGCGCGCGGGAACCGGCGATGTCGTACGGGGCGAGGCGCCAGTCGAACTGCACGCTCACCGACAGCCGCGCGAGCGCCTCGGCGGGGCCACCGGCGAACCGGCCGCCCCATAGGCTCGTCCGGTTGGCGGGGGCGCTGTTCTCGGTCAGGCTCTTGTCGTCCACCCCACCCATTGTGGTGCCCCCCATCAGGCTCCTCCCATCCGGGCGTCCCGCGCCGCCGCCATCCGGCTGGGCAGACCCCACAACTGCACGAAACCCCTCGCCAGCGACTGGTCGAACGTGTCGCCGGTGTCGTACGTGGCCAGGCCGAAGTCGTACAGGCTCGCCTCGGAGCGCCGGCCGGTCACCACCGCCCGGCCGCCGTGCAGCCGCAGCCGCACCTCGCCGGACACGTGCCGCTGGGCGTCGTCGATGAACGCGTCCAGCGACCGCTTCAGCGGCGAGAACCAGAGCCCGTCGTAGACCAGCTCACCCCAGCGCTGGTCGACGCCGCGCTTGAACCGGGCGAGATCCCGCTCGACTGTCACCGCCTCCAGCTCCTGGTGGGCGGTGATCAGGGCGAGGGCGCCGGGCGCCTCGTACACCTCGCGGCTCTTGATGCCGACCAGCCGGTCCTCGACCATGTCGAGCCGGCCCACGCCGTGCGCCCCGGCGCGCCGGTTCAGCTCCCGGATCGCCTCGTACGGGGTGACCGTCTCGCCGTCGATCGCGACCGGGACGCCGGCGTCGAACGTGAGCACCACGTCGTCCGGGTCGCGCTCCGCCGCCGGGTCCCCGGTGTACGCGTAGAGGTCCTCGACCGGGGCGTTCCAGATGTCCTCCAGGAACCCGGTCTCCACCGCGCGGCCCCACAGGTTCTGGTCGATCGAGTACGGCGACTTCGCCGACACGTCGATCGGCAGCCCCTTCTCCTCGGCGAACGCGATCGCCTTGTCCCGCGTCCAGGCGAAGTCCCGGGCCGGGGCGATCACCTTCAGGTCGGGCGCGAGCGCGCCCAGGCCGACCTCGAAGCGAACCTGGTCGTTGCCCTTGCCGGTGCAGCCGTGCGACACGATCGTGCCGCCGTGGGCGCGGGCCGCGGCCACCAGGTGCTTGACGATCAGCGGCCGGGACAGCGCGGAAACCAGCGGGTAGCGGTCCATGTAGAGGGCGTTGGCCCGGATGGCCGGCAGGCAGTAGTCGGCGGCGAACTCGTCGCGCGCGTCGACCACCTCGGCCTCGACGGCGCCGCAGTCGAGCGCGCGCTGCCGGATCACGGCCATGTCCTCGCCGCCCTGGCCGACGTCGACAGCCACCGCGATCACCTCGGCGCCGGTCTGCTCGGCCAGGTACGGGATGGCGACCGAGGTGTCCAGGCCCCCGGAGTACGCCAGCACGACCCGCTCGGTCACGTGGTGCTCCCTTCCGCGTTGTCGTCCCGGCGCGCCCAGGCGGCGAGCCGCTCGCCCAGCGCCGCCCCGCCGTCGGCCTCGCGGGCCACGACCAGGATGGTGTCGTCGCCGGCGATGGTGCCGACGATCTCGGTCAGGCCGGCCCGGTCCAGCGCGCTGGCGAGATACTGGGCCGCGCCCGGCGGGGTGCGCAGCACCGCGATGTTGCCGCTGGAGTCGACGCCGTTGAGCAGCTCGCGCAGCAGCCGGACCAGCCGGGCCGGCGCGCCCTCGGCGTCGCGCAGCGGCCGGTGCCCGTCCTCCGGGATCAGGTAGACGCCCCGCCCGTCACCGCCGCGCGCGGTCACCGCCCCCAGTTCCTTGAGGTCCCGCGACAGCGTGGCCTGGGTGACCTGGATGCCGTCCCCGGCGAGCAGGTCGGCCAGCTCGGTCTGCGAGTGGATCGGGGTGTCGCGGATCAGCTCGACGATGCGGGCGTGCCGCGCGGCGCGGGTCAGCGGAGCGGTCATGCGGATTCCTCCAGGAGAAACGTCAGCAGCGCCTTCTGGGCGTGCAGCCGATTCTCCGCCTGGTCGAACACCGCGCTGTGCGGGCCGTCGAGCGCCTCGTCGGTGATCTCCTCGCCCCGGTGGGCGGGCAGGCAGTGCAGCACGATCACGTCGGTGTCGGCGTGGCCGAGCAGCGCGGCGTTGACCTGGTACGGCAGGAACGGCGTGATCCGGTCCAGCCCGTCGGCCTCCTGCCCCATCGACGTCCAGGTGTCGGTGGCGACGACGTGCGCGCCGCGTACCGCCTCGGCCGGATCGACGAGCACCTGGACCGAGCCGCCGGTGGTGGCGGCGATCTTCTCCGCGCGGGCCACGATCTCCGGGTCCGGCTGGAACCCGGACGGCCCGGCGATCCGCACGTGCATCCCGGCGGTCGCGCCGGCCAGCAGGTACGAGTGGGCCATGTTGTTCGCCGCGTCGCCCACATACGTGAGGATCCGCCCGGCGGTGGCGCCGAAGCGCTCCCGGACCGTGAGCAGGTCGGCCAGCAGCTGGCAGGGGTGGTACGTGTCGGTCAGCGCGTTCACCACCGGCACGGTGGCGTGCTCGGCGACCTCGGCGATCCGGTCGTCGCCGTGGGTGCGCAGCACGATCGCGGCGACGTAGCGGGACAGCACCCGGCCGGCGTCGGCGAGCGTCTCGCCGCGGCCGAAGTGGGTGACCTGGGTGTCCACCACGAGCGGGTGCCCGCCCAGCTCGGCGATGCCGACGTCGAACGAGATCCGGGTCCGCAGGCTCTGCTTGTCGAACAGCACCGCCACCGACTTCGGCCCGGCCAGCGGCTGGTGGCCGTACCGGTCGGCCTTCATCCGGGCGGCGAGGTCGAGCACGGCGGCCTGCTCGGCGGGCGTCAGGTCGTCGTCACGCAGGAAGTGGCGGATCATGCGGGAGCCTCCGTCGGGGTCGTGGCGTCGGACGCGGCGTCGTCGGCGGTCGCTGCGGCGTCGGTGGAACAGGGCGGCGCGGCGGCGGACAGCGCGGCGGGCAGCGCGGCGACGAAGGCGTCGGCCTGCGCCACGGTGAGGATCAGCGGCGGGGCGAGCCGGACCACGTCCGGCTGCACCGGATTGACCAGGAAGCCCGCCTCGCGCAGCGCTGCCGCCGCGGCGGCGGAGACCGGCTGGTCGAGCACGATGCCGAGCAGCAGGCCGGCGCCGCGCACCTCGCGGACCAGCGGGTGCCCGAGCGCCTCGACGCCGCGCCGCAGCCGCTCGCCGACCCGCTTGACGTGGTCGAGCAGGCCCTCGTGCGCGATCGTGGAGACGACCGCGAGCGCGGCGGCGCAGCTGATCGGGTTGCCGCCGAACGTGGTGCCGTGCGAGCCGGGGGTGAGCAGGTCGGCGGCCCGGCCGAAGGCCAGGCAGGCGCCCAGCGGCAGCCCGCCGCCGAGGCCCTTGGCGAGCGTGATCACGTCCGGCTCGACGCCCTCGGCCTGGTGGGCGAACCAGTGGCCGGTCCGCCCGACGCCGGTCTGCACCTCGTCGAGCACCAGCAGCGCGCCGTGCGCGGCGGTGATCCGCCGGGCCGCGGCCAGGTAGCCGGGCGGCGGGACGACCACGCCGTTCTCGCCCTGGATCGGCTCGATGATCAGCATGGCCGTGTCGTCGGTGACCGCCTCGGCCAGCGCGTCCGCGTCGCCGAACGGCACGTGGGTCACGTCGCCGGGCAGCGGGCGGAACGGGTCGGCCTTCGCCGGCTGCCCGGTCAGCGCGAGCGCGCCCATGGTCCGGCCGTGGAAGCCGCCCCGGGTGGCGACCACGTGCCGGCGGCCGGTGAGCCGGGACAGCTTGAACGCGGCCTCGTTGGCCTCCGCGCCGGAGTTGGCGAAGAACACCCGGCCGGGGCGGCCGGCCAGCGCCAGCAGCAGCTCGGCCAGCGCCACCGGCGGCTCGGCGACGAACAGGTTCGACACGTGCCCGAGCGTCGCGACCTGCTTGCTGACGGCGGCCACCACCGCCGGGTGGGCGTGGCCGAGCGCGTTGACGGCGATGCCGCCGAGCAGGTCGACGTACTCCCGGCCGGCCTCGTCGACCACGACGGCGCCGGAGCCGGAGACGAGCGCCAGCGGCGGCGTGCCGTAGTTGTCCATCATGGTGGCGTTCCACCGCTGCACCAGCGTGCTCATGAGTCGATCACCATGGTTCCGAAGCCCTCCGACGTGAACACTTCCAGCAGCGTGGAGTGGGCGACCCGGCCATCGACGACGTGCGCGGCCGGCACTCCCCCGCGCACCGCCCGCAGGCAGGCCTCCATCTTCGGGACCATGCCCGACTCCAGGGACGGCAGCAGCTTCGCCAGGTCGTCCGCGGTGATCTCGCTGACCAGGCTGGACATGTCCGGCCAGTCGGCGTACAGGCCCGGCACGTCGGTGAGCACGACCAGCTTGCGGGCGTCCAGCGCCACCGCGAGCGCGGCGGCGGCGGTGTCCGCGTTGAGGTTGTGCAGCACCCCGTCGGCGTCCGGCGCGACAGTCGAGATGACCGGGATCCGGCCCGCCTCGATCAGGTCGGTGACCGCCGAGGCGTTCACCGACTCCACGTCGCCGACCTGCCCCACGTCGACCGCTTCCCCGTCCACGTACGCGGGACGGCGCACCGCGGTGAACAGCCCGGCGTCCTCGCCGGAGAGGCCGACCGCGAACGGGCCGTGTGCGTTGATCAGCCCGACCAGCTCCCGGCCGACCTGCCCGACGAGGACCATCCGGACCACGTCCATCGCCTCCGGCGTGGTGACCCGCAGGCCGCCCCGGAACTCGCTGGCGATGCCGAGCCGGCCCAGCATGGCCGAGATCTGCGGGCCGCCGCCGTGCACCACGACGGGCTTCAGGCCGGCGTAGCGCAGGAACACCATGTCGGCGGCGAACGCCCGCTGAAGTTCCGGGTCGACCATGGCGTTGCCGCCGTACTTGACCACGACGGTGGCGCCGGAGAGACGGGCCAGCCAGGGCAGCGCCTCGATCAGCGTGGCGGCCTTGGCCTGGGCCCGGGTGAGGTCAGCACTCAGGTTCATGCTGAGCCCGCCTTTCGTTCGCGACTGCGGGACTCCGCTTCGCTGCGTTCCTCGCGCTCACCGGAGCCCGCCTTTCGTTCGCGACTGCGGGACTCCGCTTCGCTGCGTTCCTCGCGCTCACCGGAGCCCGCCTTTCGTTCGCGACTGCGGGACTCCGCTTCGCTGCGTTCCTCGCGCTCACGTGGAGTAGGCCGAGTTCTCGTGGACGTACGCGTGGGACAGGTCGTTGGTCCAGATGGTGGCGGCGTCGGCGCCGGCGTGCAGGTCGATCCGGACGGTGACGCCGCGGCCGGTGAGGTCCACCTTGGCGCGGTCCTCGGCGGCGGCTCCGCCCCGGCACACCCAGACGCCGTTCACCGCGACGTCCACGCCGTCCGGCTCGAACACGGCGGCGGTGGTGCCGACGGCGGCGAGGATGCGGCCCCAGTTCGGGTCGTTGCCGAACAGCGCGGTCTTCACCAGGTTGTTGCGGGCCACCACGCGGCCCACCTCGACCGCGTCGTCCTCGCTGGCCGCGCCGACCACCTCGATCGCGACCTCCTTGGACGCGCCCTCCGCGTCGGCCAGGAGTTGCTGGGCCAGGTCGTGGCAGGCGGCGGTGACCGCGGCGGTCAGCTCCTCGGCGGTCGGCTCGATGCCGGACGCGCCGCTGGCCAGCAGCAGCACCGTGTCGTTGGTGGACATGCAGCCGTCGGAGTCGATCCGGTCGAACGTGATCCGGGTGGCGGCGCGCAGCGCGGCGTCCAGGGCGTCCGGCCCGGCCACCGCGTCGGTGGTGAGTACGCAGAGCATGGTGGCCATGGCCGGGGCGAGCATGCCCGCGCCCTTGGCCATCCCGCCGACGCTCCAGCCCGTGCCCCGCGCCACTGTCGTCTTGGGCCGGGTGTCGGTGGTCATGATCGCCTCGGCGGCCGCCGGGCCGCCGTCGCGGGACAGGCCGCGCACCGCGTCGCGTACGCCGGGAAGCAGCTTGTCCATCGGCAGCCGCTCGCCGATCAGGCCGGTCGAGCACACAGCGACCTCGCCCGCGCCGACGATGAGCCGGGCGTTCGCCGCGGTGAGCGCGGCGGCGGTGTGCTCGGCGGTGGCGTGGGTGTCCTGGAAGCCGGCCGGGCCGGTGCAGGCGTTCGCGCCGCCGGAGTTGAGCACCACGGCGCGCACGACGCCGCCGTGCACGACCTGCTGGCTCCACAGCACCGGCGCGGCCTTGACGCGGTTGGCGGTGAAGACAGCGGCGACACCGGCGTCCGGGCCGTCGTTGAGCACGAGGGCGACGTCGGCGGCGCCGGAGGACTTCAGTCCGGCGGCGACGCCTGCGGCGCGGAAGCCACGGGGGACGGTGACGCTCATGGGGCCACTCCAAACACGGACAGACCGGTGGTCTCGGGGAGACCCACCATCAGGTTGGCGTTCTGCACGGCCTGGCCGGCCGCGCCCTTGCCGAGGTTGTCGATCGCGCTGACCACGATCACCCGCCCCGAGTCGACGTCCACTGTCGCCTGCAGGTGGCAGGAGTTCGAGCCGGCGGTGGCGGCGGTGTGCGGCCATGAGCCCTCGGGCAGCACGTGCACGAACGGCTCGTCGGCGTACGCGGCGGCCAGCACCGCGCGCGGGTCGGCGTCGCCGGTCGGCACGGCGGTGACGGTGGCCAGGATGCCCCGGGGCATCGGCGCGAGCACCGGCGTGAAGGACAGACCGGTCGCGCCGGTGGCCTGCTTGATCTCCGGCACGTGCTGGTGCGCGCCCACCTTGTAGGGCGACAGGTCGCCCATCACCTCGCTGCCGAGCAGGTGGGCCTTGGCGGCCCGGCCCGCGCCGGAGGTGCCGGAGGCGGCGACCATCACCACGTCGTCGGGGCGTACCGCGCCGGCCGCGATCAGCGGCGCCAGCGCCAGCGTGGTCGCCACCGCGTAGCAGCCGGTGCTGGCCACCCGCGTCGCGGCGGCGATCTCGGCCCGCTGTCCGGGCAGCTCGGGCAGCCCGTAGGTCCAGGCGCCGGCGTGCTCGCCGCCGTAGTAGCGGCCCCAGGCGGCGGCGTCGCGCAGCCGGTGGTCCGCCCCCAGGTCGACCACCTTGACCGTTTCGGGCAGCGCCGCGGCGAGCGCCGCGGACTGCCCGTGCGGCAGGGCCAGGAAGACCAGGTCCGCGTCGGCGAGGGTCGCCGGGTCGGTCGCGGCGAACACCAGGTCCAGGCCGGCGAGCTGCGGGTGTACGGCGGTGACCGGCTGACCGGCCTGGGTGTGCGCGGTGGCGGCGATCAGCTCGAACTCGGGGTGACCGGCGAGCAGGCGCAGCAGTTCGCCTCCGGCGTACCCGCTCGCCCCGGCCACCGCTGTCCGAATGCCCATACTAACCTCCGCATGAATATGCGGAGAGGTTACCAGCGAGCGCGGACCGGGTGCAAGTTCATACGGTCCAGTGCATGATGCTTCGGCCGGTCATTCCGGCGCCAGCGCGGTGAGCGCGCCGGACACGAGCGCCTCGACCCCGGCCGGCAGCGCCAGCCCCGCGTACGGCGCGAAGGACGGGCTGTGGTTTGCCGGCAGGGCGGCGAGCTTCTCGACGGCGCTGCCACCGGGCGCCGCCCGCCACTGGCGCGGGCCGACGACACCCAGCATCCAGTACCCGCTGGGGATCCCGTCGGTGGCCAGCAGCGGGAAGTCCTCGGCCGCCAGCGACGACGGCCACCAGGCCACCCGGCCGGCGCCGAACGTCCGCTCGTGGGCCGCGCGCAACCGCGCGGCCACCTGCGGATCGCCCCGGTAGGCCGGGGTCCGCGACACCACCCGCAGCACCGGCTCCACCGGGCTCCCGGCGGCCTCGCAACAGCCCCGCACCGTCCGGACCACCCGCTCATGCACGTCGTCCAGCACCCGGTCGGACAGCGCCCGGATCGTGACGCCCAGCGTGGCCTCCTCCGGGATCACTCCCGGATGGTGGCCCGCCCGCAGCGAACCCACAGTCAGGGTCACCTGCTCGGCCGGCCCCACCTGCCGGGCCACGACGGTCTGCAACTGGACGACGACCGTGGCGGCGAGCACCACCGGGTCGACACACAGGTGCGGGGTGGCGGCGTGCCCACCACGGCCGGTCACCGTCACCTCCAGGGTGACGCAGCCCGCCGTCATCGGACCGGACCCGTGCGCGACCATGCCCGCGGGCAGCGGCGCCGCGTGCTGTGCCAGCAGGAGGTCCGGCCGGCCGAACCGCTCGTACAGCCCGTCCGCGATCAGCGCCGCCGCGCCGGTCAGCGTCTCCTCGGCCGGCTGCCCGAGCACGAGCAGCGTTCCCCGCCAGCGGTCCCGGACGCGGTTCAGGTGGGCCGCGGCGCCCACCGCCGCCGCCAGGTGCAGATCGTGCCCGCAGGCGTGCATCACCGGCACCCGGCGCCCCTCGCCGTCGACAGCGGTGGCGGTGCTCGCGTACGGCAACCCGGTCCGCTCCGCGACCGGCAGCGCGTCGAGTTCGGCGCGGAGCATCACCGCCGGACCGGCGCCGTTGGCCAGGACACCGACGACGCCGTACCCGCCGATGCCGGTGGTGACCGCGCAGCCGGCCTCGCTCAGCGCGGCCGCGAACCGGGCCGCGGTGCGCTCCTCCCGGCCCGACAGCTCCGGGTGGGCGTGCAGGTCGCGGTAGAGCGAGCCGGCCCGCGCCAGGACACCCGCGTCGAGGGCCGGGCCCGGAGGGCGGGCGGTCGCGAGCGGGCCGGACGACACCATGCCGCTGAGCCAACCGCACGCCGCTGTCACACCGCTCACCACCGGTGACAGCGATCCGGGGGTCCGGACGACGGCGATCGGTGAGCGCCGTGCGGTCTGCTTGTCCCAGGCCGGAGGAACCGGCCGGACCCAACCCCTTGGAGTCATCATGGCGCCCGAAACCGACCTCAACGCCCTCGCCGAGGAGATCCTCGAGCTGGAGTCCGAGACCTTCGCGATCTCCGACTACGCCGACGCCTCCGAGGCGATCCTGGCCTCCTGCTCCTCGTCGGGCACCACCTCGACCTGCAGCAGCACCACCTCGACCACCAGCTGCTGCGCCTGAGCGGATCGGTCACGACGTAGGGCCGCCCCGGCAGCGGGGCGGCCCTACGTGCGCGTGTCCGGCCGCCGCCGCGGCGGCCGGCTCAGGGGAACGGGTGGGGTACGCGGCGCAGGTCGTCGTCGGTGAGCTCCGCGCCGGTCAACCCCGCCGCGTACGGGGCGGTGCGCAGACGCGGCAGGTGCAGCGCCCGCTGACGCAGCCAGCCGAAGTCGATCGGCAGCAGGCCGGGCACCACCACGCACACCGACCGCAGCCCGACCGCCTCCTGCTCAGGGCTCGTCTGGTCGACCAGGATCGCCCGGAGGCCGCGCCGGTGCAGGGTGTCCAGGACCCGGCCCAGGTCGTCGAGGAGGTCCCGGGCGCCGGCCCCCCGGTGGCCGGCGAAGACGCTCCCGACGTCCCGCTCCGCCGCGTCGCGCAGGTACGTCGCCGCGTGCCCGGCCATCCGGGGCAGGCCGAACAGGGCGGAGTGGTCCGGCAGCCGGTGGACCAGGCCGTAGTCGTCGGCCATCCGTTCCAGCTCGCCCCGCCGCCGGCGCACCGTGGCCGGCTGGTGCGGAATGTAGGTGAGCGCCTCGGCGACCGCACCGGCCACCGCCTGCTCCGGGTCGACGTGCGCGGCTGCCGCGAAGGACAGCAGGCCGGGCCCGCCGTCGTGGCGGACCGCCAGGCTGGTCACCACCGGCACGTCCAGGTCGATCCGGTTGTCGAAGGCGTGCAGCGCGTACCCCTGCAACTCGGCACGGTCGGCCATCGCCCGTACCGCCGGCGAACAGCTCGCCAGGTCGATCCTCGGCAACGTCAGGTTGCCGTACCAGCCGAGCAGGAAGGCGTCCCGCTCGATCAGCTCCAGCAAGCCGAACAGGGCCGCCTCGGCCAGGCAGCTGCCGGTCGCGCAGCCGCTGGAGGACGAGAGCACGAACGTGTCCCCGGCGGCCGGGGAACTGTAGAAGCAGAGCCGCCGGGGCACCAGCACCGGCCGCCCGGTGCGCAGGTCCCGGCCCCACACCCAGGGAATCGGCCGCTCCGGGTCGAAGCGGCGCAGGATCGGGTCGCTGTCGTACACCTCGTCCGGGTAGCTGCCGCACTCGTCCGGGTGCAGGGCGTGCTCGGCGACGTCCGCGTACGCGGCGACGACGGGGACGAGGTTGCGCCGCCGGTGGGTGCCCGCGTGGCGCTCCAGCCCTTCCAGGTACGCCAGCGCGTGGCTGGCGTCGTAGCCGGTGGACTGGCCGCTGAAGGAGACGTCGAGCAGCCCGCCGTAGCCCCGGATGAAGACGCTGCCGGTGACCGGGGCGGTGGTGGGTGAGGTGATGGTGAGCTGGGTGCCCGCGCCGAGCGCCCCGCAGACCGGGTTGACCAGGGCGGCGCGGGGCAGCGGGTAGTCCCCGGGGGCGCGCAGCCGGTAGGCGTCGACGGCCGGCTTCGGCGCCGGCCGGTCGAGCTCCGGCACCTCGGCCGGCGAGTCGGGACGCGCCGTCGAACACGTCGGGCAGCGCGGCTCCGCCAGCACCGGGTGGGTGCGTACCCGCAGCGTGTCCAGTTCCAGCCGGCTGACCCGGGCGAGCCGCCGGTCCGGGTCGTCCCACGTCGGCGGCGCGGGCCGGGCCGGTGTGGCGTGCGCCGCCCGGTACAGGTCCCACACCGCGTCGAGCTGGTAGGCGGTGAGCCGGGGCCACGGCCCGACCGCTGTCGGAGCACCACCGGTCTCCAGCGCGTCGCGTTCGCTGCGGCCGCGCAGCCGCTGCCATCGGATGGCCAGGCAGTGCCCGCAGGCGGCCCCGGGCGGGGTGCCGGCGACCGGGCCGACCAGCACCGCGTCCGCGCTCAGGTGCACAGTGGCGTGCCGCCGGTGCGGCGCCGCCCCGGCCAGCGCGTCGGCGGCGCCCAGTGTGACCACCCGGGGCGCCGGGCCCACCGGCCGTGCCGTCCACCGCCGGCGCAGGTGCTCGTCGAGCCGGGCCGCGGCGGCGGACAGCGGGACCGGGGGCGCCGACGCCGCGGGTGCGGTCACGAGCTGTGGCTCCACCGGAAGGTACGCACGCCGATGACGGCGAACACGACCGCGAAGCCGGCCAGCGCGCCGCACGCCACCAGATAGTCGGTCATGGAGCCGAACCCGGTGAACGCGTACGCCATGCCGTCGTTGACATAGCGCAGCGGCAGCGCCCGGGAGACGCCCTGCAACCACCCGGGCATCAGCTCCAGGGGATAGAACGACCCCGACAGGAAGGCCATCGGCACCACGATGCAGTTGGCGATCGCGGCGACCGCCTCGGCGGTGTCCGCGCGCGAGCCGACGATCAGGCCCAGCGCCAGGAACGTGGTCACCGCCAGCAGCATCATCGGCAGGGCCAGCGGCCACTTCCCGTCCGGGCGCATGCCCAGGAAGGGCAGCATGGCCACGCCGACGAAGAGCAGACTCTGCGCGACGCCGATGCCGAGCGCCACCGCGTAGCGGGAGCCGACCACGGACCAGATGCTCGTCGGCGACAGCCGGATGATGCGCAGCAGGTCGTCGTTGCGCCACTGCATCAGCGTGAACGACACGCCGAACAGCGCGGCGCTGGCCAGGCCCCACGACAGCACGCCCGGCGCGATGAAGTCGATGTATCCGTGGCCGGTCTCGGCGACCTCCTGGTTGCGGAAGATCAGTCCGAAGATGACCAGGAAGACCAGCGGGAACGCGAACGTGAAGAACAGCGTCGTGGCGTCCCGGACGCTCGCCTTGTAGCTGGCCCGGGCCAGTGCGGTGTATGCGCTCATGCCTGCGGCGCTCCCATCAGTTGCAGGTAGACGTCTTCCAGCGTGGCCGGGCGGGTCTCCACCTCGTCGAGGCCGCCCTCGGCGCCGAGGGCGGCCAGCACCCGGGCCGTCTGGGTGGTACGCAGGACGACCGAGCCGTCCTCGATGTCGATGCCGTCGACGCCGTCGATCCGGCCGGCCTGCTCCGCGCTGAGCCGGCCGGCGGGTACGACGAGGCGGGTGCCGACACCCGATCGCGCGATCAGATCCCGCGGGCTGTCCAGGGCCAGGACACGCCCGGCGCCGAGGATGGCGACCCGGTCGCACAGCGCCTGCGCCTCGTCCAGGTGATGGGTGGTGTAGACGATGGTCTTCCCACCCGCCTTCAGCTCCCGCAGCAACTGCCCGAGATCACGACGGGCCTGCGGGTCCAGGGCGGCGGTCGGCTCGTCCAGGAAGATCACCTGGGGGTCGTGCACGATCGCCGAGGCGATGGCGAGGCGCTGACGCTGTCCACCGGAGACGTTCGTGACCCGGATGTCGGCCGAGTCGGTCAGCCCGACCAGCTTCAGCGCCCGGTCCGCGGCGGAGGCGGGCAGGCCGTAGAGCGCGGCGACGGTCACCAGGTGTTCCCGGGCGGTCAGCCGGGTGAAGAACGCCGACCGCTGGGTCTGCACGCCGATCAGCGGCAGCAGGTCGAGGTTGCGCGGCGTCGGCGACATGCCGAGCACCCGCACGGCGCCGCTGTCCGGGGTCCGCAGACCTTCGATCATCTCGATGAGCGTCGTCTTGCCCGCGCCGTTGGGCCCGAGCATGCCGAAGAACTCGCCGCGGCCGATCGAGACGGTGACGTCGTCCACCGCTCTCACCTCGCCGTACGACTTGCTCACGGAGTCCAGCACGATGGCCGGATCGTCGGTGGCTGGCATGGTCACGCCTTTCGCTTGTGGGCTTCGATGTTCTGCTGGTGTGACGGAGAGGACCGGCCCGCGGGGGCGGCACGCCGGGGCCGGGCCAGCCAGCCGGCGAGCGTCAGCGCGACGACCGCGGCGGGCACGACGTGTCCGATTACGCCCAGTGTCGACTCCAGGAGCGCGCCGGCGAGGTAGACCACACAGGCGGCCACCGCCACGGCGGCGAACAGCCACCACAGGCCGTACAGACCGAGGCGTACGGCGGCCGGCCTCGGGTAGCGGACACGGCCGCGGCGGGCCAGCCGGCCGAGAGCGGTGTACAGGTAGCGGCGGCTCTCCGGCGCCAGGTCCAGCGTGTCCAGGAGGTGGCTGGCCATCTTGTAGCCGTCCAACGGTGGGAGCGGCACGAAGTTGACAGCGGTCTGCACGGCGGCGACCAGCACGTACGCGCTGAACAGGTGGCCGGCGAAAGCGCCCGGCAGGGCGGCGAGGAGCGCGCCGACGAGCAGCAGCACCATCCCGTTCGCCACCCCGCCGGCGGCGGCGATCACCGCCTGGTCCCGCCGCCTCGGCAGGAAGGCGTAGTCCTCGATCCGGCAGGTGAGCGTGATCAGGTTGATCCGCTCGACGGTGGCGCCGAGACGGACCGCGGTCAGCGCGTGCGCGAACTCGTGGACGGCCGCGCCCGCCCAGGCGAGCAGCCCGAGCAGGAGCAGGCTGAGCGGGTCCGTGAACGCCGGGCGGGCCGCCTGCCACAGCGGGCCGGCGTACCAGGCGACGGCCGCCAGCAGCGCCGCCACCAGCAGGCCCCACCCGGCGACCGACGCGGGGCTCAGCAGCCGGCCCAGCAGCCGGGCCCACCTGTCGAGCCGGTCGTGCCGAGCCGCCGGGGCCGCCTGCGGCTCCCCGGGCCCGCCGACGAGCAGTCCCCGCTCGTGCAGCAGCCACAGCAGCCGCACCCAGTGGTCGTCGCCGAGCCGCCGGCCGTACGCGGCCGCGTACTCGTCGCCCACCTCCCCCAGGGAACGGACCCCGTCCAGCCGGCGCACCAGGAACCGTTCCTTGTCCGACAGCTCGAACGCCCGGCCGCTGCGCCGGTCCTTGACCAGGTGCACGGTGGCCGGGCCCCGGCTCAAGGGGCGGGAGAAGAGCAGGTCCTCGCGCAGGCGGGGACGCTTGCCGAGCAGCGCCGGGCTGGTCACGCCGCCACCGCCGGCTCCCGCAGCACCCGGGCGAGCAGATAGGACAGGTACGCCTCGTCGCGGATGGTGGCGTGCAGCCGGTTGTTCGTCATGTGCAGGTACGGCGAGAGCAGCGCGGCCAGCGCCTCGGCCGGGTCGGTGACCACCCGTTCCCCGCTGCCGCCCCACGACCGGAGCGTCAGCCGGCCGGACGCGGCCAGCCCGAGCACCCGCTCCCGGAGCTCCCCGGCGTGCTCGGCCCAGCCGCGCAGGAAGCCGGGCAGGTGCGCGACGTCCCCCCGCGCCACCAGGTCGAGGATGCGTTCGACCCGCGGTCCCAGCTCCGGCGCGACCCCGTCGTACATCCGGCGGTACTCCTCGGCCCCGATCAGCTCGGTGCCGGCGAACGCCCGGTGCCAGAAGTGGTGGTAGCGGTCGAGGAAGTCGACCAGTTCCGCCCGGTCCGGCAGGAACGTCCCGGCCAGCACCGTCATCAACTGGGCGGCAGTGCCCAGCAGCACCGGTCGCAGGTGCAGGTTCATCGTCGCGAGGGCCCGCAGCACGACGTCGCTGGAGTGCCGGAAGTGCCACTCGGCGACCTCGATGCCGTCGGGCCCGCCGTACTTTCCGTACTCCGGCTCGTAGGGCCGGTAGCTGACCGAGTTGTTGGGTTGCAGCAGCATCTGGCCGTTGTCGTCGACCAGTTCCGCCGGTCGTCCGCCCGGGAACTCCAGGGCGAACAGGATGTCGTAGAGCTCGCGCAGATAGCCGGTGCCCATTGCGTACAGGGCGGGGCGGGTGGTGAGGAACCGGTGGATCGCCGCCTCGGCCAGCGCCCGCACCGCCGGCTCGTCCGACGGGGTACGGGGCCGCAGGCGCAGCCGCACGTGCGGCCCCTCCAGCCAGTAGTTGATGAAGAAGTGCCCGGCGAGCAGGTTCCGGTCGGTGAGCTCGCGGATCAGTGGCGCCACACACTCCACGAGCAGCGGCTGCGGGTTGGCGGCGTAGAACACGTGCAGCGCCAGCCAGTCCCCGCGGGGGTCGGCGGGCGCGGCGGCCGACACGGTCATCGGATCCTCCCAGGATCGGTGCGGAAGGTCTCCACGGCCAGCTCACAGACGTGGCCGCCGTGCTCGCCGCGGGCCGTCAACTCGTCGGCGGCCGGCAGCATCTCGCGCAGCACCACCCGGTCGTCGCCGGCGTCGAGCGAGGCCCGCAGCGCCTGCAGCGACAGCGGGCTGTCGAAGTCCACGTACTGCGGTTTCGGATTGGTCCCGGCGCGGGCCGCGCCGGACGGGTGGACGGTGGCGAAGACCCGGGCCGGCACGTCGTGCGCGGCCCGCCACCGCCGCCAGCGCAGGAATGCCTCGGCGTCAGCGCCCGGGTCGCCGGTCTGCGGCAGGTCGCCGGCCCGCGCCGACCAGCTGCGGCGGCTGAGCACCACGTTGCCGGCGCGCAGCCGGGGCCGGGTCGTCACGCCGTCGCGGGCGGGCCCGGCGGGCACGCCCCGCCACGGATCCAGCCGCACCATCGACGCCGGCGAGAGCAGCAGCAGGGTACGCGGGATCTGCGGCAGCGCCATCGGCACCAGATAGCCGAGGTAGACCGGGATCACCTCACGGTCGAGGCGGGTGGAGCGCAGCACCACCCGGTCCGTGCCGGGGTCGTGCACCAGGTGCAGGTCGTCGAGGGTGAGCTGCCGGTCCGGCTCGACGTCGCTGGTCTCCCCCGGGCAGACGATGACGTGGTCGGTGAGCCGGTCGTGCAGGTTGAGGTTGGTCGTGGCCGCCCCGCCGGTCAGCTCGGCGAAGACCGCGCCCGGCGGTGCGACGGACCGGGCCTGCGCGCGCAGCCGCTCGGCGAGACCCGGCGCGTCCCCGGCGAAACAGTGGGTGAACCGGCTGAACGGGAAGGACAGCCCGCCGAAGGACTGGTTGAGCACCAGCAGCGGCTCCGATCCGCGCGACGCCACCTGCACGAAGTGCCCCTGCGGGCGGAACCCGCCGGCGGCGCCACCGAGCAGTTCGCCCACCTCGTCGAGGAGCGCGTCCGGCAGTGGCAGCTCGGTCCGCCCCGGATCCGCCGCCACCAGCCGGCGCAGCCGGTCGGCGAACGCCTGCCGAGCCGCGTCCAGCGCGGTCATCTCGGGCCGGCCCAGCCAGTTCTCCTCCGGCGTGTAGCTGCCGTCCTCGGCGAACGACCGGCGGCCGGAGACGTAGGAGGCGTACTGGTCGTAGAGGTCGTCGTGGAAGTCCTCCACCAGCCGCAGCAGATCGTCGCACCGGCCGCCGACGCCGAACCGGGCCAGGAAGAAGCCATGGAACATGATCCGGTGCGGCAGGTTCTGGTCGAACGCGGGCAGCACCCGTTCCACCGCGGCCAGTTCGTCGCCGGCCAGCCGCCGCCAGGCGGACGCGCTGACCGGCAACGGCGCGCCGCCGATCCGGCTGTCCTCGTAGAGCAGGGTCTGCGGCAGCTGCGGATCCGGTTCGCCGAGGTCCACCATGGTCGCCCGCACCGCCGCCCGCAGCTCGTGCCTCACCTGCCGGCGCCGGGCCAGGTCCCCCTCGCGGTAGGCGTCCACGAGCTCGCCGATCGCGGTGAGGCGGGCGGCGGTCCGGGCCGCCCACGGGCGGTCCAGGCCGGACAGCGCGCCGGCCAGCGCCCGGACCGGGTCGGCGCGGTGCACGTCGACTTCGAGGCCGACCAGGCGCAGCATGCCCAGGCTCAGCAGGGTGGACAGGTACGCCTGCCCGTCGGCCGGGCCCGCGCCGGTCAGCTCGCACAACCGGTCGACCAGTTCGCCCCCGCGGATCGTGCCCCGCCGCTGCAACAGCGCGGTCAGCTCGTCGAGGACGCCGCTGCGGCGCAGGAAGAACAACCCGTCCCGGACCGAGTCGAAGCTGACCGCGGCGCTGTCGTCGCCGGCGGTCACCCAGTGCCGCACGTAGCGGATCCGCTCGGCGTCACGCCGCCAGCCCGGGCTCAGCGCCACCGGCAGGTCGCCGCGCCGCACCGGGTCGGCGCTGATCAGGTCGGCGATCCGGCCGACCAGCACGACGTTGAGCCGCACGTGCCGCTGCCACCGCTCCCCCACCGTCAGCCCGAGATCCTCGGCGTCGTCGTCGAAGCGGCCGAGCGCGACCGCAGTGAAGGTGCTGAACGGGCTGGTCTTGCAGGCGGTGCGATAGAGGTAGGACAGCAGTGAGCGCTCGACGCGCCGGGCGCGCTTGTTCGCGGGGCGGCCCGGGTCCGGCGGGACCCCGGTGGCGAGCTGCTGGTCCAGCGTGGGCGAGGCGAGCTGGAGCCCTCCGCGCAGCCGGGGCTCGTCGGCCAGCTCCCACAGTCGCCGGCGGGACCGGGCGACGTCGGCGGCGAACACGGCCGCGCCGTCGTGTTCCAGCCGGGCCAGCCGCTGCCGGGCGCCCAGCCACCGCCGCACGTCCGACGCGGACCCGGCGCGGATGCGCTCGGCCACTGCGAGAGCCGGTTCCGGGTCGGCGGGCAGCACGTTGTTGTGCACCTGCCGGCGCAGCGCCAGCAGCCGGCGGCGAGCCTCCTCGTCGTCGTTGCCCTTGATCAGGTCGTGCAGCAGGTCGCCGACCCGGGCGCCGTCGGCGGCGAGCCGGTCCCGCAGCGCGAGGACCTCCTCGGCCCAGTCGGCCGCGCTGGGACAGCGCAGGCCGTCGACGGTGGACAGCGGCAACCCGGCGATCCGGGCGATGAACCAGTCGCCGGTGCGCCAGTCAAGGGTCGCGGCGGACGTCCGCGCGCTCGGCGCGGGCACTGTCGCCGTCATGACAGCTCGTATCGGTAGTCGCCGAGCCCCGGCCGGTCGTGCCCGGCCAGCATGATCAGCAGCGGGAACTCACCGGTGTCCTCGAGCGCCAGTTCCTCCACGTAGGAGACGCTGTCGAAGCCCAGCGCCACCCCGGCGCCGAGGCGCAGCGCGGCGGCCGCCGTGTAGAAGGTCTGCGAGATCGCCCCCACTGTGGCGTTTACCAGGTTGTAGCCACGGTCGCCGGTGGCGTCGAGCACCGCGTGGGTGCGGACGGTGGGCACCAGGACGACAGCGGCCTGCTCCAGGTTGTAGTTGGCCAGGAAGTAGTTGCGCTGCAGGAACCGGCCGGGTGGTCCGTCGGTGACGGGGACCAGGGCATGGCTGCCCGGTTCGTACTCGTAGCCGCCGGCGGGCACGCCGTCGACGTGGTTGACGAACGCGTAGAGCTTCGCCAGCGGCCGGTCCGCCGGCCCGTCGATCTCGCTGGGCACGGTGGTGGCGGCGGTCGCGCTCAGAAGCGCGGCGAGCTGACCGGCGGAGATCCTCCGGCTGGCCAGGAACCGGCCGAAGCTGCTGCGCCGACGGGCCAGGGCCACGCCGACCGGCATGTCCATGGGCGCGGCGGGCGGCAGCGCGAGATGCCCGGCGCTGGTGCGCGCCGGGAGCGCGCCGGCGTCCGCGAGCACGCCGGCCGGCGGTCGCCGCACCGCCGCGGCGGTGCTGCGGTTGACCCGTTGCAGGATGTCGAAGTCGAGCCGGGTACGCGAGCGTTCCCGGTCGGTGTGCCGGACCCGGACCGGGGCCGGTGGCGCCGCCTCGACCCGGTCGGCACTGTCGTGATCCGCCCAGGTGAGCGGCACGACGGCGAAGAGCGCCTCGGCGTCGGGGTCCAGGCCGAGCAGGTCGGCGACGGCGGCCTGGTCGAACCAGAGGACCGGCCGGATCCGCCGGCCCTGGCCCCCGGCCCACAACCGCCAGGTCTGCAACAGGGTGCCCACGTCCATCGACACGGCGTGGTACGAGAAGTTGTTGTACTTGAACGCGTTCTGCCAGAACTTGACGCCGATCACCAGGAACTGGGTGGCCGGCTCCGGCCGGCCGACCGCCGCGTTGAGCCGGTCGGTGACGTCCCCGGCCAGCAGCCGTTGCATGGCCTGCCGGGCGTGGGCGTAGTAGTAGACGCCGGGTGCGACATCCGCCCCCGGCCCGGCGACCCAGTAGACGCTGCACGGGTAGAGACCGCCGCCCGAGGCGGTGCCCCGGTGCCAGTTGGCGTGCGCGTACGAGGAAAGCCCGGCCAGGTCGGTGTTGGCCTGCACGCCCAGCCGCCGGCCGAGCAGCCCGTAGGAGTCGCGCAGCATGCCGGCGAGCAGGCGCGTGGTGAACGGCTCGTCGGCGTCGCCGTCCGGCCGTAGCGCCGCGTCGAGCGGGGCGTCCGCCGACGCCGGTTCCGGCAGCGGAAAGGCCGGCGCGTGCGGGTAGTACTTGCCGCGGCGGGGCGCGTCCGCCCAGTCGGGGGTGAAGTCGGCCGGGGGCATCGGCTCCCGGCCGCGGCGCAGGATCGCCGTCGCGTACACGTGGGCGTAGCCTGCGGTTTCGGACGTCATGGCGCACCTCACGGGAACGGGTGGGGAACGGAGTGGATCTCGTCGTCGCGCAGATCACGGTCGAGGAGTCCGGCGGCGCGGAAGGCGGTACGCAGCCGGGGCGCGTGGGGCGCGCGCTGGCGCATCCAGCCGAAGTCGATGGGCAGCAGGCCCGGCACCAGCACGCTCGCCGTGGCCAGCCCCAGGTCGTGCTGCTCGGGTGTGGTCTGGTCGACGGCGATCACGTCGAACCCGTGCCCGGTGACCGCCCCGAGGCAGTACTCCAGGTCGTCCCGCAGGTCGTCGGCCACCGGCGGGGCGGGACGGTCCGGCCCGTACAGGTCGGTCATCGCGACCGGCGGGCGGCCGTTGTCCAGCAGGAACCCGGCGTGCCGTCGCATCTCCGGCAGCCCGTACAGCAGCGGATGGTCGTGCAGGCCGCGTACCTGGGAGAAGTCGTTCACCATGGTGCGCAGCCGCGGTTCGTCGGCGCCGGCGCGCAGCCGCACCATCACCGAGTCGGTGGCGATCTCGCACAGCGCCGCGGTGACGGCGGCCTGCGGGTCGAGGCTCGCGCCGCCGCCGAAGGCGAGGGCGCCGAGGCCGTTGTCCTCCCGTACGGCGACCGCAGTCACCACCGGGATGTCGAAGGTCATCCGGGCGTCGAAGAACCGGGCCCGGTAGCCGTACATGGCCAGCCGGTCGATCATCAGCCGGGTCTGCCGCCGGTCGATGGTGGCCGCGTCGATCTCCGGCAGGGCCCGCCCGCCGTACCAGGCCAGCAGGAACGCGTCGCGTTCGATCGCCTCCATCAGGCCGTGGTAGACGGCTTCCACCAGGGAGCCGCCCGACGCGCACCCGTTCGAGGTCTCCTGGACGAAGCGTTCCTCCACGCCGGCGGCGTGGTAGTAGACCAGGACCTCGGGCACCAGCACGGCCCGCCGGTCGCGCAGCGACCATCCCCAGACCCAGCTGATCGGCCGGTCCGGGTCGAAGCGGTGCACGTACGGGTTGGCCCGGTAGAAGTCGTCGGCGTAGACGCCGCACTCGCGCGGGTCGAGGGCGTCGCCGTCCAGTTCCCGCATGGTGGCGGTGACCACGGTGCGCTTACGTCGCGGGCGCAGCCCGGCGGCGCGTTCCAGTCCCTCCAGCACCGCGACGCGGGTGCTGCGCCGGAAGCCGTCGGTGTGTCCGCCGTAGAGCGTCTCGCGCAGGTAGCGGCCGCTGCGCAGGGTGAACGAGCCGATCGCCGGCGCGGTGGACAGCGAGGTCAGGTCCTGCCACAGGGTCGAGCCGAGCGCCCCGCACACCGGGTTGGCGAAGGCCTCCACGTCCAGCGGGTAGTCGTCGAGGTTCCGGCCCCGGAAACCGGCCGGGTCGCTCTTGGCGGTGGGCGTCAGCTCGATCGGGGCGAGATCGCTGGTGTCCGGGACGGCGCCGCCGCAGGCCGGGCACTCCGGGTCCGCCACCAACGGAACCCGGCGTACCCGCAGGGTCTGCAGGTCGACCTGGAGCACCGCGGCCGGGCCGCCCGCCGCCGGGGCGCCGCCGTGATGGGCCGCGAACAGGGCGGCCAGGAGGTCCGCGACGAGCGCGATCGCGTACGGCCACGGGCCGGCCGCCCGGGTGTCGCCGCCCAGCTCGACGGCGTCCCGCAGGTCACTGTGCCGCACCGCCTGCCAGCGCCGCGCCAGGCAGGTCGCGCAGGCGCCCGTGGACGCCGCCGGGCCGAGCAGGACCACGTGCCCGTAGACCAGCAGGCGGGGTCTGCCGGCCGGGCCGGCCGGAGCGGCCAGCTCGTCGCGTACGCCCAGGGCGACCACCTCGGCGGGGCAGCCGCGCTCGGCCAGCAGCCGTGCCAGCCCGGCGCAGACCAGCTCGTCGGTTCCGGCGATGTGGCTCACCGGCTCTCCTGGGCGGTGAGCAGAACCTTGACCGCGACCAGCCCGCCGGCGGCCAGGTCCGGGCCGCCCACCGGCGCCACCAGCACGTCGTGTCCCCGGTCGCGCAGCCCTTGGCGCACCTGTGACCAGCTCAGCGCGGCGCCGTCGGCCGGTGTCGGGTCCCCCACCGCGAGCGTGCCCGCGTCGAACTCGTCCAGCAGCGCGTCACCGGTGTCCGGCGTGATCGCCGGATCCTGTGCGCGCAGCGCCGCCTGGCCCAGCACGTCCCGCAGCGCCGCTCCGGCCGCGACCGCGTGGACCGGGTCTCCCGCCACGGCGTACCGCCAGTGGCCGTCGGTCTGGTCGAGGTAGCGGGCCAGCAGCACGCTCAACCCGCCCTCCGCCGCGCCGGAGAGGTCGAGCAGTTCCACGGCGATCCCCAGGTTCGCCGCCGACTTGCTCAGGAAGACCAGTTCCGGGTCGGCGCCGCGGGTGTCCAGGCGTACCTGCCGCGCGGTGGACCGGCCGTCGACGACCGCGCGCAACGCGCGGTACGCCAGCGCGGAGGCCAGACCGCACCGCACCGCCTCGGCGAGGTCACCGCCGGCGCCGCCGCCGGCACTGGTCGGCTCCGCGCCGCGGGCACGGTTGGCCGCGCCGAACGGCTCCAGCACCGCGGCCGGCACCGCCGCCGCCGCGCCGGTCAGCAGTGAGCGGGCCGCCGCCCAGCCGCCCCCGCCCGGCTCGGCCCAGCCGGAGTCGAGGCCGAGCCGGGCGGCGTCCGAGCGCGGCGCGTCGGCGGCGGGCGGGCGGAGGACTGCCGCCTGACCGGTGACCGTCACCGCGGCGGCCCGCAGCGCCCGCAGCCGGGCCGCGGCGACGTGGTGCACGTCGAACGCGTGGACGGTACGGCGGAGACCGCCCGGATCGGTGAGGTCGACCGCGCCGATCTTGATCGGGGTCTGGTCCCAGCGCTCGTCGTCGTAGCGACGGAACACGCCCACGTGCGGCTGGAGCAGCGGCTGGTGGGCGGCGAGCCGTGCCACGGCCGCCTCGGCCCGCGCGGACTCGTCGGCGGCGTCGGCGACCGGCTCGTCCAGTACGAGATCCACAGTCGACGGCTCCGGCGACTCCGGCCGGCAGAAGGCGCACCGCGGGTGGGTGAGCAGCGGCTCGGTCAGCACGTCGAGCGAGGCCAGGTGCTGCACGATCACCGCGCCGTCGGTCTCCGCGGGCAGCGCGCCGGTGGCGAGCCGGAAGACCTCGTACGCGAGCAGGTTGCCGACCATCGCGGCCAGCGGCCCGTCCGGCTCGGCGGCGACCGGCGCGGACCCGGCGGGCAGGGCGGCGGCGCGCCACACCGTGGCTGCCGCGCCGGTGTCGTCGTTGTCGGTGAGCCGGTTCATGGCGCAGCACCAGCACCCCCGGCGTCCGGCGCCCTGCACCGGGCCGACGAGCATCCGTTCCCCGCAGACCCAGGCCGGCAGGAGCAGCCGGCCGGCCGGGATGCCCGCCGCGAGCAGCCGCAGCGTGTCGCGGGGCGCGCCGTCACCGGCCGCCACCACCACGAGGTCGGCGTCGAGGTCGGCCCAGCCCACGTCGCCGTCGGGCAGTTCGCCGACGGTGGCCGGACATCCCGCCTCGGTCAGCGCGGCCAGCTCGTCGGCGAGGCCGGGCGCGACAGTGGCGCGCACTGTCACCCCGGCGGCGCCGTTGCGCAGCAGGGCGGTGGCACAGGACCGGGCGACGGGACCGTCGCCGAGCACCGCCACCCGGGTGTCGCGGAAGGCGGCGAAGCGGTGCGCCGGCCGGTCGACGTAGTGGTCGACGTAGGCGACCTGAGCGGCGAACGCCGCGGCCACGGCCGGGTCGAGAACCGTCTCCGGGTCCTCCTCGACCGGTACGTCCCGGGCGAAGCCCCGCCCGTAGAGCGCGTCGACCAGCTCGCCGATCATGTCGCGCTGGGCGGGCGGCAGCGGCCGGCAGATGTCGGCGACCCGGTTGCGCCCGTTCAGGTGCGGCACGAGCAGCGCCGCCAACCGGTAGGCGGTGCCGGAGGACAGCCGGAAGCCGCTGCTGGCGTTGTGGAACAGCACTCCGTCCTCGGTGCGGGTGAACAGCACGTCGTGTCGCATCCGCGGCCGGGTCTGAGCCACCGTCTCGTAGGCAGTGCTCATCCGTGGGTTCCCTTCTTCACTCGATCGGGGGTCGTTCTCCGGCCGGCCACGCCGTGCGCGTGCCGCCGCAGCAGGCCACGGATCCGGTACTGGTCCGCGGCCTCTTCCATCAGGCTCTGGTCGACGAGGTCGTCGAGCAGCTCACCGGCGCGGACCTGGTCGACGTCGAGCAGCCCGGCGGCGGCAGGAACGGTGATGGTTCCCGGCGCTTCGGCCAGCCGCAGGAAGACGTCGGCGAGCACGTCACCGGCCCGGGTCAGCGCCTCGTCGAGCCGGCCGGCCAGGGACATCTCCGGGTCGCCGGGCAGGCTCAGCCGTCCGATCGGATCGGCGCCCAGCCACCCGACCGCCTCGTCGAGGCTCATCCGGGCACGCAGCAGGACGCGGGTGGCGGCGATCCGCAGCGCCAGCGGCAGGTGTTCGCAGAGCGCCGCGAGCTCGGCCGCGGCCGACGACTCGGCCTGCACCCGTTCCGCTCCCAGCACGACCCCGAGCAGGTCAAGCGCCTCCTGCCGGTCGAGCGGCTCGACCCGGTGCAGCCAGCCGCCGAGCCGGGCGACCAGGGCGGACAGGCTGGGCCGGCTGGTCACCAGCAGCACGTCGTCCGGCCCCAGCACCTCCGGCAACCGCCGGGCCAGCGTCGCGTCGGCGACGTCGTCGGCCAGCAGCAGCCGGCGGCCGGTGGACGAGGCGGCGGGAGCGGCGGCGTCCGGGTCGCTCGGCTCCACCTGCCGCACGCCGCCGGGGAAGTCCTCGGCGACGAGGCCGGCGACGTGCTGCGCGAGGGCGGTCTTGCCGACGCCCGGCAGGCCGCTGAGCACCACGATGCGGGTTCCTCCGCGCAGCCGGTCGGCGAGGGTGCGGCACAGCGCCGCCCGGCCGACGAAACCCGCGACGGAGGTGGGCGGGCGGACGGATACCGCCGGCACGGGCCGGGGCGTCACCGCGACCACCGGCGCCGGCGCCTCTCCGCGCAGGATGGTCAGCTCCAACCGCCGCAGTCCCTCGCCCGGGCCGACGCCCAGTTCGTGGTCGAGGTGCTCCTTGATCCGGCGCACCTCGGTGAGCGCGTCGGCCTGCCTGCCGGTGCGGTACAGCACCTCGACGAGCCTCGCGGCGAAGCGCTCGTTCGCCGGATAGAGGCGGGTCGCGGTCCACAGGTCCACAAGCACCGACCGGTCACGACCCAACCCGATCTTGAGGTCGCAGAGTCGTTCGATGACCCGGACGCGTTCCTCGTTCAGCCGGGGTACGACGTCGCGGTGCAGCGCCTCCGACGGCACGTTCGCCAGCATCGGCTCGCTCCACAGGGCGAGCGCCTCCTCCAGCGTCGCCAGTTCCGTCTCCGGATCCGTCTCGGCGCGGGTCCGGCCGGTCAGCTCACGGAACCGCATCAGGTCGACGTTCTGCGGACCGGCGGTGATCCGGTAGCCGCCGGGCACCGTCCTGATCGCGTTCGCCGTCAGCCCGTGCCGCTGGAACAGCTGACGCAACCGCAACGCGCAGGTCTGCAACGCGGCGCGGGCCGATACCGGCGGGTCGTCGCCCCAGATCGCCTGCTGCAGCGTGGCCACGGACACCACCTCGTCGGGATGCAACAGCAGCGCCGCCAGCAGACAGGCCACCTTCGACGGCGGAAGCACCAGCGCGTCGGCGTCCGTGGTCAGGGTCAGCGGGCCGAGGACGCGAAAGGCGACGGCCGGCGTGGAGGCCACCGGCTCCGGATCACACCGGGGCGGACTCGCCACTTGCGCTTCCACCGTGATCCTCCCTTCGGGTTCATCCGAGGAGCACCGATCAGGTGACCGTCCACCCGCGTAGCGCGGGCACGCTCCGGATCGCGCGCTCACAGACGCGCTGCACGATGTAGTCGGAGATCGCCTGTTCGGAGGCGACGGTGAAGACCGCTACGGCGAGCCGTCCGGCGATCTCACGGGCATGGATGTGGCGGATGCCGTCGGCCACCGTGGCGTTGAGCCACAACAGGTCCGTCAGCTCGCCGGCGGAGAGGCCGCGGTCGTCATCCGGCGGCCGCAGCGCGAGCCGGGTGAGCAGCACGGCAAGCCTCCGGTGAGCCGGACCGCCCGGGTTCGCGCCTCGACGTCGCCCATCGTCGGCATGTCCGCATCGCCGCCCCTTCCGCATCGTCCCGCCGGCCGGCGGGTGTTGCATCGAGAGTGGTGCCTGACGACCGGCGCCGTCACGTCCCCGCGCACCGGCGGAACCGGCCGTGGCCGGTTCCGCCGCGCAGTCAGCCGCATAAATCAGGCATTTTCTGTCCGGCCTTGTAGATGCGCATGTCTAATGGCGGCTGTCACTGGCGTTAATGCCACGTACATCAATCTGTTATCTATCGCGAGGCTCGGCCTCCATTAGTGTGACCATCGAATCCCGGGGGGAGGGAACGTGATCGAGAGATTGGGGCTGTCGGCCACCGACGAGGCCGTCTACTGGGCGATGGTTGACAATCCGACATGGGATGTCGAGGACCTCGTCACCGGCCTGGACATGCCGGAGACGGCGGTCCACGACGCCCTCGCCGCGCTTGCCGACCACGCGATGATCCTGCCCTCGTCGAACCGGCCGGGCAGCCTGCGCGCGGTGAGCCCGCAGCTCGGCCTGCTCGTCCTGCTCGACCAGGCGGAGCAGCGTACGGTCGCTGAGCAGGCCCGGATCCAGGCGACCCGCGCTTCGGTGCTGGCCCGGGCGGCCAGCCAGGACGACAACGAACGGGAGGAGATCGTCCGCCTCAAGGGGGTCGACGAGCTGCGGGACCGGCTGTCCGAGCACGCCCGCACCGCCACCGAGAGTGTCATGATGCTGACCGGCGGCCCGGCAATTCCGCCGCAGATCAGGGAAAGTGGCGGGGCGCTGAGCCGGATGGCACTGGCTCGCGGCATCACCATCCGGCACATCTACCAGGAGACTGTTCTTCAGGACCCGGCTTCCTGCGCCTATGCCGAGGAGATGGCCAAATGCGGGGAGGCTAGCCGGGTCCTGCCGGGGGCCCCGGTGCGGATGACGCTGGTGGATCGCAGAATCGCTCTCCTGCCGATCGAATCGCACGTCGGCCGGGGTGCGGTGGAAATCCGCAGCGTGCGCCTGGTTTCCGCGCTCTGCCTGTTGTTCGACCTGTTGTGGGAGAAGGGCGTCCCGTTCCCCCGGTGGGCCGGCAGCGGCATCGACGGGCTGACCAAGCAGGCGAGCGCCATCCTGCGGCTGCTGCGCTGCGGGCGTACCGACGAGGCGATCGGCCGCCAGCTCGGCCTGTCCGAGCGCACCGTGCGCCGTACGGTCGCCGACATCATGAAGCGCCTCGACGCGGAGAGCCGCTTCCAGGCCGGTGTGGAAGCGGCTCTGCGCGGCTGGATCTGACCGCGCCGGCGGGCAACCGACTCCGGGAGCCGGTTGCCCGCGACCTCAGGGCGGCGGGCCGGTCAGGCCCCGCGCAGGGCGGCGCCGAAACGCTCGGCGGCGACAGCGACCGCAGCGTCCCGCGCGGCCACCGCCTCCTCGCCCGCGAGGGTCCGGTCCGGGGCCCGGAACGTCAGCTTGTACGCCAGCGACTTGCGCCCCTCGCCGAGCTGCTCGGAGGTGTAGACGTCGAACAGCCGGACGTCCTCCAGCAGCGGGCCCGCCCCCTCGACCAGCGCCGCCCGCACCTCGGCGGCCGGCACCGAGTCGTCCACCACGAGCGCCACGTCGATCAGCGCCGGCGGGAACGTGGAGATGGTCGGTCCGGCGGCCAGCGGCGCGGCGGGCAGCGCGTCCAGGTCCAGCTCCATGGCGCTGGTGCGCCGGGGCAGCTCCAGCGCGGCCAGCACGGCCGGGTGCAGCTCACCGGCGTGGCCGACGACCACGTCGTCCACCACAAGTTCGGCGCAGCGGCCCGGGTGCCAGGGCGCGCGTTCCCCGGCCCGTACCGTCACCCGGTCGGCGGGGATGCCGGCGGCGTCGAGCACGGCCCGGCCCGACTCGATCGCGTCCGCCCAGCCGGCCGTGCGGCCCGCGCCCCACCAGCCGGCCGGCTCGATCTCGCCGGTGAGCGCGACCGCGACGTGGCGCGGCTGGGCGGGCACCACCGCGTCGGCGGCGGCGAACTCCTCGTCGGTGGGCCGCCGGTCCACGCCCATCGCGGGCGGGGCGCCCGCGCCGGGACGCGGGTGGAAGACGGTGCCGATCTCGTAGATCGCCACGTCCCGCTGACCGCGGCCGACGTTGCGCTTGACGATGCCGAGCAGCGGGCCGAGCAGCGTGGTGCGCAGCAGCGGCTCCTCCTCCGACAGCGGGTTCGCCAGGCGTACCGCCGGACGGCGCGGGTCGTCGGCGGGCAGGCCGAGCTGGTCGACCAGTTCCGGCGCGACGAACGGCTGCGCCAGCACCTCGACGTAGCCGCGCTCGGCGAGGGAGCGGGCGACGGCGCGACGGCGCTGCTGCTGCCAGGTCAGGCCCCGGCCGGGCGGCGCGGTGGGCAGCACCGACGGCACGCGGTCGTAGCCGTCGAGGCGTACCACCTCCTCCACCAGGTCGGCCGGGTCGGTCAGGTCGGGCCGCCAGCTCGGCGGCGTCACGGTCAGCACCGCGCCGCCCCCGGCGGCCGTGCCGACGGTGCCCGGATCCTCGGCGAGCCGGTCCGCGCCGCGGGCGACGGCGCAGCCGACCTGCTCCAGCAGCTCCACCACGCGGTCCGGCGAGTAGGTCACGCCGACGCGCCGCGAGGGCAGGTCCACCGGCAGGGTCACCGGCGTACGCGGCGCGACGTGGTCGATGTCGAGCACCTCCTCGCCGGCCGTGCCACCGGCCAGATCGGTGAGCAGCCGGACCGCCTTGTCCAGCGCGACCAGCGGCAGCGCCGGGTCCACACCCCGCTCCCACCGCTTCGCGGCCTCGCTGAACAGCTTGTGCCGCCGCGCGGTGCGCCCGACGGTGGCCGGGTCCCAGTGTGCCGCCTCGAACAGCACGTTGGTGGTGGAGGCGAGCACCTCGCTGGTCTCGCCGCCCATCACCGCCGCCAGCGAGATCGGACCGGTCTCGTCGCAGATGACCAGGTCCTCGGCGGACAGCGTGCGGTTCACCCCGTCCAGCGTGGTCAGCTTCTCCCCCGCCTCGGCGCGGCGCACCACGAGCGGCCCGGCGATCCGGTCCGCGTCGAACGCGTGCATCGGCTGGCCGAGTTCGAGCATCAGGTAGTTGGTGATGTCGACGGCGAGCGAGATGCTGCGCACGCCGGCCACGGTGAGCCGCTGCCGCATCCAGCCCGGCGTCTCGACGGTCGGGTCGACGCCGCGCACCATCCGCGCCGCGAACCGGTCGCAGCCGACCGGGTCGCGGACCTCCACCGGGTACGCCGGCTCGGCGGTCGCGCCCGGCGCGGGCGCGTCGGCCGGGTCGCGGAACGGCACGCCGAGCGCGTGCGACAGCTCCCGGGCGATGCCCCGGACGCTCAGCGCGTACCCGCGGTCCGGGGTGATCTCCATCTCGACCACGACGTCGTCCAGGCCGACGACGGGCCGGGCGTCCTCGCCGGGCTGGGCCTTGACGTCCTCGGGCAGCACGACGATGCCGGAGTGGTCGTCGCCGAGCCCCAGCTCCTGCGCCGAGCAGATCATGCCGTGGGAGTTGCGCCCGTACGTCTTGCGCGCGCCGATGGCGAACCCGCCCGGCAGCACCCCGCCGGGGAGGATCACCACGACCTTGTCGCCCACTGCGAAGTTGCGCGCCCCGCAGACGATCTCCTGCGGCTCGCCGGTGCCGTTCGCGGCGCCGACGTCCACCCGGCAGAAGCGGATCGGCTTCTTGAAGCCGGTCAGCTCCTCGATCTCCAGGACCTCGCCCACGACCAGCGGGCCGCTCACCGACTCGCGCAGGTCCACCACGGACTCGACCTCGATGCCGAGGTCGACCAGCGCCTGCTCCAGGTCGCCGGTGGGCAGGTCGGCCGGCAGGTCCACGTACTCGCGCAGCCAACTGACAGAAACTCGCATGACTGTTAAACCACCGTTCCCGTAGCTCAGGCGCCGAACGCGCGGGTGAACCGCACGTCGCCCTCGGCCATGTCCCGCATGTCGCTGACGCCGTGCCGGACCATCACGGTCCGGTCGATGCCCATGCCGAACGCGAATCCGGAGTAGACCTCCGGGTCGATGCCGCAGGCGCGCAGCACCCGCGGGTTGACCATGCCGCAGCCGCCCCACTCGACCCACTGCGGACCGTCCCGGTGCTCCGGGAACCACACGTCGAACTCGGCCGACGGCTCGGTGAACGGGAAGTAGTGCGGCCGCCAGCGGGTCTTCGCGCCCTCACCGAACATGGCCCGGGCGAAGTGGTCGAGCGTGCCGCGCAGGTGCGCCATGGTGATGCCCTTGTCCACCACCAGGCCCTCGACCTGGTGGAAGACCGGCGCGTGGGTGGCGTCCAGCTCGTCGGTGCGGTAGACCCGGCCGGGCACCACCACGTAGATCGGCGGCTTGCGGCTGAGCATGGTGCGCGCCTGCACCGGCGACGTGTGCGTGCGCAGAACAAGGCCCGAGCCTTCGGGTGCGATGTGGAACGTGTCCATCAGACCGCGCGCCGGGTGGTCGGCCGGGATGTTCAGCGCGTCGAAGTTGGTCCACTCCAGCTCGACCTCGGGGCCCTCGGCCACCTCGTAGCCCATGCCGATGAACAGGTCGCTGATCTGCTCCATCAGCACGCTCAGCGGGTGGCGGGCGCCGCGCGGCCGGCGGTCGTAGGGCAGGGTCACGTCGACCCGCTCCTCGACCAGCACCCGCGCGGCCCGCTCCCGGTCCAGGATCTCCTGCCGGGCGGCGTACGCGGCGTCGATGGCCCGGCGGGCCTCGTTGACCCGCTTGCCGGCGTCGGCCTTCGCGGCCGGCGGCAGCGCGCCGATCTCCCGGCGCGCCAGCGACACCGGGGACCGGTCGCCGAGGTGCGCGGGGCGCAGCGCGGCGAGCGCGTCCGGGTCGGCGGCGGCGGCGAACGCCTTCTCGGCGTCGGTCACGGCCTGGGCCAGGGCGTCCGGGTCGAGCAGGGCGACCTGCTTCGGGTCGTACGGATCGTTGCGGTAGCTCATGGTGAACGGGCACTCCCTCACGGCGGCGCCGACCCTCACGGGTGGCTAGGCGAGTCTACGGACGCGCGGCTTCGCCGCAGCCCGCCGGTGGGGAGTCGCGCAGGGGGAAGGTCAGGCCCGCCGCCCGCCGACACCGGCGGGCTGGCTAAACGAACGCCGTGGCGCGTTCATGACGAGGCGGACTCCCCTGCTGTGTCTCGCGTGCCCCGGGGGACACGCAGTGCTCTGGCGGAAGAATACAGGCACACGGCCGCTGCCGCAGCCAGGTTCAGGCTCTCCGCGCGCCCGTGCAGCGGCACACGCACCCGGGCGTCGGCGGCGGCGGTCAGCTCCTCGGGCAGGCCGTGTGCCTCGGAGCCGAACAGCCAGGCGGTCGGGGCGGCCAGCCGTCCTGCGTCGGCGAGGTCGTCCAGGTCGCTGTCGCCGTACCCGGTGGTGGCGAAGATCGTGAGGCCGGCGGCCCGCAGCGCCTCGACGGCCGCGAGCGGGTCGGCGGCGCGCACCACGTCGACGTGGAAGAGGCTGCCGGCGGAGGCCCGCACGCACTTGCCGTTGTACGGGTCGACGGCTTCGCCGGCGAACACCACGGCGCCCGCGCCCGCCGCGTCGGCGGTGCGCAGCACGGTGCCGGCGTTGCCCGGGTCACGGATGCCGGCGAGCACCGCGACCAGGCGCGGCCCGCGCGCCACGGCCTGCTCCAGGGGCACGTCGAGGTGCCGGCAGAGGGCCACCAGGCCCTGCGGGGCGACGGTCTCGGCGAGCGCGGCCAGCGCGTCGTCGGTGACCTCGGAGACCGGCACGTCGGCCCGGGCGGCGGTGGCGGCGAGGTCGGCGTACCGGTCCAGCGCCGCCGGGGTGCCGAACAGCTCGACCACGGTGCCGTCGCGGGCGAGCGCCTCCCGGACGGCCTGCGGCCCTTCGGCCAGGAACCGGCCGGCCTGCTCGCGGTCGCGCCGGCGGTGCAGCCGGCGGGCCGCCGCGACCCTGGGGGTACGCGTGGTGAACGGGCCGGGAACGGCGTCGAGGCGCCTCCCCTGCGACTGTGACTGCATGGGAGACGCCTCGATCTGCCGTACGGGGTGGGTCAGGCGGCCTGAGCCGCGGCGCCACCGGTGCCCTCGGCCGCCACGGCGGCGCGGGCCAGCTCGACGATCGCCGCGAACGAGGCGGCGTCGTTGACGGCCATGTCGGCCAGGATCTTCCGGTCGACCTCGATGCCGGCCAGGCGCAGGCCCTGGATCAGCCGGTTGTAGGTCAGGCCGTTGGCCCGGGCGCCGGCGTTGATCCGCTGGATCCAGAGCTGCCGGAAGTCGCCCTTGCGGTCGCGACGGTCCCGGTAGGAGTACTGCATCGAGTGCAGCACCTGCTCCTTGGCCTTGCGGTAGAGCCGGGAGCGCTGACCGCGGTAACCGCTCGCGGTCTCCAGCAGGGTACGACGCTTCTTCTGGGCGTTCACAGCCCGCTTGACGCGTGCCATCTCAACTCCTTCTTCGGTTCAGGTGGCTCGCGTCAGCGGCCGAGCAGCTTCTTGATGCGCTTGACGTCGGCCTTGGCCAGCTCGACGGTGCCGGTCAGCCGACGGGTCTGGGTGCTGGGCTTCTTCTCCAGGTTGTGGCGAAGGCCGGCCTGCTGGGCAACGATCTTGCCCTTGCCGGTCACCTTGACCCGCTTGCCCATACCCGTGTGGCTCTTCATCTTCGGCATTGGAACGTCTTCTCCCCTGTTACTGGCCGCTGGTCTCAGCGGTCGTGCCGGTCTCGCCGGCTGCTGCGGTCTCGCCCGCCGGGGTCTCGCCGGTCGCCGGAGCGCCCGATTCCTCCGCAGCCCGGTCGCGCGGTCCACCGCGGGACGCCGTGGCGGCGACCGCGGAGGCCTTCACGGCCCGGTGCGGAGCGAGAACCATGATCATGTTTCGGCCGTCCTGCTTCGGCGCGGCCTCGACGTATCCCAGTTCCGTGATCTCGGATTCGAGCCGGCGCAGGAGCCGGTAACCCAGCTCCGGGCGGCTCTGCTCCCGACCGCGGAACATGATCGTCACCTTGACCTTGTCGCCCGCCTTGAGGAACCGCACCACGTGACCCTTCTTGGTCTCGTAGTCGTGCGGGTCGATCTTCGGCCGGAGCTTCATCTCCTTGATGACGGTTTGCTGCTGGTTACGCCGCGCTTCGCGCGCCTTGAGTGCGCTCTCGTACTTGAACTTGCCGAAGTCCATGAGCTTGCACACCGGCGGGCGCGCCATCGGCGCAACCTCGACCAGGTCCAGGTCGACGTCCGCGGCCAGCTGCAGGGCGCGCTCCAGCGGGACGATGCCCACCTGCTCACCCTCAGGACCGACCAGTCGGACCTCACGTGCCCGGATCTGCTCGTTCACGCGTGGTTCGACGCTGATGGGGCCTCCTCGAGTCGAGTCTTCTACAGTGCCGACTCCACGGGCTCCCGGGCGGGAGCCGACTCGGAAAGCAGAAGGCCCCGGCGTATGCCAGGGCCCACTCGACCGGTCGGCACGATCACAGGATCGCGCATCCGGCGCCGGGACGTGCCCGAAACCGGGGACCGGACCCGGCCACCGTGGCGGCGACTCGGGTGGGAGCGGGCGCTCCGCTTCATGACCGCCCGCGCGTCAGGGACGGGGGCAGTCTGGTCGACTCCGCAACACTACACCCTCGGCCCAGGCCCGCTCAAACCGGGCTCGCTGGTCAGCGGGGTGCGGACTGGCCGGCGGCCAGCGCCGCCAGGTGCGCCTGGTGCAGGCGGCGCAGCGCGCGGACCGCCTCGACCGCGCTCTCCTTGTCGGCGGCCTGCAACGCGACCATCGGCAGCAGGTCGTCGTCGTGCAGCTCCAGGCTGGCCCACGGGGCGCCCCTGTCGAACCGGACCCCGCGGATCACCTCCCACGGCAGCTCGTACGAGCTGAACACGTTGCGCACCCGCACGCCCTTGGCGTCGGCGACCACCCGGGGGCGGGTGAACAGCAGGAAGCCGAGCGCGCCGAAGACGCCCAGGCCGATCATGGCGAACTGGTCGCCGCGCTGGAACGTGCCGTAGCCGTTGCCGGTGGCGCCGGTCAGCGACGTCGCGACGAGGCTGAACACGACGAACAGCGTGACGGCCGACACCCAGCAGACGACCCGGACGCGGCGGGGTCGGACGGTCACCACGGAATCGCTCACCCGACCAGTCTGCCATCCGGTTCGCGCGCGCCTTCGGCCGCCACACGGTCCGGGGCGCGCCGGCGCAGCCCGGTGACCACCACGGCGAGCAGCGTGAGCAGGGCGCCGGCCAGCACCGGCAGCCGGACGCCGGGGCCGCCGGGCAGGACCAGGTCCAGCAGCAGCGCGCCGCCGAGCTGCCCGGCGACCAAGGCCAGGCCGGTGCGCAGCACCCCGGCGGCGCGTACCCCGACCAGCAGGGAGAGCACGATGCCGACGCCGAGCAGGCCGCCGACGTAGAGCCACCACTGGCCGGGCCAGCGGGGCGCGGTGACGAGCGCGCCGGTGAGCGCGGCGACCGCGCCGATCACCACGGTGCTGACCGCGAAGTTGACGGCGAGCCCGGCGGCCGGCCCGACCGAGGCGGCGACCCGGCCGTTGAGCGCGGACTGCGTCGCCACCGCCAGCCCGCCCAGGACGCAGAGCAGCACCAGCCCGATCGCCAGGTCGCCGACCGGGCGGCCGAGCTGGGCGAGGGCCACCGCGCCGACGCCGAGCACCGCCCCGCCGACGCGGGGCACTGTGAGCGGCATCCGGCCGGTCGCGGCCAGCCCGGCCCGGTCCACCGCCAGGCCGCCGAGGCTGCCGCCGGCCACCTGGGCGATGGTGAACACCGCCACCCCGAGCACGGGCACCACCACCGGCGCGACCAGCACGATCACCGCGCCGCCCACCCCGCCCAGGTAGGTCCACCAGGGCAGCCCGGAGCGGCGCAACGCGCCCAGCCCGGCGCGCATCGACGGCAGCGCCACGATCCCGGCCAGCACCAGCAGGCAGCCGCCGAGGTTGTTGACCACCGCGCCGAGAACCGGATCGCCGGTCCGCTCCCCCATCTCGGCGTTGACCACGCCCTGGGCGGCCGAGGCCATGCCACCCAGGACGACAACGCCCAGGGCGGCCGGGAGCGGCAGCGGCCTCACAGCCGGCAGGCGTGGATGTTGGTGACCAGGATCGCGCGGGCGCCCAGCTCGTACAGCTCGTCCATGATCCGGTGCACGTCGTCGCGGAGCACCATCGCCTGTACCGCGACCCAGCCCTCCCGGTGCAGCGGCGAGACAGTGGGCGACTCGATGCCGGGGGTCAGCGAGCTGGCCCGGTCGAGCAGGCCGGCCGGCACGTCGTAGGCGAGCATCACGTAGCGCCGGGCCACCAGGACGCCGTGCAGCCGGCGCAGCAGCTGCTCCTGCTGGGCGCCGCCGGGCGCGCCGGCGCGGCGCACCAGCACCGCCGAGGAGCGCAGCAGCGGCTCACCGAAGACCACCAGGCCGGCCTGGCGCAGCGTCGCGCCGGTCTCCACCACGTCGGCGACCACGTCGGCCACGCCGAGGCGGATGGCGTTCTCCACCGCGCCGTCGAGGCGGATCACGTCGGCCTTGACGCCCAGCTCGGCCAGGTGCCGCTCGACCAGACCCGGGTACGCGGTGGCGATGCGGTGCCCGCCGAGCTCCCGTACGTCGTCGACGTCCTGCGGGCGGGCGGCGAACCGGAAGGTGGCCCGGGCGAAGGCGAGGTCCACCACCTCCTCGGCCGGCGCGCCGGAGTCGACCAGCAGGTCCCGACCGGTGATGCCGACGTCCAGGTCACCGGAGCCGACGTAGGTGGCGATGTCCTTGGGGCGCAGGTAGAAGAACTCGATGTCGTTGGCCTCGTCCCGGCAGACCAGGTCCTTCGGGTCGGTGCGCTGGCGGTAGCCCGCCTCGCGCAGCATCTGGGCGGCCTTCTCGGCCAGGGCGCCCTTGTTCGGGACTGCGACACGCAGCATGGGAGTGCTCCTTCGTTCGATCGGATGATCAGCGGACGGGCACTCAGAGATGTCGGTAGACGTCCTTCAGTTCCAGACCCGTGGCGAGCATCAGCACCTGCGCCTGGTAGAGCAGCTGGGAGATCTCCTCGGCGGCCCGCTCCGGGCCCTCGTGCTCGGCGGCCATCCACGACTCGGCCGCCTCCTCGACGACCTTCTTGCCGATGAAGTGCACGCCCTTGCCGAGCGCCTCGACGGTGCCCGAGCCCGGGGTGCCGGCGGCGGCCTTGGCCTGCAGCTCGGCGAACAACTCCTCGAACGTCTTCACGGAAGGCGATTCTTCCAGCCGCTGCTGGTGACGGACCGGGTGGGTCAGGCGAAGCCGACCCGGTGGGCGGACTGGGCGTCCAGGGCGCGGACGGCCAGGGCGGCGTCCAGCGCGGCCACTGTCGCCGACCAACCCTTGTCCTCGGCCGAGCCGGGCAGCCCGGCCCGGTCCCGGGCCTGCTCGATGGTGTCGACAGTGAGCACCCCGTGCGCCACCGGCTTGCCCTCGTCCAGCGCCACCCGGGTCAGCCCCTCGGTGACCGACTGGCAGACGTAGTCGAAGTGCGCCGTCGCGCCGCGTACCACCACGCCGAGCGCGACGACCACGTCGAAGCGGCGCGCCATCGCCTGGGCCACCACCGGCAGCTCCACCGAACCGGCCACCCGGGCCACCACGGCCCGCGCCCCGCACGCCTGCGCGGCGGCCACCGCCCGCTCGGTCATATGGTCGGTCAGGTCGCCGTGCCACCGGGCGGCCACCACGCCCACAGTCATCCCGGCGGCGTCCACCGCGGTCACGCCCGGCTCACCGAAACCCGCCATCGCCCTACGCTCCGATCTCGTCACCGGCGACCGGGCGGCCCATCGGCGCCTCGGTCACCTCGTCCAGTCCGTCCAGCAGGTGACCCATCCGGTCCCGCTTGGTGCGCAGGTAGCGCACGTTCTCCGGGTTGGACCGCACGGGCAGCCCCTCCCGGCCGGTCACGGTGAGGCCGTACCCCTCCAGCCCGGCCCGCTTGGCCGGGTTGTTGGTCAGCAGCCGCATCGACCGCACACCCAGGTCGTAGAGGATCTGCGCGCCGGTGCCGTAGTCGCGGGCGTCGGCCGGCAGACCCAGGTCGAGGTTCGCGTCCACGGTGTCGCGGCCCTGGTCCTGCAGCTGGTACGCCTGCAGCTTGTGCAGCAGGCCGATGCCGCGGCCCTCGTGCCCGCGCACGTAGAGGACCACGCCGCGGCCCTCGGCCGCGACCCGCGCCAGCGCGGCCTGCAACTGCGGCCCGCAGTCGCAGCGCAGCGAGCCGAACACGTCGCCGGTGAGGCACTCCGAGTGCACCCGCACCAGCACGTCCCGCCCGTCGCCGAGGTCGCCCATGACCAGCGCGACGTGCTCGGCCGGGTCGTGCTCGGCGCGGTAGCCGAGCGCCCGGAACACGCCGTACGGGGTGGGCATCCGGGCCTCGGCGGCCAGCTCGACCTGCTTCTCGGTACGCCGCCGGTAGGCGATCAGGTCCGCGATGGTGACAAGCGTCAGGCCGTGCTCGGCGCAGAACTTCTCCAGGTCCGGCAGGCGCATCATGGTGCCGTCGTCGTTGACCAGCTCGCAGAGCACCCCGGCCGGACGCAGCCCGGCCAGCCGGGTCAGGTCCACCGCCGCCTCGGTGTGCCCGGGGCGGCGCAGCACCCCGCCGGCGCGGGCGCGCAGCGGCACCACGTGACCGGGCCGGGCCAGGTCGGTGGGGCCGGTGGCGGCGTCGGCGAGCAGCCGGATCGTGTGCGACCGGTCGGCGGCGGAGATGCCGGTGCTGACCCCCTCCCGGGCGTCCACAGTCACCGTGTACGCGGTGCCGCGCCGGTCCTGGTTGGTGTGGTGCATCGGCGGCAGGTCCAGCCGGTCGCACTCGTCCTCGGTCAGCGGCACGCAGATGTAGCCGGACGTGTAGCGGACCATGAACGCGACCAGTTCCGGCGTGGCCAGCTCGGCCGCGAAGATCAGGTCCCCCTCGTTCTCGCGGTCCTCGTCGTCGACCACGACCACGGGGCGCCCGGCGGCGATGTCCGCCACCGCCTGCTCGATCGAACCGAAAGTGGTCATGCCACGGCCTCCGAGTACGTCGCCGGGATCGGGGCGGGCGCGGTCGCGACGGCCCGGGAGGTGCGCCACCAGCTGAACAGGCCGGCGGCGCAGAACGCGCCGTAGACCAGGTACATGGCGGCCGACGGGTAGAAGCCGCCGCGCAGCAGCAGCGGCACGCCGACCGCGTCGACGGCGATCCAGATCAGCCAGAACTCGACCCAGCCGCGGGCCATGCCGTAGGTGGCGAGCAGGCTGCCGACCAGGATCCAGGCGTCCGGCAGCGGTCCCCACGAGCTCAGCGCGGCCAGCACCGGGTACGCGGCGGCGGTGCCGACGACGGCTGCGACGAGCAGGCCGAGCCGCTCCGGCCAGGTGGCCCAGCGCGGCACCACGGCCGGCTCGTGCCCGTCACCGGCACGCCGGTTGCGCGACCAGCGCCACCAGCCATACACGCTGACGGAGAAGAAGAAGACCTGCCGGCCGGCCTGGCCGTAGAGGTCGTGCGCCTGCGGGGTGACGAAGACGCCGCCGAGGAACACGGTGAACAGCAACGCGTTGCCGATCATGCCGACCGGCCAGGCCCAGACCACCCGGCGCAGCCCGAGCAGCGCCGAGGCGAGCCCGAAGCCGTTGCCGACGATCTCCCGGACCAGCACCGGCGAACCGGCCACGTGCACCTGGGCGTCGAGCAGCCAGCCGAGCGGGCCCATCACCGCACGCTCCCCGCGCCGCGGTCGCCGAGCAGCCGCTCGACGTACTTGGCCAGCACGTCGACCTCCAGGTTGACCGGGTCGCCGACCTGCTTCGTGCCGAGCACTGTGAGCTTGAGCGTGGTGGGGATCAGCCCGACGGAGAACCAGTCGTCGCCGGCCTCCGCCACTGTGAGCGACACGCCGTCGACGGTGATCGAGCCCTTCTCCACCACGTACCGGGCCAGGCCGGCGGGCAGCCGGAACCGGACGGTCTCCCACTGCGCGGCCGGCTCCCGGGCGACGACCTCGCCGACGCCGTCGACGTGGCCCTGCACCAGGTGCCCGCCGAGCCGGCTGTTGAGCGCGGCGGCGCGTTCCAGGTTGACCGGGTCGCCGGGGCGCAGCGCCCCGAGCGCGGTGCGGCGCAGCGTCTCGCCCATCACGTCGGCGGTGAACACGCCGCCGTCGACGTCGACCACGGTGAGGCAGACGCCGTTCACCGCGATGGAGTCGCCGTGCCGGGCGTCCGAGGTGACGAGCGGGCCGCGGATCGCGACCAGCGCGGAGTCGTCGCCGGTCTCGGTGCTCCGGACGATCTCGCCCAGCTCCTCGACGATGCCGGTGAACATGTCAGGCCTCCCTCTTCCGGGGCAGCGCGGTGATCCGCAGGTCGGGACCGACCCGCGTAACGTCGGTGATCTCCAGGTCGATGGCGTCGGCGATGGTCGTCACGCCGGCGTCGAGCAGCGCGGTGGGACCGGCGCCGAGCAGCTTCGGCGCGACGTACCCGACGATCTTGTCGACCAGGCCGGCGGCGAGGAACGCGCCGGCCAGCGTGGGACCGCCCTCCAGCAGCGCGGCCCGCACGCCCCGGTGGTGCAGCTCCGCGAGCAGCGCCGCCAGGTCGACCCGGCCGTCCGGCCCGGCGCCGACCTCCGCGGCCGTGGCCACCCAGGTGCGTGCGGCGCCGTCGCGGACCCGGGCGTCGGCCGGGGTACGCCCCGAGCTGTCCACCACGACCCGCAGCGGCTGCCGGATGGCCATGGTGCCGTCGCGCAGGTTGCGGGCGGTCAGACGGGGGTCGTCGGCGAGCACGGTGCCCACCCCGGCGAGCACCGCGTCGACGGTGCCGCGCAGCGCGTGCACGTCCATCCGGGCCGCCTCGGAGGTGATCCACATGCTGGTCCCGTCGGCGGCGGCGGAACGCCCGTCGAGCGTGGCCGCGTACTTCCAGATCAGGTACGGCCAGCCGCGGCGCATCGAGGTGAGCCAGGCCACGTTGCCGGCCTCGGCCTCCTGCGCGCGTACCCCGAGAGCGACCTGGACCCCGGCGGCGCGCAGCGTGGCGGCGCCGCCGGAGGCGACCGGGTTGGGGTCGGGCACGGCGACCACGACGCGGGCCACCCCGGCGGCGATGAGCGCGTGGCTGCAGGGGCCGGTGCGGCCGGTGTGGTCGCAGGGTTCGAGCGTGACGACGGCGGTGCCGCCGCGGGCGCGGGTGCCGGCCTGGGCCAGCGCGACGATCTCGGCGTGCGGGCCGCCGGCGTACGCGTGGAAGCCCTCGCCGACGACCTCGCCGTCGGCGTCGAGCAGCACGCAGCCGACGACCGGGTTGGGGCTGGTGGCGCCGAGGCCGCGCGCGGCCAGTTCGATGGCACGACGCATCGCCTCGTCGACGGAGACGCTCGCCATGGCCGCCTGTCCTCCCGCTCGCCGGTCACGCGCGGGCGGTTCGGGAGCAGCGGCACGGATGCCGCGGACACGCGGCGGCGGAGAACCCGGGGACGGCGACGCCGACCCCGGGGAGCCCACGCGGCGGCTGAGGGTGCTCAGCGGCCGGCAGGGGCCTCCCCCGTTCCGCGCGCTGTCTCCCATCCGGACTTTCTGGGGGCGGACGAGCCGCACCCCAACCGTCGGCCCCGGATTCTCACCAGGTCCACCGTCCGGCCGAAGCCGTCCGGGTCGCGGGCTTACCACGGTCGGACCGTGGATCACCGCCGGTTCGGAATTTCACCGAGCCCCGCCAGCGCGTGGTGGGTACACGGGAAGTCTTACACGTTCCGCCCGGGTGCGCGCCACAGAGGCGAGCTACCTCACAGTCGCGCTCAGGTGACGCCGCGGCGGCGGTCCACCGCCACGTACGACCCGGGCTGGCTCTTGGCCACCGTCTTCATCTCCGAGGCCACCGCGATGGCCTCCAGCGGGTCGGTGAATCGCTTGCCGGAATCGGACAGCGACACGCCGATGGAGAGCGTCACCAGCGCGGCGCGGCGGATGTTGCCGCGCCGGTCCTTCAGCTCGACGAAACCGCGTTCCCGGTCGTTGGGGTCGTAGAGCGCGTCCGCGGCCTTCTCGAAGTCGACGACCGCCCGGCTGGTCAGCGGGCGCACCTGGCTGGGGGTGCAGACGATGACGAAGTCGTCGCCGCCGACGTGCCCGAGGAACGCCGGTGGCAGCCCGATCGACACCACCGCCCGGTGCAGGCTGCGGGCCAGCGCGGAGATGAACTCGTCGCCGCGCACGAAGCCGTACCTGTCGTTGACGCTCTTGAACCGGTCGATGTCGATGTAGCCGACGGCGTAGTCGACGCCGTTGCGGACCCGGTCGCTGATCTCGCGCCGGATACGGCTGTTGCCGGGCAGGCCGGTCAGCGGCGAGACCTCCCGGAACTCCTTGTTGCGCCGCAACGTGGAGTTGACCCGGGCCACCAGCTCCAGCGTGTCGAACGGCTTGACCAGGTAGTCGTCGGCGCCGACGCTCAGCCCGTTGACCTTGTCCTGGGTCATCCCCTTGGCGGTCAGCATGATCACCGGCAGCGCGGAGGTCATCGGGTCGGCGCGCAGCAGCCGGGTCAGCTCCAGGCCGTCGACGCGCGGCATCATCAGGTCCACCACCGCGAGGTCGGGCCGCTGCCGCTCGATGATCTCCAGCGCCTCCTGGCCGTCGCTGGCGTGCAAGACCTCGAAGCCGTGCAGGCGCAGGTTGAACTCGACGAAGCGGGCGATGTCCTCGTCGTCGTCGACGACCAGGATGACGTCGGGTCGCTCGTCGGCCGCCTCCACCTCAGGCCCCGGTCATCGCACGTTCCGCCAGGCCCCGCAGGCGGCGTACCGCCTCCGCGGGATCGTCGGCGCCGTAGACGGCGGTGCCGGCGACGAACGCGTCGGCGCCGGCCGCGGCGGCCTGCTCGATGGTGTCCGCGGCGATACCGCCGTCGACCTCGATGCGCAGCTCCAGGTGGCCGCTGTCGACGTGCCGGCGGGCGGCGCGCACCTTGTCCAGCAGCTGCGGCAGGAAACGCTGGCCGCCGAAACCGGCCTTGATCGTCATGATCAGCAGCGTGTCGAAGCTCGGCAGCAGCTCCAGGTACGGCTCGATCGGGGTGTCCCGGTCGATCGCCAGGCCCGCCTTCGCCCCGGCCGAGCGCAGGTCCTTCGCGAGCGCCACCGGGTCGTCGCACGCCTCGGCGTGGAACGTGACGTTGTACGCGCCGGCGTCGGCGTACCCGGGCGCCCAGCGGCGCGGATCGGTGATCATGAGGTGCACGTCGAACGGGATCTCGGTCACGGCGCGCAGGCTCTGCACCACCGGCAGCCCGATGGTCAGGTTGGGCACGAAGTGGTTGTCCATGACGTCGACGTGCAGCCAGTCGGCGGCGGGCTCCACGGCACGGACCTCGTCGGCGAGGCGGGCGAAATCGGCGGCCAGGATGCTCGGCGCGACGATCGGCGGCGGTACGGTCACCGGGCCAGTGTACGAACGCGGTGATCCGGAGGTCGCGGCACGGCTCCCGGAACGACAGGTGGTGATCCTGCCGTCACCCGTGGTGCACCATCCGGCCGTCCGGAGCAAAAATCGACACGAATAGTCGCCGGTGACTGGCCGATCGATTGAAAGATGACGAAACTCCTACAGGGACGGTCACGTATGCTGCACGCCCGGGCGCGGGGGACGCCGGTCGGGCCTGTGGCGACCGGCTGTCATCTCTCCCGGAAGGGGCGGACGATGCGACGGTGGCTCCACGTGCTCGCGCTGGCCGGCGCCACGACGGCGCTGCTCGCCGGCTGCGTGCAGGCGCACCGGGCCGACGGGGACCTGATCGACGACTGGGCGGCGCTGCCGGCGCCACGACTGTTCGTCCCGGCCACCGACGCGTGCCTGCCCCGCCTCACCACGGTGGTGGCCGCCGCCACGTACGAGACTGTCGACTGCGCGGGCAGCCACCTGGCCGAGACGGTGCACGTCGGCACGTTCACCGGGCCGGCCACGCTCGGCGCCCGCCCGGAACCGGGCACCCCGGCGCTGCGGACCGCGCGCGCCGAATGCGACCAGCGGGCCCGCGAGATGATCGGCGGGGACTGGCACGCCGCCCGGCTCACGCTGAACATCGCGCTGCCGACAGTCGCCGCCTGGGGCGCCGGAGCGCGCTGGTTCCGCTGCGACCTGGCCGAGACCGACAGCATCGACAACACCCGTCCGGTCAACCGGGTCGGCAGCCTGCGCGGCGCGCTGGTCGGCGACAACCCGCTCGTGCACAGGTGCTTCGACCCGAAGCTGATCGGCCAGAACCTCAACTACATGGCCCCGGTGCTGTGCACCGAACCGCACCGCGCGGAGTTCGTCGGCGTGTACGAGGAACGCGACATGAGCTGGACGGAGTTCACCAAGGGTGCGCCAGCCACGCACCGGCGCTGCATGACGCTGATCGCCGCGTTCGCCGACGTGCCGGACAACGCGGAGCTTCCGTACCGGGCCGGGTCCATCTTCTACCCGCCCTCGCAACGGGAGTGGGAGGAGGGCGACCGGGGCGTGCGCTGTTTCCTGTGGAGCGACGACCGCAAGCTCAACCGCTCGGTACGCGGCGCCGGTCCCGAGGGACTCCCGGTGACCTGATCGACTGCCGTATGCTGCACCGCCGAGGCGTACCGGTCGGCTCCGGGCGCGCGGGGGAGGTCGGTCGCGATGCGGCGTTGGTGGGTGGCGGTCACCGTGGGAACGGTGGCGGCGCTGGCGCTCGGTGGCTGCGCCGCGCCGGCCGGGGTGGACCGCGACCTGACCGACGACTGGCCCGCGTTCGCCGCGCCGGTCGGCTTCGTGCCGCAGAACGGCGCCTGTCACCCCACCGTCGCCGACGTCGGCTACCTCAGCGGCTACCAGCCGGTCGACTGCGCCGCCACGCACCGCGCCGAGACGCTGCACGTCGGCACGATGAGCGGCCCGGAGGCGGAACGCTCCGCTCCGCCGCGCACCGGCTCGGCCGGGATCCGCGTCGCGCACGGCGACTGCGCCCGGCAGGTCACCCGGGCCCTCGGCGGGGACTGGCGCTCCGGGCGGCTGCGGCTGTCAGTGGTCTTCCCCTCCGCGTTGGCCTGGTCCGGCGGGGCCCGCTGGTACCGCTGCGACGTCGCCGAGGTGACCGACCTGGACCAGGGCGACGTGGCCGAGCGCACCGGCAGCCTGCGGGGCGCGCTGAAGCCCGGCTCGAAGCTGGCGCTGGGCTGCTTCAACCCGAAGATGAGCAAGAACAACGTGCAGGCGATGCGGCCGGTGTCCTGCACCGCGAAGCACCACGCCGAGTTCGTCGGCGTCTACCAGGCGCCGGACATCAGCTACGCCGAGTTCGAGCGCACATCGCTGCGCACCCACAAGGCGTGCCGCGGGCTGATCGCCAAGTACGCGAAGCTGCCGAACGACGGCAACATGCAGTACCGGGCCGGCACCATCATCTACCACCCGTTCGAGGAGCAGTGGCGCGACGGCGACCGGGGCGTGCAGTGCTTCCTCTGGGTCTCCGAGCGGACGCTGACCCGCTCGGTCCGCAACGCCGGCGGCAAGGCGCTGCCGATCACCTGAGCCACGGACGGGGCGGGCGCTCGCCCACCCCGCCCGTGTCCGCTCAGCCGACCTGCAGCGTCACGTCGTCCACGACGAAGCTGGTCTGCAACGAGGAGTCCTCGACCCCGGTCCACTTCAGCGTGACCGTCTGCCCGGCGTACGCGGCCAGGTTGAAGGTGCGCTGGGTGTAGCCGCTGGCCTTGTTCAGGTTGGAGTACGTGGCCAGCGTGGTCGAGCCGACCTGCACGGTCAGCTTGTCGTACGCGGTCGAGCTGGTCGTCTCGGCCGTGTCGATGTGCAGCCAGAACGAGAACGTGTAGCTGCTGCACCCGGCCGGCAGCGTGACCGACTGCGACAGCGTGTCGGTACGCGAGGAGCCGTACCCGTTCATCCACGCCTTGTACGACCCGGTGCGGGCCGCCTGGCTGGAGCTGTTGGTGATCACGCCGGAGCTGGCCGTCCACGGCGTGGTGCCGGACTCGAAGCTGCTGTTGCCGATGAGCTGCCCGCCGGTGCAGCCGCCGCTGCCGCCGCTCACGGTGATCGTGTAGCTGGCGGTGCGGGTGGCCGAGCCGGTGCCGGTCACGGTGAGCGTGAACGTGCCGGTGGTGGCCGACGACGAGGCGGTGACCGTCATCGTGGACGAGCCGCCCGAGGTGACCGAGGACGGGCTGAAGCTCACCGAGACGCCGCTCGGGGCGCCGCTGGCGGACAGCGCCACGGTCTGCGCGCTGCCGGAGGTGGTGGCGGTGCTGACGGTGGCGGTGGTGGAGCCACCCCGGGCGACGCTGCCGGAGGTGGGGCTCACCGAGACGGAGAAGTCGTTGGCCGGGGTGCCGCCGCCGACCGCGAGCGCCCAGATCGTGTACGCCACGCCGTCCGCGGCCCGGTTCAGGATGGTCGTGTTGATGTTGCTGGTGTTGTCGCAGGAACGGTGGTAGCAGCCGTCGTACGCCGCGCCCGCGGTGCCGCCCCACTTGCTGGCCTGCGCCGACGTCTTGGTGTAGCTGGCGCCCGCCGCGTAGCCGGAGGTCTGGATGCCGGCGTTGGCGAACGAGTAGTCGTCGGAGCGGCCCTGGCCCTCGGTGTTCTCCTCCGGCGAGATGCCGAACGAGTCCCAGTACGCCTTCAGCGGCGCGGCGGTGGCCGAGGTGATCCGGTTGATGAAGTAGCCGCCGTTGGGCGAGCCGACCATGTCGAAGTTGTAGTAGCCCTTGATGTAGCCCCGCTGGGTGGAGCTGAGCTGGTTGACGTAGTGCTTGGAGCCCTGCAGGCCCTGCTCCTCGCCGTTCCACCAGGCGAACCGGACCCGCTTGGTCATTGTCGGGTTCTGCGCGGCCAGCACCAGCGCGTTCTCCAGCAGCGCCGACGAGCCGGAGGCGTTGTCGTTGATGCCCGGCCCGGCGGCCACGCCGTCCAGGTGGGCGCCGAACATGACGACCTGGTCCGACGGGCCCTGCGGCCACTCGGCGATCAGGTTGTTGCCCGGGTAGGTGCAGGTGGAGCAGTTCTGCTCGGTGACCGTGTAGCCGGCCGCCTGGAGCTTGCCCTTCACGTAGTTGACCGACGCGGTGTAGCCGGCCGAGCCGGCGCGCCGGTTGCCGCCGTTGCTGGTGGCGATGGAGTTGAACTGGCTGAGGTGGGCCTGGATGTTGCTCAGGGAGACGTCGGGGGCGGCGAGCGCGGCGGCGGCCGGGGCGGGGGCGGCGGCCGGCGCGGGCGCGGCGGAGGCGGTGCCGGCCAGGCTCGCCGTCGTCAGGGTGGCGACGAGGGCGAGCGCGAGGCTCGTGGTCGGCGTTCTACGTCTCATGGAGACTCCTCGTGGGGGTTCGGCGGGCGGGGTGCCGGGACCGGTGGTCGAAACAGTTACATGCATCGATCAGACAGTCAACGGGCTGTCACATCCCACCGGCCCCCTCCCTCCACCGGGATGCCGCACACGCTCCATCCCTCCCCATTTCTCCGCACGACGACCAAGGAGTTCGTGTCCGGGCACGGCGGTCCCGGGACACGAACTCCTTGATCAGCCGCGAGGGAGGCGGGTCAGTTCTTGCGGAGGAGGGCCAGGAACATGGCGTCGGTGCCGTGACGGTGCGGCCAGAGCTGCACAGTGGGGCCGTCACCCAGACCCGGCATGCCGGCCGGCAGCATCGGCCGCGCGTCGACGAAGTCGACGGCGAAGCCGCAGCGCCGGGCCGCCTCGGTCACCGTCACATGGGTCTCCACCACGTGCGGCGAGCACGTCACGTACGCGACCAGGCCACCCGGCCGGGCCGCCCGCAACGCGGCGGTGAGCAGCTCACGCTGCAACCGGGTCAGCGGCGGCAGATCCGACGGCTGCCGGCGCCAGCGCGCCTCCGGCCGGCGGCGCAGCGCCCCCAGCCCGGTGCACGGCGCGTCGACGAGCACCCGGTCGAAGTTCCCCTCCGGCAGTTTCGGGTCGCCGCCCACGTCGCGACCGTCGATGTTCAGCACCGTCACCGGCAGCCCGCGGGTGGCCTGCTCCACCAGCCGCGCCCGGTGCTCGGCCACCTCGACCGCTGTCAGCCGCGCGCCCCGGATCGCGGCCAGCGCGCCGAGCAGGCCGGACTTGCCGCCCGGACCGGCGCACAGATCCAGCCAGCGGCCGTCCGGGCCGTCCAGCGGGGCCGCCGCCAGCGCGTCCGCCACCAGCTGGGAACCCTCGTCCTGCACGTGCGCGCGGCCGTCGGCCACCGCCGCCAGGTCACCCGGCGCGCCGCCGGGCAGATAGACCGCGTACGGCGAGAACGCGCCGGGCGCGCCGCCCACCTCGTCGGCCAGCGCCACCGGATCGGCCAGGCCCGGCCGGGCGCACAGGTGCACCGGCGGGCGCTCGTTGTCCTCGATGAGCAGCCGGGCCGTCTCCCCCATGTCGCCGCCGAGCGCCTCGGCGAACGATCGCACGATCCACTGCGGATGGCTGTACGCGAGCGCGAGGTGCCCGACCGGGTCGGTCTCCTGCGCCGGGGCGAGCTTCGCCACCCAGGCGTCCGCGTCCCGGCTGGTGATCTCCCGCAGCACCGCGTTGGCGAACCCGGTGGCGCCCGGCCCCACGGATCGGACCAGGTCGACAGTGGACGACACCGCGGCGTGCGCGGGCACCCGGGTGTGCAGGATCTGGTACGCCCCGAGCCGCAGCGCGTCGCGCACCGGCGGGTCGATGCGCTGCACGTCCCGCCCGGCCGCGTCGGTGACGATCGCGTCGAGCGTGCCGGTGTGCCGCAGCGTGCCGTAGGTCAGCTCGGTGGCGAACGCGGCGTCCCGGCCGGTCAGCCCGGCCTCGCGCAGCATCGCCGGGAGCACCAGGTTGGCGTACGCGTCGTCGCGGTGCACCGCGGCGATCGCCTCGTACGCGACCTGCCGGGGCAGGTCCACGGCCGGACGGGCCGGACGCCCGCCTCGCCGGTCCCCACCGAACCGGTCCCCGCCACGCCGGTCACCGGCCGGCCGGTCGGAGCGCTGCCGGTCGGAGCGCCCACGATCACCGAATCGGTCGTCACCCCGTCGCTCGCCGCCGGGCCGGTCGCCGTGCCGGCGGTCGGCCTGCTCACGCGCGTACCCGCGGGGACGCTCGCCCTCCGCGGGCCGGTCCGGGCGCGACGGCCCCGTCACGCGAACACCTCGCCGGCGGTGACCCGGGCGCCGCGCGCCCAGTCGCCGGCGGGCATGGCCTTCTTACCGGCGGCGCGCACCTCGCCGAGGCGCACCGGCGTGGTCGCGGTGCCGACGAGCACACCGGACTTCTCCACGTGCAGCTCCCCGGGCTTCAGCTCCGGGCCGTCGGCCACCGGGGTGACCGGGCCGAGCTTGACCCGGTCGTCGCGGAACGTGGTCCAGGGGCCGGGCGCGGGCGTGCAGGCGCGGATGCGCCGGTCCACAGCGAACGCGGGGTCGCCCCAGCGGACCCGGGCGTCCTCCACAGTCAGCTTCGGGGCGAGCGAGACGCCGTCGGCGGGCTGCGGCACGGCGCGGGCGGTGCCGGCGCCGATCGCGTCGAGCACCGCCGCCAGCAGCCCGGCGCCGGAGTGCGCGAGCCGCTCCAGCAGGTCGCCGGAGGTGTCGGCCGGGCGGATCTCGTCGGTGACCGTGCCGTAGACCGGACCGGTGTCCAGCCCCTCCTCCAGCTCGAACACGCTGGCCCCGGTCACCTCGTCGCCGTGCAGCACCGCGTGCTGCACCGGCGCGGCGCCCCGCCAGGCGGGCAGCAGGGAGAAGTGCAGGTTGATCCAGCCGTGCGCGGGAATCTCCAGCGCGACCGGCGGCACCAGCGCGCCGTAGGCGACCACCGGTACGCAGTCCGGCGCCAGCTCGCGCAGCCGGTCGAGGAACTCCGGCTCGCGCGGGCGGGCCGGGGTGAGCACCTCGACGCCGTGCGCGTCGGCCCACGCGCCGACCGGCGAGCGGACCAGCCCTCGGCCACGACCGGCCGGGGCGTCGGGGCGGGTGACCACGGCGAGCAGCTCGTGCCCGGAGGCGGCGATCGCGTCCAGGGCCGGTACGGCGACGGCCGGCGTGCCGGCGAAGACCAGGCGCATCCGGGTCACCGCCCCAGGCCGAACGGGTTGCCGGCGGCGTGCGGGCTGAGCTTGACCGTGGGCGGTGCGGCCTGGTCGTACCACTCGGCCTGGCGGATCGCCTTCATGGCCTCCTTGCGGCCGGCCGCGTCGAGCCGGTCGACGAAGAGCACGCCGTCGAGGTGGTCGGTCTCGTGCTGCACGCAGCGGGCCATCAGGCCGGTGCCGACGATCTGCAACGGGTCGCCGTAGCCGTTGAAGCCCTTGGCGATCACGTTCTGCCGGCGCTTGGTGTCGAAGTAGAGCCCGGGGATGGACAGGCAGCCCTCCGGGCCGTCCTGCTCCTCTTCGTCGGGGAACTCCAGCACCGGGTTGACCAGGTGGCCGAGGACGTCGTCGACGTCGAAGGTGAACACCCGCAGGCCCACCCCGAGCTGCGGCGCGGCGAGGCCGGCGCCGCTCTGCTCGCGCATCGTGTCGGTCAGGTCGGCGATCAGCTTGCGCAGCTCGGCGTCGAAGTCGACGACCGGGTCGGCCGGCGTGCGCAGCACCGGATCGCCGAACAGACGGATGGGCTGGACGGTCACTCGGCGTGGCTCCTTGTCTGGGTCGAACGATGCGCGTCCAGTCTACGGAGTCGGCCCGGCCGCCCCGGGTGGCGTACCGGGAACGGTGACCGGGGACGCCTCCCGGCCGACACGCACCGGCAACGTGGCGTGACCACGCAGGGTGAGCCGGACGCGCCGCTCGGGCCGGCCGGCCACCGCCATCTGGGGCAGCCGGCGCAGCAGCAGCGGGAACGCCACCTGCGCCTCCAGCCGGGCCAGCGCCGCCCCGAGGCAGTAGTGCGGCCCGGCGCCGAAGGACAGCGGGTGCACCTGCGGACGCCACGGGTCGAAGCGGGCCGGGTCCGGGTAGCGGCGCGGGTCACGGTTGGCCGCGCCGAGCATCACGATCACCCAGCTCTCCGGTGGCAGGTCGACGTCGCCGTACCGGGACGGCGCGGTGCTCATCCGGGAGGTGAGCTGCACCGGCGAGTCGTAGCGCAGCAGCTCGTCAACGTACCCGGGGGCGAGATCCGGCTGCTCGCGCAGCGCCGCCGCGGCGCGCGGGTGCTCCAGCAGCGCCACCAGGCCGTTGCCGAGCAGGTTGGTGGTGGTCTCGAAACCGGCCACCAGCAGCACGATCAGGTTGGCCAGCAGCTCGTCGCCGGAGAGCCGGTCGCCGCCGTCGTGTGCCTGCACCAGCGCCGTGGTCAGGTCGTCGGCCGGCGCCCGGCGGCGGGCCGCCACCAGCTCGGTGAAGTAGGCGCGCAGCTCCGCCGCGCCCCGGTCGGCCACCGCCAGCTCGTCGGCGGTGATCTCCGGTTCGAGCACGCCGGTCAGGTCGGCGGCCCAGCGCCGGAACAGCGGCCGGTCCGCCGCCGGCACGCCGAGCAGCGCGCAGATCACCCCGACCGGCAGCGGGTACGCGAACGCGGCCATGAAGTCGACCGGCTCGTCGGCGGCGAGCATCGCGTCGATCAGCTCGTCGGCCTGCGCGCGCACCACGTCGCGCATGGCGGCGATCCGGCGCGGGGTGAACGCGCCGGCGGCCAGCCGCCGCATCCGGCTGTGGTCGGGCGGGTTGGTGCGCAGCATCGACCGGGAGATCGACAGTATCGCCGGGCTCTCCCGCCAGCCGGGCATGAACTGGTCGCGCAGCGCGTCGTCCAGCACCCCGAACCGGGCGTCGCGCAGCATCGCGTCGGCCTCGGCGTACCCGGTGACCACGAAGAAGACCGGGCCGGCCTGGACCACCGGGCCGTGCGCGCGCAGCAACTCGTACGTCGGGTAGGGGTCGACGCGACCCTCGGGGGACATCAGCAGTGCGAGCGCGTCGGCAGGGTCCACGATCCGCCTCCCCAGGCATCGGAGACCCTCATCATGCTCCGTGCCGCCCGAGGGTGGTCAACCCGTCACGGCCAGGTGGCGGTGTCCCCGGCGCTCAGGCGCCCGCGCCCGGCTCCCCGGCCAGCACCGGGCCGCCGTCGAGCAGCGCGTGCTCGGGCAGCGGCAGCGCGATGCCGTGGGCGTCCTCCCAGTCGTGGATCAGCCCCGGCCGGGTCTGGGCGGTGAAGAAGTCGACGGCGCTCATCCCGCCGACCACCGGCTCGTCCACCTCGGCGACCAGCCGGGCGGCGACCATCGGCAGGCCGGCGCGCACCGCCGCGCTGAGCCGCCGGTGCCCGTCGACGACGAAGAAGTACTCGCCGGTGTAGCCGATGCTCAGCGGCTCCGGCTCCTCGCCGCTCTCGGCCAGCTCGGCGGCGAGGTCGGCGTCCCAGAGGCCGCGCAGCGCGGACACGTCCTCGGTGGGGTAGACCCGGTTCGGGTCGAGCAGCAGCAGAGGCTGGCCGGCGCGCAGCACGTCCGCGCCGAGGCGGCCCTCGTAGACGTCGATCACGTGCTGGATGACCTGCTCCGGGTTGGCCCGGGTGGTGTCGCAGATCAGGTCGTAGTTGCGCAGGCGTGCCTTGTCGACGCCGTAGCGGACGATGAACCGGCCCCGCTCGCTCTCGCTGCGCTCGCGCAGCTTGGTCCGCGCCTCCTCCAGCGAGGTGTAGCTCTCGGCCGGGCCGGACGGGCGGGCCAGCACGCGCCGCGCCGCCTCGGTCGGCTCGGTGATCATGTGCACCTTGAGCGCGTCGGTGAAGAAGTGCCAGGCCAGGCGGGAGTCCATGACCAGCGACTCGCCGGAGGCGGCGATGTCGCGCTGGAGCTGGTCGACGTAGCCGTCGACGGCCTGGTCCAGCTCGGCGTGCAGGTTGAGCTGCAGGGCGGTCATCTGCCGCTCCTGGGCCATCTGGCGGTAGAGGTCGCCGACGCTGACCCGGCGCAGCCCCAGCCGCTTGGCGATCTCGACCGAGACGGTGCTCTTGCCACTGCCGAGGTCACCGTTGAAGACGATCGACTGACGAACGGTCACGACTGGTCCACCCCTGCTCACCGGCTGACTGACGACATCGAATCCGTGTCGGCCCGACGTGCTCTGGCACCCGCCGCGCCGCGTCCCGCACGGGGAAAACCGCGCGCCTGGCATGACGGGCGATGCTATCACCGCCTGCTACCCAATTGCCGGACCAGGTGTGCGGCAAACCCCAGCTCACGACCGTGCGCGAGGGGTCACGTGCGCAGGGTCACGCGGCTACCGGGCCTCAGAACAGGACGAGCGGATCGACCTGCAGGCGTACCGGATCGGCGGCCTTGCGGGCGCTGCGCTGCCCGGCGGCGGCGTGCAGCGCCTCGGCCAGCGCGGCGGCCCGCGACCGCGGCACCCGCACGAGCATCCGCTCCCGGCCCTCGTCGGCCGGCACCGGACCGAGCACCTCGGCGTCGCCCGGCAGCCGGGCGCCCGCGAGCAGGTCGGCCACCGCCTCGGCGACGCCGGTGACGCTCGCCATCCGGACCGCCGGGGGAAAGCCCAGCTCGCGCCGCTCGGCCAGCTCGCGGGCGGCGAACCAGGCCGAGTCCCAGCGCAGCAGCGCCTGCACCGGGGCGAGCGCGCCGTCGGCGACCACCACCACCCGGCCACCGGCCGGGCCGGGCCGGGCCAGCGCGGCGGCGGCCATCCACCGCCGCAGCGCCTCCTCGCCGGCCCGCAGGTCGGCCCGGGTCAGCAGCGCCCACGAGTCGAGCAGCAGCACCGCGCCGTAGCCGCCGTCGGCCACCGGCTCGGCGCCCGGGGTGGCGATCACCAGCCCGGCCCCGCCCGGCACGGTGGCGAGCACCTCCTCCCGCCCCGAGGTGCGCACCGGCACGCCCGGGAACGCCCGGCCCAGCTCCTCGGCCGTGCGCCGGGCGCCGGTGACCGAGGCGCGCAGCCGCCGCCCGCCGCACTCCGGGCAGGCGTAGGCGGCGCTCACCCGGCCGCACCAGCGGCAGGCGGGCGTGCCCTGCGCCGAGGGCAGAGCGAGCGGCCCGGCGCAGTGCGGGCAGCGGGCCGGGGCCCGGCAGTCCGCGCAGGCCACCGACGGCACGTAACCCCGGCGCGGCACCTGCACCAGCACCGGCAGGTCCGCGCGCAGCGCGTCCCGGGCGCTGGTCCAGGCCAGGCTCGGCAGCCGCGCCGAGGCCGCGCCGGGATCGCGTGCGAGTTGCGGGTCGTCGCCGGTGGGCGCCATGGCCGGGGTACGCGAACGCACCACCGCCCGGTCGGCCACCACCTCGCGGGCCCACGACGTCTCCACCAGCAGCTGCGCCTCGGCGCTGCGGGCGTACCCGCCGACCAGGGCAGCGGCGTCGCCGAGGTGCGCCCGGGTGAGCAGCACGTCCCGGGCGTGCGGGTAGGGCGCGCGGGGCTCGGCGTGCAGATCGTCGCCGTCGTCCCAGATCGCCACCAGGCCGAGCCGCTCCACCGGGGCGAACATGGCCGCGCGGGTGCCGATCACCACTGCCACGTCGCCGCGCCGGGCGGACAGGAAGGCCCGGTAGCGGCGGGCCGGGCCGTCGGCGGCGGTGAGGCGCACGTGCCGCCCGGCGCCGAGCACGGCGGTCAGGGCGGCGTCGAGCCGGTCCAGGTCACGGGCGTCGGCCACCACGACCACGGCGCCCCGGCCGCCGGCCACCGTGGCGGCCACCGCGTCGGCGTACCGGTCGGCCCAGTCCTCCCCCGGCAGCGCCGACCACACCGCACGCGCGGGCCGGCCGTCGGTGAGCGCCCGCAGCAGCGCCGGCCCGGCCGGGTAGTCCCGCCAGCCGCGCGGATCCACCGGCTCCCCGCGTGCGGGCGCCTCGGCGTGCTCGGCGGCCCGGTTGCGCGGCGCCTCGTCGGCGGCCGGGCCGTCGTCAGTCGAACGGCCGTCGCCGGTCGCGGGGGCGTCGCCGGTCGAGCTGCCGTCATCGGGGGCCGGCGCGTCGGCGGCCGTGACCGCCTTCTCGGCGCGGGCGTGCCGGGGCGGCACGGCCAGCCGGAGCACGTCGGCGAGGCTGCCCGCGTAGCGGTCGGCGACCGCGCGGGCCAGCCGGGCCACCTCCGGGGAGAGCACCGGCACCGGCGAGACGACCTTCTCCAGGTACGCCAGCTTCGGGTGCTCGGAGGACTCGGCGCGCTCCAGCAGCCAGCCGTCGACGAGCTGCCCGGCGAAGCGCACCTTCACGCGTACCCCGGGCTGCGCCTCGGCGTCGAGCGCCTCCGGCACCAGGTAGTCGAAGGGGCGGTCCAGGTGCGGCAGGGGCACGTCCACGCAGACGCGCGCGACCGGCGACCCCTGTGCGGGTCGCCGGTCGCGGCGCGTGGCGGTGGTCAGGCTCCCGCGGCCGACTTGAGGTCGGCGGCCCGGTCGGTGCCCTCCCAGGTCAGGTCCGGCAGCTCCCGGCCGAAGTGGCCGTACGCGGCGGTCTGCTGGTAGATCGGGCGGAGCAGGTGCAGGTCCCGGATGATGGCGGCCGGGCGCAGGTCGAACACCTCGGCGACGGCCTTCTCGATCGAGGCCACCGGCACGGTCTCGGTGCCGAACGTCTCGATGAACAGGCTCACCGGGTGGGCCTTGCCGATCGCGTACGCGACCTGGGCCTCGCACCGCTCGGCCAGCCCGGCGGCGACCACGTTCTTGGCCACCCAGCGCATCGCGTACGCGGCCGAGCGGTCCACCTTCGACGGGTCCTTGCCGGAGAACGCGCCGCCGCCGTGGCGCGCGTACCCGCCGTAGGTGTCGACGATGATCTTCCGGCCGGTCAGGCCGGCGTCGCCCATCGGGCCACCGATCTCGAAGCGCCCGGTCGGGTTGACCAGCAGGCGGTAGCCCTCGGTCTCCAGGCCGAGGCCCTCCAGCTCCGGGTTGATGACGTGGTCCCGGATGTCCGGGGTGAGCAGCGACTCCAGCGAGATGTCGGCCGCGTGCTGGCTGGACACGACGACGGTGTCGAGCCGGACCGGGCGCAGCCCGTCGTACTCGATGGTGACCTGGGTCTTGCCGTCCGGCCGCAGGTAGGGGATGGTGCCGTCCTTGCGGACCGTGGCGAGCCGGCGCGCCAGCCGGTGTGCCAGCGCGATCGGCAGCGGCATCAGCTCGGGCGTCTCGGAGCAGGCGAAGCCGAACATCATGCCCTGGTCGCCGGCGCCCTGCGCGTCCAGCGCGCTCTCCGACCCGCCGGTACGCAGCTCGAAGGCGTTGTCGACACCCTGGGCGATGTCCGGCGACTGGGCGCCGATGGACACGCTGACGCCGCAGGACGCGCCGTCGAAGCCCTTCTTCGACGAGTCGTACCCGATGCCGAGGATGGTCTCCCGGACGATGGTCGGGATGTCGGCGTACGCCTTCGTGGTCACCTCTCCGGCCACGTGCACCTGGCCGGTGGTGATCAACGTCTCCACCGCGACCCGGCTGTGCGGGTCCTGGGCGAGCAGCGCGTCGAGAATGCCGTCACTGATCTGGTCGGCGATCTTGTCCGGGTGGCCCTCCGTGACCGATTCGGACGTGAAGAGACGTGTCACGGCACTCCTAAGCATGTGAAGACTTTTAAAGGTCGCTCGGCGGCAGTTTAGCCATCCCCGTTCCGCCGTGACCCCCTGATCGCGGGCCGACCAACCGTCAGGAACGTGACGGCAGCCGCGGACAGACGAGGTCCCAGACGGCGTCGGCCAGGGCCTCCTTGGGCTGCTCGGCCAGCCGGTGGACGGCGCCGTCGGCGCCGATCACGGTGGCCGCGTTGGTGTCGGCGCCGAAGACCTTGTCCACGCCGACCTCGTTGACGACGATCATGTCGGCCCCCTTGCGGGCCAGCTTGGCCCGGCCGTTGGCCTCCGCGTCGTCGGTCTCCGCGGCGAAGATCACCAGCACCTGCCCGGCGCGGCGGACGCGCCCCAGCTCGGCGGCGATGTCCGGGTTGGTGACCAGCTCGATGGTCGGCGCGACACCGTCGTCGGACTTCTTGATCTTCCCGGTGGCGTAGCTGGCCGGCCGGAAGTCCGCGGGCGCGGCGGCCATCACCACGGCGTCCGCGTCGGCGGCGGCCGCCAGCGTCGCCGTGCGCAGCTCCTCGGTGGTGCCCACCCGGACCAGGTCCACCCCGGCCGGGTCGGGCAGCGCCACGTTCGCCGCGACCAGCGTGACCCGGGCGCCCCGGGCCACGGCGGCGCGGGCGAACGCGTACCCCTGTTTGCCGGAGGACCGGTTGCCCAGGAACCGGACCGGGTCCAGCGGCTCCCGGGTGCCGCCGGCGGTGACCACGACGTGCCGGCCCGCCAGGTCCGCCTCGGCGCCGGGGCCGCGGGCCAGGGCCCGGCGTGCGACCGCGAAGATCTCGGCCGGGTCGGGCAGCCGGCCCTTGCCGGTGTCCCGCCCGGTGAGCCGGCCCACTGCGGGCTCGATCACCCGGACGCCGCGCGAGCGCAGCGTGGCCACGTTCGCCACGGTGGCCGGGTGCTCCCACATCTCGGTGTGCATGGCCGGGGCCAGCAGCACCGGGCAGCGCGCGGTGAGCAGCGTGTTGGTCAGCAGGTCGTCGGCGAGGCCGTGGGCGGCCTTGGCGATCAGGTCGGCGGTGGCCGGGGCGACCACGACCAGGTCGGCGTGCTGCCCGAGCCGCACGTGCGGAACCTCGTGCACATCGGACCAGACGTCGTCGGCCACCGGGTGTCCGGACAGGGCCGCCCAGGTCGGCGCTCCGACGAAGCGGAGCGCCGAGGCGGTCGGCACCACCCGGACCCGGTGACCCGACTCGGTGAAGAGCCGGAGCAGCTCACACGCCTTGTAGGCGGCGATGCCGCCGCCGACCCCGAGGACGATCTCGGCGGGCATCGGCGCGGGCGCGGTTACGGCTGGTCGGTCGGCTCAGCGGTGAGCAGGCCCGCGTTGATCTCGCGCATGGCGATGGAGAGCGGCTTCTCCTGGGGGGTGGTCTCCACCAGCGGGCCGACGTACTCCAGCAGGCCCTCACCGAGCTGGCTGTAGTAGGCGTTGACCTGGCGGGCGCGCTTGGCGGCGAAGATGACCAGCGCGTACTTCGAGGTGGTCTTCTCGAGCAGCTCGTCGATCGGCGGGTTGGTGATGCCCTCGGGGTTGGTGGCGATGGATCCCACGAATTAAACCTCTGCGTCTCGTGCGCCGCCCGCGGGCGGTCGGGCCGGAGCCAGGAAGGACGAACCGAGCAATCCTACCAGCTCCGCCGCGGCGCGCTCGGTGTGGTCGTGTGCCACGGCGTGGGCGAAGAGGGCGGCGACGTCCGGGTCGGCCCGGTACGCCGGCGGCACGAGCAGCACCAGCCGGGCGCCGGGCGCCGCCGCCCGGACCGCGAGCGCGCCGCCCAGGTCCAGCGGCAGCAGCACCGGAGATCCGCCGTCGAGCCGGGCCCGCACCGGCGCGCGGGGCACCCCCCGGCGGTACGGGCCGATGCGGCACCACTCCAGCAGCTCGCCCGCGGCGATCAGGCGGTCGAAGCCGGCCGGGTCGAGGAAGACGCGGTCCACGCCGTCCCGCTCGTCCGGGCGCGGCGGCCGCGTGGTGGCGACCACCGGCACCCAGACAGACGCAAGGCGCGCCCGGACCGCCTCGACCACACTGCTCCGGCCGGCCCCGGAGGGACCGGACAGGACAGTGAGCCGAGCCGCCGAGCGCGCCTCGTCATCCGTGCTCACCGCTTGTTTCTACACGGCGGGCCGTTCAGTTCGCGGCGAACTCCCCGAGCAGAGCCTTGCGCTGCTGCTCGCCGAGGCCGCGCAGGCGACGGCTGTCCGCGATCTTGAGCTTCTCCATGATCTGGGTGGCCCGGATCTTGCCGATGCCCGGCATCGCCTGGAGCACGGCCGAAACCTTCAGCTTGCCCACGACGTCGTCGGACTCGGCCCGCTCGAGGACGGTGGCGAGGGTGGTCTTGCCCTGCTTGAGCTGCTCCTTCAGCTCAGCGCGGGCCTTGCGGATCTCCGCGGCCTTCTCCAGCGCGGCAGCGCGCTGTTCGGGGGTCAGTGACGGGAGCGGCACCAGTTCTCCTCAGGTCCCTAGTACGGCGGGCGGAGCGCCCCACCGCATCTGTGAAACGTGGTGTCGCTGGCAACCAAAGGGGTCCGTGGTTCCCAGCGCGGGGAAAACTAGCGGTCAACGGAGATTTCGGCAACGTGGGCGCGCGATGATCAACGGAAAGTGACCGAGCCGTCAGTCAGCCTACGGCGTCCAGGGCGGTCCGGCACTCGGCCAGCGCCCGCTCGGCGGCGGCGCGCAGAGCGGCCGGGTCCGGTCCCGCACCGAGCACCTCGCGCGAGTACGACGGAAGCACCGACGGCAGCGCGTCGCCGAAGACGGTACGCAACCCGGCGGGCGTGCCGCCCTGCGCGCCCAGGCCCGGAGCGAGCAGCGGACCGTTCACCGAACCCAGGTCGTGACCGGTCTCGCCGACCGTCGCGCCGACCACCAGACCGAAGCTGCCGAGCGGCTCCGCACCCCGGTTGAGCTGGGAAATCTCGTCGATCACGGTCTGCGCGACGGTGCGCCCGTCGGCCCCGACGGCACGCTGCACGGAGGCCCCCTCCGGGTTCGAGGTGAGGGCCAGGACGAAGACCCCGCCACCGTGCTCGGCGGCGGTGGAGAACATCGGCGCGAGTGAACCTACTCCCAGGTAGGGGCTCGCGGTCACCGCATCGACATACATCGGGCTGGATGGATCGAGGTACGCCGACGCGTACGCGGCGACCGTCGATCCGATGTCGCCACGCTTGACGTCAAGCAGAACGAGCGCTCCCAAATCTCGCAACTGTCGGATAGTTGACTCAAGCACCCCGAGCCCTCGCGACCCGAAGCGCTCGAAGAACGCCGACTGCGGCTTGACCACCGCCACCCGGTCCCCGATCGCCTCCACCACGGTGCGGCAGAACCGGTCGAGGCCGTCGACGTCGTCGGACAGCCCCCAGTCGGCCAGCAACCCTGGGTGCGGATCGATCCCCACGCAGAGCGGCCCTCGGTCCGCCACGGCCCGGTGCAGTCGGGCGCCGAACGTCTCCATCGCGTCTCTCCTCTCCCCGCGGCCCCGGGCCGCCTGGGCGTGTCCGGCGACGGCCTGCCCGTCGCGCCCTGTCGAACTCGGCCGGGCTCAGCCGGCCTTCACCGCCGCGGCGACCCCGGCCGCGATCCGGGCCACGTCCGCGTCGTCGCAGACGTACGGCGGCATGGTGTAGACGAGATCCCGGAACGGTCGCAGCCACACCCCCTGCGCCACGGCGGCGGCCGTGGCACGCGGCAGGTCCACGTCGTGGTCGAGCTGCACCACGCCGATCGCGCCGAGCACGCGTACGTCGGCCACGCCGGGCGCGCCCCGCAACGGCGCCAGGCCGGCCCGCAGGCCCTCGGCGATCCCCGCCACCCGGCCGGCCCAGTCCCCGGCCCGCAGCAGGTCCAGGGAGGCGTTGGCGACCGCGCAGGCGAGCGGGTTACCCATGAACGTCGGTCCGTGCGCCAGCACCCCGTCGGCGGAGATCGCCCGCGCCACCTCCGGCGTGCACAGCGCCGCGGCCAGCGTCAGGTACCCGCCGGTGAGCGCCTTGCCGACGCAGAGCACGTCCGGAACGACCCCGGCGTGCTCGGCGGCGAACATCTTCCCGGTCCGGCCGAAGCCGGTGGCGATCTCGTCGAAGACCAGCAGGATGCCGTGCCTGCGGGTCACCTCGCGCAGCACCCGCAGGTAGTGCGGGTGGTGGAACCGCATGCCCCCGGCGCCCTGGACGACCGGCTCGACGATCACCGCGGCCAGCTCGTCGGCGTGCCGCTCCACCGCGTCCACCAGAGCCGCCTCGTACGCCGGGTCCGGCGGCGCGTCGAAGCCGGCCGGCGGCGCCGGCGCGAACACCTGCCGGGGCAGCACGTCGCCCCAGAGGTGGTGCATGCCGCCCTCCGGGTCGCAGACGCTCATCGGGTGGAACGTGTCGCCGTGGTAGCCGCCCCGCCAGGTGCCCAGCCGGCGGCGCTGCGGGCGTCCCAGCGCCCGCTGGTACTGCAGGCACATCTTCACCGCGACCTCGACGCTCACCGAGCCGGAGTCGGCCAGGAAGACGTGTTCCAGGCCGTCCGGGGTCAGCTCGACGAGCGTGCGTGCCAGGCGTACCGCGGGCTCGTGGGTGAGCCCGCCGAACATCACGTGGCTCATCCGCCCGAGCTGGTCGGTCACCGCGGCGTCGAGCACCGGGTGCCGGTAGCCATGGATCGCCGCCCACCACGACGACATCCCGTCGACCAGCTCCCGCCCGTCCGCCAGCCGCAGCCGCACCCCTTCGGCGCTGTCCACCACGTACGGCGCGCTGCCGGGCATCGGCGCGTACGGGTGCCACACGTGCCGTCGGTCCGCCTCCAGGATCTCCTCAGGCGTCATGACTCCTCCTCAATCCCCCTCCCCGCCCCCGCCGCCCCTCTCCCCGCGATCTTGCGGTTGCTGCCCCTGCCGCGCCCGGAATGAGGCGGTGTGCCGGGGCCGGAAGTGCAAGATCGCGAGGGTCAGGGGGGCGGGGGTCAGGGGGTGGCTCGGGTTATGGCTCGGGTGAGGGCGGGGCCGCGGTAGATGAAGCCGGTGTAGAGCTGGATCAGGGACGCGCCGGCGTCGAACATGCGTGTGGCGTCGTCCGGGTCGAGGATGCCGCCGACGCCGATCACCGGCAGCCGTCCGCCGGTCTCGCGGTGCACGAAGGCGACCATCTCGCGGGCCCGTACGGTGAGCGGCCGGCCGGACAGGCCGCCCGCCTCCGCGCCGCGCGCCCGGTCCGCCGGGGCCAGCCCGTCACGGGCGAGCGTGGTGTTGGTGGCGATGACCCCGGCCGCGCCCCGGTCGAGGCAGACCTCCAGCAGCTCGGCCACGGCCGGCTCGGTGAGGTCCGGGGCGATCTTCACCAGCACCGGCTTCTCCCCCACCAGCGCGGCGAGCAGCGCGTCCAGGTGGGACCGGTCCTGAAGCGACCGCAGCCCGGGGGTGTTCGGTGAGGACACGTTGACGGCGAAGTAGTCACCGTGTCCCTTGAGCGCCCGGTAGGAGTCGAGGTAGTCCTCGACGGCCTGATCCAACGGGGTCACCTTGGACTTGCCGAGCGAGATGCCGAGCGGTACGCCGATCGGGCGGGGCAGCGCCGCCAGCCGGTCGGCCAGCGCCGCCGCGCCCTCGTTGTTGAAGCCCATCCGGTTGACCACTGCTTCGCTGTCGCGCAGCCGGAACAGCCGGGGCCGCGGGTTGCCCGGCTGGGCGTGCGCGGTCACGGTGCCGACCTCGACGAAGCCGAAGCCGAGCGCCGGCCACGCCGGCAACGCGAGTCCGTTCTTGTCCATCCCGGCGGCCAGCCCGACCGGGTTCGGGAAGCGCACCCCGAACACGGTGCGCGGCGCGGACCGGAAGTACGCCGCGCGCAGCGCCGCCAGAAGCGCCGGCCGCCGCGACACCGCCGCCAGCCGCTCCAGCGTCCACTCGTGCGCGCCTTCCGCGTCCCCGCCCGCGAGCGAGAACAGCCGGGGCCGCACCACCTTCTCGAAGATCACGCGCCGGCCCCCGAGCCGGTGATCATGAGGTTGGCGGCGAAGTGGATCTCCGATTCCGCCGCCAACCTCATGATCGACGCGTGGAGGCGCGCTGTCACTCGCCCGCCCGCAGGGCGGCGTGCAGGTCCTGCAGCGGGCGGACCTTCAGGTCGCCCCGGATGCGGGCCTCGATGCCCATGACCGCGGCGGCGGCACCCGGCACCGTCGTGACGCACGGGATGTCGACGCTCACCGCCGCGCTGCGGATCTCGTACCCGTCGGAGCGGGCGCTCGCGCCGGAGCCCTGCGGCGTGTTCACCACCAGCGCCACGTCCCCGCCGAGGATCAGCGAGACCGCGTCCGCGCCCTCACCCGACTCGTAGTGCTTGCGGATCTGCTCGCAGGCGATGCCGTGCCGGCGCAGCACCTCGGCCGTGCCGGTGGTGGCCACGATCTCGAAGCCCAGGTCGGCCAGGCGCTTGATCGGGAAGATCATGCCGCGCTTGTCCCGGTTGGCGACCGAGACGAAGATCTTCCCGGCGGTGGGCAGCGACCCGTACGCGGCGGCCTGGGACTTGGCGAACGCCTGCCCGAAGCCGGTGTCGATGCCCATCACCTCGCCGGTGGACTTCATCTCCGGGCCGAGCAGCACGTCGATGCCCTTGCCGGAGGGGGTACGGAACCGCTTGAACGGCAGCACCGCCTCCTTGACCGCGATCGGCGCGTCGGCCGGCATGGTGCCGCCGTCGCCGGTCGGCGGCAGCATCCCCTCGGCGCGCAGCTGCGCGATGGTGGCGCCGAGCGCGATCCGGGCCGCCGCCTTGGCCAGCGGCACCGCCGTGGCCTTGGAGACGAACGGCACGGTACGGGAGGCGCGCGGGTTGGCCTCCAGCACATAGAGCATGTCGCCCTGCAACGCGTACTGGACGTTGAGCAGGCCGCGCACCCCGACGCCGCGGGCGATCTCCTCGGTGTAGCGGCGTACCTGGGCCAGGTGCGAGCCGGCCAGGGTGATCGGCGGCAGCGCGCACGACGAGTCGCCGGAGTGGATGCCGGCCTCCTCGATGTGCTCCATCACGCCGCCCAGGTAGACGTCGCCCTCGGCGTCCACGAGCGCGTCCACGTCGATCTCGATGGCGTCGTCCAGGAATCGGTCCACCAGCACCGGGCGGTCCGGCGAGATGGCGGTGGCCCGGCCGATGTAGTCGCGCAGCGTGGCGTCGTCGTACACGATCTCCATGCCCCGCCCGCCGAGCACGTACGAGGGGCGGACCAGGACCGGGTACCCGATCTCGTCGGCGATCGCCTTCGCCTCGTCGTACGAGGTGGCCATGCCGTGCGCGGGCGCGCGCAGCCCGGCCCGGGCCAGCACCGCGCCGAACGCGCCGCGCTCCTCGGCCAGGTGGATCGACTCCGGGGAGGTCCCGACGATCGGCACCCCGGCGTTCTTGAGCCGCTGGGCCAGGCCGAGCGGCGTCTGCCCGCCGAGCTGGACGATCACCCCGATGACGCCGGGTCCGCCGGCGGCCTTGCCGGAGGAGTCCTCGGCGTGCCAGACCTCCAGCACGTCCTCGAACGTCAGCGGCTCGAAGTAGAGCCGGTCGGCGGTGTCGTAGTCGGTGGAGACGGTCTCCGGGTTGCAGTTGACCATGACGGTCTCGTAGTCGACGGCCCGGAGCGCCTGGACCGCGTGCACGCACGAGTAGTCGAACTCGATGCCCTGACCGATCCGGTTCGGCCCGGAGCCCAGGATGAGCACCTTCGGCCGCGCCGAGGGCGCCACCTCGGTCTCCGAGTCGTAGGTCGAGTAGTGGTACGGCGTGGTCGCCTCGAACTCGGCGGCGCAGGTGTCCACCGTCTTGTAGACCGGCCGGACGCCCAGCCGGTGGCGCAGCGTGCGGACGCCGTCCTCGGCGGCCAGCTCGGGACGCAGCGCGGCGAGCTGCCGGTCGGACAGGCCGGCGCGCTTGGCCCGGCGCAGCAGGCCGGCGTCGAGCACCGGCGCGTCGACGATCTCGGCGCGCAGCTCCACCAGCGAGGCGATCTGGTCCAGGAACCACGGGTCCATGCCGCCGGACGCCTCGGACACCTCGGCGATAGACGCGCCCAGGCGCAGCGCCCGCTCGACGGTGTAGAGCCGGCCGTCGTGCGGCGTGCGCAGCGCCGCGAGGGTGTTCTCCTTCGTGGCGCCGTCGGGGTCCGCGGTGGTCCAGAAACCCGATGCCTTGGTTTCCATCGAGCGCATCGCCTTGTTCAGCGCCTCGGTGAAGTTGCGGCCCAGGCTCATCGCCTCGCCCACCGACTTCATGGTGGTGGTCAGCTCCGGGTCGGCGCCGGGGAACTTCTCGAACGCGAACCGGGGGATCTTCACCACCACGTAGTCGAGCGTCGGCTCGAACGCCGCAGGCGTCTTGAGCGTGATGTCGTTCGGGATCTCGTCCAGCGTGTATCCGATGGCGAGCTTCGCGGCGATCTTCGCGATCGGGAAGCCGGTCGCCTTCGACGCCAGCGCCGAGGAACGCGACACCCGGGGGTTCATCTCGATCACGACGATCCGGCCGTCGGCCGGGTTGACCGCGAACTGGATGTTGCAGCCGCCGGTGTCCACCCCGACCTCGCGCAGCACCGCGATGCCGAGGTCACGCAGCCGCTGGTACTCCCGGTCGGTGAGCGTCATCGACGGGGCGACGGTGACGCTGTCGCCGGTGTGCACGCCCATCGGGTCGACGTTCTCGATCGAGCAGACCACCACCACGTTGTCGTGGCGGTCGCGCATCAGTTCGAGCTCGTACTCCTTCCAGCCGAGCACGCTCTCCTCGATGAGCACCTCGTGCACCGGGCTGGCCGCCAGGCCCGAACCGGCGATGCGCTCCAGGTCCTCGTCGGTGTGCGCCATGCCGGAACCGAGGCCGCCCATGGTGAACGACGGCCGGATGACCACCGGCAGGCCCAGCTCGGCGACCGTCTCGCGGACCTCGTCCATCGAGTGGCAGACCCGCGAGCGCGGCACCAGCGCGGACGGATCCTCCAGGCCCAGCCGTACGCCGGCCTTCGCGACGATCTCCTTGAACAGCTGCCGGTCCTCGCCCCGGTTGATCGCCTCGATGTTCGCGCCGATCAGCTCGACGCCGTACTTCTCCAGCACGCCCGCCTCGTGCAGCGCGACAGCGGTGTTCAGCGCGGTCTGCCCGCCGAGCGTAGGCAGCAGTGCGTCGGGACGCTCCTTGGCGATGACCAGCTCGACGAATTCCGGGGTGATCGGCTCGACGTACGTGGCGTCGGCGAACTCCGGGTCCGTCATGATCGTCGCCGGGTTGGAGTTGACCAGGCTGACCCGGATCCCCTCGCTGCGCAGCACCCGGCAGGCCTGGGTGCCGGAGTAGTCGAACTCGCAGGCCTGTCCGATCACGATCGGCCCGGAGCCGATCACCAGGACGTGCTTGAGGTCGGTCCGCTTAGGCATTCTTGCGCCCCTCGATCAGCTCTGCGAAACGGTCGAAGAGGTAGTCCGCGTCGTGCGGGCCGGCCGCCGCCTCCGGGTGGTACTGGACGGTGAAAGCGGGCACGTCGATGCCCCGCAGCCCCTCGACCACGTTGTCATTGAGGCAGACGTGTGACACCTGGACACCGCCGAACTCGGTCTGGATCACCTGATCCGGCACCACCGCGCCGTCCCCGGCACCCGGCACCTGCACCGCGAAGCCGTGGTTGTGGCTGGTCACCTCGACCTTGCCGGTGGCCCGGTCGAGCACCGGCTGGTTGATGCCGCGGTGGCCGTACCCGAGCTTGTAGGTGCCGAAGCCGAGCGCCCGGCCGAGGATCTGGCTGCCGAAGCAGATGCCGAACAGCGGAATCCGCCGGGCCAGCACCTCCCGGGCCAGCGCCACCGGGCCGTCGGCGGTCGCCGGGTCGCCCGGGCCGGGCGAGAAGAAGACCGCGTCCGCGCCGGTGGCGAGCAGGTCCTCGATCGTCGACCCGGCGGGCAGCACGTGGGTGGTGACGCCGCGGGCGGCGAGCCGGCGCGGCACGTTGCGCTTGATGCCCAGGTCCACGGCGGCCACCGTGAACCGGTGCTGGCCCTCCGCCTCGACCACGTACGGCTTGGCGGTGGTCACCTCGTCGGACAGATTCGCGCCGACCATCTGCGGCGAGCGGCGCACCCGCTCCAGCAGGGCGGCCGGGTCGTCCTCGACGCTGGAGATGCCGACCCGCATCGCGCCGCGCTCGCGCAGATGCCGGGTCAGCGCCCGGGTGTCCACGCCGCTGATGCCGACCACGCCCTCGGCGGCGAGCCGGTCCTCCAGCCCGCCGGTGGCACGCCAGTTGGAGCTGATCCGGGCCGGGTCGCGCACCACGTATCCGGCCACCCAGATCCGGTCGGACTCGTCGTCGGAGCCGTTGACGCCGGTGTTGCCGATGTGCGGCGCGGTCTGCACCACCACCTGCCGGTGGTACGAGGGGTCGGTGAGCGTCTCCTGATAGCCGGTCATGCCGGTGTTGAAGACCGCCTCGCCGAAGGTCTCCCCGACGCTGCCGTACGCCTCGCCGTGGAACGTGCGCCCGTCCTCAAGGACGAGAATCGCGGGCCGTCGCTTCACTGTGCCCGCCTTTCGTTCGCGACTGCGGGACTCCGCTTCGCTGCGTTCCTCGCGCTCACTTGACTGCCTTTCCGTCCAGGACCGTCGGCTCGCCGCGCAGGAAGGTCGCCACGATGCGACCCGGCAGCGTCATGCGGGCGTACGGGGTGTTGCGACTGCGACTGGCCAGCTCCGCCGGCTCGATGAGGCGGCGGGCGGCCGGGTCGATCAGGGTCAGGTTGGCCGGTACGCCGGGCGCCGGGTCGACGCCGTGCCCGGCCAGTCCGGCGATGCGGGCCGGCGTGCGGGACATCCGCTCGGCGATCAGGTCCCAGCGGGGGCCGAACACGTCGAGCGCGATGGACAGGGCGGTCTCCAGGCCGAGCATGCCCGGCCGGGCGTACGCCCACTCGCACTCCTTGTCCTCCACGGCGTGCGGCGCGTGGTCGGTGGCGATGATGTCGATCACGCCGTCGGCCAGCGCCTCGCGCAGCGCGGCGATGTCGGCGGCGGTGCGCAGCGGCGGGTTGACCTTGAAGACCGGGTCGTAACTCTCTGCCTTCTCGTCGGTCAGCAGCAGGTGGTGCGGCGTCACCTCGGCGGTGACCCGTACCCCGCGCGCCTTGGCCTGGCGCAGCACCTCGACGCTGCCGGCGGTGGAGACGTGGCAGACGTGCAGGCGGCTGCCGACGTGCTCGGCCAGCAGCACGTCCCGGGCGATGATCGCCTCCTCGGCGACGGCCGGCCAGCCGGTCAGGCCGAGGCGGGTGGACACCTCGCCCTCGTGCATCTGCGCGCCCTCGGTGAGCCGGGGCTCCTCGGCGTGCTGGGCGATCACGCCGTCGAACGCCTTGACGTACTCCAGCGCCCGGCGCATCAGCCGCGGGTCCGACACGCAGTGCCCGTCGTCGGAGAAGATCCGCACCCCGGCGGCCGAGTCGGCCATCGCGCCCAGCTCGGCCAGGCGCTCACCGGCCAGCCCGACGGTGACCGCGCCGATCGGCTGCACGTCGACCAGGCCGGCTTCCCGGCCGAGCCGCCAGACCTGCTCGACCACGCCGGCAGTGTCGGCGACCGGCGAGGTGTTCGCCATCGCGCAGACCGCGGTGTAGCCGCCGAGCGCCGCGGCCCGGGAGCCGGACTCGACGGTCTCGGCGTCCTCCCGGCCGGGCTCGCGCAGGTGGGTGTGCAGGTCGACCAGGCCGGGCAGCGCGACCAGGCCGGTCGCGTCGATGACTGTGGCGTCGTCGGCGGTGAGTCCGCCGCCGACGGCGGCCACCACGCCGTCGCGGATGAGCAGGTCGGTCGGCTCGCCGCCGACGATGCTGACGCCTGTGATGAGGTACGCGGTCACCGGTTGTTCCCTCCGAGCAGCAGGTAGAGCACGGCCATCCGCACGGAGACCCCGTTGGCGACCTGTTCGACGATGGTGGAGCGGGGCGAGTCGGCCACCTCGGGCGTGATCTCCATCCCCCGGTTCATCGGCCCGGGGTGCATGACGATCGCGTGCTCGGGCAGCCGGCGCATGCGCGGCCCGTCGAGCCCGTAGCGGCGGGCGTACTCCCGGGCCGACGGGAAGTACGAGTCCCCCATCCGTTCCCGCTGCACCCGCAGCATCATCACCACGTCCACATTTGGGAGAACGGCGTCGAGGTCGTAACAGACGTCGGTGCCGGGGGCCAGGGCTGCGGCGATGTCGACCGGGATGAGCGTGGGCGGGCCGATCAGGGTGACCTTCGCGCCGAGCGTGGACAGCAGCAGCACGTTGGAGCGGGCCACCCGGGAGTGCAGCACGTCGCCGACGATCGCCACGTGCAGGCCGTCGAGGCGGCCCAGCCGGGACCGCATCGTGTACGCGTCGAGCAGCGCCTGGGTGGGGTGCTCGTGGGTGCCGTCCCCGGCGTTGACGACCGACCCGTCCACCCACTCGGCGAGCCGGTGCGGCGCGCCGGAGGCGGGGTGCCGGACGACCACCGCGTCCGCGCCCATCGCCTGGAGCGTCAGCGCGGTGTCCTTCAGGCTCTCCCCCTTGGCCACGCTGGAGCCCTTGGCGGAGAAGTTGATCACGTCGGCGCTGAGCCGCTTGGCGGCCGCCTCGAACGAGATCCGGGTCCGGGTGGAGTCCTCGTAGAAGAGGTTGACCACTGTGCGCCCGCGCAGCGCGGGCAGCTTCTTCACTTCGCGCCCGGCCACCGTCGCCATCTCCGCGGCGGTGTCCAGGACCAGGGTGGCGGTGGCGGCGTCCAGGTCGGCGCCGGAGAGCAGGTGCCGGATCATGAGGGGGAGCCTCCGTACAGCCGTACCTCGTCCGTGCCGTCGGTCTCGGCGAGGGTGACCTTCACGTTCTCGGCCAGCGCGGTGGGGATGTTCTTGCCGACGTAGTCGGCGCGGATCGGGAGCTGACGGTGACCGCGGTCGACCAGGACCGCGAGTTGCACCGAGGCCGGACGGCCGACGTCGCTGAGCGCGTCGAGGGCGGCTCGCACGGTGCGGCCGGAGAACAGCACGTCGTCGACGAGGATCACCCGCTTGCCGTCGATCCCGCCGGACGGCAGGTCGGTCGGGCCGACCGCGCGGGTGGCGTGCCGGCGCAGGTCGTCGCGGTAGAGCGTGATGTCGAGCACGCCGACCGGGACTGTGACGTCCTCGAAGGTGCTGATCCGGTCCGCGAGGCGGCGGGACAGCGGCACACCCCGGGTGGGGATGCCGAGCAGCACGGTGTCGGCGGCGCCCTGGGTCTTCTCCAGGATCTGGTGGGCGATGCGGTCGACCACCCGCGACACGTCGGCAGCGGCGAGGATCACCTTCACCGAGGGTTGTCGCGGCGGCGACGAATGGGCAGCCGGTGGGTAGGCCACGGCGGACCTCCTTCCCCGCCTCACGGGACGGGTCGTTAAAGGACGTCTGGTCGGCTCCGGCCGGCCCGCGCGGGGCCCGGACCGGGGCTTCACGCCACGTTACCAGCGGTCACCGGGTCGCCCGCCGCCGGTCCTGACCTGCTGGTCAGGCAGGAGAAATGGGGACAAGCCACACGCGGGTGCCGGACGTGGTGGACGGCAACACTTGACCACATGTCGCAATCCCCGTACCGTCACGCTCCGTAGCGATAGCTCGGGGAACCCGAACAGCACTGGGAGTGTCCGAATGCCCTCTGAATACGCCAAGTCGCTGGGCGCCCGCCTGCGCTCCATCCGCCAGCAGCAGGGCCTGTCCCTGCAGGGGGTGGAGGAGAAGTCGAACGGGCGGTGGAAGGCCGTGGTGGTCGGCTCGTACGAGCGCGGCGACCGCGCCGTCACCGTGTCCCGCCTGGCGGAGCTGGCCGACTTCTACCGCGTTCCCGTCTCGGAGCTGCTGCCCGACGGCAGCGGGGTGCGCCACGAGCCCACCAGCAAGATCGTGCTGGACCTGGAGCGGCTCTACGACGAGGCCTCCGAGGATCTGGCCTACGTCGCCCGCTACGCGCGCGCCATCCAGCAGCAGCGCGGCGACTACAACGGCCGGGTGCTCTCCATCCGCGCCGACGACCTGCGCGCCCTCGCGATCGTCTACGACGCCTCACCGTCGGGCCTGATCGAGCGGCTGACCGAGCACGGCGTGCTGGTCGCCGACCCGCGGGCGTTCTTCGCCTCCTGACATCCCGTACGAGAAGGGCCCGTGCCGTCCGGCACGGGCCCTTTCGTCGTCGCGGCGCGGAGCGCGGGGCTCAGCGGCTGGCGTACTCGGCGATCCGGCCGAGGATGCCGTTGAGGAAGCGAGGCGAGTCGTCCGTCGACATCTGCCGGGCCAGCTCCACCGCCTCGCTGATCGCCACCGCGTCGTCGATCTCGTCGACGTAGAGCAGCTCGTACACGGCGATCCGGGCCAGGTTGCGATCGACCACCGGCATCCGGTCCAGCGTCCACCCCTCGGCGTAGCTGGCGATCGTCTCGTCGATCCGGTCGAGGTGCGCCGCCACGCCCTCGACCAGCCCGACCGCGTAGCCGAGGTGGTCGGGGTGCGGCCGCTCGATCCGCTCCAGATAGCCGGCGAGCACCTCGACCGGTGGGCGGTCCCGCAGGTCGGCCTCGAAGAGCACGTCCAGCGCCCGCTTACGCGCCTTGCGACGCGCAGGCATCTGCTGCTTGGGACCCTCGGCCATCAGGCTCGGCCGAGGTAACGGCCGTCGCGGGTGTCGACCTTGATCTTCTCACCGGTGGTGATGAACAGCGGCACCTGCACGGTCGCGCCGGTCTCGACGGTGGCCGGCTTGTTGCCGCCGGTCGACCGGTCGCCCTGCAGGCCCGGCTCGGTGTAGGTGACCTCGAGCACGACCGAGGTCGGCAGCTCGATGTACAGCGGCACGCTCTCGTGGGTGGCGACTGTCGCCTCGGCCTCGGGGAGGAGGTAGTTGGCGGCCTCGCCGACGGTGGCGCCGGGGACGGTGATCTGGTCGAACGTCTCCAGATCCATGAAGACGTAGTCCTCGCCGTCGGCGTACAGGTACTGCATGGTGCGCTTGTCCACGGTCGCGGTCTCGACCTTGGTGCCCGCGTTGAAGGTCTTGTCGACCACCTTGCCGGACAGCACGTTCTTCAGCGTGGTGCGCACGAAGGCACCACCCTTACCGGGCTTGACGTGCTGGAACTCGACGACGGCCCACAGCTCGCCGTCCAGGTTGAGTACCAGGCCGTTCTTCAGGTCGTTGGTGGTGGCCATTTCCTGCCTTGATCATCAATTGGCGGACAGACCGTCCAAGTCTACTCGCCCTGTCGAATCGGACTCGCGCCCCGGAACGGACGGACCGGCTCAGGCCCCTGCGGCGAGCCGGGCGGCCAGGTGGTGCAGGGCCAGCCGGTAGCCGTCCACGCCCAGCCCGCAGATCACCCCGGTCGCCACCGCCGAGATCACCGAGTGACGCCGGAACTCCTCACGGGCGTGAATGTTGGAGATGTGCACCTCGACCAGCGGGCCGCGCAGCATGGCGCAGGCGTCCCGCACCGCGACCGAGTAGTGCGTCCAGGCCGCCGGGTTGAGCACCACAGCCGCTTCCTCGTCGGCCGCCGCGTGCAGCCAGGCCAGCATCTCGTGCTCGGCATCGGTCTGCCGGACCACCACGTCCAGACCGAGCTCCCGGCCGTGCCGCTCGCAGTCGGCCACCAACTGCGCGTAGCTGGTCACCCCGTACACGTCGACCTGGCGGGTGCCGAGCCGGCCCAGGTTCGGCCCGTTCAGCACGTACACCCTCATGAGCTGATCTCCGCGTACGCGGCGGCCAGCAGGTCGTCCGACGGCGCCTCCAGGATCGCCGGACGGGCGAGGCCGTCGAGCACCACGAAGCGCAGCCGGCTGCCCCGGGCCTTCTTGTCCACCCGCATCGCTGCCAGCAACTCCGGCCAGGCGTCGGCCCGGTAGCCGGTGGGCAGGTCGAGCGCGGTCAGCACGAGGCGGTGCCGCTCGGCGTCGGCCGCGTCGAGGCGGCCGGCGAGCCGGGCCAGCGTGGCCGCGTACACCAGGCCGACCGACACCGCGTGGCCGTGCCGCCAGCGGTAGCCCTCCACCTTCTCGATCGCGTGCGCGAGCGTGTGCCCGTAGTTGAGCACCTCGCGTACCCCGGACTCGCGCAGGTCACCGGCGACCACGTCGGCCTTCACGCGGACCGCGCGCTCGACCAGTTCCCGCAGCACCGGCCCGGCCGGGTCCAGCGCGGCGGCCGGGTCCCGCTCGACCAGGTCGAGGATGACCGGGTCGGCGATGAACCCGCACTTGACCACCTCGGCCATGCCGGCGGCCAGGTCGGCCGGGGGCAGGCTGTCCAGCGTCGCCAGGTCGGCCAGCACGCCGGCCGGCGGGTGGAACGCGCCGACCAGGTTCTTGCCGGCGGCCGTGTTGATGCCGGTCTTGCCGCCCACCGCCGCGTCGACCATGCCGAGCAGCGACGTCGCGACCGGCACCCAGCGCACCCCGCGCAGCCAGGTGGCAGCGACGAAACCGGCCAGGTCGGTGACCGCGCCGCCGCCCACCCCGATCACCGCGTCGGTACGCGTGAACCCGGCCGCGCCGAGCCGGTCCCAGCAGGCCGCCGCCACGTCGACGTGCTTGCCCGCCTCGGCGTCCGGCACCTCGATCAGCAGCGGCGTCACGCCGCCCTCGCGGACCGCGTCGGCGAGCCGGTCGGCGAGCGCCTTGAGTGGCGGCGCGTGCAGGAAGGCCACCCGCTCGGCGCCCGGCAGCAGCCGGGGCGGCGGGTCCAGCAGGTCACGTCCCACCAGCACGTCGTACGGCCGCTCGCCGCCGACCGGGATCCGGGTCACCTCGTCCATCGCGGGCAGCCTAGTGCAGGACGGCGCCCTCGCGGGGCGACTGTCCACTGGCTGGGTGTTTGCCCCGCCGCGCACGGGGTAGGGCCGCCGGAATGAGCGAGACGACGGCACACGCGACCCGACCGGAGTCCGCGACGAGCATCCGGCTGCCCGCCACGATCCTCGGCATCGGGCTGGGCGGCTTCGTCGACGGCATCGTCCTGCACCAGGTCCTCCAGTGGCACCACCTGCTCAGCAGCACCGGCAGCGACCGGATCGGCGTACGCGAGTACCCGGTGGACACCGTGTCCGGGTTGCAGATGAACACGCTCTGGGACGGCCTGTTCCACGTGGTCACCTGGGTGGCGGTGCTGACCGGCCTGGCCCTGCTCTACTCCCGGGTGACCAGCTCCCGGGGCCGGCTGTGGCGCTCGCCGATGCTGTGGGGCTGGGCGCTGATCGGCTGGGGCCTGTTCAACCTGGTCGAGGGCGTCATCGACCACCACCTGCTCGGCATCCACCACGTCCGCAGCGGCCCGAACCAGCTCTGGTGGGACCTCGGGTTCCTCGCGCTCGGCGTGGTGCTGATCGTTGTCGGCTGGGCGATCCAGCGCCGGGCCCGCGCGGTCGACCTCTGCGCGCCGGAGCGCCGGTGAGCCTGGCGCACGCCGGGCACGCCGACGGCGGATTCCCGGCGACCGCGCTGATCCCGGCGGCGCTGTTCTGGGCGTACCTGGCCGCCGCGCTGCGGCTACGTGACCCGGGCGGGCCGGGCTGGCCGCACGCCCGGACGGCGAGCTTCGGGCTGGGCGCGCTGCTGCTGGCGGCGGGGCTGCTGTGGCCGGCCGGCGACTTCGTCGGGCACATGTGGCAGCACCTGCTGATCGGCATGCTGGCGCCGCTCGCGCTGGTGCTCGGCGCGCCGGTCACGTTGCTGCTGCGCACGCTGGACCGGCCTACCGGCCGGGCCCTGGTCCACCTGCTGCGGCATCCCGTCGCGCGGGTGCTCGGCCACCCGGTGACCGGGCTGCTGCTCACCGCGGGCGGGCTCTGGCTGCTCTACCTCACCCCGCTGTACCGGGCCACCCTGGACAGCCCGGCCCTGCACACGCTGGTGAACGCGCACTTCCTGCTCAGCGGCTGCCTTTTCGCCTGGTCGATCGCCGGGCCGGACCCGGGCCCGCACCGCCCGCGCGTACCGGTGCGGCTGGTGGTGATCGGGTTCGGGGTGGCCGCGCACGCCACCATCGCCCAGCTGCTCTACGCCGGACTGTTCGTGGACGTGCCGGCCACCGCCGCCGAGCTGCGGGCCGGGGCCACGCTCATGTACTACCTCGGTGACCTGGCCGAGATCGCGCTGGCGCTGGCGCTGCTCGCCACCTGGCGGCCCGAGCCGGCCCGGCGCCGCCGCGCCGGACACCGGACGGCCGGGGCCGCTGCGGCCAGCGCCTGACCGGCCGGACCTGGCCGGCGCGCCTTCTCACCCGCCCATGGCGTTCCACCCACCGGCGTCATCCGCGCCGACTGGAACGCCATGGGTGCCAAAACGCCGAGGAGACACCCACGGCGTTCCACCGAGGAAGCCGGACACGGCGGGGCGGGAGGGTGTCAGGGCTTGAGCAGCGCGGCGATCTCCGCGGCCAGTTCCTCCGGCGTACGCCCGTCGGTGACCACAGTCGCGGTCGCCACCTCCGCGTAGAGCGGGCGACGCTGGTCCATCAGGTGCTTGAGCGTGGCGCGCGGGTTCAGCGCCAGCAGCGGCCGGCCGGCGCCCAGGCCGACCCGCTTGAGCGCGTCCGGCAGCTCCACCGACAGGTGCACCACCGTGTGGCCGATCAGCGCGGCCCGGTTCTCCTCGGCCAGGACCGCGCCGCCGCCGAGCGCGAGCACGCCCGCGTGCGACGCGAGCGCCGCCGCCACGGCGGCCCGTTCGAGGGTACGGAAATGCTCCTCCCCCTCGTCCACGAAGATCTCCGGGATGGGCTTGCCGGCGAGGTTCTCGATGTCGGCGTCGGTGTCCCGGAAGTCGACGCCCAGCGCCTCGGCGAGCGCCGTGCCGACAGTGGTCTTGCCGGAACCGGGCGCACCGACCAGCACGCAGACCGGCCGGGTGCTCACCTGATCACCAGGCTGTCGAGGTAACCGTTCAGGTTGCGGCGCATCTCGGCGACCGAGTCGCCGCCGAACTTCTCCACCGCCGCCTCGGCCAGCACCAGCGCGACCATCGCCTCGGCCACCACCGCCGCCGCCGGGACCGCGCACACGTCGGAGCGCTGGTTGATCGCGGTGGCCGGCTCGCCCGTGGTCACGTCGATGGTCGCGAGGGCCCGGTTCAGCGAGGAGATCGGCTTCATGGCCGCCTTCACCCGCAGCGGCTCACCAGTGGTGATGCCGCCCTCCAGGCCACCGGCCCGGTCGGTGATCCGCCGCACGCCGGTGGCGGTGGGCACGATCTCGTCGTGCGCCTCCGAGCCGCGCGAGCGGGCCTGCTGCCAGCCGTCGCCGATCTCCACGCCCTTGATCGCCTGGATCGACATCAGCGCGGTGGCCAGGCGGGCGTCGAGCTTGCGGTCCCACTGCACGTGGCTGCCCAGGCCCGGCGGCACCCCGTACGCGAGCACCTCGACCACGCCGCCGAGCGTGTCGGCGGCCTTCTTCGCGGCGTCGACCTCGGCGACCATCCGGGTGCTGGCCTCGGCGTCGAGGCAGCGCAGCGGGTCGGCGTCGATGCGGGCGGCGTCCTCCGGCGTGGGGCGCAGCCCCGGCTTGACCGCCACCGGGCCCAGCTCGACCACGTGCGAGACGATCTCGACGCCGAGCGCCTGACGCACCAGCGCCTTGGCGACGGTGCCCACCGCGACCCGGGCGGCGGTCTCCCGGGCGCTGGCGCGCTCCAGGATCGGCCGGGCGTCGGTGTGCCCGTACTTCTGCATGCCTGCCAGGTCGGCGTGACCCGGGCGGGGACGGGTCAGCGGCGCGTTGCGGGCCTGACTCGCCAGCTCGTCCGGGTCGACCGGGTCGGCGGCCATCACGGTGCGCCACTTGGGCCACTCGGAGTTCCCGACCCGGATCGCGACCGGGCTGCCGAGCGTCACGCCGTGCCGGAGCCCGCCGATGATCTCGATCTCGTCCTGCTCGAACGCCATCCGGGCGCCCCGGCCGTAGCCGAGCCGGCGCCGGGCCAACTCACCGGAGATCTCCCCGGTGGTCACCTCGATGCCGGCGGGTACGCCCTCCAGCATCGCGACGAGGGCGGGTCCGTGCGATTCACCTGCAGTCAGCCAGCGCAACACGACGGTCAGTCTGTCACGCCCGGTGGTCACCGGCGTACGCCGCCCGCCGCATCCCGCCCTGCGGACAGGCCGCCTCCGCGCTGATCTGCCGCCCAGCGGTGAAGGTGTTAACAGAGGGCCCTTCCTCTACCCGAGGCGTTAAGAAGGGGCCCTTCCTTACACCGCCAGCGCGGCGGCCATCGCGGCGCGTGGCGCGGGAACGCCGGTGAACTGCTCGAACTGGCCGAACGCCTGGGCCAGCAGCAGGTCCAGCCCGGAGACCACCCGGCACCCGGCAGCCAGTGCCGCCGCCGCCAGCGGCGTGGGCCACGGGTCGTAGACCACGTCGAAGAAGACCGACTCCGGCCGCCAGTCGAAGTTGTCCGCCAGGGGGTCGGCCACGCCCTTCGGCACGGTGGAGATCACCAGATCGGCGCGGGCGTGGGCGGGCGCGCCGTCCCACTCGGCCCCGGCAAGCGGCACCCCGGCCGCCGCCGCGACCGGGCGCAGCTCGTCGACCGCTTCCGGGCGGCGGGCCACCACAGTCACCTCGGCCGCCCCGATCCGGGCCGCCGCCGCGATCGCCGCCCGGGCGGTGCCACCCGCGCCGAGCACTGTGACCACGGCCCCGGCCACGCAGCCGGCACCGGTGAGCACCTCGACCATGCCGGTGACGTCGGTGTTGTCCGCGTACCAGGTGCCGTCGGGGCGGCGTACCAGCGTGTTGGCGGCGCCGACGGCGGCGGCGACCGGCGAGACCTCGTCGGCCAGCGCGAGCGCCGCCTCCTTGCCCGGCATGGTCACCGACAGGCCGGCCCACTCCGGGCCGAGGCCCGCGACCAGGCCGGGCAGCTCGTCAGCGCCGGCTTCGATGCGGGTGTACGACCAGCCGGTCAGCCCGGCCGCCGCGTACCCGGCGGTGTGGATCACCGGGGAGAGCGAGTGGGCGATCGGCTTGCCGACCACCGCGGCGCGGCGGGGATCGGCCATCAGATGATCCCGGCCTCCCTGGCCTTCTGCTCATTGCGCTGGTGCTGGGCGTAGGTGTCGGCGAACGCGGAGCGGCCGTCCTTGCTGATCGCCACGAAGTACAGCCACTTGCCCGGCGGCGGGGCCAGCGCGCCCTCGAGCGCCTCCTTGCCAGGGTTGTTGATCGGTGACGGGACCAGCCCACGCAGCTTGCGGTTGTACGGGTTCTTCGGGTTGTCCAGCTCGGCGGCGGTCATGTCCTTGGATGCCTTGGTCTTCTGCCCGGTCAGCTCCAGGTAGTAGTTGACGGTGACGTCCATCTCCAGGCAGTTGCAGTCGAACTCGCCGTAGACCCGGTTGTAGGCCACCCGGGCGACCTTGCCCAGGTCGGCCTTGTTGCCGGCCTCGGCCTGCGCGAGCGAGGCGACGATCAGCGCCTCGTACGGGGTGATCCCGCCGCGTTCCTTCTGCACCTTCTCGGCGTACTGCATGTTCGAGGTGACGGTGAGGAAGTTGTTCACCATCAGCTTGAGCACCGTCTCGGCGGTGGCCTTCGGCGGGATCTCGTAGGTGTCCGGGAACAGGAAACCCTCGATCGACGGTGTGACCTTCTTGCCGTCGGAGCGCTTGAACCACCAGTCCGGCACGCCGAGCGCGATCGGGTCCTTCGCCGCCGCCTCGAAGTCCTTGACCGGGATGTCGGTCTTCTCGGAGAGCCGCTTGTAGACCGTCTTCGCGGTGAGCCCTTCGGGAATGGTGAGCCCGTTCACGATCCGGTTCTTGAGGTCCAGCATCGCCGCGACCGCCGCGTCGCCGCTCATCTGCTTGCGCAGCTTGTACGTGCCGGGCTGGATGTTCTTGCTGCGCGAGTTCTCCTCGGCGGCCTCGATGAACGCCTTGGTGCTCTTCACCACGTCGGCGGCGACCAGCGCGTCGGCCATGTCGGCGAGCAGCGCGCCCTGCTTGATCTCGACGGTCACCTCGCCGGTGCCGGAGCCCTCGTAGTCGGGCGTGACGAAGTAGCTCTGGACCCGGTCGAATCCGTAGAACGCGCCGCCGCCGATGCCGCCCAGCAGGACCAGCGCGAGCGCGAGGGCGAGCAGGGTCTTGCCCCGGCCGCCGCCGGACTTGCCCTGCCGCCGGCGTACCGCGCCGCGCCGGTGCCGGCCCTTCTCCCCCCTGTCCTGCTCGTCGAAGCCCAGATCAAGGTCGTCGATCATTGCGTCCGCCTCCGCTGTGCGTCCAGCCAGCTCTGCAGAATCTCCACCGCGGCGGCCTGGTCGACCACCGCCCGTTGGCGCTTTCCCCGGACGCCCCGTTCGGCCAGCCTACGACTCGCGACGACGGTAGACATCCTCTCGTCCGTCAGCGTCACCGGAATCGGCCTCATTACATCAGCCAAACGGTTGGCATAGGCTGATACGTTCACCGCTGCGGGGCCGTGCTTTCCGGCGAGGTTGACAGGCAGCCCGACGACGATCCCCACCGCCTCGTGCTCGGCGGCGAGCCGGACCAGCTCGGCCATGTCGGCGGGGACCGCGTCCGGTTCGGCGGTCAGGTCACGGGCCAGCGTGACCAGGGGCGTGGCGAGGATGCCGTGCGGATCGCAGCGGGCCACCCCCACCCGGACCTGGCCCACGTCGACGCCCAGCCGGACGCCACGGGACAGCTCGGCCACTATCGGGCACCTCCCCGCCGGTACGGGCCAGGGCGGACCGGGTGGTCCGCCCTGGCGTCGATCGGTGCGCTCATGCCGCGTCGGCGACCGCCTGCTCGACGGTGACCAGCAGCTTCGGCGCCTCCGCCGCGGGCAGGCCGCCGCCCTGGGCGAGGTCGTCGCTGCCGCCGCCCCGGCCGGAGAACGCCGCCTTCACGAGGTCCTTCGCGCTCAGGCTCCGGCCCCGGGCGGCCTGGTTGACGGCCACCACGAGGGACGCCTTGCCGTTGGCCCGGGCCGCCACCGCGACCACAGCCGGGCGGGCCGGGTCGATCCGGCCCCGGATCTCCTGGGCGAGCGTCCGCACGTCGTTCGCGGCCGCGCCCTCGGGCGCCTCGGTGCCGACGTACGCGACGCCGCGCACGTCCTTGGCCTGCGCGGCCAGGGCGCCGGCCCCGCCGAGCACGAGCTGGGCGCGCAGCTTCTCCAGCTCCTTCTCCGCGTCGCGCAGCTGGGTGACTGTCTGCTCCACCCGGTCAGCGACCTGCTCCCCCGGCACCCGGAACAGCTCCGCCAGCCGGGACACCAGCAGGTGCTCGCGGGCCAGGAAGCCGAACGCGTCCATGCCGACGAGCGCCTCGATCCGGCGTACCCCGGAGCCCACCGACGCCTCGGAGAGGATCTTCACCAGGCCGAGCTGGGCGGAGCGGGCCACGTGCGTGCCGCCGCACAGCTCCCGGGCGTAGTCGCCGACCTCGACGACCCGGACCCGCTCGCCGTACTTCTCGCCGAACAGGGCCATCGCCCCGATCCGGCGGGCCTCCTCCTGGCTGGTGACGAACGCGTGCACCTCCAGGTCGGCCAGCAGCACCTCGTTCACCTGCTGCTCCACGTCGTGCAGCACGCTCGGCGCCACACCCGTCGGGGTGTTGAAGTCGAACCGCAGCCGGCCCGGCGCGTTCAGCGAACCGGCCTGCGTCGCCGACTCACCGAGGAAGTTGCGCATCGTCTGGTGCACCAGGTGCGTCGCCGTGTGCGAGCGGGAGATCGCCCGGCGGCGGGACACGTCGATCTCGGCGTACCCGGTCTCCCCGGAACGCACCTCGCCGCGCACCACCTTGGCCCGGTGCACGATCAGGCCGGGCACCGGCTGCTGCACGTCGAAGACCTCGACCTGGCCGCCGCCGACGGTGATGAGGCCCTGGTCGGGCTGCTGCCCGCCGCCCTCGGCGTAGAACGGGGTGGTGTCGAGCACCAGCTCGATCGTGTCGCCCTCGACAGCGGCGGAGATCGCGGCGCCGCCGGACAGCAGCGCGCGCACCCGGGACTCGCGGCTCAGCTCGGTGTAGCCGGTGAACTCCACCGGCCCGCCGCCGTCGAGCACCGACCGGTACGCCGACACGTCGGTGTGCCCGGTCTTGCGGGCCTGCGCGTCGGCCTTGGCCCGGCTGCGCTGGTCGGCCATCAGCCGGCGGAAGCCCTCCGCGTCGACCTGCAGCCCCTGCTCGGCCGCGATCTCCAGGGTCAGGTCGATCGGGAAGCCGTACGTGTCGTGCAGCTGGAACGCCTTGTCACCGGAGAGCGCCGCCTTGCCGGCCGACTTGGTCTCGGCGATCGCGGTGTCCAGGATCGTGGTGCCGGCGCGCAGCGTGGCCAGGAACGCGTCCTCCTCGGCGTACGCGTACTGGGAGATCCGGCCGAAGTCCTCGGCCAGCTCCGGGTACGACGGCGCCATGCAGTCCCGCGCCACCGGCAGCAGCTCCGGCAGCGCCCGGTCCTGGTAGCCGAGCAGCCGCACCGCCCGGATCGCCCGGCGCATGATCCGCCGCAGCACGTAGCCCCGGCCCTCGTTCGACGGGGTCACGCCGTCGCCGATGAGCATCAGCGAGGTGCGCACGTGATCGGCGATCACCCGCAGCCGTACGTCGTCCGGGTGCGACTCGTTGGCCGCGTGACCGGAGTGCACGCCGTAGCGCTTGCCGGTCAGCTCGGCGGCCTTGTCGAGGATCGGCTTGACCTCGTCGATCTCGTAGAGGTTGTCCACGCCCTGCAGCAGCGAGGCCATCCGCTCCAGGCCCATGCCGGTGTCGATGTTCTTCGCCGGCAGGTCACCGAGGATCGGGAAGTCCTCCTTGCCGGTGCCCGGGCCGCGCTCGAACTGCATGAAGACGAGGTTCCAGAACTCCAGGTAACGGTCCTCGTCGACCTCCGGGCCGCCCTCGCGGCCGTAGGCCGGGCCGCGGTCGTAGTACAGCTCCGAGCACGGGCCGCACGGGCCGGGAATGCCCATCGACCAGAAGTTGTCGGCCTTGCCCCGGCGCACGATCCGCTCGGCCGGCACGCCGGTGGCGCGCCAGATGTCGTACGCCTCGTCGTCGTCCAGGTAGACCGTGGCCCAGATCCGCTCCGGGTCCAGCCCGAAACCGCCCGCCTCGACCGACTTCGTGGCCAGGTCCCAGGCGAGCGGGATCGCCCCGGACTTGAAGTAGTCGCCGAAGGAGAAGTTGCCGTTCATCTGGAAGAACGTGCCGTGCCGGCTGGTCTTGCCGACCTCGTCGATGTCCGGGGTACGGATGCACTTCTGCACGCTCGTCGCCCGCGCGTACGGCGGGGTCTGCTGGCCCAGGAAGTAGGGCACGAACTGCACCATGCCCGCGTTGATGAACAGCAGGTTCGGGTCGCTGATGGCGGGCAGCGGAGCGGACGGCACCACGGCGTGCCCGTTCGCCTCGAAGTGGGCGAGGAACCGCCGCTTGATCTCCGCCGTCTTCATCGCTGGTGGTCCTCCGGGAAAATCTCTCGGTCGCCGATGCGCGGGTCCTCCCGCAGCTCGGCGAACTGGTCGTCGTACGCCTCGCCGCGGGCGAAGGCCTCGTGGATCTCCTGCTCACGCTCGGCCATGCCGACCCGGACGTCGTCCACGAACGCCCGCACCGACTCGACCAGACCGCCGGCGGACTCGGACAGCCCGCTGGCGATGCCGGCGGGGGTGTACGCCTGCGCCGTCCGGGTGGCCTTGCGCACCACCAGGACGCCCACGGCCAGCCCGATGCCCAGCCAGAACAACCGCCTCATGCTCTCATCCTCCCGCGTACGCCGGTCGAGGTCAGCGGTTGCCGCGCTTGGCGGCCCGGCGCTGCTGCTTGATGGTGTCGCGCACCTCGCGCTCGGTCTCGGCGTGCCGGCGCGCGGACGCGGCGCGGCGCACGCCGTACCCGAACGCGGCCACCTTGACCAGCGGGTTCGCGGCGGCGGCCGAGACCACTGTCGCCAGGTTCGCCACGTTCGCGGTGACGTTCTGCGCGTGGCTGGTCATGGTGTCCACCTTGGCGAGCTGCAGGTTCACCCCGTCCAGCGAGGTCTGCACCTGCTCCAGCGCCACGTTGACGTTCTTCACCGTGGTGTTCACGTCTCCGAGCAGCGGCGCGGTGCGCTCGTTCACCTCGGTGATCATGCGGGTCGTCGCGTCCACGGTGTGCCGCAGCCGCAGGATCGGCACCGCCAGCACGAGCACCAGCATCAGGAACGCGCCGGCCGCGATCAGCGCAGCGATTTCTCCACCACTCACGCGCATGTCCTCCTCAAGCAGTGTCCCGGGACCCGACGCCCCGGAACGCGCGACCGTACCTACCCACTTCGCGCCACGCCGACCCGGTCACCGGGCGCGGACGGGCGTGCCAGCCCCAGACCCTACCGTCCGTGATGAAAGTCGGCTCACGACGGTGAGGGAGTCGCCTCGCCCAGCGGGTCGTCGGTCAGCGTCGGGAACGGGTCCTCACCGGTGAGTGACGGATCGGTGGTCGGCGTCGGCCCGGTGCGCTCGTCGTCGATCGCGTTGCGTACCTTCACCGACACCAACGAGCCGGTGCACGTCGCCGCTGCGGGCGCGGGCGGGGCCGAGGGCGCGGGCGCGCCGTCGATCGGCGGCGGCGTGCAGGCCGGATCGCGTACCCACAGGTCCAGTGTGAGCTCGTCGCGACGCCAGCAGGTGTAGCTGCCCTCGACCTTCTCCTCCGGGCAGCGTTCGACGCTCCACCGCCGCCAGCCGTCCTTGGCCAGCGCCTGCTCGTAGACGGCGACCGTCTGCTCCCACCCCTGCTCCGACTCGACCGCGCGTTCGCGCAGCCGGCAGTCCTGCAGGCACCAGCGGCTGCCGCTGACGTTGTCGACGGTCTTGGTCTCGGCCCAGGCGGGCACGTCGAGCGCGTCGAGGGTGTCGAAGACCGGATCACGGCTGAGCGTCCGCATGCCGAAGTAGAGCGGCACCGCGCCCAGCAGCACCAGACTCACCAGCGCGAGCACACCCATCCGCAGGCGGCGCCGCTCGCGCATCTGCCGCCGCAGCTCGGACCGGGCGCCGCGCAGGCCACCGGCCTCCGCGTCGGTCTCGTCCGCGCCGGGGCCGGCGGGTCGCGGCGCCGGCATGCCGTCCGCGCCGGGCCGTGGCCCCGCAGGCTCCCCCGTGGGTACGACAGCTGCCGCCCGCGCCACCGCCGGTGCGCCCGGTTGCGGCGCCACGCCGGCCGGGTTGCCCGGTCCACTGCGGTCCGGATCCGGTCCGGGGCCGGCCGGCCGGCCGGTGGTCCGCTCGTCCGGTCCGACCGGTCGCGCCACACCCGCCGCCGCGCGGGCGACAGGCGCCGGTCCGGCGGCCGCGCCCCGGGCACCGGGCGTCATCGGCGGACGGGGTGCGCCACCGGGCGGAGGGGTCTCACCGGGCCGGGCCGGGCCGGGACCGCCGGGCCCCTGCCGGGGCGGGTGCGGGCCGGGACCGGTACGCCCGCCGTCGCCGCCGGGCGGGCGGCCCGGACCGCGGACGGCCTCGTCGGCGCGACCACCGGGACGGCCGCCGCCGATCGGCACACCACCGGTGCGCTCGACGTCGCCGTGCGGGCCGGACGGACCGGCCGGACGCGCCGAACCGCCACCGGGACGGCCACCACCGATCGGCACACCACCGGTGCGCTCGACATCGCCGTGCGGGCCGGACGGACCGGCCGGACGCGCCGGACCGCCACCGGGACGGCCACCACCGGTCGGCATACCGCCGGTGCGCTCGACATCGCTCTGCGGGCCGGCGCCGGGCGGGCCGGCACCGGGACCCGGCGGTACTCCGGGGCGGGCAGCACCCCGGGCCGGGCCGGGGCGGCCGGGCTTCGTGGGCTGGCCGGGCATCGGGGCTTGGCCGGGCATCGGTGGACCCGCCGGAGGCACTACCGGGCCGGACTGGTCGGGCCGGGCCGGCGGAGCCGGGTGGCCTGTCGCCGTGCCACGACCGGGCGCGCCCGGTCCGGCCTGCCCGGGTCGCCGGGACGGCACACCCGGATCGGCCGGTTCGGGACGGACCGGTGGGACGGCGGCGCCGGTACGGCCGCCCTGGGCGCCGGGCCGGCCGGTCGGCTCGTCGGCCGGGCGTCGGGTCACCGGCATGGCGGGGTCGGTGTGTGGCGTGCGACCCGCCTGCCGCAGCCACTCGCCGGGCCGCTGCGGGCGTGGATCGCCGGTGTCGTCGGGAGCCGCGCGACGCCCGGGCCGCGCCGCATCGGCGGCGCCGGTGTCGGCCGACCCGCCGGGTGCGGCCCTGCGGCCGTCCGGCGCGGCGCGACGCGGGCCGTTCGCCGGGCCACCGGACACGGGCGCGCCGGGCAGGTCCGGCGCGTTCCCGCTGCGCGGCACCACCGACGGGCGGTCCGGCTCCGGGGCGGCCCGATGGCCACCCGGCGGAGGCACGGCAACGGGCGCCGCACCGGGGACGGCGGCGCGGTGGCCGCCGGTGGGCTCCTCGCGCCGGGACCGTCGCCCGCCACCGGGGACCGGGGTGGCGTCGGGGACGGCCCGTCCGGCCGGCCCACCGGGGACGACGCCCTCCGGCGCAGCACGGCGGCCGGCGCCGGAGACCGGACGCGTGCCCGGCGGAACATCGTCCGGCCGCGCACGGCGGCCCGCACCGGACACGGGCTGCACGCCGGGCGGAGCGTCGTCCGGCCGTGCTCGCCGGGGCCCGCCGGAGACAGGCTGAACGCCGGCGGTGTCGTCGGGCCGGGCCCGGCGACCGCCGGGCGGCGCGATGACCGGCGGGGTGGCGGCGGCCTGGTGCGCGCCCTCCGGCACGCCGGCGCCGTGCCGGCCGCGAGGCGTCGGCGGCCGGTGCTCGCCGTCGACGGGCGGACGACCCGGATCGGCAGGCCCCCGGCCAGGCGGCCCGGCGGGCGGACCGGGCGGCGGCGTGACGCCGGTGACCGGCGGTTGTTGGCCAGTGGGGCCGTCCAGGCCCCGGCGGACGGGTGGTCCCGCCGGACGACGGGCCTCGGGCACGCCGGGCCAGGGGCCGTCGGCGGGCGGGCGCGGCGCGCCGGCGTCGGGGCGCACCGGCGGCGTGGCCGGGCCGGGCTGGTCGGGACCGCGCCGGGTCACCGGAGGACGCGGACCGGGCCGGCCACCGGGCATCGGGTGCGGCGCGTCAGCCGAGCGGCCGGGCGGCATATCCGGGCCGGGCCGGGCGGCGCCCGCGTCCACACCGGAACGCCCGGCGACCGGGGGTACGTCCGCGCCGGGCCGGCCGCGACCGGGCCCGGCCGGTCCCCCGCGGCCCGTGCCCGGAGGCGTCGCTGGGCCGGAGCGACCGGAAACGGGCGGAAGTGTCGGGTCGGTGCGGTCCGGCATCGGACCGGCCGGTTGGGTCCGGCCGGACGGCGGAGGCGTGGCGGAGGAAGGCGCACCAGGCCGGCCGGCCGACGGAGGCGCCGCCGGGCCGGGACGACCGGAAACGGGCGGCTGCGGGCCCGGGTGACCGGACATGGGTGCTTGCGGGCCCGGGTGACCAGACGCGGGTGGCGGCGGGCCCGGGTGACCGGTTGGCTGCGGGCCGGGCGCCGGGGACCGCGGAGCGGGCCGGGCGGTGGGCGGCGGCAATCCCGGCCCGGCGGCGGGCGGAGGCATGCCCGGTCCGGGGGCCGGGCCCGGTGCGGCGCCCGGGCGGCCCGGCGCGGGCGCGGAGGACTCCCCCTCCGGTCCGAGCTCGCCGCCCTGTTGCTTGGCGGTGCGCAGGTCGTCGATCCAGCCGAGTTCCTCGCCGACGACCGTCGGGTCCAGTTCGGGCTCGGGCCGGCCGCGTCCCCACCGGCGGCCCTTGGCCCGCGGGTCGCGCCGCTCGTCGGGGCCGTCCGCCGGTCGCTCCGGACCACGCGCCATCACTACTGACCCCCCTCGGCGGCGTCGCTGCCGCCCTCACTCGCCCCGCTGGCCTGCTCGCCGCCCCCCACCCGGGCCCCGTTCACGGCGGCCGGGGCGCCGGCCTCCCGGGTCGCCGGCGCCGGCAGCCCGCGGACGATCCGGCGCAGCAGCGGCAGCCGGGTGGCCACCGCCCGCTCCGCGCCGTGCCCGCTGGGCTGGTAGTAGTCGGTTCCGACGAGGTCGTCCGGAGCGTACTGCTGCGTGACCACCCCACGGTGGTCGTCGTGCGGGTAGCGGTAGCCGGCCCCGTGGCCGAGTCCGCGCGCGCCGGAGTAGTGGGCGTCGCGCAGCCCGCGCGGCACCGGGCCGCCGCGACCGGCGCGTACGTCGGCGACAGCGGCGCCGATCGCGCTGGTGGCCGAGTTCGACTTCGGCGCGGTGGCCAGGTGGATGACCGCCTGGGCCAGGTTGAGCTGAGCCTCCGGCAGGCCGACGTACTCCACCGCGTGTGCGGCGGCGGTGGCCACCGTCAGCGCGGTGGGGTCGGCCATGCCGACGTCCTCGCTGGCGAAGATCACCAGTCGGCGGGCGATGAACCGGGCATCCTCCCCGGCCACCAGCATCCGGGCCAGCCAGTGCAGCGCCGCGTCCACGTCGGAGCCGCGCATGCTCTTGATGAACGCGCTGGTCACGTCGTAGTGGGCGTCGCCGTCCCGGTCGTAGCGCACCGCCGCCACGTCGACCGCCTGCTCGGCCACGGCCAGGTCGATCCGTTCGGCGCCGAGCGCGGTCGCGGTGGCCGCCGCCGCCTCCAGCGCGGTGAGCGCCTTGCGCACGTCGCCCCCGGCGAGCCGGACCAGGTGGTCCTCCGCCTCCTCGGCCAGGACCAGCGCGCCGCCGAGGCCGCGCTCGTCGGCGACCGCGCGGCGCAGCAGCCCGCGTACGTCGTCGTCGTCGAGGGCCTGGAGGGTGAGCAGCACGCAGCGCGACAGCAAGGGCGAGATGACCGAGAAGTACGGGTTCTCGGTGGTCGCCGCGAGCAGCGTGACAGTCCGGTCCTCGACGGCGGCGAGCAGCGAGTCCTGCTGGGTCTTGCTGAACCGGTGCACCTCGTCGATGAACAGCACCGTCGGCGGGCCGCCGGAACGGCGCTGCCGCCGCGCGGTCTCGATCACGGCGCGGACGTCCTTCACGCCGGCGGTCAGCGCGGACATCGCCACGAACCGCCGGTCGGTGGTCCGGGCCACGAGATGGGCGATGGTGGTCTTGCCGCTGCCCGGCGGCCCCCAGAGGATGACCGACATCGGCGCCGCGCCCTCGACCAGCTGGCGCAGCGGAGCGCCCGGCGCGAGCAGGTGCTCCTGCCCGACCAGCTCGTCGATGCCGGCCGGCCGCATCCGCACCGGCAGCGGCGAGTCCGCCCGGGTGTCGGTGAAGCCGTCGGCGCCGCCCGCGCCCGCGGGTGCGCCGGCGGGCTCGCCGAGGGTGAAGAGGGCGTCCGATTCCATCACGAGAACAGTACCGGGCCGGGCCGACGGCGCCGGAATCGCGCCGCCGACCCGGCCCGGGTGGTCTTTTCCGGTCAGCCGCGACCCGGCCGCCGGCCCCGGTACCAGCGGCCGCCACCGCCGCCGCGCGGGCCGGAGCCGACGCCGGCCAGGTAGAGCGAGAGCAGCAGGAAGCCGATGAGCATGAGAGTCGTGGTGCTGAACAGATCGGGTGCGCCGAGGTCGGTGTTCATGAAGTCGAGCAGCAGCGCGAAACCGAACACGATGGCCGCGAGAATGGCGAGCATGTCGTTCCTCCGGTGGGGGTTCCCAGCAGGTCGGCGACGGATGTACCCAATCGGTCTGTTCGTCAATCTCCACGGTGGAACACGTCCCGGCAGCCGGACCACCGGCGCGGATCGGGCGCGTCGGCGCTCGTAGGCTGGCGGCATGATCACTGTCGACGAGGCGCTGGCCGGGCGGGAGGCGTTGCTCGCCGCGGCCGGCCACCACCCCTTCGCCCGGCACGCGCTCCGGCGCGACGAGGCCGTACGGGGGTGGCGGCGCGGCGGCGCGGTCGGATGGCTGCTCCCACCGGGCGAGTGGTCGGCCGGCGGGGCGGTCGGCGCCCCCGGCCCGGCGCTCGACGTCTTCGCCGCCCAGCGGGCGGACGGCACACTGCGGCCCGGCCAGTCGGTCAACGTGTCCCACGCCGATCCGGACGAGGTGGCCGCGCGGCTCCCGGTGGCCCGGCTGATCGAGTGGGACTTCCTCTGGACCACCGGCCTGCCGCCGCGCCAGCCGGAGCAGGAGCGGGTGGAGCGGCTCACCGAGTCCGACCACCCCGCGCTGGCCGCGCTGATCGAGGAGGCGTTCCCGAGCACCACAGCCCGGCCGGGCGAGCCGGGCATCGTCGGCTGGTACGGCATCCGCGACGGCGACCGTCTCGTCGCCTGCGGCGCGGATCGCAGCCGCGGCGACATCGGCTTCCTGGCCGGGCTGACCGTCGCGCCGGCGCTTCGCGGCCGAGGGCTGGGCGCGGCGCTGACCGCCGGAATGACCGGCGCCCTGTTCACCCGGTACGACACCGTGGCGCTGGGCGTCTATCCGGACAACGTGGGCGCGATCCGGCTCTACCGGCGGCTCGGCTTCACCGCCACCGAACGCCGCACCTCCATCAAGCTTGCCTGACGGGGCCGGCGAAGGCTCCGACCGGACGCCTGTCGCGCGAGGCACGCGATCTTGGTACGAAACGGCCCTTGGAGGGGCGCCCGCTGACCAAGATCTCTCCGCGTCCCGCTCCGCGGACGTCGTATCCCAGCAACGGACGCGCGCCGCCGGTCGATCCCGGTGGGTGGAGCGTCATGGGTGTCAAACGAGGGCGGAGACACCCATGACGTTCCACCGAGCGGGGTGGTGACCCGCACGGCGACGATGCCGGGAAGGGCGTTCGGGAGCGGCCGAAGCAGCGGCGGTGCCCACACCCGGCGGACTGTGCCGCCGGGTGGGGGCGGGCCCCCTCAATCGCGCGCCGGGCGACGCAGGCACGACTCAGGCACGGCCGGTCGACGTCGGCACGGGCCGGCTCAGCCGCAGCCGGATTACGTCGGCGCGACTCAGTCGCGGCCGGGTGACGCCGGCACGACCACCGGTCCGGGCTCCCCCCGGCCGGCAGCCCTGTCCGCGCCGACGATGGCGCCACGGTCGGCCGCGTCGAGGTGCGGCTCCGGTGCCAGGCCGGAGTGGCCGGGGCCGCCCGTCACCTCCGGTACCACCTCGGCCTCCGCTGAGGTACGGCGGGCCGCGCGCCAGGCCGGCAGGTAGAGCGGCGCGGCCACGGCGAGCACCACCCCGCCGACGATCATGGCGACGCTGACGCTCGTGGCGTCGGCCAGCGCGGTGAGCGTGACCGCGCCGAGCGCTCCGGCCGGCTGGGCGGCCATCGAGTTGAGCGACAGCACGCTCGTCCGGTACGGGCCGTCGACCTGCCGGTGCAGCAGCCCCATGTGCAGCGGGTTCGACGCGCCGTGCACGGTGTAGCAGGCCAGGTACGCGATGAGGATGCCGACCGGTCCGGCCAGCAGGCCCATGCCGACCACTGTCACGCCCTGGAGGATCCGCATGAGCGCGGCGGCCGGGGCGGCGCCGAGGCGGCGCAGCAGGAACGGGGTGAGCGCGGCGCCGGCGGCGTTGGCGAGCCAGGCCGCCGTGCCGGCGGGGCCGAGCAGCGCCGCGGCGCGGTCCGGGTCACCGAGCACCTCGGCCAGGCGTACCGGGAGCAGCGACTCGAAGGTGACCATGCCGAAGCCCCAGAACAGCTCGACGGCGACCAGGGCCAGCAGCACCCGGTTGCGGCGCAGCAGCCCGACGGCCTGCCCGACCATGCGGGGCGCGTCGACGACCGAGGCGCGCAGCGCGGCCGGGCCGGACGCGGGCCGCCGCTCGGCCATCAGCGCCAGCAGGGCCACGATGGAGACGGCCTGGAGCACGGCGGCGACGATCACCGGCAGCGCGAGGGCGCTGACCGGACCGATCGGGCCGAGCGCGACGAGGCCGCCGCTGAGCAGGGCGCCCGCGCCGATGGCGACGCCGACCACGGTGCCGGCCCAGCCGAGGCCGCGCTCGTACTCGGCTTTCGGGTCGGCGGCGAGCGTGGCGTCGACGTACCAGGATTCCATCGGGCCGCTGTCGAGCGCCCGGTAGACGCCCTGCAACGCCCAGACCAGGAAGAACATCCAGAACGAGTCGGCCACCGCCATCAGCGCCAGCGAGCCGAGGCCGATGGCCCAGGCGGCGACCAGCACCGGTTTGCGGCCGAGCGCGTCGGCGAAGCCGCCGGTGGGCAACTCCAGCGCCAGTACGACGAGGCCCTGCGCGGTGGCGACCAGGCCGATCTGGGACAGCGTGAGCCCGCGCTCCTGCATCAGCAGGATCATCACCGGCATGAGCAGGCCGCTGGGCAGCCAGCGCAGGCCGTACAGCGTGAGGTAGCGGATCCGGATCTGGCGTACGGACAGCGCGCTCACGGCTTCTCCTCGGCAGGTGGCGGGGTGGACCGTGGGTAGGCCGCGTCCATCGGCAGGGCGGCGAGGTAGAGCTGCACCGTCTGGGCGTCGGGGTCGTCGGGGTCGGCGGCGTCGCGGTGACGCTCGAAGACCGCGAAGACCTCCTCCTGGATCGCCTTGAGGCGGTCGACCGGGATCCGCATGAAGAAGTCACCCATGCCGAAGCCGTCGCGCCACTCCGCCGACCACTGGTGCCGCTGGGCGAACCACCGTTCGGCGTGCTGGGCGAAGAACCGGAAGTAGTCCGCCTCCAGCCACTCGATGGCGGCCCGCGAGTCCGGGTCGTCGTCGAAGTCGCTTGATTCCCAGTTGGTGACGTCGTGCGCGGCCCGCCAGTAGCGCTGCCGCCCGGTGCCGAGGCTCGGGTCCTCTTCCACGAGGCCGACCTCGGCGAGCTGACGCAGGTGGTAGCTGGTCGCGCCGCTGTTGGTGCCGAGCATCTCCGCGAGGGTGGTGGCGGTTGCCGGGCCGCCCACGCGCAGCGCCCCGACCAGCCGCATGCGCAGCGGCTGGGCCAGGGCACGAACCTGGCGGTGGTCGATGTGTACGGTGCGCTCCTTCTTCTCCTCCATGAGATGCACAATATCTGTGCACACTTTCCGTGCACAAGATGCTTGCAAAGAATCTGTGCAACTAGCCGAGCAGCTCGGTGATCCCCCGCAGCCGGGTCCGCAGCAGCCCGGTGGCACGGGTGGAGTCCAGCACCACCTCGCCCGGGCGGCGCAGCCCGGCGGCGGCGATCGTGGTCGTCCGCAGGTCCCGCGCGTCCACCCCGTCGTGCCGGGCCACCAGCAACCCCAGCTCGGCCCGGCTCACCGCGTCCGGCCCGGCCACGTTGAGCAGCCCGGCATAGTCGCCCGGCACCAGCTCCAGCACCGCGGCGGCGAGGTCGGCCACGTGCACCGGGCAGCGCATCTCGTCGGTGAACAGCGTGGCCCGGCCGGCCAGCGCGTCCCGGCAGAGCTGGATCTGCTTGCTGCCCTCCCCCACGATCAGCGACGTCCGCACCAGCACCGCGCCCGGATCCACCGCCCGCACCGCCGTCTCCGCCGCCGCCTTCGCCGCCCCGTACGGGTGCAGCGGCGTGGGCACGTCCTCGTCCGCGTACGGCGTCGGCCGTCCGGCGTGCAGCGCGTCGCTGGACAGGTGCACCAGCCGGGCACCCACCTCGGCGGCGGCCACCGCGATGCGGGCCGCCCCGTCCGCCGTGACCGCCCAGTCGTCGTACCGGTAGGGGGTGGCGACGACGGCGTCGGGGCGTACCCGGGTCAGCAGCTCACGCACGGCGGCGCGGTCGGTCACGTCGAGCCGGTGCGGCGCGACGCCGCGAACCGTGACGGCGGCACGGTGGTGCGTGCCGGCGACCCGGTGCCCGGCGGCGACCGCCTGCCGGCACACCTCGGCGCCGAGGAAGCCGCTGGCGCCCACCACGAGCAGATTCATCAGTCCCCCTGAAGATCGAAAGGCCCGCGTCATCATGACGCTGGCCTTCCGAAAGGGCTGGATCAGGTGGGGTCGGCCACCGGGGCGGCCGGGCCGGCGGTGCCGGCGTGCGGGCCCGCCGGAGCCTTCGGCTTGGCGTCGATGCCGGCCTCGGCGCGCTGCTGCCCGGTGATCGGGGTGGGCGCGCCGGTCAGCGGGTCGAAGCCGCCCCGGGTCTTCGGGAACGCGATGACCTCGCGGATCGACTCGGCACCGGCCAGCAGCATGCAGACCCGGTCCCAGCCGAACGCGATACCGCCGTGCGGCGGGGCGCCGTACTTGAACGCCTCCAGCAGGAAGCCGAACTTGTCCTGCGCCTCGTCGGCGGTGATGCCGAGCAGGTCGAACACCCGCTGCTGCACGTCGCCGCGGTGGATACGGATCGAGCCGCCGCCGATCTCGTTGCCGTTGCAGACGATGTCGTACGCGTACGCGAGCGCCCGGTCCGGCGCGTCCTCGAACCGGTCCACCCACTCGGCGTTCGGCGAGGTGAACGGATGGTGCACGGCGGTCCAGCCGCCCTCGTCAGTGCGCTCGAACATCGGCGCGTCCACGACCCAGCAGAACGCCCAGGCGCTCTCGTCGACCAGGTTGGACCGCTTGGCGATCTCGATGCGGGCCGCGCCGAGCAGCTCCTGCGCCTCGCGGGTGTTGGCGCTGGCGGCGAAGAAGATCGCGTCGCCGGGCTTCGCGCCGACCGCGTCGGCCAGGCCGGACAGGTGCGCCTCGGACAGGTTCTTCGCCACCGGGCCGCGCGCCTCGCCGGTCTCGGCGTCCAGCACCACGTACGCCAGGCCGCGTGCGCCGCGCGCCTTGGCCCAGTCCTGCCAGCCGTCCAGCTCCTTGCGGGTCTGCGCCGCGCCGCCGGGCATGACCACGGCGCCGACGTAGCCGCCCGCGTCGATCGCGCCGGCGAACACCCGGAACTCGGTGCCGCGCAGGTAGTCGGTCAGCTCGGTCAGCTCCACGCCGTAGCGCAGGTCCGGCTTGTCCGAGCCGTACCGGGACATAGCGTCGTGCCAGGTGATGCGCGGGATCGGCCGGGTGATCTCGTAGCCGGCGAGGTCCTTCCACAGCGCCGAGACGATCGCCTCGCCGAGGTCGATCACGTCGTCCTCGGTGACGAACGACATCTCGATGTCGAGCTGGGTGAACTCCGGCTGCCGGTCGGCGCGGAAGTCCTCGTCGCGGTAGCAGCGGGCGATCTGGTAGTACCGCTCCATGCCGCCGACCATCAGCAGCTGCTTGAACAGCTGCGGCGACTGCGGCAGCGCGTACCAGCTGCCCGGCTGAAGCCGCACCGGCACCAGGAAGTCGCGGGCGCCCTCCGGGGTGGAGCGGGTCAGCGTCGGCGTCTCGATCTCCAGGAAGTCCCGCTCGTGCAGCACGCCCCGGGCGATCTGGTTGGCCCGCGAGCGCAGCCGCATGGCCTTGGCCGGCCCGCCGCGACGCAGGTCCAGGTAGCGGTACTTGAGCCGGATGTCGTCGCCGGCCTCGATCTGGTCGTCCACCGGCAGCGGCAGCGGCGCGGCCTCGGAGAGCACCTCCAGCTCGGACGCGGTCACCTCGATCTCGCCGGTCGGCAGGTCCGGGTTCTCGTTGCCCTCCGGGCGGCGGGTCACCTCGCCGGTGACCTTGACGCAGAACTCGTTGCGCAGCGCGTGCGCGTCCTCCTCGCGGAAGACCACCTGCACGACGCCGGAGGCGTCGCGCAGGTCGACGAAGATGACACCGCCGTGGTCGCGCCGGCGGGCCACCCACCCGGCGAGCGTCACCGTCGAGCCGGCGTCCGCGGCGCGCAGGCTTCCGGCATTGTGGGTACGGATCACGGCTGGCGTCTCCTCAATCTGGTCCACTCACTGCTCCCCCGCATTCTGTCAGGGCGGGCGGGCCCGCTCCCGGGCACCCGTCGAGCCGGTCCGCCCCGGCAGTGGCGAAAGCGGGGTGCGCGCCGGGTGCGGCGGTTTACCGTGGCCGGGTGCGTGCCGTACCGAGCTGGGCCGTGGCCACCGCGGCCGCCGCGCCCGCGCTGCTGGTGGCGGGCTGGACGGTCGCGGGCGCCCGCCAGGGGCCGGAGTACGACCCGGTGCGGGACACGATCAGCGAGCTGGCCGGCCAGGGCGCGACCGATCCGTGGCTGATGGGCGGCGCGCTGGTGCTGCTCGGCTGCTGCTACGCCGCCACCGCCGCCGCGCTGCACGCCGCCGGGCTGCCGAGCCGCTTCCTGCTCGCGCTCGGCGGGCTGGCCACCGTCGCGCTCATCGCGTTCCCCCGCCCGCAGGTGGGCGGCTCCCCGGCGCACGGCGTGGTGGCCACCGTGGCGGTGCTCGCGCTGGCGCTCTGGCCGGCCGGGTCGGCGCTGCGCCTGCCCCGCAGGGTGCCGCGCGAGGTGGCCGCCTCCCCGGCGGGCCGGCCGCCGTGGGCGTTCCGCCGGCCGGTGGCGCTGGCCGTGACGGCGGTGCTGCTGGCGTTGTTCGGCTGGTCGGTGGCGGAGGTGACGGGCGGCTCCCGGACCGGGCTGGCCGAACGGGTGGCCGCGCTCGCGGTGACACTCTGGCCGCTGGCGGCGGTGCTGTCGGCGCGGCGGGCCCACCGGCACTGGAGCGCCCGGCCGACCCGGCCGCCGCGCCCGGACGGGCCGCCGGTCAGCCCGGGCCGCCGGGGAGCAGACGCCTGAGGGGGTACGCGGAACGGGCCGCCGGTCACCCGGCGGCCCGTTCGTGGGAGTGCGTGGATCAGAAGACGCTCACGCCGTAGCGGCTGAGCGCCTCGGTGACCGGCTGGAAGTAGGTGGTGCCACCGGTGCGGCAGTTGCCGCTACCACCGGAGGTGAGGCCGAGCGCGGTGGTGCCGGCGAACAGCGAGCCGCCGCTGTCGCCCGGCTCGGCGCAGACGTTGGTGCGGATGAGGCCGGAGACGCTGCCCTCGGCGTAGTTCACGGTCGCGTTCAGCGCGCTGACGCTGCCGCTGCGCAGGCCGGTGGTGCTGCCGGAACGGCGGACGGACTGGCCGACGTACGCGTTGCCGGCCGAGGTGATGTCCTGGAAGCTGCCGTTGTACAGCGACACGTTGCCGGCCGCGTTGGCCGAGTTGTTGTGCCGGACGATGCCGTAGTCGTTGCCCGGGAAGCTGGTGCCGGTCCGGGTGCCGAGCAGGCTGGTCTGCGCGGAGTTGCTGTACCAGCTCGACGAGATGTTGGTGCAGTGGCCCGCGGTGAGGAAGTAGTAGGTCGAGCCGCTGCGGACGTTGAAGCCGAGCGAGCAGCGACCGCCGCCGCCGGCGTAGATCGCCTGGCCGCCGGAGATCCGGGTGCTCAGCACGCCGGCCTCGGCCTCGATGCGGATCGCGCCGTTGTGCCGGGCGGCGGCGGCCTTGACCCGCTCCAGCTTGGCGCCGGTGACGGTGCTGTCGACGGAGACGACGACCTGGTTCGTGGCCGGGTCGGTCCACCAGGCGGTGCCGGGGATCTTGGCGGAGCGCTCCAGCTCGCCGGTGGCGGCGTTGAGCTTGTCCGCGCCGCGCGCCACGATCTTCGGGATGGCGCCGGCGTCGCGCACCTGGCGGGCGGTCGCGGTGTCGGTCACCGTGACGACCATCTTGCCGCTGGCGTCGGCGTACGTGCCGGCCGCGCGGGCGCCGAGCTTCTCGACGAGGGTGGCGGCGGCGTCCGGCGAGAGGGCCGCGGGGGCGGCCTGCGCGGGGGCGCTGAGCAGCGAGCCGGTGACCAGGGTGCCGGCGACGGCGACTGCGGCGGCGCGGCGGAGCGTGGACCTCGTGGGTCGCATGTAACAACCTCCGAATGGGGGTGAACGGGCGCTGTCATGGGGGCGCGCCCGAGGACAACCCGGGCGACCTGGGGAAACCGCCCGGGTGCCCAAAGTATTCACACATTTAAGATCGTAAGCAAGACATGGCTTTGCCCGGATTCGCACCAGCGCCCGGTGTAACGCCGGAGCAACAACATCGACATCAACTGTCAGAGCCGGTTCCGGGCGCGCGGCGGCGGGCGCCCGGGCCCGGGCGGGGCAGCACGTCGCGCGCCTCGGTGATCTCGTGTCCCTCGGCGCAGCGCAACGCGACCCGGACCTCGGCGCCGCAGTCGCGGTGCGCCACGCTCAGCGGCGAGCCCTCCGGGTCGGCCAGGTAGCGGTCACCCCACCCGAGCACCGCCACGAGCACCGGCCACAGGTCCAGCCCCATCCCGGTGAGCCGGTACTCGTGGCGCGGCCGGCTGCCGGGCTCCCGGTACGGCTCGCGGCGCAGCACGCCGCGCTCGACGAGCATGGCGAGCCGGTTGGTCAGCACCTGGCGCGGAATGCCGGTACGCACCCGCATGTCGTCGAAGCGGCGTACGCCGTTGAAGACCTCGCGGAGCACGACCAGGGTCCACCGCTCGCCGAGGATCTCCATGGCGCGCGCGATGGTGCAGTTCTCCACCGACCAGTCCAGTGCCGCGGGTCTCATCCGCCCAGGCTAGGTCTCATTGACAGACTCAGCAACGCGCTGCGAGGCTGAGTCCATGACGCAGACGCAGGAGCGCAGCCGCACGTTCACCTGGTCCGACCCGGCCGCCGGGGCCGCCCATCTGGGCCGGCGCAGTGGCCTGGAGCTGATGCGGGCGATGATCGCCGGCGAGCTGGCCGCGCCGCCGATCATGCACCTCGTCGACATGTCCCGGATGGAGGCCGACGAAGGGCGGGTCGTGGTCGAGCTGCTGCCGCAGGAGTTCCACTACAACCCGCTCGGCACCGTGCACGGCGGCGTCCTGTCCACGCTGCTCGACACCGCCGCGGCGTGCGCCGTGCACACCACGCTGCCGGCCGGGGTCGGCTACACGTCGCTGGACCTCAACGTGAAGTTCCTGCGCCCGGTCACCGTCGACACCGGCACGCTGCGCTGCGAGGGCACCGTGCTCCAGCGCGGCCGCCGTACCGCCCTGGCCGAGGCCCGCCTGACGGACCCGGCCAACCGCCTGGTAGCCCACGCCACCTCAACCTGCCTCATCTTCCCCCTCCCCTGACCCGCACTCCCCCTCCCGCCCTCGCCGCCCCGCCCACTTTCGGCGATCTTGCAGTTACGGCCCCCGCTGTGCCGGTTTCGCGGCATTCGCGGGGGCCGTAAGTGCAAGATCGCGCGGGCGAGGGGGAGGGAGGGCGCGTCAGGCCTGGGTGGTGGCGGCTACTCGGGCGGCTCGGGCGGCGCGGCGCTCCTCGAAGCGGGACGCCTGGGTCTCCAGGGTGTCCACGTGGGCGGCGATCTGGTCGCGGGCGGCCTCGCCGTCGGCGTTCAGGCCGGTCACGTCGAACAGGTTCCACTGGCGCAGCACCGGCATCACCACGTCGTCGCGGTGCTGGCGCAGGTCGTAGATGCCGGCCAGCGCGATCGCCACCGACTTGCGGGCGAAGCCGTCGATGCCCACGCCCGGCATCTGGAAGTTGGCCAGCACGTCGGCGACCGCGCGCATGGCCTGCGACGGGGCCAGCTCGAACGCCGCGCCGAGCAGGTTGCGGTAGAAGACCATGTGCAGGTTCTCGTCCGCTGCCACCCGGGCCAGCAGCGCCTCGCACGTCGGGTCGCCGGTGGCCCGGCCGGTGTTGCGGTGCGAGATGCGGGTGGCCAGCTCCTGGAACGACACGTACGCCAGCGAGTGCAGCATCTCCTGGTCGTGCACGTTCTGGTAGCCCGCCGACATGTGCACCATGCGGGCCCGCTCCAGCGCCACCGGGTCCACCGCCCGGGTCACGGTGAGGTAGTCGCGGATCGCCGTGCCGTGCCGCCCCTCCTCGGCGGTCCACCGGTGCACCCAGGTGCCCCACGCGCCGTCGCGCCCGAACAGCGTGGCGATCTCGTGGTGGTACGAGGGCAGGTTGTCCTCGGTGAGCAGGTTGACGATCAGCGCGGTACGCGCCACCTCGGGCAGTGTCGAGTCCTCCGGCGACCAGGCCTCGCCGCCCAGCGGGCCGTCGAAGGTGCGGCCCTCGCTCCACGGCACGTACTCGTGCGGGAACCACTCCTTGGCCAGCGACAGGTGGCGGTCGAGGTTCTTCTCGACCACCGGCTCGAGTTCGGTGAGCAGAGCGGTCTGGCTGAGCACGGTCACGACGTTCTCCCTACGGTGGCGTAACTTACGCCACCGTAGGTCGAAACGTCTTCAGGCGCCAGTGCCGGCCGGACCGACCAGCGGCTTCAGGTCCGCCCGGGGCGGCGTCCACTCCCCCGCCGAGGCGGCCACCTGCTCACCTGAGCGGATGTCCTTGACCTCGTCTCCGTCCGCGCCGGGGAACCAGACGTACGGGATGCCGCGCCGCTCGGCGTACCGGATCTGCTTGCCGAACTTGGCCGCCGACGGGGACACCTCGGTCGGCACTCCCCGCGAGCGCAGCGCCGCCGCGACCGCGTCGCTGGCCGCCCGGTCCTCCTCGGCGGTGACCGCCACCAGCACACAGGTCGGCACCGAACGGGACACCGATAGCGCCTCGGCGCCGAACAGCAGGCCGAGCAGCCGGGTCACCCCGATCGAGATGCCCACCCCGGGGAACCGCACGTTGCCGGAGCTGGCCAGGTTGTCGTACCGGCCGCCGGAGCAGATCGAGCCGAACCGCTCGTAGCCGATCATCTGCGTCTCGTAGACCGTACCCGTGTAGTAGTCCAGGCCCCGCGCGATGCGCAGGTCGGCCACGCAGAGGCCGGGCGCGTGCGCGGCCGCGGTCTCCACCACGGCGGTCAGCTCCGCGACGCCCTCGTCCAGCAGCGGGTCGCTCACCCCGAGCGCGCGCACCGCGTCGGCGAAGGAGGCGTCCGGCGCAGAGATCTCGGCCAGCGACAGCACGGCCTTGGCCTGCGCCTCGCTCGCCCCGGCGGTCTCGGCCAGCAGCTCCGTCACCTTGGCCGGGCCGATCTTGTCGAGCTTGTCGACGGCGCGCAGCGCCGCCTCCGCGTCGGTCAGCCCGATGCCCCGGTAGAAGCCCTCGCAGATCTTGCGGTTGTTGACCTGGATACGCACCGGCGGGATCGGCAGCGACCGCAGCGCGTCGCCGATGACCAGCGGCATCTCCGCCTCGTAGTGCGCCGGCAGCGTGTCCCGGTCGACGATGTCGATGTCGGCCTGGAGGAACTCCCGGTACCGGCCCTCCTGCGGGCGCTCACCCCGCCACACCTTCTGGATCTGGTAGCGGCGGAACGGGAACTGCAGCTTGCCGGCGTTCTCCAGCACGTAGCGGGCGAACGGCACGGTCAGGTCGAAGTGCAGACCGAGCGCGTCGTCGCCGGCCGGGCCGTCGGCGTCGGCCTGCAACCGGCGCAGCAGGTAGACCTCCTTGGAGGTCTCCCCCTTGCGCAGGAGCTGGTCCAGCGGCTCCACCGAGCGGGTCTCCAGCGGCGCGAAGCCGTACAGCTCGAACGTGGCGCGGATCCGGTCGAGAACGAACTGCTCGATCATCCGCTGCGCCGGCGTCCACTCGGGGAAGCCGGAGATGGGCGTGGGCTTGCTCATGGCGTACTCCTCGATCCCGCGCGGCGCGCGGGCGAAACGTCGTGGGTCGCGGCGGTCAGAGGCCGCGGGTGGGCGCGACCGGGCGCGCGTCGCCGATGCCCGCCACCTCGACGAGGTACGGGTTGGTCGCGCGCTCGCGGCCGATCGTGGTCGCGGGGCCGTGGCCGGGCAGGACGACGGTGTCGTCGGCCAGCGGGAGCACCTTGTCCCGCAGGCTCGACAGCATGCGGGGCATGCTGCCGCCCGGCAGGTCGGTACGGCCGATCGAGCCGGCGAACAGCACGTCACCGGAGAGGCAGATCTGCTCGGCCTCCCAGGGCGAGCCGGCGCCGGGCAACCGGAACAGCACCGACCCGCCGGTATGGCCGGGGGCGTGGTCGACGGTGATCTCCAACCCGGCCAGCGACAGCGTCGCGCCGTCGGTCAGCTCGGCCACGTCGTCCGGCTCGGCGTACGGCAGCCGGCCGCCGAACAACTGAGTCAGGTCCATCGACAGCGCCTTGCTCGGGTCGGCCAGCAGCTCCCGGTCGTCCGGGTGGACGTAGGCGGGGATGCCCCGCGCGCCGCAGACCGGGGCGACGGAGAACGTGTGGTCCAGGTGGCCGTGGGTGAGCAGCACGGCGGCCGGGTGCAGGCGGTGCTCGGCGAGCACGGCGTCGAGCCGGTCGAGCACCCCGATGCCGGGGTCGACCACCACGCACTGCTCCCCCGGAGCGGTCGCCACCACGTAGCAGTTGGTGCCGAAGGCGTCCGCGGGAAAGCCGGCCACGAGCACGTCGCTCCCCTTTCCGTCCGGTCGTCGTCACCTTCAGCCTAGTCGTAGCGGCCAGCGAGTTCCGTCCGCCACCGCCACCGCCCAGCCGTCCCCGGCTGAGACGTCGGGACCTCGTACACGACATTCACAGTCGCTACCCGTACACTCTGGCGGGCGTGTGGCGTGGCGCACCCCGACCGGAACGGCGGCCGGCGCCCGGCGCCGACGGCGATTCAGGCAGAGGAAGGGGAGCGCACGTGGCTTCCAGCAGGGACCGGCAGCGCAAACTGGCGCGGGCCAAGCTCGACCGGCAGCTCGCCCGGCGGGCGGCGGTCGCGAAGCGCCGCCGGCAGATCCGGGCCGGTGTGGGCGCCGCGGTGGTGCTCGTGCTGATCGTGGCCGGGTCCGCCTGGGCGCTCGGCGCGTTCGACTCGGAGCCGGAGAAGCAGGCCGCCGAGGACGTCTGCCTCTGGACCGCGCAGGACGGCGCCGTCAACACCAACCTCAAGGACGTCGGCGAGCCGCCCACCACGGGCCTGCCCACCTCCGGCACCCGCCCGATGACGATCACCACCAACCAGGGTGGGCCGATCACCGTCGAGCTGGACCAGACCGACGCGCCGTGTGGCTCGGCGAGCCTGAGCTACCTGGCCGGCCGCTCGTTCTTCGACAACACCACCTGCCACGAGATCACCGCCGAGGGCGCGCTGCGCTGCGGCGACCCGACCGGCACCGGCCTCGGCGGCCCGACCTACTCGTTCTTCGACGAGAACGTCCCGAGCGCGCCGGAGCCCAGCCCGTCGGCCTCCCCGGCGCCCGGGCAGCCGGCGACGTACCCGAAGGGCACGGTCGCCATGATCGGCAACCCGCCGGGCAGCAACGCCAGCCAGTTCCTGATCTTCTTCAAGGACGCCAGCCCGGCCAAGCCGGCCTACTCCGTGGTCGGCAAGGTCACCGGCGGGCTCGACGTGGTGGAGAAGATCGGCGCCATGCCGACGGTGGACAATGGCAACGGCGCCAAGGTCAAGCCCCAGACGCAGATCCTGGTGCAGAGCGTCACCGTCGGCGAGCCCGGCGCCGCTCCGGCCGACAGTCCCGCGCCCTCGCCGAGCGCCAGCGCGGGCTGAGAACACAGGCGAGCCGGCGGCATGCCGCCGGTGCGATCCAGACGTGACCCGGCGCGCGCGCCGACCCCATACGCAGCAGTTGAGGAGTGACCGTGACGTCCACCAGAGACCGCCAGCGCGCGGCGGCGCGGGCCAAGCTCGAGCGGGAGATGGCGGAGCGGGCCGGCAAGGCCCGCAAGCGCCGGCAGACCCAGGCGATCGTCGGCGCCGCAGCCGTGCTGGTGCTCGTCGTGGCCGGCACGGTGTGGCTGGCCACCTCGCTCGGCGGCGACGACGACGAGCAGACGGGCGGCGCCACCACCGCCGACGCCGTGCAGTGCGCGTACACCGAGGTGCCCAAGGAGGGCCGGCCGCCGCAGATCAAGGACGTCGGTCTGCCGCCGACCCAGCAGGCCGGCAAGGGCTCCCAGACGATGACGATCGACACCAACCTGGGCCCGATCACCGCCAAGATCGACCGCGCCGCCGTGCCCTGCACCGCCGGCAGCTTCACCCACCTGGCGGAGAAGGGCTTCTTCGACAACACCAAGTGCCACCGGCTGGTGACCCAGGGCATCCAGGTCCTCCAGTGCGGCGACCCGAGCGCCACCGGCAAGGGCTGGCGGGACACCGACGGCACCGGCGGGCCGAGCTACAACCTGGCCGAGGAGAACCTCCCCACCAACAAGCGCCCGCCGTACCCGGAGGGTGTCATCGCGATGGCCAACTCCGGGCAGCCGGGCAGCACCGGCAGCCAGTTCTTCATCGTGTACGGCGACTCGTCGCTCGACCCGAACTACACGGTGCTGGGCACCATCACCGGTGGCATGGACGTGGTGAAGCAGGTCGCCGCGGCCGGTGACGACGGCGCGTTCGCCAAGCAGGCCGGCGGTGGTCACCCGAAGAAGGAGATCACCATGACCAAGGTGACCATGAGCCCGATCCAGGGCGGCTGACCCTCAGGTACGACGACGAAGCGCCCGCCGGCTGATCCCAGCCGGCGGGCGCTTTCGCATGCGTGCGGTGGCTCAGGCCCCGGAGGTGACCCGGTACGCGTCGAACACCCCGTCGACCTTCCGGACGGCGGCCAGCAGGTGCCCGAGGTGCTTCGGGTCGGCCATCTCGAAGCTGAACCGGCTCACCGCCACCCGGTCCCGGGTGGTGGTGACGGTCGCGGAGAGGATGTTCACCCGCTCCTCGGACAGCACCCTCGTCACGTCGGCGAGCAGCTTGTGCCGGTCCAGCGCCTCGACCTGGATGGCGACCAGGAACGTGGAGGCCGAGGTGAGCTTCCAGCTGACCTCCACCACCCGCTCGGGCTGGGCGCGCAGGTCCTCGGCGTTGGCGCAGTCGTCCCGGTGCACGCTCACCCCGCCGGAGCGGGTGACGAAGCCGAACACCGAGTCCGGCGGCACCGGCGTGCAGCAGCGGGCCAGCTTGATCCAGACGTCGCTGACGCCGCGGACCACCACGCCCGGGTCGGCGCTGCTCTGCCGGCTGCGCGGCGGCCGGGTGGCGACGGCGGTCTCGGCGATGTCCTCCGCCGCGCCCTCCTCGCCGCCGTAGGAGGCCATCAGCTTCTGCACCACCGACTGCGCGGAGACCTGGCTGTCGCCGACCGCCGCGTACAGCGAGGCCACGTCGGCCAGGTGCAGGTCCCGGGCGATCGCCATCAGCGCGTCCGAGGTGAGCATCCGCTGCAACGGCATGCCCTGCTTACGCATCGCCTTGACGATCGCGTCCTTGCCGGCCTCGATCGCCTCCTCGCGCCGCTCCTTGTTGAAGTACTGGCGGATCTTCGTACGCGCGCGCGGGCTCTTGACGAAGCCGAGCCAGTCCTGCGTCGGGCCGGCCATGTCGGACTTCGACGTGAAGATCTCGATCACGTCGCCGTTGGACAGCGTCGACTCCAACGGCACGAGCTTGCCGTTTACCCGCGCGCCGATGCACTTGTGCCCGACCTCGGTGTGCACCGCGTACGCGAAGTCCACCGGCGTCGACCCGGTCGGCAGCGGGATGACGTCGCCCTTGGGCGTGAAGACGTACACCTCCTGGCTGGACAGGTCGAACCGCAGCGCGTCCAGGAACTCGCTCGGGTCCGCCGCCTCGCGCTGCCAGTCCAGCAGCTGCCGCAGCCAGGTCATCTCGTCGATGTGCGCCGGGGGGCCCACCACCGGGGTGCCCTTGTGCTCCTTGTACTTCCAGTGCGCGGCGATGCCGAACTCGGCGGTGCGGTGCATCGCGTAGGTGCGGATCTGCATCTCCACCGGCTTGCCGGTGGGCCCGATCACCGTCGTGTGCAACGACTGGTACATGTTGAACTTGGGCATGGCGATGTAGTCCTTGAACCGCCCCGGCACCGGCTGCCAGTTGGCGTGGATGACCCCCAGCGCCGCGTAGCAGTCGCGCACCGTGTCGACCAGGATCCGCACACCGACCAGGTCGTAGATGTCGTTGAAGTCGCGGCCCCGCACGATCATCTTCTGGTAGATCGAGTAGAGGTGCTTCGGCCGCCCGGTGGTCTCCGCCTTGATCTTGGCGGCCTTCAGGTCGGTGGACACCTTCTGAGTCACCTGGCGCAGCAGCGCCTCACGCTGCGGCTGGTGCTCCCCGATCAGCCGGTTGATCTCCTCGAACCGCTTCGGGAACAGCGTGCCGAAGGCGAGATCCTCCAGCTCCCACTTGATCGTGTTCATACCGAGGCGGTGCGCCAGCGGTGCCAGGATCTCCAGCGTCTCCTTGGCCTTCTGCTCCTGCTTCGGGCGCGGCAGGAAGGTCAGGGTCCGCATGTTGTGCAGCCGGTCGGCCAGCTTGATCACCAGGACCCGGGGGTCCTTCGCCATCGCCACGACCATCTTGCGGATCGTCTCGGCCTTGGCGGCGTCGCCGAGCTTGACCTTGTCGAGCTTGGTGACGCCGTCGACGAGCAGCGCGACCTCGCCGCCGAAGTCGGCGCGCATCTGGTCGAGCGTGTACTCGGTGTCCTCGATGGTGTCGTGCAGCAGCGCCGCGACCAGCGTGGTGGTGTCCATGCCCAGGTTCGCCAGGATGGTCGCCACGGCCAGCGGGTGCGTGATGTAGGGATCGCCGGACTTGCGGTACTGCCCCGAGTGCCACCGCGCGGCCGTGTCGAACGCGCGCTGCAGCAGCCGGGCGTCGGCCTTGGGGTGGTTCTCCCGGTGGGTGGAGATCAGCGGCTCCAGCACCTCGCTGACCTGCGAGGTCTGCCAGGGCGCGTTGAACCGGGCCAGCCGGGCGCGTACCCGCCGGCCGGTGGGCGCGTTGGAGAGCGCGAAACCGCCGCCGGTCGCCGGGTCGGCGGAAGCCTCGGTCGGGAACGGCACCACGACACCCCCGCCGTCAGCCGTCGCGTCGGGCGCGCCGCCGGTGGCGCCGGTCGCCCGGGCCTGCGGGTTGCCGCTGCGCTCGGTCACCGAGCCGTCCGCGTCGCCTGTCGGGTGCACCGTGCCCTCCACCGGAGGGACGACATCGTGGGACACCGGCCTCCTCACCGCTCGCCGGGGTGCGCCGGCCGTCCGGCCGACGTCTGGTTCAACCGGCCCGGGGGCCGGTGTTGTTCCGCGCGGTCACCGGGGCCGGGCCCCGGCGCCTGCGCCGCCCCGGACAACTCGGCCGGGTCGGCAAAGGGCAATGCTACCCGTACGCAGGGTACGCCACCGCTCCCCCGGACGGTCGGCGCCGACCGGCCCGACGGCCGGGCCGGGTCAAACGGTCAACAGGGCGTGGACCGGGCGCGGCGCGAGTCGCTTGCGGCCTTCGAGGAAGCCCAGCTCCAGCAGCACGGTGAACCCGGTCACCGTGCCGCCGGCCCGTTCCACCAGGTCCAGCGTCGCCTCGGCGGTGCCGCCGGTGGCGAGCACGTCGTCGAGCACCAGCACCCGGTGGCCGGCGGTGAAGGCGTCCTGGTGCACCTCCAGCGTCGCCTCGCCGTACTCCAGCGCGTAGGAGGCGGAGTGCGTGGCCCGGGGCAGCTTGCCGGCCTTGCGCACCGGCACCACACCGACCCCGGTGGCGTACGCGACGGCCGCGGCGAGCACGAACCCGCGCGCCTCGATGCCGGCGACGGTGTCGAACGAGTCGCGCCCGTGGTACGCGATGATGCCGTCGATCACCTCACGGAACGCCGCGCCGTCGGCGAACAGCGGCATCAGGTCCTTGAACATGACACCCGGCTTGGGGAAGTCCGGCACGTCCAGCAACCGGCTGGCGACGAGCTGGGCGGCCTCCGGGCCGCTGTCTCCGCGTACGCCCGCGGTGTGGGTCTCCGTCACAGTGCGTCCCATGTCCTTTCGAAACGACGACGGCGTCCGTCATGCCGTAAGTTCAGCATGACGGACGCCGTCGTCGTGATTGCGTCCGGGCCCGTGGTTCTAGCGGCGCTTGCCGCCGGGCCGGTTGCCGCCGCCGCCGGCGGGCCGGCCGCCGCGGGCGCCGCTGGGACGCTTGCCGGCCGGGCGGGCGCCGACCTTCGGGGCGGCGCCGGCGAGCGCGGCCGCCTCCGGGTCGATCGGCGCGTCGGCGGCCGGCGCGGTGGCACGCGGGCCCTTCGGGGTGATCTCGCCCCGGGCCAGCGCGGCCCGGCGGGACAGCACTCGCTTGTTGTGCGCGCTGATCCGCGGGTCCATGTTCTTCAGCAGCACCAGCAGCGGGGTGGCCAGCAGGATCGAGGTCAGGAACGCCACCGCCATACCGACGAACAGCACCAGGCCCAGGTCCTTCAGCGTGCCCGCGCCGAGCAGGCCGGCACCGATGAAGAGCAGGCCGCCGACCGGCAGCAGCGCCACGACCGAAGTGTTCAGCGACCGCATGAGGCTCTGGTTGAGCGCCAGGTTGGACGCCTCGCCGTAGGTGACGTTGTTGTTCGCGGTGATGCCGCGCGTGTTCTCCTGCACCTTGTCGAAGACCACCACCACGTCGTAGAGCGCGAAGCCCAGGATCGTGAGGAAGCCGATGATCGTCGACGGGGTGACCTCGAAGCCGACGAGCGAGTAGATGCCGGCGGTGAGGGCCAGGTTGGTCAGCAGCGAGGTGATCGCGGCGACCGCCATCCGCCACTCGAAGCGCAGCACCAGGTAGATCGACACCACTGCGATGAAGATCAGCAGGCCGAGGAAGGCGCGGGAGGTGACCTGGCTGCCCCACGCCTCGGAGACCTGGCTGCCGCTGATCTGGTCGGCCTGGATGCCGAACTCCTGCGCCATCGCGGTCTTGGCCGCGTTGGCCTGCTCGGCGGAGAGCTGCCCGGTCCGCATCTCGTAGAACTCGCCGCTGGTGCTGCCGACCTTCTGGGCGCTGACCACCTCGACGCCGGGCGCCTCGTCGGCCAGCACCTCGTCGACGGTCTGCTCGGCCCGGTCCAGCGTGCCGACGCTGGCCGGCACCTGGAACGTGTTGCCGCCGGCGAACTCGATGCCGAGCTTGAAGCCGCTGATCGCGAAGCTGAGGACCGCGATCAGGACCAGGACGCCCGCCACGCCGAACCACAGGTTGCGGCGGCCGACGATGTTGAGATCCGCCTCGCCCCGGTAGAGCCGCGCGGCCAGACCACTCTTAGCCATCTCAGGCCTCCTTGACACGCGGGTTGCGGGCGGTGCCCGGCTCGGCCGACCGGGCCGGCAGCGCCCGGCCCAGACCGCTGACCCGCGGCGACAGGAACGCCCGGGTGCGGGCGAACATCGTCATGATCGGGTGGCGGAAGAGGAACACGACGACCAGGTCGAGCACTGTGGCCAGGCCGAGCGCGAAGGCGAAGCCCTTCACCGCGCCGACCGACACGATGTAGAGCACGACGGCCGACATCAGCGTGATCGCGTTCGCCGAGATGATCGTCCGGCGGGCCCGGATCCAGGCGCGCGGCACCGCGCTGCGTGGGCTGCGGCCCTCCCGGATCTCGTCCTTCAATCGTTCGAAGTAGATGACGAACGAGTCCGCCGCGACGCCCAGTGAGACGATCATGCCGGCGATGCCGGCGAGCGTGAGCGTGAAGCCGATCGAACGGCCGAGCACCACGAGCGCGCCGAAGACCAGCAGCGCGGAGAGCACCAGGCTCAGGAAGATGACCGAGCCGAGCAGCCGGTAGTAGAAGAACGAGTAGATGATGACCAGCAGCATGCCGATGCCCGCGGCCAGCAGACCCGCCTTGAGGTGGCTGTCGCCGAGCGTCGCGGTGACGTTCTGCTGCTCCTGCGGCTCGAACGTCACCGGCAGCGCGCCGTAGCGGAGCTGGCTGGCGAGCGCGTTCGCGGTCTTGTTGTCGAAGCTGCCGGTGATCTGCGAGTCACCGGTCAGCACGCCCTGGATCTCCGGGGACGAGACGATCGCGTTGTCCAGCACCACGGCGACCCGGCACTTGCCGTCCTGGCCGAGCGCGGTCTGGTCGCAGGCCTGGCCCTCGTTGTTGAACGCCTCGCGGGTCAGCGCGGTCCACTTCTCCTGGCCCTTGCCGGTGAAGTTGAGGCTGACCACCCAGGAGCTGGTCTGGTCGAGCTGGGCGGAGGCGTTCTTGACGTCGGTGCCCAGCACCTTCGCCACGTCGAGCAGGTACTTCGCGCCGGACTCGCAGGCGACCGCCTTCTGCTTCTCGTCCTTGATCGAGGCGGCCGGGCGCTTGTCGAGCTGGGCGCAGGTGATGGTCGGGACGTTGAACTGCATCTCGACCGGCAGGACCGCGACCTCCTGCGGGCTGAGCGTGCCGAACGGCTTGAGCTTGTCGGCGAGCGTCGGGTCCGTGGTGAGGTCGGCCGGGGCCTGCAGGCCCGAGGCGGCGGCCCAGGCGGCCGCGCCGACCTTCTGCTCGACGGCCTTGCGCTGCTGCTCGATGCTCTGCGGCACCGGCTCGGCGCTGGCGCTGGCGCTGGGGGACGCGGCGCTCGGCGAGGCCGACGGGGTGGCGGAGGCGCTCGGGTTCGGGGCCATACCGCCCTGTCCGCCGGCGCTCGGCGATCCGCTGACCTTGGGGCTCGTGGACGCCTGCGGCGACGCGCTGCCCGACGGCGCCGGGCTGGCGGTCCCGGACGGGGCGACGCTCGGGCTCGGCGCGGGCGCGGCGGCGGCGCCGCTGCCGTCGGTGGCCTTGAGGACCTTGCGGAAGCGCAGCTCGGCGGCGCTGCCGACGTCGGTCAGGTCCCGGTTCTGGCCGGGCAGGGAGATGACGATGTTGCGGTTGCCCTCGGTGACCACCTCGGCCTCGGCCACGCCGTAGGCGTTGACCCGGCTCTCGATGATCTGGCGCGCCTCCTCGAGGTTGCCGGCGGTCGGCGGCTTGCCGTCCACGGTGTTGGTGGCCTCGAGCGTCAGCCGGGTGCCGCCGACGAGGTCCAGGCCGAGCCGGGGCTCCAGCCGGTCCTTCCAGCCACCGCTGGCGCCGCCCGAGAAGAACACCAAAAGATAGAGGACGACGAAGATGAGCCCGAGCACGGCGAGCTGCCGTCCGGGCCGCATCTGTCCCTGAGGTGGTGCCACGGCTGTCCTGTCTCCCTGTACGGTCGCGCCGCTTCCGCGGCGGCGACAACTGTCGGGCCGGGGGTGTCCGCCCGACTGCTCCGGCGGGTCGGCACCGGCCGACGGCACGCCGACCGGGGCACGGCGCGGGGGCGCCGCACGGCCTGGCCGGGTGCCGGCGCCGGGCGCCGACCCCAACTATCCACTTGTACCGATGATTCCGCTGCCCCGTCCGGGGCGGGAGTCACTCCTTGACCGGCTCGGCTTCCTCGGTGATCGTCTCGGCGGCCGGCGCCTCGGCGCGCTTGATCACGCGGGCCACGGCGGGGCGGGCGTACCGGGTCTGGACGCCCGGGGCCACCTCCAGCAGGACGGTCTCGTCCTCGACCGCGGTGACAGTGCCGTGCAGGCCGCCGATGGTGACCACCTCGTCGCCCGGGGCCAGGGCGGACTGCATCTGCTCGGCCTCGCGGCGGCGCTTCTGCTGCGGTCGGATCATCATGAAGTACATGACGACGAAGAGCAGAGCGATCATCAGGATCGGCGTCAGACCGCCGGCTCCCCCGCCACTCGCTGCTGCGTAAAGCACGGTGTAGACCTTCCGGTTGGCCTCCGTCCCGGCGCCGGAGGGCGCCGCAGCGGAAGCAGATTCTCACGTCCTGTACAAACCGCGGCGAAGTCTAGTCCCTGCTCCTGAGAAGACCGAATGCGGCACAGATCACGAACGGATCACGGCTGGTCGCTCTGCACCGAGAAGAGATCGGGCCCCGGAGAGGTATCCGCACCAAATGTACCATTCGGCGGGTTGCGGCCCAGATGGTGCCAAGCGGCCTCCGTCGCCACCCGCCCGCGCGGCGTACGTGCCAGCAGGCCGGCCCGCACCAGGAACGGCTCGCAGACCTCCTCGACCGTGTCCGGCTGCTCCCCCACCGCGACCGCCAGCGTGGACAGGCCCACCGGGCCACCGCGGAACGAGTCGACGAGCGCGGTGAGCACCGCCCGGTCGAGCCGGTCCAGGCCGAGCGCGTCCACGTCGTAGACGGTCAGCGCGGCCCGGGCGGTCTCCAGCGTGACCACGCCCTCGGCCCGCACCTCGGCGTAGTCGCGCACCCGGCGCAGCAGCCGGTTGGCGATACGCGGGGTGCCCCGGGACCGGCCGGCGATCTCCGCCGCGCCGTCGGCCGTGATCGGCACGCCGAGGATCCGGGCCGACCGGTGCAGCAGCGTCTCCAGGTCGGCCGGCGCGTAGAAGTCGAGGTGCGCGACGAAACCGAAACGGTCGCGCATCGGCCCGGTCAGCAGGCCGGAGCGGGTGGTGGCGCCGACGAGCGTGAACGGCTCCACGTCGAGCGGGATGGCCGTCGCGCCCGGCCCCTTGCCGACCACCACGTCGACGCGGAAGTCCTCCATGGCGCTGTAGAGCAGTTCCTCGGCCGGCTTGGCGATCCGGTGGATCTCGTCGATGAACAGCACGTCGCCCTCGGCGAGGCTGGTCAGGATCGCGGCCAGGTCGCCGGAGCGCTCGATGGCGGGGCCGCTGGTCACCCGGATCCCCGCGCCCAACTCGGCGGCGACGATGTTGGCCAGGCTGGTCTTGCCCAGCCCGGGCGGACCGGACAGCAGGATGTGGTCCGGCGGCGAGCCGCGCCGCATCGCGCCCTGCAACAGCAGGTCGAGCTGGTCACGGACGCGGTCCTGGGCGATGAACTCGGAAAGCCGCTTCGGCCGGACGCTCGCCTCCGCGTCCAGCTCGGCGTCGCTGACGTACGCCGAGACCAGGTTGTCGTTGCTCATGCGCCGGCCCTCGCCCGCCGCCCCGGGCCCGTCATCGGGTCCGGCCCAGGAGGCGGATCGCCTGCTTGAGCAGGACCGGCACCGGCGGCGTCTCACCGTCGACGGTCTCCGCCACCGCGGCCACCGCCTGCTCGGCCTGGGCGGCCGTCCAGCCCAGCCCGACCAGCGCCTGGCGTACCTGATCCGGCCAGGCCCCGGCGGTCACCCCGGCCGCGCCATCGGCGCCCACCGGCACCGGGCCGATCCGGTCGCGCAGCTCCAGCACCAGTCGCTCGGCGCCCTTCTTGCCGATGCCCGGCACCCGGGTCAGCGCGGCGGTGTCGGCGTTGGCGATGGCCTTGCGAACCGCGTCCGGCGTGTGCACGGCGAGCACCGCCTGAGCCAGCCGCGGACCGACGCCGCTGGCGGTCTGGAGCAGCTCGAACAGCTGCTTGGCGTCGTCGTCGGCGAAACCGTAGAGCGTGAGCGAGTCCTCCCGGACCACCAGGCTGGTGGCCAGCCGGGCCGGCTGGCCCACGCGCAGCTCGGCGAGCGTGCCGGGGGCGCACTGCACGGCCAGGCCGATGCCGCCCACCTCCACCACCGCGTGATCCGGGCCGGTGGCGGTCACCGTGCCGCGTACGCTCGCGATCATCGCGTCCCTCCTCGTCGGGCCCGCTGCGCGGCCTCGGCCAGCTTGGACCGGGTGCCGCCGCGCCACACGTGACAGATGGCCAGCGCCAGCGCGTCGGCGGCGTCGGCCGGCTTCGGCGGCTCGGGCAGCCGCAGCAGCCGGGTGACCATCGCGGTCATCTGCGCCTTGTCGGCCTGGCCGGAGCCGGTCACCGCCGCCTTCACCTCGCTCGGCGTGTACGTCGTCACCGGCAGCCCGGCCCGGGCCCCGGCGAGCACCGCGATGCCGCTGGCCTGCGCGGTGCCCATCACGGTGCGGACGTTGTGCTGGCTGAACACGCGCTCCACGGCGACGGCGTCCGGCCGGTGCTCGGCGACCAGCTCGGTGAGCGAGCGGTCCAGGTGCAGCAGGCGCAGCGGCAGGTCGTCGGCCGGGTCGGTGTAGACCACGTAGTAGGCCACGAGCGTGCAGGGGCGGCCCGGCACGCCCTCGACCACGCCGACCCCGCACCGGGTCAGCCCCGGGTCGACGCCCAGCACCCGCACGCCGCCTCCTCCCCGAGCCGCCAGCAGTACGTGTGTTCGACACACCCTACTGGTGCCCGCCGACGCCGGGTCGGCCGGACACGCCGGGCGCGGGCGGTGACGCGGCGCACCACACACCCGGGCGGTGGAGTATGTGTCGCCGCCCCATGTGCCCGGCGGCACACGGCTCGTACGTTCATGCGCCATGACGGCAGAACCCGTGGTGGTCCCCCACGTCGTACACGTCGACCTGACCGGCCGCACCGCGCTGGTCACCGGCGGCGGCAGCGGCATCGGACGTGCCTGCGCCCTGCGCCTGGCGGCGGCCGGCGCGACAGTGGTGGTGCTGGACCGCGACACCGCGGCGGCCGAGGCGGTGGCCGCCGAGGCCGGTGGCCGGGCGGTGGGGGTCGACCTGGCCGACCCGGCGGCGGTGGACCGGCTCGACGTCGACGCCGACATCGTGGTCAACAACGCCGGCCTCCAGCACGTCTCGCCGGTGCAGGACTTCCCGGTCGAGCGCTTCGAGTACATCCAGCGGGTCATGGTGGAGGCGCCGTTCCTGCTGGTGCGCCGGGCGCTGCCCCGGATGTACGCGAACGGCTGGGGCCGGATCGTCAACATCTCCTCGGTGCACGGGCTGCGCGCCTCGCCGTTCAAGGCCGCGTACGTCTCGGCCAAGCACGCGCTGGAGGGCCTGTCCAAGGTGGTCGCGCTGGAGGGCGCCGCGCACGGCGTCACGGCCAACTGCATCAACCCCGCGTACGTGCGCACCGCGCTGGTGGAGAGCCAGATCGCCGACCAGGCGGCCACGCACGGCATCGGCGAGGACGAGGTGGTCGAGAAGATCATGCTGGCCCGGGCGGCGATCAAGCGGCTGATCGAGCCGGAGGAGGTGGCCGAGCTGCTGGCGTACCTGTGCTCCCCGCCCGCCGCGTTCCTCACCGGCGCCTCGATCGCCCTCGACGGGGGCTGGACGGCGAACTAGTGGCGCCCCGCACAATGTCGGTCATGTCGTCGCCGGTGGAGTTCCTGGAGTTGCTGGCGCGCGAGGCGGCAGCGGTCGAGTTCGAGGGCCCGCTCGTCGCCGCGCGCGCCGCCGGGCTGCCCGCCGACCGGCTGGCCGAGCTGGAGCAGGCGAAGGTGGTGGCGCTGCGGGTGCGGGCGCTGCTGGCCCGCCGGCGCCGCCGGGAGACCGAGCTGTCCGGCCTGTACGACACCGCGAGCGACCTGGCCGGGCTGCGCGACCTGGACGACGTGCTGCGCGCGATCGTGCACCGGGCGCGGATCCTGCTCGGCACCGACGTGGCGTACATGACGCTCAGCGACGAGGAGCGCGGCGACACCTACATGCGGGTGACCGACGGCTCGATCTCGGCCCGGTTCCAGCGGCTGCGGCTGGAGCTGGGCGACGGCCTGGGCGGCCTGGTCGCGCAGACCGGCACGCCGTACGTCACCTCGAACTACCAGGAGGACGAGCGGTTCCGGCACACCGGCGAGATCGACGGCGGGGTGGGCGAGGAGGGCCTGGTGGCCATCCTGGGCGTGCCGCTGCGGCTGGGCTCCAGCGTGATCGGCGTGCTGTACGCGGCGAACCGCTCGGCCCGGCCGTTCGCCCGCGAGGAGGTGTCGCTGCTGGTGTCGCTGGCGGCGCACGCGGCGGTGGCGATCGACACCGCGCGGCTGCTGGCCGAGACGCGTGCGGCGCTGGCGGAGCTGTCGGCGGCGAACAGCACGATCCGGGCGCACAGCAGCTCGGTGGAGCGCGCCGCCGCCGCGCACGACCGGATGACCGCGCTGGTGGTGCGCGGCGGCGGGATGGAGGACGTGGCGGCAGCGGTGACCGAGGTGCTCGGCGGGGCGCTGCTGGCGCTGGACGCCGAGGGCCGGCGGCTGGCCCGGGTCGGCGAGATCGAGGAGCCGGACCGGGCGGACATCGTGGAGGCGGTCGCCGCGTCGCGTACCGAGGGACGCAGCGTGCGCCGGGGTCCGCTCTGGTACGCCGCGGTGGTGGCCGGCGCGGAGAACCTGGGCGCGCTGGTGCTGCGCCCGGACGACGAGCTGGTCGACGCCGACCAGCGCATCCTGGAGCGGGCCGCGCTGGTGACCGCGTTGCTGCTGCTGTTCCGCCGGACCGTGGCCGAGGCGGAGGGGCGGGTCCGCGGCGAACTGCTGGACGACCTGATCGCCCGGCCGCTGCGCGACGCGGACGCGCTGCGGGCGCGGGCCCGCCGGATAGGGGTGGACCTGGACGCGCCGCACGTGCTGGTGGCGGTCGGCGACGACGCGTTCGCCGAGACCGGCTCGGCCCGGCAGCGGGTGCTGTCCTGGGCCACCACGTACGCCTCGACCCGGGGCGGCCTGGCGGCGGCGCGCGACGGGCGGGTGGTGCTGATGCTGCCCGGCCAGGACGCGGGCGGCGCGGCCCGGGCGGTGGCCCGGGATCTGTCGCGGGTGACCGGCCGGCCGGTGACCGCCGGCGCGAGCGGCCCGTCGACCGGGCCGGCGTCGCTTGCCGTCACGTTCGCCGAGGCGGAGCGCTGCCTGTCCGCGCTCGGCGCGCTGGGCCGGGCCGGGCAGGGGGCGAGCACCGCCGAGCTGGGCTTCGTCGGGCTGCTGCTCGGCGCGGTCGGCGACGCCGGGGACCGGGACGTGTCCCGGTTCCTCACCGCGACAGTGGGTCCGGTGGTGGACTACGACGCCCGGCGGGGCACCGCGCTGGTGAAGACGCTGGAGGCGTACTTCGGGGTGGGCGGGAGCCTGGCCCGGGCCGCCGAGCAGCTGCACGTGCACGTGAACACTGTCACCCAGCGGCTGGAACGGGTCGGGCAGCTGCTCGGCGCGGACTGGCAGCGGCCGGAGCGGGCGCTGGAGGTGCAGCTCGCGCTGCGCCTGCACCGGCTGCGCACGCCCGCCCGCTGAGCGGCCGGGCCCGGCGACCCGGTCTCAGCGGACGCGCAGGCCGTCCAGGACGGTGTCCACGATCCGCTCGGGCACCACCCGCTCGTCCCCGGCGTGCCAGTGCAGCATCCGCTGGGTGAGCATCGGCGCGGTGAGCAGCGCCATGGTCACCTCGATGTCGATGTCGGCGCGGAGTTCGCCGCGCTCGATCGCGCGGCGCAGCACCTCGCGCAACGCCTCGCGGCGGGGCTCGACGATCGCCTCGTACGCCTGCCGGTGGGCCGAGCTGCGGTTCACCTCGGGCACCAGGCACGGCATGATCTTGCGGGCCCGGGGGTCGGCGTGCTGGCCGACGGCGCCGACGAGCAGCACCAGGTCGTCGCGGACGGAACGGCCGGCGCAGTGCGGCGCGGGCCCCTTGAGCGTGCGCAACGCGTCCAGCAGCAGCGCGTCCTTGCCCGGCCAGCGACGGTAGATGGTGGCCTTGCCGACTCCGGCGCGGGTGGCGATCGCCTCGATGGTCAGCGACTCGACGCTGTTGCCCTCGGCCAGCAGGTCGAGTGTGGCGTCGACGATCGCCTCGTCCGCGCGGGTGCTCCGCGGTCGCCCGGGCGACCGCGGAGCATCCGCCGTGGAAGTCATGTCAGACATTGTCCACGAACCTATGCGGTACCGGCCAGTTCCCGGTCCGTGGCGGGGGTCGCGCCCGGGGCGGCGGCGACCGGCCGGCCCGGCATCCAGCGCAGCACGATGACGAGGCCGAGCGCGGCCACCACCGCGGAGACGCCGGCGGCCCAGTGCATGGCCGAGACGAACGAGTCGTTCGCCGCGTCGATCAGCCGCGGCGCGGCGGGGCCGAGCCGGTCGGCGACGGCGTACGCCCCGGAGACCGACTCGCGGGCCGCGTCGCGTACCGGGGCGGGCAGCGCGGCCACCGCCGGGGCGACCTGGTCGCGGTAGACCGCGGAGAGCACCGAGCCGAGCACCGCCACGCCGAGCGCGCCGGCCACCTGCCGCACGGTGTTGCTGACCGCCGACCCGACGCCGGCCTTCTCCCGGGGCAGCGACGACATGATGGACTCGGTGGCCGGGGGCATGATGTTGGCCATCCCGGCGCCCTGGAGGAACCCGAGCGCCGAGAAGATCCAGATCGGGGTGTCCGCGTCGATGAAGACGAACGCGCCCAGCGCGGTGGCGGTGAGCAGCAGTCCGACCGCCGCCACCGACCGGCCGCCGTAGCGGCGGACCATCGCCGCGCTGCGCGGGGCGAAGATCAGCTGGGCCACCGCGAACGGCAGGAACAGCAGGCCGCTCTCCAGCGGGCTGTAGCCGCGCACGAGCTGCAGGTAGAACGCGCCGAAGAACATCACGCCCATGGCAGCGAAGAAGACCAGCCCGACCAGGGCCACCGGGGCGGCGAAGCGGGGGACGCGGAACAGCCGTACGTCCAGCGACGGGTGGTCGCTGCGCAGCTCGTGGACGATGAACCAGCCGAGCACCGCGAGGCCGCCCAGCACCGCGACCCACACCTGCGGGCGGCCGAAGCCGTGCTCGCCGCCGTCGATGATGCCGTAGGTGAGCGCGACCAGGCCGACCACTGAGAGCAGCACGCCGGGCAGGTCGACCCGGCCGGGCTTCGGGTCGCGGGACTCCGGGACCAGGGCCGCGACAAGCACCACGCCGAGCGCCACCACCGGCACGTTGATCAGGAAGACCGAGCCCCACCAGAAGTGCTCCAGCAGCGCGCCGCCGAGCACCGGGCCGATCGCCACGGCGAGGCCGACCGCGCCGGCCCAGACGCCGATCGCCTTGGCCCGCTCGCGCGGGTCGAAGACGTTGGAGATGATCGAGAGCGTCACCGGCATGATGGCCGCGCCGCCGACGCCCATGAGCGCGCGGGCCGCGATGAGCTGGGCCGGGTCCTGCGCGTACGCCGACAGCAGCGAGGCCAGCCCGAACAGCGCCAGCCCGAGGGTCAGGAAGCGGCGGCGGCCGAGCCGGTCACCGAGCACGCCGAAGGTGAACAGCAGCCCGGCGAAGACGAGCGTGTAGGAGTTGATCGCCCATTCCAGCTCGCCCTGGGTGGCGCCGAGGCCGTGCACCGGGTCGGCGAGGGTGCGCAGCGCGACGTTGAGGATGGTGTTGTCGAGGACGACCACGAGGAGGCTGATCACCAGCACCCCGAGGATCGCCCACCTCCTCGGGTGTCCGGTGTTCTCGTGCGGTTCCACTGCGGTTTCTCCCCCGCTTCCCCCCGCATCGAAATACGATACGGGTCAGACTCGTAACGGTGACGAGAGTAGGCGGCGGAGTTTCGATACGGAACCGGTTCGTATCGAATGTGTGCCAGGTCACGTACCGGCGTCAGGCGTTGCCGCGCAGGCAGGCCAGCGTCGCCTCGCCGAGCGTGGTGAGACGCTGCGGCACGGCCGAGGTGGGCGGGAACGGCTCGATCCACCCCGGACCGGCGGCGAGCACCCGTACCCCCGGCAGGTCCCGCCGCAGGCGGACCAGGCGGTACGCGCGGCCGGTCACCGGCGTCTGCGACCAGACCACCACCACCCGCGGCCGCACCCGCGCCGCCGCGCTGGCCAGCGCGGACCAGGGCAGGGCCGGGCCGAGGTACAGGGCGCCGCGCCCGCGCTCGCGCAGCGCCGCGGCGAGCGCGTGCAGCCCGAGGCAGTGCGTCTCGTGCTCGGCGCCGGCCAGCAGCACGCCCTGGGCGGGCAGCGGCCGGGCCGGCTCGCGGCCGAACACGTCCAGCCCGATCCGCAGCCCCTCGGAGAGGGCGTGCTCCATCGCGATCTCGGCGGCGCCGTCGCCGCGCAGCGCGCCCAGCAGCGGCAGGCAGACCTGTTCCCAGACGGGCACCACCCCGGCCTCGGCGGCGAGGTCGAGCAGCAGCCCGGCGACCTGGTTGTCGTCCAGGTCCTCGGCGGCGGCGGTCAGCCGTTTGCGGGCCGTCTCGGCGGCCCCGGCCGGCATGTTCTCGGTCAGCAACGGACGTACCCCCGGGTAGCTCTCCTACCCAGGGTTCGCTCGCACCTGCCGATCCGGATGCGCAGATGGCGAATCCGGCCGCCGCCGGGTCAGTCCGGGAAGGTCACCACCCAGCGGGCGCCCTCGCCACGGGCCAGCCGCGAAAGCGCCGCGGGCGCCTCCGACAGCGGCACCGTGCCGCTCACCAGCGGCCCGAGGTCCAGGTCACCGGCGGCGAGCGCGGCGGCCAGCTCCGGCACCTCCCGGTCCGGGTCGGTCGAGCCGTACACCGAGGAGCGCAACGTGCGGGCGGAGTGGAAGATGTCCAGCGCGGAGAGGCTGAGCATGTCGTCGCGGGCGCCCATGCCGACCACCGTGACCGCTCCCCCGCGCCGCGTCGCTCGCCAGGCGGCGCGAATGGTGACGGACCGGCCGACGCACTCGAACGCGTGGTCCACGCCGCGCCCGCCGGTGCGCGCCCGGATCTCCTTGCCGAGCGTGTCGTCGGAACGCAGGAAGTCGGTGGCGCCGGCCGCGAGCGCCAGGTCCCGCTTGGCCTCCAAGACGTCGACGGCGAGGATCGGCGCCGCGCCCGCCCGCCGCGCGGCGGTCAGCACGGCCAGCCCGACCCCGCCGAGCCCGATGACCGCGACCGACTCGCCGGGCGCGACCTTCGCGGTGTTGCGGACCGCGCCGACGCCGGTGAGCACCGCGCAGCCCAGCACCGCGGCCTGCTCCGGCGGCAGTCCGGCCGGCACCGGTACGGCGGCGCGCTGCGGCACCACCACCTCCTCGGCGAGCGCGCCGAGCCCGAGCGTGACCTCAAGCGGCTCACCGGCGGCCGTCTCGCCCCGGGGCGTGGACGGGTTGGGATTGGCCGCGCAGAGCCACGGCTCGCCGTGCCGGCAGTGCCAGCAGTCCCGGCAGGCCGGCGCCCAGTTCAGCACCACTGGAGTGCCGACCGCGATCGTCGTGCCCGGCCCGGCCTCGGCCACCACGCCGGTCGCCTCGTGGCCCAGCACCAGCGGGTACGCGGGCGCCAGCGTGCCGTCCACCATGGCCAGGTCGGAGTGGCAGATGCCGGCGGCGCGGATGCGTACCCGCAGCTCGCCCGGGCCGGGCGCGGGCAGGCGTACCTCCTCGACCGCCGGGGTGGCGCCCCGGCCGCGTACCACGAGCGCCTTCACCGCTGGATCGCCTTCAGCTCGGTGAACTCCTCCACGCCGTACGCGCCCAGCTCCCGGCCGAGGCCGGACTGCTTGTAGCCGCCGAACGGGGCGAGCGGGTTGAACGCGCCGCCGTTGACGTCCACCTGGCCGGTACGCATCCGCCGCGCCACTGCCAGCGCCGCGTCCTCGTCGGCGGACCAGACCGCGCCGGCGAGGCCGTAGCGGGAGTTGTTCGCGATGGCGACCGCCTCGTCGGTGTCGGCGAACGGAATCACCGCGAGCACCGGCCCGAACACCTCCTCCTGGGCCAGCGCGCTGTCCGGGTGCACGTCGGCGAAGACGGTGGGCGCCACGAAGTGGCCCTGCGGCGGCAGCGGCGCGTCCGGGCCGCCGGCGACGAGCCGGGCGTCGTCGGCGAGCGCCCGGTCGACGTGGTCGCGTACCCGCTGGGCCTGCGCGGCGGAGGCGAGCGGGCCGAGCCGGGTGGCCGGGTCGAAGGGGTCGCCGAGCCGGTAGCCGGCCACCGCCGCCGCGACCAGGTCCAGCGCCTCGGCGTAGCGGTCGCGGTGCACGAGCATCCGGGTCCAGGCGGTGCAGGTCTGCCCGGAGTTGAGCAGCGCGTTGCCGACGCCGACCTTGACCGCGGTGGGCAGGTCGGCGTCGGCCAGGAGGACGTTCGCGGACTTGCCGCCGAGTTCCAGCGACACCCGGGCGATCCGCTCGGCGGCCAGGTGGGCGATGCGCCGGCCGGTGGCGGTGGAGCCGGTGAACGAGACCAGGTCGACGTCGGGGTGCGCGGCGAGCGCCTCGCCGACCACCGGGCCGGTGCCGGGCACCAGGTTGACCACGCCGGGTGGCAGTCCGGCGTCGGTGATCGCGTCGAAGAGCAGGTACGCGGTCAGCGGCGTCAGCTCGCTGGGCTTGAGCACCACAGTGCATCCGGCGGCGAGCGCGGGCGCGACCTTGGCGACCACCTGGTGCAGCGGGTAGTTCCACGGGGTGATCGCGCCGACCACGCCGACCGGCTCCCGGACGACGAGCGAGTTGCCGACCGTCTGCTCGGCGGCCGGGCGGGCGGCCAGCTCGACCATGCTGCGCAGCACTGTCAGCGGCAGGCCGACCTGGACGCGGGTGGCGAGCTTGAGCGGGGTGCCCAGCTCGGTGACCACGGTGCGGGCGATCTCGGAGGCGCGGGCGGCGAGCGCGGTGTGCAGCCGGTCCAGGTGCGCGGCCCGCTGCTCGGGCGCGGTGGCGGCCCAGCCGGGGAACGCGGCGCGAGCGGCGGCGACCGCGCGGTCCACGTCGGCGGGCGTGCCGGCGGGCACCTCGCCGACGATGCTCGCGGTGGCCGGGTTCTCCACCGGGATGGTGTCGTCCGACGACGGGTCGACCCAGTCACCGGCGACGTGCAGGTGGCGGCGCGTCAGCAGGGCGGGCGGGGCGGCGGCGAGATCCATGGCGTCCTTCGGGGGGCGACGGAAACTAGCGGTGGGAGTTTGGACGCTACTCCGGACCGCCGACCCGTTCCAGCGGGGCGACGGTGGCCGCGTACTCGGCGGCGAGCCCGTGCAGCAGCGCGTCCAGGCCGAGCGCGAACGCGCCCTCGTCCACGCTGCGCTGGTGGCCGGCGAGCCGGTGCGCCTGGTTGAGGTGCGGAAGCGCGGCGTAGAGCGAGGGATCCTCGACGAATCCGCGGGCGAACGAGCCGAGCGCGGACCCGGCCACGAAGTAGCGCATCGCGGCGCCGATGTGGGTGGCCCGCGCGGGCGGCCAGCCGGCCCGGACCAGCGCGCCGTAGACCGCGTCGGCCATGGCGAGCGCGGCCGGCCGGCGGCCCGGCCCCTGCGCCAGGTACGGCACGATGTTCGGGTGGGCGGCCAGCGCGGCCCGGTACGAGCGCGCCCAGCGGCCGAGCGCGTCCAGCCACTCGTACTCGTCGAAGACGCCGATGTCGACTGTTGCCGCGACACCGTCGGCCACCGCGTCGAGGATCTCCTCCTTCGTGGCGAAGTGGTTGTAGAGCGAGGGGCCGCGTACGCCGAGCGCGGCGGCGAGCCGCCGGGTGGAGAGCGCGTCCAGCCCGTCGGCGTCGATCAGCGCCAGCGCGGTCTCGACGATCCGGTCGCGGGTGAGCAGGGCTTGTCGGGGTCGGGGCACCTGGTCATCATCCTCCCTTCGACATCGGGTCTGGACGCGGCAAAACTTCCAGCGCTAGTTTATAGCCAGTCGACCTGAGGGGGCACCGTGGACTTCGCACTGTCCGACGAGGAACGCGCGATCCGGGACACCGTTCGCACGTTCGTCACCCGCGAGGTGATGCCGCTGGAGGCGGAGGTACTGCGCCGCGAACGCGCCCACCAGCCCGGCCTCGACCGCTCCGAGCTGCGCGAGCTCCAGCTCAAGGCGAAGAAGTTCGGCTTCTGGGGGCTGGCCACCCCGGAGGAGTACGGCGGCATGGCCCTGCCGGCGGTCATGCAGTCGCTGATCTGGACCGAGCTGGGCCGCAGCTTCGTGCCGTTCCGCTTCGGCGGAGAGGCGGACAACATCCTGTTCCACGCCACCGAGGAGCAGAAGCGCGAGTTCCTCATCCCCACCATCGAGGGGGAACGGATCTCCTGCTTCGCCATCACCGAGCCGGGCGCCGGCTCCGACGCGGCCAACATCAGGCTGCGGGCCCGCCGCGACGGCGACGACTGGGTCCTCGACGGCGAGAAGACGTTCATCACCAACGGCAACGACGCCGACTTCGCCATCGTGGTCGCGGTGACCGACCCGGAGAAGGGCGCCCGCCGCGGCGGCGCCACCGCGTTCCTGGTGGACCGCGCTATGGGCTGGCGGTCGGAGTTCATCCAGACCATGGGCGAGGGCGGTCCCGCCTCGCTGATCTTCGACGGCGTACGCGTGCCGCACCGCAACATCCTCGGCGAAATCGGGCAGGGCTTCACGCTCGGCATGGAGTGGATCGGCAAGGGCCGCTACACCATCCCCTCGCACGCCATCGGCATCGCCGAGCGCGCCCTCCAGATGGCGATCGACTACGCGAACACCCGCGAGACGTTCGGCGCGCCGATCGCCACCAACCAGGCCATCCAGTGGATGATCGCCGACTCGGAGACCGAGCTGGAGGCCGCCCGCTGGCTGATCCTGCGCTCCGCCTGGACCGTCGACCAGGGCCTCGACCCCCGGCACGCCTCCTCGATGGGCAAGCTCTACGGCGCCGGCATGGTCAACCGGGTGGTGGACCGGGTGCTCCAGATCCACGGCGGCATGGGCTACACCCGAGAGCTGCCGATCGAGCGCTGGTACCGGCAGGTCCGGCTGTACCGGATCTTCGAGGGCACCGACGAGATGCAGCGGCTGATCATCTCCCGGGACCTGCTGCGCGGATACACGAAGATCGGCGGTCACCTGGCCTGAGCCGTCAGCCGGTCCCGGTCAGCGCCTCGACCGCCCGGTCCACGTCCTCCTCGGTCGTGTACAGGTGGAACGAGGCGCGGACCCGGCCGGCCCGGACCGCCGCGCGCACCCCGGCGCGGGCCAGCCGCCCGTGCGCGTCCGGCACGTCGACCGAGACGATCGCGCTGTCGCCGGGCGGGCGGCCCAGCCCGGTCAGAAACCGGTTGGCCAGCCCCACGTCGTACGCGCGCACCTCCTCCGGGTCGAGGTCGGCGAGCAGCTCCAGCGCCGGGGCAGCCCCGACGTAGCACAGCCAGGACGGGGAGATGTCGAAGCGCCGGGCGTCGTCGGCCAGGCGCAGCGGCATCCCGTAGTAGGAGGCGTGCGGGTCCTTGCCGGCGTACCACCCGGCCGCGTCCGGGCGGATCCGCTCGCGCAGCTCCGGCGACAGGTAGGCGAAGGCCGCGCCGCGCGGCGCCATCAACCACTTGTACGCCCCCACCACCACCGCGTCGGCCCGGTCCGCGGCGAACGGCAGCCACCCGCACGCCTGCGTGGCGTCGACCACCACGAACGCGCCGTGCGCGCGGGCCGCCGCGACGATCTCGTCGTACGGCGCGACAGTGCCGTCGGCGGACTGCACCACGCTGAACGCCACCAGGTCGGTGCCGGCGTCGATCGCGTCGACCAGGCCGGCCAGCGGCACGGTGCGTACCCGCACGCCGCGCTCCTGCTGCACCAGCCACGGGAACAGGTTCGAGGTGAACTCGACCTCGGGCACCACCACAGTGGCCCCCGCCGGCAGGCTCGCCGCGATCGGCGCGACCATCTGCGACACGGCGGAGCCGATGCTCACGTCCGCGACGTCCACACCGGCCAGCCGGGCGAACGCGGCCCGGGACCGCCCGACCGACTCGTCCCACACCTCGAACGACACCCGCCCGCCCCGCCAGTCGGCCAGCACCCGCTGCACGGCGTCCCACACCGGCTCGGGCGGCAGCCCGTAGGTGGCGGTGTTCAACCAGCCCGGTTCCGGCTGCCATAACTTCCGCGCCTGCTCCAGCTCCATGCCCCCGACGCTAACCACCCCCACCCCACCCCCGACACCACCAATCCCACCCCCGTGGCCCCCGCCCCCACCCCCACCCCGGCCCCGGCCCCGGCCCCGGCCCCGGCCCCGGCCCCGGCGATCTTGCACTTTCGGCCCCGGCAAAGTGGGACAAACCCGCGATCCGCCGGGCCCAAACTGCAAGATCGCGCGGCGGAGGCAGGGGCGCAGGGCGGAACGTGCAAGATCGCGGGCGAAGCGGCGGGCTGGGGCGGAGCCCGCCGCACCGGCTCGCCCGCCCGGTCGATCATGAAGTTGGCGGTGCCGGCGGTCCGATTTGTCACCGCCAACTTCATGATCGACGCGGTGTGAGCGCTCGCGGGTCAGGGTGGTGGGGGGAGGTCGGTCAGCGCTGCGGCCATCTCCGCCCGGACCCGGGGCAGGGGCCAGGTGGCCAGGTCGCGCAGGGAGTGGTGGCGGCGCAGGTGCCGTACGGCGGTCAGGCCGACCAGGTAGCCGCAACGCTTCGGCAGGTCGCCGGCCAGCGGCGAGTCGCGCATCAGGAAGTACGGGGCGTGGTGCTCGACGTCGGTGGCGTCGAGGTCGGCGCGGACCCGGCGCAGGATCTCCGGCCACCGGCGGCGGCACTCGTCGAGCCACTGCCGGTGGCCGGGGCGGCCGAACCAGAGGTACGCCTCGTCCGGCCGGCCGGGGTCCAGCTCCGCCGTGACCTGGGTGGCAAGCCCTTCGGTGAACAGCGCGTTCGCCACCCCGTGCTCGGGCCAGCCGCGGATCGCGGCGCCGCGGTCGTGCACCACGTGCGCGGCCTCGTGCCGCACCAGCAGATCCAGGTCCTCCGGCGGGCCGAGCTGTTCCACCGCGAGGAAGAGCGCGTACCTGCCGTTCAGCTCGCCGGCCCAGCCGTTCGCCTGGTTCAGCCCGACCAGCACGACGCACTCGACCGGCCCGCCGTCGCCGGACCAGCCCAGCGCGCCGGCCACCGCCGCGACGCCGCCGGGCAGCAACGCGCGTACCGTCTCGGCGGTTGCCGCGAGGTCGGCGGCGCGGTCGCGGAGTCCGTCCAGGGCGGCGGCCACGGCGGCGGCGTCGGACCAGTCACCGTCGCGGCGCAGCGCCCGGGCCACGTCCGGATGCCCGGCCAGGTACCGGGAGGTCCGCAGCGGGCTGGACCGCTCGGCGCAGGCCAGGAAGTCGGGCACCAGGTCACGGACACGCAGCAGGTCGGTGGGCGGCATCCGCACGATGCTGCCCGGCCGTGGCGCGCCGGGCAACACCGCGACGGTACGGGGGTCAGCTCCCGGCTGCCGGACGCAGCACTGAAGGAAGTCTTCATCAAGAAGGCTCACGATGCAAGGTATCGACATCGATGAACATCACGCTATAAGGTGCGGCGAACCGGCGACGGGAGCAGTCGCCCCATGTAGTCGACGAGGAGTGACGTGACAATTCGGAGACCCTCGCGTCGGGTGAGCACCCTGCTCGGCGGCGCCATGATCCTCACGATCGGCCTGACCGGCCAGCCGGCCCAGGCCGCGCCTCGGCACGGCGCGCAGCCGCTCGCTGCCGCCTTCGAGGCGGCTGCCACCACCTCCGACGTGCCGCGCGACCTGCTCGCCGCGCTCGGGTACGCCGAGACCCGCCTGGACGGTCACGGCGGCGCGCCCAGCGCGTCCGGCGGATACGGCGTGATGCACCTGACCAGCAACCCGAAGGTGCGGACCCTCGACGAGGCCGCGCGCCGGACCCGGCTGGACCGCGCCGAGCTGCGTACCCGGGACGCGGCGAACGTGGCCGGCGCGGCGGCGGTGCTGCGCTCCTACGCCGACGAGGCCGGGCTCACCGCGGCGCAGCGCGACGACGTCAACCAGTGGTACGGCCCGATCGCCCGCTACGGCGGCGCGACGGACGCGGCCACCGCCCGGCTGTACGCCGACTCCGTGTACGACCTGCTCAGCCGGGGTTTCATCGCGACCACGGCCGCCGGTGACGTCAGCGTGGACGGCCGTCCGGTCGCCCCGCAGCGGGGCCGGTACGCCGACGTGGCGCCGCTGGGCACCGGTGACTTCGGCACCCTGAGCACCGACTACGGCCCGGCGGCCTGGGTGCCGGCCAACTCGTCCAACTACACGGTCTCCAGCCGCGAGTCGGCGTACCCGATCAACTACATCGTCATCCACACCATGCAGGGCAGCTACGCCGGCTCGATCAGCTGGTTCCAGAACGCCGCCGCCGGCGCCAGCGCGCACTATCTGCTCCGCTCGTCCGACGGCGCGGTGACCCAGATGGTGCGGGACAAGGACATCGCCTGGCACGCCGGCAACTGGACCTACAACACCCAGTCGATCGGCATCGAGCACGAGGGGTACGTCGACAACGCCTCCTGGTACACCGACGCGATGTACCGGTCGTCGGCGGCGCTGACCCGGTTCCTGTGCGACAAGTACGGCATCCCGAAGACCCGCACCAACATCATCGGGCACAACCAGGTGCCGGGCGCCACGCACACCGACCCGGGTCCGAACTGGAACTGGACCTACTACATGCAGCTCGTCACCGGCGGCACCACGCCTCCGCCGACGGCGTGGTCCACGGTCGTGGACAACACCACCGCGGGCCGGTTCACCGCGAGCGCCAACTGGGGCACCTCGACGTACTCGGCGCAGCGCTACGGCGCCGACTACCGGTACGCCAACCCCGTCGCGGCCAGCGACACCGCCTGGTACAAGGTGAACATCCCGGCGACAGCCACCTACCGGGTGGAGGTCTGGTATCCGGCCGTCTCGGGCTACAACACCTCCACGCCGTACATCGTCGCGACCACCAGCGGCAATCAGACGGTCACGGTGAACCAGACGACCAACGGCGGCGCGTGGCGCTCGCTGGGCACGTTCACCCTGGCCGCCGGGGACGCCAACAAGGTCGGTGTCAGCCGGTGGACCGGCAGCACCGGGTACGTGATCGCCGACGCCATCCGCGTCACCCGCGTCTAGCCCGGTACGTCCCGCAGGCGCTCGGCCCGGTCAGCTCACGTTGGCCGGGCCGAGCACGCTTTTCAGGTCACCCATCAGCGCGGTGGTCGGCGCGACCCGGAACGGGCCGAGGCGCAGCGTGGTGACCTTGCCGCCGTTGAGCAGCTTGACGTGCACCTCGGTGTCGCCGGGGTGCAGCACCAGCGTCTCCTTGAGCCGTTCCACAAGCGGCGGCGTGCAGCGGTGCACCGGGATGGTGAGCGTGATCGGCTTGCTCCCCGGGGTGCTGCTGACGTCCGGCATGGACATGTCCATCGCCATGATGCGCGGGGTGTCGTCGCGCCGGTCCACCCGGCCCTTGACCACCACGATGGCGTCCTCGGCGATGTACTGGCCGATCACCTCGTACGTGTTCGGGAAGAACAGCGTCTCCACGCCGCCGGCCAGGTCTTCGAGCGTGGCCGACGCCCAGGCCCGGCCCTGCTTGGTCACCCGGCGCTGCACGCCGGAGAGGATGCCGGCGAGCGTGACCACCGCGCCGTCGGGCACTGTGCCCTCCTCCGACAGCGCGGCGATGGTGGTGTCCGCGGCGGCGCCGAGCACGTGTTCCAGACCGAAGAGCGGGTGGTCGGAGACGTACAGGCCGAGCATCTCGCGCTCGAACGCGAGCTTGTCGCGCTTGTCCCACTCCCCCTCGCCGATGACCGGCATGACGGTGGTGCTGCCACCGGTGTCCGCCTCGCCGAAGCCGGCGCCGAACAGGTCGTACTGGCCGACCGCCTCCTTGCGCTTGACGTCGGCGTACGCGTCGATCGCGTCGGCGTGCACGGCGAGCAGGCCCTTGCGGGGGTGCTTGAGCGAGTCGAACGCCCCGGCCTTGATCAGCGATTCGATGGTCTTCTTGTTGCAGACCACGGCGTCGACCTTGGACAGGAAGTCGTAGAAGTCGGTGTACTCGCCCTTCTCCTCGCGGCACCGCATGATCGAGGCGACCACGTTCGCGCCGACGTTGCGCACCGCGCCGAGACCGAAGCGGATCTCCTTGCCGACCGGGGTGAACGGGCCGGCGGAGGTGTTCACGTCCGGCGGGAGCACCTGGATGCGCATCCGGCGGCACTCGGACAGGTACAGGGCCATCTTGTCCTTGTCGTCACCGACGGAGGTGAGCAAGGCGGCCATGTACTCGGCCGGGTAGTGCGCCTTGAGGTATGCGGTCCAGTAGGAGACCAGGCCGTACGCGGCCGAGTGGGCCTTGTTGAACGCGTAGCCGGCGAACGGCACCAGCACGTCCCACACGGCCTGGATGGCCTGGTCGGAGTAGCCGCGCTCGCGGCAGCCGTCCCGGAACGGGATGAACTCCTTGTCGAGGATCTCCTTCTTCTTCTTGCCCATCGCCCGGCGCAGCAGGTCGGCCTGGCCGAGCGTGTAGCCGGCGAGGATCTGCGCGGCGCGCTGCACCTGCTCCTGGTAGACGATCAGGCCGTACGTGGGCGCGAGGATCTCGCGCAGCGGCTCCTCCAGCTCCGGGTGGATCGGGGTGATCTCCTGGAGGCCGTTCTTGCGCAGCGCGTAGTTGGTGTGCGAGTCCACGCCCATCGGGCCGGGCCGGTAGAGCGCCAGGACGGCGGAGATGTCCTCGAAGTTGTCCGGCTTCATCAGCCGCAGCAGCGAGCGCATCGGCCCGCCGTCGAGCTGGAACACGCCGAGCGTGTCGCCGCGGGCCAGCAGCTCGTACGCCTGCTTGTCGTCGAGCGGCAGGCCGAGCAGGTCCAGCTCCCGGCCGTGGTTGAGCTGGATGTTCTTCACCGCGTCGTCGATGATCGTCAGGTTGCGCAGGCCGAGGAAGTCCATCTTCAGCAGCCCGAGCGACTCGCAGGTCGGGTAGTCGAACTGCGTGATGATGACGCCGTCGGAGTCGCGCCGCATGAGCGGGATGTGCTCGATGATCGGCTCGGCGGACATGATGACGCCGGCGGCGTGCACGCCGGTCTGCCGGATCAGGCCCTCGATGCCCTTGGCGGTCTCGATGACCTTCTTGACGTCCGGGTCGGACTCGTAGAGGCCGCGGATCTCGCCGGCCTCGGCGTAGCGCGGGTGCTTCGGGTCGAAGATGCCGGACAGCGGGATGTCCTTGCCCATCACCGCCGGGGGCATGGCCTTGGTGATCCGGTCGCCGACCGCGTACGGGAAGCCGAGCACCCGGGCCGAGTCCTTGATCGCGGCCTTCGCCTTGATCGTGCCGAACGTGGCGATCTGCGCGACCTTGTCCTCGCCCCACTTGTCGGTCACGTACTTGATGACCTCACCGCGCCGGCGCTCGTCGAAGTCGATGTCGACATCCGGCATGGAGACGCGCTCGGGGTTCAGGAACCGCTCGAAGATCAGGCCGTGCGGGATCGGGTCGAGGTCGGTGATGCCCAGCGCGTACGCCACGAGCGACCCGGCCGCCGAGCCACGCCCGGGGCCGACCGCGATGCCCTGGCTCTTGGCCCACTGGATGAAGTCGGCGACGACGAGGAAGTACGACGGGAAGCCCATCTGGATGATGACGCCCAGCTCGTACTCGGCCTGGACGACGTGGCCCTCGGGGATGCCGTTGGGGAAGCGGCGCGCCAGGCCGGCGAACGTCTCCTTGCGGAACCAGGACTCCTCGGTCTCGCCCTCGGGGATCGGGAACCGCGGCATCAGGTTGTGGAACGTGAACATGCCGGCCGGGTCGACCTTCTCGGCCACCAGCAGCGTGTTGCGGCAGCCCTGCTGCCACAGCTCGGAGGAGTCGACGGCGCGCATCTGGTCGGCGGACTTGACGAAGTAGCCGCCGCCCTCGAAGCGGAACCGGTTGGGGTCGGCCACGTTGCTGCCGGTCTGTACGCAGAGCAGCACGTCGTGCGCCTCGGCCTGCGCCTCGTGGGTGTAGTGCGAGTCGTTCGTGACCACCGGCGGGATGTCGAGCTTGCGGGCGATCTCGGTGAGACCGTCGCGGACCCGGCGCTCGATGTCGAGGCCGTGGTCCATGATCTCCAGGAAGTAGTTGTCCTTGCCGAAGATGTCCTGGTACGCGGCGGCGACCTTGAGCGCCTCGTCGAACTGGCCCAGCCGCAGCCGGGTCTGCACCGCGCCGGACGGGCAGCCGGTGGTGGCCATGATGCCCTGGGCGTGCTCGGCGATCAGCTCCATGTCCATCCGGGGCCACTTCACGTAGTGGCCCTCCATGGAGGCGCGGGAGTTGAGCTTGAACAGGTTGTGCAGGCCGTCGCGGTTGGCCGCCCACATGGTCATGTGGGTGATCGCGCCGTTACCGGAGACGTCGTCGCTCTTCTGCTCGGGGCGCCCCCACTTGACCCGGGCCTTGTGGAAGCGCGACTCCGGCGCGACGTACGCCTCGACGCCGAGGATGGGCTTGACCCCGGCGTCCATGGCCTGCTTGTAGAAGTCGTTCGCGCCGTGCATGTTGCCGTGGTCGGTGATCGCCACCGCCGGCATGCCGAGCCGCGCCGCCTCGGCGAAGAGGTCCTTGAGCCGGGCCGCCCCGTCGAGCATCGAGTACTCGGTGTGTACGTGCAGATGCGCGAACGAATCGCCCATGCGTGGCGCCCCCCCGGGTTGTGGATCAAGCTGCGTCGGAGTCGACCGACCCACCCTACCGAGGTGATCGTGCGGGCTCCACCGTCCGCGCCGAGGGTGGCCCGGGTCTCTCCGGACAGTCGACGTGCGCCACGCGATGTTATTCGCTGTTGCAATGGTGTGTGGCACACAGTATCGTGTTGCACATGGTCAGCGAAGAGGTCCTCCGGACCCACCTCCAGGAGCTACGGCGCGGCACGGTCGTGGTGGCCAGCCTGGTCGCCCTGCGCCGCCCCGACTACGGCTACGCCCTGCTGCAACGGCTGGCCACCCACGGCTTCGCAGTCGACGCGAACACGCTCTACCCGCTGCTGCGCCGGCTGGAGGACCAGGGCCTGCTGACCAGCGAGTGGAACACCGAGGAGAGCCGGCCGCGCAAGTTCTACCGGACCAGCGACGACGGCGAAGCCGTGCTGAACCGGCTGCTCGACGACATGACCGCGGTGCGGACGTCCGTCACCGAACTGATCGAAGGAGCGGGACGATGAGTTCCCTGACCGACCGTTACGTCGCCGCCACCATGCGGGCCGTGCCCGCGCAACGCCGCCTGGAGATCGCCGAGGAGCTGCGCGGCTCCATCGCCGACATGATCGAGGACCGGACCTCCGGCGGGCAGGACCACGCCTCCGCCGAGCGCGAGGTGCTCACCGAACTGGGCCACCCCGAGAAGCTCGCGGCCGGCTACAGCGACCGCACCCTGCAACTCATCGGCCCGCGCTACTACCTGACCTGGTGGCGGCTGCTGCGGCTGCTGCTCACGTACATCCCGGCGATCGTCGGCGTGCTCAGCGGCCTCGCCAAGGCGCTGCTCGACGGCGAGCCCGGCGCGGCGATCGGCGCGGCGATCGTGGCCGCGATGCAGACCGCGGTGCAGATCGCGTTCTGGGTGACGCTGGTGTTCGCCGTGCTGGAACGCACCCGCACGCCGCTCGGCCTGCCCGAGTGGACCGTCGACCAGCTCCCCGAGGAGAGCCGGGAGCGGCAGATCAGCCACTCCGACAGCATCGCCTCGGTGGTGTTCCTGCTCGCCACCATCGGTGGTCTGATCGGTCAGCACTTCCAGCGCTGGACCACCGACGACGGCTCCCGCATGGCGGTGCTCGACCCGGCGCTCTGGAGCTTCTGGCTGCCCGCCCTGATCGTGGTGCTGCTGGCCACCGTCGGCCTGGAGATCGCCAAGTACCGGTCCGGCCGGTGGACCTGGTCGCTGGTGGCGGTCAACGCGGTGCTCAACGTGGCCTTCGCCGCCCCGGTGCTCTGGCTGCTCGCCACCGACCGGCTGCTCAACCCGGAACTGGTCGAGCGGTTCGCCTGGCTGCGCGACGGCGGCACCGTCGAGTTCGCCCGGGTGGCGGGCGCGGTGGTCGTGCTGGTCGCGATCTGGGACGTGATCGACAGCGCGATCAAGGCCGGCCGCGCCACCCGCTGAAGCCGCCGGCCCAGCGACCCCCCGTCCCGCCCCGGCGCCCACGGCGCCGGGGCGGGACGCCGTCAGCTGCCCGACTCAGGGGCGGCGGCGCGGCCACCCCGGGCATAGCCTGGTCTCCCGCACCACCGGCGAGCACTGGACACCCCTGATGCCCCTCCCCGACGGCACGGACGAGCTGGCCCGCTCGGCCGCGCGCGGCGACCGGCAGGCACTCGACGCCCTGCTGGCCGCCGTACGGCCGGACGTGCTGCGCCAGTGCGCCCGCCTGCTGCCCCACCGGCAGGACGCCGAGGAGGCCTGCCAGGACACGCTGCTCGCGCTCACCCACGGCATCGCCGGTTTCGAGGGTCGCTCGTCGTTCGACACCTGGCTGTACCGGATCACCGCCAACCGGGCCCGGTCCACCTACCGCGCGCTGCGGCGGCGGTGGCAGCGGGAGGCCGGCGGCGTCCCGCTGCCGGACCCGCCCGACCCCCGCCGGACCAGCGTGGTGGCCGGCACCCGGCTCGACCTGCTCGACGCGCTCGACGCGGTCGCGCCGGACCTCGCCGAGGCGGTCACGCTGCGCGACGTGCTCGGGATGAGCTACCGGGAGATCTCCGGCCTGCTCGACGTGCCCGAGGGCACCGTGAAGTCCCGCATCCACGAGGCCCGCCGGCAGCTGCGGCGGCGGATGTCCGATGCGTGAGCCACCTCGCCGCGTCACGGTGGTCGCCGCGCTCGCCGTCCTCGCCGGAACGCCCGCCTGCGCCGACCGCCCGGTCTCGCCGCTGCCGGTCCGCCCGCCGGTCGCCAGCGTCGCGCCGTCCGCCGCGCCGACCCCGCCCGGGCCCACTCCGACGCCCGGGATCAGCGAGGTCTCGGCGCCGTCGCGCGCCACGCCGCCGGACCCGCCGGTCCGGTCCCGGCCACCGGCCGCGCCCCGGACCACGAAGCCCACCCCGGCGGTACGCACCACGCGCCCGGCCGCCTGTCTCGGGCCGGTCCGGTACGACCTGGTCCTCGCCGAGACCGAACTGGCGCTGCTGAAGTCCCTCTGCTTCGCCGCCGGAGGGGTGTTGCGCATCCAGGGGATCGGGCCGGGCGAGGTCACAGTGGACCGGGAGGACCTGGTCTCGCGCAACTACGAGGCCGGTGTGGTGGACATCCGGTTCGTCCGCGCCGGGACCGTGGTCGTCACCATTCCGCAGGACGGCCAGGCGTACCCGATCACGGTCGTGGTGGTCTGACCGCGCCGGCTATCCGGCGCGCACCCCGGCGAGCACGCCGTCGACGAAGTCCGCGCCCGCGCCCGCCGGCGGGACGAGCTGGACGTAGAGCAGACCGGCGCGGCCGGGGGCCAGCCCGGCGGCCTCGACGATCACCGGGCGGCCGGTGGGGCAGGTGAACGTGACGACCGTCCACTCGACGCCGCCCTGGCGACTGTGCCGCTGCGGCGCCCCGGCGCAGTCCGCGTGCGGCCGTTCGGCGAGGAAACCCGCCGGGCCGGTACGACGCGCCGTGCCGGCGGAGAGGCCGACGAAGGCCCCGGGCAGGGCCGGATCGACCGCCCAGCTCCCCGGGTCCGGGGAGATCACCAGCGCCGGTTCGAGGTCACCGTCGTCGCCGTACTGGCCCGCCCAGCCGGTGCCCTCGGCCCGCCAGCCGGCCGGCAGGACCACAGTCAGCGGGCCGCTGCGCCCCACCTCTCCGGCCGCGGCGGGACGGGCCGTGTCGCCCGCGCCCGTACCGGCGACGGCGAGCGCCACCGCGACCCCGGCGAGCAGCCGGCCCGGGCGCGGCGCCCGCCGCGTCCGCACGAGCGCGGGCCCACCGTCCACCGCGCGTCGCAGCGCCTGCCGGAACGCGTCCGCGTCCGGGTAGCGGTCGGCCGGGCGTACGGCGGTGGCCCGCCGCAGCACCGAGTCCACACCGGCGGGCACGCCGGCACGCAGCCGCGAGGCGGCCGGTTCCGCGTCGGCCGGGCCGCCCCGGCCGAGCAGCCGCAGGCCCAGGCGGCCCAGCCCGTACACGTCGGCCCGGGTGTCGACCACCGCCAGCGGCTCGTTCTGCTCCGGCGCCATGTAGCCGGGCGTCCCGGCCCGGGCGGTGAGCCCGGAGGCGGAGGCGAGCGCCTTGGCCAGCCCCAGGTCGGCGATGAGCACCCGCTCACCGTCCGGGCCGGAGTGGAACAGGACGTTGCTCGGCGTCAGGTCACGGTGCACCACCCGGTGCCGGTGCAGCACCGCCACGCCCGCCGCGATCTCGTCGAGCACCGCCAGGGCCCGGCCCACCGGCAGCGGGCCGCGCGCCAGCCGGTCCCGGAGGCTGCCGCCGTCCGCCCAGGCCAGCACCGCGTACGGGCGCCCGTCCGGCAGTTCCCCGACGCCATGCACCCGGACCAGGCGGTCGTCGTCCAGCCGCCGCAGCAGCCGGGCCTCGTCGAGGAACCGTTCCCGCACCCGCAGGTCGTGGCTCCAGTTCTCGGCCAGCACCTTGACCGCGACCCGGTCGGCGAGGTCCGGGTCGTAGGCCAGCCAGACCGTGGCGAAGGACCCCGCCCCGAGCAGGCGCTCCACCCGGAACGCCCCGATCCGCGTCGGCGTGGTCATCGGCATCACCTCCACCGACGCCGCCACGATCACCGTCACGTCGACGGTAGACGATCCCGAACCGAACCGGGCCGGCCGGAGACCAACAGGACAGGAGAGCCCGATCGAAGGAGAACCGCCATGAACCGAATCCCGTCCACAGTCCTCGCCGGCCTGCTGGCACTGGCCGCCGTCGTGCCGGTCACCGCCGGAGCGCCGGCCGCCGCCGCGCCGGCGCTCGCCGCCGCCGACGTCGCGCCCGTCCGGCCGGCTGTCGCGGAGAACGAGGTGCTCAGCATCCGCGGCGCCGGCCCGTTCCGGATCGGGGCCCGGCTGGACCGGCTCACCGCGGCCGGGCTGATCGACTGGACCGCGCCCGGATGCCCCGGAATCGTGCACGCCGGCGTCACCGGCTCCTGGGCCGGGGCGATCATGCTGACCTTCCGGGACGGCCGGCTCGTGTCGGTGGGCACGGCCACCGCCCCGCCGCGCTCCCCGGCCGGCGGGTCGGTCGGGATGTCCTTCGCCGAGCTGGAGCGCATCTACGGACCGCGCGGCCACATGATCCGCAACGACGCGGGCGACGCCGACGCCTACCTGGTCCGGTTCGGGTCGCGGGTCGAGCTGTTCAGCGACCACCCGATCCGGCCCGGGGTCGGCTTCTACTCCGCCGGTCTGGCGTCGTACGTCGAGCGGTCGTTCCGGCGGGGCTGCTGCTGCTGAGTCACCGGGAACCCGCCGGACGCGGTCCCGGCCGTTGCGCCGGGCCCGCGCTCAGGCAGCCGCCCGCCACTCCCGGGCCAGCAGCGCGTAGACCACCTCGTCGGTCCACTCCCCCTTGACGAACTCGTTCTCCCGCAGGTGCGCCTCCCGGCGCATGCCGAGCCGCTCCAGCACCCGGGCCGAGGCGGTGTTGCGGGCGTCCAGCCGGCCGACGACACGGTGCAGGCCCAGCCCGTCGAAGCCGATCCGCAGCATCTCCCGGGCCGCCTCGGTGACGTACCCCCGGCCGGTGTGCGCCGGGTGCGCCACGTACCCGATCTCGCCCTGCCGGTGCTCACCGCTGGTCCAGCTCAGCAGCACGTCACCGACGAACTCGCCGGTGTCCGGCAGCGTCACCGCCAGGTTGAGCACATCGCCGGGGCCGCGCAGCGCGGTCCGCCGGACCATCCGCTCGATCGCGTCCCGGGCGGCGGCGTCGTCGTACGGCTCGTGGTAGAGGTAGCGGGTGACCTCCGGGCGGCCCCGGTAGTCCCGGAGCACGGCCAGGTCGCCGGCGGTGAAGGCGCGCAGCAGCAGGCGCTCGGTGCGCAACGGCAGATCGGGCACGAACACCCCGGCAGGCTACGTCGGCACTGTCGTCCGGCCCACCCGATTACGCCCCGGCCACCACGGCGGCCAGGTCGGTGGCATGGTCGTACGGTGAGCACCGCACCCACCACCGCCTGGCGCCGGCCGGCTCCCACGGCCGCGCAGTACCGCGCCGACCTCTGGGTCGGGCTCGCGGTCACCGTGCTGGCCCTGTTCGAGCTGACCCTGGCGTACAGCACCGGGGCCTTCCTGCTCGGGCCGCCGCCGAGCGTCGCCGAGCAGGTGTGGTGGACCGTCGCGGTGACCGCCCCGCTGGCCGTACGGCGGCGCTGGCCCGCCACCGTCGCGGTGATCGTCGCCGTCGCCTTCGTCGCCGGGCAGGCCCGGGCGGTCCCGCTGGCGCAGCTCCCGTCGGGCGCGCTGTTCGCCGCCCTGTTCACGCTCGGCGCGTGGGGCACCGACCGGCGGCTGGCCGGGCGGCTGCGGGCCGGCATCATCGTCGCGATGTTCGCCTGGCTCTGGCTGTCCCTCGCGCTGCGCGCCGACCAGATCTCCGCTGCCTCCTTCGCCGACGCCGCCGGCCCGGTGCCGCCGGTGCTCGCCGCCGTGGTCAACGGCGTGCTCTACAACGTGCTGTTCTTCGGGTTCGCCTACTACTCCGGGCAGACCGCCTGGGTGGCCGCGCGTCGCCGGTACGAGCTGCGTGAGCAGGCCGAGCAACTGCGCCGGTCCCAGGCGGAGGCGCGCGAGCGCGCGGTGATGGGCGAGCGGGTCCGCATCGCCCGCGAGCTGCACGACGTGGTCGCCCACCACGTGTCGGTGATGGGCGTGCAGGCCGCCGCGTGCCGGCGCGTGTTCGACCGCGACCGGGACAAGGCGCGTACCGCACTGGCCGCCATCGAGGAGACGGCCCGCACCTCGGTCGACGAGCTGCGCCGGATGCTCGGCGTGCTGCGCGACCCGGACGCCGCGGCCGGCGCGGTCACCGCGCCGGAGGACACCGCCGGCATCGACCAGGTCCGGGCGCTCGTCGACCGGGCCCGGGAGACCGGGCTGCGGGCCGACCTCGGGGTGTACGGGGAGCCCGTGCCGCTGCCGCGCTCGGTGTCGCAGGCGGCGTACCGGATCGTGCAGGAGGCGGTGACGAACGTGGTCAAGCACGCCCACGCCACCACGCTCGACGTGCGCATCCGCTATCTGGCGAGGGAACTGGAGATCGACGTGAGCGACGACGGACAGGGCGGCGCGCCGGCGGCCGGGACCGGGCTCGGCCTGATCGGCATGCGGGAACGGGTCGCCACCCACGGCGGTGAGGTGGAGGCCGGGCCACGGCCCGGGGGCGGGTTCCGGGTCCGGGCCCGCATGCCGCTGCCGGTCGAGGCCGCCGGGCGGGCGGCGTGAGCGCGCCGGTGCGGGTGCTGCTCGTCGACGACCAGCACCTGGTCCGGACCGGTTTCCGGGTCATCCTCGAAGTCGAGGACGACATCGAGGTGGTTGGCGAGGCCGCCGACGGGCAGCGCGCCGTGTCGATGGCGTCCGCGCTGCGGCCGGACGTGGTGCTGATGGACGTGGAGATGCCCGTCCTCGACGGGCTGGAGGCCACCCGCCGGATCACCGGCGACACGACGCCGGGCGGCCCGGCGGTGCTCATCCTCACCACGTTCGACAGGGACGACTACCTGTTCGCCGCGCTGCGCGCCGGGGCGAGCGGCTTCCTGCTCAAGAACGGCACGCCGGAGGACCTGGTCGAGGCGGTGCGGGTGGTGGCGCGCGGCGAAGGGCTGATCGCGCCGGCGCTCACCCGGCGGGTCATCTCCACGTTCGCCCGGCCCGGCGCGGCGCCGCCGGACCCCCGGCACGACGCGGCGACGGCGGACCTGACCCCGCGCGAGCGGGAGGTGCTGGAGCTGGTCGCGAGCGGTGCGAGCAACGCCGAGATCGCTGACGTCCTGCGCGTCGGCGAGGCGACGGTGAAGACCCACGTCAGCCGGGTGCTGGCCAAGCTCGGGCTGCGCGACCGGGTGCAGGCGGTGGTGTTCGCGTACGAGCACGGGGTGGTGCGACCGGGCGGATGACGCCTGTCCGTCGCACGACGGACAAGACGATCGTCCCGCGGTGGGACGACGGGGGCGGGCGCCGGCCGTAGCGTCGGGATCATGACCAGCGTGCTCCGCCTCGACGGCGTCGACCGCAGCTTCGGCGGCCGTCAAGTGCTCAAAGACGTCTCCTTCGACGTGACCGCCGGGCGCATGACCGGATTCGTCGGCGGCAACGGCGCCGGCAAGACCACCACCATGCGGATCATCCTCGGCGTCCTCGCACCGGACGCCGGGCAGGTCACGTGGCGGGGACACCGGCTCACCCGGGAGGACCGGAGCCGGTTCGGCTACATGCCCGAGGAACGCGGCCTCTACCCGAAGATGACGCCCCGCGAGCAGGTGGTCCACCTCGGCCGCCTGTACGGGCTGGACGCCGCCGGAGCCCGCCGCCGCACCGACGCGCTGCTGGAACGGGTCGGTCTCGGCGAGCGCGCCGACGACCTGCTGGAGACGCTGTCGCTGGGCAACCAGCAGCGCGCGCAGATCGCCGCCGCGCTGGTGCACGACCCGGAGGTGCTGATCCTGGACGAGCCGTTCTCCGGGCTCGACCCGCTCGCCGTCGACATGGTGGTGGCGGTGCTGCGGGAACGCGCCGCCGCCGGAGCGCCGGTGCTGTTCTCCAGCCACCAGCTCGACGTGGTGGAACGGCTCTGCGACGACCTGGTGCTCATCGCCGGCGGGACGATCCGGGCCGCCGGCGCTCGCGAGGAGCTGCGCGCCGCGTACACCCTGCCCCGGTTCTCGCTCGTGGTCGACGGCGACGCCGGTTGGCTGCGGGACCAGCCCGGCGTGCGGCTGGTCGACCTCGACGGCGCCCGCGCCGTGTTCGAGGTGGACCCGCCCGCCGACGACCAGGCGGTGCTGCGCGCGGCGCTGGAGCGCGGCCCGGTGCGCGCGTTCGGCCCGGTCACCCCGTCCCTCGCCGAGATCTTCCGAGAGGTCAACCAGTGAACACGTTCCAGGCCACCCGGCTGATCGCGGCCCGCGAGATCAGGGTCAAGGTCCGCGACAAGACGTTCCTCTACAGCACGCTGATCTTCCTGCTGCTCGCCGTCGTCGCCACAGTGGTGCCGGCGATGCTGAGCAGCGGCCCGTCCACCGTGGCGGTGACCGCGGCCGGCGCCGAGCCGCTGCGCGCGGCCGGGCTGGACGTCCTCGTGGTGGCCGACGACGGCGCCGCCGAGCAGGCGGTACGCGACGGCGACGCGGACGCCGCGGTGGTCACCGGTCCGGTCGTGGTCGCCGACGAGCGGGCCCCGGACGACGTGGTCACCGCGCTCAGCGCGGCGCCGCAGGTGAAGCTGCTGGACCCGGACGCGGTGGACCCGCTGACCGCCTACCTGGTGCCGTTCGCCTTCGCGTTCGTCTTCTTCTTCATGTCCCAGACGTTCGGGTTGCAGATCGCGCAGAGCGTCACCGAGGAGAAGCAGACCCGGATCGTGGAGATCCTGGTGGCCGCCGTGCCGGCCCGGGCGCTGCTGGCCGGCAAGATCCTCGCCGCGGGCGCGCTGGCGCTGGGACAGATCACCCTGATCGCGGCCGCCGCGCTGATCGGGATGCGCGTGACCGACGGCGGTGACCTGCTGAGCCTGATCGCGCCCGCGATCGGCTGGTTCGTGCCGTTCTTCCTGTGCGGCTTCCTGCTGCTGGCGGCCATGTGGGCGGCCGCCGGGGCGCTGGTGAACCGGCAGGAGGACATCGCCGGGGCGTCCACCCCGGTGCAGCTCGCGGTGATGGCGCCGTTCTTCGCGGTGGTGTTCCTCAACGACAACGCCACCGCGATGCGGATCCTGTCGTACCTGCCGATCTCCTCGCCGACCGCGATGCCGGTACGGCTGTTCACCGGCGACGTGGCGGCGTGGGAGCCGTTCGTGTCGCTGGCGCTGCTGCTGCTCGCGGCGGCCGGGTTCCTGCTCGCCGGGGCCCGCATCTACGAGGGCTCGCTGCTGCGCACCAACGGGCGGACCTCGGTGCGGGCCGCGTGGCGCCACCGCGAGCCGATCGGCTGACCGTGCGAAACGCCGAGCGCCGGCCACCCCGCAGCGGGGGGCCGGCGCTCGGCACGTCGGGCCGGGGTCAGCCGACCGCGGCCATCACCTCGTCGGAGACGTCGAAGTTGGCGTAGACGTTCTGCACGTCGTCGCAGTCCTCCAGCACGTCGATCAGCTTGAAGATCTTGCGCGCGCCCTCCTCGTCCAGCGGCACGTTCACGCTGGGGATGAGGGAGGACTCGGCCGACTCGTACTCGATGCCGGCGTCCTGCAGCGCGGTGCGGACCGCGACCAGGTCGCCCGGCTCGGAGACCACCTCGTACGCCTCGTCGAGGTCGTTGACCTCCTCCGCGCCCGCGTCGAGCACGGCCATCATCACGTCGTCCTCGCTGGTGCCGGACTTGGGGACGATCACCACGCCCTTGCGGGAGAACATGTACGACACCGAGCCCGCGTCGGCCAGCGAGCCGCCGTTGCGGGTCAGCGCGGTACGCACCTCGGTGGCGGCACGGTTGCGGTTGTCGGTGAGGCACTCGATCAGCATCGCCACGCCGTTCGGGCCGTAACCCTCGTACATGATCGTCTGCCAGTCGGCGCCGCCGGCCTCCAGGCCGGAGCCGCGCTTGACCGCGCGGTCGATGTTGTCGTTCGGAACCGAGTTCTTCTTCGCCTTCTGGATGGCGTCGTAGAGAGTCGGGTTGCCGGCCGGGTCGCCGCCGCCGGTACGTGCGGCCACCTCGACGTTCTTGATCAGCTTGGCGAACATCTTGCCGCGCTTGGCGTCGATGACCGCCTTCTTGTGCTTGGTCGTCGCCCACTTTGAGTGGCCGGACATCTGTTACCTCCGTTGCTGCCCGCCGTCTGCATCGACCGCACCGCACACGCCCGCTCCCCCGCCGGCGCACGTCGAGGTGCTGTGATCTTCGCTGGGAACCGGCGGGCTGATGGCCCTGCCGAATCTCGGCAATCCTACCGGCGGCGGGCGGGCGACTGTCACGCGCCGCACGGCACCGGCCCGCCCCAGGCCGCCCGAACCGGCACAACCAGGACGGGCCGGTCACTCATTCTCCGAATCCGTACGACAGCGCCACCGTCGGCTCGAACGTCTCGCGTTCCTCGCAGCGCTCCTCCAGACCCGCCCGGAAACGCCGGAACGACTCCAGCTGCGGCAGCGGCCCGGGCAGCTCCGGCGCGGTGGCCACCTCGACGAAGCTGCGTTCGTCGTCGAGCCGGTAGGAGACGTAGCGGAAACCGGACGGCCGCAGCCGGGCCAGCTCGTCGTGGACGGCGCGCAGCAGGCGCAGGTGCTCGGTCAGGCGCTCCGGGCGGACCCGGTAGCGGATCAGGATCATCTCCACGGTCATCCCACCAGCTCCGGGCTGCCCTCGGCGCCCGGGACGCCCGCCGGCCCCCGGCCCGCGGCCCGCCACGGCGCGGGCAGGGCCGCGGACCAGGTCAGGACCTCGGTCAGCATGGCCGACAACGACGCGTCCCGCTCCTCGCCGGGCGACAGGACGCCAGGCGCGGTGGGATCGCCGGGATCCGACCCGGAGAAGTCGAAGTCGGTGAAGATCGGGACGGAGACCTGCGTGGGCACGACCGCCACGCGCACCTCGGCCAGGACGAGCCGCAGGTGGTCGGTGGCCCGGACGCCGCCCTGCACGCCGTAGCCGAGCAGCCCGGCCACCTTGTCGTTCCACTCCGCGTACAGGTAGTCGACGGCGTTCTTCAGCGCGGCGGGGACCGAATGGTTGTACTCCGGGGTGACGAAGACGAACGCGTCGCAGGAGGCCACGATCGCGCTCCAGCGTCGGGTGTGCGGCTGCCGGTAGTCACCGAACATCGCCGGCACCGGCTCGTCGAGCAGCGGTAACGCCTGCTCCGCCAGATCGATCACTTCGATCACGGCCGACCCGGCGCGCACCGCCGAGTGCCGGGAGCACACCTGCGCGGCCCAGTCGGCGACGGCGGCGCCACGCCGGCCGGGACGGGTGCTTCCCACGATCAGACCGATCCGTATCGGTCCTGTCCTCTGTGTCGTTCTCATGCCGGGAATCGTCGGCCCGGCCGCCGCCGGACCGGGAGACCGGCGCGAGGCTGGCCCTGCCGGGGCCACCCGGCGGCCCGCCGCCGGTGCGAGACTGGGCCGATGATGGACGGCGAGCTGGGGGCGTTCCTGCGCAGCCGCCGCGAGGCGCTGCGCCCGGCCGACGTGGGGCTTCCGTCGGGTCCGCGCCGCCGCACGCCCGGTCTGCGCCGGGCGGAGCTGGCGACGCTGGCCCAGGTCAGCGTCGAGTACCTGACCCGGCTGGAACAGGGGCGCGACACCCGGCCCTCGCCGGAGATCCTCGCGGCGCTCGCCGACGCCCTGCTCCTCGACGAAGCCGACCGGGACCACCTGCACCAGCTCTCGACCGTCGGCCACAGCCGGCACCTGTGCCCGCACGAACGGACGTCCGTCGCCCGCGCCGTCCGCCCGACGGTCCGGGCCGTTCTCGACGGGCTGCGGGACACCCCGGCGTACGTCGTCAACCAGCTCAGCGACGTGCTGGCCTGGAACGACGCGTTCGACCGGCTGGGCCGGCCGCTCGGTCTGCTCGACGGCAGCCCGCCGAACCTGCTCTGGTTCACCTTCGCCGACGAGCGTGCCCGCGACCACTTCCCGCAGTGGGCGGAGCTGGCCGACCAGCAGGTCGCCGAGCTGCACCGGCTGCGGCGGGGCGACCCGGTCGCGGACGCTTTCGCCGAGCGGCTGGGCCGTACCGTGGGCGCGCCGTTCACCGAGCGGTGGCGGAGGCGTCCGGTGGCCGCGCCGCCTACCGGCGTGCGCGGGCTACGACACCCGCAGGCCGGTCCGTTGCGGCTGGCCTACGAGACGCTGGAGCTGGCCGACACCGCGCACCAGCGCATCGTCGTCCACCTGCCCGCCGACGCGGCCTCCGCGTCCGCCCTGGACCGGCTGCTCGGCCGGCGGCCCGGTCAGCTGCGCGCCGTCGCCGGCTGACGGCCCGGGCGCGTCGTCCGATCAGGACCCGGCCCGGACCAGCTCCACGAAGTGGCGGTGCAGGCGCAGGTCGCCGGTGAGTTCCGGGTGGAACGAGGTGGCCAGCAGGTTGCCCTGCCGTACCGCGACGATCCGGTCCGCGGCCGGGCCGCCGGTCACCCGGCCGAGCACCTCGACGTCCGGGCCGACGCGCTCGACCCAGGGCGCCCTGATGAACACGGCGTGGAACGGGCCACCGTCGACGCCGGTGACGCTCACCGGCGCCTCGAACGAGTCGACCTGACGGCCGAACGCGTTGCGCCGCACCGTCATGTCGACGCCGGCGAAACCGCGCTGGTCGGGGCGGCCGTCCAGCACCTGCGCGGCCAGCATGATCATGCCGGCGCAGGAGCCGTAGACCGGCATGCCGGCGGCGATCCGCTTGTCGATCGGCTTGCGCATCTCGAAAATGTCCACCAGCTTGCTGATCGTGGTCGACTCGCCGCCGGGCACCACGAGCGCGTCGACCGCGTCCAGCTCGCCCGGGCGCCGCACCGGCCGGGCCTCGGCGCCCGCGCCGGTCAGCGCCGCGATGTGCTCGCGTACGTCGCCCTGGAGCGCGAGCACGCCGATCACCGGTACGGCCACGATGCTCCCTCCGGGGTGTTAAAAGGGGGCCCGGCCTCTACCGCAGGCGTTAACAGGGGGCCCTTCCTTGCACTCACCAGCCGCGCTCGGCGAGGCGGTGCGGCTGGGGGATCTCGTCGACGTTGATGCCGACCATCGCCTCGCCGAGCCCGCGCGAGACCTTGGCCAGCACGTCCGGGTCGTCGTGGAACGTGGTCGCCTTGACGATCGCGGCGGCCCGCTGCGCCGGGTTGCCGGACTTGAAGATGCCCGAGCCGACGAAGACGCCCTCGGCGCCGAGCTGCATCATCATGGCCGCGTCGGCGGGGGTCGCGATGCCGCCGGCGGTGAACAGCACGACCGGCAGCTTGCCCTGCTCGGCGACCTCCTTGACCAGCTCGTACGGGGCCTGCAGCTCCTTGGCCGCGACGTACAGCTCGTCCTCGGGCAGCGTCTGGAGCCGGCGGATCTCCTGCCGGATCTTCCGCATGTGGGTGGTGGCGTTGGAGACGTCTCCGGTGCCCGCCTCACCCTTCGAGCGGATCATGGCCGCGCCCTCGGTGATCCGGCGCAGCGCCTCGCCCAGGTTCGTCGCCCCGCACACGAACGGGACGGTGAACGCCCACTTGTCGATGTGGTTCGCGTAGTCGGCCGGGGTCAGCACCTCGGACTCGTCGACGTAGTCGACGCCGAGCGCCTGGAGGATCTGCGCCTCCACGAAGTGACCGATGCGGGCCTTGGCCATCACCGGGATCGAGACCGCCTGGATGATGCCGTCGATCATGTCCGGGTCGCTCATCCGGGACACGCCGCCCTGCGCGCGGATGTCGGCCGGCACCCGCTCCAGCGCCATCACGGCCACCGCTCCGGCGTCCTCGGCGATCTTCGCCTGCTCGGCGGTGACCACGTCCATGATCACACCGCCCTTGAGCATCTCGGCCATGCCGCGCTTGACGCGGGCGGTGCCGACGGCGGTGGCGGGGCTCGGGGTTGCGGACTCAGACACGGGACATCGCTCCTCGGCGTGCTCGGGAGGTGACTGCGCAGGAATGCTACGACCGTCCCGACGCCGCTCCGAGCGCCAATCGAACCCCCGGTGGCCTGCCGTGTGGTCCCGGTCACGACCGCCGGTCAGCCGGTGGTCACGTCCGCCGGGGAGGCCAGCGTGGGGTCGTCGATGTCGAAGTAGCGGGGCCACTCCCGCCCCCGTCCCATCCGGAACAGCCGCACCACCGGGCGGCTGCGCGCCGAGCGGGCGTCGCGGACCAGGTCGGTGTGCACCTGCCGGGCCAGCGCCAGCCGGCGGCTCGCCGCGATCACCGTCGCGCAGCCCGGATCGTCCGGGTCCAGCCGCACCGCCCGCAACTGCCGGGTCAGGTCGTTCTCGGCCGCCTCGCGCTCCTCCGGGACGGCGTCGAGCGCGATCCGGGCGGCCGCGTACAGCTCCACGCCGTACCGCTGCTCGGCCAGGACCGCGGCGGCGGCCGCGCGGCGCAGCAGGTGCGCCTCCAGCGCGCGGGCCGCCGAGTCCGCGCGGACCTGAAGCCGCTGCACCCGGCCGGCGGTCCAGATCAGGTACGCCGAGACCAGCCCGAGCACACCGACCGCGCCCACCACCCACCACATGCCCGGCATCGTAGTGCTGCTCCTCATCCCGCCCGCCCGGCGCGGGGCACCGGTCGACGCGCTCGTCACAGCGGCCGCAGCGGCCACCGCGGTCAGCCCAGTCCCGCCCACTCCTGGTCCATGACCCGGCCGTCGGTGGCCTCGATCGCGGCTGCGTATACCTCCAGAACGCGGCGGGCAACCACGGGCCAGTCGAAATTCGCCACCACCTGGTCGCCGCAGGCGGTCAGCCCGGCCCGCAGGCCGGCGTCGTCCAGCAGCTCGGACAGCGCGTCGCCCAGCGCGACCGCGTCGCCGGTCGGGAACAGCCGCCCGGCCCGGCCGCCGTCGAGCACCCGGCGGAACGCGTCCAGGTCGCTGGCGACCACTGTCGTCCCGGCGGCGAGCGCCTCGGTGAGGATCATCCCGAATGATTCCCCGCCGGTGTTCGGTGCGACGTACAGGTGCACGCTGCGCAGCATGCGTGCCTTGTCCGCCTCGGAGACCAGGCCGAGGAACGTGACCCGGTCCCGCAGGTCGGCCGGGAACCGCCCGTACAGCTCGTCGGCGTCGCCCGGCCCGGCGACCAGGAGCCGCAGCCCGGGACGCCGCGGGGCGAGCGCGACGAACGCGTCGCGCAGGATCGGGAAGCCCTTGCGCGGCTCGGTGAACCGGCCCAGGAAGCCCAGCGTGCCCCCGGTGCCCGGGGCGCACTCCCCCGGCCAGCCCGGCAGCGGCGGCACCCCGGCGAACTTCGCCACCGCCACCCCGTTGGGGATCTCCACCGCGCCGCCGTCCATGTGCTCGACCTGCACCTTGCGGGCCAGCGCGCTCACCGCGATCCGGGCGGTGATCCGCTCCAGCAGGATCTGGAGCACACCCTGCGCTGCCGACAGCACCCGGGAGCGGGTCATCGCGGTGTGGAAGGTGGCCACCACCGGGCCGCGGGCGCAGAGCACCGCCAGCATCGACAGGCTCGGGGTGAGCGGCTCGTGCACGTGCAGCACGTCGAAGTCGCCCCGGGTGATCCAGCGCCGCACCCGGGCGGTGGAGACCGGGCCGAACGCGATCCGGGCCACCGACCCGTTGTACGGCAGCGGCACCGCCCGGCCGGCCGACACCACGTACGGCGGCAGCGCCGAGTCCTCGTCGGCCGGCGCCAGCACGCTCACCTCGTGGCCGAGCCCGAGCAGCGCCTCGGCCAGGTCCATGACGTGGTTCTGCACCCCGCCCGGCACGTCGAACGAGTACGGGCACACGATGCCGATACGCACTGCGCCCTCCCCTAGACCGTCCCGGTGGTGGCCGGCGGCTGCGCCGGCGTGGGCGTACCGTCCCGGCCCTGGTCCAGCCACATCCGCTGCAACATGTGCCAGTCTTGCGGATGCCGGGCGATGCCCGCCGCCAGACCGTCGGCAATCCGCTGCGTCACCAGGCGGACCCGCGCGTCCAGCGGGGCGCTGTCCGGGTCCGGCAGCGGCAGCGGGCCGTCGATCGAGGCGCACGCCGCGTCCGGCTCGTACCACATCGAGGCCACGTAGAGCGGCGCGCCGGTGCGGATGGCCAGCAGCGCCGGGCCGGCCGGCATCCGGGTACGCGCGCCGAAGAAGTCGACCTCGACGCCCCGGGCCGACAGGTCCCGGTCGGCGAGCAGCGGCACCACGTAACCGGCGCGCAGCCGGTCCACCAGCACGTCGAACGCGGGCCGCGGACCGCCGGTGTTGGGCAGGATCTCCATCCCCAGCCCTTCCCGGAACGTCACGAACCGCTCGTAGACGCCCTTCGGGAGCCGCTCCGCCACCGTGGTCATCGGCCAGCCGGTGGCCGCCACCCAGGCGCCGGCCGCGTCCCAGTTCCCGGCGTGCGGCAGCGCCACCACGGCGCCCCGCCCGGCCGCCACGTCGGCGGCCAGCATCTCCTGCCCGTCCAGGCGGAACCCGGCGAGGATCTCCGCCCGGCTCAGGCCGGGCAGCCGGAACGCCTCCATCCAGTAGCGGGCGTACGAGCGCAAGCCCTCGCGCACCAGCGCGTCCAGCTCCGCGTCGGGCAGTTCCGGGCCGACCACCCGGCGCAGGTTGGCGCGCAACCGGCGCGTACCCCCGCCGTCCTTGCGGTGGGCGCGGTCGGCGCCCGCCCGGAAGACCGCGGCCGCGACGGGCCGGGGCAGGGCGCGGATCAGGCGCCAGCCCGCGACGAAGCCCGCCTCGGTGAGGTTCACTCGACGCCGACCCGCTGGGCCTGGCGGTACACGTGGGCCATCCGCTGCCCGACGGTGAAGATCGAGACGGCGGCGAGCAGCCAGAGCGCGATCTCCAGCGCGAGCGGTACGCCGAGGCCGGTGAGCAGGCCGCCGACGCCGACGATGAGCAGCCGCTCGGTGCGCTCGGCGATGCCCACGTTGCAGGTCATCCCGAGGCCCTCGGCGCGGGCCTTGACGTACGAGACCAGCCCGCCCGCGGCCAGGCAGATCAGCGCCGCCGCCACGCCCGAGTAGTCGTGCTCGGTGGCCAGCCAGTACGCGACCGCGCCGAACACCGCGCTGTCGGCGACCCGGTCCATGCTCGAGTCAAGGAACGCCCCGAACCGGGTGGACCCGCCGCTCATCCGCGCCATCGTGCCGTCGAGCAGGTCGGTGAGAGCGAAGACCGTGACGATCAGCGCGCCGGCGACCAGATGGCCGCGCGCGCCGAAGCCGAGCGCGCCGACGAGCACGCCGACGGTGCCGGTCACGGTGACCGCATTGGGGGACACGCCCGCACGCAGCAGCGTACGGGCGATCGGCTCCACGACGCGGGTCATGCCCGCGCGGGCCGTCACTTGGAAGATCTTCGCCATGGCGGTCCCACGATAACGGCCCGCAACCGCCGGGGACACAGCCGGGCGTACGACCCGCCCGACGGCCCTTGTGCCCGCACCCGCGCGGGTGTGAGATCGAGCCAGGAGGTGAGCCAGCTCACCGGATCACCGGTCCGCGTTCCCGGCCAACAGGAGATCACCGGAAGATATCGCCGCGGCGCCCGTCCCGGGTCCGCTCCCCCGTCGCCCGCGGCGGTCGCCACCACCACCGGTTGAGGGAGGTGCGCCGCGATGGCGCAGAAGAACGAGAAGGGTGTCACCGGCGGCGCGCCGGTGGTGACCGAGCCCGGCAGGGTTCGCAACGTGGTGCTCGTCGGGCACTCCGGCGCCGGCAAGACGACTCTCGTCGAGGCGCTGCTGGCGGCCAGCGGCACGATCAGCCGCGCCGGCGCCGTCACCGAGGGCACCACGGTCTGCGACCACGACCCCGCCGCCGTACGCCAGCAGCGCTCGGTGAGCCTGGCCTGCGCGCCGCTCGTGCACCGCGACGTCAAGGTCAACCTGCTGGACACGCCGGGCTACGGCGACTTCGTCGGCGAGCTGCGCGCCGGGCTGCGCGCCGCCGACGCGGCGCTGTTCGTGGTCTCCGCCGTCGACGGCATGGACGCCGCCACCGCCGCCCTCTGGGAGGAGTGCGCCGCCGTCGACATGCCGCGCGCGGTGGCGGTCTCCCGGCTGGACCACCCGCGCGCCGACTTCGACGAGGCGGTGGCGCTGTGCCAGCGGGTCTTCGGCGACAACGTGCTCCCGCTCTACCTGCCCATGCTCGGCGACGACGGCGAGTCGGTGGCCGGCCTGATGGGCCTGATCACCCGCCGGGTGTACGACTACTCCGCCGGGCTGCCGCCGGAGGTACGCGAGCCGGACCCGGAGCACCTGCCGGCCATCCAGGAGTCCCGCGACGAGCTGATCGAGGGGATCATCGCGGAGAGCGAGGACGAGACCCTGATGGACCGCTACCTCGGCGGCGAGGAGATCGACCCCGAGGTGCTCATCACCGACCTGGAGACGGCCGTCGCCCGCGGCCACTTCTACCCGGTGGTGCCGGTCTGCGCGGAGACCGGCGTCGGCCTGGACGCGCTGCTCGACGGCCTGGTCGCGGCGTTCCCGTCCCCGCTGGAGCACGACCTGCCCGCGGTCACCGGCGTGGACGGCTCACCCCGTCCGCCGCTGACCTGCGACCCGGACGGCCCGCTCGTCGCCGAGGTGGTCAAGACGACTGTCGACCGGCACGTCGGGCGGGTCTCGCTGGTCCGGGTCTTCTCCGGCACGCTCCGCCCCGACCAGGTCATCCACGTGTCGGGTCACGGCATGGCCGAACGCGGCCACCCCGACCACGACGCCGACGAGCGGGTCGGGCACGTCTACACCCCGCTGGGCGCGACGCTGCGCGAGGTGGCCGCCTGCGTCGCGGGCGACCTCTGCGCGATCACCAAGTCGGGCAGCGCGGAGACCGGCGACACCATCTCGGCCAAGGACGAGCCGCTGCTCGTCGCGCCCTGGGAGATGCCCGAGCCGCTGCTGCCGGTGGCGATCGTGGCGCGCAGCCGGGCCGACGAGGACGCGCTGGCGCGCAACCTGTCCCGGTTGGTCGCCGGTGACCCGACGCTGCGGCTGGAACGCAACGCGGAGACCCACCAGCTGGTGCTCTGGTGCATGGGCGAGGCGCACGCCGACGTGGTGCTCGACCGGCTGCGCGGCGGCGGGGTCGAGCTGGACACCGAGCCGGTCCGGGTGGCGCTGCGCGAGACGTTCACCGCCGCCGCGCGCGGGCACGGCCGGCACGTCAAGCAGTCCGGCGGCCACGGCCAGTACGCGGTCTGCGACATCGAGGTGGAGCCGCTGCCCCGGGGCGCCGGCTTCGAGTTCGTCGACCGGGTGGTCGGCGGCGCGGTCCCGCACAACTACATCCCGTCGGTGGAGAAGGGTGTACGGGCGCAGATGGAACGCGGCCTGGTCGCCGGCTGCCCGGTGGTGGACCTGCGGGTGACACTCGTCGACGGGAAGGCGCACAGCGTCGACTCCTCCGACGCGGCGTTCCAGACCGCGGGCGCCCTGGCGCTGCGTGACGCCGCCGAGAAGGGCCAGCCGACGCTGCTGGAGCCGGTCGACGAGATCACCGTGTGGGTGCCGGACTCGTCGGTCGGCGCGGTGATGGGCGACCTGTCCGGGCGGCGCGGCCGGGTGCTCGGCACCGAGCCGGACCCGGAGGCCGAGGGCCGCACGCTGGTTCGCGCCGAGGTGCCCGCGACGGAGTTGCTGCGATACGCGGTCGAGCTGCGCTCGATGACTGCGGGCACGGGCACGTTCCGCCGCGAGTTCGCCCGCCACGAGCCCATGCCCACGCACTTGGCCGACCAGGCCCGCAAGGAGTCCACCACCCACTGACCCTCGCCCCCTCCCGCCCCTCTCCCCTCCCCGCCGCCGCGCCCTCCGCCCGGCCCCCGCGATCTTGCACTTGCGGCCCCCGCAAAGCGGTCATTTCCGGCGCGATCCGGGCCGCAACCGCAAGATCGACGAGAGTGGGCCGGGGCGAGCGGTCCCCAGCTCAGCGGTGCAGCGTCTCAGGAGCCGGGAGACGGATCTCGCTGGGCGGGAGCGGTCGGCTCGGGCGGGGACGTGTGATGTCAGGGGCGGACGGCGGGGACCGGGGGCATCGGCCAGTACGGGCGGTCGGCGTCCCGGAGGGCGGCCGAGCGTACCGCCGCGAGCTGCCGCTCCACCTCGGCGAAGTGGTCCGGGGCGAGCGGTCCCCAGCTCAGCGCTGCCGCGTTCTCCTCGACCTGGGCGACGGTACGGGCACCGGGGATCGGCACTGCGCGGTCGCTGCGCGCCCAGATCCACCCGATTGCGCCCTGCGCGAGCGTACGGCCGTCGGCGGTGAGCGCGTCGCGGACGGCGGCGACCCGGCGCAGCCACTCCGGTGCGGGCCGGCCGCTGCGGAACCACTCCAGCCAGGTCGGCCCGAGTCCGCGTACGTCGTCGCGGGGAAGCGTCGACTCCGGCGTGTACTTGCCGGTGAGCAGTCCCATTCCGAGCGGCCCGCGGGCCAGGCTGGCCAGGTCGTGCTTGTCGCACGCGTCGAGCATGGCCGGGGCGTCCCGGAGCACCGACAGCGCGTGCTGCACGGCGGCGGCGCCGCGGGCGACCTGCGCGAAGGCGGCGGCCCGGTCGGCCCGGTCGGTGCTCCACCCGTACGCGCTGATCAGGCCGTCGTCCATCAGGTCGGCGAGCGTGCCGATGAGCGCCTCGGCCCGGGGCAGCGGCAGGTCGCCGAGGTGCAGTTGGTAGAGGTCGATGTGGTCGGTGCCGAGCCGGCGCAGCGAGTCGGTCACCGCCCGGCGCAGGTAGTGCGGCGAGGCGTTCTCCCCGGTGGCCTGCCGGGCGCTCTCGTCGAACGTGTAGCCGAACTTCGTGGCGATCACGGCCTCGTCGCGCCGGCCGGCGAGCGCCCGGCCGAGCACCCGCTCGCCGTGCCCGGCGCCGTACGTGTCGGCGGTGTCGAACAGTGTGACGCCGAGGTCGAGCGCGCGGCGGATCGCACGTACCGACTCGTCGTCGTCGACCTGACCCCAGCCCAGCGGGCGTGCGCCCTCGGCCCAGGGGCCGCCGATCGCCCAGCACCCCATGCCGAGGGCGCTCACCTCGATGCCGCTGCGCCCCAACTGTCGCTTGTCGACTGCCACCGCCGCATCCTGTCATCTTCCCGGCGACCGCGGGCCGGTTCCTGGCTCCTGAGTAGGGTCCCGATCACGCACCGTGACCCCAGGCGGTGGGCGGTCGCGGTGAACGCGATATGCCTCAGAGTCATGAATATGCCTCTGAGGCATATCGGTCCGAGGTCGTCCCTTCGATCCGGTCCCCCGAGGAGGAAAGCCGGCGAGCCGTCAGCGCGCGTAGGCCAGCAGTACCGGCTCGTCCTGACCCGGCCAGGTGCCGGCGAGGCCGCCCGCCGCCGGAACGTCGGCCGGTACGGGCCGCCGGATGACCGCCAGCTCGACGTCCCCCACCCGGACCACCGCCACGCCGCCGTCACCCGGACCAGCCGAACCCGCGCCGCCGTCAACCGGACCAGCCGAACCCGGACCAGCCGAAACCGCGCCGACCAAAACCGGACCCGTCGGCACGGGACGGCCGGTACGGCTGCCCGACAGCGTCATGCTCGCCGGGCGCGCCTCCCGCTTCCCGTCGACCTCGAAGTACTCCTCGGCCTGCCCGGCGTCGGCGAGCACGGCAGCGGCCAGCAGCGGCGGGTACACCGGGTCGCCGCAGGCGTCGTACGCCCAGCGGCGGCCGAGCACCGAGTGCTCGATGACGCCCACCAGATGCTCGTCGGCCCCGGCCAGCGGCGCGCCCCGGTAGGTCAGCGGCACCTGGAGCACCGGGCCGTCGCCGGCGCGCACGAGCAGCGTCTCGACGCCGACCTCACCGGCCGGGTCGTCGAAGCGGTACGCCGCGACGCGGCTGACCGGCGCGCCCGCCTCGCCGGCGAACCACTGCCGGCCGGGCAGCCAACCGGCGAGCAGTTCCAGTTTCGAGGGGCGCAGTTCCGCGCGGTGCAGGAGAGCCATGCGCGAGATCGTACTGTCGGGGCGGGCCGCCGTCAGGCCGCCGCCCACGCCTTGGCCAGCAGCTCCCGGGTGTCGGCGAGGAGCTGGGGCAGCACCTTGGTGCGGCCGATCACGGGCATGAAGTTGGCGTCGCCGCCCCAGCGCGGCACCACGTGCTGGTGCAGGTGCGCGGCGATGCCCGCGCCGGCCACGCCGCCCTGGTTCATGCCGAGGTTGAAGCCGTGCGCGCTGGAGACGTGCCGGACGACCCGCATGGCGGCCTTGGTGAACGCGGCCAGCTCGACCGTCTCCGGCTCGTCCAGCTCGGTGTAGTCGGCCACGTGCCGGTAGGGGCAGACCAGCAGGTGCCCGGGGTTGTACGGGTAGAGGTTGAGCACCGCGAAGACGTGCTCACCGCGGGCCACCACCAGGCTCTCCTCGGCCGGCAGCCCCGGCGCGAGGCAGAACGGGCAGCCGGCCGGCTTCTCGTACCCGCCCTCGGGCCGGTCCTCGCCGGAGATGTAGGTCATCCGGTGCGGCGTCCAGAGCCGGTCCAGCCCGTCCGCCAGACCGTTGTCGCCGCCGTACCCGGTGTCCCGCTCCGCCCCTGTCACACCGGCGATCCTACGATCCGGCCCGGGCCGCCGCCGAACCGCGCCGCCGCCCGGCGGCGCGGTCGGCGAAGCGTCTACTCGGCGGCGGTGGCGGTGGGGCCGGCGTTGGTGCGCGACTCCACCACCTCGCGCACGTGCGCGACCGCCTCGTCGATCGGTACGCCGTTGCGCTGCGAGCCGTCGCGGTAGCGGAACGAGACGGTGCCGGCGGCGACGTCGTCGTCCCCGGCGATCACCATGAACGGGATCTTCTGCTGCTGCGCGTTGCGGATCTTCTTCTGCATCCGGTCGTCGCCCAGGTCGACCTCGGCGCGCACGCCCTGCCGGCGCAGCGTCGCCGCGAAGTCGACCAGGTAGTCGCCGTGCTCCTCGCGGATCGGGATGCCGACCACCTGCACCGGCGCCAGCCAGGCCGGGAACGCGCCCGCGTAGTGCTCGGTGAGCACGCCGATGAACCGCTCGATCGACCCGAACTTGGCGCAGTGGATCATCACCGGCTGCTGCCGGGTGCCGTCGGCCGCCTGGTACTCCAGCCCGAAGCCCTTGGGCTGGTTGAAGTCGTACTGGATGGTCGACATCTGCCAGGTCCGGCCGATGGCGTCCTTGGCCTGCACGGAGATCTTCGGGCCGTAGAACGCCGCGCCGCCCGGGTCCGGCACCAGCTCCAGCCCGGTCTCCAGCGCGCACTGCTCCAGCACGGCGGTGGCGGTCGCCCAGTCGGAGTCGGAGCCGACGAACTTGTCCGGCCGGGAGTCGTCGCGGGTCGACAGCTCCAGGTAGAAGTCGTCGATGCCGAAGTCGCGCAGCAGGCTCAGCACGAAGCCGAGCAGGTGCTTGATCTCCGACGGCGCCTGCTCCTGGGTGCAGTAGGAGTGCGAGTCGTCCTGGGTGAAGCCGCGCACCCGGGTCAGGCCGTGGATCACGCCCGACTTCTCGTACCGGTAGACCGTCCCGAACTCGAACAGCCGCAGCGGCAGCTGCCGGTAGGACCGCCCGCGTGACCGGTAGATCAGGTTGTGCATCGGGCAGTTCATGGCCTTCAGGTAGTAGTCGCTGCCCTCCATCTCCATCGGCGGGAACATCGTGTCCTTGTAGTAGGGCAGGTGTCCCGAGGTGTGGAAGAGACCTTCCTTGGAGATGTGCGGCGTGCCGACGTAGTCGAAGCCCTCCTCGACGTGCCGCGCCCGAACGTAGTCCTCCATCACCCGCTTGAGCACGCCGCCCTTGGGGTGGAAGACCGGCAGGCCGGAGCCGATCTCGTCGGGGAAGCTGAACAGGTCGAGGTCCGCGCCGAGCTTGCGGTGGTCGCGGCGGGCGGCCTCCTCCAACAGCTTCAGGTACGCCTTGAGCTCGTCGCGGGTCGGCCACGCGGTGCCGTAGACGCGCTGCAGCTGCGGGTTCTTCTCCGACCCGCGCCAGTACGCGGCGGCCGAGCGCATCAGCTTGAACGCGCCGATCAGCCGGGTGCTCGGCAGGTGCGGGCCCCGGCACAGGTCCGACCAGCAGACCTTGTCCTCGTTCGCGGCGAGGTTGTCGTAGATGGTCAGCTCGCCGCCGCCCACCTCCATCACCTCGGAGGAGTCCAGCCCCTCGCCCTTGACGTCGATCAGCTCCAGCTTGTACGGCTCGGCGGCCAGCTCGGCCCGCGCCTCGTCCAGGTCGGCGAACCGGCGGCGGCGGAACCGCTGGCCGGACTTGACGATCTCCTGCATGCGCTTCTCGAGCTTGGCCAGGTCGTCCGGCTGGAACGGCTTGTCGACGCCGAAGTCGTAGTAGAAGCCGTTCTCGATCGGCGGGCCGATGCCGAGCTTCGCCTCCGGGAAGACGTCCTGCACCGCCTGCGCCAGCACGTGCGCGGTGGAGTGGCGCAACACGTTCAGCCCGTCCGGGCTGTCCAGCGCGACCGGCTCGACCGCGACCTCCTCGGCCGGCCGCCAGTCCAGGTCGCGCAGCTGGCCCTGCGGATCACGGACCACCACGATCGCCTTCGGCCCGCTCATCGGCAGGCCGGCCGCGGCCACTGCGTCGGCCGCCGTCGTCCCGGCGGCGACGACGACGGGGTCGGCCACGACGGGGGTACGGGGTGCGGACACGGTGACTCCTAGTCGTCGACGGTACGGATCGGCCGGTGACCGGCCCCTGCGATGCTATCGGTCGCCCCGGCGCGTGCCGTCGCCGACGCCGCTGCCCGCCGGCAATGAGTTCGGCCCGCGTTGAACCTTTTCGCCCCGCCGCCCGAACTACCAGGTGGGGCCGGAGCCGGACCGGCCCCGGTTCGACATGGATGGGGGCGACGATGAGGATGACCCGTCAGGGACGGTGGGCGGCGGCGCTGCTGGCCGCCGCACTCACCGGAGCGGTGAGCTGGCCGGGCGCGGCGAGCGCGGCCGAGGTCACGGTCACGACCTCACCCGCCGAGGTACGCCAGGGCGACGCGATCCAGTTGTCGGTGGTGGTGCCGGCGGACCGCCCCGGCAGCCGCACCACCAAGATCGAGCTGACCATGCCCCCGGACGCCCCGATCGGCGAGGTGTACCCGCTGTCCGTGCCGGACTGGGCGCCCACCATCACCACCCGCACCCTGGACCAGCCGGTCCCCGGCATGCACGCGGCCGAACTGAACCAGGTGACCCATGCGGTGACCTGGCTGCGGGTGCCCGGCACCGGCAGCGGAGCGGCCCAGTTGCCGCTCGGAATGGGTCCGATGCCCGCCACCGACCGGCTCACGTTCACAGTGGTCCAGACGTACGCCGACGGCACTGTCGTGCGGTGGGCGGACCCGGCCGGCGGCAAGCACCCCGCGCCGACTGTCGAACTGCTGCCGCCGCTGCCGGGCACCATGACGCACAACGGCGACCCCGGCACGAACGGCGGCGCGCACGGCGGTCACGGCGCAGCGGGCGGCGCTCAGGGCGGCGTTCCGGGCGGTGCTCAGAACGGCGCCCCGAACGGCGCGGCACCGGCGGCCGGCGCGGCCGACGACGGGCCGAGCGCGGACCTGCTGCTCGGCGGCGGCCTGCTCGCCGGGCTGGCCGGCGGGGCGGCGATCGGCTGGCTGCTCAGCCGCCGCCGACGCGACACCATGACCCTGCCGCACGACGACAGCCCTTCCTCCGACAGCCCCTCCCCTGACGACAGCCTTACCCCCGACGCGCCCGCCGCCACCGAGCGCCCGGACACGGACCCCCGCTCCGACTCCCCCGAGCCAGCCGTCACGCCCAATCCAGCCGACGACCCCTCGGCATCCGATCCGCCCCGCAGCGGCCCCGCGCCGGATTTGCCCCGCAGCCGCCCGGCACCCGATTCGCCCGCCGACAGCCCGGCGCCGGACTCGACCCGCGGCGGCCCGGCACCGCATTCGTCCGGCGGTGACCCGGCACCCGCCTCGCCCCGCGGTGAGCTGGCGCCGGATTCGCCCGATTCGGACAGCTCCGCGCGCCCGCTAGGCGAACCCGTCCCCGCCGGTGGTGCACGCCGGGACGCATGATCGACTCCAGATCGCCGAGGTGGCTGCATCCGGCCCCCGCCGACCCCACCACCTCCCCGAGCTGGCGCGCGCCCGGTCGAAACCGACCGTGATCCACACCAGCTCGGCGAGGTGGCGGCATCACGCCCCCGCCGACCCCGCCACCTCCCCGAAGTGGCCGCGCGCCCAGTCCGAACCAACCGTGATCCACACCAGCTCGGGGAAGTGGCGGCATCACGCACCCCTCGACCCACCACCTCCCCGAAGTGCCCGCACGCCGGGTCGGAACCGACCGTGATCCACACCAGCTCGGGGAAGTTGCCGCATCCCACCCCCGCCGACCCCACCACCTCCCCGAACTGGCCGCGCGCCCAGTCCGAACCAACCGTGATCCACACCAGCTCGGGGAAGTCGCGGCATCACGCCCCGCCGACCCGCCACCTCCCCGAAGTGGCCACGCGCCCAGTCCGAACCAACCGTGATCCACACCAGCTCGGGGAAGTCGCCGCATCCCACCCCCGCCGACCCCACCACCTCCCCGAACTGGCCGCGCGCCCAGCCGGAACCGACAAGGGAGAGCCGGCCAAAGGGGGCGGACGGTCAGGCGGGGGTGGTTACCCAGCCGGGGAGCGGCTCGCGCGCGGCCAGCCAGTCCTCCGGCACGCCGCCGGGCCCGCCCACTCCGGTGTACGCGGCCACTGTCCCGCCCACGATCGCGGCCGTGGTGTCCACGTCGCCGCCCGCCTCCACGCAGGCGCGGATCGCGGCGGGATAGTCGTGCAGCAGCGTGGCGGCGACCCAGAGCGTGAACGGGACGGTGTCCTGCGCGGTGACCCGCGAGCCGTTGCCGAGCGCGTCGGCCACCTCGGCGGCGGGATGACCGAGCAGCGTGGCGGCCCGGCGTACCCCGCGGTGCACCTCACCGGCCGGGTCGAGCGCCCCGGCGACGGCGGTGAGCAGCCGGGCCGGCTCGGGCCGGTCGCCGTCGAGGCGGGCGCGGGCGGCGAGCGAGGCGGCCACCGCGACCGCCACCGCGCCGGCGACGCCCTCCGGGTGGGCGTGGGTCACCTCGGCCGAGGCGCGGGCCTGCTCGGCGGCGCGCCGGGTGGAGTCGGCGTGCCAGGCGCCGAGCGGCGCGACGCGCATGGCCGCGCCGTTGCCGCAGGAGCCCTGCCCGTCGAATGCGGACGCGGCGGCCACCGGCCACGGTGTACCGGTGCGGATCAGCCGCAGGACGGTCACGGCGCCCGGCCCGTACCCCCGGTAGGGCTCGCAGCGCTGCGCGAACGCCAGCGCCAGCCGGTCCCTGTCGATCCGCCCGGCGGCGGCCAGCTCGGCCACCACGGAGCAGGCCATCTCGGTGTCGTCGGTCCACTCCCACGGCGGCGCGGGCAGCCGGCCGGCGGCGAGGTCGTCGGGGCGCCGGCCGGGGACGAAGAACTGGGAGCCGAGGGCGTCGCCCACCGACAGGCCTGCCAGCGCGTCGCGGGCGAGCGTGAGGCGGGTGTCGGGGAAGAGCGTGAACGTCATCGCCGTCCCAGCTTGCCCGCTTCGCCGGACCGCCGCAACGCGACCGGCTTGCCACGCCTTGTACGGTGCTGACGTGGCAACCGTCCTGCTGGTCGAAGACGACCACGTCGTGCGCGGCGCCATGCTGCGGTCGCTCACCGACCGGGGGCACGCGGTGCACGCCGTCGGCACCGCGCTCGACGCGTTGCGCCGGGTCGCCGCGGAGACGCCCGATCTCGTGGTGCTCGATCTCGGACTGCCCGACCTGGACGGCTCGGACGCGCTGCGCATGCTGCGCGGCATCACCGACGTGCCGATCATCATCGCCACCGCCCGCGACGACGAGCAGTCGGTGGTACGGCTGCTGCGGGCCGGCGCGGACGACTACATGGTCAAGCCGTTCACCGGCGCGCATCTGGACGCCCGGATCACCACGGTGCTGCGCCGGGCCGGCCGGGCCAGCCGTACCGTCGCGCCGGCCGTGCACACGGTCGGCGGCCTGCGGGTCGACGTGGGTGAGCGCAGCGCGGTGCTGGACGGGGAGCCGTTGGCGCTGACCCGTAAGGAATTCGACCTGCTGGCGTATCTCGCCGCGCGTCCCGGCCGGGTAGTGTCCCGGCGGGAACTCTTGGAGGAGGTATGGCGGCAGCCATCGGTCGGCGAGGACCAGACCATCGACGTGCACCTGTACTGGCTCCGCCGCAAAATGGGCGAGTCCGCGGCGAAGCCGCGCTACCTGCGCACCGTGCGGGGGGTCGGATTCCGGCTGGTGGCGCCGGACTGAGGCTGTCGCTGGCCGCGCTCACGGCCGGCATGTGCAGCCTCGTCGCGCTCGCCTTTCTCATTCCGCTCGGGCTCACCCTCGCCGACCGGTCCCGGGAGGCGGAGCTGGCCGACGCCGCGCGCCGCTCCGCGCTGGTGACCGGGGCGCTGGCGGTGAGCACTGATACGGCGGCTGTCGAACGGGCGGTGGCCGCCGCGGCCGGCGACGACCCGGCGCTGCGCCCGGTCGTGCACGGCATCGGGGCGGACGAGTCCGCCGGCCGGGCCGACGCGGCAGCGCTGGCCGACGCCGCCGCGCAGCGGCGTTCGGTGGTGACCGAGGTGGACGGCGGGGTGCTGCGGCTGGACCCGGTGGTGCTCGGTGAGCGGGTCGCCGTGGTGGAGGTCTTCGTACCGGACGGGGTGCTCGACGACGGCGGCGGGCGTTGGCTGCTGCTGCTCGCGGTGGCGCTGGCGCTGGTCGGCGCGGCGGTGGTGGTGGTCGACCGGGTGGCGGCCCGGGCGGTGGACGCCACCGGCGACCTGGTCAAGGCGGCGCTCGCGGTCGGTGACGGCGAGCTGGGGGTGCGGGTCGAGCCGACCGGCCCGCGCGAGCTGGCCGAGGCCGGGCACGCGTTCAACCGGATGACGGAACGGCTGGTGGCGTTGCGTGCCGACGAGCACGAGCTGGTCGCGGACCTGTCGCACCGGCTGCGTACGCCGCTGACCGCGCTGCGGCTGGACGCGGAGGCGCTGGAGTCCGACGACACGAGCATCGGCACGTTCAGCGAGGCGGAGCTGGACCGGCGGCGTGGCATCCGGCGCATCCGGCAGGCGATCGTCACGCTGGAGGGCGAGGTCGACCAGCTGATCAAGACGACCCGCAAGGCGGTGAGTCAGGAGACCGCCCCGGCGTCGTGCGACGTCAGCGAGGTGGTGCGGGACCGGATGGTGTTCTGGTCGGCGCTGGCCGGGGACCAGAACCGGCCGCACCGGGTGGTGGGGGCGCAGTTGCGCATCCCGGCGCCGGTGCCGCGCGCCGAGCTGGCCGCCGCGCTGGACGCGGTGATCGGCAACGTGTTCCGGTACACGCCGCAGGGCACCGCGTTCGAGGTGGCGGTGAGCCGCCGCGACGGCTGGGTGGCGATCCGGATCGACGACGCCGGGCCGGGCATCCCGGACCCGGACCGGGCGCTGCGCCGGGGCGAGAGCGACCAGGGTTCCACCGGGCTCGGGCTGGACATCGCCAAGCGGGTCGCGTTGCAGGCGAACGGTTCGGTGAGCATCGACCGGGCCCGGCTGGGCGGGGCCAGTGTGGTGATGCTGCTGGCCGACCCGGACGCGGCGCCCCGGCCGGTGAACCGGTTCGGGCTGGTCGGCCGGATGGCCCGGGACGCCCGTGAGCCGCGTGCCGGACGGCGCTGGCCGCGTCCGCGCTGACGCCCTGGCTGTGGGCCGGCGCAAGTTCTCCTTAAAGGTGGTTTAACGACGGCCGGGAAACCGCCGTGAACTGCCAGGATTACCGACAGAACCCATCAGTTCCGTCGGCCGGGACGCCCCGTAACACCTTTCGGCCGGCGGATCGGTGCGCGCGACGGGAGTTCGGTCCCCCCACACCTCGCTCCCGTCGCGCGCTCTCCCGTCGTTCCGGGCGAGGTGACCGTCATGACGCCGACCGTAGGCCGTCTGCTCCGCTGGGCCGCCGTGATCGGCCTGGGCATCGCCCTCACGCTCGCCTTCTGGCAGGACCCGGTGCTCGCGCACGGCCCGGTCCGGCCTGCGGCTGCCGCGTCCGGTCCCGCCGCCGCGCTGTCCGCGCTGGCCGTGGCCGGGGTGATGCTGACCGCGCGGCGCCGGCCACCCCGGGGTTCCCGGCGACCGACGCCCGTTCGGCCGCTCAGCGTGCCGCGCTCGCCCGGTACGCGTCGATCTCGGCGTTGATCCGGGCCTGCTCGGCCGGGGCCAGGAACGCGGCGGCGACCGCGTCGCGGGCCAGTGCGGCTACTCCGTCCGGGCCGAGTCGCAGCAGCCGGGCGGCCACCGCGTACTCGTCGTTGAGGGTGGTGCCGAACATCGGCGGGTCGTCGGAGTTGATGCTGACCGGCACGCCGGCCTCGACGATCCGGGGCAGCGGATGCGCGTCGAGGCTGGGCACGGCGCGGGTCCGCACGTTGGAGGTCGGGGAGATCTCCAGCGGGATCCGCCGCTGCGCCAGGTAGGTGAGCAGCGCGGGGTCCTGCACGGCGGAGATGCCGTGGCCGATCCGCTCGGCGCCCAGGTCGCGCAGCGCGTCCCAGATCGTTTCCGGGCCGGTGGTCTCGCCGGCGTGTGGCACCGAGCGCAGCCCGGCCGCGCGGGCCTGGTCGAACCAGGGCTTGAACTGCGGCCGGGGCACGCCGATCTCGGGGCCGCCGAGCCCGAAGCTGATCAGCCCGTCGGGCCGCTCGTCGAGCGCGATCCGCAGCGTCTGCTCGGCGGCGGGCAGGCCGGCCTCGCCGGGGATGTCGAAGCACCAGCGCAGCGCGATGCCGAAGTCGGCCTCGGCGCGCTTACGGGCGTCCTCGATCGCCTCGCAGAACGCCGGCGCGGGGATGCCCCGGTTGACGTGCGAGTACGGCGTGACGGTCAGCTCGGCGTACCGGACCTGCTGGCGGGCCAGTTCCCGGGCGACCTCGTGGGTGAGCAGCCAGACGTCGTCGGCGTCGCGGATCAGGTCCACGACGCTGAGGTAGACCTCGATGAAGTGGGCGAAGTCGCGGAACGCGAAGTAGTCGGCGAGCGCCTCCGGGTCGGCCGGTACCGGGGTGCGCCCCTCGTGCCGGGCCGCCAGCTCGGCGACGATCCGGGGCGAGGCGGAGCCGACGTGGTGCACGTGCAGCTCCACCTTGGGCAGTCCGGCGATGAAGGTGGGCAGGTCGGTCACGAGTTCTCCTCTGCGCGGGCGCCGGTGCGGGCCACCATGAAGATCCGGCGGAACGGGAAGTACACCAGACCCTGCCGCACCGGGTACGCCTGCGCGAGCCGTACCCCCAGCTCGGCGCGGAAGGCGTCCCAGCCGGCGGGGTCCAGCGCGGCGCGGACCGGGCGCAGCGCCGTGCCCTCCATCCAGGCCAGGACCGGGTGGTCGGCGCCGGCGGCGGGCAGCAGGTGCACGTACGTAGTCTCCCAGGTGTCGGCCGCGCAGCCGGCGTCGGCGAGCAGCGTGGCGTAGCCGACCGGCTCGTCGACGGGGGCCTCGCGAAGTTTCCCGGCGAGCGCGTCGCGCCACGGTTCCTGGGCGGCGACGGAGCGCAGCAGCCGGTGTGAGGGCGCGTCGAAGTTGCCCGGGACCTGGAACGCCAGCCAGGCGCCGGCCGGCAGCTCGGCGGCCCAGCGGCGGAGCAGGTCGCGATGTTCCGGCACCCACTGGAGGACCGCGTTGCCGACCAGCACGTCCACGTCCGGCTCGGGCCGCCAGTCGCGCAGGTCGGCGACGGCGTAGCCGACCGGGCCGCCATCGGCGTTCGCCCGCGCGATCATTTCCGCCGACGAGTCGAGGCCGGTGACGCGGCTGCCGGGCCAGCGGCGCGCGAGCGTCGCGGTGAGCGTGCCGGGGCCGCAGCCGAGGTCGACCACAGCACGCGGGTGCTCGGCGCCGACCCGGGCCAGCAGGTCGTGGAAGGGCCGGGAGCGCTCGTCGCCGTAGCGCAGGTAGGTGCGCGGATCCCACATGACAGCCTCCAAACCGTACGTACGTCTTGTTAAAGACCGTACGGCCCGCCGCGCGCCACGGCAAGCGGCTCACTAGGCTCGGCCGGGTGGAACAGCGCAGCTTCGACCGGCTCGGCCGGCACGTCGGCATCATCGGACTCGGCGCGTGGCAGCTCGGCGCGGACTGGGGCGAGGTCAGCGAGGACGCGGCGCTCGCCGTGCTGGCCGCCGCCGTCGACGCCGGCGTCACCTTCCTGGACACCGCCGACGTGTACGGCGACGGCCGCAGCGAGGCGCTGATCGGCCGGTTCCTGCGTTCCCGTCCCGGGCACGGGCTGACGGTGGCCACCAAGATGGGCCGCCGGGTGGAGCAGACGCCGGAGGCGTACACGCTCGACAACTTCCGGGCCTGGACCGACCGGTCCCGGGCCAACCTCGGCGTCGACACGCTCGACCTGGTGCAGCTGCACTGCCCGCCCACCGCGGTCTTCGCCGACGACCGGGTCTTCGACGCGCTGGACACGCTGGTCACCGAGGGTCGCGTGGCCGGGTACGGCGTCAGCGTGGAGACCTGCGACCAGGCGCTCACCGCCATCGCCCGGCCCGGTGTGGCGAGCGTGCAGATCATCCTCAACGCGGTCCGGCACAAGCCGCTGGAGCGGGTGCTGCCCGCCGCCGCTGCCGCCGGGGTGGGCATCATCGCCCGCGTGCCGCTCGCCAGCGGTTTGCTCTCCGGCCGCTACGACGAGAACACCACGTTCCCGGCCGACGACCACCGCACGTTCAACCGGCACGGCGAGTCGTTCGACGTCGGCGAGACGTTCTCCGGCGTCGACTACGACCTGGGTCTGGCCGCGGTGCGCCGGCTCTCGCCGCTCGTCGGCGACGACCGCACGATGGCGCAGTTCGCGCTGCGCTGGATCCTCGACCAGCCCGGCGTGACAGTGGTGATCCCCGGCGCCCGCTCCCCCGAGCAGGCGCGGCGCAACGCCGAGGCGGCCGGCCAGCCGGCACTGACCGAAGTGGAGCTGGCCGCGGTGCGGGCCGCCTACGACGAGCTGATCCGCCCGCAGGTGCACGACCGGTGGTGAGCCGGACGGCCGGCGCGGCGTCGCCGGCCGCCCGCCCCGCCGGGCATGCTGGAGCGGAACTGTCGTCGTCGGAGGGGGAACGATGAGGGGTTGGTTCCGGCTCACCCTGGGGCTGCTCGCCCTGGTGGTGGGCGCGCTGTGGACGGTGCTCGGGCTCGGGTACGTCGAGGGCAGCGTCCTGAGCGACGAGCGGAGCTGGGTGTACGTGGGCGTGGCGCTGATCCTGATCGGACTCGCCGGGCTGTGGTGGGGCATGCGGGCCCGGCGCCGCTGAGACGGGCGGGCGCCGGGCACGGCGAAGCCCCGCCTCCCGTGCGGGACGCGGGGCTTCACGACGCTCCAGCCGGCGTGGCCGGCGCTGCGTCAGCTCAGATGGGGCGGACCTGCTCGGCCTGCGGACCCTTCTGACCCTGGGCGATCTCGAACTCCACCCGCTGGTTCTCCTCCAGCGTGCGGTAGCCGCTGGTCTGGATGGCCGAGAAGTGGACGAACACGTCAGCACCCCCGCCGTCGACGGTGATGAAGCCGAAGCCCTTGTCAGCGTTGAACCACTTCACGGTTCCCTGCGCCATGTGTATCTCCTTCTAAAACTGGCGGCCGAGCACGCCGTGCGGCCGATTGGCCGTTTTCGAGCAGCGGCGCCTGAGACGGCCCCCAATACCGGAGACTTCGCTCAACCCACGCGTCTCGCAACAGCGTGAGACAGCAAACCACGTACGCAAAAACTCGCACAGCCCTAGCGGAGGAAATTCTCCGACATGTGACCTGAAGGTCGCGCCGACGCCGCTGCGCGGCCCCGCCGCAGCCATGCGAAAGGCCCCCTTCCCGCGCTCGGGAAAGGGGCCTTTCCGGCCTTTTTCTCAGTCCGGCCAGCGACCGGTGAGCCGGCGTACGCCGACCGCGCCTCCCCTGTCGACGGCGGCCCGCACCACCGAGAAGATCGCCCCCTGCAGGGCCGCGGCGGCGAGCACCTCGCCCCAGCGGCGCTCCTCGTCGGTGGCGCTCGGCGCCTCGCCGTCGCCCGCCGTCAACTTCCAGACCTGGCGGAAGATCATGCCGGCGACGGTACCGGCGGCCAGGCCGAGCAGCACCCCCACCGGCTTGTACGCCGCCTTGCCGATCTTCCCGCTCACCTGCGCCTCCCTCGGACGATCGCCAGCACCACCACTGTCACCAGGGCGCCGGCCGCGATGGCCGCCCACGGCAACGGATTGCGCCCGACCGCCTCACCCTTCTCGTACGCCTGCGCCCGGACCAGCCGGGCCCGCTCCGCCGCGCGACCGCGCACCCGGGCCGCGGTCACCGACGCCTGCTCGCGCATCCGCGCCTTCGCCTGCTCGGCGGAGTGCCGCACCAGCGCCTTCGGGTCGGCCCTGGCCGCGAGCAGCTCCATCGTCTCACCGAGTTCCACCCGGGTCCGGCGGATCTCCTCCCGGAGCGCCGCCACGTCCCCGGTTCCGTTGCCGGTCATGCCCGCCTCCCGTCCTTCACCGCGGCGGTGACCGTCTCGACGTCCGCCCGCACGCTGCGGACGGCCGCCTGGGGCACCGGCGGGACGGCACGGCTGACCTGCTTCTTGCCCACCAGCGCCAGGATCCCGGCGAGCAGGAACAACGCCACCGCCACGATCAGGGCCGCCAGCCATGCCGGCATGACGAGCGCCAGCAGCAGGATCACTGTGGCGACCAGGGCGCCGGCGCCGTAGAGCGCCATCACCCCGCCGCCGCCGAACAGACCGATCCCGATCCCGGCGTGCTTGCCCTTCTGGGTCAGTTCCGCGCGGGCCAGCGCCAGCTCGTCCCGTACCAGACGGGTGACCTGCTCGGTGGCGCGCTGAACCAGTTCCGCGGTGGACGGCTCGTTCCCGGTCCGGGACGTGCTGCGACTCGCGACGTCAGCCATGCTGTCCTCCTTTCGTCATCACCGCGCTGTATGCCCGGAGTCGCCGCCCGTCAATCCTGCGCGGCGCGGCCGGTCCGCCCGGCCGCGCGCCGCCGGAACCCGGTGCCGCGAGCGCCGGATCCGGGGCGTGCGCACCACGTCCCCCGCAACGGGCCGGGCAAACCCGCCCGGCCCGAAACTCCCCGAAAGCTCCACCCCCGCACGCGGGGAGCCCTCGGCGCCGGCAGGCGGCCGAGGGCTCCGATCGGGGGTACGCGGTCAGCGACGCGCCTCGGCATGCTCCTCCCGGCTGCCCACGAACACCTCGCTGCGGGCCTCGCCGTCGTCGCTGCCGCCGAAGACCCGCGCGTCGTCGGGCGCCTCGTTGCCGGCCGGGCGGCGGACCGGGCGGCGCGGCTGCCCCGCCTGCCAGGGCAGCGGACCGGCGGCGTCGCCCACCTCGGCGCGCAGCCGGGGCAGGGCGGTCGGGCGCTGGTCGCGTACCCAGGTCACCAGGTGCTCGCGGACCAGGCAGCGCAGGTCCCACAGGCTGCCCGCGTCGGAGGCGCTGACCAGCGCGCGGACCTTGACCATGCCGCCGGTCGCGTCGGTCACCTGCAGCACGCAGACCCGCCCGTCCCACAGCTCGGTGCCCTCGCACAGGCGGCGCAGCTCCTCCCGCATCGCCTGCACCGGGATGGCCCAGTCCAGGTCGAACTCGGCGGTGCCGAGCACCGCCGCCTCGGTACGGGTCCAGTTCTGGAACGGCCGGCTGGTGAAGTACGAGGTGGGCAGGATCAGCCGGCGGTCGTCCCAGACCTGCACCACCACGTAGCTGAGCGTCAGCTCCTCGATCCGGCCCCACTCCCCCTCGACCACCACCACGTCGTCGAGCCGCACCGCGTCGCTGAACGCGAGCTGGAGACCGGCGAAGACGTTGCCGAGCAGGCTCTGCGCGGCCAGCGCGGCGACCGCGGCGATCACACCGGCCGAGGTCAGCACACCGGCGCCGACGCCACGTACGGCCGGGAACGTCATCAGCATGACGCCGACGGTGAGGATCACGATCACCGCGATGGTCAGCCGGCGCAGCAGCACCACCTGGGTACGCACCCGGCGGGCGTGCCGGTTGTTCGGCACGTCCACCCGGAACCGGGCCAGTGCGGTGTCCTCCGCCACCACCAGCAGCGAGGCCACCAGCCAGGCGGTGGCGGCGATCATCGCCAGCACGAGCGTGTGCAGGACGAACTGCCGCCACGGGCTGCCGACCGCGTACAGGGTGGTGAACCGCACCGCGATCTGCACCGCGACCACTGTGACGGCCACCTGGAACGCGCGGTGCGAGTGCTCGGTCAGCTCGGTCATCAGCAGCGAGCGGCGGCCCAGCCGGCGGGTGACCCGGTGCACCACCTGGGCCAGCACCAACGCGATCGCCGCCGCGGCGAGCGCGGCGGCGATGGTCACGACGTAACTCTGCACTAACTCTCTCTCCCTCCGACCGGGCGGAATCGGGCGCAAAGGCCCAATGGTGCCCGGCGGCCCGGGTATCGACCAGGATCAGACCTTGCGGTACCGGGACTGGAAGAAGCAGTAGACGCCGAACGCGGCGATGCCGAGCGCCATAAGCGCCAGCAGCCACGGCCCGTACGACTGGTCGCGCAGCGTCCGCAGCGCGGCGTCCAGGCCACGCGCCTTCTCCGGGTCGTAGTTCACCGCGGCGACCACGACGAGCACACCGGCGATGGCGAACACGGTGCCCCGGGAGGCGTACCCGGCCATGCCGAGACGGCGGGTGAGCTGGCGGGTCTTCGGGCTCATCTCGCCGGTCTTGAGGTTGCGCTCGAACTTCTTCTTCAGACCGTAGATCACCATGCCGACGCCGAGCGCGGCGAGCGCCAGCCCGGCCAGCCCGACCAGCCACCGGCCGCCGTCGGAGGACATCAGCTTCTCGGAGAACTGCTGCTGCTGGTCCGAGGCGTTGGAGCTGGCGTCCTGGAAGACCTTGATCGCGGTCCAGCCCAGCCAGACGAAGACGACGACCCGGACCGCCGAGGCGATCCGTTCGAACAGTCGTTCCTTGCCGGTCCGGGACACGTGCCCGGAGATCGCCTCGAAGGCCTGCCAGATCGCCATGGCGAACAGCCCGATGGCCATCGCGATCAGGAGGAACTTGCCCAGCGGCTGTTCGCCGAGCGTGCGCAGCGCACCGTTCTGGTTGCCCTCCTCGCCGGACTTACCGAAGGCGATCTGCAGCGCCAGCCAGGCGAGGAGAAGGTGCACGACCCCGTATCCGATGAATCCGGCACGGGTCAACAGTTCGAGCCACCGGCTGTTTCGAGCCTGGGCGGCGGTGGCTCCGGCATTCCGGGTGAGAGACATGAGCCCTCAATCTCCCGGCGGGCGATTTTCCAAACGTCCCCACCCGCCGGGAGCGGCCGAAACGGATCAGCCGGCGAGGTCGCGGGCCACCCGCAGCACCACCTGCTGGTCGGTGACGCTGTCCAGGCTGACCTGGAAGCCGGCGACCTCGGTGGCCTGCTGGCCGACGGTCAGGGAGAGCTGTTCCCCGGCGACCTCGACGGTGACCTGGTCGCCCTGGGCGCTGACCAGCTTCGCCTCGACACCGAGGATGCGGGCGCTGGCCTCCACGCCACGGTCGAAGGTGATCGTGCAGGCGTCGAGGCCGCAGTCGGTCTCGGCGCCCTCGGAGCTGCATCCGGCGAGCAGTGCGGCGCCGAGGGCGAGCCCGGCGAGCAGACCGGCGGCGCGGCGGGCGGGGGCGGAGGTGGCGCGTCGGATCGTCACCCGCCCAAGGATAGGCGGCATCCGCCACCGCGCCGTCGTGCGCCGGGCCCGCGACGGCCACGCCGGGCGGGCTCCGCGGGGTGCGCGCTAGGGTGCCGGAATGGCTTTCGACGTCGCCCGGGTCCGGGCCGCCTACCCCGCGCTGGGCGAGGGCTTCGTGCACTTCGACGGCGCCGGGGGCACCCAGACCGCCGCCGGCGTGATCGAGGCGGTGACCGGCGCCATGCGCGCCGCCACCGGCAACCGCAGCACGGCCTTCGCGCCCGGCCGCCGGGCGCTGGAGCTGGTCGCCGGGGCGCGGGCCGCGGTCGCCGACCTGCTCGGCGCGCAGCCGTCGGGCGTGGTGCTCGGTCCGAGCGCCACCGCGCTGACGTACACCCTGGCGCGGACGCTCGGCGCCGGCTGGCGGCCGGGCGACGAGGTGGTGGTCTCCCGGCTGGACCACGACGCGAACGTCCGGCCCTGGGTGCAGGCCGCCGAGGCGGCCGGAGCCACGGTGCGCTGGGCCGAGTTCGACCCGGTGACCGGCGACCTGCCCGCCGGCCAGTACGCCGACCTGGTCACCGAGCGCACCCGGCTGGTCGCGGTGACCGCCGGCAGCAACGCGATCGGCACGGTGCCGGACGTGGCGGCGATCGCCAAGACAGCGCACGCGGCCGGCGCGCTGGTCTGCGTCGACGGTGTGCACGCGGTGCCGCACGGCCCGACCGATCTGGCCACGCTCGGCGCCGACTTCCTGGTGACCAGCGCGTACAAGTGGTCCGGGCCGCACCTGGCGGCGATGGCCGCCGACCCGGCGCGGTGGGAGCAGCTGCGCCCGGCGAAGCTGATCCCCTCCGCCGACGCGGTCCCGGACCGGTTCGAGTACGGCACGCCGAGCTTCCCGCTGCTGGCCGGGGTGACCGCCGCCGTGGACCACCTGGCCGGACTGGATCCGGCCGCGACCGGCGACCGCCGGGAACGGGTACGCGCCGGGCTGGCCGCCGCGCAGGCGCACGAGGAGGCGGTCTTCGACCGGCTGCTCGCCGGGCTGACCGGCCGGTCGTTCGTGACCGTCTACGGGGCGCCGGCCCGGCGCTGCCCCACTGTGTCGTTCCGGGTGGCCAGCCGGTCCCCGGCCGACACGGCGGCGGCGTTGGGCGAGGCGGGCCTGTGCCTGTCGCACGGCGACTACTACGCCTACGAGTACTTCCGCACCATGGGCCTGCGCGCGGACGGCGGCGCGGTCCGGGCCAGCGTCTACCACTACAACACCGTCGAGGAGGTGGACCGGCTGCTGGCCGAACTGGACCGGCTGGCCGGCCCCGAAGGGAGAATGGCCCGGTGAGCTTTCAGGTCGAGGACAACCCCGCCAAGCGGCGCTTCGAGATCCTGGTGGACGACGCGCTGGCCGGGTTCGCCGCGTACACCCCCGGCGACGGGGTGCTGGTCTTCACCCACACCGAGGTCGACGACCGGTTCCAGGGTCAGGGCGTCGGCGCGGCGCTGGTCCGGGGCGCGCTGGACGAGGTCCGCGCCCGGGGCGGCCGGATCGTGCCGAGCTGCCCGTTCGTGGCCGCATTCGTCAAGCGCCACCCCGAGTACGCCGACCTGGTGGTCGACCCGTCGTGAGGCCCGGGCCGGCCGGGGGACCTCCCCACCCGGCCGGTCCGGGAGTCAGCGGGCGCCGGTGAGCACCTCGGCGGCGGCTCTCGCCGCGGCGGCCGTGGCGCCGTGGGTGGCCAGGTGCACCGCGCCGGTGACCAGCTCGGGCACGCCCAGTTCGACGACCACCGCGTCCGGGCGAGCGGCGAGCGCCCGGCGCACCGCGTCCCGCATCCAGTCGTGCCGGTGCAGGTCGCGCACCACCAGCACGAGCGGCCGTCCGGCCGGTACGTCGCCCGGGTCGGCCGGTACGGCGTCGGCGGCGTAGCGGGCGGTCGTGGTGCCCGGCGCCAGGCCGGCCAGGGGCGCGGCGATCCCCCACGGCGTCTCCTCGCCGATGGCGATGTTGCGCGGCGGCGCGAACTCCACCACGTGCGCCGGCCCGGAAAGCGGCAGCAGCGCGGTGTCGCCGCTGACCCGTACCGCCCGGCGGGCGGCGGCCAGCCCGATCGGTGAGCCGTCGGCCGGTGGCGTGCCGGTGATCCGGCGGGCACGGGCGGCGACGCTCCAGGCGGCGAGCTGACCGACACGCTTGGCCGCCTCGGCGAGCCGTTCCTCGGGCAACTCCCCGCTGATCACCGCGGCGACGATCGCGTCGCGCAGCTCACGGGCGTCGGCCTCGGTGGCCCGTTCCCCGCCGATGCAGATCGCGTCGGCGCCGGCGACGAGCGCGCGTACCGCCGCGCCGGTGAAGCCGTACCGGTCGGACACCGCGCGCATCTCCACCGCGTCGGTGACCACCACGCCGCCGAAGCCCATCTCCTCGCGCAGCAGGCCGCCCAGCACGCGCGGGCTGAGCGTGGCGGGCAGCTCCGGGTCCAGCGCCGGCACCAGCAGGTGGCCGGTCATCACCGCCTGCGTCCCGGCTGCCACGGCGGCCCGGAACGGGGCGAGCTCGACCGCGTCGAGGCGGGCCCGGTCGCCGCCGATGCGGGGCAGGTCGTGGTGCGAGTCGACCCGGGTGTCGCCGTGCCCGGGGAAGTGCTTGGCGCAGGCGGCGACGCCGCCGGACTGCAAACCGCGTACCCAGGCGGCGGTGTGCCGGGCGACCAGATCCGGGTCGGCGCCGAACGCGCGTACCCCGATGACCGGGTTGGCCGGGTTGGAGTTGACGTCGGCGTCCGGGGCGTAGTTCAGCGTGACGCCGACGGCTGCCAGTTCGGCGCCGAGGTCCCGGGCGACCTCCTCGGTCAGCGCCGGGTCGTCGACCGCGCCGAGCGCGTAGTTGCCGGGCCGCGAGCTGCCCCGGGCGGACTCGATCCGGGTGACGTCGCCGGCTTCCTCGTCGATCGCGACGATGACGTCCGGCCGCTCGGCGCGCAGGTTCGCGGTGAGCGTGGCGACCTGCTCGTGGTCGACGACGTTGCGGGCGAACAGGACGACCGAGCCGAGCCCTTCGCCGAGCCAGCGGCACACCCACGGCGGCGGCGTGGTGCCGACGAACCCCGGTTGCAGGACGGCGGCGGCGAGCGCCGCCAGGCCTCCGGTCGATCCCTCGGTCCGCTCGCTCATGTGCTGTCGTACCCCCGTCTCCCCCACGGACCCGCCGGGGCCGGCGGGTGCTGCCATGGTCACACCGCGCCGCTAAATAGTCAACAATCCTTACTGTTAGCCGCTGGCGCCCCGCGACGACCCGTGGGAGAGTTCCCACATGTCCGCCCTGCCGCTCGCCGACGCCACCAGCGCCGCCGACATTCCCGGCGTACGCCTGCTCGGCCTGATCGTCGGCGGCCTGTTCCTGCTGATCGCGATCCGGGCCATGTTCCGCCGCTGATCCCGCGCCGGGGCGGGTTGGAGCCCGTCGCCGGGGGTAGGGCTTGCCCTGTCCGGACGTCCGGGCACAGCGGAGAGGGCACCCACCATGAAGATCGGCTACTTCCTGTCCAGCGAGGAGTACACCCCCGCGGAGCTGCTGGCCCAGGCGCGCGGCGCCGAGCAGGCCGGCTTCGAGGCACTGTGGATCTCCGACCACTACCACCCGTGGGTCGACGCGCAGGGCCAGAGCCCGTTCGTCTGGTCCACCATCGGCGCGCTCAGCCAGGTCTGCCGGCTGCCCGTGACCACCGCCGTCACCTGCCCGACCGTGCGCATCCACCCGGCGGTGATCGCGCAGGCGGCAGCCACCAGCGCGGTGCTGCACGAGGGCCGCTTCGTGCTCGGGGTGGGCACCGGCGAGGCGCTCAACGAGCACATCTTCGGCGACGCGTGGCCGCAGACCGACGTGCGGCTGGAGATGCTGGAGGAGGCGGTGGAGGTAATCCGCGAACTGTGGCGCGGTGAGTTCGTCAACCACCACGGCAAGCACTACACAGTGGAGCGCGCGCGGATCTACACCCGGCCGGACACGCCCCCGCCGATCTACGTCTCCGGGTTCGGCCCGAAGTCGATCGAGCTGGCCGGCCGGATCGGCGACGGCTACGTCAGCACCATGCCCGACGCCGACATGGTGCGCCGGTTCCGCGAGGCCGGCGGCGGTGACAAGCCGTGCCAGGGCGGGTTCAAGGCCGCGTACGCCGACAGCGCCGACGAGGGCGCGCGGATCGCGTACGAGCGCTGGCCCAACGCGGGCGTGCCGGGCGAGCTGTCCCAGGTGCTCCCCTCCCCCCGGCACTTCGAGCAGGCCGCCGAGCTGGTCTCGCCGGAGCAGGTGCGGGAGGCGTTCGTCTGCGGCCGGGACGCCGACGCCCATCTGGAGATGATCGACAAGTACGCCAAGGCCGGCTTCGACGAGGTGTACGTGGCGAACACCGGCCCGCACTGGCAGGGGCTGTTCGACCTGTACCGGCACGAGGTCCTGCCCCGGTTGCGATGAGCGGGAGAACGGTTTCGCGCGGGATCGCCGGGGGTAGCTGAGGCGCTTGATGAAACTGACGACGCACTCCTCCAGCCTGCGCCGGGCGGCGCGGAACCTGTTCGGCTGGACCGCGCTGCGGCCCAACCAGCTCGCCGCCATGCGCGCCGTCATGAAGCGCCGCGACGCCCTGGTGGTGCTGCCCACCGGCGCCGGCAAGTCGGCGATCTACCAGATCCCGGCCAGCCTGATCCCGGGCCCGACGGTGGTGATCTCCCCGCTGCTGGCGTTGCAGCAGGACCAGATCGCCGCGCTCAACGAACGGCAGCGGCCGGAGCTGCGCGCGGTGCGGATCAGCTCGGACGAGAGCGCCGCCCAGCAGGCCGAGGCGATCGAGGACATCCGGGCCGGGCGTGCGGAGTTCCTGTTCATCACGCCGGAGGCGCTGAGCAACCCGGACCGGCTCGCCGAGGTCCGTGAGCTGAAGCCGGCGCTGGTGGCGATCGACGAGGCGCACTGCATCTCGGCGTGGGGCCACGACTTCCGGCCGGACTACCTGGCGCTGGGCCACCTGATCGACGGCCTGGGCCGCCCGCCGGTGGTGGCGCTCACCGCCACCGCCTCCCCGCCGGTACGCGACGACATCATCGCCCGGCTGCGGCTGCGCGAGCCCGAGGTGGTGGTCTCCGGGCTGGACCGGCCGAACCTCTTCCTGGAGGTGGCCCACTGCCCCACCGACGACTACCGGTGGCGGCGGCTGATCGCGTTGCTGCGCGACGACGAGCGGCCCGGCATCATCTACGTGCCGACCCGCCGGGCGGCCGAGGAGCTGTCCGAGCGGCTCACCGGCGCCGGTTTCCCGGCCGAGTTCTACCACGGCGGCATGCCCACCGCGGCCCGGCACGAGCTGCACGAGGCGTTCCTCGCCGACCGGGTGCCGATCATGGTGGCCACGTCGGCGTTCGGCATGGGCATCGACAAGCCGAACATCGCCTGGGTGGTGCACATGGCGCTGCCCGACTCGCCGGACAGCTACTTCCAGGAGATCGGCCGCGCCGGGCGCGACGGCTCACCGGCCCGGGTGCTGCTGCTGTGGCGCGCCGAGGACATCGGCCTGCAGCGCTACTTCAGCGGCGGCCTGCCGGACGAGAAGGAACTGACCGAACTGGCGGCGGTGCTGCGCGGCAAGGCCCGCAACCGCAAGGAGCTGCGCGAGCTGACCGGCCTCGGCCCGCGCAAGCTGGGCCAGTACCTGTCCCTGCTGGAGCAGGTCGGCGCCGCCGAGCCGCGGGCCAGGCAGCGCATCGGCGCGCCCCGGTACGCGCCGGAGGCCGCCGAGTCGGGCCGCGCGGCGCTCGCCGAGGCGGAACGGCAGCAGACAGTGACCCGCTCGCGTACCGACATGATGCGCGCCTTCGCCGAGACCACCGGCTGCCGCGGCCAGGCCCTGCTGGCGTACTTCGGCGAGCAGATGCAGGAGGTCTGCGGGCACTGCGACAACTGCCACGCCGGCACCAGCGTGGCCGCCGACGGCGCGGTCGGGCCGTTCCCCGTGCACAGCCAGGTGCGCCACCCGGAGTGGGGCGCCGGCCTGGTGCTCAGCTACGAGGAGGACCGGATGACGGTGCTCTTCGACGAGGTCGGTTACAAGACGCTCTCCGTGCCCGTGGTGTCCGAACAGGGACTGCTGGAACTCGACTAGCCTGACCCGGGCGCCGCGGCGGCGCCCGTCGACAAACGACGACTCACGGCGAAAGGGGCCTGATCGTGATCGAGCAGCCGGCGTACACCCGGTTCGGCGTCTCCGACGAGGAGTGGGGGCTGCTGGTGGGGCTGCCGCAGTCCGTGCTCACCGCGGCGGCCGCCGCCGAGTCCGACGGCACCCGCCGCACCATGGCCGAGAACGCCGCCGGGCTGGAGACCATCGCCGCCGGCCGGGAGTCGGCCAGCCCGCTGGTCGCCGCGGTGGCCGGTGAGGTCGTCGAGCGGGTGGGCGACCCGGAGGCCGGCGCGGAGCTGCCGGTGATCACGCCGCAGGACCCGAAGGCGATGATCGAGGACGTGCTGGCCCGGGCCGGGCAGGCGTCCGCGCTGCTCGCCGCCCGGGTGGACGAGGGCCAGGCCGGGGCGTACCGGCACTGGCTGGTGGACATCGCCGAGCAGGTGGTGGGCGCGGCGTCCAGCGGCGGCCTCCTGGGCCTCGGCGGCGACACGGTGACCGACTCCGAGCGCCGGTTCCGGGACCGGCTGGCCCAGGTGCTGAACGACTGAACGGACTGCTAACAGAAGACTCCCCTGTCGTCAATGACGGACGTCACGGCCCCACGGGTGTCGCTTTTCGGCCCCGTGGGGCGTCCTGGTTTTAACAGGTGTGACAACCACGGGGGTGGGTTGATGGACGGCAGGCTGCGCCGGCAGGTGCTCGACACGGAGGATCTGCCACCACGGGAGCGGTTCGGCATGTGGCTGGACATGATGGCCGGCACTCCGACGCCGCTGCGGGTGCGCACCGCGCACGCCGACGACTTCGTCGCGCGGGCCGAATTCATCGAGCTGGGCCGGATGCAGCTCATCCGCTACCGCTACCCGTCGGTGGACTGCGTCCGCACCTCGAAACTGATCCAGCGCTCCGACCCGGACTACTACCTGCTCGCGCTCACGCTCACCGGGACGAGCCAGGCCGACCAGGCGGGACAGCGGGCCCGCTGCCGCCCCGGCGACCTCACCTTCTACGACTGTTCCCGCCCGCACGAGGTCAGCCACCACGCCGACCCGGCCGGGCCCGCGTACGCCCGCTCCATCGTGGCCCTGATGCCGTACGACGCGCTGCCGCTGCCGCGCCGCCGCCTCGCCCCGCTGTTCGCCGGGCGGATGTCCGGCTCCGAGGGCGTCGGCGGCCTGCTCGCCGACTTCCTCATCCGGGTCACCGGTCACCCCGAGCAGTACCACGCCGCCGACGCCGAGCGGCTCGGCGGGATCGGCCTGGACCTGGTCGCCACGCTGCTCGGCCGCAATCTGGTCTCCGAGGAGGCGGTCCCCACCGAGATCCGGCGGCGCGCCCTGCTCGCCCAGGTGCGCTCGTACGTGGAGCAGCACCTCGGCGACGCCACGCTGGACCCGGGCCGGATCGCCGACGCGCACCACATCTCGGTGCGCTCGCTGCACCGGCTCTTCGAGGACGAGGAGACCACCGTCGCGGCGTACATCCGCGACGAGCGGCTGGCCCGGTGCCGCCGCGACCTCGCCGACCCGGCCCTGAGCGACCGCTCGATCCAGCTCATCGCCGCCCGCTGGGGCTTGCGGGACAAGGCGCACTTCAGCCGCGCGTTCCGGGCCGCATACGCGGAGACGCCGCAGGCATACCGGACCCGTCACCTGGAACCGGCACGGATCGTCAACACCACGGCATCCGCAGTCAACTCGGCGCGGACATACTTGAACCAGGGCTGACACCGCTCATGGCGGAGGCCCACGGGTAACGGGGGGCCGTGGCGTGGCGTCCGCGGCGGCCCGGCCGCGGGCGGCCGCCAGACGGCGGTCACCCGCATCCGCGCCCGCCGAGGTTTCCGGCCCCGTCGCGCTTCCCCCCAGGACCGACGGGGCCGGTCAGCGGTCAGCCGGCCTCCTCCTCCAGCAGCGCCAGCACGGATTTCTCCACCGCCTCGCGCGGCATCTCCGGCTGCACCGGCGCCAGCACCCCGTCGTGGTAGAGGTCCACCACCCGCGGGTCCACGTAGGACGCCCGCGCCACAGTCGGGGTGTTGCCGAGCAGTTCGGCCACCGAGCGCATCACCGCCGCCACCGCGCGCCTGCGGGCGGTGGCGGAGCGCTGCGGGCCCACCGTCGCCAGCTCGGCCGCGGCCAGCACTGTGGCGTGCCAGGTACGGAAGTCCTTCGCGGTCATCTCCCCGCCGCTGGCGTCGCGCAGGTAGTCGTTCACCTCGTCGCTGCGCACGTCGCGCCAGGCCCGGCCGTCCCAGTAGCCGAACAGCCGCTCCTGGGACCGCCGCCGCCGGCGCAGGTTCAGCAGCACCTGGCACAGCTCCGCATCCTCGATCCGGCGGACCTGCTCGATGCCGCCCTTGGCGGGGAACTCGAAGACCACGCACCCGCCCCGGGAGCGGGTGTGCTCGGGGCGCAGCGTGGACACCCCGAAGGTCGGGTCGTCGCCGGTGGCGTACTGGTCGCTGCCGACCCGGAAGGCGCCCATGTCGAGCAGCCGGGCGACGGTGGCCAGCACCCGCTCCCGGCGCAGCCCGCGCAACGTCAGGTCGTGCGTGACCCGGTCCCGCAGCGCGGGCAGCCGGTGCGCCACCTCCAGCACGTGGTCGAACTTCGCCTCGTCGCGCTTGCGCCGCCAGTGCGAGTGGTAGAGGTACTGCTTGCGGCCCGCCGCGTCGATGCCGGTGGCCTGGATGTGGCCGTTCGGGTACGGCGAGATCCACACGTCCTGCCAGGCCGGCGGGATGACCAGCTCCCGCAGCCGGGCCAGCTCCCCGGCGTCGCGCACCGGCTCGCCGTCCGGGCCGAGGAACAGCCAGCCCTTGCCACGCCGCCGGCGCGCGTAGCCCGGCCGGCCCGGATCGCTACGCCGCAACCGCACCGGAGACCCGTTCCACCTCGGCCACCGCAGCCACCACCTCGTCGATCCCGATGGCATTCAATGTCGGGTGGCTTCCTACCCCGCGCGACCCGGTCGAATCCCGGTTGACGGGGGTGGGGTCGATCGCACCCAGCGCGCGGTGCCGGGGCCGGTCCGCCGGTGGACCCCAGTGCGCGGCCGGCACCGGCCCGAACAGCACCACCGAGGCGGTGCCGTAGCCGGTGGCGAGGTGCGCCACGCCGGTGTCCCCGCTGACCACCAGCCGCGCACCCGCGACGAGCGCGGCCAGCTCGGCCAGTCCGGTCCGGCCGGCCAGCACCGCCTCCGGCGGCAGCCCGCCGTCGCGGGCGACCCGCTCGGCCAGCGCCCGCTCGCCGGCCGACCCGGTGACCGCCACCCGGTGGCCCCGCGCGGTCAGCTCCCGGGCCAGCCCGGCGAACCGCTCCGCCGGCCAGCGCTTCGCCGGGACCTTGCCGCCCGGGTGCAGCAGCGTCACCCCGGCCGGTACGCCGACCGCCGCCGGGCGGCGCAGCGCCAGGTCCCCCGGGTCGGCCGGCAGGCCGTACGCGTGCAGCAGCCGGCACCAGCGGCGGACCTCGTGCTCGTCGTCGTCCCAGGCCGGGCCGTCCGGATGACCGGCGCCCGGATTGCGGTAGGCGAGCGTCCGGCCGGGCCGGACGGCGGCCAGCGCCCGGTGCGACTGCGGTCCCCGGCCGTGCAGGTTGACCGCCACCTCCGGCGGCGGCCCGGTCCACCCGATCCGGTCCGGCCCGGTGGTGGGCAGCACCCGGTCGACCGCTCCGGTCAGCTCCGCCAGCGGCGCCAGCCAGTCCGGGGCGGCGAGCACCACTTCCCGGCCCGGCAGGCCGGCGCGCAGGCCGCGCAGCGCCGGCACGGCGGTGACCAGGTCGCCGACGCCGAGCGCCCGCAGCACCAGGATCACGGGTACGACGACTCCTGCGCGGCGCAGACCACCATCTCGCGTACCGCGCAACCGGCCGGCTGGGACAGCGCGAACATGACCGCGGCGGCGGTGTCGGACGGCTCGTTGAGCACCGCGTCCGGGCCGGGGCGGTACTGCGCGTCCCGCTCGTCGAAGAACGCGGTGCGCATGCCGCCGGGGATCAGCAGCGTCACGCCGACCGCGCCGGCCAGTTCGGCGGCGAGCGCCCGGGTGAAGCCCACCACCCCGAACTTCGCCGCGCAGTACGCCGTCGCGTCGCTCACCGCCTTCACGCCCAGCGTCGAGGCCACCGTGACGATGTTGCCGCGCGACGCCTCCAGCCAGGGCAGCGCGGCCCGGATCACCGCGGCCGTGGCGAGCAGGTCCACCGTGACGATCCGTTCCCAGGTCTCCGCCGGGATGTCGGCCAGCTTCCCCGGCACGTCCATGCCGGCGGCGGTGACCACGGCGTCCAGCCCGCCGGAGCGTTCCGCGAGCTCACGGGTGGCGGCCTCGGCGGCGCGGGTGTCGGCCAGGTCGCACTCGATCCAGGGCACCCCGTCGGCGGGACGCTGCCGGTCCAGCACCAGCGGACGTCCACCGGAGCGGGCCACCGCGGCGACCACCGCCGCGCCGAGCCCGCTCGACCCGCCGGTGACCAGGACCGCGGGCCCGGCCCCGGGAGCGGGGGCGCTCATGCCGCCGCCCGCGCGACCGCGCCGGATCGGATGCGTCGATCGTTCATCGTGTTCCCTTCGCCGTGGACCGGACCACCGCCTGCGCGACGGCCTCCGCCGGGTCGACCGTCGCGGCCGGCCAGCCGGCGCTGCCCCGCCCCGCCCGCGCCGCCGCGATCATGTCGGTGGTCGAGCGCCCGTCGAGGTACGGCACGACCACCGTGTGCCCGCCCCAGCGGGCCAGGATCTCCGACTCGGGCAGCGTCTCGGCGCCGCCGCCGCTGGCGTAGTCGCCGCCCTTGACCCAGATGTCCGGGCGCAGCCAGGACAGCGCCGCCTCCGGGTTCGGCTCGTCGAAGATCAGCACCGCGTCGACGCAGCCGAGCGCGGCGAGCAGCCGTCCCCGGTCGCCCTGCGGCACGACCGGGCGCTCCGGGCCCTTCAGCCCGGCCACGCTGGCGTCGGAGTTGAGGCACACCACCAGGCAGTCGCCGAGCTGCCGGGCCGCCTGGAGCGTCGCCACGTGCCCGGCGTGCAGCAGGTCGAAGCAGCCGCCGGTGGCCACCACGGTGCCGCCGGCCGCGCGTACCCGGGCCACCACCTCACCGGCCGCGCCGGCGCCGATCCGGTCGCCGCCGCCGGTGACCACCGCCGGGGCCACCGCCCGTACCGGGGCCGGCAGCGCGCTCGCCACCCCACCCCCGGCCACGTACGCGGACGCCTCGGCGACGGCCTCCTGCACCGCCTCGGAGACCAGCGCGCCACGGGCCAGGGCCAGCGTCGCGGTGGACGCGAACCGGTCGCCCGCCCCGCAGGTGTCCCCCTCGGCGGGCGGTGCCGGCACCACCAGGGGCGTGGACCCGGCGTGGCTGAGCAGCGCGCCGTCCCCGCCGAGCGTCACCGCCACCGCGCGCGCCTGCCAGCGGCGGCGCAGCGCCTGCGCGCTGCGGGACGCGGCGGCCAGGCGGGACCCGCCCGGCGGCGTCTTGGCCAGGTCGCGGGCCTCCGGCTCGTTCGGGGTGGCCAGGTGCACCCCGGGTACGGCGGCCGGTCCGCGCGGATGCGGGTCCCAGACCACGGGCGCCCGGGTGGCGGCCAGCGCGGCGCGCAGCGCGGGATGCCCGGCCACGCCCCGGCCGTAGTCGCTCACCAGCACGGCGGACGCTTCGGCGATCAGCCGCAGCACGGCGTCGCTCGGCTGACCGGGCACGCCGGCCGCCCCGCCCCGGTCGTGGCGCAGCAGCACCCGGCCGCGTACCCGCAGGCGGATCTTCTCCGGTGTGGCGCCGGCCAGCGGCAGCGCGTACAACCGCACCCCCGCGGCGGCGAGCAGCGTGCCGAGCCGGGCCCCGCCGGCATCGTCGGCGACGGCGGTGACCAGCGCGACCTCGGCGCCCTGGGCGGCGGCGAAGACCGCGGCCAGGCCGGCGCCGCCGGGGCGGTCGACGGAAGCGGTCTCGTCGAGCACCGGCACCGGGGAGTCCGGGCAGAGCCGGTTCACCAGACCTTCGACGTCGCGGTCCAGCAGCGTGTCCCCGAGCACCACCACCGGCCCCGTCATGCCCGGCCTCCCGGTCCGGCGGGCGTCGCCGGGTCCGGGTCGCCGAGCACGACCTCGACGCCGGTACGCACCGGTTCGGCCGACGCCGGGGCGGCGAGCGCCGCGGGCAGCGCCCGTTCCATGTACTCGCAGAGCACGTGCGAGGCCACCAGGTGCAGTTCCTGCACCACCTGCCCGTCCGGCGAGTCGATCGCCAGGTGCTCGTGGCAGAGGTCGGCGAGGGGGTTGGGTGCGGGTCCGGTGAAGGCCCAGGTGCGTAGGCCGCTCTGGTGGGCGGCGTGGGCGGCGGTGAGGAGGTTGGTGCTGGTGCCGCTGGTGGTGAGGAGCAGGAGGATGTCGTGGGGTCGGCCGTGGGCGCGTACTTGGCGGGCGAAGGTTTCGTCGTATCCGTAGTCGTTGGCGATGGCGGTGAGGGCGCTGGTTTCGGCGTGTAGTGCGATGGCGGACAGGGGTTGTCGGTCGTGGCGGAGTTTGCCGACGAGTTCGGCGGTGAGGTGTTGGGCTTCGGCGGCGCTGCCGCCGTTGCCGGCCACCAGCAGCCGACCGCCGGCGGCGAGCCGGTGCGCCAGCTCCTCACCCCAGCGGGCCAGCATCCGCTCCGACTCCCGCAGCGGCAGCAGCGCGGCGGCCAGCAGCGCCAGGTGGTCCTCCAGCAGCGTGCCGCCGGCGGCCGGCGGGGTCGCCGCCATCAGGCGACCACCCGGGTGGGGCGGCCGACGGTGGCCACCTCGCCGTACAGCTCGGTGAGGCGGTCGGCGGCGGTGGCCCACGAGTAGCGGGTGCGGGCCCGTTCCAGGGCCGCGGTGGCGTAGGCGAACCGGCGGATCCGGTCCCCGAGCAGCCCCCGGATCGCCGCGGCGAGGGCGGCCGGATCACGGGCCGGCACCAGGTCGCCGGTGCGGCCGGGCACCACCGTGTCGATGAGCCCGCCGACGGCGGTTCCGACAACCGGTATGCCGCACGCCATCGCTTCCAGCGGGGTGAGCCCGAACGGCTCGTACCAGGGGGCGGCGACGAGCACGTCCGCCGACCGGTACCAGCGGCCCATCTCCTCCCGGGGCACCGCGCCGACCAGCCGTACCCGGTCGGCGACGCCGAGGGAGTGGGCCAGCGTCCGCAGGCGCAACGCGTACGGGTCGGTCTCCAGCAGCCCGGCCGGCGGGCCGCCGACCACCACGCACTCCGCGTCCGGCACCTCGGCGACGGCCCGGATGACGTCCTGGAAGCCCTTGCGCTCGACCAGCCGGCCGACGGTGAGGATGCGGGCCCGGCCGCCGTCACGGTCGGCGACCGGGCCGAGCGGGGAGAACGTCGTGAGGTTCACCCCCGACGGCACGACTGTCATCCGGGAGCGGGGCACGCCCATCCGGACCAGCTCGGCGACCTCGTCCTGGCACTGGGCGACCACCCGGTCCACCGAGCGGCCCAGCTTCCGCTCGTGCTCGACCCGGCCCGGCGGGCTGGTGTCCTGCACGCCCTGGTGGCGGCGCTTGACGGTGCCGAGCGCGTGGTAGGTCTGCACCACCGGCACGCCCGCGCGGCGGGCCGCGGCGAGCCCGGCCAGGCCGCTCATCCAGAAGTGCGCGTGCACCACCTCGGGCTGCCAGTCGCCGGTGCGCCACCGGTCGGCCAGCCAGTCCCCGAACGCCGGCATGTACGGCAGCAGGTCGTCCTTGGCCACCGGCTCGGCCGGCCCGGACGGTACGTGCACCACCTCGTACCCGTCGGGGGCGCGAACGCTGACCGGCAGGTCCACCGCGTCGAGCCGGGTGTAGACGCGGACGTCGTGACCGGCGGCCACGAGCGCGGCGGAGAGCTCCGCGACATGCGTGTTCTGGCCGCCGGCGTCCTCCCCGCCGAGGACGGCGAGCGGGCTGGCGTGCTCCGAGATCATCGCGATGCGCATACTTCCTCCTCCAGCAGCCGGTCCCAGTCGGCGAGGAAACGCTCCAGGCCGTAGCGGCCCCGGGCGGCGGCCCGCGCCGCGGCGCCCGCCCGGCGGGCGGACTCCGGGTCGTCCAGCAGGCCACGGGCGGCGTCGACGAGCGTGTCGACCCGGGTGGAGAGCGCGCCCGCCTCCGGCGGTACGGCTTCCACCGCTTCCGTGGTGGCCAGCGCCACCACGGGCATGCCCATGGTCATGGCCTCGACGAGGCTGAGGCCAAGTGAGGTCCAGCGGCACAGGTGCAGGTAGGCGCGCCGTTTGGCGAGTTCGGCGTGCATGGCGTGCTGGGGTACGTCGTCGTGGCTGGTCAGCCGGTCCTCGGGCAGCCCGAGGTGGGCGGCGAGACCGGCCACCTTCATGCCGTAGACGTCGAGCGGGGCGACGGCGGCGAACCGGACGAGCAGGTCGGTGCCGGTGACCCGCCAGCGGCGTACCGGCTCGTTGATGACGACGGCGAGGCGGTCGAGCTCACCGGTCCATTCGACGGCGGGCGGTACGACGCCGTGGTCGACCACTGTGGTGCGGGTCGTCCCGTTGTCCCAGAACAGCTCGTTGAACGCGGTGACGTGGGTCAGCAGCAGGTCGTCGCGGTCGGCCATCGGGTGCCGGGTGTTCGGCACGTCGCCTTTCGGCGTGTTGTGCTCGACGTAGATCGCCGGGACGTCGCGGCCGGGGCGGCGGCCGAGCCACTCGGCGGCCAGGTCGAGTTCCTCGGGGCGTTGCAGGATCACCAGATCCACGTCGGTGTCGCGCAGGTCTTCGGGAGTGACCTCGACGGCGGTGTCCGGCCACGGGTAGGTGCGGGCCCGGCCGAGGCCGTACGGTCCGCGGTCCGGGGTGACCGGCACGAGGTAGCGATGCTTGCCGTGCACGAAGGACGTCGTCCAGGAGCCGTGCACGTGCCACAGCAGGATGTTCATCCGACCACCCCGCCCGGGACCGGCGCGGGCACGCCGAGCAGCCGCAACGCCTCCAGCACCCGGCCCGGCTCGACAGCCGACAGGCACGGGTGCCCGGGGACCGGGCAGACGGTGGCGCGGGTGTCCCGGCAGGGCGCTGCCGCGTCGCCGAGGCGCACTGTCGGCACCCGGTAGGGCCCCCACTGTCCGAACGGCACCGTCGGCGCGAACAGGCTCACCACCGGCACGCCGAGCGCCGCGGCCAGGTGCGCGGGCCCGGTGTTGCCGACCACCAGCGCGCCGGCCCCGGCGACCACCGCGGCCAGTTCCGCCAGCCCGGTACGCCCGCCCAGGTCGATGCCGCCCGCCGCGGCGACCCGGGCGGTCAGCTCCCGCTCGTCCGGCCCGCCGGTGACCACCACCCGGTGACCGGCCGCGCCGAGCACCCGGACCACGCGGGTGGCCAGTTCCTCCGGGCAGGCGCGGGTCTCCACCGAGGAGCCGGGGTGCAGCACCACGTAGCCGGGCGCCCCGGCCTCGGCCGCGGGCGGCGGAAGCCGGTCGGTGCTGATGCGCAACGCCGGTTCGTCGTGGTCGGGCAACGCGTAGCCGGCGGCGGCGGCGAGGGACAGGGCGCGTTCGGGTTCGGGTACGCCGGCCGGGACGCGGTGGCGGACGTCGAGCAGGCTGCCGGGGTAGTCGTCGCTGATGGCGCTGATCCGGGGCACCCCGGCCAGGCGCAGCAGCAGGGCCAGGGGCAGCGGTGACTGGTGGAAGGAGGTGAACACGACCGCTTCGTCGGCGCGTACCGTGGCGAGCCGGTCGGTGAGCGCGCGCATGGCGGCGGGGTCGACCGGTGGGGCGGGCGCGTCGATCCAGGGCAGCGGCGCTTCGATGATCTCGTCCACGCCGGGCAGCAGTTCGGCTGCGGCCCGGCCGCGTGGCCCGCACAGCAGCACCACCCGCTGCGCCCCGGCCGCCACCGCGCGGATGCCCGGACCGGTCACCAGCACGTCCCCGGCGGCGTCGCTGCGCACGACGAGGACCGTGCCCCGGCGACTGCGGCGGGCGCGTTCCGGCGCCGCAGTCAGGCGCATCCTTGCCAGCACGGTGCTCACCGCGTCCGGCAGGTCGGCGGCGACCGTCGGCGCGGCGGCCACCTCGGCGGCCCGGGTGGCCGGCGTCGGCACCATGATCGTGGCGGCTCCCGCAGCGGCGGCGGCGGCCGTGTCCGCGCCGATGTCCCCGATCAGCACGCACCGGGTGGGCGTGGTGCCGAGCGCGGCAGCGGCCTCGTGCACCAGGCCGGGCGCGGGCTTGCGGCAGGCGCACCCGTCGGCTTCCGCGTGCGGGCAGATCGCCCAGTGGTCGAAGGGGCCGAGCAGCTCCTCCACCCGGGCGTTGACCAGGCGCAACTCGTCCTCGGTGAAGTAGCCGCGGGCCAGGCCGGACTGGTTCGTGACGACGGCGAGCCGCAATCCGGCGGCCCGCAACCGGTCCAGCGCCTCCCGGGCACCCGGCACCGGCCGTACCTTCTCCGGGTCGCCGTTGTACGGCACGTCCTCGATCAGCGTGCCGTCCCGGTCCAGCAGCACCGCGTCGTACAGGCCGGACGGGAACCGGTCAGCACCCGGGTCAACCCGGGCTGACCTGCACTGATCCCGCTCCTGGTCCCGTCGCACGGGCGGCGGGTTCCCGAGCCCCCGAGGAGTAAACGTCGACGTCGGCGCCAGGCGCGCCCCGCCGGTGCCGTACGGCCGGCGCACGCGTGCCACGTCCGGCGATACCCGCCGCCCCGAGAAGCTAACCCGCATCGCCGTTAGCGGCGGGCCGCGCCGGGGTACCGGTTGGTGATGGCGGTTGTGGAGAAGGTGATCGACGCGCCCCCGGAGCAGGTCTTCGAGGTGCTCGCGGACGGGTGGACGTACAGCGACTGGGTGGTGGGCACCGCGCACGTGCGGGACGTGGACGACGCGTGGCCGCGCGTCGGCAGCAACCTGCACCACCGGGCCGGGCCCTGGCCGTTCTCGCTCCAGGACAAGTCGACAGTGCTGGAGTGCCAGGCGCCGCACCGGCTCGTGCTGCGCGCCGGGTTGTGGCCGGCCGGCGAGGCGATCGTGGCGTTCGCCCTGGAACCGCTGGAGGACGGCCGGACCCGGGTGACGCTCGGCGAGGACTTCGCCGCCGGGCCGCTGCGGTGGGTCCGGACCAAGCTCAACGACCTTGTGCTGCATCTGCGCAACCGGGAGACGCTGGCCCGGCTGTCCGACATCGCGACGCGGCAGAAGCCGGAGGGGTGATCGATCCCTCGGCGGGGCGTCTGTGCGGCCGACGCGCGACCCACTGGATACCCTCTCAGGTGAACCTGTCGGCTGACCGAGGATGTCCGTGATGATCGAACCCGTGCAGTTACCCTCCCCGTGGGGGGATGCGCGCCTGACCGTCGTCGTTCCGACCTACAACGAGGCGGGCAACCTCCCGGTGCTGGTCGAGCGCCTCCTCGCGCTGCCTCTGCCGGGGTTGAAGGTGCTGGTCGCGGACGACAACTCCCCGGACGGCACCGGTGAGGTCGCCGACAAGCTGGCCATCGAGCACCCGGAGCGGGTGATGGTGGTGCACCGTCCGGGCAAGGAGGGTCTCGGCCGGGCGTACGTGGACGGCATCGGCCGGGCGCTCGACGACGGCGCGGACTTCGTCGCCCAGATGGACGCCGACCTGTCGCACCCGCCGGAGGCGCTGCCCGGCATGCTCGGCGCGCTGCTGTCCACGCAGGCTTCGGTGGTCATCGGCTCGCGGTACGTGCCCGGCGGCGAGCTGGACGAGAACTGGCCGCTGTACCGGCGCGCGCTCAGCGGCTGGGCCAACCTGTACGTGCACACGCTGCTGCGGGTGCGCATCCGTGACCTGACCGCCGGTTTCAAGATCTGGCGGGCCGAGGCGCTGCGCGAGATCGGGCTGGACCGGGTCCAGTCGAACGGCTACAGCTTCCAGGTGGAGATGCACTACCTCGCCACCAAGCTGGGGCACACCATCCTGGAGGTGCCGATCCGCTTCGAGGAGCGCCGTGACGGCGACTCGAAGATGACCACCGCCACGAAGATCGAGAGCGCGTTGATGCCGTTCAAGCTGCGCAGCCGGCACCGCAACCTCGACTCCTGACCTGCTCGCACGCCGCAACGCGCCCTCACGCCGCGCAATTGTCACCGCGCGTGAGGGCGCGCTCGCTCGGCCACTTTCCCCGCTGAGCACTTTGCTCTGCCGCCATCGGCGCAGCACCGCCCTGAGCTGGGACGCTTTCCGGGCGCCCCGTTTCACCGCACGCGCACATCGGGCACGGTGCGTTACCGACGCCTATGCGGCTGCAGAGCAAGGGCAGTGGTGCGGTGTGCCGCCGGGGCGGTGCCGAGCACTCGGCGTGATGCACCTCGACGGCGGTCGGCCGCAGAATGCGCTCGGGTTCGCCGATCGGCATCCAGAACTGCGTGCGCGGTCCGGCGATCAGGCTCATCCCACGCAGTCGGCGGTCGGTTGATGCCGCTGATGGTCCTGCCCGCTGGCCCGGTCGCAGGAATCCGAGGTGTCCCCCGTCGCGGTCCGGTGCAACTTGTAGATCTTGGTAGGAAATGGCCCCTATGAGGGCCCTTTCCTACCAAGATCTACGGCGCATCCCGGGATGTGGGCTGTCGATCTCGCGTGCCGAGATTGGGTGAAGGGCGACATCTCCCGGCAGTGGGCGAGCTTCCGATGACCGGGTTGCCGGGTCTTCCTCAGTTGGCGTGGTCGGCGGTGGAGCTGCAACGGGTGCGGGTCGGCCCTCAACCCGCAACGAGTGCGACCGCAGGTCAGCCGTCACGGGTGCGGTGGTGGTTGGCCGCAACTGGTGCGGTCGCGGTCAGCGGTAGACGGCACGGTGGGCGGCGGCCATCGTGCGGGCGTACACCGCGCCGGTGACGGCCCGGTCGCGGGCCAGCGCGGCCCGCGCCGCGTTCGCCCCCGGCGCGCCGTGCACGCCGCCGCCGGGGTGCGCGGAGGCGCTGGCCAGGAAGAGCCGGTCCACCGGCGTGTCGGCGCGGCCCAGGCCGGGGATCGGCCGCAGGAACAACTGCTGGTACGCGGCGGCGGTGCCACCACCGAGCGCGCCGCCGACCAGGCTCGGCTGGGCGGCTTCCAGGTCGGCCGGGCCGGCCACGTGCCGCCCGACGATCGACGCCCGGAACCCGGGTGCGGCCGCCTCCAGCACGTCCTCCATCCGCTCCACGTGCCCCGCCACGTCCTCGGCCCGCCAGTCCCGGCGGAACGGCAGGTGCGTGTAGGACCAGAGCGATTCGGTGCCCGGCGGGGAGTGGCTCGGGTCGGCCACCGACATCTGCCCCACCAGCAGGAACGGGTCCCGGGGCAGCTCGCCGCGGGCCAGCTCGGCCGCGTACGTGGTCAGGCCGTCCATGTCGGCGCCCAGGTGCACGGTGCCGGCGCCGGCCAGTTCCCGGTTCTTCCACGGCACCGGCGCGGACAGCGCCCAGTCGACCTTGAGCGTGGAGCCGTCCCACTTGAAGTGCGCCAGGTCCTCGACCATCCGGGGCGGCAGCGCCGCCGCGCCGACCAGGTCGAGGAAGAGCGCCGGGGCGGGCACGTCGGCGAGCACCGCGCGGCGCGCCCGCCAGTCGGTTCCGCCGGCGGTGCGTACGCCCATCGCGCGGCCCCGGGCGGTGAGCACCCGCTCGACCCGGGCGCTGTACTCGATCCGCCCGCCCCGCTCGACCAGCCGGGACACCAGCGCGTCGGTGATCCGCTGGGCGCCGCCGACCGGCACCGGCCAGCCCACCTGCTGGCCGAGCATGGCGAGCAGCCAGCCGTACACCCCGGAGCCGGCTTCCTCCGGGGACAGGTCGGTGTGCAGGGCGCAGCCGGCCAGCAGTACGGGACCGCCCTCGCCCTCGAACAGCTCGGCGCCGAGCTTGCGTACCGGCAGCACGAGGCGGCGGGCGAGCCGCAGCGCGCCGCCGATCCGGAGCTGCCGTAGCAGGCCCAGCCCGCCGCGTACCGGCGGGAACGGGGTGGTGATGGCCTGCAGCATCGGCTCGGCGACCTGGCGCCAGTCGGCGTACGCGTGCCGCCAGCGCTCCCCGTCGCCGGGCGCGAATGCCTCCAGCGACGCGGCGGTGGTGTCCAGGTCGCGGTTGATCACCGCGGCCCGCCCGTCCGGGAGCAGGTGCGCCAGCACGTCCGGGGCGTGCGTCCAGGACAGGCCGTGCCGTTCCAGGCCCAGGTCGTTCAGCACCGGGGACGCGTAGCCGAGCGGGTAGAAGGAGCTGTAGAGGTCGCTGAGGTAGCCGGGCGCTGTCACGTACGCGGACCGCACGGCCCCGCCGGGCGCCTCGGTGGCCTCCAGGACTGTGACGTCCCAGCCGGCGTCCACCAGCAGGTTCGCGGCCACCAGGCCGTTGTGCCCGGCTCCGATGACGACGGCGTCGGCGGTGGAGGTCATCGGATCCGCCTACCCGGCCGGTCACCGGGCGAAACGCGTTTGTCCCGCCCAGGCCGGGGCAAGCATGGCCGCATGTACACGGTTGCGCAGCTCATAGGTGGAGTGTGGGGCGCCGGCGGCGAGGGCGGCGAATTCGTCGTCCACGATCCGGCGGACGGGTCGCCGGTGAGCCGGGCGCCGGTGGCGACCGCCGACGAGGTGGCCAAGGCGGTGGAGGCGGCCCGGGGCGTCGCGGCGGAGTGGGCGGCGACCGCGCCGGCGGACCGGGCCGCGGCGCTGCACCGGGCGGCGGACGCCGTCGAGGCGGCGGCGGAGGACCTGGCCCAGGCCACCACCGCGGAGATGGGCAAGCCCCTGGACGACGCGCGGGGCGGGGTGGCGGCGGGCATCGGCACGCTGCGACAGTACGCCGAGCTGGCGCCGGTTCGGGGCGGCCGGACGCTGCACGGCGGGCACGACGCGCTGGACTTCATGGCCCCCGAGCCGCGCGGCGTCGTCGCCGCGATCACCCCGTGGAACGATCCGGTGGCGGTGTCCTGCGGCCTGCTCGGCGCGGCACTGGTCACCGGCAACGTGGTGCTGCACAAGCCGAGCGAGCGGACCCCCGCCACCGGATGGCTGCTGGCCCGGGCGCTGGACTCGGCGTTGCCGGCCGGGGTGCTGTCGCTGCTCACCGGCGGCGGTGAGGTGGGCGCCGCGCTGTCCGGGCAGGACGTCGACGTCGTCGCCCACGTCGGTTCCACGGCCACCGGCCGGGCGATCGCCGCGGCGGGCGCGCGGACCGGCGCGAAGGTGCTGCTCGAGAACGGCGGCAGCGACCCGCTGGTGGTGGACGCGGACGTCGACCCGGTCTGGGCGGCCGAGCAGGCGGCGCTCGGCTGCTTCGCCAACGCCGGTCAGATCTGCGTCGCTGTGGAACGCATCTACGTGCACCGGGACGTCGCCGAGGACTTCACCGACGCGCTCGTGGCGCGCGCCGAGGCGCTCGCCGTGGGCCCCGGCCGCGACCCGGGCACGCAACTCGGCCCGCTCGTCGACCGCCGGCACCGGGACCACGTGCACGGGCAGGTCACCGCGGCGGTGGCCGCCGGCGCCCGGGTACGCGCCGGGGGCACGCTGCCGGACGGGCCGGGCGCGTTCTATCCGGCCACCGTGGTCGAGGGCTGCCGCCACGACATGACGCTGGTCCGCGAGGAGACGTTCGGGCCGGTCGCCCCGGTGGTGGTGGTCGACTCGTTCAGCGAAGGGCTGCGCTGCGCGGCCGACTCGCCGTACGGCCTGGCCGCCACCGTGCTGACCGGCTCGATGAGCCACGCCCAGCGCGCCTGGCGGGAGCTGCCGGTGGGCACCGTCAAGGTCAACGCGGTCTTCGGCGGAGCGCCGGGCGGCGCCGCGCAGCCGCGCCGGGGCAGCGGCCACGGCTTCGGGTACGGCCCGGAACTGCTGGACGAGTTCAGCACCGTGAAGGTGGTGCACCTGGAGGCGCCGGGCGGCGGCCACTGGTGAGACGGCACGACGCGAGCCCGGGACCGAGGCGGTCCCGGGCTCGACGCGTACCCGCTGGGGTCAGCGACCCCCGCGGGCCTTGCGGGTCGCGTTGTTGTTGGCCTTCTCGATCGCCTTGACCAGTTCCGGCTTGGTCATCCGGGACCGGCCGCGCACGTCCAGTTTCTTCGCCACCTCCATGAGGTGGTCCTTGGTGGCGTTGGCGTCCACCCCACCGGCCGTCGGCGCGCGCCGGGCCGGGCCGCCGCCTTCGGCCTGTTTGTCGCTGGGCCCATTGCGGCCCTTGGGCTCCCAGTGGTCGCCCACCTTCTCGAACTCGTGCTTGACCGCGGCGAAGGCGGTGCGGTGCGCCCGCTCCCCCTCGCCGTAGGTCTCGACCGCCGAGTCGTGCGTCTTCTCCCAGGTCCGCTGCGCCTTCGCCGGCGAGCGCCGCAGCGTGCTGGGCAGTACCTCGCGCCCGGGCATCTCGTCCTCCTGGAGTCTCGATCGTCTGTCTTGCCTGGTTCCCTGCCGCCCGGCGGGCAAACCGGCGCCCCGGTTTGTCGATTTCCCCCCGGGGGTACCGCCCGGCCACGCCCGGCGGCGGGGCGGCGAAGGAGGCGGACATGACCGTGACGACACCACAGGAGGTCGGCGGCCGGACGCGGTCCCGTCTCCCCCGCCGGATCCGCCAGCTGAACTGGCGTACCTGGCGGGGCGTGCTGGTGCGCAGCGGCAAGGGTTTCGTCACCGACAACTGCGCCGACTGGGCGGCGGCGCTCACCTACTACGGGGTGCTGGCGCTGTTCCCGTCCACGATCGTGGTGGTGGCGCTGGTCGGCTTGGTCTCCGACGGCCCCCGCACCGTCGACACGGTGATCGACCTGGCCCGGGAGATCGGCGCCGGCTCGGTGGTCGGCAACGACGCGTTCGTGGGCGTGGTACGCAACGTCGTCGAGCAGCAGGGCCCGGCGAAGGTGCTGCTGAGCTTCGGTCTGCTCGGCGCGCTCTGGTCCGCGTCCGGGTTCATCGGCGCGTTCACCCGCGCCTCCAACGCGATCTACGGGGTACGGGAGGGCCGGCCGTTCTACCGGCTGCGCCCGTTGCAGATCGGCATGGCCGCGGTGACGATCGTGCTGCTCGCGGTGGTGGCCACCGGGCTGATCGTCAGCGGCCCGGTCACCGATGCGGTGGGCGACCTGCTGCACGCCGGGGCGGTGGCCCGCACCACGTGGTCGGTGGCGAAGTGGCCGCTGCTCGCGGTGGTCGCGATGACGTTGCTGTCGCTGCTGTTCTGGATCGCGCCGAACGTCCGCCAGCCGCGGTTCCGCTGGCTCACCCCGGGCGGCGCGCTGGCGCTCGTGGCCTGGGTGCTCGCCTCCTTCGGCTTCGGCCTGTACGTGGCCAACTTCGGCTCGTACGACGTCACGTACGGCAGTCTCGGCGCGGTCATCGCGTTCCTGGTCTGGCTCTACCTGTCCAACTGCGCGCTGATGCTCGGCGTGCAGGTGAACGCCGAGTTGCAGCGCGGGCGGGTGATGCAGGCCGGGGTCGAGGAGCCGGACGACCCGGTGCTGCCGCCGCGCGCCCCGGCCGACGAGGACAAGACCGGCGCGGACAAGACCGAAGCGGACAAGACCGGCGCGGACAGGACCGGCGACCGGTTGCCGCCCGGATGACCGGCTCCCCCGGCCGGCGCCGGTTTACCGGCGGTCCCCCGGGGCATCTCCCAAGGCATGGAACGTGGCAGCAGCAAGCACTCGCCCAGGGTCGACGACCAGATGAGCAGCGAGGTCAGCGGTCTCGTCCAGAGCGCCGGGACCGGCGGTTCGCGGGCCGAGGAGTTCCGGATCCCCGAGCCGGCCGGCGAGGACCAGCCGGAGGCCACCACGGCCCCGGCCGGGGAGCAGCGCAGCGGCACGCCGCAGGGCATGAGCTCCGAGGACGTCGAGGCGCGCAGCCGGCTGGGACGGTTCATCACGATGACCGCCCTGCCCGGTGACCGGGAGACGCTGCTTGCCAACGCGCGGGAGAACGAGGCGCCGGCGGATCTCGTCGCCGCCCTGGAGACCCTGCCCGAGGGCACCCGTTACCGCACGATTTCCGAGGTGTGGGCCGCGCTCGGGCACAAGAACGAGACGACGCGCTGGTGAGCGGGCCGGCCCACGGCCCGCACGAGACGCACCAGCGGAACAGGAGGAACCCCGACATGAGTGGTGTTACCGAGCACGTGGACGTGGACGTCCCGATCCGGACCGCGTACGACCAGTGGACCCAGTTCGAGGAGTTCCCGCACTTCATGGAGGGCGTGCAGGAGGTCCGGCAGCTCTCGGACACGATGACCCACTGGACCGTCGAGATCGCGGGCGTGAAGCGCGAGTTCGACGCCGAGATCACCGAGCAGTTGCCGGACGAGCGGGTGGCCTGGCGCTCCACCGGCGGTACCCAGCAGGCCGGCGTGGTGACCTTCCACCGCCTCGACGAGGGGCACACCCGGGTCACGCTCCAGATGGAGTTCGAGCCGCACGGCGCGGTCGAGAAGGCCGGCGACAAGCTCGGCGTGGTCGACCGGCGCGCCAAGGGCGACCTGGAGCGGTTCAAGCAGTTCATCGAACGGCGCGGCCAGGAGACGGGCGCCTGGCGCGGTTCGGTCGACCGGCCCATCCCCTGACAGCCCTCTCCCCCGTACCCGAGCCTCGATGGCCGCCGGCGCTGCCGGCGGCCATCGCCGTGTCCGGCCGTTTGCGATCATCCGGTCCGGGTACCGCAGGGGAATGACCGACAACGACCGCCAGTGGCGCGACGAGGACCGCACTCCCCTGCACGAGTTGGACCAGGCCGTCGCCCGGTCGGCGATGGACGGCCAGGGCGACGACGTCACGGCCAACGACGCCGGCGAGGAGGCCGCGTTCGGCCACGGTCCGGAGGCGGTGGACCGGGGCGCCGGCCCGGAGGCCGAGCGGCGCGAGATGACCGATGCGGACCGGGCGTACCGGCCGTCGACGATCGGGCGGACCGGCCCGGACAGCATGTGATCCCGGGCGGCTGCGGGCACCCGTGCCGATGCCCGTAGCCGCCGGATTCATGCTCGGCCGATACGACAAAAAGTGCGGTACGGACAGCCAGGAAAACGGACAGCCCATCCAGAATCGGCCGAACGGCTGACGGCACTCCCCCTGTCGCGCGCAAGACTTTCGGGATGCAACAGGGCTCCGGTTTCCTCTCCAACCGTCAGCGCAAGCTCGCCTGGCTGGGCTTCCTGCTCGCCGCGATCCAGGCTCCGGTCTCCGCCCGGTTCACCGAGGACAGCTCCTGGCTGTTCAGCCTGGTGGTGGCGCTGATGGTCGCGACCGTGATCATCGCCGACGACGGCGCGCGCCGCCGCCCGGCCGACGCCCGCCCCTCCGACTGAGTCAGCTCGTGCCGGGACGCGCCTCGTGCCCCGGCATCCCACGGCTGCGGCGGCGTTCCTTCATCTCCGCCTCGTAGAGGTGCCGCCGTCCCCCGACCAGCTCGTCGCGGGCCTGCCGGTCCAGCTCCCGGAAGAGCGCGTAGTACCCGTCGTCGAAGTCCTCGACGATCTGGAACGTCCACCGCCCGGCGATGACGTTGCGTCCGAGCAGCTCCCGGTCGATGCGCTCGGCGAGGGCCGGGTGCCCGGCGGAGCGGAACATCTCCACGGCGTCGTCGAGCATCAGGTCGGCGTGGCCGATCAGCTGGTGCAGCTCGTAGAGGTGCCCACGCGCCCGTTCGACGCACTCCAGGGCCTCGCTGAGCTTGCCCAGCGCCTCGACCGTGGCGTCGCTCACCCCGTCCGGGCGGCGGTGCGCCCGGTCCGGTCCGTCGGCCTGGTGTCCCATGATGTCCCTCCGTGGGCCTGCTGCCTGGTCCTCGTGCCGGACTTCTGCCCCCGCACGGGCGACTCAATCCCCACGGACGGGTTGGCCGGTCCCCCGGACGACCCCGCAGTCCGCCGGTCGGCCGAGGTCGGCCCGCGCCGGGCGGCGTTAGCCTCGGACACCATGCGCGTGCCGAACAACCGGGTCGCGACCCGCTCCGCGGCAGTGGCCGCGCGGTCGACCCTCACCACGCTGACCGCCGCCGTCGGCACCGCCGGCCTCGCCGCGGCCCACGCGAACCCCGGGCTGCTCGCCGAGGTCGACCAGCACGCCGCGGGGGTACGCGACAGCCTCGACGGCGACCGCCACCCGCTCACAGTGGCGGCCCTCGCCGGATACGCCGAAGGGCTGCGCGACGCGGCGGCGGAGCACGGCTGGACGCCGCCGGCCGAGCCGGTGGACTGGTCCGCGCCGGACTGGGTGCTCACCCGCCTCCTGGCGGTCTGCCTGCTGGCCCGCGCGCTCGACCCGCGTCACCTGGCCTGACCTCCGGCGCCCGGCCGCCTCCGGACACGGCTTCGGGGCGCCCGCGATCACCCCGCGGACACCCCGTCACCCGTTGCCGTCAGCCTCCCGGCCGGCGGAACTGCTGCGTCTCGTCGCCCATCTCGCCGGAGCGGTACGTGCCCGCGCCCGACATCGACGACTGCTGCGCGGCCGGCGTCGGCTGCCCGCCCCGGTCGGCCATCTTGCGTTCGTAGTCGCCCCGGCCGGCCTGCTGCGCCTGCCGCTGCTCCCGGAACGCCCGGGACTCCTCCGCGGCCCGATGCAGCCACCCGTCCCAGCGGTCCTGCATCGGCTTGATCAGACCACCACCGACACCGACGATCAGGATGCCGGCCACGGTGGCGAGGAACGCCACGAGCACCGGTGTGGTCACCGTGGTGGCGATACCCACCTGGTTCAGCGCGGCGATGACACCGAGCGCCAGGATGAAGATCGCCGTCACGTCGGCCAGCACCCGGCCGTACGAGAGCCCGCCGAGCGCGCCGGAGACCAGGTCCCGGACAGCGTTGGCGATGGCGGCGGCGATCACCACGATCACGATCGCCACGAAGGCTCGCGGAAGCCAGGACACCACCCCGCGGATCAGGTCGCTGATCGCGTTCGGGCCCCATACCCCGAAGGCGAACTGCAGGGTGAACAGCAGGACCGCGTAGTAGGCCAGTTTGGCCAGGATGTCGCTGGCGTCGTACTTGGTGCGTTCCAGGGCCCGTTTGATCCCGCCGCGCTCCACAGCGCGGTCGAACCCGACCCGTTCCAGTGCCGCGTCCACGATTTTGAGTACGGCTCGGGCGATGAGCCAACCCACGACGAGAATCGCGATGAACGCGATCGCCCGCGGTACGAAGAGCAGCACCGACCTCCAGAAGTCGGTCCAGGCCGCACCGATGTCGACCTGCCCGACCGCGAGGGTTTTCGGCATGATGTCCCTCCTGTCGCGTGAACTGCGCCGCCCGCATACCCGGTGACCTGGGCAGCAGTCCGGGCCGGACCGGGCCAATTTCCCGACATGGGTGATCGAACCGGTCCTGACCTGCCCGAACGTCCACGCCGCCGGAAGCCGGGACCCGCCACGGACGCATGATCGGAACCAGCCCGCCACGCTCCGGTTAGGCTGCGGTCATGCCAGGCACCGTCGGTCGGGTTCCCACACCGCCCGCCCCCGCACCGGGAGCGCCCGCCGATCCCGTCGTCCACGGGCCGTCCGCGCAGACCGATCATCCGTGGGCCGGCACGCCGCTGGGCGCCCCGCAGAGCTGGGACCCGGCCGTACGCGCCGTGATGGACGTGGTGCTCGCCTCCCCGGTGCCGATGGCGCTGCTCCTCGGCGACGACCTCGTCGTCTTCTACAACGACGGGTACGCCGAGCTGATCGGCGACCGGCACCCGCACGCGCTGGGACGGCCGGCAGCCGAGGCGTTCGCCGAGGTGTGGCGCGATCCCGGCGCCGGCGAGGCGCTGGAGCGCGTCTACCGGCACGGCGAACCGTTCCTGCAACGGGAGGCGGTGCTGCCCGCCGACCGGCAGGGCCCGGCCGAGCCGGCCGTCTTCACCCGCGGGCACTGCGCGGTACGCGACTCCGCCGGCCGCATCGTCGGCGTGCTGACCGTCTCGGCGCAGACCACCCAGCTGACCCAGCAGTTGCAGAGCCTGAGCGACTTCGCGGCGGCGCTGTCCGGCACGCTCACCCTGGACGACGTGGCCCGGGTGACGCTGCGCTACTGCCTGCACTCGTTCGACGCGGACCGGGTGTCGTTCGCGGTGGACGAGGGCAGCGCCTGGCGGCTGGTCCGCCGCATCCGCGGCGAGCTGCTCGACGAGGCCGACGAGCGGCTGCCCCCGCTGTGGCGGCGGATGACCGCCGAGTCGGCGCTGCCGGCGGTGGTGTCCGCGCGCAGCGGCGTGGCCTCGTTCACCGCCGACGGCCAGCCGCTGCGCGGCGTCGCGGCGGACCGGCACGACGAGAAGATCCGCGCCCTGGCGGCGCTGCCGCTGCGCTCGACGGTGGTCCGTGGCTCGCTCACCGTCGGTTACCGGGAGCCGCGCCCCTGGTCCCCGGCGGAACGCGCGCTGCTCGCCGCGTCGGCGGAGCTGGTCGGCCAGGCCGCCGAGCGGGCCCGCCGCTTCGAGACCCAGCACGGCACCGCCCAGATGCTGCAGCGCAGCATGCTGCCGGAGCGGCTGCCGGACCTGCCCCGGCTGCGCATCGCCGCCCGGTACGACCCGGGCGTGGACGGCAACGCCGCCGGCGGCGACTTCTACGACGCGTTCCTGCTGCCCACCGGCGCGCTCGGGGTGGTGCTCGGCGACGTGGCCGGGCACGACGTGCAGGCCGCCGCCCGGATGGGTCAGGTGCGCGCCGCGCTGCGCGCGCTCGCCCTGGTCGACCCCCGCCCGGACGCCGTGCTCGACGGCCTGGACCGGCTGGTGGCCAGCCTCGGCGTGGAGGGCGGCACGCAGGAGCTGTTCGTCACCGTGGTGTTCGGCGTGGTCGAGGCGGACCGGGAGCGGGTCACGCTCGCCAGCGCCGGGCATCCCGCGCCACTGATCCGGCGCGCGCGGCCCGGCGCGCCGGCGGTCGCCGAGTTCGTCCAGGTGCCGCCCGCGCCGCCGCTGGGTCTCGGCGGGCGCGCGCGTACCGCGAGCGTGCCGTTCCACCCCGGCGACACCCTGCTGCTCTACAGCGACGGCGTGGTGGAGCGGCGCTGGCAGGACCTGGCCGCCGGGCTGGCCGGGCTGGGCGCGGCGGTCACCGGGGCGGCCGGCGGGGACCCGCGCGCGTTGTGCGGGGTGGCGACCGCCGCGGTGCCGGGCGCCACCGAGGACGACGTGGCGGTGCTCGCGGTGGAGTACGCGGTCCGGCCGAGCCGGTCGGCGAGCATGGAGGTGCCGGCCGAGCCGACCGCGCCGAGCCGGGTCCGGCACTGGATGACCGCGCAGCTCACCGAGTGGCAGGTGCCCGAGGCGGTGATCGGCGCGGCGGTGCTGTGCACCAGCGAGCTGACCACGAACGCGCTGCTGCACGCCGGCACCGCCGCCCGGGTCGAGGTCGACCTGTCCGCCGAGCGGCTGCTGGTGTCCGTGGCCGACTCGGGCACCCGGGGTCAGGTCACCCGCGCCCAGACCGACACGCTGAGCAGCCGGGGCCGCGGGCTCGGCCTGATCGAGGAGCTGAGCGACGCGTGGGGCACCGACCCGACCGTACGCGGCTCGACGGTCTGGTTCGAGATCCTCATTCCGGCGGGTGAGGCGCGCGTCGGCGACGCCCCGGCCGGGTAGGAGCCGACCATGACCGACGACAAGCGCCGCGGTGTCCTCTTCGATGTGGACGGCACCCTGGTCGACACGACGTACCTGCACACGGTGAGCTGGTGGGAGGCGCTGCGCCAGGCCGACCACCGGGTGCCGATGGCGCGCATCCACAGGTCCATCGGCATGGGTTCGGACAAGCTCCTCGACCACCTGCTCGGCGCGGAGCGCGACCGGGACGCCGACGGCCGGCTGCGCGACGCGCACGACGCGCTCTACGGCGAGTACTGGGAGCGGCTCACGCCGCTGCCCGGGGCGCGGGAGTTGCTGCGCGCCTGCGCGGAGCGCGGGCTGCGGGTGGTGCTCGCGACCTCGGCCGCCGAGCACGAGGTGACCGCGCTGCGGGCCGCGCTGGACGCCGACGACGTGATCGACTCGGTCACCTCGTCGGCCGACGCGCAGGAGAGCAAGCCGGCGCCGGACATCCTGGTCGCCGCGCTGGAGCAGTCGGGGCTGACCGCCGAGCGGGTGGTGTTCGTCGGCGACTCGGTCTGGGACGTCGCCGCCGCCGGCAAGCTGGACATCCCCTGCATCGGGCTGACCTGCGGCGGCACCGGCCGCGCGGAGCTGGCCGGCGCGGGCGCGGTGGCGGTGTACGACGACCCGGCCGCGCTGCTGGACGCCCTGTCGGACAGCGCCATCGCGTCGCTCGGCTGAGCGGCGGTCAACCGGCGGGCGCGCGCAGGCTTAGCCGGGCCTCCTTCGGGGCACTGCTGGACTCCACCGCCCGGCCGACGGGCGACGGAAGGGTGGTGCCGTGGAACCGGTCGATGTCGCGTTCGCTCTGCTGGGCGTCGGTGCGCTGCTGGCCGGGGTGCTCCCCAGGGTGCTGGAGAGACGGCCGCTGTCGATGCCCATCGCGTTCCTCGGGCTCGGCATGCTCGTCTTCGTGCTGCCCACCGGTCTGCCCACACCGGACCCGCTGCGCTGGCCGGAGCTGACCACCCACCTCACCGAGGTCGGGGTGATCGTCGCCCTCATGGGCGCCGGCCTGAAGATCGACCGCCCGTTGAGCTGGGCCCGCTGGTCGACGACCTGGCGGCTGCTGGCCATCGCCATGCCGCTGTGCATCGCCGCGGTGGCGCTGCTCGGCTGGTGGTGGGCCGGCCTGGTGCCGGCCGCGGCGCTGCTGCTCGGGGCGGCGCTCGCCCCCACCGACCCGGTGCTCGCCTCCGACGTGCAGGTGGGCGAACCGACCGATGTGGAGGACTCGGAGGACGAGGTGCGCTTCGCGCTCACCTCCGAGGCGGGCCTCAACGACGGACTGGCCTTCCCGTTCGTGTACGCGGCCATCGCGATCGCCACCACCGGCCTCGCGCCGTCCGGCTGGCTCGGCGAGTGGTTCGCGGTGGACGTGCTCTACAAGCTGGCGGCCGGGGTGGGCGGCGGGCTGCTCGTCGGCTGGCTGCTCGGCAAGCTGTTCTTCCGCGCCCCGAGCAAGCTGCGGCTGGCCCGGCACTCCGAGGGGTTCCTTGCGCTGGCCGCGACGTTCCTCGCGTACGGGCTGGTCGAGGTGATCGGCGGGTACGGCTTCCTGGCCGTGTTCGTGGCCGCCCGCGCGATCCGGGCCGCGGAGCGCACCCACGAGTTCCACTCCGTGCTGCACGACTTCGCCGAGCAGGTGGAGCGGCTGCTCACCGTGCTATTGCTGCTGCTGTTCGGCGGCGCGGTGATCGGTGGGCTGCTCGCCCCGCTCACCTGGCCGGCGGCGCTGGCCGGACTGGCCCTGGTGCTGGTGATCCGGCCGTTGGCCGGGTGGCTGTCGCTGCGCGGGGCGCGCGGCAAGCCGGCCGAGCACTGGGTGATCGCGCTGTTCGGCATCCGCGGCGTCGGCTCGTTCTACTACCTGGCGTACGCCACCAGCAAGACCGACTTCCCGCAGGCGGATCTGGTCTGGGCCACTGTCGGTCTCGTGGTGGTGGTGTCGGTGGTGGCGCACGGCATCGCCGCGACCCCGGTCATGCAGTTGCTGGACCGGGCGGGCCAGCGCACCGGCGAGGAGACCCGGGCCGGGTCGGCGGCACAACCGGTTGGCGCCACCGGCTGAGCGCGCCCGGATCAGCCCAGCCGGGCGGCGAGCGCGCGGCCGAGGTCCCGGCCGGAGCGCCAGGCGGTCTGCACGCGCGGGCGGCCGAACGCGTCGCCGGCCAGGCCGATCCCGTCGTCGTCCAGGTGGAAGCCGGGGCCGTCGGCGCGGGCGGCCGGCGTGGCGTACGTCCAGCGGTGCACGTGGGTCGACACCGCCGGGTCGGGCAGCCCGAGCAGGTCGCGGACCGCCTGCTCGACGGCCTCGCGGGCGCCGGTGGGCTGGAGCAGGTGCCCGGCGGCGAACCCGGCGGTGGTGTGCGCGACGAGCACCGGCGCGCCGTCTCCGCGCCGGTCGCCGTCGTCGCAGACCAGGCTGAGCACGGGGTGCTCGTTGACGAACGCGCCCCGGAAGTCCGCCCAGCGGCGGGCCGGGAAGCGCAGCACGCCGGTCAGCGCGGACGACCACCGCTGCGCGGCCACCGCCCGGGTCGCCTCGGCCAGCGCCGGGTCCAGCAGCAGCGCGGCCTGCGGGCCGGGCATGGCGAGCACGACCGCCTCGGCCTCGGTGCCGTCCACCCGAGGGCCCGGCTCGACCGTCATCACCAGCCGGTCGTGGGTGACCGGCAGGTCGCCGGCCAGGTGTTCGACGAGCGAGCGCAGCCCGCGCGGGGCGGCCCAGCGCATCGGGCCGCTGACCTGCTCGCGGCCACGTGGCCCGTACGCGACGAGCGTGTCGGTCCACTCCCGCGCCAGCCCGGCGTCCCGCCACCGGTCCACCACGGCGGCGAAGTCCGGGTCGTCGACCGTGAAGTACGCGGCGCCCAGGTCGGCCGGGCGGCCGTCGAAGCGTTTACTGGCCATCCGCCCGCCGGTGACCCGGGCCCGTTCGCGTACCCGCACCGGGATGCCGGCCCGCGCCAGCTCGGTCGCGCACGCCACCCCGGCGATGCCCGCGCCGACCACCACCACGCCCGCCCGGTCCGCCGTCACCAGGTGATCGTATGCGGCGGCCGGCATGAACCCGGCGGGTCGGGGGTAGTGGTACACGTGTTCGAAGAGAGGGGATCGCCATGGCCGACCGCATCAACGGCAGCAACAGGAACGTGAATCCGGACGCCGCCGTCAAGGACCCGGACGACTGGGTCACCGGCGACGAGCCGCCCACCGCCGCCCAGGAGTCGTACCTGCACACCCTGGCCCAGGAGGCGGGCGAGCCGGTGCCGGAGGGCCTGACCAAGGCCGAGGCGTCCCGGCGGATCGACGAGTTGCAGGCGGAGACCGGCCGGGGCCGCTGAGCCGGTCAGCGCGGGGGCAGGCGGTGCAGCTCGACCCGGTCGAGCCGCCCCGCCGCCACCCGCGCGGTCAGGTACGTGGCGTACGGCTGCGCCCGCCGGTCGGTGGGTGAGCCGGGGTTGAGCAGCCGCAGGCCGCCCGGCGCGACGCTGTCCCACGGGATGTGCGAGTGTCCGAAGACGAGCAGGTCGCAGTCGCCGTACGCGGCGCCGCAGCGCTCCTCGCGGCGGGTCTTCGGGCCGGTCTCGTGCACCACGGCGACCCGCAGGCCGTCCAGTTCCACCCGGGCCACCTCGGGCAGCCGGGCGCGCAGCTCCGGCCCGTCGTTGTTGCCGTACACGCCGATCAGGCGGCGCGACCGCTCCTCCAGCGCGTCCAGCAGCGCCACGTCCACCCAGTCCCCGGCGTGCACCACCACGTCGGCGGCCTCCACCGCCGCCCACAGCGGCGCCGGAAGATCCCGCGCCCGTTTCGGCACGTGCGTGTCCGCCATGATCACGAGATCCACCCCCTCATCCTCCCCCACCCCGCCCCTTCCCGCGGCGATCATGAAGTTGGCGGCACTCAGGGAGATCGACTACACCGTCAACCTCATGATCGACGCGTAGAGGCGGCGGGGGCGGCGGGGGCGGCGGCGCGGGAAGCCTTGGCTCGGGCGGCGGCGTCGGTTATGCGGCCGGCGGCGGTGATCAGGCCGATGTGCGAGTACGCCTGCGGGAAGTTGCCCATCTGCTCGCCGGTGTCCTGGTCGATCTGCTCGGCGTACAGGCCGAGGTCGTTGGTGCGGGCGGCCAGGCGTTCGAACAGCCGCCTTGCCCGGTCCAGCTCGCCCGCCTCGGCCAGGCCGGCGGCCAGCCAGAACGAGCAGATCACGAACCCCGCCGGGTCGCCGTCCCACCGGCGCAGCAGCCCGTCGCGGGACAGCCGCCGCTCCAGCAGGTCCATCGTGGCGCGCATCCGTGGATCGTCCGCCGGCAGGAAGCCCACGAGCGGCATGACCAGCACCGAGGCGTCCAGGTCGTCGGAGCCGAACGCCCCGGTGTACGCGCCGACGCGCTCGTTCCAGCCGCGGGTGAGCACCGCCGCCCGCACCTCGTCGCGCGCGGCCGCCCAGCGGGCCACGTCGGCGGGCTCGCCGATGCGGGAGCCGAACCGCACCGCCCGGTCCAGCGCGGTCCAGCACTCCACCTTCGACGACACGTAGTGCCGTTCCGGGCCGCGCCCCTCCCACATGCCCGCGTCGGGCCGGTGCCAGCCGCGCTCGGCCTGGTCGGCGAGCGTCCGCAGCAGGTCACGCACCTCCGGTGACATGGGGTCGAGGTAGTACCGCATCACCCAGGCCGCGTCGAGCACCTCGCCCAGCACGTCGTTCTGCCGCTGCCGCCAGGCGTCGTTGCCGACGAGCACCGGCCGGCTGCCGGCGTACCCGGCGAGGTGGTCGAGGTCGTGCTCGGTCAGGTCCCGCTCCCCCTCGACGCCGTACATGACCGGCACCGGCTCGTCACCGATCCGGCCCATCGCCCGCGCCACCCAGGTGAACTGCCGGTCCGCCTCGTCCGGGCAGGCGGCCCGCCACAGCGCCTGGAGGGTGAGGCTGAAGTCGCGCAGCCACACGTAGCGGTAGTCGTAGTTGCGGTCGCCGCCGAGCCGCTCCGGCACCGAGGTGGTGGCCGCCGCGACGACCGCGCCGCTGGGCGCGTACGTCATGCCCTGCACCGCGAGCGCGCTGCGCCGCACCTCGTCGCGGTACTCGCCCTGGTAGTCGTGCAGCGCCGACCAGGACCGCCAGCCGGTGACCGTCTCGGCCACCACCTCGGCGGCGTCGGGCAGCGCGGGCTCACCGCCGGCGTACGTCGGGGCGTACCCGAGGGTGAAGCGGTGCGTGCTGCCGGCACGGGCGGTGAACCGCCCGGTGGCGGCGCCCCCGGCGATGGTCAGCGGGACGTCGGCGCGCAGCTCCAGGCGGCAGGCGCCGGCGGTGGCGCGGACTACGCCGTCGCCTTCGGTGAGGTAGGCGCCGACGCGGCCGTACTCGAAGCGGGGCGCGTAGTCGACGCGCATCGGCACCTCGCCGGTGAGCCCTTCCACCAGCCGGGCCAGCACCCGCGGCGAACGCATGCCGATGTCGTGCCCCCGCGCGCCGGGCTCGAGCGCCAGCGCGTCGGTGACGGCCACCGTGCCGGTCGCGGTGGTGAAGACGGTACGCAGCACGAGCGTGTCGTCCAGGTAGGAGCGTGTGCTCGTCGACTCCCCCGCCGGGCGGATGCTCCAGTGCCCGGCGTCGTCGTCCAGCAGCCGGCCGAACACCGACGGCGCGTCGAACCGGGGCGGGCACCACCAGTTGACCGAGCCGTCGCGGTCGACGAGGGCCGCGCTGCGCCCGTCGGCGAGGAAGCCGTGCTCGCTGATCCGTCCGCTCCGCACGACTGTGGCTACCCGGCCCGGGTGCCGCCATGCCTGGCCGCATCGGTCCCGGTCGGCGCGTTACCGCTCGCCGCGGGCGGGAACGCGGCGGGCTGACGAAGGAGGATGCTCATGACCAGACCCTCGACTCCGACCGCGGCCTGGCAACCCGGTATGCCGGGCAGCGACAACCTCCCGTCCGGCCCGGGCGGTCGCCCGACGCCGCCGAGCGGGGACGGGCACGGACCGCAGGCCGGTTCGGCGACCGTCACAATCGGCTCGTACCCGGACTATCCGTCCGCCCAGCGCGTGGTGGACTACCTGGCCGACAACCGGTTCCCGGTGGAACGTACCTCGATCGTCGGTACGGACCTCACGCTCGTGGAGACCGTGATGGGACGGCTCACGACGGGCCGGGCGGCCCTGCTCGGGGCCGGCACCGGCGCCTGGTTCGGCTTGTTCATCGGGTTGCTCTTCGGCATCTTCACCGCTGGCAACTGGCTGGCGGTGATCCTTGTCGGCCTGGTGATCGGTGCGATCTGGGGCGCCGTGTTCGGCGCTGTGGCACACGCCATGAGCGGCGGGCAGCGTGACTTCACGTCCGCCAGTTCGCTGCGGGCCGCCCAGTACGCGGTCACGGTGGACGCGGAGCTGGCCGGCCAGGCCCAGCAGCTGCTCAGCCGGATGCACCTGACACCGACCGGCGCCACCGCCCGCTGACCGGCGGCGGTACGCGAGGAGGGAGGGCCCCGCCGGGGTCCTCCCTCACCTCGTCAGTGGTACGCCCGCTCACCGGCGCGCAGCGGCACGTCCACCCGGTTCTCCGGCGGGGCCAGCGAGCAGGCCCACCTGTCGTCGTAGGCGCAGCTGGGGTTGTAGAGGTAGTTGGCGTCCAGCCGGACCCGGTCACCGGGCAGCACGGTCAGGCCGCGGCCGAATGTGCCCTTGACCGTGTCGGTGAGGTACCGGCCCCCGCCGTACGAGCCGTCGCCGCAGGTGCCGTCGCGCAGGGGCAGGAACAGCCCGCCCCCGTACGCCTCGATCCACCAGAGCGTCAGCGGTCCCCAGGGCGTCTCGGCGACGGCCACCCGCCGGTACGCGACCACGCCGTCCGGGCCGCCGGTGTCGATGCGCAGCTCACCGGAGGCGGGCCGCAGCGGCGCCTCGACCACGGCCGCCGGGTCGGGCGGGTACCACCGCAGCCCGGTGAAGCCGGGCCGGTCGGCGGGCGGCACCGGGCTGCTGGGGTGGGTGCGGAACAGCTCGTCGCGGGCGGCCCGGAACCCGGTCAGGTCGAGGTCGGACAGGTAGAGCCGGGCCATCCGCTCCCGCCAGTCGAGCAGGTCGAGATCGTCCATCCCCCGACCCTATCTTCAGTTTTCAAGAAGAGCAGCGTGAGACGCACGCCGCACACGGCAAGGACACTTGTTTAAATTTTAAATAGTGCTACTCTCGGGGCATGACGGAGAACCTGGACGCGGAGCGGATGGCCTGCTGGCGCGCGTACATCGAGTCGAGCCAGCGGCTGTTCACCCGGCTCGAGGACGACCTCCGCGCCGACAGCGACCTGAGCTTCGCCGACTACCACGTGCTGGTGCTGCTCTCCGAGGCGCCCGGGCAGCGGCTGCGCATGGGTGAGCTGGCCGACCGGCTGGTGTTCTCGCCGAGCCGGCTGACCTACCAGGTCACCACGATGCAGAAGCGCGGGCTGGTGGCGAAGGAGGCATGTCCGGCGGACCGGCGCGGCAGCGAAGCCGTGCTCACCGCGGCCGGCCTGCTCGCCCTGCGCGAGGCCGCGCCGCACCACCTGCGCTCCGTGCGCGCCCACCTGATCGACGACCTCGACGACGCCGAGGTCGCCTGCCTCACCCGGGTCTTCGAGCGGCTCGGCCGGCGCCTGCGCGCCGACCGCACCGCGTCGTCCACCCCGGCCGACAAGTAAGGAGCCCCGCGATGCCCGCGATCACCGTTGACGACGTCCTCGTCCTGCCCCGCCTGCCGAAGCTCGGCGAGGCGACCGAATACCGCTCGGTCTCCCGGGTCACCACCGCCCCCAGCGGTTACGAGGGCGAGGGCTTCCCGGTCCGCCGGGCCTTCGCCGGCGTGCCGATGACCGAGCTGGACCCGTTCATCCACCTCGACCAGATGGGCGAGGTCGACTACGCGCCGGGCGAGCCGAAGGGCACCTCCTGGCACCCGCACCGCGGCTTCGAGACGGTGACCTACATGATCGACGGGATCATGGACCACCAGGACTCGACCGGTGGCGGCGGCACCATCACCGACGGCGACACCCAGTGGATGACAGCCGGAAGTGGGCTGTTGCACATCGAGGCGCCGCCGGAGCACCTGGTGATGAGCGGCGGGCTCTTCCACGGCCTGCAGCTCTGGGTCAACCTGCCCCGGGTGGCCAAGATGAGCGCGCCCCGCTACCAGGACATCCGCGGCCGGGAGTCGGCGCTGCTGACCACGCCCGACGGCGGTGGCCTGATCCGGGTCATCGCCGGGGAGGTCGCCGGGCACCGGGGCCCGGGCTCGACGCACACGCCGATCACCATCGCGCACGTCACGTTGCAGCCCGGCGCCGAGCTGAGCCTGCCGTGGCGGTCGGACTTCAACGCCCTGGTGTATGTGCTGGCCGGCCGCGGCACTGTCGGCACCGACCGGCGGCCGATCCACCTCGGCCAGCTCGCCGTGCACGGGCCCGGCGAGGCGTTGCGGATCACCGCCGACCCGACGCAGGACTCCAACGCCCCGGCGCTGGAGCTGTACCTGATGGGCGGCCAGCCGATCCGCGAGCCGGTGGCGCACTACGGCCCGTTCGTGATGAACACCCGCGCCGAGCTGATTCAGGCGGTCGAGGACTTCCAGGCCGGCCGGCTCGGGGTGATCCCGACCGGGCGGATGCCGCACAGCGACGGCCAGGGCGACCGGCCCTGACCTGCCACGGGCGCCCCGGATCGCCGGGGCGCCCGGCCGCGGTCTCAGGAGACGGCGAAGATCCCGGCCACCCCGAGGATCACCATCAACAGGACCGCCACCAGCGCACCCCGCTCCCCCTCCACCGCCTGCTCGCGGTTGTCGGTCACGGTGTTCGTCGTCTCGGCGGGCATGTCGGTGCCTCCTCGGTGTCGCGATCCAGGGGTCCGGCGTACCCCTGGCGCGCGGCACCGCTCGACGTGTTGCTCGCCGTGCGGGGTCCTGCCGGGGGTCCTACCGTGTGAGGACGTCGTCGACCTCGGGGGTGGAACGTGACTCTGCGGGACTGGTTCCTCACCGCACAGGAACGCGCCAACCCGGGGTCTGAGTTACCCGTCTGGACCGATGGAAACCTCGCCGAGCCCCTGATTCACGGAGCCGCGTACTTTGACCGCCTGGTCAGCGAGGTGGAATCGCTCACCGCGGGCGACCATCTGTTCTTCACCGACTGGCGCGGCGACCCGGACGAGCGGATGCGCCCGGACGGTCCCACAGTGGCGCAGCTGTTCGCGCAGGCGGCCCAGCGCGGAGTGATCGTCAAGGGCCTGATCTGGCGTTCCCACCTCGACGCGCTCTCCTACAGCGAGGCGGAGAACCGCGACCTCAGCGAGGCGATCCGCGCGGCCGGCGGCGAGGTGCTGCTCGACCAGCGGGTCCGGCGCGGCGGCTCGCACCACCAGAAGCTCGTGGTGCTGCGAAGGCCCGGAGACCCGAGCCGCGACATCGCGTTCGCCGGCGGCATCGACCTGTGCCACAGCCGCCGCGACGACGCCGGCCACGCCGGGGACCCGCAGCCGGTCGGCATGTCCCCCCGGTACGGCCCGACGCCGCCCTGGCACGACGTGCAGCTCGCGGTGCGCGGGCCGGTGGTCGGCGCGCTCGACACCACGTTCCGGGAGCGGTGGACCGATCCGATGCCGCTGGACTCGGAGAACCCGATGGCGTACCTGCGGGACCGGCTGCGCGGCTCGGACCTGCGCCCGGACCCGCTGCCCGAGCAGCCCGCCGACCCGCCGCCGTGCGGGCCGCACCACGTGCAGGTGCTGCGCACCTACCCGGCGGTGCGGCCCCGCTACTCGTTCGCCCCGGACGGCGAGCGCACGGTGGCCCGCGGCTACACCAAGGCGGTACGCCGGGCGCGGCGGCTGATCTACCTGGAGGACCAGTACCTCTGGTCGACCGAGGTGGCCGAGCTGTTCGCGCAGGCGCTGCACGAGCACCCGGACCTGCACCTGGTGGCGGTCGTGCCCCGGCACCCGGACGTGGACGGCCGGCTCGCGCTGCCGCCGAACATGGTGGGCCGGGAGCAGGCGCTGTCGCTGTGCCACCGGGCCGCGCCGGAGCGGGTGCACGTGTTCGACGTCGAGAACCACGACGGCACGCCGGTCTACGTGCACGCCAAGGTCTGCGTGGTGGACGACGTGTGGGCCAGCGTGGGCAGCGACAACTTCAACCGCCGCTCCTGGACGCACGACAGCGAGCTGTCCTGCGCGGTGCTCGACGACACCCGCGACACCCGGGCGCCGGAAGACCCGGCCGGGCTGGGCGACGGCGCCCGGCTGTTCGCCCGCGACCTGCGGCTGCGGCTGTGGCGCGAGCACCTGGACCGCGATCCCGGCGGCGCGCAGGACGACGACCTGCTGGACCCGGCCGACGCGGTGGCCGCGATCACCGCGGCGGCGGAGGAACTGGACCGCTGGCACGCCGAGGGCCGGGCCGGTCCCCGTCCGCCGGGTCGGTTGCGGCCGCACCGCCCGGAGCGGCTGCCCTGGCGTACGCGGCTCTGGGCGCTGCCGGCGTACCGGCTGGTCTACGACCCGGACGGCAGGCCGCTGCGCGCCCGGCGGGCCGGCACCTGGTGAAGGCCGCTCACCTCGTCGGGCACGTTCGGGCGGGCCGGGTACGCGAACGACACGCGCGGCGAGTAGAAGCCCCAGCACACCTGCAGCGGGTTGGCCGGCCGCAGCGCGTGGACCGGGTGCTCGGGCGCCGGGAACTCCACCGACTCGACCTCGAACGGTGACACCGGCTCGGCCACGTACGGGTAGTCGGTGACGATCAGCTCGCCGTCGCGGCCGGTGAGGTAGCGGTGGTGGCCGTTGTGCGCCTCGGTGCCGGTGTGCCCGACCCGGGCGGTGACCCGCATCAGCGGCGTGCCGTCGGCGGCCCGGGTTTCGGAGGTGAGCCGGTCGCCCCGCAGGTCGAGGCGGGTCTCCCCGGCGACGGCCGGCGCGCCCCGCGCGCTCGCGTACCGCCGGACCCGCTCGCTGGAGGCGATGTAGTGCGTCCACCAGCCGCCGGGCGTCCCGCCGTCGGGCGGGTCCATGTCCGCGAGCGAGACACCGAGGTAGGTGAGTGAGTACGCGCCGAAGCCGGAGGTCTGCGTCTCGTCGTCGACCACGTACTGGTTGACGAAGACCTGACGTTGCGGGTGCGGGCGCAGACCGGCCGGAACCAGCGTCTCGACCGCGCCGGGATCCGCCGGGAGCCAGCTGAACAGCAGCGTCCGGGCGTTGATGACGAGTTGCGGCGCGGCGGGATCCAGCACGGTGCCTCCGTTGACGTGTCGCTACGGACGGTACGGGCGGTCCCGTCGGCGGGACAACGACAGAAAGGCGACACTTCGCCCACCTGTCGGATTCCGCCTTGACCGGTCGGGGTACGACCGGGGCCGACCGGTCACCGCGCCGCACCACCCTGCCGAGCGCGATATCAACCGGCTCATGCCTTTCATGGCTGCTTACACCTTAAGTACATCGTACTTTCGGCTAGATTTCCGCAGCACGATCGGGCTATGGTGGCTTCCGAACGTACTACCGTCACCTAAACCTAAGCGTCACGTCTTTTTTCTTCCGTGGACGAGGTGCAGGGAGGACCACCCATGACCGCTCCCACGATCAGCGCCCCGGCGACCAAGCCGGCCGGCTCCGCGAAGCTCGACCCCCGCTCGCTCACCGACAGCGCCGCCGACCTGCTCGACGCGATGGCCGCGCTGCCGGCCGACCACCCGTCGCGGCCCGCGCTGCGCGACCGCGCCATCGAGGCCTGGCTGCCGCTGGCGAACCACCTGGCCCACCGCTACAGCGGCCGCGGCGAGCCGAACGACGACCTGGCGCAGACCGCCGCGATCGGCCTGATCAAGGCGATCGACAAGTTCGACCCGTCGCGCGGCGTCGACTTCGCCGGCTACGCGATCCCCACCATCATCGGCGAGCTGAAGCGCCACTTCCGCGACCGCACCTGGGACATCCGCGTCCCCCGCCGGCTGCAGGAGCTGCGCCTGGCCATCTCCGACGCCAACAGCACGCTGCTGCAGACGCTCGGCCGCTCGCCGACGGTCGCCGACATCGCCGCCCACCTCAAGCTCACCGAGGAAGAGGTCCTCGAAGGCCTGGAAGGCGCCCGCGCGTACAACGCGGTGTCGCTGTCCACCCCGACCGGCGACGGCGAGCGCGCCACCGAGCTCGGCGACCTGATCGGCGGCGAGGACGGCGAGTTCGAGCTGGCCGAGATGCGTGTCGCCCTCGGTCCGGCGCTGGCCACGCTCGACCAGCGCGAGCAGAAGATCCTCACGCTGCGCTTCTACGGCAACCTGACCCAGTCGCAGATCGCCGAGCAGATCGGCGTCTCGCAGATGCACGTGTCCCGGCTGCTGGCCCGGGCCCTGACCAAGCTGCGCGGTCAGCTCGACGGAACGTACTAGCAAGGAGGGCTGCGGCCGGGTCGGCGGACCCGGCACGGCGGCCCACCCGGCCCGGTCGGCGGTGCGCCGGCCGGGCCGTTCCGTGTTCCGGGGGCAGCGCGGACCGTCCGGCGGCGCGGTGCGAGAGTGGGTCCGTGCTCGCCGACGTCGCCCTCGACCTGCCGGTCCGGCCGGTGCTGCCGGCGCTCGTCGAGGCGCTGCGCGCCCGGGGCGCCGCCGTGCTGGTGGCGCCGCCGGGGACCGGCAAGACCACTACAGCGCCGCTCGCGGTCGCCGACGCCGTCGCCGGACGGGTGGTGATCGCCCAGCCCCGGCGGGTCGCCGCCCGCGCCGCCGCGCACCGGATGGCCGCGCTGCTCGGCGAGCGGGTCGGCGACCGGATCGGCTACGCGGTGCGCGGCGAGCGCCGGACCGGGCCGCGTACCCGGGTCGAGGTGGTCACCACCGGCCTGCTGGTGCGGCGGCTGCACCACGACCCGGAGCTGCCCGGTGTGGACGCGGTGCTGCTCGACGAGTGTCACGAGCGGCAGCTCGACGCCGACCTGGCGCTGGCGTTCAGCGTCGAGGCGCGCGGCACGCTACGCCCGGACCTCTGGCTGCTGGCCATGTCCGCCACCCCGCAGGCGGACCGGTTCGCCGCGCTGCTCGGCGGTGGCGAACCCGCGCCAGTGGTACGCGCCGAGGCCGCCCTGCACCCGGTCGAGCGGATGTGGGCGCCGCCGCGCCCGGTGACGCCGCCCGGCGGCGGCCGGGTCGACCCCGCGCTGCTGGACCACGTGGCCGCCACGGTCCGCCGGGCGCTGCGCGAACGCGACGGCGACGTGCTGGTCTTCCTGCCCGGGGCGGGCGAGATCGCCGCCGTTACCGGCCGGCTGGCCGACCTGCGTGGGCACGTCGCCGTCCTGCCGCTGCACGGCCGGCTGCCCGCCGCCGCCCAGGACGCGGCCCTGACCCCGGCCGCCGGACGGCGCGTGGTGCTGGCGACCGCCGTGGCGGAGAGCAGCCTGACCGTGCCGGGCGTGCGGGTGGTGGTGGACGCCGGCCTGAGCCGGGTACCCCGCACCGACCTGGCCCGAGGGCTGGGGGCGCTGGTCACGGTGCCGGTGTCCCGGGCGGCGGCGACGCAGCGGGCGGGCCGGGCCGGACGGGAGGCGCCGGGCGCTGTCTACCGCTGCTGGTCCGAGGCGGCGCACGAGCGGCTCGCCCCGCAACCCGAGCCGGAGATCGCCACCGCCGACCTGACCGGGTTCGCGCTGGAGCTGGCGGCGTGGGGCACGCCGGACGGCGCCGGCCTGGCGCTGCCCGACCCGCCGCCACCGGCCGCGCTGACCGTGGCACGGGAGACCCTGCGCACGCTCGGCGCGGTCGACGACGACGGCCGGATCAGCGCGCGCGGCCGGTCGGTCGCGGCGGCGGGCACCCATCCCCGGCTGGCGCGGGCCCTGCTGGACGGCGCACCACGGGTCGGTGCGGACCGGGCCGCCGAGGTGGTGGCGGTGCTCGCCGAGGACACGCTGGGCGGGGCCGGCGACGACCTGCCGGCCCGCTGGCGCCGACTGCGCGGCGGCACCGACGCGGCAGCCACCGCACGCTGGCGCGCCGAGGTACGCCGCCTGCGCGCCGCCCTGCCCGCCGAGCGTCCCGCCGGCGCACCCGGTGACCGCACGGATCAGCGCCCGACCGGCTCGCGCACCGGCCGGGCCGACCGGCGCCCCGCCGGCTCGGCGGCGCACCGCGGTGGCGGCGGACGGTCGGCGGGAGACGAACGGGAGCGCCTGCCCGACGATCTGGCCGCGGGGCTGCTCGCCGGGTTGGCGTACCCGGAACGGCTGGCCCGGGTGCGGCGGGCCGGCGGGTCCGCGTACCTGATGGCCGGCGGGACCGCCGCGGAGCTGACGCCCGGGTCCGGGCTGGCCGGGTCCGCGTGGCTGGCCGTCGCGGTGGCCGACCGCTCCCCCGGCGCGCCGGCCGCCCGGGTACGCCTGGCCGCGCCGATCGACGAGGCGACCGCCCGGGAGGCCGGGGCGGCGCTGCTGCGCTCCGGACGCGAGGTGGCCTGGGCCGGCGGGGACGTGGTGGCCCGGGAGGTGGACCGGCTCGGCGCGATCGAGCTGCGCGAGCGGCAACTGACCGCGCCGCCGCCGGAGCTGGTCGCGGCGGCGCTGCTGGACGGGCTGCGGCAGGAAGGGCCGGGACTGCTGCGCTGGACGCCGGAGGCGACCGGGCTGCGCCGCCGGATGGCGTTCTGCCGCCAGGCGCTCGGCGAGGACTGGCCGGACGTCTCCGACGCGGCGCTGCTCGACCGCGCGCCCGACTGGCTCGCGCCGGAGCTGATCCGCGCCCGCCGCCGGGCCGACCTGGGCCGGGTGGACGTCGCGACGGCGCTGCGGCGGCTGCTGGACTGGCGGCAGGCCGCCCGGCTGGACGAGCTGGCCCCGGAGCGACTCGCGGTGCCGAGCGGATCCCGGGTACGTGTCGACTACGCCGATCCGGCCGCGCCGGTGCTGGCGGTGAAGCTCCAGGAGACGTTCGGCTGGCGGGGCGTGCCGCGCATCGCCGACGGGCGGGTGCCGGTGCTGCTGCACCTGCTCTCCCCCGCCGGGCGGCCGGTGGCGGTCACCGCCGACCTGGCGTCGTTCTGGCGCACCGGCTATCCGCAGGTACGGGCGGAGCTGCGCGGCCGCTATCCGCGTCACCCGTGGCCGGAGGACCCGACCACTGCCGAGCCGACCCGTCGGGCCGCTCCGCGCCGACGGTGAGGGCTACTCCTCGACGACGTCGGCGATCACGACGGTGATGTTGTCCGGGCCACCGGCCCGCAGCGCCAGGTCGATCAGCCGGGCCGCGCAGGCGTCCCGCTCCAGCTGTTCGTTGAGCACCTCGGTGAGCGTGTCCGCGCGGACCACGTTGGAGAGGCCGTCGCTGCACAGCAGCCAGCGGTCGCCGGCGCGGGGCACCATCGTCGCGTACGACGGGGAGACCTGGTCGCCCTGCAACGCCTGGGTCACCACCGCCCGCCGCGGGTGGCTGCTGGCCTGCTCGGCGGTGATCACGCCCTGGTCCACGAGCATCTGCACGAACGTGTCGTCGCGGGTGACCTGCTTGAGCACGCCCTCACGGAACAGGTAGGCGCGGGAGTCACCGACGTGCGCCAGCGCCAGGCAGCTGCCGGTACGGGCGAACAGCAGCGCGGTGAGCGTGGTCCCCATGCCCTGACGCTCCGGGTCCTCCTCCACCGCCTGGCGGATCTGCGCGGTGGCCAGCTCGATCGCGCCCTGGAGCGCGGCGACGAGCGCGTCCTCCGGCGTCTCCACGTCCAGCGGGGCGATCGCGTCGATCGCGATGCGGCTGGCCAGGTCGCCGGCCGCCATGCCGCCCATGCCGTCGGCCACCGCGACCAGCCAGGGGCCCGCGTGCTGCGCGTCCTGGTTGCCGCTACGAATCAGCCCACGGTCGCTCGCTCCGACGGAACGAAGCTTCAGGGTCATGGGTCGCAGCCTGCCAGGTCGAGGGCTCGGTTGTCTGTAGGAGATCACTGACATCGTACGTGGCGCGCCGGACCCCTCCGCGAGCGGGCGCTCGGCCGAGCATCGGGCCGGATCGATTGACAGCGACGGAACGCGGTGGAAACATCGGCCTGATATTGGGAGCGCTCCCAGCTCCCCGTGTTCCCCCACCACCCCCCGAGCACGGAAGGAACCTCCGTGACCCGATCCCGTCGTCGGCTCGCCGCGCTCGCGGCAACCACGCTGGCGCTCACCGGCCTCTCCGCCGGCCCGGCCCTTGCCGAGGTGCCGCCGGACGCCCCCGAACAACTCCGAAACGGCGACTTCAGCGCCGGTGTCTCCCCCTGGTTCTCCTACGGCACGGGCGACCTCGCGGTCGTCGACGGCCGGCTCTGCACCACCGTCGCGGCCGGCACCGCCAACCCCTGGGACGCCGGCATCGGCCAGGACGCGGTGCCGCTGACGCAGGGCGCCGAGTACGAGCTGTCCTTCGACGTCTCCGCCACCCCCGGCGCGGCCGTCAAGGCGGTGCTCCAGCTCGGCAGCGCCCCCTACACCACGTACGCCAGCGTCGACGCGACCGCCACCGGCACCGCGAAGCACGTCACCACCACGTTCACCTCCCCGGCCGACAACCCCACCGCCCAGCTGATCTTCCAGGTCGGCGGCAGCGCCGAGGCGCAGACGTTCTGCCTGGACAACGTGTCGCTGCGCGGCGGGGAGCCGGCGCCGCCGTACGAGCCGGACACCGGGCCCCGGGTCCGGGTCAACCAGGTCGGCTACCTGCCGGGCGGGCCGAAGCACGCCACCGTGGTCACCGAGGCCACCGAAGCGCTGCCGTGGCAGCTGAAGTCGGGCAGCGGCGCGGTGGTCGCCAGCGGGCAGACCACGCCGCGTGGCACCGACGCCGCCTCGGCGCAGAACGTGCAGACCGTCGACTTCTCCGCGTACCGCACGCCGGGCACCGGCTACACGCTGACCGTCGACGGCGAGACCAGCCACCCGTTCGACATCTCCGGCGCGCTCTACGACCGGCTGCGCGCCGACTCGCTGCAGTTCTTCTACGCCCAGCGCAGCGGCATCGAGATCGACGGCGACCTGATCGGCGAGGAGTACGCCCGTCCGGCGGGCCACCTCGGCGTCGCGCCGAACCAGGGCGACACCGACGTGCCGTGCCAGGCCGGCGTCTGCGACTACTCGCTGGACGTGCGCGGCGGCTGGTACGACGCGGGCGACCACGGCAAGTACGTCGTCAACGGCGGCATCGCCACCTACCAGCTCCTGAGCACCTTCGAGCGGACCAAGACGGCCGAGACCGCCGACGGCGGCGCCGCCCTGGGCGACTCCACGCTGCGGCTGCCCGAGCGCGGCAACGACGTGCCGGACGTGCTCGACGAGGCCCGCTGGGAGCTGGAGTTCCTGCTGCGCATGCAGGTGCCGGCGGGCAAGCCGCTGGCCGGGATGGTCCACCACAAGATCCACGACCGGAACTGGACCGGCCTGCCGCTGCAGCCCCAGGACGACCCGCAGCCGCGTGAGCTGCACGCGCCGTCCACCGCCGCCACGCTGAACCTGGCCGCCGTCGCGGCGCAGTGCCAGCGGCTGTACGCCCCGTACGACGCCGCCTTCGCCGCGCGCTGCGGCACGGCCGCGAAGACCGCGTACGCGGCGGCCAAGGCGAACCCGGCGATCTACGCCTCGGCCACCGACGGCACCGGCGGCGGCGCGTACGACGACTCCAACGTCAGCGACGAGTTCTACTGGGCCGCTGTCGAGCTGTGGCTGACCACCGGCGACAAGGCGTACCTGGCCGACGTCACCGGCTCGCCGCTGCACACCGCCGACGTGTTCGCCCCGAACGGCGCGTTCGGCTGGCAGAGCGTCGCCGCGCTGGGTCGCCTGGACCTGGCCACCGTGCCGAACACGCTGCCCGCGGCGGAGAAGACCCGCATCCGCGAGTCCATCACCGCCGCCGCCGACAGCTACCTGGCCACGATCGCCGGCCAGGCGTACGGGCTGCCGTTCCCGGGCAGCGCCGACGCGTACGTCTGGGGCAGCAACAGCAACCTGGTGAACAACGCGATCGTGCTGGCCACCGCGTTCGACCTGAGCCGGGACGCGAAGTACCGCGACGGCGCGGTGCAGGCCGCCGACTACCTGTTCGGCCGCAACGCGCTGAACATGTCCTACGTGACCGGCTGGGGCGAGCAGCACGCCCGCAACCAGCACAGCCGCATCTTCGCCCACCAGTTGAACCCGGACCTGCCGAACCCGCCGGCCGGTTCGCTCGCGGGTGGCCCGAACGCCGCGCTGCAGGACCCGTTCGCGGCGAACCTGCTCGCCGGGTGCGCGCCGATGTTCTGCTACGTCGACGACATCAACTCGTACGCGACGAACGAGGTGGCGATCAACTGGAACTCGGCGCTGGCGTGGCTCGCGTCGTTCCTGGCCGACCAGGGTGACGCCGGCGCGGTGCCGGCGCCGTCCTGCGCGGTCACCTACACCACCCACGGGAGCTGGCCGTCCGGCTTCACCACCCAGGTGACGGTGCGCAACACCGGCACGTCGGCGGTGAACGGGTGGAGCCTGCGGTGGGCGTTCCTCGGCGACCAGAAGGTGAGCCAGGCGTGGTCGGCGCAGGTCGGCCAGAGCGGCGCCACGGTCACCGCGAAGAACCTGCCCTGGAACGCGAAGCTGGCGCCGGGCGCGTCCACCACGTTCGGCTTCAACGGCACCGCCACCCGGTTCCCGAACCCGGATCCGGGGCTGGTCACCCTGAACGGAAAGGCCTGCACGGTCTCCTGACCGAGCTGACCGGACGCCATCGCAGGACCGGGTACGGTCCTGCGATGGCGTACCTTTTCCTGCTCGGCGCGATCACCGCCGAGGTGATCGGCACCAGCCTGCTCAAGGCGACCGACGGGTTCACCCGGCTCTGGCCGACGCTCGGCCTGGCGGTGGCGTACCTGTCCGCGTTCGGGCTGCTCTCGCTCGCCGTGAAGGACATCCCGGTCGGGGTCGCGTACGCGGTCTGGTCCGGCCTCGGCACCGCCGCCATCATGGCGATCGGCGCGGCGTTCCTGGGTGAGCCGCTGAGCGTGGCGAAGGTGGTCGGCGCGGGGCTGGTCATCGCCGGTGTGGTGGTGCTCAACCTCGGCGGCGCCCACTGAGCGCCGCCCGGCTCAGGCCGCCGCGCGCAGCAGCCGCAGCTGCCCGATCTCGGCCACGTTCTTCATCAGCTCGGCGTTGACCCACGCGGTCAGGTGCGCGACGGTGAGCCCCGCGTCGGCCGGCCACGGGTACGCGGACGGCCGCTCCAGGTCGGTCGCGGTCAGCCCGTCGAGCGTGTCCGTCCATTCCGTCCGCAGCTCCCGCAGCCAGGCGACCGTCTCCGCGCCCGGCCCGGGCCAGCGGATGTCGTCGCGTTCCCGCGCCGGGCGCTGCCGCACGTGGTCCGTGGCGACCGACCACCACCAGCCGATGTGCCAGGTCAGCCACGCGACGGTGGGCGCCGGGACCGGGTCCGGCTCGCTGTCCGCCCAGTCGGGACGCCACCCGCCGCCCGGGCCGGGACGCATGGTCCAGCAGAGCGCGGCCGGTTCCCAGAGGAAGTCCGCCGGCTCCAGCCGGTCGAGGTGGTATTCGGCGAGCGCCCAGGTCAGGTCGAACTGCCAGCGCAGCAGGCCGGTCACGGAGGCGGGCATCGCGCGATCGTGGCACGGCCCGCGCCCCCGGTCGACCGGTTAACCCTGCCCGGCACGCACCGCGGCGAGGTCGGAGTCAGGTGCGGGCGCGGGGGACGGCGCGGCGCATCGCGATCCGCTCGGCCGGGTCGAGGCCGAGCGCTACCTCGGCGGTCAGTAGTCCCGCCAGGCCCGGCGTCACCTCCGTGCCGCTCAGCTCCCGGAAGCCGCACCGCGCGTAGTAGGGCCCGTTCCAGGGCACCGAGCGGAACGTGGTCAGCGTCAGCGCCGGCAACCCCTGCGACGACGCCCACTCGGCCACCCGGTCGAGCAGACGCCGCCCGATGCCACGCCGGGCGTACGCCGGGTCGACGCTGAGCTGCTGCACGTGCGCCGCACCGTCGACGAGGTCGACCAGCACGAACGCGATCGGGCGGTCGGCCGCGTCGGTCGCCACCCACAGCCGGCCGGCGCGCTGCCCGGCGGCCAGCACCTCCACCGGCAACGGCGGCATGTCGGCCACCAGGGCCATGCCGATCTCCCGGAACGGGGCGCCGGAGGACACCTCGATCCGTTGCACCTCGGCCAGCTCATCGGCCTGGGCGATCCTGCTGTGCTCCACGGCGCCGACCCTGGCAGAGCGGTGATCGGCAGGCGAGCGGATTTCCCGTACCGCGCGACGCTCCGACCGGCTCGCGATGTGACAGGCGTCGCCCCGCGGGGCTCCGGGAACACCCGAGCAGCCCTAGCGTCGATCGCATGGCCCTCGCCGGACCCCGCTGATGGGGCGCGTCTCGCCGCTCCCGCCGCCGGGTCCGCTGCGCACGCTCGCGTACGCCACGCTGGTCAACACCGTCGGCGCGGGGCTGTGGCTGGCCGGCGGGGCGCTCTATCTGACCCGGGACGTGGGCCTCTCCGCCACCTCGGTGGGCGCCGGGCTCACAGTGGCCGGGCTGGTCGGGCTGACCGCGAGCGTGCCGCTGGGCGCGCTGGCCGACAGGTGGGACCCGCGTACGCTCCGGGCCGTCCTCCAGGTGGGGCAGGCGGTCGCCGCGCTGGCGTACCTGCTGGTCGGCTCGTTTCCGGCGTTCCTGGCGGTGGCCGTGCCGGAGGCGCTGCTCGCCGCCGGCAACCTGGCGGTGCGGGCGGCGCTGGTGGCCGCGGTGGGCGGTCCGGACGGCCGGGTGCACGCCTTCGCCACGCTGCGCGCGGTGGCGAACCTGGGCATCAGCGTCGGCACCGCGCTGGCCGGGATCGCGCTCGCGGTGGACACGCACCGGGCGTACCAGGTGCTCGTCGTCGGCAACGCGGCCACCTACCTGCTCTCGGCGGCGCTGCTGCTGCGCCTGCCGCTGATCGCCGCCGCGCAGCCGGCCGCCGCCGCGCACGGACCGCTGACGACCACCCGGACACGACGGCCGCGGGGCGGGCCGCTGCGGGACGGCTGGTTCCTCGCGGTGGGCGGCGCGTCGGCGGTGCTCAGCACGCACGTGACGGTGCTCGTGCTCGTCGTGCCGCTGTGGACGGTGGACCGGGCCGGCGCGCCACCGCCTGTGGTGTCGGCGGTGCTGCTCGCAAACACGGTGCTCACCGTGCTGCTGGCGGTGCGGCTGAGCCGGGGCGCGGAGCGGGCCGCGCCGGCCGCCCGGAAGCTGCGCCGGGCCGGGCTGGTGCTCGCGGCGGCGACACCCCTGTACGCCCTGACCGGTGTCCTGCCGGTGCGCCCGGCGGTCGTGCTGCTGCTCGTCGCCACTGCGGTGTGGACGGTGGGCGACCTGTGGCACGGCGCGGCCGGCGCCGGGCTCGCCTACGACCTGGCCCCGCCCGGCGCGATCGGGGCGTACCAGGGTGCGGACGGCCTGCTCGCCGGACTGGCCCAGGCGCTCGGCCGGGGCCTGCTCACGCTGCTGGTGCTCGGCGGCGGTCCGGTCGGCTGGCTGGTGCTCGGCGGGATCTTCGCCGCCGTCGGGCTGACCGCCCCGGCGCTGACCCGCCGGGCGTTGTCCACCCGGCCGGCGCCGGCGTCGCGACCCGCCGGCGTGCCCGGCTGAGCGCGATGTAGCAGCATGGCGGGATGACCGACCAGTCCTCCCTCACCATCCGCCCGGGTGGACCCGGCGACGCGCCCACGTTGCTGCGGCTGCTCGACAGCGCCACCGCCTGGCTGGCCGAGCGCGGGCGCACCGACCAGTGGGGCGCCGAGCCGGCGTCGATCGACCCGCGCCGCATCGCCCAGGCCGACGCGTGGGCGGCCGGGAACGGCCTGTACCTCGCCGAGATCGACGCGACGGTGGCGGGCGCGCTGGTGGTGGGCGCGGCGACGGACTACGTGCCGCCGGCCACCGAACCGGAGCTGTACGTGAACCTGCTGGTCACCGACCGGGCGTACGCGGGGCGCGGGGTCGGTGCGGCGCTGCTGGAGTACGCGGCGGAGCTGGCCCGCGAACGCGGCGTCGGCCTGCTGCGGGTGGACTGCTTCCGCAGCCCCGACCGGGCGCTCGTGCGGTTCTACGAGAGCTGCGGGTTCACCGCCACTGAGCCGTTCACCGTGGAGCGGCCGGGCCGCCCGACGTGGACCGGGCAGGTGCTGGAGCGCCGGGTCGGCTGAGTCAGCCGATCTCCTCGTCCACGAAGCACCAGCGCCACGACTCCCCCGGCTGGACCGACCGCATCACGGGGTGGCCGGTCGACTCGAAGTGCTTCGTGGCGTGCTGGTACGGCGAGGAGTCGCAGCAGCCCACGTGCCCGCAGGTCAGGCAGGCGCGCAGGTGCACCCAGTCCGGGTTGCCGATGGCCACGCAGTCCGGGCACTCGGTGGTGGTGCCGGGCTCGGCCGTGCCCGCCTCGGCCAGGTGCTGGCAACTCATTCGACGACCTCCTGTCGCAGCAGTGACTCCTCCAGGTCCAGATCACGATAGGCGCGGGTGAGCACCTCCTCCGGGATCTGGCCGGAGTCACGGGCGGCCCGGAACACCTCCCGCTCGGCGTCGATCATCTCCTGCCGCAGGCGCGCGTACGCCTGGGAGGGGGTTTCCCGTTCGGTGCCGCCGAGCCGTTCCCAGGCCAGGTTCGCGCGGGAGGTGACCAGCCCGCGCAGGCGTTCCACGACGGCCTCCGGCGCGCCCTCGGCCAGCTCGTCGAGGCGTTCCCGGGCCGCCCGGCTGGCCCGTTGCTGCACCCCGGCGGCGGACAGCGCGTCCTGCACCGGGTCGTCCGGGGGCAGCCGCAGCCGCCGGGCCAGCCAGGGCAGCGTCGCGCCCTGCCCGACCAGCGTCGCCACGATCACCGCGAAGGCCAGCCAGATCAGCAGCGCGCGCGGGTACGGCGCGTCGTCGGCGAGCGTGAGCGGCAGGCCCAGCGCGGCGGCCAGCGTCACCACGCCGCGCATGCCGGCCCAGCCGATGACGACGGGGAACTGCACCGGCGGGGCGGGGTCACGCCGGCGTACCCGCGGCACCAGCCGGGCCAGGTAGGTGGCCGGGAACACCCAGACGAACCGGGCCAGGAAGACGGCGGCAAGCACCCCTGCGGTGATCGCGACGAGCGAGCCGAACGGCTCCTCCAGGTCGCGTACCACCTCCGGCAGTTGCAGGCCGACCAGCAGGAACACGATCCCTTCCAGGAGGAACCGGATCAGCCGCCAGAACGCTGTCACCTGGAGCCGGGAGGCGGCCGACATGAGCGTGGGCAGCTTGTGCCCGATGCCGAGGCCGGTCACCACCACCGCGACCACCCCGGAGGCGTGGATCTCCTCGGCGGCGAAGACCACGGCGAACGGCACGATCAGCGACAGCGCGTTGTCCAGCACCGGGTCGGTGGCGCGCTTGTGCAGGTAGCCGAAGACCACCACGCCGAGCAGGCCGACCAGGATGCCGCCACCGGCCGCGACCACCACCTCCCGGGCCACGTCGCCGAACCCGACGCCGCCGGTGGTGGCGGTCGCCGCGACGATCGCCACCCGCAGCAGCACCAGCGCGGTGGCGTCGTTGACGAGGCTCTCGCCCTCCAGGATGGTGACGATCCGCCGGGGCAGGCCGACCCGGCGGGCCACCGCGGTGGCGGCGACCGCGTCCGGCGGCGCCACCACCGCGCCGAGGGCCAGGCAGATCGCGTACGGCAGATGGGGCAGGAACCAGTGCACGACGGTGCCCACCACGAACGCGGTGAAGATGACCAGCCCGACCGCGAGCAGCAGGATCGGCCGCAGGTTGAGGCGGAACGCCGGCACCGACGTCTCCACCGCCGCCACGTACAGCAGCGGCGGCAGGATGCCCACCAGCACCAGGTCCGGGTCCAGCCGCACGTGCGGGAAGAACGGCAGGAAGGACAGCGCGAGACCGAGCACCACCAGCAGGATCGGCGCGAGCAGGCCGAGCTTGCGGGCCAGCGCCGCGCCGAAGGTGGCGATGGCCAGGAAGACCACTACCTCGAACAGAGCATCCACGAGCGTCGAGCCTAAGCGCCGCGACGCCGATGTGTGATCAGGCGGCGGAGCGCAGCTTCGGCAGCACCTCCGCGCCGAACGTGTCGATGAACGCGCGCTGCTCCTGCCCGACGTGGTGCAGCGCGATCTGGTCGAAGCCCAGCGCCACGTACTCCTCCAGCCAGCCGATGTGCCGGCCCAGGTCGGCGGAGACGTTCACGGTCTCGGCGACCTTGGACATCGGCACGTCGGCGCTGACCACGTCGAAGTGCTCGGGGGTGGTCAGGTCCCAGCAGACCGGCGGGGCGAAGACGTTGCTGCGCCACTGGTCGTACGCGATCGCCTCGGCCTGTTCCTGCTCGGGCGCCCAGCTGACGTGCACCTGCAGGTGCAGCGGGCCGCGCCCGCCGGCGTCCCGGTAGGCGTCGATCATCCGGCGCAGGTGCTCGACCGGCGCGTTGACGGTGATCAGCCCGTCCGCCCACTCGGCGCACCACCGCGCGGTGGCGACGCTGACCGCCGCGCCGACCAGCGCGGGCGGCTCCTCCGGCCGGGTCCACAGCTTCGCCCGGTCCACCGTGACGAGGCCGTCGTGGCTGACCTCCTCGCCGGCCAGCAGCGCCCGGATCACGTCGACGCACTCACGCAGGCGGGCGTTGCGGACGTCCTTGCGCGGCCAGACCTCGCCGGTGATGTGCTCGTTGGCCGCCTCGCCGCTGCCCAGCGCGGCCCAGAACCGTCCCGGGTACATGGCGCCCAGCGTGCCGATGGCCTGCGCGATGATCGCCGGGTGGTAGCGCTGGCCGGGCGCGTTCACCACGCCGAAGGACAGGTTCGTGGCCTGGAGCGCGGACCCGAGCCAGGACCAGGCGAACCCGGAGTGGCCCTGCCGCTCGCTCCACGGCGAGAAGTGGTCGGAGCACATGGCCGCGTCGAAGCCGGCGCGCTCGGCGTGGATCACCGCCTCCAGCAGCCGGGCCGGATGGATCTGCTCGTGGGATGCGTGGAAGCCGAACGCCGTCATGGTGGCCACTCCTACCCACCCCGGTCCGGATGTAAGCAGGGGCCCCTTCTTAACGCCTCAGGTAGAGGAAGGGCCCCCGCTTAACACCTCACTCGGAGTGCGCGCCCGCGCCCGCGCCGGCCTGGCCCTCGCCGATCCACACGGTCTTGGTGTTGCAGAACTCGCGCATGCCGGCGGCGGACAGCTCGCGGCCGTACCCGGAGTTCTTCACGCCGCCGAACGGCAGCTCCGGGTAGGAGGTGGTCATCCCGTTGATGAACACGTTGCCGGCGTCCAGGTCCACGGCGAAGCGCTCCTGCTCGGCCGGGTCGTTGGTCCAGGCGTTGGAGCCGAGGCCGAAGCTGGTGCCGTTGGCGACCTCGATCGCCTCGTCGTACGAGCCGACCCGGTAGAGCCCGGCGACCGGCCCGAACACCTCCTCGCTCCACATGCGCATCTCCGGGCGCAGGTCGGTGACCACCGTCGGCGGGTAGTACCAGCCGTCCCCGGCCGGCTTCTCGCCGCCGCAGAGCACCGTCGCGCCCTGGTTCACCGCGTCGGTGACCTGGGCGTGCACTTCGTCGCGGCCGCGTTCGCTGGCCAGCGGGCCGACGTCGGTGCCGTCGTCCATCGGGTCGCCGACGCGCAGCGCCGCCATCCGGGCGGCGAACTTCTCGGCGAACGTGTCGAAGACGTCGGTGTGCACGATGAACCGCTTCGCGGCGATGCAGGACTGGCCGTTGTTCTGGCAGCGGGCGGTGGTGGCGACCTCGGCGGCGGTGTCCAGGTCGGCCGAGGGCATCACCACGAACGGGTCGCTGCCGCCCAGCTCCAGCACCGTCTTCTTGATCTCCCGGCCGGCGATCTGCGCGATGGACCGGCCGGCCGGTTCGCTGCCGGTGAGCGTGGCGGCGCGTACGCGCGGGTCGCTGAGGATCCGGTCGACCGCGTCGGAGCCGACCAGCAGCGTGGTGAACGCGCCCTCGGGGAACCCGGCCCGGCGGAACAGGTCCTCCAGGTACAGCGCGGTCTGCGGCACGTTCGAGGCGTGCTTGAGCAGGCCGGTGTTGCCGGCCATCAGGGCGGGCGCGGCGAAGCGCATCACCTGCCACAGCGGGAAGTTCCAGGGCATCACCGCGAGCACCGGGCCGATCGGCTGGTAGCGCACGTACGCTCGCTTGGCCTTGACCGCGGCGGCGTCGGCCGGCTCGTCGGCGAGCATCCGTGGCGCGTTGTCGGCGTAGAAGCGGCAGGCGGTGGCGCACTTGGTGACCTCCGCCTTCGCGGCCGCGTACGTCTTGCCCATCTCGGTGGTCATCAGCCGGGCCGTCTCGTCGCGCTCGGCGTCGAGCCGGTCGGCGGCGGCGGTGAGCCAGCGGGCCCGCTGCGCGACGGTGGTGTCCCGCAACTGCCGGAAGGCCAGGTCGGCCCGCTCGATGGCGGCGTCGATCTGCTCGTCCGACATCGCGTCGTACGTCTTGAGCACCTGTCCGGTGGCGGGATTGGTGGTGGCGATGGGCATGTCGTCCTCCTGTCACTCGAACAGCGAGTGCCGTACGCCCGGCTCCTCCCGGCGGCGCGCGGCGCGGCGGCGCTGGATCACGACCAGGTCGACCACCGCCACGACGGCGAGAAGCGCGCAGACCACGCCCAGCCAGGCAATGCCGGCGGCGAATGCGAGCACCGCGAAGACGGTCATCACGACCAGACCGAAGGTCGCCAGCACGAGCCGCAGGTTCAGGGCGCTGTTCGCGTGGCCGACCGTGCCACGGGCGCGCCGGGGTTGTGATCGGGTCATTCCTGGGGCCTACCCCGGCACGGGCGGGGCTAACCGGCCGCTACCGGGACGGCCCGGGCCGTACCGGTGATCCGGGACACCCGGCGGGCGGTCGCCGGATGCGGCCGGCGGGCGGGTGCGTTACTTCGGGGGCCGGTTTCCGGCGGAGATCCCGCGGGCCGGTGGAGAGGATGGCATGACCACGACGCAGGCCGTACCCGTGACCGTCGCCGTGTCCCGGCGCGCCGACCCCGCGCGCACCGACGAGGTGGTGGCGTGGATGCGGGCCGGTACGACGCTCGCGGAGAGCTTCCCGGGCTTCCTCGGCGCCGGTTTCGTCCGCAGCGCCCCCGGTTCCGGCGAGTGGCACGTGATGTACCGCTTCGCCGACGCGGACACGCTGCGCGGCTGGGAGGACTCGCCGCAGCGGCGCTGGTGGCTCAGCTCGGCGCAGGGCATCGTCGAGCACACCCGGGTGGAGCGGCGCACCGGCATCGAGGGCTGGTTCGATCCGCCGGTGGACCACGTGGTCGAGACGTTCGGCGAGCCGGAGCCGGCCGCGCCGCCGCGCTGGAAGCAGGCGGTCACGATCTGGCTGGCGTTCTTCCCGCTGAGCCTGGCCGCCACGCTGCTGACCGCCCGGTTCCTCGCCGACGTGCCGCTGGCCGGTCGGACGCTGCTGATGACGCTGGTCCTCACCCCGCTGATGACGTACCTGGTGCTGCCCCGGATCACCCGCCTGCTGCACCGGTGGCTGCACGCTCGACCTGCGCCGACACGATCGATGTGAACGACAGTGGTCGATGCCTGATAGCCGACAGAACCGCTTGCGGGGCCCCGCCGGGGCATAGGGTCGACGCGCCCGTTGCCGCCGCCGGACGGGGGAACCGATGCCTCGACGCTGGATCGCCGCGCTGGCCTGCCTGGCGGCGCTCGTCGCGCTGGCCTGCGACGGCTCCGGCGAGGCGTCGCCCCGGCCGTCCGGCACGCCCCGCCCCGGCGAGCCCCGGGTGCTGGTCGCGCTCGGCGACTCGGTGAGCACCGGCTACGGCTCCTGCCTGGTGCTGGTGAGCTGCGAACGCAACTCCTGGTCGACCGGGGACGGACTGCGGGTGGAGAGCCTCTACCGGCGGCTGCGCGCCGACACGCCGGGGCTGCGGGCGTACAACCGGGCGGTTCCCGGGGCCCGCGCGGCCGGGCTGGCCGGTCAGGCCCGGTCGGCGGTACGCGACAAGGCCGACCTGGTCACGGTGCTGATCGGGGCGAACGACGCCTGCCGGGGCGACGTCGACGACATGACGGCCGTCGCGACCTTCCGGGAACAGGTCGACGCGGCCCTGGGCGTGCTGCGCGAGGGCCGGCCGAAGGCCCGGGTGCTGGTGGTCAGCATCCCGGACCTGCACCGGCTCTGGCAGATCGGGCACACCGAGCCCCGCGCCGTGCGGGCCTGGTCGCGTGGCGTCTGCCCGGCGCTGCTGGCCGACGCCACGTCGAGCGCGCCCGCCGCGGTGGCCCGCCGGGCCCGCGTCAAGGACCGCATCGAGGCGTACGACGGGCAACTGCGCGCCGCCTGCCGGGCGTACGGGTCACGCTGCCGCTGGGACGGCGGCGCGGTGCACCGCCACCGCTTCACGCTGGACCAGGTGAACGCGCTGGACTGGTTCCACCCGAACGCGGCCGGGCAGGGCCGGCTGGCCGAGGTGGCCTGGAACGCCTCCGGCTGGGCGAGCTGACCGACGCCGGGCCGCCTCGACGGGCGGCCCGGGGCGAAGGACGGTCAGGGCTGACGCGGGCCGGGAAGCGGCCGGGGACCACCGGTCCGGTAGAGGGCGCGCGTGCGGTCGGCCAGCTCCTTCGTGGCCGACGAGTTGGCCCAGGTGCCGAGCACGATCGCGGCGCCCGGCACGACCTTGGCGAACATCCGCTTGGCGGCGCGCACGCCGGCCATCCGGGCCAGCCGGACGCCGAGCTGGAGCATCACCCGGCCGAGCGCCCGGTCGGCGGCGGAGCCGAACAACGCGCCGGCCCGCTCACGGCCGGCGGCCACCCCGAGCGCCAGGCGGGCGGTCTGGGCGGCCTTGTGCACCCGCTGGAGCACCAGCAGATCGGTGGCCCGGTCGACGTGCGTCGGGTCGGCGCCGTACGCAGCCGCCACGTGCAGCACCAGCCGGGCCTGGGTCCAGGCCAGCACGCCCACGTCGATCACCGCGCCGGGCAGCCCGGCGGCGCCGGAGACCGCGCCGGAGAGCCGGGCGTGGTTGACGAACTTGCGGACCGCCTGGTCGGCCAGCTGCTCGGGCGGCGCGTCGGGCCGCAGGGCACGCTCCCGGGCCACCCACTGCGCGGCCTCCGGCCCGAGCCGGCGTACCGCCTCCAGGGCCAGGTGCTCCGGCGCGTACTGCGGGTCCTCCCGCATCCGGTCCCAGAGCTTGGCCGGTGGCGCCTCGGGCGCGTCCACCGGCGGAACGGGGGCGGCGGGAACGGCGTCGGGCTCCCCGTCGACGGGGGCGGGGTCGGTCACGAAGGGCTCCGGAGGCTCGTGCGGCGGGGGTGACGCGGGTCAGCGCCGGCGCGACTGCAGCCGGGTCGCGATCTGCCGCAGCCGGGCCTGGTTCTCCGGCTTGGACATCTCACGCCGGCCGCGGTCGACCAACTGCTGGCCTCGCGGCGACCGCAGGAAGGCGGTGATCCGTTGCATCAGCGACATGGTGTCCTCCGTCCCGCGGTCCCCTTCATGTGTACCTGGGACCGGCAAGCCCTTGATACCCGAATCGCCGCTTCGGCAACCACCCCTCGCGGGTCAGCCCAGGATCTCGGCCACCACCTCGCCGGCCCGCCACTCGTGCTGGGCGTACGCGTCCGGGAACGCCGAGATCTGCACCGCCTGGGCGGCCACCGACAGCGGCAGGTCCTGCCAGCCGGGGATCTCCTCCAGCGCGGACAGGAACGCCTTCGTCGCGTACTCGGGGTCCATGAGCTGCTCGACGGTGCCCCAGCCGCTGCTCGGCCGCTGCTGGAACAGCCCTACCGAGTCGTGGTCCCAGCCGATGGCCTGGTGCGGGTAGCTCTGCGACTCGGGCAGCACGCCGCTGGCGTAGTTGAGCAGCGTGCTCTCCTGCATCGCGGTCGCCACCGCGATGACCAGGGCCCGGCGCGGCATGCCCATCTCCTTGCCGGCCTGCACGATCTTCTTGGCGTTGTTCATCTGGGTGCGGTCCAGGCCGGCGACCGGAACGATCTGCCGGACGGTCTTCGTGGGCTTCGGCTTGGGCTTGGCGGTCGCCTTCGGGCTCGCCGTCGCGGACGGGGCGGCGGTGGAGGGCGCGGCGCTCGGGCGGTCGCTCGCCCGGGAGGCGACGTCGGCCTCCGCGCGCTCGGCGACCTCCGCCGAGGGCGCCGGGGCGGCCGCGCGCTCCGGCGCGCCGAAGCCGGCCTGGCTGACGCCGACCAGGCCGAGGCAGCAGGCCGCGCCGGTGGCGACCGCGAGCTTCGTGCGGCCGGGCCGGGGGTTCATCGGCGCCCAGAAGCGGGTACGCCGGATCAGACCCCGAAGCACTGCCGACCTGCTGGTGGAGGGGGTATCGTCCGAACGGTCAGCCGGGCGGCCGGGGCCGAACGGGTCGTCGAGGGTGCCGTCGCTACGCATCCGACGAGGCTAGGCAGCACAAACCGGGACTAGCCATGCCCAAAAGGTGGCCCTCGCCACACTTTGCGCAACCCGGGCCGGACACTCGTCGCCTGCCGACCCCAGCCGGCCACGGACCTCGGGAACCGGGCAAATCGCCCGCCCGCCATGGGCCGAAACTCCCCCGGCACGAACCTCGCAGATGTTCAGGTCCCGCCCGATGATCGACTAACTCGTCCGTTCGGACGATCCGGATGTCCGCCGCCGGACCGGGGCGTAGCCGAATCGTGATCACCATCCGGGCATCGGAGGTGTCCGTAACGGAATGGACCACACCCCCCGGTACGTTGGCCGAACCGGGGAGACCGCACGTTCGGCGCTCCCCCGTACGCGTCGACAGGGAGGACCCCACCGGTGCTCGATCCACACGAGCTCTACGAACTCACCGACGAGCTGCCCGAGCTCGGCCAGCCGGTGCTGATCCAGGCGCTCACCGGCTTCGTCGACGCCGGCAACGCCACCCGGCTCGCCCGCGAGCAGCTGCTCACCTCGCTCGACGCGCGAACGATCGCCCGCTTCGACATCGACCAGATCTTCGACTACCGCTCCCGTCGCCCGGTGATGACGTTCGTCGAGGACCACTGGGCCGACTACGACGCCCCCGCCCTGGAGCTGCACGTCCTGCGCGACGACGACGAGACGCCGTTCCTGCTGCTCACCGGTCCCGAGCCGGACCTTCAGTGGGAGCGTTTCGTGGCCGCCGTCGCCGGGATCAGCGCCCGCCTCGACGTCCGGCTCACCGTCGGCCTCAACTCGATCCCGATGGCGGTGCCGCACACCCGGCCCAGCGGCGTCACCGCGCACGCCACCCGCAAGGAGCTGATCGCCGGCCACGAGCCGTGGCTGCAGAAGGTGCAGGTGCCGGCCAGCGTCGGTCACCTCCTGGAGTACCGCCTCGGCGAGCAGGGCCGCGACGCCCTCGGGTTCGCCGCGCACGTGCCGCACTACGTGGCCCAGACCGAGTACCCGGCCGCCGCCGAGGCGCTGCTGTCGGCCGTGTCCCGCAGCACGGGCCTGCTGCTACCGGTCGAGGACCTGCGCACCGCCGCCGAAGCGGTCCGGGTCGAGATCGACCGCCAGGTCGCCCAGACCGAGGAGGCGGCCACGCTGGTGCAGGCGCTGGAGGAGCAGTACGACGCGTTCGCCCGCGGCCGCGGCGAGAAGAGCCTGCTCGCCGGGGAGACCGGGCCGCTGCCCACCGCCGACGAGCTCGGCGCCGAGCTGGAGCGCTTCCTGGCCGAGCAGACCCGACCCGGCGACACCCCGGAGCGCTAGGCCCGGCGCTGCTCGACCCGCTCGGCGGCGCCGCCCGGCACCGGGCGGACCTGACCGGCGGGCCGGGCGGGCAAGGCGGCCGGGGATGCGGCAGGCTGGGCACATGCGCCTGGCGACCTGGAACGTCAACTCGGTGAAGGCCCGCCTGCCCCGGCTGCTCGACTGGCTGGCCACCACGAAGCCCGACGTCGTGTGCCTGCAGGAGACCAAGTGCCCGGACGGGGCGTTCCCGGTCGCCGAGGTCGGCGAGCTGGGCTACGAGGTGGCCAGTCACAGCGACGGCCGGTGGAACGGCGTCGCCGTCCTGTCCCGGGTCGGGCTCGCCGACGTCGCGGTCGGTTTCCCGGGTGAGCCCGGCTTCCCCGAGCCCGAGGCCCGCGCCATCTCGGCCACCTGCGACGGGCTGCGGGTCTGGTCGGTGTACGTGCCGAACGGCCGCACGCCGGACGACCCGCACTACGCGTACAAGCTGGCCTGGTTCGCGGCGCTGCGCGACGCTCTGGAACCGGAGGTGGCCGGGCCCCTGCCGGTGGCCGTCTGCGGTGACTTCAACGTCGCGCCCACCGACGCCGACGTCTGGGACCCCGCGCTGTTCGTCACCTCCACCCACGTCACCCCGGCCGAACGGGCCGCCCTGGCCGCGCTGCGTGACCTGGGGCTGGAGGACGTGGTGCCGACGCCGATGAAGGGGCCGCACCCGTTCACGTACTGGGACTACCGGGCCGGGATGTTCCACCAGAACAAGGGCATGCGGATCGACCTGGTGTACGCGAGCGCGCCGTTCGCCCGCGCGGTCCGCTCCGCGTACGTGGACCGGGAGGCCCGCAAGGGCAAGGGCCCCTCCGACCACGCCCCGGTCGTGGTCGACGCCGACCTGACGCCGGCCGTCGAGACGTTCTGACCGCCCGCTGCCGCGCGGCGGCGCTCGCTAGGGTGGACACATGGCAGTCGTGAAGATCAACGCGATCGACGTCCCGCCCGGCGCCGGCGAGGAGCTGGAGAAGCGGTTCGCGGCCCGGGCCGGCGCGGTGGAGAACTCCCCCGGTTTCCTCGGCTTCGAGCTGCTGCGCCCGGTCGCCGGGGAGAGCCGCTACTTCGTCTACACCCGCTGGGAGAGCGAGGAGGCGTACCAGGCGTGGGCGCAGGGCCCGTCCCGGGCCGCGCACGCCGAGGGCGGCGAGCCGCGCAAGCCGGTCGCCACCGGCGCGAACCTGCTGGAGTTCGAGGTCGTCCAGCAGGTCCCCGCCAAGCCCTGACCCACCCTCCCATCCCCGTTGATCATGAAGTTGACGGCGTTCGCGGTCCGATTTGTCGCCGCCAACCTCATGATCAACGAGGCGGGGGCGGTGGGCGGGGTCAGCGAGCCAGGGACGCGAAGACGATCACGTTGTCCTGGTAGCCGGTGCGGCCGCCGACCCACTCGCCGCCGCAGGTGATCAGCCGCAGCTCGGCCGGACCCGAGTCGCCGTAGACCCGCGCGGCGGGCAGGTTGTCCTTGTCGAAGTACTCGACGCTGTCCACCTTGAACGTCACCACGCTGCGGTCGGCGCGGGTCACCGTGATCCGGGCGCCCGGCTTCAGCGAGCGCAGCCGGTAGAACACGGCCGGTCCGCTCTTGGTGTCGACGTGACCCACGATGATCGCCCTGCCGGGGTCGCCGGGCACCGCTCCCCTGTCGTACCAGCCGGTCTGGTCGTGCTCGGTCAGCGGCGGCACGTCCACCGACCCGTCCTTCGCCTGGCCCACCGGGGTGACCGGGGCGCTGACCTTGATGGCCGGCACCGACAGGCGTACCGGTCGGCTGGCCGGTTTCCGGGCCGGGGCGGCACTGGCCGGGGTGGTCGCCGCCGCGCCCGAACCGCCCGATCCGCTCGACTCGGTCGACGCGTCGGCGAAGTCGAACGGCCCCGCCGTGCGCCCGAGCCCGGCCCCGGTGGCGAACACACCGATCAGCACCAGCACCACTGCCAGCGGCTTCGTCCAGGAACCCCGTCCCCGGCCCCGCCCGCCCGGCGACGCCGGTGGCGGCTCGACCGGCGGCGGCCCGGCGGGCCTCGGGCGCAGGGCCCGCGCGTCGGCCGAGGGCGGATCCCACGGTCGCGACGCGGCGGGCGGCGGCAACCACGGCCGCGACCCGGAGACCGGCACGGCCGACGAGCCGGTCCGGGAAGCGGCGGCCGGATCAGCCCGGGACAGCCGGGCCGCATCGGTGGACGGCGCGGCGGGAGGGCCGGTCCGGGACGGGCGGCCCTCTGCGGTGGGCGGCGCGGCCGGCGGCGGCAGGGCCAGGAACGGCCAGCCGGAACGCCGGGACCCGGCAGGCGGCGGGACGAAGTGCTCGGCCATGGCGGACCTCAGCGTCCGGCGGCGCCGCGGGCGTGGCGGCGGGACGCGGCCACACCGAGCCCGGCGCCGACCATGGTCACCGCCAGTCCGACCGGCACCAGCAGGCCACCGAGGCCGGGACCCGCGGTGCCGCCGAAACCGGTCGCCGGGCCACGGCTGGGCAGATGGCTGGGCGGGTGGGTCGGCTGCCGGGTGGGCTGCCCCTGCTTGACCACCTGGAGCATGGTGGAGGCGGTCTCCCCGCCGGGGCACTCCAGCTTGACCCGGTAGTTACCGGGCCGGGTGCGCTCGTGCACCATCGGCGAGGCGGTGAGCAGGCCGCGCTGCGGCTGCACCTGGATCTTGCCGAACGCGTCCGAGGTGGCGATCGCCGGCACGGTGTTGTTCCGGCAGCTCGCGCGGATGCCGACCAGGTAGCCGGGCGACACGGTGCCCGGGGTGACCTCCACGAAGATCACGTCGGGCGGGGGCTGTTCCGGCACCGGCTCGGCGGCGCGCGGCGCGGCCTGGGCGGGCAGCGCGCCGACCAGCGGGGCGGCGCACGCGGCGACCGCGACCAGCAGCGCCTCACGTACCCTGAACGACCCCATGACCCCTCCCGGCGTACGGGATGAATCCTCTCACCCCCGGCCGCACATCACATCCGATCCGGGTCGCGTAGGCTCGGGTCGTTGTGACCCTCACCGACCTTCCCGCCGCCCGCATCCGCACCTTCCATCCGCGTCGCGGGCGGATGAGCGACCGGCAGCGCGACGCGCTGGACCGGCTCTGGCCCGCGTACGGCCTCAGGATCGCCGCCCTCGACGGGCCGTGCGATCCGGCGGCGCTGTTCGGACGGCGGGCGCCGCTGGTGCTGGAGATCGGCTCCGGCATGGGCGACGCCACCGCCGCCATGGCGGCGGCCGACCGGGACCGACACTATCTGGCGGTCGAGGTCCACACGCCGGGAATCGCCAACCTGCTCGACCTGGTCGAACGGCACGGTCTGGACAACGTGCGGGTGGCCGAGGGGGACGCGCTCGACCTGGTCCGGGCCATGCCGGAGGGCTGCCTGGACGCGGTGCACGTCTACTTCCCCGACCCGTGGCCGAAGACCCGCCACCACAAGCGGCGGATCATCGCGCCGGCGCACGTGGCGCTGCTGCGCTCCCGGCTGGCGCCCGGCGGCACGTTGCACTGCGCGACGGACTGGGCCGAGTACGCCGAGTCGATGCGCGAGACGCTCACCGCCGACCCGGAGCTGGTCGACGTGTACGGCGGCTACGCGCCCCGGCCCGAGCACCGGCCGGTGACGAAGTTCGAACGCCGCGCGCTGACCGCCGGCCGGGAGGTCTTCGACCTGATCCACCGGCGGCGCTGAACCCGGTTGGCGCGGCGTGGTGCGATCCAGGCACGATGGGAGCCGCCATGACTCTCACCGCCGCGCTGCCGAAGACCGCCGACCCCGACACCCTCTACGACGCGTTCGCCTCCTGGGCGTCCGAGCGCGGCCTGAGCCTCTATCCCCATCAGGAGGAGGCGGTCATCGAGATCGTCTCCGGCGCGAACGTGATCATGAATACGCCGACCGGCTCGGGCAAGAGCCTGGTGGCGATCGCGGCGCACTTCGCGGCGCTCGCCGACGACCGCACGACCTTCTACACCGCGCCGATCAAGGCGCTGGTCTCGGAGAAGTTCTTCGCGCTCTGCGAGGTCTTCGGCGCCGAGAACGTCGGCATGCTCACCGGCGACGCCAGCGTCAACGCGGACGCGCCGATCATCTGCTGCACGGCGGAGATCCTGGCCAACCTGGCGCTGCGCGAGGGCACCCGCGCCGACGTCGGCCAGGTGGTCATGGACGAGTTCCACTTCTACGCCGAGCCGGACCGGGGCTGGGCCTGGCAGGTGCCGCTGATCGAGCTGCCGCAGGCCCAGTTCGTACTGATGTCCGCCACGCTCGGCGACACCACCCGCTTCGTCGACGACCTGGCCCGGCGTACCGGGCGGCCGACCGCCGTCGTCCGCTCGGCCGAGCGGCCGGTCCCGCTCCTCTTCTCGTACGCGACCACGCCGCTGCACGAGACGCTGGAGGAGCTGCTCCAGACCAAGCAGGCCCCGGTGTACGTCGTGCACTTCACCCAGGCCGCCGCGCTGGAACGCGCCCAGGCGCTGATGAGCGTGAACGTCTGCAGCCGCGCCGAGAAGGACATGATCGCCCAGGCGATCGGGAACTTCCGGTTCACCTCGGGCTTCGGCAAGACGCTGTCCCGGCTGGTCCGCCACGGCATCGGCGTGCACCACGCCGGCATGCTCCCGAAGTACCGCCGCCTGGTCGAGACGCTCGCCCAGGCCGGCCTGCTCAAGGTCATCTGCGGGACGGACACGCTCGGCGTCGGCATCAACGTGCCGATCCGTACGGTGCTGTTCACCGGCCTGAGCAAGTACGACGGCACCCGCACCCGGCTGCTCAAGGCCCGCGAGTTCCACCAGATCGCCGGCCGGGCCGGGCGGGCCGGATTCGACACGCTGGGCCGGGTCGTGGTGCAGGCCCCCGAGCACGTGATCGAGAACGAGAAGGCCCTGGCGAAGGCCGGTGACGACCCGAAGAAGCGCCGCAAGGTGGTGAAGAAGAAGCCGCCGGAGGGCTCGATCGGCTGGGGCGAGCCGACGTTCCAGCGCCTGGTCGAGGCCGAGCCGGAGCCGCTCACCTCCAGCTTCCAGGTGAGCCACTCGATGCTGCTGAACGTGATCGGCCGCCCCGGCGACGCGTTCGCCTCGATGCGGCACCTGCTCACCGACAACCACGAGGACCCGGCCGCGCAGCGCCGGCACATCCGCCGGGCCATCGCCATCTACCGCGCGTTGCGGGCCGGCGGCGTGGTCGAGGAGCTGCCCGAGCCGGACGAGACCGGCCGCCGGGTACGCCTCACCGTCGACCTCCAGCTCGACTTCGCGCTCAACCAGCCGCTGTCGCCGCTGGCGCTGGCCACCGTCGAGCTGCTCGACCGGGAGTCCCCGTCGTACGCGCTCGACGTGCTCAGCGTGATCGAATCGATCCTGGACGACCCGCGCCAGGTGCTCTCCGCGCAGCAGTTCAAGGCCCGCGGCGAGGCGGTCGCCGCGATGAAGGCCGAGGGCATCGAGTACGAGGCACGCCTGGAACTGCTCGACGAGGTGACCTGGCCCAAGCCGCTGGCCGAGCTGCTGGAGTCCGCGTACGAGATGTACCGGCAGGGCCACCCGTGGGTCGCCGACCACCAGCTCTCCCCCAAGTCCGTGGTACGCGACATGTACGAGCGGGCCATGACGTTCACCGAGTACGTCCAGTTCTACGGGCTGTCCCGGTCCGAGGGGCTGGTGCTGCGCTACCTCGCCGACGCGTACAAGACGCTGCGCCAGACCGTCCCCGAGGACGCGAAGACCGAGGAGCTGGTCGACCTCATCGAGTGGCTGGGCGAGCTGGTCCGCCAGGTCGACTCCAGCCTGATCGACGAGTGGGAGCGGCTGCGCAACCCCTCGGACGTGGCCGAGGTCGCCGCCTCGCTGGACGACCGGCCGCCGGCCGTGACCCGCAACGCGCGGGCGTTCCGGGTGCTGGTGCGCAACGCGATGTTCCGCCGCGTCGAGCTGGCCGCGCTGCGCCGCTGGGACCTGCTCGGCGAGCTGGACGCCGGCAACGGCTGGAATGCCGACGCCTGGGCCGACGCGCTGGAGCCGTACTTCGAGACGTACGACGCGATCGGGGTGGGCCCGGACGCGCGCGGGCCGTCGCTGCTGATGATCGAGCAGGGCCGCGAGACGTGGACCGTACGGCAGATCCTGGACGACCCGGACGACGACCACGACTGGGGCATCAGCGCCGAGATCGACCTCGCCGCCTCCGACGAGACCGGCGCGGCGGTGGTCCGGGTGACCGACGTGGGTCAGTTGTAGCGGAGGCGGGCCGCCGCTCAGCGGGCGCGCCGTGCGTGGGCGACCGTTCGGCGGGCGTCGCGCCAGGCGACGAAGGCCGTCCGGATCCGGGGCGGGGAGGTGACGTCCTCGCCCCGCCGCCGGGCGACGAGTCGGTCGGTCAGCCAGGCGGGAGCGTGCGCCTGGCTGATCGCCTGCGTCTTGGTGAGCAGCATGCCCTCGCGGAGCGCATGCCGGCCCCGGGCCATCGAGGTGAGACCGAGCTCGGCGACGGTGGGGTCCAGCCACAACCATGGACGTCGAGCGGCCCAGGCCCAGTAGCCGGTCAGCTCGGCGCGGGCCGCCGCTCGAATGTCGTCGGCGGAGACCTCGGGGAGGACGTCGCCCGGTGAGCGTCCGAAGACCTCGTATCCGTGCCGGACCAGCTCCGCTCTGGTGACCCGGGAGAGGACGCGGTGGACGAGCCGGCCGTGGGTCCAGGTCGGATGCCGCAGTTCGAGGTCGGGCAGGGTGGCGGCGTCGACGTACACGCAGCCGAGCTTGAGTCCCGCGCCGCTGCCGCCGTCGAGGCGGCGATGAATCGCGACGAGCGCGTCCCGTCGACCGGCGTCGGCCGGCCCGTCGACGAGTGCGACCAGGTCGAGGTCGCTGACGCCGGGCACGTAGTCGCCGGTGGCCAGTGACCCCGCCACCATCAGGTCGCTGACCCATCCCAGCTTCCTCAGCTCGTCGCCGAGGTCCCGGACGACAGCCGGTGTTGCCGCCATGGGGCGAGTATAGGGAGCGTCCGCAGTGGTCGACGTCGATGCCGAGAACGTCCGCCGAAGCCCTGGGCGATGTCAGACCTGTCGATTAGAATGTATGTACTAATCCAGTTGTTGACCTGGGAGGACGCCAGTGACCGCGCCCACCTCCGCCGCCCCTGTCACCCCCTACGCCACCCTCCTCGGCTTCACCCGGTACGTCGACCGCACCGGGCCCACCAAGGCCACCTTTGTCGGCGGGCTGCGCCGGCAGCGGGCCAGCCGGCACGGCTTCAACCCGCACGGCCAGTTCGTCAAGGCGCTCAAGGCCGACGTCGCGTTCCATACCGGCGGCACCCACCTCGCGCAGGTCGCCGACCTGGTCAAACCGCGCTGGCGACCGCTCTACGAGGCGCTCGTGCCGGGCGCGACCCGCTGGCTGCACTCGCTCGGCGAGCCGGCCGGCGTCGACCTGGCGCAGACCCGCGACGCGCTGGCCATGCTGGGTGACCTGCCCGTGAAGATCAACCCGCAGTTCGGCGTCCGGTACGCCGACGGCCGGGCCGAGGCGATCCGGCTGCACTTCGACGAGGCGCCGCCGAGCGAGGAGGCCACGCTCGCCACGCTGCACCTGATGGCCCGGCACATGGACGCGGTGCTGCCGCACGCCGAGCCGGTCCTGGTCGACGTGCGACGCGGCGAGGCGCACCGGATGCCCACCGACGTCAAGCCCCAGCAGATCGAGCAGTGGCTGGCCGGTGAGGCCGCCGCGTTCCGGGCCATCTGGTCCACCGCCGCCTGACCGGCCGCCACGACCCGCCGCACGCCGAACCGAGCACCGCCCGACCGAACGGCCGCCCCGCTCCCCCGGGGCGGCCGTTCGCCGTGCCGGTGGCGGCGTGCCCGGTTCAGCGCTCCGGGCGCTCGTCCAGCAGGCCGGCCCGTCCGGCCAGCGCGGCGGCCTCCACCCGGTTGGTCACCCGCAGCTTGCGCAGCAGGGCGGCGGTCATCCGCTTCACCGTCCGCTCGGAGGTGTGCATCCGCTCGGCGATCGTCACCGCGCCCTCGCCGGTCGCGATCGCCCGCAGCAGCCGGCGTTCCTCGTCGTCGAGGTTGAGTCCGGGCGACCGGACGGGCCCGACGAGCCGCCGCAGCAGCGCGCCGGGCACCACCGCCCAGCCGTCCAGCACGGCCAGCAGCGGGGGCAGCAGGTCCTCCGGCTCGCTGGTCTTGGGCAGGTAGCCCTCGGCGCCGCAGCGCAGCGCCTCCACCGCCGGCGCCGGGTCGTCCGAGCCGGACATCGCGAGGACGCGCACGTGTGGGCTGGTGCGGCGGATGGCGGCGATCGCCCGCAGGCCACCAGGTGGCGGCATGTGCAGGTCCACCAGCACGAGATCCGGTGCGGACCGGGTTACGAGCGCGGCGGCCCCGGCGGCGTCGGTGGTCGAGCCGACGACCCGGGTCCGGCCGTCGGTGGTGGCGGACAGCAGCAGTTCCAGCCCTCGTACGAACAGCGCGTGGTCGTCCACCACCGCGAGCCGGACGGTGCCGTCCCTCATGTCTGCTTTCCTCCTCCCGGCTCAGGTTAGTGGCATATGTGAGTAAGCATCGGGAACAACCCGGCATGGCTGTGGACTCCGTGTCCCCGTGGGGACGCCTGGACGACCGGGACGAGTCGCTGTCGATCCGGGTGCTCTGCCACGAGCTGCGGACCCCGGTACAGGCGCTGGCGGCCCTCACCCGGGCACTCGCCGAGCAGACGGCGCTGACCACTCCGGACCGCCGGGCCATCGCCGCGCTGGCGCACGAGCACGCCGTACACCTGGGTGCGCTGCTGGACGACCTGGGCGAGCCCGGCGCCCGCGACGAGCCGCGCCCGCCAGCTCGCGTCCCCCTGGCCGCCGTGGTGCGCGCGGCGACGGCCGGGGCCGGCGCCCGGCTGCGCACGCGCCTCGACCACGCCGCCGCCGGCCTACCCGTGCCGGAGCAGCACGTCCGGCAGATCCTCGCCAACCTGGTGGACAACGCGCTGCGCTACGGCCCGGCCGGCGGCGAGATCGAGGTACGCGCCGCGGTGCGCGGCTCCACGCTGACCGTCTCGGTCCGCGACCAGGGCGGCCCGTGTCCCGCGCTGCGCGCCGCGCTGGCCCGGCCGGCCCCGTCGGCCGCCGGTCACGGCCTCGGACTGTGGATCGTGCGGCGCCTGGTCGACACCTACGGCGGAACGCTGCGCGCCCGCCGGCCGCGCACCGGCGGGCTCGCAGTCGACGTCCGGCTGCCGGTGCCGGTGCGGGCTGTCCCGTCCGGGACACGGATCGGCCCCGGCGGGCCGCCGCAGCGGGCATCCGGGAGCGGACAGCATCGGTGAACCGGAGGAGACGACATGTTCACGCACATGAAGGACCTGCAGTTCGAGGCCAAGCCGGACGGGCCGGACGCCGCGTTCGCCCGCCGCCTCCAGGAGGTCCTTGGCGGCAAGTGGGGTGAGATGACCGTCGCCAACCAGTACCTGTTCCAGGGCTGGAACTGCCGGCTGCCCGGCAAGTACAAGGACCTGCTGCTCGACGTCGGCACCGAGGAGATGGGCCACGTCGAGATGATCGCCACGATGATCACCCGGCTGCTGGAGAACGCGCCGCTGTCGCTGGAGGAGGCCGCCGAGGAGAACCCGATGGTCGGCGCCATCTACGGCGGCTCCAACCCGGCGCACTTCATCCACGGCGGCGGTGGCGCCCTCGCTGTCGACAGCGCCGGCGTGCCGTGGAACGGCAGCTTCATCACCGCCAGCGGCAACCTGATGGCCGACTTCCAGCTCAACGTCACCGCGGAGGCCCAGGGCCGGCTCCAGGTGGCCCGCCTGTTCAACATGACCGACGACCCGGGCGTCAAGCAGATGCTGCGATTCCTGCTGGCCCGCGACACCATGCACCAGAACATGTGGATGGCGGCCATCGAGCAGCTCAAGTCCGACGGCCTGGAGGAGATGCCGGTGCCGGACGCCTTCCCCGACTCACCCGAGTTCACCGAGGAGTTCAGCTACACCTACCTGGACTTCTCCCCCGGCCGGGACGCGGCCGAGGGCCGGTGGGCGTCCGGTCCGACGCCCGACGGCAAGGGCGAGTTCCGCTACGACAGCAGCCCGCGGGCGCACGCGCCCGAGCCGGTGCTCGCCCCCGGCGATCCGCGCCTGTACGGCACCAACCCGGGGACGGCCGGCAAGATCGCCACCACCGTCAAGAGCAAGCTCACCTGATGCCGACCGCGCCGGGCCGCCCCGCGCGGCGGCCCGGCGCGACGCCCCCCGTCCCACGCAACACACCGTCGGGAGTCGTCATGTCGACGTCCAACCGCATCAGAACGGCCGTCCTCGGCCTGCTCACGCTCGTCTCGGCCGGCGCCGGCCTGGCCCTGCCCGCGATCCTCGCGCTGGCCGTCCTCACCGCGCTGGTCCCGTTCGCGGACGCGCTGCAACGCGACCCGGCGCCGCCCACCCGGCACGAGCCCGCCTGATCCCGTCCTCACCCCTGCCCGCCCCGCCGTTCGTCGTCCGTCTTCCGTCGTCCGTCGTCCGTCGTTCGTCGTTCGTCGTCGAGGAGCAACAGTGGTAACAAGCGACTCACCCGTCGTACCTCCGCTGCGGACCGCCCGCGCCCCGCGCCCGGTACGTGGCCGCCTCATCCTGCTCGGACCGGCGTTCGTGGCCGCGGTGGCCTACGTCGACCCCGGCAACTTCGCCACCAACTCCACCGCCGGCGCCCGGTACGGGTACCTGCTGGTCTGGGTGGTGGTGGCGGCGAACCTGGCCGCCATGCTGGTGCAGACGCTCACCGCCAAGCTCGGCCTCGCCACCGGGCTCAGCCTGCCCGAGCTGTGCCGGGAGCACCTGCCCCGGCCGCTCAACCGCTTCATGTGGGCGCAGGCCGAACTGGTCGCCATGGCCACCGACCTCGCCGAGGTGATCGGCGGGGCGGTCGCCCTGTACCTGCTGTTCGGCGTCCCGCTGCTGCCCGGCGGCCTGATCATCGGCGCCGCCTCGTTCGCCATCCTGGCGCTGCGCTCCAGGGGCTTCCGGACGTTCGAGATCGCCATCGCGGTGCTGCTCGGCGTGATCGTGCTGGCGTTCGCGGTCAACCTGGTCACCGCGCAGCCGGACGTGTCCGACGCCGCGGCCGGGCTGCTGCCCCGGATGCAGGGCACCGACAGCATGCTGCTCGCCGCCGGCATCCTGGGCGCGACGGTGATGCCGCACGTCATCTACGTGCACTCGGCGCTGACCCCGAACCGCCTGCCCGCCGAGGGCGAGACGCAGCGGCGGGTGATCGCCAAGGGCCTGCGGGTCGACGTGCTGATCGCGCTCGGCATCGCCGGGGCGGTCAACCTGGCCATGCTGCTGGTCGCCGCGAGCAGCTTCCACGGCACGTCGATCCCCGGCACCGACACCCTCGAAGGCGTGCACGCCGGGCTCGCCACCACGCTCGGCACGGCGGCGGCGGTCGGCTTCGCGGTCGCGCTGCTCCTGTCCGGCCTCGCCTCCACCAGCGTCGGCACGTACGCCGGGGAGATCATCATGCAGGGCTTCCTGCGCCGCCGGATCCCGCTGCTGATCCGCCGGATGATCACACTGCTGCCCGCGCTGGCGGTGCTCGCGATCGGCGTGGACCCCACCCGGGCGCTGGTGCTGTCCCAGGTGGTGCTGAGCTTCGGCATCCCGTTCGCGCTGATCCCGGTGGTGATGTTCACCCGTCGCCGGGACCTGATGGGCAGCCTGGTCAACCGGCGGGCCACCACCGCGGCGGCGGTGGCGATCACCGCGTTCGTGGTGGCGCTCAACGCGTTCCTGCTCTGGCAGCTGGCCGCCTGAGAAGACACCGGCGCCCGTCCAGCCACACAAGGGCTGGACGGGCGCGGGTGTGCCGGGGCTCAGGCGGCCAGGTACTTCTCCAGGTCGTCCAGGATCTTGTTGGCGGCGCCGACGCCGATGCCGGTCATCCAGATCTCGTCGGAGACCACGTGCGCCTTGCCCGCCTTGACCGCGGACAGGCCCTTCCACAGCGTGCCGCCGGTGACCTTCGCCTGCTCGGCGGCGGCCTTCTCGCCGTACGCGGTCACGAACACCACGTCGCCGTCGGCCTCGGCGATGCGCTCCGGGCTGACCCGGTCCATCCGCTTGTCCTCCTTGCCGGCGAGCAGCTGCCGCTCGGGGCGGCCCAGGCCGGTGTCGCCGACGACGATGCCGGAGAACGAGTCCGGCCCGTACAGGCGGATCTCGGTCGGCATGAAGCGCACGATGGAGACCTTGCGGGACGCGGCGTCGCCGAGCTTCGCGCCGAAATCCTTCGCCCGCTTCTCGTACTCGGCCAGCAGGTCCTTGGCCTGCTGCTCCTTGCCCAGCGCCGCACCGTCGAGGAGGAAGTTCTCCTTCCAGGTGATGCCGACCTTCTCCGTGAAGACGGTCGGCGCGATCTTGGACAGCTCGTCGTAGAACTTCTCCTGCCGGAACTTGCTGCCCAGGATCAGGTCCGGGTTGAGCGCGTTGATCGCCTCCAGGTCCGGCTCGGTGAGCACGCCGACCTCGGTGATGCCGGCGAGCTTCTCCGCGCCGAAGTAGGTGGGCCAGCTCTTCGCCTCACCGGCGGTGGCGGCGCCGACCGGGGTGACGCCGAGCGACAACGCGGTGTCGATCTTGTCGGTGTCGAGCACGACCACACGCTTCGGCTCGGCGGGCACCTTGGTGGTGCCCATGGCGTGGGTGATCTCCCGGGTCTCCCCGGTGCCGGCGTCGCCGACGGGATCGCTCTCCCCGCAGGCGGTGAGACCGACGCCGAGGGCGAGCGCGGCGGTGAGTGCGACGGCGAGACGACGCATGGTGTTCCTTTCGGTGGTGCGGGTCGGCGCGCTCAGGCGTCGCCGACGGGGGCGCCGGCAGTGGCCGGCGTGGCGGCCGGAACGGCCGAGGTCTGGGTGACCGCTGGCTGGGCGGCCGCGGTCTCGGTGGCTGCTTTTTCGGCGCGGGCGGGCTGGCTGAGGGCGGGCACCACCAGCGGCGCGCCGCTGACCGGGCAGGGCACGACCACGCAGTCCAGGCCGAACACGTCGCGGACCAGGTCCGCGGTGAGGATCTCGCGCGGCTCGCCGGCGGCGACCACCGCGCCGTCGCGCATGGCGATCAGGTGGCCGGCGTACCGGGCCGCCTGGTTGAGGTCGTGCAGCACGGCCACCACGGTCCGGCCCCGCTCGGCGCGCAGCCGGTGCAGCAGGTCCAGCACCTCCACCTGGTGGGCCAGGTCGAGATACGTGGTGGGCTCGTCCAGCAGCAGCGCGTCGGTGTCCTGGGCCAGCGTCATGGCGATCCACACCCGCTGGCGCTGGCCGCCGGAGAGCGTGTCCACCGCCCGGTCGGCCAGCCCGGCGACGTCGGCCAGCCGCATGGCCTCCTCGACCGCCCGCCCGTCCTCGGCCGACCACTGCCGCCACCAGCGCTGGTAGGGCTGCCGGCCCCGGCCGACCAGGTCGGCCACGGTGATCCCCTCGGGCACCAGCGGGCTCTGCGGCAGCACGCCGAGCCGCCGGGCCACGTCCCGGGTGGGCAGGTCCCGGATCGCCGCGCCGTCGAGCAGCACCGCGCCCCGCCGGGGGGTCAGCAGGCGGGCCATGGTGCGCAGCAGCGTCGACTTGCCGCAGGCGTTCGGGCCGACGATCACGGTGAACGTGTCGGCCGGCAGGTCGAGGTCCAGTCCGTCCAGCACGGTCCGGCCCTCGTACCCGACGACCAGGTCGCGGGTGGACAGCAGCGCGGTCACGAGCGCCTCCCTCGGGTGCGCAGCAGCACGAAGATCAGGTACGGGCCGCCGATCGCGGCGGTCAGCACGCCGGCCGGCAGTTGGGTGGGCGCCAGCAGCCGCCGGGCGCCCAGGTCGGCGAGCACCAGCAGCAACGCGCCCAGCAGCGCGGAGCAGAGCAGCGGCGGCCGCTCGGTCCGGGCCAGCCGGCGGGCCACCTGCGGGGCGACGAGCGCCACGAAGTCCACCGCGCCGACCTGGGCGGTGACCATGGCGGCGGCCAGCACGCCGGTGCCGGCCAGCCCCATGCGCCGGGCCACCGGCCGCAGGCCGATACCCCGCGCGGTGTCGTCGTCGAGCGTGCTGCTGCGCAGCGCCCAGCCGGCCCAGAGGAGCACCGGCAGCAGCACGGCGAGCGTGCCGGCGATCCAGGCCGCCTCGCTCCACCCCTTGCCGGCGAGCGTGCCGATCAGCCAGATCTGCGCGCGCAGCCCGTCGATCGGGTCGGCGGTGAGCATGACCACCTCGATCAGCGCCCGGAACGCGAACGCCACCGCCACGCCGGCCAGCACGAACCGCTGGGCGGCCAGGCCGTGCCGGGCTCCCAGCGCGAACACCAGCACCGCCGCGGCCAGGCCGCCGAGCAGCGCCGCGGGCGCCACCAGCACCGCCGCCGCCCCGCTGGTCAGCGCGATGGTGGCGGCCAGTCCGGCGCCCTGGGTGACGCCGATGACGTCGGGGCTGGCCAGAGGGTTGCGGGCGACGCTCTGGATCAGCGTGCCGGCCACGCCGAAGGCCGCCCCGGCCACCGCCGCGAGGACCGCGCGGGGCAGTCGCAGGTCGCGCACCACGAGGTCGTACGGGGTGCCCGCGCCGGAGAGCGAGCGCAGCACGTCGACGGGGGCCACGTACGGCGTCCCCAGCGACAGGCTGACCACCACCGCGAGGCAGAGCAGCCCGAACAGCACAAGTGCCAGCACGACAGGACGCCACCGAAACGGCACCACCACCGCCCCGACCCGCAGAACCCCGCGCCCTGCCCCCCGAGGCCGCCCTCCGCGCCGTCGATCTTGCACTTGGTGCCCCGAGGGTGCCGGGATCGCCCCTTTCGCCAGGGCGGCAAGTGCAAGATCGCGGGAGGCCGGGGTGGGGGTGGGGGTGGTCATGTCGTCACCGTTTTGGCTCGGTGGACCAGGTAGGCCAGCAGCGGGGCGCCCAGCAGTGCGGTGATGATGCCGGCCGGGATCTCGCCGGGCGGGGCGACCAGACGGCCGGCCACGTCGGCCGCCAGCACCAGCGCGGGGCCGAGCAGCGCGGCGACCAGCAGCGTCCACCTGTGGTCAGCGCCCACGAGCGCCCGGGCCAGGTGCGGCACCGCCAGCCCGACGAAGGCGATCGGCCCGGCGGCGGCCACCGCGGCGCCGGTGAGCAGCACGCCACCGCCGCCCGCGGCGAGCCGGACCAGGGCGACCCGGTGGCCGAGTCCCCGGGCCACGTCGTCGCCGAGGGCGAGCGCGTCCAGGCCACGGGCGGCCAGCAGGGCCAGCACCACCCCGGCCGCCACGAACGGGAGCACCTGACCGGCCACGCCGACGCCCCGGCCGGTCAGCCCGCCGACCACCCAGAAGCGGTACTCCTCGAACGTGCGGGCGTCGATGCTGAGCAGCGCGTACACGATGGCGCCGAGACCGGCGTCGAGGGCCGCGCCGACGAGCGCGAGGGTGACCGGGCTGGCGCCGTCGCGGGCGCGGTTGGCGACGGCGAACACGAGGAGCCCGGTGAGCAGCGCGCCGGCGATGCCGAACCAGACGTACCCGGCGAGCGTGCCGACCCCGAAGACGGCGATGGCCAGCACCACGCCGAACGAGGCCCCGGCGCTGATGCCGAGGATGCGCGGCTCGGCCAGCGGGTTGCGGGTGACCGCCTGGAACAGCACGCCGGCCAGCGCCAGCGCGAGGCCGACGACCAGCCCGAGGACGGTACGCGGCAGCCGCATGTCCCGGACCACTGTGGTGGCGTCGCCGCCGTCCGGGGACACCAGCGCGTGCCACACCTGGTCGACGGGGATGTGCCGGCTGCCGAGCGCCAGGCTGGCCAGCAGCGCCAGCAGGAGCAGCAGTGCCGCCGCCAGGGTGACCGCGATGCGGCGGGGTGCGCCACGGCGGGCGGGGGCCCCGGCCCGCGTGGGCCGGAGGGCGACGGTCGTCACGGGGTTGCACGCCTTCCGGTTAGGTGCGCCTCACCTTAGCTGACCTGGTAAGGCGTACCTAAGCGGGTTGCGCCTCCACCAGGGGGAGGCACGATGGTGGATGGCATGAACGGTGCGGAGCGCTACTCGATCGGCGACCTGGCCCGGCGGACCGGGGTGCCGGTGAAGACCATCCGGTTCTGGTCCGACCGCGGCATCGTGCCGCCCACCGACCGGGGGCCGACCGGCCACCGCCGCTACGACGGGGAGGCGGTGGCCCGGCTCGACCTGGTGCGCACGTTGCGCGAGCTGGGTGTGGACCTGCCCACCGTGCGCCGGGTGGTGGCGCGGGAGGTCACCCTGCCCGAGGTGGCCTCGGCGCACGCGGACGCGCTGGCCGCCCAGATCCGCCTGCTGCGGTCGCGCCGCGCGGCGCTCACCGTGATCGCCCGACGCGGGGCCGGCCCGCGCCGGGCCGACCTGCTGCACCGGCTGGCCGTCCTGGCCGCGCGGGAGCGTCGGCGGCTGGTCGAGGAGTTCCTCGACGCGTCCTTCGGTGACCTGACCGATCCGGGGTTCGCGGGCATCCGCCGGTCGCTCACGCCGGAGCTGCCGGACGACCCGGACGACGGGCAGATCGAGGCGTGGGTGGAGCTGGCCGAGCTGGCCCTGGACCCGGGCTTCCGGGCCGTGCTGCGCCGGCTGGCCGAGCAGCACGCGGCCGACCGGGTGGGGGCCGGGGGCGTACGCCGGGACGTGGTCGCCGTGGCCCGGGAGGAGGTGACCCCGGCGCTCGCCGACGGGGTCGAGCCCGCCTCGCCCGGCGCCGACCCGGTCCTGGCCCGGGTGGCGAGCCGGTACGCGCGGCTCTGCGGCCGGCCGGACGACGCCGACCTGCGACGGCGGATGCTGGACCGGTTGCGGACCGCGCGCGACCCTCGCCGGGAGCGGTACCTGGAGCTGCTCTCGGTGGTCAACGGCTGGCCACCGGCGGAGAGCCTGGCGCCGGTGCTGGACTGGTCGATCCGGGCCCTGCTCGCGCGGCAGCCCCTAGCCTGAGGGCATGCGATTCGACAGGCACACGGTGGTGCTGCTGGTCCGCCCGGACGACGCGCCGGACCTGCCGCGCGACGCCCTCGACCGGATCCAGGACGCCCACCTGGCGCACCAGGCCGGGCTGGTGGAGCAGGGCGCGGTGCTCGCGGCCGGGCCGTTCCTGGACGGCGACGACGAGCGGATCCGAGGTTTCGCGGTGCTGTCGGTGGACCCGCAGATGGCCCGCGAGCTGTACGCGAACGACCCGGCGGTACGCGCGGGACATCTGGTCGCGCGGGTGAGCAGCTGGATGGTGCCGGAGGGCCAGGTCCGCTTCGAGCAGGTGCCGGTGCCCCGCTCGATGCTGGAGGCCGCGGCCGGCGACTGAGCGTCGTGGCTCCGCCGGGGCGCGGGTCAGTCCTCGGCGGCCTGACGGACGCCCGGCACCACCGGCGTCGGCCACAGCGGGGCACGCGGCCCGGCCGGCACCTCGACCTGCTGGTCGGACCAGACGTACGTCTCGGGCAGCAGGTCGGCGATCGGGACCGCGCGCAGCCCGTCGGGCGGGCCCACGATCACCTTGATCGACGGGAAGTAGTCGAGCAGCACCTGGCGGCAGCGCCCGCACGGCGGGATGACGCCCCGGCCCCGGTCCCCCACCGCGACGATCGTCTCCAGCTCGCCGGCACCCTGGGTCGCGGCGGCGCCGATCGCCACCACCTCGGCGCACGGGCCGCCGGTGAAGTGGTAGACGTTCACGCCGCTGAACACCCGGCCGTCGGTGCTGCGTACGGCGGCGGCGACTGTGTGGTTGTCACTGCGGCAGCGCAGCTTCGCCACGGCGGTGGCGGCCTGCACGAGCGCCCGGTCGGTGTCCCGCATGATCATCCCCGCCCCTCGTCGGCCCGTCGGCGGCAACTTTATCCCCGCCGGGCGATCCGGCCGGTGGCGGCGCGCCCAGCGCCGGTAACCCGGGGGCGGTCCGCCGCGCGGCTGCCTATCCTTGGCGACGACATGCAGAAGCCAGCCGTACCCGCCGCCCCTGACACCGCCCGCGACCTGCACCGCCGCCTCGCCCCGCTGATGTTCCGCGACCAGCGCCGCCTCCAGCGGCGGCTCGACGGCGCGCGACGGCTGCGTGACCCGCAGCGGCGGGACGCGGCGCTGGCCGAGATCACGGCCGAGGTGACCCGCGCGGAGGCCCGGCTCCAGGCGCGCCGCGCGGCGGTGCCGGTGATCACCTACCCGGCGCAGTTGCCGGTCAGCGAGCGCAGGGACGACATCGCCGCCGCGATCCGCGACCACCAGGTGGTGATCGTGGCCGGTGAGACGGGCTCCGGCAAGACCACCCAGCTGCCCAAGATCTGCCTGGAGCTGGGGCGCGGGATCACCGGCCTGATCGGGCACACCCAGCCCCGCCGGCTGGCGGCCCGTACGGTCGCCGACCGCATCGCCGACGAACTCGGCACCGAGCTGGGCGACGTGGTCGGCTACAAGGTGCGCTTCACCGACCAGGTGGGCGAGAACAGCCTGGTCAAGCTGATGACCGACGGCATCCTGCTGGCCGAGTTGCAGACCGACCGGATGCTGCGGCAGTACGACACGCTGATCATCGACGAGGCCCACGAGCGCAGCCTCAACATCGACTTCATCCTCGGGTACCTCAGGCAGCTCCTGCCCCGCCGGCCCGACCTCAAGGTGGTCATCACCTCCGCGACCATCGAGACCGACCGGTTCGCGAAGCACTTCGCCGACGCCGAGGGCAACCCGGCACCGGTGGTCGAGGTGTCCGGGCGCACCTACCCGGTGGAGGTCCGCTACCGGCCGCTGGTCGAGGTCACCGAGGCCGAGGAGGAGGACGAGGCCGACGAGGAGAACGTCCGCGACCAGATCCAGGCGATCGGCGACGCGGTCGAGGAGCTGGCCGCCGAGGGGCCGGGCGACATCCTGGTGTTCCTCAGCGGCGAGCGGGAGATCCGGGACACCGCCGACGCGCTGGGCAAGCTGGTGCAGTCCAGGCGGTCGCTGCTCGGCACCGAGATCCTGCCGCTGTACGCCCGGCTGTCCACCGCCGAGCAGCACCGGGTTTTCGCCGCGCACTCCAACCGCCGGGTGGTGCTGGCCACGAACGTCGCGGAGACCTCGCTGACGGTGCCGGGCATCAAGTACGTGGTGGACCCGGGCACCGCCCGGATCTCCCGCTACTCCAGCCGGCTGAAGGTGCAGCGGCTGCCGATCGAGCCGGTCTCGCAGGCCAGCGCCAACCAGCGCAAGGGCCGCTGCGGGCGTACCTCGGACGGCATCTGCATCCGCCTCTACGACGAGCAGGACTTCGACTCCCGCCCCGAGTTCACCGACCCGGAGATCCTGCGCACCAACCTGGCCTCGGTCATCCTCCAGATGACGGCGATCGGGCTCGGCGACGTCGCCGCGTTCCCGTTCATCGACCCGCCGGACCGGCGCAACATCACCGACGGCGTCAACCTGCTGCACGAGCTGGGCGCGCTCGACCCGGCCGAGACCGACCCGGCGAAGCGGCTCACCGCGCTGGGCCGGCGGCTGGCGCAGCTCCCGGTCGACCCCCGGCTGGCCCGGATGGTCCTGGAGGGCGAACGCAACGGCTGCGCCACCGAGGTGGTGGTGATCGCCGCCGCGCTGTCCATCCAGGATCCCCGCGAGCGCCCGGCCGACAAGCAGGCCCAGGCCGACCAGGCGCACGCCCGGTTCGCCGACAAGGAGTCCGACTTCGTCGCGTACCTGAACCTGTGGCGCTACCTGCGGGAGAAGCAGCGGGAGCTTTCCTCCAGCGCGTTCCGCCGGATGTGCAAGGCCGAATACCTCAACTACCTGCGGGTACGCGAGTGGCAGGACATCGTCAGCCAGTTGCGCCAGGTGAGAAGCACCTCGGACAAGGGTGAGGGCCGGCGCGGCGCCGGCGCAGACCTGCCGGAGGAGATCGACACCCCGAAGGTGCACCAGTCGCTGCTGCCCGGCCTGCTGTCGCACCTCGGTCTCAAGGACGCGCAGAAACACGAGTACCTGGGCGCGCGGGGCGCGAAGTTCGCGGTCTTCCCCGGGTCGGCGCTGTTCAAGAAGCCACCGCGCTGGGTGATGGCCGCCGAGCTGGTGGAGACGTCGCGGCTGTGGGGCCGGGTGGCCGGCCGGGTCGAGCCGGAGTGGGTCGAGCCGCTGGCCCAGCACCTGGTCAAGCGCAGCTACAGCGAGCCGCACTGGGAGAAGAAGCAGGCCGCGGTGATGGCCTACGAGAAGGTCACGCTGTACGGCATCCCGCTCGTCACCTCCCGCAAGGTGAACTTCGGGCGGATCGATCCGGCGCTGAGCCGGGAGTTGTTCATCAGGCACGCCCTGGTGGAGGGCGACTGGCAGACCCACCACCACTTCTGGCGGGACAACCAGCGGCTGCTGACCGAGATCGAGGAGCTGGAGAACCGGGCCCGGCGGCGCGACATCCTGGTCGACGACGAGACCATTTTCGCCTTCTACGACCAGCGCATCCCCGCCGATGTGGTCTCCGGCCGGCACTTCGACTCGTGGTGGAAGAAGACCCGCCGGGAGCAGCCGGACCTGCTCACGTTCACCCGCGAGCTGCTGGTCAACGCCGGCCGGGGCGGGGTGGACGAGGAGGACTTCCCGGACGAGTGGCGGGCCGACGGCGTGACGCTGCCGCTGACGTACACGTTCGACCCGACCGCGCCCGCCGACGGCGTCACTGTGGACATCCCGCTGCCGCTGCTCAACCAGGTGCCGGCGGAGAGCTTCGACTGGCAGGTGCCGGGGCTGCGCGAGGAGCTGGTCGTCGCGCTGATCCGGTCGCTGCCCAAGCCGGTGCGGCGCAACTTCGTGCCGGTGCCCGACTACGCGCGGGCCGCGCTGGCCGCGATCACGCCGGGCGAGGAGCCGCTGCTGGCCGCGCTGACCCGGCAGCTGCGCCGGATGACCGGGGTGACGGTGCCGCCGGACGCATGGGACCTGGGCCGGCTGCCGCCGCACCTGCGGGTCACGTTCCGGGTGCTCGGCGACGACGACAAGCCGGTCGCCGAGGGCAAGGACCTGCCGGCGCTGCAACGCGAGCTGCGCCAGGAGGTACGCCAGGTCGTGGCCGCCGCCGCGCCGGACGTGGCCCGGACCGGGCTGACCGAGTGGTCGATAGGCGCGCTGCCGCGCACCATCGAGCAGGTCCGCGCCGGCTTCGCGGTGACCGCGTACCCGGCGCTGGTGGACGAGGGCGTCACGGTCGGGGTGAAGGTGTTCGACTCGGCCGCCGAGCAGGAGGCCGCGCACTGGGCGGGCACCCGCCGGCTGCTGCGGCTGACGCTGCCGTCACCGGCGAAGTTCCTCCAGGGGCGGTTGAGCAACGAGGCGAAGCTGGCGCTGTCCCGCAACCCGCACGGCAGTGTGCCGGAGCTGATTGAGGACGCGGCCGGGGCGGCGATCGACAAGCTGATCGGCGACGCGGGCGGCCCCGCCTGGGACGCCGAGGGTTTCGCCGCGCTGCGCGACAAGGTGCGGGCCGACCTGGTGGACACCGTGGTCGAGGTGATGGATCGGGTCCGCCGGGTGCTGGCCGCCGCGTACGCGGTGGAGCAGCGGCTCGGCGCGACCCGGAACCTGGCGGTGGTGGCCGCGCTGGCCGACATCCGTAACCAGCTCACCGGCCTGGTGCACAAGGGCTTCATCACCGAGACCGGGTACGCGCGCCTGCCCGACCTGCTGCGCTACCTGACCGCGATCGAGCGCCGCCTGGAGCGGCTGCCCGGCAACCCGCAGCGCGACAAGTCTCAGCAGGACCGGATCGCCGTGGTGCAGAAGGAGTACCAGGACATGCTCGCGGCGCTGCCGCCGGCCCGGCGCCAGGCAGCGGCGGCCCGGCAGATCCGCTGGATGATCGAGGAGCTGCGGGTGAACGTGTTCGCGCAGGCCCTCGGCACCCCGTACCCGGTCTCCGAGCAGCGCATCTACCGGGCCATGGACGAGGCCGAGGGCCGCTGAGCCGCCGCGCCGGTGCGACGCCGGCGCGGCGGTCCCGGTCAGCGGCGGATCACCGCGCCGAAGCCGAGCCAGCGGCCGGCGTACGGCCCCTCGATGAGGCGGACGTGCTCGCGGCCGTTGAGCACCGAGCGGCCGTCGATGGCCACCGCGTCACCGATCCGGTAGGTGGTGGGCACCGACTTCATCAGCCCGGCGGCGTCGATCGAGTACGCCGGTGGGGCGTCGACGGCGATCGTGCCGGGCCGGTGCAGCTTGTAGCCGAACCCGGCGCAGATGCCGACCTGGTACCGGTAGGGCGAGTACTCCTGCACGTAGTAGCCGGTCAGGGTGCCGGCGGTGATCGCGTACCAGATCCCGGTCTGGCGCATGATCTTCACGCGGTCGCCGGAGGGCGCGGCGCTGGCGCGGGCCAGCGTCATCTTCGTCCGCGCGGTCACCGTGCCGGCGCTGTTGAACTTGTACGCGGTGTGCGTGCCGGAGGAGAACCGGATGTTGCCCTTCACGCCGTAGGGCGGGTAGTCGGTGTACCAGAGGTCGGCGAGCTGGGCCAGGTACGTGTCACCGGTGATGGCGTACTGCTGGACGAACTGGAACATGTGGGTGGAGTGGTACTGACCCGCGTCGATGCCGTGGGTCAGGCAGTAGCGGCTGCGCCAGTGCCGCACCCGGGCCTGCTCCCACACGTCCCGGTAGGTGGTGATCGCGCCCTGCAGCATCAGCTTGGCGTCGGCGTTGCGGGTGAGCACCCAGTAGTCGTAGAGGCCGTACGCGGAGAACATGTGCCCGTTGTAGGTGCGGTCGCCGCGGACCGCCTTCGGGTGCGGGTACTCCTCCAGCCACAGCAGACCGTCGACCACGTACACGCCCCACGGCTGGCCGGCCGCCGCGGGCAGCAGGTACGAGGCGAAGGTGGCGTCCGCGGCGCCCTTCCACTTCGTCTCGCCGGTGCGCTGGAAGAGCCGGGTGAACAGGCTCAGCGCCTGCCCCTGGGCCATCATCGAGTACCACGGCGCCGGGTAGAGGTCGGGGCCGCCGTGCAGCCGGTGGTCGAACGGGTACGGGTAGAACCACGCGCCGGAGCGCAGGGTGCGGCGGTCGATCAGGCGCTGCGCCTGCAGCTTGGCCCGGTTCAGGTACGTCACGTTGCCGGTGATCCGGTGCGCCTCCATCAGGTGCAGGCCGTACTGCGCCTGGGCGACCGGGTGGTCGTAGAGCCGGCCGCCGAGGCGCACCATGCGCACCCCGGTGGAGTCGTGCACGCCGGGATCGACGAGCGGGACCGGCGAGGTCATGTGGTAGGGCTCGATGCCGATCGGCAGTTCCCGGATCTCGAAGTCGTCGTAGCGGAACTGGAACGGCACCGACGCCGTGGCGGCGTACCGGCGGGTCGGTCCGCCGACGCGGCCGGCGCCCGGGGTGGACGCCGCGCGCGGGGCCAGCCGCGGCACGTCGCGGGCCGGGATCGCGGACAGGTCCGGCAGTGGCTCGACCGGCCCCGGTGGGCCGATCTCCAGGGCCGGGTCGATGACCGGGTCCGCCGGCGTCCAGAGCGAGGGCGCCTGCTGCGGCGTCGCGGCCCAGGCGGGGCCGCCGCCGAGCAGCGGGACCGAGGCGGCGGCCAGGGAGCCGGCGACGACGGCGCGCCGGCTCAGCGTCGATGTCGGGCCGGCGGGGTCGACAGGATCTCGGTGGCGCATGCGAACCTCCCGTGTCCTTCACATGCTGGGCACCAGCCCTCCCATGCTGGCCCCGTGCACCGGGACAGGCAAGGACATTCGTTCTGATAAGTCGGAGATCCGTCAAACGGCGGGAAGTGGCTCCACACCGGGCGGGAGCTGGTGGGCGGCGGTGGCGTCGTGGACGTACTCCAGGAGGATGCGGCGCAGCTCGCGCCCGGCGTGGGTGGGGACGACGTCGCGGCGGCGGGCCACCCCGATGGTCCGGCGGACTCCGGGCGGCACGAGCCGGGTGACCCGGATGCCGGCGCGGCGGGCCACCACGATGCCCGGCACCAGCGCGACGCCGAGCCCGGCCTCGACGAAGCTGAGCACCGCGTCCATCTCTCCGCCGTCGACGGACAGGGTCGGTTCGAACCCGGCCGCCCGGCACGCCTGGAGCGTGGCGTCGCGCAGGTCGTAGCCCTCGCGGAACATGACGAGCGGCTGGTCGCGCAGGTCGGTGATGGACAGCTCGCCGGTGGCCGAGGCGCCGGGGAGCGGGTCGACGGAGGCGACCACCAGGCTCTCCCGCAGGATCGGGTCGGCGCGCAGCCCCGGGTCGGTGCCGGCCGACGGCATGATGATCAGGGCGAGGTCGAGGCCGCCGCGGAGCAGGTCCCGGACGAGGTCCTGCGAGCCGCCCTCCTCCACGCGCAGGTCGATGGTGGGGTGCGCGTCGCGGAACCGGCGCAGCACCGGCGGCGCGAGCGAGGTGGCCAGGCTGGGCGTGGCGCCGAGCCGGACCCGGCCGCGGCGCAGCCCCACCAGCTCCTGCACCTCGCGGGTCGCGGTGTCGACGTCGGCCAGGATCCGCTTGGCCAGTGGCAGCAGCACCTCGCCGGCCGCGGTGAGTGTGATGTTGCCCCTTACCCGCTCGAACAACGGGGCCCCCAGGTCGGTCTCCAACGCGTGAATTTGCTTACTCAACGAGGGCTGGGTTATGCCGACAAGATCAGCTGCCTGGGTGAAATGTCGTACTTCGGCGACCGCCACGAAGTACCGAAGCTGATGGAGCTGCATCTACATAGCCTACGGCTATCAACACTGCGATTTCGATGCATTGGACGCCTGATCGAAGTGCTCCTAGCGTCGTTCGCGTGGTAATCACGAAAACTCGGTCGCCCATCCGCTCGAACGTCGGCCTCAAGGCCGTCATGGCGGTGACGGGCATCATTCTTGTGCTGTTCCTGGTCGCCCACATGCTCGGCAACCTGAAGATCTTCACGGGCGAGACCTCGTTCGACCACTACGCGCACTGGCTGCGCGACATCGGCACGCCACTGCTGCCGACGACGTGGTTCCTGTGGATCCAGCGCACGGTGCTCACCGTGGCCGTCCTGGGGCACATCGGCGCGGCCACCCTGCTCGCGATGCGGTCCCGGGCCGCCCGCCCGGTGAAGTACGCGCACCGCCGCAAGATCCACGTGAACTACGCGGCGCGCACGATGCGCTGGGGTGGTGTGATCATCCTGCTCTTCGTGATCTACCACATCCTCGACCTGACCACGGGTCACCTGAACCCGCAGGGCGACCCGGCCAACCCGTACGGCAACGTGGTCGCCGGCTTCGCGCCGGAACGCTGGTACGTCACGCTCTTCTACACCCTCGCGCTGGTGACCCTCGGCTTCCACCTGCGCCACGGCGCGTTCAGCGCGTTCCGCAGCCTCGGCCAGCAGACGCCCAAGGGTGAGCGCCGGGCCCGGATCGCCGCGCTCGTCTTCGCCGTCGCGCTCGTCGGCGGCTACCTGCTGGTCCCGTTCGCCGTGATCACCGGATTGGTGTCCTGACATGGATCTCTACAGCGAAGGCGACCCGATCGCCGACACCCGGGCCCCGGACGGCCCGATCGAGACGCGGTGGGAGCGCCACCGCTTCGAGATGAAGCTGGTCAACCCGGCCAACCGCCGCAAGATGACGGTGATCGTGGTCGGCACCGGCCTGGCCGGCGGCTCCGCCGCCGCCACGCTCGCCGAGCAGGGCTACCAGGTGCGGTCCTACTGCTACCAGGACAGCCCGCGCCGGGCCCACTCGATCGCCGCGCAGGGCGGCATCAACGCCGCCAAGAACTACCGCAACGACGGCGACTCGGTGCACCGCCTGTTCTACGACACGGTCAAGGGCGGCGACTTCCGCTCCCGCGAGTCGAACGTGCACCGGCTGGCCGAGGTCTCGGTCAACATCATCGACCAGTGCGTCGCCCAGGGCGTGCCGTTCGCCCGCGAGTACGGCGGCCTGCTGGACACCCGCTCCTTCGGCGGCGCGCAGGTGCAGCGCACCTTCTACGCCCGGGGCCAGACGGGCCAGCAGCTGCTGCTCGGCGCGTACCAGGCGCTGGAGCGGCAGATCGGCCTGGGCAACGTGGAGATGAACGCACGCCACGAGATGCTCGAACTGGTCATCGTCGACGGCCGGGCGCGCGGCATCGTGGTCCGCGACATGGTCACCGGCGAGATCAGCACCGAGATGGCCGACGCCGTCGTGCTCGCCACCGGCGGGTACGGCAACGTCTTCTACCTCTCCACCAACGCCAAGGGCTGCAACGTCACCGCCTCCTGGCGGGCGCACCGCAAGGGCGCGTACTTCGCCAACCCCTGCTACACGCAGATCCACCCGACCTGCATCCCGGTCTCCGGCGACCACCAGTCGAAGCTGACCCTGATGAGCGAGTCGCTGCGCAACGACGGCCGGGTGTGGGTGCCGAAGGCCAAGGGCGACCAGCGCAGCCCCCGGGAGATCCCCGAGGACGAGCGGGACTACTACCTGGAGCGGATCTACCCCTCCTTCGGCAACCTGGTCCCCCGCGACATCGCCTCCCGTGCGGCGAAGAACGTCTGCGACGAGGGACGTGGCGTCGGCCCCAGCGGCCTCGGCGTCTACCTGGACTTCGCCGACGCGATCGACCGGCTCGGCCGCAAGGCCATCGAGGCCAAGTACGGCAACCTCTTCGAGATGTACGAGCGGATCACCGGCGAGGACCCGTACGAGGTCCCGATGCGGATCTACCCCGCCGTGCACTACACGATGGGCGGCCTCTGGGTCGACTACGACCTCCAGTCGTCCATCCCCGGCCTGTTCGTGATCGGCGAGGCCAACTTCTCCGACCACGGCGCGAACCGGCTCGGCGCCTCGGCGCTGATGCAGGGCCTGGCCGACGGCTACTTCGTGCTGCCCAACACGCTCGCCAACTACCTGGCCTCCGGCGCGCTGGAGAAGGTCGACGCGAGCCACCCCGAAGCGGTCGCGGCGCGTACCGACGTCGAGGACCGGATCAAGCGGCTGCTCGCGATCAACGGCGACCGCACCGTGGACTCGTTCCACAGGGAGCTGGGCCAGATCATGTGGGAGCACTGCGGCATGGAGCGCTCCGAGGCCGGGCTGCGCAAGGCGATCGACGAGATCCGCGCGCTGCGCGAGCAGTTCTGGCAGCGGGTGCGCGTGCCGGGCGACGGCGAGGGGCTCAACCAGTCGCTGGAGAAGGCCGGCCGGGTGGCCGACTTCTTCGAGCTGGCCGAGCTGATGTGCATCGACGCGCTGCACCGCGAGGAGTCCTGCGGTGGCCACTTCCGGGCCGAGCACCAGACGCCCGACGGCGAGGCGCAGCGCGACGACGACCGGTTCGCGTACGTGGCGGCCTGGGAGTACACCGGCACCGGTGAGCCCGTGCTGCACAAGGAAGACCTGACCTTCGAATACGTTCACCCCACGCAGCGGAGCTACAAGTGAACCTGACCCTGCGCATCTGGCGCCAGCACGGCCCCGAGGACAAGGGTCGGATGGTGACCTACCCGGTGCAGGACGTGTCCCCGGACATGTCCTTCCTGGAGATGCTCGACGTGCTGAACGAGCGGCTGATCCTGGACGGCGAGGAGCCGGTCGCGTTCGACCACGACTGCCGCGAGGGCATCTGCGGCATGTGCAGCCTCATGATCAACGGTGAGGCGCACGGCCCGCAGCGCGGCACCACCGCCTGCCAGCTGCACATGCGGCAGTTCTCCGACGGCGACACGATCGACATCGAGCCGTGGCGGGCCCGCGCCTTCCCGGTCGTCAAGGACCTGGTGGTCAACCGCAACGCGTTCGACCAGATCATCGCGGCCGGCGGCTACGTCACCGCGCCGACCGGCAGCGCCCCGGAGGCGCACTCGGTGCCGGTGCCGAAGGCCGACGCGGACGCGGCGTTCGAGTCGGCGGCGTGCATCGGCTGCGGCGCCTGCGTGGCGGCCTGCCCGAACGGCTCCGGCATGCTGTTCACCGCCGCGAAGATCACCCAGCTCTCGCTGCTGCCGCAGGGCCAGCCGGAGCGCTACACCCGGGTGATCGGCATGGTGGACGCGCACGACGAGGCCGGCTTCGGCGGCTGCACGAACATCGGCGAGTGCGCGACGGCCTGCCCGAAGGGCATCCCGCTGAACACCATCGGCCGGCTCAACCGGGACTACCTCAAGGCGACGGCCAAGCGCGCCGGCTCCTGACCACGGCACGACCACGCGACCGCCGCGCCCCGCACCCGGGGGCGCGGCGGTCGCGCTTTCCCGGGGGTACGCCCCGGCGGTTGGTACGGTGAAGCGCCAGTCGCGTCACCGTCTCTCCCGGGAGGGCAACATGGCCGGGACCGCTCCCGCGCAGGCGTCCTCCCCCGAGGCGGGTCACGGCGGACCGGCCGGCCCGCCGGAGTCGCTGCTGGAACGCGCGTTCACCGAGGCGTTGCAGAGCGCCGACGACACCGACGAGGTGGCCACCCGGATCCTCGACGCCGCCTACGAGCAGTTCTGCCGCATGGGTATCCGGCGCTCCACGATGGAGGATGTGGCCCGGCGGGCCGGCGTCTCCCGGATCACCGCGTACCGCCGGTTCGCCACCAAGGACCGGCTGGTCGAGCAGGTGGTCCGCCGGGAGTTCCGCCGCTACTTCGACCAGTTCCTGATCGACATCCAGCGGGCGGAGACCGTCGGTGACCGGGTGGTGCTGGGCTTCGTCAGCGCGCTGGGCGCGATCCGCCGCAACCCGCTGATCGGTGGGCTTATGGCGGTCGAGCCGGACGTGCTCATCCCCTCGATGATCAGCGACGGCGGGCGGACGCTGGCCACCGTGCAACGGTTCGTCGCCGGGCAGTTGCGCCGCGAGCAACGCGCCGGCACCATCTCCGGCGCCGTGGACGTCGAGGTGGTGGCCGAGCTGATGACGCGGCTGTCCTGCTCGTTCCTGCTCACCCCGAGCCACGTCATCGACCTGGACGACGACGACGCGCTGCGGGAGATGGCCCGCCGGTTCCTCGTACCCATGCTGGAGACCGGCTCACAGACCGAGTGACCGGCCGATCACCTCCTTCATGATCTCGGTGGTGCCGCCGTAGATGGTCTGCACGCGGGCGTCCAGGTAGGCGCGGGCCACCGGGTACTCGCGCATGTAGCCGTAGCCGCCGTGCAACTGGAGACACCTGTCGACGACGCGCTGCTGCAACTCGGTGCACCACCACTTCGCCATGGCCGCCGTCTCCGCGCCGAGGTCCGGCGCCACCAGGCAGTTGTCCACGAAGACGCGGCCCAGGCGCAGCTCGGTGGCGAGTTCGGCGAGCACGAACCGGTTGTGCTGGAAGCTGCCGATGGGACGGCCGAACGCCCGGCGCTGCCTGCAGTACTCCAGGGTCTGCGCGAACACCGTCTCGGCGCCGGCGAGCGCCGCGACGGCTATCGACAGCCGTTCCAGGGGCAGGTTGCGCATCAGGTAGGCGAAGCCCTCCCCCTCCGCGCCGAGCAGGTTGGCGGCTGGTACGCGGACGTCGGCGAAGAACAGCTCGGCGGTGTCCTGCGCCTTCTGCCCGAGCTTGTCGAGGTTGCGGCCCCGCTCGAAGCCGGGCATGCCGCGCTCGACCACGAGCAGGCTGATCCCCCGCCGTCCGGCGTCCGGGTCGGTACGGGCGACCACGATGACCAGGTCGGCCAGGATGCCGTTGCTGATGAACGTCTTCTGCCCGTTGAGGACCCAGTCGTCGCCGTCGCGTACCGCGGTGGTGGTGATGCCCTGCAGGTCGCTGCCGGCGCCCGGCTCGGACATGGCGATCGCGGTGACGATCTCACCGGAGCAGAAGCCCGGCAGCCAGCGCTGCTTCTGCTCCTCGGTGGTCAGGTCGGTCAGGTACGGCCCGATGATGTCGTTGTGCAGGCCGAACGCCGGACCGCTCGCGCCGGCCCGGGCCAGTTCCTCGGTGAGGACGGCGTGGAAACGCCGGTCGGTCACCCCGGCGCCGCCGTACCGTTCGTCGACGAAGAAGCCGAGCAGCCCGGCGGCGCCGGCGGCCCGCCACACGGCGCGGTCGACGATGCCGTCGGCCTCCCAGCGCTCGTGGTGCGGGGTGATCTCCTTGTCGATGAACGCGCGCACCAGTTCGGCGAACGCGAGGTGGTCGGCGGTGAAGATCGCGCGGTCCATGTGTCAGCTCCCTCCCCTGCGCTACCGGGCCATGTCCGCGACGGCGGCGACGAGACGCCGGGGGTCCTCGCCCAGCGGCGCGACGTTGAGGACCGTCACGCCCGCGTCGCGGAATTCCTGCACCCGGTCGCGCACGTAGCTCTCCGGCCCGATCAGGCTGGTGCGTTCCAGCAGTTCCGCCGGCACCGCGGCGGCGGCCTCGGCCTTGCGGCCGGCCAGGTAGAGGTCCTGGATGCGGTCCGCCTCGGCCGGGTAGCCGTAGCGGCACAGCAGGTCGTGGTAGAAGTTGCGGCCCTTGGCGCCCATCCCGCCCACGTACAGGGCGATCAGTGGCCGGGCGAGGTCGCGCAGGCCGGTCACGTCCGGGCCGATGGCCAGCGGCCCACCGGCCACCACTTCCAGCGGCCCGAGATCGGCGGGCCGCTTGGCCCGGCCGGCCGCCAGCGCGTCGCCCCAGACGTCGCCGGCGCGCTGCGGGTCGTAGAGGAACGGCAGCCACCCGTCGGCGATCTCGGCGGTCATCCGCACGTTCCGGTCGCCCAGGCTGGCCACGTGGATCGGGATGCGGTCGCGGACCGGGTGGGTGAGGATCTTCAGCGGCTTGCCCAGGCCGGTGCCCTCACCGGGCGGCAGCGGCAGCTGGTAGAGCCCGTCGTTCGTCAGCGTCTCGCGCCGCCACACCCGCCGGCAGATGTCGATCACCTCCCGGGTGCGGGCCAGCGGCCTGTCGTACGCCACGCCGTGCCAGCCCTCGATCACCTGCGGCCCGGACGCGCCCAGGCCGAGGATGGCGCGGCCACCGGACATCGCGTCCAGGCCCGCCGCGGTCTGCGCCAGCAACGCCGGGGTACGCGAGAAGATCGGCAGGATCGCGGAGCCGATGTGCACCCGGCTCGTGCGAGCGGCGAGGTAACCCATGACCGTGGGCGCGTCGAAGCCGTACGCCTCGGACACCCAGACCACGTCCAGGCCGTCCTGTTCCCAGGCGGCCACGTCATCAGCGCCGCTGCGGGGATCGGCGGCGTACGCCAGTGTCGTCCCGATACGCATCAGTGCGCTCCCTGTCCCTGGCGGACGGCGCCGCCGTCGCGCCACCGTCGTAGGTGTGCGCCCAGCCCCCAGTCGGTGAGGACGGGCTCGGTGTCCGCGCCCGGCGCGGGCGGTGGACCGCCGACCTGCCCCGGTGTCCCGGACAGGCGGGGCGCCACGGCGGGTTGCCGGACGCCGAAGTGCTCCTCGTACGTGCCGCGCGCGGCCAGGTGCGGGTGGTCCGGCGCCTCGGTGAGCGACAGCACCGGCGCGACGCAGGCGTCGGTGCCGTCGAACACAGCTGTCCATTCCTCGCGGGTACGGCCGGCGAACACCTCGGCGAAGCGGGCCCGCAGCACCGGCCACCCGGTGACGTCGTGCCGGTCCGGCAGGTCCGCGTCGGCGAGCCCGAGCAGCCGCAGCAGTTCGGCGTAGAACTGGGGTTCCAGCGCGCCCACAGCCATGTGCCCGCCGTCGGCGGTGGCGTACACGTCGTAGAACGGCGCGCCGCCGTCGAGCAGGTTGCGGCCCCGCTCGGGCCGCCAGGCGCCCTGCGCGAGCAGCCCGGCGAACGGGGTGGTGAGGTGGGCCGCGCCGTCCACGATGGCGGCGTCGACGACCTGCCCACGCCCGGTGGCGCCCGCGACGTGCAGCGCCGCCAGGATGCCGACGACCAGGTAGAGCGCGCCGCCGCCGAAGTCGCCGACCAGGTTGAGCGGGATCTGCGGCGGCCCGCCGGCCCGGCCGATCGGGTGCAGCGCCCCGGCTACGGCGATGTAGCCGATGTCGTGGCCGGCGGCGCGGGCCAGCGGCCCGTCCTGCCCCCACCCGGTCATCCGCCCGTAGACCAGAGCGGGGTTACGGGCCAGCGCGTCCTGCGGTCCGACGCCGAGCCGCTCGGCGACGCCGGGACGCCAGCCCTCGATCAGGATCGCGGCCCGGCCGGCGAGTTCGCGGACCACCTCCGCGCCGTCGGGGTGCTTCAGGTCCACCACCACCGAGCGCTTGCCGCGGTTGAGCAGGTTCCGCCCGGGGTCGCCGGCCGCGAACGCGCCGGGCTCCGGCCGGTCGACGCGCACCACGTCGGCGCCGAGGTCGGCGAGCAGCATGGCGGCGAACGGGCCGGGCCCGATCCCGGCCAGCTCCACGACCCGGACGCCGGCGAGCGGGCCGCTCACGCGCCGGCCCGCGGGGCGAAGCGGGGTGCGCGTCCCTGGGCCTGGCTGAGCAGGGCCTCGCCGAAGTCGGCACCGGCGAGGGAGGCGGTCATGAGCCGGATGGCGTCGCCTGCTGCCTCGGCCGCCCCGGTCTCCAGGCCCGACCAGACCTGCTGCCGGATCACCGCCATGGAGGCCGGTGAGCAGTGCTCGGCGAGGTCCGCGGCATAGGCTTGCGCCTCGGCCAGCACCTCGTCGCGCGGGAGCACACGTTGTACCAGCCCGATCCGGTACGCCTCCGCCGCGTCGATCTTGCGGCCGGACAGCAGCAGGTCGAGCGCGTTGCCGACGCCGATCAGCCGGGGCAGCAGCCAGGCGCTGCCGTACTCGGCGACGAGGCCGAGCCGGCTGAACGAGGTGGCCAGGCGCGCCCGCTCGGACAGGAACCGCACGTCGGCGTAGAGCGCGTGGACCAGACCGAGGCCGGCCGCTCCGCCGTTCACCGCCGCGACGACCGGCGTGCCGAGCGTCAACGGCAGGTGCGGCGGGAAGCCGAACTCGTCTGCGAGCAGGTCACGGTTGTGCCCGTCCAGCAGCGCGACGAGCGCCTCCGGGTCGGCGCCGGCGCAGAACCAGTCGCCGGCCCCGGTCACCACGATCGCCCGTACCTGAGGGTCGGCGTCGGCGGCCACCAGCGCGGCGTAGTAGTCGCGGAACATCTCCAGTGACATCGCGTTGCGCCGTTCGGGCCGGTCGAACCAGATGGTGCGGACGCCGCCGGCGGTGGCGGCCCGCAGGCCCTCACCCGCCGGCTCGGTCTTTGTGACATTTGACATTTGATACCCTTAGGCGGTGGTGGAACGTGGCAAGACCCCGAGCGTGTCCCAGCCCCAGCTCTCCGAGACGGTGGCGAGCCTGCTGCGCGACCGGATCATGTCCGGCCAGCTGCGTCCCGGCGAGCGGATCCGGCTGGAGGAGGTCGCCCAGGAGACCGGGCTGAGCATCACGCCGGTGCGTGAGGCGCTGCTGATGTTGCGCGCGGAGGACATGGTCGAGCTGCAACCGCGCCGCGGGCACGTGGTCGCGCCGCTGTCCCGGCAGGACATCCTCGACGTGTTCGGCCTCCAGGGCCACATCGCCGGCGAGCTGGCCGCCCGGGTCGCGCTCAGCATCACGCCCGACCAGCTCGACGACCTGCGGCAGCAGCACGAGCGCCTGCGCCGGGCCGCCCAGGCCCGGCAGGTCAGCCGGGTCGAGCAGCTGGAGTACGAGTTCCACCGCCGGATCAACCGGCTCGCCGACGCGCGCAAGCTGTCCTGGCTGCTGCGGACCGTGACCCGCTACACGCCGTCGCGGTTCTACGCCGCCGACGCGGAGTGGCGGGCCGGCATGGTCGCCGATCACGAGGCCCTGCTCGACGCACTCGAAGCCCGCGACCCGGACACCGTCCGGCCGGTCATGGCCCGCCACTTCACCGACGGCGCGGAGCGGCTGGTCAAGCACCTCGACGGCCTCGGCGTGTGGAGCGAGTGAGTCACCGGCGGCCATGACGCTTGGCGAACATCGCCAGCGACCGGCGCATGGCGACGGCGGACGGTTGCAGCGTCATCACATCGATCGCGGGCCGAAACCGCTGCCACGTGACCGACCGCGCCCGGCTGAACTCGCGCAGTCCGTCCGCGCCGTGGACCCGGCCGAACCCCGAGTCGCCCACACCGCCGAAGGGCAGTGACGGCACGCCGGCGTACCCCAGCACCGAGTTGATCGACACCGCGCCGGCCCGCAGCCGCCCGGCGAGCGCCAGGCCACGGCGACGGTCGCGGGTGAAGATCGAGCCGGACAGCCCGTAGGTCGTCGCGTTCGTCCGGCGTACCGCCTCGTCGGCGTCGGCCACCGGGTTGACCACGAGCACCGGCCCGAACGTCTCCTCGGTGACCGCCGCGCTGTCCTCCGGCACCTCGGCCAGCACGACCGGCTCGACGAACGGGGGCCGTACCGAGTTCGCGTCACCGACCACCGCCCGGCCGCCCCGGTCGAGGGCGTCGGTGACGTGGCGTCGCACCACGTCCGGCTGAGCGGGCGTGGTCATCGGCCCGTACGGCGCGTCCGGCTCGGCGCCCGGGCGGACCTCCCGCGCCAGCTCGGTCAGCCTGGTCAGGAACGGCTCGTACACCGGCTGTTCGACGTAGACGCGCTCGACGCCGGCGCAGGTCTGCCCGGCGTTGCCGAGGCCACCGAAGACCGCAGCCCGGGCGGCGGCGTCGAGGTCGGCGTCGGCGGTGACGATGAGCGCGTCCTTGCCGCCGCCCTCGATCACCACCGGCGTCAGGCTCTCGGCGCAGGCGGCCATCACCACGCGTGCCGTCGCGGCCGACCCAGTGAACGCGAGCTTGTCGACCCCCGCGCGGCACAGCGCGGCGCCGGTCGTGCCGTCACCGGTGACGACCTGCAGGACCGGGTGGTCAGGGAACAGCTCACGCCAGCGCTCGGCCAGCCACACGCCGACGCCCGGGGTGAACTCGCTGGGCTTGAACACCACCGCGTTGCCCGCGGCGAGCGCGTGCGACACCGCGCCCAACGGCGTGTAGACGGGGTAGTTCCACGGGCCGATCACGCCGACCACGCCGTACGGCACGTACTCGACGGAGGCGGCCTGGTTGAACGCGAGCAGGCCGGAGGAGACCGACCGCCGCCGGAGCACCCGCCGGGCGTGACGCGCCGCCCAGTCCAGGTGCTCGACGGCGAGCATCACCTCGAGCTGGGCGCCGGCGAGGGACTTGCCGGTCTCGCTGCGGATGACGCCGGCCAGCTCGTCGATGCCGCCGGCGATCGACGCCTTGTACGCGAGCAGGTGCCGGCGGCGTTGCCGGGCGTCCAGACCGGACCACCAGCCGGCCGCTTCGCGGGCCCGCTCGACGGCGGCGCGCACTGCGGCGTCGTCGGCGATGTCGTAGTCGGCGCGGTGCTCACCTGTCACCGGGTCGACGACGCGCAGCCGGCGAGGGCGCTCAACGAGGGACGTCATCGGCAGCCTCCTGACATTTGATATTCGATAGTCTAGCCTTGCTGTCAATCCCTGCTGACGCGCTGGAGGTACCGCAGTGGAGTGGAGCGACGAGCAACGATCCCTGGTCCAGGCGGTGCGGGACTTCTGCCGCCGCGAGGTCGGCACCCGCGAGCAGCGGCAGAACCTCACGAACGGCGGCCGGGAACCGCACAGCCCGGAGCTGTACCGCAGGATGGCCGACCTCGGCTGGCTGGGCCTGTCGCTGCCGGAGGAGTTCGACGGCGGCGGCGCCGGCACGACCGAGCTGTGCCTGTTCCTGGAGGAGACGGCCCGCGCGATGGCCCCGATCGGCGGCTTCACCACCTCGATCATCGTGGCCGCCACCTACCAGCGGTTCGGCACGCCGGCGCAGAAGAAGCTGATCCTGTCCGGAGTGGCCCGCGGCGTCATCGAGGCGGTCGCGATGTCCGAGCCCGAGGCCGGCTCCGACGTGGCGAACCTGAGCTGCCGCGCCGAGCGCCGCGACGACGGGTGGGTGGTCAACGGCCAGAAGACGTGGTGTTCGAACGCCCATCTGGCCGAGCACATCCTGCTCGTCGCCCGCACCTCGGGCCGGGCCGGCGACCACCACGGCCTGACCATGTTCCTGGTCCCCGCCTCGGCGCCCGGCCTGACCGTCTCCGGCATCGACACGATGGGCGGCCGGGAGGTGAACGACCTCTACTTCACCGACTGCGTGCTGCCCGCCGACGCCGTGGTGGGCGAGGTCGACAACGGCTGGCGGCAACTGATGGCCGGGCTCAACATGGAGCGGCTCATCCTGGCCAGCGTCATGCTCGGCACCGCGCAGCGGGCGTTCGACGACGTCGTGGAGTACGTGAAGAACCGGCGGCAGTTCCGCCGCCCGATCGGATCGTTCCAGGTGCTCCGGCACCGGCTGGCCGACCTGGCCACCGAGATCGAGTGCGCCCGGCTGCTGGTCTACGACACCGCCGCGAAGGTCGACAGGGCGCCGGACACGGTGCTGCCCCGGGAGAGCTCGATGGCGAAACTCAAGGCTACCGAGACCGCCCGCCGGGTAGCCCTGGACGCGATGCAGATGATGGGCGGCTACGGCTACACCACCGAGTTCGACATGGAACGGCTGGTCCGCTCGTCGATCGTGTCCACCGTCTACGGCGGCGCAAGCGAGATCCAGCGCGAGATCATCGCCAAGACGTACGGGCTGTCCGAGCAGATGTCCTGACGTGGCGCGGCCCGGCCGGTGGGTTTCCCCTCACCGGCCCGGCCGCGTCGTCGCCTATTCGAACCGCTCGCCCCGCTCGGCCATGCCGACCAGCAGCGGCGGCGGGTCGAACCGCTCGCCGTAGCGCTCGGCGAGGACCCGGGCCCGGGCCACGAAGCCCGGCAGTCCGCCGTCGTACTGGTTGACGTACTGCAGGACGCCGCCGGTCCAGCTCGGGTAGCCGATGCCCAGGATCGAGCCGACGTTGGCGTCGGCCACCGAGGTCAGCACGCCCTCGTCCAGGCACCGCACCGACTCGATCGCCTCGATGAAGAGCATCCGCTCCTTGAGGTCCTCGAAGGGCGTGTCCAGGTTCGTGCCGCCGAACTGCTCGCGCAGCCCCGGCCAGAGCCCGGCCCGCTTGCCGTCGCGGTAGTCGTAGAAGCCGGCGCCGCCGGAGCGTCCGGTCCGGCCGCACTCGTCGATCATCCGGTCGATGACCGCGTCGGCCGCGTGCGGCTGCCACGTGCCACCGGCGGCCACAGTCGCCGCTGCCGTCTCCAGGCGGATCCGGCGGGGCAGGGTGAGGGTCAGCTCGTCCATCAGCGCGAGCACCGGCGCGGGATAGCCGGCCTGGCTGCTGGCCTGCTCGATGGTCGCCGCCGGGATGCCCTCGGCCAGCATCGCCACGCCCTCGTTGGTGAACGTGCCGATGACCCGGCTGGTGAAGAAGCCCCGGCTGTCGTTGACCACGATCGGCGTCTTGCGCAGCTGGCGGACGACACCGAGGGCGCGCCCCAGCGTGGCCTCGCTGGTCCGCTCCCCACGGATCACCTCGACCAGCGGCATCTTGTCCACCGGCGAGAAGAAGTGCAGCCCGACGAACTCCTCCGGCCGGCTGACGCCCTCGGCGAGCATCGTGATGGGCAGCGTGGAGGTGTTGGAGGCGATCAGCGCGTCCGGCGCGACCTGCTCGATCTCCGCGTACACCTTGTGCTTGAGCGCGGGGTCCTCGAAGACCGCCTCGATGACGAGGTCGACGCCGGCCAGGTCGGCGACGTCGCCGGTGGCGTGGATGCGGCCCAGGATCTCGTCGCGCTTCTCCGGCGTGGACCGGCCCCGGGCCACCGCCTTGTCGAGCAGACCGGCCGAGTACGCCTTGCCGCGCGCCGCCCCCTCGGCGGTGACGTCCTTGAGCACCACCCGCATCCCGGCGCGGGCGCAGACGTACGCGATGGCGGCGCCCATCATGCCCGCGCCGACGACAGCGACGCCGCGTACCGGCGGGTGTTCGCCGCCGGCGGTCCGGGACCGGGCGGTCTGGAGGTCGAAGAAGAGCGCCTTGATCATGTTCTTGGCGACCTGGCCGGTGGCCAGCTCGGTGAAGTACCGCCCCTCGATCGTGAACGCGGTGTCCAGGTCGACCTGGGCGCCCTCGACGGCGGCGGCGAGGATGTTGCGGGGCGCCGGGTAGGGCGCGCCCTTGAGCTGCTTGCGCAGCAGCGCGGGCATGGCCGGCAACTGCATCGCCAGCCCCGGGCTGGACGGGGTGCCGCCGGGCATCCGGTAGCCCTTGCGGTCGTACGGCTGGGTCGCGTCCGGGTTCGCGGCGATCCAGGCGCGGGCGGCGGCCATGAGGGCGTCGCGGTCGGCGGCAAGCGCGTCGACCAGCCCGTGCGCGAGCGCGTCCTGCGGACGGCGGCGCTGGCCGCGCAGCAGCCAGTCGGTGAGCGCGGCGGTGACGCCGAGCAGCCGGACGGTACGCACCACGCCGCCGCAGCCGGGCAGCAGGCCGAGCGTGACCTCGGGGAAGCCGATCTCGATGGCCGGGTCGTCGAGCACGATGCGGTGGTGGCAGCCGAGCGCCAGTTCCAGCCCGCCGCCGAGGGCCGAGCCGTTGATCGCGGCGACGACCGGGCGGCCGAGCGTCTCCAGGCGCCGTACCGTGTGCTTGAGCCGGCCGGCATCGGCCGCTGACGCCTCGGCGTCGGCGGGCGTGAGCCGCACCAGGGTCTCCAGGTCGCCGCCGGCGAAGAACGTCTTCTTGGCCGAGGTGAGGATCACGCCGGTGATCCGGTCGCGTTCGGCTTCGAGCCGGTCCACTGTGGCCAGGAGGCTCTCGCCGAACTCCGCGTTCATCACGTTCGCCGAGCGGCCGGGGTGGTCGAGGGTGAGCAGCACGATGCCGTCGTCGCCGTGCTCCCACCGGATGGTGTTTGCCATTCGTGCTCCTCAGATTCGTTCGATCACAGTCGCGATGCCCATGCCGCCGCCGGCGCAGAGCGTGGCCAGCCCGTAGCGGCCGCCGCGTCGTTCCAGCTCGTCGACGAGCGTGCCGAGGATCATGGCGCCGGTCGCGCCCAGCGGGTGGCCCATCGCGATCGCGCCGCCGTTGACGTTGACGATGTCCGGGCTGAGCCCGAGGTCGGCGACGAACCGCAGGACCACGGCGGCGAACGCCTCGTTGATCTCGACCAGGTCGAGGTCGGAGACGCCGAGGCCCGCCTTGGCCAGCGCCTTGCGGGCGGCCGGGGCCGGGCCGGTGAGCATGATGGTGGGGTCGGCGCCGCTGAGCGCCGTGGCGACGACGCGGGCGCGGGGGGTGAGCCCGGCGGCGGCGCCGGCCGCCTCGCTGCCGATCGTGACGAGCGCGGCGCCGTCCACGATGCCGGAGGAGTTGCCGGCCGTGTGGACGTGTTCGATGCGTTCGACCCAGTGGTACTTCTGCAAGGCGACCGCGTCGAAGCCCGCCTGCTCGCCGATCTCGGCGAACGAGGGGCGCAGCGCGGCGAGGCTCTCCGCCGTCGAGTCGGCCCGGATGTGCTCGTCGCGGTCCAGGACGGTGAGCCCGTTGCGGTCGCGCACCGGCACCACGGAGCGGGTGAAGTAGCCGTTGGCCCACGCCTTCGCGGCCCGGGCCTGCGACTGGAGCGCGTACGCGTCGACGGTCTCGCGGTCGAAGCCGGCGATCGTGGCGATGAGGTCGGCGCTGATGCCCTGCGGCACGCAGCCGGTGGTGTAGTTGGTCTCCGGGTCCAGCGCCCACGCTCCCCCGTCGGAGCCCATCGGTATCCGGGACATCGACTCGACGCCACCGGCGAGGACGAGATCCTCCCAGCCGGAGCGCACCTTCTGCGCGGCGATGTTCACCGCCTCCAGACCGGAGGCGCAGAAGCGGTTGAGCTGGACGCCGGCCACGGTGTCGGGCAGGCCGGCGGCGACGGCCGCGGCGCGGGCGATGTCGGCCCCCTGGTCGCCGAGCGGGGACACCACGCCGAGCACGATGTCGTCGATCAGAGCCGGGTCCAGGCCGGGCATCCGCCGTAGGGTCTCCTCGATCAGGCCGGTGACGAGCGACACCGGCTTGACCCCGTACAGGGCCCCGCTGGGCTTGCCTCGCCCGCGCGGTGTGCGCAACGCGTCGTAGATGAACGCCTCGGTCGTCATGCCAAGCTCCTCATTGCTCACCCGCATGCGAATTTCGCCTAACTTTTCTGGAGCCCACCGCAGCTTGTCAAGAAGTTCCGACGGCCGAAGAGCGCTGGCTGCCTTCGCCCTGACCCCTGCTCAGCGGTCGAGGAGCCAGCGGGTCGACGCGGCCGTACCGCGAGGTGGCGCTAACCTGTGCGGGTGCGACAAGCAGCGAGCGACACCGCCGGGGCACCCGCCAGACGGCCGAAGGACCGCAAGGCCCGCATCGCGCTGGCGGGTGCCGAGCTGTTCTGCGAGCGGGGCTACCACGGGGTCTCCGTCGACGAGATCGCCGCCGCCGTCGGCATCAGCGGGCCGGCCGTCTACCGGCACTTCCCGAACAAGTACGCGATCCTCGTGCACGCCACCCGGGAGGTCGTCGGCGCGCTGCTCGCCGCGTCCGACCAGCCGTCCGCCGACGACGCCCGGGGGCGGCTCGACGAACTGCTGCACGCGCTCGCCGGGGTCGCGGTGAGCCGGCGGCGGGTGGCCGGGCTGTACCAGTGGGAGGGCCGGTACCTCACCGCCGAGCACCGGCAGGAGTTCGCCGCGAGCATGACCACGCTCGTCGGCCGCCTGGCCGGACCGCTGCGCGAGCTGCGCCCCGAGCTGACCGCCGGGCAGGCGGACCTGCTGACGAACGCGGCCCTGAGCGCCTTCGGCAGCGTCACCACCTACCGGGCCGCGGCCACCGGCGCCGACACCGAACGCCTGCTCACCCGCGTCGCCTGGACGCTGCTGCGGACCGACGCTCCCCCGGCGCCGCCCCGCCCGCGCGTCACGGCGGACCCGGCGCCCGGCGCCGCGCCGGTCCGTCCGGCGTCGCGCCGCGAACTGCTGCTGGTCGAGGCGATCCGCCTGTTCCACCGCCACGGCTACCACGCCGTCGCCGTCGAGGACATCGGGCGCGCGGCAGGCATGCAGGCGTCCAGCGTGTACCGGTACTTCCCCGGCAAGGCCGACCTGCTCGCGGCCGCCTACTACCGCGCCACCGACCGCCTGACCGGGGCCACGACCGCCGCGCTCGCCGAGGCGAGCGACCCGGCCGACGCGCTGCGCCGGGTGGTGCGGGCCTACGTCGACTTCGCGTTCGCCCAGAGCGACCTCGTCGCGGTCTACCTGGCGGAGAACAACAACCTGCCCGACCGGGACCGGCACCAGTTGCGGGGCGCGCAGCGGGCACACGTCGAGGAGTGGGTGCGCCTGGTCCGCGCCGTACGGCCGGAGCTGCCCGCCGGGGACGCCCGCGTCCTCGTGCACGCCGCGCTGAACGTCGTCACCGACGTCGGACGGATCGGCCGCTTCGACCGCACCGAGGGCTACGACACCCAGACCGCCCGACTCGCGCTCGCCGCGCTGCACGCCTGACCGGCGCCGCCGGGCCGCGGCGACCGCGCGGGCGGCGTGAGGCGCTGTGATTGACTGACACGCATGGTGCTGTGCCCGCCCGCGGCCGATCGGCCGGCCCGGTGACCACCGGGCCGGCCGCTGCCACCCGGCCACGCAACCGCAGGCAGGTCATCGTCGAGTCGGCCGGGCAGGTGTTCAGTGAGCGCGGCTACCACGGCGCGTCCATGGAGGAGATCGCGGCCGCAGTCGGCATCAGCGCGCCCGCGCTCTACCGGCACTTCCCGAACAAGTACGCGCTGTTCGCCGCGTGCGCCAACGTCATGGTGGACAACCTGGTCGAGGTCATCGACGAATGGCCTCCGGACGCGACGCTGTCCGACGTGCTCCTCGCCCTCACCCGGGTCACCGTGGCGCACCGCGCCTCCGGCGGCCTGTACCGCTGGGAGGCCCGCTACCTCGGCCGCGAGGACCGCCGCCTGCTCCGCACGAAGTTCGACCGCGTCGTGGGCCGGGTCACCGAGACGGTACGGCGGGAGTACCCGCTGCCCGACGAGCGCCTGCGGGCCGTGGCGGCGCTCGGTGTGATCGGCTCGGTGACGATGCACCACACCTCGATCGCGCAGCGCCGGATCGAGGATCTGGTGCTCCGGTCCGCGATGCGCGTGGCGGCCACCGACCCCACGACGGCGGCCGGCACCGCGCGGCTGGTCGAGCTGCCCACCCAGCCGGTGCCCCGGACCCGGCGCGCGCAGATCCTGGCCGCCGCCGTCCCGCTGTTCGCCCGTGACGGGTTCGCCACCGTCACGAACGCGCAGATCGCCCAGGCCGTCGGGCTCGCGCCGTCCGCCCTCTACCGCCACTACCCCGGCAAGGTGGACATCCTGGTGGCCGCCTGCCTCCAGGCGGCGGAACTGCTCGCCCAGGCGGTGGACCGCAGTCTCCAGCGGGCGGCCGACCCGCATCAGGCGGTGGTCGCGCTGGCGGCGGCGTACGTGGCCTACTGCTTCGAACACAACGCCCTCAACAGTGTCGCCGAGGCGGAGGTGGCCGGCCTTCCGGCCGACGTGCGGCGCCCGCTGATCCTCGCCCAGCGCGAGCACATAGCGGTCTGGGAGCAGCAGTTGCGAGCGGCCCGGCCGGACCTGGACCGGCGGCAGGCCCGGCTGCTGGTGCACGCCGGATTCGGGGTGGCGGTGGAGGCCGGGCGCGCCCTGCGCTGGCAGGACTCGCCCGGCCACCGGGACGCCGTCACCGCGCTGGTCACCGGCGCCCTCATGCGGTGAGGCCGCACCCGCCTCAGGTGCCCGGCCGGTTCATGACCGGGATCGTGATCGGGGTGTGCGACGCGGACGAGCCGTTGTTGAGGAACAGCATCGCCAGCCCGCGGATGAACCTGTCGAACAGGCCGAACGTCTCCGGCATGAGCGGCGACAGTCCTTCGCGGAACATGACGTACGTGGGCCAGCCGGCCTCGATCACGCCCCGGGAGATGTAGTCGCGCGGCAGCCGCAGCCAGTCGCCGATCCGGTCGGTCAGCACGTAGCGCGCGAACTCCCGCTGGAATCCCCGGGTGACGCCCAGGTCCACCGAGGACGTGAGGTTGAGCAGGATGTCGGCCAGGTCGATGCCCTCGGGCGTCGGCGCGAGGAGCGGGGACAACGCGTACCGGGACTGCTCCTCGGCGGCGGCCCAGCTGTTCGGGATGAACTCGTCGCGCACGCCGAGCAGGTGCAGCGCGACCTGCCACATGTGCAGGTAGGCCTCCTCCTCCGCGGCCGACATCCGCAGCCCCCAGCGACGCCAGTCGAGCAGCTTGCGGTGCACGTACGTGCCGAGGCTGTGGAAGGTGATGAGGATGTCGCCGTTGCTGATCGGGATCGGGTGGTCGGTGACGCCGCGCCACGGCGCGGACTGCGGCAGCAGGTGCCGCACCGCCGCGTGGGTCAGTCGCGTCTTGTGCGAGGTGACCACGAAGTTGCCGGTGGCCTTGAACGCGTCGGGGGCGCTCAGGTCGTACCCGTAGGTGAAGGTCTTCGCGGCGCGCGACTTCATGTCCGCGCCGCCCTCGGACCAGTAGACGTTGCGGGCCTCGCGTGGGATCACCGTGCTCATGATCCCGCTGCCGAGGCCGTAGAGCAGGAACAGGTACATGCTCATGCGCTTGTTGAACTGGGCGGCGCGGTCCAGCTTGGCCTGGTCGGCCCAGGACGGCAGCGTGTTGACCCGCCGCAGGTAGGTGGTCAGCGCCGGGGGCAGGCCGGCGGGCAGCGCGTCGCCGTTGCGGATCCAGGACGCGAACGCGGCGTTCACCGCCGGGATCTGACCGGCGTCCAGCATGGAGGCGACGAGCGGGTCGGTGTCGTCGTCCCAGACGTCCCACGGGTCGGTGACCGTGTCGGTCCCGGCGATCGAGCCGGACGACGACCACGCCCACGCCTTGGGGGTGTCGGTCACGGCGACCAGTCCCAGCGCGGCACCGAGGGTCAGGATGCTGCGTCTACTGAGATTTTCCATTCGCACCACTTCCCGGTTCGACCGGACATCGCCCTGAACACCGGCCTGTGAGGTGCGCACAAGCAGGTTTCGAGTTATCCGGGGATGTGATTTTCTATTAACATAGAGGAGCTTGACTTCGTCGGCAAGGGTGGGTGGTGAGGTGGTCGGAATGGCTGGTGGCGGGCGGTACCGCTGGTTGCGCCGGATCGAGGAGCTCGATCCGGTCCGCGACCATCACGAGATCTACCGGCTCTCGGCCGGGTACGAGTTCCCCTTCGACTACCAGCGCGCGCTGGAGCTGGCGCTGCTGCGCACGTACTGCGTGCCGAGCATCTCCGCGCTGCTCGACGCGACAGGCGAGTTCCGGGTGCGGGCACAGCAGCGCTACGACGACACCGCGCTGCTGATGGCGGAGATGGTCGAGCACGGGTACGACTCACCGCGCGGCCGGGAGGCGCTGCGGGTGATCAACCGGGCGCACGGCCGGTACGCGATCTCCGACGACGACATGCGCTACGTGCTGTCCACGTTCGTCTACGAGCCGATCGACTGGCTGGACCGGTACGGCTGGCGCCCGCTGCACGAGCACGAACGGCTCGCCGCGTTCCACTACTACCGCGCGGTCGGCGCGCGGATGGGCATCCGGGACGTCCCGGCGGACTTCGACGCCTTCCGGGACTTCAAGCGCGAGTACGAGCGCGCGAACTTCCGCTACGCCCCGAGCAACGAGCGCGTCGGCGCGTCCACGCTCGACCTGTTCGCGTCCTGGTATCCGGCGCCGCTGCGCCGCGCGGCCCGGCTCGGCGTCCTCGCGCTGCTGCCCGCCGACCTGCGGGCCGCGTTCGGCTTCCCGGCCGCGCCGCGCTGGCTGTCCGGGGCGCTCGCCGCCGGGCTGCGCGCCCGGGCGGCGGTGGTGCGGCTGCTGCCCGCGCGCAGGACGAGCCGGCTGACCCGCGCGCCGCGCAACCGCACCTATCCCGGCTACCCACGGGGGTACCGGCCCGCCGACCTCGGCGCGCCGCCACCCCCGCCCGGCATCGACCCGGCGCTACTGCGTGACGGGCTCCGCCGCCACCCCGGCGGCCGTGTAGAGGGCGTCGATCCGGTCGCCGTACCGGTCGACGATGATCCGGCGCCGTAGCTTCAACGTCGGGGTCAGCTCGCCGGACTCCGGCGTCCAGGCCGACGGCAGCACCTGGAAGGACTTGACCTGCTCGGGGCGGGCGAGCCGGGCGTTCGCCGCGTCCACGGCGGCCTGGATCTCGGCCAGCAGCACCGGGTCCGAGGCCAGGGCGGGCAGGTGCGGGTCGCTGACGCCGTGCGCCCGCGCCCACTGGGGCGCCACCTCCTCGTCCAGCACGATCAGCGCCGTGACGTACGGCCGGCGGTCGCCGATCGCCACCGCCTGACTGATGAGCGGGTGCGCCCGCAGCAGGTTCTCGATCTGCGCCGGGGAGATGTTCTTCCCGCTGGAGGTGATGATGAGTTCCTTCTTGCGGTCGGTGATGGTGAGGAAGCCGTCGGCGTCGAGCGTGCCGACGTCGCCGGTGGCCAGCCAGCCGTCCGCGTCCACGACCGGCTCGACGCCGCCGTCCTCGCGCAGGTAGCCGGAGCACACCAGCGGGCCCCGGACAAGGATCTCGCCGTCGTCGGCGAGGCGTACCTCCATGCCCACGTTGGGCCGGCCGACCGTCCCGGTGCGGAAGTGGTCCGGGGTGTTGAGGGTGGCGGTGCCGGTGGTCTCGGTCAGGCCCCACACCTCCAGCACGTCGACGCCGAGCCCGGCGAGGAACCGCAGCACGTCGACCGGGATCGGGGCGGCGCCGCTGCCGGGCCAGACCATGTTCTGCAGGCCGAGCGTGGACTGCAGCGGGCGGAGCACTGTGGCGCGGGCCTGCTCCACCCGGGCGGCCAACTCGTCGGGCACCGGCTTTCCGGCCGCACGCAGCTCGTACGCCTCCAGCGTCACCGCGCTCGCGGCGGCGACGGCGGCGCGGACCGCGGGCTCGGCGCCGGCCAGGTGGGCCTGCACACCGGCGGCCATCTTCTCCCAGACCCGCGGCACCCCGAAGAACGAGGCGGGACCGACAGCGCGCAGCGCCGCGACGAGTTGCGTGGCGTCGGGGCAGATGGTGACGTGCCCGGCGCGGTAGATCGCGTTGTAGATGCCGAGGAACCGTTCGGCGATGTGCGCGAGCGGCAGGTAGGCCACCGTCGGCGCGTGGTCCGGGACGGACACCATCGCGTCCAGCGCCACCGCCTGGTAGATCACGTTGTGGTGGCTGAGCACGACGCCCTTCGGGTTACCAGTCGTCCCGGAGGTGTAGAGCAGCGTCACCGGCTGCTCGGGCCGGATCGCGCGCCAGCGCCGTTCGAAGGCGTCCGGGTCCGCCTCGTGGGCGGCCCGGCCGAGGGTACGCACGCGCGACAGCGGCACCGCGTCGGCGGCCGGTTCACCCGGCTCGTCCACCAGCACCACCCGGAGCAGGTCCGGCAGGTCGGCCAGGATCGGCCGCCAGCGTTCCAGTTCGGCCGGCCCCTCCAGCACGAGCACCTGCGCGGCGCTGTGCCGCGCCAGGTAGCGCATCTGCTCGGAGCTGAGCGTCGGGTAGATGGTGGACGGAACCGCGCCCAGGTGAACCGCGGCGAGGTCGACCAGCCAGTGCTCGGCGCGGCTGGACATCATGATCAGCATGTGCCGTCCCGGCTCCAGGCCGATCTCGGCCAGGCCGCCGGACAGCTCGGCGACCTCGTCGCGCAGCTCGGCCCAGGTGCGGGTGTCGTCGCGGCCGAGCGTGGTCAGCGCCGGCAGGTCGGCGAACTCCTCGGCGTTGCGGTGCAGCAACGCCGGGACGGTCAGGTCGGCGGCTTTTCTGACGCAGTGGTCGGCAAGTACGTCGGCGGGGTCCATGGAGTTCTCCTTCGCACGCAACCGGGCCTGGTGGTGGCAGGGCTGGCCGCACCCCTCGCCGTGGTGCCGCGGGGCTCCGCAGCCGATGGCAGCACTGTAAACGAGGGTTAACTTCCTGGGAAGAAGCAGCGGTGGATACGTGCTCATCCAGATCGGACGCGTCTGCCGGAGGAGAACGACGACTAACCGCGCCGGCTCACTGCGCGGTCCAGCCGCCGTCCACGTGCAACACGCTCCCGGTGACGTAGCTCGCCGCGTCCGAGGCCAGGAACAGCACCGCGCCGACGACCTCCTCGGGCCGTCCGAACCGGCCCATCGGGATGCGTTCCCGCAGCCGCTGCGACCACTGCTCGTGGCCACGCAGCCCTTCCGTCATCGGGGTCTCCAGGTAGCCGGGCGCCACCGCGTTGACGCGTACGCCGGCCGTCGCCCACTCCAGCGCCAGCGCCCGGGTGAGCTGCTCGACCCCGCCCTTGCTGGCGCTGTACGCGGCCAGGCGCGGAAAGCCGACCTGACCGTGCACCGAGGACATGTTGACGATGCTGCCCGCGCCCTGCTCGATCATGACGGCGCCGGCCGCGCGGGCGCAGAGGAACACCCCGGACAGGTTGGTGTCGATCACCCGCTGCCAGTCGGCGAGACTCAGCCGCTCGCTGCGCCACAGCGCCGGGCTGATCCCGGCGTTGTTGACCAGCACGTCCAGGCGGCCCCACCGCCGCTTCGCCAGGGCCACGGCCGCGTCGGCGGCGGACTCGTCGGCGACGTCCCCGGCCACCACCTCGGCCGTGCCGCCGGCGGCCACGATCCGGTCCCGGACCGCGGTCAGCGCGTCCACGCGCCGGGACTGGAGGACGACCGAAGCGCCGGCCCGCGCCAGCCCTTCGGCGATCGCCGCGCCGACGCCCTGGCTGGCCCCGGTCACCCACGCGACCCTTCCCGTCAGTGCCTGCCCGACCAGCGCCACCGTGGACTCCCCTCACCTTGATCCATCGACAGTTGTCATAACGAGCCTTGTGGACGCCGTTACGGCGTGCTCTCATGTGATACACGGGCGCAACATTTGTTTCACCGTATCAGCGGCCTCGACCCCCGAGGAGTGAGTGGACGTGGAACCAGTCAGCAGGCGCAAGATGTTGAAAGCCGGCGGAGCGCTGGGCGCGCTCGGCGCGTTGAGCGTCGCCGCCCCGGCCCAGGCCCGGTCGGCGTGGACCTGGTCACCCCAGGGTTCGGTGGCCGGCGCCGGCGCGGGCGTCGACCCGCGGTGGGTGTGGGACGAGGAGGCCGATCCGCTCGTCGCCTCCCTCCTCGACCGCGGCGACGCGCCACTGGTCAACCAGTTGCTGCGCACCTGGACGAAGAACGGCCAGCCGCTGCCGGCCGGCCTCCCCGCCGACGTACGCGCGTTCATCGAACGCGCACGCGTGCTGCCGTCCTGGGTGGACCAGGGCAAGCTGGCCACCGCCGTGCGCTTCAACGAGAAGCGCGGACTCTACCTCGGTGTGCTGTACGGACTGGCCAGCGGCATGATGAGCACCGTCATCCCGAAGGAGGCCCGCGCCGTCTACTACTCCAAGGGCGGCGCGGACATGAAGGACCGCATCTCCAAGACCGCCAAGCTCGGGTACGACATCGGCACCGCCAACGCCTACCAGCCCGACGGCTCGATGATCGTGACCGCCGTCAAGACCCGGCTGGCCCACGCGGGCGTCCGGCACCTGCTGCCGCAGTCGCCGGACTGGGCCGACGTCGCGCCGGAGGACATCCCGATCAGCCAGCGGGACCTGATGGTCACCTGGCACAGCCTGCCGACCACTGTCATGCGGAAGCTGACCGACTGGCGCGTCCCGATCCCCGCCGCCGAGTCCGCCGCGTTCCTGCACCTGTGGCAGGTCGCCGCGCACATGCTCGGCATCAAGGACGAGTACATCCCGGCCACGTGGAGCGAGGCGAACGCCCAGGCGGGCGAGGTCCTCGACCCGATCCTCGCGCCCACCCGCGAGGGCAACGCGCTGGCCGACATCCTGCTCGGCCTCGGCAAGGAGATCGACGCCGGGCTGCTCAGCAAACCGATCCTCGGCTCGTTCACCCGGTTCCTGCTCGGCAACCAGATCGCCAACTGGCTGGAGATCCCGCGCGACCTGCTCTGGGACACGCTGCTGCGGACGAGCTGGGGCCCGTTCATCGCGGTCCGGGAGGCACTGCTGCCGTTCCCGCTCGCGCCGGAGTGCTACTGGCTCTTCGACGAGTTCCTGCGCAAGCTCGCCCTGCTGTTCCTGTCCGAGGGACAGTCGATAAACATCGAGATCCCACTGGGCAACCGCGAGTTCTGAGCACCGTGCCCGTCCCCCGGTTCGTCGGGTACGTGCTGGCCGCGCCGATCCTCGTGGCCGCGGCCGAACTCACCGCCGCGTACCCGGCGACCGCCCGGACGCCGTCGCCGGACGTCACCGGGCTGCTCGGCCTCGGCGACATCATGACGGCGGCGGCCCTGCCCGGGACGGCACTGATCGCCGTCGAGATCGACCCGGACGGCACCGTGTCGTGCACGCTGCCGCCGGGCCGGCCGGGATACGGCAGCGGCGCCTCGGCCGCCGAACTGATCGCCGAGGAGCTGTCCCTGCCCCGCCGCCGGGTGCGCGTGCCACCGGCCGGCGCGGGCGCACGGGCGGCGGTCGCCACCGTCCGGGGCGCGCCCCATCCGGCCGTTCCCACCCGTACCCCCGTCCGGGTCGCGGTGGCGGTGGCCCGGCGGCGGCTGCTGGAGGCCGCGTCGGCGACTCTCGGCACGCCCGTCGCCGGCCTGCGGCTCGCCGCGGGCGCCGTCACCGACCGCGCGGGCCGCCGCCTCGACATCGGCGCACTCGCCGTCACCGCCGCCAGCACCAGCACGATCGCCGTGGCCGTCGACCTCACGCCACGGTGACCGGCGCCGCCGATTCAACAGCCCCCTGCCGGGTAGCAGTCCGAGGGACGGCACCGGAGAGGGGACATACAGGCATGAAGGCACTGACCTGGCACGGCAAGCGGGACGTTCGCGTCGAGGACGTCCCGGACCCCCGGATCGAGGAGCCGACCGACGCGATCATCCGGATCACCTCGACCGCCATCTGCGGTTCCGACCTGCACCTGTACGAAGTGCTCGGGCCGTACCTGAAGCCCGGCGACGTCCTCGGGCACGAGCCGATGGGCATCGTCGAGGAGGTCGGGCCCGGGGTGACCCGGCTCAAGAAGGGCGACCGGGTGGTCGTCCCGTTCAACATCTCCTGCGGCTCGTGCTGGATGTGCGAGCGGCAGCTCTACGCCCAGTGCGAGACCACGCAGGTCACCATCCAGGGCAAGGGCGCGTCCCTGTTCGGCTACACCTCGCTGTACGGCTCGATCCCCGGCGGCCAGGCCGAGTACCTGCGCGTGCCGCAGGCCCAGTTCGGCCCGATCACGATCCCGGACAGCGGCCCGGACGAGCGCTGGCTCTACCTGTCCGACATCCTGCCCACCGCCTGGCAGGCCGTGAAGTACGCGGACACCCCGCCCGGCGGCACGCTCGCCGTGTTCGGGCTCGGCCCGGTCGGGCAGTTCAGCGCCCGGATCGGCCGCCACCTGGGCGCCGGCCGCGTCATCGGGCTGGACCTGGTCCCCGAGCGGTTGGAGATGGCCCGCCGGCACGGCATCGAGGTGCTCGACGTCAGCGAGCTCGACGATGTGCCCGGCACGCTCATCGACCTGGTCGACGGGCGCGGCCCGGACGCGGTGATCGACGCGGTCGGCATGGAGGCGCACGGCGCGCCGCTGGGCAAGATGGCCCAGACCGCCGCCGGGCTGCTCCCGGACAAGCTGGACCAGGCGATGACCGACAAGGCCGGCGTGGACCGGCTCGTGGTGCTGCACGCCGCGCTCAAGGCCGTGCGGCGCGGCGGCACCGTGTCGATCTCCGGCGTGTACGGCGGCGAGCAGGACCCGATGCCGCTGATGGAGATGTTCGACAGGGGCATCCAGCTGCGCATGGGGCAGTGCCACGTACGGCGCTGGGTCGACGACATCATCCCGCTGCTGGAGCGCGACGACGACCCGCTGGGCGTGGAGGACCTGCGTACCCACCGGCTGCCGCTGACCGACGCGCCGCGCGCGTACGAGATGTTCCAGAAGAAGGAGGACGGCTGCGTCAAGGTCGTGCTCGCGCCGTGACCCGGACGGTGGTCGTCACCGGCGCGACCAGCGGGATCGGCCGGGCGACCGCCCGGGAGCTGGCGGGCCGCGGGGACCGGCTGGTCCTCGCGGCCCGCTCCCCCGCCACGCTCACCGAGGTGCGCGACGAGTGCCGGGCCGCGGGCGCGGCGGCGATCACCGTACCGATGGACGTGACCGAGCCCGGCGCGGTGGCCGCGCTCGCCGACGCGGCGCAGGCCGAGTACGGCGGCGTCGACGCCTGGGTGCACACCGCCGCGGTGATGTCCTACGGCCGCTTCGACGAGACCCCGGCCGAGGTGTTCGAGCAGGTGGTCCGCACCGACCTGCTGGCCGCCGCGGCCGTGGCCCGGGAGGCGCTGCTCCGGTTCCGGGCCGCCGGCGGCGGCACGCTCGTGCTCACCGGCTCGGTGCTCGGGCACATCACCGCGCCCTACATGAGCGGCTACGTGGCGGCGAAGTGGGGCCTGCAAGGGCTGGCCCGCACGCTCCAGCAGGAGGCGCGGGAGACACCGGGCATCGCGATCTGCCTGGTCAACCCGGGCAGCGTCGACACACCCGTCTACCGGCAGGCGGCCAACTACCTGGGCCGCATCGGCCGGCCGCCACTCCCGATCGCCTCACCCGAGCGGGTGGCCCGCGCCATCGCGCAGTGCCTCGACCGGCCCCGCCGGGAGGTCTCGGTGGGACGGCTCAACGTGATCATGCGCTTCGGCTTCACCGCCCTGCCCGGGGTGTACGACGTGCTGGTCGGGCCGCTGATGCGCCTGGCCGGGCTGACCCGGCAGCCGATCGCCGCCCACCGGGGCATCGTGTTCGCACCGAACCCGGCCGGCGAGGCGGTCCGGGGCGGCTGGCTGCCCGACGTGTCGCAGGTGGTCCGGGCCGTGGGCGGGCGCGCGGCCGGCGTGGCGTCGGCGGTACGACGCCGGCTGCCCTGACCGCCGCGCGGGCGGACCGTGGCGCGGGTCGTTACCGTGTACGGCGGGACACTGCGGAGGGACGAGCATGCGGCAACCAACGGGGCAGGAACCGGACCGGACGCGCGGCGGGCGGATGTGGAAACTCGCCGGGCTGGCCGCGGTGGCCGGGCTGGCCTGGGCGGCACGGGACGTACCGGCCCAGCTCGGCGGCCGGCTCACCGGCGACCGGGCGGAACGGGCGGCCCGGTCCCCGCGGTTCCGCGACGGCACGTTCCACAACCCGGCCGGCGCCAGCGCCACCATGGTCGCCGACCCCGGCCGCAACCTGCTCCGGGAACTGGTCTTCGGCAAGCAGAAGCGGCGCCCGGACAGCCCGGTGCCGCTGCTGCGCCCCGGCGCCGCGCCCGCCGCCGACCCGGACCGCGAGCTGAACGTCATCTGGTACGGCCACGCCTCCACGCTCGTCGAGATCGAGGGAAAGCGGGTGCTGCTCGACCCGGTGTGGAGCGACAGGTGCTCCCCGTCCGGGCTGGTCGGCCCGCGGCGCATCCACGAACCGCCGGTCCGCCTCACCGACCTGCCCCCGCTGGACGCGGTGCTGATCTCGCACGACCACTACGACCACCTCGACATGGACACCGTCCGCACGCTGGCCGATCTCCAGTCCGCGCCGTTCGTGGTGCCGCTCGGCGTCGGCGCCCACCTGGCCCGCTGGGGCGTACCCGAGCACCGCATCATCGAGCTGGACTGGTCGGAGAGCCACCGGGTCGGCGGGCTGACGCTCACCGCCACCGCCGCCCAGCACTTCTCCGGCCGGGGGCTGCGCCGCGACGGCACGCTCTGGAGCTCCTGGACGATCACCGGCACGCACCGGAAGGTCTTCTACACCGGCGACTCCGGCTACTTCGACGGGTACGCCGCGATCGGCGCCGAGCACGGCCCGTTCGACCTGACGCTCATGCAGATCGGCGCGTACGACAGGGCGTGGCCGCACATCCACATGTTCCCGGAGGAGGCGGTCGCCGCCCACCTCGACGTGCGCGGCGGACTGCTGGTGCCGGTGCACTGGGGCACGTTCAACCTGGCCCTGCACGACTGGTCCGAGCCGGTGAACCGGCTCTGGGCCGAGGCGAAAGCCCGGGACGTGCGGCTGGCCGTGCCGCGCCCCGGCGAGCGGGTGGTGGTCGACGAGCCGCCGGCGGTCGACGGCTGGTGGCAGGACATCGCCTGACCGAGGGCTGCCGCACTTCGTGCTCTGACCCGGCGGCTCAGAGCACGAAGGCGTCCGTCCAGAGCGCGCCCGAGCGGCCCGACAGCGCGTCCAGCATGGCCACCGCCTGGCCGTCGGTGAGCTGCGCGACGAAGTCGATGATCGCCCGGCCCCGGGCCCGGCCGATCCGGTCCGGGGTACGCGGGTGCAGCTCCGCCTCGGCCAGCTCGACCAGGTCGTGCAGCCGGCGCGGCAGCCGCGACTCCTCGTCCGGGTCCAGCAGCCACTCCCAGAGCGCCTCCACCAGCGTGCCCAGCAGCCGGGCCTGGCCACGCTGGTGCAGCGCCAGGTCCGGCCGGGCCAGCACGAACCGGTGGTGCACGAACTTGAGCACCTGCACCTCGTGCCACTGCGCCTTGGTCAGCAGCACGTACCCGGAGCGGACGTGCGGCTCCGGGGTCACCGTGATGGCGTCCACGAAGCGGGTGGTCCAGCGGGCGGAGAACCGGGCGACGTACTGCTCGGCCTCGATCGAGCCGTCGAACGGCAGCGCCAGCAGCCCTTCGACCAGTTCCTCGCGCACGTGCTCGACAGCGGCGGCGAACGCCTCGTCGTCGGCGATCCAGCCGTCCTTGCGGTGCAGGTGCCGGCGCAGCCGCTCGATCGCCGCGCCGGGGCGCCGGCCCGCCGCCTCCAGCGCCGGGGCGGTGATCGACCGCAGGTGCCCGCACTCGCGCTGCCAGGCCATCAGCTCGGCCGCCACCGCGCCCTGCTGGAGCACCCCGACGCGGTAGAAGTCCTCCACGTCGTGGATCGCGTACGCGATGTCGTCGGCGGTGTCCATCACCGACGCCTCCGGGGTCTGCTGCCAGTCCGGGATCCGCCCGGCGAACGGCTCCCGCGCCTGGCGCAGATCGTCCAGCTCGGTGCGGTACGCGCCGAACTTCACCGACCCGCTCTCCGGGTCGTCCGGCGGCGCCGCCGCGCCCCGGGGCGCCGGGTCGAGGTGCCGTGGGTGCGGGTCGGGATGGTCCAGGCGGGTCCACGGGTACTTCAGCATCGCGGCCCGGACCGCGGCGGTCAGGTCCAGTCCGGTGGTCGCCGCGCCACGGATCTCGGTGCTGGTGACAATCCGGTACGACTGCGCGTTGCCCTCGAAGCCGTCGGCCAGCCCGAGCCGCTGCCGGGCCAGCCGGTCCAGCACCCGCTCCCCCAGGTGCCCGAACGGCGGGTGGCCGAGGTCGTGCGCGAGCGCGGCCGCCTCCACCACCTCCGGGTCGCAGCCGCCGAGCTTGTCCAGCAGGTCCCGGTACGCCGGGTCGGCCGTCAGCCGCTCCGCGATCGCCCGGGCCACCTGGGCAACCTTGAGGCTGTGGGTGAGCCGGTTGTGCACCAGCAGCCCCGACCCGCCGGGACTGATCACCTGGGTGACGCCGTTCAGCCGGGCGAAGAACGGCGAGCCGACGATCCGGTCCCGGTCGGCCCGGAACGGGCCGGCGGCCAGGTCGCCGAGCGCCCGGGCGCTGCCCCCGAAGAGCCGCCGGGCCCGCGGATCCGCAGGTGCCTCCATGATCGCCACGCTAGCGCAGACGGCGGCGGGCCGGGCACAGCCGGTCGGAGGCGAACGGCACAATGCAGGGCGGAAACCACCCGAGAAGGCGGATGACAATCGTGACCCAGTCAGTGCACCAGCGGATCGCCGAGGAACTCGGCGTCGCCGAACGTCAGGTGCGGGCAGCAGTCGACCTGCTCGACGGCGGCGCCACAGTGCCGTTCATCGCCCGCTACCGCAAGGAGGCCACCGGCCTGCTCGACGACGCGCAGCTGCGCACGCTGGAGGAGCGCCTGCGCTACCTGCGTGAGCTGGACGAGCGGCGCGCGGCCGTGCTGGAGTCGATCCGCGGCCAGGGCAGGCTCGACGAGGCGCTGGAGGCGCAGATCCTCGCCGCCGACTCGAAGTCGCGCCTGGAGGACATCTACCTGCCCTACAAGCCGAAGCGGCGCACCCGCGCGCAGATCGCCCGCGAGGCCGGGCTGGAGCCGCTCGCCGACACGCTGCTGGCCGACCCGGCGCAGGACCCGAAGGCGGTCGCCGCCGGGTTCGCCGACCCGGACAAGGGCGTCGCGGACGCCGCCGCCGCGCTGGACGGCGCGCGGGCCATCCTGATCGAGCGTTTCGCCGAGGACGCCGACCTGATCGGCACGCTGCGCGAACAGATGTGGTCGCGGGGCCGCCTGGTCTCCCGGGTACGCGAGGGCCAGGAGACCGCGGGCGCGAAGTTCGCCGACTACTTCGACTTCTCCGAGCCGTACCCGAAGCTGCCGTCGCACCGCATCCTCGCCATGTTCCGGGGCGAGAAGGAGGGCGTGCTGGAGCTGACCATGGACCCGGAGGCCGACGGGGACGCCGACGCGAACCCGGGCCCCAGCCGCTACGAGGCGGTAGTGGCCGGCCGGTTCGGCGTCAGCGACCAGGGGCGGCCCGCCGACAGGTGGCTGGCCGACACGGTGCGCTGGGCCTGGCGTACCCGGATCCTCATCCACCTCGGCGCGGACCTGCGGATGCGGCTGTGGCAGGCGGCCGAGGAGGAGGCCGTGCGGGTCTTCGCCACCAACCTGCGCGACCTGCTGCTGGCCGCGCCGGCCGGCACGCGGGCGACGATGGGCCTCGACCCGGGCCTGCGTACCGGCGTGAAGGTGGCGGTGGTCGACGCCACCGGCAAGGTGGTCGCCACCGACACGATCTACCCGCACGAGCCGCGCCGGCAGTGGGACGCCTCCCTGCACACGCTCGCCACGCTCGCCGCCGCGCACGGCGTCGAGCTGATCGCGATCGGCAACGGCACCGCCAGCCGGGAGACCGACAAGCTCGCCGGTGACCTGATCAAGCGGCACCCGGAGCTGAAGCTGACGAAGGTGGTGGTCTCCGAGGCGGGCGCGTCGGTCTACTCCGCCTCCGCGTACGCCTCCCAGGAACTGCCCGGTCTGGACGTCTCGCTGCGCGGCGCGGTGTCGATCGCCCGCCGCCTCCAGGACCCGCTCGCCGAGCTGGTCAAGATCGACCCGCGGTCGATCGGGGTCGGGCAGTACCAGCACGACCTGTCCGAGGTGAAGCTGTCCCGCTCGCTCGACGCGGTGGTGGAGGACTGCGTCAACGCGGTCGGCGTGGACGTCAACACCGCCTCCGCGCCGCTGCTCACCCGGGTCTCCGGCATCGGCGCCGGGCTGGCCGAGAACATCGTGCTGCACCGCGACGCCAACGGGCCGTTCCGCACCCGGGCGGAGCTGAAGAAGGTGCCGCGGCTCGGCCCGAAGGCGTTCGAGCAGTGCGCGGGCTTCCTGCGCATCCCCGGCGGCGACGACCCGCTGGACTCCTCCAGCGTGCACCCCGAGGCGTACCCGGTGGTGCGCCGCATCCTCTCCTCCACCGGGCAGGACCTGCGCGCGCTGATCGGGAAGTCGGCGATCCTGCGTGGCCTGCGCGCCACCGACTTCGTCGACGACACGTTCGGCCTGCCCACCGTCACCGACATCCTGGCCGAGCTGGAGAAGCCGGGCCGCGACCCGCGCCCGGAGTTCCGGACCGCCACGTTCGTCGAGGGCGTGGAGAAGATCAGCGACCTGACGCCGGGCATGGTGCTGGAGGGCGTGGTCACGAACGTGGCCGCGTTCGGCGCGTTCGTCGACGTGGGCGTGCACCAGGACGGCCTGGTGCACGTCTCGGCCATGTCGCACACGTTCGTCAAGGACCCGCGCGACGTGGTGAAGTCCGGTGACGTGGTGAAGGTCCGGGTGCTCGACGTGGACGTGCCGCGCAAGCGGATCTCGCTGACGCTGCGCCTGGAGGACGAGGCGCCGGCCGGCGGCGGACGCCCGGCGGGCGGCGAGGGCCGGGGCGGTCGGGGCGGCGCCGGTCCGCGCCCGGGCGGCCAGGGTCGCGGCGGGCAGGGCGGCGGCGGCCAGCGCGGCGGCTCGGGCGGCGGCTCGGGCGGCGGCTCGGGCGGCGGGCAGGGCGGCGGCGGCCAGCGCGGCGGCGGGCAGGGCGGCGCGGCGCGCGGTGGCCAGCAGCAGCGGCCGGGGCGCGGTGGCGGCGGTCCGGCCCCGGTCAACGACGCCATGGCGGAGGCGCTGCGCCGCGCCGGGCTGGCCTGACACGTCCCGCTGCCGGGCCGAGGCGGCGGCATCGCCACCCTTGATCAACACAATCTCGCCGAGGTGGTGGCATCAGAGGCACCGCGACACCACCGCTTCGGCGAGCTGGAGTTGATCACGCCGGGCGGGGCAGCGCGCCGCGAACGGGTCACGCCTGCCAGAGCAACCGCAGCCTCGGCGGTGCGCGCCCCGGTCCCGACGGCCTCTGCGCCGGGCGGCGCCGGTTCCGCGTACCCTCGCGGTCGTGGGCGGTGAGGACGACGAGCGGTGGCGGGAGCGGCAACGCCACGCGGTGCGGGCGCACGCGGAGGCCGCCGCCCGCGAACGCGAGGCCGAGCAGGCGGAGGCCGCGGAGCTGGTCGCCCGCTTCGCGGCCGAGGCGCTGCGGCGCGGGCTGCGCGCCGACCGGCTGACCGCCACCGGCCACGACGGGCGCGGCCGCTACCGCACGCGGATCACCGGCTGGTACGTGGACCGGGCGCACAGCCGCGCGGTCGACACCGACGGGCGCTTCTACCTGCTCACCGTGCCGCCGGGTCTGCGGGCGCGGCTGCTCGGGGCGGACCCGCCGCCCAGTCCGCCGCCCCTCGTCATCGGCCGGGGCGGCCGGGACGGCGAGTCCGTGCCGCTGGCGACGCTGCTCAGCCGTCGTCTCGACGCGGGCGACGACTGGCGCTGACCGGGGACGGCGGCCGATCTGCCCGCTGCCGGGGCACCGCGTGCGCGGCCCGCCGGGCGACGTGCCGCCACCAGCACAGCTGAACCACGAGCGTGAGCAACCCGGCGAGCACGATCGCGGCCAGGTTGATCACCAACTGGAGGGCGGAGCCGGCCGCCTCGTGCCACACGCCGTACGCGGACGCCACAGCCACGTTCGCCGCCGCCGGCACGGTGGTCACCGAGATCAGCACACCCACGAGCGACCCGGACTTCTTCGAGGTCAGCGACAGCATGCCGGCCACGCCCGCGAGCAGGCCCACCACCCAGGACAACGCGTCCGGACGCCAGATGAAGTCGGTCATCGGCCGTTCGGCGAGCAGCATGTCCCGGTCGACGAGACCAGTCGCGGTGAGCGCCCAGGTGCTCAGCACGGTGGCCGCCATGGCGACGAGGAAGCCGACGGTCAGCGCCTGCACCGAGCGGCCGACCACGCGCGGCTGGCGCCGCAGCAGCGCCACGCAGAGCGCGGCGAGCGGGCCGAACTCGGGGCCGACCACCATCGCGCCGACGATCAGGATGGGCTGGTCCAGCAACACACCGATGCCGGCGATCATGGTGGCCACCACGATCAGGGCGAGGAACGTGCCGGTGAGCACCGTCTGCTCGCCGGTCTTCGCGGCGATCTCGTCCCACACCACGGCGTCCTCGCCGTGGCCGGGGGCCTCCTCAGCGGCCCGGTCGGCCGCCTCGGACAGGGTCAGCTCCACGTCGTCGGCGGCGATCCCACCGCGTACGTCCACGTCGAGGTCCTGAAGGCGGCGCAGGACGTGGTCTGCGCTTTCCCGGACCACGTCGCACAGGACGAGGTCGCCGGCGGGCCGGCGGGCGGCCCCGGGGACGACGACCAGGTGGGTCACGCCGGGCTCGCCGCCGAGCAGGTCCACGACGGCGGACGAGCGGTCGCCCGGCGCGATGATTCGCAGGTGCAGCACTGGCGCACTCTACTGCGGAGCGACGAGCCGCAGGTACATGTCGGAAAGCCGATATTTTCCATGGCTCTGGTGGATCTCGTCCCAACCGTCCCCCTATGAGCACCCTGTTCTCCCCGATGAGGAACACTCTGCTGGCACTGGCGCTGACCATGGGCGTCGTGGCCTCGACAGCCGGTACGGCGGAGGCGGCCGACGTCGCGACGCTCCGCGGCGCGGCGGACGTGAGCGGCTATGCGCGCGACGGATTCCGGCCACAGTTCATCCCGGACGCCGGCCTGCCGTACAACGACAGCGCGCTGGCGCCCCGGGTGGATCCGAACCCGCACGACGAGCACGGTGTCCGCCTGTTCCAGTACAACGGGCAGACGTACGACCATCCCGTCGCCCAGGCGCAGTGGGGACTGAGCAACCTGCGCACGTACCTCGCCAACCGCGACCGGCTCTTCCTCGACCGGGCGCTGGCCCAGGCGCAGCGCAACATCGACCGCCGGGTCGAATCGCGGTCGGCCTGGTGGTACTCCTACGAATTCGACTTTCCGCGCTGCAGTCAGATGCCCGTGGTCCGGGCGCCTTGGTACAGCGCGATGGCACAGGGACAGCTGCTCAGCCTGTTCGCCCGCCTGCACGTCGTCACCGGCGACCGGAAGTGGCGCGAAGCCGCCGACCGCACGTTCGCCAGCCTCCTGCTCCCACCCGCCACCGGGGTGCCCTGGGCCAGTTGGGTGGACGACGCCGGACACCTGTGGCTCGAGGAGTATCCGGTGACCCCGGGCGTGACCGGTGAGCGTGTGCTGAACGGCCACATATTCGCGCTCTACGGCGTGTACGACTACTGGCGGCTGACCGGTGACCAGCGGGCCGTCGCCCTCTTCGACGGGGCCGCGACCACGCTGCGCCACCACGTGCCGTCCACGTTCCGCGCCCCGCAGTGGATCAGTCGCTACTCGATCGGGTGTCCAAGTTCGTACGCCAGTTACCACCCTGTGCACATAGGGCAGTTGCTGAAGACGTACGAGATGACCCGGGCGCCGGTCTTCGCGGGCCTGGCCGACCTGTTCCGTGAGGACTACCCGGCGCCGGCCGTCTCCGGGACCGTGGTCTTCTCCGGCGGCACGCACGTTGGCTACCGGTTCTCCTCCGCCGGGGCGGTGCTGGAGCAGCGATCCCTGACCCTGTCCCGGCAGTCCCAGGCGAACGCCGACCAGCGCATCCGCATCCCCGGACGCGGCATCCACTACCGGATCACGAACGGGGCGCTGGCCGGGTTCCTGATAGCGGAGACCCCGGGCGAGCGAAATCTGCTCGGCGCGGTCGTGCGCCACACCTACACGCCGCAGCGGACGCTGTCCTTCGGTCCCGGCACCTACACGGCGCATCTGCACGGGCCGGGCTGGGGCGTCACCGGGAGCAAGACGTTCACCTTCCCCCGCAGCTCGGCCGCGCCGTTCGGCGCGACCGCCTGGGTGAACGGGACGATGAGCTACCAGATCACGGCCGGGGTGTACGTCGGGTACTGGCTGCCGGCCCACGACGGGCTGACGCCCGCCACCTGACCAGGCGAAGTGTCGATCTCCCGCACCCGTGTCCTCGCGCGCTCCCGCACGGTTGATCCGAGAGATCGGTGCCGCCTGTTCCCGATCGCGGCTTCCTGCCGCGCCCGGACAGGTGGCCGGGTACCTGTGCGGAGGTGGGGGCATGTCGCTTCCCGATGTGCGTCACGGATCGCTCTCGACCGGCCGGTCCGACCGGTCGAAGCGGTTCCTCGACGTGCTCGCGGCCGTCGTCCTGCTCGTGGTGACGGCGCCAGTGCTGGCGGTCGTCGCCGTTCTGGTGGCCGTCCGGCTGGGCCGCCCGGTGCTGTTCCGCCAGCGGCGCGCCGGGCGCCACGGCGCGCTGTTCGAGGTGGTCAAGTTCCGGACCATGCGGGAGCCGGACCACCGGCGCGGCCTGCTCTCCGACGCCGACCGCCTCACGCCGTTCGGTCGCCGGCTCCGCGCCACGAGCCTCGACGAGTTGCCCACGCTCTGGAACGTGCTCCGCGGCGACATGAGCCTCGTCGGCCCGCGCCCCCTGCTGCCGGAGTACCTGGACCGCTACACGCCGACCCAGGCGCGCCGGCACGAGGTGCGACCCGGCGTCACCGGCCTGGCCCAGGTACGCGGCCGCAACGAGCTGAGCTGGGAGGAGAAGTTCGCCCTCGACGTGGAGTACGTCGACAACCGCTCACTGCGGTTGGACCTCGCGATTCTCGCCGCCACCGTCCGTACCGTGCTGCGGCGGGAGGGCATCTCGGCGGCCGGGTCGGCCACCGCGCCGGAGTTCCTCGGGACCGTGCCGGCCGCAGCCGCGGCGGGAGACACCGCGCGTGCCACGGTCCGGCCGGGCAGGCTGTCATGAGCCGCCTGGTCCACCTGTCCGCGCCGGACGTCGGTCCGCTGGAGGAGTCCTACCTGATCGCCGCGCTGCGTTCCGGCTGGGTGGCGCCCACCGGTCCCGATCTCGAGGAGTTCGAGCGCGAAGTCGCGGCCCGGGTCGGCGTCCGGGGCGCGGTGGCGGTCAGCTCCGGCACCGCCGCGCTGCACCTGGCCCTGCTCGGCGTCGGCGTCGGCGCCGGGGACGTGGTGGTCGTACCGACGCTGACGTTCGTCGCGACCGCGAACGCGGTCCGGTACACCGGCGCGCGGCCGGTGTTCGTCGACTGCGACCCGGGCACCGGGAACATCGACGTGTCGCTGCTGGCCGAGACGCTGGACCGGCTACGCGACCGGGGCGAACGGGTGGGCGCGGTCGTTCCGGTGGACATGTTCGGCAGTTGCGCCGACTACACCCGGCTGCTTCCGGTCTGCGCGGAGGCGGGCGTGCCGGTGGTGGAGGACGCCGCGGAGGCGCTCGGCGCGACGCACGGTGGCCGGCCCGCCGGCTCGTTCGGGCGGGTCGGCGCGCTCTCCTTCAACGGCAACAAGATCATGACCACCTCCGGCGGCGGCATGCTCGTCTCCGACGACCTGTCGCTTTTGGCCCGCGCCCGGCATCTCGCCACGCAGGCACGCGAGCAGGCGCCGCACTACGAGCACCGCGAGACCGGGTACAACTACCGGCTCAGCAACCTGCTCGCCGCCCTCGGCCGCGCGCAACTCGTGCGGCTCGACGGCATGATCGGCCGGCGTCGGCGCCTGCGGAACCGTTACGCCGAGCTGTTCGCGTCCGTCCCGGGCGTCGAACTCGTCGGCGCGGCCGACGACACCTCGAACTGCTGGCTGACGGTGATCCGGGTACGCCCCGACCGCGCCGGGTGGCACGCGGCCGAGCTGGCCGAACAGCTGCGGAAGCGAGACATCGAGACGCGCCCGGTCTGGAAGCCGATGCACCGGCAGCCGGCTTTCGCCGGCGCGGAGAGCATCCTCAGTGGCGCCGCCGACGACCTGTTCGCCCAAGGGCTGACCCTGCCCAGCGGCAGCGCGCTCACCGAGCCGCAGATCAGCACGGTGCTGGGCGCGATCGGCGAGTTCCTGGCCGCCCGGATCGGGGCGTAGCCGCATGACACCCCTGCTGATCGTGGGGTGCGGTGGCCACGGGCGGGAACTGCTGACGATCGCCCGGGCGGTGGTGTCGGCCGGCGGACCGGACTGGCACCTGATCGGGTTCGTCGACGACCACCCCTCGGAGGAGAACCTCAAGCGGGTACAGCGCCTGGACGTGCCGTACCTCGGCGGCGTCGCGTGGCTGCGCGAGGCGCCGCCGCAGACCCACCACGTCATCGGCATCGGCGACCCGAGGATCCGCCGGGCGGTGGCGGCGAGGGTCGACGCCTACGACCTTCCGGCCGCGAGCCTCGTCCACCCGGATGCCACCGTCGGCCCGGACAACCGGTACGGCCCAGGGTTCGTCGCCTTCGCGGGCGCCCGCGTCACCACGAACGTCACCATCGGCCGGCACGTCCACCTCAACCAGAACGTCACCGTCGGGCACGACAGCACCCTCGGCGACTTCGTGTCGGTCAACCCGCTCGCCGCCGTCTCCGGTGACTGCCACCTGGCCGAGGGCACGCTCGTCGGCACCAACGCCGCGGTGCTCCAGGGCCTGCGGGTCGGCCGGGACAGCACTGTCGGCGCCGGCGCCTGCGTGGTACGCGACGTCGGGGAGCGGACGGTCGTGAAGGGTGTGCCGGCACGCTGATCCAGCGCTCCCGCGGCGGGCAGCGCCGACACCGCCCACCGCGTCGGGGATCAGCGACGGATGCCCGCCCAGTCGTGGTGACGACGGACCGTGGACAGGATGAAGTCGACGACCCGGCGTGACGTGTCGGTGACCTCGTAGTCGGCCGGGCAGGGCACGCCCTCCGCCCGGTGCTGGCGCACTGTCACCCGGACCGCCTCGGTCACCCCGGCCGGATCCAGCCCAGTCATGATGATGCCTCCGGCGTCGAGCGCCTCGGGGCGCTCGATCGCGTCCCGGAGCGTGACGGCGGGGAAGCCCAGGATCGCCGCCTCCTCGCTGATCGTCCCGCTGTCCGACAGCGTGCAGTAGGCGCTGGTCTGCAGGTGGACGTAGTCGGGCAGGCCGAACGGCTCGTGGAAGACGATGCCGTCCAGCAGGTCCGCCTCCGGCGCCAGCGCCTCCAGCCGGTTCCGCGTCCGCGGATGCGTGGAGACGAGGACCGGGAATCCCCACTCGTCCCGGACCGCGTACAGGCAGTCCAGCAACCGGGCGAGCCGGTCCGGGCGGTCGACGTTCTCCTCGCGGTGCGCGCTGACGAGGAAGTACCGGCCCGCTGTCAGCCCGAGCCGGCTCAGCACCGTGGACGCCGCGATCGCGGGCCGGTAGTGCTCCAGCACCTCCCGCATGGGCGAGCCGGTGTGCAGGATCCGCCGCGGGTGCAGGCCCTCCGCCAGCAGGTTGCGCCGCGCGTGTTCGCTGTAGACCAGGTTGAAGTCGGCGATGTGGTCGACGAGGCGCCGGTTCGTCTCCTCCGGCACGTTCAGGTCGAAGCACCGGTTGCCGGCCTCCATGTGGTAGACCGGCACCTTCATCCGCCGGGCCATCAGGGCGCCGATGCTGCTGTTGGTGTCACCGAGCACGAGCAGGGCGTCCGGGCGCAGGTCGGCGATCGCGGACTCCATCCCGATCAGCACGCCACCGAGAACGCGTCCCAGGGACGCGGTGTCGACCTGCAGGAAGCGGTCGGGCTCGCGGATCCGCAGCTCCTTGAAGAAGACGTCGGACAGGGTGCTGTCCCAGTTCTGCCCGGTGTGCACGAGCACGTGCTCCACAGTGTCGTCGAGTCGCGCGATCACCCGGGAGAGCCGGATTATCTCCGGCCTGGTCCCCACCACCGTCATCACCCGTGTCATGAACTGCCTTTCGCCCAGCCGGCCCAGCTTCCACCAGCGACCTCTGCTCGTTGGATCAACGAGCAGGCGTCGCGCCCGGTGGCGGCCGGACGGGAGCGACCGGCGGATCACGCCGCTTATTGCCGCTATCTCCATCTTTGACTCGTTATGAGGAAGTAACGTGCAGTTGCGATGTGAGCTCCCGTCAGGCACGGGGGAGACTGGAGGAGATGTGGCTTCCTCGCTTTCGGGCCGGCGGTTCCTGATCACCGGCGGCACCGGATCGTTCGGCCAGACCATGGTCGTCCGCCTGCTGAAGGCCGGCGCCGAAGAGGTGCGGGTGCTCAGCCGGGACGAGTCCAAGCAGGACGCGATGCGGCACCGGCTCCGGGACGACCGGGTCCGCTACTACGTCGGCGACGTGCGCGACCACGACAGCACGCTGAAGGCCACCCGGGGAGTCGAGTACGTCTTCCACGCGGCGGCGCTCAAGCAGGTGCCCTCCTGCGAGTTCTTCCCGCTGGAGGCGGTCCGGACCAACGTCCTGGGCAGCGCCAACGTGGTGGACGCCTGCGAGCGCAACGGCGTCGAGGCGCTGGTGCTGCTCAGCACCGACAAGGCCGTCTACCCGGTGAACGCGATGGGCATGACCAAGGCGCTGATGGAGAAGGTGGCGCAGGCCCACGCGCGCAACAACCCGGGTGCCCGTACCCGGGTCTGCTGCGTCCGGTACGGCAACGTGATGTACTCCCGCGGCTCCGTGATCCCCCTGTTCGTCGAGCAGATCCGCGGCGGCGTGCCGCTCACCGTGACCGAGCCGACGATGACCCGCTTCCTGATGTCCCTGGAGCAGTCGGTCGAACTCGTCGAACACGCCTTCCACCACGGCCAGCCGGGTGACGTGTTCATCCGCAAGGCGGACGCCTGCACGATCGAGGACCTCGCCGTGGCCCTGTGCAACCTGTTCGGCGTGCCGGCGAAGTTCGACGTGCTGGGCATCCGGCACGGCGAGAAGCTGTACGAGACGCTGGCCAGCCGCGAGGACCTGGCCCGCGCCGAGGACTTCGGCGACTTCCTCCGGGTACCGGTGGACAGCCGCGACCTGAACTACGGCCTGTACTTCGACGAGGGCGACACGAACCGGGATCACCGCGTCGACTACCACTCACACAACGCGCGCCGGCTCGGCGTCGCGGAGGTGATGGAACTGCTGGTCACCCTCCCGGAGCTGCGCGCGCAGCTCGACCTGGCCGGCCTGCCGACCGCCGCCGTTCCGGCGTGAGCGCCGACCTGGGCCGCGGTGGCGCCGACGCCACCCGGATCGCCCTCGTCACGCAGTGGTTCCCCCCGGAGCCGACGGGCATCCCGCTGGGCATCGCGCGGTCGCTCGAACAACGCGACTTCGCCGTGGACGTGCTCACCGGGGTGCCGAACTACCCGACCGGCGTCGTGCCCGCCGGCTACCGCGCCCACCGCCGCAGCGTGGAGGACCTCGACGGGCTGCGCGTGCTGCGCGCCCCCCTCTACCCGAGCCACGACCGGTCCGCCGTCCGGCGGGCTGCCAACTACCTCAGCTGGGCAGCCTCCTCCACAGTCGTCGGCCGCGGACTGCTGCGCTCGGCGGACGCGAGCCTCGTCTACGGCTCGCCCATCACCGCGGCCACCGCCGCGATGGCCGCCCGGATGCGCTGGCGGACCCCGTACGTCCTCATGGTGATGGACCTCTGGCCGGACTCGGTGTTCGCCACCGGCTTCCTCACCGACGGCGCGGGCAGGCGGCTGGCGGCCGGCGCTCTCGGCGGCCTGACCGACCGCGTCCACCGCTGGGCGGACCACATCACCGTTCCCTCCCCCGGCCTGCGGCGGACGCTGATCGAGCGGGGCATCCCGGCGGACAAGGTGTCGGTGGTCTACAACTGGGCCGACGAGAAGGTCATGCAGCCGGCCGAGCCGGACCCCACGTTCCGGGCCCGGCTCGGCCTCGGCCGGGACGACTTCGTCGTCATGTACGCCGGCAACCTCGGCGCCGCGCAGCGGCTCGACGTGGCGGTCGCGGCGATGGAGCACCTGCGGGACCTGCCCGACGTGCACCTCGTGCTCGTGGGTGGCGGCGTGGAACGGGAGTCGCTGCGGGAACGGGCCCGGGCCGGCGGGCTCGCCACGGTGCACTTCGCCGACCAGATCGCGCCGGAGCGGATCGCGTCCGCCATGGCTGCCACCCAGTTGCAGCTGATCTCGCTCGCCGACGAGCCGCTGTTCCACATCACGCTCCCGGGGAAGGTGCAGGCGATCCTGGCCAGCGGCCAGCCGGCTCTGGTGTGCGCTCCCGGTGACGCCGCCCGCATCGTGACCGGCGCCGGGGCGGGGTTCGCGGCGCCTCCCGGCGATCCCGCCGCGCTGGCGGCGGTGATCCGGCAGGCGCGGTCTGCCCCGCGGGACCGGCTGCGCGACATGGGTCACGCCGCCCGGCGGCACTATCTGGCCCACATGAGTGAAGAGATCAACGCGCAGGTGCTCGCCGATCTGCTGACCGACGCCGTCCGGCGGCGCGGCGCCGACGGTCGCGGCCGGAGGAGGAAGCCATGACACGCGTACTCGTCCTCGGTGTCACCGGAATGCTCGGGCACACCCTGCTGCGGGAGTTCGACCGGGATCCGGGCATCGCCGTGCACGGCGCCTGCCGGACCGGCGACCTGACCGGCCTGCTGCCGCCCGGGCTCGCCGCCCGGGTGCAGACGGGCCTGGACGCGGACGACATCGACGGTGTCGGCTCGCTGCTCGAACGCGTGCGGCCGGACGTGGTGGTCAACTGCGTGGGGGTCGTCAAGCAGCGTCCGGAGGTCCAGGACGCCGTCGGCACGGTGCGGCTCAACGCCCTGTTCCCCCATCTGCTGGCCCGCCTGTGCCAGACGGTGGGCGCGCGTCTCGTCCACGTCAGCACGGACTGCGTCTTCTCCGGTGACCGCGGCAACTACGTGGAGACCGACCTGCCCGACCCGCCCGACCTGTACGGGCGGTCGAAGCTGCTGGGCGAGGTCGGCGGCCCGAACGCCCTGACGCTCCGGACCTCGATCATCGGTCACGAGCTCGCGTCGAGCCGCTCCCTGGTCGACTGGTTCCTCAGCCAGGCGGGCACGGTGCGGGGCTACACCAAGGCCGTGTACAGCGGCGTGACCACTGTCGAACTCGCTCGTGTCCTGCGCACCGTCGTGCTTCCGCGTACCGATCTCGCTGGGCTCTACCACGTCGCGGCGGCGCCGATCACCAAGTACGACCTGCTCCGGCTGGTGGCGTCCGAGTACGCGTGGACGGGCGACATCGTTCCCTACGACGGCTTCGTCTGCGACAGGTCGCTGTCGGCCGAGGCGTTGGCCGCCGCGACCGGCTACCGCCCGCCCTCCTGGCCCCGGATGGTCGCCGAGTTGCGTGCCGCCCGGTCCCGCTGGCAGCTGCCGGCGGACGTGACGGGAACCGGCGCGACGTCCTGAGCCGTCGGGTGCCGCGCCGCCCGACGGCGTGGCACCCGACGGTGTCGATCAGGGACGAGCCCGGCGCGCCCCGGCGACGTCGGAGAGAAGGTCCAGGTACCGCGCCAGCTGGTCGTCCCGGTGCAGCCCGTCGAGCGCGGACGGCGGAATCTCGGCGAGGCGGCCGTGCCGGTCCTTCTCGGCCAGCCAGATCCGCAACTGCTCGGCGATGCGCGCCGGGTCGCTGAGGACGACGCCGGCCCCACGGGAGCGCAGGATGTCCGCCACGATTCCGGTCGGGTGCCCGATCATGAGAATCGGACGCCGGGCACGCAGGTAGTCGAAGAACTTCCCCGGCACCGTCCCGGCGTCGCGCGGGTCGTTCCACATCACCAGGACCAGGACGTCGGCCTCCGCCTGCACGCGCCACGACTTCTCCGCCGACACCTCCCCCAGGTTGGTCACCGAGTCGGAGATGCCGGCGCGCTCGGTGGCGGCCTGCGCCACCCCGTTGTCCTCACCGGCGAAGACGACGTGGACACGCCGGGCCTCGGGGCCGAGGATCGCCACCGCGTCCAGCAGCGGCGAGGGATCGCGCTTCCCGGGGTTGAGCCGCCCGGTGTGCGCCAGCGTCAAGGGCGCCGAACCGTACACGTCCAGGCCGGCCGGTCGCTCGGTCGTTCCTCCCGCCGGGCCCGGTGGACGCGGGTCGATGCCATTCATGACCACCGTCGTGCCGATCCCGAACGTCGAGCGCATGATCTCGGCCAGCGGCTCGGAGATCGTGACGCACGCGGCGGCGGACCGGAGCAGGCGCCGTTCCATCCAGTGGTCGAGCTTCCGCCGTATCCGCGTCCGGCCGTACGGCCAGTAGTCGTTGCCGACCGTCCACAGGTCGCGGTAGTCCGCCACCCAGGGCACCTTCAGGCGGCGGGCGATGGCGGCGGCGACGAGGTACGCCGAGGCCGGCGGCCCGGTCACCATCACGACGTCGGGCCGCCAGTCCCCCCGGCCGCGCAGGAACCCGCGCACGGCGGGCACGACCCAGTTGACGCAGGCGTCCGGGATCAGCACCTCGCGTCCCAGCGTCCCCAGGACGGTCAGCGCCGGCCGCCGGCCCACTCTGGCCTGAGCCTCCGCCCGGCGGACGGAGGACACGACCCGCGTCGAGTCGGGCACCGGCGCCACCCGCAGGACGTCGCTCTCGGGCACGCCGGGTGGTCCGGCGCCGGGCGGCGTCGCCGTCAGAACCCGGACGTCCCACCCCTGGGCGGCGGCGAAACGCGCCAGCTCACCGGGCCGGCGGGCGCCCACCGACTCCGACGGCGGGAAGACGTACGCGATGATCAGCACTCGGGGTCGCGGGCGCAACTCTGGGCTCGTCTCTCGAAGGTTGCTGTTGTCCCTGTGTCCAACGACCTGAGGCGTACGCGGTGATGCCGACCGCCTGTCGGCATGTGGGCGGTTCACACCGGTTCCCGTTCCCGCCTCGGCGTCGTCGCCGCTCCCGGGCCCGGCCCGTCCGCGACGCGCGCGTGCGCCCGTACCGTCGTCAGCGAGAGCAGCCAGCAGGCGGTGTAGGCCACGGCGGCGGCGATGCCGAACGCCCAGACGGCGGCCAGCGCCGACCCGCCGAGCAGCCAGGTGCCCGTGACCGCGCCGACCACGACCACGACCCGGCCGGTGTCCCAGGCGAGTTGCAGATTCTGCCGGCCGAACACGACGAGCGTCTGCGACAGCGGGGACGCGACCAACTGCGCGGCCACGCCGACGGCCAGAGCCTGCGCGTAGGCGCCGCTGCTCGCCCACTGGGCACCGAAGACCAGCCGGAAGATCGCGGGCGCCGCCAGGACCGCGACGACCGCTGCCGGAACCGCGATCATGAACAGTTGCCGGCTCGCCCCGAGGAACATCGACCGGGCCTGCTGCGGCGCCTCCCGTGCCAGCCGGGCGAGCTCACCGAGGTAGACCTGGGCGATCGCGGTGCCCGCGAGAGCCACCGGCGCCGCCAGCACCCGCTGGGTGAGCCCGAGCCACCCGGCCACGGTGCCGCCGTACCAGAAGGCGATGAGCAGGACCGGGAGCTGGTTTCCCAGCACGTTGACCAGCCCGGACGGCGCGAGCACGAGCGGGAACCGGCGGTAGCGCCGCATGGTCCGCCACAGCCGCCGGGGGCGGAACCCGGCACGCGTTTCCGGATCACGCAGCCGGGCGCCGGGCGTCAGCATCAGCGCGCCGGTCACCTGCCCGGCGGCGAGGCCGAGGGAGAGCCCGCCCGCCCGTACGCCAGCCGCGCCGAAGAGCACCTGCGCGGCAAGCGTGGCGACGGCCTGCAGGAAGTTGCGCCGCCCGATCGCGGCGTAACGGCGATGGCGGACTGCCAGCTGGTTGAGCACCAGGAGGCAGCCCATCGCGGCCGCCGCCCACGGAACCAGCCAGAGCCAGACGCGCAGGGCGGGCTGATCGTAGGCGTCCGCGATCGGCTGACCGGCCAGCGCCACCGCCAGCGTGCCCAGCGCGCCCGTCACCAGTGCGCAGACGAGCCCGAGCGCCACCAGCGCGTCGGCGTCCCGGTCCTCGGCGGGCAGTGGCACGGCCATCTCCAGGCGCAGTGCCGCGACCGCGCCGACCGTGGCGACCAGCGTCGCGATCACGGTGAAGACGCCGAAGTCCGCTGGTGTGTAGAGGCGTGCCAGAACCGGCGCCGCGGCGAGCAGGAGCACCTGACCGCCGACGGTGCCCGAGGCGATGCTCAGTACGCCGCGACGCGCTCCGGCCAGGCGCGACCGGGGGACGCCGGGGCGCCCCGCCCGCCGAGGCTGTTCGGCACGCACGCGCTATCGGTCCGCCCCGACCGGTGTCCGTCTCTCCGGCCCGGCCACCGGCCGTCCCGGTTGCCACCTGACCGGCTCGTGGCCCGGGGAAACCGGGGCCGCGGACGCGGCCCGCCGCGCCCGCGCCGACAGCGCCGTCTGCTCCGGCTTGATCCGGCCGCCCCAGTACCAGAGCGCCAGGTAGGCGACGAGCCCGGTGTTGAGAAGCGTCTCCGGACCGCCGACTGCCCAGGTGCCCAGCACGACTGTCATGCCGGCGTACCCCATCAGCTCCAGGGAGTTGTAGCTGGTACGGCGCAGTCCGTTGAAGGTGATCTTCTGCAGCACCAGGGCCAGGGCCGCTGCGCCCACCAGCACGCCGACGGTGCCGAAGTTGTGGTGGATGGATCCCCACAGCGACGGCGGCGACGTGCCGACCGTCGAGCCGTAGAGCGTCGCGAACACCTCGTTGGCCAGGCTGCTGCCCCGGTCGCCGGGCAGGATGCCGGACAGCGAACGGAGCCACTCGCCGCCGTGGCGGACAGGTAGCTGCGACGTGTAGTTGAAGGCGGCGAGCCCGGAGAGCTGGTTGTCCTCCATGAAGCGCCGGTACAGCTCCCGCGCGGCGGCCGTGACCGGATGCCCGCCCGCGTCGCCGCTGCGTCCCAGCACCTGCGTCGCGACGAAGACCACCGGGGCGCCGAGCACCGGTACGAGCAGCACCCACCGGGACATCGCGCGGCCGACCGCGAGGAACGAGTAGACGACCAGGGTCAGCAGGAACAGGAAGAACGCTCCGCGCTGGCCCGTGCCGATGAGCGCCAGTGTCGCCAGGCCGAGCGGGAAGAGCGCGAAGACCCGGCCCGCCAGGCCCCGCCGGTTGAAGAACCACACCGCGAGGACCACAGCCAGCGAGGGCAGCAGGACGTTGCGGAACTGGTTCGCGTACCCGGGGAAGAAGTAGTCCTCACCCGCGTACGACTGGAGCCGCAGCGTGCTCACGTTCTCCGTCTGACCGGTGAGCACTCCCCGCAGGCCCACGACGAAGGCGCTGTAACCCACGGCGGCGAAGTACGCCGCGGTGGCGGCCATCGACAGCGCCGTCACCACCAGCACGCTCGCCGTCGGGCGCACCAGGCGGAACGTGTAGGGCGCGCGGTCGCCCACCTTGCGCGGCACCGAACGCCGGCTGGCCCGCAAGGACATGAACGTCACCATGCTCACCACGAGGTACACCGCCACCGCGCCGAGCACGAGCCGGCCGTAGAAGGTCTCGGTGGTGGAGTCCGGATCGACCAGTTGCACCGTCCCGAGGGCCATCAGCAGCTGCGAGACGACGAAGAGCCCGTCCGGGGTGAGCAGGCCGTACGTGCGAACCGCGACGACGTAGTGCAGGACGGCCAGCAGGACCACCGCGACGAGAAGCAACATCATGACTTGCGGAATCCGTTCATCCTCTGGAGTCGTCCCGTGGGAGCGCGCACGCTCCGCTCGCCCCACCCACGGCGGCACACAGGCTCAACGACCGCTCCCCCGGCAGGTCACGCCGCGTCGCACCGGCGACGGCGATCCGGTCTCGACCGAGTGCTTGTACGCCCACCACGCCCACCGCGCGTGTGATGAGCTGTACCGGTGGCGGGAGATGTGCTGGGGCTGGTGCTGCACCCCACCCGGGACGTCTCCGAGGTGGTGGGGATCATCGTGGACTGGGCGGCCCGGCACCGGATCACCCTCGCCGTACGCGCCGAGGACCGTGCGCGCGTACCGGCCTCGGTCGAGGCGTTGCCCACGGACGAGCTGGCCGACCGCTGCGCCGCGCTGATCAGCATCGGCGGAGACGGCACCATGCTGGGCGCGCTGCGGATGGCCGTGCGTGACCCGAAGCCGGTGCTCGGCGTCCACCTGGGCCGGCTGGGCTTCCTGGTCGAGGTGGAGCCGCCGGACCTGCCCCGGGCCCTGGAACGGCTGGTGAACCACGACTTCACAGTCGAGTCGCACGCCTGTCTGGCCTGCGACGTCTGCGGTGACGACGTGGTCGCGTTCAACGACATCGCGCTGGTCCGGCACCCCGGCGCCGGGTTCGTCACGGCCACCCTGGCGGTGGACGGCCAGCGGTACGGCTACTACCGCTGCGACGCGCTGGTGGTGAGCACGCCGACCGGCTCGACCGCGTACAGCTACGCCGCCGGCGGCCCGTTGATCTCACCGGCGACGGAGGCGATGGTGGTGACGCCGTCGGCGCCGATGGCCGGGATCTCCCGCTCGGTGCTGCTCTCCGCGCACGAGACGGTGCATCTGGAGCTGCGCGCGGACTCGGCGCCGGTGGCTGTGGAGATGGACGGGCTGCTGATCCGCGAGGCCGCGACCGAGGGCTCGGTGCACATCCGGTACGTCAAGGACGCCGGCCGGGTGGTCCGCCTCGACCCGCGCCGCTACCAGGAGCGCAACCAGCTCAAGCTGAGCCTGCTGGACCTGCCGCTGCTGCCCGACCAGCTCCGCGAACTGCTGCCGGACGGGTTGCGGGAGCAGTTCAACCGCCGGGAGCTGCCCCCGCCCCGCTGACCGTCAGGACGCCCCGAGCACCCCGTCGACGAGCGCCTTGGCCTCCTCCTGGATCCGGGCCAGGTGTTCCGGGCCCTGGAACGACTCGGCGTAGATCTTGTAGACGTCCTCGGTGCCGGAGGGGCGGGCGGCGAACCAGCCCGACTCCGTGGTCACCTTGAGGCCGCCGATCGCGGCGCCGTTGCCGGGCGCGGTGGTGAGGATCGCGGTGATCGGCTCACCGGCCAGCTCGGTGGCGGTGACCTGCTCCGGCGAGAGCTTCGCCAGGACCGCCTTCTCCTCCCGACCGGCCGGGGCGTCGATCCGGGCGTACGCGGGCGCGCCGAAGCGGTCCGCCAGCTCGGCCCAGTGCTCGCTGGGCGTACGCCCGGTGGTGGCGATGATCTCGGCGGCGAGCAGGCAGAGCAGGATGCCGTCCTTGTCGGTGGTCCAGGTGCCGCCGTCGCGGCGCAGGAACGACGCCCCGGCGCTCTCCTCGCCGCCGAAGCCGACGGCGCCGTCGAGCAGGCCGGGCACGAACCACTTGAACCCGACCGGGACCTCCAGCAGCGGGCGGCCGAGGTCGGCCGCGACCCGGTCGATCATCGAGGAGGAGACGAGCGTCTTGCCCACCGCCGCGGCCGGGCCCCACTGCGCCCGGGTACGGAACAGGTGGCCGATCGCCACCGCCAGGTAGTGGTTGGGGTTCATCAGCCCGCCGTCGGGCGTGACGATGCCGTGCCGGTCGGCGTCGGCGTCGTTGCCGGTGGAGACCGCGTAGTCGTCCCGGGCGGCGATCAGCGAGGCCATCGCGTTCGGCGAGGAGCAGTCCATCCGGATCTTGCCGTCGCCGTCGAGCGTCATGAACCGCCACGTCGGGTCCACGAGCGGGTTGATCACGGTGAGGTCGAGGCGGTGCCGCTCGGCGATCTCACCCCAGTACGCCACGCTCGCCCCGCCCATCGGATCCGCGCCGATGCGTACCCCGGCGTCGCGGATCGCGTCGATGTCCAGCGCGGCGGGCAGGTCGTCGACGTACCGGGCGAGGAAGTCGTACCCGGCGGTGGTGTCGGCGGCGCGCGCCCGCGCGTACGGGATGCGTTTCACCTCCTTGAGCCCGGCGGCGAGGATGGCGTTCGCGCGGTCCTGGATCCACTTCGTGGCGTCGGTGTCGGCGGGCCCGCCGTGGGTGGGGTTGTACTTGAACCCGCCGTCGGACGGCGGGTTGTGCGACGGGGTGATCACGATGCCGTCGGCGAGGCCGCTGGTGCGGCCCCGGTTGTGGGTGAGGATGGCGTGCGAGACGGCCGGCGTCGGGGTGTAGCCGTCGCGGCTGTCGCGCAGCACCGTGACGTCGTTGGCGGCGAGCACCTCCAGCGCGTCGGCCTCGGCCGGCGCGGACAGCGCGTGGGTGTCCCGGCCGAGGAACAGCGGCCCGTCGAGGCCCTGCTCGCGCCGGTAGTCGCAGAGCGCCTGGGTGACGGCGAGGATGTGGTCGGAGTTGAACGCGTTGCGCAGGCTCGACCCGCGGTGGCCGGAGGTGCCGAAGGAGACCTGCTGCGCCGGGTCGTTCGGGTCCGGGTGCTCGGCGTAATAGGCGGTGACCAGCCGGGGCACATCGACCAGATCGTCGGGCTGCGCGGGCTGGCCGGCACGGGGGTGGGCCACTGCGGGATCCTCCTCGGGTTGCGGTGCTGCTGCTCAGGGCTCGACGCGCTGGCCCTTGCCGATGACGACGATGCCGTTGTCGGACACGGTGTAGCGCTGGCGGTCCTTCTCCAGGTCGACGCCGATCTCGGCGCCCTCGGGAACGTAGACGTTCTTGTCCAGGATCGCGCGCCGGACCACGGCGTGCCGGCCGATCTGGACACCCTCCATCAGCACGGCGCCGTCGACGTGCGCCCAGGAGTGCACCTTCACCTTCGGCGACACGATCGAGTTCTCCACCAGCGAGCCGGAGATCACCGAACCGGGTGACACCATCGAGCTGACCGCGCGGCCCACCCGCTCGCCCCAGGCGTGCACGAACTTGGCCGGCGGGTACGGCGGCTGCTCGGTGTAGATCGGCCACTCGAAGTTGTAGAGGTTGAACACCGGGTGCACGTTGATCAGATCCATGTGCGCGTCGTAGAACGAGTCGAGCGTCCCCACGTCCCGCCAGTAGCCGCGGTCGCGGTCGGTGCTGCCCGGCACCTCGTTGTCCTTGAAGTCGTAGACGTTGGCCTCGCCGCGCTCGACCAGCATCGGGATGATGCTGCCGCCCATGTCGTGCTTGCTGGTCTTGTCCGCCGCGTCGCGCTCCACGGCCTCACACAGCGCCCGGGTGGTGAACACGTAGTTGCCCATCGAGGCGTAGATCTCGTCCGGCGCGTCGGGCAGCCCCACCGCGTCGGTGGGCTTCTCCCGGAACGCGCGGATGCGCTTGCCGTCCTCGCCGACCTCGATCACGCCGAACTGGTCGGCCATCGACAGCGGCTGCCGGATGCCCGCGACCGTCACCCCGGCGCCGGAGGCGATGTGGTCGTCGACCATCTGCCGCGGATCCATCCGGTAGATGTGGTCGGCGCCGAAGACGATGACGTAGTCGGGCTGCTCGTCGTTGATCAGGTTGAAGCTCTGGTAGATCGCGTCGGCCGAGCCGGCGAACCACCACGGGCCGCGGCGCTGCTGCGCGGGCACCGGCGTGACGTAGTTGCCGAGCAGCGTCGACATCCGCCAGGTCTTGGTGATGTGGCGGTCCAGCGAGTGCGACTTGTACTGGGTCAGCACGACGATCTTGAGGAAGCCGGCGTTCGCCAGGTTGGACAGGACGAAGTCGACCATGCGGTACATCCCGCCGAAGGGGACGGCGGGCTTCGCCCGGTCGGTCGTCAGGGGCATGAGGCGCTTGCCCTCCCCGCCGGCCAGGACGATCGCGAGCACCTTGGCAGCCATGCTCAGACGCTAACGACCTGGAACCGACTTCACCACTCGGACGCCCACACTTGCGCACCGCGTGCGACACCCCGCTCTGCACTAGGGTGCGGGCATGGCACCGATGCGCGTCGACCTGCTCACCCGCGAGTACCCGCCGGAGGTGTACGGCGGCGCCGGAGTGCACGTGGAATACCTCGCCCGCGAGCTGCGCCGGCTCGCCGACGTGCGGGTGCACTGCTTCGGCGCGCCGCGCGACGAGCCCGGCGTCACCGCGTACGCCGAGCCGGCCGCGCTCACCGGCGCGAACGCCGCGCTGCGGGTCATGGGCGTCGACCTGGAGATGGCCGCCGGCACGGCCGGCACCGACGTGGCGCACAGCCACACCTGGTACGCCAACCTGGCCGGGCACACCGCGAAGCTGCTGCACGGGGTGCCGCACGTGGTCACCGCGCACAGCCTGGAGCCGCTGCGCCCGTGGAAGGCCGAGCAGCTCGGCGGCGGGTACGCGCTCTCCTCCTGGTGCGAGCGGACCGCGTTCGAGGCCGCCGACGCGATCATCGCGGTGAGCGCGGGGATGCGCCGTGACGTGCTCACCGCGTACCCGGCGGTGAACCCGGACCGGGTCCGCGTGGTCTACAACGGCATCGACACCGCGCAGTACGCGCCGGACCGCAACACCGACGTGCTCGACCGGCTCGGCATCGACCCGGCGCGGCCCAGCGTGGTCTACGTCGGGCGGATCACCCGGCAGAAGGGCCTGCCGTACCTGCTGCGCGCGGCCCGGGAGCTGCCCGCCGACGTCCAGCTGGTGCTGCTGGCCGGCGCGCCGGACACCCCGGAGATCGCCGCCGAGGTCGAGGAGCTGGCCGCCGGGCTGCGGGCCACCCGCTCGGGCGTGGTGTGGGTGGCGGCGATGCTGCCCAAGCACGAGGTGATCCAGGTGCTCACCCACGCCACGATCTTCGTCTGCCCGTCCGTCTACGAGCCGATGGGCATCGTCAACCTGGAGGCGATGGCCTGCGAGACCGCAGTGGTGGCGACCGCCACGGGCGGCATCCCCGAGGTGGTCGCCGACGGCGAGACCGGGCTGCTGGTGCCGATCGAGCAGGCCGGCGACGGGTCCGGCACCCCGCTGGACCCGGAGCGTTTCGTCGCCGACCTGGCCGCGCGGATGAACGAGCTGCTGGCCGACCCGCAGCGGATCGCCGCGTTCGGGGCGGCGGGGCGGCGGCGGGCGGTGGAGCACTTCTCCTGGGACGCGATCGCCCGCCAGACGCTGGAGGTCTACCGCTCGGTGGGGGTGTAAGGAAGGGCCCCTTATTAACGCCTCCGGTAGAGGAAGGGCCCCTTCTTAACAGCCCGCCCCCGGTCGCAGGGCGGCGGATACAGTCGCCGGATGCCCGATGCGATCTTCGCCCATCCGCGTCTCGCGCCGGTCTACGACGCCTTCGACTCCGACCGGGACGACCTGGCCGCCTACCTTGCGCTCGCCAGGGAGCTGGGCGCGCGCACGGTGCTCGACGTGGGCTGCGGGACGGGGTCGCTGGCGGTCCTGCTGGCCCGGCACGGGCACGCGGTCGTCGGCGTCGACCCGGCCGAGGCGTCCCTCGACGTCGCGCGGGCCAAGGACGGGGCCGGCACGGTCCACTGGATCCACGGCGACGCCACGGCGCTGCCCGCGCTCGACGCCGACCTGGCCACGATGACCGGGAACGTGGCGCAGGTCTTCCTGACCGACGCCGACTGGGGACGGACGCTCCAGAGCATCCACGCCGCACTCCGGCCGGAGGGGCATCTCGTCTTCGAGACCCGGCGTCCCGGCCATCGCGCCTGGGAGGAGTGGGCGACGGATACCGGCGCGGTCATCCGGTCCGTCCCGGGCGTCGGACGGGTGGAACGGCGTCTCCGGGTCACCGCGATCGACCTGCCGTTCGTCTCCTTCCGCTTCACCTACCGGTTCCTGGCCGACGGGGCGGTGGTCACGTCGGACTCGACGCTGCGGTTCCGCGACCGCGACGAGGTCGAGTCGAGCCTGAACGCCGCCGGATACCGGGTGCTCGACGTGCGGGAGGCGCCTGATCGCCCCGATCGGGAGTTCGTGTTCGTCGCGCGGCGGACGAGCTAGACGCGGAGCGCTCGGGCGAGACAGTCCCGGGCAAGTCGTCGGCGGCCGGTCCCCCGATTATTGACGCTTCCTGCCAAAAATGCTTCACTGGCCGCATGGCCTCGGACAACCCGCCCGCGCGGCGCCGGCGTGGCCGGCCCACGGTGCTCGATCCCGAAGCGGTCGGCACCGCGGCCCTGCGGCTCTGGGCGGAGCACGGCTACGGTGCCACCGGCTGGGACGACATCTCCGCGGCCACCGGGATCAGCGCCCGCACCCTGATGCGGCACTTCCCGTCCAAGGCCGCCCTCGCCTGGGTGGGGGTCCCCGCCGCCACCCGGCGGCTGACCGAGACGTTCCGCACGCTGCCCCTCGACATCCCGCTGTCGGACGCGCTGCGCGCCGCCGTGGTGGCCTCCGTCTCCGACGACGCGCTCGTGCTCAGCGCGGGCGGGTACTGGATGCGGGTCGTCGCCGAGGAACCCGAGCTGGCGGAAGCCTCCGGCCGCGCCTACGCGCCCTGGACCGAGGCCCTCGCCCGGGAGATCGCCCGGCGTCAACCGGGGGCGCCGAGGGCGATCTACCACGCCGTCGCCGCCGCGTACCGCGAGGCGGCCCAGGCCGCGCTGTACGACTGGGCCCGCGGCGGCCCCGACGGCTCGCCCGCCCACGCCGTCGACGCCCTGCTGCGTCGGCTGGACATCCGCATCACCACACCCGAGGAAGCCCCGTGACCGCCACGCGCCCGACTCCCGACCCGCTCGCCCCCGCCACGCTCGGTCCGGTTCGCCTGCGCAACCGGGTCATCAAGTCCGCCACCTTCGAGGGGGCGACCCCGGACGCCCTCGTCACCGACCGCCTGATCGAGTACCACACCGCTGTGGGGCGCGGCGGCGTCGGCATGACGACGGTCGCCTACCTCGCCGTCACGCCCGAGGGGCGCACCGAACGGGGCCAGGTCCACTGGCGGCCCGAGGCGTTGCCCGGGCTGCGGCGGCTGACCGAGGCGGTGCACGCCACCGGCGCCAAGGTCAGCGCCCAGATCGGCCACGCCGGGCCGGTGGCGAACTCCCGCTCGAACGGGCTGCCCTCGCTCGCCTCGTCGGCGCGGTTCAACCCCCTGGCGATGGGCTTCGACCGCGCCGCGACGCACGACGACATCCGCCGGATCGTGGCCGCACACGGCAGCGCCGCCGCGGCGGCGCGCGAGGTCGGCTTCGACGCCGTCGAGGTGCACCTGGGCCACACCTACCTCGCCGGATCGTTCCTGTCGCCGAAGCTCAACCGACGCCGGGACGAGTTCGGCGGTGCGCTGGCCAACCGCGCCGAGTTCCCGCGCCGGATCCTGGCCGCCGTCAAGGAGGCCGTCGGCGACGACGTGGCCGTCATCGCCAAGATGAACATGAGCGACGGCGTACGCGGCGGTTTCGATCTCGACGAGTCGATCCCGTTCGCCCGGATGCTGCAGACCGACGGGCACCTGGACGCCCTGGAACTCACCGGCGGGTCCTCGCTGCTCAACCCGATGTTCCTGTTCCGGGGCGACATCCCGCTCGCGGCGATGGCCGCGCCCCAGCCGCCGCTGCTGCGGCTCGGCATGAAGATGTTCGGCCGGTTCCTGTTCCGCGACTACCCCTACCAGCCGCTCTACTTCCGCGACCTCGCGCTCCAGTTCCGCCGCGAGCTGTCCATGCCGCTGATCCTGCTCGGCGGCGTCACCGACCTCGACGGGATGCGCACGGCCATGAGCGACGGCTTCGAGTACGTCGCGATGGCCCGCGCCCTGCTCCGGGAGCCGGATCTGATCAACAAGATCAGCCGCGACGCCGCCACCCGGTCGCGCTGCACCCACTGCAACCTCTGCGCCGCCAGCATTTTCACCGGCACCCACTGCCCCCTGGACGCCGAGGGGACGACGGCGCTCGTCGCCGCCGGTACCCGGCCCGTCGTCGCCCCGTAGCAAGGAGTTCCCCCATGTCCGTACCCCGGCAGCCCCGGCCGACCTCGGTCGACCTCGTCGTGATCGGCTCCGGCACCGGCCTCGCCGCCGCGCTCAGCGCCCACGAGGCCGGCCTCTCCGTCGTGGTTGTGGAGAAGTCGCGCTGGGTCGGCGGCTCCACGGCGCGCTCCGGCGGCGCCTTCTGGATCCCCGCCAATCCCGTGCTGGTCGCCGAAGGTTCCGGGGACACACCCGAGCGCGGCGCGGCGTACCTGGAGGCCGTCGTGGACGGCTCCGCGCCCGAACAGCGCTGGCGCAGCTTCCTCGAGCACGGCACCGCCACGATCGAGATGCTCACGCGGACCACCCCGATGCGGTTCCTCTGGGCCCGCGGCTACTCCGACTACCACCCGGAGCTGCCCGGCGGCACCGCCGCCGGCCGCAGCTGCGAGTGCCGCCCGCTCGACCTGAAGGTCCTCGGCGCCGACCGCGCGCGGCTGCGTCCCGCCGTCCTCTCCGCACCAGTGCCCATGCCGGTCACCGGCGCGGACTACAAGTGGCTCAACCTGATGGCGAAGACCCCGGTTCGCGCGCTGCCCCGCATCGTGACCCGCCTCGCCCAGGGTCTCGGCGGCCTCGCGCTCGGGCGCGAGTACGCCGCCGGCGGCCAGGCCATCGCCGCCGGCCTGTTCGCCGGCGTCCGCCGTGCCGGCGTCCCGGTCTGGACCGAGACGGCGCTGGAGCGGCTCCTGGTCGAGGGGGACCGGGTCGTCGGGGCCGAGCTGCGCCACGGGGAGTCGACGTTCGCCGTACGGGCCGAGCGGGGTGTCGTGCTCGCCAGCGGCGGCTTCGACCACAACCTGCCGCTGCGGCACGCCCACCACCACCGCGACCTGGGCGACTGGAGCCTCGGCGCGGACAGCAACACCGGCGACGGGATCCGCGCCGCGCAGGAGGCGGGCGCCGGCACCGACCTGATGGAGCAGGCGTGGTGGTTCCCCGCCGTCGCGCCGGTCGGCGACGCCGCGCCGTCGGTGCTCCTCGCCGAGCGTTCCCTGCCCGGGTCGCTCATGGTGGACGGCACCGGCCGCCGGTTCGTCAACGAGTCCTGCGACTACATGACGTTCGGCCAGCGGGTCCTCGGCCTCGCCCGCGAGGGCGCGGCGCTGCCGGCCATGTGGCTGGTCTTCGACCAGCGGTACCGCAACAGCTACGTCTTCGCCGGCACGCACTTCCCCCGCGCACCGCTGCCGAAGTCCTGGTACGCGGCGGGCGTCGCGCACCGCGCGGGCACCCCGGGTGACCTCGCCCGGTCGATGGGCGTGGACGCCGACGCGTTGAGCGCCACCCTGGCGCGGTTCAACCAGCTCGCCACCGCCGGCGTCGACGACGACTTCGCGCGTGGCGCCAGCGCGTACGACCGCTACTACGGCGACCCGACGATGACGCCGAACCCGAACCTGCGGCCCCTGGCCGGCACCCTGTACGCCGTCCGGGTCGTCCTGTCCGACCTCGGGACCTGCGGCGGGATCCGGGCTGACGGCCTCGGCCGGGCGCTGTCGGAGGAGGGGACCCCGGTCCCAGGGCTGTACGCGATCGGCAACGCCGCCGCCAACGCCTTCGGCCGCACCTACCCGGGGGCCGGGGCGACCATCGGCCAGGGCCTGGTCTACGGCTACATCGTCGGGCGGCACGCGGCGGGCAAGCTCCCCGCCGCCGACCGGGCCCCGGCTGACCGGACGGCGGAATAGGCACGGTTTCGTCGCACCCGGGGCCGCCCGGCGTGCCAGCATCCGGCAGGACGCACGGGGCCGACCCGGACCGGCCGTCGGCGAAGCGGAGAGGAACCGACATGGGTACGTACGCGGTGACCGGCGCGGCCTCGGGCATGGGCCGGGCGTCCGCCGAGCGGCTGCGGCGCGACGGGCACACAGTCGTCGGCGTGGACCTGCGGGACGTGGAGGTCGTCGCCGACCTCTCCACGCCGACCGGGCGCGCGGCGGCGGCCACCGAGGTGCTGGAGCGCGCCGGCGGGCGGCTCGACGGGGCGGTCTGCGCCGCCGGGCTCGGCGGCATCCCCGGCCGGGACCGGCTCGTGCAGCAGGTCAACTTCTTCGGCGTGGTGGAGCTGCTCGAGGCGTGGCGACCGACGCTGGCCGCCGCCGGCAACAGCAAGGTCGTGGTGTTCGGCTCGAACTCCGTCACGCTCACCCCGATGGTGCCGGAGCGCGCCGTGCGGGCCCTGCTCGATCGCGACGCCGACAGGGCGCTGCGCGTGGTGGGGCGCTTCGGCAAGCGCTCGGCGCCGTTCGCGTACGCGAGCTCGAAGCTGGCGGTGACGCGGTGGGCACGCCGCGCCGCGATCTCACCGGAGTGGGCCGGCGCCGGCATCCGGGTGAACGTCCTGGCCCCCGGCATCATCGCCACCCCGCTGCTGGAGGAGCAGATGGCCCGGGGCGAGAAGGAGGCGGTCGAGGGGCTGCCGGTGCCGATCGGCGGGCGCGGCAGGCCGGGGGACGTCGGCGAGTGGGTGGCGTTCATGCTGTCGCCGGCCGCCGACTTCCTCTGCGGTTCGGTGATCTTCCTGGACGGCGGCTCGGACGCCTACTTCCGCACCGACGACTGGCCCGTCTCCACCGGGCCGGCCGGGGTGCTGCGCTACATGCGGCGTGCCAAGGCGTGGCGGGCCCGGCGCTGACCCGGCAGGCCCGCCCACCCGGGCGGGCGCGTCGCCGTGGAAGCAGCGCGCAACCGAGCGCGAGAGGATCTCGCGCAGTAGGTTGAGCGGGTGACTGGACGGTTCCCGATCGAAGACGTCTCCCCCGTCGTCTCCTGCGGTCGCTACCCGGCCAAGGCGGTGGTCGGCGAGGTCGTGCCGGTGTCGGCGCGGGCCTACCGCGAGGGCCACGACGCGCTCGGGTGCAACGTGGTCTGGCTCGGCCCGGACGGCGCGGCCCGCCCGTTCACCCGGATGCGCTCCGGCGAGCCCGGCCAGGACCGCTGGCACGCCACCATCCGCCCGGACGCGGTGGGCCTGTGGCGCTTCGCCGTGGAGGCGTTCGGAGATCCGTACCTCACCTGGCAGAACGCGGTCACCAAGAAGATCGCCGCCGGCCAGGGCGCGGCCGAGCTCGCAAACGACCTGGCCGAGGGCGTACGCGTGCTGACCGCCGCGCTCGACCTGGTGCCGAAGGCCGACCGTGCCCGCGTACGCGAAGCCGCACGGGCCCTTGCCGACGACGAGCGGGACCTGCCGCGGCGGGTGAGCGCGGCGCTGGATCTGGCCGACCTGCTCTGGGAGCACCCGGTGCGCGAGCTGGTCACCACCGGCGAGGAACGCACGATCTGGGTGGACCGGCCGCGGGCGCTCTTCTCCGCCTGGTACGAGTTCTTCCCCCGCTCCGAGGGCGCGATCCCGGCCACAGTCGACGCGCCCGCCCGTTCCGGCACGTTCGCCACCGCCACGGAGCGGCTGCCGGGTGTCGCGGCGATGGGCTTCGACGTGCTCTACCTGCCGCCGATCCACCCGATCGGCCGGGTCAACCGCAAGGGCCGCAACAACGCGCTCACCGCCGGGCCGGACGACGTGGGCTCGCCGTGGGCGATCGGCGCGGCCGAGGGCGGTCACGACGCCATCCACCCCGACCTGGGTACGCCGGAGGACTTCCGCGACTTCGTCGCCGCCGCCGCCGAGCAGGGCCTGGAGGTGGCGATGGATCTGGCGTTGCAGTGCGCGCCGGATCACCCGTGGGTCACCGAGCACCCGGAGTGGTTCACCACCCGCGCCGACGGCAGCATCGCGTACGCGGAGAACCCGCCGAAGAAATACCAGGACATCTATCCGCTGAACTTCGACAACGACCCGGAGGGCATCCGGGCCGAGATGCTGCGGGTGGTGCTGCACTGGGTCGGCCAGGGCATCCGGATCTTCCGGGTGGACAACCCGCACACCAAGCCGTTCGACTTCTGGCACTGGCTGATCGCCGAGGTCAAGAAGGTGGACCCGGACGTGCTGTTCCTGGCCGAGGCGTTCACCCGGCCGGCGATCATGCACGGGCTCGGGAAGATCGGCTTCACCCAGTCGTACACCTATTTCACCTGGCGCACGACGGCGGCCGAGATGCGGGAGTACTGCGAGGAGCTGGTCGCCTCGGTCGACTGGATGCGGCCGAACTTCTGGCCCAACACGCCGGACATCCTGCACTCGTCGTTGCAGCACGGCGGCCCGCCGATGTTCAAGATCCGGGCGGTGCTGGCGTCGCTGCTGTCCCCCTCCTGGGGCATGTACGCCGGGTTCGAGCTGTTCGAGCACGTGGCGCGCCCGGGCGCCGAGGAGTACCTGGACAACGAGAAGTACGAGCTGCGGCCCCGGGGCTGGGACGCCGCGCTGGCGCAGGGCCGGTCGCTGGCGCCGTTCATCACCACCCTGAACCGGGTACGCCGCGACAACCCCGCCCTGCACCAGCTGCGCAACCTGCGGTTCCACGACATCGACAACCCGGCGCTGCTGTGCTGGTCCAAGCACGACCCGGAGACCGGCAACACGGTGATCGTGGTCTGCTCGTTCGACTCCCGCGAGGTGCAGTGGGGCAACACCACGCTCGACATGCCGGCGCTCGGCATGGACTGGCACGAGCGGTTCACGGTGCGCGACGAGCTGACCGGCGCCGAGTACGACTGGGGGCAGCGCAACGCGGTGCGCCTCGACCCGTACCTGCAACCGGCGCACGTGCTCACCGTGCGCCGACCGGCCGCGCCCGAGCCGCCGCAGCCGGCCGCACCGGCCCTCGCCGAGCCGGAGCAGCCGGCCTCGCCCGACCTGACAGTCGAAGACGTACCCGCCGACCTCTCCGGCGGCACCGCCCCGACCGCACCGGCCGACAAGGACGACGCCCGATGGACCAGCTGATCACCGGCGAGGTACACGACCCGCACGCCGTGCTCGGCGCGCACCCGGACGGCGGGAGCACCACGATCCGGACGCTGCGCCGGGGCGCGGGCGAGGTGACGCTGCTCGTCGACGGCGAGGCGCACCCGATGAAGCGGGTGCACGACGCCGGTGTCTTCGAGGCGGTGCTCCCCGGCGAGGTGCTCGACTACCGGGTCGAGGTGGACGGCACGACGCACGACGACCCGTACCGTTATCCGCCCACGCTGGGCGAACTCGACCTGCACCTGATCGGCGAGGGCCGGCACGAGCGGCTCTGGGCGGCGCTCGGCGCCCGCGTGTTCGACGAGGGCGTCGCCTTCACCGTCTGGGCGCCCAACGCGCGCGCGGTGCGGCTCGTCGGCGACGTGACCGGCTGGTCGCCGGACGACGGCTGGCCGATGCGGTCGCTCGGCTCCAGCGGCGTGTGGGAGATCTTCGCGCCGGGCATGCCGGTGGGCGCCCGCTACAAGTACCGCATCCTCGGCGCGGACGGCCGGTGGCGGGACAAGGCCGACCCGATGGCCGCGCGCACCGAGGTGCCGCCGGCCACCGCGTCGGTGGTGCACGAGTCACGGTACGAGTGGGGCGACGCGGACTGGCTCGCGCGCCGGTCGCGGCAGGCGCCGCACCAGGAGCCGATGAGCGTGTACGAGGTGCACCTGGGCTCCTGGCGGCCCGGCCTGGGCTACCGGGAGCTGGCCGAGCAGCTCACCGCGTACGTGCTGGAGATGGGCTTCACCCACGTGGAGTTCCTGCCGGTGATGGAGCACCCGTTCGGCGGCTCGTGGGGCTACCAGGTCACCGGCTACTACGCGCCGACCGCCCGGTTCGGCGACCCGGACGACTTCCGGTACCTGGTGGACCGCCTGCACGCCGCCGGCGTCGGCGTGCTCCTGGACTGGGTGCCGGCGCACTTCCCGAAGGACGAGTGGGCCCTCGCCCGCTTCGACGGCACCCCGCTGTACGAGCACCCCGACCCGCGTCGCGGCGAGCACCCCGACTGGGGCACGTACGTCTTCGACTTCGGCCGCAACGAGGTCCGCAACTTCCTGGTCGCCAACGCGCTGTACTGGCTCGACGAGTTCCACATCGACGGGCTGCGGGTCGACGCGGTGGCCTCGATGCTCTACCTGGACTACTCCCGCTCCGACGGGCAGTGGGCGCCGAACGTGCACGGCGGGCGGGAGAACCTGGAGGCGATCGCGTTCCTCCAGGAGGTCAACGCCACCGTCTACCGGCACCACCCGGGCGTGCTGATGATCGCCGAGGAGTCCACCGCCTGGCCCGGCGTCACCAGGCCGACCTCCGAGGGCGGGCTCGGGTTCGGGTTCAAGTGGAACATGGGCTGGATGCACGACACCCTGCTCTACACCTCGAAGGACCCGATCTACCGGCAGCACCACCACCATCAGCTCACGTTCTCCCTGGCGTACGCGTGGAGCGAGAACTACGTGCTGCCGATCAGCCACGACGAGGTGGTGCACGGCAAGGGCTCGCTCGCGGGCAAGATGCCCGGCGACACCTGGCAGCGGCTGGCCACAGTGCGGGCGTTGCTGGCGTACATGTGGGCGCACCCGGGCAAGCAGTTGCTCTTCATGGGCTGCGAGCTGGCCGACGACCGGGAGTGGAGCGAGGAGCGCGGCCTCGACTGGTACCTCACCCACGATCCGGCGCGCGCGGGCGTGCAGCGGCTGGTCGCCGACCTGAACCGGGTCTACCGGGCCACGCCGGCGCTCTGGGCGCAGGACACCGACCCGGCCGGCTTCCGCTGGATCGCCGGGGACGACGTCGCCAACAACGCGGTGTCGTTCATCCGGATCGCCCCGGACGGCCGGACGCTGGTGTGCGTGGCGAACTTCTCCGCGCTGCCGCTGGAGGACTACCGGATCGGCCTGCCCGCGGCCGGTACGTGGGCCGAGGCGCTGAACACCGACGCGAACCACTACGGCGGGTCGGGGGTGGGCAACCTGGGCGAGGTGCACGCCGAGAACATCCCCTGGCACGGCCTGCCCGCGTCGGTCGCCCTGCGCGTCCCCCCGCTCGGCGTCCTCTGGCTGACCCCTCGTTGACGGGAGTCAGACCAGGTCGGCTTCGCGCAGGAGCTTCCAGAGGCCGGCGCCGTCGGGGGCGCTGAGCCACTTCTGGCCGATCGGGCCCGAGGACGGCCGTCCGGCGGGGGCGGGCAGGCTGCCGGCCAGCACCGACTGCGTCGGCGACAGCTGCCGGATCGCCACCCCGGCCACGTGGTCCGGGTGCGCGGCGGCGAACTCCCGGTAGATCTCTGGGTCGTGCTGCCCGTCGTCGCCGATCAGCAGCCACCGCACCTCGGGGAACTCCCGGGCCAGCCGGGCCAGCGTGGCCCGCTTGTGTTCCCGGCCGCTGCGGAACCAGCTGTCCGCGGTCGGTCCCCAGTCGGTCAGCAGCAGCGGCCCGGCCGGGTAGAGGTGCCGGGACAGGAACCGGGTCAGCGTCGGCGCGACGTTCCAGGCGCCGGTGGACAGGTAGAAGACCGGCGCGCCCGGGTGGGCGGTGGCCAGCCGCTCGTACAGCACCGCCATGCCGGGCACCGCCGTGCGGGCGTGCTCGTCCAGCACGAACGTGTTCCACGCGGCCAGCAGCGGCCGGGGCAGCGCGGTCACCATGACGGTGTCGTCGATGTCGGAGAGGATGCCGAAGCGGACAGCCGGGTCGAGCACGCGGACCAGCGCCTCCACCGGCTCGGCGTCGGCGACGCTGAGGCGTACGCAGCCCCAGCCCGGGGTGAAGTCGGCCTCGATCACGGTGTCGACGAACCCGCTGCGGTCGGCGGTCACCTCCTGGCGTACGCCGTCGGCCTCGATGGTCACCCGGATGTGCTTGGCGGGCAGGGTGGCGAAGCTGCGCCAGCCCCGCACCTTGTCCAGGCGACCCCGCCGCCGGGTGTCCGGGCGGCCCAGCAGCACCCGGCAGAGCACCCGCGCCCAGCCCGGGGCGCCGTAGCCCGCGTACGCGATGATGTTGGGCTGCCATCCGGTGCGCCGCAACCGGCGCTCCACCAGGCCGTGCACGGCGTCCTCGAAGCGCGCGGCGCGGTGCAGTCGCGGCACGGCCAGCTGGTCCGGTGGTGTGGGTGGCACGCTGCAACACTGCCACAACCGGACGGGCCCGGCCACGCGAGTGATCCACACCGATCGGCCCTCGGAGCCGCGTTCCGCCGTGACAGACTGCGGTCGGGGCGACGACGGGGGCGTTGGTCGTGTCGACAGCGAAGCGGGACCCGGTACGACGGCGTCCGGACGCGCCGGCGCTGGTGGCGTTGCTGCTCGGCGTGGCCGGTGTCGGCTACCGCCTGGCGCTGACGCTGCTCACCGTGCCCGCGTCGAACAGCGACGAGGCCACGTTCGGCCTGGCCGCGCTGCACATCGCCGCCGGCCGGGAGCGACCGGTCTTCCTCTACGGCCAGCGCTACATGGGCGTGCTGGAGTCCTACCTGGCCGCGCCGCTGGTCGGCTGGGCCGGACCGAGCTGGCCGGTGCTGCGGCTGCCGCTGCTCGCGCTCTTCGCGGTGTTCCTGTGGCTGGCGTACCGGCTGACCCGCCGCCTGTTCTCCCCCTGGCTCGCCGTTGTCGTGGTGGGCCTGCTGGCGCTCGGCTCGGAGCGGGTGGTCCGCGACCAGCTCACGGTGGTCGGCGGGCGTCCCGAGGTCAAGCCTGCGGTGCTGGCGATGCTGCTGCTCGCGGTCGCCCTCGGCGAGAACCGGGTGCGGCACCGCTGGCTGGCCACCGGCGCGTTCGGGCTGCTCGCCGGGCTGGCGCTCTGGTCGGACTGGCTGATCGCGCCGTATCTGCTGGTGGCGGGCGTGGTGCTGGTCCTGGCCGTGCCCCGGGATCTGATCGGCTGGCCGGGCGTGCTGCTGGTGGCGGGCTTCCTGGTCGGGATCGCGCCGGTGGTGAAGGACAACATCGTCGCGCCGCCCGGGCAGGACTCGCTGTCGGTGTTCCGGGAGATCAGCACCAAGGAGGGCGTCGCGCCGTCGCTCGCCGAGCGGCTGCGCGGCGGACTGCTGGAGGGGGTGCCGCTGGCGTCCGGCCTGTGCCCGATGGACGGCTGCGCGCGCTGGGCGCAGTGGTTCGGCCTGCTCTACCCGGTGCTGCTGGTGGCCGCCGCCGCGCTCGGGCTGCTCGCCTACCGCCGGGCCGCCGACCACGCGGCGCGGGTCCGGGCCGCGGCGATCCTCGCCCTGGTCGTGGGCGCGGCGCTGACCCTGCTGGCGTACGTGCGCAGCCCGCTCGCCGCGACCGACCCGCTGGGCAACGCCCGCTACCTGTCGGTGCTGCAGATCTCGCTGCCGGCCGTGCTGTGGCCGCTCTGGCTGGCCGCCGCGCACGCGGTGCGGGCCACCGCCGGGCGGGCCGCCCGCCTCGGCGGCGCCACGGCGGCGGTGGTGCTGGCCGGGCTGACCGCCGCCACGGTTGCCGGCACCGTGGCGTTCCTGGCCGGCGTGCCGGGCGTACGCGCCGAGGAGCAGGCGGCCCGCCGGCTGGCCGACACGGTGCGGGGCGCCGGGCTGCACGAGGTGTACGGGGACTACTGGACCTGCAACCGGCTGATCTTCAACACCGGGGAGACCGTCGCCTGCGGCGTGCTCGACGGCGCGCTGACGCCGGGGCAGAACCGCTATCCGGCGTACTGGCAGCGGGTGGCGCGCGCGGCACGGCCCGGGTACGTGGTGGACGTCGGCTCCCCCGCCGAGCGCACGCTGCGGCGGCTGCTGGGCGAGCGCGCCGACGCGGCGGTGGTGGCCGAGGTGGGCGGCAGTCGCGTGTACCACCCGGACCGTGCCGTGCGGCCGTGGCGCTGAGCCCGGCCCGTACGCTGTGCCGGTGCTCATCCTGCTGCCCCCGTCGGAGGGGAAGGCCGAGGCCGGCACCGGCCGCCGGCTGGACCTGTCCCGGCTGTCCCTGACCGAGCTGAACCCGGCCCGGGAGGCGGTGCTGACCGCGCTCGTCGACCTGTGCGCGGGGCCGGACGAGGCGGCGGCCCTGGCCGCGCTGGGCCTGACCGAGGGGCAGCGCGGCGAGCTGCGGCGCAACGCCCGGCTGCGGGAGGCCGCGACGGCGCCGGCCGGGCGGCTCTACACCGGCGTGCTCTACGAGGCGCTGGGCCTGGACACGCTGCCCGCCGAGGCGCAGCGGGCGGCCCGCCGCCAGGTGCTGATCAGCTCCGGGCTGTGGGGCGCGGTACGCCTCGCCGACCGGGTCCCGCCGTACCGCTGCCCGATCGGGGCGCGGCTGCCCGGGCTCGGGGCGCTGTCGGCGTACTGGCGTGGCGCGCTCGGGCCGGTGCTGGAGCCCGCCGCGGGACGCGGCCCGGTGCTGGACCTGCGCTCCGGCGCGTACGCGGCCACCTGGACGCCGCGCGGCGCGCTCGCCGAACGCACGGTGACGGTTCGGGTACTGCACGAGCGGACCGTGGACGGCACGCCGACCCGGTCGGTGGTGAGCCACTTCAACAAGGCGACGAAGGGCCGCCTGGTGCGGGATCTGCTGCTCGCCGACGCCCGGCCGCGCACCGCGGACGCGCTGGTGGGCGCGCTGCGGGACCTCAAGTACACGGTCGAGGAGGCGCCCCGGTCGGCCGGGCGGCCGCGGCAGGTCGACCTGGTGGTCAGCGAACTCTGACGGCGGGCTTCCCGCAAATTTTGCTCAAGGCTCGGCCGCATCGGTTCCCGGCCCGGCGGTTGGCGACGACGGTAGAGGTACCCCGACTCTGACCCGAGGAGCTGAGCCGATGCTCGCCGAGCCCACCTCGCTGCTCGACCGCCCCCGCCCGTCCCCGCCGCTGGACTGGCTGACCCTGACCGACGCCTTCGAGATCGCCTGCATGGTGCGCTGCACGCCGCCGCCGGCCGCCGGAGCAGGCCGCCTGGACCCCGGACCGCACCGGGGCGGGATCGCCGAGTTCAACCGCGCGGACGCGGCGCACCGGATGCGGCAGCTGCTGGGGCGGCTCGACGTGCCGGTGCAGCACGAACTGACCACAGGTGGCCTGCGCCGCCGGTACGAGCTGCACCGGCTGGCGGTGCCGCCGCAGCACCGGGCGGCGTACGCGAATCTGCTCACCACCGGCTGGCGGCAGGGCCGCCGGGAGCTGCTCGGCGGGCCGTTCCCGGGCGCCTCGGCGGCACGGCGGCTCTGGCGGCCCCGGCTGGCGGCGGCGGCCTGGCGGGCGGCGCTGCTCGCCGGTGGCCGGCACGTACGCCGGCACTGCCTCGGCATCCGGCTGGCCGACCGCGACCTGGCGGCGGTGCTGGTCCGCAGCGCGGCGCTGCTGGAGGTGCCGGCGGCGCTGCGCCCGGGTGCGGGCTGCTTCCTGGTGATCGTGCCCAACGGGGAGTACCGGACCAGGATCACCGAGAGCGCGGAGCTGGCCGCCGCCGGCTGACCGGCTGGGCTTGCGCGGCGGCGGGTGCACGGCGCAGAGTGCAGCCCGTGAGCCGACACTGGCCTGTGCGCGCCGCCGCCCCGCTCGTGCTGGCGCTGCTGCTCGTCTCCGGCCTGGCCGGATGCCGGGACGAGCCGGCCGAGCCGACCCGCATCCGCATCGCCACCGGCAGCCCGACCGCCGTCTACCACGCGTTCGGCCAGTCGCTCGCCGCCGTGCTCAACCGGGAGCTGCCCGGGGTACGGGCCGAGGTGGTGGTCACCGCCGCCTCGGCGCAGAACGTCCGGCTGGTCGGCTCCGGCGCGGCGGAACTGGGCTTCACCCAGGCCGACGTGCTCCCGCCGCGGGAACCCGAGCACCCGTCCGTGCTCGCCGTGGCCCGCGTCTACGACGACCTGCTGCACCTGGTCACCCGCGCCGGCGGGCCGATCCGCACGCTCGCCGACCTGCGCGGCCACCGGGTCTCGGTGGGCGCCGACGGGTCCGGCACCGAGATCACCGCCACCCGCCTGCTGGAGGTGGCCCAGCTCGACGGCGACCGGATCCGCCAGGAGCACCTCGGGCTGGACGACTCGATGACCGCGCTGCGGGAGGGCCGGATCGACGCGTTCTTCTTCTCCGGCGGACTGCCCGTACGCGGCGTCGCCGACCTGGCCGAGCGGACCTCGCTGCGCATCGTGGACCTGGGCGAGTGGACCGAGGCGCTGCGCCGCGGCTACGGGCAGGTCTACGTGACCCGGGACATCCCCCGCTCCATGTACCAGGCGGAACCGGTCAGCACCGTGGCGAACCCGAACTATCTGATCGTGCGCGCCGATCTGCCCGCCGCGCTGGTGCGCGACGTGACCCGGCTGCTGATGGAGCGCCGGGCGGAGCTGGCCGCCGCCCACCCGGCGGCGGGCCGGATGAGCCCTCGGTCGGCGATCGTCACCACCCCGCTGCCGCTGCACCCGGGCGCGGCGCAGTGGTACCGCGCCGCCAAACCCTGAGCCCGGGCGCGGTCAGCGGCCCGGCTGCGGTCGGCGGCCCGGGCGCGGTCAGCGGATGACCGGTTCGCCGTCGCGCTGCGTGCCCACCGTGCCGCCGGCCTCGGCCGGGCAGTCCGCCGCGGCCTTGTCGCCGGCCTCGGCCGGCGCCGGGAACCACAACTCGGCGACCAGTCCCCGGGGCTCGCCCTGGCGCATGGTGAGCCGGCCGTCCGAGGCGTCCACGAGCACCGCGGCGATGGTCAGCCCGAGCCCCGCGCCGTCCACGTTCTGCACGTCCGGCGCCCGCCAGAACCGCTCGGTGGCCTGGTCGAGCTGGCTGGCCGTCATGCCCGGGCCGGTGTCCCGGACGGTGAGCGCCGTACCGCCCTCGGCGGCCCGGACGGTCACCGTCACCTCTCCCCCGACCCCGCTGAACTTCACCGCGTTGTCGATCAGGGCGTCCAGCGCCTGGTCGATGGCGGTGGGCACGGTGCGGGCGTACACCGGCTCGCCGTCCGCGTCGAGACGCAGCACGACCTCGCGGTGCCGGGCCAGCGGCAGCCAGGCCGCCACCCGGGAGGCGGCCGCGGCGGCGGCGTCCACGGTGACCCGCTGGTTCTCCTCCCGCTCGGCGCGGGCCAGTGTGAGCAGCGCGTCGAGCACGGTGGCCAGCCGGTCGGTCTCCTCCAGCGCCAGCCGGTGCTCGGCCCGCCCGTCCGCGTCGCTGAGGCTGGGCCCCAGTTCCTCCACCCGCAGCCGCAGCGCGGTCAGCGGGTTGCGGAGCTGGTGGCTGGCGTGCGCGACGAAGGCGCGCTGCCGGTCCATCACGTCGGAGACCGCGTCGGCCATGTCGTTGAAGCTCGTCGCGAGCCGGCGCAGCTCGGGTGGTCCGAGCCGGGCGCGCACCCGTGCGGTCCGGCGGCCCTCGGCGATCTCGTGGGTCACCGCGTCCAGCTCGGTGACCGGGCGCAGCACCCAGCCGGCCAGCCCGAACGCGGTGGAGACGCAGGCCAGCACCGCGAGCAGGCCGATGCCGGCCAGCAGCAGCCACCACGCGCTGACGGTACGGCGCACCCCGTCCGCCGGGCTGGTGGTCACCACGGCGCCGAGCACCTCGCCGCCGTCGTTGATCGGCACGGCCGTCACCACCGGCCCGCCGTCCCACGGCCAGACCGACTCCGGGCCGCTGAACTGCTGCCCGGACAGCGCGGTGTCGAGGGCCGGGCCGGTGGCCGCGCCCGGCTCCCAGGCCGACGAGGCGGCCACGGTACGGCGCTCCCGGTCCACCACCGCCGCGCCGATGCCGTAGAGGGCGTCGTAGGCGGCCAGTTCCCCGTCGAGCGGGCCGGGGCTGCCGCCGCGCAGCGCCGGGCCGGCGAGCGAGGCGAAGCGGGTCGCGTCGGCGAGGCGGTCGGCGCGTACCCGGTCGGTCTCCCGGGACGCCAGCGTGAACGCCAGCGGCGTCTCCAGCGCGATCAGGACGAGCACCATCAGCAGCAGGTAGCTGATCACCAGCCGGCGGCGCACGGGCTCCTCCTCACGCGCCGCGGAGCCGGTAACCGACCCCGCGTACGGTCTCCACGAGCGTCGCGTCGCCGAGCTTGCCGCGCAGCGACCCGACGTGCACCTCCACTGTGTGCCGGTCGGCCCAGGTGGTGCCCCACACGTCGAGCAGGATCCGCTCGCGCGGCACCGCCACCCCAGGCTGGCGGGCCAGCGAGAGCAGGATGTCGAACTCCTTGCGGGTCAGCGCCACGTCCCGGCCGGCCACGCTGACCGTCCGGCCGCCGACGTCGATGCGCACCGGCCCGGCCTCGATGAGGTGACGCTCCGGGACGGTGTGCGCGGCGCGGCGCAGCACCGCCTCGATACGCGCCTGCAACTCCACCATCGAGAACGGCTTGACCACGTAGTCGTCGGCGCCCAGCCGCAGGCCCAGCACCCGGTCGCGTTCCTCGCCGCGCGCGGTCACCGCGATGATGCCGAGCTGGCTGCTGCGCCGGCGCAGCTCGCGGCACACGTCGGTGCCGTCGCCGTCGGGCAGCGTCAGGTCGAGCAGCACCAGGTCGCAGGGGGCGGCGGAGAGCGCCGCGGCGACTGTGGCGGCGTGTTCCACCTGGTAGCCGCGCCGGGTCAGCGCTGATGACAGCGCGGCGGCGACCCGACGGTCGTCCTCGACCAGGAGGATCCGCACCCGTTCCTCCCTCCGCTCGACATGTGCCCTGCGAATGGTGGCAGACGCGCCGCCGGGACGCGAGCGCGCTCTAGGCTGCTGCCGTGATCTACAAGATTCTCTCCGACGACGAGTGGGCGGGGGCACGGGCCGCCGGGCGGTTCACCGGCACCGCGATGGACCGGCAGGACGGCTACGTCCACCTCTCCGCCGCCGACCAGGTGGTGGAGACGGCCCGCCGGGTCTTCGCCGGGGTCACCGGCCTTACCCTGCTCGCGGTGGACGAGGCGCGGCTCGGCGACGCGCTGCGCTGGGAGGTGTCCCGCGGCGGCGCGCTGTTCCCGCACCTGTACGCCGCGCTGCCGGTGGACGCGGTGGTCGCCGCGCATCCGCTGCCGGCCGACCGGCCCGCCGCCGACGCGGTGGCCGAACTGCTCGGGTGAGCGCTCGTTATGCTGCGTCGAGCCCGCCCGACGGCGCGACGCGCCCTGCCACGATGCGAGTTGAGATGACTGACAGCAACGACCGGTCCGCCTCCGTCTTCGTCCACCCGACGGCCGACGTGGAGGACGGCGCCAAGGTCGGCGACGGCACCAAGGTCTGGCACCTGGCGCACATCCGGTCGAGCGCACAGGTCGGCGCCGGCTGCGTGATCGGCCGCAACGTCTACGTCGACGCGGGCGTCACGGTGGGCGACCTCGTGAAGATCCAGAACAACGTCTCGGTCTACCAGGGCGTGACCCTCGAGGACGAGGTGTTCGTGGGCCCCTGCGCGGTGTTCACGAACGACTTCCGCCCGCGCGCCCAGAATCCGGACTGGACGATCACCCCGACGCTGGTCCGCCGCGGCGCGTCGATCGGCGCGAACGCCACGCTCGTCTGCGGCATCGAGGTGGGCGAGTACGCGATGATCGCGGCCGGTTCGGTGGTGACCCGCGACGTCAAGCCGTACCAGCTGGTGGCCGGCAACCCGGCCCGGCCGAAGGGCTGGGTCGACGCCAAGGGCGAGGTCGTCTCCCGCGACGTCGACAACCCGCCGCACCAGGGCTGAACAGACGACGAGGGGCGACGACCACGCCGGTCGTCGCCCCTCGTCGTGGGTACGTCTCAGCCGCAGAGCCGGCCGATCTCGTCCCGGAAGCGGTCCATCGGGTTCGACCCGGCGGGGCCGAGCAGGTACTCCTTCAGCTCCCGTCGCGCCCCGGTCAACGGGTCGTCGCCGGCCCGGGTCACGTCGAGGATCTTCGCCAGCTCGCCGCAGTCCGCGGAGAGCAGGTACGCCGCCCGCGCGGTCGGGAACTGCCGGCGGAACTCGTCCTCGGGCAGGCCGGCCGGGTTCGCCACCACGTACGGCCGCTCACTCTGCACGAAGTCGGAGACCACGCTGGACACGTCGCTGACCAGCAGGTCGGTGACGTTGAAGCAGTCGAACAGGGCCGGGGTGCGGCCGGTGACCACCAGGTGCGCGGTCCCGTCCAGCGAGGACGGGTCGGTGTCGCCACCGGCCGCCTTGATCCGGCCCACGATCCGCTCGTGCACGGCCCGTGCCTTCGCCGACCGGCTGCCGGTCAGCGGGTGCGGCTTGTAGATCACCCGTACGTCCCCGGCGGCGAGCAGGCCGGAGACGATCCGCTCCCCCATCAGCACCAGCGAGGTGTGGTACGGGTCGTCGTCGAGCCAGCCCTCCCAGGTGGGCGCGTAGAGCGCGGTGAAACGGTGGTCGGCGGCGCCGGAGCCGAACGTGTGCACCCCGGCGAGCTGCGGCCGGCCGACCTCCACGATGTCGCGGTCCAGCACGCCGACGTCGGCGCGCGCGTACCGCTCCCGCCCGGCCGGCCCGGCCACCCACACCTCGTCGTACACCTTGCTGTACGGGTTCACGCTCGCCTGCTTGTCGCTGTCGCCGTGACCGACGAAGACGTGCTTGACGCCCGGCTCGCGCAGCAGGTGGATGTTGGCGCCGACGTTCGCGGCGTACAGGGCCACGCGTAGCGAGCTGAGGTCGAGGTTCATGAAGTCGACGCCGGCCGGTACGCAGACCACCGGCAGCCGGGTGTCGGCGAGCTGCTCGAACGCGTCCGCGGCGCGCAGCAGCACCACTGCGCGGCGGCCGGTCGCCTCGACCGGCGCGAGCCACATGTTGGCCTGGTAGACGTCCTTGGCCGGGCCGGCGAAGTAGAGCGCGACCTCGGGCTGTTCCCGGGCGAGCCAGTCGTGCACGGCCGGCAGCACGCCCGGCTGGCTGCCCCGGCCGCGCAGCGCGGTCAGCGCCAGCACCACGGCGGTGAGCAGGCCGACAGCGAGCGTCACCATCCCGGTGACGACCACCGGGGTGACCTGGTCGAGCGCGGCGGCGACCACCGCCGCGGGCACCAGCAGCACGTTGAGCAGCGGCATGTTCAGCCCGGCCAGCCGCCGCGCCCAGCCCGGTGGCACCGGGACGCGGCGCAGCGCGCCGAGGTCGATGTTGCGGGTGTACGCCGGGGGGTCCACCCGCCCGTCGATCACCTTGGTGACCGCGTTCGTGGCGACCGCCACGGTCCAGAGCGCGGCGGGCAGCAGCAGCACCGCGATCGTGCCGGCTACGCCGGGACGGGCCGAGACGACCACCAGCAGGACCACCGACAGGTCCCGCACCAGCCGCCGGAAGGTCTCGCCGAGACCGGCCTTGTCGAGCAGTTCGGCGGTCGGAGTGTGCCGCCCGGCCAGGGCCAGCTCACCGGCGATGGCGACCACGGCGGCCACCGCGAACGGCACCACCAGGCCGAGTACTCCGGAGAGGACCATGACCGCGTAGCCGAGGAGCGTCGCGCCCACCGCGGCGAGACCCTGCTGGCTGCGAATTCTGCTCAACAACGACACGCTCCCTGTCTGCCCCGACGTCGGCCAGGTTCGATTCGGACCGCTGCGACCCTAAACGGGTCACATGACACAAGTATTGCCGGGGTGTCCGGCAGGTGAACGGCGGACGCCGATCCGCTGGTGGCGACACGCGACGGGCCCCGGCCGTGATCACGGCCGGGGCCCGGTACGCGCGTGTGCGGTCAGCCTCCGATGACCACCCGGCGCACGCCGGTCCAGCGCGCCGGGTCGGTGACCCGCCGGCCGTCGACGAGCACCCTCACGCCGGGCAGGTCGGCCGGGGACAGCGTGCGGTACTCCGCGTGGTCGGCCTGGATCACCGCGGCGCCGAGCGCCTCGCCGTCGTAGCCGGGCAGGCCGTGCGCGGCCAGCTCCTCGTTGCTGTACATCGGGTCCGAGACGTACGGCACCGCGCCCCGGCGGCGCAGCGCGTCGACGGTCGGGAAGACGCCGGAGAAGGCGGTCTCCTTGACGCCACCGCGGTAGGCGGCGCCGAGCACCAGCACGCCGACCCCGGTCAGGTCGCCGTACGCGGCGGCGAGCAGGTCGACCGCGTACTCCGGCATGGCCGCGTTGGCCTCGCGGGCCGAACGCACCACAGTGGCGGCCGGGTCGTTCCACAGGTACATCCGCGGGTAGATCGGGATGCAGTGGCCGCCGACCGCGATGCCCGGCGAGTGGATGTGGCTGTACGGCTGCGTGTTGCACGCCTCGATGACCTTGGTGACGTCCACGCCGACGGTGTCGGCGAAGCGGGCGAACTGGTTCGCCAGGCCGATGTTCACGTCCCGGTAGGTCGTCTCGGCGAGCTTGGCCAGCTCGGACGCCTCGGCCGAGCCGAGGTCCCACACGCCGTTGGGGCGGTCCAGGTCGGGCCGCTCGTCGAAGTCGAGCACCGCCTCGTAGAACCGGACGCCGTGCGCGGCCGACGTCTCGTCGATGCCGCCGACCAGCTTCGGGTAGCGGCGCAGGTCGGCGAAGACCCGGCCGGTGAGCACCCGCTCGGGGCTGAACACCAGGTGGAAGTCGGTGCCGGCGGTGAGGCCGGAACCCTCGGCGAGCATCGGCGCCCAGCGGTCGCGGGTGGTGCCGACCGGCAGCGTGGTCTCGTAGCTGACCAGCGTGCCCGGCTTCAGCCCACGGGCGATGGCCCGGGTGGCGTCGTCCATCCAGCCGAAGTCCGGCACGCCGTCGGCGTCCACGAACAGGGGCACGACCACGACGACCGCCTCCGACTCGGCGACCGCGGCGGCGGTGTCGGTGGTGGCCGACAGCAGGCCGGCGGCGACCGTCTCCTTCAGCTTGACGTCCAGGTCGGCCTCGCCCGGGAAGGGCACCGCGCCGTCGTTCACCAGCTGGACGACCCGCTCGGAGACGTCGGCGCCGATCACCCGGTGCCCCTTCGACGCGAACTGCACGGCCAGCGGCAGACCGATCTTGCCGAGCGCGACGACGCAGATGTTCATGAACTACTTTCCTCCTCGGGGGAGCCGGCGCCGAAGACGGGCCGCGACCCGGCGAAGCGTCACCGGCCAGACGGTGAACGCCAAGTGACCTTTGTGGTTGTTGTTGATCGTGACCAGATGCAGTCGGGTGCCGTCGCGGTACACCACCCGGTGGATCAGCGGCGGCCGGAACCCCCGCACCGGGACGGCGGCGCTGTCGGCCACCCGGACCCGGACCGCCCGGGTCGTTCCCGCCGGGCCGAGGTCGGCCGCCAGATCCTGGAGCCGGAACGTGGCCTCCACTGTCGTGCCCATCGGGTCGGCGGGCAGCAGCCGCACCGCGGCGTCCGCCTCACCCACCCGCACCGACATGTCCCCGCCGACCAGGTCCGCGAGATCCGGCCGGGGACTGCGGGCGAAGATCTGCACCCGCCGGTCGCCGTCGGGCCCGGTCACCGAGCGTACCGAAACGGCGGTCAGGGCGGCGAGCCAACGGCTCGCGGCCGGCTCCAACTCGTACCATTCGTCACTCAGGCCACCCGCCTCGCCGAAGCCCGGGAACGCGGCGAACCAGCGCTGGTCGCGGACCACTGTCGAGGGCAGGCCGTCGGTCGCGGTCAGCCGGATGATCGCCAGCAGGTCCTCCGGCCGGCCGTACGCCGCAGTGCCGACGAGCACCCGGGTGGCCGCGTCGAGCCGGGCGCGGACGCCGTCGGTGAGGTACTCCCGGACCAGCTTGCCGACCCGCGCCCGGACCTGCTCCCGGGTCTCGGCGTCGAGCGTGAGGTAGTCGGGGCGGAACAGCTTCGCGATCTCCCAGGCGAAGTGGCGCCGCAGCACCGCGTCGCGCCGCTGGCCCGGCTCCACCATGTCGGCCACGAACCGGACGATGCGCTCCACGCACTCCAGCCGGGCGAGGTGGTCGCTGCGGTAGGTGATGTTCGTGGAGTTGAGCCGCTTGACCGCGAAGTAGTAGTCGTAGTCGGCGAGCACGGAGATGCGGGCGGCCCGCAGGCACGCCTCCAACGTGAACGGCTGGTCGCTGCCGACCGCCATGTCCTCCGGGAAGCGCAGGTGGTGACGCTCGATCAGGTCCCGCCGGAACAGCTTCGTGTTCGACAGCGAGAACGGCAGCGGCGAGTCGAACAGGTCGATGTCGGAGCGGGTGCGGTCGTAGATCTCCTGGTGCACGTATCGCTTGTTCACGCCGACCATGCGGCCGAGCACCACGTCCGATTCCCAGCGGTCGGCCGCCGTCACCAGCCGCTCCAGCGCCTCGCGGCCCAGGTGGTCGTCCGCCCCGATGAAGAACACGTACCGGCCGGTGGCCAGGTCGAGCGCCCGGTTGCTGGGCGCGGCCGGGCCGCCGGAGTTGGGCTGGTGCACCACGGTGAGCACCGAGGGGTACGCCGCCGCGAACCGGTCCAGCTCCGCGCCGCTGCCGTCGGTGGAGCCGTCGTCGACCGCGACGATCTGCAGCCGGTCGTGCCCGATCGTCTGGTTGATCAGCGATTCGAGGCAGGTGGTGAGGTCCGGCATGGTGTTGTACACCGCGACGACGACCGTGACGTCCGGTCGGCTCACCGCCCGGCCGCCGTCCGGGCCGAGTTGTCGATCGTGACGGCGCCCCCTGCCGCGGCTGCCGCCCTCAGGTCTGCCGCAGAGATCGCCCCGTCAGAACCCATGCCCGTCCGTCTCCGTGTCAACCAGCGTCGCACGTGCGACCCGAGCGAGTGTACGACAAGCGCTGCGCGGGAGGTCGATGCCCGGCCGCGCCGGGAACCGGTGTCGCCGTTGCTACCCTGCACCCGGCTCCGGGCGGGCGCTCCCGCCGGTTCCGGAGCCGGTCGCCGACGCCCCGGAACGCCGACGCCGGGGGCGAAGATCACTCGGACAGGACCACGCATGACCGCACCGACGCGCGGCAAACAGCCGCCCGCGGAGACGGTTTCCCAGCACCGGGCCTCCTTCGGGCACCGGCTGGCGACCGCCTTCCGCAACGCCCTGCCCGCGCTCGTCGGCTACGCCGCCGTCCGTACGGTCGGGCTGGTCACGCTCTGGCTCTGGGCCCGCGCCACCGGGGACCGTCCGGCCGCGCTGCTCACCGGGTCCGACGGCGTGTGGTACCTGCGGATCGCGCGCGACGGCTACGACGGCTACGCCCGGGTCCAGAGCGACATGGCCTTCTTCCCGCTCTACCCACGGCTGGTCGGGGCGCTGGAGCCGTTGACCCCGCTCGGCGCGCGCGCCACCGCGCTTGCGGTCGCCGCGTTGGCCGCGCTCGCCGCCGCGTGGGGCCTGTTCGCCGTCGGCGAGCGGCTGTACGACCGGCGCGTCGGCATCCTGCTCGCCGTGCTGTGGGGCGTGCTGCCGCACAGCATCGTGCAGAACATGAGCTACAGCGAGGGGATCTTCACCGCGTTCGCCGCCTGGTCCCTGTACGCGCTGCTGCGGCGCTCGTGGCTCACCGCCGCCGTGCTCAGCCTGTGCGCCGGGCTGACCCGGCCGACCGGTTCCGCGCTGCTCGCCGTGGTCTGTCTCGCGGCGCTGATCGCGGCGCTGCGCCGCCGCGACGGCTGGCGCCCGTGGGCCGCGCTGGTGATCGCCCCGGCCGGCTGGGTCGGATACCTGGCCTGGGTCGGCCGGCAGACCGGGCGGCCGGACGGCTGGTTCCACATCCAGGACGCCGGCTGGGGCACCACCTTCGACTTCGGCGCCGACACGGTCCGGGTGGCGCAGCGCGTGCTGGCGCAGCCCACGGCGCTGACCATGTACGTGGTGACGCTCGTGGTGCTGATCGCGCTGGCGCTGTTCGTGCTCAGCGCCCTCGACAAGCAGCCCTGGCAGCTCCTGCTCTACAGCGGCCTCATCCTGCTCACCACGCTCGGCGCGGCCGGCTACTACCACGCGAAGGCGCGCTTCCTGCTGCCCGCGTTCCCGCTCCTGCTCCCAGTCGCCGTCGCGCTGGCCCGGGCCGGCTGGGCCCGGGCCGTCACCGTGCTGACCCCGCTGCTGATCGTCTCCGCCTACTTCGGCGGCTACGTCCTGATCATCTGGAACCGGTCGCCGTGAGGCGCCCGGTCAGCTGCTGAACGGCCGCACGTCCCAGAGCCACACGTCGTCGACCTGGCGGCCCGGCCCGTACAGGGCGTCGAGCACCGCGCGCAGGTCGGCCTGCCGGCGGTGCTTCGGCAGCGCCACCGCGTCCGCCCGCCAGTAACGGGCGTCGGCGCGGGCCTGGTCGACCTCGGCCGGGGTCACCGCGGTGCCGCGCTTGCCCTCGGCGACCAGCGTGAGCAGCTTCGCCGTCGGCTGCGGCTCGACGCCCCACCGCCCGGTCGGGTCGTCCTTCGACGTGGGGGCGAGGAAGTAGCCCTGCGGGACCGCGAACTCGGCCAGCGCCGCCGAACCCCAGTAGACCGAGGTCATGTTCGCCACCGGCACCGGCACCAGGGTGCGGCCGGGGGCCACGTGGTCACGCCAGGTGCCGGCGGTGACGAAGTCCGGCACCGCGGGGCGGCCCTGGGCCGGCAGCGGGGTGGGCAGGATCGGCACCAGCGCGGCAGCCACCGCGACCACAGCGATCCGGGCCGGCAGCCGGTCCCCGGCACGCGAGTGCCGCGCCGCCCGGTCCAGGGCCAGCGCCAGCAGGACACCCACGGCCATGGTGGTGATGAACCCGAAGCGCGCCACCACCACGGCGTCGAAGACCGGCAGGTGCTGCAGCAGCGCGAACGGCGCCGGGATCGTGGTCCGCTCGGTGCCCCAGGTCCAGGTGGTGCCCATCGACAGCAGCGCGCACACCACGGCGACCAGGGTCAGCACCCGGACGGTGACCTCCTTGCGCAGCCACCACGCGGCGGCGACCGCCACCACCACCAGCGACCAGCCGAAGAAGCTGACCTGCTCGGTCGTGTTCGGGCCCCACCCGCCGGCGCTGGTCGGGCTGCCGGCGATCGACTCGGTCGCGTAGCGGACGTAGGAGCCGAGCTTCAGGGCGTAGACGTCGGGGCCGCCGGGGTGCCCCATCCGGTGCTGCGGCCCGAAGAACTGCATCCACAACGGGTACGCGGTGACGACAGCGACCAGCGCTCCGGCCACGCCGAGCCCGCCCAGCAGCCGGGGGGCACGCCGCAACGCGACCCTCGGCGCCACCGCGAGGTGTGCCAGGACGGCGAGCAGGCAGCCGAGCGCGAGCAGGAAGAGGATCTCCACGCTGATGAAGAACTGTGCCGCGATCAGCGCGCCGAGCACCAGCCCGTCCCGCACCGGGCGGCCGCCCCGGGCCAGCGCCAGCACGCGCCAGCCGATGAGCGGCACCAGCCACTGCGCGGTCATGTGCGGGTGCCCGTTGCTGTGCGACACCAGCGCCGGCGCGAACGCGCAGAACAGGCCGCCGACGAACGCGGCGACGCGGGACCGTACGACGTGCCGGGACAGCACGTAATACCAGGCGTAGCCGGTGCCGACCAGGTTGAGCGTCATCAGCAGCACGTACGCCGTCGGGGCGCCGAACAGCAGCGTCACCGGCGACAGCAGGATCCCGGGCAGCTGCATGCCGACGTTCGTCATCAGGTTCACGCCGTCGGGGGCGTTCTGCGCGGTGGTGAAGAACGGGTTCTCCAGGTGCCGGACCGCGTGCGCCGCGTACGCCAGCATCCACTCGTTGAACCCCTGGTCGTCCGGGCGGCTGCCGAGCAGGCGCCCGTCCGGGTTGCGCCACCCGCGGGCGGTCACCAGCAGCGCCCAGGCCAGGTAGACCGCCGCGACCACGGCGTCCCACCGGCTCCACCGCCGGGCCGGCCGCTCGCCGGTCCCGTCGCCGGTCCCGGTCGCGCCGTCGGTCCCGGTCGCGCCGTCGGTCCCGGTCGCGCCGTCGGTCCCGGTCGCGCCGTCGTCGATCGTCGCGGTCTCCGCCGGCTCCGGCGCCCGGCTCACCGCCGTGTCGCCGGGCGAACTGTCGCCGGGAGTGGCCGCAGCGGGGTCGGTGGGACGGGTGTCCGGAACGGTCATGAGGCAGGAGTTTACGGCTGCGCGGCGTCGCCGCCCGGTACCCCCCGGGCCGCCCGCCCGGCGCGTCTCCACGGCCTGGTCAGCGCCGCGTCGAGCGCCGCCACCGCCAGCACCGCCAGGCTGATCCGCAGGTAGATGGCCTCCTGGATGCCGAACCGGCTGTACTCGCCGGCGGACAGCATGAGACTGGCGAGCACGCTGGCCAGGCTCACCACCACGCCGAGCACGCCGGCCAGGACGAGCCACCGCCGCCGGCGGACCGCGCCGGTGAGCACGCACGCCAGCACTGTCGCCACGACGGCACCGGCGAGCAGCGGCAGCACCAGGCCGCGCCGCGGGTACCAGACCTTCTCGACCGCCTCCGGCAGCATCGACACCGGCCGGCCGTACGTGTGCAACTCGGTGCTGCCCAGCGCCATCGGCAGGATCCGACCGACCATGATCTCGCGGTAGTGATCCGGCTCGGCCACCGCGTACCGGAAGCCGATGGCCATCTCGTGCTCATCGGCCCACCGCTGCAGTTCGGGGCAGTTCGCGTACGCCTCGGAGAACTTGCGGACGTTCCACCGCCGGACCAGGCTCGGGTCCTCGATCGCCACGCACCGCGGCATGCCGAGCTCGCGGTGGTAGACCTGCCGCATCTCCGGGTCGCGCTGCACCTCGACCATCAGCCGGTAGAGGAACGTCTCGTCGGTCTGCGAGCGGCCCGACGCGCTCCACTTGGCGAACGTCTCGTCGGTGGGACCGAGCAGCGCCGCGTTCCAGCCCAGCCCGGCGCAGATCGCGACCAGCGCCACCACCGCCGCCCAGCGATGCGGGCGCCTGCGCCACGCCAGCACCGCCAGCACCGCCGGCACCAGCGCGATGAACAGCAGCATGTCCTGCCGGACGAACATCCACCACACGGTGACCACGACCGTCGCGGCGAGCAGCGGCCACGACCGCCGGCGCACCCAGAGCACCAGCAGGCCGAACGCGAGCAGGCCGAGGCTGATGGACAGCGACTCGGCGGTCAGCGTGTGGTCCCACACGTAGACCGCCCGGGTCAGCGCCAGCGTGAACAGCGCGACCCCGGCGCAGACCCGGGCGGTCGTGCTGCGCAGCATCGTCCAGAGCGCGAGCACGAGCACCACCCACGCCGCGGTGCTGATCAGGGCCTGCGCCCACGCGCGGGCGGGATCGCTGCCGGCGAGCGTGTAGAGCAGCGGGGTGCCCCACAGGCGCGGCGCGTGCCCGGTGAAGGAGAGCGTCGCCGTCGGGTTCGGCCCGTCGAGCAGCCCGGCGTACGACCGGGTGTCGAAGGTGCGGAACGCCTCGGCCCGCGCGGCGATGCTCAGCCGCGCGGCGACGAACGCGACGACCAGGCCCGCGAGCACGAGCTGCGCGGGGCGCGGGCGGGACCGCGGCCGCCGGGAGGCGGGCGGCTCAGCCGGCTCCTGCGGGCGCTCTTGAACGACCGACGACTCGACCATGACGGGATTTCCTCGCGCTCGTGCCGGCCTTGTCGGCGTCCAGAAGCGGAATGCCCCGATGTTAGCCTGGATCGCCCGCGTGGGGGTTCCCCTCACCGGCCGGCACAGCCGGTTCCGCGGGGCGCCCACTGTCGCCGCCCCGGTCGGACGGACAGACAATCGGAGGGATCACCCACATGAAGGTCGTCAGCATCGTTGGCGCCCGGCCCCAGCTGGTCAAACTCGCACCGATCGCCGCGGCGTTCGCCGCCACGGAGCACGAGCACGTCATCGTGCACACCGGGCAGCACTACGACGCCGACCTCTCCGACGTCTTCTTCTCCGGGCTCGGCATCCCCGACCCGGACGTGCACCTGGGCATCGGGTCCGGCAGCCACGGCGTGCAGACCGGCAAGACGCTGGCCGCCCTCGACCCGGTGCTCGCGGCCGAACGACCCGACTGGGTCCTGGTGTACGGCGACACCAACTCGACGCTGGCCGGCGCGCTGTCCGCGGTGAAGATGCACCTGCCGGTGGCCCACCTGGAGGCGGGGCTGCGTTCGTTCAACCGCCGGATGCCGGAGGAGCACAACCGGGTCCTCACCGACCACTGCGCCGACCTGCTGCTGGCGCCCACCGAGGAGGCGGTGCGCCACCTGTCCGCCGAGGGCCTGGCCGCGCGTTCGGTGCTGGTCGGCGACGTGATGGTCGACGTGTGCCTGCGTGTGCGCGACGCCGTGCTGGCCGGTGACCAGCCGCGCCCCGAGCTGCCGGCCGGCATCGACCCGGACGCCCCGTACCTGCTGGCCACGCTGCACCGGGCGGAGAACACCGACGACCCGGCGCGGCTGGCCGCGCTGGTCGGCGCGCTCGCCGAGCTGCCGGTGCCGGTCGCCCTGCTGGCGCACCCGCGCCTGCTGGCCCGGGCCGAGGAGCACGGCATCAAGCTGGGCGGCGGCGCGCTGCACGTGGGCCGGCCGCTGCCGTACGGCGGCATGGTCGCCGCGGTGCTCGGCTCCGTCGGTGTGGTGACCGACTCGGGCGGCCTGCAGAAGGAGGCGTACCTGCTGGACCGGCCCTGCACCACGCTGCGCCCGGAGACGGAATGGGTGGAGACGCTCGCCGACGACTGGAACCGGCTGGTGCCGGACCCGTCGGCGCTGGGCGACGCCGGCTGGGTGCAGACCGCCACCCGGGCCCGGCCGGCCGCCCCGCGAGGCAACCCGTACGGTGACGGCCGCGCGGCCGAGAACGTGGTCCGGGTGCTCGCCGAGCACGCCCGCTGAATCGGATCGGCCCGCCGGGCGCCGTCGCGATCGACGGTGTCCGGCGGGCCGTTTTCCGGTAGTGCCGCGGGCGGCGTCAGGCCGCCGCGGTGAGCTGCTCCAGCGGGGGCGGGTCGAGCGAGGTGGTGGCGACCACCTTCGGGAAGCGGCGGGCCAGCCGCCAGCCGAGCGTGATGGACAGCGCGTCGGAGGCCACGATCAGGTCGACCGGGTCGCGCTCCAGGTCCAGTTCGGACAGCCGCTTGTCGGCCAGCCGGGACAGCACCAGCGGGCGCACGTTCGAGTAAGCCTTCATGAACACGCGCTTGTGGAACGCCCGGCTCAGGCGCTCCTGCCGCCGGCTGAGCCCGCTCGCCGGGCCGCCGCCGGCCAGCCGGCTCAGCCCGCGGGCCACTCGCCGGGGCCCGCTGGTGACCACGATCCGCTCGGTGCGCAGCAGCGGATGCCGCTTCTCCGCGGCGCCGAGGGTGAACAGCCGCACGTTGGGCCGGCCGGCCAGGTCCGCCCAGTTCGTGTCGCTGAGGACCACCACGTCCAGCCGGGCGCCCTCGTCGAGGAGCCGCTCGGCCAGCGCCACGACCTTCTCGTGCGGTTTGTGGTTGAACGCCAGCAGCAGCGCCCGCGGCGTACGGGGCGCGTCCACCGGGGACGGCTGGTTCCCGGTTCCGTCGTCGAACGTCACGATGCGATCCTTCCCGCCTCGATCTTGCGCCTGACCATCGAGCGCAGCCTGGCCTCCAGCGGCGCCGTGACGGCCTGCCGGGTGAACGTGTCGGCGTGCGCGCGCGCCTCGGCGCGCTGCTTGGCCGACATGTCCCGGGCCGCCTTGCCGGCGGCGATCATCGACTCGGCGATGTCGTGGACGTCGAGGCTCTCCGGGTTGAACCAGAGGGGGTAGCCGGCCAGCACGTCCTGCGCGGCGATGCCGGGCGCGTGCACGGAGACGATCGGGCTGCCGCTCGCCATGTACTCGAAGATCTTCCCGGAGGTGACGTACCGCGCGCCGCCGGCCAGGAAGACCAGCACGTCGCTGTCCTGGTAGACCTTGCCGACCTCGGTCTTGGAGACCGGGCCCCGGTAGTGGATGCCGTACTCGGGCAGCGCGTGCCCCTGCTCGCCCTCGACCAGGCCGAGCCGCGCGATGAGGTCGGTCTTGCCCTGCTTGAAGTAGCCGAGGTGACCGTGGATGTTCAGCTCCGCGTCGGCCAGGTCGGGATGCCGCCGGGCGATCTGGAACGCCTCGGCCATCTGCTCCACCGGCTGGGTGCTGTTCATGGTGCCGAGGAAGGAGAAACGCAGCGGGCGGTCGCGGTCCGACTCGGACGGCGGCGTGGGCGCGTCGAGCTGGGTCAGCAGGTCCGGGTCCCAGCCGTTGGGGACCACCATCATCCGGTCCGCGGCGTTCGGGTAGCGGTCGGCGTACCAGGCCAGCAGCGGCTGGTTGACGAAGATCGACGCGGAGGCGTCGCGCAGGATCCGGCGCTCCCAGCGCCAGGCGGGGTGGCCCGGCTCGTACCCCGGCTCCTCGGTGAACATGTTCAGCGTCCAGGCGTCGCGGTAGTCGACGGCGAACGGCACGCCGGTGGCCTTGTGGATCATCCAGGCGGCGGCGAACGAGGCGAACGGGTTGCCGGTGGCGAGCACCACGTCGAAGCGCCGCCGGGCGTGCATCCGCAGCGCCTTGCGCACCGACGCCAGCGCCCAGGACAGGTAGTGCTCGGGGAAGAACTTCTTCAACCCGAAGTTGTAGAGGTTGCGGGCCAGGATCGGCGACATGCCCCGGAAGCGGCCGTAGGCGTGCAGGTCACGTTCCCAGGCGAAGTGGCTGATGTTGGGCCGCTCCACCTGGATCGACGGGTGCACGGTCTCGGCCAGCTGCTCGTCGACCGAGCCGATGACGCGGTGCAGGAACGACAGCGGCGACGCGAAGGCGGTCACATCCCAGCCGTGCTCGGCGAGGTAGTTCGCGGTGGCCCGGGCCCGGTACACGCCGCTGGCCCGCGACGGCGGAAAGTAGAAGGACAGGTACAGGATGCGCGGTCGGCGCGTCGGGCGCGTCATGGAGTGTCCCCCTGGGCGGAATCCGGGTCGGGTCGGTGCTGGCCATCGGTCGCCACTCCAGAGTAGTCGTAGCTGAAGCAGACTCTCGGGCTCGCGTGACCGCGTCGGCGCTCGATCAGGCGCACGGCGTACGGCATCGCCACCGGATCGGTGACGACGAGCACATCCACCGTGGGGCGCGCGCAGGCGCGGGCGAGAAGCCGGTCACGTTGGTCGCCGCGCATCCGCACGAACGCCCGGTGCGCCGGGTCGGCGAGGCGCCGCTGGAACGCCCGCTCGGCCCGCTTCGACACCTTCCGCAGCGGACCGCGGCCGATGGTCCGCAGCAGCTTGCGGGGCGCCTTGTACAGCGCCGCCTGTTCGACCCGGTCGGCCGGCAGCCGACGTTGCAGGGCGGCCAGGTCGATCACCCGCACGCCGGTGGCGAACGTCTCACGACTCCAGGGGCCCATCCGGTCGACGACCACAGTGGCGGCGCCCCCGTCGGCGATCACCTGACGGGACTCCTCCACGACCGCGCGCCGCCGGACCGACCCGACGGACAGGAAAAGGACGTGCATCTCACTCCATCAGCTGCGGGCGCCCGGCGTCAGACCGCCGGGTCGGCCTCGTCGGAGAACCACAGGCGGCGGTGCGTCTCGGCGACGGCTGCGTAGCCGTACCGGTCGGCGAGCGCCTTACGGGCGTGGGCCGGTTCGAGGTCGTCGGGGAACCGGGACCGCAGCCGCCGGTATCCGGCGACGATCGTCTCCGGGGCGTCTGTCACGTCGATCATCTGACCGGCGGCGTCCTCGATGCCGGCCAGCGTCCGCTCCGGACCGCCACAGCGGGTGACCAGGACGGGCAACCCGGCCGCGATCGCCTCGATGACCGCCACCCCGAACGTCTCGCGGCGGCTCGGGTGCACCAGCAGGTCGTGCTCCCGCATCAGCTCCAGCGCCCGCTCGGGCGGGACCGCCCCGGTGAACGTGACCGCGTCGGCCACCCCGAGCTCGGCCGCCCGGGCGGTCAGGCTCGCCAGCAGCGCACCCTCCCCCACCAGCGTCAGCGTCAGGGCCGGGTCGTCCTGCCGGCAGCGCGCGAACGCCTCCAGCAGCAGCGGTACGCCCTTGAGCTCGGAGAGCGCGCCGACGAACAGCCACCGGCGCAGCGCGGTGATCGGCGTCGGGCGGGGCCGGTCGAAGGAGATCGGGTTGGCGATCGCCCCGATCCGGTCCGCGTGGTGCGGGAACGCCTCGACCAGCGGGGCACGGACGCCCTCGCCGACGGCGAGGAAACCGGCGCACCGGTCGAGCACCTCGTCGTACATCTCCCGGCCACGGGCGGTCTCGAGCACCTTGTCCAGGAAGCTGGCGTGCTCGGTCACGAAGACCCGGGTGTCCGGTCCGGCGTTGCGGATCGCCGCCCAGCCGCTGGGCAGCCCGACGTGGGCGTGCACGACGGAGGCGGTGAGCGGACGGCCGCCGAGTGCCGCGCGCAGCGCCTCGTCGTGCCGGTCGGCGATCTCCGCGTGCCCCAGCCCGCGGGGCACCGGCACCGGCACGTAGACCAGGTCGGCGCCGCCGACGGTCGGGGTGCGGTGCAGCGCGTGGCCGAGCAGGACGCGGTGGGCGTCGCGGACCCGGCGCTCAGCAGCCGGATCGAGGGCGGCCACCCAGGCGTCGCAGTGATAGACGGTCATCCGGTCGGAAACCGGTGCGGTCGCGTCGACCATCGCCTGGACGAACGAGCCGCGGAAGGGCAGTTCGCGGGTCGGGAACCAGGGCGTGAGGACGACGACGTCCCGTGCTGAAGTTGCCGGCACCCGAACCTTCCTCGCCGCAAGTAGGGACCGCGCCACGTTAACATGCACCCACCGCGCTCGCCGACCACGCGTGTCGGCGTTGCGGCGCCCGCCTCCGCGATCGGAAGGACCCAGCCCAGATGGGCAGCAAGCTCGCAGCCGGCGTGCTCCGTCGCGTCACCGCCCCCCGGGTGGTGCGGCACCGCGCGGCGGCCCGTCTGATCCACGGCCTGGCGGCCGCGCCGCTGCTGCCGGCCGGCGCACGGTCGTCGCTGGCCCGCCGCCTGCGCGCCGGAATGGTCCGGGCCGGCTGGCCGGCGGCGGAGTCCCGGGCGGCGCTGGTCGCGGTGGCCGGTGGCGTGGACCCGGCCGCCCGCGCCGACCTGCTCGCGCAGGAGGCCGCCGACGAGATCGCCGAGGGGCGTACCCCGGCCCACCTGACTGCCGCCGTCTCGGCCGACCTGGCCGAGGCGGACCGGGCGTACGCCCGGGGCGACGGCGAGGCGGCGGCCCGGCGGCTGCACCGGGTGCTGCACACCCAGTTCCACCGGGTGATCCACTTCGACCAGCTCAGCTCACCGCTGGTGGACGATCCGGCGGCGTTCCTCGCGCCGCTGCACGACAGCGCCGTAGGGCGGGCGCTGCTGACGCCGCGCGGTCGCCGGCAGCCGGCCGCGCCGCCGCCGGCGGACCGGCCGCAGCGGGTGCTGCTGCTGCTCAACGGAAGCGCGCACTTCGTGCAGGCGATCCGCGAGCGGTACGAGGCACACCCCGGTGTGGAGCTGCGCTACGTGCGGCTGGACGACGACCCGGTGGCCGGGCCGCTGATCCGGCAGTCCAGGCGGATGACCGCCGAGGCGCTGCTGCGCGACACCGACTACGGCAGGCAGGTCGAGGACTGGCTGCGACCGCACCTGGACTGGGCCGACACGGTGTTCGTGGACTGGGCGGTGGCGACCGCGGTGATGGTCGGCCTGGTCGACCCCGGCGACACCCGGGTGGTGGTCCGGCTGCACAGCTACGAGGCGTTCGGCAGGTGGCCGAACCTGATCGACTTCAGCCGGGTGGACGACGTCGTCTTCGTCTCCGAGCACCTGCGTGACTTCACGCTGCGGGTGGCGCCCGGGCTCACCGGCGCGCACGCGCCGCGTACCCATGTGTTGTGCAACGCGATGGCCCTGGCGCCGTTCGCGCGGCCCAAGGACCCGGCGGCGCGGTTCACGCTCGGCCTGGTGGGCACCAGCGCGGTCGCCAAGGACCCGCGGTGGGCGGTCGAGGTGCTGCGGCTGCTGCGCGCCACCGACGAGCGGTACCGCCTGCTCCTGGTCGGCGGTGGGATCGACACCGGAATGAGCCGGGCGGCACGCCACTACGCGGCCGAGCTGGAGACGGAGCTGGCCGAGCTGGCGCCCTCCGGCGCGGTGACCCGGCTGGGCCACACCGACGACGTACCGGGTGTGCTGACCGGCATCGGCGTGGTGCTCAGCAGCTCGGTGCGGGAGAGCTTCCACTGTGCCGTGGTGGAGGGCGCCGCCAGCGGCGCGGTGCCGGTGGTGCGGGACTGGCCGTTCTTCGCCGGCGGGGAACACGGCGCGCGTACCGTCTTCCCGGCCGACTGGGTGGTCGGGACGCCGGCCGAGGCCGCCGCCCGGGTCCGTGCGGTCACCGCGGACGAGCAGGTCTGGCGGGCCGCCGGCGAGGCCGCGGCCAAGCACGCCGCTGCCACCTGGGACTGGTCGGTGAACGCCCCGTGCTTCGACCGTCTGCTGGGGATCGACAGCGTGTGACCGGCCCGGCCGGGCGTCGGTGACGCCCGGCCGGAGCCGGTGTCAGGCCGGGGTCGGCTGCAGGCCGCGCCCGTCACGGTCGGCGGCGGCCGGGCCGACGGCCACGGTACGGCCGTCCGCGGCGGCCTCCAGCAGGGCGGCGGCGACCTGGACGGTACGCAGGCCCTGCCGCAGCGTGACGATGTCGCTCTGCTTGCCCTCCACCGCGTCGCGGAACCGCTCGTGCTCGACCAGCAGCGGCTCCCGCTTCGGGATGGCGTAGCGGACCATGTCGCCCTCGGCCACGCCGCGGAACGCGCGCAGCGCCTCCCACTCGGTGTCGATGGCGGCGTTGGCGTAGAACGTGAGGTCGGCGGTGAGCGTGTCGGCCACGAAGCAGCCCTTGTCGCCGGTGACGACAGTGGACCGCTCCTTGAGCGGGCTCAGCCAGTTGACCAGGTGGTTGACCATCGTGCCGTCGGCGAGCTGACCGACGACCGCGACCATGTCCTCGTGCAGCCGGCCGCTGCGCGAGACCGTGCGGGCGGAGACCGAGGTGTACTCCTGGCCGGTCACCCAGGCGGTGAGGTCGATGTCGTGGGTGGCCAGGTCCATCACCACGCCGACGTCGGCGATCCGGTGCGGGAACGGGCCCTGGCGCCGGGTGACGACCTGGAACACCTCGCCCAGCTCGCCCGCCTCCAGGCGGGTGCGCAGGCTCTGCAGCGCCGGGTTGTAGCGCTCGATGTGGCCGACGCCGGCGACCAGGCCGGCGTTCTCGAACGCCTCGACCAGCCGGGTGGCGGCGTCGACGGACTGGGCGAGCGGCTTCTCGACGAGCGCGCAGACGCCGTTGGCGGCCAGCTCCATGCCGATCGGCTCGTGCAGCGCCGTGGGGCAGGCCACCACCGCGTAGTCGACGCCGAGGGCGAGCAGGTCGCTCAGCTCGGGTACGACTGGCGCGCGCAGCGTGCCGGTCACGTCGCCGGCCGGGTCGACCACGCCGACCAGGTCGACGCCGTCGAGGTTGGACAGCACCCGGGCGTGGTTGCGCCCCATGGCGCCGAGGCCGATCAGACCGGCCCGCAGCTTCCGTCCTTCGCTCACTGAGCTCTCCTTCGTTCGCGACTGCGGGGCTCGCAGACCCGGCTCACTCCTCGCGCTCACCGAGCACCGGCGGCCAGGTTCGCGCCCTCGGCGATCCGCTCCAGGTCGGCCGGGCTCAGCGACGGGTGCACCGGCAGCGAGACGACCTCGGCGGCGGCCCGCTCGGTCTCCGGCAGGTCCCAGGCGCCCGGCTTGCCGTCCACGAGGTACGGCTTGAGCCGGTGGATCGGGGTCGGGTAGTAGACCGCGTTGCCGATGCCCAGCTCGGTGAGGCGGGCCATGGCCGCGTCCCGGTTGCCGGCGACGCGCACGGTGTACTGGTGGTAGACGTGCCGGGCGCCGTCGGCGACCGGCGGGGTGACCATGCCGGTGATCGCCGAGTCGAGGTACTTGGCGTTGGCGCGGCGCTGCTCGGTCCACTCGCCGAGCTGGGTGAGCTGCACCCGGCCGATCGCTGCTGCCACGTCCGTCATGCGCATGTTGGCGCCGACGATCTCGTTGGCGTACCGCTGCTCCATGCCCTGGTTGCGCAGCAGCCGCAGGGTGCGGGCCAGCTCGGCGTCGGCGGTGCTGATCATGCCGCCCTCCAGGGCGTGCATGTTCTTCGTCGGGTAGAAGCTGAAGCAGCCGGCGGTGCCGAACGCGCCGACCGGGGTGCCGTTCAGCTCGGCGCCGTGCGCCTGCGCGGCGTCCTCGACCACGGCGAGGCCGTGCTGCTGCGCGATCGCCATGATCCGGTCCATCGCGGCCGGGTGGCCGTAGAGGTGCACCGGCATGATCGCGACGGTCTTCGGGGTGACGGCGGCGGCGACGGCCTCCGGGTCGAGGCAGAAGCTGCCCGGCTCGATGTCCACGAAGACCGGCTCGGCGCCGACCAGCCGCACCGCGTTGGCGCTCGCGGCGAAGGAGAACGAGGGGACGATGATCTCGTCGCCCGGGCCGAAGCCGAGCGCCATCAGCGTCAGCTGCAGCGCGGAGGTGCCGGAGTTGACGGCGACGCAGTGCCGGCCGCCGACCAGGTCGCCGAACTCCTCCTCGAACGCCGCGACCTCGGGGCCCTGCACGACCCGGCCGCTCCGCAGCACCCGGACGGCCGCCTCGATCTCGGCCTCGCCGATGATCGGCCGTGCGGGGGGAATGAACTCTGGATGCGGCCCGGCCATGGGGCTTCCTCCTGTCGACACGTGGTTCATGGGAGACATTTCGGGGGATGCTACCGCTCTGTCAGAAAAACAATCGGGTCGCGCTGATTGTCCGACTGGATGTGACCTTCTGTTCATGATCGACGACGGCCCTCCGGGGGCGACCCGGGTCAGACTTCCACCTCGTCGCGCACAGGCCCCACGCATGCTACCCGCAGGGCGGCGACGATCGCGGCCGCCATCCGGGGCACCTCGGCGGGCTCCAGCGGGGCCCGGGAGATCGCCATCCGCCAGTACACCGGCCCCACGATGAGGTCGACCGCGGCACGCCGGTCGGTGTCCGGGGACAGCTCGCCGCGCTCGACCGCCCGGCCGATCAGGATCCGGCCCACCGCCTGCTGGTAGTCGTCCAGCGCGGCCTGCAGCTTCTCCGCGATCTGCGGGTTGCGCGCCGCCTCGGCCAGCAGGTCCGGGATGATCTGCGCGGCCAGCCGGTGACGCAGCGCACGCGCCATCACGTGCAGCAGGATCTCCAGGTCGCCGATCAGGCTGCCGGTGTCCAGCAGTGGGATGTTGCGGCCCGCCACGGCGGAGACCATGTCCAGCACCAGGTCGAGCTTGGACCGCCAGCGGCGGTAGATGGCGGTCTTGCTCACACCGGCCCGGCGGGCCACCGCCTCGATGGAGAGGCGACCGTAGCCGACCTCGGCCAACTCCTGCATCACGGCGGTACGGATGGCGCTGGTGATCTCCCCGCGCAGCACCGCCGCGCCGGCCGGGGCACGCCTCTTCTCGGTCGTCACGTGGAACAATGTAGCGCAACGACGGTACGGTTGCGTCCCGACGTTCGGTGGACTACCTTCCATGCAGCAGCGAGGCGGCTCCTCCCCGCCGGGCCACGCTGGATCTGTTCACCGCAATGCTCCCCATCAGCACGAAAGATCGGAGCGCCTGATCATGGCCAACACCGCGGTGGCCGACCCCGAATCCGGACTGAGCCGGGCCGAACTGGCCCGGCGGTACGGGTTGCGGGTCGCCGGGGAACGACCACCACTGGGCGAGTACACACGCCGGCTGTGGGCGTACCGGCACTTCATGACCGCGTACTCGCGGGCGAAGGTCGCGTCCTCGCTGAGCAACACCCAGCTCGGGCAGCTCTGGCAGGTGCTGACACCGCTCACCAACGCGGCGGTCTACTTCCTGATCTTCGGCGTGATCCTGTCGCAGAACCGGAACGTGTCGAACTTTATCGCGTACCTGTGCACCGGCGTGTTCATCTTCATGTTCACCCAGACCGCGGTGTCCAACGGCACCAGCGCGATCACCGGCAACCTGGGCCTGATCCGGGCGCTCCAGTTCCCCCGGGCCGCGCTGCCGATCACCGTCACGCTGGTGCAGCTCCAGCAGCTGCTCATGTCGATGGTGGTGCTGGCCGCGATCGTGCTGTTCACCGGTGAGCCGGTGACCTGGCGCTGGATCCTGCTCGCCCCCACACTGCTGCTCCAGACGGTCTTCAACATCGGTCTCACCATGATCATGGCCCGGATCGGCTCCAAGATCACCGACCTCAAGCAGATCATGCCGTTCGTGATGCGCACCTGGCTGTACGCCTCCGGCGTGCTCTACCCGGTGGCGCTGTTCCGCCAGCACCTGCCGCACTGGGCCGCGAACCTCCTGGAGTGGAACCCGCCGCTGGTCTTCATCGAGCTGGCCCGCTTCTCGCTGCTCGACTCGCACCAGGCCAACCTGGTCAGCTCGCCGCCGAAGCTCTGGGCGCTGGGCCTGTTCTGGGCGGTCGTCATGGGCATCGGCGGGTTCGTCTACTTCTGGCGTGGAGAGAAGGAGTACGGCCGTGGCTGAGCAGACCCTGCCGCTGAACGCCGGTCCCGTGTTCGACTCGGGTCGCGTGCCCACAGTCGTGGTGGACGACGTGCACGTGATTTACCGGATCCACAAGGGCGCGAGCGGCGGCACCACACCGGTCTCCGCGCTCAAGCGGATCGTCTCGCGCACCAAGGCGCCGAACATCCGCGAGGTGCACGCCGTCAAGGGCGTGAGCTTCACCGCGTACCAGGGCGAGGCGATCGGCCTGATCGGCAGCAACGGCTCCGGCAAGTCGACGCTGCTGCGGGCCATCGCCGGGCTGCTCCCGCCGGCCCGCGGCGCGGTCTACACCCAGGGCCAGCCGTCCCTGCTGGGCGTGAACGCCGCGCTGCTCAACGACCTGTCCGGCGAGCGCAACGTGGTGCTCGGCTGCCTCGCCATGGGCATGCACCCGGACCAGGTCAAGAAGATCGCCCCGGAGATCATCGAGTTCTCCGGCATCAACGAGCGCGGCGACTTCGCCTCGCTGCCGATGCGTACCTACTCCTCCGGCATGGGCGCCCGGCTGCGCTTCGCCATCTCGTCGGCGAAGAAGCACGACGTGCTGCTCATCGACGAGGCGCTGGCCACCGGTGACCGCAAGTTCCGGGTCCGCAGCGAGCAGCGGGTCCGCGAGTTGCGCGACAGCGCCGGCACCGTGTTCCTGGTCAGCCACTCCATCGGCTCGATCCGGGACACCTGCGAGCGGACCATCTGGCTGGAGGGCGGCGTCCTGCGGATGGACGGCCCCACCAAGGAGGTCTGCGACGCGTACGAGGGCCAGAAGTAGCCCGCCGGAGCGCACCGGTCCCGGGATCGCCCGGATCGGTGCGCTCCGCCGTCCGCGTTAAGGTTTCCTCGGCCGTCGACCGAAGTTCACGATCCGGTCACCAGAGCACGCATCCCCCATCCACGCAGAGTGAGGAACGGCAATGACGCAGGACCACACCACCGCACCGGACGCCGCGCCGGCGAGCCCGGCACCCTGGCGCCCCGCGCGTACGGTGGCCGTGATCCTGGCCGGGGGGACCGGCACGCGCCTCGGGCTGGGCATCCCGAAGCAGCTCCTCAAGATCGCCGGCAAGCCGATCATCGAGCACACCCTCGCCGTCTTCGAGGGCGCGCCGGAGATCGACGAGATCATCGTGCTGATGGCCACCGGCCACGTCGACGACGCGCGGCGCATCGTCGCCGACGCCGGCTTCCGCAAGGTCACCAAGGTGATCGAGGGCGGCGAGACCCGCAACGACACCACCCGGATCGCGCTCGACGCGGTCGGCGAGGGCGACGTCAACATCCTCTTCCACGACGCGGTCCGCCCGCTGGTCAGTGCCCGGATCGTGCGCGAGTGCGTCAACGCGCTCTGGACGTACTCGGCCGTCGACGTCGCCATCCCGTCCGCCGACACGATCATCCAGGTCGACGCGGACGAGTGCATCACCGACATTCCGGTCCGATCCCGGCTGCGCCGCGGCCAGACCCCGCAGGCGTTCCGCTCCGGCACCATCCGCGAGGCGTACCGCCGCGCCGAGGGCGACCCCGACTTCGCCGCCACCGACGACTGCGGCGTGGTGCTGCGCTACCTGCCCGGCACGCCGATCAAGGTGATCGACGGCTCGGACGAGAACATCAAGGTCACCCACCCCGTCGACGTGCACCTGGCCGACAAGCTGTTCCAGCTCGCCGCCGCCCAGGCGCCCCGGCTGACCGACCACCGCAGCTACGCCGAGGAGCTGACCGGCCGGACCATCGTGGTCTTCGGCGGCAGCTACGGCATCGGCCACGACCTCGCCGAGCTGGCCCGCGGCTACGGCGCCCAGGTCTTCCCGTTCAGCCGCTCCACCACCGGCACCCACGTCGAACGCGCCGAGGACGTGACAGCCGCGCTGAAGACCGCGTTCGAGGCCACCGGCCGGATCGACCACGTGGTGGTCACCGCCGGCATCCTGGAGAAGGGCGCGCTCGCCGAGATGGACTCCGAGACGATGGACCGTCTCCTGCACGTCAACTTCGTCGGCCCGGTCACCATCGCGCGCCAGTCGCTGCCGTACCTCCAGCAGACCAAGGGCCAGCTGCTGCTCTACACGTCCAGCTCGTACACCCGGGGCCGGGCCCGCTACGCGCTCTACTCCGCCACCAAGGCCGCGCTGGTCAACCTCACCCAGGCGCTCGCCGACGAGTGGGCCGAGTTCGGCGTACGCGTCAACTGCGTCAACCCGGAGCGCACCGCCACCCCGATGCGGACGCGGGCCTTCGGCGAGGAGCCGGAGCACACGCTGCTCTCCTCCGAGGCGGTCGCGCAGGCGTCCCTGGACGTGCTGATCTCCGACCTGACCGGCCAGGTGGTCGACGTGCGCCGGGCCCCCGGCGAGCAGGCCGCCGCCGTACCGGCGCAGCCCGGCGCCGACCGGTCCGAGCTGTCCACCGGCGCCTGAGACCGACGGGACGTGCCAGATGCGTGGTGACCTGGTCCGCAAGCTGCTCGCCCGGGTACTGACCACCGGGCTGGCGGTGCTGGCCTTCCTCGTCGTGGCGCTCACCGGCGCCACCGGCTGGGGCCTGGCCCTGGCCGTCGCGGCGCTCGCCGCCACCGCCTGGGAACGCCGGGTCCGCCCGTCGGCCGACGGCCTCGCCGAGACGGTGCTCGTCGCCGCCGGCATCCTCGTCGGCTACGCCCGGCGCCTCGACGACGGCTTCGACCCGGCCCTCGCCGCCACCGCGCTCGTCCTGCTCGGCCTGGTGCTGCTGGTCGGCCCGCTGCGGCAGGCCGGCGCACTGGAGATCCGGGCGGCGAACCTCCCGGTCCGCACCTGGACGCCGCTGGTCGCCGCCCGGCTCGGCGACGCGCTGCTGGCGCTGCTCGCCGTGGTGGCGCTCGCCGCCGCCCTGACCCTGCCCGCCTGGTCGGCGCTCGCCGCCACGCTGCTCGTCGGCGCTGGCTGCGGGGCGGTCGCGCTCGACCTCGCACGTCGCCGGTTCCGGCCGCCCGCCGGCGGTGGCCCGGTCGGCCGCGCGCTGCGCCGCCACCAGCCCGAGTTCGTACTGCACTTCTCCGCGCCGCCCGGCTCGGAATACCAGGTCACCATGTGGCTGCCGTACCTGGAACGGATCGGCCGCCCGTTCCTGGTGGTGCTGCGCGAGCCGGAACTCCTGCCCGCGGTGGCCGCCGCCACCCGCGCCCCGGTGGTCCTCTGCCCCACCCTGAAGGCGCTCGACGAGGCGCTGGTGCCCAGCCTGCGCGTCGCGTTCTACGTCAACCACGGCGCGAAGAACGCCCACCTGATCCGGTTCAACCAGCTCACCCACGTGCAGCTGCACCACGGCGACAGCGACAAGGCCCCCAGCGCCAACCCGATCTCGGCCATCTTCGACAAGATCTTCGTGGCCGGGCAGGCAGCGATCGACAGGTACGCCCGCGCCGGCGTGGAGATCCCCGCCGACAAGTTCGTCGTGGTCGGCCGGCCCCAGGTCGAAGCCATCGAGGTACGCCGGGAGCCGGTCACCGCTTCCGCGCACCCGACGGTCCTCTACACCCCGACCTGGACCGGGCACCACGCCGACGCCAACTACTGCTCGCTGCCGGTGGCCGAGACGCTGATCCGCCGGCTGATCGACCGCGGGGCGGCGGTGATCCTGCGCGCCCACCCGTACACCGGCAAGAACCCGGCCTCGGCCCGCCAGCTCGCCCGGCTCACCGAGCTGCTCGCCGCCGACCGGGCCAAGACCGGCCGCCCGCACGTGTGGGGCGCCGCCGCGGCCCGCGAGCTGACGCTCACCGAGTGCGTCAACCGCGCCGACGCGCTGGTCTCCGACGTCTCCGGCGTCATCTCCGACTGGCTCTACTCCGGCAAGCCGTACGCGGTCACCGACACCGGCGCCGACGGCGAGCACTTCGTCGAGCGGTTCCCGCTCGCGGCCTCCGGCTACGTGCTGCGGCGCGACATGTCGAACGTGGACCAGGTGCTCACCGACCTACTCGACGCCGACCCGAAGGCCGCGCAGCGCTGGGCGGCGCGTACCCGCTACCTGGGCGACTTCCCCGCCGACGCCTACGCCGAGGCGTTCCTCGCCGCCGCCCGCCGCGAGCTGGAGGCCGACTGGGCGGTCCCGGCGCAGCGCGCCGTCGTGTAGGCCCGCTCAGAGGTACGCGTCGAGCAGGGCGAGCACGGCGGCCGGGTCCTCGACGTGCGCGTTGTGGCCCAGACCGGGCAGGGTGGCGACCGGCGCGCCCAGCTCCTTGAGCTGCTCGTCGCTCACCATCGGGTCCTGCTCGCCGCGGGCCAGCAGCACCGGCACGCCGGTGGCGGCCAGCAGGGCGGGCAACCGGGGCTCGCCGACCGCGAACGCGGCCGGGTCCATCGCCAGCCGCCAGCGGCCGTCCACCCGCCGCAGCCCCGCCTCCACCACCGGATGGTCCGGCGCGAACAGCCCGGCGAGCCCGGACACCCGCAGGTAGCGGCGGGCCGCCTCGTCGCGGGTGGCGAACCAGGTGACCGGCCGGGCGGCCAGCTCAGCCGCCTTCGCCAGCTCGGCCGGGGACCAGACCGCCTTGATGCCGAGCCCCACCACCGCGTCGACCGGAAGAGCCCGCTGCCGGGCCGCGAGCGCCAGCGCCACCACCCCGCCGAGCGAGTGCCCGAGCAGCACCAGCCGGTCGTCCGGACCCAGCCGGACCGGGCCGAGCCCGTCGGCCACGCGCTGGGCCAGGGCCTCGAACGAGTAGCCGTCGAGCGGCGGCGACCAGCCGTGGCCGGCCAGGTCGGGGGCGAGCCAGCGCCCGGGCCAGCGGCGCTCCAGCAGTGGCGCCCAGGGCAGCCACACCTCGCCGGTGGCGCCCATGCCGTGCAGGAGAATCAGGTGCCGGTTCCCCGTCGCATCGCCCATTGGCGCAGTCTGCCACCGCCCGCCCCGGACACGCGAGACCGAACCCCCGACCCGCCACCCACGCCGCCCGCCCTCACGCCGCCCGCCCTCACGCCGCCCGCCCCCACGCCGCTCGCCCCCGCCCCCGCGCGCCGCTCTCGCGCTCGCCCCGCGCTCGCCCCGCGCTCGCCCGCCCTCTCCCTCTCCCTCTCCCTCTCCCTCTCCCTCTCCCTCTCCCTCGCCCTCGCCCTCGCCCTCGCCCTCGCCCTCGCCCTCGCCCTCGCCCTCGCCCTCGCCCTCGCCCTCGCCCTCGCCCTCGCCCTCGCCCGTCGATCTTGCACTTCCCGCCCTCTCACCGTCGATCTTGGAGTTGTGGTGCCTCCCATAGCGGGTGAGCCGGGCATACCAGGCGCCACAAGTCCAAGATCGGCGCGCCGGGGCCGCGTGAGAGCCGCGCCAACGCCGCCTGAGGGGTGCGCCGAGGCCGCGTGAGAGCCGCGGCGGGGACGGGCGCGGCGCGGGCGGGACGGAGAAGGCCGGCACCCCCGGGAGGGGCGCCGGCCTTCGGTTGGTGCTGGTTGGTCAGGCGGAGTAGCCACGGCTGGCGATCCAGTGGGCCAGGTCGATGGTGGTGAGCCAGTACGACGGCAGCGACGGGTCGGCCGAGTCGGCGATCCGCACGGTCCGGCCGTCGTCCTTGTAACCGATCACCGCGACGTAGTGGCCGCCGGGGAACGAGTGCCAGCCGCCGTTGGTGTCGGTGGCGGTGCCGGCGACGTTCGCGACGACCGCCCGGCCGTTGCTGATCGCCTCGACCACGTCGGCCTGGAGCCGGTCCATCTGGGCCGGGCTGGCCGAGCCGGGAATCATCCGGGTCCGGTACGGGTTGCCCTTGACCTGCTGGTTGAGCACGCGCGTGGTGTCCTCGGCCGAGTTGGTGCCCATCTCGGTGGTGCCGAGGGGACCGGCCAGCGCGTCCTGACTGCGCTCGATGCCGGTGGCGCTGAGCGCGTTGCGCACGGCAGCCGGGCCGCAGTAGTAGTAGTTGATCTGCGCCTGGTAGTCGTAGTCGAGCGACTTGCTGGACGGCGGCTTCGGCGCGGCCTTGGTGACGTCCGGGTCCGGCGCGGCCTTCTTCGCCGACCGGGAGGCGCTGGGCGACGCGCTGGGCTCGGCGCTCGGCGAGGCCGGCGGGACGACGATGCGCGCCTCGCCCCGGCTGGCGGGCTCGCCGAGCCGTGCGTCGAGTTCGGCGACCGAGGCGGTGTTCTCCTGGCGGACCGGGGCGTCCTCACCGGCGGCGAGGGCGGTGCCGGCGCCGGCGGCCAGCACGAGCGCCGCGGCCGATCCGGCGATGATCTGGTACGGGCGTTCGGTGGCGATCCGGCGCAGCTGACGCTTCAGGTGGTGCTTCACGAAAATCCTCCACGGGGGGCGTGTCGGCACACGCCGGCCCGGCACGCGGGGTGTCCACACGTGCTGCAGGGCCGGATGGGCCGGGGGAACGGGTACGCCCGCGATGCCGGGCGCCCAGGGGCGGTGTGCCGGTCGCGTCAGGCGAGCGCGGGTACCGCGGAGCCGTGGAGGCGGGGGGACGATCGAGGGGTGGGCACGAGGATGGGACTCCTTCCGTGGCCGCCGACCGGGTTAGCTGACGGATTCGGGCGGGAAGTACGCCCTACCGCGGCAGTGGCCGCGGATTCACCCCGATGGTGCTCATGGTTCCCCGGTTCGTGATGACACGATTAGGCGGGTCGGCGCGGCGTCGCATTCTGCGATCGGTTACCGCACCGGACGCGCCGACACTACCGGCGGGTACTGCCCCTGCCAAGCGCTCCCACCTGCGTAAACGTGATCTTCGGTAACGGATTTCGGAACACCCGGTTACTCACTTCGCTCAATGGGACAAGCGGTGGTGATGTGACCTGGCGGCGGATAAGGGGACAGACGGCGAGCCGGCGACCGGCAATTGCGCGCTCCGCTGCCCTGTTCCGCGCCGGACGCCCGTTTCCACGCACCGGGTGGGCCGGGTCACCACATTCCCGGTAACAATTCGGTCGCCTCAGCCGACCCGGGCCGGACGCCAACGGGCGTTGCGGACGGCCGCGCCGACCGGCAGGGGCGTCGTCGCCGCGCCGCGGGACACCGTAGCGGGCCGCAACGCCAGGGTGGCCGCGTACGCCTCGGCGGCGAGCGCCCGGGCGGCCTCGGCGGCCAGTTCGGCGTCCCGCCAGGCCAGTCGCTCCCGCTCGGCGGCGCTCTCCCACCCGGCCCGGCGCCGGTCCCGGACGGTGCGGGCCAGCACGATCTCCTGCTCGGCGGGGTGCCGGCGCGGGTCCCACCCGTTGCGGCGCGCCAGCACGTCGGCGAGCTGGCGGGCGGACAGGTCGCCACGCCAGTGCGCCGTCATGGCGGCGTGGTGCAGCCAGCGCTCCCGGGCCGCGTACTCCGCCGGGGTTCGCGGGGTGCGCGGGGCGGCCAGCGCGGCGGCCCCGGCCAGGCGGCGCGCGGCGGTGTCCGCCTCGTCGTACGCGGTCCAGGCCCGTTCCGCCTCGTCCTGCGCGGCCAGCCACCGCTCCCGGCGGCGACGGGCCGTCTGGGCGGCGCCGGCGGCGGCGACCGCCACCTCGTCGGCGTACCGGACGAGGTCGTCGCGGCGCGCGGCGTCCGCGTCCACCGGCTCGGCGGCGGCCTCGGCGGCGCCGTCCCGCTCGGGCCGGGCCACCAGCACGGCGAGCAGGCCGAACGCGAGCAGCATCAGGAAGGACCAGATGGCGGCGGCCTCGGGGACCGCGGTGAGGAAGTGGTAGAGAACGGTCTGCGACATGGTCGGCACCTCACGGGAAGAACCTGGCGGGAGACTCCGCACGGCCGGGCGGGGCGCGGGTGCGCCGGGCCGTCGAGGGGCGGGTGCGGGATGACGTTCGGTGGGTGCGGTGACGGGCGAGCGCCCGTGGGCGGATCAGCGGGCGGGCGGGGCCCGCAGGCCGACCGGCGCGGTGATCCGGCCGGCCGGGACCGGCTGGGGGCCGGCCGGGAGCGTGTCGGTCGCCCGTGGGGCGGGCGCGCCGACGGGACGAGCCTGCCGTTCGGCGGCGCGGTCGTGTTCCGGTCGCTGGGCGGCGGCCGGCGTGCTCGCGTACGCCGGACCGGCGACCACGGCCGGGGCGGCCGGGGCGGCGCCGGCCGGCAGCGTGGCCGCGCCGAACGAGCAGGCGACGACCACGGCGAGACTGGCCAGCATCCGGGCGGTCCAGCGCGCCACCCACCAAATGGGGCAGGTGAGCGCGATCGGAAGCACGGGTACAAATTACCGCCGATCCCCCACTGACGCACCGTCGCACGGCGTGTCGCGGATCGACCGGCCGACCGGGGCGCGTGTCAGTCCGGGCGACGCCGCCCGGCGTACTCGATGTCCTCGGCCGGACCGCCGACGGACGGCGCGACGCCGTCGGAGGCCGGGGTTCCCGCACCCTCGGCGGGCCCGCGCGGAGCCGGCACGGCCGGTGCGCGCGACGCCGCGCGGGACCGGCGGGACGGACCGAGCAGGCGCATCATCGGCAGCTCCACCCAGCGGTGCAGCGCGGCGGCGAGCGCGAGCGTGAGCAGCAGGAAGCCGAGTACCGCGAGCGGCCCCTGCCAGCCGGGCAGGCCGGTGCCCCAGTCCCCGGTCAGCCGCAGCACGGTGACCATGACCAGCACGTGCACCAGGTAGAAGGCGAACGACACCTCACCGAGCCAGATCATCGGCCGGGACCGCCAGGGGGTGGGCCGGCCGCGCACGTCGGCGTCCGCCGCCGCGGCGATGACCAGCAGGTACGCCACGGCGAGCAGCGCCGCCCAGAACTCGGCCGGGATCCACAGCGCGGCGACCACCCAGGTGGTGACGAAGATGCCGGTGGCGACGGCGAGGTTCGGTCCGCGCCAGCGGTGGCGGCGCATCAGCTCGGCGGCGGCCACGCCCATCCAGAACTCCAGCGACCGGGTCACCGGGAAGATCTGGGTGAACCACCACCGCTGCTCCTCCGGGACCAGCTCCTGGCCCGGCCACAGCGCCAGGATGAGCAGCGGCGCCGCGACCAGCACGGCCCGGAGCACCCCGGTACGGGCCCGGCGCAGCCGCGGCACCACCAGCGGCAGGCACAGGTAGAAGGCCAGCTCGCAGGAGAGCGACCAGCTCACGTTGTTGACGCTGTAGAAGTAGCCGTTCAGCGGGATCCACGCCTGGACCAGGAAGAAGTTGCCGATCGCCGCCCACGGCAGGACCGGGTCGGCGAACCACGCCGCCACCGCCAGCGCCGCCACGAACGTCACCACGTGGTTGGGGTAGATCTTGGCGAGCCGGCGGCGCAGGAACGTCCACGCCCGCTCCCCGTCGCGGTACGACCAGACCAGCACGAACCCGCTGAGGATGAAGAAGAACTCGACGCCGGACAGGCCGAGGCTGAACGCCTTGTCCACCACGGTCTTGAGGTGCGGCTCGGCGACGATCCCCATGGTCCCGGCGTGGAAACCGAAGACCAGCAGCGCGGCGATCCACCGCAATCCGGTCAGCGACGGCAGCCGCGGGGCACGGGTGACGGTGGGCGCGCTGGTCATTCCGGGCACCCTACCCCGGAGTACCGGGACGTTCCCGGCGAGCCGACGGCCGATCGGTCCCCGCACGGCGGCGGATAGGATTTCCGTTCCTGCACGCGCGAGCGCCCGACCGGCGCCCGCGGCACGCCGTGCCGTACGGAAGGTGAGCGAACCGGATGCACCAGCGGATCCTGCTCCGCGCCCGCAAGGGCCCGTTCGACGTCCTCACGCCGGAGGAGACGTTCGCCGGCAACTGGATCGGGGACAACAGCGGAAACCTGGTCTTCAGCCACGCCGCGCACAAGCTGCTGGCCACCTCCACGGCGGAGATCACACCGACCCGCACCCCGGCCGATCCGCGCCTCGCCGACGAGATCAACGAGCGGTACGACGTGTTCGTCGTACCGCTGGCGAACGCCTTCCGCCGCAGCTTCATGCACCGCCTCACTCCGCTGACCCGGCTGATCGAACGGCTGAAGATCCCGGTGGTGGTGCTCGGCGTCGGCGTGCAGACCAACGTCGACGGCGACCGCGAGTACCTGCGGCCGATCGACGAGCCGGTGCGCGCGTTCTGCAAGGCAGTGCTGGACCGGTCGCACAGCATCGGCGTACGCGGCGAGGTGACCGAGAGCTACCTCAACACGCTGGGCTTTTCCGACGTGGAGCAGATCGGCTGCCCGTCGATGTTCCTGCACGGCGACACGTTCCCGCTGCAGAAGAAGCAGCCGGAGCTGACCGCCGAGTCGAAGGTGGCGCTCACCATCTCGCCGTACGTCCGCTCGATGGCCTCGGTGGTCCGCCACCACCACGAGCGCTACCCGAACCTGTGCTACGTGCCGCAGGACCTGCGGACCCTCGGCACCCTGCTCTACGGCGACGCGCCCGAGCACCGGGGCCAGAGCAGCGACATCCCGCTGCACACCTCGCACCCGCTGTTCGTCGAGGACAAGGTGCGCATGTTCGTCGACCCGTGGACCTGGATGTCACACCTGTCCGAGTACGACTTCGCGTTCGGCACCCGCATCCACGGCACCATCACCGCGCTGGCCGCCGGCACGCCCGGCTACCTGTTCGCGCACGACTCGCGCACCCTGGAACTGGCTCGCTACTTCGACATCCCGCACCGGATCATGCGCGACGTGCCGGCCGACGTCGACGCCGCCGACCTCTACGCGGAGGCCGACTACACAGCACTCACCGACGGCCACAAGGCCCGCTACGAGACCATCACCGCGTTCCTGCGCAAGCACGACCTCGGCATCTCGTTCGACGACGAGGAAAGCGCCGCCCGCTTCGACCGGCGGGTCGACGAGACGGTGTTCCCGCCGGCCGTCCGGCCCGCCGCCGCCACCCCGCCGGCCGAACTGCTGACCCGCATCGAGCGGCTGCGCGACGAGAACGCCAAGCTCACCGAGACCATCGACGCGCTGCGTTCGCAGCAGCTGCGCGAGCGGATCAAGCAGGCCGTCCCGGGCAAGGTCCGCCGGATGCTGCGGCGCTGATCGTCGTACGCATGTTCTAAACAGGGTACGATCGGCGGCGTGCCCGACGTCGCGTACCAGCCCTCGATGCTCGACCTCGCCGAGCAGGGCCCGACCCTGGGCCCGCTCGCCGGGGCGCTGCGCCGCCACGAGCTGAGCCGGGGCGCCTGGGTCGACCACCTGCCCGGCTGGGTGCGGGGCTCCGACGCGGTGCTCGACACGCTGCGCAACGACGTGCCGTGGCGGGCCGAGCGCCGCACCATGTACGACACCGAGGTCGACGTGCCCCGGCTGCTCTGCTGGTACGCCGCCGGCCGGCCGCTGCCGCACCCGGTGCTCACCGCGGCCCGCGACGCGCTCACCCGGCACTACGCGCCCGAGCTGGGCGAGCCGTTCGTCACCGCCGGCATGTGCCTCTACCGCGACGGGCGCGACAGCGTGGCCTGGCACGGCGACACCCTGGGCCGCTCCGCGCACATCGACACCATGGTGGCGATCGTCTCGTTCGGCTCCCCGCGCGCGCTGCTGCTGCGACCCCGCGGCGGAGGCGGCGGCAGCCTGCGGTTCCCGCTCGGCCACGGCGACCTCGTGGTGATGGGTGGCTCCTGCCAGCGCACCTGGGAACACGCGGTGCCGAAGACCACCCGCCCGGTCGGCCCCCGCGTCAGCGTCCAGTTCCGTCCCACCGGCGTCGCCTGAGCCCGGGCCGGGCCCACATCTGCGCTGGGCACGTGCTAGAAACAACTCCCAGGGTCGATCACGCCCCCGTCACCCGATGACGCGAAGGGCGACCGATGACCCAGTCCCCCACCTCCCGCTGGTCCCCGTGGACGCTGCACGGCGACGGCCGCCAGGTACGCCCCGGCGACGTGGTCCAGCCCGACGAACGGCTCTCCTGGCCGCGCACCGTCGGCGTGGGCGTACAGCACGTGGTCGCCATGTTCGGCGCCACCTTCACCGTCCCGCTGATCACCGGCTTCCCGCCCGCCACCACGCTGCTCTTCTCCGGGCTCGGCACGCTGCTGTTCCTGCTGATCACCGGCAACCGGCTGCCCTCGTACCTCGGCTCGTCGTTCGCGTTCATCGCGCCGGTGCTGGCGGCGAAGACCGACGGCGGCATCGGCGCGGCGCTCGGCGGCATCGTGGTCGCGGGCGTCGCGCTCGCGATCGTCGGCGTGGTCGTGCAGGTGGCCGGCTCCCGCTGGATCGACGCGCTGATGCCACCGGTGGTCACCGGCGCGATCGTCATGCTGATCGGCCTCAACCTCGCGCCGGTGGCCTGGGACGGCGGCGGCGCCGGCACCGGCGTCAAGGCGCAGCCGCTGATCGCCGTGGTCACCCTCGCCGCGATCCTGCTCACCACAGTGCTGTTCCGCGGCTTCGTGGCCCGGCTGTCGATCCTCGTCGGCGTGGTGGTCGGCTGGGTGCTCGCCGCGCTGACCGGCAACCTCGACCAGCAGGCCGTACGCGGGCTGCGGCAGGCCGCCTGGGTCGGCTTCCCCGAGTTCCACACGCCGAGCTTCGACGCGCGCGCCGTCGTGCTGGTCATCCCGGTGATCCTGGTGCTGATCGCGGAGAACGCCGGGCACGTCAAGGCGGTCGCCGCGATGACCGGCCGCAACCTGGACCGCGACATGGGCCGGGCGCTGCTCGGCGACGGCGTCGCCACGGTGCTGGCCGGCTCCGGGGGCGGTTCCGGCACCACCACGTACGCGGAGAACATCGGCGTGATGGCGGCGACGCGCGTCTACTCCACTGCCGCGTACTGGGTGGCCGGCGGCACGGCGATCCTGCTCGGGCTCTGCCCGAAGTTCGGCGCGCTGATCCTGACCGTGCCGGCGGGCGTGCTGGGCGGCGCCACCACCGCCTTGTACGGCCTGATCGCCATCCTCGGCGCCCGGATCTGGATCGAGAGCCGGGTCGACTTCCACGACCCGATCAACCTGTTCACCGCGGCTGTGGCGGTGATCGTCGGCGCTGCCAACTACACGCTGACCGCCGGTGACCTGTCGTTCAACGGCATCGCGTTGGGCACGGCGGCCGCCCTGATCATCTACCACGGCATGCGGCTGATCGCGCGGCTGCGCGGCACCACACCCGAGTCCCGCCAGTCCCCCGCCCCCGAACTCTGACCCCACCGCCCCTCGGACCCGCCAGGCCCCGCCCCGCCCCGCCCTGTTGATCATGAAGTTAGCGGCACAAATTGTCCGATTCGCGCCCGCTAACTTCATGATCAACGTGGCTCAGGGGGCGCGATCGTGCGGGCCCACGTGCGAGGGACACCAGAGGCCCGAACTGCAAGATCGCGCGGGTGCCCCAGCGGCGCGACGCTCTCGCCGCCAGGGCCAGCCCTCGCCCAACTGCGTCGATCATGAGGTTGACGGCATTCGGTGTCCGTTTTGTCGCCGCTAACCTCATGATCGACCGCGCAGGGCCGTGCGGGTCTGCCTAAACGCCCGGAATGTTCCCAGCAACCCAGGGCAGCCCTGCCCCCGGGGTGCCCTGGCGCAGTGATCAAGGAGTTTAGGTCCTGCGGAGGGCGCGAAAAGGCCGCTAACTCCTTGATCAACGCGCGATAGGAGGGTAGCCGGGAACACGAGCGCACGGATCCCGTCAGCAGCTCCGGGTGCCCGGTCCGCTGACGCGCTCGCCTCGGTGATCAAGGAGTTTAGGGTCTGAAGAGGGCGCGAGAAACTCCTTGATCAACGCGTCGGGGGCGGGCAGGCGGGAGGGGGCGGTCCACCGCCGCCCGCTCCCCATCTGGCTCGTCAGTCGCGGTCGATGTGGTGGCCTACCACCGTTGGGCCGAGCATCACGGCGAAGCCGGAGCCGTCGCGGCGCGGGTCGGCCGGGGGCAGGTCCACCGGGTCGCCGGTCGCGGTCGCGCCCACCGGACGCGGGCCGATCCAGGCCACCGACAGGTCCAGCTCACCCTTGAGGAACCGCTGCGCGCGCACGCCGGCGGTCGCCCTGCCCTTCGCCGGGTACGCCTTGAACGGCGTCACCTTCACAGTGGCGCCGGTCGACGTGACCACCATCGGCTCACCGTGCGCCGCGTCGTCGGTGCGGATCGCGCCGAAGAACACCGCCCGCGCCCCGGCGGGCAGGTTGATGCCGGCCATGCCGCCACCCTTGAGCCCCTGCGGGCGTACCACCGATGCGGCGAAGCGCAGCAGCGACGCCTCCGAGGAGACGAACGCCAGTGTCTCGGCGCCGTCGGTCAGCCAGGTCGCGCCGATCACGTCGTCGCCGTCACGCAACGAGATCACCTCGAACTCGTCGGAGCGGACCGGCCAGTCCGGCGCGCACACCTTGACCACGCCCGCCCGGGTACCGAGCGCCAGCCCGGGCGACCCCTGCGCGGACGGCCCCAGCGGGGCCAGCCCGACGACTGTCTCGCCCGGCTCCAGCGGCGCCAGTTCCGCCGCCGACATGCCGCCGCGCAGCGACACAGTGCCGGACTGCTCGGGCAGCACCGGCAACGGCAGCACGTCGATCTTGAAGGCGCGACCGGCGCTGGTCACCAGCAGCACCCGGCCCCGGGCGGTGGAGTGCACCACCGCGCGTACCGCGTCGTGCTTGACCCGGCCGCTGCGCCGGCGCGCCTCGGCGGCCTCCTCCGACTCGGCCGCGGTGCGCGCGACCAGCCCGGTGGCGGAGAGGATCACCTGGCACGGGTCGTCGGCGACCTCCAGCGGGCCGGCGGGCACCGAGGCGGCGAGCACCTCCTTGAGGTCACCGTCGACGAGCGTGGTGCGCCGCGGCGCGCCGAACTGCTTGACCACGGCGGCCAGCTCGTCGGAGACGACCTTCCGCAGCACCTTGGAGTCGTCCAGGATCTTCGACAGCTCGGCGATCTCGCCGCGCAGCTTCTCCTGCTCGGCCTCCAGCTCCAGCCGGTCGTACTTGGTCAGGCGGCGCAGCGGGGTGTCCAGGATGTAGGCGGCCTGGATCTCGGAGAGCTTGAACCGCCGCATCAGGCCGTCCTTGGCGGCCTGGGCGTCCTCGCTGGCCCGGATCAGCTTGACCACCCGGTCGATGTCGAGCAGGGCGATCAGCAGGCCGTCGACCAGGTGCAGGCGCTCCTCCCGCTTGCGCTTGCGGTACGCGCTGCGCCGGGTCACCACCTCGTAGCGGTGGGCCAGGAACACGTCGAGCAGCTCCTTGAGCCCGAGCGTGCGCGGCTGCCCGTCGACGAGCACCAGGTTGTTCACGCCGAAGGACTGCTCCAGCGGGGTGAGCCGGTAGAGGTCGGCCAGCAGGGCCTGCGGGTTCACCCCGACCTTGCACTCCACCACCAGGCGGGTGCCGTTCTCCCGGTCGGTGAGGTCCTTGACGTCGGCGATGCCGGTCAGCCGCTTGGTCTTGTTGACCTCGTTGGTGATGGCTGCGATGACCTTCTCGGCGCCGACGCCGTACGGCAGCTCGATCACGGTGATGGCCTGCCGGCCGCGGCTGCCCTCCAGCGGGCCGATCTCCACCCGCCCGCGCATGCGCACCACGCCGCGCCCGGTCTCGTACGCGCGGCGCACCTCGTCCAGGCCGAGCAGCAGCCCGCCGGTCGGCAGGTCGGGGCCGGGCACGAACTCCATGAGCTTGTCGAGTGTGGCGTCCGGGTGGTTGATCAGCCAGCGGGCGGCCTGGACCACCTCGCCGAGGTTGTGCGGGATCATGTTGGTGGCCATGCCGACCGCGATGCCTGATGCGCCGTTGACCAGCAGGTTCGGGAACGCCGCCGGCAGCACGGTGGGCTGGGTCAGCGAGCCGTCGTAGTTCGGCTCGAAATCTACGGTGTCCTCACCCAGCTCGCCGGTGAGCAGCATCGCCTCCCGGGACATCCGGGCCTCGGTGTTGTGGTTGACGAAGCCACCGGCCAGAAAGGAGTGGTCGGCGGATTCCACTCGAACGGAATAGACCTCCGCCGGCTCGTCGGGCGAGACCGCGACGACCTTCTCGTACCGATAGCCCGCATCCATCACGGGCAGGATCGTGGCAAGGACTTCGGTGTCCTTGATGCGGTCGATGATGCGGAGTCGTTCGGTTTCCCACCGCTCGACACGATCGAAGTTGTGGCTGGTGAGCCACTTGCGTCCGCTGCCCCGACGATCGAAGTCGATGCTGCTGCGCACGTAGTCGGCCACAAAGGGAACGTGGTCCTGGCTGGGTCGATGCGGGCGCAGCGGCGCATGCCGCAGCATCTTGGCCAGCACCGCCTGCTTGGTACGGAGGAAGCCGACACGAGTTGCGAAAGCCCTGATGTTTCGCGTCCCGGAAACCACCAAGCGGTGCTCCACCGAGCCACTGGGCCGGGTGTAGTGGCGCTGACAGGCGATCACGCCGAACTCCGCGAGCAGTTCTTGGACCTCCCGAGTCAGACGCTCGCTGTAGCTGGTGTACTGGATGGTGAAGTTGCTGTTGGCGACGCGGACTCCGCCGTCGCCTTCGAAGAGGGCCATCAGGAAGGCCCGCTTGATGCCCCACCCCCCTGCCCAGACGAACTCCGGCACGAACTTGTCCCTCGCCTGGTGGCCGATGAGCTCGGCGAGTGGACTCGCCCGGAAGGCTTCCATCCCGCCGGCGACGTCCTGGACGTCAAGTTCGTGTATGCGGCGACGGTCTCGGCGCGTGTGCCGGTCGCTGACGTAGCGTCGTCCACCCACGACCTGGTCGTAGGCATTCAGGACCTCGCCGAAGAAATGCTCATCGGTATTGCTGAATCCTGCCCGCGACTCGCTCGCGAAGCCTTCAGAGACCCAGGCGCCACCGAGCACGCCGAGCATGTATTCGCGAGCGGTGGGGACGACCTGGTTCCATGCGTTCCGCGCGATACAGACCACCGAGCCCGGCGTCACCTCGTCGAGCCGACGCCACTGGAAGACAGGGACGCCCATCGGAGCTTCGAGGCAGAGAACCAGATGATTCTCACTACCACGGAGGGAGAATCCGGTCTCAGTCGTGATCCGGAGCGTCGGGTGGACGCCCGAGTTGAAGACCTTGTTGACGCGAACCGCTTTGCCGTCCTTGTCGAGGACTTCGAAATCGGCCTCCACCTCGCTGTTCGGCGGCAGGTCGACCACATCACCGATCCGTGGGCTTCTACCATCCGCCAGGCGGATCCGGGTGTCACCCACGACGCAGTAGCGCGCCGCTGCCGGTCCGTCGTCCGGGCTGCCGAAGTTGCCGTGCCCGTCGATGAGCGGGACGTTGAGCGAGAAGTCCTGGGCCAGCCGCACCATCGCGTCGTAGATCGCGGTGTCGCCGTGCGGGTGGTACTTGCCCATCACGTCGCCGACGATGCGGGCGCTCTTGACGTGGCCGCGGTCCGGCCGGTGGCCCTGCTCGTGCATCGACCAGAGGATGCGCCGGTGCACCGGCTTGAGCCCGTCGCGCGCGTCGGGCAGGGCGCGGGAGTGGATGACCGAGAACGCGTACTCCAGGTAGGAGTCCGAGACCTCGGTGACCAGCGGGTTGTCGAAGACCCGGGCGCCGGCCTGGTCGAAGGCGGCCAGATCCGCCTTCGCGCGGTCGTCCTTGCGGCGTGCCATGGTGCGGTTTCCTTCCGAAACGAACCCGGTGGTCAGGCGTCGATGGCGTCGCGGTCGACCCGGTCGGCGGAGTCGATCAGCCAGTTGCGGCGGGGTTCGACCTTCTCCCCCATGAGCAGTTCGAGGATCCGCTCGGCGGCGTCGACGTCGTCGAGCGTGATGCGGCGGACCGCCCGGGTGGCCGGGTTCATGGTGGTCTCCCACAGCTCGTCGGCGTCCATCTCGCCGAGACCCTTGAAGCGCGGGATCGGCGTGACGATCTGCTTGCCGGCCTTCTCCAGCTTGCGGACCGTGGCCTCCATCTCGGCCTGGGTGTAGGTGTAGACGGTCTGCGGGTTGCGCCCCTTCGTGGTGATCTTGTGCAGGGGCGGCATCGCCGCGTAGAGCCGCCCGGCCTCGATCAGCGGCCGCATGTACCGGGCGAACAGCGTGATCAGCAGCGTACGGATGTGCGCGCCGTCGACGTCCGCGTCGGCCATGATGAGCACCCGGCCGTACCGCAGCGCGGACAGGTCGAACGTGCGGCCCGAGCCGGCGCCGAGCACCTGCACGATCGCCGCGCACTCGGCGTTGTCCAGCACCTGCTGGAGGTTCGCCTTCTGCACGTTGAGGATCTTGCCGCGGATCGGCAGCAGCGCCTGGTATTCCGAGGAGCGGGCCATCCGGCTCGTGCCGAGGGCGCTGTCGCCCTCCACGATGAACAGCTCGCTGCGCTCCACGCCGGTGGCCCGGCAGTCGACCAGCTTGGCCGGCATGGCCGCGCCCTCCAGCGCGGTCTTGCGGCGGGCGGCGTCCTTCTGCTGCTTCTGGGTCAGGCGGACCCGGGCGGCGTCGACGATCTTCTGGAGCACCGTACGGGCCTCGGCCTTGGTGCGACGGTCGTCCAGCCAGCTCTTGAGGTGCGCCTCGACCAGGCCCTGGAGCACCTTGGTGATGCCGGCGGTGGACAGCTCGTCCTTGGTCTGCGAGGTGAACTGCGGCTCCGGGATGCGCACGTGCACCACGGCTGTCATGCCCTCCAGGACGTCGTCCAGGGTGGGCGCGTCCTCCTTGGGCTTGAGCAGGCCGCGGGTGTTGCGGGCGGCGTCGGCGAGGGTACGCGCCAGCGCCCGCTCGAAGCCCTTGCGGTGGGTGCCGCCGTGGGCGTTGCGGATGGTGTTGGTGAAGCACTCGACGGTGCGCTCGTAGCCGGTGCCCCAGCGCAACGCCACCTCGACCTCGGCGCGGCGCTGCACGTTGGACTGCATGACGCCGTTGGCGTCGGCGGCGTTCTCCCGGTAGGTGCCCTCGCCGGTGACCAGCAGCGTGCCGGAGACCGGCCGGTCGCCGGCCGGGGCGAGGTATTCCACCATGTCGGTCAGGCCGTCGGGGAAGTGGAAGCGTTCCTCGACGGCCTCCTCGCCGGTCTCGTCGCGCAGCCGGTAGGCCACGCCGGGCACGAGGAAGGCGGTGTTACGCAGCTTGAGCCGGACCGCCTCGGTGTCGAGCGCGGCGCCGGTCTCGAAGTAGCGGGGGTCGTGCCACCAGCGGATCGAGGTGCCGGTGCGCTGGCCGCGCTTCATGGCGCCGACGATCTGGAGGCCGGGGCCGGGGGTGAACGCCGCGTCGGGGCCGTCTCCGTCGAAGACGCCCGGTACGCCGTGGCGGAACGACATGGCGTGGATCTTGCCGCCGCGCCGGACGGTGACGTCGAAGCGGCGGGACAGGGCGTTGACCGCGGAGGCGCCGACGCCGTGCAGGCCGCCGGAGGTCTTGTAGCCGGAGCCGCCGAACTTGCCGCCCGCGTGCAGGCGGGTGAGCACCAGCTCGACGCCGGAGATGCCGGACTTGGCGTGCACGTCGGTGGGGATGCCCCGGCCGTCGTCGTCGACCTGGACCGAGCCGTCGGCGTGCAGGATCACGTCGACCTTGGTGGCATGACCCGCGACACCCTCGTCGGTCGAGTTGTCGAGGATCTCGTTGACGAGGTGACCCACGCCACGGCTGTCGGTCGAGCCGATGTACATGCCGGGGCGCTTGCGGACGGCGTCGAGGCCCTCCAGGTGCGTCAGGTCGTCGGCCCCGTAGAGGGTCTCAGGCTGTGCGGTCAACTGGTCGTACTCCCAGGTCTCGGCGGTGTGGTGCCGTTCACCGTGTGACTCCCCCACGATGATCGCCGGGCGCGGCGCGCCGGAGCGAGCCTAGCCGGATGCCCTGACAGGTCGGCGGTACCGGGGCGGTGCGTTGCGCGACGGACCTCGCGTCCGGGTCCGCGCCGCCGCCGCGTACGGCGGCCGGGCGGGGCGGACGGGGCGTCCAGGCGGCACAACGACCCGTGAGCCGGATGTCTTCCCCGACGAAGGTTCCCCGATGTCGGGGCATTGACGTCCGTCACACGCACGTGATCTGATCGCCACCCCAAAGAATCTTTCACGTTTCGATGTCGAGGGAGGTCGGGCATGTCCGTGTTCCGTCGTTCCGTGCTCGCGGCGGCGCTGGCGCTCGCCACTGTGGCGTTGTCCGCCGCGGCGGCGCCCGCCCGGCCGGCCGCCGCCGCGCTGCCCACCGCCGCGGTGGCGCTGGGTGACAGCTTCATCAGTGGTGAGGGCGCCGGGGCGTACGCGCCGGTGGTGGACGTCAACGGGGTGGCCCAGGGCTTCCCCGGGTGGTCCGCCGCCAACGCCAACGCCTACTTCTGCCACCGCTCGCCCAACGCCTCGCTGTTCCAGGCCGACCTGCCGGGCATCTCCGCGCGGTTCAACCTGGCCTGCTCGGGCGGGCAGCCGTACGACATCGCCGGCGCCTCGGCCAGCCGGGCCAAGGGACGGCAGGTGGCCGCCCAGCTCGACCAGCTCCGGTCGGTGGCGCGGACCCACGACATCGACCTGGTGCTGGTCGGCCTCGGCTCCAACAACAGCTCGTTCACCTTCGGCAGCGTCGCGGAGAAGTGCGCCAACCGGTTCATCGCCGACGCCTGGACCGGCTGGTGGGAGTTCTGGGCGTACCTGGGCGGGCCGGTGGAGCAGAAGCCGTGCACGGACGCCGACCTCGGCACGGCCGCGCAGTTCGCCGCCGCCACCGCGGAGACCACCACGGCGCTGCGGCAACTGCTCACCACGCTGGACGAGATCGACGCCGACGGCCGGCACCGGGTGGTGTTCCAGGACTACACCAACCCGCTGCCGCCAGAGCTGGACCAGAGCTACTGGACCGAGGACAGCCGGGACGACACCCGGGACAAGTTCCGCGCGCTCGGCGCCGAGCGGTACGCGGCCGGCTGCCCGATCCACCGGGCCAGCCTGGCGCCCGGGCACCGTTTCTCACAGGGGCTCGGCACGCTGGTCAGTTCGGTGCGGAGCACGCTCGCCGGTGAGTTCCCGCAGGACGACCTGGTCTATCTGAACGTGCAGCGCGCGTTCGACGGGGCCCGGCTCTGCGAGTCGACGGGCAGCCCGGGCAACGCGCTGGCCACGCCGATCCGGCTGATGGACGGCCCGACCGGCACGTTCGTCACCAGCCTCTCCGGGTACGACAAGCTCGACATCCAGCGGATCGCCAACGCCTGCGGCACGTACTTCCAGACCTGCCAGGAGTCGTGGCACCCGAACGCCGCCGGGCACAAGGTGCTCGGCCGGTGCCTGGCCGGGGCGGCCGCGACCGGCGCCCGTGCCGTCTCCTGCGTCCGCGCCACGGACGGCACGGTGCGGGTGAGCTGAGAAGCGTCGGCCGGCGTCCCGCGGCGCGGGGCGCCGGCCGGCGTCAGGCCCGGATCGCGGTGCCGAGCACGTGCGGCGACGCCGGGGCCGGGAGCCCGGTCGGCGGGAAGCGGAACCGGTCCAGCCGCGTCACCGTGAACCCGGCCGCCCCGATCGCCGCCACCGTGTCCCGGGCGGTGTGGCAGCCGGCGCAGAACAGCGGCCAGAGCGTGGCGTCGGCGAGGCGCTGGACCCGGCGCAGGCCCGGCGTCTGCGCCACCACGTGTTCGTAGAAGCGCAGCTCGCCGCCGGGGCGCAGCACCCGACGCGCCTCGCGCAGCGCCACCGCCTGGTCCGGCACCGAGCAGAGCACCAGCGACAGCACCACCGCGTCGGCGGCGCCGTCGGCGACCGGCAGCTGCTCGGCCAGTCCGGCGGCGACGGTCACCGGCACCGGTGCGCCGGGAGCGGCGGCGCGGGCCAGCGCGCGCAGGAGCGGTTCCGGCTCGACGGCGAGCACTCCGGTCACGCCCGCCGGGTAGTGCGTCAGGTTGCGCCCGTTGCCGGCGCCGACCTCGACCACCCGGCCGCGCAGCCCGGCGACCAGGCGGACGCGGTGCCCGGCCATGCCGGCCTCGTCCATGGCGACGCTGGCGCGGGCGAAGAGCCGGGCGAAGACCGGATGGGAGACGGCCATCAGCGACCGGCCGGTGGGGCGCCGAGGCTGAGCAGGAGCGGGCCGGCGGATCCGTCCACCAGGTCGCCGAGGCGTACCCCGTCGAGCACGGCGAGGAAGGCGGCCTGCGCGCGGCGCAGCTCACCGCGCAGCCGGCACTCGGCGATCAGCGGGCAGACCGGCTGCGCGCAGTTGACCACCTCGCCGTCGCCCTCGAAGGCACTGACCACCTGGCCGACGGTGAGGTCACCGGCGTGTTCGGCGAAGGCGACGCCGCCGGAGCGGCCCCGGATGGTCACCAGGACGCCGATGCGTTGCAGCCGCTGCACCACCTTGGCGACGTGGCTGCGGGGCAGCGCGAGCCGGGTGGCGAGTTCGTCGACTGTGGCCCGGACCGGGGACGCGGCGGTGAGCATGGCGATCCGCAACGCCATGTCGGTCGACCGGTTGAGCCTCACGCACCGACCCTAGCCATTCGGCGTCGTCAGCGACACAAGCAGATTCACGGTGACCCATGCCACCACGCTCCCGGGACCTTCGACCCTAAAGAGGAATTCTGAATACCTGTTTCGTGGGGATCGACCTGTTTGAGTCCCGGAAGGAGATTCGGTAGTGCTCTCGGAATCCTCGGCCGCAGTCGTGACCGCCACCCTGCCCGTCGTACGGGCACACGGCGAGGCCATCACCGGCCGCTTCTACCAGCGGATGTTCGACGCCCACCCGGACCTGCTGGACCTGTTCAACCGGGGCAACCAGGCCACCGGGGCGCAGAAGGCCGCCCTCGCCTCGGCGGTGGTCGCGTACGCGGCGCACCTGACCGGCGACACCGGCCTGCCGTGGGGGCCGGTCCTGGACCGGATCGCGCACAAGCACGCCTCGCTCGGCATCACCGCCACCCAGTACCCGATCGTCGGCCGGCACCTGCTCGCCGCCGTCGGCGAGGTGCTCGGCGACGCCGTCACCGCGGAGGTGGCCGCCGCCTGGGACGAGGTCTACTGGCTGCTGGCCTGCGAACTGATCGCCCGCGAGGCGCGGCTCTACGCGGGCGCCGGCGTACCCGAGGGCGCTCCGGTATGGCGGGACTGGCGGGTGACCGGCCGGACCCTGGAGAGCGCCGACGTCGTCTCGCTCACCCTCGCGCCGGCCGACGGCGGCGCCGCGCCCGGCTTCACCCCCGGCCGGTACGTCTCGGTCGCCGTCGACCTGGACGGCGGCCGGGGACAGCAGATCCGCCAGTACAGCCTCTCCGGCCGCCCCGGCGCCGACCAGTGGCGGATCACCGTGAAGCGGGTACGCGGCACGGGCGGCGCGCCCGACGGGATGGTCTCCGGTCACCTGCACGAGCGGGTGGCGGTCGGCGACACGCTGCGGCTCAGCCCGGCGTTCGGCGAGGTGGACGCGGCCGGCGGCGACGGGCCGCTGCTGCTGGCCAGCGCCGGCATCGGGCTCACCCCGGCGATGGCCGCGCTGGCGCACCTGGCCGACCGGGACCCGGGACGACGGGTGACGCTGGCGCACGCCGACCGCGCCGCCGAGGCGCACGCGCTGCGGTCGGAGCTGCCCGCGCTCCAGCAGCGGCTGCCGAACCTGACCGTCCACCTCTGGTATCTCGACGCCGCCGGGGCCGACCTGCCGGGCCTGAAGGCGGAGGTGTCCGCCGGGCTGATCGCCCCGGACCGGCTCGCGCTGCCCGCCGGGGTGACCGCGCACCTGTGCGGCCCGGTCGCGTTCATGAACCTGGTCCGGGCCAACCTGCTGCGCCGGGGGGTGCCGGGCGAGCGGATCGCCTACGAGGTGTTCGGCCCCGGGATGCTGCCGGGCTGACCGCCCCGCCGCGAAACAGGACTTCTTCGAACCCTTTTTCTTCGCGAGGACGCGCGTCGATGCCTTACCAGGGCCCGGAAACCTCCACACCGGAGGCAGCACGGCCCGGGGAAGTCGATGATCTACAGGTTAGGGGCGGATCACGAGGGTACGGGTCCTCCCATGCGTGTCCTCGGCATCAACGCGATCTTCCACGATCCGGCCGCCGCCCTGGTGGTCGACGGCCGGGTCGTGGCCGCCGCCGAAGAGGAGCGGTTCAGCCGTCGCAAGCACGGCAAGCGACCGGTGCCTTTCTCCGCGTGGGAGCTGCCCGAACTGTCCGCCGCGTGGTGCCTGGCCAGCGCGGGCATCGACGTCGACCGGCTCGACGCGGTCGCGTACTCCTTCGATCCCGGCCTGTGCCGGGACGCGGCCGAGCTGGGACTCGCCGACCCGTGGGACGGGCTGCGGGTGGACTACGCGCGGCGGGCGCCGCAGTTCCTCGCCGCCGCGCTGCCCGGCCTCGACCCGGAGAAGGTGCGGTTCGTGCCCCACCACGTGGCGCACGCCGCCTCCGCCGGGCTGGCCGCGCCGCCGGCCGGGGACGACACGGCGGTGCTGGTGCTCGACGGCCGGGGCGAGGTCGCCAGCCACCTGGCCGGCGTCTACCGCGACGGGCGGCTGTCGCCGCTGCGCTCGCAGGAACTCCCCCACTCGCTCGGCCTGCTCTACGAGGACCTGACCCGGCACCTGGGCTTCCTGCACTCCAGCGACGAGTACAAGGTGATGGCGCTGGCCTCCTACGGCACGCCGAAGCACCTCGACACGCTGCGCGAACTGGTCCGGGTCACCGACGACGGCGGATTCCGGGTGGAGCGGATCGACTGGGCGGGCCTGGCCAAGCGCGTCGAGGCCGGCACGGAACCGGGTGAGGCGCACGCCGACCTGGCCGCCAGCGTGCAGCGGCGGCTGGAGGAGGTCGTGCTCGACCTGGCCCGCTGGCTGTACGACGCCTCCGGCGGCGCGCGCACCCTCGCCATGGCGGGCGGTGTGGCGCTGAACTGTGTGGCGAACGCGCGGATCGCCGCCGAGGGCCCGTACCGCGACGTGTGGGTGCAGCCGGCCGCCGGTGACGCGGGCACGGCGCTCGGCGCGGCGCTGCACGTCGCTACCGAACTCGGCGACCGGACCGCCCCGATGACCGGCGTGGACCTGGGCCGGGGCTGGTCGGACGAGGAACTGGAGGCGGAGCTGCGCCGCGCGGCGCTGCCGTACACGCGGCCGGAGTCGATCGCCGCCGAGGCGGCGGAGGTGCTCGCCGGCAACGGCATCGTCGCCTGGTACCAGGGGCGCAGCGAGTACGGGCCGCGCGCGCTCGGTCACCGGTCGCTGCTCGCCCACCCCGGCGACCGGGACACCACCCGCCGGATGAACGACGTCAAGGGCCGCGAGCAGTTCCGCCCGATCGCGCCGATGGTGCGCGCGGAACGCTTCCCCGAGGTGTTCGAGGGCGTGTACCCGAGCCCGTACATGCTGTTCGTGCACCGGGTGAAGCCGCAGTGGCGGGACCGCATCCCGGCCGTCACCCACGTGGACGGCACCGCCCGGGTGCAGACCGTGCACGCGGAGACCGAGCCGCTGGTGGCCGAGATGCTGGCCGAGTTCGAGCGGCGTACCGGGCTGCCGGTGGTGGTGAACACGTCGCTGAACACCGCCGGGCGGCCCATGGTGGACACGCCGCGCGAGGCGATGGAGCTGTTCGGCTCCGCGCCGGTCGACCTGCTCGCGCTCGGCCCGTTCGCGGTGCGCCGGCGGGCGTTCGACGGTGACCGGTGATCAGCCTCGTCGTGCCCACGCTGGGCCGCCCCAGCCTGGCCGCGCTGCTGGAGGCGCTCGCCGCCCAACTGGGCGAGAACGGGCGCGACGACACGACCGGCGTCGAACTGCTGCTGGTCGACGACCGGGGCGAGGACGCCGGGGAGCTCGCAGTGCCGGGGGCGCTGACCGCGTACACGAAGGTGCTGACCGGGCGCGGCGCGGGCCCGGCGGCCGCCCGGAACCTGGGGTGGCGTGCGGCCCGGGGCGAATGGGTGGTCTTCCTGGACGACGACGTGGTCCCGGCGCCGGACTGGGTGGCACGGCTGCGCGCCGATCTGGCCGTGGCCGGGCGGGTCGGCGGCGTGCAGGGCGTGGTGCAGGTGCCGCTGCCGGCGCACCGGCGCCCGACCGACTGGGAACGCGGCACCGCCGGGCTGGCCGACGGGCGGTGGATCACCGCGGACATGGCATACCGGCGGGCCGCGCTCGCCGCCGTCGGCGGGTTCGACGAGCGGTTCCCGCGCGCCTACCGGGAGGACGCGGAGCTGGCCCACCGGGTCCGCCGCGCCGGATGGCAGCTGGTGCGCGGCGAGCGGCGGGTCACCCACCCGGTGCGTCCGGAGAGCCGCTGGGTGAGCCTGCGCACCCAGCGGGGCAACGCCGACGACGCGCTGCTGCGCCGCCGCTACGGCCGCCGCTGGCGCGCCGACCTGGACCTGCCGCCGGGACGGCGGCCCCGGCACGCGGCGATCACCGCCGCCGCCGCGGTGGCCCTCGTGGCCGTCGCGGCGCGCGCCGCCGTCCGGCGCCCGGCGCGGCGGACACTCGGCGTAGCCGGCGGGCTGGCCGCGCTCGGCTGGGCGGCCGGGACCGCCGAGTTCGCCCGGGCCCGGATCGCGCCCGGCCCGCGCACCCGCGACGAGGTGGCCACCATGCTCGTCACCAGCGCGCTCATCCCGCCGCTGGCCACGCTCCACTGGGTACGCGGCTGGTGGCGCGCCCGTGCCGTGCCGGCCGGGGACGGCCGCTGATGTCCACCACCGGCTTACCCGCCGGGTCCCCGGCACGCGGGCTGTACGACGCGGTGCTGCTGGACCGGGACGGCACACTGGTCGAGGACGTGCCGTACAACGGCGACCCGGAGAAGGTACGGCCGCTGCCGGGTGCCCGAGAGGCGCTGGACCGGTTGCGTGCCGCCGGGCTGCGGCTGGCCGTCGTGACGAACCAGTCCGGCCTGGCCCGGGGCCTGTTCACCGAGGCGCAGATGCGGGCCGTGCACACCCGGATCGAGGAGCTGCTCGGCCCCTTCGACCACTGGGCGATCTGCCCGCACGACGACGGCGACCGCTGCGCCTGCCGCAAACCCGCGCCCGGCCTGGTGCACGAGGCGGCGCGCGCGCTCGGCACCACGGCGGCCCGGTGCGTGCTCGTCGGCGACATCGGCCGGGACATGACCGCCGCGCTGGCCGCCGGCGCGACAGGCGTGCTGGTGCCGACGCCTGTCACCCGGCCGGAGGAGGTGGCCGCCGCCCCGGCCGTGTGCGCGAACCTGCCCGGCGCGGTGGACGAGATCCTGCGCCGCCTGGACGCGGTCCGACCAGCGACGCCCCGGCGGACCGGCACCGTGCTCGTGGTCCGCAGCGACTCGGCCGGGGACGTGCTGGTGACCGGGCCCGGCATCCGCGCGGTGGCGGCCGGGGCGCAGCGGGTGGTGCTGCTGTGCGGGCCACGCGGCCGGGCCGCGGCCGACCTGCTGCCCGGCGTGGACGAGATTATCGAGTGGCCGCTGCCCTGGATCGACGGCTCCCCCGCGCCGGTGGACCCGGACGACATGCGCGCGCTCACCGGCCGGCTCGCCGCCGTACGCGCCGACGAAGCCGTCATCTTCACCTCCTTCCACCAGTCACCGCTGCCCCTCGCGCTGCTGCTGCGCCTGGCCGGAGTGCCCCGGATCAGCGCCATCAGCGACGACTACCCCGGCAGCCTGCTCGACGTCCGCCACCGCGTCCCGGCCGGCGTACCCGAGCCCGAACGCGCCCTGTCCCTCGCCGCCGCCGCCGGATTCGCGCTGCCCGACCACGACGAGCCCGCCCTGCGGGTGCGGCTCGGACCGGACCGGGAACCGCCGCGCGGCGAGTACGTCGTGGCGCATCCCGGCGCGTCGGTGCCCGCCCGGGCCTGCCCGCCGCGGCTCTGGGCGCGGATCGTGGCCGCGCTGGCCGCCGACGGGCACCGGGTGCTGGTCACCGGCGGCCCGGACGAGCGGGATCTGACCGCGCTCGTCGCCGCGGCGGGCGGCGTCGACCTGGGTGGGACGACGGACCTGGCCGGGCTCGCCCGGCTGCTGGCCGGCGCCCGCTGCCTGGTGGTGGGCAACACCGGGCCCGCGCACCTGGCCGCGGCGGTCGGCACTCCAGTGGTGAGTCTCTTCGCGCCCACGGTGCCGTTCGGGCAGTGGGCGCCCTACCGGGTGCCGACGGTCCGGCTCGGTGACGCGGCCGCGCCCTGCCGGGACACCCGCGCCACCACCTGCCCGGTCCCCGGGCACCCGTGCCTGGGCGGTCTCGACCCGGGCGCGGTGGTCGCCGCCGTCCGCACGCTCGCGCCCGGCTGACCGGCCCCTGCCGCAGTCCCGTACCCGCACCGCCCCCCTCCGAGGAGAGAGATGAACGTTCTGCTGTGGCACGTGCACGGCTCCTGGACGACGTCCTTCGTGCACGGCAGGCACCGCTACCTCGTGCCGGTCACCCCGGACCGCGGACCGTACGGGCGCGGCCGGGCGCGCACCTATCCGTGGCCGGACAGCGTCGTCGAGGTCACTCCCGAGACCCTGCGGGACGCCGACGTCGACGTGGTCGTCCTGCAACGTCCCGAGGAGTTCGACCTGGCCGCCGAGTGGCTCGGCCGCCGTCCCGGCCGTGACCTGCCCGCGATCTACGTCGAGCACAACACCCCCAAGGGCGACGTGCCCACCACCCGGCACCCGATGGCCGACCGCGACGACCTGCTGCTGACCCACGTCACCGCGTTCAACCAGCTCTTCTGGGACAACGGTGGCACCCGCACCACTGTGGTCGACCACGGCGTCGTACCGCCGGCCGTGGAATGGACCGGTGAGCTGAACCGCCTCGCCGTCGTCACGAACGAGCCGGTACGCCGCTGGCGGGTCACCGGCACCGACCTGATGCCGCGCTTCGCGACGGTCGCCCCGCTCGACGTGTTCGGCATGGGCGTGGCCGGGCTGCCGGACGCGCTCACCGCGGCGGGCTTCCCGGGCCTGCCGGTGACCGGGCACGAGGACCTGCCGCAGCACGCCATGCACGCCGAACTCGCCCGGCGGCGCGCCTACCTGCACCTGTGCCGCTGGACCTCACTGGGCCTCAGCCTCATCGAGGCCATGACCATGGGCATGCCCGTGGTGGCGCTGGCCACCACGGAAGCGGTGGAAGCCGTCCCACCGGACGCCGGGGTGCTGTCCACCCGGATCGACACGCTCGTCGAGGCGGCGCGCTGGCTGGCCGAGGACGCCGACGCCGCGTACCGGCTCGGGGCACGCGCACGCGAGGTGGCGAAGGAACGGTTCGGCCTGGACCGCTTCCTCGCCGACTGGGACCGGATCTTGGAGGAGGAGACATGCGCATCGCGATGATTTCCGAACACGCCAGCCCGCTCGCCGCCCTCGGCGAGGAGGACGCCGGCGGCCAGAACACGCACGTCGCGGAACTCGCGTCCGCGCTCGTCGGCGCGGGCCACGACGTCCGCGTCTACACCCGCCGCGACTCCCCCGCGCTGCCCGAGGCGGTTCCCGCGCCGGACGGCTACGAGGTGTGGCACGTGCCGGCCGGTCCCGCCCACCGGGTGCCGAAGGACGAGCTGCTGCCGTACATGGGCGAGTTCGGCAGCTGGCTGGCGGACACCTGGCGCCGCGGCGGCTGGACGCCGGACGTGGCGCACGCGCACTTCTGGATGAGCGGACTGGCCACTGTGCACGCCGGCCGCCGTACGGGGGTGCCGACCGTGCTGACGTACCACGCGCTCGGCACCGTCAAGCGCCGCCACCAGGGCGCCCGGGACACCAGTCCACCGGGGCGGATCGGCTACGAACGGGCCCTCGGCCGGGCCGTGGACCGGGTCGTCGTGCAGTGCTCCGACGAGGTCGCCGAGCTGGTGCGGATGGGCGTGCCCCGGTCCCGGATGGCGCTGGTCCCGTCCGGCGTCAACGAGGCGGTGTTCCGCCCGGACGGCCCGGTCGCGCCGCGCGACCCGGCCCGCCCGCGCATCCTCACCGTCGGCCGGATGGTCGAGCGCAAGGGTTTCCTCGACGTGGTCCGGGCGCTGCCCGCGGTGCCGGACGCGGAGTGCGTGGTGGTCGGCGGCCCGCCGGCCGACCTGCTGCCCGCCGACTCGTTCGCCCGCCGGCTGTCCGCGCTCGCCGAGTCCTGCGGCGTGGCCGACCGGGTACGGCTGCTCGGCGGCGTGCCGCGCGAGGAGATGGGCGCCTGGTACCGGTCGGCGGACGTGCTCGTCGCCGCCCCCTGGTACGAGCCGTTCGGGCTCACCCCGCTGGAGGGCATGGCCTGCGGCGTGCCGGTGATCGGCACGAACGTGGGCGGCATCGCCGACAGCGTGGTGGACGGGCTCACCGGTGACCTGGTGCCGCCGCGTGACCCCCGGGCGCTGGGCACCGCGCTGCGCCGGCTGCTCGGCGACAACGTGCGCCGCTTCGCGTACGCCACCGCCGCGCTGGACCGCATCCGCAGCCGGTACTCCTGGAAGCGCTGCGCCGAACAGCTCGGCGCGGTCTACGGCACGCTCGTCGGCGCGGCCCGGCCCACAACGGCGGTGGCCTGATGACCGGTCTCGACCCACTCGACACCCACCTGACCGGGCTGGCCTCGGCCCTGCTGCCGTACCGGCGGGAGGCGCAGCGGCTGGAGTCCTGGGCGACGGAGCTGGCCTGGACGCTGGTCCGGGGCGGGCGGCTGCTGGTGGCCGGCAACGGCGGCAGCGCCGCCGAAGCCCAACACCTCACCGCCGAACTCGTCGGCAAACTCCGCCACGACCGACAACCCCTGTCCGCCATCGCACTACACGCCGAAACCAGCGCCCTCACCGCCATCGCCAACGACTACGGATACGACGAAACCTTCGCCCGCCAGGTCCGCGCCCACGGCCGACCCCACGACATCCTCCTGCTCCTCACCACCAGCGGCACCAGCACCAACCTCCTCACCGCCGCCCACGCCGCCCACCAGACCGGCCTGCGTACCTGGGCCTTCACCGGACCCGCCCCCAACCCCCTCGCCGACCTCTGCCACGACGTGCTGGCCGTGCCGTCGCCGGACAGCCAGGTCGTCCAGGAGCTGCACCTGGTCTCGACGCATCTGCTCTGCGAGTACGTCGACCGGGCGCTGCCGCTGGTCCGTCAGCTTCCGCACGCGCCGTGGCGGCCGGTAGATCCCGTGTCCGTGACCGGCCGGACGGCGGCCGAGGGCGGGCCGGACCGACCCGGGTGGGACGGCCTGGTGCTGGCCGGGGTCGACGGCGCGGCGCCGCACGGCGCCAACGGCCACGCCCCGAACGGCCACGCCCCGAACGGCCACGGCCTGAACGGCCGCGGCCCGAACGGACACGCGACGAACGGACACGGGCCGAACGGGCACGGCACGAACGGGCACGGCACGAACGGCTTCGCGCCCGCGAACGGTCACGCGGCGAACGGGCGCCGCCGCGACGGCGACACCGGCACCGGCTGGGTGCAGTCGTGAACGGCCCGCTCGTGGTCGTCGGCGACACGCTGCTGGACCGCGACGTGGACGGCACTGTGAGCCGGATCTGCCCGGACGCCCCGGCGCCGGTGCTCGACGAGCGCACCGCCACCGACCGGCCGGGCGGCGCGGGGCTGGCCGCCCTGCTCGCGGCCGCCGACGGCGGTGAGGTCGCGCTCGTCACCGCCCTCGCCGACGACGCCGGCGGCGTACGCCTGGCGGAGCTGCTGACCGACGCGGACGTGGCGCTCTACCCGATGCGCCTGCCCGGCGCGACCGCCGAGAAGATCCGGCTCCGGGCCGGTGGGCAGACCCTCCTGCGGCTGGACCGCGGCGGCGATCCGCAGCCGCCCGGTGAGCCGTCGCCGGCGGTCCGGGAGCTGCTCGGGCGGGCCGGCGCGATCCTGGTCAGCGACTACGGGCGCGGCCTGCTGCGGCAGCCGGCGCTGCGGGCCGCGCTGGCCGAGGCGAGCGCCCCGGTGGTCTGGGACCCGCACCCGCGCGGCCCGGCCCCGGTGTCCGGCACCCGGCTGACCACACCCAACCTGGACGAGCTGCGCCGGGTCACCGGCGACGCGGGCGGCGGCTCGGCGCTGACCACCGCCACCCGGGCCGGTCAGGAGCTGCGCCGCCGGTGGCGGGTCGGCGCCGTGGCGGTGACCATGGGACCGGACGGGGCGGTGCTGTGCCATGCCGGCGGCACGCCGGTGGTGCTGCCCCCGGCGTCCGTGCCGGAGCACGTCGAGGACACCTGCGGGGCCGGCGACCGGTTCGCCGCCGCCGCCGCGCTGGCGCTCGGCGAGGGCGCGCCGCTCGCCGAGGCGGTCCGCGCGGCGGTCGAGGCCGCGTCGGCGTACGTGGCGGCGGGTGGCGCGGCCGGGCTGCGCCGAAAGCGGGAGACGGCCGCCGGCCCTGACCCGGCGCGCACCGCCGAGGACCTGATCGCCCGGGTACGCGCCGACGGCGGCACGGTGGTCGCCACCGGTGGCTGCTTCGACATCCTGCACGCCGGGCACCTGTCCACGCTGCGCGCGGCCCGGCGTCTCGGTGACTGCCTGATCGTCTGCCTCAACTCCGACAGCAGCGTGCGCGGGCTCAAGGGCCCGGACCGCCCGGTCAACCCGGCCGGGGACCGGGCCCGGCTGCTGGCGGCGCTGGACTGCGTCGACGCGGTGGTGGTCTTCGACGAGCCCACACCGCACCAGGTGCTGGCCCGGCTGCGCCCGGACGTCTGGGTCAAGGGCGGCGACTACGGCGACGTCGAGCTGCCCGAGGCGGAACTGGTCCGCCGCTGGGGCGGCCGGGTGGTGACCGTCCCCTACCTGGCGGGCCGGTCCACCACCGGCACCATCTCGGCCGCGCGCCAGCGCGGCCTGCACCTGGTCCGAACTGTGGTCTGAACGAGCGAGAAGGAGTCCGGCATGAGCAGGGACATCAACGGCCGCGCGGTCCTCGTCACGGGCGGGGCCAGCGGGCTCGGCGCGGCGGTCGTGGCGGCGGTCGCCAAGGCGGGCGGGCGGCCGTACGTGCTGGACCGCCGCGCGCCGGCCGACGGCGTGCCCTGGGTCGAGTGCGACCTGGCCGACCCCCGCGCCGCCGAGGCGGCCACCCGGCGGATCGCCGAGCAGGCCGGTGAGCTGACCGGCGTGGTGACAGCGGCCGGCATGGACGTGCCCGGGCGGCTGGCCGACGTCGACGGCGCCACCTGGGACCGCATCGTGTCGATCAACCTGCTCGGCACCGCCGCGGTGATCCGGGCGGCGCTGCCGGAGCTGGAACGGGCGCACGGCACAGTGGTGACGGTGGCGTCGACGCTGGGCGTGAAGGCGGTGAGCGACGCGACCGCGTACTGCGCGGCGAAGTTCGGAGTTGTCGGCTTCACCCGGGCGCTCGCCGCCGAGCTGGCCGGCGCCGTGGGCGTGACGCTGCTGATCCCGGGCGGGATGCGTACCGCGTTCTTCGACGAGCGGGACGAGAAGTACAAGCCCGGTCCGGACGCGATCCTCAACGACCCGGCCGACACCGCGCAGGCGGTCATGTTCGCGTTGGCCCAGCCGCCCGGCTGCGCCGTACGCGAGATGGTGGTCTGCGCCGAGCAGGAGTCGTCGTACCCGTGATCCTCGTGCTGCGGGCGCTCGGCGTCGGTGACCTCGCGACCGGGGTGCCGGCGCTGCGCGCGTTACGCGCCGCGTACCCCGGCAAGGAGCTGGCGCTGGTCGCGCCGCGCTGGCTGGCGCCGCTGGTGGACCTGGTGGGCGGTGTGGACCGGCAGGTGTACGCGGACGGGCTGGGCCCGCTGCCCTGGTCCGGCCCGCCGCCGGAGGTGGCTGTCAACCTGCACGGCCGGGGCCCGCAGTCGCACCTGATGCTGGCCGCGCTGCGGCCGGGCCGGCTGCTGGCGTTCGCCAACCCGGAGGCGGGCGTGCCGGACGGGCCGCCGTGGCGGGCCGACGAGCACGAGGTGGACCGCTGGTGCCGGATGCTGGCCTGGTACGGCGTGCCCGCCGACCGCGCCGACCTGGCGTTGCGCCGCCCCGAGCCGGGCGGGTTGCCGACCGGCGTGACGATCGTGCATCCCGGGGCGAAGGCGGCGGCGCGGCGCTGGCCGGTGGCGCGCTTCTCGGCGGTGGCGCGGGAACTGGCCGGGCGCGGGCACCGGGTGGTCGTCACCGGCAGTCCCGGCGAGCGGGAGCTGGCCGGGGCGGTGGCCCGGGCGGCCGGGCTACCAGGGGACGCGGTGCTGGCCGGGGCGACCGACGTGGGCGAGCTGGCCGCGCTCGTCGCGTACGCCCGGCTGGTGCTCTGCGGCGACACCGGCGTCGGCCACCTGGCCACCGCCTACGCCACCCCGTCGGTGCTGCTGTTCGGCCCGGTGCCGCCGTCGTGGTGGGGACCGCCGCCGGACCGGCCGTGGCACGAGGCGCTGTGGGCCGGGCCGGGTCCGACCGCTCCCGGCGACGGCGTGCACCCGGCGCTCGCCGCGCTGGACGTGCCGGCCGTCCTGGCGGCCGTGGAGCGGGTGGAGCGGGCCGCGCGCCACCGCCCGTCCGCGCCCGCGCAGCGGAACCGCCCACCCCTTGCTACCCGCCGGTAGGTTCGGGCCGTACGCTGATCCGGGTGAGCGGGGAGTACACCCAGGAGTTCGTGGACGTCGACGGCGCGCGCATCGGCGTGCAGATCTACCCGGAGCCGGCCGGTCCGCCCGGCGCGCCGGTGGTGCTGATCTGGCCGGCCATGGGCGTGCGGGCCCGCTACTACCGGCCGTTCGCCGCCGCGCTGCGTGACGCCGGGCTGGCGGTGATCGTGGCCGACCTGCGCGGCACCGGCGAGAGCACCCCCGCGCCGTCGCGCGCCTGCCGGTACGGCTACCAGGAGATGTCCACCGACGTCGGGGCCGTGCTCGACGCGCTCAAGCCCCGGCTGGACGGGCGGACCCGGGTGCTGCTCGGGCACTCCCTCGGCGGTCAGGTGGCGGTGCTGCACCAGGCGCTGCACGACGCCGACCGGGTCGACGGGCTGGCCCTGGTGGCGGTGGGTCTGCCGTGGTGGCGGCGGTACCCGGGCCTGCGCGGGTGGGGCGTGCTGCCGTACACCCAGGGGATCGCGGCGACGGCGCGGCTGCTCGGCGTCTGGCCCGGCTGGGGTTTCGGCGGCCGGCAGGCCGCCGGCGTGATCCGGGACTGGGCGCACACCGCCCGCACCGGCCGGTTCCCGGCGCTGGACGGCGTGGACGCGGAGGCCGCCGTGCGGCGCATCCGCACCCCGGTACTCGCGGTCAGCGTCGACGACGACCAGTACACGCCGCACGAGACACTCGACCACCTCTGCGAGAAGCTGGCCGGCGCGCCGGTGACGCGGCACCGCTACACGGTCGCCGAGGCGGGCGCGCCGCTGGACCATTTCACCTGGGTACGCGCGTCGGCGCCGCTGGCCGCCCGGATCGCCGCGTTCGCGGACACGCTCCCCCGCCGCTGAGCCACGCCCGGGCGTGAGTCGCCCGATCGTGGGTATGCCGCACCGCCCGAACACGGCGGAGGGGGATCTGATGTCAGAACGGCACACCACGCTGCGCTCGATGCACGACCTGGGCCTGGCGGCCTGGTTCGGCGGTTCCCTGATGGGGGCGCTCGGCGTCAACGGCGCGGCGGCACGCATCAACGACACGACCCAGCGGCTGCCGGTGGCCTCGGCCGGCTGGGCACGATGGACGCCGGTCAACGCGGCGGCGATCGGGGCCCACCTGGCCGGCGCGGTCGGCGAGCTGGTCACCGAGAGCCCACGGATGGCCCGCCAGGCCGGCGTGGGGAAGATCAGCGCGGTGAAGACCGCGCTGACGCTCGGCGCGCTGGCGGTGACCGGCTACAGCCGGATGGTCGGCAGGCGGCTGGAACGGGCCGGCGGTCCGCCTGTGGAAGGGACCACCGAGCCGAACCACCACACCCCGGCGAACGTTGCCGCCAGCCAGCGGCAGATGAAGCTGCTCCAGTGGGCGGTGCCGGCGATGACCGGCGCGCTGGTCGTGGTGTCGGCGTACATGGGTGAGCAGCAGAAGCCGGGGCAGGTGTTCCGGGGCATGCTGGACCGCGCGGGCGGCATCATGTCCGCGCCGAAGAACATCGGCAAGGTCGCCACCATGGGCGCGGCCGGCCGTTCCCTGGTCGGGGCCGCCCGTTGACCACCGTGCAGCCGGTGACCCACATCGGGGTGGGTCACCGGCCGCGCGGTGCACCGGAACCGGACAGGCCGCCGGCGGGCGGCGCGGGCACAGCAGCCAGGTGAGGTGACCATGACCAGCAGGAACCGGCCGGGTACTGGTGACGGGCGCGGGCCGGAGTCGGCCGCGCCGTGGGGCACCACCGGCGGCTTCGACGCCGACGCGCCGTGGGGCGCGGGCGACGACGACCCGATGGACGAGGGCAGCGAGGAGACGGCAGTGCCCGAGGGGCGGCTCGGTGAGCGCCGGGCGGCCGGGGCCGGACCGGGCGGGCCGAAGGCGGGCCGGCACGGGTTCGGCACCGTCGAGCCGACCCGGACGCCGGAGGCCGGGCCGGGCGCGCCGCCGGATCCGGCCCCGTCGGCGCGGACGTTCCCGGACGACCGCGCGGACGGGGACCTCGGTGACAACGCGCTGGAAGAGGCGACCGGGATGCGGCCGGAGACGCGCCCCTGAGCGCGACAGTCAGGAGCCGGTGCCGTCCTCGCCCGGCCGGCCCGGCGCCGACGGCTCGTTGTCCGGCACCGGCGACTCCGCCACCGGGTGCCCGGTGTCGTCCACCAGGCCCGGCGCCATGCTGCCGCCGTGCGCCTCCTCTGCCTCCCGGGTCGCCCGCGGGTCCCGCTCGTCCTCGACGCGCCGCTGCTCCACTGATCCCCCTTCGTGGTCGTCCACGCACCCGGCGGTACCCGGGAGGAAGCCGGGAAAACCTCAGGCGCGCGCGGCGGCGGGCGCCACACCGAGCAGGTCGGCCAGGCTCGCGGCATCGCGCTGGGCCTGGTCGCCGCAGCAGTTGTTCATCAGCACGTGCAGTTCCGCGCACTGGTCGGCCAGCTCGCGCAGCAACACCGACCAGTGCCGCAGCTCCCGCTCGCCGTAGGCGTAGCGGAACCGCTCCTGCTTGTCGCCGCTCTCCCAGGCCGTGCTGTGCCCGTGGAACCGGATCACGGCCAAATCGGTGGTGGCGACCAGGATCGGCGGCACCGAGGAGACGTGCCCCTGCGGCATGTCCACGCAGGCGTACCCGAGGTCGTGCTCGCGCAGGAACGTCACGGTGTCGGCCATCGCGTCCTCGGTGAACCAGGAGGAGTGCCGCAGCTCGACGGTGACCGGCCAGGGGCGGCAGCGCCGCGCGGCGTCCAGGATCCGCCGCCGGGCCGCCTCGGTGCGGGCCAGCCACGGCGGGAACTGCAACAGCACGGCGCCGAGCCGGTCGGCCGCCGCGAGCGGCGCCAGCGCCGCGTGGAACCGGTCCCACAGCTCGTCGTACGCCCCGGCGGACAGGTCGCGCCACCGGACCCGGTTCGCCGCGCCGGCCGGGCGCAGGTCCTTGGGCAGCGCGTCGACGGGGGTGTGGTGGCCGGTGAAGAGGCGGAACGCCTTGACGTCGAAGGTGAATCCGGGCGGGGTGGCCGCCGCCCAGGCCGCCGTGGTCTCCGGCGCCGGCACCGCGTAGTACGACGTGTCCACCTCGACCAGGCCGAAGCGCTCGGCGTAGAAGCCCAGCCGGCCGGCGGGCGTGTTGACCCCGCGCGGATACCACCCGGAGCGGACCAGCATCTGGTCGGCCCACGAGGACGTGCCCACCTTGATGACACCCATGTAATTCAGTTCACCGCGACCGCCGGACATCGGCAACCGGAGATGCCGTACCGGCCGTGACCGGCGCCGGGTGACCGACCTCACCGGCGTCGCGCGGGGCGGAGTGTGACGCGGGGCCGGGTGGCGGCGCTGAGGGTCACGAGATGGACGCATCCGGCCTGGACCAGGAAACCGTCGAGCGGCTGCTCGCCGGCCGCCCCGGCGACACGTCGTCCGCTCCGCCGCGGCTGATGGCCGTACTGGCCGCCGTCCGGACCACGCCCGGCACCAGCGAGCTCGACGGAGAGGCGGCAGCGGTCGCGGCGTTCCGGACGGCCCGGCAGGCACGCCGTCACCGCCGCGTCCGCTTCGGTGTCCGGGTGGCCGTGGCCGCGCTCGCCGCATCACTCACCGGCGGCGTCGCGCTCGCCGCCACCGGGAACCTGCCGCCCGCCGCGCGACCGGCGGCGCCGCCGGTCGGCACCGCGCCGCCCGCGCCGTCGGTCCACCCGGCCCTGCCGGCCGTCCCACCGGCGACCCGGGCGCCGCAGCAGTCCACGCCGCCCGGCCTCTGCGTCGCGTACCGGACCCTCGCCGAAGCGGACCGCGGACGCGCCCTGACCACACCCGCCTTCAGCGACCTCGTCGCCGCCGCCGGAGGCCGTGAGCGCGTGCCGGACTACTGCGCCGCGCTGCTGGGCGACGACGACCCGCCGGGGAAGGCTGACGGCGGGCGAGGGGGCGACAGGACCGCTCGCCCGGTCCAGCCGTCCGGCGGGCCGCCGGGCGTGGACGTCCTCCCGCCGGGGCAGGCGAAGCGGTCGTCCGGCACCACGCCTGGGCGGCGTACCGGCTGACGACCGGCTGGTAACTTGTGCGCCCGTGACCCCCCGGCGTCGCCGACCGGCGATCCTCCTCCGCCTCGCACTGGTGCTCGCCGTGGTGGCCGGCGTCGTGCTCACCGCGCTCGGCCCGGCCACTGTGACCGGCCTGCTGCCGTACTTCACCATCCAGAGCAACGTGGCGGTCGGCGTCCTCGCCGGCTACGCCGCCTGGTGCGCGCTGCGCGACCGGCCGGAGCCGCCGAGCGCCCTCAAGGGCGCGATGACCCTCTACATCACCATCACCGGCACGGTCTACCACCTGGTGCTGGCCAACCCGGCCAGCCCGTTCGCCATGGCACAGCCGGACCGGCAGCCGGGCGAGTGGTGGGGCAACCAGTTCCTGCACACGGTGGTGCCGCTGCTGGCGTTCGCCGACTGGGCGCTGTTCGACAGGCGCGGCCGGTTGCGTCCCCGCCACGCCGCCTGGTGGCTGGCGTTCCCGGTGGCGTACCTCGGGTTCGCGCTGGTACGCGGCCTGGTGGTGGACCGCTACCCGTACCCGTTCCTGGACGCGGGCCGCCTCGGCTACGGCGGGGTGACGGTGAGCGCGGTCGGGTTCGCCGTGGCGTTCTGGCTGCTGGGCCTGCTGTTCGTGGGCGTGGACCGGCTGCTCGCCCGGGCCGGGCGGTCCGGGTCGGCGCAGTCCCCGCCGGCCGCGCCGACGGATCTGCCGGCGCCGGTCCGGCCGGCGTCGCGGGAACCCACCGGCTCGGGCTGACCGCTGTCGGGCCGGGGAGTCAGGCGGCCCGCCGGGCGTCCTCGCCCGCCCGCAGCCGCCGGTTCCTGCCGCGCTCCCGGCCGTACGCGTCGGCCCGTCCCCACCGGCCCGGCACGTCGAGCAACTCGATCCGCCCGTACCCGGCCGGGACAGCCGGGTTCACCAGCAGGCTGTCGCCGCAGGGGCGCAGCCCCAGCATGGTCGAGAGCAGCATCAGCAGGCCGCCCGCCGCCCACGACTGCGGCCGCCCGGCATCCGGCAACTGAACCGGGTACTTGGTGACCTCGCGGGGGTAGCCGGCGAAGGCCTCCGGGACCGAGCCGCCGAGCGTCTCCGCCGCCGCGAACATGCCGGCGGTGATGTCGCCCGCCTCCGCCTCGTAGCCGTACCGCCGCAGGCCCGCCGCGACGATCGCGTTGTCCCACGGCCAGACCGCGCCGAGATGCGCGCCCACCGGGTTGTACGGCAACTGGCCCTGGGCGTAGGTACGGACGCCCCAGCCGGAGTACAGATCCGGCCCGCACAGGTGCCCGGCCAGCGAGTCGGCGCGTTCCGGCTCGACGATGCCGCTCCACAGCAGGTGGCCGACGTGGGAGGTGAGCGCGTCGACGGGCTCGCCGTCCGGGGTGAGGGCCAGCGCGTAGTAGCCCCGGTGCGGCAGCCAGAAGTCGCGATCGAACCGCTCCCGCAGCCGCGCCGCGTCGGCCTCCAGACGCTCGGCGTAGCCCGGGTCGTCCCAGAACTCCCGGGCCAGCCGGGCGCCCCGGATCCGCGCGTCGTACGCGTACCCCTGAAGCTCGCAGGTGGCGCGCGGGTACGGCGGCACCACGCCGTGCCGGTCGACCACCGAGTCCGGGGAGTTGCGCCAGATCTGGTTCGTCACCCCGCTCGTCGTGTTGCGCGGGTGGTAGCGCAGGTAGCCGTCGCCGCACAGGTCGCCGTACCGGGTCAGCCAGTCCAGCGCCATGCGGGCCGGATGGCGCAGCTCGTGGACCAGATCGACGTCGCCGGTCCAACGCTCGTACTCGTCGAGCAGGATCACGAACAGCGGCGTGGTGTCGGCCGCGCCGTAGTAGAGCGCGGTGGGCTGCTCGTCGAACGCGGCCGCCTCGCCGTACCGCAGCTCGGCGAGGATCTTGCCGGGCTCCTCCTCGCGCAGGTCGTCGAGCCGGCCGCCCTGCAACATGGCCAGCATGTGCAGCGTGGCCGGGGTCAGCTCGGGCGTGAACGGGAGCGTCTGGAGGCAGGTGATCAGCGCGTCCCGCCCGTACAGCGTCATCGCCCAGGGCAGCCCGCCGACCGGCACCTCGTCGACGTACGCCAGCGGCGTGTACCGCAGCGCGGCCAGGTCGCTCAGCGCCTGCCGGTAGGCGGCGGTCAGCGCCGGCCGGTCGGAGATCAGGTGCGGCGCCCGGTCGAACCAGCGCCGCATGTCCTCGCGCATGTCCTGCCGGACCTGCTGGCGGTGGGAGTCGATGTTCGCCCGCAGGTCCCGCCCCCGGGCCCCCTTGATGATCATGGCGACGTGCAGGTCGACGTGCCACGTGTCCTGCGGCTCGACGCGGATCCGGAAGGTCATCCCGTTCCGATCCACCTGCGCCGGGGCCGAGCTGGAGACGCACCTCTCCCGGGTGAACCGCCCGCGCTCGTACCGGATCCGCAACCGCTGCCCGGCCGGATCGGCGACGATCGTCGGCCGGCGCGGGCCGGGACGCGGGATCTCCGAGGTGTCGGCGAAGTCGCTGCCCATCTCCAGCCGCACCGTGTACTCGGCGGGCTCAGGTGAGTGGTTGAGCACCGTGATGCGCTCGTGGTATCCCTCGTCGATGAGACGGTGCCGGATCACCGACACGTCGGCGTCCACGTAGTGGCTGGCCGCGCCGGGCACCAGCACGAAACGGGTCTCGAAGTAGGTCAGGTCGTCGCGGGACAGCGCGTGCAGCCGCTCCCCGTCGACGGTGAGCACCCAGTGGCTCAGGAACCGGGTGTCGAAGGAGAAGAGGCCGATCGGAGCGGTCGGGTCGATCTCCATGTCACCCTGCGCGTCACTCACCGCGAAAGCGTTCCCGGCGAGGACGTGGACCAGCTCCTGCCTCATCGGGCCACCGCCCGCCCGGCCGCCTCCCGGGGATGCCGGGCGGCCGGGTGCCCGGGGAAGATCCGGCGCAGCGCCATCAGCAGCTTGAGGTCGCCCTCCACGGAGATGTCGTTGCGCAGCAGCGCGGCGGCCGGATGCAGGAGGCCCGCCGCCATCCGGTCGAACACCTCCCGGTCCGCGCGGACCACCAGGTCCGCGTCCGCGGAGAGCCGGTCCACCCGGACGTCCTGACGGTCGACGGTCAGGTACCAGTGCTCGGTGCGGCCGTCGTCGTGCAGGTCCAGGCGAATGGTGCCGCAGGTGGTCTCGGGCAGCTCCGGGTTCCGGCCGGCGGCGGCCCGGGTCAGGTGTTCCGCGGCCGAGACGCTCATCGGGCCTCCTCGTCGGTCGTCGCGGCCACCCGCCTGACGGCGCCGCCCGTGCCGCGAGGATCCCCGTGCCCCGGGTGAGGCGAACTCACCCGGTCCGGGTGAGGCGCGGCGGCGCGGCGGGTAACCAGTGACCATGGTGACGACCGGGAACGCCGCCGCCGACCGGGTGCTGCTCGCGCTGCTGACGATGCAACGCGAATCCTGGGAGCAGGGCATCCTCGGCCAGGCCCTGCTCGACCTCGGCCTGGACGAGGCCGCCGTGCTGGTCGCCGACGCCGCGGTGACCAGGCAGCGGCCGGACGGGCGGCTCGGCGAGACGGCCGGCTCGGTGGGCGCGGTGAACGGCGCCGCGTGCGGCGAGGTGGTGCGGCACGCCGCGCGGAGCACCGGCGATCCGAGGTACGCCGTGGCGCTGGACGCCCAGCTCGACTGGCTGACCCGCCGTGCACCCCGGGCCGCCGACGGCACGCTGTTCCACCTGCTCGACGGCCGCCAGGTCTGGGCGGACACGGTCTACATGGTGGTCCCGCTGCTGGCGCTGACCGGGCACGCCGGACCGGCCGCCGCGCAGGTGGCCGGGCACCGGGAGCGGCTGTACGACAGCCGCACCGGCCTGTACGCCGCCCGCTGGGACGAGGACCGCGGCGAACTGGACCGGCCCGAACCGTGGGGCACCGGCAACGGCTGGGTGGTCGCCGGGATCGCCCGCGCGCTGCGCCTCGCGCCGGACTGGCCCGGCCCGCTGCGCGCCGAACTGGCCGGGCACGCCGAGGAGGTGCTGACCGCCTGCCTCGCGTACCGGGGCGCCGACGGCCTCTTCCCCGACATGCTCGACGACCCCGGCGCGTTCCGCGAGGCGAACACGGCCCAGCTGCTCGCCTACGCGGCCCTCACCGGAGTGGCCGACGGATGGTTGCCCCGCTCCTGGTACGACGTGGGCGCGGAGCTGCTGGCCGCCGCCGGCCGGCGGGTCGACGGGTACGGCCGGGTGACCGACGTCAGCGGGGCGCCGGACTTCGCGGGACCGGGCACCTCCCCCGAGGCGCAGGCGTGCCACCTGCTCGGGCACGCCGCGCTGCGCCGGGCGGCGCTCAGCCCGGGACTCGCTCAGCCCAGGATGAGCCCGCGCACGTAGGCGGCCTGGCCGACGTGCTGGAAGTCGTCGTCGAGCACGCTCACCAGCCGCACCCCGAGCGTCACCGGCGGATCCCAGTTCTCGTCCACCACCCGGTCCAGGTCGGCCGGGCGCAGCCCGCGCAGGTAGCCCAGGCTGCGGTCCACCACCGCCCGGTGGTAGTCGAGCAGCACGCCGCCGCTCTCCGGGCGTACCGCGGCGATCTGCTCCGGGCCGTGCCCGAAGCCGGTGTCGGCGGGGTCGGCCGGCAGCCCGCACCGCCGCGCCCAGTCGCCGCCGGCCCAGAGCTGCGGCTCGCCCATCACGTCGGCGACGTGGTCGTCCTGGATCCGGGTCAGGTGCCAGACCAGCCAGCCGACCGGATTCGCCCCCTCGGCCGGCGCCCGCCGCAGCTGGGCCGCGTCGAGCCCGTCGAGCGCCCCGGCGACCAGGTCGGGCAACCGGCCGTACGCCTCGATCAGCACGTCCGTCGCGTCCACGCGCACCTCACTCCCCGGTCGTCAGCTGCCGTCCCCCCGGGCAGTACCGCCCAGCGTGCCCGGCAAACCTCGTCGCGGGACCCGACATCTAGGGTGATCGGGTGGTCGCGGCGCTGGAGCTGTATCTCGACACCGACGCCACCCGGCGCATCCGGGTGCTGTGGGACCTCCTGGAGTCCGACGGGGTGCCGAGCCTGCGGTCACTGCTGGCGCAGCGGCACCGCCCGCACGTCTCGCTGGCGGTGGCGCCCCGCCTGGACCCGCACCGCGTCGCCGAGGCGCTGGCCGGAACCGTGGCCGCAGCGCCGCTGCGGCTGGAGTTCCAGCACGCCGGCCAGTTCGTCGGGCGGGTGCTGTGGCTCGGCCTCGCGCCGACGCCCGAGCTGCTGGCGCACCACGCCGACGTGCACGACCGGCTGGCGCGGGCCGGCGTCGAGGTGGTCGAGCACTACCGGCCGGGACGCTGGGTGCCGCACTGCACGCTGTCCATGCGGGTGCCGAACCCGCTGATGGGCGCGGCCGTACGCCGCTGCCTGGAGGTGCTGCCGCTGACCGCCACGGTGGTCGGCGCGGCGGTGGCCGACCACGCCCGCGACATCTCCCACCCCCTCCCTTGACGCTCCCCCGCACGCCCTCCCTCACGCCGCTTCGGGGAGGTGGCTGCATCAGGCCGGGTTTGATGGCGCCACTTCCCCGACCTGGTGTCGCTCACGGACATCCCGTACCGAAGTGGGGGCCCGCTCGCACCACCACCCCCACCGCAAGCCCCGCCAGATTCCCCGGCCCACCCCGCGAACCACGTCACCGAACGGCCCGACCCGACCCGCAGCCGTGATCCACACCAGCTCGGGGAGGTGGAGGCATCCCACTCCAAGATCCACACCAGCTCGGCGAAGTGGCTGCATCCCACTCCATGATCAACACCAGCTCGGGGAAGTGGGGGCATCAGACCGCCTCCGATGCAGCCACCTCCCCGAACTGGCGTCGATCTTGAGAGCCCACGGCGCTCGACGGTCATCGCAGTTGCGCGGGCAACAGCCAGACGGCACCAACCAGCCGAGTCGCAGCCCCCCTCCGACACTCCGCCGACCCGCGGGATCCACGGGGCGTGATCCACACCAGCTCCCCGAAGTGGCGCTAAGCCGGCCCATGATCAACACCAGCTCGGGGAGGTGGCGTTATCAGACCCCCGCCGATACAGCCGCCTCCCCGAACTGGCGTCGATCTTGAGGGTTGACGGCACGCGGCGGCCATCGCAGCTGCGCGGGCAGGCAGCCAGACGGCACCAACCCAGCCGGGGCGCACCCCTCTCCCATCTCCGACACTCCCCCGACCTGCGGGTCCACGGGACGCGCAGGCAAGCCCGCCCAAGATCGACACCAGGTCGGGGAAGTGGGGGCATCAGAACCCCTCCGATGCGGCCACCTCCCCGAGCTGGTGTCGATCTTGGGTGGGTCACTGCGGGGTGAGATCGAGGCCGGAACGTCGGCCCGTCCGGTGCGTGCAGTTGCCGCACGGTGATCGACATCGGTCCAGGATGCGGGCGCGACAGCGTGGCGGCGACCGGGTTTCGCGCCATCTGCGGCTGCCCTGACGATCGCGGCCGAACCGACGCAAGCTGGTAAAAGCGCAGGTCAGAGCCATTCTGGCCACCCGAAGACGTGCGGCTGGAGCGGCAGCCGAGCACGTCGAAGGAGATCCTCATGGCCGCACCCGTCGTCCGCTCCGTCACCGCCGACCAGACCGTCCTGCTGCCCGGGCAGTCGACCACCGTACGGGTCGACGCCTACCACCCCGACTCGCGGCTGCTGACGCTCGCCGGCCGGGTCAGCGACCCCACCGGCGTCACCTGGGACAGTCCGGTCCGGGTGGATCTGAGCGTCCCGCTGACCGTCCAGCTCGCCGGCGCCTCGCCCGGGGTGACAGTCACACCGGTCGCCGCCGAACCGGGCCGCTTCACAGTCACCGTGCTGGCCGGCCGGGGCACGGTGACGCTGACCGCGACGGCGCGTGACGGCGCCGGCCGCACCGGCACGGGCACCACCACGCTGACCGTGCCGCTGCTGGTCGGGATGAGCGCCGAGAAGGGCGCGCGGACGCAGCGGGCGGTGGCCGACTTCCCGGGCATCCGCTACATGCGCGACTTCGGCACCGACGGTCCGGACGCGGACACGCTGCCGGAGCTGCCCGCGCTCAACACCGGGAAGTTCGCCGACGCGCCGTCGGCCGTCATGCACGTCAGCTGGAAGGACGACGTCGAGCAGCTGGCGGGCTGGCTCGACGGCGTGAACCGCCCGATCTACCTGACCTGGTACCACGAGCCGATGGGCGACGTGGCCCCGGCGACGTACCGGGCGACGGCGAGCCGGGTGACCCAGATCGTGGCCGCGCACCGCAACCGGCGGTGGGTGCTCGGGCACGGCCCGATCGTGACCCGCTACTGGCTGGACGAGGGACGCGGCAACCCGACGGACTGGGGTTACCCGGGCATGACCCACTACGGCGTGGACTGCTACTCGCGGGACACCGCCGCGTACTGGCCGGCCTCGCGGATGTTCGGGGTGGCCTTCGGCAAGGTGCGCGCCGCGTACCCGGGCATCCGGTTGCTGGTCCCGGAGTACGGCCTGAGCCGCACCGCGGCCGACACCACCGGCGCGGGCCGGGCGCGCACCGTCCGGGAGCACGTCACCTGGCTGCGTCAGCAGAACGACGTGGACGCGATCGCGTACTGGAACAACTGGGCCGAGTTCGAGCTGGGCGACCCGCCGCCCGAGGCCACGGCCTGGCGGGACCTGCAGGTGGGCGCGGCATAGACTGGGCCCATGAGGGAGAGCCGGTGACCAGCGGGGGCGCGTCGTACCCGGGTTACACCCACGGCTGCCTCGCCTACGAGGATCCGGCCACGCTGCGCGCGCTGGCGGTCGAGCAGGTGACCGCCGGCCTCGCCGCCGGGGAGCAGGTCTGGGTGGTGGGCCCGCAGGATCGCGCCACCATGGCCGGCTGGCTGAGGTCGGTGCCCGGGGTCGACGCCGCGCGCCGGCGGGACGCGTTGCGTCTGCTCCCCGTCGGGGAGGCGTACCGGCACGACGAGGTCGTCGACCCGCAGCGGCAGGTCCGGGCGTACGCGCGGGCCACCACCGACGCGCTGGCCGCCGGTCACACCGGTCTGCGGGTGCTGGCCGAGGCGACCAGCCTGGTCCGCACCCCCGCCCAGCGGGACGCCTTCGCCCGCTACGAGCACCGCATCGACCACTGGATGCGGCACCGGCCGATGTCGGCGGTCTGCGCCTACGACCGCCGGCAGCTCGGCGACGCGGCGATCGAGGAGCTGGCCTGCCTGCACCCGGAGACCAACGCCGACGTGCTGTTCCGGTTGCACTCCGGCGGCGGTGACGCGCTGGTGGCGCTCGGCGGCGAACTGGACCCGTCGAACCACCGGAGCTTCGCCGCGGCGCTGGAGCGGGCCGACCCGCGACCGGTGGCCGGCCGGCTCGTGTTCGACGCCGCCGAGCTGCGTTTCGTGGATCACCGCAGCCTGCTGCACCTGCGTGACCATGCCCGCCGCCACGACGCCGTCGCGGTGCTGCGCACCCCGCACGAGGCGCCGGCGCGGCTGGTCGAGCTGCTCGGCCTGACCGAGGTGCGGGTGGAGGTGCTCCGATGAGGACCGGCGCCGCCTCCGGTCACGTGGGCTACTTCCACGAGGCGTTCCTCTACGACTCCGACGAGGAGCTGCTCGCCCTGGCCGTGCCGTTCCTGCTGGACGGGCTCGCCGCGGGCGAACGGACGGCGGTGAACCTCGACGAGCCCAACGCCGAGCTGGTGCGCCGGGCGCTGCCCGCCGGCGCCGACGTCACGTTCCTGCCGGTCGGCGACCTCTACGCCCGGCCCAGTGTCGCGCTGCGCGTCTACCGGGAGCGCCTGGCCTCGTACGTGGCGGAGGGTGCGGCGCAGATCCGGGTGGTCGGCGAGCTGCCGCCGGTGCTGCTCGGCGCGACCTGGGACTGGTGGGCCCGCTACGAGTCGGCCATCAACCACGCCTACGACGACTTTCCGCTCTGGAGCATCTGCGCCTACGACCGCCGCAGCACCCCCACGCGCGTGCTGGCCGACGTGGCGCGTACCCATCCCCGGGTGGCCCGGCCGGACGGCGGGCACGAGACGGTCGATCTCTACACCGATCCGATGAGCTACCTGACCGAGCCGCGTCCGGCGCCGCTGGACCCGGTGCAGCGGACGGCGCCGCTCGTCGAGCTGATCGATCCGACGCCGGCCCGGGCCCGGGCGGAGGTGCGCGCCGCCGACAACGGCCTGCTTCCGCCGGACAGCGCCGACGGGCTGGTCATCGCGGTGAGCGAGGTGGTGAGCAACGCGCTGCGCCACGGCGAGCCGCCGGTGCGGATGCGGCTGTGGCGCGCGCCCGACCGGATCGTGGTCACCGTCCACGACCGGGGTCCCGGGCCGAAGGATCCGTACGCCGGGCTGCTGCCCGTCGGCGACGGCTCCGACGGCGGGCTGGGTCTCTGGATCAGCCACCAGAGTTGCGACCACGTGACGCACCACCGTGACGCGAGCGGCTTCACCATCCGTCTGACGGCGGGGAACCCGCACTTCCCGGTCTGACCGCGACGCCGGTCGGCGGGCAGCGGGCGGGGCGGGGCGAGACGCGCGCGCGGACGCGGTACCGTAGCGCCTCATCGTGCCCTGCGGGGCGGTCATCCGCCGGCCTGGCGCTGGCGAACCGACGGAGGATGGCGCATGTCCAACGGCGACGATCCGTTCGCACCCCACGACGACGTGTCCGCGCGCCCGCGCTTCGATCCGGCGCTGCGCGGCTACGACAAACGTCAGGTGGACCGGTACGTCGAGCAGGTCGACGCCGAGGTCAGCGCGCTCACCACCGCGCGGGACCGGGCGTACGCGCAGGTGCGGGAGCTGACCGCGCAGGTGCAGCGGGCGCAGGCCGAGGCGGCCGAGCTGCGTGAGCGTCCGGCGGCGGCGGTGGACCGGGCGTCCTTCCGGGACCTCGGCCCGATGGTCGACCAGATCCTGGATCTGGCCGAGAAGCAGGCCGGGCAGATCACCGAGGTGGCCACCCGGCGTGCTGACGAGTTCCAGTCGCAGGCGGAGAAGCTGCTGGCCGCGGCGCAGGAGCAGGCTGCGCGCGAGCGGCGCGAGCTGGACGAGGAACTGTCGGCGCGCCGGGCCGAGCAGGAGCGGGTGGACGAGGAGCGACGGGCCGCCGCGCAGGCGGAGCTGACCGCCGTGCGGGAGCTGGCGGAGAAGCTGCGCGTCGAGGGGCAGGCCGCGCACGACCGCGCCCAGCAGGAGGCGAAGCGGGTCAGCGAGCAGAGCGCGCAGCAGGTCGAGCAGGCGCGTTCGGCGTCCGAGGCGCTGGTGAAGGCCGCGCGGACGCAGATCCAGCAGGAGGTCCAGGCCAACCGCAGCAAGGCCCAGCAGGAGCTGGCCCAGTGGCAGGCCACGATGGCCAAGGAACTGGACGAGCGGCGGGCCGCCGCCGAGCAGGAGCTGGCCGACCGGGCCGCGGCCGCCGAGAAGGACATCGCCGCGCTGGTCGCCGAGGCCCAGCAGTACGCCACCGAGGTCCGTGACCGGGCCGACGAGGAGACGGCGGCGCACCAGGAGCAGCTCGCCGGCGTGCAGCGGGAGATCCAGCAGCGGCAGGAGACGCTCACCGGGCTCAAGGCGGAACTGGAGACGGTCTCCCGGAAGCTGGAGGAGACCCGCCGGGAGATCGGCACGATCGAACGCAACGGCGCGGACCTGGAGGAGCGGCTGGTCGGCGTACGCCGGGAGCTGGCCACCGAGACCAGGCGGCTCGACGAGGCGCGGCGCGCGGCGGACCTGGCCGAGCAGCACGCCAAGGAGACCCGGGCCCGGGTGCAGCGGGAGGCCAAGCGGGTCGCCGACCTCGCCGCGGCGGCGGTCATGGCGGCCGCGGCGGGCGGCGGGGAGACCGCCGAGTACCCGCAGGTGTCGGCGCGCCCGGCGGGCACCGTGGCGCCCGACGCGACGCCGCGGACCGCGGACGGGCGGACCGCGGACGGGCGGACCGAGGCGGACGCGGCCGAGCCGGAGCCGCCGGTCGTGGAGCCGTTCGTCGAGCGGCTGGACGGGCCGAGCTTCGACGCGTTCGCGGTCCGCACGCCGGCTCCGCGCGGGGTGCCCGAGATCGAGACCACGGGTACGGACAACGGCGTGCCGGCCACCGCCTGAGCGATCGACGCCGCCGGTCCGGGGCCGGGCCGGCGGCCCGCACCTTGCTCATCGAGCTTGCTCTATGCAAATATTTGGATCGCCCTGCTGGTGAATCTCGATCTTTTGCGGGAGTTGACGGGTATGCGGAAAATCTCCTCGATCGGTGCCGCCGTCGTCCTGACCGTCGCCACGGCGGGCGCCGTGGTGACCGCCACGGCCGGGCCGGCGAGCGCCGGGTGCAGCCACTCGCACTCCAACGTCGACAGCAAGTTCGGCCAGCTCTTCAACGCGACGAACGTCAACATCCGCACCGGCCCGCACACCACCTGCGCCTCGCTGGGTTACGGACAGCTCAACCACAACGTCGACTTCCACTGCTTCGCCAGCGGCGACCGGGTCACCGCCAACGGCAAGACCACCTACACGTGGACGTACCTGCGCAACGTCACCACAGGCGTCTCCGGCTGGGTCGCCGACGCGCTGCTGGACAACCTCGGCGGCAACGTCGCCTGCTGAACCACGGGCCGCCGCACGTCGGCCGCGGCGGGCAGAATGACCGGGCATGACCGGCCTGCACCCGCCCGCCGAACCGTACGCCACGCACCGCCTCCCGGTCGGTGACGGCCACATCCTGTACGTGGAGGAGGTGGGGCGGCCGGACGGCGTACCCGTGGTGTTCCTGCACGGCGGGCCCGGCGGCGGCCTGGTGCCGGCCGCGCGCCGCTTCTTCGACCCGGGGCGCCACCGGGCGGTGCTGTTCGACCAGCGGGGCGCCGGCCGCAGCACCCCGCACGGCGAGGTGCGCGCCAACACCACCTGGCATCTGGTGGCCGACCTGGAGACGATCCGGCAGCGGCTGGGCATCGACTCCTGGCTGGTGTTCGGCGGGTCGTGGGGCACCACGCTCGGCCTGGCGTACGCGCAGGCGCACCCGCGGCGGGTGACCGGCCTGGTCCTGCGCGGCGTGCTGCTGATGCGGCGCGGCGAGCGGGACTGGTTCTACCAGGGCGGGCTGCGGCATCTCCAGCCCGAGGAGTGGGAGCGGTTCGTCGCCCCGGTCCCGCCAGGCGAGCGCGACGACGTGCTGGGCGCGTACCACAGGCGGCTGCACGGCCCGGACGAGGCGCAGGCCCGGGTCTGGGCGCGCGCCTGGGGCCGCTGGGAGGCGGTCAACTCGGCGCTGCGGCCGGACCCGGAGCTGCTCGCCCATTTCACCGCCGACGACAACGCGCTGCCGGTGGCCCGGATCCTGTCGCACTACGCCGTGCACGGCGGCTTCCTCGCCGAGGGCCAGCTGCTCGACGGCGTGGACCGGATCCGCCACCTGCCCGCGGTGATCGTCAACGGCCGCTACGACCTGTGCTGTCCGCCGGTGTCCGCGTACGACCTGGTCCGCCGGTGGCCCGAGGCGACGCTGCGCATCGTGCCCGATGCCGGGCACTCGGCGGCCGAGCCGGGGGTGACCCGCGAGGTGCTGCGCGCGCTCGACGAGGTGACCGCGAGGGTCGACAGCCCGGCCGGCGGGCCTGGTCATCGCCGACCGCCGCTGGCAGGATCGGCCGGGTGACGGGTGGGCTGTACGCGGTCAGTGATCTCCACGTGTCGTACGCGGAGAACCGCGCGGTGGTGGACGGCCTGCGGCCGGAGACGGCGGACGACTGGCTGATCGTGGCCGGTGACGTGGGCGAGGTCTTCGCCGACGTGGAGCGGACGCTGCGGCTGCTGCGCGACCGGTTCGCCACAGTGGTGTGGGCGCCCGGCAACCACGAGCTGTGGACCCACCCGAACGACCCGGTGACGTTGCGCGGCGTGGCCCGCTACGACGCGCTCGTGGCGATGTGCCGCGAGCTGGGCGTGCTGACCCCGGAGGACGAGTACGCGGTGTGGCGGGGCGCGGGCGGGCCGGTCACAGTGGCGCCGCTGTTCCTGCTCTACGACTACTCGTTCCGCGCCCCGGGCACCGCCACGAAGGAGGAGTCGCTGCGCGCGGCGTACGACGCCGGTGTGGTGTGCACGGACGAGATGCTGCTGCACCCCGACCCGTACCCGGATCGGGAGTCCTGGTGCCGGGCGCGGCTGGAGGCGACCCGGCGGCGGCTGGCGGCCACCGACCCGGCGCTGCCCACGGTGCTGGTCACCCACTGGCCGCTGGTGCGGCAGCCCACCGAGGTGCTCTGGTTCCCGGAGTTCGCCCAGTGGTGCGGCACCGATCAGACGGCCGACTGGCACGTGCGTCACCGCGCCGCCGTCGCGGTCTACGGCCACCTGCACATCCCGCGCACCACGCACTACGACGGGGTGCGGTTCGAAGAGGTGTCGCTGGGTTACCCGCGCGAGTGGCGGCGCCGCGGCGGCGAGCCGGCGCCGATGAAGCGGATCCTCTGATGATCGCGGCGCTGCTGCCGGCCGGGGCGCTGGCCGTCGAGGCGTTCGCCGACGTGCCGGACGAGACGCCGTACCCCGGCGAGGAGGACCTGGTCGCCCGCGCGGTGGCCGGCCGCCGCCAGGAGTTCGTCACGGCCCGCCGCTGCGCGCGGGAGGCGCTGGCCCGCCTCGGGTACGCGCCCGTCCCGATCCGCTCCGGCACCCGGCGCGAGCCGGTCTGGCCGGAGGGCGTGGTGGGCAGCATCACCCACTGCGTCGGCTACCGGGCGGCGGCGGTGGCCCCGGCCGGGGCGCTGGCCGGGCTGGGCATCGACGCGGAGCCGCACGAGCCGCTGCCGGACGGGGTGGCCGGCGTGGTCACCGTGGCGGGCGAGCCGGAGCGGCTGGCCGCGCTGCGCGCCGCCGACCCGGCGACGCACTGGGACCGGCTGCTGTTCAGCGCGAAGGAGTCGGTCTACAAGGCGTGGTATCCGCTGACCGGGCGCTGGCTCGGGTTCGAGGAGGCGGAGCTGACGTTCGACCGGGCCGGCCGGTTCACCGCCCGGATCCTGGTCGACGGCGCCCGCGTCGACGGCGGCCCGCCGCTGGACGTCCTGGACGGCCGCTGGCTGGTCGCGGGCGGCCTGCTGCTCACCGCCGTGGTCGTGCCGCGCGGGTCCTGAGCAGCGATTACCGCGATTGTTCCGGTTTGCCCGCCCTGAGCTGGGGTAGGGCCCAAGGGGCCTGGACATTTAGCTGTAGGAGGACAGGTCCTGATGGAATCCAGCAAGCCCACCCAGATCGTCAAGGGTGTCGTCGAAGCCGCCGTCGAGAAGGTCGGCGACGCGCTGACTCCGGACGTGCCGGGCGCCCCCGGCAGCGCGCCGCCGCCGCTGAAGGAGCCGACCACGCCGCACGGGCCGCTACCGCCCAAGGACGAGCAGGGCGCGCCGGACACCCGGACCCCGACCGGCGCCGAGACCGGCGTGCCGAAGATCGCCAAGGGGCAGCAGGGCGCGTACCTCACCACCGCCAACGGGGCCCGGCTGCGCGACACCGACCACTCGCTCAAGGCCGGGCCGCGCGGCCCGGTCCTGCTCCAGGACCACCACCTGCGGGAGAAGATCACCCACTTCGACCACGAGCGGATCCCGGAGCGGGTGGTGCACGCCCGGGGCGCGGGCGCGCACGGCACGTTCGTCGCGTACGGCACCGCGGAGGAGGTGACCCGGGCCGGGTTCCTGAAGAAGGGGCGCGAGACGCCGGTCTTCGTCCGCTTCTCCACCGTGCTCGGCTCGCGCGGGTCGGCCGACACGGTCCGCGACACCCGTGGCTTCGCCACCAAGTTCTACACTGACGAGGGCACGTTCGACCTGGTCGCCAACAACATCCCGGTGTTCTTCATCCAGGACGCGATCAAGTTCCCGGACGTCATCCACGCCGGCAAGCCGCACCCGGACCGGGAGATCCCGCAGGCGCAGAGCGCGCACGACACGTTCTGGGACTTCGTCTCGCTGCACACCGAGGCGCAGCACCACACCATGTGGAACATGTCCGACCGGGGCATCCCGCGGTCCTACCGGACCATGGAGGGCTTCGGCGTGCACACGTTCCGCATGGTCGACGAGGCCGGGGCGACGGTGCTGGTCAAGTTCCACTGGAAGCCGAAGCTGGGCGTGCACTCCCTGACCTGGGAGGAGGCGCAGCTCATCGGCGGCATCGACCCGGACTACCACCGCCGTGACCTGTACGACGCGATCGAGGCCGGCGCGTTCCCGGAGTGGGAGCTGGGCATCCAGGTCTTCCCGGACACGCCGGAGGAGACGTTCGCCGGGATCGACCTGCTCGACCCGACGAAGATCGTGCCGGAGGAGCTGGCGCCGGTGCAGCCGATCGGCAAGCTCACCCTGAACAAGACGCCGCGCAACTTCTTCGCCGAGACCGAGCAGGTGGCGTTCCACGTCGGGCACCTGCCGCCGGGCATCGACGTGACGAACGACCCGCTGTTGCAGGGCCGCCTCTTCTCGTACGTGGACACGCAGCTCACCCGCCTGGGCGGGCCGAACTTCACCCAGATCCCGATCAACCGGCCGCACGCCGACGTCAACGACATGCTGCGTGACGGCTTCCACCAGCACGCGGTGCACGCGGGCGTGGCGCCGTACCGGCCGAACTCGCTCGACGGCGGCAACCCGTTCCCGGCCGGCGACCGCGAGCACGCGTTCGTGGACACGCCGGTGACGGTGGCCGAGGCGCCGAAGGTGCGGGCCGCGCCGGCCTCCTTCGACGACCACTACAGCCAGGTACGCCTGTTCTGGCAGAGCATGTCGCCGGTGGAGAAGGAACACATCATCCGGGCGTACACGTTCGAGCTGGGCAAGTGCTACCACCAGGCGATCAAGGAGCGGCAGCTCCAGTGCCTGGCGAACGTGGACCCGGTGCTGTGCGAGCAGGTGGCGATCGGCCTGGGCCTGCCCGTGCCGCAGCCCACGGTGCCGTTCGCGGACGTGCAGCCCAGCCCGGCGCTGTCCCAGGTGGGCCGGGAGTGGCCGGCCGACGGCCGGATGGTCGGCATCGTGGTCGACGCCCAGGGCGACATGAACGACGTGCACGAGGTACGCCGGGCGGTGTTCGCCGCCGGCATGGTGCCGCTGCTGATCGCCGCGCACGGCGGCACCGTCGACGGGCTGCCGGTGCAGCGCACGTTCGCCACCGGCCGCTCGGTCGAGTTCGACGCGGTGCTGCTGGCCGGCGCGCCGGCCCCGGCGCCGGACGCGCTGCCGGCCCGCGACGCCAAGGCGGGCGCGGCGGGCTCGTCCACCGTCGACCCGCGGGTGCTGCTGCTGGTCGAGGAGGCGTGGCGGCACGCCAAGGTGATCGGCGCCTGGGGCGCCGGCGCCGAGGTGCTGAACCAGGCCGGTGTCACCGGTACGCCGGGCGTGGTCACCGGCGGCTCCGGCGCCGAGGTGCTCACCGAGGTGCAGCGGCTGATGGCGGCGCACCGGGTCTGGGAGAGGTTCCCGGCCTCGGTCGCCTGATCCTGTGTCCCGTGCGTGGGGCGGTCCCGGATTCCGGGGCCGCCCCACGCCGACGTTTGCCGCAGTCCCGCCCGGGAACGAGCAGTGGATGAACGGGCCTGTGGCCGACGAGCCGGTCGGCGAGCTGGAACTGGTGCACACCTTCACCGGGGCGATGCCGACCGGGGTGAGCGTGTCGCACACCGGCCGGATCTTCGTCAACTTCCCGAAGTGGGGTGACGAGGTGCCGGCCACCGTCGTGGAGCTCCGGGACGGCCGGGAGGTCCCGTTCCCCGACCAGGGATGGAACGATCCCTCCGGCGACGACGACGCGGGCGCGTTCGTCTCGGTGCAGAGCATCGTGGTCGACCCGGCCGACCGCCTCTGGGTGCTCGACACCGGAAGCCCGATGTTCCAGCCCACGAAGCCGGGCGGGCCGAAGCTGGTCCGCGTCGACCTGGACACCGACGCCGTCGCGCAGGTGATCACCTTCCCGGCCGACGTGGCGCTGCCCACGACGTACCTCAACGACGTCCGGTTCGACCTGCGCCGCGGCGAGGCCGGCCTGGCCTACATCACCGACTCCTCCGACTCCGGGCCGAACGGCCTCATCGTGGTGGACCTGGCCACCGGGGAGTCCTGGCGCCGGCTGCACGAGCATCCGTCCACCAAGGCCGAGCCGCTGACGACGTTCCGGCCGGTGGTTGAGGGGCGGCCGTTCCTGCAACGCCCGGCGGACGGGCCGGCGACGCCGGTGTCGATGGGCGCGGACGGCATCGCGATCTCCGCCGACGGCAGCCGGCTGCACTACTGCCCGCTCGCCTCGCGCCGCTGGTACAGCGTGGCCACCGACGCGCTGGCCGACCGGTCGCTCGGCGACGAGCAGGTCGCCGCCACGGTGGTGGACGAGGGCGACAAGGGCACCGGCTCCGACGGTTTGGAGACGGACCACTCCGGGGCGCTCTACCTGACCGCGTACGAGCACAACGCGGTGCTGCGGCGCCGCCCGGACGGGGAGTTCGAGACCGTGGCGCACGATCCGCGCCTGCTCTGGCCGGACACCATGTCGGTAGCAGTCGACGGGCACCTCTACGTGACCGCGAACCAGTTGCACCGGCAGGCGACCTACCAGGGCGGACGGGATCTGCGGCGCAAGCCGTACGCGTTGTTCCGGGTGCCGATCGGCGCCGGGCCGGTGCTGCTGCGCTGACCGAGGGCGCACGCCGCGTCACGTATCGAAGTGTGTCGTTGACGGCTTAGTTAATAGTCTTTAATATTTGGGCCACCTCGAGGAAGACCCCCATCCGCCCCCGTCCCCGGGAAGGCCCTCGATGCCCAGACCTCACCTCCGGCGGCGCCTGGCCGCCGGAGCGCTCGCGCTGGCCACCACCGCCGCGACGCTCACCCTCGCCCCGCCCGCCGCCGAAGCGGTGGTGCTGCCGAACAACTTCAAGAGCGTCGGCTACATGCCGTCCTGGAGCGGCAACGTCAACACCATCCAGTACGGCAAGCTCACCCACATCAACTACGCGTTCGTGCTCCCCAACGGCGACGGCAGCCTGCGCCCGGTGGAGAACCCGAGCAAGCTCTCCTCGCTGGTGTCGCTCGGGCACGCCAACAACGTCAAGGTCTCCATCGCCGTCGGCGGCTGGAACGACGGCGACGACTCCGCGTTCGAGGCGCTCGCCGCCAACTCCGGCACGCGCACCACGTTCGTCAACAACCTGATCGCCTTCGTCAACCAGTACAACCTCGACGGCGTCGACATGGACTGGGAGTACCCCGACCCAGGCGCCTCGGCGAACAACTACACGCTGCTGATGCAGCAGCTCGGCAGCGCCCTGCACAGCCGCGGCAAGCTGCTCACCGCAGCCGTGGTCTCCGAGGGCTACTACGTCGACGGCGTGCCCACCGCCGTCTTCTCCTCGGTGGACTGGCTGAACATCATGGCGTACGACGGCGGCAGCCCGCACGCCAACTACGACTGGTCGATCGCCAGCATCAACAGGTGGAAATCGCGCGGCCTGCCCGCCGCCAAGGCGGTGCTGGGCGTGCCCTTCTACAGCCGGCCCGGCTACTACACCTACTCCGCGCTGGTCGGCATGGACCCGGCCAACGCCAACCGGGACTGCACCACGGTGGGCGGCGCGCAGCAGTGCTACAACGGCGTACCGACGGTCACGCGCAAGACCCAGTGGGCCATGGCGAACGCCGGCGGCATGATGAACTGGGAGCTGTCGCAGGACACCACCGGCTCGACCTCGCTGGTCAGCGCGATCTACGACACCGTCACCGGCGGTGGCACGCCGCCGCCGTCCGGGCGTACCGGGCCGATCACCGGCATCGGCGGCGCCTGCGTGGACGTGGCGGCCGCGAGCACCGCCAACGGCACCGCGATCCAGCTGTACGGCTGCAACGGCACCGCCGCGCAGAGCTGGACCGTCGCCGGTGACGGCACGCTGCGGGCGCTGGGCAAGTGCCTCGACGTGACCAGCGCCGGCACCGCCAACGGCACCAAGATCCAGCTGTGGGACTGCAACGGCACCGGCGCCCAGGTCTGGGCGGCCCAGAGCAACGGCACGCTGCGCAACCCGGTGTCGGGCCGGTGCCTGGACGCCACCGGCAACAGCTCCGCCAACGGCACCCGGTTGCAGATCTGGGACTGCTTCGGCGGCGCCAACCAGGTCTGGCGGCTGCCGGCCTGACCCCGGGGCTCCCCGCCGGGTTGTCCCGCCCGGCGGGGACCGGTGTCACCAGCGGTTGCGGGCCTCCTCGGCCCAGCCGATGAGGCCGTCCAGGTCCACGCGCTCGCCGTCGTCGGTCGCGGCCCAGCCGGTGAAGTGCCCGAAGCACTGGTGCGTCTCGCCGGCCAGCACGACCAGATTGGTACGCGCCACCCGCTCGTGGAACGGGTGGAACGTGACGTCCACCCGGTCGCCGGTGACCCGCCACGGCCGCAGCCAGTCGGCGCGGTCGTACTCCCAGGTCAGGTCGGCGCCGATCTTGTGCAGCCGCCCGTCGACGAAGAGCGCGTTCTCGGTCGAGCCGGTGCCGTCGGTCCACTTCCCGCCGAGCTGGATCGACCGGCCCGGCCCGCTTCCGGCCGCCCAGTTCCACCGCACCGCGTACCGCCACTTGCCCCGGCCGTGGTCGAGCGCCGCGTACGACCCCTCCCCCACCGGGTACGCGGTGCCGTCCACGGTGATCGTGCCGTGCACCGGACGGCCGATGTCCTTGACCGTGTACTGGAACCGGCGGTTGCTCCAGGGCACCACCACGCCGAGCGACTCGTGGCCGGGCGGCAGCGGCACGGTCAGATCCACCTCGACGCCGGGCGCGCTCGCCCGCAGCGTACTGCCGTCCGGGCCCTGGTCCACGGCGATGGTGAGGTTCCCGCCGCGGGCGCGGACCGGGCCGTCGCCGCTGACCGGCGGCAGCACCGTGCCCCGGGCCAGCGGCACCACCGCCTCCGCAGTGGTCTCCCGGCCGGTGCGCCGGTCGAGCAGGTAGAGGCTCTGCACGCCGGCGTAGTCGAGCGACGACGCGACCAGGCCGAGGATGTGCGTCGGGGTGACCACGCCCCAGTGCTCCCACCGCTTGGCCCGGCCCCAGCCGCGCAGGTTCGCCCGGTGCAGCGGCCGACGACTCCAGCCGACCGCGTCCGGGTTCAGCCGCCCGTCCGGCCGGCACAGGTCGACCGGCTCGGTGATCTCCCGCTCATGCGTCATCGCCGCAGGCTACCGGCGGCGGCGCGGGCCCGGCGGGCGGCCTTGTCAGCCGTCCCGCCGGGCCGTCGCGTCAGCGTCCCTGCTTGGCGCGGCAGATCTCCACCGGCACGGCCGGGGCGCCGTCGACCGGCGCCGGGTCCTCCGGGGTGGGCGCGATGCCGCCGGCCGAGATGCGGTCGAGGGTGGCCAGCCCGGCCGCGTCGACCTGACCGAAGACCGTGTAGTTCGGGCGCAGCGCCGAGTCGGCCTGGACCAGGAAGAACTGGCTGCCGTTGGTGTCCGGGCCGGCGTTGGCCATGGCCAGGGTGCCGCGCGCGTACAGGCGGCGGACGCCGGTCGGGTCGGTCGGCGCGGGCGGCAGGTCGGTGGGCAGCTCGTCGCGGTACCGGTAGCCCGGGCCGCCCTCGCCGGTGCCGGACGGGTCACCGCACTGCAACACGGTCAGCGTCGGGTACGCGGTGAGCCGGTGGCAGGGCGTCCGGTCGTAGAAGCGCTTGCGGACCAGGTGCAGGAAGCTCTGCACGGTGCAGGGCGCCTGCTCGCGGTCCAGCGTCAACCCGATCGGCCCCTGGTTGGTGCGCAGCGTGACCCGTACGGTGCCGCGGTCCGGCGTGCGGCGCGGGTCCGGCGGCAGCGACACCGGCCGGGCCGCGGGCTCGTCCGGCGTCGGCGTGTACGCGCACGGCCCCTTGGTGGGCGCGGGGTCGGCTGCGGGCGCCGCGGTCGCGGCGACACCAGCTGCGGCGACGATCGTCGCGGCGGCCACGCTCACCCCGGCGAGGCGGGCCAGCAGGGGTAAGGCGGCGTGCGTTCGGGTTTCGCTCGACACGGTGGTCCTCCCTGGACTCGTGGTACCAGAACGACCGGAGTCTATGGATCGGGTCACCCGATGTCGACGCGGGCGCTCGGCGGGTCGAAAGTCGGTTGCCGGTCCGCGCCGCCTCCGAGAAGGTGAACGCCATGACGTTCTGACGGATCGCACCCCAGCCCGCAGGCCCTTCTCGCCGCCTGCTGTTCCCGCCTCTCTCTTTCCGCAGAAACGAGCGTCTGTGTCCGCGTACCCCTCCGGGCGGGCCGTCGTGCCCGCCACCGTCTCCGTCTTCTCCTCTCCCGGCAGCTGGATCGAGTCCGCCGCGCTCGACCAGTGCCGTCAGGTCGCCGCCCTGGACGGCATGGCGCACGTCGCCGCCATGCCGGACGTGCACCCCGGCAAGGGTGCGCCGATCGGCGCCGCGATGTCCTCGACCGTGCTGTATCCGTTCCTCGTCGGCTCCGACATCGGCTGCGGCATCGCGGTGTTCCCGATCGCGTTGCGCCGGGCCGTACCCGAACGGCTCGCCGCCCGGTTCCCCGACCTGGACCGGGCGCTCGACCCGGACCGGGACGCGGACGACCCGGCCTGGTCGGTGCTGGACGGCGACGTGCCGGCCGGTCACGTCGACGGGCTCGGCACTGTCGGGCGCGGCAACCACTTCGTCGAGCTGGCCCGCGTCGGGCCGATCCTGGCGGCAGAGCACGCCGGGCGGCTCGGGCTGGCCGCCGGTGACCTGGTGCTCGTGGTGCACTCCGGGTCACGCGGGCTGGGCGAGCGCATCCTGCGCGAGCACACCGAGACGCACGGCGCCGGGCCCGCGCCCGACCCGGAGGCGTACCTGGCCCGGCACGACGCCGCAGTGCGCTGGGGTTCGCTCAACCGGCGGCTGCTGGCCGCGCGGGTCGCGTACGCGCTCGGCGCCGAACCCACCGAGCCGGTCGTCGACCAGTGCCACAACCTGGTCGAGATCCGCGACGGGCGCTACCTGCACCGCAAGGGCGCGGCGCCGGGCGACGGGCGGGACGTGCTGATCGCCGGCACCCGTGGCACACCGTCCTACCTGGTGGCCGCGCACGCCGGGCCGGACGCCGGCTACTCGGTGGCGCACGGCGCCGGGCGCAAGATGTCCCGCGCCGACGCGCTGCGCCGGGGCCGGGCCAAGCACACCGTCGAGGAGCTGCGCCGTACGCCGGTCGGCTCGATCGTGGTGTGCGGCGACCGGCAGCTGCTCTTCGAGGAGGCACCCACCGCGTACAAGCGCATCGAGCAGGTCATCGGCGACCTGGTGGCGCACGACCTCGCCACGCCGGTCACGACGACGGTTCCGCTGGTCACGTACAAGACGCCGGACGTGGGCCGCCGCGACGAGCGCCGGAGGGGCCGCCGGTGACCGAGCTGCTGCTGTCCGCCGGGCGCGGACCGGCCGAGTGCGCGTGGGCCCTCGCGCGGCTGCTGTCCCGCCTGGAGGCCGAGGCGACCCGGCTGGGTCTGCGTACCGCGCGGGTCGAGACGGTGCCCGGCGACCGGGCCGGCACCTACCGGTCGGTGCTGGTCCGGATCACCGGCACCGGGGCGGAGGCGTTCGCGGCCGGGTGGACCGGCACGCTCTGCTGGCAGGCGCCCAGCCCGTACCGGACGGGTCACGGCCGCAAGAACTGGTACGTCACCGCGCGCCCGTGCCGGACCGACGTGGTGGTCACGCCGTTCCACGAGGCGGACGTGGAGTTCGTGCCGTGCCGCACCGGTGGGCCGGGCGGCCAGCACCGTAACAAGGCGAGCACCGCCGTCCGGGCCACGCACCGCCCGTCGGGCCGGACCGTGGTGGTGGACACCGAACGGCACCTGCACCTCAACCGCCGGATCGCGGTCGAGCTGCTGCGGCAGCGGATCGCCGACGACGACGAGGCTGCCCGGCGCGCGGGTGTCGACGCCCGCTGGCGCATCCACGACGACCTCGTGCGCGGCGACCCGGTACGGGTCGAGCGGCCCTGACGCGCCGGTCGGTCCCGCCCCGGCGGACCTGGCCCGATCCGCCGCGCGGGACCGGCCCGGCTACCGTGGGCGCGGCGCCCGGGTAGCCCCGGGACGGCGAGGAGCGACGCGCGAGGAGGACGGATGCGGCGGAGAAGGAGCGGTCTGGTGGCGGCGCTGGCGACACTGGCGCTCTCGCTCGCCTCCTGCGGCGGGGACGCCGGCACCGATCCCGAGACCTACCTCCGCGACGCCATGCGCGAGGCCGTGTCGATCAAGCAGGAGCGCGGGCAGTTCCCCCGGGGCGTCGGTGACCTGTCGGTCGGTGACTACGACGGCGTCGGCGTCGTCACGTTCGTCACGAACAACGACGCGTCAGCGCTCTGCGTGCAACTGTCGGTGCCGGACGCCAAGTACAGCGCGTACTCTGCCGACCCCGGGCAGGTCACCGACGGCGCCTGCGACATGGAGCGCGTCCGGTGAGCCCGCTCGTGCAGCGCTTCCGCGCCGTGGTCGCCATGTGGATCTTCGTCGGCGGGGGCGGGTTCCTGCTGGCCGGGTTCCTCGGCCTGGCCCTGCTCACCCAGACAGGTCCGTTCGCTGCCGCGTCGGCCTTCTCCGCCGACGCCGAGTTCGCGCCCGGCGCGGAGATCAAGGTCAGTGACACCGGGGTACGCCCCGGCAACATCCTGATCCTCGCCACCCCCGCCACTGTCGACCCCGCCACCGTCCGGTGCACCACGAAGAGCCGGGTCTACTCCAACGGCCTGCAGCGGACCAGGGAGCTGACCGGGGCCCGGCCCGAGGGGACCGCGGCGGTGATGCGCGATCGCGGCGACCCGCGGCAGTTCACGCCGGTGCTGGCCACCGACGGCATCGCCTGGATGGACACCGACCTGGTGAGCTGCACCGGCCCCGGCGCGGAGGCGTTCGCGCTGACCACCGCCAGGGGCATCCAGAGTGACAGTTTCCGGCTCGGCGCCGGACTGCTGCTCATGCTGATCGCTCCGGTGCTCGCCGGGTTCGGCTGCCTCGCGCTGTACTTCACCCGGAAGTGGAACCGGGAGGCGGCGCTGCGCGGCGGCTCGACGAGCTGGCCCTACCGGTGATCGGGCTGCGCCTGCACGTCGGCTGTGCCATGTGGACGCACAGGTCATGGGCCGGCCGGTACGTGCCGCATCCGCTTCCCGCGCACGAGCGACTGCGCGCGTACGCCGGCTGGTGCGACGCCGTGGAGGGCAACACCACGTTCTACGCGACCCCGGCCCGGGAGACGGTGGCCTCCTGGGCCGACCAGACCGATCCGGGCTTCCGCTTCCTGCCGAAACTGCCGAAGGCGGTGACGCACGAGCACCGGCTCACCGGCGGCGAGGCGGCGCTGCGCGCGTTCCTGCACGCGATCGAGCCGCTCGGCCCTCGGGCCGACGCGCTCTGGATCCAGCTGCCCGGCTCGTTCGGCCCCGGCGACGTGCCCGACCTCGACCGGTTCCTGCGCACGCTGCCCGCCACCCACCGGTACGCCGTCGAGGTCCGCCACCCCGCGTTCTTCACCGAGGCCGCAGAGGTACGCGCGCTGGAGGCCACGCTGCACCGGCACGGCGCGGAGTGGGTGCCGTTCGACACCACCGCGTTCTTCCATACGCCGCCGACCAGCGACGCGGAACGGGAGGCGTGGACGCGCAAACCGCGCCTGCCGCTGCGTACCCGGGCGCTCACCGACCGGCCGATCGTGCGCTACCTCGGCCGTGACGACCCGGTCCGCACGGTCGAGGGCTGGCAGCAGTGGCTGGACGTGGTGACCGGCTGGCTGCGGGAGGGCCGCTCGCCGACGGTGTTCGTGCACACGCCGGACAACGCCGACGCGCCCGAACTGGCCCGCCGATTCCACGACCAGGTCCGCGCGCGTGTGCCCGCGCTGGCGCCGCTGCCGGAACCGGCGCCGGTCGGCCCGGCGACGCTGTTCTGAACACGCGCGCGAACCGTCCGGCGCGCCTCAGTCCGGCGAGCCGCCCTCCGGCGGCGGCAGCGCGTCGTCGTACGCCCCGGACGGTCCCGCGTACCGCTCGCCGCGCAGGAACGGCAGCGGATTCGGGGCGCAGCCGTGCAGGCCCAGCGTCTGCTGTTGCATCACCGGCGCCGGGCGTCCCCGCCCCGGGCAGCGTTCGTGCCCGTACCCGAGGCGGTGACCGACCTCGTGATTGACCACGTATCTGCGGTACGCGGCGAGGTCGGTCCGGTACGCGGGCGCGCCGCGCACCCAGCGGGCCACGTTCACCACCACCCGGTCGCCCCGGCGGCAGGAGGTGTACCGGTCCGGCCCGTCCCCGCACAGGTCGTCGCGCGTACCGGGGGTGGCCAGGTAGACCGTGAAGTCGGCGGGACCGCCCGGCCCGACGCGGCGCAGGGCGAGCCGCCCGTCGGTCGTCCAGCCACCCGGCCCGGAGAGGATGCCGGTGACCTGCGCGGCGAACTCGGCCGGCGACAGGCCGGTGATGTCGCGCTCCACCGCCACCCGGTAGCGCAGCAGCCGGCCCGTACCCCCGGAAGTGGCCGGCTCGGCGGCGGCGAACCGCCACCGGTTGCCGCCGTCGGCGGGATAGCCGATCCGCGCCGGCTGGGAACGGGCGGGCGCCGCCGCCGGCGCGACGGCGGGCTGCTCGACCGGTGTGACAGCGGGCCCGGCGGCCGGCGGGTCTGCCACGGCCGGCGCGCAGCCGGCCAGCAACGCGGCCAGCACTGTCATGGCCGCGCCGCCGCGCGTGCGGTCCGCGATCCTGGTCATCTCGTCTCCCCTCGGCGCCCGGTCCGGGGCGCAGGGAAGAGGACGGGTGACCGGCTGCCGAAGTTGGTCCGGCCAGGACTCAACCTTTCGTGCCCCTGGCACGTCCTTGTCGAGGTGAGAGGTGCGGAGGGCCGCCATGGCCCGGGGTGACGCGGAGTTCGTCGAATTCGCGCGGTCGGCGTCCGCGCGGCTGACGCACGCCGCGTTCCTCATGACCGGCAACCACCACCACGCCGAGGACGCCGCACAGACCGCGCTGGTACGCACGTACGCGTCGTGGGCCCGGATCCGCAACGGCGACCCGTACGGCTACGCCCGGTCGGTGCTGGTGAACCACCTCGTCGACACGTGGCGACGGCCGATCCGGGAATACCCCACCGAGGATCTGCCCGAGCAGCACGGCGGCGACGTGGCGGAAGAGGTGGCCACCCGGCGCTGGCTGCTCACCGCGCTCGGCGCGCTCACCCCGCGCGAACGCGCCGTCGTCGTCCTGCGTCACTACTTCGACCTGCCGGAGGCCCAGGTGGCCCGCGAACTCGACGTGTCGGTCGGCACCGTCAAGAGCACCACGTCCCGGGCGTTGGAGAAGCTGCGTACCGCCGATCGGACCGCGCCCCAGCCGCAGGGGACGTGCCGGTGAACGAGGTGGACGAGCTGCGCCGGGCGATGCGGGCCACCGAGCGGGCCGGCGGCCTGGACCTCGACGACGTCATGCGCCGGGGACGGCGGCTGCGCCGGCGGCGACGCATCGGCGCCGCCGCGGCGGCGGTGACGGCGGTGGTCGCAGTGGCGTTCGGCGTCGAGGCCGTGGTGACCCGGACCGGCCCGCCGGACCTCCCGGCCGGGGAACCGGCCGTCACCGCGTCCACCGGCGCTCCCCCGCCCACGCCGACCGCCGCGCCGACCCCGACGGAGCCGCCACCGCAACCGCTCGGGACCATCGTGGCCAGCGGCATCCGGTACGGCGCCGACGAGCGCGTGTTCTACGTCGTGCCGGTCGACGTGCCCGACCTGCCGCGCGTGTCGATCGGCCTGGTCGCCGGCCGCCGCGCGCCGGACGGCCGCCTGACCACCGACTTCCTGGTCAACGACGTGTCCGGCAGCGACCGCCGGCCGGGGTTCCACGAGATCGGGTACGACCAGCAGCGCATTCCCACCGACACGTCCGTTCCGACGTTCGGCTACTTCGTCGGCCCGGCGGCGCGCATCGTCGGGACTGTCGACGGCCGCCAGGTCGAGGCGAGGCTGGCCCGGTGGAGCGAGGACCCCCAGCTGGTGATCTTCTGGTTCGACCCGAAGACCCTCACCCCCGGCACCCCCCTGGACGGCATAACCGCCCGCGACCCCCAAGGCCGCCGCCTGTAACCGCCCCCTCTCCCCTCCCCCCTCCTCCCCCTTTTTCCCGTTGATCAAGGAGTTTGCGGTCTGACACCGCCCTGGCGAACACACAAACTCCTTGATCACCCGGGCGGGGGTGAGAGCCGATCCGCCCCGAGCTCTTTGATTCGCCGATCCGCGCCGCCCCGCGCACCCTCCCCGCCCCAGCGGCCGGTAGATCTTGGTGCGAAGTAGCCCCTATGAGGGCGCTTTCGTACCAAGATCTACGGCTGCTCCCGGGATATGGACCACGGATCTCAGACCGACCCTCATCGGCGATCTTGCTCTTCGCGCCCGGTCAGACCGGGGCATTTACGACATCGACCGGGCCGCAAGTGCAAGATCACCGGGAGCGGGCGGGGCGGGAGGGCGGGGCGGGGGCGGGATACGGGTGGGGTGGGGTGGGGGGTGGGACGGGTGGGTGTGAGGATCGGGGGCATGCGTGCGGTGGTGTTTGAGCAGTTCGGGGTGCGGCCGGAGGTCCGGGACGTGGACGACCCGGCGCCGGCGCCGGACGGGGTGGTCGTCCGCGTCGGCGCGACCGGACTGTGCCGCAGCGACTGGCACGGCTGGCAGGGCCACGACCCGGACATCCGCCTGCCGCACGTGCCGGGGCACGAGTTCGCCGGCGTCGTCGTGGCCGCAGGCGCGGACGTACGCGGCTGGCGGCCCGGCGACCGGGTGACCGCGCCGTTCGTCTGCGCGTGCGGGCGGTGCCCCTCGTGCCTGGCGGGCGACCAGCAGGTCTGCGAGCGGCAGACCCAGCCGGGCTTCACCGGGTGGGGCTCGTTCGCCGAGCTGGTCGCGGTGCGGCACGCCGACGTCAACCTGGTCCGGCTGCCGGACGAGCTGGACGAGGCAGCAGCCGCCGCGCTCGGCTGCCGGTTCGCCACCGCGTTCCGGGCCGTGATCGCGCAGGGCCGGGTGGCCGCCGGCGAGTGGGTGGCCGTGCACGGCTGCGGCGGCGTCGGCCTGTCCGCCGTGATGATCGCGGCCGCCGGTGGGGCGCGGGTGGTGGCGGTGGACGTGTCGCCCGCCGCGCTGGAGCTGGCCCGGAGCTTCGGCGGCGCGGTCTGCCTGGACGCGAGCACGCTGGGCGGCCCGGGCGACGTGGCCGCCGCGATCCGGGACGCCACCGGCGGGGGCGCACACCTGTCGCTGGACGCGCTGGGCAGTCACGCCACCTGCGTGGCGTCGATCGAGGGCCTGCGCCGGCGCGGCCGGCACGTGCAGGTGGGGCTGCTGCCCGCCGCGCAGGGCCGCCCGGCGCTGCCGATGGACCTGGTGATCGCGTACGAGCTGGAGCTGCTCGGCAGCCACGGCATGCCCGCCCACGCGTACCCGGAGATGCTGCGGCTGGTCACCGCCGGGGTGCTGCGCCCCGCCGATCTGGTCACCCGCACCGTCGACCTGGATGCCGCGCCCGAGGCGCTGGCCACGATGGACCGGCCGGCCGTTGCCGGGATGTGCCTGATCCGGCCCTGAGAACGGGTGCGGGCCGGCCCGGCGCCGGGAGACCCGGCGCGGACCGGCCCGCGAGGCCGTCCGGTCAGTCGGTGACCGTCACCGTGACGCTCCGGGGCGGCTGCTGGTACTGCCCCCGGTTGTCCATGCCGCGGATCGTCACCGTGTACGTGCCGGCCGGGATCACCGGCGACGTGTACGCGAAGTTCGACCCCGGCGAGCCCGGGCTGGTGAGGAACGTGGCGATCCACGGCCAGTTGGCCGGCGCGCCCGCCCGGCCGAACGTGCCGGCGGAGTTCATGCCCTGCCCGGCGCTGTTGCCGATCTGCACCTCGACCTTCTGCATTCCGCCGTCGTCCACGGCCCGGCCGGTGATCACGATCCGGCCACCGGTGTACGCCTGACCCTCGACCGGCGTGATGCTCGGCTCCAGCGTCGGGTCGGTGTCACCGGGGTAGACCAGGTAACGGGCGGTCGCGCCGCTGGTCGAGTTGTCCTGCTGGCCCGCGGTGTCCACGGCCCACGCCTCGACGCTGTAGGTGCCCCGGGTGGGCAGGTCGATCGAGAGCGTGAACCCGGTGCTGGTCGCGCCGGGCGAGGCGAGCGTCGCGTCGACTGTGGCGAACGCGGCGGCCATGGTGCCGTTGGGCTGCACGTACCGGCCGGTGTCCAGGTCGCGCAGCGCGATCCGGACCGCCCGTACGCCCTTGTCGTCGGTGGCGGTGCCGGTCAGGTCCAGGTGCAGCCGGTCGATGTCCTGGTTGGTGCCGGTGAAGCTGAGCAGCCCGTTCGGGAAGGCGTCGCCGGGCACCTGGGCGGTGACGGTGAGCCGGCCCATGTTGTTGCTGGACGTGGTCAGGCCGAGCTTGTCGGTCGCCCGTACCCGGAAGTCGTAGACGCCGGGGGTGAGCGGCACCGTGGTGAACGACCAGTCGAACGTCGCGGCGTCGAGGTTGGTCGGGGAGATCCGGTAATAGCCGGCAACCGAGTCGGCGCCCCAGGTGCCGTCGCTGGCCAGCGCCTCACGGGTGGTGTTGTTGCGCAGGTAGATCTCGACCGACTTCAGCGCGTCGTCGTCGCTCGCCGTACCGGCGAACGTGATCGTGCCGCCGGGCGCGACTGTGAACGGCGCCGGGTTGCCCGGCGGGGTCATCGCCACCGGCGAGGTGATCGCCACTGTCGGCGGTACGCCGTTGGCCGAGACGGTCCAGTCGCGGGTGTCGCCGCGCAGGTCACTCTGCCCGGTCGTGTCGACGGCGGTGGCGGTCATCTTCCACTGCCCCTCGATCGGCAGCGTGACCTCGTACTGCCAGGTGGCGGACGTCGCGCCGATCACGTCCGGCTCGCCGCGGAAGGTGTTGTAGACGGCGGCGACGCTGCCGTCGTCCTGCAGGTACCTGTTGTCCGGCGTGCGGAACGAGAAGATCAGCGAGTTGACGCCCTTGTCGTCGGTGGCGGTGCCGGAGGCCACGAACGTCTGCGTGGCGAGCAGGCCGGCCGACGGTGAGCTGATCCGGGTCGACGGCGGCAGGTCGTCGAAGCGGAACGTCTCGATCTTCTTGACCGCCTTGGTGGTGTCGCCGGCGCCGTTGCGGTCGAACGTCTTGGCCTGCAACTGGTAGACCCCGGCCGGCAGCGTCACCGGCAGGCTCCACGTGGTGGAGGTGGCGTTCGGCGCGGCCACAGTCGTGTTGATCGCCTTGAACGCGCCCCAGGTGGTCAGGTCGGCCTGGAGGTACTTACCGCTGTTGCGGTCCTGGATCTCCAGTTGGACCCGGGCCACGCCGGCCGGGGCGAGCGCCTGGCCGCTGATGGTGAACGACTCGCCGGCCGGCTTCACCGCGCCCTCGATCGGCGTGGTGACTGTGGTGTCCAGCGCCGCCGGCGCGGGCTCCTTGGAGAGGTCGAAGAAGGCCACCCGGCCGGTGGTCTTGCCGCCCTTGACGTTGCCGTCGCCGCCGACGAGCAGGCCGCGCGAGGTGGCGAGCATCGCCTTCTCGCCCTCGTACGAGTTGGAGCCGGGGTTCCACTCCAGCGCGGTGCCGGTGAGCGGGTCCAGCGCGCCGATGTGGTCGCGGCGGACCACCTGGTCGCCGAGGCCGTAGCCGCTGAGCCCCTGGCCGGTGCCGTAGCCGACGTTGTCCAGGCCGGGCCACGGCACGTTCGAGGTGGGCGACTCCTGCCAGCTGAAGTGCCCGCCGACGTAGACGGCGGTGTCGGTGATCGCCACCGAGTAGATGCTGTCGAAGTGCCGGGAGATCCAGAGTGGCTCGACGTTGTCGTTTCCGGTCAGCGGGTACGCGATGGCGGTGTCGTTGATCGGCGGGCGGTCGCCGCCGGAGCCGCTGGTGACGACGAAGTACGAGTCGTCCGGCGCGATGTCGCCGGCGAAGACGCGCTGGATGCCGCCGACGAAGGAGAGGTTGTCCTCCCACAGCCGGGTACGCCACGGCAGCAGCGCCTTGCTGGCCGTACCGATCAGGGCCACGCCGTAGCGGTCCTGGCCGGCGATCTGGCGGCCGGTGTGCACGACCAGCAGCTTGCTGCGGTCGTGGGTGAGCTTGAGCTGCTGCACGGTGAGCATGCCGCCGATGCCGATGCCGCCGGTCAGCGGCAGGTTGAAGCCGGTGTCGACGGCGCCGGTGGTGGGGTTGAGCGCGGCCAGGCCGCTACGGCTGACCCCGTTGACGGTGGCGAACTGGCCGCCGACGTAGACGGCGTTGCCGCTGACCGCGAGCGCGGTGGCCCGCGCGTTGGCGGTGGCGGTGAACGCGGCGACCGGCGCGCCGGTGGTCGGGTTCAGCCGGGCGATCTTGCGCTTGGTGACGCCGTTGATGGTGTTGAACGCGCCGGCGATGTAGAGCGACGAGCCGTCCGGCGACGCCTCCACCGCGGCGACCGCGCCGTCGATGACCGGCTTGAACCCGGTGTCCACCTTGCCGGTGTCCAGGTTGTACGACGCCAGGGACTTCTGCGCGATCGCGGATCCGCCGACGTTCGCGATCGAGGTGAACGTGCCGGCGATGAAGACGCGGTTGCCGATCACCTCGATGTCGGTGATCTCGCCGTTGGTGATCCGCGGCGTGTCGGTGCGGGGCGTGGTCGGCATCAGCCGGGTGTCCCCGGGGGTGACCAGCGCCCGGGTCGCGGTGGTACGCGCGGCGCCGAGCGCGGCGCTGTTCCCGGTCGCCTGGGCGCCGGTCCGGCCGGCCGCGCCGGCGTCCCGCACGACGACGGTGCCGGCGAGCGCCGGTACGCCCACCACCACGACCGCGCCGGCGGCGATGACCGCCACCGCGCGACTCCAAACTCGCATCGAGACAACTCTCCCTGTCCGCCGGGACGGCCCCCCTCGGGTGATTCCCGGGTCCCTCCGTCCGCGTGCCGGACGCCACCGTAGGAGGCAAAGACATCTCGCGATACGTGCCGCACCGGTAATCGACCGGTCGCCATCGATTCCGGCCGTACCGGCAGCCCCGCTCCTCCGATCGGGCCACCCGCTCCGCCGTCCGGCCGCCGCGCCGTTCAGTCGCCCCGCACCCGGGGGTCGCGGTGGTCGGTGAGCCGCAGGCCGACACCGCGTACCGCCGCGATGGTGACGCCGGTGCCCAGTTCGTCGAGCTTGCGTCGCAACCGCTTCACCAGGGACTGCACGTCGGCCCGGCCGTGCGTCGGCGCGTCGCGCCAGACCGCCCGGTGCAGCTCGGCGTAGCTCCACACCCGTGCCGGCTCGGCGGTCAGGCAGGTCAGCAGGTCACGCTCCAGCCGGGTCAGGGGAATCGCGCGGTCGCCCCACCGGGCGGTCGAGCGGGCCGCGTCGATCACCAGGGCGCCGTCCGGCGCGGGCTCCTCCCCGGGTACGGGCGGACGCGGCGCGTCCCGTGGGGCCGGCGCGTCGGCCGGGGCCGGCGTGTCCGCCGTGATCAACTCGCGCAGCTCGTCCAGATCGGCGACCATCAACAGGGGCGCGACGCCGTCGAGCAGCTCGGTCAGCCGCAGCCGCTCGGCCGGGGACGACGTCACGCCGATGACGAGCGAGAAGGGCCGCTCCGGCGGCTCGGTGCCGGAGTTCGCCGCGTTCGTGCCGTCAGTCGTCACCGCGCCCCACCGTGACAAAAACTGTCAACAAGCCATCCGATCCGGGGGCCTGTTGGTGACATGTTGCTCACGTACGGTCATTGATCGTTCCCTCATGTCGATCATAGTGTCCAAACAGGTGACCGGCGCAGACCCGCACGGACGCCTAGGGGGCCTGGGGGGTTCTAGTAATACCGGTGCGACCAGTCGGGAGAGCACATCTCCTGGCCCTTCTGCCATGGCTCGATCATCCGCGGGTCATCGGAACAGGAGGCAGCACCGATGCTGAGACGTCCACACAGATGGGGCCCGGCCCGGCGGCTGGTGAGCGCGGGCGCCGCCCTGGTGCTCGCCGCGACCGCGCTGGCCGCCACCGGCACGGGAGCGCAGGCCGGCACGGGCGCCGGCGCGTCGGCCGGCGACAAGATCCGCCCCGAACTCACCCGGCAGCTGCAGGGCAAGAGCGAGGGCGACTTCTGGATCCACTTCTCGGGCAAGGCGGATCTGGGCAAGGCCGCCGCGGTCAAGGACTGGAACGACCGCGGCGCCGCCGTCGCGGCGGCCCTGAAGAAGACCGCCGCGGAGAGCCAGGCCAAGATCCGCGCCGAGCTGGACCGCTCGGGCACGAAGTACCAGAGCTTCTGGGCCACCAACGCCATCAAGGTCACCGACGGCTCGCTGACCATGGCGCAGAACTTCGCCGCCCACTCCGAGGTGGACGGGCTGTACGCGCCGGTCGAGTACAAGCTCCCCGAGACCACGCCGGGCACCGACGAGAAGTCGGCGAACGCGCTGGAGTGGGGCATCGCGAACATCAACGCCGACGACGTCTGGTCCCAGTACGGCGTCAAGGGCGCCGGCATCACGGTGGCCAGCATCGACAGCGGCGTCCAGTACAACCACCCGGCGCTGGTGAACTCGTACCGGGGCAACAACGGTGACGGCACCTTCGACCACAACTACAACTGGTTCGACGCCGCCGACGAGTGCGCCACCGCGCCGTGCGACTCCGACGGCCACGGCACGCACACCATGGGCACCATGGCCGGCGCCGACGGGGCCAACCAGATCGGTGTCGCCCCCGAGGTCAAGTGGATCGCCGCGAACGGGTGCTGCCCGACCGACGCCGCGCTGATCTCCTCCGGCCAGTGGATGCTGGAGCCCACCGACCTCAACGGGCAGAACCCGGACGCCAGCAAGCGGCCGAACATCATCAACAACTCGTGGGGCACCACGGCGCCGTCCAACCAGCCGTTCATGGAGGACGTCACGAACGCCTGGACCGCCTCCGGCATCTTCGGCGTCTGGTCCAACGGCAACAACGGCCCGTCCTGCCAGACCAGCGGCTCCCCGGGCAGCCTGGCCAGCAACTACTCGACCGGCGCGTACGACGTCAACAACAACATCGCCAGCTTCTCGTCCCGGGGCACCGGGCAGAACGGCGAGATCAAGCCGAACATCTCGGCGCCCGGCGTCAACGTGCGCTCCAGCGTGCCGACCAACTCGTACGCCAGCATCAGCGGCACCTCGATGGCGGCGCCGCACCTGGCCGGCGCGATCGCGCTGCTCTGGTCGGCGGCGCCCACACTGGTCGGCGACGTCACGGCGACCCGCGCGCTGCTGAACGACACGGCTGTCGACAAGGCCGACGCCCAGTGCGGCGGCACCACCGACGACAACAACGTCTACGGCGAGGGCCGGCTGGACGCGCTCGCGCTGCTCGCCGCCGCCCCGATCGGGGACAACGGCACGCTGGCCGGCAAGGTCACCGACGCGGCCACCGGCGCGGGCATCGCCGGCGCCACCGTCACGCTGTCCGGCGCGGCGGACCGCACGCTGACCACCGCCGCCGACGGCACGTACTCCTCGCTGCTGCCAGCCGGCGACTACCAGGTCGTCGTCTCGTCCTTCGGGTACGCGACCCGCACGCTGTCCGCGACCGTCACCGCGAACACGACCACCACGCTGGACGTGGCGCTCACCGCGGTGCCGAGCGTGACGGTCAGCGGGCAGGTCACCGACGGGTCCGGGCACGGCTGGCCGCTGTACGCGAAGGTGAGCGTCGAAGGCACGCCGATCTCCGACTACACCACGCCCACCACCGGCCGCTACAGCCTGTCGCTGCCGTCCGGGGCGACCTACCGGCTCAAGGTCGAACCGCAGTACGCCGGCTACCTGACCACCACCAAGGAGGTCACCGTCGGCACGGGCAACACCGTCGCCAACATCGCCGTGCAGGCGAACCCGGAGGCGTGCGCCACCGCCCCCGGCTACACGGTCAGCTCCGACGGCGAGTACGAGACGTTCGACGGCACGGGCGTGCCGGACGGCTGGACCGTGGTGGACAACGCCGGCACCGGCCAGGTCTGGGAGTTCACCGACGCCGGTGAGCGCGGCAACCTGACCGGCGGCAGCGGCAACTTCGCCATCATCGACAGCGACAACTACGGCAGCGGCGGACGGCAGGACACCTCGCTGGTCAGCCCGGTCGTCGACCTGACCGGCGTGACCGCGCCGGTGGTCCGGTTCAACCAGGACTACAACTGGCTCAACAGCGACCGCGCGGACGTCGACCTGAGCCTCGACGGCGGCACCACCTGGACCAACGTGCTGCGGCAGGCGGCCGACGTACGCGGCCCGCGGGTGACCGAGGTGCCGATCCCGCAGGCGGCCGGCCAGTCGCAGGTGCGGGTGCGCTTCCACTACTACGAGGCCAGCTGGGAATGGTGGTGGCAGGTCGACAACGTCCTCATCGGCAGCAAGCTCGTCTGCAAGCCGGTGAACGGCGGCCTGGTCCTCGGCCACGTCCGTGACAAGAACGACAACGGCTACGTCAACGGCGCCACGGTGACCAGCAAGGACCGCCCGGCGGAGAAGGCCACCACGGTGGCCACGCCGGACGACACCGAGCTGCCCGACGGCTTCTACTGGATGTTCTCGTCGCTGACCGGGACGCACCCGTTCACGGCCAGCGCCGGCAACTACGTGAGCCAGACCAAGCAGGTCACGGTCGAGGAGGACTGGGCCACCGCGGCCAACTTCCAGCTCGCCGCCGGCCGGCTGTCGGTGAAGCCGACCTCGATCACCGGCACGGTCCGGATGCCCAGCGGGAAGGTCAGCAAGACCTTCACCGTGACGAACACCGGCGGGGCGCCGGTGACCGCCGAGTTCAGCGAGCGCGACGGCGGGTTCGTGCTGCAACGGGCCGACGGTTCCCAGTTGTCCCAGCAGGCGCTGCTCGGCTCGACCGGCGCGCCGGTCCAGCGGCTGACCGCCGCGACGTCGTTCGCCGCCCGCTCGTCCGGCAAGTCGTCCACCGCGATCGCGGCGGCGGCCCCGCAGGCGGACCCGTGGACCGCCATCCCGGGCTACCCGTCGAACGTGATGGACAACCGGGTCGTCAGCGTCGACGGCAAGGTCTACTCCATCGCCGGTGGCGACGGCACCGCGTCGAGCGCCAAGAACTACCGGTACGACCCGATCGCCCAGACGTGGACCGGCATCGCCGACCTGCCCGGCGCGCGTAACGCCATGACGGTCGGGGTGATCGACGGGAAGATCGTCGCCACCGGCGGCTGGGGCGCCGCCGGTCCGGACGCCGGAACCTTCTCGTACGACCCGGCGGCGAACACCTGGACCCGCAAGGCCGACAACCCGGCGCCGCGCTCGGCGGCCGGCCAGGCGGTCGCGGGTGGCAAGTTGTACGCGATCGGCGGCTGCACCACTGCCAGCTGCACGCCGATGTCCAACTCGGTGGTCCGCTACGACCCCGGCGCGGACAGCTGGGAGACGCTGCCCGCGTACCCGAAGTCGGTGGCGTTCCTGTCCTGCGGCGGGATCGACGGCACCGTCTACTGCACCGGCGGCAACGACGGCACCACGTCGCAGAAGGTCGGGTACGCCTTCGATCCGTCGGCGAACGCCTGGACCGCCATCCCGGACGCGCCGGCCGACAGCTGGGCCTCCTCGTACGCGGTGGCCAACGGCAAGCTCCTGGTCGTCGGCGGGTCGCAGGGCGGCGCCATCACCAACGCCGGCTTCGCCTTCGACCCGGCGACCAACTCGTGGGCGAACCTGCCCAACGCCAACACCGCCCGTTACCGGGGCGGCGCGGCGTGCGGGTTCTACAAGATCGGCGGGTCGTCGGGCAGCTTCACGGCCACCAAGGACAGCGAGGTCCTGCCCGGCTTCTCCGAGTGCTCGGAGGCCGCCGCGGACGTGAGCTGGCTGACCGTCGACAAGTCGAAGGTCACGCTGGCGCCGGGTGAGAAGGTCACTGTCACCGTCACGATGACGGCGAACGTCGACCAGCCGGGCACGTACTCGGCGTCGGTGGCGATCAAGGAGGACACTCCGTACACCGTGGAGCCGGTGGCGGTGACCATGATCGCGCAGCCGCCGACCACCTGGGGCAAGTTGTCCGGCACGGTCTCGGGCACGAGCTGCCAGGGCGCGACGGCGCCGCTGGCGGGCGTGACCGTGCAGGTCGACTCCTGGGCGAGCTCCTACACCTTCACCACCGACGCCCAGGGCCGGTACGCCTACTGGATGGACCGGCGCAACAACCCGCTCACGTTGATCGTCGCGAAGGACGGCTGGAAGCCTCAGACGCGCCAGACGAAGATCAACAGCAGCACGCCCACTGTGGAGGACTTCACCCTCTCCCCCACCCGCTGCTGACCCAGCACCCGACAGGGAAGGCCCGCCCGGCGCTCCGCGCCGGGCGGGCCTTCCCGCGCCCCCACCCCTCCCTCCCCCGCGATCTTGCACTTACCGCCCCGGCAAGGCACACAAAAGCCCCACCCGAGGGGCCGCAAGTGCAAGATCAACGGCGCGGGCCCGGGCGGGGAGGGAGGGAGGGAGGGAGGGAGAGGGGGTCAGGGTGGGGTCAGGCGGAGGCCGACGCCTCGGACGGCGTGGATCGTCGCGGGGACGTTGAGGCGGGCGAGCTTGCGCCGGATGCGGCGCACCACCGAGTGCATGTCCGAGCCCCGGCCCAGGTGGTCATTGCCCCAGACCTCGCGGTGCAGCCGGGCGTACGTCCACACCTGACCGGGCGTGCCGGCAAGGCAGACCAGCAGGTCGTGCTCCAGCGGCGTCAACCCCACCTCCCGCTCCCGCCAGCGCAGCACCCGCCGGTCGGAGTCGACACCCAGCTCAAGACCGGAAGACGGGACGGACGACGGGGCGGGCGGCTCACCGGCGGGCTGCGGCCGGGGCGCCGGCGCGCCGGCCGGACGACGGACCAGATCGAGGAAACGGCGGGCCTGGTGGACGCTGGAGACGATCAGGAACGCCTCGGTGCCGCCGAGCAGCTGCGCGAGCTGCCGGCGCTCGGCGGACGAGGACGCGACGCCGATGACCAAGGACGGCATCCCTGTCATCCGTTCCCACCTTTCCGGCAGGGTTGAACCGCAACGCCGGGCGGTCGCCAGGCACGACGATGCGGGGCACCTGGCTTGCGGAGTTCGACCCGAGGGGTGCGGGAGCTGCGGTTTCGTGAGGCTTCGGGGTGAACTACCGGGATCATATAGCCGAGCACCGATGATTGGTATAGCAGTTAACGTCGATGTAACTGCATGCGACAACGTGACCGGGGCATGAGGGCGCCGGGTCCGGTTTCGGCACGCGCGTACCGATGAGAGCCGGGACGTACGCCGGTCCAATGCGTGTGATCACGCACATGCTCTCCCTGGCCGGCGGGACGCCGACCCGCGCGGACATCGCCGCCCGCTGCGCCGAACTGGCCGAGGCGCTGCGCGGCCGCGACCGGGGGGTGGTGGTCTGCGACGTGTCCGGGGTGGCGACGCCGGACCTGGTCACGGTCGAGGTGCTGGCGCGGTTGCGCCTGACCGCGCGCCGGTTCGGCTGGCGGCTGGAGGTACGCGGGGCGGGTGACGACCTACGCGAGCTCGCGGGCCTGCTCGGGCTGGCCGGCGCCCTCCTCCAGCCGGGCGGGCAGCCCGAACAGCGGGAACAGGCGGTCGACGTCGAGGAAGTTGTTGAGCGACGTGATCCGGCCGCCGGAGACGCCGATCACGATCAGCGCCCAGGGCACGTGCCCTGAGCCGTCGGGGTCGCACCGGTAGTGCCCGAAAGCGGGCATCCCGTTGGCGGCGGTCGGCACCAGCCGGGAGCCGCGGCAGCCGCTGCCGGTGCCGGCCATCCAGGCCGCGATGTGCTCGGGGCCGCGCAGCCAAAGCGGCAGCGGCGGCATCGACAGCGTCGCGTCCTCGTGCAGCAGCGCGGTGAGCGCCGTCAGGTCGTACGCCTCGAACGCGCGCACGTACCGGGCGAGCAGCGCCTGCTGCTCGGAGTCGAGGGGACGGCTCACGTCGGCGTCGGTGTCGGCCGAGGCGAGCGTGGCCCGCGCCCGTTGCAGCGCGCTGTTGACGCCCGCCACCGACGTGTCGAGCAGGTCGGCGACCTCCTGGGCCGACCAGGCGAGCACCTCGCGCAGGATGAGCACGGCCCGCTGCTTGGGCGGCAGGTGCTGCAACGCCGCGACGAACGCCAGCCGGACCGACTCGCGGCCGGCGACCACCTCGGCCGGGTCACCGGCCTCGGGCAGCACCCGGTCGTCGGGCACCGGGCCGAGCCAGATCTGCTCGGGGCGCGGCTCGCCGGGATGGGTGGCCGTGCCGACGCCCGCCGGGCCGAGGTCCATCGGCCGGATCCGGCGCTGCGCGCTCGTGGCCATGGTGAGGCAGACGTTCGTGGCGATCCGGTAGAGCCAGGTCCGCAGCGCGGAACGCCCTTCGAACTTGTCGAAGTTGCGCCAGGCCCGGACGAAGGTGTCCTGCACCGCGTCCTCGGCCTCGAAGGCCGAACCCAGCATCCGGTAGCAGTAGCCGGTCAGCTCCGACCGGTACGCCTCAAGTTGCGCCTCGACGGGAATGCTCGCCACCTCGCTCACCCCGCCGAAACTAGCCCACATGCTGCATGAACGCGAGCACCTTCGGCGCGCGCCGATGAGTTCGCCGCGCGCGGCCGGTCCAACAGTCGTCAGGTCACCGCACCGGAGGAGCACCGATGACCACCGCCCAGCGCGACGAGACCCACGCCCCGGGGCGGTACGCCGACGTCAACGGCGTACGCCTCTACCACGAGACGCACGGCAGCGGACGGCCGATGATCCTGCTGCACGGCGGGCTCTGCTCGGGCGAGATGTTCGCGCCGATCCTGCCCATGCTCACCGCGAAACACCAGGTCGTCGTGGTGGACCTGCAGGGACACGGCCGCACCGCCGATGTGGACCGGCCGCTCGACATGGCGCTGATGGCCGACGACGTCGCCGCGCTGATCGACCACCTCGGGCTGGACCGGCCGGACGTGGTCGGCTTCTCCCTCGGCGGTGGCGTCGCCCTGCACGTCGGGTTCCGCCATCCGGAGAAGGTCGGCCGGCTGGTCGCCGCGTCCGCGCACATCCGCCGCGACGCCGTCTACCCGGAACTGCTGGCGCAGCAGGGTCAGGTCACCGGCGCGGCGGCCGAGTACATGAAGGACACCCCGATGTACGAGCTGTACCAGCGGGTCGCGCCACGCCCGGAGGACTTCCCCCGGCTGCTCGACAAGATCGGCGAGGCGATGCGGAAGGACTTCGACTTCACCGACCAGGTGCGGGCCCTGCGGGTGCCGACGCTCGTGGTCGCCGCCGACGCCGACATGGCCCCGCCGAGCCACTTCGTGGAGGTGTTCGAGCTGCTCGACGGCGGCCGGCGCGACGGCGGCTGGGCGGGCGAGGGCCGTCCGGCGGGCGGGCACGCGCTGGCGATCCTGCCCGGCCTGACCCACTACGACATCGACCAGTCGCCGCTGTTCGCCGCGGTCACCCTGGACTTCCTCGACCGGGGGCGCTGACCCGCGCGTGTGCCGCGTCCACTCCCGGGGTACCGCTACCGAAGGAACACCGGTGAGGAGGACGAGATGACCGACCCCAGGTACGCACCGATCGGGCTGGCCACCGCCGGGCAGCTGGTCCCCGACGACGGACAGACCGACGGCGGCGAGGTCGTCGGCGCCGACGACGCGGCGGCGGACGCCGCCCGGGCCGGTGCCGACGTGGACCTGTCCCGGGCCGACCGGGACAGCGACGGCACCCCGGTGGGCGCCGCAGACGCCGAGGCCGACCGCCGGCGCGCCGCCGGCGAGTGACGCGTTCCGCCCCGCCACCCGTACGAGGTGGCGGGGCGGAACCGTGCTCACCGGTCGACAGGCAGCTCCACGTCGGGCAGGTGGCCCAGCGCCCGTAGCGCGGTCACCGTGGCGTACCCGTCGGCAAGCCACGCGATGTCGGTGCCCGGGACCGCCCGGACCGCGTTCTCCTCCACCGCCGTACGCACGAAGCCCTCACCGCGCTCGGCGATCGACATCTGCACCTGGCCGAACGGCGCCAGCGTCGCCTGCCGCAGCCCGGCCACCTGGTCGGCCGGCCGGTCGGGGACGTTGAGGTTGAGCACGGTGCCCGGGTCCGCCTCGGCCAGCCAGGGCAGCAGCGCCGCGGCCAGCTCGGCGGCGGTCGACCAGTGGCGGGACTCGTCGTCGACGCTGTCCAGCACGGCGATCGCCGCGCCGCCGCTGCCGGCGCTCGCCGCCGCCGCGGTGAGCACGTCGAGCGACACGGCGAGCGCGCGGATGCCGTTGTTGCCGGCGGTCAGCGCCGCGCCGACGGTGCCGGAGTGCAGGACCGCGTGGCCCGCGTTCGCGCCCCGGTTGATGCCGGACAGCAGCAGGTCCGGCACCGGCCCGAACACGCCGAGCCCGGCCAGCACCGCGATGTACGCCGGGGAGGCGGCCACCGCGTACGCGGGCACGCCGGGCAGCCCGTCCAGCTCGGTCTCGCCGAACACCAGCCGCCCGTCGTCGGTCACCGCGGACAGCGCCGCGCTCATCCCGCTCGCCTCGTGCTGCGGCGCGGCGACCACCACGTCCAGCCCGCGCTCGTACGCGGCCCGGGCCAGCGCCCGGATGCCGGGGGCGTGCACGCCGTCGTCGTTCGTCACCAGCACCCGGGGCGGCCGGTCAGCCGTCATCGTCGCCACCGTCCAGCGGGGTCAGCCGGACCCGGCCGGCGAGTTCGCGTACCGCCTCGGCCCGGCCGGTGCCCAGCCCGTGCCGGGTCACGTTGAGCGCGCCCGCGGCGGCGCCGATGTGCAGCGCCTCCCGCATGTCGCCGCCTCGGGCCAGCACGGCCGCCACCCCGGCGGTCATCGAGTCACCGGCGCCCCGGTGGTCGGCCAGCTCCAGCGGCGGGGCGTGCACCAGCAGCGCCTCGCCGTCCTCCGGCAGCGCCAGCGCGGGTTCCCCGGCGCGGCTGATGAGCACCGTCCGCGCGCCCCGCTCCTGGCAGCGGCGGCCGGCGTCGCGCAGCGCCTCGACGCTGTCGTCCTTGGCGAGGCCGTCGTCGAGCAGTTCCTCGTGGCTGACCTTCAGCACGCTCACGCCGCCGTCGAGCACCGCCTCCAGGTACGGCCCGGACAGGTCGGCCACCACCGTCCCGCCGTTGGCGCTCAGGTCGGCGGCGAGCCGCCGGTAGATGTCCGGGTCCACCACGCACGGGTCGGCAGGCCCGCTGAGCACGCTCACCGGAGCGCGCAACCCTTCGGTGAGCGTCACCGTGTACAGCTCGTCGATGTCGTGCCGCACCATCGGCACGCCCGGGTGCTCGGCGATCTCGGTCCGCTCGCCGTCGCGCCGGTCGTGCACGTACCAGCCGGTGCCGGACTCGCGGCGCACCATCCGTACCGTGACGTCCTCGTCGTCGAGCAGCTTGCGCACCGCGTCGCCGACCTCGCCGCCGAGGCCCACGCACATGGTCACCGGCACGCCGAGCGCCGCGATCATGCGGCTCTGCCACACCCCCTGCCCGCCCGGGTGCAGATGCAGCTCGGTCGCCTCGCCCTGCTGTTCGATGGTCACCGTCAACAGCGGCGCGGGGGCGAACACCATCACCTTCTGGTCCATTGGCCAGTGGTGCCCGCTGACCGGCCCCGGTAATCCCCCTGGTCAGCGCGGACGTGCGGCGACGCGGCGACGCCGCAGGTACGGCAGCGCGAACAGGTAGAGGCCGCTGATCAGGAGCAGGGCGAGCGGCAGCAGCGGCACGTAGGAGACCCACACGATCGGGTCCTTCTGGGCCAGCGCGACGAACGTGATCACGACGGTCACCGTGAAGGCGATCGAGAACCAGCGGTGGAGCTGACGGATGCGGAGGTCCATGGGTCGGCGCCCCTTTCCCCGGTGGCCGCCCCGGTGGGTGGCCCGTACCGCAGACGCTAGGTCCGCCGACCCGCGCGAGGCTTCTCGATTCCTGACCGGTCCGTGCCGCGATCCTGACGGAAGGGTCTGGTCAGTCAGCGGCCAGTTCCGGCCGGTGCTTCCTGATCCACTCCTGGACGTCCGACTTCAACCAGACCTTGCCCTGCACAAGGTCAGCCACCGGCTCGGGGAAGTTGCGGTTACTGGTGATCACGTAGACGCGCTGCTTGCTGATGCCACCCAGCATCACGCGGATCTCGGCTGCGCCCACCAGCTCCATAAGCCGGACGCTAGACAGTTGCCCCGACTCCTTGACTCGGGTCAACGCCTCGGTCACCGTATGGGGTATGCCGACTTCCTCGCCGCCCCAGGGCCGCCCGCCCAGAGCGATCCGGCCGCACGTGGCGATCCGGCCGCTGTGGCTGTGCCGGGTCTGTGCCGGCCCGTGGCCGTGTCAGCCCGCACGCCTGTTGTTGCTGCTGGAGTACCGCCGCGACCGGGTGGCGCTGTCGATCTACATGGCCGGCTGCCTGTTCGACGCCGCCGCCGACCTGCTGAGACTCAACCCAGATCCGGGCCCTCGCCCCGACGAACTGTTCCACCGGTTCGTCGCCTGGACGAGACACTCGTGAGCGGACAGGTCACTCCCGTCCCGCCGCGTCCGCGGACCAGCCGTCCACCCGCATCCGCCGCGCCGCCGGGCTCACCGTGTCGGAGCGCCGGACGAACCCGGCGACGGCGAGCGCGCTCATCGTGGTGGCCGCGGCAGCGGCGAGCACCAGGAGGGTGGTCTCCACCTGCACCGTACGCATGTACTCGCCGCCGTTCGCGGTCGCGGACGCGTAGCGCACGGCCGCGAGCGGGTTGAGCAGCACCGCGGCGATGCCGGCGGTCCACGCCGCTCTCGGTAGCCGCTCGCCGTCGGGGCGGGCGGTCCGCCGGGCGGCCCACCGGCCGAGGGCCGCGAACGTGACGAGCAGCGTGACCGGCAGCAGCCAGAGCACGGCGGGCAGCAGGTCACGGAGAGGCACCACGGCGTCGAGCAGCTCCACCAGGAAACCGGAGCCGTCGTGGGTCACCAGGCCGATCCGGTGGCTGTAGGCGGCGAGCGCGACCAGCGTGCAGCCGATGTGGACGGCGATCAGGGCGACGAGGGCGAAGAGTGCGGCGCGGCGGGCGGACACCGGGCCGAGGTTACCGTCCGTCGAGCCCTGACGGTGGACCGTCGCGTGCCGGGGCGGTCAGACACGCAGCGCGAGATCCGCCACCTCGGCAGCACAGCCCCAGGACAGCGTCACCCCCGCGCCGCCGTGCCCGTAGGCGTGCACCAGCCGCCCGTCCGCCGGGTCCACCTCGACCCGGGGGCCGCCGTGCCGGGCGGGTCGCAGCCCGATCCGCTCCCCCAGCACCGGCGCGTCCGCGAGCTGCGGCACGAGCGCCACGCACCGGCGCCGGATCGCCGCCGCTTCCTCCGGGTCGGGGCGGGTCTCCCACACCCCCTCCTCGTACGTGCCGCCGAGCACCACGTCGTGGCGGCGCGGGTGCACGTACGTGATGCCGGCCGGGTCGTCCTCGTCGCGCACGGAGACGGTCAGGCCGGGGTTCGCCACCAGCACGACGTGCCCGCGCGCCGGGTACACGGCCGGGTCTGCGGCGAGCCGCCCGGCGGCCAGGCCGGTCGCGTTGACCACGACCGGCGCCACGTCGTACGCCTCGGCGAGCGCGCCCAGCGCGCGGCGGACGACCCGGCCGCCGCCCGCCTCCAGACGCTCCCGCAGCCAGGTGAGGTACGTGGTCATCTCCACCGTCGGGGCGGTGAACCGCAGCAGCGCGGTGTACGGCGGCGCCGCCGGCTCGACCACCAGGTCCCCGCAGGCGTCGGCCCACCACGGCGGCCCGGCGAACGGGTGGCGCAGCCACATCCGGGTGGGCCGGTCGACCACTCCCGGCACGCCGTCGGCCGCCTGGCGGCGCAGCTCGGCGTGGGTGTCCCGGGCCCAGCGCAGCACCCTCGGGTCCTCCTCGGTGTGGCTCGGGTACCAGACCGCGGCGGCCACCGTGGACACCGTGTCGGCCGGGTCGTGGGCGGTCAGCACGGTGACCCGGGCGCCCCGCCGCTGGAGCGTGAGCGCCGTCGTCATCCCGACGACGCCACCGCCGACCACCACCACGTCCGCCTCGGTCATGTTCCGCTCCCGTCCCCGTACCGACGTGTTCCTGCCGATGGTGGCCGTCCGGGCGCGCGGTGTCCAAGACGGATCGGGCGGCGCACGGGACAAACCGCTTTGTCCGTCTCGGTTACGCTCGGGGCGTTTGGCCTTGGGGAGGGCTCATGAGCGCGGATCCTTCGATGAGCGGCGACTTCACCCGCATGCTCGACGCGACGATGGCGGCACTTCGGACGGTGGGTCCGCCGCCCGCCGACGAGGCGGAGACACCGGCGGTCGGCGAGGCCGCCGACGGGCAGGTACGCGCCGAGATGGGGCGCGACGGCAAGCTCCACTCGCTGCACGTCGAGCCGCGGCTGATGCGGCTCGGCTCCGACGAGCTGACCGCGCACATCGTCACCGCCGTCAACGCGGCGATCGACGGGCTGCGGGCCGGCCCAGCCCCGCAGGTCGCGGACATGTCGCAGTTGCGGGAGCAGTTGCAGGAGGTACGGGACACCGCCGTCCCCCGGCTCGGGTCGTTCCTCGACGCGTTGACCGAGGCGCAGGAGCGGATCGCACGCGGCGGGCAGCGATGAGCGGCGACGGCTTCGAGGTGCACCCGCCGCTGATCCGGGCCGCCGGGCGCGGCGTCACCGACGCCGCCCAGCGGTTCGGCGGCGAGCTGGAGGCGTTCGAGGCGCGGATGCAGGGCTACGGCGAGCCGTGGGGCGCCGACGACATCGGGTCGCTCATCGGCATCGCGTACACCGAGGTGGCGAACTACATCTTCGACTGCCTCGGCATGGCCGCCGAGGAGTTCACCTCCGCCGGCGCCGACATCGCCGGGATGGCCGACGCGTACGAGCGGGTCGACGAGGACGGCGCGGGCGCCATGCGCTCGCTGGCCGGCGGGCTGGGGTGAGCCGTGGGACTGCAACTACCCGGTGAGCTGATCACCGCGCTCGGCTGGATCGGCTACACCTGGCCGCAGGCCGACGAGGAGAAGCTCTTCGAGATGGGCCAGGCGTGGCTGGAGTTCGGCGGCCGGATCGGGGCGGCGGCCGGCGCGGCGGACGCGGCAGCAGCCCAGGTGTGGACGCAGAACGTCGGCCCGGCGATCGCGGCGTTCCAGAAGTGGTGGGGCGGCGAGCAGAACGGTCCGCTCGTGCTGCACGACAGCATGCCCGCGGCCATGCTGCTCGGCACCGGGCTGATCATCTGCGCGGCGATCGTCCTGGCGCTGAAGATCGCGGTGATCGTGCAGCTCGCCATCCTGGCGTTCCAGGTCGCCCAGGCGATCGCCACCGCCGTGGTCACGTTCGGCGCCTCGCTGGCCGAGATCCCGATCTTCCAGATCATCACCCGGGAGATCGTCGGCGCGCTCATCGACCAGGTCATCGGAAGACTGCTCGATGCCTAGCCCGAGGCGCAGCCGGGGCGCCGCCGCGAAACCGGCGGCCGGCAAGATCGTCCGCAAGGCGGTCGAGAAGCTGGAGAAGCCGATCGTCCGGGTCACGGGGCCCAACCGCGCCCTGCCGACGAAGGTGATCCGGGTGCAGCGCCGGGACTTCCACGCCACCGCCCAGTTCCGGCGCAAGATGGCCGCGCTGAAGAAACTCAGCGACGAGGGCAAGCTCTACAAGGCCACCAACCCGGTGGCACGCGACAAGAGCATCACCGACGGGTACAAGGAACGGATCCGGCAGAAGATCTGGGACAAGTACTGGCCGCACGACAAGGATCTCGCCAACCGGCTCAGTCAACGACTCAGCGACTACCATCCCGACCACGTGTGGGAACTGCAGCTCGGCGGGCCGGACACCGTCGACAACCTCAAGTTGCTGCATGGTAGAACGAACACGGACATCGGCTCCCAGATCTGGGGGCAGATCCAGAATCTGCCGGACGGAACCCCGATCCGAATAGAGGTAGTGGATTGACTTCCGATCTCGCGCAGCTTCTCGACGAACTCCGCGGCGACCTGGCCGCGGACGAGCCGGCCAGTCTCGCGTACGCGCAGATCGGCGACCCCGCCGACGACGGTGACGTGCCGGCGGAGCTGCCGGCCGGCCTGCGCGAGTTCCTGCTCGCCGCCGACGGCCTGCGGGCCGGCGCGTTCGAGCTGGCCTCGACCGCCCGGCTGGCCGGGGTCCAGTACTTCCTCGACTACGCGCCCGACTTCTCCCCCATCGGCCAGGACAAGGGCGGCTGGCTCGTCGTCGGCACGCGCAGCGACGAGCCGATCTTCCTGGAGCGCGCCACCGGCGCGGTGTGGTACTTCCCGCCGACCGGCACCGAGTGGTTCATGGGCGACGCGTTCGAGGAGCTGGCGCCCGACCTCGACTCGTTCGTGCACTACTACGTGCTCGGCCCGGGCTACGCCGAGCTGGTCACCGACGACGACGGGTGGTACGCGTTCCTCGACCGGCAGGGCCTGCTCGACGAGACGGACGAGGACGAGACGCAGCCGTGACCGTCACCCGCGAACAGCTCACCGCGCTCTGGGGTGAGCGGGGCGTCATCTACTTCCCCGACCAGCGTTTCGACGCGATCCTCGGGCCGCTCGGGCCGGAGGTCTTCCCGCCCGACGGCGCGCTGCCGGTCGAGGTGCCGATCCTGTTCACTGTGGACGTGACGGTGCCCGACGTGGAGCTGTTCTCCACGCTGTCGATCGAGCTGGGTGACCAGGGCTCCCGCCCGTACATCGTGCTGGGCGCCTCGCCGGAGGACGCGGCGCTGCTGTTCTGCCTGGACGCGGGCACCGGCGCGGTGATCCTGCTGGACCTGGAGACGCCGAACCTGGAGACGGTGAACAGCACGTTCGCCGCGTTCGTGGAGTTCCTCTACCGGCTCGGGCAGCTCATCGCCACCGACCCCGGCGGCCGGGAGCGGGCCGCACGGGCGGCGGCGATCCGCGACGACCTGCGCCCGGTCGACCCGGCCGCGTTCGCCGAGCCGGAGTCGTGGTGGAACGTGGCCTTCGACGAGCTGGAGTCGACAGCCTGACGTCAGCCGGCCTCCGCCGGCGCGGGCACCGCCGGTGCGGCGCGGTTCGCGCCGGTCAGGCCGGCCACGAGCAGCAGGTACGCGGCCAGCTCCACCGCCGCCGTGAGGGCCGCTACGGGCTGCGGCAGCATCCGCGTGGGTGTGATGGCGTACCAGGCGAACAGGGCGGTGCCGTCGACCGAGGAGGGCAGCGGCACGGCCTCCATGCCCGCGTCGAGCAGCGGCAACGCGAGCACCGCCAGCAGTGCCGCGCCGGTCGCGGCGAGACGTCGGCCCCGCCCGGCCAGCAGCACGGCGAGCGCCAGCGCGGCGAGGGCGAGCGCCAGCGGCGGCAGCACCGCGAGGACGAGCGCGGGCACGACATCGACCTGGTCGTAGTACCCGGGGCCGTCCACCCGGGTCAGCGTGGTCCGGGTGCGGGTCTCCACCACCCGGTGACTGGCAGCGACGGCGACGCCGATGTCGGTGACCCGGACGGCCGCGTACCCGACGACGGGCGCGGCGGCGACCGCCCCGGCGATCAGGTGCCGGCGTCGTCCAGGGCCCCGGAACGCGACCAGCAGCACCGCCACCGCCACCAGCGCCGCCCCGCTTCCGGCGAACGCCGCGTCGAAGCCGGCCGTACTGTCGAAGCCGCCGTCAATGCTGCCGTACACCAGCCAACTGAAGTCCCCGGCGCCCGCCTCGGCCGGCATGGTGCGGACCGCGTCCACGAGCAGTGGCACGAGCGCCGCCGGCACCGCCCAGCGCGGGGCGGGCAGTCCGGCGGCGACGGCGTACGCGAGCAGCAGCGCCAGGCTCAGCACCTCCGCGCCGCGCCAAAGCGGTGCGGCCACCAGGACGCCGACGACGTGGGCGACGGCGGACACGGCCGCGAGGATCAACAGCAGCGGAGCACGACGCACCGGCGGATCCTTTCACGACACACCGGGCCGCCGCCGCCCCGTGATCGTCAACTGCCGGCCGGCACCTGGTCCTTGACGTCGTCGTAGCCAACAGCGCCCGGCGCCGGCGCCGGGGTGTAGATCACCCGGATCACGCCGGTCGGGTACGCCTCGGTCGCGGCCACCCGCAGGTGGTACGGCGCGTCGCCGTCGTCGAACAGCCGGCGGCCCTTGCGGGCGGCGACCGGGTGCACCAGCAGCCGCAGCTCGTCCACCAGGCCCGCGGCGAGCAGTTGCTGCACCACCGAGATCGACCCGGGGATGAGGATGCCCTTGATGCCGGCGTCGGCCTTGAGCGCGCGCACGGCGTCGGTCAGGTCACCCTGGATCAGCTCCGAGTTGCGCCAGGAGAACTCCAGCGGCTGGCGCGAGACGACCACCTTGCGCATGTCGCCGAGCTGCTTGGCGAACGGCGCGTCCTCGCCGCCGGCGGCCTCCCGGTCCGGCCAGGCACCGGCGAAGCTGTCGTACGTCTCCCGGCCGATCAGCAGCACGTCGGAGGTGTCGTAGTCCTCGGTGACGGCGCGGCCCATGTTCTCGTCGAAGTACGGGAAGTGCCAGTCGGGGTCGATCTCGGCGACACCGTCGGCCGAGATGAACAGCGTGGAGATGACTTTGGCCATCGCGGTGCTCCTTGTCAGTGGGTTCGACGGGTTGACCGCCGCACCGTGTCAAACTCATCGGCCCGCGACGACGTCACCCGGCGCGCCGGGCGAAGCGTAGGCAGCCGGCGAAATCCGTGGGGGGCGGCGCCGGTCCGCCGGTACGGTGCGCGGGACGGGACGCGAGAGGGGTACGCGATGACGGAGACGACGACGCTGTGGCGCCCGACCGGGCCGCGGGAGCTCGACCTCGTCCGCGCCTCCGGCTGGCGGGCCTGGCCGCCGCGCCTGCCGGACCAGCCGATCTTCTATCCGGTGCTCAACGAGGAGTACGCCGTCATGATCGCCCGGGACTGGAACGTGCCGGCGTCCGGCGTCGGCTACGTGACCCGTTTCCACGTCGACCGGGCCTTCGCCGCCCGCTACCCGGTCCGGCAGGTCGGTGGCCGGGACATCCTGGAGCTGTGGGTGCCAGCCGAGGAGCTGGACGAGTTCAACCGGCACATCGTCGGGCCGATCGAGGTGATCCACGAGTTCAGGCCGGGGTGAGGACGCAGAACTCGTTGCCCTCCGGGTCGACGAGCACCCGCCACCGGAGGTCGGCCCCGCCCAGGTCGGCGTCGGTGGCGCCGAGCGACCGCAGGCGGGCGGTCTCGGCGTCCAGGTCGTCCGACGGGTACGGGCGGACGTCGAGGTGCACCCGGTTCCACCCGGTCTTCGCGTCGGCGCTGCGGGCGAACCGCAGGTAGGGGCCGACGCCCTGGGCGGAGCGCAGCACCGCCTGCTGGTCGGTCACCTCGTGCACGGTCCAGTCGGTGGCCCGGCTCCAGAAGTCGGCCATGGCACGCGGGTCGGCGCAGTCGACCACCACCGCGCCGATGGGACCGGTGTCCGCGTACAGCGGGTTCGGCTCCCGTACGCAGAACTCGTTGCCCTCCGGATCCGCCAGGACTGTCCACGGCACGTCGCCCTGGCCCACGTCGGTGGGGGTGGCGCCGAGGGCGGTCAGACGGGCGACCAGCTCCGCGTGGTGCGCGGCCGAGGTGGTCGCAAGGTCGACGTGGACCCGGTTCTTCGCCGTCTTGGGCTCGGTGGAGACGACCAGGTCGACGTAGAGGGCGCGGGGGTCCGGGTAGGTGAGGCCCGCGGGTTCGAGGTTGGTCACGCCGGGCTCTTCGCTGGACATCTCCCAGCCGAGCACCTCCGCCCAGAAGCCGCCGAGCGCCACCTCGTCGTGGGCCTTCATGTTGATCTGTACGAGCCGGGTTGCCATGGCGGCGATAGTAGGTGCCGCGCCTCGTCGCCGTGGTCCCGGCAGGTGATCAGGAATCGAGAAGCGCGCCGTCACCGCCGCGCCCTAGCGTTGTCGTCGGGCGGTCGGCAGCACGCGGACCGCGAGTCACGAGGGGGAATCGAGATGTCCGACGGGTTCAGCGCCGAGGAGCGCGCCGCGATGAAGGAGCGCGCCGCCGAGCTGCGCGCCGAGGGCCGCAAGGGCGCGAAGAAGGCCGACGACCTCCAGGCGGTGCTCGACCGGATCGCGCAGATGGCGCCGGAGGACCGCGAGCTGGCCGAGCGCGTGCACATGACGATCATGTCCGCCGCGCCGGAGCTGGCACCGAAGACCTGGTACGGCATGCCCGCGTACGCCAACGCGGCCGGCAAGATCGTCGTGTTCTTCCAGGACGCGGGGAAGTTCAAGTACCGCTACTCGACGCTCGGCTTCCAGGAGGCGGCGAACCTCGACGACGGCGACATGTGGCCGGCGTCGTTCGCGCTGGTGAGGTGGAGCCCGGAGGTGGAGAAGAAGGTCGCCGAGCTGGTGCGTACCGCCGTGTCCTGACCGTGGTCAGGCGGGCGGCGCGGCGCCGAGGGCGAGCGCGGCGGCGTCGCGCGCGCAGCCCCAGGACAGCATCACGCCGTTGCCCGCGTGGCCGTAGTTGTGCACGACGAGCGCGTCGCCGCGCCGCTCGGCCTCCACGCGGGGCGCCGCCCGGCCGGGACGTAGCCCGACGGTGTGTTCGAGGACCTCGGCGGCGGCCAGTGCGGGTTCGATCGCGACGCACCGGGCGAGGACGTCGGCCTCCTCGGCCGGATCGGGGGTGGTGTCGTCGCTGCGTCGCTGGCCGCCGCCGAGCACCACGTGGTCGCCGTGCGGGAAGATCGACGCCCAGGCCGGCGCCATCGGCGCCTCCATGAAGAACCGTGCCAGGCCGGGGTTGCGCACCACGATCCGGGGGCCGCGCACCGGGTGCAGGCCGGTGTCGCCGGTCAGCGTCCGCGCCGCCAGCCCGGCGCAGTTGACCACCACCGGGGCCAGCGTCGCCGCCTCGTCCAGCGAGCCGACCGGTTCCTGGCGCACCTCGCCGCCCGCCGCGCGCAGGCGTTCCAGGAGGTACGCGAGATAGACCGGCATGTCGACGAGCGGCAGGCGGACGGTGAACGCGGTGCCGAAGCCGGCCGGCCGCTCGTCGTCGCCCAATTGCCGGAAGCCCGGCGTCTGCTCGGCGTACGGGGGCGTCGCACCGGCCGGCCGGGCGGCGAGCGTGCCGTCGCGCCACGCCACACCCGGCATCGGCTCGGCGCCGAACACCCGCAGCGACTCGTCGGTCCAGGCGCGTTGCGGATCGCCGGGCGGCGACAGGTTCGGGCCGACCATCGCCCCGGCCAGCGCCGACGTGGTCCGCTCGGGCGGCGCCGCGGTGCGGACGAGCACCCGGGCGCCGGCCTCGGCCAGCCGGATACCGGTGCTGAGACCGCTGACCCCGGCGCCGATGACGAGGACGTCCGGACGTGCGGTCATGGCGGGCCCCCATCGCGTCACGGCTGCGGTCGCCAGCCCATTCTGCCCGGCGATCCCGCTCCCGTTTGGCCCTCATCCTCGGGGGTAGCCCTTCCAGTGCACCGGACGATCCGGGGCGAGTCGAACAGCGGCACGGGCATCCGGGAGGCGTCGAGTGCGAGCAATGGTCTACCGCGGTCCGTACCGGGTGCGGGTGCAGGAGAAGGACCGGCCCGTCGTGGAACACCCCAACGACGCGATCGTACGGGTGACACGGGCCGCCATCTGCGGCTCCGACCTGCACCTCTACCACGGCATGATGCCCGACACCCGGGTCGGGATGACGTTCGGTCACGAGTTCGTCGGCGTGGTCGACGAGGTCGGGCCGTCGGTGCGCAACGTCAAGCCGGGCGACCGCGTGATGGTGCCCTTCAACGTGTACTGCGGGTCGTGCTTCTTCTGCGCCCGGGGCCTCTACAGCAACTGCCACAACGTGAACCCGAACGCCACGGCGGTGGGCGGCATCTACGGCTACTCGCACACGTGCGGCGGCTACGACGGCGGCCAGTCCGAGTACGTGCGGGTGCCGTTCGCCGACGTCGGGCCGAGCCTGATTCCGGAGTGGATGGACGACGACGACGCGGTGCTGCTCACCGACGCGCTCGCCACCGGCTACTTCGGCGCGCAGCTCGGCGACATCGCCGAGGGGGACGTGGTGGTCGTCTTCGGGGCCGGTCCGATCGGCCTCTACGCCGCCAAGTCGGCGTGGCTGATGGGCGCCGGCCGGGTCATCGTCATCGACCACCTCGACTACCGGCTGGAGAAGGCGGCGTCGTTCGCGCACGCCGAGACGTACAACTTCGCCGAGTACGACGACATCGTCGTGCACATGAAGAAGATCACCGACCACCTGGGCGCGGACGTCGCCATCGACGCGGTCGGCGCCGAGGCGGACGGCAACCTGCTGCAGCACGTCACCGCGGCGAAGCTGAAGTTGCAGGGCGGTTCGCCGGTGGCGCTGAACTGGGCCATCGACTCGGTACGCAAGGGCGGCACGATCTCCGTGATGGGCGCGTACGGGCCGATGTTCAGCGCGGTGAAGTTCGGCGACGCGATGAACAAGGGACTCACGCTGCGGATGAACCAGTGCCCGGTGAAGCGGCAGTGGCCGCGCCTGTTCGAGCACATCCGCAACGGCTACCTCAAGCCCAGCGACATCGTCACCCACCGCATCCCGCTGGAGCACGTCGCCGAGGCGTACCACATGTTCTCCGCCAAGCTCGACGGCTGCATCAAGCCGCTCATCGTCCCGAACGCCGCCTGAGAGGACCGGGAGCCGACCATGCCGTACACGCCGGACAAGCCGAAACTCACCGAGTCCCCGGACGAGCTGCGGGCCCGTATCCCCGGGTGGGGCGCCGACCTCGACCCGGCGGACCGGCCCTCCGTGCCGCAGGAGCGCTTCGCCCCGGAGGTCACCGGCGCGCACTGGGAGTTCCCCGAGCGGCAGCCGGAGAAGTGGCCGCGCGAGCGGTCGATCGAGCACAAGTTCCTCACTCCGGTCTTCGGCACCTCGTGCCCGCCCAAGGGGCTCTCCGGCGTGATCCGCCGCTATTCGTACCGCCGGTTCAGCGAGGGCCGCGCCGCGCACTGGCTGCTGCTGCTCGCCGCCGACCGGGTCGACACGGCGGAGAGCAGGCTGGGGTCGCTGTTGCGCGGCCACCCGGACAACCTCGTAGCCGAGACCGGTGTACGCGCTGAGATCACCGGGCACGGGCTCGCCTCCCGGCTGCGCGGCAACCGGGTCGACCGCGTACACCACCCGCTGGACCCGATCGTGGTCGCCGCGCCGTGGCTGCTGGCCGGCGGCGTGGCGTACCTGCTCGTACGCCGGGTGGCGCGACGCGGTTAGACGGTCAGCGCTGCCAAGAGTCGAGGCCGCGGACCGCGGCGGCGGCGATGTCGTCGATCAGGGCGGGGTCGTTGCTCGTGCCCTCCCAGCCCTGGTCGTGCACGACGGTGACCGCGTCGGCGACCCGGATCACGACGATCTGGCTGGTGGCCTGCCCTTGGGCCGGGCTGCCGTCGAGGCCGGTCGCCGGCCGGGTGACGGTCACCAGCAGCGCCTCGTCCCCGGTCCGGGCCATCGGCTCGGACCGGACGGTGACGGTGCCGCCCGACTCCTTGAACGACCGGCAGGACTCCATCGCCCCGCGGACCCGGCGCAGGTAGTCGGCGGCGCCGGTGCCCTCGAAGGCGAAGACGGTCTGGTGCAGAGTGCCGTAGGGGACGTTCTCCGGCGGGTCCTTCGGCTGCTTGTAGGCGCTCGTCATGGCGGCGCTCGCGGTGACCGACCGTCCGCCGCTGCGGAACTCCTGGTCGCACAACTCGGGCAGCGCGTCGGTGGCCTCCATCGGCTGCGCGTCGGTCTTGCGCAGCTGCGGCGGCAGGTCGGCGAAGGCGGACGTCGGGATCGTCACGCGCCCGCCGGGTGAGGGCGACGCCGACGGCGTCGCGGACGAGGGAGCCGGGGCCGTCGAGGTCGGGGCGGCGTCGCCGCCGTCGTTCCCGCCGCCGTCGCCGCACGCGCCGGCCAGCAGCGTGGTGACGAGCAGGGGTACGCCAAGCATCCGCCTACGGCGACTCGGTGTCCTCATGTCGACCTCCGTCCCGTGCCCGTCCCGACGACGTTCCCGATGCCACGCCGCCCGAAACGGCGCGCCCGTCCCCCTGCTCCCCCAACTGCCGGGCACCCCGCCACGTTCCGGCGCGCAGCCACCTCTTGACATTTCGTTAGGCACCTGACAATGTTGTCAGGTGCCTAACGAAATGAACGCCTACGAGCTGGACGCTCCGGGCGTCTGGGCGAAGAAGTACTTCCTCGCCAGCCGGGCCCTCATGGAGTCCGTGCTACGCCCCTACGATCTCGGGAACACCCAGTGGTACGTGTTGTACCGGCTGAGTGAGGGCCGACCGGTCGGCCAGCGCACCCTCACCCGCGAACTCGAGGTCGAACGGGCGACCCTCAGCGCGGTCATCGCAGCGCTCGTACGCAAAGGGCTGATCGAACAGGTGCCCGACCCGGACGACCAGCGACAGAAACAGCTGCACATCACGCCGGCCGGCCTGAACCTGTGGAACTCGCTCCCCGATCCGATGGCGTTGATCGCGGAAGTCGCCTTCGACGGAGTCGACCCCGCGGACATCGAGACCATGAATCGCGTCCTCAGCGGCGCGACCAGACGACTCATCGACTACCGGAAGGAGCACGGATCATGACCGTTCTCGTGACCGGCGGAACGGGCCTCGTCGGCCCCCGCCTGCTCGGGCGACTCACCGCGGCGGGTATCGAGTGCCGCGCCCTCGTCCGTCCCGGAAAAGCGGTACCCCAAGGCGTACGGCGCGTCGAGGGCGACGTCCTCAGCCCCGAATCCCTGCCGGCAGCCGTGGAAGGCATCACCGCGATCATCCACCTGGCCGCCGTCTTCCGCACCCGCGACGACGACCGGATCTGGGCCGTCAACCGTGACGGCACCCGCAACCTGATCGCCGCCGTCGAGAAGCACGCGCCGCAGGCCCGGTTCCTGCTGGCCAGCACCTCCAACGTCTACGGCGCCGACAGCACGCACCCCGGGCGTGAGGACGACACCGTCGCGCCGGCGCTCGCCTACCCCGCCAGCAAGATCGAAGCCGAGCAGCTGCTTCGCGCCAGCGGGCTCACCTGGGGCGTCCTGCGGCTTCCATTCATCTACGGAGACGGGGACGGGCACCTCGAATCGTTGCCCGAGCTCGCGGCCGGCATGGGGTGGCACCCGGCACAGAGGCTGAGCGTCTGCCACCACGCCGACATCGCCACGGCGTTCGCACTGGCCCTCACGGGCGCGTTCGACAACCGCACTGTCAACATCGCCGATGAATCGCCCCTGAGTATCTACGAGATGTCCCAGCTCGTCGGCTACTCCTACGGCTCCTCCGCCGAACCGCTCAGTCAGCCGTGGAAGGGGCAGATGGACGTCAGCCTCGCCCGCAGCCTCGGCTTCACGCCGACGATCAGCACCATCTACGAGGCCGTCCGCAACGGCGCGCTCTGACGCCACCCGCGCTGCGACTCTTCTGCAAGGGGTTGTTTGCGCAAACGAGTGTTTGCGATAGCGTGAGGCCATGCAGTCCGATCCGGACCTCGACCTCGACCTCGCCTTCGCCGCGCTCGGCGACCCGGTCCGCCGCGCCCTGGTGACCCGGCTCGCGCGCGGTGAGGCCACAGTGGGCGAGCTGGGCGAGCCGTTCGACCTGACACCGCAGGCCATCTCCCACCACGTCGGCGTGCTGCGCCGCTGCGGACTGGTCGAGCAGCGACGGGAGGGCACACGGCGGCCCTGCCGGCTGCGCGTCGACCAGCTCACCCGGCTCGGCTCGTGGATCGACGAGCAGCGCCGCGCCTGGGACGACCGACTCGACGCGCTGGAGGAGCACCTCGCCGGGCCGGAGGCGACCCGGTGAGGACCCGTACCGAACGGCACGGCGACGAGCTGATCGCCCGGCGGCACCTGCCCGCCGCGCCCGGACGGGTGTGGGAGGCCTTCACCTCACCGGCGAGCATCGCGGCGTTCTGGGGCGGTTCGCACGCCGACGTGCCGCCGGACTCGGTGACCGTCGACCTGCGGCCGGGCGGCGAGTTCGCGCTCGACACCCGGGCGCCGGACGGCCGGACCGGGCGGCTGCGGTTCGTCTACGTCAGCGTGGACCCGCCGCGTGAGCTGGTCTTCGACGAGCCGGTCACCGGCCTGCGCACGACTGTCACGCTCCGGCCCGCGCGCGACGGCACGGATCTCACTGTGCACCAGCGCAAGCTCCCGCCGGAGCTGCGTACCGACCAGGCGGCCGACGGGCTCGCGTCCATCCTCGACGCGCTCGCCGCGCACCTGCGACCCGACGACGACGGAGGCGGCAGTGCCCCGAACAACCCAGCGTGACCTGGTGGCCGAATACTTCGACGGCTTCCGGGCCAGCGACCACGAGCGCATCCTCGCCACGCTCACCGACGACGTCGAGTGGGTCATCCACGGCCACCGGACCACCCGGGGCCGGGCGGAGTTCGACGGCGAGATCGAGAACCCGGCGTTCACCGGCAGCCCGCAGCTCGACGTCGAGCGCGTGCTCGAGGACGGGCCGGTCGTCGTGGTCACCGGCGAGGGTCGGGGCGCCACCGTCGCGCACGGGCCGTTCCGGTTCGCCTTCAACGACCTGTTCACGTTCCGGGACGGGCTCATCGCCCGCGTCGACTCCTACGTCGTCCCGCTGCCCGGGGCGTGAGCACCACCGGACACCCCGGTGAAGGCCCGGCGGTACGCCGACGGCGAGGTCCGCATCGCGGCGGTGAAGTGGTGCCGGAACGTCACCGCCGTCTCGAACCCCACAGTGGCGGCAATCTCCTCGATCGGCGTGCTTGTCGTCTCCAGCAGCGGCAGGCTGGCCTGGACGCGCCGGTCGATCAGCCAGCGGATCGGGGTGGTGCCGGTGGCCCGCGCGAAGTGCCGCAGGTACGTGCGGGGCGACATGTGCGCCTGCCGGGCCAGCCGGGCCACGGTGATCTCGGCGGTCAGGTTCGCCAGCGCCCACGACATGCTGGCGGCAAGCCGGTCGTCGCCGGGGTCGTCCGGGACCGGCGCCTCGATGAACTGCGCCTGACCGCCGTCACGGTGCGGCGGCACGACCAGCCGGCGGGCGACCGCGTTGGCGATCGTCGGCCCGTGGTCGCGGCGTACCAGGTGGACGCAGAGGTCCAGACCGGCGGCGCTGCCCGCGCCGGTGAGGACGTCCCCGTCGTCCACGTACAGCACGTCCGGGTCGACGCGGACCGCCGGGTGACGCCGGGCGAGCAGGTCGGCGTACCGCCAGTGGGTGGTGGCCCGCCGGCCGTCCAGCAGGCCCGCGCCGGCCAGCGCGAACGCGCCCGAGCAGATCGACACGATCCGTGCGCCACGCCGGTGGGCGGCACGCAACGCGCCGGTCAGCCGGGGTGACGGGTCGGCGTGCACGTCGGCGACGCCCGGCACGATCAGCGTGTCGGCGGCGGCGAACACGTCGAGGCCGTGGTCGGTGTGCAGCGTGGCGCCACCGACCAGCCGCACCGCGCCGGGTGTCTCCGCGCAGACGGTCAGCTCGTACCAGCCGACGTCGAACTCCGGGCGGGGCAGGCCGAAGACCTCCGTGACAATGCCGGTCTCGAACGCCGACATGCCCTCGTACGCCAGCACCGACACGGTCGCACGGCTCATGGCGGGATGTTAGCGAAGGGCGGCGCTCACGCCACTGGGGCGGCCGGACGACGGTCGGCACGATGGGTGCCATGTCGAACGTCCTGCGCATCCCCGCCGCCCGCCCCGCCGACGCCGTCGCCCACTACGCGGCCCGGCTCTCCTTCCAGGCCGACGTCAGCGACGTGCACGCCGATCTGGAAGCGGGCGTGACCGGCCTGGTCGTGGTCGACTCGCGCTCCGTTGCGGCGTGGCGGCAGGGGCACATCCCCGGCGCCGTCCACCTGCCCACCGCGCAGATCGCCGACCGGGCCGCCGAACTGATCCCGGCGGACGCCACAGTGGTCACCTACTGCTGGGGGCCGGGCTGCGACGGCGCCACCCGCGCGGCGCTGGAGTTCGCCCGGCTCGGCCGCCCCGTCAAGGAGATGATCGGCGGATACGAGTACTGGGTGCGGGAGGGCTTCCCGGTACGCGCCGTCGCGGGGCTCGTCCGGCGGCCTGCCGACGACCTCACCGCGCCGGCCGGGGCGTCGTGCGGCTGCTGAAGCCGTGTCGGTTCCGTACAAGACAGCACGTCGCGGGCGTTCCTAGCATGGCCGCATGCGTGATCTTGTGTACACCGGATTCATGTCGCTCGACGGCGTGGTGGACTCCCCCGGCGGCGGGCCGGGCGAGGAGCACCGCAGCGGCGGCTGGGTCGTCAAGGACGTCGAGTTCCTGCCGGAGGCGTTCTCGCTCAAGGGCGAGGAGCTGGCGCAGACCAGCGCGCTGATGTTCGGCCGGCGCAGCTACGAGGCGTTCGCGCCCACCTGGCGCGACTCCGAGGACCACGCCGCCTACCGGGACCTGCCGAAGTACGTGGTGTCGTCCGGCCTGCCCGACGACGCGCTGGTCGACGGCTGGGGACCGGCGACGATCCTGCGCTCGACCGCCGACGTCGCAGCGCTCAAGCAGGGCGACGGCGGCGACATCTTCATCCACGGCAGCGCGGAACTCGCCCGCCGGCTCGCCGAGGCGGACCTGATCGACCGGTACCACCTGCTCGTCTTCCCGGTGCTGCTCGGCGCCGGCAAGGGCCTGTTCACCCGGGCGGACCGGGACCGGCAGACGCTGCGTCTGCGCGACAGCGCCGCCTACCCCAACGGCGTCGTCAAGCTGATCTACGACGTGACCCGCTGAGCCGGGTCCAGCGCGATCGCGCCACCGGCGCCCGCGCGCAGCTCACCGGCCGTCCGTCCGACGTACCGGCGCAGCGCGCGGGCCAGGTGCGGTTCGTCCACGTACCCGAAGGTGGTGACCGCGTCGGCGGGCGGGCCGCCGGCGGCCAGCAGCACGGCGGCGCGGCGCGCCCGCTCGATCTGTCGCACCGCGCCCCGGGTCAGCCCGGTCGCCGCGCGGAACCGGCGTTCGAGGGTGCGGGGTGAGGCGGGCGGACGGCCGCCGCGCAGGGTCTCGGTGACGAGCGGGTCGCGGATCACCACGCCGGCGCGGACCAGGCGCTCGACCAGGGTCTCGGCGTCGTCGGGGCCGGGTGTCTCCCACCGCCCGCCGTCGAGCCGGAACGTCCGGCGGGTCACGTCGGGAAGTTCGGCGCCGCTGTCGACGAGCGCGGGCGTGGGTACGAGCCGCAGCGAGGTGCCGACCGCGAACTCGATGCCGACGAATGTCGCACCCTCGGGCACCGGCGCGGCGCCGGTCGCGGTCTCGGGGCCGGAGACGGCCGCGTAGGAGCGCCCGTCACGCTGCCAGAACACGAGTCCCCAGCACGGCGTCGCCACCGAGGTCATCTCGTCGACCCGGTCGCTGACGCAGGTCCACACGGTGTCGATCCAGGCCGAGTCGGACGCCCGCGTGGTGAACCGCAGCTCCACGGCAGGAGCATACGGCGGTCGTCAGCGGGCGGGGGTCTCGTCGCGGGCGGGGTAGCCGAGGATCTCGGCGAGGTCACCGGCGGCGGCCGTGTACGCGGCGTAGATGTCGTCGTCGAAGTGGTTGCGCCAGTCCCCCGACGCGCCCTTGCGGTAGTGGGAGATCCGCCCCGGGGTCTCCTTGGACTTCTTCATCTTGGTGAAGCTGTAGCGGGCCAGCAGCGCCTCCAGCTCGGCCGGCGGCAGCGTGATCCCGCAGTGCCGCAGAAGCTGGTCGACCTCTTCGGTCTGGCGTTCGCCGGTCAGGTCCTCGTAGCGGAACAGCCGGAAGGTTTCCGCGCTCGGCGCGACCGCCCAGGATCGCATCTGCCCGAACTGCTTCTTGTCCCGCAGCCGGTCGATGACGTAGAGCATGCCCTCCTTCTTCGGCAGTTCCTGGAGGGCCTTGCGCGCCTGCGGGATGTCGCCCATCGGGGCGTGCGAGTTGCGCAGCGAGAAGTAGCTGGACACGACCACGTCGCGCGGGTCGCGGATCACGAAGAACGCGCGGTAGGTGCCGGCCTTGGGGACGGCCTCGAACCGCTTGTGGGAGAGGAAGATGGCCAGGCCGACGCGGCCGGCCGGCACCGGCGCGGTCGCGCCGCCGGAGTAGAAGCGCGGGTCGTAGGGCAGCAGCCCGCAGTGGCGGTAGACGGCCGGGTCGCTGAACAACGCCTTGATCCACTGACTGCCGGTCTTACGGACGGTGCAGTGGAAGATGTTGTCGAACTCGCTGCGCGCCACCACCGGCACGGTGAGCCGCATGCGGGCGTTGCGCGCTTCCATCTGCGCCCGCCGGGCCTTGACGCGCAGGGAATTCGGCGAATTGTGCTTGGCGAATTCGACGGCCCGATTAATCATTGTCCAACCTCATCCGGACCCCCGGCGAACAGGGGCAGCACGACAGCTTCACGCACGTCACGCAGGTGAAATCCGCAGACTCCGCCTGCTCCGCCCCGCGCCCCGACGCGCCGCTAGGAATATCCCCGACGGTCCTTTTGATGTCAATCCCGACTACCTGGGAGTACGCTGAAAATCTACAATTCCAATAGGAATTGCGTAATAGCCGTCGAGGGCACCCGCGCGGGCCGCTCCACCGGCACAATGGGCGCCGTGCTCACCGCCACCCGCGCTCTGCTGTCGTCGCTCGATCCGCTGTCGCACCGCGAGCGAACCCGGCGCCTCGTGGCATGGGCCCGCACCGCCCCCGACCGCCGGCAGGTCTGCGCCGACCTGCGCGCACAAGGCCCCTACGAACGGCGGCTCGCCCTGCTCGCCGCGACCGTCACCCGCGACATCGAAGCCGTCGTCGCCACGATCGGCGACCCGGACCCCTCGATCAGCGCCGCCGCGCTGACCGCCTCCGTGCGGGCCGGCGCGCCGCCCACCGACCTGACCGACCGCCCGGCGATCGCCCGGCGGCGGGTCTACCGGGCGCTGCGCCGACGTCCGGCGCCGGCCGTCGCCGACGCGCTGATCACCGCGGTGCGCGACCGGTTCGGCGACCACGAGGCCGTCGCGCTGCTGCCGGCCTGCGGCCCCGACACGGTACGGGCCTGGCTGCCCGACCTGGAACACGCGCTGAACCCGGAACGGCTGATGCGGGCGCACCCCGCCATCGTGCTGGCGCGCGCCGACGAGCGGCTGGCCGCGGCCCCGCCCGAGTCGCGCTCGCAGATCTGGACCGAGGTCGCGGGCGCGGTGCTGCGGGGTGACCCGGCACGGGCGCTGGACCTGCTCGACCGGTACGCGCCCGAGGAGTCGCTGCCCGGCCCGCTCGTCGCGTACGGGCGGCTCGCCGCACACGACGCGAGCCGGGTCGTACGCCTGCTCACGCCGCCGGCCCGGGCGGCATGGCTGGCCCGGACCGCGCTGCCCCGGGCGCTGCTGCGCCGCCTCGCCCCGGTGCCCACCGGGGAGCTGGTCCCGCTGGCCGCCCGGCTACGGGAGCACGACCACGCGTTCGCCGCGTTGCTGCGCGCGGTCGCGCCCAGCCGGCGCGCCGAGCTGTACGACGCCGCGTTCGCCGACACCGACACCACGGCGCTGCTGCCCGGCGCCCAGGTGATGGAGGCGCTGCCGGCTGCGGTGCGGGCGCGCGAGGCGGCCCGGGTACTGACCCTGCCGGCCGTCCGCGAGCGGGAGGAGCAGGTGCGGTTCTGGAGCGCGTACCTGCCGTGGCCGCAGGCGTCCGCGTCGGCGAGCGCGGCGCTGCGCTCGGGCGACGCGGACGAACGGGCGGACGGCTGGCGGCTGCTGGTGGCGGCCGCGCGACGCTCCCGCGACCCGCGCACGGTGGCCCAGGTGGTGGTCCGGCTCGGCCGGCTGCGCAACGAGCAGGACCCGGTACGCGCCGCCGCGCTCACCGCGCTGACGACTGTGGCGCCGCTGCTCACCGCCACGAACGCGGGCGGGCTGACCGGGCTCACCACCGACGTGGTCGACGCCCGGGACACCTCGGCGGCCACCACCAACGCGTTGAGCCGGCTCGCGGCCGACACGCTCACGTACCACGTCGACGTGCCGGAACTGGCCGAGTGGGCGCTGCTCACGATCGACCTGGTGAGCAGCGACGCGAACGTGCCGATCCTGCGCCGGCTCGACACGGTGCTGCGGCGCGGCCAGGAGACGGTGGTGTTCGACCGGCTGCGCGGCCGGCTCGAAGCCGGCATGGCACGCGCCCGGTACGGGCTGCTGTTCGCGCTCACCCACGCGCTCGGCCGGCGGGCCTGGCGCCTGCCCGAGCTGCAGGACCTGCTGCGCCGGGCGATCGGGCCGAACACGGTGCACCCGGTGGCCCGTACGGCGGTCGGACTCTGGCTCGCCGACCGGCGCACCCGGTCCCGGCGCGTCGAGAAGGTCCTCGACATCGACGCCTCGACGGTGACGATCCACGAGGTGTGGACGACGATCTGCACGTCCCGCACCGATCTGCTCGACCGGGTGCTGAACCGGCCCCCACGCGGCCGGTTCGTGGAGAAGGGAAAGCGGTGGGTGCCCGACACCGCGCCGCACGCCCAGCGGTGGCTCCCCCGCCAGCAGGAACGCTTCGTGGCGCTGCAGGCCCGCCTCATCGCCGACTCCGGTCACCGGGTGTGGCAGCGGGCGGCAGCGATCCAGGCCGCCGCCGGAGCCGGCCCGGCCGGACGGGAGCTGGTGCTGCGCCACCTCGACGCGTCCGAGGTGCCGGTCGCCGAGGCGGCGCTCGGCGCGCTGGTCCGGACCGACCGGCCGGACGAGGCGTTCCCGCTGCTGCTCCGCTACGCCGACAGCGACCGGGCGCGCGTCGCGCTGTACGCCGCCGGGCGGGCCGCCCGGCACGTCCCGCCGACCCGGCTCGCCGAACTGCTGGGCGGGGTGCTGACCGGCGCCGCGAAGGTCACCAGCCGCAAGGAGGCCGCCCGGCTCCTGGCCCGCTACGCGCCGGTGGACGCGCTGGCGACGCTCGCCGACGTGTACGCCGATCCGCAGGCGCACCGCGACGTGCGCGCCGCCATCGTGTCCGCCGCGCGGCAGCGGCTCGGGCCCGAGGCGAGCTGGACCGTGCTGCGCACGGCGGTGCACGCCAGCCGCGAGGAACGGCGGGCGGTGCTCGGCGCGTACCCGTCCGGGATCTCGCAACGCCACCGACACGACTACGCCGCGCTGATCGTGGCGGCGTGCCGGGCCGACGACCGGGAGGTCCGGCGCGCCGCGTTCGCCGCGTTCGGGAACTGGTGGCAGTGGCTGACCGGCGTCACCGACCTGATCGTGGACCGGCTCACCGACCCGGACGAGACGACGCCGAGCATCGGTGTGGCGAACCTGCTGCGCGCCGGCGGGGACGAGGTGTTCCGGGCCCCGCTGCAACGGCTGGTGGAGCGGGACGCGGCCGACGAGGACCCGGGCGGACCGGCCGCGGACCGACCCGCCCGGCGGCGCGTCGACCTGCTCGCGGTAGGCGCGGCCCTGTGGTCCGGCACCCGGCCCGCCGACGCCGACCGGGCCGGGCTGGTCGCGGCCGCGCGGTGGCTCGCCGGTCAGGACGGCTTCCTGGGTACGGCCACCCGGTTGCTCGTCGACCTCGGCCGGCTGGACAACCTGGACGAGATCGCCACGCTCTGCGCGGGCCGGCCGGTGGTCGCGGTCCGCACCGCCGAACACGTCGGTTACCGGCTGCGCGACATCCGGCAGCGGCCCGACCCGGCGGTCCTCGCCGACACGGTGGCGCACCTCGGCGGGCGCGGCGACCTCGCCGGTGGGCTGTTCGCGGTGGCGCTCGTCGCGCACGGGTCGGTCTTCGGCTGGAAGACGCCGTGGCGGGACCTGCTGATCGGGTTGCGCCGCCATCCGGACGCGGACGTGCGGGAGGCCGCGTACACGCTCGACATGAGCTGACCGGGCCGGGCGTCGCCCTATGCTCGGGGCGTGACGCTTCAGCGGATGGACCACGTCAGCGTCGTGGTGGACGACCTGCCGACCGCGATCGCCTTCTTCACCGAACTGGGGATGGAGGTGGAGGGCGAGATGCCGGTCGAGGGGCCGTGGGTGGACCGGGTCAACGGCATCGACGGCGTGCGTGTCGACATCGCGATGATGCGGACGCCCGACGGCCACGGCAAGCTCGAACTGACGCGGTTCCGGTCGCCGGCGCTCGTCGCCGCCGAACCGGCGGACGCGCCGCCGAACACGCTGGGCCTGCGGTCGGTCATGTTCGCCGTGGACGACGTCGACGACACGGTGGCCCGGCTGCGGGCCCACGGCGGCGAGCTGATCGGTGAGGTGGCGGACTACGGGGACGTCTACCGGCTCTGCTACCTGCGCGGCCCGGCGGGCGTCATCGTGGCGCTGGCCGAGCAGCTGGGCTGACGGCTACCCGGCGTCCACTGCGGCCAGCACCGTCATCGCCTCGCGTTCACGGACGGCCAGGTCGGCCAGGATCGCCGACGCGCGGGTCAGGTGGACCGCGTCGCCGGTCCGTCCGGCGGTGGCGATCTGGTCGGCGACGGCGGTCCACAGCGGGGCGATTTCGGCGTACCTCAGCTGCGCCCGGCGCAGATCGGCGTCGCCGGTGACGGTGGCGGCCTCGGCGAGGAAGTCCCGGTACATGGCGCGGAACAGCGAACCGCCGGTACCGCCGCGTTCCATCAGCGTCGCGGCCAGCGGCAGGTCGCGTGCCGGGTCGGCGGCGCGGTCCAGCCAGCGCGTCACCCGGGCGGCGGCGGTGGCGATCCCCCGGTGGCCGAGGTTGGCGATCGGCGGGTGGAGGAACGCCTCGGCGTTGGCGCGTACCGCCGCGCGGACGGCGGCGGCCAGGTCCGGCGGGCCGGCGGGCGCGGTGAGCGTGTACGACAGGTGGCGCGCGGTCATCGGCCCCCGCGCGGCGCGGGCCCGGGCCAGGCTGTCCAGCGTGGTGGTCACCGCGCCGCCCTGCTGGGCGGTGTCGACCAGGTGGGCGTGGGTGTCGTCGTAGCCGTACATCGCGACGGTGTGCCCGCCGAAGTGGACCTTCGTGGTGAAGTAGTCCAGGTGGTACGAGTCGAGTTGCAGGCCGACCGGCTGCCCGGCGTCCAGCGCGTCGGTGACGTTGCGCCACGCCCTGGCCGCCGACGTCGTCTCCCGTACCCGCAGGTCCAGGCCGAGGCGGTCGGCGGCGGCCCGGGTCACGCACAGCGGCTTCGTACGCCCGCCGAGGAACGGCACGTCCATGCCCTTGGCGTCCCAGTAGACGAAGCCGAGCCCTTCGCCGAGGCCGAACAGCATCGGCTCGGACAGGTCCAGACCGGCGTGCCGGGTCAGCACGCCGAGCGTGGTGGTTTCGCAGTGCGCTCCGAGGCGAGGCGTCACGCCGTCGAGGATCACGCCGGCTCCTGCTCCGCCGCCACGGCGACGGCGTTCGGGGTGGGCGGGGACAGCAGTGGGCGCAGCGGCCCGTCGCCGGGGACGCCGGGCATGCGGCGGGCCACCCCGGCGAGCAGGTCGGCGGCCTGCACGCGCGGGTCGTCGCGCGAGTCGGTCATCACCAGCCCGGCCAGCGGCGACGGGCCGGCCGGGTCGCCCGCGGCCAGTGCCGCCTGAAGGCGGCGCAGGCGGTCCCCGGTGAGCGCGCTCTGCTCGTCGTGGATCACCAGCACCCGCCGCCGGCCGGCACTCCAGTGCAGCACGGTCTCGGCCAGCGCCGGCAGTAGCGGTTCCAGCGGCGGCGGGATCGTCCGGTCGCCCGCGTACAACCGGGCCTGCACGGCTGCCACCCGGGCCGCATCGAGCGCGTCGAGAACCGCGCCGGCCGCCTCGTCGCCGACGTTGCGCCGCAGCGCGTCCCGCGCGGCGAAGAACCGTTGCACGCTCCGGTCGTCCGCCCGGTCCCGTCGCTTGGTGCGCAGCATCTCGACCACGGCGGCGAGGAAGCCGGCCCAGTCGGGCCCGGCCGCCCGCCCGGCCCGGTGCAGCGCCGCCGCGGCCGGACGCCGGTCGCCGGTCAGGCGGGTGCCCGCCGCGTACGACGGCTGCGCCAGCAGCAGGTCGACGACCCGGGTGGCGAGGAAGAACTCCTTGTCGACCAGGTGCACGTGCGCCCGGCCGCGCAGCGCGGCCAGGAACCACTCCACCACCTCGGCGGCCTCGCGGCGGCGCAGGAACTGCCGGGACTTGACCTCGTCGGGCGAGAACCGGAACCCGGACCGCAGCGTACGGATCAGCTCGGCGGCCTCGTCGCGGCTCAGGTCGACACTGGCGTGCACGATCACCGGCGTGGCCGGGTCGAGCAGGTTGGTGCCGGAGAACCCCGACTCGTCGCAGGCGATCTCCAGCACCGCGCCGGTCAGCGCCTCGCCGGGTGGCAGACCGCCCTGCAGCGGCAGCCTCGTACCCGTCGTCCCGGCCATGCCGACAATGCTCGCCCACCCGGCCCGCGGCGGACCAGCGGTTAACCGGATCGGGTCGAGCCACCTCACTCCACCGGCCGGTAGATCGCCGCCAGGCGCGGCAGACGGAGGCGCATCTGCTCGTCGTCGTCGAAGTCGAAGTCCTCACCGGCAGGGTCGGCCGGTGTCCGGTCGGGAGCAGCCCGGCCGGCGGCGTCGAGCGCCTCCCAGAACGTGTCGGTGCCACCGCCCGTCGCCTCGGCGTACGCGTCGCCCGCCGCGCCCAGCACCGCCTCACACTCGACCGCGTCGTCGTCCGGGTCGACACCGGCGTCGGCGAGTGAGTCGGGATCGGCGACGGCCCGTTCCCAGACCGCCCGGCCCTGCGCGACCAGCCAGCCGCGGAAGTAGTCGAACCCGTCGTCCGAGCAGCCGCCGCGCAGGAGATAGGCCGCCGCCCGCAGGTCCCAGCGCCACCCCTCCAGATTCACGTCGTCGTACGCCTGCTGGAAGCCCACGATCGCCGCCGGACTCAGCGCCGAAAGCTCCGCGACCAGGTGCCGGGCCACCGCGTCGGCCCCCTCGGCAGTGATCGTCTCGCCTCCCGCGGCGCTACGCGCCCGCTCCACGATCTTCCAGAACGTCTCTCGATCCACGGCGGGACCGTACGACGACCCACCGACAAGCTGTCAGCGGCCGTGTCAGCGCCGTGTCAGTGCGGTGGCGGCACGGCCGCCCATGGTGGTCGCATGACGAGTTCAGCGATAGCGGTCTCCGGACTGCGCAAGGCGTACAAGGACAAGGTGGTGCTCGACGGCATCGACCTGGACGTTCCCGCCGGCACGATCTTCTGCCTGCTCGGCCCGAACGGCGCCGGCAAGACGACGGCCGTCAACATCCTGACCACGCTGATCCGCGCCGACGCCGGGTCGGTGCGGGTCGCCGGGCACGACGTGGTCACCGAGGCCCGGGCGGTCCGCGCGGCGATCGGCGTGACCGGGCAGTTCGCGGCGGTGGACGAACTGCTCACCGGGCGGGAGAACCTGCAACTGATGGTCGACCTCGGCCCGCGCAACCGGGTGACCGGCAAGCGGGTCGTCGCCGAACTGCTGGAACGGTTCGACCTGGTCGAGGCCGCCGACAAACTGGTGTCGACGTACTCCGGGGGCATGCGCCGCAAGCTGGACCTGGCGATGACGCTGGTCGGCGAGCCGCGGATCATCTTCCTGGACGAGCCGACGACCGGGCTGGACCCGCGCAGCCGGCGCACCATGTGGTCGATCATCAGGGAACTGGTCGCAGGTGGCGTGACCGTCTTCCTCACCACCCAGTACCTCGACGAGGCCGACCGCCTCGCCGACCGGATCGCGGTGCTCGACCAGGGCCGGCTGGTCGCCCAGGGCACGCCGGAGGAACTGAAGCGCCGGATCCCCGGCACGCACGTGCGGCTGCGGTTCGGCAGCGCCGCCGAACTCGACGCGGCCGCGCGGGTGCTGCCCGACGCGGTACGCGACGACGAGGCGCTGGCCCTGCGGGTGCCGGGCGACGGCGGGACCGCCTCGCTGCGCGCCCTGCTCGACCGGCTCGACGCGCACGCCATCAACGCCGACGACCTGTCCGTGCAGACCCCCGACCTCGACGACGTGTTCCTGGCCCTGACGGGCCGTACCCCGGAGGTGGCCGCGAAATGAGCAGCAACCACTCGGTCGTCATGCTGCGCCGCAACCTGACGCACCTGCGCCGCAACCCGACCTCGGTGTTCAACGCCGTGCTGATGCCGATCATCGTGATGCTGATGTTCGTGTACATGCTCGGCGACGCGTTCTCCGTCGGCGTCGACTACGTCGACTACGCGACGCCGGGCCTGATGCTGCTGGCGGTCTGCTACGGCCTCGGCGGCACCGCCACGTCGGTGAGCTCCGACATGACGAAGGGCGTCATCAACCGGTTCAAGGTCATGCACGTCTCCCGGGGCGCGGTGCTGACCGGCCACGTCGTCGCCACCGTGCTGACGAACGTCCTCGCGGTCGCGGCGCTGGTCGGTGTGGCGTTCCTGCTCGGCTTCCGCCCGGCCGCCGACCCCCTGCACTGGCTCGGCGTGGCCGGCATGGTGGTGCTGCTCAGCGTCGCCGTCAGCTGGTTCACAGTCGCGCTGGGCCTGTTCGCGAAGTCGCCGGAGTCGGCGGGCATGGCCGCCGTGCCGCTGGTCCTGCTGCCGTTCTTCAGCAGCGCCATCGTGCCCGCGGACAAGATGGGCCCGGGGGTGCGGCAGTTCGCCGAGTACCAGCCGTTCACGCCGATCATCGAGACGCTGCGCGGCCTGCTCGACGGCGCGCCGTCGGCCGGCGACGTGATCCCCGCGCTCGCCTGGTGCGCCGGCATCGCGGTGGTCGGCTACCTGTGGGCGCGGTCCACGTTCACGAAGCGAGCGTGACCTCGGCCAGCCGCTCCCAGCCGGTCTCCCGGCCCTGTGCAACCGCCTCGGCGAACCCCGCGTCGCCGAGGCGGTCCCGCGCCGCCGCCTCGATCCGGGGCACGTCGGGGTGGGTGCGGTCGGGCTGCCCGCGTACCGCCGTGGCGGCGCCGAGCAGCCGCGCCGCCTGGTCCGGCCGGTCCAGCCGCACCGCCAGGTCCGCGACACCGACGAGCACCTGCGCGGTCAGCGGCGCGTAGCCGCCCTCGCGCGCCGCGCGGCACGCCGCCGCCCGATGGGTACGCGACAGCTCGACGTCGTCGGTCAGGTAGCCCAGCAGATCCTGGGTGCCCGCCCGGACACTGGCCAGGTCCGCCTCGTCGCCGAGCAGCGCCGACACCGACCGCAGCTGCGCGTACGCCTCGTCCGCGTCACCGTCGTGGCGGGCCAGGTACGCCCGGACCAGCGCGAGTTCGGCCAGGGCGCCCGGCCAGGCGACCCCGGCGGCAAGCCGGTGCGCCTCGGCCAGCGCGGCGGCGCTCGCCGCCTCGTCGCCGCCCAGCCGGTACAGCCAGGCCAGCCGTGCCCGCATCCGGATCACGTCCTCGACGGCGCCGACCTCGGTGACCGCCGTGACCGCCTGCTCGTAGTAGTCGCAGGCGGCGGCGACGTCCCCGCGTACGACGATCAGCTCGGCCAGCTCGCTGAGCGCGAACGAGATGCCGAAGCGTTCGCCCACCGCCCGGAACTCGGCGAGCGCCTGCCGCAGGCACGCCTCCGCGTGCGCCGCCTCGATGCCGAGGATGACCCGCAGCTTGCCCAGGTGCAGGCGGGCCAGCGCGCGTACCCACGGGTCCTCGTGGTCGAGCAGCGACTCCCAGGCGGGCAGCAGCGCGTCCGGTTCCCGCAGCATCCGTTCCATCGGCACGACCAGGGCCAGCTCCGGGTGGCCGCCGCGACCCTCGCCGCTCAACCGGTACGCCTTGTGGATCCACTCCGCCGCGTGCTGCGCGTCGCCCGGTCCGGAGCTGAGGAAGAGCACCACCAGCGCGTACACCACGGCGCGGGTGTCGTCGGGCGCCTCGCCCGGCGTCGCGGTGGCCGCGACGACCAGTTCCATGCCCTCGGTGCGGTGGCCGCCCAGCCACCAGTACCAGCCGGCCCCGGCCGCGAGCCGCATCGCCTCGCGCCCCTCGCCGGCCGCGAGCGCGCCGCGCATCGCGGCGGTGATGTTGTCGTGCTCGGCTTCCACCCGCGCGAGCCAGGTGAGCTGGTCGGCGCGGCGCAGCCGCGGCTCGGCCGTCTCGGCCAGCTCGGTGAAGTACGCCAGGTGCGCGCGGCGGGTCGCGTCCGACTCCCCCGCCTCGGCGAGCCGCTGCGCGGCGTACTCCTTGATCGTGCCGAGCATCCGGTAGCGCGGCCCGGCGTCCCCGGCGGCGACCAGCAGCGACTTCTCGGTGAGCGCGGTGAGCAGGTCGAGCACGTCTCCCGGCTCGACGGCGCCGCCGGCGCAGGCCCGCTCGGCCGCCTCCAGGCTCGCCCCGCCGGAGAACACCGACAGGCGGCGCAGGACCGCGCGTTCGGCGTCGGTGAGCAGTTCCCAGCTCCAGTCGACCATCGCGCGCAGCGTCCGCTGCCGGGGCTGTGCGGTCCGGCTGCCGCCGGTGAGCAGGACGAATCGGTCGTCGAGCCGGGTGGCGAACTGCTCGACGGACATGGTGCGCAGCCGCGCCGCGGCCAGCTCGATGGCCAGCGGCACGCCGTCGAGAGCGCGGCAGACACGCGCCATCGTCGCAGCGGTGCGGGTGTCGAACACCAGGTCGCGGCGTACCGCGCCGGCCCGGTCCCGCAGCAGGCGCACGGCGGGCGAGGACGCGATCTCGGCGGGCCCGGCGTCGGGGTCCGGCAGGCCCAGCGGCGCGACCGGCCACAACGCCTCCCCGGTGATGCCGAGCGGTTCCCGGCTCGTGGCCAGGATCCGCAGCCGCCGGCACTCGCCGAGCAGCCGGTGGGCCAGCGCCGCCGCCGGCCCGATGACGTGTTCGCAGTTGTCCAGGATCAGCAGCATGTCCCGGTCCCGGATCGCCGCGATCAGCCGGTCCACCGGTTCCGTGCCCGGCTGCTCGCCCAGCAGCGCGTCGCGCAGGCCGAGCCCGGTCAGCGTCGCCTGCACCACGTCGCCGTCGGCACCGATGCTGGCGAACTCCACGAGCCACACGCCGTCGGGCAGGTCGCCGGTCATCCGGCGTCCGGTCTCGGTGGCCAGCCTGGTCTTTCCCGAGCCACCCGGGCCGGTCAGCGTGGTGAGCCGGTGTTCGGTCACCAGCGCCCCGACCGCGGCGAGGTCGTCGTCGCGGCCCACGAAGCTGGTCAGCTCGGCGCGCAGGTTGCTCCGGCGGGGCCGGTCCCGGCGTCCCGTCTCGCCGCGCAGCAACGCGACGTGCAGCGCCGACAGCTCCGGTGACGGGTCGACGCCGAGCGCGTCGGCGAGCGCGTCCGCGGTGCGCCGGTAGACGAGCAGCGCCTCGCTGTCGCGGCCGGTCGCGGCGAGCGCGCGCATCAGCGCCATGGCCAGCCGCTCGCGCACCGGATGCGCGGCCACCAGGTCGGTCAGTTCCGCGACCAGGCCGGTCTCGTCGCCGAGTCCGACCTCCGCGTCGAACCGGTCCTCCGTCGCGCTCAGGCGCAGCCGTTCCAGCCGGATGGCCGCCGCGTCGAGCGCCGCGCTGCCGGGCAGGCCGACGTCGCGCAACGCGTCGCCGCGCCACAGGTCCAGCGCCTCGCGCAGCAGCCGTACCCGCTGCGGCCGGTCGGCGTCGCGGGCCCGGAGCAGGAGACGTTCGAACCGTACGGCGTCGACGGCGTCGGGCTCGACGGCGAGCCGGTAACCGTCCGGCAGCCCGTCGACGGCGCCCGCCGGCAGCGCCTTACGCAGGCGGGACACCAGGCGTTGCAGCGCGTTCGCGGCGTCGGCGGGCGGCTGGTCGCCCCAGATCCAGTCGACGAGCGCCGACTTCGGGACCACGCGGCCGGGCTGGAGCGCGAGGGCGGCCAGCAGCCCTCGCAGCCGTGCGCCCGGCACGTCGGCCGGGACGCCGCCGTCCGTGGTGACCTGGAACGGCCCGAGCAACCCGATCTGCACCCGGCCGATCCTGCCACGCCCGGCGGCCCGGTCCCGTCCGCCGGGCGCGAGGGTCAGGTGGCCAGCCGCAGGTGCCGGCGCTGCCGCAGCCGTACCGCGGCGGCCACCACGACCGCAAGGGTGAGGGCGGTCGCGAAGAAGAGCCCGTGTGCCAGCCCGCGGGTGAGGTAGCCGCCGCCGGTGTGGTCGATGGCGTACGTGGCGAGCTCCCGGCTGAACCAGAACGGCAGCGCCCGGGTGGCGCTGCCCGCCGGGTCCATCACCATCTGGAGGCCGACCACTGTCAGCAGCACCAGCGTGCCCTCCAACTCGCGGGGCAGCACGGCGCTGAGCAGCAGGCCGAACGGCGCCGCCACGAACACGGTCAGCGCCATGATCAGCGCGATCGCGCCGTACCGGACGTCGCGCTGGTCGGCCAGGATCAGCAGGAAGTACGGGGTGGAGAGCAGGACGCCGACGGTCCAGAGGGCGAGCAGCCGGCCGAGCACCAGATGCCGGCTGCCGTAGCCGGAGAGACGCAGCCGGGGTTCGATGCCGCGCGCCGCGCTGCCCGCGAACAGCGCGGCGGTGCTCAGCGCCCAGCCCAGGCCGAGGCAGACGAAGCGGATCGACTGCCCGAGGTGGTCCCCGCGGCGGCTCAGATAGAAGGCCAGCGGCATCAGCAGGAGGATGACCAGCACGGTACGGCGGCGCAGCAGCTCGCGCAGGGCGGCCTCGGCCACCACCAGGGTCCGGCTCACGCGTCACGCTCCCCGGCCAGGTCGAGCACGACATCGACCCGGTCGAGCTGGTTGAGCAGGTGGGTGACGACCACGACGGCCTTGCCGGCGTCGCGCCACCGCCACACCTCGTGCCAGAAGTCGAGGTACGTGCCCCGGTCGAACCCCTGGTAGGGCTCGTCGAGCAGCAGCACGTCCGGCTCGCCGAGGCGGGCCAGCACCAGGTTGAGCTTCTGCCGGGTACCGCCGGACAGGTGCCGGGCCTGGGTGCGTCGCGGCGGCGTCCACTCCAGACCGGCCGCCTCCGCGCGCCCGGCGCGCCGGGCCGCCGCCCGGCCCAGCCCTCGGCCCGCGCCGATCAGCACGAAGTGCTCGTCGGAGCTGAGGAACTCGGCGGTGCCGCCGTCCTGCGGGCAGTAGCCGAGCGTGCCGTGGACCTCGACGGTGCCCGCGTCCGGGCTGAGCAGGCCGGCGCAGATCCGCAGGAACGTGCTCTTGCCGGCGCCGTTGGCGCCGACCACCGCCGCGATCTCGCCCGCCCGGACGGTGAGGTCGACCCGGTCCAGGACGGTCCGCCCGCGATAACGCTTCGTGATGCCCCGGGCGGTGAGCCGTACCGGTCCGGGCTGGCGGCGCGGCGGCCGTACGTCGGGGCCGCCGAGGCTGTCGACCACCGCCCGGGCGTACGCCTGCGGCGCGCCGAAGACCCGCAGCGGCGGCTCCCCGCTGTCGAGCAGATGGGTGGCCGCCTCGGCGACGACGTGACCGGTCAGATCAGGCCCCACCCCGTGCCGGCGCAGCTCGCCGGTGAGGGCGGCGAGCCAGAGGTCGTGGTTCACCGCTTCGGCTCCTCGCTCAGTATCGTGCCCACGCTCGACGCGAAGGCGCTCCAGTCGATCGCGGCCGACCGCAACGCCGCGCTGCCTTCCGGGCTGATCCGGTAGTACTTGCGCGCGGGGCCGGTGCCGCCCTCCCGCCAGTGCGCGGTGAGCAGGCCGGAGCGCTGCAACCGCAGCAGCACCGGGTAGAGGGTGCCGCCCTGCACGGCGCCCAGGCCGTGGGCCCGTAGCGCCTGGGACAGCTCGTAGCCGTAGGACTCGCCCCGGCTCAGCAGCGCGAGCACGCAGAGATCGAGCACCCCGCGCAGCCACTGCGCCCGCCGTTCCTGATTCATCCCGCTCCTGACGCGACGTCTACAGCGGACGACGGTAGCGCCGCCATCTAGGTAGCGCAACCATCTAGTACGGGCATCTGCGGGCGGCGGATCCTGATAAATTGCGCGCTCCGCACGGGTTCGACGGGGGAATGCGCATGTCCGACACGGGGGCCGGATCCGATCAGGGAGCCGCGGGGGACGCGGAACAGCCGGCCGGGACCGCCTGGATGCCGCCGGCCGGCGAGCCGTCGGCCGCTACCGGCCCGCCACCGCCGCCCACGCCGGGTCCGCCTTACGGACCGCCCACCGCGGGTCCGGCTTACGGGCCGCCGCCCACCGCAGGGGCGTCGTTCGCGTCGGCCCCGCCGTACGGGCCGTACCCGCCGCCCGGCCCGCCGTCGACCGGCCGCAGCCGTGGTCTGGTCATTGCCGTCGCGGCGCTGAGCGTGCTGCTGCTGGTGACGTGCTCGGGCCTGATCGGCAGCGCGTTCCTGCTGGGTTCCTCGCCGCGCCAGGCGTCCGAGCCGGAGCCCGCCGCGCCACCGGTCGCGCCCTGGCGGTCGTCCGGCGCCACGCCCACGCCTGCGGCCACGGCGAGCGCGGAGCCGTCGACGCGCGGGCCGCAGCCCAGCGACTTCCCGGCGGCGCAGATCTCCGACCTGAACGACGTGTGCGACGGCGTCCGCTACTTCCCGCAGTCGCCGAAGCGCACCGGAGCGGCGCCGCACCCGGTGGCGCTGCTCGTCGGCACCGACATGGGCACGGGCCGCCGCCACGACCAGGTCTACTTCTACGACGAGGGTCTGTCGAAGCGGGTGGAACGGACCTGGGCGTCGGAGGACCCGAAGGTCGTGCAGATGGTCGCCTGCCTGGACCGGACGAGTACCGGCGCGACGATCCGCAAGTGCCGCTACGACGACCCGAAGCCGGACACGCTGACGCTGCTGAAGGCCACCTACCGCCTGCGGGTGTACGAGGTGGCGACCGGGCGCCGGGTGCTGGACAAGACCATGGGCGGCGACGACCAGCAGTGCCCGTACGTGGTCCTGTACGGGCCGGACAAGAAGATCTACGCCGAGGTCAGCCACCGGTCGCTGCTGTCGGCGCTGCGCAACCTGGTCAAGCGGTGAGCGCGATGTACTTCTCCTCCAGGAACTCCAGGATGCCCTCGGAGCTGCCCTCCCGGCCGAGGCCGCTCTGCTTGACCCCGCCGAACGGGGCGGCCGGGTCGCTGACGACACCACGGTTCACGGCCACCATCCCGGCTTCCAGGCGCCGGGCCACGGCCATCGCCTCCCGTTCCTCGCCGAAGACGTACGCCAACAGGCCGTAGATGGTGTCGTTCGCCATCCGGACCGCGTCGTCGACGTGGTCGAAGCGGACCACGGCGGTGACCGGCCCGAAGATCTCGGTCGTGGTGATGGTGGAGCCGTGCGCCACGCCGGTCAGCAGCGTCGCGTCGTAGAACGCGCCGTGGGCCGCGGACCGTCCGCCGCGTACCACTGTGGCTCCCTCCGCGACCGCGGTCCGGACCAGGTCCGCCACCTTGTCCCGCTCGGCCACCGAGACGAGCGCGCCGAGGTCGTTCGCCCGGTCGAGCCCCGGCCCGACCGACACCGCGGCGAGGGCGGCGTCCATCCGGGCGACGAACTCGTCATGGACGGAGGAATGGACGTAGAAGCGGTTGGCCGCGGTGCAGGCGGACCCGCCGTTGCGCATCTTGGCAAGCAGCGCGCCCTCCACGGCGGTGTCCAGGTCCGCGCCCGGCAGCACGATGAGCGGGGCGTTGCCGCCGAGCTCCATCGACGTGCTCACCACGCTGTCGGCGCAGGCGTGCAGCAGCTCGCGGCCGACCTCGGTGGAGCCGGTGAAGGAGAGCTTGCGGACCTCGGGGCGGTCGATCATCCGCTTCACCAGCGGGCCGGTCGGCACCGGCGTGACCAGGTTGACCACGCCGCGCGGCACGCCGGCCCGGCGCAGGACCTCCACCACGTAGGCGGCGGTCAGCGGCGTCTCCCGGGCGGGCTTGAGGATCGTCGTGCACCCGGCCGCCAGCGCCGGGCCGAGCTTGCGCGTGGCCATCGCGGCCGGGAAGTTCCACGGCGTGATCAGCAGGGACACGCCGATGGGCTGCCGGTCCACGACGATCCGCTTGTCCCCCGCCGGGGAGAGGCGGTAGTCGCCCGGCACCCGGACGGCCTCCTCGGCGAACCAGCGGAAGAACTCCTTGGCGTACGTGGCCTCGCCGATCGCGTCCGCCCACGACTTGCCGTTCTCGCGCACCATGAGCTCGGCGAAGACCTCCACCTCGTCGGTGAGGATCTCGTACGCCCGGCGCAGCAGTTCGCTGCGCTCGCGCGGCGCGGTCGCGGCCCAGGCGGGCCGGGCCGCCGCCGCGGCGTCGACAGCGTCCATGCAGTCCCGCTCCGTGGCGACCGCGAACTCGGCGATGGTGGAGAGGTCGGCGGGGTCGGTCACGTCGAACCGGCGGCCGTCGGAGCCGGGCCGCCACTGCCCGTCGATGAAGAGGTCCGCGAGCAGGTTCACCTGAGACTCCCATTCGCCAGGGCGCCGTCGTGGGCGCGTTCCAGGATGTCGAGCAGCAGTTCGCGGGACGGGTCCACCGGCGCGGCCGCGATCAGCCGGGTGGACCGGAGCCCCAGCTCGGCGATCTGCGGGAGCTGACCGCGCGTCAGCCCGATCTCGGCGAGCGTGCGCGGCACGCCGATCTCCCGGTTGATCTCGACCACCCGGGCGAGCGTCCGCGCCGCGGAGGCGTCCGCGGCCGGGATCGCTTCGAGCGCCGCGCCGAGCGCCGCGAGCTGCGCGGCGACCGCCGGCTGGGTCATCAGCGTGTCGATGACGTACGGGAGCATCAGCCCGGTGCCGAGCCCGTGCGGGGTCTTGGTGAGCGCGCCGATCGGGTACTGCAGGGCGTGGCACAGGTGGGTGCCGGTCGCGCCGAACGCCATCCCGCCGAGCAGCGAGCCCAGCGCCACCTCGCGCCGTGCCTGCCGGTCGCCGGGCCGGTGGACCGCGACCGGCAGCCACGGGCCCAGGCGCGCCGCCGCCTGCAACGCCAACGGTTCGCTCAGCACGTTGCGTCCGGTGAACACCGGGAGCAGGCCCGACCAGTCGAGGTCGACCGGCCGGGCCGTGAACGACTCGACCGCGTGCACCAGCGCGTCGATGCCGGACCAGGCGGTCACCGTGGCGGGCGTCCCGAGCGTGAACTCCGGGTCGACCACCGCGGCCGAGGGCACCAGGAACGGGCTGGAGATGCCCACCTTGAGCTCGCGGTCGGGGTCGGACACGACCGCGACGGGTGTCACCTCCGACCCGGTGCCCGCCGTCGTCGGCACCGCCACCAGCGGCACGATCGGCCCGGGCACGAGGTTCTCGCCGTAGTAGCGGTGCGCCGGCCCGCCGTAGGCCGACAGCAGCGCGATCAGTTTGGCGGCGTCGAGCGCGCTGCCGCCGCCGATCGCCAGGACCACCTCCGCCCGGTAGTCGCGGGCGGTCGCGACCGCGGCTTCGAGGGTGTCGACCGGGAGTTCCGGCGTGATGTCGGAGTGGACGAGCACGTCCAGCCGGGCCTCGGTCAGGGCATCCACCGTCTCGCGGAAGATCGGCGTCCGCACCAGGAACGGGTCGACCACGGCGAGCACGCGCCGACCGTGCACCCGGACGACCTCCGGCAGGTGCCGGCGGGCGCCGTACCCGAAGTGGATTCTCGGGGGAAGGCGGAGCGTGCCCACGGCGGCGGAGCGGAGGTCGTCGCCGGTCGGCTCGGCCACCGCGGTCTCGTCAGGCACTGAAGCCACCGTCCACCGGGAGGACCGCCCCGCTGATGTGGCTCGCCCGGTCGCTGAGCAGGAACGACGCGGTCGCGCCGACCTCCGTCCCGGTGCCCGCCTTGCGCAGCGGGGTCGCCGCGATCCGGGCCTCGACCCCGCCGGGGATCGCCAGCCGGGTATGGGCCAGCATCGGCGTCTCGGTGGGGCCGGGCGCGATCACGTTCACCCGGATCCCGAGCGGGCCGAAGTCGTGCGCGGCGGTGCGGGTCAGGCCGATGACCGCGTGCTTGGTCGCCTGGTACGCGCCCAGGCCGGAGCTGCCCCGCAGCCCGCCGATGCTGCTCACGTTGACGATCGAGCCGGCGCCCCGGCCGAGCATCACCCGCACCTGTTCGCGGACGCACAACCAGGTGCCCTTGACGTTCACCGCCATGATGCGGTCGAAGTCCTCCTCGGGGACCTGGTCCAGCCGGCCGCCCTGCGTCATCGCGGCGTTGTTGAAGGCGCCGTCGAGCCGGCCGAACCGCTCGACGGTCCGGTCCACGACGCGGGCGACGTCGCGGGCCACGGAGATGTCGCCGGTGACGTGGTCGACGTCGTGCCCGGCCGAGGCGAGTTCCACGGCGACCTTCTCCAGTGGCCCCTCGGAGCGGGCGACGAGCATCAGTGAGGCGCCGTCGGCGGCGAACACCCGGGCGGCGTCGGCGCCGATGCCCGCGCTGGCGCCGACGACGAGGACGACCTTGCCCGCCAACGGAAGGGGGCGGTTCTGCGGGTCCGGCATGGCTTCTCTATCCCTCTTCTCGACGGCCGCCAGTGGGCGGCGATGTTCGGATAGCGCAACCGAAGTTCATATTACGGATCACGACCTCAGGTGTCCACAGTCGTCGGGACGGCGGAGCGCCCCTCCCGACCGGAGTCGGAAGAGGCGCTCCCCCACGGACGGCGCGGTGCCGCCCGGCTCAGCCCAGGTCCACCCCGTCGACCTGCGGGCCCAGCGGCGGCTCCTGCCAGCCGTGCTCGGACATCCGCCAGTCCGGCCGCACCTCGCACGGCGCGCACTGCGGCCAGTAGAACTGCGGCTCACGGCCACTGACCGGGTTCTTGTAGTGGAACCACATCGGCACGATCCCGGGCCACTGGATGTATCCGGGCGAACCGCCCCGGAACCCGCGCGAGCGCTCACCCATGCTGCTGAGCAGCACGTCCGGCGGATAGTTGGTCGCCAGCGCGCTGGGTGCCGGATCCGGCAGGCTGGGGTCACGCGGGTTCGCCGCGGCCCAGCCGCCGGCCCAGTTCGTCGACTGCCAGTAGAACTCGTCGATGGTCAGGCTCCAGATGCGCCAGATGCCGTTCTCGAGCACGAACTCGTCGTTGTACATCGCGCCGTTGAAGGCGCCGGCACTGGTCCTCGACGTACGCGGCTGGAGCAGCCGGGCGCGCATCGTCGCCGACCGTCCGTCCTCCGACACGATGATCACCGGCTGCGGACGCCAGTGATACGAGATGCTGGCGCGCATCGTCGACGGGTTGGTCCCGTAGACCGTCACCCCGGCCTGCCGGATCCGGTCCGGGCCCTGGAAGTAGCCCGCGAACGGCGACAGCTTGTGGCCGAACTCGGCGTGGATCTGCGCCATGTCGTAGATCCGGAGGTCGTCCAGGTAGGCGGTGTACGCCATCGAGACGTTCTCCGCCCCGTCGAACGCCAGCGAGCGGGCCAGCCGGCGGTCGAGGTCGGCCAGGTTCCGGTTCGACGACGCCGCGCCACCGGCGTTCTGCTGGCTGCGCGCCTCCACGTCGAGGAAGGCCGGCACCCGGGTCGGCGCCGGCGCGATGCCGCCGTCACCCCAGCCGGTGGAGTACGGGGCGATCACCAGCGGCGTGATGTTCATGTCCTTGAGCTTCCACAACCCGCCCTGCTTGACGAAGTGGTTGTGGAACACGGAGATCTCCCACGACGCCTCGCGGGTGTTGGCGTCGCCGACCATGGCGAACTCGATGCCCCGGGCGGTCGCCTGCGTGCCGCTGGTGTGCACGTCGACGATCGTGTCGAACTGGATCCGCTCGTTGAGGATGCCCTGGCTGAGGTTCTCCGGGCCCATGCGCTCCATCGCCTGGCGGACACCGGCGGCGCCCCGGAACGTGCCCACGTTGTCGATGGACACCGTGGCGCCGTTGGCGAACAGGTCGACCACGTCGGACCACATCCGGCGGTCGACGTAGTAGCCGTACGCGTGCTGGAGGTTGCGGACCGCGTCCTCGCTGTTGAGCTTGTCGATGCGGGCCGCCACCTTGTTGACCGTCGTGCCGGCCCGCGGGGCCGGACCGACCGGCTCCGGGATCGGCACGCCCGCCTCGTCCGGGGTGAAGTGGTACGGGACGATCGGCAGCAGCGCCAGGTCCTTGTTGCGCCAGCCGGTGGCGTAGTCGCCCTCGTACTGCGGGTAGTAGTGCAGCAGGGAGATCCGCCAGCGGCCGTTCTCGAACACGTACTCGTTCTCGTAGATGCCGCCCTCGATCCGGGCCGCGCCCGCGCCGTCACCGAGGAAGCGGAAGCCGTTCCAGCGCGCCTTCGCGGACAGGCCGTCGACGGAGAGGTTCACCAGGGGCTGGTCGACGATGACGGTGTGCAGTGAGCCCGGGTTGACGCCGTTCATCGCGCCGGCGTCGGCCTCCAGCCAGTCGCGGATCGCGGGCCGGCCGGTGACCATCTCGTCGCCCCAGCGGAACGTGGCGTCGGTGCTGAACAGCGCCGCCATGTCCGACCATCTGCCGTACTGCGCCAGGTGCGCGTACGTGCGCTGCACGTCCTTGACCTCGCGCAGCGACTCGACGCGAACGAGGTCCCGGGCCAGGGTGTCGAGGGTGATCGTCGGCGTGGTCGCCGCGGCCGGGGGCGCCTGGAGGGCGACCATTCCGGCGGCGACCAGCAGCAGCGCGGAGGCTGTCGCGGTCAGCCGTCTTGTCAGACGTCTCATCTTCCCATCCCTATCCGTTGCTGTCGTATGCGGATTCCCCGTGGGTCGGCGGGCGGCCGCGGAGGTCACGACCGGAGGCAGTTGCCGGAAACGTACGGGACATGTTCGCAGGACGCAAGGGCAGTTACGTCAGATGAACTTTGCCCAACCCGCACCATCTCGCCATCGACTGGAGGACGCCCGAGTGCGGCAGGTACGCGGAGGCGCCCCTCCCCGCGGGATGCGGGAAGAGGCGCCTCGGGACGGTCGCGACGGCCGGTCCGCCGTCAGGGACGGATCAACCCACCTCCAGCCCGTCGATCTGCGGCCCGGTCGGCGGCAGCTGGTAGCCGTGCCGCGTCATGCTCCACTCCGGCCGCACCTCGCAGGGCGCGCAGTCGTACCAGAAGTGCGGCGGCACCCGCCCGCTCACCGGGTTGCGGTAGTGGAACCACATCGGCACGATGTCGGGCCACTGGATGTATCCGGGACTGCCGCCACGGAAGCCGCGCGACCGTTCGCCCAGCGCGCTGTGCAGCACGTCCGGCGGGTAGGTGTTCACCAGGTTGCTCGGCGGCGGGTCCGGCAGGCTCGGATCACGCGGGACCGCGTCACCCCAACCCCGCGCCCAGTTGGCCGACTGCCAGTAGAACTCGTCGATGTCCAGGCTCCAGATCCGCCAGATGCCGTCCTCCAGCACGAACTGGTCGTTGTACATCGCGCCGTTGATGTACCCCGCGTTGGCGGTCGAGGCGTTGACGTGCATGAGCCGGGCCCGTACCGACGCCGAGCGGCCGTCGTGCGACACGTCGATCACCGGCTGCGGGCGCCAGTGCAGCACCAGGAAGGACTTCTGCGTCGGCGGCGGCGTGTTGCCGTACGTCGAGACGACCGAGCCGAGGATCCGTTCGCGCGTCACGTTCCAGCCCGCGAACGGCGACAGCTTGTGGCCGTTCACCGCGTGCACGGCCGCCATCTCCGGCCACCTGCTGTCGTCGATGTAATAGCTGTACGCGGCCGAGACGTTCTCCGCCCCGTCGAACGCGACCGAGCGGTTCAGCCTCCGCTGCAGGTCGGCCAGGTCCGCCTTCGGGCCCTTCGGCGCGCCGGCCGCCTTGCCGGGCTTCGGCGCCGGGGTACGACCGGCCACGTCGAGGAACTTCGGCGGCTTGGCAGACGCGACCGGACCGGTGCCGCCGTCGCCCCAGCCGGTGTTGTACGGCGCGGTGACCAGCGGCGTCAGGTGCATCTCCTTGAGCTTCCACAGCCCGCCCTGCTTCACGAAGTGGTTCGTGAAGACGGAGAACTCCCACGACGCGCCACCGGAGTCGTTGAGCATGCCGACCTCGATGCCCCGGGCGGTCGCCTTCTTGCCGTTGTCCTCAACATCGACGATCGTGTCGAACAACGGCCGGTCGTTGAGGACGCCCTGCGTCAGGCCCTCCGGCCCCATCCGCTCCATCGCCTGGCGGACACCGGCGGCGTTGCGGAACACGCCCACGCCGTCGATGGTGACCTTCGCGCCGTTGGTGAACAGGTCGACCACGTCGCTCCACATGCGGCGGTCGACGTAGTAGCCGTACGCGTGCTGCAGGTTGCGCACCGAGTCCTCGTCGTTGAGGGCGGTGATGCGGTCGGCCAGCTCCTTCGCGTTGAACCGGGTCTTCGGCGCGGGCCCGGTCGCCGCGGGGATCGGCACGCCGGCGACGTCGGGCGTGAAGTGGTACGGCACGACCGGCACCGGCTGGCGGTTGATCGTCCGGAAGCCGGTGGCGTAGTCCCCCTCGTAGAGCGGGTAGTAGCGCAGCAGCGAGATCTTCCACTCGCCGTTCTCCAGCACGTACTCGTTCTGGTAGATGCCGCCGTCGATGCGCGCAGCGCCGGCCCCGTCGCCCAGGAACCGGAGACCCGACCAGCGGCCCTTCGCGGTGCGGCCGTCGGCCGACAGGTTCACCAGCGGCTGGTCGATCACGGTGGTGTGCAGCGCGCCCGGTCGCGCGCCGTTCATGTCCCCGGCCTCCGCCGCGAGCCACCCCTTGATGGCGTGGTGCCCGCTCACCACCTGACTGCCCCACTGCAACGTGCCGTTCGCGCTGAACAGCTTCGCCATGTCCGCCCAGCGTCCGAACTGGGCCAGGTGGGCGTACGAGCGCTGCACGTCCTTGACCTCGCGCAGCGACTCGACCCGCTCGACGTCCCGGGCCAGCGAGTCGATGCTCACCGGGGCGGTTCCGCTCGCCGCCGCGTGCGGCGCCCGTACCGCGATGTTCACGCCGACCACCAGCAGGAGCCCGGTCGCCGCCGCCGTCAGCCGTCTTGTTGTCAGAGGTTTCATCGTCACATCCCTATCCGTTGATGCCGCGCGGAATCCCGCGCGGACGGGTGGAGGGAGAGCTCTGGCATCGCCAGGTCCGGCCGGAGGGCGATGCGGTGAACGTACGCGACGTGTTCACCAGCCGCAAGAACCATTCCGGCATACGAACTTCCGCCGGGGCCGGGCGTCGGCCAGGCCCCGTCGATCATGAAGTTGACCGCGATTTTCGCCCTTTTTCTCCCGGCCAACCTCATGATCACCGCGCGCGTCCGCGTGCGTCCGCGCGCCTCGGCGGGTGGGAGCGCGCCGTGCTGCCGGTGATCAAAGAGTTGGGAGCGGCCGGGGAGCGCCGAGTGAGCGGGCCGCGGACGGCCCCGGGTCGCTACTCGCCGGCGGGCGGGGCGCCGTCGGCGGGAGCGCCGAGTTCGCTGGTCAGGGTCGTGGCGGTGGCCACCAGCAGCTCGATGGCGTTGGTCAGCTCGGCGATGTCACCGGCGCCGAGGATGGCGACAGTGGCGCAGAGCCCCTTCTCGTCGAAGACCGGGGCGGCCACCGCGAACAGGCCGCCGCTGTGCCGGGCCACGCTGTACCCCTGCCGGCGCGCGGCGTAGACCTCGGAGTCCAGCCGGGCGCGCTCGGCCGGGGACATGCCGGCTGCCAGCAGGTCCATCGCGGCCGCGTCGGCGTACGCGAGGAACACGTGCGTCTGCGCGGCGGTCGCGTCGAGCTTGGTGCCGGGATGCACGGTGACCACGACCTGGCGGCTGGTGTCCTCCTCGACCAGGGTCACCACCGGCCCCTGGGCGCCGCGGACGCTGAGCACCGCCGTCATCCGCGCATCGGTGCTCAGCTTCCGCAGGTGGGGCCCGGCGATCTCGACGATCCGCTGGCGCCCCAGCGCCCGAATTCCCAGTTCCAGCATCAGTCCGCCGAGGGCGAACGTCCCGCGGCGCGTCCCCCGTTCGAGAATGCCGGCGGCAGTCATCGACGCGCAGTAGCGATAGGCGGTGGTGCGGTTCAGACCCGTCCGTTCGGCGACGTCCGCGGCCGTGAGCTCGACGACCCGGGGACCGAAGAGCGCGCAGATCTGGCCCACGCGCGCAACCGCCCGGATGTCCGAGTTCGAGGCTTCGTTCGGATCAAAGTTCGCCACCCCCGAAGCGTAGTTCACATGACGGACGAGTCGCTACCGGGGTGACCTCAGCCGGCGAGCCAGTTGGTGAGTTTGGCGGTGACCTCGTTGAAGTTGTCGGCGTACCACTGGACGTCCTGCAGCACGGTCTTGCCGGTGTTGGCGTCGCCGTAGACTTCGACCTTCTTCGCGTTCTCCGACAGGTTCGGCTTGGCGGCCAGGTTCACCGGCGCGGTGCCGAGCGCCTCGGAGATGCCGGCCACCGCCTCCGGGCTGACCACAGTGGCCAGGAACCGCTCCGCGGCCACCTTCTTCGGCGACCCCTTCGGTACGGCGAAGCAGTTGATGGACGCCACTGTCACGTCCCACACCACAGTGATGTCCGCGCCCTCGTCCATCAACGGCACGAGCCGCGCGTCGGCGAGCAGGAACATGTCGACCTGCTTGGCGCCGACCGCCTGCTGGAGCGCGCCGACGTTCGGGGCGAACGTGGTCACCTTGCGGATCGTGTTGAGCTTCTTCAGTGAGCGGTCGACGTCGAGCGGGTAGAGCGCATCCGGCTCCACACCGTCGGCGAGCAGCGGGTATTCAAGGATGCCGTTCTGCAGGTTGGTCAGGATCCCGCGCTGGCCGGGGAAGTTCTGGACGTCGAAGAAGTCCTTGATGCTCTTGGGCGCCTTGCTCGGGTCCGGGAACGCGTCGGTGCGGTAGGCGAAGGGCGAAGCGTTGATGAAGTTGCCGATGTAGCACTTGCCGATCGCGCCTTCCGCCAGGTTGCTCTTGTCGACGCCGGAGAAGTCGAGCGGCTCGAAGAGCGTCCCGCAGTTCTGGGTGGCCGCCGCCGGCGCGGTCGCCACCACGTCCCAGAGCACCGCCCCGCTCTCGACCTGGGCCTTCACCTGCGCCACGTCGGGCGGCGAGGTGTTGGTGAAGGTGACGTTCGGGTGCGCCTTGGTGTACGGCTCCTGGTAGTACTTGATCATCGCATCCTGGCCGACGCCGCCGTAGGCGACGAACGTGAGCTTGACGTCCCCCTCGGGGTCCACCGCGGCGGCCGGCTCGTCTCCGCCGCAGGCGGCGGTCATCGATACGACGGCGGTCGCCACGAGGACCGCGAGAACGCGGGATGTTCTCAACACCATGTCACTTCCTTCGGCTATGGCCCGCCAACGCGGGCGTACTGTTCGGAATATGGATTGGTGCTTCGTATAGTGAACAGTAGCGAGGGCGTAACGTGCCCAACAAGAGCGTGGAACGAGTTCGTTACCAAAGCGTGCGGTCGAATGTGCGGATGGTGAACGTAGTTACCCTGCGACGATGCGCTGCCGCTCCACTCGCCACCAGGCGACCACGGGCTGGCCGATCCGCAGGTCGCTCTCCAGCGCATCCAGCCGGGCGCGGCCCATCACGTCGCCGGCGCCGCCGAGCGCCAGCATGGCGGTCCGGTAGGCCCCCATGTACTCGATGTCGCGGACCACTGCCGCCGCGCAGTTCGCGTCCGGCGGGACCGCGTCCCGGCCGGCCGCGATCCGGACGTCCTCCGGCCGCACCACCAGGGCGGCCGGGTGGCCCTCGCGCACCAGGCCCGACACGGTACGGCTGTCGACCGACCACACCTCGCCCTCCCAGACGGCCGTCGTACCGGTCGCCTGCGACAGCGCGAAGACTGTCGAGTCGCCGAGGAACCGCGCGGTGAAGAGCGTCTCGGGAGACTGGTAGAGCGCCTCGGGGTGGCCCAGCTGCTCGATCCGCCCGTCGTTGAAGAGCGCGATCCGGTCGGACAGGTTCATCGCCTCCTCCTGGTCGTGGGTGACGAAGACGAACGTCGAGCCGACCTCCCGGTGGATGCGGCGGATCTCCAGTTGCAGCGTGGCGCGCAGGTTGCGGTCCAGTGCACCGAGCGGCTCGTCCAGCAGCAGCGCGGTCGGGCCGAACACGATGGCCCGGGCCAACGCGACCCGCTGCTGCTGCCCCCCGGACAGCTGCGCCGGGTAGTGCCCGTCGCGGCCGGTCAGCTGGACGAGTTCGAGCACCTCCGCGACCTTGCGCGTGATGTCCGGCTTGGACATGCGGCGCTCCCGCAACGGGTACGCGACGTTCTGGGCGACCGTCATGTGCGGGAAGAGCGCGTAGTTCTGGAAGAGCATGCCGAGGTTGCGCCGGTGCGGCGGCAGCCGGCTCACGTCCACGCCGTCGAACGAGATGGCGCCGGTGGTGAGCGTCTCGAACCCGGCGATGAGGTTGAGCGTGGTGGTCTTGCCCGAACCGCTCGGCCCGAGCAGGGTCATGAACTCGCCCGGCTCGATGGTCAGAGAGACGTCGTCGACGGCCGGGTGGCTCAGTCCGAAGTCCTTCGTCACGTTGCTGAGCCGGATCTGGGTCCCGGCTGCCGTGGACGTCGGCGCGGGCGCGGCCGTACGGAACGTGGATGCGGACATGATGCTCCTATCGGCTCTTTCGGTTGCCCACGAACAGCACGAGGCAGATGGCGGTGACCGCGACGACGACCAGGCTGGACGACGCGGCGATGGTGGGGTCGATCTCGACGGTGACGCTGTTGTACATCTGCACCGGCAACGTCTGGAACGTCGGAGCGCGGAGGAACAGCGCGATCACCACCTCGTCGAACGAGGTCACGAACGCGAAGATGGCGCCGGTGACGATCCCCCGGCTGATCAGCGGCATGGTCACGAACAGGAAGGTCCGCATCGGCGTCGCGCCCAGCGACGCCGACGCCCGCAGCAGCTTCGGGTCGAAGCCGCTGAGCGCGCTCGTCACCGACACCAGCACGAACGGCACGCCGATCGCGGCGTGGGCGAACACGTAGCCGCTCAGCGTGCCGACGAGCTGCCACTTGAGGAACGAGATGTAGACCGCGACCGCGATCACGATCGACGGCGTGACGATCGAGACCATCAGCAGCGTCCGAGCGAGCCGCGCGAGCCGCCCGGTCAGGCTGTGCAGGCCGATGGCGGCGGCGGTGCCGACCACAGTGGCGAGCGCCGCGGCGAGCACGCCGACCAGCACCGAGGTACGCAGCGACGCGAGCCAGGTCGGATCGGTGAAGAAGTTCTCGTACAGCTGGAGCGAGAAGCCGGTGGGCGGGAACTGGAACGTCGACGCCGTGCTGAAGCTCATCGGGATGACGAACAGCGTCGGCAGGATGAAGTAGAGCGCCACCAGGGCGCCGACGAGCTTGAGCCACCAGGGGATCGGGTCGACTGTGGTGGCGCGGCGACGCTTGCGGGCCGGTGCGGGTCGCCGGGGCGTACGCGGAGGAAGGTCGGTCTTCGTCGCGGTCATGGCTGGTCCTTCGTCCTGGCGGCGGTGACGACGCCGATCGCCGAGATGGTGCCGCCGAGGCGGTTCGCCCAGGCGACGAGCACGAGGGTGACGACGAGCACGAGCATCCCCAGCGCGCCGGCGCCCGAGAAGTCGAGCAGCAGGGTGGTGCGCTGGCCGAGCAGCTGCGCGACGAGGGACTGCTGCGGCGACCCGAGCAGGGCCGGCGTGACATAGAAGCCGAGGCTCAGGGTGAACACGAGGATCAGTCCCGCGACCACGCCGGCGCGTGACAGCGGCCAGTAGATCTTCCAGAACGCGACAAGCGGGTGGGAGCCGAGACCGCGCGCGGCCAGCAGGAGCCGCCGGTCGATGCCGGACAGCGCGCTGAACAACGGCAGCACCATGAACGGGAGCAGCACCTGGCTCATCGCGACTGTCACGCCGGCCACCGTCCCGTACAGCACGACGTCCAGACCGAACAGTTCGAAGAAGGAGTGCACCGGTCCGTTGCGTTGCAGGATGACGATCCAGGCGTAGTTGCGGGCCATGACCGAGGTCCAGAACGGGATCAGCACGATGACCAGCAGGACGCCCCGCATGCGTGGCCCGACGCGGGTCATCAGGTAGGCGTACGGATAGCCGAGCAGGAAGGCGATGACGGTGACCGCGGCCGCCGTCATCGCGGTGCGGACGAGCACCCGCATCGTCACGCCGTCGGTGAAGAGCGACTCGTAGTGCCGCAGGGTCCAGTCGCCGTTGCCGACGCTGCGCAGGAAGCTGTTGCCGAGCGGCACGAGCAGGATCCAGGCGAGCAGGGTGAGCGCCGGCACGAGGAGCAACCACTGCGGACGCGGCCGGAGCCGCCGTAGGAGACCTGGCATTTCTGTTTCCGCCTTCCGCCCGGCGTCCCGGGCTCGCCTGTCATGCATGGCTGGTCGCGATCATGGAGCCCAGGGTCTCGGCCGCCTGTTCCAGCGCGGCGACGCGCGCCGAGGGCCGGTCCGCGGGGTTGAGCATCTCGGTCGTGCCGAGCAGGCCCATCGCGGCCTGCACGTCGTAGGTGGCGAAGATCGGCACCGCCACCGAGGCCAGGCCGGCCCGGTCCAGGTCCGCCCAGGCGATCCGGTGCCGCCGTACCCGGGCCAGCGCCTGGCGCTCCACTGCCGCCTCGGCCGGGGTCAGGCTCGCGTGGGCCCGCGTCACGGCGGCCGGATCGGCCTGGAAGGCGAGCAGGACGCGGGTCTGCGCGGCCTTGAGCTCCAGCACCGTCCCGACCCGGGCGGTCAGCACGATGGTGCCCTGGTGCGGCTCCTCGACGAGCGTCACCACCGCGCCGGAGCGTCCGAGGAAGCTCAGCACTGTGGTGAGGCCGGTCGTGTCCGAGAGCTGCCGCATGACCGCCGGCGCCAGGGTGAGGAGTTGCTGGCGGACCGAGACGAGAGCGAAGAGCTGGTCCAGCAGCGGGCCGGGGCCGAACGAGGCGCTCAGGAAGCCGGCCCGTTGCAGGGACTGGAGGTAACGGTGCGCGGTCGTCCGGTTGAGGCCGAGACGCTCGGCCACCAGGCCCGGGGCGAGACTCCGGGTGTGCTCGTCGAGCAGCGCGAGGACGTTCGCGGCCCGGTCGATGGACTGGATCATGGTGCGGTCCGTGTCCACCGTCGCCGGTCCGGGGCCGGCTCGCTGGTCGTCGGGATCGGCGCTCATCGTCACCTCCTTGCCGGACGCGTCCTTCCGGGACCCGGTCCAGGGCAAGCAAAAGTTCACATGCGAGCAGAGTCATGCACGATGCGAACGAGGGCTCTTCCGCTCGACGCCTCGACGGGCACGCCGACGAGGCGCGAGCGCTGGGCGGATCCGGCACGACCGATGGTTGACCGAGACTGGGCGTTCGTTTTGCGAGCTACCGCTTTCGGTATGCGGACGATAACCGGTAACCCGCACGCAACACAATGGTCCTTTCGCGGGCCTGGCGCAGCCATTACGCCGTTCGACCGCCCATGGACACGAGCTGCGCTCGTCCGTATGCTGAACGACAAGTTCATGGGACGAACAGGAGGAGTCGATGGGCGTCTCGAAGGATGGCCAGCCGGTCCCGCCAGGGCTGTTGAAGGTCCTGGACGGCACGGTTGACCTGCACTGCCACTCCGGCCCGAGCCCCTTCCCGCGGCGGATCAACCACGTGGAGGCGTCGTACGACGCCGCACGCGTCGGCATGCGGGCGCTGCTGGTGAAGTCGCACCACCACAACACCGTCATGGACCTGCTGGCCATGGGGCCCTGGCTGAAGGAGGCGCCGACACCCGTCTACGGAGGCGTCGCGCTGAACTCCGAGGTCGGCGGCATCAACCCCTCGGCCGTCGCGATGAGCCTGCGGATGGGCGGCCGGTGCGTGTGGGCGCCCACCGTGTCCGCGCGCCAGCACATCGAGCACCACAGCCACGAGCACGGATTCCCGACCTCGGGCCTGGACCTGCTGGAGAGCGAGGTCTCGGTGTTCGACGACAGCGGGTCCGTCTCCGCGCAGACCGAGCAGGTCGTCGAGGTCGTCGCGGACGCCGACGCGCTGCTGACCGGCGGCCACCTCGACGCCGAGTCGATGAAGGCGCTGTTCACCGTCGCCGTGGCCAAGGGCGTACGCCGGCTTCTCGTGCAGCACCCCGACTTCATCGTGGGCGCCTCGGACGGCGACATCGAGGAACTGCTGCGGATGGGGGCGTACGTCGAGCACGAGATCGCGATGTACCACCCCGGCGTCCCGAAGCCGGGCTGGCCGATCGAGCAGCTCGTGGGCTGGATCGAGCGCGTCGGGCCCGAGCGCACCACCATCGGCTCGGACCTGGGCCAGCAGGGCAACCCGCTGCCGGTCGACGGCTACATCTACATCGTGCAGTGCCTGCTCGACCACGGGGTGTCCGAGAAGGACGTCCGGCGGATGATCGCCGGGAACCCGGCCTACCTGCTCGGCCTGGAGGACAGCCCGTCGTGATCAGGGCGGACAGGGTCATCATCAGCGCGGCGGTCACCGGGTCCGTGCACGTGCCCTCGCAGAGCGACCACCTTCCGCTCTCCCCCGAGCAGGTGGTGCGGTCGTCGCTGGAGGCGGCTCAGGCGGGCGCCGCGATCATCCACCTGCACGCGCGGCATCCGGACGGGCGACCCGCGTTCGAACCGGCCACGTTCGAGGAGATCATCCCGCCGATCGTCGAGCAGTGCGACGCGGTCGTCAACATCACCACCGGGGGCGCCTCGTCGATGACGATCGAGGAACGGCTCGCCGCCGCGGCCCGGTTCAGCCCCGAACTCGCCTCGCTGAACATGGGATCGATGAACTTCGTCTACTCCGGCATCGCGGAGCGGGTCAGCCGGTGGAAGCACGACTGGGAGAAGCCCTACGTCGAGAACACCTACCGGCAGCCCTTCATCAACACGTTCGCCCAGATCGAGTACACGCTGCGCGAGATCGGCGACAAGGGCGGCACCCGGTTCGAGTACGAGTGCTACGACATCGGGCACCTCTACACCCTGGCCCACTTCGTGGATCGCGGTCTCGCCCGGCCGCCCCTGTTCATCCAGGGCGTCTTCGGCATCCTCGGCGGCATCGGCGCCGACCACGCCAACCTGACCCACATGATCGCCATCGCCGACAAGCTGTTCGGCACCGAGTACCACTTCTCCGCGTTCGCCGCGGGCCGGCATCAGATGCAGTTCTGCACCCACAGCGCGTGGCTGGGCGGGCACGTCCGGGTGGGTCTGGAGGACAACCTCTACATCGGCAAGGGCGACCTCGCCACCAGCAACGCGCAGCAGGTCCACAAGGTCCGGTCGGTCGTCGAGGACCTGGGCCGCACGATCGCGACGCCCGACGAGGCCCGGGCGATCCTCGGTCTCAAGGGCGGCCGCAACATCAGCCGTTGACGCCACCGACACATCGCAGGGACTGATGACATGACCATGTATGCCAAGGACGACATCCGGTCGCAACTGGCGGCGGCGGCCCCGTCGCGGTCGGTCGACCCCTCCACGCCCGTCCGGCCGGCCCAGTACCTCGCGCTGTACGACATGCCGCCGACAGCGGTCAGCGAGCCGGGCAGCCGGACGTGGCTCGTACGCGGCCAGCACCTCGTGCTCTCCTGGACCGAGGCGGTGGCCGGCGACCGCTTCGCCCGTTCCGCGCAGCCGGACGAGTACGCGGTGCTGATGTACTCCGGCAGCGCCCCGGTGCGGGTGAGCGCCGACGGCGGCTCCGCCGAGGTGACGCAGGAGGCGTTCGTGGTGGTGCCGCCCGGCGACAGCGTGGTCGAGGCGCTCGCCGACGGCCCGGTGATCCGGGTGTTCTCGACCCTCGCCCCGGACCTGGCCCGGGCGGCCGCCAACGCGGCCGCCTACCGCGAGCCCGACCCCCGGTGCGCGCCGCTCGTCGCCTGGCCCGACCCGGTGGACGGGTTCCGGCTGCGGGTGTACCCGCTCGCCGAGCACCCGATCGAGCCGGGCCGGTTCGGGCGCATCTTCCGCACCACCAACATGATGATCAATTTTCTGGCCGAGGAACCCACGCCGCGGGACCCGGTCCACCTCTCCCCTCATTCGCACGACGACTTCGAGCAACTCTCGTTCGGCGTCAAGGGCGAGTTCGTCCACCACATCCGCTACCCCTGGGGGCCCGACTCCACCCGATGGCGCCCGGACGACCACGGCCGCCTCGGCGTGCCCTCGCTCTGCGTCATCCCGCCGCCGACGGTGCACACCACCCAGGGCGTCGGCGACCACCAGCAGCTGATCGACATGTTCGCGCCGCCGCGCGCGGACTTCTCCGCCAAGACCGGGTGGGTACGCAACGCCGACGACTACCCGACGCCGGCATGAGCGCCGACGTGGCCGCCCCGAGGCGCAGCCGGTTCCGGGCCGCGCTCGCCCGCCCGGACGCCCCGGCGCTGGGCACGTGGGTGAAACTGCCGGTGATGGAGAGCGTGGAACTGCTCGCGCTCGCCGGATTCGACTTCGTCGTCGTCGACCTGGAACACGCCCCGATCGACCTCCAGACCGCCTATCAGCTGATCGGCACCGCCAACCACCTCGGGCTGGCCCCGATCGTCCGGATCCCGGCGCTCGACCCGGGCATCACGCAGCGGATCCTCGACGCGGGCGCCGAGGGCGTCATGGTTCCGCACGTGGACACCGTGGAGCAGGCGCGGGCCGCGGTCGCGGCGGTCCGGTTCCCGCCGCTCGGCGCCCGCGGCGTCGGCAGCACGAGCCGGGCCGGCGCGTGGGGCGCCATGCCCCGCACCGAGTACCTGCGCTACGGCCAGGAGGAGGTCGTGCTCGTCGTCCAGATCGAGAGCGCCCGGGCCGCCTCGTCGGCCGGCGCCCTCGCGGCGGTGCCCGGCGTCGACGCGCTGCTCGTCGGGGCCGCGGATCTGTCCACGTCCGAGGGCACCACCGAGGACGATCCCCGGGTCGTCGCGCTCGTCGCCGCCGCCGTCAAGGACTGCCTCGCCGCCGGCGTACCCATCGGCAACGCCGGCGGCGCGGACGCCGACGCGGTCCGGCGGGCGGCCGACGCCGGCTTCACCTTCACCCTGCTGAGCAACGACGCCAGCCTGCTCGGCGCGGCGGCCCGGGCCGCCGTGGAGGCGGGCCGCGCCGTGCGGTACCGGCGCTGAGGCACGCCGTGGCACCCCTGACGACGGCGCTGCACCTGCGGTGGGCCGACACCGACCACTACGGCCACGTCAACAACGTCACCTGGCTGCGCTACGTCGAGGAGGCGCGGATCCGCACGTTCGGGCTGCCGGACCTGCCCGGCACGTTCGATCCGGACCGGCCGCCGGCGCTGGCCGTGCTCGGCGCCGCGACGTTCACCATGACGGCGGCGGCCCGGCTGGAGTTCACCGGCGAGCTCGCCTACCACGGGCAGTCGATCCTCGCCGACGTCTGGCTGTCCCGTACCGGTTCCCGCAGCCTCGACCTGAGCTTCCGCTTCGTCGACGAGGCCCGCACGTCGACGTACCTGCTCGCGCAGACCACGCTCGTGGTCTGCGACCTGGCCGACCGCCGGCCCCGGCCGCTGACCGGCGCCGAACGCGAGGCGCTGGCGCCCTACCGGGGCGAGCCGCTGACCTTCCGTTGAGCCGCCCGAAAGGAATCACCGTGCCGACCTACGACGAGCTCTCCACGGCCGCGGTGCCCGGCGCCGCCTGGGACGTCTTCGGACCGGGCGACCAGCTCGGCAGCATCAACCGGCTGACGCCGGAGCGGGTGACCGCCGCCGCCCGCCTGGTCCGCCGGGGCGAGCGGTTCAACCTCGACTACCCGGTCAACGCCTTCGAGCCCTACCCGACCGGCACCCGACGTCCCACCGAACACCACGTCTTCGCCAACAACCCGCTGCACCGCGACGACTGGATCGACTCGTTCTACCTCCAGTCCACCTCGCAGCTCGACTCGCTGCGCCACATCGGGCACCCCGCCCACGGCTTCTACGGCGGCCTGCCCGCCGCCGACAACAACCAGGACTCGACCGCGCTCGGCATCCACCACTGGGCGGAGGCCGGAATCGCCGGGCGGGGCGTGCTGCTCGACATCCCCCGGCACTTCGCCCGGGAGGGCCGCCCGTACGACTGCGAGCAGACGATCGCGCTGGACGAGACGGTGCTGGACGCCGTCGCGCGGGCGCAGGGCGTGTCCTGGCGCGGCGGCGACATGCTGCTGCTGCGTACCGGATGGGCCGGGAACTACCTCGCCAAGTCCGTCGAGGAACGGGTCGAGTTCAACACCCGCAACCGCTCCCCCGGGCTCGCCCAGCGCGAGTCGGTGCTGCGCTGGCTGTGGGACCACGAGATCGCGCTCGTCGCCGCCGACAACCTGGCCGTGGAGGCGGACCCGGTGCTGGAGTCGGACTTCCGCACGGCCGACGACCGGCCGCCGGAGCGCGGGGTCGACCACAGCGGCATGCTGCACCGGCCGCTCATCGCGCTGCTCGGGATGGCCCTGGGCGAGCTGTGGAAACTCGACGACCTCGCCGACGACTGCGCCGCCGACGGCGTCTACGAGTTCTTCCTCACCTGCAAGCCGCTGAACCTGCCCGGCGGCGTCGGGTCGCCGCCGAACGCGCTCGCCGTCAAGTGAGCGGCGGGCGACGCCGGCCCTGGGACCGAGGGCCGGCGTCGTCGGCGGCTGCGAAATCAGAGTGTGGTTTCGTCGGTGAGGCCGAAGTAGTCGTGCCATTTGGTGGAGGGGGCGAAGGTGGTGCCGGTGGAGAGGGCGACGTAGATGTCGTTGGTGGTGTTTTTGGTGAAGACGATGAGGTCGTCTTTGCCGTCGCCGTTGGTGTCGCCGAGGTAGGGGAATTCGCCGGTGAGGCAGAAGAAGTCGTGCCATTTGATGGTGGTGCCGGTGAATGAGGTGCCGGTGGAGGTGGCGGCGTAGACGTCGGCGTCGGGGTTGCAGGTGAAGGTGACGATGTCGTCGCGTCCGTCGCCGTTGATGTCGCCGACGCGGGGTTGTTCGGTGCCGACGGCGAACAGGTCGTGCCATTTCTGGGGTGGGCCGAAGGTGGTGCCGGTGGAGAGGGCGACGATGACGTCGGAGGCGGTGGCGGGGCCTTGGGTGAAGGTGATGATGTCGTCGCGTCCGTCGCCGTTGACGTCGCCGATGGCGGGGAACTCTCCTGTGATGGAGAAGTAGTCGTGCCATTTGACGGCGGTGCCGGTGAAGCTGGTGCCGGTGGACAGGGCGACGTAGACGTCGGCGTTGGTGTCGTGGGTGAAGGTGATGATGTCGTCGCGTCCGTCGCCGTTGACGTCGCCGATGGCGGGGATTTCGGTGCCGGGGGCGAACCAGTCGTGCCATTTCTGGGATGTGGTGAAGGAGGTTCCGGTGGACAGGGCGACGTGGACGTCGGCGGTGGTGCCGTGGGTGAAGACGATGGCGTCGTCGCGTCCGTCGCCGTTGACGTCGCCGGTGAGGGGGGTTTCTCCGGTCAGGGCGAACCAGTCGTGCCATTTCACCGACGTGCCCGCGAACGACGTGCCGGTGGAGGTGGCGACGTAGGCGTCGGCGAGTGGGCCGTGGGTGAACGCGACCACGTCGTCACGGCCGTCGCCGGTGAAGTCGGTGGGCGACCCACCGAAATACCGGGCGGCCGAGCCTCCGCCGCCCTGGTTCACCAGTGACAGGTAGTAGTTCCAGTTCCAGTTCGGCCCCGGATCGGTGTGGTCGTTGCCGGGGATCTCGTTGTGCCCCTTGATGCCGGTGCGGTTCTTCGGGATGCCGTACTTGTCGCACAGGTACCGGGTCAGCGCGGCCGAGGAGCGGTACATCGCATCGGTGAACCAGGCCGGGTTGTCGACATAGCCCTCGTGCTCGATGCCGACGCCGTACGCGTTGCCGGACCGGGCGTGGTACGCGGTGTCGCCCTCGCGGACCATCTGGGTGATCTCGCCGTTGCTGGACTTCACCACGTAGTGCGCGCTGACGCCCGACGACGGGTTCTGGAACCAGCTGATCGTGCCAGCGTACGAGCCCTGCGTGACATGAAGGATCACCGTGGTGATCCGGCTGGACCGCCCGACGCCGTAGTTCGCGCCGTTCGCGGCCACCCACCGCGCCGCCGGATACTCCGGCACGGCTGCGGCGAGCGTACGGGACGACGCGCCGGCCGGGGCCACCATGGCGTAGCGGCCCCGCTCCGGCTCGACCCGGTGCGCCCGGACCGGCACCGCGCCCGGGATGCCCTGCTGCACCAGTTCGTAGATCCCGTCCGCGTACAGCCGGGCGGTGGCGTCGTCGGACGCGCCGCCGTACCTCGCCACCACCGGATACCAGGCGGTGACCCGGTCCCGGTCACGCGCGGTCAGCCCTTCCGCGTCGGCCAGCTCGCGCAGCACCGCGGCGCCGCCGCGGATGTTGACCGGCGTGACGACCTTCAGGCGCGCCACCGGCTCGCCGGTCAACGCCGCGGCCCGTTCCAGGCTGCGCTGGGTGGGATTGCTGACCAGATGCATCACCCCGTAGCCATTGGCCTGGCTCGGCTTGCCGCCGTGCGCGTCCAGGCGGGACTCGCCGTAGCCCACCGCGACGAGCACGTCCCGCGGCACGTCGTACTCCTGCGCCGCCCGGACGAATGCCGCGTCCATCGCGGTACGTCCCGGCGGCGTCGCGGACGCCGGCGCGGGCTGGACCGCCACCGCGCCGACGATCGTCGCGGCCAGCAGGGCGACACCAGCGCGCCGCCCTCCCTGTCGTGTTCCGGCCACGAGGGCCTCCCATCCTGACGTCACAGCGTCACCTCGCCGGTGAGACCGAAGTAGTCGTGCCATTTGCTGCTGGCACCGAACGTGGTGCCGGTGGAAAGGGCCACGTAGACGTCGTTCGTGGCGCCCTTGGTGAAGACGATGAGGTCGTCCTTGCCGTCGCCGTTGGCGTCGCCCAGGTAGGGGAATTCGCCGGTGAGGCAGAAGAAGTCGTGCCACTTCACCGTCGTGCCGGCGAAACCGGTGCCGGTGGAGGTGGCGGCGTAGACGTCGGCGTCCGCGTTGCAGGTGAACGTCACGATGTCGTCGCGCCCGTCGCCGTTGATGTCGCCGACGCGGGGTTGTTCGGTGCCGACGGCGAACAGGTCGTGCCACTTCTGCGGCGCTCCGAAGCTGCTGCCGGTGGACAGCGCGACGATGACGTCGGAGGCTGACGCGGGGCCCTGGGTGAAGGTGATGATGTCGTCGCGTCCGTCGCCGTTGACGTCCCCGAGCGCGGGGAACTCCCCCGCGACGGAGAAGAAGTCGTGCCACTTCACCGCTGTTCCGGCGAAGCCCGCGCCGGTGGACACCGCGACGTAGACGTCAGCCGTCTCGTTGTGCGTGAAGGCCACGATGTCGTCCCGGCCGTCGCCGGTGACGTCGCCCACGGCGGCGATCTCCGCGCCCGGGGCGAACCACTCGTGCCACTTGCCCGGCGACGTGAACGCCGAACCGTTCGACAACGCCACGTACACGTCGCCGGTGTTGCCGTGCGCGAACGTGACGATGTCGTCGCGCCCGTCACCGTTGACGTCACCGGTCGACGCGGTCTCCCCGCCGATGGAGAAGAAGTCGTTCCACTTCACCGAGGTGCCCGCGAAGCCGGTGCCGGTGGAGGTGCTCGCGTAGACGTCCGCGGAGGCGTTCTGGGTGAAGGTGAGGACGTCGTCGCGGCCGTCGCCGTTGACGTCGGTCGACGAGCCGCCGGCCATGCCGTGGGTACGTGCCGCCTGGTTGAGCAGTGTCCGCGCCGTCCCGGCCGCCTGGTCGTACCGGTCCGGGAAGCCCGACCGCTGGACGCACTGGGCGACCTGCCCGGCGGTGTAGCCGGGGTTGTTGCGGTCGCAGGTGATCGCGCGCGTGACGTACTGCTGGGTGGCGTAGACCGGGTCCATGATCTGCTCCGGGGTGCCCCACCCGTAGTCCCAGCGCTGCTGGAACACGCCGAGGCTGGACTTGTCGCCGCAGGGCAGGTTGTTCATGCGGGACTCGACCCACCCCGCCTCGAAGGTGGAGAGCATGACCTTGTCGTTGACGTTGTACGACCGGGCCACCCGGAGGACGATCACGGTGACGGCGGGGTCGTGGGTGGCCGGGATCGACGGGCAGGCAAGCGTGTCCATCGGTTCGGCGGCTGCGGGCGCGCCGGCTACGACGGCCGCCACGGCCGTGCAGAGCGCGACGAGCATCGTCGGCAGGGTTCGTCTCACCGTGCTCCTCGGGGGTGTCGGAGGAAGGAACCGGAGATGGCCCGCCGACCGGGATGGCCAGGCGGCACGGCCGTGAGAAATCGATTGCTGACGAGTGTCGTAGTCACTTATGTCGATGTCAAGAGGAGTGGCGACCCGGCCGGAAATCGATTGCTTGACCGGTATAGGATTCCGGGCGATCTCCCGCGGTGGCGGTCTCCCTCCGGTGGGTCACGATCCGACGGGCAGACCGCCATGGGCCGGCCGGACCAGACCCGGCAACCGACGACGGGAGCGGTGATGACGACCATCTACGACGTGGCGCGTCGCGCTGGGGTGTCGCCCGCCACCGTCTCCCGCGTCCTCAACGGACGGTCCTCGGTCGACCCGGAGATGGCCGCCCGGGTACGGCAGGCCGCGCAGGACCTCGACTACCGCCCGAACGCTGTCGCCCGCAGCCTGCGCCGGAGCCGGACCAGCCTCTGGGCGGTCATCATCTCCGACATCGGCAACCCGTTCTTCACCTCGATGGTCCGTGGCGTTGAGGACGTCGCGCAGGAGGCAGGCTTCTCGGTCGTGCTGTGCAACGGCGACGAGGACCCGGAGAAGGAGGCGCGCTACGTCGCGGCGGCCCTGGCCGAACGCATGGCCGGCGTGATCATCTCCTCCTCCGGACGACCCGCGCTGATCAACCGGCTGGTGCAGGCAGGCATCCCTGTCGTGGCGATCGACAGGCAACCGCGCGGCGTCGCGGTGGACACCGTGCTCGTGGACAACACCCACGGCGCCGAGCAGGCGACCGCGCACCTGGTGGAGGCCGGTTACCGACGGATCGCCTGTATCACCGGCCCGCGCCGGATCTCCACCGCGGTGCAGCGGTTGCGCGGCTACCAGCGGGCGCTGAAGGCAACCGGTCGTCCCGCACCCGAGGACCTGATCCGGTACGCGGACTTCCGCGAGGAGGGCGGCTATCGGGCGATGGCGTCGCTGCTGGCGGCCGGCGAACCGCCGGACGCGGTGTTCGCGGCGAACAACCTGATGACGGTCGGCGCTGTCGAGTGCCTCGTCGACAACGGCATCGGCGTGCCCGACCGGTTCGGCATCGTCGGATTCGACGACATCCCCTGGGCACATCTGGTCCGGCCCTCGCTGAGCACCGTCGCGCAGCCCACGTACGACCTCGGGCGGACCGCGGCCACGCTGCTCGTCGAGCGGATCGCCGAACCGGCCAAGGCGCCCTCGACCGTGGTGCTCCGCACCGAGCTGCGGGTACGCGAGAGCTCCGCCCGGGCCGCCGACCGGCCCCGGCCGCGCGGCGCGGCCGCCGGGTCGCTCAGATCGTGACCTCCCCGCACAGGTGCACGCGTACGCCCAGCTCGGCGAAGAACGCGGCCTTGACCCGTAGCGCGCGGTCCGCGGTGTCCGCGTCCGGGGCGTAGACGACGTTCACGTGGTTGGCCTTGTGCCGGGCCATCAACTGGTCGCGGCCCACGCCGTGCAGCACGGCGTGCATGATCGGCCACTGCGGCGTGGTGGCGTCCAGCCGCCGCCGGGTCTCCGCCTCGGGCAGCTCCACCACGGTGCCGCGCCCGAGGTCCACGTGCAGGCCGCCGTCCATCAGGAACACCCGCGACCAGACGATCTCCCCCGGCTTCGACACGCCGCTGAGGGTGCCACCGCCGAGCGGGAAGTACATCGGCGGCTGACGCATGCTGTAGGACCTGTGGTAGCCGCCGTTGTGCGACGCGGGCACCGATCCGGAGATCTCGAAGACCCAGACGAAGTGCTCGCCGTACCGCTGTCCCCAGCGGATGTCGTGCAGCGTGGTCGCCGGGTCCAGGCCCATTGCGGTCCAGATCCGGTTGGTGATCAGCGAGTCCACCGCGACGCCCTCGTCGACCTCGTTGAAGTGCGGCAGCGCCGCGCCCGGGTACAGCTCCCGGGAGCCGTCCCGGCTGGTCACCGGCGGACGTGCCACGTTGTTCAGCAGCCCCTCGGCCAGGTCACTGGCCGGGACGGTGTCCTTGAGTCCCTGCTGGTACTGGATCCCGACCGCGTCCAGGCCGAAGTCGTCGGCGATGCGCAGCGCGGCCACGTACATCCGGCACTGGCTCAGCAGTTGCGCCCGGGTCAGTTCGGTGGCCTCGTCGGCGCCGGTGTGGAACGTCATCCCGGCGGTCTCCAGCCAGGCCAGCACCGCCTCCGCCTCCGCGTCGGGCACCCGCGCCATCTCCGCCACCAGCGCGCTCTGCGAGAGGCGTTCCTTGAAGACGCCGATCGGGTTGAGCAGCTCGTCGTCGATGATCGCGTTGTACATGCCCATGCAGCCCTCGTCGAAGACGCCGATGACGGCCCGCTCGGCGACGAGCTGCCGGGCCAGCGCCACGCCGAGTTCGACCTCCGGGTCCGGCCGCAGGGCGGGCAGCGGGCGTACGTGGCTCTCGTCGTGCACCACCTCGCCGGTCTCCAGCCACCGCTTCAGTCCGTCGCGTGCCCACTCGTCGGTGAAGTCCTCGCTCCACAGCGCCGAGTACCGCACCCCCGCCTTGGTGAGGCTGCCGGCGAGGTTGAGCAGGCCCACCAGGCCCGGGTGCTGCCCGCTCCAGTTCGCCACCAGCAGGATCGGCCCGCGATGGGCGCGCAGCCCGGCCAGGACGTGGTGGCTGTACTGCCAGACCGCCTCGACCACGATCAGCGGTACGTCGGCCGGGATTCCCCGGAAGACCTCGATCCCGGCGCGCTGGCTGTCGATGAAGCCGTGACCGGTGGCCGGGTCGACGTCGTGACCGCGCCGCACGTGCCAGCCCAGCGCGGCGACGGCGGCGACCAGGTCCGCTTCGAGCTGCCGCTGTACCGGCCAGCAGGTGACGTTCGCGCTCAGCCGCAGGTCGCCGCTGGCCACCGTGTAGACGGTGCGGGGCGGCGCGGTCGGACGCTCGACCGGCACGGGCAGGGTGTAACGGGTCACGGGCAGCTCCCTCGGTCGGCGGGACGGGACATGGCGCTCAGAGGCCGCCGAGCTTCGCGTACGCCTCGGCGGCGTTCTCCCTGGTGATCCGCATGGTGTCCAGCGTGGTGCTGCGCGGGACGTCCTCGGCGCAGTCGACGAGGATCTTCCGGGCCAGCTCGACCGCCTCCCGGCCGCCGGTGGCGTACTGGAACGTGGCGGCGAGGCGGCCCTGCTCGACGGCCTTGATCCCGCCGGAGGGCACGGGCAGCGCGTCGATTCCGGTGAACCTGATCCGCCGCTCGGCGCCCGCCGACTTCGCGGCCAGGTAGGCGCCCTCGGCCATCGGATCGTTGTGCGCGTAGATCGCCGACACGTCCGGGTGGGCCTTGATCAGCGCGTCGGCCACCGACTGGCCCTTCTCCCGCAGCCAGTCGCCGGGCTGGGAGGCGACGATCTGGATCTTCGGGTTGGCGGTGATGCCGTCGCGGAAGCCCTGCGCGCGCTCGGCGGCGGGCGTCGAGCCGGGCAGCCCGGCGATCTCGATCACCTTGCCGCCGTCGGGCAGCAGCGTCGTGGCGTAGAACTCGCCGGCCGCCCTGCCGATGGCCACGTTGTCGCCGCCGATGAACGCGGTGTACGCGTCGCCCTCGACCTTGCGGTCCAGCACGATCACCGGCACGCCCTGGTCGTACGCCTTCTTCACCACGGCGGTGAGCGGCTTGGCCTCGTTGGGCGAGATGATCAGCAGGTTGATCTTCTGGGTGAGGAAGTTCTCCACGTCGGCGACCTGCTTGCTGTTGTCCTGCGCGGCGTCGGAGACCACCACACGGAAGCCGGGCACCGACTTCGCCGCCGCCTGCACGTCGTTGTTCATCACCTGCCGGTACGGCTCGGCGTTGTTGGCCTGCGACATGCCGATCAGGAAGTCCTTGCCGGCGCCGCAGGCACGGGCCTGCCCGGCGTCGCCGGACCGCTTCTCGACGCTGCATCCGGTAGCCGCCAGCACGCCGGCGACCAGTAGCGCGAACAGTCGGGTTCGCTTGTCCATAGGGGTGGCTCCTCGGAGTCGGTCCGGTCAGGCGAGGCCGCGGCGCAGCTTCTGCAACGCCGCCGCGAGCACGATCACCAGTCCTTTGATCAGTAACTGGACGTTGGCGTCGATGTTGTTGAGCGCGAGGATGTTGTTGAGGATGCCGAGCAGCAGCGCGCCGGCCAGCGTGCCGCCCATCGAGCCGGCACCGCCGGCAAGGCTGGTCCCGCCGATGACGACGGCGGCGATCGCGTCCAGCTCGTATCCGGCGCCGTCGTTCGGGCTGCCCTGATTGAGCTGTCCGGCGTGGACCACACCGGCCACCGCGGCCAGGAGGCCGGCGACCGCGAACACGGCGACCTTGACCCGGGTCACGGGTACGCCGGAGAGCCGGGCCGCCTTCTCGTTGCCGCCGATCGCGTAGACGTGCCGGGCGAACGCCGTCGTCCGCAGCACCACCACCGCGGCCACCCCGATCAGCACGAACAGCACCGCCGGCACCGGAAGCACCCCGTTGATCGATCCGTTGAGCAGTTCGAAGGCGGGCGGCGCCTCCTGCGGTCCGTCGCCGTACGCGATCGGGACGCCGAGACCGCCGGACCAGATCCGGGCGATGCCCCGGGCGACCTGGAGCCCGGCGAGGGTAACGATGAACGACTGGATGCCGAGGCGGGCCACGGCGTATCCCTGGAGCGCGCCGAAGAGCGCGCCGATCGCGAGCACGGCCGCGACGGCGGGCAGGATGCCGAACCCGGAGTCGACCATGAGCGTCGCCGTGCCGACGGCCGACAGGCCGAGGATCGCCCCGACCGACAGGTCGATGCCGCCCAGCAGGACGACGAAGGTCATCCCGATCGCGATGATGCCGATCTCCGAGACAGCGCGGACGATGTTCCCCAGGTTGCCGGTGGTGAGGAAGAGGATCTCGCCGTCGCGGCGCGGTGAGGCGAGGACCGCCACGGTGAAGACCACGAGCAGCGCGAAGATGCTCTGCGCCGCGAACAGCCGGTCGACCAGGTCCCGGCGGCTGCGCGGTCGGCGCAGCCAGCGGGCGGTGGCGGCGCGCAGCCCCACGGTGCCGGCGGCGGGCGGCGCCTCGGTCGCGGCCGGCTCGGGGGACGGCACCCGGGTGTCGGTCATCGGTCGTCCCTTCCGGCGGCCGGGCCGCCCATCGCCGCCGCGAGGACGTCCGCGCCGGTGCAGCCGTCGGTGGCGAGGTCGGCCACGGTCCGCCCGCGGCGCAGCACCACCACCCGGTCGCAGACGCCGAGCAGTTCGGGCAGTTCCGAGGAGGCGATCAGGATGCCCACGCCGTCGTCGGCGAGCCGGCGCAGCAGCCGGTAGATCTCCGCCTTCGCCCCGATGTCGACGCCGCGGGTCGGCTCGTCCAGCAGGAGCAGCCGGGGTTCGGTGAGCAGGTGCCGGGCGAAGACGACCTTCTGCTGGTTGCCGCCGGAGAGCGCGCCGACCGGTGTGGCGGTCGACTCCGTCCTGATCGCCAGGCCGGTGACCGACCGCGCGACGGCGGCCCGTTCCCGGCCGCGCCGGACGATCCCGGCCGTGGTCAGCCGGGCGAGCGCCGCCAGCACGATGCTCCGGCCGACGGGATGTTCCAGGACCAGCGCGGCGCGGCGCCGGTCCTCGGGGACGAAACCGACGCCGGCGCGCAGCGCCGCGCGAGGGCTGCGCGGAGCGTACGGCCGGCCGGCCAGCCGGACCGTGCCGGCGCGACGGCCGGCGGGCCCCGCGCCGAACAGCGTCTCCAGCAGTTCGGTGCGGCCCGCGCCCATGAGGCCGGCCAGGCCGACGATCTCGCCGGTCCGCACGGTCAGGCTGATGCCGTCCGGCTCGCAGCGGCCGGGCCGGGGTGAGCGGGGGCGCACGGCCAGGTCGGTGAGGTCGAGCAGCGGCTCGCGTCGACCGGCCCGACCGGCCGCGTCGCCGGAGGCGGGGGCGAACAGCGAGGTGGCCCGTTCGCCGACCATCATCGTGACGATCCGTCGCCGGTCCATCCGGCCGGCGGGCACGACACCGGCGACGCAGCCGTTGCGCAGCACCGTCGCGCGGTCGGCGACGACCTCGATCTCCTCCATCCGGTGGGAGATGTAGACGACGCCGACTCCCCGGCGGCGCAGGCCGTCGATGGTGGCGAACAGCCGCCGTACCTCCCCGTCGGCGAGGGCGGCCGTCGGCTCGTCCATGACCAGCACGCGGGCGTCGAGGGCGAGCGCCTTGGCGATCTCGACGAGTTGCTGCTCGCCCACACGTAGCGAGCCGACCGGGCGGCGCGGGTCGATGTCGGCGCCGAGCCGGTCCAGGTGCTCGCGCGCGGTACGGACCGTGGCCCGCCGGTCGACGGTGCGCATCCGGGTTCGGGGTTCGCGACCGAGCACCAGGTTGTCGGCGACCGAGAGCCCGGGCACCAGGTCGAGCTCCTGGTGGATGGTCGCGATCCCGGCGGCCTGGGCGGCGGCGGGCCCGGTGAACCGTACCGGCGTCCCGTCGACTGTGACAGCTCCGTCGTAGTCGGTGACGACACCGGAGAGAATGTTGATCAGCGTGGACTTGCCCGCGCCGTTCTCCCCCAGCAGCGCGTGCACCTCGCCGGCCCGAACGTCGAAGTCGACTCCGTCGAGGGCGGTCACGCCACCGAACCGCTTGGCCAGGCCGGTCGCGGCGACCACCACCCGGCCGCTCGTGCCCGGCACGCCGCCGGCGCCCGCGCCCGTCATGGGATCGCGTTGATCGCGGCGTGTGCGGCGTCGGCGAACGTCACGTCCCGCCGGACCCCGCTCGCGGTGAGGCGCCAGGTGCCGCCCGCGTACTGACCGGGCGCCCAGGACAGGCCGCCCGAGCGCCACAGCGGCTGCCAGGCTGCCATCGCATGGCCGGCGTCGTACCAGGTGTTGTCGCCGCGCCAGGCCGAGCCCCACCTGTGCACCGCCACCACCGACAGCCCGTCGCCGGTGCTCATCGTCCAGCGCGGCATCCCGGTGACGTCACCGGTCGGCCGGGCCTCCACCGCCGGGTCGCCGACCGCCGGGGACGCGCCGTCGATGTTGAACGCCACCTCCCACACCGCCGCGGTCGGCCACCCGTTGACCGACCAGGTGACGTCGCTCTGCAACGCGGGGCCGGTCCACCGGGGCGCGACGGTGAGCAACCAGTCGGCGGTGACCGGCTCGTCGCCGAACGGGATGCCGACCAGGTTGATCCGGGAGCCGTCGGCGGACACGTCGACCCGGGCCGGGGCGCCGGCCCGGTCGGTCACGTCGAACCGGCCGACCGCGAGATACGGCCCGGTGCCGCGGTGCGACGAGTCCAGCGCGGGCCGGTGGTTGCCCGCCCCGGCCGGGTCCACCGCGAGCGCGGCGATCCGGGCGCTGGGCCAGGTCCGCACGTCGGCGCGGAGGAAACCGGTGGTCACCGTGTAGCCGCGCGCCACCACGCCGGTGGACCAGGTCAGCGGCGCCAGCCACAGCCCGCCCTGGCCCCAGCCGGCGTGGGTCAGGTACCAGTTCGAGCCGTCCACCACGACCTCGGCGGCGTGGGCGTCCAGCACCGTCACCTTCTCCGCGCCGTCGAAACGCAGCGGGTCGCGGCTGCGGTAGACGGCAGTGCGCCGGTACGCGGCGCCGTAGTCCGTGCCGTCGCAGCAGACGAAGAGGTACCACCAGTCGCCCCGGCGCACCACGAACGGCGACTCGGTCTGCCCGCCCGCCCGGCCGGTGTACGGCGAGGTGTAGGCGGTCGCGCGGCCGCTCCACGACAGGAGGTCGGTGCTGGTCCGGTACGCCACGACGTGGTTGCCGCCGGACGGGTCCGACGTCGCCGTGTAGTACATGACCCAGCGGTCGCCGACCCGGGCCACCATCGGGTCGCGACCCTCCCACCCGTCGGTGAACAGCGGGTTGGCCGAACTGCGGGTCCAGGTGAACAGGTCGGTCGAGGTGGCCAGGTGCATGCGGTACCGGGCGTAGTCCGGGTTCCCGGCCGCGTAGAACATGTAGTAGACGCCGTTGTGGTGGACGACGTGCGGCGCCCAGATCCACTGCTCCCCGGCGCCCGGGTCGGCGGCCAGCGCCACCGGCCGCTTCGTCCACGGGCCGGTCGGGGTGGGCGCGGTGGCGTGCCCGAACACCTTCTCGTCCTGCGGCGCTCCGGGCTCGGCGTGCGTGATGCCGAACAGGTGCCACACGCCGGTCTGCTGGTGCCGCACCAGCGTGTGGTCGTTGTAGTACCAGGTCGTCGACTCGCCGACGCCGGGGTCGTAGACGCGGGTGGACCCGCCCCGCGCCGGTGTCTCGCCGAGCGTCTCGTACGCCGTGGTGGTGACCGCCGCGAGCGGGCCGACGCGGCGCAGGCTCACCGTGTCCAGGCCGGCGAAGAGGCCGGTCGAGGCCCCCGCGCGGCCGGTCACGGTGACCGTGAGGCGGTGCGTGCCGGTCGACAGGGACGCCGAGCCCAGCGGCACCGCGCCGGTACGCTGCACCGCGCCCGCGTACCCGTCGAAGAGCTGGCCGACCGCCACCCCGTCGACGGCGAAACGCACCGTGCCGTAGTCGGCGGCACGGGTGAGCACGGCGCCGAGGTCGTACTGCCCGGCCGGAACCGCCGGCAGGGTGAGGGTGACCGAGTCGCCGGCCCGGCCGGCGCGGAACCACAATTGCCGTCCGCCGGACCAGCTCACTCCGCAGCAGTCGGCCTGCGCCTCGACCGGCGCCGTCGCGGAGACGACGGCGAGGGACTCGGCTTCGAGGCGTACCGGGTCGTCGGCCGGGGCGGGCGCAGCCGGGACGGCGGCAAGGGCGGCCCCGAGCAGGAGCACCGCGAGCACTCGTCGGGCGCGCATCACGAAACGCTCGGGCGGGGCAGGTCGGCGCCGGGGGCGAACTGGTCGTGCCAGCGGCTGCCGGGTGGCCCGAACCCGCCGCCGGTGGAGGGCGCGACGTACACGTCGGCAGTCAGTCCCCTGGTGAACGTCACCAGGTCGGCGCGTCCGTCGCCGGTGAAGTCCCCCAGTCCGGGAAGTTCGTCGCCGAAGGCGAAGTGGTCGTGCCACTTCCAGGAGTGCTGCACGAAGCGGGCGCCGTCGGACAGCGACACGAACACGTCGCCGGTCGTGCCCCTGGTGAACGTGACGACGTCGTCGCGTCCGTCTCCGTCCACGTCGCCCACCGCCGGCAGTTCGTCGCCGAGGGCGAAGCTGTCGTGCCATTTCCAGCCGTCCTCCACGAAGCGGGTGCCGTCGGACAGCGACACGAACACGTCGCCGGTGGCGCCCCTGGTGAAGGTGAGGATGTCGTCGCGTCCGTCGCCGTCGACGTCGCCCACGGCCGGGAACTCGTCGCCGAGCGCGAAGTGGTCGTGCCACTTGACGCCGGGTCCGAAGCCGGAGCCGGTGGAGAGCGCCACGTAGACGTCGGCGGCGGCGCCGCGGGTGAAGGTGATGATGTCGGTACGCCCGTCGCCGTTGACGTCGCCGACGGCGGGGATCTCGGCGCCGACGGCGAAGAAGTCGTGCCACTTCGCTCCGGCGGCGTAGCCGGTGCCGGTGGAGAGGCCGACGTACACGTCGGCGCTGTCGCCCCGGGTGAAGGTGATGACGTCGGCGCGCCCGTCACCGTTGACGTCGCCGGTGAGCGGCATCTCCGCGTCGACGGCGAAGAAGTCGTTCCACGGCCGGCTGTCCGGCACGAAACGGGTGCCGTCGGACAGCGACGTGAACACGTCGGCGGCGGCGCCGCGGGTGAAGTCGACGGCGTCGTCACGCCGGTCGCCGTCGGCGTCGCTCGTGTTGCGGCCGCGGGTGGTGGCGGACACCTCGGCCGACGGCGCCGCGGCGTTGCCCGACCCGTCGACGGCCACCACCCGGTAGTAGCGGGTCTGGCCGGCCGGAAGCGGCCCGTGCCGGAACGCGGTGGCGCGCGTCGTGCCCACCAGGTTGGCGGCGGTGGGCGTCGCCGCCGGGCTCGGGGACGCGTAGACCCGGTAGGAGACGACGCCGACGTCGTCGGCCGACGGGGACCAGGACAGGCCGAGGGCGTGCACGCGGCCGCCGGCCAGGACGAGGCCGGCGACCGGGGCTGGGGCGACGGTGTCGGCGAACGGCGCCACCATGCTGTCGGCCACGTACCGGGCGGCGGTCCAGGCCGGAGCGCCCGCCGCCGGGGTGAGCTGGACGGCCACCGAGGACCGGCCCGCCGTCAGGGCCGCGGGCAGGACGAACTCGTCGGCCAGCCAGCGCTGCCTGTCGTTGCCCGGCGCCTGGAGCCACACCCCCACCGGGTTGCCGTCCACCGACACGGCCGCCTGCTGGTAGCCGCCGGTCTGATCGCCGTGGCGGCGCAGCCGTACCCCCTGGTTGGCCGCGTCGATCGCGAGCCGGAAGCGGACCGTGGCCGTGGTGGCGCGGACCTGGCCGGTCTGCGGGACGTTGTCGTCGTCGCCCTCGTAGCTCGCGGTGAGCGTGGTCTGGGTCGCGGCCGAGTCGGTGTAGGCGTGTGCGGCCCGGCTCGCGGCGTCGCCGGTGACGACGGTGTCGGTCCGGCGCGTGGTCACGGTCCGCTGCGTGTAGAGGAAGGCGGTCGAGGCGTACTCGGCCGGCATGTCGTTCGCTGGCCCGTGCTCGATGCCGAAGCGCAGCGCGGTGCCGTACGCCACCGCGTCACCGATCATCAGCCGGTACGCGGCGTCGCACTCGTCGGTACATCCGCCGCCGCGTACCAGGTGCGCCGTGTTGCCGGTGAAGACGCCGCTGTACTCGCCGCGGTTGAAGTACCACCCCGACTCGTAGAAGTCCTCGGTGCCGGTGCCGTGGATCTGCGGCGTCGGCGAGCCGTCCACGTACACCCGCTCGTCGCCCTCCAGGTAGTTACGGGTGTTGCCGCCGACGATGTGGCCGCGCATGGTCTGTGAGACGCCCACGAACCGGCCCCGCCCGGACTGGTCGGCGATGATCCAGTCGGCGCCGCCGACCGTCTCGGCGCGCCGCGACTGGGTGGTGAAGTAGCCGGCGCTGCCGTCGGCGGCGAGCCGGGACGTCCACTCGGCGCCGGGCGCCGACGTCACCTCGACCTCGACGCCGCCGACGGTGGCGCCGGTCGTGTTGACCAGCGTCAGGGCGGCGGCGGTGCGGAACGGCATCGGCCACCAGGCGCTGTACCAGCCGCCGGGCGCGGACTCCATGGCGAACATCAGCGACCGGACACGCCGCTCGCCCAGCCCGCCGCCGAAGAACTCCCCGACCGGGCTGTCCACCGTGGCCCGCCCGTCGAAGGTCATGCGCAGCCGCAGGCCGGCGAGCGTCGGCGCGCCTGCCGCGGCGTCGGGTACGCGCAGTCGCAGCGCGGTGATCGTCCGCGGCCCGGTCAGCGCGGCCAGTGACACCTGACCGCCCGCCGGGGCGGTCACCGTGGCGCGGGTGGTGGAGGCGCCGGCCTGCGCGGGCTTCGGGTCGCGGGTGCCGGCGGCCCGGAGCAGGGCCACCACGTCCGCGGCAGGGTCGGCCGGGTCGAACCGGGACACCCCGACCGCGTCGGCGAAGGTGCGGTAGGTGACGTGGTGGAACAGCGGGTTGTTCTGGGTGGTGATCCGCATGGATTCCCGGTAGGGCATCGGCACCTTGACGGTGACGCCGCCGGAGGTCTGGTCGGCGTTGCTGACGAGCGGCGCGACGAACGGGCTGCCGAGCCGACCGTCCACCAGGGACTGGAGGTCGGCCTGGACGACCACGACACCGTCGAGCTCGACGCGGATCCATCCGGTGGACCGGACGTCACCCTCGTCGCGGGTGAACCAGATCGACTGCACCTCGCCGGGACCGCGCGCCTCGGCGATCACACAGCCGTCGCTTCGGCGCAGACAGGACCAGGTGCCGACGAAGCCGTCGTCGTTGGAGCCGTCGCGGCCGAAGCTGGAGAACTGGTGCGTACGGGTGCCGGCGGCGAGCTCCGGCAGACGGTCGAGCCGCCGGTAGGCGTCCCAGCCGACCGGGCCCTTGTCGGCGGCCACGGCGGGAGCGGCCACGGCGGGAGCGGGCGCCGATGCGGCGGCCGGGGTGGCGGCGGACGAGGTCGCGGGCACTGCGACGGCCAGCACCGCGACTGCTGCGGCAGCGGCCCATCGGGGGATGCGAAGCCTCATCGGTGTCCCTTCCGAGCTGCCGTGAGAGCGACGAGAAATCGATTGCTGGCGAGTTAACTGCGAGGCTTCCATGATTGTCAATACCTCTGGTCCGGCTTTCCCGGCCGGCTTCCCGAGCCGGGCGGGCCACGCCGCGCGAAGCCGGCGTTGAAGGAAGTTTTCCGCCGACCCGGCCACCCCGGCGGGTATTGACAGACGCCGAAGTCTGCGGTTTCACTTCTCCTCAGCGCCGCCCGTCCCGCCGATCGGGACGAGACCCCGCCTCCTCCGACGTGACCTGTCAGGGCCCGCGCCCGTCGCGGCACCGGCCCCTGCCCCCACGCGCCCACGCGCGCTTCCGACCGCGCATCACCCTCCGGTGAGGAGTCACCGCATGTCCTGGTTCCCGACACGTGCCACCCGGCACGCCATCGTCGCGCTGCTCACAGTGGCTGCGGCCACCCTCGCCGCGGTGACTGCCGCCCCGTCACCGGCGCTGGCCGCGCCGAACTTCAAGGCGCCGTTCCCGTGCGGGCAGCGGTGGACGTACAGCCACCACAGCTCCGAGGTGCGGCAGGCGCTGGACTTCGTCCGCACCGACGGCACCACAGGCGGTACGCCGCAGGTGGCGTCCGCGGCCGGCGTCGCCCGGCACTACTCGCAGCCCAGCGGCGCCGGCAACTACATCGTCATCGACCACGGCGGCGGATGGACCACCTACTACTTCCACCTCAGCGCCTACTCCGTGCCGGACGGCGCCTACGTGCAACAGGGGCAGCAGATCGGGATCACCGGCAGTACCGGCAACTCCTCCGGGGCGCACGTGCACTACGAGCAGCTCTACAACGGTGTCGGCCAGGTCATCTCGATCAACGGGGTCTCACTCGCGCCATATCCCGGCCAGTACAACCAGCGGTTCCTGGTCAGCGACAACTGCGGGACAGCGCCACCGTCCGCGGCCCGGTATTTCGGTGGGTCGCCCACCGACTTCACCGGCGACGGCCGTGACGACGTGGTCGCGTTCACCCACGGCCCACTCGCCGACGCCTACGTCGCCACCTCCACCGGCACGTCGTTCGCGGGCACGTCGGTGAAATGGCACGACTGGTTCGCCCTGACCGGAGAAACCCCCCTCACCGGCGACGTCAACGGCGACGGACGCGACGACGCCATCGTCTTCACCCACGGCACCACCGCCGACGTCCACGTCGCCCTGTCCACCGGAACCTCCTTCACCACATCCCAGAAATGGCACGACTGGTTCGCCCCCGGCACCGAAATCCCCGCCATCGGCGACGTCAACGGCGACGGACGCGACGACATCATCACCTTCACCCACGACACCAACGCCGACGTCTACGTCGCCCTGTCCACCGGCACCAGCTTCACCGGCACCGCCGTCAAATGGCACGACTACTTCTCCATCACAGGAGAGTTCCCCGCCATCGGCGACGTCAACGGCGACGGACGCGACGACATCATCACCTTCACCCAAGGCCCCGCCACCGCCTCCGACGTCATCGTCGCCCTCTCCACCGGCACCACCTTCGGCCCACCCCAGAAATGGCACGACCTGTTCGCCGTCGGCACCGAACAACCCCGCGTCGGCGACATCAACGGCGACGGACGCGACGACATCGTCACCTTCACCTGCAACCCCGACGCCGACGTCTACGCCGCCACCTCCACCGGCACCTCATTCACCGGCACCACCATCAAATGGCACGACTTCTTCTGCCTCACCGGCGAATTCCCCTACCTCGGCGACACCAACGGCGACGGCAAAGACGACCTCATCGTCTTCACCAAAAACACCACCAACGACATCTACGTCGCCCTCTCCACCGGCACCACCTTCGCCCCCTCCACCAAATGGCACGACTACTTCGGCCTCACCGACGAAACCACACTCTGAACCCCCCGAACGCCAACGAGTCCCAGGAGGACCCATGTCGCACGACCGGACCGCTCCCTCCACCGTGAGCCGCCGTCGGCTGCTCACCGGCGCCGCCGCGGTCGCGGCGACCGGCGCCCTCGCCGGCGCCTTCACCGCGCCGTCAGCGGCCGGCGCCGCCGCCCGCGACGGGTACGGCCTGCGCATCGTCGCCCGCAACGAGAACGGCGGCCGGTTGCAGTACTTCCGCTTCGCCACCGACGCGATCGAGTGGGACCCCGCGGTGAACGTGCTGCTGCCCGACGGCTACCACACCAGCGGCAAGCGCTACCCGGTGCTGTACCTGCTGCACGGCGGCCGGCAGGACTTCCGCACCTTCCACCTTCAGGACAACATCATCAACCTGACCGCCGGCCGCGAGATCATCGTGGTCATGCCGGACGCCTCCACCGGCTGGTACTCCAACCCGGTCAGCAGCAACGTCGGGCCGCGCAACTGGGAGACGTTCCACATCGCCCAGTTGCTGCCCTGGATCGAGGCCAACTTCCGCACGTTCCCGGAGTACAACGGGCGCGCGGTGGCCGGCTTCTCGATGGGCGGCTTCGGGGCGCTCAAGTACACCGCGAAGTACTACGGCCACTTCTGCTCGGTCAGCTCACACTCCGGACCGGCGAGCCTCCGCCGGGACTTCGGTCTCGTCGTGCACTGGGCCAATGCCACCTCGGCCGCGTTCGACCTCGGCGGCGGCACCGTCTACGGCGCACCGCTGTGGGACGAGGCCCGGGTCAGCGCGGACAACCCGGTCGAGCGCATCGAGAGCTACCGCAACAAGCGGATCTTCCTGGCCGCCGGCACCTCACCCGACCCGATCAACTGGTTCGACCAGGCCAACGAGGGCCAGGTGCTGGCCGGGCAGCGCGAGTTCCGCAGTCTGCTCGGCCGGGCCGGCATCCCGCACGAGTGGCGGGAGGTGCCGGGCGGCCACTACTTCCGCCACGAGTTGTTCGTCCAGGACCTCGCCGGGATGCTCGGCCGGCTGCGTCGCGCCGGCTGACCGTCGGCCCACCGGTCCACCCGGGATGACGTGGGGAAATCGGCACCGCCACCCCTCGCACAAGTGCGGGCATGTTCGATAGGATCGAACATCCCGGGCGGATCCCCCCGCCACCGCAACAGGAGGTCCTCGTGCGGTCCATGGACAGTCAGCCGCCGTCGGAGCAGGCCGCCCCCGGTGGCGCCGCGGACGAGAGCACCCCGGCCGGCGTGGTCGGCGCCCGGATCCGGCGCTACCGCAAGGAGCGCGGGCTCACGCTGCGCGGCCTCGCCTCCCGTTCCGGCCTGTCGATCGGCTTCCTGTCCCAGGTCGAGCGCGGCATCTCCTCGATCGGCCTGACCGCGCTGGGCAGCGTCGCCAAGGCGCTCGACAAGTCGGTGGCCGACTTCTTCGACGCCGGCAACGGCACGTCCGACAGCAACGTTTCGCAGCTCCCCCGGCACTTCACGCTGACCAGGGCGGAGACGTCGGCCACGCAGTACGTGTCGGGGCAGCAGACCTACCGCATGCTCTCCGACCGGGGGCCGGACCTGGTGCTGGAGCCGATGCTCGTGCACATCGCGCCCGGCGGGCGGCGGGAGAACGCGTACGGCCACCGGGGCGAGGAGTTCGCGTACGTCATCTCCGGTGAGCTGCTCTACGAGGTCGAGGGCGTGGAGCACCGGCTGTGCCCGGGTGACAGCGTGCACCTGCGCTCGTCGGTGCCGCACCAGATGTACAACGACACCGACTCGGTGACCACTGTGGTCTCGGTGGTCACGCCCCGTCTGTTCTGACGAGCGCGCCCGGGCACCACGAATCGCCCTCCGGTTTCACGCAGGTGAACACGGAGGGCGATTCGCCTGGGTGGCGTCAGCGACCGAGGTGGGCGTCCACTGCTGTCATCGTGTCCCGCCAGACGACCGACGCCGGGTCGATGACGGCGAAGTGGTCGACCGGCTGTTCGAGGTAGCGGATCTCGTCACCAGCGGCTGCCGCCGCCGCGGCGTAGCGCCGGTTGGCGTCGACGAGGTCGGGACTGTCCCCGGTCCCCTGCACGAGCAGGGTGGGCACCCGGGTGGGCAGCCGCAGCATCGGGTCGCTCTCGGCGTACCGGCGCGGGGCCGTCGCCGGTGAGCCGCCCAGCGCCGCGGCGACCGCGCCGTCGCCGAGGTAGCGCCGCTCGCCCTCGGTGAGGTCGAGCACCCCGGCCAGCGACACCGCGAGCGCGACACGCGGCCCGCCGGTACGCGTGGCGAGGTCCGCCGCGGCGCGCAGCGCGAGCTGCCCGCCGGCCGAATGGCCCAGCACCACGATCCGTTCCAGGTCGAGCGGCCGGTCGGCGGCGAGGTCCCGCAGCGCGGTGAGGCCGGCTTCGACGTCCTCTGTGGTCGCGTCCCAGCCGTGCCGGTCCGGGCGCCGGTACTCCAGGTTCCAGGACGCGTAGCCGCGGGCGGTCAGGTCGACGGCCAGCGCGTCCATCAGGTCGGCGCCCCAGATGGACCGCCAGAACCCGCCGTGCAGCAGCACCGCGACCGGCGCCGGCCCGGCGGGCGGAGCCGACGGCAGCCGCAGGTCGCCCCACTGCTCCGGGTCGGGACCGTAGGCGATCCGGTCGGCGGGCGCGCGGAAGCGGTGCACGGCGTGCCGGATCGCCCACGTCACGCCCCACAGCCCTCGGCCGGCCAGATGGACCGCGCCGGGCGCCGGCGTCTCGACGGTGAGGTCGTACCAGACCGCGTGCGGCGGCTGCGCGCCGATCAGCGCGCGGGCCGGTGGCGTGGGGCCGGGCAGCACCACGGCCGGGCCCGGCGCGGCGGCGAGCAGCGACCGCAGCTCGTCGGCCGACGCGGCGGTGACGACCTCGCCGGTGACGTCCAGCTCGGCGCAGCTGCCGGCGACGAGCGACGCCAGCAGCTCGGTGTCGGCCACCAGGCCGGGGCCGACCACGACGGTGAGCCGCACCGTACTCACCTGCGCAGCAGGGGCAGGACGGCGGAACCGAGCAGGTCCACGCCGCGCTCGTCGGTCAGGCCGTGCGGCGTGCCGAACTCGACCCGGCGCACGCCGGCGTCGATGAGCGCCTGGGCCTGCGCGGCGACCTGCTCCGGGGTGCCGGAGAAGGCGAACCGGTCCAGCACGTCGTCCGGGATCAGCCGGCCCGCGGCCTCGTCCTCGCCCGCGTCGACCAGGTCGCCGACCCGCTTCACCAGGTCGTCGGGGAGCACGACGGTCGGGTCCAGTTCCGCCACCACCGCCAGGTACATGGCCACCTCGGTGCGGGCCTTCGCGCGGGCCGCCTCGCCGTCGGTGTCGACGACCGTCACCGCGCCCAGCACGATGCCGACGTCGGCGACGTCGCGTCCGGCCTTCTCCGCGCCGGCCCGCAGCCGCTCGCGGATCACCGGCACCATGTCCGGGTTTGCGCTGCCGCCCACCTTGATCTCGTCGGCGATCCGGCCGGCCAGCGCCGCGCCCTGCGGACCCCACGCGCCGAGCAGCAGCGGCGGGTCGGGCCGCTGCACGTCGTAGCGCAGCGCGGTGCCGGCCTCCAGCGAGAAGACCTTTCCGGTGAAGCCGCTGCGGTCGCCGCGCAGCAGGCGGTAGACGACCTGGACGGCCTCCTCGATGGTGGTCAGCGGCCGCGGCTGCGGCAGGCCGACAGCGCCGAGCCAGGTCCCCCGGGCCAGCCCCAGGTAGGCCCGTCCGTGCGAGGCCAGGTCCAGGGCGGCGACCTGACCGGCGATCTCGTACGGGGCCATCGAGTACGGGTTCAGGCAGGCCGCGCCGAGGCGTACCCGTTCGGTCGCCTGCGCCATCTCCAGCAGCGGGAAGATCGGCGGCTGGTACATCAGGTCGCCGAAGACGGTGAGCACGTCGAAGCCGTGCGACTCGGCGGCGCGGGCCAGCCGGGCGTACGCGCCGGCCGGCTTGTCGCTCTGCAGGCCGAGTCCGATCTCGACGGTCATGTCAGGTCCGCCGAGTTCATCGTGCGCCGGCAGGTCCGTTCCACCTTCATGACGAGCCGCTCCTCCGGGTCGGGGCAGATGAAGTGCGAGTCCTGGGCCAGCCAGTCCCCCGGCGCCAGGTCACGCTGCTTCGCGGCGAGGAACGGCAGCACCGACGCGAGCGCGTACACGCAGAAGTGCTTTCCCTCGGGCAGCCGCAGGTGCGCGCTGTTCGTCAGTTCGAAGTGATCGCCGACCGCCATGCCGCACACCGACCGGCCTTCGATCCGGTCGACTGTCACCTTCAGGTCGTAGATCTCCATGTCGCCGTCGGCGGTGTCGCTCACGGCCCCTCCCCTTCGTCGATCCGTACGATGATCTTGCCGGTGGTCCGGCGTTCGGCCAGTTCGGTGAGCGCCGCGGGCGTCTCGTCGAGCGACACGACGCGGCTGACCGGCGTCCGGACCGCGCCGGAGGCGCACATGTCGAACAACTCCTGGTACGCGGACTCGACGGCGCCGGCCCGCTGCCACGGGTACTGCGAGCCCCAGGACAGGCCGACGAGCGTCGCGTTGGCCGCCATCAGCCGCAGCGGGTCGACGGGTGGCGGCGCGCCACCGGCGGCGCCCACCGCGACCAGGCGGCCCTCGAAGGCGAGGCACTCCCAGGCGCGGGCGAAGACGTCGCCGCCCACCGGGTCCACCACGACGTCCACGCCCCGGCCGCCGGTGGCCTCCCGCACGGCGGCCACGAAGTCCTCCGCCGAGTAGTCGATCGCCACCTCGGCGCCCTGGTCGCGGCAGATCGCGGTCTTGGCCGGGCCACCGGCGGTGGCGAGGACCCGGGCGCCGCGGGCGACGGCGAGCTGGATGACGGAGATGCCGACACCGCCCGCGCCGGCGTGCACCAGCACCGTCTGCCCGGCGGTGACGCCCGCCCGTTCCAGCGCGAACCACGCGGTCTGGTAGGTGACCGGCAGCGCCGCCGCGGTCACCGGGTCGACTGTGGACGGCCGCGGCACGACCACCGCGGCGTCCACTGTCACAGTCGTGCCGAGCGCGCCGCGCGGCAGCGCCGGGCAGGCCAGCACCTCCTGACCCAGCAGGTGCCCCGCGCCGGCGCCGGCGGCGACGACCCGCCCGGCCGCCTCCACCCCCGGCGTCATCGGCGGGTCCGGCCGCACCGGGTACTCGCCCCGGCAGAGCATGACGTCGAGGAAGTTCAGGCCCACCGTACGGACGGCGAGCCGCACCTGTCCGGGGCCCGGCGGCGGGTCGTCGGGCAGCTCGGCGACCGACAGCACGTCCGCCGGCTCACCGGTCCGCTCGGCGACCAGCCGCCGGATCATGCCGCGACCACCGGATCCCGCACCAGCTCGGCGTGGTGGTGCACGATCACCCAGCGGCCGTCGACCCGGCGCACCACGTCGGTGACCCGGGTGATCTCCGGCTCGTCGTCCGGGCCGAGCTGTGCGACCAGCTCGTACCGGGCGACGCCGAAGTCGTCCCAGACGTCGATGCGCTTGCCGCGCGGGGCGAGCACCGCCAACCGGGGCCGCTGTCCCGCGGCGTCCCGCTGGGCGCGGTACTCGTCCAGCTCGGCCCGGGTCCGCAGCGGCCCGGGCAGGTGCGTCTCCCAGGTGGTCACGTCGGGGTCCAGGTGCGTGTCGAACCGCTGCTGGTCCCCGGCGAGGAACGCGTCGTACATGTCGTCGATGCCGGCGGCGATCTCCGCCGCGCCTGCCTGCGCGAAGGTCATCGCGTCTCCTCCTGGTTGCGGTTGTCGCGGGCGATCTGCCCGCCCTTCATCACCCACCGCACGTCCCGGAAGGCCGAGGTGTCGGCCAGCGGGTCGGCGTCCGTCGCGATCAGGTCGGCCAGCTTGCCGACCTCGACGGTGCCGAGGTCGGACTCCGCGCCGAGCCACCGGATCGGGCCCAGCGTGCCGGCGTGGATGGCCCGAGCGGTGCCGATCCGCTCGGACATGTACTCCAGCTCCCGGATCGAGGCGGTGGTGCCCTCGAACTCCCAGAACGGGGGCATGTCGCTGCCGAGCAGGACCTCCACCCCGGCGGCGATGGCCATGTCGAAGCTCTCCAGGTGCCGGGGGCCGGCGCCGAGCGAACGGCACTGCATCCACTCCGGCACGCCCAGCTCGTCGAAGAACTCCTTGCAGCGGGTCACCAGCAGCGTCGGCACGAGCGCCGTGCCGCGCTCGGCCATCCGCGCCGCGACCTGCGGGGTGAGCTGGTAGCCGTGCTCCACGCAGTCCAGACCCAGCTCCACGGCCGCGCCGATCACCTCGGCGGGCCCGGCGTGCGCTGTCACCTTGCGGCCCCACGCGTGCGCCGTCTCGATCACCGCGGTCATCTCGTCGGCGAACAGCTGCGGCGTGTGGATGCTCTCGTGCTCACCGGCGATGCCGCCCGAGATCATCACCTTGATCAGGTCCGCGCCGGCCTTGATCTGGCTGCGTACGCCGTGCCGGAAGCCCACCGGGCCGTCGCACTCCAGCGTGTCGTTGCTCTCGTGCCCGTGCCCGCCGGTGCACACCAGCGCCCGGCCGGCCGTGTAGATGCGCGGACCCGGCACGCGCCCGGCGTTGACCGCCCGCCGCAACGCGAAGTCGGCGTGGTCCTTCTCCGCCACGCAGCGCACCGTGGTCACACCGGCGTGCAGCGTGCGCCGCGCGCCGTCGGCCATGTAGTGCGCCAGGTCGTACGGGCCCATCCCCTTGACGTTGTCGCCCCCGGAGCCGGGCAGCGACAGCGAGAAGTGGGTGTGCATGTTGACCAGGCCCGGCGTCACGTACGCGCCGTCGAGGTCCACCTCGGTCAGCCGGCCGGCGGCGCGCGCCTGCGCGGCCACCTCGGCGTACGGGCCGACGGCGGCGATCCGGTCACCCCGGACCCACACCCCGGCGCCGGTCACGGGCGCCATGCCGTCCACCACTCGGGCGTCCAGCACTGTGCAGTTGCCGAGCAGCATGCTCGGCTGCTCGGGCGAATAGGCGGCACTCACGCGATCACTCCATAAACGTCTCGGGCGGCCCGGGCGGAGACGTAGCCCTCGGCCACGTCCCGTCGCACCGCCTCTGGATCCCGACTCCCCGGGTCACCGTGCCCGCCGCCACCGGCGGTCAGCAGCGTGACCCGGTCCCCCACCGCCACAGCGGTCCGCCGGGTGCTCACCCGGTGCTCCCGGTCCGTGCCCGGAAAGACGACCACCTGGTTCGGCTCCGGTTGTGCGCCGCCGGCCAGCGCCCACGGCGCGCTCTTCGTCTTCTTGATCACCGTCAGGAACTCGCCGGGCGTCACGAACCGGATGTCCCGCCGCAGGCCGCAGCCGCCCCGGAACCGGCCCGCGCCACCGGAGTCGGTACGGATCTCCACCCGCTCGAAGAACATCCCGGTCTTCGACTCCAGCACCTCGACGGGCGTGTTGCGCGCCTGGGTCTGGCACAGGTGGTTCGCCGGTCCGATCCCGTCGTGCCGGGGCGTGCCGCCCCAGCCGACCGGGTCGTTGTTGCTGACGGCGAACATGTCGCCGGTGTCCGGGTGGCGGCCGACCATCATGAACCCCGGCACGTCGCCGCCGGAGGAGGCGGCCAGCCGGTCCGGCATGCCCTGCGCCAGCGCCTTGAGGATCAGCTCCAGCGCGACGGTGCCGGTCCACTGGGTGAACGTGGCGGCCGGGTACTGCGCGTGGAACAGCGTGCCGGGCTCGGCGCGTACCCGAAGCGGCGCGAAGTGCCCGGCGTTCGTCTGCTCGTGCGGGGTGGTGACGCCCTTGAACGCGACCCGGCAGGTGGCGATGGTGGCGCCCAGCGGCAGGTTCACCGGCCCGGGCACCGCCGGCGACGAGCCGGCGAAGTCCACTGTGAACTCGCCGTCGGCGACTGTGACCGTGACCCGCATGAGGATCGGCTCGTCGGTGACGCCGTCGTCGTCGAGCCAGTCCTCGGCGGTCCAGCTGCCCTGCGGCAGCGCGGCCACCGCCTCACCGGCGCGCTGCGCGGCGACGTCGATCACCCGGTCGACGACCGCGTCCACCACGGCCGTGCCGTACTCGCGGTACAGCTCGGTCATCCGCCGCTCGCCGGTACGCAGCGCGGCGATCTGCGCGTTGAGGTCACCGATGACCAGCTCCGGCATCCGCGAGTTGAACCGGATCAGCTCGTGGATCTCGCGCACCGGCTCGCCCCGGTCGTACACCTTCGTGCCGGGGAAGATGATCCCCTCCTGGTGCATGTCCGTGGAGTCGAGCACGTACCCGGGATCCTTGGCGCCCAGGTCCATCCAGTGCGCCCGGATGCACAGGTAGCCGATCAGCTCCTCGCTGCCGGGCAGCACGACCGGCGCGAACATCGTCGCGTCGTACGTGTGCGCCGCGTTCCAGTACGGGTAGTTCAGCAGCACCACGTCGCCGCGGCGCAGGTTCTCCCGGCCGACGTACTCCACGCCCTTGCGCAGGGAGTAGTCGTTGGCGCCGAGGAAGCGGGACAACCCCGTCGACTCCGCGACCAGCCGCAACTGCCGGTCGTAGATGGAGATGCCGAAGTCGTACACCTCGTAGATCACCGGGTTGAACGCGGTGCGCACGAGCGCGGCCCGCATCTCCTCGGCGGCCGAGACGAGATGGCTGCGGACGACCTCGACGGTTGCCCCGTCGACCGTCGGCTCACCCATCGACGTCCACTCCGTAGACGTCCCGGGCCGCCTCCCGGGAGACGTAGCCCTCGGCCACGTCCCGCCGCACCGCCTCCGGGTCGCGGCTGCGCGGGTCGCCGTGCCCGCCGCCACCGGCGGTCAGCAGCGTGACCCGGTCGCCCGCGGCCACCGTCGTGCGCTTGGTGCTCACCCGGTGCTCGCGGTCGGTGCCCGGGAACACCACGATCTGGTTCGGCTCCGGCTGCTCGCCGCCGTCGAGCGCCCACGGCGCGCTCTTGGTCTTCTTGATCACGGTGAGGAACTCGCCCGGGGTCAGGAAGCGGATGTCGCGGCGCAGGCCGCAGCCGCCCCGGAACCGGCCGGCGCCGCCGGAGTCGGCGCGGATCTCCCAGCGCTCGAAGAACATCCCGGTCTTGGCCTCCATGACCTCGATCGGGGTGCCCCGGCCGGTGCTGCCGGAGACGTGGGTGGCGGCGTCCATGCCGTCGTGCTGCGCGGTGCCGCCCCAGCCCACCAGGTCGTTGTTGCTGACCGCGAACATCTTGCCGGTATCCGGGTGCAGGCCGACCATCATGAACCCCGGCACGTCGCCGCCGGAGGAGGCCGGCAGCAGGTCCGGCATGCCCTGCGCCAGCGCCTTGAGGATCAGCTCCACCGCGACGATGCCGGTCCAGAGCGTGAACGTCGGCTGCGGGTAGACGGCGTGGAACAGCGTGCCCGGCTCGGCCCGCACCTCCAGCGGCGCGACGGTGCCGGCGTTCGACGGCTCGTCGCGGGAGGTGAGCGACTTCAGCACGACCTTGCAGATCGCCTCGGTCGCGCCGAACGGCATGTTGATCGGGCCGCGGGTGGCCGGCGCCGAGCCGGCGAAGTCGACGATGAAGCGCCCGTCGGCGATGGTCACCGTGGCGCGCATCTTGACCGGATCGTCGGTGATGCCGTCGTCGTCCACCCAGTCCTCGGCGGTCCAGGTGCCCTGCGGCAGCGTCGCCAGCGCCGCGCGGGCGCGGGCCTCGCCGTCGGCGATGATGCGGTCGATCGCCTGGTCCACAGTGGTCCGGCCGAACTTCTCGATGATCTCCAGCATCCGGCGCTCGCCGGTGCGCAGCGCGGCGATCTGCGCGTGCAGGTCACCCAGCACCGCGTCGGGCATCCGCGAGTTGAAGCGGATCAGCTCGTGGATCTCGCGCACCGGCTCGCCCCGGGAGACGACCTTGGTGCCCGGGAAGATCAGCCCTTCCTGGTGCATGTCGGTCGAGTCCAGCACGTAACCGGGGTCCTTGGCGCCCAGGTCCATCCAGTGCGCGCGGACGCAGAGGAAGCCGACCAGGTCGCCGTCCGCGTCGGGGTCGGCCTCGTCCGGCCGGAACACCGGCGCGAACAGCGTCGCGTCGTACGCGTGCGCCGCGTTCCAGTACGGGTAGTTGAGCAGCACCACGTCACCACGGTGCAGGTTCTCCCGGCCCACGTACTCCACGCCCTTGCGCAGCGAGAAGTCGTTCGCGCCGAGGAAGAACGTCAGGCCGGTGGCCTCGGCGACCAGCCGCAGGTCGGCGTCGTACATCGACAGGCCGAAGTCGTGCACCTCGTAGATGACCGGGTTGAACGAGGTACGGATGAGGGTGGCCCGCATCTCCTCCGCGGCCGACAGCAGATAGCTGCGAACGACCTCGACCTGGGCTCCGTCCAGCGTGGTCATGCGGCTTCCTCCAGGGTGACGAGCAGGTATCCGTGGTCGTCGACGGTGACGCGCTGGCCGCTGGGCACCACAGTGGTGGAGGTGCCCTCGTCGATCAGCGCCGGTCCGTCGAAGGTGTCGCCCGGCTCCAGGCGGGCGCGGTCGTAGACCGCGAAGGGCACCACCGCGTGCTGCCCGAAGTCGTAGGCGTCGCGGTGCGTCAGCAGCGCCTGCGACGGGTCGCCGTCGCCGCGCGGCAGGGTCTGCAGCTCGGGCCGGTCGGTGCGCCCGATGCCGCGCACCCGCAGGTTGAGGATCTGCAGCGGGTTGCCCATGGTGTGGCCGTAGCGGGCGCGGTGCGTCTCGTCGAACGCGGCGCGGATCGCGTCGCGGTCCAGCTCGCGCCCGACGGTGACCATGAGGCTGTGCTCCTGGCCGAGGTAGCGCAGCTCGAACTGCCGCTCCAGCACCGCCTCGCCGGCCGGTACGCCCTGCGCCACCAGCGACGCGACCGCCTCGGCCTCGACCGCCTTGAACAGCTGCTCCAGCTCCGCCAGGTCGGCGTCGTCGAGCGTGGCCATCACGGTACGGCTGAAGTCGTTGACGATGTCGGCCGAGAGCATGCCCCAGGCGGAGAAGCCGGACGGCGCGAACGGCACGATCACCTCGCCGATGCCCATCTCGCGGGCCAGCAGCGGGGCCAGCAGCGGCCCGGCGCCGCCGAACGCGAGCAGCGCGAACTGCCGGGGGTCGTGACCCCGCTCGACGGTGATCTGCCGGACCGCGCCGACGGTGCGGGCCAGCAGCACGTCGAACACGCCGGCCGCCGCGTTCTCCACGGTGAGGCCGAGCGGGTCGGCGAGCTGCTCCTGGATCGCGGCGCGCGCCTCGGCGTCGCGCAGCCCCATGGTGCCGGCGAGGAAGCGCTCCGGGTCCATGTAGCCGAGCACCACCGCCGCGTCGGTGACAGTGGGCTTGGTGCCGCCCCGGCCGTAGCAGACCGGTCCCGGGTCTGCCCCGGCGCTCTGCGGGCCGACCTTGAGCAGGCCGTGGTCCAGCCAGGCGATCGAGCCGCCGCCGGCGCCGATGGTCCGGATGTCGTACGTCGGGATGAGCAGCGGGAAGTGCTCCAGCTGCGCCTCGTACGCGGCGACCGGGTTGCCCCGCTCGATCACGCAGGCGTCCAGCGAGGTGCCGCCGATGTCGAACGTGAGCACGTTGTCGCGGCCCAGCTCGGAGGCGACGTAGGCGGCGCCGACGATGCCGCCGGCCGGACCGGACAGCACGGTGTGGGTGGGGGCGGTCTTGGCGACCGCGCTGGTCATCGAGCCGCCACCGGAGCGCATGATCAGGAAGCGCCCGGAGAAGCCCCGCTCGGCCAGGCCGGCCTCCAGCTCGTCCACGTACCGCTCGAAGATCGGCCGGATGTACGCCTCCAGCACCGTGGTGCTGGTCCGCTCGTACTCCCGGTACTCGCGCACGATGTCCGTCGACAGCGACAGGCTGACCTCGGGGAACTCCTCGTGGATCAGACGCGCGGCCTCGCGCTCGTGGCTCGGGTCGAGGAACGAGTGCAGGAAGCAGATGGCGATCGAGGTGACCTGCTGGTCCACCACGAGCGCGCGGGCGGCCTCCCGGACGCTGTCCGGGTCCAGCGGCTCCACCACCCGGCCGCGGTAGTCGAGCCGGCCCCGCACCCCGGCGGTGAAGCGGCGCTGCACCAGGCTCTCCGGCCGCTGGTACTGGAAGTTGTACATGTGGTCCGACGGCACGTTGCCGCGACCGATCAGGAAGATGTCCCGGAAGCCCTCGTTGGTGATGATGCCGGTGCGGCCACCACGGCGTTCCAGCACCGCGTTGAGGCCGAGCGTGGTGCCGTGGATGAACAGCTCCACCTCGGACAGGTCGGTGCCGAGCGCGGTGATCGCGTTGAGGACACCGTCCGCGGGCCGGGCCGGGGTCGTCGCCGCCTTGCGGAAGCGGACCCGGTTGGTGCGCGTGTCGAGTTCCATGGCGTCCACGAAGGTCCCGCCGATGTCGACAGCGAGCCGGATGGGGCGACGGGTCATGGCGTGACAGCCTGCCTTCCGATGAGGGCGGGAAGCTCGGGAACGCGCCAGCAGGCGGCCCGGCTCTCGCCGTACGACTGAAGCTCCTGCTGCTCCGATCGGCACCGGTCGGTGACGAACGGGCACCGGGCGGCCAGTGGGCACCCGGTTGCGGCGTCGGCTTCCTCCAGGTCCTTGACCAGCTCGACGGCTTCGCCGTCGGACCCGGCCGTCCCGCCGAGGCGGGGGGCGCTGCCCAGCAGCGCGCGGGTGTACGGGTGCCGGGGCGTGTCGAAGACGACGTCCACCGGACCCTCCTCGACCACCTGGCCGAGGTAGAGCACCACGACGCGGTCGGCGAAGCCGCGCACGGTCGCCAGGTCGTGGGAGATGAAGACCGAGGCGCGGTCCGCGTCGGCCGCCACGTCGGCGATCACGTCGAGGATCTGCGCCTGGACGGTGACGTCCAGGGCCGAGGTCGGCTCGTCGAAGACGATCAGGTCCGGTTCGCCCACCAGCGCGCGGGCGATGCCGATGCGCTGGGCCTGGCCGCCGGACAGCTCGTGCGGGTACCGCTGCAGGATCGAGCGGTCCAGCTCCATCCGGTCCAGCACGGCGGCGACGCGCTCGACGCGTTCCGCCGGGGACAGGCCCGCGGCCCGCAGCGGCTCGGCGATGGAGTCGCCGACGGGCCGGCGCGGGCTCAGCGAGCCGATGGGGTCCTGGAACACCAGCTGGGCGCGGGTCCGGGCCCGGCGCAGCGCCCGGCCGCGTGGGCGGGGCCGGCCCGGCTGCTTGACCAGGGCCTGGCCGGCGACTGTGACAGTGCCGGACGTGGGCGCGACCAGGCCCATGACGAGCTTGGCCAGCGTGCTCTTGCCGCAGCCGCTCTCGCCCACCACGCCCAGCGTCTCACCCGGCGCGAGCCGCAGCGTGACGCCACGCAGCGCGTGGTGCCCGCCGGAGCCGAACCGGCTGCGATAGACGACGTGCGCGTCCTCGATCTCCAGCACGGCGGGCTTCGGGCCGGCGTCGGCCGGCTGGGCGCCGGCCGGCGTGTGCGGCGCGGACGGCACGTCGGCGTCGAGCGGCCGGGTCTGCGGGTGGAAGCAGGCCAGCGACCAGTCGCGGCCGCCGGGAATCGGCTGGGTGCCCGGCCGCCGGGACGAGCAGGTGCGGTCGGCGTGCGCGCAGCGGGCGACGAACGGGCAGTTCTCCGGCGCCTGGGTGAGCAGGGGCATGGCGCCGGGGGTGGCGACGACCGGCCGGCCGCCGACGTCCGGCACCGACCGCAGCAGCGCCCGGGTGTACGGGTGTGCGGGCTCCCGCAGCACCTGCGCGGCCGGGCCGCTCTCCACCACCGTGCCGGCGTAGAGCACCACCACGCGGTCGCAGACCTCGGCGATCGAGGCGAGGTCGTGCGAGATCAGCAGCACGCCCCGGCCGTCGGTGTCGGCGGCGTGCCGGAACTGGCGCAGGATCTCCCGGGTCAGCGTCACGTCCAGGCCGGTGGTCGGCTCGTCGGCGATCAGCAGGTCCGGGGCGCAGCCGGTGGCCAGCGAGATCATCACCCGCTGGGCCATGCCGCCGGACAGCTCGTGGGCGTACGCGTCGAGCCGTCGCTGCGGGCTGCGGATGCCGACCGCCTCGAACAGCTCGCGCGCCGCCTCCCGGGCCCGGTCGCCGGACATGTCCTGGTGGGTGGCGAGCCGGTCGACGAGCTGCTTGCCGATGGTCCGGGTGGGGCTGAGCGCGCCGCGCGGGTTCTGGAAGCAGATCGCCACCCCGCGCCCGCGGTGCGCGGCGAGCGCGGCGTCGTCCATGCGCAGCACGTCGGAGTCGCCGAACAGCACCCGGCCGGTGGCGTGCGAGCCGCCGGGCAGCAGCCCCACGATGGCGCGGGCCACCATGCTCTTGCCGCCGCCGCTCTCCCCGACCAGGCCGACGACCTCGCCGGGGCGTACGGCGAAGGTGACGCCGCTGAGCGCGGCCACCTGCCGGCCGGGTCGCCGGATGGTCACCGAGAGGTTCTCGATCGACAGCATGGTCACCGCCGCTTCGCGTTGGCGCGGTCCTGCAGGCCTTCGCCGAGCAGGCTGAACCCCAGGACGCAGACGAACAGTGCCAGGCCGGGTGGGACCGAGGTCCACCAACGGCCGCCGACCACGTCCGCGGCGCCCAGGCTGATCATGGCGCCCCACTCCGCCTCGGGGATGCTCACGCCCAGGCCGAGGAAGGAGAGCCCGGCCAGGGTGAGCATCGCCCAGCCGCAGTTCAGCGGCGCGATCACCCGGACCGGAGTGAGGCTGTTGGGCAGCAGGTGCCGCCAGAGCACGCCCGCCGGCGACGCCCCGGAGGTGATCGCGGCGTCCACGAACGGCAGTTCCCGCAGCGACCGCACCTCGGCGCGGACCAGCCGGGCGTACGCCGGCGCGTTCACCGCCGCGATCGTGATGATCAGGTTGATCGTGCCGTTGCCGAGCAGCGCGGCCACCGCCAGCGCCAGGATGAACGTGGGGAACGACTGGAAGATGTCGACCACCCGCATCAGCACGTCGTCGAGCCAGCCGCCGAAGTAGCCGGCGACCAGGCCGAGCAGCGTGCCCACGACGACCGCGAGCGCGACCGCGGCCAGGGCGATGCCCAGGTCGAGCCGGGCGGCGTAGAGCACCCGGCTCCAGATGTCCATGCCGTTGCCGTCGGTGCCGAGCAGGTGGTTGCCGCCCGGCGCCACCAGGGTGTTCGCCGGGTCGATCTCGGTCTCGCCCCACGGGCTCAGCAGCGGCGCGAACACCGCCACCAGCGCGACCACCGACAGGATGGTCGCACCGACGATGATCATGCGGCGGGCGAACCGGCTGTCCCGGTCGCCGCCGGCGACGACCACCGGCGTCTGCGCGGAGTCGCCGCCGACGGCGGAGCGCAACTCGGCCATCAGAGCCTCACTCTCGGGTCGAGGATCGCGTGGACCACGTCGGCGATGAGGAACACCAGCACGTAGCACAGCGCGATGACCAGCACCGACGCCTGAACCACCGGGTAGTCCCGGTAGAGCAGGCCGCGCAGGGCCCACTGGCCGAAGCCCTGCCACGAGAACACGTACTCGACGAGGACTGTGGAGCCGATCGCCGTGCCGAAAACCAGCGCCGCCAGCGACGGCAGCCGGACCAGCGTCGCCCGCAGCAGGTAGCCGTAGTGCAGGGTCCGCTCGCGCAGCCCGTGCGCCTTCGCCGCGGCGTACGACTCCGAGTGCAGCACCTCCAGCGCGGAGGCCCGGACGCTGCGCAACAGCGGCGCGACCACGCCGACCACGAGGGTCAGCACGGGTAGCACCAGGTACGCCGCGGCGGAGGCGATCGCCGGGCCGTTCGCGGTGAGCACGGCGTCGATGAGATCCGCCCCGGTGAGGGGGGTCAGGTCCGTGTCCGGGTCGACCCGCCCGTTCGGCGCCGGGAACCAGCCGAGGACGCTGTAGCCGACCAGCACCAGCACCAGACCGAGCCAGAACTCGGGGATCGAGTTGCCGACCAGGGCGAACATCCGCGCGCTGTGGTCACCGACCCGGTTGGCCCGCTTGGCCGACCAGATGCCCAGCAGTGTCGCCACCACGAGCGCGATGGTCACGGAGATGACGACGAGTTCCAGGGTCGGCCCCACCCGCAGCGCCATCTCCGAGCCCACGGAGTTGCCGCTCTGGATGGAGGTCCCGAAGTCACCGGTGAACAGTCCCTTGAGGTAGTCGAGGAACTGCTGCCACAGTGACTGGTCCAGCCCGAAGCGGGCCCGGGCGGCGGCGGCGTCCTCCTCGGTGGCGTTCTGCCCGAGGATGCTGCGGACGGGATCGCCCGGCAGCACCCGGACCAGGAGGAACGCCAGGACGACCACTCCGAGCAGAACGGGGATCAGCTGGAGCAGTCGCCTGACGACGAAGCGGAAGATTCGCATGGGCGGTTGACGTTCCTAGGCCGACGCGCTCAGGTAGCGCAGGCGGGCGAGGCCGTCCATCGGCTGCACCCAGCCGGCGACGGCTTCCCGGACGGGCAGGTTGAAGTTGGGCTGGCAGATGACCACCCACGGCACGTCGGCGGCGAGGATCTCCTGGACCCGCTTCCAGAGCGCGTTGCGGGCGGCCGTGTCGACAGTGGTGTGCGACTTCTCGTAGATCTGCTCGATCTCCGGGTTGCTGTAGTTGGAGTAGTTGAGGTTGGCGCCCTTGACGAGGCTCGTGGCGAGCAGGTACTCGACGTCGTCCACCCAGAGCTGCCCGGAGGTGACCTGCAGCGGGATGTTCTTCTTCGCCCGCCGCTCGCCCAGGGTGGCCGGGTCCAGCGGGGTGAGCTTGAGCCGGATGCCCGCCTTGGCCGCCTCGCTCTGCACCTGGACGGCGATCTTCTGCTGCTCCTCGTTGTCGGCCTCGAAGACCAGCTCGGAGTCGAGCGACGCCCGGCCGGCGGCGGCCATGGCGGCCTTCGCCTTGTCCAGGTCGTAGGTGAACGGGTAGCCGCTCTCGTCGTACCCGGCCATGTCCAGCGGGACCGGGCTCTTGGCCGCGCGGGCGTCGCCGCCGTACACGTTGTTGATGATCTGCTCGTAGGGCACCGCGTAGGCGAGCGCCTTGCGCACGTTCACGTCGTTGAACGGCGCGGCGGTGACCGACATCTGGATCGCGACCTGGCGGTTGCTGGCCGCCGAGATGACCTTGATACCCGGGGCCTTCTTGAGGTCCTGGATGTCGCGCTGGCTGATGCCCAGCGCGATGTCGATGTCACCGGCCTGCAGCTGGAGTCGCTGGTTGGACGCGGCCGGCACGACCGAGATCCGGATGGTCGGCGTCTTGGCCGGGTCCGGGCCGGGGTAGTCGGTGTTCGCGCTGAGTTCGATCTCCTGGCCCTGGGTGGCCTTGGCGACGTTGAAGTAGCCGCCGGTCGGCGGGTTCTTCGCGAACCACTCCTTGGCCCAGGGGTCACTGGCGCTGGCGCGCTTCTTCGCCTCGACCGAGTCGAAGACGTACAGCGAGATCGCCTGGATCTGCCGGGTGAGAGCGCTGGGGAACGCCTGGTGGAACTCCACCGTGTAGTCGTCGACGACCTTGACCTGGTCGGCGCTGGTCAGGCCGATGGTGCGGTAGACCCCGGCGACATTGGCCTGGGCGGCGAACGCGCGGTCCTTCGACCACTTCACGTCCGCGGCCTTCATCTCGTTGCCGCTGGCGAACTTCACGCCGCGGCGCAGCTTGAGCGTCCACACCTTCTGTTCGGCGTCGGGCTCGAAGGACTCGGCGAACGTGGGGGTGATGTTCTGGGTGTCGAGGATCTGGCTGCCGGCGGCGTTGGTGACGCCGTAGTCGATCAGGTACGGGAAGACGTTCTTGTAGAGCATCAGAGCGGTCAGGTCGAAGCCGACGAAGTCCTGGTCCCAGCTCGACAGGTAGCTGGAGACGGCGATGCGCAGCGTCTTGGCGGCGGCGCCGTCGGACTTGCCGTCCTTGGACTTGTCGCCGCTGTCCGCGGCGCAGGCGCTGGTGGCGAAGAGGAGCGCGACGCTGCCTCCCAGCTGCAGGACGCCGCGGCGGGAGAGCGCGGGCGAGGAGGCGCCCGGACGGGGTGAACGAGCCATGAGAAGTCCTCCTAGAAGCACGAGGCAGATGGCCCGAGCAGCGGACCTATCAGGAGTTCTACCGGATTTAGCAGCAGTGAACAATAGGGTGAACGGCGTTCACCGCTCCCTCACGGACTCGGCTTGGTAACGCTCCCGAACTGCGGGACAACGCACGAAATGGCGTTCACACAAGTTCACACGACCGTTACGCGAGACCTGCCCCGCATCGGCGTCGATCATGGGGGTTGCCGCCCCGGCAAAAGCCCCGAGCGGGACCTCGGAGGGACCGCGAGCGCACCATCGGCGGGAGGGGAACAGGACGCGGAACGCCGATGACCCCGGGAGGGACACCCGGGGTCATCGTGCGCGCGGTGGTCCGCGCGGTTCAGGGGCGGGCGGTCTCCTCGGAGGCGCCGGTGATCATGGACACGATCTCGTTGCGGCTCGTCTCGGTGATGCCGCGGACGCCGACCTGGCGTCCCCGGCGCAACACCGCCACCCGGTCCGCGATCCGGAACACCTGGTCCAGGTTGTGGCTGACGACGAGCACGGCGGCGCCCCGCTCCCGCAGCCGCAGGATCAGCTGCTCCACCTTGGCGGTCTCGGCCACGCCCAGCGCCGCTGTCGGCTCGTCCATCAGCACCAGGCCGCTGGCCCAGTGGGTGGCACGGCAGATCGCCACCGCCTGCCGCTGGCCGCCGGACAGGTCCCGGATCGTCGCCTTCGCGCTGGGAATGCGCACGTCCAGCGCGTCCACCAGCTCCTGGGTCTCCCGGGCCATCCGGCGCCGGTCGAGCAGACGCAGCGGGCCACGGGTGAGTTCCCGGCCCAGGAACATGTTCATGTAGACCGGCTGCGAGTCGGCCAGCGCCAGGTCCTGGTAGACCACCTCGACGCCCTGCCGGCGGGCGTCGGAGGCGTCCCGGAACGTCACCGGCCGCCCGTGCATCTCCAGCTCACCCTCGGTGGGCTGGTACACGCCGGAGATGATCTTCACGAGGGTGGACTTGCCTGCGCCGTTGTCGCCGACCAGGGCGGTGATCTCCCCGGCGGCCAGTTCCAGGTCGAAGCGCTCGATCGCGACGACGCCGCCGAACTGCTTGCGGATGCCGCTCAGCCGCAGCGGCGGGGCGCCCGCCCGGGTCGCGTCGTCCTTGTGGGTGACGGTGCTCATCATGCCCTCCCTGCGCTGCGAGCCGCCTGGTTGCCGGGGCCGTCGCCCGCGGCGAGGTCGTCCAGCCCGATCGGCGCCGAGCCGTCGGCCGCGTACACCCCGGCCACGGCGGGGGCGCCGGACCGGACGCCGGTCACGCCGGCGGTCAGCGCCCGGGTGACGAACGCCTGCGGCCGGAAGCCGAACAGGACCGTGTCACCCGGAGCGCACCCCGGCGCCGCGGTGACGTCGGCCATCGCGTAGTAGTCGATCGCCTCCGGTGCCGGCATCTCCACGTCGACCAGGTACGCGTCGTCGAGACCGCCGCCCCGGGGCACGATCAGCGCCCGGGTGCCGCCCAGGCCGAGCACCGGGTCGACGTAGAGGCCGCCGCCGAAGACGTACGCCCGGCCGTCCCACAGGTGGGACACCTCGCTGACGTAGAGCACGGCGGGCTCCTCGACCAGGTCGGTCACCGCGTGCCAGGGCGTCGTGCCGGTGAGCCCGTGGCCGGGCTCGACCTGCGTCACGCCCGCCTCGGCCAGCGTCGCCAGGATCGCCGTCGACGTCGTACCCGGGGCGTTGATCTCGACGTGCGACCGCCCGGCGGCGCGCAGCGCGGCGGCGGCGCGTTGCAGGGTGCCGAGGTTGGGCGTTGGGACCACCCGTCCGGCGGCCGTGTCGAACAACTGGGTCGGGAAGCTGGTGACACCGGCGAACCGGGCGCCGGGAAGGGCGTCGAGCCGGTCGGCGACCGCGACGATCTCGTCGGCCGCCCAGCCGCCCTCGTGGCCCCGGTAGAAGCGGTCGCCGGGCGCCGCGATCCGGGCGAGCAGCGCCTGCTCCCGCCCGGCCGCCGCGCTCGCGGCCGCCGCCTCGGCGGCCTTGGTGTCGTTGAAGACCGTCCAGTACGCGGGCGCGAGCGCGGCGGCGACCGCGGCCTCGTGCCGGGGAATCTGCACCAGGTGGCCGAGGTGACCGATGCCGAGCCCGCCGTGCCGGTCGGCGAGCGCGCACTGCAGGTCGACGCCGACCGCCTCGGTGATGCCCGCGTCGCGGACCGTCCGGCAGAAGTCGGGGTTGCGCCCGACCTGCTTGGTCATCGCGTAGACCGAGAGCCCGAACCGGTCCGCCTCGCTCCGGATGGCGGCGGCGTTGGCCGCGACCGTGTCCAGGTCCAGCGCGTAGCAGTTGGCCGGCAGGTCGCCACTGGCGTGCAGGCTCGCGGCGGCGGCCAGCAGGCCCGGGTTGCGGCGTCTCAGCAGGTCCAGAAACATGCGGTTGCTTCCTTCCGGGTCAGCTTCGCCGCTCGCGCAGCGAGAGGGAGACGGCCACCAGGATGATCACGCCGCGCGCCATCATCTGCTGGGACACGGACAGTCCGGCCAGGATCAGGCCGTTGTTGAGCATGCCCATCAGCAGGCTGCCCAGCACCGCGCCGATGATCGAGCCCTTGCCGCCGAAGAGGCTGGTCCCGCCCACGATCACGGCGGCGATCACGGACATCAGGTCGGCCTCGCCGAGGGTGTAGCGGGCGCCCTGGAGGCGCCCGGCGTACAGCAGGCCGGCCAGGGCGGCGCACATCGCGCTGCCCATCAGCACCATGATCTTGACGCGGATCACCTTGATGCCGCTGACCCGCGCCGCTGCCACGTTGTCGCCGATCGCGAGCGTGTGCGCGCCGTAGCGGGTCTGCCGCAGCACCAGGTATCCGACCACCGCCGCCGCCACCGACCAGAGCACCAGCCCGGGGATGCCGAAGATCTCGCCCTGGCCGAAGAAGGACAGGAACGCGTCGTTGCTGACCGGCACCGACTGCAGGCCGGTGACCTCGCGGGCCAGGCCGGCCACCGCGCCCATGGTGGCGAGCGTGACCAGGAAGGAGGGCAGCCGGACGAGGGTGACGAAGACGCCGTTGACCAGGCCGACCGCCGCGCCGGCGGCGAGACCGGCGGCCACGCCCAGCAGCATGCTGTCGGTCTCGCGCAACGTCACCGCGCCGACCAGCGCGGAGAGCGCGACGACCGAGCCGATCGACAGGTCGATCTCGCCGGCGGCGAGCACGAACACCAGCCCGACCGCCATGATCGTGATGGGCGCGGTCTGGATGACGATGTTCGTGAGGTTGCTCGTGGTCAGGAAGCCGTTGCCGCCCTGGGTGATGGCGAAGAACAGGAACACGACCGCGAAGCCGATGTAGACCACGTAGTCGCGCCAGTTGATCCGGCGCCAGGCCGGGACGGCGCTGGTCTTCACCGCCGCATCGGTGTGGGTCATCTATCGTCCCTCCGCTGTCTGGAAAGAGGTGCTCCGGTCCGCCGGCCCGCCGGCGTGGACGCCGGCCTCCTGGCGGGCGACCGCGATGGCGCCGAGCAGGCCGGCCCGGTCGCCGAGCTGGCTGGTCTTGATCAACGGGACGTCCGCGCTCAGCGCGGCGACCCAGCGCCGGACCGGCTCGACGAGCTCGATCCGGGAGCCGATGCCGCCGCCCAGGATCACCGCCTCCGGGTCCAGGACGGCGGTGACCGCGGCGACGGCCAGCGCGATCAGCCGGGCCTCCTCGTCGATGGCCGCCAGGGCGAGCGGATCGCCGGCCGCGGCCCGGTCGAAGACGTCGGGCACGCTCGCCTGCTCGCCGCTGACCGCCCGGTAGCGGGCGGCGAGGGCGGCGCCGGCGACAGCTTCCTCCAGCGCGCCCTTCACCTGGTTGCCCGGGTCGAACGGGTCGGTGCCCAACGGCAGGTAGGAGATCTCCCCCGCCGCGCCGCGCGCGCCGCGGACCAGCTCACCGTTCGACACGATGCCCATGCCGACTCCGGTGCCGACCGCCACGAACACGAAGTGCCGGTGGGTACGCCCGCTGCCCAGCCACCGCTCCCCGGCGGCGGCCATGTTGACGTCGTTGTCCAGCACGACCGGATGCCCCAGGCGGCGCGTCAGCTCGGCCCGGACGTCGAGGGCTTCGAGGTCGGAGACGTTCGGCGACAGCTCGATGGCGCCGGTCGACGGGTCGGGGACGCCGGGCAGGCCGATCGCGCTGGCCCGGACGTCGGACCAGTCGACACCGGCCCGGGCGGCCAGCTCGCGCAGCAGCGTGTCGATCTGCGCGGCCACCGCCACCCCGCCCCGGGGGTCGGTCGGCTGCACCTTCTCGCTCACGACGCGTCCGTCGAGGTTCGCCAGCGCGGCCCGCAGCTTGGTGCCGCCGAGGTCGACGCCGGCGACGTGGCCGGACGGATGCGGATGCGCGGCCATCAGCCGACCGTGAGGAGTCGGGCCGGGTTGACCGCCAGCATCTGGTCGATCGCCTCCTGCGGCACACCGAGTCGGGCGAGACCCGGCACGATCTCGCGGCCCAGGTAGGAGTACCCGAGCCGGCCGTGCGTGCGCGGGTTCAGGTACGCCTCCGCGCCGGTCAGGTCCATCGAGAGCAGGATCCGGTCGGCGTAACCGTCCCGGACCAGCCCGGCGAGCATGTCGAGCCGGGCGCGGTCGGGCCGGTGGTACGCCCGCTTGCCGAACTCGCCCTCCGGCGGGTTCTCCGGCAGCGGGGCGAGCACGAAGTCCCAGAACTGCTTGCCGAGCGTGTCGAAGGCGATGTTGACGCCGGTCGCCAGCACCGCCCGCAGGTAGTCCGGGTCGGGGTTGATGTCCAGGTGGCCGATGACGACGCGGGAGGGGTCCATCTTCTCCTCGCGCAGGATCTCGACCTGCTCCAGCGCCATGGTGCCGTGCGTGGTGTGCGTGTTCAGCGCAAGGCCGGTGGCGACGGCCGCGCGAGCGGCGGCGCGCAGGCACTTCTCCTCGTGCGCGGTGATCTCGTTCAGGCCGGTGGCCTGCTCGCCGAAGATGCCGACCTTGATGCCGGTGTCCCCGACGCCGATCGTGGCGTCGGCGACGAAGCGTTCCCGCATCTCGTCGACGCTCGCGGAGAGCGCCCAGCCGGGCGAGTACGGCTCCAGGTAGATCGCCGATCCGGCGACCACGTGCAGGCCGGTACGCCGGGCCACCTCGCGCAGCAGGGTCACGTCGTGCCCCACGACCTCGTACGGGGACAGGTCCACGATCGTGCCGAAGCCCAGCTCGGGCAGGTCGCGTACGGCCCCGGCGGCGAGGTCCGCGCGGTCGTCGGCGGCGCCGCCGGACAGCCACGGCCCGGGCACCAGCGCGCCGAGGTGCTCGTGACTCAGCACCCGCCCGAGCGACTCGGGAGACACCGGTCCGAGGACTGTCTGGACGTACCCCATGTGTTTCTTCCTCTCGTCTCGCGGTGGTCGCGGACCCGGCGGTGGGCCGGGTCGCGTCCGGCGAGGTCCGGGGCCCGTTCGGGGAGGCCCCGGACCTCGCCGCCCGGCGTCAGTTGCCGAGCACCTCGGCCGGGGGCTCCTGGCCGTAGTCGTCGCGCCAGGCGTCGGCGATGTTGTCCTTGGTGGCGGCCATCGGCGATCCGACGACCAGCTCCGGGGCCTTCTTGCCGAGCAGGCCGTACGCGGCGACGATGCCCAGGTTCTCGCCGAGGCGGGTCGAGCCGTTGGCGACGATGCCGGCGACGTTGCCGCCCTTGACCATGTCGGCGGCGAGGTTCGCCTCCAGGTCGTTCGTGACGATCTTGACGTCGGTGCGGCCCTGCTGCCGGGTCGCGGCGAGCACGCCCTCGGCGGCGGTGGCCCAGGCGACGTAGACGCCCTTGAGGTCGGCGTGGCGGGTCAGCATCGCGGTGGCGATGTCCTCGGTGCGCGCCGGGTCGGAGAACCCGGCCTCCTCGACGATCTCGATGTCCGGGTAGAGGTAGCCCAGCCAGTCCTTGAACGCCTTGTCCCGCTGGTTGGTGAACCAGAAGTCGGCGTCGTGGTAGACGTAGCCGACCTTGCCCTTGCCGCCGAGCGCCTTGCCGAGCATCTCCGCGTTGGCCTTGCCGAACGCGGTCAGGTCGGCGGTGACGATGCCGACGATCTGCTGCCCGGACTTGTAGTCCTTCGGCGGGGTGGTCATCACGACGAGCTTGACGCCGGCGTCAACGGCGGGCTTGAAGGCCGCGGCCGCCGCGGTCGGGTCGACAGCGATGGTGACGATCAGGTCGGGCTTGAGCGCCAGGACGGTCTGCACGTTGTTGGCCTGCCGGGCGGCGTCGAACTCGGCGCTCGTGCTGGCGACCACCTTGATGCCGAGCTGGTCGAACTCCTTGCGGACGCCGGACTCGACGGCCTTGGTCAGCGCCGAGCCCTCGTGCCAGACGAAGGCGGCGGAGTAGTTGCCGTCCTTGACCTTCTGCCGCTCCTCGTCAGTCAGCGAGAGCTGGTCGGCGGCGGTCGGCGTCTCGCCGCCGGGGCCGACGAACGACAGGCTGGGTTCGGTACGCGGGCCGCTCGACGCGCCGCCGCTCCCGGAGGTCTCGTTCGAGCAGGCGCCGACCATGAGCGCCAGGGCGCAGAGCGCGCCGAGGGCGGCGCCACGTCTACGGCTGAGAATCATTGCTCTTCCCTTCACAGCAACGGGGTCTGGAACCGGTGATTCCGGACTGACACGGGGGTCCGATGCGACCGGCACGGCACGTGCGGGGGCACGCGCCGCCGTCCCTAGGGGCCGGCGACCTCTATTTCCGTTCAGGGTGAAAGTATTATCGCGGTCATCACAGTCCGTCAAGAGCACTGGTCAGAGATTCCTCCCACTCGGCATCAGCCCGCCTACTGCCGCTTGACCTGGGGTTTCACGCGCGCGTGGCACTGCGAGAGAGCGGGCGCCGCTGCCCGCCGCGCCCGCTGGCCCGCCGACACGCCCTGATGGTTGCCCGGGAGGCCGCGCGGCTTTAGCATTCGGTCGGAAAATAAATCGGCGGAGGTGGACGTGGAATCTCGAGCGCCCCGGCGCGCGAACCGCTCGACCGTGCTGGCCTACGTGCTGACCCACGGTCCGGTGAGCCGCACGGCGATCGGCCAGGAGACCGACCTCTCCCCCGCCACCGTCTCGCGCATCGTCGAACAACTGCTCGACGAGGGGCTGCTCACCGAGACCGACGGCGCTCCGACCACCACCCGGGGACGACGGGCGACCCAGGTGGCGATCGCCGCCGGGCGCGGCGTGGTCTGCGGGGTCGACGTCGGCGGCTCCAACGTCCGGCTGGTGGTCGCCGATCTCGCCGGTCGGCCCCTGGGCAGCCGGACCGTGTCGACTCCGGCCAGCTACGACGCGCCCCGGCTGGCCCAGTGGCTGGCCGAGCTGATCGTCCAGGCCGTCGGATCCGACCGCGACCGGCTCGACTGCGTGGCGGTGGGCCTGCCCGGCGCCGTGCGACAGGGTGACCGCGCGGTGTCGAACGCGCCGAACCTTCCCCAGGTGGAGGACCCGCTGTTCCTCCGGCTGCTGGAGAAGCACCTGGGCGCCGCCGTCGAGGTGGACAACGACTCCAACTACGCCCTGCTCGGGGAGCTGCGCTTCGGCGCCGCCCGGGACGCGCAGACCGCGGTGATGTTCACCATCGGAGCCGGGCTCGGCGCCGGCGTGGCCATCGACCGGCGGCTGTTCCGGGGGCGCAGCGGCCTGGTCGGAGAGTTCGGGCACCTGCCGGCCGGCCCGCTCGGCGCCCCGCTCGAACGGATCATCAGCGGCTCCGGCGTCCTCGCCCGCGCCCACGAGCTGGGCCTGCCGTTCGACAACGCGGCCGACGTCTTCCGCTCGGCCGACCCCCGCCTGGCGCCGGTCAAGCAGTACGTCGAGCAGGCGCTGCTGACCATCCTCACCGCCGCCGTGGTGGCCTACGAGCCGGAGGTGATCGTCCTCGGCGGCGGCGTCTCCCACGCGCTCACCCCGGACCTGGTCCGGTTGCGCGGCCGGCTGCGCGAGATCGTGCCCGCCGCCGCGGCGACAGTGCACGGGGCGGAACTCGGTGACCTCTCCGGCGCGCTCGGCGCCGTGGTGGCGGCGCTGCACACCGCGTACCGGCGGCTCGGGCTCGCCGACGCCGACCTCGCCCACCTGCCCCAGCCGGACGCGCTGGCCGGCGGCGACCTGCCCGCGTTGCCCGGCCCGGCCTAGCGCTGCCGACCCGGGGCCACCGGGCCCTGTGAGCGTTCACCCGGCGGTCCACCCGCGCCTTCTCCGGAACCGCGCGGTTGAACATGTTATCGATAACCTGCTATGTTCCGGCACGGGAGCGAAGGGCACGCTCCCGTCACCCCCGCAATCGGCACGGCGTACCGAGGGTCCCCTCGCCGTCCGGCCGATCGGTGACCAGTCCGGGCCGCTCCGCCGATGCACGCCGACGCAGGCGGCCACCGGACGACTTCGGCCCAGCCGCACGCACGGCTCCGCGCCCTCTTCGCAGGCGACGTCGGCATCGACGGACGGCCCGGCCTGCACCGCCACCCCCAGGGCAAGGAGTCAAGCAATGGCGAAACGAACACCACTTCTGACATCGATCGCCGCCGCGGTCGTCCTCCTGGCGGCGACAGCCGGCGGCGTGTGGAACGGCGGCCTCGGTCGCGCGGCGGAGGCCGCGACGAACGGCACGCTCGCGGCGACCGCCGGCTGCGGCAAGGCGCCGACGCTGACCAGCGGGACGCGCACCATCTCCAGCGGCGGCCAGAACCGCAGTTACATCCTGCGCATCCCGGACGGGTACGACCGCAACCACCAGTACCGGCTGATCTTCGGGTTCCACTGGCTGAACGGCTCGGCGAACAACGTCGCCTCGGCCGGCTACTACGGCCTGCTGCCGCTGTCGAACAACAGCACGATCTTCGTCGCGCCGCAGGGCATCGACAACGGCTGGGCCAACACCAACGGCCGTGACCTGACGCTGTTCGACGACATCTCCCGGCAGATCGAGAACGACCTCTGCGTGGACACGTCCCAGCGGTTCGCGCTGGGCTGGAGCTACGGCGGGGCGATGAGCTACGCGGTGGCCTGCGCCCGGCCCACAGTCATCCGCGCGGTCACAGTCATCTCCGGCGCCAACCTGAGCGGCTGCAACGGCGGCACCCAGCCGGTCGCCTACTTCGGCATCCACGGCATCTACGACAGCGTGCTGAACATCTCCATGGGCCGCTCGCTGCGCGACACGTTCGTCCGCAACAACGGCTGCACCGCGCAGAGCCCGCGCGAGCCGAGCCGGGGCAGCCTGACCCACATCACCACCACGTACTCCGGCTGCCGTGAGGGCTATCCGGTGCAGTGGGCCGCGTTCGACGGCGACCACACCCCCAGCCCGGTCGACGGGTCGGGCAGCCCGAACGACTCCCGTACCTGGACGTCGGGGGAGATCTGGCGGTTCTTCAGCCAGTTGCCGTCCACCACTCCGCCGACCACGGCGCCGCCGACCACCGTGCCGCCGACCACGCCGCCGGTCACCACCGCGCCGCCCACGACCCCGCCGGTCACGACGCCGCCGCCGAGCGAGCCGGGCGCCTGCACCGCGACCTACCGGATCGTGAACACCTGGCCCGGCGGGTTCCAGGCCGAGGTCACAGTGGCCAACAACGGCGCCACGCCGATCAACGGCTGGACCGTACGGCTGACCCTGGCCTCCGGCCAGGCGATCAGCAGCCTCTGGAACGGCGTCAACACCGGCACCTCGGGCTCGGTGTCGGTCCGCAACGCCGACTACAACGGCACTGTGGGCGCGAACGCCTCGACCAACTTCGGGTTCACCGCCACCGGGAACGGCGCCGCCGCGCCCAGCGGCGTGACCTGCACCAGTCCCTGAGGTCGACGTGAGGCCGTGGGGGCGGCACGTCCGCCGCCCCCACGGCACCGGCCGCAAACCGGCCACCCCGCCTGGCTGGAACTGTGCTCTAATTAACTCTGGTCGATGTTTGCGTTAACACAACACCCTGCCACCACCACCAAACAGCCAGGCAGACCATTGTGTTAGCGCTGACACCGACGGCCACCCAATATTCGTGCGGCGCCGCGCCGGCATGGCCGGCCGGGCCCCGCGTTCCCGAGGAGCCGTCATGGTGATCCCCCGTCCCCGGCCCACCCGTTCCTGGCGACCACGTCTCGCCGCCCCCCTCCGGATTCTCGTGACCGCCGTCCTGCTGGCCGCCGGCGGCCTGGCACTGACCGCCGGTCCGGCCCAGGCGGCCACCACGATCACCGTCAACGGCGCCTCCGGCGGCCAGACGTTCGACGGCGTCGGCGCGGTGAGCGGCGGCGGCGGCAACAGCCGGCTGCTGATCGACTATCCGGAGCCGCAGCGCGGTCAGATCCTGGACTACCTGTTCAAGCCCGGATACGGCGCCGCGCTGCAGATCCTCAAGGTCGAGATGGGCGGCGACACCAATTCCACCAGCGGGTCCGAGCCGAGCCACGAGCACGTCCGGGGCGATCTCAACTGCAACCGTGGCTACCAGTGGTGGATCATGGAGCAGGCCAAGGCCCGCAACCCCGCCATCAAGCTGGCGGCCCTGCCGTGGGGCGCCCCCGGGTGGATCGGCAACGGCAACTTCATGTCCCAGGACATGATCAATTACTTCGTCGACTGGCTGGGCTGCGCGCGGCAGCACAACCTGACCATGGACTACATCACCGCCGCCCAGAACGAGAAGCGGACGGACGCGAACTGGACCATCAGCCTGCGCCAGGCGCTTAACGCCAACGGCTACAGCGGCGTGAAGATCATCTACGGGGACGACTACCCCGGTAGCTGGGGCCCGGCCAACGCTGTGGCCAGCAACGCCACGCTGCGCAACAGCATCGACGTGCTCAGCGGCCACTACCCGTGCGGCTACCTCAGCGCGCAGACCACCTGCACCGTCTCGTCGACCGCCACCTCCACCGGCAAGACCCTGTGGAACAGCGAGGGCGGCTCCCAGGACTACAACGACGGCGCCAAGCCACTGGCCCGCGGCATCAACCGCGGCTACATCGACGGCCGGATGGTCGCCTACCTCAACTGGGACCTGATCGCCGCCATCACGCCGAACCTGCCCTGGTCGACGGTCGGGCTGATCCTGGCCAACCAGCCCTGGTCCGGCTGGTACTCGGTCGGCAAGAACACCTGGGCGCTGGCGCACACCACCCAGTTCACCGCGCCCGGCTGGCGCTACCTGGACTCGGCCTCGGGCTACCTGGGCGGCAACCGCAACAACGGCAGCTACGTGTCGTTGCGGTCGCCCACCACCGGCGACTACAGCACCGTCATCGAGACCATGGACGCCACCGCGGCCCAGCAGGTCACCATGAACATCACCGGCGGGCTGTCCACCGGCCAGGCGCACATCTGGGCCACGAACCTGAACTCGACGAACCCGAACGACTTCTTCGTCCGCACCGCGGACATCACCCCGTCGGGCGGGTCGTTCTCGTTCAACGCCCAGCCCGGCTACCTCTACACCGTCACCACCACGACCGGGCAGGGCAAGGGCACAGCCACCAGCCCCGCGCAGGGATCGCTGGGCCTGCCGTACCGCGACGACTTCGACAGCTACGCCAGCGGACGGTTCCCGAAGTACCTCCAGGACATGCAGGGCGCGTTCGAGACCGTCGGCTGCGGCGCCGGACGGGCCGGAATGTGCCTGCGCCAGATGTCCGCGCAGGCGCCCATCACCTGGAAGACGCTCGCCGACCCGGCGACCTACGGCGGGAACCTGAGCTGGGGCAACTACACGGTCTCCGCCGACGTCCTGCTCGAACAGGCCGGCTACGCCCAGATCATGGGGCGCGTCGGCAGCACCAACCTGGACCCGATCGGCCGGTACAACGGCTACTTCCTGCGGGTCACCGACTCCGGCGCGTGGTCCATCCTGCGCAACAACACCGCCGGGCAGCTCACCACGCTGCGCAGCGGGAACGTCGCGGCGCTGGGCACCAACCGCTGGCACAGCCTCGCGCTCGGCTTCTCCGGCACCACCATCACCGCCACCATCGACGGCGCCACCGTCGGCACGGCCACCGACTCCGCGTTCGGCACCGGCCAGGTCGGCTTCGGCACCAGCCAGGGCGAGACCGCGCAGTTCGACAACCTGGCGGTGGTCGCCGGCCCGGGCGGCAACCCCGGCGGTACGAGCGGCGCGTGGCTCAACCCCAACTCCAGCCGGTGCCTCGACGTGCCGAACCAGTCCCAGACCAACGGCACCCAGGTGACGTTGTGGGAGTGCAACGGCGGGACCAACCAGCAGTGGACCGCGACGTCGGGCCGGCAACTCCAGGTGTACGGGAGCAAATGCCTCGACGCCGAGAGCCAGGGCACCTCGTCCGGCACCCGGGTGATCATCTGGGACTGCAACGGCGGCGCCAACCAGCAGTGGAACGTCAACACCGACGGCACGATCACCGGCGTCCAGTCCGGACTGTGCCTGAGCCCGAACGGCGGCGGGACCGGCAACGGCACCGCGATCGTCCTGTCCGCCTGCACCGGCGCGAACAGCCAGAAGTGGAGCCGGGCGTGACGGCCCGACCCTCGCCGACCACACCGCGCCGCGGCGCGGCCGACCCGGGAGATGACCTGTGACGTCAACGCTATGGAGAACCGACCGCCGGACCAGACGATGGCTCGCTCTGGCCGTGACCATGCTCGCCCTGCTGGGGCTGGCCCCGGCCATCGCCGGAGGGCTGAGCCCGACCGCCGCCCGGGCGGACAACCCGATCGTGCAGAACATCTACACGGCCGACCCGGCGCCGCTGGTCCACAACGGCCGCGTCTACCTCTACACCGGCCACGACGAGGACAACTCGACCTGGTTCACCATGAAGGAGTGGCGGGTCTACTCGTCCGACGACATGGTCAACTGGACCGACCACGGATCACCGCTCAGCCTCGCCACGTTCAGCTGGGCCAAGCAGGACGCGTGGGCCGGCCAGGCGGTCCAGCGCAACGGCAAGTTCTACTGGTACGTGCCGATGGTCGTGCGGGCGACCGGCCAGATGGGCATCGGGGTGGCGGTGGCGGACAGCCCCACCGGGCCGTTCCGGGACGCCATCGGGCGCCCGCTGGTGAGCAACGGCGAGATCGACCCCACCGTGTTCATCGACGACGACGGTCAGGCATATCTGTACTGGGGCAACCCGCGCCTGTGGTACGTGAAGCTGAACTCGGACATGATCTCGTACTCGGGCAGCCCGACGCAGATCCCGCTGACCACCGCGGGCTTCGGGACGCGGACCGGAGACGCGAACCGACCCACCCTGTACGAGGAGGGGCCCTGGGTCTACAAGCGCAACAACCTCTACTACAACGTGTTCGCCGCCAAGTGCTGCTCGGAGTTCCTCGCCTACTCGACGGCGCCCGGCCCGCTGGGACCGTGGACCTACCGCGGCACGGTCATGCCCACCCAGGGCAGCAGCTTCACCAACCACCCCGGGATCGTCGACTTCAAGGGTGGCTCCTACCTCTTCTACCACAACGGAGCACTGCCCGGCGGCGGCGGTTTCACCAGGTCGGTGGCGGTGGAGAAGTTCTCCTACGGCGCTGACGGCTCGATCCCGACGATATCCATGACCACCACGGGCCCCCCGCAGGTAGGGACGTTGAACCCGTACGTCCGGCAGGAGGCGGAGACGATCGCCTGGGGGCAGGGGATCGAGACCGAGCCGGCCAGCGGCGGCGGGATGAACGTCGGCTTCATCGACAACGGCGACTACATCAAGGTCAAGGGCGTCGCCTTCGGCACCGGCGCGACCTCGTTCACCGCGCGGGTGGCCTCGGCGGGCAGCGGCGGCACCATCGAGCTGCGCCTGGACGGCACCGGCGGTCCGGTGGTGGGCACCTGCCGGGTGTCCGGCACCGGCGGCTGGCAGACCTGGGCCGACACGACCTGCGCGGTCAGCGGCGCCACCGGCACCCACGACCTCTATCTACGGTTCACCGGCGGCAGCGGCTCGCTGTTCAACATCGACCACTGGCGGTTCACCCCCGCCGGGAGCACTCCCCCGCCCAGCGACCCGCCGACCACCACGCCGCCGCCGGTCGATCCCCCGCCGACCACTCAGCCGCCCACCACGCCGCCGCCGAGCGGTGGCGCCTGCACCGCGACCTACCGCACCACGAACTCCTGGTCCGGCGGGTTCCAGGCCGAGGTGACCGTCACGGCCGGCGCCGCGGCGCTCAACGGCTGGTCGGTGCGGTGGAACCTCGCCGGTGGCCAGAGCATCAGCCAGGTCTGGAGCGGCACGCTGAGCACCAGCGGCTCCACGGCGACAGTCCGCAACGCGGAATACAACGGCTCGGTGCCGGCGTCCGGCTCGACCACGTTCGGCTTCATCGCCAACGGCTCGTCGTCCACCCCGTCCCTGACCTGCACCAGCCCGTGAGAGGAACAGGTATGCGTACCACAGTGCGGAGATTTCTCACCGCGGGCGCCGCGCTCGCCGTGCTGGCCGCCGGTGTGCTGACGGCGGGCGGACCGGCGGCCGCCGAGTCCAACGGCGGCACCCGGGTGATGCCGCTCGGTGACTCCATCACCGAGGGCACCCAGGTGCCCGGCGGCTACCGGATCGGCCTGTGGCAGCGGCTGGCCGGCGGCGGCTACCGGGTCGACCTGGTCGGCTCCCAGTTCAACGGGCCGGGCAACCTCGGCGACCACGACCACGAGGGCCACCCCGGCTGGCGCATCGACCAGATCGACGCCAACATCACCGGCTGGCTGAACGCCTACCAGCCGCGCACCGTGCTGCTGCACATCGGCACCAACGACATCCTGCAGAACTACAACGTCTCGACCGCGCCGAACCGGCTCTCCTCGCTCATCGACCGCATCACGGCCACGGCGCCGAACGCGGACGTGTTCGTCGCGCAGATCATCCCGCTCGCCAACTCCGGGCAGGCGGCGGCGGTACGCACGTTCAACGCCGCGCTGCCCGGCATCGTGCAGTCGAAGGTGAACGCCGGCAAGCGCGTCCACCTGGTCGACCAGTACTCGGCGCTGACCACCGCCGACCTGATCGACGGCGTCCACCCGACCGCCACCGGCTACGACAAGATGGCAGCGGTCTGGTACCGGGCGTTGCAGTCGGTGTCCGGCAGCATCGGCGACCCCGGCAGCGGCGGCGGCACGTACCAGAACGTGCAGCTCGTCGGCGCCGGCTCGGGCCGGTGCCTGGACGTTCCGAACGGCAGCACCACCAACGGCACCGCCGTGCAGTTGTACGACTGCTGGGGCGGCACGATGCAGCGCTGGACCTACACCTCGGCCAAGCAGTTGCAGGTGCTCGGCAACAAGTGCCTCGACGCCAGCGGGCGGGGCACCGCGAACGGCACCAGCGTGATCATCTGGGACTGCAACGGCCAGCCCAACCAGCAGTGGAACCTCAACGCCAACGGCACGATCAGCGGCGTCCAGTCCGGGCGCTGCCTGGACGCGGCGGGCTACGGCACCGCCAACGGCACGAGGATCAACCTCTGGGACTGCCACGGCGGCACCAACCAGCAGTGGAGCGCGCGCGCCTGACCGGCACGCGACGGGCTCCCCGGCGGACCACACCGCCGGGGAGCCCGCCGGGCCGGTAACCGCCGCATGACCAGCGACGGGCCCGGCGGGTACGTAGAGTGCGAACCATGTCGAAGCCGCCGCTGCCCGAGCCCGCCGTCGCCATGCTGCGCAAGCCGAACCCGGCCGTCATCGCCACGCTGCGCGACGACGGCCAGCCGGTGTCCGCCGCCACCTGGTACCTGTGGGAGGACGGCCGCGTCCTGGTGAACATGGACGAGGGCCGCCGCCGGCTGGCGCACCTGCGCCACGACCCCCGGGTCACAGTGACCGTGCTGGACGAGCAGGGCTGGTACACCCACGTCAGCCTGATCGGGCGGGTGGTGGAGCTGCGCGACGACGAGGAGCTGGCGGACATCGACCGGATCTCGCAGCACTACACCGGGCGGCCGTACCCGCGCCGCGACCGCACGCGGGTCAGCGCGTGGATCGAGATCGAGCGCTGGCACGGGTGGGGCGCGCACAAGGACAACAGCCAGACCGGCTGACCGTGCCCCCACGATGTCCGACCCATGCGGAAGAGTGTCGGGCATGAGTGAGCCGTACGACCCGAAGGCAACGCTGCACCACTACCTGCGCGCGATCCGGGAGAACCTGATCTGGAAGCTCGACGGGCTGAGCGAACGCGAGGCCCGGCTTCCCCGCACCGCGACCGGCAACAACCTGCTGGGGGTGCTCAAGCACTGCCTGAACGTCGAGGCCGGCTACTTCGGGCCCACGTTCGGGCGCGAGTTCCCCACGCCCGCGGAGCTGGTCGCCGCCGAGACGTTCGACGCCGACCCGCAGGCCGACTGGTACGCCCGCGAGGACGAGACCAAGGACGGGCTGATCGACCTCTACCGCCGCGTCGCGGCGTTCGCGGACCAGACGATCGACACGCTGCCGCTGGACGCGCCGGGGCGGGTGCCGTGGTGGCAGCCCGGCCGGCAGGACGTGACGCTGCACCTGGTCATCCTGCACGTCTGCGTCGACCTGGCCCGGCACGCCGGGCACGCCGACATCCTGCGCGAGCAGCACGACGCGGCGATCGGGCTGGGGCGGGAGAACCGGAACGTCCCCGAGGGCTACGACTGGCCGGCGTACGTCGACAGGCTGTCGGCGCTCGCCGACCGGTTCGAGTAGGCGGCTTCCGGTAATGGGACCGGAAGTTTCAACCATATTTCGGACAGTGGATCGACAGGACCAGCAGCATCGTGAAGCATCTATCCCATGAACATCCGGTCCGCCGCCGCTCCGCCGACCGCTGAGGACGCCAGCTCCGCCCAGCCTCCCGACGACGTGCCGTCGGAGCGCACGCGCCGACGGCGCGGGCCGAACCCGGAGTGGACGCTGGCGATCCTCGGCAGCCTGCTGCTGGCGGTGGTGCTGACCTGGCCGACGATGCGGCACCCGGCCACCACGATCCCCGGCGACCTGGGCGACCCGACGTTGCAGGCGTGGCAGGTCGCCTGGTCGGGGCACGCCCTGCTCAACGACCCGGCCAACCTCTGGCACTCGAACACGTTCTTCCCGGAGCGCTACACCTACGCCTACAGCGACACCCTGCTCGGCTACGCGCCGTTCGGGATGGTCGGCTCCGGCTTCGAGGCCGCCGTGATCCGCTACAACGTGCTCTACGTGCTGCTGCACGCGCTGGCGTTCCTCGGGGCGTACGCGCTGGCCCGACAGCTCGGCGCGAACCGCTGGGGCGGGGCGGTCGCCGGGATCGCGTGGGCGTACGCGCCCTGGCGGCTGGCCCACTCCGGCCACCTGAACATCCTGTCCAGCGGCGGGATCGCGCTGGCCCTGGCGATGCTGGCCCGGGGTCACGGCTGGTCGCTGCGCCACGGCTACCGGCCGGAGCGCCGCCGTCCCGGCTGGGCGGTCGCCGGGTGGCTCGTCGCCGCCTGGCAGGTCACGCTCGGCTTCGGCATCGGGCTGCCGCTCGTCTACTTCCTGCTGGCCGCCGTGCTGGTGGCGGCCGGCTTCTACGGCTGGTCCTGGTGGCGCAAGCGGGAACGTCCGCCGTTCGGCCGCCGGCTGCTGATCGCGGACCTGGCCGGTGGCGCCGTGTTCGGCGCCGTGACGCTGCTGCTCGGCCTGGTCTACCTGCGCGTCGTCGACCTCAACCCGCAGGCCGTCCGCTCGCTGGACTGGACCAAGATGTTCTCCCCTCCCCTGATCGGGTTCATCACCGCGCCCGGCGACTCCTGGCTGTGGGGTGAGCGGCACGCCGCCGCCCGGGAACAGCTGACCTGGCCGCCGGAGATGGCGCTGCTGCCCGGGATGACGCTGATCGGGCTGGCCGCGGCGGGGCTGTTCGTCTCGTCGTTCCCGGTGCGGCACCGGGTCGCGCTGGGCCTCGGCGTGCTCGGCACGGTGCTGCTCGGCCTGGGCGCCACCCTCGGCGGCGACGGCGACCCCGGCTACCTGACGCTGTCCACGCTCCTGCCCGGCTGGGACGCGCTGCGTACCCCGGGCCGGATGATGCACTGGACCAGCCTGCTGCTGGCGGTGCTGGCCGCCGGGCTGGTCACCGCGCTCGCCGAGTCGTGGCACCGGCCCTCGGCCCACCGCTGGTCCCGGGCCGTGGCGCCGCTGGTCCTGCTGGTGCCGCTGGCCCTGGTGACGCTGGAGGGCGTCAACCGCACGCCGCACCCGGTCGTGCCGACGCCGCCGGCCGCGATGCGGGCCGCGTCGGAGCCGATGCTGGTGCTGCCCGCCGGCGGGGTGGGCGACCTGAACTACATGCTCTGGTCCACCGACGGGTTCCCCCGGATCACCAACGGGCTCGGCGGTTTCGAGCCGGTCACCCAGGCGCAGACCCGGGTCGCGGTGGCGACGTTCCCCGACGCGGGCAGCGTCGCCTACCTGCGCGGCATCGGCGTCCGGTCGGTCGTCGCGGTGCCGAGCCGCGCGGCGGGCACGCCGTGGGAGGGCATCGAGAACCGGCCCGTCGACGGACTGGGCATCACCCGGGAGGATCTCGATGGCACGCTCCTCTACCGGCTCTGACGCCGCCGGCGCCGGGAGCCCGCGCCCGGGCGGAGGGCCGGGCGGGACGACGCCGATGCGGCTGTCGGTGGTGGTGCCCTGCTTCAACGAGGAAGAGTCGGTGGAGCGGCTGCACGAGATGCTCAGCACCGCGCTCGCCGAGCTTTCGGACGTGGACGTCGAGGTGGTGTACGTCGACGACGGCAGCGAGGACGGCACGCTCGCGGCGCTGCGCCGGCTCGCCGCCGCCGACCCGACGGTCTGCTACACGTCGCTGAGCCGTAACTTCGGCAAGGAGGCGGCCATGCTCGCCGGGCTGCACCGGGCCACCGGCGACGCGGTCGTCATCATGGACGCCGACCTGCAGCACCCGCCGCGCTTGCTGCCCGAGATGGTCGCGCTCTACCGCCAGGGCTTCGACCAGGTGATCGCCCGCCGCGACCGGCGCGGCGACCGGTTTATCCGGATGGTCGCCTCACGCTCGTTCTACCGCCTGGTCAACTGGTGGATAGACGTCCGCCTGCTGGACGGCGCGGGTGACTTCCGGCTGCTGTCCCGGCTCGCGGTGAACGCGATCCTGGCGATGCCCGAGTACAACCGCTTCTCCAAGGGCCTGTTCTCGTGGATCGGCTTCCGCACCGTGGTGGTGGCGCACCGCAACGAGAGCCGGCAGGCGGGGCGGAGCCGGTGGACGTTCGGCAAGCTGTTCAACTACGCGTTCGACGGGCTGCTGTCGTTCAACAACCGGCCGCTGCGCCTGGCGATCTATGGCGGGCTGTTCCTCACGCTCATCGCGGTGGGCTATATGGCGTGGGTGGTCGCCGACGCCGTGGAGAAGGGCATCGACGTGCCCGGTTACACCACTATCATCGTCAGCGTGATCGGCCTCGGCGGCATCCAGATGATGATCCTGGGCGTGATCGGCGAGTACATCGGCCGGATCTACTACGAGACCAAACGCCGGCCGCACTATCTGGTGCAGGAGACCGAACGCCCGGCCACGGAGACCGGCGGCCCGCCTCGGCTGCCGAACCAGCGTGCGGCGTGGTCCGCCGACCGGGGCCCACGCGCGACGCCGGCTTGGGAGGATCCGTCCCGAGATGCCTCCCGGCGTCACGCCACCGGCGAATCGATGAGCGGCGACGCCGGCTGAGCGACCCCGATCGGTGCCCGCCGATCAGCGCACAATTGTTCTCTTTTCGCAGGTGGCGGGGGGTTGCTATCGTCGCCCGCGACGCCGGAGACCGGCGCCGAGGAAAGGGTTGCGATGGGGCTGATGGACAAGCTCCGGGGCGAACTCATCGACATCGTCGAGTGGCTGGACGACAGCCGGGACACGATCGTCTGGCGGTTCCCCCGGTATCAGAACGAGATCAAGATGGGCGCCAAGCTGGTCGTCCGGGAGTCCCAGACGGCGGTGTTCGTCAACGAGGGGAAGATCGCCGACGTCTTCCCGCCGGGAACGTACACGCTGGAGACCCGCAACCTGCCGATCCTGTCCACCCTCAAGGGCTGGAAGTACGGCTTCAACTCGCCGTTCAAGGCCGAGGTGTACTTCGTCAACACCCGGCAGTTCACGGACATGAAGTGGGGCACCCAGAACCCGGTGATCCTGCGCGACGCCGAGTTCGGCGTGGTCCGGGTACGGGCGTTCGGCGCCTTCGCGGCGCGGGTGGTCGACCCGGCGCAGCTGCTGCGTGAGCTGGTCGGCACCGACCCGCAGTTCCGCACCGAAGAGGTGCAGGAATACCTGCGTCAGCTGATCGTGGGCCGGCTCGGCGGCGCGCTCGCCACCGCCGGGGTGCCCCTGCTTGACCTCGCCGCGCACCAGGACGCGATCGGCCGGCGGCTGGCCGCCGTGCTGACCGAGGAACTGGCCGAGGTCGGTATCGCGATCCCCAAGTTCGTCATCGAGAACGTGTCGGTGCCGCCGGAGGTCGAGCAGGCGCTGGACAAGCGGACCAGCATGGGCGCGGTCGGCGACCTGGACCGGTACACCCGCTTCCAGGCCGCCAACGCGATGGAGGCCGCGGCGAACAACCCGGGCGGCGAGGCGGGCGCGGGCATCGGCCTGGGCCTGGGCATGGCGATGGGCCAGCAGATGGCCCGGACCATGGGCGGCGGCGGGGCCACCCAGCCGGCGCCGGCCCCCGTGCAGCCGGCCGCCGCGCAGCCGGGCGCCGCCGAGCCGCCGCCGCTGCCGGGTCAGGCCCAGTGGTACGTCGGCGTCGGTGGCCAGCGGCAGGGCCCGTACGACCTCGGTGGGCTGGCCGAGCAGGCGGGCGCTGGCGCGCTCGGCCCGGACACGCTGGTCTGGCGTGCCGGGATGGCGCAGTGGCAGCCCGCCGGACAGGTGCCGGAACTGGCGTCGGTGCTCGCCAGCGTCCCGCCGCCGCTGCCGCCGCAATGAGCGCGCGTCAGCGGGTGAGTCGTCCCCGCATCGGGCAGGCGCCGGCATGAGCGACACGACCGTCTCCCCGCCCTCGTACCGGTGCGGGGGTTGCGGTGCCCGGGTGGAATTCGCGCCGGGCACGACGACGCTCAGTTGCCCGTACTGCGGGCACCGGCAGGAGATCGCCGGTGCCGGCCGCGAGGTGCGCGAGCACGCGTACGCGGATCTCGCGTCGCTGCCCCGCAAGCCGGTGGCGAGCGTCGGAGCGCACACGTTCGTCTGCCCGGGCTGCGGCGCCCGGACGGAGAGCGACGTGCTGGCGCAGCGCTGCCAGTTCTGCGCCACGCCGCTGGTTGCCGACGCCGCGGCGGGCGAGCTGATCGCGCCGGAGGCGGTGCTGCCGTTCGCGGTGGACCGCAACGGCGTACGGACGGCGCTGGGCCAGTGGTGCCGCAGCCGCTGGTTCGCGCCGGGGAGCCTGAAGAAGATCAGCGAGGCGGAGACGCTCAAGGGCACCTATCTGCCGCACTGGACGTTCGACGCGCGGACCGTGTCGGACTACCAGGGTCAGCGGGGTGAGTACTACTACGTCACCGAGACGTACACGGTCACGGTCGACGGCAAGCAGGAGACGCGGACCCGGCAGGTGCGGCACACCCGGTGGCATCCGGCCGCCGGCACCGTCAGCCGGGACTTCGACGACGTGCTGGTGCCCGCCACCACCCACCTGCCCACCGAGCAGCTGGACAAGCTGGCGCCGTGGCCGCTGACCGAGGCGGCCGCGTACCACGGCGACTACCTGGCCGGATACCAGGCGCTGCGGTACGACACCGAGCCCGAGGCGGGCCTGACCGAGGCGAAGGCGCGGATGGCGCCGGTCATCGAGGGGGACTGCCGCTCCGACATCGGCGGTGACGAGCAGCGGGTGTCCGCGGTGGACACCACGTACTCCGACGTGTCGTACAAGCTGATCCTGCTGCCGGTGTGGATCGCCGCGTACCTGCACGCCGGCCGCTCGTACCAGGTTCTGGTGAACGCGCGTACCGGTGAGGTGATCGGTGAGCGGCCGTACAGCGCCGCGAAGATCGCGGCGGCGGTGTTCGCCGCGCTGGTGCTCGTCGCCGTGGTGGTGGCGTTCATGATGAGCCGTTAGCTGCCCCGTCGAGCGCCGCACGGGCCACCGGTATCCGTTACCGGTGGCCCGTGCGCGTCGCGCGAGGAACTGACCGAGCGGCTGATTCGCCGCCGCGCCGATCCGCCGCAGAGTGAGGGAACGACCACCGGCCGAGCGGCGGAGGGAAGCCCGATGGACCCACTGCGTAGGACGTCGCTGGTCGCGGGCGGCTTCTACCTGCTCACCTTCGTCTCGATCCCCATCCTCAGCCTGTACGCCCCGATACGCGAGGCGGACTACATCCTGGGTTCCACGTCGGACACTCCGGTCGTCGTCGGCGGCGTCCTGGAGGTGATCGTCGCCCTCGCCTGCATCGGTACCGCGATCGCGTTGTACCCGGTGCTCAAGCGGCAGGGTGAGGCGCGGGCGCTGGGCTTCGTCGCCGCCCGGGTGCTGGAGGCCGCCGGCATCTTCATCGGCGTCGCGAGCATCCTGACGCTGGTCGCCCTGCGGCGGGCCGGAGCCGAGCCGGACGCGCTGGTCACCGGCCGGACGCTCGTCGCCTTCTACGACTCGGTGTTCCTGCTCAGCCAGGCGCTCCTTCCGGCCGTGAACGCCCTGCTGCTGGGCTCCCTGCTGTACCAGTCGCGCCTGGTGCCGCGCTGGCTGCCGGTGCTCGGGCTCGCCGGGGCGCCGCTGCTCGTCGCCTCCGACCTCGGCACCCTGTTCGGCGCCTGGGACCGGCTGTCCCCGGTGACGGCGGTCGCCGCCCTGCCCATCGCGGTGTGGGAGTTCTCGCTCGGCGTCTACCTGGTCGTCAAGGGTTTCCGGCCCTCCCCCGTCACGGATGGCACGGTCGAGCCCCGGCCGGTCCAGGACGCCACCGTCTGAGCCCGGGTCAGGCCCGCGCGCCGCCGTCGACCCGCAGCACCGTGCCGGTGACGAAGGAGGCGCGGTCGCTGAGCAGCCAGGCAGCGGCCTGGGCGATCTCGTCGGGTTCGGCGGCCCGGCGCAGCGGACTGTGCGCGGCGAGACGATCGATGATCCCGGGCGACTCGGCGTCCCAGGCCCGCATCATCTCGGTGAGCGTGCTGCCCGGGGCGATCGCGTTGACCCGGATGCCCTCCGGTCCGTAGGTGATCGCCGCGGACTCGGTGAGGCTGTTCACCGCGCGCTTCATCGCCCCGTACGCGGGCAGTTCGGGGTTGCCCATCAGGCTGCCGACGCTGGAGTTGTTCACGATCGCGCCGACGCCGGCGGTGGCCCGGATCGCGGCGACCTCGGCGACCATGGCGAGCCACGGCCCCTTCAGGTTGACCGCGTAGACGTGGTCGAAGTCCTCTTCGCGCACCTGGTCCATCGGTCCCGGCGGCACGATCGTCGCGCCGTTGTTGAAGGCGACGTCGAGGCGGCCGTACACCTCGACGACACGGTCCACGGCGGCGCGCACGCTCGCCGCGTCGGCCAGGTCGCAGAGCACGTAGTCCGCGACGCCGCCGTCCGCCCGGACCTGCTCGGTGACCGCCTTCAACTGCTCCTCGGTCCGCGCGGCGAGCAGCACCCGGGCGCCTTCGGCGGCGAACAGCCGGGCCGCCGCGGCGCCGATACCGCGCCCGGCGCCGGTGATGAAGGCGACCTTGCCGGCCAGCAGGCCGGCGGCGGGATGCACGGTCGTGTCGGTTCGTGTGGTGTCCATGCGGCAAGCCTGTGTCCGGTCGCGGAGCCCATCCAGGCACCGGCGGTACCTGGTTACGCTCCGCCGCGCACGGGCACACTGGGGTCGTGGACCGACGTGAGCTGGCAGTGTTCCTGCGCAGCAGGCGGGAGCGGATCGCCCCGGCCGACGTGGGCCTGCCCGCCGGACGGCGGCGCCGCACGCCGGGGCTGCGTCGCGAGGAGGCGGCGCGGCTGGCGTTCATCTCGACCGAGTACTACACCCGGCTGGAGCAGGGCCGGGGGCCGCGTCCGTCGCGGGAGGTGCTGGCCGGGCTGGCCCGCGCGCTGCGGCTGTCCGACGTCGAACGCGACCACCTCCACCACCTGGCCGGGGAGCCGCCCGGGCCGCCTCCGGGGCCGCCCCGGGAGGTACGGCGCAGCGTGCTGGACCTGCTGCACCGGCTCCCGCAGGCGGCGGCGTTCGTGACCTCGGCGGCGTTCGAGGTGATCGCCTGGAACGACCTCGCGGCCGCCCTCATGGAGGACTTCTCCGCCCTGCCCCGGCGGGACCGCAACCTGGTCCGCCGGACCTTCCTCGGCCCGCACCTGCACGGCACGCGGCTGTACGACGTGTCGGACTCGGGCGAGTTCGCCCGCCACTCCGTCGGGCGGCTGCGCGCCGCCGCGGCCCGCTATCCGGACGACCCGGAGATGGCCGCGCTGATCGCCGACCTGCTCGCCGGCAGCGAGGAGTTCGCCCGCCTGTGGGCCTCCCACGAGGTCGGCGGCGCACGGACGCTGCGCAAGACGTTCCGGCACCCGCTGGTCGGGCCGGTGACTGTCAACTGCGACGTCCTCGACATCACCGACCGCGACCAGCAGGTCGTCATCTACACCGCCACGCCCGGCTCCCCTTCGGAGGAGGCGCTGCGGCTGCTCTCGGTGATCGGCACCCAGCGGATGACCGCCGACCACTGAGCTGCCCCCGGTGGAACGTCACGTCGTTCGACGCCCGTGACGTTCCACTCGCCGCGGGTCAGCAGCCGATGCGGGTGGATCCCATCGCCACGTCGTCGTACCAGAGGGTGTCGGCGCCGCCGCCGTAGCTCTCCCAGCCCAGCTTCAGGTCGGTGAGCTGCGGTCGCCAGGTGCGGTTGTACCACTGGCCGTCGATGTCGTGCGTCGGTACGCCGTCGGCGGTCAGGCCGGTGACGGCGACGCCGTCCAGCCAGGTGCGGAGCTGGCCGGCCGACCCGTCCACCATGAACTCCAGGCAGGCCCAGCGGTTGGTGGGCAACGGCACGCTCTGCGCCACCCCGGCCGGGCTCTGCTCGGGCAGCGTGGCGTCGTCGGAGGCGCGGTTCCACTGCAGGGCGCCGTTCTGGCCGCCAAGCCGCAGGTCTCGGTTGCCGTCGGCGGCGTCGGACATGGTGATCATCGTGGTGTGGTCGGTGGGCTGGGCGGTGGTGTGCCGCACCCAGATCCGGGCGTACCGGACGCTGCCCAGGGCGCTGAGGTTCTTCGTGGTCCGCACGAAGACGTGGTTGCAGTAGCCGGCGGCGCCGTTGATGCGTACGGCGCGGCTGCCGCTGTGCGTGGTGGACGTGTCGATGGTGGCCGTTCCGGTGCCGGAGCAGTCGGGGTTCACCACAGTCCAGTCGCCGGACGGCGTCGAGCCGGTCTGGTTCTCGAAGCCGTCGCAGAGCACCGCCCCGGCGCACCCGCTCGGCGGCGGGGTCGTCGGGGGCGCGCTGGTCGGCGGCGCGGTCGTGGGCGGCGCGCTGGTCGGCGGCGCCGTCGTGGGCGGGGCGCTCGTCGGTGGCGCGGTGGTGGGCACCGCGGTGGTGGGCACGACGGTCGGGGACGGCGCGGCGCCGTTGCACGGCACGCCGTTGAGCGTGAACCCGCTCGGCGCGCCGCCGGCGGCGCTGAACGTGCCCTGCACGCCGAACTCGGTGGAGCCGCCGGCCGGGATGCTGCCGTTGTACGACATGTTGCGGGCGGTGACGGTCGAACCGGACTGGCTGACCGTCGCGTTCCAGCCGTTCGTGACGCGCTCGTCGCCGGCGTACGTCCAGGTCACCGTCCATCCGGAGACGGCCGAGTCGCCGGGCGAGACCTTGACGCTCGCGGTGAACCCGCCGGGCCACTGGTTGGGTGTGTAGTCGACCCGGCAGCCCTGTGCCGCCGTGGCCGGGCCGGCGAGCAGCGCTGTCGCGGTGGCGGCCACGACGGCGGCCATCGCGGTCACCGCCGCCAGGGCCGGGCCGGAGCGGGTACGGAGAATCGTCATGGGAAGTCCTTCTGCGTCGGGCGGCGCGGCGCGGCGACGCGCGTCCGGACGGACGGCGGCGCGGCGACGCGCTCAGGTGGCGGCGCGCCGATGCGCCACTGTGAGAAGTCGGTACGGACGACCGACGTGCCCGGCTCGGGGTGGACCTGTCAGCCGCCGACGGCCCGATCGTGCGGACCTCGGCGGCGCCCGCCCTCAATCTATTGAGCGACGCCGATCCAATCAAGCGCACCGGCGCGACCGTGGTCTTCTTCCCGATTGCTGAGTTGCGCGGCGACGGCGCTGGTCGGCCGCCCGGCCGCCACGCGGCCCCTGTGCGGGCCCGGCACGCCGCACTAGTCTCCTCACCGCAACCCCCGGGCCGTCGCGCCACCGGCGCGGACGGCGGCACCCCGGCGACCGGAGGCGCGTGTGCCCGATCAGATCGACGACTCCTTCCTCGCACTTCCGCTGGCCCGCCTCGCCGACGCCGCCCTGTCCCGGGCCCGGCAGCGGGGCGCGCGGTACGCGGCGCTGCGGGTGCAGCGGGTCCGCTCCGGGCGCACCGTCGTGCACGACGGGGCGCTGCGGGCGAGCGAGGAGGAGACCGAGACCGGCCTGGCGGTACGGGTGCTGCACCGGGGCGCGTGGGGCTTCGCCGCCACGCCGGAGCTGACGCCGGAGGCGGCGGTACGCGCCTGCGACGACGCGCTGGAGCTGGCCCGGGCCTGCGCTGACGTCGGCGGCGCGCCTGTCGCGCTCGCGCCCGAGCCCGCGTACCCGGCGGCGACCTGGCGCTCGCCGTACCGGATCAACCCGTTCGAGGTGCCGGAGAGCGAACGGGCGGAGCTGCTGAGCCACTGGTGCGCCGGGCTGCTGGCGCACGGGTCGGTGGCGCACGTGCTGGCCCGCGTCAGCGCCGCTCAGGAGAACACGTACTACGCCGACCTCGGCGGCACCGCCGTCACCCAGCAGCGCGTCCGGGTGCACCCGCAGGTGCTGGCGGTGGGCCGGCACCCGAGCGACGGCGGCGTCCAGACGCTGCGCACGGTCGGCCCGCCGGTGGCCCGCGGCTGGGAGTACCTGCACGGCGAGGGCTGGGACTGGGCCGGCGAGCTGGCCGAACTGCCGGCGCTGCTGGCCGAGAAGACACAGGCGCCGTCGGTGCGACCGGGCCGCTACGACCTGGTGATCGATCCGTCGCAGCTCTGGCTCACCATCCACGAGTCGGTCGGGCACGCCACCGAGTACGACCGGGCGCTGGGCCACGAGATGTCGTACGCGGGCGGCACCTTCGCCACCCCCGACGCCGCCGGGCGGCTGCGGTACGGCTCGGCGCTGATGACCGTGGACGCCGACCGGTCGGCCGCGCACGGACTCGCCACCGTCGGCTTCGACGACGAGGGCGTGGCCGCGCAGTCCTGGCCCCTGATCGAGGACGGCGTGCTGGTCGGCTTCCAGCACGACCGGGCCTCGGCCGCGCAGGCGGGCCTGCCACGCTCCTCCGGCTGCGCGTACGCCGAGTCGTACCGGCACACCCCGATGGCCCGGATGCCGAACGTGTCGCTGCGCCCGGCGGTGGACGGGCCGGACACCGCGGCCCTGATCGCGGGCGTGACGGACGGCTTCTACCTGGCCGGCTCGGACAGCTGGTCGATCGACATGCGCCGGCGGCAGTTCCAGTTCACCGCGCAGCGCTGGCACCGCATCCGCAACGGGCGGCTGGCCGGGCAGGTGTCCGGCGCCGCCTACCAGGCGGAGACCACGGCGTTCTGGTCCGCGCTGTGCGGGCTGGGCGGCGAGGGCACCTGGCTGCTCTCCGGCGCCGACATGTGCGGCAAGGGTCAGCCGGTGCAGGCGAGCGCGGCCAGCCACGGCTGCCCGGCCGCGGTGTTCCGCGGCATCGACGTCGTCGACACCGGAGGGCGGGACGGATGAGCGGGATCCAGGACGCCCTGGAAGCGGCGCTGCGGCACCGGCGCGACGCCGACGAGCTGCTGCTGATCGCCGACGAGACGGCCGCCGCGCACCTGCGCTGGGCGGGCAACGCGCTGACCACGAACGGCACCGTCCGGTCCCGCCGAGTGACTGCGGTGGCGGTACGCCACGGCGCGGCCGGCGTACACGTCGGGCTGGTCGGGCACGGCGGCGCGCTCGGCGACGCGCTGCCCGGCCTGGTCCGCGCGGCCGAGCGGGCCGCCCGCGACGCGCCGCCCGCCGCCGACGCCACGTCGCTGCCCGAGCCGTGGCGGACGCCGTCCTGGGCGGAACCGCCCGGCGGCACCTCGGTCGACGCGTTCCGCGACGTGCTGCCCGGCCTGGCCGACGCGTTCGCGGCGGCCGGGCGGCGACGGCTCTACGGCTACACCGAGCACCGGGTGGTCACCACCTATCTCGCCGCGTCGACCGGCGCCCGCCTGCGGCACGCGCAGTCCACCGGCCTGTTCGACCTGAGCGCGCGCGACGGCGACGACTCGGCCTGGGCCGGAGTGACGGCGCCGGACCTGACCGGGCTGGACGTGCCGGCGCTCGCCGCCGAGCTGTCCGCCACGCCGGCGCGGCCCGGCCGGCGGGTCGAGCTGCCCCCGGGACGGTACGAGGTGCTGCTGACCCCGAACTGCGTGGCCGACCTGATGCTCCACCTCTACCTGGCCGCCGGGGCGCGCGGCGCGCTGGACGGGCGCACCGCGTTCAGCCGCCCGGACGGCCGGCTGCCGATCGGTGAGCGCCTCACCGCGCTGCCGCTGACGCTGCGCAGCGACCCGGACCACCCGCTGCTGCCGTGCGCCCCGTTCACCGTCAGCCGGGGCACCGACGACCTGACCGCCGTGGTCGACAACGGGCTGCCGCTGCGGCCGACCCGCTGGATCGACGAGGGCGTGCTGACCGCGCTCGTGCAGACCCGGCACACCGCCGCGCGGACCGGCGCGCCGCTCACCCCGATGGTGGACAACCTGGTGCTGGAGGGCGGGCCGGACGCGCCGTCGCTGCCCGAGATGGTGCGTTCCACCCGGCGCGGCCTGCTGCTCACCTCGCTGTGGTACCTGCGCGACGTCGACCCGGCGTCGCTGCTGCTGACCGGTCTCACCCGCGACGGCGTGCGGCTGGTGGAGGACGGCGAGATCGTCGGTACGGTGCACAACTTCCGGTTCAACGAGAGCCCGCTGTCGCTGCTGGCCCGGGCCACCGAGGCCGGGCGGCCGACGCCGGCGCTGCCCCGGGAGTGGGGCGACTACTTCACCCGGATGGTGATGCCGCCGCTGCGGGTGCCCGACTTCCTGATGTCGGCGGTCAGCCCGGCGACGTGAACAGCGCGGCGAACCGGTCCAGGGTGCGCCGGTCGTACACGAGCTGCTTCTGCGGCGGGTACGGACGCCGTGGCGGCGGCACGTACCCGGGCTCGCCGCGCCGGGGCAGCGTCCCGTCCGGGCGGCGCAGGTGCGGGCCGTGGAAGAACCAGCAGAGCTGGCCGACCAGCTCGGCGAAGACCAGCGGGTGCAGGTCGGCCGGGTACATCGCGAGGTGGCAGCGGGTGGCCCGGAACTCGCCGCGCGGCCCGAACGTGTTGCCGAACAGGACGTGCCCGAAGACGTCGTGCACCGCCCGGAAGATGTCGTTGTGCAGCAGCTCCTCCCCCCCGGCCCGGACGCCGGCGGGGGCGCGCAGCGGGTGGTCGCCGTCCGCGCCGGCCGGTCCGTGCCCGTGGCGGGTGAGGAAGACGTGGAGCAGGCCGGTCGAGCGGACCCGCTCGACCAGGTCCCGCGAGTCCCGGTACGGCTGCCCCGGCCCGGTCCACGGCAGCACCCGGATGCCCGCCTCGCCGATCAGCCGGAACTGCCGCAGGTTCTCCTCGGCCAGCCGGGCGTAGCCGCGCTCGGTGCCGGCGGCGACAATCGGGGCGGCGTCGTAGCGGTCGGCCACCGCCCGGCAGAAGTCCTCGTTCAGGCGCAGCGGCTCGGCGGCCAGCCGGTCCAGCCGGACGGCGGGCACGCCCGCGCGCGCCGCCGCCCGGTCGGCGTGTGTCTGGGCCAGCTCGCCGAGACGTCCGGTGAGCCGATGGTGGTCGCCGCTCATCGGTCCGGGCGTCGGTCCTCCCCCAGCCACAGGTTGGTCAGGTCGCCGTTGAGCACCGGGTACGGCAGCCAGTTGCGCACCCGGTGCCCGCGCAGCCAGTACTGGTGGGCGAAGAGGATCGGCACCACCGCGCAGTCGCGCAGCACCTCCCGCTCGGCGGCCCGCCAGTGCTCGTTCGCGGTGCTCTCGTCGGCGCAGCTCAGCGCCGCCTCGATGTGCTCGTTGACGACGGGGTTGTGGTAGTGGCCGAAGTTCGACCCCCAGTCGTCGTTGCCGGAGACGCCGGAGCTGTCGAAGAGCGCCTGGAGGTAGACGCGGGCGTTGTTGCCGTGCCAGTCCGGCTCCCAGCCGGACAGCGCCACGTCCCAGCGGCCCTCGCGGGCTCCGTCGGCCCGGCCGAGGTACGTGCCGAACAGCTCGGAGATGCCGGCCGGGACGAGGTCGAGGGTGATGCCGGCCCGGGCGGCGGCGGCGCGGACCACCCGCGCGGTCTCCGGGTGGATGTCCCGGTCCCGGTAGACCAGCTTCAACGTGAGCCCGTCCGGGTAGCCGGCGTCGGCGAGCAGCCGCCGGGCCCGCTCCGGGTCACCGGCGCCGTCGTTCGCGGCGTACGGGGCGAACGGCCGGTGCGCGCGGCACAGCGGCGGCAGGATCTGCTCGGCGATGTCGTTGAGGCGCGGCCCGCCCCACACCTCGGCCACAGTGGTCTTGTCGATCGCGTACTGCAACGCCTCCCGGACCTCCCGGCGGGCCAGCGCCCCGCCCTCGTTGGGGCTGAGTACGTTGATCACCAGGTACGGGCTGAACAGGCCGGCCGGGCAGACCTCCAGCCGCGGGTCCCCGGCGGCGAACATCTCCGGCAGCCGCTCGGTCAGCGGCTGGATGTCCCACATCATGTCGGCGTCGCCGGCGATCACCATGTCGTGGCAGGTCTTCTCGTCCAGGCCCTGCCGCACCTCGATGCGGTCCACGTGGGCGGCCCGGATCGGGTCGGTGGCCGGGTCCCAGGTGCGGCTGCGTTCCAGCGTGATGCGCCGGTCCGGCTCGTAGCCGGTGATCCGGTACGGCCCGATGGAGCCGATCCGCTGGTCCAGCTCGGGGCTGCCGGGCGCGAACCACAGGTATTCCTCCGGCGCCGGGGAGGCGAACGGCAGCGCCAGGATGTTGAGGAAGTCCGGCGTGGGGCGGCGGGTGGTCAGCTCCAGCGTCCGGTCGTCGAGCACCCGCAGCCCGGGCACCTCGGCGGCCTCCAGGTAGGGCGCGACCACGTTCAGGTCGCGGGGCAGCGTGAGCAGGTCGTCGCGGAACTCGGCGAGCCCTTCGACGGTGCTCAGGTAGTAGGGCAGGCCGGGGCTGGGCGCCATCGGGTGGGCCAGCCGTTTGATGCCGCGTACCACGTCGGCGGCGGTCAGCGGCCGGGGCCCGTTGGGCAGGTCCCAGCGCAGCCCGTCGCGCAGCGTGAACCGGTAGCGGCGGCCCTCGGCGTCGTACGGCCCGTCCGCCGCCACCGCCAGGTCCGGCACCAGGTCGCCCGCGCGCCGGTGGTCGCGGGTCGCCGGGTAGGTGACCAGCTGCCGGGTGTACGCGCGGATGATCCCCCGGGTCACCGTGTGGTACGCCAGCGCCGGGTCGAGGTGGTCGACGTCGCCCGCGCCGACCAGGGTCAGCGTGCCGCCGCAGCGCGGTCCGGCCCCGCCGGACGTCTGCGCGGCGGCCGTCGGCGTGCCTGCTGCGGTCATGCGGACTCCTCCAGCCAGAGGTTGGACAGGTCGAACCAGCGGTCCACTGTGGGCAGGGCGATCGCGTTGCGGACCCGCCGGCCCTTGCGGTGCGGGATGGTCGGGGCGTGCACGAGGATCGGCACGATCGCGGCGTCCCGCATGACGTGCAGGTCGACCTGGTGCCACAGCTCGGTGGCGCAGGCCCGGTCGGTGGCGCCGAGCGCCTCCTCGATCAGCCGGTCGACCTCCGGGTTGCTGTATCCGCCGTAGTTGCTGGTGCCGCGGGACGTGTTCGTCTGGAACATCGGCTGGACGTAGGTGCGCCCGTTCGGGCCGAACCAGTCGGGCGTCCAGGACGGCGCGGAGATGTCCCAGGCGCCGGCGCGGGCGTTGGCCGGGTCGCGCAGGAACTGGTAGTACTCGGCGTGGCCGAGCGCGACCAGGCGCACGCTGATGCCGCCCTTCTCCAGGTCGGTGGCGTAGGAGCGGGCCACCTCCGGGTTGGCGTCCACGTCCCGGTGCACGGCGGTGAGGGTGAGCCCGTCCGGATAGCCCGCCTCGGCCAGCAGCGCCCGGCAGCGCTCCGGGTCGCCCCTGTCGCCCGGCGTCGGATACAGGTTGAAGTCGACGTGCCCGTCGTTGCCCGGCGGGATCGCCGTGTGGCCGGGCAGCATCACCGTCCCGGCCTCCAGGTCGTGGTAGATCTCGGCGATCGCCGCCTTGTTTATCGCGTACGCGACGGCCTGGCGCACCTTGAGCTTGCTCATCGCCCGGTCGGCGTTCGGGCTGAGCAGGTTGAACACCAGGTACGGGTTGAGCGCGTAGCCGAGGTCGTTGCCCGGGTCGGTGGGCGGCACGTCGTACGGCTCGGTGATCGGTGACGCCCAGGACAGGTCGGCGCGCCCATTGTCGATCACCTCCCCCACCTGCTGCGGGGTGGCGATCTCCATGGTCACCTCGACCCCGTCCAGGTACTGCTGGCGCACCGGGTCGGACGCCTTGCGCCACACCGGATTGCGCGCCAGCCGCACCGATTCGCCGTGGACGTAGTGGGTGACCCGGTAGGGCCCGTTGGAGCGCACCCGCCGCCGGAACTCGGCGCTGTCCGGCAGCACCTCGTCGTACTCGACCGGGGCGGCGGAGGCGAAGTGCAGCGCCAGGATGTGCAGGAAGTCCACCGCCGGGCGGATCAGGTCGAACACGATCGTCCGGTCGTCGACGGCCCGTACCCCGGCGATCTCGTGGCTGTTCTGGAACGCGGCCAGCTCGGCGGCGGTCGGCTCGGCCGAGGTGATCGCGGCGTCGTACGCGTCGCAGTACTCGGCCATCCCCCGGATGGTGCTGGTGAAGTAGCCGATCCCGCCGGCCCGCAGCACCGGGTTGGTCATCCGCTTGAAGCCGCGCACGAAGTCCCCGGCGGTCACCTCGCGGGGCGGGTCGGTGTCCCAGTACACGCCGGGGCGCAGCCGGATCGTGTAGCGGGTGTGGTCGGCGCTGATGCCGCCGTTGTCCACTGTCGGCACCGCCTCGGCCACGTCGGGCACGGGCGTGACGGCCGACGGGTCGCGCAGGTCGGCGACCGGCCGGTAGGTGAACAGCTGCCGGGCGAAGAGCCGGATGATCTGCCCGCCGAGCATGTAGTAGGCGCAGGCCGGATCGAGATGGTCCATGCTGCCGGGCCCGTAGAGCCGCAGGGTTCCCCCGTACCGGGGCTGGCCGCCGTTCATCGACACACACCTTTCGTCGTCTCGGGGTAGCTGCTGCCGGTGCCGGGTGCTGGTCAGGTGGGCGCGAGCGCGGTCCGTGCCACGTCGGCCCGCAGCTGCGACGGCAGCAGCGGCTCCCGCAGCAGCGTGGTGAAGCGGTCGGCGAGGCTGGTGCCGGGCTCGCGGGCGGCCAGCCAGGAGTCGACCAGCCGGCCTCCCTCGGAGTAGGTGACCGAGTACGCGCGCCACAGCGGGTCGGCGAGGAACGTGACCATCTGCTCGGCGCGCTCGGGCGGCAGCAGCATCCACCGCCGCAGGTACGCCAGCGCCTGCGCCCGGTCGCCGCCCTCGTCGTGCAGGAGCAGGGCGGCGTCCACCCGGGCCGGCAGGAGGCGGACGACCAGGCCGCGCATCCGTTCCACCCGCTCGCCCTCGACGTGGACGCCCTCCCCGGCGAGGATGCGCGCGGTCCACTCCCCCCAGCCGGGGCCGAGCACCGCGTCCACCGCCGCCTCGGCCAGGCCCTCGGTGACCAGGCACCGGGGTGTGTGGACCAGGGTGATGGTGTGCTCGTCCTGGCCGCCGTCGCGGACCAGGCCGGCTTCCTTCAGGCAGTGCTCGGTGTGGTGGCCGGGGTATGACTCGTGCGCCACGATGATGGGCAGCGCGGCCACCGACCGGCCGCTTGCGGCGTTCAGCGCCACCGCCGAGCGGAAGCCGCCCAGGTAGCGGTTGTACGCGTTCCACGGCGCGTCCCGGACCACCGTGTACTCGACGCGTTCGGTCGCGGGCAGGCCGAACCGGTCCCGGGTCCGCTCGCGCAGCGCGTCGGAGACCGCCTGCACGCAGCGGTGCAGCCGCTCCGGGGGGACGGTGTTGCGCCGGTAGAACTCCTCCACCCGGTCCACCAGCGCTCCCGGCCCGGGCAGCAGCGCGTCGATCTCGTCGTGCACCGCCGCGTACCGCTCCGGCGCGGTGCGGGCCACCTCGACGTCGAAGTAGGCGCGCACCTCGTCCCGGAAGGACATCGGCGTGCCGGCGACCCGGTCGGCGACCGCGCGCAGCGCGGCGAGCTGGGCGGTGAGGTGCCGGCGGCGGGCCGGTTCCAGGTCACTGTCGGCAACGGCGGCGAGCGTCCGGCCGGCCTGGCGGGACAGCTCCCGGGGGTCGGCCGGCGGTTCGGCGGCGACCTGGTCGCGCAGCGCCGGGTCACCGTAGTAGCAGTCGACGAGCCCGTCCACCAGCCGGCCCAGGCGCAGGCCGAGCAGCAGGTAGTCGCGTACCAGGGGGTTCACCCGGTCACCTCCGGGCGGGCGGCGGTCAGGTCCACCGCGTACCCCTGCGGGGGCAGCGGCGCCAGCCCGTCGACCCGGTCCGGTTGCCTCGGCGTCGCCACCGGCGCCCGGTGCAGGATCGGCACCACCGCCACGTCGGCGACCGCGCGTTGCGCGGCGGCCCGCCAGGCGGCGTCGGCCCGCCACGGCTCGGCCGCGTCGAGCGCCCGCTCGATCAGCGTGTCCACCTCGGGTGCGGCGTAGCCGCCGTGGTTGGCGCCGCCGGGCACCGGGTTCGCCTGGAGCATCGCCTGCGCGAAGACCCGCCCGTTGTGTTCCAGCCAGTCGGGCACGCGCGCCGCCACGGCGAGCTGCCAGCCGCCGGCGGTGGCGGGCGCGCGCAGCGCCTCGGCGTACGCGGCGTCGGCGAGCCCGACCGCCCGGGTCGGCAGGCCCGCCCGGGTGAGGTCGGTCGCGCAGGCGTGCGCCACCTCGGGCCCGAGGCCGGAGTGCGGGTGGATCAGGACCAGCGGCGCGCCGTCGGCGTGGCCCGCCGCGGCGAGCAGGTCACGGGCCCGCGCCGGATCACCGGTGGAGTGCGGATCGGCCGTGTCGTGCCCGGCGTTGCCCGGCGGGATCAGCGTGCCCGCCACCCGCACGGGCACGCCGGGACGGTGCCGCCGGTACAGCTCGGCCACCGCCGCCTTGTCCACGGCGAGCGCCGCGGCCTGCCGTACCCGGAGGTCGGCCCAGACCGGGTCGCGCAGGTTGAGCACGAGGTACGGGTCGAGCGCCCAGCCGAGCGCGCCGTCGCCGTCGACCGGCTCGGCGGCCGGCGGCCCGCCGACGGCGGGCGCGAGCGCCACCTCGGCCGGCGCGTCGTCCGGGCCGGCGTCGGCGCGGCCGGCGCCGTCGCTCAGGCGCAGCTCCACCCGGTCGGCCTCGGCCCGCCGGTACGGGTCGGCGGCCGGCTCCCAGGCCGGGTTGCGGACCAGCTCGACCCATTCGCCGGGCCGGTGCCGCCGCACCCGGTACGGCCCGTTGGCGCGCAGGTGGGCGGCGGCCTCGGGGCTGCCGGGTACGAACGCGTCGTGCTCGACGGGCACCGCCGAGGCCCCGGGCAGCGCGAGCATCTGCACGAAGTCCAGCGCCGGCCGGGCCAGCTCGATGACGAGCGTCTCGTCGTCGAGCGCGAAGACGCCGGGAATCTCGTGCGCGTTCTGGTACGCGGCCAGCGTCGCCGCGTCCCCGGCCCGGTGGGTGGCCTCCGCCGCCCACGCGGCGGCGAACCCGGCGAGGCCGCGCACGGTGCCGGCGAAGTACGCCAGCGACGGCGAGGGCCGGACCGGGTTGCACATCCGCTTGAAGCCGCGGACCACGTCGTGCGCGGTGACCGGGCGCCGGTCGGGGGTGTCCCAGCGGACGCCGGGGCGCATGTGGAACACGTAGCTGCGGTGGCTGGCGCCGAGCCCCGCGTTCCAGGTGGAGGGGACCTCCAGGGCGAGGTCGGGCACCGGCGTGACGGCCTGCCAGTCGCGGACGTCCCGGGCGGTCTGCCAGGTGACGAGCTGCCGGGTGTGCAGCCGGACGAACGGGGCCGCCGACGCCGGGGCGCAGCTGGGGTCCAGCGGGGCGGCGCCGGTGGGCGCGACCACCCGCAGCACGCCGCCGCGGCGGCGCGGGACGGCGGTGTCCGGCCGGTACGGCGCGACGGTCATGACAGCTCCCGTACGAGGTCGGCGATGGCGTCGACGGCGAGGTCGACCTCCTCGGTCGTGTTGTAGAGGTGGGTGCAGATCCGGGCGGCGTAGTGCTGGTGCGGTGAGCCGGCCACGTCGAACTCGGTCCACCGGGTCCAGATCCGGTGCCGGCTCTCCAGCTCGTCGACGAGGCGGGCGAACTTGGTGATGTTCCAGCCGTCGGCCCGGTCGGGGAACGGGTTGAACGCGACCAGCGGCGCGGTGAGCCGGTCGTCGGTGAGCGGGGAGTACAGGGACTCGACGCCGAACCGCTCGACGATCCGGGCGCGGGTGTGCTCGCCGAGCGCCACCGCGTGCCGCTCGATGCGGTCCCGGCCGATCCGGTCCCACAGCTCGCACGCCTTCGCCAGCGCGGCGCCCCGGGCGATGCTGGCGCTGCCGGCGCTCTGCAGGTAGTCGCCCATGTTGTAGCTCTCCACCCGGGTGGTGGTACGCGGCGGCGGGGCGCCCATCATCGGATACCAGGTGGAGATGACCGGCCAGAACGTCGGCAGCGGCAGCGGGTTGTGCTCGGGGTGGACCTTGTTGCGGACGTACAGCAGCCCGGTGCCGAGCGGTCCGCACTGGAACTTGGAGCCGGAGCAGGTGACGAAGTCGGGTCCGAGCGCGCGCAGGTCGGTGTCGAACAGGCCGGGCAGCAGCGCGCCGTCGACCACTGTGGTCAGGCCGTGCCGCTGGGCCAGGTCGCAGAGCTGGCGCACCGGCATCCGGGTGCCGGTGAACAGCGTGACCGCGGCGAACGCCAGCACCTTCGTCCGGGGCGTGATCGCCCGGGCGAACATGTCGACAATCTCCTCGGCGGTGACGTCCGGCCCGACCGGCGGGGTCAGCACGGTGAGCGTGATGCGGTGCCGGTTGCGCAGCAGGTTGAAGTTGGACAGCACCGAGTAGCACTCGTGGCTGGTGGTGATGACCTCGTCGCCCTCGTGCAGGTCGAGCCCGTTGATGACCCGGGCCACCCCCTCGGTGGCGTTGTGGCAGATCACCATCTCGTCCTGGTCGACGCCGAACGCCCGGCCGATGGCGGCGCGGTGCTCGGGGTACATGCCGGGCGGGTAGACGTTGCGCAGCCCGCCGTTCCACTCCCGGGTCACCCGGTCGTTGACGTCCAGCACCTCGTACGGCATCACGCCGATGGTGCCGGTGTTGAGGTGGACCGCGTCGGGCTCCACCGCGAACAGCGACCGCAGCTCCGCGAAGGAGGCGGTGCGCAGCGGGTCGGCCGGTGCGGTCGGCCCGCCGGTACGGGAGGCCGTCGTGGTCGCGGGGTCGTCGGTCACGCTGACGCGCATGGCGTCCCTCCTGTCAGGAGCTGGCACCCGCCAGCGAATTTACCATATGATTCTCAAGTAAATAGCGGTCCCGCTGCCCGCCCCGTCCGACCGCGCCGGGCTCTCCGGCGCATCACCACCGCAGAGCAGGGAGAAGCGATGAACGCGTGCCACACCGGCGGCTGGCCGGACACCGAAGCGCCACAGCGGACCGACCGGGCCACCGCATCCGGCTGCTCCTGCGGCTGCGCCGGCCACTGCCGGCCGCCATCGGCGAACGCCCGCGGCGACCGCGACCGCCGGCAGGACCAGTTCGACGCGCGCGACCGGGTGCCCTGACGCCGGTGCGGGTGGGGGCGGCCGGGACCGCCCCCACCCGGCCGGTCAGCCGCCGAGCACGTCCGGCAGCCGGACCGCCTTGAACCGCCGGTCGGCGAAGTCGCAGTACCAGACCAGCTCGCCGTCCCAGGCCAGCCCGGTCGGATGCCCCGGCAGCCGCACCGTGGCGACCAGCCGGCCCGACTCCGCGTCCACCGCGTGCAGCAGGCCGTCCTCGAACTCGGCGTAGAGCACATGCCCCTCGGCGTACGTGAGGCCCGAGGGCGACCCCACGACCGGGTGTTCCCGCTGCACCGTCATGGTCTCGAAGTCCCGCAGCTGGATCACCGCGGGCGCGCGCAGGCAGAGCCACACCCCCTCCGGCCCGGTCTCCATGCCGGTGACCCGGCCGTTGGAGGGCCGCACCGGCTTCGAGCCGACGGTCTGGCCGGTGGCCGGGTCGATCAGCAGGATCCGCTTCGGCCGGCCGCCGATCTGGCACAGCTTTCCGTCGGCGTACCCCAGGTCGGCCCGCACGTCCGGGTACGCGAAGGACCGACGCACCGCGCCGTCCGCCGGGTCGATCGCGAAGATCCGCGCGGCGTCCTGATCGGAGTGCCAGAGCCAGGTGCCGTCCCAGGTCAGGCCGCACATGTAACCGGCCGGGCCGGGCAGGCTGCGCACCACCTCGACCGGTGGTGCGATCGTCGAGCCGCTCACCGTCTCGTTCTCCCTTCGTTGGCTGACCCGGCCCGCGCCGGGCCGGCGGACCTGCGGGCGACGTCAGTCGACGGCCGCCACCGGGGCGTTGCGCCGGGCCGCCAGCGCGGCGATGTGCTCCGGCGACGCGCCGCAGCACCCGCCGGCCACGGCGAGCCGGTACTCCACCGCCCAGCGGGCGACCAGGTCGCCGAACTCCGCCGGGTCGAGCAGCGGTCGCGGCCCGGGCGCGCCGTCGCGGCGGTCCTCCAGGTTCGGGTACGCGCCGATCGGGCCGTCGTCGGCGTCGCGCAGCGCCCGCAGGCACCGCTCGGTCGCCTCCGGCCCGGTGCAGTTGACCAGCACCACCTCGGCCCCGGCGGCGCGTACCGCGCGGGCGGCGTCCACCAGGGAGTCGCCGGACAGCAGCCGGCCCCGCTCGTCACAGACGAAGCCGGCCCAGGCCCGGGCGCCCACCTCGCGTACCTGCTCCACCGCGATGCGCGCCTCGCGCGCGGTGTTCATGGTCTCCACCAGCACCAGCTCCACCCCGGCCCGGACCAGCTCCACCGCCAGCCAGCGGTGCTCCTCGCGCAGCTCGTCGTCGGCCGGCACCAGGTCCGGCCGGTAGCAGTCCTCCACCGGGGCCATCGAGGCGGCGATCCGGGTGCCGGGCGCGCCGGCCGCGTTGCGGGCGGCGAGCGCGACGCCGACGGCCGCGTGCACCATCCAGCCGAGGCCGGCGTCCTCCAGCCCGGCGCGGCGCAGCGCCCGCAGGTTGCAGCGCAGCGTGTTCGCGGTGAGCACCTGCGCCCCGGCGGTCAGGAACCGCTCGTGGACGTCGCGCAGCACGCGCCGCCGGCTGTCCGCCAGCAGCGCCGCGGTGCCCCACCACGGGGCCTGGTAGGGCAGCCCGGCGCGCTGCAACTCGGTGGCGAGTCCTCCGTCGAGCACCACCGGGGCGCCGCCGGTCGTGAATGCGGACATGTCTCCTCCTTCGCGGGGCGGTATTGCCGGTCAGCGGGTCAGGCGCCGTCGCGCAGCGCGGTGACCAGGTCCTCGACCAGGTCGGCCGGGTCCTCGATGCCGGGTGAGATCCGGATCAGCCGGTCGGTCAGCCCGAGACGCCGGCGTACCTCGGGCGGCACCGGGCGGTGGGTCATCAGCGCCGGGCACTCGATCAGGGAACGGACGCCGCCGAGGCTGACCGCGGCGGTGAACAGGCGTACCCGGTCGAGCAGCTTGGCCGGGTCGCCGCGGTACTCGAAGGCGGCGAGCGCGCCGGGCGCGGTCATCTGCCGGGCCGCCACCGCGTGCTGCGGATGCGTGGGCAGCCCCGGATAGCTGACCCGGGCCACGCTCGGCTCGGCCAGCAGCGCCGACACCACCGCGCGGGTGTTCTCCACCTGCCGGGCGGTGCGCAGCGACAGCGTCTTCAGGCCCCGGTGGGTGAGGTAGCAGTCGAAGCCGCCGGGGGCGTTGCCGGCCACCGTGCGGTACGCCAGGAACCGCCGGTGCAGCTCCTCGTCCTGGTAGACGAGCGCGCCGCCGAGCACGTCGAGATGACCGGCGACGGACTTGGTGGTGCTGTAGAGCGTGACGTCCGCGCCGTGCGCGAGCGGTCGTTGCAGCACCGGCCCGGCGAGCGTGTTGTCCACCACGACCAGGGCGCCGTGCCGGTGCGCGAGGTCGGACACCGCGGCGATGTCGGCGACCTTGAGCAGCGGGTTGGTGGGCGTCTCCAGCCACACCACGGCCAGCTCCGGACCGCATTCGGACAGCGCGCGGTCCCGCTCGGCCGGGTCGGCGAAATCCACCTGCCGGACCGTGACGCCGCGTTGCGCGGCGGCGGCGAGCAGCTGGTGGGTGCCGCCGTACACGTCGTCGGAGGCGAGCACCAGCCGGCCCGGCGGCACCACCGACAGCGCCGTGGTCGCGGCCGCCTGCCCGCTGGTGTAGACGGTCGCGTGCCGGGCGTCCTCCAACGCCGCGAGACATTCCTCCAGCGCCTCCCGGTTGGGCTGCTCACCCCGGGCGTAGAAGTAGCGCGGCGGGTCCTGGGCGGTGCGGTCGTAGGTGGTGCTGAGGTGGATCGGCGGCACCACGTCGCCGGTGCCGGGCACGGGTTGCTGGCCGACGTGCACCAGCCGGGTGTCGAACCTCATGACGCTCCCTTCCGGGCGCTGCTCAGAGGAACCGGACGTCGGGGTGGTCGGTGGTCCAGGGCCCCGGTCGTACGCCGGCGAGCAGCTCGCCGACTAGGTCGATCTCGGTGGTGGTGTTGTAGACGCCGAAGGAGAGCCGGACCGTGCCGAGCAGCCCCAGCTCGTCGAGGAAGGTGCTGGCGCAGTGCACGCCGCAGCGCACCGCCACGCCGTGCCGGTCCAGGTGCGCCCCGACGTCGTACGGGTGGATGCCCTCGACCACGAACGAGACGATCCCGCTCGGGTCGGCGGCCGGGTCGCCGACGATCCGCACCCGGTCGACGGCGGTGAGCACGTCCACGGCGTGCCGGACCAGCGCCCGGTCGTGCCGGCGGATCGCGTCCCAGCCCAGGTCGCGCAGGTAGTCCAGGGCGGCGGCCAGCCCGACGGCGCCGGCCACGTGCGGGGTGCCGGCCTCCCACCGGGCCGGACCGTCCAGGTAGCGGACCGGCTGGTCGGCCGCGACGCCCTTCACGGTGCCGCCGCCCACCTGGTACGGCGGCAGCCCGGCGAGTTGTTCCCGGCGGCCGTGCAGCACGCCGACGCCCATCGGGCCGTACGCCTTGTGCCCGGAGAAGCAGTAGAAGTCGGCGTCGAGGTCGCGCACGTCGACCGGGCGGTGCGGTACCGCCTGGGCGCCGTCGACCAGCACGAGCGCGCCGGCCCGGCGGGCGGCGGCGGTCATCTCCCGTACCGGGTTGACGGTGCCGAGCACGTTCGAGACGTGGCTGACCGCCACCAGCGCGGTGTCCGGGCCGAGCGCGGCGGCGAACCGGTCGGCGTCGACCCGCCCGTCGGGTCCGGCGGGGACCACTGTCAACGTGGCGCCCGTACTGTCGCAGAGCCGGCGCCAGGGCAGCAGGTTGCTGTTGTGCTCCATGCCGGTCACCACGACCCGCCGGCCCGGCCCGGCCACCCGCCGCCCGGCGGTGTCCGCGACGAGGTTGACGGCGGCGGTGGTGCCGGCGGTGAAGAGCACCTCCTCCGCCTGCGCCGCGCCGATCGCCCGCGCGACGCTCTCGCGGGCCTGCTCGTAGCGCTCGGTGGACTCCAGGCCGAGCCGGTGATAGCCGCGCCCGACGTTGCTGTTCGCCCCGGTGTAGTAGTCGGTCATCGCGTCCAGCACGACGCGGGGCTTCTGCGTGGTGGCGGCGTTGTCCAGGTAGGCGACGAGGTCGCCGGCCCGGCGCAGCAGCAGGGGGAAGTCGTCCCGTACCGCCCTGGGCAGCGCCTCCGGATCGTGTCGCACCGTGTCCGTCATGCCGGCTCCTGTCGCTTGACGGCCGGTCGTCGGTGCCGGCGCACGCGCCGCGCGGGGTCGCCCCCGACGCGCACGGACGCCGTCAGGCGCTCGGGCGACGAAAGGGCGGACCGGTCGTCCCCGTGGGACCACAGTGCTCGGGAGGTGCCACACGGGCGCGGCGTGCCGGACGACGACGGGCCCCGACGAACGCCGAGGCTAGTTCAGAATAATATAGTGATCCGGTCCCGTCACCCCCTGGCGCGGGTCAGTGACCGGAGGCCGCCTGAGTGGCGGGCGCAGCGCCGGCGTCCAGGCCGAGCAGCTCGCAGCAGCGCAGCACGGCGTCGATGTCGCCCTCCAGCTTGAGCTGCCCGCCGACCATCGCCATCAGCGGCGTGACCCGACCGGCGCCGATGCGGACGAACGTGGCCGCGTCGGTGGTCGCCACCATCGCCGGGTCGTCCGCCGGCCCCTTCGCCACGCGCGGCACCCCGCCGGCCACGTCGATGCGGAAGACCTCGTCGTCGACCTGGAACTGGTAGCTCTCGTCGATCGGGGAGATCTTGTCCCACTGGAACATCGCCTCCACGGCGAGGAAACCCCAGTGCGGGCGGACCGTGTCCTCGGCGCTCAGGTCACCGACGAACTCCAGGCCCCAGTGCGCGAGCCCGAGCACCATCGGCCGCAGCGCCTGCCCGGTCGGGGTCAGCTCGTAGGAGAGCCGGCCGCCGGTGCCGTGCACGTCGACCTGCCGCAGCACGCCCGAGTCGACCAGGAACTTGAGCCGGTCGGCGAGCAGGTTCGTGCCGATGCCGGGCAGGTCCGCGAGCAGCTCGCTGTAGCGCCGGGGGCCCATCAGCAGCTCACGGATGATCAGCAGCGTCCAGCGTTCACCCAGCACGTCGAGCGCGGACGCGAGCCCGCAGTACTGGTGGTAGGAGCGCTTGCCGGCGAGGCCAGTCTGTGCCATTGCGCTATCGTATATTTTAGTCGGCTGTTTGCGCAGGTGGGGCCGCCCGGTCGAAGCGACCGGCCAGGCCCGGCCGACCGTTCGGACGGTGCTCAGGCGGCGGCCCGGCGGCCGAAGAGCCCGCGCATCAGCACCGGCTTGGCCAGCTCCTGGAAGTCGAGGTCGGGGTCGAGCTCGCGTACCGTCCCCTCGATCACCAGCAGCGAGAGCAGCGGGAAGATGAGTTCCGGCGCGGCGTGCACGCCGTAGCGGCGTTGCAGGTCGAACATCTCCGCGGCGAACGCGATCAGGCTGAACTCGCGGGCCGGCAGCCCGTGGCTGCGCTCCACCAGGTCGGCCATCTTCACCAGGAACGTCTCCACGTCGGCGTCCGGCCGCAGGCCGGTGCCGCTGCGCACCACGATCTCGGCGCAGTACCGGCCGCGCCCGATCGACATGTTCATGAAGAACTCGGCGAAGAGCCGGCGCAGCTCCTCGGTGAGCTGCACGCTGAACCCGGCGTCGAGCACCACCACCTGGGCGCCCCGGGTGAAGTAGAGGTTGCCCGGGTGCATGTCGCAGTGGACGAATCCGTCCACGAAGAGCATGTGGTAGATCGCCGTCATCGCGGAGGCGGCGAACCGCTTGCGCACGGCCGCCGACATCGACCGCGCCACGTCCACGTCGAGGTCGGGCATGAACTCCATGACCAGGCAGCGCGGCCGGCAGGCGTCGTCGCGTACCGCGGGCACCCGGACCCGGGGCACCACGGCGAGGTTCTCCTTGAGCCGGCGCAGGTTCTCCGCCTCCCGGGCGAAGTCGAGCTGGCCGAACACCGCGCCGCACATGTTCTCCACCACCTCCCGCACCGGCACGCCGCGCAGCATCGGCAGCCGCGCCATCACCCGGGCGCCGCGCCGCATCAGCGCGAGGTCGAGAGCCATCGTCGACTCGATGCCGGGACGGCGCAGCTTGAGCGCCACCTCGGCGCCGTCGGGCATCCGGCCGCGGTAGACGCAGGCCACGCTGCCGCTGGCCACCGGCGTCGGGTCGATCTCCGCGAACTCCGCGGGCGTCTCGCTGCCGTACGCCTCGGCGAGCGCCCGGCTGGTCTGCGCGGGGGTCATCGGGTCGACCCGGTCCTGGAGCACCGACAGCTCGTCGCAGAGCGCCGCCGGCAGCACGTCACGCCGGGTGCCGAGCACCTGCCCGGCCTTGACGAAGGTGGGGCCGAGCCGCATCAGCAGCGTGGTGACGCGGCGGTACAGCAGCCGACGGGCCGCCGCCCGGTCACCTCGGGCCGCCCTGACCAGGGCCGACGGCAGCGCCGGCAGCAGGTGGACGGCGCCGACCGCGCCGATCCGGGTGGAGCGGGCCAGCAGAGCGCGCGTGGTCACCATGGACGTCAACCCTTCGTGATGCCCGGCACCTCGATCGCCCGGAGTTGCAGGGTGGTGAAGTCGCAGTACCAGATGCGGCGGCCGTCCCAGGTGATGCCGGTCGGGTTGCCCGCGACCGAGTAGGAGGCCACCTCCCGGCGGGCCGCCACGTCGTACAGGTTGATGGTGGCCGCGTCGTGGTCGGAGTAGACGAGGTAGCTGTCGGAGACGGTCACGCCGGCGATCGGGTGCCGGACCGGGAACGTGTCGATCAGCCCGAAGCCGTCCGGGTCGCGCAGGTCGACCTGGCGCAGGTCCTCGTAGCCGAGCCAGAGCCCGTGCCGGGTGGCCTCCAGCCCGCACAGCACGTTGCCGGGGCGCGGGTTGCCGAACTCGCCGAGCAGCTCACCGTCCTCGGGTTCGACCAGCCGCAGCACGCGGTCGTCGCCGGCCACCTGCAGCAGCCGCCCGCCGATCGTGGTCAGGTCGGTGCGGACGCCGGGGCAGTCGAGCCGGCGGACCACCTTGCCGCTGATCGGGTCCAGCGAGGCGATCTGGCTGGAGACCGCCTCGGAGAACCAGAGGCACTCCGCGGCCCAGGTCAGGCCGCAGAGCTTGAGAGCGCCACGGACGGGAATGTCGCGGACGGTACCCACCGCGAAGGGCATCAGGACCTCCTCTGCCGGGACAGGCCGCACTCCAGGCGCCAGTCGGTCACGGCGCGGACGTCGCGCCGGGCCGGGCGGCGCAGGGCGACGGACAGCTCGTCACCCTCGGCCACGTCGGTGTGCCGCAGCGGCCACACCCAGACCGCCCAGTTGCAACCGGGGTACGACGGAAAGTTCGACAGCGTGACGTCGTCGGTGAAGTCGGCGGTGAAGAAGCCGAGCACGGCGTGCAGCCGTCCCGGCGTGGTGACCGGCAGCCGCTGCCGCAGCGTCTGCCGGGACGGTGACCGGCCGTCGAGCGCCTGGTCGAGCACCACTGTGGGCTCGGTCAGCAGCCTCGGCGGACGCTGGAAGAAGTGCAGCTGGGCCGCCGGGGCCACCAGCTCCTGCACCGGGTCGAGCCGGTAGCCGAAGAAGTCGGCGCCCCACAGCCCCCAGCCCTCGTCGGCGAACTCGGCAGCGGCCAGCCAGGTCCGCAGCCGCCGGGGCACCACCCGGCCACCGGGGCGCAGGTGGCGGCGGGCGATCACGTGCAGCACCTCGGCCATCTCCTCCTCCGGGCCGAGGTTGCCCATCATCTCGGAGACCAGCACGTCCGCCTTGCGGGGCAGCCGCACCGTGCGGGCGTCACCCGTGACCAGGGTGAGCCGTCCCTTGAGGTCGTTGGCCTCGATGATGCGAGCCGCCGCCGCGGCGGTGGCCGGGTCGGCCTCGATCGCGTACACGTGCTCGGCGCCGTGCCGCAGCGCCAGCAGGGAGAGCGCGAGCAGCCCCGCGCCCACGTCCACCACCACGTCGCCGGGTGTGACGGCCTCCTCCAGCGCCCGGTCGTACGCCCGCAGCCGGGGCGCGTCGCCGAGCATCATCTGGTGCATGAGCAGCAGCCGCTGGTCCACGCGGTACCCCCTGAGCGCGCGTCCCTCCCGACCGCCGTAGCAGCCGGGAGGGACATCGTGACGGTACGTTGCTATTGGTTTTACTAGTAGAACCTCTGGCCGGCAGGCCCGTCAAGCGGACCCGTCGGTCAGGCGTTCACCGCGGCGTGCTCGCCGACCAGCGCGTCCCGCATCACCAGGTTGACGCCGGTGAGGCGGGCCTTCGGCTGCTCGTCCACGGTGACCAGTGCGGTGTCCGAGCCGTCCAGCTTGAGCTCGGTGCCCGTGGCCTCCATGCCGCGCATCTTGCCGTTGACGTGCACGGAGTTGGCGGCGTAGAGCGTCTCGTGCGGCGTGACCAGCTCGAACTCGGCGTCGATGTGCAGGTCGCCGGGGAACTTGAGCCGGCTGAGGCTGTCCTCGTTGCCCTCGCCCAGCGTGCCGCCGGAGACCCGCGGCCAGCTCGCCCGCAGCATGACCCGGCCACCCAGCTCCGGGCTGTGCCCGACGACCGCGACGCGGGCCAGCTGGGCGAGCACGCCCGGACCCTCGTCGTGCTTGTCCGGGCCGAAGAGCAGCACCTCGGCGCCGGCCGCCTTGCGGTAGTCCCCGGCCAGGTCGATCCGCACCGTCTTGCCGTTGACCTCGACCTCGATCTGCCCCTCCAGCGAGGTCTGCATGATCATGGACGGGTCCACCAGCATGGACATGCACGGGCCGGCGCTGGGCGCGAAGAACAGGTTCGGCGTGATGCCGACCGGCTGGTTCTCGTCGTTGGCCGGGTACCACGCCTCCGGCAGCGTGGTGCCCTTGACGACGTTCGGCGCGGCCATCACGTCGAAGGGACCGTCACCGCGCGGCTTGCCCAGGTAGGGGCCGGTCAGCGGCTTCTTGAACGGCGGGACGCTGTCGACCACGCCGTAGATGTCGATGACGTTGCGGTGGGCGAGCCGCAGCGTGCTCGACTCCAGGATGCCGAAGCGGCGGATGTAGAACTCGGCCGGGAAGTTCTTGCCCGGCACGATCTGCCGCACGTGCCCGCTGTTGGGCAGGAACGGGTTGGACAGCACCTGGATGCGGTCGTCCAACTCGTAGCTGAACCCCTTGATGCCCACCTCGGGCGCGCTGATCAGCTCGGTGGCGAACTGCGCGTAGCCGTTCTCGTCGACCTTGTGCTCGAAGCCCGGCATGGGCCACTTGTTGAGCTGCACGAAGCCGGACAGGTTGATCGTCTCGCGGCGGCCCGAGTAGTAGTCCTCGCCGAAGACCACGGTTGCCGCGGCGAGGATGTGCGGGCGGATCGGCTTGGGTTCGAGGTTCAGGGACTCGTAGGTCTCTCTGGTGCTCAAGCCAGACACCTCCAATGTCTGTCGGCAGGGGTCAGCGGCGGTCTGAGGGCCGCTGGTGGACCGGACCTGACCGGTCCCGCCGAACCTCAAGCTATGTGTTTTTAAAGCGTGCTGTCAATGCCTGAGGCATCGTCAGGTGTCACGACCCCCGGAACACGACGGCCCGCTCCCCCGGCGGGGAGCGGGCCGTCGTGGCGGTCGCGGGTCAGTCCGGCACGGCCGCCACACCGGCCGGCAGCAACGGCCGGGACAGCGACAGGGGCAGGTCGGCGGCGGGACTCGTCACCGTCTCCGGGGTGCCCGTCTCCAGCGCCAACCGGCGCAGCAGGCCGAGCATCCGATACCGCCCGCCGGTCGTCCCGACCGGCATCACCAGGGACTTGTCCACCAGGGCGGCGAGCACCACCCGCACGTCGGTGGGGCCGGACGGATGGGGCCGCCAGAACCGCTGGGCGGCCGCCAGGTCGAACACGCCGGGCAGCAGCGCGACGCGCTGAAAGAGACAACGTTCGACGACGTCGAGGCGCTGGACGCTGCGGTCGAGCATCGCCCGCAGCGACGTGTGGCGCGACTCCGGTCCGGCGGCCGGCGGGCGCAGTCCGTCCAGCGGTCCCTCCAGCTTGCGCAGCACCCCGTCCAGACTGTCGGTGGACAGGCACGCCGCCGCCATCTCCAGGGCGAGCGGCAGGCCGTCGAGCCGGCGGCAGATCTCCACCGCGATCTCCGCGTCCCGCCGGTCGAGGCGGAACCCGGGGCGGGCCTGGGCCGCCCGTTCCGCGAGGAGGGCGACAGCCGGATTGGACAGGACCGACGGCCAGCCGCCCGGCTGCGGCACCGGGAGCGGATGCAGGCGCTGGACCCGCTCGTACGGCAGCCCGAGCGGCTGGCGCGAGCCGGTCAGCACCACCACGTCCGGGCACGCCAGCAACAACCGGTCGGCGACCACCGCGCACGCGTCGACCAGGTGCTCGGCGTTGTCCAGCACCACGAGCGTCGGCTGGTCGCGCAGCAGTTCGACCGGATCCTCGGCGCCGTTGCCGCCGAGCATCCGGGCCAGCCGGCGCTCCAACTGCCGCCGGTCACTGAGGTCGAGCGTGTCCACAGTCAGGACCCCGCCGGTGAAGACGCGGGCGGCCTGGTGGGCGGCGCGCAGGGTCACCGCCGACTTGCCGCAGCCGGGCGCGCCGGTGACAGTCACCGCGCGGTCCTTCGCCAGCAGGGCCGCCAGCTCGGCGATGTCGCCGGCCCGCCAGTGCAGCGGCCCGGAGATCGGTCCGCAGCCCGGCCTGCGCCGCGCGGCCGGAACCGCCGGCGCCGGCCGGGGCACCGGTGGGCGGCCGGCCGGACGCACCAGCGCCCGGTGCACCGCCCGCAGCTCCTCCCCCGGGTCGACGCCCAGTTCGGTCCGGAGCCGCTCGGTGATGTCGGCGTACCGGTGCAGGGCCACGGTCCGCTGCCCGCTGCTGCCCAGCACTGCCAGGTAGTCGGCCTGGATCGCCTCGTGCAGGGGTTCCAGCCGGGCCAGCCGGGTGGCGGTGTCGAGCACCGCCGCGGCCCGTCCCAGCCGCAGCCCCAGACCGACGTAGCTGTGCGAGGTCGCCACCCAGGCCGCGCCGAGGGCCTCCACCTCGATGTTGTCGTGCAGCAGCGAGCGCAGCTCACCGAGGGTCGGGCTGCGCCACAGGTCCAGCGCCTTCCCGAGCAGGTGGAACGCCTCCTCCCGGCAGCCCTCACCGATCCGCTTCTCGGCCTCGGCGGCGTACCGCCGGAACCGGGCGACGTCCGTCTCGACGGTCTCGGCGCGCAGCGAGTACCCGGAGACGGTCGAGGCGATGACCCGTACCCGGCGCCGTGGTGGATGCTCCGGTTCGAGGACCTGGCGCAGCCGGGCCACGTACGTGTGCACGAGCGACCGGGCGCTCGGCGGGACCACGCCGCCCCAGACCGCCTCCTCCACCTCGCTCACCGGGACGCTGTCGCCGAGGCGTAGCGCCAGCAGGGAGAGGATCGCCCGCTGTTTGGCGGGGCCGGGCTCCAATGGATGCCCTTTCCGCCGCACGTGCAGCGGACCCAACAGGTCGACTCGGTAACAGGCGCGAGTCTCCGTCATCTATCCCCCCAGGCTCAGCGTGAGCCCGAGACTGACACATCCGGTTACCATGCTGCCACACTCAGCTATTACACAGGAAACCCAGCAGGCCGGGTCACCGACCCGCCTGAGCAGCGTGATCACCGCCCGGGACGTGCATAAAGGCCGCCGGGCAGGGCACCGGCAGCCGAGAGTTGTTTTTCATATGGCGAATCTATTGATGGAAGTTGCGGTCTGTGCCGGGTTGCCGGATCCAGCCCTGATGAAGGCGCACGCCGTAAGGGCTGCCGCCCATCAGCATGGCCGCGCCGCTCACCCGCGATGGACAGAATGCTATATGAAATCTTAGTATTCCTATGGCCGGATGACTCAGGTGAGGAGCACGAGGGCATGTTCGAGCGGTTCACCGACCGAGCGCGACGGGTTGTCGTCCTGGCCCAGGAAGAGGCCCGGATGCTCAACCACAACTACATCGGTACGGAACACATCCTGTTGGGTTTGATCCATGAGGGTGAGGGTGTCGCGGCGAAGGCTCTGGAGAGCCTGGGCATCTCCCTGGAGGGTGTGCGTCAGCAGGTCGAGGAGATCATCGGCCAGGGTCAGCAGGCGCCGAGCGGGCATATTCCGTTCACGCCGCGGGCGAAGAAGGTGCTGGAGCTGTCGCTGCGTGAGGCGTTGCAGCTGGGGCACAACTACATCGGCACCGAGCACATCCTGCTGGGTCTGATCCGCGAGGGTGAGGGCGTCGCCGCCCAGGTCCTGGTGAAGCTGGGCGCCGACCTGAACCGGGTGCGTCAGCAGGTGATTCAGCTGCTGTCGGGGTATCAGGGCAAGGAGCCGGCCGCGGCGGGTGCCGCCCCGGGTGAGGCCGCGCCGTCGACCAGCCTGGTGCTGGACCAGTTCGGCCGTAACCTGACCCAGGCCGCCCGGGAGGGCAAGCTCGACCCGGTGATCGGGCGCGAGAAGGAGATCGAGCGGGTCATGCAGGTGCTGTCCCGCCGCACGAAGAACAACCCGGTGCTGATCGGTGAGCCCGGCGTCGGCAAGACCGCCGTCGTGGAGGGGCTGTCGCAGAAGATCATCAAGGGTGAGGTGCCGGAGACGCTGAAGGACAAGCAGCTCTACACCCTCGACCTCGGCGCCCTGGTCGCCGGTTCGCGGTATCGGGGTGACTTCGAGGAGCGCCTGAAGAAGGTGCTCAAGGAGATCCGCACCCGCGGCGACATCATCTTGTTCATCGACGAGATCCACACCCTTGTGGGTGCGGGCGCGGCCGAGGGCGCGATCGACGCGGCGAGCATTTTGAAGCCGATGCTGGCCCGTGGTGAGCTGCAGACCATCGGCGCCACCACGCTGGATGAGTACCGCAAGCATTTGGAGAAGGACGCCGCGTTGGAGCGTCGTTTCCAGCCGATCCAGGTCGGTGAGCCGTCCCTGGCCCACACGATTGAGATTTTGAAGGGTCTGCGGGACCGCTACGAGGCGCACCACCGGGTGTCGATCACCGACGCCGCGCTGGTCGCCGCCGCCACCTTGGCGGATCGGTACATCTCGGATCGGTTCCTGCCGGACAAGGCGATCGACCTGATCGACGAGGCCGGCGCGCGGATGCGGATCCGTCGGATGACCGCGCCGCCGGACCTGCGGGACTTCGACGAGCGCATCGCTCAGGTGCGTCGGGACAAGGAGTCCGCGATCGACGCGCAGGACTTCGAGCGGGCCGCGCAGCTGCGCGACACCGAGAAGCAGCTGCTGGGGCAGAAGGCGCAGCGGGAGAAGGAGTGGAAGGCCGGCGACCTGGACGTCGTCAGTGAGGTTGACGACGAGCAGATCGCCGAGGTCCTCGGTAACTGGACCGGTATCCCGGTCTACAAGCTGACCGAGGAGGAGACCTCGCGGCTGCTGCGCATGGAAGACGAGCTGCACAAGCGCGTCATCGGCCAGGAAGACGCCGTCAAGGCGGTCTCCAAGGCGATCCGGCGTACCCGGGCAGGGTTGAAGGACCCGAAGCGGCCGTCGGGTTCGTTCATCTTCGCCGGCCCGTCCGGTGTCGGTAAGACCGAGCTGTCCAAGGCCCTCGCCGAGTTCCTCTTCGGCTCCGAGGACGCGCTGATCCAGCTCGACATGTCGGAGTTCCACGACCGGTACACCGTGTCCCGGCTCGTCGGTGCGCCTCCCGGCTACGTCGGGTATGACGAGGGTGGGCAGCTGACGGAGAAGGTGCGTCGCCGGCCGTTCTCCGTGGTGCTGTTCGACGAGATCGAGAAGGCCCACCCGGACGTGTTCAACACGCTCCTGCAGATCCTGGAAGACGGCCGTCTCACCGACGGTCAAGGCCGGATCGTGGACTTCAAGAACACCGTCATCATCCTGACCACCAACCTCGGCACCCGCGACGTCGCCAAGGCCGTCTCCCTCGGGTTCCAGGCCTCGGAGGACTCCGAGTCGAACTACGACCGGATGAAGCAGAAAGTCAACGACGAACTCAAGCAGCACTTCCGGCCCGAGTTCCTCAACCGCATCGACGACACCATCGTCTTCCACCAGCTGCGCGAGTCCGAGATCCTCTCCATCGTCGACATCATGATCCAGCGCATCGAAGGCCAGCTGCGCAACAAGGACATGGGCCTCGAACTGACCGACAACGCCAAGAAGTACCTCGCGAAGAAGGGCTTCGACCCGGTGCTCGGCGCGCGGCCGCTGCGTCGCACGATCCAACGCGACATCGAGGACAACCTGTCCGAGCGGATCCTGTTCAACGAACTGACCCCCGGCCAGATCGTCGTCGTCGACTGCGAAGGCGACCCCGACAACACCGACACGTCCACGCTCGTCTTCCGGGCCGGCAAGCCCGTGCCGACGAGTCAGCCGTAGGCCCGCCGGCCCACCGCCACCAGATGATCACGCGTCGCGTCGTCGCAGAGCGCCCCGGCCACCCCGGCGGCGTACGCCCGCTCGGGCCCGAGCCCGAGACGCGCCGCCAGCTCGTGCTCACGACCCAGATCGGTGCCGAACATCGCCGGATCGTCGGTGCCGACCGAGCAACGCAGACCAGCCGCGACGAGGCGGGGCAACGGATGCGTGGCCTCGGACTCCACCACCCGGGTCCGCAGGTTCGACGTGGGGCACACGTCCAGCACCACACCCCGGTCCCGCAGCTCGGCGAGCAGATCGTCGTCCTCGGCGGCCCGGATGCCGTGCCGGATCCGGGCCGGAGCCAGCTCCAGCAACTCGCGCACCGAATCCGGACCGCCCGCCTCGCCGCCGTGCGGGACGAAGGCCAGACCGCCGTCACGGGCGATCGCCACCGCCCGGGCGAACGCCTTCGCCGGCGCGGCCAGCTCCGGCCCGCCCAGACCGAACCCGACCACGCCCCGCTCCCGGTACCGCACCGCCTGACGGGCGCACTCCTCCGCGTCCGCCGGCGCCAGCTCGCGATCCACGTCGGGCGTCAGCAACACCCGTACGCCGTGCCGCTCGTACGCCTCGGCCGCGCCGTCGGCGTACCCCTCGAAGATGTCCGTCCAGCAGACGCCCCGGCGCACCCGCTCGGCCGGCGAGAAGATGCCCTCCAGGTAGACCGCGCCGTGCGCGGCCGCCTCGGCGGCGTACGCCACCACGATGCGCCGGAAGTCGTCGGCCGTCCGCAGGCAGTTCGTGGTGAGCACCCAGGTCCGGACGAAGTGGGCGAAGTCGGTGAACTCGTAGAGCGGACGCAGACCCTCGACCGTCTCCGCGGGCAGCCGCTCCCCGTTGCGCCGGGCGATGACCAGCAGTGTCTCCGGCCGTACCGTCCCCTCGAAGTGGACGTGCAGCTCGATCTTCGGAGACGGCCCGGCCCACGACGCGGGCATCAGGCGGTACGAAGCGCGCGCCGCTCGGCCGTCACCGGCGCCCGCCCCCGCCAGCCGGCCTGCGACACGCCCAGCAGCCAGCGCAGCGGCGTAGCCGACAACAACGGCGGATCGGTGACCCGAACCTGCCGCACCGGCACCGTGAGCGTCGGCCGCGCGGCGGGCCGGGCGTCGCCCGCCACGGCCGGTACCCGCAGGTCCGCGTCGCCGATCAGGAAGCTGTCCGGCGCGCCGTCGACGAGCGCCGAGGTGGCGTCCCGGTCCGGGCGCAGCAGCAGGACGCGGGCGCGGTGCTCCCCCGGCGGCACGGTGGCGGGCAGCGCGGCCGGCAGTGGACGCGGCGCGGCCGTCCACCATTCGTTGCGCCCCCCGTCGTGCGGCGCCACGGCGGCGAGCAGCAGCCCCGGCAGGTCCACGGTGTCGAGGTGCATCAGCGCCCGGGGCCCCTGGCCGGCGACGATCGCGCGGCCCCGGATCACCGGCAGCAGCGCCGCCACCGACACGCCCGCCAACTGCCGGGCGAGCTGGCGGAACCGCTCCGGGGGCAGGCTCACCCAGCGCCGGAACTGGGTGGTGAACGTGCCGACGCTGGAGTACCCGACCTGGGCGCTGATCGCCGTGACGGTGAGCGAGGAACGCAGCAGCAGCCGTCGCGCCTCGGCCATCCGCAGGGCCGCCAGGAAACGTGCCGGTGTCATCGAGGTTGCCTGCTTGAACACGCGATGAAAATAGAAGGGGCTGAACGGGGCCAGGCGCGCCAGCGTTTCCAGCGGCAGCGGCCTGTCGAGTTCTCTTTTCATGTGCTCAATCACCCGGACAATGGCGGCCAGCCGGCCGTCATGTTCCTTGCAGTCGGCACCTGAAAACTGCCCCATGGCCCCTCCATCGCTACGCGGAAACCGTGACCAATAGTGCTGTGCGGCTCTTGAACGGGTCTTGATTGGGCGCGCGACGGCAGCTCCGGGGCCCTCGGAGGCTGTCGATACGCCCTGGCCGGGCCGGGTCCCGCAACCAGCCGCCCGGCCTGCGCGCACCCGACCTCACCGGTCGGCCGGACCGGCGCCGCCGACCGCCGGAGGCAACACAGCAACCTGCGAGAAGACAGTCGCCGAGGCGTTCCGTAAGTATTGGCCAGAGCGGGCACGCCAATCGAAAGAACTTCTCTGCAGGCGAGCAGGATCCGCATGCGTACACCCACGGCGAATTGGACTTGCCATGGCCCGAATATTGTTGGCACTGCGACAACGAATCCTGACGCCGGATAAGCGCGAGGCGTTGTTTGACGTACGCGGCTTCCATGTCAAGAACGACGCCGCGCGGCAGGCCCTGGAAAGTGCCGGGCAGAGTTTCATCGGCGGTTTCGGTGACGCCGCCGGGGCGCCCTCGCCCCGGGCCGCCGAGGAACTGCTGGAACGCCGGCCGGCGCCGCTGCGCGGCTTCGCCTACGAGGGCGCCGCGATGGCGTACGCCCTGATGGACGGTCTTCGCCCCGGCGGCGGCCGGGGCATGGCGCGGTTCCTGGCCGGGCGCGGCGCCGCGCACGTCTACATGGCACACGTGGGCGCCGGCTGGGCCATGGCCCGGCTGCCCCGCTGGCGCTGGCCCGCGATCCTTCCGCCCGACCCGCTGCTGCGCTGGCTCGCCCTCGACGGCTACGGCTTCCACCAGGCCTACTTCCACACCGGCCGGTACGTCCACGAACGGCACCGCGACCCGGCGCACATCTGGCCGGCGGATCTGCGGCACTACGCGCCGCACGCGGTGGACCAGGGCATCGGCCGGGCGCTGTGGTTCGTCGCCGGCGCCGACCCGGCCGAACTGGTCCGGCTGCTCCACAGGTTCCCCGCCGACCGGCACTCCGACCTGTGGAGCGGGGTCGGCCTGGCCGCCAGCTACGCCGGCGGGGCCGATCTGGCGGAACTGCGAACGCTCCGCGAGGCGGCCGGCGAGCACCGCGCAGCGCTCGGCCAGGGCGGCGCGTTCGCCGCCAAGGCCCGGATGCGCGCCGGGCACGTGCCCACGCACACCGCGGTCGCGGTCGGCGCGCTCTGCGTCCTCAGCGCCGAGCAAGCAGCCGCGATCACCGATGCCGCACTGACCGATCTGACCGACTCGGCGTCGCTGCCCGCCTTCGCGGTGTGGCGTCAGCGGATCGCCGACCATCTCGTTCTGCTGGGGAGGTGCTGACCGGGTGTCCATGATCCTGGGTTGGGGCCGACGTCATCTCGCCGGGCTGACCGCCCTGCTGCTGATCGTCGTCCTGTTCCTGATCGCCAAGCCGGCCACTGCTACCGACGACGAACGGCGACGGGTGGCCGGGGGCTACCGGTTCACGCCGTTGTCCATCGCGATCCCGGGTGGCCTGCCGCAGCAGAGCATCCGCCGGGTCAACAAGGAGTACACGCACATCGACGCGTGGATCTCCTCGGTGGGCGCCGGGGTCGCCATGAACGACATCGACGGCGACGGCCTGGCCAACGACCTCTGCGTCACCGACGTGCGGATCGACCGGGTGGTGGTCACGCCGACGCCCGGGGCGCGCCAGGAACGGTACGAGCCGTTCGTGCTCGATCCGGCGCCGCTGCCGATGGGGCCGCACATGGCACCGATGGGGTGCGCGCCCGGCGACTTCAACGAGGACGGCCGTACCGACCTGCTGGTCTACTGGTGGGGCCGGACGCCGGTGATCTTCCTGGCCCGCCCGGACGCCACCGGCCTGTCCGCGGCGGCGTTCCAGCCGGTCGAGCTGGTCCCCCGGCCCGCCGCCGCCGACGGCGGATACACCGGGCCGCGGTGGAACACCAACACGGTGAGCGTGGCGGACTTCGACGGCGACGGTCACGAGGACGTCTACATCGGCAACTACTTCCCCGACGGGCCGGTGCTCGACCACACGGTCAGCGGCGGCGTGGCGATGAACCGGTCCATGTCGGCCGCGTACAACGGCGGGCGCGACCACGTGCTGCGCTGGACCGGCGCGACCGCCGGCGCCGTCACCTTCGTCGACGTGCCGGACCTCTTCGACGACGACGTCTCCCGTGGCTGGTCACTCGCGTCGACCGCCACCGACCTCGACGGGGACCTGCTGCCCGAGCTGTACGTGGCGAACGACTTCGGCCCCGACCGGCTGCTGCACAACCGCTCCACGCCGGGCCGGGTGCGGCTGGCCCTCGTCGAGGGCGAGGGCAGCCGGCTGACAGTGCCCAAGTCGAAGATCCTCGGGCACGACTCCTTCAAGGGCATGGGCGTGGACGTCGGCGACCTGGACGGCGACGGCCTCTACGACATGTACGTCGGCAACATCACCACCTCGTTCGGCATCCAGGAGAGCAACTTCGCCTTCGTCAACCAGGCCCGGGACACCGACGACCTGCGGCAGCGGCTCGCCGACGGCCGGGCGCCGTTCGTCGACCGCAGCGCCCCGCTCAACCTCGCCTGGAGCGGCTGGAGCTGGGACGTCAAGATCGCCGACCTGACCAACCGCGGCCGGCCCGACATCGTGCAGACCAGCGGTTTCGTCAAGGGCGAGGTGAACCGGTGGGCGCAGCTTCAGGAGCTGGCCACCGCCAACGACACGCTGCTGGAGCACACCTCGTCGTGGCCACGGGTCCGCGAGGGCGACGACATCGCCGGCGGCCAGCCGCTGCGCCTGCACGCCCAGATGCCCGGCGGCGGCTACGCCGACATCGCCGGCCACCTCGGCCTCGCCGTGCCGATCCCGACCCGGGGCATCGCGCTCGGCGACGCCGACGGCGACGGCCGGCTGGACATGGCGGTGGCCCGGCAGTGGGACGCGCCGGTGTTCTACCGCAACGACAGCCCCGGCACCGGATCGCAGCTGACCCTGAAGCTGAACCGGCCGCCGGCCGGCGACGCCGCCACCGGCTCCCCGGTGATCGGCGCGGACGTCACAGTCCGCACCCCGGACGGCCGCGTGCTGCGCGGCCGGGTCGACGGCGGCAGCGGCCACTCCGGCCGGCGCAGCTTCGACGTGCACATCGGCCTCGGCGACGTCACCGGGCCGGTCCAGGTCGACCTGGCCTGGCGGGACCGCACCGGCGCGCCACGCGCGCAGACGCTGACGCTCGCCCCCGGCCGGCACGCGCTCACCCTCGGCACCCAGGCACAGGAGGCGAGTTCATGACGAAGCCACGCGACCCGCGAGTGACAGCGCTGCGCCGCTTCGCGATCTCGATCACCGTCCTCAACATCCTCGGCTACACGGTCCTCGGCTTCGAGCAGCCCGCGCTCTGGCCGGTGTACGCCGTGCTCACCGCGTACGCCGCCGAGCTGCTGCTGGAGGCGGTGGGCGCGCGGGGCGAGGGCCGCGCCCCCCGGTACGCCGGCGGCGTGCGCAACCTGGTCGAGTTCCTCTTCCCCGCGCACATCACCGCGCTGGCGGTGAACATGCTGCTCTACACCAACGACCGGCTGCTGGTGATGCTCTTCGGCGTGCTGGTGGCGATCAGCGGCAAGTGGCTGCTGCGGGCGCCGGTCAACGGCCGGCTGCGGCACTTCATGAACCCGTCGAACTTCGGCATCGCGATCGTGCTGCTGCTGTTCCCGTGGGTCTCCATCGCGCCGCCGTACCACTTCACCGAGAACCTCTCCGGTCCCGCCGACTGGGCGATCGTGGCGGTGATCCTCGTCCTGGGCACGATGCTCAACGCGAAGCTCACCCGCCGGATGTGGCTGATCGCCGGCTGGCTGTCGATCTTCGTGGTGCAGTCCGTGGTCCGCGGCCTGGTGCTGGACACGTCGATCGCGGCCGCGCTGGCCACCATGACCGGCACCGCGTTCGTCCTCTTCACCAACTACATGATCACCGACCCGGGCACCACACCGAGCCGGCCCGCCGCCCAGTTTGCGTTCGGCGGCGGCGTGGCCCTGGTGTACGGCGTGCTGACCGGCGCCTCGGTGACGTACGGGCTCTTCTTCGCCACCGCGATCGTCTGCCTGGTCCGCGGCGTCTACCTCTGGTCGCTGCACGCCTCGCGCCGCGAGCAGCGGCGCCGCGAGCAGGAGCGCCCGGCCCCGCCCGCAGCGCCCGGGACACCGGCCACCACCGGTCCCGTCTCCGCGGACAACGGCAAGCGGCCCGTGCCCGCCTGATCCGCGACTCGCACAACCCCAGGAGTGACGACATGAGCAGAATCGCGGTCGTCGGCATGAGCTGCCGCTACCCGGAAGCCGATTCGGTGGCCGACCTGTGGCGCAACGCCCTCAGCGGACGCCGCGCGTTCCGCCGGCTGCCGCCGGAGCGGATGAGCCTGGAGGACTACTGGGACGCCGATCCGGCCGCCCCGGACCGGTTCTACAACCGGCACGCGGCCGTCATCGAGGGGTACACGTTCGACCGGATCCGGCACCGGATCGCCGGCAGCACTTACCGCTCCACCGATCTCACCCACTGGCTGGCGCTGGACGTGGCCGGCGAGGCGCTCGCCGACGCCGGCTGGCCGGACGGCGCCGGGCTGCCCCGGGAACGCACCGCCGTGGTGGTCGGCAACACCCTCACCGGCGAGTTCTCCCGCGCCAACGTGCTGCGGCTGCGCTGGCCGTACGTGCGCCGGGTGCTGGCCGCCGGGCTGCGCGAACAGGGGTGGCCCGACCGGCGGATCGCGGAGTTCCTCGCGGTGACCGAGGAGCGGTACAAGAGCCCGTTCCCGCCGATCGACGAGGACACGCTCGCCGGTGGTCTCTCCAACACCATCGCCGGGCGGATCTGCAACCACTTCGACCTCGGCGGCGGCGGCTGGACGGTGGACGCCGCCTGCGCCTCCAGCCTGCTGTCGGTGGTCACCGCCGCGCGCGCCCTGGCCGTCGGCGAGGTCGACGTGGCGGTGGCGGGCGGGGTGGACCTGTCCATCGACCCGTTCGAGATGGTCGGCTTCGCCAAGGCCGGCGCGCTGGCCCGCGACGAGATGCGGGTCTACGACGAACGGTCGCAGGGCTTCTGGCCGGGCGAGGGCTGCGGCATGGTCGTGCTGATGCGCCACGACGACGCGGTGGCGCAGGGACGTGCCGTACACGCGACGATCGCCGGCTGGGGAGTCTCCTCCGACGGGCGCGGCGGGATGACCCGGCCCGAGGCGCAGGGCTACCGGCTGGCGCTGGACCGGGCGTACCAGCGGGCCGGCTTCGGCATCGGCACGGTCCCGCTCTTCGAGGGGCACGGCACCGGCACGGCAGTCGGCGACGCCACCGAGCTGCGCGCCCTCTCCGCCGCCCGGCGCGACGCCGGGGCCACCGACCCGGCCGCCATCGGCTCGATCAAGGCGCTCATCGGGCACACCAAGGCCGCCGCCGGGGTGGCCGGGCTGATCAAGGCGACCATGGCGCTGCGGCACGCGATCGTCCCGCCCACCGCCGGGTGCGCCCGTCCCCGCGCGGAGCTGACCGCCGCGGACCGTACGCTGCGCGCCGCGCCGGTGGCCGAGCCGTGGCCGGACGGTGCGCCGCTGCGCGCCGGGGTCACCGCGATGGGCTTCGGCGGGATCAACACACACCTGGTGCTGGAGGCCGGCCCGTCCGCCGTGCCGGAGCGCGTCCGGCGGCAGCAGCTGCGGCTGGCCCGGCACACCCAGGACGCCGAGCTGCTGCTGCTCGACGCCGCCGATCCGGCGGCGCTGCGGGAACGGGTGGCCGCGCTGCTGCCCCCGCTGGCCCGGCTGTCGTACGGCGAGCTGACCGACCTGGCCGGCGCCCTCGCCGGTGAGGTACGCGGCCGGCCGACGCGGCTGGCGGTGGTCGCCGCCTCCCCCGCCGAGGCGGTGGACCGGTTCGAGCGTGCCCTCGCGGCGCTCGACCGGGGCGAGGAGGAACTGTTCGCCGACGGGCTGGCGCTGCGGCGCACGCTGCGCCCGGCCCGGCTCGGGTTCCTCTTCCCCGGCCAGGGCTCCGGCCGCGGCGTCGACGGGGGCGCGCTGGCCCGGCGCTTCCCGGCCGCCGCCGAGGTGCACCGCCTGGCGGCGCTGCCGTCCGACGCGGACCCGGTGGCCACCGAGGTGGCCCAGCCGCGCATCGCCGCGGGCTCCCTGGCCGGACTGCGGGTGCTCACCGAACTGGGCGTCGAGGCACGGGTGGCCGTCGGGCACAGCCTCGGCGAGATCACCGCGCTGCACTGGGCCGGCACCGTCGACGCGGAGGCGCTGCTGCGGATCGCCGCGGCCCGCGGCGCCGTCATGGCCGGCTGCCGGGAACCGGGCACGATGGCCGGCATCGCCGCCGACGACACCGCCACCACCCGGCTGATCGGCACGGAACCGGTGGTGGTGGCCGGCTACAACGGGCCACGGCAGACGGTGGTCGCCGGCCCGTCCGACGCGGTCCGGCGGGTGTGCGAGCGGGCCACCGGGGCCGGTGTGCACTGGGCGGACCTGGCCGTCTCGCACGCGTTCCACTCCCCGCTGATGGCGTCGGCCGCCCGCGAGTTCGGCGACTGGCTGGAAGGGGTCCGGCTCGCTCCGCCGCGCCGGCCGGTGGTCTCCACTGTCACCGGCGCGGAGCTGACCTCCGGCACGGACCTGGCGGCGTTGCTGCGCCGGCAGATCACCGAGCCGGTGCGCTTCGCCGCCGCGGTCACCGAGGCCGGCAAGCGGGTGGACGCGCTGGTCGAGGTCGGTCCCGGCCAGGTGCTCGCCCGGATGGCCCGGGAACTGGTCGACGTGCCGGTGTTCGCCACCGGCACCGACGCGCCGACGATCGCCGGGTTCCTCGGCGCCGTCGGCGCGCTCTGGACGCTGGGCGTGCCCGTCGACCACGCCGCGCTGGTCAGTGACCGTCCGATCCGTCCGCTCGACCTGGCCGCGCGGCGGCGCTTCTTCGCCAACCCGTGCGAAGCCGCGCCGGCGGTGGTCGTGACGGCGGCGTCCCCGGCCGAGGGCGGGACCACAGCCGCGACAGGCGACGCCGAGCGACCCGCGAGGGGCGACGGGACGGCGCAGGCCGGGCCGGCCGCCGATCCGCTGGCCGTGCTGCGCCGGCTTGCCGCGTCCCGCGCGGAGCTGCCGGCCGAGAGCGTCGGCGCGGACACCCGGCTCCTCGACGGCCTGCACCTCAGCTCGATCGCGGTGGGACAGCTGGTCAACGAGGCCGCCCGGGAACTCGGCCTGCCGGCCGTGCAGGCGCCGACGAACTTCGCCACCGCCACGCTGCGGGAGATCGCCGACGCGCTGCGGGAGCTGGACCCGGCCGCCGCGCCCGCCGACCGTCGGGTGGACGGCGTCGCCCCGTGGGTGCGCGGCTTCACAGTCGAGCTGGCCGAGGAACCGGTGGAGCGGGTCGCCGCCGGTCCCACCGGACCAGGCGGCTGGCAGTTGTACGCGCCGGCCGGGCACCCGTACGCGGGGGCGCTGCGCGACGCGCTCGCCGGCGCGGGCGTCGGCAGCGGCGTGCTGCTCTGCCCGGACGACGAGGTGGACCTGGACCTCGCGCTGCACGCCGTCCAGGCCGCGGTGACCCAGCCGCCGGGCAGCCGCCTGGTGGTCGTCCAGCACGGCCGGGGCGTCGCCGGGCTGGCCCGTACCGCCCGGCTGGAGGGCACGGGCCTGCACGTGACGCTCGTCGAGGCGGCCCCCGCCGACGACCTGGTGGACCGGGTGGTGCGCGAGGTGGCGGCCACCGACGGGTACGCCGAGTGCCACCTCGGCCCGGACGGCCGGCGGCGGGTCCCCCTGCTGCGGCCGCTGCCGCCACCCGGCCCGGTACGCCAGGGTCCGGGCGGCCCGCCGCTGCTGCCGGACGACGTGCTGCTGGTGACCGGCGGCGGGAAGGGCATCACCGCCGAGTGCGCGCTCGCCCTGGCCCGGGACACCGGGGCGCGGCTGGCCCTGCTGGGGCGGGCCGACCCGGCCGCAGACCCGGAGCTGGCCGCGAACCTGGACCGGATGCGGGAGGCGGGGGTGTGCCTGCGGTACGTCCGCGCCGACGTCACCGACCCGGAGGCGGTACGCGCCGCGGTGGCGGAGGTACGCGAGCACCTGGGTCCGGTCGCCGGGGTCCTGCACGGCGCCGGGGTCAACCGGCCGGCCGCGCTCGGCGCGCTGGACCCGCAGACCCTGCGCGGCACGGTCGCGCCGAAGGTGGACGGCCTGGCGAACGTCCTCGCCGCGGTCGAGCCGGACGGGCTGCGGCTGCTGGTGACGTTCGGCAGCGTGATCGGGCGCGGCGGCCTGCCCGGGGAGGCGCACTACGCGCTGGCCAACGACTGGCTGGACCGGCTGACCGCCGAGGTGGGCCGGCGCTTTCCCGGATGCCGCGCGGTCTGTCTGGAGTGGTCGGTCTGGTCGGGCGTCGGCATGGGCGAACGGCTCTCCGCTGTCGAGTCGCTGCTGCGCGCCGGGATCACCCCGATCCCGCCGGACGAGGGCGTCCGCCTGCTGCGCCAGGTGCTGGCGCTGCCCCGGCTGCCCGCCTCGGTGGTGGTCACCGGCCGCACCGACGGGCTGGACACGCTGCGCCACGAGCGGCGCGAGCTGCCGCTGCTGCGCTTCCTGGAACGCCCGCTCGTGCAGTACGACGGCGTGGAGCTGGTGGTCGAGGCGGACCTGTCGGCCGAGAGCGACCCGTACCTCGCCGAGCACGACCTCGACGGCAACCTCCTGCTGCCCGCGGTGCTCGGCATGGAGGCGATGGCGCAGGTGGCCACCGCGCTCAGCGGCGCGACCGGCGTGCCGGTGCTGACCGGCGTCAGCTTCCCCCGGCCCGTGGTGGTGGCCCGCGGCGGGCGCACCACCGTGCGGATCGCGGCGGTGCAGGCCGAGGCGGGCGTGGTGGAGGTGGCGATCCGCAGCGACGAGACGGGCTTCGCTGTCGACCACTTCCGGGGCACCGTCCGCTTCGAGCCGGACGAGGGCGACCGGGAGGCGCCGGGCGTGACCGGCGGGCTGCCGCCGGTGCGGCTGGAGCCGGGCCGGGACCTCTACGGTGACCTGCTCTTCCAGGGCGACCGGTTCCGCCGGCTGGTGCGCTACCACCGGGTCGCGTCCCGGCGGGCCGAGGCAGACGTCGCCACCACCGAGGATCTGCGCTGGTTCCACGCGTTCCTGCCGCAGCGGCTGCTGCTCGGCGACGCGGGCGCGCGGGACGCCTTCCTGCACGGCATCCAGGTCTGCGTGCCGGACGCGACGCTGCTGCCGGTCGCCGTGGACCGGGTGGAGCCGGCCGGGCCGAAGCTCGCCGCCACCGAGCAGGTCCGCTTCGTGGCGGTCGAGCGGGAGCACCGCGACGACACCTACCGGTACGACGTGACGGTCCTCGGCGCGGCCGGCGTGGTGGTGGAACGGTGGCTGGGTCTGCGCCTGCGCGCGGTGCGGCACCGCCCGGCCGCCCTGCCGTGGCCGCCGGCGCTGCTCGGACCGGCGCTGGAGCGGCGGCTCGGCCGGCTGCTCGACGCCGACCTGGCGGTGGTGGTGGAGCCGCGTCCGGACGGGACCGGCGGGGCACGCCGGGAGGTCACCGCCACCGCCGTCGGGCGGGCCGTGGGACGGCCGGTACGGCTGCGGTACCGGCCGGACGGGCGGCCCGAGGAGGTCAACGGCCGGCACGTCTCCGCCGCCCACAGCGATGTCGCCAGCCTGCTGGTGGCCGGCGCCGGGCCGCTCGCCTGCGACCTGGAGGTGGTCCGGCCCCGGCCCGCCGAGGTCTGGGCCGACCTGCTCGGCCGGCACGCCGGGCTGGCCGGGCAGATCGCCGCCGACCTCGGCGAGGACGCCGACGTCGCCGCCACCCGGGTCTGGTGCGCCAAGGAGTGTCTGGTCAAGGCGGGGCTGCCGGTGGACGCCCCGCTGACGGTGTCCGGCGCCGAGGGCGAGTGGGTGCTGGTGCGCAGCGGCCGGGTCACCGTGGCCACCGGCCCGGTCCGTCTGACCGGCGAGCCACAGCCGGTGGTCGTCGCCGTCCTCACCGCGACGGGGGTGTGAGGTGTCCGCCTGGTACGAGTACCGCCACGTGGTCGGCTTCGAGGAGACGAACCTCGTCGGCAACGTCTACTACGTCAACTACCTGCGCTGGCAGGGCCGCTGCCGGGAGATGTTCCTGCGTGAGCACGCTCCGGCGGTGGTCGACGACCTGCGCGCCGGGTTGAAGCTGTTCACGCTGCGGGTGGACTGCGAGTACCTCGCCGAGCTGGACGCGTTCGACGAGCTGCGCATCCGGATGAGCCTGACCGAGCTGACCCAGACGCAGCTCGGCCTGGCCTTCGACTACCTGCGCGAGGGCGCGGGCGGGCTGGTCCCGGTGGCCCGGGGCCACCAGCGGATCGCCTGCATGCGGGAGGTCGCCGGGCAGGTGGTGCCGACCCGTGTGCCGCCACCGCTGGTGCGGGCGCTGGCGCCGTACCGGGCGGCCGAGGGGGTGTCCGGCCGTGCCTGAGCGGGCCGTGGACGCGCCGCCGGCCGCCGCGGCGCTGCGTGCGGTGCTCGGCGAGTTCGTCACCGGCGTGACGGTGCTGACCGTGGGCGGCCCGTTGCCGCACGGGATGACGGCGAACTCGTTCACCTCGGTCTCGCTGGACCCGCCGCTGGTGCTGCTCTGCGTGAGCCGGGACAGCCTGATGTCCGCCTGCCTGGCCGACGCGGACGGGTTCGGCATCTCCGTCCTGGCCGCCGGGCAGGAACACCTGGCGCGGCACTTCGCCGACCGGCGCCGGCGGCCCGGGCACGCGCAGTTCACCACCGTCGGCTGGTCGCCGGGCGAGCAGACCGGCGCGCCGATGCTGCACGGGGCGCTGGCCTGGCTGGAGTGCCGGCCGTGGCGCTGCCACGACGGCGGCGACCACGTGATCGTGGTGGGCCGGCTGGTCGCCACGCGCACGGCCGCCGACAGCGACGCCCTGATCTTCCGGCGGGGCCGGTTCGACAGGTACGGGAACCCCCGCCCGGCCGCCGGCCGCCGGCACATCCAACCGCTCCTGAAGGAGGCGCAGTGACCCTGTCGGAGAAGCGCGACACCGGCGCTTCGGGGCTCGATCTGAACGGCAGCCGGCACCGGGCGGCCCTGCAGATCTTCCTCGTCGTCGTCATCGCACACTGGGCCGAGCACCTGGTGCAGGCCGCCCAGATCTGGGTGTTCGGCTGGTCCCGGCCGGAGGCCCGCGGCGTGCTCGGCATGCCGTTCCCGTGGCTGGTGGAGAGCGAGTGGCTGCACTACGGGTACGCGCTCGTCATGCTCGCCGGTTTCTGGATGCTGCGCGGCGGCTTCGTCGGCCGCGCCCGCACCTGGTGGACGGCGGCGCTGCTGATCCAGGTGTGGCACCACCTGGAGCACCTGCTGCTGCTGGTGCAGTCGCTGACCGGCAGCAACCTGGCCGGGCAGCCGGTGCCGACGAGCCTGCTGCAACTGGTGGCGCCCCGGGTGGAGCTGCACCTGTTCTACAACGCGGTGGTGTTCCTGCCGATGGTGGTGGCGATGTACCTGCACCGCACGCCACTCGCCGACGAGCTGGCCCGGATGCGGTGCAGTTGCCGCCGGGTGGCCGAAGTCCGGTGAGGCGCGGGCCGGGGCTGAGGTGGCTGGCGGCGGGACTGCTCACGCTGCTCGCGCTCGGCCTGGCCGGGCTGACCGTGGCGGCGCAGCTGCGGCCGGCGCGGTTGGTGAGCACCGACCCGCCGGCCGGCGCCCGGCTGACCACGGCGCCGGCGGCGGTGACGCTCACCTTCAACGGTCCGCTCGACGGCGAGCAGACCCACGTCTGGCTGGTCGGGCCGGGTGGGGCGTTCGCCGCGACGGGCGCCCCCCGGTACCGCGGCGACGGCGTCGAGCTGCCGGTCACGATCGTGGGTGACGGGCACTACCGGGTCGGTTACCACGCCCAGCTCGCCACCGGGCAGACCGCCACCGGCGTGGTCCCGTTCACCGTCGCCGCCGGGCTCGTCGCGCCGTCGCGGGCGGCCCCGGCCGTGTCCCCGCCGGTCACCGCGCCGCCGGACGGGTCCGCCGGGGGCGGCCACCACGGGGGTACGGGCGGAGCGGCCGGACTGGCCCTGCTGCTGGCGCCGGTGGTGACCGGAGCGGTCCTGCTCGTGCTGATGGCGCGGGGACGGCGTGACCGGGCGGGCGACGACGGACCGCCCGGGTCGGCGGCCGATTCCGGGCCGGGCGGGCGACGGCGGGCCTGGGTGCTGCGGGAACCGGAGGACGCCGGCGACCGGCCCGCCGACCGCGAACCGGCCCGGCCGGGCGGGTGACCTGACGGACCACAGGAGGAGGAGCGATGTCCGTATCGACAGATGCCGCCGCCGTGAAGGCCGAACAGCGGCGGACCTGGGACGCCGTCAGCGACGGCTGGACCCGCGAGTGGGAGACCTTCGAGCGGGGCGGCGCGGCGCTCACCGCGCGGCTGCTGGCCCTGGGCGGCGTTCGGCCGGGGCATCGCGTCCTGGACGTCGCGACCGGTCCGGGAGAGCCGGCGCTCAGCGCCGCCGATGTGGTCGGCCCGGCCGGCACCGTCACCGGTGTCGACCTGTCCCCCGCCATGCTCGCCGTGGCCCGCCGCCGCGCCGAGGGCCGGCGCAACGTCAACTTCCTGGTCGCCGACCTGGAGACGGTGGAGCTGCCGCCGCACGCCTTCGACGTGGTGCTCAGCCGGCTCGGCCTGATGTTCGCCGTCGACCCCGGCGCCGCGTTCCGCCGCATCGCCCGGCTGCTCGTCCCGGGCGGCGTGCTCGCCGCGGCGGTGTGGGCGCCACCGCCGCGGGTGCCGCTGATGTCGCTCGGGTACGGCGTGCTCGCGCGACGGCTGGACCTGCCGTCCGGGCCACCGGACGCCCCGGGCCCGTACCGCCTCTGCGATCCGCGGGCGCTGGCGGCCGGGCTGACCGACGCCGGCCTGCGCGACGTGACTGTCGAGGAGTACCCGGTCCCGTTCCGGTTCCACGACGCGGCCGAGTACGCGCGGTTCACCCGGGCGGTGGCCCCGCCACCGGTCCGCCGGCGGGTGGACGCGCTCGACCCGGCCGGGCGGGACGCGCTCTGGGCGGAGGTGGCCGCCGCCGCGCGGGAGCGCCTGGGCCCGGACGGACTGGTCGACCTGACCTCGACCGCGCTCACCGTCCGCGCGGTCGCCCCATCCATCACGACGGAAGGACCGAGATGACCACCGAACTGCAACGCCGCAAGCTGGAGAAGGTCTTCGCCTCGTACGACGCCGACGGTGACGGCGTCATCGACGGGCTGGACATCACCGCGATGGCCCAGATCTGGTGCGACACGTACGGCGTGGCGCCGTACTCGCCGGGCTGGCGGCGTATCCACGGCGCGGCGGCCCGGATGTGGCGCGGGATGCGCGGCAGCGACGGGCCCGACGGCGAGAAGCGGGTGACGGTCGCCGAGTGGGTGGCCTGGGCCGACAAGCCGGAGTTCCCGGAGTTCGTGACGAACGCGGCGGTGCCGTTCAGCCTGGCCGTCTTCGACGTGGCCGACGCGGACCGGGACGGGCGCATCAACCACGCGGAGATGTTCGCGGCGCAGAGCAAGAGCGGCATGCGGTCGGACGACACCCAGCGGATCTTCGACCGGCTCGACACCGACCGGGACGGCTACCTCACCAGCGAGGAGTACGGCCGGGCGGCGCACGAGTTCTACCTCAGCACCGACCCGGACGCGCCGGGCAACGTGATCGCCGGGGAGCTCTAGGCGGCTGGACGCCCGGTCGCCGGTCCGTGTGGGCCGGCGACCGGGCGTCCGCCGGTCAGCGGGTACGCAGGCGCGCGGTCATCGGCAGCGCGTCGACGGGCATGGTCATGGCCGGCACGGGCTTCGGCTCGTGGCCGGGCACCGGCTCCAGCCGCCAGCGGGCGGCGATGCTGGCCAGCGAGACGATCATCTCGGTCCAGGCGAACTGGTCGCCGATGCAGCCGTGCACGCCGGTGGCGAACGGCATGAAGGCGCCGCGGGGCAGCGCCCGGGCCCGCTCCGGCAGCCACCGGTCCGGGTCGAAGCGCTCGGGCTCGGGGTAGATGCGCGGGTTGTGGTGCACGGCGTGGAAGCTGTAGAGCACGTCCGAGCCGGCCGGGATCAGGTAGCCGCCCAGTTCGGCGTCGCGGGCGGTGACCCGGTTGTTGAACAGGCCCTGGGTGCGCAGCCGCAGCGTCTCGGAGAGCACCTGGCGGGTGTACTCCAGCGCCGCCACGTCGGCGTAGCCGGCGGCCCGTCCGTCGAGCACCCGGTCGACCTCGGCGTGCAGCCGCCGCTGCACCCCGGCGTCCGCGCCGACGTGGTGCAGCGCCCAGCAGAGCGTGTTGGCGATGGTGTTGCTGCCGGCGATGAAGAACGTCATCACCTCGTCGTGGACCTGCTCGTCGCTCATCGCGGGCCGGCCGTCCTCGTCGCGGGCGAAGAGCATCATCGACAGCAGGTCGCCGTGGTCGGTGCCGGCCGCGCGGTACTCGGCGATGACCCGGCGGATGGTGGCCCGCAGGTACTCGGCCGCGGCGTCGTAGTCACGGTTGGCCTGGGTGGGCAGGCGGGTCAGCACGCCTGTCACGTCGGTGATCCGGCGGAACAGCCCGCCCAGGACGGTGGTGGTCGCGGCCATGAACCGGGCGCGGTCGAGGCGCCGGTCACCGGCGAAGACGACCTCGACGACGTTGCTGAGGGCCAGCTCGTCCATCTCCTTCTCGACCGCGAGGCGCTGGCCGTCGCGCCAGGAGTCGAGCTTGCCGGCGACCGTCCGGCTCATCAGCTCCGTGTAGTGGATGACCTTGTTGCGGTGGAAGGCGGGCTGGATCAGCGCGCGCTGCCGGCGGTGGAACTCGCCCTCGGAGATGCCCAGGCCGTTGCCGAACATGGACCGGAAGCGGTCGGTCATCGGCCCGCCCCGGACGAAGGTGTCGCCGTCGCGGAGCAGCTCGCGCATCAGGGTCGGGTCGTTCACCACGTACGCCGGGCGCTTGCCCAGCGCGATGGTGACGACCGGCTCGCCGGACTGGAGTTCGAGCAGGAACTCGGCGGGTCGTCGTTTCATCTGCAGGCCGTGCCCGAGCACGGGCAGGCGGCCGGGCGCCGACGCGGGTGTGCGCAGGGTGCTGGTCATGGTGCGTTCCCTCGGTGTCGGGCCGCGCGGCTCGCCGCGTCGGCGGTGACGGGCCGGCCCGGGTGCGACGGCGGCCCGGTCGGGATCAGCGGGAGAGCAGCGCGCCGGTGGACGCGGGCCGTCCGGCGGCGTGCCAGACCCGCGACGAGCCGATGGTCTGGCCGTTGGCCAGGTCCTGAAGGGTGATCTGGACCCGCCAGGGGTCGAACTGGAGCACCTCGAAGCCGGCGTCGGTGGGGCCGTCGGGCCAGACCGCGTACGGGTCGAAGCCGCGCTGGGTCGCCTCGGCGGCGACCAGGTCCCAGACGTGGCGTTTGGTGTCGCCCGGTTCCAGCCAGGTGGCGCGGCAGTCGACGAAGACGGCGTCGTGCGCGGGTGTCCAGTAGCTGCACGAGACGTACGGATTGCGGGCCAGGTGGGCGGTCTTCACCGGGGTGCGGGAGGTGCTGACCCAGCCGGTCGGGCCGGCGTCGCCGGCCTCCCAGGAGACGTGCATGATCCGGCTGCGCGGCCGGTCGCGTCCGTCCACAGTGGCAACCGTGCACCAGCCGATCTCGGTGGTGAGCCGCAGGAAGTCGTCACGGAGGTCGGCGAAGTCGCCGACCGGGGTGCTGAAAGTGGAAGGCTCCATGTCGCGATGGTAGATCCGCAGGAGCCGAGTTTGCTATATGATTCTCAATTCTTGCGGTGCCCGATATGGGGACCTCAGCCGGCCCGCAGGACCTTGCGCAGCGCGTCGATCACCCGGTCCTGGGTGTCCGCGTCCAGGGACGGGTACATCGGCAGCGAGAAGACCTCCCCCGCCAGCCGCTCGGTGACCGGGAGCGACCCGTCGGAGTAGCCGAGGTGGGCGAAGCCGCGCATGGTGTGCACCGGCCAGCGGTAGCTGACGTTCAGCTCGATCCCGTGCGGGCGCAGCTCCTCCAGGATCTCGTCGCGCCGCGGGTGCCGTACCACGTAGAGATAGTGGACGTGCTCGTTGCCGGGCGCGGTGACCGGCAGGATCAGGCCGGTGCCGGCGAGCCCTTCGTCGTAGCGGCGGGCGATCGCGCGGCGGGCGGCGATGTAGCGGTCCAGCCGCCGCAGCTTGCGGCGCAGGATCTCCGCCTGCACCTCGTCCAGGCGGCTGTTGCGCCCGGGCGTCTCCTCGACGTAGTAACGGTCCTCCATCCCGTAGTACCGCAGCCGGCGCAGGCGCCGCTCCACGTCCGGGTCGGCGGTGATCGTCGCGCCGCCGTCGCCGTACGCGCCGAGCACCTTGGTCGGGTAGAACGAGAAGGCGGCGGCGTCACCGAGCGACCCGGCCACCCGGCCGTGGTGGCGCGCGCCGTGCGCCTGCGCGCAGTCCTCAAGCACCGCGAGGCCGTGCTCGGCGGCGAGCGCCCGCAGCGGCGCCATGTCGACGCACTGCCCGTAGAGGTGCACCGGGAGCAGCACCCGGGTACGCGCCGTGATCGCGTCGGCGACCCGGTCGACGCGCATCAGGCAGGTCGCCTCGTCCACGTCGACGAAGACCGGCACCGCGCCCACCGCGTCGATGGCGAGCACCGTCGGCGCGGCCGTGTTGGCGACGGTGACCACCTCGTCGCCGGGGCGTACGCCCAGCGCCCAGAGGGCCAGCGAGATGGCGTCGGTGCCGTTGGCCACCCCGACGCAGTGCGGTACGCCGTGGTAGGCGGCGAACTCCCGCTCGAAGCCGCGCACACTCTCGCCGAGCACCAGCCGGCCGGAGGAGAAGACCTGTTCCACGGCGCCGAGGACGTCCTCGCGCTCGCTGTCGTACTCGGCCAGGTAGTTCCAGACTCCGACGGTCATGGCGGCGGACCTCCCGGGGGCGTCGTCGCCGCGGTGCCTCACCCCGGCATCACCACCTCGCATCCTAGCCGCCGACCCGCCGGTCAGCTACACGTTCGTCAACCGATATCGGTACCCCTGGCTTCCGCCCATTGGCCCGAACGGACGGAATCGAGCCCGCCGCGACGCCACCGCCCCAGCCTTGGCACCAACCTCGCGGGGCATGCGAACGCCCTTGCCGGACAAGCCTTCACGGCCGACCTGACCTGCCACGACATCGGTCGCCGTCGACCACGCCGGCCCTCCGGCGATCGATGGAAATTGCGCGGGGTGGATCTCTCTACAGTCGATTTCCCGTCAATTGACAGTTGCAATTCGCATAGTAGGCTCGCTGCCGCGGGCGCCGCTCCCCGGCCCTCTCCGTCTCCCCTCCGACCGCGACGCCTGGCATGTTCCGGCCTCAATCCCGCACGTGACCAGGAGGACGTCCATGCCCCGTCGACAACAGCGCGGCCCGCTCCGGCGCGCCGCCCACATCGGAGTGATCGCGCTCGTCGCCGTCAGCAGCGGCCTGGTGCCACCCCCGACCGCGGCCGGCGCGTCCGTGCGACGGGTCACCTCGACCGTGACCGGCAGCGACGGCCAGCCGTACCGGATCACCAATCACCTCACCCGCACGGCCCAGGCCGCCGAGCGGGCGGGCGCGCCCGCCCGCCAGTGGCTGCTGGTCTGGACCGGCGACGCAGCCCCCGGCGCCGACGGCCGGCCCGACCCCGACTTTCTCGCCGTCGTGGACGCCACCCCCGGCTCACCCGACTACGGCCGGGTGGCGAACACCGTCACCGTCGACTCGGTCTTCGGCAACGAGCCGCACCACATGCAGTACACCTGGCGCAAGGGCGACAAGGTGTACGCGGGCGGCCTGCTCAGCGACACCGTCTTCGTCTTCGACGTCAGCCGGCTTCCCCGGGTCTCACTCAGCGGCGTGACGCTGCCGCAGGACACCCCGTGCGGCTCGGTGCCGGACGCGTTCACCGTCCTGCGCGACGGCACCGCGTACGGGTCGTACATGGGCGGGCCCGACGTCGCCGGCCCCTGCACCTACTCCGACGGGCAGACCCGCGTGGGCAACGGCTTCGCCGGCTCCCCCGGCGAAGTGGTCCGGCTCGGCCCCGACGGCCGGGTGCTGGCCGAGATGCCGGCGGCGAAGAAGGAGGCCGAGGACCCGGTCTCCTGCCCCAACCGGCCGGCGCTGCCGGTGCCGACCTGCGCCAACCCGCACGGCATCGCCCTGCGCGAGGACCTGAACCGGCTGGTCACCAGCGACTTCGTCGAGGTGCGGCACGTCGTCGCCGGCCTGGTGACCGACCCGAACCTGCAGCGCCGCACGGTCCGCACGTACGACATCAGCGACCGCAACCGGCCCCGCCTGCTCTCCCTGTCGTACCTGCCCGACGGGCCCCGGGTCGACGACGAGTTCAGCCGGGAGGGCCTGCTGGCCATGGAACCGGCGGTGACAAACAAGCCCCACAACCGCGGCGCGTTCGTGGCCACCGGCATGGGCGCCGTCTACTACACGCCGGACATCACCAAGCGGGAGCTGACCTGGCGGCAGGTGTTCGACGACGCGACCGCCTTCCGCCGGATCTACCCGCGTGACACCCCGACCAGCGCGGCCGACGGCGGCAGCTGGCTCATGGTGAGCCCGGACGACCGCTTCCTGTTCCACACGGTGATGTTCGGCGGCAACAACTCACCGGCCGTCAACGCCGAGTCCGGCATGGTGTACGTGCTGGACATCCGCCGGCTTCTGGCCGCCGGAAGCCGGACCTCGTGCCAGATCGACACGATCGCGGAGACCGCACGCGGCGGCGCCGAGCCGGACTGCCTCGCGCTGGTCAGCGCGCTGCCGATCGTGGACACCACGCTCGGCGGCCCGCACTGGGGGGCGCTGGACACGTTCCGGCCGATGGCGGGCGGAAAGCACTTCCGCCAGAGCGACCAGGTCTCCCGGGTGGTCACCTCGAACTACTTCGTGGCCCCCACCGGGCTCGACGGTGACGCCCGGATCTGCATGGCCCTGGTCGACCCGGCGGGCCGGCTCACCGAGGACCGCGCGTTCCGCGACGAGCACACCGGCCGGCGCTGCGTGAGCTTCGACCGGACGAGCTGGCCGCACGGGAACACCGGCAAGGCGAACCCGCACGGGCTGCTCTTCGCGGTGGCCGACGCGCAACTGCGCTGACCGGGAACCGGACCGGCGGCGGGCGGCGAGGAGCCGCCCGCCGCCGCGGCGCGTCCGGGCTCAGGCCGGCGCGGCCAGCCGGGGCACCACCTCGGCGGGGGACGGCAGCGCCGCGATCTCGGCCCGTACCTCGCCGGTCACCCGGCCCAGCTCCGCGTCGGTGAGCAGCCTGTCGATCGCGGCGGCGTCCAGCTCGTCCATCGAGTCCAGCACGTGTGCCAGCCCTCGGGCGCGCAGCAGCTCGCCGGTGACCAGCTCGTCCGGCGAGCCGGGCAGCACCAGCTGGCGGACGCCGAGCGCGGCGCAGGTGAGGGTCGTGCCGTCCCCGCCGTGGTGGATCGCGGCGGCGCAGCCGCGCAGCAGCTGGTTCAGCGGCACCCATCCGGTGGTACGCACGTTGGGCGGCAGGTCGGCCGGGACGGCCGACTCCCCGATCGCCAGCACGAACTCGGCGTCCAGCCCGGACGCGGCGGCGAGCACCCGCTCGATGCCGGCGGCGAACCGGTCCGGCCCGCCGAGCGTGCCGAAGGTGACGGCGATCCGGGGCCGGCCGACCGGCTCCCGGAGCCAGTCGGGCAGCACACCGCCGCCGTTGTACGGCACGTACCGCATGGAGATCTCGGCCGGCCCGCCCTCGACCAGGCTGGGCGGTGCGATGTCGATGGTCGGGATGCCCTCGGGCAGCGTCACCCCGTGCCGGCGCATCGCCACCGCGCCGGGCAGCTCGCGCAGCAGGTCGGGGGTGAACCGGGCCAGCCCGAGGCTGTGCGCCACCGCCGGCACCTTCAGCCGGGCGGCGACGACCGGGCCGACCGCGAAGATCGGGTCGTACACCACCAGGTCCGGCTGCACCCATTCGCCGAGCGCGACGTGGGCGTCCACGAACGGGTCCCAGGCCGAGACGATGTACGGCTTGCGCTCCTCCATCTCGCCGATCGGGTCGGCGCCGATCGGCTCGAAGAGGCGCGGCACGTCGCGGATGAACTGCGCCTGCATGTCCGAGGTGGTCCGTCCGGGCACGGCGTCCAGGACCGGCAGCCCGGCCCGGGCCACCGCCAGCGCGTCACCGGCGGTGACGAAGACGACCTCGTGCCCGGCGGCGCGGAACGCCCACCCGAGCGGCACCAGCGGGAACGCGTGGCCGATGGCCGGACCCGGCATGAACAGTACGCGCATGACTCCTGCCCTCCCTGTCGCCGAGGCGGCACGGGCGACGCCGTACCGCCGAGCCGGTGACGCCGGTCGCGCCACCTGTCGATTCGCCGCCCGCGCTACGGCGCCCGCTGTCGCGGCTTTCCCGCGGCCACCGGCTCCCCGGCGCCGGGGAGCCGGCGCAGCTCGTCGTGCCAGAAGTCGGTGACCGCCTTCCGCAGGTCGCGGCGGGGCCGCCAGCCGAGCGCGGCAGCGGTCGGCGCCGGGTCGACGCACGACCACCGGGTGGCGGCCCGCCAACCGGCCGGGCCGGCGCGTTCCACCACCGTCGTGGGCACTCCACTGACCTCCACCAGGAGCCGTACCAGCGTCCGCACCGGCACCGCCTCGCCCCGGCCGACGTCGAGGACGCGGCCGGTCACCGGGCGCCCGGCGGCGGCCAGCACGGCCTCGGCGGCGTCCCGGACGTCGACGAAGTCGCGCCGGGCCTCCAGCGGGGCGAGCGTCACACGCGCGGGGACGCCGGACCGCGCGGCCGGCGCCAGCGCGGCGGCGACCCGGCCCAGCAGACTGGTCGCGGGCAGCCCCGGACCGAGCGCGTTCACCAGGCGCAGCACCACCGCGTCGACGTCACCGGCGTCGGCCGCCGCCAGCACGGCACGGGTCGCGGCGAGCTTCGCCCGGCCGTAGGCGGTGTCCGGCGCCGGCGTACGGCACGGATCGGCCGGCTCGACCGGCTGCGGGCCGTACTCCAGCACCGAGCCGAGGTGCACCAGCCGGGGCCGGCAGGCCGCCCGGCGCAACGCGTCGAGCAGCAGCGCGCTGAGCCGGGTGCAGCGCTCCGCCATCCGGCCGGGGTCCAGTCCCCAGCTGCTGCCGGTGGCGTCGACGACGGCGACCGGGCCCTCGGCGTCCAGGAGCCGCGCCAGCGTCCCCGGTTCGGCGCTGCCGAGGTCGAGCGCGGTGAACCGGTGCCGGCGGGCGGCCGGGGCGCGGCGGGCCACGGTGAGCACGTCGTGGCCGGCGTCGGCGAAGGCGTCCGCGACGTGGGCGCCCACGAACCCGGTGCCGCCCAGCACGACCGCCCGGGGCCGGTCCCCGGTCATCGGGCGCCCGCGGGCCGGGCGATCCACAGGCCCCACCGGAACGGCGGCGCCGTCACGTGCGCGGCGGCGAGCCCGGCCCGGGCGAACGCGGCGGCGAAGTGCTCCGGCCGGAACAGCGTCAGCTCGGTCGTCGCGGTGTCGTGCCGGATGCCCGCCTCCGGGTCGGCGTACGCCTGGTGCACAGTCATCCGGATGCGGTCGCGCGCGCCGTCGAGCCACGTCGAGTGGGACAGCCGGACCACCACCCGGTCCTGCTCCTGCACCATGTCGCGGGCCACGTAGCCGGGGACGAACGCCTCCGGCGTGTACCAGGGCTCGACCGCCAGCACGCCGCCCGGCGTCAGGTGGGCGGCCAGCCGCGCGACGGTCCGGTCCAGCTCGGCGACGCCGCGCAGGTGCGGCACCGCGAAGAGGCAGACCACCACGTCGAAGACGGCATCCAGGTCCAGCTCGCGCATGTCGCCCTCGTGCAGGGCCACGTCCGGAACCCGCGCCCCGGCGCGGGCGAGCATCTCCGCGGACAGGTCCACCCCGGTCACCGGGGCGAAGTGGGCCCGCAGGCGCTCCAGGTGCAGCCCGGTGCCGCAGGCCACGTCGAGCAGCGAGGCCGCGGCCGGGTTGCGCCGCCGGACCATCCGGGCGAGCGTGGCGGCCTCGGCCGTGTGGTCGCGGCCCCGGTGCCGCATCACCAGGTCGTAGATCTCCGGGTATCCGGCGCGGTAGAAGCCGCGCGCCACCGATGCCGTCACCGTACGCGCACGGTGGGCACGTAGTGGATCCACCGGCCTCCGGCGGCCCGGAAGCCGGTCTCCTTCGCCATGATCTCCTCGGCGTGGTTCCAGGCGAAGAGCACCGCGTAGTCCGGGTACGGGTCGGCGAAGGCGGCGGGCGGGCGGACCGGGATGTGCGCGCCCGGGGTCAGCCGGCCCTGCTTGGCCGGGGTGGTGTCGCAGACGTACGAGATCAGCTCCGGTCCGAGCCCGCAGTAGTTGGTGACTGTGGCGCTCTTGGCGGTGGCTCCGTAGGCGGCGACGGTGCGGCCCTCCTCCTTCAGCGAGCGCAGCAGCGCGACCAGGTCGGTCCGGGTACGCGCGACGTCGGCGGCGAACCGGCGCAGCGCCTCCACCCCGGTCACACCCTGCTCCCGTTCCTGACACAGCAGCTCGGCGACGGCCGGGGACGGGGTACGCGCCCCGGCGTGGGCGAGCGTGTAACGCACCTCGCCGCCGTGCACTGGTAGCCGGCGCACGTCGACGAGCTCCAGTCCGAAGCGGGCCGCGGCGGCCCGTACCGAGTGGGCGGTGAAGTAGTAGAAGTGCTCGTCGTAGATCTGGTCGAAGGCGGTCCTGGCGAGGATGTCGCCGAGGTACGGGTCCTCGAAGACGAGGACGCCGCCGGGGGCGAGCAGCAGCCGCGCCCCGCGCAGCACCGAGTCCAGGTAGGGCAGGTGGCAGATCGTGTTGGCGGCGTAGACGACGTCCGCCGGCCCGTCGGTGGCGAGCACCTCGGCGGCGGTCTTCTCCTCGAAGAAGTCGGTGCGTACCCGTACGCCCTGCCGGCGGGCCAGCTCGGCCACCCCGGCGGAAGGCTCGAAGCCGAGGTGGCGTACGCCGGCCTGCGCCACGGTCCGCAGCATCACTCCGTCGTTGCAGCCCAGCTCGACGCAGAACGCGCCGGGCCGGGTCAGCTCGGTGGCGAGCAGTTCCCGGCCGGTGCCGGTGAAGTGCGCGCGCATCACCGACGACAGCGACGAGCGGTACGGGTAGTCGTGGTGGAACATCCGCTCGCGGGGCACCTCCTCGACGAGCTGGACCATTGTGCAGTCGGCGCACCGGCCCAGCGCGAGGCGGTAGAAGAACTCGCCGGCGAGGTCGGCCGGGCGGGGGAACGCGTCGGAGAGGGGTTGGCGGCCGAGGTCGAGCATCTCGGTCACCGGGCCGCCGCAGATCCGGCAGCCGCTGACGGCGGGGGCGGTCATCTGCCTGTTTCCTTCGGACACCGGTGCGCCGCCGACCGGTTCAGCGCGGCTTGTGTGCGGCGATGACGACGCAGCCGACCTTGGTGCGCAGGACGTCGAGCACGGCCGGCATCTCGGCGAGGAAGGCGTCGATCTTCTCGGCCCCGTGCGCGGCGGCGAGCGTGTCGCGCCGCTGCTGCACCCGCTCGTGGTACGCGGGGAACGAGCGGCTGATCTTGTCGCCGCAGCTGAGGAACTCGTCCACCACGAAGCCGGCGTCGCGGACCAGGTCGAACGCGGCCATCGGCGGGCCGGGCGGGGCGAGTGTGAAGTCGGTGAGGATCTGCCGGTCCCGCTCGGTGAGCGGGGCGTCCTCGGCGAGGTCGGTGAGCACGAGCCGGCCGCCCGGCTTGAGCACGCGGCGGATCTCGGCGAGCCACTGCCGGCGGTCCTGCGCGTGCACCAGGGACTCGAAGGCGAGCACCTTGTCGAAGGAGGCGTCCGGGTAGCTCAGCGCGGCGGCGTCGCCCAGCTCGAAGCGGACCTGGCCGCGCAGCCCGGACTCGTTCACCCGCTCCCGGGCCCGCTTGAGGTGCTCGCTGCTGTTGGTGATGCCGGTGATGTCGGCGTCGCTGCGCTGGCCGAGCCGGATGGCCGGCTCACCGGCGCCGCATCCGACGTCGAGCAGCCGCTCGCCCGGGCGCAGCGCGAGCCGGTCGCCGACGATGTCGGTGAACCGGTTGATGGCCTCCAGGAAGGGCGTGCGGTCGTCGTCGTCCTCCCACCATCCGAAGTGGATGTTCCCGCCGAGCACCTCGACGGCCCAGGCGCCGTCGTCGTAGATCTCCGCCACTTCGTCGATGTCGGTCAGCTCGCGTGTGGACACGTCCGCTCCTCACTCTCGCGGCAACTTGCTGCTTGAGAATGCTATAGCTATCGACCGGCGGGTGTCCATGCGAGGATCACGTGGCGACGGAACGCGCGACGCGCGGATCAAGGGGCGTGACCGGAGCGAAACGTCCTGCTACTATATGTTTGTGAACACAATGTCGCGTACGGCTGGCTTGTCCGCACAGCAGACCGACAGTCCCGCCATCGAGGTCACCCGATTGCGCAAATCCTACGGCGAGGTGCGCGCGCTCGACGGAGTCGACCTGCGCGTGTCGGCCGGAAGCGTGTTCGGGGTGCTCGGCCCCAACGGCGCCGGCAAGACGACGATCGTCCGCACTCTCGCCACGCTCGTCCCGCCCGACAGCGGCGAGGTCCGCGTGCTCGGCCACGACGTGGTGCGCGAAGCCGGGGCGATCCGCGACCGGATCGGGCTGACCGGGCAATACTCCTCGGTCGACGAAGAACTGTCCGGCCTGGACAACCTCGTCCTGCTCTCCCGGCTGCGCGGCTTCTCCTGGGGCGCGGCACGCCGCCGCGCCGAGGAGCTGCTCGCCACGTTCGACCTGGAGGAGGCCGCCGGCCGGCTGGTCCGGACCTACTCCGGCGGCATGCGCCGGCGGCTCGACATCGCCAGCAGCATGGTCGTGACACCCGACCTGATGTTCCTCGACGAGCCGACGACCGGGCTGGACCCGCACAGCCGCAACCAGGTGTGGGAACTCGTCCGGGGCATGGTCGGCGAGGGCGCCACAGTGCTGCTCACCACGCAGTACCTCGACGAGGCCGACCAGCTCGCCGACCGGATCGCGGTCGTCGACCACGGCCGGGTCATCGCCGAGGGCACGCCGGTGGAGCTGAAGCGGTCGGTGGGTTCGAGCGTGCTGCGGGTGCGGTTGCGCGACGCCGGGGCGCGGGAGACGGCCGAGCGGACGCTGGCCGAGGCGCTGGGCGCCGCGGTGCACGCCGGCGCCGACCCGCTGGAGCTGACCGCGCAGGTGTCGGCCGAGGAGGAGGCCACCCGGGCGCTGGCCGCCCTCGCCGGGGCCGGCGTCGGGCTGGCCGAGTACGCCTTCGGCCACGCCACCCTGGACCAGGTGTTCCTCGCCCTCACCGGGCACCGGGCGGACGGCACGCGGACCGAGACCGAGGAGGCGGCGTGAGCAGCGTGGTGGAGGCCGGCACCGGCCGTGGGGTGTCGGCGCTGGCCGCGGCGCGGCCGGCGCGTCCCGGCGCGCTGTCGTCCACGCTCACCTTCGCGTGGCGGGCGGTGCAGAAGGTACGCCGTGACCCGACGCAGATCCTCGAGGCGCTCGGCGTGCCGATCATGTTCACGCTCGTCTTCGGCTTCCTGTTCGGCGGTGCCCTGGCCGGTTCGACGTCGAGCTACATGCAGTTCTACATCCCCGGCATCGTGGTGTTCACCGGGATCATGATCAGCATGCGGATCGGCGCGGTGGTCAACCTGGACAACTCCCGCGAGGTGACCGACCGCTTCCGCGCGCTGGCCATCTGGCGTCCCGCCGCGATCGTCGGCACGCTGCTGGGCAACAACGTGCTCTACGTCGTCGGCTGCGCGGTCGCCGTGGCGGTCGGGCTCGCGGTCGGCTTCCGGCCCGACGGCGGCGTGCTCGGCGTCCTCGCCACGATCCTGATCACCCTGGTGTTCGTCTTCTCCTTCTCCTGGGTGTACGTGCTCTTCGGGCTCGCCCTGAAGTCACCGACCGCCGCGCTGAGCGCCTGCCAGGCGATCGTCTTCCCGGTGTCGTTCGTCAGCAACTTCTTCGTGCCGCAGGAGACGCTGCCCGGCTGGCTCCAGGCGGTGGTCGGCCTGAACCCGTTCGCGTTGACCGTCACCGCCGCGCGCGGGCTGGCCCACGGCACGGCGACCGCCGGTGAGGTCGGCGCGGCGCTGGCCGGCTGCGCGGCGCTGGTGGCCGTCTTCGCGCCGCTCTCCATGTTTCTGTACCGCCGGCGGGCCTGACCCGCCACCGTTTGTACGCAGTGCCGATGACACGAGAAGGGAACACGGCTGACCCGTGGACAGCGACCGTTTGACCCAACCGCCTGCCGTCACCGCGCAGATGCTCATCCGCAAGCCCGTCGCCGAGGTCTTCCAGGCGTTCGCGGACCCGGCGGTGACCACGAAGTTCTGGTTCACCAGGAGCAGCGGCCGGCTCGAGCCCGGCGCCACCGTCACCTGGGACTGGGAGATGTACGGCGTCTCCACCGTGGTGACCGTCAAGGACGTCGAGGAGAACAGCCGCATCCTGGCCGAGTGGGACCCGGAGTCCCCCACCCAGCTCGAATGGCGGTTCCTGCCGGGCGAGGGTGACACGACGCTGGTCCGGATCACCGAGACCGGCTTCACCGGCACCGCCGACCAGGCCGTGGGGAAGGCCATCGACTCCATGGGCGGGTTCACCATGGTGCTCTGCGCCTGCAAGGCGCTGCTGGAGCAGGGTGTGCTGCTCAACGCGGTGGGCGACGCCCACCCGGCCGGCTTCGGCGACTGACCGCCGTGGCGGCGGGCGGACCGGGAGCGGCCCGGTCCGCCCGCTCAGCCGGCGTCCAGCAGCCCGCGCAGGCAGGCGATCAGGCTGCGGGCCGAGACGTTCACGTAGTTGCTGTGCCGCAGCAGCTCCGAGAGCTGGTGCAGGGTCACCCAGCGGTACTGGTCGCTCTCCAGGTCGACGTCGTCGGTCTCCACCACGAGATAGCTGCTGCGGGCACGGTAGAGCCGGCCGCCCTCCTCGGAGAGGACGGCGCGGAAGCGGACCCGCTCCGGCGGCGCGCCGAGCACCTGGTCCAGGAAGGGCGGACGCGCCGCGGCGGGCAGGTAGTCGAGCGTGGCGGGCGTGCACTGGACCGTCGGCGCCAGTTCCACCACGTCGACGAAGCCCGGCTCGACCCGGGCGTGCGCCAGCACGTGCAGCACACCGTCGAGGCGGGTGGCCAGGAACGCCACCACCCCCTGGCCGCAGGGCCGCAGCATCGGCTGCGACCAGCTCGCCACCTCGCGCCCCTCGGCGTCCACGTCCACGCCGATGACCTCGAAGAACAGTCCGCTGTCGTGACGCAGGGAGACCTCGCCGAGATGCCACGCCGCCCGTCCGCGCAGCGCCGTCCGGTCGGCGTCCACCTCGGTGCGGCTGCGGACGTCGGTGATCCAGTGCAACAGCTCGCCGGTGCGGTGCCGGCTGCCCGTACCGGGCCGGCAGGAGCGGCGCAGCGCGGCCGTGAAGGCGTCCCGTGCCGTTCCGGCCGCCCGCTCCGTCAGCTCCGCCGGCAGGCACGAGAGCACGGTGCGGGTGTCCATGTTGACCAGGTCGTCGTGGCGGAGGAGCCGGTGCAGCTGGGCGAGGCTGACCCAGCGGAACCCGGGCGGCGGCACGATGTCCTCGTCGGTGAGGACCACCATGTTGCGGTTGCGTTTGCGCAGGAACCAGGACCCGTGCTCGGACTGGCGGACGTCCACGAGCACCCGGCGCGGGTCCGGGTCGCGGAAGTGGTGCAGGAACGGCACCGGGCGGCCGCCGTGCACACCGGTCCAGTTGCTCCGGGTGGCCTGGACGGTGGGCGCGATCTGGTGGCCGTCCTGGTTGCCGGGCTCCGCCTTGGCCTGCACCAGCACCCGCAGCGTGTCGCCGTCGCGGCGGGCGAGCAGGCCGAGGATGCCCACTTCCGGCTGGTGCAGCACCGGCTGGTCCCAGCGGGGCACGGCCGCGCCCGGCACCTCGACGGAGAGCCCTTCCACCCGGAAGAACCGGCCGCTGCCGTGGGCCAGGACTCCGGTGTCGGCGTCCTGGCGCCAGCCGCGCAGGCCGGCCAGGGGCACCACGTCCACGCGCATCCCGGCCCGGCGGCGCCAGCCGGCGAGCCACTCGTGGATGTCGGCGTCGGGGTCGGCGGCGACGAGCGGGTCGTGCTGCGGCAGCCATGTTGGCGCGGTCGTGTCCGTCACGCGTGCCCCCTATGTCGACGCCTACCCGTTATTCACTTCTATATTCTATAGCGAATGACCGCCGTTGGTGCGGGTCGAGGAAGGACGACGAGAATGACCGACGACGGGACCGGACCGCCGCCGCTGCCGATGTGGCCGGACGGCGCCGACGCCGGCTACGTGGCGGCGCGGCTGCGCCTGGCCGAGGCCGAACGTCGCCTGAGCGACGAGGTCGAGCGGGTCGCCGCGGCCCGGCGGGAGCTGCCGCTCGGCGCGCCGGTGGCCGACGTCGCGCTCACCGAGGGACCGGCCGACCTGAGCGCGCCCGGCCCGCTGCGTCCCGTCCGGCTCTCCGCGCTCTTCGGCGCGCACCGCACGCTCGTCGTCTACCACCTGATGTTCCACCCGGAGGCCGACGCCGCCTGCCCGATGTGCTCGCTGTGGGTGGACGGGTTCCACGGCGTCGCGCACCACATCGCGCAGCACGCCGCGTTCGTGGTGGTCGGCAAGGCCCCGGCGGCGAAGCTGCGCGCCTGGGGCGCCCGGCGTGGCTGGCACGGTCTGCGGCTGCTCTCCAGCCACGGCACCGACTTCAACGCCGACCTGCGCGCCGAGCACCCGAACGGCGACCAGCGCCCGATGGTCAGCGTGCTGGTCCGTGCCGACGACGGCATCCGGCACTTCTACAGCCAGCCGGCCAACTTCGTCGACGGCGCCGAGCGCGGCATCGACCTGCTCTCTCCGGTGTGGAACGTGCTCGACCTGCTGCCGCAGGGCCGCGGCGACTGGTACGCCGCCAACACGTATCCCCAGGTGGCTGCCCCGGCCGATCGACCCGTGTGAGCGCCGAGGAGGCACGAGTGCCCGACCGCACCGCGACATCCCGTACCACCGAGGGTCGCCGGGGCGTGCCCCGATCGGCCGGACGGCTTGCCGGCGCGGCCCTCGCCGGGGTGGCGGCCACGCTGCTCGCGGCCGCGCCGGCGCACGCCGCGGACGGCGGCGGCGTCGCCCCGGCCGCCACGGCGTTCGCCGGCCTGCTCGCCCTCGCCGCGACGGCCACCGCGGCAGGACTGGTGCTGCTGCGGCCGCTCGCCGCCCCGGCGCCACGCCACCTCACCGCCGCGGCGGTGACCGCCGCCGTGGCGCACCTGCTCACCCTCGGCCTGGGCGGGGACGCCCCCGCCGCCCCGACGCTCGCGCTCGCGGCGGCCAGCCTCGCCCTGCTCCGGTACGCGGGGCGGCGCGCGGTGGGCGTACCCCTGGCTCTGCTCGTGTCCGGCGGGGCCGGCCTGCTGGCGCTGCCCACGGCGACAGTCGCGGACGCGGTGGCCGCCGCCGGACACGGGGTCGCCGCCGCGTTGCTGCTGGGCGGCGTCGCCACAGTGCTCGGCGCGGAGTCGGCCCGGCGGCGCGTCGCGCACCGGGCCGCGCCCTGGATGCTCGCCGCCGTCACCGCCGAGGCGGCGGCCGGCGCGGTGCGGCTCGGCGCCGGCCACGCCGCCCTCGGCCCGGAGGGGCCCGGATGGGCCGGCCCGGCGCGCTGGGTCTGCCTGGCTGTCGCCGTGGCCGGGGCCGTCGGCCTGGGCGCCGGCCTGCGACACCGACGGCGGCCGGACCGGACGCTGCTGCGCGGGCAGGCGGTCGTGTTGCCGGCGGTCGTCATCGTCGCCGCCACCGCCACCGCCGTGGCGCTGCCCGCACCGCCCGGACGCCCCGGCGCGCCCCTGCTCGTCGCAGTGGACAACGGCGGCCGGGGCATCCCGCTGGTGGTGGTGCCGCAGCGGCCCGGCTGGAACCTCGTGCACGTCGGCGCGGAGGGAGTCTCGGTCGGCACGCGGGCGGACCGCCTCTCCCCCGCCGTCCGGCGGCCCGGCGCCACGAACGGCTGGGCCCTCGTGCACCTTCCGCCCGGCCCGAGCCGGCTGCACGTCGCGTACGGCGGACGCGAGGCCGTGGTCCGGCTGGACGCCGGGGCGGCCGGCGCCCCCGGTCCCGACCTGCGCGGTCCGGACGGGCCGGAGTGCGTCAGCGCGGCCCTCGGCGCGCTTCTGCGGGGCGGAGACTCGCAGCCGCTGTCGCGCTGCCCGGCGGACGCCCTCACCCCCGGCGACCGCGAGGACCTCGACGCCACCGTCGCCTTCCTCGCGCCCCGGGCCGAGGGCGCCCTCAGCGTCGTGGGCGACTCCTCGGCCCGCTCCGTCGCCGCGGTCGCCGCGGTCACCGACGCCGCGCGGCGCGCCGGACTGCGGGTCGTACCCCCGGATTCCGGACCGCATCCCACGCTCGTGGTCACCGGCTGGGCCGGGGCGGAGGCGGCGTTGCGCGACGCCGCGCGGGGGCCGGGCGCGGCGACCGGCACCTACCTGGCGCCCTGGCTGCTCACCGCCGCGGTGCTGCGCCCCGCTACCGGGCAGATGCTCGCGCTCCGGTTCGACCCGCGCGCCGAGCCGGTGTCCCGGTACGTCGCGCAGCTGGCCCGCCGCTTCCCCGGCGAACCCGCCACCGTCTCCGGGTACCTGGCCTGGCAGGACGGCTCACCCGCCGGGCCGGCCCGGATGTACGCGGCGGCGGCGGTCTCCCTGCCCGGCCCGGTCGCGCACGGCGGGCACGGCCGGTCCGGCTTCCTGCCCGGCGGTACGGTGACCGCGGTGACCGGCCCGCTCGGCTGAGACGCGACCGCGCTACCGCCCGGACGGAGTCCCGACGATCTTCAGATAGTCCTCGGCGAGCCGTCGCATCGTGTAGCGCTCCAGCACCGTCCGCCGGGCCCGCTCGCCCAGCGTCCGGCCCAGCTCGGGGTCGTCGAGCAGCCGGACGAGCGCGGCCCGCACCGCCGGCAGGTCGACCGGGTCGACGAGCAGGCCGTTGTGGCCGTCGGTCACCTGATGCCGCAGACCACCGACAGCGGAGGCGACCACCGGGCGGCCCTTCACCATCGCCTCGGTCACCGTCAGTCCGAAGCCCTCCTCCAGGCTCTTCTGCAACACCACGTCGGCCCGGCGCTGCAGGGCGTTCACCACGAGCGCGTTGAGGTCCGGCCGGGTCAGCGAGAGGGTGACCAGATGCACCCGCGCCCGGTCGTGCGCGGGCAGTTCGGCGAGAAGCCGGCGCACCTCCTCGAAGACGGCCAGCCCGTCGGGATCGTCGGCGATGTCCGCCGGGTCCGTGCCGGCGAGCACCAGGTGCACGTCGGCAGGCAGGCCGACGACGCACCGCACCACCCCGGGCATGTCCTTGAGCGGGTCCCAGCGGGACACCTGGAGCACAACCCGGGCGTCGGGCGGAAGCGGTCTTTCCTGGACGACTGTCACACCCGCCGTACCGCCGTCCGCTGTGAGGCCGGCGGTGGCGAGCACCGACGCGACCTCGTCGGCCGCAAGTTCCCGGTTCTTCAGCGCCTCGGGGTCGACGGCGGGGGTGACGACGAACAGCTCGCGGACGTTCGGCGGGGCGAACTCGGGCAGCGTCGTCACGACGGCGTCCAGCGCGACCAGTTCGGCCCGGAACGCGCGCCAGAACGCGCCGGGGCCGCGCTCGGGCGCGACGACCGCGCCGATGTGGCAGTGCCACACCACCCGGACCCCGGCGGCCCGCAGCGCCGGCGCGAGACCGAGCGTCTGCGGGTCGTGCAGGACCGCGACGTCGCCGGGACGAAGCCGCTCGGCGAACCACCGCGTCTGGGGCGCGAGCGCGGACCGGTAGACGCGCATCGTCTCCGGGTCGTCCAGCACCGTGGGGTCGGCGTGGCCGTGCAGCAGGAGGTGCAGGTACTTGGTCACCTCGTAGAAAGCGGGGTTTCCGGCGATCACGGCCCAGCCCGCCGGCTGGTGACGCAGGAGCCCGCGGATCAGTTCGGAGACTCCTCCGCCGGTGGCTGTCGCGTTGACGTGGACCAGCAGGGGTCTGTCGAGGGTCGTGGGTTCGATCTCCCAGACCGGCGTCTGCATTGCGGTGCCCTTCGTGAGGAATGGACGCGTGCGGGGCGGGTCAGCCGATCAGGTCCGCCACCCGGGCCGCGACCGCCATCGTCGTCAGGTTGGTGTTCGCCCGGGGCAGCACCGGCATCAGCGAGGCGTCCCCGACGTAGACGTTGGACAGTCCGTGCAGGCGGCCGTCGGCGCCGGCCACGGCCATCGGGTTCCCGGCCGGTCCCATCGCGCAGGTGCCGACCGGATGCCAGTACCCGAGCTGGTCCCGGCCGACCGCCTCCCGCTGCGTCGGCGACCAGGGTTCGAGTGTGGCCAGCTCGCGTACCTCGGCGGTGTCGGTCAGCTTGTGGGCCAGGTCGACGCCGTCCAGGGCCACCTGCCGGTCGTAGCCGTCGGGGTCGCTGAAGTAGCGGGGATCGATGACCGGCGCGGCCAGCGGGTCCAGCGACCGCGCCCGCACGCAGCCGCGGGAGCGGGGCGCCAGCACGAACACGTAGAGCGAGACGTCGAGCGGGCCGACGAACCGGCCGCGCTCGTCCTCGCCGGGCCCGGCGGTCGGCACGATGTGCAGATCCCAGTACTCGTCGTCGGCCAGGCTCGACCGGACCTTCAGCAGGCTCTGCGGCACGTATCCGCCCCGCTCGGGCAGGGTCAGCGATTCGGTCGGCGTCATCGGCAGGTGCACTTTGGAGTGGTCGATCAGGTTCTCCCCCACGCCGGCCAGCGGCAGCACCACCGAGGCGCCCAGCTCCCGCAGCACCTGCTCCGGCCCGATGCCGCTGCGCATCAGCAGCGGGGGGTTGCCGAAGGCGCCCGCCGCCAGCACCACCGCGCCCGCGGTCACCGTCTCGACCCGGCCGTTCCGGATGATCTCCACTCCCACCGCGCGCTCGCCCCGTACCAGGAGCCGGACGGCCGGGGCCTCGGCCACCACCTGGAGGTTCGGTCGGGGGCGGGCCGGGTCGAGGTAGGCGAACGCGGCGTTCCAGCGCGTGTGCCCCACCGCGTTGAGCGGCACCCAGCCGACGCCCTCCGTGGCGTCCGGCGCGTTCACGTCCGCCAGCAGCGGCAGGCCGAGTTGGGTCGCGCCGGCCACCATCGCCCGGTGCAGGTCACCCTGGTCGCTCTCCGGCACGTCGCGCACCCGCAGTTCCCGTACGGCCCGGGCGAGGTACGGGGCGAGCGTGCGGTAGGTCCAGCTTCCTCCGGAGTACGCGCTCCAGGCGTCGTAGTCCGGGGGCGCGCCGACCACTGTCCAGCAGGCGTTGCTGACGGACGAGCCGCCGATCACCCGGGCCCGGGAGTAGTACGGCGGCATGTCCGGGTCCCAGTCGTGGCTGCGTGCCGGGTTGCGGCAGTCGAGCAGGTCGTCGGGCCAGCGGCCGTCCTCGTAGGGACCGTAGTCCGGTCCGGCTTCGAGCAGCAGCACGGAGCGTCCCTCGTCCTCGCTGAGCCGGCCCGCCAGTACGCATCCGGCGGCGCCACCGCCCACCACGACGACGTCGGCCGTCAACTGCTCCGTCCGTTGTTCTCCGTTCAGGACTGACATCGCGTCTCCGTTCAGGGTCGGCCGGCGGCCCGCACCAGCGAGCCGCGCGCGGCGTGACGGCCGGCGTTTCTGGGCCCGGCGTTGCGGATCTGCGTCCGCGTGCCCCGCTCGTGCGCCTGGTGCAGCGCGTACTGCAGGGCCACCGCGGACTTGATCTCCTCGTGGGTGACGTCGTTGACGAAGGTGACGTCGCCGATGCCGACCGGCAACGGCAGGCGCTGCTTGCCGTCGCGGTGCCGCACGGTGTCCTCCAGCGCCTGTGCCAGCACCTCCGCGCTCAGCGCGCCGTCCCACCTCGGCAGTTCCAGCGCGGCCATGACCGCGAGGATGCGGTCCCGCTGCGTCTCGCTGACCAGCCCGCGGCGGTAGGCCATCACCGTGGTCAGCGCCATGTCCACGCAGACCGCCTCGCCGTGCAGCAGCGCGGGCAGCGCGCGCATCTCCACAGTGGGGCTGAACGTGTGCCCGTAGTCGACGCACCGTTCGAGCGTGCTCTCCCACAGGTTCGGCTGAAGCTCCTCCAGCATGCCCTCGGTGGCGGCGTGCAGGACGGCCAGCGCGGCTTCGTCACCGGTGGGCGTCAGTCCCTGGAACTTCTCGTTCAGCAGTCGTGAGCCGTGGTCCTCCAGCAGCCGGAACAGCCGGTAGTCCTTGATCAGGGCGATCTTCAGGATCTCCGCGAGGCCGTTGCTGATGTGCCGGCGGTCCACGGTACGCAGGAACGTCCGGTCGAGCACCGTCAGTTCGGCCGGGGCGTACGTCCCCAGCCGGTTCTTGTGACCGTTGAAGTTCACCCCGGTCTTCGCGCCGACACCGGCGTCGACGAGGCCGATGAGCGTGGTCGGCACCCGCAGGAACGGGGTGCCCCGTCGATAGAGGCTGGCGGCGAGTCCGACGATGTCCATCAGCACCCCGCCACCGATGGCAATAACCGGCTCGCAGCGTCGGGCGAGACCGAAGCTGTCCATTTCCTCGACGATTCGCGCGGCGGTGCTGAAATCCTTGACCGTCTCGTTCGCCTGAATCACCATCATCACGTACTCGACGTTGTGGTGATCGAAGTAGGCTCGGATTCGGTCGCCGTGCAAAAGGTCGACGTCGCGGTCGACGACGACGAATCGCCGCAGCTCGGAGCCGCACCATGGCCCCGCGCCGATCTCCAGGAGATCGGTCTTGTCAGGCCGGAACAAATTGTCCCGGAAACGCACCTCGTACGTGACCTCTTTCTGCGTACGGACGAGCCAGGAGCCCGTCTCGCGAACCAGGAGCCCGGTTGCTTGTGCCATTTTCCGTTCCCTCCGAAGTCGGTGTAAGACTGCCGGTACCCTCGGTCGGGACATCCATGCCTATCAATATGTTTTTTTTATGTTTCCCAATCATGTCGGGTACGTCAGCCGCAGCCCGCCCCCGGGCGTCGGCTCGACCCGCACCTGCCGAAGGTCGGCGACGCGGTCGAGTCCCGAGGTGACGGGCGCGGCGCACCGGCCGACCACGACGGTGCGGGCGCCACACGCCCGCGCGGCGAGCAGGCCCGCTTCGGCGTCCTCGAAGACGACCGCCCGATGCGGCGCGACCCCGAGCCGCTGCGCGGCGGTCAGGTATCCCTCCGGGCTCGGCTTGCCGGCCGTGACGTCGTCCGCGCTCACCACCACCGGCGGCACGGGCAGCCCGGCCGCGGCCATCCGCGCCTCGGCCAGCGAACGCCCGGCGGACGTCACCAGCGCCCAGGCGCCGGCCGGCAGCAACGCGAGCAGTCGCGCCGCGCCGGCCACCGCGACGATCCCCTCGGTGTCGGCGACCTCCTGGGCGATCAGGCGCCGGGCCTCGGCACGCACGTCGACGCCGGCCGGCGCGAACGCGGCGACCGTCTCCTCCGTGCGGCGCCCGTGCGAGACCGCGAGGATGCGGGCGACGTCGAGGCCGTGCCTGTCGGCGAACGAGCGCCAGGTCCGCTCCACGACAACTGTGGAGTCCACGAGCGTGCCGTCCATGTCGAACAGCACCGCCGCCGCGTGCACCGCGGTACGCCTTCCCAGATCGGTCATCGTCCCGCCTCCGCCGAGGTGAACCGCGCCGACCGGCGGCGCGCCCAGGCCAGATCCGCGGCCAGTCGCGCGCCGTCGTGGTCGCGGTAGTCGTTCTCCAGTACGAGCGCGCGCACCGGCACGCCGTGCTCGCGCAGCGCGTCGAGGGTGTCGTCGACCCGCCCGGCGCCGGCGCCCAGCAAGGGGGAGGGACCGCGGTCGGGCGGCCCGTCCTTGAGGTGGACCTGGTCGGCCAGCAGGTCGCCGAGCGCCGCGACCAGGGCGTCCACCGGCAGCCCGGCCGCGACGGGATTGAAGGTGTCCAGCACCAGCCGGAAGGCGGGCGAGCCGACCTCCTCGACCAGCCGGCGGGCCTGCTCGGCGGGGAGCACGTTCTCGTTGGCGAGCACCAGGCCGCGCTGCTGCGCCTGCCCGCCCGCCCAGCGCAGCACCCGCACGGTGGCGGCGAACTCCGCCGGCCCGTGGATCGCGCCGCGCCGGAAGCTGGGCACGAACACCAGCGGTACGCCCAGCGCGAGCGCCGCGTCCAGCAGACGCTCCAGCAGACGCCGCACCACCAGCGGGTCGGCGCCCGGGCCCACGTCGTTGAAGTGGTTGCCGGCCAGCGCGAGCAGCCGCACCCGGCGGGCGCTCGCCTCGGCGCGTATCGCGTCGATCCGGCCCGGCGCGTCGATCCACTCGCCGCGTCCCGGACCGCCCAGGTCGAGCTGTACGCCGTCGGCGCCCGCGTCGGCGGCCAGCCGTACCGCCTCGACCCCGGACGCGGGCAGCCGCCACTCGGTCAGGCCGACCAGGCAGCTCATGTCGGCACCCGGCTCTGCGACACGGGCGTCCGGTCGTGGGCCGACGTCCAGTTGCCGTCGGCGTCGACCACCAGGCTGTCCCCGTGGTGACCGGCGCCCGCGCTCACCGCCAGCTCGACCGCCAGCCGCGCCATCGACTCCGGCGTGGCGTAGGAGCTGTAGTCGAAGCCGGCCGGGCGGCGCCGGCGGATGCCGGGGGTGTCGACCATGCCGGCCGGCAGCACCTGCACCACGCGGACGTGGTCCTCCTCCTGCGCGACCGACTCGAGCAACACCTTCGCCGCCGCCTTCGACGCGGCGTAACCCGACCGGCCCGGTCCGCCGTTGAACGCCACCTCGGACGAGACGCCGACGAACAGCCCCGGCCGGGCGTCGCGCAGCGGCGGCAGGAGCGCCCGCAACGTCAGCCACAGCCCGGTCGCGTTCACGTCGAGCTGCCGTCGCCACTCCGCTTCGGACACCTCGCTGAAGGTGGCGCGCCGGTCGCCGTAGTGCACGGCGGAGAAGCAGGCCGCGTCCACCCGGTCCGCGGCCAGGCCGGCCAGCCGTTCACGGGCCCCGTCGGGATCGGTGAGGTCGACGGGCGCCCACTCCAGATGCGGCGCGTCGGCGGGCCGGCTGCGGCTGCACACCACCACCCGGGCGCCCGCTGCCGCCCAGGCGTCGGCGACGCCCCGGCCTATCCCCGTCGAACCGCCGACCACGATCATGCGCCGGCCGCTCAGCAACGCCATCGGTCCTCCTCGGAAATCCGGATCGCGAGTTTGATCAGCCGTCTGCCGTCGACGTCGCGCCCGCGCGAGCCGGCCAGGAGACGCATGACCCGTGCCGCGCCTTCGAGGCCGGTCACGTGGGTGATCAGGTCGCGGTAGCGTCCCGGGTCGCGGTCGAGTTCGGCGGCCGCCTGGAGCAGGTGCCGGTTCGCGACGCCGCGGTGGCCGAACAGCCGGACCCGCCCGGCCGTCGTGATCCGGGCCGGGTCGGGCAGGCCGCCGCAGTTGGCGGCACGCGCGGCCGCCAGATCGACGCCGGGCAGCAGTGGCGTCGCGGCGCCGGGCGGCAGCCCGCCGACCAGGTCGACGACGTCCGCGCCCGCTCCGAGCGCCGATTCCAGGGCCGCGACCGTCGCGTCGCGGGGCGTGGCCAGCAACGCCGCCGTCGGTTCGTCGAACGTCACCCCGGCCGGACCGTCCAGCAGCAGGTCGGCCGGGTACGGGCTCGCCTCGCTGAACCGCCGGCCCGGCTCGGTGTGGTGCACCAGCGCCACCCGTACGTGCTCGCCCAGCAGACGCCGGGACGCGCGGACGGCGAGATGCCCGACGATGCCGTCACCGACGACGAGCAGGGTCGCCGGCGCGAACCGGGCGAGTTCGCCGAGCGCGTAGCAGACCACGGCCAGGGGTTCCAGCAGCGGCGCCAGCGTGACGTCGGTGGTCTCCGGCAGCGGCAGCACCATGCCACCGGCCACGGCGGTCGCGGGCAGCAGCGTCCGTTCCTGAAGCAGCCCGTCCACGTTGTGCCCGAGCAGGAATCCCGGATCGGTGGGATGGGTCGGGTTCACCGCGACGAGCCGGCCCGGCGCGAACGTGGCGGGGACACCGGCGCCCGCGGCCACCACGCGGGCGACGCCCTCGTGCCCGATCACGGGCGCCGGGTCGTCGCGCAGGCCGCGCAGCATCTGGATGTCGGTGCCGCAGAGTCCGGCGTACACCGGCGCGACACTCAGCTCGCCCGGCCCGGGCGCGACCGTCGGCCGGGACTCGACGGCCACGCTTGCGCCCGAGCGCACGATCGCGCGGTGGGTGGCGCTCATGCCGCCTCCGTGGCGTGCCCGGCGGCGGCCTTCTCCGCGGCCAGCGCGGCGAGCCCCGCCCCGACGAGTCCGTTCGCCTCGGACACCACCACCCGGTCGCGTACCCAGCCCGGCTCCCGGTCGCTGGTGAGGTAGAGCCCTTCGCGGGTCAGGTGGGCCAGCAGCGCGGCGCGGTAACGCTGGTGCAGGCTCGTCGCGACGCCGCCGGTGAGGGCCACGAGGTCGATCTCCGGGTCGAGGCACAGCGCGGTGCGCACGACGTCGGCCACCGGTTTCGTCGCGGCGTCCAGCAGTTCCGTGGCCAGCGCGTCGCCGGCGTCCAGCGCCGCCGCCAGCGCCGGCTCGAACGCCTCGCCGTCGGCCAGCCGGCGGCCGAGGTGGGACGCCCGCCAGGCGCCACGGCGCCGCTGCCGCAGGATCTCGCCGAGGCGCCGGATGCCCGGGCCGGACGAGAACGCCGCCACGTGGCGCAGCTGTCCGCAGTCACAGCGCAGGTCCACCGGCGTGCCGTCGATCGTCACGGTCGCCGGCAGGTGGCCGATCTCGCCCTGCAACCCGCAGATGTCGACGGGGATTCCGCCGGTGCGCTGGTCGATCGTGCGGCAGGCGATGCCGGTGCTGATCGTCGCGAGGAGGATCTTGCGCAGTCCCTGAGCGGGCGGGGTGCTGGCCAGGTGCAGCAAGGCGGCGGTGACGTCGTTGACGACGTGCCAGCGTACGCCGGGCCGGGCCGCCCTCAGCGCGGCGCTCAGGTCGAACGGCCGGGTGTGCGCTCCCCACAGCGGGGCGGAGGCGTAGACCGTACCGGTGCGGTGGTCCAGCGCCGCGCCGAACGACAGGCCCGCCACCCCCGTCGCCGGCACGGCGTCGGTGATCGTCCGTACCAGCATGGCCTGCAGCTCGTCCACTGTGGCGTCGGCGCAGCGGGAGAAGTTCGGTGACGGCACCCGATGCACCTCGCCGAGTCCTCGCTGGGGTGACCACTGTGCCCAGCGCACGTGTGTGCCGCCGATGTCGAATACGGTCAGCGAAGACATAACACCTCACTTTCGGGCGACGACTGGTGTCCGGCCCACGAGGTGGCCGGCGTTCCCGCCGCGTCGGCGGGACGGGGCGGTGCGGTCATCCGGTGTGGCGGCGCGAGCGCAGACCACCCCACAGCAGGAGGAAGGAACCGGCGATCAGGACCGGCTCCAGCGCGAAGCCGGCCGCGAGTCCGTACTGATCGGCGAGGCTGCCCAGCACGAACGGGGAGGCGGCGGCGATCAGGCCGAGGATCAGCTGCGAGCGGGCGTTGGCCCGGTCCTCCTGCCCGTCGGCGGCGCCGAGGGTCAGCGCCAGCGACAGCGGGTAGAGGTTCGCGATGCCGATGCCGGACAGGAACAGCGCCGTGATGGCCAGGACCGGCTGGTCGGTCAGCCAGAACAGGACGACGCTGGCGAGGGAGACGGCCAGCGACCAGTACAGCAGGTGGACGGTGCGACCGGGACGGCGGGTGAGCCGGGCGCCGGCCAGGCGTCCGATCAGGATGCCGAGCAGGTTGCTGCTCAGCGCGGTGCTGGCGGCGGCCGCGGAGAAGCCGGAGTCGATGAGCATCTGCGGGCCGAAGTACACGAGGCAGAACTCGACCGCCGAGCTGATCGCGGTCAGCACGGCGAACAGCCAGCAGGCCAGCGGGAGCCGTCCCCCCTTCTCGGCGGCGTGCTGCCGCGCCGGGGCGGGCAGCGGCCGGTTGCGGTAGCGCAGGAAGAGCAGCACGAAGACGGCGGCCGGCAGGGCGAACGCCGCGCGCCAGCCGATCACGGTGGCCGCCAGCGCGCCGATCGCGAGAGGGGCGAACACCGCCGACACGCCCGCGCCGATGTTGGCCTCGGTCAGAGCCCGGTCCCGCCGGCTGCCGTGCCGGTCGGACAGGATCGCCTGGATCACGGTGAGCAGCATCGTTCCGGCCGTGCCGAAGACCGCGGCGCCGGCGAGGGTCGCCGGCACGCCCCGGCCGAGCACGAACAGGCCGGCGCCGAGGGCGGTGGCGAGGGCCGAGCCCCACAGCAGCGAGCCGCGCGAGAGGTGGCGGGCGGTCCACGCGAATCCGGCACCGGCCAGCGCCGCGCCGGCGGACCAGCACACCTCGTAGAAGCCGAGCACCGAGTACGAGAAGCCGAGCTCGTCGCGGAGCAGGGTGACCGCCGGCGCGAAGGCGTACAGCCAGAACGTGAAGCAGCCGAGCGCGGCGTAGGAGAGCACGGTGGGCGCGTCGCGGACGAAGGAGTCCGGCGCGTCCGGCTCCGGCGACCCGCTCGGCGGCAGGAGATCGACGGCGGCCTCTCGGGCGTCACCCGGGCCGTCTCCCCCGATCACAGCGGGCGACAGGGGGCGCTTCGACTTCTTTGTGTATCGGTACACAAGTAGAGTATGGCTATGGATCGCCCCGGGGACAACTCGAAGCGGCGGCCGACCATGAGCGACGTGGCCCGGGCGGCCGGCGTCTCGCCGATGACGGTCTCCTATGCCTACTCGCAGCCGGACCGGGTCTCGGCCGAGGCGGCGGCGAAGGTACGGGCGGCCGCGCGACAGCTGTCCTATCCCGGGCCGCACCCCGCCGCCCGCTCGCTCCGGCGCGGGCGGGTGGGTTCGCTCGGCGTCGTGCTGGGCGAGCGGCTGAGCTACGCGTTCGAGGATCCGCAGGCTGCACGGTTCCTCGCCGGGGTCTCCGACGTGTGCGCCGCCGAGGGCGTCGGACTCACCCTGGTGCCGATCACCGGCGCGCCCTCGGACGCCCAGCGCGTCGCCCAGGCGGCGGTGGACGGCTTCGTCGTCTGGACCACGAGCGACGACGATCCGGTCCTGGAGGCGGTGGCCGACACCGGTCTGCCCGCGGTGATCCACGCCGGTCCGTACCGGCCGGGGATACCGGTCATCGGCATCGACGACCGCGCCGCGGCCACCGCGATCGGCGAGGTGGCGTTCACGAGGGCCCGCTGCCCGGTCGTGCTCGGCTTCCCGCTCGACCGCGGCCGCACCCGCCAACTCCTCACCGGGGACGAGGTCGCGGAGGTGCGGTTCCCGGTGACCCGGCGCCGCTGGGAAGGCTTCCGCGACGCCTGGACCGCCGGCGGCCACCCGGCCGCGCGGCTGCGACTGGCCGTGTGCCCGCTCAACCACATCACCGAAGGCGAGAGTTTCGCGCTCGAACTGCTGCGCGGCGCCGAGCCGCCGGACGCCATCGCCGCGATGAGCGACGAACTCGCTCTCGGCGCGCTCCGCGCCGCCGCCCACCTCGGCCTGCGCGTCCCCGACGACGTCGCCATCACCGGCTGGGACGACCGGGACATCGCCGAACCCGCCGGCCTCACCACGCTGGCGCAGTCCCTGCGCGAACAGGGGGCCGACTGCGCGCGTACGGCGCTCGGGCTGCCCACCGCCGGCCAGGCGCGGCACGAGTGGGAGGTGGTGGTCCGCACCACCACCCGCCGTCCCCGCTGATCCGACGCGGACGGCGGTACCCGGCCTCTCCTGGAGCGAGGGCCGGGTACCGCCGTCCCGCCACTGTGGCGCGATCCGCACGGCGATCAGTCGGCGATGCCCACGTGCCGGGCGACACGGCGGACCACCCGCTCGCCGCGCGCGTGGTCGTTGCGTCCGGTTATGAGGTGGTAGCGGAGGAACCGGGCGACGGACTCCGTGGTGAGCGGCGGGCAGGGTCCGAGCGCCGCCGACACCTCCTCGACCGCCGCGTCGATGACGGCCACGATGGTCGGGACGAGATCGACCTGCGCGTACATGAGGTTCACGTCGTCGAAGCAGTACAGCAGCAGGCCGCGCCGGGCGCAGGCCCGGTAGAAGGCGACCGCCCACGCGTCGTCGGAGAAGATCATCAGGCCGTTTCCCGGGCCGGCGCAGAACCGCGCGCCGACACCGCGCGAGGCGAACACCTCGTCCACGTCGTTGGCCAGCGCCGCGCACGCCGCCTCGTACCGCTGACGGGTCGACGGGTCGGCGCTGTACCAGTCCAGCGTGGCGGCCGCCGCGGCGAGCCCGATCTTCTCGGTCTCGAACGTGCCCGAGATGTGGATCTGCTGCTCGGCGCTCATCACGTCGGCCCGCCCCACGAGAGCGGCGACGGGGTAGCCGTTGCCCAGCGCCTTCCCGAAGACGGTGAGATCGGGCTGCACGCCCACCACGGACTGGAAGCCGCGCACCCCGGCCCGGAAGCCGGTCTTCACCTCGTCCAGGATGAACAGCGCGCCGGCTGCCGCGGCCGCCTCGGCGGCCAGGGGCACGAAGTCGTCGTCGAACAGCGCCGGCTCCGGCGTCACCACCACGGCGGCCGGCCTGGTGCGGTCGAGCAGCTCACGCAGGTCGTCCAGGTCGTAGTGGAAGTCGATGACGGGCGCCGGCCCGTCCGGCTCCCGGCCCTCCATGCCGCGCTCGTCGAACCACTCGTGCCAGCCGTGGTACCCGCAGGTGAGGATGGCGCGCCGGCCGGTGGCGGCGCGGGCGATGCGCACCGCCGCGCTCACCCCGTCCGATCCGGTACGGAAGAACTTCACCCGCCCTTGCTGGCCGGTGGCCGCCAGCAGCCGCTCGGCCGTCACCGGGTATTCCGTGGGGGTCAGCGGCGGCATGCTGCCGCTCCGGATCGCCGCGATCACCCGTCCGTCCACGTCCGGCTCGGCGTGGCCGATCAGCACGGCGCCCTTGCCCGCCAGGAGGTCGAGGTACCGGTTGCCGTCGGCGTCCCACGTGTACGGTCCCGCGCTGCGGGTGAAGAAGATCGGGAAGTGGGCAGGGTCGTCGAGCCGGTTCATCTTCTTGACGCCACCGACGACGGACTCCTCCGCCCGCGCCAGCCATGCCCTGCCCTCTACCAGGCGAAAGTCCTCGGTCAGAGTCGTCACGTACGCCACCTCCACGTTTGCCGGACACCATCGACGCACTTGTGTGTATCGATACACAGACCAGTCTGCGTCATCCTCCGCCGGTCCGCCACTCGGCCCGGCAGGCCCGGTCCGGCCACCCCCCGCCGTGCGATCATCCTGCGATGGAGCCCACCAGCAGCCGCGTCGTCTACCGGAACCCCTGGATGCTCCTGCGCGAGGACGAGATCCGGCTCCCGGACGGCACCTCCGGCATCTACGGCGTGGTCGAGAAGCCCGACTTCGCCCTGGTGCTGCCGCGCACCCGCGACGGCTTCTGGATGGTGGAGCAGTTCCGCTACCCCGCCGGCCGCCGGGCATGGGAGTTCCCCCAGGGCAGTTGGAGTTCCGGACCGCAGGGCGGCCAGGCCGACCTCGCGCGCCGCGAACTCGCCGAGGAGACCGGCCTGCGGGCCGCGTCCCTGACCCACCTGGGGCATCTCATGGCCGCGTACGGCTTCTCCACCCAGGGGTTCGACGTGTACCTCGCCACCGGTCTGACCCCTGGTGAACCGGCCCGCGAGGCGACCGAGCAGGACATGGTGCAGGGCGCGTTCACCGACGCCGAGATCGCCGACATGATCCGCCGTGGGGCGATCGTGGACGCGCCCTCCCTGGCGGCGCTGACGCTCTACCGGCTGCGCTCGGCCGACGGCGTCTGACCGCCGGCCCGACGGCCGTCACCGCCCGCCCGGGCGGTCACCCGCAGCGCCCGGACCGCCTCCTCCTGGTAGTACGCCCGCAGTCCCGCGCGGGCGGCCGCCGGAGCCCCGATCCAGCGGGCCAGATTGCGGCCGTCACTGCGGGCCGAGCGTCCCGGGACGAGATTGCCCAGACCGAGCAGCGCCCCGACGAACGCCGCGCTGAACAACGCCAGGCGCGTCGACGCCGTACCCGTGTGCGTCGCCGCGACGGCGAGCGCCGTCGCGGCGCCCAGGTTTGCCACCGGGCCGGCCAGGTAGAACAGCGCCATCCGCAGCGGCAACGCCGGCATCGACGCCGACGGCCGGACCGACACCTCGTTGCGCCATCCGTTGAAGGGCGCGATGTGCACCGCGACGACCGGCAGGCGCAGCAGCTCCGCCGCGGCGAGGTGCCCGCCCTCGTGCAGGGCGAGGTGCAGCCACAACGACAGACAGGTGAGGCCGGCGGCGGCGAGCGCACCGGTCACGGACTCGGTGACAAGCAACGCCAGCACCATCGACTCCACCGCCAGCAGCAGAGACGCGGCGACCAACCGGCGGCGCAGCTTCACCGGGCGATGGTACGGCCTGCCGCGCCGTCCGGCGTGCCGTCGCGGCGCCGCGCCTCGGCCGATCGGCCACCGGCCGGACCCCTCAAATCGGATGCGTGGCCCCGTCCATGATCAGCAGAATGGGGGCGTCCACCGGCGACGGGAGGTGATCGGCATGCCAGAGAGGCGTTAGTCCCGCGCATGGTGCGCGGGCGGCCGGAAGGCGGTCGTCACATGGCCCGTACCGACATCCACCGACCCGAGCGTGTGCAGCAGCGGGATCCGTACCTGCGCCGCTGGTTCACCGACATCCACAGGCACCACCTGGGCGCCTGCGACCTGGCCGAGTTCCTCGCCTCGCCCGAGTGGAACCGCACCCGCTGCTACCGCGAGGTGTCGGCGCAGGCTCCCAACCTCTGCGGCTGCCGGCTCTGCACCTTCCAGGCGTACCGCAGGCTCGGCCGCCGCCAGGAACGCGTCGCCTGGCGTTCCGTCCGCCGGCGACTGCTCGCCGAGCACCGGGGCGGCGAGCGCGATCTCGACGTGCCCCCCATTCGCGGCAAGGCCTGGTAGCCGTGCGCGGATCGCCGATGAGTTCGCGCGCCCTGTCCGGTCAGAACTGGTGCATTGCGAGTGCACAACTGATCGTCAGGAGGACGAGAGCCATGAGCGTTGTCGACACCACTCCCCAGCCCGTCGCCCGTGGACTGCACCGCACGTTGTGGGTGCTCCAGGGCTTCCTCGGCGTCTTCTTCATCGTCGCCTCGGCCGGCCCCAAGCTGTTCGGCGAGACGAACGCTGTCCAGTCCTTCGAGGACATGGGCGCCACGCCCTGGTTCCGCTACTTCGTCGGCCTGGTGGAGCTGGCCGGTGGCATCGGGCTGCTGGTGCCGCGGCTCGCCGGCCTGGCCGCCGTCGGGCTGGCACTGCTCATGGTGGGCGCCGCCGTCACGCAGGCGTTCATCCTGGACGGCGGCGCGCTGGTCCTCACCCCGGTGGTGCTGTTCTTCCTGTTCGTGTTCATCGCCTGGGGCCGCCGCGACTCGATAGGCCGGCTCCTCAGGCGATGAACGTGCGGGTCCACCCGGGGTGCGTCCGGCGGCCGGTCACGGCGTCCAGCGCACCCCCGGGTTCACCCGCCCGAACCAGTCGAAGAGAGCCATGTTGTCCCACCCGTTCCCGGTGCCGTTGATGTTCGCCGGGTCCCAGCCGTTGCCGCTGACGGCGTACCAGGTGGGTTCCCAGTAGAAGACCCCGATCGCGCCGGCGTTGCGGGCGGTGTTCTGGACCCAGTCGAACTGCTGGGCCTGCCCGGCCCACGTCGCGCTGATGCCGTCGCAGGTGGCGTCGCCGATGACGTTCGGCTGGCCGTCCGCGTCGTCCCGGGTGAAGGGGTACGCGGTCTCCACGATCACCACCGGCTTCCCGTAGCGGTTCCGCAGGTCGACGATGTTGTTGTAGAGGTTCGCCAGGCTGCCGTGCCACATGCAGTAGTACGACAGGGCGGTGATGTCCCACTGCACGCCCTGGGCGCGGATGCCGTCGTAGAACCACCGGGCGTTGGCGTTGCTGTCCGCGTTCGCCGTGTGGATCATGACCGGGATGCCGGAGCCGCAGGTCTTGACCGCGCTGTAGCCCGCCTTCAACAGCCCGGCCAGCGGAGCGAAGTCGTTGTTGACGATCTTCCCCTCGTTCCACAGCATCCCGACGTTGATCTCGTTGCCGATCTGCACGCTGTCCGGCAGCGTGCCCTGCCCGCGCAGGGCGGCGCAGACGTCGTACGTGAAGGCGTACACGTCGTTGCGCAACTGGCTCAGGCTGTGACCGGCCCAGGCGGCCGGCTTGTACTGCTTGCCGGGGTCGGCCCAGGTGTCGGAGTAGTGGAAGTCGATGAGCACCTTGAGGCCCTTGGCCTTGGCCGCGCTCGCCTGGGCCAGCACCTTGGTCTTGTTGTTGTAGCCGCTGGCCGGGTTGTTCCAGACGCGCAGCCGGACGTAGTTGACGCCGGCGGACCGGAGGATGTCCAGCGGGTCCCGGGCGACGCCGGCGGCGTCGTAGTACTTCGCCCCCAGGTCCAGGCTGCGCTGCAACGACGACACGTCCGCGCCCCGCATGCTGAGCGTGTTCGCGGCGGAGACCGGTGCCGGCGTACCCCCGATCGTGGTGGTGACGGCGAGGACGACGGCCGTGACGGCCCCGGCCAGGGTCCGGCGGCGGCGGTGGGGTGTGCTCACGGGACTCCCTCTCGGGTTCGGTTTCGGGCCGCGCTCAGCCCACTGTGCAGGGGGCGCCGTTGAGCGAGAACGCGGTCGGCGGCGCGTCGCCGGCGCCCCAGCGCCCCTGGAAGCCGAAGGTCGCGGACCCGTTCGGCGCGATGACGCGGTTCCAGTCGACGTTGCGGGCGGTCACCGTGGCACCGGTCTGCCCGACCGTGGCGTTCCACGCGTTGGTGATCTGCTGGTCGCCGGGGAAGCCGAACGTGACGATCCAGCCGTCGACCGCCGCCGTCCCGGTGTTCTGCACCGTCACAGTGGCCACGAAGCCGCCGGCCCACTCGGACTGGTTGCGGTAGGTCACCCGGCAGGTCGAGGGCGGCGGGGGCGGCGGAGTGGTCGTCGTGGGCACGGTGACCGTGTTGGAGGCGATCGACACGTTGCCGACGGCGTCCCGGGCCCGCACGTAGTACAGGGTGCGCAGCGGCGTCGGCGCGGGCAGCGCCGCCGTGTACGTGGTGCCCGGCACGGTGGCGACGAGCGTCGAGGTGTACCAGCCGTCGAACCGGTAGACGTTGTACCCGAGCACGCCGACGTTGTCCGTCGACGGCGCCCAGGACAGCGTGGCGGTCGAGGCGGTCACCTCGCCGACCGTGAGGTTCTGCGGCGCGCTCGGCGCAACGGTGTCCGGGCCGGTGTCCGTCACCGGGGTGACCACCGTCAGCGCGTCGGTGGAGGGCGAACGGCGGCCGTCGCCGTCGCGGGCGGACACCCGGAACGAGTACTGCCGGCCGGGCTGGATGTAGCCGGTGATCGTGGCGGTGGTGACGTCGCCGAGGCTGAGGCCGTACACCACGTCGTCGAACGCCTGGTAGTAGGTGATGTCGTACCCGACGACGGGGCAGCAGCCGCGCGTGGCGGCCGTCCACGTGAGGGTGACCGACGTGCTCCGCACCTGGGTGACGGTCAGGTTCGTGGGCGCGCTCGGCGGGAACGGCGTGGTGCTGGGCGGGTCGGGCGTCCTGGGCGTCGAGGTCGGCGGCGAGACGGTCCCGGTCGGGTCCGCGACGGGCGCTGCGGCGCCGCCGGGCGCCGGCGCGACAGCGGGGTACGCGGTGCCGGCGCCCGCCGGCGGCGCGGCGGTCAGGGCGGTGCCGAGCACCGCCGTGGACAGCACGACGGCCGCCAGCAGACCCGGCCGCAGACGGCGGAGAAGTGAGGACGAGGAGACGGCAGCCATACGTCGACGATGCCGCCAACGCATCGATGATCGCCAACGTGTCCCACACCTCGGTCGGCACGGCGGCGACCGATCTGATCAGGGGACGGATGGACGCCGCGAGGTTCGCGCCGCGCGCGGCGCGGGGATGTCGACGGCACGCCTCATCGTGGCGGCGTGGCCCGGCGTGTACCCGTACTCCCGGGCGAAGGCCGAGATGAAGGCGGACGAGCTGGCGTACCCGATACGGCGGGCGACCTCACCGACGGGGCGGGTCTCCAGCAACGCCAGCGATGCGCGCAGGCGCAGCTTCGTGCGCCAACGCGAGTACGACATGCCGAACTCGCGGTCGAAGTCGCGTTGCAGCGTCTTCACGCTGACGTGCAGGCGGTCGGCCCACTCGGCGAGCCCGGTGCTGTCGCCCGGGTCGCGGGCCAGGGCCGTGGCCACCGCGACCGCGACGCCGGTACCGGCGGCCTGCCGGTCGTCGCCCCCGTCAGTCCGGGGGGCGAGCCCGGCCATGATGCGGCTGCGGGCGTCGGGCGCGTCGCGTTCGTCGTACCCGGCCGCGGCGAGTGAGAGGACGAGCCGCGCGGCCTCGGCGTCGATGGCCGCGACACCGGCCCGCAGTCCGTCGAGGGCGGTGGGGACCTCGCGCAGGCAGACCCGGTAGACCGTCTGCCGGTCCGCCGCGTGCACCTCGTGGGTCACGCCCCGGTGCACCCAGAACACCTCGTCCGGCCCGAGGAAGGTGGTGTGCCGACCGTGGCGGGCCGAGAGCAGGCCATCGGGTGACCAGTAGAGCTGATGCAGGAAGTCCTCCCGGTTTTCGGCGAACGCCAGCCGGGCCACCGACCGGTAGCGCAGGACGAGGATGCCGTCGGGACGGCCGAGGCCGTAGCCGAACTCGTCGCAGCTGACCGGATCCGCCGTGATCGGGCCCGTGACCATCGCGCTCTGACCTCTCCCCGACATCGGTTGACCTCTCGGCGACATTTCGCCTGCGGCAGTAAGGCTAGCCTAAGCTGTGCAGCCCAGCGGGGTTGCACCCGGCAGTAGACCCCTAAGGAAATGGCACATGTCCGTTCGACAGCACTGGCGCGCGATCGCCGCGGCCGCGGTGACGCTCGCCGTGGTCACCGGTTGCGGATCCGACGGCGGAGAGCCCGCCGCCAAGTCCGGCGACGCCGCAGCGACCCGCGTCTTCGCCGCCGACAACGGTGAGATCACGATTCCGGCCGACCCCAAGCGCGTCGTCGCCACCGGCTACGCGGTGCCGGTCCTGATCGAGGCGGACGCCGCCCTGGTGGGCATCTCGAGCTGGAAGCGCGGCCTGGCGCTGATGACCGAGGAGGACAGGGCCACCTACGAACGGCTGCCGAAGGTCGCCGGCGAGGCCGCTGCCGAGACCAACTACGAGGCCGTCGCCGCCGCGAAGCCGGACCTCATCGTGATCGGGGTGCCGAAGCCGGCCCTCGGCAGCATCGACATGAAGCGGCTGGAGAGCATCGCGCCGGTCGTCGCGATCGGCCCCACCACGCCCGCCGCGTGGCGCGAGCTGTCGCGCCGGCAGTCCGACGCCGCCGGTCGCGGCGCGAACTTCCAGGCGGCCAAGGAGGCGTACGACAAGAAGGCGGCGCAGCTGAAGGACAAGTACGGCGCCGCCCTCGCGGGCCTGAAGTTCGGGCACGTGGGCAGCTACGGCGAGATCGCCAAGGGCACCTTCCACCGCGAGTTCGCCGGCTCGTGGGGCACCAACATCGCACAGGACGCGGGCGTGACCTACTACGGCGAGGTCAAGGAGAAGGGCGGCGGCGGGCTCGACGTCACCGAGTACCCGGCGATCGAGGAACTGCCGACCAGCCTCGGCGAGGCCGACGCCATCACGTACACGCTCCAGCCCGACGGCACCCCCGCCGAGGCGGTGCAGCAGGTGCTCGATTCCGCGCTGTGGAAGAACCTGCCGGCGGTCAAGGCCGGCCGGGTGTTCGGGTTGCAGTACACCGAGGCGGCGACGTACGAGTCGGCTCTGCGGACGCTGGACTCCCTCGACAAGGCACTCGCGCCGCTGCTGACCCGATGATGGTCGATCGCCACGACCCGGCGGGCCGAGTCGCCGCACACCACCGCGCAGGCACCGGCACGGCCCGGATCGGCTACCCGATCGGGGTACGCCGGGTGCGGGTCGTCGCCCGGCGGCGGCTGACCCCGCGCATGCTGCGGCTGACCCTCGGCGGCCCCGCTCTGGCCGACTTCCACACCTACCAGGCGGACGACCACATCAAGGTCGTCTTCCCGGACCCGGACGGCACCCGGCGCGACCCCGTCCCGGACGGACAGGGCATGCTCGACTGGCCTCGTCCACTGCCGACCAGTCGCAAGTACACAGTGCGCCGCTACGATCCCGCCACCTGCGAGATCGACCTGGACTTCGTACTGCACGACGGCGGTGTCGCCTCGACGTGGGCCGACGCGGCGGCGGTGGGCGACGAGGTGACGATCGCGGGTCCGCCCGGGGCGAAGGCGTTCCCGCACCACTACGACCACTACGTCTTCGCCGTCGACGCCACCGCCCTGCCGGCCGTGGCACGGTGGCTGGAGGAGTCCCCGGCCGGCGTGTCGGCGCACGTGGTCGCCGAGGTCGACGACGACGCCGAGCGGGACTACCCGCTGGCCGTGCGCGACGGGGTGGCGGTGACGTGGCTGGTGCGCCCGGCCACCGGGTCCACGCTCGCGCAGCAGGTGGCGTCGCTGCGCCTGCCGGCCGGGCGGGGGTTCCTCTTCGCGGCCGGCGAGGCCGGCGACATCAGGCCGCTGCGCGCCTGGAGCACGGGCCGCCTCGACTCGCTGATCACCGGATACTGGAAGCGCGGAGTCGCCGGGCTTGAAGACTGATCTGACCCGGCGGGTGCTGTTCCTGCTCGTGTCCGCCGCGCTGCTCGTCGTCGCGGCGGGCGCGAGCATGGCCGTGGGCGCGCGGGCCGTCGCGCCGGTCGAGGTGTGGCGGGCGCTCACCGACTTCGCGGCCACGACAGACCATCTCGTCGTACGTGACATCCGGCTGCCCCGGACGATCCTCGGCGTCTGTGTCGGCGCCGCCCTCGGCGCGGCCGGGGTGCTGATCCAGACGCTGACCCGCAACCCGCTGGCCGAGCCCGGCATCCTCGGCGTGACCGCCGGGGCCGGCTTCGCGATCAACCTGGGCGTGCTGGTGGGCGTCGCCGGGTCGCAAGCCGGCCAACTCGTGCTGGCGGTGGCCGGCGCCGCGCTCGCCGCGGTCGCCGTCTACGCGGTCGGACGGACCTCGCCGCTGCGGCTGGTCCTCGCCGGCGTCGCGCTGAGCTGGGTGCTGATGGGCGTCTCGCTCGGCCTGCGGCTGGGCTTTCCCGACGTGTTCGACAGGTACCGTTTCTGGTCGGTCGGGGCGCTGGCCGGCGCCGAGCGGACGCCGCTGGTGCTGCCGGTGCTGGTGACGGTGGCCGCCCTGGCTGCTGCGGCGGCCGCGACCCGGCCGTTGAACGCGCTCGCCCTGGGCGAGGACGTCGCCCACGCGCTGGGCGCCCACGTGACCCGGACGCGGATCACGGTCCTGGTGCTCGTCACGGTGCTGACCGGCGTCGCCACGGCGGTGGCCGGCCCGATCGCGTTCGTCGGGCTGATGGTTCCGCACCTGGCGCGGCGGCTCGCAGTCGACTCGATCCCGTGGATCATGGCGTACTCGATGCTGCTCGGGCCGATCCTGCTGCTCCTCGCGGACGTCGGCTCGCGGATCCTGCTGCCCACGGGCGAGGTCCCGGTCTCGATCGTCACGGCGTTCCTGGGCGCTCCGGTGCTGATCTGGGCCGTCCGCCGCTACGGGGCGGCGGCGCTGTGAGCACGGTGACGCTGCGGGCGGGACGGTTCACGGCCGAGATCGAACGGCGCACGGCCGTTGCGTCGGCCGGGCTCGTCACCGCTGCGGCGGCCCTCGCCCTGCTGGCCCTGAGCCACGGGCCGGAATGGGCGACACCGGCCGAGGTGTTCGACGCCCTATTCCGGGGCGGCGACGCGGGCTTCGTGATCCGCGAGTGGCGGCTCCCCCGGGTGGCAGCTGCGCTGATCTTCGGCGCCTCGCTCGGACTGGCCGGAGCGGTCTTCCAGAACCTGACCCGCAACGCGCTCGGCAGCCCCGACGTGATCGGCCTCGACGCGGGCGCGTACACCGGGGCGCTGGTGGCGATCACCCTGCTCAACGGCACCGCCGGGCAGCTCGCAGCCGGGTCGGTGACCGGCGGGCTGCTCGCCGCCGCGCTCATCTACCTGCTGTCGCTGGACTCGGGGCTCAGCGGCGTCCGCCTGGTCGTCATCGGCATCGCCGTCAACGCGATGCTGACCGCGCTCAACTCGTGGATCGTGCTGCGGGCCGAGATCGACGTGGCGCTCGCCGCGACCGGGTGGAACGCCGGCTCGCTCAACGGCGTCGACTGGGCCGAGGTGCGGCTCCCGTTCGCCGTCATCGGTCTGTTCGTCCTGCTGCTCGTCGTCGTCTCGCACGCCATGCACCAGGCGGCGCTGGGCGACGAGATCGCGCGCGCCACCGGCGTACGCCTGGGCCGGCTCCGCCTGCTGCTGGTCCTGGCCGGCGTGGGCTGCACCGCGACGGTGACCGCGGTGGCCGGGCCGGTCGTGTTCATCGCGCTCGCCGCGCCCCAGATCGGCCGACGGCTCGCACGCGCCGCGGGCGTACCCCTGGTGCCGGCGGCGCTGACCGGCGCGGTTCTGCTGCTCGCCGCCGATCTCGTCGCGCAGCTGCTGCTCGCGCCGGTCGCGCTGCCGGTCGGCGTGGTCACCACGGCGATCGGCGGTTGCTATCTCATCTGGCTGCTCGGCATGGAGGTGAAACGACGGTGACCAGCCGCCTGATCGCGGAGGACGTCACGCTCGGCTACGGCGAGCGGGTGGTCTCGACGCGGGTGAGTCTGGCCGTGCCGGACGGTAGGTTCACGGCGATCGTCGGCCCCAACGCCTGCGGGAAGTCGACGCTGCTGAAGGCGTTCGTCCGGCTGCTCACACCGGCGTCGGGCGCGGTACGCCTCGACGGCCGGGGCGTCGCCGAGCACCGGCCGAAGCCGTTCGCCCGCCAGGTCGGCTTTCTGCCGCAGGGCCTCGTCGCGCCGGAGAACATCACCGTGCGACGGCTCGTCTCCCGGGGCCGCTACCCGCATCAGTCCCTGCTCGGGGCCGGCACCGCCGCCGACGAGGAGGCCGTCCGGTCGGCCATGGCGGTAGCAGGCGTCACCGACCTGGCCGAGCGGCCCGTGGAGGAACTCTCCGGCGGGCAGCGGCAACGGGTCTGGATCGCCATGGTGCTGGCGCAGCAGACGCCGTACCTGCTGCTCGACGAGCCCACCACCTTTCTCGACATCACGCACCAGTACGAGCTGCTGGCGCTCTTCGCCAAGCTGCGCGACGAGGGACGCACCGTCGTCGCGGTGCTGCACGACATCAACCAGGCGTGCCGGTTCGCCGATCACATCGTGGCGATGAAGGCCGGCCGCATCGTCGCGCAAGGGCCACCGGCGGAGGTGGTGGACGCCGGCCTCATGCGGGAGGTCTTCGGTCTGCCCAGCATGGTGATGCCGAACCCGGTCACCGGTACGCCGATGGTGGTGCCGACGGTGTAGCGAGGGCGCGAGATCCGCCTGATTCGTCGTTTTGCGCCGCCTATCTGAGCAATCAGCCACAATCGGAACGACAGGGTGAGCCGCAGCGGAACGGCCACCGCACGCGCGAGAGGCTGGACGGGAAGCGGCGATGGCCACGTTCGAGTACCGCTGCCCGCAGGACGGCAGCTTCGACGTCGTGATGCCGGTCGGCACCGCGGGCCCGTCGGCGAGCTGCCCCCGGTGCGGGTTCCCGGCGACCCGGGTGTTCTCCGCGCCACGACTGGCCCGCATGCCGGCGGCGCTGCGCGAGGCCATGGACCGGACCGAGCGCAGCGCGGAACAGCCGGAGGTGGTCGGGCGGGTGCCCGGCGGTCGCCCGGCGCGCCGCTCGACGAACCCGGCCCACGCCCGCCTACCCCGATGGTGACCACGAGAAGGGCTCAACGCCGTGCCTGAACTACTGTTCCCCCTCGATTCCACAAAGAGGTTCACCGACCAGGAGAAGGTCGGGCACAACCGCTGGCATCCCGACATCCCGCCCGTGGCGACGGTACGGCCCGGACAGTCGTTCCGTGTCCACTGCCGCGAGTGGTTCGACGGCGCGATCCACAACGACGACTCCGCCGAGGACATCCGGGACGCTCCGCTGACCCGGGTCCACGCCCTCAGCGGCCCGTTCGCCGTCGAGGGCGCCGAGCCGGGCGACCTGCTCATGGTCGACATCCTCGACATGGGCCCCATCCCCCAGGAGTCCGGTCCGCTGGCCGGCCAGGGCTGGGGTTACACGGGCATCTTCCCCACCGGCAACGGCGGCGGCTTCCTGACCGAGCAGTTCCCCGACGCGTACAAGGCGGTCTGGGACTTCACCGGCCGCAAGGCCACCTCCCGGCACATCCCCGGGGTCTCGTTCACCGGGATCGCCCACCCGGGGCTGATGGGCACCGCCCCGTCCGCGTCGCTGCTCGCGACCTGGAACCAGCGGGAGGGGGCGCTGATCGCCACCGCGCCCGACCGGGTGCCGCCCCTGGCCCTGCCCCCCGAGCCGCAGGACGCGATCCTCGGCAGCCTCAGCGGCGCCGACTTCGACCGGGTGGCTGCGGAGGCGGCGCGGACCGCTCCGCCCCGGGAGAACGGCGGGAACCAGGACATCAAGAACTTCACCGTCGGCAGCCGGGTCTTCTACCCGGTGTTCGTGCCGGGAGCCAACCTGTCCCTCGGCGACCTGCACTTCTCCCAGGGCGACGGAGAGATCACCTTCTGCGGCGCCATCGAGATGGGCGGCTTCGTCGACCTGCACGTCGACCTGATCAAGAACGGCATGCAGACGTACGGCGTCGCCGAGAACACGCTCTTCATGCCGGGTGACACCCCGCCGCAGTACTCCCAGTGGCTGGCCTTCTCCGGGCTCTCGGTCACCCTCGACGGCGAACAGCGGTACCTCGACTCGCAGCTCGCCTACCAGCGCGCCTGCCTGCACGCCATCGACTACCTGACCCGCTTCGGCTACCAGCCGGAACAGGCGTACCTGCTGCTCGGCGCCGCACCCATCGAGGGCCGGCTCTCCGGCGTGGTGGACATCCCCAACTCCTGCGCGACCGTCTACCTGCCCACCGAGATCTTCGACTTCGACATCCGGCCCTCGGCCGCCGGTCCGACCCGGATCGACCCGGGCAAGGGCGCTCCGAAGGCCACCATGTCGTGAGCAGGTGACCCTGTAGGCCGGTGGTTCGGCGACGGGCGATCACGCTACGGTTCGCGGAGGAGCATCCTGCCCGGCGCGACGAGGAGAGGGGACACCCCGTGCAGAAGTCATCCCTGACCGCACTGGCCCGCGAACAGCTGAAGCTGGCGCACGCCTCCTCCAACGGCCGCAGCAGCTCCACCGTCTACGGCGGCCACGAGCACCGGCTCCGCCAGACGATGATCGCGCTGACCGCCGGCCAGAGCCTCGGCGAGCACGAGAACCCCGGCGAGGCCACCGTCCACGTCCTGCACGGCCGGGTCCGGCTCGGCGCCGGCGAGACGTCCTGGGACGGGTCGCCCGGTGACCTGCTGATCGTGCCGGACCGCCGGCACACGCTGGAAGCGCTCGAAGACTCCGCGGTGCTGCTCACCGTCGCCAAACGCTGACGACAGCGCGGCGTCTCCCGTCGGCGGCGGCTAGCCGGCCAGCGCCTGGGTGCCGAGCACGGTGAGCAGGGCGAGGCGGTCGGCGTCCTCGCTGCCGGGCTCGGCCGTGTAGATCATGATGCGCAGGTCGCTGCCCGCCACGGTGAGCACGTCGCAGTCCAGCGTCAGCGGGCCGACGTGCGGGTGGTCGATGGTCTTGCGGGCGGCCTCGTGGCGGCCGACCGCGCCGGAGTCCCACAGCTCCGCGAACCGGTCGCTGCCGGCGCGCAGCTCCGCGACGAGCCGCCGCAGGCGCTGGTCGGCCGGATAGCAGTCCGCTGCCGCCCGCAGGTCGGCGACCAGCGCCGTCTCGAACGCCCGCAGTGACTGCGGCGTGTGCCGGGCGCGGGTGCCCGGACCCAGGAAGTGCCGCCACACCGCGTTGCGCTGGTGACCGCGCCATCCGGACGGGTCGCCCATCAACGCCGCGTACGGCGCGTTGGCCACGAGCAGCGTCCAGGACGCATCGTAGACGGCGACGGGCGTCGCGGTCAGCCGGTCCAGCATCCGCTGGACGCTCGGGGTCAGATGCGCGGGCACCGTTTCCGCACCCGGCGGCGCCAGTCCGGCCAGCCGGAACAGGTGGTCGCGCTCGGTCGCCGACAGTCGCAGGGCGCGGGCCAGGGCTTCGACGACCTGCGCCGACGGGTGGGACGCGCGGCCCTGTTCCAGGCGGGTGACGTAGTCCACGGAGATCCCGGCCAGCAGGGCCAGCTCCTCCCGACGCAGTCCGGCCGTACGCCGGTGCCCGCCGGCGGGCAACCCGGCGGCGGCGGGCGGGACCCGGTCGCGCCACCGGTGCACCGCCTGCCCGAACTCCGTCGTCATGCCTCCCAGTGTGCTCCGCTGAGCTGCGGTGATGCCTGGTACCGGCAGTCCCAGGAAAACCGGACGGCTGGGTCACCGCGCCGCCGCGCCGCAGCATGGAGCCATGACCACGACATTGATCACCGGAGCGAACAAGGGGCTCGGCTTCGAGACCGCCCGTCGGCTCGTCGCCGCCGGTCACACCGTCTACGTCGGCAGCCAGGACGCCGGACGTGGGCGCCGCGCCGCCGAGCTGCTGGGCGCGCGGGCCGTCCAGCTCGACGTCACCGACGGCGCGTCCGTGGCGGCCGCGGCGCGGGCCGTCGAGGCCGACGGAGGGCTGGACGTCCTGATCAACAACGCGGGCGTCGAGGGCCGGGGCGCCGGCAACCGGGTGATCGGCGCCGCGGAGGTGACCGCCGACATGATGCGGGAGACGTTCGAGACGAACGTCTTCGGCACGGTCCGTGTCACCCACGCGTTCCTGCCGCTGCTGCAGCGCTCGGCCGCCCCGGTCGTCGTCAATGTCAGCAGCGGGCTGGCCTCGCTGACCCGGGTCGGCGACGCGGGCACGCCGACGTACGCGTACCCCGGGGTCGCCTACCCGGCCTCGAAGACCGCGGTCAACATGATCACCGTGCAGTACGCGAAGGCGTTCCCGGCCATGCGGATCAACGCGGTCGAGCCCGGCTTCACCAGGACCGACCTGAACGGGAACACCGGAATCCAGACCGTCGAGCAGGGCGCCGAGATCATCGTCCGGATGGCGCTGGTGGGCCCCGACGGCCCCACCGGAGGCTACTTCGACGCCGAGGGCCCGCTGCCCTGGTAGGCCGCCGGCCTCACCGCTCGGGGGTCAGGTAACCCCTGGAGAACGCGGCCGCCACGGCCGCCGCCCGGTCGTTGACGCCGAGTTTCGCGTACGCGTGCAGCAGGTGCGTCTTCACCGTCGCCTCGCTGATGAACAACTGCCGGGCCGCCTCGCGGTTGGTCGAGCCCCGGGCGACCAGCTCAAGGACCTCCAGCTCCCGCTGCGACAGCGGCTCCGAGGCGGGCTGCCGCATCTGCCGCATCAGTCGCGTCGCGACCGCCGGGGACAGCGTCGCCTGTCCCCGCGCGGCCGCCTCGACCGCGCGGAACAGTTCCTCGCTCGGCGCGTCCTTGAGCAGGTAGCCGGTCGCGCCGGCTTCGACGGCGGGCAGCACGTCGCTGTCCGTGTCGTACGTGGTCAGCACCAGCACACGGGCCGGCACTCCCCGTCTCGCCAGTTCCCGGATGGCGGTGACGCCGTCGACCTTCGGCATGCGCAGGTCCATGAGGATCACGTCGGGCCGCAGCGCCTCCCCGGCGGCGATGGCCTCCGCGCCGTCCCCCGCCTCGCCCACCACCTCGAAGCGCGGGTCGGCGCTGAACATGCCGCGCAGCCCGTTGCGTACCACCGGGTGGTCGTCGACGATCAACAGGGAGATCACGATCCGGCTCCGGCGGGGATGGCCGGCACGGTCGCCGAGATCGCCGTGCCGCCGCCGGGTTCCGACTCGATGTCCAGCCGCCCGGAGAGGCGCTGCACCCGCTGTCGCATGCCCGCGAGCCCGAAACCACCGTCCCCGGCGCTGTCGGCGCGCCTCGCGCCGGGCTCGAAACCCACCCCGTCGTCGCGTACGTCGAGCGTCACCAGATCCTCCATGTACGACAGGGTCAGCCCGACCCGGCTGGCCCGGGCGTGCTTGGCCACGTTGGCGAGCGCCTCCTGCGCGGCCCGCAGCAGCGTCACCTCGACGTCGGCGTGCATCGGGCGGGGGTCGCCGGTGGTGGTCAGCACCGCGTCGATGCGGTGCACCTGCGACCAGCGCCGGGTCACGTCGCTTATCGCCTCCGGCAGCCGGGCCTCGGCGAGCACGTCCGGCTGCACCGCGTGCACCGTCCGGCGGGCCTCGGTGAGGCTGTCGCGGGCCAGGTTCTTCGCGTTGTCCACGTGCCGGCGCCACGCCTCGGCCCGGTCGGCGTGCTGCTCGGCGGCCTGGAGCTGGGTGAGGATGCCGGCGAGCCCTTGAGCCAGCGTGTCGTGGATCTCCCGGGCCATCCGCTGCCGCTCGTCCCGCACGCCCGCCTCGCGGGCCTGCACGAGCAGTTGGGCGTGCAGGCCGGCGTTCTCCGCGAGCGCCGACTCCAGCTTGACGTTCGCCTCGTGCAATTCGGTGAGCGCCCGCTTCTGCCTGTGGTTGCGCCGGTCGTCCAGCTCGGCGAAGCGGAAGAACGCCCCGGCCAGCACGATGATGACCAGGGACAGGACCAGCCACTCGTCCACTGTGGCGTCGGACAGGCCGCCGGTGGACGACGCGGCCTGGATCACCGCCGTGGCGGCGACCCCGGCGTACCGCCAGGCGCCCTTGAGGAACAGGAACGCGTGGACGTAGCCGATGAAGGTGAAGATGCCGTACCAGGGGGCGAGCGCCACCACGCTCGCCCCCAGCACGATCAGCCCCACGTAGTACAGGCCCGTCAGCGGGCCGCTGTGCCGCCAGCGTGGGTGCGCCTGGAACCCGGCCGTCCAGAGCGCGAGCGCGGCGGTGAGCCCGAGCACCAGCGGGACGTTCAGCGACACGTCCCAGAACGGGAGCACCAGCGTGATGAGCGTGCAGATCGACAGGAGGACGTACGGCAGGACGGCGAAGAACACCTTCTCGTTGCGTTCCCAGCGGTCGAACTCCGCCCGCAGCTCGGCCTCGATGCTCACGACCTACTCCCAGCGGAAGTACCGCGCGGCCAGCCCGCCGGCCACGATCGTCCACCCCAGCATCACGGCCACGGGCAGCATCTGCGGCCACTGACCGGCGGTGGCGTCCTGCAATGATTGCACGCCCGCGCCGAGCGGGGTGACGTCGCTGATCGCCCGCAGCACGCCCGGCATGCTGTCGCGCGGAAGCCACAGGCCGGCGAAGAACACGACCGGGAAGAAGAGCACGGTCCCGACCGCCCCGGCGCTCTTGCCGCTGGGCGCGAGCGCGGCGACCAGGAGTCCGATCGCGAACATCGTCACCGCGGCCAGCACGTAACTCGTCAGGTAGGCCGGCACGTGCCGGGGCAGCCGTACGCCGAACGCCAGCCGCCCGACGGCGAGCGCGACCAGCATCGTCACCACGGACAGGGCGGTGGACATCAGCAACTGCGCGCCGAGCATCGCCTCCGGCCGGACCGGCGTGGTTCGCATCCGTCGCAGCACGCCCTTCTCCCGGTAGGTGGCGAGAAGCTGGCACAGGCTGTTGAGCGCGAACATGGCGAGGCCCAGCGCGACGATGATCGGCACGTACACGTCGATGGTCCGCAGCCCGCCGAGGTCCGCGTCGGGCTCCCGGAACGCGGGGATCGCGCCGAAGATCACGAGCAGCAGCGGCGGGAAGCCGAGCGCGAAGAAGACGATCATCGGCTCGCGGAAGAACAGTCTGGTCTCGGTGGCGGTGAGCCTCAACAGTGCGGACACGATGTCTCCTCAGGCGTCGATCGGGCGGCCGGTGAGCGCGACGAACGCGTCGTCGAGCGAGGTCTGCTCGACCCGCAGATCGGCCGCGACGACCTGATGGCGGGCGAGCACTGTGGTCACGGCGAGCAGCACGTTCCCCGTACCGGTCACCACGAGCTGGCTGCCGGCCCGCTCGACGGACGTGACCTCGGGCAACGCGGTGAGCAGGGCGTGGTCCAGCGGCGCGGAGGGCCGGAACCGGATCCGCTGCCGGTCGTCGACGCGCGCCACCAGCCCGGCCGGGGAGTCGAGCGCGACGAGGCGGCCGGCGTCGATCACGGCGAGCCGGTCGCAGAGCCGTTCCGCCTCCTCCATGAAGTGCGTGACCAGCAGGACCGTCACGCCCCGCTCGCGGACACCTTCGATCAGATCCCACGTGTCGCGCCGCGCCTGCGGGTCGAGGCCGGTGGTCAGCTCGTCGAGCACCGCCACCGTCGGGTCACCGACCAGCGCCAGCGCGATCGACAGCCGCTGCTTCTGCCCGCCGGACAGACGCCGGAACTGCGTGCCGAGCTTGTCGGTCAGGCCCAGCGTGTCGACGAGCGCCCGCCAGTCGGCCGGCCTGCGGTAGAAGGAGCTGTACAGCGCCATCGCCTCGCCGACGGTCAGCTTGTCGGGCAGCTCGCTCGCCTGGAGCTGCGCGCCGAGCAGGTGCCGCAGTTCGCCGGTGTCGCGTCGCGGGTCGATGCCGCAGACCCGGACGGCGCCGCCGTCGGGGGTACGCAGCCCTTCGACGCACTCGACGGTCGTGGTCTTGCCGGCCCCGTTCGGGCCCAGGATGCCGAAGATCTCGCCCCGCTCGACGGCGAAGCTGACGCCGTCCACAGCGGTGTGCCCGCCGTAGCGCTTGACGAGGCTGTCCACCTCGATGATTGCCATGGCAGAAGCGTGCCGTCCGGCGCCCGTACGCCGAATCGACTGCGCGGCGAGGACCGTTGCGCAACGCGGTGGGTGCGGCGGTCAACCACCTGGTTGATGCCGGGGTCAGCCGCGCCCCGGCGTGGACGGGTGGCTTACTCGGTGGCGGCCCGACGGTCCGCGGCGCAGGATCGCCCGGTGGTCTCACCCGATGTGGTTCTCTCTGACCTCCGCGAGACGTGGCGCCGGGCGCTGCCCAACCGGCTGCTGGGCCTGTACGTGCACGGCTCGTTCGTGGCAGGCGACTTCGCCGTGGACCGCAGTGACCTCGACCTGCTCGCGGTGCTCGCCGACGACCCGGACGAGAAGCTGCTCGACGTCCTCGCCGACCTGCACGCCGACCTCGACCGGCGGCACCCGCGGTGGGCCGGCCGGATCGAGGTCGAATACGTGTCGGTGGACGCGGTGCGCGCAGTCCCCGGACGGAACCACATGATCGCCCGGATCAGCCCCGGCGAGGCGCTGCACCTGCTGCCAGCCACCACCCACCGCGTCGTGGCCTGGGCCGCCGTCCACGACCACGGCCGTACGCTGCTCGGACCGCCGGCCGGCGAGCTGCTGCCCGCCGTCGATCCCGGCCTGGTCCGCGCGGCTCTGCTGGACCACGTCCGCGACTGGCCGGCCTGGGTGCTCGAGATGACCCCACCCGGAGCCCAGTCCTACGCGGTGCTCACGCTCTGCCGGGCCTTCCAGCGCCTGTGCCACGGCCGGCAACTGTCCAAGCGACAGGCCGCGGAGCAGACGATCACCGCGTTCCCGCGACGGGCGGACCTCATCGCCTGGGCACGCGACTGGTGGTACGACTGCGGCCAGGACAGCGATCCCGGCCGGTTCGACGACGTCCGGGCGTTCGTGCACGAGGTCAGCGCCGCCATCCTGGCCCACGAACGCGACACGTACCCCGGCCCGGCAGAGGACTGAGGACGGAGCACGGCACACGCCACGCGCGGGCCGGTGGCGGGCGGTGGCGCGAGACGGGTCTAGACGGCCCCCGCCCGGTCCGGACGCGTCCGTTCGCCCCACCGGACGACCGCCGGGGCGACCAGGCCGACCACGACGAAGACCGCGCCCATCAGCAGCCAACCCGGGGCGCCCCAGGCGATGCAGAGCAGGCCCAGGACGGAGGGGGCGGCGACGTTGGCCAGGCCGGCGCCGAGCCCGGCGACCCCCGTGTACTGCCCCTGCGCGTGCGGGGGCGCGAGGAGGTACTGCAACTCGAGCGAGCCCGCCGTGTGCCACAGCTCCCCCACCGTGTGCGCGGCGACTCCCAGCGTCATCACCGTCACGGCGAGCCATCCGGGCATCGTCGACGTGGCGGCGATCAGGGCCATCCCCACCAGGAACGCCAACCCGGAGCGACGCACGGCCCGGCCGGCTGCCGGACCGGTGTCGATCCCCCTGCTCGCCCGGACCTGGAGCGCCGCCACGAGCGCGGTGTTGACGAGCACTGCTGCCCCGACGAACCAGCGCGGCGCGTCGGTACGCGAGATGATCCACACCGGCAGCGCGAAGACGAGCACCTGGCCCTGAATTCCCATGATGGCGTCGAGCGCGGTGACCGCCATGTACGGCTTGTCCTTCAGGGCGATCCAGCGTCCGGTGGTGCGCGGCGCCGCGATGGGCGGCAGTGAGGGCAGCCGGGTGATGACGGCGGCGCACGCCACGAAGCTGACGGCGTTGCCGACGATCAGGGTCAGGTACGCGGCGCGGGTGTCCAGTTGCACGGCGGCGCCGGCGACGAGGGCGCCGCACGCTCCGGCGAGGTTGGCGACCGAACGGAGATAGGCGCGGTACCGGGACAGGTTCGTGCCGGCGAAGCCGCGTACCAGCGGGCCGCGTGACGCCCCGCCGGCTGATTGGGCGAGCTGGTTGAGGCAGACCAGGACGACGAACGGCCAGAACGTGTGGACGAAGACGAGGGCGGCCGTGGTGGCGGCTCGGACGACCAGGGTCAGCAGGTAGATCTCGCGCGGGCCTCGCCGGTCGGCGAGATGCCCCGTCGGGATCCCGGCGAGCATCCCGACGAGTGCCGCGATGCCCATGCCCAGGGCCACCTGCGCCAGGGGAAGGCCGACGGAGCGGGTGAAGAAGAGCACGGCGCTGGTCATGAAGACGCCGATTCCGACCATGTTGACGAATGTCGCGACGGCCAGGACGCGCCGCGGGCCGCGCTCGGGGACGAGTCCCCGGGCCACGAGCCATGAGCTGTGCGGCGCAGGAGTGGAGAGGGACGTGACCGCTGCCCGCACAGGGTGAGACCTTCCGTCGAGAGTCGTGGGCCGCGTTAACCGAGGGCGGCCAGTTCCTCGGGGGACAGTCGCAGCCCCCCGGCGGCCAGGTTCTCGACCAGATGGTCGGGGTTGCCCGTACCGGGGATGGCCAGCATGTGCGGCCCGCGGCTGAGGGTCCACGCGATCCGCACCTGCGCCGGCGTCGCCCCGTGGGCCCGGGCGACGGCCGCCACCGCCTCGTTCGTCGCCACGCCACCGGCCTCACGTCCGTCGCCGGCGATCGCGAAGAACGGCACGAAGGCGACACCCTGCTCCCCGCAGGTGCGCACGAGCTGGTCGTGCACGCGTCGGGTGTCGACGCCGTACGGGTTCTGCACGCAGACCACCGGGGCGATCGCCTGCGCCTGCGCGAGGTGCTGCGGGCGGATGTTCGACAGGCCGAGATGCCGGATGAGGCCGGCGTCGCGCAGGTCGGCCAGCGCGCCGAAGTGCTCCGCGACCGACTCCAGCCCGTTCTGGCGCAGGTTGACGACGTCGAGGTGGTCACGGCCGAGCTGGCGCAGGTTCTCCTCGACCTGTCCGCGCAGCTGGTCGGGCCGGGCCAGCGGCAGCCACTCGCCGGAGGGGTCGCGGCCCGGCCCGACCTTAGTGGTGATGACCAGTTCGTCGGCGTACGGCGAGAGCGCGGTGTTGATGATCTCGTTGGCCGAACGCAGCGGCGAGAAGTAGAACGCTGCCGTGTCGATGTGGTTGACCCCGAGTTCGACCGCCCGGCGCAGCACGCCGATGACACGTTCGCGGTCGCTCGCCGCAGCGCCGTTGCCGGTCAGGCGCATCGCGCCGAATCCGATCCGATTGACAGTCAGGTCGCCGAGTGTCCAGGTACCCGCGGACGCCGCAGTGATTTCGTTAGGCACCGGGCGAACCTAGCCATCCCCGCTGACCTGCGCAGCCGGTCATCTGCCCGATACCCATTCCTGGAGATCGCTGTTAGGTTCTTTACAGTGAAGGACGATGGTTTTCCGGTCAGGACCGGCGACGCGAACAGCGCCAGAGCCGAGGAATTGCGTGCCGCTGAGCGGCGCCTCCAGCGCGCCCAACTGTCCTCCGACGTCGCGAAGCTGGATCGGTTGATCGATGACCGCCTCGTGTTCACCGGGCCTGACGGTCGTCTCTACTCCAAGCAGGACGACCTGCACGCGCACCGATCCGGCCGACAGACGATGACCCGGGTGGACGAGGAGGACCTGGCGGTGCTCGTGACCGGCGGCACCGGGGTGACCTGGTTCCTCGGCACGCTGGAAGGCACCCAGGCCGGCGAGCCGTTTGTCGCCCGGGTCCGCTACACGCGCACCTGGATCCTCGACGCGGGCGAGGAATGGCGACTGCTCGCGGCACACGTCGGTCCGGCCGACTGAGGCTGCCGTCAGGTCGCGGCGAGCGCCTTGGTGATGTTCCACTCGGCCAGGTCCAGCATCCACTTGCGGTCCGGGAAGTCGGTGTCCGCGATCCGTAGTGGCCCCTCGATCAGTGACAACGTCTGCGCGTATCGGTAGAGCGCAAGCCGGTGGGGGTCGAGGTCGACCGGGCGCAGCGCCGGATACGACTCGCCGAAGCGCATCTGCAGCCAGGCGTGGTCCCATTCGACATCGAAGTACGTCAGCCCCTCAAAATCGATCATGACGGCTTCACCGCCCGATGTGACGAGCACGTGATCCGGGCCGAGTTCACCGTGCACCAGCCCGTACTCCTCGCGTGGGGTGACCGCGCTCCTGAGGTGGCGCACGTGGGCGGTGATCCGGTGGTGGGCGTCGGCCAGCCGGACGTCGCGGGCCGCTGCCGCGTCGAGGTGACCGAGCGCCCGGTCGACGACCACGTCCTCCGCGCGCCGGGCCTGGGACGCCTCACCCCTGGCGACGGCCGCGACCTTGCCGTAGTGCGGACCGAAGGCGGTGTGCATCCGGCGCAGGGCGTCACCGAGCGCGGCCAGCGGCGCGGCGGCGGTGGCCGGATCGTGTTCCAGCAACGCCTCCAGCCGCAGCGCGCCCGCGTCCTCGACGAGCGCGATGTCGGCGTCGAGGTGACGGCCCTCCCGGTCGATCATCATCAGATCCGGAACACGCACCCCGGCTGCGGCGAGCGCCGCATGGCTGGCGGCGAAGAGATCCGCGCCCGACGCATCGGTGAACGGGTCGTCCGGGACCGTCGGCGACGGCGGCCAGTAGTTCTCGCCCGCGGCCCACACGTACAGCATCACTGTTGTCCGGTCGTCCAACCGCAGCCGGTACACGCCCTTCTTGGTGCCGCCCGTCAGCCGGTCCACTGCCGCGAGCCGCCGGTCGGAGCCGAACTGGTCCGACACCAGGCCGTGCAGGTCGTCCGGTCCCAGGAACGTCCGCGTCATGGCCACCCTCTCGTCAGACCGAGGCGGCCAGGCTGCCAGGCCACGCGGCGGCGCACAACCGAGTTGACGCACCGGACCCGCCCCGCCGCCGGTCCTACTCCTTCAGACCGATGTTGTCGACGGGAGGAGCGCTGAGCAGCCGCCGGACCGGCCACACCGTGCTCACCAACGCCAGCAGCGTCGTACCGCCGAGCACCGCCGCCCACCCGAGCGGCGGCACGTACGGGATCGGGCTGCCGGTCAGCCCGTTGACGATCGCGCTCAGCGTCAGCACCGCGATCGTCGCGCCGATCAGCACCGCGGTGCCGAGCAGCCCGGCCTGTTCGGCCCGGACCATTGCGCGAATCTGCCGGCGGGTCACCCCGACCAGTTGCAGCAACGCCAGCTCGCGGCGGCGGGCCAGCGCCGCCATCACCATCGTGGTGGCGGCCGCCAGCGCCGCGTACCCGACCATCACGCCGATCAGCAGCCGGTTCAGCCAGGCGCCGAGCGCCAGATCGGTGCTGAGCAGACGCGTACGGGTGGCGGCGTCGAGAATCTCGGTGCCGGGCCGCGCCGCCGCCCACGTGGCCACCGCGGTGCCGGCGTCCGGGCCGCCGCGGACCAGGACCTCGTCGACGGTGTTCGCCGCCGTGTGCCCGGCGACCGTCTCGGCGGCCACTGTGACGTCACCGAAGCCGAGGCCACGGTCGTAGATCGCGACGACGTGCAACGTGACCGGCGTGCCGTCGCCCAGCCAGAGTTCCGCCTTGTCGCCGACGTCCCAGCCGGACGAGGACGCCTGCGTCGTGGACAGGGCGACGGTGCCGGCGCGCAGGTCGGCCAGGCTGCCCCTGCGCACGGCGAGGTCCATCGTCGACGTGACGCCCGCCGGGTCGACGGACTGCGCGCCGACCGGCTCGATGCCGCCGAGCGCCCGCACCACGACCTGGGTACGGCGTACCCCGGTGGCCGCCCGCACCCCGTCCAGCTCGCGGATCTCCCGCGCCGCGTCCGCCGGAAGTCCGCCCGGAGCGGTGAGCACCCGCTCGGCGAGCGTTCCCGCGCTGCTCTGCGTGGCGGTCTGCCGTTCCAGGTTGTCCTGCAGGAACCAGACCGAGCCGCCGAACCCGACGGACAGCACGAGGGCGGTCAGGACGGTCGCCATGCCCTGCGCGTTGGCACGCAGGTTGGCCGCGGCCAGGTAGCCGCCGGCCCGCCAGATGCGCGGCAGCACCGGGGTGAGCAGGCGTGCCGCGTACGCGTTGATGTGCGGTGCGAGCAGCGCCACCGCGATGACGAACAGGTAGAGCATGCCGACCGCGCCGGCCAGCGCCCCCGCCGACCCGCCGGCGCCGAGCGTGAACGCCCCGGAGGTGCCGGCCGCCATCAGCGTCAGCACGCCGGCGATCAGGCGTACCGGGCCGCTGCGCCGGGGCTCGACGGCGATCTCGCCGAGCGCCTCGATCGGCTTGATGGCGGTGACCCGGCGTGCGGCGATCAGCGCGGCGACCACCGCCACCAGGACGGCCGTACCGATGGCGGCCGGCACCGCGAACAGACCGCCCGCCATCGGGAAGCCGGCCGGCACGAACCCCCGCCCGACCAGTTCGCCGTGCACCCAGCGGGCCGCCAGCAGGCCGGCCGGGCCGCCGATCGCGGAGCCGGCCAGGGCGAGCAGCGCGGCCTCGGCGACCAGCATGCGACGCACCTGTCCCGGTGTGGCGGCGACCGCGCGCAGCAACGCCAGGTCACGCCGGCGGTGCCGGACGGACAGCCCGATGGTGCCGGCCACCACGAACACGATCAGCAGGACGACGTACCCCCCGAAGGCCGACCCGGCCTCCACCAGCAGGCTGCGGGCGGCCTGGTTCTCCGACTGCTCGGCCTTCCCACGGTCCTTCCCGGCGTACGTCGTGGCGCCGGCCGCCGACGCGATCTCCCGCACCGCGCCGAGGTCGGCACCGGGCGCCAGCCGTACGCCGATCGCGTCCACCCGGCCCGGGTGGGCGGACAGGCGGGCGGCCTGCGCGTCGGTGAAGAACACCTCGGCCGAACCGGTCTCGGCGGTCCCGCTCACCCGGTACGACCGGCCGATCCCGCCGACGACCAGCTCGATCCGGTCGCCGGGCGCCACCCCGAGCCGGGTGTCGGCCACCACCTCGTCGTCGGTCCGCGGCGCGGCGCCCGCGGCGAGGGGACGACCGGTGAAGACGTACGTGTCCCAGCCGTGTCCCACGGCGGCGGGTGAGCCGATCAGCACCCTGTCGTCGCCAGTGACGGCGGTGACGCCCGGCACCCGGCGGATCCGGTCCACCAGGTCGGCGTCCACGGTGCCGCCCTCGGGCAGCGTCACGGTGCTCGTGGTGGTCTCGCCGTCGAACTCCCGGGACGTGTGGCTGACCGTGCGGTTGGCGACGACCACGTCGGCGCTCGCCCACAGCCGCGGCTCCGGGCGGAACCGCAGCCCTGATTCGACGAGCGTGCCCATCGCCACCAGGATCAGCACGCCGACGATCAGCGCAAGCAGGGTCGCGGCCGCGGGGCCGGTGCGGTGCCGCAGCAGGCGGGCGGCGAGGCCGGTCATCGGAGGACCCGCCCGTCCAGCGACGCCAGGTGCTCGGCGATCCGGACGGCGCCGAGCTGCGGGAGGTCCGCGACCATCGCGCCGTCGGCCAGCACGAGCACCCGATCCGCGTACGACGCGGCGATCGGATCGTGGGTCACCATCACCACCGTCTGCCCGCGCTCGTCCACGACCGCGCGCAACAACGCCAGCACCTCCGCCGCGGTCCGCGAGTCGAGGGCGCCGGTGGGCTCGTCCGAGAAGATGACCTCGGGCCGGGTGGCCAGCGCCCGGGCGATCGCCACCCGCTGCTGCTGGCCGCCGGACAGCGCCGCCGGCCGGTGGTGCAGCCGGTCGGCGAGTCCGACCCGCTCGACGACGTGGGTCAGCCAGGCCCGGTCCGGGCGGACGCCGGCCAGACGCAGGGGCAGCACGATGTTCTCCTCGACGGTGAGCGCGCCGATCAGGTTGAACGCCTGGAAGACGAACCCGATCCGGGTACGCCGCAGCTCGGTCAGGCGCGTCTCGGACAGCCCGGACAGGTCGGTGCCGCCGACGACCACCCGGCCGCTCGTCGGGCGGTCGAGCCCGGCCGCGATCTGCAGCAGCGTGCTCTTACCGGATCCCGACGGCCCCATCACCGCGGTGAAGGTGCCCCGGCCGAAGCCGACATCGACGCCCGCGAGCGCGGTCACCTGGTTGCGGCCGGCGCCGTACACGCGGGTGAGTTGTTCGACGCGTACCGCCGGCTCGACGGTCTGTCTCATCTGGTGGCCTCTCTCCGTGTGCTCGGCAGGAACTGCGCGCACCAGAAACGCTATTGACCTGGCAGAACGGCGACCATCCAGCGGGCTGCCCGGTTCGGGTACAGCAGGCGCTACCACCGACCCGTACCTCAGCGATTGAGCAGGTCACAGCCGGGGTAGTGGGCCTCCTCGCGGAAGATCACTCGGCGGCCGGTCCCGGTCCGCCCGGCGAGAGGGATACCACCGGTGCGGACCTGGGCACGCGACGCCGTCGCGCGGCTACGCAGCGACGGGATGACAGTGGTCGAGCTGACCGCCGCCGCTGTGGTCGCGTGGATCGTGGCGGCGGTGGTGATCCGTCACCCGGACCCGTTCTTCGCGCCGACCGCCGCCCTCGTCGTGCTCGGCGAGTCCCGCGGGCGACGGCTGCGGCAGACCGTCGAGATCCTGCTCGCCGTGGCAGCCGCCGTGCTCGCCGCGGAGCTACTGGTGTACGCGTTGGGCCCGGGCACCCAGACGGTCCTGCTGGTGCTGCTGCTGACCACCACGACGCTCGTGGTGATCGGGGCCCGCCGTGCCCTGGTCGTGCAGGCCAGCGTCTCGGCCATGTACCTGGTGGTGGTCTCCGCGCCGAACGGGACGCTGATGCCGTTCCGCTTCGTCGACGCGCTCATCGGCGGCGCCGTGGCGCTTGCCGCCAGCCAGATGATGGCCGCCCGTGACCCGCTGGCGCCACTGGTGGCCCAGGCCCGGCGCAGCTACACCGACCTGGCCGACCTGCTCGACCAGGTCAACGCGGCGCTGCGCGGCTGCGACGAGGACGCCGCCCGCGCCGCCCTGGACCGGGCGCGACAGGTGGACGACTGCGTCGCCGAGATGCAGGCCGCGGTGCTCGCCACCGGTGAGACGCTGCGGCTGGGACTGCGCCGCCGACATCTGGGCAAGCTCGTCGAGGTGGAGGCCACGCTGCGGCAGCTCGACTACGCCGCCCGCAACATCCGGGTGCTGGCCCGGGCCGGCGTGACACTGACCCGCCGGCACACCGCCACGCCGCCGGAGCTGGCCGCCGCGATCGGCGCGCTGACCTCCGCCGTACGGTCGGCTGGTGAGGCCATGGCCCACGACCTCACCGGCGCCGACGCCGACCGGCACGCGCAGCGGGCCGACGCGGCGGCGCTGGAGGCGGTCCAGATCGCCGCGGGCCTGCTGCGGACCGATCCGCCGCTGCCGGTCACCATGATCGTCGGGCAGATCCGGGCGACCGCGATCGACCTGCTGCGCGGTGTCGGCCACGACGACGTGACGGTGCTGGACCGGGTGGACGAGGCGCTCGGCCTGAGCCGGGGGTGACACGTACGCCGCTGGCCGCTCAGCGGTGGTGGATCGGGGTGTCGAGGTCCGTCAGCCGCCGCCCGGACCCTCCGGCGGCCAGGGCGACGAACTCGGCGGCGATCGCCACAGCGGTCTCCTCCGGCGTCCGCGCCCCCAGGTCGAGTCCGATCGGTGAGGAGAGCCGGGCGAGGGCGGCCTCGTCCACGCCCGCCTCGCGCAGGCGGCGCAGCCGGTCGGCGTGCGTGCGGCGGCTGCCCATCGCGCCGATGTAGCGGGCCGGGGTGCGCAGCGCGACCTCCAGCAGCGGGACGTCGAACTTCGGGTCGTGGGTGAGGACGCAGAGCACCGTCCGCTCGTCGACGGCCGTCGACTCCAGATACGTGTGCGGCCACTGGACGACGAGGTCGTCGGCCTCGGGGAAGCGCTTGCGGGTGGCGAACACCGGACGGGCGTCGCACACCGTGACGTGATAGCCGAGGAACCGGCCGATCCGGGCCACCGCGACGGCGAAGTCGATCGCGCCGAAGACGATCATCCGGGGTGGCGGCAGGTACGACTGGACGAAGACGGACACCTCGTCGTGCCGCTGCTGCCCGCGCGTACCGAGTTGAACGGTTCCGGTGGTGCCGAGGGCGAGCATGCCCTCGGCCTGCTGCGCCACCGCGCGGTCCAGGTCGGCGTCGCCGAGGGTGCCGGCCACCCGGTCGGGCCAGACCACCATCTGGGCCTCGCCGGCCGACGCCGTCGCCACCGGCGCGCCCGCGCGGATCGCGGCGAGCACCGCGTCCGGCTCCGTCAGCACGACGTCCGGCTGGACCAGGACCTCGATGGTGCCGCCGCAGGTCAGACCCACTTCGAAGGCGTCGTCGTCGCCGACGCCGTACGTCTCGGTGCGCGCCTGGCCGGTGCGGATGGCCTCCTGGCAGAGCTCGTACACCGCGCCCTCGACGCAACCTCCCGAGATACTGCCGACGACCTCCCCGTCGGCGCACACCGCCATGGCCGCGCCCGGCGGTCGGGGCGCCGACTTCCACGTCCGCACGACTGTCGCGACGGCGAACCGGACGCCGGCGGCACGCCACGCGGTCAACCCGTCGACGATGTCTCGCATTGCCGCACGATCCGTGAGCAGCGGCGGCACCGTCAACGCCGACCTAAGGACTTGCTTAGGTCGGCGTTGACTTCCGCAGGCGCCGGCACCACATTGACGACTTCCGGAGGTGCGATATGCAGGTGCCGGCCCCGTTCGAGTACGAACGAGCCACCAGTGTGGACCATGCCATCAGCCTGATGGAGCGGCTGGGCAGCACGTCACGGCTGATCGCCGGCGGGCACAGCCTGCTGCCGATGATGAAGCTGCGGCTGGCCAGTTTCGACTATCTCATCGACATCAACGATCTCCACGGCGAGCTCGGCTACATCGAGGCGGGCCCGTACGAGCTACGCATCGGTGCGCTGACCCGGCATCGGGAACTGCTCGAGTCCGCCACCCTGACGGCCGCCTTCCCGATCTTCGCCGACGCCGAGCGGGTGATCGCCGATCCGGTGGTGCGCAACCGGGGCACGCTGGGCGGCTCCCTGTGCCAGGCGGACCCGTCGGAGGACCTGTCCGCGGTCTGCACCGCCCTGGACGCGAGCTGCGTGATCCGTGGGCCGGGCGGCGCCGAACGGGTGGTGTCCATGGAGGAGTTCCACGTCGGGCCGTACGAGACGGCCGTCGGCGACGGGGAGATCCTGGTCGAGATCCGGCTGCCGGTGCGGCCCGGCTGCGGCAGCGCCTACGAGAAGGTGGAGCGCCGGGCCGGCGACTGGGCGGTGGTCTCGGCCGGCGCCGCGGTCTGGCTCGACGGCGGCGTGATCCGGGACGCCCGGGTCGGGCTGGCCGCTGTGGGCCCGAACACCACTGGCATCCCGGAGATCTCCGCGGCGCTGCGCGGGCAGGAGCCCAGCGAGAGCCTCTTCGAGCAGGCCGGCGCGATCGCCGCGCGCAGCTGCGATCCGGCCACCGACCAACGGGGCAGCGCGGACTACAAGCGGCACCTGGCCGACGAGCTGACCAGACGGACCCTGCGCCGGTCCGTGGAACGGGCGAGGAGCTGAGCATGCAGGTCACCATGACCGTCAACGACGTCGAGGTCACCCGGGAGATCGAGGGTCGCCTGCTGCTGGTGCACTTCCTGCGCGACGTGCTGGGCCTGACCGGCACGCACGCGGGCTGCGACACCAGCAACTGCGGCACCTGCGTCGTCTGGCTCGACGGCGAACCGGTGAAGTCGTGCACCGTGCTGGCCGCGATGGCCGGCGGACACCAGGTGCGTACCGTCGAGGGCCTGGCGAAGGGCGCGGAGCTCGACCCGGTCCAGCAGGGCTTCATCCAGTGCCACGGCCTGCAGTGCGGCTTCTGCACTCCCGGCATGATGATGACTGCCCGCGCACTGCTCAACCGCAACCCGGACCCGACCGAGGCGGAGATCCGCGAAGCGATCTCCGGTCAGATCTGCCGCTGTACGGGCTACGCCACCATCGTGCGCTCGGTGCGCTGGGCCGCCGTACACGAGGCCAACGCGGCCGCCGCGGTCACCGAGACCACCGAATCACGCGAAGCCGGCGAGATCGACAACGCCGGCCAGCCCGCCGGGAGCGTCGTATGACGACTGTGCACGAGCACGTGGACACCTTCCACGACAACGACCAGAAGCCGGTGGGCTACGGCCGCATGCTGCGGAAGGAGGACCCGCGGTTCGTGCGCGGCCGGGGCCGGTTCGTCGACGACGTCCGGCTGCCCGGCATGCTGCACCTGGCCATCCTCCGCTCGCCGGTGGCCCACGCGCGGATCCTGAGCATCGACACGAGCGCCGCCGAGGCCTCCCCCGGCGTCAAGGCTGTCGTGACCGGGGCGATGCTGGCCGAGCAGGGTCTGGCCTGGATGCCGACGCTCTCCAACGACGTGCAGGCCGTGCTCGCCACCGACAAGGTGCGCTTCCAGGGCCAGGAGGTGGCGTTCGTCGTCGCCGAGGACAAGTACGCGGCGCGGGACGCGCTGGAGCTGATCGACGTCGAGTACGACGTCCTCGACCCGGTCGTCGACGCCCGCCGCGCGCTCGAGCCGGGCGCCCCGGTGATCCGCGACGATCTCGAAGGCAAGACCGACAACCACTGCTTCGACTGGGAGACCGGTGACGAGGCGGCCACGGCGGCCGTGTTCGCCCGGGCGGACGTCGTGGTCACCCAGGATCTGGTCTATCCGCGGGTGCACCCCGCGCCGATGGAGACCTGCGGGGCGCTCGCCGACTTCGACGCCGTCGACGGCAAGCTGCGCCTCTGGTCCACCACGCAGGCGCCGCACGCGCATCGCACCCTCTACGCCCTGGTGGCGGGCATCCCCGAGCACAAGATCCAGGTGATCTCGCCGGACATCGGCGGCGGCTTCGGCAACAAGGTGCCGATCTATCCGGGGTACGTCTGCGCGATCGTCGCGTCGATCGTCACCGGCAAGCCGGTGAAGTGGATGGAGGACCGCTTCGAGAACCTGATCAGCACCGGCTTCGCCCGCGACTACATCATGCGCGGTGAGATCGCGGCGACCCGGGACGGCCGGATCCTGGCCATCCGCACCAACGTCCTCGCCGACCACGGCGCCTTCAACGGCACCGCCGCGCCGGTGAAGTACCCGGCCGGCTTCTTCGGGGTCTTCACCGGCAGCTACGACATCGAGGCCGCGTACTGCAAGATGACGGCGGTCTTCACGAACAAGGCGCCGGGCGGTGTGGCGTACGCCTGTTCGTTCCGCATCACCGAGGCCGTCTACCTCGTCGAGCGGATCGTCGACTGCCTCGCCGACGAGCTGGGCATGGACCCGGCCGAGCTGCGGCTGAAGAACTTCATCCGCCCGGAGCAGTTCCCGTACACGACGAAGACCGGCTGGGTGTACGACTCCGGCGACTACGAGCCGACCATGCGGCTCGCGATGGAGATGGCCGGCTACGCCGACCTGCGGCGCGAGCAGCAGGAGAAGCGGGCCCGGGGCGAGTTGATGGGCATCGGCATCGCGTTCTTCACCGAGGCCGTCGGCGCCGGCCCGCGCAAGAACATGGACATCCTCGGCCTGGGCATGGCCGACGGCTGTGAGCTGCGCGTGCACCCGACCGGCAAGGCCGTGGTCCGGCTCAGCGTGCAGTCGCAGGGCCAGGGACACGAGACGACGTTCGCGCAGATCATCGCCGAGGAGATCGGCATCCCGCCGGACGACATCGACGTGGTCCACGGCGACACCGACAACACGCCGTTCGGTCTCGGCACCTACGGCAGCCGATCCACCCCCGTCTCCGGCGCCGCGGCGGCCCTGGTCGCCCGCAAGGTCCGCGACAAGGCCAAGATCATCGCCTCCGGCATGCTGGAGGTCTCGGTCGCCGACCTGGAGTGGGACAAGGGTTCCTTCCGGGTCAAGGGCGACCCGGGCAGGAGCGTGACCATCCAGGACATCGCGATGCGGGCGCACGGCGCCGGCGACCTGCCCGAGGGCGTCGAGGGCGGGTTGGAGGCGCAGATCTGCTACAACCCGTCGAACCTGACGTATCCGCACGGGGCGTACATCTGCGTGGTGGACATCGACCCCGGCACCGCGCAGGTCAAGGTGCGGCGGTTCATCGCCGTCGACGACTGCGGCACCCGGATCAACCCGATGATCATCGAGGGTCAGGTGCACGGCGGGCTGGCCGACGGAGTCGGCATGGCCCTGATGGAGATGATCGCGTTCGACGAGGACGGCAACTGCCTCGGCGCGTCCCTCATGGACTACCTGCTCCCCACCGCGCTCGAGGTGCCCGACTGGGAGACCGGCTTCACCGTCACCCCGTCCCCGCACCACCCGATCGGCGCGAAGGGCGTGGGCGAGTCGGCCACCGTCGGCTCCCCGCCCGCGATCGTCAACGCGATCGTCGACGCGCTCGAACCCTTCGGCGTACGGCATGCCGACATGCCGTTGACGCCGTCGCGCGTCTGGGACGCGATGCGCGGCAACGCCCGCCCGCCGATCTAGGGGAGGTGGCCATGACGACGATCGCCCGCCGTACGCATGATCTGACCGTCTCGCGCGAGCCGTTCGTGCACGCCACTGTGGTCCGGGCGCAGGACCCGACGTCGGCCCGGCCCGGCGACGACGCCGTGATCCTGCCGGACGGCACCATCGAGGGTTTCGTCGGCGGGATGTGCGCCGAGAACTCGGTGCGGGCGGCCGCCCTGGACACCCTCCGGGACGGCAAGGCGCTGCTGCTGCGGGTCCTGCCGGACGGCGCGCCCGCCTTCCCCGACACTCCGGGGGCACGGGTCGTGGTCAACCCGTGCCACTCGGGCGGAGCGCTGGAGATCTTCCTGCGCCCGGTGCTACCCGTACCCGTGCTGGGTCTGGTGGGCGACACGCCGATCAGCGCGGCGGTGGCCACCCTGGCTGCCTTCCTCGACTTCGAGGTGGCCACGTCCGGTGACTTCTCCGGCGCGACCGCGGTCGTGGTGGCCGGCCTCGGCAAGGGCGAACAGGACGCCATCCGCGCCGCGCTGGATGCCGGGGTGGGACACATCGCGCTGGTCGCCAGCCAAAAGCGCGGGGCGGCGGTGCTCGACGAACTGGCGCTGTCCGACGCGGAGCGCGCCCGGGTCCGGACCCCGGCCGGACTGGAGATCGGGGCACGCTCACCGCAGGAGATCGCGCTGTCGATCATGGCCGAGGTGGTGCGGGCGCTCCGGGTGGACGGCCTCGCCGCCTCCTCCCCCGCACCACCCGTCGCGCTCCCCCAGCAGGCAGTCGACCCGGTGTGCGGGATGACCGTCCTGGTCGGGCCGGACACCCCGCACGTGCGGATCGACGGCACCGACCACTGGTTCTGCTGCCCCGGCTGCCTCGACCGGCACGTGGCGGCGTAGCCGTGTTCGTGACCGGCCTGGTTCTGGCCGCCGGGGCCTCGGTGCGCCTCGGCGAGGCCAAGCAACTGCTGCCGTACCGGGGGCGGACGCTGCTCGACGCCACCCTCGACCTGGCCCGCTCGTGCGCCTTCGACCAGTTGCTGGTGACCCTCGGCGGCGCCGCCGACCTGGTTCGCGAGCGGGTGGACCTGACCGGGGTCCAGGTCGTCGAGAACGCCGAGTTCAGCACCGGCTGCGGATCGTCGATCCGCGCCGCGACGCAGGCGGTGGACCCGCGCGCCACCGGGCTCGTGCTCCTGCTCGGCGACCAGCCCGGCGTACGGGCCGCCGACGTGCGCCGGGTCGCGGCGGCGACCACCCCGCTCGCGGTGTGCCGGTACGCCGACGGCCTGGGGCACCCGTTCTGGTTCGCCCGCGACGTCCTGCCGGAGCTGCGTGTCCTGCACGGCGACAAGGCGGTGTGGAAGCTGCTGCACTCCGGCCGGCACCCGGTCACGGAGGTGCCGGGGGACGGGCCGGTGCCGATCGACGTGGACACCCGTGCGGACTACCGGCGGCTGCTCTCGGGCGAGGCGCGGTGAAGGATCCACAGGCCGTGCGGCGCCGGCTCGACGCCGTCGACTACCTGGCCGACGACGGCATGGCGATGGCCGTCTTCCTCGCGCTGGAGCTGGGCAAGCCGCTGCTGCTCGAGGGCGAGCCCGGCGTGGGCAAGACCGCGGCGGCGAAAGCGCTGGCGCGGGCGCTGGACACGACACTGATCCGGCTGCAGTGCTACGAGGGCCTGACCCCCGGCGAGGCGCTGTACGAGTGGAACTACCAGCGGCAGTTGCTCGCCATCCGGCTGGCCGAGGCACGGCACGCCTCGCTCACCGACGCCGACCTGTTCGCCGCGGAGTTCCTGCAGGAACGGCCGATCCTGCGGGCGGTACGCCACCCGGGGCCGGTCCCGCCGGTGCTGCTGATCGACGAGATCGACCGGGCCGACGACGAGTTCGAGGCGCTGCTGTTCGAGTTCCTCGGCGAGTCCGGGATCACCATCCCCGAGCTGGGTACGTTCACCGCGGCCACGCCGCCGGTCGTGGTGCTCACCTCGAACCGCAGCCGCGACCTGCATGACGCGCTGCGCCGCCGCTGCCTGTACCACTGGATCGACTTCCCGGAGCCGGGCCGCGCCACGGAGATCGTCCGGCGGGCCGTGCCGGGCGCCACCGAAGGGCTGATCCGCACGGCGACCGCGTTCGTCGGCGACGTACGCGCCCTCGGCCTGGACAAGGCGCCCGGCATGGCCGAGGCCATCGACTGGGTCGCCGCGCTCTCCGTGCTCGGCGCCGCCGACCTCTCCGCCGACGACGTCGTCCGGACCATCGGCACCATCGCCAAGACCCCAGACGACCGCGCCGCCGTCGCCGCCGCGCTCGGCGCACACCAGGAGAGGCCGGCATGAAGATCACCAACGAGTTCACCGTCGACGTTCCGATCGCGCGGGCGTGGGCGATCCTCACCGACCTGGAGGGCATTGCGCCGTGCCTGCCGGGCGCCCGGCTGACCGGCGTCGACGGCGACGTCCACCAGGGCACGGTGAAGGTCAAGGTCGGTCCGGTCGTCTCCGAGTTCGCCGGCACCGCACGTTTCGTCGAGAAGGACGACAGTGGCTATCGGGGGGTGATCGACGCGAAGGGCCGCGACCGGCGGTCGGCTGCGAACGCGTCCGCTCTGGTCACCGCCCACCTGCGGCCGGACGGTCAGCGCACAGTCGTCAGCGTGGACACCGATCTGAAGATCTCGGGGCGGCTGGCCCAGTTCGGCAGCGGCATGATCAAGGAGGTGTCGAGCAAGCTGCTCGCCCAGTTCGTCGCCAACCTCGAGGCGAAGCTGGCGGCCGAGGAGACCGGCGACCCGCACGCGGCCACCGCGCCTGATGCGACCGAGCCCGCACCGGCCGTCGCCGCCACGCCCGAGCGCGCCACGTCCGCCGCGACCGGACCCGACGCCTCCACGGCCACGCCCCGTACCCTCGACGCCGACGCCGACGCCGACGCCGACGTGAACGCCGACGCCACGGCGGTCGCCGCCTCGCCCGCCGGGCTCTCGTCCGCCACTCCGTCCGGGACCACCGTGGCCGGGACCCCCATGGCCGGCACCTCCGTGGCCGCCTCGGCGTCCACCGGTCGGCCGGATGCCGGCGCCGGCACCGAACCGGAGACGCTGGACCTGCTCGACATCGCCGGTGGGGCCGTCGTCAAGCGCCTCGTGCCGGCGCTCGTCGGGATCGTCGTCGTCGGCGCGGTGATCGCCTGGTGGGTCGCCCGTCGGTGAGCGGCAGTCTGCTGCGCGGCGTCGACCGCGCGGCGTTCGCGACGGCGTTCGCCGACCGGTTGCGGCGGGCCGGCGTACCCGCCGGGCTCACCGAGGCCGGTGACTTCGTCCGGGCGCTCGGCGTGTGGACACCCGGGGAGACGACCGCGCTCTACTGGGCCGCCCGGATCAGCTTCGTGCGGCGGCACGCCGACCTCGCCGCCTTCGACCGCGTCTTCGCCGCTGTCTTCGTCGACGCGCCGCCGCTGCCGCTCACCCGGTCCGCAGTGCCGCCGGGCGCTCGTGACGACGTGCACCTGCCGGTGCCCGCCGACACCGACGACACCGGCGACGGCGGCGGGCTGCCGTGGGCGACGTTGCCGGCGCCCGTCGCCGAGGCGGAGCCCTCCGATGCCGGGGTGCGGCTGCCCGAGCGACGGCCCAGCGCCCTCGCCGGCCTCGCCGACCGGCCGTTCGAGGACCTCGACGCCGCCCAGCTCGCGCTGCTCGGCGAGGCCCTGCGAGAGGCCGTCGCGCGCTGGCCGTCCCGGCGCACCAGGCGGCACGCCGTCGGCCCGGCCGGGCGGCGGGTCGCGCTGCGTCCGACGATCGCCCGCGCCCGTCGCACCGCGTGGGAGCCCGTCGAGGTCGTCCGCGAGCGGCCGCTGCGCCGGCCGCGCCGGGTGGTGCTGCTGTGCGACGTCAGCGAGTCGATGCGGGCCCAGGCCCACGCGTACCTGCATCTGCTGCGGGCCTTCGCGGTGACCACCGACGCGGAGGTGTTCGCCTTCGCCACGACGCTCACCCGGCTCACCGTCGCGCTGCGGCACACGTCGGCATCCGCGGCGATCGCGCACGCCAGCGCCGCCGTGACCGACCGGTTCGGGGGTACGCGCATCGCGACGAACCTGCGGGGCCTGCTCGCGTCCCCGCACGGCGACGCGGTTCGCGGTGCGGTGGTGCTGATCGGCTCGGACGGCTGGGACAGCGACCCGCCGGCCGAGCTGTCCGCCGTGATGGCCCGGCTGAGCCGCCGCGCCCACCGGATCGTCTGGCTGAACCCGCGCGCCGGCGCCCCCGGCTTCGCTCCCCTGGTGGCGGGCATGGCCGCGGCCCTGCCCTACTGTGACCGGCTGCTGCCGGCCGCGACGTTCCGGGAGCTGCTGGACGCCGCCGCTCAACTCCAGAGCGTCACGTGCACCGAGGGCCGGAAACGGTTCGCCGCGACGCCCACGCCGCGCATCATCGCCTGAATCGCCCGGGGCGTCGACGCGAAGCGGCACAGCTCGGCTGCCGCGGACGGAGTGCCGGGGGTGACGAGTACCAGCGAATGCCACACCGCCTCGGCCGTCGCGTGCGGCCCGGACAACGCCACGAGCTGGCCACCCCGGACGTCCGGCGCGACGGTGAACGACAGCGCGGGCGCGATCCCCCGGCCGCGCTGGGCCTCACCCACCGCTGCCGCGTGGCTCTGGAAGATCTGCTGCCGCTCGTCGGGTACGCCGAGCCGGCGCAGCATCGCCGGGACAGCGCCCAGCGTGTTGGTGGCCGACGGCCCGAGCAGCCAGGTCTGGTCGCGCAACTGCCCCGGGGACGCCGACACACCGGCCAGCGGATGATCCGGGCCGGCGACCGTCACGAGCCGGTAGTTCATCATGGGCCGGCAGGAGATCGCCGGTTCGGCCACCGGCGGCAGCGGCCCCATCGCGATGTCCGCGGCCCGGGTCAGCAGCAGCGACTCGAACGAGCCGGGGTCGCAGACGCTCAGCTCGATGTCGAGGTCGGCGACGCGTCTGGCGAACAGCTCGATCAGTCTCGGCGCGGCGAACTCGGCGAACTCGCTGGACGCGGCAACCCGCAGCATCCGGCGGCCGTGTGCCGCCGAACTGACCTCCAGGACCGTACGGTCCTGCAGGCCCAGCATCTCGGCCGCGCGGCTGGCGAGCCGCAGCCCGCCGGGGGTGAAGGCCAGCCCCGCCGCCGTCCGGGTGAACAACTGATCTCCGAACTCCCGCCGTAGCTGGCCGATGAGCAGCGAGACCGCCGACTCGGAGACCTCCAGCTGCGCGGCGGCCTGCTTGACGGATCCCAGCCGGACGACAGCGACGTAGGCCCGTAGCTGCGTCGGAGTCATCGGCGTCGAACCGCCCTTCTGCCGCGCTGGGCTGCTGCCGGACAGCCCGCGGTGCACCCCGATCATTCCCCGCGGATTGCGCCGCCGCCAGGTACAGCGCACCTCGGAGCGATCCGACCGGTACGCCCGGTGAACGCCCGCGACTCGACAGCGGCTGACAGGACGCTACGCCGTGAAGTAGGCGGCACTCTCCGCGTCGGCCGGGTAGTAGGACTCGATCGCGATTTCGTCGATCGTGATGTCCATCGGAGTGCCGAATGTGGTGATGGTCGAGAACAGCCGCAGCTCTCGTCCGCCGACGCGAAGGATCATCGGTATCACCACGTCCGATTCGATTCGTTGACTCGACGTGTTCTCCGGTTCGGGCGCCAACAGTTCTTCGTAGAGCGCGGTCAGCTCAGGGTCGGGCGCGGTGGCGAGCTGGCGTGAGATCCGGGCGCGGAACACCGCGCGCACGTCGGCCAGGTTGACGACCATGCGCGCGAACCCGCGCGGGTCCAGTCCCAGCCGTACCAGGTTGACCGGCGGCCGCAGCAGGTCAGGAGCCACCTGCGCGAAGAACGGGTCGACAGCGCGGTTGGTCATCACGATGTTCCAGCGGCGATCGAAGACCAGCGCCGGGTAGGGCTCGTGGGCGCGGAGCACCCTCCGGACAGCGTCGTGGACGGCTGACAGTGCGTTGTGGTCGAGCGGACTCTCGGCGTATCGGGGTGCGAAGCCGCCGGCGAGCAGCAGCCGGTTGCGATCACGCAACGGCACGTGGAGCTGGTCCGCGAGTCGAAGGATCATGTCGGAGCTCGGCTTGGACTTACCGGTCTCGACCAGACTGACGTGACGAGCCGAGACGTCCGCAGCGATCGCGAGATCCAGTTGGCTGAGTCCCCGGCGCTGCCGCCACTGCCGCAAGAGTTCCCCGACCGTGTGCACGATCGTGGAGCGTACTCATCGTCGAGCCGGACGCCATGAAATCCGAGTTCATCGACAAGCGAAGCCGTCATGCAAACACTGCATCCATGACCACGGAGAACCAGAGCATCGTCCAACGGGCGCTGGCCGGACTGATCGAGACGGGCGATGTCGATGCGCTCGCCTCGTTCCTGAGTGATGACTTTGTCCACCACAGGCCGGGTACGACCACATCGACCAAGGTGGAATGGCTCGCCGCCGTCCGCGCCGCGCTGGTACCGCTCGCCGGGATGCAGGTCGAGATCCATCAGGTGCTGGCCGACGGCGATCACGTCGTGATGTACTCGCGGCGCTGGCTTCCCGACGCAGGACCGGAGATCGCGGTCGTCGACATCTGGCGGATCGACGACGGGCTGATCGCCGAGGCGTGGGAGATCATCGAGCCGGTGGCCCACGTGACCGCCAACCTCGCGTGGTGGGTCTGACTACCTCTACCGAGCCTCAGCGCTGGCGTCGGCGAGCAGTCGGGCAGCCAGGGCCCGTACCTCGTCCTTGAGTTTCTCCGGTCGGTCGATCGTGAACGACCAGCCGAGCCCGGCGAGCATCTGTGCGGCGCCGTCGAGCCGTTCGGCCCGGGCGGTGAGGCGTACTCCGCCGGGCACCTCGGTGAGCGTGCCGACCGAGGGCGGAATCCGTCGCTTCGCCTGCTCCAGGCTGGTGTGCAGCACCACGGAGATGTCGTGCGCGTACGGCACGGCTGCCAGGCCGGTGAGTACCTGCATGGTGGGATCGAAGCCGGCCGGGATGTCGAACCTGCCCTGAAGGGGCTGGGCTGTCCCGATGCGGTCGAGCCGGAACGTCCGTACGGCCCGGCGGTTGTGGTCGTGACCGGTGACGTACCACCGGCCGGCGTGGAAGACCAGCCCGTACGGGTCGAGCCGGCGCTCGCCGGACTGGCCGCGCCAGGTGGTGTAAGTGATGCTCACCGGTTGCTGATGCCGGGCCGCCTCGGCGAGGACCAGCAGCACCTCGATGCCGGGCGGGGCGGACTTCCGGACCCGTGCGGTGAAGTCCACGGTCTCCAGCAGCGAATCGATCCGCCGGGCGAGAACGGCCGGCAGCACCCGGCGAATCTTCGCGGTCGCGCTCTCGGCGGCCGCGCCTTCGGTGGTGACCAGCCCGGCCCGGGTAGCGGCGACGAGCCCGAGCATGACGGCGACCGCCTCCTCGTCGGTGAGCATGAGCGGCGGCAGCTTGTATCCGGGCGCGAGCCGGTACCCGCCGTAGCGGCCGCGCCGAGCCTCGACCGGGATGCCGAGGTCGGCGAGGTGCGCGGCATATCGGCGGACCGTGCGCTCGTCGACGCCCAGCCGACCGGCCAGGTCAGCGACGGTGAAGCCGCCACCGGCCTGAAGGATCTCCAGCAACGCCAGTACGCGCGCGGTCGGCCGGGTCAAGAATCCCCACTTCCAATCCGGGCGGAAACTGTCCGGTATTGATCGTAGCGTGGCATGCATGACGACCTTCGTACTGGTTCCCGGGTTCTGGCTCGGCGCATGGGCCTGGCGCCCGGTCACCGCCGCCCTGCGCGGGCACGGCCACGAGGTGTACCCGCTGAGCCTGACCGGCCTGGGCGAGCGCGCCCACCTGGCCCGCCCGGACACCGACCTCGACGTCCACGTCACCGACGTGGTCAACCTGCTGCGCTACGAGGACCTGCACGACGTGGTTCTCGTCGGGCACAGCTACGCCGGCGCGGTCGTGACGACCGCCGTTGCCGACCGCATGACCGACCGCATCGCCCAACTGGTCTTCGTCGACACCGGCCCGCTACCCGACGGGGCGGCGAACAACGACTTCAGCCCGCCCCAGGAGCGTGAACGCAACGCGGCGGTGGCCGCCGATCACGGCGACGGCTGGCGGCTGCCACCCCCGCCGTGGGCCGAGCTGGCGGCGGGAGCAGCGGACGTGGATGAATCGGTGGTCGCGTTGCTCGAGGAGCGGTCGGTGGCCCAGCCGTGGGCGACTGCCACCACCCCGGTGCGCCTCACCGGGGCGTGGGAGAAGGTGCCCCGCCTCGGCGTGCTGTCGAGCTTCACCGCCGAGCAGACACGCGAGATGGCCGCCACCGTGCCGCTGTGCCGGCACATGGCCGGCGATTCGTGGCGGTACGAGGAACTGCCGACGTGGCACTGGCCGATGCTCAGCCGACCGGCCGAGCTGGCCCAGATCCTGCACGAAGCCAGGCCGACGGCATAGCCCGCGGTGCCCGGGCGACCGCGCCCAGGTCACCCGGGCACCGAAGCGGTTGACCAGCCGGCACTTGCTCAGATGTTGGAGCCGTCCGGCGGCAGGCCGGGCGGTGGCTGCGGGGATCCGCCCCGGCCGGCAGCCGGTGGACAGGACATGCCCAGCGTGTAGGCCGTCATGGACAACGAGCCGTAGGCGTAGCCGTCGACGAGGACCTCCGTATCGGGGGTGTCCATGGCGGAGGCCAGACCGGCGAGGTACAACGCGGGGATGAAGTGATCCGGTGTCGGTACCGCACGGCGGAAGTCCCCGTGAGCGTCGAGGGTCGCGTACTCGCCCGGGTCGGTCAACATCCGGGCCTTGGCGTCCTCGTCGAAGCGTCGCGCCCAGTCGAAGCCGTCGTCGGCCAGCGCCCAGTCCATGCCGCGCAGGTTGTGCACGACATTGCCGCTCGCCACGATCAGCACTCCACGCCGGCGCAGTGGAGCGAGCCGGGCGCCGAGTTGAAGGTGGTAGTCCATCGGCTTGTCGGCGTTGATGCTGAGCTGGACGACGGGAATCGTCGCGTCCGGAAAGGCATGCATCAGCACCGACCAGGTGCCGTGGTCGATGCCCCAGCTGTCGACGTCCGCTCCGACCCAGGTCGGATGGACGACGTCGCTGACCTCCTCAGCCAGTTCGGGCAGCCCCGGCGCCGGGTACTGCACCTCGAACAGCTCCTGAGGAAACCCGTAGAAGTCGTGGATGGTCCTCGGCCGGGGCATCGCGGTGACGGCCGTGGCGTTGATGTACCAATGGGCACTGACCACCAGGATCGCGCGGGGACGCGGCACCGCAGCGCCGAAGGCCCTCCAGGCGGAGGTGTACCGGTTGACCTCAAGGGCGTTCATGGGGTTGCCGTGGCCCAGGAACGCCGCGGGCATCAACACACCCAAGGCCGGGTGTACGTCTGAAGGCACGTGGACACGATAGTGCCCCCTCGCAGCGGTTCCGGCCTGAATCACGCTCCTCGGGGGATCGGAGATCGCTCCTGGCGATGAGACCATGATCGGGTGACGCCCTTCCACATCGATGTGCCCGAAACCGTCCTGGACGACCTGCGGGCTCGGCTTTCGCGGACGAGGCTCGCGCCGGCCGCACCGGGAGAGCCGTGGGCCGCCGGCACCGACCCCGGGTACCTGGCAGAACTGGTGCGTTACTGGCTCGATGGATTCGACTGGCGTGCGGTCGAGCGTGCCCTCAATCGGTACCCCCAGTTCGTCACCACGATCCGGGGCACGCCGGTCCACTTCGTTCATGTCCGCTCGGCGTCGCCCGACGCCACGGCGCTGATCCTGACCCACGGCTGGCCCGGCACGTACACGGAGATGCTGCCCCTGGTGTCCCGGCTCGCAGACTTCGACCTCGTCATACCGAGCCTGCCCGGCTTCGTCTTCTCCGGACCGCTCGCCGAGGGCCCGACGACCGAGGCGGCTGTCGCGGACGTGTGGGCTGAGCTGATGACCCGTCTGGGCTACGACCGCTTCGGCGCCTACGGTGGCGACATCGGCTCCGGCGTGACTACGTGGCTCGGCGCCCGCCACGCAGATCGGGTCATCGGGGTCTTCTCGCAGCACATCAAGTTCCCGCCGGCGGACCGCAGGGACGACCTCAGCCCGGCCGAGGAGGCGTTCATCGCCAAGCTCGACGCGAAGGCCCAAGACGACTGGGGCTACGGAATCATCCAGGAGACACGGCCCGACACCCTTGCGGCCGCGCTGAGCGACTCGCCGTCCGGACTGGCGGCATGGATCATCGAGAAGTACCAGCGCTGGAGCGACTGCGGCGGCGACATCTCCCGCCGGTTCGACTTCAACGAGCTGCTGACCACCGTGATGCTGTACTGGGTCACCAACTGCATCGGCACGTCCTTCCGGCCCTACCGTGACGACCACCTGGCCCCACATCTGCCGATGATCACCGTGCCCGCCGGCATCACTGTCAGCGTGGAGGACGCCGGCCTGCCCCGGTCGTTCGCCGAACGCACCTACGCCAACCTCACCCACTGGCGCGAGCCCAGCGTCGGCGGCCACTTCCTCGCCCAGGAAGAACCCGACCTGCTCGCTGACGACCTGCGCGCCTTCTTCAGCGCGCTGCGGTGATCCAGCGGGTAGGCCGCTAGCTCCACGCGAGTGGCGCCCAGTCGCGCGTACCCGGTCGAACACCCGGCTCCGATTCGGCTGGCACGGACGGGCCGGTTTCCCTGGTCCAGCCGAGGAACCGGCGGTGCAACACGCCCGCCGGAGTCCACGGCATGTCCTCGGTGGCCTGGACGAGATAGGCACCGAGGTACAGCGCCAGCGACACCGGCGCATCCATGAACTCCGCGCGCAGCTCGCGCTTGCGCGTAGGGCACGGCCAGGGCAGGTCGCAGCCGCCGCAGCTCCACACCGGCATGACCGGCCCATGGGTGGTCACCGCACACCCCCCAGGAACCGCGCGGTGATCGCCCGCGCCTGCCGGCTCGTCGCCCATTCCACCTGCCAGCACGGGTACGGCGTGAGCCGCGACCACCACGCTCGGCAGCCGGCACACATGCCGTCGAGCCCTCGGACATGAACCGCGACGATCGCCTGTTCCTGCTCACTGGTCACTGCTCACCCTCCGACGGCCAGTGGCCCCGATTGATCGGAATCCGATGCCGGGCGCGACACGGCAGGTCGGACCCACAGCGGCAGACGCGCCGCCAGAGCCGCCACGACCAAACCGGCCGGTGCCTGCGGGCAAGAGTCAGCGCGGTGGCAGACAGGTATTCGTCATACGAGACGCGCCGCACGGACCCTCCCTCGGTTCTGAGGGGGACGCGGCGACCAGGCGACACCCGCACCGCCCGCCGCATCCCGTGAGCAGAAAGCTACGGTGGGTCGCGGAGCGGAATGGGTAAGGTTCCTACCCCTGGATCAGGAGAGCAGCCCGACCTTGACCGCGAGGTCACGGGCGTCATCACGGGTGGCGCGTGGGCCGTCGAGCAGGTCCAACGTGATCTGGCGGGCGTACCCGTTGAAGCGGATCGTCTCCGGGGCCGACTCGTACGCCTGCCGCAGCGTCGTCACGGCCGCTTCCTTGTCGTCCTTGCCGTAGTGCGCCCGCGCCACCTCGATGAGATGGCGTGCCCGGCGTGGCCTCGACGGGATGGCCGCCGAGTCGTGACGGCGTGCCTGGCGTACCGCTTCCCCGGACTTCTGCAACTCCACCGCCACGGTCACCGCGTGGGCGCCCATGACGACCCGGGAGAACGACGTCTGCGGCTGATAGAAGCTCTCCGGCAGACGCTGCGCCACGCGGTCCGCCCGATCCCAGTACCGCCAGGCCCGGCCTTCCTCGCCGGCACGAGCGGCGGTGTAGGCGGCCTCGAAGTTGAGCGCGCCGAACAGGGCCAGCAGATTCGTGCTCCCGTCGGCTGCCCTGGGTTCCAGAGCCGAAAGGACATCCTGGGTCACCACCATGGCGGTGTCCCAGTCCCCGGCGTCCCGGTGCACCTGGCACAGGAACCATGCCGCGCAGGCCACCGCCTCCGGGTCGCCGGAATCCTGCGCCGCCACCATCGCCCGGTCCGCGACCCGCCACAGCAACTCGGCCGCCGGCTGGTACGCAAGGAACATCTGCGTCAGCCCGAACGTCTCCGCCAACAGCGCCTGCGCCTGCCGACGCTCAGCGCCCTCGTACACCAGCGCGGCGCGCTGCACGTCGTACAGCAGCCCCGGCAGCAACCCACCCAGCACCGTCCGATGATCGGACGCCTGGTGGCGTGCCCGCCATGCCACCGCAAGCCGCTCCCGCAAACTGGCCAGCGGCTCCGCCGCGACCTCGTCGGAAAGCACGACACGGTTCACGGCGTCCCGCACCGACGCCAGCGCCGGATGCTCAGGCCCGTTCACCACGGCGGACCTGTCACTCAACTCGCCAGCCAGGGCGGACACGTCGACCTTCAGCGCACGCGCGATGCGGTCCAGCATGTGGATGCGCGGAGGCAGGATCCGATCGGTCTCCACCGCCTTGACCCACTCGGCGCTACGACCAACGAGCCCACCGAGCACCGCGCGAGTCTTCCCGGATCGCTCCCGGTAGACCTTCAACCGCTGCCCGAAGGTCAACTCCGGCAAGGAATCCATCCCGGACCTCCTCATAGCGCGGGATGCGTTTGCGGCCCACGAGCCGCCGCAGGGCCAACGCTACCGGCCTACCTGTGGCCGCATAACCCCGAACACGCGCGTGCGCCGACTGCGCGTCAACGTGGAAGCCCGGATCCCGCTTTATTCCTTGGGCAGCCGCCTCAGCACAGGGCCGTCAGCCTCGTCGGCTCCGATGAGGTTGTCGCGCTCCGAGCACAAGCTTGACCTGCGTTTGCGATATCGGAATCGAACCCAGTGACCTCTTCGGTGTGAATGTTGATCTCGGCTGCTACGGCCGATCAACTGGTGTCGTTCGTTACCGTCACTTGCGCCCCCACCATCGTTGTGGGTCGCGTAGCCGCGAGGGGCGTGGGATCTCTTGCTGACTTCCTGCTGACGCAGGTGTCACGATGTGCGCCGCCGTTGGCGGATGTGCTCCCACAGCTCAGGGTTGTCTGCGTGCTTGACTGCTTCAGCTAGAGCGTCGAGGGCCGCCGCATGAACCTGAGCTTGCCTCTCACGCGGATCATGAAAGCCCCCCGCCCAGACGGCGCTGATGATCGTCCTTCCGGCGAGCTGTGCCCGGATCTCACTGCCTTTAACCGAGGTAACGATTTCGATCGGAGTAACCATGTCAGGAATTTCAGGCGACATCTCGGAAACCTCCAATTCTCCGTTGCGAAATTAGCTAGCCATTTCGTTGCTGTCGTATAAGCCAACGAGGCTCCACTCCCCCGCTCCTGTCAATGTGATCACACAGCTCGCGTCGTTCGTATGACCCGAGAACCCCTCGGCCAACGGCCGCCCAGAACGCCCTCGAATCACTCAGATGTCCACTGCCCGTATACCACGTTAGCCCGGGATTCTCTTGACACAGCGCCAATAACGCCGTCGAAGCAAGGCCCTGCCGCTGATACGTTTCGACCGTGTGCGGCTTGTCCACCCAAGCCGCTTTGCAATACGGGCAAACGATGTACTCCACGACGAAGGCGGGCTCGTCATCGAGATTCGCCTGCCTGCAACGCCAACCGAAGAACCTGCCCGAGGCCGTGTCTTGCCAGGGCGTACCAAGGCTGGGAAGTTGTCCGACTGTGAACCTCGGGCGCCTGTCAAGCCGACCAGCGTTAGGTGGTAGAGGGCTGACCGGAGTGGAGTCTTGCCCGACGAGCGTCCCACATGACTCAGCGCTTGGTCCCGAAGTTGCTGCACCGATCGTCCAATGTCACCGACCATAGACCACACACTCCGACAGTTCCTGAGCCAGCACAAATCCGGATGCGGTCTCCAGCGGCCGTCCCCGACGTCGGACATCTCTTGGCCGACGGCTGGGAACTCCTGCGGCTCGATCGGTTGCCGTCCATCGCTGCTGCACTGCTCGGTCCCGCCTGCCGGGGTCAGGTGGGCAGGCCTGAGCCTAGAGCGCCACGAGAGGGCGGGCCTCTGGCGGCTGCCCGGCTGGGGGATCCACGTTCTCATCTGCGACGGTATCGTGTCACGTTCGTACCCTTCCAAGCCCTAGGGGTGTGCTCGTTGAGTGAACCGCTGCCGTCCGAGCACAGTAGCTATCGCCATCCTCGCTGCTGGGCATCAAGTCTGGGTGATTGCCACACGAAAATTAGCCTTGAACACTATGTTAGCAACGCGGTGCTTGGCGTTCTCAAGGCTGAGACTTTGCGTGGAGCCGCATACACGGGTGGCAAATCCGGAATAGCTATCCAGCGTGCAAATTTTGGCGCGAAAGTCTTGTGTCACCGCCATAACAGCGACCTTTCGCCTCTTGATGTGAATGCTCAAATCCTATTCCTGGCACAGCGTCTCTTCGTGTCGGAAATCAACAAGGTCGGCTTCCTGCCTGAGGATGAGCAGATTGACATCTCGGGAGACATGCTTGAGCGGTGGTTGCTCAAATCTCTGATCACGCACACGATGTCTGGGATATTCACGGTACAAGGCACTCCCGTGGCTCCCCCAAACCTGGAGCGAGTCACCCAGCTGGTGTTCGATGAGATCCCATGGCCAGCGAGGTGGGGGCTGTGGATGAAGCACAGGCCTGAAATCGTACTCAATGTGTTTACCGGTTTCGACTTCACTCCTATTTGGATGACCAAGGGTCGTACGCTTGGCGGAGGAAGGGTGACGATCGGCGGCTTGGACTTCTGGATTTCGCTCTTTCCACCGGGTAGCGGCGATGGCGGCCCCTTCGACGGCGCAACCTATCGCCCATCTGGCATCGTTTACAAGTTCCCGGACAACAGAAAGGTGATCTGCCTTCACTGGCGAGACGGATCCCTCAATCCCTCCATCTCCTATCAGGCGCGCGTGAGCTCCAACAACGAAGAGGGTGGCAGTAGTTCGTAGCTCGAGAAGCCGCTCCTAGCTCGCACCTTGCTGCTGTACTGGTGGACTGGAACCCCTAAGCCGCGAGCGCGCTGCGCATCGGGTGAAAGCGGACTCATCGGCGTTCCGACCTCGGCCGGACCCGTCACCGCCTCTCGACGTTTGACAACTCCCGCCGGCCTCTTCCATGAAGTGTGCTCAAGGTGGTATGCATGCAGCATTATTTCCTGCTTTTACCTGCGCTCCGGACCGTTTTCGGTACGCCTCTCCCGCCCATTTGCGATGCTATCCACCTGCGGTCGGCAAAGGCGCGCTTCGTCGTAAGGCTGCGTGGGCCGAGGATTAATGCTTTCCTGCGGCATACCTCGTCAATCAGAGCACGCGCCTTCATCAGCTGCCCGGAGGAGCAATAAGTGATGGCGAGACTATTCGCAGCGTCTAAGGTTCTTGGGTGATCATCGCCCAACTTCCGGCGAAATTGATCCAGGCTGCGCTTCTTGGCCTCCAAGGCTTCCGGGATTTGGCCGATGACGTGCAGTGTGTTTCCTAGCGCAAGCAAGGCACCAACGGTTTCCAGGTGCTTCTCGCCGAACATGCGTCGATACCCAGCATAAGCTTCGCTCTTCAACCGCAGAGCCTCGTCGTACTCTCCGAGCTCATGTAGCACAGAGCTGAGATTACTCAGCGCACCCAAAGTGTCGAGATGATTATCGCCGAAAGCCCGGTGGCATCTCTCTAAAGTGTCTTTTAGCAGGGAGGCCGCATCGTCCGTTTCGTCGTTAGCAGCCATGCTCATTCCTAGGCTGCAAGCAGCCCGTAACGTGTCCGGATGATCCTCGCCTAGAACGCGTTTCGTCCCCTCGAAGGTCGCTTGGCTTAGTTCCCGGTCCTCGTCAAGCTCATCCAATGAGTAAAGAGTCTGGCTAAGTGCCCAACCTGCTCTCAGCGTATTGGGGTGGTCTTCACCTAGAACTCGCCGTGAGCCTTCTAGGGCTTTCTGCTTGAGTGCACAGGCTTCACGGTATCGACCGACCCCCTGGAGCGTCGCGGCCAAGCTGATCGTCGCCCTCAACGTATCGGGATGGTCCTCACCAAGCACTCTTTTACACCGGGCGAGAGTATCCTCAGAAAGAGAGAGGTCGGCATCGAGTTCGCCGAAGTTGTTCAGAGTGACAGCAAGGTCATTGGCAGAGCGAAGCGTATCCGGATGGTCATCCCCAAGCACTCGCTGATATCGGCCGAATGTGTCAACCGTTAAGCGGTGAGCACTTTCGTAGTCTCCGCAGATATATAGAGCGTGGGCGTACTCAGTAGCCGCACGCAGGGTGTGCACGTTGTCTGAGCCAAGAGTCGCGTTCCAGCTGTTAAACAATACCTCCGCTATATCCAGCGCAGGCTTCGATTCGGCGCGCCGCAGGAGGTAAAGTACAAGCTCGCAAGCCACTTTTCGCAACTGCCCATCTCGGGCCGCCTCAGGTTTGAGCGCTATGATGTGAGGGGCAAGGACGGACCACGAATGCCAGTTCGCTGGGTCATCGGTGTCTTGGGGGGCAAAGGCGGAGATTGCCTGTGCCATGACATCCGCTGCCGCCTGCAGCTCGTGCTCCTTGGCGTCATCTTTGACAATGGCCTGTATCAGGCGATGTAGCTGGATTCCGTCGCTGCTGACGCCAGCCAGTCCATTCTCCCCTAGCGCCTTCACGACGTCGAAGAAGGCTATCCTATTCCTTCCGACAGAAGACAATGGCACAGGAAGGAGGTCCATAGACCGAATGAATATTCCCATCGGAATCGGCTCGGGGGCGAGTACGGAGCATAAGCGCAGCAACTGGTCCGCCGCTGGATAGCTTTGCCTAAGGCGGTCCATCGAGAGCTTTACAGTAGCTGTCAGAGATGTTTTGTAGGTCGAAGGTGATCCTGCTGCTAAGATTTCCGCCGCCTGGTCCGACAGCAACTCCAGGTAGGCGCTAGCACCCATCCCTGTCTCGGTCATTACCGACGCAGCCTGCGCTACAGCCAGTGGCAGATCACCCAATGCCTCTGCCAACCGATCAGCCTCGGCATGAGGCAAGTGTGGCACCCGTGATACCAATAGCTTGGTTGACTCGGCCCTCGTAAAGAGAGGAACCTCGACGGGAGCTGCGATCTCGTCCCATCCCGGGTGGCGAGAGGTGATGATTACACGACCCCCGCGAGGCGGCAGCCAAGCCGCCAAAGAGCCTGGCTCTTCAGCATTATCGAAGATAAGGAGCCAGCGAGTCGACTTGGCGATTTCTTTATGCAAGGCTTGAACAGCTGCGGGAGTGGTGGTACTGGGATCAACGAGCCCGAGACTGACCGAGAGCTGCGCCATGTGGCCACCCACCAGCTGTTCGTTTTCGGATGGTATAAGCCAGATCGCGTCGTAGTCCTCCACCGACCGATAGGCGTACTCGATAGCCAATTGGGTTTTTCCGACACCGCCCATCCGGTCGCGGGGGCGTGTAACCACCCTTCCGTGCGATCCCAATAAGCGGCGGATTTCCTGGAAAGCAGCCTCGCGGCCAACGAAGCCGGCATTTCGCGGCCCAAGGTTCGTTACGAGGTTTCGCGGGGATGGTCCCTCCATATCAGCGCGAGGAGCAGGAACGCCGGGTGCGCTACCGCTGGAGAGAGTTTGGCCTGCGACGTTATATACCAGGTTCACGGTGGGTGAGTGGATCTCGGCGTTATCGCCAGAGGACCCGATTCCATTGATATGACCTGCGGAAATCATGCGGCCTTTCGCCCCATCCGCGCTCTCGCTCATCGAAAATCCATTCGATCGCAAGTACCCAGACTAACCTTCTTGGATTATCGCCAAATGCGGGCGTTGTCGCCGGTAACAGCAACTCCACTGATTACTTGAGCTGTGATTGACCGGTCACCGGAAGCCGTGAAGTTCTGGGGCGCCTGTCGCAGCATTGCAGCCAGATCGGTGGCCAGTTCGTTGTCGGCTGCGAGCGCCTTGCGAATCTGCAAGCGGAGCGCTGCAACGCGATCCTCGTCCGTAGGGTCATCCGCCAGGTCAACAACTGCGCCCTCAATCGAGCCGGCCGCCTCATGTTGACCGACTAAGCGAGAGAGTAGTCGCTTACCGAACCCAACCGTCGAATCAGCTGCTGCGTCCTGGGCCTTCGTGAGGACGCCGGCCCCATACGCTCCAACAGCGGCGGAGACGTAGGGCATGACCTGAGCCACGAGAGCAGGCACATCGAGATCCATAGCTGCCTCCGATCGATGAAGTTTAGGGGCTCTTGATCCTTAACACAAGATTAGCTGCAAGTCTGTCGTACAGGTGTCTCTAGGTGGCTTCTTTTCCGGAGCATGCCGGTTCGTCCTTGCCTTCCGCCTGCAGGGGAGGCGTTAGAAGGAAACAACATCCTGAACCGCCTCGCCCTCCCGATGCTCCTATGGAGGTCAAGGGGTGAGGGCGGCGAAGTCGGCCCGTAGGGCGGTGTAGACGTCACGGACGATGTAGCGCTTGAGGCAGCGGAGGATCTCTTGCTTGCCGAGGCCTTCGGTGATGCGTCGGTGGACGTAGGCGCGGGTGCGCTGGTCGTAGCGCATGCGGCAGAGCGCGATGGTGTGCAGGGCGTGGTTGGCGCCGCGGGCGGCTTCGCGGTGGAGGCGGTGGCGGCGCACCCGTCCTGAGCTGGCGGGGATGGGTGCTGCTCCGCAGAGGTGAGCGGGGGCGGCTTCGGAGTGCAGCCGGTCGGGGTTATCGCCGGCGGTGGTCAGTAGCTGCGCGGCGACATCGGGGCCGACACCGAACAGGGCCATTGTGCGAGGTGCTGCCTTCGCGACGAGGGGTGTTACCTGCCGGTCTAGGGCGGTGATCTCCTCGGTCAGGGCGGTGACCCGGCGGGAGAGCCCGATCAGGGCTGCGGCGGTGGCGTGCGCGCGCTGGCTCGTGGAGTCTGGCCGGGTCGCAGGGCAGTGCGGCGCATCGGCTGACCAGCACAGCGGCGCTGGCCCTGGTCAGGTGGGCTCGCAGGGGCTCGGGGGCGGCGGCGACCGGGCCGCGCATCTGGTTGAGGGCGGCGGTGCGGGCCTTGATCGCTCCTCGGCGGGCGACTCGCAGGGCGCGGATCGCTTCGACCGGCCCGGTGCGGGTCTTCGGTGTGCCCATCGCGGTGCCGGCGAGGGTGGCTCGGGCGGCGGCGATCGCGTCGATCGGATCGGACTTGCCCTGGTTGCGGCGGTCCGGCCGGTCCACCTCCACGACGGCGATGTTCTTGTTGGTGAGGTAGCGGGCGAGGCCGGCCCCGTAGCTTCCGGTGCCTTCCACACCCACGGCGTTACCCGGCCGAAGGGGCGCATCCAGGCCAACAGGTCTGCGTAGCCGGCGGCAGTCGCAGGAAACTCGGCATCGGACAGGAGTCCGCCGGTGCTGTCGATGATCGCGGCGTGGTGGGTGTCGCGGTGGGTGTCGACGCCACCGATGAGAGATCGCTTCTTGGCTGCCATGCTGGTGAGGTCCGCCTTTCTCGGTCGAGTCGAGAACACGTGGACACGTCACCGGTCAGGCGATGCGGACAACGCAGTGGTGGGCGCCTCTCGCACAGGCTCCTATCAGGTCACGACGCCTGACCGGTGACATGCAGCTGCCGGGGCCACCGAGCCGGCCGACGAATCGGGATGAGGACAACAACCGTCGGTCTGCCGGTGAGTCAGACCAACCCGGCGACCCACCTCACCATCCTCACTGTCTGCCGCCTACCCACACCTCGGTGGAGCGGGCCAGGGCCAGGGCGACAAGGTCGTACGTCCAGTAGGGCGCTCCACCTTGTCGCCCTGGCCCTGGCCCGCTCGGCTTGCCTGGGTCGGTGGCTGGCGGGATGGCATCCCACCTCAACCACCCACCTACCGGAACCGTACTCAGCTGTGACGCGCGGGGCGGGGCGTGGGGTTCGGGCCGGCTGATCTTTCCGCCCCCGGCGCCCTCGCGCCGGGGGCGGAAGCTCCGCAGGAGCCGTTTGCCGCGCCCCGCCCCGCCCCGCGTGGAGCGCTTGATCTCGTACAGGCGGACTCGGCAACAGGTCTTCCACTGGTACGAGCACGCATCAGCTGACGCCGGTCATGACCGGATCGCCCGCCTGTTGGTCAGGCGCGAGTGCGCTGTCGCAGCCGGGTCGACACGACCGCGACAACCGCCATGAGCACCGCGACGACTAGGGACGGCAGCGCGTCGGGACGGCGCAGCAGTTCCCCCGTCAACCCGCTGTTGTCCAGCTGGTAGAGCGTACCCAGGAGAAGGGTGGGGACGACGGCGATCAGCAGCCGCTGATCGGCCGTCGCCACCCACAGGAAGGCGGCCACGCCGACGATCACCATGGCGGCAGCGGCCGCCCGCACGCCCGGGTCGACCATGCGGAAGCCGCCCGCGGGGATCAGGTGCAGGGCGAGTAGGCCGGCGGTGACCAGAACGGCGTTGGCCCGCGGTGCCGGCGGCACGTCCGCCGGACGCCGCAGGCCCAGAATGATCAGAGGCGCGGCGACGATCGGCGCCCACCACTGTGGCAGGCCGTTGGAAAACAGGTACGTGGAAATCACGGTCGGCACCACCGCCGCAGCCACCGCCAGGGCGGCAGCGGTACGGGCGCGGCCCGCGACGAGCGCCACCAGCGCGGCGATCAGCACGATCTCGTGGATGCCCTGATTCTTGACGACGGTCAGGGGGTCCGAGAGTCCGCCGAACTGGAAGGCCTCGATGATGTCGTCCAGGCCGATGAGCACACCCAACGCCAGCACCGCCATGGCGCCCAGGTGGATGCCCTGCCAGAACAGCACGGCGGTGGGCCGGGGCGCGGTGCTGCCACCGTGCACCCGTAGGGCGCCGCGGATCAGCGATGCCGCCTGCCGGAGGCTGGGCCAGCGGCGGGTGGTCGGTTCGTCGCCGATCAGCGTGTCAATCAGTTCGTCGGCGCGTTCGCGGCGGTAGTCGGCGGGGTAGGCCCGCAGCAGCATCCGGTAGCGCTTCTCCAGAACATCGGAACTCATGCTGGTCTGATCCTCGCGGTAGAAGGTTGACGGGCGCTTGCCTGCGATGCGACCCGGCGTGGCAGGCGGTCCATGACCACCCGGGCGGCCTGGGCGAGCCGGTCGGCCTCTTCGGTGAGTACGCGACAGCCCTCGTCGGTGAGCCGGTAGTAGCGACGGGCACGCCCGTTGACGATCTCCTCACCGTCGGCGGTGACGAGCCCTTCGCCGAGCAGCCGGTCGATCACGGAGTACAGCGATCCGGCGGCGAGGGTCACCCGCCCGTCGGACAGCTCATTGACCCGCTTGATCACTGCATAGCCGTGGAGCGGTCCGCCGAGCAGAGCGGCAAGGACGAAGTAAGACGGTTCCCGTAGCGCGGGACGCGAAGCCGATCCCATGAGCCAAATATACAAGCAACTTGAGTATCAGTCCAGAGTGACCATGCACAGTGGTGCGTCCTGCGACGACCTTGCCGAATCATCTTAATGATTAAGATAACTGCATGAGTGCATCGACGGACTTCTCAGTGGCGATCGCCGGCGCCGGCCTCTCCGGCCTCTGCCTCGCCCAGTACCTGATGCGCGCCGGCATCGACGTGCACGTCTACGAGCGGGACCCCGGCCCCTTCATCCGGCGGCAGGGCTACCGGATCATTCTCGACCGGTACGGGCTGGAGGCGCTTCGTGAGAGCCTGCCCCGCTCGCTGTACCACCTGGCGCTGGCCACCGGCGACAAGCCCGGCGGGCACCTGCGCTTCACCAACAGCCGGCTGCGGGACGCTTTCACCATCACGTTCAAGGACGAGCCGCAGGCAACCCGCCAGGTCGACCGGCTCACCCTGCGGTCGATCCTGCAGTCCGGCCTGAACGGGCGCATCCACTACGGCAAGGACGCCGTCGCGGTCGAGAGCGGCGGCCCGGCAGGGCTGCGGCTGCGGTTCCCCGACGGCGGCGCCGCCGCGGCAACCGTCGTGGTGGGCGCCGACGGCGTCGGCTCGGCACTGCGCGCGCAGCTCATGCCGGACGCGGACCCGGCGAACACCCCGATGGCAGGCATCTACGGCCGGTCGCCCCTGCTGCGCAACGGCGAGAGCGTCATCCCCGACGCACTGCGTACCAGCGGGGTCCTGGCCATCGCCGACCGGCCCGGCAGCGCCTTCTTCTTCACCTCCATGCGGTTCGGCGAGAGCCCGCAGGAGGCGTTCGCCCGCCTGGCCCCGGGCAACTACGCGCCCACCGGCGACGACTACGTCATGTGGGGACTACTGCTCCGCCAGGAGGAACTGCCGGCCGACGTCCGCGGGAACCTGCTGGCGCTGTGGAAACTGGCCGACCGATTGAGTACGGACTACCACCCGCTCATCCGGCGCCTGGTCGACACCGCCGAGCTGGACGCCACGGTGCTCAACCTCTTCGCCACCGGCCGACGGCCACACCGCTGGGCGGTGCCACGGGCCACGATGATGGGCGACGCCGTACACGTCATGCCACCGTTCGGCGCCCACGGCGGCAACACCGCGCTCCGCGACGCCGCCCTGCTCGGCCGCCGGCTGGTCGAGGCGCGGGCGGGCGCCACCTCGGTGGAAGAGGCGATCGCCGCCTACCAGGACGAGATGACGGAATACGCGTTCCGTGCCGTCGACACCGCCGCCGGACTGATGCGCCGCCTCACCGGGGGCGCGGCCGCACCACACTGGGTGCTGACCCGCGTGTTACCTCGGCTGCACCGGGTCACCGTACCGGAGGCATGATTGCCGGCATGCCCGACGAGACGGCCCGTGCGTCCGCGATCGCCGACCTCATGCGCGCCGGACGGGAGATGTCGCGGCTGTCCATGGTGTTCCGGTACGCCATCGCGGAGCGGCTGGGCCTCACCGTGAGCGACCTGGAATGCCTGGACTACCTGGCGGACAGCGGCTCCGCCTCAGCCGGGCAGATCGCCGAGCGAACCAACCTCACCACCGGGGCGGTCACCAGCATGCTGCGGCGGCTCCAGCAGGCCGGCTACGTCACGGCTGAGCGCGACCCGGCAGACCGACGGCGGGTCGTCGTCACCATACGGCCGGAGCGGATCGCCGACCTGGAGCGACCGTACGAGCGCTTCGCCGAGCGAGCCGCGCGGCTCATCGAGGGGTACAGCGTCGAGGAGGTCAAGCTGCTGGTCCGGCACTACGACCGCATGCAAGCCATGTACCTCGCCGAGCTGGACCGCCTCCGCACCGACCACACCGCGCAGCGGTCCGCCTGAGTCGGCACAGCGGTGCGAGTTCACAGGCGCCGCGCCGACGCAGGCGAAGTGGCGGGCCGGATTCCCCACTGTCCGCATTCCGGTGCGCGGGCGACCGATAGGTGACTGCGGCGCGACACGCCGTGAATACGCTGCCAACCATGGCCCCGGGTCCGCCGACCCTTCTGGAGGCTGCCGACGAGGCGGCCCGGCCGCTGCGCGCCGTACTGGAGGACGTCTGGTCGACCCTCGACACAGCGGTCGAGGGCGAGGGCCGCTGGCTGGAACTCTGCGGCGGTGTACCGGCCGATCCGGTGTTCGTGTGCCTCGACGCGATGAGCAACGTCCTGCACGTCCGCTTCGACGGTGCCGGCTCGCTGACCGTCAGCTATCTGCCCGGCTGGTGCTACGAGGCCGCCACCGCGGCACACGCGGACCGGCGGCCGGAGGCGTCCGCCGTCATGGTGACCGACGTCGACACCGCCCAGCCGCTGGTCTTCGACCTGAGGGTCGAGCACCGGATCGCCGGTGCCGAGCGGAGCGTCGTGGTCGGCGGAGAGACGATCTCGTACGCGCCGCTGCCGATGGGGTACGCGTTCACGCCCGCGCGCGCCTTCGAGATCGAGGAGGCGAACCCGAAGGCCACCCCCCTGGTGCACTGGAGTGCGACGCGGCTGCTGCTGGCCATGGCGCCGGGCGTGTCGTACTCGGCGCGGCCACTGCTCGGCGCGGACGGGCTGCGGGCGCTGCGAGCCGCGTACCGGCCCGGGGACGGACCCACCCGCTGCGACCAGAGCCTGGCCTTCGAGGTCCAGCGTCACCGCCACCCCGACACGCTGCCACCGCTCGGCGGTCCGCTGCGGGCGGTCCCGCTCACCGAACCCGACATGGTGGCCGGGACAGTCGCGCTGGGGGCGGCGGTCGAGGGGATCGGCGGCGCGCTGCTGCCGACGACGGTCCAGCAGGCCCGGGCGGACGGACTCGATCTGGTGCTGATCCGCCCCGAGCCGGGTCGCCCGCCTCGCGGCCAGCCCTGGTCCTGGCAGCCCGACTGGTTCGTCGCCGCCGCCTCGGTCCTCGACGACGTCGCGTTCGCGCTGGCCAAGGACGTGTACGACACCTACATCGACTGGCTGGGCGGGATACCCGGCAGCGCGCCGCTGCCGATCCACATCCGGGTCGACCCGGCCAGCGCCGAGGACCGATTCGCCTACCGGCTGGACCTGCTGGACTCCGACGGCGAGCCGGTCGCCGGCCCGGCCACCACGATGCCGGACGGGCCGGTGTGGCAGCTGACCGTGATCCGTACCGCGGGGGTGCGGGTGTTCCTCGACGAGGCGGTCGGCGCCGCCGGGGTGAGCACCGTCAAGGGGATCGTCCGTTACCGGGAGCGGGTGGCCACGCATTTCGACGACGTACCCCTGGAGATCATCGACGAGGTGGTGCCGGTGCGGGATCTGCCGGTCCGGCCGGCCACTCTGGAGGAGATCGCCCACGTGGTGGCGACGGTGGGCCAGTTCGTTCCCGTTCCCACCGTCCAAGCCATGTACGACCTACGTGATCTCGGCTCGGTCGCCGCGTACGTGTTGACCGGCAGGGATATCGACGGTGAGCCGATGAGTGGCCTGACGGCGGCGCTGACGCTGGGTGGCGTACTGGTGCCGCCGGTGATGGACCGGGTCGGTGGTTCGCTGCTGTCCGCCGGACGGCGGGTGCTGACGCGTGGTGACGTGCCGCTCCCCCGACTGGCACGGGCGGCGGCGGCAGCCGCGCCGGTGGACGCCGACCTGGCCACCACCCTGCTCGAAGAACTGCCGCGGGTATCGCCATGACCCGGCCGGTGGGACTGGTGCAGCAGCAGGGGTTGCTGATGGCCCAGCAGAAGCTGACCGCCCAGGCCGCGAAGACGGCGGGCGAGGCGGTGACCACCGTGCCGGCCCCGACCGCGTTCCTACGCGATCCGGCGCAACTCGTCGACCACTCCGGTATCGCACTGGAATCCGCGTACCTGCAGAATCTCTACCAGGCGGCCCGGCGGGACAGCCCACGGCTGACGACCGGCGAGTTCCTCGCCGGCGGCGCCGCCGACTCGCTGTTCCACGGCATCGTCGACTCGCTGCTCGGTCCCGCCGCCGCGACCATGCTGCGCACCACCGACCCCGACCTGTACCGCCGGGCGCTCGTCCAGGCGTTCCACGACTTCCGGTTCAGCCCGACGCCGTACGACGGCGGCATCGCCTACAGCAGGTACCGCTACCAGGTCGGGCACCACGTCGCGTTGCCGGAGGAGCTCAACGTCCTTCCGATGAACACGCCGACCGGCCCGGACCTGCACTACCCGCCCTACGGGCCGCTCGTCACCGCCCGCGGCCACCGCACCGTCGGGATGGTGATGGCCTCCCGGGCATGGGGACGCGACATCCCGCTGGACGCGCGCGGTGTCACCCTGTTCCGGGCGCTGGGGCTGAAGAGCCGGGACGTGCTGCACGCCTGGGACTACGATCCCGATCTGCTGCTGTCCGAACCGCAGATCGCCCACATGATCTCGACCGGCGCCGCGCCGGTGTACCAGTTCCGGATCGTCCGAGGGACGCCCAGCGCCCGCACCGCCGCGCAGGCCCGGTGGGAACTGGCGGCCCGGCTGGAGGACGACGCCCTCCTCGAGGCCGACGACGCCGAGCTGCAACAGCTGTGGAGCCACTACGGCAGCGACACCGCCCGGAAGACCGGTGACCCCACAAACCTGCGGACACGGTACGCCCGGGATCCGTACTACCGGATGTCCCGGGACGAACTGTTCGAGATGGCCCTACGCCTGCCGAGCGGCTGGAACGTGGCGGTCCGCTCCTACGAATGGGAGCACGGCCTGCCCCAGCGGTTCACCAAGCGCATGGTCGGCTGGGCGCGTGAGCTGCGCAGGTACCTGGACGAGGGCGTCTGGACCAGCCGGCTGTCGATGCTGACCGGCGCTGCCGAGCCGGCCAACCTCCAGCTGCTCTCGCCCTGGGCGCACGCCCGGGTCGACCTGCACGCCGGGCGGATGTTCGACGGCGTCACGCGCGTCGACAGGTACGGCAACCGGGCCGTTCCCACCCTCGCCGAGGTCGCGGCGTACGACGACGCCGCCCGGGCGGCCGACTTCCCGATGCCGGGCGGCGGGACGCTACGACCGTTCCCGCTCACCGACACGCCACGCGCCGACGAACCGATCGTGGCGTTCGACCAGCACACCCTCGCGGAACTGGTCAGCGCGCTGCACGAGGACGAGTGGCAGAAGGCCCTGAAGACAGCGGCCGGCCAGAACACACATGTGCGGGCCGATTGGAACCAGCTCGTGGACCGGCTCAACACGCACCTCGCCGCGTACGGCATGCCCGCGGCCCTGCACCTGCCGAAGATCTGAGACAAGCAATTCGGGAGACCGGAGGGGAATCATGACAACCCCTGTCACCACCCAGGTGGGCCTGCGGTTCGTCCAGTTGCGCCGGGAGGGCGACGCCGCCCCCGACGCCTGCACGACCGGCCCGAAGCTGATCGACGCGGTCGTCGACTTCCGCGACGCCTGGTCGGATCCGGTCCGGGAGGTCGTCACCGACGGGGACGACGACCGGGCGCGGCGACTGCTGGCCAAACGGCTGGCGGCGAAGGACGACCACCTGGACGGCCTCGGCAGGCAGACGCTGTGGCTGTTGCTCCGGGTCGCCGTCGATGCCCGGCTGACCGTCGGTGAGCTGCGCGACGGCATCGCCGGGTGGGCCACCGAGAACGACATCGATGCCGGCCGGCTCGCCTCGGCCGCGGCGGAGTTGACCGGCTGGGTGGTGGACGTGCTGGTCCTGGGCCGGTTCCTGCGGATCCCCCGGTCACCGGCAGCCGTCGTGCTCGTCCGCGTGCTGCGCGGCATGACGCTGCTGCGCCTCGCGCGGTCCGACGCCGACGCGACGTGTCTGGTCCGGGCCCTGCTCGGCGGACGCGACGTGCTGCTGCCGGACCCGCCGGCACCGCCGCGGACCAACGCCGACGCCGACCGGGCCGACCGGTTCGCCGAACTCGGCCAGACGCTGCGGCGACTGCGCTCCCGGGCCGACGCCGTCGGGCTCACCGACGCCAGCGTGCAGGATCTGCAGAACAGCGGGTTTCCCGATCTCGGTCCGGCCATCTCGACCGTCACGCTGGCGGCGACCGACCTCGGTGTCCCGGCCACCACGACGCTGAGCCGCCTCGCCCGGGTGTTCTCCGCCGAACAGGACGACGCCCGGCGCCGGGCGACCGCGAAGCTGACCGCGGGCGAATTCGAACCGATCCCGTCGCACCCCGGCCCCGCCGACCCGCTGCCCTATCCAGGGCAGCCGAAGGTGCCGGTGCTGGACGCGTACACCCGCATCGCGGGGCGGGGCGACCTCATGATCATCCGCACCGCGCTGCTGCGCTACCAGCCCGGTGAGATCTCGTACATCGAGAACGTGCTGGCCAGCGAGACGCGCGGGCGTTCCCGCGTGGCCGACACCAGCACCAGCGAAACCGTGACCACGATCAGCAAGACGATCGACGCGTCCACCGAGGAACTCGCGTCCACCGAGCAGAACAGCCTGGACCGGGCGTTGGCGACGGCGGCGTCGCAGCAGAACTCCACCTCTTTGGGCGTCAGCGTGTCCGGCGGGCTCGGGCCGGTCCGGGCCGGCATCGAGGTCAACGTCGACCAGTCCACCTCGACCGAGACGAGCAGCAGTTCCGCGGTGTCGTACGCCAAGACACTCACCGAGAGCGCCACGCAGCTCCTGCGTACCGAGACCGGTCAACGCCGTACCACCACGAGCACAGTCCGGGTCACCGAGACCAACACCCACTCCTTCGACAACTCCGCCGGCACGGCCGACATCAGTGGCGTCTACCGCTGGCTGGACAAGGTCGACCAGGCTCAGGTGTACAACTACGGCGAGCGGCTCATGCTGGAGTTCATCGTTCCCGAGCCCGCCGCCACGCTGGTCTGGCTGAACACCCGGACGTCCGAGGACACCAGCCTGGGCGCCGTCCCCAAGCCGCCCGCCTGGTTCCTCGACGTCGACGACCTGGACGACGACAACTGGGCTTCCAAGGCCGCCCGCTGGGACGTCTTCGGCGTCGAGCCGCCCCCGGATCCGGAGGTCTTCGCCAGCGCCACCTTCGTCGATCCGGCCGCCCGGCCGTTCGACTATCCCAAGAACTCCACCGACAAGTCCCAGCCCGAGTGGGGGTACGCCTCCTACAGCGGTGAGGTCGCGGTACCGGCCGGGTACGTGGCGAGCACGGCGTACGTCCGGACCACCTGGGGCCTCAGCGAGGGTGAATACGCCACCGACGCCGGCAGCCCGCCGCAGGCCGTGCAGATCGCGGTCGGTGAGCACCGGTTGACCCTCAACGACAGCACCGAAGGCGTGTCGATCATCGAATTCGACCACCCGGCGCCCGGGCCGGTCCCGATCGGCATCAGCGCCGACCAGCGGGGCGGGCTCACCGTCGTGGCGCGGGTCCGGTGCACCCGGACCGACGGCGCGTTCGAGGCGTGGCGGTTGCGGGCCTGGGAGACGATCCGAGCCGGATACCTGGCCCAGCGCTCCGCCTACGACAACGACCAGGCACGCCGGCAGGCACGCACCGCCTACCAGGCGAACGGGTCGGCGGCCAGCCTGCGGCAGCTGGAGATGCTGGAACTCAAGCGGGCCTGCCAGACCGTGCTCACCGGGCAGGAGTTCGACCTGTACGGCGCCCTGGACACTCCGGACGACGAGGCTCCCCGCATCGACCGGATGCAGATCGTCGCCGAAGCCGACCACATCCAGTTCTTCGAGGAGGTCTTCGAGTGGGAGAACCTGACCTACCTGTGCTACCCCTACCAGTGGGCCGGCCGGGACCGCTGGGTCACCGTACGCAGCCGCACCAGCAGCGACGCGTTGCACCAGGCGTTCCTGCAGGCAGGCGCGGCCCGGGTCATCGTGCCGGTGCGCCCCGGCTACGAGTACGCCGTGGGCGGATATCTCGCCTCCTCGCAGGTACCCTCCCTGTCGCCACGGTTGTGGCGGGACGGCGGCAATCCGTACCCGCCGATCGAGGAGCTGATCGCCGACGCTCTCGACCGGCCGGGCGAGGAGGTGGCCGTCGGTGATCCGTGGGAGGTCGTCACACCCACCTCGCTCGTCCAGTTGCAGTCCGGCTCCGACCTCAACCCGCCGAGCCCGAGTGGAGAGCGTTCCGTTGACCCTCGGCTTGGTGGAGCACTCACCCTGCACGGGTGACATCCGGAGAGAGTGGCACGCGACGAGATCGGCCGACGATCGTCCCGGAGCGACTGCGGCCGAGCTGGGGGATTCGACTGCCCAACGGTTCCGACGTCGACCTCACCGAGGATCAGTTCCACCACTGGGAGGCCGCCGTCGGTGCCCAGGTGCAGCAACGTCCGCCGGGCCCGCCCGGGCGGTACCGGCAGGAGTACGAACTCCTGCTCCGGCGCGTCCTGCCCGCCGTGGACCGCAGCACCGGTCCGTGCGCCGAGGACGACGAGCGCCTACGGCGTCCGGTGGGCCGGCTGGAACAGTTCGATGGGGTCTAAAGCGGACCCGCCAGGACCTTTCAGCGTGGCTTTCCTTCTCAGGCGTCCGCGCAGGTCACGCCGGACCGCTCGCCCACATCACCGCAGGCCAGCCCTCGGCTCCGCCCGGTGTCGGTGAGCACTTCCGGGCGCGGTGACCACTTCAGTGCATCCGTCTGCTCCCACCCTGCTCCCCCGATATCGGGCATAAGACCGCTGGCGGCTGACCGGCGGGAACGGCTCGCTGCGGGCCGTTCGGGGGCGGTGGTCCGCCTTCCGCAGTGGGAGTTGCGTGGGTACTCGGAGTCAGCTGAGGAGCCGTCGTCGATATCCCTCCGCGACCGCCGACGCGCGATCGCGGGCGCCGAGTTTGTCGTAGATGTGCTGTAGATGGGTCTTGATGCTCGCCTCGCCGATAAACAGGGCCGCTGCGGCATCCCGGTTCGAGTTGCCGTTCGCGACCAACTGCAGCACCTGCTTCTCTCGGTCGGTCAGGGCTCCGGCTTCCGAACGTTGCACCTGCCGCACGAGATGCCGCGTCACCGATGAGGCGAGCACAGACTCACCGCGCGAGGCGGCACGCACGGCCTGCGTCAACTCCTCGGGCAGAGCATCCTTGAGCAGATACCCGATGGCGCCAGCCTCGATCGCGGGAAGGACGTCACTCTCGGTGTCGAAGGTGGTGAGGATCAGCACCCGAGCATGCGGGAACTGTTCGCGCAGGGCCGCGGTCGCAGTGACGCCGTCGCTCACGGGCATACGAAGATCCATCAGGACCACGTCCGCCGAAAGTTCCTTCGCCCGCTCTACGCCCTCGGCGCCGTCACCAGCTTCGCCGACCACCACGATGTCATCGACACCGGCGAACGTGTCGCGAAGTCCGCCCCGGACGACGGGGTGGTCGTCGACGATCACGAGTCTGATCATCGGTCCTCCTCCATGCTTCTTCCCGGAAATGCTGGAACGCGCACGCTCACCGAAGTGCCCTCACCCGGTGCGCCCTGGACATCCATGTGGCCGCCGATGCTGCGGATGCGCTGCCGCATGCTGATCAGACCGAATCCCGCGCCGACGGGCTCGGCGTATCCGCGTCCGTCGTCTCGCACGTCCAAAAGCACCTCTCTCCCGGTGTATGAGAGGGTGACGCCGACGCGGGAGGCGTCAGCGTGCTTCGCGACGTTGGTCAGGGACTCCTGGGCGACGCGGAACAACGCGACGTCGATCGCCGGGCTCAGCGGTTCGCGAGTGCCGGTGACCTCGACGTGCGCCGCGATCCGCTCGTTCTCCGCCCAACGCTCGGTCAGGGTGCGTATCGCCTCGGGCAGATGTGCACTCCCGAGTTCTTGGGGCGCGAGTGCCTGCACGGACCGTCTGGCCTCGGTCAGCCCGGTGCGCGCGAGACGTAGCGCTTGGATCACGTGGTCCGTGCGTTCATCTGGTGCGCTGGCCGGACGCTGCGCGGCTTGGAGTTGCGTGATTATGCCGGCGAATCCTTGGGCCAAGGTGTCGTGGATGTCTCTGGCGAGCCGCTCACGCTCGTCCTGGATGCCGGACTCCCGGGCCTGGGCGACCAGTTGTGCTTGTAGCCCGGCGTTCTCGTGCAGGGCCTCCTCGAGTCGTGCGATGAGCGCGTCCCGCTTGCGCTCCTCAATTCCGCTGCGTCGCGAGATGGGGATCCCCACGCCGATCGCCGCCGTCTGCACGATGACGATCAGGACGAGCATCACGAACGTCTCGGCCGTGGGGTCCGGCCAGAAGAGCGTCATGCCGTTGAGCGCGATTGACGTCGCCAAGACGGTGAAGTGACCCCCTGAGACCGGACACCTCCTGACTTGGCATCCTGCCGAGGAGGAGGAAACCGCTGTGGCTCGACAGAGCAAGTACCCCGAGGAGTTCCGCCGCCAGGCTGCGGCGCTGGTGCTCGACTCCGGTCGCACGATCCGCGACGTGGGCCGGGAGTTGGGCGTCAACCACGAGACGCTGCGCAACTGGGTCGACCGGATGCGGCAGGAACGCGACGGCGGCCGGACCAGTGACCTGGCCGTGGACGAGCGGGCCGAGCTGGTGCGGTTGCGGCGTCAGGTCGCCCAGCTGGAGCTCGAGAAGGAGATCCTGAAAAAAGCCGCGGTCTTCTTCGCACGCGAGACGGAGCGGTGAACCGAACCGACGTGTATCGGTTCATCGACGCGGAGAAGACCACCTACCCGGTCCGTCTGCTCTGCCGCCTGCTCGGCGTGGGCCACAGCGCCTTCTACCAGTGGCTGCGACAGGGACGTCACCGCGCGCTTGAGCGGGAACGCCACGACCAGCAACGCGTCGAGATCACCCAGCAGGCATGGTCAGAGCACCGCGGCGTCTACGGAGCCCGACGGCTCACCGCCGAGCTGCACGATCGCGGACACCGGTGGAATCGCAAGGCAGTGGCCCGACTGATGCGGCTGGCGGGGATCGAAGGCGCCCACCGCCGGCGGCGCGGCAAGCCCCGCCGCAAGGCCGCGTCCACGGCCACCGCGCCGGACCTGGTCCAGCGGCAGTTCACCGCCACCGCACCGAACCGGCTGTGGGTCGCCGACATCTCCTACCTGCGCACCTGGGAAGGATTCCTCTACCTCGCCGTCGTGGTCGACGCCTACTCCCGCCGCGTCGTCGGCTGGGCGATGGCCGACCATCTGCGCACCGAGTTGATCCTCGACGCCGTCGGCATGGCCATCCAGCACCGCCGACCGGCCCGAGACCAGCTCATCCATCACTCGGATCGAGGGACGCAGTACACGTCGTTCGAGTTCGGCCGCACCCTGCGTTCCTGCGGCGTCCTCGCGTCGATGGGCTCGGTGGCCGACTGCTACGACAACGCCATGGCCGAGACCTTCTTCGCCACCCTCAAGACCGAACTGGTCTACACCCGCGCCTGGCCCAGCCGACACGAACTGGAGATGGAGGTCTTCTCCTACATCGAAGGCTTCTACAACCCTCGCCGCCGGCACAGCCGTCTGGGTAACGTCAGCCCCGACACCTACGAGAAGATCCACCGAGAGTCCCTGACACACATCGAGGTGTCCGGCCGATAGGGGTCACTTCAGCAGTATCGAGAGCTTCGACCGTCACTTCGCGGTCAACACCCGGGCGAGCTGGCTCCTGATCCGCGAGTACGCCCAACGGTTCCGAGGGGCACACGGCACGGGACGCATCGTCAGCCTGACCAGTGACGCCACCGTCGGCAACCTGCCTTACGGAGCCAGCAAAGGCGCTCTCGATCGAATCACCCTGGCCGCTGCCCGAGAACTGGCCCACCTCGGCGTGACCGCCAACGCCGTCGATCCAGGCCCAACAGATACTGGCTGGATGACCGCGGAGATCAAGGATGCTGTTCTCCGCTCCACGCCGCTCGGACGGCTCGGGCGCCCGCAGGACTGCGCGAATCTCGTCGCATTCCTGTGTTCATCCGACGGAGGCTGGGTCAATGGCCAACTCCTGAACAGCGACGGGGGTATCGCCTAACCGGGTAGCCGCCTTCGCCATGGACGAGTGGTCCGGATCGAGGGTCACGGCGGGTTGACGTGTCGGCACCCGGTGCCACTCTGACGCTCGTCGAGCACACCAGCGCGGCCTTCCTGCCGGATCGCTGGACTCGATGTCGGAGATGCCGAGCGGCCTTCCTGCCGCTGAGCGTGCCACGCCCCGCCGGCTCTCGATCGCACGGGCCGCTGTGCAGGTTCCCGCATCCGCTGAGGGGCCCAGCACGGCCTTACCTGCCGTCCACGATGGCCCGGGTTCGCGCACCTCCACGGGTGGGGACAGCCTGTGACAATCCGCCGGATGCCGACATTCCAGGCTCCCCACCCGTGCCCGCCCCAATTGCCAAGTCCACGAACGTGGAGGGACATGACCCATCGCCCACTTCTCGGTAATGATGGAGATCTACACGCAGGTATCGACGAGCGCCACGAGAGAAGCCCTCAGCGCCTCGGCGACTCCCTGAGCCGCTGACAAGAAATGCTGCACAAAGCTGCTGTACGCAAGCAGAAAGGCCACCTCCCGAAGCCGGGAAGTGGCCTTTGACCTGCGTGGGCGATACTGGGATCGAACCAGTGACCTCTTCGGTGTGAACGCGGATGGGCCTCACTGTTGAGTGCTGTCGGACACCGTTCTGTGCTGCCGGCGATGGTCGGTTTGCTCTCCCGTGTTGTCCGCCGTCGGTCGTCGCTGCTGCTTTCGCTGCCTCCTGGCTGCCTCACCTCGCCCTCCTGACGCAGGTACCTGCTCGCCGGCCCGGCCGCTCGTCCGCCTGCTCGTCGTCGGCTGGGCTGGCTCTCGCGGTTAGGAGGCGCAGGTGTTGAGCATGCTCTGCAGTGCGGACTTCTCGGATGACTGGAGCGTCAGGCCCCAGTTGTACTTCACGGTGATCCACATCTTGCTGTAGGTGCAGCGGTACGACGTCAGGGGCGGCTGCCACGTCGAGGGGTCCTGGTCGCCCTTGGCCTGGTTGACGTTGTCGGTGACCGCGATCAGCTGCGGGCGGGTCAGGTCGTTGGCGAAGCTCTGCCGACGGCTCGTCGTCCAGGAGTTAGCCCCGGACCGCCACGCCTCCGCCAGGGGCACTACGTGGTCGATGTCGACGTCGGAAGCGGCGGACCAGGTCGCACCGTCATAAGGGCTGTACCAGCGCCCGGACGTAGCGGCACAGGAGCTGTTGACCACAACGGACGTGCCGTCACGCTTGAGGACCTGTTCCCGGGTGTTGCAGGCGCCGGTGATGGTGATCCAGTGCGGGAACAGGTCCCGCGAGTAGCCCGCCGTCGAGCCCTGGGCTGCCACTGTCAGGGCGTTGAGCTGCGACTGCGCCGTCGACTTGGACGGGATGCCGGGCGGCGTAGCCGAAGCCGGCTGTCCGCTCATGACGGCGAGGACGGCACCCACGAGAGCGGCGACAGTGATCGTGGCGGCACGCCGCCTGGTACGCGGGGCGGGGGTAACGGGCGTGATCGGCATGGCTGCGGCCTTTCGTCAAGGAGGGGACAGCAACCTTCCTCGACGATCATGTCAATCGATGAGCATGCCTGTAAAGAACAGCTGTCCGTTTATCGAACAGCCGGCCGCCGTGTCCCGACCTGACGGCCTGGACCCCTCGCTTGTAAATTCTGGGCGGGCTGTCCGGCGGGGTCCGTCCGCATCCGCGGTCTCGGCCGCGCATGCTCGCCCGGTCCCCGATGGCCGCCCTCGTCCGCGACGGTTGCTGTCACCGTTGCTGTCGACGGTCATGCGCTTCGAGCGCCATCCTCGCGGAGGCACAGGGTGCACCGTCATCTCGGTGGGATCCGGAGCCGAGTGAACTTCCGCGTCTCCTCTAGCAGTTGTTGGGCTTGACGCTTGGCAAGGGCTCTAGGAGATCCATACTTTTCGCGGAAGACAGTTGACATGCGTTTTATGACGATTTTGTCCCACCTGTCCCGAAAGTCGTCATACGGCATATCAATAAGAATTCGAGGACGATTCAAGCTCCGTGAAAACCTATCGCCAGGCTTGCCCGCTTGAACATAAATGGCTTTGGCCGTGAGGGCTGACTCAACAAGAATAGCTTGGCTTTCGATGCTGAAACCTATTGCTGCACGTAGGGCGATCGGGCGAACGAAGTCGAGAAGCAGGACGACCATGTCGGGGTTCCCATCCACCATCCCCCATTGATATGTCACGTCCCCCGGCTGAACGTGTGCGTGAACACGGATTGCTTCTTCAACATCGATGCGTTCAGAGGTGTCGAGAATTAAGACGGGAACAACTCTTCCTTCCGCCTCCGGGCCTACAACGGCCGCATCTGCTGCGATCGCCACTAGATCCCCGTTGGACAACTTAAGCCTCTCCGCCCTACTTCTCAAGGCTCACCTCTCGAATTGACGAGCAGCTCACCATTTCAGCGGGCCCTCTGCTGTCTTCAATAACTGCGTCATACCGATCAATGTCGGCATCGTGGGGAATTAGTTCATTTGCGACGCGAAAGACTAGCCATCCAGAGACAGCGCCATTGGCTTGCAGACGGCATGGTACTTCTAGGGGGGTGACTTCAACGGGCCGGTTGTCTGGACCCCCGTGCAGAATCTTCACGACAAGCCCTTGCCCAGTTTTAAGCGTGTACGCCAAGTGCAATTCAGCGCGCACAAGTGAACCATCGCGGTCCGTGGGGTTTACGGCGAGAACCTCCATGCCCACCCATCGACTAGCGTCCTCCTTTGACTTCCAAGAGAGCGAATCAACGAGGCTAAGGTCAAGGCGAGCGACTCGCCGCTCCTCTTGAGCGGATGCTAGGGCCAAAGACCTCCGGGCGGTATTTCGGCTCGATATACCTACAAAAAGGGCGAAGAGGGCGACTGCCACCGACAGTAGAGGCGCGTAGGCTCGCCATTCATCGACGCCGGGTAGGGCTTCAAGCCATGACTTGTATGGCATCGTTGAAGCATGCCTCAAGTTCGGTAGGCAGAGTAGTACATACCTTGCCTCCGGCCCTCTGCTAGGACTTCGCGGTGGGCTAACAGCGGGCATCTCCGCCGCCTTCAGGCAGGACTAGCTCGCCACGGTGAGACTGCAGCGTTGCTGTGCGCACCTCACGACAGCTCGCTTACAAGGCCTGGGCGAGTCGTCCGCCCTGATCCGCCCGCGTCTGCGGCCTGGGGCGAATAGGGGATCTTGCAACCCGCCAAGCGTCTGTCGGGATCTTGTCACTTGTGCGCGGCTAGTTCGCCATCCCACGGACCCCCCACGCGAACCGGACGGATGGCATAGTGCCGCCAGGACCGACCGGTGGAGGCTCATGTGACTGACGTGACGCGCGACTACGACGACGAGCCCATGACTGACGTAGAGCTCCAGGACGCGGCACAACACCTTGGAGAGCGCTTCGAAGATCACGACAAGCGGTTTCTAGCGCTGATGACGGCGCAGGAGCGGGCTGCTCACTACCAAGCATTGTGGATGCTCTACCAACATGTCGACCGCATCTGGGAAGCACCGAAGAAGGCTGGAGGCCCCCATCCTGTAGAACTCAGAGACTACGGTGCGGTCGCGGGGCTGCGGGACCTCTTCGATCAACTCCTCAGCCACGTCCAAGACGTGCAGTGCACCGTGGAGGACGAGCCAGGGCAATACCAAGCGCGCATGGTCATCGAGGATTCAGGCAGTTAAGCGGGTCCATAGGCGTGAAACTGTATATGGACGAGTCAGGGAATGGAAACGCCTCGCAGCCGCTGATCGTGGGCGCGGTTGAAATTCACGAGGAGCCTGAGGAGGTAGAACGACGCATCCGGGATCTCTTCCGCCGCTTGTCTGCTCGGCGGAGCCTTGACGGACTTCCTAGTTTCGAGGACTTTCGGAAGCATGGATTCCATGCTTCAAGTGACCCGATTGAGGTTTCGGTTCCGTTCCTAGAGTTGATGCAAGACCTTGCCTTCAGGGCATATATCGTGATTACTGACAGGACCAGCCCTAGAGCCGGAGGCACCGAATTAGAGAAGATTGATTTTATGTACCAACACCTACTAGGCGACATACTGATTCGCCACCGATCACGACCGGAATTGCTCTGCTACATTGAGCAAAACGACGGTCTCGGTCAGCTCGTGTCAAAGCTGCCCGAAAATTCGGCCCGTCGGGCATACGAGAAACTCGGACGCCCGGTGCGCCTGCCTCGGCTCGACGTCGTTATGGCGACCAAAACACAAGCCATGTCGATGGCTATCATTGACTATATAATGATGGCGGTAAGCAGGTGGGTCCGAAAGGGTCACATTACCGACCCGGCAAATCGAGTCTACCGAGGCTTCCGCGAAGTTGAGCCGTTTATCTCAACTTTATACTCTTTGGAAAGCGGGCTGATCTCCAGCCGCAAATTGCCACTTCATTGATGTGTGGTAAGCTTCTTGATTAAGCAGGGTCGCAGTCAACTTTGTGCGCGAGTCCGCGTGCGTTGCAGAATAGTCCTTGGACAGGGACTGCGGCCCTGCTCCTGCTTTTGGAAGGGCGGCTGAGTAATGCCTTTCTCGATTCACGATCTCGCGCAACACTCAGGCATGTCGCTCCGGTTGCTTGAGGTACTTTCTGAGCGCCTTCCCACCGGCTCGGGACGCCTCTTCAAGACTCAGACGTTCCGCAAAAAGCGTGGGGGCTTGCGCGAAATAGTCACCCCCGGTCCGGGGCTCGACATGGTCACCAAAAGCCTCCATCGCAGCTTTTCCACGCTTCTGCCGTACAGCCCGCCCGAACACGTGCATGGATTCGTTCAGGGGCGCTCGACACTAAGCAACGCTTCTGCACACCTTGGCAAACCTTGCATACTACGGGTCGACCTTGAAGACTTCTTCCCGTCGATCAATTCCGAGCAGCTAGGATCTAGCCTGCAAAACCAGGGTTACGACGAGAAGGCAGCAAGCCTCGCGGTTAGCGTGGTTACTATAGCTGGCAAGCTTCCAATCGGGCTAAGTACCTCGCCATTTTTGTCGAATCTCGTCTTCGAAGACACCGATCGACTTCTCGCACATTACGCTCAAGCCGAGGGCCTGACCTTTACCCGATACGTAGATGACCTGGCGTTCTCGGGCGAGGTAACCGATAGCCACTTCACGGACATCGAGAGGATTTTGAACAACGCCGGCTGGTCCATTAATGCGAGTAAGACCGCTTACATGCGAAAGGGCGGCCCTCAATATGTGACCGGGCTCTACGTGGGGACGGCGGACCATCCTCGCATTCCTCGCAAAACGAAGCGTCGCATGCGCTGGATCTCGCACATTATTTCAAAGTTCGGCTACGATACTTATATGACGGATTTCGGCGGAGAGAACGCCGAGATGTTCCCTCAGCGCCTGATGGGCTGGGCCTGCTACATTGCGGCAGTCGAGCCAGACCTAGGATACCCGATGCTGCGCGCTTTCGAGGACCAGCTTCCAATTCAATACAATCCTTATGGCGACGCATGGCTCACGATCATGAATGACATAGACTAGCCATTATCGTTCGGTGACACTCATCGAGGCGCCTCCGACAGCCGACGAGTTGCTGAGGACATGTCACAGGGGGAGGTTAGTATGCGTCTATGGATTTGGCGCTTCGCTCTTCGCGTGCGGCCGAGTCACTAGACAAGTGGCTCGCGCCGCTCGCCTTCACCGACTGGTCGGCACCCAGGGTCACCGCGGCGTTGACACGGGAAGTGGTGGACTGGGGCACCGCACACGGCTGGCGTGTCCGACGTGAGGTTCCGAGCATCGCCGGCGTCCCCGGTGCTCATCCTGATCGACCCGGTTACCTCGACGTCGTCTGCGAACGGCTGGACGGCCCACCCATTGCTATCGAGATCGACAGGACCGATAAGCAATGGTCATCTCGCAAGTTGCTCTGCGAATCTGATGCTGGAGTCGTCGCAGTATGGGTTCGCTGGGGAAACTCTCGCACATGGATAGTGCCGCAGCCGGTGGCCCTAGTCGATTTCACGACAACCTGCCGCCGGGTCGCCGGGCGTATCCTCTACTCTCGCACGAGTTCAGTAGCGGTTGCGACCCTTGAGGCGAAGTTCGCACCGGCACCGGCTCGATGTCGGGCGACTACCCGCAAGGGTGAGCCGTGCCCGATCAACCCGCGCCCGTCGGGCCTATGCCACGTTCATGATCCCGCTGTGCAATGCGGAGCCCGGAAGAAGAATGGCCAGCGCTGCGGCAATGCCACTGGCGGCGGACTCTGCAACATCCATAAGAACAGCCCTGTGTTTGAAAGCTCAGCCACTCTGCTTTAGCCGGCGGCAGCAGCCCCGAGCGGTGTTGCCATCCCGTCTGCCGTCGACCCGCCCTCCTGGGGAGCGGGGCGCCGCCCGGGCCGCCACGTCAAGACGGCCTTGACGCACGGTCGGACGCTGGCGGCTCGGGCGGTGGTCCGCTCGGCTCGCCCGGGTCGTCGGCTGGCGGGATGGCCCGCGCAACCACCCACGGACCGCAACACGCCGACGGGGTTGCAACCATCTCGGAGCCCGAGCGCCCCCGCCGGAGGCGCAGTAACCGCAACCCCGTGACCGCCGCCAGCTCGCCGACGCGGCCGGCGTGCGCTCCCTACGCCGCGCGGGCTCGTGGCCGCGCGGCCCGGCCGGCTGCCGGCCCAACCCCGCACCGGTCAACGGCCTGTCGTTCTGCGGCGGCCCCTTGGGCTTCCCGCTCTCCGCGCCAGCCGCCGGGCGTGTTGCGTGGCCGGAGTCGGAGCGCCAGCGGAGCGACGGACGCGCGCCCAGGCGGCGGCGCGTGCGGCCCGTCTCGGGCCGCCTTGAAGACGTACAGAAACTTTGAACCACTTTCGCCGGCGGCCGGTCCGGTTGAACGTGCGTTCGATAAGGCAGGAGCCAGACACGTGGCGCTAGCAGGTGGCCGCTCGGCCTCTCAGTCGGTGATGGGCGAGGCGCCTTCTTCGAGGTAGGCGGTACGGGTCTGCTTCCGGGCCTGCATGCTTGCTCGTATTCGTCGAGAGAGTCTGGGGATGGTCAGCTCGTCGAGCTGGTGGTCTTCCACGAATGCCCACTCTGCGATCTCGCCATCCCGGAAGGCGATGGCGGCAAGCTGATCTGTCGTAAGCATGCCTCCGTCGAAGACGAAGAGCATCTTGTCGCCTTCGTCTGGCCTCGGAGCCCAATCGACCGTCAAGAGGGCGCCGATCGCGACTCGGAGACCCAGCTCCTCGTAGACCTCTCTGCCGCAAGCCGAGAGCGGACTCTCGCCTTCCTCGACGTAGCCGCCCGGGATGTCCCAGTGTGACTTGTAGGTTGGCCGGACGAGCATCATTCGCTCTTGCTCGTCAACGAACAGCGCGCCCGCCGCCACCTTGGGAGTAGCTTGCGGACGCGCGTTACTGGCTTGGCTGGTCACATCCTCGGACTCTACGGATCTAGACCGTGACGTGCACGCGCTGCGCCAGGCTGGCGAGTTGGTAGCTGGGTCGGCCGCGCCCGCGGCGCATCCAGTTCTGAACGAGTTGCCTGCTAATCGCGTGGTGGCGAATCTGCTCGGGTGCCTTCTGCTCAGCCGCGAGCACCACCGCCATAGCCTCATCCGTCCTGTTCCAGGCACTGAGTGCCCTCGCTGTTTCGAGAGCATGGCGCGCCTGCCGCTCCACAGGAAGTCCGGTCGTGTCGATGCGAGGACCAAGGTCGATCGCAACCTGTACGTCATCCAGGTCCATCGCGGTCGTCACGCGGTGGATGGCCACGTTGGTTGGCCCGAACGCGGTCCAGAGGTGGTTCGCGTCGTGGCCGAGACGCCGTGCGGTTTCGTCTGCTTCGTTGAGGAACGATCTGACGGCGGTACGGTCCTCGTCGCGTGCTGCGGCCACGGAGCCGGCCAGGAACAAGGTTCCATAAACGGACAGGTACTCCGGCGTCGCGTCGGCCAAGCCCGGCTGCATGTATGCCGCCGCGTCGGCGGTGAGCTGCTTCGCCTCACGGTACCGGCCTGTTGAGAGCAGGGTGTGGGTGACTGAGCGGAAGAGTGATCCGATGACGACCACATCGCCGCATCGTTGGGCCGCTGTAAAACCCCTCTCGGCGGCGATCCATGCGAGGTCCGCCTCCCCGAGCTTGGTGAGCAGAACGGCGGCCGCCTGGTAGGTGAGCGCCAACAGCGCAAACGACCGCTCTTGGTCCTCGCCTTCGTGAGTTTGGGTCGCTGCTTGTCCGGCAGCGAGCGCCTCCGGCAACCGCGCGACGACGTATCCGTATCGAGAGGCTTGGTACGCCTCCCACACCTGGGTGACCTCACTACGCAGTTGGGCTACGTCTGGTGTCTCCGCGACGGGCCCTGGAATGAAGGGTGACAGTTGCCGGTAGTTGAGTAGGGCATCTCGCAGAGCAGAGACCGTCTTCGTTCCGCTGTCGGCGTTCCAGTCGAGGAGCGTCGGCTCTCCAACGAGATCGCCGATGCTGACGTCCAACGCGCCGGCAACCGAGCGGATGACCGACAGCCGATCGAGTTCGATCCGATTGTTCTCGACCTTGCTCAGCCAGTCCACGGTACGCCCGACGATGCCGGCCAGTACTTCTTGCGACATACCTCGGCGGCGGCGGTACCACGCGATCCGCTCTCCGACCGTTAGATCCTGACCAATGCCTCGCATCGGTCCATTGTCTCATGTCGAGGGCCTTTGACCCCCGGAAAAGTATTCCGGGTTTCGCCCGCAACCGGTCATACCTTGGGTTCAGCACCGAGCAGTCGTCCAGAGGGGACGCGCTCACTCACCATCGGAGGTTTGTTGTGAAGCTGTACGTGGACACCGCGAGCAAGCAGGTCCAGGTGACGAAGGACCCGGAGCCGAAGAACGACCAGAACGGTAACCAGCGGTCGGAGAAGAACACTGGCCGGCTCATGTGGTCGACCCAGGTCTTCGTTCTCGACGAGACCGGCGGCGAGATCATCACCATCACCACGGCGGGAGAGAAGCCGAGCGTGACGGTGGGACAGCTCGTCGCTGTCGAGCAGTTGGAGGCCATTCCGTGGGCGACCAACGGGCGCAACGGCGTCGCGTTCCGTGCCGTGTCGCTGAAGCCGAAGGCTGGCACCTCGGCGGCGAAGTAGGTTCCTCGATCCACCTGTGCTGCGTGAGCTTCTGGTGTCGATGCGCTGAGGCGCGAAGCGGCCTGATGGCCCGCTGACAAGTGAAAAACGGTCCGGGAGTGGTTCCGACTCCTGTACTCCCGGCCCGGTCACCACGTCGTGGTGGTGGCAACCCCGCAAGAGCTGGCGCGGGGTCGGTCCGACTCCTACATCTGCCGACCCCGTGCCCTCCAACTCATCCACCCACGTATGGGAGGACTTGTCGTGTCCAAGTCTAGCCCCCGCCGCCCGTTCGGCGGCAGGTCGAACAACACGATCACGGTGATCGAGGCCAAGGTCCACCGGTCATCGGCCAGGAATGCTCGCCTGGCGTTCATCCTCACGGCGGTCATCGTCGGCCTTCTGTCGGCCGTGGTGGCCGCTTCCTCCATCCACCCGATCCTCGCCGTCTTCGTCGGCGCTCTGATCGGGGTTCCGCTGGGCGGTCTGGCCTGGCTGCTCGTGCGGGTCTGGCCGGTTCTGCGGCTGCTGTGGTGGTGGACCCCGGAAATCGGGATCACCACGCTTCTCGGCGTCTGCTGGGTGCAGCTGGTCAATCACACCTCGACCCCGGTCACGCTCATCGTGGTCGCCCTGGTCGTCGGCGTCCCCGCCGCTGTGCCGGTGTCCCGCCGGTTCCTGGTCGCCTGGACCTGGTGCCTGATCGTCCGGCACCGGCTGCGCGTGTGCTTCGCGCAGTTCATCATCGCCAACCAGTCCGGCAGCCTGCCGCTCATCCTCTGGGCCAAGCCCACGCCCGTCGGCGAACGGGTCTGGGTCTACCTGCGCCCCGGCCTTTCCCTGGCCGACCTGGAAGGCCGCCTCGACCGCATCGCGGTCGCCTGTCACGCCTCCACCGCTCTGATCGAGCGGGCCTCAGACCGTAACGCCGCCTACCTGCGGTTCGACATCAAACGCCGCGAGGTGCTGACCGCCCAGGTCGGTTCCCCGCTCGTCGACGTCATCGACCCCGACACCCCGGCAACCGAGCGAACTGCGGCCTCTGTGCCGACCGCTCTGGACCTGCCCGACATCGACATGCCCACCGTCACCCTGCCCACCCAAGGCAAGCCGACCGGCAAGAAGCCGCCGGCCACCACCAGTTCGGCCAACGGCAGCAAGCCCACAGCCACCTCGTCGACCGACGCCGACGACGTCTCCGACTGGATCTGACCTTCACCCAGCCCGGTCGCGGAGAGCCAATACGGCTCGTTCGTGTGGCTCTCCGCGCCCACCCCACGCCCAAGGAGGGCACACCTATGACCACCACACCCGCCCCGACCTCCGGGGTTCCGGTGGGGCCTGGCCTGTCGATGTTCGACCCCATCTTCGTCGGCATCGACGAGTTCGGTCACCCCGTCTACATCACCCTCGCCTACCGCAACCTCCTCGCCGGAGGCGAACCCGGCGGAGGCAAGAGCGGTCTGCTCAACACGATCGCCGCCCACGCCGCACTGTCCGTCGACAGCCGCCTGGTGCTGCTGGACGGCAAGCTCGTCGAACTCGGCCAGTGGGAGGACTGCGCCGACGCGTTCATCGGCCCCGACATCACCGCCGCCCTCGACATCCTGCGCCGCCTCCAGCTGGTGATGAACAACCGCTACGCCTGGCTGCGCGCTCACGGCCGCCGCAAGGTCACCGCCGCCGACGGCCTGTCCGTCATCACCGTCCTCGTCGACGAGATCGCCTACTACTCCGCCACCGTCGGTTCGAAGCAGGAACAGGAAGAGTTCGTCGCTCTCCTGCGCGACCTGGTCGCACGTGGCCGTGCCGCTGGTATCCCGGTGGTTGCCGCGACTCAGCGGCCGTCGTTCGACATCATCCCCACTTCGTTGCGGGATCTGTTCGGTTACCGGGCTGCGTTCCGGTGCACGACTCCGAACACCTCCAACATCGTGCTCGGGCACGGCTGGGCCGAGCAGGGCTACTCGGCCACCGACATCGCCCCCACCAACCAGGGCGCCGCCTACCTCATCGCCGAAGGCGGGACCCCGAAGCGCATCAAAGTCGCCTACCTCACCGACGCCCAGATCGCGGGCATCGCGGACTACGCGGCCTGGATCCGCCGGCCACGGCCGTTACCGGCCCTGATCCCGGACTTGACCCGGGTGGATTTCGAGGTGGCGGCATGACCACCCGCGAACAGGCCTACGCCAAAGCCAACAGCCAGCGTGCCGCCCGGTACGTCGAGATCTGGATCGTCGCCCAACCCGGCGAGATCGCCTCGATGGTCCAGGTCGCCTCGGCCAGCGGCCGACTCGTCTACCTCGGCCCACCCCACCCGGTGGGCGGCGACGACACCCGCCAACGCCGCTACCTGCGGCTGCGCACCCGATAAATCGGCCGACAGGACCAGATCCCGCCTGGCAGCAGAGCTGGTCCTGCCGACCTCCCACCAAGCCCTTCTGAAAGGACGTGGCTGCCATGAAGGCTACCCAACACCCTGCCACCGCAGCATCGGTCACACCCGCTGACCTGCTGCGGATGGCTGCCCTCTACCTACGCCGGCACGGCTGGCACCAGGGCACCTACTACCCCCACACCACCGACACCCCGACCCCGCCGGCCTGCGCCGTCGGAGCCATCGGCATGGCCTGCACCGGACACCCGGTGCACCACTGGTACGACCTCGACACCGACGAGCGGATCACCTACCTCGCCGCCATCGCCGCGTTCGTCGACTACCTCGACGACTTCGCACCGGTCTTCCACATCGACGAAGACGGCTACCTGCTCGACGAGCACATCTCCCCCTACTCCTGGAACGACGACCCCGCCCGCACCGCCGAGCAAGTCATCACCGCCCTCCAGGCGGCTGCCGACGAGTGGGACCGCCTCCACACCGACGGAGGCCAGACGCGATGAACACCGTCAAGAAGCCCTTGACACCGCGCATCCCGGTACAGCGTCGCCGGGACGTCGTCGAGAACGACGCCTTCGCCGCCTTCGCCCGACGCATCATCCGCGCCCACGGCCGCCGCGTCGCTGACGGCGACGTCGAAGCCCTCCGCGACCTCGTCGCCCTCTCCGCCGACCTCGACCGCGCCATCACCGACGCCGTCATAGGGCTGCGGGCCTTCGGCTACTCCTGGACCGAAATCGGCCAACGGCTCGGCATCTCCCGCCAAGCCGCCCAGCAGCGCTGGGGAGACCGGCCATGACCACCTACACCTACGACCCGGCCAACCCCACCGACGAATTCCCCACCTACCCCTACCGGCTCGCCCCCGACGGCCTGGCCACCCGCCGACAACTCCGCGCCGCCGGCCTCCGACCCGGAGGACACCACGCGGTCGCGCAGATCCTCTGGCGTCGCGGTAAGCGCGTCGCCTACCTCTACCGCCTCGACCTCGCCGCACCCAAACGGACCGCCACCCCCGCCCAGCGGGAGGCCATCGCCAAAGCCCTCAGGGCTCGGCGCACCTGCCGCGACTGCGGCCAGATCAAGCCCTACTACATCCCCCGCCGCTACGGCTGCTGCCTCGACTGCCACGGAGGCCACTGATGACCACCACCACTAACCAGGGCGGCCGTATCGAGGGCCTGGTCCTGGTGCTCATCCTCATCGCGGTCGCCGGGTTCGCCGGTGCCGCCTCCTTCACCCACGTCAAGGACTGGACCCTCGCCAACTCCCCTGACGGGACGGGTGCGTGGTTCGGCTGGGCCAACGCCGTCATCTCCGAACTGGTCCCTATCGCCTGCCTGTTGACCATCCGCCGACGCCGCCGCACCGGCGCGCCCATCGGTTACCCGCTGTTCCTGCTCATCGCCGCTGCCAGCCTGTCTCTCGCCGCACAGCTTGCGGTCGCCAAACCCGGCATCTCCGGGTGGCTGCTGTCCGCAGTTCCGGCTCTGGCGTTCATGGCCCTGGTGAAGCTCGTCCTTGCCCCCGCGCCGGCTACTCCGGCCGAACCCATCCGCGTCCAGGTGGCCGAGCAGGTCACCACCGAGCCGGTACTACCGGCCGCCATCACCCCGGCCGCCGAGCCGGAACCGGCCACCGCCCCGACCTTCGCCCCGGCCCCTGAGCCGGTGCCCGTCGCCGCACCGGCCGAGCCGGTCGACGCCCCTGTCCCTTCTCATCTGCTGCCGATGGCGCGTTTCGCGGCCGTGCAGCACGAACAGGCCACCGGCCAGCCCATCACCCCGGCCGAGCTGGCCGACCGCCTCGACGTCACCCCACCCGTCGCCGGACAGCTCCTGGCCAGCATCGGCGGTGGTGCCCGATGAGCATCCACACCGTTGACGTCGTGCAGCTCCTGCACACCTGCCCGGCCGAGCCGGAGCCCCACCCCTACGACATCCGCCGGACCGTCGTCGACGTCATCGACGGCGGGCCCTGCCGCAACCCGGTCACCACCCGCTGCGGCACCACCGTCACCCAGATCCGCTGCGGCCGGCACGAACCGACCAAGCGCCAATGTTCTGCCTGCCGGGTCATCGTCATTGAACGCACCATCACCAACCTGCACCCCACTGCTGGGGTGGCCGGTTGATGGCCTCGACGCTGGACCTCACCCCCCGCGCCTCCTTGGCCCGGGGGGTGGGCTCGAACGCCGATGTCCCACCCGTCTACAGCTGGACTGCTGCCGGGGCCGCGTTTGAACGTGCCGCCCGCCCGGACTACTTCGGCTGGCTGGAACACGTCCGCGCCGCCGCCGGCTGCACCCGTCCCATCCGGCTGTCCGGACAGCTCCTCACCGTCGAACAGGCCACCGGCCGAGTCCTAGATGCTCGGCACACCGACGCGATGCCCGACGCCGCGATCTACACCGCCTGCGGCAACCGCCGCGCCACCGTCTGCCCCGCCTGCGCCCAGACCTACCAACGCGACGCCTTCCAACTCCTGCGCGCCGGCCTGGTCGGCGGCAAAGGCGTGCCGGAGTCCGTGGCATCACATCCGGCGGTGTTCGCCACCTTCACCGCGCCGTCGTTCGGCACCGTCCACGCCCGGGTCGTGAAGCGGCACACCTGCCGCAACCGACGCCGCTGCGACTGCCGCGCCGAACCCTGCCACGCCCGCCGCGACACCGGACACTGCCCCCACGGCCGCCCCGCCGTCTGCTGGGCCCGCCACGAAACCGGCGACACCGCGCTCGGGCATCCGCTGTGCCTGGACTGCTACGACCACGACCACCAGGTCGTCTGGAACATCTTCTCCGGCGAACTCTGGCACCGCACCAAACAAGCCGCCGAACGCTGGCTGGCGAAACTCGCCCAAAGCCGCGGCATCCCCCGCGTCGAGGTGGTCACCGCCTCCGGCAACACCCGCAAGGTCGCCCCGGTGCGGCTGTCACCCGGGAAGGTCGCCGAACTGCAAGCCCGGGGAGCGGTGCACTTCCACGCCATCGCCCGCCTCGACGGCATCGACCCCACGGACCCGCAAGCGATCGTGCCCCCGCCAGCCGGGTTCACGGTCGACGACCTCGTCGACGCGCTCCGCCACGCCGCCCGCCAGATCGCCTTCCACACACCCAGCCACCCCGACCGGCCCGACGGATGGCCCATCGCCTGGGGCGACCAGGTCGACCTGGAACCGATCGCCACCGACGGCTCCGGCGAGGTCACCGATGGCATGGTCGCGGGCTACCTTGCCAAGTACGCCACCAAGAGCACCGAGGCCACCGGGCACACCTCCACCCGCCTGACCGCCGAGAGCATCGGGGACTACGCCGACCCCGACGGCGACCACACCGCCCGCCTCATCGACGCCTGCTGGCGCATCGGCCGACCCGTCCACACCCCGACCCCACTCTCCCAGCGGCCACGGGAACCCCGGCCACGGCCCGGCTTCGTCCAGCGCTGGGAATGCCCCGACTGCGGCACCCACACCCGCTACCCGGCCTGCCCCACCTGCGTCGCCCGCCGTCAAGCCGCCCTTGACGCCGAACCGTCGAGACCCGCGACGACCAACCCTTACGCCCGGCTACGGCGGTGGGCCCACATGCTCGGCTACGGCGGCCACTTCCTCACCAAGTCTCGCCGCTACTCGGTGACCTTCCAACTCCTGCGGGACACCCGCGTTGCCTTCCGTCGCCACGACCACGCGCACCAGGTCGACGAGCAGCCCGGCATCCCACGGACCGCCGACGACCTCGACGACACCACCACCTTGATCGTCGGCACCCTCACCTTCGCCGGCGTCGGCTGGCACACCACCGGAGACGCACTCCTGGCTAACACCGCCGCCGCCATGGCCAGAGAGCGACGAATCACCGGCCGCGAAGAACTCGCCCACGAACTCGCCACCACCCCGGCCGGCACCGCGCCGGCTGCCGCCTGACCCAACAGACCTGAGGAGGTCACCCGTCATGAGCGCCACTGCCCGCACAGGCTCTGTCGTCCGACTGATCCCTCGCTCCGGCGGATCGGCCGTCGAGCCAGTCACCTACACCGTCCGGGAAGTCGCCAAGCTGCTCGGCATCTCGCTCGGCAGCACCTACGCCCTCGTCCGTGACGGCACCATCCCCGCAACCCGCCTCGGCGGTCGCTGGCTGATCCCCCGCACGCGATTCCATGCCTGGCTCGACGGCGTCACGGAACAGCCGACCGCCTCCGGCACCGACCATGGACGGGGGCGCTGATGGGCTTCGTCAGAAAAACTCCGGCTGGCCGACACCGTGCCTGCTGGCGCGATCCCGCTGGTAAGCAGCGATCGAAGACGTTCCGCACCAAGCGGGAGGCCAACGCCTTCCTCGCCGAAGTCGAGTCGGCACTGAACCGTGGACTGTATGTCGCCCCTGACGCTGGTCGGGTTCGCTTTGGTGATTACGCCGATCGTTGGCTTGCCGCTCGCAACAGCGAGAAGACCACCGCTGCGCGGGATGCCTCCGTGATGCGTAATCACGTAGTTCCTCGGTGGGGCTCGCAACCACTGTCCAGCATCGAGCACTCGGCGGTGCAGGCATGGGTGACCAGTCTCGGCGAGCGGCTTTCCCCAGCCTCCATCGCGGAGTGCTTTCGGTTGACCTCGGCTGTGCTTCGGTCGGCCGTCCGTGACCGGATCATCGGCTTCAACCCGTGCGAGGGTGTCCGCCTGCCGCCCCGGCGGCGGACCGATACCGATGACCTGACTATCAGTCGGGAGCAGTTGCCCCGGCTCCTTACAGCCGTGCCGGTTCAGTACCGCGCACTCGTCGCCCTCGCCGCTGGCACTGGGCTCAGGTGGGGAGAGTGCGCCGGCCTCCAATGGGATGCACTCGATCTCGCCCTGGGCGTCGTCCGGGTCGTTCGCGTCGCCGAGGAGGTCTCGGGCCATGTCACCATCAAGCCGTACCCGAAGTCCAAGGCGGGTCGGCGTTCGGTGCCGATCCCACCCTTCGCCGTCCATTCGCTCACCGACCACGAGCGCGCCTACCGAACCGATGGGCAGCTGCTCGTCTTCACCACAGGCACGGGCGAGGCGATCCGGCGGGGCACCTTCCGAAGTCGCGTCTGGAAGCCGTCGCTGCAACGAGCCGGCCTACCGATGGCACTGCGCTTTCACGACCTCCGGCACTCCTACGCAACATGGCTGGTGTCCGACGGTGTACCGATCAACGACGTGGCGAAGGTGATGGGTCATGAGCAGACGTCCACGACGCTGAATCGCTACACCCACTCGACGGCTGAGCGGGACCGGCGGGTGTTGAAGTCCTTTGCTGCCTTCTCGCTGCCTCCGGGCAACGAGTGACCCCTGAGATACGAGTCAAGGCCCCTCGCTTGAGGGGCCTTGAGCTTGCTTTATTCATGGTGGGCGATACTGGGATCGAACCAGTGACCTCTTCGGTGTGAACGAAGCGCTCTCCCGCTGAGCTAATCGCCCTCAGCGCGCATGACTCTACCCGATCGAGAGCCCGGACCAAAAACCGGCCCTCAGTGCGTCGCGAGGTAGTGCAGCGCCTCCGCCACCACGTCGATGCCGAAGCTGTACTTGAGCGACAGCCACACCACCACCGACACGAACGCGAGCCCGACCGCCCCGAGCACGAACCGCACCCCGAGTGACTGCCGCTTCACCCAGCGCGTCCAGGAGTTGACGTGGCGGCGGGTGAACGCGAGCAGCCGTCGCGCCCAGTGGAACTCCACCGCCCATACACCGAGGCCGGCGATGACCAGCAGCCAGCCGGGTCCGGGCAGCGGGATCAGCGCGATTCCGATGGTGACCACGAGCGCGCCGAGGATGCCGATGAAGATCTTCAGGGCGACGCGGCCGGTGGGGTTGGCGCGGATGAGTTCGAGCGTGGTGTGCAGGCGCAGCCGCCAGCCATGTCGGCGCCGGCGCTGCTCCATGAGAGCGCCTCGCGACCGCCCTTCCACCGGCACCTCGTACCCCCGACTTTCGGCTGCTCGGGCCGCACCTTTCGGCGAATCGTCCCTGGTCCGCGACGTCACCGACGAGCCCCCCGTGACCATTTCCACCCCCAGTGTCGCGCGGGACCGTCACCCCTGCTGACGACTGGACGTTACCGGAGTAAGTCGACGACTGAACCACCCGTTGCCGGGCGGGACGACGGAGTGGGCGGAACCGGAAATCTTACGCGGGAGCGAGTGGTTCCCGCGGGCTTTCCGAACCCCTTCCCACCACTGGGTGAAGTCAGCGTATGGCGGAGCGTAGCCAGGAGCAGCACCTGAGTATGGGAAAAGCGGGACACGCGCGTTCCGCAGCGGTGCCGGGGGGAGAACGTCCATGAGTGTCATCCGACCGACGACCGTAGAGGTCGAGACGTCGCTAAGGCTCGTCGCGCCTGACGCCACCGCCTTGCCGGTGCGTGCCAGTCTGCGTTACGACCCTGCTGACCCGTATGCGGTCCATGTCCTGTTTCACGCCGAGTCCGCCGGCGGCGAGGCGGTGAGCTGGTCGTTCGCACGCGAACTGCTGGTCACCGGGCTCGACGAACCGGCCGGCATCGGTGATGTGCGGGTCTGGCCGTGGGCCACACCGCGCGGCGACTTCGTCGCGCTCGCGCTGTCGTCCCCGGACGGCAACGCCCTGTTCGAGGTTCCGCGCAGCGTGCTGGTGCGCTTCCTGCGCCGGACCTACGTCGTCGTCCCGCGCGGTCGTGAGGCCGAGCACCTGGACGTCGACACCGCGGTGAACCGGCTGCTCGCCGGTCGCTGACACGGCAACACCGGGGCCGCGCGGATCTGCCGAGTCCGCGCGGCCCCGGGCCGTCTCACCGGGGTACGCCTCAGCCGCGCGTGGTGATTCCGCCGTCGACGGGGATGACCGCGCCGGTCAGGTACGCGCCGGCGCGCGACGCCAGGTAGATCGCCGTGCCCGCCATGTCCTCGGGTCGCCCGATCCGGCCCAGCGGCACCTGCTGCTCGATCGCCGAACGCGACTCCGGGTTGTCGAGCGCGAACGCCATCATCTTGCTCTCGAACGGGCCGGGCGCGATCGCGTTGACGGTGATCCGCTCGCCGGCGAGCTGGTGGGCGAGGCTGCGGGTGAGCATGTGCACGGCGGCCTTGGTGGCCGAGTACGCGTACACCTCCATCCACGGCACCCGGATGCCGTCGACCGACCCGATGTTGATCACGCGGGCGGGGTCGTCGGCGCCGGCCGCGGCGCGCAGTTGCGGCAGCAGCGCGGTGGTGAGCCGGAAGACGGCCTTGACGTTCACCGCCCAGAGCTTGTCGAAGGCGCCCTCCGGGTACTCCTCCAGCGGCGCGCCCCAGGTGGCGCCCGCGTTGTTCACCAGCACGTGCAGCCGGTCGTGGCGTTCCCGCACGGCTTCGGCGAGCGCCAGCGCGCCCGCGTCGCTGCCGAGGTCGGCCGGGATCGCCTCGCAGTGCCCTTCGGCGGAGAGTTCCTTGGCGACCGACTCGCACACGTCGGCCTTGCGCGAGGAGATGATCACCTTTGCGCCGGCCCGTACGAAGCCCTGCGCGATCATCAGTCCGATCCCCCGCGAACCGCCGGTGACCAGGACCGTCTTGCCGTCGACCGAGAACAGTTCCGTCATGCTCATCCCATCGCCGTCGCCCGGCCGGGGGCCGGTCGGCCGACCCGGGGCTTACCGATCGGTAACCTAACCGTCGGCCGTGCGTGCCGACAAGACCGGTCCGTGCGGGCGAAACCGTCGAGATGCAACGTGCGGCCGGGCCGGTTACCGTCGGGGAGATGGTCACTACCGGTCAGCCCTCCCCGGCCACCCGCACCGGCCCGCCGGAGTCGCGCCCCGGCGCCGACGAGATCCTCACCGGTGCGCTCGGCGACCTCGCCGCCGAGCCCGGCTGGCCCCGGCCGGTCCTGCTCGACCGCGACGTGCTGATCCTGGTCACGCACGGTCACGGCACCGCCGAGCTGGACTTCCGGCCGGTGCCGTGCCGGCCCGGCACGCTGCTGCGCGCGTACCCCGGTCAGGTGTTGCGGTGCGTCGGCGCGCAGCTCGACGCGACAGTGGTGAGCTGGCGGCCGGACGCGCTGGCCGGCCTCGACGTCGACCCGGACGCGGTGCCCGCCCACCGGCAGCTCGCCGGCGAGGACGAGGACGCGGTGATCAGCGAGGTCAGCCAGCTGGCGGTGGACGCCGAACGGCACGCGATGGTGCCTCCCGCCGCGGCGCTGCTGCGTCACCAGCTCGCGGTGCTGCTGCTGCGGCTGAGCCTGCTGCCGCACCCGGAGAACGGTGCCGCGCCCCGCGCCGAGACCGACACGTTCCGGCGGCTGTGCCGCGAGGTGGAACGCGGCTACCGGCACACCCGCCGGGTGGAGGACTACGCCGCCCAGCTGGGCTGTTCGGTGCGTACGCTGACCCGGGCCTGCCTGGCGGTGACCGGGCGCAGCGCCAAGCAGGTCATCGACGAGCGGGTCGCGTTGCAGGCGTGCCGGCTGCTGGCCGCCACCGACGAGTCGATCGCCCGGATCGGCCGGGACCTGGGATTTCCCGAGCCGACGAACTTCGGCCGCTTCTTCACCCGGGAGGTCGGGGTGAGCCCCGGGACGTTCCGGGCCAACCGGGAACGGCCGCTGCCCGTCCGTCTGGTGCGACCACGGCCGCCCGCCGACTCCCCCGCGCCCACCGGCCAGGCATGATGGCACTGTGCAGATCTCCGCGCGCGGCGACTACGCGGTCCGGGCAGCCCTGAGCCTGGCCACCGCGTACCCCACCCTGCTGTCCACCCAGGCCATCGCGGCGGAGCAGGACATGCCGCGCAAGTTCCTCGAGGCGGTCCTGGCCGACCTGCGCCGGGCCGGGGTCGTCCGGGCCCAGCGCGGCGCCGAGGGCGGCTACACGCTGGCCAAGCCGCCGCGCGAGATCACCATCGGGCACGTGTTGCGCGCCGTCGACGGTCCGCTCGCCGGGGTACGCGGGCTGCGCCCCGAGGAGACGCGGTACGAGGGGGCGGCGGAGAACCTGCCCCGCCTCTGGGTGGCGGTACGCGCCTCGGTGCGCCGGGTGGTCGACGAGGTGAGCCTGGACGAGCTGGTCAGCGGCCGGCTGCCGGCGCACGTGCGCAAGCTGACCGCCCAGCCCGACGCGTGGGAGCCGCGCTGACTCAAAGCGTGCTGACCACCTCCTCGTAGGGCAGGCGCGGCAGCCGTTCCCGCCAGGCGTCCGGCGCCGGGCGGCCGATGTTCATCAGCAGCAGCACCCGGTGCCTCCCGTCCGGGAAGAACTCCCGCTCCACAGCGGCCGCGTCGAACCCGGCCATCGGCCCGGCGGCCAGCCCGGCGGCGCGTACCCCGACGAGCAGGTAGCCGATCTGGAGCGCGGCGTTGAACCGGGCCTGGGCCTCCCGTCCGGCCGGGTCGCCGGTGAACCAGTCCCGCGCGCCGGGGCGGTGCGGGAACAGCTCGGGCAGCCGGTCGTGCCAGTCCACGTCGGCGGCGAGCACCGCGGTCAGCGGCGCGCCGGCCGTCTTGTCCCGGTTGCCGGCGCTGACGTGCGGCAGCAGCCGTGCCCGGGCCGCCGCCGAGCGCAGCAGCAGCACCCGCAGCGGCTGGGCGTTCATCGCGGTCGGGCCGTACCGGACCAGGTCGTGGAGGGCACGGACCTGCTCGTCGCCGACCGGCTCGTCGGTGAACGCGTTGGCCGTGCGGGCCGCCCGGAACAGCAGGTCCTGGGCGGCCCGGTCGAGCGCGATCAGCTCGTCGGCGGCGGTGGTCACCACGCCTCGGGCCAGTCGCCGAGCGTGGTGGTGTAGCCGCCGCGGTGGTGCAGCAGCGGGTCGCCGTCCTCGCCCGCGCCGAGCGCGAGCGGCTCGCCGAGCAGGATGGTGTGGTCGCCGGCCTCGATCCGGCGCACCACCCGGCACAGCAGCACGGCGAGCGCGTCGCCGATCAACGGCACGCCGAACGGCCCGGTGGTCCAGCCCGGGTGGGCGCTGAACCGGTCGATGCCGCTGGTGGCGAAGATCTGCGCGATCTCCTGCTGGCCGGAGGCGAGCAGGTGCACGGCGACGTGCTCGGCCTGCTCGACCGTGGGCCAGCTCGACGAGACGCGGCCCAGGCAGACCGAGACCAGCGGCGGGTCGAGCGACACCGAGGTGAACGAGGTGGCGGTGAAGCCGGCCGGCGGCAGGTCCGGCCGCATCCGGTTGCCCCGCAGGCCGGGGGTGGTGACCACGGTGACGGTGGACGCCTGGCGGCGCAGCAGGCCGCGGAACGAGTCGACGTCGACCGGGCGCAGCTCGACCGTTCCGGCGCCGGGCCGGTCCACGGTGGTCACGACGCCACCAGCTCACGGGTCGCGTAGACGCTGACCGGCCGGGGCAGCCCGTAGTGCTCGCGCAGCGTGCGCCCGGTGTACGCGGACCGGAACAGCCCGCGCCGGCGCAGCAGTGGTACGACGTGGTCCACGAAGTCCTCCAGTCCGTCGGGGAGCAGCGGTGGCATGACGTTGAAGCCGTCGGCGGCGCCCTGGGTGAACCAGAGCTCGATCTGGTCGGCGATCTGTTCCGGGGTGCCGACCACGACGCGGTGGCCGCGTCCACCGCCGAGGCGGCCGATGAGCTGCCGGAGCGTGAGCCGTTCCCGCCGGGCCAGCTCGACGACGAGCTGGTAGCGGCTCTGGTGCGACTGCACCGTGCCGGCGTCGGGCAGGTCGGGCAGCGGGCCGTCCAGCGGCAGGCCGGTCAGGTCGAGGCCGGTCATGCCGGAGAGCTGGGCGAGCGCGTGCTCGGGCACGATCAGGGCCTCCAGTTCGTCGGCGAGGTCGTGAGCTTCCTTTTCCGTACCCCCGATGACCGGCGCGATACCGGGCAGCACCTTGACCAGTTCGGGATCACGTCCGGCGTCGGCGGTGGCCCGTTTCAGCGCGGCGTAGAACGCCTGGCCGTCGGCGAGCGTCTGCTGGGCGGTGAACACAGCCTCCGCGTACCGGGCGGCGAACGCGATCCCGTCGGCGGACGAGCCGGCCTGCACCAGCAGCGGCCGGCCCTGCGGCGGGCGGGGCGTGTTCAGCGGTCCACGGACCCGGAACCGCTCCCCCGCGTGGCCGACCTCGTGCACCCGGGCGGTGTCGGCGAAGACGCCCGCGGCGGTGTCCAGGACCAGCGCGTCGTCCTCCCAGCTGTCCCAGAGCTTGATCGCCACGTCGACGTACTCGGCGGCCCGCCGGTAGCGGTCGGCGTGCGCCGGGTGGTCGTCGAGGTTGAAGTTGCGGGCCTCCCGGGCCTGGGCGGAGGTGACGATGTTCCAGCCGGCCCGGCCGCCGCTGAGGTGGTCCAGCGAGGCGAACGCGCGGGCCAGGTTGAACGGCTCGGTGTACGTGGTGGAGGCGGTGGCGATCAGGCCGATGTGCTCGGTCACGGTGGCGATCGCGGCGAGCAGCGTGATCGGCTCGAAGACGGCCTGGATGTTGTGCCGTACGGCCGGGCCGACGGCGAGCCCGTCGGCGAGGAACACCGAGTCGAGCGTGCCCCGCTCGGCGATGCGGGCCAGTTCCTGGAAGTGGCGGACGTCGGCGAGGCGGCTCGGGTCGGCGCGCGGGTGCCGCCAGGCCGCCTCGTGGTGGCCGACACCCATCAGGAAGGCGTTGAGGTGCAGGGTCCGGGACATGGCGGTTCCTCTCAGGCGGTGGTGACGTCGACGCGCCAGGTGGAGAAGCGACGTTCCCCGGCGACGAGGAGCTGGTTGACCACCAGCCCGATGGCGGAGATGGTGATGATCCCGGCGTACATGTCGGGGATCGCGAAGTTGTACTGCGCGTAGTTCACGAGGTAGCCGAGCCCGGCCTTGGCGCCGACCATCTCGGCGGCGACGAGCACCAGGATCGAGTACGCCCCGGCGAGCCGGACGCCGGTGAACACGGTCGGCACGGCCGCCGGCAGGATCACCTTCTGGAACAGCCGCAGGTGGTTCAGCCCCATCGAGCGGGCCGAGCGGATCAGCAGCGGGTCGACGCCCTTCACGCCGGCGATGGTGTTGAGCAGGATCGGCCAGGAGCAGGCGTAGACCACCAGGGCGATCTTCGACGTCTCGCCGAGTCCGAGGATGAGCACGAAGACCGGCAGCAGCGCCAGCGCGGCGGTGTTGCGGAACACCTCCAGCAGCGGGCTGAGCAGGTCCGCGAGCGGCCGGTACCAGCCGATCAGCAGGCCGAGCGGGATGGCGGTGACCACGGCGAGGGCCAGCCCGGTCAGCGAGCGGGTTCCGCTGGCGCCGACGTGGTCGGCGAGCTGCCCGCTGCGCAGCAGCTCCCACCAGGCGGCGAGCACCTCGGACAGCGGGGGCAGGAAGACCCGGTCGACCAGCCCGGCGCGGGGCGCCGTCTCCCAGATCGCGGCCAGCGCCAGCAGCGTGGCGCTGCGGTGCAGCGCCCGGCCGCCGAGGCCGAGCAGGCGTCCGCGCCGGCGGGGCGCGACGGCCGGGGCGGGCGGGACCGGCGGAACCACCGGCCGGACCGGTGGTGCGGCGACGTCAACCAACGCGGGCCTCCTCGCGTACGGCGGACTGCGCGGCGCGTACCTCGTCGCGCAGCAGCGTCCAGATCTGGTGCCGGTGGTGGCGGAACGCGTCGGTGGAGCGGACGTCCTCCTCGGCCTCCCGGTCGCCCAGCTCGATGTCGATGACCTGCTTGATCCGGCCGGGCCGGGACGTCATCACGGCGACCCGCTGACCGAGGTGCACCGCCTCGTCGATGCCGTGCGTGATGAACACGACGGTCTTGCCGGTGGCCTGCCAGATCCGCACCAGCTCGTCCTGGAGCGAGTCGCGGGTCTGCGCGTCGAGCGCGGCGAATGGCTCGTCCATCAGCAGCACGTCCGGGTCGTACGCGAGGCTGCGGGCGATCGCGACGCGTTGCTTCATGCCGCCGGACAGCTCGTGCGGGTAGCGGTCGGCGAAGCCGGTCAGCCCGACCAGGTCGAGGTGGTACGCGACCAGGTCGGCGCGCTCGGCGCGGGGCAGGCCCTTGGCCTCCAGTCCGAACGCGACGTTGCCGGCGGCGGTGCGCCAGGGCAGCAGCGCGTACTGCTGGAAGACGATGCCCCGGTCCAGGCCCGGCCCGGTGACCGGGCGGCTGTCGACGAGCACCCGCCCGGCGGTCGGGGTGGCCAGCCCACCGAGCAGGTCGAGCAGTGTGGACTTGCCGCAGCCGCTGGGGCCGACGACGACGAGGAACTCGCCGGGGCGTACCCCGAGGGTGAGATCGTCGAGCGCGGTGACCGCGCCGCCGCCGCCACGCCGCCCGGGGAAGACCTTGCGCACCCGGTCGAAGCGGATCTTGTCGGTGCTCATGCGCCACCGCCGGGGGCCACGGCCGCGTTGAACCGGTTGGTGTAGAGGTCGGACGGCTTCGGCCGCTCACCCTTGAGCTCGCCGGAGTCGGCCAGCCAGTCGATCCAGGTGGCGAACTCCCGGTCGGTGATGACGCCGCCGGTCCCGGCGACGCCGCTGGACTTCCAGTACTCGACGAGCGTGGCGTCCTCGTTGCGCCCGCGCTCGGCGATGATCGCCTTGAGCCGGGCGACCACCGTCTCGCGCGGCTGGGTGCGCGCCCACTCGATCGCCTTGCCCACCGCGGTGACGAACGTCCGGACGGTGTCCGGGTTACGGGTGAGGAAGTCGTCGCGGAAGACGTAGCTGCCGGCGCTGAACGCCCCGAGCAGTTCGTAGTCGGTGAAGACGGTGCGGATGCCGCCGTTGGCGACCGCCTTGTCGCGGATCACGCCGCCGAGCACGGCGACGTCGATCTGCCGGGCGCGCAGCGACTGCTCGGTGTTGACCGGCGGCAGCGCGACCAGTTCGACCTTGGCGATCTCGGCGGCGGTGAGGCCGCCCCGGGCCAGCCAGGTACGCAGGACCGCTTCGGCGTGCGCGCCGAGCGTGTTCATGCCGACCCGCTTGCCGATCAGGTCGCGCGGGCCGCGGATCGGGCTGTCGTCGCGCACGTAGTAGCCCTGGAACGTCTGCGCGTCGGAGCCGTAGTAGCTGACCACGGCGGTGATCGGGGCGTTGGCGGCCTGGAGCTTGACGATCGCGCCGTTGAACGCGCCGCCGAAGTCGCTCTGGCCGGTGGCGGTGGCCTGGATGTCGGCCGGGCCGCCGGTGACGTTGCCGATCCAGTCGAGCTTGACGTCGCCGAGGTAGCCGAGGTCGGCGGCGAGTTCGGGGAGGGTCACCTGGCCGACCGAACCCTGGTAGCGCAGTTCCTTGGTCTGTGCGCCGTCGGCGGCGTCGGCGCCGCACGCGGTGGCGGTGATGAGGGCGAGCAGGGTGACGGCGGCGGTGAGGGCACGCCGCGGCGATCGGGTCGAGGGCATGGCGGAGTCTCCTGATCTGTCCACGATGCGGTGGAGGGGGCCCGCGCGGGGCGGGAGAGCACGCCGTACCGCGCCGGGCCACGGTGCGCCGACTGCGGGAACGGACGGGCGGAGAGGGAACGACGAGCGCTCGGCTCAACAGAGCGCGCTCGCGTGCCGGACCAGGTCGACGTGCACGCGAGCGGTGAGGAGAAGCTCGTTCCGCTGCGACATGCCCTCATGCTGCCGACCGCTCTCCATGCCGGTCAATGCCCTTCCAGTCAGTGAGACTTTCGTCGCTGGCTTTGTTACGACCCGCCTCCACCAGCATTTACGACTCCTTAACACCTACCCGTTGGATAGAGATTTTGCCGGGCGGCAGTCCCACCGTCCAGAGCGGACCGGGCAGGGTTTCGCGAATCGTCGATCCGGGCATGTTCGATGCCGCGAAGGCATGCAGACGACTGCAGAGGCAGGGAGACGAAGGAGGCACCCCCGATGGGCGTCCAGTTCCGCAAGCGTAAGAAGTACGGGCCGCTGATCCTCCACTTCACCCAGAACGGCTTCTCGTCGTGGAGCATCAAGATCGGCCGCTGGTCCTGGAACTCGAACACCCGCGCCCACCGCGTGGACCTTCCGGGACCGCTGTCCTGGAAGCAGGACAAGGCCTGACCTTCCCGGACGACGAGCGGGGTGCCGGCTGACCGCCGGCACCCCGCTCGTCGTCTGCGGCCGGGTTTGCGGTTCCGCCCGTGCCGGCGTCTCGGCGACCGGAGAATCGCCGCATGGCGGACGTGATGCTGCGGCGGTTGCGACGGCGGGCCGTGGCGGCCTGCGCGCTCATGCTGGTCGGCTACTTCCTGGTGCCGGTCGCGGCCGACCCGAACGGCCTGCGGCTGGCCCTGCGCTCGATCGGCACGGCGGTCCTGGTGGCGGTGATCGCGTTCCTGGTCACCGGCCAGGTCCGCCGCCAGCTCGTCAAGGACCAGCCGACCGGCCGGGACGAGGACCGGGCGCTGACCCGCCTCGCGGTCGCGCTGGTCGCCGGGCTGCTGGTCTTCGCGCTCGGCGACTACGTGGTGGCGAACACCCGGCCCGGTGAGTTCGTCGGGCTGCGGACCCGTGTCGACGCGCTCTACTTCGCGCTGGCGACGCTCACCACCGTCGGCTACGGCGACGTGCACGCCCAGGGCCAGATCGCCCGGGTGGCGGTGTGCGCGCAGATGGTGTTCAGCATCGGGGTGGTCGCCACCGGAGCGTCGATAGTGGTCAAGCAGATGACCCAGCGTGCGGGGCGGCGCTGATCAGCACGTCCCCGCCGAGCCGGCCGTGCTCGGGGTCGCGGGTCACCGCGCCGGAGGCGAGCAGCGAGGCCAGCGCCCGGTTGGCGTCGGCGGCCCGGTAGACGGTCGAGGTGGTGGCGAATCGGCGCAGCTCGGTGACCGTACGCGGACCGGAGCGGGCCAGCTCGGCCAGCAGCTCGCGGCGCAGCGGGCCGGGCTCCGGGTCGAGCGAGATGTCGAGCAGCCGGCCCTGTGGGTCGGCCGGGTCGCGATAGCGCACCCCGGCGTACTCGTCGACCGCCCAGAGCGCGTCCTTCATCGCCTCCAGCCCTCGGTCGGAGCCGGTGCCGTAGCCGAGCAGCCGCGCCGGGCCGTCCCCGTCGGGCACCAGCTCGACCTCGGTGACGAGCGGGAACCCGGCGCCGCTCAGCGCCGGGCGCAGCGACCGGCCGGGCGCGGTGACCAGCAGCAGCTCGGCCGGGCGTCCGGACGCGGCGGCTGCGAGCAGGGCCGGGTCCGGCTCGGCGCCGTCGGCCACTGTGAGCAGCGGCGCGCCGGCCGCGCCCGCGGCCTTGAGCGCCACCGGCAGCCGGTCCGGCCCGCCGGGGACCAGGTGCACGGCGACGTCGGCCGGCAGCGCGGTCTCGGCGGCGCCGAGCCGCGTCGCCAGGTCGGCGCCGTCGTCGGCCACCACCAGCACGGTCAGCCGCCGCCCGCGCAGCCGGTCGGCGAACTCGGCCACCACCCGCAACGCCTCCTCCGCGCCGGTGGCGTCACCTCCGGCGTACGCGAGCGCGAGCGTCGCCCGCCGCGCCCGGTGCAGCGCGGCGGGGAGCCAGTGGTCGAGCTGGCGGACGAGCAGCTCGCGCAGGACGGCGTCGGTCGACATGGTGCGTTTCTACCGCACGGCGCGGCGGCCCGGCCGTGAACCCCGCTCAGACCGGGACGGAGATGCCCACGCCACCGCGGGTCTGCCCGCCGTAGCGCTGCCGCTCGCGGTCCAGGTCGAGCCGCCCGATGCGGGTACGCGCGGCGAGCGCGGCGTCGTCGAGCAGCTCGGCCGGGACGATCCAGACGATCTCGAACTCCAGCCCGTCCGGGTCGCGGCCGTAGAGGCTCTTGGTGGTGCCGTGGTCGGACGCGCCGACCAGCGCGCCGGCGGCGGACAGGCGCTCGGCGGTGGCGCCCAGCTCGTCGAGCGTGTCCAGCTCCCAGGCCAGGTGGTAGAGGCCGACGGTGGTCCGGCCGGCCTGGGAGGCCCCGGCCGCCGCGCCGATCTCGAACAGGCCGAGGTCGTGGTCGTTGGTGGAGTCGGGCGCCTGGAGGAACGCGGCGCCCCGGAAGCCCTCGGGCGTCATCGGGACGCGGCGGAAGCCCAGCACGTCGCGGTAGAAGGCGACGCTGCGCTCCAGGTCACTGACGTAGAGGACGGCGTGGTTGAGTCGGTGGATGCCCATGTCACCGACCGTACCCCGGCTTTGTTGAGCGTTCAACTATTGCCGCTATGATGGGCGTCATGACCCGGTGGCTGGACCCCGACGAGCAGCGGACCTGGCGCGCCTTCCTGACCGCCTCCCGGGCGCTGATGGACGCGCTCGACCGCGAGCTGCAACGCGACGCGGGCATGCCGCACGCCTACTACGAGATCCTGGTCCGCCTCTCCGAGGCCCCGGACCGGCGGCTGCGGATGAGCGAGCTGGCCGAGCTGACCCGCTCCTCGCGCAGCCGGCTCTCGCACGCCGCCGCCCGGCTGGAGGCGTCCGGGTGGATCCGCCGCGAGGACTGCCCCACCGACCGGCGCGGGCAGATCGCCGTGCTCACCGACAAGGGCTTCGCCACCCTGGCCGCCGCCGCGCCCGGCCACGTCGAGGGGGTACGCCGGCACCTGTTCGACGCGCTCAGCCCGGCCCAGGTCGACCAGCTCCGCCGGATCAGCGAGACGCTCGCCGACCACTTGACGGATTCGGGACCAAACTGATCCACTCCGGGTCTTGTACATACCGTCGCCGGACGAGCACGATGGGGCGTGTCCTCCGGCTTCGCTGACCTGACCGTCCAGGCGCACCAACTGGTGTCCGAAGGCGACCTCACCGGCGCGGAGCGGCTGCTCGCCGACGCGCTCAGCGACGCCGATCCCCGCCCCGGCAACGCCTCCCCCGAACTGGCCGAGGCGGCCGGCCTCCAGGCCCGGGTGCTCGTCGCGCTCGGCGAGCCGCACTCCGCACGCGGCTGGGCCGCGTTCGCGTACGCGGCCGCCACCCGGCTGTTCGGCCGCTCCGACGAGCGCACCGTCACCGCCGCCGCGACGCTCGCCGCGGTGCTGCACCGGGTCGGCAGCGACGCCCGGGCCGCCCGGCTCTACTCCGACGTCATCATCGAGCTGACCGCCCGCGACGGCCCGGAATCGCAGCGGGTGCTGGCCGCGCACGCCGACCTGGCCACCGTGGAGTACGCGCGCGGCCAGTGCGAGGTGGCCCGCGACCGGTTGCAGGACGCCTGGGAGCTGCACCGCGAGGTCTACGGCGACGGCCACCCCAGCGGCATCAAGATGCTGGCGAAGCTCGGCGCGATGGAACGCGACTGCGGCCGGTACGCCGACTCGCACGACCACCTGGCGCTCGCCGAGGAGCTGTGCCGCCAGCACCTGGACCCCGACGACCCGCTCGCCGCCCAGGTTGCCGGGCTGGCCCGCGCCGCCGCCGACCCGGACCACGTCTGCCCCGCCCCCGCGCCCGCCCCCGAGCCGCCACCAGCCCGCACCACACCGGTGGTGCCCGCCGCGCGGGTCCCCCCGCCCACCGAGGGGCCGCACGACCTGCCGCCGTACTCCCCGCCCGCGCTCGACGAACCGGTCGAGACGCCGCTCTACCACCCGCCCGGCCGGGCCGCCGAGACCGCCCACGTGCCGACGCCGCGTACCGCGCCCGAGGCGGACGGCGACGCGTTCGACGACTACCCGTGGCCGCCCGACGAGCCGGCCGAGCAGCCGTGGCGTCCCGGCGCGGACCCGCTGCCGCCCACTGTGGTCGGGCTCACCGGCGACGAGCCGGACGGCGTACGCCGGGTGCCGCAGGCGCCGCCCGAGCCGCCGTCGCGCTACCTGCCGGTGCACGTGCCCCGGCCACCGGCCCCCGAGCGGCGCACGCTGCCCTGGCTGCCGCTCGTGGTGCTCGGCGTGGTGGTGGCGCTGCTGCTGGGCACCATCGCGGTGATCGCCGGGGTGTCCCGGGTGGACGACAGCCGCGACGCCCCGCCGCCGGCCACCGGCGCGCCCGCCTCCAGCGCGCCGCCGCCGACCTCCGCCGCTCCCGCGCCCACCACTGCGCCCGCCGCCAAGCCGGGCACCCCACCCGGGAAGTTCACGCTCACCGACCGCCGCGACAGCATCGTGCTGAGCTGGACGTACCCGCCCGGCGCGGAAGGACCGGTGGTGGTCGCCGGAGGCCGCGCCGGGCAGCCGCAGGGCACGTTCGCGACGCTGCCCGCCGGCTCGGTCGACTACATCGCCTACGGGCTCGACCGCACCACCGACTACTGCTTCACAGTCGCGCTCGTGTGGTCCACCGACACCGTCGCCCGCACCGGCCCGGTCTGCACCAAACGCCGCTGACGCTCACTCCGGGTCCGGCTCGGCCAGCGCGGGCAGCCGTACCGTCGCCCGCAGCCCCGGCACGGCGGCACCCGGCGTCGCGTCGGCCAGCTCCACCGTGCCGCCGGCCCGGCGCACCAGCTCTTGCACGATGGCCAGGCCCAGACCCGCGCCGCCCGCGTCGCGGGCCCGCGCGTCGTCCAGCCGGGTGAACCGGGCGAACACCCGCTCCCGGTCCGCCGCCGGGACACCCGGCCCGTCGTCGGTCACCGTGACCAGGTGGTACGCCCCGTCCGGGCCGGACACGGCCAGCTCCACGCCGGTACGCGCGTGCCGCAGCGCGTTGTCCACCAGGTTCACCAGCACCCGGCGCAGCTCCCCCGCGTCCCCCTCGACCCACAGCGGCCCGTCCGGAAGCGTCAGCCGCAGCGCCGGCGACGGATAGCGGGCCGCCACCCCGCGCAGCAGCTCGCCCAGCTCCACCGGGCCCACCGGCGCCGGACGGGCGTCCTGCTCGTCCAGACGGGCCAGCAGCAGCAGGTCGTCGACCAGCCGGCTGAGCCGCTCGGTGTCGGCGAGCAGGTCGTCGGCGACCGCCGGCCAGTCGGTGTCGTCGCCGAGACGCCGCGCCACCTCCAGCTCGGTACGCATGTTCGTCAGCGGGCTGCGCAGCTCGTGGGCAGCGTCGGCGACGAACGCCCGCTGCCGGTCCCGGGACGCGGCCAGCCGGTCCAGCATGTCGTTGAGTGTGACCGCGAGCCGGTGGATCTCGTCCTGCCCGGCCGGTACGGGCAGCCGCTCCGCCCCGGCCCGCCCGGTGATCTCGGCGGCGCCGCTGCGCAGGTGCTCGACCGGGCGAAGCGTCGCGCCCACCACCCGCCAGGCCACCAGCCCGAGACCGGCCACCAGCAGCGGGAAGCCCACCAGCAGCAGGTTGCGGACCACGCGCAGGCTGTGCCGCACGTCGGTGAGCGACTTGGCGACCAGCACCGTACGCGGCTCCTGCGCCGTGCCGGCCGGCACCGTGACCACCCGCACCGGGCCGGGCATGCCGACGCGCCGCCCGTCCACCACCAGCCGCTGCCGCTGCCCCGGCCGCAGGTCGTCCGGGCCGAGCATCGGCACGAGGCGGTCCGCGTCGATCGAGGCGGCCCGGATCCGGCCCTGCGCGTCGACCACCTGCACCCGCAACTGCCCGCCCGCGACCGGCAGCGGGTCCGGCAACGCGTCCTCGGCCGTCAGCAACGCGACCGCGTCGGCGGTGCGCAGCGCCTCCTCGTCGACCGAACGCTGCAACGTCCAGCCCAGCGCGCCGACCAGCAGCGTTCCGCCGAACGCGAACCCGACCGCCAGCCCCAGTACGCCCAGCGCGAGCAGCCGGGCCCGCAGGCCCAGGCGCGGCAGCGGGCCGCGTACCCAGCGGCTCACGTGGCCAGCCGGTAGCCCGCGCCGCGTACCGTCTCCAGCCGCTCCCGGCCGATCTTGCGGCGCAGGTAGCCGACGTAGACCTCCACCGCGTTCGGGGCGGTGTCGACCGAGGCGTCCCACACGTGGTCCAGCAGCTCGGTCTTGGAGACCACCTCGCCGGGGCGGCGCATCAGGTAGTCCAGCAGCGCGTACTCGCGGCTGGTGAGCACCACCTCGACGTCGGCCCGGGTGACCCGGCGGCGGGCCGGGTCCAGGCGCAGGTCGCCGACGGCGAGCACGGCCGGCCGCCGGGGCGCGCCCCGGCGCAGCAGCGCCCGCAGCCGGGCCAGCAGCACCACGTACGAGAAGGGTTTGGTCAGGTAGTCGTCGGCGCCGCAGTCCAGGCCGTCGGCCTGGTCGTACTCGCCGTCCTTGGCCGAGAGCATCAGCACCGGCAGCCAGCGCTGCTCGGCGCGCAGCCGGCGCACCACCTCGTAGCCGGACAGGCCGGGCAGCATCACGTCGAGGATCATCGCGTCGTACTCGCCGTGCCGGGCCGCGTCCAGCCCGACCGGGCCGGTGGCCGCCACGTCCACCGCGAAACCCTCCGCCGACAGGCCCCGGCGCAGCGCCGCCGCGAGCCGCGTCTCGTCCTCCACCACCAGCAATCGCACCGGTCCAGGGTGCCACCATGGGGTCACCCGTAGGGGATCTCCTCAGCGTGGTCACAGCGACGATCGCGCAGCATGGTGCGCAGGAGGTGCACACTATGTCTGTGATGAAGAACCGCGCCGTGCTGCGCTGGCTGGTCCCGGTGACCGCGGGGGTCGCCGTGATCGGCGGTGGCGCCGCCGTCGGCACGTTCGCCGCCGGCGCCGACCCGGCGCTGCCGCCGCGCAGCGCCGCCCAGCTCCTGGAAGACCTGCGCACGTCCCGCCTGGACGGGCTCTCCGGCACCGTGGTGCAGCGCGCCGACCTCGGCCTGCCGCCGATCGCCGCGCTCGCCGGCCGGGCCGCCGGCAACGACCTGGCCGGCCTGGTGTCCGGTACGCACACGCTGCGCGTCTGGTACGGCGGCGAGGACCGGCAGCGGATCGCGCTGGTCGACACGCTCGGCGAGCAGGACATCCTGCGCAACGGCCGCGACGTGTGGACCTGGAACAGCCGGGAGAACACCGCGACGCACCGGAAGTTGCCGGCCGACGCGCCGGACCGGGCCGCCGTGCCGGCCACCCCGGCCGACGCCACCGACCGGGCGCTGGAGGCGATCGACCCGACCACGGCGGTCACCGTCGGCCGCACCGCGACGGTGGCCGGGCGGGACGCGTACGAGCTGGTGCTCACCCCGCGCGACAAGGCCTCACTGGTCCACCAGGTCCGGATCGCGCTGGACGCGAAGGAGCACGTGCCGCTGCGCCTGCAGGTGCTCGCCGACGGCCAGGACGAGCCCGCGTTCCAGGTGGCGTTCACCCAGGTCGACTTCCGCACGCCGGAGGCCGACCAGTTCCGGTTCAACCCGCCGCCCGGCGTGAAGGTCACCGAGGCGACCGAGGGCGAGCGGCCCGGGCCGGCCGGCAAGCGTTTCGAGAAGTTCGAGAAGAAGGACGCCGAGAAGCCGGACGTCCGTACCGTCGGGACCGGCTGGACCACCGTGGTGGTCGCCAAGATCGGCGACGCGGCGACCGGCGGCGACGCGAAGCCCGGCGCGGACGCGCCGGACGCGCAGATGCTGGCCGGCGTGCTCGGCGACCTGCCCAAGGTCAGCGGCGACTGGGGCAGCGGCCGGCTGCTCAGCGGCAAGCTGTTCAGCGTGCTGCTGACCGACGACGGCCGGGTGATCGCCGGTCTGGTCACGCCGGAGCGGCTCTACGAGGCGGCCAAGGGCTGAGACATGCCGTGTTCGGGGCCCGGTCGGCTGACGTCGACCGGGCCCCGAGTCGTGTCCGGGCTTGGTCGGGTGGCGGCCGACGCGCTATCTTTCTCAGTTCAGGCACAAAAAAGGAATGGCTTCTGAATGCCATTCCTGCGGCAATTTTAGTCAATGAGGAGCCGGATTGTCAACGCACTCCGACGTGTCGGCTGACCTGCGCCAGGACGACGAGATCGGCCGCGAGCAGGAATACGTCTCGATGCTGTACGACCGGCTGGACGGCATGCGGGAACAGGCCGCCCGGCGGCTCGACGAGGAGTTGCGCCACACCGGCGGCACGCAGCAGGCCCGCTCGCAGCGCGACTCGACGGTGGCGATGTACGCCGACCAGGTCGAGCAGTTCTCCGCCGTGGAGAGCGGCCTCTGCTTCGGCCGCCTCGACGGCGACGACGGCGCCGTCCGCTACATCGGCCGGATCGGGATCTTCGACTCCTCCGGCGACTACGACCCGCTGCTGATGGACTGGCGCGCCCCCGCCGCCCGCCCGTTCTACCTGGCCACCGCCGCCAACCCGCAGGGCGTACGCCGCCGCCGGCACCTGCGCACCCGCGACCGCAAGGTGACCGGGCTCAACGACGAGGTGCTGGACATCACCGCCGCCTCCCCCACCGCCCATGAGGAGCTGACCGGCGAGGCGTCGCTGCTCGCCGCGCTCAACGCCGGACGTACCGGCCGGATGCGCGACATCGTCGAGACCATCCAGGCCGAGCAGGACCAGATCATCCGCGCCGACCTGCCCGGCGTGATGGTGGTGCAGGGCGGGCCGGGCACCGGCAAGACCGCGGTGGCGCTGCACCGCGCCGCGTACCTGCTCTACACCCACCGCCAGCAGCTCTCCACCCGGGGCGTGCTGCTGGTCGGCCCGAACGCCACGTTCCTGCGCTACATCTCCCAGGTGCTGCCCACGCTGGCCGAGACCGGCGTGCTGCTGCGTACCCAGGCCGACCTGTTCCCCGGCGTGCACGCACACCGCGCGGAGCCCGCCACCACCGCGGCGCTGAAAGGCCGCGCGGTGCTGGCCGACGTGCTCGCCGCGGCGGTCCGCGACCGGCAGTGGGTGCCCGACGAGCCGGTCACCATCGAACTGCCGCAGCGGGAGGTGCTGACACTCGACCCGGAGACCGTGCGGCAGGCCCGCGACCGGGTACGCCGCACCGGCCGCCCGCACAACCTGGCCCGCGCCCTGTTCGACGTGGAGATCGTGCACGCGCTCGCCGACCAGGTGGCCGAGCGGATCGGCGCCGACCCGCTCGGCGGGGAGAACCTGCTCTCCGAGGCCGACCGCGCGGAGATCCGCCGCGAACTGCGCGAGGAACCGGAGATCCGGGCCGCGCTGGACGAACTGTGGCCGGTGCTCACCCCGCAACGCCTGCTCGCCGACCTGTACGCCTCGCCGGAGCGGATCGCCACCGCCGCGCCGATGCTCACCGACGACGAGCGGGCCGCGCTGCACCGCGAACCCGGCGGGTGGACGCCCGCCGACGTGCCGCTGCTGGACGAGGCCGCCGAACTGCTCGGCGAGGACGAGCGCGCCGCCGTCGCCCGCCGCGAACGCATCCGGGCGATGGAACGCGAGTACGCCGAGGGCGTGCTGGAGATCTGGCGCGGCTCCCGCTCCATCGACGTCGAGGACGAGGCCGACGGCGGTGAGATCCTCGGCGTCACCGACCTGATCGACGCCGACCGGCTCTCCGAACGGCAGGAGGAATCCGACCGGCTCACCACAGCCCAGCGCGCCGCCGCCGACCGCACCTGGGCGTTCGGGCACGTCATCGTGGACGAGGCGCAGGAGCTGTCGCCCATGGCGTGGCGGCTGCTGATGCGCCGCTGCCCCAGCCGGTCCATGACCATCGTCGGTGACGTGGCGCAGACCGGCGCGCTCGCCGGCACGCCGTCGTGGGCCGAGGCGCTCGCGCCATACGTGGCGGACCGGTGGCGGCTGGAGGAGCTGACGGTCAGCTACCGCACGCCGGCCGAGATCATGGCGGTCGCCGCCGACGTGCTCGCCGAGATCGACCCGGCGCTGCGGCCACCCCGCTCGGTACGCGCCACCGGCGTACCGCCCTGGGACCGGACCGTACCGGCGGACCGGCTCGTGACCGAACTGGTCGAGGCGACCGCCCGCGAGGCGGCGTCGCTGGGAGACGGGCGCCTCGGTGTGCTGGTGCCGACCGGGCGGGTGACCGAGCTGGGCGGCGCGGTCGTGGCGGCGCTGCCGGAGGCCGCCCTCGGCGAGCAGCCGGAGCTGGCGAACCGGGTGGTGGTGCTGACCACCGAGCAGGCCAAGGGCCTGGAGTTCGACTCGGTGCTGGTGGTCGACCCGGCCCGTATCGTGTCCGAGTCCCCACGAGGTCACAGCGACCTCTACGTGGCCCTGACAAGAGCAACCCAGCGCCTGGGCATCCTCCGCACCTTCTGACCCTCTCCCCCTGCGTCTGCCTCTGCCTTCTGCCTTCTGCCTTCTGCCTTCTGCCCCGTTGATCATGAAGTTGGCGGCGTTGTCGATCTTTAAATCGGCCGCCAACTTCATGATCGATCGGGTCGAGCACGTGCTGCCTCATGTCCTGCGGTGTGCACCCTCCCTCGCTCCGCGATCATGGAGTTGCGGCCCCTGAAAGCGCTACCAACGGATACTTTTCGGGGCGGAAGTGCAAGATCGGCGAGTGCCGGCTTGGGGTGGGCGGGGGTGGTCGTGTGTTCAGCCGACCTGTTTCGCGCCGTTCGCCGGAGTGGCGGGTACGTGCACCAGATCGGGGAAGTGGCTGAATCCCATCCGTCTGACCACACCACCTCCCCGAAGTGGCGGAACGCCGCCAGCGCCAGCCGGGGAAAGCACACGGGCAGATAGGGCGGGATCAGGTGCGACGAACGCGCCAGTTCGCCGAAGTGGCGTACGCGTGCACCAGATCGGGGAAACGGCTACATCACGCCCGCCCCGACCACACCACCTCCCCGAGGTGGCGGTGGGAGAAGTCGCACGGCGGGGCGGCCGAAGGCCGTCCCCGCCGTGCCGTGCTGCCTCGGTCAGCCTGGGTTGGGGCGGTTGTTGGTGAAGTTGCCCACCTGGGCGCCGGTGGCCGAGTTGTCGCTCGTGGACCCGCCGGCCGGGGTGCTCAGGCCACCCGTACTCGCGTCACCGGTGGTCGTCGGCGCCACCTTGCCCGGGTGCTTCTCCGGCTGCCGGGCCACCCGGCGCACACTGGCCGGGCCGGCCGTGCCACCGGTCGTGGTCACCGCGCCCTGACCCCGGGTCGGTCCGCCGTCGCGCAGCACCGTCGGGTCGACGGGTACGTCCGCCGGGTCGTCCGGGTCGAGTTCCTGGCGCATCCGCTCCACGTCGGTCTGCGGCACCGTGACCTCGTCCAGCGCGCCCTCGCCGTACACGCCGCCGGCGACCCGCTGCTCGGCCCGCCGGGCGGCTTCCTGCCGCATGTCGTCCTCACGCACGTCAACCACCTCGCAGCTCTCTCGGGGTATCGGTGTTGCGTGCCCGAGGGCGGGTGGCTGAAACCGGAACCAGCGCCGCCGGGACCGGTATGTACCGGGTGTCTGGATCGGGGAGCGTGGCGGCCATTCGACGGCGACCGGCGGTTACCTTGTCTCCGGCCCGGGGTAGACCCAGGGTGCCCCCGCCACAGAGCGCGAACCGTGCCGTGGCCGACCTGCGGTAGCGGGGCGAGGGTATGCAGGTACGACTCATCAAATCCTGAGGAGGACCAGATGAGCACGCAGGCTGCATCCACCAGGCCGGCCAACCGGCCGATGTCCGACGTGCAGAACCGGTCGAACATGCAGGACGCGTCGACCCAGCAGATGGCGTCGATGCACAACGGTCACCGAGAGCCCATGCCGTCCCCGGGCACGGAGACGAAGCAGGCGTTCCTGACCACCGAGTTCTGGGTGTACGCCGCCGCTGTCGCGGTGGTCGCGATCGCCGCGTTCTGGAAGGGCACCACCGCCAACGGCCTGAACATCAACAACCCGAACCAGGCCTGGTGGTACCTGACCGCGCTGACCGGCGCGTACCTGGTCAGCCGTGGCCTGTCAAAGGCGGGCAGCGCGCGCCGCTCCGGCGAGGAGCGTCGAGGCCGGCGCTGACGCGCGCCGCGCCACGCGAACGGCGACGCCCCCGGGATCCGTCCCGGGGGCGTCGTCGCGTGTGCTCACTCCCCGCCGAAGTCCCCGAAGTCGTCGCCGCCGCCGTCGAACGCGTCGTCGAGCATCTCCCCGGCGATCATGCCGCCGGCGACGCCCAGCGCGGCGCCCGCGACCACGCCGCCCATACCCGGGCCGCGTCGCCCGTGGCCGGCGTAGCCGTGGTGGCCCGGGTAGCCGTGGCCGCCGTGCGGCGTGCCGAAGCCCTGGGCGCGCATGCTGCCGTAACGACCGGTGGTCTCCCGCAGCCAGCCGTCGACGACCTGCACCCAGTCGGTGCGGGCGGCGTCGGTGTGCGGGATCGAGTACCGTCCGAAGACGTCGTGCCCGGGGCTGAGGAAGCCGCCCCGCTTGTCGCACTCCAGGATCACCTCGACGCCCTGCTGGCTGGTCACGAACGTCAGCTCGACCTCGGTGACCGTCTGCGCGTACTGCGGCGCGGCGAAGAACTCGATCTCCTGGTAGAACGGCAGCGTCTGCGGCACGCCGTAGATGTGGCCCCGCTCCAGGTCGGCGTGCTTGAACCGGAACCCGAGCGCCTGGAACGCCTCCAGGATGCGCTCGTGGACCGGCAGCGGGTGCACCGACACCTGGTCCAGGTCGGACTTGTCGACCGCGCGGGCCACAGCGAGTTCCGTACGCAGCCCCATGGTCATGCCGTGCAGCCGCTGGCCGTACACGTCGGTGATCGGAGTCTCCCACGGCACCGGCATCTGGAACGGGATCGACAGCTGCTGCTTCGGCGCCAGCTCGAACGCGCCGCTGACGGGCAGCCGGTGGAACTCCATGACGCCCGCGTACTCGTGGTCGCCGCTCTCGATCTCGACGCGGGTGACCAGGCCGAGGTTGATCTGCTCGATCCGCGCCGGGCTGTCGCCGCCGACCAGGTTGACGTGACCATCCAGAGTCAGTCCGGGCCGGGTGTTCGGGTTGGTGAGCACCGTGTCGACGCTCGGGCCACCCACGCCGAACGCGCTCAACATCTTCTTGAAGACCATCGGTCACTCCCGCTGAACGGCACTCCGACATGGACCGTCGGACGCTTCGTCAGGGCACCCTAAATGGCGCGACTGAGAACTGGCTGTGAGGCGCGCCAGGTCAGGGCTGTAGGGGTGGTGCGTCCGCTCCCGGCTCGACCCCGGACCCGGCTGCTCTCGGTCGGGGCACCGAAGGGCCGCTGACATCGGGCTCGGCCGCCGCGCAGGCAGGCGGCGGCAGGGCAGCGGTCCGGCCGGCGTAGTCGATCCGGGTGAAGGCGTCCGCCGCGAAGGTCAGTTGCCGCACTGCGGCGCTCAGCGCCGCCGCCGCACGCGGAGCGGGCAGTCCGGCCCGGGTGCCCTGGCGGATCAGCTCCTTGGCCAACGCGGCGTGCCACTGCCAGTGCCACTGTTCGCTGGTCATCTGCAGCTTCTCGACGTTGACGTACGTCGGCAGGTTGTCGACCACGTGACCGATGAAGGCGTCGACCGAATCGGCCGGCGGGACCTGTCGCCCGGACCTGGCGGTCCGGCACAGGCCGGCAATGTATGCCGACACTTCGGTCGTGTCCGCCCAGTCCAGCGAGGCCACCCCCGCCCGCCGTACGGAAAGGACGAGATCCACCACCAGCCGGGCCGCATCGGTGGCCCAGTGGTGCGGCCCGTACATGGAGGCGTCCACCAGCACGGGCCGGTTGTCCGGGGCGGGATACACGAGGACGTTCGTGGAGTGCAGGTCGCCGAAGGCGTCGATGTACGTCGTGGTCCCTTCGGGGCGCAGCCCGCCGGGCAGGACGCCCTTGTTGACGAAGGTGGTGAGGACGTCGCAGGCCGCCGGTTCGCCGGGCGCCTCGCCCGCCTCCGCCCGCACCATCGCCAGCATGTCGCCGTACAGGGACAGCGTGTCGAGCACCCGCAGGCGCAGGACCGGCGTCGCAGCGAGCCATCCGTCGAACGGTCTCGTCTCTCGCTGCCCGGGGGCGAATAACTTGATCAGCTGAGATCCGAAGAGGATGCGGGCGACGTGTTCCGCCTCTTCCGGGGTGGCATCGTCCAGCCAGTCGGCCAGGGTCTGCGCGCCGGTCGCCAGCCGCGCGGCGATGGCGTGATAGCCGGACTCCTGGTGGCTGCGGATCTGACCGGAGAAGCCGACGAGGTCACCGGCGCCGAGCAGATGCAACGCCTTCTTGTTGGCCGCCAGCTCGAACTCCAGCGCGCGCCGGTCGAGTCCGATCTTCAGGACGTACGAGGTGGTGGACCGCCCTTCCTGATGATCGACCCGGCACACGTACGCGCCGGACCGCCCCGGCGCCAGGTAGCCGACGGCGAGCGCGGTCGCGCCGGGCCGGTAGTCGGGGGCGAGGCAGTCCAGGGCCAGGCTGCGCACGATGTCCTTGCCGATGGCCACCGAGTCCGCCCCCGGCGGATTCGGGCTGCCGACCTGGTGCAGGGTCGATTCCAGCGCAAGATCGTCGTCGGTGAAGGTGACCGTCAGCCCTTCGAAGTCGCGCTTGCGGGCCACGTGCAGACGAACCTTGTTCGCCAGGTCGCGGAAGGTCATGCCGCCCTGGCGGCCCATGTTGAGGATGGACCGGATGACCGCCTCGTCCGCGCCGGCTCTGATCGCCTCCTCCCGGAAGTTCGGATAGTGGTTTCCGAGACCGGTTATGACGAGGACGTAGGTGTCCGCGCCCCGCGCCCGCAGCGCCTCCACCACAGCGATGCCGTTCTGCTGGCCCTCCCCCAGGCCGTAGTCGACGATGGCGAACTCGAACGCGGGCTCGTCCCGGATCGTCTTCCGCGCGGAGGTCGCGTCCGAGGCGACTGTCCAGCTGACCTTCATCCCGATTTCCTCGAACTCCAGGTTCATGGAGTCGCGGATGACGGGCGTGTTGCCGGCTTCGTCGTCGACCAGCAGCCCTCGGATCTCCAGCGTCATGCCGACAGCCTCCACCGCTCGAACGTGACCTCGACACAAAATGTTGCCCACTCCGCCGGGGGACCGACCGGTTGGATCCGCCCGCCGAAGGCGGCGAGTTCGTCCCGGAGGGCGCTCAGGCCGCGCCCTCCGCCGCGACGCGACGGCCGGCTGTCGTCGTTCCGGACCGACACGGTCACGAACCCGGGGTCCCGGATCTCGACGGCGACCTCGATACGCTGTTCGCCGCCTCCGACCCGGTGCACCTTGGCGGCGTTCATGTGGATGTGCGTGAACACGTCCTTGACGAGCCGCCGGGTGCAGAAGACCTGGAGGAGCGGTTCGCCGTCCGGAAGCAGGACCTCGTGGTCGGGGAAGGTGCTGCGCAGGACCCGCACGAGGTCGGTCGGACACCGGTCGACCACCTGATGGATGCCGGCGCCGGTGGCCGGAAGAAAGAAGTCGTGCCACCACTGCAGGTCGCGGAGCAGTTGGTCGACGTCGTGCGGCGCCCGTCCGACACTGGCCCTCGCCCGGTCCACCAGGGCGTCCAGCTGCACTGTGGTCTCGTCCACCGCGCTGCGCCCGAGCGCGGTGTTTACCACCTCCGCGAAGCGGTCCGCGTCGTCCCTGCTCAGGCCCGCCGCGGTGTCACGGGTCGACAGCGCGTTGCGCAGGAGGTAGATGTTCGGCAGCACGTCGAGATTGAGGAAGTTGCTGCAGACCGCCCAGTCCTCCCGGATGCCGTCGAGGTCCTCGGGCAGGCGTCCCCGGCCGACCAGCGTGACGTTCTGGATGACGCGCCACATCGCGTTCTCGTAGTCGTGGTCGGCCACCGAACGCCGGTTGCCCCGCAGCGCGGCCCAGGCGGTCTGCGGGTCGGCCGGCTCGGGGGCGACCGTGCGCTGCCCGTGTGAGAGGACATAGCGCACCAGGTTGGGTGTCAGCACGGACGGCCCCTCGGCGCGGTCCGAGCCGTACCCGCGCAGTTCGTCCTCCAGCCGTACGAGTCGCTGCACGATCGGATTGATCACCAGATCCCGGGAGTACCGGTTCGGCGACCGAACGGCGGCCACGAGGCGAAGCGCCTCGAGCATCACCTGCAGGACGACGGGCTCGTCGTACCGGTTGTCGTGCAGGATCCGGCTGAGCTGATCGGCGAACGTGATCACCGAGACCTTGGCCAGGAGGATCACCGCCTGCACCCGCAGCATCGCGTCGTCCGACCGCGCGGAGTCGCTGGTCAGCAGCGAAAGCGCCAGCTCGGCGATGGTGTCTCGGCACTCCGGGAACCACAGCGGCGCCGAACCCAGCCAGTGGGCCTCGGCGACCAGGAGACGGATCAGCGCATCCCTGACCACCGTCTCCTCGCGGGCGGCCTCCAGCTTGACGGTGACCGCACGACGCTGGAGGGTGTCCACGTTCGCCTCGCGCAGCTCGAATCGCCAGCGCAGGTACTCGGTGCAGTCCCTGGGGCCTACGTGGGCGCCGAAGAGGTCGGTGGCCTGTTCCTCGAAGGCGGCCCGCTTGGAACGCGGCTCCAGCAGCCCCAGCAGCCAGTTCCGGTGCGCTTCCAGCCGGACCGGAATCGGCACCAGCATGGCGAGCTCGTCGTAGGTCCGGCGCAACGAGCAGATGTCGCACGACCACCGCCCCAGACCGCTCATCGCCGTCCGGGCGACGTAGTGCAGGGCGACCGGAACTCCCTCCCGCCGGGATCCGCCTCGCGCGCGGGAGATGGTGCTGGGCTGGTGCAGCACCAGCGCGTCGTCGTGCGGAAGACCGTTGAGCAGCAGGAATCCGCTGACCGCCGCGATTCCGCCGCTCGTGGCGATGCGCTGCAGGTGACCGATCGTGCGGGTGCTGCCCGCGCCGGCGTCGATGATCACCGCATGCCGCGCCCCGGCGGGAAGCTTGACCGCGCCCGGATACCACCACCGCTCGCCGAGCGGGGCCCGGGGAACGCCCAGCATCGCCACCACCGGAACGCCCGCCCGGGTCAGCGCGGCGGCGACAATCTCCGCGACCTGCGGCAGGTCGTCGACCGTACCCTCCGGATAGAGAACGCACACCGGCGCGTGGGCGGCGGCGCTACCGAAGGCCACCCGGTCCATCTCCTTGACCCTCCGGGTGACGTGTCTGGTCACCATCTCGGCCCAGTCGCGTTGCCGGAACAGGCGGGTGGGGTCCACGTACGCCGTGTAGTGCCGCTCGGCCGGACGTTCGATGTGACCGAGCCGGGCGGCGTTCGCCCGCTCCATGGCGGAGACGTACGTGTCCTGGTCGACCAGCGCCCTGGGCATGACGCGGTGACCGGTGGTGGGCCGGCGCAGCACCGGATCGATCGGGTCCGGTGTGCGCGGAGGCGGATCCGCCACCCTCATGTCCACCTGCGCCAGGCTGATCATCGGCATCCGTCGGTTGAGGAACAGCACCTCGCCCGGCTCCCCCGGGTCCTCGTGCGCGCCGGTGTCGACAGCGACAGCGGCGGCGACGGGCACCATGTCGCGGTCGACGACGTCCAGCAGCGCGTGCTTGAGGGTCCGGCGGCTGGACGCGAGGTCGGTTATCAGCAAGACCCGGGGCGGGCCCTCCGTGCCTCGGCGGGCTCGCTCCAGCCGTACGTCCTCCAGCGAGTTGAGGTATCGGTCGTGGCCGGTGAACGAGCGGGCGAACGCCGCGACCATCGCGTGCGGCGCGTCACCGACCCGGACCACGAGCGGCGCCGACTTCCGGTCGAAGCGACCGATGCGGTCCTCCATCAGGGCGGCGAGCGCGTAGCCCGCCAGGCCGCCGAGATCCAGCCCTGCGAGGACACGCCCGAGGTCGCACCAGCGGTTGGTCACCCTGAGGTTCGGGGTCAGGAAGACGCCTTGGACCACGCCGTCGGTCGTGGCGTCCTGGATGGCGGTCCGCAGCTCCTGGCCGACATAGTTCGCCAGGGCGCTCATCGCGTCCTGCGGCTTGATCCGCAGGCGGAGCACGTCGTGCTCGGCGTGCAGGGCTCCGGTCCGGTTCTGCAGCTCGCGGATCGCGGGCAGCACGTCGGCCGGGCTGCCGCTGTCCGCCAGGTCGTGCAGGTGCACGGGCCGCTGCGCGCCGGAGAGGCGGCGGAGGATCTGCCGGCCGGTCGCGCTGCCGCCCACCCAGAAGTGCCGGTTGTCCGGGCCGAGCACCAGGATCGGTGACCGCCGGTCGGACGGGACGTCGACCGGCCGGGGCCCGCAGCCGGCGTTGAGGAACTCCACGGCGACGGACATCATCTGCCGGTTGACGCCGGGGAAGGCGAGGACCACCATGCCGAGGTCGTCCTGGGTGTTCGCCACCGTCAGGACCTGGGTGATCGCGGCGCCGATGTCGACGTCGTCGGGCCGCACGTCGCCGTCCGGGGTGGTGACCGCGATGACCAGTCCGCTGGTCGCGGTGGGTCGACGGCTCAACTCCCGGCGCACGCGGCTCAGGTCGGCGCCGGTGAGCCCACGGCGACGGCGCAGCGACGCGATGACGCAGTGCAGGTCGGGACGGCCGTCCTCGCGACCGGTGGTTCGGGGCGGGGTCGCCACCTCCTCCGCGCCGAGCCGGCGGTCGTCCGGGTGCAGCAGCACGGCGCATTCGACGAGGGTGCCGGCGATGGCCGCGGCCTGACTCCGCGCCGAGTCCTGGTGGCTCGGCCGGCTTCCGAACGTCCGGGTGACCACCTGACCGCCCGACGCGATCAGCAGGCCGCCCTGGTAGCCGCGGGCGAGACGGGCGACCTTCCACAGCCCCCGGGCATGGTGGTCGATCGACCCGTTCGGTGTGCGCGTCGGCTGCCGGCGGTCCAACGTGGTCAGGATGGCCCGCTGGACGGTCGCCGGACCAGGATCGGACCCGACCACGAGTTCACCGGTCATGCCGACGCCGGCGTCCGCGACGACCAGTCGCACGAGTGGGCTGGGAACGGTGGCAGCCGTGGTCACCAGGTCCCCCAGGCTCTCGTCGAGGTCCCCGCTACGGTCCTGGTAGGTCTCCGGAGGCACGATCACCCCACCCAGGAGGATCTGCGGCTGATCCAGGCCGTCGGCCATCAACTCGGAATGCTCGGCCGCATTCTCCAGCAGTTCGGCGATGATTCCGGTGCCGAAAGCCGCCGCTTGTTCCTCGGACAGGCCCAGGTCCTTGAGGTCGCCCACCCAGCGCGATGCCGCATCCGACTCGGTCAGACCGCGGGCGTCTTCTACTGCCACCCAGCGGTAAGGCAGGATACGCCGGCGCCGTTTCGGCAGTTGCCCGAGTTCGTCCCCCTCCGAGGTCCGCGAGCTGTCGGGGATGGGGAGGAGCCGGGCATCACGCGAGGAATCGAAATCGACCCGTCCCCGCAATTCGGTGAAGGCGGCCTGGAATCCGGTCTGTTCGAGGTACAGCTGACAGTTGCGTCGGGCAAGCCTCCGCAAGCCGGCCGCGGCATCACCGGAGGACTCGTGCGCCAGCGCGCCGGGATGGGGCGGTACCACCGAGAACTGTGCGCCCGCATTGGTTGCGGCCCGCAGGAAGATGAGGAGATGGCCCAGGCTCACGAAATCGGCAAAACCGACTTCTGAGAGATCTACGACAATGCGCTGACCTGCGAACTTGCCCGGTGAGAGAGTGGCCTCGGCGAGAAAATCGGCGTGCACGTTCAGCGCGTTCGCCCAGGATCGGGCATTGAGGCGCGTGCCAAAGTTGAGGAGAATCATGCCTCATCTCCGCTCGATCGCCCGCGTGGAGACTTTCCGCCACACTACCGGGATGAATCGAAGCGGTGACCAGTTGGTGAACGGTGCGTAGTGACCGTACGGCGGTCACTACGGGCGAGAGGACAAAGCGTGACCGATTCTGACGTCCAGGGAGCGTTGGCCGAGTACCAGTCGCTTCGCGCGGAGATTGATTCGCGGGCGAAGTTCCAACAACAGATCCTGGCCCTTCAGTTGACGCTGACGAGCGCAATCGTCGCTTTCGCCCTGTCGAGCCCGGGCCTGCTTCCGGTGCTGCTGATCGTGCCGCTGAGCTCATACCTGCTCTGCGGGAGATATGTGGGGCAGCGGACGGCGATGCGCTGGACGACGAGGTACATCAATGAGGAACTCGCGCCACGGGTTCCCGGCGGACTCGGCTGGGCAGCCTGGTCACAGGCGAATCGTCGGCCGGCCCGGGTCCTGGACTGGTTCATTCCGCTGCTGATCTGCTTTCCGGGCGCCGGCGTACTGGCCCTGGGGTGGACGCTGTGGCCGACGTTCACCCACCGGCATGCGGGAGTCGCCGTCGGCCTTGGCACGGTCTGGGTGGTGGGACTCCTCGCCACCGGCCTCTCGATCTATCTGCTCGCCGGGGTGCTCCGTAGCCGGCCGACCTCGAACGAGTCCGCTATTGATCATTCCGCCGACGCTCAGTCGGTTTAGTGACACTCGGACCGGCCGTCAGTCCGCCCGGACCACCACCAGCTCGCCCACCTGCTCACCGAGTTGCCGGCGGGCCTCCGGCAGCAGGCCGGAGTCGGTGATGAGCACGTCGGCCTCCTCCAGCGGGGCGATGGTGGCGATGCCGATCGTCTCCCACTTGGTGTGGTCGGCCAGCACCACCAGGCGCCGGGCGGCGCCGATGAGCCGCCGGTTCACCGCCGCCTCCAGCAGGTTCGGCGTGGTGAACCCGGTACGCGGGCTCATCCCGTGCACGCCGAGGAAGAGCAGGTCGACGTTGAGCGCGGCGATCGCCGCCTCGGCGACCGGGCCGGTCAGCGCGTCCGACGGGGTACGGATACCGCCGGTCAGCACGACTGTCTGGTCGGTGCGGGGGTTCTGGTAGAGCGCGTCGGCGACCGGGATCGAGTTGGTGACCACCGTGAGGCCGCGTACCTCGGCCAGCCGGGCGGCCAGCGCGGCGGTGGTGGTGCCGGCGGACAGCGCGACCGCCATCCCCGGCTCGACCAGGCCGGCGGCCCGCTCCACGATGGCCCGTTTCTCGGCCTGCTGCCGGACCGACTTGGCGGCGAAGCCGGGCTCCTCGGTGGAGCCGGGCCCGGCCAGCGTCGCGCCGCCGTGCACCTTGTCGATCAGGCCGCGGTCGGCGAGCACCTCCAGGTCGCGGCGGATCGTCATGTCGGACACCCCGAAGCGGCTGACCAGGTGACTGACCCGGACGCCGCCGCGCTGGCGGATCAACTCCAGGATGGCGCTCTGCCGTTGCTGGGCGAGCATGGGGACCTCCTCGGCGCGCACGGCGGGGTTCCGGTCAGGCGGTCGCGGGCGCCGGCGCGGGCTCCTCGCGGACCACCGCCACCTCCCCCGCCGGCACCTCCAGCTCGCCGTCGCAGCGGGCGCCGCCGAGCAGCTCGACGCCGGTGGCCGGTAGCCGGGCCGGCTCGGTGGTGTGGTTGATGACGAACAGCCAGCTCCGGTCCGCCGAGCGGCGGCGGACCACCTCCACCCCGGCCGGCGCGCCCACCGGCGGCCGGACGCCGGTCTCGGCGAGCAGCCGGGCCACCAGGCGGTCGGTGGCGTCGTCGTCGAGCCGGGTGCCGACGTACCAGGCGGCGCCCGCGCCGACGGCGTTGCGGGTCACCGCCGGCACGCCGGGCAGCGGCCCGTCGGCGTACGCGGCGAGCACCTCGGCGCCCTCGGCGTGCAGCCACTCGGTCCACACGTCGGCGCGGGCGCCGTCGTCGAGGCGTACCGTCTCGCCGGCCCGCAGCGGGAAGAACTCCTCGACGCGTACGCCGAGCAGGTCGCGGTACGCGCCGGGGTAGCCGCCGAGCCGGATGTGGTCGTGCTCGTCGACGATGCCGCTGAAGTAGGTGACCAGGGCTGTGCCGCCGGCCTCCACGAACCGGCGCAGCGCGTCGGCGTCGGCGTCGCGGGTGAGGTAGAGCGTGGGCACCACGACGAGCCGGTAGCGGGACAGGTCGGCCGAGGGGTGCACCACGTCGGCGGTGACCCCGGCCCGCCAGAGCGCGCCGTGCAGCGCGGACAACCGGTCGGTGTAGGTGACGTCGACGCTCGGGTGGGAGTCCAGCTCGACGCCCCACCACGCCTCGTAGTCGAACAGGATCGCCACGTCGGCGTCGACGCGGCTGCCGCGTACCTCCGCCAGCGCGCGCAGGTCGGCGCCGAGCCGGCAGACCTCGCGGAACACCTTGGTGTCCGCGCCGGCGTGCGGGACCAGCGCGGAGTGGAACTTCTCCGCGCCGGCCCGGGAGGCCCGCCACTGGAAGAACAGCACCCCGTCGGCGCCGCGCGCGACGTGGGCGAGGCTGTTGCGGCGCATCTGGCCCGGCGTCTTCGCCACGTTGCGGGGCTGCCAGTTGACCGCGCTGGTGGAGTGCTCCATCAGCAGCCACGGCGCGCCGCCCGCGACGCCCCGGGTGTGGTCGGCGGACAGCGCGAGGTTGACCTGCGGCTGCGGGTCGGCGGCGGTGAGGTAGTGGTCGTTGGCGACCACGTCCACGTCGGACGCCCAGGAGTGGTAGTCCAGGTACTTGATGCCGGTGCCGATCATGAAGTTCGTGGTGACCGGCTGCGGGACGAGCCGGTTCAGCAGTTCCCGCTCGGCGCGCAGTTGGGCGCGCTGCTCGTCGGAGGAGAACCGCAGGAAGTCCAGCTGCTGCGTCGGATTGGCGAACGTCGGCGCGGTACGCGGCGGGTTGATCTCGGCCCAGTCGTGGTAGCGCTGGCTCCAGAACGCGGTGCCCCAGGCGGCGTTGAGCGAGTCCAGGTCGCCGTAGCGCTCGCGCAGCCAGCCGCGGAACGCCTCGGCGCTGACGTCGCAGTAGCAGTGCACGTTGTGGCAGCCGAGTTCGTTGGAGACGTGCCAGAGCACGACGGCGGGGTGCCGCGCGTACCGCCGGGCGACCGCCTCGACCAGGGCGAGCGAGTGGTCGCGGAACACCGGCGAGCTGGGGCAGTACGCCTGCCGGCCGCCGGGCCAGAGCACAGTGCCGTCGGCGCGGCGGGGCAGTGTCTCCGGGTGCCGGTGCGCCAGCCACGGTGGCGGGCTGGCGGTGGCGGTGGCCAGGTCGACGCTGATGCCGCCGTCGTGCAGCAGGTCGATCGCCCGGTCCAGCCAGTCGAAGACGTACCGGCCGGGGGTGGGCTCCAGCAGCGCCCAGGAGAAGATGCCGACCGAGACCAGGTTGACCCCGGCTCGTCGCATGAGTTCGACGTCCTCGGCCCACGTCTGCTCGGGCCACTGCTCCGGGTTGTAGTCGGCGCCGTACCAGATGCCCTCGCCGTGCCAGTTCCGCATGACAGCAGAGGTTGCCCCCGAACAGGACCCAAGTCAACACTTTCCAACATCGACTGAAGTTCCAACGTTTACCGGCCCTTTGCCCTGCCTTACCGGCAACGTCGCCGCCTTTTTGCCCTCTTGACAGCGCCGCGCCAAGGGGTAGCTTCAAGCGCCACCGGCTGTTTTTGTTCGGACGTGTGGATTCTCGGTGGATCTGCCGCGGCCGACACGAACACCGCTCACCGCCAACGATCACGGTCCATGAGCGCAGCGCACCTCTTCCACGCAGGAGGCACCATGTCCCGTCCCCGCTCACAAGCCGAATACCTCGCCCGGCTCGTACCCCCGTCCGTCGCCGGCCTGAACCGGCGCTCGCTGCTCGCCGGCGCGGCCGGCGCGGGAGCGCTGCTCGGCACCGGGCTGCTTGCCGGCTGCGGCGACTCCGACTCCGGATCGGGCGGTGACGCCAAGAGCGTCTCGCTCGGCTCCAACCAGTCCGACCCGAAGCCCAAGGACGTCGTCGCGAAGGTGATGGACGGCTTCAAGACGTCCTCCGGGGTGACCGTCAACATCAACACGGTCGACCACAACACCTTCCAGGAGAACATCAACAACTACCTGCAGGGCAAGCCGGACGACGTGTTCACCTGGTTCGCCGGGTACCGGATGCGCTTCTTCGCCTCGAAGGGCCTGGCCGGCGACCTCAGCGACGTGTGGGGCAAGCTCGACGGCTACTCCGACGCGTTCAAAAAAGCGTCCACGGGCGACGACGGCAAGCAGTACTTCGTGCCCGCGTCGTACTACCCGTGGGCGGTCTTCTACCGCAAGTCCGTGTGGCAGCAGCGCGGCTACGAGGTGCCGAAGACGCTGGACGACCTGAACACGCTCGGCGCGCAGATGAAGAAGGACGGCTTGAACCCGATCGCCTTCGCCGACAAGGACGGCTGGCCGGCGATGGGCACGTTCGACATCCTCAACCTGCGGATCAACGGCTACCAGTTCCACATCGACCTGATGGCCGGCAAGGAGGCGTGGACCTCCGACAAGGTGAAGAAGGTCTTCGACACCTGGGCCGGGCTGCTCCCCCTGCACCAGCCGGACTCGCTCGGCCGCACCTGGCAGGAGGCCGCCCAGTCGCTGCAGCAGAAGAAGAGCGGCATGTACCTGCTCGGCCTGTTCGTCGGCCAGCAGTTCAGCGGCGCCGACCTGGAGGACCTGGACTTCTTCACGTTCCCCGAGGTCGACTCCACGATCGGCGCGAAGGCTCTGGACGCCCCGATCGACGGCTACATGATGGCCCGCAAGCCGAAGTCCAAGGACGCGGCGGAGAAGCTGCTGACGTACCTGGGCTCCAAGGAGGCCGCGGACATCACGGTCAAGAACGACCCGAGCACGCTGGTCGCCAACAGCGGCGCGAACACCGGCGCCTACACCGCGCTGCAGAAGAAGGCCGCCGAACTGGTCGGCTCCGCCACCGAGATCGCCCAGTTCCTCGACCGCGACACCCGGCCGGACTTCGCCTCCACCGTGATGATCCCGGCGTTGCAGCAGTTCATCAAGGACCCGAAGGACATCAGCGGGCTGCTCACCAGCATCGAGAACCAGAAGAAGTCGATCTTCACCAGCTGACGGCGGAAGGGGGAAGGACATCATGTCCGACCTGCCCCTGATCCAAGCGGATCGCGCCGTGCCGCCGCCGGCCGCGACCACCACGAACGGTGGTCGCGGTCGCCGGCTACGGCTCCTGTCCCGCACCGACCGCGTGGTCATCACGCTCATGGTGCTGGTACCCCTGCTGCTCGTCGCCGGCCTGGTCTGGCTGCCCGCGGTGGCGACGGTGCTGCTCTCCGGCACGAACTGGGACGGCATCGGCCCGATCTCCGAGATCGAGTGGGTCGGCGCCAAGAACTACGACGACGTGGTGAACATCTACCCGCCGTTCGTCCCCGCGGTGCAGAACAACCTGCTCTGGCTGGCCGCGCTGTTCGTGGTGGCCACCCCGTTCGGCATGTTCCTCGCCGTGCTGCTCGACAAGGAGATTCGCGGCAGCCGCTTCTACCAGACCGCGCTCTACCTGCCGGTGGTGCTGTCGCTGGCGCTCATCGGCTTCGTCTGGCAGCTCATCTACAGCCGCGACCAGGGGCTGCTCAACGGCGTGTTCGGCGGCGAGACCGACTGGTACGGGGACCCGAACGTCAACATCTGGGCCGTACTGGTGGCGGCCGGCTGGCGGCACGTCGGCTACATCATGCTGCTCTACCTGGCCGGCCTCAAGGGCGTCGACCCGTCGCTGCGGGAGGCCGCCGCGGTGGACGGCTCCTCGGAGACCAGCACGTTCTTCCGGGTCGTCTTCCCGGTGATGCGCCCGATCAACATCATCGTGCTGGTGGTGACGGTGATCGAGTCGCTGCGCGCGTTCGACCTGGTCTGGGTCATCAACAAGGGCCGCAACGGGCTGGAACTGATCTCCGCGCTGGTCACCCAGAACGTGGTCGGCGAGGCCAGCCGGATCGGCTTCGGCTCCGCGCTGGCGACGATCATGCTGGCCGTCTCGCTCGTCTTCATCACCATCTACCTCTGGACCGTGATGCGGGAGGGCAAGCGATGACCGCCGCAGTCTCCACCGGCCGCCGCCGCCCCGTGCGGCCCGCCCGGGTCGTCCTGCACCTCTTCCTGGGTACGGTCGCAGTGGGCTGGCTGTTCCCGATCCTGTGGGCGGTGCTCACCTCGTTCCGCTCCTACGAGTACACCGCAGCCAACGGCTACGTGTCGCTCGGCGGCTGGACTGTCGACAACTACGTCACCGCGTGGCGTACCGCCGAGTTCGGCAAGCACTTCCTCAACTCGGCCTACATCACCGTCCCGGCGGTGCTGCTCACGCTCTTCCTCGCCTCGTGCGTGGCGTTCGTGATCGCCCGGTTCAGCTGGAAGTTCAACATCGCCCTGCTCGGCCTGTTCACCGCCGCGAACCTGCTGCCGCAGCAGGCGCTGCTCATCCCGCTGTTCCGGATGTTCACCGAGATCCCGCTGCCGGCCTGGATGAGCGACTCGGAGCTGCTCTACGACAGCTACTGGGGACTGATCCTGGTCAACGTCGCGTTCCAGTGCGGCTTCTGCGTGTTCGTGCTCAGCAACTACATGAAGGCGCTGCCGCACGAGCTGTACGAGGCCGCGATGGTCGACGGGGCGAACGTGTGGCGGCAGTACTGGCAGGTGACGATGCCGCTGTGCCGCCCGGCGCTCGCCGCGCTCGCGACGCTGGAGGTCACCTGGATCTACAACGAGTTCTTCTGGGCCACAGTGCTCATGCGTACCGGCGACAAGTTCCCGGTCACCAGCTCGCTGAACAACCTGCGCGGCGAGTTCTTCACCGACAACAACCTGGTCTCGGCCGGTTCGGTGCTGGTCGCGATCCCCACCCTGGTGATCTTCTTCCTGCTCCAGAAGCAGTTCGTCCGGGGCCTGACGCTGGGAGCCTCCAAGGGATGACGATCGTCCACCTGCGCCGCGCGCGGACCAGCCTGGTGCTCGACGCACGCGGCCCGGGGCTGCCCCGGGTCGTGCACTGGGGCGCCGACCTCGGCCCGCTGCCCGACGGGGACCTGCCCGCGCTCGTCGACGCCACGGTGCCGCCGGTGGTGCCGAGCAGCTTCGACGCGCCCACTGTGCTGTCGCTGCTGCCCGAGGCCAGTGCCGGGTGGAGCGGGCGGCCCGGCCTCGCCGGTCACCGCGACGGCCGAGACTGGTCCACGGCGTTCCGCCTCACCGACCTCGACGTGCACGACGCCCTCGCCGCCGCGGCGCCCGACCTGTTAGGAGGGGACCCTTTACCTGCACCAGGCGTTAACAAGGGGCCCTTCCTTACCCCAGGGCGGGTGGTGGTGCGGGCGGCGGACGCGGACGCCGGGCTGAGCCTGACCGTCGAGCTGACGCTGGACGCCGCGGGCGTGCTCACGCTGCGGCACCGGCTGCGCAACGACGGCGACGGCCGCTACGAGCTGCGCGAGCTGACGCCGGTGCTGCCGGTGCCCGCTGTCGCCACCGAACTGCTCGACCTGACCGGACGGTGGTGCCGGGAACGCGCGCCGCAGCGGCACCCGTGGCCGATGGGCGCCTGGGTCCGCGAGGGGCGGCACGGCCGCACCGGGCACGACGCCACGTTGCTGCTGGTCGCCGGCACCGCCGGGTTCGGGTTCCGGCACGGCGAGGTGTGGGCGGTGCACACCGCGTGGAGCGGCGACCACGTCACCGCAGCCGAGCGCCGCCCCACCGGTGAGTCCACGCTGGGCGGCGGTGAGCTGCTGGCGCCCGGCGAGGTCGTGCTCGGGCCGGGCGAGGAGTACGCCACTCCCCTGCTCTACGCGGCGCACTCCGCCGACGGGCTGGACGGGCTCAGCGACGCGCTGCACACGCACCTGCGGGCCCGCCCGTCGCACCCGCGCACGCCGCGGCCGGTGACGCTGAACGTGTGGGAGGCGGTCTACTTCGACCACGACCTGGACCGGCTGCGGGCGCTCGCCGACGCGGCCGCCGAGGTCGGTGTGGAACGCTTCGTGCTCGACGACGGCTGGTTCCGGGGCCGGCGGCACGACCAGGCCGGGCTCGGTGACTGGTGGGTCGACGGCGAGGTCTGGCCGGACGGGTTGCAGCCGCTGATCGACCACGTAACCGGGCACGGCATGCAGTTCGGGCTCTGGGTGGAGCCGGAGATGGTCAACCCCGACTCCGACCTGTTCCGCGCCCAGCCGGACTGGGTGCTCCAGGCGCCGGGCCGGCTGCCGCCGCCGTGGCGGCACCAGCAGGTGCTCGACCTGGCCAACCCGGACGCGTACGCGTACCTGCTCGGCCGGCTCGACGCGGTGCTGAGCGAGCACGACGGGATCGCGTACCTGAAGTGGGACCACAACCGCGACCTCACCGAGGCCGGGCACGCCGGACGCCCGGGTGTGCACGCGCAGACCCTCGCCGTCTACCGGCTGCTGGACGAGCTGCGCGCCCGGCACCCGTGCGTCGAGATCGAGAGCTGCTCCTCCGGCGGCGCCCGGGTCGACCTGGAGATCCTGCGCCGCACCGACCGGGTCTGGGCCAGCGACTGCAACGACGCGCTGGAACGGCTGTCCATCCAGCGCTGGACCGGCCTGCTGCTGCCGCCGGAGCTGATCGGCACGCACATCGGGCCGGAACGCTCGCACACCACGCGCCGCGTGCACGACCTGGGCTTCCGGGCGGTCACCGCGCTGTTCGGCCACCACGGCATCGAGTGGGACATCACCGCGATCGACGCCACCGAGCGGGCCGAACTCACCGCCTGGGTGGCGTTGCACAAGCGGCTGCGCCCGCTGCTGCACGGCGGCCGGGTGGTCCGGGTCGACCACCCGGACCCGGCCGTGCAGGCCCACGGCGTGGTCGCCCACGACAGCTCCCACGCGGTGTACGCGATCAGCCGCGTTGCCACGTCCGCGGCGCAGGTGCCGGGCGCGGTGCGGCTGCCCGGGCTGGACCCGGCCCGGCGCTACCGGGTCCGACCGCCCGCCGGCGCGCCGGAGCCGGCGATGCTGGAGCTGTCCCCACCGGGCTGGCTGGCCTGGCCGGGCGACGGCGTCACGGTGAGCGGTTCGGTGCTGGGTTCGGTGGGCCTGCAACTGCCGGCTCTGCACCCCGAACAGGCCCTCCTGCTGGAGGTCGTCGCGGCCTAGCGGAACAGGTGGGCGTGCTCGGCCGCCCAGTCGTCGAAGCTGCGCGGCGGGCGGCCGATGAGATCCGCGACGCTGGGGCGCTGGGCGTAGGTCCACGCGGTCAGCTCGTCGAGCCGCAGGTGGTACTCGCGCAGGGCGTACAGGGTCACGTCGATGCCGCTGTCGGTCCAGCCGTGCCGTCGCCAGATCGTCCGGCTGTCCTCGGGGGACACCTCGACGCCGGTGATCTCGCACCCGACGGCCCGGGCGATGCTCGCCACGCGGGACCGGGTGCTGATCGGCGGCCCGACCGCCTCCAGCACGGCGCCCACGTGATCGTCGGTCCGCATCGCGACGGCGGCCACGGCGGCGAGGTCGTCCTCGTGGATGAACGGGTACTGGCCGCTTTCGAGGAGCGCCTCCCGTACGGTGCGCTCGCCGCGGATCGTCTCCGGCCAGTCCGACCCGGTGGCGGGGTAGGTGCCCTCGATCGCCGCGCCCATCACCGCGGACGGGCGGATGTGCGTCCAGCGCAGGCCCGATCGCTCGACCGTCTGCTCGATGGCCAGCCAGAACCAGGTCTCGGGTGGGTAGTCCGGCTCGTACTCGGTGCCGTGCGAGGACAGCACCACCACCTTGGTGGTCCCGGCGTCGCGGGCCAGCCGCACGACGTCCGGCGTCGTGTCGGCCACGGCTCCGGCGAGGAAGACCGTCCCGACGCCGGCGAAGACCGCGGCATGGTCCAGGGGCCGGGTGATCGAGCCTTCGACAAGGTCCGCGTCGTCGGGCCAGCCGTCGGTCTGACCGGGTTCCGCCAGTACCCGTACCCGGTCACCGGCGTCGAGGAGGCGGCGGCCAGGCACCGTCCGACGATGCCGGTGGGACTGTTGCCGGCGTCCTTGCGGGGAGCGACGGCGGTGATCAGATGCAGCGGCGCGCGGTCGGCGTGCGCGTCGGGAATGGATCCGTGCATGGCAAGACCCTCCTGGGCTACAGGTGGGGATCTTGCGCCGGTTGCGGATCCGGTGGGCCAAAACTAGCCCTCGGCGGAAGGCCGCTCAAACATCGATCCGCCGCCGCTGCGGCGAACAGGGCCGCGCCGAGCGCGTGGGCGGTGGCCGGGCCCGCGCGGGCCCGGCCACCGCTGGTCAGCTCGCGGTGCAGGTCACCGTGGGGGTGGAGTTCGTGCCCTGCCAGCTGCCGATGAAGCCGAAGCTGGTGCTGGCGCCGGCGCCGAGGCGGCCGTTGTAGTCGACGTTGCGGGCGGTGTACGCCGACCCGCTGTTGCTGACGCTCGCGTTCCACGCCTGGGTGACGGACTGGCCGTTGGCGTACGTCCAGCGCACCGTCCAGCCGTTGATCGCGGCGGTTCCGGCGGTCACCTTGACGTCGATCTGGAAGCCGCCCTGCCACGAGTTCGAGACGGTGTAGGTGGCGGTGCAGCCGCCGGACGGCGGGGGCGTGGTGGGCGGCGGCGGGGTCGGGCTCACGGTCGGGCTGGTCGTCGGGCTGACGGTGGGGCTGACCGTGGGGCTGGCGGTCGGGGTGCTGCCGGCGTACACCGACGCCTCACGGGAGGTGGCGGCGATGCCGTTCGCGCCGTTGAAGATGCGCTGCCCCCAGCTGGTGAGCTGGGCCGGGTTGAACGAGGTGGTCATGTCCAGGTACTCCACGCCGCCGCCGTTGCCGCTCCACGACCAGCCGAGGTAGCCGATGCCGTTGGCCTGGGCGTACGCCATGATGGCGTCCTCGTCCGGGTTGCCGTCGGAGTGGTTGAAGCCGAACTCGCCGACCACGATGGGCAGCCCGGAGGTCCGGAACCGGCCCAGGTAGTCGCTGATCTCGGCGGCGGTGTCGAACACGCCGTACATGTGGATGGAGAAGACGGTGTTGCGCTGCGGGTCGGCGGCGAACACGGTGCCGGCGTTGTCGCGCATGGTGAACGACCAGTCCTGGCCCCAGTTCGGCGCGTCCACCATGATCGTGTGGGTCAGGCCGGCGGCGCGCAGCCGCTTGATCGCGTTCGACGTGTCGGTGGTCCAGGCGCTGTAGCCCTGGTTGCCGAACGGCTCGTTGCCGATGTTGACGATGACGTACTTCTCCTGGCCCTTGAGCACGTCGGCGATGCTCAGCCAGTAGTCGGTGGCCTTGGCCAGCGTGGCGGCGGCGCCCTCCTCGCCGTACCCGGTGGTGTCGTGCACCTCCAGCACGCAGATCAGGCGGTTGGCCTTGCACAGCGAGATCACGTTGGCCACGTCGGCGGCGCTGTTCTTCGTCCAGCGGTCGCCGCTGGCCAGCACCACGCGGACGGTGTTCGCGCCGAGCGCCTTGATGTTGGCGAACGAGCTGGTCTGCTGCGGATACCAGGTGTGCGCGTGGTTGACCCCGCGCATGACGAACTCGGAGCCGTTGGCGTCGTAGAGCCGCCCGTTGGAGACGGAGAACCCGGTGGCGGCTTGGGCCGGCTGCGCGAGGGCGAAGACGGCGGCGAGGGCCGTCAGCAGGGCGGCGCCCGCGACGGAGAGCAGTTTCTTCATGGCTGTCCTCAGGGGAAGATCTCCCCCGTGCCCGAGCGGGGGGGTGCGGTGACGGTGACGAGGTGGTGGCGACTGAGCCCGGTAGTCGCCGCCCGGTTCCCGAACGGACGCAGGCATCAGCGTAGGGCGATGGATCGCGGAAGGCAACCGGTTAAGCGAAACAGTCCTGGAGGTGGTGGCACGTGACTGACCGCGTTCACTGAACCGGTTAAGGGGATCGGCTGCGGCAGCCCGGAGAAGCGGACAGCAGGGTTGACCCGCGCCGGGCGGGGTATCCGGGGACGATCCGCCCGGGAAGGAGATGTGCCATGGTCAACGTCGGCTACACCCTGATGTGCGAGCAGGCCGGCCCGAAGGAACTGGTCGACCACGCCGTACGCGCCGAGGCCGCCGGCTTCGACCACCTGGTCATGTCCGACCACTACTACCCCTGGCTGGACTCCCAGGGCCACTCCCCGTACGCCTGGTCGGTGCTCGGCGCGGTCGCCCACGCCACCAGCCGGGCCGAGCTGATGTCGTTCGTGACCTGCCCGATCCGGCGCTACCACCCGGCGGTGGTGGCGCAGAAGGCCAGCACCATCGGGGTGCTCTCGGACGGGCGGTTCACGCTGGGCCTGGGCGCCGGGGAGAACCTCAACGAGCACGTGGTGGGCGGATGGCCGCACGTGCAGCAGCGGCACGAGATGTTCGAGGAGGCGCTGCAGATCATCCGGCCGCTGCTCAACGGCGAGACGCTGACGTTCTCCGGCAACCACTTCGACGTGCCGGACGCGTACGTCTGGGACCGCCCGGACCGGCCGGTGCCGATGGCGGTGGCCGCGTCCGGCCGGCAGTCCGCCACGCTGGCCGCCGAGTACGCCGACGCGATGATCGCCACCGACCCGCTGTCGCACCTGATCGACATGTACGAGGAGGCCGGTGGCGCGGGCCGCCCCCGCTACGGGCAGGTGGCCATCTGCTACGGCCCGGACGAGGACGAGTGCCGCAAGATCGTGCACGACCAGTTCCGCTGGTTCGGCCTCGGCTGGAAGGTCAACGCCGACCTGCCCGGCCCGGACTCGTTCGCCGCCGCCACCCAGTTCGTCCGCGAGGAGGACGTGGCCGAGGGCGTCTCCTGCGGCCCCGACACCGAGCGGCACGTCGAGGCGTTCAAGAAGTTCGTCGACGCGGGCTTCACCCACGTCGCGCTGATCCAGGTCGGCGGCGACAACCAGCCGATGTTCCTCGACTGGGCCCAGGAGGAGCTGCTGCCGCGGCTGCGGGAGCTGTGACAGTCCCGTCCTCCCCGCCGGGGCGCTTCAGCCGGGCCGAGCTGCGGCTGGCGTTCGCCGCGCCCCGGCCCGCCGCCGGGCTGATCAGCGAGTTCCGGCCGGTCGGCGGACTGCCGGCGCACACCCGCCGGGCCGCCGGCCCGGACGCCGACGCGCCGCCGGTGGTGCTGGTGCACGGCCTGGCCGTGTCGCACCGCTACCTCACCCCGCTGGCGGTCGCGCTGGCGTCACGCCATCCGGTGTACGTGCCGGACCTGCCCGGCTTCGGGCTGACCGGGCGCCCCGGCGCCGCGTACGACGTGGAGGGGCACGCGGCGTTCCTGGCCGACTGGCTCGACGCGTACCGGTTGGGTCCGGTCTGTCTGCTCGGCCACTCCTTCGGCGCGGAGGTGGCCGCGGCGCTCGCCGCCCGCCACCCCGGCCTGGTCCGGGCCCTGGTGCTGGCCGGTCCGACCTGCGACCCGGCCGCCCGGTCCCGGCGCGGCCTGGTCGGCCGCTGGCTGGTGGACACGCTGCGGGAGTCGCCGTGGCAGGCGCCGATCCTGCTGCGCGACGTGGCCGACGCCCGGCCGTGGCGGGTGTTCGCGACGCTGTCCCACTCGGTCCGCAACGCGGTCGAGGAGGACCTGGTCCGGATCACCGCGCCGACGCTGGTGCTGACCGGCGCCCGCGACCCGGTCGCCCCGGCCACCTGGCGCGACCAGGTCGCCCGGCTGGTGCCGGGCGCCCGCTCGGCCGTGGTGCCGGGCGCGGCGCACAACGTGGTCACCACCGCGCCCGCCCAGGTCGCCGCCGCCGTCCACGACCTGCTCACCATCACCACGAGGAGTTGACGCCATGCGTATCGGGAACACCGAGATCCGGCCCGCCGGGGGCGGGCTCGGCTGCCTGCTGATGATCCTCTTCTCGATCGTCGCCTCGGTGGTGCTCACCGTGCTGCTCAACCTGGTCCTGTAGAACCCGGCCCGGCGTCCACGACGGCGGCACCAGAATGGGGCATGCCCCTGCTGACCGCGCTGCCGCTGGCGCTGGAGATGGTCGCCGGGTCGAAACTCGTCAGCGCCGTCGTGCTCGCCGGTGGCCACCACCCGCGCCGTAGTTCGGTGGCCTTCCTCGGCGGCGTGGCGGTCGGCGTCCTCGGGCCGCTGACGCTCTGGTACGCGGCGTTCCGGGTGGTGCGGCACACCGCCGTGCACGGCATCGGGGTGGGCGGCAGCCGCCGGCTCATCGACTGGATCGTGCTGGGCCTGCTGGCCGTGCTCATGGTGGTGACGTTCCGCAGGCGGCGGCGCGACCGGCCGCCCGGCTGGCTGCGCCGGTTGCAGGACCCCCGGCCCGCGTACGCCTTCGGTCTGGGGCTGCTGCTCGCCGTCGCCGTGCCGAGCGACGAACTGGTCATGGCGTCGGTCGCGGGCAGCATGGCCGGGCACGGCCGCCCGTGGTGGCACCTGCTGCCGTTCGTGGCGCTCACCGTGCTGCTGCTGGCGCTGCCGCTGCTCACGCTGCTGGTCTTCGGCGACCGCGCCGAACGGCTCCTGCCGGCGTTCCGCGCCTGGACCGACCGGCACTCCTGGCTGATCAGCGAGGCGGTCATCCTGATCTTCGCGGCCTTCGTGGTGGCCGACCTGGCGTCGACGTCGTTCAGCCGGCCGTGAGGTCCACCTCGGCCAGCACCGGATAGTGGTCCGACGCCGAGTCGGCGTCACCGTCGCGGACCACCCGCACCGCGCGTACCCGGTCGGCCAGCGCCGGCGTGGCGAGCAGGTAGTCCAGCCGCATCCCGGCGAACTCGGCGCCGCCGTGCCGGGTCGGCACGGTCCGGCCGCCGGCTTCGTCGCCGCCGGAGCGCGGCCACAGGTCGACCAGCCCGGCGTCGAGCAGCCGGGCCACCGCGCGGGTGTCCACGGTACGGCCGTCGCGGCGCAGGTGCCGCCGCCGGTACGGGGTGGCCAGCCCGGCGAGCCGGGCGGTGTGGTCGACGGCGGGCTCCAGCGTGTTCAGGTCCCCGGCGAGCAGGGCCAGCGCTCCCCCGGAACGCCGCAGCGCGGCGGCCAGCCAGTCCGCCTCCATCCGCCGCCGCCCGCCCGAGTAGGGGTACAGGTGCGTGCTGAGCACGGTGAGCGGTCCCGCGCCGGTGACCACCTGGACCCGGGCGGCGGCGTGGTGGAACGGGCGGCGGACCCGGTCGGCGCGCAGCACCCGCAGCGGCGGGCGGACCAGCACCGCCACCGGCTGGCCGAAGCAGGACCGGGCCAGGTACGGCGCCATCCCGAGCCGCCCGGCCAGGCCGCCCAGCGTGGCGTCCATGCCACGCAGCTCCTGCAGGGCCAGCACGTCGGGCCGCTGCGCGGTGACGACCGAGACGATCCGGTCCCGGCGGTCGGCGCCGTCGCCGTCCCGCCCGCCGGTCCGGATGTTCCAGGTCATCACCCGCAGCATCGGCTCAGTCCGGCCGCGCGGCCTTGGCCAGCTCGTCGTCCAGCTCGTCCACCTGTTCGGACTCGATCGCCGGCTGGTTGCCCTCGGCCACGTCGGCGTTGGGCCGGATCACCCAGTACAGCAGCGACAGCCAGAGCGCGCCGAGCAGGATCGCGCCCATGAAGTCGGTCGGGTGGTGCATGCCCCGGTACATCCGGGAGGTGGCCACGCCGACCGGCATCAGCACGGCCATGCCCACGAACAGCCACCGCCACCACCTGTCGGTACGCGGGAACACGATGATCGCCATGGCGGCCCAGAGGCAGATGGTCGCGGCGATGTGCCCGGACGGGAACGACGAGGTGGGCATCTGCCCGTCCAGGTTCTCCACCGGCGGCCGGGGCCGGTCCACCACCCGGGCGCTGGCCAGGAACAGGCTCAGCTCGCCGAACATCGCCAGCACCACGAACAGCACCGGCCGCCAGCGCCGCCACAGGGCCAGCACGATCGGGCAGAACACCAGCGAGACCAGCAGGATCGCGTGGGTGTCGCCGAACTTGCTCCACCACCAGCTCACGTCGGTGAGCACGTCGGTGTGCCGCTCGGCGAACCAGCGCGGCACCTTCGTGTCGAGCGTGTCGAAGAACGTGCCCTTGGCGTGGTAGCTGACGAACATGCCGAACGCGTAGAGCGCGCCGAACACGAGCACCCAGCCGACGAGCAGCTCGGCGACCGCGGAGCGGGGGTGCTCCAGCACCTTCTCCTCGTCCGGCGCGAGCGCCAGCTCGTCGCCCGCCTCCGGTTCCAGGCCCTCGCGCAGCGGCGGCACCGGCCGGCCGCGCTCGCGCCGCCACAGCCGGAAGGCGTACGCGGTGACGCCGAGCCAGGCCGCGCCGAGCAGCCAGCCGCCGATCACGTCCGACACGTAGTGCACGCCCAGCGCGATCCGGGTCAGTCCGACCAGGAAGATCAGCACACCGGCGATGGCGATGGCGGGCTTGCGCCAGCGCGGCGCCATGGCCGGCAGGAACACCAGCAGCAGCGCCCCGTACGCGACGAACGAGCCGAGCGCGTGACCACTGGGGAAGCTGTTGCCGGGCGCGCTGGCGATCGGCACGTCCACCACCGGGCGCAGCCGCCCGACCAGCGCCTTGAGCGACGGGTCGAGAATCAGCCCGCCCGCGCCGGTGACGATCAGGTAGACCGCCAGCCGGGACTGGCGGCGGATCAGCAGGCCCACCACAGCGATGGTGACCAGCCAGATCAGCACCGGCCGCCCGCCCAGGTCGGTGATCGCCTGGAGCACTGTGACCAGCGGGCCGTGCGGGGCCACCAGGCCGTTGAACCACTCGGCCGCCGCGTGGTCGGCGTCGCCCAGCGGGCTCCAGCGGAACCGGACCAGCATGAGCAGCACGCCGAACCCGACTCCCGCGCCGGCCACGGCGAGCAGGCCCGCGAGGCTCCGCTCGGCGAAATGGCCGAGCGGCCGGCTCCCGGCTTCCTTGACCGCGGTCACACCGCACCTCCCTCGTTCCTCTGCGAGGCGCGCTGTACCCGATCAGCGTGTCCCGTACACGCTGGACCGGCGTGGCGTCAGAGCGAGGTCATCTCACCGGTGTCGAACAGGTCCTCGCGTTGCGCCTCCGGCTGCCACAGATCCGGCTGGGCGGGCTCCTCCACGCCAATGCGCATCGCTTCGAGCTGCGCGGCGAAGGACAGCCCGCCGAACAGCGCCATCCCGGTGAGGTTGGCCCAGAGCAACAGCGCCATCATGCCGGTCAGCGCGCCGTAGGTCTGGCCGAATCCGCCGCTGTACTTCACGTAGGCGGCCAGCAGCAGGCTGGCCAGCCACCAGATCGCGATGGCGATGGCCGCGCCGAAGAACAGCCAGGACAGGCCGGGCTGCCGGCGCCGCGGGGCGTGCCGGAACAGCACCGCGACGGCGAGCACTGTCAGGCCGAGACTCAGCGGCCAGCGGATCACGTTCCACCCGGCCATGGCGACGTCGCCCCACTCGTAATGTCGCCGTACCGACTCGCCCATCGCCCGGCCGCCGACCAGGATCAGGAAGCCGGCCAGCGCGGGTACGCCGGCGACCACCGCGAGGACCGTGGCGCGCAGGTACTTGGCCAGCGCCGGGCGGTCCCGCTCGACGCCGTAGATCCGGTTCGCGCCCCGCTCGATCTGCGCCATCGTGGTGGTCAGCGCGACCAGCCCGGTGAGCAGGCCGAGGGTCAGCGCCAGCTCGCCGGCGTCCTCGCTGCGCTCGCTGTCGGTGAGCAGATCCTGCACCATGGCTTCGCTCTGGCCGGGCGTGATGGCCAGTACGGTGTCCGCGACGACCTTGCCGCCCTCGTCCACGCCCAGGTCGGTGATCAGGCCGGTGAGCGCGATCAGGAACGGCACCACCGCCAGGCAGAGCTGCAGCCCCAGCGCCCGGGAGTGGCTGAAGCCGTCGCCGTAGCGGAACCGGACGAACGCGTCCCGCAGCAGGCACCAGCCGCCGTGCCGGCGCAGCGTGTGCCAGGCGTCGTCGGCGGACAGCTCGTTCTCGGTCATCAACCGGGTTTCGGGGACCAGCTTCGTGCTACTCACGGCGGGCCTCGTCGACCAGGTGCTCACCGCGCTCGCCGACCGCGTCGGCGTCCACCGCCAGGTCGGGGTGCTCCTCGGGACGCGGTACGCAGAGCCAGAGCGACTCAGGGCGGATGGTGGCCTTCAGCGACCGGCCCGGCTCGATCAGGTCGCCGTCGAGCTGCCGGGGCTGCGCCCGGGTGCTGGTGATCTCCACCGAGCGGGCCCGGAACACCTCCATCCCGGGGACTCGGTCGCGGCGGCGCATCACCGCCCAGCCCATGGCGAGCCAGTGGCGCAGCGTGCGCGGCGTCAGCACCGCCACGTCGAGCCAGCCGTCGTCCGGTTCGGCGTCGGTGAGCAGGCGTACCCCGCCCTGGAGCCGCCCGACGTTCGCGACCAGGACCGAGCGGGCCCGGCGGCGCAGCGGCGGTTTGCCGTCGATGCGCACCGAGACCCGCATCGGCCGGTCCCGCAGGTGCCGGGCGGCACCCACCACGTACGCCGGCCAGCCGATCCGCTTCTTGGTGGTCTCGGAGGTGGAGTCGAGCATCTGGGCGTCGAAGCCCATCCCGGCCATCACCGCGAAGCACTGGTCGCCGACCACGCCGACGTCGAGGCGGCGCATCCCGCGCTCGACGGCGACCTCCAGCCCGGCGGCCAGGTCGCCGGAGAGGCCGAGGTTGGCGGCGAGCAGGTTGCCGGTGCCCTGGGGCAGCACCGCCAGCGCCACGTCGGTGCCGGCCAGCGCGGTCACGCAGGCCATCACCGTGCCGTCGCCGCCGCAGGCGAAGACGACCTCCGCGCCCGCCTTGACGGCCTGTTCCGCCTGCCCGCGGCCCGGGTCCTCGACTGTCGTCTCGTACCAGGTCGGGGCCGGCCACCCGGCGGCGGCGAGCGCGCCGTCCACGGTGCGACGGAACTCGTCCAGGTCGGTCACCTTGACCGGGTTGACCACCACTGCCGAGCGCGGGGTGCGGTTCTCCGCGTTCACCGGGCGCTTGTCGTCTGCACCGTCCACGGCGTCAGTGTGCAGGACACGGGGCGTGACGGCGACCCGGCGCAGCGGGACGTTGCGAGAACCGCAAACAGGTTTGAAACTCCGATGGCCTCAGGCGGCCTCGCGCAGCGCCGCGTCGGTGCGGCGGCGCAGGTCGTCGATGTCCGCGCCGGCCTCGGTCAGCACCACAGCGGCCAGGCCGTTTCCCTCGCGCAGCAGGCCGAGCAGGATGTGTTCGGTGCCGATGTGCCGGTGGCGCAGCCGCAGCGCCTCGCGCAGCGCCAGCTCCAGCACCTTCTTCGCCCGGGGCGAGAACGTGCCGTGGTCCGGCCGGCGACGCCACCACCGGCGCGGGCGCGGGGTCGCCTCCCGCAACGCGTCGGGGCCGAAGGACTCCTCGATCCGGGACACGATCGCGGCGAGGTCGATGCCGATCTCGCGCAGCGCCGCGGCGTCGGCCTCGCCGAGCCCGTCGACGCCCCGCGCGGCGTGCCGGGCCACGGCGGCGCGCAGGGCGTCGGCCTCGATCCCACCGGCCGCCAGCAGCCGGGCGGCCAGGCTGTCGCGGTCGGCCAGTACGCCGAGCAGCAGGTGCTCGGTGCCGACGGGCCGCCGCCCCTCGGCACGGGCCTCGTCGAGCGCGTGGCGCACCACGGTGCGGGCCCGGTCGGTGAATCGTTCGAACATCACGCCTCCCAGCTCTGGGATACCGCCGGTCGCCCGGCGTGCTTCTTGTGGACCGCCTGCCGGCTGACCTCGAGGGCGTCGGCGATCTCCTGCCAGGACCAGCCCTGGCGCCGGGCGTTGTCCACCTGGATCACCTCCAGCCGTTCGAGAAGCCGCCGCAGGGCGAGCACGGCACGCAGGCCGACCTTGGGGTCGGTGCTGCCGGCCGCCGCCGCGAGTTCCGTAGCCTGACTCATGCTGTCAATGTAGGTTGACGCGCGAGACGTGTCAACCCTGGTTGACACGCGTCGTGGCCTACCGCCCCCGGCCCCCGGCGGTGCTACGGTCCGCTGGTGTTCCGCCGCCGTCCGCTGGACCGGCCGGTCGAGCCCGCGCGCCGGCTCACCGCCGGCCGCCTCACCCTGGAGATCGCCGGGGGCAGCGTGGTCGGGCACCGATACCCGGAGAACTACGACGTGCTGCACGTCGACCCGGAGCTGCCGATGGCGGTGGTCTGCGACGGCATGGGCGACGGCGAGGGCAGCCGGATCGCCGGCACGACCGCGGCCGAGACGTTCGTGGCGCGGGTCCGCGCCGACTGGCCCGCCGTCGGCCCCGCCGAGCTGCGGGCCGCCGTCGCCGAGACCCAACGGCGGGTACGCCAGGCCGGGGCGGCGCAGTCCGGCCTGACCGGATGCACGCTCACCGCGCTCGTGGTCCAGCCCGACGGCGAACACGGCTGGCTGGTCCAGCTCGGCGACTCGCGGGCGTACCGGCTGCGCGACGGGCTGCTGGAGCTGGTGACCGTCGACCACACCATGGCCTGGCTCGGCCTGCTGCACGGCTGGTGGCCGCCGGACTCGCCGGAGGCGGCCCGGGCCCGCTACCAGCTGCTGCGCTACGTCGGGCACCCGGACCGGCCCGAGCCGGACCTGCTCGCCGTGCCGCTGCGCCGGGGCGACACCTGGCTGCTGTGCACCGACGGCATCAGCGACCAGCTCGGCTACCACCGGCTGCGCGACCTGCTCGCCACCCGGCGCGACCCGGCGCGGACCACCCAGGCCCTGCTCGCCGCCAGCCTCGACGAGGGCGGCGAGGACAACGCCACAGCCGTCGTCCTGCGCGTCCATCCCACCCTGCCCGCCCCGCGCTGACCGCCGGTTTCCGCCGACCCGGTCCGGCGCACCCGGTCCCGCGACTACGGTGAGTGAAAAGCGGGGGTCGGGGAGGTGAGCCGGGGTGGCCGCACCCAGCCACGGTTCGGTGGTGGTCGGCGTGGGCCGGTCGGCGGAGGATCTGGCGGTGGTCCGCACCGCCGCCGCCGAGGCCGCCGCCCACCACCGGCCGCTGCACCTGCTGCATGCGTTCAACTGGGCCGCGACGCCCGGGCCCGCCCCGGCGGGCGGCAGCCGCACTGACGCGGAGAACCTGCTGGAGAGCGCCGGCCAGGTGGCCGCCGAGTGCGCGCCCGAGGTGCCGGTCAGCGGTGAGATCGTCGAGGGCTCACCGGTCGAGGCGCTGCTGCGGGCCGCCGACACCGCGTTCCTGGTCGCGCTCGGTGACGGCGGCATGTCGACCCGGCCGAACGGCGTACCGACCGACACGCCCGCTGTCGAGGTGGCCGCCCGGGCCGGCTGCCCGGTGCTGGTCGGCCGCGCCGAGCCGGCCCCGCAGGGACCGTTGATCGTCGGCTTCGACGGGTCGTCCAGTTCCCGCGCCGCCCTCGGGTACGCCTTCGACTGCGCCGAGAGCCGCGGCGCGCGCCTGCTCGCCGTGCGGGTGATCGAGCCCGAGTGCGGCGACGGCGACGACGGGCTGCTGGAGGAGGCGGTGAACCGGCACGCCGTCCGGCACCCCCGGGTCACCGCCGACTGCCTCACCGTCCACGGTGAGCCGACCGCCGTCCTGCTCGACCGGTCCCGCGCGGCGCAGATCGCGGTGGTCGCCGCGCGGGGCGACGGGCCGGTGGGGTCCACACTGGGCGCGGTCAGCCAGTCCCTGCTCTACCATTCGCCGGCCCCGCTGATCGTCGTACGAGGGCTCAGCCCGGGCGACGGGGACGGATCGTGACGCCCGCGCGAGGCGGGACCTACGGCCCTGACCGGCGACCCCGGGCAGGGACGAAGCTGGACGTGCCGGGGGAGAAAAAGCGGTCCCCGGGTGGCAGCCGACCCCGATCCACGAGAGGCTGAGGCAGCATGGACACCGCGGTGAACCTGCACAGGCCCCTGACCGAGGAAGAGCTGCGTCGGTTGGACGCCTACTGGCGCGCGGCGAACTACCTGACCGTCGGCCAGATCTATCTGCTCGACAATCCGCTGCTGCGCGAACCGCTCAGACCCGAGCACGTCAAGCCGCGCCTGCTGGGCCACTGGGGCACCAGCCCCGGGCTCAACCTGCTCTACACGCACCTCAACCGGGTCATCGTCGACCGGGACCTGTCCGCCATCTTCATCACCGGCCCCGGCCACGGCGGCCCGGCGCTGGTCGCCAACACCTGGCTGGAGGGCACCTACAGCGAGCTGTACCACCACATCCCCCGCGACGAGACCGGCATGCAGCGGCTGTTCCGCCAGTTCTCCTTCCCCGGCGGCATCCCGAGCCACGTGGCGCCGGAGGTGCCGGGCTCGATCCACGAGGGCGGCGAGCTGGGGTACGCGCTGAGCCACGCGTACGGCGCCGCGTTCGACAACCCGGACCTGCTGGTGGCCTGCGTGATCGGCGACGGCGAGGCGGAGACCGGCCCGCTGGCCGGGAGCTGGCTGTCGAACGTGTTCCTCAACCCGGCCCGCGACGGCGCGGTGCTGCCGATCCTGCACCTCAACGGCTACAAGATCGCCAACCCGACCGTGCTGGACCGGATCCCCGGCGCGGATCTGCGGGAGATGATGCGCGGCTTCGGCTACCAGCCGTACGTCGTGGAGGGCGACGACCCGGCGACCGTGCACCAGCTGCTCGCCGCCACGCTGGACCGGGCGGTCGACGAGATCGGCGAGATCCAGCGCCGCGCCCGTTCCGGCGGGCCCGTGGAACGCCCCCGCTGGCCGATGATCGTCCTACGCACGCCGAAGGGCTGGACCGGCCCGTCCCGGGTCGACGGCAAGCAGGTCGAGGGCACCTTCCGCGCCCACCAGGTGCCGATCTCCGAGGTCCGGGACAACCCGGAGCACCTGGCCGAGCTGGAGCGCTGGCTGCGCAGCTACCGCCCGGAGGAGCTGTTCGACGCCACCGGCGGCCCGGTCGCCGAGGTGGCCGAGCAGCCGCCGACCGGTGACCGCCGGATGAGCGCGAACCCGGTGGCCAACGGCGGCAGGCTGCTGCGCAACCTGGAGCTGCCCGACTTCCGCGACTACGCGGTCGACGTACCGACGCCGGGCGAGCCGATGGCCGGCGCGACGGGCGTGCTCGGCCCATGGGTACGCGACGTGATCGCGCGCAACCCCGAGACGTTCCGCCTGTTCGGCCCGGACGAGGTCGCCTCGAACCGGCTCGGCGCGGCGTTCGAGGTGACCGACCGCGCGTTCGTCGGCGCGGAGGTCCCCGGCGACGACCACCTCTCCCCCGACGGCCGGGTGATGGAGGTGCTCTCCGAGCACCTGTGCCAGGGCTGGCTGGAGGGCTACCTGCTGACCGGCCGGCACGGCATCTTCACCAGCTACGAGGCGTTCATCCACATCGTCGACTCGATGGTCAACCAGCACGCCAAGTGGCTCAAGGTGACCCGGCACATCCCGTGGCGGGAGCCGGTGGCCTCGCTGAACTACCTGCTGTCCAGCCACGTGTGGCGGCAGGACCACAACGGCTTCTCGCACCAGGACCCGGGCTTCATCGACCACGTGATGAACAAGAAGGCCGAAGTGGTCCGCGTCTACCTGCCGCCGGACGGCAACACGCTGCTGTCCACCATGGACCACTGCCTGCGCAGCCGGCAGTACATCAACGTGGTGGTGGCCGGCAAGCAGCCCGCGCCGAACTGGCTGACCATGGACGAGGCGGTCCAGCACTGCCGCCGCGGCCTGGGCATCTGGGACTGGGCCAGCAGCGACGACGGCGCCGAGCCGGACGTGGTGCTCGCCTGCGCCGGCGACGTGCCGACGCTGGAGACGCTCGCCGCGGCCGACCTGCTGCGCCGGCACCTGCCGAACCTGAAGGTGCGGGTCGTCAACGTGGTCGACCTGATGCGCCTGCAGCCGCCGTCGGAGCACCCGCACGGCCTGCCGGACAACGAGTTCGACACCATCTTCACCCGCGACAGGCCGGTCATCTTCGCCTACCACGGCTACCCGTGGCTGATCCACCGGCTCACGTACCGCCGCACCAACCACGAGAACCTGCACGTCCGCGGCTACAAGGAGGAGGGCACCACCACGACGCCGTTCGACATGGTGATGCTCAACGACCTGGACCGCTTCCACCTGGTCATCGACGTGATAGACCGGGTGCCGGGGCTGCGGTCGAGGGCCGCGCACCTGCGTCAGGACATGGTGGACGCCCGCCAGTCCTGCCGCGACTACACCCGGCGCTACGGCGAGGACGACCCCCGGGTCGCCGAGTGGCGCTGGGTCCGGGAGAACGATCCGGCGCTGAGGAGTGGCGAATGAAGGACGAGATCCTCGTCGGCTACGACGGCTCCGCCGATGCGGCTGTCGCCCTGAACTGGGCGCTGGACGAGGCGGGCCGCTCGGGCTGGCCGGTGCGGCTGGCGTACGTCTTCGAGTGGCTGACGGTGACCGGCTGGATCGGTCCCGGGGTGGCCCCGGGGGTGTGGCCCGACGAGGCCGCCCGCCGGCAGGTCGAGGAACTGGTCCGCAGGGCGGCGGCGGACGCCGCCGCCGACCGGCCCGGCCTCACCGTGCACGGCGAGGTGTTCGACGGCCCGCCCGCGCTGGTGCTCCAGGAACGGTCCGCCGAGGCCGGGATGCTGGTGCTCGGCAGCCGCGGCCACGGCGGCTTCGGCGGGCTGCTCGCCGGCTCCACGGCGGTCTCGGTCACCGCGCACGCCCACTGCCCGGTGGTGGTGGTCCGCGACGGTCAGCCCGCCACGTCCGGGCCGGTGGTGGTCGGCTCGGACGGCTCGGAGACGGCGCTGCGGGCGCTCGGCTTCGCGGTCGAGCGGGCCGCACAGCGGGACGTGCCGCTGCGGGTGCTGCGGGCCTGGGAGCCGCCCGGCGACCGGTGGGTGCCGCCGGACTTCGACCCGGAGAAGACCGCCGCTACTGAGCGGGCTGCCGCCGATGCGGAGCTGGCGACGTGGCGGGAGAGCTTCCCCGACGTGCCGGTGGAGGTCGAGGCCGTCCCCGGCAGCCCGGCGGCGCTGCTGGTGGAGGCGAGCCGGTCGGCGCAGCTCGTGGTGGTCGGCAGCCGGGGCCGGGGCGGGTTGCGGGGCATGCTGCTCGGCTCGGTCAGTCAGCAGCTCATCCAGCACTCGCACTGCCCGGTGGCGGTGGTACGCGAGCGCTGACCGCTCTCAGCGGCCGGGCGCGGCGGAGCCCTCACCGGGGTTGAGCGAGAAGTAGTCCTCCTCCTCCTGCGCCAGGTGCAGGCGCAGCACCGCGTCCAGGCCGTACAGCGCGGCGAGCAGATCCGGCACCTCGTCGCGGCGCAGCCGGCCGTCGGGCTGCGCCGTGAGGTGCCCGCCGATCCGCTCCACCAGCCGCACGATCTCCACGTGCGCCCGGCTCATCGTCGAGGTCGCCTCGTCGCTGCCGAGCGGGCCGGCCAGCGCCGGGTAGAGCTGCCGGTCCTCGGCCGCCTCGTGCGGCAGCACCTCGTCCACCAGGCGGCGGTGCACCTCGCGCAGCGCCGGCAGGCACTGCGGGTCGTCCGGGCGCGTCGCCACCAGGTCGGCGGTGTCCCGCAGCCGGGCCAGCACGTCGCGCACGCCGCCGTGCTCGCCGGCGTACCTGTCGATCAGCTCCACCGTGTGCGCGGGCAGGTCCCGCCGCCGCAGGCCGCCGCCGAGCGCGCGCAACGCGTTGAGGATCACCAGGACGTCGATGCCCTCCTGGAGGAACGCGCCGGCCACCGGGGGCAGCCGGCCGGCCGCCGCCACCAGCATCGCCAGCACCGCCAGGCCCATCCCGACGGTGGCGCTCTGCACCGCGATGCGGCGGGCGTACCGGGCGATCTCGACGGCGTCGGCGAGCCGGTCCAGGCGGTCCACGGTGAGCACCGCGTCGGCCACGTCGGCCGAGGCGGTCGCCCCGGTCGCGCCCATCGCCACCCCGACGTGCGCCTCGGCCAGCGCGGGCGCGTCGTTCACCCCGTCGCCGACCATCACCGTCACCGCGCGCGCCGACTCCTGGCGTACCCGCTCGGCCTTCTCCTGCGGCGAGCAGCGCGCGATCACGTCGTCCACGCCCACGATCTGCGCCACCTGCCGGGCCGTGCCGGGACGGTCGCCGGTGACCATGACCAGCCGGGTCAGGCCCGCCTCGCGCAGCCGCCGCACGGTCCGCCGGGCATCCGGGCGCACCGGGTCCTCCAGCAGGATCGCGCCCAGCGGCCCCTGGTCGTCGCTGACCCAGACCGTGGAGAGCCCGGCCCGTTCGGCGCGCTCACCGAGCCGGCCCGCCCACTCCGGCGGCTCGCCCGCGAACTGCCCGACGTGCACCGTGCGCCCGTCGACACGCCCGCTCACCCCGTGCCCCGGCTCCTCGGTGACGTCGGTCGGCTCGGCCAGCGGCAGCCCACGCTCGCGGGCCTGCCTCACCAGCGCGGCGGCCAGCACGTGCGGGGAGAGCTGCTCGACCGACGCGGCCAGCCGCAGCACCTCGTCCCGGTCGCCACCCGGCGCCGTCACCACCTCGGCCGCGCGGGGCCGGCCCGCGGTGAGCGTGCCCGTCTTGTCCAGCAGCAGCGTACGGGCACGGCCCAGCTGCTCCAGCGAGCCGCCGTCACGGACCAGCACGCCGCGGCGGGCCACCCGGGACAGGCCGGAGACCACGGCGATCGGGGTGGCCAGCAGCAACGGGCACGGGGTGGCCACCACGAGGACCGCCACCGCCCGGGTGAACTCGCCTGACAGCAGCCACGCCAGCCCCGCCAGGACCAGCGTGAACGGCACGAACGCGGCGGCGTACCGGTCGGCGAGCCGTACCATCGGCGCCTTGCGGGCGGTGGCCTCGCCGGCCAGGCGGACGATGCCCGCGTAGGTGCTCTCCGCCGCGTTGCGGCGGGCCCGCAGCCCGAACCCGGCGCCCGCGTTGACCACGCCGCTGGCGACCTCCTCCCCCGCCGCGCGGGTCACCAGTTGCGACTCGCCGGTCACCACCGACTCGTCGAGCGTGGCCGCTTCCTCGACCACGCCGTCGACAGGCACCACGTCGCCCGGCCCGACCAGCAGCCGGTCCCCGACCGCGACGCGGTCCAGCGGCACCACCTCGATCCCGCCGTCCGGGGTCCGCCGCCGCGCCTGCCGGGGCGCGCGTTCCAGCAGCGCCCGCAGGTCGCGGGTGGCGCGGCGCTGGGCGTACTCCTCCAGCGCCCGCCCGGTGGCGACCATCACCGCGATGACGGCGCCGGCCAGGTACTCCCGCACCAGAAGCGCGCCGAGCAGCGCCAGCACCGCGATGACGTCCACCCCGAACTGCCGTAGCCAGAGCTGACGCAACGTCGTCCAGGCGGCCGGGACCAGCGCGACCAGTGTGACCGCCGCCCAGACCAGCCGGGCGGCGTCGTGCGCGCCGGCGAACCACAGCGCCGCGCCGGCCAGCACGGCCACGGTGAGCAGCACCAGCGGCGCCCACTCGGTCCACGCCCACCGCCGGGCACGGGCCGGCTGCTCGGGTACGCACTCGCGTGGTTCGGTTCCCACCCGAGGATCCTCCCAGCCCGGGCGGGACGACGGGGGTGATCGCGCGGCGAGGGACGCCTGCGGGGTGGCCGGGCATGTCCGAGGATGGAGCGGCATCCCCCACCCGGGCTTCCCGGGCGTGGGGCACGATGGGGAAAACAGGAAAGGTCGTGACGATGAGCCACGAGACGCCGGCCGGCGATCGCCCGTTGACCACCGCGCTCGCGGAGGCCGCCGGAATGGCCGGCCACGCCCCCTCGGTGCACAACACGCAGCCGTGGCACTGGACGGTTCTGCCCGACGCGCTGGAGCTGCGGGTGGTACGCGAACGGCACCTCAGCGCCATGGACCCGGAGGGTCACCTGCTGGTGGTGAGCTGCGGCGCCGCGCTGCACCACGCCCGGGTGGCGCTGGCCGCCGAAGGCTGGACCCCGGTGGTGGAGCGGCTGCCCGACCCGAAGGAGCCCGACCTGCTGGCCCGGATCACCAGCCTGAAGCACACCGGCGCCGACCCCGACGCCATGCGCGTCGTGCAGTGCATGCAGGTGCGCCACACCGACCGACGGCCGGTCAGCGACGAGCAGATCCCGACCGCCGCGCTGAACGACATCGACCGGGCCGCCACGCTGGAGGGGGTGAACCTGCAACTGCTCGACGACACCCAGAAGATCCAGCTCGCCGCCGCCGCCCAGCAGGCCGCCGCCGTCGAGGCGGACAGCCCGGAGCTGCGCGAGGAACTGGCGTACTGGACCAGCCGGGCCGGCACCGGCACCGGGCTGCCGCCGGAGGTGCTGCCCGAGCAGGCGCCCCAGACGACCGTTCCGGCCCGCGACTTCGGCCGCGCCGGGTCGCTGCCGATCGGGCCCGGCCACGACAAGACCGCCGTCTACGGGATCCTCTGGGGCTCCGACGACGAGACGATGAGCTGGCTGCGCGCCGGGGAGGCGCTCTCCGCCGCCTGGCTCACCGCCACCCGGCACGGCGTGTCGCTGGTGCCGCTGTCCGGTGTGGTGGAGGTCGAGGGCACCCGTGAGGTGCTGCGGCAGATTCTCTCCGGCCTCGGGTTCCCGTACATCAGCATGCGGCTCGGCGTGGCCGACCCGACGCACGCCGGACCGCCGCACACCCCCCGGCTCGACGTCACCCAGACCGTCGACACCTCGGCGGTTCGCGACCGCCTCACCTGACCGGTCTCGATCAGGGCGGCCGCCGGGCGATACGATCGCCCGGTGGCCGCCGCACCCCAGCCCCAGCATGAGCACGTCGCGCCGTCGCTCGGGCTGACCCCGCTGTCCCGCGTCCGCCTGGACGAGCTCCTCCAGGAGATGCTCGACCGCGTCGGCGAGGTGGTGACCAGCCGCGAGCGGCTACGGGCGCTGCTGGACGCCGTCGTCGGCATCGGGTCCGACCTCGACCTGCGCAGCACGCTGGAGCGGATCGTGCAGTCGGCGTGCGAGCTGGCCGGCGCCCGCTACGGCGCGCTGGGCGTGATCGGCCCCGACCGGATGCTGCACGACTTCATCGTCCACGGCATCAGCCCCGAGCTGCACGCGAAGATCGGCGAGCTGCCGCACGGCCGCGGCGTGCTGGGCCTGCTCATCGACGAGCCGAAGCCGGTACGCATGCCGGACATCACCAAGCACCCCAACTCGTACGGCTTCCCGCCGCACCACCCGCCGATGCACAGCTTCCTCGGCGTGCCGGTACGCATCCGCGACCACGTCTGGGGCAACCTCTACCTGGCCGAGAAGCAGGGCGCGACCGAGTTCACCGAGGACGACGAGGAGATCGTGGTGGCGCTCGCCGCCGCGGCCGGCGTGGCGATCGAGAACGCCCGCCTCTACGCGCTGGCGCACCGGCGGGAACGCTGGCTCGCCGCCGCCGCGGAGATCACCTCGGTGCTGCTCGGCGAGGTGCGCCGCACCGACGCGCTGACCCTGGTGGCCCGCCGCGCCCGTGAGGTCGCCGAAGCCGAACTGGCGCTGGTGCTGCTCTACGACGAGGACGAGGCGCAGTTCACCGTCGAGGTGGTCGACGGCGCCGACCCGGTCACCCGGGAACTGGTCGGCGCGGTGCTGCCCGCCGCCGAGACCAGTTTCGCCGCGTCCGCCACGTCGGGCCGGCACGACCAGGTGGAGAACCTCGCCGCCGCGGCGCCCTGGCCCCGGCCCGTGGTCGCCGGGCCGGCAGTGGTCTCCCCGCTCGCCGCCGCCGACACGCTGCACGGCGTCCTGGTGATCGGCTACCGGCCCGACCACGGCCCCGCCGCCGACGACGACCTCGCGCTGCTGGCCAGCTTCGCCGGACAGGCCGCGCTCGCCATGGAACGGGCCCGCGGTCAGGAGGAGCGGGAACTGCTCGTCGTCCTGGAGGACCGCGAACGCATCGCCCGCGACCTGCACGACGTGGTGATCCAGCGGCTGTTCGCCACCGGTCTGCAACTGCAGAGCGGCGCCATGAACGCCCGCCCCGAGGCCGCCAAGCGGATCAACCAGGCCGTCGACGACCTCGACGCCACCATCCGCGACATCCGCCGCACCATCTTCGAGCTGCGTACCCCGATGAGCGCGGCGCTGCGCACCGAGATCCGCGAGGCCATCGAGGTGGCCGCCGAATCGCTCGGCTACCGGCCCGACCTGGAACTGGTCGGCCCGATCGACAGCGCCGTCCCGGACGAGCTGCGACCCGAACTCACCGCCGTGCTGCGCGAGGCGCTCTCCAACGCGGTACGCCACGCGCAGGCCGACCGGGTGTCGGTGCGCGTACGCGTCGACTCCGGCCACGTCGAGATCACCGTCACCGACGACGGCATCGGCTGCGACCCGGAGGCGGCCCGCAGCGGGCTGGTCAACCTGCGGGAGCGGGCCGAGCGGCTGGGCGGCGAGTTCTCGCTACGCCGGGCCGAGCCGCGCGGCACCGAGCTGCGCTGGAGCGTCCCGCTCGACTGACCGGCGTCAGGTGTTCTTGCCGAGCAGCCGGGTCGCCAGCACCGCCGCCTGGGTACGCCGCTCCAGACCGAGCTTCGCCAGCACGCTGGACACGTAGTTCTTCACCGTCTTCTCGGCCAGGAACATCTTCCCGGCGATCTCCCGGTTGGTGAGCCCCTCCGCCACGTACTCCAGGATCCGCCGCTCCTGCTCGGTGAGCGACTTCAACTCCCGGGGCTGCTCCACGCCGCTGCGGATGCGCTCCAGCACACGGGTGGTGATCGCCGGGTCCAGCAGCGACTGCCCGGCCGCCACCCGGCGGACCGCGTCCACCAGGTCGGTGCCGCGGATCTGCTTGAGCACGTACCCGGCGGCACCCGCCATGATCGCCGCGAACAACGCCTCGTCGTCCTCGTACGAGGTGAGGATCAGCCCCTTGATCGAGGAGTCCACCGCGCGGACGTCCCGGCACACGTCGATGCCGTTGCCGTCGGGCAGCCGGGCGTCGAGGATCGCCACGTCGGGACGCAGCGCGGGAATGCGACGCGCCGCCTCCTGGGCCAGGCCGGACTCGCCGACCACCTCGATGTCGCCGCTGCTCTGCAGCAGGTCGGCAAGGCCACGACGGACGACCTCATGGTCGTCGAGCAGGAACACCCGGATCATCAGTCCTTTCTACCCGCTTTCCCGCCTCGGTAGCACGGGTCGAAAGTCCCGTCCTCCCCGCGCCGGGCGGGACCGACGGCCGGGCCCAGGTGGGGACCTCCGGCCCTGCTCAGGGCGCTGCCCGCTGACGCACCGTTAGTGATGTACCGGACGGGGGAGCCGGCGCCGCACGAGAGGGAGCACCACCATGACGACCGAATACACCACCGCGGACCTGCGGGCCGCGGTCGCCGACGCGGTCCGGGCGCCGTCGCTGCACAACACCCAGCCGTGGCGGTTCCGGGTGGTCGACGGCGGCATCGAAGTGTCAGTCGACCCGCTGCGCGGCCTGCCCGCCACCGACCCGACCGGCTGGGGCGCGCGCATGGCCGCCGGCGCGGCGCTGTTCAACCTGCGGCTCGCGCTCGCCGTGGCGGGCACCCCGGCCACGGTGCGGCTGCGCCCGTACCCCTCCGACCCCGACGTCGTGGCCCGGCTCGTGCCGGACGTGCCGCGCCGCCCCACCCCGACCGAGCAGAGCCTGTACGGGGCGATCAGCCGCCGGTTCAGCAACCGCGCGCCGTTCTGGCCGGACCCGGTGCCCGCCGAGGCCCGCTGGCGGCTCGGCGAGGCGGCCCGGGCCGAGCAGTGCTGGCTGGAGCTGGTGATCGGCACCAGCGCGGTGAACGCGGTCGCCGAGGTCGCCCGCAGCGCCCACCGGGTGCTGGAACGCGACCCCGCGTACGTGGCTGAGCGGATGGAGTGGATTCGCTCCGAGCCGGCCGCCGACGGCGTGCCCACCGTCGCCGGCGGACCGCAGAGCGAGCCGCAGGACCTGCTGCCCCAGCGCGGCTTCGGCGGCCGCAACCGCGCCCCCGGCCGGGACTTCGAGCCGGAGCCGCTCGTCGCGGTGCTCGGCTCGGCCGGCAACACCTCCGCCGACCAGATCCTCGCCGGGCAGGCGTTGCAGCGGGTGCTGCTCACCGCCACCGACGCCGGGCTCAGCGCGTCGATGCTGTCCCAGCCGATCGAGGTGCCGGCCGCGCGGGAGGCGCTGCGGATGTCGCTAGGCCGGTTCGGCACCCCGCAGATGGTGATGCGGATCGGGTACGGCCAGCCGGGCCGCGCCACCCCGCGTCGCCCGGTCGAGGAAGTGCTCGACCTGCCGGTCGTGCCGGCCTGACCCGAACCCCTCCGCGGGTCAGGCCGGCCGCCCGGCCCTTTGTTCCGGCCCTTTGTTCCGGCTCAGCGTTCCGGCGGCGCGGTCCAGCGTTCCGGCGGCGCGGTGCCTGGTCAGGCGGGGAGCGCGGCCAGCAACGCGGCCTCCCGCTCCGGCGCCAGGCCGACCGGGGCACGGGCCGGCCGCCCCGCGCGCGCCGGCACCTGCCCCACCTCGCGCAGCCACCGCCAGGTGTCGGCGACCGTCTCGGTCACCGGCCGGCACACGAGCCCCGCCGCGTACGCCCGCTCGACGTTCCGCTCCTGCAACCAGCGGTACTCGTGCCCACGCGGCACCCAGACCGGCAGGTCGTTCCACGGCACCACCCCGGCCGCCAGGATCGGCTCCGGCGCCGTCCACCGCAGCGTCGCGTCCGACCCGGTCGCCGCCACCGCCGCGTCGAGCAGCTCGCCCATCGTCGCGTGCCCGGTGCGACCGATCACGTTGTACGCACCGCCGACGCCCTCGGCACCCCGGTCCAGCAGCCAGTTCGCCAAGTCGCGGACGTCCACGTACTGGATCGGCAGGTCACGCGGCCCAGGCGCCAACACGTCCCCGCCCCGGGCGATCCGGTTCAGCCACCACGGCAGCCGCCCGATGTCCTCCCCCGGCCCCAGGATCAGCCCGGCGCGCACGAGCAGCGCCCGGTCACCGAACACCCGGGTGGCGGCGAGTTCCCCGCCCGCCTTGTTCGCCGGGTAGTCGCCGTCCTCCGCGTCCGGGTCCGCCGCCACCGTCGGCGCCTCCTCACCGGTGCCGAGTTCGACGGGTGGCGCGTACACCGAGCCGCTGGACACGTAGACGTAGTGCGGCACCGCGCCGACGAGCGCCGATGCCGCGTCCCGTACCGCCCGGGGCGCGCCGTCCCAGGTGTCCACCACCAGATCCCACTCGCCGCCGGTTAGCGCGGCCAGCCCGTCCGGCATCGTCCGGTCACCCCGCAACCGGTGTACGCCGGGCGGCGCCTGCCCGTGCACGCCCCGGTTGAACACGGTCACCTGCCAGTCGCGGCGTACCGCCTCAGCCACCACGGCACCACCGACAAAGCCCGTACCACCAAGCATCAGGAGTCGCATACGTCCCAGCGTGCCGCCCCGTGCCGGGCATGGCGCCCCTTGTTCACGGTCAGCGGATCTGCCAACGGCAGAACCCGCGCCCGGGAGCGGGCCAGGCCCGGCGCGGAACGAGGACGCTGCCCAGTGCGGGAGGATCTGTCGCCCTGTCGGGAGTCCGCGCCCCTCGCCTGTCACCGTCGATCTTGGAGTTGTGGTGCCACGGATTGCCCGGTTACCACCTTTTCGCGAGGAGCCACAACTCCAAGATCGGCGAGCCACCCAAGGCCACAGCAAGTTCCGGACAGCCCCGAACAGCCGCCACCCCCGGGGGGGCCTTCGCGATCTTGCACTTCGGCACCCCGCATAACGCGTAAGTCGGACACCCGGAGGGCCCGACCTGCAAGATCGGCGCAGCCGTCGCAGTGGTTGACACCGGTGCCCCGCCCCGCCCGACCCGCCCCACCGTCGCAGTGCGTCACTCCGGCGCTCGGCCTGCCCTGCCCACCCCCGCCCTGGCCGCCCCGACCCGGCCTGGCCCGGCCCGCCCCGGCCCCGCCCGCACTGGCCCTGCCCGGCCCGGCCCTGCCCGGCCCGGCCCGAGAGCGTCGATCATGAAGTTGACGGTGCTTCGTGTCCGGTTTGTCACCGCTAACCTCATGATCAACCCTCGCTAGGGGGCCTGAGAGGGCTTCATCGGGGGTGATCAAGGAGTTTGTGTCCTCGTCCAGGCCGGAAGGTGCCGCAAACTCCTTGATCACCCGGGGCGCGGAGCGAGGTGCCCGGCTGGACTGGGTTAGGGCTCCGGTGCGGTGGGGGTTTGGGGGTGCGGTGTCCGGTTCGGGGGTGGTGGGCGGCACTCTGAGGGTGGAATCGGTGGCGGGTCGGTGGCGTTGTAACCAGGTGACCGACCGAGCAAGGCCGCAACCCCGAGCGGAGCGGCGTCGGCTGCGGGAACAGTCCGCGGCCAGCGCTCGTTGAGTACGGTTCCGACGGCGTGAGCCGGCGGGGAATCATCCCGCCCGGCCGGTCGTTGAACACGGTTCCGACGACGTGAACCCCCGCGCCGCTCCCCGGCGGCGCGTGACGTGCCCCGGGAATGATGCCGGGTGGCGGGTCGTTGGACATGCTTCCGGCACCCGCGTCGAGGCCCCCGCCCCGCGAGCAGCCGAACCCCCAAGACTTCTTGAGCGCCTGACGGTGCTCGCACCCGCACCGAAACCCCCTGTCGGTGTGGGCGTCGATCCCCCGAATGGAGCCCCCCAATGAACACGATCCTGCGGAAGAGCATCCTGGGTATTGCTGGTCTGGCCTTCACCGGTGGCGTGTTCGCCGGCCCCGTCGCCGCCCACGCCGCGGACACCACCGCCGGCGCCAAGCCGGTCAGCGTGAGCGTGCAGGGCGACAAGCTGATCCCGCACGGCGTGCAGGGCAAGCAGTCGCGTATCGACCTGAACGACGAGCAGACCAAGAACGTGAAGGCGATCATCGCGGCCACGAAGAAGGCCGGCATGGACGAACGCGCCGCCGTCGTGTCGATCGCTACGGCGTTGCAGGAGTCGAAGCTGGAGAACCTGGGTCACCTGGGTGACCGTAACGACCACGACTCGCAGGGCCTGTTCCAGCAGCGCCCCTCCTCCGGTTGGGGCACGGTCGAGCAGATCACCGACCCCGAATACTCCACGACCGCGTTCCTGAAGGGCCTGAAGCAGGTCGACGGCTGGAAGGACATGCCGCTGACCAAGGCCGCCCAGACCGTCCAGGTCTCCGCCTACCCCGACCACTACGCCCAGTGGGAGCAGCAGGCCGCCGACCTCGTCGCCGAACACTGGAACAAGTAAGACCAACAGGTAAGACACAGCGAAAGGCCGGCACCCCGAACCAACGGGGTGCCGGCCTTTCCGCGTACCCGATGGGTCAGGCCGGGGGCAGGACGAACGTCCACGTGGTGGTGGTCGTGCTGGCCGCGGCGCCGGTGGCGGTGAGCCCGCCGTAGCTGCCGGTCGGCACGCTGCTCGCCGAGTCGGCGAGCAGGCCGGTCACCCGTCCGCCGCCGGTCTGCGAGGTGTTGCTGCGCACCGCCACGCCCGCCGGCGGGGTGAGCGCGGTGGAGGTGCTGTCGCCGTGCAGCCAGTACGACACGGCCCAGCTCTGCGCGGTGGTCACCGGCGCGTACGGGGTGATGCGGGTGGCGGTGCTCGCCGCGTCGGTGGCCCGGGTGAAGACGGGCGCGCCCGGCGCCACGCCCCGGTACGCGGCCAGCACCAGGTTGCCCTTCGCCTGACTGTCCAGTGTCACCCGGACCGCAGTGCCCGCGTCGCCGGCGCCTGCTGTCTTCCACCAGGCGGTGGTGGTGGCGAAGCCGCCGTCGAGCCGGTCGAGTCTGCTCCAGCCGGTCACGCCGGTCGGCTCCCCGGTGCCGGTGTGCGTGTTCTGGCTGAGCAGAAGCAGGAGCATGTCACCGGCCTGCACGCCCGCCGGGACGGTCACCGTGTGGCTGGTCCAGTTGGCGTTCGCGGTGGCCTGGCCGACGTACGAGATCCGCTCCGGTACGGGCGCGACAGTCACCTCGACTGTCGCGGTGCCGGTGGCGCCCCGGTCGTCGGTGACGGTGAGCGTGACCGGGTAGGTGCCGGCCGCCGCGTACGTGTGGGACGTGGTCGGTACGGAGGCCGTGCCGGTGGTGTCCCCGTCGCCGAAGTTCCAGCTGTGGTTCTGGATCGCGCCGTCGGCGTCGGTGGAGCCCGCGCCGGTGAACGTGCACACCAGCCCGGAGCAGGTGGGCGTCAGCGCGGCCACGGGCGCCTGGTTCGCCGGACCGCCCGAGCCCTTCAGGATCTTCACGTAGTCGATGTCGCCGGCGAAGTAGTCGCAGGTGACCTTCGTACCGTCGCACTGGCTCTTGCCGCCGACGGACAGCGGCCAGGTGTTGGCGATGGTGCCGGTCGGCCCGTTGAGGCGGCTGGTCCGCACGCCGTCGACGTACATCTCCACGTAGGCGGAGGTGCGGTTGCAGGTGATCGTGTGCCACTGGCCGTCGGAGATCGGCACGTCCGTGTAGCCGGTGCGGGAGGCGCCGTCCGCGCCCCGGAACAGGCACTTCGGCTTGCCGTTGGGCGCCTCGAACTTCCAGTAGCCGCCGGCCGCGTTGCCCTGTCCCTTTTGGAGGATGTTGCCGAAGGAGTACGTGGTCCGGTAACGGATGGTCACCGAGAAGTCCCCGGCGTCGGGGTTGAAGTCGGTGGTGTGCGGCACCAGGTCGACGTGGCCCGGGACGTACTCCTTGTCGGTGGGCAGGTGCGTGGCGAAGCGGTGGCCGGTCGCCCCGGCGTAGAGCGCGCCGGTGACCACCTCGCCGCCGATCGTGCCGTGGCGGCCGTTGCCGCTGTAGTCGGTCAGCACCGTCGACGACGACGCCGGTTCGTCCATGCTGTAGAACGCCACCGTCCGTGTCGCGGTGGCCTGCGCGGGCGCGGCGGATACCGTCACCCCGGCCGCCGCGACGACTGCCGCCACGCCTAATCGTGAGGCCGTCCGCCGCCACCGTCCCCGCTCGATTGTTGCCATCTGAACGCCTCCCTGCGCATCGGGCCTCACAGTGACACGCGCGGTGGCAGCGGCAGAATAATCCGCACGGTGGACCTGGGAGACCGATGTGGCCGGTGCCGGCTGTCCGGTGGGAGACGACCGCCTGTCGACCGGCGGCGTGGTGACTCTCGGTGGGCGATACTGGGTTTGAACCAGTGACCTCTTCCGTGTCAAGGAAGCGCGCTCCCACTGCGCCAATCGCCCGGGCAATCGCGAGCGGACGACGGGATTCGAACCCGCGACCCTCACCTTGGCAAGGTGATGCGCTACCAGCTGCGCTACGTCCGCGTGCCGCCGGCTCGCGCTGGCGACGCAGCAGACTCTACCCGATGCCAAGATCGCCTCGCGGCGGACCCCCGCCCCGCCGGGCGGCAGGTGGTTGCGCTGCCCGCCGCCGGGGTACTGAGGCCGGTGACAGCACAACCATCCCCCCGAAGGAGGCTGTCGTGGGTATCGGTACGAGCATTTTCCTGATCGCGGTCGGCGCGATCCTCACGTTCGCGCTCAACGCCAGCGTCGGCGGGGTCGACCTCGACGTCGTCGGCTGGATCCTCATGGCGGCCGGCGTCCTCGGCCTGATCATGACCACGCTGGTCTGGGGCCGGCGCCGTCCGGTGGTGGCCACCACCGCCGAGGAGCCGGTGGAGTACCGCCGGGTCGAGGAGCGCCGGGACGTCGCACCGCCGATGTGACCGCAGGCGGGGCCGACGGAGCTGATCGGTCCCGGGAACCGGACCGGCCGGATCGGGTGATCCGGCCGGTCCGTCTGCTACGGCCGCTCGGCGTCGGTGGCGGCGCGCAGCCCGTACCAGCCGATCGCGGCCACGAGTGCCACCTGCACCAGGTAGCTCACGACGACCACCGCGCGACCGGCGTCCTGCGGCACCAGTACGAACGCCACGACGTAGACCAGCCCGGCGACGGCCAGCGGACGCGGCATGGTCCGGCCGATCAGGATCCCGACCAGCGCCAGGACCATGCCGAGGACGATCGCCACCTGGCTGCCGAGGATCGCCGGGAGCAGCCCGTCCACCTGGTCGTTGAACGCGTCGAACAACGCCCGTCCCTCCGGCTCGGGCAGGACGGCCGGGTCGGCGGCGTAGGCGAACGGCAGCACCTCCGCGGTGATCGCCAACGCGAACACCACGCCGCCCAGGCCGGCCAGGAACGCCCCCACCAGGTTCAGCACGCCCGCGCGGCCCCGGGCCAGCCCGACGATGAAGACCGCCGCGGCGATCCAGGAGATCGCGTACGCGGGCCCGCCCAGGTAGAGGTTCATGGGCCAGTACGCGGACCCCAGCTCACGGACCTCGTCGTAGTGGATCGCGCCGTCGAACGGCGGCTCCCACAGCATGAACACGGTCCGTCCGGCCAGGGACGCCAGGAGCAGGACGAAGAGGGCGACGAGCGCGGCACGGCGCAACTTCGGTACGGGCACGGTGGGAGCCTCCGTCGATCGGGTGTCGCCCCACCGTGCCGAGAACCGCCGGCCCGGGCATCGGCCTCAGCACCTATCTTCGGAAATCCCCTGGTCAACGCGGCTGTCGGGCGTGCTCCAGCCAGATCCGCGCCGCCCGTACCCGCCGGTTCGTGTCGCCGCCGGGCGTCAGGTCGAGCTTGACGAAGATCGCCCGCAGGTGGGCGTCGACGGTCCGTTCGGAGACCACCAGCTGCGCTGCGATCCCCGCGTTGCTGGCGCCTTCGGCGAGCGCGGCGAGCACCTCGCGTTCGCGCGCCGTCAGCCCGCCGACCGACACCGGGCCCGCGCCGGCCTCCGCCCCCGCGCCGGACGCGCCCGGCGAGCCCGCCCCCGCCGGGCCCGCCGCGTCCACTGCTGGCCCGGCCGGGACCGCCGGCTCGATGACGTTCGTCGTCCCCGCCGCGCCGCCTCCGTTCGTACCCTCTGCGCCGCCTCGCGGCGTCACCGGCGCTGTCGGCGGCACTGCCGGCGCGGCGGTGAGCAGCGCCGCCAGCCGGCCGGTGCCGGCCCACGCCCCGCCGCCGACGGCAACGGTCAGCGCCGACACGACCAGGGCGACCGACGTCGGGCCGAGGGACGAGCCGGGAGCGGCCACGAGCGTGCCGGCGCCGACCACCAGCAGGGCCGCGGCGGCCAGGCCGGTGCCGCGCACCACGGTGGCGACCCGGCGCGGCGCGGCGGCGCCCCGGGCGGCGGTGACCGCGCAGGCGACGGCGAACACGGCGGCGCCGGAGAGAGCCACCAGGAACGCCACCGAGCCCAGCGACGGCTCGACGTCACCGGGGGCGCGGGCGACGGCGAGGAGCAGGCAGAAGACGACTGTCAGCGGCGCGGCGGTGGTGGCCGCGGCGGCCACGCCGAGCCGTGCCCGCACGCTGTGGTGCGAGCCGAGGGCGGCCCGCCAGAGCGTCGCCGGCAGCAGGAGCAGCGCCGCGACGCCGAGCAGGGTGATGGTGGCGCCGGCCGGGGCGAGCGCGGTGCGCCAGGACTCCCCCGCGATCGTCGGCAGCCCGTCGAACGGCTCGCTCGCCGTCGTCAGCAGCGCGTTGACGAGCGTGGCCGCGCCGAGGGCGGCACCCACGTACCGGTGTGTCATCGGGGTGGCCGTGCCGGTGCGGACGGCGGCCGAGGCGGTCAGCTGCAGGAGCGCCAGCGGCGGGATCCACGCCGAGTTCCATGCCGCGACGGCCGGCCCGGCCCACGGATACCCGGCCGCGACGGCGGCCACCGCCACGACGGCGAGCGCCAGGTACGCCAGCAGGGACGCGGCGAGCCCGGCCGCCAGCCGGCCGGCGGCAACGTGGCCCGACCGGCCGAGCCGCAGCGCGGCGAGCGCGCTGCCCACGGCGGCCGTCGCCAGGGCCACGGCGCCAACCGGGTCGCTGGCGAAACCGCCGTGCCCGGCCGCGCCCAGGGCGGCGAGCGCCGCGACGCAGACGGCTGCCGTGGCGGTGGTGAGGCCGGGCAGGCTCCGCAGCGCGGGCACCGGGCGGACGACTGCCGTCATTCGCGGCGTCCCCGTCGGGACGGGCTGCGACGACAGCCGTTCACCGCCCGCCGGCTCGGACGCGGGATGACGGCCACCGGCACATTCAACCCGCTCCCCCGCCCCCAGGTCGATCCCGTGCGGCCGGGTCAGTCCCGCATCAGCTCGTTCAGCTCGCCGAAGTCGAGCCCGCCGGCGAGCGCCTCGTACGTCCCGGCGCCGAACACCTCCGCCGCCGCGCGCCGGACCACCGCGTACGCCGACTCGGCCAGCGCCGGTCCGAGGCTCACCCGGGCCACCCCGAGCCGGGCCAGCTCGGCCACCGGTGGCGCGCCCGGCCCGGCCAGCACGTTCAGCGGGGCCGGGATCGCCGCCGCCAGCGTGGCCACCGTCTCCGGCTCCACAGTCCCGATGACGAAGATCCCGTCCGCGCCGGCGGCCAGGTACGCCTCGGCGCGCGCGACGGTCTCCGGTACGCCTCCGGCGCCGCGCAGGTACGTGTCGACGCGGGCGTTGACGTACAGCGGGATGCCGGCGCGGTCTGCGGCGGCCCGGACCGCGGCGAGCCGGGCGACCTGCTCGTCGACCGGGCGCAGCGGGCCGCCGCCGTCGTGCCGGGCATCTTCGATGTTGATGCCGACGGCTCCGGCGGCGAGGACCGCGGTGACGGTCTGGGCGACCTGCTCGGGGTTGTCGCCGTACCCGGATTCGATGTCGGCGGTGACCGGAAGGCGGACCGCGTCGGCGACGCGGCGGATGACGTCGACGGCGGTCTCCCGGGCGAGCAGGTCGCCGTCCGGGGCGCCGCGGCTCCAGGCGACGCCTGCGCTGGTGGTCGCGATCGCCTGGGCGCCGGCCGCGGCGACGAGCCGGGCGCTCAGCGCGTCCCAGGCGTTGGCCAGGATCAGTGGCTCACCGGGCCGGTGCAGGGCGCGGAACCGCTGGGCTCGGGTCTGTTGATCGTCCACCGGGCCAGTCTGGGCGCGGCCGCGCGGGCGCGGCAATGGCCAGCGGCGGGGCACTGGACTGATCGATGACGACGAGAAAGGCCGTGTCGAATGATCGACACGGCCTTTCCGCTGGTGGGCGATACTGGGTTTGAACCAGTGACCTCTTCCGTGTCAAGGAAGCGCGCTCCCACTGCGCCAATCGCCCTCGTCTACTGCGAGGTGGAGACGGGATTTGAACCCGTGTACACGGCTTTGCAGGCCGTTGCCTCGCCTCTCGGCCACTCCACCGAGGTTGCCCCCGAACTGCGTGGCGGCATCTCCGAGCGGACGACGGGATTCGAACCCGCGACCCTCACCTTGGCAAGGTGATGCGCTACCAGCTGCGCTACGTCCGCACGCCTCCGGTGTTAACCGGTGACGGATGAGAACTTTAGCCGAGCCCGGGAACGGTTGCCAAATCGGGTCCCGTTTCCGGCGCATCCGCTGGTGGCGGGCCGCGCTCGCCCTCAGCTTCCTAGGAGCCTGGGTGGTTGGCACCCGAAAGCACCGGCAAGCGCTCCCACCTGCGGAAGCAGACCGGCGAGTCGAGTGTCCGGCATCCGACTGCCCGGCCGCCGACCAGCCGCCTCGGTAACTCCCCGTGGTCATCCGGATGGGTTACCGTAACGCCGTGACGAGACGAGCCGCCGAGATCCGCCTGGACGCGCTGCTGCGTACGGCCTGCGAGGTGATCGCGGAACGAGGGCTCGCCAACACCCGCACGGCCGACGTGGCAGAGGCCGCCGGGGTCAGCCAGGCGCTCGTGTTCTACCACTTCGCCACCAAGGACCGGCTGCTCGCCCAGGCGTTCGCGTACGCCGTCGACCAGGACCTGAACCGGCTCGACGCGGTGCTCCGCTCCTCCGCGCCGCCACTGGCGAAACTGCGCCGCATGCTGCGGCTGTACGCCCCGACTGGGCGCGCCACCTCCTGGTCGATGTGGATCGACGGCTGGGCCGAGTCGCTGCGTACCCCGGAGCTGGAGAAGCTCTCCCGGCGGCTGGACCTGCGCTGGCGGCAGGACCTGGCCACGGTGATCACGGACGGGGTCGCCGAGGGCACGTTCGACTGCCCCGACCCGGCCGGCGCGGCCTGGCGGATCAGCGCGGTGATGGACGGCCTCGCGGTCCAGCTCGCGGTGCACGAGCGGGTGATCACGCGCCGCCAGATCGCCGAGTGGATCCGCCTCGTCGCCGCCCGCGAACTGGGCCTGGAACCCAGCCAACTCGACTGACCGCGCTCAGGGCCAGTTCGGGCGGGCGCGTTCGAAGGGCGGTGGCAGGGCCTCCGGCTCGGTGGCGGCGGACGGGCGCAGCAGGCGGCGCATCCGCAGCAGCAACCCGGCGCCGAGGAACAGCAGCAGGCCGCCCAGCAGGAACGCGGCCTGCACGAGGCCGAAGCCACCGCTGTCCGCCACCGGTCGCCCGGCCACACCTCCGGGCGGTGGCTCCACCACTGCCGCGTCGGTCGGCTCGTCGGTCACCGGTTCGTCGGTGGGTGGCTCCTCGCTCGGCGTCTCGGAGGGCTCCACGCTGGTGGGTGCCGGCGTCGGCGAAGCCTCCTCCCCCACCACCTGCCGGGTGGCGGTCCGCCGGGCCAGCAGGCGCAACTGCGGGTCGTACGCCTCGGCGGCGAAGCTCACCCGCCCGCGCGCCACGTCCTCGGCGAACGCCACCCGGTAGCGGGCGGTCACCGTACGGCCCGGGCAGAGCACACCCGGGTCGAGTTGCCTGTCGGTCAGCCGGGCGGTGTCTCCCTCGGTGCGGATCTCCAGCGGGAACGACCCGCTGTCCTCCACCCGGTCGACCTTCAGCTGGTCCAGGCGCAGGCCCTGCACCCGCACCACCATCGACCAGCGCACCTTGACACAGCCGCCCCCGTCGGAGCGGGAGACCACGGCGGACAGCGTCTCCACCCGGTTCCCGGCGGTGAACTCGTCCGGCAGGCCGCTCAGCTCGGTGGAGAAGGCGGCCGCCGCCCGGGCGGGCAGGGCTCCGCCGTACCCGGTCCCGGCCACGAAGGTCAGCACCAGTCCGATCCGCAGCGCGTGCCGCCACTCGCTCACCACGCCTCCTCACCCTCGGTCGTGTCCACAGGCAACGCTAGGAGCGCGCCGGGCACGCCGGTAGACGGGCGTGTTCGCATCCAACGCCACAACACGAGGGCCCTTTCACCGAGCGTGGTGAACCGGTCACGACCTCACCGCGACACGCCCGGGATGCGGGCCGGGAAGCCCGGTGGGACACAATTCTCCGGTGTCCGAGCTGTCCGCCGCGTTCGTCAGGCTGCACGCCCGCCTCGCCCCCGTGGCGTTCGTGCCCGAGGTGCTGCTGCACCAGGCCGACGAGCCGATCGGCCTGTGGGAACTGACCGAGGGCGAGTTCCGCAGCGCCCAGCCGCCGCCGTTCTGGGCGTTCGCCTGGGCCGGCGGGCAAGGTCTGGCCCGCTACGTGACCGACCACCCCGAGGTGGTCGCCGGCCGCCGGGTGCTCGACCTGGCCTCCGGCTCCGGCCTGGTCGCCATCGCCGCCGGCCGCGCCGGCGCGGCCGGCGTCCGGGCCGTCGAGGTGGACGAGCGGGCCGTCGCGGCCGTCGCGCTCAATGCCGGGGCCAACGGGGTACGCGTCGACGCCGAACTCGGCGACATCCTCGACTCCGACGCGGGCGACGCCGAGGTGGTGCTGGCCGGGGACGTCTTCTACAGCGAGGCGATGGCCCGCCGGATGCTGCGCTTCCTGCTCCGGGCCGCCCGTTCCGGCGCCCGGGTGCTGGTGGGCGACCCGGGCCGGGCGTTCCTGCCCCGCGAGCGTTTCCACGAGCTGGCCGCGTACGACGTGCCGGTGTCCGAGGCGCTGGAGAGCGTACGGGTGAAGCGCACCACCGTGTGGGAGCTGGACCCGAACCCGCCCGGCGCCCGCCGCTAGCGTTACCGCGTGCTGTTCCGGGCTGGGGGGAGTCCGTCGACGAGCAGTGGCCGGACGCGGCCACGGTTGTCGACCACGTCGGGGTGCCGCACCTGGTGGTGACCCGGCACGCGCTCGTACGCCAGGTGCTCACAGACCCGGTGACGTTCCGGCCGGACAACGCGCTCGACGCGGTCACCCCGCTCCCGGTGGCGGCGCTGCGGGTGCTCGCCGGGCACCGGTTCCGGCTGCCACCGACGCTGGCGAACAACGGCGGCGCCAGCCACCCGGAGATCCGGGGCATCGTCGCCGACGCGCTGCACCCGCACCGGGTGGCCGCCCAGCGTCAGTGGCTGACCGGGCTGGTCCGGGAGCGGGTGGCCGCACTGGCGGCGGAGCTGGACGCGGGCCGCCCGGTCGACCTGTACGCCGGTCTCGCCGCCGACCTGCCGCTGCTAGTGCTGGCCCGGCTGGTCGAGCTGCCGGACGCGCCGGTCGGCGCGGTGAAGGACTTCGCCCGGGCCGCGCTGGAGCTGTTCTGGGCGCCGCTGGACTCCGCCCGGCAGCTCGCGCTCGCCGCCGAGGTCGGCCGGTTCCACACCGTGCTGCGCGAGTTCGCCGCGACCGGGGGCGGGCTCGCCGCGCGGCTGCGCGACGCGGGGCACTCCCCCGACGTGGTCGTCGGCGCGCTGTTCTTCCTGCTGGTCGCCGGTCAGGAGACCACCTCGCAGTTCCTCACCCTGCTGTTGCACCGGCTGGCCGGGGAGCCGGCGGTACGGGCCGGGCTGCGCGCCGGCACGGTGGCGGTGGACGACGTGGTCGAGGAAGGGCTGCGGCTGGAACCGCCGATCGTCACCTGGCGGCGGGTGGCAGCCGCGGACACGATGCTCGGCGAGCTGCCGGTGGCGGCGGGCACCAGCGTGGTGGCGTGGCTGGCCCGCGCCGGGCGCGACCCGGCCGTGGTCGGCGCGCCGGGGGAGTTCCGCCCCGGGCAGCCCGGCTCACGGCGGCACCTGGCGTTCGGCGCCGGGCCGCACCGCTGCGTCGGCGCGCAGCTGGCCCGGATGGAGGCCGCAGTGGTGGTCGCCGAGGCGACCGCGCTGCTGGACGGCGTGACTGTGGTCCGTCCACCGTGGTGCCCGGACAACCTGACCTTCCGGATGCCCGACGCGTTCGTGGTCCGTCGCGCCTGAACCCTGCGGGTGTTAACAGGGGGCCCTTCCTCTACCGGAGGCGTTAATAAGGGGCCCTTCCTTACGAAAGTCAGGGTGGGTGGCTGCCGTTCGACGGCAGTGCGGCGGCACCGCCGCGCAATAGCGTCGCCGCATGATCACACTTCGTGGGTTGACGAAACGGTTCGGCGGGGTCACCGCCGTGGACGACCTGACCGTCGAGATCCGCCCCGGCCAGGTCACCGGGTTCCTCGGCCCGAACGGCGCGGGTAAGTCCACCACCATGCGGATGGTGCTCGGCCTGGACCGGCCCACCGCGGGGCAGGCGCTCGTCAACGGCCGGGACTACCGCACGCTGCGGCACCCGCTGTACGAGGTGGGCGCGCTGCTCGACGCGACAGGTGTGCACCCGGCCCGTTCCGGCGTGGCGCACCTGCGGGCGATGGCGCGCAGCAACGGCGTACCGGAGCGGCGGGTGGCGCAGGTGCTCGACCTGGTCGGTCTGGACGCCCGCGCCGCCGGTAAGCCGGGCCGGGCGCTGTCGCTGGGCATGGGGCAGCGGCTCGGCATCGCCGGCGCGCTGCTCGGCGACCCGCCGGTGCTGCTGCTCGACGAGCCGGTAAACGGACTCGACCCGGACGGGGTGCGGTGGATCCGCGGGTTCACCCGCCGCCTGGCCGACGAGGGACGCACAGTCCTCGTCTCCAGCCACCTGATGAGCGAGATGCAGCAGACCGCCGACCGGCTGGTGGTGCTCGGGCGCGGACGGCTGGTGGCGGACGCGCCGCTGGCCGAGCTGATCGCCGCCCGGCCCGCCGCCTCCGTCCGGGTACGCGGGCCGGAGCCGGCCGCGCTCGCCGCGCTCGGTGACCGCCTGGCCGCCGAGGGCGCGACTGTCACCGCCGACGAGGGCGGGCTCGCGGTCGCCGGCAGCACCGCCGGCCGGGTCGGTGACCTGGCGCACGAGCTGGGGGTACGGCTGCACGAGCTGACGCCCGTCGCCCCCTCCCTGGAGGAGGCGTTCCTGGAGCTGACCGCCGACAGCGTGGAGTACGCCGCCGGCCTGACCGGAGGTGGAACGCGATGACCGCACCGTCCAGGCTCGACCCGGCCCGGCGGACCACCCGGCCCGCACCGGCCGGAAATCCGCTCGCCGGGGCGGTGGCCGCCGAGTGGACCAAACTCTGGTCGGTGCGCTCCACCTGGTGGACACTGCTCGCGGCGGTGCTGACCATGGCGGCGAGCAACGCCCAGCTCGCCATCTACGCGAGCAATGCCAACACCGACGACGATCCGACGAACAACCCGGGCATGCTCGACGTCGGCGAGATCGTTGCCGGGTCACTGGAGCTGACCCAGTACGTGGTGCTGGCGCTCGGCCTGTTCGCGATCACCAGCGAGTTCACCACCGGCACGATCCGCACCACGCTGCGGTGCACCCCATCGCGGGGGCGGGTGCTGGCGGCCAAGGCGATAGTGGTGGGCGCTGTGACGTTCGGCCTCGGGCTGCTGCTCGGCGCTGTCGGCGCGGCGGCGGCCCGGCCGGTGCTCGGCGAGTGGGGCCGCGCCCCGCTGGGCGGCACGGTGGCCGACGTGGTGGCCGCCGCGGCGTACCTGGCGCTGGCCGGTGTGCTGGCGCTCGGCCTGGCGTGCGCGCTGCGCGGCGCGGTCCTCACGCTGACAGTGCTGTTCGCGCTGCTGATGATCGTGCCGCTGTCGTTGCGGGAGCCGGACATCACCGTGCTCACCCGGATCTCCGACGCCTTGCCCGGCGTGGCCGGCAACCATTTCCTGGCCGGGGACACCGCGCCGTACCCGGCGGCCGTGGGCCTGCTGGTGCTCGCCGCCTGGAGCGCCGCCGCGCTGGCGCTGGGCCGGTGGGCGCTGGCACGGCGCGACGCCTGAGCGGGGCAGGGCTGGTCAGCCGGCGGGCGGGACCAGCCCTGCCTCGTACGCGAGGATCGCCGCCTGCACCCGGTTGCGCACGTCCAGCCGGGTGAAGATGCTGGTCAGGTAGCTCTTCACGGTGCCCTCGACCAGGTGCAGCCGGCGGGCGATCTCGGCGTTCGACAGTCCCGCACCGACCAGCGCCAGCACGTCGCGTTCCCGGTCGGTGAGTCCGGCCAGCCGGTCCCGCGCGTACGGGCCACGGGCGAGCCGGCCGCCGCTCAGCTCGATCACCCGGCGCGCGACCCGCGGCGACAGGTACGCCCCGCCGTCGGCCACCGCCCCCACCCCGGCCAGTAGTTCCCGAGGGTCGCCGGACTTGAGCAGGAACCCGGCGGCGCCGTGGCCGAGCGCGCGGGCGATCAGGTCGTCGTCGCCGAACGTGGTGAGCATGACCGCCGCCGTCTCCGGCACCAGCCGGCGGATCTGCGCCGCGGCGCTGAGCCCGTCGCAGCGGGGCATCCGGATGTCCAGCAGCGCCACCCGGGGCCGGTGTGCGCGGACCAGCTCGACCGCCGCGAGGCCGTCCTCGGCCTCGCCGACCACCTCGACACCGGGGTCGGCGGCCAGGATCGTCCGGACCCCGGCCCGGACCAGGGCCTCGTCGTCGGCGAGCACCACCCGCACCGGACGCCCGCACTCGTCGCTCATGGTGCGATCTGCTCCTTGCTGACCAGCCGCCCGTCGGCGAAGCAGAGCTGCCAGGTCGCCTGGGCGAACGGGAAGTTGCGGTCGGTGTAGTACTCGCAGCCCGGGAGGGCACCGGTCCCCGGTGGATCGACCTGGCGGCGGGGCAGTTCGAGCGCGTCGCGCGGCTCGCCCAGCCGCAGCCGTTCGAAGCCCGCCTGGTCGAGCACCGCCCCGGCCGTGGCGAGCGGGTAGTAGACCAGGGTCAGCACCAGGGCCAGTCCGGCGGGCGCGCCGAACGCCACGAGCAGGCTGCGCCGCAGCCGCCGCCGGGCCTCCCGCAGCCGGCGCTCCCCGTCCCCGTGTCCGTCCCGGCCGCGTACGCCGACGCGTCCGGCGCCGAGCGGGTCGATCTCCGTGAGGTCGTCGTCGCCGGGTCGCGGGGCGGCCGCCCCGTAACCGTCAGCCAGGCCGCTGACCGGCGAACCCGCGTCGGCGAGGGCCGGCGTCCCGGAGGCCCGGATCGGGCCGGCGACCGGTGAACCGGCGTCCGCGCGGCCGGGCGGCGGCGTGGCGGGACGGCCCGCGTCGGTGAGCGGGAGGTGTGCGGTGACCGCCCAGCCGCCGTCGCGCGGGCCGGCGTCCAGCACGCCGCCGGCGAGGCGTACCCGCTCGCGCAGCGCCACCAGGCCGGAGCCGTGCGACGCCGGTCCGGGCAGCGGGCCGACCGGTGGCGCCGGGTTGACCACCGCGACGGTCACCGCGTCGGCGGCCCGGGTCACCTCGACCACGACCGGGGCGTCCGGGGCGTACCGGGCGGCGTTGGTGAGTGCCTCCCGGACCACCCGGTGCACGGCGTGCGCCACCAGCGGCGGCAGCTCGGCGGCGTCGGCACGCAGCTCGACCGCCATCCCGGCGTCGCGCGCGCCGTCGACCACGTCCGCGACCGACTCCCCCGGCGGTCGCAGCGTGTGCTCCTCGCGCAGCACACCGACCACGTCGTGCAGCCGTTCCGAGGCGGCGGCCACGCTGGCCCGCAGCTCCCCCGCCGCCGCCCGATGTGCCGGGGACAGGTCCGGCGCCAGCTCCAGTGCCCCGGCCCGCAGCGCGATGAGGCTCAGGTCGTGGCCGAGCGAGTCGTGCATGTCCTGGGCGATCCGGGCCCGCTCCCGCAGGCGCACGCGCTCCACCACCGCCCGCCGTTCGTCCTCCGCGTGCCGCCGCCCGGCGTCGGCGAGCGCCTGCTGCTGGCGCCGCAGCCGGCCCAGCAGCCAGGGAAAGACCCCGGCGAACAGCAGCACCGAGGCGAGCATGAACCAGGTGGCCGGGTCGGTGCCGAGCAGCCCGAGGTTGAGCACGGTGCCGGTCACCGCGATGGCGGCGAAGACGACAGCGGCCGGCGCGGCCCGGGCGCTGCGCAGCCCGGCCAGGTAACCGAAGACCGGGATGGCGAAGACCACGTTTCCGTCGACGAGCGAACCGGCGACCACGACCAGCACCGCCGCCAGCGGCCATCGGCGGCTCACCGCCACGGCCAGCGCGAGCAGGGCCAGCACGACGCCGTACAGCGGCAGGTCGTGCGCCTGCCACGGCGGACTGATCCGGCCGGCCGTCACCGGCGTCGCGAGCACCGCCCAGACCAGCAGGTCACCGGCCCGGCGTTGTCGTTCGCGGGGTTCCACGGCGGTCACGCTACCCACGCCCGGCCGGGCCGGGCACCGACGAAAGTCAGGTCTCCTCGGCCCAGGCGCGCCAGTCGTCGAGCACGCCGTACAGGGCGGGGGTGAGCCAGCCCGGCGCGGACCGGCGGAACACGCCCGGGTCCATCCCGCCCGCGCCGGCCGGCACCGCGCCGAGCAGGTTCGGCACCAGCTCGGACAGGTTGAGCCAGTGCACCAGCTCCGGCTCGGCCGGCCAGGCGCCGATCACCACGCCGGCCGGTACGGCCCGCCGTTCCAGCGCCTCCAGCGTCAACGCGGTGTGGTTGAGCGTGCCGAGCCCGGCCCGCGCCACCACCACCGCGGGCGCGCCGAGCGACACCGCGAGGTCGGCGACCGTCCACGGCTCGCCGGACGGGCGCAGCCCCATCGGTACGAGCAGACCGCCCGCGCCCTCGATCAGCACCAGGTCGTGCTTGTCGGCTTCTTCGCGGATCGCGTCGACGGCGTTGTACAGCTCCAGCGGCGGCAGGTCGGCGACCCGGGCCGCGGCGAGCGGCGCGAGCGGATCGGGGTAGCTGGCGAGCGTCCGGCCGGTCAGCGGGGCGGCCAGCCGGGTCACCGAGTCGACGTCGCCGGGCTCACCGGTGGCCGTACCGGTCTGGCCGGGCTTGACCACCGCGACCCGCAGCCCGGCGGCCTGCGCGGCGGCGGCGACGGCGGCGGTCACCACGGTCTTGCCGATCTCGGTGTCGGTGCCGGTCACCAGCACCGGCCCGGTCCAGCCGTCACTCATGAGACCTCCCGCGCACACTCCACGATCACGTCCAGGGCCCGTTCGAAGTCGGCCCGCCGCACCCCGGCGCTGACCGTGAGGCGCAGCCGGGAACGGCTGTCCGGGGTGGACGGCGGACGGAAGCAGCCGACCGCCACGCCCCGTTCCCGGCAGGCGGCGGCCCAGGCGGTCGCCGCCTCCGGGCCGGGCGCGGTCACCGAGATCACGGCGCCGTCCGGGGCGGAGACGGGCAGTCCCGCCCCGCCCAGCCGGCGTACCGCCGTCGCGACCCGGTCGGCCAGCTCGGCGCGCAGCGCGTCGCCGTCGCGGGCCAGGCGCACGGCGGCGCGTACCCCGGCCACCACGGCGGGCGGCGGCGCGGTGTCGAAGATGAAGGTGCGGCCGGTCTCCACCAGGTGGCGGACGAACTCCGCCGGCCCGGCGACCACGCCACCGGCCCCGCCGAGCGCCTTGGACAGCGTCGCGGTGACCACCACGTCGGGCGCGCCGGCCAGCCCGGCGGCGGCGGCCCCGCCGGCCCCGGCCGGGCCGGTGACGCCGAGCGCGTGCGCGTCGTCGACGAGCAGCAGCGCGCCGTGGCGGCGGGCCACCTCGTGCAGCTCCGCGAGCGGGGCCAGGTCGCCGTCGACGGAGAAGACCGACTCGGTCACCACCACGGCCGGGCGGCCCGGCGCGGCGGCGAGCGCCGCCGCCACGGCTGCGACGTCGGCGTGCGGCGTCACCAGCGTCTCGGCGCCGGAGATCCGGCAGCCGTCGATCAGCGAGGCGTGGTTGTGGGCGTCGGAGACGAGCAGCGTACGCGGCTGCGTCAGGCCCCGGACGGCGGCGAGGTTGGCCAGGTAGCCGGAGGAGAAGACGAGCGCCCGGTCGACGCCGAGCCAGTCGGCCAGGTCGTCCTCGAGCGCGTGGTGGGCGTCGGTGGAGCCGCGCACCAGGCGTGACCCGGTGGCGCCCAGCCCGTACGCGGACAGGGCCTGCGCTGCGGCGGCGGTGACCTCCGGGTGGGTGGCCAGGCCGAGGTAGTCGTTGCCGGCCAGGTCGACCACCGCGTCGTCGGCGGCCCGGGGGCGCAGCGTGCGGGTCAGCCCCGCCCGGGCCCGCAGCTCGGCGCGGCGGTCCAGGGCCGCCAGCCAGTCCGCCACCGTGCCGTCCCCTCCCGCCGACCCCCGCCCCGCCGGGCGCTTCCGCGGGGCGAAGTTACCACCCGTCCCGAGGGGCCCGGCGTGGCGCGGTCCCGGCTCGCCGGGGCTGCTGGCGGCGGTTTCCCGGCCCCTCGGTGGCCTGTTAGGTTACGAGCCATGCCAGAGATCCTCGACCAGGCCCGGGAGCGGGTGCTGGCCAACGGTGTCGGCCTCGACGAGGCCGGTGTCCTCGCGGTGCTGAACCTGCCCGACGAACACCTGCCCGCCGCGCTCCAGCTCGCTCACGAGGTCCGGATGCGCTGGTGCGGTCCGGAGGTCGAGGTCGAGGGCATCGTCTCGCTGAAGACCGGCGGCTGCCCGGAGGACTGCCACTTCTGCTCGCAGTCCGGCCTGTTCACCTCGCCGGTCCGGTCGGTCTGGCTGGACATCCCGGCGCTGGTCGAGGCCGCGAAGCAGACCGCCGCGACCGGGGCGACCGAGTTCTGCATCGTGGCCGCCGTGCGCGGCCCGGACGCCCGGCTGATGAAGCAGATGCGCGAGGGTGTGGCCGCCATCCGGGCCGAGGTCGACATCCAGGTCGCCGCGTCGCTCGGCATGCTCACCCAGGAGCAGGTCGACGAGCTGGTCGAGATGGGCGTGCACCGCTACAACCACAACCTGGAGACCTGCCGCTCCTACTTCCCGAACGTGGTCACCACGCACTCGTGGGAGGAGCGCTGGGAGACGCTGCGGATGGTCCGCGAGTCCGGCATGGAGGTCTGCTGCGGCGGCATCCTCGGGCTCGGCGAGACGGTGGAGCAGCGCGCCGAGTTCGCCGCGCAGCTCGCCGAGCTGGACCCGCACGAGGTGCCGCTGAACTTCCTCAACCCGCGGCCGGGCACGCCGCTCGGTGACCGCCCGGTAGTGGAGGGCAAGGACGCGCTGCGCGCGATCGCCGCGTTCCGGCTGGCCATGCCGCGCACCATCCTGCGGTACGCGGGCGGCCGCGAGCTGACCCTCGGTGACCTGGGCACCCGCGACGGTCTGCTCGGCGGCATCAACGCGGTGATCGTCGGCAACTACCTGACCACGCTGGGTCGCCCGGCGACGGCCGACCTGAAGATGCTGGAAGACCTGAAGATGCCGGTGAAGGCGCTCTCGGCGACCCTGTGAGGCAGCGGTGACCGATCTTTCCTCCGCCCCGGCCGTCCCCGGCGCGCTCTGGTGCGACAGGTGCGGCGAGTCGGTCGCGGCCGGGCCGCATCCGGCGTGTGAGGCGGCCCGGGCGTGGGAGCCGCCGCGCTGGTGCGCGTCCTGCCGGCGGCGAATGAAGGTGCAGGTCGTACCGGCCGGCTGGTCGGCGGTCTGCGTCGAGCACGGCGAGCGGCGGGGCTGAGGCGTGCTGCGGGGGCGGGCGGTGACGCTGCGGCCGGTGACCGACGCCGACGTGCCCGCGCTGGCCGCGATCCGGGCCACCCCCGAGGTGCGCCGCTGGTGGCGCGGCGGGGACGACCTGGCCGCGTCGGTGCGGGCCGACCTGGCCGACGACGCGCTGACGACGTTCGTGGTGGAGCACGAGGGCCGGCTGGTCGGCGCGATCCAGTGGTACGCCGAGACCGACCCGGACTACCGGCACGCCAGCCTGGACGTCTTCCTCGACCCGGCGGTGCGCGGCACCGGGCTGGGCGGCGACGCGGTCCGCACGCTGGTCCGGCACCTGATCGACGAGTACGGCCACCACCGGTTCACCATCGATCCGGCGGCGGCGAACACGGCGGCGATCCGGGCGTACGCGAAGGTGGGTTTCCGCCCGGTGGGCATCATGCGCCGCTACGAGCGCGGGGCGGACGGGCGCTGGCACGACGCGCTGCTGATGGATCTGCTCGCCGAGGACCTGGCCGGCTGAGTCAGCCGGCCCAGAGCAGGTGCCCGTCGGGCAGCCGGCGGGCGCCTTCGGCGGGCCGGTGCGGGCTGAGCCGGCCGTCCGGCATGAGGTGCGACACCGGCACGCCTCGACCGAGCACGGCGACGTCGGCGATCAGCCGCCGGTGGCAGCGCCACCAGACGCTCTCGCTGCACATCACAGCGGTTCTCCGCAGCGCGGCGTCGGCCAGCACCTCGTCCACTGCGGCGTCGAAGTCGGGCGTGCGGGTGTACGCGGCGTACGCCCGGCGGCCCCGTGTCCGACGGTCAGCAGCTCGCGCTCCACCGCCCCAGCTTGCCCCGGCTCGCCGCCGTCCGCGCGCCGGCCGGGCCGGCCCACCGGAAAGGGCGTGCCCGGCACCGCACGGGTGCCGGGCACGCTTGTCTCGAACGGTGTGGCGGCTAGCGCTGGAGGGTCAGCACACCCGGCCGCCACGGCAGCAGGTTGTAGTCGCCTCCCGCACTGGGGTTCTTGCCCTGGTACAGGAGCTGCAGGTTGCAGGCGTCGACGGTCTTGGTCTGGTCGGGGTTGGTGCGGACCAGGTCACCGTGGCTGATGTCGTTGGTCCACGTCGCGCCGCTGTTGGCCTTGCCCGCGAAGGGGTTGCTCTCCGTGGCGGCCTGCGGGGTCCACGAGCCGCCGAGGCTGTTGGACGTGAAGGACCGGAAGTAGCGTCCCTGACTTCCGATCGCCTCGACGATCATGAGGTACTGGTTCTGGCCCGCCACCTTGTAGACCTCGACGCCCTCGAACAGGTTGTTCGTCGAGTCGGTCATGATCGTCGTGTAGTTCGAGCCGAAGCTGCCCGGGAAGTTCCCGAGCGGCATGCTCGACCGGTAGATCTTGCCGTTGTCCCCGGCGAAGAACAGGTACATGTTCTGGTCGTCGCCGATCAGGGTCTGGTCGATGACGCCGTACGGGGCGTCGGGCAGGGTGGCGGTGGACAGCGTCTGCGCCGAGGACCAGCCGTTGGCGTTCGTCGGGTCGCTCGACGTCTTGTAGCTGAACGAGGTCGGTCCCCACTGGTACGCCAGCACCCAGATGTTCTTCGGCGCGAAGTACAGCAGCGTGGGCGCCACGGTGCCCTGGCTCATTCCGTTCTGGCCGGCCGAGGCCATGTCGGACCAGTTCGTGAACGTGCTGAAGTTCATCGAGCTGTACTGGCCGCTGCTGTTGACGTACGACCCGTAGACCAGGTGCTTGCCGTTGTAGACCACGTTGGTGAAGTCCTTGAGCGAGACCCAGCCGTTCTGCGGGTTGGCCAGCGCGCCGGTGGACGACCACCGGTAGGTCGACGGGAGCGAGCAGCCGCCCGGCGGGGGCGTCGTGGTCGGGGGCGGCGTGGTCGGGGGCGTGGTGCCACCGAAGTCGGTCCGCCACTGCTGGTTGGTCTGTCCGTGGCAGTCGTACAACTGGATCTGCTGGCCGTTGCCGGTGCCCCAGACGTCCAGGCAGCGGCCGGACTGCACGCCGCTGATGGTGCCGTTGGAGTTGATGTTCCACTGCTGGTTGGACTGGCCGTTGCAGTCCCAGATGATGACTCCGGTGCCGTTGGCGGTGGCCGCGCCGTTCGCGTCGAGGCACTTGGTGCCGTAGACCATCAGCTGCTTGCTGGAGGTGTACGTCCACTGCTGGTTCGACTGACCGTTGCAGTCGTAGAGCTGTACCCGGGTGCCGTTCGTCTGGGTGGCGTTCGGCACGTCGATGCACCGGCCCGACTGCACGCCGACGATCCGGCCGGCGCCACCGCTCGGCGGCGGTCCCGTGGTCGGGGTCGTGGTCGGCCCCGAGGTCGGGGCGGCCGCGTTGAGGACGTTGAGGACCGAGTTGTACGCGGCCTTCTTGTTGCCGCCGCCGTCGAACAGCAGCGGGCTCTCGTTGGAACGCCACGAGTCGCTGTCGCGCACGCCCCAGACCGTGATGCCGATGCAGCGCGGCACGTTGATGCACGCCTGGGTCAGCCCCGCGTACTGGCTGGTCGAGGAGTTCGTGACGTCCACCTCGGTCAGCGCCACGTCCACACCCAGCGCGGCGAAGTTCTGCAACGTGGTCTGGAAGTTGCCCGGCAGCGAACTGCCGCCGGTGAAGTGGGTCTGCAACCCGACGCAGTCGATCGGCACACCACGGGACTTGAAGTCCCGGATCATGTTGTAGACGCCCTGCGTCTTACCGTACGACCAGTTCTCGATGTTGTAGTCGTTGTAGCACAGCTTCGTCGACGGATCGGCCGCCCGCGCGGTGCGGAACGCCACCTCGATCCAGTCGTTACCGGTGCCCTGCAGGTTGGAGCTGCGGCGGCTGCCGTCCTCGTTGAACGCCTCGTTCACCACGTCCCACGCGGCCAGCTTGCCCTTGTAGTGGGCCATCACGCCGTTGATGTGGTCGATCATCGCCTGACGCAGGTTGCTGCCGTTCAGGCTCTGCATCCAGCCCGGCTGCTGCGCGTGCCAGGCCAGCGTGTGCCCTCGGACCTTCAAGCCCCGCTGGGTCGCCCAGTTGTAGATCTGGTCGCCGGAGTTGAAGTTGAACTGGCCCCGCTGGGGCTGTGTCGCGTCCGGCTTCATCTCGTTCTCGGCCGTGATCATGTTGAACTCACGCCCGGCGATCGTGCTGTACGTCGAGTCGCCGAGCCGGCCCGCCGCGATGGCGGTGCCGAAGTACCGGCCCGACTGCGCGGCGGCCGCGCCCAGCGTGCTCGCGGCCGCGTTCGCCGACGGCATCATCACCGCGACGGCGGCCACCGTCACGACGCTGACCGCGCCGGCGAGCAGCGCTCGGACGGCGGGCGATCGCCGTCGCCGACTCCCGCCGCGATGAACGGATGGGCTCATTGCCATCTTGGCCTCCTTGCTGGCCAACACCCAGGCCGTCGGGGCGGGACGACTGGACGTTTCGGTTGGGTATCTAGCTTTGTCGATGCTTCCACCACGCATCGACGGGGACAATGGTGTTTCGGAAAAGTTTCGGAACGTTTTGGGCCGCGCGCCGCCGGCGCGGCGTGGCCGGTCACCCGGGGTGCGGTGCCGGCCACGCCACGTCGACGGTCAGGAGACCGTGCAGGCGGTCCCGTTGAGCGTGAAGCTCGCCGGCCTCGGGTTGGCGCCGGTGTGGGTGCCGTTGAAGCCGAAGCTCGTCGACGCCCCCGGCGCCAGCGTGCCGTTGTAGGACAGGTTCGACGCGGTCACCGCCGTGCCCGTCTGGGTCACATTCGCCGACCAGGCCTGCCCGACCTTCTGCCCGGCGTTGCCGAACGTGAACGTCAGGGTCCAGCCGTTGATCGCCGTGGTGCCGGTGTTGGCGACGGTGATGTTCGCGGTGAACCCGGTGTCCCAGGTGTTCGCCGTCCAGGTCACCGCGCAGTTCCCGCCGGCAGGCGGCGCGGTGGTGGTCACCGTGACGCCGGGCGAGGCGGGCGAGACGTTTCCGGCCGCGTCCACCGCCACCACTGTGAAGGTGTACGTGGTGGAGGCGGTCAGCCCGGTCACCGCCAGGGTGGTGCCGGTGGCCGAGCCGACCAGGACGTTCCCGCCCCGGTAGACGCGGTAGCCGGTGACGCCCACCGCGTCGGTGGACGGACCCCAGGTCAGCGTCAGTCCGGTCGAGCCGATCGCGGAGGCGGTGGGGGTGCCGGGCGCGGTCGGCGGGGTGGTGTCGGGCGCCGGGCCGGCGGGCGTGGTGACGCTGACCGCCGCCGACGACGCGGAGCGGTTGCCGGCGCCGTCGAGCGCCCGCACTGTGAACTGGTACGTCCGCTCGGGCAGCAGCCCGGTCACCGCGAGCGTGTTGGTGGTGGCGGTGCGCAGCACCAGCGCGTCGCTGCCGGTCTGCGACTGGGTGATCTCGTAGCCGGCCAGTCCGCTGCCACCGGTGTCGGTGGACGCGGCCCAGGTCAGCGTGAGCCCGCTCGACGTGACGGCGGACGCGACAGGGGTGCCGGGCACGGTGGGCGCGGTGGTGTCCGGGGTGACCGGTCCGGGCTCCTCGCCCCAGACCCGTACGCCGCCGGAGTAGAGCGGCACCTTGGGGTTGGGCCCGGCGGTGGCCTGGTACGACGGGTCGTTCGTCGGGTCCCAGGTGCCGCCCTCCGGCACCCCGATCTTGAACTGGACCTCCATCCGGTGCTGCGACTGCCCGGCGGGCGCGATGGTGTAGCCGGTGCAGTCGACCTCGACGTACCAGATGTCGCCGGAGAACTGCTTCGCGGTCGACGGCGACGGGCAGCCCTGCGTGTAGCCGGGGGTCACGGTCACCGGTCCGGTGCCGTCGGGCCGGAAGAAGTACCGGAACTTACCCGTGGTCAGCGCCCGGGCCGGGAATGCCGACTTGTTGTAGATGATCGCCTTGAGCCCGGTGGCGCGCGGCTCGGCCTGCATCACTGTGGTCTCCACAGTCATCTCGTCCATGTCGGGCGTCTCGGCGGACGGGAAGCCGGCGCGCGGGCTGCCGCCGTACTCGTTGGCGAGGCGGGCCAGCGCGGAGGTGAAGCCGGCGTTGTAGTCGGTTGCCACCTCGTTCATCACGTAGTCCGACCGGCTGTCGGTGTACGCGTCGTTGGCCGAGGACGGGCCGCCGACGAGCGCGCCGTAGAGCACGTGCCGGGTCTCGGTGGGCACGGTCTGGCTGTCCCACCAGGAGCCGTGCGCGGTGCGGTGGTGCGGGTTGCGCGGCGAGTTCGCGCCGAAGCCGATCTGGTAGCTGGAGTTGCGCGGGTTGTCGCCGAGCGCGTAGTTGATCTGCCGGACGGCGAAGTCGTGGTAGCGCGCCTTGCGCGTGGTGTCTGTGGTCTTGTCGCTGTAGACCAGCGCGGCGAACGCGGTGTTGGAGGCGTACCGCAGCGCGCCCCACGAGTCGAGCACCGCCATTCCGCCGGGCGAGTACGGCACGCGCTGCCCGTTGACGCCCACCGTCCAGTAGTCCAGCCACCGGTTGGCGTCGTCGGCGTACTTCTGCTTGCCGGTCAGGTTGGCCAGCAGCACGTACGCGCCGAACTGCTTGTTGTCCCAGGCGATCGTCCACTTGTAGGAGCGGGTGGTGGACTGCGGCTCGGTGCCGAGCTTGTCGTACTCGCTCTCCGCCTTCGCGAGGTAGGTCGCGTCACCGGTGGCCCGGTAGAGCCAGATCGCGCCCCAGACCAGTTCGTCCTGGTAGCCGCTCCACGACTTGTAGAAGCTCGTCGCGTCGGTGATGCACTCGTGGTAGTTCTTCCGCACGGTGTCGGCGAACGTGTAGAGCTGCTTGGCGTGGCCGAGCAGCTTGTCCGCGTAGGTCGCGTCGGTGGGGCGGAACACCATGGACGAGGCGGCCATCGCGGCGGCCGTCTCCCCCGCCAGGTCCGCGCCGCCACAGCTCGCGTCGATCTTGTACGCGGGCCGCGCCATCGGCATCACCTCGGCCGGGCCCCACCACTTGTGGTCGTCGTCGCCCTTGCCGACCTGTCCGTAGAGGACGTTCGGCGCGGGGTGCGCCTTGACGAAGTAGTCGTTGACGAAGCGCAGGCTGTTCAGCAGGTGGGTGAGCTGCCCGGAGGCGACGTAGCCGTCGCGGTACTCGACCGCGCCCCAGGCCAGCATGGTGGCGCTGAACGCCATCGGGAAGCCGAACTTCACGTGGTCACCGGCGTCGTACCAGCCGCCGGTGAGGTCGACGCCGACGTCGGCGCCGTCGGTGAGCGCCGAGTCGCCGCGCCAGGAGACGCGGTTCCACGAGGGCTTGCGGCCGGACTGCTGCGCCTCGTAGAAGAACAGCGACTTCTGCAACGCCTCGGCGTAGTTGAACGTGGCCGCGGCCTGCGCGGCGGCGGGTACCTCCATGGCCGACGCGGGCGGCGCGGCGGCGACGGCCGTGGCCAGGCCGACGGCCAGCGCGGCGCCGGCGGCGAGCAGCCGGCGCAGCCGCGACCGGCCTCCGGGCGGCGGTATCGGACGGGGCATGGCGAGCTCCTGTGGCTGGCGCCGCGCGACAGCCGGAGCGGGGACGGCGCTTGAGGCTCCGGCTGCCGCGAGGCAGTGGTGGTGGGGTGACCGCGGGAGCCTCGGGAGCGCTCCCATGGATAAGCGACAATGTAATGGGCCCGCAACACGTTGGGAAGGCCGTCGCCGGTGGACCTCGCCGGACGTACTGGCGGGTAACCAACGGGAGCTGGATCACACCATCGATGCTCCTCGATATTGAGGCGGCTCGTTCCCAGCTCAGCGGCATCGCGACGGCGACGAACGCACCACTGACGGCCCTGTCCGGGCCGCCGCCGTCCTGGCATACGAGCGTACGGTTGCCCGCCCGCTCGGCACCGCGCGACAGTACGCCTCACCTGCGGTGCCATCGACGCCGCCGCTCCCCGGACAACCCTGAGGAGATCGCGATGGCTCTACGACTCGCCGAGGGCACCTCCTGGTCCGACACGCTCGCCCGGGCGGTGGCCGCCACACCCGAGGCATTCGACACCACACCCGAGGGCGTACCCACGCTCCACAATCTCGTCCAGGGGCAGTGGCGCGCGCTCGGCACACCGGCTCCGGTCCGTACCCCTGTCGACAACACGGTCCTCATCCACCTGGCCCGGCTCGACGCCGAGGCGGCGCGCGGCGCTGTCGCCCACGCCGCGGCAGCGCACCGGGAGTGGGCGCGGACCCCGCTGCCCGAGCGCATCGCCCGGGTCACCGACGCGCTCGACGCGCTCACCGAGCACCGCGACCTGCTCGCCCTGCTCCTGGTCTGGGAGATCGGCAAGCCGTGGCGGCTGGCCTGCGCCGACGTGGACCGGGCGCTGGACGGCGTGCGCTGGTACGTGGGCGAGATCGAGCGGATGCTCGCCGACGGCCGGGAGCCGCTGCCCGGCCCGGTCAGCAACATCGCCTCCTGGAACTACCCGATGAGCGTGCTGGTGCACGCCGAGCTGGTGCAGTTGCTGGCCGGCAACGCGGTGATCGCCAAGACGCCGTCGCAGGGCGGCGCGGTCTGCCTCACCGTCGCCCACGCGCTGATGCGCCGCGCCGGACTGCCCGCCACCCTGCTGTCCGGCAGCGGCGAGGAACTGTCCGAGGTGCTCGTCCGCGCGCCGGAGATCGGCGCGGTGGCGTTCGTCGGCGGCCGCTCCAACGGCGGCAAGGTCGCCGCCGCGCTGCTCGACTGCGACAAGCGGCACTTCATCGAGCAGGAGGGCCTCAACGCCTGGGGCATCTGGAACTTCTCCCAGTGGGACTCCCTCGCCGCGCACCTGCGCAAGGGCTTCGAGTACGGCAAGCAGCGCTGCACCGCGTACCCCCGGTTCGTGGTCCAGCGCGACCTGGTCGACGAATTCCTCGACATGTACCTGCCGGTGGTCCGCTCGATCCGGTTCGGCCACCCGCTCGCCGTGGGCAACGACTGGTCGGCCGGCGACCCGCTGCCCGAACTGGACTTCGGGCCGCTGATCAGCGCCGCCAAGGCCGAGGAGCTGCGCCGCAAGGTCGAGGAGGCGGTACGCGGCGGCGCCGTGCCGCTGCACCGCGGCAAGCTCGACGGCGCGCCGTTCCTCGACGGGCAGGACACGTCCGCGTACGTGGCGCCGGCCGTGCTGCTCGCCCCGCCCGGCCGGTCCCGCCTGATGCACGCCGAGCCGTTCGGCCCGGTGGACACCATCGTCGTGGTGGACACCACCGACGAGCTGCTGGCGGCGATGAACGCCTCCAACGGCGCGCTCGTCGCGTCGCTGGCCTGCGACGACGAGGAACTGGCCGGCAAGCTGGCGGTGGATCTGCAGGCGTTCAAGGTGGGCATCAACAAGCCCCGCTCCCGGGGCGACCGGGACGAGCCCTTCGGCGGCCGGGGCGCCTCCTGGAAGGGCGCGTTCGTCGGCGGCGACCTGCTGGTGCAGGCGGTGACAGTGGGCGGCGACGGCCGGCTCTACGGCAACTTCCCCGACTACAGCAGCTACCCCGCCACCTGATCCCCGCGAACACGGACGGGGCCCCCGCATCGGGGGCCCCGCCGTGTCACCGTCCCCCGCATCGGAGGTCGGTCCGGGTGGCGCGCGAACGCGCCGGTTGCGGCCCTCCGGTCGTACCCCTCGGGCGTGCCGCGCCGTTGCGGCCCACCTCCGTGGTCCGGCCGGACGGCCGTCAGCTCATCCCGGCCGCCGCGCCGGTCGCCGCTGGTGCGCTGGGCACCGCGTCACCGCCGGACGCCGGCTCGACCGTCGACGGCGCGGGAACCAGCGGAAGCGTCACGGTCAGCACCGCGCCTTCGCGTTCCATCGCCACCGGCCGGTCCAGGCGGCGCAGCGTCCGCAGCATCGGTCTGTTCTCGGCCTGCACGTGCAGCAGCACGGCGGCGTACCCGGCCCGATCGGCGTGACCGAGCAGGCGGCGCAGCAGCGCCGAGCCCAGGCCCCGGCGCTGCCAGTCGTCGCGGACCAGCAGCGCCGCCTCGGCCTCGTCGCCCTCACCGAGCAGGTTCGCCATCGCCACGACCGGCTCCGCCGCCCCGCCGGAGCCCGCCGTGGCGAGCAGGGTCACGCCCCGGGCCGGCTCCAGCAGCCGGCGCAGCCGCGCCGGCGCCGGGTCCGCCGCCCCGCTCAGGTAACGCCGCTGCCGGCTGCGCGCCGAGCAGGCCGCGTGCAGCTCGCGTACGCCGGGGACGTCCTCGGCCGTCGCCGCCCGCACCGACACCTCCCCGCCGTCGGGCAGCACCAGCGTGACCCGGTCGGTGTCCCGGCGGGCCAGCACCGCCGCCAACTCGACCAGGGCCTGCGCCCGGGCGTACTCGGCCGGGGTGAAGCTCGGCTCCCGGCGGTGCAGCTCGTACGCGCCGCCCGCCGGGTCCGCGAGCGCCATGGTCGTGCCGCCCACCCCGCCCGGCGCGGTGGCGGGCGTCGGACGCCAGGTCACGGTGTCGGCGCCGAGCAGCGTGCGCAGCGCCGCCCCGGTCGCCTCCGGGTCACGGACCAGCCGCCCGGCGAGCCCGAGCACCCGGGTCGGCTCGTCGGCCAGCCCGCGCGCCTCGCTGCGCGCGACCCAGCAGTCCCGGCCCCGGCCGCGCTCCACGGCGGCCCGCAGCTCCGCCTCGGTGACGTGCTCGGGCGCGTCGACCAGAAAGTCGTCGACCGCGCCGGCCTCGGTGGTGTGCACCTGCACGCTGAGGATGTTGACCCCGCGCAACGCGAGGCTCGCCGTGAGCACCGACAGGTAACCCGGCCGGTCGTCCACGGTGGCTCGGATCCGCCACAGCGCCATGGTTGTCTCCCTTCCTCGACACCGACCATGCCGTGCCCCTGTTGCGGGCCCGTTGCCCCGGGGTGACGCGGCCCGTCCGGTCAGGTGACGGTGGTCACGGGTGGCGTGCCGACCAGGTCCAGCCGGTCGCCGAGGATCACCGCGCTGGCACGGACGATCTGAGCGAGCCGGTCCACCTCGGTGGAGTGGAACCCGGCCGCGGCCAGCGGCTCGCTGTGGTCGCGGGCGACCACCAGGACCAGGCCGGCCCGGCCGAACGGCGCGACCGCGTAGTGGTGCCCCTCCGGGCTGGTGATGGACCGCGCCCGCAGCGGGGTCACCTCGGGCAGCCGGGGCGGCGCCGGCGCCCGCCAGCTCGCGTGGCCGATCGCGGCGACGCCCGCCTCGCCGCTGCGCGAGGCCCAGTCCAGCGGTACGACGGCGGCCACCGCCCAGTCGGCGGCGAGCAGCCCGGGAGCCGCGTCGACGAGCGTGGCCACCCCGTCGGCCGGGTTGGCGGCCACCTGGGCGAGCAGCTCCGCGTCCTGCCCGGTGGTGGTGGGCGCGCCAATCGCCCGCCACACGCCGTCCACCCGCACGCCGGGGATCGCGGCCAGCCCGGCGAGCATCCGCTCCACCCGCGCCGCGCCCGGCCACACCACTGTGAAGTCGTCCACCGCCCGGCCGCCGAGCCGTTCCAGGACCACCACCTGCACGATGTCGGCGCCGGAGACGCCGAGTGTCCGGGCCACCTGGCCGAGCGTGCCCGGTCGGTCCGGCAGGGTCACCCGAACTCTCAGCAGCATGTTTGATCCCCTCCGCTCGGCGGACCCGCCGGGGCGGCCGGCAGGCTGGGGCCCAGCCTGCCGGTTGACCATTTCGCCCCTGTTGCAGCGGCATGTCCCGCCGGGAAAGCCTGACCTTGACAACAAAGCTGAGCTGCCATCAACTAATCGGATGACCGATCCGGCCGCCGTCGCCCGGTTCTCGGCCGGCTCGGCACCCCGCGGGCTCGACCTCGACCGGCTCACCGCCTACCTGGCCGCGCACCGGCCGGACCTGACCGGCCCGCTGTCGGCGCGGCTGATCGCCGGCGGCAAGTCCAACCTGACCTACCTGCTGCGCGCCGGTGAGCGCGCGGTGGTGCTGCGCCGGCCGCCGCTCGGGCACGTGCTGGCCACCGCGCACGACATGGCCCGCGAGCACCGGGTGATCTCGGCGCTCGCGCCGACCGGCGTACCGGTGCCGGAGGCGCTGCTGCTCTGCGCCGACGAGAGCGTCATCGGCGCACCGTTCTACCTGATGGCGAAGGTCGACGGCGAGGTCTACCGGCGGCGGGAGCAGACCGACGCGCTGACGCCGGCGCAGCGGCGCGACCTCGCCATGGCGATGATGGACACGCTCGCCACGCTGCACCGGGTCGAGCCGGCCGAGGTGGGCCTGGCCGACTTCGGCCGCCCCGAGGGCTACCTGGGCCGGCAGGTACGCCGCTGGGCCGGCCAGCTCGACCGGTCCCGCAGCCGGCCGCTCCCCGGCATCGACGAGCTGCGCGACGCGCTGGCCGCCAGCGTGCCCGAGGGCGCGAACGCGGGCCGGATCGTGCACGGCGACTACCGGCTGGACAACCTGCTCGCCACCGTCGACCCGGTGGCCGTGCGGGCGGTGCTCGACTGGGAGATGGCCACGCTCGGCGACCCGCTGGCCGACCTCGGGCTGCTGCTGACGTACTGGGACGTGCTGGGCGACAGCGACCACGGCGAGGGCAACCCGGTGGCCGACGGCATCGGCCCGCGCGCCGGTTTCCCCACCGGCGCCGAGCTGATCGAGCGGTACGCCGGGCGCGCCGGCGTCGACGTCGGGCCGCTGCACTGGCACGTGGCGCTCGGCTGTTTCAAGTTGGCGGTGATCTGCGAGGGCATCCACTACCGGCACACGCTCGGGCAGACGCTGGGCGAGGGTTTCGACCAGATCGGTGACATGGTGGCGCCACTCGTGGCGCACGGGCTGCGCGCGGTGAGGGAGAGCTAGATGGAGTTCGCGTACGACGATCGGACGCTCGAGCTGCGGCAGCGGCTGGAGGCGTTCCTCACCGAGTGCGTGTACCCGGCCGAGCCGGTGCACCACGAGCAGGTGGCCGCGGCCGGCGACCCGTGGGCCCGTCCGCCGGTGATGGCGGAGCTGAAGGCGCAGGCGCGCGAGCGCGGGCTGTGGAACCTGTTCCTGCCCGACGCCCGCTACGGCGCCGGCCTGACCAACCTGCAGTACGCGCCGCTGGCCGAGCTGACCGGCCGCAGCCCGCACCTGGCCCCGGAGGCGCTCAATTGCGCCGCGCCGGACACCGGCAACATGGAGCTGCTCGCCGAGTTCGGCTCGGAGGAGCAGCGCAAGCAGTGGCTCATGCCGCTGCTGGCCGGGGAGATCCGGTCGGCGTTCTGCATGACCGAGCCGGACGTGGCCTCCTCCGACGCGACGAACATCGGCACCCGGATCACCCGCGACGGCGACCACTACGTGATCAACGGCCGCAAGTGGTGGTCGTCCGGGGCGATGGACCCGCGCTGCGAGATCTTCATCGTGATGGGCAAGACCGACCCGGACGCCGAGCGGCACCGCCAGCAGAGCATGATCCTGGTGCCCCGGGACACCCCCGGCGTGACGGTACGCCGCGGGATGCGGGTCTTCGGCTACAGCGACGCCCCGCACGGCGGGCACGCCGAGATCGACTTCACCGACGTGCGGGTGCCGGCCGAGAACCTGGTCGGCGAGGAGGGCACCGGGTTCGCCATCGCCCAGGCCCGGCTCGGGCCCGGCCGCATCCACCACTGCATGCGCCTGGTCGGCATGGCCGAGCGGGCCCTGGAGCTGCTCTGCCGCCGCGTGCTCGACCGGGTGGCGTTCGGCCGTCCGCTCGCCGAGCAGGGCGTGGTGCGGGAGTGGATCGCCGAGTCGCGGGTCCGCATCGAGCAGGCCCGCCTGCTGGTGCTCAAGACCGCCTGGCTGATGGACACCGTCGGCAACAAGGGCGCGCACACCGAGATCCAGGCCATCAAGATCGCCACGCCGCTGATGGCCGAGTGGGTGATCGACAAGGCGATCCAGGCGTACGGCGGTGCCGGTGTCAGCCAGGACACCCCGCTTGCCGAACTGTGGGCGGCGGCCCGCACGCTGCGCCTGGCCGACGGCCCGGACGAGGTGCACCGCGCCTCGCTGGCCCGCCGGGAATTGCGCCGCTGGTCCTGACCGGCTCCCGCCGGGCGGCCGGTCAGGCGGAGGCGCGGTGGATGAGCTCGGTGTCCAGCAGCACGTGCGGCGAGGGGACCTCCTCGCCGCGGATGCGGGAGACCAGCAGCCGGGCCATCTGCCGGCCCATCTCCTCCACCGGCTGGAACACGGTGGTCAGCGGCGGCTCGGCCTGACGCGCGATCGGGGCGTCGTCGAAGCCGATCACGGCGACGTCCTCGGGCACCCGGCGGCCGGCCTCGCGCAGCGCGCGCAACGCGCCGAACGCCATCAGGTCGGAGGCGACGAACACGGCGTCCAGTTCCGGGCAGACGTCCAGCAGCCGGCGCATCGCGGCGGTGCCGCTGCCCTCGCTGAAGTCCCCGTACGCGATCAGGCCCGGGTCGACGCGGCCGCCCGCGGCCCGGACGGCCTCCTGGTAGCCGGAGAGCCGGGCCAGGCCGGCGCCCATGTCCTGCGGGCCGGCGATGGTGGCGACCCGCCGTCGCCCCTTGCGGAACAGGTGCTCCACCGCCTGCCGCGCGCCGCCGACGTTGTCCATGTCGACGAACCACGCCGGCTGGGCGTTCGGGTGCAGCATCCGCGCCGGCCGGCCGCCGAGCACCGTCGGCAGGCCGCGCTCCTCCAGCAGCGTGGGCAGCGGGTCGGCGTCGTGCAGCGAGAGCAGGAGCACGCCGTCGACGTGCTGGTTGGTCAGGTGGTGCTCGACCCGTTCCCGCTCGATCGGCGACTGCACCATGGCCAGCCAGAGCTGCATCGGCGTCTCCACCAGCCCGGAGCTGACGCCCCGCACGATCGCGGCGAAGAACGGCTCGGTGAAGACCCGCTCCCCCGACTCGGAGACGACCAGGGCCACCGAGTCGGTCCGCTGGGTGACCAGCGCACGGGCGGCGCGGTTCGGCACGTACCCCAGCTCGGCGATGGCCTGCTGGACGGCGGCCCGGGCCTCCGGGCTGACCTGCGGCGACCCGTTGACCACGCGGGAGACCGTGCCTCGCCCGACGCCGGCCCGGGCCGCGACCGCGTCGAGGGTCGGACGCCCGAGCGAGCGGGTGCGCTGCGTTGTCATCGTCTGTGCTCCTCCGACGGTCGGGCGGACCCGGCACCGATTGAGGCGTCGGCGCCGGGCCGCCCGTTACTGGCTGGCCCAGCTTATTGTGCGGGCAGTCCGTTGCGTCGGATCACGTCGGCGTACCACCTGGCGCTGGACTTCGCGATCCGGGCCTGGCTGTCGTAGTCGACATAGACCATGCCGAACCGCTTCGTGTAGCCCCAGGCCCACTCGAAGTTGTCCATCAGCGACCAGGCGAAGTAGCCCTTGAGCGGCACGCCGGCCTCGATCGCGGCGTGCGCCGCACGCAGGTGCGCGGCGAAGTAGGCCAGCCGGTCCGGGTCGTCCACCCGGCCGTCGACGAGCTCGTCGACGAACGCCGAGCCGTTCTCGGTGACGTAGAGCGGCAGGTCCGTGTACTCCCGGTGGACCCGCTCCAGCGTCTCCACCAGGCCCGGGGCGTCGATCTCCCAGTCCATGTCCGTCACCGGGACACCCCGGGTGACGAACCGGACGTCCTCGCTGCCCGGCCAGCAGGACGGCGCCCGCCAGTAGGGCTCCGGCTCCGCGCCCTCGACCGGCGCGGCGACCACGTGCCGGCTGTAGTAGTTGATCCCGACCATGTCCAGCGGCGTGGCGATGGTCGCCAGGTCACCGTCGCGCACGTGCCCCATGTCGGTGAGCCCGCGCACGTCGGCGACGAGGTCCGCCGGGTACGCGCCACGCAGCACCGGGTCGAGGAAGAACCGGTTGGCCAGCGCGTCGATCCGGCGGGCCGCGTCGGCGTCCGCCTCCGAGTCGGTCGCCGGAGTGACCGGGTACAGGTTGACGGTGATGCCGAGCTGCGCGTCCGGACGGACCGCGCGGACCGCCTGCACGGCCAGGCCGTGACCGAGCATCAGGTGGTGCCCGGCCCGCAGCGCGTCCGCGCCGTCCCGGCGGCCCGGCGCGTGCGCGCCGGAGCCGTAGCCGAGGAACGCCGAGCACCACGGCTCGTTCAGCGTGGTGAAGTACTTCACCCGGTCGCCGAGGGCCTCGGCGACCAGGTGCGCGTACTCGGCGAACCGGCCGGCGGTGTCCCGGGCCGGCCAGCCGCCCGCGTCCTCCAGCGGCTGCGGCAGGTCCCAGTGGTAGAGCGTCAGCCAGGGCTCGATGCCGTGGCCGAGCAGTTCGTCGATCAGGCGGCGGTAGAAGTCCATGCCCTCCTGGTTGACGCCGCCCGTGCCGCCCGGCTGCACCCGCGGCCAGCTCACCGAGAAGCGGTACGACCGCAGGCCCAGGTCGGCCATCAGCCGCACGTCGTCCGGCATCCGGTGGTAGTGGTCGCACGCCACGTCGCCGGTGTGCCCGGCCACGGTCCGCCCCTCGGTGTGGCTGAAGGTGTCCCAGATCGACGGCGTACGGCCACCCTCCGCCGCCGCGCCCTCGATCTGGTACGCGGCAGTGGCCGCGCCCCAGAGGAAGTCGGGCGGGAAGGTGAGGGCCGGACCGGCGTCGAGGAGACCGACGGCGGGCGGGCTTGCTGGGTTGCTCACGACTTGACGGCGCCTTCCATGATGCCGCCGATGATCTGGCGGCCGAACAGAACGAACACGACGAACAGGGGCAGGGTCGCGATCAACGTACCGGCGAAGATCTGCGAGTTGTCGGCGAAGTAGGCGGTGTTGAGGCTGCGCAGCGAGATCTGGACGGTCGGGTTGGACGGGTCCGCCAGCACCACGAACGGCCAGAAGAACTGGTTCCACTGCTCCATGAAGGTCAGCAGACCCAGCACCGCGGCGGCCGGACGCAGCGCGGGCGCCACCACGTGCCAGTACACCCGCCAGGTGGAACAGCCGTCCACCCGAGCAGCCTCGATCAACTCGTTCGGTACCGCCTGTTCGGCATACTGGCGCATCATGAAGATCCCGAAGCCGCCGATCAGGAACGGAACGGTCACCGACGGCATGGTGTTCAGCCAGTCGAGCTTGGCCATCAGGATGTACAGCGGCAGCACGCCGAGCTGGATCGGCACCATCATCGAGGTGAGGATGATCAGCAGCAGCGCGTTCTTGCCCCGGAAGCGCAGCTTGGCGAACGCGAAGCCGGCCAACGAGCCGAAGAACACCGTCGCGACGGTGATCGTCCCGGAGACCAGGAACGAGTTCATCAGGCCCTTGACGATGTTGGCGTCGCTGTTGGCGAGCACCCGCTCGATGTTCTCGCCGAGCTTGCCGCCGGGCAGGAACGGCGGCGGCCAGGAGTTGGCCGCGTCGTTCGTCCGGCTGGCGATCACGATCATCCAGTAGAACGGGAACAGGGAGAGCAGCACGCCGAAGATCAGGCCGATCATGGTGAGCGGGCTGGCCTTCCAGAGCCGCTCGGCCCGGTGGGCGGTCTTCACCGGCGGACTCTGCCGGGTGGGCGGGCGGACGGCGGTGGTCGTCATCTCGTCACCTCACTTGTCGGAGCTGATGCGGCGGGCGAGCAGGTAGTTGATCGCCGACATCAACGCGATGAGCACGAAGAGCACGAGCGCGACCGCTCCGGCGTACCCCCACCGGAAGCGCTGGTTCATCACGTCGAGCAGGTACATCGTGATGGTCTGGAACTGCCCCTCCGAACCACCGGAGAGACCACCGGAGCCGCTGGTGAACAGCAGGGGCTCGGTGAACAGCTGGAGGCCGCCGATGGTGGAGATGATCAGCGTGAAGATGATCGTGGGGCGCAGCTGCGGCACCGTGATGGACCAGAACTGGCGCCGCCGGGAGGCGCCGTCCAGCGCCGCGGCCTCGTACATGTCCTTGCTGATCGACTGCATGGCGGCCAGGTAGATCAGCGCGTTGTAGCCGACCCAGCGCCAGTCGACCATGGTGGAGATGGCAAACCATGAGGCGAAGCGGTTCGCCCGCCAGTCGATCGGGTCCAGGCCGATGCTGTCGAGCAGCCAGTTGACCAGGCCGAAGTCCTTGGCGTAGATCATCGAGAAGATCAGCGCGACCACAGCGGTCGAGGTGATGATCGGCATCGCGATGGCCATCCGGAAGAACGTCTGCGCGCGCAGCTTCCGGTTCAACGCGTTGGCGAGCATCAGCGCCAGCAGCAACTGGGGCACTGTGGAGAGCAGGAACATGCCGAACGTGTTGACCACCGCGTTCCAGAACTGCGGGTCCTGGGTGATCAGCTCGACGAAGTTGTCCATCCCGACGAAGGAGATCGTCGGGTTCAGCGGCGACCGGTCGGTCAACGCGATCCAGACCGTGTACGCGATCGGGTACACGCCGAACACGGCGAAGATCACGAAGAACGGCAGTACGTACAGGTACGGCGAGTACTTCAGGTCCAGCCGGGTCATCGAGGTGGCGCGGCGACGTGTGTGCCTTGCGGAGCGCGGCGCGCCGGGCTCGGGCGGCGCCGCGGCGTGCAGGTCGAGGCTCATGGGGAGTCCTTCTCCTCGGCCGGCGTCACCCGCCACACGGGCGACGCCGGACTCTGCGGGCACCGCGGGTGGCGCCGGCAGCCTGGGCTGCCGACGCCACCCGCGGGCGGCTCAACCGGTCACTTACCGGCAGCCGCACCGTTCTTCAGGGCCGCCTGCCACTGGTCGCCGGCCGACTTGCCCTGCTCCACGGCGCGCAGCGTGTTCTCCACGGCGGTGCGGACCGCGTTGTTCTTCGGGCCGAGGTAGACCGGCTTCAGCTCGGTGGCGCCGGCGGCGAAGATCTTGCCGACCGGGGCCTTGCTGAAGTAGTCGTTGGTCGAGTCGGCAACGGCCGGGTCGGTGAGCGCCTGCGGGTTCGACGGCAGGTTGCCGACGGCCTTGTACGCGCCGATCTGACCCTTGGCGCTGGTCAGGAACTTGGCCAGCTCCGCGGCCTCCTTCTGGTGCTTGCTCGACTTCGGCACGCCCAGGAAGGAACCGCCCCAGTTGCCACCGGCGCCCGGCGCCTTGGCGATGTCCCACTTGCCGGCCGCCGCGTCACCGGCCTGGCCCTTGATGACACCGGTCATCCAGGCGGGGCAGGCGATGGTGGCGAAGGTGCCGTTCTTGAAGCCGGCGTTCCACTCGTTGGAGAACGACTGGAGGTTGTTCGACAGCCCGGCGGCGATCATCTTGGTGGTGAGGTCGTACGCCGTCTTCACGTCCGCGTTCTGGTCGATGACCATCTTGTTGCTCTTGTCGTAGTACGTGTAGCCGCTGCCCTGGCCCGCGACCTGCATCAGCACCACGTTGTAGAAGTTGGTCGCCGAGTCGACGAACTTGTGCTTCTTGTCGGCGGCGGCGAACTTCTGGCCGGTGGCGATGAACTCGTCCCAGGTCGGCCAGAGCGCGCCGACCTGCTCGCGGTCGGTGGGCAGCCCGGCGGCCTTGAACAGGTCGCTGCGGTAGCACAGCGCCATCGAGCCGACGTCGGTGCCGAGGCCCAGCACCTTGCCGTCGGGGGTGGTGCCCTGCTCCCACTTCCACGGCAGGAAGTTGCCCTTGAGGTCGTTCGCGCCGTGGTCGGCGAGGTTCACGAACTTGTCGGCCTGGGCGTAGAACTGGACGATGGTGCCCTCTTCCAGGGCCACCACGTCACCGGCGCCCGAGCCGGCGGTGATCTGCTGCGTCAGGCGGGTGTTGTAGTCACCGAGGCCGAGACCCTTGCCCCGCTCCTGGATCTTGACGTTCGTGTGCTCCGCTTCGTACTGCTTGTACAGCTCTTCGTAGCCGAAGCCCTGGTCGCCGAAGACGTCGACGACCAGCGTGATCGGGCCGCCGCCGCTGCCGCTGTCGCCGCTGTCCGAGTCGTCGCCGCAAGCGGCGGTGGTGCCGAGCACGACGACGGACGCGAGCGCGATGGCCGCGAACCGCCGACGACGGATTGGGACGCTCATCCGAGACCCCTCTTTCGGTGGTGAGGCGATATCTGCTGTGTGGTGGGGGGTGCGTTTCGCGCGGGCCGGAGCGGGCAGGAGGGAGATCCGCACCACTCTCGGGAGCGCTCCCATGAGGTTGCCGGGAGGTGACAGGGGTGTCAATAGACCGTTGGGAGCGTTCCCATTTCGTTACCGCGCAGCACTCGACCCTGGGCGCAGACTGCACGGGTGGGGGCGCGATCAGCGGTGTTGGGCGGCGTGACCAGCGGCGTCGGGGCGCTGTCGACGCGTGACGTTCGCGCGATCAGCGGCGCGTCGGCTGCCCGGTCAGCAGCAGCGGCGCAGCAGGACGGTGGCGCGGTCGGGGTCGAACGCGTCCGGATCGAATGCCGGCCCGGCCCACTCGCGCATCGTCAGGTGCTCCGGGTGCGCTGGGTCGGCGAGCGCGGCCAGCAGGACCGCGTACCCGGCCGGGCCGCCCACGTCCTCCGGCGGGCAGGCCCGCTCCCCGTCCAGGCAGACCGGGTAACGCTCGTCCGGGTCGGCGGCGCAGCAGTCCTCCACCACGAGGTCGTGCTCCCACCAGTCACCGAAGTCGTAGGTGTAGCGGAACCGGTCGCCCTTGCCGACGACCGCGTCCAGCCGGACGTCCAGCTCGTCGCGCAGCGGCAGCTCGCCGTCCGGGTCGGGTTCGCCGTACTGCCGGCCGTCCACGTCGAACGAGTGCAGGTGGCAGTCGCGCCAGCCCATCGCGTGCTGGATCACCCGGTGCAGCCGGTCCAGCGTGTAGCCGCCGGGCACCAGCACCCGCCGCCACACCGGCGGCCGGACGCCGGCCAGCGACACCATGAGCTGGAGAATCTGACGCGACACGACGTCCCATCCTTCCTCGGCATAGGCTGCCTGCATGATCTGCCGAGCCTGCCGGGAACGGCGGCACGACGACTGTCCTGGCCGGAAGTGGTGCGACTGCCAGCACCGTACCCCCGAACCCACCCCTCCGGTCACCGGTCCGGCCGGCGAATGAGCGTCGGAACCCCGATCGAACGGATCTGGCCCGCACCCGTCACCGGCGCGCTGACCGATCCGGAACTCACCGCGCTCTACGGCCGGGCGGCCCGCCCGCACCTGCGGGTCAACTTCGTCTCCAGCGCCGACGGTGCGGTCACTCTGGACGGCTACTCCGCCGGGCTCTCCGGCGAGCCCGACAAGCGGGTCTTCGGGCTGCTGCGGATGCTCTGCGACGCTCTCGTGGTGGCCGCCGGCACGCTGCGCCACGAGGGCTACCGGGCGGTCCGGCTCAGCCCGGAACGCCGGGCCTGGCGCCGCGAACGTGGGCTGGCCGAGTTCCCGACGCTGGTTGTCGTCTCCGGCTCGCTCGACCTCGACCCGGCCCAGGCCGCGTTCGCCGACGCCCCGGTCCGCCCGGTGGTGCTCACCCACGCCGACGCCGTACCGCCGCCCGGCCTCACCGACGTCGCCGACCTGGTCCGCTGCGGCCCCAGCCGCGTCGCTGACCCCGGCGGGATCCACGCCACCGGCCGCGTCGACGGCTCCGGCCAGGTCGCTGACCCCGGCCGAGTCGACACCGCCGATCGCGTCGACGGTCCCGACCCGGTCGACGCCACCGGTCACGGCGATGACCCCGAGCGCGTCGATGGCCCCGGCCGGGTTGGCGGCGGCGGGCGGGTTGATCTGGCCGCCGGCCTGGCGGAGCTGCGCCGTCGCGGACTGAACCAGTTGCTCTGCGAGGGCGGCCCGCACCTGTTCGGCGCGCTCACCGCCGCCGATCTGGTCGACGAGCTGTGCCTGACCGTGGCGCCACTGCTCGCCGGTGCCGGGCCGGGCCGGATCACCGCCGGGGAAACCAGCGTCCCGCGTCACCTGCCGCTGCGTCACGTGCTGGCCGCCGCCGACGGGGTGCTGATGCTGCGGTACGCCCGCGACCCCGCCGACCCGCCGCCCGCCGGATCCGCCCCCGCCGCCTGAGCAGCACCCGACACCCGACACCCGGCACCCGGCACCCGGCACCCGGCACCCGGCACCCGGCACCCGGCACCCGGCACCCGCGATCTTGCACTTGAGGCCCTGATTGTGCCCGTTTTGCGATGAACTGAGGGGGCCCGAACTGCAAGATCGCGGCAGGCCGAGGAGCAGCGCGCGGCTCCACGACTGCTTACTGCGGCGAGCGCCTTCCGTCTCGCGGGACGGGCGTTCCGTTGAGTGAGATCCGTAGAGATCTTGGTAGGAAAGGGCCCCTATGAGGGCCCTTTCCTACCAAGATCTTCACAGTTCTCCGGAGACAGGAGGTGGGGCGGGAGTTCGCCAAGGTCTCGGGTCTGCTGGGCAATGAGTGGAACGCCATGGGTGTCACGGGCGCGTGGGGACACCCGTGGCGTTCCACCGAAGGGCTGGGCCGGCCGACCGGCGTCTCGCGAGCAGTCGCCAACAACCGCGCCAACGAGGGGTCCGGACGCCACCGGAACAAGGGAAAACGCACGCACCGTGGCCGGGCGGATCCGGGCGGCTACCGTTCGGCGCACGGTCGGCGTGGCGTCCGCCGCGTCGCGTGGCAACCTGTCGCATCCCTCGGGCAGGATGCACGACGTGCACCGCCAACGGTACGACCAGCCGACCGGAGACCGCCGATGACCGACGACCAGCTCGACGGGCCCGGCGAGGGTGTCGGCCGGGTGCTCGGCACCGCCGACGCCACCCCGCTCACCTTCTGGACGGCTGTCGCGCCGGGCAGCTACCTGCAGCTGGACGACGTGGTGGTGACCCGCCGTGAGCTGCCCGACCGGGAGCCGGTGACGATCGCCGGGGTGGTGACCCAGGTGCGCGCCCGGCACGAGGGGGCGCAGTTCGACTCCGACGTCTTCGCCATCGCCGACGGCACGCTGCCGGCGCAGGTGCAGGAGGCCGCCGAGGTCACCACCACCCGGGTCGATCCGGAGTTCTATGTGCCGCCCACGCCGGGCGCGGTGGTGCACCGGGCCGAGGGTGACGCGCGGGCGCGGGCGCTGCACTTCGACCGGATGGAACGGCGGATCCCGATGGGGATGGGCCGCGACGGCGTGCCGGTCTACCTCAACGCGGACTTCCTCGACGGCACCCGGGGCGCGCACGTGTCGATCTCCGGCATCTCCGGTGTCGCGACCAAGACGAGCTTCGCCACGTTCCTGCTCTACTCGGTGTTCCGCTCCGGCGTGCTGGGCGGCGACGCGGTGAACGCCAAGGCGCTGATCTTCAACGTGAAGGGCGAGGACCTGCTCTTCCTCGACCACCCGAACAGCCGGCTCGACGACCCGACGCGGGCGGCGTACGCGAAGCTGGGCCTGGACGCCGGCGCGTTCCCGGACGTGCGGGTGTACGCCCCGCCGCGGGTCGGCGACTCCTCCGGCACGCCGGATGTGAGCAGCCGGCTCACCGGCGTGGACAGCTTCTACTGGACGCTGTCCGAGTTCTGCGCCGACCGGCTGCTGCCGTACGTGTTCGCCGACGCCGACGACGAGCGCCAGCAGTACACGATGGTGGTCCACTCGGTGGCCGCGCACCTGGCCCGCTACGCCCAGCCGGCCGACGGCGGGGTGAGCATCGACGGGGTGCGGCTCGGCTCGTACGCGGATCTGGTCGACCACGTGGTCGAGCAGCTCAACGACGACGAGACGCGCAGTGACTGGGCGGGCAGCGCGGTCGGGCTGGGCACTGTGAACGCGTTCGCCCGGCGGCTGATCGGCAGCAAGAAGGATCTGGGCCGGCTGATCCGGGGCGACCTGGCGACCCGCCGCCCGCACTCGATCAACACGGCGGAGAGCGCCCAGGTGACTGTGGTCGACCTGCACAATCTGCCGGACCGCGCGCAGCGGTTCGTGGTCGGTGTGACGCTCAAGAGCGAGTTCGAGCGCAAGGAGAAGTCGGGCACCGCCAAGCCGCTGCTGTTCGTCGTGCTGGACGAGCTGAACAAGTATGCGCCGCGGGAGGGCTCGTCGCCGATCAAGGAGGTGCTGCTCGACATCGCCGAGCGGGGCCGTTCGCTGGGCGTGATCCTGGTCGGCGCGCAGCAGACCGCCAGCGAGGTGGAACGGCGGATCGTCACCAACTCGGCGATCCGGGTGGTGGGCCGGCTCGACCCGGCCGAGGCGTCCCGCCCGGAGTACGGCTTCCTGCCGCCCGCTCAGCGGCAGCGGGCGCTGCTGGCCAAGCCGGGCACGATGTTCGTCAACCAGCCGGACATCCCGGTGCCGCTGTGCCTGGAGTTCCCGTTCCCGGCGTGGGCCACCCGGGTCTCGGAGGCGGGCCGCGCGCCCTCGGAGACGCTACGGTCGATCACCCAGGCCGCCGATCCGTTCGCGGTGGTCGGCTCCGGCTCCTCCGACGACGACATCCCGTTCTAGGGGCACCCAGATGAAGATCCTGCACACCTCCGACTGGCACGTCGGCAAGGTCCTCAAGGGGCAGTCCCGGGCCGAGGAGCACAAGCAGGTCCTCGCCCAGGTCATCGAGATCGCCCAGCGCGAGCGCCCCGACCTGGTGATCGTGGCCGGTGACCTGTACGACACCGCCGCGCCCACCCCGGAGGCGACGCGGCTGGTGACGCGGGCGCTCACCGCGCTGCGGCGGACCGGGGCCGACGTGGTGGCGATCGGCGGCAACCACGACAACGGCGCGGCGCTGGACGCGTTGCGCCCGTGGGCCGAGGCCGCCGGGATCACGCTGCGCGGCAGCGTCCGGGAGAACCCGGACGAGCACGTCATTGACGGGGTGACCGCGGGCGGGGAGCGCTGGCGGCTGGCCGCGCTGCCGTTCCTGTCGCAGCGGTACGCGGTGCGCGCGGTGGAGATGTACACGCTCACCCCGGCCGAGGCCAACCAGACGTACGCCGACCACCTGGGCCGGGTGCTGGACCGGCTCGCCGAGGGGTTCACCGAGCCGGACCGGGTGCACCTCGTCACCGGGCACCTGACCGTGGTCGGCGCGAGCACCGGCGGCGGCGAGCGGGACGCGCACACGGTGCTCGGATACGCCGTACCGGCCACAGTTTTCCCCGGCAACGCGCACTACGTGGCGCTGGGTCACCTGCACCGCTCGCAGCGGGTCATCGGCCCCTGCCCGATCCGCTACAGCGGCAGCCCGCTGGCTGTCGACTTCGGCGAGCAGGAGAACGTCAGCTCGGTGACGATCGTGGAGGTCACCGCGACCACCGCCGCCCGTATCCGGGAGGTGCCGGTGCCGGGCGCGGTGCCGCTGCGCACGGTACGCGGCACGCTCGCGCAGCTCGCCGAGATCGAGCCGCCGGAGGGCTGGCTGCGCGTCTTCGTCCGGGAGCAGCCCCGGGCCGGGCTGCGCGAGGAGGTGCAGGAGATGCTGCCCCGGGCGCTGGAGATCCGGATCGACCCGGAGCTGGTGCCCGCGCCGGGCAGCGGGACACGTACCGCCCAGCGGGCCGGGCGGTCGCCGGGCGAGCTGTTCGGCGACTACCTGGACAGCCGCGGGCACGCCGACGAGGGTGTCCGGGAGCTCTTCGACGAGCTGCTGGAGGAGGTGGAGCACTGATGCGGCCGATGCGGCTGGACATGGCCGGGTTCACGGTGTTCCGCGACGAGACCACTGTCGACTTCACCGACGCGGACTTCTTCGCGCTGGTCGGGCCGACCGGTTCGGGCAAGTCGACGGTGCTCGACGCGATCTGCTTCGCGCTCTACGGCACGGTGCCGCGCTGGGGCGGCACGCGAGGGCTGGCGAACGCGCTGGCGCCGTCGGCGACCGAGGCGCGGGTCCGGCTGGTCTTCGAGTCCGCCGGGGACCGGTACGTCGCGACCCGCGTGGTACGCCGCGACGGGCGGGGCACTGTGAAGACGGCGAACGCCGGTCTCCAGCTCATGCCGCCGGGGTTCGACGTCACCAAGCTCGACACCGGGCTCAGCCCGGAGGATCTGGGCGAGGTGGTGGCGGGCACCCCGGCCGAGATGGAGCAGGCGGTGCTCGACGCGGTCGGGTTGCCGTACGAGCAGTTCACCTCCTGCGTGGTGCTGCCGCAGGGGCAGTTCGCCGACTTCCTGCACGCCAAGCCCGCCACCCGGCAGCAGATCCTGGTGAACCTGCTCGGGCTGGGCGTCTACGAGTCGGTGCAGAAGAAGGCCGTCGAGCGGGCCGGGCAGGCCGAGGCGAAGCTGGAGACCGTCGACAAGATGCTCGGCGGGCTCGCCGACGTGGACGACGAGAGCCTGGCCGCCGCCCGCGAGCGGGTGGACGCGATGCGGGAACTGGCCGCTGCGGTCGCTGCCGCCGTACCCGAGTGGGAGCAGGCCCGGGCGACGGCGGGTGAGCGGGCCGCGGCGCTGGCCGCCCTCGACGCCGAGCTGGGTGTGCTGGCCGGGGTCCGCCCGCCGGACGGTACGGCCGAGCTGGCGCGGGCGGTGGCGCAGGCCCGGGTCGCCGCCGACGAGGCGGCGGGCGCGGTGGGGCTGGCCGAGGAGCGCGAGGAGAAGCTGCGCGGGGAGCTGGCCGCCGCCGGTGACGAGAGCGCGCTGCGGCTGCACCTGAAGGCGTACGCGGACCGGGACCGGCTGACCGCGGAGGCGGCGACGGTGCGCGCGGCGGTGGACGCGGCGCGCACCGAGCACGACGCCGCGGTGGCGGAGCTGGCGGCGGCGGGCGCGGACGCGCAGCGGGCCGAGGCGCAGCTGGAAGCGGCGTTCCGCGCGCACGAGGAGGCGAAGGCCGCCGACCAGGCGGTGGCGCTGCGGGCGCACCTGGTCGACGGCGCGCCCTGCCCGGTGTGCGAGCAGACGGTCACCACGGTCCCGGCGGTGCCGAAGGGCTCCGCGGTGAGCCGGGCGATCGAGGCGGGCAAGTCGGCGCGGGCGGCGAGCGAGGCGGCCAAGCGGGTGGTGCAGGAACGCGACGCCGCCGCGCGCGAGCTGGACCGGGTGCTGCTGCGCGCCCGCACCCAGCACGATCAGCTCGGCGCGCGCCTGGCGGAGCTGGACGGGCAGCTCGCGGACGCGCCCGCGCCGGAGCGGCTGCGGGAGTCGCTGGCCGAGCACGCCCGGCTGCGCGCCGCGTTGGAGGAGGCGGCGGGCGCGGTGCGGGCCGGCCGGGAGGCGGCCCGGCGGGCGCGCGGCGCGCTGGATGCCGCACAGGATCGGCTGCGCCGGGCCTGGCGTGACTTCGACGCGGTACGCGACGGGCTGGCCCGGTTCGGGCCGCCGGCCGCCGACCGGGACGACGTCGCAGCGGCGTGGGCGGCGCTGGCCGGCTGGGCGGACGAGCAGGCGCGGGCGCGGCGCGCGGACCGGGACGGGCTGGCCGGCTCGGTGGAGGCGGCGCAGCGGGCCGCGGCCGAGGTGACCGACCGGATCGCCGCGTTGTTCACCGCCGCCGGGCTGGACGCGCCGCAGGACGCGCCGCGCGACGCGGCGGTGGCGGTGGAGCGGGCCGAGGCGGAGCTGCGCCGCCTGGACGAACGCCGCGAGCAGGCCGCCGGGCTGCGCGAGCAGCGGGCCGGGCACGAGCACGAGGCACGGGTGGCCCGGGCGCTCGCCTCGCACCTGCGGGCCAACAACTTCGAGCGCTGGCTGCTCACCGAGGCGCTGGACCTGCTCGTCGACGGCGCGTCGCGGATCCTGCGGGAGCTGTCCGGCGGGCAGTACGACCTGATGCACGACAAGGGCGAGTTCTTCGTGGTCGACCACCACGACGCCGGGCTGCGGCGCGGGGTGCGCACGCTGTCCGGCGGGGAGACGTTCCAGGCGTCGCTGGCGCTGGCGCTGGCCCTGTCCGAGCAGCTCGCCGGCATGTCCACCACCGCCGCCAGCCTGGAGTCGATCGTCCTGGACGAGGGTTTCGGCACGCTCGACGCGGCGACGCTGGACACGGTCGCGGCCACGCTGGAGAACCTGGCCGCCCGGGGCGACCGGATGGTCGGCGTGGTCACCCACGTGCCGGCGCTGGCCGAGCGGATCCCGGTCCGGTTCGAGGTGCGCAAGGACGCGCGGACGGCCCGCGTGGAACGGACCGGCCTGTGAGCGGCACGGTCCGGTGGAGCGCCGCGTGACCGGGCCGTCGCCGGCGTTCTTCGTCGACGCGTGGGATCCGGCGTACGGCGCGTCGTTCGAGGCGGCCGGCGGGTCCGGTCCGGCCGCGCCGAGCAGCGCCCAGGTGGACGCCGACGTCGAGCTGCCGGCCACCGACTGGCGGGCGATCGGTCCCCGCGCGGGGGTGCGGTCACCGGACGTGGTGCTGCTCGTCGACGGGGTACGCCGGATCGACGCCAGCGTCTGGACGGCCGAGGAGGACGGCGGCTCGTTCCCCGGCATCGCCGCCTCGTACGCGGCCGGAGTGGTGCGCTGCGACCTGGACCGGGGCGCCGCCGAGATGGCCGGCGCCCGGGTGGGCCGTGGCTTGTTCACGGCGAGCCCGTCGGCGCAGGACGTGGTCGCCGGTTCGGTCCGCTACCCGGTGCACCGGGTCAGCGGCACCGGCGAGCTGAGCAAGCTGCCCGCCGCGGTGCAGGCGCCGCTGACCGCGCTGGAGGTGGCCGTCTCCGACGCGGTGCGTACCGACGGCGACCTGCTGGTGGTGGACGGCCCGCTGCGCAGCCGGCGGAACCTGCCGCGCACGCTCGGGTACATCAAGACGCAGCACAGCCAATACCTGGACGCGCGGCTGACGGCTGTGGTGACCGGGCTGGCGCCGGGTGAGCGCTGCCCGGTGTTCCGGCTCGGCACGGCGTGGGGCGGCTGGTCGTGGTACCTGCGGCTGCCGGTGCGCGCCGGAGCGCCGTGGGCCGGGATCGTGCGGGTGGAGTGCTCGGCCGACCTGACCGTGCCGGAGGCGGTCGCGCTGGCGGACCTGTCGCTGGTGACGCTGCCCCGGTTCGCCTCCACCCCGTACAAGGATCCGCGTGCTCCGCAGAACCTGGTGCCAATCGCCGGGCTGGAACGCCGGCTGCGCGGGATGCTCGGCGACGCGCGGCTGCTGCACCGGGTGCTCACCGCGGCGGCGCGCGGGATGCGGCGCTGATGGGCCGGCGACGCGACTCCGACCGGGTGGTGGCCGACGTCGACACCGGGCGGGCCGAGCTGGTGCCGGACGTCGACCGTCCGGGCTCGTGGACGTTGCTGCTGGACGGCGCGCCGCAGTCGCATGTGGACCTGACCGACCCGGCTCACCTGGAGTTCGAGTACGTCCGGCGCCTCGCCGCCGCGCTGGACCTGGTGGCGCCGGCCGGGACGCCGCTGCGGGTGCTGCACCTGGGTGGCGGCGCGCTCACCCTGCCCCGGTACGTGCAGGCCACCCGCCCCGGTTCGACGCAGCGCGTGTCCGAGGTGGACGGTGCGCTGGTGGAGCTGGTCCGCCGCGAGCTGCCCTGGCCGGCCGATCCGCGCCTGCGGGTACGGGTGGCCGACGCGCGGGCGACGCTGACGTCGAGCCGCGACGGCGCGTACGACGTGATCGTGGCGGACGTGTTTGCCGGCGCCCGTACCCCGGCGCATCTGACCTCGGTGGAGTACGTCGCCGAGGTGGCCCGGGTGCTGGCGCCCGGCGGCAGCTACCTGGCGAACGTGGCCGACGGCCCGCCGCTGCGGCACGCGAAGGCGCAGGTCGCCACGGTGCGTACGGTGCTGCCCCGGGCCTGCCTGGTCGGTGACGCGGCGGTGCTGCGCGGCCGCCGGTACGGCAACCTGGTGCTGGTGGCGTCCCGGGTGGAGCCGCCGGTGCCGGAGCTAGCCCGGCGGGCGGCGGGCGACTGGTTCCCCGGCCGGGTGCTGGCCGGCGCGGAGCTGGACCGGTTCACCGGCGGCGCCGCGGCGGTCCACGACGCGGACGCCGTCGACTCCACTCCCCCGCCGCCGGGAATTTTTTCCGTCAAACGTTGATCCGATCGGCTGGTCGCTGCGTATCCCCGGGCGGCCATGCCCGTGGGGGGCCGGCTGATGTCATTGGACAGCGGAGGTCTGCATGCATGCGGTGGCGGCCGGCTGGCACGGCGAAGTGGCGCGGCCCGAGTGGATGTTCGCCCGGGCACAACCACACTCGCGCGCCTCGCGTTCTCGCCGGGGGGTCGACGCCCGGCCCGCCGATCGCCAGAATGACCCGGTGCCGCCGCGACCCGCTCCCGGACGCCACCAGGCGACCTCCGCCGAGGCGAGCCACTCCGACCAGCTGATCCGCCTGCTGTACGCCGAGCACGCCGGCCCGCTGCTGATGTTCGTGATGCGGCTGACCGGCGGGGACCGGCAGCGCGCCGAGGACATCGTCCAGGAGACGCTGCTGCGGGCCTGGCGCAACGCGCACCGGCTCGGCGTGCAGGGCCAGGGCTCGCTGCGCCCGTGGCTGGTCACCGTGGCCCGGCGGATCGCCATCGACGAGCACCGCAGCGAGCAGGCCCGCCCGCCCGAGACGTACGACCGGGATCTGACCATGTTCGCCGAGTCGGACAGCACCGACCGGGTGCTGCGCACGATGACCGTCGCGGACGCGCTGCGTACGCTGAGCCAGTCGCACCGGGAGATCCTGGTGGCGACGTACTTCCGGGGGCGCACCGTACCGGAGGCGGCCGAGGAGCTGGGGCTTCCGCTCGGCACCGCCAAGTCGCGGGTCTACTACGCGCTGCGCGCGCTGCGTACTGCTCTGCAGGAGAGGGGGGTGACCGAATGAGCCGGGCCGACCACATGGACGTCGCCGCGTACGCGCTCGGCGTGCTGGACGCGCAGGACGCGGAGCGGTTCGAGGAGCACCTGGCCACCTGCTGGGCCTGCGCGGCGGAACTGGAGACGATGGTCCCGGTGGTGGGGCTGCTCTCCGGCATCGACGGCGAGGCGATGGCCGCGCTGGAGCAGACGCACACCGATCCGGCGCTGCTGGACCGGACGCTGGTGGCGGTGCGGCGGGACCGCCGTCGTACCCGGGTGCGGCAGCTGCTGGCGACAGCGGCGGCAGTGGTGGTGTTCGGCGGCCTGAGCGGGGTCGCCGCCGGGATGCTCGGCGGCGAGCCGGCGCCGACGCCGCAGGCCGGGCCGACGCAGACCGCGCCGACCGCGGCGCCGAGCGGCGAGCCGGGCAACCCGAACGATCCGGGCGTCGGCGGGGAGAAGCCGATCGAGGGCGACCAGCACAACGCCACCGACGCGGGCACCGGCGTGCAGACCACCATGTGGCTGGCGCGCAAGGAGTACGGCACGCAGGTCTCCGTGCAGCTGAGCCGCCTGCCCGGGCCGCGTGTCTGCCGGCTGGTGGTGGTGCGCAAGAACGCCACCAGCGAGGTCATCTCCACCTGGTCGGTGCCGGCCGGCGGGTACGGCACGAACCAGAACCAGCTTCCGCTGGAGCTGACCGCGTCCACCTCTGCCCCGGTGCGCGACATCGACAAGCTTCAGGTGCAGTCGGTCGACGCGAACGGGGTGGCGAGTCCGCTGGTGACGGTGGACGACATCTGATCCGGTACGACGACGGCGCCGGGCGGCTGGACCGCCCGGCGCCGTCGTGTCGTGTCCGGGCCGGCAGACCCCCTCGTGCTGACGCACGCGCCAGGACGGCTAACGGTTCAATCAGTCCACTGTGAAATGTGCCACCGTTTCGACTTCAACCTTGACAGTGCTGCGCCCGTACTACTCGGCGAACTGCCAAGAACGAGGAGGGCACGTGGCACACCACAAGCGGACGATCGTCATCGTCGCGAGCGCGATGGTCGCACTTACGGCCTGCGCCCCCGCAGGCTACAACGGGGCGAACTCGAGCGCGGCCGAGCCGGTCGCCGTCGCCGCGGCCGAACCCACCGCGGCGGCCGAGCCGGAGGCGTCGGCGGCTCCCGAGGAGAAGCCGGTCGCGGACAAGGCGCCCCCGGCCAACGTGAAGATCACCGACGAGCTGGTCGGCAAGAAGCTGCCCCGGATGGGCCGCGTCGTCACCGACCAGGACGGCTGGGTGCTGTACCGGTTCGACAAGGACTCCGACGACCCGCCGCAGTCCAACTGCGTGGACAAGTGCGCCGAGGTCTGGCCGCCGTCGCTCACCGACGGCAACCCGAAGCTGCGTGGCGTCTCCGACGACAAGGTCGGCACCATCACCCGCCAGGACGGCACGCGGCAGCTCACCATCGGCGGCTGGCCGGTCTACCGCTACATCGGCGACAAGAAGCCGGGCCAGTGGAAGGGCCAGGGCGTCGGCGGCACCTGGTTCGTGGTCGACCCCAACGGCAAGAAGAACCTGACCTGCCTGCCGACCGGCACGCCCAAGGCGGTCGCGCCGCCCGCGGCGGGCAGCTCGAACAGCTCCGGCGGCGGGTCGGACTACTCGTACTGACGTACCAGGTCACGGTGACCGGTCGCCGCCGGGAGGGCGCGGCCGGTCACCGTCGTAAACCCGGGAGGCGGAGCGCACCGGCATCGCCCCGCCTCCCGGCACGGCGTGTCCGCCGTCACGGCCGGGCCGCGTGGCAGAGTGACCGGATGACCTCGCCCGCCGCACGCCGCACGCTGCGCCCCCCGGCCGGCTACCGGCTGGCCGCGTCGGTGCGGGCGCTCACGTTCAGCCCGTACGACCCGTGCGCGCGGATCGCCGCCGGCACGTTCTGGTGGGCCACCCGCACCCCGGACGGCCCGGCCACGCTGGCGCTGCGCCCGGAAGCCGGCGAGCTGACGGCCGAGGGGTACGGCCCCGGCGCCGGCTGGGTCGTCGAGCGGGCCGACCGGATCGCCGGACTGTACGACGACCTGACCGGGTTCGCCGCGCTCGCCGCCGCGCACCCGCTGGTGGCCGAACTGGCGCACACCCACCACGGGCTGCGGATGCCCGCCACCGGGCAGGTCTTCCCCCGGCTGCTGCGGGCCGTCTTCGAGCAGAAGGTCACCGGCAAGGAGGCGTACCGGGCGTACGCCGCGACGGTGCGGCACTTCCGGGAGCCCGCCCCCGGCCCGCTGCAACCGCTGCTGCTGCCGCCGGAGCCGGCCGCGGTGGCGGCCACGCCGTACTGGGTGTTCCACCCGTTCGGGGTGGAGCAGCGACGCGCCGACACGCTGCGGCGGGCGGCGGCCGTCGCGGACCGGCTGGAACGCTGCGCCGACTCGGCGGAGGCCACCCGGCGGCTCACCGCGATCCCCGGGATCGGGCCGTGGACCGCCGCCGAGGTGGTGCGGATCGCGTACGGCGACCCGGACGCGGTCAGCGTCGGCGACTACCACGTGCCGAACACCGTGGCCTGGGCGCTGGCCGGTGAGCCGCGCGGCGACGACGCCCGGATGCTGGCGCTGCTGGAGCCGTTCCGGGGGCACCGGGGCCGGGTGTGCGTGCTGCTGGAGGCGGCAGGTGTGCAGGCGCCGAAGTACGGCCCGCGCGCCCCGATCCGCTCCTTCGCCCGGTACTGACCGCCTCAGCGCCGCCGGCACAGCCGCCGCAGCGTCCGCCCCAGCCACCAGGCGTACGCCCGCTGGAAGCCGAGCACGACCGGCCCGCCCGCCCGCACGTACCAGTGGGCGGGGCGGCTGAACGCGGTCACCTCGAACCAGACGCCGTCGGCGCCCCGGGTCACCAGGAACGCCTCCTCACCGACCTCCGGGTGCCCGGGCAGCGTGCCGTAGCCGAAGCCGGCCCGATCCGGCTCGTCCACCGTCCAGACCACCTCGGTCGGGCCCCACAGCCGCACCGGGCCGACACCGAGGCCCGGCGTGACCCGTACCCCGGGCGCCGCGCGCGGCGCGTCCGCGCGCATCACCACACCGGCGGCGCGGTGCAGCCGCCAGCCCAGCAGCGCGTCCGCCGCGACCGGGAAGCCGCCGTCCGGCAGCCGGACCCGGTGGCGCAGGTGGTGGTAGCCGGCCGGCAGGCCGCCGTCGCGGGTCGCGCCCACCTCGGGGTACGTCAGCTCGGGCACGGCGGCCACCTCCTCGCTCACGGGAACACCCGCCAGGGTACGGCCGCGCCGGAGGGCTGTGGTGAGCTGAGCCGGTGACCGACCTGACCATCGCCCCCGCCGACGTCGCCGACGCCGGTGAGATCCTCACCGTGCAGCGCGCCGCGTACCTGGTGGAGGCGCAGCGCTACCGGGACGTGTTCCTGCCGCCGCTGACCGAGACGCTGGACGAGGTCCGGGCGGCGCTGGCCGGCCCGGACGTGGTGCTCGCCGCGCGCAGCGGCCCCCGCCTGGTCGGCTCGGTACGCGCCCGCGTCGACGGCGGCACCGCCCACGTCGGTCGCCTCTCGGTCGCGCCGGACCAGCAGGGCCGGGGCGTCGGCGGACGGCTGCTGGCCGCCGTCGAGCACGCCTGCGCGGGCCGGGTGACCCGGTTCGCGCTGTTCACCGGCGCGGACAGCGCGGCGAACCTGGCCCTGTACGCGCGGCGCGGCTACCGGGTGGTGGCGCACCGGCCGGACGAGAACGGCAACCGCCTCGCGGTGCTGGAGAAGACGCTCGACGCCTGACTCCGCCCTGACGCACGTGACCGGTCCGGACGCCTCAGTCCTGCTCGGCGACGCCCGCCTGCTGCCCTCAGTCCTGCTCGCAGCGGCGGCGGAGCCCGTCCGCCTCCTGCCGCAGGTAGCGGCGCATCATCGGCCCCGCCAGCAAGCCGAGCAGGCCGGCCAGCGGCCCGGTCTGCACCAGGGCCAGATCGACCCGGGTGCGCCCGTCGCCGAGCGCGACCAGGCGGTGCTCGCCCCGGCTGCGCACGCCCGGGCTCGCGGACTCCCACACGAACGAGTACGGCGGCTCGATCTCGGTGACCCGCCACACCGCCGGGGGCAGGCGCGGCTGCTCCAGCTGGGCGGTCGAGCCGAGCGCCAGCGGACCGGGTTCCAGCCGACGGGCGGCGATGACCGAGGGCGTCCACTCCGGCCAGCTCTCGATGTCGCTCTGCACCGCCCACACCCGGTCGACATCGGCGGCGATCTCGACGGACTCGACGAACCGCATCGGCGTTCCTCCCCGTGGACGCGTCAGCTCAGGCTACGCCCGCCCCCACCCGCCCGCCGCCCCGCGCCGCCCCCCGCGCCGCCCTCGCGCCGCCCCGCCCTCGCTTCGTCGATCTTGGACTTGTGGCGCCCAGGATGCCCGGTTGGCGAGCTTTATGAGGCACCACAACTCCAAGATCGGCGTTCGCCGGCGGCGGGGGGGGTGGCGGGGCGGGGCCGGCGGGGGTCAGGCGGCTTCGTGGAGGTCGGCGAGGGTGACCGGGGCGTACCGCTTCAGCAGCCGCTCCAGCTCGGCGACCGAGCCGACCTCGCCGACGACGTTCGAGCCGCCGCCGTGCTCGGGCGGGTAGCTGTGCGCCAGCCGGTACCGGTAGCGGCCACGGATCAGCTCGACGCTGACCCGCCAGCGCCCGCAGCATCCGCAGCTCCACTCCGGCACGCCGCGACGGTAGCTCTGACCTGCGGTTCCACCATCCGGGCGACAGTGACGAACACGTCCGGGCCGGGACACGCCGCCCGGCTCCCGCCGGTGATCTGCCTCACCACTGTCGGTGGCGTCTGGTTGACTGGTCGCCGTGGACCTGCCGATCAACCCTCCGGTCGAGCCGATGCTGGCCAAGAGCGTGGCCGAGCTGCCCACCGATCCCGGTCTGACCTACGAGCCGAAGTGGGACGGCTTCCGCTGCATCGTGTTCCGCGACGGTGACGAGGTCGAGCTGGCCAGCCGGGGCGGCAAGTCGATGACGCGCTACTTCCCCGAGGTGGTGGAGCAGGCACGCCGGCAGCTCCCGCCCCGGTGCGCTGTCGACGGCGAGCTGATCGTGATCCGCCGGGACGGGCCGGGCGGGCAGCCGCGGCTCGACTTCGAGCTGCTGGCCCAGCGGATCCATCCGGCCGCCTCCCGGGTGAAGCTGCTGGCCGAGACCACCCCGGCCGACTTCGTCGCGTTCGATCTGCTGGCGATCGACGACGAGCTGCTCACGGAGCAGCCCTATCCCCGGCGCCGCGAGCGGCTGGAGCAGGCGCTGTCCGGGGTACGCCCGCCGGTGCACGTGACGCAGGTGACCACCGACCCGGAGACGGCCCGCCGCTGGTTCGAGGTGTTCGAGGGCGCCGGCCTGGACGGGCTGATCGTCAAGCCGGCCGACCTGCCGTACGAGCCGGGCAAGCGGCTCATGTTCAAGGTCAAGCACGCGCGCACGATGGACGCGGTGGTGGCCGGCTTCCGCTGGCACAAGTCCGGTCCGGTGGTGGGCTCGCTGCTGCTCGGGCTCTACGACGACGACGGCGTGCTGCACCACATCGGCGTCAGCTCCTCGTTCACCATGGCCCGCCGCAAGGAGCTGCTCGACGAGCTGGAGCCCTACCGCGAGGTCGGCGGCGAGCACCCGTGGGTGCACGGCGACCACGAGCGGGGCCAGCGCATCCCGGGCGGGGTGAGCCGGTGGACCGGCGGCAAGAACCTGGAGTGGGAGCCGCTGCGCCCGGAGCTGGTGGTCGAGGTGGCGTACGACGCGATGGAGGGCGATCGGCTGCGGCACACCGCCCGGTTCCTGCGCTGGCGGCCCGACCGTGATCCCCGCTCGTGCGGCTACGGCCAGCTCGACCGCCCGATCCGCTACGACGTCGACGAGGTGCTGCGCGGCGATCCGGCGGCGACGGTCGGTGACACCCGCGGCCGGGCGTAGCCTGACGGTCGACACGATCATGGAAGGCGCCCACGTGACCCGCTTCCCCGACCGGACCCGCCGGTTCCGGCCCGCCCTGGCCGCGTTCGTCGCGGCGGTGGTGCTCACCGCCGGCTGCACGCTGCCGGCGTTCGCCCCGCGCGCCGAGAGCGAGGGCGAGGCCGCCCCGCCGGGCACCGCACCGGAGTGGCGGGCCTGCCCGGAGGTGCCGAACGAGCTGGTCGGCCGGGGCGCTGCGGACATGCGCTACGACTGCGCCCGCATCGCCGTGCCGCGCAACTGGGGCACCGGCGCCACCACCGGCGCGACCGCCGGGCCGGGCACCGGCGAGACGTTCGAGATCGCGCTGATCCGGGCCCGCTCGACCAAGCAGCGCGACCGGATCGGCTCGCTGGTGGTCAACCCCGGCGGTCCCGGGGCCTCCGGCGTCGACACCGCCGTCTACCTGTCCTTCGGCCCGGCGTTCGGCGGCCTGCCGACGGCGATCACCGACCGGTTCGACATCGTCGGCTTCGACCCGCGCGGTGTGGCCCGGTCCAGCCCGGTCAAGTGCATCTCCGACGCCGACCTGGACGCCAGCTTCGGTTACGACCCCGACCCGGAGAGCCAGTCGTCGTTCGACGGCTTCGTCGGCCTCAACCGGCGCATCGGCGAGCGGTGCGGCGCGAAGTACGGCGACCAGCTCCCGCTCTACGGCACCGAGCAGGCCGCCCGGGACATGGACGCGGTCCGCGCTGCGGTCGGCGACGACAAGCTGACGTACCTCGGCTACTCCTACGGCACGCTGCTCGGCGCCACCTACGCCCAGCTCTATCCGCAGCGCGTGCGCGCGCTGGTGCTCGACGGCGCGGTCGACCCGCAGCAGAAGCTGATCGCCGGGTCGGAGAGCCAGGCGAAGGGCTTCGAGCGGGCGTTCGACAACTTCACCAGGTGGTGCGCGGCGAACGCCGGCCGCTGCCCGATCGCCCCGGACGCCCGGGGTGCGGTCACCGACGCGATCGCCAAGGCGAAGACCTCCCCGGTACGCGGGAAGGGCGGCCGGGAAGCCACCGCCGGCTGGGTCTTCTACGCGGTGATCTCCTCGCTCTACACCGAGCAGGGCTGGCAGGAGCTGGCCCGGGCGATCGACGAGCTGCAGGGCGGCGACCCGGACGCCGTGTTCAAGCTGGCCGACTCGTACGCGGGCCGTGAGCCCGACGGGCACTACTCCAACCTGTTCGACGCCAACCTGGCGGTCAACTGCGCGGACGAGACCGAGAAGCCGACCCGCGAGCAGGTCCGCTCGTTGCAGTCGCAGTGGCGGCAGAAGTACCCGCTGTTCGGTCCCGCCCTGGCGGTGGGGATGCTGGGTTGCGTGGAGTGGCCCGGCGAGCGGGACCCCTATCCGGCCGGCCGGGCGAACGGCGCGCCGCCGATCCTGGTGGTCGGCACCACAGGTGACCCGGCGACGCCGTACGAGCAGACGCCCGCCCTGGCTTCGATGCTGGGCGTGGGGCGGGTGCTCACCTGGGAGGGCGAAGGGCACACCGCCTACCCGCAGACGTCGTGCGTGACGTCTGCGGTCGACGCGTACCTGATCTCGCTCACCGTCCCCCGGGAAGGGCTGCGCTGCCCCGCCCGGTGACGGACGGTCCCGCTGTGCCAGGCTGGCCGGGTGACCGAGGTGATCTTCCGGGAGGCGGTCCGCGCCGACCTGCCCGCCGTGCTCGCCCTGCTCGCCGACGACGTGCTGGGGCGTACCCGCGACCTGCCCGAGGTGGACGAGGCGTACGAGCGCGCCTTCGCCGACCTCGACGCCGACCCGCGCAACGAGCTGATCGTCGCCGACGACGGCGGGGAGCTGGTGGGCTGCTTCCAGCTCACGTACATCCCCGGGCTGGGGCGGCACGGGGCCGAGCGATGCCTGATCGAGTCCGTGCGGGTCCGCTCCGACCGGCGCGGCCGTGGGCTGGGCGGGACGATGATGCGCTGGGCGATCGACCGGGCCCGGGAGCGTGGCTGCGCGCTGGTGCAGCTCACCACCGACAAGCAGCGCGCCGAGGCGCACCGGTTCTACCGCGACCTGGGCTTCGTGGCCAGCCACGAGGGCATGAAGCTGGCGCTCTGACCGGGCCGCGACCAAGCGCTGGGACGTGATCCGGCACCGGGCCGCGACCAGGCTCCGGGCCGCCGCCCGAAGGCGCGCGGCCCGGTCGCCCGGGTCAGTCCTCCGGCGCCAGCCGCCCGTCGCGCAGCGTCAGCGTCCGGTCGGCCATCTCGATCAGCGCCGGATCGTGCGTGGCCACAAGTGCGGTCATGCCCCGGGCGTGCACCACGGCCCGGAGCAGGTCCATGATCGACCGCCCGGTCTCGGAGTCGAGCTGGCCGGTCGGCTCGTCGGCGATCAGCAGGTCCGGCTCGTTCGCCAGCGCCCGCGCCACCGCCACCCGCTGCTGCTGCCCGCCGGACAGTTCGTACGGGCGCTGCGCGGCGTGCCCGCCCAGTCCGACCAGTTCCAGCAGCACCGCCACCCGCTGCTCCCGTTCGGCCGCCGGCACCTTGGCCAGCCGCAGCGGCACCCCGACGTTCTCCGCGGCGGACAGGATCGGCACCAGCCCGAACGTCTGGAACACGAACCCGATCGTGCCCCGGCGCAACGCCAGCAGTTCCCGCTCGCCGGCCCCTGTGACGTCGTGCCCGGCCACCCGGATCCGCCCGGCGTCCGGCCGGTCCAGGCCGCCGATCAGGTTCAGCAGCGTGGTCTTGCCGGCGCCGGAGCGGCCCCGCACCGCTACCAGCTCGCCGCGCCGCGCGGTGAAGGAGACGTCCTGTACGGCGTGCACGGCGTGCTCGCCCTTGCCGAAGGTACGGCTCACCCCCTCGACCTGGACCACGTCCTCCACTGCCGTCACCGACGCCGCCGGCAGCACCACTGTCTGGTCGGTCATCACTCACTCTCCTCGGCGGTCGCCCGGTCGCCGGGACGCACCTCGACGTGGTCGGGTTCCAGGTTGAGCCGGACCCGGTCGCGCAGCGACAACGCCTCCACGAACTGCGCCGGCAGCTGCATCCGGCCGGTGCGGTCCAGTACCGCGTACTCATCGCTGACCATCTCGGTGCCGCCGTCGGCGGTGACGCGCGCGGTCCGGCGTACCTCGGAGGCGGTCCGGCCGTCGCGGATCGCGACGGTACGGCGGACCTGGCCGGCCACGGCCTGGTCGTGGGTGACCACCACGATGGTGACGCCCAGCTCGGCGTTGATGGTGCGCAGCGCGGCGAAGACCTCCGCCCCGGTGGCCTCGTCCAGCTCACCCGTCGGCTCGTCGGCGAAGAGGATCTCCGGGTCGTTCGCCACCGCCACGGCGACCGCGCAGCGCTGCTGTTCGCCGCCGCTCATCTGGCCCGGCCGGCGGTCCGCGCAGTAGCCGACGCCGACCATGTCCAGCAGCTCGCGGGCCCGTTCCCGCCGCTTACGCCGCCCGCCGCCCCGCCCGGCCAGCTTCATCGGCAGCTCCACGTTCTCCAGCGCGGTCAGGTACGGCAGCAGGTTGCGGCCGGTCTGCTGCCAGATGAACCCGACCACCTCCCGCCGGTAGGCCAGCCGCCGCTTGTTCGACAGCGACAACAGGTCGTAGTCGGCGACCCGGGCGATGCCCGCGGTCGGCGTGTCCAGGCCGGACAGGATGTTCAGCAGCGTCGATTTGCCGGAGCCGGACGCGCCGACGATCGCGACCAGCTCACCCCGGTCGATGACCAGGTCGAGGCCCTGGAGGGCGAAGACCTCGACGCCCTCGGTCTTGAAGATGCGCACCAGGCCGTCGCAGACGATGTGCCCGCGCAACCGGTCGCGTCCTCCGGCCCGTTGCGCGGCCCGTTCGGCCGCGCGCTGTTGCAGGGACGCCAGATCCGGCACGGACGCCTCGGCGGTCGCGGTCATCTCAGCTCTCCTCTCCGAGCCGCAGCACCTCACCGAGGCGCATCCGGCGGTTGTTCACGGCCTCCACGGCGATCGCGAAGCCCAGGGCCACCATGGCCAGGACCGACACCCCGGCGACCAGGCCGGGTTCGAACTGTGGGCGTACGTCCACGCCGCCGGTGAACGCGGGCAGCCCGAGCACCGGCGTGAGCAGCAGCGGCAGCAACGCGCCGACCACCGCGCCGGTGAGCACCGACACCAGCACCAGCGGGGTCAGCTCGACCATCAGCATGCCGCGCCACTGCCGGCGCGACAGGCCCATGGTGCGCAGCCGGGACAGCACCTGCCCGCGCGAACGGGCCCCGGCGAGCACCGCGAGCGCGAGCCCGAGCAGCCCCAGCACCGCGCCGCCCCCGGCGCCGAGCGCGAAGCCGAACACCAGCAGGCCGTTCACGCCGGTGCCGCCCAGGTCGGCGCGCACGGCCGAGCGGGCCGTCACCTCCGGCGCGCGGGCCTTGTCCCCGGTGCCGACCCCGCCGATGCGCAGGTAGCGGTTCTGCCCCTCACGCGCGACCCGGTCCACCTCGGCGGCGTCCACGCCCGCGCCGGCCAGCACGAACCCGGTGGGCGCGAGCTGATGCGGCGCGTCCGCCGGCAACGCCGGCCACGGCAGCACCACGAACCGGCGTACGCCCTTGTCGACCAGCGCGAACTCGTCGACTGTGGCGGCGTTGCGCACCGGCAGCCGGTTGCCCTGCACGTCCAGCCAGGCGGGTCGCTCGCCCTGGGCGTCGGCGAGCCCGGCGTCGGCCAGCTCGTCGGCGACCGCCGGGGAGACGAGCGCCGGCAGCGGCGTGCTGCCGTCGGCGCGGGCCCGCAGCGGGTCGGGCACGCTCACCGGTACGCCGGCCCGGCGCGCCACCTCGGCGAACCGCTCCCCGTCCACGAGCACCACGCGCAGCTCGGTGATCGGCGCGAGGCGACCGGCACGGTCGGCGTAAGGGCGCTCGGCCGGCACTGTGAGCAGTGGCGCGACAGCGCGTACCCCGGGCAGCTCAGCCAGTTTCTCCGCGGTGTCCGGCGCGAAGCGCTCCCCGCGTACGAGCAGGTCACCCGGCACGGCCTGGGCGGCGGCGGTGTCCCGGCCGGTCTCGATGCCGGTCGCCACCACGCCGCAGAACGCGGCGGTGGCCACCGCCAGCACCACCACTACGAGCGGCCCGGTGCTCGCGGCCCGGCCCGCGCGGGCGGCGCCGAGGAACGCGACGCTGCCGCGCGCCCGCGCGGCGACGCGGCTGAGCAGCCGCAACGGCCAGGGGTACGCGCGCAGCGCCAGCAGCGCCGCCGCGATCGCCAGCAGCACCGGCACGGTGACCAGCAGCGGATCCACCGAGCCGGCGGTGAGCCCGCGGCGGCGCAGCAGGAACGCGCCGAGCACGGCGAGCCCGAGCACCGCGACCTCGACGGTGAGCCGGACGGCGGGCGACCGGCCGCCGAGGTCGGAGCGGCCACCGGCGCGGCGGCCGACCGCGAGCGCGGCGAGTGGCGGCAGCAGCGTGGCCAGCAGCCCGGCGATCAGCACCCAGTGCCAAGGCGACCCGGTGCCGGGCAGCAGCCCGCCGAGCAGCCAGCCGATCCCGGCAGCGGCCGGCAGCACCAGCAGCGACTCGGCCAGACCGCGACGCAGCACGTCACCGGTCGAGCCGCCGCGCGCCCGGATCAGGTGGAACTCGGCGCGGCGGCGGCGCGCGGCCAGCCGGGCGGCCAGCAGCGTCAGCCCGGCCAGCGTGGCGAGCAGCCCGGCGGCGATGACCGCGAGCAGGGTACGCGCGGCGGCGAGCGAGTCGGCGAAGCGCCGCAGCGGGATGTCCACGCCCTGGCTGAGGGTCATCTTGACCTCAGTGGGCATGGCCCGGTCCAGCCCGTCGACGCCGGCGATCAGCGCGTCGAGGCGGCCCGGTTCGAGCCGGTCCGGGGCGATCCGGTACCGCCAGCCGAACGTCACCGGCCATTCGCGGGCGGTGATCGAGTTCAGGCCCGCGTCGGCGGTGTACGCGACGGCCACGAACGGATCGCCGTCGCCTTCGGGCGGGCTGAGCTTCAGCATCGACGGCAGCGTGTCCCAGACACCGCCGGCCGGGTCGTTCGGCCGCCACACGCCGACCAGGTCGACCGGGCGGGAGTTGAGCACGTTGTTGTCGCGGTCCAGCAGCGAGAGGCGGAACCGGTCGCCGGCCGCGACGCCCAGCCGGGTGGCGATCGTCTCGGCGAGCGTCACCTCGATCGCGCCGGCCGGGGTGACGCCGCGTTCCGGCCACCGCCCGTCGACCAGGGTGGCCGCCTCCCGGATGCCGGTGCCGGCGCGCAGGTGCAGGTCGATCAGCCCTTTGTCGTCGCTCAGCGTCGGACCGCGCAGTCGCCCGGGGACGGTCTGCGCCGCGAACCAGCGCTCGCCGATCGCGTCGCGCACCTCGGCGGGCATCTTCTCCTCGACCGCCGCGAGCAGGGCTCCCCGGCTGGCGACGACGGGCTGGTCCGAGGCCGGCACGACGTCCGGTCCGGCGCTGTACGCGAGATCCCGGCGGGCCACCGGCTGACCGGCCACGTACTCGGTGAGCCCCTGCCCGGTCAGCCGGTCGGCGACCCGGGGCACGCCCGTGATCAACAGCGCGGTCACCAGGGTCAGGACGGCGAGCAGCAGGAACTGCCCTCCGTATGCGCGGACCCGGCGCGCGGCACCAGGAAGGCTCATCGTTCTCCTCCGATCCGGAGCTGCGCGGCGGCGACCCGCTGGCGGATGCCGGTGGTGATGACGGCGGCGAAGGCGAGCGCGGCGAGCAGCAGCCCGGCGGCGGTCGCCCCGATCGGCACCCAGGGCACTGTGAAGACCGCCTCGGGCACCGGCCGTCCGGCGGCCGGGGTGAGGATCACAAGCGGCACCATGGTGGCCGCGACGAGGGCGCCGACAAGCAGCCCGACGCCGACTCCGATCGCGGCCAGGAAACCCTGCTCGGCGAGGTAGGCGCGGGCCAGCAGCCGGGTGTTCGCGCCGAGCGTGTTGAACACGGCCAGTTCGTTGAGCCGCCGCCGGGTGGTGGCCCACACGTCGACCGCCAGGCCGACCAGCGCCAGCAGCACCGACCCGAGCGCGGCGGCCAGCAGGCCGGTACGCGCACCCTGCCAGTACGGGTCCTCGGCCGCCTCCGCGGCCACCGCCCGCCGGTCCAGCAGCACCGTGCCGCCGACCGTGGCGAGGGCCTCGGTCGCGGCGGCATGCCCACCCGGCGTGGTACGCAGCCACCACTCGGCCACCGGCCGCACGCCTCCGCTGCGCTCCAGCAGCTGGGCGCCGGCGGTGGGCAGGTCCAGCAGCACGCCGTCGCCACCGGTGCCGGGGATCGCGGCGACCTGGCCGACCACTGTGGCCTCGATCGTCACCTCGGAGACCGACAGTTTGACGGTGTCACCGGTCTGCACGCTCAGCGCGGCGGCGACCCCCGGTGTGATCAGCACCGGCACCGGCGGGTCCTCGGCCATCGGCACCACGGCGAACCGGGACGAGGGCACCCGGGCGTACTGCAACAGCCCTTCGGGCACGTCGAAGCCCTGCGTCGCGTCCACCGCCGTAGGGGTGGCCCGGGCGTCCCGGCGTGGCCCGCTGCCCGGGTCGATCACCCGCCAGGCCCCCTCCACCGGCAACGGCAGCGCCGCGCCGCCGCCGTCGGTGAGCCGCATGTCGGTGAGCAGCAGCCGGTACGAGCTGCCGGTGGCGTCGCCGCCGTCGGCCTCGAAGCCGGCCAGCCGCAGCGGGGCGCCGCCGGTGTCGGGCAGCGGCACGGAGAAGCGCACCGGCCGTCCCTCGCCGCCGGCCTCGGCCAGCCGGACCCGCCAGGTGGCCCCGGCGTCGGTGGCGAACAGCGCGCTCACGGCGACCCGCGGCCGGTCGTACATGCTTTCCACGGGCGTACGGACGGTGCCGGAGAACGTCTTCGCACCGGCTGGCAGGACACCGCCGACCGGATCGGCCCGACCGGCCGCGAGCCGGTCCAGCAGGGCCCCGGTGGACGCCCCGCCGTCGGCGTCGTCGAGCCGGATCATCCCCTTCGCGGCGGCGGCGTCCAGGGCCACCACGGTCGCCGGCCGGGCCTCGCGGCCCAGGCGCACGTCGTCGCGCCAGGCGGGCAGCACCCGGTCCAGGCCGGAAACGGCGGCCAGCGCGGCGGCCCGGTCGGCCGGGGCGGCACCGTTGCGTTCGGTCAGTCGCAGGTCCGTGCCGACCGTGTGCTGGGCCTGGTCGCGTTGCGAGCGTTCCCAGGATGCGACGAGCGACCAGGCGAGCGTGCTGCCCCCGACGGCGAGCGCGAGCAGCAGCACCGGGCCGGCGTGCGGGCGGCGGCCCGCCTGCCACATGCCGAACATGGTGGCGTTCCACGTCCGCCGGTCGACGAGGCGTTCCGCGATCCGGGTGGTCGGCGGCAGCAGCCGCAACGCGATCACCGCGCCGGCCAGCACGCCGATGGTGGGTGCGGCGGCCAGCAGCGGATCGATGCCGAGGCTGCCGTTCGCGCCGGCGAGCGGCGACGAGTACTGCCGCAACTGGGTCCAGGCGAGCACGGCCAGGGCCACCAGCGCCACGTCCACGCTCGCCCGCTGCACCGCCGCTCCCCGGGCTGGGCGGGATCGGGCCGCCATGTCCGCGACGTACGTGCCGGCCCGGCGCAGCGCCGGCACCACCATGGCGAGCAGGCAGCCGATCGCCGCGCCGACCGCCACCAGCCACACCCGGGCCACGTCGCCGTCGGCCAGCCCCAGGTCCGCGCCCAGGAGGTGGATCGCCTGCCCGGTCAGCGCCGGGGCCAGCAGCAGCGCCGGCGCCACCACGAGCGTCGCCTCGCGTACGGCCAGCCCGGCGATCTGTCCCCGGGCCGCGCCCCGGGCCCGCAGCAGCGCGGTCTGCGCCCGCCGGTCCTCGTTCAGCAGCGCGGCCACCAGCACCAGCGCGTACCCGCCGAGCACCACGATCAGCAGCAGCGGGGTGAGCAGCGCGGACCGGCCCACCAGATCGGCCCGGCTGAGCCGGTCGAGGAGCCGGTCCAGGTGGCTGAGCTGCTGCGCCGACGAGCCCAGACCGGTGGCGTCGGGCAGCTTCCCGGTGATCTCGTCCAGCGCCGCCGTCACGGCGGGCAGCCGGGCCGGCTCGACCGCCACCAGGTCGGGGTCGACCAGCCAGGCCGCCGAGGTGGAGCCCGGGAAAGTGCGCGCGAAGTCGGCCGGATCGAGCGCGAACGGCCCGTAAGAGGTGGTCTCCGCGTCGCCCTGGCTCTCCCCCACCCCCGGGGCGAGCCGCCAGTACGCCTCGGTCCCGTCCCGGGGCCGCCACGTGCCGGCCAGCACCACCGTGCCGGCCCGCTCCGCGCCCCGGTCGTACAGCGGCACCCGCTCGCCGACCTCCAGGCTCAGCTGTGCGGCCACCTTCTCCGGCAGCGTCACCTGCAACGGGTTGCTGCCGGGCACCGGCCACGCCCCGGCGGCCAGCTCGGCGTGCGCGGGCAGGTCGTCGAGCGTGGCCAGGTTGGCGAACATCGGGTCGTCGTCGGTGCGGGCGGCGCCCACGTCACCGGTCAGCTCCCGCCCGGTGCCGGACCGGATGCCGGCCACCGTGACCGGCGCCCCGCCCAGCCCGTTTGCGAACTGTGCCCGTACCGCCCGGTCCCGCTCGGCGTACGCGGCGGCGTCCGCCCCACCGGAGCCGCTGATCAGCAGGCTGCGCTCCTCCGCCGGGGCGGCGTCGAGCACCGCCCGGGCGCCCGCGTCCACCGCCCGGCGGTTGTAGTCGGAGAGTCCGGTGACCAAAGCGACCGCGACGAGTGCCGCGACAGCGGCGGCGAGCAGCAGCCCACGGGCCTCTACCGCCCGCCTCCACACCAGCTTCATCCGACGTCCTCTCCTGGCCCCGGGCGGGCCGATGCCGAGAGAGAGCAGTGACGCCCCGGAAAAGGTTCGCGCTCGTTACATGATCGTTATCGGCCTCCGACTCGCCCTCTCCCCGCCTCGCCGCCCTCCCCGCCGATCTTGGAGTTGTGGCGCCTCGAATGACTTCAATGCGGCTTTTGGGAACGACCACTACTCCAAGATCGACGGCGCGCGTGCGCGGCTGTCCACAGGGGCGGACTTTTGCGGGTTGGGGGCGGGAGAGTGCCGGGGGTGTGGCGGTACGGGGAGTTGCTGGCGGGTGGGGTGAGCCGTGGGGCGGTCCGGCATCAGGTGGAGGCGGGACGGCTCGGGCGGCTGTCCCGTGGTGTCTACGGCTGCGCCGACGACGAGGCGAACCGGTTGCGCGCCCTGTTCCGGCGGTTGCCGCCGGGAACCGTCGCGGGGTTCCACACCGGCGCGCGACTGCACCGGTTCGGGGCGGTGACCGACGACCGGGTGCACGTGATCGTGCCGCCCGGCGTGAGCGCACGGCGGATCCGGGGCGTGGCGACGCATCAGACGGTACTGCCGGTGCCGGACGCGGTGGAGATCGCCGGCATCCCCTGCGCGCCGGCCGGCCGCTGCGCCGTGGACCTGGCCCGGGTGATCCGGCGGGCCGACGCACTGCCGGTGCTGGACCTCTGCCTCCGCGCCGGCGCCTGCCGCCGCGAGGACCTGCTCACCGAGGTGGCGCGGTACGTCGGCCTGCGGGGAGTGCGACAGGCGGGGCAACTGGTCGCGCTCGCCGATCCGCGCTCGGAGTGCCGGCAGGAGAGCCAGTTGCGCCTGTTGCTGGTCGACGGCGGGCTGCCGCCGCCGGAGCCGCAACTGTGGGTCGCCGACGGGGACGGTCTACCGGTCTACCGGCTCGATCTGGGCTATCGCGACCGGCGCATCGGCGTCGAGTACGACGGCCGGTCCCACCTCGCCCTCGGCCGACTGCACCACGATCGATCCTGGCTCAACTGGCTGGCCGAGCACGGCTGGCGCGTGCGGGTCTACACCGCCACCGACCTCTACCGCCGTCCCCGGCACATCGTCGCCTCGGTCCGGAGCATGCTCACCGCCCCCGCCTGAGCCGGCCCACCCGAGGGATCCGCGTCAGGGGCGGGGGCGGTCGCGGTCCTTGGACGGCTGGACCCGCTTCGGCTCGCCGGGCATCTTCGGATATTCCGGCGGGTACGGCATGTCGCCCAGCCCGTCGGCGGCGTCGCGCTCGGCCCACTCCAGCAGCGGCGTGATGTCCCACGGCGCGTCGTCGATGCCGGCGTGCGGGTCGCCGCGCTCGGCGAACCGGGCCGGCACCGTGCCCAGGTGGAAGTCGTCCGGGTCGACGTGGGGTAGTTCGTCCCAGTCGACAGGGGTGGAGACGGTGGCGCGGGCGTTGGCGCGCAGCGAGTACGCGCAGGCGATGGTGCGGTCCCGCGCCATCTGGTTGAAGTCGACGAAGACCCGTTCGCCCCGTTCCTCCTTCCACCAGGCGGTGGTGACCAGTTCGGGGCGGCGCCGTTCCAGCTCGCGGGCCAGCGCGATGGTGGCGCGGCGCACCTCCACGAACGTCCAGCGCGGCTGGATGCGCAGGTAGACGTGCACGCCCCGGCCGCCGGAGGTCTTCGGCCAGCCGGGCACGCCCAGCTCGTCCAGCAGGCCGCGCAGCTCACCGGCGGCGGTCACCGCGTCGGCGAAGTCGGTGCCGGGCTGCGGATCGAGGTCGACGCGCAGCTCGTCGGGGCGGTCGGTGTCGGCGGCGCGGACCGGCCACGGGTGGAACACGACGGTGCCCATCTGCGCCGCCCAGGCCACGTGCGCCAGGTCGGCCGGGCACAGCTCGTCGGCCGGGCGGCCGCTGGGGAAGGCGATCCGCGCGGTGCTGACCCACGGGGGTACGCCCCGCTGCGGCACCCGCTTCTGGAAGAACATCTCCCCCTCGATGCCGTCGGGGAAGCGCTGGAGCGTGGTCGGCCGGTCCCGCAGGGCGCGCATGATCCCGTCGCCGACGGCCAGGTAGTAGCGGAAGACGTCCGCCTTGGTGAAGCCCTGCTGGGGGAAGATCACCCGGTCGGGGCTGCTCAGCCGCACCGTGTGCCCGGCTACCTCGATCTCCTCGACCGCGCCCTTGCCCGCCATCACGCGACCATATGCGATGGCGCCGACAGCCGACGTACCGTGAAGGGGTGAGTCTTTCCGACAACGAACTGCCCCGTACCGAGGACGAATGGCGCGTGCGGCTGAGCCCCGAGGAGTTCCGGGTGCTCCGCGAGGCCGGCACCGAGGCGCCCTGGACCGGTGAGTACGTCGACACCAAGACCCCCGGCGTCTACCACTGCCGGGCCTGCGGGCTGGAACTGTTCCGCAGCGACGACAAGTTCGACTCGCACTGCGGGTGGCCGAGCTTCGACGACGCCATCCCGGGCGCGGTCAAGGAGATCCCGGACAACACGCTCGGAATGCGCCGTGTCGAGATCCGCTGCGCGCGCTGCGACAGCCACCTCGGGCACGTCTTCGAGGGTGAGGGCTTCACCCCGAAGGACACCCGGCACTGCGTCAACTCGATCTCGGTGCGGCTGGAGCCCAGCGCCGGCTGACGGCGACGTCACAGCCGCAGCAGGCCGCCGGCCTCGTCCACCTGGTCGGCGGCCTCGTCGTCCAGCCAGACGCCGCCGGTGGCCAGGTAGCGGAAGCGGTACTCCCCCGGCTTCAACCGGACCGTCACGGTACGGGTGCCGTCGCGGCGCGGCACCAGCTCGTGCCGGCCGGGCTCCCAGCCGTTGAAGCAGCCGACCACGCTGACCGTGCCGGCCGGGGTGTCCCGGGGCAGCGAGAACGTCACCCGGGTCTGGTTGCCGAAGAGTTTGTTGCGCTTGATCACGGATCCTCCGGGGATTTTCGGCGGTCACCGGAGTCAACGCTCGACACGCCGGGAGCGACTCGCCGTAGGGCCGGATCAGGTTCGCCGGTTCCGGTTGCTCGCTGGTGTCGTCTGCGCGACTCTCGGATGACAGGTCCGTTTTCGGGGGGTTTCGCATGGCAACCTGCGAGGTTTGCGGTAACGACTACTGGATGGCGTTCGAGGTGCGCACCGTCGACGGGTCGCGGCACACGTTCGACTGCTTCGAGTGCGCGGTGCACAAGATGGCGCCGATCTGCGAGCACTGCCAGATCAAGATCGTCGGGCACGGCGTCGAGGTCTCCGGCCGCTTCTTCTGCTGCGCCCACTGCGCCCGCGCCGTCGAGGGCGAGCAGGGCGCCGAGGTACGCGACGCCGTCGGCGCCCGCCCCGCCTGACGCGCGCGCCCCGGCCGTCCCGCACCCGGCCCGGCCGGAGCGCGGGGCGCCGCCTAACCTGGGCCGATGCCCGTCGAGTCCCACCTGGCCGGCTTCGCCGACCTGGACGCCCGCACCTTCCACGACCTGCTCCGGCTGCGCATCGACGTGTTCGTGGTCGAGCAGTCCTGCCCGTACCCGGAACTGGACGGCCGGGACGTCGAGCCCGGCACCCACCATCTGTGGCTGACCAGCGACGGCGCCGTCGTGGCGTACCTGCGGATCCTGGCCGACCCCGGCGGCGTGGCGCGGATCGGGCGGGTGGTGGTGGCGCCGGCGGCCCGCGGCGCGGGCCTGGCCGGCGCGCTGATGACCGAGGCCCTCGCGGTGGTGGGTGACCGGCCGTGCGTGCTCGACGCGCAGACCCACCTCGTGGGCTTCTACGAGGCCTGCGGTTTCATGGTCAGCGGCCCCGGTTACGTCGAGGACGGAATCCCGCACACACCGATGCGCCGCGACCCAACTCATTGACGTTTGTCACTTTTTGTGGCAGCGTGCGGGCGGAGCCGCCACGCGGGAGAGGGCAACTCCCGACAGTCCGGGCGTCGTGCACCGACACCCCATCCCGGAGGCTTTCCATGTCCACTCCGTACCGCCGCCCGTTACCGCTCGCGGCGGCGATCCTCGCCGTCTGCGCGGTCGTCGCGGCGTTGCTCACCACCGCGTTCTCCGGCCCGGCCTCGGCGCACGGGTCGGTGGTCGACCCGGCCTCACGCGCCTACAGCTGCTGGCAGCGCTGGGGCGGTGACTTCCAGAACCCGGCCATGGCCACCCAGGACCCGATGTGCTGGCAGGCGTGGCAGGCCGACCCGAACGCCATGTGGAACTGGAACGGCCTGTTCCGCGAGGGCGTGGCCGGCAACCACCAGGGCGCCATCCCGGACGGGCAGCTGTGCAGCGGCGGCCGCACCCAGAGCGGCCGGTACAACGCGCTCGACACGGTCGGCGCGTGGAAGACCGTGCCGGTCACCAACAACTTCCGGGTCAAGTTCTTCGACCAGGCCAGCCACGGCGCCGACTACATCCGGGTGTACGTGACCAAGCAGGGTTTCAACGCGCTCACCTCGCCACTGCGCTGGAGCGACCTGGAACTGGTCGGCCAGATCGGCAACACCCCGGCCAGCCAGTGGACGCGTGAGGTCGACGGCGTGTCCATCCAGATCCCGGCGAACGCGCCGGGCCGCACCGGCCGGCACATCGTCTACACCATCTGGCAGGCCAGCCACCTGGACCAGTCCTACTACCTGTGCAGTGACGTGGACTTCGGCGGGTCCGGCCCGACCACCCCGCCGACCAGCACCCCGCCCACCAGCACCCCTCCGACCAGCACGCCTCCGACGAGCACGCCGCCGACCAGCCCGCCCCCGACCACGCCGAACCCGGCCGGCGGCTGCACCGCGACGTACGCGATCACCGGTTCGTGGGGTGGCGGTTTCCAGGCCGAGGTGAAGGTGACGAACGGCGGTTCACCGATCCGCGGCTGGTCGGTGAGCTGGAACTACCAGAACGGCCAGCAGGTCACCTCGGCGTGGAACGCCACGGTGACCAGCAGCGGAACACTCGTCACGGCACGCAACGCCGCCTACAACGGCACGCTCGCGGCAGGCGCGAGCACGTCGTTCGGCTTCACCGGCTCGGCCGGCGCGACGAACCCGGTGCCCGGCATCCTGTCCTGTACGACGACCGCCTGACGGCTGTCGCTTCGGTCGGGGCCCTGCTCGACACCCGCCGGGGTGTTAAGCGGGGCCCCTTCCTCTACCTCAGGCGTTAAGAAGGGGCCCTTCCTTTCACACCAGGCAGTTGACGATGTCGGCGACCGAACGGCGGCGGCCGGTGTAGAACGGGATCTCCTCCCGCACGTGCCGCCGGGCGCCGGAGGCGCGCAGGTCGCGCATCAGGTCCACGATCCGGTGCAGCTCGTCGGCCTCGAACGCGAGCATCCACTCGTAGTCGCCGAGCGCGAACGACGCCACTGTGTTGGCCCGCACGTCCGGGTAGCCCCGGGCCATCTTGCCGTGCTCGGCGAGCAGCTCGCGCCGCTCGGCGTCGGGCAGCAGGTACCACTCGTACGAGCGCACGAACGGGTAGACGCACAGGTAGGCGCGCGGCTCCTCGTCGTTCAGGAACGCCGGGATGTGGCTCTTGTTGAACTCGGCCGGGCGGTGCAGCGCCATCTGCGACCAGACCGGGGTGAGCGCCCGGCCCAGCGTGGTGCGGCGGAACCGCAGGTACGCGTCCTGGAGCGCGTCGCTGGACGACGAGTGCCACCAGATCATCAGATCGGCGTCGGCGCGCAGCCCGGCCACGTCGTACGTGCCCCGGATCGTGACGTCCTTGCCGGCCAGCTCGGTGAAGAGCGACTCGACCTCGTCGACGACGTTCTCCCGCAGCGACGGCAGCGGGCTGGTGGCCCGGTACACCGACCACATCGTGTAGCGGATGGTCTCGTTGAGCTCCCGCAGGCGCGCCGCGTTGGTCTGCTCGGTCATGCTGCCGATCCTTCCAGTGCCTTGATGATCTCTTCGGCCGCCGTCTCCCCGGAGCGGACACACACCGGGATGCCGACGCCGTCGTAGCCGGCCCCGGCCACCGCCAGCGTCGGGTACGCGGCGCGCAGCGCCGCCCGGACCGCCGCCACCCGGGCGGTGTGCCCGGGCGTGTACTGCGGCAGCGCGCCGCCCCACCGCTGCACGTGCCGGGCCACCGGGGCCGGCAGCGGCGCGCCGAGCACCGCCGACAGCTCCCGGTGCACCGTGTCGGCCAGGTCGTCGTCGGTGAGCTGCAGCGACGCCTCGTCGCCGTACCGGCCCACCGAGGCGCGCACCAGCGCCAGCCCGTCCGGCCGCCGCAGGTGCCCCCACTTCGTGGTGAAGAACGTGGACGCCTTGACCGTCAGCCCTTCGCCGGCCGGCACCAGGAAACCGGACAGCTCCGGCAGGGCCGGGCCGGGCAGCGCGAGGGTGATCAGGGCGACGCTCGCGTAGTCCAGCGCGCCGACCGTGTCGGCCGCCTCGGGCGCGGCGGCGGCGAGCAGCCGGCCGGCCGGGCGGGCCGGCACCGCGAGCAGCACCGCGTCGACCTCGACGTGCTCGGCGTCGCGGGTCGGCCCGACGGTGAGCCGCCAGCCGGCCGGGGTGCGGCGCAGCTCGCGTACCGCGGCGCCCCGGCGGATCGTCGCCCCGCTCGCCGTCGCCGCCGCCTCGACCAGCGTGCTGAGCCCACCGGCCAGTGTGCCGAAGACGGGTGCGCCGGGCGCGCGCGGCGCGGCGGCCTGCGCGGCGCGTACCGCGCCGACGAGCGTGTGCTCGGCGCGTGCCGCGCGGGCCAGCGCCGGCATCGTGGTGACAAGCGACAGGTCGTCGGCCCGTCCGGCGTACACGCCGCCGAGCATCGGGTCGACCAGCCGGTCCACCACCGGGTCACCGAGACGCTTGCGGACCATCTCGCCGACCGAGGTGTCCTCCCCGTCGGCCAGCAGCGGCCGGCCCGCGTCGCGGTCGGCGTCCGCGGCCGGCGGCGCCACCGCCGCCACCTTTTCCAGATCCCCGGGTACGCCGACGAGCGTGCCGCCCGGCACCGGACGCAACGTGCCGTCGACGAGCAGGGCGGCCTGCCCGACGGTCGGGTGCACGATCTCCTCGGCCAGGCCGAGCCGCCGGGCCAGCGCCACCGCGGCCGACTCGCCACCGGCCGGGTCGCGCATCAGGAACGACTCCGCGCCGAACTCGACCGGCCCGCCGGCCAGCTCACCGGTGAACAGCTTGCCGCCGAGGCGGCCGGACTGCTCGTACACGGTGACCTCGGTGCCCTCGGGGGCGCGGTCGCGCAACCGGACGGCGGCGGCCAGCCCGGTGATCCCGCCACCGACGATCGCCACCCGCCACGGTCGCACCACTGTCGCCTCCTAGCGCTCCGGTCGCGCGGTCAGCTCGTGCACCAGCGCGACCACCCGGGTCAGCACCTCGGGGTCGGTCTCCGGCAGCACGCCGTGACCGAGGTTGAACACGTGGCCGGGAGCGGCCCGGCCCTGCTCGACAATGCGCCGCACCTCGGTCTCCACCACCGGCCATCCGGCGAGCAGCACCGCCGGGTCGAGGTTGCCCTGCACCGCCTTGTCCGGCCCGATCCGGCCAGTGGCGACATCGAGCGGCGTACGCCAGTCCACGCCCACCACGTCGGCGCCGGCCTCGCCCATCGCGCCGAGCAGCTCGCCGGTGCCCACCCCGAAGTGGATCCGCGGCACGCCCGCGCCGGCGAGGCCGCCCAGCACGTACGTCGAGTGCGGCAGCACGAAACGGCGGTAGTCGGCCTCGGAGAGCGCGCCCGCCCACGAGTCGAACAGCTGCACCGCGGAGACCCCGGCGTCGATCTGCACTTGGAGGAACGCCAGCGTCACCTCGGCCAGCCGGGCGCACAGCGCGTGCCACAGGTCCGGGTCGCCGTACATCAGCGCCTTGGTCTTGGCGTGGGTCCGCGACGGCCCGCCCTCGACCAGGTAGCTGGCGAGCGTGAAGGGGGCCCCGGCGAAGCCGATCAGCGGGGTGTCGTCCAGTTCGACGACGAGCTGGCGGACCGCCTCGTCCACGTACGACACCTCGTCGCGGCCGATCGGGGAGATCCGCTCGACGTCGGCCGCCGTACGGATCGGCTCGGCCACCACCGGGCCGGTGCCGGGCACGATGTCCAGGTCGATACCGGCCGCGGCGACCGGCACCACGATGTCGCTGAACAGGATCGCCGCGTCCACCCCGTGCCGGCGAACCGGCTGGAGCGTGATCTCGGTGACCAGGTCCGGCCGGCGGCAGGACTCCAGCATCGGCACGTTGGCCCGGATCTCGCGGTACTCCGGCAGCGACCGGCCGGCCTGGCGCATGAACCAGACCGGGGTGTGCGGGCCCGGCTCGCGCCGGCAGGCGCGCACGAAGGGCGAGTCGGCCGGCCCGCCGCGGCGGGGTTCTCCGTCTCGGGCGGCAGTGCCCGTGGTGTCGGTGGTCATCGCGGCAATCGTGCCACGCCCCCGGTGCGCGCCCGCGCTCACCGTCCGCATTTGTGACGTAGAAGGAAGGGCCCCCGCTTAACGCCTCCGGTAGAGGAAGGGCCCCTTCTTAACCGTCGATCACCCGGCGCGCCGTCGCGCGCCGTACGGGAAGCGCGGCATAGGCTGCCCGCATGGCCCCCCCGATCGCGCTCCCGGAAACGTTCGCTCGCGCGGTCGCGGGGCTCCGATCGGTGACACCCCGCCCGGAGATCGTGCTGGAGGAGGTCGGGGCGCCCCAGCGGCTGGCCCCGTACGCGTTCGCGCTCTCCGCCGCCGTGATGCGCGACGACGACGAGGTGGCCACCGGGCGGCTGATCCTGCTGCACGACCCGGCCGGGCACGAGGCGTGGCAGGGCACGCTGCGGCTGGTCACGTACGTCACCGCCGAGCTGGAGGTCGACCTGGCCAGCGACCCGCTGCTGCCCGGCGTCGGCTGGACCTGGCTGACCGACGCGCTGGACGCGCAGGGCGCCGGGCACCGCGCGATCGGCGGCACCGTCACCCAGACGCTCTCCACCCGGTTCGGCGAGCTGGCCGGGCCGCCCGCCGCCGGCGACATCGAGATCCGCGCCTCCTGGACGCCGCTGCGCGCCGACCTGGGCCCGCACCTGCTCGGCTGGTGCACGCTGCTGGCCTCGACGGCGGGTCTGCCGCCGCCCGGCGTCACCGCGCTGCCCCGCCGCTCCGCCGGCGCCGCCTGACCGTCGCCGGTCGGCCCGCGAGGGCCGCGTACCGGCCCACGAGTCGCCTCACGCGCGACGACCGTTGCGGCGGGCCGGGGCGGTTCGCGCTCGGCGTACCCCCGAGCTGGAAAGCGAAGGCCGCCCCGGACGAACCGGGGCGGCCTCACGGCGGACGCCGGTCAGAGGTAGTTCTCGGCCTCGTCGCAGACCTTGTCCAGGCCCTTGTTCGCCGCCTCGAAGGCTGCCCGGTCGCCGCGCGACGCGGCGGCGATGGCGGTGGTCAGCTTGTCCAGGCAGTTCGCGATGACCTTCTTCTGCCGGGCCTGCTCGTCCCTGTCGTTCTTGGTGCCGGTCAGGTCCTGCTGGGTGTCCGACAGCCGCTCCTGCACCGTCTTCAGCTCACCCTTGAGCTTCTCGATCTCCTGCTGGTTGGCCGAGATGGTGCCCTCGCGCTGGCTGACCAGCCGCTGGGACTTGTCCAGCTCGCCGTCCGTGGAGACGTACAGGAAGGTCATCACGCCGCCGAAGACGAACAGCAACGCGGCGACGAGGCCGAGGACCAGCGGGGCCCACTTCCGGCCGCCGCCGGCGGGCGCGCCGCCGGCCGGTCCGTAGGGGCCGGGCGGCCCGGACATCGGCGGCGGGCCGTAGCCGGGGCCGGAAACCGGCGGGGCGGACAGCGGCGGGGCCGACAGCGGCTGCGGGTAGCCGGGGCCGGAAACCGGCGGTACGGAGACCGGCGGCGCCGACATCGGCGGTGGCACCGGAGCGGCGCCCGGCGCGTAGCCCGGCTGTCCCGGCGCGGCGGGCGGATGACCGGCGTACCCGGGAGCGCCGTCCGGCGCGGCGGGCTGGTGCAGGGTCGGCGCGGGCTGGTTCGGGTCGTACTGCTGGGGCGCGGGCCGGCTGCCGTACACGTTGCCGTAGACCGTGCCCCCCGGCGCCGGGGGCGGGTTGTCGCCTCCGGCCGGTGGGTAGGACATGTCGTTCCTCCAGATGAGCTGGTCCCCCGCGGGGTGGCCCGATGGGCCGGGGTCGATGCGACGCGGTCGCCCACACCGGCGTGGGCGACCGGTCAGCAGAGGCGGAACCGGTCGCAGGCGGTCTTGATCGGCACCGCCAGCCCGATGCCCTCGGCGTTGCGGGCCTTGGCCGTGGCGATGCCGACGACCTCCTTGGAACCGTTGATCACCGGGCCACCGGAGTTGCCGGGGTTGATCGGCGCGTCGAACTGGATCACCGGGCCGGCGCCGCGCTCGTCCTCGCGGAACGCGCTGACCACGCCCGTGGTGACGCTGTCCTGCAACCCGAGCGGCGCGCCGACCACGATGATCTGCTGGCCGGACCGCACCGGGTCGCGGGCCGCGACCAGACCGGCGAACTTGGCGCTGGTACGCAGCTGCGCCAGGTCCTTGTCCTTGTCGGTGGCAATGATCGTCGCCTCGAACCGCTGGTCCTTGCGCTCCAGGAACACCTTGCGCTCACCGGCCACGAACACCGACTCGACCACGTGGAAGTTCGTCAGCAGCGTGGTGCCGCCGCCGGACGGGGCCTTGCCGACGGCGAACGCCGTACCGGTGAACTGCCCCGCCCGCACCCGGAACACGCTCGGCAGCACCGCGCTGGCCACCGCCTCCGGGTTGAAGGCGGCCCCGGCCTGCTTCTCCAGGCTGCCCGCGCGCTGCTCCAGGCCGTCGAGCCGGCTGGCGTCCGCGCCCTGCCCCTCGGCCATCCGCTTGTCGGCGGCGGCGAGCCGGTCGTCGAGCCGGTAGATCTGGTACGCCTGCACGCCGGTGACCACCACCAGCACGGCGGCCAGCGTCAGCGCCACCACCGCGAGCCGGCTGCGCCGGGGAGCGCGCTCCGGCGGGCCGAGCGGCGCGCCGAAGCCGGAGACCTGCTGACCCGGGTACGCCGACGGCTGGCCGGGATACGAGGGCGCGGACACCGGCTGGCCCGGATGGACGGGCGCGGAGACCGGCCGGCCCGGGTACGACGAGCCGGAGCCGGAGTGCCGGTCCGCGTACGGCGACGTGGCCGGCTGGCCCGGGAACGACTGTGACCCGGCGGGGGCCTGGCCCGGGTAGGCAGGGGCGGACTGGGCCGATGCCGTGCCGAAGGACGGCTGACCCGGCTGGGCCGACGGCGTGCCGTAGGAGGACTGGCCCGGCTGGGCCGGCGCGGCGCCGAACGACGACGGGCCCGGCTGGGTCGGCACGGTGCCGAACGACGGCTGGGACGGCGCGGACGGGGTGACGACGCCCGACGACGCCGAGTAGGCGGCCGACGGCGACGCCCCGGCCGTGTCGGCGCGGCCCGGGTAGCCGACGGACGGCTGCGCGGTCGCTCGCGCCGGATAGCTCGCGCCCGACGACGGGGCGGGGTAGCTCGTGCCCGAGGACGCCGGGTAGTTCCCCCCGGACGATCCCGGGTAGCTCGCGCCCGGCGACGTGGGCGGGTAGCCCGTGCCCGGCGACGCGTGGCCGGAGGTGCCGGTGCCGCTCCACGCCGGACCGCTGCCGCCCGCTGTCGATCCGGACACGGTCGACCCGGACAGCGGAGCCGAACCACCGGGCGGGTCGAAGCGCGGCGGCAGCGGCCCCGGCCGATCGGCCGTCGGGTCACCGCCCTGCCCCGGCACGCCGTCGCCGGTTCCGTACCCGCCTGTCATGCTCGACCGTCCTCCCCGTCGGCTTCGCCGACGCCCCCAACCGCTGTTGCCCGGCCCCGTGCGCCGCTCGCGGCTCGATGGACCGTACCGGCGGAAACGGCCTTTGTCTCCCCCACTGTCCGACCCTCTCACGCCCCCGCAACCCGGTTCGTTCCGGACACCTGACGGACACCGCGCCGACACGCGCCGGACCGGCTGCGCACACCGGATCGTCCGGCCTACTAGGGTTGTCAGGTGACCGACGAACCACCCCTGCGCCGTCGGACCGCCGAAAGCCGTACGGAAGAGGTCTCCGCCGAACCGACGTCGGCCCTGCCGGAGCCGGTGGGCGCGGGGACCGAGACCGAGCCGGGCGCGGCCGTCCCCCTGACCGCGCCGCGCGAGGGCACGCCCGCCCCGGTGGCGACACCAGCCGAGTTGGACGAGGTCGTGGCCCGTTTCGCGGGCGGCACCGGCCCGGTGGCCCTGGATGCCGAACGCGCCTCCGGCTACCGCTACAGCCAGCGCGCCTACCTGGTGCAGCTGCGCCGCGGCGGCGCCGGCACCGCGCTCATCGACCCGCTGCCGCTGCCCGACCTGTCCGCCCTCGACGAGGCGATCGCCGGGACCGAGTGGGTGCTGCACGCGGCCAGCCAGGACCTGGCCTGCCTGGCCGAGCTGGGCCTGCGCCCGCGCCGGCTGTTCGACACCGAACTGGCCGCCCGGCTGGCGGGATTCGAGCGGGTCGGCCTGGCCGCGCTGACCGAACAGCTGCTCGGGTTCAGCCTGGAGAAGCACCACTCCGCCGCGGACTGGTCCAGCCGGCCGCTGCCGGACTCCTGGCTGACGTACGCGGCGCTGGACGTCGAACTGCTGGTGGACCTGCGTGACGCGCTGGACGAGGAGCTGGAGCGGCAGGGCAAGTCCGGCTGGGCCGCGGAGGAGTTCGACTCGCTCGTGCGCAACGGCGCCCGCCCGCCGCGGGTGCGCGCCGAGCCGTGGCGGCGCACCTCCGGCATTCACCGGGTACGCGGCGCCCGCGCCCAGGCCCGGGTGCGTTCCCTCTGGTACGCGCGCGATCAGATCGCCTCCCGCCGGGACGCCGCGCCGGGCCGGGTGCTGCCCGACTCGGCCATCGTGGCCGCCGCCGAGCTGGACCCGAAGGACGAGAAGACGCTGCTCACACTCCCCGGTTTCGGTGGGCGTTCGGTGCGCCGGCTGGCGCGTACCTGGCTGGCGGCGCTCGACGACGCGCGCCAACTGCCGGACGACGCGCTGCCGGTGAGCCCGACCGTGGAGGGGCCGCCGCCGCCGCACCGCTGGGCCGAGCGTGACCCGGTGGCGGCGGGCCGGCTGGCCCGGTCCCGGGAGGTCGTGGTCGGCACCGCCGGGGCGCACCGGCTGCCGGCGGAGAACCTGATCGCGCCGGACTCGATCCGCCGGCTGGCGTGGCAGCCACCGGAGGAGATCACCGACGACACTGTGGCGGAGGCGTTGCGCGCCTTCGGCGCCCGTGAGTGGCAGATCGGGCTGCTGCTGCCCGCTCTGACGGAGGCGTTGCGCACCCCGCAGCAGTGATGTTCGCGGGCGGGGTGTGAGGTGGGCCACGCGGGGGGTGGTGCCGCGTATGGTTACTGACGAGTAGCATCCGGGGAAATGCCCGTGCCGAGGGAGGCTCCAAGTGCCCCGTGAAGTCCGGGATGTCGTCTTCGTCGACGGCGTCCGTACCCCGTTCGGCAAGGCGGGTGGGATGTACGCCAACACCCGCGCCGACGATCTGGTGATCCGCTGCATCCGCGAGCTGATGCGCCGCAACCCGCAACTGCCGCCGGAGAAGGTGGAGGAGGTGGCGATCGCCGCCACCACCCAGATCGGTGACCAGGGCCTGACCATCGGCCGTACCGCCGCCCTGCTGGCCGGCCTGCCCAAGACCGTGCCCGGCTTCGCCATCGACCGGATGTGCGCCGGCGCGATGACCGCCGTCACCACGGTGGCCAGCGGCATCGCCATGGGCGCGTACGACGTCGCCATCGCCGGCGGCGTCGAGCACATGGGCCGCCACCCGATGGGCGAGGGCGTCGACCCCAACCCGCGCATCGTCGCGGAGAAGCTCGTCGACCCGTCCGCCCTGGTGATGGGCTCCACCGCGGAGAACCTGCACGACCGCGTCCCGCACATCACCAAGGAGCGCACCGACGCGTTCGCGCTGGCGTCGCAGCAGAAGACCGCCAAGGCGTACGCCAACGGCAAGCTCCAGGGCGACCTCGTGCCGGTGGCGACCCGCGACCCGGAGACGGGCTGGGGCCTGGCCACCGTGGACGAGGCGCCCCGCGACACCTCCATGGAGAAGCTGGCCGGCCTGAAGACCCCGTTCCGGCCGCACGGCAAGGTCACCGCCGGTAACGCGGCCGGCCTGAACGACGGCGCCACCGCCGCGCTGCTGGTCGCCGAGGAGACCGCCCGTGAGCTGGGCCTGCCGGTCGGCATGCGCCTGGTGTCGTTCGGCTTCGTCGGCGTCGAGCCCGAGGTGATGGGCATCGGCCCGATCCCGTCGACCGAGAAGGCGCTGCGCATCGCCGGCCTGAGCATCGACGACATCGGCCTGTTCGAGCTGAACGAGGCGTTCGCGGTCCAGGTGCTCGCCTTCCTCGACCACTTCGGCATCGCCGACGACGACCCGCGGGTCAACCCGTGGGGCGGCGCGATCGCCATCGGTCACCCGCTCGCGTCCTCCGGCGTCCGGCTGATGACCCAGCTCGCCCGCCACTTCGCCGAGCACCCCGAGGTCCGCTACGGCCTCACCGCCATGTGCATCGGCATCGGCATGGGCGGCACCGTGATCTGGGAGAACCCGCACTGGGAGGGCAACAAGTGAGCGCGCTCGCCGCACCGAACGAGGTCGTCACCAAGGCGCTGCTGCGCCAGGTGGCCGTGCCCGGGCTGGACCGGCCCGCCGCCCTCATCACGCTGGACAACGGCTTCGACCACACCAAGCCGAACAGCTTCGGCCCGGGCGGCCTGACCAGCCTGGACGAGGCGATCACCGCCGCGCTGGCGGCGGAGCCGGCGTTCATCGCGGTCACCGGCAAGCCGTACATCTTCTGCGTGGGCGCGGACATCACCAGCCTGCCCGCGCTGGAGAACCGGGAGCAGGCGCTGGAGATCGGGCGGCTCGGCCACCGGGTCTTCGCCCGGCTCAAGGACAGCTCCGTACCCACGTTCGCGTTCGTCAACGGCGCGGCGATGGGCGGCGGCCTGGAGCTGGCGCTGCACTGCCACTACCGGACGCTGTCGGCGGGCGCGGCGGCCCTGGCGCTGCCCGAGGTCTCGCTCGGCCTGATCCCCGGCTGGGGCGGTACGCAGCTGCTGCCGAACCTGATCGGCATCCCGGCCGCCACCCAGGTGATCATCCAGAACCCGCTGATGCAGAACAAGATGCTCAAGCCGAAGCAGGCTGCCGAGATGGGCATCGCGGACGTGCTGCTGGAGCCGGCCGACTTCCTGGAGCGGTCGCTGGAGTGGGCCGCCGGCGTGGTCCGGGGCGAGGTCACGGTGACCCGTCCCGAGGTCGACAAGGACATGTGGGCGGGCGTGCTCTACTTCGCCCGGCAGACCCTGGACCAGCGGCTGCACGGCGCGGTCCCGTCCGCGTACAAGGCGCTGGACCTGCTGGAGACGGCGAAGGACGCCGACTTCGCCACCGGCACCGCGGCGGAGGACGAGGCCCTCGCGGACCTGGTCTTCTCCGAGGAGCTGCGCAGCGGCCTGTACGCCTTCGACCTGGTGCAGCGGCGGGCCAAGCGCCCGGCCGGCGCGCCGGACAAGGGCCTGGCCCGTCCGGTCACCAAGGTGGGCATCGTCGGCGCCGGCCTGATGGCCAGCCAGCTCGCGCTGCTGTTCGCCCGGCGGCTCCAGGTGCCGGTCGTGATGACCGACCTGGACCAGTCCCGGGTGGACAAGGGCGTCGGCTACGTGCACACCCAGATCGAGAAGGCCGTGAGCAAGGGCCGGATGGACAAGGGCACCGCGGCCAAGCTGTACGGCCTGGTCAGCGGCTCGGTCGACAAGTCCGTCTTCGCCGACGCCGACTTCGTCATCGAGGCGGTGTTCGAGGACCTGGGCGTCAAGAAGCAGGTCTGGTCCGAGCTGGAGAAGATCGTCAAGCCGGAGGCGGTGCTCGCCACCAACACCAGCTCGCTGTCCATCACCGAGATGGCCGCCGACCTGGAGCACCCGGAGCGGGTCGTCGGCTTCCACTTCTTCAACCCGGTCGCGGTGCTGCCGCTGCTGGAGATCGTCCGCGGCGAGCGGACCGACGACGCCACGCTGGCCACCGCGTTCGCGGTCGGCAAGCAGCTGAAGAAGTCGTCGGTGCTGGTCAAGGACGCCCCGGCGTTCGTGGTGAACCGGCTGCTGACCCGCTTCCTCGGCACCGTGTTCGCCGCCGTCGACCAGGGCACCCCGCTGGACGTGGCGAACAGCGCGCTCGACCCGCTGGGCCTGCCGATGCGTCCGCTGGCGCTGCTGCAGCTCGTCGGGCCGGCCGTGGCGTACCACGTCGGCGGCACCCTGCACGAGGCGTTCCCGGACCGGTTCGGCGTCAGCGAGAACCTCAAGCGGATCGCTGACTCGGGCCAGCCGATCGTCGTCGACGACCAGATCAACGACGAGGTCGCGAAGCTGCTGGTGGTCGGCGACGAGCCGCTCACCGGCGAGCAGGTCCGGCAGAACGCGCTGGACGCGCTCGCGCAGGAGATCCGGCTCATGCTCGACGAGGGCGTCGTCGCCGAGGCGCAGGACATCGACCTGTGCATGATCCTCGGCGCCGGCTGGCCGTTCCACCTGGGCGGCGTGACGCCGTACCTGGACCGGACCGGCACCTCCGAGCGGGTGACCGGCAAGCGGTTCCTGCCGCGCGGCGTGGCCAGCCTTCGCTGACCGATTCCGCATCGATCGCGGTGGTCGGGCTGTCCGAAACGGACGGCCCGGCCACCGCGATCGGCGTTCGCGGGGCAGGTCACGGGTCGGACGCGGTTTCGTCACACCGGCCTTTTACGGACAGCGGCATGTCGGTGCTCCTGGCTACGATCACGCGTCCAGTTTTTACACAGGAGCTGCCTACATGTCCCAGCCGCCGTCCAGTCCCTACCCCGGCAACTACCCTCCTCCCCAGCACCAGCCGGGCGGCTACCAGCCGCCCCAGCAGCCGCAGTACGGCGGTGGCTACCCGCAGGCTCCGCAGCAGCCGCAGTACGGCTCTGACTACCCGCAGCCCGCGCAGCAGCAGTACGGCGGTGACTACCCGCAGGCGCCGCAGCAGCAGTACGGCAACCAGTTCGGCGCGCCGGTCCCGCCGAAGAAGTCCGGCGTCGGCAAGATCCTGCTGATCGTCCTCGCGGTGGTCCTGGTGCTCTGCGTCGGTGGCGGCATCGTCACCTGGATCGCCACCAAGGACACCGTCGGCGAGGTTGTCACCGCCACCAAGACCCGGGTGGTCGAGCCGCAGACGCTCGGCGGCCGGCCGAAGGTCACCGACCCGCAGCTGCAGAGCGCCGCGACGCAGATGAAGGCCTCGCTCAGCAAGGACGTGCCGGAAGCGACGAGCACGGCCGGCGCCTTCTACGGCGATCCGGCGAAGAAGGACCTGGTCATGATCGTCGCCGTGTCCGGCGTCATGGCCGACCCGAAGAAGGAACTGGACGACGCCACCACGGCGGTCACCCCGGACCTGGCCACGAAGGACTTCAAGACGGTCGACCCCGGTCCGCTGGGCGGCGACGCCAAGTGCTCCGACGGCAAGGCCGGGGGTGAGCAGGTGGCCGTCTGCATCTGGGCCGACCGGGGCAGCCTCGGCATGGTGGTCGTCTACTTCAAGTCCGCGGCCGAGCTCCAGAAGGAGTTCGTCTCGATGCGCGGCGAGATCGAGAAGCAGGACTGACACCGCTGACGCACCGGGCCCCCGCCGTCACGGCGGGGGCCCGGTGTCGTTTCCGGATCAGTCGGACGCGGCCCGTTCGGCCCAGCTTCGGCAGACGCAGAACTCGTTGCCCTCGGGGTCGGCCAGCACCACCCAGCCGCTCCCGTCCGGCCGGCGGCGGTCGGCCACCAGCGTGGCGCCGAGGTCACGCAGCCGCGCCACCTCCTCGTCCCGGGTGCCCTCGGCCGCGTGCAGGTCGATGTGGAACGCGCCCTTGCCGTGCCGCTCGCCCACCCGGACGAACAGCAGGTCGGGGCCGTCGCCGGCGGGTGCGGCGAGGACCGCCTCCGGGTCGTCCGGGTGGTCGTCGTCGGCGAGCCGGCGGTCGAGCACGCGGGCCCACCAACTGGCAAGGGTGTACGGATCGTCGGATTCGACTGTCACGCAATGGAACTGTGCACTCATCGGTGCTTCCTCCTGTGGGGAACGCGCCCCGGCGGAGTCAGAACGTCAGCGGGAACGCGGGGCGCGGGACGGTTCACGAGAAGACATCGACCACACCCCCTTCCACCTCATCGGGCTGACCGGTTGATCATTCCACCGCCCCCACGGCGCGCACAACCCCACTCATGCAAGGAAGGGCCCCTTGTTAACAGCGAGGTGTTAACAAGGGGCCCTTCCTTTACCGGAGGCGTTAAGAAGGGGCCCTTCCTTACGGGCCGACGAACACAGCCCTCGCGCGCCAGTCGACGCCGTCGACCGCCGGGCCGCTGCGCACGGTGAACGTCGCGGCCGGCACGCCGTTCACCCAGTCGGTGGCGGCCAGGTCACCGGTGTTGCGGTTGACCTTGTAGAGCGTGCTGCCGGAGACGAAGACCGCGCCCGCGTCGGCGAAGCCGCTCGCCCCGGCCACCGTGAACCGGTCGGCGCCGACCACGCCGCTGTCCGGGGTGAACCAGCGCCAGAACAGGCCGTTCTGCCCGTTGAGCGTGTAGTAGAGCCGCCCGCCGGAGAAGAACATCCCGGTCACGTTGGGGATCTCGGCGTAGAAACCGGTGGTCGCGCCGACGTACGTCTGCCCGGCCGGACCGGAGTTGGTGATCACGTTGTCCCAGTAGGGGTCGTGGTACGGGTCCACCAGCTCCGGCGCGCCGAACGTGGTCCCGTTGAACGTGCGGCGCCACAGCGCCCCGTCGGCGCCGTAGAACACGGTCCCGCCGACCCAGAACGCGCCGCGCGCGCCCGCCCAGAGGGTGCCGTTCGGGTCGGTCACCGGGTCCGGCGCGCCGACCGCGCTCTGCCCGTCGTACGAGCGCACCTGCACCGGCGAGGCGGCCGGGGCGGGCGGGGGCCCGGTCTTGACGATCTCGACGGCGTTCACCAGCGGGTTCTCCCGCACGTGGCGGAACTCCAGGTCGATCGAGCCGTCGCTGACCACCGTGAACTCCCGCATGGTGCCCACGTTGTGCCCGGCGCTGGCGGACAGGTCGAGGTCGTCGAGGACGACAGCGCCCTCCAGCGCCACGTCGAAGATCCGCGTGCCGGCGTTGGCGGTGCCCGCGTACCGGTTGGCCATGTACAGCCGCACGTGCACCTCGGTGCCGTTGGGCACCGGGAACTGCCAGGCCATCTCCGCGCCGCCGGACGGGTCGTACCGCTCGTGGTTGTAGAGCTCGACCGGGGTGCCGACCGGCACCGTCGAGTCCAGGCTCGCGGCGGTGTTGTAGCTGGAGACGCTGCTGCCGGTGTTGTGGTACGGGCTGGGGCTGGAGCTGGTGTCGGCCGCCCAGTCCGGTCCGCCGTCGGTGGCGGCGACGGACGAGCCGCCCGCGTTCACCCGGTGCAGCACGTTCGTCGGCTGCGGCAGACCCGCCTGGTAGACGTTGCCGGGCAGCGTGGCCGTGGTGGTGGGGTGCACCGCCGTCCCGCCGGCCAGCGGGAAGAACGCGATCCGCTCGCGGCGGTACTGGAAGTTGCCGATCCACAGCGTGTCGCCGCCGATCCAGAGCCCGGTCGGCGTGACGAGCATCTCCGAGGCGCCGATGCCGCGCGGGTGGCGGCCGGGGTTCCAGGACAGCGGCAGGCCGTTGGCCGGGTCGAGCGCGGCGATGCTGGCCCGGCCGACCGCGCCGGCCCGGGCGTTGTCGGTGCCGGTGCTGTTGTTGAGCCAGCGGAGGTGGCCGCCGACGTAGACCGCCTCCTCGCTGATGCCGACCGACAGGAACGTGTCGCCGCCGCTGTAGTCGACCCAGGTGGGCTGGAGGTTGTCGCCGGTCGCGCCGGCCTCCCAGCGGGCCGCGGTGTCGCAGAGCGTGCCGCTGTGGACCGCGCCGGTGGTCACCACGACGAAGTAGCTGTTGTCCGGGGAAAACGCGACGTCTCGGACGTACGAGTCGAAGGACTGCCACTTGCAGCGCGGGGTGTAACGGGTGGTGTTCCAGTCGGCCACGGTGGCTGCGGTGGGGCCCAGGTCGATCTTGACGATCTGGTCGTGCAGCACCCCGTCGGCCTTCTTGAAGTTGCCGATGACCACGAGCTGCGTGCCGTCCGGGGAGACGGCGAGCTTTTCCGCGCCGACGCCGGCCTTGGCGCCGCTGACCCCGTTCCAGTTGTGGTTCTCGGTCAGCGTGGTGGTGAGGTAGCTGTCCACCGCGCCGGTGGTGGCGTTGAGCGACGCCAGCCCGCCGCGCGGGTTGGGGTTGCCGGCCGTGGTGAAGATGCCGCCGACCAGCAGCCGGTTGCCGACCAGGGCGATGTCCTTGATGAGCCCGTTGAACGCGGGCGGCGCGAAGCTGGTGACGACCGCCCCGGTGTTCACGTTGAGCAGGGCCACCTTGCGCCGGGTGACGCCGTTGACGGTGTTGAACTTGCCGGCGACGAAGACCGTGTTCGCGGTGGGACCGGCCGTGACGGCGGTGACCTCGTTGTCGAGCGTGGGCGCGAACGCGGTGTCCACCGCGCCGGTGGCCTTGTCGAACGCGAGCAGGTAGTTGCGGGGGATGTCGACGTCGGAGTTGCGGTTCTGCACGCGGGTGAAGGAGCCGCCCGCGATGATCTTCGTACCGGCGTCGTGGATCGCGTCGACCGAGCCGTCCTGGACGTCGGGTGAGGCGGTGGAGGGCACGGTCCGTACCACTGTGGTGTGGCCTGGCGCGGTGGTGGCGGCCGCGGCGCCGGACGAGGCCGGGACCAGCCCGGCGACGGTGAGCGCGGCGGTGGTCAGGACCGCGAGAAGACGGCGGCGGCGCGGGGCCGAGAGGTTGGTCACGGGCAGCTCCGGTGGAGTGAGCGGGCAAGGCGTCGCTGCGCTTACTCTCCGTTGATCAACGCGCTGGGTCCAGCGTGAGCGGCGCATTCTGCCCGGTCACCGTGCCGTCGGGGCCGACCACCGCCGGGTCCGGCCGGGACAGCCGAGGCCGTCCGCACGAAAAGGTGAGGCGGACTCACCGGCCGGACGGGTCGGGATGGGCGGTCAGGTGGCCGCGGGCGGGTCGGCCGACGGAAGCGTGACTGTCACTTCCAGGCCGCCGCCGGGCTGGGCGACCGCCTTCACCGTGCCGCCGTGCGCGTGGCAGACGGCCCGCACGATCGACAGGCCGAGCCCGGATCCGCGAGCACCGGTGCGTTCCTGCCCGCCGCGCCGGAACGGCTCGAACAGCCCGGGTACGTCGGCCGGGGCGACCTCGAAGCCGGTGTTCCCCACCACCAGCCATGACCGCTGCCCGTCGGTGCCGGTGCGCACCCAGATCCGCCCGTGCAGGTGGTTGTAGCGGACCGCGTTCTCCACCAGGTTGCCGGCCAGCCGGTCGAGCAGCCCCGGGTCACCGACCACCGGTGCCGGGCGCAACGACGTGTGCACCTTGAGGCCGATCCGCTCCACCTCCCGGGAGACTGCGGAGAGCGCGTTGGCGGTGCCGACGGCGAGGTCCGACTCCGCGCGCCGGGCCAGCCGCCGGCCGGTCTGGGCCTCGCTGCGGGCCAGCACCAGCAGCGCGTCGACCAGGCCGTTGGCCCGCTCCGAGGCGTCCCGCACCACCCCGGCCATGCGGCGGTACTCGGCGAGGTCGGCCTCGTCGTCGCTCAGCGTCACGTCGATTTCGGTACGCATCACCGCGAGCGGCGTCCGCAGCTCGTGCGAGGCGTTCGCGACGAACCGTTTCTGCGCCTCGAACGCGCCGCTGATCCGGTCCAGCATCGCGTCGAACGTCTCGGCCAGCTCGGCCACCTCGTCGTCGGCGCCGGACCAGCCGATCCGCTCGTCGAGCGTGGCCTCGCCGAGCCGGCGCGCGGTGGCGGTCACCTGGTGCAGCGGGCGCAGCGCCCGGCCGGCCACCAGGTACGCCCCGGCCACTCCGACGACGCTGATCGCCACGAGCGCGAGCAGCCCCTTGACCAGCAGTTCCTGTGACGCCGCGTCGACCAGTTGCCGCTGCCACTGCCCGGCGTCGAGGGTGCGGCCGTCGGTGAGCACCACTGTGGTGCCGGGCAGCAGCTCGTCGGTGGGACGCAGCGCGTCGCGGACCAGCAGCCAGGCCAGCAGCACCAGGATCGCCCCGGCGCCGACCAGCAGGATGCCGTTGAGCAGGGTCAGCCGCAGCCGCAGCGTCGGCCGCACCCGTCGGGTACCCACGCTCACTGCGCGCGGCCGATCCGGTAGCCCGCCCCGACCACCGTGTCGATGAGCGGCGGATCACCCAGCTTCTTGCGCAGCGTCATCACGGTGACCCGGACGATCGTGGTGAACGGGTCGGTGTTGGCGTCCCAGACCCGTTCCAGCAGCTCCTCGCTGGACACCACCGCGCCGCGCGCCTTGAGCAGCTCGGCGAGCACGCCGAACTCCTTGTTGGTGAGGTCGAGCGGCACGCCACCGCGACTCACGACCCGCCGGGCCGGGTCGAGCACCAGGTCGGCGACCTCCAGCACCGGCGGCGCGGCCGGGGTGGCCCGACGGCCCAGCGCCTGCACCCGCGCCACCAGCTCGTCGAACGCGAACGGCTTCGCCAGGTAGTCGTCCGCGCCGAGTTGCAGCCCCTCCACCCGGTCGGCGACGGTGCCGCTCGCGGTGAGCATCAGCACCCGGGTCAGCGCGCCGGAGGCGGCCAGGTCGGCGCAGATCCGGTCGCCGTGCACGCCCGGCAGGTCCCGGTCCAGGATCACCACGTCGTACCGGGTGACGAACGCCGCCTCGTGGCCGGCGTCGCCGTCGTAGGCGACGTCCACAGCCATCCCGCGCTTGCGCAGCCCACGCGCGATCGCGTCGGCGAGGTTGCGCTCGTCCTCGACCACCAGTACCCGCATCCCGGCCCTCCCGCCTCGTGACCTCTGACAACCTAGTGCCGCCGGCCAAGCGTGTCGCCGGAGGAGCTGACGCGGCGGCGCAGTCCGGCTGATCCACCCGCCGCCCACCGGGTCTCCCTTCCCACTTGGGCCGATCCTCGTGACGCTCCGTCACGTCAGCGTCGATGCGGCACTGCGTTACGCGCCGTTACTGGCGCTCGCCCCCTCGACCGAAGTGCCTGCCGAGCCAGAAGCCCTCGACCTGCAGAGATGCCAAATCGGCCGCCCGGGCTGCAGATGCCCTTCCGGCGACTTTGCTCTGCAGCCAGATACGCAGACGTTGCCGCGAGTCACCGATGCGTCGGTGGCTGCAGAGCAAAGTCGCCCCAGGGTGGACCCCGCCGGCGCGCGTCACGGTTACCTTCGGTGACGAACAGGCCGATCAGGCGGGCCAGAGGCGCCTCCGCCGCGGCTGCGGGTCGGCGGCAACCAGCCGGTGCGGCGGCCGCGTCCGCCGGCACCCGCCGCCGTTGCACAAAACCTTCGGGTACGCGATGCTCAGCGGCAATGATCGACAAGCACACCGTCCCCGAACCCGGTCCACGCCGGGCGGCATTCTGATGACCGGCCGCGACATCGCGTACCGCCGGTTCCGATTCCCGGCGGACCGGGACGTGGGCAGCGCCAACGGGCTCACCGCCGGGCCGGACGGGCTGGCGCTCGACGACGCGGCAGGCCGCCTGACCCACACCGACCCGCACTCCGGGACCACCGCCGAGTACGCCGCCGGGAGCTGGACCTCCCCGGTGACACCGCTCGGCTTCGCCGCCGCCGAACTGGTGCCCTCCTGGGCCGCGCACGCCCCGCCCGGCTGCTGGCTGTGTGTGGAGCTGCGCGGCTGGGCCGGCGACGCGCCCTCCACCGGCTGGTACGAGCTGGGCAACTGGGCCGCCGACGACAGCGCGGTGCACCGGGCGTCCGTACCCGGGCAGGAGGACGACCGGGCGCGGGTGGCCGCCGACACGCTGCGGGTGACCGGCGCGACGGTGACCGGCTGGCAGGTGCGGGTGACGCTGCTGCGCCGCCTCGACGTGGCGGACGGCCCGGTGCTGCGCACCGTCGGCGTGGTCGCCTCCACCGATCCGCCCGCAGCTCCGGCCGGAGCCGATGCGGAAACCGGCGCCGGCGTGAGTTCAGGCGCGCGAGGGCGGGTGCTGGACGTGCCGCGCTACGCGCAGCGGCTGCACGCCGCCGGGGAGTCCCGCTGGGGTGGTGGCGGCGACTCCTGGTGCAGTCCCACCTGCGTGTCGATGGTGCTCGACTTCTGGGGCGCCGGCCCCACCCCGGACCGGTACGCCTGGGTGACGCCGCCCGGCCCCCGCCCGCTGGTGGTGCACGCCGCCCGGCACTGCTACGACCACGCGTACGCCGGGGCGGGCAACTGGCCGTTCAACACCGCGTACGCGGCGACGCACGGGGTGGACGCGTTCGTCACCCGGCTGCGTTCGCTGGCCGAGGCGGAACTGTTCGTGGCCGCCGGCATCCCGCTGGTCGTCTCGGCCGCGTTCACCGCAGGGCAGGTGCCGGGGCTGGACTACGACACCCGGGGGCACCTCATCGTGCTGGTCGGCTTCACCGCCGACGGCGACCCGGTGCTGAACGATCCGTACGCGCCGGACGACGAGCGGGTCCGCCGCACCGTGCCGCGCGTGCCGTTCGAGCGTGCCTGGCAGGCGGGCAGCGGCGGCATCGCGTACGTGCTGCGTCCGGAGTCGACGCCCCTGCCGCCGCCACCGGCGCAGGCCAACTGGTGATCAGCGGCCGACCGGCCAGATCGCCATGCCGCCGGTCGGACGCAGGCACACCAGCTGCGTACCCGTGTCCGCGCACTCGGACCAGGCGCCGGGCAGGATCCCCCGGATCCGCACCTGCCCGGCCGCCACGTCCAGCGCGCCGACGAGCGTCCGGTCCTCGGTGAGCGTGCGCAGCCCGAGCAGCGGCCCGGACGGGAGGTCGTTGCCGGATACGCGCCAGCGGCCCAGCCGGGCCAGCACGCGGCCGGTCGGCGGGTCCAGCGCCGACAGTTCCAGCTCCTCCCCGACCCCGCGCTCGGCGGCGATCAACCGGTCGCCGACCGGTCCCATCCCGAGCCACCGCTCGTCGGTCCACGCCGGGCGGCCGGTGGCCGGGTCGAGGGCCTGCGCGCCGCCCACCTGGTTGCGCAGACACACCATTCCGGCGCAGTCGGCGAACCAGAGTCCGGCGCGGGAGCCGACCGGCAGGTTCCACCGCTCGTCGAGCCGGTCCAGCCCGTACCCGGTGACCGAGCCCCGGGCGTCCTCGACGAGCAGGAGATCGGCCACCACCTGGGCGTACCGGTAGGCGGCGCGACCGGCCGCGGGCGCCACCCGCCCGGTGTGCGCGACCGTGCCGGAGTCCGCGTCGTACACGGTCACCCGGCCCCGCGGGGTGACCAGCACGAGCTGGGTCACCCCGTGGTCGTCGCGGCGGTACCCCACCTCCTGGCCGGGCACGGGCAGCGTCCAGCGCACCGCGCCGGAGGCCGGGTCCACGGCCCGTACGGTGCCCGCGCCGGGCGGGCGGGGGTTCTCCAGCAGCAGCCCGCCCGAGGCGGTCGGGACCGGGTAGCCGGGATGCCGCCAGCGCAGCGTGCCGGTCGCCGGGTCAAGCATCGCCGACACCGAGTCGCCTTCCCCGGCCGGGCTGCTCGTCACCAGCAGTCCCCCGGCCACGGCGGTGAGGCCGAGCACGTGGTCGCCGTCGGTCAGCGCGAACCGCCACGCCGGGTCCCCTCCGGGCAGCCGGTGCGCGGCGACCACCCGCCCGCCCCGGCCGATCGCGCCCGGGCCGTCGGCCACCACCACCCGGTCGGGCAGGACCACGAACGCCGCGCCCTGCGGGGCGGGTATCCGGATCGGCTCGGGCCGGCGCGGCGGCGCGGCAGCCGCGGTCACGACGAGCAGCACCAGTACGCCGAGCAACGCCACCCGGGCCGTCGGACCGGGCGGCCGGCGGGGCGGCGTGGGGTCCGGCTCGTCAGCGGACTCCCCGTGCCGCATCTCGCCCAGTTCGATCACCGGGCTCACGGCAGCCGCCGCACCATGTAGTCGCCGCCGGGCCGGCGGCAGACCAGAAGCGTCACGCCGGTGGTGCAGTCGGTGCCGGTGATCACTCCCCTGATCGGGGGCGGACCGCCGGACAGGTCCATCTCGGCCAGGAGTTGCCGGCCGCCGCCCAGCGGCCGGGTGGCCAGCAGCGGGCCGCCGGACTCGTGCTGCGGGACCAGGGTCCAGCCGTCCAGCTCGGCGATCAGGTGCCCGTCGGCCTGGCCGAGCACCGCCAGGCCGCCGGTGCCGGTGGCGGTGTCGCCGACGAGCAGCCGGTCGCCGCGCGCCGCCGCCACGCCCGCCCACCGGTCCACGGTCCAGCGCGCGGCGCCGGTCGCCGGGTCGAGCGCTGTCATCCCGCCGGCCGGCGGGGCGGCGCAGAGCAGGGCGCCGCAGCTGTCGACGTAGTCGACGAGCTTCTGCTCGACGGTCCAGCGCGGCCGCAGCGTGTCCAGGTCGTACGCCTCGACGGTCCGGCCGGCATCGCGGATCTCCAGCAGCAGCCCGCCGACGGTCAGCACCTGGCGCTGGGCGGGCGGTTGCACCGGGTGCAGGTCCCGGGCCGCGAGCCGCGAGCCGGTACGCGCGTCCACGACCACCGTCTGCCCGGTCACCGGGGACAACACCATGCGTTCCACCCCGGAGCCGTAGTCGAACCCCAGCATGCCCGTCATGGGCACCGTCCACATCGTACGGCCGTCGGTCGGGTCGACCCGGGTGATCGACGGGCGGGGGTCGGACGCGGCGGACTGCGACAGCAGCACCCGGCCGATCGCGAACGCGACACCGCGCCGGCGCCAGACCTCCGCGCCGGTGGCCGCGTCGTACGTCACGGTCTCCCAGTCCTCGTCGTTGCCGGCCGGGCCGGCCACCATCACCCGGCCCTCCTGCTGCCACACCGACACGGCGGTGCCGGCTCCGGGCAGCGGGCTGCGCCACAGTTCCCGTTCTTCCCGATAGGCGACGAGTTCCCGCCCGTCACCGCGGTTCGGCCGCACCACATACACCACGTCGCCGGCGACGAACACGGCCGACCCCAGCCCGCCGGGCAGCGTCCATTCGACCGGGCCGCGCGGCGGCGTCGCGGCGGTGAGCGTGAGCAGCGCCACCAGCAGCACCACCAGAAGGCGGAACGGCCGTCCGACGGCACGCGGGGGGCGGGGCGCCGGGCCGGGCGGAGCGTCGTGGCGCAACTCCCCCAGATCGATGACGGTCACAACCACCCTCTCCCGCGCGCCGGGCCGCCGTCCGGCCGTGACCGGCATCGCCACAATCCGCCTGTACGATGGCGCGTCGTGGCCGTGCCCGTGGTGGACCCCTCGTTGAACCCCTCGTCAGTCGAGGCGGACGCCGTCGTGGCCGATCCGCCACGCCGTGCCCGTCGCCGGCCGGCCCGCGCCGATCTGCTGGCCATCGGAGCCTATGTGTTGCTCGGTGTCCTCGTCTGCCTCAACTACTGGGGCGACGTGGAGCACCGGGTCTCCTCGCACCTGCCCACCGACCACAGCTGGTTCGAGTGGCTGTTCGCGCACGGCGCGTACTCGGTGCAGCACCTGGAGAACCCGCTGTTCACCACCCGGCAGAACGCGCCGGACGGGGTGAACATGATGGCGAACACCTCGCTGCTCGGGGTGACGCTGCCGCTGGCGCCGCTGACGCTGCTGCTCGGTCCGCAGGTGATGTACGCGCTCTATCTGGGCGCGGCGCTGTCCGCGACCGCCGCCACGTCGTACTGGGTGCTGTCGCGGCATCTGGTCCGGTCGCGGGCCGCCGCGTTCGCCGGTGGCGCGTTCCTCGGTTTCGCGCCGGGCATCGTCCACCACGCGAACGGCCAGCCCAACTTCGTGTCGAACTTCCTGCTGCCGCTGATCGTGGCGCGGGTGCTGCGGCTGGGCGAGCCGGGGCGGTGGCGGCGCAACGGGCTGGCGCTCGGGCTGCTGGTGGCGTACCAGGTCTTCATCAACGAGGAGATGCTGCTGCTCACCGCGCTGGCCTGCCTGGTCGTCGTGGTGGCGTACGCGGTGCAGCGGCCCCGCGCGGCGCGCGAGCGGGCCGGGTCGTTCCTGGCCGCGCTCGGCCTCGGCGGCGGGCTGGCGCTGCTGCTGACGGCGTACCCGATCTGGTTCCAGTTCAACGGGCCGCAGGCCTACCGGGGGTTGCAGGGCGGCGTCTTCCACAACTGGGGCGAGGACCTGGTGGCCTTCGTCACGTTCGCCCGGGACACGATCGCCGGTGACGAGGCGGTGGAGAAGACCATCGGGCTGACCGAGCAGAACACCTGGTTCGGCTGGCCGCTGGTGCTGGTGGTGCTGGGCGCGCTGGTGCTGCTGGTCCGCCGGTCGGTGGCGGCCCGGATCCTGGCCGTGCTGGTGGTCGTCTTCACTGTCGCCTCGATCGGCCCGGTGGTGCGGTTCAACGGCGCGGAGACCGACATCGACGGGCCGTGGGCGTACATCCCGGACGACCTGCCGCTGGTCGAGATGATGATGCCGACCCGGTTGAGCCTGGTGGTGGTGGGCGCCATCGGTGTGCTGCTCGCCCTGGCGTGGGACACGCTGGCGCGCGGCGGCCGTCCGCCGGTGCCCGCCCCCCGCGCCGCCGCCGACGACAGCACGGACGACGGCGACGGGACGGCCGCGCGCGACACCCGCCGCCGGGTGCTGCGGCTGGCCGGGTACGCCGCGATCGTGGCCGCACTGGTCCCGCTGATCCCACGTCCGCTGCCGGCGCAGGACATCGACCCGCCGCCGCGCTTCATCACCGCCGGTGGCTGGCGGCCGTACGTGCCGGAGGGCCGGACGCTGGTGCCGGTGCCGATCCCGAGCAACGTGCACGGGCTGCACACGCTGCGCTGGAGCGCGCTGACCGGGCACGAGTTCCCGATCCCGGGCGGCTATTTCATCGGCCCGAACGAGCGCGGCGAGGGCGTCTTCGGCGCGCCGAACCGCCCCACCAGCACGCTGATCTACTCCACGATGGACAAGAACGTGGTGCCGGAGATCACCGAGGAGAACCGCCGCCAGGCCGTGGAGGACCTGCGCTTCTGGCGGGCGTCGGTGGTGGTGCTCGGGTCCGGTCCGCGCGAGGCGGTGCTGCGCGACCTGATGGCCGAGCTGCTCGGCCCGCCGCAGCGGGTGGACGACGTGTGGCTCTGGGACGTGCGCGACCGGGTCTGAGCCGGCGGCCCGGTCAGCCGACGAGCGCCCGGACGTCCCACAGGTGTCCGCCGGGCACGTCCCGGCCGGGGCCGAGCAGGGCGTCCACCGTGGCGCGTACCGGGTCGGCCGGCGACGAGTCGGCCTGCACCAGCGCCGCCGCACGCCAGTGCCGCAGGTCCGTGATCGCCTGCCGGCGTTCCGCGTCGCCGACCGGCGGCACCTGGCCGGTCTCGGCGGCCCGCCGTAGCAGCAGCGACGTGGGCCGGTCCGGCGCGCCCCAGCGGGCGGCCGGGTCGTCCGCCGAGCGCGGCCCGATGAAGTAGCCGCCCGGCGCGTCGAACGCCAGCGCGGTGCGCGCCGACCAGAACATGGCCGGGCTGACCGCCGCCCCGGTCACCGGCGGCACCGGCACCAGCGTCCGGCCTTCCGGCACGTACGCCTGCCAGCCGCCGCCGGACACGACGGCCGGGACCGGCGGGGCCGGCACCGTGCGGATCGGGGTCGGGGTCAGCGGCAGCAGCGCGACGGCCACCGCGCCGGCCCACGGCGCCCAGGTGCGGACGGCGCCGCCCCGGACCCGGTCGACTGCGAGCGCCAGCAGCACCCCGAGCACCGGTACGCAGACCAGCGCGAAGCGCGCCGGCACCACCAGGTCCAGCAGCGGCACGCCGGTGAGCAGGCGGTACGGGCCGGGCAGCCCGGTGTCGTCGCGGTCGACGACCACCGAGGCGCCGAGCGACAGCGCCGCGAACAGCAGGCCGCACGCGGCGAGCGCGCGCACCAGCGGCCGCCGCCACAGCCGCACCACCACGAGTACGGCCAGCAGCGGCAGGAACGGCCCGAAGAACGAGTTCTGCTCGGTCGGGTTCGGCGACAGCAGCCCGGCCCGGCGGGCGTCCCCGGCCACTGTCTGCCGGGCGGATGCGACGAACGAGACCAGGTCCAGCCGGTAGCCCTCGGTGTGGAACGGCATCCCGCGGTAGTGGCCCGGACCGGCGAACTGGAACCACAGCGGGTACGCCAGCAGCACGCCCGCGACCAGCGCGCCGATGCCCAGCCGGCGGGCCACCACCGGCGCCAGCCGACGCGCGGCGGCCCGGTCGGCGAGCGCGTACGCCCCGGCGAACACCCCGGCGGCCAGCGCCAGGAAGACGAGCACCTCCTCGCCGAGGAACACCTGGTACGCGACGGCCAGCCCGAGCAGCACGCCGTCGCGGCGTACCCGGTCGGTGGCCGGCCGGAACACCAGGGCGAGGATCACCGGCACCAGGAACTGGGCGGCCATGTGCAGGTGGGCGCCGGCCTGCGCCACCATGCCCGGGGCGAAGCCGCAGAACAGGCCGCCCACCGCGGCGGCGGCCCGGGAGCGGACCAGCCGGGGGGCGAGCAGCGCGTACCAGGCGGTGGCGGTGCCGGCGAGGCTGATCGTCACGGCGAGAAGGAACGCCGCCTGGGAGCCGAACGCGACGGTGACCGGGGTGAGCGGCACGCCCAGCCCGAGCACCGACGTGTTCGCCATCAGGTTCACCCCGTCCGGGGCGTTCAGCGCGGCGCTGTGCAGCGGGTTCTCGCCGCCGGTCACCGCGCGGGCGGCCCGGGCCAGCATCCACTCGAACAGGATCTGGTCGCCGGCCTGGTGGAACAGCCGTTCCGGGCGGCGCCACTGGTCGCTGGTGAGCACCACCGCGAGAGCGAGGTAGCCGGCCACCACCAGCGCGTCGACCGGGCGGGGCCGGCGCCGGGGCGCCGGAGCGGGCTGCTCGGGTGCGGTCAGGCGGGCCGGCTGGTCAGTTTCCGCACGTCCCACAGCCACACGTCCAGCTCCTGCCGCCCGGGCCCGACCAGTTGCTCCACCGTGCGGCGCAGCGGCTCGGCGTTCTGCTCGGCCAGCGGCAGCACCACGACCGCCGCGTTCCAGTGCCGCAACTCGTCCAGGTAGCGGCGGCGCTGCCGGTCGTCCAGCTTCGGCGTACGGCCGGTGGACGACACCTCCCGCAGCATCTCGCCGATGCCGCTGGGCCGTCCGCCGAAGCGTCCCGGGTCACCGGTGACGCCGTTGCGCGGCGCGAGGAAGTAACCGCCGGGGATCTTGAAGTCGAGGTTGGTGCTGGCCGCCCAGCGCATCGGGTCGGTGTTGCCCATCGCCGGCACCGGCACGGACACGAGCGTCTGGTCCGGCCCGACGTACTGCCGCCACCGGTCGGCGGTGATGAACTCCGGCACCGGCTCCCGGGTGGTGACCCGCAACGGCATCGGCGCGATCGGCAGCAGCGCGAAGACCAGGCCCGCGGCGGTGAGCTTGCGGGCGGTCCGCCGGTCCACGCCCCGCAGCGCCCAGGCGCGCCGCACCGCGTACGCGAGCAGGATCGCCACCGTCACGCTGGTGATCAGGCCGAAGCGGGTCGGCACCACGGCGTCCAGCAGCGGCAGCCGCACCAGGAACTCCCACGGCCCGGTGACGAGTTCCCGGTCCCACCAGGAGATCCGCTCGCCGAGGGAGAGCACGGCGAAGAACAGCCCGGTGGCGGCCAGCGCCCGGACGATCACGTCGCGCCGCAGCCAGATCACGATGCCCACGGCCAGCAGCGACAGGCTCCAGCCGAAGAACGCGTTCTCCTCCGAGTAGTTCGGGGCGAGGTTGACGTTGGCGCGCTCGTTGCCGCCGAACGTGGGCGAGCCGGGGGCGAAGTACGCGGCGATGTCGTTGCCGTAGTCGCGTACCGCGTCGCTGAGCCCGTGGTACGCCATCGGGCCGGCGAACTGCACCCACAGCGGGTACGCCAGCAGCGCCCCGGCCAGCGCCGCGCAGACCGCCAGCCCGGCCCCGAGCGGCCGCCACGCGGCGGTCCACCGCTCACGCTGCTGCACCACCACGGCGATCAGGAACACGCCCAGGGCCAGCGCGGTGAAGAGCAGGATCTCCTCGTTGATGAACGCCTGCGCGGTGACCAGCAGCGCCAGCAGCACGCCGTCGCGTACCGGCCGGGTCGAGCGGGTCAGCACCAGCACCCGCCACACGATGAACGGCAGCAGGAACTGGCTGATGATGTTGGGGTGCCAGTTGGCGTGCGCCAGCATGGCCGGCGAGAACCCGCAGAACCAGGCCGCCACTGCCGCGGCGGGGCGGTGGCGGATCAGGTGCCGGGACAGCACCCGGTACCAGGCGGCGGCGGTGCCGGCCAGGCCGAGCGTGACGAGCGTGACGAAGGAGACCGCCGGTCCGAACAGGAGGGTCACCGGCACCATCGGGATGCCGAGCGCCAGGATGGCGGTGTTCGCCATCAGGTTGACGCCGTCGGGGTAGTTGAACTGCTCGGTGAAGAACGGGAACTCGCCGTGCAGCACCACGCGCACCGAGTGGGCCAGGAAGAACTGCACCTGCGCCGGGTCGCTGCTGTACAGCGCGGCCACCCGCCCGGCCGGGTCGGTCCAGATGCCGCTGGTCACCCAGATCGCGGCGAGCAGGAATCCGCCGTACACGGTGAGGTCGATCCGGCGGCGGGTCCACCGCCACCTGCGCACGCGCCGCGCGCCCGGCGTGGCCGGCGTCTCCGGCTCGGCCGGCGCTTGCGGAGTTGTCGTGGCCGCCGGTTCCGGCTCGGCGATGGTGACCCGGGGCGGGTCCAGGGTGACGGAGCGGTGGCCCGTCGGGGCGGCGGCGTCCGGCGTCGAGGCGCCGCGGGTCTCGGCAGGCGTCACAATCGGCGGAGTCTACCGGAGCCGGATATTGATACCCGAATCGCCCGTCACGTTCCGCAGTGGTCACTGGGCCGAAAGGGTGAACCGGGCGCGTCCGGGCGACGGGACGTCTCGTACCATGTGGGCTTCCGACCGACGACCGGCGAGGGGATCAGGGTGCTTTCAGCCCGCCGAGGCGCTACGACGGGCACCGCGCTGGCAGCTCTGCTGCTGGTCGCGGCGGGTTGCGGACCGATCGCGGACCGGAAGCCGGCGGATCTGCGGGTCGGTTACGACAGCCTGGACGGCGCCCTCGCGGTGTGGCCGCCGCGCGGCAGCCTGGCCGGGGACGCGGCGGCGACCGCCGCGATCACCACAGCGGTACGCGAGTGGCGCTCCCCGGTGGACGACCGGGCGCACGTGCCCACGTCCGGCATCCTCTTCTCCGGTCAGGTGGCCGGCTCCGCGCTGGCGCTGGTCGCCGCCGACGTTCCCGGTGACGCCGCCTCCTGGCTGCTGCAACTCGACCGGGACGGGCAGCGCTGGCGGGTCGTCCAGGCCACCGAGTACACCGATCCCGGCTACCTGGTCTACTCCGACGTGCTGCCGGTGCGCGACCCGGACGGCCGCCGCTATCTCACCTCGGCGCGCGTCGAGCGCCTGCTCGGCCCCGACGGCAAGGCCGTCGCGAGCACCGACGGCGTCACCGAGCCGATCCCCGTACCGGCCTGCCAGGCCGTCGAGCTGACCGCGGCGCTGCGGCCCACGACGTCGCTGCCGCGCGGCAAGGCCGCGGACCGCGTCCTCGACCTGGGTACGGCCACCGAAGCGCCCCGCTATCCCCTGGTACGCGACGAGACGGGCGCCGGGAAGCGCGCGCTGACCGGGCTGGACACCTGCGTGCTGGCGGGTGAGCGGGGCCCGTTCGGCAGCGTGCCGCGCCGCATCGGCGACCGGGAGGCGCCCAGCTCCGCGCCGGAGTCCTGGCCGATGGCGAAGATCGCGACCCGTTCGCTCGGTTCGGTGGCGCTCGGCGACGGGGAGCCGGGTGAGCTGGAGCAGTTGAGCTGGGACAGTGCGAGCGGGACGATGACCGCCGTGGTCTACCGGCCGGCCGGCGGCGGCACGCCGGTGGTGTCTCCCGCCGACCGGTCCACCACGCTGCAGGCGTACCACCTGCCGATGCCCGGCCGCCCGTTGGCGGTGCTGAGCTGGCGTACGCGCGACGTCTCGTTCTCCGCCCCGCCGGGCACCACCCGCCTGGTGGACCGTCCGGGCCTGGTGGTGGTGGAGCACACCGACCAGAGGCAGACGTTCAGCCTGGCCGACACCGAGAAGACCTGGTACCGCTCCCTCCCCACCCCGTAACCCCGCTCCCCCCGCGCGCGTTGGTCCGACCCCGTCGATCATGAACTTGACGGCGACAAACCGGACACGAACCACCGCCAACCTCATGATCACCGCCCCTCCCGGTGATCAAGGAGTTCGCGTCACCCGGGCGGTCCCTCACGCACCCGAACTCCTTGGTCGACAGGACGATGTGGCCGGTGCAGGCCGATCCACCCGGCGATCTTGCAGTTTGGGTCCCATTGATCGGGCAAAACCGGCAATCTGAGGGTCGGAAGTGCAAGATCGCCGGGGTCCGGGGGCTAGGGGTGAAGCAGCTGCATGCCCAGGTAGGAGGTTCGGGCTGGGCCGGGGCGGGAGGTCCCGTCGGGGCGCCAGCCGTGGCGCGCGTAGAACGCGCGGGCCCCTGTGTTGCGCTCCCACACCTCCAGCACACCCAGCGCCAGCCGTTCGTCCCGCCGCCCAGCCCTCCCGCCGCTCCCGGGCCAGGTCCGGAGTGAGGATCTCCCCGGCCGGCAGCCCTCCGGCCCCGTAGTAGGCCACCCGCGCCCGGCTGTGCACCTCGACGATCCCCGGAAGATCACCCAGCCCCGCCTCGCGAATCTCCACGTCCCTCCCTCGACACCGAACATCCGGCGATCTTGCGGTTGCGGCCCTCCCCAATCGGGCGAAGCCGACATCAGGAGGGCCGCAAGTGCAAGATCAACGCGCTAGCCGGGCGGGAGAAGCGGCGTCAGCTCTGGGCTCGGGCTCCGTTTGTGGCGGGGTCGACCGGGGCGGCGTCGAGGCCGGAGATCCAGCCGGTGACGTCGCGTGCCACGTCCTGCGCGGTCAGCCGCAGGTCGGCCAGGATCTGCGCGCGGCTGCCGTGCGGGTGCCAGTCGGCCGGTACGCCCAGGTCCTTGACCGGCACCCGGACGTCGGCGTCGCGCATCGCCTGGGCCAGCGCGGAGCCGACGCCGCCGATGCGCACGCCGTCCTCCACGGTGACCACGAGCCGGTGCCCGGCGGCCAGCTCGACCAGTTCGGCCGGCACCGGGCGGACCCAGCGCGGGTCGACCACAGTGACGCCGTACCCCTGCTCGGCGACGCGGGTGGCGACCTCGACGCCGAGGCCGGCGAACGAGCCGACCGCGACCAGCAGCACGTCGGTACGCGCCGACTCGGCCAGCACGTCGACCGGGCCGACGCGGCGTACGGCCGGCAGGTCGGCGGCGACGGTGCCGGTCGGGAAGCGCAGGATGGTGGGGCCGTCGTCCACGGCGACTGCCTCGCGCAGCTCCTCGCGCAGCGTGGCCGAGTCGCGGGGCGCGGCGATCCGCAGGCCGGGCACCACGCCGAAGACGGACATGTCCCAGATGCCGTAGTGGCTGGGCCCGTCCGGGCCGGTGATGCCGGCGCGGTCCAGCACGAACGTGACGGGCAGCTTGTGCATGGCCACGTCCAGCAGGACCTGGTCGAACGCGCGGTTGAGGAACGTGGCGTAGACGGCCACGACCGGGTGCAGCCCGCCCATGGCGAGGCCGGCGGCGGAGGTGGCCGCGTGCTGCTCGGCGATGCCCACGTCGTACACCCGCTCCGGGTACTTGCGGGCGAGGGTGGCGATGCCGGTGGGCTCGGCCATGGCGGCGGTGATGCCGACCACGTCGGGGCGCTCGTCGGCGATCGCGACCAGCTCGTCGGCGAACACGTTCGTCCACTTCACCGACGGCACGGCGAGCAGCTTGCCGGTCTCGGCGTCGAACGCGCCGGGGCCGTGCAGGCAGTCGGCCTCGTCGTCCTCGGCGGGGCGGTAGCCGTAGCCCTTGCGGGTGACCGCGTGCACGATCACCGGGCCGCCGAAGTTCTTGGCCGCGCGCAGCGCCGCCTCGACCGCCGACACGTCGTGGCCGTCGACCGGGCCGACGTACTTGATGCCGAGGTCCTCGAACATGGCCTGCGGGGCGACCGCGTCCTTGATGCCCTTCTTGACCGCGTGCAGCACCTCGTACATCGGCTTGCCGACGAACGGGGTGTTGCCGAGCGCGTCCTTGACGGTGTCGAGCACCTTCTCGTAGCCGGGGTTGAGCCGCAGCGACGACAGGTGGTCGGCGAGGCCGCCGATGGTCGGCGAGTAGGACCGGCCGTTGTCGTTTACGACGATCACCAGCGGGTTGCCGGCGGTCGCGATGTTGTTCAGCGCCTCCCAGCACATGCCTCCGGTGAGCGCGCCGTCGCCGACCACCGCCACGACGGAGCGCTTCTCGCCGCGCAGCGCGTACGCCTTGGCCAGGCCGTCGGCGTACGACAGGGCGGTGGAGGCGTGCGAGTTCTCGATCAGGTCGTGCTCGCTCTCCGCCTGGCTGGGGTAGCCGGAGAGGCCACCGCGCTGGCGGAGCTTGTCGAAGCCCTCCTGCCGGCCGGTGAGGATCTTGTGTACGTACGCCTGGTGGCCGGTGTCGAAGAGGAGCCGGTCGCGGGGGGAGTCGAAGACCCGGTGCATGGCGAGGGTCAGCTCGACCACACCCAGGTTGGGGCCGACGTGCCCGCCGGTGCGGGAGACCTTGGCGATCAGGAAGTCACGGATCTCGGCGGCGAGGATGTCCATCTGCTCGGCGGTCATCCGCTTCACGTCCTGCGGGCCGCGCACCGTGCCCAGCAGCCGACCGTGGTTGGCCGTGCCCTCTTCAACACTCATGACCGGAGAGTCTATCGGCCGCGCGACAGTCCGCAGCCTGGCCGTGCATCGATCCAGGTCAGGCGTCCACTACCAGCCTGCGGGGCGCGGGTGGGCACGGCGCGGCGGCGGACGGGCCGGCCGGGGTCCACGAGCCGAGCACGGCGGCCCGGGACGCCCCGGTCACCGACGGGACCGCGCCCGGCAGGCCGTGCCAGGACAGCCAGCCCAGCAGCGCGAACGCGTACGCCTCCTTGGCCTGGGCCGGCACGCCCAGCTCGTCGGTGGTACGCAGTCGCCAGCGCCCCTCGCCCAGCGCGGCCAGCCGCGCCCGAAGTGTGGGATTGCGCACTCCCCCGCCGGCGGCCACCACCTCGGTCACCCGGTGCCGGTCGCAGGCGTCGGCCACGGTGCGGGCGGTCAGCTCGGTGAGCGTGGCCAGCACGTCGTCGGCGGCCACCGGCTCGCCGAGCGCGGCCAGCGCCGCGTCCAGGTAGCCGCCGTGGAACAGCTCCTTGCCTGTCGACTTGGGCGGCGGCGCCGCGTAGTACGGCTCGGCGAGCAGCCGGGCCAGCAGCGCCTCGTGCACCCGCCCGGCCGCGGCCCGCGCCCCGTCGACGTCGCAGGGCCGGTCCAGGAGGCGCCGGGCGGCGGCGTCCAGCAGCGCGTTGGCCGGGCCCACGTCGTACCCGAGAACGGGCGCTCCGGGCGCGACCACGGTGAGGTTCGCGATCCCCCCGAGGTTCAACGCGGCCCGCGCGCCGGTGCCGGCCGGGCCACGCGCGGCGCGCGGGGAGAAGGCCGGGTCGAGCAGCAGCGCGTCGAACGCCGGGACCAGCGGCGCGCCCTGGCCGCCGGCCGCCACGTCCGCCGAGCGCAGGTCGTGCAGCACCGGTACGCCCACCCGGGCGGCCACCCGGGCCGGCGCGCCGAGCTGGAGCGTGCCGCGCACCCGGCCCGCCTCGACCCAGTGGAAGACCGTCTGCCCGGGCGGCACGACCGCGTCGGCCGCTCCCCCGGCCAGCTCGACGCCGGCCGCCGCCGCCTCGGCGAACACCTCGCCGAGGCGGTTGTCCAGGCGGCAGACCGCCTCGATGGTGGTGGCCGCCGGGGGCAGCAGCGCGCCGATCTCGGCCCGCAGGTCGTCCGGGTACGCGAGTTCGCGGTGCCCGAGCGGCCGCAGCCGCAGCGTGTCGCCGTCGGCGGTGAACTCGGCCGCCACCACGTCCACGCCGTCGTAGGACGTGCCCGACATCAACCCGACGATGCGCAAGGAAGGGCCCCTTCTTAACGGATCCGGTAGCAAAAGGGCCCCTTGTTAACGCGCGGAGCCGGGGCCGCGGACGGGGACAGGGACGGGGACGGGGACGGGGATCAACGCGGCGGCAGGAACAGGCCCACCAGCTCCACGTGCTGGGTCATCGGGAACAGGTCATACCCGCGCAGCTCGGCCAGCCGCCACCCCGCGTCGGTGAACGTGCGCACGTCCCGGGCGAAGGCGGCCGGGTCGCACGCCACGTACGCCACCGCGCGCGGCCCGGCGGCCACCACGTCGCGGACCACCGGCGCGCCCGCGCCGGAGCGCGGCGGGTCGAGCACCACCAGGTCGACCGGGCCGGTGACCCGGCGCCGGGCCAGCGCGGTCTCCACCCGCGCGGCGACCACCTCGACGCCGCGCAGGTCGGCCAGGTTCTCCCGGGCCGCGGCCACCCCGTCCGGCGCCGACTCGACGAGCGTCACCCGGGCGCCGCCGACCCGGCCGGCGAGCGCAGCGGCGAACAGGCCGGCCCCGCCGTACAGGTCCCAGGCGGTCTCGCCGGGCCGCGGGTCGAGCAGGTCGAGCACCGCGCCGGTCAGCGCGTCCGCCGCCGCCGGGTGCACCTGCCAGAACCCGGAGGCGGGGAGCGTGAAGGACCGCCCGGCCGCCGTCTCCCGGACCCGCTGCGGCCCGCTCACCGCCGTGGCGACCCCCTCGGTGTACGCGACCACGGCGACGTCCCCGCCGGTGCTGGCGACCGTCTCCACCGCGTCGGCGTCGGGCCAGCGGGTGCCGGTCGGCGGGAGCACCGGCAGCTCCTGGATCGCCGGGTGCGCGATCAGGCACCTGTCGATCGGCACCACTTCGTGCGAGCGGTGCTTGAGCAGCCCGGCCCGGCCGGCCGCGTCGACCGCGTACCGCACCCGGGAACGCCAGCCCAGCGGTCCGCCGGGCAGCGCCTCGACGCGTACGCCGAGCGCGTCGATCTGCTCGGTGGTGAGTCTGCCCAGCCGGGTGAGCTGCTCGCGCACCACTGCGAGCTTCCAGTCGAGCTGGGCGGCCGGCGCGACGTGCTGGAGGTCGCAGCCGCCGCACCGGCCCGGCCGGGCGTACGGGCACGGCGGCGTCACCCGGTCCGGTGAGGCGTCCAGGATCTCCACCGCGTCGGCGCGGGCGAAGCCCCGGTGCAGCTCGGTCACCTCGGCGATCACCCGCTCGCCGGGCAGCGCGTGCCGGACGAAGACCACCTGCCCGCCGACGCGGGCCACGCAGTGCCCGCCGGGCGCGACCGCGTCGACAGTCAGCTCGACCCGCTCGGCCTCCTCCAGCCCGGGCCGCTGCGCCGACGCAGGGCCGGGGTGTGCCGCGGCGCTCATGAGCGCTCCTCCCGCTCGGCGGAGGACGCGGACGGGGTGGACGCCACCGGCGGCGGCAGCGTGCTCTGCGGCGCCACCCGGGGCCCGCGCGCCGGACCGCGGCTGAGCGTGGCGTCCAGCCGGTCCAGGTTCTTGCTGGCTGTGGAGGCGAGCTGCCAGGGCACGCTCGTCACCATCACGCCCGGCTCGAACAGCAGCCGTCCCTTGAGCCGCAGCGCGCTCTGGTTGTGCAGCAGGTTCTCCCACCAGCGCCCCACCACGTACTCGGGGATGAAGACGGTGACCACGTCGCGCGGCGACTCGCGGCGCACCGACGCGACGAAGTCGAGGATCGGCCGGGTGATCTCCCGGTACGGGGAGTCGATGACGGTGAGCGGCACCGGCAGCTCGCGCCGCTCCCAGTCGGCCTGCAGGTCCCGGGTGTCCTGCTCGTCCACGTTCACGGTGACCGCGGTGAGCGTGTCCGGCCGGGTCGCCCGCGCGTACGCCACGGCCCGCAGCGTCGGCTTGTGCAGCTTGCTGACCAGCACGATGGCGTGGTTGCGGGCGGGCAGCACGCCCCGCTGCTCGGTCGGCTCCAGCTCCTCGGCGATCCGGTCGTAGTGCCGGCGGATGCCGAGCATCACCACGTACATCACCGCCATCGCGACGATCGCGATCCAGGCGCCGAGCAGGAACTTGGTGGCCAGCACGATGATCAGCACCACGCCGGTCATGGCCATGCCGAACGTGTTGATCGCGCGGGAGCGCAGCATCCGGCGGCGCGCCTGGAGGTCCCGCTCGTTGCGCAGGTGCCGGTTCCAGTGCCGGATCATGCCGGCCTGGGAGAGCGTGAACGAGACGAACACCCCGACGATGTAGAGCTGGATGAGCTTGGTCACCTCGGCCTGGAAGCCGATGATCAGCACCACCGCGAAGACGGCGAGGAAGAGGATGCCGTTGGAGAACGCCAGCCGGTCGCCGCGGGTGTGCAGCTGGCGTGGCAGGTAGCGGTCCTGCGCCAGGATCGAGCCGAGCACCGGGAAGCCGTTGAAGGCGGTGTTGGCGGCCAGGAACAGGATCAGCGCGGTCATCCCGGCGACCACGTAGAGCAGCACCGAGCCGCCGCCGAACACGGTTTCCCCGAGCTGCACGGTCACCGTCTTCTGCACGTAGTCGACCGGGCCGGAGACGATCTGCGTATTCGGGTCCTCGACGAACTGCAGGCCGGTGAGCCGGGACAGCCAGATGATGCCGACCAGCATGGTCACCGCGATGCCGCCGAGCAGTAGCAGCGTGGTCGCCGCGTTCTTCGACTTGGGGGCCTTGAACGCCGGTACGCCGTTGGAGATCGCCTCCACGCCGGTGAGCGCCGCGCAGCCGGAGGAGAACGTCCGCAGCAGCAGGAACACCAGCGCGAACCCGGTGACGCTGTGCTCGGCCTGGATCTCCAGGCCGGCGCTCGGCGCGCGCAGGTCGTCGCCGAGCACGAAGACGCGGACCAGGCCGGTCAGCAGCATGCCGCCGATGACGATCACGAAGCCGTAGGTGGGGATGGCGAAGGCGGTGCCGGACTCGCGCAGGCCGCGCAGGTTGATCGCGGTGAGCAGCACCACCGCGCTGACCGCGATGAGCACCTTGTGGGTGGCCACGAACGGCACCACCGAGCCGAGGTTCGCCACCCCGGAGGAGACCGAGACGGCGACGGTGAGCACGTAGTCGACGAGCAGCGCGCTGGCCACCGCGAGACCGGCGCGGGGGCCCAGGTTGACGGTGGCCACCTCGTAGTCGCCGCCGCCGGAGGGGTAGGCGTGCACGTTCTGCCGGTAGCTCGCCACCACGGTGAGCATGACGACGACCACCGCGAGCGCGACCCACGGCGAGAAGATGAACGCCGAGGCGCCGGCGATGGACAGCGTCAGGAGGATCTCGTCGGGCGCGTACGCCACGCTGGAGAGCGCGTCGGAGGCGAAGACTGGTAGCGCGATGCGCTTCGGCAGCAGCGTGTGCTGCAGGCGGTCGGACCGGAACGGTCGACCGAGGAGGAGTCGCTTCAGCAGCGAGGTGGGTCGGGCCACAACCGCCAAGCGTACGACCACCGGGTGCCGGGCGCGGGGGTGGTCGATCTCCGGGGTGCGCGCCCGCGCGGTACGGTTCGGTCCCCCGTCCGGTGGGGGGACGTGGCAGGCTCGCAGGCGACGGGTCGGCGGGCGGCGCCGTGGGAGGAGCGGACACCGTGCATTTGGTGATCATGGGCTGCGGCCGGGTCGGGTCGACCCTGGCCCACAGCCTGGAGTCGCGTGGCCACTCGGTGGCGGTGATCGACCAGGACGCGGACGCGTTCCGCCGTCTCGGGCCGGACTTCGGCGGCATCACGGTGACCGGCGCGGGCTTCGACGGGGAGGTGCTGCGCCAGGCCGGCATCGAGCGGGCCGACGCGTTCGCGGCGGTCTCCAGCGGCGACAACTCCAACATCATCTCGGCCCGGCTGGCGCGGGAGACGTTCGGCGTGTCCCGGGTCGCGGCCCGCATCTACGACCAGCGCCGGGCGCAGGTCTACGAGCGGCTCGGCATTCCCACAGTGGCGACCGTCCGGTGGACGGCCGACCGGATGCTGCGCCACCTGGTCCCCGAGGGCAACGTGGAGATCTTCCGCGACCCGACCAGCACCGTGTCGATCATCGAGGTGCCGGTGCACAAGGACTGGATCGGCCGGCCGCTGCGGCAGCTGGAGCAGGCCGCCGGCGCCCGGGTGGCCTACCTGAACCGGTTCGGCATCGGCACCCTGCCCACCGCCTCCACCGTGGTCCAGGAGGGCGACCAGGTCTTCATGCTGGTGACCGACGACATCAACGGCTCGGTCACGTCGGTGGCGGCAGCGCCGCCGGAAGGGGGGCAGTGAGCCATGCGGATCGCCATCGCCGGCGCCGGCAACGTGGGCCGCTCGATCGCCCAGGAGCTGATCGACAACGGCCACCAGGTGATGCTGATCGAGCGGCAGCCCAGGATGCTGCGGCCCGACCGGGTGCCCGCCGCGGACTGGGTGCTCGCCGACGCGTGCGAGCTGGCCAGTCTGGAGGAGGCCAACCTGGCCGGGTGCGACGTGGTGGTGGCCGCCACCGGCGACGACAAGGTCAACCTCGTGGTGTCGCTGCTGGCCAAGACCGAGTTCGCGGTGCCGCGCGTGGTGGCCCGGGTGAACCGGGCGGAGAACGAGTGGCTGTTCACCGACCAGTGGGGCGTCGACGTGGCGGTCAGCAAGCCGCGCGTGATGGCGGCGCTGGTCGAGGAGGCGGTCACCGTCGGCGACCTGGTCCGGCTGATGACGTTCCGGCAGGGCGAGGCGAACCTGGTCGAGATCACCCTGCCGCCGACCGCGCCCTACGTGGGGCAGGCGATCCACGCGGTGCCGATCCCCCGGGACGCGGCGCTGGTGGCGATCGTGCGCGGCAAGCGGGTGCTGGTGCCCACCCCGGACGACCCGATCGAGGCCGGCGATGAACTGGTCTTCGTCTGCACCGCCGCGGTGGAGGACGACGTGCGCTCGGTGATCCTCGGCCCGGCCAGCGCCGACCGGCACCGGGACCGCGCCTGAGGCGGCCTAGGAGCCGGGCAGCGGGGTGGGCGCGGTCTCCCGGGTGACCCGGCGCACCACCCAGACGGTGATGAGCAGCAGCAGCGCGTACGGCGGGTAGCCCAGCGCGAGCCGGGCCACGCCCAGCGCGAAGTCCTGGTGGGCGAGGTAGAGCCCGGCCTGTACGCCCACCTTGGCCAGCCACACCACGCCCCACAGCACGGTGAGCTGGGTGAACGTGCGCACCAGCTTGGGGTCGTCGCGCCACTCGGAGCGGCCCTTGGCGACCAGCACCGACCAGATCCAGCCGACCAGCGGCTGCCGGATCGCGGCCGAGAGCAGCAGCGCCAGGCCGTAGCCGATGCCGTAGAGGATGCCGGGCAGGTAGAAGTCGCGCTCGTCGCCGGTGCGCAGGGCCAGCAGCGCGCCGATGCCGACGCCGAACAGCCCGTTCATCGCGTGCCGCACCGGCTTGCGCTGGGCCAGCCGCAGGCCGGCGATCAGCAGCGCCACCGCCACCGAGGCGTACACGGCGGGGCGCAGCTCGCCGATCACGTTGGCGATCACGAAGACCACCACGGGGATGCTCGACTCGACCAGCCCGCGCCATCCGCCGAGCTGCTCGGCCATCTGCTCGGCGAGGCTGGGCAGCCGCTCCTCGTCCTGCGGGCCGACACCCGACGGGGTGTGCTGCTGTCCGGTCGTCACTTCGGCGACTCCAGCTCGTAGTACGGGTTGTAGATCACCTTGCGGTCGTCACGCACCGCCACCCGGCCGCGCGCGGTCAGGTGGCGGCCCGGCTCGATCCCGGCGATGTGCCGGCGACCCAGCCAGACCAGGGTGACGACGTCGGTGCCGTCGTAGAGGTCCGCCTCCAGCGTGGGCAGGTTCGTCCGCGGCGTGTAGACCACGGTGCGCAGCCGCCCGGCCACCGACACCACCTGGCCCCTGTTGCACTGGTGGGCCGGCGTGCCGCCGGACTCGGCGCTCTCCCGGCGCAGCTCCTGCGCCTCGATCTCGGCCTCGCTGGCGGTGAGCCGGTGCAGGAGCCGCCGCAGCGACCCCCGGCTCTCGTCGGTCGTCATGACCTCCGCGTCACCCTCTCCACAGCGGGGCCCCGCGGGTGGCGGAACCGTCCCGCCAGCGTACGCCGATGCGGCCCGTCGGCGGGAGCGCCGTCGCGCGCGTACCGCCGCCCGGGACGCCGCGCGCCGCGGGCCCGGCGCCGGTACGACGCCGGGCCCGGGCACGCGTGGATCAGACCTCCTGCTGCTCGGCGGCGGCCTGCTGCTCGGCGACCTCACGGGGCAGCCGCAGCGGCAGCGGCTCGCGCACCGGCTTGGCCTCCTGCCCGCGGTCGACCACCAGGCCGTCCAGGCAGGCCGTCAGCGGCCCGGCGGCGGCCGCGTCGCTGGCCGCGGCACCCTGGAAGACGCCGCGCACCATCCAGCGCGGGCCGTCGATGCCGACGAAGCGCAGGTCGGTCGGGCCGTCCGGGGTACGCACCCGGGCGCGCAGCTCGGGACCGCGCTCCCCGTCGACCTCCTGGACGGTGGCGCCGTCGGCGGCGAGCGACTGGCGGATCTCCTCGCGCACCTCGTCCCAGATGCCGTCGGAGCGGGGGGCGGCGAAGACGCCGAGCTGCAGCGCGTTCTGCCCGTGCACCAGCACCACCTGCTGGATCACGCCCTGCGGGTCGGCCTGGACGCGCACCTCCACGTCCGGCACCGCCGGGATCTGGAGGCTGCCCAGGTCGAGCCGGGGCGCTTCGGGGGCCTCGCTGACGTCGTACGGCCCGCGATCCGGCGCCGACGGGGTCTCCTCGGCGTCGAGGACCCCATTGTCACGCGCCTCGTCGGCCCGCTTCCGGGAGAAGATCACTGCGCCCACCCTCCGCTGTTCGCACTCACCCTGCCACCTCTTCGCTCTGCCCGCCGGACGGTGCCGGGACCAGACCGGCGTGCCCGCCGGTGGACCCGTGCCCGCCCGTGCCACGCCGGGACGCGGGCAGCTCGGCCACCGGCCGGAACTCGGCCCGGGCGACCCGCTGCACCACCAGTTGCGCGATGCGGTCGCCCCGGCTGATCTTGGCTGGCGTGTCCCGGTCGTGGTTGATCAGGTTGACCAGGATCTCACCCCGGTAGCCGGCGTCGACCGTACCGGGCGCGTTGAGCACCGTCACGCCGAGCCTCGCCGCCAGACCTGATCGGGGGTGGACCAGCCCGACGTACCCGTCGGGCAGCGCCACCGACACGCCGGTGGGCACCAGGGCCCGGCCACCGGGCGGCAGCTCGACGTCCGCGGCGGCCACCAGGTCCGCGCCGGCGTCGCCGGGATGGGCGTACGCCGGCAGCGGCAGCTCCGGGTCGAGCAGCCGCACGGGCACGGGTACGACGTCTGTCACGGTCATCCTCTTCCGTCCGGTCCTGCGGGGGTGCCCTGTCATCCTGCCGGTTGCCCGGCCCGCGACGCGCCGTACCCTCGTCAGTGTGCGTCAGTCGTCATCTCCGGCCGCGTCGCCGGCCACCGCCGCGCCGTACGCGGAGCGCCTCGGGTTGCCCTGGTGGGCCTGGCCGCTCGGGCTGGCCGCGGCCGCGCTGCTCGCGGTCGAGCTCTGGATGGGCGCGACCGGCGTCCGCGCCTGGCTGCCGTTCGTGCTGCTGATCCCCGCCGCGGTGGCCGCCCTGTGGTGGCTGGGCCGGATCCGGGTCGAGGTGCGCGACGGCGAGCTGCGGGTCGACGACGCCCACCTCCCGGTGCGGTACGTCGCGGACGTGGTGCCGCTGGACGCGGCCGGCCGGCGCGAGGTGCTCGGCGTCGGCTCCGACCCGCTCGCCTTCGTGGTGCAGCGTCCGTGGGTCAGCGGCGCCGTGCAGGTGGTGCTGGACGACCCGGACGACCCGACCCCGTTCTGGGTGGTCAGCACCCGCCGCCCGGGGCAGCTGGCGGCAGCCGTCCTGGCCGCCCGCGACGCGGCCTGACCCGACGGGGCCCGCGAACGGCCGCTCCGCCGCCGGTCAGGACGGCTTTTCGGGCAGCGCGCGGGCGGTACGCCGCAGGTCCTTGCGCAGTTGCTCGCCGAGCGCGCGGGTGGCCCGCCGGTTGAGGTAGCCGGCCACGGCGGCGCCGGTCAGGAACGGCCCGAGCGTGGTGAGGTTGCGCCCGAAGCGGCGCATCAGGCTGTCCCGCAGCTCGCGGCGGGCGGCGGTGCCGAGCACCGCGCTCACCCCGACGCCCGGCATCATCGGGTTGACCCCGCGCTGGGTGGCCCAGGACTGCACGAGCGACACCGCGCGGCCGGTGCCGCCGGGAGGCAGCGGAACCCGGTGGACCTCGTGCAGCTCGCCGATGAGTTTCAGCTCGATCGCCACCACGGCGACCGTCTCGGCGGCCAGCAGGATGGGCGCGGAGAGCAGCGTGGGCGTCACCGCCCACTCGACAGCTGCCACGCCGCCGCCGGCCGCGCCGACCCCGGCGGTGGCCCGGGACGCGTTGCGGACCAGCCGGTCGGCAAGCGCGTCGTCGTCCAGGCCGGGGAAGTGCCGCCGTAGCGTGGCGAGGTCGCGGATCGGCACGTGCGGGGCGATCTCGGCGACCGTGTCGGCCATCCAGCGCACCGCCGCCCGCGGCTTGAACAGGTCGGTGACCCCTCGGGCCCGGGCCTGCCCGACCAGCCGGGTCAGCAGTTGCCGCCGACGGGCCGGAGCGATGTCGTCGGCGGTCAGCGCGGCGACTGTCGCGCCGAGTTCCCCGGCGTCCGCGCCCGGCTCACCGGGCGTCGAGCCGGAGCCGGTCGTGGCCGGCGTCGCGGCGGGGTCGGTGGAGGCCGACGGCACGGCGGAGGCGCCCGGCGTCGGCACTGTGGGGTCGGTGGAGGCCCGCGGCACGGCGGAGCTGGTGGAGGCCGGCACGGTGGGGTCGGTGGAGGCCCGCGGCACGGCGGAGCCGCCAGGCGCGGGCACGGCGGAGCCGGTCGGCTCGGCTGTCGCATCCGGGCCGGTCGGTGCCGGTCTCGCCGCTGGAGCCGGGATCCGGTCGGCGCCGGTCCCCTCGCTGCGCTCGCTCACCCGTCCGCCCTCCTGCTCCGCGCGGCGTGGCAGCCGCCCGTAACGAGTCAAGCAGCAACCGGCCACCGGCGCACGGCGGCGGCTCGAACAGCGGCGGCCCCGTCGAGGAGGCCGCCGCTGGTGTCCTCGGTCGGGATCAGACGCACTCGCGGCAGATCAGGTCGCCGTTGCGCTCGACCGCCAGCTGGCTGCGGTGGTGGACCAGGAAGCAGCGGGCGCACCGGAACTCGTCCTGCTGCATCGGGAGGACCTTGACCGTGAGCTCCTCGTCGGCCAGATCGGCGCCGGGCAGCTCGAAGCTCTCGGCCACCTCGGCCTCGTCGACGTCCACGGCGCCCGACTGTGAGTCGACCCGCCGGGCCTTGAGCTCTTCCAGGCTGTCCTCGCCGAGGTCGACCTCGTCGCGACGCGGGGCGTCGTAGTCGGTGGCCATCGGTTTCACTCTCCAATATCGATATTGTCGCTGCCGGTTGTAACGCCGGACGACGCCGTTTCGGTTCCCCTGACCGGCCACCATCTCTGTCGGGCACCCGACCCGACGAGCGGTGGACCGGGCTCCCCGGAGTGGAAACGACCCCCGGTGAGCGCGGAACCTTACCCCCCCTGTGGGCGAGGCATGTATACCGCCCTCGCGGGGGAGATGTACGCCTCTGCGCCCGAAGTTGTTCCCAATGTGACTCAGGCGACACGAAGATAGGGGTAGTCCTACCGGTTCACCGCGTGGCGCGCCGGTATGTCGGACTGTTTCCACGCCTGAGCCGGACAACCGTTAACCTCAGCGGCGTACTGGACGGCCGACCGGTCGCGGCCCGACCGCGTCGCCCGCCACCACCCAATCACTGTCCGGGGAGCGCCCAGGATGAGTTTTGCGCGAGTGCGGGCACTCGTTGTCGTCGGCCTGCTGGCGGTCGTCGCCCTGGCCTTCGTGGTCATCGCCGTGCTGAAGGACAGTCAGGGCACAGCCGGTACGGCGGCCGCCTGCCCGGACGGCTGGCCGCTGGTCGACCTGCGGCTGCGGGAGCAGAAAGACGTCAAGATCAACGTCTACAACGCCACCGACGAGGCCGGCCGCGCCGGCAGCGTCGCGGACGACTTCCGCAACCGCAAGTTCCAGGTCAAGAAGGTCGGCAACGAGAAGAAGGCGTTCGACGGCGTGGCCGAGCTGCGGTTCGGGCCCAACGCCGTGGGCTCGGCGCACCTGCTGCGCGCGTACTTCCTCAACGAGGCCAACCAGAAGTTCGACGCGAACCGCAAGGACGACGTGGTCGACGTGGTCCTGGGCAACCAGTTCCAGCAGCTCGCCACCACCACCGAGGTCAACCAGTCGCTCGGCGACCTGGGCGCGCCGCAGGCGCCGCCCGAGACCTGCCCGAAGCCGATCGAGAAGTAGGCGACGGGCGGCCCGGCCACGCGGGGCGGTCTTCCTCCGGGAAGGCCGCCCTGTCGCGTCTGCGGCGCCGGTCACGGCCCGCCGGAGGCGTCCAGGTCGACCAGCCGGGCGTGCAGCGGCCCGTGCAGCGCGGGCGGCGCGGCGAGCACCAGGTCCGGGCCGGCCGGGTGCCCGGACAGGCCGGTCACCAGCAGCCCGGCCTCCCGGGCGACCAGCCCGCCGGCGGCCAGGTCCCAGGCGGCCAGCCCCTTCTCGTAGTACGCGTCCACCCGCCCCTCGGCGGCCAGGCAGAGGTCGAGCGCGGCGGCGCCCAACCGGCGGATGTCCCGGATGTGCGGGATCAACTCGGTCACCACCCGCGCCTGGTGGGCCCGGCGGGCGGCGTCGTAGCCGAAGCCGGTGGCCACGAGCGCCTGGCCGAGATCGGTCGCGGCCGAGCCGCTCAGCCGCTGCCCGTCGCGCCAGGCCCCGCCGCCGAGCGTCGCGGTCCACTCCTCGCCGGTGACGACGTTGCGGACCACCCCGGCGACCACCTCACCGGCCACCTCCGCGGCCAGCGAGACCGCGCAGTAGGGCAGCCCGTACAGGTAGTTGACGGTGCCGTCGATCGGGTCGAGGACCCAGCGCACCCCGTCGGCGTCGGCGGGGCCGGTCTCCCCCGCGCCGTACTCCTCACCCAGCACCGCGTCGCCCGGCCGCCGCTGCCGCAGCGCGGCCAGGACCTGCCGTTCCACCGCCCGGTCGGCGGCGGTGACCACGTCGGTCACCGTGCTCTTGGTCGCGGCCACGGAGACACCCTCGACCCGCATCCGGTACGCGGTGGCGGCGGCCTCCCGGGCCACCTCGACCGCGATCGTGAGCAATTCCCGCGCCGTAGGCGTGGCGGTGATCATGTTCGTCCCCTTCCGGCACGATCGGGACCGGCCCACTCGTGCGCGGGTATCATCCTTACAAAGTCCACATCTGCGCCGATTCGGCGGTCCCGGACCGCCGGTCGCCGTGCGGCGCGGGATGATCGCGGCAGACGGCGTTACAATTCACCCTGCCCACGCGCCACGGACCGCCAGCGACCGGACGGCCCGGGACACGGGGGTCCTCAACGACTCGCCCGGCACGGCCGTCCCATGCTGCGCCGGACGACCCGGCCGTGCTCGCTCTTTCGCCTCCGGAAGGTCTTCGTGACAGATCCCCGCCAGACCGGCGCCGACGTTCGCTCGCTCACCGACACCCTGATCGCCCACGCGCAGAGCGCCGGCGGTCAGCTCACGTCGGCCCAGCTCGCGCGCACCGTCGAGTCCGCTGAGGTGACCCCGGCCCAGGCCAAAAAGATCCTCCGCGCGCTCTCCGAGGCAGGCGTGACTGTGGTGGTGGACGGCTCGGCGAGCACCCGCCGCCGCGTCGCCGCCGCCCGCTCCGCCACCCCTGCCTCCCGTGCGACCACGGCCAAGACCACCAAGAAGGCCGCCGCGCCCGCCCCGAAGCAGGCGCCGGCCGCCGAGGAGTCGCCCGCCCCGGCCCCCCGGAAGGCGACCGCGCGCAAGGCCACCACGGCCGACGTCGCCAAGGCCGCCGCCCCGGCGAAGGCCACCAAGGCGACCCGCGCCACCAAGGCCACGGTGGCCGCCAAGACCGCCGCGGCGAAGGCCGGCGGCAAGGCCGAGGGCGCCGAGGGTGAGATCGACCCGGAGGAGCTGGCCGCCGCGATCGAGGACGTGGTGGTCGAGGAGCCGGCCGAGCTGACCCAGGCCGCCGAGGCCGACGCGGCCAGCTCCGCCACCGACAACGACTTCGAGTGGGACGACGAGGAGTCCGAGGCGCTCAAGCAGGCGCGCCGGGACGCCGAGCTGACCGCTTCCGCCGACTCCGTGCGGGCGTACCTCAAGCAGATCGGCAAGGTTCCGCTGCTCAACGCCGAGCAGGAGGTCGAGCTGGCCAAGCGGATCGAGGCCGGCCTCTACGCCGCCGAGCGGCTGCGCGCCGCCGACGAGGGCGAGGAGAAGCTGGTCCGCGACCTGCAGCGCGACCTGATGTGGATCTCCCGGGACGGCGAGCGGGCCAAGAACCACCTGCTGGAGGCGAACCTGCGGCTGGTGGTCTCACTGGCCAAGCGCTACACCGGTCGCGGCATGGCCTTCCTCGACCTCATCCAGGAAGGCAACCTCGGCCTCATCCGCGCCGTCGAGAAGTTCGACTACACCAAGGGCTACAAGTTCTCCACCTACGCCACCTGGTGGATCCGCCAGGCCATCACCCGCGCCATGGCCGACCAGGCCCGCACCATCCGTATCCCGGTGCACATGGTCGAGGTGATCAACAAGCTCGGCCGGATCCAGCGCGAGCTGCTCCAGGACCTGGGCCGCGAGCCCACCCCGGAGGAGCTGGCCAAGGAGATGGACATCACACCGGAGAAGGTGCTGGAGATCCAGCAGTACGCCCGGGAGCCCATCTCGCTGGACCAGACCATCGGCGACGAGGGTGACAGCCAGCTCGGCGACTTCATCGAGGACTCCGAGGCGGTCGTCGCTGTCGACGCGGTGTCGTTCTCGCTGCTCCAGGACCAGCTCCAGCAGGTCCTCCAGACGCTGTCCGAGCGTGAGGCGGGCGTGGTGCGGCTGCGCTTCGGCCTCACCGACGGTCAGCCGCGCACCCTGGACGAAATCGGCCAGGTGTACGGCGTGACCCGGGAACGCATCCGGCAGATCGAATCGAAGACCATGTCCAAGTTGCGGCACCCCTCGCGTTCCCAGGTGCTCCGCGACTACCTGGACTGACCGCCGGACGTCAACAGTTCGTGCCGGTTTGATCACCAGCCGTACAACACTCATCGGTGATCGATCGGTTGCCTGTTTGTGATCGTTGACGTGGCACCCTTGGTGCACGGCACACTGTCTCCCACGCCATGTGTGACCTCGGTCCCCCGCGGGCACACAGGGAAGGCAGGGCCCGAGAAGGGTGTTGCACGATAGGTGAGCAACCGAAGAGAGTGTTCATCGGTGACGACCAGAGGAGGAAGGCGATGACCCCGACCCTCACGCCGCCGCCCGAGACGGTGAGCCCCCCGGCCGCCGATGAACGGTGCGACCGCTGCAATGCTGCCGGCAAGCTCCGGATCACCCTCTCGGGTGGGAGTGAGCTGGTGTTCTGTGGGCACCACGCGAACAAGTACGCGGAGGATCTCGTGAAGATCACCGTGCGCTACGCGTCGGACCCGGAGTTCAGCTGGCGTGGCGCCGATCTGATGGCGAACTGAGGTCCGACAGGAAATCCACATCACGACATAACCGGCCGGAGGCACCCACACGGGTCGCCTCCGGCCGGTTTTTCGTGCGTCGCCCCGCGTGGGTCCCATGGTGTTAACAAGGGGCCCCTGCACTACCGGAGGCGTTAAGAGGGGGCCCTTCCTTACAGGGTCTGCACGGTGGCGATGCGCTCCTCGAGCTGCTCGATCGTGGCCTGCGCGCTGGGCGGGCCGCCGCAGATCCGGCGCAGCTCGGCGTGGATCTTGCCGTGCGGCTGGCCGGTGTGGTGGTGCCGGGCGGCCACCAGAGCGTTCAGTTGCCGCCGTAGCGCCACGCGGCGCTGGGCGGCACTCATCGGTGGGGGCGCCGCCGCCGGGGCCGCAGCGGCCGGCTCAGCGGTCCGCTGGGCGGCCCGGCGCTTCTGCGCGGCGATCTGCTCGGCCTGCCGCTTGGTCAGCAGCAGCGAGACCTGGTCGGCGGTGAGCAGACCGGGCAGCCCGAGGTATTCCTCCTCCTCGGGCGTACCGGCCTGGGCTGCGGTGCCGAACGACGCGCCGTCGAAGATCACCTGGTCCAGCTCGGCGGTGGCGGAGAGCGCGGCGAAGCGCTTCTCCAGCTCTCCGCTGGCGCCGTCGTCGCGCTGGGCGCGCTCCAACAGGTCGTCGTCGAAGCCCTCGCGGTCCTTCGGCTTGCCGAGCACGTGGTCCCGCTCGGCCTCCATCTCGCTGGCCAGCCCGAGCAGGTGCGGCACGCTGGGCAGGAACACCGATGCGGTCTCGCCGGAGCGGCGGGCCCGGACGAACCGGCCGATCGCCTGCGCGAAGTACAGCGGGGTGCTGGCGCTGGTCGCGTAGACGCCGACGGCGAGCCGGGGGATGTCGACGCCCTCGGACACCATCCGCACCGCGACCAACCAGCGTTGCTGGGAGGCCGCGAACGTCGCGATCCGCGCGGACGCGCCCTGATCGTCGGAGAGCACCACGGCGGCCTTCTCACCGGTCACCTGCTCCAGCAGCTTCGCGTACGCGCGGGCCACCTGCTGGTCGCTGGCGATGACCAGGCCGCCCGCGTCCGGCATGCCGTTGGCGCGCAGCACGCTGAGCCGGGCGTCGGCGGCGCGCAGCACCTGCGGCATCCAGTCGCCGGCCGGGTCCAGCGCGGTACGCCACGCCTGGGCGATCAGGTCCTGTGTCATCGGCTCGCCGAGCCGGGCCGCCAGCTCCTCACCGGCGTTGGTGCGCCACCGGGTCTCTCCCGAGTACGCCAGGAACAGCACCGGCCGGACCACGCCCTCGCGCAGCGCGTCGGAGTAGCCGTAGACCGAGTCGGCGCGGGAACGCAGCAGCCCGTCCCCGCCGCGTTCGTAGCTGACGAACGGGATCGGGTTGTCGTCGGAGCGGAACGGCGTGCCGGTGAGCATCAGGCGGCGTACCGCGGGCTCGAACGCCGCCTTGACGCCGTCGCCCCAGGTGCGGGAGTCGCCGGCGTGGTGGATCTCGTCGAGGATGACCAGCGTGCGCCGGGTCATGGTGCGCCGGCGGTGCACCTGCGGCGCCATGCCCACCTGGGCGTACGTGACGACCGCGCCGTGGAAGTCGGCGGCGGAGTGCAGGTCGGCGTTGCGGAACGCGGCGTCGAGCTGGATGCCGACCCGGGCGGCTGCCTGCGCCCACTGGGTCTTCAGGTGCTCGGTCGGCGCGACCACGGTGACCGCCTCGACGGTGCCGTCGGCGAGCAGCTCGGCGGCGATCCGCAGGGCGAAGGTGGTCTTACCGGCGCCGGGCGTGGCGACCGCTGTGAAGTCCTCGGTCCGGCGGCGCAGGTATTCCACGAGCGCCTTGCGTTGCCAGGCGCGCAGGGGCGGGAACGTGTCGAGCGTCGGCATCCGCGGTGGCACGCGTAGCTCCTCTCCGCCGCGGACGGCGGCGGGCCCGACCGGGGCCACGGGAGCCGCCGCCCATGAAAACGCCCTCGCGCATCCGGTGCCGCGAAGGCCGGTTCAGCATAACCAGCGCGGGCCGTACGCCCCAGCCGACGCCACGCCTGTCACATCCGCCCACCCCGGCGCACGGCGGTCAGGGCAGTGGTCCCCGGGTGCCGGTTTGCGGCGGCCGCAGCGTCGCCACGGGCGCGGACCAGCGCCGCCGCAGCGCGATCAGGCGCAGCCCGAACACGAGCAGGGCGGCGGCGGTGAGCGGCGCGGCGGTCGCCTGTCCCGAGGCCGACAGAAGCGCCACGGTGACCGCTCCGGCGAGCGCGACGAGGGCGTAGATCTCCCGGCGCAGCACCACCGGGATCTCGCCGGTGAGCAGGTCGCGGCCCAGCCCGCCACCGATTGCGGTGAGCATGCCGATCATGCAGGCGCCGACCGGCGGCACGGCGGCGTCGAGGGCCTTGAGCGTGCCGATGACTGTGAACAGGCCGAGGCCGGCGGCGTCGAGCACCAGCACCGTGGTGCGCAGCCGGGCGAGCTGCGGGTGCAGCCAGAACACGGCGGCGGCGGTGAGGGACGCGGTGGCGGCGTACCGCCAGTCGGCGAACGCCAGCGGGGGAACCTCGTCGATCGCCAGGTCGCGGAAGATGCCGCCGCCGAGCGCGGCGACCACGCCGACGAAGACGACGCCGAACAGGTCGAGCCGTTTCGCCACCGCCGCGGAGGCGCCGGAGGCGGCGAAGACCGCCACGCCGGTGAGGTCGGCGAGGAGCAGGGCGGTGGAGGTGGTCACCGCCGCAGGTTACGTGCGCGGGCCGCGACGCCGACCGGCATCACTCGCGGTACGAGTCGTAGATCTCCTTGCACTTGGGGCAGACCGGGGAGCCCGGCTTGGCCGCCTTGGTGACCGGGAACGTCTCGCCGCAGAGCGCGACCACGTAGGTGCCCATGACGGCACTCTCGGCGATCTTCTCCTTGCGGACGTAGTGGAACATCTCCGGACCAGTGTCCGCGTCCTTCAGCTCGGGACGCTCGAGAATCTCTGTGCTCACGACTCCACCTCCGGCGTTCCAGTTTTGCAGGTCGGTCCGTCCTGGTCCACCTGGGCCCCGGGCGGGAGCGGCCCGTACGGTAGCCGACGTGACCAACTTTCACATCAGTCTCGGTAGTGAGGTGGCCGACGCCCTGCGCGACGGCCGTCCGGTCGTGGCGTTGGAGAGCACGATCGTCTCGCACGGGCTGCCCCGGCCGGACAACCTGCGCGTGGCGCGCGAGATCGAGCAGGCGGTACGGGACGCGGGGGCGGTGCCGGCCACCATCGGCATGGTCGCCGGCGAGCTGCGGGTCGGGCTGGACGACGCCCAGCTCACCCGCCTCGCGACTGTCGACGGCGTGAGCAAGCTCTCGGTCCGCGACCTGGCCCCGGCGGCGGCCACCGGCGCGGACGGCGCCACCACCGTTGCGGCCACCAGCGCGGTCGCGGCAGCGGCCGGGATCGGCGTGTTCGCCACCGGCGGGCTCGGCGGCGTGCACCGGGAGGCGGCGCAGACGTTCGACGAGTCGGCCGACCTGGTCACGCTGGCCCGGACCCCGATCGCGGTGGTCTGCGCCGGGGTGAAGTCGATCCTCGACGTGGGCGCCACGCTGGAACGGCTGGAGACGCTCGGGGTGGGCATGGTCGGCTACCGCACCCGCCGCTTCCCCGGCTTCTACCTCACCGACGCCGGCTTCGACCTGGACTGGTCGGTCGAGTCGCCGGAGCAGGTGGCGGACGTGCTGGCCGCCCGCGCGGCGCACGGCGTGCACCACGGCGGTCTGGTGGTGGCCAACCCGCTGCCCGCCGACGAGCAGCTCGACCCGGCGCTGCACGACCGCACGCTCGCCGAAGGGCTGGCCGCGCTGGCTCGGGAAGGGGTCACCGGCAAGGCGGTCACGCCGTTCCTGCTGTCGCACTTCCACGCCGCCACCGAGGGCGCCAGCCTGGCGGTGAACGTCCGGATCATCCTGCGCAACGCCGACCTCGCGGCCCGGATCGCGGTAGCCGCGGCGACCCGCTCCACCGCCACCTCATGAGCGCCGCGCCGCGGATAGTCGTCGTCGGTGACGTGATCACCGACGTGCTCGCGGTCCTGTCCGGGCCGCTCGCCACCGGCTCGGACACCGCGGCCGGGATCCGGTTCAGCGGCGGCGGGCAGGCGGCGAACACCGCGGCCTGGCTCGCCGGGCAGGGCGCGGCGGTGACGCTGGTCGCCGCCGTCGGTGACGACGAGACCGGCCGGGATCGGGTGGCCGAGCTGACCCGCATCGGTGTGGACTGCGCGGTGGAGCGGCACGAGGGCTACCCGACCGGCACCGTCATCGTGCTCACCCACGACGGGGAGCGGACCATGGTCAGCCAGCGGGGCGCGAACCTGCGGCTGACCGCCGCGCACGTGGACGCGGCGCTGGCCGCGGCGCCCGACGCCGGGCATCTGCACCTGTCCGCGTACACCCTGTTGGACGTCGGGTCGCGCGGCGCCGGCCTGCGCGCGCTGGCCACCGCTCGCGCGCGCGGGCTGACCGTCAGCGTCGACGCGGCGTCCGCGGCGCCGCTGCGGCGCGTCGGCGGGGCGTTCCTGACCTGGGTACGCGACGTCGACCTGCTGCTGGTCAACACGGACGAGGCGACGGTGCTGGCCGGCGGGCTGGACCCGGCGGCGCAGGCCCGGGCGCTGACCGCGGTGGCGCACCGGGTGGTGGTCAAGCGCGGCGCGGCCGGCGCGGTCTGGGTGGAGCGCGGCGGCGTGGTGGAGTTCGCCCCGGCGCCGGGGGTGGACGTGGTGGACGTGACCGGGGCCGGGGACGCGTTCGCGGCCGGGCTGCTCACCGCCTGGCTGGCCGGCGCCGATCCGCGCGCGGCGCTGGCCCGCGCCGGCGACCTGGGCGCGCTGGCGGTGACGACAGTGGGCGCCCGCCCCACCCCCTGATCCGGGCGGCCGGTCCGGGTGGCGCTCCGCCCGGGCCGGTCAGGGCTCGGCGTCGATGATCTTGTGCGGGTGCTCCTGCGTGGTCAGCGCCGTGGGGTCGGGCTCGTCCTGGTGCCGCGGGCGGAACCGGTTCGCCAGCCGGTGCTCCTCCTTGGGCGGCCGGTCGTTCGCGAGCAGCACGGCGAGCCAGGGCACGAGCACCATGCCGAGCGCGCACAACGGCAGCCAGAGCCAGAGCAGCGGTGCCTTCGCGCCGACCAGGATCGCGCCCGCCACCAGGCACGCGACCCGGATGGCCATCATCAGCACGTAACGCTTCTGCCGGCTGTTGAGCTGGTCGTCCTGGCTGCGCGGGGCGTCGGTGATCAGAATCGGCTGGTACGCCTGACGCTTCACCACGGACCTCCTACGAGGGGATACGGCTCATCCTGTCACTCCGGACGGATGATCGGCGAAATTCGTGACGACCGGTCGCGTGTTACGTGCGTGGTACGCTTCGATCCGTGGCCAACCGGTTCAGCTTCACCGACGAGGCGCTGGCGAACCTGCGGGTCTACGACGTCACACCCGGGGAAGTCTGGGAGGCCCTGCACAGCAGGCACCGGGTCATCCGGCACCTCGGCGACGACGTGATGGTGGTCTACGCCACCGAGCACCGTGGCCGGCGGCTCGCCGTGCTGCTGGCCGAGGCCGACGGCACCGACAACGACTGGGACATCCTCTCCGCCCGCGAACTGAGCGACGTCGAGGCCAAGCGCTACGACGAGGCGGTGCGGAACTCACGCCGACGAGGAGGCGGTCACAATGCACCGTGACGAGGCGACCAAGCGGTTCCACGCCGGGGGCGACGCGTTCGCCGACCTGATCGACGACACGTCACCGGCGCAACTGCCCACCCCCGACACCGACGTGCCGATGGTCAGCCGGTCGGTCCGGCTGCCGCTTGAGACGTACGAGCGGGTCCGCGCCGCCGCCGACGCGCGCGGCATCGGCGTGACCACGCTGATGCGGCAGTGGATCGAGGCCGGCCTGGCCGACCTGGACGACTCGGCCACCGTCTCGCTGGCCGACGTACGCCGCGCGCTGGCGTCGCTGTCCCGCCCGACCGCCGCCTGACGGCTCACGCCTCGGGGCCGCCCTCGCCGAGCGTCTCCCGGCCGATCGGCGAGGCGGAGGACTCCGGCGGCCGGTGCCAGGCCCGGCGGGCGTCGGCGAGCGCGACGAGCGCCAGCACGACGGCCACCGCGCCGAGCGCGACCATCGCCGGCACGGTCACCAACGCGGGCAGGAGCAGCAGCAGGGCCAGCAGCCCGGCCAGCCGGGGGCGTGACACCCGGCCGAAGATCTCGTACTCGAACCGGGAGCGGGCGGCCAGGAACAGCGCCGGGCCGCCCACCACGAAGACCAGCCAGTTCGGCCGGGCCGTGTCGTACGGGTGGGCGATGACCAGCTCGTAGCCGACTGCGGCGCCGATCACGCCGAGCACCATGAACAGGTGGGTCTGCGCCGCCGACTCGGCCAGCCGCCCCGGCGTGCCGGCCGTCCGCAACGCCTCCACCAGCAGGTGGCCGGCCCGGTGGAAGTAGATGCGCCAGAGCAACGCCGTGATCACGAACGAGAGCGCGAACGCGGTGGCCGCCTCGCCGGAGAACTCCTCTCCGCTGTAGGTCACGCCGATCACCAGGATCGACTCGCCCAACGCGATGAGGAAGATCTGCTGGTAGCGCTCGGCGAGGTGCTCCCCGGCGACACGCCACTGCCGGATGCGGGACGCCCCGAGCCACGGCAACGGCCAGCCCAGCAGCGTGCCGAGATGGTCCACCGCCAGCGCGACCACCCACAGCGCCAGGCGCGGGCCGGGCATCAGCGCGCCGGCGATCCACAGCGGGGCGCTGACCCCCGCCCAGACGGCAAGCCGCACCGGGACCAGCCGCCGCGGGTGGGCGCGCAACGCCACCGCGATCAGCAGCGGCCGGCCGACCATCACCACCACGTACGCCAGCGCGAACGGCAGCGCCCGCTCCTCCAGGGCGCGGGGCAGCGTCACGCCCAGCACCAGGCTGCCGAACATGGTGCCGACCACCACCGCCTGGATGACGACGCGCTCCGGCTCGTAGCGGCTGGTGACCCAGGTGGTGATCGTCCAGACCTGCCAGAGCACCAGGAACAGCAGCAGGGTCCGGCCCACGTCGGCGGCCACCGCGCCGGCCGAGCCGTCGATGCCGTCGATCAGGCGCTGCGAGACCCGGGTCAGCGCGAACACGAAGACCAGGTCGAAGAAGAGCTCCAGGAAGGTGGCCCGGCCGGGGCTGGACGCGGTACGCAGCAGCGCCCCGCCCCGCTGCTCGGCCATCGTCGCCCCCGTCCCCCGTCCTGGCAACAAACGACGCCGGCGGCGGGCCGGTTGCGGCGGCGGGCCGCGGATCAGCCCTTCGCGGCCTTCGCCTCCGCCTTCATCCGCTGCTTGAACTCGCGTACCCGGCGCAGCGACTCCGGATCGGTCACGTCCGCGACCGACCGGTGGGCGTCCGCGTCGCCGTAGTCGCCGGCCGCCTCGCGCCAGCCGTCCGGGGTGATCCCGAACCGCTTGCCGAGCAGCGCGACGAAGATCTGCGCCTTCTGCCGGCCGAACCCGGGCAGCTCACCGACCCGGCGCAGCAGTTCCCGCCCGTCGGTCACGTCCGACCAGAGCCGGGCCGGGTCGCCGTCGTACCGCTCGACGAGCGTCCGGCACACCTCCTGCACGCGGGCCGCCATCGCCTTCGGGAAGCGGTGCAGCGCCGGCGGACGGGCGAAGAGCTCCACGAGCGCCTCCGGGTCGTACCCGGCCAGCTCGGCGGCGTCCGGCTCGTGGCCGAGCCGCTGCGCCAGCACGTACGGGGAGGAGAACGCCTTCTCCATCGGCACCTGCTGGTCCAGCACCATGCCGAGGAGCAGGGCCAGCGGGCTGCGCGCCAGCAGTTCGTTCGCCTGCGGGTCGATGGGCAGGGAGAGCGTCATGGGAACCATAGTGCCGTCCCGTCCGGCGGTCGGGGCGCCGACTCCCCGACGACGTGACGCGGCCCGGCGGACCCCTGGGAGGTCCACCGGGCCGCGGCCCACGGTGTGGTCAGGTCACCGTGTCGTCAGTTGACGACGAAGAGCAGCCGGTTCGGCGAGCCCGAGCCCGGGCTGGTCACCTTGCCGGTGGTGGCGTTGCTGGTCAGGTAGCTGGCCACCTGAGCCGGGGTGTAGGAGGTGTTCGCGGACAGCACGAGCGCCGCCGCGCCGGCCACGTGCGGGGACGCCATCGACGTGCCGCTGATCGAGTTGGTGGCGGTGTCGCTGGTCCGCCACGCCGAGGTGATCGACGAGCCCGGGGCGAAGATGTCCACGCAGGAGCCGTAGTTCGAGTAGGAGGCACGGGCATCGGTGCTGGTGGTGGCGCCCACCGTGATCGCCGAGGCGACCCGGGCCGGCGACGAGTTGCACGCGTTGGCGCTGGAGTTGCCGGCCGCGAGCGCGTACGTGATGCCGGAGTTGATCGAGTTGGCCACCGCGTTGTCCAGCGTGCTGCTGGCGCCGCCGCCGAGGCTCATGTTGGCCACGGCCGGCTTCACCGCGTTCGAGGTGACCCAGTTGACGCCGCTGATCACGCCGGCGGTGGTGCCGCTGCCGGAGCAGTTGAGCACCTTGACGGCCACCAGGCGCACGCTCTTGGCCACGCCGTACTTGGTGCCGCCGACGGTGCCGGCGACGTGCGTGCCGTGGCCGTTGCAGTCGGTGTTGTTGGTGTCGACCGTGTTGGTGCCCCAGGTGGCCCGGCCGCCGAAGTCGCTGTGCGTGGTGCGGATGCCCGTGTCGATGATGTAGGCGCGCACGTTGCTGGCGGTGTTCGGGTAGGTGTAGGTGCTGTTCAGCGGCAGGTTGCGCTGGTCGATCCGGTCCAGACCCCAGGTGGCCCCGGTCTGGGTGCCCTGGGTGGTCATGACGCGGTCCTGCTCGACGTACGCGACGGCCGGGTCGGCGGCGAGCCGGCGGGCCTGGGCGGGCGTCATCTTCGCGCTGTAGCCGGTGAGAGCGGAGCTCCACACCGTGCCGACGTTGCCGCCGTAGCGCTTGGCCAGGCCGGCGGCCCGGTCCGGCACAGCGGTACGGGCGGCGAGGGTGTTCGCGGTGCCGACCGCGTCGCCCTTGAGCACGACCACGTAGCTGCCGCTGACGGCGTCGGCGGCGCCGGCGTACCGGACCTCCCCGGTGGGCGCGGCGAGAGCGGGGGTGGAGGCGGCGGCGGCGAAGGCCGCGGCGGCGGCCGTGACGGCGAGCGCACGCAGCGCGCGCCGCCGGGGAAGGGACACGTCGGGCATCGTCTGGACTCCCTACCGGGGCGGCCCGGTTTGTGCCCGGATCACCCCATCGACGGATGTTGGCAGGAATGCTAGCCAGAGATCGATAGACATGAAAGAGATAGCTGCCTATAGATGCGGTCCACGTTATGGATCGGCGGGTGCGCGTCACGGCGGACCGCGGCCGAGGCAGGATGAGCACGTGAACCGTCACGACATGCTGCTCTCCCCCACCGGGGTCGACGCGCTGCGCACCGCGCTCACGCTTGCCCGCTTCACCGCCAACGGCATCGCCGACCGGCTCGGCCCGCAGGGCACCGGCGCGGTGGCCCGCAACGACTACCGGGCCGCGCTGCGCGCCACCGAGGACCGGGACCGGCTGGCCACGCTGATCCGCGTCTTCATCTGCGACCAGACCGAGCCGGAGGCGGCGGTGGCCGACGCGCTGGCCCCGCTGGCGCTGGACGAGGCGCTGGCCGGGGGCATCGTCGAGCGGCACGGCGACGGCCTGCGCGCCGGAATCGACCTGGAGCCGTACGGGGACGACTGGTGGGTGCTCGCCGACGTGCCCGCCAGCGCCCGGCCCGGTCGGCCGCTGCACGCCGAGCACGTGCTGGGCATCGGCGGCGCCGCCCAGACGCTGATCTCGGCCGCGGTACGCCCGACCGTGGACACCGCGCTCGACCTCGGCACCGGCTCCGGCGTGCAGGCGCTGCACCTGGGCACCCACGCCCGCCGGGTCACCGCCACCGACGTCTCCGAGCGGGCGCTGCGCTTCGCCGCCACCACCGCCGCCCTCAACGGGCAGGACTGGGAGCTGCTGCGCGGCGACATGGTCGCCCCGGTGGCCGGGCGCCGCTTCGACCTGGTCGTGAGCAACCCGCCTTTCGTGGTCGGGCCGGGCACCACCACGCACGTCTACCGCGACTCCGGGCGGGTCGGCGACGCGATCGGCGCGGAGCTGGCCGCCGCCGCGCCGGACCTGCTCACCGAGGGCGGCACCATGCAGTACCTGGCGAACTGGGTGCACGTCACCGGCGAGGACTGGGCCGAGCGGGTCACCGGCTGGTTCGCCGGCACCGGCCTGGACGCCTGGGTCATCCAGCGCGAGGTGGCCGACCCGATGGCGTACGTGAACCTGTGGCTGACCGACGTCGGCGAGAGCGCCGACCCGCAGCGGATGGCGTCCTGGCTGGACTGGTTCGACGCGCACAAGGTCGAGGCGATCGGCTTCGGCATCGTCTCGCTGCGCCGCTCCGGCCACGAGCAGCCGATCGTCCGCGTGGAGGACCTGCGCCAGCGCGTCGAGCCGCCGCTGGGCGACCGGATCGGCGAGTGGTTCGCCCGGCAGGACTGGCTGCGCGCCCGGGACACCGAGGGCCTGCTCGCCGCCCGCTACCGCGCCGCCGACGGGCTCCAGCTGCGGCAGGAGGCCACCATGGGCGACGACGGCTGGGCGGTGGACCGGCAGGTCCTGGCCATGCCGCGCGGGCTGCGCTGGTCGGAGGAGATCGACCCGCTGGTGCTCGCCCTGGTCGGCGGCGCCGACGGCCGGCTGCCGCTGCGCGACCAGCTCGCCCTGCTGGCCGCCGCGCACGACGTGGCGCCGGACGAACTGGCCGAGGCGGCCGGGCCGATCGTCGCGCACCTGGTCGAGCGCGGCATCGTCGAGCCGGTGACCGACTGATGCGGGCAGTGGTGCAGACCGTCGGCCGGGCCCGGGTGACTGTCGACGACGAGGTGACCGGCGAGATCGCCGACGGCCTGCTGGTGCTGCTCGGCGTCACCCACACCGACACCCCGCAGGTGGCCGCCACGATGGCCCGCAAGCTGCACGAGCTGCGCATCCTCGACGACGAGCGCAGCGCCGCCGACGTCGGCGCGCCGCTGCTGGTGGTCAGCCAGTTCACGCTCTACGGCGACGCGCGCAAGGGCCGGCGGCCGAGCTGGACCGCCGCGGCGCCCGCCGAGGTGGCCGAACCCCTGGTGGACGCCGTGGTCGAACAGTTGCGCGCCCGGGGCGCGAAGGTGGAGACCGGCCGCTTCCGTGCCCACATGCTCGTGGAGAGCGTCAACGTCGGTCCCCGTACCCTCGTGCTCGATCTCTAGGAGAACAGCCCTCGCCGGGACAGCGACTGCCGCAGCCAGCCGTCGAGCTGGGCGGCCCAGTCGGTCCGGTCGGCAGTGGCGTGGTCGACTGTGAACCGGCCGAACGCGTCGCGGCCCTCGGTGAACAGGCCACCCCGCTTGTCCAGCTCCAGCACCATGTGCACCTGCTGCGGGTCGGTGACGAAGGTGACCTCCAGCTGGTTCATCGCGCCCGCGTACTGCGGCGCCGGGTAGAACTCGATCTCCTGGTAGAAGGGCAACTGCTGGCGTACGCCGTAGATGTGCCCCCGCTCGACGTCGGCGCGCGCGAAGCGGAAGCCCAGCCGCAGCAGCGCCTCCAGCAGCCGCTCGTGGGCGGGCAGCGGGTGCACCGACACGGCGTCCATGTCGCCCTTGTCCACCGACCGGGCCACCTCCAGCTCGGTACGCAGACCCATGGTCATGCCGTGCAGGTGCTGGCCGTACAGGTCGGTGAGCGGCGTCTCCCAGGGCACCTGGTAGCGGAACGGCACGTCGTAACGCTGCCCCGGCTCCAGCCGGAACGCGCCGGTCATCTGGGCCCGGCCGAACTCCTGGTTGACGTCGTACTCGGTGTCGGAGCTCTCCACCTCGACCCGCGTGACCAGACCGAGCGCGACGTAGCTCACGTCCACCGCGTGGTCGCCGCCGACCACCTGGATCTGGCCCTCCAGGACGCCGCCCGGACGACAGTTCGGGTTGGCCAGCACCGTCTCCACCGACGGTCCGCCCACACCCATCGCCTGCATGAGCCGCTTGAAGACCACCACGTTCTCCGATCGTCAGTTCGGGGTCCGGCCCCGACGGCCGGTCGCTGGCACGGTAACCGCGCCGGGCAAGCGAAGGCCGGATTCCACACCGGATTCCTGTCGGTTCCCCGATCGCCTCACTCCCGTCTCACGCCCCGACCGCCAAGCTGTTTGTCATCGGCCACCACCGCGTGGGCGGCAGGAGACCGGTAGGCACGTCGGACACGGGGAGAACAGAGATGACCCAGCAGATGATCGAGCACCAGGACATGGACGTCACCCTCACGGACCTCGACGCCACCGACGAGCGCGGCGTCTCCACTGACCTGGTCCGGGCGTACCTGAACGGCATCGGCCGCACCAAGCTGCTCACCGCGGCGCAGGAGGTCGAGCTGAGCAAGCGGATCGAGGCCGGCCTCTTCGCCGAGGAGAAGCTGGCCACCTGCACCCCCGTCTCCGCCGAGCTGCGCGCGGACCTGGCGCTGATCGCGGCCGAGGGCCGCGCCGCCAAGGACCACCTGCTGGAGGCGAACCTGCGGCTGGTGGTCAGCATCGCCAAGCGCTACACCGGTCGCGGCATGGCCTTCCTCGACCTCATCCAGGAAGGCAACCTCGGCCTCATCCGCGCCGTCGAAAAGTTCGACTACACCAAGGGCTACAAGTTCTCCACCTACGCCACCTGGTGGATCCGCCAGGCCATCACCCGCGCCATGGCCGACCAGGCCCGCACCATCCGCATCCCGGTGCACATGGTCGAGCAGGTCAACCGGATGGTCCGGGTACGCCGGGAGCTGTCCGTGTCGCTGGGTCGCGAGCCCACAGTGAGCGAGGTGGCCAAGGCGCTGGAGATCCCCGAGTTCCAGGTGATCGAGCTGATCTCGTACGACCGGGAGCCGGTCAGCCTGGACCAGGCCGTCGGCGAGGACGGCGAGAGCGCGCTCGGCGACTTCGTCGCCGCTGTCGACCCGCGTACCGAGCCGGGCGACGCCGCCAGCAACGGCGAGCTGCGCAACGAGGTCCGGATCGTGCTGGCCACGCTGTCCCAGCGGGAGCAGGCGGTGATCCGGCTGCGCTTCGGCCTGGACGACGGCCGGCAGCGCACGCTGGACGAGGTGGGCCGCGAGTTCGGGCTGTCCCGGGAGCGGATCCGGCAGATCGAGAAGGTGACGCTGCTGAAGCTGCGCGACCCGGAGCGGGCGAACCGCCTGGAGGCGTACGCCTGCTGATCCACCCCTGCCCCGACAGGCCCCGGCGGTTCGCCGGGGCCTGTCGTGCTTGACCCGGGCGCTCGCGCCGTATAGAACCGAATGGTTACACAACCAGGAGGTTATGAACGTGCCCCCGGATCTGCTCGACGCCACCTTCGCCGCGCTCGCCGACCCCACCCGGCGGGCCATCCTCGCCCGGCTCGCCGCCGGCGAGGCCACAGTCACCGAGCTGGCCGAACCGTTCGCGATGAGCCAGCCGGCCGTCTCCAAGCACCTCAAGGTGCTCGAACGCGCCGGCCTGGTCACCCGGGGCCGGGACGCGCAGCGCCGCCCTTGCCGGCTCGACGCCCGGCCGCTGCGGGAGGCCGTCGCGTGGCTGGCGGACTACCGGGACTACTGGGCCGAGAGCTACGCGCGCCTGGACGAGGTGCTCGCCGAACTGACCGCGGAGGAGCAGCGGTGAACGGGCTGGCCGTGACCCTGCACGGCGACCGGGAGATCCGGCTCAGCCGCGACTTCGCCGCACCCCGGCACCTCGTGTTCGCCGCCTTCACCCGCCCCGAGCTGCTGATGCGCTGGTGGGGCGCGCGCGGCTGGCACCTCGTCGAGTGCGAGGTGGACCTGCGGGTGGGCGGGCGCTGGCGGTTCGTCTCCCGCGGGCCGGACGCCGACCTGATGGCACAGGGCGGCACGTACCGGGAGATCGACGTGCCGGCGCGCCTGGTCTGCACCGAACTCTTCGACGACCAGTCCTACCCGGGCGAGACGCTCGTGCGCCACGACTTCACCGGCTCGGCGAGCCGGACCACAGTCGTCACCCACCTGCGGTACGCCACCACGCAGGGCCGCGACACGGTCCTGCGCTACCCGATGACCCGCGGCGTGAGCGAGTCGTACGACCGGCTCACCGCCGTACTGCACACCATTGCGACGACAGGAGCGACATCGTGAACTGGACGCTGGAAGTAGTGGTCGTGCCGGTCTCCGACGTGGACCGGGCCAAGGAGTTCTACGCCGAACGGCTCGGCTTCGCCGTCGACCACGACACCGATCTGGGTGGGGCAGGGCGGATCGTGCAACTCACGCCCCCGGGCTCCGGGTGCTCTGTCGTCCTCGGCCGGGGCGTCGTACCGGAGATGCCGCCGGGCTCGCTCAAGGGCCTGCAACTCGTCGTGCCGGACCTGGAGCGGGCGCACGCCGAGCTGGTCGGCCGGGGCGTCGAGGTCAGCGAGATCCAGGTGCTCGGCCAGAACCCACGCCCGGTGCCGCACCCGCTGGACAACGTCGGCTTCGTCTTCTTCCGCGACCCGGACGGCAACGAGTGGGCGGTGCAGCAGATCTCCGCGCGCGGCTGAGCGCTGCATGCGCACGGCCGGGCGCGGTGGCGCACGGCCGGGCGCGGTGGCGCGCTGCGGCGTGCGCGGGTGGGCGCTGTTAAGAAGGGGCCCTTTCTCTACCGGAGGCGTTAAGAAGGGGCCCTTCCTTACAAGCGGCGGGGGCCCGTGTCGGGGCGGGCGACCTCGGCGCCGGTGCGCACCGTGGCGTGCAGCACCGAGATGCCGTCCGGGCGGGCCAGCACCGGGTTGAGCGTGAGCGACCGCACCCGCGGTTGCTCGTCGGCGAGCCGCCCGACCCGCACCAGCAGGTCGACCAGGGCCGCCCGGTCCACCGGCGCGGCGCCCCGGTGCCCGTGCAGCAGCGGCGCGGCCCGTGGTTCGTCGATCAGCTCGGCGGCGTCCCGGTCGGTGAGCGGCACCGCCCGCCAGGCCCGGTCGCCGAGCAGCTCGGTGGCCACGCCGCCGAGCCCGAACCCGACCACCGGCCCGAACGCCGGATCCTCGACCAGCTCCACCACGCATGCCACGCCGGGCGCGACCATCGGCTGGACCAGCACCTCCGCGCCGAACACCGGCGCCATTTCGGCGTACGCGCGGCGCAGCGCGGCGGCGTCGGCCAGGTCGAGGCGTACCGCGCCGAGGTCGAGGCGGTGCCGCAGGCCGGGAGCGGCGGCCTTGAGCGCCACCGGCCAGCCGAGCCGCTCCCCCACCGCCGCCGCCTCCTCGGCCGAGCGGGCCGGCACCGAGTCCACCACGTCGATCCCGTACGCGCGCAGCAGCGCCGCCGCGTCGGCCCCGTCCGGACGCAGCGCGGCATGTCCGGCCGTGCGGTCCACGTCGGCCAGTTCCGGCAGCACGCCGGGCGGCCGCCGGAGCCAGTCGGCGTACGCGGTGACCCGGCCGAGCGCGCGTACCGCCTCCTCGACGCTCGGGTACGCCGGCACCCCGGCCGGCACCAGGCCGGCGAGGAACGTCGCCACCACCGGCTTGCCGGTGACCTGCGCGTCGGGCAGCGCCGCCGCGAAGTCGGCCACCGGGTCGGCGAGCTGGCCGGGCAGCGGCGGCGCGAACACCGCCACCACGGCGTCCACCCGCTCGTCGGCCACGGCGGCGCCCAGCGCGGCGGCGTACGCGGCGGCCCCGGCGCTCGGCCCGACGTCCTGCGGGTACCCGTCGGCGACTGTCAGTCCCTGGGCGGCGCAGGCGGTCGCGGCCAGCCCGGTCAGCGCGGACGAGTTGCCCACCACCGCGATCCGCCGACCGGCCGGCAGCGGCTGGTGGGCCAGCAGCACGCCCACGTCGAGCAGCTCGGACACGGTGTCCACCCGGATCACGCCGGACTGGGCGAACAGCGCGCTCACCGCCGCCGCGTCCAACGCGGGCGCCTCCCCCACGCCCGGCGGCCGGGCCAGCGAGGCCAGGGCCACCACCGGCTTGCTGCGGCCGATGCGCCGGGCCAGCCGGGCGAACTTGCGCGGGTTGCCGAACGTCTCCAGGTAGAGCGTGATCACGTCGGTGGACGGGTCGTCCTGCCAGTACTGGAGCAGGTCGTTGCCGGACACGTCGGCCCGGTTGCCGGCCGACACGAAGCTGGACAGGCCGAGCCCGCGGCGGGACGCCTCGGCGAGCAGCGCCACCCCGAACGCGCCGGACTGACTGAACACGCCGACCCGGCCCGCCGCGGGCAGCACCGGGGCGAGCGTGGCGTTGAGGCGTACCGCCGGGTCGGTGTTGGCGACGCCGAGACAGTTCGGTCCGACCACACGCATGCCGGCCAGGTGCGCGGCGCGGACCAGCGCGCGTTGCGCCGCCGCGCCGGCCGGGCCGGACTCGGCGAACCCGGCCGAGATCACCACCAGCCCGTGCGCGCCGGCGCGTGCGGCGTCGCGCACCACGTCGGTCACCGCGTCCGGCGGGACCGCCACCACCGCCAGGTCGACGTCCTGACCGGCGTCGGCCGCCGACGGGTACGCGGGCAGCCCCGCCACCGTCGCCGCACTCGGGTGAACCGGCACGATCGCGCCGCTGAACCCGCCGTCGCGCAGGTGCCCGAGCAGCGCCGCGCCGACGCCCTGGCCGGTGGTGCTGGCGCCGTAGACGGCGATGCCGCGCGGGGCGAGCAGCCGGGCGATCGAGCGCGCCTCGGTGCGGTGCTCCCGGCCGCGCTGCACCTCCAGGGTCGCCTCGGTGGGCGCGATCGGGAAGCTCAGGTGCACCACGCCGTCGGCGTACTGGCGCTGGACCTGGTAGCCGAAGTCGGCGAAGACGCGCAGCATGGTGCCGTTCGCGGGCAGCACCTCCGCGACGAAGTGCACGATGCCGTTGCGCCCGGCCGCGTCGGCCAGGTGTTCCAGCAGCACCGAGCCGATGCCCCGGCCCTGGTAGGCGTCCTCGACCACGAACGCCACCTCGGCCTCCGGCGAGGCGGGGCCGAGGCGCTCGTACCGGCCGACGGCGACGATCCGCTCGCCGGCGAGCACCACGAACGCCTCGCGGTCGCGGTGGTCGACGTTGACGAAGCGCTTCAGGTCGCGTTCCGGGATGCGCGGGTACGGCGAGAAGTAGCGCAGGTAGCGGGTGCGCTCGGAGAAGCGGCCGTGCATGGCCACGATCTCGGGCGCGTCCTCGGGACGGATCTGTCGCAGCTGGACGGTCGTGCCGTCGCTGAGCAGCACGTCCACCGGTTGTTCGACGGTGGTCACCGGTCGGTCCTCCCCTGCCGCCGGCTCAGTCGCGCGGGTCGTGCGGGTCGAGCCCGAGCAGCGGGAAGGCGGCCTTGCGGGTGGCCGCGACGGCCCGGTCCACCGCGTTCGGCTCGCCGCTGGGCTGCCACGGCAGGTACGACGGGTCGACGTCGTCGGTCATCCGCAGCGGCACCTCGTGCCCGGGGCGCCGCCGCGCGGCCAGGTCCCGCCAGCCCGGCGGGGTGAGCGTGGCCGGGTCGACCGGCTCGCCGGTGGCGATCGCGAGCAGGTGCGTCCAGGCCCGCGGCACCACCTCGACGAGCGCGTATCCGCCGCCACCGGTGGCGATCCAGCGCCCGTCGCACAGTTCGTCGGCGAGCGCGCGCAGCGTGCGGTAGGTGGCCCGCTGCCCGTCCACCGACAGGTGCAGGTCGGCCAGCGGGTCCTTGCGGTGCCCGTCGGCGCCGCACTGGGTGACCAGCACCTGCGGCCGGTACGCGCGCAGCACCGACGGCACGACCGCGTGGAACGCGCGCTGCCAGCCGGCGTCGCCGACCCCGGGCGGCAGCGGCACGTTGACGGCGGTGCCCTCCGCGCCCGGCCCGCCGGTCTCGTCCGGGAAGCCGGTGCCGGGGAACAGCGCGAGCGGCGTCTCGTGCAGGCTGACGGTGAGCACCCGCGGGTCGCGGTAGAAGATCTCCTGCACGCCGTCGCCGTGGTGCACGTCCACGTCCACGTACGCGATCCGCTGCGCGCCGAGGTCGAGCAGCCGGGCGATGGCCACCGCCGGGTCGTTGTAGACGCAGAAGCCGGCGGCACGGGCGGGCATCGCGTGGTGCAGTCCGCCGGCCACGTTCACGGCGCGGCGGGCCTCGCCGCGCCAGACCGCCTCGGCGGCGGCGACAGTGGCGCCGGCGATCAGCGCGCTCGCCTCGTGCATGCCGTCGAAGACGGGATTGTCCGACGTGCCCAGGCCGAACCCGGCGAACAGCGGGTCGCGCGGCGCGGCCCGGACCGCGTCCAGATAGGCCGGATCGTGTACGCGGGTGAGCAACGCGTCGTCGGCCGGCTCGGGCTTGACCAGCCGCACGCCGGGCCGGTCCAGCACGCCCAGCTCGCGGGCGAGCGCCATGGTCAGCTCCACCCGGACCGGGTCGAGCGGATGGTCGCCCATGTCGTAGGCGAGGAGAGCCTCGTCCCACACCACCACCGTGTCGTCGGCCATGCGGCCATCGTCGCACGTGGGCCCGGGTGCGCCCACCTGACGTGCGCTCACCGGCCGGACGTGCCACCGGTGGCGACCGGACGGTCCGGGTCGGCCACCCACTCGCTCCACGAGCCGACGTACAACGCGGCGTCCGCACGGCCGGCCAGGTGCAGCGCCAGCACCGCCTGCGCGGCCGTCACCCCGGAGCCGCAGTACGCCCCGACCGGCGCGTCCGCGTCCACCCCGGCGGCGGCGAACCGTTCCCGCAGCGCGTCCGCGTCGGGGAAGCGCCCCTGCGTGACGTACTCCGGCGCGGGCACGTTCACCGCGCCCGGCACGTGCCCGGCGACCGGGTCGACCGGCTCGTGCTCGCCCCGGTAGCGGGGCGCGGCCCGTACGTCGAGCAGCACCCCGGGCTCGGCGGCGGCGAGCCGGGCGGCCGCCGCGGCGTCGAGCACCGGCAGCGCGCCCGGGGCCACCATCACGTCGCCCGGCGCCGGGGCGGGCACGCCGGTGTCGACCGGCAGGCCGGCGGCCGTCCAGGCCGGGTAGCCGCCGTGCAGCACCCGCACCTGCCGGTGGCCCGCCCAGCGCAGCGTCCACCAGGCCCGGGCGGCGGACATGCCGTCGCCGCCGTCGTACACCACCACGGGGTGACCGGCGCGGACGCCCGCTGCCCGCAGCGCCGCCTGCAACGCGGCCGGGTCCGGCAGCGGGTGCCGGCCGGCGGCGCCGGGCCGCCCGCACAGCTCGGTGTCCAGGTCGACGAAGACCGCGCCGGGCAGGTGGCCGGCGGCGTAGTCCGCGCGGCCGGGCGGACCGGTCAGCCGCCAGCGGACGTCGAGCAGGGTCGGCGGATCGGCATGATCGAGTTCGGCGGCGAGCCGGTCGGGCTCGACCAGCAGGTCTGCGGTGGCGGACATGCGGTCCAGTCAACACCATCCGGGGCGCCACCTCCGGCTTCGCCTGCCGTCGATGGTCGGTGGTAACGGGTACCATCGGAGCCCGGGAGGCCGCTGACGTGAAGCACGACCTTGTTGACACGACCGAGATGTACCTGCGCACCATCCTCGAGCTCGAGGAGGAGGGTGTGCCGCCGCTGCGTGCCCGCATCGCCGAGCGGCTCAAGCAGAGCGGCCCGACCGTCAGCCAGACCGTCGCGCGGATGGAGCGGGACGGCCTGCTCACGGTCGAAGGCGACCGGCACCTGAGCCTCACCCCGGAGGGCCGCGCCACCGCAGTGTCGGTGATGCGCAAGCACCGGCTGGCCGAGCTGCTGCTGGTCAACGTGATCGGGATGCCCTACGAGGAGGCCCACGAAGAGGCCTGCCGGTGGGAGCACGTGATGAGCGACGCGGTGGAGAAGCGGGTCTTCGACCTGCTCAACCGCCCCACCCGCTCGCCGTACGGCAACCCGATCCCGGGCCTGGAGGAGCTGGGCGACCCCGGCCAGCTGCCGGTCGAGGCCGGCGAGAGCGAGCGCAACCTGGCCTTCCCCGGCCTGTCGGGCCAGGTCGTGGTGCGCCGCATCTGCGAGAGCGTGCAGACCGACTCGGACGTGCTCCGGCAGTTGCACGCCGCCGGTGTCGACCCGGGCGCGACGGTGACTGTGGCGCAGGAACGCGACGGCGTCTCCATCGACCGCTCCGGCGACCGGGTACGCCTGCCCCGCGAGGTCGCGTCCCGGGTGTTCGTCGCGGCCCGCTGACCCGATCGCCGGTCAGAGCTGGCGGGTGTCGATCACCTTGGCCAGCGTGACCAGCTTGCCGGCCGTCCTGTCCGCCTCCGCCTTGGCGGTGCCGGTGGGGGCGGTCCAGCGCAGGGTGGCGAGCCGACCCTCGGTGGCCAGCCAGCCGACCTCGGCGGCCGGGCCCGCCTTCGCGGTCTTGGGCAGCGTGCGCCGGTAGCCGGCCTTACCCAGCTTGGTGATCTTCGCGGCGCCGCTGGGCTGCACGTCGAGGGTGAACGTGGCCGCGTCGATCGACGTCTCGGTCACCGACAGCGTCAGCTCCGGCAGCACCGCACCGGCCGCGCGCACCACACAGGTGTGCGTGTCGCCCCGCTCGGTGGCGGCGGCCACGTCGAACTCGCCGCCGGTGTGCTCGGCGATCACCGCGAAGTCGAGCAGGCGGCAGGCGCCGCCCGAGGAGGCGGCGGCGACCGCGACCGGTGGGCGCGGATCCGTGGGCACGGCTACCGTCGGGGCCTCCTCGGCGCAGCCGGCGGCGAGCAGGACGGCCGGCACGGCCAGCCAGATTCGGGCACGCACGGGAGACCTCCGCGGTCGGCGGCGGGTCCGACCCGCCGGAGTTCCGTCGGACACCGTACGGCGTGCCCGCGCGGGGACGGAAGCCCTCCCGGCTAGTCGAGGCGTTCCCGCTCGGCGGCACAGGCGGCGTTCAGGCGTTCGAGCGGTCCGGGGCCGCCGTGGGGCTTCGGCGGAGCGTCGAGGTGGCGGACCCGCAGCTCGTCCATCAGCTCCTCGATGAACGCCGGGCCCTCGTCGCGCATGATCCGCTGCCGGATCTGGAGTTCCTCGGTGCCCGGGCACCAGTCGAGGCCCCAGTTTCCGAGCGCGTAGAGGATCGGAACGGTCTGGATCCCGGCTTCGGTCAGGCTGTAGCGGGCCCGCTGCCCTCGTGCCGCAGCGCCTCGGGTGAGGATCCCCGCCTCGACGAGCCGGGCGAGGCGGTCGGCGAGGATGTTCGAGGCGATGCCCTCGATCGATCCGGTGAGCAGGGCCCGGAAGTGGCGGCGGTCGCCGAAGACGACGTCGCGGAGCACGAGCAGCGCCCATCGGTCGCCGAGCACCTCGACGGCCGCGTTGATCGGACACCCGGACCGTGGTTCCACAGCTCCTCCTTGACAGGCGGTTGCCCCCCAATATAGTGATTGCAGATTGCAACCACTAGGAAGGAGCGGACGGTGGGCCGCTTCCAGTACTGGATGAACGTGTCCCTCGATCTCCGGATCGAGCAGGCCCCCGGAGACGACGGCGGCGGCGAGTGGCTGCGCATCGACGAGGAGCTGCACCGGGAGCTCAACGCGCGGGCGCGGAAGCTCGCCGGGCTGATCCACGGCCGGGTCATCTACGAGACGATGGAGGAGTTCTGGCCGAAGGCGCGCGACGACGCCTCACTGCCGGACTTCCTCCGCGAGTACGGCGAGATCTGGACGTCCGCGCCCAAGGTCCTGGTTTCCCGCACCCGCCGCGAAGCCGACCACGGCACCCTGATCATCGGCGGGGACGACGCGATCGAGCAACTGGCCACCCTCCGGGCCGAGACCAGCGGGACGCTCGGCGTGGGCGGCGCAACACTCGCCACGCAACTGCTCCGGGCAGGTCTTCTCGACGAGCTGCTGCTCTTCACCCACCCGACGATCCTCGGCTCCGGCCGGCCGCTGTTCGACGACTGGGACCGGCCGGTCGAGCTCGACCTGATTGAGCAGCGATCCTTCACGCAGGGCGTCACGATGCACCACTACGCCATCCGGGAGGGCGCCTCCGGCTGAGGTGCGCCAGCTAGCCGGCGACGTACGGGCAGTGCCGGCAGCCGCGCCCGCAGCACGTGCCGCGCCGGGCGAGGAATCCCGCGCTGAGCACGAACAGCCCGGTCTCCGGGTCCAGATAGCCGGCCTCCCCGGCGGCCAGGGCGGCGGCGTGCACGGCCAGGATCCGCTCCCGCCCGGGGTGATCCGGCGACAGCCGCGACGGGTGCGGCTCGGTCAGAGGCCGGTCCGCCATCTCGTCACGCACCGCTGAAGTCTACGGAACCGCCTGCGGCCCGCGAGGTCAGCACCACAGGCACGCTGCGGCCGGACCGCGGCCCGCCGTGAACCGGTCCGCGCCGACCGGGCATGAACGGATGTGACCAACAAGATGCACCGGGCCGAGACCCACGAGCGGGGACATCCCGGGGTCGCCTCGCCCGACGAGCCGCCGGACGACGAGGTGATACGCGCGTCCGTCGCGGAGCCGGAGCGGTTCGGGCTGTTGTTCGACCGGCATGCCGTCCCCGTGCACCGTTATCTGGCTCGCCGCATCGGCCCGCCGGCGGACGACCTACTGGCCGAGACCTTCCTGGTCGCCTTCCGGCGGAGGGCGTCATACACCTCGGACGTCGGCGTACGGCCGTGGCTCTTCGGGATCGCCACCAACCTCATGCGCCGGCACGTGCGGACCGAGGAACGCCGCTACCGCGCGCTGGCCCGGCTCGCCACCGTCGAGCTGACACCGTCGGTGATCGAGGACGCGATCGACCGGCTCGACGCCGGTGCCCTACGGCGTGACCTGGCCCTGGCGCTGGCCTCGCTGCACCGGCGGGACCGGGACGTGTTGCTGCTCACCGCCTGGGCGGACCTGTCGTACGAGCAGATCGCCGCCGTGCTCGACATCCCACTCGGCACCGTCCGTTCCCGCCTGCACCGCGCCCGCCGACTCACCCGACTCGCGCTCACCCCCGAGGAGCCGACATGAACGAGATCGATCTGCTGCGTACGCACGGGCCGGATGCCCCGGAAACGTCCACCGAGGCGCTCCGCCTCGCGAGGGACCGCCTCGCCGGCGAGTTCGCCGCCGCATCCGTACGCCCGACCGTCCCGCCGCTGCGGCGGCGGACGCTCCTGGTGGCAGCCGGGGCCGCGGTGGTCGCCGGGGCGGGCGTAGGCCTCGCGGTACGTCCGCTCGATCGATCGGTGGAGCCGTTGACCCTGGTGGCTGCGACGATCCCGGAGTTTCCGCTGACCCTGCGGTCGCGTCCGGTGACGCTGGACCCACCTCGCTACAGCTACGCTCCGGGCCAATTCCTCGCCGTGTACCTGTCCCGCAGCACCACCGACGACGTCTACCTCTTCGTCTGGGACAGTCCACCGGCGAGGAACGCGACGACGTCGCGTCCGGTGGCCGTCGCAGGCCGCCCGGCCGAGATGTACGAGGAGCCGGACCCCGGCGGACCGCGCCGGCTCGTCGTGTCGTGGCAACGCAGGTCCGGTCAGTGGGTGACACTGACCGGCCACGGCATATTCGCCGACGACGCGGCGCTGCTCCGGCTGGCCGAGCACGTCGTCGAGGAGCCGCAGCAGGTGCCGCTGCGGGTTCATCTGGCGCCGCGCGGTTGGCGGGTCGCCGCGTTCAAGGACGACACCATCCTGACCCTGCGGGGCGACTCCCCCGACGAGACGCTCACCGTGCAGGTGGTGCCACACCGTGACCCGCACCTGCTGCGCAACGTGATGGGAGCCCGGGAGGAGCGAAGAGTCACAGTGAGCGGCCGGGAAGCGCGGCTGATCCGCGCCGACAAGATTTGGTTCCTGCAGGCGGAGGTGCCCGGCGGGTCCGTGGTCAACCTGCAGGCGCCGTTACGGCTCTCCGCCGGCCAGGTCGTTGCGATCGCCGAGCAGGTATCGGTGACTCCGCGCCGACCCTGACCGACTCCTGCCGACCCGTTTCCCGTCGAGGTCTGCGGCTCGGTCGAGCCGCGTCCGGTTCAGTAGCGGTGCGCGAGCAGGAACGCCTGGGGCTGCCGCTCGCCGTCGGCCGGCGCGCGGACCGTCGTCGCGGTCACGGCGAACCCGGCCGCCGCGAGCTGCGCGGCCAGTCGTTCCGGCGGGAGCCAGTGCACGTCGTACGCGACGTCGTGGCCGTACGCCCGCTCCAGCCGTACGCACCGGTCGCCGGCCTTCACCGCGAGCAGCAGGTGACCGCCCGGGGCGAGCACCCGGTGGAACCCGGCGAACACCCCGGGCAGTAGCTCCGGCGGCAGGTGGATGACCGAGTACCAGGAGACCAGCCCGGCCAGCGAGCCGTCCGGCGCGGTCAGCTCGGTCAGCGAGCCGACCTCGAAGCGCAGATCCGGGTACGTCCGCCGGGCCACCGCCACCATCCCGGGCGAGAGGTCGACGCCGCCGATGTCGAGGCCGAGGCGGTGCAGGTGGGCGGTGACGCGCCCGGTGCCGCAGCCCACCTCCAGCACCGGCTGCCCCGGCCCGACCGTCTCCGCGTACGCGGCCAGCAGGGCCCGGTCCAACGGCGGCTCCACCACGTCGGGCAGCAGCCGCGCGTAGTCCTCGGCAACGGTGTCATAGGCGGCCCGCGTCTCCACCAGCCACCCAGGTTCACTCACACCCGCCGACCCTAGTCCCCGGCGCACGCCCGCACCGTCCCGTCGATCATGAGGTTGACGGTCGCCGCGTCGGCGTGTCGCGCCGCCAACTTCATGATCACGCGCTCGGGGTTGGGGTTGGGGTGGGGAGCCAGGTGAGGGCCTGGCCGTGGCCTCTCGTCCAGGCCAGCGGGCGGCCGTCCAGGGCCAGGACGTTGTGGAAGCCTTCGGCGGGCGGCTCGGGCAGCGTCGCGTGCGGCAGCACGGACGGGTCCTCGTTGGCGATCCAGTGGCCGGGCAGCGTCCGTACCAGCGCGGTGAACGCGTCCCGGCGTTCCGGCGGCACCTGGTAGAGCACCGAACTGTGGAACACCACGAGCGTCGCATCGGCCGGGGCCTGCTCGGCCAGCGCCGGCAGGTCGTCCACCAGGTCGCCGCGTACCAGCAGTGGTGGATCGGCCGCCGCGACGGCCGCCGCCGCGCGCAGCCGCTCCCGGCGGTGCCGGTGTTCCGGCCAGATCAGCGCCTCCAGCCAGGCCCGGTCGGCCGGGTCGGTGACGTCGAGCGGGTTCACGTCCAGCCCGGCCCGCCACACCACCTCGGGCAGCCGTCGCGGCGGGTCGGCGCCGGTCAGGTCACAGTCGAGCACCGGCTCGCCGTCGCCGAGCCGGTGCTCGCCGTAGCGGTAGGCGTACCGGTCCGGGTAGAGGCACAGCCCGGCGGACGCGCCGACCTCCAGCAACGCCAGCGGCTGCGGCAACGCGGCGAGCACCGGCAGCAGCACCGCGCAACGCCCGGCCTCGTTCGTCTGCGTCGCCCGCACCCGCATCTGCGCCGCCACGTCCGGCCAGTGCTCGATCACGTACGCGCGAAAGGCCGCCGGGTCGCCCACCGGCCCGCCGCGCAGCCGCACGACCCCGAACAGCAGGTTCGGCTGACGCTTGGCCGGTGGCAGCGTGTCGAGCAGGGCGAGCAGCTTCCGGTCACCCGCCACCGCGCGCGACAACCGCTCGTACGCCGGAGACACGCCGCGCGTCTCGCGCTCGGCGAAGACCCGATAGATGTCGGTCGTGCTCATTCCCCGAGCATTCCAGCTCGCGTACGCCATGGGGTGTGACGGTGGGCACCTACGGGCGTCTGGGCCGACGGGGACGAAGCCCTCGGGAGATCTCCTCCAGGTGCCGCTGCTGGTGCTCGCGCACCATGGCTTCCCAGACCTCCTGGTCGAAGTCGGGATCGAGCGGCACCCATCGATGCGAGCCGTCGCAGTAATGGAACCGTTCGTCGCCGGGCCTGATGACGCTCATCGCACCCACCCAAGGAAGCGCTGATGCAACACCCCGGCCGGTACCCAGGTCAGATCCTCCGCCGCCCACACCAGATAGGACCCCATGTACAAGCCCAACGACACCGGGGCTCCGGAGAACTCGGCCCGAAGCTCACGACGCCGCGTCGGGCAGGGCCACGGAGCGCCACACCCACCGCAGCTCCACACCGGAAGAACCGGCCCGTGGGTGGTCACCGAAGACCGTCCAGGAAGCGCCGGGTGGCCGTCCGCGCCTGCCGGCGGGCCGCCCATTCGACCTGCTGACAGGGGTACGGGGACAGCCGCGCCCACCACGCCCGGCACCCTGCGCAGAAGCCGTCGACGCCGGGTACGTGCACCGACAGGATCTGCCGGACCTGCGGCTCCGTCACGTCTGCTCCTCTCCCGGCCAGTGGCCGCGACGGATCGGGATGCGATGGCGTGCGCGGCACGGCAGTTCCGCGCCGCAGCGGCAGATCCACCGCCACCGCTGCCAGGACCACACCGGACGGTGTCGCCGGGCGAGGGTCAGCGCGACCGCCACCACGTAGTCCTCGTACGACACACGAGCACGCATGCCGCCTCCCACGTCACTGATGCGCCGCTAATTTTGCGCGCGCATTTTTAGTCAGTCAACGACGCGCGCGCATGTCGCGCGGGCGTGTCGCATGTCCACGGCACGGCGGTCGGCGGCACAATCACCGCCATGGAGAGTCCGACCTTCGTTCGCTTCCAGCTCGGGGCGCAGTTGCGCAAAGCGCGGGAGCAGGCCGATGTCACCGCCGAGGAAGCAGCCGCCGCCATTGAGGTGACCGCGAGCACCCTGCGCCGGATCGAGGCCGGCCGGGTCGGCATCAAGGGCCCAGCGCTCAACGTGCTGCTAGACCGCTACCGAGTCACCGATGCAGAACTGCGCGACACGCTGCTGTCGATGGCGCGCACTGGTAAGCAGCGCGGCTGGTGGGCGAAGTACGGAGACCTGCCGTCGTCGTACCGCCAGTACATCGGCCTGGAATCCGCCGCCGAGGAGGTGCAGACCTTCGAGACGCTTGTCGTGCCGGGCCTGCTCCAGACACCGGCATACGCGCGGGCGATGATGGCGGAGGACGCCTTCGAGCCTTCACCCGAGGCGGTCGACAGGCGAGTCGCCGTCCGGACGCACCGCCAAGAGTTGATCTCGTCGGGAAAGCTCCGCCTGGTGGCTGTGCTAGACGAAGCAGTTCTGCACCGCCAAATCGGCGGTGCAGACGTCATGGCCGACCAGCTCACCGCGCTGCTCCACGCCGGCAGCCAATGGAACGTCACGATCCAGGTGATCCCGTTCCGAGAAGGTGCCTACGCTTCCATGCTGTCGAGCTTCCACATCCTCAACTTCGCTGACGGCCCCAGCGTGGTCTACATCGAGGGCCTGACAGGTGATCTCTACGCGGAGGGCGAGGATGTGCGCCGCTGTACGGTGGTGTTCAACAGCCTGCGCGCCGCGGCCCTGTCACCCACCGACTCGGCGGCCATGATCGAAGCGATCCGAGGCGCGCTGCCCATGGAGTAGGAGGCGGACGTGGACTCGCAGTGGCGCAAGAGCACCCGAAGCGGCACCAACGGAGCCTGCGTCGAAGCGAGATACGCCGACCAGGCAGTAGAAGTCCGTGACAGCAAAGATGCAGGCGGTCAGGTTCTACGCTTTGAACGTCAGCCGTGGCAAGCGTTCCTCCGCACCCTGCGCTGAGCGCCCACCTCAGCGGTGCTCGCGCCGGACGCTGGCAGGAACTGGAGGTGGCGATGACAATCCCGATCGGCACCAAGTGGGGCAAATCGAGTCGCAGCGACAACAACGGCGGCGCGTGCGTAGAGGTTGCCGCCGTCAACGAGAGCATCCTGATCCGCGACAGCAAGGATGCAGGCGGACCGGTCTTGCGCTTCGGGCGTGAGCCGTGGCGGCTGTTCCTCCGTACCCTGCGCTGAGCCCGACACGCGCGAGCGCGGCAGGGAGTTCCCTGCCGCGCTCGCGTGGTCGGTCGTTCGTACTGGTGCAGGACACGTATTCGCTACGTGTCGTATGCCCTTCCCAGCAGTTGTAGCTGCCCAGACAAGTTCTCCCGGACGTTGACCAGCCCGGGTTGGTCTTCTGGTGCAGCCAGGGCAAACGACCACGCTTCCCAGCCGCATCCGGCACGGCCGCCTGCGCTCAGACGGTCTTGTCATACCCGTGAGCAACGCTCTCCGACATGCCTGGACCTCGCTCGCGCGTCCGTTCCGACTATGCTCTGCGCCTGCTGCTCGAGAAGATCGTCGAGTATGGCCTCTCTGACCACATCCGCAACCTCGTCGAGGACGCACAGAGGCATATGGGATACCGCAGTCCCTATCGCGGCGGCAGGACGCTCACCGATCTGCTGCGTCAGGCTCACAGCGCGGCTCGGGTCGAAGGCGACCAAGATACGGCCGAGCGGTTGGAGGACGCCCTCTCGTACGCAACCAACGTGATGCTCGCCCCGGACTTGGAAATCAAGTATCAGTTACTCGGCGGTCCCCGTAGCCGACACACGAACGCGCTGACGAACTTCTTTTCAATCTCCGCGACATTCGTCGCCGACAAGGCTCGCACGTTCCTCGACGAACACCCACAGGCAACCCGCGACGAGCTCATGGCATACCTCAACGAAATGAAGCGTCTAGTAATCACGGACGTGGCCGGGGTAGGCGGGGTCTTCGAGGTCAGCCGCGGCATGAACGAGCAAGTGACCTGGATGACGGAGGTGCTGCTCGACCGGTTGCACACTGGCGACTCAGGCGTTGGTGTTTCGCCGACCGCCCAGGCCTCGGCAGAAGAGATCGCCGACGTGGTGTTGTTGCGAGCACGACGCCGGGCACTTCGGGAACTCGATGCCGTCGTTCTCAACCGGCACAGCAGCGAGCGCGACCTGCAGCGAGCGCTGGAGAAGAATCTCTGGATATTCGGTGGGACGCAGCTGGCGGACAAGCTCGGGCCACGGCGAATTAGTCGCGGCATCGAGTTGGACCTGACGCTGCTACGGCCGGACGGCACCGTGCACGTGATCGAGTTGAAGCGGGCCGCCGTCCCGCTACTCACCCATCAGCGGGGCCGATGGGTGCCGACCAACGAAGTACATCGGGCGGTAGCGCAGGCGATGAACTACCTCGTGATCCTTGACGAGGACCGAGCACGGCTCGCCGAGCAGGGCATCGAAGTACGACGTGCCTCAGCAGCGGTGATCATTGGGCATCCGCAGTTTGAGGAGGAGGCAAGCGAGAACGAGGTGGACGCGGCGCTGCGCGTCTACAACAGCCATCTGTCCCGGGTCGAGGTCGTCACCTACAAGCAAGTGGTGGACCGAGCCGACCGGGTCTTGCGGCTGGCGGAATGAGTGGCAGGTCCGCGCGGATACTGATCGGCTTTTGCCCGGACGGCACTGCCGGAGGTTGTCATCGGGGTTCTTGGTCGCGCTCGGTTGTGCGCGGCGAGACGGCCTTCAGCGACATGTCTACCCTTCCCCGTACGCCCGAAGCGGGTGCCTCCTATCCGAATTCGGATAGGAGGCACCCGCCATAAAGCTTCACCAAGGCGATGTCATCCAGCGATTCCTTTTGAAGGCTGAAGACCTACCAACCTTTCGCGGTTTCAGCTGCAGCCGCTGGTGGAGCCGCAGCCCTCGCAGACGTAGCAGCTACCGGCGGGCCGCATCTTCGTGCCGCAGGTGAAGCAGAGCGGCGCGTCGGCGGCCTTGCCGATCACGGCCTCCAGCAGCTCCGTGCTGGAACCCACCACCGGAGCGGGCTTGACCGCGGCGACCTCGGCCATCTCCTGCGCCGGCTGCGCGATCGGGCCGGTCCTCGGCTCCGGCGCCTCGACCGGGGCGGAGGAGGCCATCGCGGTGAGGTCCGCACCGCTCGCCTCCGCCTCCGCCTCGGCCGCGAGCTGGGCGGCCCGCTCCTTGGCGGTGAAGATGCCCAGCTCGGCACGGCGGTCGTACGGCAGGAAGTCCAGCGCCAGGCGACGGAAGATGTAGTCCATCACCGAGGCGGCCATGCGCACGTCCGGGTCGTCGGTCATGCCGGCCGGCTCGAAGCGCATGTTGGTGAACTTGCTGACGTACGTCTCCAGCGGGACGCCGTACTGGAGACCGATGGAGATGGCCACCGAGAAGGCGTCCATCACGCCGGCCAGGGTCGAGCCCTGCTTCGACATCTTGAGGAAGACCTCGCCGAGGCCGTCGTCCGGGTACGACGAGGCGGTGAGGTAGCCCTCCGCGCCGCCGACCGAGAACGAGATGGTCTCCGACGGGCGCTTCTTCGGCAGCCGCTTGCGCACCGGGCGGTACTCGACGACCTTCTCCACGACCTTCTCGACCTCACCGGTCGGGCTCTGGATCTGGGTGGTCTCGATGCTGGACCGGCCGGACTTGGCGACCGACAGCGGCTGGCCGACCTTGCAGTTGTCCCGGTAGATCGCCAGCGCCTTCAGGCCGAGCTTCCAGCCCTCGAAGTAGATCTTCTCGACGTCCTCGACGGTGGCCTGCTCCGGCATGTTGACCGTCTTGGAGATGGCGCCGGAGATGAACGGCTGGACCGCCGCCATCATCCGCACGTGGCCCATCGGCGCGATCGACCGCTCGCCCATGGCGCAGTCGAAGACCGGGTAGTGCTCCGGCTTGAGGCCCGGGGCGTCCACCACGTGCCCGTGGTCGGCGATGTGCTCGACGATCGCCTCGACCTGCTCCTCGGGGTAGCCGAGGCTGCGCAGGGCGCGCGGCACGGTCTGGTTGACGATCTGCATCGAGCCGCCGCCGACCAGCTTCTTGAACTTCACCAGCGCCAGGTCCGGCTCCACGCCGGTGGTGTCGCAGTCCATCATCAGGCCGATGGTGCCGGTCGGGGCGAGCACGCTGGCCTGCGAGTTGCGCCAGCCGTACTTGTCGCCGAGCTTGTTGCCCAGCGTCCACTGCTTGGTCGCCTCGCGCTGCACGGCGGTGCCCACGGTGCCGGTCGGCTTGATCGCGTCGTTGGCGGCGGCGTGCTTGCGCATGACCCGCTTGTGCGGCTCGGCGTTGCGGGCGTAGCCGTCGTACGGGCCGACGATGCCGGCCAGCTCGGCGGAACGGCGGTAGGCGGTGCCGGTCATCAGCGAGGTGATCGCGGCGGACACCTCCCGGCCCTGCTCCGAGTCGTACGGCAGGCCGGAGGCCATCAGCAGCGCGCCCAGGTTGGCGTACCCGATGCCGAGCTGCCGGTAGGCGCGGCTGGTCTCACCGATCTTCTCGGTCGGGAAGTCGGCGAAGCAGATCGAGATGTCCATCGCGGTGATGACGAATTCGACCGACTTGACGAACTTCTCCACCTCGAAGCCGCCGTCGGCGCGCAGGAACTTCATCAGGTTCAGCGACGCCAGGTTGCACGAGGAGTTGTCCAGGTGCAGGTACTCCGAGCACGGGTTCGACGCGGTGATCCGTCCGGTCTCCGGGCAGGTGTGCCAGTCGTTGATGGTGTCGTCGTACTGCAGGCCCGGGTCGGCGCACTCCCAGGCGGCCTGGGAGATGGTGCGGAACAGGTTCTTCGCGTCGATCGTCTCGATGACCTGGCCGTCGAGCCGGCCGCGCAGGTCGAAGCCGCCACCGTTCTCCACAGCGGACATGAACTCGTCGGAGACGCGGACCGAGTTGTTGGCGTTCTGGTACTGCACGCTGACGATGTCGGCGCCGCCCAGGTCCATGTCGAAGCCGGCGTCGCGCAGGGCGCGGATCTTGTCCTCCTCGCGCGCCTTGGTGACCACGAACTCCTGGATGTCCGGGTGGTCGACGTCGAGGATGACCATCTTCGCCGCGCGCCGGGTGGCGCCGCCGGACTTGATGGTGCCGGCGGAGGCGTCCGCGCCGCGCATGAAGCTGACCGGGCCGGAGGCGTTGCCGCCGGAGGAGAGCAGCTCGCGGGAGGAGCGGATCCGGGACAGGTTGACGCCGGAGCCGGAGCCGCCCTTGAAGATCAGCCCCTCCTCCTTGTACCAGTCGAGGATGGAGTCCATCGAGTCGTCGACGGCCAGGATGAAGCAGGCGCTGACCTGCTGCGGCGACGGCGTGCCGACGTTGAACCACACCGGCGAGTTGAAGCTGAACACCTGGTGCAGCAGCATCCAGGTCAGCTCGTGCGCGAACACCTCGGCGTCGGCCGGGGTGGCGAAGTAGCCGTACTCCTCACCGGCGGTGCGGTAGGTGTCGACCACCCGGTCGATCAGCTGCTTGAGCGACCACTCCCGCTCCGGGGTCCCCACCGCGCCCCGGAAGTACTTGGTGGTCACGATGTTCGCCGCGTTCACCGACCAGGACTCGGGGAACTCCACCCCGCGCTGCTCGAAGTTGATCGAGCCGTCCCGCCAGTTCGTCATGACGACGTCGCGGCGCTCCCAGGCGACCTCGTCGTAGGGATGCACCCCCGCGGTCGTCCAGACACGCTCGATCTTCAGCCCCGCCCCGGCCTTGTTCCGTGACCTACTGGTCGTCACGCCCTCGCCCCCCTCGTCGGCACGGTCACCCACCGCGCCTCGTGTACCTGTCAGAAACCCGAAAATGTCAGCTGATCGCGCCGGCGGCGTCCGCCGCCCCGGCACCGGCGCCCTCCCGGGCGCGCGCGGCGGCCCGCAGCGTCTCGATCTCGCGCTCGAAGTCGGCGAGCGAGTCGAAGGACCGGTAGACGCTGGCGAACCGCATGTAGGCCACCTCGTCGAGGTCACGCAACGGGCCGAGGATGGCCAGGCCCACCTCGTGGCTGGGAATCTCGGCCGCCCCCTTGGCCCGGACGGTCTCCTCGACCTTCTGTGCCAGCAGCGCGATCGAGTCGTCGTCGACCGGTCGCCCCTGGCACGCCTTGCGCACTCCACCGATGATCTTCGTACGGCTGAACGGCTCGGTCACCCCGCTGCGCTTGACCACCGCGAGCACCGCCTCCTCGACGGTGGTGAACCGCTTGCCGCACTCCGGGCAGGACCGTCGCCGCCGGATGAGCTGGCCGTCGTCGGCCTCCCGCGAGTCGACCACCCGGGAGTCGGCGTGCCGGCAGTACGGACACCGCATTCGCCCGACCTCCTCCGTCGATCGCGGGCACACCTACCGGCTCCCGGGCACGCGTCGGCACGGCGGAGTCATCGTCCGATGACCGTCGCCGGATGCGCGGTGCGGGAGTGCGTTCGGTAGTTGAACCCAACCTGTGGGCAACTTACGCCCGTGTGACTACTACATCTAGGGGTCGACCGTATGCCGAACCACAAGCGAGGTCAAGTTGGTCGGCGTGTCCGGCGCGTCATCAGCATCACGCCCGGCGCGCCGCCACCGAGGAGCCCAACGGACAGCCTCCGGTACTGGACACGGGCCTGCACCAATGGAACATCTGTACGAGCGGCGTACTCTTCTATCAGAACAACAGTTCGGAAATCCAGGAATTCGGCGCGACACGCCGACACCAGGTCGTACAGATGTTTGAAAATGACCGATCTCACCTATACGGTCAGACCACACGCACCACGAGCCGACGAGGCACCCCAGCGCCGACCAGGGAGGGACGGACGTGACCGAGGACCGGGCCAGCCGGCAGAAGAACCCGCAGCCGAACGACGGGGCGGGTCCTCCGGCGACCCGCCGCCCCCGCGCCGCCCGCAGCCGCACCGCCCCCGCGGCGGTGCGACCGGTCACGCCGGTGGTGAGCAGCTTCCCCGACCCGGCGACCGTCGACCTGACCGCCCGGCAGCGGCGGATCCTGGAATTCATCCGCACCTGGGTCGAGCGGCACGGCTACCCGCCGAGCGTGCGCGAGATCGGCGAGGCCGTCGGGCTGGTCTCCCCGTCCAGCGTCGCCTACCAGCTCAAGGAGCTGGAGAAGAAGGGCTACCTGCGCCGCGACCCGAACCGGCCGCGCGCCGTCGACGTCCGGGCCCCGGGCGAGGCCGACGACGAGGCCGCCCGCGCGCAGCGGCCCACCCCGGCGTACGTGCCGATGCTGGGCCGCATCGCCGCCGGTGGGCCGATCCTGGCCGAGCAGGCGGTGGAGGACATCTTCCCCCTCCCCCGCGAGCTGGTCGGCGAGGGCGAGGTCTTCATGCTCCAGGTCAAGGGCGACTCGATGCTCGACGCGGCGATCTGCGACGGCGACTGGGTGGTCGTCCGGCAACAGCCCAACGCCGAGGTCGGCGACATCGTGGCCGCGATGCTCGACGGCGAGGCGACTGTGAAGACCTACCGGCGCCGGGACGGGCACGTCTGGCTGATGCCGCAGAACCCGGCCTTCGACCCGATCCCCGGCGACGACGCCACCATCATGGGTCGCGTCGTCGCGGTGCTGCGCCGCATCTGACCCGACAGCAGCGAAAAGGGGTGACCGTCGCCGGTCACCCCTTTTCGGTGTCGTCTCAGTAGCGGTCGCCCCGGTACTCCCGGCCGCCGCCGGACACCGGCCCGTACTGGCCCCTGTCGTCGTAAGCGTCGTCGCGGCGCGCGCCACGCGGTTCCTGGCCGCGACGCGGCGGCTCGGCCCGGCCGCCGCCCCCGCGCGGCCCGCCACCGCCGGGCTGCCCGCGGTATCCGGCCCCGCCCGGGCCGCCGCCGTAGCCGCCACCCTGGCCGCCACGGCCCGAACCGCCCTGACCTCCGCCGCCACCCGGGCCGCCACGGCCCGGACCGCCCTGGCCCGCGCCGCCCTGGCCTCCGCCGTAGACACCGCCACCGCCACCGCGACCTCCGCCGCCGGCCGGGGCGCCGCCGCCGTAGACGCCACCGCCCTGCGGACGGCTACCGCCCGGAGGACGGCCGGCGCCCTGGCCGCGGCCACCGCCCTGGGGCCCGCCGCCGTACACGCCGCCGCCCGGGCGGCCACCGCCGTACACACCGCCGGAGGGCGGACGGTCGCCGTTTGCCGCGCCACCGTAGACGCCGCCCTGACCACCGCCGTAGACCCCGCCGCGCGGGACGTCCGGCCGTTCGCCCGACGGGAAACCGTTCACCGGGAACTCGCCGCTGCGCTCGGGCTCCTCGGCCGCCGCGCGGGGCGCCGGCTTGCGCCGCGACCGCAGGATGCCGAAGACGCCCGCGCCGACCAGGAGCGCGCCGAGCACCCCGACCGCCGCGATCAGGTACGTGATCTCGTCGAGTGAGAGCCCCTCGAGCCAGGACTTCTCGGCGGCCGCCTTCGTCTCGGCCTTGCCGCCGTTCGGAAGCGCCTCCACCCCCGTGGTGGACGGCGTGTAGCTGAGGATCTCGATCGGGTCCGAGTCGTCGAGCGTGCCGCCGTCGGAGACGGTGACGAACAACTTGCCGTCGGGCGTGTACGAGATCGCCTCGCCGAACGGGTCGGCCAGCGGGGTGATCCGCGGCTTACCGGTGGTCAGCGCCTTGACGATGTCGCCGCCGGACACGTCGAACTCGAACGCGTCGGCGTACGTGCGCAGCACCACCTTGCTGCCGTCGGGCGAGCGGGCCGCGCCGGTCACCAGCACCCGCCCGGGCGAGCCGAGCTTGTTCTCGGTGTCGGTCTTCGGCAGCGTGACCTCGCCGACCTTCTTCATCGGGATCGGCTCGGGGTCGCCGGCGGTCTTCAGCTTCACCGTCGGCGTGAAGATCTCCGACTTGCCGGACAGGTCCTTGGTGATCACCAGCGGCATGTTGTCGTCGCCGACGAGCAGGGCCTCCGCGTCGTGCGGCTCCTTGCCCGGGTAGCTGAGCCGGTGCAGCACCGGCTGCCTGCCGCCGCTCAGCGGCATCGTCCAGACCGCTACCCGCTCCCGGCGGGTCTTCTTCTCCACGTTGTCGCCCGTGTCCGCGATCCAGAGGGTCTTGCGGTCCGGACTGAGCGCCAGGTCCTCCGTGTCGAAGGGCCCGTCACCGGAGTACCGGACCTCCTTGTCGACCTTGCACTTGGCGTCCAGGTAGAAGACCCGCTTGCGGCTGGGGTCGTCGGTGCCGTCGTTGATCACGACGTACCCGCTGCTGGTGGCGATCAGACCGGACAGCTCGCGGAGGCGGTTGTCCTCGACCGTGCACTTCTTCTTGGGAGCCGCGGCCAGCACGGGGGCCGCGGCGGGTGCCGCCGGGGCCGGCCCGGCCGGCGCCACGACCGCGCCGACCAGGCCGAGCGCGAGCGTGACCGAGGAGACAACGTGCCGCATGACGCTCAGTGTCGCACGGCGGGGGTTTCCGGCGGGTGACGCCGGACGGCTCACCGTCCGGCACCCACCCGCTCGTCGCTGGTCAGCCGGTCCCCCGCCCGGAAGGGCGCGAGCTCGGCGGCGAGCCCCTGGCCCACCCGTACGTGCAGCAGCGTGCCCTCGGGCAGGTGCGCGGTGCTGAGCACCTCACCCTGCCGGTGCGCCCGGGCGACCAGGTCACCCCGGTCGTACGGGAGCACCACGCGCACCTCGACGGCGGGCCGGGGCAGCCGTCGCTCGACCGTCTCGCGCAGCTCGTCGATCCCGCGCCCGCTGTGCGCGGAGACGAACACGGCGTCCGGCCACAGCCGCTTGAGCCGCAGCATCGTCTCCTCGTCGGTGGCGTCGGTCTTGTTCACCACCAGTAGTTCCGGCAGCCGGTCGGCGCCCACCTCGGCGAGCACCTCGCGTACCGCCCGGACCTGCTCCTCCGGGTCCGGGTGGGTGCCGTCGACCACGTGCACGACCAGGTCCGCGTCGGCGACCTCCTCCAGCGTCGAGCGGAACGCCTCGACGATCTGGTGCGGCAGGTGCCGGACGAAGCCGACGGTGTCGGACAGCGTGTAGAGCCGCCCGTCGGACGTGGTGGCGCGGCGGGTGGTCGGATCCAGCGTGGCGAACAGCGCGTTCTCCACCAGCACGCCCGCCCCGGTGAGGCGGTTGAGCAGGCTGGACTTGCCGGCGTTGGTGTAGCCGGCGATGGCCACCGCGGGCACCGCGTTACGGGTGCGCCGGGCGCGCTTGGTCTGGCGTACCGTCGCCATGCTCTTGATCTCGCGGCGCAGCCGCGCGATGCGGTGCCGGATGCGCCGCCGGTCGGTCTCCAGCTTGGTCTCACCGGGACCGCGCAGACCCACGCCGCCGCCGGCGCCACCGCCGCGACCGCTACCGCCGGTCTGCCGGGACAGCGTCTCGCCCCAGCCGCGCAGGCGCGGCAGCAGGTATTCGAGCTGGGCCAGCTCGACCTGCGCCTTGCCCTCCTTGCTCTTGGCGTGCTGGGCGAAGATGTCCAGGATCAGGGCGGTCCGGTCGACCACCTTGACCTTGGTGCGCTGCTCCAGGTTGCGCAGCTGCGACGGCGACAGCTCACCGTCGCAGATGATCGTGTCGGCGCCGGTGGCGAGCACCACGGCGCCCAGGTCGTCGACCTTGCCGCGGCCGATGTACGTGGCCGGGTCGGGCCGGTGCCGGCGCTGGATCAGCCCTTCGAGCACCTGCGAGCCGGCCGTCTCGGCCAGCGCCGCCAGCTCCGTGAGGCTGTTGTCGGCGTCGGTCTGCGTGCCCTCGGTCCAGACCCCGACCAGGACGACCCGCTCCAGCCGCAGCTGGCGGTATTCGACCTCGGTGATGTCGGTGAGTTCGGTGGAGAGGCCGGGGACCCGCCGCAGCGCCTGCCGCTCCGACAGCTCGTACTCACCTGTGGTGGCCTCGAGCTCGTCGTCCTCGTAGGGATGGAAGGTCTCCTGCTCGCGCAAACTGCGTCTCCTGTCCGTTATGTGCATCGCCGAGAATTTTCGGCGCGTGACAGCAATCCTGACATGTGTCAACGCCGGGCGCACCTGTCTTATGCCCGTGACGCTACCGACCGGTAGCGGGGGCGGATGCCGGGCGACCTGGGCAGGCGAGTAGAAATGCCAGTCGAGCCGCTCAGCGCCGACGGAGGAGTTTCTCGTGGCCAACACACGACTGCCGAGTGCCGGATTCTCCATCACCATCCGGATCGCGGTACCCGCCGACGCCACCTCCATCGGCCGGCTCACCACCGCCGCCGGCGAAGCCGGGGCCATCGTCACCGCGCTGGACGTGGTCGACTCCGACCCCACGAACGTGATCGTCGACCTCACCTGCGACACCGCCGACGCCGGTCACGCCGACCAGGTCGTCGACGCGCTCACCGCGCTCGACGGGGTGGACGTGCGCAAGGTCTCCGACCGGACGTTCCTGCTGCACCTCGGCGGCAAGATCGAGGTCACCCCGAAGGTCGCGCTGCGCACCCGCGACGAGCTGTCCCGCGCGTACACCCCCGGGGTGGCCCGGGTCTGCATGGCCATCGCGGAGAACCCGGCCGACGCCCGCCGGCTCACCATCAAGCGCAACACCGTCGCCGTGGTCAGCGACGGCACCGCCGTGCTCGGCCTGGGCAACCTCGGCCCGGCCGCCTCGCTGCCGGTGATGGAGGGCAAGGCCGCGCTGTTCAAGCGCTTCGGCGGGGTGGACGCCTGGCCGGTGGTCCTGGACACCCAGGACACCGACGAGATCGTGGCGATCGTCAAGGCGATCGCGCCCGCGTACGGCGGGATCAACCTGGAGGACATCGCCGCGCCGCGCTGCTTCGAGATCGAGGCCCGGCTGCGCGAGGCCCTCGACATCCCGGTCTTCCACGACGACCAGCACGGCACCGCGATCTGCGTGCTGGCCGCGCTCACCAACGCGCTGCGCGTCGTGGGCAAGCAGCTCGCGGACGTCCGGGTCGTGGTCTCCGGCGCCGGCGCGGCCGGCACCGCGATCATGAAGCTGCTGCTGCGCCAGGGCGTCGGCGACATCATCGCGTACGACCGCCAGGGCGCCCTGCACCGCGGTCTGCCGGACCTCAACCCGGCCTGGCAGTGGCTGGCCGAGAACACCAACAAGGAGAACTACTCCGGCGACCTGGCCGGTGCGGTACGCGGCGCGGACGTGTTCATCGGCGTCAGCGCGCCGAACCTGCTCACCGGCGAGGACGTCGCCCAGATGGCGAAGGACTCGATCGTCTTCGCGCTCGCCAACCCCGACCCGGAGGTCGACCCGCGCGAGGCGCGCAAGTACGCCGCAGTGGTCGCCACCGGCCGCTCGGACCAGCCCAACCAGATCAACAACGTGCTCGCCTTCCCCGGCGTGTTCCGCGGCATGCTCGACGCGCACGCCGAGGAGTTCACCGAGGAGATGGCGCTCGCGGCCGCCCGGGCCATCGCCGACGTGGTCGGCGAGGACAAGATCAACCCGACGGTGATCGTGCCGAGCGTGTTCGACTCCCGGGTCGCCCCGGCGGTGGCCGCCGCGGTACGGGCCGCCGCCCAGAACCCGGCCGCCACGCCGGCACCGGCGGCGGACCCGGGTCCAGCCGACCTGCCCGAGATCGCCGCCAACGCCAGCGCCACCCCCTGACCCAGGCACACCCCTGCCTCTCGCGGCGCCTTCGCACAGGCCAGGGCCTTCTCGCGGGCACCTTCCTGCGGGGGCACCTCCTCGTAGGGCGGCGCCTCGCAGGGCACCACCCCGTAGGGCACCGCCTCGCGGGGCACCGCCTCGCGGGGCACCGCCTCGGAGGGCAACACCTCGTTGGGCACCGCCTCGCGGGGGGGGGGCTTCGCGGGGCAACACCTCCCACCGGGGCGGCGCACGCGCGTGCGTCCCCGCACCCGCACCCGCATAGTCAGGCGCCCCTGGCGCGTCCACACGAGATCTTGGAAGGAAAGGGCCGTCATAGGGGCCCGAATCTTCCAAGATCTCCAGCAGCGGCTCGCCTTGACGGGACAATTCAGACAGATGGGCCTATCGCCGCCGCTTGATCGACTCCATTTCCCCGAAGTGGGGGCATCAGCACCCTTGATCAACACCACTTCGCCGGGGTGGTGGCATCAGAGGGCCCACGACACCACCACTTCCCCGAACTGGTGTTGATCATGCGGGCAGCAGGACGGCAGCGCGCCGAGGGCGGGACGCCCTGGCAGCAGTGCGCCGCGGGGCGGGACGGTCGGGCAGCAGCGCACCAACGGCGGGACGCGAATCCAGCTGCGCGACGCGGTCGCTCTCGACCCCGGCGGCAGGGCACCGAGCACGGGACGGCCGGGCAGCAGCACGCCGAGCACGGGACGCCTGGCAGCAGGGCACCGAGCACGGAACGGCCGGGCAGCAGTGCGCCGAGCACGGGACGGCCGGCCCGCGAAACACCACTCAGCCCGGGTGTTGACCAAGGAGTTCGCGTCACCGGACCACTGGAAATCCGCCGCAAACTCCTTGATCAACCGGCAGAGGCGCCGAAGGCGGAACTGTCAGGGAGTCAGGGCGGAAGGGGTCAGGGTGCCCGTTGCCACCAGGACCGCTGGGCCGGACAGCCAGCAGGAGTCGGCTGTCACGGTGACCGTCAGGCGTCCGCCGGGCACGTCCACCGCCACTGTGCCGGTGTCCAGGCCGGCGTCGCGCAACGCCACCGCGCCGACCGCGCACGCGCCGGTGCCGCAGGACAGCGTTTCGGCCGAGCCGCGCTCGTAGACCCGCATCAGCACGTGCGCGTCGGTGCCCGTGACCGGTTCGCCCGGCGTGGTGAACTCGACGTTCACCCCGGCCGGGAAGACCCCCGCGTCGACCTCGGGCGCGCGGGTGAGGTCGAGCGCCGTCAACTCCAGCGCGGCGGGCAGCGCGCACACCAGGTGCGGGTTGCCGACGTCCACGGCGGCGCCGGGCAGCGTGAGCCCGCCGAGCGTGGCGGTGGCCGTGTCGTACAGCCGGGGGCGGCGCATCTCGACCGCCACGTCCGCGCCCTCGACGCGGGCCCGGACCAGTCCGGCGCGGGTGGCGATCGGCAGCGTCCCGCCCGACGAGACAGAGGACGAGGAAGAGGAGGGGGCGACGGCCAGCGAGCGGTCCAGCAGGTAGCGCACGAACACGCGGGCCCCGTTGCCGCACATCTCGGCGAACGAGCCGTCGGAGTTCCAGTAGTCCATGAACCACTCGGCCTCGCCCGCGAGCGCGACGCCCTCGGGGTGCCTGGCGGCGCGTACGACACGCAGCACGCCGTCGCCGCCGAGGCCGCGCCGCCTGTCGCAGAGCGCGGCGACCAGGCCGGGTGTCAGGTCGAGGGTGCCGTCCGGGTCGGGCAGGATGACGAAGTCGTTGCCGGTGCCGTGACCCTTGGTGAACTCCACGCCCCCATCATGGCCGATGCTCGGCGACCACCCGCAGGGCAGTGTCGAGAAACGTGGGTGACGCCGAGTCCAGCCAGTGCACGCGCGGGTCGCGCCGGAACCAGGAGCGCTGCCGGCGGACGAACCGGCGGGTGGCGCGGACGGTCTCCTCGTGTGCTTCGGCCTCGGTCAGCTCCCCGGCCAGGAAGCGCAGCACCTGCTGGTAGCCGAGCGCCCGGCTGGCCGTGCGCCCCTCGGGCAGCCCTTCGGCGACCAGCGCCCGCACCTCGTCGACGAGGCCGTCGGCCCACATCCGGTCCACCCGCAGCGCGATCCGCTCGTCCAGCAGCGCGGTGTCCAGGTCGACGCCGAGCTGCACCGACGGGTAGTACGGCGTCGGCGACGGCAGCGACGCGGTGAACGGCGCGCCGGTCAGCTCGATCACCTCCAGCGCCCGCACGATCCGCCGCCCGTTCGTGGGCAGGATGCTCGCCGCCGCGCCCGGGTCCGCCTCGGCCAGCCGAGCGTGCAGCGGCAGCGGGCCGACAGCGGCCAGTTCGGCCTCCAGCCGCTGCCGCAGCGCCGGGTCGGTGCCGGGGAACTCGAACTGTTCCAGCACCGCCCGCACGTACAGCCCGGAGCCGCCGACCAGCAGCGGCACCCGCCCCCGGGCCAGGATGTCGTCGACTGCGGCGCGCGCCAGCGCCTGGTATTCCGCGACGCTCGCCGGTTCGGTCACCGGCCAGATGTCCAGCAGGTGATGCGGCACACCCTCGCGTTCGGCCGGTGTCAGCTTCGCGGTGCCGATGTCCATGCCCCGGTAGAGCTGCATCGAGTCGGCGTTGACCACCTCACCGTCGAGCGCGTGCGCCAGCGCGATGCTCAGCGCCGACTTGCCGGCCGCGGTCGGCCCGACCACGGCGACGACGCTCACGCCCGCTCCCAGTTCGCCACGAAGTAGGCCACGCCGTAGGGGGCGCGGTGGTAACCCAGCTCACCCCGCCAGTCGCCGCCGGCCGCGTCGACCGCGCCGGCCAGCGCCTGCCACGGCGCGCGCCCGGCGACCCGCAGCTGCGCCGACAGCACCGGGTCCAGGTCGCGCAGCGCCGCCGTGTCCGCGCCGGCCAGGGCAACCGCAACCGCTTCGTCGTACGCGGGCGCGCGCGGGTCGTCGTACCCCGGCGCGGTGACGCCGCGGCAGGCGGACCCGTCGCCGAGCACGAGCAGCGCGACCCGCGGATCGTCGTCGTCGATCAGGCTCGCGCCGAACGCCGCGCAATCGGCCGGCGTGGCGTCGTGCGCCACCGACCGGGCCAGGCGGGGCAGCTCGGTGCCGGAGCGGTTCAGCAGCCAGGCGCCGACGGTCAGGCTCAGCGGCAGGCGGTCCCCGCCCGCGCAGTTGACCTTCCAGAGCCGCACGTGCCGGTCCAGCCCGTACGGGCGCAGCGAACCGTGCTCGGCGGCGTTGAACCGGACGGTCTCCGGTCCGCCGCCGATCAGCAGGATCGCCTCGGGCTCGGCGGCGAGCAGCCGGGCCACAGCGGCGTCGGCGGCGGCGCGCAGGTCGTCCAGCTCGGGCGCGGCGGCGCCGGCCAGCTCGGGCACGATGAGCGGCGGGTGGGGGCAGACGGCGGCGGCGACCAGTGGCACGCCCCCCAACCTATCGGGATCCGCCGGTGCGTCCCCGCGCCGATCCGGTCATCGAGGGCGTACGACACCGTATGGTCACGGTCGACGGCAGGCGCTCGACACGGACCGGGTCGGACCTGTGACAATGCCGGGAGAAAGTTTGCTGCGCCGTGGCGGCGATTCGAGGGGACTGTCCCCTCGACGCCGGGAGAACGAGGATGGGCACATGAGCGACTGGACTGCCTTCGGACGGGTGGACGAGGACGGCACCGTCTACGTCAAGACGGCCGAGGGCGAGCGGGTGGTCGGATCCTGGCAGGCGGGCGCACCGGAGGAAGGGCTCGCCCATTTCGCCCGGCGCTACGCCGATCTGGTGACCGAGGTCGACCTGACCGAGGCCCGGCTCAACTCGGGCGCGGCTGATGCCGGCCACTCCCTGACCACGATCCGGCGGATCCGCGGTTCGCTGGCCGAGGCGCACGTGGTCGGTGACCTCGACGCGCTGGCCGCCCGGCTGGACAAGCTCGCCGTCGTCGCCGAGGAGAAGGCCGGCGAGGCCAAGGCGGCCCGCGAGGCCGCCCGCGGTGAGGCGCTGGCGCGCAAGACCGCCCTGGTCGAGGAGGCCGAGAAGCTGGCCGCCGAGTCGACCGGCTGGAAGACCGCCGGGGACCGGCTCAAGGAGATCCTCGACGAGTGGAAGACCATCCGCGGCGTCGACAAGAAGACCGACGGTGAGCTGTGGAAGCGGTTCGCGGCCGCCCGGGACGGCTTCACCCGCCGCCGGGGCGCCCACTTCGCCTCCCTCGACCAGCAGCGCAAGCAGGCGCAGACGGTCAAGGAGGAGCTGGTCGCCGAGGCGGAGAAGCTCAAGGACTCCACCGACTGGGGCGTCACCGCCGGTCAGCTCAAGGACCTGATGGCCCAGTGGAAGGCCGCGCCGCGCGCCGCCAAGGAGGCCGAGCAGAAGCTCTGGGAACGGTTCCGGGCCGCGCAGGACGAGTTCTTCAGCCGGCGCAGCGAGGTCTTCTCGGCGCGCGACAACGAGCAGCGCGCCAACCTGGAGCGCAAGCAGGCGCTGCTGGCCGAGGCCGAGGCGCTCGACGTCGACGCCGACCCGAAGGGCGCGCAGGCGAAGCTGCGGGAGATCCAGGCGCAGTGGCACGAGGCCGGCCGGGTGCCCCGCGAGGCCGCCTCCGGGCTGGAGCGCCGGCTGCGGGCCGTGGACGACAAGGTCCGCGAGGTGATGGACTCGGCGTGGCGGCGTACCTCCAAGGAGGACAACCCGCTGCTGGCGCAGATGCGCGCCCAGGTCGCCGAGGCCGAGGACCGGCTGGCCCGCGCCCAGGCCGCCGGTGACACCCGCCGGATCAAGGAGGCCGAGCAGGCGCTCGCGTCGAAGCGGCAGTTCCTCCAGCTCGCCGAGCAGGCCGCCGGCTGACGGAAGCGCCCCGGCCGGCAGGCCGGCGGACAGACACGCCACAGGTGAGCCCCCGGCCGGAGCGGCCGGGGGCTCACCTGCGTCCGGGCCGGGTTGACGCATCGAGGCAGGCTGATCAGAATGAGCGGCGGAGCCAGGTTCAGGCACCGGGACGAGGGCACCGACGGCTGATCTCGCCGTCGACGGTCGCCGGTGTGACATCTCGCGGGTGGCCGTCCACACGACACGGCCCGGCGCGCGCTGCGCGCGTACTCGATGACGAGCGGGACGTGCCTCCTGGTCCTGCCGCCCGCGGCGCCTGCGCGGCGCGGGCATCCGAAGTGGAGCTTCCATGCACCGACGCACCGCCCTCGGCGGCGCCCTGACGGCGCTAGCCACCGCAGCGGCCGGCGTTCTCGTCGCCGCCGCCGTCTCCACCGCACCTGCAGCCGCGGCCGCCGGTGGCACCGGCACCGGTTACCTGCACACCAGCGGCAACAAGATCGTCGACAGCACGGGCACGACCGTCCGGCTGACCGGCATCAACTGGTTCGGCATGGAGACCGACAACAAGACGTTCCACGGCCTGTGGTCGAGCAACCCGTGGCGTTCGCAGCTCGACACCATGGCCCGGCTCGGCTACAACACGCTGCGCATCCCGTACTCGAACGACGCGCTCAAGGCCGGCGCGACCGCGACCGGCATCAACGACTTCGTCAACCCGGACCTGATCGGGCTCTCCCCGCTGCAGGTCCTCGACAAGGTCATCGACTACGCGGGCAGCAAGGGGATGCGGGTCATCCTGGACCGGCACCGGCCGACGTCGGCCGGTCAGTCGCCGCTCTGGTACACCTCGACGGTCTCCGAGGCGACCTGGATCAACGACTGGAAGATGCTGGCCCAGCGGTACGCCGGCAACACCACTGTGATCGGCGCGGACCTGCACAACGAGCCGCACGCCGAGGGCACCAACCCGGCCGCCACCGGCGCCTGCTGGGGCTGCGGCGACACCGCCCGGGACTGGCGGCTGGCCGCCGAGCGGGCCGGCAACGCGATCCTCGGCGTGCAGCCGAACTGGCTGATCTTCGTGGAGGGGGTGAGCTGCCCGAGCGGCGGCCTGTCGAACGTCTGGGACAACGACCCCAGCAACGACGAGGACTGCGGCTGGTGGGGCGGCAACCTGTCCAAGGCCGGGCAGTTCCCGGTCCGGCTGAACGTGGCGAACCGGCTGGTCTACTCGCCGCACGAGTACGCCACGTCGGTCTACCGGCAGGCCTGGTTCGACGACCCGACCTACCCGGCGAACATGCCGGCCATCTGGGACAAGTACTGGGGCTACCTCTACAAGCAGAACATCGCGCCGATCATGATGGGCGAGTTCGGCACCACGCTCCAGGACCCCAAGGACAAGATCTGGCTCCAGAACCTGATGGCGTACACCGGCACCGGCGTGAACGGGATGTCGTTCACGTACTGGTCGTGGAACCCGAACTCCGGTGACACCGGCGGCATCGCCAACGACGACTGGACCACGATCAACCAGCCGAAGCAGGACATCCTCACGCCGTACCTGATCCCGCCGACCGGCGGTGGCGGCACCACCAGCCCGTCCCCCACCGGCACCCCGAACACGTCACCGGCGCCGACCACCCCGCCGCCGCCCGTCACCGGTGGCTGCACCGCCACCTACAAGCAGATCAACTCCTGGTCGGGTGGCTTCCAGGGTGAGTTGACCGTGAAGAACACCGGCACCGCCGCGGTGAACCCGTGGTCGGCCACCTGGACCTGGCCGTCCGGGGTGACGCTCGCCAGCGGCTGGAACGCCACCGTCACGCAGTCCGGCACCACTGTGACGGCTGCCGCACCGGGCTGGGCGTCGTCGCTGGCGGCGGGCGCGTCGGTCACCGTCGGCTTCACCGCCAACGGCACCGCTGCCGCCCCCGCCACGGTCAAGCTCAACGGCACCGCTTGCTGACCGTGTAAGGAAGGGCCCCTTATTAACGCCTGCGGTAGAGGAAGGGCCCCCTTTTAACACTGAGTGTTAAAAGGGGGCCCTTCCTTACGCGGGGGGGGGTCAGTGGGCGGCGCAGCCGCCGGTGGGGGCCGGTGACGGAGCTGGTGCGCCGATCGTCGGCAGTCCGAGCAGCACCCCGGGCGTACGCGGGACCTGTCCCGCCTCGGCCGCGTCACCGGCCCGGGTACGCCGGTGGGCCAGCGGCGCGCCGTCGGCGTTCAGGTGGTGCGGGGCGGCGTACGTGACAGTGGTGTGCACGATGTCGCCGGGGCGGATCTGCCCGGCCAGCTCACCGGTGGCGAAGTGCACGAGGCGCCCGTCGCGGGCCCGCCCGGACATCCGGCCGGTGCGCTCGTCCTTGCGGCCCTCGCCGACTGCCACCAGCACCTCGACGGTCTCCCCGACCAGCTTCTTGTTCTCCGCCCAGGTGATCTCCTCGACGCAGGCGATCAGCCGCTCGTAACGCTCCTGCACGACCTGCTTGGGAAGCTGCCCGTCCATCGTGGCGGCCGGGGTGCCGGGGCGCTTGGAGTACTGGAACGTGAACGCCGAGGAGAACCGCGCCTCCCGGACCACGTCGAGCGTGCGGGCGAAGTCCGCCTCGGTCTCGCCGGGGAAGCCGACGATGATGTCGGTGGTGATCGCCGCGTCCGGCATCGCCGCCCGGACCTTGGAGATGATCCCCAGGTAACGCTCCGACCGGTACGAGCGGCGCATCGCCCGCAGCACGTCGTCCGAGCCGGACTGCAACGGCATGTGCAGCGAGTGGCAGACGTTGGGCGTCTCCGCCATCGCCGCGATCACGTCGTCGGTGAAGTCCTTCGGGTGCGGGCTGGTGAATCGCACCCGCTCCAGCCCGTCGATGTCGCCGCAGGCGCGCAGCAGCTTGCCGAACGCGTACCGGTCGCCGAACTCGACGCCGTACGAGTTGACGTTCTGCCCGAGCAGCGTCACCTCTAGCACGCCGGCGTCGGCGAGCGCGCGCACCTCGGCGAGGACGTCGCCGGGGCGGCGGTCCTTCTCCTTGCCGCGCAGGGAGGGCACGATGCAGAACGTGCAGGTGTTGTTGCAGCCGACGGAGATCGAGACCCATCCGGCGTACGTCGACTCGCGCCGGGTCGGCAGCGTGGAGGGGAACACCTCCAGCGACTCCAGGATCTCCACCTCGGCCGCGGCGTTGTGCCGTGCCCGGTCCAGCAGCGCCGGCAGCGCGCCGATGTTGTGCGTGCCGAAGACGACGTCCACCCAGGGCGCCTTGCGGACGATGTCGCCGCGGTCCTTCTGGGCCAGGCAGCCGCCGACGGCGATCTGCATCCCGGGGTGCTTCGCCTTCACGGGGCGCAGATGACCCAGGTTGCCGTAGAGCCGGTTGTCGGCGTTCTCCCGGACCGCGCAGGTGTTGAACACCACCACGTCGGGCTGATCGTCGGCCTCGGCTGCGCGCACGTAACCGGCGTCCTCGAGGAGGCCGGAGATGCGCTCGGAGTCGTGCACGTTCATCTGGCAGCCGTACGTACGCACCTGGTAGGTGCGCGGGCTGCCCGCGGCTGCGGTAGTCATGACCCGGACAGCGTATCCGGGTGGAGCTGGTCGGACCGAACGAGGAGGAGCCATGTGCCGGAGCATCAAGACCCTGCGTGAGCCGTACGTCCCGGTGGTGACCGAGGAGGACATCCGCGCCGCCGCGTTGCAGTACGTCCGGAAGATCTCCGGATTCCGTGCCCCGGCGGCGCACAACGCCGCCGCGTTCGACGCCGCGGTGGACGCCGTGGCCGCCGCCACCGCGACGCTGCTCGACCAGCTCGTGGTGCGGGGCCAGCAGCCGGCGACCCGGGACTGAGCCCGGGGCCACCACGGCTCGCCGCCGGTCGGGGACACGGCGGCGAGCGCCGGTCACCGCCGCCCGCCGGCGCTCGCGGTCAGGCGGCGGCGAGCGCCGGGGCGACCGTGTCGGGGGCCCAGCGGGAGCGGTGGCACTGCGACCAGCCCCGGCAGCGCGGGTCGGCCTGCGTGCAGAGCCGGTGGTGGCTGAGCACCTCGCCGTCGTCGGTGTCGGCCACGTCGAAGTGCACCGGGCGGATCGTGCCGTCCGGGGCGACCAGCAGGTGCCGGCCGGCGTCGAGCGTGTCGTCACGCATCAGGCAGTTGCGGCCCAGCAGCCGGGCCAGCGCCGCGATGGCGGGCAGCTCGGCCAGGCTCTCGGGCACGCCGTAACAGTCCACCACGGTGCGGTACAGCCCGGGCGCCTCCCACACGTCGCAGACCACCGCGTACGCGGGAAGCCGGGCCGGGTCGGCCACCGCCAGGGGCATCACCACCCGGCCGAGCGCCTCGGCCAGTGCCGGGTAGACCTCCACCGGCTCGACGCCGTCGATTCTCCAGTTCCACAGCTCGGTCATGCCGCCTCCTCGCTGCGCTCGTTCCACCGGCCTCCGGATCGGGCCTTACTGACGATGGTGGAGGGCATTTGCCCTCAGCCGGGCGCAAGTTACCGGTCTGTGACCATTCCGGGCAAAATTCCCTCGGGCGACGTTGCCCGGAGTAGCTGGAAGATGACAGTTTATCGGGTACGGTGCCGCGGCGACCGCCCGGCCGCGCCGTGAAATCGAGAACTCAGCGGACCCGGATCAGGTGGTCCGAGGCCGGCAGCAACTCACCGATGACGATCCCGCCCGGCACCTCGCCGGCGACCAGCAGCCCGCCCGAGGTCTGCGCGTCGGCCAGCAGCAGCCGCTCCCCCTCGTCCGCGCCGCCGAAGTCGGTCCACGGGTTGACCCACTCCAGGTTGCGCCGGGTGCCACCGCTGACGTACCCGTCGCGCAGCGCCTCCCGCGCGCCCGGCAGGTACGGCACCGCCGCCGCGTCGATCGCCACCGTGAGGCGGCTCGCGCGGGCCAGCTTCGAGGCGTGCCCGAGCAGGCCGAAGCCGGTGACGTCGGTGCCGCAGCGGATGCCGGCGGCCACCGCCGCGAGGGCCGCGTCCCGGTTGAGCCGGGCCATCGACTCGACCGCCTCGGGGAAGCGCTGGCCGGTCTGCTTGTGCCGGGTGTTGAGCACGCCCACGCCGAGCGGCTTGGTCAGCGACAGCGGCAGTCCGGCCCGCCCCGCGTCCAGCGTGATCAGCTCCTCGGGCCGGACCACGCCGGTGACCGCGAGGCCGTACTTCGGGCTGTCGTCGTCCACGCTGTGCCCGCCGGCCAGGTGGCAGTTCGCCTCCCGGGCCACGTCCAGACCGCCGCGCAGCACCTCACGGGCCATCTCCGGCGGCAGCACCCCGCGCGGCCAGCAGAGCAGGTTAAGCGCGACGAGCGGGGTGCCGCCCATCGCGTACACGTCGGAGAGCGCGTTGGCGGCGGCGATGCGGCCCCAGTCGTAGGCGTCGTCGACCACCGGGGTGAAGAAGTCGGCGGTGCTCACCAGGCCCGTACGCTCGTCCAGCCGGACCACCGCGGCGTCGTCGCCGTTCTCCAGCCCGACCAGCAGGTCGGCGGAGCCGCCGGTGGCGCCGAGGCCGGCCACCATCGCCTCCAGCTCGCCCGGAGGGATCTTGCAGGCGCAGCCGCCACCACGGGCGTAGTCGGTCAGCCGGATCGCGTCGGTCACCGCCTCATGATCTCTGGCCAGCGCCTTCAGCGCCACTCGGCCCACCCGGTCGGCGATAAAATTCGGACGTGCCGGTATGCAGGTGACCGGTGTTACCGCTCCGTGACCATCTGAGTTGCGTTCTGCCACATCACCCCGCCTACAGTTGCCCAACCGGGGGTCGCTCGACCCCCAATTCCGGCATGGACGACAGGGACGGTGGACGACGTGACGACGGGCGACCCGCTGATCGTGCTCGACGGGGTCAACAAGTGGTTCGGGCCGCTGCACGTGCTCGACGACGTGTCCCTCTCCGTCGGCCGGGGCGAGGTGGTCGTGGTGATCGGCCCGTCCGGCTCCGGCAAGTCGACGCTGTGCCGCACGATCAACCGCCTGGAGCCCATCGACAAGGGGACCATCACGTTCGACGGGCAGCCGCTGCCGGCCGAGGGCAAGCCCCTGGCCAAGCTGCGCAGCGAGGTCGGCATGGTCTTCCAGTCGTTCAACCTCTTCGCCCACAAGACGATCCTGGAGAACGTCACGCTGGGGCCGGTCAAGGTACGCAGGGAGAAGCCGGCCGCCGCCCGCGAGCGCGGCCTGGCCCTGCTCGACCGCGTCGGCATCGCCAACCAGGCGGGCAAGTACCCGGCGCAGCTCTCCGGCGGCCAGCAGCAGCGGGCGGCGATCGCCCGCGCGCTGGCCATGCAGCCCAAGGCGATGCTGTTCGACGAGCCGACCAGCGCCCTGGACCCGGAGATGGTCGGCGAGGTGCTGGACGTGATGACGTCGCTGGCGAGCGAGGGCATGACCATGGTCGTGGTCACCCACGAGATGGGCTTCGCCCGGCACGCCGCCAACCGGGTCGTCTTCATGGCCGACGGGCAGTTGGTCGAGGACGCGCCGCCGGCCGAGTTCTTCGCGAACCCGCGCAGCGAGCGGGCCAGGGACTTCCTCTCCAAGATCCTCACTCACTGAGCGTCCGTAGTTGGAGTCGTCCCGGCGGCTCCGTCGAAGAAGGAGATTGAGTATGCGTTACAAGCGCGTGGCGGCGGTTGCCGCGGCGGCGACTCTGGCGCTCGGCCTGTCCGCCTGTGGGGGCGACAGCGACGACGAGGGCACCGGCGCCGGCAGCAAGGAGTTCGCGGCCGGCAGCACCATGGAGCGGCTGAACAAGGCCCAGAAGATCAAGGTCGGCACCAAGTTCGACCAGCCGGGCTTCGGCCAGAAGGGCCTGTCGGGCAAGCCGGAGGGCTTCGACGTCGAGGTCGCGAAGCTGATCGTGAAGGAACTCGGCATCCCCGAGGACAAGATCGAGTACGTCGAGACGCCGTCGAAGGTCCGCGAGGACGTCATCGTGAACGGCACCGTCGACCTGGTCGCGGCCACCTACACGATCAACGACAAGCGCAAGGAGCGCATCGCCTTCGCCGGGCCGTACTACGAGGCCGGCCAGAACATCATGGTCCGCAAGGACGAGGCGGCCATCACCGGCCCCGACTCGTTCAAGGACGGCACCAAGAAGGTCTGCTCGGTCACCGGCTCCACCCCGGCCGAGGAGATCAAGAAGTACGTCAAGGACGTCGGCACGCAGCTGGTGCTCTTCGACACCTACGACAAGTGCCGCGACGCCCTGAAGGGCAAGCAGGTCGACGCCGTCACCACCGACAACGTGATCCTGCTCGGCTACATCGCCAAGGACGAGGCGTCCTTCAAGATGGCCGGCGACAACTTCACCAAGGAGCCGTACGGCATCGGTGTCAAGAAGGAGGACACCGACTTCCGTAACTTCATCAACGACACGCTCGACAAGGCCTTCCAGGACGGCAGCTGGAAGAAGGCGTGGGACGACACCGCCGGCAAGTTCGGCGCCACCCTGGGCGACCCGCCCGCCGTCAACCGCTACTGATCCGCTAGATCCGGAGGGTGGGGAGGACACCGACCCGTGAATGTGCTCATCGACAAGTTCGACGTCTTCGCGGGCGGGTTCTGGCTCACCCTCCAGATCTGCGTTCTCGCCGCGATCGGCGCCCTGATCCTGGGCGCCGTCGTGGCGGTGCTGCGGATCTCGCCGGTGCCACCGCTGCGCGCGGTCGGCACCACGTACGTGAACGTCTTCCGCAACCTGCCGCTGACGGTGGTGCTGTTCTTCGCGGCGTTCGGCCTGCCGGCGCTGGGCTCCAACGCGGACTTCCTACGGATCCCGGGCCTGGAATCGATCTTCAGCCGGCTCGGTACCGATCTGCCCTACTTCCGCTTCGGCCTGATCGCCCTGGTCCTCTACACCGCCGCGTTCGTCTGCGAGGCCCTGCGGTCCGGCGTGAACGCGGTGCCGGCCGGGCAGGCCGAGGCGGCGCGTTCGCTGGGCCTCACCTTCGGCCAGAACCTACGGCACGTCGTGCTCCCGCAGTCCTGGAAGGCCTCGGTGGTGCCGCTCGGCTCGGTCATCATCGCGATGATCAAGAACTCCGCGCTCGTCGGCTTCTTCGGCGTGGTCGGTGACCTCTCGCAGACCGCGGACCAGCTCACCTCCGCCGGCGGCTACCCGTTCATCCCGGTGGCGATCGGCATCTCCGTCGGATACCTGATCATGACGGTACCGCTCGGCGCCCTGCTGGACCGGATCGAGAAGCGACAGGCGGTGGCCCGATGAGCCAGCAGAGCGTCCTCTACGACATCCCGGGGCCACGCCAGCGGCGCGTCACGCTCATCAGCAGCCTGATCGCCGTCGTGGTGGTGCTGGCCGGCGCCTACCTGTTCATCTATCGACCGCTGGCCGACAAGGGCCAGCTCTCGATGGAGCTGTGGGGTCCGCTGGTCGACCCCTCGAACGAGAACTTCCCGCTCGTCTGGGACCGGATCGGATACGGCCTCAAGAACACCCTGATCGCCGCCGCGCTGGCCATCGTCTCGTCGCTCGTCGTCGGCACCCTGCTGGCCGTCCTGCGGATCCAGCTCAAGAGCCTGACCCGGCGGCGCTTCACCGGAGCCGCCGCACCGGTGGCGTACCTGCTGCGCGGACTGAGCTGGGTGCTGGCCGCCGTGACCCGGGTCTGCGTCGAGGTGTTCCGTGGCCTGCCGGTCGTCATCACCATCTTCTTCGTGGCGCGCGGCTTCCCCGAGTTCGGCGCCTCGTTCGACAACCTCTGGTACCTCGTCATCGGTCTGACCATCTACAACTCCGTGGTCATCGCCGAGATCCTGCGCTCGGGCATGGAGGGCCTGCCCGGCGGGCAGGCCGAGGCGGCCTCCGCGATCGGGCTCTCCCCGTTCCAGACCACCGGGTTGATCCTGCTGCCGCAGGCGTTCCGGATCATGCTGCCGGCGCTGATCAGCCAGCTCGTGGTGGTGCTCAAGGACACCTCGCTGGGCTTCATCATCAGCTACGAGGAGACGCTCAACATCGGCAAGCAGATCATCGGCGTCCTGGGCAACCCGATCCAGGTGTACGTGGTGATCGCCGTGCTGTTCATCGCCATCAACTACTCGCTGTCGAAGCTGGCCCAGTACGTCCAGCGCCGGCTCTCCCAGGGCCGCAAGAGCGCCGGCACCCCGGCGCCGACGCCGCCGCCGGCCGCGCTGGCCTCCCAGGCCGAGGGCGCGGGCGGCATCTGACCGCGACACAACGAAAAGGGCTGGCCGTCCACGGCCAGCCCTTTTCGTTTCCCGGTCTCAGCGGGCGATCTCGGTGACCCGGGACTCGCGCACCACAGTCACCCGGATCTGACCCGGATAGGTCAGCTCCTCCTCGATCTGCTTGGCCACGTCCCGCGCCAGTACCGCCGCGCCGATGTCGTCCACGTCGTCCGGCTTGACCATCACCCGGATCTCCCGGCCCGCCTGCATGGCGAAGACCTTCTCCACGCCCAGCTTGCCGGCCGCGATCTCCTCGATCCGCTCCAGCCGCTTCACGTACGCCTCAAGGCTCTCCCGCCGCGCGCCGGGCCGCCCGCCCGAGCAGGCGTCCGACGCCTGGGTCAGCACCGCCTCGATGGTCTGCGGCGGCACCTCGTTGTGGTGCGCCTCGATGGCGTGCACCACGTCCTCGCTCTCGCCGTACTTGCGGGCCACGTCCGCGCCGATGATCGCGTGGCTGCCCTCCACCTCGTGGGTGAGCGCCTTGCCGATGTCGTGCAGGAACGCGCACCGCTTGATCGTCGGCACGTCCAGCCGCAGCTCCGCGGCCATGACGCCGGCGATGTGCGCGGTCTCCACCAGGTGCTTGAGCACGTTCTGCCCGTACGAGGTGCGGTAGCGCAACCGGCCCAGCAGCGTCACCAGCTCCGGGTGGATCTCGGTGATGCCGACCTCGACCAGCGCGTCCTCGGCGGCGCGGAGGCACAGTTCCTCCACCTCCTGCCGGGCCAGGTCGTAGACCTCCTCGATCCGGTGCGGGTGGATCCGGCCGTCCAGCACCAGCTTCTCCAGCGTGACCCGGCCGACCTCCCGGCGTACCGGGTCGAAGCAGGACAGCAGCACCGCCTCGGGGGTGTCGTCGATGATCAGGTTGACGCCGGTGACCGACTCGAAGGCGCGGATGTTGCGCCCCTCCCGGCCGATGATGCGTCCCTTCATCTCGTCGCCGGGCAGGTGCAGCACGCTGACCACGCTCTCCGCGGTCTGCTCGCTGGCGACCCGCTGGATGGCGTCCACCACGATGTTGCGGGCGCGCTGCTCGGCGCTGCCCCGGGCGTCCGCCTCGATCTCCCGGACCAGCAGCGCGGCCTCCCGCTTGGCCTGTCCCTCGATCGACTCGACCAGCTCGGAGCGGGCCGCGTCGGCGGTCAGTCCGGCAACCCGCTCCAGCTCCCGGCGGCGCTGCTCCTCCACCTCGGTCAGCGTCCGCTCCCGCTCGGACAGCGCGGCCTCCCGGGCGGCGAGCGCCGCGGTGGCGGCGGTGAGCTGCCGCTCCCGCTCGGCCAGCCGCTCCACCTCCTCGGTGTGCAGCCGTTCCCGCTCGTCCATCCGGGCGGCGCGCCGCTCCACCTCGGCCGCCTGCTCCCGGGTGGTGGCGGCCAGCACCGCCACTTCCCGCTCGCCGCTGCGCCGCGCGGTGGCGCGCAGTTGCTCGGCGTCCGCCTCGGCCTGCTTGTGCGCGCGCTCCAGCACGGTGTCCGCCTCGGCGCGGGCGTCGTCGAGCACCCGCCGCGCCTCGGCCCGGGCCGCCTTCGCCTCGGCCTTGGCGGCGGCCGCCTCGGCTCGCGCCGCCGCGGCCGCGGACTTCGCCACGTCGATGGTGCTGTTCGCCTCGCTCGCGGCGGTACGCAGCGCCGCGAGGGACTGTTCCTGCCGGTCCTTCTCCGCGATGAAGGCCGGGTCCTCCGGCGCGGGCGCCAGGCTGAGCCGCTTGAGGGTACGCACGCCGAACAGCACGGCGCCGACCACCACCACGACCAGCAGCAGCACCACCACGAGGAGGACGATGTCGAAGGCGCTCATCGAGCCGCTCCGCACCGGTAAGCGGACACGCCGTCCCGCCGTGCTCCGCCGGCCGGGCGGCCGGTGCCGCCCTCCAGGGAAGGACTCGGACCGTGTGGCAGACCGCCGGTGAACCTGTGCCGCCCAGCCATGGCCGCCTCCCCCTGAACGTCGGCGCCGCAGGGCACGCGCGAAGGACGCGCGCCTGCGGCTCTGTACGCCCGACCGGAGCGGCTGGTTCTGGGCAGCTTTCCGTCGGCGGTGTCCCGCGAGGGGCACCGCTGGCGACCGGTTGCAGTTGTCGGCCACTCCGGAGGCTCCGGAGCACCCGTCAAGGGCCGGTGTAGCTGGCCAAAGTGATGCTGTTCTGTTACGAGATCTATGTTGTGCGCTTAGCCTGCGCTGGTCGGGCAAAGTGAGCCTGTATGGCGAGGCTAGGTCGCGAGGGGCCGTTCGGTCAAGAAGTCATGATCAAACCACCCGGACGGAGAGAAGTTGCGGCGTCACTCATTGGTGATCAGATGCCGGACAGGCCCGGACAAACCTCGCCCTCCGGCGCCGCTCCCCGGCACTCCCGGCCTGCTCAGGCCCCCTCCACCACCGCACCGCACGCCGCGGCGGCTCCCGATCCCCATGAACCGACCCATGATCGACTCCATTTCGCCGAGGTGGCGGCATCCCGGCGCTTTTGACCACACCACCTCCCCGATCTGCAGTGGATCAATCCGCCCCACCCGCCGGAGGGGTGGGTCAGGCGAGGGCGCGGGCGGCGGTCACCAGCGCGACGTTGTCGGGGGCCGGGGCACCGTCGGGCAGCAGCAGCGTGTCCTCCAGGCCGATCCGGGTGTGCAGACCCCGCCGGACCGCCTCGGCGTACACCGGCCAGGTAGCCGGCCCTTCGCCGTGCAGCAGCACCGGCGGGCACCCGGCCGGCAGCGCGGCGAGGATCGCCTCCGCGTCGGCGAGCGCCGTCTCGACCTGCTCGGCCATGCACTCGACGAGGACCCGCCCGGTGGGCGCGGACCAGCGGCGCCAGGCGTCCACCGCCGCCAGGGTCCACAGGCCGGCCTCGACCATCACGCCGCGCTCGTGCAACGCGGCGGCGACCTGGGCCGCCCCGGGTTCGTGGGCGTTGACCGAGGCGAAGTCGGGCAGCACCGTCCAGGCGCGGACGGCGGCGACCCGCTCGGCCGGGTCGGGGACGATCCAGGCGCCGGTGCTCACGCCGACCGGCAGGCCGGGACGGGCGGCCCGGACGGCGGTGACCGCCGCGGCGATCACCGCCGGGTCGAGCGACTCCGCACCGGTGTCGTCGCGCGGGTGCACGTGCACCGCCGCCACCCCGGCGGCCACGCAGCGGACCGCGTCCGCGGCCAACTCGGCCGGGGTGAGCGGCACGGCGGCGTGCTCGTCGCGCCGCCGTGCGCCGTTGAGACACGCCTTCAGCACCGGTGTGCGCCTCTCCTCGGGACGGCGGCCGCGACGAGGGCGGCCGGTCAGCCGGTCGGTCAGTCGGGCCGGCGGGAGTCGAGATCGTTCTCGGCGTCGGCCATCGCGTCGGCGTCGATGTGCTCGGCGAACTCGGCCGCCTCGGCGCTCTGCGCGGCCAGCGCGTCCTTCACCGCCCGGATCGCCACCCCGGCCGGATAGCCCTTGCGCGCCAGCATGCCCACCAGACGCCGGAACACCGCGTCCGGCTCACCCCGGGTGCTGCGCAGCTTGCGCTCCACCAGGGCGCGGGCGGTCTCCGCCTCGGTCTCCTCGTCCAGCCCCTCCAGGGCGGCGCCGGCCACCTCGCCGTCGACGCCGCGCTGGCGCAGCTCGTTGGCGAGCGCCCGGCGGGCCAGCCCACGGCCGTTGTGCCGGCTGCTCACCCAGGCACGGGCGAAGGCGGCGTCGTCGACGATGCCCACCTCGTCGTAGCGGTCGAGAACCTGCTCGGCGATCTCCTCGGAGATGCCGCGCCGGGCCAGCGCGCCGGCCAGCTCGGCGCGGGTGCGGGGGCGTACCGCGAGCTGCCGCAGGCAGATCTCCCGGGCCAGCTCGGCCTCGTCGCGCGGCGGAGCCGGAGCCTCCCCTGCATCGGACTCCGCCGCGCGATCGCGGCGACCCCGGCGGGGCCGGGGCGTACCGGTGGCGTCGCCCGTACGGGGTGGGCCGGCATCCCAGCCCCGTCCCGTACGGGCGCGTCGTCCTGCCACAGGTCAGCGGATCAGAAGTCGACCGGCGGCAGCTCCGGGCCACCGGCGGCGTCGCCCGTACCACCGGTGCCGACGCCGAGCTTCTCCAGGATCTTCTTCTCGATCTCGGCCGCCACGTCCGGGTTCTCGCGGAGGAACTCGCGGGCCTTCTCCTTGCCCTGGCCGAGCTGGTCGCCGTCGTAGGTGTACCAGGCGCCGGACTTACGGATGATCGCCTGCTCCACGCCGACGTCGATCAGCGAGCCCTCACGGGAGATGCCCTTGCCGTACATGATGTCGAACTCGGCCTGCTTGAACGGCGCGGCGACCTTGTTCTTCACGACCTTGACCCGGGTGCGGTTACCGACCACGTCGGTGCCGTCCTTGAGGCTCTCGATGCGGCGCACGTCGAGCCGGACCGAGGCGTAGAACTTCAGCGCGCGGCCACCGGTGGTGGTCTCCGGGCTGCCGAACATCACGCCGATCTTCTCGCGGAGCTGGTTGATGAAGATCGCTGTGGTGCCGGTGTTGTTGAGCACGCCGGTGATCTTCCGCAGCGCCTGGCTCATCAGCCGGGCCTGCAGACCGACGTGGCTGTCACCCATCTCGCCCTCGATCTCGGCGCGCGGCACCAGGGCCGCCACCGAGTCGATCACGATGATGTCGATAGCGCCGGAGCGGACCAGCATGTCCGCGATCTCCAGCGCCTGCTCGCCGGTGTCCGGCTGGGAGACCAGCAGGGCGTCGGTGTCGACGCCGAGGGCCCGCGCGTACTCCGGGTCGAGCGCGTGCTCGGCGTCGATGAACGCGGCGATGCCGCCGGCGCGCTGGGCGTTCGCCACCGCGTGCAGCGCGACGGTGGTCTTACCGCTGGACTCCGGACCGTAGATCTCGACCACCCGGCCGCGGGGCAGACCGCCCACGCCGAGCGCCACGTCGAGCGCGATGGAGCCGGTCGGGATGACGGCCGTCTGCACGACGGGCCGCTCCCCCAGGCGCATCACCGAACCCTTGCCGAACTGCTTGTCGATCTGAGCGAGAGCAAGGTCGAGCGCCTTCTCCCGGTCAGGCCCTGCTGCCATCGTTGCCACCCCTGCCTTCGCCGGCGTCTTTCCTGAGCTTCGCGTCACGCGGGACACGCTAGGCGCTGGGTCCGACAGAAAACCAGCCGACGGGCCGTGAGCTGTGGACGAGCACCCCGCTGTGGACAATAGCCGAACAGATGTACGACTGGGCAAGCGACACGCGGGATCGATGAAAAGGCTGCTCAGCGTAGTCGGGCGGGCACCCGGTCGGGATACGCGGCGACCACGGCGCGCCACACCACGTGCGTTTGCTCACCGGCCGCGAGCGCCTGCTCGATGGTCCGCCCGCCGAGCTGGGACAGCACCTGGTCCCTGGCGATGCTGGCCGCGTAGCCGGGCCCGAACGCCTCCTCCAGCCGCGTCCAGAAGTCGGTCAGCCGCACGTGTTCAGTCCTCCTCGTCGAGTGGTTCCGCGCCGGCAGGGCGCAGCGCCAGCGCCACCAGCGGCACCACGGCGATCGCCGCCAGCAGGGTGAGCGTCGGGTACCCGACGGCCCGCATGACGAACCCGCTCGCCGCCGCCGCGCCCGCCCCGGCCAGCCCCATGAGCAGGTCGGACAGGCCCTGCACGCCGGGCCGGTCGGCGGTGGGCACCGACTCCGACAGCAACGTCGAGCCCGCCACCATCGTGCCCGACCAGCCCAGCCCGAGCAGCGTCAGCCCCACCGACAGCAGCGGCGTGTGGTGCCCGGCGGTGCCGGAGACCGCGCACGCGGCCAGCAGCAGCGCCACCCCGCCGAGGATCACCGGCCGCCGGCCGAACCGGTCGGTGAGCCACCCCACCACCGGCGACAGCGCGTACATGCCGGCGATGTGCAGGCTGAGCACCAGGCCGACCACGGGCAGCACGTCCTCGTCGGAGTGCCACTCGCCGAGGTGCACCGGCGTCATCGACATGACAGCGACCATCACCAGGTGCCCCACCGCGACAGCGGCGATGCCGAGGCGGGCGGCCGGCCGCCCGCGTACCGTGCGCCACGCGGCGACCATGCCACCGCGGCGGGTGACCGCCGGCGCGGCGCCCGGCGCCGGCTCGGCCGCCGCCAGCCGGCGCGCGGTGAGCAGCGGGTCCGGCCGCAGCAGGACCAGGAGTACGGCGGCGGTCAGCGTGAACGCGACGGCGCTGAACGCGAACGGGCCGGCCAGCGCCGGCAGGCCCCAGCCCCGGGTGGTCTCGTCGGCGAGCGCGGCGAAGTTCGGCGCGGCCACCGCGCCGATGGTGGTGGCCCAGACGACCAGCGAGAGCTGCCGCCCCCGGCGCTGCGGTTCGGCCAGGTCCACGGCCGTGTAGCGCGCCTGGAGGTTGGCCGCCGTGCCGCCGCCGAACAGCAGCATGCCGACGAAGAGCAGCGGCACCAGGCGCGTCACTGTGGCGACCACGACCAGCACGCCGCCGACCGCCCCGACCAGGTACGCGAGGACCAGCCCCGGTCGCCGGCCACGGGCGGTCATGAGCCGGGTGACGGGGATGGCGAGCAGCGCGGCGCCGACCACCCCGGCGCTCTGCGCCAGCCCGGCCAGGGCGGTGCCGGCCACCCGGGCGGCGAGCAGCGCGCCGACCGAGATGCCGATGGTGACGCCGATGCCGCCGATGATCTGGGTGAGGAACAGCAGCCGGACGGTACGCCGCTGGATGCCGGCGACGTCAGGCCGGGGCGGGGCCGGCGCGGTCAGGTCGGTGGCCATGCGCGCTCCTGGTGGGACGGGTGCCCCATCCTCCCGCACCCGGCCCTCCGGCCGGCACCCGGTTTCGCTACAGGCCGAGACCCCGGCCGATGATCTCCTTCATGATCTCGGTGGTGCCGCCGTAGATGGTCTGCACCCGGCTGTCCAGCCACGCCTTCGCCACCGGGTACTCCGCCATGAAGCCGTAGCCGCCGTGCAGCTGCACGCACCGGTCGGCCACCTTGGTCTGCAACTCGGTGGTCCACCACTTGGCCTTCGCCGCGTCGGTCACCGACAGGCGGCCCGCGTTGAACTCGGCGATGCAGTGGTTGACGAACGTCCGCGCGATGGTGACCTCGGTGTCCAGCTCGGCCAGCAGGAACCGGTTGTGCTGGAACCGGCCGATCGGCCGGCCGAACGCCTCACGGGAGCGGGCGTACTCGATGGTGAGCGCGAGCAGCTTCTCGCAGGCCGCCACCGCGGCCACGGCGATGCTCAGCCGCTCCCGGGGCAGGTTGGCCATCAGGTGGTAGAAGCCGTGGTTCTCGGTGCCGATCAGGTTCTCCGCCGGCACCCGGCAGTCGTCGAAGAACAGTTCGGCGGTGTCGTTGGCCTTGAGGCCCACCTTCGCCAGGCGGCGGCCCCGGCTGAAGCCCGGCGTGCCGCTCTCCACCACGACCAGGCTCACCCCGTGCGCGCCCTGGTCCGGCGCGGTCTTGACCACCACGACCACCAGGTCGGCCATCTCACCGTTGGTGATGAACGTCTTCTGCCCGTTGAGGACCAGGCTGCCGCCGTCGCGGACCGCGCTGGTGCGGATGCCGGCCAGGTCGCTGCCCGCGCCCGGCTCGCTCATCGCGATCGCGGTGACCAGGTCGCCGGAGCAGAAGCCCGGCAACCACCGCTTGCGCTGGTCGTCGGTGGTCAGCTCGGTCAGGTACGGCGCGACCACGTCGTTGTGCAGCCCGAACCCGAGGCCGGAGCACCCGGACGCGACGATCTCCTCGTCGAGCACCGCGTTGAAGCGGAAGTCGCGCTGCCCGCCGCCGCCGTACTCGGGGTCGACGTCGGGGCCGAGCAGCCCGGCCGCGCCGGCGGCCCGCCACACCTGCCGGTCGACGATCCCGTCGGCCTCCCAGCGCTCGTGGTGCGGCACCGCCTCCCGGGTCAGGAACCGGCGGCACAGGTCGCGGAACTCGTCGTGGACGGGCTCGTAGAGATGCTGCTCCATGGCGGCAAGTCTGGCACCGCTCACCCGCCCTGGACAGAGGCGAGCGCCGCTCGCAGCCGCCGTTCCCGGCGGCCGGTGCGTACGGCGTCGGCCAGCACCGCGACCAGCACGATCCCGAACCCGACGGCGGCGACCTCCGACCCGACGCCGAGCGCGAGCACGATCAGCGCGCCGAGCAGCAGGACGCCACCGGCCGCCCCGAACAGCGCTCCCCGCCGTACCGCCGGAAGGCTGTCCGCCACCGCCGCGCGCCCCGCCTCGTCGGCGGGCGGCTCGCCCCGGCGCAGCGCGGTCTCGGCGACCGCCCAGGCGGCGACGCGGTCCGCCTCGGCGGGGCGCGGCTTACCGAATCGGCTCAGCGCGAAGTAGAACCCGAACCCCCAGATCACCGCGTTCAGACCGGCCTCGACCACCGCGGCCGGCACGGACCCGTCCCGCTCCCAGAGCCGGATGGGCAGCCAGAGGAGGCCGGCGAGCAGCATCGAGATCACGTACGGGCCGGGTACGCCGTAGCGGAACAACGACACCTGAGGTCGGGGGTCGGCCATGCCCGGATCGTATCCCTGCGTGTCGATCCGTGTTCGCCCTGTGGACGGTGGCGGACGGACGGCAGGCAGGCCAGGATGGCCGGATGAGCACACTCACGGGGAAACAGGTCGCCGAGGCCGGGCTGGACGGGTGGACGTACCTGCTGGGGGCGTTGCAGACGCGCATCCGTACCCCCGATTTCGCGGCCGGGCTGGCGTTGGTGGCCGCTGTGGGCGCGGAGGCCGAGCGGGTCGATCATCATCCCGATCTGGACCTGCGCTACACCCACGTGGACGTGCGGCTGTGGTCGCACGACGCGGGCGGGGTGACGCAGCGCGACCTGCGGTTGGCCCGGTTCATCTCGGGGCTGGCCGCCGAGGCCGGGCTGACCCTGTCGGCGGCCGGGCTGGCCCGCCTGGAACTCGCGCTGGACACTCCGGAGCACGCCGCGGTGCTGCCGTTCTGGCGCGCGGTCCTGGCGTGGGGCGCGCCGCTCGGCCCGGGCCCGGACGCCGACGAGGTACGCGACCCGGACGGCGGGCTGCCCACGGTCTGGTTCCAGCGCTCCGGCCGGGAGGAGCCACGGCAGCGGTGGCACCCGGACGTGTGGGTGGACCCGGCCGAGGTGGAGGCACGGATCGCGGCGGCGCTGGCGGCGGGCGGCACGCTGGTCAGCGACGCGGAGGCGCCGAGCTTCTGGGTGCTCGCCGACCCGGACGGCAACCGGGTGTGCCTGTGCACCTGGCAGCAGCGCTCCTGAGTCAGCGCAGCGCCTTGGCGGCCACTTTCAGGTCGGCGACCAGGCCCTCGTACGCGACGTCCTGGTTGTCGGCGCGCAGCACCGCGGACGGGTGGATGGTGGCCAGCAGCCGGGCCGCCGGGGCGTCAGCCACAGCGCCGGACCGGTCCACCGGCACCTGTTCGAAGTCCTCCGGGTGCTGCGCGGCGGCCGGCCAGGGCAGCAGCTCACCGCGCTGCTTCGTCACCCGGAAGCTCGGGCCGAGCAGCGCCTTGGCGGCGGTGGCGCCGAGCACCACCACGATCTCCGGGCGCAGCCGGGCGAACTCGGCGACCAGCCAGGGCCGGCAGGCGGTGACGTGCACCCGGTCGGGGGTCTGGTGGATGCGCCGCTTGCCGCGCAGCTCGAAGCGGAAGTGCTTCACGGCGTTGGTCAGGTAGATCTGGGCCGGGTCGAGCGCCGCGTCGTCGACGGCCTTGCGCAGCAGCCGTCCGGCCGGGCCGACGAACGGCAGTCCCTTCTGGTCCTCGATGTCGCCGGGCTGCTCGCCGACGAAGACCACGCGGGCGTGCTCGTCACCGCGGCCGAAGACGGTCTGGGTGGCGTCGCGGTACAGCTCGCAGCCCCGGCAGCCGGTCGCGGCGGCGCGCAGCTCGTCGATAGTGTCCGCCGACGGCGGGATGAACTCCTGCGCTCCGGGTGCGCTCTCGGTCTCGGCCATGCCGATCGTTCTACCCCGTCCGGCGGCGCGCACGCGAGCGGCCCGCCGCTCGGCCGAAGGCGTTAAGAGGGGGCCCTTCCTATACCGAATGCGTTAACAGGGGGCCCTTCCTTCCGGCCGTGAGGGCGTCGGCGAGCGCGGGGATGTCGGCTTCGTCCAGCGCGCTGACCGAGACGCGCACCGCGGGGTCGGCGGCGATGCGGTAGAGCCGGCCGGGCGCCACCGACCACCCGGCGTCGCGCAGCGTCGTGACCGCCACAGTCTCGTCGGGCACCGGCACCCAGACGTTGATCCCGGTACGCCCGTACGCGGCCACCCCGCGCGCGGCCAGCGCCTCGACCAGCCCGTCGCGCCGCCTGTCGTAGCTGTCCGCCGCGCGCCGCACCAGCTCCGCCGTGGCCGGGTCTCGCCAGAGCGACACGACCAGCCGTTGCAGCACTGTGGACACCCAGCCGGCGCCGACCCGCGCCCGGCCGGCCACCCGGGCCACAGTGGCCTCGTCGCCGGCCAGCACCGCGAGCCGCAGATCGGGCCCGTAGGGCTTGCTCACCGACCGGACGAAGGCCCACGCCGGTGTCGCCCCGGCGAGCGGACGCAGGGGTACGCGGGCCAGTTCGGCGGCGTGGTCGTCCTCGATCAGCAGCAGGTCGGCCCGGCCGTCCAGCAGCGTCCGCAGCGCGTCGGCCCGGTCGGCGGAGACGGCCGCGCCGGTCGGGTTCTGGGCCCGGCTGGTCACCACGAGCGCCCGGACCCCGGCGGCCAGCGCCACCCGGACGCCACCCACTGTGGGGCCGTCGTCGTCCACCGGCACCCCGACGGCACGCAGCCCGAGCGCGGCGATCAGGTCGAGCAGGTTGGCCCAGCCCGGGTCCTCCACCGCCACCGCGTCGCCGGGGCGCAGGTGGGCGGCGAGCAGCCGTTCGATGCCGTCGAGCGCGCCGCCGGTGACTGTGAGCTCCCCGTCCGGCACGCCGTCCACGGCGAGCCGCTCCCGGGCCAGGGCGGCCAGGTCGGGCAGCGTCGCGTCGGTCGCGTACCCGCCGGGGGTTCCGATCTCGGCGGCGAGCGCGGCCAGGTGCGGCCCGAGTGGGGGCAGCAGCCGGGGGTCGGGTTGGCCGGCGGAGACGTCGCGGCCGCCGGCCAGCGGCGGGGGCAGCAGCGCGGCGCGGCGGGCGGCCACCGGCGGGCGGGGGCGGACCCGGGTGCCGTGCCGGCCGGCGGTCGCGACTAGGCCGCGTTGCCGCAGTTCCTGGTACGCCTTCGCGACGGTGGCCGGGCTGACGCCGAGTTTGGCGGCGAGCGCCCGGACGGCGGGCAGGGCGTCGCCCGGGGCGAGGTCACCGCTGCGGATGCCCGATTCGACGCTCGCCGAAATCGCGGCCGACGTGGACCCACTGACCTGATAACGTGCTGCCACAGTTTGGCGATTGTACTAGAACAAAGGTGGGATGTCACATGTACCCTCCGACCCCCCGCACCACCGCCACCCGCGCCCGCGACCGGATGCACTACGACGCGGCCACCGCGCACGCGCTGCTCGACGAGGCGTACCACTGCGCGCTGTCGTTCACAGTGGACGGCGAGCCGCGCGTCCTGCCGACCCTGCACGTGCGCGTCGGCAGCACGCTCTACCTGCACGGCTCCACCGGCAGCCGGCCGCTGCTCGCCGCCCGGGGCGAGGCCGGGCTGCCGGTCTGCGTCGCCGTCACCCACCTCGACGGGCTGATCTACGCGCGGTCGCAGTTCCACCACAGCGCCAACTACCGCTCCGTGGTGGCGCACGGCACCGCCCGGCTGGTCGAGGACGCCGACGAGAAGGCGGCGGTGCTGACCGCGCTGATCGAGAAGGTGGCCGCCGGCCGGTCCGCCGAGAGCCGCCCGCCGAACCGGCGCGAACTGGCCGAGACGGCGGTGCTGGCGCTGCCGCTGCGCGAGGTGTCGGTACGGGTGCGCACCGGCGGCGTCAACGACGAGCCGGCCGACGAGGCGCTGCCGTACTGGGCCGGGGTGGTGCCGCTGCGGCTCACGCCGGGCCGCCCCGAACCCGCCCCCGGCGTCGTCGCGCCGGTGCCGGCGTACCTGCGCCCGGCCCGCTCCCCGTGGCACGAGCCGGCGGTGCTGCGCGGCGAGCACGTCGTGCTGGAGCCGCTCGACCTCGCCCACGCCGACGAGCTGTACGCCGCCACCGACGACCCGCAGGTGTGGCAGCACCTGGGCGGTACGCAGCCCGCCGACGCCGACGAGATGCGCCAGGTGATCACCGGCTACCTGGACGCGCAGGAGCGCGGCGAGCAGGTGTGCTGGGCGCAGCGCTGCGCCACCACCGGCGCGGTCATCGGCACGACCTCGTTCTACGAGATCGACCCGGTCCGCCGGTCGCTGGCGATCGGCTACACCTGGCTGGGCCGCCCCTGGTGGCGTACCGGCGTCAACACCGAGGCGAAGCTGCTCCTGCTCGGCCGGGCCTTCGACGAGCTGGACGCGGTGCGCGTGGTCTGGCACACCGATATCCGCAACGAACGCTCGCAGCGGGCCATCGAACGGCTCGGCGCGAGCCGCGAGGGCGTGCTGCGGCAGCACAAGCAGCGCGCCGACGGCTCCTGGCGGGACACCGTGCAGTACTCGATGCTCACGCAGGAGTGGCCGAGCGCACAGGCCAGCCTGCGGGAACGTCTTCGCGCGGCGGCCACCGTGGCGTCATGATGTCCGGCGTGCTGGGGATCACCGACATCTGGACGTACGTGCTGGGCACCGTGGCGATCGTGCTGCTGCCCGGCCCGAACTCGCTCTTCGTGCTCGCCACCGCTGCCCGCCGGGGAGTGGCCACCGGTTACCGGGCCGCGTCCGGGGTGTTCGTCGGCGACACGGTGCTGATGGTCCTCTCCGCCGCCGGGGTGGCCTCGCTGCTCCAGGCGTACCCGCCGCTCTACCTGGTGATCAAGTACGCCGGCGCGGCGTACCTCGGATGGTTGGGGCTGACCATGCTGCGCGGCGCGTGGCGGCGCTGGCGCGACCGCAACGACCCGGCCACGCCGCGCCTGATCGACGAGGTCGAGCCGGCCGGGCCGCAGGAGCCGTTCCGGCGGGCGCTGGTGATCAGCCTGCTCAACCCGAAGGCGATCCTGTTCTTCGTCTCGTTCTTCATCCAGTTCGTCGACCCCGGGTACGCCTGGCCGGCGCTGTCGTTCCTGCTGCTCGGGCTGATCGCGCAGGTCGCCAGCGCGCTCTACCTGACCGCGCTGATCTTCACCGGCACGTTCCTGGCCGCACAGTTCCGGCAGCGCCGTCGGCTGGCCGCGAGCGGGACCACGGCGGTGGCGGTGCTGTTCCTCGGCTTCAGCCTGAAGCTCGCCGCCGGCTGACTGGTGTAAGGAAGGGCCCCTTCTTAACGCCTCCGGTAGAGCAGGGGCCCCTTCTTAACAAGATCACGTCCCGTCGCCGCCCCCGCCACCGCCGCCGATGCCCGCGCCGCCGGCCGTGCCCCCGAGGCCGTAGCCGGGCGCGACCGGGCGGTCAGGGGGACGGCTGACGTGCGCCGACTCGCGGATCGTGGCCGACCAGTCGGCGTGCGCCGCCGCGGCGGCGTGCCTGTCGATGGCGTGCCGCAGCCACCCGTCCACAGTGGCCACCCAGTCGCGCTGGTCGGCCCCCGCGTGCCAGACCCGGAACCGGCTGATGCTCTGGTGGGTGATCCCGGCCAGGGACAGCCGCCGGTCCAGCCAGAACAGCACCTCCATGCCGGCCGAGTTGGTCAGCATGATCATTTCGAGTTCGGTCATCGGGCCGGCGTAGAGCGGCGCGGCCCAGAACCCGAACCACTGCTGGAACGGCAGCGTCTGCTCCACCCCCGGCAGGCGGCCCTGCCGCAGCCCCGCCTGCCGGATCGCGAAGCCCAGGGTGTCCAGCGCGGTGAGGAGGTGCTGCTGCGTGGGCAGCGGGTGGATCAGGACCGGCACCATCGCGCCCTGGTCGACGTCCGGGTCCACCGACACCTCGGTGCGCAACCCGGTCCGCAGGGTCAGCAACGGCACGCCGCCGTACGTGGTCACCGGCGCCTCCCACGGCAGCGGCACGGCGAAGTCGACAGCCCGCCGCCGCCCGGCCGGCACCACGAACCGCCCCGCGATCGGCCACTGGTGGTACTGCACCAGCCGGCGCGGCGCCTCCGGATCCTCCGGTTCGACCTGCGTGACCAGCCCGAGCCGGATGTGCCGGACCGGGACGTCCGAGTCACCGGCGGTAAGCGTCACCCGGCCCGGCAGGCGCAGGCCCGGCCGGGTGCTCGGATTGGGCAGGGTGGTGCTCACGGAGAGCCCGGTCCAGGCGGAGTCCCGCGACACCCCGGTCAACCGCATGCCGGGGCATTCCCGCTGCCCGCCGGTGCATGCGCCGCCGAAAGCGGACCCCGGCGGCCGCAACGGACGCCGGTCCCGCCGAAGCCCACACGGACGCGACGCGGGACCGCCGACGCAGGACCGCCGAAGCCGGCCTACCGGAAAAGACGCCGGCCCGGCGAGATGGGGACACCACCTCGCCGGGCCGGCACGGATCACGACGTTCAGCGCATCCGGCGGCCTCGCGGCACCGTGTCGGTCTCGTCGTCGAACTCGCCGATGACCTCCTCCAGCAGGTCCTCCAGCGCGACGAACCCGATCGGGCGGGTCGGCCCGCCGCCGTTGCTCACCAGCGCGAGCTGCGCCTGCTGGGCCCGCATCGCGGCCACCGCCTCGGTCACCGACGCCTCGGCCGGCAGCGTGAAGGCGTTGGTCATCAACTCCTCCGCGGTCGCCGGGCGGCCGGTGGTGACGGCGCGCACCGCCTCGCGTACGTGCACCAGGCCGCACACCTCGCCGCCGGTGTCGAGCACTGCGAGCCGGGACCGGCCGCTGTCGCGGGAGACGTGCTCGATCCGCTCGGCGGTCTCGTCCCGGCCCACCGTGACGATCTGGTCGAACGGTTCCATCACCTGCGCCACAGTGGTGCCCTGAAGCTCCAGCATGCTGCTGAGCAGCTGGTGCTGCTCGGCGCCGAGCAGCCCGTGCTCCCGGGACTGCTCCAGCAGGATCCGCAGCTCGTCCGGGCCGTGCACCTGGGCCAGCTGGTCCTGCTGCTGCACGCCGAACAGCCGCAGCATCGCGTTCGCGAGCCCGTTGAGCACTGACAGCACCGGCCGGACGATCCGGGCGAAGGCCCGGAACGGCAGCGCCAGCAGCGTCGCCGAACGCTCCGCGTCGGTGATCGCCCAGGACTTCGGGGCCATCTCGCCGACCACCAGGTGCAGGAACGTCACCAGGGACAGCGCGAACACCAGCGCGACCACGTGGCTGGCCGCGGCGGGCAGGCCGACCGCGTGCAGCAGCGGGCTGATCAGGTGCTCGATGGCCGGCTCCGCCAGCGCGCCGAGACCCAGCGTGCACAGCGTGATGCCGAGCTGCGCGCCGGCCAGCATGAGGCTCAGCTCGCGGACGCCGTCGAGCGCCGCGCGGGCCGCCCGGCCGCCACCGGCGGCCGCCTGTTCCAGCCGGTACCGCTTGGACGCCACGAGCGCGAACTCCGCGGCCACGAAGAATCCGTTGAGCGCCAGCAGCACCACGGAGAAGAACAACGCGAACCCGGGGCTCATGCCGCACCCTCCCCGGACACGTCGGCGGTGGACCGCAGCCGCACCGAGTCGGCCACGTGCCGGTCCACTGCGAGCACCTCGACCAGCACCCGCGGGCCGGACGCCGGCTCGTCGCCGTCGGTGGCGACCGGGATCTCCAGCCGGTCACCGACCTCGGGCACCCGGCCCAGCTCCCGCATCACCAGACCGGACAGCGTGTCGTACTCGGGCGCCTCGGGCAGCTCGATGCCGGTGCTGTCGGCGACCTCGTCGATGCGCCAGCGCGCCGGGACGACCCAGGAGCCGTCCTCCTGCCGCGCCGCGGCCCGGTCCGGCGGGTCGTCCTCGTCGCGGATCGGCCCGACCAGCTCCTCGGCCAGGTCCTCCAGCGTGATCACGCCGGCGAAGCCGCCGTACTCGTCGACCACGCAGGCGAGCTGCCGGTGCCCGGACCGCAGCCGGTCGAGCACCGTCGGCAGCGGCAGCGTCTCGGGCACCAGCAACGGGGGTACGGCCACCGCGTCGACCCGGGTGGTCGCGCGTTCCGCCGGGGGCACCCCGAGCACGTCGGCGATACCGACCACGCCGATCAGGTCGTCGACGCCCTCGGCGCCGCTTACCGGGAACCGGGAGTGGCCGGTGTCCAGCAGCTCGACGATCCGGCTGACCGGCTCGTCGGCCCGGACGGTGTGCACGTCGACGCGGGGCACCATCGCCTCGCCGGCGGTCAGTTCCCGGAAGTCCAGGCCCCGGTCCAGCAGGTCGGACATCTCGGCGTCGAGGTGCCCTTCCTCCCGGGACTCGGCGATGATCTGTTCCAGGTCCTGCGGGGTGGCGCCGCTGGGCAGCTCCTCGATCGGCTCGATGCCGATGCGGCGGAGCAGCCGTACCGCGGCCCGGTCGAAGAGCGTGATCAGCGGGCCGGCGATCTTCAGGTACATCAGGGTGGACCGGGACAGCGCGCGGGCGAGCGGCTCGGCCCGGGCGATGGCCAGGTTCTTCGGGGCCAGCTCACCCAGGACCATCTGCACCACTGTGGCGATGACCAGGGCCAGCGCCACCGACAGCGGCAACGCCACCGTGCTGGAGATCCCGGTGAGGCCGAGCAGGTCGGCCAGCCCGGCGCCCAGGAACGGCTCGGCGACGTAACCGACGAGCAGTGCGGTCACGGTGATGCCCAGCTGGGCGCCGGACAGCATGAACGAGAGCCGCGCGGTGACTTCCAGGGCCCGGGACGCGGCACGGTCGCCACCGTCGGCGAGCTGCTTGAGCTTGCCCCGGTCGACGGCGACGTAACCGAACTCCTGGGCCACGAAATAACCGGTGGCGGCGGTGAGCACGGTGATGAGAAGGAGACCGACGAGGATCAACACGGGAGGTTCAGGGCTCCCGGGGTCGTCGGGGAGGGAATTCGCCGGGTATGACCCGGCCGGCTACTGCTGCCCTCCGGGGCAGAAGAGTCGATCATGCGGCCCATTTTATCGGTACCCGCTGGACGTCCGCTGAGGGTGCCGGGAACCCTCCTCCACGTCCGGTTCACCGCCCGGCCAGCTCGTCCACGTCCAGCAGGCTCCGGTCGACCCGCCCGGACCGGTAGGCCGCCCGCCCGATCATCTGCGCGGCGACCGGCGCGGTGGAGAGCTGGAAGATCGCCACGAGGACCAGCATGCCCAGGTCCGAGGGGGTACGCAGGCGCAACGCCAGCCCGGCCAGGAGCAGCAGGACGCCGAGCACCTGCGGCTTGGTGGCCGTGTGCATCCGGTCCAGCACGTCCGGGAAGCGGACCAGCCCGATGCCGGCGACCAGCCCCAGCACGGCGCCGGCCAGCAGCAGCACCCCGCCCGCCCAGTCCGCCACGGCAGCGACGCTCATGATTCGGCCCGGACCGCGAAGCGCACCAGCGACACCGACCCGATGAAGCCCAGCAGGGAGAGCACCACGAGCACGGGCAGCGTGGTGGCGTGCCGGTTGACAGCGGCCTCCGCCCCCACCGCGGCGAGCATCGCCGACAGCAGCAGGTCGGCGGCGACGACCCGGTCGAGCAGGGACGGGCCGCGGTAGATGCGGGCCAGGGCGAGCAGCGCGGTGGCCGAGAGCAGCACGATGAGCGCCACGGCGAGCAGGACGGTCACGGGTTCCTCCGTTCGACGGGTTCGAGGTCGAGCTGGCGTACCTCGGCGGGAGATCCGATGGCGCGGACGATGCGCCGTTCGACGGCGAGCACACGCTTCCGGCTGTCGCTCACGTCCTGGGGGCCGCGCACGTCGAGCACGTGCACGAAGAGCACGCCCTCGACCCGGTCGACGTCGAGGATCAGGGTGCCCGGCACCAGCGAGATCACCTCGGCGGTGAGCGCCAGGTTGAGGTCGGTGCGCACGCGCAGCGGCACCGCGATGATCGCGCCGCGCGGGCGGTAGCCGAAGCGCAGCGCCACGGCGGCGACGTGCAGGCTGGCGCTCACCAGCTCCGCGACGAAGGTGGTCAGGAAGACCAGCAGCGCGCGGGGGCGGAACCGGCCGCCGAAGGAGACCGGCGGCAGCGGGAAGAACACCAGCACGGCCACGCCGACCACCAGCCCGGCGATCAAGTTGCCCCAGGACACGTCGCCCCACAGCAGCATCCAGGCGACGACGAGCCAGCCGAGCGCGAGCGCCTGGTCGCGGCGCCGCCCACCGCGGCCCACCGTCGGCATCGGCCCGTCCGGCTCGGGCGCGGCCCGGGGTACGCCCTGCGGCTGTCCGCCTGCGCCCCCGCCCGGGGGCAGGTCGTCGGTCACGGCACGTCCCCGGGCAGGACCGCCCGCACGTACGGGGTGCGTTCGCGCAGGTCGGTGGCCGCGTCAGCGGTGACCTGGAACAGCGGCCCGGCCAGCAGCGTGAACAGCACGCCCAGCGCCACCAGGGCGGTGGTGGCGCCGACCATCAGGCCGGGCAGCCGGGCCGGCACGGTGGTGGAGGCCAGTCGGGGCTCCCGCCAGAACGCGATGTTCCACACCCGGGAGGCCGCGTAGAGGGTGAGCAGGCTGGTCAGCGTGCCGGCCCCGACCAGCACGGCGGGCAGCGTGCCGCCGGCCGCCACCCCGGCCTGGAGCAGGCCGAGCTTGCCGAGGAAGCCGGAGAACGGCGGGATGCCGGCGAGGTTCATCGCCGGGACGAAGAAGAGCACGCCGAGCATCGGGGCGATCCGCGCCAGGCCGCCGATGCGGCGCAGGTCGGTGCTGCCCGCACGTTCCTCGACCAGGCCGGCGACCAGGAACAGCGTGGTCTGGATGGTGATGTGGTGCACCACGTAGAAGATCGCCCCGGACAGTCCGGCGACGCTGCTCAACGCCACCCCGAAGATCATGTAGCCGATGTGGCTGACCAGCGTGAAGGAGAGCAGCCGCTTCAGGTCCGACTGGGCAACCGCGCCGAGGATGCCGACCACCATGGTCAGGCCGGCCACCACCATCAGCAGGCCGGCGACCTGGCCGCCGGGGAACAGCAGCGTCTCGGTGCGGATGATCGCGTACACGCCGACCTTGGTGAGCAGGCCGGCGAAGACCGCCGTCACCGGCGCCGGCGCGGTCGGGTAGCTGTCCGGCAACCATGCCGACAGCGGGAACACCGCCGCCTTGATCCCGAACGCGAGCAGCAGCATCAGTTGCAGGGTCATGCGTACGCCCGACGGCAGCGCGTCCAGCCGGCCGGCGAGCTGCGCCATGTTCAGCGTGCCGGTGGCCGCGTACACCAGGCCCACCGCGGACAGGAACAGCAGCGACGACAGGATGCTGACCACCACGTACGTCGACCCGGTCCGCAGCCGCACCTCGGTGCCGCCCAGCGTGATCAGCACGAAGCTCGCGGCGAGCAGGATCTCGAAGCCGACGAAGAGGTTGAACAGGTCCCCGGCCAGGAAGGCGTTCGTCACGCCCGCGGTGAGCACCAGGTACGTGGGGTGGAAGATGCTGACCGGAGCGGTCTCGCCGGTCTCCCCCCGGCCCTGGCCGATCGAGTAGAGCAGCACGCAGAGCGTCACCGCCGAGGAGACCAGCACCATCAGCGCCGCCAGCTGGTCGGCCACCAGCACGATGCCCACCGGCGCCGGCCAGCCGCCCACCTGCACCACCACCGGCCCGAACCGGTACGCCTCGACCAGCAGCACCGCCGCGACCACCAGGACGCTGCCCAGGCAGAGCACGCTCACCGACCGCTGCAACCGGGGCTGCCCGGAGAGCAGGAGCGTGAGCGCCGCGCCGAGCAGCGGCACCACCACCGGCAGCGGCACCAGGGCGCTCACAGCGCCATCTCCGTTCGCGACTGCGGGGCTCGCAAACCCGGCTCACTCCTCGCGCTCACAAGTCACCGTCGCGGCGCAGCCGCCGGCGGGCCGGCTCCGGGTCCACCTGCTCCGGGTCGTCGTCCGGGCCCTCGCCGCCGTGGTCCGCCGTGGACACCTCGTTGCTCTCGGCGAGCCGGACGATCTGCCGGTCCTCCAGGTCGTCCTGCACCTCGTCGTCGCCGCTGGTGTACCAGCTGCGGTACGCGACGGCGAGCAGGAACGCGGTCAGCCCGAACGTGATCACCACTGCGGTGAGCACCATGGCCTGCGGCAGCGCGTCGCTCATCTCACCCGGCGGCGTGGAACCCACGAACGGTGCGGGGCCGGAGCGCCCGCCGAGCAGGATGAGCAGGTTCACGCCGTTGCCGAGCAGGATGATGCCGAGCAGGATCCGGGTCAGGCTGCGTTCCAGCAGCAGCGTGACGCCGGCGGCGACGAGCACCCCGACCGCCAGCACCAGCACCATCGTCGGCGCGGCCGCGCCCCTGTTCACCGAGCCACCTCTGCTCGCGACTGCGGGGCTCGCAAACCCGGCTCACTCCTCGCGCTCATGAGGGACCGTCCCGCTGGACGACCAGCCCGCGTCCCGCCTCACCGGCGGCCTCCACGTGCCGGTCCACCTCGGCGCCGAGGCTGCGCAGGATGTCCAGCACCAGCCCGACCACCACCAGGTAGACGCCGATGTCGAAGAAGAGCGACGTGACCAGGTAGAAGTCGCCGATCACCGGCAGCCACAGGCCGACCTTGACGCTCTGCAGCACCTCGCCGGTCAGCGCCAGGCCGAGCACTCCGCTGCCGACCGAGATGCCCAGACCCGCGCCGAGCACGGTGCCCGCCCCGACCGGTGCCGCCTCGGCCAGCTCGTACCGGCCGCCGGCCAGATAGCGCAGCGCCAGCGCGAGGCCCGCCACCAGGCCACCGGCGAAACCGCCGCCGGGGGCGTTGTGCCCGGAGAAGAGCAGGAACAGCGAGAAGATCAGTACGGTGTGGAAGATCAGCCGGGTGACCACCTCGAACACGATCGAGCGGCGCCGCTCCGGCAGCGTCTGCCCGCCGCGCAGCCACACCGTGCGCCGGTCACCGGTGCGCACCGCGACCGGCCGGGGACGGCGGGGACGCGGCCCGGTGCGGGAACGCTCGTAGATCAGGCTGGCCACGCCGGTCGCGGTCACCACGAGCACCGAGATCTCCCCCATGGTGTCCCAGGCCCGGATGTCCACCAGGGTCACGTTCACGATGTTGCGGCCGTACCCCTCGACGGCGGCGAGCTGCGGGAAGTCGGCGGAGATCGACGGCGCCCGGCGTGCCCCGGCCGCGGTCAGCGCCAGCCCGGCCATCACCACGCCGGCGGCGATCCCGATGCCGCGCCGCACCCAGCGGCTGCGGCGCAGCGGACGGGCCGAGAAGCGTTCCGGCAGCCGGCGTAACACCAGCACGAACACGGCGATCGTGGCGGTCTCCACCAGGAACTGGGTGAGCGCCACGTCCGGCGCGCCGTACAGGACGAACATCATCGCGGTGCCGTAGCCGGTGACCCCGACCAGCAGCATCGCGGTGAGCCGGCGGCGCGCGCCGACCGCGAGCAGCGCGGCGACCGCGATCACCACGGTGACCACGAGCTGGGCCGGGTTGTCCCAGGCCGCCAGCTCCACCCGCCACGGCGCGGTGGCCAGCATCGCCCCGCCGGGCACGAACACCAGCGCGAGCAGCACCGTGCCGAGGTACTGCGGCAGCGAACCGCGCTGGGTGGCGCCGGTGACCTCGATGGCGAGCCGGTCGAAGGCGTGCGTCACCCACTCGTACCCCTGGTTGCCGCCCACCGGCGAGCGCAGCCGCGCCAGCGCGGGCGCGAGCGGGCCGCGGACCAGGTGCAGCGCCGCACCGCCGGCCAGCACGAGGGCGGAGAGGCCGAGCGCCACTGTCGGCCCGTGCCAGAGCGCCAGATGCTCCTCGACCGGCCCGAACAGCTCCGCGTACGGCTCGAACAGGCCGCTGAGCCACCCGGCGGCCGGGCCGGCGGCGAGCCCGGCCACGGCGAGCAACGCCGGGGGTACGAGCATCGCGGCCGGCGGCCGGTCCACCTCCGTGTCGGCGACGCCGGGCCGGGTGCCGAACGCGCCCCAGACGAACCTGATGCTGTACGCGACGGTGAGCGCGCTGCCGGCCACCAGCACGGCGAGCACGAGCGGGTCGCCGGTGAACGCGGCGAGCACCGACTCCTTGGCCACGAACCCGAGCAGCGGCGGCACGCCGGCCATCGAGGCGGCGGCGAGCGTGGCGACAGTGGCCAGCACCGGCGCGGCCCGGGCCACACCGGACAGGTCCCGCAGGTCGCGGGTGCCCGCCTCGTGGTCGAGGATGCCGACGACCAGGAACAGCGCCGCCTTGAACAGGGCGTGCGCCGCCAGCATCGCCACGCCGGCCAGGGCCCCCTTCGGGGTGCCCGCCCCGAACACCACGGCGAGCAGGCCGAGCTGGCTGACCGTCCCGTACGCCAGCAGCAGCTTCAGGTCGGTCTGCCGCAGCGCTGCCCAGCCGCCCAGCACCAGCGAGACCAGTCCGGCGACGACGGTGACCGGCCGCCACGGCCCGGCCGCGGCGAGCGCCGGGCCGAGCAGTCCGATGAGGAAGATTCCGGCCTTCACCATCGCCGCCGCGTGCAGGTACGCGCTGACCGGTGTCGGCGCGGCCATCGCCACCGGCAGCCAGGCGTTGAACGGGAACACCGCCGACTTCGCCAGCGCCCCGGCGAGGACGAGCAGCACCGCCAGCGCCAGGTAACCGCCGCCGGGCAGCGGCGCGGACGCCACCGACGACCAGCGGTAGCCGCCCGCGTGGTGGCCGAGCATCAGGAACCCGACGAGCATGGCCAGGCCGCCCAGCGTGGTCACGGTGAGCGCCTGCGCGGCCGCCCACCGGCTGGACCGGCGCTCGGTGCTGTGCCCGATCAGCAGGTACGAGAAGACTGTGGTCAGTTCCCAGAAGACGTAGAGCAGCAGCAGGTCGTCGGAGACGACGAGGCCGAGCATCGCCCCGGCGAAGGCGACCATGACGGCGGCGAACCGGGCCAGCCCGACCGACCCGGGCGCGAAGTAGCGGGCGGAGTAGACCAGCACCAGCGCGCCGACGCCGCCGACCAGCAGCAGCATCAGCCAGGACAGCGTGGTGACCCGCAGCGCCACGTCGAGCTGAAGCTGCGGGATCCACTGGTACGTCTCGACCACCGCGCCGCCGTCGCGTACCGCGCCGGTGTGGGCCGCCGCCCAGACCGCGGTGGCGGCCGGGGCGAGCGCGAGCAGCAGGCAGGCGCGCGGACCCCACCGGCGGACCAGCAGCGGGGCGAGCAGCGCCGCCACCAGGTGCACGATCAGCAGGACGAGCACGCGTACTCCCGGTCGAGGTGACAGCGCGCCGGAACACGCTGGGACACCACCGATCAGACGTCACAAGCGACCCTAACCGGGCTGTTTTCCCCAAAAGCCACCCTTCTCCCCACCGCCACCATCCACCCCGCCGCCCTCCCGCCCAACCGCCCTTGCCCCGCCTCGGCCGTTTCGCGTTGATCAAGGAGTTTGCGTCCGGAGGTCGCGCTCGCGGAGACACAAACTCCTTGGTCAACGCGAAGGTGGGTTGGTGGGTGGGACGAGGCGGGACGGGAGGCCTGGTCGCACGGCGGGAGGCGGGGCGGACGGCCGACGGCACCGCAGGAGGCGGGATGGAGAAGCAGCCCGCCACGGGAGGCGGGGTGGCAAGGGGCACAGCGGGCCGGCGGGTCGGTCAGGACAGGGCGGTGGAGTCCAACTGGCGGGCGGCCCGGTCGACGGCGCGCTGGGCGACGGCGAGGGACCGCAGCGGCAGCCGGGCGTCCCGGCTCTCCCGGCGCTGGACGAAGTAGTGCACGGCGGCCCGCACGCGCGCCCGGTCGGCAGCGCTGGAACGGGCGGTGGCGAGGATCATCTCGCGCAGCCGCCGGGCCAGTTCCTCGGCCAGTTCGAGGTCGGGACCGCGCAGCCCGGCGCGGAGCGCGGCCAGCCGGCCGTCGACCTGCCGGAGGAGCAGGTCGGTGCCGGGCCCGAAGCCTCGTTCCTCGACGGTCATCCACGCCTCCAGCCCACGCCGCATCGCGAGTGAAGTTACTTTATGTTGCAGTGCACAAGCAACCAGTTAAGTAAGACTTAACGGAACAACCATCCATTTCCCTTCCTGAGCGCTGTCGCCGGGACAGAACGCTGCGGCGATCGGCCGGATGTCACACCGGCGCGGCAGGATGGGGTCGTGGCGGACGAGGTGACCCGGTCAGGCGGGGTGCTCAAGGAGTTCGGCGCGGCGACCCGGGAGTGGTTCACCGCGGCGTTTGCCGCGCCCACCCCGGCTCAGCAGGGCGCCTGGCACTCGGTGGCCGCCGGACGCAACGCCCTGGTCGTCGCACCGACCGGCTCCGGCAAGACACTCGCGGCCTTCCTCTGGTCGCTGGACCGGCTCGCCAAGGAACCCCCGCCGGCCGACCCCCGCCGGCGCTGCCGCGTGCTCTACGTCAGCCCGCTCAAGGCCCTCGCGGTCGACGTCGAACGCAACCTGCGCGCCCCGCTCACCGGCATCCGCCAGGCCGCCGCCCGGCTCGGCCTGGCGCCGCCCGACGTCACAGTCGGCATGCGTACCGGCGACACCCCGGCCGACGAGCGCCGCGCCTTCGCCCGCACCCCGCCGGACATCCTCATCACCACGCCCGAGTCGCTGTTCCTGCTGCTCACCTCCGCTGCCCGCGACTCGCTGCGCGGAGTGGACACGGTCATCCTGGACGAGGTGCACGCGGTGGCGGGCACCAAGCGCGGCGCCCACCTCGCGCTGTCCCTGGAACGCCTCGACGCGTTGCTGGAGCGGCCCGCCCAGCGGATCGGGCTCTCCGCGACGGTCCGGCCGATCGACGTGTGCGCCCGCTTCCTCGGCGGCGCCCGCCCGGTCGACGTGGTGCAGCCACCGGCCGACAAGACCATCGAGGTGAGCGTCCAGGTCCCGGTGGAGGACATGACCCGCCTCGACGAGCAGGAGCCACCGGAGGACGACCTGGGCGGGCTCGCTCCCCGGCGCCCGTCGATCTGGCCGGCCGTCGAGGAGCGCGTGTTCTCGCTGATCCGCGCACACCGGTCCACGATCGTCTTCACCAACTCCCGACGCGGCGCCGAACGCCTCTGCGCCCGCCTCAACGAGCTGGCCGTCGAGGAGATCGAGGCCGCGTCCGCCCCGGAGGGCAGCCGCGTGGCCCGGGGCGGGGAGCCGGTGCGCGTATCCGATCTGCTGCCCGGCGCCGACGGCCCGCCGGTCGGCGACGGCGGTCCGCGCGGCGGCGCGGGGCCGATCCGCGCGCCCCGGCAGCCGGCGGAGGTGATGGCGCAGTCCGGCGCGGCCGCCGGGGCGCCGGCGGTGATCGCGCGAGCCCACCACGGCAGCGTCTCCCGGGAGGAGCGCAAGCAGATCGAGGAGGCGCTCAAGTCCGGTCGGCTGCCCGCCGTGGTCGCCACGTCCAGCCTGGAGCTGGGCATCGACATGGGCGCCGTCGACCTGGTGGTGCAGATCGAGGCGCCGCCGAGCGTGGCCGCCGGGCTGCAGCGGGTCGGGCGGGCCGGACACCAGGTCGGCGCGGTGTCGCGCGGCGTCGTCTTCCCCAAGCACCGGGGCGACCTGCTCTCGTGCACGGTGGTCGCCGAGCGGATGGGCGTCGGGGCGATCGAGGAGCTGCACTACCCGCGCAACCCGCTCGACGTGCTGGCCCAGCAGATCGTCGCGATGGTGGCGCTGGAGCCGTGGCGGCTCGGCGACCTCGCCGTGCTGGTCCGCCGGGCGGCGCCGTTCGCGGAGCTGCCGGACTCGGCACTGCACGCGGTGCTCGACATGCTCTCCGGCCGCTACCCGTCCACCGCGTTCGCCGAGCTGCGTCCCCGGCTCGTGTGGGACCGCGCCACCGACGTGCTGACCGGCCGCCCCGGCGCCCAGCGGCTCGCCGTGACCAGCGGCGGCACCATTCCCGACCGGGGCCTGTTCGGGGTCTTCCTGGCCGGCGCGGAGCGGGCCGCCCGGGTCGGCGAGCTGGACGAGGAGATGGTCTACGAGTCCCGGGTGGGTGACGTGTTCCTGCTCGGCTCGTCGTCCTGGCGGATCGAGGAGATCACCCCGGATCGAGTACTGGTCTCCCCCGCGCCGGGTCAGGCCGCCCGGATGCCGTTCTGGAAGGGCGACCAGCTCGGCCGCCCGGTCGAGCTGGGCCGGGCGATCGGCGCCCGGGTCCGGGCGCTGCTGCGGCAGTCCGACTCCGACGCGGTGGCGGCGCTGCGCGCCGGTGGGCTGGACGACTGGGCCGCCGGCAACCTGATGACCTACCTGCGCGAGCAGAAGGCGGCCACCCGGTCGCTGCCGGACGACCGGACGGTGGTGGTCGAACGGTTCCGCGACGAGCTGGGCGACTGGCGGCTCGCCGTGCACTCGGTGCTCGGCGCGCGCGTCAACGGGCCGTGGGCGCTCGCGATCGGGCGTCGGCTGGCCGAGCGGTACGGCGTGGACGCCCAGGTGATGCCCTCCGACGACGGCATCGTGGTCCGCCTGCCGGACACCGCCGAGACGCCGCCCGGCGCCGACGTGGTCGTCTTCGAGCCGGACGAGATCGCGCAGCTGGTCGAGGAGTCGGTCGGCACGTCCGCGCTGTTCGCGTCCCGGTTCCGGGAGTGCGCGGCCCGGTCGCTGCTGCTGCCGCGCCGTGACCCCCGTCGGCGGCAGCCGCTGTGGCAGCAGCGCCAGCGCGCGGCGCAACTGCTCGACGTGGCCCGCGAGTACGCCGACTTCCCGGTGACGCTGGAGGCCGCCCGGGAGTGCCTCCAGGACGTCTTCGACCAGCCCGCCCTGGCCGAGCTGATGCGTGACCTGGCCGCCCGCAAGGTACGCCTGGTGGAGGTCGAGTCCGAGCGCCCGTCGCCGTTCGCCAGGTCGCTGCTGTTCGGGTACGTCGGCGCGTTCCTCTACGAGGGCGACGCCCCGCTGGCCGAGCGGCGGGCCGCCGCGCTGGCGCTCGACTCCGGGCTGCTCGGCGAGCTGCTCGGCCGGGTCGACCTGCGGGAACTGCTCGACCCGGAGGTGCTCGCCGAGACCGCCCGCCAGTTGCGCTGGCTCACCGAGCAGCGCCGGCCCCGCGACGCGGAGGACGTGGTCGAGCTGCTGCGCGTGGTCGGTGACCTGAGCGGCGCCGAGCTGGCCGAACGGGGCGTGCCGGAATCCTGGACCGAGGAGCTGGCGGCGGCCCGGCGGGTCCTGCGGGTCCGCATCGCCGGCGAGGACCGCTGGGTCGTGGTCGAGGACGCCGCCCGGCTGCGCGACGCGCTCGGCGTGGCGCTGCCCGTCGGGGTCGCCGAGGCGTACCTGGCGCCGGTGGCCGATCCGCTCACCGACCTGGTCGCCCGGTACGCCCGCACGCACGGCCCGTTCGCGGCGGCCACCTGCGCCGCCCGCTTCGGTCTCGGCGTGTTCGTGGTCGAGCAGGCGCTGCGGCGGCTCGCCGCGAACGGCCGGGTGGTCTCCGGCGAGTTCGCCCCGGACACGGTGGGCACGCAGTGGTGCGACGCGGAGGTGCTGCGCCTGCTGCGCCGCCGCTCCCTGGCCGCCCTGCGCCGGGAGATCGAACCGGTGCCGCCGCGCGCGCTCGCCACGTTCCTGCCCCGGTGGCAGCAGGTCGGCTCGTCGGCCCGGGGCGTCGAGGCCGTCGCCGCCGCCCTCGAACAGTTGCAGGGCGTGAACGTGCCGGCGTCCGCGCTGGAACGGCTGGTGCTTCCCGCCCGGGTCGCCGACTACTCCCCCGCCCAGCTCGACGAGCTGTGCGCCAGTGGCGAGGTGGTGTGGGCCGGCGCGGGCGCGATCTCCGGCGGCGACGGGTGGGTGACGCTCGCGTACGCCGACTCCGCGCCGCTGCTGCTCCCGCCGCCGGACGAGGCGCTGACGCTGACCCCGCTGCACGAATCCGTGCTCGACGCGCTCGCCGACGGGCAGGCGCTGTTCTTCCGCTCGCTCTCCGACCGGGTCGGCGCCACCGACGACGCCGCCCTGTCCGCGGCGGTGTGGGACCTGGTGTGGGCCGGTCACCTCACGAACGACACGCTCGCCCCGCTGCGGGCCGCGCTCGGCGCGGGCGGGGCGCACCGGTCCCGGCCTTCGGCGCCGCGCACCCGCTACCGCCGGCCCGGCCGGGTGGCGCTGCCCAGCCGGGGCGGCCCGCCGACAATGGCCGGTCGCTGGTCCCGGCTGCCCGAACGCGACCTCGACCCCACCCGCCGCGCCGCCGCGCTCGCCGACCTGCTGCTGGAACGACACGGCGTGGTGACCCGGGGTGCGGTGGTGGCCGAGCAGGTCACCGGCGGTTTCGCCGGGGTCTACCCGGTGCTGTCCGCACTGGAGGAACGCGGGGCGGCCCGGCGCGGCTACTTCGTGGAAGGGCTGGGCGCGGCACAGTTCGCGGTGCCCGGCGCGGTCGACCGGATCCGGGCGCTCGCCGACGACAGCCAGGGCCGGGGCGGCCCGGCCGTGGTGCTCGCCGCGACCGACCCGGCGAACCCGTACGGCGCGGCGCTGCCCTGGCCCGAGCGCGTGGTCGACTCCGGGGACGGCGCGGCCCCCGCCACCGGGCACCGCGCCGGGCGCAAGGCGGGCGCGCTGGTCGTCCTGGTCGGTGGTGACGTGGCGCTCTACGTCGAGCGGGGCGGCCGGACGATCCTGTCGTTCACCGACGACACCGACACGCTCGGCGCGGCCGCCAAGGCGCTCGCCGACGCGGTGCACTCCGGCGCGCTCGGCGCGATCTCGGTGGAACGCGCCGACGGCGAGGCGGTGCACACGTCCCCGCTGCGCGACGCGCTGACCGCCGCCGGTTTCCGCGCCACCCCGCGTGGCCTGCGGCTGCGCGGCTGACCGCCCGGAGTGCCGGGGAGCGGGAACGTAGGGTGTGCCGGTGGCCTCGATCCGGGTACGTCAGGCGCGCGACGAGGACCGTGCCGCGCTGACGGCGTTGCACGAGCGGGAGTGGGGCGGGCCGAACGTGGTGGTCCACGACACCCGCTACGACTTGCGTGACCTGCCCGCGCTGGTGGCGGTCGACGACGGCGGCGCGTTCGCCGGCGCGCTGGTGTACCGGGTCGACACCGACGGGCTGGAAGTGGTGAGCCTGGCCGCGTCGACGCCCAGCAACGGGGCCGGCAGCGCCCTGCTGGCCGCCGCCGAGAAGGCGGCCACGGAAGCCGGGGCGGACCGGATCTGGCTGGTCACCACGAACGACAACCTGGGCGCGCTGCGCTTCTACCAGCGCCGAGGGCTGCGCATCGTCGCGGTGGACAGTGGCGCGGTGGACCGGGCCCGAGCGGTCAAACCGACGATCCCCCGGATCGGCGCGGACGGCATCCCGCTGCACGACGAGCTGCGCCTGGCGCGGCGCCTGACCAGGGCGGGCGACCGGTGAACGGCACCCCTCGATGCGTCTCGCTGACCACCGACTACGGCCTGGCCGACGGGTTCGTGGCGGCGTGCCACGGGGTGCTGGCCCGGCTCGCACCGGCCGTACGCGTGATCGACGTGACGCACCTGGTGCCGCCGGCCGACGTACGCCGGGGCGCGGCGGTGCTCGCGCAGACGGTGCCGTACCTGCCGTGGGGGGTGCACGTCGCGGTGGTCGACCCGGGCGTCGGCACCACCCGGCGCGGGATCGCGCTGGCCGCGCCCGGCGGGCTCCTGGTCGGCCCGGACAACGGGCTGCTGGTCCCGGCCGCCGAGGCGCTCGGCGGGGTGAGCGCGGCGGTGGAGCTGACCAACCCGGACTGGCTCGGCCCGGTCGTCTCCCGCACGTTCCACGGGCGGGACGTGTTCGCGCCGGTGGCCGCCCGGCTGGCGCTGGGCGCACCGCTGGCCGAGGCCGGGCCGGCGGTTGACCCGGGCACGCTGGTCCGGCTGCCGGAACCGGTCGTCCGCGCCCAGTCCGGCGGCCTCACCGCCGAGGTGCTCACAGTCGACCACTTCGGCAACGTCCAGCTCGCCGCGCCGGGCGCGCTGCTCGACGGCCTGCCGCCCCGGGTGCTGGTGAACGGCCGGGAGGCGGTGCACGGTCGCACGTTCGGCGACGCCCCGCCCGGCGCCCTGGTGGTCTACCCCGACTCCGCCGACCTGGTGGCCATAGCGGTGAACACCGGCCGAGCCGCCGACACCCTCCAGACCACCCCAGGCGCCCTAATCACCATCACCACCCCCTGACCCTGCCCCTGACCCCCGCGATCTTGCAGTTGGCGCCCCGGCACAGGGGACAAAAGCCCCACCGGGCGGGCCGAAACTGCAAGATCAACGGAGGTCAGGGGGTAGGGAGGGGGAGAGACAGGGTCAGCAGCGGGGGACTGTGCCGCCGTAGATCGAGGACAGGTACGCGTGGCTCACGTAGGTGCCGCCGACCAGGCGGTACCACCGCGTCGTCGTGCGGTACGTGCCGGCGATCCGCTGGCCGGTCACGTAACACTGCACCGGCACGTGGGCGTACGTGGCGGCCAGGCCACGGCTCGCGTACGAGGTGCCCGCCCCGGCGCGCAGGTTCAGCGGCCCGGAGCCGACGACGGCCCGTGCCCCGCCACCGGTCCACAGCAGCGTCACGTCCACCCACGCGTTGTCGGTGAGCCGCAGCCCGTCCCAGAACGTGCCGTCCGCCAGGTCCAGCCCGGCCGGGTTCCGCACGGTGCGTCCGAACTGGTCACGCCCACCGTTGTAGTTGTTCTGGTACGCCGCCTGGGCCTCGGGCCGCCCGCGCGGCAGGTCCGTCCAGTTCTCCCGGATCGACGACGGGTTCCACCAGTCGTCGCGGGTGTTCCACGGGCCGACGTCCCAGACCGGGGCGTACTCGCAGCGGCGTCCGTTCGTGGTGCAGACCTTGACGGTGTAGTCGCCGGTGCCACGCGGGGACAGGCCGCGCCGGCTGGGCAGCGCCGCGAAGTGGTCCCGGGTGCGCACCGTGTGCCCGTTGGCGGTGGTGCCGCCGACCAGGCCGATCCGGGTCGCGTACACCCGGTAGGTGAGCGGGGCGGCCGGCTGGACCGCCGTGGTGGCGACCCGGTCGGCGGCCAGCGTCAGGCCGGTCACCGTGGCCTCGGACGCGGCGTCGCTGGTGGTCAGCACGACGCGCGCCTGCACCCGGCGGACCGGTTCGTCGAACACGGCCTCGGCGGCGTCGCGCCACTCGGTCCAGCCGCGGGCACGCCAGCCGCGTACCTGGGCCACCGCCGTACCCCCGTCGCCGGTGCGGGCGGCGAGCCGGGCGCGTACCCGGGTGGCGGGCCGGTCCAGGACGCGCGGCGCGGAGAGCAGGATGCCCTCGGCGACCGGGCCGCCCACGGCGGCCGGGCGGGTGCGGGCGGTGGGGCGGGGGTCGGCCAGCCGGAGGCGGCCGGAACGCCAGGCGACGTTGACGTCGTCGCCGCCGGCGACGGCGAGGTCGACGGACCAGCGTTCGGGGTCGGGCGCGCCGGCGAGTGCCGGTACGGCGGTGGACGGGGGCGCGGCCGACGCGGGCGTGCCGGGCAGTCCGGCGGCCACGGTGAGCAGGGCAGTCAGGGCGACGACGGTACGACGTCCAGAATGAGCCATCAGCATTCTCCTCAGAACCCCCTGATCGTTGCGTTTCCGCAGATCAAGTGGAACCTCAGTACAAATGGCGACACATGCGAATTCTGTTCGGTAGGGGACAATGGCCGGGTGCCCGAAGGCGACACCGTCTGGAACACCGCGCGCGTCCTGGATCGCGCGCTGTCCGGGGCCCGGCTCACCGGGTCCGACTTCCGCGTGCCGCAGCTCGCCGCCACCGACCTGACCGGCTGGACCGTGCGCGAGTCGGCCAGCCGGGGCAAGCACCTGCTGCTGCGCCTCACCGCGCCCACCGATGCCCAGTGGACGCTGCACTCGCACCTGCGGATGGACGGCGCCTGGCGCGCGTACACCCCGGGTGAACGCTGGACGGCGCGGCCGGCGCACCTGATCCGCGTGGTGCTCCGCTCCCCCGGCGCGGTCGCCGTCGGCTACCACCTGCACGAGCTGGCGCTGGTGCCGACGGCCGAGGAGGAGTCGCTCGTCGGTCACCTCGGCCCGGACCTGCTCGGCCCGGACTGGGACGCCGACGAGGCGGTACGCCGGCTCGCCGCCGAGCCGGAGCGCACCATCGGCGAGGCGCTGCTCGACCAGCGCAACCTCGCCGGCGTGGGCAACCTCTACAAGTGCGAGGTGCTGTTCCTGCGCGGGGTGTCCCCCTGGACGCCGGTACGCGCGGTGCCGGACCTGCCCGGCACCGTCGCGCTGGCCCAGCGGCTGCTCGCGGCGAACCGGGGCCGCTGGACGCAGAGCACGACCGGGGTGCTGCGCCGGGGCGGCACCAGTTACGTATACGGCCGCCGGGCCCAGCCGTGCCGGCGCTGCGGAACGGCCATCCGCAAGGAGGAGCTGGGCGAGCGGGTCACCTACTGGTGCCCGGTCTGCCAGCCCGACCGCACCTGACGTGGAACTTCCACGAAACGCCAAAGATCGCCAAGATAGGGACGATTGGGTACTTCCGTCTCACCCCCGCGACGTCGCATGCTGCGATTGACCGCTCACCGCTCGTCAGCAGCGCGTACGCCGCCACGCCGGGGTGTCGGCCGGCGCGCCCCGACCCCGGGGAGAGCCATGGTGCTGTTCCGCAGACTCCGGCCCGGACGGCCGGACCGCGCCGGAGTCGCCGAGGAGACCGCGCCCACCACGTTCGCCGGTTCCGCGGGGCGGGGCGTACCCGCCGCGCGCGCCGGCGACGAGGAGCCGGGCGACGGAGCCACCCCGGCCAGCCTGGACCCGGCCGCCGTCCCGCGCCTGTTCGGCCCGGTGCCGAACACCGCCGGCAGCCCGCTGCCCACGCTCGACGCCGACGGCCGCCCGGCGCCCGGCACCGGCATCCGCAAGTTCGTCGACCCGCTGCCGCTGCCCGGGCAGCCCGCCACCGCCGGGCTCGGCGCCCGCCTGCCGGTCGCCGTCCCGGACACCATCACCTGGCCGGGCTGCGACTACTACGAAATCGGCCTCCAGGAGTACGCGCAACGCCTGCACCGCGACCTGCCGGCCACCCGGCTGCGCGGCTACCGCCAACTCAACCTGGGCACCGACGCGGCCGGCCACAACACCGTCAGCCCACCGGAGCGGCCCTGGCACCTCGGCCCGATGATCGTCGCGCGGCGCGGCCGTCCGGTCCGGATCAAGTTCATCAACCAGCTCCCCACCGGACGGGCCGGCGAGCTGTTCCTGCCGGTGGACGAGACGGTCGACGGGGCCGGCGGCGGGCCGCTGGACGGTCCCGCGCCGTACCCACAGAACCGGGCCGTGCCGCACCTGTCCGGCGCGCAGACCGGGTGGATCAGCGCCGGCAACCCGTGGCAGTGGGTGACCCCGGCCGGCGAGATCACCCCGTACCCGGTCGGGGTGGGTGTCACGCCGGTGCCGGACATGCCGCCGCCCGGCGCGGGCGCCACCACGCTGTACTTCCCGAACGAGCAGAGCGGCCGGCTGATGTGGCTGCACGACAACACGCTCGGCCTGTCCCGGCTCACCGTCTACTCCGGGCAGATCGCGCTGTACCTGCTCACCGATCCGGCCGAGGAACGCCTCGTCGACGACGGCGTGCTTCCCGCCGACCAGTTCCCGCTGGTGATCGAGGACAAGACGTTCGTGCCGGACGACGCGCAGCTCGCCGCCCAGGACCCGACCTGGGACCGGGACCGCTGGGGCGCCAAGGGCAGCCTCTGGCACCCGCACGTCTACCAGCCCCGGCAGAACCCGTACCGGCTAACCGGCGGCAACCCGACCGGCCGCTGGGACTACGGGCCGTGGACCCACGACCCGGACGGCGGGGCCAGCCCGTGGGTCGCCCCGGTGCCGAACCCGCACCACGACCCCGACACCGACCCGGACGAGCCGCCGCTGGCGCCCGCCGTGCCGCACCCGTCGGCGGTGCCCGAGGCGTACGGGGACACCCCGCTCGTCAACGGCGTCGCCTACCCGTACCTGGAGGTCGCGCCGCGCGCGTACCGGTTCCGGATCCTCAACGCCTGCGCCGACCGGGCGCTCAACCTCCAGCTCTACCGGGCCGCCTCGGACGACCCGATGTGGGCCGACGACGGCAGTATGGCCGACCCGGACGCCGGCGAGGTGCCGATGATCGAGGCGGTACGCGCGCCCGGGCGGCCCGCGTACTGGCCGGTGGACGGACGCGACGGCGGTGTGCCCGACCCGGCCGCCGCCGGACCCGACCTGATCCAGATCGGCAACGAGAGCGGGTTGCTCCCCGCCCCGGTGGTGCTGGCCAACCGGCCGGTGGACTACCGGTACGACAGGCAGGACCCGACAGTGCTCAACGTGGACGGGCACGCGCTGCTGCTGGCCCCCGGCGAACGGGCCGACGTGGTGGTGGACTTCGCCACCGTGGCGCCGGGCAGCACACTCATCCTCTACAACGACTGCCCCGCGCCGCTGCCCCGGTTCGACCCGCGCTACGACCACCACACCGGCGCGCCGGACCGGACCGGCTCGGGCGGGCTGCCGCCGACCCGCCCCGGGTACGGCCCGAACACCCGTACGCTGCTCCAGATCCGGGTCATCGGCGCACCGGCTCAGCCGTACGACACGCGCCGGCTCGGCGACCGGCTACCCGGGGCGTACGCGCACAGCCAGCCGCCGCCGATCGTGCCGCAACCGGCGTACGACGCCGCGTTCGGAACCCACACCCCGCGTCCGACGCTGGTCGGCGCGCGGGACGCCTCGGTCACGTTCACCCCGCCCGGCGCGGCGGCGCCGGTCACGCTGCCGCTGGCGGTGAAGTCGGTCGGGCAGGTGTTCGAGCCCCGGCACGGCCGCACGGTGGGCCGCCTCGGCGTCGGCCACCCGGTCAGCGGGCCGCTGCTGCCGGCCACGCTGCCGCTGGGCCCGGTGGAACCCGCCACCGAGGTGCTGCACACCACCGACCCGGCCGTACCGGTCGGCGCGCCCGGCGACGGCACGCAACTGTGGCGGATCGTCGGCGATGCCCCGCGCACCCATCCGGTGCACATCGAGGGCTGCGACGTGCAACTGGTCAACCGGGTCGGCTGGGACGGCACGCTGCGCCCGCCCGAGGCGGGCGAGCTGGGCTGGAAGGACACCGTCCGGGTCAACCCCCGGGAGGACGTCGTGGTGGCGCTGCGTCCCGCGCCCCCGCCCCTGCCGTTCAAGATCGGCGACAGCGTACGGCTGCTCGACCCGTCCCGGCCCGTCGGCGCACGGCTGGACGCGAGCCCGGTCAGCCCGGCCGACGGGCGTCCCGCCACTGTGGTCAACCAACTCGTCAACCTGGGCTGGGAGTACCGCTGGCAGACCCGCTCGGCAGGGCTGCGCGACCAGGGCATGAGCCGTCCACTGGTGCTGCGGGTGGCGCCCAAGGCTCCGACCGGGCTGACCGCCACCCCGGCGCCGGGCAGCGCCACCGCGCTTCCCGCCATCGCGCTGACCTGGACCGGCAACGGCAGCCGCCCGGTGCCCACCAGCCACCTGCTGCAACGCGCCACCGACAGCGCCTTCACCGCCGGGCTGACCGAGATCACCGTGGCCGCCACCGCGACCCGCTACACCGACGCGACAGTCACGCCCGGCGTCACGTACCACTACCGGATCCGGGCCGAGAACGCGGTGAGCTGCTCGTCCTGGTCGAATGCCGTACCGGCGGCGGTGCGCCTGGCCGCGCCGGCCCGGCTCACCTCGGCGGTGCTGCCGACCGCGCCACTGCGGGTGGCGCTGCGCTGGGCGAACCACTCCTTCGCCACCGGTGTGGACGTGCAGCGCGCCACCAACCCGACGTTCAGCAGCGGCCCGGGCACCACAGCGATCGCCGTGGGCGAGGCCCACCTGGACCCGGCCGTCGCCCCGGACACCACGTACTACTACCGGGTACGCACGACGTACCTGGGCGCGGCGTCCCCCTGGTCCACAGTGGCCCGGGTGACCACCCCGGCCCGGCCGACGGCGCCCACGGCGGTGAGCGTCATCGCGAGCGCGCCGGGGCCGGACACCGCCACCGTGACGTTGAGCTGGTCGGCGGAGGCGCCGGCCGGACCGGGCGCCGGTTTCGTCGTGCAGCGCGCCACCGACGCCGCGTTCACCAGGGATCCGGCCACGTTCCGCGTCACCGGCCGGGGCTTCACCAACACCGGCCTGGCCCGCGGTGTCACCTACCACTACCGGGTACGCGCGACGAACGTGGTCGGCACCTCCCCCTGGACCCCGCCCACCCCCATAACGACCCCCACCTGACCGCCCTAGGCGTTGATCATGAAGTTGACGGCAGATTCCGAGATCAACAACACCGCCAACTTCATGATCACCGGGGTCAGCGCCCCGCCCGACCCGCCCCGGTGATCAAGGAGTTTGTGTCCGCCTCCCGCCCTCCACAGGACACAAACCCCTTGATCACCGCCCACCGGCACGGAGGACGAGGCGCGGGAACGGGAACCACGCCCGAGCCGGACGGAAGCCGGACGATCATGAAGTTGACGGCGGAATCCGAGATCAAGAACGCCGCTAACTTCATGATCACGGGGTCAGAGGGGTGGCGCGGGGGCACAGGACCGCGAGCGCCCGACTGGGAGGCCGACAAGCACCCTCGCCCAGGCCCTGGTGGCGTCGGTGATCAAGGAGTTGGTGTTCGGATTTGGGCCGGGGCGGGACACAAACTCCTTGATCAACGCGCGGGGGCGATCAACGCGCGGGGGCGAGCAAAGCCCGGGAGGCAGCGAGGGCTAGGGGGCGCGGAGGGGGGTGCGGAGTTCGGCCAGGGCGGAGGCCACCCCGTGCAGCAGGTCGGTGGCCTCGGTCAGCCGCGCGGCGGCCGGGTGCGCGGTGTTGGGGCGGGCGTCCTCGGCGACGTAGCCGGCGGCGGCCACCACCAGCCGCTCGTACGCGGCCACCCCGTCCTCCAGCTGGGCCACCAGCGTCGCGTGCACCTCGTCCAGCGTGCTCTGCGGGGTCAGCTTCGCCGCGCGTTCCACGCCCGCCACCCGGTTCGCCAGCTCACGCAGGGAACGATCGGCCTCGGCCGCTTCCCGGACCGCCGGCTCGGCCAGCCCGGTGAGCCGTCCGGCGAGCCCGGCCAGGGTGAGGGCGGCCCGGTCCAGCCGGGCCCACGGCTCGGCCGCGGCGGTGCCGCGCAACGCCATGCGGGAGCGGACCCGGCGTACCTCGGCCAGGACGCCCGGGCCCACTGGCAGCCGCTCGACGGCGGCGACGAGCCGGGCGCGGGAGCGGGCGGCGGCCTCCGCCGGGTCGAGGGCGGGCGGCGCCGGCACGGCCGCGAGCGCCCGGTGGTCGGCCCAGCGCCAGGCGGCGATCGCGATCGCGCTGCCCGCGGCGCCGGCCCAGGCCGCGTCCGGCAGGCCCAGTCCGGCGTACGGGGTGAGCACCGCGGCGGCGCCGCCGAGCCCTCCGGCCATCACGCTCCACCGTCGCGCCGAGTTGCGCAGCCGGCGCAACCTGCGGAAATGCCGGGCCCGTTCGTCCGCCATGGTGTCCGCCCCTCCGTCAGCCGGTCGTGCTCTCCCCGGTGCCGCGTTCCCGGCTCATGCTGGCCCGGATCTCGTCGAGCCGGGCGGTGGCGGCCGGGTCGGTCGGCTGCCCCACCGCGGGGGTCTCGTGCCGGCCGCCGAGCTGCTCGCCGGCCATGCTCGACCGGATCTGTTCCAGTCTCGCCGATCCGGACGAGTCGAGCGTGGCCTTCTGGATCTCCAGCATCCGGCCCTCGACCGAGTTGCCGGCGAGTTCGGCGCGGCCCATGGCGGTGGCGTAGCGGCGTTCGATCCGGTCGCGTACCTCGTCCAGCGACGGGGTGTTGGCGGGCGCGGTGAGCGACGACATCGACTCCAGCGAGCGGGCCACGCTCTCCTGCATCTTGGCCTGCTCCAGCTGGCTGAGCAGCTTGGTGCGCTCGGCCAGCTTCTGCTGGAGGATCATCGAGTTGTTCTCGACCGCCTTGCGGGCCTGGGCCGCCGCGCCGAGCGCCTGGTCGTGCAGCGTCTTCAGGTCCTCCAGGGCCTGTTCGGCGGAGACGAGCTGGGTGGCCAGCATCTGGGCGGACTGCTCGTAGCGCCCGGCCTCGGTCTCGTCGCCCTTGCCGCGAGCCTGGTCGGCCAGCGCCAGCGCCTGCCGCGCGTTGCCCTGGAGCTGTTCCACCTCGGTCATCTGCCGGGACAGCTTCATCTCCAGCTGACGCTGGTTGCCGATCACCGCCGCCGCCTGCTGGACGAGCGCCTGGTGCTGGCGCTGCGCCTCCTCGACGGCCTGCTGGATCTGCACCTTCGGATCGGCGTGCTCGTCGATCTTCGCGCCGAACAGCGCCATCAGGTACTTCCAACCCTTGACGAACGGGTTAGCCATCTCCGCCTCGTCCCCTCAGTAGCGTCGCGCCTACATCGTCCCAGCCGGACGCCACTCCGGCACCCGTACGCTCCTGATCAACAGTACGACGCGGGCGCCAGCGCCGCCCACGACGAGACAGGCGGAATCAGGCGGCGCAGACCACATCCCGCTCGGCGGGGCGTACCCGGGTGCTGCGCAGCGTGGCCTTGAGCGGCGAGTCCTGCCGGACCTGGACGGCGACCGCGCCGTCGGAGGTGACCTGCCGGACACCGCGGTTCGTCGCCTTGCGCACGGCGGTCGAGGCCACCGGGGCCGGCTCGACCGGCTCGTCGGCCACCGGGACCAGCACGCCGGGCATCTGCTCGGCGAGGGCGACGGTGTCGCTCACCTCGCGCAGCAGTTCCGACAGGCGGGCGCCGAGCGCGTCACAGATGGCGGCCAGCAGTTCGCTTGAGGGTTCCTTCTGGCCGCGTTCGATCTCGGAGAGGTAGCCCAGGCTGACGTTGGCGGCGGACGACACCTCGCGGAGGGTGCGGTGCTGCCCCTGCCTGCGTGTCCGCAGCGCGTCACCGATCACCCGGCGTAGCAGGACCATCGCACCTCCCCCTGAACGGGACCACCATCCCCGGCCGACCGCGCCGCGCCGGACGCGGGGACCGCTCCGACGCCGACGACGACCGTCGGAGCCTTCCCGCAACCGTACCCGTTGGTTGCCACGACGACATCCCACCCCGCCTCTGAAAATCCGGCCGGATCGGCCGGTCGGCGGACCCGCCGCCGGGCGTGTCGGCACCGGGTCGGCATCAGCGGCCGGCCCCCGACGCCGCGGCGGCGTCGGCTTCCTCGGGGAGCTCGATGCGGTCGGCGAGCAGGCGCAGCGCCTCGATCACGGCGGCCGTGCGGATGTGGTCGCGGCCGCCGTCGAGGTCGAGGCGGCGCACCTGCGTGCCGTCCGGCCCGGCGACCGCCACGTAGACCAGGCCGACCGGCTTGTCGTCCTGCGGCTCCGGCCCGGCCACACCGGTGGTGGCCAGACCCCAGTCCGCGCCGCACCGCTGCCGTCCGCCCTCGGCCAGGGCGGCGGCCACGTCGGGATCGACCGGGCCGCGGTCGGCCAGCAGGTCCTCCGGTACGCCGGCGAGCGTCGCCTTGAGTTCGGTCGCGTAGACCACCATGCCGCCCCGGTAGATCGAGCTGACCCCGGCGATCTCCACGACCGCGGCGGCGAGCAGCCCGCCGGTCAGCGACTCGACGGTGGCCAGTGTCTGGCCGCACTCGTGCAGGCGGTGCACGACGGAGGCCGCCGGGCTGCCGGCGGGCCGCTGGTGTCTCGCGTCGGTGTTCATGCCCGCCCTCTCTTCCCGCGCCCGGGCGGCTTACTCGTCGGCGGCCCGGATCAACGGGCCGGACGCCGCAGCCGCAACGCCTGTGCGATGTAGTCGAACCCGGTGACCACGGTGACCACCACCGCCGCCCCCATGATCCAGGGGCCGATCGCGGCGAGCGCCTCCGGCATCGGCCAGAGGTACCAGGTGATCGCCAGGATCTGGAGGGCCGTCTTGACCTTGCCACCCCGGCTGGCGGCGATCACGCCGTGCCGGATCACCCAGAAGCGCAGCGCGGTGATGCCCAGCTCACGGGCGAGGATCACCACCGTCACCCACCAGGGCAGCCGGTCGTAGACGGAGAGCAGCACAAGCGCGGCGCCGGTGAGCGCCTTGTCGGCGATCGGGTCGGCGACCTTGCCCAGCGAGGTGACCAGCTCGAACCGGCGGGCGATCCAGCCGTCGATCAGGTCGGTCGCCGAAGCCACCGCGAAGATCAGGCAGGCGGCCATCCGCCAGCCGGCGTGGGTCATGGCGGACGCGACCACGGTGGCCGCGAAGACGGGCACCAGCACCAGGCGCGCGCCGGTCAGCATGTTCGCCGCGTTGAGCAGCGGTACGGGGGCAGCCGCCGTCGACTCGGCTCCCGTCATGTCCCGCATCGCCCCACGTGGCTTCCCCGCTCCGTCCGGGCCCGCCGTCACCGTACCGCGCCGGGCGCCGCCGAGATCATCTCATCCGGTACGGCGATCAGGTCGACACCCTCGGTCGCGGTCACGGTGGCCCGGACCAGGTCGCCGGGGCGCAGCGCGGCCAGGTCGACGCCGCCGCCGTCGGGCGCGACGAGCGTGGTCGATCCGTCGACCTCGGGCGCCTGGTGGGCGGCCCGCCCCTCCACGACGCCGTCGGCGACCGAGTCCACGAGCACCTCCACCGTCGCGCCGAGGCGCTCCTCGGCGCGCTGCGAGCACAGTTCGTCGGCCAGCGCGCTGAGCTTGTCGTACCGCCGCTTGATCGTGGCGGCGGAGACCTTGCCGGTCAGCCCGGCGGCCTCGGTGCCGTCCTCGTCGCTGTAGTCGAACATGCCGATCGCGTCCAGGCGCGCCTCGGTCAGGAACCGGACCAGCTCGGCCACGTCCTGCTTCGTCTCGCCGGGGAAGCCGACGATGAAGTTGCTGCGCGCGCCCGCGTCCGGCGCGAGCGCGCGGGCGGAGGCGAGCAGCTCCAGGAACCGGTCGGTGGAGCCGAAACGCCGCATCCGGCGCAGCACCGGCTCGCTGGAGTGCTGGAACGACAGGTCGAAGTACGCGGCCACGCCGGGCGTGGTGGCGATCACCTCGACCAGGCCGGGCCGGGTCTCGGCGGGCTGGAGGTAGCTGGCGCGTACCCGCACGATGCCGTCGATCGCGGCGAGCTGCGGCAGCAGCTTCTCCAGCGCGCGCGGGTCGCCCAGGTCCTTGCCGTACGAGGTGGAGTTCTCGCTGACCAGCACCAGCTCGCGGACGCCGGTCTTGGCCAGCCACTCGGCCTCGGCGAGCAGCTCGTCCGGGGTACGCGAGACGAACGCCCCGCGGAAGGCCGGGATGGCGCAGAACGCGCACCGCCTGTCGCAGCCGCTGGCGAGCTTCAGCGAGGCCACCGGGCCGGTGTCGAGCCGGTGCCGCAGCACCTGCCGCAGGTGCGCCGGGGTGTGCGCGTCGGTCTCGGGGGTGACCCGGGCCGGGGTGCCGTGCCCGGGTAGCGACACCGCCGCGTCGCGGCGCTTGACCGGGGTCAGCGGCAGCAGTTCCCGCCGGTCCCGGGGGGTGTGCGCGCCGATCGCCTCGCCGGCGAGCACCGAGTCGAGGCGGGCGGCGATGTCCGGGTAGTCGTCGAAGCTGAGCACCGCCTGCGCCTCGGGGAGGCTGTCGGCCAGCTCACGGCCGTACCGCTCGGCCATGCACCCGGCGGCGACGACCTTCGCGCCGGTGTCGGCGGCGGCGAGCAGCGTCTGGATCGAGTCCTGCTTGGCCTTCTCGACGAAGCCGCAGGTGTTCACCACCACCACGTCGGCGCCCTCGCCGTCGGTGGTCACCTGCCATCCGTCGGCGTGCAGCCGGGCGGCCAGCTCCTCCGAGTCGACCTCGTTGCGGGCGCAGCCGAGGGTCAGCAGGGCGACGCGGCGCCCGTCGGATTGCGGGGTGGAGGAGGTGGCAGACACCATCCGAGGGTACCGGGCCGGTTCCGCACCGCCACGCCACCCGTCCGGCGCGCTCAGCGGGCGGAAGCGGCCACACGGGCCAGCCGGTCGAGGAGGAACACCTCCGTACCGGCCAGGCCGGTGGAGCAGAAGACCGAGATCTGGTCCGCGCCGGTCCGGCCGGGGACCGCCCCGGCCAGCACCGCGCCCAGGTCACGCAGCCGCCCGGCGTACGGCTCGACGGCGGCGAGCATCGGCGGGACGTACGCGGCGGCCTGCCCGGGCGAGTCGGTGACCAGCAGGTCGGCGGCGTCGAGCAGGTCGGGGCCGAACTCGTGCCGATCGACCTGCTTGAAGCCGACGGTGTTGACGTGCGTGCCGGGGGCCAGGTCGGCGGCGTCGAGCACCGGGACGGTGCTCGTGGTGGCGAGCACCACCACATCCCGGTCGCGTACCGCGGCGGCGGCCGAGCCGACGGCGCGGGCCGGCACGCCCAGCTCGGCGCGGATCCGCGCGGCGAACGCCTCCCGCCGGGCCGCTGAGCGGCTGAACACGGTCACCTCGCGCAGCGGCCGGACCGCCGCGGCGGCCCAGACCTGGGTCCACGCCTGCCGCCCGGAACCCACCACGCCGAGCGTGGCGGCGTCCGCGCGGGCCAGCGCGTCGACGGCCACGCCACCGAGTCCTCCGGTACGGCGGGAGCCCAGTTCCTCGCCGACGGCGATGGCGCGTACCGCGCCGGTGCTCGCGTCGTGCAGCACGACGAGCTGACCGCTCTCCGGGTGGCCGAACGTGTCGTACGAGCGAAAGCCGTACCACTCGCCGGTGAGGTGCCCGGCGGTGAGCACCATCCGGCCCCCGCCCAGCGGCGCGGACGCGCGGGGCGGGGCGATGAGCCGCCCGGCGTACGCGGCCAGCAGCGCGTCCCGCATGGCCGCGACGGTGAGCGGGGCGTCCACGGCGGCCGCGACGTCGTCGTCGGAGAAGAGCAGGGTCATGCCTTCCATCGTGCAACCTGAAGTTGACGTCAACTCCACCCGAGGTGGGCTTTCTCACCCCGTCCCCGGTGCGGCCCGGCCGGTGCTACCGTCGGCCACGACGGCCCGCGGGCCGTCCCGGACGAGTGGTGGGCGTACCCGGTCAGGCCAAGACGCCCCGCGTGACCTAACCGTCGCCCGGCCCGCTCCGCGCCGGGCCCGCCCGTCAGAGGTGATCTCATGGCCTGGCTCGTACTGGTGCTCTCCGGACTCCTGGAGACCGCGTGGGCGATCGCGCTCGATCGCAGCGCCGGCTTCACCCGTCCCCTCCCCTCCGCCGTCTTCGCCGTCACGCTCGTCGGGAGCATGGCCGGCCTGGCGTACGCGCTGCGCGACATCCCGGTCGGCACCGGCTACGCGGTGTGGGTCGGCATCGGGGCGGTGGGCACCGCGCTGGTCGGCATGCTCGCGCTCGGCGAGCCGGTGAACCTGCCGCGCGTCGCCTGCCTGCTGCTGGTGGTCGCCGGCGTGATCGGGCTCAAGCTCTTCGGCTGATCACCCGCATCCGGTTTGGACGATGCGACGCCCGGGGTACCCGGTCTCCCGTTGACCGATAGAGCGATCATCACGGAGGACCCCATGGCCGACATGCACGCCAGCGCCCGTCCGCGCAGCAACGCCGCCCGGATCTGCACGATCGTCGCGTTCGTCTTCGCGGCTCTCGCGATCTTCCTGTCCCCGCTGATCTTCGGCGTCCTCGGCCTGATCCTCGGCATCGTCGGCGCCGTCCTCGGCGACAAGCCGCTGGGCTGGTACGCCGCCGCCGCGAGCGTGGTCGGCGCGATCATCGGCGCCGTGCTCGTCGCCGCGCTGCTCAACTGACCCCGAACCGCCCACGGCGGCTCCCACCGGACGGTGGGGGCCGCCGTGGTCCGTCGTGGGACGTCAGTCCTCGCCGCCGCGCAGGCCGGCCAGGACCTCCTCCAGCTCGTCCGGCTTGACCAGCACGTCGCGGGCCTTGGAACCCTCGGACGGCCCGACCACGCCCCGCGTCTCCATCAGGTCCATCAGCCGGCCCGCCTTGGCGAAACCGACGCGCAGCTTGCGCTGGAGCATCGAGGTCGAGCCGAACTGCGAGGTGACCACCAGCTCGACCGCCTGCACGAGCAGGTCCAGGTCGTCGCCGATGTCCTCGTCGATCTTCTTCTTGCTGTCCTGCGCCGGGGCGAGCACGTCCGGGCGGAACTCCGGCTCCCGCTGGTCCTTGCAGAACTTGACCACGTCGGCGATCTCGCGCTCGGTCACCCAGGCGCCCTGGATGCGCTGCGGCTTCGACGCGCCCATCGGCAGGAACAGGCCGTCGCCGCGGCCGAGCAGCTTCTCCGCACCGGGCTGGTCGAGGATGACCCGCGAGTCGGCGAGCGAGGAGGTGGCGAACGCGAGCCGGGACGGCACGTTGGCCTTGATCAGGCCGGTGACCACGTCGACCGAGGGACGCTGGGTGGCCAGCACCAGGTGGATGCCGGCGGCCCGGGCGAGCTGGGTGATCCGGACGATGGAGTCCTCCACGTCGCGCGGCGCGACCATCATCAGGTCGGCCAGCTCGTCCACGATCACCAGCAGGTACGGGTACGGCCGCATCTCCCGCTCGCTGCCCGGCGGGGCCTTGATCTCGCCGTTGCGCACCTTGCGGTTGAAGTCGTCGATGTGCCGGACCCCGTTGGCGGCGAGGTCGTCGTAGCGCATGTCCATCTCGCGGACGACCCACTCCAGCGAGTCGGCCGCCTTCTTCGGGTTCGTCACGATCGGCGTGACCAGGTGCGGGATGCCCTCGTAGCCGGTCATCTCGACCCGCTTCGGGTCGATCAGCAGCAGCCGCACCTCGTCCGGCGTGGCCCGGGTCAGGACGGAGACCAGCAGCGAGTTCAGGCAGGACGACTTGCCCGCGCCGGTGGCGCCCGCGATCAGGATGTGCGGCATCTTCGCGAGGTTGGCCACCACGTAGCCGCCCTCGATGTCCTTGCCGAGCGCCACCACCATCGGGTGGTGGTCGCTGGTCGCGGCCCGCGAGCGCAGCACGTCGCCGAGCGCCACGTTCTCCGGGTCGGTGTTCGGGATCTCCACGCCGACCGCGCTCTTGCCCGGGATCGGGCTGAGGATGCGCACGTCCGGCGACTTCACCGCGTACGCGATGTTGCGGGAGAGCTGGGTGATCCGCTCGACCTTCACACCAGGGCCCAGCTCCACCTCGTACCGGGTGACAGTCGGCCCGCGGGTGAAGCCGGTGACCGCGGCGTCCACGTCGAACTGCTCGAAGACGCCGGTGAGCGCGGCGATCACCTCGTCGTTGGCCTTGCTCCGGGTCTTCGGCGCGGCGCCGCCGCCGAGCATGTTCGCCGGCGGCAGCGTGTAGTCGCCGGCCAGCCCGGTGAGCGCGAGCTGCTCGGCGCGGGTGGGCAGCGGCGAGTGCTCCGGCGGCTCGACCGGCTTGCGGTTCGCCGGCACCCGCGGCGTCTTGCGTGGCAGCACGATGGTTTCCTGCAGGTCGACGCCGGCCAGCTCGTCGTCCGGGTCCAGTGGCTCCAGCGGCGAGGACAGCCGCTTCGCCGGCCGCCTGCGGGCCGGTTTCGCCACCGCCTCGGCCTCGGCTTCCTCCTCCTCGTCCTCGGGCACGCCCGGATCCCCGCGCAGGCCCAGCCGCTCCGGGATCTTGTTGATCGGGGTCGCGGTGACCACGAGCAGGCCGAACACCAGCAGCAGGAGCAGCAGCGGCATCGCCACCCAGGCGGTCACCGCCGACTTCAGCAGGTCGCCCACGCCCGCGCCGAGCAGACCGCCGGCGTAGTCGCGCTGGACCTCGTCGACCGGGTTCTGCCCGATGTGCAGCATCGAGGCGGTCGCCAGCATCATCGAACCCCAGCCGACCAGGCCACGCCCGCGGTGCTCCGGGTCGGCCGGGGTCCGCATCAGCCGCCACGCGCCGACCATGAACAGCACCGGCAGGATGATCGAGATGGCGCCGATGAACAGACGTACGGTGTCGGCCAGGTGCCGGCCCACCGGCCCGGCCCCGCCGCCCCAGATGCCCACCGCGCTGAGGATGGCCAGGCCGAACAGCAGCAGCCCGGCGCCGTCGCGGCGGTGCTCCGGATCCAGCTCCCGGGTGGACGCGGCCTGCCGGCCGGCGGCCCGGAACGCCCAGCCCACAGTGTGGGCCAGCCCCATCCAGACGGCGCCCGCGGCCCGGCCGACGAACGCGGCCGGACCCGGCCCGCGCCGCGCCGGACGCCGAGCCGGTTTCCGCGCCGCCGTCTTCTTCGCCGGCTGACGGGCGCGGTTGTTCGTGGTGCCACGCGGCGACGCGCCGCGCCGCCGGCTCGCCTGAGAGGTACGGCCCGCCATAGAGTCACGGTAACGGCGGCACCCGGTGGAACGCCGCTTTTCCGGGTCGTGTCCGCGCGTCGCAGCACGGGTCGGACCGTCGTTTGTGTTATTCGCCTCAGAAGGGATGCCCGATGGCGTCGCCGGAGATCGAGGACGGCCCGGACGGTCCGCTGACCGGACACCCGCAGGCGCTGCGCCCGCTGACCGGCGAGCTGATCGCCGCCGTGGCAGCCCACCGGGGGTACGCGGTGGTCGAGGAGCCCGACGGCGCGTACGTGGGCCGCTGGGAACGGAACCTGATCTGGTTCCACCGCCGGGGCGCGGCCGGTGAGCTGCTCCAGGTACGCACCGTCGTCGCGCGGCACTTCGGCATCGAGCACGTGCCCGAGCTGCACGTCTTCTGCAACAGATGGAACCACGACCGGCTCTGGCCGAAGGCGTACGTGCACGTCGCCGACGACGGGTCGGCCCAGATCTGCGGCGAGGTCACCACCGACCTGGAACGCGGGGTCACACCGCACCAGCTCGACCGGCTGGTCGACTGCGGCGTCACCACCGGCTGCCAGCTGGCCGCCGCCGTCGACGAGCTGACCGGCGGGACGCTCCGATGACCACCGCCCGCGACCGGGGGCTGGCCGCCGCGCTCGCCGACGCCCGGGACCGGCCCGACGGCGAGGAGCGCTGCGCCGAGCTGGAACGGATCGCCTCCCGCGCGGACGCCACGGGTGACCCGCGTACCGCCCTGTCGGCGCGGTTCACGCTGGTCGAGGCGTACCTGCACCTGGGTGAGCGGTGGCGCACAGTGGAGCCGGTCCGGCGGATGCGGGAGACGGTGGCCCGGCACCCCGGGCTGCTGGACGCCCGCCCCGACGAGCTGACCCGGCTGCGCCGGCACCAGCGGCAGGCGGTGGAGGCGCTGTTCGGCACGCCCCGGGTCGGCCTGGACCAGGCGCGGTCCCTGTTGGACGCGCTCGCCGGGGAGCTGGGCGAGGACGCCGCGCCGGTCGCGGAGTTGCGGTGCCGCGTCGCCGACCACCTCGGCGACGAGCCGGCGGCGCGGCGGGCGTACGAACGCTGGTCGGCCGCCGACGCCACGGACCCGGTGGGCGGCTGCCCGGGCTGCGCCCCGGCGCGACGGGCCGAGCTGCTGGCGGGCTGGGGCGAGCCGGAGGCGGCGCTGGCCGCGCTGACCCCGGCGCTGACCGGCTGGGTAGCGCCGCAGGCGCCACCGACCCGGCGGGGCGAGCGGCAGGCCGCCGAGGCCGCCGCCGGGGCGACGGCCTGCACCGACCAGCCCGAACGGGCGCTCGCGGTGGGACTGCTGCCGTGGCTGCGTACCGGCGCGGTGGCCGAGGCGGCCCGGGCGCACGTGCGCGCGTACCGCCGGCACCGGCGTGAGCGGGCCGCGTTCGGGCTGCTCGCCACGCACCTGCGCTTCTGCGCGCTGGGCGGCTACCTGCATCGCGGGCTGGAGGTGCTGACCGAGCAGCTGCCCCGGCTGGACCATCCGGCCGACGACCTGTCCGCGATGGAGTTCGCCGCGGCCGGCGCGCTGCTCTGCGGGCTGGCCGCCGAGGCCGGGCTCGGCGGGCGGCGGATCCACCGCCCCGGGCACGGCTCCCGGCCGGCGGCCGAGGTGGACGTGGCGACGCTCGGGGCGCAGCTCCAGGCGCTGGCCACCGCGCTCGCCGGCAGCTTCGACGCCCGCAACGGCACCGGGCACCAGTCCGGCCGGATCGCCTCCTGGCTGGCCGAGCGACCGCTGGCCGCGCCGGTGTCGCTCGCCGCCGAGAGCGAGTTCGACGAGGAGCCGGAACCCGACCCCGCCGAGCCCGGTCCGCCCGGCCCGGAGGAGCCGGCCCCGCTGGACACGGCGCTGCTCGCCGCCGCGCTCGACGCCCGGGGCGAGTCGTACACGGTGGAACCGGACGGCACGCTGGTCGGGCGCTGGGGCGAGGCGACGATCCAGTTCCGCCTGCTCGGCCGCCACGGTGACGTGCTGCACGCCCGGGTGGTGGCGGCGCGCCCGCTGCCGGCGCAGCGGCGCGCCGAGGCGTACGCGTTCTGCAACGCCTGGAACCACGACCGGCTGCTGCCCGCCGCCTACGTGCACGAGCCCGGCGACGGGACGCTGGTGCTGGCCGCGGGCGTCTCCACCGACCTGTCCTGCGGGGTCGCCCCGGCGCAGCTGGAGGTGCTGGTGGCCGCGGCGGTCCGCACCGGCGCCGCGTACGCCGAGGCGGTCGCCGCCCTGGCCTGACCCCGACCGGCCGAGCCACGACGCGGCGCGGCCCCCGATCACCGGGCGGTAGTGGTTCCCGGCGGGATCGAGCCGCTACGCGGCGCGGCCCCCGATCACCGGGCGGTGGTGGTCGGGGGCCGCGGTCTCGGTGCGGCGGTCAGCGGGCGGAGAACGCCAGCGTGTACTCGCCGGAGCCGGACAGCCCGGTCACCCGGTACCGGTAGGCGCCGGCCGGGACCTCGGCGGTCAGCCGGGCCACGCCGTCGGCGCTCGTGGCACGCGCCACGGTGCGGAACGCGCCATTGGTGAAGCGTTGCAGCTCCAGCGTCACCCGGACGCCGTCCGGCGCGGCCAGGCACGCCTCCTGGGTGCCGCCCGGCACCCGGAAGAAGCGCCCGTCCGGCTGCACCTGGACCCGCCCGGCGGCGATCCGGCCGGTCCGGCTCACCTGGCCCGCGCACTCGGTGTCGCCGGCCGGCGGGGTGGGCGGCACGGTCGACGGCGGGGTGGTCTCCCCGCCACCGGCCGGCGGCTGCGTCGGGGCCGGCTGGCCACCGGCGGTGACGAGCGTGAGGTTGTTGCGCTGGAGGATCTCGTTGACCGGCTGGAAGAACGTGACGCCGCCCCGGGTGCAGTCGCCGGAGCCGCCGGAGGTGACGCCCTGCGCCTGGTCGCCGGAGAGCCACGCGCCGCCGGAGTCGCCCGGCTCGGCGCAGACGTTCGTCCGGGTCAGCCCGGTGACCGTCCCCTCCGGATAGTTGACAGTGGCGTTCTTGGCCTGGACCAGGCCGCAGCGGGTGCCGGTGGTGGAGCCGGAGCGGCAGATCGAGGCACCGACCGGCGCCTCGGTGGAGCCGTTGACCGCCACCGTGCCGCCGTCGTTGAAGTCGGTCACCACGCCCTGCGGCGTCCAGGCGCCGTTGACCCGCACGAACGCCCAGTCGTCGCCGGGGAACGAGGAGGCCGCGAACGTGCCCTGGGCGACCCGGTTGGCGCCGGTGGTGCGGTCCCCCGGCCGGCCGCAGTGCCCGGCGGTGACGAATCCGCCCACCACCGAGAAGCCGACCGAGCAGCGGCCGGCGTTGTTGATGAAGAAGGCGTCGCCGCCGCGCACGTCGAACAGCGGACGCGGGGCCTCGTCGGCGGTGCGTACCCGGACCATCGTGGTCTTCGAGCCCGCGGCGGCGGCGAACCGTCGGCCGTCGGCCTCCGCGCCCGGACGGGCGACCACCACTACCGCGTTGTCGGTCACGTCGACGTACCAGCCGGCGATGTCCGGGCTGGCCGCGCCGCCCGCCGCGTCGAGCCGGGACTTCACCGCGTCCAGCTCGGCGACGCCCCGGGCGACCCGCTTCGGGACCGCGCCCGCGGCCTTGACCCGTGCCTCGCCGGCCGCGTCGGCCACCGCCACGGTGAGCGTCGCGCCGTCCGCGCTGAGCCAGCTGCCCCCGTACCCGGCGCCGAGTTCGGCACGCAACCGGGTGACGGTGCCGGCCGCCCACCGCTCGGTGCGCAGCCGCTTCACCGCCTGGTCACGGGTGAGCGAGAGGTCGCGGCCCATCGCGTCCAGGACCTCCGGGGCGACGCCGTCGGTAGCCGGCGCGGCCCGCCGGGGTTCCTCGCCGGCGAACGACGGTACGGTCACCGCCGCCGTCAACCCGGCCGCCGCCACCAGTACGCCGATGGCTGTCATCCGTCTGCGGTCCATCCGCCACGCTCCTCCCGGCCGGCGCAGGGGCACGCCGGCCGTCCCGGAGTACGGAGACGGACGCCGATCGGATGAGGGTTACCGGAGGGTTTCGACGCGGCGTGTCGGGACGTACCCGGAAAGCGACGGCGCCGGCCCACCGTGGACGGTGGACCGGCGCGCGGCGCTGTCGGGTCAGACCTCGACGACGGTCGGGACGATCATCGGCCGCCGGCGGTAGGCGTCGTTGACCCAGCGTCCCACGGTGCGGCGGACGATCTGCTGAAGCTGGTGCGGGTCGGTGATGCCGTCCGCGGCGGCCCGGTTCAGCGCCTCGGTGACCAGCGGGATCACCGGGTTGAACGCGGCCGGGTCCTCGGAGAAGCCCTTCGCCGAGACGGTCGGCCCGGCGACCACCTTGCCGGTGACCGAATCGACCACCACGGTCGTGGCGATGAACCCGCCGTCGCCGAGGATCCGGCGCTCGGTGAGCAGCGACTCGCTGACGTCGCCGACGGCGAGACCGTCGACGTAGACGTACCGGCTCTTGACCCGCCCGACCAGGCTGGCGCGACCCTCGACCAGGTCGACCACGTCGCCGTCCTCGCAGATCACGACCCGGTCCGGCGCGACGCCGGACTCGATGCCGAGCCGGGCGTGCGCCCGCAGGTGCCGCCACTCGCCGTGCACCGGCATCAGGTTGCTCGGGCGTACGACGTTGAGCAGGTAGAGCAGCTCGCCGGCCGGGGCGTGCCCGGAGACGTGCACCTTGGCCACGTCCTTGTGCACCACCACGGCGCCGGCCCGGGCCAGCCGGTTGATCACCCGGTAGACCGAGGTCTCGTTGCCGGGCACCAGCGAGGACGCCAGCACCACCGTGTCGCCGGGCGCGATGGTGATGTGCCGGTGGTCGCCGCTGGCCATCCGGCCCAGCGCGCTCATCGGCTCGCCCTGCGAACCGGTGGACATCAGCACGATCTGCTCGGGCGGGAGGTTGGTGGCCTCCTCGATGCCGACCACCAGGCCGGGCGGGATGTTGAGCAGCCCCAGGTCGCGGGCGATGCCCATGTTGCGGACCATGGACCGGCCGATCAGCGCCACCTTGCGGCCGTGCTCGGCGGCCGAGTCGAAAACCTGCTGAACCCGGTGCACGTGCGAGGCGAACGAGGCGACGATGATCCGCCCCTTGGCCTTCGCGAAGATCGAGTCCAGGACCGGGCCGATCTCCCGCTCCGGCGTGACGAAGCCGGGGATCTCCGCGTTCGTCGAGTCCGACAGCAGCAGGTCGACGCCCTCGGCGCCGAGCCGGGCGAACCCGGCCAGGTCGGTGATCCGCCCGTCGAGCGGAAGCTGGTCCATCTTGAAGTCGCCGGTGTGCAGCACCAGGCCGGCCGGCGTACGGATGGCCACCGCCAGCGCGTCCGGGATCGAGTGGTTCACCGCGAAGAACTCGCACTCGAACGGGCCCAGCCGTTCCCGGCCGCCCTCCCGCACGGTCAGCGTGTACGGCTGGATCCGCCGCTCGGCCAGCTTCGCCTCGACCAGCGCGAGCGTGAACTGGGAACCGACGAGCGGAATGTCCGGCTTGTGGGCGAGCAGGTACGGCACGGCGCCGATGTGGTCCTCGTGGCCGTGCGTGAGCACGATCGCCTGCACGTCGGCCAGCCGGTCCAGGATCGGGCCGAAGTCGGGCAGGATCAGGTCCACGCCCGGCTGCTCGACATCGGGGAACAGCACCCCGCAGTCGACGATGAGCAGCTTGCCGTCGTACTCGAAGACGGTCATGTTCCGGCCGATGGCGCCGAGTCCGCCGAGCGGGATGATCCGCAGGCCGCCCTCGGGCAGCGGCGGGGGCAGCTCACCCTCGATGTGCGCCTCGGTCACGCGTCACCTCATTCTGCGACGCCGTCGCGCGGCGTCCGTCGTGTCGTTCGTTCATTCGGGCAGGGGCAGGCCCGCCGCGGCGCAGTCGGCGCGCAGCTGGGCCAGTTCGTCGCCGGTGGCGTCCACCAGCGGCGGTCGCACCGGGCCGGCCGGGCGGCCCTGGGCCGCGAGACCCGCCTTGACCAGGATCGTGCCCTGGGTGCGGAAGATGCCGGTGTAGAGCGGCAGCAGTTGCCGGTGCAGCGCGAGCGCGCCGGCGTTGTCGCCCGCCACGAACGCCTCGATCATCTGCTTGGTCAGCGCCCCGGTGAAATGGGTGGAGGTGCCGACCACGCCGACCGCGCCGATCGCCAGCATCGGCAGCGTGAGCGCGTCCTCGCCGCAGTAGTAGGCCAGGTCGGTGCGGCTGAGCACCTCCGCGGTGGCGAACAGGTCGCCCTTGGCGTCCTTGACGGCGACGATCCGGCCGTGCTCGGCCAGCTTCACGAGCGTCTCGGTGGCGATCGCCACACCGGAGCGGTGCGGGATGTCGTAGAGCATGACCGGCAGGCCGGTGGCGTCCGCGACGGTGGTGAAGTGACGCAGCAGCCCGGCCTGCGGCGGCTTGTTGTAGTACGGGGTCACCACCAGCAGGCCGTGCGCGCCGGCCTTCTCGGCCTGCGCGGCCAGCTCGACGGTGTGCCGGGTGTCGTTGGTGCCCACCCCGGCGACGATCCGGGCCCGGTCGCCGACCGCCTCGCTCACGGCGCGGATCAGGGACTCCTTCTCCGCGTCGGTGGTGGTCGGGGACTCGCCGGTGGTGCCGTTGAGGACCAGCGCGTCGTTGCCCTGCTCGTCCACGAGGTATTCGGCCAGCCGGACAGCGCCGTCCAGGTCCAGCCCGCCGTCCGGCGTGAACGGGGTCACCATGGCCGTCATCACTCGCCCGAACGGACGCGACGCGCCCTGGCCCGGGTCGGTGGAGTGGTCGTGCGTCATGCTCACAACCTAGCGGACGACCACCGGTGGCCCGGCGGCGAAGGGTGACGAGTCACTCGGCGAACGGGGACGCCGCCACCTCGGTGCCGTCGGGCAGGGTGGAGATCACGAAATCGGCGAAGACGTTCGGCGCGACACCCTTGAGCTGCCGCAGGCACTCCACCGCCAGCTCGCGGATCTCCACGTCGGCGTGCTCGGTGGCGCGCATCTTGACGAAGTGCCGCCACGCCCGGTAGTTGCCGGTCACCACGATCCGGGTCTCGGTCGCGTTCGGCAGCACCGCCCGCGCCGCCTGGCGCGCCTGCTTGCGGCGCAGCGTCGGGTTGGGCTCGTCGGTGAAGCGGGCCTCCAGCCCCTCCAGCAACTCGGTGTACGCCCGCACCGCCGCGTCGGTCGCCTCGACGAACTTCTTGTGCAGCTCCGGGTCGTCGGCGATCACCGACGGCTCGACCATCGCCGCGTCCCGCTCCGGCACGTACCGCTGGGAGAGCTGCGAGTAGGAGAAGTGCCGGTGCCGGATCAGCTCGTGCGTGAACGAGCGCGACACGCCGCTGAAGTAGAAGCTCACCGAGCCGTGCTCCAGCACGCTCAGGTGGCCGACCTCCAGGATGTGCGCCAGGTAGCCCGCGTTGGTGGCGGTGGCCGGGTTCGGCTTCTTCCAGCTCTGGTAGCAGGCCCGGCCGGCGAACTCGGCGAGCGCCTGCCCGCCGTCGGCGTCGGTGGACCAGGGCACCTCTTCGGGCGCCTGGAACTGGGTCCACGCGATCAACTTGACCTGGGGCTGCACCATCTCCGGCATTCCTGCGACTGTAGTTGGCCCGCGCCCGGCGTGGAAATCGGGCACGCGGCCGACCGGCGGCGCGCCCGGGAGCGCCGGGTCAGACGTAGAGCGAGGTGAAGGGCGCCCAGGGCAGGTTGCGGGCCACCGAGAAGACCCCCCAGGCGGCCAGGAACAAGCCGATGACCTTGGGGCTGAACCGTGCCTCCGGCAGCTTCCAGCCGAACGCCCGGTTGCCGGCCCAGGCCACGAAGAGCCAGGTCAGGAACGGCAGCGCGAACACGAAGAGGAAGTGGTGCCGGGCGGCGGCCGGCAGATCGCCGTGCAGCACGTACCAGAGCGCGCGGGTGCCGCCGCAGCCCGGGCAGTCGAGCCCGGTGGTGAGCTTGAGCAGGCAGGTCGGGCGGGCGTCCGGGTCGCTCACGGTCGGGTTGCTGATCAGCGCGTACGCCAGGCCGAGAGCGACGCAGCCGAGCGCGGCCAGCGGCACCGCCCAGCGCGGGGCGCGGGCGTGCAGGCGCAGGACCATGCGGGTGAACCGGTCGGTCTCGACCGGCTGGTACGCGACCGGGTGGGGCCCCTGCCACGGCGCGTCGGGGCCACCGGCCGGAGCGTGCGGCCCGGCGTGCCCGTGCGGCCCGGCGTGGAGGTGCGGCTCGGCGTGCCCGTGCGGCCCGGCATGAGCGTGCGCCCCGGCATGAGCGAGCGAGGACGCCGACTCGTGCGGGTCGGGCTCGGTGGCAGGCCGGTCAACGCTCGTCACGCGCTCACCGTACACCTGCCACGCCCACCAGCGCGGCGGCCAGCGGCGCCGCCAGATCGCCCGCCGCCGGCGGGGCCACCGCGTCCAGGCCGAGCCAGCCGGCCAGCCGGTACAGCTCGGCGGCGAGCGCCACAGCGGTCTCCCCCGGGTCGGCGCCCGACTCGACCCAGGCGGCCGGCACCAGCAGCACACCGGCCTTCCGGTCCGCCTTGAGGTCGACGCGGGCGGTGAAGCGCTCGCCCTGGCGGAACGGCAGCACGTAGTAGCCGTACACCCGCTTCGGCGCCGGCACGTAGATCTCGATCCGGTAGGTGAAGCCGAACAGCCGTTCCGTGCGTCCCCGCTCCCAGACGAGCGGGTCGAACGGGCTGACCAGCGTGTTTCCGCGCACCCAGCGGGGCATCCGGGCGTCGGCGTGCAGATAGGCGGGATGCCGCCAGCCCTGCACCGTGACCGGGGTCAGCTCGCCCGCCTCGACCAGCTCGGCCACCGCCTGCCGCGCCCCGGCCACCGGCAGCCGGAAGTAGTCGCGCAGCTCCGGCTCGGCCGCCACGCCGAGCGACCGGGCCGCGATCGAGACGAGCGTCCGGTACGCCTCGGCGTCGGTCGGGGTGGGCGCGTCCAGCACGGCGGCCGGGAGCACCCGCTCGGGCAGGTCGTAGCGGCGGGCGAACGAGTTGGTGCGGTCGGCGGCGGCGACCTCGCCGGACCAGAACATGAACTCCAGCGCCCGCTTCACGACGGACCAGTTCCAGCCCCAGTTGCCGGTCTCCCGGGGCGCGTCGTGCTCGATCTCGGCGGCGGTCAGCGGGCCCCGGGCGGCCACCTCGTCGCGGACCCAGGCGAGCAGCCCGGGCTGCTCCTCGGCGATCTGGCGCATGCCGCCCCACGCCTCGTCGCGGGCCTTCGCCATCCGCCAGCGCAGTGCCGGGTGCAGCCCGACCGGCACCAGCGACGCCTCGTGCGCCCAGTATTCGAACAGCTCACGCGGGCGGCGGTAGGCGGCGGTGTCCAGCAGCGCGGTCGGGTAGGGCCCGAGCCGGCTGTAGAGCGGCAGGTAGTGCGCCCGCTGGAGCACGCTCACCGAATCCATCTGGATCAGCCCGACCCGGTCGAGCACCCGGCGCAGGTGCCGCCGGGTGGGCACGCCGGTGGGCGCCGGGTCGGCGAAGCCCTGTGCGGCCAGGGCCACCCGGCGGGCCTGGGCGAGGGAGAGCGATTCGGCCATCGTCGGCGACCCTAATCCAGCCGTACGACACAATGCCGGACGCGCCGGGCGGGAGCGGCGGCTGGACCGATCGCCCGCCGGGGCATAGAACGGACAGGTGCTCACCATTCGCCGGGAGGAACCGGACGACGCCGAGGCGATCGCCCGGGTGCACGTCCACGGCTGGCAGGCCGGTTACGCCGGGATCATGCCCGCTGAGGTGCTGACCCGGCTGAACCCGCGCGCCTGGGCGCAGCGCCGCCGCGACCTCGGCACCGCCGACCCGGAGCACCCGTTCACCACGCTCGTCGCCGAGACCGGCGGGACGGTCATCGGCTTCACCACGTTCGGGCCGTACCGGAACAATCAGGACCGCGACGACCTCGACCCGGCCCACGGCGAGCTGGTGGCGATCTACCTGGAGCCCGCGCACTGGGGTTCCGGCGTCGCGCGGACGCTGCTCGCGGCGGCCCGCGACGGCCTGGCCGAGCGGGGCTGGACCGGGTACCGGCTCTGGGTGCTCGCCGACAACGCCCGGGCGCGCCGCTTCTACGAGCGGGCCGGGCACTCACCGGACGGTGAGGAGTCCACCTATCCGGTGCCGCTGTCCGGCGGACGCGCCCCGATCCTGCTCCGCGAGCTGCGGTACACCGCCGGAAGCTGACCCGGCCGGGACGTCGTCGCCGGGACGCGCGCCGCCCCTCGGCGTGAGCCAGCGGCGGACCGGCAGCCCGAGCAGCAGCGCCAGGCTGATCCACACGTACGTGTTGCTGCCGAGGAAGCCGTCCACGCCGGTGAAGTCCTTCTCCCAGGACCAGACGATCCGGCTGCACAGCAGCGCGTACCCGATCAGCGCGGCGGCCAGCAGCAGACGGCGTCGCCGGCTGCGCGCGGGCGCCGCCATGCCGTTGTCGACGAGCAGGATCAGCCCGGGCAGCAGCCAGACCAGGTGGTGCACCCAGGTGACCGGGCTGACCAGGCACATCACGGCGCCGGTCAGGGCCAGGCCGGTGGCCTCGTCGCCGACGGCCACCGCCGCCCGCGACCGCCACGCCCACACCACCAGCGTCACGAGTACGAGCGCCAGCCAGGCGATCGTGCTCGGGTGCTGCGGGTCGAGCCGGGCCACCACACCGCGCAGCGACTGGTTGGAGACGAACGCCAGCTCACCGACCCGGTCGGTGTTCCACAGCGCCTCGGTCCAGAACTCGCGGGAGGCGTCCGGGAAGAGGCCGGCGGCCACGAGCGTGGCGACGGCGGCCGTGCCGACAGTGGTCAGAGCGGCCCGCCAGCGGCCGGTGACCAGCAGGTAGACGATGAAGATGCCGGGCGTCAGCTTGATCGCGGTGGCCAGGCCGATGCCCACGCCCGCCCAGCGGCTGCGCGCCGGCAGCAGCCACAGCAGGTCCACCGCCACCAGGAACAGCAGCAGCATGTTGACCTGGCCGAAGTTGACAGTCTCCCGCATCGGCTCGTACGCGGCGGCCAGGCAGAGCGCGACGGCGAGGGCGAACCAGCGGGTCCAGCCGGAGCGGCGGGCGACCGGGTCCAGCAGCCGCCAGATCACCACGGCGCTGGCCAGCACCGTCAGCGTCACGCTCACCACGATCGCGGCGTTCCACGGCAGGTACGCCATGGGCAGCATCACCAGCGCGGCGAACGGCGGGTAGGTGAAGCCGTACTGGGTGCCGGACCGCAGGAAGTCGTAGATCTCGCCGCCGTCACGCGCCCAGTAGGTGAGCGCGCCGTAGTAGACCTGGAGGTCGAAGAAGCCGTGCCGCACCGCCGCCACGGACAGGAACACGGTGACCGCCGCGGCGAGCGCCGCCACGGCGACGGCCTGCGTGATCGTGCGCCCGGCACCCTGCGCCACCGTCACCCTCCTCGCCCTGCGTAGGCTCACGTGCCATGGCTGCAGGCTACGTCCGGCCCGCGCGTCCCGAGGACGCCGGCGAGATCGCACGCGTCCAGCTCGCGACCTGGCGGGTCGCGTACCGCCGGATCCTGCCCCGGCACGTGCTCGACAACCTGGACGAGGCGTACCTCGCCCGGCAGTGGAGCGCTGCGGTGCAGGAGCCGCCCTCGGGCGCGCACCGGGTGCTGGTCGCCGTCGAACAGGCGGCGCAATCCTATCTGGTGGGGTTCATCGCCTCCGGTCCGGCCGACGCCGAGGCGCTCGCCCCCGGTGAGCCGGCCGAGGCGCTCGCGCCGGGCGTCGCGGCGGTGACCGATCTGCTGGTGGAGCCCCGGTGGGGGCGGCGCGGGCACGGCAGCCGGCTGCTCGCCGCGGCGGTCGAGCACTGGCGCGCCGACGGCCTGACGCGGGCGGTGGCGTGGGCGTTCGACGCCGACACGGCGACCCGCAACTTCCTCGGCTCGACCGGCTGGGAGGCCGACGGCGCGACCCGCGCGCTGGACGTGGACGACATGCTCGTTCCCCAGGTCCGCTTCCACGTCGCCGTCCCGGAATCCGCTGACGAAAAGATCTCGGCCGACCGATGAGTTCCCGCCCGGCCGCCGGTCCACCCTCACGTGGGTGGGGTGGCGGTCACGGCACGGGGCGGGACCGCCGCCCCACCCCACCCACCCCACCCTGGCCGCGTTGATCATGAAGTTGACGGCCTTTTCGATCTCCTCGACTGCCGCCAACCTCATGATCGACGGGGAGCCGCGGAGGGGTAGGGGGCGGCGGGTGGGCGGTCAGGCCGGGCGGAGTTCGGCCACCAGCTCGTCGTCCTCCATGGCGCCCGTGGGGTGGAAGTTCAGCGACGTGTAGAGGGCGGCGGCGGGCTTGTTGTCGGGGTGATAGCTCAGGCGGATCGGCTCGCCCGCCTCGGCCAGCCAGTCGGCGAGCGTCCGCACCGTCGCGCGGCCCAGGCCCCGGCCCTGCTCGGCGGCGTCGATCACCATGCCGCCGATCCAGCGCGACCCGTCGTCGTCCACGCCCCACATGACGTGCCCGACGACCCTCTCGTCGGCGTAGACGGCCAGCGAGTTCCAGACGTCCGAGCGCTCGGTGAGCAGCAGGTAGCGGGCGGCCAGCGCGGCCACGAAGGCACGCTGGTCGTCACGCGGCGCGACGTCCGCGACGGCCCGCCAGTTGTCGTCGTCCACCGGCCGCAGCGTCACCCGGCGGCCGGCGCGGTCGGAATGCCCGGAATCGATCATGGAAAGTAGCCTAGGTCCCCGCCGCCGACCAGGCAAAACGGTTTCCGCAGCGGGCCCGGCAGGACAGCGCCGCGCCCGCCGCGGCGGCTCAGTCGAGCAGGGCGTCCAGACCGACGGTCAGACCGGGCCGGTGGCCCACCTCGCGGACCGCGAGCAGCACGCCGGGCATGAACGACACCCGGTCGTACGAGTCGTGCCGGATGGTCAGCGTCTCACCAGTGGTGCCGAACAGCACCTCCTGGTGGGCGACCAGGCCGGTGGCGCGGACCGCGTGCACGCGTACCCCGTCGATGTCGGCGCCACGGGCGCCGGCCACCTCGTCGCGGGTCGCGTCCGGCACCGGCCCCAGCCCGGCCTCGGCGCGGGCCGCGGCGATCAGCCGGGCGGTGTGGGTGGCGGTGCCGCTCGGCGCGTCCAGCTTGCGCGGGTGGTGCTGCTCGATGATCTCCACCGACTCGAAGTGCCGGGCCGCGCGCGCGGCGAACTGCATCATCAGCACCGCGCCGATGCCGAAGTTCGGGGCGATCACCACGCCCACACCGGGCCGCCCGGACAGCCACTCGCGCACCTGGGCGAGCCGCTGCTCGGTGAAGCCGGTGGTGCCGACCACCGCGTGCACGCCGTTCTCGACGCACCAGCGCAGGTTGTCCATGACCGCGTCGGGGGTGGTGAAGTCGACGACCACCTCGGCGCCAGCCTGCGCCACAGTGGCCAGGTCGTCACCCTGGTCGACGGCCGCCACCAGCTCCAGGTCGGCGGCGGAGTCGACCGCCTTGCAGACCTCCATGCCCATCCGGCCCCGGGCGCCCAGCACACCGACCCGGGCCACCGTGTTCTGCTGCTCAGTCACGGGCCACAACCTATCCCAGCGCCCGGCCCGCGGTCCGGCGGACCGGTACGGCGCTCAGCCCGTGACCGTGAAGCTGCCGGAGTCGAACGGGCCGACCACGGCGAGGGACATCGGCCGGCCGAGCAGCTCGGCGGCGAGCGTGTTCACGTCGTCGAGCGTCACCGCGTCCACCCGGGCCAGCAGGTCGTCCACCGGCATCAGGTTGCCGTAGAGCAGCTCGCCCTTGGCGAGGCGGCTCATCCGCGAACCGGTGTCCTCCAGCCCGAGCACGAACGAGCCCTTGCTCATCCCCTTGCCCCGGGCCAGCTCCGCCTCGGTGATCCCCTCGGCGGCCACCCGCGCCAGCTCGGCGCGGGTCAGGTGCAGCACCTCGTCCACCTTGCCCGGAGCGCATCCGGCGTAGACGGCGAACACGCCGCTGTCGGCGTACTGGCTGGCGTAGGAGTAGACCGAGTACGCGAGGCCGCGCTGCTCCCGGATCTCCTGGAACAGCCGGCTGGACATGCCGCCGCCGAGCACGTTGTTCAGCACGCCGAGGGCGAAGCGCCGCTCGTCGGTGCGGTCGATGGCCGGGCAGCCGAGGACGACGTGCGCCTGCTCGGTCTCCTTCGGCTCGACGAGCGTGGTGGCCGGCCTGGTGCGTACCGCCGGGGTGGCCGGGCGGTGCGTCGCCGGCCCCGCCGGGTCGGTGTCCAGCGGGGTGCCGCGCACCGCCTGCCGGACCAGCTTGACCACTGTGGCGTGGTCGAGGTTGCCGGCGGCGGCGATCACGATCTGCGGCGCGGTGTAGCGGCGGCGGTAGAAGCCCTGGATCTGCCGCCGCGTCATCGGCGTGACCGTCTCCTCGGTGCCGGAGATGAGCCGGCCCAGCGGGTGGTCGCCGTAGACGGCGCGGGCGAACAGGTCGTGCACCTCGTCGCCGGGCTCGTCGTCGTGCATGGCGATCTCTTCGAGGATGACGCCGCGCTCGGTCTCCACGTCGGCGGGGGTCAGCACCGAGTCGGCGACCAGGTCGCACATGACGTCGATGGCCAGCGGCAGGTCCTCGTCGAGCACCCGCGCGTAGTAGCAGGTGTATTCCTTCGTGGTGAACGCGTTGGTCTCGCCGCCCACCGCCTCGATCTGGGACGAGATCTCCAGCGCGCTGCGCTTGTTGGTGCCCTTGAACAGCAGGTGCTCCAGGAAGTGCGCGGCGCCGGCCTGCGGGCCGGTCTCGTCGCGCGAGCCGACCGCCACCCAGATGCCGAACGACACGCTGCGCATCGCCGGGATCGCCTCGGTGAGCACCCGCAGCCCGCTGGGCAGCACGGTACGGCGGACGGTGCCGCCGAGCGGGTCGTCGCTGAGCGTCCGGGTGACCGCGCGGGCCGCTGCACCGGGTCCGGTCGGCGCCGTCCCCCGTCCCGTCGAGGCGACTGACGAACTCACGAGAACCTGCTCTCCGGATGACGAGGAACGGCGGGACGTACGACGGCTCCAGTTCGCGCAGGCGACCTGGAGCCGTGGGCCGGCCCGGGTGACGCGGACGTCACCCGGGCCGGTCGGTGGATCAGCTGTGCCGGGTCCGGCGACGCGGACGGGACTCGCCGCCGCCCTCGCCACCCTCGGAGCGGCGCTCGCCACCCTCGGAGCGGCGCTCGCCGCCCTCGGAGCGACGCTCGCCACCCTCGGAGCGACGCTCGCCGCGCTCCCGGTCACCCCGGTCACGCGGGCCGCGGTCGCCGCCGCGGTCCCGGCCCGACGGACGGTCGCCACCGGCGGCCTCACCGGCGGCCGGCGCCTCGGCGCCCTCCGGACGGATCTTGTCCAGGTAGATCTTGCCGCGGGCGTCGATGTCCGCGATCTCCACCTCGACCTTGTCCCCGACGTTGAGGAAGTCCTCGACCTTCTCGACCCGCTTGCCGTCGCCCACCTTGGAGATGTGCAGCAGGCCGTCGCGGCCGGGCAGCAGCGAGATGAAGGCGCCGAACGCGGCGGTCTTCACCACGGTGCCGAGGAACCGCTCGCCGACCTTGGGCAGCGTCGGGTTGGCGATCCCGTTGATCCGCTCGACCGCCGCCTGGGCAGCCGGGCCGTTGGTCGCGCCGACGTAGATCGTGCCGTCGTCCTCGATGGAGATCTCGGCGCCGGTCTCGTCCTGGATCGCGTTGATGGTCTGGCCCTTCGGGCCGATCACCATGCCGATCTTGTCGACCGGGATCTTCACGGTGGTGACCCGCGGCGCGTAGTCCGACATCTCAGCCGGCGCCTCGATGGCGCGCTGCATCACGTCGAGGATGGTCTGTCGGGCCTCGTGCGCCTGCTGGAGCGCGGCGGCCAGCACGTCCGACGGGATGCCGTCCAGCTTGGTGTCGAGCTGCAGCGCGGTGACGAAGTCCCGGGTGCCGGCGACCTTGAAGTCCATGTCGCCGAACGCGTCCTCGGCGCCGAGGATGTCGGTCAGCGTCACGTACTGGGTCTTGCCGTCGACCTCGTCGGAGATGAGGCCCATGGCGATGCCGGCGACCGGCGCCTTCAGCGGCACACCGGCCGAGAGCAGGCCCAGCGTCGAGGCGCAGACCGAACCCATCGAGGTGGAGCCGTTGGAGCCGAGCGCCTCGGAGACCTGCCGGATGGCGTACGGGAACTCCTCGCGCGAGGGCAGCACCGGGATCAGCGCCCGCTCGGCGAGCGCGCCGTGGCCGATCTCGCGCCGCTTCGGCGAGCCGACCCGGCCGGTCTCACCGGTCGAGTACGGCGGGAAGTTGTAGTTGTGCATGTAGCGCTTGCGGTTCTCCGGGGACAGCGTGTCCACCATCTGCTCCATGCGCAGCATGTTCAGCGTGGTGACGCCCAGGATCTGGGTCTCGCCGCGCTCGAACAGCGCCGAGCCGTGCACCCGCGGCAGCACGCCGACCTCGGCGGTCAGCGGACGGATGTCACGCGGGCCGCGGCCGTCGATGCGGACCTGCTCGCGCAGCACCCGGTTGCGGACCTCGGACTTGGTCAGCGAACGGAACGCGGCGGAGAGCTCCTTCTCGCGGCCCTCGAAGCGGCCGGTCAGCTCCTCGGCGACCTTGGCCTTGATGCGGTCCAGGGCCTCCTCGCGGTCGGCCTTGCCGGCGATCTTCAGCGCCTCGGCGACGTCGGCGCGGGCCACGTCGGCCACCGCGTCGTACACGTCGTCCTGGTAGTCCAGGAAGATCGGGAACTCGGCGACCGGCTTGGCGGCCACCTCGGCCAGCTCGCTCTGCGCCCGGCACAGCTCGCGGATTGCCGGCTTGGCGGCCTCCAGGCCGCTGGCCACGATCTCCTCGGTCGGCGCGGTGGCGCCGCCCGAGATCAGGGCCACGGCGTTCGGGGTGGCCTCGGCCTCGACCATCATGATCGCGACCTCGCCGTCGGCCAGGGTGCGGCCGGCCACGACCATGTCGAAGGTGGCCCGCTCCAGCTCCTCCAGGGTCGGGAAGGCGACCCACTGGCCGTCGACGTTCGCGACTCGGGTCGCGCCGATCGGGCCGGAGAACGGCAGGCCGGAGAGCTTGGTCGACATCGACGCGGCGTTGATCGCCACGACGTCGTACGGGTGCTGCGGGTCGAGCGCGAGGATGGTCTCGACGACCTGGACCTCGTTACGCAGGCCCTTGACGAACGACGGGCGCAGCGGCCGGTCGATCAGGCGGCAGGTGAGGATGGCGTCCTCGCTCGGCCGGCCCTCACGGCGGAAGAACGAGCCGGGGATCCGGCCCGCGGCGTACATCCGCTCCTCGACGTCCACGGTCAGCGGGAAGAAGTCGAACGACTCGCGCGGCTGCTTGCCGGCCGTGGTGGCGGAGAGGACGACCGTCTCGCCGAGCTGGGCGACGACGGAGCCGGCGGCCTGGCGGGCCAGGCGGCCGGTGGAGAAGGTGATCTCGCGGGTGCCGAAGGCCCCGTTGTCGATCACCGCGGTGCGGGATTCGGTGCCGAGGTTGGTCTCGGTCATGTGCTGTGGTGCTCCTTCGCGTCGTCGGCCGACGACACGGGAACTGCTCAGGCGGCCGGTCTTCGATCGAAGCGCCCGGGGAGGCCGGCGTCTTGCCGGGGTTCCCGGGGGCCACTACCGGAGACCGGTGCTGACCGGCTCCCTCTTCGGGTGTCGCGCGGCCGGGTTCTTCGGTGGTACTGCAACGGGGGAGCGGCCAGGCGGCCACTCCCCCGTCAGGTCATCGGCGCAGGCCGAGTCGCTCGATGAGCGACCGGTAGCGGTTGATGTCCTTCTTCTGGACGTAGTTCAGCAGCCGGCGGCGCCGGCCGACCAGCAGCAGCAGCCCACGGCGGCTGTGGTGGTCGTGCTTGTGCACCTTCAGGTGCTCGGTGAGCTCCGCGATCCGCTTGGTCAGGACCGCGACCTGCACCTCGGGCGAGCCGGTGTCGCCCTCGGCGGTCGCGTACTCCTGGCGGATCTTGGCCTTGGCTTCCTGGTCGAGCGCCATGTTCTCCCTGTTTCGTGGGTCATTCGATGAGGTCCGGAGCGGTCGTGGTGACCGGTGCAACGGACCGGTTCCTCGCACCCGCGGCGTCGTGCAGGCACGCGAGGCCCCCGTCGGTCAGCCGACGTCTCCGCCAGCCTACCAGCCCTCGGTCCGGACGGCCGGTCAAGGTCTCCCGCGCGGGTCAGGACACCGCCCGGCGGGTGCGCTCCACGTCCTCGGCGATCTGGGCCACCAGCGGCTCGATCGCGTCGTACGTCCGCTGCTCGCGCAGGTGCGCCACGAAGTCCAGGGCCAGCCGCTCGCCGTACAGGTCGCCGGTGAAGTCCAGCGCGTACGCCTCCACCCGCCGCTCCCGGCCGGAGAACGTCGGGTTGGTGCCGATCGACACCGCCGCGGCGAGCGGTTCGCCGTCGCGGCGCACCAGGCGGGCCGCGTACACCCCGTCGGCGGCTACCGCCGCGTACCTGTGGGTCAGCAGGTTGGCGGTGGGGTAACCCAGCTCACGTCCGCGCTGGTCGCCGCGGACCACCACGCCCTCGACCCGGTGCGGGCGGCCGAGCGCCGCCGCCGCCGCGCCCACGTCGCCCGCGTCGACGCAGGACCTGATGTACGTGGAGGAGAAGACGGTCCCCGCCTCGGCGACGAGCGGCGCGCCCTCCACGGCGAACCCGAAGGTGCGGCCGAGCCGTTCCAGCAGCGGCACGTCACCGGCCGCCCGGTGCCCGAACCGGAAGTTGTCGCCGACCACCACGAGCGCGGCGTGCAGGTGCTCGACCAGGACGTCGTGCACGAACGCCTCGGGTGGCAGCCGGGAGAACTCGACCGTGAACGGCACCACGCAGAGCACGTCCACGCCGAGCGCCTCGATCAGCTCGGCCTTGCGGGCCGGCTCGGTGAGCACCGCCGGGTGCGAGCCCGGGCGCACCACCTCGGCCGGGTGCGGGTCGAACGTCACCACCACCGACTTGACGCCCAGTTCCCGGGCGCGCGCCACGGTGTGCCCGATGGTGGCCTGGTGCCCCCGGTGCACGCCGTCGAAGACGCCGATGGTGACGACCGAGCGTCCCCAGCCGCCGGGCGCCGCCTCGTACCCCCGCCACCGCTGCATGCCGTTCCTCCCCCTGTCCGCCCGCGCGCCGTTCAGGCCGGGGCCAGCACGATCTCCGCGCGGGCCCGACCGTCCCGCTCGCTGACGATAGCGATCAGTCCGCCCGCCGGGTCGAAGACCGCGTACGGCCCGGTGATCCCGGCCGGGGTCAGCGGCCCGCCGTGGGACAGCACCCGGGTCTCGTCGACGGTGGCGTCCCGACGCGGGAAGAACCGCGCGGCGGCGGCGTCCAGCGGCAGGTTCACCACGTCCGGCGCGCGCTGCTCCAACTGGTCGAGCGTGGCGGCCTCGGCGAGCGTGAACCCGCCGACGGCGGTGCGGCGCAGCGCGGTGAGGTGGCCGCCGACGCCCAGCGCCGCCCCCGCGTCGCGGGCCAGCGCCCGGATGTACGTCCCGGAGGAGCAGGTCACGTCCACGTCCACGTCCACCACGTCCGGGGCGTCGCGGCGGATGTCCCGCACGTCCAGCCGGGAGACGGTGACCCGGCGGGCGGGCAGCTCGACCGCCTCGCCGTCGCGGACCCGCTTGTACGCCCGCTGACCGTTGATCTTGATGGCGCTGACCGCGCTCGGCACCTGGTCGATCTCGCCGGTGAGGGCGGCCAGCGCGGCGCGTACCCCGTCGTCGGTGACCGCGCCGGCCGGTGTGGTCGCGACCACCTCGCCCTCGGCGTCGTCGGTGACAGTGGACTGGCCCAGCCGGATCGTCGCGGCGTAGCTCTTGCCGGCCCCGATCACGTACGTGAGCAGCCGGGTCGCCCGGCCGACCCCGATCACGAGGACGCCGGTGGCCATCGGGTCCAGCGTGCCGCCGTGTCCCACCCGGCGGGTCCGGGCCAGCCGGCGGATGCGGGCCACCACGTCGTGCGACGTCATGCCGCCGGGCTTGTCGACCACGATCAGACCGTCTGTGCTCACGACCGCCAAGCCTGCCAGACGGCGCCGATCCTCCCCGCGGGGGATACCGCCCTGCTTCGGCGGGGTGTCAAGATCGTGCGCCCCCGCCCCGTCTGCCCGGGAAGTCCGATGACCGATCACCGTTCCGCCCCCGATCCCCGCGCCACCGATCGCCCGTCGGAGGACACGCTCGGACGGGTGCCCGAGTGGATGCGCCAGCCCGCGCCCGAGGTCGAGCCGACTCGCGGCGACCGCCTGCGGATCGCGCTCGGCGGGCACTCCGGCAAGCTGCTCGGCGGCGTGGTCGTGCTGGCGCTGCTCGCGTTCTTCGGGCTCGTCGGGGGCCTCGGCTACCAGGGCTTCCAGCGCTGGCGCGAGCCGCCCGCCGAACATCCGACGGTCAGCCTGCCGGTCGGTGAGCAGGCGTCCTCGTCGGCCTCGCCGCCACCGGCCGCCGGCCCGTTCGACGGCACCCCGGCGGCCGGGTTCCCGGAGGGCGCGGCCGGGATCGCGCTGCCCCGGGCCAAGCGGACCGGCGCGTTCAGCGAGAAGCAGGTGGCCGACACGCTGGCCAAGGTACGCAAGGCGCTGATCACCGCCCGGCTGGACCGCACGTTCTTCACCGCGAAGGACCCGGAGCGGCTGGTCCGCCAGTTCGCCCCGGACGCGCGGGCCGGTGTGCGCGACGACTTCCCCACCGGCGAGGCGGGCACCTACGCGACCCGGCTCGCCCCCGGCGCCCGGCTCACCGACGACCAGCCCCGGGTCAAGGGCCGGATCAGCTACCGGGCGACGAAGGACCGCGACGGCATCCGCATCCTGGAGGTGACCACGAACTTCGTCTGGGCGTACGCGTTCCCCACCACCAGCCCCACGCCGGGCGACGGCGTCGTGGTGGTCCACGACACGGTGAAGTGGAGCAGCCCGCACCCGGCCGACGTGACCGCCGCCTCCGCCGGGCTGTGGATCGAGCGGGCCGACTCGTACGCCTCCAACATCGACTGTGCCGCGCTGGACAAGGGGCTGCTCGCGCTCGGCAAGCCCTCGTTCGGCGGGCCGGCCGACCCGGACCCGGACGCGGTCTTCGACCCGGACAAGACCGTCGACCTGCCGGACACCTGCTGACCGGCCCGCCACGCCACCCCGCCTCGCGACAGGAGCCACCGATGAGCGACGTCCCGCCCGGATCGCCGCCGCACCGCGCCCGGGTCGACCTGCCGGACTGGATGCGCAATCCGGAACCGCCCCGCCGCACCCTCGGCCGACGCCTGTCCGGCCTGGTCGACGGGGTGCCGGCGCTGGCGGCGGCCCGCCGCCGGATGTGGGCCTGGCAGGGCCGGACCCGGTTCGGCGAGCGGCATCCCGCGGTGGCCGCGATCGGGTCGTTCGTGTTCGTCCTGGTGACCGCGACGCTGCTGGTCGTCGGCATGCTCTACCTCGCGTGGGCGATCCGGCAGGGGCGGATCTGACCGGCACGGAAACGGGACAGCGGGATCGGCGGCCGGGTGCAATGATCATGCGCCCCCTGCCCCTGCACCCCTCTGGAACGCCGCATGAGCACCGAACCCGGGACCACCGGACCCGAGCCGGATCCCTACGCCGTCGCCTCCCGGGGCGAGGAGATCCAGCTGCCGAGCTGGATGACCGGCGCGGACGCGGACGTTCCGCTGACCCGTGCCGAGCGCTTCCGCATGGTCTGGTCCCGGCAACGCGGCAAGCGTCACGTCGCCTTCGTGGTGGTGCTGGCGCTGGTGCTGATCGGCGGCACGGCCGTGGTCGGCCGGGTCACCGTCGACCGGGTGCGGGGCGGCACCGCCGCCGCGGCCTCGGCCGAGGCCAGCCCGTCGCCGGTTCCGCTCAGCCAGGTCGGCGAGCCGCGTGACCTGTTCGCGGGCACGCTCGGCGCGGACTACGCGATCGGCGAGGCCGGGATCGTCCTGCCGCAGGCCACGGCGCGACCGCCGTTCACCGCCCGCGAGGTGGCCGCGGCGCTGACCCAGGTCCGGGCCGCGCTGGTCCAGGCCCGGCTCGACCTGTCCATGATCCTCGGCGACACGGAGCCGTTCCTGGCGCTGCTGGCGCCCGCCGCACGCGCTCAGCTGCGTACCGACTTCGAGGACTCGTCGTTCCTGAACTACGCGACCCGGATCGGCTCGCAGGACAGGGCGGACGAGATCCGGGTCCGCGGTGAGATGCGCTACCGGGTCGTCACCGCCGACGACGGCCGGCCGATGCTGCGGATCACCACCGAGTACGTCTGGATGTACGCGTTCGACGTGCCACGGACGACACCGGGCCGGGCCGGGATCGCCGCCATCCGCGACCGGGTCGTCTGGGAGGTCCCCCACTCGGAGGGACTGCCGGCCGCGAAGCGCGGCCTCTGGCTCGTCTCCGCGCAGGCGAGCACGAACAACGTCAACTGTTCCCGGCTGGACGAGGGCTTCTTCGTGGTCGAGCCGTGGATGGGCGGTCCCGGCTCGTTCAAGCCCTGCTGACCGGCGTCAGCGGACCGCGCCGACCACCGCCCACGCGCCCGAGCGCATCCGCAGCAGCAGGCCGACCAGCCGCAGCACCACGAACAGCGTCAGCCCGGCCCAGATCCCGCCCAGCCCGAGTTCGAGCCCGTAGGCCAGCCAGATCGCCGGCAGGAACCCGCCGAACGCGCACACGATGGTGAGGTTGCGCAGGTAGCGCACGTCGCCGGCGCCGATCAGCACCCCGTCGAGCGCGAACACCACGCCGCCGATCGGCTGGAGCGCGACGAACCAGGGCCAGGCGGTCATGGCCTGCTCGCGTACCTGCGGATCGGAGCTGAACCACGACGGCACCACGCCGGCGCCGGCGGCGATGAGCACCGCGAACGCCACGCCGCACAGCCCGCCGAGCAGCGCGACGCGGCGGGCCAGGAACCGCGCGCCGGCCGCGTCGCCGGCGCCGAGCGCGGCGCCGACCAGCGACTGCGCGGCGATGGCCAGGGCGTCGAGCACCAGCACGGTGAAGAACCACAGTTGCAGGGCGATCTGGTGCGCGCCGACCGCGGCGGCGCCGAAGCGGGCCGCGACGGCGGTCGCGGACAGGAAGCTGGCCTGGAACGCGACACCGCGCACCAGCAGGTCGCGGCTGAGCACGAGCTGCTGCCCGATCACCCGGGGCCGGGGCCGCAGCGAGACCCGCTCGCGCACCAGCGCGCCGGCGAACAGGACGCCGGAGAGCGTCTGCGCCACCGCGTTCGCCACCGCCGAGCCGACCAGCCCGAGCCCGGCCGGATAGACGAGCAGTGGGCAGAGCACCGCCGAGAGCAGGTTGGGGCCGAGCACGAACAGCAGCGGCCGGCGGGTGTCCTGGATGCCGCGCAGCCAGCCGTTGCCGGCGGCGGCGAGCAGCAGGCCGGGCGCGCCGAGCGCCGCGACCCGCAGCCATCCGGCGGCGGCGTCGGCCACCTCGCCGGGGCCGCCGACGAGGGTACGCGCCAGCGCGCCCCCGCCGATCCCGATGGCGATCGCGACCAGCACTCCGGTGGCCAGTGCGAGCCAGGACGCCTGCACGCCCTCGGCCACCGCGGCGGCCCGGTCCCCCGCCCCGAATCGGCGGGCCGAGCGCCCGGTGGTGCCGTACGCGACGACGGTGCCGACCCAGGCGGTGAGCGTCATGACGGTGCCGCCGACGGCGAGCGCGGCCAGCGGCACCCGGCCGAGGTGACCGACCACCGCGGTGTCGACCAGGACGTAGAGCGGCTCGGCGGCCAGCACCACGAGGGCGGGCAACGCGAGCGCGGCGATCCGCCGGGGTGTGGCGGCGCTGGCGGGGGCGGCAGTCGTGCTCATCGACGCCGATCCTGGCACGCGCTGCGTAAGGTCCGCAAGGCGGGCGACTACTTACCCACACCGGCCAGGAAGCGGGCGGTGTCCCGCCGCCCGCGCAGGCGGCGCACCGGCAGTGCCGGGGCGTGCTCGGCGAGCGCGGCGAAGACCCGGGGCCGGGAGTCACGGGGGTAGCGCCAGACGTAGGGCAGGAAGTCCAGATCGAGGCGTTCCGGGCAGCCCTCGGGCAGGTCGGGCCGGGGCAGCCTTCGGTGCGCCCACCGGCGGCGGACGATCCGGATCAGGCAGCGGGGCCGGGAGGTGTCGCAGAGCACCAGCAGGTCGGCGCGGGGCAGCCGCAGGTCGAGCGTGCTCGCATAGTTGCCGTCCATGACCCAGGCCGGGCGGGCGGCGAGCGCGGCCACCTCGGCGCGGAAGTCGTCGACGGTGGGAGCGGTCCAGCCGGGGCGCCAGTAGTGCCGGTCGAGGTGGATCAGCGGCAGGTCGAGTCGCCGGGCCAGGTCACCGGCGACAGTGCTCTTGCCGGCGCCGGAGCTGCCGGTCACGAGGATGCGTCGCACCGGGCGACGGTAGCGCGGGAGCGGGTTCCCGCGCGGCGGTGACGTCGGCGTGGGGCCGGGATGTAGCTCCCGGACCGGCCGGCGTCACCGCCGGACGGCGTACGTCACTGACGGGTGTCCATCGAGGTCTGCAGCGCGCGACGCATCTGCTCGCGCGCCTCGTCGGTGGTGGTCTCGGTCTGCGGCTTGCGCTTGCTCGGCATCAGAGGTCCTTCCAGGGTGCGGACCACCGGGACACGGTGGCCCTACGGGCGCCCGGCGCTCCGGCTCGGCGCGACCACTGATCGCGCCGCGACGGGAGTCGTCGGCGGCTGAGCGCCTGACTGCGGTCCGGGATCACCGGAGCGGCTCGTCTGGCAGCGTGAGCCCGGGTCGGTCTGACCCTGGAGGGAGGCGAGGCCGGGTGCGGCAGCACCGCCCGTGACCAGCGCCGCGAAGCGCCGGCCCTCACCCAAATTAACGTTCACTTTCCAGATGCTGCCCACAGTTCCCGAAATGCGGAAGATCAATGCCGTCGTCCGGCTCGGCCGGCCGCGTCAGCGGGCCAGGAAGTGCCAGCCCAGCCACCACCAGAAACCGAACAGGCCGATCCGCCCGACCGGCACCGGGCCCACCTCGTACCGCATCACGAACGCGCAGACGTCGGCCAGCGACGGGATCCGCGACCCCTCCCGGCGCGCCGCCCACTCGATGACCGCGAACAGCACGATCGAGACTCCGAACCCGCCGATCGCCAGTGCCCGCATCATCGGCGCACCAGTCCCCAGAACGTGGACAGCCACGCGAACCAGGCCGCCGAACGGATCACGCTGTCCTCCAGCAGCGGATCGGCCAGCCGGGAGAGGGTGGGGAAGTCGTCACCCGCCGCCGCCATGAACGTCGCCCCCTCGAAGACCCCGAAGACTGTCACCGGCACCAGCCACCAGAGCGCGACCGACGGCAGTCGGCGCGGCGCCGGACGACGGGGCACCCGGTTGCTCAGGCCGACCCAGATCAACCCTCCACCGGTGGTGAGGATGTAGAGGTTGGCCGCGGTCGAGAAGGACGGAAGCTGACCGCCGACCAGGGACAAGCAGATCAGCACCGGCACGGAGACGACCGGCCGGTCCCAGGCCCGGGTCGCCTCGACGGTGAGCTCACGGGAATGATCCATCACCCGATTGTCCCCAGCGTCACGCACGGCGGAAAGGCTGGCACGCCTCGTAATCCCTGGAAAAGCCGCCGATCAGCTCACACTTCCGATCGCCGCCGCACCTCGGCGCGGCGGAAATCTCGGCACAATTCCGTTTCTAAGGGGCGATCAGCGTCGCGGTGGCGAGTTCGGCCCGGATCTGCCCGACCAGCTCGTCGAGCCCGCCCCGCCCGGTGAAACCGGCGGCGAACCGGTGCCCGCCCCCACCCAGCGCCACCGCCACCCGGCTCACGTCCACCGCGCCCTTGCTGCGCAGCGACACCGCCCACTCGGCCTCGCCCGACTGCTTGACCACGCAGCTCACGTCCGCCTCCTCGGTGCACCGGACCGAGTCGATGAGCGCCTCCAGCACGTACGCCGGCTGGTCGTGGCGGGCCAGGTCGTCGCGGGTGGCGTACGTCCAGACGAGCCCGTGCCCGGCGGCGGCCGCCGGTTCCAGCGTGGCCCGGCCGAGCACCTCGCCGAAGAGGCGCACGGCGCCGAACGGGCGGGTGTCGAAGACCCGCCGGGAGATGTCGCCGGGCCGGATGCCGGTGGCCACCAGGCGGGCGGCCATCTCGTGCACGGCCGGCGTGGTCGCCTCGAAGCGGAACGAGCCGGTGTCGGTGGTCAGCGCGACGTAAAGCCCGGTCGCCATCTCCGCGTCCAGCGTCACGCCGAGCCGGTCCAGCAGCTCCAGCGCGACCACGGAGGTGGCGGCGGCGTGCGGGTCGACCAGGTTGATCCGCCCGAAGCCGGTGTTCGAGGCGTGGTGGTCCAGCACCAGCGACGCGCCCGCCGTGGCCAGCCGGCCCGCCAGGTCACCCAGCCGCGACTCGCTCGCCGCGTCGAAGCAGATCACCAGATCCGGATCGGGGTACGTGTCGTCCTGCGGCACCAGCAGCTCCACGCCGGGCATCCAGCGGAACGGCTCGGGCACCTCGGCCGGGCCGGGGAAGGTGGCCTGGAGATCGCGTACGCCGAGCCGGCGCAGACCCAGCCCGAAGCCGAGCATGCTGCCCAGCGCGTCCCCGTCCGGGTTCACGTGGCAGATCAGCAGCACCCGCGCGTCGGCCGGAAGATCGCGTACCGCCGCGACGGCCGCCGCCCACTCGGCTTCGGCCGGGCCGGCCGGCGCACGATCCACTGCGGCGACCTCGGTCACCGGCGGTCGCCGTCGCGCGGCTCGTCGTCGGCGGCCGGCTCGTCGTCCCCGGCGGCGTCCTCGTCGTCCTCCTCGACCCGGTACGGCTGGGCGTCGCCCGCGTACGAGGCCCGGGCGGCCAGCCGCTGCACCTCGGCGTCGGCGGTCCGCGCGGCGGCCAGCAGGTCGTCGATGTGCTTGACCTGGTCCTGCACGTCGTCGAGGACGAACGTCAGCGTCGGCGAGTGCCGCAGCCCGAGCGCCTTGCCGACGGTGCTGCGCAGCATGCCCTTGGCGCTCTCCAGCGCGGCGGCGGTGCTCGCCTGGGCCGTCGCGTCACCGAGCACGGTGTAGAAGACGGTGGCGTCACGCAGGTCGGCCGTGATCCGGGCGTCGGTGATCGTGATCATGCCGAGCCGGGGGTCCTTGATCTGGCTCCGCACCAACGACGCGACCAGTTCCCGGATGCGCTCCGCGTGCCGGCGAACCTTGGCCTGATCCGTCATGTCCCCACCTCCGGGATCACCTGTACCGATGACGGCGCCGGATCGGCGTACGACCCGGACCGTCGGCCGGAGACGGCGGGCGCGTCGGCGCCGCCGGGTCCGACCGCCCAACGCAGAAGAACACTACCCGCGTCCCACCGGACCTCACGCGGCACGGGCGGACTGCCGCGCGACGCGCCGTTCAGTCGTCCTCACCGTGCAGGCGACGGCGCACCGACAGCAGCTCGGTCTCCGGGCGGGCGGCGATCAGGCGCTCGCAGGAGTCGAGCACCTCGCGGACGTGGGCCGGCTCGGCGGCCACCACGGCCACCCCGATCTCGGCCCGCCCGTGCAGGTCCAACGCGCCCACCTCGGCGGCGGAGACCTCGAACTTGCGCAACGCGGCGACGATCGGCCGGACGTAGGACCGCTTGGCCTTCAGGGACCGGGAATCACCCGGGAGCAACAGGTCGAACAGCGCGGTTCCGGTATACACGGCGAGCAACGGTACGCCTGCCGCACACCCCGGGCACGCGATTAAGGCGCGACCGCCACCAGCACGTCCCGCTCGATCGCCTGGTCGACCCGGTGGGCGAAGTCACCGAAGCCGGGGCCGTCGAGCACGCGCAGCCCCGCGTCGGCCAGCACCGCCTCCGCCTGCGCCCGCGGGGCCACGTGGGTGTTCCAGGACAGCCCCAGCGCCCCGCCCGGACGCAGCAGCTCCCGCCACACCGGCACGGCGGCGGTGAGCAGCTCCAGCGGGCTGCGGGACAGTCCCTGGCCGGTACGGCTGCCGTGCGCCACCCCGTACGGCGCGTCGGTGACGATCACGTCCGCGCAGCGGGCACGCAGCGCCTCGCGGGCCCGGGTGGTGTCGGTGTTCAGCACAGTGACGCGCTGGGTGGCCCCGGCCCGGTGCTCGTCCCGCGACGGTGCGACGACGGCCTCGAAGCGGCGGGCCACCAGCTTGCGGTCCCGGCGCACCGACGTCGACTCGGCGGTGTGCTTGAGCCGCTTGCGGCGCAGCCAGGTGCGCAGGAACGCCGCGTACGCCTCCACGTCCTGACTGTCACGCTCAATGCCGATGCCGTCGTAGCCGTACATGAGCGCCTGGTTGAGCGTGGTGCCCCGGCCGCAGAGCGGGTCCAGCACCACCAGCGGCCCGTCCAGCATCCGCGGCGCCGAGGCGGAGGCGAGCACCGTGACGTTGAGCAGCAGCCGGGTGAACTGCTCGTTCGTCTTGCCGGCGTACTTCGGGATGGTGATCAGGTCGGAGTCGTACCGGGCCAGCGGACGCAACGGCACCGGCCGCAGCAGGTCGTCGCCCACCCGCTCGAACAGCGCGTACGCCGCCGACAGGTTCGCCAGGTGGGCCAGGTCCCGCTCGCCGAGCCCGGGTCCGGGTGCGGTGAACGTCAGGTACTCCACCCCGCCGATCCGGGTGACCTCCGCGTCGCCCGGTGCCACGTCGAGCACGCCGGAGCCGGCGAACACGGCCAGTTCGGCGCGGGCCAGCCGGGCCGCCGCGTCGGCGTAGACGCGGTTGGCGGAGGGGGCGAGGAGCAGCGCATACCCGATCACGCCGCAGATTGTCGCAGCCTGGGAAAACGGCGACGGCCGGGGCCCGAAGGCCCCGGCCGCCGGCCGGTCGTACGCGTGGTTCTCAGGCGCGCGGCTTCTCGCGCATCTCGAACGTCTCGATGACGTCACCGACCTGGACGTTGTTGTAACCGCCCAGCGTCAGACCACACTCGAAGCCCTCGCGGACCTCGGTCGCGTCGTCCTTGAACCGCTTCAAGGAGCTGATCGTGAGGTTGTCCGCCACGACCGCCCCGTCCCGCAGCAGCCGCGCCTTGGCGTTGCGGCGGATGAGACCGGACCGGACGATACAGCCGGAGATGTTGCCGATCTTGGACGAGCGGAAGACGTCGCGGATCTCCGCGGTGCCCAGCTCGACCTCCTCGTACTCCGGCTTGAGCAGACCCTTGAGCGCGGCGTCGATCTCCTCGATGGCCTGGTAGATGACGGTGTAGTACCGGATCTCCACGCCCTCGCGGTCGGCCATCTCGCGGACCTTGTTCGAGGCCCGCACGTTGAAGCCGATGATCGTGACCGCCTCGGACGAGGCGCTCGCGAGCATGACGTCGCTCTCGGTGATCGCGCCCACGCCCCGGTGGATGATCCGAAGCTGGACCTCCTCCGGGATGTCCAGGTTGAACAGCGCGTCCTCGAGCGCCTCCACCGAACCGGAGACGTCGCCCTTGAGCACCAGGTTGAGCGAGGTCTTCTCGCCCTCCTTGAGCTGCTCCATGAGCGTCTCGAGAGTGGCCCGGCCACGGGAGTTGGCGAACGAAGCCGCCCGCCTCCGCGCCTGCCGCTGCTCGGCGATCTGCCGCACGGTGCGGTCGTCCTCGGCAGCCAGGAAGGTGTCACCCGCACCCGGCACCGTGGTCAGACCCAGCACCATGACCGGACGGGCCGGACCGGCCGAGTCGACCGGCTTGCCGTTCTCGTCCAGCATGGCCCGCACGCGGCCGTGCGCCCCACCGGCGACGATCGAGTCACCGGCACGCAGGGTGCCCTTCTGCACCAGCACGGTCGCCACCGCGCCACGGCCCTTGTCCAGGTGCGCCTCGATGGCGACACCCTGCGCCGGCCCGTCGATCGGAGCGGTCAGCTCCAGCGACGCGTCGGCGGTCAGCAGCACGGCCTCGAGCAGTTCCTCGATGCCGATGCCGGGCTTGGCCGCCACGTTGACGAACATGGTCTCGCCGCCGTACTCCTCGGCGACCAGGCCGTACTCGGTCAGCTGCTGGCGGACCTTGTCCGGGTTCGCCTCGGGCTTGTCGACCTTGTTGACCGCGACCACGATCGGCACGTCCGCCGCCTTGGCGTGGTTGAGCGCCTCGATGGTCTGCGGCATCACGCCGTCGTCCGCCGCCACCACCAGGATCACGATGTCCGTGACCTGGGCGCCACGGGCACGCATGGCGGTGAACGCCTCGTGACCCGGGGTGTCGATGAACGTCACCGCGCGGTCCTCGCCCTCGTGCGGGACGTGGACCTGGTAGGCGCCGATGTGCTGGGTGATGCCACCCGCCTCGCCGGCCACCACGTTCGCCTTGCGGATCGCGTCGAGCAGCTTGGTCTTACCGTGGTCGACGTGACCCATGACGGTCACCACCGGCGCACGGCTGACCAGGCGGTCCTCCGCGACCTCGGCGTCGAGGTCGATGTTGAACTGCGCGAGCAGCTCGCGGTCCTCGTCCTCCGGGCTGACGATCTGCACGTCGAAGCCGAGGTGCTCACCCAGCAGCTGCAGGGTCTCGTCGGAGCACGACTGGGTCGCCGTCACCATCTCGCCCAGGTTGAACATCTCCTGGACCAGCGAACCCGGGTTGGCGTTGATCTTGTCGGCGAAGTCCGACAGCGAGGCGCCACGGGACAACCGGACGACCTGACCCTGACCGCGGGGCGCGCCCGAGGACATGGTCGGGGCCGACAGGTTGTCGAACTCCTGTCTGCGCTGCTTCTTGGACTTGCGACCGCGGGTCGGCCGGCCGCCCGGACGCCCGAAGGCACCCGCCGCGCCACCGCCACGACCACGACCGCCGCCGCCGGGACGGCCACCGCCGACCGGACCACCCGGACGGAAACCACCGCCGGGAGCGCCGCCACCGCCGCCGCCACCGGGACCGCCACGGTAGCCACCGCCACCGCCGCCACCACCGGGACCGCCGCGGTAGCCACCGCCACCGCCGCCACCACCACCGGGTCCGCCGCGGTAGCCACCGCCACCGCCGCCGGGACCGCCGGGACGACCGGCGCCTCCACCGGGTCCGCCACGACCGCCACCGGGGCCGCCGGGGCGGCCGGTGGTCGGGCGCTGGCTCGGCATGGAGGCCGGGCTCGGCCGCGGCGGCATCGACGCCGGGCTGGGCCGCGGCGGCATGCCGGCCGGGCTGGGACGGGGACCGCCCGCACCGGCGGCCGGAGGCCGCTGCTGGCCACCCTGGATGCCGAACGGGTTGTTACCGGCGCCACGCGCCGGCGGACGACCGCCGGGCCGGGCACCGGGGCCCTGGCCCTGGCCCGGACCGCCGGGACGACCGGCGGCCGGGGAACCCGGACGCGGCGGCATGGCGTTCGGACCGGGACGCGGGCCGGGACGGGCAGCGCCCTCGGCCGGAGGCTCCCGGCGTACGGTCTCGCGCTGCTGCTGGCGGGCGGCCTGGGCGGCCTTGACCGCGGCCTCCTGCTCAGCCTTGAGCGCGGCGGCACGCGCTTCGGCGGCCGCCACTTCGATGTCGTGCGCGCTCGCCGGCTTGGCGACCGGGGTCGCCGGCTGCGGCGGGCCGGGGACCGGGCCCTTGGGCTTCGGTCCAGGGGTCGGCGCGGCCTGACGCCGGGGCGGCATCGGCCGGGCCGAGACCCGGGGGGCACCCGGGGTCGGGGTGGGCGTCGGGGTCGGCGCCGGACCGCTGGGCGCGGCAGCCGGCGGGCCGGCAGGCGCCGACGAACCGGCTACGAAGGCGCTACGCAGACGTCGGGCGACAGGCGCCTCGACGGTGCTGGATGCGGACTTCACGAACTCGCCCATCTCCTTGAGCTTGGCGAGAACGGTCTTGCTTTCGACCCCGAGCTCTTTGGCAAGCTCGTGTACGCGGGCCTTTCCTGCCACTGCACTCCTCACTCCGAGGTCGTGCGGGCAGCACCCGCAGCGACCTCACTCCTGCACTTGAAGCCTGGTCATTTCAGGGACTTCATCGTGTGCTCATGTCGGTCGTCCTACCTTGCTAGCGACCCTCGACCGGTCGGGCTTGACCGGTCGTCGGGGGTTGCGCGTCGACGTGCTCCGCAAGCGCACCGAGGTCAGGAACCTCGGTGAGGCGCAGTGCCCGCCCGAAGGCGCGACGCCGCACCGCCTGCGCGAAGCAGGCCGGATCAGGATGCATGTTCGCTCCCCGACCCGGCAGTCTGCGGCCCGGATCGGGCCTGAGGCTGGTGTGACCAGTCTCGTCGCCGATCGCGACGATCCGCAACAACTCGCTGGCCGACGCCCGTTTCCGGCAGCCCACACAGGTGCGCTCCGGCAGCGCGCGTCGTGCCACTGAGGAAGTCTACCCCTAGCTGCTCGAGATCGCGCCGCCCGGCTCCGGGACGTGATCAGCTCCGCCCCGTCCCTGCGGCGCGGCGGTCTCCGCGTCGGACCGGATGTCGATGCGCCAACCGGTCAGCCGGGCCGCCAGGCGGGCGTTCTGCCCCTCCCGGCCGATCGCGAGCGAGAGCTGGAAGTCCGGGACCGTCACCCGGGCGGTACGGGTGGCCAGGTCGACCACCTCGACCCGCAGCGCCTTGGCCGGCGACAACGCGTTGCCGACGAACGTCGCCGGGTCGTCCGACCAGTCGATGATGTCGATCTTTTCGCCGTGCAGCTCGCTCATGACCGCGCGGACCCGCTGCCCCATCGGGCCGATGCAGGCGCCCTTGGCGTTCACGCCGGGCGTGGTCGAGCGGACCGCGATCTTCGTACGGTGACCTGCCTCACGGGCGATGGCGCCGATCTCCACGGTGCCGTCGGCGATCTCCGGCACCTCGAGCGCGAACAGCTTCTTCACCAGCCCGGGATGCGACCGGGACAGCGTGATCTGCGGGCCGCGCATGCCCTTGGCGACGTGCACCACGACGCAGCGGATCCGCTCGCCGTGCTCGTACCGCTCGCCGGGGACCTGCTCGGACTGCGGCAGGACGCCCTCCAGCTTGCCCAGGTCGACGCTGACGATGCCCTTCTCCCGGCGGGTCTCGTGCGCCTGCACCACACCGGTGACCAGGTCGCCGTCGCGGCCCACGTACTCGCCGAAGTGCACCTCGTCGGTGGCCTCCCGCAGCCGCTGGAGGATCACCTGCTTGGCGGTCATGGCGGCGATCCGCCCGAAGTCGTGCGGGGTGTCGTCCCACTCCCGGGTGACGGTGCCGTCGGCGTCGAGCTCCTGCGCGAAGACCGAGGCGGCCCCGCTCTTGCGGTCGATCTCCACCCTGGCGTGCGACTCGGCGCCTTCGGTGTGCCGGTAGGCGGTCAGCAGCGCGGTCTCGATCGCCGCGAGGATCGTGTCGAACGGGATCTCCCGCTCGCGCTCCAGGGCGCGCAGCGCCGCGAGGTCGATGTTCACCTCTCCTCGTCCTCCAGATCTTCGTCGTCGTCGGTGTCGGTGTCGTCGCCGAGGTCCTCGTCGGCCAGGTCGTCCAGGCGGCTGAACTCCACCTGGACCCGGCCGGGCCCGAGTTCGGCGTACGGGTGCGCGGCGGCGCCGGCGTCGGTCTCCAGCTCCACGCGCTCGTCGTCGGCGGCCGTGATCCGGCCGGTGAGCTGACGGTCCCCGGCGTCGCCGCGGACGGTGACCTTGACCAGCCGTCCGACGTTGCGCCGCCAGTGCCGGGGCAGGGTGAGCGGGCGGTCCACGCCGGGCGAGCTGACCTCCAGCTGGTACTCGCCGGCCACGATGTCGCCGCCGGACTCCTCCGCCGCGTCCAGGGCCGCCGAGACCGCGCGGGAGATGTCCGCCACGGCGTCCAGGTTGATCCCGCCGTCGGCGTCCACGATCACCCGGACCACGTGCCGCCGCCCGGCGCGGGAGACGGAGAGGTCCTCCAGGTCGTAGCCGGCCGCGGTGACGACCGGTTCGATCACCTCGCGCAGCCGGTTGCGGCGCGCGTTCAGATCGCCGCGGGGTGCGCCGCTGCGGTCCGCGCCGCGGGGGCCGTCGGACCGGCGGGGCCGCCCGGCGGGCCCCGTCGACCGGGTGGCACGGCCACGCTGCGTCATTCCGCGCACCTCTCCTGCTGTTGCCACGACCCGCGGGCCGTGTTGTCCCGGGCCGGTGCGAGCGGTCGGCTCGCCATACCGGCACGCCACCGGGGCGTCCGCGCCCGGTGGTTGCGCAGAGCGTAACGCTTACGGCCGCCGACGGACCCGGCGGCGCACCGAGACCCTGCCCCATGAGGCGGCACGGATGGTGTTGACTCTGTCAGGTGGGGACCGGCAGAACACCATCCGACCAGGTCAGAGCGGGGCATTCCCGGCGCTGGCTGCTGCGCGCCGGAGGGCTCGTGGCGCTCGGCGGCGCGACCGCGCCGCTGACCGGTTGTGATCTTTTCGACCGTGACGACGGGCCACCGGCGCCGGACGCGCTGGAGCCGCTGGCCGCCGAGGCGCTGGCGCTGGAGGCCCGCTACCGGGCCGCCGCCACCGCCGATCCGGCACTCGCCGGACGGCTCACCCCGATCGCCGACGCGCACAAGGCGCACGCCGAGGAGCTACGCCGGGTCATCGGCCGGCCCGCTCCCTCCGGTACGCCGGCGTCCGGCGCACCGACCACGGCAGGCGCGCCGGACGCGGTGCTCACCGAGCTGCGTCAGGCCGAGCAGGAGGGCCGGACCAACGCGGCGAAGGCCTGCGCCGAGGCGCCGGCCGAGCGGGCCGCGCTGCTCGGCTCGATCGCCGCCGCGCGGGCGACCCACGTGGAGGCTCTCAAGTGAACCCGAGCAAGAGTCCGAGCCCGGCCCAGGCCCTCGCCGACGCGCTCGCCGCCGAGTACGCGGCGATCTGGGCGTACGGGGTGATTGGCGTGCACCTCACCGGCGCGGCGCGGACGGCGGCCCGGGCCGCCGAGGCGGCCCACCGGTCCCGCCGGGACGCGCTGCTGCTGCAACTCGCCGAGGGCTCCGGTCAGGTCCCCGCGGACCGGGCCGGGTACGCGCTGCCCTATCCGGTCACCGACCGGGCGGGGGCGCTGCGGCTGGCGGTGGAGATCGAGGAGCGGACCGCCGGGCACTGGCGGGCCGCGCTCGCGCACACCGGCGGCGCGGAGCGGAACACGGCGCTCGCCGCGCTCACCGACTGCGCGCTGCGGGCCACCCGATGGCGGCGTACGGCGGGCGTGACGCCGGTCACCGTTCCGTTCCCGGGCCGCCCCGCCTGAGCGCGGCGCCGGTCACCCGGCGGAACCCTCCGGTTGCGTTGCGCATACCAGGTATGCATACTCGCGGTCATGTCCATCCGTCACGGCCTGCTCGCCCTGCTCGAACGCGGCCAGATGTACGGCTATCAGCTCCGTGCCGCGTTCGAGGAGTCCACCGGGTCGACCTGGCCGCTGAACATCGGGCAGGTCTACACGACGCTGGCCCGGCTGGAACGCGACGGACTGGTGCGCCCGCTGCCGGAGAACGAGAGCGGGCAGCGGCCGTACGAGATCACCGACGCCGGCCGCGCGGACCTGGCGATGTGGTTCGCCACCCCGATCAGCCGCGCCGACCGGCCCCGCGACGAGCTGTCGATCAAGCTGGCGCTGGCGCTGACCACCCCGGGCGTCGACGTGCAGGCGGTGGTGCAGACCCAGCGCACCGCCACCATGCGCGCGCTTCAGGAGTTCACCCGGTTGAAGTACACGAGCGACAAGCCGGAGGATCTACCCTGGCGGCTGGTTCTGGACGCGATGATTTTCCAGACCGAGGCCGAGGTGCGGTGGCTCGACCACTGCGAGACCAGCCTGGTTCGGCACCGCCCGGCGCCGCTGCGGGCGGTCGACCACCCCGAGGCGGTGGACCGGGCCGGCGACGAAGCCCGCCGGTGACCCGGCACGGGAGGCGCTGATGGACCCGATCGACGGGGTGCTGGAACTGCGGGACGTACGCCGGATCCACGGTGCCGGCGAGGCGGCGGTGCACGCGCTGCGGGGCGTGAGCCTGACCGTCCGCGCCGGTGAGCTGGTGGCGGTGATGGGCCCCTCCGGGTCCGGCAAGTCCACGTTGCTGGCGCTGGCCGGCGGCCTGGACCGGCCCAGCAGCGGCGAGGTGGTGGTCGAGGGCGAGCCGCTCGGCGGGCTGTCCGCCCGCGAGCTGGCCCGGCTGCGCCGCCGCCGGATCGGGTACGTCTTCCAGGACCTGAACCTGCTCGGCAGCCTGACCGCCGTGGAGAACGTGGCGCTGCCGCTGGAACTGGACGGCACCGGCGTACGGGCGGCCCGCCAGCTCGCCCTGACGGCGCTGCGCGAGGTGGACGTGGCCGAGCTGGCCGACCGCTTCCCGGACCAGATGTCCGGCGGCCAGCAGCAGCGGGTGGCGATCGCCCGGGCGCTCGTCGGCGAACGCCGGCTGGTCCTCGCCGACGAGCCGACCGGCGCGCTGGACTCCCAGTCCGGCGAGGCGGTGCTGCACCTGCTGCGCCGCCGGGTGGACGCGGGCGCGGCCGGGGTGCTGGTCACCCACGAGGCCCGGCACGCCGGCTGGGCGGACCGCGTGGTCTTCCTCCGCGACGGGGTGATGGTCGACTCGACCGCCCCGCTGATCGGCGTGGAGCACCTGCTCAGCGGCAGCGGCCGGTGATCGGCGGCCGCCTCGCCGCCGCACGCGGATCGTGGCGGACCGCGCTGCGGATCGCCCAGCGGGAGGCCCGGCGCTCGCGGCGGCGCACGCTGCTGGTGCTGGTGATGATCGCGCTGCCGGTGTTCGGGCTGAGCTTCGCCGCGGTCAGCTACGACATGGGCGACCTGACCCGGGCCGAGCGCATCGACCGGCGCCTCGGCGGCGCCGACGTGGCGTTGCAGTGGGAGAGCCTGACGCCGGTGACGCAGGACGCCTGGGGCGAGAGCGCCTGGCCGGTCCAGGGCGAATGGGTCGGCCGGAGCCGTCCCCCGACCGCCGGTGAGGTACGCGCGCTGCTGCCCGAGGGCAGCCGGCTGACCCGGGTCCGGTGGTGGCTGACGTTCTCGACCCGGATCGACAGGCGCGTCGAGTCGTTCGACGCGCGCGCCGTCGACCTGACCGACCCGCTCGCCCGGCCGCTGGCCCGGGTGCGTGACGGCCGGCCGCCGGTGCGCCCCGACGAGATCGCGGTCAGCCCGGCGGCGCTGAGCCGGCTGGACACCCGCGTCGGCGACCCGGTCCGCACCACCGACGGCGCCACGTACCGGGTGGTCGGGGTGGTCGAGTACCCGGACAACCTCCGCGAGGTGGTCACGCTGGCCGGGGTGGTGCCGGAGGTGCCGTACGGCAGCGACACCTGGCTGGTGGACCTGCCCGGCCCGCTGGACCGCGCGCTCGTCGACCGGCTGAACGGGCAGGGCGTCCAGGTCGTCTCCCGCGATCCGCTGCCCGGCCGCGAGGAGCTTCCCCACGGCATGTCGGTGCCGGACGCGGAGGAGGCCGGCACTGTGGGCCTGATCGGCGGGCTGGGCCTGCTGGAGGTGGTGCTGCTGGTCGGGCCGGCCTTCGCGGTGAGCGTCCGCCGCCGGCGGCGGGACCTCGCACTCGTCGCGGTGGCCGGCGGCGACGCCACTCACCTGCGCCGGATCGTGCTCGCCGACGGGGTGGTGCTCGGCGCCGGCGGTGCCGCCCTCGGCCTGGTGCTGGGCATCGGCGCCGCGTTCGCCGGCCGTCCGCTGGTCGAGCAGTACCTGCTCGGGGAGCGGCTCGGGGCGTACCGGATCTTCCCGGCCGCGCTCCTGGCGATCGCCGCGACGGCGGTGCTGGCCGGGGTCCTGGCGGCGGTCGCTCCGGCCTGGACGGCGTCCCGCCAGGACGTGGTGACCGGCCTGGCCGGCCGGCGGGACGCGACCCGGCCCCGCCGCCGCTGGCTGCTGATCGGGGCGGCGCTCACCGTCGCCGGGACCGCCATCGCCGCGTTCGCCGCCGGCCGCACCTCGCAGACCGGCGTGCTGGCCGGCGTCGCCCTGGGCGAACTGGGGCTGGTGTTCTGCACCCCGGCGCTCGTCGGCGCGCTGGGCCGGGCCGGGCGGCTGCTGCCGCTGACCCCTCGGCTCGCGCTGCGCGACGCCAGCCGCAACCGCTCGTCGGCCGCCCCGGCCATCTCGGCGGTGATGGCCGCGGTCGCCGGCAGCGTCGCGCTCGGCGTCTACGTGGCGAGCGACGACACGCGCGCGCGGGAGCTGTGGCAACCCGGCCTGCCGCCGGGGAACGTGCTGCTCGTCCACTCCGGCGACATACCGGCGGCCCCGCCGTCGGCCGACGCGGTCGCCGTCCGGGCCCGCACGGTCCTGCCCGACGCCACTGTGGCGCCCGTCGCCGTCCCCGGCTGCGCCGGTCCCTCGGACAAGCACGACTGCGTTCCGGCCGCGATCATGCCGCCGGAGCATCTCTGCCCCTACGAGGAGTCGGACCCGGACCGCGCCTCGGCCCGCAACGATCCCCGCTGCGTGTCCTACCAGGAGCCGGTCGACGTGTACCTGCCGACGCTCGTGGACGACGGCGCGGCGCTGCCCGCGCTCACCGGAGCGCCCGCCGGCGAGCTGGCTGCCGCGCGCCGTGTGCTCGCCGCCGGAGGCGTGGTGGTCACCGATCCCCGCCGCGTCGTGGACGGGCAGGTCCGGATAGAGGTCAACTACAGCTCCGACATCGCGCCGACAGGGCGCTTCCTGCCCGCGTACGTGCTGCGCGGCGGTCTCCCGGTGGACCGGCTGGTGCTCTCCCCCGCCGCCGCGAAAGCGCTCGGCCTGACCGCCGTGCCGCTGGGCTACCTGCTGGACACCGCCGCCTCGCCGACCGACCGGCAGGTCGAGCTGCTGACCGACGAGCTGTACGACATCAGCCCGATGTCGGCGCAGGTGGCGAGCGCCGACCCGCCGTCGGACCAGCGGCCGATGCTGCTCCTGCTGGCCGTCGCGTCCGGCGTGATCACGCTCGGCGCCGCCGCGGTCGCCACCGGCCTCGCCGCCGCCGAGGGCCGCCGGGACCTGTCCACGCTCGCGGCGGTCGGCGCCGATCCCCGGGTACGCCGCCTGCTGTCGCTCTGTCAGGCCGGGGTCATCGCGGTGCTCGGCTCCGCGCTGGGCATCCTCGCCGGGCTCGGCTCCGCCGTGGTCGTGCTGGCGGCGCTCAACCAGCGGTACGCGAACTCCTGGCCGGCGGAGCCGCCGTACCCGGTGACGGTGCCCGGCGTGACGCTCGCCGTGCTGGTCGTGGTGCCGCTGGTGGCGATGGGCGGCGCGGCGCTGTTCACCCGGTCCCGCCTGCCGATCGAACGCCGCCTCGACTGAGCCGGCCATGCTCGCCACTCCGGCCATGATCGACACCATTTCCCCGGAGTGGCGGCATCGCGGCGGGGTGGATGCCACCACTTCGGGGAGATGGAGTCGACCTTGGGGCGGACTGACCGTCCGAGGGGGTGACGGGGCGCGGTGTGGGCGGCACACTTGTCGGATGTCAGCCCTGGGAACCCTCACCCGACGTCTCGGTCACCAGCGTTGGTTCGGCGCCACCATGCGCCTGCTCGTACCGGCCGACCGGCTCGTGGGCCGAATGACGAAAGGGCGCGTGGTCGCCTTCGGGCTCGTGCCCACGCTGGTGCTCACCTCCACCGGCCGCCGCTCCGGCAAGCCCCGCAGCAACCCCCTGGTGTACGTGCCCGACGGCGACGCCTACGTGGTGATCGGCTCGAACTGGGGGCAGCAGCACCAGCCGTCCTGGACGTTCAACCTGCTGGCCAACCCGGCCGCCGAGGTGGACGTCAAGGGATGCCGGATCCCGGTCACCGCCCAGCAGGTCACCGGCGAGGACCGGGAACGGCTGTTCCAGCGGCTGGTGCAGGAGTGGCCCGCGTACCGCACGTACGTCGAGCGCGCCGGTGGCCGCGAGATCCGCGTGTTCCGGCTGGTCCCGAACGCCTGAGCGGCCTCGCCGCAGCCGCGCCGCCGCAGCCTCGCACAATCCGACATCCGCGCCGCCGAGGCCGCCCGCCCCGATCTGGCTAGGGTTGCCGCAGGCGAGCGCTCGGACGGAGGTGGACCGTGGCTGTCGACGTGAACGCCGAGCAGCGTCTGGACGACCCGCGGTGGCAGGTGGCCGAGCGGGTCGGTGACGCCGTCCGACGGCGGTTCCCGGCCGACGTGCTGGCGGTCGCCGTACACGGTCCGCTGGCGCACGGCGACGACGACGGCGGCGGTGACCGCGAGGTCGGGTTGCTCGTCGCCACCTACCGTCCGGACACCGGGCCGCCGCCGGCCACGCGGCGGGTGGACGGGGTGCTCGTCGACCTGACCGTGTCGGGGGCGGACGACTACCTGCGCCGGGCCCGGACGATCACGTCCCGTTGGCCACTGGTCGCCGACCGGTACGTCACGACCCGCGCGCTGCACGACCCGGCCGGCTGGCTGCGGGTGCTGCGCGACGAGCACCTGGCGCGGCTTGCCCGTGCCCGGCCCGCCGAGTTCACCGGCGCGGCCCGGCAGGCGTGGTACCGGGGCAGCGCGGCGCACGCCCGGGCGTTGCGGTTGGCCGAGTGGTACGAGACGGACCAGGCGCTGCTCATGCTCGGCGAGGCGCGGCTGGCCGCCGCGACGGTGCAGGGGCTGTTCAGCCGCACCTACTTCCGCGACCCGGGGGACGCGGTGCGGCGTACCGGGCTGGCCGGGGCGGACATGACCGAGGTGGGCGCGGCGCTGACCCGCCAGGCCGAGGAGCTGGCCGCCCGGGGGCGGCCGGTCGACGGCACCATCGACGACCTGCTGTCCGGCTGACGGCCGGGGTGGCTCAGCCTCAGCCGATGCCGCCGCCGACGCCGATCAGCGCGCCGATCAGGTAGGTCGCCCCGGCCGCCAGCGCGCCGAGCAGCAGCTGCCGCAGACCGGCACGCCACCAGGCGCGGTTGGTGAACCGGGCCACGATCGCACCGGCGACGAAGAGACCCACGCCGCCGACGGCGAGCGCCAGCCAGAGGCTGGTGAAGCCGAGCAGGTACGGCAGCAGCGGCACCAGCGCGCCGATGGAGAAGCAGATGAACGACGAGATCGCGGCGGCCCACGGGCTGGGCTGGTCGTCGGGGTCGACGCCGAGCTCCTCCCGCACGTGCACCCGCAGCGCCTCCTCGGGGTTGGCGCGTACCGCCTCGGCGACCTGCGTCGCCAGCTCGCGGGACAGTCCACGGGCGACCCAGGCGTCGGCCAGTTCCCGGGCCTCGGCCTCGGGGTGGCGTTCCAGCTCGCGCCGCTCCTTGGCCACCTCGGCCGCGACCTGCTCGTTCGCGGACCGGACGCTCGTGTACTCGCCGAGGCCCATGGAGATGGCGCCGGCCACCAGGCCGGCCGTGCCGGTGAGCACCACGCTGCGCGGGGACACCCCGCCGCCGCCCACACCGGCGATCAGCGCGATGTTGGTGACCAGTCCGTCCATCGCGCCGAAGACGGCCGGACGCAGCCAGCCGCCGGAGACGTCCGCGTGGTGCGCCTCGCGCAGCGCTGCCGGGGTGTCGGTCACGGCAGCGTCAGGATCTCGTAGCCGTCGTCGGTCACGACGATGGTGTGCTCGAACTGGGCCGTCCACCGTCGGTCCTTGGTGACCACCGTCCAGCCGTCGTCCCACATGTCGTACTGGTAGGTGCCGAGCGTGATCATCGGCTCGACGGTGAACGTCATGCCGGGCTCCATCACGTCGGTGGGGCGCGGGCTGTCGTAGTGCGGCACGTAGAGGCCACTGTGGAACGCCTCGCCGATGCCGTGCCCGGTGAAGTCGCGGACCACGCCGTAGCCGAAGCGCTTCGCGTACGACTCGATCACCCGGCCGATGACGTTGATCTGGCGGCCCGGCGCGATGGCCTTGATGCCCCGCATCATCGCCGTGTGGGTCCGCTCGACCAGCAGGCGGGCCTCCTCGCTCACCTCGCCCACGCAGAACGTCGCGTCGGTGTCGCCGTGCACGCCGTTCAGGTACGCGGTGACGTCGACGTTGATGATGTCGCCGTCCTGGAGCACTGTGGTGTCGGGGATGCCGTGGCAGATCACCTCGTTGAGGCTGGTGCAGCACGACTTGGGGAAGCCCCGGTAGCCGAGCGTCGACGGGTAGGCGCCGTGGTCGCAGAGGAACTCGTGCACCACCCTGTCGATCTCGTCGGTGGTCACACCGGGCTTGCAGTGCTCGCCGGCGAGCTGGGTGGCCTGGGCGGCGAGACGCCCCGCCACGCGCATCTTCTCGATCGTCTCCGGCGTCTGCACGTGCGAGCCACGCCACTCCTGCGGACGCTTCTTACCCACGTACTCCGGGCGTGGGATGTGGGCGGGGACCGCTCGCCACGGGGAGAGCGTGCCGGGGGTCAGCGGCGCACGGACGGTCATGACGCAAGCCTATCGCCGGGACCGGTGTGCCCCCCGCCACAGCCCTGCCCGGCAGGTTGTTGCCGTGCCGCAAACGCTGTGCCATTGTTGCTCCGTGGATCAAGGGGGCGCGGCGCCCGTCTTCTCCGTGACGGCGCAGGCCGACGGCGACCAACTGCACGTCCAGGTGACCGGCGAGGTCGACATGGCGACCGCCGACACGATGTTCCAGACCGCGCTCCGCGAGCCCGCCAAGCGGCTCACTCTCGACCTGCGGGCGGTCACCTTCTTCGACTCGGCCGCCATCCACGCGGTGGTGCGGCTCGCCCAGCGGTTCCCGAACGCGCTCACCGTGCTGCCGTCCCCGCAGGTCCGGCGCGTGCTGGACATCTCCGGCCTGGGCGACCAGGACTGGCTCGCCCCCTCCTGACCGGCCCGGGGCGCCCTCCGGCTAGGAGGCCTCTCCCGTCCCGGGAGGCAGACCCCGCCCCGGTTCCGGCCGCCCGGGATCCGACGCGGGGCGCCACTCTCCCGTCTCCCCCGCGGTGTCCGGGGCGAGATCACGACGCAGCGATTCGGCGTCGCGCTTACGCACCCCGCTCGCCCGGATCGTGTTCACCGCGATGATGGTGAGTTCGTTCGCCACGTTGATGCCGCTGACCCGCAGGCCGCTGCGCAACGCCTCCTGAGCCAGGCGGAGGGCCGACATCGCGGCCCGCTGGGAGCGGGAGGGCCGGCTGGCGGACGTGGACCAGCCCGTGGCGACGGTACGCGCGGCGTCGGCCAGGCACCGCACGGCCTCGGCGAGCGAGGGCGGAACGGGCTCGTCGTCACGGATCGCGCGTTCGAGGTTGAGCGCGACGTCGCGGCTGTGCAGCAGGGACCGGATCATGAGGATGGCGCCGTGCCGCCATCCCTGCAGCGCACCCTGGTTGTGCCACCGTAACGGCGAGATGCGGACGACCTCGTCGGCGGCCGACAGCGCGGCCTCCACCTCCGAGGTGTCGAGCCGGCGCAGCCTGTCGAGAACCTGACGGGCCAGCTCGGCGTCCCGGGCCAGGGCCGCGTCGGCGAGGCGGTCCAGCTCGACGGACATCTGGTTGAGCAGGGGCCGGCCGGCCCGTCGAATCCGGTAGATCGGGTGCAGGGGCAGCACCACGACCGCCACCAGGATGCCGACCACCCCGCCGACGACGCCGTCGAGGAAGCGGGGCAGCGCGATGTCGGTCCGGGCGGGGAAGAGCACGGCGATCACCAACGCGCTGCCGCCGACCTGGGTGACGAACGCGCCCTCGTCGCTGAACAGGACGGCGACGAGGATCGCGGCGGCGACGATGACGCCGATCTGTACGTATCCCTGCCCGACCCAGGAGACCAGCAGGTCGCCCAGCGCGATGCCCACCGCCACGCCGGCGATCAGCAGCAGCGTGCGGCGGAAGCGCTGGCTCACCGAGCTGGCGATGGTGCCGACCGCGACGGCGGGCGCGAACAGCGGTTGCGGGTTGTGGATCAGATCCTTCGCGACCCACCACGCGACCGCGGCGGCCACCCCGCACTGCACCGCCACGAGCAGGCTCAGCCGCACCCGCCGCAGTCGCTCCCCCACGGTCGCCCGGCCGGTGCGGCGAATCGCCGTCCACGCCGCGCCTACCTGGTCGTTCCCGCTGCCGCGGGGAGGGCGTAACGGCTCACGTCCCATGAGGCGATCCTAAGGACTTCGCCGCATTTGACCCGCTTTACGCGATAACAGCCTTCAGTCCCGGTCGGCCAGCCGGCGGCGCAGCGTCAGCTCGGTGCCCTCCTCGGTGCGGGTCACGTTCATCTCCCCCAGCGCCTGAATCAGCGCCAGCCCGCGCCCCCGGAAGCTCGACCCGCTCGACTCCCGCCAGCGCCCGCTGTCCCGGACGGTGGCGGTGACCGTACGGTCGGCGATCGTCACCTCGACCTCGATCGTCGGGTCCACCGGGTCGACCGGGTGCTCGATCGCGTTCGCCGCCGCCTCGGACACCGCCACGGTCAGGTCGAACAGGTCGGTCTCGCCGACCTGGTGGGCGACGAGGAAGTCCTCCAGCCGTTTGCGCAGCACGCTGAGCCGGGTCGGGTCGGCGGGCAGGCGCAACGCGAAGCGGTTCAGTTCGGCCGCCTCCAGCGCGAGCACCGCCACGTCGTCGTGCCGGGACCGCCCGGCGACCCGTTCGACGACGGCGTCGACCAGGTCCGCCACGTGCCCGCCGCGCGCCGCCGCGTCCGCCCGCAACTGGGCCAGGCCGGCGTCGATGCCCACGAGCCGGTCCTCGATCAGGCCGTCGGTGTAGAGCAGCAGCCGCCCGCCGGGGGCCAGTTCCCCGTCGGCGGTCGGGTAGACGGTGCCGGGGATCGCCCCGATCGGCGGTCCGAGGGCCCGATCGTGCAGGAACGCCACGTCGTCTCCTCGGATCAGCAGGGGTGAGGGATGACCCGCGCTGGCGTACCGGATGCGGCCGGTGCGCGGGGAGAAGCCGAGGCAGACGACGGTGGCGAAGGAGCCGCTGCCGGCGGAGTGGACCAGCCGGTTGAGCCGGGTCAGCGCCTCGCCCGGGTCGTAGCCCTCCAGCACGTACGCCCGCAGCGCGTTGCGGAGCTGGCCCATCGCGGCGGCGGCCCGCACGCCCTTGCCCACCACGTCGCCGATGACCAGCACCATGCCGTCGTCGGCGGTGGCCATCACGTCGTACCAGTCGCCGCCGACCTCGACGCCCGCGCTGCCGGGCAGGTAGCGGCTGGCCACCACCGCGCCGGGCAGCTGCGGCAGCGTACGCGGCAGCAGGCTGTGCTGGAGCGTGGTGGCGATGTGGTGCTCGGCCTCGTAGAGCTGGGCGTTCTCCAGCCGTACGCCGACCAGCCGGGCCAGTTCGGTCAGCGCCGCCTGCTCGGTGCCGCCGCCCTCGCGCCGCCACACCAGCAGCTCGCCGAGCTGCTCGCCGGACGTGCCGGTCAGCGGCAGCACCACCGACGGGTCGGCGGGCATGTCGCCGCCGGCGTCCTCCTCGTGGCGGGCGCCGGTGGTGGTGACGCGGACGCGTCCGGCCTCGGCCAGGCGCAGCGCGTGCCGGGCGGCCACCCGTACCACGTCGGCGGTGGACCGGGCAGTGTTGATCTCCACGGCGGCGTCGGCGAGCGCCCGCAGCCGGCGGATGATCTGCCCGCGCAACTGTCCCAGCTCGACGTTGGCCCGGACCCGGGCCACCAGTTCCTGGCTGGAGAAGGGCTTGGTCAGGTAGTCGTCGGCGCCGGCGGACAGGCCGGCGACCTCCTCGGCGGCGCCGGCCCGGGCGGAGAGCAGCACGATCGGCACGTGCCGGGTGCCCGGTCTGGCCCGCAGCGCGGCGACCAGACCGAAGCCGTCCAGCCGGGGCATCATCACGTCCGTCAGCACCAGGTCGAACGGGGTCTCGACGGCCAGCCGCAGCGCCTCCGCGCCGTCCGGCACGGCCACCACCTCGTACGCCGGGGAGAGCAGCCGGACGACGTGCTCGCGCAGGTCGGGGTTGTCGTCGGCGAACAGGATCCGGCCCGCGCCGCCCGGCGTGCCGTTGGGCTCGGGCAACCCGACGGGCCGGGCCACCTCGTCGGTCCAGAGCGCCGTCTCGGCGACGTAGAGGCGGGCCTGCGCCGGCTCGGCCAGCGGCACCGGCGAGAGGGCGGACACCCGGTCGGCGGGCAGGTGCGCGTACCCGAACGGCATGGTCACCGTGAACGTGGTGCCCCGGTCGACGACGCTGTGCGCGGTGACCGTGCCGCCCTGCATCTCGACCAGCTCGCGGACCAGGGCCAGGCCGATGCCGGTGCCCTCGTGGGTACGCGAGCGGGCGCCCGCGACCCGGTGGAACCGCTCGAAGACCTGCGGCAGCTCCTCCGGCGCGATGCCGACGCCGGTGTCGCTCACCTCCAGGACGGCGGCGCCGTCGGCGGCGCGTACCCGGACCCGGATCTCACCGTCGAAGGTGAACTTGACCGCGTTCGACACCAGGTTGAGGACGATCTTCTCCCACATGTCCCGGTCGACGTAGACCGGAGCGGGCAGCGGCGGGCAGTCCACCACCAGGTCCAGGCCGGCCCGTTCGGTGGCCGAGCGGAACGTGCTGGCCAGTCGGGAGGTGAAGTCGGACAGGTCGGTGGGCTGGTAGCGGGCGGCCAGCCGGCCGGACTCCAGCCGGGAGAAGTCGAGCACCGTGTTGACCAGCTTGAGCAGGCGCAGCCCGTTGCGGTGCATGACGGTGAGCCGGTCGGTGTAGCGATCCGGCAGGTCCCGATCGGCGAGCATCTCCTCGATCGGCCCGAGCACCAGCGTGAGCGGGGTGCGGAACTCGTGGCTGACGTTGGCGAAGAAGTTGGTCTTGGCGCGGTCGAGCGCGGCCAGCTCGGCGGCGCGGGCGCGTTCCTGCTCGTACGCCCGCTGCTTGCCCACGGCCCGGCTGACCTGCGAAGCGACCAGGTCGACGAAGTCGCGGTAGTCTTCGGTGAACGGCAGCCGGCGGGACACGCCGAGCAGCAGCACCCCGCCCGCCTCGTTGGTGGCGGTCAGCGGTAGCAGTAGCGCCTCGTCGGCGGCGTCCGGCGGCACCGCGCCGGGCAGCTCGGCGGTGGCGATCCAGCGCGGCTCGGTGAACGGCTCGCCCTCGGGCACGCCGGGCGGCAGGCCGGCGACGGTGGCCGGGTCCACGCCCGAACAGCCGCCCGCGACGAGACCGCCGCCCTCGTCGGGGAACCACAGCGCGCTGAACGGCACGTCGGCGCGGTGGGCGTCGAGCACCCGGGTGACCGCCCGGCCCAGTTCCAGCATGTCCGGCACGTCACCCAGCTCGTTGCCCAGCTCGGCGAGGGCCCGCAGCCGGCGTTCGCCGAGCACCCGGCCGGTGGTCTCGTTGACGAAGCAGAACACGCCGCCGACGGTGCCGTCGGCGCTGCGGATCGGGTCGTACGAGATGTCGAAGTAGACGTCCTCCAGGAAACCGTGCCGGTCGATCACGAAGGGGTGGTTCTCGCCCCGGTAGGCCACGCCGGTGCGGCGCACCCCGTCCAGCAGCGGGCCGAGCACGTCCCAGGTTTCCGCCCAGTGCCGCCGCGCGGACCGGGCGATCACGGCCGGGTGCTTCTCGCCGATCGTCGGCCGGTAGGCGTCGTTGTAGAAGGCGAGGTGTTCCTCACCCCAGAAGATGACGATCTGGGCGCGGGACGACAGCATCGTGCTGACCGCGTGGGAGAGCGCGGCGGGCCAGCGCTCCGGGCTGCCGAGAGAGGTGGTGGACCAGTCGAAGCCGTGCAACCGCTCGCCCATCTCGCCGCCTGCGGCGAACGCCGCGGACAGCAGCGGCGGTAGTGACGCCTCGCCGGCCGCCGGGGACGAACGACCGTCGTCCCCGCCCCCCAGGGCCGAGCCCATGCAGCCTCCCGCTCCGGCCATGATCACAACGGTCGGCGTACTCCGCCGACCGCCCCGCCTACTACCCAGGCGAAGGAGCAACGTAACGCACCCACACCGTTCGACGCTGGTTACCTCCGCCTCATCCTGGCGTAACAGACGGGCCGGGGCGACTCGGGCGGTCCCGGCGGGGCTGACGGCGCCGCCGATCCGGCCGTCCCGACCTACGAAACGCGGGTGTGTGATCTGGCCGACATCGCGGCCCGGACCAACGCGGCCACCGGCCGCGGGTCCGGCTCGTTCTCCGGATGCCACTGCACCCCGAGCACGAAGCGCCGCGCCGGATCCTCCACCGCCTCGATCACCCCGTCGTCGGCCCAGCCGGTGACCGCCAGGCCGCCGGGGTCGGCCACCGCCTGATGGTGGTACGAGTTGACCCGGTCCACCCCGGCCATCACGTCGGCGGCCCGGCTGCCGGCGGCGAAGCGCACCGGATGCGACCCGTACACGCCCGGCGCGGGACGGTGCCCGTCGTGCCCGACCACGTCCGGCAGGTGCTGGTGCAGGGCGCCGCCGCACGCCACGGCGAGCAGCTGCATCCCCCGGCACACGCCCAGCACGGGCAGGTCGGCGGCGAGCGCGGCGCTCAGCAGCGTCGTCTCCCCGGCGTCGCGCTCCGGCCGGCTCTCGGTGCGCGGGTCCGGCGGCTGGCCGTACCGCTCCGGGCCGACGTCCGCGCCGCCGGCCAGCAGCAGCCCGTCCAGCAGCCCCAGCACGTCAGCGTCGGCGTCGTCCGGGGGCAGCACCACGGCCCGGCCGCCCGCCGCGGTGACCGACCGGACGTACGCGTGCGGCACGAGCGTCGCCGGCACGTCCCGCCACACCGCCCAGCCGGCCGGCTCGACGTACGCGGTGATGCCGACGACCGGCCTTCGCGCGCTCACAGTGGAGTGACGTACGCGCCGGTGATCCCGCCGTCGACGACGAACTGCGCGGCGGTCATGAACGAGGCGTCGTCGCTGGCCAGGAACGCCACCGCGGCGGCGATCTCGGCCGGATCGCCGAACCGTCCCATCGGCACGTGCACCAGCCGCCGGGCGGCCCGCTCCGGGTCCTTGGCGAACAGGTCCAGCAGCAGCGGCGTGGCCACCGGCCCGGGGCACAGCGCGTTGACCCGGATGCCCTCGCGGGCGAACTGCACGCCCAGTTCCCGGGTCATCGCCAGCACCCCGCCCTTGCTCGCCGTGTACGCGATCTGCGACGTGGCGGCGCCCATCAGCGCCACGAACGAGGCGGTGTTGATGATCGAGCCCTTGCCCTGCCGGCGCATGTGCGGGATGACGTACTTGCAGCACAGGTAGACGCTCGTGGTGTTGACCCGCAGCACCCGTTCCCAGGCGTCCAGGCCGGTCTCCAGGATGGAGTCGTCGTCCGGCGGCGAGATGCCGGCGTTGTGGAACGACACGTCGACCCGGCCGTGCCGCTGCACCACCCCGTCGAACAGGTCCCGGACGGCCGTCTCGTCGGCCACGTCGGCGGCCACGAAGTCCCCGTCCACCTCCTGCGCGGCCCGGGCGCCGGCGTCGGCGTCGATGTCCACGCACACCACCCGCGCCCCCTCGGCGGCGAAGCGCCGCACGGTGGCCAGCCCGATGCCGCTGCCCGCGCCGGTCACCACCGCCACCCGGTCGGAAAGCCGTCCCTGCACTGTGATCACTCCTCGGTGCCGATGAACACGTTCTTGACGTCGGTGAAGGCGTGCAGCGCGTCCGGACCCAGCTCCCGGCCCAGGCCGGAGCGCTTCATCCCGCCGAACGGGGTCCAGTAGCGCACCGAGGAGTGCGAGTTGACGCTGAGGTTGCCGGCCTCGACAGCGCGGGCCACCCGCACCGCGCGCCCGACGTCCCGGGTCCAGATCGAGCCGGAGAGCCCGTACTCGGTGTCGTTGGCGAGCCGGATCGCGTCCGCCTCGTCGTCGAACGGCAGCACCGAGACGACCGGGCCGAAGACCTCCTCCCGCCAGTGCCGGTCAGCCGGGGAGCCGGCGAGCAGCACCGTCGGGGCGTACCAGAAGCCGGGGCCGTCGGGGCAGGAGCCGGTGAAGGCCACGTCCGCGCCGTCGACGTACCCGGCGACCCGGTCGCGGTGCGCGGCGGAGATCAGCGGGCCCATCTCGGCCGTGTCCCGGGCCGGGTCCTCCACCCGCACCGCCCGTACGGCCGGTTCGAGCAGTTCCAGGAAGCGGTCGTACACCGGGCGCTGGACCAGGATCCGGGAGCGGGCGCAGCAGTCCTGGCCGGCGTTGTCGAAGACCGCGTACGGCGCGGTGGCCGCCGCCTTCTCCAGGTCCGCGTCGGCGAACACGATGTTGGCCGACTTGCCGCCCAGCTCCAGCGTCACCCGTTTCACCTGGTCCGCGCAGCCGGCCATGATCCGGGTGCCGACCTCGGTCGAGCCGGTGAAGCAGATCTTGCGGACCGCCGGGTGGGTGACGAACCGCTCGCCGACCACGCTGCCCCGGCCGGGCAGCACTGTGAACACGCCCTCGGGCAGCCCGGCGTCGCGGGCCAGCTCGGCCAGGCGCAGCGCGGTCAGCGGGGTCAGCTCGGCCGGTTTGAGCACCACCGTGTTGCCGGCGGCCAGCGCCGGGGCGAATCCCCAGCCGGCGATCGGCATCGGGAAGTTCCACGGCACGATCACGCCGACCACGCCCAGCGGCTCGTGGAACGTGACGTCGAGCCCGCCGGGCACCGGGATCTGGTGCCCGGTCAGCCGTTCCGGCGCGCCCGCGTAGTAGTCGAGCACGTCGCGGACGTTGCCCGCCTCCCAGCGCGCGTTGCCGATGGTGTGCCCGGCGTTGCGCACCTCCAGCTGCGCCAGCTCCTCAAGGTGCGCGTCGACCTGGGCGGCGAACCGCCGCAGCAGCCGCCCCCGATCCCCCGGCGCCACCCGCCGCCACGTCTCGAACGCCGCGGAAGCCCGCGAGACAGCGGCATCAACGTCGTCGACGGAGCACCCCGGAACAACCCCGATCCCGGCCCCGTCGACAGGCGAAATCACCTCACCCACCCGCGCCTCCCTCCTTCTCCCCGGCGATCTTGCAGTTGCTGCCCCGGCAAAAGCCGCACAACACCCCGACCGGGGGCCGCAACTGCAAGATCGGCGCGGAAAGCGGGGGCGGACACCTCAGAGGCGTTCGAAGCCACGGGTCAGCTCCCAGTCCGTCACCGCGGCGTCGAAGGCGGTCAGCTCGACCTTCGCCTGGTTGGCGTAGTGATCGGCCACCTCGTCGCCGAACGCCGCCCGGGCCACCTCCGAGCGCTGCCACAGCTCCAGCGCGTCACGCAGCGTGGTGGGCACCCGCTCGGCGTCCGGGTCGTCGTACGCGTTGCCGGTGCACTCGTCGGCCAGCTCCAGCTCGTTCTCGATGCCGTGCACCGCCCCGGCCACCAGCGCGGCGATCGCCAGGTACGGGTTGACGTCGGCCCCCGGCACCCGGTTCTCCACCCGCATCCCCTGCCCGTGCCCGACCAGCCGCAGCGCGCAGGTGCGGTTGTCGGTGCCCCAGCGCAACGCGGTCGGCGCGAACGAGCCGGGCTGGTAGCGCTTGTACGAGTTGATGTTCGGCGCGAAGAACAGACTGAACTCGCGCATGGTGGCGAGCAGCCCGGCCAGCACCCGCTGCCCGGTGACGCTCAGGTGCGCCGGCCCGTCCCCCAGCATCGCCGACGAGCCGGAGGCGTCGCGCAGCGAGAAGTGGATGTGGCAGGAGTTGCCCTCCCGCTCGTTCGGCTTCGCCATGAACGTGATCGCCATGCCCTCCTGGGCGGCGATCTCCTTCGCGCCGTTCTTGTAGATGACGTGGTGGTCGGCGCAGCGCACCGCCTCGTCGTACCGGAAGGCGATCTCGTGCTGGCCGAGGTTGCACTCGCCCTTCGCGCTCTCCGGGGTGAGCCCGGCGCCGGCCATCTCGGTGCGGATGCGGCGCAGCAGCGGCTCGACCCGAGCGGTGCCGAGCAGCGAGTAGTCCACGTTGTACTGGTTGGCCGGGGTCAGGTCGCGGTAGCCGCGCCGCCACGCCTCCTCGTACGAGTCGCGGTAGAGCACGAACTCCAGCTCGGTGCCGGCGTACGCGGTCAGCCCGTGCGCGGCCAGCCGGTCGAGCTGCTTGCGCAGGATCTGCCGGGGCGAGGCGACCACCGGGCCGGCGCCGTCCAGCCACTCCAGGTCGGCCAGCAGCAGCACGGAGCCGGGCTGCCAGGGCGTCCGCCGCAGCGTGTCCAGGTCGGGACGCATGGCGAAGTCGCCGTAGCCGCGTTCCCAGCTCGACATCGCGTACCCGTCGACGGTGTTCATGTCGACGTCAACGGCGAGCAGGTAGTTGCAGCCCTCGCTGCCGTTCGCGACCACCTGGTCGAGAAAGTAGGGCGCGTGGAACCGCTTGCCCTGCAATCGGCCCTGCATGTCGGTGAGGGCGAGCACCACCGTGTCGATCTCACCCTCGGCGACGGCGACCCGCAACTGTTCCAGCGAGAGCGGCGTTCTCTTCATCAGGGGCCTCCATCACCAAGGTCTACTGGCAAACCGGATCACCGTCAATGCCCCGGCGGGGCCGGGTGCGAAACCGAGGAGAGCGCACATGCGCCGTCGTACCGTCGCGGTCGTCGCGGCCGTCCTCGCGATCGTGCCGGCCGCCACCGACGCGCACGCCGAGCGCGGTCCCGCCGACCGGCGATCCGCCGCCGGCCCGGACCGGCCGGCGACCGCCGACACGCAGCGGCGCCCGGTCACGCTCGGCCTGCCCGGCTTCGACGGGCGCTCCGGCTGGTCCGGCTACGACCTGAGCCGCCCCCAGGTCGTCGCGACCGGGCTGGAGGCGCCGTGGGGCCTGGACTTCCTGCCCGACGGCAGCGCCCTGGTCGCGCAGCGGGACCGGGGCACGATCCTGCGCGTACGCCCCGGACGCCCGGCCCGCCAGGTGGCGCGGATCGCCGACGTGGCCGCCGGTGGGGAGACGGGCCTGCTCGGGCTGGCGGTGTCCCCCACGTACCGCCGGGACCGGTGGGTCTACGCCGCCTACACCACCGCGAGCGACCTGCGGATCGTCCGGTTCCGCCTGGGCTCGTCCCGCGCGCCGCGGGTGCTGGTCAGCGGCATCGCCCGCAGCTCGGTGCACGCCGGCGGGCGGATCGCGTTCGGCCCCGACGGCATGCTCTACGCGGGCGTCGGCGACGCCGGGGTGGCCGCCCGCGCCCAGGACCTGACCAGCCGCAACGGCAAGATACTGCGGATCCGCCCGGACGGCGGCGTGCCGGCGGGCAACCCGTTCCCCGGCTCGCTCGTCTACAGCTACGGCCACCGCAACGTGCAGGGCCTCGCCTGGGACCGGCACGGTCGGCTGTTCGGCACCGAGTTCGGGCAGAGCACCTGGGACGAGGTGAACCGGATCGTGCCCGGCGGCAACTACGGCTGGCCGATCGTGGAGGGCGTGGCCGGCGACGCCCGGTTCCGCGACCCGGTCGTCGTCTGGCCGCCCGCGCAGGCGTCCCCGAGCGGCGCAGCGTTCGCCCGGGGCACGCTCTACGTCGCCGCGCTGCGCGGCGCCCGGCTCTGGGCGGTGCCAGTCGACGCCGCCGGCCGCGTCGGCGTACCGGTGGCGGAACTGGTCGGCACGTACGGCCGCCTGCGTACCGTCGAGGTCGCGCCGGACGGCGCGCTCTGGGTGGCGACGAGCAACCGCGACGGCCGCGGCAACCCGGCGGCCGGCGACGACCGCATCCTCCGCTTCCCGCTCACCCACCGCCGCCTCACGATCTGACCCGGGGGTACGCGGACAGCCCGCGCCGTCACACGGGCTGGACCCAGGCGGCCCGCCACGGCGGGGACGGGTCCTGGCCGAGGCTGGTCCAGTACTCCCGGCCCTCGGTGATCCGCCCGTCGCGCACGGTCCAGAACGACGCGACCCGGTGTACGCCCATTCCCTCGTGCGGCACCTCCACCTCGGACACCACCGTGTCGCCCGCTGCCACCACGCGCAGCACCCGGATCGACCAGCCCTCCGGGTACTCGGCGTTGATCTTCACGTAGTTGTCGCGGCCCACGATCCGCTCGGCGCTGGCCGGCCACTCCACCACCACGTCGTCGGCCAGCAGGTCGCCGACGCCGGCCCAGTCCCGGGCCTGCATGCGGTCCCACAGCGCGCGTACCACCGCTTCCGTCTCCATCGCCGGATCATGGCAGCACCCACCGACAGCTATGACGGCTCGGCGGGCTCCGGCTCCGGTTCGGCCCGGTCGACGGTGCGGCGCGGGCCGGTGAACCACTTGCGGGCCGAGGCGTACCACCAGATGGCGACGCCGAGCAGCACGCCGCCGATCGCGATCGGCGCGTAGTTGACGGCCGTCCAGCTGAAGTCGGGGTTGCCGGGCACGCCGGCCGGGACGATCGGCAGCACGAAGTAGATCGAGATGACGGCGATCTCGACCACCGCGATCCAGCCGAGCAGCTTGTAGCGGCGGCCGAGCGTCCACGGGCCCGGGGTGAACCGGTCGCCCATCCGCAGCCGCAGGAAGATCGGGATGATGAAGGACAGGTACAGCCCGATCACCGCCACCGACACCACCGCGTAGAACGCGACCGGGATGCCGCCGCGCTGGTAGAGCGCGGGCAGCGTGAGCACCAGCCCGGCCAGCGTCGCGCCGATGATGGCGTTCACCGGCGTGCCGTTGCGGTCGACCTTCGACCAGAGCCGCCAGCCGGGCACCGCCCGGTCGCGGCTGAACGCGTACGCCATCCGCGACATCGACGTCACGCAGCTCATGCCGCAGAAGAACTGCCCGATGGTGGAGATGATGATGACGGCCTTGAAGAAGAACGGCGTCAGCGCGGTCTCGAAGATCGCCCCGGAGAAGCCGCCCGCCTCGTTTATCGCGTCCACGTCGGTGGCCGCGAACAGGAACGCCAGCAGCAGGATCCAGCCGCCCACCGCCGAGTAGAAGATCGACCGCCAGAGCCCCTGCGCGGCGGCCTTGGACGCGCCGCGGGTCTCCTCGGAGACGTGCGCGCAGGCGTCGAAGCCGGTGATCGTGTACTGCGTCAGCAGGAAGCCCAGCGGCAGCACGTAGAACCAGAACGCCAGCCCGCCGGTGTCGCCGTCACCGAAGCCGGAGTTGTTGAACCGCTCGGTGAACACGAACTGGAAGCTCTGGTGGTTGTCCGGGACCAGGACCAGGATCAGCACCACGGCGGCCGCGCCGGCCACGTGCCACCAGACCGAGACGTTCTGGAGTACGTCGATGATGCGGTGCCCGTAGATGTTGATCAGCCCGTGCAGCGCGAGGATCACCACGAACAGCCCGAACGTCTGGTGCCCGGTGCCGGCCCAGCCGTCGAACAGCGCCGACAGCGTCAGGTTGAGGAACGTGGCGCAGCCGTAGTCGACCGACGCGGTCACCGCGACCAGCCCGATCAGGTTGAGCCAGCCGGTGAACCAGCCGTGCACCGGCCGGCCCATGGTCGCCGCCCACCAGTAGATCCCGCCCGCTGTCGGGTACGCCGACACCAGCTCGGCCAGGCAGAAGCCGATGATCAGGATGAACAGCGAGATCAGCGGCCAGCCCCAGGAGATGGCCACCGGGCCGCCGTTGTTCCACGCCTGGCCGAACGTGGTGAAGCAGCCGGCCAGGATCGAGATGATGGAGAACGAGATCGCGAAGTTGGAGAAGCCGCTCCACTTGCGGCGCAGCTCCTGTTTGTAGCCGAGTTCGGCGAGTCGTCGGGCGTCGTCGTCCATCGGCTGCTCGGCGGTCGGCGCGGGCGTCGTGGCCACTGCACACCTCCTCGAGGCGATGCTCGTGCGAGTGCTCGCAGTGTGCTCCCGGCCGATCAAGGTGGTCAATACGTACCCCGGTAATTGCGTTGTCGCCGGATCCCAGCGGGGGCATCATTGTGGGCGTGACCAGGCCCGACCCGACGGGCCGGCGCCGGGCGCTCGGCAACGCCCGGTCCGCGGCGGCGCGCGGCGTCCACCTCTCTCTCACTGATGTACGGCGATCGGCCGTACCCTCCGGACGCCCCGCGTCGCCGCACCTCTAGACGAACAGCAACCCGGCGACCCAGAGCGCGGCGACCATCAGGCCGGCCATGAACTCCAGCAGCATCGACAGGCCGGCCGCCTTGAGCGCCTGCACGGTGGCCGGCCAGGCGAGCCGGGTGTCACCCAGCCGCAGCCGTTCCGCGCCGAAGATCCCGCCGACGAAGCCGATCGGCAGGCCGATCACCGGGATCACGAAGAAGCCGACCACCCCGAGCAGCCCGCCGGCCAGCAGCGACGACGTGGGCACGCCGGTCCGCTTCAGGTTCCGCCCCGGCCACAGGTACTTGAGCACGGTGCCGCCGGCGGCGATCACGGTGGCGGCGGCGAGCACCGCCCAGCGGCCCGGGCCGGCGCCACCGAACAGCGCCCACACCAGCACGCCGCCCCAGCACAGCGGCAGCGCCGGCAGCCCGGGCACGATCACCCCGGCCAGCCCGGCGATGATCGCCAGCGCGGCGACCACCGACACCACCGCCTGCGAATCGGTGAGGCTCACCGTTCTCCCTTCTCGCCTGCCGCCGTGTGAGCGGGAGGTGTTAAGCGGGGCCCCCTGCTCTACCGGAGGCGTTAAGAGGGGCCCTTCCTTACCCGCCCAGGCGGGCGCGGATGCCGTCGGCGGGCATCGGGGCGCCGAACAGGCGGCCCTGACCGGTGTCGCACCGCAGCGCCCGCAGCCGCTCGGCCTGCACCTCGGTCTCCACCGCCTCGGCCGTCACCGACAGCTCCAGCGCGTGCGCCAGCCGGACCAGCGCGTCCACGATCCGCTCGTCCCGGTGGTCGGCGACCGCGTCCCCGTCCCCCTTTATCCCCTCGACGAACGGGCCGGCCAGCTTCACGCAGTGGATCGGCAGCCGCCGCAGGTACGCAAGGTTCGAGTAGCCGGTGCCGAAGTCGTCGATGGCCAGCCGCAGCCCCAGGTCGGCGAGCTGGTGCAGGGTCCGCAGCGGCTCACCGGCGCTGCCCATGACGGCGCTCTCGGTCAACTCCAGCTGCAACAGCTCGGCCGGCAGGCCGGTGTGCTGCAACGCCTCGGCGACCGTCTCCACGATGGCCGGATCGTCGGCCTGCCGCGCGGCCAGGTTGACGCTGACCACCGGCGGCGTCTCCGGGAACGCGCGCCGCCACGACTCGGCGTCGCGGCACGCCTTTCGCAGCACCCAGGCGCCGAGCCGGACGATCAGGCCGGTCTCCTCGGCCAGTCCGATGAACCGGTCCGGCCCGATCAGGCCCAGCTCCGGGTGCTGCCAGCGCACCAGCGCCTCGACCGCCACCATCGTGCCGTCCAGCAGCGACACGATCGGCTGGTAGTGCAGCACGAACTCGTCGCGGTCCAGCGCGGCGGGCAGGTTGGCGGCCAGCGCCGAACGGGCGATGTCGGCGGCGCTGCGCTCCGGGTCGTACACCGCCCAGCGCCCCCGGCCCTCCGCCTTGGCCCAGTACAGCGTGGTGTCGGCGGCCTTCATCAGGTCGGCGACGCTGGTCTCCGCCGCCGGGCACTCCACGATGCCGATGCTCGCCGACACGGCGAGCTGCTGGTCGGCGACGTGCACCGGCGCGGAGACGGCGGCCAGCGCCAGCTCGGCGACCTCCACCGCGTCGTCGATGCCGCCGTCGGAGTCGACCAGGATGACGAACTCGTCGCCGCCCATGCGGGCCACCAGGTGACCGCGCCCGGCCACGCAGTCGCTGAGCCGGCGGGCGATCACCTTGAGCAGCCGGTCGCCCAGGTCGTGGCCGAGGCTGTCGTTTATCGCCTTGAAGCCGTCCAGGTCGATGAAGCAGAGCCCGACGCGCTGGTCGTCGCCCGCCCGGTCGAAGACCGTGCTGAGCGTCTCGAAGAACAGCGTCCGGTTGGGCAGCCCGGTCAGCGGGTCGTGCAGCGCCTGGAAACGCAGCCGCTGCTGCAACTCGTACCGCTCGGTGATGTCCTCGACCATGGCGACCGTGAACCGGGGCCGGCCGTCGTCGTATCGGATCAGCGAGACGGCGAGGTCGGTCCAGACCACGCTGCCGTCCTTGCGGTAGTAGCGCTTCTCCACCCGGGCGCTGTCCCGCTTGCCCTCGATCAGCTCCTGGTACAGCTCCCACATGCCGGCCGCGTCGTCGGCATAGGCCAGCACCGACACGTTCATCCGCCGCATCTCCGCGACGGTGTAGCCGAGCATGTCGGCGAAGGACTGGTTGACCTCGATGATCTGCCCGTCCACACCGGCGATGCCGATGCCGATGGCGGCGCCGGTGAAGACGGCCCGGAAGCGGGCCTCGCTGTCCCGCAGCGCCTGCTCGACGGTGTCCCGCGCCTGCCAGGCGGAGCGGGAGATCCGCTCCTGCTGGCTGAAGACCCGGTCACGCAACGCGCGGGCGAACCCGGCGGCGAACGCGCCCTGCAGCAGCGCGACCCGCTCGCGCAGTTCGGGTGACTCGGCCCGGCCGGGCAGCACCCAGGGCAGGAACCGGTCACCGAGCGCCTGCACCGACCAGTCGAGCACGCCGGGCTCGGTGAGGTGCGCCTCGACCAGGGCCCGCCCCACCTCGTCCGCCGGCCGGGCGGAGAAGGTGGGGGCGAGCAGGGCCTGGCCGAGCCGCTCGGTGAGTGGCACCAGCAGGCGCTCGGTCTCGGCCGCGGTCAACGGCACGAATCCGATGCGGCGCACCGCACGAGCCCACTCGGCGGCGTACGCGACGGCGCCGGGCCGGCTGACGTCTCCCCCGTCGATGTCCGGGGCGCGCATGGATCAGCCGGCGGCGCGGTCGTGCCGGGCGACGCCGCCGAAAGCGCCGAACCGCTCCGGGTGCTCGTCCACGTCCGACGGTGACTCGGGCCGCCAGAGCGGCATGTGCACCACGCCCGGTTCGAGGATCGTCCAGTCGCCGAAGAAGCCGGTGATCTCGGCCCGCGAACGCAGCGTGATCTCGGTGGCGGTACGCGCGGACAGCCGCTGCGCGTCGAGCATCTCCTGCGGCTGGTCCTCGAATGTGGAGTGGGAGATGACCAGGTAGCTGCCGGGCGCCGCGGCGGCCCGCAGGGTGGCCAGGATGTCGGCCGGGCGGTCGGCGTCCGGAACGAAGTGCACCACGCCGGCGAGCAGGATGCCCAGCGGCCGGTCGAAGTCGATCAGCCCGCTGGAGCGGGCGTGGTCCAGGATCAGCTTCGGCTCACGCAGGTCGGCCAGGACCGCTGTGGCCCGCTCGTTGCCGGCGAGCAGCTCGTGGCTGTGCGCCACGGCGACCGGGTCGATGTCGACGTACACGATGCGGGCCTGCGGGTTGGCGGCCTGGGCGACCTCGTGCACGTTGCCGACGGTGGGGATGCCGGAGCCGATGTCGAGGAACTGGTCGATGCCGGCGTCGAGCAGCACCCGTACGGCCCGGCGCAGGAACTCCCGGCCCGAACGCATGGTCGCGGCCAGGTTCGGTGTCATGGCCGCGATCTGCTCGGCGAGCTGCCGATCGATCTCGAAGTTGTGGGCCCCACCGAGGAAGTAGTCGTAGACCCGGGCGGCGCTCGGCCGGCTCAGGTCGATCTCGGTGGGCACGCCGTCCGGCGTCTGCATCGCTCGGTCCCCCAGGTCGTCGCCGCCGTCGCTGGCGGGTCGTGTGGTGCAGACCACTCTAGGCCGGTACGGCCAGGTATGGGAGATCCACCGGCGGCGATGCTGCCGGTTGCCGTCAGCCGGCCGACTCCAGCAGCAGCGAGATGCCCTGGCCGACGCCGATACACATGGTCGCGAGCGCCCTCCGGCCGCCCCGGCGGCGCAGCTCCAGCGCGGCGGTCAGCGCCAGCCGGGCGCCGCTGGCGCCGAGCGGGTGGCCCAGCGCGATCGCCCCGCCGCCCGGGTTGACGTGCTCGGCGTCCTCCGGCAGGCCCAGCTCGCGCAGCACCGCCACGGACTGCGCGGCGAACGCCTCGTTCAGCTCGATCACGTCCACGTCGGCGAGCGACAGGCCGACGCGGTCGAGCAGCTTGCGGGTGGCCGGGACCGGGCCGATGCCCATGATCCGCGGCGGTACGCCGGCCGCCGCCGCGCCGCGTACCCGGGCCAGCGGGGTGAGGCCGTAGCGCTCGACGGCGGCCGCGGAGGCGACCAGCAGCGCGACCGCGCCGTCGTTGACGCCGGAGGAGTTGCCGGCCGTCACAGTGCCGCCCTCGCGGAACGGCGTGGGCAGCGCGGCGAGCTTCTCCAGCGACGTCTCGCGGGGGTGCTCGTCGGCCTCGACCAGCTTGGTCTCGCGCCTGCCCGCGGGCACTGTCACCGGGACGATCTCCTCGGCCAGCCGGCCGTCGGCCTGCGCCTTGGCGGCCCGCTGCTGCGACCGGTACGCGAAGGCGTCCTGCGCGGCCCGGTCCACACCGAACTCGGCTGCGACGTTCTCCGCCGTCTCCGGCATCGAGTCGACGCCCCAGCCCTTGCGCATCAACGGGTTGACCAGCCGCCAGCCGATCGTGGTGTCGTACACCTCGGCGGTGCGGGCGTACGGCGTGGCCGCCTTCGGCATGACGAACGGCGCCCGGCTCATGCTCTCCACGCCGCCGGCCACCACCAGGTCGGCCTCCCCGGCGGTGATCGCGCGGGCGGCGGAGGCGAGCGCGTCCAGGCCGGAACCGCAGAGCCGGTTGACGGTGCTGCCCGGCACCTCCTGCGGCAGCCCGGCGAGCAGCGCGGCCATCCGGGCCACGTTGCGGTTGTCCTCGCCGGCCTGGTTGGCGCAGCCCAGGATCACGTCGTCGGTGCGCGCCCAGTCGACCGACGGGTGGCGCGCCACCAGCTCGCGGACGACGTGCGCGGCCAGGTCGTCGGGGCGGACCCCGGCCAGGGCGCCGGCGTACCGGCCGATCGGGGTGCGGACTCCGGCAACGAGATAGGCCACTGTCATCGCGCGTACGTCCTTCGGGGGGTGGGAAGGGGTCGGTTCGCGGGTCGCGGGGGTACCCGGCGCCAGGATATCCGTGACCGGAGCGGATAGGTTTGCCGCATGTCCGGGGCCCAGTTCAGCGCAGAGTCCAGCGGCGGCGGCGCGTTCGTCCGCCAGCCCAACCGGTTCACCGGGCGGGTCACCCCGCACTCCACGGCGCCGGATGGCGGCGGGCCGGACGAGGCGGGGCGCTGGCCGCTGGAGGCGGGCCGCTACCGGCTGATCTGGTGCCGGGCCTGCCCGTGGGCGCACCGGGCCCGGATCGTGCGCGGCCTGCTCGGGCTGGACGAGGTGATCTCGCTGGGCACCGTCGACCCGATCCGGGACGAGCGGGGCTGGCGGTTCGCGCTCGACCCGGACGGCTTCGACCCGGTGCTCGGCATCGGTTTCCTCTCCGAGGCGTACCTGTCCACCGATGCGGACTACACCGGCCGGGTGACTGTGCCGGCGCTCGTGGACACGCTCACCGGGCGGGTGGTGACGAACGACTATCCGCAGCTCACGCTCGACTTCTCGACCGAGTGGCGGCGGTTCCACGCGCCGGACGCGCCGGATCTGTACCCGGTCGAGCTGCGCCCGGAGATGGACGCGCTGATGGCGGAGATCCACCGGGACGTCAACAACGGCGTCTACCGGTGCGGCTTCGCCACCTCCCAGGAGGCGTACGACGAGGCGTTCACCGCGCTGTTCGCCCGCCTCGACGCGCTGAGCGAGCGGCTGGCCGGTCGGCGCTACCTGATGGGCGACACGATCACCGAGGCGGACGTGCGGCTGTTCACCACGCTGGTGCGCTTCGACGTGGCGTACCACGGGCACTTCAAGTGCAACGAGCGCAAGCTCACCGAGATGCCGGTGCTGTGGGCGTACGCGCGTGACCTGTTCCAGACGCCGGGCTTCGGGGAGACGGTGGACTTCGACCACATCAAGCGGCACTACTACGCCACCCACGACATGATCAACCCGACCCGGATCGTGCCGTTGGGCCCGGATCTGTCCGGCTGGACCACCCCGCACGGACGTGGCTGAGGACACAGCCCGCCGGGTCGCCGCCGCGTTCGCCGCGCTCTGCCTGGCGGCCGGCGTGGTCGCGGTGACGGTCGCGGAGGTTGCCGGTCCCGGTGCGGGCCTGACCGGGTACGTGAGCGAGTCGGGCATCACGGACAGCGGGTACGCGGCGGCGTACCAGGTCGGGATCTTCTCGGTGGCGGCGGCGCTGCTGCTGCTCGCCGGGGCGCTGCCGGCGGGGTTGCGCGCGGCGTCCGGCCTGCTCGGCGTGGGCGCGGTGGCCACTGTCGTGTCCGGCGCGGTGACGTGCAGCGAGGGGTGTCCGCTGCCGCCGTTCGAGGCGGCCACGGTGGCCGACCTGGTGCACGGCGGCGCCAGCATCGTGGGCACCGGCGCGGTGGTCCTGGCCATGCTGGCGCTGCTGTTCGCCCCGGCGGCGGACCGGGGACTGCGGCGGATCGCCGCGTACGGCGCGGCGGTGGCGCTGCCGTTGGCCGGCGTGGTCGCGCTGGCCCTGCTGCTGGTCGGACGCGGCGCGCTGCTCGGGGTGTCGGAGCGGGTGCTGCTCGCCGTGGCCGCCGTCTGGGGGCTGGTCACCGCCGGCTATCTGGCTGTAAGGAGCTTCACGGCCGACGGTCCTTCCATTCCGGCGCGGGCGGGGAGTAACGTGTCCCGACGATGACCAATGTCTGGTGCCTCACCGAGCGCCTGTACGTCGATCTCCGACGGCAGGCCAGCGGCGTCTGTCCGGCGTAGCTCCACGCCCTGACGCCCGCCTACCCTCCTCCAGACCTTGGACCCGTCCTCATGGCTTCCGCCCTGCGCAGAATTCCCTTCTCCGTCCAGATCCTGCTGGGCCTCGTGCTCGGTGTCGCGCTCGGTTTCCTCGCCCGCGCCGCCGACCTCGCCTGGCTGACCAGCACGCTCGACACCGTCGGCGGCCTCTTCGTCCAGCTGCTGAAGCTCGCCGTGCCGCCGCTGGTCTTCACCGCCATCGTGGTCAGCGTGGTCAGCCTGCGCGGCGTCGCCAACGCCGCCCGGCTCGCCGTCAAGACACTGCTCTGGTTCGCCGTCACCGCGCTCATCGCGGTGAGCATCGGCATCGGGCTCGGCCTGCTCACCGACCCGGGCCGGGGCGTCAACCTGGACCCGGCCGGCGCCACCGCGCCGAAGACCACCGGCTCCTGGATCGACTTCCTCACCGGCATCGTCCCGACCAACCCGGTCGGCGCGTTCGTCGAGGGCAACGTCCTGCAGATCGTCTTCCTCGCCCTGGTGGTGGGCGCCGCCGCGCTGCTCGTCGGTGACCCCGCCGAGCCGTTCGTGGCGCTCAACCGCTCGCTGCTGTCGATCGTGCAGAAGGCGCTCTGGTGGGTCATCCGGCTCGCCCCGATCGGCACGCTCGGCCTGATCGGCAACGCCGTCGCCTCGTACGGCTGGGACCTGCTCGCCCCGCTGGCGAAGTTCACCACTGCCGTCTACGTCGGCTGCGCGCTGGTGCTGTTCGTGGTCTACCCGCTGCTGCTGGCCACCGCCGGCAAGCTCAACCCGCTGCGCTTCTTCGCCGGCGCCTGGCCCGCCATCGAGCTGGCGTTCGTCTCCCGCTCCTCGGTGGGCACCATGCCGGTGACCCAGCGTTCGGTGGAGCGCCTCGGCGTCCCCCGCGAGTACGCCTCCTTCGCCGTGCCGTTCGGCGCCACCACGAAGATGGACGGCTGCGCCGCCATCTACCCGGCGCTCGCCGCGATCTTCGTGGCGCAGGTGTTCGGCGTGAACCTGGGCGTCACCGACTACCTGCTGATCGCGTTCGTCTCGGTGGTCGGCTCGGCCGCCACCGCCGGCCTGACCGGCGCGATCGTCATGCTCACGCTGACCCTGAGCACGCTGGGCCTGCCGCTGGCCGGCGCCGGCCTGCTGCTGGCCATCGACCCGATCCTGGACATGATCCGTACCGCCACCAACGTGGCCGGGCAGGCGGTGGTGCCGACCATCGTCGCCGCCCGGGAGGGCACGCTCGACCGGGCCGCGTACGACTCGGCCGGCAAGCGCGACCTGATCGAGCCGGTCGAGACCGAGCGGCTCGACCCCGTACCCGCCTGATCCACACCCCTTCGGGTGCGTCTTCCGAAACGGGGACGCACCCGAAGCCATGACCGGAGGATCCGAGAATGAGCGCCCTGTTCACCCCGCTCGCGCTGCGCGGCGTCACGCTGCCCAACCGGATCGCGCTGGCGCCCATGTGCCAGTACAGCGCCGGGCCGGACGGCCTGCCCACCGACTGGCACCGCGTCCACCTGGGCTCCCGCGCGGTCGGCGGGGCCGGGCTGGTCATCACCGAGGCGACAGCCGTGGTGCCCGAGGGCCGGATCAGCCCGCAGGACACCGGCCTCTGGTCCGGCGCGCACGTCGACGCGTGGCGGCCGGTCACCGCGTTCGTCGCCGCCCAGGGCGCGGTCCCGGCCGTGCAGCTCGCGCACGCCGGGTTCAAGGCGTCCACGTACCGGCCGTGGGCGCCGGCGCGCGGCGGCGTGCCGGACGCCGAGGGCGGCTGGACCCCGGTCGGCCCGGGTGACGAGCCGTTCGTGCCGGACTACCGCACGCCCACCGCGCTGGACGAGGCGGGCATCGCGGCGGTCGTGGACGCCTTCGCCACCGCCGCCGGCCGGGCGCTGGAGGCCGGGTTCGCCGCCGTGGAGATCCACGCCGCGCACGGCTACCTGCTGCACGAGTTCCTGTCCCCGCTCACGAACCGGCGCACCGACGCCTGGGGCGGCGACCGGGCCGCCCGGATGCGGCTCACCCTCGACGTGGCCCGCGCGGTACGCGCCGCCGTCGGCGAATCAGTGCCGGTGCTGACCCGCATCTCCGCCACCGACTGGACCGACGGCGGCTGGAGCATCGAGGACAGCGTGGTGCTCGCCGGGGAACTGGCCGCCGCCGGAGTCGACCTGGTCGACACGTCCTCCGGTGGCGCGGCGGCCCGGGCGTCCATCCCGGTCGGACCCGGCTACCAGGTGCCGCTGGCCGCCCGGATCCGCCGCGACGCCGGGGTGCCGACCGGCGCGGTGGGCCTGATCGTCGAGCCCGAGCAGGCCGAGCAGATCGTGGCCGGCGGCGAGGCGGACCTGGTGCTGCTGGGCCGGGAGCTGCTCCGCGACCCGTACTGGCCGCGTCGCGCCGCCGCCAAGCTAGGAGCCACCCCCGCTTGGCCCGACCAGTACGCCCGAGCCTTCTAGCCTTGAGCGTCGATCATGAAGTTGGCGGCGTTCTGCGTCCGATTTGTCGCCGCCAACTTCATGATCAACGGGGTCGGGCCGGGCGGTCAGCCGGCCAGGTGGTTCCAGCGGGGTTCCAGGTCGGTCCAGGCGCCCTGGTCGGCCACCGTGCCGTCGATCAGCACCACCACGTGGTCGGCCCGGACCAGCGCGGCCCGCTTCGCGGTCGAGCCCACCACAGTGACCCCGTGCTCGCGCAGCGCCGCCCACAGCGCCAGCTCCGTGCTCACGTCCAGCGCCGACGACACGTCGTCGGCCACCAGCAGCTCGGTACGCGGAGCGAGCGCCCGGGCCAGCGCCAGCCGCTGGAGCTGGCCACCGGAGAGCCGGGTGCCCTTGTGCCCGATGAGCAGCCCGAGCCCGCCCCCGGCCGCGGCCAGGTCGTGTTCGAGCTGGGCGGTCGACACCGCGCTCGCGGCGTCCACCTGATGGCCGAGCGCGATGTTGTCGGCCACCGTGCCGGAGAGCACCCGGGGCAGCTGACCCACGTACCCGACCTGGTTGGGGCGCAGGAACATCTCCGGCTCGGTGACCGGGTCGCCGTTCCAGCGCAGCTCGCCGACGTGGTGCACGATCCCGGCGAGCGCGCGCAGCAGCGACGACTTGCCCGACCCGACCGGGCCGACGACCAGCACCAGCTGCCCGCGCTCGACCACCAGGTCGACGTCGCGGACGGCCAGCGTGCCGTCGGAGTGCAGCGCGCCGAAGCCGGACAGCTCCAGGCGGCGCAGCGGGTGCCGGGGCGGCGTCTCGGGCGCGGGCGCGGTGCCGGCCACCAGGTCCAGTCCGGGCACCGGCGCCGCGTACACGGCCTCGCCGGTCATCGCCACCGTCCGCTTCGTCCACACCCGCGCCGACGGGTACTGCGAGACCAGCGACGCGGTGGTCCACGCGAACCAGCGGGCCGCGCCGAGCGTGGAGACGGCCACCAGCGTCGCGCCGGCGGACAGCCCACCCGTCAGGTAGAGCGCCCACGCGCCGATCGGCAGCAGGCCGCTGGCGACCGACGGGGTGGACCGGGCCCACACCTGCATGGCGATCTCGCGTCGCTGCCGCTCGCTGCGTACCTCGTCCAGCCGGGCGAGGTGACGCAGCACCGGACGGGTGGCGCCAGCCAGCTTCACCGTCCGGGCGGCGGACAGCGCGGAGACCAGCGCGGTGGCGAACGCCGCGCGGGCCTTCACCGTGCCGGCCGCCGTGCGTTCCAGCCGGGGCCCGAACAGCGTCGCCGCCAGCCCGGAGACCACCATCGTGCCGACGAAGAACACCGCCGGCACGAGACTGCCGGTCACCAGCGTCATGGTCACCACGATGACCAGCGAGATGAACTGGTCCATCAGGTTGTCGGCGAGGTGCACCACCCGGTCGGTGTCGCCGCCCTGGGCCACCACCTCGGCCGGGGTGTGCCCGCTGACCCGGCGCGCGCCGGTCTGCCCGTGCACCAGCCGGGCGCTGATCCGCAGCATCTGCCGGATCCACCACTGCGGGAACCACAGGTTCGTCAGGTACGGCAGCGGCAGCACCACGAGCAGCGCGGCGACGATGCCCAGCGCCGGCAGCCACGGGTCGCCGCCGCCGACCAGGTCGGCCCAGAGCCACGGCAGCACCGCGCCGTCCATGCCGAGCACCGTCATCACGATGAACAGGCCGACCGAGATCAGGCCGTACCGCGGGTCGTTCGTGCCCAGCCGGAGGATCTCCCGCATGGTCCGCGCGGGGGGCGTGGGCGGCGCCGGTGGCGGGTCGGCGCGCGGCACGGCGGCCGGCCGCGTCGCGGGCGCGGCAGGCGTGGCGGGCGCGTCGTCCCAGGTGGGCGCATCGAGCAGGTCCACGCCGCCTCGTCGGGCGCCCACCCCGGCGTACGCCCCGGCGTGGCTGGTGGCGAGCAGCTCGGCGAAACGGGCCGATTCGCGCAGCGGACCGGCCTCCAGCACCGCGCCGTCGGCCATCACCACCACCTCGTCGCAGCGGCGCACCGAGGAGAGCCGGTGCGCGATGACGATGCCAATCCGGTCGGTGAGCAGCCGTTCGGTGGCCTCGCGTACCCGGTTCTCGGTGACCGGGTCGAGCCGCGCGGTCGCCTCGTCGAGGATCACCACGTGCGGGTCGCGGACCAGGATGCGGGCGAACGCGACGAGCTGTTCCTGCCCGGCGGAGAGCACGTACCCGCCGTCGCCGAGCCGGGTGTGCACGCCGTCGGGCAGCTCGGCGATCCAGCCGGCCAGGCCCAGCTCGGCCAGCGCCCGCTCGGCGGCGTCCAGCAGCTCCGGGTCGAACAGCGCCACGTTCTCGGCGAGCGTGCCGGCCAGGATCTCGGTGCGCTGCGGCACCACGGCGATCCACCGGCGCAGCTCCTCGACGTCCAGGTCGACCAGGTCGGTCTCGCCGAGGAACACCGTGCCGCGCGGCACGTCCACCGCCCGGGTGAGCACCTTGGCCAGCGTCGACTTGCCCGAGCCGGTCCGGCCGACGAGCGCGTACGAGCGGCCGCGGACGAAGTCGAGGCGCACGTCGCGCAGCGCCGGCCCGCGGTCGTCCCCGCCGGCCGGGTAACGGTAGGTGAGCCCGCGCACCGTGAGGTCGCCGTCGACCGGGGTGGCCCCGCCGTCCGGCTCCTGCGGCGACCCGGCCAGCAGTTGCACCCGGCCCCACGCGCCGAACGCCTGCTGCAGGTGCGGCACCCAGCGGGCGATGTGCTCGACAGTCGCGCCGAACGCGATGGCCAGCAGCCAGATGCCGGTGAGCCGGGCCGCGTCGACCCGGCCGGTGGTCAGCGCCCACGCGCCGCCCAGCACCACACCGGCGATGCCGACCCGGACCGCGCCGGCGGCGGCCGCGGTGACCCGGGCGGAGAGCCGGAACACCCGGACGCACCGGGCGATCACCTCGGCCGCGCGGCGGGCGTAGAGGCGCAGCACGTACGGCCGGGCGAGGCTGGTGCGCACGTCGTCCTGCCCGTGCACCGCCTCCTCCATCACGGCGGCGAGGTCGGACCACGCCTCCTCCTCGGCCATCCGGGCCGGCGCGATCCGGGCGGTCGGGCGGCGCAGCGTCACCGCGAGCAGCGCGGTGAGCACGATCATCCCGACGCCGGCGGGCCACCAGACGATCAGCGCGCTGACCGCCGAGAGCGCGCAGACCGCGAGACCCTGCGCCAGCCGTACGCCGGTGTTCCGCATCTCGGCGGCGACCTGGTAGACGTCGTTGTCGATCCGGTCGAGCAGCTCGCCGACCGGCGTGGTCTCCAGGGCGGGCAGATGCTGCCCGAGCGCTACCCGGCAGAGCCGCCGCCGCACGTCGGCCGACCAGTCGGCGGTGAGCCGGGCCATGATCAGCCCGATCAGCAGATCGGTGACGACAGCGGCGACGAGCGCCACGGCGAGCGCGACGAACCAGCCGGACGAGCGGTGCACCAGCACCGGCCCGGCCAGCGCGGAGGCGGCCGCCTGGCCGGCGGCGCCGAGCACGATCAGCAGCAGTACCGCCGCCATCCGCCGGGGCGCCGTGGCCCAGAGATCTCGGAGCAGGCGCATGGAAGTCCTCCGGACTCGGATCGGTGGGGGCGGTGCCCTCAGCCTCACCCTTCCGGCGTTCCGGACTCAACCGAATTACCGACCGCGGGTCAGGTCCGGGCGACCCGCCGGACGATGCCGAGCAGCGACTCCTGCACCTCGTCGATCGAGCGGTCCGGCGAGAAGACGAGCCAGTCCACCGCCACCACCAGCCCGACGCCGAACAGCGCCGAGCTGGCGGTACGCACGTCCAGGTCGGCCGGGAGGTCGCCGCTGTCCACGCCGGCCTTCACCGTGTCGGCGATCACCGCGATGGCCTCGCCGCGCAGCAGCCGCAGCGTCTGCTGCCACTCCCGGTTGGTGCGCCACATCTCCGAGAGCAGGAGCTGGGCGAAGGCACGGTAGCGGCGGATGTACTCCAGTTGGGCGCGGACCAGCGCGCCGAGCGCCTCCAGCGGCGGCAGGCCCTCGACGGCGGTCCGGAACTCGGCGGTGAGCAGGCCGATGCCGTGCCGCAGCAACTCCTCGAACAGGACGGTCTTGGACTCGAAGTTGTAGTAGACGGTCCCCTTCGCCACGCCCGCCCGGGCCGCGATGTCGTCCACAGTGGTGGCCGAGAAGCCCTGCTCGGCGATGAGGTCCACCGCCGCCACGAAGAGGCGCTGGCGGGTGTCCTCGCGCCGGCGCGTCCGTCCGTCCGTCACCGGCTCATCCTCACATGGTCAGTTCGGGGTGCAGCTTGGCCGGGGTCAGCCGCCGGGAACGGCGGGCCGCGCCGACGGTGAGCGCCATGGCGCCCAGCCCGAACGCGAGCAGCACCAGCGCGCCGGTGACCACCGGCGTGGTCGTGCCGCCGTTGATGGTGTGCCGCAGCCCGTCCACCACGTACGTCATCGGCAGCCACGGGTGGATCGCCTGGAAGAAGGCGGGCGAGGTCTGCACCGGGTAGGTGCCGCCGGAGGAGGTGAGCTGGAGCATCAGCAGCGCCAGCGCGGCCAGCCGGCCGGCCGGGCCGAGCGCCACGCCGAGCAGTTGCATGATCGCGGTGAACGCCAGCGAGGTGAGGGCGAGCAGCCCGAACGTCGCCGCACCGTGCCGCGGGTCGAGCCCGAGCGCCAGCGTCACCACCGTGTAGAGCACCGCGACCTGGGCCAGGCCGATCCCCGCGGCGGGCAGCCACCCGGCGAGCACGACCCGCCAGCCGGGCGCGCCGGACATCACGTGCCGCCGGTTGACCGGCCGCAACAGCATGTACGTGATCATCGCGCCGACCCAGAGCGCCAGCGCCAGGAAGTACGGGGCGAAGCCCACCCCGTACGAGCCGGCCGGGTTCTGCGTGTCGCGGATCAGACCGACCGGGTCGCCGAGCACACCGGCGCGACTGGCCGCGTCGTCGTACCCGGGTAGCTTCCGCTCTCCGGCGGCGAGCCCGTCGGCGAGGTCCCCGGCGCCGCCCTCCAGCCGGGTCAGCCCGTCGACCAGCCGGTTGCTGCCGCTGCCGAGCTGGGCCAGGCCGCCGTCGAGCTGGCGGGCGCCGCTGGCGAGCCGGTAGAGGCCGCCGCGCAGCTCGTTCGCGCCGGTCGACGCGTCGCCCAGTCCGTCGCGGAGCTTGGCGCTGCCCTGGGCCAGCGCGGCGAGCCCGCCGGCCAGCTCGTTCACCTTGGCGCGGGCGGAGGCGACGTCGTCGGCCAGGTGCGGCGCGGCGGCGGCGACCTCGCGGGCGGTCTTCGCCACGTCGGTCATCTGCTTGCGCAGCGTGGCCAGGTCGGTCTTGTCCAGCGCGGCCACCACTGCGCGGGCCTGCGTGACGGCCCGGTCGGCGGCCTTGCGGGCGGCGGCGAAGTCCGGGTTGTCCGCCAGCTCGGGGTGTTCCTTGGCGACCGCGTCGAGCCGGTCGCGGACCTCCTCGGCGGTCACAACCACCTCGGCGGCCCTGCCGGGCGCGTCCAGTCCGGCGGCGAGTTGCTGCGCGCCGTCGGCGACCAGCGTCGCCGCCTTCTGGATCTTGTCGGCGTTGCGGCGCAGCACCGGCTCGTACCTGTCGGCGGCGGCGTTCACAGTCGCCGCCGCGGCCTTGGTCTCGGTGGCCGCCCGCCCGGCGCCGTCGGCGAGCTGGGCGGCGCCGGTACGCAGCTGGTCGAGGCCCTTGGCGAGCTTGTCCGCGCCCCGGGCCGACTGGTTCAGCCCACCGGCGAGCTGCCCGGCCCCGTCGGTGGCGTCACCGAGCCCGTCGGCGATCTTCCCCGCGCCCTGCTGGGAGCTGCCGAGCCCGTCGGCGATCTTCCCGGCGCCGTCGGCGGCGCGTCCGGTCTCGGCCTTGGCGTCGGTGAAGCCGATCAGCATCTTGTCGAAGTACGTGGCGGCGGTGCTCTGCGCGGCGGCGGCCCGGATCTCGCTGAACGCCGACCGGGCGAGCAGCCCGGAGAGGTAGTTGGTGGCGTCGTCGTTGACGACCTTCAGCTCGCCCTGCCGGGCCGGCCGGTCCGGCTCGGGGCCGGCGGCGAGCGTGGCGGAGAAGTCCTGCGGGATGGAGAAGATCAGGTGGTAGCGCCCGTCGCGCAGCCCCTTGGTGGCGTCGGCCTGGTCGGTGACGGTCCAGCCGAACACCCTGCGGTCGAGCAGCTTCTCGGTCAGGTCGCGCCCGGCGTGCACCTCGCTGCCGTCACCGGCGGTGGCCGGGCGGTCGGCGTTGACCAGGGCGACCGGGATCCGGTCCATCTTCCCGTAGGGATCCCAGAACGCGTACAGGTAGAGCGCGCCGTAGAGCAGCGGGACGATGGTGAGCACCGCCAGGGCGGCGCGCGGCAGCCGGCCCCGGGTCATCCGGCGCAGCTCGAACATCGCCAGTCGCAGGACGCTCATGCGGTCACCTCGGCGGGCTCGGCGGGAACGGTCAGGGCGGGTACGGGCACCGCCGGGTCGCCGATGCGGTGCACCGTGGCGGCGACGCCGGGCTCGACGGCGCGGGCGCTGGCGACCACCGCGTACCCCTGGTCGGCGAGGCGTTCCAGCGCGCCCCACATCCACTCCCGCTCGGGGCGGTCGGCACCGGCGTCCACGTCGTCGGCGACGATCAGGCTTGGACCGCCGAGGCTGGCCAGCACCAGCCCGAGCACCTGCCGTTCGACAGGGGTGAGGTCGCGGCCGTACCGGTCGGGGTCGAGCGGGGCGTCGGTGAGCCCGGCGCCGGCGACGGCGGCTGCGAAGGCGTCCCGGCGGTAGGCGCGGCGGGCCCGCACCGCGGCCACCGGGATCAGCCGCCGGCGGCGGCGCGGCACCGGCCCGAGCAGCAGCAGCCGTTCGGTGATGTGCTCGGCGACGGTGAGCGTCGGGTCGGGCTCGTGCACGCCGGCCACCTGGCCGAGCGCGGCCGGGCCCCGGAGGTGCAGTTCGCCGTGGCTGTGCGGGAAGCGCCCGGCCAGGGTGAGCAGCAGGGAGGTGCGCCCGCTGCCGGGCGGGCCGGTGAGCGCGACCAGCTCACCGCTCGCGGCGGTGAGGTCGACGTCCCGGTAGACCCAGCCGCGGCGGGTCCGCAGCCCCAGGCCACTGGTCTCGACGATGTTCATCAGACCCCGAATTCTGAACTGACTAGTCAGTATAAAAACATGCCCAGCCTAGCGCCGGGTGTCCGGTTCGGGACCTCTGGCGGACGTGATCCTCAGAACAGCACTGTGGCGAGCGTGCCGACCGGGCGGAAGCCGCAGCGCTCGTAGACCCGCCGGGCGGGCAGGTTGAAGTCGTTGACGTAGAGGCTCACTGTGGGCGCGACCCGGTCCAGCGCGTCACGCACCACGGCGGCCATCGCGGCGGTGGCGATGCCCCGGCCGCGCCACTCCGGCGCCACCCAGACGCCCTGCACCTGGGCGGTCCGGCGGGTCACCACGGCAAGCTCGGCCTTGAAGACCACCCGCCCGTCGACGAAGCGGGCGTAGGCGCGGCCGGAGCGCACCAGCTCGGTCACCCGCCGCCGGTAGCCGCGCCCGCCGTCCTCGGCCAGCGGCGACACCCCGACCTCCTCGGTGTACATCGCCACCGCGGCCGGGAAGAGCCGGTCGACCTCACTGCCGCGCACCCGCCGCACGTCCGGGTCGGGCGCCACGGCGGGCAGCGCGTCGGTCGCCAGCAAGGGCTGGTTCGGGCGTACGTCCCGGGCCGGCCCCCAGTGCGGGCCGAGGCGGTCCCAGAGCCCGAGTACGGCGTCGGCGCGGCCCACGATCGAGGAACAGAGCCGCTCCTGCGCGCTCAACTGCTCGGCGAACGCGCTCACCGCCGACTCGGACGCGAGCACCGGGGTCAGGTTGCCGCCGAGCCAGCAGATCGACTCCAGGTTGCGGCGGGAGCCGTAGCCGAGGATCCGGGCCTCGGCCCGCCACCAGGCCAGCCCGCGCGCCGCCACCCGCTCGGCGACCTGCGCGCCGGCGTACGGGTCGAGGTCGAGCAGCCGTTCGACGGCACGGCGCTCCGACTCCCCCAGTTGGCGTACCGGCACCGTCAGCACGGTTACCAGCCTGCCAGATCCGCCCCGGGACGCGCGGGCCGACCGGGCACTCCGGACGCTGCGGTGAGCGGTGGCTCAGCCGACCGGCGCGGGCTCCGGTTCGGGCGCGGGCGGGCGGGTCCGGGCGGCCCACCGCACCACCGGCGGCACGAGCGCGCCGAGCAGCAGGAACACCCCGCCGAGCACCAGCCAGCCCGGCACGCCCCAGCCGATCGCGAGCGTGGTCACCACCACCGGGGCGACCATCGAGCCGAGCTGCATGCCCATCCCGTACGCCCCCTGGTACTGACCGTGCGCGTGCGCCGGGGCCAGCCCGAACGAGATGCCCCAGCCGGCCGCCGCGTGCCACAGCTCCCCCACGACGTGCACCAGCGCGCCGGCCAGCAGCAGCGGCACCGCCACCGCGAGCGGCACGCCGCCACCTGCCGCGAACAGCGCGCAGGCCACAGCGAGCAGGACGCCGGCCCGGCGGGAGGCCCGGCCCGCGCCGGTCAGGTCCTCGGTGCCCCGCGAGGCGCGGACCTGGAACAGGATCACCACCACCGTGTTGACGAGCAGGCAGACGGAGATCAGCCAGTTCGGCGCGGTGGTGTGCCCGGCGATCCAGAGCGGCAGGGCGATGTTGATCAGCGAGAAGTGCATGGACATGAGCCCGTCCAGCACGGTGAAGGCGAGGAACGGGCGGTCCCGCAGCGCGATCAGCCGTGGCCCGTGCGCCGGGGCGGGCACCGGCGGCACCGGCGGGAGCCGCAGCAGCACCGCCGCCGCCAGCACGTATGTAGCGGCGTCGAGCAGGATCAGCGTGACGTACGCGCCGCGGGTGTCGGCGGCGAGCGCGAACCCGGCCAGCACGGTGCCCACCGAGATGCCGACGTTTGTGACCGCGCGCAGGTAGGCGCGGGTGCGGACCCGCTGGTCGGGCGGGACGGCCCCGGCGATGAGCGCGCCCCGGGCGCCCCGGGTGCCCGCGTCGGCGAGCGCCATCAGCACGCCGACGGCCAGGAAGCCGGTGAACGAGCGCACCGCGACCAGCGCGGCGGTGCACCCGGCGGAGGCGAGCAGCGCGGCCATCTGGAGCCCGCGCGGCCCGAGGCGGTCGGCCAGGTAGCCCATCGGGGTGCTCGCCACCAGGCTGACCAGCGCGGTGAGGGTGAGCGCCACGCCGACCTGGGTCACGGTGAGCCCGACCGAGCGGGTGAGGAAGAGCGCGCTGGCGGTGAGCCAGGTGCCCCGCCCGACGGTGTTGACGAGCGTGGAGAGGGCGAGGGTCCGGGACGGTCCGGGTTCGGGAAGCAGCCGCACGCCGGCAGCCTAACAGTACGCACGTACGGTTTGCGGCCCGGTTTATTCAGCGTCTTGTCGGCGATGCATTGCCGATATATCGTTGATGCATCAGTGATACGCCGACGCAAGGAGAACCCCGATGGGTTTCCACAGACGGATGCACGCCATGCACGACGAGATGCGCCGCCGGGGCGGCTTCGGCTTCCCGCCCGTACCCCCGGGTCCGCCGCCCTTCTCCCCCGGACCGCACGGTCACGGGCGAGGCCGGGGCGGGCGCGGACGCGGCCGGCGGCCGAACGTGCGCGGCGCCATGCTGGCCCTGCTCACCGAGCGGCCGATGCACGGCTACGAGATGATCCAGGAGATCGACTCCCGCACCGGCGGGGCCTGGCGGCCCAGCCCCGGCTCGATCTACCCGACGCTGCAACTGCTGGAGGACGAGGGCGTCATCGCGACCGCCGCCGACTCCGAGGGCGGACGCAAGCGGTTCGCGCTCACCGAACAGGGCCAGGCCGAGGCGGCCACCGCCGCGCAGACCCCGCCCTGGGCCGAGTTCGCCGAGCAGACAGTCAACAGCTGGCACGACATCCGCGACGCCGGCGGGCAGGCCATGCAGGCGCTGCGGCAGGTGATGACCACCGGCACCGACGACCAGCGCGCCCGGGCCGCCCAGGTGCTCGACGAGACCCGGCGCAAGCTCTACGCCATCCTCGCCGAGTCCGAGTGAGCACCGCCGCCGGGACGGCACGCCGGCCGGACGACGGCCGGCGTGCCGTCAGGCGCGGCGCGCGGTGACCAGCAGGTACTCCCAGCGCATCACGCCGCCGTCCAGGTGCCGGGCGGCCAGGTCGGTCAACGCGCGGTCGAGCCCGGCCGTACGCTCCGGGTCGCCCCCGTTCGCCCGGTAGACCGCCACAGTCGGTCCGTAGTGGGTCGCGAAGAAGTCCCGGAACTGTCCGGGCGTCGCGAACCGGTTCACCACCACCGCGTCGCGCCCCAGCCGGAGCGTGTCGACCCGGTCGCCGAACAACTCCCGGACGTGGTCCTCGTCGCCCCAGAGCGGAGGCGGCTGCGCGCCCGGCGGCGGTGGCGGCGCGTACGGCCGCATGGCCGCGAACAACTGGCCGACGAAGCCCTCCGGGGTCCAGTTGACCAGGCCGATCGTCCCGCCCGGACGGCACACCCGCAGCAACTCGTCGGCGGCGACCTGATGCCGGGGCGCGAACATGACGCCCACGCAGGACAGCACCGCGTCGAACGCGCCGTCGGCGTACGGCAGCGCCTCCGCGTCCGCCTCCTCCCAGGTCAGCGTCACGCCCTCCCGCTCGGCCGACGCCTGCCCGATCGCCAGCAGCTCCGGGGTGAGGTCACCGGCCACCACCTCCGCGCCGGTCCGGGCCGCCGGCAGAGCCGCGTTACCGGTTCCGGCCGCCACGTCCAGCACCCGCATGCCCGGTCCCACCCCCGCCGCCCGGACCAGCGTCGCCCCCAACTGCGGGATCACCTGCGCGGCCACGGCGGAGTAGTCGCCCATCGCCCACATCGCGCGGTGCCGGGCCTTCAGCGCCGCGTCCTGTTCCCGTTCCTCGATCATCTGTCGCTCCTCACAGTCGTCCCTGTCAGGGACGCTAGGCAGCGGACGACCCGGCCCCCAGTACGAGATCTGTACCGCTCCCGACAGGCGCCTGGCCGGGCCGCCGGGCCGGGCGTAGCGTGCCCGCCATGGGGGCCTCCTACCACCAGTTCTGCCCCGTGGCGAAGGCCATGGAGCTGCTCGACGAGCGGTGGACGCTGCTCGTGGTCCGGGAGTTGGTCAGCGGCTCGGAACGCTTCAACGAGCTGCGCCGGGGCCTGCCCCGGATGTCGCCCACGCTGCTGTCCCGCCGGCTGCACCAGCTCGTCCGCGCCGGGGTGGTGGAACGGCGGGTCGACGGCGCCGACGTGCGCTACGTCCCGACCGCCGCCGGGCGCGAGCTGCGGCCCGTGCTGGAGGCGCTCGGCGCCTGGGGCGTGCGCTGGATCGGTGAGCTGGGCGACGCCGACCTGGACCCGAAGCTGCTGCTGTGGGACATGCACCGGCACGTCGACCACGACGCGGTCCCGCCGGGGCGTACCGTCGTGCGGTTCCGCTTCCGGGACGTGCCCACGACGCAGCGCGACTGGTGGATGGTGATCGCCGCAGGCGAGGCCGACGTCTGCGACATCGACCCCGGGCACGACGTGACGGTGACAGTCACGGCGGACCTGCGCGCCCTGGTCCAGGTCTGGATGGGCGACCTGGAGTGGGCCGCGGCGCTGCGCGGCGGCGCGGTGGAGGTGACCGGGCCGGAGGCGCTGCGGCGCGCCGCGCCCGGCTGGTTCACCCTCTCCCCCTTCGCCGCCGTGCCCCGGCCCTGAGACGGCGCGTGCGGCCGCCCCGGAACGGGGACGGCCGCACGGCGACGCGGAAGTGGATCAGTGCACGGTGACTGTGGCGCCGCCCGGCACCAGGTCCCGCAGCTCCTCGGGGATCTCGGCGCCCATCTCGTCGGCGATCCGCAGCGCCTCCTCGATCAGCGTCTCCACGATCTGCGCCTCGGGCACAGTCTTGACGACCTTGCCCTTGACGAAGATCTGGCCCTTGCCGTTGCCGGAGGCAACGCCCAGGTCGGCCTCGCGGGCCTCGCCCGGACCGTTCACCACGCAGCCCATGACCGCGACGCGCAGCGGCACCGGCAGGCCCTCCAGGCCGGCGGTGACCTCCTCGGCCAGCTTGTAGACGTCGACCTGTGCCCGTCCGCAGGACGGGCAGGAGACGATCTCCAGGCCACGCTCCCGCAGGCCCAACGACTCCAGGATCTGGTTGCCGACCTTGATCTCCTCGACCGGCGGGGCGGACAACGAGACCCGGATGGTGTCACCGATGCCCTCGGCCAGCAGCGCGCCGAACGCCACCGCCGACTTGATCGTGCCCTGGAACGCCGGGCCCGCCTCGGTGACGCCGAGGTGCAGCGGATAGTCGCACTTCTCGGCCAGCAGCCGGTACGCGCGGATCATCACCACCGGGTCGTTGTGCTTGACCGAGATCTTGATGTCCCGGAAGCCGTGCTCCTCGAACAGCGAGCACTCCCACAGCGCCGACTCCACCAGCGCCTCGGCGGTGGCCTTGCCGTACTTGGCCAGCAGGCGCTTGTCCAGCGAGCCCGCGTTCACGCCGATCCGGATCGGCACGCCCGCGTCGCCGGCGGCCCGCGCGATCTCCTTGACCTTGTCGTCGAACTGCCGGATGTTGCCCGGGTTCACCCGCACCGCGGCGCAGCCGGCGTCGATCGCCGCGAAGACGTACTTCGGCTGGAAGTGGATGTCGGCGATCACCGGGATCTGCGACTTGCGCGCGATCGCGGGCAGCGCCTCCACGTCGTCCTGCGACGGCACGGCGACCCGGACGATCTGGCAGCCGGACGCGGTCAGCTCGGCGATCTGCTGGAGCGTGGCGTTGACGTCGGCGGTGAGGGTGGTGGTCATGGACTGCACCGAGACCGGCGCGCCGCCGCCGACCGGCACCGAACCGACCATGATCTGGCGGCTGGCCCGGCGCGGGGCCAGCGGCGGCGGCGGTACGGGGGGCATACCGAGACTGACAGCGGTCACTTCAGGCACTCACCTTGAGAAGAGCGTGATGGGGTTGATGACATCAGCGGTGACGGTGAGCAGCGTGAACGCGCCACCGATCAGGATCACCGCGTACGTGAACGGCATGAGTTTGAGGTAGTCGACCCGGCCGGGATCCCGGCGGCCGATGCGCGCGTACAGCCAGGAGCGCGCCCGTTCGAACCAGGCGATGGCGATGTGACCGCCGTCCAGCGGAAGCAGTGGCAGCAGGTTGAACACGCCGATGAAGAAGTTCAGCGACACGAAGAGCATGAAGAACACCAGCCAGGCGTTGTTCTCCACGGCCTCGCCGCCGAGCCGGGTGGCGCCGACCACGCTGATCGGGGTGTCCATGTCGCGCTCGCTGCCGGTGATCGCGCTCCACAGCGCGGGCACCTTCTGCGGGATCCGCTGCATGGCGTGCGCGGTCTGCACCGCCATGGTGCCGGTGAAGTCGGCGGTGGCGCCGAACGCGGCGATCGGGCCGTACTCGACCCGGGGCGGGGTGCTCGGCCGCAGGGCCACACCGAGCGCGGAGACCGACGAGGCGGCGCCCTTCGGGTCGTCCAGCGGCGGGCGCTGCACCGCGGCCAGGTCGACGCGGGTCTCCTGCGACCGGCCGTCGCGCTCGAAGGTGACTGTGGCCGCGCCGGGCGGGGTGGCCCGGACCACGTCGAGCATGTCGCCCCAGGTGGAGACCGGTCGGCCGTTCACCGCGGTGATTCGGTCGCCGTCCTTGAGCTGGGCCTTCTCGGCCGGGCTGGCCGGGTCGTCGGCCTGGCAGGCGCGGGCCGCGTTCTCCACCACGACACAGGGGGCCAGCGCGATCACGGCGGGCTCCGCCTTGAAGCCGTCCTCGGTGGAGGGGAACTTCGGGTTCGGCAGGCCGGCGGTGATCGCGATGATCCAGAGCGCGATCAGGGCGAGCGCGAAATGGGTGATCGAGCCGGCGGACATCACGATCGTCCGCTTCCAGACCGGGTAGCGCCACATCGCGCGCTTCTCGTCCCCGGGCTCGACGTCGTCGTCCTGCGGCGTCATGCCGACGATCTTGCAGAAGCCGCCGAGCGGAATGCCCTTGATGCCGTACTCGGTCTCGCCCCACTTGAACGACCACAGCGTCGGGCCGAAGCCGACGAAGTAGCGGGTGACCTTCATCCCGAACGCCTTGGCGGTCAGCATGTGCCCCGCCTCGTGCAGGCTCACCGAGATGAGAATCGCCAGGGCGAACAGCACCACCCCGAGCAGATAGCTCATCGAGCTCCTTCCACCGACCCGACGATGATCTCCTGGGCGTGCGCCCGTGCCCACGACTCGGCGGCGAGCACGTCCTCGACGGTACCTGGTTCGTCGAAATCGGGTGCGTCCTCCAGCACCCGCTGGAGGGTGTCGACGATGCCGAGGAACGGCAGCCGGCCCGCGACGAACGCGGCCACGCACTCCTCGTTGGCCGCGTTGTAGATCGCCGGACGGCAGTGTCCCGCCTCACCCGCCGCCTTGGCCAGCGCGACCGCCGGGAACGCCGCGTCGTCCAGCGGGAAGAACTCCCAAGTGTGGGCAGTGGTCCAGTCGACCGCGGCGGCGGCGCCGGGCACGCGATCCGGCCAGCCGATGCCCAGCGCGATGGGTAGCCGCATGTCCGGCGGGCTGGCCTGGGCCAGCGTCGAGCCGTCGGCGAACTCGACCATCGAGTGGATCACCGACTGCGGGTGGACCATCACCTCGATGTCGGCGTACGGCACGTCGAACAGCTCGTGCGCCTCGATCACCTCCAGCGCCTTGTTGACCATCGTGGCGGAGTTGATCGTGACGACCGGGCCCATGTTCCAGGTCGGGTGCGCCAGCGCCTGCTCCGGCGTGACGGCGGTCAGCTCGTCGCGCCGACGCCCCCGGAACGGGCCGCCGCTGGCGGTGACCACGAGCCGCCGCACCTCGCCCCGGGCGCCGCCGCGCAGACACTGCGCCAGCGCCGAGTGCTCACTGTCAACAGGAACGATCTGGCTATGACCCGGGTGCCGCGACAGCGCGGCCTTGACCAGCGGGCCGCCGGCGACGAGGGACTCCTTGTTGGCCAGCGCGAGGGTACGCCCGGCGTGCAGCGCGGCCAGCGTCGGCGGCAGGCCCAGCGAGCCGACCACCCCGTTGAGCACCACGTCGCACGGCCACTGCGCCAGCTCGGTCATCGCGTCCGGCCCGGCCACGATCTTGGGCAGCTTGAAGTCACCGGTGGCCCAGCCGCGCTTGCTCGCCTCGGCGTAGAACGCGAGCTGAAGGTCCTGCGCGGCGGACGCGCGGGCCACACCGACCGCCTCCACGCCCAGCTCCAGCGCCTGCGCGGCGAGCAACTCCACGTTGCCGCCACCCGCGCCGAGGGCCACCACCCGGAAGCGGTCCGGGTTGCGCTTGACGATGTCGATGGCCTGGGTGCCGATCGAGCCGGTCGAACCGAGCAGCACGAGATCTCGGGGAGTGGTCACCGGACCATTGTTCCCCAGCGCCTCACCCCGGTTCGTCCCGGAGTGCCCGGCGGCATGATCGACTCCACTTCCCCGAGGTGGCGGCATCAGCGCTACCCCGATGCCACCACTTCGGCGAACCGGTGTCGATCACGCCAGGTCGAGGAGCTTGAGGTCGTCATGGTCGGCGAAGTCCGCGTAGTCCTTGCCGTTGAACGTCGCGAGCGGAAGCCGGTGGACCAGGCAGCATGCGGCGATCCATGAGTCGTTGACCGGCCGCGGTCGTCCACGAAGCTGAGCCGCAGCCTGAATTCGACCCCAACGCACCGCGACGGTCTCGTCGAAGGGCAACAGGACCAGGTTCCGCCGCCAGCGCGCGAGGTCAGCCAACTTGCGCGGGCCCCAGCTCCGCACCACGGTCCACTTGGTCAGCTCTCCCAACGTCACGAAAGTGATGGCGAGGGTCGCCCCGGTCAGCCGCGCTCTCAACCGCTCGTCGACCCGGCCTCGCAGGATCGCCGATGCCACGTCGGTGTCCAGGACGATGATGCTCAAGCCAGTCCCTCGCGCCGCGAGGCGTACAGGTCGGCGAGGAAGCGTTCCAGTTCCTCGTCCGATTCGATCAAGTCCGGACGGGCAAGATCGTCGAGACTGGTGACCGGCTCGACGCCCTGGCGACGTGCGAGTTCGTCGGCCGGCACGTGAACCGTGCCCGGCCAGTCCGGGTTGCGCTCGGCGTCGGTCGACATGGGGGCGCTACCTTCTCCACCTCACTGAATGCTTCATCCTCTCACTTGGCGACGCTGAAACCTGCCGATCACACCCGAGGGTCACACGTTCTCGGAGCCGCCGGTCGCACCCACTGTGCGCCCGTCTTTGCGAACGGTCAGGCGGGGCGTTCCAGGACGAAGGTCTGCAGTTCGGCGCCGCCTGGGCGTCGGGGTGCAGGTGCCAGCCGACCTCGATGTCGTCGGTCAGCGTCACGCCGTCGCGTCCCGGCAGCGGCTTGAGCAGGATGCTGCCCGCCACCGGCCCGCCGTCGCGCGGCTCGATCGCCCACAGCCCCCACCGACCGGCGTACGGCACCCAGCGCTCCCGCCACAGCCGGACCCGATCGCGCCTCGGACGGGTCGGTCATCCGCCTGTGGCGCACGTGCGGCTGGCGCTGCAGGAGGAGGCTACGGGGACACGATCGTCCCGTCGGGCGCGGTGAGGTGCTCCAGGTGCCCCAACGGCAGGTGCGGGGGCTGCCACTCCAGGAACATCGCGGTGGCGTCGTCGTCGAGCTGGTCCTGCTGGTAGGCGAGGACGGCACGCACCAGCCGGCGCATCGTCTCGGGGCTGGGCAGCCGGTCGTTGAGGGCACGCTCGACGAAGTCGACAAGTCGGTCCAGCCCGAACCGTTCACCGTCGTCGCCCCGGGCGTCGGTGATGCCGTCGGTGTAGGCGAGGACGCGGTCGCCCGGGTGTAGCGCCTCCTCGTGCGCCCGCGGTCGCCGCGTCGACAGGTTACCCAGCCCGAGCGGCAGCGCGGTCGGCCCGGGCAGCGCCCGGACGGCCTTGCCGTCCCGCAGCAGCATAGCGCCAGGGTGGCCGGCGTTGATGATCCGCAGCAGGCCGGTCCGCCGGTCGAGTTCGGCGAGCAGCGCGGTCGCGAACATGCCGGGGTGTTCGGAGCGGACCCACCTGTCGATGCTGATCGCCGTGTCGATCAGGTCGAGACCGGTGCGCCGGGCGTTGCGGTACGCGCTGACCACGAGCGAGGCCATCGCGCTCGCCTTGATCCCGTGCCCGCAGGTGTCGAAGAGCCCGACGCTGAGCACGTCGCCGTTGAGCGCGTAGTCGAAGATGTCCCCGCCGACGTCGTAACACGGTTCGAGAATGGCGGTGACCACCAGGTCGTCCGTCGCGAAGGTCAGCGGCGGCAGCAGCCCCCACACGATCTCGGCGGCGACCTGCATCGGCAGGCGGCGGCGGATCCGTTCCACGACGTCGCCGTAGAGCCGGCGGTTCACCAGGACCTGGGCGACGGCGACAGCCACCTCCCAGGCCGGCCGGTCCAGCGCGGGGTCGCCGGCGCGCGACGACACGATCTCCAGCGCGCCCAGCCGTTCGCAGCCGAGCAGCAGGGGCACCCAGAGCCGGTCCGGGTGGTCGGGAGCGCGCTGCACCTGGAGGCCGGTGAACGCCCGACCGGCCAGCGTCGTCTCGATCGTGAGCTCGTCCCGAGGCGCGCCCGCGCCGACCAGGGGTACGAGCGAGGACTGTGTGTAGTCGGCCAGGTAGATCACCATGTCGGTGGCCCCGATGGCGGGCGCGACCCGGTTCACCAGGAGCGACAGGTCGTCCGGACCACCCCGGGCGGCGTTGACGTGCAGCCAACGCGCCGCGTCGCCACCGTCGACCATCCGCGCCTCCCCCGTGTCTCCACCACCGTAGGAGGCCGAGGGCGAACTGCCAACGGCGCGGCTCAGGTCGGGCGTTCCAGGACGAAGGTCTGCAGTTCGGCGCCGCCGTACCAGTCGGTGCGCACGCCCACGTGCGTCATGCCGAGCCGCCGGGCCACCGCCATCGACGGGTCGTTCCCGGCCATCACCACCGCGTACACCCGCGGCGTGCCGGTGGCGAACTCGCGTTCCAGCACCGCGCGGGCCGCCTCGGTGGCGTAGCCGTTGCCCTGGGCGTCGGGGTGCAGGTGCCAGCCGACCTCGATGTCGTCGGTCAGCGTCACGCCGTCGCGTCCCGGCAGCGGCTTGAGCAGGATGCTGCCCGCCACCGGCCGGCCGTCGCGCGGCTCGATCGCCCACAGGCCCCACCGGCCGGCGTACGGCGCCCAGCGCTCCCGCCAGGAGCGGACCCGCTCGCGCGCCTCGGACGGGTCGGTCATCCGCCCCTTGCCGCCGCCCAGCCAGCGCATCACCTCGTCTCGGGAGTAGATGTCGTAGATCCGGGCCAGGTCGTCCGGCGACTCGGTCCAGTCCCGCAGCACCAGCCGGTCGGTCGTGGCGATCGTCATGCCGCCGGATCGTAATGCGTGGCGAGGTCCCGTACGGGGAACGAGAGGGCGATGGGCGACGGGTGGGATCGGACGAAGCGGATCACGGCTGCGGCGTTCCGGCCGGTCCGCGGCCGGGACCTGTCGCTGCACGCCGCCGCGATCACCTTCTACGGCGCGATCGCCGTGGTGCCGGTGGCGCTGCTGGCGATCTGGCTGACCGGGCTGCTCGCCGGGGCGGACCGGGTGCGGCGGCTGACCGGGTACGCCATCGACACGCTGCCCACCGAGATCGGCGCGCACCGGGCGGCGGCCGCGCTCGTCGAGGCCGGGCTGGGGCTGACGCCGCTGCTGGCGCTGGCCTCGCTGCTGCCGGCCTCCCTCTACGGGGAAGGGCTGCGCCGCGCCTTCGTCTCGGTGGCCGAGCCACGCGCCGAGTCCGGCGCGCTGGTCGGCTGGCGCGGTCGCCTGCTGCTGCTCCCGCTGCTCGCGCCGGCCCCGGTGCTGCTGCTGTCGATCCTGCTCGGGCTGCCGATGACCACACGGCTGGTACGCCAGGGCGGCTGGATCGGCGCGCTCGGCGTGGTGCTGTCGTTCCTCGCGGTGTGGCTGGTGCTCACGCCGGTGCTGATCTGGGTGTTCCGGGTGGTCGGCCCGGCCTCCCCGGACTGGCTCGCCACAGTGGCTCTGGGCTCGTTCACGGCGGCGAACCTGTCCGGCTTCGTGCATGGCTTCGTGCTGTTCTGCTCGCTGCCGCTGGACCTGGGCGTGCCGTTCGGCGGGTTCGACGAGATCGGCGGCGGCGTGGCGGTGCTGCTCTGGCTGTACCTGTTCCACGTGATCGTGCTGTCCGGCTACTCGGCCACGCTCGCGGCGAGCCGGTGGCGGGCCACCCGGGAGGCTGCCCGCGCCTGAAGGCTGCGGGTCAGCGCCGGAACGGGCCGCGCACCTCGTACGTGATGCCGCCGGTCCCGGCCCGGGCGCCGCTGGTGCCGCGCTGGGACGAGAAGTAGAGCCGGCTGCCGTCCGGTGAGAACGCGGGCCCGGTGATCTCCGACTCGGACTGCCCGAGGACCCGCACGAACGGGGTCACCACGCCGGCCGGCGTGATCATGTTGATCTCCATGTTGCCGCCGTCCTCGGCCACGTAGAGATCACCGCCCGGGGTGCCGGTGATGTTGTCGACGCCGGTCAGCGGCGCGGCCCCGGCCGGCACCAGCGAGTCGTCGTACGCGAGGTCGAGCCGCTGGTTCACCGCGTCGTACGCCCACACCCGGTTGTCGCCCTTGGTGGTGAACCAGCAGGTGTCGTCGGCGTACCAGCAGCCCTCGCCGCCGTCGAACGTCTGCGCGGCGCCCACCTGATAGCGGGTCGGCACCGGGAACCCGTCGCGGTCCGGCAGGTCCCGCCAGGTGACCGGGCCGGTGACCTGGCCGTCCGGGGCGCAGAGCACCTGGACCTTGCCGGTGCGCAGGTCACCCCAGGTGTCCGGCACGAACCGGTAGAAGCAGCCGTCCGACTCGTCCTCGGTCAGGTAGACCACCCGCCGCTGCGGGTCGCAGGCCGCCGCCTCGTGCTTGAAGCGGCCCATCCGGGTCCGCTCCTCGCCGGATCGGCCGCCCTCCGGCCAGGTCTCGAAGACCCGGCCCAGCGGCACCTCCTCGCAGGACAGCCACGTACCCCACGGGGTCGGCCCGCCCGCGCAGTTGACGTTGGTGCCGCCGAGGATCCGGTACGCGGCGGCGATCGCGCCGTCGGCGGCGAACCGCACCGCCGAGGCGCCGCCGACGAGCGGCACCTCCGAGTTGGAGACGTAGATCCAGCCGTCGCCGGCCGGGAAGCAGGCGCCGCCGTCCGGCGCCGGGTGCCAGGTGTACGAGGTGCCGGCGACCCGCTGCCCGGACCGCGCGATCACGCGGCTGGTGAAGCCGGCCGGCACCTGGAGACCGTTGGCGTCGGGGGCCAGCAGGTCCCCGTACGGGCCGGGACCGGGCTGGGCCGGCTGGGCCGGTGCGGCGGCGGCCCAGAGGGCGCCGGCGAAAGCGGCGGCGCCACCGGCGGCTGTGGCACGCAGGACGGTACGACGGTCCATCGGGGATTACCTCCCGGAGGCGGTGGGTGTCCCGTCGACGGTAGGACGAAAAGGCATCGACCACCGCCACTATAGAGTGAACGCCCGGTGACGGCCGTCCGGCGTCAGAGCCCTTCGACGTAGCGCTTGGCGTCGGCGAGCGACATGTGCGTGTGCTCGCGTACCACCTTGATCGCCTGGATCTTCTTCCCTCGGTGCAGCAGCCGCGCGGCCTCGGCCCGCACCGCCTCGTCGACGCCCTTTCCGGGTGCCGGGGCGCCGGGCGGCCAGGTGCCGCCGGCCGCCAGCGCGTCCACCGCCCGCTTCGCGTCCAGCAGCGACAGCCCGGTCTGCTCGCGCAGCACCTTCACCGCCTCGACGGTACGCCCCGCGCGGGCCAGCCGGAGCACCTCGGCCTGCCCGTCGCCGGCCGGGCGGTCCGGGGCGACCAGGTCCCGGGGACGGTCGCGCCGCAGCACGAGCAGGAGGAGGAGCACCACCACGACGAGCGCCACAGCGAGCGCGATCTGGACAGCCGGGGACATGCCGGGAACGGTAGCGCCCCGCCGCGAACCCTCCCGCCGGGGACCCGTCGCCGCTACGCTCCGCCCCATGAGCGACGCGAGTGAGCTGCCGTCCCGTGCCGACGTCGTGGTGGTCGGCGCCGGGCACAACGGCCTGGTCTCGGCGATCCTGCTGGCCCGCGCCGGCCTGGACGTGCTGGTGCTGGAGGCATCAGGGGTGATCGGCGGGGCGACCCGCACCGAGAACCCGTTCCCGAAGGTGCCGGGGCTGCGTCACTCCACCGGGTCGTACCTGCTCGGGCTGATGCCGCCGGAGCTGCTGGCCACGCTCGACGTGAGCATCCCGGTGCTGCGCCGCGACCCGCACTACTTCCTGCCCACGCCGGGCGGGCTCGGCTCGCCGTACCTGCTGGCCGGCAGCGACGTGGCAGCGAGCCGGCGGCAGCTCGCGGAGATGTTCTCCCCCGCCGACGTGGCCGCCGACGACGCGCTGCACGCCGAGCTGGCCCAGCTGCGGGAGGATCTCGCCCCGGCGTGGCTGGCCGAGCCGCTGCCGGTCGAGGAGACCGCCGAACGCTACGTGCGGCCCGCGCTGCGGCAGGTCTTCGTCGAGCTGGTGCGCGGCTCGGTCGCCGACCACCTGGCCCGCTTCGACTTCCGCTCCGAGCTGCTGGTCAGCATGTACGCGGTCACCGACGGCCTGTCCGGGCTCAACGCAGGCCCGGACGACCCGGGCACTGGGCACAACTTCCTGGTGCACAACATGTGCCGGCTGCCGGGCGCGGACGGCACCTGGATGATCACCCGGGGCGGCATGGGCACCGTGTCGCGCACGTTCGCCGAGGCCGCCGTGCGCGCCGGGGCGCGGATCGTGGCCGACGCGCCGGTCACCGCGATCCGGCTGGACTCCGGCGCCGCCGCCGGGGTGACACTGGCCGACGGGCGGGAGGTGGACGCCCCGGTGGTGCTCGGCGCCTGCGACCCGTACCGGCTGATGGAGCTGCTGCCCGACGGCGCGCTCCCGGCGGAGCTGGGCGCGCGGATGGCGGCGGTCCGCCGCCCCGGCACCACGCTCAAGCTCAACCTGGCGCTGACCGGGCTGCCGCGCTTCTCCTGTCTGCCGGCCGACGCGCCGAGCCCGTTCGGCTCGACCATCCATCTACTGCCCGGCTCGGCCTCGCTCATCGGCGACGGCGGCGAGTCGCCGATGGCGGCGCTGCGCGGCATGTGGGCGGACGTGCGGGCCGGGCGGCTGCCCGACGAGCCGACGATCGAGTGGTACCTGCACACCACTGTCGACCCGTCGCTGTCCGACGACGCCGGGCACCACTCGTCGGCGCTGTTCGTCCAGTCGGTCCCCTACGAGCTGGCCGGCACCACCTGGGACGCGGCGCTGCCCGGCTACGTCGAGCGGCTGCTCGCGATCTGCGAGCGGTACGCCCCGGGCGCCGGTGACCTGGTCGCAGACGCGGTGCCGCTGCCGCCGCCCGGCATCGAGGCGCACTTCGGCATCACCGGCGGGCACATCCACCACGTCGACAACACGGTGTCGTTCACCGACCGGATGCCGTACGCGACGGGTGTGGACGGCGTGTACGCGGGCAGCGCCGGCTGCCACCCGGCGGGCAGCGTGATCGGCGCGGCCGGCCACAACGCGGCCCGCCGCATCCTCGCCGAGATGTAAGGAAGGGCCCCTTATTAACGCCTCCGGTAGAGGAAGGGACCCTTCTTAACAAGCGCTCACGGAGTGTCGGGCGCCTCCTGGCCGGCGGGCGGGAGATCGCCCGGCCCCCGGACCAGGTAGACGCCGACCAGCAGCAGGTACGCCAGCAGGCTCAGCAGCGGGTCGACGAACACGATGGCGAACGCGACCAGGTAGAGCAGCGGGCCGAGCCGGAACCGGCGGGCCACCGCGCTCGCCAGCCTCGGGTCGAGATCCGGGTGCAGCAGCCCTCGGCGGCGCGCCCACCACCAGCTCAGGTTGAAGAAGAGCGCCTCGCCGAGCACCACGCCCACGTACAGCGCGGCGGTCAGCCGCTGGTCGCGGACGGTGCCGCGCAGGTTGTCCGCGAGCAGGTCGGCGGTGAACGGGATCGCCGCCACGAACATCAGCAGCAGCAGGTTCAGCACCAGCAGCATCTGGTCGACCCGGCGGACGTAGCGCCACATGTTGTGGTGGGTCAGCCAGACCTGGCCGACGATGGCGAAGGTGATCACGTACGCCAGGTAGGCCCGCCACTCCTGCATGAGCACGGCGGCCAGCCCGTCGTCCTGCGGCAGGTCCGGGTCGAACGCCAGCAGCTCGACGGCCATCAGGGTGAGCACGATGGCGATCACGGCGTCGCTGAACGCCTCCACCCGGGAGGCGTCGCGCGCCATCTCGCTGCCGCGCCCGAACCGGTACACCGGTTCCCTGTCCGCACCCGTCACACCGCCCCCTCACGACCGATGGTCGCGTGCCGGGGGCGGCGTGCGGGGTGAAACGGTCAGACGGCCGGCGCCGAGGTCTCCGCGTCCGCGCGGTGCGCCCGGATCTTGTGCCCGACGCTGGTCAGGCAGCGGCCGCTGGCCAGGTCGAACTTCCAGCCGTGCAGCTGGCAGGTCAGCTGGTCGCCGTCGACGATGCCGAACCGGCTCAGGTCCGCCTTCAGGTGCGGGCAGCGCCGCTGCACCACCCAGCCGTCGAGCGTGATGTCCTCGGCGTCGACGGCCCGCTCGTGCTCGTCGTACCAGCCCTCGGCGTACTGGAGACGCTCCTCGGAGAGGCACTTGAAGAAGGCGTAGACGAACTCGTTGTACTGGCCGATGCGGGCCGCCGAGAAGCGGCAGGACAGGAAGAGCGAGTTGACCCAGTCGACCTCGCCGATGTGCAGCAGGTGCTCGATGAGCGCACGCTCGGTACGGAAGCGGTAGCGGACCTTCTCGTCCGCGTACGGCCGGACCTCCTTGCCCGGGAAGTCCACCACGATCGACTCGACGCTGTCGCCGTCGTAGCCGACCAGGTCGAAGCGGACCGGACCGCCGACGCCCTTGGCCAGGTAGATCGACTCGTCGAGCAGCGGCTCGATCCGGCGCTTCATCTCGCCCAGCACGTCGACCTCGGGGTGCCGCCAGGACGCCTTCTCGGCCTCGATGACCGGGCGCTTGCGCTCCCGCATCTCCTCCAGGTGGGCGACCTTGTTCGCGAAGAACTCCTCCACCGGCACCGGGTGCCTGGTCGTCGCGCCCTCGGTGGTGATCTCCGAGACGCTGCCCGGCAGCAGCACGATGCCGTTGGTGCCGCCGACCTTGGCGTACTCGGACAGGAACACCGACTGGTCGGGGAAGATGTTGCCCTCGTCGCCGAAGATGTCGTTGAACTGCCACAGCTCGTCGTCGAGGAAGCACGGCGGGCCGGCGATCGGGAAGACGTGGTCGGCCTTCAGGTCGTCGATGTAGCGCCAGGTGCGGTCGAACTGCCGGTCCCGCTTCTGCTTGCCGAACGCGGTCTTCGCCGCCTGCGGCAGCTCGTAGACCATCGGGTACCAGATCGCGCCGGAGAACTGGAGCATGTGCGCGTGCACGTGGCCCAGCTCGGCGAACACGGTCAGGTCGGTCGGGCGGGCGTCGTTCTGGTTGAGCAGCCGCACACCCTCGTACTCGACCCAGAGCGAGGAGTCGCCGATCGGGCCGTCGGTCGGGCTGGTCAGCGCCTGGATCATGATCTTCAGGCCGCCGGGCAGCTCCACGACCTGCTCGTTCGGGGCCTTGAGGAACTTGGTGAAGCCCAGCTCCCGGAACTCGTCCTCCATCTCCGAGGTGGGGAACTCGGGGAGCAGGACGGTGGCGTCCTTCGACACGAAGTCACGCAGGTGCTTGGCGTCGAAGTGGTCCCGGTGCAGGTGCGACACGTACAGGTAGTCGACCTGGCCCAGGGTCTCCCAGTCGAGCAGGGAGTTGTCCGGGAAGGGGAACCACGAGGCGAAGTAGGCGGGATTGACCCACGGGTCGCACAGGATGCTGCCCGCGGCCGTGTCGATCCGCATGCTGGCATGGCCCGTACCGGTCACTCGCACCGCAGTCCCCCTCAAAAAGGCATCAGGTGTACGTCAAGACGCTACCGGAGGCAGTGTGCTCGCCGTCCCGCGACGCCGGTAGTGCCCAACCGCCCCGACCCGGACGGGACCTACGGCCCGGGTCACGCGACAACCGCTCTGTCGCCCGCCCGGGTCATCCAGCGCACCGGAGGCCGGACCCTGCGCCGGGGCCGGTTGGGGGCGTGCCAGACTGATCGGAGATCCGATCGCGAGGGAAGGACCGACAGTGGCAGGAGACGAGCCGGTAACCGCGCCAGATCAGCACAAGCCCGGGCACCGTAAGTCCGGACGGATCGGCGCGGTGCTGTCGGCGCTGGTCTTGGTTCTGATGGCGTTCTGCGGGATCGAGGAGGGCCAGGTGGAGCACATCTGGCTGTTCGGGATCGCCGGGCTGCTGATCGCCATCGTCATCGGCGACGCCGTGCTGCGCCGCAACGGCCTGCGGTCCTGACGCACGGCGCCCACGGTACGCGGAAGGGCCCACCCCTCACGGGGTGGGCCCTTCGTCGTCAGGTGCGGGTCAACGGCCGAGCAGGATGTCCTGTACGTCCTTGAGCGCGGCGTCGACCTCGGCCTCGAAGTAGCCGCCGGGCACCAGCCCGAAGCGCAGCGTGTCGAGGTCCTTCGGGTTCACCGGCATCGGGTTGCGGCCCTGCATGCCGCCGAGCAGCGTGTCGAAGAACCGGTCGACCTGGTCCGGGTCGTACCCGCTGCCGAACCGGCGGACCTGGAAACTGCGCCGGATCTGGTCGACCCGGTAGAGGTCGCTGCCGGGCGGGCCGGCCATCGGCGGTCCCACCATGGGCGGGCCGGCGACCGGCGGGGTCACCAGCGGCGGGCCGGTCATCGAGGGGCCCGGGCCGTAGCCCTGGTCCGGCGGGCCGTAACCCGGGTCGGGCGGCCCGTAACCGGGCTCCGGCGCGCCGTAACCCTGCTGCGGCAGCGCCGGCGGGCCACCGGGACCACGACCGCGCAGCTCACGCTCGGGCATGCGGATCTCGGCGGTCATGTCGGCACGCCCGCGCCGGCCGGCCTCGAAGCCGTCGAAGCGCTCCTCCTGGCCGTACCCGCCGGGGCCGCTGTCCTGACCGTAGCCGCCCGGGCCGCTGTCCTGGCCGTACCCGCCGGGACCGCTGTCCTGGCCGTACCCGCCCGGGCCGGTGTCCTGGCCGTAGCCGCCGGGGCCGGGCGGCAGGCCGCGCGGCGGCGGGCCGCCGTGCCCGATCGGCGCGCCCGGACCCATCGGGCCGGGGCCGCCCGGGCCACGCGGGGCGTCGTAGCCACCGCGCGGACCGTCGTACCCGCCGGCGAACGCGCCGGTCGGCTCGTCGTAGCGGCCGCCGTAGCGGTCGGCGGGCGGGCCGGCCTGCGCCGGCATCTGCCGGGGCGGCATCGGCGGCTGCGGCACCGGCGACATGCCCCGGTCGTCGCGCATCGGCGGGCCGATCCGGTCGGCCATCCGGGGGTCGCCACCGCGGCCGGCGGGGGCGCCACCGCGCTCCTCCAGCTCGGCGAGCTGCCGCTCGACCCGGTCGAGGTGCAGGTCCACCTGCCACTCGTCGTAGCCGTTGAAGCGGACCCGGAAGACGACGTCGTGGACCTCCTGGGAGGCCACGGGGGCGCCGACCGGCTGACCGGCGAGTGTCGCCTCGACCCGGTCCAGGAAGGCGTCGACCTCGTCGACCTTGTATCCCCGGCGGAGCGCCTTACGCCGGAAACGCTGACCCTGACTCGCCACTATGTCTCCTGGTCTCGTACCGCTACGCCGTTGCCGCGCGTGAGTCGCCGTCCGTGTCCCCGGCGGCGGCGAGTTGGCCACACGCCCCGTCGATCTCGCGCCCCCGGGTGTCCCGCACGGTGGTCGACACCCCGGCGTCGCGCAACCGCCGGACGAACTCCCGCTCGACCGGCTTCGGGCTGGCGTCCCAGCGGCTGCCCGGAGTCGGGTTGAGCGGGATCAGGTTCACGTGGGCCAGCTTGCCGGCCAACAGCCGCCCGAGCAGATCTGCTCTCCACGGCTGGTCGTTCACGTCCTTGATCATCGCGTATTCGATGGACACGCGACGCCCCGTCGTGGCCGCGTAGTCCCACGCCGCGTCCAGCACCTCGGACACCTTCCAGCGCTGGTTGACCGGGACGAGTTCGTCGCGCAGCTCATCATCGGGGGCGTGCAGCGACAACGCAAGGGTCACGGAGAGGTCTTCGCTGGCCAGTCGCCGGATCGCCGGGACCAGCCCGACCGTGGAGACGGTGATGTGCCGCTGCGACAGGCCCAGACCCTCCGGCGCCGGATTGACCAGCCGGCGGATCGCCGCCACCACCCGCGAGTAGTTGGCCAGCGGCTCGCCCATGCCCATGAACACCACGTGCGACAGGCGCGGCGGCGAGCCGGCCACCGCGCCGGACGCGGCCACCCCGGCCAGGTAGACCGCCTGGTCTACGATCTCCGCGGTGGACAGGTTGCGGGTCAGCCCGGCCTGGCCGGTCGCGCAGAACGGGCAGGCCATGCCGCAGCCGGCCTGGCTGGAGATGCAGACGGTCACCCGGTCCGGGTAGCCCATCAGCACGCTCTCCACGAGCGAGCCGTCGTGCAGCCGCCAGAGCGCCTTGCGGGTCGCGCCGTCGTCACAGGCCAGCTCGCGTACCGGGGTGAGCAGGGTGGGCAGCAGCGTGCCGGCCAGCCGCTCCCGGGTCGCCGCCGGCAGGTCGGTCATCTGCTCCGGGTCGCGCACGAGGCGGCCGAAGTAGTGGTTGGAGACCTGCTTGGCGCGGAACGCCGGCTCGCCCAGCTCGGCGACGAGCGCCTGCCGACCGGGCAGGTCCAGGTCGGCGAGGTGGCGCGGGGGCATCGAGGGTCGGCGGCCGCGGGCGTCGGGGTCTACGGAGATCAGCGGGAGACTCGTCATGGCGCGTCCAGTCTGACACGCTCCCGCCCGGACGCACCCGTCCGTACGTGTCGAATCGCCCCCGGCCGCCCGGCCCGCCGCGGGTCGCCGCCGTGACGCATGCCTCAGCTCACCACCGGGACGAACACGGCGAGCAGCAGGTAGGCCACCGGCACCGCGAACAGGATCGAGTCGAGCCGGTCCATCAAACCGCCGTGCCCGGGCAGCAGATTGCTCATGTCCTTGACGCCGAGATCCCGCTTGATCATCGACTCGGCGAGGTCGCCGAGCACCGCTGAGACCGAGATCGCCATCCCGAACAGCGCGCCCCACCAGGGCGCCACGTCGAACAGCACCCACAGCAGCACCGCGCTGCCCGCCGCCGCGGCGGCGACCGAGCCGGCGAAACCCTCCCAGGACTTCTTCGGGCTGATCGTGGGCGCCATCGGGTGCTTGCCGAACGTCACCCCGGCCGCGTACCCGCCGGTGTCGGAGAGCACCACCGCGACCAGCGTCACCAGCACCCGCAGGTGCCCGTCGCCCGGCGCCGCCGCCAGCATGGCCGCGAACCCGGCGAGGAACGGCACGTACACCGCGATCAGGGTGGCCGCGGTGAGGTCCCGCTGGTAGTTGCCCGGCCCGTCGCCGAGCCGCCAGATCATCGTGCCCAGCACCGTGACCAGCAGGCCGAGGCAGAGCGCGTCCGGGCCGGCGAACCAGGCCAGGCCCACAGTGATCACGCCACCGGCGACCAGCGGCGCCAGCGGCGGGTGGGCGCCGCTGCGGCGTACCGCCCGGGCCATCTCCCAGATGCCGATCCCGACCGCGGTCGCCAGCACGGCGAGGAACGCCGGCATGAAGAAGAACAGCGGCACCACAACCGCAGCGCCGAGGGCCAGTCCGACGCCGATCGCGGCCGGCAGGTTGCGGCCCGCCCGGGACGTCGTCGGCACGACGGTCGGCGGTCGCTCCGCGCTCGCCCGCCGCCGTCCCCGGCCCCGTCGGCCGGCCTGCGGCTCGGGCTCGGGCTCGTCGCGTACCGCCGGGATCTGGTCGGTGGGCTCGTCCCGCACCGGCGCGATCTGCGCGGTCGGGTACTCGTCGTCGCGGACCGGCTCACCCCACGGGCCGCTGTGCTCCGGCCCGTCGGGCCGGCCGCGGTCGCCGGCCGGCGGTCCGTCGTACCGGCCCGGTCCGTCGTGGTGCCGCGAGGTCGTCGGGTACGGCCCGGAGTACGTGTCCGGGCCCGCGTAGGTGTCCGGACCGGTGTACGTGTCCGGAGCCGCGTACGCGTCCGGGCGGGCGTAGGTGTCCGGCTCGGCGGGGTGGGTGGGCGCCGCCGGACCGGGCCGCCAGGGGCCGGGTTCCAGGTCGGTGTCCGGCCAGGGCAGGGCGGGCGCCGGACGGTCCCAGCCACGCGGCTCGGTGCTGCCGTAGGGGTCGGGGTGGGACATCACGCACCGGCACCCGGTACGAGAGCCACCACATGACGCAAGACCAAAACCATCCCCTACCGGCGTGAGACTTCCTGTTGACCGACCGACGGCCGGGCGACCCCCGCCGTTCACCCCGTGGTGGCCGGAATCGTGCCGAGCCTACTGCACCCGCCGGAGCCCCGAGGGTGTGCGCCGCCGGGCACGACGACGGCACCGGGCCGCCGCCCGTGCGGGCGACGGCGGCGGTGCCGTGCGGGGTACGCGGGCGCTCAGACTTCGAGCAGCTCGCTCTCCTTGTGCTTGACCAGCTCGTCGACTCCTGCGACGAAACGGTGGGTCAGGTCGTCCAGTTCCTTCTCCGCGCGCCGGCCCTCGTCCTCGCCGACCTCGCCGTCCTTGACCAGGCGGTCCAGCTCCTCCTTGGCCTTGCGGCGGATGTTGCGCACGGCGACCTTGGCCTCTTCGCCCTTCTGCCGGGCGACCTTGATCATCTCCCGGCGCCGCTCCTCGGTCATCTGCGGCAGGACGATGCGGAGCTGGTTGCCCTCGTTGTTCGGGTTGGCCCCGAGGTCCGAGTCGCGGATCGCCTTTTCCATGGCGCCCAGCTGCGAGTTGTCGTACGGCTTGATGATCACCATGCGGGGCTCGGGCACCGCGATGGAGGCCATCTGCGGCAGCGGGGTCGGGCTGCCGTAGTAGTCGATGACGATCCGGGAGAACATGGCGGCGTTGGCGCGACCGGTACGGATCCCGCCGAACTCCTCCTTGGCGTGCTCGATGGCACGCTCCATCTTCTCCTCCGCCTCGAGGAGGGTGTCGTCGATCACCGGTCTCCTCGCCTCCTTCTGTTGCTCGTCGTGGGTAGTGCGGGTGCCGCCGTGGCAGAGGGACCGCTTGTCGATCCGGCGGGTCGGTCAGGCGGTGATCAGGGTGCCGATCTTCTCACCGGCGACAGCCCGGACGATGGTGTCGTCGCCCTGGGCGCCGAAGACCAGCATCGGCAGGCCGTTCTCCATGCAGAGGCTGAACGCCGCGGCGTCGGCCACCCGCAGGTTGCGGCGCAGCACCTCGGAGAAGGTGATCGAGTCGAGCTTGCTCGCGGTCGGGTCGATCCGGGGGTCGGCGGTGTACACCGCGTCCACACCGTTCTTGCTCATCAGCACCACGTCCGCACGGATCTCCAGTGCCCGCTGGGCGGCCACCGTGTCGGTGGAGAAGTACGGCATGCCGGCGCCCGCGCCGAAGATGACCACGCGGCCCTTCTCCAGGTGCCGGATCGCCCGCAGCGGGATGTACGGCTCGGCGACCTGGGCCATGGTGATCGCGGTCTGCACCCGGGTCTCGATGCCCTCCTTCTCCAGGAAGTCCTGGAGGGCCAGGCAGTTCATGACCGTGCCGAGCATGCCCATGTAGTCGGCGCGGGCCCGGTCCATGCCGCGCTTCTGCAGCTCGGCGCCCCGGAAGAAGTTGCCGCCGCCGACCACCACGGAGACCTGCACGCCGAGGCGTACCACGGTGGCGATCTGCCGGGCGATGCCCTGCACGACGTCGGGGTCGACGCCGATCGCGCCGCCGCCGAAGACCTCACCGGAGAGCTTCAGCACCACCCGGCGGGACCGACCGGGAGGAGGCGCGGTCGGATCCTCCATCGCCAGGCTCCGGTCACTCACAACCTGCGTCATCCGCCCCGCCCCTTCTCCCCGCGCATCGCGCGGGCGTCGCCGTACGTGCCCTTGCCGACCCTATGTGACGAGGAGGCCGCGGTGCCTGTCACGTACACCGGCGGCCTCCTCGTCGACGTTCTCCCCTGTGCCCGGGCCTGGAAGGCCCGGTGCGGCGGCTCAGGCCTGGCCGACCTCGAACCGCAGGAAGCGGGTCACCTCGATGCCGGCGTCGGCCAGCACCTGCTTGACGGTCTTCTTGTTGTCGGCGACCGACGCCTGCTCCAGCAGGACGAAGTCCTTGAAGAAGGCGTTGACCCGGCCCTCGACGATCTTCGGCAGCGCTGCCTCGGGCTTGTTCTCCTCGCGGGCGGTCTGCTCGGCGATGCGCCGCTCCGACTCGACGGTCTCGGCCGGCACCTCGTCGCGGGTGAGGTACTTCGGGCGCATCGCGGCGATCTGCATGGCCACGGCGCGCGCGTCGGCGTCCGCCGCCTCGTCGGTCTTGCCGGTGAACTCCACGAGCACGCCGACCGCCGGGGGCAGGTCCTGGCTCTTGCGGTGCATGTAGACCGCGGTGGTGCCGTCCAGCTTGGCGAAGCGGTTGAGCACCAGCTTCTCGCCGATCTTGGCGGACTGCTCCTGGATCAGGTCGGCCACGCTCTTGCCGTCGATGCTGCTGGCGAGCAGCTCCTCGGCGTTGGTGGCGCCGCTGGCCACACCGTGCTCGACGAGCTGCTGGGCCAGCGCGATGAAGGCGTCGTTCTTGGCGACGAAGTCCGTCTCGCAGTTGAGCTCGAGCAGCGCCTGGCCGGAGTGGGCGACGAGCCCGTTGGCGGCGGTGCGGCCGGCCCGCTTGCCGACGTCCTTGGCGCCCTTGACGCGCAGGATCTCGACGGCCTTGTCGAAGTCGCCCTCGGCCTCGGTCAGCGCCTTCTTGGAGTCCATCATGCCGGCGCCGGTGAGGTCGCGGAGCTTCTTGACGTCCGCGGCGGTGAAGTTGGACATGACTCTCTCTTCGGTGTCAGTGAGGTGGTCTGGGGTGCTGATTACCCGGTTCCGGGCCGGTGCTGACCCGGCGTACCCGTCGCGGCCCCACCGCCGGGAATCGCCGACGGTGGGGACGCGACGGCGAGATCACTCCGCGGCGGCGGTCGCCGGCTGCTCGACAGCGGCGGGTGCCGGCTGCTCAGCGGCGGCGGGCTGCTCGTCGGCCTTCTTCGGCTCCTCGAGCAGCTCGCGCTCCCACTCGGCCAGCGGCTCGCCGGCGGCGACCTGGCCGGCCTCGGGCTTCTCGTCCGCGCCCCGGTTACGGCCGGAGCGGGCGATCAGACCGTCGGCGACGGCGGCGGCGACGACCCTGGTCAGCAGCTCGGCCGAGCGGATGGCGTCGTCGTTGCCCGGGATCGGGAAGTCGACCTCGTCCGGGTCGCAGTTGGTGTCGAGCACGGCGATCACCGGGATGCCCAGCTTGCGGGCCTCGTCGACGGCGATGTGCTCCTTCTTGGTGTCGACGATCCAGACCGCGGCCGGGAGCTTCTGCATGTCCCGCAGACCACCGAGGGTCTTGGTGAGCTTGATCTTCTCGCGGGAGAGCTGGAGCGTCTCCTTCTTGGTGTAACCGGCGGCGGTGCCGCTCAGGTCACCCAGGGCCTCCAGCTCCTTCATCCGCTGCAGCCGCTTGTACACGGTCTGGAAGTTGGTCAGCATGCCACCGAGCCAGCGGTGGTTGACGTACGGCTGGCCGACCCGGGTCGCCTGCTCGGCGATGGCCTCCTGGGCCTGCTTCTTGGTGCCGACGAACAGGATGCTGCCGCCACCGGCGACGGTGGTGCGGACGAACTCGTACGCCTTCTCGATGTAGTCGAGCGTCTGGCGTAGGTCGATGATGTAGATACCGTTGCGCTCGGTGAAGATGAAGCGCTTCATCTTCGGGTTCCAGCGCCGGGTCTGGTGCCCGAAGTGCACACCGCTTTCCAGCAGCTGACGCATGGTCACGACGGCCATGGTGGGTTACTCCTACTTTGTCCCTGGTTGTCCGTCCGGTCGGCGACCGGACGCCTGGCGCCCGGTCGGCGGCCTGGGTGGGCCCGGATGAAGAACCGGGACCAGGGAGGCCGTCGCCCCACGGAGGAGACCGTGGAGAGGGCACGCGAGGTCGACCGCGCAAGGCGGTCGCCAGTCGACCAGTGTACGCGCCCTGCCCGCCGCACGGCCCTCGGGTGCGGGAGGCCGGCTCGATCGATCCTTGATCGGCTTCGGTACGGCCTTGATCGACACCAGCCTTGATCGACTCCATTACGGCGAAGTGGCGGTGTCAACCTGTCGGTGACACCGCCACTTCGGGGTAGATGGCCGTTCCCCGCTCAGCCCGCCGCGAGGGCGGCGGCGAGGAAGAGGACCAGCCCGACCGTCAGGTACGCAGTGGGCGGGCGCAGCCAGCCACGGCTGCCGTCGGCGAGCGCCAGCCCGCCGGTACGCAGCCCGTACAGGCCGGTTCCGAAGATCGGCAGCCCGACCACCAGGAACATGCCCACCACCACGTGCGACGTCGACACCGGGTCGCCGAACAGGCCGTGCAGCAACACCCGTACCGCCGGCACCTCCAGCACCAGCACCATCACCGCCAGCAGCACCGCCAGCGCCGGACGCCGGGTCCGGTACACACCGTCACCGGGCGGCGGACCGTCCGGCCGGGGCATGAGTGCCGGCATCGGGCCGGTCGGCATCTCCAGCGGGTTCGGGGTCGCCGCCGGCTCGGCCGGACCGGCCGGGCGCTCACCGATCCGCAGCGGAGTCGCCTCGCCGGGATTGAGCCGCGCCGCGGCCGACGGGTCCGCCCCACCGGTCGCCGGCGGCTCGCCCGAACGGCCGGTGTCCACGATCGGGTAACCGCCGAGCGGCCCCGGACGAGCCTGGCCGGCAGCGGCGCCGAGGGCCAGCGCGTTACCGCCACCGCGCGGATCGGCGTTGTGAGCGGCCAGGCCGTACGGGTCGCCGCCGGTACGGGACGCGTCGTCGGAGGCCGGGGCGCCGAGCGGGCTCGCCGGCACCGCGCTCAGCGGGTTGCCGTGCGCGGCGGTGCCGAGCGCGTCCACACCGCTGCGGGACACCGCGGCGAGTGGGTCTTCCCCACCGAGCGGGGTCGCCGACTCGCGCGCCGCGCGCCGGCCGGCGCGCGTCCCGGGCAGCTCGCCGGAGACCTCCGGGTCGTCCGGCCGCTGCGACCGCCAACTGCTCGTGTCGTCCACCAGCGGGTCGGCGGCGGAGTACCGGCCCGGCTCGGCGTACCGGCTCTCACCGGCGCGCTGCTCCGGCGTGCGGTAGTCGTCGTCGCGGTAGCGGGGCTCACCCGCGGCGCGCCAGTCCGACTCGTATCCGCGGTCGCCCCATCGCGGCCCCTGCTCATCCTCGGGATAGCTCCGTCGTCCGTCCACGACCGGCACGGTATGCGACCGGCACCAGCCGCGCCATTCGGGTCGGGGGGCGTCGGCCCAGCTCAACGCCTACATCACCATCAGGCGCCACCCGACTACATGCTGTGGATCAAACAATTGAGAACCAGCCGCCGAAATTCGGAATCCGCATCTATTCTGTCGACGCATACCCGTCCGCGAGCCTCCGAAGATACTGAGAGATCAAAGGATCGCCAGAGGAACGTTCATCGGCAATACGGAGCAGGATCTGTCGGAATTCACCCACATCCTCGCCGGTCAGTTCGTCCAGGTAGTCACCCATGATCTGTTGAACCTCGACCGCAAAGCTCGGGTCAACTTCCTCCTCAGAAGCATGGTCCAGCATTTGAATAGCCGAGACCATTGCAACAATCACGGGGTCGAAGTTCATGGCGCCACCCTGACGTTGATATTTGTCACGCGAGCATCACTCAGCCAGCGTTGGGCCTTGGTCAAAACCGCCGCATTCGGCACCTCCCAGACCGCCTGGAGGCCATGGTACGCCGAGGTGGCTGCTTGACGCCGGGCTTCATCAAGCATGCTATCCGTGGTGAATGGCAGAACGTTGTTCTTGCGATCGATTATCTCATCGCCTAGGAGTCCGTCGAATTTGGCGGTGACGTTGGTGCCGTCGACAGCCGGCATCGACAGTCGCGGCACCAAATTCTGCCCGGTCAGTGGATCGGTACGGGCACCAGGTGTACGCGATTCATACTCAAACGCGCGCTGCCGGGCCGCGTTGGCGTACGGGCCCCCGCCCTCTCGTGCCCAATCGACGTGGTTGACGGCCTGAGTGCTGGCCGTCCCACACATGTTGTTGTTGTGGACCAGAACCGGCGTGTTGCCCGTCAACACGTAGTACGTGTGGATGTCGGCGACCGTCAGGTCGCGCATCTCCTCGTCGCCGACGTGGTTCTCGACCGCGACGACGGTGACCTCGCGTCCAGGTCCACCACCACCCATTCCGGCGCCGGTGCCGTCACCCTCCAGCCTCTTGTCGTCGTGGACGAGCAGCCGGTGACCCACTGCGAGCTTGGCGGCGTCCACCCACGCGCTGTCGGTGGCGTCCCAGAACGGGTGGTGCTGCGTGGTCTTCAGCACCGTCGTCTTGCCGGTGTCGTCCTTGACGGTGACGTTGGTGAGGTCACGGTCCCGGTTCTGGTGCAGGGCGGTGACCGGCTTCGCCGCCGTCCGCCCGGCCTCCGGATCGGTCGCCGCGACCTTGTCCCCGAGGGCGACATCCTTGATCGCCTTGCTGGACCCGTCGGCCATCAGCACTCGGGTCTGCGGGTCGAAGCTGTGCCGAGTCCGACAGCCCGGCGACCCACCGGACGAGGAAGCCCGCTCCTCCGTGCTCGAGCGCGGGCGGGCGGCCGGGTTCGGTCCGCCCGCGCCGTGCAGGTCATTGCCGCGGCCCAGCGACGGCAGCTTCCCGCCGAGACCTGGGGCCCGGCTGGCCCCGCCGGCGAGCATCTTGCTCGCGCCGCCGGTGAACTTGCTGATGCCGGCCGACAGCGCGCCGTCCAGGCCACCCTCGATCATGGTGCCGGCCAGCCCGCTCCAGGAGAACTCCTCGTCACCCCGGGAGACGTCGACCATGTAGCCGGCGCCGGAGGACATGGCCCCGGCGACCGCGCCGGCCAGGATCAGGCAGCCGACCCCGGTGGCGCAGAGCGCGCCGACCGCGACAGTGGCGGCGATCGCCACCGCTGCCGTGGCGACGAACTTCCACGGATCCTTCTTGATCGCCGCCACTGTGGATTTCACGCTCGCCACGGCGCGTTTGACCGTCTTTTTGGCAGCCTCCCGCACACACTTGGAGGTGCCCTTCTTCAAACATTTCTTCGTGGCGTTGTAGGCGTCGGAGACCTGCTGAACCTTTTTCTTCGCCCAGCGTTTGGTCGAGTCCCAGGCCACCCGACCAGCCTTCTTCAACTTCTTCTGGACCTTCTTGGCGCCCTTCTTGACGTCCTTCCACGCCTTGCCAGAGGCGACGTAGTGGTAGGTGTTCACCGTCGACCGGTACGTGCTGACGGCCGCCTTGTAGGTGTAGTTGACGACCTGTTGCGCGGCCGCGACCGGGCGGGTCACCACGTTGACGACTGACTTCCAACTCGGCAGGCCCCAGTGACCGGTCGGGTCGGTGGTGGTGAGCGGGTTCCCGTCGCCGTACTGGAAGCGGTTCGCGGCGATGGAGTCCGGCACCGGGTCGTTGGCCGCGGTGTCCCGGGTGTCGAACTGCCCGGTCGCCGGGTTGTACCAGCGGGCAAGCATGTTGACCCGGCCCGTGGCCGAGTCGGTCCACTCGGACTGGTAGCCGAGGTTGCCGAGCAACCCGGAGCCGGCGACGACATTGCCCAGCGGGTCGTAGGTCCGGGAGCCGCTCAGTGTTGTGCCGGTGGCGGTGAACTGCCCCACCACGTCGTCGTGCTGGTCGGTCCAGGCGTAGACCGAGTTCGCGCCGTTGCCGGCGCCGGTGGCCAGCAGCTCGCCGTTCGTTCCGCGGGTGTAGGTGGTCCCGGAGTCCTGGGCCAGGTCGTTGCCGAGGCCGCTGTAGCGGAATCCGGGCTGGATCGCCCGGCCCAGCGCGTCGTAGGAGTAGTTGCTGGTCCCGGTAGCGGACTGCTGCGACAGCACCTGCCCGAACGCGTCCGCGACGGTGGTGAGGACGCTGCCTCCGGACGACGTCTGCCGGAGGGTGCCCCGTGCGGTGTAGGCGTACGTCACGCCGTCGCTGGCCGTCGCCAGTTGGTTGCGGGCGTCGTACGTGAAGGTCCGGGAACCGGCCTGGGTCCGGTTGCCGGCGCCGTCGTAGGCGTACCCGATGGTGGTGCTGCCGTTGTTCCAGGACGTCAGCCGGTCGGCCAGGTCGTAGGTGTAGGTGTTCGAACCCGACCCGGCGAAGCCGGTGGTCACCTTCGACGTCTCGTTGCCGTTGTTGTCGTAGCCGTACGTGATGGAGGCCAGCGTCGTGGTGCCCGCGGCGTTCTTGAGCGTGTCGGTCTTGAGCCGTTGCAGGTAGTCGTAGCCGAGCGTCCGCACGTTGCCGGACCCGTAGGTCATGGTGGCGATCTGCGACATGACGTTGTAGCCGACCGTCAGGTTGACGCCCGTCGTGGTGTTGGCGGCGGTCCGCAGCCGGCCCGCGCCGTCGTAGCCGAACGTGGTGGCGCCGGCCGCGTCGCTCCGCGAGGTGACGTTGCCGTCGCGGTTGTACGCGTACGAGACGTTGTCCTGCGGGCCGGTGATGGACAGCGGGAGGCCGCGGTCGTCGTACGTGATGGTGTTGGTGCCCGCGGGAACCGACAGCGACGTGATCCGGCCCGCGTCGTCGTAGTCGAAGCTGCGGCTCGCGGTGGCCGCCTCGGCGCCGCTGCCGGTCTGACCGGTCAGCCGGCCGAGATCGTCGTAGTCGTTGTGTACCCGCACGCCGCCCGGCGCCATCTGGTCGGTCACCCGGCCGGCGGCGTCGTAGACCAGGCTGAAGGTGCGGTCGGCCGCGTCCGGGAACGCCGGGGTGGCCGGCTCGATCTGGGACTCCGGCTTGCCCCACGAGTTGTACGTGGTCCAGAAGGCCAGGGCCCGACCGTTCGTGAACCGGGTGCGGTTGCCGGCCGCGTCGTAGCCGAACGAGGTCTGGATCGACGTGGTGGGCGTGGTCGGCTGGTTCTCGCCGGTCATCCGCCCCATCGCGTCGTACGTGAACGTGGCCGTGGTGGTGCGGGCGTCCGTGGCCGAGGTGAGGTTGCCGTTGTCGTCGTAGACCGCCGACTGGGTGGTGAGCACCGCGTTGGCCGGGTCGAGCCGCTGCACCCGGGTCTGCCGGCCCGCCGCGTCGTACGTGACGACCTGCTTGCTGGAGTCCGGGTTGGTGGTCTTGACGACCTGCCCGAGACCGTCGTACTCCAGCAGGGTGACGTTGTTAGCGCCGTCCTTGACGCTGATCGTCTCACCCGCGGAGTTGTAGCCGTACGAGGTGACCACGCCCTCGGGGGTGGTGGTCTTCTGCAGCCAGGGACCGGTGCCGTACGCGCCGGTGCCGTAGTCGTTGACGCTGGTGTTCGTGGCCGGGGTGGGTTGGCGGACCACCTCGCTGCTGGTCAGCGTACGACCGAGCATGTCGTAGGTGGCGGTGGTCTTCGCGCCCGTCGCGTCGACCGATTCGAGCAGGTCACCGACCTTGTCGTAGAGCGCGGTCGCGGACCGGCCGGTCGGCCCGGTCACCTTCGTGACGTTGCCGAACATGTCGTATTCGAAGGAGGTGGTCTTGTCGAGCGGATCGGTGCTGGCGACGACCTGCCCCAGCTTGTCGTAGGTCGTCACGGTGCGGGCGCCCACGATCGGCGCGCCACCACCGGGCGGCGTGTAGTCGGGCAGGATCATCTGGCGCGGGCGGCCCAGCGCGTCGACCCGGCTCTGGGTGACGTTGCCGAGCGGGTCCTGCACCTCGACCTGCTCGCCGAAGGTGTTGTAGCCGATCCGGCTCACCGGGCGGGTGTTGACCGTCTCGGCGCCGTACGACTCCGTGGTGACGGTCGGCGCGACGGTCTGGACGGCCTGGTCCGCCTCGTCGTAGTCGTAGTTGGTGACGTTGTTGAGCGGGTCCTTGACCGCGGTGGTGAGACCGCGCTTGTCCACCGTGTTCACGGTGGTCATCTCGTTGGTCCACAGCGCCGCCGTGGCCCGGCCGTTGCCGCCGTTGTAGAGGGTGGACACCTCGGCTGCCGACAACGCCCGCTGGTAGGCCTGCACGTTGTCGACCGAGCCGACGAACGTGCTGCCGCCGGTGCTCCACGAGTTGCCGCCGATCGTCAACCCGGTGGCCGAGGCGAACGGGGTGGGATTGGTGGCCGAGGTGCCGGCGACGTTGTTGACGTACAGCGACATCCGCTTGGTCGCGGCGTCGAAAACCGCCACCATGTGCACCCAGGTGTTCGCGGCGACTGCGGTCGCCGAGGTCGCCGAGTAGGTGGTGGACGGCGAGGCGACGTCAGTGGCCGGGGCGCTGAACGCCCACTTCGCGAGGCTGCTGTTGTACTGGAGGGAGAACGCGGCGTTCTTGGTGCCGCCCTGCCCGACCGCGGTGTGGGTGGCGGTCAGGTTCCCGGCCCGGACCCAGGCCGACACCGAGTAGGACGCGGTGGTGTCCAGCACCTTGTTCGGGGTCTGCATGTAACCCGCGGTGGTGAACGTCGCCGCGCCGCCACTCGTGGTCACGTCCGATGCGCGGAACTCCATGTCGTTGTGCGACGGGGAGGAGTCGTAGCTGATGAACGGCCGCAGGGCGAGGAAGCCGAGGTTGTCGTCGTAGCTGGTCTCGTCGAGCTTCCACCAGCCGGCCGGGCCGCTGTCGGCGCTGCGGCCCACGCTGCTCGACGTGGGCCGGCCCATCGGGTCGTAGCCGGTGCGGGTGGTGCTCAGCACCGTGCGCTTCGCACCCGACATGGTGCGCGTCGCGGTGACGCGGTCGTCGCCGTCGTAGGCGTACGTGCTGATCCGGTCGACGCCGTCCGGGCTGACCGTCGACGAGACCACCCGGCTGGCCGGGTCGTAGAGGTAGCTGGTGGTGGTGGCGCCGTTGTTCTCCTTCTTGACGGCGAGGTTGCCGGCCTCGTCGTAGGTGTTCTCCTCCAGCACCTGGGTGGTGGTGCCGTCGGTCCGGCTGACCTTCTTCAGCTTGCCGTCGCTGTAGTAGTCGTACTTCGTGGTCCAGTTCATCGCGTCCGTCTCGGACGCCAGGTCGCCGTTGGCGTAGTAGGCGCGGGAAAGGATCTGCGTGGTGGTGCCGTCCTTGCCGGTCAGGGTGGCGGCGAGAACCTGCCCCTCGCCGTCGTACGTGGTGCGCAGCCGGCGCAGCACGTCACCGCTGGGGCACGGTGACGACGGCGCCGGGTTGCTGTCACAGGTCGTCTCGGTGGTCTGGTTGCCGTAGGCGTCGTACTCCTGGAGCGTGACGACGCCGACCGGGTCGACCACCTTGACCAGCCGGCCGCGCTCGTCGTAGCTGTTCGTCACGGTCCGGCTGGCGTCGCCGCCGGTGAGGTCCTGCTGGGTGCGGGTCAGCACGTTGCCGTCGGCGTCGAACGTGTCGACGGTGCGCAGCGTGTGCACCGCGCCGGTCACCCGGTTGGTCACCGCCGGCTCGGTGGACTCCGTCACCTGCCCGTCGGCGTCGTAGCGGAACGTGGTGACCAGCCCGGCCGGGTAGGCGTCCGAGATCACCTTGCGGCTCGTCGCACGCCCGAGACCGTCGTACGCGAACTCGGTGACCAGCCCCGCCGCATCGGTGATCTTGACGGCGTCGCCGGCGGCGTTGTACTCGGTCCGCTGGACCGCCCCGGCGGCCGAGGTGGTGGTGAGCGGCAGTCCGGGCGGGGTGACGCCGCCGCCCACCGCGGGCGTGGTCGCCGTCGTGTACGTCATCGACACGGTACGACCGGCCGGAAAGTCGGCCACCGGCGGCGACACCATCGAGGTGCGGTTGCCCGCGGTGTCGTAGGTGAACTTCGTGCGGTAGCGCTCGTCCTTGTCGTTGCGCGAACGCGGATCCCGGATATCGGTGATCTGGTCGTTGCGCGCGTCCGGCGTGAGCTGCGTCGTGGTCGCGTCCGGCCAGTAGCTGTAGTAGGTGGTGTCGCACTCGCTGAGCCAGTCGTCGTGCGGTCGCGCGCAGGTGGTCGAGCGGATCGTGTTGCCCCGCACGTCCTTGCCCGACTCGGTGAGCTGGCCCAGCGGGTCGTACTCCACAGAGGCGAACCCGCCCACGTCGTAGCCGTAGCTCGTGGTGTTGCCGAGCACGTCGGTCTCGGCGATCAGCCGGTTGCCGTTGACCAGGTCGAAGTAGCGGCTGGAGACCTTGTCGCCCGGATCCGTCACGGTGACCTTGGAGACCGGCGTGAGGGTCGGGCCGGTGGTGTCAGCAGTCGGCGACCCGACCGCCTTCGACGCCTCGTAGTGCGCGTTGACCTGGGCGGCGGTGAGCAGCTTGTCGTAGAACGCGAACTCGGCGATCTCACCGGTGAAGTAGCTCGTCGTGCCGGACGACCCAGGAAGCCCCGAGGTGTAGCCGGTGCCGATGTAGGCCGGATAACCGCCGCCCTGGTATGCCTCGTTCTTGGTCGCCACGAGCTTGTTGTCCAGGAACAGCGCCTGCCCGTTGGGCCAGTGCTTGCCCAGCACGACGTGATGCCATTTGCCGTCGTTGACCTTCGTGGAGCCCGAGGTCATCGTGATGGCGGCTCCGGTTTGCTCCAGGCCGCCCCGCAGCACACCGTCCGACCCGACGTACAAGGCGGGGATGTTCGACGATCCGGTGGGCGTGCTGTAGATGCTGTACAGAACGCCACTCTTGGTGGTGCCCGCCGGGATCCGGAACCACATCTCCACCGACGCGGGGAACTCCACGGTTCCGGCCGCGGTGGTGCCGGTGCCGCTGAGGTACGACGAGGTGCCGTTGAACCTCGCGCCGAACCGGTCCGGGAACGGGCTCGTGGTGTTCGGCTGCGAGGTGTCGAACGTGACGTTGTGGTACTGCATCGAGCCGCCGACGACCTCGTTCACCGCCTGGGCCGGGGCGTCGATGTCACCGAGGCGGAAGTAGTCGCGCGGGCGGGTGCCGAGGACCGCGGAGACGTAGCCCTGGCTGGACGAGATGCCCTGCGGCACACCGATCTTCCAGGCGCCGCCGTTCTCGTCAGTGACCTGGCTGACCCGGCCGGACACCGGGTCGTACGTGACCTGCGCCTGCACCCGGCCGGCCTCGCTGGTGATCTTCGACAGCGAGGGGGCCGCCGTGCGGCCGCTGTTCCACATCGCGGTCACGGTGCTCGCGGTCACGGCGCTGTTGAACATCGCCACCTCGGCGATCGACCCGCTGAAGAACGAGGCCGTCCCGGTGGTGTTCGGCTGCGCGGGCCACGAGCCGCCGAGGAACCCGGCGCCGACGTAGACGTTCGGCACGCCGGTGAAGGCCATGTTGATGGCGCCGGTCAGCGTGCCGGCAACCGAGCCGTCGAGGTACAGCGTCTGGCTGCCGCCGTTGCCGGAGAGCACCACGTGGTGCCAGCGGTCGTCGGTGACCACCGCGGCCGAGGCCAGCGCCGAGGCCGGGCTCACCAGGTACTCGCCGCGCAGCTTGCCGTCGGTGCCGATGTACAGCGCCGGGACGTACGCCTTCGTCGTCGTGGCGCCCGGCGTGACCAGATCGTCGGAGTAGCCGAGCAGCACCCCACCGGCGGTGCTGGTCTTGAACCAGAGGCTGACCGACTGGTACGACGCCTCGTTGATCGCCTTTTGCCGCAACTGCACGCTGGAGGTGGTGCCGTTGAATCCGGCCGCCGTCGCCGACGAACCTGCGAGCGGGCCCGGCGAGCCGAGGGTGACGTTCGTGTACGCGGCGTTGTCCGCGCCGTCGTTCGACAGGACAGTGCTCATTGCGCTGGTCGCACCGGCCGGCTCGTTCAACCGCCAGTACGAGTACGGCCCGGCGTTGAGCGTGGTCGCCTCGTACTGCGAGGAGGTGGTGTAGTCGTACCGGGTGCAGTCGGTCGTCGTGCCCGGCGGGCACACCGTCCTCAGCAGATCCTTGTTGTAGCTGTACCGCCAGGTCAGACGGGTGGCCGCGTCACCGGCGGTCACCGGGTCGGAGGTCACCTGCGCCACGTGCGGATACCCCGCGTCGGGCGGGGTCGACCAGCTGACCGCCAGCGTCCGGCCGGACGAGACGGAGGTGAGCAGGTCGACCAGCCCGTTCGCGTCGTACCGCAGCGTCTCCGCCCGGCCGGACGAGTCCGCGATCCGGGTGAGCCGGTAGACGCCACCACCGACCGAGCGGGTGAACTCGTACGCGGTGGCGTCCTTGTCGGTCAGCGAGTAGCCGCCGGTGATCGGCTTGAACACCGAGAACCGGCCGGACGCGGGGACGAAGACGCCGTTCGCGTTGCGCCCGAACGCGACCTCCTCACCCGAGGGATAGCGGACCGCGACGGTCTGCACCGCGCCGGAGGCGTCGGGCTGTTCCCGCACCTGCATGTCCAGCAGCGACGACCAGCCCTGACCGAACGCGCTGTCGGCCCGTACGTCGCGGCTGTTGTAGTCCCGGGTGATCGACAGCGCCGGACCGGCGGTGGCGACCTCGGCGTCGCTGTCCGAGGTGGTGTAGTTGCCGGTGCTCGGCTCGAACCCCTTGCCGCCGTTCTGGCCGAGGTCCGCGCTGATCATCGGCTGCGGAACGGCCGTGGTGAACGCGTACGCCACAGGTGTGGCCGGTGCCGTGGAGGACCAGTCGTTGACCTGGACCGTGTAGGTGTAGGTCTTGCCCCAGGACAGCGCGCCGGCGGGTACCTTCCACACCCCGCTCGTCACCCACCCGGAAGCGGCCACCTGCGTGCCGGCCGAATCCTTGACCACGAACGTGTAGCGCAGCCCCTTGTTCGGCCAGGCATCCGAGTCGCGGCCGCTCGCGGCCAGCTCCGGAGTCAGCGTGGAGACTGTGTAGTTGTCCGCCGGGTACCGCACGTCGATCTGCGGCGCGACGTTGTCGGTGTAGGTGACGTCGATGAACGGCGTGCAGGAGATCGTCCCGTACGTGGAGTGCGCGCAGTTCAACGGCGAGTTGGCCGAGGTGAACCGCTTCCAGGCCGTGGAGTCGGTCTCGCTGGCCTTGATCGCCAGCCCGTAGGTGCCGGCGCCGGTCACCCACTCGTTGACCTCGGTGGCGTTCAGCGGCACCGAGACCCACGTGCCCACGTTCCGGGTCTTGGCGGTGTTCCCACAGGCCGCCGTGTTCGAGGGTGAGGCGTTGCCGATCGAGGCGGAGAGGGTGGGGAACGTGCCGAACTTGACGGTGGAGGCGGCCCAGTTCTGCGTCACCCGGTAGACGTCGAACCGGCGTGCGACGCAGCCGGTGCCGACGCCCTGGTAGCTCATGAAGATGTTCAGGTCGGCCGCGCTGAGCCTCTTGCCCGCGTAGGTGCTGCCGAAGGTGGAGAACGGCAGCAGGGCCCGCGCCTTGCCGGTGGCGGTGCCGTCGAAGGTGCCGGCGGCCACGTTGTCCTCGCCGGAGCGCTGGGTCTCCGTGACGTCGGACTGCACGTACGTGTCACCGGTCGCCGTCTTGATCGTGCCGGTGGACGGGTCGAGCAGCACCGGGAACTTCCGCTTCGGGTCACGCAGCCACGCGCCGTCGATCGTGACCTTCAGCGCCTGCCCGGCGCCGTGCGGGACGAGGGTGTAGCGCACCGAGTGCGAGAGCGCACCCGTGCCGGACGCGTCCACGCTCGCGTCCTCCAGGTAGCCGACCGGCATCCGGGCCGCCTCGGTGCCGTCCGCCCGGAGGAACACCGCGTCGCCGTCGGTGTCGATAACGGCGGTCAGCCCACGCAGGCGCAGCGGATAGACGTACTCGGTGGGCGCCTTCGCCGAGTGCAGGACCAGCGTTTCCTTGACGTCGGTTCCGGTCACGGCCATCGTGACGTCCACGTCCGGCAACGCGCGTTCGTAGGTGAGCTCGTTGCCGTTCACCCGGGCGGTGGGCGCGACGGCGCCGGCCAGGTCGAAGCCGAGGCTGCGCTCGTCGTCGAGCGCCAGGTCGACCAGGGGTTGCCCGGCCTCACCGGCGGCGGCGAAGGTGACGCCGAGAGGATGCGCCTTGACGGTGAAGCGCCCGTCCGGCAGCCGGACGATCGCCGGGTCGATGGAGCGCCAGGTGCCGTCGGCGTCCCGCCAGTTGACCGGCCGCTGGTAGACGCGCCGGGTGACCGACCCGTCGGCGTTCTGGAAGACGTCCGACGTGGTGGTCGACGCCGCAGGCAGCCGCTTGCTGGTGCGGGGCTGGTAACCCTGCCGCCCGGGACCGGTCTGGCGCACCTGTCCGGCCGGCCGGTGAGGCTGGAAACGGGGCAGCTCCCCCTTGGCCCGCTCGCCGCTCGGCCGGGCGCGGTCGCGCGCCGCGGCGACGTAGTGCCCGCCAGGCGCCCGGCCCGCCTTCTGCTTCGGGGTGGGCGGCTCGGCGCCCCAGGACGGACGCAGCGACAGCATGTCGGTGAGCCAGCTGGTCGGCCATCCGTTTCCGGCGACCGGCGGCAGCGGCTCACGTGGCGCCGCGGTGAGCAGTGCCAGCGCCAGGATCAGGACTGTCGCGACCCGGCGCACGCCGCTTCGCACCGAGATCTGCCTGGCCGCCGTCGGGCGCAGGGCAGGATCGTATTGACCGCCCATGGCAGCCTCCCCCGTGGTAATCGAACCCAGCGGAAGCTTCCTGGACGTTTACTGAAAAAGCAATGGTCAATCTTGAAGATCATCGATCGGCGGCGGAGGCCACCTGGCGCTCCACGCCCGCCGCCAGATCCTCGGCCGATTCACCGGACACCGCCGGGACGGCCGGGTCCGGCGACACGCCGACCACGAGGTACTGCACGTCGGGGAAGCGCTTGTGTCCCGCGACCAGGGCCGCGACCGGCGCTGCACCCACCGCGACCACCATCCGGCAGCGCTGGACGCCGAGGGTGTTGAAGAAGCCCTCGGCATTCTCCGGCGTCTGCTTCCCGACCACCGCCAGGTGCTGGATCTTGATCGAGGTGGCCGACGACGCCCGTTGCATCCCCTGCCAGCTCGCCGCCGCCTCGGGCCCCGCCAGACCTCGGTCGTCGGTCAGCATGCAGGCCGTGAACGCCCGGTACTGCCGCTCGCGGGGCGGCGGGGCGGGGTCCGGCCAGAGCAGCCACGCAAGCGCCGCGACGGCCAACAGGCCCGCCGTCACAACCGCGACCAGCCGCCACCGTCTGTCCACTGCGAACACCGCGAGACTCCCCTCCGCCACGCCGGCTGCCACACCCGGCGGGAGCAAGATACGGCTCTCGGCGTCCGGCCGGTGCCCGGTCGCCCAGGAGCGGGCCGCCGACGACCTGGAGGCAGCGGGTCGCAGTCGGAGCCGTAGCACGTCGGACGCATGATCGTGAGCCCGTCCACAGAACGGTCGTCGTCCACAGGCCGAACCCACGCATCCCCCTGCGCCGGACCCGCCGCACGCATCCTGACCGGCATGACGAACCGGAACCGAGCCGTCGGCGCGTACGGCGAGCGGTGCGCGCTGCGGCACCTGATCGAGACGGGCCTGCGCCCGGTCGCCCGCAACTGGCGCTGCCCCGAGGGCGAGATCGACATCATCGCCTGGGAGGGCCCGGTCCTCGCCATCTGCGAGGTGAAGACCCGCCGCACCGAGCAGTTCGGCTCCCCCGCCGAGGCCGTCGTCGGGGCCAAGGCCCGCCGGCTGCGCGGCCTGGCCGCCCGGTGGCTCGCCGAGACCGGCACCACGGCGGACGAGGTCCGCTTCGACGTGCTGTCCGTCCGGCTCCCGCTCACCGGCCCCGCCCGGGTCGAGCACCTCCGCGGCGCGTTCTGACATGGGGTACGCGAAAGTGCTGAGCGTCGGCCTGGCCGGAGTCGCCGGGCACCTCGTCGAGGTCGAGGCGGACCTCGCCCCCGGCCTGCCCGCCGTGATCATCTCCGGTCTGCCCGACACCGCACTGCACGAGGCGCGCGACCGCGTCCGCGCGGCGATCGTCAACTCCGGCCAGAAGTGGCCCAACCGGCGGATCACCCTCAACCTGCTTCCCGCCACCCTGCCCAAGTACGGCTCGGCGTTCGACCTGGCCATCGCCGTCGCCGTGCTCGCCGGCTCGGGTGAGCTGCCGCCGGTCGCGCTGGACGCCACGGTCGTGCTCGGCGAACTCGGCCTCGACGGCGCGGTGCGCCCGGTACGCGGCACGCTGCCCATGGTCGCCGCCGCCGCCCGCGCCGGGCACACCCGCGTCGTCGTACCCGCCGGCAACGCCGCCGAGGCCGCCGTCATCCCCGGCGTACGGGTACACGCCGTCGACACGCTGCACCGGCTCGTCGCCCACATCCGCACCGGCGCACCACTGCTCACCCCGCCCGCTCCGGCCCCGGCCGGGACCCCACCCGGGCCGGACCTCGCCGACGTGGCCGGCCAGCCGCTCGGGCGGCGCGCGCTGGAGATCGCCGCCGCCGGAGGTCACCACCTCGCGCTGCTCGGCCCGCCCGGAGCCGGCAAGACCATGCTCGCCGAACGGCTGCCGTCGGTGCTGCCCGAACTGGACGACGAGGCCGCCCTGGAGGTGACCGCGCTGCACTCGATCGCCGGCCTGCTGCCGCCCGGCGGCGGGCTGCTGCGCCGTCCCCCGTTCCAGGCGCCCCACCACACCGCCACGGTGCCCGCCCTCGTCGGTGGCGGCTCCGGGCTGGCCCGGCCCGGCGCGGTGTCGCTGGCCCACCGCGGGGTGCTGTTCCTCGACGAGGCGCCCGAGTTCGGCAAGGGCGCCCTGGAGGCGTTACGGCAACCGCTGGAGAGCGGCCGGGTACGTGTGGCACGCACTCGCGGCGCCACCGAGTACCCGGCCCGCACCCAACTGGTGCTGGCCGCCAACCCGTGCCCCTGCGCGAAGCCGTCCGGCGACGTCGACTGCGAGTGCACGCCACTGGCCCGGCGGCGCTATCTGGGGCGGTTGTCGGGGCCGCTGCTCGACCGGGTGGACGTGCAGGTCCAACTGCGGGCGGTACGCGCGGCGGAGCTGTTGCGGACCGACGCCGCGCACGAGTCCTCGGCCACCGTCGCCGCCCGGGTCGCCGCCGCACGGCGGGCCGCCGCCGACCGCTGGGCGGCCACCGGGCACCGGGTCAACGCCGACGTCCCCGGCCCGCACCTGCGCCGGCCGCCGTGGCACCTGCCGGCCCGGGTCACCGAGGACCTGCGGCGCCGGCTCGACACCGGTTCGCTGTCCGCGCGCGGCTACGACCGCGTACTCCGGCTCGCCTGGACCATCGCGGACCTGGACGGGCGGGACCGGCCCGGCCGCGACGACGTCGCGGAGGCCATCCAGCTGCGGACGGGAGAGGCCGCGTGAGCAGCGACGAGACCAAGCTGGCGCGGGTCGCGCTCACCTGGCTCGCCGAGCCCGGCACCCGATCCGTGTACGCGCTGGTCGAGCGGATCGGCCCGGTCGCCGCGCTCGACCTGCTGCTGTCCGGCGGCGCGCCGGAGCGGACCCTGCGCTCGGCCGTGGCGGCGCGTGCCGCGGCCGGTGACGCCCGCGCGATCGCGGCGGAGGCGCTGGCCCGGGGCGAGCGTCTGGGCGCCCGGCTGGTCACCCCGGACGACGGCGAGTGGCCGGCCCAGGTGCGTGACCTCCGGCGGCTGGCGCTGTCCGGCGCCACCCGCCGGGTCGACGTGGAGACCGACCCGCCGCTCTGCTTCTGGGTACGCGGGGCGTGGCCGCTCGACGAGACGCTGGCGCATTCGGTGGCGGTGGTCGGCGCCCGCGCGGCCACCCCCTACGGCTCGCACGTCGCCACCGAACTCGGTTACGGCCTGGCCGACCGGGAGTGGACAGTGGTGTCGGGCGGGGCGTTCGGCATCGACTCCGCCGCCCATCGCGGCGCGTTGACAGCTGGCGGGCGCACCGTCGCCGTGCTGGCGTGCGGGGTGGACCGCCCGTACCCGATGGGCAACGCCGCGCTGTTCGACCGGATCGCCGAGACCGGCCTGCTGGTGAGCGAGTGGATGCCGGGCGCGGAGCCGCTGCGGCCACGGTTCCTCATCCGCAACCGGGTGATAGCGGCGGCGACACGCGGCACGGTGCTGGTGGAGGCGGCGGCGCGCAGCGGCGCCACCCAAACGCTCAACCGGGCGCTCGGCCTCCGGCGCCAGGCCATGGTGGTTCCCGGGCCGGTCACCTCCGCGATGTCGGTCGGCGGGCACGAGGTGCTGCGCGAGCGGCCGGACGCCCGGCTGGTCGCCAACCTCGCGCACGTGCTGGAGGAGGTGGGGCGGATCGGGTACGACCTGGCCCCACCGGCCCGCGCGCCCGAGCGCCCACGGGACCGGCTCGACGAGGAGGCCACCCAGGTGCTGGAGGCGTTGCCCCGTCGCCGGGCGCTCGACCTGGAGAGCGTCGCCGCCCGGGCCGGCGTCGACCTGCGTACCGCGATGCGCAAGCTGTCGCTGCTCGAAGAGCTGGCGATGGTGGTGCGCCGCGACGGCGGGTACGCGCTCGCCCCGCCACCGGCCGGCCCGACGTGAACGTCCGGCGCACCCCCTCGGAACCGCCCTGCGACGGGGCCGTGGGACCGGCCTCGGTCTCCTAGGATCACCATTTCCCGCGCGGCGGAGGCCGGTGCGGGATCGATCACGCCGGGCCGGGCGCCGTCACGGGGAGAAGGATGACTGGGGCAGCGAACCGTCGAATACGTCCACAATGGCGACAGCCACGCGCCGAGGTGCGGCTCGCCGTGCCGGCGTCCGCCGTCGCGCAGGCGCGTGGAGGTGGCCGGTGAGCACGCAGGAGACCTCGCGCCGCAACCCGGCGGCGGGCCCACCCGGATCGGGGCGTCGGGCGCTCGGCGGCATGCTGGTCGTCGTCAGCCTCTTCGTGCTGTTCTTCGCGTTCCTGTCCCACCGCGACATCGGTGACTACGACCCGAACGGCCCGACGATGTGCGGCGAGGAGGTGATGACGCCCCGGGACCGGTGCATGTTCGGCGCGGGCGACGGCTCCTACGCGGCGCAGAAGGCCGAGGCGGAGAAGCAGCACGACCTCGACCTGATGGTCCGGAACATCGGCTTCGTCGCCGGTCCGGCGCTGTTCGTGGCCGGAGTCCTGCTGATCGTGTGGGGCACGCGGCGGATCCGGGCCACGCGGCGACCTGCCGAGGGCTGAGCCGGCACCGCGACGCACCGCGACGGGACGGGACGGGACGGGACGGGACGCGCGATCGTCGCGGTGTCAGTCGCCCTCGAACCGGATCTCGGTGTCGCGGCGCTCCGCGCAGCGGCGGGCAAGGCGGGCCAGCCGGCGGATGTGGTCGGCCTCCGCCGGCGCCCGGGCCACCTCGGCCAGGCACCGCAGATCGGCGAGCAGTTGTGCCATCCGCTCGGTGTCCACCGTCAGCTCGCCGAGCGGGTCGACGCGATCCAGCAGCGGAGTCCGGCCACCTCCGCGGACCCGGGCCAGCAGTCCGAGCAACACGTCCTGCGGGTCCGCGACGACCTCGATCGAGACGTACGCGGGCCGGCGACGACTGCTGCCCGCCGATATCTGTCGGTAGAGGACCGCGTCCACTCCCACTCTCGGCCCCTTTTCGTACCGGGCGTCACCGTCGCGGGACGCAGCTGTCCGATCGCGGCCGGATCGGCCACCCGTGGGGCGCCGGCTCAGCCACGCTGCCGTCCGGTTGCCGCCCTGTGCCTGGCCGCAGGATGAGTTTCCTCTGTCCAGGGCCGCTTTAGCCACCCTGCTCGGCGCGGCGCGAACGTCATGCCGCAAGGCGCGGGCGCGCAGCGGCGCAGGGCGCCAGCGGACGCGACGGGGCCGACGGCTCGGCGCTGCGGCCGCCGTGCAGCGCGGACGCGACGATGTCGCACCAGGTCACCCGCCGTACGCTGGACCGGTGATCGCTGCCCGCCTCCGGTACGCCCGCTTGCGCCAGGTCAGGGTGCCGCGGTGAGCCGGCGACAGCGTGGCACCAGGGCCGCGCACGAGGAGCTGCCGGCGTCGATGCGCGAAGCGGTGGACGACTTCGCCGACCACCTGTCGCGGGTGCGCAACCGATCCGTCCACACCGTCCGCGCGTACGTCACGGATCTCGTGTCGCTGCTCGACCACGCGGTCCGGATGGGTTGTGCCGAACTGCCGGAGCTGGACCTGGCCGTGCTGCGCAGCTGGCTGGCGAAGCAGCGGACCATGGGCGCGGCCCGGACGACGATGGCCCGCCGGGCCGCCGCTGCCCGGACGTTCAGTGCCTGGGCGCACCGCACCGGCCTGCTCGCCGACGACATCGCCGCGCCGCTGGCGAGCCCTCGGGCCCGGCGGGACCTGCCCACCGTGCTGCGGGCCGACCAGGCCGCCGCCCTGATGGACGCGGCCCGGCCCGCCGACGCCCCGCAACCTCAGAGAGCACTGGGCGCGGATACGTCCGAAGCCGTGCTGTTGCGTGACCGGCTGCTGCTCGAACTGCTCTACGGCACCGGGGTACGGATCAGCGAGGCCTGCGGCCTGGACGTGACCGACGTCGACCAGGACCGCCGGGTGGTGCGCGTACTCGGCAAGGGCGGCCGGGAGCGGTCGGTGCCCTACGGGGTGCCGGCGCAGCGGGCGCTCGACGCGTGGCTGAGCGTCGGGAGGCCGGCCCTGGCGACGCCCGGCTCGGGCCGGGCGCTGCTGCTCGGGGCGCGGGGCGGGCGGCTCAACCCGACCACCGCGCGGCGGATCGTGGCCGACTGGACCGAGGCCGCCGGAGTGCCCCGGGTGACGCCGCACGGGCTGCGCCACTCGGCCGCCACCCACCTGCTCGAAGGGGGCGCGGACCTGCGTGCGGTACAGGAGCTGCTCGGGCACTCGTCGCTGGCGAGCACGCAGATCTACACGCACGTCTCGGTGGAGCGGCTGCGCGCGGCGTACCGGCAGGCGCACCCCCGCGCCTGACCGGCGGAATCCGGCCGGGTGATGATCCATCTCGGGCTAGGATCGACGGATGACGGTGCCGCAGCCGCCCGAGCCGATTCCCGGTGCTCGGCTGCTCTTCTCCCTCGATCCCTCCGTCAGCCACCTCAACCACGGCTCGTTCGGCGCCGTCCCGATCGCCGTGCAACGCGCCCAGCAGCGCCTGCGCGACGAGATGGAAGCCAACCCGCTGCGGTTCTTCACCCAGGGCCTGGTCGACCGGATCACCCACGCCCGGCGGCACCTGGCCACGTTCCTCGGCGCGGACCCGGACGGCACCGCGCTCGTCGGCAACGTCACCGCCGGCGCGGCCGTCGTGTTGCAGTCGCTGGCGCTGCGCCCCGGCGACGAGATCCTGACCACCGACCACGGGTACGGGGCGGTGGCCCTGTCGATCGCGCGGGAGTGCGCCCGCACCGGGGCGGTCTCGCGCACCCTCCCGGTGCCCTTGACAGCCACCGACGAGGAGGTGGTCGAGATCGTCCGAACCGGGTTGCGCCCCGGGCGTACCCGGCTGCTCATCGTCGACCAGCTCACCTCGCCGACCGCCCGGCTGTTCCCGACCGCGGCGCTCGTCGCCGTGGCCCGGGAGCAGGGCGTGCCGGTGCTGGTGGACGCCGCGCACGCTCCGGGCATGCTGCCGGCCACCGTCGCGTCGATCGGCGCCGACTTCTGGGTGGGCAACTTGCACAAGTGGGCGTACGCGCCGCGTGGCACCGCCGCGCTGGTGGTGGCGCCGTCGTGGCGGGAGAAGGTCCAGCCGCTCGTCGTCTCGTGGGAGCAGGACAGCGGCTTCCCGACCCGGGTGGAATGGCAGGCGACGCTCGACTACACCGGCTGGCTGGCCGCCCCGGTGGGGCTGTTCACGCTGCGCAGCCTCGGGGTGGACCGGGTACGCGCGCACAACGCGGCGCTGGCCGCGTACGGGCAACGGGTCGTCGGGGACGCGCTGGGTGTGGCGCCCGAGCGGCTGCCGGAGCCCGGCGGACCGGCTGTTGCCATGCGTCTCGTGCCGCTGCCGCCGGGCGTCGCGACGACCCTGGACGCGGCCCGGGAGCTACGCGCCCGGATCGCCGACCGGCTCTCCGCCGAGGTGTCGGTGGCCGGCTGGAACGGACGCGGCTACCTGCGGCTGTGCGGCCAGGTCTACAACACCCCCGACGAGTACGACCGGCTGGCAGTGCGGCTGCCCACGCTGCTCGCCCAGCGCTGAGCGGCGCGTCCGGCAGGGACAGGTCGACCCCGGCGAAGTCGGGCGGGCCCGGACCGGCAGCGGCGCCGCCGTTCACGGACCGGCCGCCGCGGGGCCGGAGTCGGCGCGCGGGTCGAGCGGCAGCAGCCGGACCTGGCCGAGCCCGAGCAGGGCAAGGGGATCCAGGTACTCCGCCCCGCGCCGCAGCCCCCAGTGCAGGCAGGCCGCGTCGGCGCAGCCGGGATGCCCGGCGAGCAGGTCACCGATCGGGGTGCCGGCGTCCACCCGGGTGCCGGCGGTGACCCGGGACCGGACCGGCTCGTAGGTGGTGCGCAGCCCGTCGTGGTGGCCGACGGTGAGCACCGGCCGGCCGGCGACCGAGCCGGCGAACAGGACGGTCCCGGCGCCGGCCGAGCGGACCTGCGCGCCCGGCACGGCGGCCAGGTCCACGCCCCGGTGCCCGGACATCCACGGCTGCGGCGGCGGGTCGAACCGGCGTGCCACGCGGGGCGGACCGGGCAGCGGCCACCGGAACCGTCCGGCGGCCGTCGGCCCGCCGGGCGCGCCCCGGTATCCCGCCGCCGAGACACCCGCTGCCGCCGGACGATCAGGGCCGCCCGCCGCCACCAAACCCTCAGGGGCCACCCCGGAGCCGCCCGGCAACAACACGGCGAGCACGAGCACCAGGCCCCTGCCGGCCCGACCGAAGGACATTCGCACACCGCGTACCCTGACCGGTCGCGCGCTGCCCCGCACGCGCCACGCGGCCGTCCTGTGGACGACGCCCCTACTGTGGACGAGCGCCGGAATCGGGGCGGATCTGCTATGGCCGGGACGCCTATGCTGGCCGGGTGACGAAGGACTGGTACGCCTGGCACCGCGACTACGACCAGCCCGAGTCCGCACTGGCGCGGCGGCTCGACGAGGTACAGCAGCGCGTCGCCGAGGCGCTCGATGCGGCGCCGCCCGGTCCGCTGCGCGCGCTCAGTCTCTGCGCCGGCCAGGGCCGCGACCTGATCCCGGTGCTGGCCGCCCACCCTCGGGGCGGCGACGTGACCGCGCTCCTGGTCGAGCTGGATCCGCGCAACGCGGACCTGGCCCGCCGCGCCGCCGCCGACGCGGGACTGACCGGCGTGGGGGTGGTGACCGGGGACGCCGCGCTGACCGACAGCTACGCCGACCTGGTCCCGGCGGATCTCGTGCTGGTCTGCGGCATCTTCGGCAACATCACCGACGACGACATCCGGGCCACGGTGCGGCACTGCGCCTCGCTCTGCGCCACCGGCGGCACGGTGCTGTGGACCCGGCACCGGCGCGAGCCGGACCTGGTGCCGGTCATCTGCGAGTGGTTCGCCGCCGAGGGGTTCACGCCCGTCGCGGTGGGTAGCCCGGCCGACGGCGTGGGCGTCGGCGCGCACCGCTTCACCGGCACTTCCCGCCCGCTGGCGCGCGGCGAGCGGATGTTCGAGTTCGTGGGCTACGACGTGCTGGAGCGGACGGAGCAGCAGTGACCACTGTGGGCGACGCGAGCCGACCCGCCCGGGTGGCCGGGCCGGACGAGGCGATCAGCGCCGAGGAGCTTCAGCTCGCCGCGCGTAACCACGGCATTCCGCTGGAGGCGTTGCGCTACGACGTGACCCCGGCGGGCCTGCATTACCTGCTCATCCACTACGACATCCCGGACGTCGACCCGGCCGCGTACGCGCTGACCGTGTCCGGGGCGGTCGAGCGTCCACTGCGGCTGGACTTGGCGGCGCTGCGCGACCGGCCCCGGGTGACGCACCGGGTCACGCTGGAGTGCGCCGGCAACGGCCGGGCGCTGCTGCATCCCCGGCCGGTCAGCCAGCCGTGGCTGGTGGAGGCGGTGGGCAACGCCGAGTGGACCGGTACGCCGCTGGCGCCGCTGCTGCGCGAGGCCGGGCTGTCCGGCGACGCGGTGGACGTGGTGTTCACCGGCGCGGACCACGGCGTGGAGCGCGGCGTCGAGCAGGATTACCAGCGGGCGCTGCCGGTGGCCGACGCGCTGCGCGAGGAGGTGCTGCTGGCGTACGAGATGAACGGCGCTCCCCTGCTGCCGCAGCACGGCGCGCCGCTGCGCCTGATCGTGCCCGGCTGGTACGGCATGGCGCACGTGAAGTGGCTGCGCGACATCGCGGCGACGACCGAGCCGTTCGACGGCTACCAGAACGCGGTGGCGTACCGGTTGCGGCGCGACGCCGACGATCCCGGCGAGCCGGTGACCCGGATCGAGCCGCGTGCCCTGGTGCGCCCGCCCGGGTTCCCGGACTTCATGTCCCGTACCCGGGTGGTGCGGCCGGGGCCGTGCACGGTGGACGGCCGGGCCTGGTCCGGGCACGCGCCGGTGACGTCCGTCGAGGTGACGATGGACGGTGGCGGGACGTGGACGGCGGCGGTCCTGGACGAGCCGGCCGGGGGCGAGTGGGCGTGGCGCCGGTGGTCGGTGACCTGGACGGCGGCCCCGGGGCGGTACGTGCTGGGCGCCCGGGCTACCGACGCCTCGGGGCGGACGCAGCCGGTGGAGCAGCCGTGGAACCGGGGCGGGTTCGCGAACAACCTGGTGCAGCGGGTCGAAGTGGTGGTGCCGGAGCGGTGATCCGGGGCGGCGAGCCGCCCGGGGATCAGCTCCCGAATCCGGAATCTGCGGGAAGCGAGATGTCGGGCTTTTCGAGCTCTTCCACATTGACGTCCTTGAACGTCATTACTCGGACGTTCTTGACGAAACGGGCAGGGCGGTACATGTCCCACACCCAGGCGTCGTGCATCTCGACCTCGAAGTAGACCTCACCGTCCGAGTTGCGGACGTGCAGGTCGACCTGGTTCGCCAGGTAGAAACGGCGCTCGGTCTCCACCACGTAGGAGAACTGGCGGACAATGTCGCGGTACTCCCGGTAGAGCTGCAGCTCCATCTCGGTCTCGTACTTCTCGAGATCTTCCGCGCTCATCGCACTCCGCCTTCCATGACCACATCTTCCCCCACCGACGCCGGAGGTCGCGGCTGCTCGCCCAACGCCACGCCGACGGTACCCCCTGCCGCGCCGGAGCGCCCCATCGGCTCGTCCGGGCGCCCGGCGAACGCACCGGGCCCGAGTCCGGGCAGCCCGGCCGCGGGCTCGGGCAGCGCCGCGTCGGCACCCGCCGGGCGGCGGGCGCGGGGAGGCCGGCCGTCCCGTCCGGAGACGGCGGCCACATTCACGTACGAGAAACGGTGCTCCCGGCAGGGCCCGAGCGCGCGCAGCGCGGCGCTGTGCTCGGCGGTGATGTAGCCCTTGTGCTCGGCGAAGCCGTAGCCGGGGAACCGCTCGTCCAGCTCCACCATGATCCGGTCCCGGGTGACCTTGGCGAGCACACTCGCCGCCGCCACGCAGGCGGCCACCCGGTCACCCTTCCAGACCGCCAGCCCCGGCACGTCGAGCCCGTCGACGCCGAAGCCGTCGGTCAGCACGTACTCCGGGCGGGTGGTCAGCGAGGCGAGCGCCCGGCGCATCGCGGCGAGATTGCACACGTGCAGGCCGCGGGCGTCCACCTCGTCGGCCGGGATGACCACCACCGCGTACGCCAGCGCCCGCGCCACCACCTCGTCGTGGACGCGCTCCCGGGCGGCCGGGGTGAGCAGCTTGGAGTCGGCCAGCTCGTCGATCTCGCCGCGGCGCCCCTCGGGCAGGATCGCGGCGGCGGCGACCAGCGGCCCGGCGCAGGCACCCCGGCCCGCCTCGTCGGCACCCGCCACGTACCGGAAGCCCCGCCGTTGCAGGGCCCGCTCCAGCGCGTAGAGGCCGCCGTCGCGGCGCACCACTGTGCGCGGCGGGGTCAGCATGCGCCGCCTCCCGTCAGCACGGTGCCGAGCCGGCCGGGCAGGTCCGGCGGGTAGTAGCGCTCGGCGGAGGCGGCCAGGTCGGTCACCGTCCACCAGCGGTGCCCGTGCACGCTCGCGCGCTCGATGTCGTTGAAGCCGGTGGTGTCGACCTCCCAGCCCGCCACGCGGACCAGGTAGAACTGCTGCTCCTGGCGGTACCAGACGCCGTCGAACGGGAACTCGACGGTCTCCGACCAGACCGGCGCGCCCAGCTCGGCCGGGGCCAGCCGCAGGCCGGTCTCCTCGGCCAGCTCACGGGCCGCGCCGTCGGCCGGGGACTCCCCCGCGTCCAGCCCGCCGCCGGGGGTGAACCAGTAGCGGTGACCCGGCCGGGCCGGATCACTGCCCTCGAAGAGCAGCACCCGGTCGGACGCGTCGACCAGCAGCACCCGGGCCGCGCGACGAGGGGTGTAGACGGTCACCGCACCAGCCTGCCAGACGGCTGCGACGAACGACCACGCCCTCCCGCTGGCGGCCGGGGGTGGGCGTGGGGGCGCGCGGAAGCCGTCGGGTCAGGGATTGGGGATCCCCTCGAACTGCTTCGGGACGCTGAGCCAGGTGGCGCGGCCGACCGGCCAGAAGATGGTGAAGGCCCGCCCGACGACCTCGCCCTCCGGGATGGTGGCGACGTTGATGTCCTCGCCGGACTGCTGCCAGTGCTCCAGCGAGTCGCCGGAGGCCTCCCGGTGGTCGCCCATGACCCACAGCCGGCCCTTCGGCACGGTGATGTCGAAGTCCTGGTCGGCGGGCTTGTTGCCGGGGAAGATGAACGGCTCGTCGACCGGCTTGCCGTTGATGACCAGCCGTTCCTGCCCGCCCGTCCGGTCGCAGCAGACCACGTGATCGCCGCCGACGCCGATCACCCGCTTGATGAAGTCCTCGCCGTCGGGGTTTCCGCTCCACTCGGTGGGCGCCTTGAAGACGATCACCTCGCCCCGGTGCGGCGAGCGGAAGTCGTAGACCAGCTTGTTGACCAGCACCCGATCGTCGATCTTGAGGGTGTTCTCCATGGACGGCGACGGGATGAAGAAGGTCTGCAGCACGAAGGCGCGAACCAGCACTGCGACCAGGATCGCCACACCCAGGAGGATGGGCAGCTCCTTCCAGAAGGAGTTGCGTGGCTTCTCGGTCTGCTCGTCGATCACGGGAGGAGCCTACGTCCCCGGGTGCGGCGCAGTCGCCCCGAACCCGCGAGAACGGCGAGCGTCGCCGCGACCGGCACAATCAGGACGACTCCGCCCACCGGGTCGGGGTCCACCGGGACGGGACCGGCGGCTGCCGCGGCGTCCGCGCGCGGCACGTTCGTGAACGTCTCCGGTACGGGCAGGGTGGTCCACCGCTGCGACGGCCAGACGATCATGAAGGCCCGGCCGATCACGTTCTCGATCGGCACCGGCCCCTGACATCGGGCGTCCTGCGAGACCAGCCGGTGGTCACCCATCACGAAGATCTGCCCCGGCGGCACCACCACCTCGGTGAACTGCCGGGACCGGCACTCCTTCGGGTTGGGCGGCAGCTCGGCGGGCGAGTCCTCAGAGACGTACGCCTGCTCGTCCAGCGGCGTCCCATTGACCACCACCCGGCCGTCGTCGCAGCACCAGATCTTGTCGCCCGGCACGCCGATGACCCGCTTGATGAAGTCCTTCTCACCGGGGCGGCTGACGCCCACCAGGTCACCGAGCGTGCGGCTGACCTGGCCGGCGAAGTTGGTCGGCGGCGCGGGCGCCTCCTGGGCGACCCAGCGGTCGGTGCCGCGGAACACCACCACCTCGCCGCGCACCGGGTCCCGGACGTCGTAGACGACCTTGTTGACGAGCACCCGGTCGCCGACGAGCAGCGTGTTCTCCATCGACCCGGAGGGGATGAAGAACGCCTGGAGCAGGAACGTACGGATCAGCACCGCGAGGCAGAACGCCACGATGAGCAGCAGCGGCAGCTCCTGCCAGAGCGGCATCTGGCGACGCCCGCGCCGGGCTCGCCGGCGCCAGGGATCGACGGCGCCGTCCTCGTCAACCATCTGCACCATGCCACTCTCCGGTCCGCGGAAACGACACTACCGCCCGGGAGTCTCCTCGGAGACCCCACGGGCGGCAGTGGACCGCTTCGCGCCGTCCGGCTGTGCCCGTACCGACCAGGGTAATGCGGTCTGGTCGATACGACATCCGCGCAGCTCGGGCGGCGTGGCGAACGAAAGTCAGTTCGCCGGCTGCTTCTCCCGCAGCTCCTTGATCTTGGCCTTCTTGCCCCGCAGCTCGCGCAGGTAGTAGAGCTTGGCCCGGCGCACGTCACCGCGGGTCACGATCTCGATCCGGTCGATGCCGGGGCCGTTGAGCGGGTAGGTCCGCTCGACGCCGACGCCGAAGCTGACCTTGCGGACCGAGAAGGTCTCGCGCAGACCGTCACCCTGGCGGCGGATGACGACGCCCTGGAAGATCTGGACCCGGGACCGGGCGCCCTCGACGACTCGCGCGTGCACCTTGACGGTGTCACCGGCACGGAAGTCGGGCAGGTCGGTACGCTTCGACTGGGCGTCAAGGGCGTCCAGGATGTTCATCGCTGCGTCCTCGTGAGGCTCACGGCGCATCGTCAGTCGATGCGCGAACGGGTGATTCTGACCCCCGGGTGGTGACCGGCTCCGCCGGCCCCGGTCGAGGGTCCTCGCAGCCGCTCACGGCGTGGGCGGATGCGGCAACCCCTCTACTTTGCCACATGCCCGGGTGGCGGGGAAAATCCACCCCGGTCCAGCGCCGCCCGGTCCCGCTTGTCGAGCGTCTCCGCAGGCAGCGCGCCGATCATGTCGGGCCGGCGCTGCGCCGTGCGCAGCAGCGCCTCGTCCCGGCGCCAGCGGGCGATCCGCCCGTGGTCGCCGGAGCGCAGCACCTCCGGCACGTCCAGCCCGCGCCAGGTCGCCGGCTTGGTGTAGAGCGGGGCTTCCAGCAGCCCGTGCGCGTGTGACTCCTCGTCCAGCGAACCGGCGTTACCGAGGACGCCGGGCAGCAGCCGGGTGACCGCCTCCAGGATCACCAGCACGGCCACCTCGCCGCCGAAGAGCACATAGTCGCCGAGGGAGACCTCGGTCACCTGCATCCGGGTCGCGGCGTGGTCCAGGACACGCTGGTCGATGCCCTCGTACCGGCCGCAGGCGAAGAGCAGATGCGACTCGGCGGCCAGCTCGTGCGCCATGGCCTGGGTGAACGGCACGCCGGCCGGGGACGGCACGAGCAGCCGGGGCAGGGTATGCCCGTCCGGGCTCAGCTCGCCCGGGGCCAGCGCGTCCAGCGCCTCCCCCCACGGCTCCGGCCGCATGACCATGCCGGGACCGCCGCCGTAGGGCGTGTCGTCGACGGTGCGGTGCACGTCGTGGGTCCAGGTCCGCAGATCGTGTACGGCCAGCCGCAGCGTGCCGTTCGCGCGGGCCTTGCCGATCAGCGACAGGTCCAGCGGTGCGAAGTACTCGGGGAAGATCGACACGATGTCGACGCGCATGCGGTGGGCTCCAGCTAGAGATCGAGCAGGCCACCGGGCAGGTCGACGACGACGCGACCGCCGGCCAGATCCACCTCGGGCACTATCGCCTTGACGAACGGGACCAGCGCGGTACGCCCCTCGGGCCGGCGCAGCACCAGCATGTCGGACGCGGGCGCGTGGTCGATGCGGGTCACCTCGCCCACGTGCTCCCCGTCCCGGGTGACCACGGCGAGGCCGACCAGCTGGTGGTCGTGGAACTCCTCCGGGTCCTCCGGCGGGGCCACGTCGGCGCTGTCCACGCCGAGCAGCGTGTTGCGCAGCGCCTCGGCGACGTCCCGGCCCAGCACGCCCTCGAACACGACGAGCAGGCGCCCCTGGTGCCAGCGGGCCGACTCGACGGTGAGCGTCGGCGGCACCCGCCAGGCGCCGGGCTCCGACGGGACCACCCCCGGCTCGGTGGTCAACACCGAACCGGGGGCGAACCGTGCTTCGGGCTCATCAGTGCGCACTTCCACGGTGACCTCACCGCGGATGCCGTGCGGCTTGCCGATGCGGCCGACGACGAGAAGCATCAGTACGAGTCGACGATGTCGACGCGTACCCCACGCCCGCCGATGGAGCCGATCACCTGGCGCAGCGCCTTGGCGGTCCGGCCGGACCGCCCGATCACCGTGCCGAGGTCCTCGGGGTGCACGCGGACTTCGAGGCGCTTGCCCCGACGGGAGTCGACCATTCGCACCCGGACGTCGTCCGGGTGGTCGACGATCCCCTTGACCAGGTGCTCCAGGGCCGGACGCAGCGCCATGTCAGGCCTGCTCGCCGGACTCGGCACCGGTCTGCTCCTCGGCCTTGGGCTCAGCGGCCTTCGGCTCCTCCGCCTTGGCGGCGGCCTTCTTGGCCGGCTTGGCCGGGGTGTCAGCCACACCGGCGGCGGCCTTCGCCTCGGCCTCGTACGCCGCCTTGCGGTCGGCCCGCTCGGGGGCGACCTTCAGCGGCGGCGGGGCCGGCAGGCCCTTGAACTTCTGCCAGTCACCGGTCAGCTCCAGCAGGCGCTGCACGGCCTCGCTCGGCTGAGCGCCGACCGACAGCCAGTACTGGACCCGCTCCGACTTGACCTCGATCACCGAAGGGTCTTCCTTCGGCTGGTACACACCGACGAACTCGATCGCGCGACCGTCACGCTTGGTGCGCGAGTCGGCGATGACGATGCGGTACTGCGGGTTGCGGATCTTGCCCATCCGCAGGAGCCGGATCTTTACGGCCACAGTTGTTTCGCTCCTGTTGCGATCTCACCGGCCCGTATGGGCGGTGTGGCGGGTGAGCGCCGACCGGCACAGTGGGGTTTGGGCCGGAGACTGCTCGGTGAACTGGCGACGCGCCCGGGTTAGAGGGCGCCGGACGCGCGCCGGATACCAGCAGACCATTCTGCCAGATCCGGCCCGGAACTCTCACACCGGACCCGGACACCACGCCCGGGGCGGGCCGGGCAGTGACGGACGACACTCGCTCAGCGCACCGGTGGGCGATCCCAACCGGGCGGAAGTTCGTCCGGTACGTCCCATTCGGCGGGCGGGGTGAAGTCGCACCAGGTGCCGTCGAACGGGAACTCGCCCGCCTCGGCGATCCGGATCACGCGCTCACCCTCGGCGCGTACCGCCTTCTCGTCGGTCACCCAGTAGTGCTCGGGGAACGCCAGCCGCTCGGCGAACTCGTCCTCGTCCTTCCACTCCCAGCTCAGGTCCGGGTGGACCACGACGTCGAGGTCCTGGTCGACCATGTCGACGCCGGCCACCGCGCCGTCGTCCCAGCGGACGCCGGGCTCCTCCAGGTTGACGTACCAGTTCTGGAAGCGGCCCGCCGCGTCGCGGAACCACCAGACCGAGTGGGCCGCGCCCGTGGGCAGGAACTTCAGCACCGGCGGCCCGTTCCACAGCCCCTGCGCGAGCCGGTAGGACGACGTCACCCACTCGGCGAACGGCACGGCCCGCATGCCCAGGCCGGCCGTTGTCACCTCGTGCGCGACGGGAGCTGTCCGCGCCACCCAGAGCAGCAGGCCACGCTCGTCGTCGGAGACCACGCGGGCCGACCGCACCCAGCCGATTCGGCCGTGCCGCACGTTCCGGTGCATGATCAGCCGCCCCGGTTCGAACCGCACACTCACCCCCGCCGTCGTGTTAACAAGGGCCCCCGCCTATGCAGAATGCGTTAAGAGGGGGCCCTTCCTTACACCTCAGTAGGCACGGGCCAGAATCGCCACCAGGTCGGGCTCGTCCTCCGAGTCCGGCACCGAGCCGTCGGCGCGGACCAGGCAGCGGACCGTCACGCCCTGGCCGTTCGCCTCGGCCTCGCCCTCGACGCCGACCGCCGACCACGGCACCCGCGCCCAGCCGGTGGCGGACGCCTCGATCGCCTCGGCGAGCGTCGACACCTCGACGGTGCGGGACCGGCGGAACTCCAGCGCCTGGTCGTGCAGCGCCCGCTGGTCGGCCTCCAGCGCGGCCAGGACCGCGCCGACCACGTCGGCCACCGGCGTCGGGGCCTTCGAACCGTCGGTACGCCGGACCACCACCGCGTTGCCGGCGGCCAGGTCACGCGGGCCGACCTCGACGCGTACCGGGTAACCGCGCAGCTCGGCGTCGACGGCGCGGCGGCCGAACGCGGTGTCGGTCCGGTCGTCCAGCGCCACCCGCACCCCGGCGTCGCGCAACGCGTCGCAGAGCTTGGTCGCCGCCTCACCCACGCCCTCGCCGTCCTTGACGGCCATCACGTACGCCTGGATCGGCGCCAGCTTCGGCGGCACCCGCAGCCCGTTGTCGTCGCCGTGGCACATGATCAGGCCGCCGAGCATCCGGGTGGACGTGCCCCAGGAGGTGGTCCACGCGTGCTCCCGGCCGCCCTCGGCCGAGGAGTAGCTGATGTCGAACGCCTTGGCGAAGTTCTGACCCAGCTCGTGGCTGGTGCCGAGCTGGAGCGCCTTGCCGTCGCCCATCATGCCCTCGCACGTGTACGTGGCGGTGGCGCCGGCGAAGCGCTCCCGGGCGGTCTTCAGGCCGACGACCACCGGGATGCCGAGCACGTTGACCATCAGGTCCTCGTACGCCTCGTGCAGGATCCGCCGCGCGTAGGCGCGGGCGTCGGACCGGGTGGCGTGCGCGGTGTGGCCCTCCTGCCAGAGGAACTCGCTGGTGCGCAGGAAGATCCGCGGGCGCAGCTCCCAGCGGACCACGTTGGCCCACTGGTTGAGCAGCAGCGGCAGGTCGCGGTACGAGTCGATCCACTTGGCCATGAACTCGCCGATGACCGTCTCGCTCGTGGGACGCACCACCACCGGCTCGGCGAGCTGCTTGCCGCCACCGTGCGTGACGACTGCCAGCTCCGGCGAGAAGCCCTCAACGTGCTCGGCCTCGCGCTTGAGGTAGCTCTCCGGGATGAACAGCGGGAAGTACGCGTTCTCCGCGCCGGCCGCCTTGATGCGGGCGTCCATCTCGGCCTGCATCCGCTCCCAGATGGCGTAGCCGGCCGGTCGGATCACCATGGTCCCCCGGACCGGGCCGTTGTCGGCCAGCTTCGCCTTGGCGATCAGGTCCTGGTACCAGCGGGGAAAGTCCTCCGCACGGGGAGTGAGCACGCGTGCCATGACCGCACATCCTATGCGCCGTGCGGGGCGGGGGTGCGCCGGGGAGCCGGGCCGCGCCGTGTCGTGCGGCGCGGCCGTAGACTTCGACGGCGATGGGTGAGACACGGGACGCGATCGTGGAGGCCGCCCGGGCGCAGACCGTGGCCCTCGGGTGGGACCGCGTCCGGATGGGCGCGGTGGCCGCCGCCGCCGGGGTCAGCCGGCAGACGGTCTACAACGAGTTCGGCACCAAGGCGGGCCTGGGCGAGGCGCTCGCCCGGCACGAGGTGGACCGCTTCGTCGGCGAGGTCCGGGCCGCGCTCGGCGAGCACGACACCGACGTGCGGGCGGCCGCGTACGCGGCGATCCACCGCACGCTCGCCTCGGCCGCCGAGAACCCGCTGGTACGGGCGGTGCTGACCAGCACCCGGGGCGGCTCGGAGGAGTTGCTGCCGTACCTGACCACACGCTCGGAGCTGGTGCTCGCCGAGGCCGCGGCGGCGCTGCTGGAGTGGACGGGGAAACGCCTGCCCGACGCCGATCCGGCGGCCCTCGCGTTCGCGGCGGACAGCGTCGTACGCCTGGTGGTGAGCCACATCGTGCTGCCCGGCGGCCCGGTCGACGGGACTGCCGACCGGCTGGCCGACCTGGCGGTGCGCCTGTTCCTGATGGCGGCGACGGCCCGCTAGGGCCGCCAGCGACGGCGGTGGCCGGTCAGCGGACGACCCGGCCGCGCAGGACGATCCGGTTCGGCGTCCGGACCACCCGCAGGTCACGGCGCGGGTCCTCGGGATAGACCACCAGGTCGGCGAGTCCGCCCTCGACGAGCCCGGGGAAGCCGAGCCACTCCCGGGCCCGCCAGGAGGCAGCGGCGAGCACGTCCGGCGCGGACATGCCGGCCTGCTCGTGCAGCAGCATCATCTCCTCAGCCGCGAGCCCGTGGTCGATGCCACCGCCCGCGTCGGTCCCGACGTAGATCGGCACGCCCGCCTCGTGCGCGGCGCGCACCACCTCGGGGAACCGGTCGCGCAGCGCGAGCATGTGGTCGGCGTACCCCGGGAACTTGGACCGGGCCTGCTCCGCGATGTGGCCGAACGTCCGGATGTTGATCATCGTGGGGACCAGCGCGGTGCCCTGGCGGGCCATCAGGTCGATCAGGTCCAGGCTCAGCCCGGTGCCGTGCTCCACCGAGTCCACCCCGGCCCGCACCATGATCTCCACCGCCGACTCGGAGAACGTGTGCACCGCCGCGCGTACCCCGGCGGCGTGCGCGGCGGCGACCGCCGCGGTCATGGTGTCGGCGTCCCAGGCCGGCGCCAGGTCGCCCACGCCCCTGTCGATCCAGTCGCCGACCAGCTTGACCCAGCCGTTGCCGGCCGCGGCCTGCGCGGCCACCGTCGCTGCGACCTCCGCCGCGCCGACCTCCACGCCGATGTCGCGCAGGTAACGCTTGGGCGGCGCGACGTGCCGGCCCGCGCGGGCCAGTCGCGGCAGGTCCGGCTCGTCCTCCAGTTCGGGGTACGGGTACGGCGACCCGGCGTCGCGGATCGCCAGCACGCCCGCGTCCCGGTCGATCCGGGCCAGCTCCCGCGCCTGGTCGAGCGAGGTGATCGGGCTGCCGCCGCGGGCGATGCCGATGTGGCAGTGCGCGTCGGTCAGGCCGGGCAGCACGAAGCCGCCGTCGGCCACCGTCTCGGCGCCGGGCACCGGTTCGAATGTCACCCGGTCACCGACCAGCCAGACGTCCCGGACCTCGTCGTCGGGAAGGAACACACCGCGCACGTGCAGAGCCATGTGCACAGTCCTACCCGATCAGTCCTCCTCGCCGGCGAGCAGGTCGTTGCGGCGCGCGGTCAGCGCCGGCAGATCGACCGAGACCTTCCAGGGCCGCTCGGTGACGAACAGGTCCTCGGCCTGACTGACCTGCTTGTACTCGCGATTGGCGCCGAGCACGTACTCGGTCAGCGTGATCTTCTCCTTGACCGGGTCGAGCACCCAGTAGGAGCGGACACCGGCGTGCGCGTAGACCCTGGCCTTGTCGTACATGTCGCGGAAGGTGGAGGTCGGCGAGATGACCTCGACGGCGAGCACAGCGTCCTCGACCGGCAGCGGGCTCCGGTTGGCGTTACCCCGCACGACCGCGACGACGTCCGGCCGGGGCTCGTTCCGGTGGTCGACCCGCATCGACAGATCGATCCCGACCTGGTACTCCTTCGGGCAGTTCACGCGAAGCGCGAGTAGTAACTCGACGCACATGTCCTGGTGCAGCAGAGTGGGCGACGGCACGATCAACCTTCCGTTGATCAGTTCGTACGGAAGGTCCTTGGGCAGCTCGCCCAGGTCGTCGACCGTCCACTCGTGCCGCTCCGGCAGGATCGGGGCCGCGGTCATTGACATCTCCTTCCAGGGAGCGACATCACTTTAAGAGACAGCAATGTCGCCCACCGTCACCGACACGCTAGCGGGGGCCCTTGTCGCCGCCCTTGCCCAGCTTGTTGAAGTCGATCTTCGGAAGCTTGAAGCCCGGCGGCAGGCCCTGCCCACCGGCCAGGTCGCCCGGGTCCAGGCCCGGCGGGAGCTGCGGCATCCCGCCCGGGAAGCCACCCGGCATGCCGGCGCCCGTACGCGGCCGCCCGCCACCCTTGGTGCCCTTGCGCTTGTTCTTCGGCGACTTGGTCGCCTTGCGCCGGCCGCCGCCGGGCAGGCCCATCATGCCGCCCATCTGCTTCATCATCTTCTGCGCGTCGGTGAAGCGGTTGAGCAGCTGGTTGACGTCCATGACGGTGACGCCGGAACCGTTGGCGATACGGGCCCGGCGGGAGCCGTTGATGATCTTCGGGTTGGTGCGCTCGGCCGGGGTCATCGACCGGATGATCGCGGTCACCCGGTCGAAGTGCTTGTCGTCCAGCTCGGCGAGCTGGTCCTTCATCTGCCCCATGCCCGGCATCATGGCCAGCACGTTGGCGATCGGGCCCATCCGCCGGACCGCGATGAGCTGATCGAGGAAGTCCTCCAGCGTGAAGGTCTCCCCGCCCATCAGCTTGGCGGTCATCTTGTCCTTCTGATCGGAGTCGAAGGCCGCCTCGGCCTGCTCGATCAGAGTGAGGACGTCGCCCATGCCCAGGATCCGGCTGGCCATCCGGTCGGGGTGGAAGACGTCGAAGTCCTCCAGCTTCTCGCCGGTGGAGGCGAACAGGATCGGCTGGCCGGTGACCTCGCGGACGGAGAGCGCGGCGCCGCCGCGGGCGTCGCCGTCCAGCTTGGACAGGACCACACCGGTGATGCCGACGCCGTCGCGGAACGCCTCGGCGGTACGGACCGCGTCCTGGCCGACCATCGCGTCGATGACGAAGATGACCTCGTCGGGCTGGACCGCGTCGCGGATGTTCGCGGCCTGCTGCATCATCTCGGCGTCGATACCGAGCCGGCCGGCGGTGTCGACGATCACGATGTCGCGGGCGGCGCGGCGCGCGTGCTCGATCGAGTCGCGGGCCACCTGCACCGGGTCGCCGACGCCGTTGCCGGGCGCCGGGGCGTACACCTCGACGCCGGCCCGGCCACCGAGCACCTGGAGCTGCCCGACAGCGTTCGGGCGCTGGAGGTCGGCGGCGACGAGCAGCGGCTGGTGGCCCTGGCTCTTGAGCCAGCGGGCCAGCTTGCCGGCGAGCGTCGTCTTGCCGGAACCCTGGAGACCGGCCAGCATGATCACGGTCGGCGGCTGCTTGGCGAACTGGAGCCGCCGCCCCTCGCCGCCGAGGATGTTGATCAGCTCCTCGTTGACGATCTTGATGATCTGCTGAGCCGGGTTCAGCGCCTGGGAGACCTCGGCGCCGCGCGCCCGCTCCTTGACGTTCGCGATGAAGCCCTTGACCACCGGCAGGGCGACGTCGGCCTCCAGCAACGCCATCCGGATCTCGCGCGCGGTGGCGTCGACGTCGGCGTCGGTGAGCCGGCCCTTGCCGCGGAGCTTGGTGAAGATGCCGGACAGGCGGTCACTCAAGGTGTCAAACACGCGAACATCCCGTTTGTCGTTTTCGGCGGGCACATGCTGGTCGGGCCGGTGGTCCAGCCCACCGTTAGGGTAGCCCGCCGCCCGCACCCCCGCTCCGGCCCGGCCGTCCACGGGCCCGCGCCGCTCGTCGGCGGGGTGTTAACAAGGGGCCCTTCCTCTACCGGAGGCGTTAAGAGGGGGCCCTTCCTTACACGGCGGCGAGCACGGCGGCCTCGATCCGGGACCGTTCCTCGTCCGGCGGCCAGCCGCCGACCAGGTAGAACGCGTCCACCACGTCACCGCCGAGCGTGGAGATCCGGGCCGCCCGCACCTGGGCGCCCGCGTCGTCGAGCGCGCACGTGACCCGGTACAGCAGCCCGGCCGCGTCGGCGGCCCGCAGCTCCAGCAGCACCGCGTCGGTGGCCGCCTCCCGGTGCCACACCACCCGGGGCGCGGCGCCCTGGCTGCGGGCGGCGAGCGCCCGGCCACGCAGCCGCTGGATCACCGAGACGTCGCCGCTGACCGCGCGGCGCAGGTCGGCGCTGAGCGCGATCGGGTTCGGGGCCAGCCCGTAGCGCGGCTGCACCCGACACTGCACCAGGGCACGGCCGTCGACGGTGGCGGCGTCCGCGGAGATCACCTCCAGGCGGTGCAGGGCCAGGCAACCGGCCACAGTGGCGAGCAGCCCCCGCCGGTCCGCCGCGGCCACCGACACCCGGTCCTCCCCCAGGTGTACGACCGGCAGCGGCCCGGCGACCAGCGCCGGGTCGGGTGCGGGCGGGGCGGGCACCTCGCCGGTGTCGAGCGTGGTCCGCACACGGGCCACCAGTTCGGCGATGAGCCGGCCCTTCCAGGCGGACCAGGCGGCCGGGCCGGTGGCGGCGGCGTCGGCGCGGACCAGGGCGTGCAGCAGTTCCAGCGTGGCGGTGTCGCCGACCCGCTCGGCGACACCGGCGACGGTCTTCGGGTCGGACAGGTCCCGGCGGGTCGCCACGTCGGGCAGCAGCAGATGCAGCCGGACCAGCGTGCCGATCAGGTCCGCCTCGGCCGGTGGCAACCCGATCCGGGTGGCCACCGCCTCGGCCAGCGGGGCGCCGACCGTCGAGTGGTCGCCGTCCAGCCCTTTGCCGATGTCGTGCAGGAACGCGCCGAGCAGCAGCAGGTCGGGGCGTTCCACGTCGCGGGTGTGCCGGCTCGCCTCGTACGCGGTCTGCACCAGGTGCCGGTCGAGCGTGAACCGGTGCACCGGGTTGTGCTGCGGCAGGCTGCGCATCCGGGTCCACTCGGGCAGCCAGCGGTCGATCAGCCCGTACCGGTCGCAGGTCTCCCAGGCGGGCACCAGGCCGGGACCAGCGCCGAGCAGGGTGATCAGCGCGTCCCGGGCCGCCGGTGGCCACGGCGCGGGCAGCGGTGGGCAGTACGCGGCCAGCCACTCGCAGGTGGCGCGCGCGATGGGCAGCCGGGTGGTGGCGGCAGCGGCGGCCACCCGCAGGGACAGGCTCGGGTCGGGGCGGGCCCCGATGGCGGTGCGGGCAAGCACCAGTTCGCCGTCCTGCTCCACCACGTCCCGGGCGACCGGTCGGCGCAGCGGGCGGCCCGGTGCGGCGCGGTGCCGGCCGGAACGGAGCCGGTCGGCGGCGCGCCAGGCGTCGTCCAGGGCGTGGCTGACGGTGCGGGCGTCGCCGGCCACCAGCCGCAGGAGCGCGTCGCCGTCCTCGGCGCCGAGCAGCCGCGCCACGCCGTCGCGTTCCTGAGCCACCAGGCGGTCGACCCGCCGGCCCACCTGCTGGTGCAGCGCGTCGCGGGTGTCAAGCAGCCGCCGGTGCGCGGCGTACACGGCCGGGCGGAGCGCGTCGGTGACCCCGGCGGTGGCGATGGCCCGCAGGATGCCCACGTCCCGCAGCCCGCCGGCCGCCTCCTTGAGGTCTCCTTCGAGCAGGAACGCCAGCTCGCCGTGCGCCTCCCAGCGGGCGGCGGTGATCTCGCGCAGGCCGGGGAGCTGGCGGATCGCGGTCCGCCGCCAGTGGTCGGTGGCGGTCCGGGCGAGCTGGTCGGTCAGGACCGGGTCGCCGGCCACGTGCCGGGCGTCGAGCAGGCCGAGGGCGACCTTGACGTCGTCCTGGGCCACCGACAGCGCCTCGGCGACCGTACGCACCGAGTGGTCCAGCCGCAGCCCGGCGTCCCAGATCGGGTACCAGAGCGACGCGGCCAGCTCGTCGATGCCGGGTACGCCGGCGTGCAGCAGCACCAGGTCGAGGTCGCCGTAGGGGGCGCACTGGCGGCGGCCCAGCCCGCCCACCGCCACGAGCGCGACGCCGTCCCGGGCCGGGAAGATCCGGCGCAGCCAGTTCTCGACCGCCTCGGCCCGCGCGATCCGGGCCGGCTCTCCGATGCCCCCGGGTACGCCGACGACCTCGTTGACCACGGACACGCCGTCCCCGGTGGGGGCGGCGGCCGTGGTCAACGAGGTCATGTCGGCAGGTTCGCCCGTCAGAGGGCGTCGAGCCCGCGCTCGCCGGTACGCACCCGGACGACCTCTTCGACGCCGGTCACCCAGACCTTGCCGTCGCCGATCTTGCCGGTCCGGGCGGCGCCGACGATCGCGTCCACGATCTTGTCGACGTCGATCTCGTCGGTGAGCACCTCGACCCGGATCTTGGGCAGGAACTCGACCGTGTACTCGGCACCCCGGTAGACCTCGGTGTGCCCCTTCTGCCGGCCGTAGCCCTGGACCTCGCTGACCGTCAGCCCGGCCACGCCGAGGGCGTGCAGAGCCTCCTTCACCGCGTCCAGCTGGTACGGCTTGATGACCGCGGTCACCAGCTTCATGTCCAACCCCTCCATCCCAGGAACGTTAACCGGCGACCTTCTCGCTGACCGGCGCGGACTCGTCCGGCTCGACGGCGGGATCCGAGCCGGGCTTGCCGGCGCCGATCCCGGCCATCGCGAACGCGCCACCGCTGCTGCCCGTGGTGGGCGACAGGTCGTAGCCGCTCTCCGCGTGCTCGGCGATGTCGATGCCGTCGATCTCGGACTCGGCGGAGACCCGGAGGCCGATCGTCTTGTCGATCACGAAGCCCAGGGCGAAGGCGACGACGAAGGAGTAGACGCTGACGATCAGCGCGCTGATCGCCTGCTTGCCGAGCAGCGTGGCGTCGCCGCCGACGAACAGGCCGTCGGTCTCCACCAGCGAGCTCACCGAGGCGGTGCCGAACAGGCCGATCCAGAGGCAGCCGATCCAGCCGCCGACGAAGTGCACGCCGACCACGTCGAGGGAGTCGTCGTAGCCGAGCCGGTACTTCAGGCCGACCGCGAGGGCGCAGACCGCACCGGCCACCACACCCAGCAGCACCGCTGCGGCCGGGGTGATGAACGCACAGGCCGGGGTGATGGCGACCAGACCGGCGATGGCGCCGGACGAGGCGCCGACCAGTGTGGGCTTGCCGTCGCGCACCCACTCCACCACGATCCAGCCGAGCAGCGCCGCGGCGGTGGCGACCTGGGTGTTGATGAACGCCAGCGCGGTGACCCCGTCGGCGGTCAGCTCGGAGCCGGCGTTGAAGCCGAACCAGCCGAACCACAGCAGCGCGGCGCCGAGGGCGACCATCGGGACGTTGTGCGGCTTCATGCTCTCGCGCGGCCAGCCGACCCGCTTGCCGAGCACGAGCACCAGCGCGAGCGCCGCGGCGCCGGCGTTGATGTGCACAGCGGTACCACCGGCGAAGTCCAGCGCGCCGATGTCGCCGCCGATCAGCCCGCCGCCCCAGACCATGTGGGCGACCGGGAAGTAGACCAGGGTGGCCCAGCCGAACGCGAACAGCAGCCAGCCGGCGAACTTCACCCGGTCGGAGAGCGCACCGCTGATCAGCGCCACGGTGATGACCGCGAACATCATCTGGAAGGCGATGAAGACGTAGATCGGGATGCCGGTCTCGCCCCACAGGTCGTTCTCGCCGACGAAGGTCTTGGTGCCCAGGTACTGACCCAGGTCACCCCAGAACTTGCCGCCCTCACCGAAGGCGACGGTGAAACCGTAGAAAAGCCACAGGATGCTGACGAGCCCGATGGACGAGAAGCTCATCATCATCATGTTCAGAACGCCCTTGGACCGGTTCAGGCCGCCGTAGAACAGCGCGAGACCGGGGGTCATGAGCAGCACGAGGGCAGTCGAGACAAGCAACCAGGCAGTGTTCCCGGTGTCGATCTCCACGCTGCCTCCTCTCGTTGTCGTATTCCTCCCTCCGACTGAGACCTGGCAGCATCGCCCGTCAGCCGGTTGCGCGGAAGCTTTGTCGCCGGCTGTTTCCTTCAGCGACACCGCGCGATTTCCGACGCGTGACGGGTTGTTTCCGGCGTGTGAAGAACGCCGATCTTGGTCAGCGCAGCGCGTACTCCAGCTGGTGCCGCTCGTAGTCGAGCAGCCGCAGGTCACGCATAGGGCGACGGAGGTGGCCCTTGTGGACGATCCGGACGAACGCCGGCTCACCGGCGGCGGCCATCCGCCGGATGCCCTCGACGTGGTCGACGATCCGCTTGCGGATGGTCCGGATGAGCCGGTGCCGGTCGCGCGGGATCAGCCCGTACGCGTCGGCGAACAGGCGCAGCCGGCGCGGCCGGTCGGGGCGCTTCCAGCCGAGCGTCACCGAGTCACGGTCGGAGAAGATCGGCACCCAGGTCCAGGCCGCGTACGCCACGTCGTAGATGCGGGCGCCGGGCGAGGCGAGGTCGAAGTCGATCAGCCCGAGCGTGCCGTCCGGGCGCCAGATCACGTTGTGCGGCGCGGCGTCGTGGTGGCAGATCACCTCGGTGTCCGGCGGGGGCGGCCCGAACGAGCGCCAGACCGCGCCGGGCGGCGGGGTGAAGCCGTACTGGGCGTCGTGGAACATCCGCAGCATGGTGGCCACCGTGACCAGGGCCTCGTCGGTGACCCAGTGCGGGGCCAGCGGGTACTCCCCGCACTCCCCCTCCAGGTACGACAGGACCTCCCGGTTGCGCTCGTCCATGCCGAGCGCGCGGGGCGCGCCGGTGAAGCCGACGTACTCCAGGTGGCGCAGCAGCGCGTGCACGGAGGGTGTCCACGGGCCGGCGTTGCGCCGGACCGTGTCTCCCACACGGACCACTGTGCTCACGTTCCCGCCGTGCAGCGGGATCTCCTGCGAAGTCACGTACGGTCTCCCGAGGCGTGGCGACGGGTGGCTGGGGTCGCGCCACCCCGCGTAGGCGCGATCGTCAGTCGTCACGGGAGAGGCTACGCGTCCCGGGCGAGCGGCTCGGTGCCGAGCAGCGCGTCGACGAACTGCGCCGGGTCGAACGGGGCCAGGTCGTCCTTGCCCTCGCCGAGGCCGACCAGCTTGACCGGGATGCCGAGCTTGCGCTGCACGGCGATCACGATGCCGCCCTTGGCCGTCCCGTCGAGCTTGGTCAGCACCACGCCGGTCACGTTGACCACCTCGGTGAAGACCCGCGCCTGCTCCAGCCCGTTCTGGCCGGTGGTGGCGTCGAGGATCAGCAGCGTCTCGTCGATCGGGCCGTGCTTCTCCACCACGCGCTTGACCTTGCCCAGCTCGTCCATCAGGCCGATCTTGTTCTGCAGCCGGCCGGCGGTGTCGATGAGCACGGTGTCCACGCCGGTGTCGATGCCCCGCTTGACCGCGTCGAACGCGACGCTGGCCGGGTCGGCGGCCTCGGGCCCGCGGACCGTCTCGGCGCCCACCCGGCCGCCCCAGGTCTCCAGCTGGTCGGCGGCGGCGGCCCGGAACGTGTCGGCCGCGCCGAGCAGCACGCTGCGGCCGTCCGCGACCAGCACCCGGGCGATCTTGCCGCAGGTGGTGGTCTTGCCGGCGCCGTTGACGCCGACGACCAGCACGACCGCCGGGACGCCCTCCTTCGGCGCGGTCCGCAGCGAGCGGTCCAGGCTCGGGTCGAGCGCGTTCACCAGCTCGGCGGCGAGCAGCGCGCGCAGCTCCTCCCCGGTGCGGGTGCCGAGCACCCGGGTCCGCTCGCGCAGCCGGTCGACGATCTCCCGGGTGGAGTCGATGCCGACGTCAGCGGTGATCAGGCTGTCCTCGATCTCCTCCCAGGTGTCCTCGTCCAGCCGGTCGCGGCTGAGCAGGCCGAGCAGGCCCTTGCCGAAGGCGTTCTGCGAGCGGGACAGCCGAGAGCGCAGCCGGACCAGCCGCCCGGCGGTCGGCTCCGGCACCTCGACCGGGGGCGCCTGTACCGGGGGAACCTCGACCACCACGCCGGTGGTGAGGTCCGCCTCCGGGGCCTCCACCGGCGGACCGGCCAGATCCTCCTCGGCCCGGGTGTCGACCTCCGTGCGCGGCAGCGGGGGCTCCGGCCGCCGGCGCAGCCGGGGCACCACGAGGCTCAGGCCGCCGATGATCAGCACGCCGAGCAGGGCGAGTGCGACGAGGAGGTATTCCGTCATGCCCGAAATCCTGTCAGATGCCGGCGACGGCGTCCCACTCACCGCCTCGGCACGCGAACAACCTGCGGGTACGCTCGCACCGGAAGGCGTACCGCAACCGCCGGCCGGGTAGGGAACAGCCCCAACGATCTTGACGGAGGTGCGTCGTGCCCGGTTCCCGCCTGCTCATCGGCCCGCTGCTGCGCCGGGTCGTCGACACGCGGGCGACCGTCTGGGTGGAGACCAGTTCGCCCGCCGTGGTCACCGTCCGCACCGCCGACGGCGCCACCGGCAGCGCGCCCACCTTCTCCGCGTACGACCACCACTACGCGATCGTCGTGGTGACCGGGCTCACTCCGGACAGCGCCACCACGTACGAGGTGCTGATCGACGGCGAGGTGGCGTGGCCGCTGCCGGACTCGTCGTTCCCGCCCAGCGTGATCCGGACCCGCGCGCTCGACGACGCCGACCAGCCGGTTCGGCTGCTGTTCGGCTCCTGCCGGGAGACCACCCAGCACTCCACCGCGCGCAAGCTGCCGCCGGACGCGCTGGACGCGTACGCCCGGCGGGTGATGGCCGCGCCCGAGCAGGCCGTGCTGCCCGACCTGCTGGTGCTGCTCGGCGACCAGGTGTACGCGGACGAGACCTCGCCGACCGTGCGGCGGCTGCTCAAGCGTCGCCGGAAGCGGCCGAAGGACGCTCCGGCGACACAGGTGGTCAGCTTCGACGAGTACACGAAGCTCTATCTGGAGTCGTGGCGCGACCCGGAGATCCGCTGGCTGTTCTCCACAGTGCCGAGCGTGATGATCTTCGACGACCACGAGGTGATCGACGACTGGAACACCTCGCAGTCGTGGCGGGCGGACATGCGCGAGCAGCCGTGGTGGGCCGAGCGGATCCGCAGCGGCCTCGCCTCCTACTGGGTCTACCAGCACCTGGGCAACCTGAGCCCGGACGAGATCGCCGCCGACCCGGTGTACGCGAAGGTGATGGCCGCCGAGGACGCCACGGGCGTGCTGCACGAGTTCGGCGAGCGGGTCGACAAGGAGGCCGACCTGGCGCACGACACCGAGCGCTGGCGGGCCGTGCAGTACCAGTGGAGCTACGCGCTGGACCTGGGCCGCACCCGCCTGGTGATGCTGGACAACCGCTCCAGCCGGGTGCTCCTGCCGGGCAGCCGGGCGATGCTGCCGCCGGGTGAGTGGTCGTGGTTCCTCGACCAGGCGCACGGCGAGTACGACCACCTGGTGGTGGGCAGTTCGCTGCCGTGGCTGCTGCCGCCGGGCATCCACCACGTCGAGGCGTGGAACGAGCGCCTGGCCGACTCCGGCCGTCAGTGGGTGGCCCGGCTCTCCGAGCAGATCCGCCGGGCCCTGGACCTGGAGCACTGGGCGGCGTTCCGGCGCTCGTTCGAGGCGCTGGGCGAGCTGTTCGCGCGGCTGGGCAGCGGCACCGCCCCCCGCACCGGGGCGCGGGTGGGCGCCGGGCCGGCGTACGCGCGACCGGCGTCGATCAGCGTGCTCTCCGGGGACGTGCACCACTCGTACGTGGCGCGGGCCCGGTTCGCCGACCGTGACGTCCGCACGCCGGTGCACCAGCTCACCTGTTCGCCGATCCACAACCAGGTGCCGGCCGGCATGCGCCCGCTGATGACGCTGGGCTGGAATCCGGGGCCGGCCGGGGCGACCCGGGCGCTGGCCCGTTCGGCCGGGGTACGCCGCCCACCGGTGCGCTGGCGGAAGCTGGCCGGGCCCTATTTCGGCAACGCCGTGGCCACGCTCACCCATCAGGGCCGAAAGGCCGTCGTGGTGATCGAGGGCACGACCAGCGACGGCGAGCTGCGACCGGTGGCGCAACAGCAACTCAGCGAGGGCGACTGAGTACCCTCTGAGCGTGGACGAGACGCTGCGCGCCGTGGAGCACGAGTTGACCGCGCTGCTGCGCCGCGGCCGGGCGCTGTCCTGGGAGATCGCCCGCGAGGTCCATCCGAACCTGGAGCCCAACGCGTACGGCCTGCTGCTCTGGCTGCGGCGGTCGGGGTCGACCCGGCTCACCGACCTGGCCGTCAAGCTGGGCATCGGCAAGGGCACGCTGAGCCGGCAGATCGGCGGGCTGGAGGCGCTGGGCCTGGTACGCCGCGATCCGGATCCGACGGACCGGCGGGCGGCCCAGCTCAGCCTGACCGAGGAAGGCACGCGGCGGTTCGACGCGGCCCGCGCGGCCCGACTCGGACAGATAAGGCGTTCGCTGGAAAGCTGGCCGAAAGAGGATGTGGCGGACCTCGCCCGGCTGATGCACCGCTTCAACGAGTCGTTCTGACCCGGCCGCTCGCGGAACAAAGCCGCTCCGGCTCAAGTTGTTGCTTTAGGCAACCACACCCTACGGTTGCCCGAGGCAACATTTCCCCCTCCGGAGGCAATCCACGATGACTCAGGCGACTGCGCCCGCCCGGGCGACCGGCGTCGACATGTCCCACCGGCAGATCCTGGAGGCGCTCTCCGGCCTGCTGCTGGGCATGTTCGTCGCGATCCTCTCCTCCACGGTCGTCTCCAACGCGCTGCCGCGGATCATCACGGACCTGCGCGGCGGCCAGTCCGCGTACACCTGGGTGGTCACCTCGACGCTGCTGGCGACCACGGCGACCACGCCCATCTGGGGCAAGCTGTCCGACCTGTTCAGCAAGAAGCTGCTGGTCCAGATCTCCCTGGTGGTCTTCGTGCTGGGCTCGGTGCTCGCCGGGCAGGCCCAGACCACCGGCGAGCTGATCGCCTGCCGGGTGGTGCAGGGCGTCGGCGCGGGCGGCCTCACCGCCCTCGCCCAGGTGATCATGGCGACGATGATCGCCCCTCGTGAGCGCGGCCGGTACAGCGGCTACCTCGGCGCCGTCATGGCCGTCGGCACCATCGGCGGACCGCTGATCGGCGGCGTGATCGTGGACACCTCCTGGCTCGGCTGGCGCTGGTGCTTCTACGTCGGCGTGCCGTTCGCCGTGCTCGCCCTGATCGTGCTCCAGCGGACGCTGCGGCTGCCCGTGGTCAAGCGCGACGTGAAGATCGACTGGTGGGGCGCCACCCTCATCACCGCCGCCGTCTCGCTGCTGCTGGTCTGGATCACCCTGGCCGGCGACAAGTACGACTGGATCTCCTGGACCAGCGGTGCGATGGTGGCCGGCGCCGTGGCGCTCGGCGGGCTCGCCGCCCGGGTCGAGAAGCGTGCCGCGGACCCGATGATCCCGCCGCGGCTGTTCCGCAACCGCACCATCACGCTCGCCGTGATCGCCAGCATCGCCGTCGGCGTCGGCATGTTCGGCGCCTCGGTGTTCCTCGGGCAGTACTTCCAGATCAGCCGCGGCGCCAGCCCCACCATGTCCGGCCTGATGACCCTGCCGATGATCGGCGGCCTGCTGGTCTCCTCGACGGTGGTCGGCCGGATCATCACCAGCACCGGCCGCTGGAAGAGCTGGCTGGTCATCGGCTCGGTGCTGCTCACCGCCGGCTTCGCGCTGATGGGCACCATGCGCGCGGACACGCCGTACTGGCACCTCGCCGTGTTCATGGCGCTCATCGGACTCGGCGTCGGCATGTCCATGCAGAACCTGGTGCTCGCCGTGCAGAACACGGTCCGCCCGGACGAACTCGGCGCGGCCAGCTCGGTGGTGTCCTTCTTCCGCAGCCTCGGCGGCGCGATCGGCGTGAGCGCGCTCGGCGCGGTGCTCGGACACCGGGTCACCGGCTACATGGCCGACGGCCTGAGCCGGCTGGGCATCCCCGCCACCGGCTCGGGTGGCGGCGGCCTGCCGGACGTGCACACGCTGCCCGGCCCGATCCGGGACGTGGTCGAGGCCGCGTACGGGCACGCCGCCGGTGACATCTTCCTGGCCGCCGCCCCGTTCGGGCTGCTCGCCCTGATCGCGGTGGTCCTCATCCGGGAGGTGCCGCTGCGCCGCTCCAACGCCGAGCCGGTCCCCGCCGGACCCGAGACGGCCGAGGCGATCCCGGCCGGAACGCGGGACTGACGATGGACGCCGCGGAACGTGAGCGGTACGGCCCGCAGACCCGTCCGCTGCCCTACGAGCGGGGCACGGACGGGCCGCGGGTGGTGCTCGTCGGCGTGGACGGCAGCCGCACCTCGATGCGCGCCGCTGCCTACGCCGCCGGACTGGCCCGCCGGCAGGGCGCCACGCTGGTGGTGGTGTTCGTCAGCTCGCCCGCCTCGTACAGCGCCATGCTCTCCGGCGTGGTGGCCGGCGCGGTCCAGCAGACCCACGACGAGCTGGCCGCCGAGCTGCGCGACGAGTGCCGGCGCGGGGCCGAGGAACTGGACCTGCCGGTGACGTTCCTGTGCCGGCGCGGCGACGCCTACACCGAGCTGTGCCGGGCCGCCGACGAGCACCGCGCCGACATGGTGGTGGTCGGCTCGTCCGAGCAGGCCGGGCACAAGCTGGTCGGCTCGGTCGCCACCCGGCTGGTCCGCACCGGCCGCTGGCCCGTCGTCGTGGTCCCCTGAGCGTGTAAGGAGGGGCCCCCTGTTAACGCCTCGCGTTGTACAGGGGGCCCCTCTTAACATCTGCGCCCATGACCTGGACCGTTCCTGAGATCGACCGCCGCCACGAGCCCTACATCGCCGACGAGCGCACCATGCTCGAAGGCTGGCTCGACCACCATCGCGACACCCTTGTGCACAAGTGCGCCGGGCTGACCGCCGAGCAACTGCGTACCCGCAGCGTGGAGCCCTCCGGGCTGACGCTGCTCGGCCTGGTCCGCCACATGGCCGACGTGGAGCGCTGGTGGTTCCGCGTTCGCGCCACCGGCCAGGAGCTGCCCGACCTCTACGACTACGACGCCGACCCGGACGCGGACCTCAACCACATCGACGACGCCGACCCGGCCGAGGCGTTCGCCACGCTGCGCGCCGAGATCGAGGCGGCCCGGGAGGCGGTGGCCGCCCTGCCGCTGGAGCACACCTTCCACCACCGCCGGGGCGACGCCACGCACGAGATCAGCCTCCGCTGGGTGTACGTCCACATGATCGAGGAGTACGCCCGGCACAACGGCCACGCCGACCTGATCCGGGAACGCATCGACGGCGTCACCGGCGCCTGAGCCGGATCAGTACGCCAGCGCCGCCCGCAGGTACCGCAGGTCGGCCGGGCCGCTCCAGCGGTGGGCGGCCAGCCCGGCCACCCGGGCGCCGGCCACCGCGCGGTCCTCGTCGTCGACGAACAGCACCCGCGCCGGCGGCGTCCCCAGCGCCTCGCAGGCGACCTGGAAGTACTCCTTCGCGGGCTTGTGCACCCCGACGACTGAGGAGTTGACGATGACGTCCAGCTCGTCGGTCAGGCCCAGCGCGGCCAGGTCGGCGTCGAGCAGGTCGGTGGCGTTCGTGCCGAGCCCGACCCGGATGCCGCCCGCCCGCACCTCGCGGATGAACGCCAGCACCTCCGGGTCCACCTCGCCGCGGTAGGTCTGCCACTCCTGGACCGCCGCGCGGGCCCGGTCCGCGCCCACAGCGGGGGTCAGCGCGTCGGCCACGCTCACCATCCACTGGGCGTGGCTGACCTGGCCGGTCAGCACCGGCTGGAGCAGTCCCCAGGACATCGCGATCTCACCGAGGACACCCTCGGTCAGCCCGTACTCCCGCTCGACGCCGGCGGCCACCGCCGGATCCCAGCGGCGCAGCACGCCGTCGAAGTCCACCAGGAGCGCCGTGGCCCGTTCCCTCACTCGCTCGTCACCTGTTCCTCGTCGTCGGCCCGGTTGAGCCGCTGGCTGATCACCTGGGTCACGCCGGCCCGCATCGTCACCCCGTACAGCGCGTCGGCGATCTCCATGGTCCGCTTCTGGTGCGTGATCACGATCAGCTGGCTCTTCTCCCGCAACTGTGCCAGCAGCGTGATCAGGCGGCCCAGGTTCACGTCGTCGAGCGCCGCCTCCACCTCGTCCATGATGTAGAACGGGCTGGGCCGGGCGCGGAAGATCGCCACGAGCATCGCCACGGCGGTCAGCGACCGCTCGCCGCCGGAGAGCAGCGAGAGCCTCTTGATCTTCTTCCCCGGCGGCCGGGCCTCGACCTCGACGCCGGTGGTGAGCAGGTCCTCCGGGTCGGTGAGCACGAGCCGGCCCTCGCCGCCGGGGAACAGCACCGTGAAGACCTGCTCGAACTCCCGCGCGGTGTCGGCGAACGCGCTGGCGAAGACCTCCAGGATCCGGTCGTCCACGTCCTTGACCACGGTGAGCAGGTCGCGCCGGGTGGCCTTGAGGTCCTCCAGCTGCTCGGAGAGGAACTTGAAGCGCTCCTCCAGCGCGGCGAACTCCTCCAGCGCGAGCGGGTTCACCTTGCCCAGCAGGGCCAGTTCCCGTTCCGCCTTGGCGGCCCGCTTCTCCTGCACCGGCCGCTCGTAGCGCACCGGGTCCGGCACCGGACGGCCGTCCTTCTCGGCCAGCGCCACGTCCGCGTCGGTGGGCGGGACGAGCCGGTCCGGGCCGTACTCGGCGACGAGCGTGGCCACGTCCAGGCCGAAGTCCTCGGCGGCCTTGGCCTCCAGCTGCTCGATGCGCATCCGCTGCTCCGCGCGGGCCACCTCGTCGCGGTGCACCTGGCTGGTGAGCCGTTCCAGCTCGGCGGCGAGGCGCTTGGCCGCGCCGCGTACCTCGGACAACTCGGCCTCACGGGCGGCGCGCTCGCGGGCGACGGCGTCGCGGTGCTCCTCGGCCCGGGCGATCGAGACGGTGAGCCGGGTGAGCGCCTCCCGGGCGCCGCCGACCACGGCGCGGGCGATCTGGGCGCCGCGGGCGCGGGCCGCGCGCCGGGCGGCGGCGCGCTCCCGCGCCGCACGTTCGGCGGTGGCCTGCCGGGCCAGCGAGTCGGCCCGTCCGGCGATCGAGGCCACCCGCTCCTCGGCGGTACGCACCGCGAGCCGGACCTCCATCTCGTTCTGCCGTGCCTGCGGCACCATGGCGGCGAGCTGGTCCCGCTCCTCGGTGGACGGTTCGGCGTCGAGCGGGGTGGCCTCGGCCAGCCGCAGCCGTTCCTCCAGCTCGGCCAGCGCCGCGAGGTCCCGTTCCCGGGCCGCCTCGGCGCGGGCCCGGGACTCGCCGAGCCGGTCGGTCTCCGCCTTCGCCGACCGGGCGGCCGCGCCCAGTTCGGCGAGGCGGCGCGCGGCGGCGTTGCGGTGGCTCTCCGCCTCCCGCTTCGCGGCGGCGGCGTGCTGCACGGCCTCCTTGGCGGCGGCCACCTCGGCGCGCGCCTCGGCGAGCTGTTCGCGCAGCTCGGCGGCGGTCCGCTCGGCGGTGGCGCGGTTCGTCCGCGCCTCCTCGACGGCGGCCTGCACCTCGATGAAGCTGGGCGCCTTGGCCGAGCCGCCCGCCGCCGCGTAGGCGCCGACCACGTCGCCGTCGGGGGTGACCGCGCGCAGCTCCGGGTTCGCGGCGACGAGCGCGGACGCGGCGGCCAGGTCGTCGACGAGCGCGACGTCGCGCAGCGCCCGGTGCACGGCCGGCCGGATCGCGGCCGAGCACTCCACCAGGTCGGGCGCCCAGCGCGCGCCCTCGGGCAGCTTCGGGCGCAGCGCGTCCGCGGAGCCGTCCATGCCCGGCCCGGCGGGGCTGCCGACCAGCAGCCCGGCCCGGCCGGCGTCGGAGATCTTGAGGAGCCGCATCGCCTCGACGGCCTCGTCCACGCCGGTGACGGCCACCGCGTCGGCGAGCCCGCCCAGCGCGGCGGCGAGCGCCGCCTCGTCGCCGGGGGCGACGGTGAGCAGCCCGGCGAGGCTGCCGAGCAGGCCGGGCACCTGGTCGGCGCGGGCCAGCAGCGCACCGGCGCCGTCCTTGCGGCGCAGGCCCATCGCGAGCGCCTCCTCGCGGGCCTTCCAGGTGGCGGCGTCCTTCTCCGCGGCGCGCTCCCCGTCGGTCAGGCTGCGCACCGCCGCCTGGGCCCGCTCGTGTACGGCCACCGCCTCGTCGTGCCGGGCGTCCAGGTCGGCGTTGTCCCGGTCGGCCTCGGTCGACTGCTCGGCGACCGCGTCCAGGTCGGCCTGCGCCTTCTCGGCCCGGCCCATCGCGTCGGCGTGCGCGGCGGCGAGCCGTTCGATCTCCTCACCGGCGCTGGTGGTCCGCGCCCGGGCGGAGTTCACCTGGCCGGTCAGGCGGGCCAGCCCTTCGCGCCGGTCGGCGATCGCCTTGGCGGCGGCGACCAGTTCCCGCTCGGCGGCGGCGAGCTGCCGTTCCAGCTCCTGCCGGTGCTCGACCGCCTCGGCCAGCCGGATCTGGTCCTCGGTGAGCGCGGCCCGCAGCTCCTCCTCCTGCTCGCGCACGCGCCGCGACTCCGCCTCCAGCTGCTCCGGGTCGCGGCCGGGGCGCTCGTCGTCGCCGGCGGCGCTGAGGTGACGCAGCCGTTCCCGGGCCAGTTGCTCGATCGAGCGGAACCGTTCCTGGAGGGCGGAGAGGCGGTACCAGGTGTCCTGCGCCGCCGCGAGCAGCGGGGCGTCCTCGGCCAGCGCCGCCTCCAGCTCGCCGAGGCGGCCCTGCACCTCGCCGTGCTCGCCCTCGATCAGCTCGCGCCGCTCCCGCAGCGCGGTCTCGTCGGCGATCTCCTTGTCCAGTGTGGTCCGCAGCGTGTGCAGGTCGTCGGCGAGCAGCCGCAGCCGGGCGTCGCGCAGGTTGGCCTGGATGGCGGCGGCGCGGCGGGCCACCTCGGCCTGCCGGCCCAGCGGCTTGAGCTGACGGCGCAGCTCGGCGGTGAGGTCGGTCAGGCGGTTGAGGTTGGTCTGCATCGCGTCGAGCTTCCGCAGCGCCTTTTCCTTGCGCTTGCGGTGCTTGAGGACGCCGGCCGCCTCCTCGATGAACGCCCGCCGGTCCTCCGGCTTGGCGTGCAGCATGCCGTCGAGGCGGCCCTGCCCGACGATGATGTGCATCTCGCGGCCGATGCCCGAGTCGGAGAGCAGCTCCTGGATGTCGAGCAGGCGGCAGGAGTCGCCGTTGATCTCGTACTCGCTCTCGCCGGAGCGGAACATCCGGCGGGTGATGGAGACCTCGGTGTACTCGATCGGCAGCGCGCCGTCGGTGTTGTCGATGGTGAGGGTGACCTCGGCCCGGCCCAGCGGCGCCCGTCCGGCGGTGCCGGCGAAGATGACGTCCTCCATCTTGCCGCCGCGCAGCGCCTTGGCGCCCTGCTCGCCGAGTACCCAGGCGATGGCGTCGACGACGTTGGACTTGCCGGAGCCGTTCGGGCCCACCACGCAGGTGATCCCGGGCTCCAGCTTCAACGTCGTGGCGGAGGCGAAGGACTTGAAGCCCTTCACCGTCAGGCTCTTGAGATGCACCTTCTCGATCCTCGTCCGGTGGCCGCCGTACCGTCGCCGGCTGCGCGGACCTGGTGAACCCGCAGACTAACCCGGGACCGCGACGTCGCCGCGACGCGACCCACCCGACGCCCGCGGTGTCCGTTTTTCGCCCGGCCGTCGCGGAGGGAACGGAAATGCATGATCACAATTACCGGGCGCAATTCCGGACGGTTTCGCAAGATCGAGAATTACGGCGGGAACCACGAAAAGGGGTACGCACATGGCTGCGCGCCGGCACTTGAGTGTCGGCGCGCTTTTCGGTGTGGTGCGATTCAGTTTTCCGGCGACTGGAGATCAGGTCAGCGCGGGCTCGGCCAGACGGAGGAGGTCGTCGGCCTCCGCCGCTGCCGCCGCGAGCCGATCGTTGTCGGCACGCAGACGCGTGATCTCGAACTCCAGTGCCTGAACCCTGGCACGCAGACGGGTGACCTCGTCGAGCAGGCGCCGGTCGGGCGCTGCACTTACGTGGCCGTAGAGGGCCTTCGCCATGCTGAACTCCTTGATGTGCGCTGCCGGAAAGGCCGGCCAACGCGCGCCCATGATGTTCGCGGCTACCATTCCCACTGCATCGGGGCATGGCTGGGCGCGACTGGCGACACCACTATATTGAGCCGAAACCCCTCCTTCGTCAAGTTGACCAAGGCCGTAGATCATCTCCACGTCGGCCGGGCCACTCGCCGGGGGGCTGCCACAAGGCGCGGACACGCTCTGTCCGGACGCCTTTACTGTACGCCGGAAATGTGTGAACGCCTCACCCCCGGCGGTTGCTTCGCCTTAACTCTTTCTTAGCCACGTTGCCGCAGCTCCGAGCGCGCCCGTAGCGTCACCCCGGCCCGTAACCAACCCGTGGAGGGGACAGGCGTGTACCGCTGGAACGACCCGATCGACCCGGAGGGTGCCGCCCGGCGTCCCGAGCAGCCGACCGACGAGGGTCCGGCGTGGCTCACCGACCGGCCCGAACCGCGGTCGTCGTACCTCTTCGGAAACGGAGCGCAGCAGCCGCCCGCCGGCTACGGCCCCACCGGGCACGGCGCCGAGCCGGCCGGCTCCTACCCGCCGCCCCGCGACCGGTGGAACGGCGAGGAGCAGCCCGCCGCCTGGCACGGCCACGAGCAGCCCGCCGATGCCTGGTACGGCCAGGGGCCGGCCAGGACCGGTCACGAGCAGCCCACGGCCGCCTGGCACGGCCAGGAGCCCGCGTGGCACGGCCAGGAACCCGCGTGGCACGGCCAGGAACCCGCGTGGACCGGCAACGAGCAGCCGGCCGGCGGCTGGGAGCAGCCCGCCGCGACCTGGCAGCCGGCCAGCGACATCCCGGCCGACGAGCCGCGACGCCGCAAGCGGCGCCTGTCCCGGCCGCTCGTGATCGGCGGGGCCGCCGCCGCGGCGACGCTCGTAGTGAGTCTCGGTGTGGGCGCGGTCCTGCTGCCCGGTGACGACCAGGGCACCAGGCGGACCTCCGCCGACGCCCCGGTGGCCGCCGCGCCGCAGACCCCCGAGGACGCCGGGGACACCCCGGCGGACGCGCTCGCTCCCGAGTCGGCCGGTCCGTCGGCCGTACCGACCAGCGTCGCGCCGAGCCCGTCGAAGAAGGCCACTCCGAAGCCGAGCCGCAGCACCGCGCCGTCACGGCAGCAGGAGCGCAGCAGCGCCCCGAGCGGCGGCAGCACCGGTGCCACCAAGGCCACCGCCACGACCGCGCTGAGCGCGGAACTTCAGAAGGTCGTCACGCTGGTGAACCAGGAGCGGGCGAAGGCCGGCTGCAAGGCGCTGACCGTGAACGCCAAGCTGAACCTGGCCGCCCAGCGGCACAGCCAGGACCAGGCCGACCACAAGAAGATGGACCACAACGGCAGCGACGGCAGCCAGCCTAAGGACCGGGTGGAGCGCGCCGGCTACAGCTGGAGCATGGTGGGCGAGAACGTCGCGTGGGGCTACCAGAGCGCGGCCGAGGTGATGGACGGCTGGATGAACTCCGAGGGGCACCGGAAGAACATCCTCAACTGCGGGTACACCCAGATCGGAATGGGTCTGGCGCGCAGCAACGGGCCGTACTGGACGCAGGTCTTCGGCACGCCGCGCTGACCGCGCGTCGTGACCGGCCCGGCGCTCGTTGACCCGTCGGGGGCGGCGTCGGGCCGCCCGCGTCCGGGGAGTCGTCGATGCGGATCCGGCCGGGGTGGGCAGTGCCGCGCGCCCGGCCGGCCCGCGTCCGCCGACGTGGCCCGCGCCGGGGCGTGGCGCTCGCGCTGACCGCGGTGCTGCTCGTCCCGGCGCCGGCCTGCCGGCGGCCGATCACGCCGCCCGGCGCGCCCACGCCGTGGCCGGTCGCGCAGGCCGACAGGTGGCGGTGGCAGTGGCAGCTCACCTCCCCGGTGGACGTCGCCGTCGACGCCGACGTCTTCCTCCTCGACCCGGTGGCGACCACCTCGACCGAGACCGCCGCGCTGCGCGAACAGGGCCGCCGGCTGGTCTGCCACGTCCGGGTCGGCACGTACGCCGCCGACGATCCGGACGCGACCCGCTTCCCGGTCGCCGTCCGCGGCGCTGCGGTGCCGGGGCGACCGGACAGCCGTTTCCTGGACGTACGGCGCTGGGATGCGCTCGCGCCGGTGCTGGCCGACCGGTTCCGGCTCTGCCGGGGCAAGGGCTTCGGCGCGGTGGCGCTGGCCGACGCCGACGGCTACCGGTACCGCTCCGGCTTTCCGCTGGGCTTCGACGACCAGTTGTTGTTCAACCGCCGGCTGGCCGGGCTGGCCCACAAGCTCGACCTCTCCCCCGGCCTGGTGGACGACGTGGCGCAGGTGGCCGCGCTGGCGCCCGACTTCGACTTCGCGGTCAACCAGGAGTGTGTACGCCGCCGCGAGTGCGCGAAGCTGCTGCCGTTCGTCGACGCCGGCAAGCCGGTCTTCCACGTCGAGTACACGGGTGAGCCGACGGACTTCTGCGTCACGTCGGTCGGCTACGGCTTCGCCTCGATCCGCAAGGATCGGCAGCTGGACGCCTGGCGGGAGCCCTGCGTGCTGCCGTAACGGGGCACGGCTCAGCCGGTGGGCGACCCCGCATGGGCCTCAATCCGCCGCCCGGCCATCCTCCGACAGCCAGGAGACTGCCGGCACTCTCCGTGACGGCACGGTCGGGGGGAGATGCGCCAAGAGCGATATGCCTGAGAGTCATAAGTATGGCTCTCAGGCATATCGCGCGAACGCAGTTGCCGTCTGGGCTGCCCGCACGAGCCGGAGCGGATGTCAAGCCGCTACGGCCCGGCGGTTGACGCCGGACCGAGCCCTGCCGGAGTCGGCCAGGGCTCGGTCCGATCCGGCCGGATCAGCGGGCGCCGACCAGCTCCGGAGCCGGGGCGGGCGGCGGCTCGACCGCCGGGGCGACGACCGTACGGCGGCGCATGAAGCGCGGCGCCCACCAGTTCGCGTCGCCCAGCAGCGTCATCACCGAGGGCAGCACGACCGCCCGGATGATCGTGGCGTCCAGCAGGATCGCCGCCGCCAGACCGATGCCGAGCTGCTTGAAGTCGATCATGCTGAGCGTGGCGAAGATGGAGAACACCGCCACCATCACCACCGCCGCGCTGGTCACCACCCCGGCCGAGGAGGTGATGCCGTGCGCCACCGCCTCCCGGTTGGGCATGCCCCGGTCGACCGCCTCACGGATCCGGCTGACCACGAAGACGTGGTAGTCCATGGACAGTCCGAAGAGGACCACGAACAGGAACAGCGGCAGCCAGGTGACGATCGCGTCCATCGAGGTGAAGCCGAGCAGCCCTTCCGCCCAGGTGCTCTGGAAGACCAGCACCAGCAGCCCGTACGCGGCGCCGGCGGAGAGCAGGTTCAGCATGATCGAGGTCAGCGCCACCACCACCGACCGGAACGTCCACGCCATCACCAGGAACGTCAGCGCCAGCACGAACGCGGCGACGATCGGCAGCTTCGCCCAGATGTGGGCGGCGTAGTCCTCGCTGGCGGCCACGCCTCCGCCGACCGCGTACTCCACGCCCGGGATGCCGCCGAGCGTGGCCGGGACGAGGTCCTCGCGCAGCTCGTGCAGCGACCGGGACGCCTCGTCGGAGCGGCTGGCGTGCGGCGTGGCGACCTCCAGCACCGACACCCGCCGGTCCGCCGACACCCGGATCTCCGGGCCGTCCGCCTCGGCCGGCGCGAAGAGCGGGTCCGTGGCGGTCCGGCCGGCCAGGTCGGTGAGCGCGGCCCGCACCCGGTCGGCCTGCTCGGCGGGCGCCCGCACGGCGACCGTGTGGCTGGTGCCGTTGCTGGGGAAGGCCGCGGTGAGCCGGTCGTGCGCCTGCATGGCCGCGGTGTTGCGCGGCACGTCCTCCGGGCCGGGGAACTTCAGCTTCATGCCGAGCGCGGGCGCGGCGAGCGCGAGCAGCAGCGCCACCGAGATCAGCAGCGTGGCCACCGGCGCGCGCAGCGCCGGCTTGAGCACCGCCGGCCAGAAGCGGGGCCGGGCCGGCTGCCCGTCGCGCCCGGTGCGCGGCGCGGTGAGACGCCACAGCAGCGGCACCCGGGGCCGGTCGACCCAGCGGCCCAGCTTCGCCAGCAGCGCCGGCAGCACCGTGAGCGAGCCGATCACGGCGACCGCCACCACCAGGATCGAGCCGACGGCCAGGGACGAGAAGATCGCGTCCTGGGCGAGCAGCAGACCGCCCATCGAGATGATCACAGCGGTGCCGGAGACCACCACGGCGTGCCCGGAGGTCTCCGCCGCGATCTCCACCGCGTCCAGGCCGGACCGGCCCTTGGCGCGTTCCTCCCGCTCCCGCCGCACGTAGAACAGCGAGTAGTCCACGCCGACCGCCATGCCGATCAGCAGGATGACGCTGGCGGTGGTGTCGGTGGCCGGCACCAGGTGCGAGGCGAGTGTGGAGAGTCCCATCGCGGCGGCCACCGAGGAGAGCGCCAGCAGCACCGGCACCCCGGCGGCGATCAGCGCGCCGAACGCGATGATCAGGATGGCCAGCGTCACCGGCAGGCTGAGCAGCTCGGCGCGCTTGAAGTCCTTGCCGAGCGTGTCGTCGAGCGCCTTGTCGATCGACGGGCCGCCGACCTGCTCCACCCGCAGCTGCGGATGCGCGTCCTGCACCTTCGCGGTGGTGTCCCGCAGCGGCTGCACCCGGTCCCCGGCGGTTCCCGGGTCGCCCGACATGGTGATCGGCACCAGCAGCGCGCTGCCGTCGCGCGACGGCATCGGCGTACCGATCGAGGCCACGCCGTCGACCTGCCGCAGCCGGTCGGCCGCGTCCTGGGCCGCGGCCTTCGCGGCCGTCTGGTCGAGCGTCCCCGAGCGGGCGGTGATCAGCACGTTCTCGGTCGCCGGCTGGTCGAACCCGCCACTGTCGACGATCAGCTGCGCCCGCCCGAACTCGCCGATCGCCTGGTCCTCGTCGGTCGCCTCGTTCAGCCCGGCGGCGCTGCCGCCGACGAAACACACAGCCACGAAGACCACCCACAACGCGATCGCGCGCCACGGATGCTCCGCACTCCACCGTGCCAGCCGCACGGTCACCGGTCGCCTGCCCATGTCCCGGGTTCCACCCTCCTGGTGCCGGCCCTGTGCCGACCCCAGATGACGCTAGGCAGCAGGCGGGGCCCCGACATCGGGGAACGGCCCCCGCTCGTCCCCGATCCCGCGGGCGCGGTCCGCGCGGCCGGAACGGGCCGCGCCGACCGGGCGCAAAAGGACATCTCCGGGTACGCTCCGGCGCGTCTCCGGGGACCGCCCGGCCATGCACACCGGCGCAACCCCGAACCGGCTCGGGGTCATCCCCGGAGGGTGCTCCGGGGCCGCGGCTGACACCGCGGGCAACTGTAGGAGGACCGGTTCATGAACGCCTCGCGCCGGATCGGCGCGCCGCAGCGCGGGCAGGGCTCACCCTCCCGGCCGTACGCGTTCAGCGACCTGTCGAAGTAGCCGCTCTCGCCGTTGACGTTCACGTACAGCTCGTCGAAGCTGGTGCCGCCCTGCTTGATCGCCTCGGCGAGCACGTCCCGCACGTGCCCGAGCAGCCGCAGCGCGGCCGGGCGGGTCAGCGCGTCGGTCGGACGGGCGCCGTGCAGCTTCGCCCGCCACAGTGCCTCGTCGGCGTAGATGTTGCCCACCCCGGAGATCAGTGTCTGGTCGAGCAGCGCGCGTTTGACCTCCGTACGCTTGCGGCGCAGCGCCGCCACGAACGCCTCGTCGGAGAACTCCGGGTCCATCGGGTCCCGTGCGATGTGGGCGATCTCGGTGGGCAGCTCCGCCCCGCCTTCGGAGACGGACAGCCCGCCGAACGTGCGCTGGTCCACGAAGCGCAGCTCCGGCCCGTCGTCGGCGAATCGGAACCGGACCCGCAGGTGCAGCTCGTCGGCCGCGCCGACCGGCTGCAACAGCAGCTGGCCGGACATACCGAGGTGGCCGATCACCGCGTCGCCGCTGTCCAGCGGCAGCCAGAGGTACTTGCCGCGGCGGCGAACGCCGGTGATCGTCCGACCGGCGAGCACGTCGGCGAAGTGCGCGCCGCCCGGCTCGTGCCGGCGTACCGCCCGGGGGTGACGCACCTCGACGGCGGCGATCCGCCGCCCGATCACCCACTGGGCCAGCCCCTGCCGGACGGTCTCGACCTCGGGCAGCTCAGGCACGGCCGGCGCCCGCCTCGACGTCCGCCGCCTCGTCCCGCGCCGCCGCCTCGTCCCGCGCTCCGGCCGCCGCCTCGGCCTCGGCCCGTTCGGTGATCATCCGCCAGGCCGACTCGGCGGCGCGCTGCTCGGCCTCCTTCTTGCTGCGCCCCTCCGCGCCGCCGTAGCGGTTGCCGGCGACCACCACCCAGGCGGTGAACGTCTTCAGGTGGTCCGGCCCGGTGCCCTCGATCCGGTACTCGGGCACGCCGAGCCCGAGCGCGGCGGTCAGCTCCTGGAGGCTGGTCTTCCAGTCCAGCGCCGCGCCCCGGCCCGCCGACTCGGCCATCAGCGGGTCGAAGAGCCGGTGGATCACGATGGCCGCGGTGTCCAGGCCGTACTGGAGGTAGATCGCCCCCAGCAGCGCCTCCAGCGTGTCGGCCAGGATGCTCGCCTTGTCCCGCCCGCCGGTGGCCTCCTCGCCCTTGCCCAGCAGCAGGTACGCGCCCAGCCCGTCCGGGCCCAGGCCACGCGCCACGTCGGCCAGCGCGCGCATGTTGACCACGCTCGCGCGCAGCTTCGCCAGCTGCCCCTCGGCCAGGTCGGGGTGGTTGTGGAACAGCGCGGTGGTGATCACCACGCCGAGAACCGAGTCGCCCAGGAACTCCAGCCGCTCGTTCGTGGGCAGGCCGCCGTTCTCGTACGCGTACGAGCGGTGGGTCAGCGCGCGTTCCAGCAGTTCCGGGTCGAGCGACACCCCGAAGGCCGCCTCCAGGTGGCCGACGGGAGCACGCCGCCGCTTGTCGTTGGTCATGGTGCTACCTCGGTGTCGTTTCGGTCAGGTGCGGATTCGTGCGGGATGTCGGCGAGCAGGGCGCGGACCGTCCCGGCGGCGTCGCGGCGCCAGAGGTGAGCGGCCAGGGCGATACCCGAGGCGACGTCCTCGGGGGCGGCCGCGCCGTGGCAGACCACCACGGTGCCGCCCACCCCGAGCAGGGCGGCGGCGCGGGGTGCGCCACCGTTCGGCGGGGGGCCGCCGGCCATCGCGTACGCGCCCTCGATGGCCTTCAGCAGGACGTTGCCGGTGAAGCCGTCGGTCACCACCACGTCGGCGCGGGCGCCGAGTGAGATGTCGTACCCCTCGACCAGGCCGACGTAGCGCGCGTCACAGGGCAGCGCGAGGGCGGCGAGCGCGGGATCGGCGTGCCGGCGCAGCCGGTCGCCCTTTCCGGTCTCGTGGCCGACGGAAAGCAGCCCGACGCGGGGCGCGGTGACGAAGTGCGCCACGGCCGCGTAGGCGGCGCCCAGGACGCCGTGCCGGGCCAGCGTGGCGGGACCGGATTCGAGCGTGCCGCCCACGTCCAGCAGCACCACCGGACCTTCGACGGCGGGCAGCGTGGCGACGAGCGCGGGCCGGCGTATCCCGGTCCAGCGGCCGAGGCCGAGCGCGGCGGCGGTGACTGTGGCGCCGGTCGAGCCGGCGGAGACCACGGCGTCGGCGAGACCGTCGCGGACGGCCTGCACGGCCGTGCGTACCGTGCTCTCGCCGCGCGCGGCGGTGGGATGGTCGGCCATGCCGACGGCGGCCCGCACCGGGCGGACCGTGACCCGGGTTCGCTGCGCCGGGTCGAGCGCACCGATCAGCTCGTCGGCCACCTCGATCGGGCCGACGAGCATCAGGTGCAGGGCGGGATCAGTGCGTACCGCTCGCAGAGCGCCGTCAACCACGACGGCGGGAGCATCGTCCCCGCCGAGGAGGTCGACGGCGATCCGCGCGGTGCCCGGCTCCGCAGGACCGCCGGCCGGGAGCCGGTCGGCGGTGGAGGGAGCCGGGGCACCGGGCGAGAGCCTTGGTGCGCGCGTCACCCGACCGGTGGTCGGGGACGTCACTCGGCGGCCGCGTCAGACCTCGAGGACCTGACGACCGTTGTAGGTGCCGCAGACGGAGCAGGCGGCGTGCGGCAGCTTGGCCGACTTGCACTGCGGGCAGGCCACGGTCGCCACCACCGAGGCCTTCCAGTTCGCCCGGCGGGCGCGGGTGTTGCTGCGCGACATCTTGCGCTTGGGGACGGCCACGGTTCTTACTCCTCTGTACGGGTCAGTTGCGTCAGGCTCGCCCAACGCGGGTCGACCTGCTGATGGCTGTGATCGGCCGGCAGATCGTCCCAGTGCACCCCGCAGTCGGGGCACAGCCCTGGGCAGTCCTCCCGGCAGAGCGGGTTGGTCGGCAGCGCCAGCACCACCGCGTCCCGCAACGCCGGCTCCAGGTCGATCAGATCGCCCTGCATCCGGCCCACCTCGTCCTCATCGGCCGTGTCGTCCGTGGTGCTGTTCTCGTACGCGTACAGCTCCTGGATCGTCACGGCCAACGAGTCGTCGATCTCGCGCAGGCAGCGCCCGCACTCGCCCTTGACGGGACCGGTGACGGTCCCGGAGACGAGCACGCCCTCGGACACCGACTCCAACCTCAGGTCGAGGTCGAGGTCCGCGCCCTCCGGCACGCCGATCAACTCCCCGCCGAGGTCCGCCGGTGCCGGCACGACCCGCTTGTGCGTACGCAACGCGCCAGGTCGGCGCGGCAGTTCCCTCGTGTCGAGGACCAGCGGCGACCTGGGGTCGAGTGTGCTTGGCGAGTGTTTGGGCATAGTCAGACTCCGGCCGATGAGAGGCCGACAAAGAAGGTTACCTGGCAGGCGGCGGTCCGTCGAACCGGGGGCGCACCTCCGGCTCGGCGGCAGCCGGCTGTCGGCGACCGGCCCGAGCGCCGCTCAGAAGGGTAACGGGCGGTCCGCCTCGTCCCCGGCGAAGGTGCCGATCTCGCGCAGCGCGTGCATCTTGTCCCGGCCGCGCTCTATCGAGGCGAGCGCCCGGGTGAGGAACTGCTCGAAGTTCGCCAGCGCGGTGTCGACGTAGTCGTCCACCTCCTCGCGGAGGCGCTGCGCCTCGGCCCGTGCCTCGGCGATGATCCGCGCGCCCTCGTGCTCGGCCGAGACGGTGATCTCGTTGACCGAAACCAGCCGGGCGTGTTCCGCCTCACCCTCGCTGATGATCCGGTCGGCCTCGCGCTTGCCGGCCTCCATGATCTTGTCCCGCTCCTCCAGCAGCGCGGCCGCCCGGCGCAGGTCGGCGGGAAGCTCCGCGCGCAACTCGTCGAGCGCGGCGATCATCTCGCCCCGGTCGACCATGCAGTTGTTGCGCGACATCGGGACGGAGCGGGCCTGCTCCACCATGGCGATCAGTTCGTCGATGCGATCGAGCGGGTCCACCGGTACCTCACTCCTGTCTTCGTCGGCCGCCCTCCATCATGCGGCCTGGCGCCCGGTCTCGGCGCTGCACACATCATGTCGCGCCCGAGCCACCGACGCCCCACCCGCCCCACCCGGCGCGTCGCCCCTCACCCGCCCCCACCCCCGCCCCCGCCCCCGCCCGGCGATCTTGCACTTACGGCCCGGCACTCGTCCCTTGCGGGAGGAATGTCCGGGCCGTAAGTGCAAGATCGCGGGACTGGGGGTGGGGGTGGGGGGTGGGTCAGGGGCGGAGGCGGGTGGTGAGCTGCTCTCGGACCAGGTCGGGGACGTGGGCGGAGATGTCGCCGCCCCACTTCGCCACGTCCTTGATCAGGCTGGACGAGATGAACGAGTAGAGCGGGTTGGTCGGCATGAACAGCGTCTCCACGCCGGCCAGGCCGATGTTCATCTGGGCCATCTGCAACTCGTAGTCGAAGTCGCTCACCGCGCGCAGGCCCTTGATCAGCACACTCGCCTGCTGCGCGCGGCAGAAGTCGACGAGCAGGCCGCGGAACGACTCCACCCGGACGTTGTCGTACGAGGCGGTCACCTCTTGGAGCATGGTGATCCGCTCCTCGACCGTGAACAGGCCCTGCTTCGACTGGTTGATCAGCACCCCGACGATCACCTCGTCGAACAGCCGGCTGGCCCGGCCGATGATGTCGAGGTGACCGTTGGTGACCGGGTCGAACGAGCCCGGGCAGACCGCACGTCTCATGATCGGCGACCGTACCAAAGAGTGGTCTCGCCGTAACGTCTGCTGCGCTCCGGAGTGACACCTTCCACCCACGTGACCGGTCCGGATCGGCTGGACCGCTCGACGATCACCAGCGCGTCCGGGGCGAGCCAGCCGCCGTCGACCAGTGCCGCCAGCATCGCGGTGATCTCGGCGTCCGGCACCGCGTACGGCGGATCGGCGAAGACCACGTCGTACGGCCCGTCGGCCGGACCGGCGGTCAGCACGGTGGCGACCTTGCCGGTGACCAGGCGCGCGGCGGGAGCGGCCCGCAGCGCGGCGATGTTCTCCCGGACGACCCGGGCGGCCCGCGCGTCGGACTCGACGAGCAGCACGTGCGCGGCGCCCCGGGACAGCGCCTCCAGGCCGACCGCGCCGGAACCGGCGTACAGGTCGGCGAAGCGGGCCCCGTCCAGGTCGAGATCGGCCTGCACGGCGCTGAACAGCGCCTCCCGGACCCGGTCCGAGGTGGGCCGCGTGCCCGCGCCGGGCGGCGCGGCGATCCGCCGCCCGCCGAGCGTGCCGGCCACGATCCGGGTCACCGTCGCTCCCTGCGCATGCCACGACGCTACGCGACGGGCTCGCCGGGGTGGATCGAGCACCCGGAGACGACGCCGGGTGACTCGACGTACATCAATGATCTCGAATCCATAACGGACCCTTTACGACCCGTCGATCTCGGTAACGCCCGCGCTGTCGATCTCGCTAGGGTCTGGCCCGATTGCCGAGCGGACGCGTGGCTTCGGTCCCTCCGCCCGGACTCTCCCATCCTCCCCCTCGTCAGGAGCAGGCGTGAATCGTCTCCACCTCCGGCGTGCCGCCGTCCTCACCGCCGGCACGCTGCTCGGCCTCGCGGGCGTCGCCACCGTCGCCGGCCCGGCCGCCGCCCACCACCCCGAGCCGTCCGGCAGCTACTGCGCCGCCGAGAACGGCACCGTCACCGTGACCTGGTCGGTGATCAGCAGCGAGACCGACATCTCCGGCCGCATCACCAAGGTCGAGTCCACGGTGCCCGGCGCGATCAGCGGCGGGCTGGCGGTCGGCGCGGAACTGAAGCCGGCCGGCCAGGGCCCGCTGACCGGCACCCAGACCCACACGTTCACCGGTGCGCTCCCGGAGCTGAAGCTGACCGTCGCCGCGCGCTGGGAGCGGGGCCGCAAGTCGCACGACGGCGAGCGCACGGTGGTGGCCCGTCCGGGTCGCGACTGCGCGACGCAGAGCCCGTCGCCGTCGCCCAGCACGCCGCCGAGCCCCACGCCCACGCCGAGCACGCCCGCCTCGCCGACCCCGACGCCGTCGGCGTCCCTCCCGCCGAGCCCGTCCACCCCGCCGACGCCGTCCGCCCCGCCGGCCGAGCCCGCTGAGCCGGTCTTCAAGCTGGACCAGGACTGCGACTCGATGACCTTCATCGTGGAGAACCCGGCCGACGGCATCGCCTTCACCGCCACGTTCACCACCGAGAAGGGCGAGAGCAGGAAGCTCGTCTCCGAACCGGGCAAGGCCGGCTCGGTCGAGTTCGAGGCGTACCGGGGCCTCACCGTCACCGTGAAGTACGACGTGGTCGAGGAGTCCGAGACCATCCCGTACACCGCGCCGCGGGACTGCTCCGGGCAGGGCGGTGGCCTGCCGGTGACCGGCCCGGCCGCGGGCGCCATCGCCGGTGGCGCGACGCTGCTGCTGGCCGCCGGCGCGGTGCTGTTCGTGGTGGCCCGTCGCCGCCGGATCCGCTTCACCGCCTGATCCACACACGAGGGCGCGCCGACCACCCGGTCGGCGCGCCCTCGCCGTGCGTACGGGCGGTCAGACCGCGTCGAGCACCGACGTGACCGCGACCGTGTCGATCTCGGCCTGGTTGGCCAGCAGGACGAGCCGCGCGTCGGAGTCGGGCAGCCAGCCGGCGAACGCCTTGAAGCCGCCGTTGTCCCCGGAGTGGTGCACCGCCCGGCGCCCGGCCAGCGGGCCGACGAAGAACCCGTAGCCGTACGCCTCGTCGGGGCGGCCGGTGGGCGCGTGCGGCGCGGTCATCGCCGCCACCGAGGCCGGGGCGAGCAGCCGGCCCCGGCGCGGTACGTCCAGCCAGGTGAGCAGGTCCGCCCCGGTGCACCAGACGTCACCCGCGCCCATGCTCACAGTCGCCATGTCCCAGGACTGCGCCGGGCGCCCGCCCTCGTGCCCGACCGCCACGTCCGGCCGCCCGTCCCCGGAACCGGCGAAGCTGCCGGTCATGCCCAGCGGCGCGAAGACCTCCTCGGCGAGGAACTCGGCGTACGGCCGGTCGGCCACCTGCTCGACGGTCCGGGCCAGCAGCACGTAGCCGGGGCTGCTGTAGTGCCATCCCGCCCCGGGCCGGAACAGCGGCGGCACCGCGGCGAACCGGTCGAGCAGTTCGTCCGGCTCGGCCGGCCCACGCAGGTCGATCGCCGGGTACTCCTCCCAGTGGCCGATGCCGGACGTGTGGGTGAGCAGATGGTGCAGCGTGATGCCGGACCACTGCGGCGGCGGCTTGCCGGGCAGCCGGCGCACGACCGGGTCGGACAAGCTCAACGCGCCCCGCTCGGCGAGCAGCAGCACCGCCACTGCGGCCATCTGCTTGCTGATCGAGGCGATCTGGAATCGCGTCGCCGGGGTGCAGCGTCGGCCGGACGCCTCGTCGGCGACTCCGGCGACCCGGTCCACCAGAAGCTCGTCACCTCGGACCAGAAGCAGCACACCGCGTTCGAGTGATGGTGTCGACATCTGCGCGAGCCTAGGCACGCGACGCGCGTGCCGCTGCCCCGCGACGGCACCGGCCCGCCGTCAGCCCTTCTCCAGGTATTCGGCGCGCTCCTCGTCGACGAGCGCGGCCACCGACGCCGCGAGCGCCGGATGCCGGGCGAGATCCGGGTCCTCCTCGACCAGTTCGATCGCCTCGGCCCGCGCGTCGCGGATCAGCTCGGCGTCGCGTCTCAGCGACAGCAGCCGCAGGTGCGAGCGGCGGCCGGACTGGGTCGCGCCGAGCACGTCGCCCTCCCGGCGCTGTTCCAGGTCGAGTTCGGCGAGCTTGAACCCGTCGGTGGTGGAGGCGACCGCGTCCAGCCGCTCCCGCGCCGACGAGCCCTCGGCCGCCTCGGTGACCAGCAGGCACAGACCGGCGGCGGAGCCCCGGCCGACCCGGCCCCGCAGCTGGTGCAGCTGGGACACGCCGAACCGGTCGGCGTCCAGCACGATCATCACTGTCGCGTTCGGCACGTTCACGCCGACCTCGACCACTGTGGTCGCGACCAGCACGTCCAGCTCGCCGTCGGCGAACGCGCGCATCACCGCGTCCTTCTCGTCGGCGGGCAGCCGACCGTGCAGCACCCCGATCCGCAGCCCGTGCAGCGGCCCCTCGGCGAGCAGCGGTGCCACCTCGGTCACCGCCAGCGGCGGGCGGCGGCCGTTGTCGTCCTCCCGCGGCGCCTCCTCCTCCGACACCGGCCCCTCACCGATACGCGGGCAGACCACGTACGCCTGGTGGCCCTTGGTGACCTCCTCGCGCAGCCGGCGCCAGGCCCGGTCGAGGAACGCCGGCTTCTCGGCGGCCGGTACGACGTGCGAGGCGATCGGCGAGCGGCCCTGCGGAAGCTGGGACAGCGTGGACGTCTCCAGGTCGCCGTAGACCGTCATGGCCACAGTGCGCGGGATCGGGGTGGCCGTCATCACCAGCACGTGCGGCGGCTGGTCGGCCTTGGCGCGCAGCGCGTCGCGCTGCTCCACGCCGAAGCGGTGCTGCTCGTCCACCACCACCAGACCGAGGTCGTGGAAGTCGACACCCTCGTAGAGCAGGGCGTGCGTGCCGAGCACGATGCCGGCCCGGCCCTCGGCCACCTCGGCCAGCGCCCGGCGGCGGGCCGCCGCGCCGAGCGAGCCGGTGATCAGCTCGACCCGGGTGGCGTCGTCGGCGGCGCCCAGCTCACCGGCCCGGGCGAGCGGACCGAGCAGGTCGAGGATGCCCCGGTAGTGCTGGGCGGCGAGCACCTCGGTCGGCGCGAGCAGCGCGGCCTGCCCGCCGGCGTCGACCACCTGGAGCATGGCGCGCAGCGCCACCACGGTCTTGCCCGAGCCCACCTCGCCCTGCAGCAGCCGGTGCATCGGGTGCGCGACGACCAGGTCGGCGGCGATCTCCCGCCCGACGACCTGCTGGCCGGAGGTCAGCTCGTACGGCAGGCGGGCGTCGAACGCGTCCAGCAGGCCGCCGGGCTTCGCCGGCCGGGCCCGCGCCGGCCACGCCGCCGCCCGGTGCTTGCGCTGCACCAGCGTGAGCTGCACGGCGAACGCCTCGTCCCACTTGAGCCGGCGGCGCGCCCGGTAGAGCGCCTCCTTGCTGGTGGGCCGGTGGATCTCGCGCAGCGCGGTGCCGATGTCGGCCAGGTTGCGGGTGGCCCGCACGGTGGCCGGCAGCGGGTCCTCCGGCGGGGTGAACGTGTCCAGCACGACGCGGACGCAGCGGGCGATCACCCAGGTCGGCACCGCCGCCGCGGCCGGGTAGACCGGGATTAGCGCGCCGGCGAACTCCTCGACCTCCTCGTTCGCGGCCGCCTCGCCCTCGCCGCCCTCGCCGAGCAGGACGTACTCCGGGCCGTTGAGCTGCCGCTTGCCCCGGAACTCGGTCACCTTGCCGGCGAACAGCCCCCACCGGCCCGGCCGCAGCTCCCGCTCCCGCCACGCCTGGTTGCCGAAGAACGTGCAGGTGAGCACGCCGCCGGAGCCGTCGCCGACGGTCACCTCCAGCAGGTTGCCGCGCCGCTGGCGCATCGGGCGCACCGCGGTGCGCTGCACCTGGGCCAGCACTGTGACCTGCTCCCCCACGTCGAGCGAGCGGATGTCGGTGTGCTCGCCGCGCTCGTCGTAGCGGCGCGGGAAGTGGTAGATCAGGTCGCCGGCGGTGTGCAGGTCGAGGTGCCCGGCCAGCGCCTTCGCGGTGCGCTCGCCGACCAGTTTCTTCAGCGGCGTGTCCACAGTGGCCGCCTCGCCAGTCATTCGACCCCCACCAGGAGCGGATAGTGCGGCTGCCCGCCCTCGTACGCCTGCACCTCGACGAACGGCCAGGCCCGCTCGACGTGCTCGCGGACCCGGTCGGCCAGCCCGGCCGGCGCGTCGGCGCCACACAGCAGCGTGACCAGCTCACCGCCACCGCCGAGCATCCGGTCCACCACCGCGATGCAGGTGTCGGTCAGATCCTGCCCGATCAGGTGCACCTCGCCCTCGACCAGGGCCAGCACGTCACCCGCGCGGGCCGGGCCGGCGACGGTGAGCGCCTCCCGGGCGGCGTGGCACACCTCGGCGTACCGGCAGGCGCCCGCCGCCTCGGCCATCGCGATCACGTCGTCCTCGAACCGCCGCTTCGGATCGCGTACGGCCAGCGCCGCGAGCGCCTGCACCGGCGACCGGGTGGGCACCACGCTCACCTTGACACCGAGGCCGTACGCCTCCTTCGCCGCGGCGCTCGCCACCGACTGCGTGTTCGGGTCGTTCGGCAGCACCACCACCCGGGCGGCGTCGGTGGCCCGGATCGCGTCGAGCAGCTCGCCGGTGGACGGGTTGCCCGGCACCACCACTGCCCCCTCGGCAGCGAACAGCTCGGCGATGCCCGCGCCGGTGGCCACCACCACGGCGGCCCGGCCGTCCGGGCGCGCGACCCGCGACGCGGGCGCCGGGGCGGTCTGGTCGGCGAAGCGGGTCACGTCGATCCGGTGCGGCCGGCCGGCGACCACACCCGCCTCGATCGCCGCCCCGACGTCGTTGACGTGCACGTGCACGTTCCAGGTGCCGGCGCCGTCGCCGACGATCGCCAGCGAGTCGCCGAGCGAGGCCAGCTCGGCGCGCAGCCGGGCCACCGCCTCGTCGTCCGCGTCGAGCAGGTACTGCACCTCGTAGGCGTACACGTCGGAGCCGCTCTCCCGCACGACGGTGGCCGGCGGGCGGCGGGTGGGCGGCGCGGGCGCCGGCTGCGCCGGGCTCTCCCCCGTGACCACCTCGACCAGCGCGTCGAGCAGCAGGCACAGGCCGCGGCCGCCGGCGTCGACGACGCCCGCGCGGGCCAGCTCCGGCAACTGCTCGGGGGTACGCGCCAGCGCGTGGGCCGCCGCCTCGGCGGCGGCCCGGGCCACGGTGCGCAGGTCGTCGCTGTCCGAGCGGCGGGCCGCGTGGGCCGCGGCGGCGACCACGCTGAGCAGCGTGCCCTCGACCGGCCGGGCCACCGCGGCGTAGGCGGCGGTGGTGGCGTCGGCCAGCGCGTCGGCGAGCTGCCGCCCGCCCACCGCGGGCGCGGCGGCGAGCGTGTCGGCGAGACCGCGCAGGATCTGCGAGAGGATCACCCCGGAGTTGCCGCGCGCCCCGAGCAGAGCGCCCCGGGCCATCAGCCGCAGCGCGTGCCCGTGCGGGGTGTGCCCGTCGTCGGGGAGGGTGCCGAGATCCATGGCCAGGGCCTGCTGGGCCGAGGTCAGCGTGAGGACCAGGTTGGTGCCGGTGTCGCCGTCGGGCACCGGGTAGACGTTCAGCTCGTCGATCTCGCCCTGGTGCCGCCGCAGGGCGGCCAGCCCGCTCGCGCACCAGCGGCGCACCGCGGCGGCGTCGAGGGTCTCCAGCACGTCGGGAAGCCTACTGGCGCACACCGACACACGCCGGGGTCGTCCGCCGCGTGTCCGCCCCGCCCGCCGGCCCGGCCGGGTCGCCGGTACGCTGGGTGGGCTCGCGAAAGGGCCGGTTGGGCGTACCGACTGTCATCGGGTAACCTGACCAGGTTGCCCGGGCATCGCCTGGCGGCGACCTCATGAACGTTTCAATCCCAGGAGTATCCCGTGGCTAGCGTGTGCGACGTCTGTGGCAAGGGGCCGGGCTTCGGCCACAACGTGTCCCACTCGCACCGGCGGACCAACCGCCGCTGGAACCCGAACATCCAGTCGGTGCGCACCCCGGCCGGTGGCGGCAACACCAAGAAGCTGAAGGTCTGCACCTCGTGCATCAAGGCCGGCAAGGTCACCCGCGCCTGACGCGGTAGCACCACCGGAACATCGTCGGTCGCCGGCGGACCCTTCGGGGTCCGCCGGCTTCTGTCGTATCCACCGACCCGCGCCGCACACCTGACCGACCGTACGGCGACCGACTGGTACGGGCCGGTTAGGGTGCTGCTGCGCCGGCCGTCCGGTTCCGGCGCGAGCCGTGGGGAGGATGACCGGTGGACCTCGATCTGGGTCGCGAGCAACTGGTGGTGGTGGGCGCGTCGTTCGGCTCACTGAGCTGGTTCGACCAGCAGCTGCCGGCCGGCACCGTGGTGCTCGTCGAGGAGCCGGACGTGATCCGCCGCCGCGACCTGGCCCGGTTCGCCGAGCGGCTGCCGATGGTCGGGCGCCTCGTCGCCGCCGAGTACCAGACCGGCTTCGACGCCGACGCCCTGCTCGCCCGCGAGCCCGCCCTGGCCGACGCCCGACTGGTCCTGCCCGGCCTGGAGTACGCGGTCGGCGCCGCCGCCCGGCTCGCCGAACGGCTCGGGCTGCCCGGCGCCGGGGCGGAGGCCGCCGACGTCTTCTCCGACAAGCACCGGATGCGGCTGCTCGCCGACCGGATCGGACTGGCCAACCCCGCCTACGAGCTGGTCGACGACCCGGCCCGGGCGGTGGAGTTCGCGCAGGCGCACGGCGGCCGGTGCGTGCTCAAGCCCACCCGCCGATCCGGCAGCCTCGGCGTGCAGCTGATCACCGACCCGGCCGACGTGCCGGCCCGCTGGGCGGCGAGCGCCGCGCCGCCCGACCCGGCCGAGGCCACCGAGCGCGGCCTGCCCACCGGCGTGCTGGTGGAGGAGCTGCTGGTCGGCACCGAGCACAGCGTCGAGCTGCTGGTGGCCGACGGTGAGGTGATCTTCGCCAACGTGACCGACAAGCGGATCGCCGGTGGCCGGTACCCGGTCGAGACCGGCCACACCGTGCCGTCCGCGCTGCCCGCCGCCGAGCACGACGCGCTGCGCGACGCGGCGGTACGCCTCGCCGAGGCGGCCGGCTTCCGCAGCGGCATGCTGCACAGCGAGTGGATCCTCGTCGACGGCGTGCCGACGCTGGTGGAGTGCGCGGCCCGGATGCCCGGCGACATGATCACCGCGCTCATCTCGATCGCCTACGAGCGCGACGTCATCGAGGCGTACCTGCGGGTGCTGCGCGGCGAACGGCCGGCCCTGCCGGCGCGGGCGACCGGCGCGGCGGCCATCGAGTTCCTGATCGCGCCGCCCGGCCGCGTCACCGCCGTGGACGGTAAGCGCGACGCGCTGCGCGTGCCCGGCGTGCTCGACGTGCAGGTGGAGACGAAGGTCGGGCAGACCGTGCCGGAACTGCTCTCCTCGGCGCACCGCAGCGGGCACCTGATGGCCTGGGGAGCGACCCCGGACGAGGCGGCGCTCGCCGCGCGCCGCGCCGCGAACGAGATCCGCATCACCGTCGGCTAGAGCGTGCGGCCGTACGACAGGCAGCCCGGGGCGTCCTTGTAGAAGCCGAAGTTCGGGATCCGCTCGTACCCGGACGACGTGTACATGGCGATCGCCTCGGGCTGCTTGTCGCCGCACTCCAGCACGATCCGCTTGCGGCCGTGGTCGCGGGCGGAGCGCTCGACCGCGCCGAGCACCGCGCGGGCGACGCCCCGGCCCCGGACCGCCGGGTCGGTGTACATCCGCTTCAGCTCGGCCGTGTCGCCGTCCTCGCCGTGGCTGCGCCAGCCGCCGCAGCCCACCGGACGCCCGTCCAGGTAGGCGACGAGGAACGCGCCGTCCGGCGGGGTGAACTCGGCCGCGTCGACAGGGGTGTCGTCGCCGCTGCCGCCGTAGCGGGCGCCGAGGTCGGCCAGCGCCGCCCTGATCAGCGCCTGCGACTCGGGCGCGTCGAAGCGCCGCTCCCGGATCTCGATCTCGCTCACCGTGCCAGGTTACGACCGCCCTCGACCCCCGCCCGGCCCGGCGGCCGGGGGTCGGACGCAGATCACTCCGCCGTCCGCCGGAAGTGGTCCCAGCCACGCGGGCCGTCGTACCCGGCGCCGTCGACGGTGACCCCGGCGCCGGCCGCCACCCGCCCGACCGGCCGCCAGCCGTCGGGCAGCGCGGCGTCCTGCGGGAAGGTCGCCACCAGCGCGTGGTCCTCGCCTCCGGCCAGGATCCAGGTGTACGGGTCGACGCCGAGCGCCTGCGCCGCGTCGCGCATCTGCCGGGGCACCTCGAACGCCTCCCGGCGCAGGTCGATCGCCACGCCGCTGGCGGTGGCCACGTGCCCGAGGTCGGCCAGCAGCCCGTCCGACACGTCGATCATGGCGGTGGCCCCGGCCGCGGCGGCGGCCGGACCGGCGGCGTACGGCACCTCCGGGCGGCGGAACGCCTCGACCAGCAGCCGGGGCGTGCGGAAGCCCCGGGACAGCACTGTGTAGCCCGCCGCCGACCAGCCGGTGCGCCCGGCCAGCGCCACCACGTCCCCCGGCCGGGCGCCGGAGCGGACCACCGGGGGCCGCCCGGCCAGGTCGCCGAGCGCGGTCACCGCGATGGTGAGCGTCGGGCTGGCCGACATGTCCCCGCCGACCACGCTCGCGCCGACGAGCGCCGCCTCCGCGCCCAGCCCGTCGGCCAGTTCCTCGGCCCAGGCCGGATCCAGCTCGGCCGGCATGCAGAGCGCGACGAGCAGCGCGGTCGGGGTGGCGCCCATGGCCGCGATGTCGGCGAGGTTGGCCGCCGCCGCGCGGTGTCCCACGTCCCGCGCCGCCGACCAGTCGCGCCGGAAGTGCCGCCCCTCCACCAGCACGTCGGTCGATGCGACCACCCGCCGGTCCGGCGCCGCCACCACCGCGCCGTCGTCGCCGGGGCCGAGCAGGCAACTCTCCCCCTGTGCCAGCCGGGCGGTCACCCGGTCGATCAGCCCGAACTCGCCGACATCCGTGACCGTCATGCCGTCCCCTCGATCCGCTGCGTCGTTCCGCACATCCCACCCCTGTCCGCGCCGGCGTGTGCTCGCTCACCGCGTCTGACCGGCAACCGATAGGGATCACTGCCGCTCAGTACGGTAGTTTCACCCTTCGGGTCGCCCGGAGGCGACGGACGGAGGTCGAGTCGTGGTACAGGCGTACATCCTCATCCAGACCGAGGTCGGCCGGGCGCGTGACGTGGCCGGTCTGATCGCGGACCTGGCCGGCGTGGTACGGGTCGACGCCGTCACCGGGCCGTACGACGTGGTGGTCCTCACCGAGGCGAACACCGTCGACGAGCTCGGCAAACTCATCGTCAGCAAGGTGCAGATGGTGCCCGGCATCACCCGCACCCTCACGTGTTCGGTGGTGCGGCTCTAAGTGGACGAGAAGACCTCCCCGCGCCGGGACCGCTCCACCCGCCGCGCCGCGCTCTGGGCGACCCTGGTCGCGGTGCCGGTGACGGTGGCGGTGGCCGGGTTCACGTTCGCCAAGCTGGCCCCGGATTCCCCGGATACCGCCGCGAGCGCGTCGGCGAGTCCCCGGGCGCAGTCGAGCGCGCCGGTCGAGATGGCCGCCCCGGCGCTGGCCGAGCGCCCGACCGTACTCTGCCGTGCCCTGATGTCGCAGCTCCCGGACAGCGTGCGTGACCTCTCGCAGCGTCCGGTCACCGCGGGCCCGGAGCAGAACGCCGCGTACGGCGACCCGGCGCTGACTGTTGCCTGCGGCGGCAGCCCGGCGCAGTTCCCGCCCACCGACGAGGTGTGGACCGTCAATCGGGTCTGCTGGCACGCGGCCGAGGAGGCCGACGCCACGGTGCTGACCACCGTCGACCGGGAGACCCCGATCCGGGTACGGGTGCCCAAGAGCTACGAGACGCCGCTGCAGTGGGTCACGACGATCTCCGACACCATCGTCAGCTCCGTGCCCTCGGCGAAGCAGGCCCCCTCGGGCTGCTCCGCCTGACGCCCGGCCGGCCGGTTCAGCGGCCGGCGCGGCGGTGCAGGGCGGTACGGATCAGCCGGTTGACCAGCTTCGGATACTCCAGCCCGCTGGCCGACCACATGCGCGGGAACATCGACGTCGGGGTGAAGCCCGGCATCGTGTTGATCTCGTTGAGGTAGACGTCCATCTGCGGGGTCACGAAGAAGTCGACACGGGCCAGGCCGGAGCAGTCGAGCGCGGTGAAGGCCCGGGTGGCGTAGTCGCGCACCTGCCGGGCCACCGGCTCGGGCAGGTCGGCCGGTACGTCGTACTCGCAGACCTCGTCGGCGAAGATGTACTTGGCCTCGAAGTCGTACCAGTCGCGGTCGCCGATCATCCGCACCTCGGCGAGCACCGAGGCCTCCGGCGCGCCGCCGGCCTCGCCTTCCAGCACGCCGCACTCGATCTCGCGGCCGACCACTGCGCCCTCGACGAGCACCTTGCTGTCGATCTCCCGGGCGGTGACGAGCGCGGCGTCCAGGTCCGCCCAGTCGTCGACCTTGGTGATGCCGAACGAGGAGCCGGCCCGGGACGGCTTGACGAAGACGGGCAGCCCGAGGCGCTCCTTGTCCTCCTCGCTCAGCGACATCCCGGCGCGCAGCACCGCGTACGGGCCGACCGGGATGCCCTCGGCGGCGCAGAGCTTCTTGGTGAACTCCTTGTCCATGGCCGCGGCGGAGGCGAACACGTTCGCGCCGACGTAGGGGATGTCGGCCATCTCCAGCATTCCCTGGATCGTGCCGTCCTCGCCGTACGCGCCGTGCAGCACCGGGAAGACCACGTCCACGTCGGCGAGCGCGACCGGCCCCTGGGCCGGGTCGAGCACCATCAGGCCGCCGGCGGCGGGGTCGGCGCGCAGCACCAGCTCGGCGCCGGACCCGGCGGTGATCTCCGGGAGTTTCCGGTCGGTGATGGCGAGCCGGCTCGGTTCGCCGTCGGCGAGCACCCACTGGCCCTGCCGGGTGATGCCGACCGGCACCACCTCGAACTCGTCCGGGTCGAGCGCGGCCAGCACGCTGCCGGCGCTGACGCAGGAGATGCCGTGCTCGGGGCTGCGGCCACCGAAGACGATCGCCACACGGGTCTTGCCTGGGGTGGTCATGGTCACCTCATCGTCGCGACTGCGGCTGGCCGTGCTCGCCGGTGGCGCTCACCCGACTGACCTTACTGTGCGTTGTCGGCAGGGGTGGTCGATACCCGGGGAGACGCGGAGCCGCGTGGCAAACGGTCAAGGTGGCATATACAGGGAGTAACGAGAAGTGGTGGCTCAGAAGGCCGGGTGCCGGGGCCGGCGGCCGACCGCGATCACTTTGACGCGCTGCCGGCCGGCCCGCACCATGCCCAGCGCCATGAACGCGCCGGCGATCCGGTCGGCCGCCTCCCGGCTGTTCGCGCCGACGACCTGCCGCCGGCGTTCGGGGCTGGTCCGCTCGTCGCGCCCGACGCCGTCCGGGGGGCGTACGTCGGTGAGGACCACGAGGAACCGGGTCATTCCCGGCCACCCCCGCTCCGGGGGTGGCAGGCCGTCACCGTCATCGCGGAGTCCTCTCCCGTCTCGTGGACCGGCGGGGGCACGCGGCGGTCGGATCGTGGGGGAGTAGAAATCCGACCACCGCGCGCCCCATCCCCTCCGGTCGCTCACCGCCACCGTCGCCACGACAACCGGCGGTGAGGACGCCGTCACAGATTGACAGGTTCACAGGCGTGAATGCAACTCTCATCGACTTTCTCTCACGCACATTTTCCCAGCAGATGTGCGACCATCGATGCATGGCGCCGAAGACCGCCCGGGCCCGACGGCTCGGCATCGCCCTGAGGACCCACCGGGAGGCCGCCGGCCTCACCCTGGAGTCCGCGGCCGACGAGATCAACAGCACCCGGAGCACGCTGTCCCGCTACGAGAACGCGCAGACGCTGATCAGTCCCGCCACCGTGCGCGCGCTGCTGACCAGCTACGGCGTGGGCCCGGACGAGATCGTCGCGGCAGTGGAACTCGCCAAGGACGCCCGCAAGCCCGGCTGGTGGGTGTCCTACTCGTACCTGCTGGACCGCCGCACCATCGACTTCATCGCGCTGGAGGCCGAGGCCACCGGCATCGCGAACTTCGAGCCGTCGGTGGTGCCCGGTCTGCTCCAGACCGCCGACTACATCCGCGGCGTGATGCGCGGCGGCCCGCACACCCTCAGCGACGAGCAGGTGGAGCAGCGCGTGCAGCTACGGCTGGACCGCCAGCAGCGGCTCTCCGGGGCCGAACCGCCGATCCTCGACGCCATCATCGACGAGGGCGCGCTGCTGCGCCCGGTCGGTAGCCGCTCGGTCATGTCCGCCCAGCTCCAGCACCTGGTGAAGATGGCCGAACTGCCGAACATCACGGTGCAGGTGATCCCCCTGGCCGCCGGTTACCACCGGGGCACCCGGGGCTCGCTGCACATGCTGGAGTTCGCCGACCCGGAGGACCCGATCATCGCCTCGGTGGAGACCGTCGCCGGGCAGATGATCCTCGACCGACCGGGCGACCTGCGTACCTGCACCAAGATCATGGAGCACCTGCGGACCGTGGCGCTGAGCCCGGCGGCCAGTCGGGACCAGTTGCTCCGCCTGCTGAACGAGAGGTGACCAGATGAACGGCACGAACCGTCCGCACCCGACACCGGCCGGCTGGCGCAAGAGCAGCCACAGCGGCGACGAGGGCGCGTGCGTGGAGATGGCGCCGCTGTCCGGCTCGGTGGCGGTCCGCGACTCCAAGGACCCGGCCGGCCCGGTGCTGGTGTTCCCGTCGCACGCCTGGGCCGCGTTCACCGCGGCGCCGCCGCGCCCCTGACTGCGGTTCCTCAGGCGAGCGCGCCGCCCGGCCGCAGCGGCGCGGCCACGGCGGCGGCGCGCACCGCCTCCAGCGCCGCGATGGCCACCCCGCGCGCCCCGGCCATGTCCCGGTCCGGCACCAGCGCGAAGGTGGCCACCGCCCGCTGCTCCTCGCGCAGCACCGTGTGCTCGGCGACGGCGGCGAGGAACCAGTCCCGGAACTCCGGCGCCGCCTCCACCACGCCCCCGCCGACGAAGTACGCGTGCGGGTCGGTGAAGTTGGCCGCGATGGTGAACAACCGTCCCAGCGCCCGCGCCTGCTGGCCGAACACCTGGCGGGCCAGCGGGTCGCCCCGCTCGCCGTAGCCGCGCAGCAGCTTCGCCGCCCGGTCCGGCTCCTCCGCGGCCAGCGGATGCTCCGGATGCCGGGCCAGCCAGTACGGCAGCAGGTTGCGCCGGATCGCGGTGAGCGAGGCGACGCTCTCCGCGTCCCCGGTGAAGCCGCAGGCGCAGACCGGCGCGGGCTGGTCCGGCTCCATCAGGCCGTCCAGCGGGATGTGCACGTGGCCGAACTCGCCGGCCATGCCGGCCGCGCCGCCGACCACCCGGCCGGACTCCACCACTCCCCCGCCGAGCCCGGTGCCCACGATCGCGGACACCGAGGACCGGGCCATCGCGTCCGCGCCGAAGTGCACGTGATGGGCGTAGAGCGCGGCGGCGTTGCCGTCGTTGGCGTACACCACCGGCAGGCCGAGCCGCCGCTCCAGCGCGGTACGCACGTCGAAGCCACGCCAGGCCGGCTGGGAGAAGTTGGTGGAGCCACGCGAGGAGATCACGCCGGTGGCGCTGGCCGGGCCGGGCGTGTCCAGCCCGACCGCGCGTACCAGGTCGCGGGGCACCCCGGTGTGGGCGAGCACGCCGTCGAACGCCCGCGCCAGCGCCTCCACCGCCGCCTGCGGCCCGGCGCCGACGTCACTCGGGATCTCCAGCAGCCCGTCCACCAGGAACCGGCCGTCGACGGTCAGCACGGTGGCGTTGTCGCTCGTGCCCCCGTTGTCCAGCCCCACCACCACCGGCACCCCTGCGCTGCCCACCACCACCGGCACCCCTGCGCTGCCCACCGCCACCGCCTCCCGCCGAGCCTGATCCGAGGCTAGTTCTCGGCGGGCCCACCCGCCATGCCGCCGGCGGTACTGCCCGGCCCGCTCTCAGCCGGGGCGGCGGGCGGTCACCGCTGTCGCCTCGCGCTCCTCGTCGCGGACCACCGACGGGTGCAGCCCGGCGGCGGCGAACACGGCGCACAGCGCCGCGGTCTGCCCGGCGCTCACCTCGACCGCGACGTGCCCGCCCGGGGCCAGCCAGTGCGCCGCGCCGGCCGCGACCCGGCGCAGCACCGCGAGGCCGTCCGCGCCCCCGTCCAGCGCCACCGGGGCCTCGTGCAGCCGCGCCTCGGCCGGCAGCATGGCCACCGCCCGGCTCGGCACGTACGGCGCGTTCGCCACCACCAGGTCCAGCCGGCCGCGCCAGGTGGCCGGCACCGCGTCGAACAGGTCGCCCTGATAGACGGGGACGCCGAGCGGGTCGAGGTTGCGCCGCGCGCACGCCACCGCCACCGGGTCGATGTCGGCGGCGGCCAGCCAGCGGGGCGTCAGCCGCTCGTGCAGCACCACGGCGGCGGCACCGGAGCCGCAGCACAGGTCGAGCACCGCGGGCGCCGGCCCGGCGACCGCCACCGCGGCGTCGACGAGCACCGCGGTACGCCCGCGCGGCACGAACACCCCCGGGTGGACGGCGATCCGCCGGCCGCAGAACTCGGCCCAGCCGAGCAGGTGTTCCAGCGGCAGGCCGGCGACGCGACGGTCGGCCAGCCGGGTCAGTGACTGCGCCGAGTCGGCGGCGGCGATCAGCAGGTCCGCCTCGTCCTCGGCGAAGACGCAACCGGCGGCGCGCAGCCGGCGGACGAGGGCCGGACGGTCGGGAGTGAACACGGTGGATGCCATGGCAGGCCTTTCGGGAAGCGCTCGTCGGCGCTCCCGGCGTCGCCTCAGCTCCTGGGCGACGCGGACTCGGAGGGAACGCCGGTCCTGTGCTGGGGGATCGGACTCACCTCCTCGGGTCGGGGCCGCACGGGCCGTGGCTGCCCGTCACGATAGCCCAGCGGGCGTTGCGCCGTCAGCCCGCAGCGTCGAGCGCCGCCGCCACGTCGGCGAGCAGGTCGGCGGTGTCCTCGATGCCGCAGGAGAACCGCACGAAGCCGGGCGCCGTGTCGTCGCCCCACTGGGCGCGCCGGTCGGCGGTGGTGTGCAGCCCGCCGAACGAGGTCGCGGCGGCCACCAGCCGGGAGGCGCCGAGGAACCGGGCCACCCGGCGCTCGTCGCCCAGGTCGAACGAGACCACGCCCGGTACGCGCCGCATCTGGGCCGAGGCGACCGGGTACGCCGGGTCGTCCGGCCGTCCCGGCCAGCGCACCCCGGTCACGTCCGGCCGGGCCGCGAGCAGGTCGGCCAGCGCCCGCGCGTTCGCGGTCTGCCGGGCCAGCCGCAGGTCGAGCGTGGCCAGCGACCGGTGTGCCAGCCAGCAGTCGAACGCGCCGGGCACCCCGCCGGTGGCGTTGCGCCAGGTGGTCGCCGCGTCCCGCAGCCCGGCGTCCCGGGTCGCCAGATAGCCCAGCAGCAGATCCGAGTGGCCGGTCAGCGCCTTGGTGCCGGAGGCGACCACCACGTCCGCGCCGAGGTCCAGCGGGCGCTGCCCGAGCGGCGTGGCGGTGGTGTTGTCCACGGCCACCAGCGCGCCGGCGGCGTGCGCGGCGGCGGCCACCGCCCGCACGTCGGCGACGTCCAGGCCGGGGTTCGCCGGGGTCTCCAGCAGCACCAGCCGGACGCCGTCGAACGACGGGTACGGCCCGGCGGTCGGCACCAGCACCACGCGTACGCCGAGCTGTTCCAGCGTGTCCGAGGCGAACGAGCGCACCGAGAAGTAGCCGTCGGCGGGCAGCAGCACGGTGTCGCCGGGGCGCAGCACTGTGAGCAGCAGCCCGGTGATGGCGGCCTGGCCGCTGGCGAAGACGCGGCAGTCGCCGCCCTCCAGCTCGCCGATCGCCGTCTCCAGCAGCCGCCGGGTGGGGTTGTCGGGCCGCCCGTAGCCGTCCGCCGCCGCCGACGGGCCGCGCTCCGGGTCGAGGTGGTACGGCGCGGCGAAGACCGGGCCGGGCAGGAACGGCTGCCCGGGTACGGCCTCCGGCAGGCCGGCGTGCACGCTGCGCGTGCCGTCGCCCCAGTTCCCGCCCGACGTGCCGGCGGCGCTCACTCGTACGACTCCGGCTTGGCGGTACGGCTCATCAGCGCGTCCACCGCGAGGCGCGGGTCCATCCCCTCGTGGCAGATCCGCTCGATCTGTTCGGTGATCGGCATCTCGACGCCGTGCGCGCGGGCCAGGTCGCGGATGGCCAGGCAGCTCTTGACGCCCTCGGCGGTCTGCCGGGTGGCCGCCTGGGCCTGTTCCAGCGACTCGCCCCGGCCCAGGTGCTCGCCGAAGGTGCGGTTGCGGGCCATCGGGGACGAGCAGGACGCGACCAGGTCGCCCATGCCGGCCAGGCCGGCGAACGTGATCGGGTCGGCGCCGAGCGCCACGCCCAGCCGGGCGGTCTCGGCCAGCCCCCGGGTCATCAGCATGGCCCGGGTGTTGTCGCCGAAGCCCATCGCGGTGGCGATGCCGTACGCCAGCGCGATCACGTTCTTCACCGCGCCGCCCAGCTCGCAGCCGATCACGTCGTCGTTCGTGTACGGGCGGAAGTACGGGGTCCGGATGGACGCCTGCACCAGCGCGGTACGCCGGCTGTCGGTGCCGGCGACCACAGTGGCGGCCGGCTGCTCGGCGGCGATCTCCGGGGCCAGGTTGGGCCCGGAGACGACCACCACCCGGTCGGCGGGCACCCCGGCGGTCTCCGTGATGACCTGGCTCATCCGCTTGGTGGTGCCCAGCTCGATGCCCTTCATCAGCGACACGAGCGTGGCGTCCGGCGCCAGGTACGGCGTCCAGTCGGCGAGGTTGCCGCGCAGCGTCTGCGACGGCACCGACAGCACCACCACCTCGGCGCCCTCGATCGCCTTGGCGGCGTCGCCGGTGGCCGTCACCCGCTCGGGCAGGCGGATCCCCGGCAGGTACTCCGGGTTGTGCCGGCCGGTCCGGATCGCCTCGGCCACCGCGGCGCGGCGGGCCAGGACCGTGACGTCCCGCCCGGCGTCGGCGAGGATCTTGGCGAACGCGGTCCCCCAGGACCCGGCGCCCAGCACCGCCACGTGGCCGCTCATTCGGTGACCTCCCGGGTGCCGGTGCGGGCGGGCCGCTGCCAGAGCGGCGGTGGCGTGCCGCCGCGGATCTCCGCGACCAGATCCCGGATGCGCAGCATGATGGTGTCCGTCATCTCCTCCAGGATCGGCCGGGTCGGCGTGGCGCCGGCCCAGGGGCTCAGGTCCACCGGCGGGCCGGCGATCACCGTCACCGGGGTACGCGGGCGCAGCCCGAAACGCGCCGTACGGGGGTCGAACATCCGCTCCGGGCCGACCATGGCGATCGGGACCACCGGGGCGCCGGTGGCCAGCGCCAGCCGGGCCGCGCCGGTCTTGCCCTTCATCGGCCACAGGTCCGGCTCCCGGGTCGTGGTGCCCTCCGGGTAGATCACCACGGCACCGCCCTCGTCCAGCGCGGCGACCAGCTTGTCCAGCGACTTGACCGCCTCGACGGTGCCCCGCTCGACCGGGATCTGCTGGCAGCGGTGCAGGATCCCGCCGACCACCGGCACCCGGAACACGCTGGCCTTGCCGAGGAAGCGCGGCCAGCGCCCGGCGTCGTAGATGTAGTGGGCGACCACGAGCGGGTCGGCGTGCGAGATGTGGTTGGGCACGAGGATGACGCCGCCGTCGCCGCGCAGGTGCTCCATGCCGTGCCAGGTGCGCCGGGTCCAGACGGTCATCAGCGGCTTGACCAGCACCACGGCGAGCCGTCGCCAGAACCCCAGCCTCCGCCGTGCCACAGTGCCTCCTCGATCCGCCCACGCGCCCCGGCACAGAATCATGCCTGTTCGCCCCCGCTGCGGCCAGTGCGGGTACCGGCGCTCCCGCTGGCAGGATGGTCGGCGTGTCTGAGGCCCGCTGGACCGTGGTGATGCCGGTGAAGCGCCTGGGAGCGGCGAAGAGCCGTCTGCGGGGCGCGCTGCCCGGCGTACCCCATGAGGAGCTGGCGCTGGCCCTGGCGGCCGACACGCTGCGCGCGGCGCGGGCGTGCCCGGCGGTCGCCGGGGTGCTCGTGGTGACCGACGACGCGCGGGTGCGCGCGGCGGCGGACGCGGCGGGCGCCCGGGTCGTCGCCGATCCGGGCGCCGGGCTGAACGCGGCGTTCCGGCACGGCGCTGCGGCCGCCGGGCCGCGCGCCGCCGTGGCCGGCCTGACCGCCGACCTGCCGGCGCTGCGTCCGGCCGAGCTGGCCGCCGCGCTGCGTGCCACCCAGGGGGTACGCGGGTTCGTCGCGGACGCCCCCGGCGGTGGCACCGTGCTGCTGGCCGCGCCGGCCGGGGTGCCGCTGGCGCCGCAGTTCGGGCCCGGCTCGGCCGCCGCCCACGCGGCGAGCGGGGCGCTGCCGCTGGCCGGTGACTGGCCCAGCCTGCGCCGGGACGTGGACACCCCGGCGGACCTGGCCACCGCCGCCGGGCTGGGCCTGGGGCCGCGCACGGCGGCGCTGCTGGCCGGCGGCGAAGTCCGGTACGGTGCTGGCATGCAGGGGACGGTGGCCACCTACGACGCGTCGACCCGCAGCGGCGTGCTGCTGCTCGACGACGGCACCGAGCTGGCGTTCCCGGCCCGCGCGTTCGACGCCTCCGGGCTGCGGCTGCTCCGATTGGGGCAGCGTGTCCGGATCGAGCGGGACGCCGACGGCGAGGTGGTCCGGGTGACCTTGCCGACGATGGCGTGAACAACCTGGCCGGAGTTCATTTTCCGTTCACCCTCTTCGGGGAATCATGAGGTGGTGAGCACCCCTCGCGAGCAACCCGACGGCCCGCCGCCGATCCTCGACCCCGGCACGCCCCGCAACGGCCGCCCCGGCCGCGGCCCGGACGGGCGGTTCCGCCAGCCCCGGCCCCCCGAGGAGCGCCTCGGCGCCGACCCGGACGCGACGGCCGCCACCGGGCTGGAGGAGCCGCTCGACCCGGTCGAAGGCCCGGACGAGACCGGCCCGGACGCCGGGCCGCCCCCGGCGCAGCCGCTGCCGGAGGACCGCTTCCTCAACCGGGAGCTGTCCTGGCTCGACTTCAACGCCCGGGTGCTGGCGCTCGCCGAGGACCCGCGCACCCCGCTGCTGGAGCGGGCGAAGTTCCTGGCCATCTTCGCCAGCAACCTGGACGAGTTCTACATGGTGCGGGTGGCCGGGCTGAAGCGCCGCCTCTCCGCCGGCCTGCCGGTACGCGGCGGCGACCGGATGCCGCTGCGCACCCAGCTCGACCTCGTCACCTCCAAGGCCGCCGGGCTGGTCGCCCGGCACGCCACCTGCATGGTCGACGACGTGCTGCCGAAGCTCGCCGCCGAGGACATCCGGGTGCTGCGCTGGAGCGACCTGGACGACGCCGAGCGGGAGCGGCTGCGCACCTGGTTCCGGGAGCACATCTTCCCGGTGCTCACCCCGCTGGCGGTCGACCCGGCGCACCCGTTCCCGTACATCTCCGGCCGGTCGCTGAACCTGGCCGTCTCGGTACGCGACCCGGACGGCGGGTCGGAACTGTTCGCCCGGGTCAAGGTGCCGAACAACGTGCCCCGGTTCGTCCGGGTCCACCGGGACCAGCCGGGCGTGCGGTTCCTGCCGGTGGAGGACCTCATCTCGGTGCACCTCGGCCAGCTCTTCTCCGGCATGCAGGTGGTCGAGTGCCACCTGTTCCGGGTGACCCGCAACGCCGAGGTCGAGGTGGACGAGGACCGCGACGAGGACCTGCTCCAGGCGCTGGAGCGGGAACTGGCCCGGCGCCGGTTCGGCCCGCCGGTACGCCTGGAGGTGGCCGCCTCCATCTCCGACCACATGCTGGAGCTGCTCGTCCGCGAGCTGGACATGGACGACCACGACGTGCTGCGGGTCCGTGGCCTGCTCGACCTGTCCGCGCTGTGGCAGGTCTACGGCGAGGCCGACCGGCCGGACCTGAAGGACCCGTCGTTCGTGCCGGCCACCCACCCGCGCCTGGCCGAGGGCGAGGTGCCGCGCAGCGTCTTCGCCACGCTGCGCGACGGCGACGTGCTGGTGCACCACCCGTACCACTCGTTCGCCACGAGCGTGCAGCGCTTCGTGGAGCAGGCCGCGGCCGACCCGAACGTGCTCGCCATCAAGCAGACGCTCTACCGCACCAGCGGCGACTCCCCGATCGTGGACGCGCTTGTCGACGCGGCCGCCGCCGGCAAGCAGGTGGTGGTGCTGGTCGAGCTGAAGGCGCGCTTCGACGAGGTGGCGAACATCGGCTGGGCACGCACGCTGGAGCGGGCCGGCTGCCACGTGGTCTACGGCCTGGTGGGCCTCAAGACGCACTGCAAGACCGCGCTCGTGGTACGCCAGGAGGGCAACCAGATCCGGCGTTACTGCCACATCGGCACCGGCAACTACCACCCGAAGACGGCCCGGCTCTACGAGGACTTCGGCATGCTCACCGCCGACCCGGAGATCGGCGCCGACCTGACCGACCTGTTCAACGTGCTCACCGGCTACAGCCGGCAGACCGCGTACCGGCGGTTGCTGGTGGCGCCGCAGGGCATCCGCAGCGGCCTGATCGAGCGGATCGACAGGGAGATCGAGCACGTCCGGCTGGGCATGCCGGGGCTGGTGCAGTTCAAGGTGAACTCCCTGGTGGACGAGGAGATCACCGACGCGCTCTACCGGGCGTCGCGGGCCGGCGTGCACGTGGACCTGCTGATCCGTGGCATGTGCACGCTGCGGCCGGGCGTGCCGGGGCTGTCGGAGAACATCCGGGTCCGCTCGATCCTCGGCCGGTTCCTGGAACACTCCCGGATCTTCCGGTTCGGCAACAACGGCGACGCCGAGTTCTGGATGGGTTCCGCCGACCTGATGCACCGCAACCTGGACCGCCGGGTCGAGGCGCTGGTGCAGGTGAGCGACCCGGTGGCCCGCGCCGAACTGGACCACGTCCTCACCGCCGCGTTCGATCCCGACGTGGACGCGTTCGAGCTGGCCGCCGACGGCACCTGGCACCGGCGTACCGGCGACGGCGACGCGCCGCTGACCCATCTGCAGGACCTGTTGCTGCGCCGGGTCGGCGGCCGGGCGGACTGAGCGGGCCGTGGCGCGTGCCGGGCGGGCATACGGTGAGCGGGTGAGCGACGACGAGCCGGTGCGGATCCGGGCCGCGGGCGGCGTGGTGTGGCGCCCGGGCCCGGCCGGCGTCGAGGTCTGCCTGGTGCACCGCCCCCGGTACGGCGACTGGTCGCTGCCGAAGGGCAAGCTCGATCGCGGCGAGCATCCGCTGGTCGCCGCCGTCCGTGAGGTGGCCGAGGAGAGCGACGTACGGGCGGTGCCGCAGGTGCGCCTGCCCACCGTCCGCTATCGCAGCGAGGGTCACGCCAAGGCGGTCGACTACTGGTCCATGCGGGCGGCCGGCGCAGGCGGCTTCCAGCCCGGCACCGAGGTCGACGACGTGGCCTGGTTCCCGGTCGACGAGGCGGCCCGCCGGGTCAGCTACCCGCACGACGCCGAGGTGATCGCCGCGTTCGCGGCGCTGCCGCAGGTCACCGCCACAGTGCTGCTGGTGCGGCACGCCAGCGCCGGCAAGCGCGGCACCTGGACCGGCCCGGACCACGGACGCCCGCTGGACGACGACGGGCAGGCCCAGGCGCAGGCGCTGGTCCCGCTCGTGGCCCTGGTCCACCCGGACCGCCTGTTCTCCGCCTCGGCACGCCGCTGCGTGCAGACGCTCGGCCCGGCCGCGGCCCGGCTGGACCTGCCGATCGAGGTGTGCGGCGACTTCGACGAGCCGGAACCGGGCCAGCAGGTCGAGGAGTGCGCGCTGGCCGCCGCGGCCCGGCTGACCGCGCTGGCGCTCGCCGCCGGGGCGGTGGCGGTGTGCAGCCAGGGCAAGGTGATCCCGGGCGCGCTGGAACGGCTCACCGGCCGCACGGACGACTTCACCACCGCCAAGGGAAGCGGCTGGCTGCTGCCCTTCGCCGGCGACCGCCTGGTCCTCGCCGACCGGCTGTGAGGCGACCCGCGGTCGTGCGCCGAGCTTCCGGCGCGCGGCGGTCTCCGGCCGCGTGAGGGCGCCGGGTCAGGGCAGCGTGACGGTGAGCGTCACCGGGAGGTGGTCGCTGGCCTCGGTGCGCGGTGCGCGTACCTCGGTGGCGGTCAGGCCCGGCGAGACGAAGACGTGGTCGATCTGGGTGCGCGGGTCGTCGGCCGGGCTGGTCCGCAGCGGCCGGGCCGGGCCCAGCGCGTCCACCAGCCCGGCGCCGGTGAACTCGGCGAACGCCGGGTCGGCCGGCTCGGTGTTGAGGTCACCACCGAGCACCAGCGGACGGCCGGCGGCGTACCGGCCGGCGAACGCGGCCACCTCGCGGGCCTGCTCGACCGGATCCCGGCCGGGTGGCGGTTGCAGATGCGTGGCCACCACTGCCAGCTCGCGGCCGCCGAGGTCGAGCGTGACGCCGAGGACCTGCGCCCCGGTCGGCGCGCCGTGCCCGGTCAGCCGCCGGGTCTGACCGGAGCGCGCCGGGAACCGGCTGAGCACCGCGTCACCCCAGACCGGGTCGGCGGCGGGCGCGAAGACGTACGGCATCTCCAGCCGCCGGGCCAGCAGCCCCAGCGTGTCGTGACCGCCGTTGAGCCACCAGCCCCGGTCGACCTCGCTGAGCAGCACCACGTCCGCGTCGCGCAGCTCCCGGGCCAACGCGTCCAGGTCCAGGCGGCCGTCCAGGCCGAACCCCATCCGGATGTTGTACGCGGCCACCCGTACCGCCGTCGGTGCGGTCGTCGCGCGGGCCGGTGCGGGCGGCGCGTGCAGCGCGGCGGCGAGCGCGGCCGACGCGGTCAGGCAGGCCAGGGCCGCGAGCCGCGCTCGTGCGGGCAGCACCGGATCGGGCGGCGTCAGGGCGGGCCGGACAGGCACGCCGGCCGCCACCAGAGCCACCAGGACGGCCGTGGCTACCGGCGCCCACCCGTTGGGGTACCCCAGGTCGTAGGCGGCGTAGTAGGCCACCGTGGCCACCGCGAAGACCAGCATCCCCAGCACCGCCGCACGCCCGCGCCGCGCCCCCGCCCGGCGGCCCTCCCCGGGCCGGTCGTCGTCGGCGGCCGTGTCGGTGAGCGCCAGGCAGCCACCGAGACCGGCGGCGGTGAGCAGGTACGCCGGGACGAGACGCCCGGTCACGAACAGCACCGACCCGGCGAGCAGGGCCAGCGGCCACAGCACCCGGGCCGGGCGGGCCGGCGCCCGGAACAACGCCGCCGCGAGGAACAGCAGCACCGCGAGCGCACCCGGCAGGGCACCGTTTCCGGGGCGGGCGAGCCCGGGGAAGCCGGGCGATCCGCTGCCGGCGGCGGCGTTCCACACCGCCGGGGCGAGCGCCACCTGACCGGCCAGCAGCAGCGCCGGCCCGCACAGCAACCACGTCCGGCGGCCCGGGGTGTGCGCGCTCGTCCCGTCGCCGCCGTCGGCCTTCTCCCGCCGCGCCGCCACGGACGCGGCCAGGAACGCCAGCACCAGCACGATGCTCAGGCTCCAGCCCAGCACGCCGCCCCGCCACACCAGGTCCTCGGTGCCCAGCAGCGCGTGCCCGACCGCGTTCCCGGCCAGGCCCAGCGCCAGCCCGGCGACCGGCCGGGGCACCGACGCGGCGACGGCGGCGAGCCAGACCAGGCCGGCCAGCAGCCCGGCGCAGGCCAGCCAGAGCTGGGCCGGGCCGCCGGGCTGCGCGGTGAGCCCCAGCCGCGCCGCCGCCAGCACACCGGCGGCGAGGAGCCCGACCGGGCCGGCACCGGCGCGGCGGACGAGCGCAGGCGCGGCGAGGGCGAGCACGAACCAGCCGAGCGCGAACGCGCCGAGCAGCTCGGCGGGCGTCTCGGCGGCCTGCCCGAAGAGGGTGATGACCGACGGGAGCCAGACCCGCAGCACGTCCAGCAGGACCGCGATACCCAGCGCGAGAGCCAGGGTGGAGAGGTGACGGTGCCGCACGGGGCGCCTCTTCTCGTGACCGACGGGGGTTTTCGGCACGGCGATTCTGCGGCGCGCGGCGGCTGGTGGTCAACGCGTACCCATGCGAAAGGGCGCCCACCGCGAACGGTGGGCGCCCTTTCGTGGGCCGTCCGGTCAGCGCCGGCTGGCGGCCTTCTTGGCCGGTGCCTTCTTCGCGGGCGCCTTCTTGGCCGCGGTGGTCTTCTTGGCCGTGGCGGACTTCGCCGCGGTCGTCTTCTTGGCGGCGGTGGTCTTCTTCGCCGCGGTGGACTTCGCCGCGGTCGTCTTCTTCGCCGCCGTGGTCTTGGTCGCGGCCGCCTTCTTCGCCGGGGCGGCCTTCTTGGTCGCGGTGGTCTTGGTGGCCTTCGCCGCCGTGGTCTTCTTCGCAGCGCCGGTGGTCTTCGCCGCCGTGGTCTTCTTGGCGGCGCCGGTGGTCTTCTTCGCGGCAGCGGTGTCCTTCGGCACCTTGCCGCTGGCCACCATCTCCTTGAAGCCCGCGCCGGCGCGGAACGTCGGGACGGAGGTCTTCTTGACCTTCACCGCCTCTCCGGTCCGCGGGTTGCGCGCTGTTCGGGCCCCCCGGACGCGCTTCTCGAACGCTCCGAAACCGGTGATCGCCACCTTCTCGCCCTTGGTGACCGCCGCCTGGACCTCAGCGAGAACCGCGTCGAGCGCGGCCGTCGCCGTCTTCCGGTCCCCCAGGCGAACGGCGAGCGCCTCGATGAGCTCGGCCTTGTTCACGACTTCCTCCCGATTGTGCAACTGACTCGACGCGAGCCATTCTGCGCGCACGTTATGCCCTGTGCTGCCTGGACACAAACATTCGGTGGAAAAAAGCCCTTGTGTCGTAACGGATTCGCCCCCACCGGGCACACCGGTGGGGGCGAATTCGGGCCGGAGTCAGGCTACCGAGGGCAGGAACGACGGCCGGGACGCCTCGTACGAGGCGATCTCCGCCTCGTGCCGGAGGGTGAGTCCAATGTCGTCCAAGCCCTCCATCAGCCGCCAACGGCTGTGGTCGTCCAGCGGGAACGCCCAGGTGGCGTCACCGGCGTGGACCTGGCGGGCGGCGAGGTCGACAGTGATCGGCGTGGTCGGCTCGGATTCCACGAGATCCCACAGTTCTTCCACGGCTTTCAATTCCAGCTCGACCGGAAGGAGACCTTCCTTGAGCGCGTTGCCGCGGAAGATGTCGCCGAAGCGGGGCGAGATGACGGCCCGGAAGCCCCAGTCCCGCAGCGCCCAGACGGCGTGCTCCCGGGAGGATCCGGTGCCGAACTCGGGGCCGGCGATCAGAATCGACGCACCCGAATGGGCGGGATCGTTGAGGACGAATGACGGGTCCTCCCGCCACGCGTTGAACAGACCGTCGGCGAATCCGGTCCGGGTCACCCGCTTGAGGTACACGGCGGGGATGATCTGGTCGGTGTCCACGTTGGACCGGCGCAGCGGCACGGCCGTGCCGGTGTGGGTGGTGAACTTGTCCATCTGTCGGCTGCCCTTCTTACAGGTCGGCGGGGGCGGCCAGCCGGCCGACCACGGCGGTGGCGGCGGCGACCGGCGGGGACACCAGGTGGGTACGCCCGCCCCGGCCCTGGCGGCCCTCGAAGTTGCGGTTGGAGGTCGAGGCGGACCGCTCGCCCGGCTTCAGCGTGTCCGGGTTCATGCCCAGGCACATGGAGCAACCGGCGAAACGCCACTCGGCGCCGGCGTCGGTGAACACCTTGTCCAGCCCCTCCGCCTCGGCCGCCTCGCGGACCGCGGCCGAGCCGGGCACCACCAGCATGCGTACGCCGTCGGCGACCTGGTGGCCGCGCAGCACGTCGGCGGCGGCACGCAGGTCCTCCAGGCGGCCGTTGGTGCAGGAGCCGACGAAGACCACGTCCACGGCCAGGTCACGCATCGGCGTGCCCGGGGTGAGGTCCATGTACTCCAGCGCGCGCCGGGCGGCGACCTGCTCCGGCTCGGTGACGAACTCCTCCGGGGTCGGCACCGTCGCGCCCAGCGGCACGCCCTGCCCGGGGTTGGTGCCCCAGGTCACGAACGGCGTGATCCGGCTCGCGTCGAGCGTGACCTCGGTGTCGAAGGTCGCGCCGTCGTCGGTGGGCAGCGTCCGCCAGTACTCCAGCGCCGCGTCCCAGTCGTCGCCCTGGGGCGCGTTCGGCCGCCCCTTCAGGTACGCGAACGTGGTCTCGTCCGGCGCGATCATGCCGGCCTTGGCGCCCCACTCGATGGACATGTTGGCGATGGTCATCCGCCCCTCCATGGAGAGGGCCTGGATCGCCTCGCCGCGGTACTCCACGATGTGGCCGCGACCGCCGCCGGTGCCGACCTGCGCGATCAGCGCGAGCACCAGGTCCTTGGCGGTGACGCCGGGGGCCAGCTCGCCGACGACGTTCACCGCCATGGTCTTCGGCCGGGCCTGCGGCAGCGTCTGCGTGGCCAGCACGTGTTCGACCTCACTGGTGCCGATGCCGAACGCGAGCGCGCCGAACGCGCCGTGGGTGGCGGTGTGCGAGTCGCCACAGACGATCGTCATGCCGGGCTGGGTGAGGCCGAGCTGCGGGCCGATGACGTGCACGATGCCCTGGTTCTCGTCGCCCAGCGCGTGCAGGCGGACGCCGAACTCGGCACAGTTGCGGCGCAGCGTCTCGATCTGGGTGCGGGAGGTGGGGTCCGCGATCGTGAGCAGGTCGCCGCGCCGGAGACGGAACGCCGGGTCGTCGTACCCGGTCGGGGTGTTGTGGTCCTCCGTCGCGATCGTCAGGTCGGTACGGCGGACCCCGCGCCCGGCCAGACGCAGCCCGTCGAACGCCTGCGGACTGGTCACCTCGTGGAGCAGGTGCAGGTCGATGAAGAGCAGGTCCGGCTCCCCGTCGGCGGAGCGGACCACGTGTGCGTCCCAGACCTTCTCGGCCAGGGTCCTCGGTTGAGTGACTCCCACCATCTGGACATCCTAAATTCTGGGAGGTAAATTTCGGCTTGTGGGACACAGTATGAGCGGTGTCGGCGTTCTCGACAAGGCGGTGGTCATCCTGGCCGCCTGTGTCGACGGCGCCAGCCTGGCCGAACTCGTTGAACGCACCAAGCTGCCCCGTGCCACCGCGCACCGGCTGGCACAGGCGCTGGAGATCCACCGGATGCTCGTCCGGGACACCCAGGGCCGATGGCGCCCGGGGCCACGCCTGGGCGAGCTGGCGAACGCGGCCCCGGACGTGCTCCTGACCGCCGCCGAGCCACTGCTCGCCGCGCTACGGGACGCCACCGGCGAAAGCGCCCAGCTCTACCTGCGGCGCGCCGACGAACGGATCTGCGTGGCCGCCGCCGAGCGCGCCAGCGGCCTGCGGGACACCGTCCCGGTCGGCTCGGTGCTGCCGATGACCGCCGGGTCGGCGGCGCAGATCCTGCTCGCCTGGGAGCCGCCGGAGGCGGTCATGCCGCTGCTCCCCCGCTCCAAGTTCACCGGCCGCACACTGGCCGAGGTGCGGCGGCGCGGCTGGGCCCAGAGCGTCGCGGAGCGCGAGGCGGGTGTGGCGAGCGTCTCGGCGCCGATCCGTGATCGCACCGGGCGGGTGATCGCCGCGATCAGCATCTCCGGCCCGATCGAACGCCTCGGCCGCCGCCCCGGCGAACGCCACGCCATGGCCGTAGTCCGAGCCGGCCAGCGCCTCTCCGGCCTCTGACCCCACGGCTGCCCGGCTGGCCCCGGCTGCCCGCCCGCACCCCCTCGCGTTGATCATGAAGTTGGCGGCATTTTTGATCTCCCCGGCTGCCGCTAACTTCATGATCAACGGGGCGGGGTGGGCGGGGTGGGGTGGGGTGGGGTGGGTGGGACAACGCGAACGGCCCGCCTCGCGTGAGCGAGACGGGCCGTTCGGTGAACGTAGCCCCGACCGGATTCGAACCGGCGCTACCGCCTTGAGAGGGCGGCGTCCTGGGCCGCTAGACGACGGGGCCAGGCACTTTTCCTGCTTCGCCGCCCTGCCGGGTGGCGTGGCAGTAGTCTAGCGGCATCGCGTCCGGTACCCGCCGCGGGGGTCACCCCCATCGCACGCGAAAGCGTTGCCCGGACAGCAGAAAGCCCGCCCCGGAAAACGGGACGGGCTGTCGGTGCTGTAGCCCCGACCGGATTCGAACCGGCGCTACCGCCTTGAGAGGGCGGCGTCCTGGGCCGCTAGACGACGGGGCCAGAACCTTCATTGCACTCCGCCAGCGTGAGCTGCCGGAATCCAGCGTCCGTGAGCTCTTGCGAACTCGCGGCTGCGCTGGGGTACCAGGACTCGAACCTAGACTAACTGAACCAGAATCAGTCGGGCTGCCAATTACCCCATACCCCATTGGCCCCTTGCGGCGCCGGGAATGAACTTTACCCTCCCGGTGCCGACAGGCCAAATCCAACCCCTCGAAACCCACCTGACCAGCGGAAACGAGGCATCGGAGCGAATCAGGCGACAGGGACCACCGGGTTGCTGAGCTCCCCGATCCCCTGAATCCGCACGGTGACCGTATCCCCCTCGGTGAGCGGGCTAACCCCGGCCGGCGTGCCGGTCAGGACCACGTCACCGGGCAGCAGCGTCATCACGTGCGAGATGTACGACACCAGGCCCGGTACGTCGAACACCATGTCCTTCGTCCGGCCGATCTGGCGTACCTCCATCTCCTCCGGGTTACGACCCACCTCGCAGCGGATCTCCAGATCGCTGACGTCGAGACCGGTGGTGATCCACGGCCCGATCGGGCAGAACGAGTCGAAGCCCTTGGCGCGGGTCCACTGCCCGTCGGAGCGCTGCAGGTCCCGCGCGGTGACGTCGTTGGCGCAGGTGTAGCCGAAGATGGCCCGCTCGGCGGCGGCCCGGTCGGCACGGCGGGCGCCCGGGGCGCCGATGACCACGGCGAGTTCCGCCTCGTGCTCGACCTGCTTGGAGAAGATCGGCAGCCGGATCGCGTCGCGCGGGCCGATCACCGAGGTGGACGGCTTGAGGAAGAGCAGCGGCTCCTTCGGCACCTCGCTGCCGTGTTCGGCAGCGTGCTCGGCGTAGTTGCGGCCGACGCAGACCACCTTGCTGGGCAGGATCGGCGACAGCAGCCGGACGTCGGAGAGCGCCCAGCGGGCGCCGGAGAACTGGATCTGCCCGAACGGGTGGCCTTCGATCTCGGCGATGGTCAGGCCCTGCGGCCCGGCCTCCGGCTCGCCCTCGACGACCCCGAACGACATTCCCTTGGCATGAGCGAAACGAGCGATACGCACCCGGCCAATCTATCCCCGCCCGCGTGTCACCCGGCGGACACCGGCGGGCGGCGCGCCCGGCGGCCCCGCGCGACACCCTCGCCGCCCGCCGGCGCCGGACCGGCGAGAGCGCGACAGGGTACGCCGGATCGCGCCGGACGGGGCGGGAATGGCGGCTTCGTACCCGCCCGGCGGGGCCCGGCCCATAGCTTCGGTTCCGGAGGTTCGTTGGTATGCCTGCATCGAGACGACACCACAGGGCCCTGGCAGTGTTCGTGAACTGCCTCGGCGTCATCGCCGCCGTACCGGCGCTGTCCCCGGCGACGCCCCGCGCGGCCGCCACCCCCACTCAACCGGCTCCACCGCCGGCCGCCGTCCCGGTCGCGCTGCCCGGCGCGGGGGCGACCCCGATCCCGACCGGCGTGCCGGCGGTCCCTCCGGCGGTGCCGACCACCGGCCCGGCTCCGGTCCGCCCGTCGATGCCGCCGGTGAGCGTGGCGGTCGGCGCGGCGGGCACTCCGGCGCCGGGTTACCGGATCGAGGTCCGCAACGCCGGCACGGCGCCGGTCGACACGATGGTGCGGCAGGAGCTGCCGAGCGGGTCGCGGGCCACCACGGTGACCGGCGGTGGGCGGAGCACCCGGCCCGCCGGGTCGAGCGCCGGGGAGGTGACGTGGCGGTTGCGCCTGCCGGCGAAGAGCACCACCACGTTGCACACCGCGCTGTCGATTCCCGGCCCGGGCCGGTCACTGACCGCGCCCACCTGCGTCTACGGCACGGACGGCACGCGCCCGTACGACTGCGCCACGGCGACCTGGGTGGGCGCCGCGACGGCCCCGGCGGCGCAGGTGACGGCCGCCCCGGCCTGGCGGCGGCCACCGGTGCTGCTGGCCGCGTTCACCGCGCTGCTGGTGGTCACCGCGGGCGTGCTGTGGTGGGCGGTGTGGCGCCGCCGCCGGCGCACGGCGGCGGGAAGCGTCGCGCCGGGCACGATGGCCCGCGGCGCACCCGGCGGGACGGCAGGCACGGGAGTCCCCGGAGGCGGCACGCAGGGCCAAGGCACGCCCGGCCAAGGCGGACCGGGCCAGGCCACGCCGGGCCACGGCACGCCCGGCCAAGGGGCGGCCGAACGGGGCACCGTCTATCCGCGTACGGCGGTGCCGACGCCCGCGAGCCGCCGACGCCGGCCGCCGGTCTGGCTGGTGGTGGGCGTGGCGGCGGCGGTGCTGGCCGGCGTGGTCGGCGCGGCGGCGTGGTCGGCCACGCAGCGGGTGGCGGCGATGGACACCACCAAGCAGCCGACGAGCGGCGCGTGGGTGGGCAGCAGCGTCACCGGCGGGCTGGGCCAGCCGTTGCGGGAGACCGCGTTCGAGTTCACCGTCTACCGGGTGAGCTGCGGCGAGGGCGTCCTGCCGGCGGCGCCCGGCGGCGGACGCCCCTGCCTGGCCACGGTCGGGGTGCGCAACGTCACGAACGAGGACCAGACCTGGCACGGGCAGTTGCAGCGGGCGTACCTGCCGAGCGGGAACTGGGTGGCCGCCGACGAGGACGCGACCCGGGTGGCGAACCTGGGTCGGGACGTCTTCTCGCAGCCGGTGGCCGCCGGGCGGCGGGTGCTGCTGCCGCTGGTGTTCACCATGCGCGGCGGCGAGCCGCCGAAGCGGTTGGAGCTGCGCAGCGGCGTCTTCTCCGCGGGCGTGCGGGTGGACGTGCCCTGACCCGGTGACGGGTGGCGGTCGTACCCTGGGGTGCGTGACCGCCGCCCTCGCCCCCGCGCTCGACGTCGCCGACTGGCAGGCGCGCCGGCACGCCCACGAGGAGCGGGTGGATGCGTGGCTGACGCCGCATCTGGGCCGCCGCCGGTCGGGCGTGAAGCATCCGGTGGAGGACTTCCTCTTCACGTACTACTCGTACCGTCCGGCCCAGCTGCGCCGCTGGCATCCGGGCGCGGGCGTGGCGCTGCGCGACGCCGACCCGGCCGGTTTCGGCCCGGACTACACGGCGAGCGCCGCCGGGCTCACCCTCGACACCGATCGGGTACGCGCGCGGCGCGCCGAGTCGATCTCCTGGATCCGTACGCTGCTGGCGGCGACCGCCGGGCGGCCGGCGCAGTTCGGCTGCTTCGGCATGCACGAGTGGGCGATGGTCTACCGGCAGACGCAGGAGCAGGTACGGCACAACTCCTGGCCGCTGCGGCTGAGTCCGGCGCGGACGGCGGCGGTGGTCGAGGAGCGCGGCGTGCGGTGCAGCCACTTCGACGCGTTCCGCTTCTTCACCGCGCCGGCCCGCCCGCTGAACGTGCTCCAGCCGACCCGGGAGAGCCAGCATTCGCTGGAGCAGCCGGGTTGCCTGCACGCCAACATGGATCTCTACAAGTGGGCGTACAAGCTGTCTCCGCTGGTCTGCTCGGAACTCGTGGCGGACTGCTTCGAGCTGGCCCGGGAGATCCGGACGCTGGACATGCGCGCCAGCCCGTACGACCTGGCCGGTCTGGGGTACCCGCCGATGCGTGTGGAGACCCCGGAGGGCCGGGCCGAGTACGCGGCCGCGCAGCGCGGGTTCGCCGAGCGCGCCGCCGGGCTGCGGTCCCGGCTGCTGGCCGCGCTGGACCGGGCCGTACCGGCCGGCACCCGCTGAGCGGAGCCGGCCGGCACGCGACGGTTAGCTCGCCGCGCAGGTCAGCGCCGGGCTCGGCGCGGTTCCCTCGGCCAGGAACCCGAACGTGGTCTGGGCGGCCGGGGCCAAGGCGCCGTTCCAGCCCGCGTTCCGGGCGGTCACAGTGGTTCCGCTCTGGGTCACGTCGGCGCTCCACGCCTGGCTGATCCGCTGGCCCCCGGCGAGCGGGAAGCGCACGGTCCAGCCGGCGATCGGCGCGGTGCCGTCGTTGCGCACGGTCACCTCCCCCTGGAATCCGCCCGGCCACTGACCGGCGGTCCGCCAGGTGGCGGTGCAGCCGCCGGGCGCCGACGTCGGGCCCACTGTGGGCGACGGGCTGAGGCTGAGGCTGACGGTCGGCAACGGCGTGGGGCTCGTCGTCGGGCCGGGCGTCGTGCGGTCGAGCGCGGCGGTCAGCGCCGGGTACCACCTGTCGGCCATCTTCTGGTCCCCGGCCGCGTTGGGGTGCACGCCGTCGTAGGTGTCGGTGGCGGTGCTGAACCCGGTCCACTGGTCGACGACCACGATCGGTGAGGCGGCTGTGGTCTTCCCGGCCGCCCAGCCGTCGACGAGCGCGTTGAGCGCCACCGTCCGCGAGCCGCACTCGGGGCAGCTCGCCGGGTTCATCGGGATGATCTTCGCGACCAGCACGGTCGTGGCCGGGTTGGCGGCCCGCATCTGGTCCACCAGCTTCGAGTACGCGGCCAGGATGGTGGCGGGCGCGATGTTGCTCCACACGTCGTTGGTGCCGAAGTGCATGAGCACGACGTCCGGCCGGGTGGCGGCGAGCCAGCCGGGCAGCAGGTTCTGGTTCGCCACGTTCGTCGCGAGGTAGCCGCCGTGCCCCTCGTTGTCGCCGTCGTACGGCACACCGCAGCCCTGCGGCCCGAGCGTGCCGACGAAGTCGACGTCGGTGTGGCCGGTGGACTGGAGGCGGTTCCAGAGCAGTGCTCGCCAGCAGCCGGGCGAGCCGGTGATGGAGTCGCCGAGCGGCATGACGCGGACCGGGGTGGCCGCCGCGGCGGCCGGGGGCGTGGTGGTGGTGAGGGTGAGGCCGAGGGCGAGGACCGGTAGCAGCGCGGCGAGCGCGGTCAGCGCGGCGCGCAGCGGGTTTCGGGACATGCGGAAGGGACTCCTGTCACTGTGACGTGGTGGTCGGTGACGGCCCTGAAGCTCCTCGTACGCATTGAAGCGCTTCGACGCCTCCGGCTCAAGCCTCCGGGTGCCCCCGATGCCGGTTCCACTCCGGGGCGAGGATCGACATGACTGTGGCGTCCACCCAGTCGTCGCCGTCGCGCAGCACCTGCCGCAGCGTCCCCTCGGCGACGAAGCCCACCTTCTCGTAGGCGCGCCGGGCACGCGGGTTGAACGCGAACACCTCCAGGCCGATGCGGTGCAGGCCGAGCTGCTCGAAGCCGTACCCGACGATGAGCCGGACCGCCTCGGTGCCGAGGCCGCGGTCGCGGCCGCCGGGGCCGATGAGCGTGCGGAAGTTGCAGCTCGCGTTGGTCCGGTCCCATTCGTTGAGGACCACCTCACCGACGCAGGCGCCGCCGGCCCGGTCCACCACCGCGAGGTCGAGCCGGTCGTCCTGGCTGTTGCGGGTGCCGTACCAGGCGCGCAGGCGGGACGGCTCGAACGTCTCACCGGCCGGGCTGCCGGTCAGCCGGGCCACCTCCGGGTCGGCCAGGATCTCGGCGAGCGCCGGCAGGTCGTCGTCGTGGAACGGGCGCAGCACGACGAGCTCGCCGGTGAGCGTGGGCTTGACGGAGAAGTCGATCACGTGGCGGAATTCTCCGCGCGGCGCGTGTGGCGGCTCAACGGATTTTCGGTCAGTCGCCGTCCACCCGGCGGTCGCGTTTGCGCTGGGACTGGCGCTTCTTCTCGGCCAGACGGCGCTCCTTCGCGCCACGGGAGGGGCGGGTCGGGCGGCGCGCCTTCGGCGGCGGGGCGACGGCCTCGCGCAGCAGCGCGGCCATCCGCTCGCGGGCCGCCTCCCGGTTGGCCAGCTGGGCGCGGTGCTCGCTGGCGGTGACGGTGAGCACGCCGCCGACCAGGCGGCCGGCGAGCCGGGCCAGCGCGCGTTCCCGCAGCGCCTCCGGCACGCTCGGCGAACCGCCCAGGTCGAAGCTCAGCTCCACCCGGGAGTCGGTGGTGTTCACTCCTTGCCCACCCGGGCCGGAGGAGCGGGAGAACCGCTCGCGCAGCTCGGCGGCGGGCACCACGAGCCGATCGGTGACCCGCAGTCCGTCGTCCACTCCCCGAGGCTAGCGCCCGGCGCGGTGGCTCGGGGTGGGGGTGGCGCTCGGCGTGGGACCGGCCCGTTCCTCGCCGCCGCCGGACGCCGCGTACGCGGCCGCGCCGACGAGCAGCAGGGCGATCACCGCGAGCTTGACGACCACGCCCCGGATCGCGAGCCAGGCGTTGCGCCGGGCGCCGGGGACGCTGGTCCGGATCGTCTGGTAGTCCGTCCAGCCGCGTTTCGCACGCGCGTAGGAGGCGCCGACACCGGCGCCGATGATCAGGCCCACCACGAGGAGGGCCGCAATGACAGCTTGCTCCACCTCCGCCAGTATCCATACTCAGCGTAATATTTCTATGCCCCAATGATCCCACGCCGGATATCCGACACTTCGCACCGATCTTGCGACGCTTGTGCAGGTCAGCGCCGCGCGGGGCGCCGGAGCAACCCCGCGCGGGTGGCCGCGCCGGCGACTCAGCCGCCCCGGCCGATGATGGTGTCGGCGGTCTGCTGGACCTGGTCGATCGGGATGGCGAAGCCGATGCCGATCGACCCGTTGCCGTCGATGGTGGCGATCGCGGTGTTCACGCCCACCACCTCACCGCGCGCGTTCACCAGTGGCCCACCGGAGTTGCCCGGGTTGATGGAGGCGTCGGTCTGCACCGCCGTGTGCCGGCCGTTGCCGATGCGTACCTGCCGGTTGAGCGCGCTGACGATGCCCGCGGTGACCGTCCCGGCGAGCCCGAGCGGCGACCCGACGGCGAGCACCGGCTCCCCCACCCTGGTCGAGTTCGCCTTGGCCAGCGGCAAGGGCGGCAACCCGGCCGACGCGGGCACCTTCAGCACGGCCAGGTCGCTGGCCGGTTCCCGGCCCACCACCTCGGCCGGGAAACGCCGCCCGTCCGAGGTCTCCACCGTCACCGCGCCGGCACCGCCCCGGGCCAGGATGTGGTCGTTGGTGACGATGTGCTGCTCGTTGTCGATGGCGAACCCGGAGCCGGACGCGGACGCGCCGGAACGGCCCCCGACCATCACCGACACCACCCCGGGCACCGTCTTGCCGGCGGCGGTCACCAGCTCCGCCGGCACCGGCGCGGCGGAGGCCGCCGTCGGTCCCGGCGCGCCCCGGTCGGCCGCCCAGGTGCCGGCCGCCGCGCCGGAGACGGTGGACAGCGCCACCACCGCCGCCACACTCAGCAGCCGGTGCCGCATGCTGCGCCGCCCGGCCTCCGGCCCACCCCCGGGTACGTCCCGGTGGCCGCGCCCGTCCGGGTCCAGCTCCGGCGAGACGAACCACGGTCCGCGTGGCTCGCCGAGTCCGGTCTGCACTGCCATGCCTGGCTCCTCACATGTCGTGCCGTCGTGGTGTGCGGGTCAGGGCAGCCGGGAGAACCACCGCAGCGAGCCGGCCGCGGCGCCCATCGCCAGGACCAGCCCGAGGCCGATGAAGCGGGCCGAGATGTCCTGCCGCTCGGTGCGATAGCCGACCGAGGTGCCGATGTCCTCGTAGACGTCCTTCAGCTCGGCGGTGGTGGACGCCTCGTGGAAGCCGCCGCCGGTCTGCTCGGCGACCGCCCGCAGCGTCTGGCCGTCCACCGGCACCTGGATCGCCCGGCCGCCGCGGTCGACCGAGCCGCCGGGCGTGCCGAAGGAGATGGTGTGCACCGGCACCTTCGCGGCGACCGCCTGGTCGGCGGCCTCCATCGGGTCCATGCCGGAGGTGTTCGCGCCGTCGGAGAGGATGATGATCCGGGCCGGCGGCGGGTCCTTGGCGGCGGTCGCGTCCAGGCTCTTGACCGCGCCGAGCGAGGTGCTGATCGCCTCGCCGATGGCGGTGCCCTGCACGCCGGTGATGCCCTCGGCCAGCCGCCCGATGCCGTCGTGCAGCGCCTCCCGGTCGGTGCTCGGCGGCACCAGCACCGCCGCGCTGCCGGCGAACGCGACGAGGCCGACGTTGAACTCGTCCGGCAGCCCGTCGACGAACCGCCGGCCCGCCTCCTTGGCCGCTGTCAACCGGTCCGGGTCCACGTCACCGGCGAGCATCGAGGTGGAGACGTCCACCGCGACCATCACAGTGGCCCGTTCCCGGGGCACCCGCACCTCCGCCTCGGGCCGGGCGAACCCGACCACCAGCAGCGCGAGCATGGCGAGGAACAGGCCCGCCGGGACGTGCCGCCGCCAGGCCGGACGCCGCGGGGCGACCCGGTCGAGCAGGCGCAGGTTGGTGAAGCGCACCGCGTACCTGCTCTGCCGCCGTTGCAGCACCAGATAGCCGGCGACCAGCGCGACGACGGCGAGCAGCAGCCAGAGGCGGGCGGGTGACTGCCAGGTCATGCGACACCTCCGCGGGCGGCAGCCGGCACCATGGCCAGCCGGCGCTGCTCGTGCACGTACCGGACGACGTCCGCGCACCAGTCCCGGTCGGTGCGCAGCGCCAGGTGGGTCGCGCCGGCCCGGCGCAGCGTGCGGCGTACCTGGTCGCGCTGCTCGGCGGCGGCGCGCGCGTACCGCTCGCGCAGGCCCGGGTCGCCGGTCCACACCTCGCGGTGCCGGCCGCTCTCCGGGTCGACGAGCGTGATCAGCCCGACGTCCGGCAGTTCCAGCTCGCGCGGGTCGGTCACCTCGACCGCGAGCACCTGGTGCCGTACCGCCAGGCGGCGCAGCGCCGCGGCCCACGGCGGCGGCGCGGTGTCCGGGTCGTCGGGCAGTTCGTCGAGGAAGTCGGAGACGATCACCACGAGCCCGCGCCGGGTGGCGACGCGCTGGAGGCCGTCCAGCCCGTCGACCAGGCCCGGCACCGCGTCCCGAGGGCGCGCGCCGGCCGCGCCCGCGCCGCCGGAGTCCGGCAGGCCGCCGGTACGCGGGGCGCCGAGCAGCGCGCGGAGCAGCCCGAGCAGATGGGTACGCCCGCTGCGGGCCGGGAACCGGCGCAGCCCGTCCGGCGTGAGCACCTGGGCGCCGAGCCGGTTGCCGACTCCGGCGGTGAGGAAGCCGACCGCCGCCACGGCCGCCACCGCCAGCTCCCGTTTGTCCAGCGTGGACGTGCCGTACTCCATGCTGGGGCTGGCGTCGACGAGCAGCCAGGTGGTCAGTTCCCGGTCCGCGTCGACCTCGCGGACGTGCGGAACGGTGGTCCGGGCGGTGACCGCCCAGTCCATCCGGCGTACCTCGTCCTCGCCGGGGCGGTACTCCCGGCTGCCGGCCGCCTCGCTGCCGGGTCCGGGCAGCAGGCCGCGGTACCGGCCGTGCAGCAGGCCGTCGAGCCGCCGGGTCACAGTCAGCTCCAGCCGGCGCAGCCGCTGGTCGGGCGCGAGGTCGGTCAGCCCGGGCTCGGCCGTGCCGGTCATGCCGCCGCCAGGTCCGGCGCCACCTCGGTCGGCCCGTTCACCAGCCGGGGCGGCGGCACCGCCTCGATCACCCGGCGCACCACGTCCTCGCCGGAGATCCCGTCGGCGACCGCGTCGAAGGTGAGCACGAGGCGGTGCGCCAGCACGTCCACCGCCAGGTCCCGGATGTCCTCGGGGAGCACGTAGTCCCGGCCGTGGATGAGCGCCTGCGCGCGGGCGGCCGCCACCAGGCCGAGCGTGGCCCGGGGGCTGGCCCCGTACGCCAGCAGCGGCGCGATGTCGGGCAGGCCGAAGCGTTGCGGGTCCCGGGTGGCGAGGATGAGGCGGACCACGTACTCGGCGAGCGCGTGGTGGACGAAGACGTCGGTGGCGCGGCGCTGGAGGTCACGCAGCCGGGTCGGGTCGAGCACCGTGCTCGCGGTGGGGCGCTCGGTGCTCATCCGGTAGAGGATGGCCAGCTCGTCGGCGTCGCTCGGATAGTCGACCACGACCTTCATGAGGAAGCGGTCGCGCTGCGCCTCGGGAAGCTGGTAGACGCCCTCGGACTCGATCGGGTTCTGGGTGGCCAGGACCAGGAACGGCTCCGGCACCGGCCAGCTCCGCCCGCCGATCGAGACCTGCCGCTCGGCCATCGCCTCCAGCAGGGCCGACTGCACCTTGGCCGGAGCCCGGTTGATCTCGTCGGCGAGCACCAGGTTCGCCATGATCGGGCCCAGTTCCACGTCGAACTGCTCGGTCGAGGCGCGGTAGATGCGGGTGCCGACGATGTCGGAGGGCACCAGGTCGGGCGTGAACTGGATGCGGGAGAACGTGCCGCCGACCACGGTGGCGAGCGTCTGCGCGGCGAGTGTCTTGGCCACCCCCGGTACGCCTTCCAGCAGGCAGTGACCGTCGGCGATGAGGGCGGTGAGGAGGCGGTCGACGAGCCGATCCTGCCCGACGATCACGCGTTTGACCTCGACGAGGGTCTGGTCCAGCTCGACGCTGCTCGCGTCGGCATCGACCGGGCTGGGCACGCTGGCCAGGGTGTCCGAGATGTCCGTCACGGTGCTTGCTTCCCGTGCCGGACCGGCGACAAACGTCGGATTATCTGCGCCGGAGGGGCAGTGGCCGAACCGGACGGGCAGCATCTCCCCGATCGGGCGGCAACGGCGCGAACCGTCGCGGCGCGGGCCGGACCGGGACGGAACACGACACCGGCCCCCGCCGCAGCGGGGGCCGGCGCGTGGCCGGACGGGTCAGTTGGCGACCAGGATGTGGAACGGCCGGTCGGCGAAGCCACCGGCGGAGTTGCGGGTCTGCACGAAGACCGCGTTCGGGGTCAGCGTGCGCGGCGCGGCCGAGACCTCACCGCCCGGCGGCACGTTCGCCGTGTCGTTCGTGCCGATGGAGACGTGGTACGACTTCTGGCTCACGTTGTAGTCGAACAGCACCTGGTACTGCCCGGCGGACACGCCCGGGCCGGGCACGAACCGGAGCGAGGACACCACGTTGCCGGAGTGCTGCAGCAGCGTCCCGTTGGCCGACACGACGGCCCAGGCGACCTGGCCGGGCGCGGGCGGGGCCAGCGTGGCACGCATGGCGGCACGGGCGGCCTGCCGCTCGGCGGCGGGTCACCGGCGGCTGCGCGGTGCTGTGCCGGGCGCCGGGCTGGGGCCGTGCCTCCGACTGGGCGGCTGCGGCGATCCCTCCACCGGCCAGGGTGAGGGACAGCGCGGCGAGCGCCACCACCGTCGCCTTTCGTTTGAAGAATGTGGCCATGATTTCTCCCTTGGTAAAACGTGGTGATACGGCGACTGCGCGCGTCAAAATTGCGGATCATCGGGTATCCGCCCGGGGAGCGCACCGCTCGTGAGCTGGCCTTACTACAGAGAGTCGCGACGTCTCAACCAGGGGGAACGTAGCACCGGGAAATGCAGTCGGTCAATAGCTCGTATTGCGTGTCCGGTCGATCGAAAAAGTGCTCGGGAATTGCGGGCGAGCATTCACGAAATTGTTTCGCCGGGCATCGCGGCGGCGCGGACCCGGGTAGTCTGACGGCCATGATCACGGCGCCGGACCTGTCCCGGAGCGGCACCCGGGGCGGTCGCTGGGCCACCGCCGCGTGCTGGCTGGCAGTCGCGCTGGTCGCCGCCTGGGCGCTCGTACGCCTGGCCGGACTGGAACGCGGCCCGCTGGTGCTGGTCATCGCCTTCACGCCGTACGTCGCCGCGGTGGCCCCGGTGGTGGCGGTGTCGGCGCTCGCCCTGCGGCGCCGGGCCCCGGCGGTGGTCGCGGCCCTCGCCGCGCTGTCACTGATCGGCGCGGTGGCGCCCCGGGCGATCCCCGACACCCGTCCTCCGGCCGACGGGCCGACGCTGCGGCTGCTCACCGCCAACCTGCTCCTCGGCTCGGCCGACGCGGCGGGACTGGTCGGCCTGGTCCGGACGCGCCGGGTGGACGTGCTCACGGTGCAGGAACTCACCCCGGCGCTCGCGGCCGAACTGGACCGGCTCGGCCTGGCCACGCTGCTGCCGCACCGGTCGCTGAGCCCCGAGGTCGGCTCCACCGGCTCCGGCGTGTACTCCCGCCACCCGCTGCGCGACACCGGGCACCGCCGCAACAAGGGATTCTTCTTCACCCAGGCGTACGCGACGGTGACGGTGCCGGGGGCGCCGCCGTTACGTGTGGAGTCGGCGCACCCGGCCGCGCCGTACGCGGTGGACGTGGTGCCGGACTGGTGGACCGACCAGCGCGCCCAACCGCCGGCCACCCCGGACGGCGGGCTGAGCGTGTTGGCCGGGGACTTCAACGCCACGCTCGACCACGCGGCGCTGCGGGACCTGATCGCCACCGGCTACACCGACGCGGCGGACGCGGCCGGGGCCGGGTTCGGCGGCACCTGGGGCCCGTACGACGGCGACCCGATCCCGCCGGTCACCATCGACCACGTCCTGGTGGACCGGCGCATCGCGGTGCGCGCCGCCGGCACCTTCCCGGTGCCGGGCAGCGATCACCGCGCGCTGCTGGTCGAACTGCGCCTGCCGGCCGGCTGAGTCAGGCCGGGGTACCGCCGGACACACGGGCCCGGTCCAGGCCGTAGGTGAGGGCGTCGACGAGCGCGACCCAGCTGGCCTCGACGACGTTCGGGTGCACGCCCACAGTGGTCCAGTCACGGCCGGCCCCGGCGGTCTCCACGAGCACGCGCGTCACCGCGCCGGTGCCGTGGCTGCCCTCCAGGATGCGGACCTTGTAGTCGGCCAGCTCGAATTCGCGCAGCTCCGGGTAGTGCCGCGCCAGTCCCACCCGCAGCGCCTCGTCCAGCGCGTTGACCGGGCCGTTGCCCTCGGCGGTGGCGATCACCCGCTCGCCGCGTACCCGGATCTTCACTGTCGCCTCGGAGACCACGGCGCCGTCCTCGCGGTGCTCGACCAGCACCCGGTACGACTCCAGCGTGAACGGCCGGACCGGCGCCGCGCCCGGCAGCTCCGAGCGGACCAGCAGTTCGAACGAGGCGTCGGCGGCCTCGAACGACCAGCCGTCGGCCTCCATCTCCTTGACCCGCCCGGTGACCCGGGACAGGGTGTCCGGATGGCCGGCCAGGTCCAGACCGAGCTCACGGCTCTTGAGCTCGATGCTGGCCCGGCCGGCCATCTCGGTCACCAGGATCCGCATGTCGTTGCCCACCACAGTGGGTTCCACGTGGTTGTAGAGCAACGGGTCGACCTTGATCGCGCTCGCGTGCAGCCCCGCCTTGTGAGCGAAGGCGGCGGCCCCGACGTAGGCCTGGTGGGTGTCGGGGGCGATGTTGGCGATCTCGGCGATGGCGTGCGAGACCCGCACCATCTGTTCCAGGCAGCCCTCCGGTAGGACGGGCATGCCCAGCTTGAGCTGAAGATTGGCGACGATCGCGAAGATGTCGGCGTTGCCGGGGCGCTCGCCGTAGCCGTTGGCGGTGCCCTGCACGTGGCGGATGCCGGCCTCGACCGCGGCGATGGTGTTCGCCACCGCGCAGGCGGTGTCGTTCTGCGCGTGCATGCCGAGCCGTTCCGGCGCGATCCCGGTCCGCGCCACCAGCCCTTCGATCACGGCGGTGACCTGGGAGGGCAGCATGCCGCCGTTGGTGTCGCAGAGCACGAAGCGCTCGGCGCCGGCGGCCAGCGCGGTCTCCGCCACGGCGGTGGTGTAGCCCGGGTCGAAGCGGAACCCGTCGTAGCAGTGCTCCCCGTCGACGAAGACCCGCCGGCCCTGCGCCACCAGGTACGACACGGTGTCGCGGATCATCGCCAGGTTCTCCTCGGCGGTGGTGCGCAGCGCCCGTTCCACGTGCCGCAGATCCGCCTTGGCGACCAGGGCGACGGCCGGGGTCTGCGCGTCAAGCAGCCCGCGCACCTGCGGGTCGTCCTCGACCGCGAGGCCGGCCTTGCGGGTGGCCCCGAAGGCGACCAGGATCGCGTGCCGCAGTTCCAGCTCGGTGCGGGCCCGGCGGAAGAACTCGGTGTCCTTCGGCACCGCGCCCGGCCAGCCCCCCTCGATGAAGCCGACCCCGAGGTCGTCGAGCAGGCGGGCCACCGCCAGCTTGTCGACCACCGAGTACGTGAGTCCTTCGCGCTGTGCGCCGTCGCGCAGCGTCGTGTCGTACACCTGGAAGGTCATCGGAGTCCTCTTCTCGTGTCCGTCCTGGGGAGCAAACAAAAAGACCCCCCGCGGATGCGGGAGGTCTGCGCGCTCGGCGAGGAAGGGCCGGCGCGCTAGCTGCTAATGATCAGGACGAAGCTGGTCACGACCCGTACTCTGCCACCTCGCCCACGGATTTGGGAGGCGAAACCCATATTCCGGGACGATCCCGTGGCCGGTGATCGTCTTCACACCCGGACAAAGCCCTCCACGAGCACAAACAGGGCTCCGGAAGAATCTTGAACCGATCCAGTTACTGGCCCGGCTACCCTGCCCGGCCACGCTCAAGGAGGACCCGTGCTCACTGTCGGTGACCACTTCCCCGAGTACGAACTCACCGCCTGCGTATCGCTCGACCCCGACAAGGCGTTCGAGACGATCAACCACAAGTCCCACGAGGGCCAGTGGCGCGTCGTGTTCTTCTGGCCGAAGGACTTCACCTTCGTCTGCCCCACCGAGATCGCCGAGTTCGGCCGTCTCAACGGCGAGTTCGCCGACCGCGACGCCCAGGTGCTCGGCGTCTCCGTCGACAACGAGTTCGTCCACTACGCCTGGCGCAAGGACCACCCGGACCTGCGCGAGCTGCCCTTCCCGATGCTCAGCGACATCAAGCGCGAGCTGACCTCCGCCTGCGGCGTGCTCGGCTCCGACGGCGTCGCCCAGCGGGCCACCTTCATCGTGGATCCGAACAACGAGATCCAGTTCGTCATGGTGACCGCCGGATCGGTCGGCCGCAACGTCTCCGAGGTGCTGCGGGTGCTCGACGCGCTCCAGACCGACGAGCTGTGCCCGTGCAACTGGAACAAGGGTGCGGCGACGCTCGACGCCAACGCGCTCCTCGCCGGCGCCGGGGCCTGACATGGGTCTGGACACGATCAAGGCGGCCCTGCCGGAGTACGCCAAGGACATCCGGCTCAACCTCGGCTCCACCATCACCACCTCGACGCTGAAGCCGGAGCAGGCCTGGGGCACCGCCCTGGCCTGCGCGGTGGCGGCCCGCAACCCGGTGGTGCTGCGGGAGATCGCCGCCGAGGCGGCCGGTCACCTCACGCCCGAGGCGGTCCAGGCGGCCAAGGGCGCTGCCGCGGTGATGGCGATGAACAACGTCTACTACCGGGCCAAGCACCTGATCGGCGACGAGCAGTACGCGTCGCTGCCGGCCCGGCTGCGGATGCAGATCATCGCCCGCCCCGGCGTGGAGAAGACCGACTTCGAGCTGTGGTGCCTCGCCGTCTCGGCGATCACCGGCTGCGGCGTCTGCCTGGAGTCGCACGAGAAGACGCTGCGCGCCGCCGGGTTCAGCCGTGACCAGGTGCACGAGGGGCTGCGGATCGCGGCCGTCGTACACGCCGCCGCGGTGACCCTGGACGCGGAGGCCGCGCTGGCCTGATCCACCCGCCCGGACGTGCCCGACCGGCGCGGACCGGCGACCCGAGGGCCGGCGCCACCACCGTGGCGCCGGCCCTTCGGCGTCGGCGGGTTGGCGCGCCGGAAGGGTGGGTAACCCGGTCGACGGAGAACGGCGCCGCGACGGCCGCGGCCGTCGGAACGGGAGGGCGGCAATGGACGAACTGGACCCGCGCGCCACACACGGCGGCACCGAGCCGATCCTCGACGACGGCCGGGGCGCGGTCGCCGGCGGCGCCCCGGCGGGCGCCTTCGACCCGTGGCGCTACCGCGACGAGGCGGGCGTGGCGAGCGCCGACCTGACCGGCTACAAGGTCGAGGCCACCGACGGCGCCATCGGCAAGATCGACCGGGCGAGCCACGAGGTGGACGACAGCTTCCTGGTGGTGGACACCGGGCCGTGGATCTTCGGCAAGAAGGTGATGCTCCCGGCCGGCACCGTGAACCTCGTCGACCACGACGCCCGTACCGTGCACATCGACCGGGACAAGGACCAGATCAAGGCCGCCCCGGAATTCGACGAGGCCAGCCACGCCGACCCGGGCTACCGGGACCGGCTCGGCGGCTACTACGGCGAGAACCACTCGGCGCTGCCGCCGGACGTACCGCCGCGCATCTGACACCTCGGCGACGGCCGGCGGGGACGTGGGAACGCCCCGCCGGCCGTACCGTGTCGGATGTGGACGCCCCGGAGAGCCCCTTCCCCACCCTGTTCAACTTCCGTGAGGTCGGCGGATACGCCACTCAGGACGGCCGCACCGTACGGCGCGGCCGGCTCTACCGTTCCGACTCGCTGCACCGCATCGACGAGACCGACCGGGCGGCGTTCACCGCGCTCGGCATCCGTACCGTGATCGACCTGCGCCGCCCCACCGAGGTGGAGCGCGACGGCCGGGTTCCCGCCTACGACGGGCTCACCTACCGGCACATCCACCCCGAGCACGAGGACTGGGGCGCGAACAGGTTCGACGCCTCCGGCGTCAGCCTGGCCCGTTACCTGGCCGACCGGTACGCCGACCTGGCACGCACCGGCACGGCGGGGCTCGCCGAGGCGGTCGGGCTGATCGCCGACAGCGCCAACGCCCCGGTGGTGGTGCACTGCGTCGCCGGGAAGGACCGCACCGGCATCGTCTGCGCGCTCACGCTGTCCGTGCTCGGGGTGCCCGACGAGGACGTGGTGGCCGACTACGCGCTGAGCACCGCCGCCTCCCAGCGTTTCGCCGAGTGGGTACGGGCCACGCTGCCGGACGCGGAGGAACCGCCGCCGCCGTTCCTGGCGTCCCCCGCCGAGACGATGGAGCTATTCCTGGCCGAGCTGCGCGCCGGCTACGGCTCGGTCGAGGGCTACCTGACCCACGCCGGCGTCACCGAGGCGCAGCTGGAGTCCCTGCGCACCCACCTGCTGGACTGACCCGGCCCCGCGGCGGTCGAGGAGCAAACTCCCCGACCACCGCGCGGGCGGTCAGAGGACCCGGGTGACCCAGCCGTGCGGGTCGTCGGCGCGACCGCGCTGGATGTCCACCAGCTTCTGGCGCAGCGCCATGGTGACCTGGCCCGGCTCACCGCCGCCGATGAGGAACTCGCCCGCCGGGAAGCGCACGCCGCCGATCGGGGTGACGACGGCGGCCGTGCCGCAGGCGAACACCTCGCGCAGCCGCCCGCTTGCCGCGTCCGCCTGCCAGTCGGCGAAAGCGACCGGCTCCTCCCGCACCTCGTGCCCGGCCTCGGCGGCCAGCGTGAGGATCGCGTCGCGGGTGATGCCGGGCAGGATCGTGCCGCCCAGCGGCGGGGTGACGATGCTGCCGTCGTCGTAGACGAAGAAGACGTTCATGCCGCCCAGCTCGTCGACGTAGCGCCGCTCGACCGCGTCCAGGAAGACCACCTGGTCGCAGCCGGCCTCGATCGCCTCGGCCTGCGCCGCGAGCGAGGCGGCGTAGTTGCCGCCGCACTTCGCCGCGCCGGTGCCGCCGGGCGCCGCCCGGGTGTAGTCCGGCGAGACCCAGACCGTCACCGGCTTCACCCCGCCGGAGAAGTACGCCCCGGCCGGCGAGGCGATGACGCAGTAGAGGTATTCGTTGGCCGGGCGCACACCGAGGAAGACCTCGCTGGCGAACATGAACGGACGCAGGTAGAGGCTGGCGTCCTCGTGCTCCGGGATCCACGCCTGGTCGAGCTCGACGAGCCGGCGCAGCGACTCCACGAACGTCGCCTCCGGCAGCTCCGGCATGGCGAGCCGGCGGGCGGACGCGCCGAACCGGGCCGCGTTCGCCTCCGGGCGGAACATCGTCACCGCGTCACCGGTGCGGTACGCCTTCAGCCCTTCGAAGATCTCCTGCGCGTAGTGCAGCACCGCCGCGGCCGGGTCCATCGGGATCGGCGCGCGCGCCTCCAGGCGGGCGTCGTACCAGCCCTTGCCCTCGGCGTAGCGGATGGTGACCATGTGGTCGGTGAAGACCCGGCCGAAACCGGGGTTCGCCAGCAGGGCGGCCCGGTCGGCGGCGGATACCGGCGCGGGATTCGGACGGATCTCGAAATCGAGCTTGTCACCACCGCTCATCGCGCTGACCTCCCTGCGGGTTCACGGCATGCGGGATCGCACGCCGACGTCACTGGTGCCAGAAACTTACCCCGAACGGTCGTTCAGCGGATAGATCCGCCCCACGGGCGGTCACGCCGCACCGGACCGCCGGAGCGGGCCCGGAGACGGGTCTGGCGGCCCGTTACCGGGCCGCCAGGAAGGATCGGCCCGGTCAGGATACGGCGTACCCGGCGAGCCGGTCGCCGACCTCCTCGGTGCGCAGCGGCGCGCCGGGCGTACGCGCGGCCAGCTCGGCGCCGACCGCGGCGGTCACCCGGGCGGCGGCGTCGGCGTGGCCGAGCTGGTCCAGCAGCAGCGCGGCGGAGAGCACGGCGGCGACCGGGTCGGCGACGCCCTTGCCGGCGATGTCCGGCGCGGAGCCGTGCACCGGCTCGAACATCGACGGGTAGCGCCCCTCCGGGTTGATGCAGCCGCTGGCCGCCAGCCCGATGCCGCCGGTCACCGCGGCGGCGATGTCGGTGAGGATGTCGCCGAAGAGGTTGTCGGTGACCACCACGTCGTAGCGGGACGGGTTGGTCACCAGGAACATCGCGGCGGCGTCGATGTGCTGGTACTCGGTGGCGACGTCGGGGTGCTCGGCGGCCACCGCGGCGAAGGCGCGCGACCAGAGCGACCCGGCGTGGGTGAGCACGTTGGTCTTGTGCACGAGCGTGACCTTGCGCCGTTCGCGGCGGCGGGCGCGGGCGAAGGCGTCGCGGATGACCCGCTCGACGCCGTGCCGGGTGTTCAGGCTCTCCTCGGTGGCCACCTCGGCCGGGGTGTCCCGGTGCAGCGCGCCACCGGCGCCCGCGTACAGGCCCTCGGTGCCCTCGCGGACCACCACGAGGTCGACCTCGCCGGGCTTGACCGCGGCGAGCGGGCCGCCGACGCCGGGCCAGAGCCGCGACGGGCGCAGGTTGACGTACTGGTCGAAGGCGAACCGGAGCTTGAGCAGCAGGCCGCGCTCCAGCACGCCCGGCGGCACTGTCGGGTCGCCGACCGCGCCGAGCAGGATGGCGTCGTGGCCGGCCAGTTCGTCGAGGACGGAGTCGGGCAGCGCCTCGCCGGTGCGGTGCCAGCGCGCCGCGCCCAGGTCGTACTCGGTGGCCTCGATGCCGGGCAGCACCGCGTCGAGGACCTTGCGGGCCTGCGCGACCACCTCGGGTCCGATGCCGTCGCCGGCCACCACCGCGATGCGTGCCACCTGATGCTCCTCGTCTCGACGTTCCCGGCAACGGTACGTCGGTGTCCCGGCCCCCGGTACGACTCTTCCACCATTCGGGAACGCGAGTCACAGGATCCTCCCAGGCAGCACTCATGGTGTGGTCATCTCCACTGCTTAGGGTCGGGTTCGATCGGGTCGACGCAGGCCCGGGACCGGCCACCGCCGCGACACGGCGGCGACCACCGAGGGGGCAGGTGTCATGCGGATCGAGCACCGGCGAACCCACTGGGCGGACGAGCAACCCCGTACCCGCTGGGTCGATCAGTCCGCGTTCCGCCCGGTCCGTCCGGACCTGCACCTGGGCGCCAGCAGCCACCGCGTCGAGCGGCCCGGCGGGGCGTCCGGCCGGATCAGCGTCCGGCACACGGTGACCACCTCGACCGCCGACTACACGCTGCTGCTCAACGCGCCCGAGTGGCTCGGCCACCGGGTGGTGGGCGAGGCGCTGCGGGACGCCGTCGCCGAACTGCGGGCCGTCGACATCACCTACGGACCGAACCGGCCGGACAGCCTCGTGTCCCGGCTGCGCCGCGACGAGATCAGCCCTGACTCGTACCCCCCGCTGGCCGACCTGATCGACCTCTGCGCGTCGATGCGGGCGGCGACCGACGGCTGGTTCGACGCCTGGGCGGTGCCCGGCGGCTTCGACCCGGGCGGCCTGCTCGGCGGCTGGGCGGTGGAGCGGGCGGCGGCGCGGTTGCGCGCCGCCGGCGTCCACGACTACGCCGTGCTCAGCGGCGCCGACCTGATGGTACGCGGGCGCGCGGCGCACGGCGGGCCGTGGCGCGTCGCGGTGCACCACCCCACCGACACCCGGCGGACCCCTGTCGTGCTGGAGATGACGACCGGCGCGGTGGGCACCTCCGGCGTCACCGGGCGGCGGGGGCACGTGATCGACCCGCACACCGGCGAGCCGACCGACCGCCTGGCGGCCGCCACCGTGATCGGCCCGGACCTGGCCGTCGCCGACGCCTACGCCACCGCCCTGTACGCCGCCGGCCCGGCCGGACTGGCCTGGTTCCGTCAGGACTCGGACTACCGCCCGCTGTTCGCGCAGCACCGGCGCTGAGCCGCGATCGGCCCCCGCGGTCTCGGCAACGACCGTGGGGGCCGGTCAGCGACGAGTGCGCGTGGCTCGCGCAATCGAGGGGTGCGGGCCGACGGGGCGGACGCCCGACCGCGCCACCCGAAGACGGGCCGGGAATCGACTCAGCCGGAAACCGCAACGGTACGCTAGCGAATCGACGCAACTCGACGCAAGAGTCTCCACAGCGGACGCTTGGGAATCGGTGCCGGCAATCAGCCGGTGAACGCACGGTGGGGCAGAGGTGACGGGCCGGGCCCGGGATGGCACGCTGTCCGCCGTGAGTTTCGATCTGAGCGTGTGGGCCCTGCCGAACGGGGCGACACCGGAGCAGGTGCGGGCGGCGGTGCAGCAGTGCCGCGAGGGCTGGCACGGCAGGCAGCAACCCGACCCGAGACTGGTCGCCTTCTACCGGGCGATCACGGCGAGCTACCCCGACGGTCCGCCCCGTCCGGGTACGCCGTGGGAGGCGCCGCTGCACACGGCCGCCGACCACATCGAGATGAACCTGAATCCCGCCTGCCCGGACCAGGTCCTGCTGGACGTCGAACGGCTGGCCGGCGAACACGACCTGATGCTCTTCGACGCGCAGGACGGCTCGGTCTACCCGCCACCGGCCCGCGTGCGTTCCTGACCGTCCGGAACGACGAAGGGCCCGGCCGCATCCGGCCGGGCCCCGATGTGTCCTGTCCGGACTACACGTCGCGCAGGTCGGCGGCGCTGGCCGCCACCGCGCCGATCGAGTCGGCGGCGGAGGTGAGCAGGTCGGCGCCGAGCGCCTGGTCGACGGTGAGCGTCATCAGCGTCTCGCCACCGGCCTCGCGGCGGGCCACCTGCATGGCGGCGATGTTCACACCGGCCTCGCCGAGCAGCGTGCCGACGGTGCCGACCACGCCGGGCCGGTCGGCGTAGCGCAGGAAGACCAGGATGCCCTCCGCGCCGATCTCCACGTCGAAGCCGTCCACCTCGGTCAGCTTGAACACGTCACGGGCGCCGGTGTGCACCACGGTGCCGGACACCCGGACGGTACGCCCGTCCGGCAGCGCGCCGCGCACGGTCACCAGGTTCGGGTGGTCGACCGTCTCGCCCGGCGTGGCCAGGGTGACCTCGACGCCCCGCTCGGCGGCCAGGTGCGGCGCGTTGACGTAGGTGACCTGCTCCTCCACCACGGAGCTGAACAGCCCCTTGGTGGCGGCGAGCTTGAGCACCGACACGTCGTGGCCGGCGATCTCACCGCGCACCTCGACGGTCACGCTGGCGGCGACCCCGCCGGCCAGGGCGGTGAACGCCCGGCCCAGCCGCTCGGCCAGCGGCAGCAGCGGGCGTACGTCCTCGGCGACCACGCCACCGGCCTGCACGTTCACCGCGTCCGGGACGAACTCGCCCTGGAGCGCGAGCTTGACGCTCTTGGCCACGGCGAGACCGGCCTTGTCCTGCGCCTCGTTGGTGGAGGCGCCCAGGTGCGGGGTGGCCACCACGTTGTCGAAGGCGAACAGCGGCGAGGAGGTGCAGGGCTCCTTGGCGTACACGTCGACGCCGGCGCCGGCGACCCGGCCCTCCGCGATCGCGTCGGCGAGCGCCTGCTCGTCGACCAGCCCGCCCCGGGCCGCGTTGACGATCCGGACGCCCGGCTTGACGATCGCCAGCTCCTTCTCGCCGATCAGGCCCACCGTCTCCGGCGTCTTCGGCAGGTGGATGGAGATGAAGTCGCTCTCCCGCAGCAGCTCCTCCAGCCCGACCAGGCGGACGCCGAGCTGCGCGGCGCGGGCCGGCTGGATGTACGGGTCGTACGCGATCAGCCGGGTGCCGAACGCGGCGATGCGCTGGGCGAAGAGCACGCCGATGCGGCCGAGGCCGACCACGCCCACGGTCTTGCCCTGGATCTCCACGCCGGTGTACTTGGACCGCTTCCACTCGCCGGCCTTGAGCGCGGCGCTGGCGCTGGCGGTGTTGCGGGCCACCGCGAGCAGCAGCGCGACGGCCTGCTCGGCGGCGGAGACGATGTTGGAGGTGGGCGCGTTGACGACCATGACGCCCCGGGCGGTGGCGGCGGGCACCTCGACGTTGTCCAGACCGACGCCGGCGCGGGCGACCACCTTGAGCCGCGGCGCGGCCGCGATCGCCTCGGCGTCGATCTGGGTGGCGCTGCGTACGATCACCGCGTCGGCCTCGGAGAGAGCGGAGAGCAGGGCCGGGCGGTCGGTGCCGTCCACGTGGCGCACGTCGAAGTCGTGGGCGAGCACCTCGATGGCGGCGGGGGCGAGTTCTTCGGCGATCAGTACGACAGGAGTCATCGGTCCTCGTAGACGCTCGGTTTCGGTTCGGCCTGGGGGCGTCGGGACGCCGCGCTGCGCCCTGCGCCTATCCGTGCCATGGCCGTCGGGTGCGCCGGGGCACCACACCAAGGATGGTAGGTGGCTGTCCGGCCTCCGGGTCCCGGACCTCGGGGTGAGCGCCCTCACACAGGCCCGTCGCACGCCTGTCATCAGCCGTTCACCCGGCTCCGCCCTGGCAGGAACCCGCTACAACGGGAGCTGTCGCCACGAGGGAGGAAGCGCCGATGTGGGTCGTCGTCCGGATCACGCTGCTGCGGCCGTTGGCCCGTCTCGACCCGCTCGGCTGGGGACCGCGGCTGGCCGAGGCGTTGGTCACCCGGTCCCAGGTGGTGAGCGGACTGCCGGGCGGCACGGCCCGGCGGACGGCCGCCGCCGAGGAGGCGGTGGCGCTCTGCCGCCGGCTGGCCGCCGAACGCCCGGAGCAGACCCGCACGGTGCTGGCCCGGGCGCTGGTGGCCCGCGCCGGCGTGCCGGACGTCCGCCCCACGACCGCGGTCGCCGCCGAGCTCGCCGAGGCGATCGGGTACGTCGAGCAGGCGTCCGACCGGCCCGGGCTGGTCGCGCTGGCCACCGCCCGGACGCTGCTCGCCCGGAACCGGGCCCATGTCGGCCAGGTACACCCGGCGCTCACCTCGGCCCGGCTGGCGCTGCGCGCCTGGGCCGACGCGGAACCGCTCACCGGCGACCAGCGGGCCCGGCGGATCCTCACCCTGCTGACGGTCGCAGACTGCGCGGAGAAGCTGGAGCGGCACGACGAAGCGCTCGACGCCCGCCGGCAGGCCCGGGACGCATACCTCGGGCTGCCCTGGCGGTACCGGTTTCGCTGGAAGGCCGCCGGCGCCGAAACCGCTGTGGACCTCGCGAACAGCATGGCCGCGGCCGGCCGGCACCGCGACGCGCTGGACCTGCTGACCGCGTCCGCGGCGGACCTGGAGGTGCTCCGCACCGTCACACCCGTGCCCGGTCACCGCGTGTCCGCCGGCGCGCTGCTGGTCGAGGCGTACTGCCGGCAGGCGCTGGGTGAGATCGAGGCGGCCGAGCGGGCCGCCGCCGAGGCGGTCGATCACCTGCGGCCGTGGGTCGACCAGACCCCCGGGGTTCGCGGGCACGGCCTGGCCGGCGCGCTACGCGCCCACGGTCGCCTGCTGCTGGAGGCGGACCGGCCGGGCGAGGGCGTCGCCCGGCTCGCCGAAGCCGTCGAGGTGGCCCGCGAGGGCGGGGGCATCCAGCTGGCCCGGTCACTGGCGTCGCTCGTCTCGGCGCGGATGACGACCGGCGCGTGGGACGACGTGGAGCCCCTCCTGGCGGAGTTGCTGCCGCTCTGCCGACGGCGCGCCGTCGATCTGCCCGAGGTGTTCCGCCCGCTGCTCGTCCAGGGCCTGACCGCGGTGACAGCCATGACCGACTTCCGGCGGGGCGACGAGGATCCGCCACCGCCCGGCACGCGGATCGCCGGAATGACCGGGACAGCGGCCGGACGGGAGGCGGTCGAGCTGGCCCGGTCACTGGCGGCCGGGCAACCGACCTACCGTGCGCTGCTGAGCTCGGCCCTGTTCGGCCTGGATCGGGCCCTGAGCCGATCCGGTGACGTGGCGGGGGCGGCCGAGACGCTGCGGGAGTGCGTGGCCCTGCGCCGGGAACTGGCCGACGAGGATCCGGCCCACCGGGCCGACCTCTCCCGGGCGCTGGGCAATCTCGGCAACCGGCTGGGCGCGCTGGGCCGGCTCGACGAGGCGTACGAGGCCCACCGCGAGTCGGTGGAGCAGGCGCGTGCGGTGGACGGCGGGCTGCCGCCCGCCTGACCGGCGGTGGGCGGAACGAACGGCGGCCCGCGGTCCGACGCCGGGGAGAGCGTCGGGCCACGGGCCGCACGAGGGAAGAACTCAGGCGGTCTCGGTGATCGGCCGGTCGACCCAGCTCATCATGGAGCGCAGCTTCTGCCCGGTCTCCTCGATCGGGTGCGCCGCGCCCTCGGCCCGCCACTTGGCGAAGTTCGGCCGGCCCGCCTCGTCCTCGGCCACCCACTCGCGGGCGAACTCGCCGGACTGGATCTCGCCGAGGATCTTGCGCATCTCCTCCTTGACCCGCGAGTCGATCACGCGCGGGCCGCGGGACAGGTCGCCGTACTCGGCGGTGTCGGAGATGCTGTAGCGCATCCGGGCGATGCCGCCCTCGTACATCAGGTCGACGATGAGCTTCAGCTCGTGCAGGCACTCGAAGTAGGCCACCTCGGGCGCGTAGCCGGCCTCGGTGAGCACCTCGAAACCGGTCTGCACCAGCGCCGCCGCGCCACCGCAGAGCACCGCCTGCTCGCCGAACAGGTCGGTCTCGGTCTCCTCGGTGAACGTGGTCCGGATCGCGCCGGCCCGGGTGCCGCCGATCGCCTTGGCGTACGCCAGGGCCAGGCCGAACGCGTTGCCGCTGGCGTCCTGCTCGACGGCGACCAGGCAGGGCACGCCCTTGCCGTCGACGTACTGGCGGCGGACCAGGTGGCCGGGGCCCTTCGGGGCGACCATCGCCACGTCCACGTCGGCCGGGGGCTTGATCAGGCCGTACCGGATGTTGAAGCCGTGCCCGAAGAACAGCGCCTTGCCGGCGGACAGGTTCGGCGCGATGGCCTCGGCGTAGATGTGCCGCTGGGCGGTGTCCGGCGCCAGGATCATGATCACGTCGGCCTCGGCCGCCGCCTCGGCGGGCGTCAGCACCCGCAGGCCCTGCTCCTCGGCCTTCGGCCGGCTCTTCGACCCGGCGGGCAGGCCGATCACCACGTCGACGCCCGAGTCGCGCAGCGACAGCGCGTGCGCGTGGCCCTGGCTGCCGTACCCGATCACGGCGACCTTGCGGCCCTGGATCAGGCCCAGGTCGGCGTCGTCGTCGTAGAACACCTCAACGCTCATTGACTTCCCTTTCGTACGGCGGAGCCCGTCGGCCCGTCGAAAAAACTTGTGGGTACGGATCAGGCGGCGCGCAGGGCCGGGCCGGCGGTGATGGCCCGCGAACCCCGCCCGATGGCCACCGTGCCGGACTGGACCATCTCCTTGATGCCGAACGGCTCCAGGTCACGCAGCAGCGCGTCGAGCTTGTCCGGCGTGCCGGTGGCCTCGACGGTGAGCGTGTCCGGCGCGACGTCGACCACCCGGGCACGGAACAGGCTGACCGTCTCCAGCACCTGGGCGCGGGCCGTGCGGTCCGCGCGGACCTTGACCAGCAGCAGCTCCCGCGCCACCGACACCTGCGGGTCCAGCTCCACGATCTTGAGTACGTTGACCAGCTTGTTGAGCTGCTTGGTCACCTGCTCCAGCGGCGAGGACTCGGCGTTGACCACGATGGTGATGCGGGAGACGTCCGGGTTCTCGGTCTCGCCGACGGCGAGGCTGTCGATGTTGAACCCGCGCCGGGAGAACAGCCCGGAGACGCGGGCGAGGACACCCGGCTTGTTCTCCACCAGCACGGACAGCGTGTGCATAGTCATTACAGCTCGTCCTCGTCGAAGGCGGGACGCACGCCCCGCGCGAACATGATCTCGTCGTTGCTGGTGCCGGCGGCGACCATCGGCCAGACCATCGCGTCCTTGCCGACCACGAAGTCGATGACCACCGGCGCGTCGTTGATCGCCATGGCCGCCTCGATGGTCTTGTCCACGTCGGCGGCGTTCTCGCAGCGCAGCCCGACGCAGCCGAGCGCCTCGGCGAGCTTGACGAAGTCCGGGATGCGGTGCTTGTGCGTGCCCAGCTCGGTGTTGGAGTAGCGCTCCCCGTAGAACAGGGTCTGCCACTGCCGCACCATGCCCAGGTTGCCGTTGTTGATCACGGCGACCTTGACCGGGATGCCCTCCAGCGCGCAGGTGGCCAGCTCCTGGTTGGTCATCTGGAAGCAGCCGTCGCCGTCGACCGCCCACACCGTGGTGTCCGGCTTGCCGACCTTGGCCCCCATCGCGGCCGGGACGGCGTAGCCCATGGTGCCCAGGCCGCCGGAGTTGAGCCAGGTGTGCGGCTTCTCGTACGAGATGAACTGGCTGGCCCACATCTGGTGCTGGCCGACACCCGCCACGTAGATCGCGTCCGGGCCGGCGATCTCGCCCAGCCGCTTGATCACGTACTGCGGGGAGAGCGTGCCGTCGGACGGCTCCTCGAAGCCGAGCGGGTACCGCTCGCGCAGGTCGTCGAGCTGCGCCCACCAGTCGGTCAGGTCGACCGACGGGTGCGCGGCCTGCTCGGCGGTGACGGCCGCGATCAGCTCGTCGATGACGTGCCGCGCGTCGCCCACGATCGGGACGTCGGCGTGCCGGTTCTTGCCGATCTCGGCCGGGTCGATGTCGGCGTGGACCACTGTCGCGTCCGGGGCGAACGAGTCCAGCCGGCCGGTCACCCGGTCGTCGAAGCGGGCGCCCAGCGCCACGATCAGGTCGGCCTTCTGCAGGCCGTAGACCGCCGCCACGGTGCCGTGCATGCCCGGCATGCCCAGGTGCTGGCGGTGCGAGTCGGGGAACGCGCCCAGCGCCATCAGCGTGGTGACCACCGGGATGCCGGTCTGCTCGGCCAACTTCCGCAGCCCCTCGGTGGCGCCGGCCTTGAGCACGCCGCCGCCGACGTAGAGCACCGGACGGCGGGCGCCGGTCATCAGCCGGGCCGCCTCGCGGATCTGCTTGCCGTGCGGGTGCAGCGTGGGCCGGTAGCCGGGCAGGTCGAGCGCGGGCGGCCAGGAGAAGGTCGCGGGCGCCTGGAGCACGTCCTTCGGGATGTCGACGAGCACCGGGCCGGGCCGGCCGGTCGCGGCCAGGTGGAACGCCTCGGCCAGCACCCGCGGGATCTCGTCGGCCGTCTGCACCAGGAAGTTGTGCTTGGTGATCGGCAGCGTGATGCCCTGGATGTCCGCCTCCTGGAAGGCGTCCGTGCCGATCGACGGCCGGGCCACCTGACCGGTGATCGCCACCATCGGCACCGAGTCCATGTAGGCGTCGGCGATCGGCGTCACCAGGTTCGTCGCGCCCGGGCCGGAGGTGGCGATGCACACGCCGACCCGGCCGGTGGCCTGCGCGTAACCGGTGGCCGCGTGCCCCGCGCCCTGCTCGTGCCGGACCAGGATGTGCCGGACCGTGGAGTCGTAGAGCGGGTCGTACGCGGGCAGGATCGCACCGCCCGGAATGCCGAAGACCACGTCGACGCCGAGCGCCTCCAGCGACCGCACGAGCGAACCGGCGCCCGAGACCTGCGCGGTGGCGGGCTCCCGTACGGGCGTCTCGGCGGTGGCGGCCGCCGGGGCGGCACGACCGGGGCGGGCGGCGGAGTCGGAGTCACCGGCCGCGCCGGTGCCGGAACGGGCACGGCGGGCGGAGTGGGCGAGGGTCTCTGGCGTGGGTCTCGTCATGGCGGTTCAAGCCTTCGGAAGTGAGTGGGTGACGCGCTTCTCAGGATGGGACGCGGAGGTCCCGCGATGGGTCCGACGGCAACAAAAAAGCCCACGTGCAGGATGCACGGGGCCAGCGCACTCTCGGTGGGAGAGTGCGCTCAGGTAAGTACTCGCGGCGACCGGTTCGACGACATGCGGCTAAGCCTGACGCATCTCACGCGATGAGTCAACTGATCCCACATTTTGGTTCACGGACGTGGGCGTTTCGGTACCCGACACGCCCTCCATCCCCGGCGCCACCTGCGAAGATCCCTCCATCGGAGGACGCTGGGCGGGCACCGTGGCGGGCGGGTTGTTACGCAACCGGGGCAGCAACGGCGACGGGCTGTGCGCCGGCGGCGCCGGGGGCGTCGGCGGCATCGCGGTGTGCCGGTTCCCGGGCGCTGTCGCCGCCTCCAGCATCGCCTCCAGGTGCTCGGCCGGTACGCCCCAGCCGAACAGCGCCCCCTGCCCGAACCGGCAGCCGGCGGCCACCACCGCGGCCAGCTCGGTCGGGTTGGTCACGCCCTCGGCGATCACCTCCAGGCCGAGCTGGTGACCCAGGCGCATGACGATGTCGACCATCGGGGCGAACGCAGGGCCGTCCCGCCCGACCGGCCGGACCGGCTCGTGCTCGGCGACCAGACTGTGGTCGATCTTGAGGATGTCGATCGGCAGCCGCCGGAGCTGGCCGAGCGAGGAGTAGCCGGCGCCGAAGTCGTCGAGCGCGATCCGGACGCCGGTCAGCCGCAGCGCGGTGAGCCGCCGGATCAGCTCGTCCAGGTCGGTGGCGACCGCGTGCTCGGTCACCTCCAGTACCAGCCGCTGCGGCGGCACGTGGTGCGCGCGCAGCGCCTCGGCGACCTGGACCACGTACTCCGGCGCGTGCAGCTCACGCGGTGAGACGTTCACCGACACCCAGACATCGTGCCCGTCGGCGAGCCAGCGGGAGAGCTGGTAGCAGGCCTGATGCAGCACCCACGCGCCGAGCTTGGCGATCATCCCGCACTCCTCGGCGAGCGGGATGAACTCGTCCGGCCGCACGTTGCCCAGCTCCGGGTGACGCCAGCGCAGCAGCGCCTCCGCGCCGACCGGCCGCACCGACGGCAGCGAGGCCACCGGCTGGAAGACCAGCCGCAGCTCGTCGCGCTCGATCGCGCCGCGCAGCTCGTGCTCCAGCCGGGTACGCCGGCTCAGCAACTGGTCGTACGTGGCGTCGTAGCGCTCGATCCGGTTCTTGCCCCGCTGCTTGGCGTAGCGCAGGGCCAGGTCGGCGTTGCGCAGCAGCAGCTCCACGTCCGTCTCGCCGTGCCGGGCCGCCACCCCGATGCTCACCGACAGGAAGACCGGCCCGTCCCCCTGCTCGTACGGGCGGCCGAGCACCCCGAGCAGCCGGTCGGCCACCGGGCCGGGATCGGCCGACCCGTGCATCAGCACCGCGAACTCGTCGCCGCCGAGCCGGGCCGCCAGGTCGCCGGGCCGCAGGTTGCCCCGCAGCCGCCGCCCCACCTCGATCAGCACCGCGTCGCCGACGTCGTGGCCCCGCATGTCGTTGACGTTCTTGAACCCGTCCAGGTCGAGCCCGAGCAGGACGCACGGCACGCCCGCCTCGGCGCCGCGGTGCAGCGCCCGCAGCAGCCCGCGCCGGTTCGCCAGCCCGGTGAGCGGGTCGGTGTGCGCCAGCTCACGGAAGTGCGCCTCCCGCTCGGCCAGCCGGCTCGCGTAGCCGCGTACGTCGTTGAGCGCCAGGTACTGCCGGGTGACCAGGGCGAAGCCCTCGACGGTGCCGGCCACGATGGCGTACCCGTCGAACCCGCCGCCCTGCACCAGGTGGTACATCGCGGAGGCGGCGATGGCGAACATCGGCACGAAGGCGTACTCGCCGTCACGGCGGATGAGATCGACGTCGAGCTGCGTCAGGTCGGCCCGGCGCCCGGCCACGGCGGTGGCGAGCAGGCCGGCGGCGGTCAGCGCGGCGCCGGTCAGCGCCAGGCCGGGACCGGCCTGGCAGAGCCCGGCCGAGACGCCCAGCCCGCCGGCCGTGACCGCTATCGCGCCGACGCCGAGCAGGGTCAGCCAGCCGCGTGGCGGCGCGACCCGCAGCACCAGGATCACGGTCAGCCCGGTGGTCAGCGCCGCGATGATCGTGGCCAGCAGGATCGGCAGGCAGGCGGTCGGCGTGGCGTCACCGAGCAGCCGGGTCGGCTCGCTGAACGCCACCCAGCCGGCGAACCAGAGCGCGCTGCCCATGATCAGGCCGTCGAGCAGCAGCCGGGCGGTGGCGGCGCGGGTCGCGGCGGCGCCGGGCAGCCGGAGCACGGCGGCGCCGAGACCGAGCCCGGCGAGCGTGGTGCCCACCGCGACCAGGATCGCCCAGCCGGTCCGCTGGCCCTGCCGGTGCGCCCAGTGGTCCCCGGCCGCGAGCAGGCCACCGAGGCCGACCAGCAGGCTGAGCAGGGCCGCCCCGGCGGCGACGGCCAGCAGCAGGTGGGCCTGCCGGCGGGGGCCGGTGCGACGCCGCGCGGACGCGGCGAGCAGCACCGTGGCGGCGGCCGCGGCGATCCCGCTCAGCGCCGCGACGGTGACCATCCCCGGGGACGACTGCACGCGTCAACTGTGCCGGATGAGCGCCCCCCGTGGGGCACCGGGTGTGCAACTGTTGGGACACAGGGTGCGCGGCGGGGGCGCGCCGCGGGGATGGTGTCAGACTGGGTGTCATGCCTGAGCTGCGGTCGAGGACCTCCACCCACGGTCGGACGATGGCCGGCGCCCGGGCCCTCTGGCGGGCCACCGGGATGACCGACGACGACTTCGGCAAGCCGATCGTCGCCATCGCCAACAGTTTCACCCAGTTCGTACCCGGTCATGTCCACCTCAAGGACCTCGGCGGCCTGGTCGCCGACGCGGTGGCCGAGGCCGGCGGCGTGGGGCGGGAGTTCAACACCATCGCCGTGGACGACGGCATCGCCATGGGCCACGGCGGCATGCTCTACTCCCTGCCCAGCCGGGAGCTGATCGCCGACGCGGTCGAGTACATGGTCAACGCGCACTGCGCGGACGCCCTGGTCTGCATCTCCAACTGCGACAAGATCACCCCGGGCATGCTGCTCGCCGCGCTGCGGCTCAACATCCCCACCGTCTTCGTCTCCGGCGGCCCGATGGAGGCCGGCAAGACGGTGGCGATCGAGGGCGTCGTCCACTCCAAGATCGACCTGATCGACGCCATGATCGCCTCCTCGAACGAGGCGGTCACCGACGACCAGCTCGGCGAGATCGAGCGCTCCGCCTGCCCGACCTGCGGCTCCTGCTCCGGCATGTTCACCGCCAACTCGATGAACTGCCTCACCGAGGCGATCGGCCTGGCGCTGCCCGGCAACGGCTCGACGCTCGCCACCCACGCCGCGCGCCGGTCGCTGTTCGTCGAGGCCGGGCGCACGATCGTGGAGATCGCCAAGCAGTGGTACGAGAACGACGATGCCTCAGTGCTGCCGCGCTCGATCGCCGGCCGGGAGGCGTTCGAGAACGCGATCGCCCTCGACGTGGCCATGGGCGGCTCGACGAACACCGTGCTGCACCTGCTCGCCGCCGCCCGCGAGGCGGAGCTGGACTTCGGCGTGGCCGACATCGACGCGATCTCCCGCCGGGTGCCGTGCCTGGCCAAGGTCGCCCCGAACTCGCCGAACTACCACATGGAGGACGTGCACCGGGCCGGCGGCATCCCGGCCATCCTCGGTGAGCTGGACCGCGCCGGGCTGCTGCACCGCGACGTGCGGTCGGTGCACTCCCCCAGCCTCGACAAGTGGCTGGCCGACTGGGACGTGCGCGGCGGCGCGGCCCGGCCGGAGGCGATCGAGCTGTTCCACGCCGCCCCGGGCGGTGTGCGCACCACCGAGCCGTTCTCCACCACCAACCGCTGGTCGTCGCTGGACACCGACGCGGCCGGCGGCTGCATCCGCGACGGGGAGCACGCCTACAGCGCGGACGGCGGGCTGGCCATCCTGCACGGCAACCTCGCGCCGGCCGGCTGCGTGGTGAAGACCGCCGGCGTGCCCGAGGAGTGCCTGACGTTCCGCGGCCCGGCCAAGGTCTACGAGTCGCAGGACGACGCGGTGACCGCCATCCTCGCCAAGGAGATCGTCGCCGGGGACGTCGTGGTGATCCGGTACGAGGGCCCGAAGGGCGGCCCCGGCATGCAGGAGATGCTCTACCCCACCTCGTTCCTCAAGGGCCGAGGGCTGGGCCGTTCCTGCGCGCTGCTCACCGACGGCCGCTTCTCCGGCGGCACCTCCGGCCTGTCCATCGGGCACGTCTCGCCCGAGGCGGCCTCCGGTGGGCTGATCGCGCTGGTCCGCGACGGCGACGAGGTCGTCATCGACATCCCGGGCCGGTCGATCGAGCTGAACGTCCCAGCCGACGAGCTGGAGGCGCGGCGGGTGGCCGAGGAGAAGCGGGACCGCCCGTACACCCCGGTCGACAGGCAGCGTCCGGTGTCGGCGGCGCTGCGCGCGTACGCGTCGATGGCGACCTCGGCCAGCGACGGCGCCTACCGCCGCGTCCCCGAGTGACGTAAGGAAGGGCCCCCTATTAACGCCTCCGGTAGAGGAGGGGGCCCTTCTTAACGCCCGCGCGCCGGTAACGTCCGGCGGCGTGGAGACGACTGTTAGCTACGCGCGACTGGTCCGGCCCGCGATCGACCGGGTGTACGTGGGCGCCCGCTGGGCAGCCCGCGCCCGGATGGAGGCGTTCTACGCCGAGCGGGGCTGCACACTCGGCGCGGAGAACAGCTTCTTCTCCGGTGTGCTGGCCCGGCCGATGCCCGCCGAGGCGCTGGCCGACGGCCTGATCTACACCTCCGGCAGCATGGACGAGGAGCTGGCGCAGGGCGTCGTCGTCCGGGACGATGAGGGCGCGTGGCACCTCACCAACCTGGGCCGGGAGCTGACGCTGTTCGCCCAGCGGGCCACCGGCGAGGCCGCCGAGGAACTGTGGGCCATGCTGCCCGGCGTACTGCCCGGCCTGGGCATCGTGCCCCGGCTCGCCGAGCTGGTCGGCCGGACGCTGGCGCACGCGCAGGCCACCGGCGGGCCGGTGTTCCGGGCGATGTCCCCGCCGTACGAGCCGGAGGACGCCTCCCCGGCGCTGCTGCTCGTCACCCGGCTGGGCTCGTTGCGGCACCACCGCGCGGACGCGCACCGGGCCGCGTGGCGGGCCGCCGGGCTGACCGCCGACGAGATTCGCGCGCTGCCGGACGGGCCGCAACGCGCGGCTATCGAGGCGGACACCGACCGCCGCGACGAGCCCACGTACGCGGTGCTCACCGAGGCCGAACGGTGGGACTTGCTGGCCGGCCTCGCCGCCCTGCCCAACTAGCGCTCGCCCGCAGAGCCGTCGGGTGGAACGCCATGGGTGTCTCCGGTCCCGTTTGACACCCATGGCGTTCCACTCGCCGCGAGGGCGCGCTGCACGACGGCAGGCGCGTCAAGGGCGGGGCGGGTCCTCCTCGGCCGGGGCGGTGCCGTCGATGGGCAGGCCGAACTCGGCCGGTGAGTTCTCGTCGGTGCCGTCCAGGTCCGCGTGCGGCTCGTCCGGGATGACGTCGTCGGGGTCGGCGCCTCCGGCGTGCAGTTCGGACAGCTCAACCGGATCAGTCATGCCGCCCTGGTACCCGCCCGGCGCCGCCCGAACCCGGCGGTGCCGGCGGGCGTCCGTTCCAGGGCGAGCCGGAGGAGCACCTCCGTGTCGAGGGCGTCCTGGCGTGCAAGCGCCGTTACGCCGAGTGCTCCGCGGGCGAGAACGCCGAATACTCACTCGCGCCCTACGCCCTGGACGAGCTGCGGGCGGCCACCAGCTCGGTCGGAAGCTCGGCGGCGAGACGGTGGGATCACTCGTCGGCGCGGTCCGAGGAACCAGAGCCGCCGGGCGTTCCCTGGGTGTCGAACTCAGGGCTGTCCTGGGACGAGATGGCGGTGGAGACGAGGCTGGAAGCGACCGGCTGCACGGGAATGACGTCGTCCGACGTACGCAACCGGGGCGCCGCGGGCATCCACGGCTTGAGGTTCTGGATGATCTGCTCGTAGAAGTCGTCAACGGCGTGCAGCACGGAGTCGATGAAGGCGCCCCGGCCACTGCCGCGCTTGGTTCCCGCAGCTGCGCTCTGGGCGACACGGAAAGCCCGCAGTTCGCGCGAGGGATCACTGATGAGCGTCGTCGGCTCGGTGCGTACCTGGCGGAGGAGATCGGTGGCGCCACCGCCTCGGGCGTGCATGGCGAATGCCTCGATCCGGACCGTGTCCGGCGCGTCCTTCAGTTGACGAACCAGCCAGTTCACCCGGGTGGTCGGCCGCCCCGACCGCGGAGCGTCGACATCGACGTGGCAGACGATCTGCCCGGCCCGCAGATCGGCCGTCACGTGAAGATGGCCGACCGCGCCCGGAATCCGGATGCTGCCGGTCAGGGTGCCGGCACTGGCGAGTTGGTTGGCGAGCGACTGGGTACGTGCGGCCGGGTCGGCGAGGTCGCGGCGGCTCAGTGCGGGAGTCACGTCGGTGCCCAACTGTCGGCCGAGTCGGAGGCACGCGTAACGGATCAGGGCGTCGAAGCGGCCGGCGACCTGCGCTGCCGCACCGTCGCCGGCCCGCAGCGTCCCGGCCGACACCCCGTCCCGCACCTGCACCCAGGCCGGCCCCATGTCGCTGAACTCAAGAGCGCCCGAACGCGGGTGTTCGAGGTATCGGATCAACTCGCCCAGAACCCATGCCTGATCCGGGTCTGCGACGCCCCGGTATTCCTTCTGAATCACGGCCTGGGTGAGGATCTCCGTCCAGGGCAGGTGATAGAGGGCGACCTTGCGCAGTTTCCGGCGATCGACTGTCGTCGGATGCTGACCCGGGACGGGGGCGATCTCGTTGGAGATCGTGATGAGGGCGTCGAATCCCTGCTCCCGCGCGATGTCCAGGTATGCCTCCAACTGCTCGGAGCGCAGCGGGTTACTGCCGGTCTTCACCTCCACGAGCGCGGTCCATTGGCGCTGTCCTCTGGTGACGCGGATGAGGCCGTCCGGAAAGAGCTGCTGGTTTCCGAGTTTGAAGGGGACCTCGATGAAGGTCTGCACGACTCCGGCCGGTGCGCCGACGGACTGGGTCAGCACACGCCCGAACTCCCGGACCGCGCTCATCACCGCCAGCAGGGCGGAGGTCGCCCGGCGTTCCTGCTCTTCGGCGCCGTTGATGCCCGAGGTGGGAATCAGACGCGCCGCGAGCCAGGTTTCCTCAGACATAAGTGACTCCTCGTGAATGCGGTGGTACGAGAAGTTACTCGTGAGCCCGATCGAAAAGTGGCGCGACCATCGGCGCGTACGAACGAAAATGGTTGACCAGTCGGATGTAGAGCAATCCGTCCCGGTCGAAACGAATGCCGGACGGATAGGACAACTCATCAATTCGGCTCGGGTCCTGTTCTCAGTCCGATACCTGACTGCGAATGGCAGGACCGAGTCGCGTCGGTGGAACGCCATGGGTGTCAAACGGGCGCGGAGACACCCATGAGGTTCCACCCGACAGTTCGCGCCTGACCCGCGCGGCGGTTCAGGCGCTCGGCAGGTGTCGCTCCAGGCCGTCGAAGAGCAGGTCGAGTGTGAACTCGAACTCGGTCTGAGAATCGCACCATCCGCGCGTCGGGTCCGCCGCGTCGTGCATCTCGGCGGCGACCATCGCGGCCAGGTGCGGCAGCCGCTCGGCCAGTGCCGCCATCTCGGCCTCCGCTGCCGCCGCGTCGGTCTCCCCGCCCGCGTCCGGCCGGAACACCTCCTGCGCGAAGCCGAGCGCCATGCTGCCGAACGCATGCAGCGCCCGGTGGGCGATCCGGTACGAGAAGCCGCCGTCGACCAGGGTGGCGAGGATGCCGTCGTAGTAGGCGTACACCCCGGCGGGGACGGTCGGGCGGGAGCTGAGCAGCGCGGGGGCCCACGGGTGCCGCAGCATGACCGCGCGCGCGGCGAGGAAGCGCAGCCGCAGCCGGGTCCGCCAGTCGCCGCCGGGGGCGTCCGCCTCGGCCCGCTCGGCGGCTGAGGTGATCTCCGTGGCGACCGCGTCGACGAGGCCGTCGAGCAGTCCGGCCTTGCCGGGTAGGTGGTGGTAGAGCGACATGGCCTCGACGCCGAGTTCGGCGGCGAGCCGGCGCATCGTGAGCGCGCCCATCCCTTCGGCGTCCACCAGGGCGATCGCGCTGGCCAGAGCCCGCTCGCGGCTCAGCGGCTCCCGAGGCTTCCTCGCTCCCATCCGGCTCCCCATCTCCCCTTGACCTTACAGCGTATGGTTTGCCTTACGACGTAAGGCGGCCCTCGCCGCGGAACGTTGATCACCCCCCAAGGAGCCGCCATGCCACAGCTGATCCGTACCGCCCGGGTGACCGGGCTGTTCTACCTCGGGCTCGCCGTCACCGGCGCGCTGGGGTTCCTCACCGTCCGCCCGATGATCTTCGACGCGGACGACGCGGGCGCGACGCTGGCCAACCTGGTGGCCCACGAGTCGCTGGCCCGCCTCGGTATCGCCCTCGAACTACTGGTCGTCCTCGCCCAGACGCTCACCGCCGTCTGGTTCTACCGCCTGTTCCGTACCGTCGACAGCATCGCCGCGGGCAGCATCGCCGCCTTCGGGCTCGTCAACGCCGTCGCGATCCTCGGCAGCGCCGCCGTGCTCGGGACGGCCCTGCAGGTCGCGACCGGCGGCCCCGGCGACGCCGACACCGTCCAACTGCTCTACCTGGTCAGCGGGAATCTGTGGGAGGTGGGCGGGCTCTTCTTCGGCCTCTGGCTGGTGCCGATGGGCTGGTGCGTGCTCCGGTCGGGCTGGCTGCCCCGCCCGCTGGGCTGGGTCCTCGTCGCCGGTGGTGTCGGCTACGTGCTCATGACGTTCGCCGCGTACCTCGCCCCCGACGCCGGCGCCGCCGGCGACCTGCTGGTGGTCCCCGCCACTGTGGGCGAGGTATGGATCCTCGGCTACCTGATCATCTTCGGCGTGCGCAGGCAGGCGGAGGAGGACCTGGGGACGGAAGCCTAGGCCGGGCTCGCGGCGAGGGCGACACCCCGGGCGTACCGGATCGCGGCCGGGGTGTCCGCGAAGACCAGGCCCTCGCGGCGCAGCTCCTCGGCGACGCCGAGCGTGCTGAGCACCTGGTCGTGGCCCGGGGTGATGCCGGAGAGCAGCACCGTGATCCCCCGGGCCCGCAGCCGGGCGATGGCGTCGCCGAGCACCTGGGCGCCGGTGGCGTCGACGGTGGAGACGCGGGACATCCGCAGGATCACCACCCGTACGTCGGCCACCTCGGCCAGCTCCAGCAGGAACGTGTGCGCGGCGGCGAAGAACAGCGGCCCGTCCAGCCGGTACGCCACGATGTGCTCGGCGAGCAGCTCGTGCTCCTCGGCGCTGTGCTCGCCGGTGTCCAGCGGTACCTGTTCCAGCTTGGCGCTGCGGGCCACCGCGCGCAGCGCCAGCACGACCGCGACGGCGAGCCCTACGACCACCGCGGTCACCAGGTCCCAGATGACGGTGACGGCGAACGTCAGCACCAGCACCACCGCGTCGGCCCGGGTGGCCCGCATCAGCGCCAGCAGGGAGGCCGCCTCCACCATCCGGATCGTGGTGGCGAGCAGCACGCCGGCCAGGGCGGCCAGCGGGATGCGGCCCACGAGCGGGGCGGCGGCGAGCACGATCGCGGCCAGGGCGACCGCGTGGGTGAGCGCGGCGAGCTTCGAGGACGCCCCGGCGCGGACGTTCACCGCGGTACGGGCGATGGCGGCAGTCGCCGGGATGCCGCCGAAGACCGGGGAGGCGAGATTGGCCAGGCCCTGGCCGAACAGTTCCCGGTCCGGGTCGTGCCGCTCGCCGACCGTCATGCCGTCCGCCACGGTGGCCGAGAGCAGGCTTTCCAGGGCGGCGAGCGCGGCCACTGCCAGCGCGCTGGGCAGCAGCACGCCCACCGCGCCGAGGTCCAGGAAGGCCAGCGACGGCGAGGGCAGCCCTTGCGGCAGCTCGCCGATCCGGGCCAGGTCGATCGGGGCCAGCTCGGCGAGGATCGTGGCGGCGGCCACCCCGACCAGGGAGAACGGCACGGCGGGCCGCCACCGGGCGCCGAGCAGCATCAGCGCCGCCACGCCGAGCGCCACCGCGATCGCGGCGGGCCGGGGATGCGCGGCGAACCGGGCGACCGCGTCGGCGGCCACCGCCCACACCTTCTCGCCGTGCGCGGCGGTGACGCCGAGCGCGGCCGGCACCTGTTGCAGCGCGATGACCACGGCGATGCCGGCGGTGAAGCCCTCGATCACCGGGGTCGGCAGGTAGCGGACGTACCGGCCGAGGCGGGCCAGGGCGAGCGCGATCAGGATCAGCCCGGCCAGCGCGCCGACCATCAGCACGCCACCGGCGCCGAACTGCTGGATCACCGGCACCAGCACCACCGTCATCGCCCCGGTGGGGCCGGAGACCTGGAGGTTGGAGCCGCCGAAGATCGCCGCGACGGCCCCGGCGACCACGGCGGTGATCAGGCCGGCCTGCGCGCCGAGCCCGGAGGTGACGCCGAAGGCGAGCGCCAGGGGCAGCGCCACCACGGCGACGGTGAGGCCGGCGACCAGGTCGCGCCGGGGCGAGCGGCGCACCGCCGCCCAGTCGGCCCGGCCGGGCATCAGCCCGCCGAACAGCCGGCCCGCCTGCCGTACGACGTCACCGGCACGAAGGGCAGCCGTGCTCACCGGTCCGCCCCGGAGGCCCGCAGCTCGTCCAGCAGTGCGTCCCGGTCGGTGAGGACCGCGCCGAGGATCCGCCGCCCAGCGGCGAGCAGGTCGGCCACGTCGGGGGTGCTGAGCGCGTACATCACCAGCGGGCCGTCCCGGTACGAGGTGACCATGCCGGCGCGGCGCAGCACGGCGAGCTGCTGGGAGAGGTTCGACGCCTCCACGTCGATGGCGGCGAGCAGGTCGCGTACCGGCTTCGGTCCGTCCTGGAGCAGTTCGAGCACCCGGATGCGGACCGGGTGCCCGAGGGTCCGGAACAGCTCCGCCTTCGCCTGGTACAGCGGTACCGACATGACACGCCCCTCCAACGACTATGAAGACTTTAGCACTTGCAGAACTCTTCAAATCGATGGAGATGGTGTGATCGGCTCAGACCAGGTCGTTGACGCAGCGCAGCACCGGCCGGGAGGTGAGCGCGGCGGCGTCGAGCGGGCGGGTGGCGCGCACGGTGAACGTCACGCTCTCCCCCGGCAGCAGCGTCACCAGCGCCCGGTCCACCTGCGCGGCCGGATCGAGGCGATCAGCGAACAGCGTCAGGTCGCGCAGCACCGTCCGGGCGGTCACCCGGACCCGCTGCCCACCGTCGACCGGCTCGACCGTCGCGTCCCACCGCGCCGCCGGCCACCGCACGTCGCGGTCCTCGGCAAAGAACCACAGCGCGCGCTCCGCCGCGTCCCCGGCGTCCGCGACGAGCAGTTCGGCGCGCCCGTCGTCCGGCCGCGCCACCTCCGCCGGCAGCGCCAGCACCACCAAGGAGTACGCCGGGACGTCGAGGTCGACCGAGGTCTTCGCCCTCGGCTCCCCGGTGAGGGTCAGCCGGGTGACGGTGGCCGGCCCGCTCCACGCCTGCGCGGTCTCGTTCACCGCCACCAGCGCCAGCCCGCCGTCGCGCGGCTGCACTGTCAGCAGCCGGTCGGCGTAGGCGCGGCGCAGCGCGTACCAGAGGGGTTTGCGGCGCCCGTCGCCGTCGATCGCCGACCAGGACGTGACCGGCCAGCAGTCGTTCAGCTGCCACACGACGGTGCCGGCGCAGACCGGCCGGTGCGAGCGGAAGTGCTCCACGCCGAGCTGGATGGCGCGGGCCTGGTTGAGCTGGGTGAGGTAGTGCCAGTCGTCGAAGTCGGCGGGCGGCGGCAGGTGGGCGTCGAGCCCGCGCCGGAGCTTGCGGTCCCCGTCGGCGGCCTTCTGGTGGTGCGTCATGCCCGGCGAGTCGTGCGCGAGCGGTTCGTCGGACAGGGCCCGGCGCAGCGACGCGTACGCGGGCGGCGCCTGGTAGCCGAACTCGGCCACGAAGCGGGGCACGTAGTCCCGGTAGCGGGTGTAGTCGTCGGTGTTCCACACGTCCCAGATGTGCGTGGTGCCGTGCGCCGGGTCGTTGGGGTGCCGCTCCTCGCTGCCGGACCAGGGGCTGCCCGGCCAGTACGGGACCGTCGGGTCCAGCTCGCCGACGATCGCGGGCAGCATCTCCAGGTAGTAGCCGCGTCCCCAGGTCCGGCCCGCGAGGGGCTCCTGCCAGTCCCAGTCGTGCCAGCCCCAGATGTTCTCGTTGTTGCCGGTCCAGAGCACCAGCGACGGGTGCCCGGTGAGCCGGGTGACCTGCTCCCGCGCCTCCGCCTCGACCTCGGTGCGGAACGGTTCCTCCTCCGGGTACGCCGCGCAGGCGAACAGGAAGTCCTGCTGCACCAGCAGGCCCATCTCGTCGGCCAGGTCGTAGAAGTCGTCCGACTCGTACCGGCCGCCGCCCCAGACGCGCAGCAGGTTGACGTTCGCGCCGGTCGCCTGGCCGAACCGCTGCGCGAGACGGTCGCGGGTGACCCGGTTTCCGAACGCGTCGTCGGGGATCCAGTTGACGCCCCTGACGAACACCGGCACGTCGTTGACGTGCAGCGCGAACGGGGTGCCGTGGGCGTCGGGCGTGGTGTCCACACGTACCGAGCGGAAGCCGATCCGGCGGGACTCGGCGTCCAGCTCCCGGCCGTCGGCGGCGTGCAGGCTCACGTCGAGGTCGTACCACGGCTGCTCGCCGTACCCGATGGGCCACCACAGCGCGGGGTCCGCGACGGTGAGCGTCACGACGGCGGCCCGCTCCCCCGCCGGTACGGCGACCTCGGCGGTGACCCCGGCGACGGCGGCGCGCACGGTCAGCGGCTCGTCGCCGGCCCGCTCGACCTCGGCGTGCAGCTCGACCCGGCCGACGCCGTCGACCACTGTGACCAGCGGCCGGACCGAGGCGAGCCGGGCCGTGGACCACGCGTGCAGGCCGATGTCGCGCCAGATGCCGGCGGTGACGAGCGTCGGTCCCCAGTCCCAGCCGAAGTTGCAGGCGGTCTTGCGGATGAAGTGGAACGGCTCCGGGTACGCGTTGGGCCGGTCGCCGAGCCGGTCCCGGTGCGCCTCCGCGTACCGGTAGGGGGAGTCGAAGCGTACGGCCAGGGTGTTGCCGTCCGGGCGCAGCAGCGCGCGGACGTCGAAGCGGTACGAGCGGTGCTGGTTCTCGGTGCGGCCGATCTCGACGCCGTTGAGCGTCACTGTGGCGACGGTGTCCAGGCCGGCGCAGACCAGGTCGACCCGCTCGTCGTCACCGGGCCGCCATCCGAACGTGGTCTCGTAGACCCAGTCGGTGCGGCCGATCCAGGTGAGGCGGTTCTCGTTGTCGTCCAGGTACGGGTCGGGGATCAGGCCGGCCGCGAGCAGGTCGGTGTGCACGCAGCCGGGCACCGTCGCCGGCACCGCCACTCCGGCGATCTCCGGCGGCACCGCCGGGCCGGGCTCGGCCCGCAGCGTCCACCCCTCGTGCAGCAGCGTTCGACGGCTCACGACTTCACCGCGCCTTCCATGATTCCGCGGACGATCTGACGTCCACCGATGAACAGCATGACCAGCAGGGGCACGGTGGCGATGAACGCGCCCGCGAGCACCCGCCGGTAGATCACGTAGTTGCCGCTGGCCAGGTCGGACACCGCCACCATCGAGGTGGGGTAGTCGGTGCCGCTGAGCGTGATCAGCGGCCACTGGAAGTCGTTCCAGGTGGCCACGAACGTGAGCAGGCCCAGCACCGCCAGCGCCGGGCGGATCGACGGGAGCACGATGGTCGCGTACACCCGCATGGTCGTGGCGCCGTCGACCCGGGCCGACTCGACCAGTTCGTCCGGGACGGTGTTCACGATGAACTGCCGCATGTAGAACACGCCGAACGCGGTGACCAGGCCGGGCGCGATGACCGCGAGCAACGTGCCGTTCCAGCCGAGCTTGCCCATCACGATGTAGAGCGCGACGATGCCGAGCTGGTTGGGCACGGTGAGCGTGAGCACCACGAACAGCATCAGCGCGCCGCTGCCCTTGAAGCGCAGCTTGGCGAACGCGAACCCGGCGAGCGAGCAGAAGAACAGCACCGAGGCGGTCACCACCGCGGAGACGATGACGCTGTTGACGAGTGACGCGGCGAAGTAGACGTCCTGGAGGGAGAAGACCTCCTCGACGTTCGTCAGGAAGCGGTCGCCGGGGATCACCGCGGGCGGCAGCTTCGCCAGCGCCTCGTCGTTGCTCGTGGCGATGACGAACATCCAGTAGAGCGGGAACGCGGCGAACAGCATGCTCACCGCGAGGAGCAGATAGGTCCAGAGGCCGGCCGGGGTGTCCTGCGGCGCCCGGGCCACCACACGTCGGGTCGTCACCGGCGGCCTCCGGAGAGTCGGTTGGTCAGCAGGTAGTTGAGGCCGGCGACGACCAGGATGATCAGGAACAGCGCCCAGGACATCGCGGCGGCGTACCCGAGGTTGAGGTCCTTCCAGCCGACCTTGTAGATGAGCTGGGCGATGGTCTGCCACTCCCCGTCCGGCCCGCCGGTGGCGGCCTGCGCGTTCGGGTCGAACAGCATCGGCTCGGTGAACAGCTGCAACCCGCCGATGGTGGAGAGGATGACTGTGAACACCACCACCGGCTGGATCATCGGGACGGTGATCCGCCACAGCTGCTTCCACGGCCCGGCGCCGTCGATGGCCGCGGCCTCGTAGACGTCGCGCGGGATGGACTGCATGGCGGCCAGGTAGAGCAGCGCGTTGTAGCCGATCCACTTCCAGTTGACCATCGTGGCGATGGCGATCCAGGCGTGCAGCTTGTCCGCCCGCCAGTCGATCGGGTCGTCCGCGCCGCCGATGCCGAGCAGGCCCAGCGCCCAGTTCGCCATGCCGAAGTCGCGGGAGAAGAAGACGCTGAACACCATCGTCGAGGCCACGATCGGCGTCACGTACGGCAGCAGCACACCGACCCGCCACCAGGTCTGCGCCCGCAGCTTGCGGTTGAGCAGCGACGCGACGAGCAGCGCGAGCAGCAGTTGCGGCACCGTGGAGAGCAGGAAGATGCCGAACGTGTTGGCCAGGGCGTTCCAGAAGTCCTCGTCGGCGAACAGGCGGCTGAAGTTCTCCGTGCCCGCCCAGTACGGCAGCGTCGGGTCGTCCAGCCGGTAGTTCCGCAGCGACACGACCGCGTTGAACAGCAGCGGGAACAGCCCGAACACGATGAAGAGCAGAAAGAACGGCGCGATCATCAGGTACGGCATGTAGCGCATGTCGAAGCGGTACAGCCGGTCGCGCCAGGTCATGCGCCGGTCGCCGGCTCCGGCACGGCCGCGCTGCGGCGCGGGTGGACGGTCGGGCGGCGCGGGCGCGGCACGGGTGCTGGACATCTGTTCACTCCAGGGCCGGGAGATCGGACGGGGACGGGACGGTCCGGGCCGCCCCGTCCCCGCTGACACGTCAGGACTTCGCGGCCTTCTCGGCCTCCTTGACCGCCTCGGACCAGGCGGCGTCGGACTTGAGCGACTTGTTCTCCACCCGCCGGATCACGTTCTCCACCGCCACCCGGGTCGGACCGTTCTTGCGGCCCAGGTACTGCGGGGTGAGGCCCTGCGCCATCTTCGGGAAGATCTGGCCGACCGGGGCGTCGTTGAAGAACGGGTTCTTGAAGTCGGCGATGGCCGGGTCGGCGTAGAGCGCCGGCTGCGACGGCAGGTTGCCGACCTTCTTGAAGATCTCGATCTGCTGCTCCGGCGCGACCAGCCAGGTCAGCAGCTTGTACGCCTCGTCGACGTTCTTGCCCTGCTTCGGCAGCGTCAGGAAGGAGCCACCCCAGTTGCCGCCGCCACCGGGTACCGCGGCGATGTCCCACTTACCCTGGGTGCCGGGCGCGGTGTCCTTGATGTGGCCGAGCATCCACGCCGGGCAGGCGAGCACCGCGAACGCGCCGCTGGTGAAGCCCTTGTCCCAGTCGGCCTGGAAGCTGACCAGGTTGGCCGAGAGCCCGGCGCTCACAGCCTTGACCGTGTAGTCGAACGCGGCCTTCGGGCCCTGCTCCATCCGGAGTTGGTCCTGCTCGTCGTAGAAGCCGACCGGCTGCTGGCCGAGGATCGGGTTGAACAGGTTGGTGCCCGCGTCGATGAACTTCTTCTTCGTCTTCGCGGTGTACTGCTGGCCGACCTCGATGAACTTGTCCCAGGTGGGCCAGAGCGCTGACACCTGGTCGCGTTCGGTGGGCAGGCCGGCGGCCTTGAACAGGTCGGTGCGGTAGCACATGGCCAGGCCGCCGACGTCGGTGCCGAGGCCGATCTGCGTCTTGCCGTCGGCCGACAGCGACTGCTTCCACTTCCAGGGCAGGTACTTGCTCTCGTACGAGCCGGCGCCCTTGTCGAGCAGGTTGACGAACTTGTCGGACTGGCTGCGGAACTGGACCATGAAGCCCTCGTCGATCGCCGCGATGTCCGGCGCGCCGTTGCCGGCGACGAGCTTCTTCTGCAGGTCCTCGTGCTGGGCGTTGTACTCGCCCGAGTTGAGCTGGATCTTGACGTTCGGGTGCTCGGCCTCGTACTTGGCCTTGAGGTCCTGGAGGCCGAAGTCGCCCCAGAAGTTGATTTTCAGCGTGACCTGACCGCCGCCCGCGTCCGAGCCGCCGGTGGTGCTCCTGCCGCTGCACGCGGCGACCATGACCAGGGCGACGGCACCGGCGGCGGCCACGCGCGCCAGGTGCGTCCAGGACCGTCTCATCTCATCCTCCGCGCCGAATGGGAACGCTCCCGATATCGAAGAGCGTTGACTGAACCGGATAAGTGAGGCCACCGTACGGTTCACCCCCAGGGCTGTCAACGGGCGGTTACGAACGTGCCGGTCCGGTAACCTCGCCGCAGTTCATGCCCGTAGTTCGGGGCCGCTCGCGGCAGGCGCCGGGTGAGCGGCGCTCTAAGCTGAACCGCACAAGCGGCGGTCGCCGGGTGACCCGCCGGCCGCCGCCCACGCGCACCGGGCCGCGGCGCCGGTGCAGTAGCGTCACCAGACGCCGGTGAGCCCGGCGACCGAGAACGCCCGCGAGGGCCGGACACAGTGGAGGAACGCTCCGGTGAAGCGGCCGACCATCGCCGACGTCGCCCGGCGTGCCGGGGTCTCCAAGGGCGCGGTGTCGTACGCGCTCAACGGCCAGCCCGGCGTCTCCGAGGCGACCCGCCAGCGCATCCTCGCGATCGCCGCCGAGATCGGGTTCCGGCCGAGCAGCGCCGCCCGCGCGCTGTCCGGCGCGACAGCCAAGGCGGTCGGGCTGGCGCTGTGCCGCCCCGCCCGGATACTCGGCATCGAGCCGTTCTTCATGGAGCTGATCAGCGGCGTCGAGGCGGAGCTGTCGGCCCGCTCGTACGCGCTCACCCTCCAGGTGGTCAGCGACCAGGACGCCGAGATCGCTGTGTACCGGCGGTGGTGGGCCGAACGCCGGGTCGACGGCGTGCTCGTCTGCGACCTGCGCACCGACGACCGGCGGGTACCGGCGCTGGAGGAACTGCAACTGCCGGCGGTGGTGATCGGCGGCCCCGGCCACACCGGCGGCCTGGCGAGCGTCTGGTCCGACGACGCGGCAGCGCTGGTCGAGACGGTGGAATACCTGGTCGCGCTCGGACACCGGCGCATCGCCCGGGTCGGCGGGCTGCCGTCGCTGCTGCACACCGAGATCCGCACCGAGGCGTTCGCCGGCGTGTGCCGGCGGCTCGGGCTGGACGAGGCGCACACGGTCTGGTCCGACTACACCGGCGAGGAGGGCGCGCGGGCCACCCGCCGGCTGCTCAGCTCCGCCGCCCGGCCCACAGCTGTCATCTACGACAACGACGTGATGGCGATCGCCGGGCTCTCGGTGGCCCAGGAGATGGGCCTGACCGTACCCGGCGACCTGTCCATCGTGGCCTGGGACGACTCGCCGCTCTGCCGGCTGGTGCACCCGCCGCTGACCGCGCTGGGCCGGGACATCCCCGCGTACGGCGCGCACGCCGCCCGGCAGCTCCTGGCGGTGATAGCCGGCGAGCCGGCCGCCGTGGTTCAGGACGAGACCGCGCACCTCACGCCGCGCGGCAGCACCGCCCCACCTCGTACGACAGAGCGCTGAACCGGTTCAGCTCACCTGGCGGCGGACGGGAACTCCTCGAACCACGCCTCGACCCGCTCGGCGGTCGCCGGCCGGGCCAGCACGAAGCCCTGCCCGTACCGGCAGCCGGCCCGGCGCGCCCCGGCCACCTGCCCCTCCGACTCCAGCTCCTCGACCACCAGCTCCACCCCGAGCCGGTCGGCCAGGTTCGCCACCACGTCGATGAGCGGACGCTGCCCGTCCCCACCCGGCCCGACCAGATGCGGGGCCACCTTGAGCAGATCGATCGGCAGGCGGCGGAGCTGGGCCAGCGAGGCGTGCTCGGCGCGGAAGTCGTCGAGCGCGGTCCGCACGCCGATCGAACGCAGGCCGGCGAGCCGGGCCACCACGGTGGACAACTCGGCGCCCACCCCCGGCTCGGCCACCTCCACCACCAGCCGCTCCGGCGACACGTCGTACGCGGCCAGCGCGGTCGCCGTACGCGCCACGAAGTCCGGCGCGGCCAGCTCACGCGGCGTCACGTTGACGGCCATCCACAGCTCCCGGCCGCCGTCCGACCACGCGGCGAGCTGGCGGCAGGCCCGGTCCACCACCCACCGCCCGATCTCGCCGATCAGATCGAGGTCGGCCGCCACCGGCAGCAACTCCGCCGGCAGCACCGTGCCCAGCGTGGGACTGCGCCAGCGCAGCAACGCCTCGGTGCCGACCGGCACCCGCTCCGCGAGCGCCACCACCGGCTGGTAGACCAGGTCCAGCTCACCGCGCGCCACCGCCCCGGGCAGCTCCCGTTCCAGGTCCAGACGCCGGACCAGTTGCTCCTCCAGATAGGCGTCGTACCACTCGATCCGGTCCCGGCCGAGCTGCACCGCCCGGCGGCGGGCCAGGTCGGCCTGGCGCAGCACGTCCTCCGGTTCGCCGCCGCTGGTCTCCGCCAGTCCGACGCTCACCCGCACCCGGGCCGCCCCGCACGGCCGCGGGTACGGCTCGGTCAGCGACGCCAGCAGCCGGGTGCCGAGCGCGTACGCGGGCACCGGCCCGAGGTCGGTGAGGACCGCGTACTCGGTGTCGCCGAGCCGGGCGACCAGGTCGTGCGCCTCGACGCCGGCCCGGAGCCGGCGCGCGACCTCGGTGAGCACCGGCCCTTCCGGCACGGCGGCGCCCTCGCCGTGCAGATCGACCACGAGCAGCGCGCCGCCGCTGCGCTGCGCCATCGCCCGGACCAGATCCGCGCGGGTCAGCGGCGCGGGCTCGGCGGCCCGGGCATCAGGTCCGAGCCGGCGCCGCAACCACGCCTCCCGGGCCGCGAGGCGTTGCACCCGGCGACGCTGGTCCGCGGCGGCGAGCAGCTCACCCACCATGATCGGCGGGATGATCGCCAGGCCCAGGGCCATCGCGCCGGTGCTGAACTCCCCCACCGCGCACAGGTGGACACCGGCGGCCAGCGCGGCGATCCCGGCCGGCGCGGTCAGGCGGGGCCAGGCGGCCGGCGCGAGGTCCCGGTCCGGCCGCTCCCCCGCCCAGGCGCGCCGCAGGCCGGCGACGGTGAGCAGCGCTCCCGCCAACAGCGGCGCCGCCGCCACCGGCAGCGCCCGTTCCGGCGCGTCGTACGCCAGCAGCACCACCAGCAGCGTCAGCCCGCCGAGCGTCAGCGCGGCCCCGGCGTGGCAGCGCGCGGCGCCCGGCCGGCGTCGGCGTTCGGCGAGGGCCGCCACCACGAGCACCGCGAGAACCGCCGCGCCGCCCGACGCGGCGACCCCCGCGACGGCCGGCACCGGGCCGCCCGGCAGCAGCATCCAGCCGGCGAAGACCAGGCTGACGCCGAGCGCGAGCACGTCGACGCCACGGCGCACCAGCTCTGGGCCGGACATCCGGGACCGGACGGGCAGGCGCAGCAGCGCCGTCACGTACAGCGGCGTGGTGAGGCACAACCCGGTCAGCGCGATCGGCAGCCGGTGCGCTGGATCGCTCAGCGGCAGCACCGCGACGGTGAGCCCGGCGACCAGGACGGCGGCGTCCAGGATGGCGGCGACCCGGCGGGACAGCGCGACCCGGCGTGCCTGCCGCCCGGTCGTCACGCCCGGCGCGGCGGCGTCCCGGTGCTCGGGCTGGCCGATTTCGGCGCTCCAGGCTGCTGATTCGGCGGTTCGGGGGTCGACAGTCGGCGGCGCGTTCGGGGTGGGGAGGCTCGGGGCGGGCAGCGCTCCGCCGGCCAGCCAGGCGAGCCGGACGCAGGCGAGCGCGAAGCCACCGGCGACGGCGAGCGCGGCGGCGGCCGGACCGGGCAGGAGCCCGGCGACGCCTGCCAGCAGAAAGAGCGCGCCGGTGAGCGACACGGCGACGTCGGACAGGGGTGGCCGCCGACGGGGACCGGCGGGAGGGGGGACGGGCACGGCGGTCGCCTTCGTGAGGGGGCACGGGGGCGGTGCGGTTGCGGTACGCGGTACGCGGTACGACGTGCGGGAGTCGGGGCGGGCGGGACGCATCGGCGGGGACCGCTGCGGCCACGCCTAGAAACGATCCCGGAAGCGCCCGGTGACGTCATCACACCAGTGACATGCGTCACATCAGCACAGCGGCCCTCACACGAGATCTTGGAAGGAAAAGGCCCTCACAGGGGCCTCAATCTTCCAAGATCTCCGTTGCACGCCCCGCCCGCGCCAGATCTTGGTACGCAGTCGCCCTCGGAGGGGTGGGGACGTACCAAGATCTGGCGCGGCTCAGTAAGGCGGCGGCGTGATGGCGCCGCCTCGCCGAGCTTGCGTCGCTCTCCCAGGGACAGGGCGACGTGCTCTGCCGGGGCGAGCGGCGGCCTGCGCCGGCCGGGTGGGATCATCGGAGGGTGAGCCGTGCCGATACCGTCCGTTTCCGACACAACCAGGCCATCCTGGTCGCCGCGATCGTCGCCACCATCGGCGCGCTGCCGCTGGCCTCCGCCCGCTGGTGGCTGCTCTGGGTGCTGCTGATCCCGCTCGCGGTCGCGGTCTGGGCGTGGCGCGCCGGCACCGACGCCGACGCCTCGGAACTGCGGCTGCGGGCGCTCACCGGGCAACGCCGGGTGCCGTGGACGCGCGTCACCGAACTGGCCGGCGACGCACGGGGCCGCGCGCTCGCCCGGCTCGACGACGGCGAGGTGGTCATGCTGCCGGCGGTACGCACCACCGAACTGCCCCAGCTGATCGCCGTCACCGGGCAGGAACTGCCCGGCGCCACGAGCGATCAGTAGCCGTCGACCACCCGGTTCGTCAGCTCCTCCCCGGCCGCGTACCGGCGCAGCTGCTCGCCCACCAGGCGGTACGCCCGGGGCAGCAGACCGCGTACCGAGCCGCCGACGTGCGGGGTGAGCAGCAGGTTCGGCAGCTCCCACAGAGGATCGTCGGCGGGCAGCGGCTCCGGATCGGTGACGTCCACCGCCGCCCGCAGGCGGCCCGAGGTCAGCTCGGCGAGCAACGCCGGGGTACTGACCACCGGCCCGCGCGCGGCGTTCACCAGCAACGCGCCGTCCGGCATCGCGGCCAGGAAACGCTCGTCGACGAGGCTGCGGGTCTGGTCGGTCAGCGGCACCAGCAGCACCACCACGTCCGCCCCGGGCAGCAGCGCGGGCAGCTCGTCCACCCCGTGCACGCCCTGGTCCGGGCGCGGCGTACGGGCCACCAGCGTGAAGCTCACCTCGAACGGGGCGAGCCGGTCACGCACCGCCGTGCCGATCGAGCCGGCGCCCACGATGAGCACGCGCTTGCCGGCCAGTTCGTCGGTCGGCGCCACCTCGTCGTACGCCCACTCGCGCCGCGCCTGCGCCCGGGCCAGCGGCGCGAACCCGCGCAGCGAGGACAGGATCGCGGCCACCACCCATTCGGCGGTGGGCGAGTCGTGCACGCCCCGGGCGTCGCAGAGCGTCACGCCGTCCGGGACGCGCCCCACCCAGGCGTCGGCACCGGCGGAGAGAAGCTGCACCACCTCGACGTCCGGCAGCCGGGCCAGGAACGCGCCGGCGTCCGGGCCGGACAGGAACGGCGGTACCCAGAACCGCACCCCGGCAGGGGACGACGGGAGCTTTTCCGGGTCCGCCAGCAGCTCCACGGTGACGCCGGGCGGCGGTTCGCCGAGCAGCCGGAGGCCTTCGGGGTGCGGGATCCATGCCTTCACGACCGCCGACGATATCGGCCCCGGACCGGCCGGCGCGGTGTGACCCGTGACGAATACCGCGCCGGGAATGGAGTGGCGGTCCTGCGGGGTATAACCGAGAACGGAACGTCGGCCGGACGTTCCCATTTCTGAGGACGGTGGGGATGAGCGCGGACGGCCCGGGGCGGATGTCCGTGCCGATTCCCGCATTGACCGACCCCGACCGGTTGCGTTCGCTGGAGGAGACCCGGCTCGACGCCGTACCCGACGAGGCGTTCGACAGGTTCGCGCGGCTGGTCGGCGACCTGCTCGACGTGCCGGTCGCGCTGGTCTCCCTGGTCGACGCCGGCCGGCAGTTCTTTCCCGGCGCGACCGGGCTGCCAGAGCCGTGGGCGGCGCGCCGGCAGACACCGCTGAGCCACTCGTTCTGCCAGCACGTGGTGGACGTCGAAATGCCGCTGGTGTTGCCCGACGCCCGCCTCTACCCCCGGGTCCGTCTCAACCTGGCCATCGAGGACCTGGGCGTGGTGGCGTACGCCGGAATGCCGCTCACCGACCTGGACGGGCGGGTGCTCGGCTCGCTCTGCGCGATCGACAGCAAGCCCCGGGCCTGGACAGCTGAACAGTTGCGTACGCTCGCCGACCTGGCGGCCGCGTGCTCCTCGGAGCTGCGGCTGCGCATCGCGCTCCGTGGCGCTGAGGATGCCCGCCGCCGGGCCGAGGAGGCGCACGACCGGCTCGCCATGCTGGCCGGGATGAGCGAGATGCTCGGCGGCACGCTCGACGTGGCCACTGCCGTCGACCGGCTCGGGCACGCGATGGTGCCGCTGCTCGCCGACTGGTGCCTGATCACGCTCGTCGACCCGGCGGGCCGCCCGCGCAGCGTCACCGGTCTGCACCGGGACGCCGACCGGGTGGGTGACGTCGCCCGCTTCGCCGAGCTGCTGGTCACCGGGCTCGGCCCGGAGTCGCAGATCCGGTCGGTGCTGCGCACCGGGCGGCCGGTGGTGCGCGCGGTGGCCGGGCTGGAGGACGTGACGCGCGGCGGCACCCGCCCGGAGCTGGTGCCGCTCGCCGAGCGGCTCGGCATCGGCTCCCACCTGACCGTGCCGATCACCGCCGCCGGGGACCGGATCATCGGGGCCGTCACGCTCGTCAACCGTCCGGGCCGGCGCGGGTTCGACGACAGCGACCTGCGCACCGCGCAGGACATCGGGGTACGCGCCGGACAGGCGGTCGGCAACAGCCGCCTCTACGGCGAGCAGCGTCACGTCGCCGAGGTGCTCCAGCACAGCATGCTGCCCACCCTGCCGACGGTGCCGGGGATCGAGCTGGCCGCCCGCTATCTGCCGGTCGCGGACCGGGTCGAGGTGGGCGGCGACTGGTACGACGCGTTCGTCCAGCCCGACGGCGAGCTGGTGGCCGCGATCGGTGACGTCGCCGGTCACGACATCGAGGCGGCGGCCACCATGGGCCAGTTGCGCAACCTGGTGCGCGGCAACGCGTACGGGCGCGACGACCCGGTGGAGAAGCTGGTGGCCCAGCTCGACCGGGCCATGGGCGGGCTGCGGGTGCCCACTGTCGCCACCGCGGTGCTGGCCCGGATCCGCCCCGACACGGACGGACTGCGGGTCTCCTGGTGCAACGCCGGGCACCCGCCGCCGGTGCTGGTCCGGGCGGACGGCACGGTCTCGGTGGCCGAAGGACGCGGCCCGTTGCTCGGCCTGGCCCGCGCGCCCCGGCGTACCGGCCGGACGCTGGTCCTGGCCCCCGGCGACACGCTGCTGCTGCACACCGACGGGTTGATCGAGCGCCGGGACCGGACGATCGACGAGGGGCAGGCCGATCTGCTCGCCCACCTCGGCGCCAACGGGCCGGGCGGATCGCTGGACCTCCTCTGCGATCGGCTGCTCGCCGCCGCGCACCGCCGCGAGGACGACGTCGCCCTGCTGGCCCTGCGCGCCGGCTGAGCGGACCGGTCCGGCTCTTCCGCCCTGTTCGTCGCCGCCCTACAGGCCGATCGAACGACGCTCGACCTGCCCGGTTCGGCGCTTCGCCCGGCTAGGCTGGGCCGGGTGAGAGCGCCTCTTCCGTACCCCCGTGTCCGCCGGCTCCGCACGGCGCTGGCGGTGTCCTGCGCGGCGCTGCTGCTGGGCAGCGCCGGTTGCGCCCTCGGCGAGCCCGCGCCGGATCCGGCCGGCGCGCCGCCCAACCTGCCGAGCCCGTCCAGCACCGCCAGCCCGGGTGGGGCCGGTCAGCAGGTGGTCGCCACCGTGCTGGCCAAGGGCCTGGAGGTGCCGTGGGGCATCGCGTTCCTGCCCGACGGCGGGGCGCTGGTGACCGAGCGGGACAAGGGGCGGATCCTCCAGGTCGGCCCGGAGTCCGGCCCGGACGGGCTTGCCGTGCGGCCGGTACAGACAGTGCCGGACGTGGTCGCCGGCGGCGAGGGCGGCCTGCTCGGCATCGCGGTCTCCCCGGCGTACGAGCGGGACCGGACGATCTTCGTCTACTACACGGCCGAGAACGACAACCGGATCGCCAAGATGCGGCTCGGGCAGGCGCCGACGCCGATCCTGACCGGCATCCCGAAGGCCGGCACGCACAACGGCGGCGGGCTGGGCTTCGGCCCGGACGGCTTCCTCTACGCCAGCACCGGCGACGCCGGGCGCACCGAGAACGCCCAGGACGCGAAGAGCCTCGGCGGCAAGATCCTGCGGATCACCCCGGACGGTAAGCCGGCGCCGGGCAACCCGGCCGCCGGGTCGCCGGTCTGGTCGACCGGGCACCGCAACGTGCAGGGCTTCGCCTGGACGCCGGACAAGAAGATGTACGCGGTGGAGTTCGGGCAGAACACCTGGGACGAGATCAACCCGATCAACAAGGGCGGCAACTACGGGTGGCCCCGGGTGGAGGGGCGCAGCGACGACAGGCGCTACGTCAACCCGATCACGCAGTGGCCCACAGGTGACGCGTCCTGCTCCGGCCTGGCGGCCGTGGATCGGCTGCTGGTCACCGCCTGCCTGCGCGGGCAGCGGCTCTGGCTGGTGGAGCTGGCCGGCAACGGGACCGTCCTCGGTCAGCCGCGCGACCTGCTCACCGACAAGTACGGCCGGCTCCGGGCGGCGGCGGTGGCCCCGGACGGGTCGCTCTGGGTGAGCACCTCGAACCGGGACGGGCGGGGCCGGCCCGCCGCCGAGGACGACCGCCTCCTGCGGCTGGTCTTCGCCGACGGGGGCGCCGGCCGGAGCTGATCCGGGTCGGCGGGTTTGTCAAGATCGCTCAAGGGGCAGGTCAGGATCTCAGCATGGACGGCCACGACAACGAAGAGCACCGCGCGGGGGACGAGACGTCACCCTCGCGGGGGCGTGCACGCCGCCTGGCGGCCTGGCGACCCGGTCACGGGCTGCGCCGGCTGGGTGTCGTGCTGGCCCTGCTCGCGGTCACGCTCGGCGGCATCGTGGTCGGCACGTACGCGGGCGGCCACGTCGGCACCGACATCGGCCCGTTCCGGGCCGAGCTGAAGCTCAGCCCGTCGCTGAGCGGCGGCACCACCGTCGACATCCCGCCGCTGGGCGCGCTGCTGCTGGACAGCCACGACGGGCCGGCGTACCTGACCGTCGAGGTGGGCGCGCTGGATCAGGGGCGCACCGAGGCGCTGATCGACGACCCGGCCAGCATCAGCCGGGCCAGCCAGTCGGCGGTGCAGGACGTCCGCGACGGCGTGATGCGGCTCGGGCTGCGCACGCTCGCCTCGGCGGTGCTGGCCACGCTGATCCTGGCGGCGCTGGTCTTCCGCGACGTCCGCCGTACCGCCTGGGCCGGCGGCCTGTCGCTCGTCATCACCGCCGGCAGCCTCGGGGTGGCCGCGACCACGCTGCGCCCGCAGGCGATCGAGGAGCCACGGTACGAGGGCCTGCTGGTGAACGCCCCAGCGATCGTGGGCGACGCGCGCCGGATCGCCAACGACTACACCAAGTACGCCGAGCAGTTGCAGCGGCTGGTCGGCAACGTCAGCAAGCTGTACACCACGGTCTCCGCGCTGCCTGTGGTGCAGCCGTCGCCGGGCACCACCCGGGTGCTGCACGTGTCGGACATGCACCTCAACCCGACCGGCTGGCAGCTGATCCGTACCGTGGTCGAGCAGTTCGGCATCGACGTGGTCATCGACACCGGCGACATGACCGACTGGGGCAGCGAGCCGGAGGCGTCCTTCGTCGGCTCGATCGGCCTGCTCAAGAAGCCGTACGTGTTCATCCGCGGCAACCACGATTCGCCGCGCACCGCCGCGGCGGTGGCCCAGCAGCCGAACGCGATAGTGCTGAACAACTCGATCACGACGGTGGCCGGGCTGACCATCGCCGGCATCGGCGACCCCCGCTTCACCCCGGACAAGGAGACCTCGCCGGCCGGCAGCGGCCTCACCGCCGCGGTCGCGGACCAGGTGATCGGCGCCGGCGAGCAGCTCGCCGCCACGATCGAGAAGTCGCCACGCAAGGTGGACATCGCGCTGGTGCACGACCCCGCCTCGGCCGGTCCGCTCTCCGGCACCTGCCCGCTGGTGCTCTCCGGGCACACCCACGCCCGGCAGGTGTCGAAGCTGCCGGAGGTGCCCGGCGAGCAGCCGACCACGCTGATGGTGGAGGGCTCGACCGGCGGGGCCGGGCTGCGCGGCCTGGAGGGCGAGAAGCCGACGCCGCTGACCATGACGGTGCTCTACTTCGACCAGCAGAAGCTGCTCCAGGCCTACGACGAGATCACCGTGGGCGGGACCGGGCAGTCGCAGGTCAACCTGGAGCGGCACGTCATCCGCGACCCGGCCAAGGGCGACCAGGTGCCGGTCACCCCGACCCCGACCCGCGGCCCCTCGGGATCGCCGTCGCCGGGCACGACGACCCTGACCCCCACCCCCACCCCCACCCGCTGACCGTCCCGGGCGGTGCCCGGTCGCCTGCCGCTCAGACGCCCGTCACCGATTGTTACCGGCCCGTCCGGCCCCGGCATGTCCTGCCGCCGCCTTTGCTCTGCACCCATCGGCGCGGCAGGCACCGGGAGTGACCGCGCGGGCGGCCGCGCGCCGCGAGCGCTCTTCGTTCCACCCCAGCTCAGAGCGCTGCTGCGGATATGGCTGCAGAGCAAAGGCGGCGAAAGGTGATCCCTTGCGTCGCCGGAGTCGGTCACTCTCAGCAATCGATCCGGCTGTCACGATCCGTAACGATCGCAGTCTGCGCCGCCGCGATCGGCCAGCCGCGGACCGCTCGGCCAGGTCGCGGAGCGCCGTGCCGGACCGAGCCGGATCCGGACCAGCCCGGCTCAGCGCGGTCAGCGCAGCGCGATCGCGGCCAGCGCGGCGTTGACGATGCTGCCCGGCAGCAGGTCGTGCAGCTCGTACAGCTCGTGGACGCTGCCGGACTGGCCGAACTCGTCCACGCCGAGCGGCACCGCCGGGGCGCCGACCGCCGAGCCGAGCCAGGCCATCGCGTGCGAGGCCGCATCGTGCACGGTGACCACCGGCACCCGGTCGGCGAACGCCGACCGCAGCGCGCCCGGCACGCTCGGCACGGTAGCGGTCCGCACGCCCTGGCGCAGCGTCCGCTGCCACGCCCGGTAGAGGCGGTCCAGGCTGGTCACGTCGACCACGTGCGCGGCCACGCCCTCCTCCGCCAGCTCCGCGGCGGCGGCGAGCACCTCCGGCAGCACCGCGCCGGAGGCGGCGAGCTGCACGACCGGGGCGTCAGCCAGTTCGGGGTACGCCTGGTGCGCATCGACGAGCCGGTACGCGCCGGCCACCACCTGCCGCCGCAGCACCGCGTCCCCGAGCCGGGCCCGGGCCGCCTCGAACGGCGCCTGGTCGATCGGCCGGGTGCTGAGCCGGAAGTAGTACGCCCCGTCCTCGGCGGGCGCGGCGGTGGCGGCGGGAGCGGCGCCACCGGCGATCTGGCCGAGCGCGTCGCAGAGCAGCCAGTCGAGGCTGCCGGCGTACGCGGGCTCCAGGAACGTCACACCCGGCAACTCCAGGCCGACCGAGGCGGTGATGGTGGACTGATGCGCGCCCCCCTCGGGCGCCAGCGTGATGCCGGACGGGGTGCCGGCCACCACGAACCGGGAGCCGGAGTACGTGCCGTAGAGGAACGCGTCGAGACCGCGCAGCACGAACGGGTCGTAGACGGTGCCCACCGGCAGCAGCGGCTGGCCGGACAGGTCCCACGACAGGCCAAGCTGGCCCAGCAGCAGGAACAGGTTCATCTCCGAGATGCCCAGCTCGATGTGCTGCCCGGCGGGACTCTCGGTCCAGCGCAGCATCCGGTCCTCGGTCCAGGAACGCTGCTCGGTCGGCGCGAACACGCCCGTCTTGTTGATGAACCCGGCCAGGTTGGTCGAGGTCGCCACGTCCGGGGCGGTGGTCACCAGGTAGGGCGCCACCTGCGGATCGCGGGCCAGGTCGACAAGCACCCGCCCGAAGACCTCCTGGGTGGAGACGGGCTTGTTCGCGCGTACCCGAGTGGTTTCCGGAACGGTGACGCCCAGCGCCCGCTCGCGCGGCGCGCGGGACAGCGCCTCCCGGCGCTCGCCGGCCCGGATGCCGGCCGGGGACGCCGGGTCGAGGCGGTCCCACTCGGTCTCCGGGGTCAGGCCGTTCGCGGCGCGCAGCGCGTCGACCTGCTCGCTGGTGAGCAGCGCCGAGTGGTTGCGCGGGTTGCCGGCGATCGGCAGGCCCCAGCCCTTGACCGTGTACGCGAACACGACGCTGGGCCGGTCGGTGACCGCGTCGCACTGGGCGTACGCGTCGAGCATGGCCTGCGTGTCGTGCCCGCCCAGGTCGGTGACGAGCGGGCCCAGCTCGTCGTCGCCGATGTCGGCGACGAACGCGGCCACCTCGGCCGGCGCGCCGTCCAGGAACTGCTTGCGCAGCGCGGGCCCGGCCAGCCCGAACAGCGACTGGTACTGCTCGTTGGGCATCCGGTCGATCCAGTCGCGCAGCGCCGTGCCGCCCGGCCGGGTGTACGCCTCGGCCAGCTTGCGGCCGTACTTGACCTCCACGACGTGCCAGCCGGCCGCCTCGAACTGGCCGCGCCACTGGTTGATCCGGATGCCGGGGACGACCCGGTCCAGCGACTGCCGGTTGAAGTCGACGAGCCACATCACGTTGCCCAGGCCGGTGGTGGCCGGGTCGGCGACCGCCTCCCAGATGTTGCCCTCGTCCAGTTCGGCGTCGCCGATGAGCGCGACGAACCGGGAGTGCGGGCGCGGGCCGAAGTGCGCGTCGACGTAGCGGCGGGTCACGGCGGCGAACAGCGGCGCGGCGGCGCCCAGGCCGACCGAGCCGGTGGAGAAGTCCACCTCGTCCGGGTCCTTGGTGCGCGACGGGTACGACTGGAGGCCGCCGCGTGCCCGCAGCTTCGGCAGGTACGCCTTGTCGAGGTTGCCGAGCAGGTACTGGATGGCGTGGAACACCGGCGAGGCGTGCGGCTTCACCGCTACCCGGTCCTCGGCGTCGAGGTGCTGAAACCAGAGCGCGGTCATCGCCGTCACCAGCGAGGCGCTTGACGCCTGGTGGCCGCCGACCTTCACCCCGTCGCCGGTGTCGCGGTCGTGGTTGGCCGCGTCGACGATGCGGGTGGCGAGCCAGAGCACCCGGCGCTGGATCTCGTCGAGGACGTCGGTGTTCACGGTGTCTCCATCCGGGCGTCGCCGTTGACGCCCACTGAGTGGGGGGTGCGGCGTTAGGAAGGGCCCCTTCCCATGCACCAGGCGTTAAGAAGGGGCCCTTCCTTACACGTCAGGCGCCGAGGCGCGCCAGGATCAGCTCGCGGACCGTCTTCGCGTCCGCCTGGCCCCGGGTGGTCTTCATGACCGCGCCGACCAGCGCGCCGGCCGCCGCGACCTTGCCGCTGCGGATCTTGTCGGCGACGTCCGGGTTGGCGGCGATCGCCTCGTCCACGGCCGCGGTGAGCGCGCCGGTGTCCGAGACGACCTCCAGGTTGCGGTTGGTCATGATCTCGGTCGGCGAGCCCTCGCCCGCCACCACGCCCTCCAGCACGGAACGGGCCAGCTTGTCGTTGAGCTTGCCGGCGTCGACAAGGCCCTGCAGCTCGGCGACCTGGGCCGGGGTCGCGCCCACGTCGGCCAGCTCCACGGCGGTCTCGTTGGCGCGGCGGGACAGCTCGCCCAGCCACCACTTGCGGGCGGCCGCAGGGGTCGCGCCGGCGGCCACCGTCGCCTCGATCAGCTCGACCGCGCCGGCGTTGACGACGGACTGCATGTCGAGGTCGGACAGGCCCCAGTCCTGCTGGATCCGCTTGCGGCGCAGCCGCGGCAGCTCCGGCAGGGCGGCCTTCAGCTCGGCCACCCACGCGGTGTCCGGGGCGAGCGGCACCAGGTCCGGCTCCGGGAAGTACCGGTAGTCGGTGGCGGTCTCCTTGGACCGGCCCGACGTGGTGTCGCCGGTGTCCTCGTGGAAGTGCCGGGTCTCCTGGGTGATCCGGCCGCCGGCTTCCAGCACCGACGCCTGCCGCAGCATCTCCGAGCGGACCGCCCGCTCGACCGAGCGCAGCGAGTTGACGTTCTTGGTCTCGGTGCGGGTGCCCCACTCCTCGCCCGGCCGGTTCAGCGACGTGTTGACGTCGCAGCGCAGCGAGCCCTCCTCCATCCGCACGTCGGAGACGCCGAGCGAGCGGATCACGTCACGCAGCTCGGCGACGTACGCGCGGGCGACCTCGGGCGCGAGCGCGCCGGTGCCGGGGATGGGCTTGGTGACGATCTCGACCAGGGGGATGCCGGCCCGGTTGTAGTCGACGAGCGACTCGGTGGCGCCGTGGATGCGGCCGGTGGCGCCGCCCACGTGCAGCGTCTTGCCGGTGTCTTCCTCCAGGTGCACCCGCTCGATGCCGATGCGCACCAGCTCGCCGTTCACCTCGACGTCCAGGTAGCCGTCGAAGCACAGCGGCTCGTCGTACTGGCTGATCTGGAAGTTCTTCGGCATGTCCGGGTAGAAGTAGTTCTTCCGGGCGAACCGGCACCATTCGGCGATCGAGCAGTTCAGCGCCAGCCCGATCCGGATGGTCGCCTCGATGGCGGCCTTGTTCGCCACCGGCAGCGAGCCGGGCAGGCCGAGGCAGACCGGGCAGACCCGGGTGTTCGGCTCGCCGCCGAAGTCGGTCGGGCAGCCGCACCACATCTTGGTGTTCGTGCCCAGCTCGACGTGGGTCTCCAGGCCGATCACCGGTTCGAAGCGCGCGACGACCTCGTCGTACGCGGGCAGCGTCGTGGTCATGAGAACTCCAGCTTTGCAGGCGGTAGCCGGCCCACGGCGGCATCCGGACACAACGCCGCCAAGCCTACCGCTCCGCCTACCCGGGCTCGGGCGGGCGTCACTCCGGTGTGGTGAACCGCCGGCGACGGTTGTAGGCCAGCACGAGCAGGATGCCACCGATGGAGAAGGCCACGACGCTCAGCAGCAGCAACACCAGCGGCGAGCCCGGCCCGGTGATCGGCAGCCACGCGCCGCTCACCTTCGAAGGCGAGGCCGTCGGCAGGGGCGCCGCAGTGCTCTCCGACGGCGTGGCGGCCGGATCGCCCGGGGTCGGCGTGGCAGTCGGGTCGGCCGGGTCGGGCGTCGAGCCGGTCGGGGACGCCGTCGGGGTGACCGGGGTCCGGGCGGCGACGGTCAGCGACACCTGCCTCGTGGCGCTGGTGCTGTACCCCTTCGCCGCGACGGTGAAGGCGTACGTGCCGACGCTGCCCGGGGTGCCGCTGAGCCGGCCCTCCTCGTCGAGGGTGAGGCCGTCCGGCAGTGCCCCGGCGGCCAGGGAGAACGCGATGTCCGAGTCACCGGCGGCGGTGAAGCGGAAGGAGTAGCGCTTACCGACGGTGGCGGTGGGCGGGTCGCCGGAGGTGAACGCGGTCGCCGCCTCGGCGACCACGACGGTGGCGTTCTGCTCGTCGAAGCGGTCGTTCTTGTCGGTCATCCGCAGCGTGAACGTGTACGTCCCGGCCGTGGTCGGCGAGCCGCCGAGCGACGTACCCACCACGAGCATCCCCGTCGGCAGGCTGCCGGAGGTCACCGACAGCTGGTACGGCCCGGTGCCGCCTGTCGCCTCGACCGTGTGGATCGCGTACACCCGGCCCAGGTACATGGGCGACCGGGGCTTGCCCGACGTGATGACGACCTTCGGTTCGCGCACCTCGATCGTCGCCGTCTGCTCGTCGAAGAGGTCGTTCTGGTCGGTCATCCGCAGCCGGAACGTGTACGTCCCCGGCGTGGTCGGCGAGCCACCGAGCGACGTCCCGACCACGAGCATCCCCGGCGGCAGGCTGCCGGAGGTCACCGACAGCCGGTACGGCGCGGTGCCACCTGTGGCCTCGACCGTGTGGATCGCGTAGACCTGCCCGATGACCATGACGGACCGGGGCTTGCCCGAGGTGATGGTGACCGTCTCGGTGGCGGCGGTGGCCGGTTCCGCGGCGGCCGGTTGCCCGGCGCCCAGCAGCAACGCGACGACCATCGTCAGGGCCATGACCGGGCGAAGTGTCCCCATCGCACATCCAGCTCTCGGTCGGAACCGCTCGCGTCCGCCAGCGGGCCACAGTCCAGTCGATCCAGCAGACTCGCAGTTTATTCGACCAGTGCCAGTGACCCCCGGCAATCCACTGATCGGTGATCATCGTGTCGCCGCGACGACAGACGCGCCCGGCGCGGTCGTGGTGACCGCACCGGGCGCGTGAGAATCCCGTCAGCTCAGATCGTCGGCGGGGTGAGCGTCCCGACAGCGTTCTCCAGCGCGGCGGCGACCCGGTACATCCGGTCGTCCGCCATGGTCGGGGCCATGATCTGGAAGCCGACCGGGAGCCCGTCGGACAGGCCGCACGGCACCGAGATCGCCGGGCCGCCGTACAGGTTCGTCGGGATGGTGAACAGGTCCGCCAGGTACATCTGGTACGGGTCGGCGGTGCGCGACCCCAGCGGGAACGCCACGAACGGCGTGGTCGGCGAGATCAGCGCGTCGACCTGCTCGAACGCGCTGGTGAAGTCCCGCGTGATCAGGGTGCGGACCTTCTGCGCCTGGCCGTAGTAGGCGTCGTAGTAGCCCGAGGAGAGCGCGTACGTGCCGATCATGATGCGGCGCTTGACCTCGGGGCCGAAGCCGGCCTCGCGGGTCAGCGACATGACCTCCTCCAGCGACCGGTTGCCGTCGTCGCCGACCCGCAGGCCGAACCGGACGCCGTCGAACCGGGCCAGGTTGGAGGAGCACTCGCTCGGCGCGATCAGGTAGTAGGCCGGCAGCGCGTACTTGAAGTGCGGGCAGGAGACCTCGACGATCTCCGCGCCCAGCTTCGCCAGCGCCTCGGCCGCGTCGCGGAACGCGGCCGCCACGCCCGGCTCCGCGCCCTCGCCGGTGAACTCGGTGACCATGCCGAGCTTGACGCCGGTCAGGTCGCCGGTGGCGCCGAGGCGCGCGGCGGCCACCACGTCCGGCACCGGGGCCGGGATCGAGGTGGAGTCGCGCGGGTCGTGACCGCCGATCACCTGGTGCAGCAGCGCGGCGTCCAGCACGGTACGCGCGCACGGGCCGGGCGTGTCCAGCGACGAGGAGAACGCCACCAGGCCGTAGCGGGAGGTGCCGCCGTAGGTCGGCTTCGCGCCGACGGTGCCGGTGACCGCGCCCGGCTGGCGGATCGAGCCGCCGGTGTCCGAGCCGATCGACAGCGGGGCCTCGTACGCCGCAAGCGCCGCCGCGCTGCCGCCGCCGGAGCCGCCCGGGATCCGCTCCAGGTCCCACGGGTTACGGGTCGGCCCGTACGCGGAGTATTCGGTGGAGGAGCCCATGGCGAACTCGTCCATGTTCGTCTTGCCGAGCATCACCGTGCCAGCGGAGCGCAGCCGCTCGACGATCGTCGAGTCGTACGGCGGGCGCCAGCCCTCCAGGATCTTCGACCCGACAGTGGTGGGCACGCCCTTGGTGGTGAGCACGTCCTTCACCGCGACCGGCACACCGGCGAGCGGGCCGAGTTCCTCACCGGCCGCGCGGCGCTCGTCCACGGACCGGGCGGCGGCGAGCGCCCCCTCGGTGTCGACGTGCAGGAACGCGTGCACCCGGTCGTCGACGGCGCCGATGCGGTCCAGGTGGGCCTGGGTGACCTCGACGGCGGAGGTCTCGCCGCTCGCCACCAGCCCAGCGATCTCGACGGCGGTCAGCTTCGTCAGGTCGGTCACGATGCCACATCCTCGTCCAGGATCCGCGGGACGCGGAACCGCTGCTCCTCGGCGTCGGGGGCGCCGGACAGCGCCTCCTGCGGGGTCAGGCCCGGCCGTACGACGTCCTCGCGGAGCACGTTCGTGAGCGGCACCGAGTGGGACGTCGGCGGGATGTCCGCCGCGGCGACCTCGCCGACCTGCGCGACCGACTGGAGGATCACATCCAGCTGGCCGGCGAAGGTGTCCAACTCCTCCTCGGTGACGGCGAGCCGCGACAGTCGCGCGAGGTGCGCGACCTCCTCGCGGGAGATGGCGGCCATCGGGTGCCCCCTTCGTGGCTGTCCTGAGACGTCTGCGGTGGGCCGGCCGCGCGAACGGGATGACGCGCGGTGACCGGAGCGAGTCTATTGTCCCGCCGTCACGACGACGCCTTCGACTCCCCCTCGGCCGCCGGCCCGCTGCGGCTCCCGGCCTCCGCCGGACGCACCGGACGGTAGCGCGACAACCAGGCCACCAGGTCCTCGGCCGGCATCGGCCGGGCGTGGAACCAGCCCTGCGCCACGTCGCAGCCGGCGGCGTGCAGCAACCGCCAGGTGCGCTCGTCCTCCACGCCCTCGGCCACCACCCGCAGCCCGAGCGCGCCGGCCAGCTCGATCATCGAGCGGACGATCGCCGCGTCGTCCGGGTCGTCCGCCATCCCCAGCACGAACGAGCGGTCCACCTTCACCTCCGACAGCGGCAGCCGGCGCAGGTGTTGCAGCGACGAGTAGCCGGTGCCGAAGTCGTCCAGCGCGATGCCGACGCCGATCCGGTGCAGCTGGGTGATGCTGGCGAGCACCCGCCGCGGGTCGGCCATCAGCGCGCCCTCGGTGATCTCCACCTGGAGGCGCTCCGGCGGCACCCCGTACCGGGTCAGCCGGTCGGCGATCTGGTCGGCGATCTCGCCGGTGTGCAGGTCACGGACGCTGACGTTGAGCGCGGCCCGCAGCGTGAGGCCGGCCGCCGACCACTTGGCCAGCTGCTCCACCACGTCGTCCACCACGCGGCGGGTGAGCAGCCGCATCACCGCGCTCTGCTCGGCGACCTGGATCAGCTCGCCCGGGTCGACCATGCCCCGGCGCGGGTGCCGCCACCGCAGCAGCGCCTCGACGCCGACCACCTCACCGGTCGCGATCGCGATCTGCGGCTGGTAGTACATGGTGATCTCGCCCGGGTGCCCGGACTGGTCCTCCGGCTCGGCGCTCCCGTCGGCGGTCGGCCCGATGACGCCGGGCGCGCCAGTGCTCACCGCGGCCTGCGCCTCGTGCCCGGTGTCGGCCTCGCGCGCGGCCTCGGCGTCCGGCCCGGTGTCGGCCTCGCGCGCGGCATCCGCGTCGGCGTCGCCGCCACCGACCACGAGCGGCGTCACCACCGCTCCGGCGGCGCCCGAGCGCGCGGCCCGGCTGCGGATCGGGTCGGCGCCGGTGAGGATCCGCTCGATCAGGTCGTCGTCGTGCCGCTCCGCGGAGCGGTCCCGGCGGCGCCGCAGCCATCGGTTCGGCCCGTCGCCCGACCGTCCGCCGCCCCGGCCGTCGTCGCGCGCCGGACGCTGGTTGCGGGACGACCGCTCGGCCCGGGCCGGGCGCGGGGCGGACAGCGCCGGCGTCAGGGCCGCGCCGTCACCCCCGCGTACGCCCACCGACTCCCCGCCCTGCGCGGACGGGCCCGACTCCAGCACCCGGCGCAGGTCGGCCAGGAGACTCAGTCGCTCGGCCGAGTTGTGGTCGGACTCCGGCGCGTACACCGCCACCGTGTCGTTGCGGTGCTTCGCGTCGTACATGGCCACGTCGGCGTGCCGCATCAGGGTGGCGAAGTCCTCGCCGTGGTCCGGGTAGAGCGCGATGCCGATCGAGCCGCCCACGTCCAGCGGCAACCCGTCCAGCGGCACCGGCTCGGCGAGCGCCGCGACCACCCGGTCGGCCCGCTCGCGGGCCTGGTCGATGTCGCCGAGCCGGGGTACGACGATCGCGAACTCGTCACCGCCGAGCCGCGCCACCATGTCGCCCGCGCCGACCACGCCCATCAGCCGGGCGCTCACCTCGACCAGGAGGCGGTCTCCCACCGCGTGCCCGAGCGCGTCGTTGACGTGCTTGAACCGGTCGAGGTCGAGCAGCAGCAGGGCCAGGTGCGAGCCCGGCACGCCCCGGGCGGCCCGCTCGGCGTGCAGGTGCACCTGCTCGGCCACCTCGGTGAGCAGCGCCTTGCGGTTGGGCAGCCCGGTGAGCGGGTCCACGTCGGCGAGCTGCTCCCGCTCGTCGGAGAGCCGGGCCATCCGGTAGACCGCGAACAGCGGCACCAGCACCAGCGGGATCAGCGCCGCGCTGGCCCGGGCGGCGGCCACCAGCACCGGCGCGAGCAGCAGCAGCGAGCCGGTGGCAAGCAGCTCGTAGGCCAGCCCGCTGCGCACGCTGGGCCACCAGCGGTCGCCGAACCGCAGCCGTACGGCGGAGCTGACCAGCCCGTAGTTGACCACGAACCAGGCGGCCGTCGCGCCGCCCACCGCCGCCACGTCGGTCCAGTGCAGCCGGCCGTCGCCGAACAGCTCGCCCGGACCGAGCCGGCTGACCGCGTACGCGGCGGCGAGCGCGCACGCGTACTGCGCGGCGTTGAAGCCGGTACGCCAGGGCGCGTACCCGAGCCGCCAGCCGCTCACCGCGACGGCCACGGCCTGCACCGCCACTGCCGGGCCGAAGCCCCAGCCGAGCAGGATGGCGAAGGTGAAGCACGTCGACGGGAACACGGCCGAGGTCTGCCGCCGCCCGGGCGGCACGAACGGGCGGGCGTCGCAGGCGACGGCGAGCGCCGCCATGGTCCAGAACGCGGCCGGCAGCTCGGTCAGCCGGTCGGCGAGCGCGACCAGCGGCCAGGCCGAGACGAGCACCGCGACCACGCCGACCGCGGCGACGAAGCCGAAGAACGGCCCGCTGCGCCCGGGCGGGACGGAGTTACGCGGGTCGCCGGTCTCCATCGCACCTCCCGGGGCAACGTCTGGCGCGCGCCGTCACGCGCCGTACGCCAATGAAACGCCCTCCGAGGCGGTTTCCCCGACACGACAGTCACGAATCGGTCGTAGTCGTAATTAACTTGGTATCCGCCGGGCCGGTCGTCGTGACCAGGTCAGTCCTCTACCCGGGCCACCTCGCGGGCCGCGTCCGGGCCGGAATCCAGCAGCACCCGGAAGCCGTCCTCGTCGAGGATCGGCAGTTTCAGGGTGGCCGCCTTGTCGGCCTTGGAACCCGGGTTGTCGCCGACCACCACGAACCCCGTCTTCTTGGACACCGAACCGGTCACCTTGCCGCCCCTGGCCTGGATCGCCTCGGCGGCCTGGTCGCGGCTGAACCCGCTGAGCGTCCCGGTGACCACGACTGTGACGCCGTCGAGCGGGCGCGGCCCCTCGTCGGCGGCCTCCTCGGCCATCCGTACGCCCGCCTCGGCCCACTTGCGCACCACGTCGCGGTGCCAGTCGACGGCGAACCACTCCTTGACGCTGGCGGCGATGGTCGGGCCGACGCCGTCCACCGAGGACAGCTCCTCCTCGCCCGCCGCCTCGATGGCGTCGACCGACCGGAAATGCCGGGCGAGCGCCTGGGCGGCGGTCGGGCCGACGTGCCGGATGGAGAGCGCCACCAGCACGCGCCACAGGTCGCGTTCCTTGGCCTCGGCGAGGTTGTCGAGCAGCTTGACCGCGTTGCTGCCCAGGCTGCCGTCCTTGTTGACGAAGAACGGCGACCGGCTCAACTGGTCGGCGTCGAGCTGGAACAGGTCGCCCTCGTTGGTGATGATCTGCGCGTCCAGCAGCGCCGCCGCGCCCTTCTCGCCGAGCACCTCGATGTCGAGCACCTTGCGGCTGGCCAGGTAGAAGACACGCTCGCGGATCTGACCGGGGCAGGCCCGCCCGTTGGGGCAGCGGATGTCGACGTCGCTCTCCTTGGCCGGCGCGAGCGGCGTGCCGCAGGCCGGGCAGGTGGTCGGCATGACGAACGGGCGGGCGTCGGCCGGGCGCAGCTCGACCACCGGGCCGAGCACCTCGGGGATCACGTCGCCGGCCTTGCGCAGCACCACGGTGTCGCCAATGAGCACGCCCTTGCGCTCGACCTCGCGGGCGTTGTGCAGCGTGGCCAGCGCGACTGTGGAGCCGGCCACCCGGACCGGTTCGAGGACGGCGAACGGGGTGACCCGGCCGGTGCGCCCGACGTTGACGTCGATGTCGAGCAGCTTGGTGTTCACCTCCTCCGGCGGGTATTTGAAGGCGATCGCCCAGCGGGGGGCCCGGCTGGTCGAGCCGAGCCGGCCCTGGATGGAGACCGGGTCGACCTTGACCACCACGCCGTCAATCTCGTGCTCGACGTCGTGCCGGTGCTTGCCGTAGTAGGCGATGTATTCCGCGACCCCGGCCAGGTCGTCCACCACCTTCCAGCGGTCGCTGGTGGGCAGCCCCCACGCCTTGAGCGCGGCGTACGACTCGGACTGCGCCGTCGGCCGGAAGCCGGTGCGGGCGCCGATGCCGTGCACCACCAGGCGCAGCGGCCGGGAGGCGGTGACCCGCGGGTCCTTCTGGCGCAGGCTGCCGGCGGCCGCGTTGCGCGGGTTGGCGAACGGCGCCTTGCCCTGCTCGACCAGGCTCGCGTTGAGGTCGGCGAACGCGGCCACCGGGAAGTAGATCTCGCCGCGCACCTCGATCAGATCCGGTACGTCGGGGAAGTCGTCGGCCGGGGTCAGCCGGGCCGGCACGCCCTTGATGCTGCGCACGTTCGCGGTGACGTCCTCGCCGGTGCGGCCGTCGCCCCGGGTGGCCGCGCGCACCAGCCGGCCCTTCTCGTAGGTCAGGTTGATGGCGAGCCCGTCGACCTTCAGCTCGCACAGGTAGGGCACCGGACCGCCGGCGTCGCGCTCGACCCGCTCGGCCCAGGCGGCCAGTTCCTCGTCGGCGAAGGCGTTGTCGAGCGAGAGCATCCGCTCGGCGTGGGCGACCGGCGTGAAGTCGGTGGAGAAGGTGCCGCCGACGCGCTGGGTGGGCGAGTCGGGGGTGCGCAGGGCCGGGAATTCCGCCTCCAGCGCCTCCAGCTCCCGCAGCTGCGTGTCGAACTCCGCGTCGGTGACGGTCGGCGCGTCCAGCACGTAGTAGCGGTACTGGTGTTCGGTCAGCTCCTGGCTGAGCGTGGCGTGCCGCTCCCGGGCCGCCGGGGTCGGCTCGGCCCCCGCCGCCGCCTCCTGGGCCGCGTCGGCCGCCGTGGGAATCGCTTCTTCGGACACGCCGCCGCCTTCGGACACCGCTGTCGCCTCCCGTGCTCGCGCTACCCGAGAACCGTAGCGGTCGGGGGTGACAACAGTCCGGCCACCCGGACGAGCAGGGCGAACCGGCGCGGGTCGCGCCCCCGCGCGGTCCGGCCCCGGGCGTGCGACCATCGCCTCGGCGACGCTGTGCGGGAACGGTCGGGAGGCGGGTACTGATGCGCGACGGGTTGATCTGGGCGCTGGTGATCGTGGCCTGCGTCGCGGCCGGCTGGCTCTGGAACGAGTGGCGCCGCCGGTCGGCCGATCGTTCCGCCGGGGCGCGCGACCGGGCCGACGGGCGGCGGCCGGGTTCCGGGCGCGGCGGCCGGACCGGGCGCGGACCGCGCGACGACCGGACCGGCACCGACCGGCCCGACGGCGGACGCCGCGGTGACCGGGCCGGCGCCGGCGCACGGGGTGACCGCGTCGGCGCGCCGCCACGGCCGCGTGGCGCCGGGCGGACGGACCGGGACGAGCCCCGGCCCGGGGATATTTGGTGGGCCGACGTGCCCTACGCCGACGGGACCGGCTCCAAGGTGCGCCCCTGCCTGGTGCTGCGGATCGACGGTGAGGACGCCGAGGTCCTCAAGATCACCAGCCAGGACAAGTCGGACCGGGACGACCACCTGCCGATCCCGACCCGGGGCTGGGACCCGGACGCCGACCACGACAGCTACCTGGACATCAGTGAGCCCATCCCGGTGCCGCTCACCGCGTTCGCCGACCGGGCCGGCACCTGCGACCCGGCGCTGTGGCGCGGTGTCCGCCGCCTGAACCACCTCGCCGGCTGAGCCGGGCGCCGCAGCCGACGCCCGCCGCAGCCGACGACGCCGCCACGCGAACCCCGCCTGCCTTCCGCTCTCCCCGCGAACCGGAGCGGCGCCCGGCCTCAGCGCTGCGGCGCCCCTGGGTCGAGCGCGTCGGCGAGCGTGGCGAGTTGCCCGGCGTACTCGATCCGGTCGGCCCACCCGGCCGGCCAGGCGGCCATGCCGTACGCGGCGCCGGCGAACGCGCCGGCCAGCGCGGCGATGGAGTCCGAGTCACCGGCCGTGGTGGCGCCCCGGGCCAGCGCGCCGACCGGGTCGTCCACGTGACGCAGCGCGCAGAGCAGCGCAGTTGCGAGCGCCTCCTCGGCGATCCACCCCTCGCCGGTGAGCCGGCACGGGTCGCCGCCGTCATCCGGGCGGGCCAGTGCCGCCTCCAGCCGGTCGAGCACCCGCAGACAGTCGTCCCAGCCCCGGGCGATGAACCCGGCCGCGTCGCTCTGGCCGGGCCGCTGCCACAGGTCGCCCAGCCAGTCCTCCCGGTAGACGGTGCGCTGCTCCCGCGCCCGCTCGGTGAGCAGGCCGGGCAGCTCCGGCAGCGCCGCGCCGTCGCGCAGCAGCCGGACCGCGTACGCGGTCAGCTCGCTGGCCGCCAGCCCGGTCGGGTGACCGTGGGTGAGCCCGGCCTGGAGCTGGGCCAGCCCGGCCATGGTGTCGAGGTCGACGTCGAGCAGCCCGACCGGGGTGACCCGCATGTTCGCGCCGCAGCCCTTCGAGCCGGCGACAGTGGCCTCCTGCCAGCGGGTGCCCAACGCCAGCTCGGCGCAGGCCCGCAGGCAGGTCATGCCGGGAGCGCGGTTGTTCTCCGGGCTGACCGACCAGTCCACGAAGCGCTGCCGCAGCAGCGGCTCCACCGCCTCGGCCGTGTACGCGGGCGCCTCGTGCAGCGCCCGCGCCACGGCCAGCGCCATCTGCGTGTCGTCGGTGACCAGGGCCGGGTCGCCGGTCAGCTCGCGCGGACCGTCGGGGCCGTAGCGCCGGACGATCTCGGTGACGGTCAGGAACTCGGTCGGCTTGCCCAGGGCGTCGCCGTAGGCCAGGCCGAACAGCGAGCCGGCGGCGCGGCCGGTGGCGGTGGAGGCGGTCACGGTGGCGATCATGCCCCCGCCGCGCAAGTGGCGGAAGATCAGTCCCAGCAGAGGCAGAACGGGTGGCCGGCCGGATCGGCGTAGACCCGGAAGCCCTCCCCCTCACCGGGCAGCCGCCGCGCGCCCAGCGCCAGCGCCGCCTTCTCGGCCGCCTCGATGTCGTCGACAGTCACGTCGAGGTGGAGCTGCTGCGGCCGGGCCGGGTCGGGCCAGTCGGGGGCGCGCAGGCCGGGCGCCTTCTGGAAGGCCACCCGCGGCTGGTGCCCGGGCGGGCCGCCGAGCACCACCCACTCGTCGCCGTCGGAGTTCTCCTCCACCACGGGCAGGCCGAGCAGCTCGGCGTAGAAGGCGGCGAGCGCACGCGGATCGGGGCAGTCGATCACTGTGGAACGCAGTCGTCCAATCATGCCGGTCATCGTGCCCGGCGGGTACGACGGAAAAACGTCAGTCCTCGGCGAGACGCCGGCCGGCGTCGCGGCAGGCGGTCAGCACCGCGCGGGCGTACCCCGGGGTGGCGCCGGCCAGGCCGCACGCGGGGGTGACCACCACCTGCTCGGCCAGCCGGCGGCGGGGGAAGCCGAGCTTGTCCCAGACCCGGCGGACCCGGTCGGCGACCTCGGTCGACGTCGGCGCCCGGCCGGAGGCCGGCGGCAGCGTCGGCGCGGCGCCGGCCAGCAGGCCGAGCCCGGCGTCGATCACCTCGCCGAGCGGGTCGAGGTCGGTGACCAGCGACAGGTCGAGCGCGACGCCCACCGCGCCGGCGGATCGGATCAGCTCCAGCGGTACGTCCGGCGCGCAGCAGTGCACCAGCGCCGGTACGCCGGCCGCGTCGATCACGTCGCGCAGCAGTCCCCGCGCCACCTCGGTCTCCACCGGACGGTAGGCGCCGAAGCCGCTCTCGGTGGGCACCCGGCCGGCCAGCACCGCCGGCAGGGACGGCTCGTCGAGCTGGAGCAGCACCGAGGCGCCGGGCAGCCGCCGGGTCACCGCGTCCACGTGCACGCGCAGCCCTTCGCCGAGCGAGCCGGCGAGGTCGCGTACCGCGCCCGGGTCGCGCAGCATCCGGCCGCCGATCGGCAGCTCCAGCGTGGCGGCGAGGGTGAACGGGCCGGCGGCCTGGACCTTGACCGGGCCGGCGTACCCCTCGGCCTGCTCGGCGAGCTGGTCGAGGTCGCGTTCCATCAGGTCACGGGCGCGGCGCAGGTCCCGGCCGGGGCGCGGGGCGATCCGCCAGCGGGCCGCGTACAGCTCGACCGGCAGTTCGACGAGCAGGCCGGCGCTGCGGCCGACGAGGTCCGCGCCCGGCCCCCGGGCGGGCAGCTCGGGCAGGTGCGGCAGCGTGGGCAGCTCGCCGAGCACGATCCGCTGCGCCTCGGCGATGTCGGTGCCGGGCAGCGACCCGATACCGGTCGCCGCGCCGGTGGGCCAGGGCCACGCCTGCTCAGTCACGGCCGCAGCCTATCCGCTGCCCGTGCGAGGTCAGGCGGCGGTGATGGTGGCGGAGCCGAGGACCACGTCACCGGCCGGGTCCGGCCGGTAGGCGACGATCGCCTGGCCGGCGGCGACACCCCGCACCGGGCGGCGCAGCGACGCCCGCAGGCCGTCGGCGTCGACCTCGACGGCGGCCGGCACCACGTCGCCGTGCGCCCGCAGCTGCACCTCGCACTCGATCGGCCCGTCCGGGCGCGGCCCGCCGGTCCACACCGGGCGGGTGGCGCGCACGTCGGAGACCTCCAGCGCCTCGGCGGGGCCGACTGTGACCGTGTTCGTGGTCGGGGTGATGGAGAGCACGTAGCGGGGCCGGCCGTCCGGCGCCGGGCGGTCCAGGTGCAGCCCGCGCCGCTGCCCGACGGTGTACTGGTAGGCGCCGCTGTGGCTGCCCACCACCGCGCCGGTGAGCGCGTCCACCACCTGGCCGGGCGCCTCGCCGAGCCGCTCGGCGAGGAAGCCGCGGGTGTCGCCGTCGGCGATGAAGCAGATGTCGTGCGAGTCCGGCTTGTCGGCGACCGCCAGGCCGCGCCGGGCGGCCTCCGCGCGCACGTCGGCCTTTGTCGAGTCGCCGAGCGGGAAGATCGACCGGTCGAGCTGCGCGCGGGTCAGCACCGCCAGCACGTACGACTGGTCCTTCGCCGCGTCGACGCTGCGCCGCAGCAGGCCGTCGGGGCCGAGCCGGGCGTGGTGACCGGTCACCACGGCGTCGAAGCCCAGGGCCACGGCCCGGTCCAGCACCGCCGCGAACTTGATCTTCTCGTTGCAGCGCAGGCACGGATTCGGGGTACGCCCGGCGGCGTACTCGGCCACGAAGTCGTCCACCACGTCGTCGTGGAACCGGTCGGCCATGTCCCACACGTAGAACGGGATGCCCAGCACGTCGGCGGCGCGCCGGGCGTCCCGGGAGTCCTCCAGCGTGCAGCAGCCCCGCGCACCGGTGCGGTACGTCTGCGGGTTGCGGGCCAGCGCCAGGTGCACGCCCGTCACGTCGTGCCCGGCCTCCACCGCCCGCGCCGCCGCGACGGCGGAGTCCACCCCGCCCGACATCGCCGCCAGAACCCTCACCGGCCCACTCCCCTCGTCCTCACCGAGCGTATCCGGCTCAGCGGGGCGTACGGAGGGCGGCCGCGCGGCGGGCCCGCTCCACAGCGGCGGGCAGCGCGGCGATCAGCGCGTCCACGTCCGCGCCGGTGCTGGTGTGCCCCAGCGTGAAGCGCAGCGAGGACCGGGCCCGGTCGTCGTCGGCGCCCATCGCCAGCAGCACGTGCGAGGGCTGGGCCACCCCCGCCGAGCAGGCCGACCCGGTCGAGCAGGCGATGCCCTGGGCGTCCAGGAGCAGCAACAGCGCGTCCCCCTCGCAGCCGGGGAAGGAGAAGTGCGCGTTGCCGGGGAGCCGGTCGGCCGGGTCACCGTTGAAGATCACCTCGGGGACGGCGTGGCGGACCCGCTCGACCAGTTCGTCGCGGAGCGCGGCGACGCGGGCCGCGTACTCCTGCTGGCCCTTCACCGCGGTCTCGACGGCGACGGCGAACGCGACGATGCCGGCGGTGTCGAGCGTGCCGGAACGGACGTCGCGCTCCTGGCCGCCGCCGTGCAGCAGCGGGGTGGCGGGCACGTCGCGGGCCAGCAGCAGCGCGCCCACGCCGGTCGGCCCGCCGAGCTTGTGCCCGGTCACGGTGAGCGCGGACACCCCACTGGCGGCGAAGTCGACAGGCACCTGACCGACCGCCTGGATGGCGTCGGTGTGGAACGGCACGCCGTGCGCGGCGGCCACAGCTGCGAGCTCGGCGACCGGCTGCACGGTGCCGACCTCGTTGTTGGCCCACATGGCGGTGACCACGGCCACCCGCTCGCCGTGCTCGGTCAGCTCGGCGCGCAGCCGCTCCGGGTCGAGCCGGCCGACCGCGTCCACCGGAAGGAGGCCGGCCTGCGCGCCCTCGTGCTCGACCAGCCAGTCCACCGCGTCCAGCACGGCGTGGTGCTCGACCGAGCTGGAGACCACCCGGACCCGGTCGGCCCGGGCCGCGCGGCGGGCCCAGAAGACGCCCTTCACGGCGAGGTTGTCGCTCTCCGTCCCGCCACCGGTGAAGATCACCTCGGAGGGGCGGGCGCCGAGCGCGGCGGCCACCCGCTCACGGGACTCCTCCACCCGTCGCCGGGCACGGCGGCCCGCCGCGTGCAGCGACGACGCGTTCCCCACCTCGCGGGCGGTCGCGACGTACGCCTCGAGTGCCTCGTCGAGCATCGGGGTCGTCGCCGCATGATCAAGGTATGCCATCACCGTTCAGCCTAACGGCCTGCGAACCCGCCGCCGGGGGCCGGACCGCCCCGTCCCACCCGGGGCGGTCCGGCCGCTCACGCGGAACGGCAGTGATCACGCGGGAACGGCGGTGATCACGATGTTGTCCCGGTAGCTGCGGGTCTTCGCGTCGAACGGCCCGCCGCAGGTGATCAGCGTGAGGCGGGGCTTCCCGTCGCGCGCGAAGTACCGCTCCAGCGGGATCTTCGACTTCCGGTACTCCTCCCGGGCCACCACCCGGTAGGCGCGCTCACGGCCGTCCGAGCCGGTGGCGGTGAGCTTGTCCCCCTGGCCCAGCTCGCGCAGCCGGAAGAACGCGCCCTTGCCCTGCTCGGCGCTGTCCACGTGCCCGGCGATCACCACCGAGCCGGCGTCGGCCTCCAGGCCCGGGCCGTAGCGGTACCAGCCGACCTGGTCCACGCTGGGCGGCACCTCGAACTCGTCGGTGCGCTCGTTGACGCCCACCGGGTCGACGGTGGCGGTGACCCGGATCGGCGGGATGCTCAGCTTCACCGGTGGCACGATCTCGCTGCCGGCCGGCAGCGTGCCCGGGTTCACCGGCACCGAGCCGGTCGCGGCGGCGGCCGGCGTGCGCGTCGGGGTGGGGCTGGCCAGGGCCGCCACCTCGTCGCCGCCGACGTCCTCGGCGGGCTCGGACCCGCACGCGACCACGCCGGCCAGGGTGAGCGCGGCGGCGCCGGCGGCCATCGCCGCCAGCGCCCCGCGGTTGCGCACCGTCACCGGCGACCGGCCCGGGCGGTTGCCGCCACCCGCGCACCGCCGCCGACCAGGAGCAGCACGCCGGCGCCGGCCAGCACGTACCACCAGGTGTCCACGCCGGTGCCGGCCTGGCCGCCGGTGCCGCTGGGGACGCCGCCCGGCGCCGAGTGCAGGCCGCTGATGGTCTGGGCGACCACGCTCAGGTTCTTCGCCTCGGCCGAGCCGATGGCGTAGACGATGGTGGCGGTGCCCTCCTTGAGGTTCAGGTCGGCCGGGCCGATGGCGACGGTGTCGGTGCCGGCCAGCACCACGTCCGCCTTCACCGCGCCGGCGGCCACGTCGGCCTTGGCCTCCTTCGGGTTGGTCAGGGTCTCGAAGACCGGCTTGCCGCCGGCCCGCACGTCGACGGCCGGGGCGGCGGCGGTGTGCCGGACGATCAGCCGGGCCTTGCCGGCGCCCACCTTGGACACGTCGTTGACGAACGGCGTGATCTGCGGGTTGCCGTCGGCGCTCAGGTGCGCGGCGAGGCTGATGTTCGCCCCGCCCGGCACCGCGGCGTCGTCCACCTTCAGGATCGCCTTGTCGATCGCCTCGCCCGGCTTGGTCAGGGCGATGTCGTACTCCCCCTCGGGCAGGGTGAGCGGGCCGGCGACGTCGCCGGGCTTGAAGTTGTTCAGCGTCTTCTCGCCGTTGACGTACACGTCGACCGGGGTGTCCGGGATGCCGTGGACCACGGAGACCTTCGACGAGGCGGCGTAGGCCGGGCTCATGGTGGCGGCGCCGACGCCGGCGAAGGTGAGGGCGGCCACCGCGCCGCCCGCGGCGACCCGACGGAACATCGCGTACTGCATTGTCTGCCTCCTGGTAGTTCATGCTGATTCGTCAGGCCTGGCTTGCAGAACGGGTTACGCCGGCTCCGTCGCCCCCGGATGCGCCCGGATCCGATTTCTTTTTCCCGTCTCCGGGCGCATCCGCCGGGCCTTCCGGCGACGAAGGAGAGGTGACGAGGGTCGTCACGGACACACCGGAAGAGTGGGGCGAGGGCTGTGGGAGTTACAGTCGGGCATGCCCCACGGAAGGCGAGCCGCCCGGTGACGGCGGCGAGGCAGGGCCCCGAACCGCCGGGCGAGGACGACCTCGCCGTCCGGTTCCGCGACGGCGACGAGGCCGCCCTGCGAGAGGCGTACGACCGGTACGGGCGAGCGGTGCTGCACCTGGCCACCACGACGCTCGTGAACCGTAGTGACGCAGAGGACGTGACCCAGGCGACGTTCGTCGCCGCCTGGCTGGGCCGGGAGACGTTCGACCCGGCGAAAGGCTCACTGGTCGGCTGGCTGCTCGGGATCGGGCGGCGCAAGGTGGTCGACCGGATCCGGGCCGCGGCCCGGGAGACCCGGGTGGTCGAGACGGTGAAGCAGCTGCCCGAGCCGGTCTCCACCGGCCCCGACCCGGACACCGTGGTCGACCGGCTGGTGGTCGCCGACGAACTGGCCCGGCTCCCCGACGACCAGCGCCGGATGCTCGAACTGGCGTTCTACGACGACCTGACACATCAGCAGATCGCGGCGGTGACCGGAGTGCCGCTCGGCACGGTCAAGAGTCACATCAGACGCGGCATGCAGAGCTTGAAACGCAGATGGGAGGTGGACGGTGCAGCACCTGGACCACGACCGGCTGGTCTTTCTGGCGCTCGGTGAGAGTGAGGCGGCTGACGGTGAGGCCACCCATCTGGACACCTGCGACCACTGCCGGGGCGAGATGGAGACGCTCCAGCACGTCGCCGGGCTCGGCGCGGGCACCCAGGGCCTGGCCGACCTGCCCGACCCGCCGGAGCACATCTGGCAGGGCATCGTGGCCGAGATCCGGGCCGCCGAGGAACTGCCGGCGCTGACCGAGCGGCGCCTGCCGCGTCCGGCCGACCCGGCCGACCCGGCCGACCCGGTGGAGCCGGTCGCCGTACCCGCCGTCTCGCGCCGAACGCGGCGGGGCCGGCGCTGGCCGGGGTGGGCGACCACTGCGGTCACCGCCACCGCCGCCGCGGTGATCGGTGTCGCCGGCACCGCGGCGGTGCTCGGCGGCGGCGGCACGGAGACCGATCCCGAGCCGCCGGTGGTGGCCAGCGCGCCGCTCGCCGCGTTCGGCTCGACACCGAAGGACGCCTCCGGTGACGCGCGGGTGCTCGGTGACAACCGGTTGCATCTGCACGTGACGAATCTCCCGACCGTTCCGGGGTACTACGAGGTCTGGCTGATTGATCCGAAGACGATGGAGATGCTTTCCGTGGGTACGCTGAGCAACGGTTCAGGGGACGCGCTCCTGCCGATCCCCCGCAACGTGGACCTGCGTACCTACACCGTCGTGGACATCAGCGCGGAGCAGTACGACAACAAGCCCGATCACTCCGGCGACAGCCTGTTGAGGGGCACCCTGACGGGCTGATCGGCGGGCCGGCTCAGCTCCCCGGCCCGCCGATCAGCTCCCCACGAGAAAAGGCCGCCGCCCGGATCACCGGGCGGCGGCCTTTTTCACGCAACTGTCACTTGCGCTTGCGGATCTCCTCGGCGGCCTGCGGGACGACCTTGAACAGGTCGCCGACCACGCCGTAGTCGGCGAGTTCGAAGATCGGCGCTTCGGCGTCCTTGTTGACCGCGACGATGGTCTTCGAGGTCTGCATACCGGCCCGGTGCTGGATCGCCCCGGAAATACCCAGCGCGACATACAGCTGCGGGGACACCGTCTTACCGGTCTGACCGACCTGGAACTGGTGCGGGTAGTAGCCGGAGTCCACCGCCGCGCGGGACGCGCCGACCGCGCCGCCGAGCAGGTCGGCGATCTCCTCGACCAACTTGAAGTTGTCCGCGTTACCCACACCCCGACCACCGGACACAACCACCGACGCCTCGGTCAGCTCCGGGCGGGAGCCCTTCTGCTCCGCGACCCGCTCCACCACCTTCGCCAGCTTGTCCGCGTCGGTGACCGACACCGACAGCTGCTCCACCGCCGCAGTGGCAGCGGCCGGAACCGGGGCCAGCGAGTTCGGCCGCACCGTGACCAGCGGCAGGCCCTTCGTCACCTTCGACTTCACGATGGTGGAACCGGCGAACGCCACCTGCGTGGCAGTGCCGTCCGCGGCCAGGCCGACGACGTCGGTCAGGATGCCGTTGTCCAGCTTGACCGCCAGCCGCGCGGCGATCTCCTTGCCCTCCTGCGACGACGCCAGCAGCACCGCCGCGGGCTGCACCCGCTTCACGAGGTCGGCGACCACTGTCGCCTTGGGGGCCACCAGGTAGCCGTCGATCTCCTCACCCTCCGCGGCGTAGATCTTCTCCGCCCCGTACTCACCCAGCTTCGCGCTCAACGCGTCGGCGGCGCCGGCGCCGCCGAGGACGACGGCGCTCGGGGTGCCCAGCTCGCGGGCGAGGGTGAGCATCTCCAGGGTGACCTTCTTGACGCCGAATTCCTTGGTGGCTTCGACGACGACGAGAACCTCAGACATGTCCAGACCCCTCACACGAACTTCTCGGCAGCAAGGAACTCGACCAGCTTCACGCCGCCCTCGCCCTCATCGGTGATCTTCTCGCCACCCGAACGCGGCGGCCGCTTGGCGTGCTCCACCACGGCACTGGTCGCGCCGTCGAAACCCACCTCGCCGGGGGCCACGCCCAGGTCGCCCAGGGACAGCGTCTGCACCGGCTTCTTCTTCGCCGCCATGATGCCCTTGAAGGAGGGGTAGCGCGGCTCGTTGATGGTGTCCCAGACGGAGACCACGGCCGGGGTCGAGGCGGTGACCACCTCGTAGCCCTCCTCGGTCTGCCGCTCCACCGTCAGGCTGGACCCGTCCACGGTGAGCTTCCGCGCGCCGGTCAGCGCCGCCACACCCAGACGCTCGGCGATCATGTGCGGCATGACCTGCACCCGCCCGTCGGTCGACTCCGCGCCGCAGATGACCAGGTCGGCGCCCAGCTGCCCGAGGGCGGCGGCGAGGACCTTCGAGGTGGCCACCGCGCAGGAGCCGTGCAGGGCGTCGTCGACGACGTGGACGGCCTTGTCCGGGCCCATGGAGAGCGCCTTACGGATCGACTCGGTCGCCCGGTCCGGACCCATCGTCAGGACAGTGACCTCACCACCATGCGCTTCCTTGATCTTCAACGCCTCTTCGATGGCGTACTCGTCCATCTCATTGATCACGTTGTTCGCCGAACCGCGGTCGACAGTGTTGTCGTCAGCACGCAGGCTGCGGTCCGCGCCCGAATCGGGCACCTGCTTGACGAGTACGACGATGTTCATCGCGCTTCGACGACCCTCCTGTTTGGTGTAGCGATCACTCGCCCGGTCACGGGCGCAGCCTCCCGCGTGACGCAACGTGGGTCAACCGCGGGCAGCTGTGCACTTCCCCACGACCGCAATGTTACCCGCAAGTAGCATGGACACCCCGACCGCCCGCAGTGACGCAGGTCACCGGCATCAGGCCGATCCGGCCAGCGCCTGGGTGATCTTCTCGATCGCCGCCGCCTCGGCCGGCTCGATCCCCCGGTGCGCCTGCGCCACCCGCTCCGCCGCGGCCAGCACCACCGACCGGTACGTCTCGGCGTCGGCGGGCGACTTGTCCCGGAGGATCTCCATCGACCGGCCCAGCGCGGGCAGCACCACGGACTCGACCTCCAGGGCCGAGTCACGGGGCAGCTGCGGCAGCGGGCCGGTGGTGAGCGCCTCCTTCACCACGCCCCCGACGTCGGCGAGCGCGCCGGACGCGGCGAAGCTCTCCCGCACCATCGCCAGCACCCCCGGTACGGCGTTGGAGACCAGGAAGACCGCGCCGAACGCACCGGTCTTCAGGGTGAGCCGCTCGTCCGCCGTCAACCGTTCCATGATCACGGAGTGTAGACGTACGGCGTGGAGGTGGTGACCGCAACGAGCCCGAGCCGCTCCAGGATGGGGCGGCTGTCCGGCGAGCAGTCCACCTGCACGAGCGTCTTGCCGCGCTGTTGCGCCAGCCGCGCCCGGTACGCCACCAGCGCCCGGTAGATGCCCTTCTTCCGCCACTGCGGCAGCGTCGAGCCGCCCCAGAGGCTGGCGAAGCCGGTGCCGCGCTGATAGCGGACCCAGCCGGCGCTGACCACCGTCTCCCCCGCCTCCGCCACCACGACCGTGATCGACTGCGGGTCCGCCTCGATCTCCCGCGCCAGCCCGGTAACCAGGCGGCTGCGGTCGTCGTGCCAGACCTCCTCCTCCATGGCGGCGATCCGCTCCAGGTCGGCCCGGCCGGTGACCTCGCGCAGGCGTACCCCCTCGGGGAGCACCGGGACGGCGGCGGCGAGCGGCGCGACCGGGCCGACCACTACTGTCTCCTGGTCCTCCGGCACGAACCCGGCGGCGCGCAGCCGGTCGCCCAGGTCGGCCGGCTCGTCGTGACCGGCGAGCTTCCACTCGACCGCCTCGCCCCGGGCCCGAAAGAACTCGACCTGCCGGGCGATCAGCGCGTCCAGCTCGGCGCCGGCCAGACCGTCGAGCGTCCGGTAGGTGAGGAAGCCGCGGTGGTCGAGGCCGAGCACGCGGAACAGCGGACCGTCCCGCTCCACCGTCACCCCGTCCGGCAGCGGGTCCGGCAGCTCCGGTCGGATCTGGGCGTCGTAGGCGTCGCGCATCTCACGCGCGTCAAGATCGGTCATCCCCCCAGGCTAGGCGCGGGGCAAAGCGGATAATCGGCAGCGTGTGGGAGTCGATCAAGAGCTGGTTCGACCCGCGTGAGCTGCGTTCGGTCGGCACCCCGCCGGACTACCGCTTCTCGCTGGCGAACGAACGGACCTTTCTGGCCTGGCTGCGTACCGGCCTGGCGCTGGTGGCGGGCGGGCTGGCCGCCGCGCAGTTCCTTCCGCCACTGCGCCTGGCCCACCTGCGCGAGGCGCTCGCGATCGCGCTGCTGCTGCTCGGCGCGGCCGTCTCGATCCGGGCGGTCGACCACTGGGCGCGGACCGAACGGGCCATGCGGCTGAACGAGGAGTTGCCCGCGTCCCGCTTCCCGGCCGTGCTGGCGCTGATCGTCGCGGTCGGCGCGCTGCTGCTGGTGGCCGTGCTGCTGGGCGGCGCGGGGTGACCCGCGACCCCGGCCTGCAACCCGAGCGCACCCGGCTGGCCTGGCGGCGGACGCTGCTCACGCTGACCGCGGTGCTGCTGCTCCAGCTCCGGCAGGCGTTCACCGGCCGCGTCCTCGACGCGCTGCTGACCGGGGCGGCGCTCCTGGTCTGGCTCGCCGTGCTGGTGGTGACGTGGCACCGGGCCACCGGCACCGGACCGCGCCGGCTCGACAGCTGGTCGGTGCCGCTGACCGCGCTCGGCGCGGCCGGACTTGCGGTGCTCGGCGTGGCGCATGTGCTCGGCGGGGTGCACTGACGTGCCCGGGTGAGCCATCATGGGGCATGCCCCGCCTCTTCGCGCTGCTGTTCCTGGTTCAGGTCGTCCTTGCCGTCGTCGCGCTGATCAGCTGCCTCTCCGCCGACAAGGAGAAGGTCAAGGCGCTGCCCCGGATGGTCTGGGTGCTGGTCATCCTCGTCTTCCCGCTGGTCGGCTCGATCGCCTGGTTCCTGGTGGGCCGCGAGCGCCCGGCCGGAGCCGTGGGCGTCACCGGCGCGGGCGGTACCGCCGCCCCGGCCCGCCGCCCGCTCGCCCCGGACGACGACCCGGACTTCCTCGCCTCGCTGGACGAGCGGTCCCGCCGCGAGGACCAGGAACGGCTGCGGCTGTGGGAGGAGGACCTGCGCCGCCGCGAGGAGGAGCTGCGCGGGCGCCCGGACGACCGGGACCGCCCCGAGGTCTGACACGCGCCGCGGGCCGCCCGCCGGTCACCCGGCGGACGGCCCGCACGCGCCGTGTTCAGGCCAGGTTCGACGAGCGGGGGTACGCGTCGGCCGGGTCGGTCAGCACGTTCACCAGGTACGGCACGCCCGAGTCGAACGCGCGTCCCAGCGCCGGACCGAGGTCGGCCGCCTTCTCCACCGTTTCGCCCGCGCCGCCGAGCGCCTCGACCACCTTGTCGTAGCGCAGGCCGGGCTGGAGGTCGGCGGCGACGTCGTAGCCGTACATCGCCCGCATCGGGTGCTTCTCCAGCCCCCAGATGCCGTTGTTGCCGACCACGATCACCACCGGCAGCTTCTGCCGGACCAGCGACTCCACGTCCATCAGCGAGAAGCCGGCCGCGCCGTCACCCATCAGCACGCAGATCTGCCGGTCGGGGTGGCTGACCCGGGCGCCCATGGCGTAGCCCATGCCGGTGCCGAGGCACCCGTACGGGCCGGGGTCGAGCCAGGTGCCGGGCTGGGCCGGCTCCAGGTACTTCCCGGCGTACGACACGAAGTCGCCGCCGTCGCCGATGGTGATGGCGTCCGGGGCGAGCGCCTTGCGCAGCTCGCCGTAGACCCGGGCCGGCCGGATCGGGTCGCTCTCGGCCGCCATCTCCTCGGCGTCGCGGGCCTTCGCCGCGTCCTCAGCGGTCCGCAGCTCGGCGATCCAGTCGGCGTGGTCGGCCCGGTCCCCGGCGTGGTCGGCGAACGCGCCGAGGATCAGCCGCAGGTCACCGGCCGGCGCGGCAGCCGGCTGAACGTGCCCGGCCCGCTGGCTGGGCGCGTCCACGACGTGCACCACCTGCGCGTCGCCGAAGTCGCCGAAGGAGAGCCGGAAGTCCAGCGGGGTGCCGATCACCACGACCACGTCGGCGCCCTTGAGCGCGACCCGGCGGGCCTTGGCGAACGCGAGCGGGTGCTCCGGCGGCAGCGCGCCCCGGCCCATGCCGTTCGTGAACACCGGCACCCGCAGCGACTCGGCGGCGGCACGAAGCGCCTCGACGGCGTCGCCCGCGTACACGTCGGAGCCGGCGATGATCACCGGCCGGGACGCGCCGGCGATCAGGCGGGCCGCCTTCGCCACCTCGTCCGGGTCCGGCTCGATCGGCGCCGGCGGCGTGACCGCCGGCAGGTCGGCGTCGCCGACGGAGAAGACCGCCTCCAGCGGGAAGTCGAGGAACACCGGGCCGCGGTGCGGGGTGAGCGCGGTGGTCAGCGCCGCCGAGATCGCTCGCGGGATGTCGTCGGCGCTGAACACCGTCTCGGCGTGCTTGGTCACCGGCGCGACCAGCGGCAGGTGGTCCATCTCCTGGAGGCTGCCCGAGCCCCAGCGGAACTGCGGGGCCCGGCCGCCGAGCACAAGCACCGGCGAGGCGTTGAAGAACGCGCTGGTCAGGCCGGAGACGCCGTTGGTGACGCCGGGGCCGGCGGTGAGCACGGCCAGGCCGGGGCGGCGCTGGAGCTTGGCCACCGCCTCGGCGGCGAACACCGCGGACTGCTCGTGCCGCACGTCGTAGAGGGGGAAGCCCGCCTTGTGGGCGGCGTCGTAGAGCGGGAAGACGTGCCCGCCGGAGAGCGTGAACATCTCCCGTACGCCGTGCGCGCGTAGTGCCGCGAGCGCCAGATCGCCGCCGTGGCCCTCGACCCGTTCCGTCATGCCATTCCCCTTCATCGACCGACCGGGGTCACGCTACTGGCCGGTAGCGCGGATGTGAACAGCTCTCGCGTCAGCGGCCGGTGAAGCCCGGCTTGCGCTTCTCCACGAACGCGACCATGCCCTCGCGCCGGTCGTCGGTGGCGAACAGCGCCGCGAAGAGCTGGCTCTCCCAGGCCAGGCCCGAGGTGAGGTCCATGTCCAGACCCGCGTCTACGGCCGCCTTCGCCGCCCGCAGCGCCTGCGCCGGCCCGGTCAGGAACGGCTTCACGTACGCCACCGCGGCGTCGTAGACCTCAGCGGCGGGCACCACCTGGTCGGCCAGGCCGATCCGCAGCGCCTCGGCGGCGTCGATCATCCGACCCGTCATGATCAGGTCCTTGGCGCGGGCCGGACCGACCAGGCGGGCCAGCCGCTGGGTGCCGCCGGCGCCCGGGATGATGCCGAGCTTGATCTCCGGCTGGCCGAGCTTGGCGTCCTCGGCCACGATCCGCCAGTCACAGGCCAGCGCCAGCTCGCAGCCGCCGCCGAGCGCGTAGCCGGTGATCGCGGCGACGAGCGGCTTGGGGATGCGGGAGATCGCACCGAGCGCGCTGGACAGGTCGGCCGCCCGCTCCGCCATGTCCACGTAGGACATGTCGGCCATCTCCTTGATGTCCGCGCCGGCCGCAAAGACCTTCTCGCCGCCGTACACGATGACGGCACGGACCTCGGCGTCGGCGGTGGCCGCCGCCGCGGCGGCGCGCAACTCCTCCTGCACCTGGGTGTTGAGCGCGTTCATCGGCGGCCGCTCCAGCCGGATGGTGCCGATGCCGTCCTTCACTTCCAGCCTGACGAACTCGCTCACGCTGCCCTCACTTCCTCGTCGAAGTCGCGTGCCAACCTTACGACTCGCCTCGTTGGGGTAGACAGTGTGGTGTCGGCGACTCCCCAGGTCGCCGCCGTCCCGCCACCGGGAGTGAGGCCATGATCACCTACTACGACGACCGTTCCGTCCAGGTCACCTCCACGGCGGTACGGGTGGACGGGCGCAGCTACCCGCTCGCCGAACTGACCACGGTGTGGCACCGGCGGGGCGACCGCTCGTGGCGGGTGCTCGCCGGGCGCGGCGCGATCGGGGCCGCGCTCGCCGGGCCGCTGGTCACCGCCGTGCTGGGCATCGGGCTGGCCGTGTGGCTGCAACGCTCGGCGGTGGTCACCATCGCCATCGTCGGGATCTCGGTGCTGATCGGCCTGGCCGTCGGGCCGGTGGCCGACTTCCTCTTCGAGTACCTGGATCGCTCCTACGCCCGGGGCAGCCGGGAGATGGAGATGTGGGCCGACTGGCGGGGGCGTCCGGTGCGGCTGCTGCACACCCGGGACGCGATGCGTTTCGGGCAGATCTACCGGGCGGTGCAGCGGGCCATGGAGAGCCTGCCCGCCGCTCCCCGCCGGACCCCGCGCGGCCCGGCCGCACCCGGCTCTGCCGCGCCCGGTCCTGCCGCGCCGGGTCAGAACGTGACCGGCTCGTCCGGCAGCAGGCCGAGCCCGCGCAGCAGGCCGTAGGTGTCCTGTTCGCCCCAGAACTGCACGATCCGGCCACCGGCCAGGCGGTACATCTTGCAGGCGCTCTGCACTGTGGTCGCCCCGGTGGCGTCACGCCGGTACGTCTGCGCCACCGACACCACCACCCGGTCCCCGGCCGCGAAGATCTCCACGATCTCCTGGTCGAGCACGGTCAGGCCGGGCGAGGAGACTGCGGCCTCCGGGTAGCGCCGACCGCGCACCGCCGCGCCGGAGCCGTAGATCTGCACGTCCTCGTCGACCACCTCGGCCAACTCGGTCAGGTCCTTCGTGACGAAGGTGCGCAGGTAGCGCTTGACCACCTCGATGTTGTGCGCCTGCTCGTCGCCGCCGACGCCGGCCCCGTCCCGGTCCGTCATGCCGTCACCCTACCGACGCTCGACCGTCCGGTGTCGACACACGCGGTTAGGCTGATTCATGGCCCTCTATTACCGGGACGACGCGGTACAGGTCACCTCGGACGCGATCCACGCGGGCGGCCGGGTCGTCGCGCTCGCCGACGTCACGTACGTCTGGCACGAGCGCGGCACCACGACACTCGCGGTCCGGGGGCGGGTGCTGGGACGCGGGGTGCTGGTCCTGCTGCTGTCGCTGCCGCCGCTCGTCGCCGTGGTCTGCGTGCTCTCGCTCGCCTGGTCGGCGCAGGACCGGGGCGAGTGGAAGCTGGCCCTGATCATCCTGGCCGCGTTCGTGGTGATCGGGCTGGCGCTCACCCCGTTCCTGGAACTGCCGCTCGGCTGGCTGGACCGTTCCTACGAGCGCGGCAACCGGGTGCACGAACTGTGGGTGCAGCACCACGGCCGGGAGACGATGCTGGTCCGTACGCCCGACGCGCTGCGGTTCGGGCAGATCTACCGGGCCGTGCAACGCGCGGTGGAGCAGCAGACCGACCGCCGATGAGCGCCGGTCAGGCCAGCGGCAGCGTGGTCGCCATCGGCCAGGCCAGCAGCACCGCCCCGAGCAGCGGCGCCAGCCACCACGGCGCGGCCCGGCGGCGCAGCACCGCGGCCCAGGCCGCCTGCCAGGCCATCAGTGCCGCGAACAGCGGCACCACCAGCAGCACGAACCCGGGCGCCAGGCCGATCAGCGCCGCGCCGGCCAGCACCAGCACGGCGATGCCGCCGGTGGCCGCGTAGCGGAGTCCGTGGCCGTCCGCGAGCCGCTCGGCGCCGAGCAGGAAGACCAGGCAGCAGAGCGTCACCAGGGGCAGCAGCCACCAGCGGGCCCCGACCGGCACTGTCGAAGTGAGCCCGAGGTGCAACGGCAGCGCGACGGCGAGCACCGCGTACCCGAGGAGCACGACAGCGACCACGGCGGTGCGGACGCCGCCCCCGGTCGCCGGTGGTCGCCCGGGGCGCACGAAGCGGGCTGCGGCGGCCAGCAGCACGCCGGTGAGCAGCAGGAACGCCGCGACATATCCGCCCACGGCGAGCGGCAGCCGGGCGGTCGGCAGCAACGCGGCGAACACCGCGCCCAGCCCGGCCGCCGACACCGTCGCGGCGAGCCACCAGCCGGTACGCGGACCGCCGGTGCCCGGCCGCGCCCGACCCGGCAGCAGCGCCGCAAGCGGCACCAGACCGAGCGCGAACCCCACCAGCAGCAGGGCGGCGCCGGCCGGCCGGGTCAGCGGGGACGGCGGCGACCCGCCGGTACGGTCCGGGAGCGCGTCGAGCACCGCCGCGTGGGTACGCGGCGCGAACAGCACCGACACGTGCTCGACGCCGGGCGCCACCACCCGCGTCCGGGCGCCCGGCGGCGCGCCCCGGGTCGCGTCGTCGACGGCCTGGCGGAAACCGGCGAACTCCAGGCCGCCCACCACCAGCGTCAGCTTCCCCGGCCAGCCGGCCGGCACGTCCCCGCCGTCGGGCAGCGAGATCGCCACGGTCCGGTCGATCTCCGGATGCGCGACCGCGTACCGGGTCACAGCGCCGGCGCCCATCGAGTGCCCGACCAGGACGATCCGGTCCGGGTCGACGCCGGGACGCCCGCGCAGCCACGCGACTGCGACGTCCAGGTCGTGCCGCAGCAGCGCCCGGGCGGCCTCCCCGTCCCGCCCGGCGCCGGGCAGCCGGGACCCGCTGGCGCCGTGCCCGGCGAAGTCGAGCAGCACCGCCACGCCGCCCTGGCGGGCCACCGAGTCGGCCAGCGGACGCATCAGCCGGGCCGACCCGGCGAAGCCGTGCGCGATCACCACCCCGGGCCGCCGGCCACCGTCCGCGCCGTCCGCCCGTACCTCGGTCAGCGGCACCCCGGCCACCGTCGCCCGCCGGGTGCTCAGCCCGGCGTCGGCGCGGACCAGGAGCAGGGCGCCCAGAACGACGGCGAGCAGCGCGACCACGCCGCAGGCGAGCGTCCGCCGCGACACCGGGCCGGGGGTGGGCATGCCGGCACCCTACGCCCCGCCGGTCGCCCGGCGTCACAGTCGGCGTCCGGTCGCCGACGCGCGGCACTGGCCCCGACGCCGCACACTGGATGCCATGGCGATCCCTCTCCCCCGGCCCGGCGCCCTGCTCGGCCTCACCCGTACCGCAGTGGACCAGGCACTCGGCTCGGCCGCCACGATGGCCTCGGTACCCGCTCGCGCCTTCGCCGTCCTCGACCAGGTGGAGGCGCTGGTCCGGCGGATCGACGGGGTGGTCGACCGGATCGAGGGCACGCTCGACCGCACCGACGTGGTGCTCACCGACGCCGAGACGGCGGTCCGTGAGGTGGCGGTGATCAGCGCCGCCGCGACCGCGGCGATCGACACGGCGACCGAGGTGGCCGCCGCCGCGACGGTTGTGGTCGGCGAGGCGCAGCGGGTCTCCGAGGCGGCGGCCACCGTCGTCGGCGAGGCCGACCGGGTGGCCCGGAGCGCGGCCGGTGTGGTGACCGAGGCGGAGACGGTGACGGCGCGGGCCGCGGGCACCCTCGCCACCGCCGAGAAGGCGACCGGCGTCGCGAACGAGCTGCTGGCCGCGTACGAGGCGACGCTGCGCCGGGCCGCGCCGATGGCGGCACGTTTCGTGGAGCAGCTCAGCCCGGAGGAGGTGACCGCCGCGATCCGGCTCGTCGACGAGCTGCCGAAGCTGAAGGACCACCTCACGTCGGACGTGCTGCCGATCCTGGCCACGCTCGACCGGGTCGGCCCGGACCTGCACGACCTGCTGGACGTCACACGCGATCTCAAGCTCGCGGTCGCCGGCATCCCCGGGCTCGGCATGCTGCGCCGCCGCGGCGAACGCCTCACCGACGAGGTGTAAGGAAGGGCCCCCTCTTAACGCCTCCGGTAGAGGAAGGGCCCCCTCTTAACACTCGCCGAACAGCTCGTCGATCTCCGCGCGATGCGGCAGCGCCACCGAGGCGCCGAGCTTGCGCACGCACGCCGCACCGGCAGCCGCCGCCCAGCGCACCGCCTCGGCCAGGTCCCGCCCCTCGCCCCAGGCCACCGCGAGCGCGGCGGTGAACGCGTCCCCGGCGGCGGTCGAGTCGACCACCTGCACCGGCACCGCCGGCACGTGCGTCGCGGGCCGGTCCCGGTCGACGTACCAGGCGCCGTCGCCGCCGAGCGTGAGCACCGCCCGGGGCACCAGATCCAGCAGCGCCGCCGGTTCGTCCCGGCCACGGCCGGTCAGCGCCTGCGCCTCCGGCTCGTTCACCACCAGCAGGTCGGTGGCCGCCAGCAGCTCGGCCGGCACCGACCGGGCCGGCGCGGCGTTGAGGACCACCCGGGTGCCCGCCGACCGGGCCGCCAGCGCCGCCTCGGTCACCGTCTCGACCGGCACCTCCAGCTGCGCGACCAGCACGTCCGCATCGCGTACGGCGGAAAGCTCGTCGGCGGTCAGCGACGTGAACGCGGCGTTCGCGCCCGGCGTGACCAGGATGGCGTTCTCCCCCGCGCCGCCGACCATGACCAGGGCGACGCCGGACGGGCCGTAGACCACCCGCAGGTGCCCGGTGTCCACGCCGGCCGCTGTCATCCGGGCCCGCAGCGTCACGCCGAACGAGTCCGAGCCGATCGCGCCGAGGAAGACGCAGGAGGCGCCGGCGCGTACCGCGGCGGCCGCCTGGTTGGCGCCCTTGCCGCCGGGCAGCATGACGAAGTCGTCGCCCAGCACCGTCTCGCCGGGCCGGGGCAGCGCGGCGCCGATGCCGACCAGGTCCATGTTGGCGCTGCCGACGACGGCGATCCGGGTCTGCGGCACTGTGTCGTCCCGTCGCTCAGGCGGCGCGGGCGGCCCAGCGGTCACCGGACCGCGTGACCACGAGCGGGAGACCGAACGCCTTCGACAGATTGTCGGCGGTGAGCACGTCGGCGAGCAGGCCCTGCGCCACCACGCCGCCCTCGCGGAGCAGCAGCGCGTGGGTGAAGCCCGGCGGGATCTCCTCGACGTGGTGGGTGACCAGCACCATGGCCGGCGCGTCCGGGTCGTACGCCAGCTCGGCCAGCCGGGCCACCAGGTCCTCCCGCGCGCCCAGGTCGAGCCCGGCGGCGGGCTCGTCGAGCAGCAGCAGCTCCGGGTCGGTCATCAGGGCGCGGGCGATCTGGACCCGCTTGCGCTCGCCCTCGGACAGCGTGCCGTACGCGCGGTCGGCGAGGTGCCCGACGCCGAGCTGGCGCAGCAGCGCGGCGGCGCGCGCCTCGTCGGTGCGGTCGTAGCTCTCCCGCCAGCGGCCCACCACCGACCAGGCGGCGGTCACCACCACGTCGGTGACGCGCTCGTCGGCGGGGATCCGCTCGGCGAGCGTCGCGGTGGACAGGCCGATGCGGGTGCGCAGCTCGTTGACGTCGGTACGGCCGATGCGCTCGCCGAGCACGTGGGCGACGCCGTTGGTCGGGTACAGCCGGCCGGAGGCCAGGTTGAGCAGTGTCGTCTTGCCCGCGCCGTTCGGCCCGAGCACCACCCACCGTTCGTCCAGCTCGACCCGCCAGTCGACGTCGTGCACCAGCGCCGTGCCGGAACGCTTGACGCCGACCCCGTCGAGGCTGACCACCAGATCCGCGTCCACGGTCGAGGGGGCGGGGGCGCCCGGGGCGCCGGGGATCAGGTCACCAGTCACCGCACCATCCAATCACGCATGCGGCACGGTGCCCCCCACGGGAGGCGTCGCCACCATAGGGTGGGGCGCCGTGTCGTTGGTCACCGCTTCCGGAAGGACACCCATGCCCGACCGCTGCCGGAAGGCGCGCGGATGAGCGCGGTCATCGAGATCGCCGGCCTCCGCAAGACGTTCCACTCGCTGCGCCAGGGGCGCCGGGTCGCTGTCGACGGTTTCGACATGCTGGTCGAGGCGGGCCAGGTGCACGGCTTCCTGGGGCCGAACGGGTCCGGCAAGACCACCACGCTGCGCGCTCTGCTGGGGCTGGTCCGGCCGGACGCCGGGCGGATGCGCGTGCTGGGCGCCGATTCACCCGAGCATCTGCCGGACGTGGCCGGCCGGGTCGGCGCGATCGTGGAGAGCCCGCAGTTCTTCGGCAACTTCACCGCGCACCGGACGCTGCGGCTGCTGGCCGTGGCCGGTGGCGTGCCGACCGGCCGAGTGGACGAGGTGCTGGAGCAGGTCGGGCTGCGCGACCGGGGCGACGAGCGGGTCAAGGGCTACTCGCTGGGCATGAAGCAGCGGCTGGCGGTCGCCTCGGCGCTGCTGAAGAACCCGGATCTGCTGATCCTGGACGAGCCGGCGAACGGGCTGGACCCGGCCGGCATCCGGGAGATGCGCGACCTGACCCGGTCGCTCGCCGAGGCCGGGGTGACGGTGCTGCTCTCCAGTCACATCCTGGCCGAGATCCAGTTGATCTGCGACCACGTGACGATCGTCAGCCGGGGGCGGCGGGTCGCGTATGGGCCGGTGGAGGAGGTGCTGGCCGGCTTCGACCAGCACCAGTGGCGGGTGCGGGTGGCCGACCCGGAGCAGGCCGCTGACCTGCTGGGCCGGGCCGGTCTGTCGGTGAGCGTCGGGCCGGACCACCTGGTGGTGACCGGTGTGGAGGATCCGGAGACGATCAGCCGGACGCTCGGCGAGCAGGGCGTGTGGGTCCGCGAGCTGGTCCCGCTGCGGCCGGACCTGGAGAGCGTCTTCCTGGAGCTGACCGGCGACCACGAGCACGTGGCGGTGCCGCGGCAGGTCGACGGCGCGCCGCCGAGCGACGGAGTGATCGACCTCGACGTCCGGGAGAGCCGGGAGGTGGACGCGTGAATCTGGTCCGTGCCGAGCTGGAGCGGCTGGCCGCCCGGCGCTTCGTGCAGCTCATGGTGGTGCTGCTGGCTGTCGCCTTCGCGGTGACTGTGGTGACCACGCTCGCCGGTTCGCACCGGCCCGGCCCGGCGGAGCTGAGCCGCGCCCAGGCGCAGGCGGCGGAGAGCGTCCGCCAGATGGAGATGACGTACGACCGCTGCCTGCGGATCCGGGAGGGCTCGCTCCCGCCGGGCGAGAACGACTACCTGCCGCGCGACTGCGCCCAGATCGACCCGGCCCAGATCGAGGAGCTGCCGAGCGCGGCCGACTACCTCAGCGGCGTGTTCGTCTTCGCCAAGGAGGCCGAGCCGCTGCTCTACTTCCTGATCGCGTTCCTGACGCTGTTCGGGTTCCTGGTCGGCGCCTCCTACATCGGGGCCGACCTGAACTCGGGCGGGGTGGTCAACCTGCTGCTGTGGCGGCCACGGCGGTCGACGGTGCTCGCCACGAAGCTGGGCACGCTGCTGGGCGGGCTGGTCGGGCTGTCGGTGCTGGCGTCGGTGGCGTACCTCGGGGCGTTCTGGTTGATCGGTCAGGCCTCGGGCCTGGTGGGGCGGACCGGTGGTGACTTCTGGCCGTCGCTCGCCGCGATCTGGGGGCGCGGCCTGGTGCTGGTGCTGCTCGCTGCGGCGCTCGGCTTCGCCGTGGCCACGCTGGGCCGGCTGACGTCGGCGGCGCTCGGCACGGTGGCCGCGTACCTGGTGGTGTGGGAGCTGGGGGCGCGGCTGGTGTTCCAGATCCTGGCGGTCGGCCGGCCGGACCGGTACATGCTGTCCAGTTATCTGGCGGCCTGGCTCTCCGGTGAGGTGCGGCTCTGGGACGGCAACGCCTGCGGTCCCGGGATCTCCGGCTACTGCGACGGCTCGTACACGGTGACGTGGCCGTCGGGTCTGGTGGTGCTGCTCGGGCTCACCGGCGCGCTGGTGGCCGCGGCGTTCGCGTCGTTCCGTCGCCGCGACCTGATGTGACGAAAGCGCCGCCACGGCAACTCCTTGCGAACCCTGACGCCATCATGAAGGATTCCTTCACATGGCGTCAGGGCGCACGACGCGGTCAGCCGACCGTCGAGCCGAACACCTCGTCGCGCACCGCGTCCAGCGCGGTTCGCAGCGCGCCACGCAGGATCGGCTCCTCGGTCAGCCCGGTGGTCACCACCCTGGGCCGGACCAGCGTGATCGCGGCGACCTCGTGCTGCACCCGCTCGGCCAGCGCCGCCCCGCCCGCCTGCCCGACCGCGCCGGCGAGCACCACCAGCGGCGGGTCCAGCACCACGCAGGTGCTCGCCACGCCGAGGGCCAGCCGGCGGGCCAGCTCGTCCAGCATCGGCCCGCCCGCGGTGCCGGCCGCGATCGCCGCGCGTACCACCTCGGCCGCCCGGGCCGCCGCGACGCCCTGCTCCGCCGCCTTCGGGGTGGCGAAACCGTGCTCGGCGGCCACCGCGCGTACCGCGTCGGCGCCGACGAGCTGCTGGAACGCCGGCTTGGCCCGCTTGGACACGTCGCGCGGGATGGGCGCGCCGGGCACCGGCAGGTAGCCGATCTCGCCGGCCGCGCCGCTGCTGCCGTGGTGCAGCCGGCCGCCCAGCATGATCGCCAGACCGACGCCCGCGTCCACCCAGACCAGCACGAAGTCGGCGGTGCCGCGCGCCGCGCCGGACTGCGCCTCGGCCACCGCCGCCAGGTTCACGTCGTTCTCGAAGACGACAGGGGTGTCCAGGTCCTCGCGCAGCGCGGCGAGCAGGCCGCTGTGCCAGCGCGGCAGGTTGAAGGCGAACGTGATGTCACCGGTCTGCGGGTCCACCAGGCCGGGCGTGCCGAGCACGACGCGCCGGACGGCGGACAGCTCCGCCCCGGCGCTGGCGGCCGCCTGGACCACGGCGTTGTGCACCACGCCGACCGGGTCGTCGGTGTCCTTCGTGGACTGCTCGACCCGGCCGGCCACCGTACCGGTGATGTCGGCGCAGGCCGCCACCACCCGCTCCGCGCCCACCTCCACGCCCACCACGTACGCGCTACCCGGCCGGACGGCGTAGAGCTGGGCGTTCGGGCCCCGCCCGCCGGCCTGCTCGCCGACCCGGGCCACCAGGCCCCGCTCCTCCAGCCGCTCGACGAGCTGGGACGCGGTGACCTTGGACAGCCCGGTCAGCTCACCGATCCGGGCCCGGGTCAGCGGGCCGCGTTCGAGCAGCAGCTCCAGCGCCGCACGATCGTTGAGCGCCCGCAGGAGTCGGGGGGTGCCGGGCAGCCGGGTCGCACTCATGCCAACGTCCTCAATTTTCAGTAAAGTTTTCTAACCACAAAACGCCTGCCGAGGGGTGCCCGTTAGCGTATCGGCCGCCTCGATCCGCGAAGCTCGGACGACCCGGCAGGGAAAGGGGATACTCGTGGGTCAGGATCCTGGACTCCGGCGGCTCGCGCTGGGCACGTTGCTGGCCGCGTACCCGGGGCCGGTCCCGCCGGACTGGGCGGTCGACCTGCTCGCCGACGGGCTCGCCGGGCACACCCTGTTCGGCACCAACATCCACGACCCCGCCCAGGTGGCGGCCGCGACAGCGGCGCTGCGCGCCGGCCGCGCCGACGTGATCGTCGCGATCGACGAGGAGGGCGGCGACGTCACCCGGCTGGCCCACGCCACCGGCAGCCCGTACCCGGGCAACGCCGCGCTCGGCACCGTCGACGACCCCGAGCTCACCCGCCAGGTGTACGCGGCGATCGGCGCGGAGCTGGCCGCGCTCGGCGTCACGCTCGACCTGGCGCCCACGGTCGACGTGAACACCGCCGACGAGAACCCGGTCATCGGCACCCGCTCGTTCGGCGCCGACCCGAAGCGGGTGGCCGTCCACTCGGCCGCCGCCGTCACCGGCCTCCAGGCGACGGGCGTGGCCGCCTGCGCCAAGCACTTCCCCGGGCACGGCGCCACAGTCGCCGACTCCCACCACGAGCTGCCCACCGTCGACGTGCCGCCGGCCGTCCTGCGCGAGCGGGACCTGCCGCCGTTCGCCGCGGTGGTCGACGCGGGCGTCCGCGCGGTGATGACCGCGCACATCCGGGTGCCGGCGCTGACCGGCGACGGCCCGGCCACGTTCAGCCGCGCGGTCCTGCACGATCTGCTGCGCGTCGAGTACGGCTTCACCGGCGCGGTCATCACCGACGCGCTGGAGATGAAGGGCGCGGTGCTCGCCGCCGGCGGGGTCGGCACGGGCGCGGTCCGGGCCCTGGCCGCCGGCGCGGACCTGCTCTGCATCGGCGCGCGGGTCGACGCCGAGCTGGTCGAGTCGGTCGCCGCCGAGATCGTCGCGGCGATCGGCGACGGCCGGCTGGCGCGCGAGCGGGTCGAGGAGGCGGCCGGCCGGACCGCAGCGCTCGCCGCCGCCACCGGCCCCACCGCCACCCCGCCGCCCGCCGCCGACGGACTCGGCTACGCCGCCGCGCTGCGGGCGGTACGGGTCGAGGGTGACCTCACCCGCGCCGTCGCGCCGCTGGTGGTGCAGGTGCACGCCGCTTCGACCATCGCCGAGGGGCGGGTGCCGTGGGGGCTCGGCCCGCACCTGGTCGCCGGCGTCGAGCAGGCTCGCGCGGTGGCCGGCGAGACCGACCCGGAGCAGCTGCGGCGGCTCGCCGGGGACCGGCCGGTCGTGCTTGTCGGGCGGCACCTGCACCGGCTGCCCGGCGCGCGCGAGCTGATCGAGGCGCTGGCCGCGACGCATCAGGTGACTGTGGTCGAGATGGGGTGGCCGGGCGACTGGCGGCCGGCCGCCGCGCGTGCCTTCGTCGCCACCTACGGCGCCAGCCACGCCAACGGTCGCGCCGCCGCGCAGACGCTCGGCCTGACCGGCTGACCACGCCACTATTGAACACGTTCAAAATCTGTCGTACGCTCAGGGCGTCCTTGATTTGAACACGTTCAAGAGAGGCAACGGGGATGGACGCGAAGGTCTGGATGTACCTGGCCTACCTGGTGGTCAGCATCGGTCTGACCATCTGGGTGGCGCGGGCACTGTCCCGCAACGGGCTGGTGTTCCTGCAGGACGTGTTCGCCGACAGCCGGCTGGCCGAGGCGGTCAACAGCCTGCTGGTGGTCGGCTTCTACCTGCTCAACCTGGGCTACGTCACGGTGGCGATGAAGGAGTCCGATCCGGTCGGCGACACGAGCCAGGCGCTGGAGCAGCTCTCCATGAAGGTCGGGCTGGTCCTGCTCGTGCTCGGCGCGCTGCACTTCTTCAACGTCTTCGCGCTCGGCCGCTACCGGCGCGGTCGCCTGCGGCAGCAGGCCACCCACCCGCCGCTGCCGCCGGTCAGAATGCTCCCGCCGCCGCAGGGCGGGCCCGTACCGGCGACCGGCCCCAACCCGCCGGCCCGGTGACGTCCGCCCCCGGCGGACACCCGTCGGATCCCACCGGGCACGGGGCCGGTGGGATCCGCGGGTTCACCGTCCTGTACGACGCGGGCTGCCCGATGTGCCGGGGCGCCCGGCGGTGGCTCGACTCGCGGCCCCAGCTCGTACCGCTGGAGTTCGTGCCGGCCGGGTCCGCCGAGGCCCGGCGGCGCTTTCCCGGCCTGGACCACGACGCCACGCTGCGGGACCTGACGGTGGTGGCCGACACGGGCGCGGTCTACACCGGCGACGGCGCCTGGTTCGCCTGCCTCTGGGCGCTCGCCGAGCATCGGGGCACGGCCGAGCGGCTGGCCCGCCCGCACCTGCTGCCGCTGGCCCGGCGGGTGGTGGCGGCGGCCTCAGCGGTCCGCGAGCGGATCCGGGAACCGGGATACGGTGACGACGATGACCGAGCAGAGTGCGCCGACGACCGCTGCGGGTGGGCAGGGGTCGACGGCCCGGGGTGAGCAGACCCGCCAGCTGATCCTGGACACCGCGATGCGGCTGTTCCGCGAGCGCGGGTACGCGCGCACGACGATGCGCGCGGTCGCCCAGGAGGCCGGCGTGGCGGTGGGCAACGCCTACTACTACTTCGGCTCCAAGGAGCACCTGGTCCAGGAGTTCTACGCGGGCACCCAGCGGGAGCACCGGGCGGCCGCCGCGCCGGTGCTCGCCCGGGAGCGGGAGTTCGCCGCGCGACTGGCCGGGGTGCTGCACGCGGGCATCGACGTGCTGAGCCCGTACCACGCGTTCGCGGGCGCCTTCTTCAAGACGGCGGCCGAGCCCACCTCGCCGCTCAGCCCGTTCTCCGCCGAGTCGTCGGAGCCCCGGGACATGTCGATAGCGCTGTTCCGCGAGGCCCTCGCCGGGTCCACCGCCAAGCTCGACGACGAGCTGCGCGAGGCCCTGCCCGAGCTGCTCTGGCTCGGCTACATGGGGGTGGTGCTGTACTGGGTGCACGACCGCTCGGAGGGGCAGGTCAAGACCCGCCAGCTCATCGACGGCGTGGTGCCGCTCGTGGACCGGCTGGTGGGGCTGTCCCGGCTGCGCGTGCTGCGGCCGGTCACCCGGCAGGCGCTCGCCCTGATCCACACGCTGCGTCACTGAGACCCGTCGGCGCAGCCGCCAGCGATTCCGCAGGTGAGAGTCCGTAACCGGACAGCAGCACACCCCTTGTTCACCATCGGCACTAACACATAGCGTTACCGGTGTCGGGACCTGGGGGAGAGCTGCGGACCGTGGATCCGGCCCGGGATCCACGGTCCGCGCCAGGCCGGGTCGGCGAGGGAGGCCGAGCCGGGTCAGCGGGGGAAGACGCCGAACGCGGTGAAGCCCCGATCCGGGAACCCGGCCGCCTCGGCCACCCGGGCCGAGGCGACGTTGCCGGGGTCGTGCAGGTAGGTGGGGATCGCCCCCTCGTCCAGCACCCGGCGGGCCGCCTGCGCGACCAGGCGCCGCGCCAGGCCGCGCCCGCGAGCCGTCGGCACCGTGCCCACCGCCAGCTCGTGCCCGTACGCGTCGTGCCGCTTCACGCCCACCCCGGCCCGGTACTCGCCGTCGGCGCCCCGGACCACGAGCACCTCCCGGTCGAACAGCCGCAACCACGGCGGCAGCCCGGGCAGCGTGGGCGGCACCCACTCCCCCACCTCGGGCAGCGGCGCCGGGTCGGCGCACCAGCGGAAAACTGACGTGTGCGCGATGAAGTCGGGCGCGCCGACGGCTGCCGGGAGCGCGGGCAGCCACTCGCCGGGCGGCCGTCCCCGGACCAGCGCCCGGACCGCCTCCACCCGGTCGGCGGCGACCGAGAGGACGGTGCTGCCGCCCGCCGTCACCGCGACGGCCGGGCGCAGGCGGCCGTCCCAGGCCGGGCGGGCGCGGCGGTGGGACCGGACCACGTGCAGTCCGGGGCCCGCCGGCCACTGTCCCAGCCAGGCCGCCAGGTGAAGGAAGACCCGCCGGTCGAGCACGTGATCATGGTACGCCGGACCGGGCCGTCAGTGGTCGGGTAATCCGTTGATCCCGCGGGGTTGAGACGCGCGGCGGGAGGGTAGTGGGTCGGCACGCCAGCGACGGATGACGATGTGTAATCCGCCGGTCGGCCGCAGGAATTTGACGCTTCAAGGGAACCGGAGGCATCGACCCTGCGTCATATTCATTTCCATACATGGACAAGTTTCTCTGGGACGGTAGTGGTCATGCCTCACGAACCGAATGACCGATTCCAGCAGGACCCGGAGCGGAGCTGGCGGGCCGCCGGCACCGCCGCACGCTTCCCGGCGCAGCGGGCCTACCGCGAAGCCCGCGACCGTGGACTCTCCTGGGCCGAGCTGAACGCGCAACCAGCAGGCACCGCAGCCTGGCGTGGCCTCTCTCCCCTCTGACGGGGGTAGGCGGCGACACACCGGCCGGCGGCGTCCCGGCCTTCGCACACCTGTGCGGTAGCGTCTTGTGGTCCGATTTCCGGCCTACGACAGGAGAAGCTCCGCGCATGGGCAAGAAGACGATCCACGTCTCCGACTTCACCGGCCAGGTGCTGAGCGCCGACGACGAGGTGGTCAAGGTCGTCGTACTGGAGCACCCGGACCTGGTCGCCGGGCCCGTGCAACTGGACGCCACCCCGGTCGACGTGGAGAGCATCGACGACGCGGCGCTGGACGTCGCGGTGGTCGAGATCCACGACCGGCACGGCCACGGCGAGCCGCGCCGGGTGGTGCTGACCGCGAGCGAGTTCGACGCGATGGCCACCGACGTGCCGATGGCGCAACTGCTGCGGACCGCCGAGCGGGTCAAGCCACCCAAGGCGCGCCGCGCCACCGAGAAGATCGACTACGGCACCATCGAGCACGCCGGGCGGCCGCACCGCGGCCGCGTCACCGAGGAGGAGGCCCGGCTGGTCCGGGAACGCCTGGACGAGGTGAACAAGCGCCTCGCCGACGCCGGCATCCGCCAGGTCGACCCCGCCGACCCCGAGCACGCCGCCCGCTACGGCTTCCCTGCCGCGGGCTGACACCAGCCGGGCACGCGCCCCCGTGGCGCGTGCCCGGACCGGTGTCAGGCCCCTTTGCGGGTGATCTCGGCCAGCGCCGCCTCGAACGCCGACTCCAGCGCGTCCTTCTCCAGCCCGAGGCCGGCCAGCACGCCGTCGCCGCCCTCCTCCTCCAGCAGGGCGAGCAGGATGTGCTCCGTACCGACGTAGTTGTGTCCCATCCGCAGCGCCTCCCGGAACGTCAGCTCCAGCACCTTCTTGGCCCGCGCGTCGTAGGGGATCAGGTCCGGAACCTGGTCGGCCTTCGCCGGCAGAGTCGCGGTGACGACCTCCCGCAACCGCTCCAGGGGTACGCCCCGAGCCACGATCGCGGCGGCGGCCAGCCCTTCCGGCTCGGCGAGCAGCCCGAGCGCGACGTGCCCCGGGGTGATCTCGGCATTACCTGCCGCCCGCGCCTCCTCCTGCGAGGCCAGCACGACGTTGCGGGCGCGCGGGGTGAACCGGTTGAATCCGGCGTTCGGGTCGAGCGCGGCGGCGGTCTCCGACTTGGCGGCGGAACGCTTCTGGGCGGCCTGCTTGCTCACGCCCATGCTGCGGCCGATCTCCGTCCACGACGCGCCGGAGCGTCGCGCCTGGTCGACGAAGTGCCCGATGAGGTGGTCGGCGACGTCGCCCAGGTGGTCGGCCACGAGGACCGCGTCGGCCAGTTGGTCGAGCACGCCGGCGCGCCCCTTCTTGATGCCTTCGATGAGGTCGTCGAGGCGTACCGGGTGGGTCATCTTGAGCGGTTCGTTCTCTCCCATGCGTCAACCATAGGTTGACGCCTACGCTGGCGTCAACCCGCAGTTGACGTGCGCTCGACGTTCGCCGGGTCGACGACGGGAAAGACGGGTCGGCGCGAGCTGCGGGTCAGCCGCGTACCCACCGCTGGTTGTTGCCGCCGTTGCAGGTCCAGATCTGCACCGCGGTGCCGTTGGTGGTGCCCTGCCCGTTGACGTCCAGGCAGAGGCCCGAGCCGACCCCGACGATGGTGCCGTCGGCGTTGATCCGCCACTGCTGGTTGCTGCCGCCGGTGCAGGTCATGATCCGCGCGCGGCTGCCGGACGCGGTGCCTGGGACGTCGAGGCACTTGTTGCCGTACACGGTGAGCTGGTTGTTCGCGCCGACCGTCCACTGCTGGTTGGGCCCACCGTTGCAGTCCCAGATTTGCACGACCGCGCCGTCGGCCTGGCTGGCGCCGTTGACGTCGAGGCAGCGGTTGGCGCTCGCGCTGCGCACCTCTCCGGTCGGGCCGCTGGAACCGTCGCCCGGCGTGATCGCGAGGTTGTCGAACTGGGCGGTGACGCCCTGGCCGGTGCCGTACCCGATCTGGCCGGCCACCCAGGCGGAGTCCGACACGGTGCCGACGGTGGTGCCGTCGATCGCCGCGGTGAGGGTGCTGCCATTGAGCTTCAACGAGAGGTTGTGCCAGCGTCCGGTGCCCAGCGCCGCGGTGTTGCCGCTGGCCAGGGTGCGCCAGTTGCCGCTGGTGTTGTTGCTCCGGATCGACCAGGCGCCGCCGTCGGTGACCCGGAAGTAGTAGCCGTTGAGGTTCTGCGGGCCCTGGTGGTTGTAGGTGTTGCCGCGGCCGATGAGCTGGGCGTAGCCGGGCTTCTCCAGCAGCACGTCCGAGGAGACCGTGTAGTTGCGCCAGGTCAGATCGCCCAGCAGGGCGTACGGTTCGGCCTGGCCGGACGTCCAGTAGATCGGCGCCTGCTCGGACATCTGGCGGACGCACTGTCCGGTCCGGCCGCCACCGCAGCCGACGATCTCGAACGAGCCCTGCTGGTCCATCAGGTACCGGGCTTCGCGCCCGGTGGCGTAGCTGTCGAAGTTGTCTTGGTACGGCAGATCCAGGGTGCCCTGGGCCGGACTGACAGCCGTGCCTTTCCCCTGCCCACTCGTGGTGGTGATGCTGTAGACGTAGCCGGGTTGGACGGTAAGCGAGAAGCGCCCGCCGTTCGGTGTGATGTCGGCGCCCCGGACGAAGTACTCGGCGCTGTTGTTGGACCTGAGGTTCGTCGCCCACACGCGCACCGTGCCGGCGGAGAGCCCGCCGGTGACGGTGACGTCGAGCTGCTGGGCCGAGCCCGCGTCCTGCGTCTCGATGATGGTGCTCCAGTCGCTGTTGTTTGTGGACTTCAGCGAGACATAGCTGCCGTTGCCGCGGTTGCCCCCCAGGTAGCCGCTGGACGAGTCGAGATAGCGCCAGCCCGGCGCCGTGAACTGGGTGGTGTGCGCCATCACCCAGGTGCTCCTGCCGATCGAGTAGGCGCCGGACCACGGCTGCTGCGCCACCGCCACGCCGGTGGTCGCCCAGGGAATGTTGGGGGTGATGGCGGCGATCACCGGCCAGTTGATGTACCCGGTCATCTTGCCGTCGAGGTAGCCGCGGTTGATGCCCCGGGCGAGGGCCGACGCGCCGGCGTTGTAGTCGTCGGAGCCGTTCTCACTGGCCCACAGCTGCTTGCCGGTGGAGATGGCATTGGCGGAGCTGGGGCAGCTGGTCTGGGCGCTGCGGTAGCCGCAGACGTAGTGGCTGCCGAAGACCTGCACCGCGTTGGCGAACGCCGGGTCCCGCAGCGAGTCGTCGGCGGCGCCCCACCCGAAGTCGTCCGAGGCGACGATCTTCACATTGCCGTAGCCGCGGGAGTTGAGTGTGGAGCGCAGGTTCTTGTACCAGGTGGTGTTGTAGCCCTTCTCGTTCCACCCGCCGAGGTAGTTGATGGTCAGTCCGTGCGTCGCCGCGCAGTCCAGCCACCCGACGAGGTAGTTGATCGAGTCGGTGGACCAGAAGTTGCCGTTGCCGATCCAGCCGGGCGCTCCCCAGGCCAGACCGACCAGGGCGATGGCGGGGTTCCGCGCCCGCGCCTGCTCCATCAGCCACCACTCGTAGCCCCGGTTGCAGTTCACGCTGCCCCGGGTGTGCTCGTGGCTGGGCTCGGCGCCGGAGGTGGAGTTGGTGTCGCCACCGATCTCCACCTTCATCAGTTGCATCGCGGCGCCGTAACCCGGCTTGAACAGGTAGTCGAGGATGTCGCTGCGCTGCGGCTCCGGGTAGTCGATCAGGAGTCTGCTGTTTCCGCCGCCGCCGCTGACCGCGCCGACCCCGTCGAGCGCCCGCCCGCCGGAGGCGCCGTTGACGGTGAGGGCGGTGGCCGCCCGGGCCGGCGCGGCGGGGACGGTCAGCGCGAACGCCGCCACCATCGCGGCCACCGCCGCCGACGCCATCCGTCGCCACGCCGCATGCTCTCCGCTCACCCTGCTGGACACCGACCCACCTCCAGATAGACGCACGTCTATCAAACGTTCTGCATGTTAGCGTTCACACCACAAGTTGGTCAACGCCTCGCCGGCCCGGGCCCCACCCCAACGAACGACGCCCGCGAAAACGGGTAGGGTCGGTCGGGGTGAGCACCCATTCGACGCTGCTGTTCGTGCTCGCCGCCGTCGCGGTCGTCATCGCCGTACGGTGGGTGGCCTCCCGGACCGGTCTGCCCGCTGCCGCGCTCCTGCCGCTCATCGGCATCGCGTACGCGCTGCTCCCCGGCCCCAACATCGGCCTCGATCCCGACCTCGTGCTCATGGTCGTGCTGCCGCCGCTGCTCTACAGCGCCGCGCTCGACTCGTCACTGCTGGACATCCGCCGCAACCTGCGGATCGTGGTCAGCCTCTCCGTGGTGCTGGTGCTCCTCACCGGACTGCTCGTCGGCGTCGGATTCCACCTGTTCGTCGCCGGCGCGACCCTGGCCGCCGGCATCGCCGTCGGCGCCGCCGTCGCCCCGCCCGACCCGGTCGCCGCCCTGGCCGTGGGCCGCCGGGTCAACCTGCCGCCGAAGATGGTCACGATCATCCAGGGCGAAGGGCTGCTGAACGACGCCACCGCGCTGACCATGCTCAGCGTCGCGGTGGCCGCCGCGGTGGGCGGCGAGTTCTCGTTCCACGCCGCCGTCGGGCAGTTCGTGCTCGCGGCAGCCGGCGGCATCGCTGTCGGCGTGGTCGTCGCCCGGGCGAAACGGCTGGTCCGGCCGCTCACCGCGGACCCGCTGCTGTCCAACGCCATCTCGCTCGCCACACCGTTCGTGGCGTACCTCCTCGGCGAGGCGCTGCACGTCTCCGGCGTACTGGCCGTGGTGGTCGCCGGCCTGATCGTCGGCCACCAGACGCCGCAGTTCGGTTCCGGCGCCGCCCGCCTGCAGACCAACGCGGTGTGGCGGCTCGTCGACTTCCTCCTCGAAGGCTTCGTCTTCCTGCTGATCGGCCAGCAGCTCCCCGCCGTCATGCGGGGCCTGCGCCAGTACGAGACGTCGACCATCGTCATCGCCGTCGCCGTGTCCGTCGGCGTGGTCCTGCTCCTGCGCCCGGCCTGGCTGATCCTGACCCAGTGGCTCCCCCGGTCGCTGCACACCCGGCTGGGCGGCATCTCCGAACAGGACGACACCGACCCGCCCGGCGCGGCACGGCGAGCCGGGCAAGCCGAGCGCAACGCCCGCGGACTGACCGCACGCGAGGTGGTGGCGCTGAGCTGGTCCGGCACCCGGGGCGTGATCAGCCTGGCCGCCATCTTCACGCTGCCGCTGACCACCAACAGCGGAGACCCGTTCCCCGACCGCGACCTGCTGCTGTTCTGCACCTTCGTGGTCGTCCTGGTGACACTCGTCGGGCAGGGCCTGACGTTCGCGCCGCTCGTGCGGATGCTCGGCCTGCGCGCCGACGAGGCCGACCAGGCCCGGGTACGCAACGAGGCCCGCTCCGCCGCCGTCGAGGCCGCCCTGGCCCGCCTCGACGCCGTCGCCGCCGAGGAGCCGGACACGCGGGTGGCGGTCAACACCACCCGCGCCCAGTTGCTGACCCGGCTGGCCCGCTACCGGGGGCGGCTCGACCTGCTCCAGCAGAGCGGATCATCGGAGCTGCCCACCTCACCCGAGTACGAGACGGCGCTGCGGGTCCACCGGACCGCGCTGGAGGCACAGCGCGAGGAGCTACTGCGGTGGCGTGACTCCGGCCGGCTGCCGGACGAGGGACTGCGCGTGCTGGAACGTGAACTCGACCACGAGGAGCTGCTGCTGCCGAAGCGGGCGCCGAGCTGACCCTGGGCCCGGCGCCCGCCGGCCGCCTCACAGCTGGCGCAGGATCACCGGATCCTTGATCTTCTTGTCGCCGGCCAGCAGCAACGCCTTGCTGATGATCTCGCCGAGCCGGCTGTCGCCCTCGAAGGGCAGGAACATCTCCGGTTCCTTCGCCTTCGCCGAGTCCGGGATGATGCACAGGTACCGCTCGTCCGGGGCGATCAGGATGTTTCCCGAGCCGCAGTGGATGCGATACGTGTGCAGGTCGCCGCGTACTTCCAGGAACCTGTCGGTGAGCGTGCAGCGGCCGGCGATCGCCAGCCGGGGGATCAGGTCCGCCAGCACGTCCCGGCGCGTCCGGCCGGTCGGGGTCAGCTCGCCGAAGCTGCTCCGCGACCAGTAGTCGCGATACCGGCCCTCCGGCCCGCCGTCGAACCAGTTCGGGTCGGCGCCAACCCCGGCCGCGGCCACGAACAGGTCGACGTCGCGCATCACCTCGCTCAGCACCACGGGCGGAACCTCCGCCAGCGCAACCGGCAGGCGCTCTCCCCGGACGAACCACAGCTGGTCGGTGCCCATCGTGTCGAACACGAGGTCGTCGCCCCGGTCCTCGATCCCGGCGACGCCCAGCTCGGCGCGCAGCCCCCAGTCCGGCAGTGCCAGCCAGGGCAGGTTGTACGAGGCCCCGTCGTTGCGGTGCTGGACGTACGACCAGCCGCGGCGGGACAGCAGCGCGTTGAGCCGGTGCTGGAGGACGATGTGCGCGGCGAACCGGTTGGAGTACGTTCCGGTGGCCGGCTCCGCGTCGGTGAGCAGGTACTGCTCCCGGTGCGCCTGCTTGAACGGCTGGGTGATCTCGTGCCGGGTGAGGAAGTCCCGCCACGGCCCCACCGCGTCGGGGTCGAGCACCGGATGCCACAACCGGACCGTCGCGTCGGCAGCGGGCTCGAACACGGTGTCGTCCACCGTCCGCAGCGCCTCACCGGCCCAGCAGCAGGCCACGCCGTCGACGGTCCAGACGAGCCGCCGGGCCAGGGTACGGGCCAGCGGATGGTCCAGAAACCGTTCGCGCCACTGCTCGACGGTCCACGAACGGTCCCGCCGCAGCAGCCCTTCCAGCCGGTCGCGGGTGGCGACGAGCGTCGCGGCGACGTCGACGACAGTCGCCTTCAGCTCCTTCACCTCGTCGCCGTGGTCCCTGCGCACCTGCGCCGGCGGCGTCTTGACCGCCTTGCCGTCCGCGTTGCGCCACACCACTACGGCGTCGACGCCGCGCACCTCCAGCTCGTACGAGCAGTCGCCGAGCTTGTCCGCCAGCGGCAGCCCGAAGCCGGGCAGGGCCATCTCCTCGACGTCCTCCCGGCTGACGCCGCGCGCCTCGGCGTGCCGGGTCAGTCCCTTCTCCACCAGGCGCAGCGTGCTCTTGTAGGTCAGCCGCGAGGACAGCCGCGCCAGCTGGGCGAGGGCGGCCGGGTGATCGGTGTCGACGAGCGCCGCCACCGCGGCGTTCGCCAGTTTCGGGCTCGCCGGGCCGTGGCCGGAGATCTTGCGGGCGGCCCGTTCCGCGATCTGGCCGAGGCTGCGCAGAGCCTCTTCGGACGGCGGGCACATCGTCCGCATCCAGATCAGCCCCCACAGCAGTCTGACGTTGTAGCGGTCGAGCAATCGCGGTGGAAAGTCCTTGATGTGGCCGGGGCAGCACGTGGTCATGCGCAGCGGCAGGCTGCGGGACTGCCCGACGAGCGGGAGCCAGTCGTCGAGCCGGGCGGTGAACTCGTCGACGCCCACCGCGTCCAGCAGCGACCGGGCCTGCTTGCGCCAACCGGCCGTCGGCTTCGCCTTGTCCACCTCGACCGGGCAGTGCGCCAGCAGCGCCTCCCAGGCGGACCTACGGTCCGCCGGCATCGCGTCGATGTCCGCGACGGCGCGGTCGGCCCACTGCTCACCGACGTTGGGGATCGGCCACATCCGGTCGGCCTCGTCGCTGATGTCGCTCAGCGAGCGCTCGATCCCGGTCCGGCGCCAGGTCGCCAGCGCCGCCGGGTTCACCCGCCCGGCCGCCGCCTCCGCCTGAATGGCATCCCAGGTGAACCGGTTGAGGTGCCAACTCCAGTAATTGAATCCCAGCCAGGCCTGAGTGCCCAGCCGGCCGAGCCAGGCCGAGCCGTCGAGGCCGCCGCCGGAGCGCGCGGCACGGATCAGCTTGCCCCGGCCGTCGCTCTTCTCCTCCGGCACCGTGAGCGCGTCGAACACCACCTGCCGCACCGAAGCCGGTTGTGCGGCCAGGAGTTCTGTCGTCCGACGCCACGCTTCGCCCCGGGCCCGGTCCAACGGCTTCTCGTGCTGGTACGGCAGGCCCGGCAGACTGTCGATCAGGGTGGAGGCGGCGGCGACCCGCCTGTCGTGATCCGCGTCGTCGCCGGTCAGGTCGGCCACGGCGGCGGCGACCAACTCGATCTTTTGGGTGGCGTCCGGCAGCAGCTCGACCAACGGCGCAGCGAGATCGTAGGGCCCGTGCGGATCTTTGAGCGCAGCGAGCAGCGACGGAGCCGTCCCCGCCGGTGCCCATCCGCACACCGTCACCACCCGGTCGACGAATTCCTGCTTTCCGGTCTCGTTGAGGTTTTCGGCGCTCGGGCCCCACCACTTCTTGGCGGTGGCGGCCACATCGCGCAGGGCCGACTCGGGGTCGTACGCGCTCATTCAGCCACCCACCAGCGGAACGAGCTTGAGGAAGGTGACGCGGGATCCCGCGTGCAGGCGGACCTTCTCGTCCAGGTCGGTGACCTGGTGGTCGTCGACGAGCACCACGAAGGCGTTGCGGCCGAACGCCTCCAGCGTCAGACGGGTGCGCTCCCCCGGATCGACGTCCACTCCGGACTCGGCGATCTCCAGCGAAACACGCCGTCGGATCAGCTCGTCGAGCCGTAGCTCTTCCTCGAAGACCTCGATGGTCCACGCGGGCCCGCTCGGAGCACCGACGACCTCGTCGGTGACTGTGATCAATGGCATGGCGGAGAAGGTAATGCCTCCCACCGACACCGCACGCATTTGTGTGACCTGACCGCGTACCGGACAGTCTCCACCGTGTACGAGATCGTTCCGTGAAGGCGAGGTTGTGAGCGTGTCCTCTCACGCGTACCCGGGCAGGGCCGACATGTCGACGGTGGTGGACGCGGCACGCCGCGGCGACCGGGCGGCGATGGACGAGCTGGTCTCGCACTGTCTGCCGCTGGTCTACAACATCGTGGGCCGGGCACTGAACCGGTCGTCCGACGTCGACGACGTGGTGCAGAACGCGATGGTGGGCGTCGTACGCGGGCTGCCGGGCCTCCGTGACCCGCTGTCGTTCCGGTCCTGGCTGGTCGCCGTAACCATGAACGAGATCCGCACCCACACGCAGCGCCGGCACACCACCCCGGCGCCGCCGGAGGACATCGACAACGTGATCGACCCGCGCGCGGACTTCGAGGACCTGACCCTGACCCAGCTCCGCCTCTCCGACCAGCGCCGGGAGGTCGTCCTGGCCACGCGCTGGCTGGACGACGACCACCGCCACCTGCTGTCCCTGTGGTGGCTGGTCGAGGCCGGCCACCTCAGCCGCGCCGACCTGGTCGACGCCCTGAACCTGGCCCCGCACCACGTGACAGTCCGGGTGTCCCGGATGAAGGCGCAGCTGGACACCGCCCGGCAGGTGGTACGAGCACTCACCGCCCGGCCCGGGTGCGCCGGCCTGGCCGACACGGCCGGCGGCTGGGACCGCCAGCCGGCACCGGTGTGGCGCAAGCGGTTCGCCCGCCACATCCGGGACTGCCCGCACTGCCCGGACGCGACGAACGACCTGGTTCCCGCCGAGCGGCTGCTGGCCGGCCTGGCGCTCACGCCCGTACCGGCCGATCTCGCCTCGGACGTTACGCACAACCTGCGCACCGTCGCCTCGCCGTCGCACGTCGCCCCGCCCGGCGTGCAGGCCGTGGCCGTCGGAGCTCGGTCGGCGCTGTCCCTGTCCAAGACCCTGGTCGGCGTCGTCGCCGCCGTCGCCGTGCTCGGCGGGGGTGGTCTGATCCTCGCCAACTACCCGAGCGGGTCGACGCAGCAGCCGACGAGCGCGGCAGCCGCGCAGCCCTCGGCGGCGACCGCCGCACCGGCGCTCACGCCCTCCCCGAGCCCGCTGACGCCCTCCCCTACCGCAGCGCGCCGCCCGAGTCCCACCCCCACCAAGTCGGTGAAGCCGTCACCGAAGCCGACCCCGTCGCCCTCCAGGTCCGCCGGCACGTCGACGGGTGTGTCCGCCGCGGAACGGCGACTGCTGGTGCTGCTCAACGAGCGACGTCGCGCGCTCGGGCTGACCGAGGTCAAGCTCGGCCCGGCGCAGCACCGCGAGGCCGAGGCATGCGTACGGAAGAACCTGAACGCGGGCAGCGGGTTGACGCACTGCGGTCACGAGGTGCTGTTCGCGTCGTCCGGCACCGCCACGCCGGAGCAGATGATCGAGGCGTGGTTCAACAGCCCCGGCCACAAGACGGCGCTGACGTACACCGGTTCCCGCTTCGCCGGCCCGGCCATCGTCTCCAACGGCAGCCGCCAGGTCGCCGCCATCAACATCGACTACTGAGGCGGTCGCTACGCTCCCCCGATGACGCACGAGAAGGAGATCGTCGAGCCGGTCGACCTGTGCATGCCGGACGGGCGGCTCAACCCCGCCGCGGTCGGCTGGACCCGCCGGCCGCTGCACCGGGCGAACCTGCGCGGCTGGGGTAGGACCAAGCGCTGGGAGTACTGGGGGATCGTGACCCCCACCCACATCGTCGGCCTCGTCGCGTCGTCGCTGGACTACGCCGGGGTGCACGGCATCTACGTGCTCGACCGCGCCACGAAGGTCGAGACCGGCAAGGACGCCGTGGTCCCCTTCGCCCGTGGCGCCGTGCTGCCGCCGGTCAGCGGCGCGGGCACCGTGTACGCGCGCGGAGGCGGCCTGTCGATCGACATCGACCAGACCGCCGAGGGCAGCACGATCCGTGCCACCGCACCGGGCATGGAGATCGACCTCGTGGTGCCGCTCCCGCCCGGCCACGAGTCGCTCGGCGTCGTGGTCCCGTGGAGCACACGCCGGTTCCAGTACACGGTCAAGGACGTCGGGCGTCCGGTACGCGGCTCGCTACGGGTGAACGGCACGACGCAGGTCGTGGACGAGGAGGACTCGTTCGCCGTGCTCGACCACGGCCGTGGCAGGTGGCCGTATGCGATCACGTGGAACTGGGCGGCGGGCAGCGGACCGGACGTGTCGATTCAGCTCGGCGGCAAGTGGACCGACGGCACCGGCTCGACCGAGAACGCGCTGTTCGTCGGCGGCCGGCTGCACAAGCTCGGCGCCGAACTGCACTGGAGCTACGACCGCCACGACTGGCTGCGGCCGTGGCGGATCAGCGGTGATCGGGTCGAGGTGGAGTTCCATCCGTTCCACGAGAAGATCTCGCGCACCAACCTCGGCGTCGTGGCCAGCGAGACACACCAGTGCTTCGGGCACTTCTCCGGCTGGGCGCAGGCGGACGACGGCGAACGGGTGGCTCTGGACGGCCTGGTCGGCTGGGCGGAGGAAGCTCAGAACCGCTGGTGACGCAGCCGCTCGTTGACCTGCCGGACCACTTCCTCGGGAAGCTTGACCACGCGCCGGTCGTACGTGAGCAGACCGTTCAGCTCGTCCTCCACGTCGGACAGCTGGGTGTAGACGGTCGCGCTCAGGCCGGCCCGGATCGCGGGCACGATCTGCTCGGTGTGCAGCCGCGTGAACGCCTCCGCCAGTTCCTCGGCGCTCCGGTACCGCCGGTAACCGAAATCCTTGTGGCTGAAGGCATGCCCGTCGACGCGCAGGTTGTAGCCGCCGTACTCGGACAGCACCAGCACCCGGCGGTCGCTGCGTCGCCGCGGCACCCGGAAGCGGCGGAAGTAGACGTGCAGGCTGCGCAGGTCGCCGCCGCCCTGGTCGTGCCAGCCGCTGGCGTGGTCGACAGTACGGGTGCTGTCGAGTTGGGCGACGTCGCGGGCGATCCGGGCCGCGTCGAACTGCCCCCAGCCCTCGTTGAAGGGCACCCACACGGCGAGGCTCACCACGTTGCGCAGGTGCTCGACGGTCTCGCGCAGCTCGGCCCGGAACCGGTCCCGTCCGCCGGCGTCGGCACGGCCGAACCAGCGCCGCCACCGGCCCCGGTCGGGCAGCCGCAGCGGCGTCACCGCCGGCGCGGTGACGACCAGCGGGTGGTAACTGCTGCCGCCGTTGACCATGTCCTGCCAGACCAGCATCCCCAGCCGGTCGCAGTGGTAATACCAGCGCAGCGGCTCGATCTTGATGTGCTTGCGCAGCATGGTGAACCCGAGCCGCTTCATGGTGGCGATGTCGGCGATCATCGCCTCGTCGGAGGGCGCCGTGTACATGCCGTCCGACCAGTAGCCCTGATCGAGGATCCCGGCGTGGAAGTACGGCCGGCCGTTGAGCAGCAGCCGGGGCACGCCGTCCCCGTCCGGTCCGACACCGAACGAGCGCATGCCGAAGTAGCTGCGGACCCGGTCCGCGCCCAGCTCGGCGGTCACGTCGTAGAGGAACGGATCCTCGGGGCTCCACTGCCGTACCTGCGGGATCGGGATGCGCACTGCCACGCCGACCGGCGCGCTGGCCTCGGCCACCGCAACCCCGTCGGCCAGGATCCGGATGCCGGCCTCGCCGGAGGCCGCCGTCGCGTGCACAGTCACCTCGACGCACCGCTCGTCGAGGAGCGGGGTCAGGGTGAGGTGCCGCAGGTGCACGGCGGGCACGCTCTCGGCCCACACCGTCTGCCAGATCCCGGACTGGGCGGTGTACCAAATGCCGCCGCGGCGCAGCCGCTGCTTGCCCCGGGAGTGGTGGCCGGTGTCGCTGTCGTCCTGGACCGCCACGACCAGGACGTTGGCGTCCTCGCGGAGCGCGTCGGTGATGTCGCAGGTGAACGGCAGATACCCGCCGGTATGGCCGCCGACCGCAACCCCGTTCAGGTAGACCCGGCAGGTCTGGTCGACCGCGCCGAAGTGCAGCAGCAGGCGCGAGCCGGCAGCGTGGAAGCCCGCCGGGAGGGTCAGCGGACGGCGGTACCAGAGCGTCTCGCCCGGCTGGAGCTGCCGCCCGACGCCGGAGAGCGTGGACTCCGGGGAGAACGGCACGAGGATCTGGCCGTCGTAGCGTTCGGGCTCGGTGGCCGAACCGGTGATTGCGTACTCCCACCGGCCGTTGAGGTTGAGATAGCTGTCCCGGGCGAACTGCGGACGGGGGTACTCGGGCAGGACACGCTCCGCGTCGAGCGTGGCACCCCACGGGGTCAGCAGCGTCATGCCCGGGCCCCCTGCTCCCGCCGCCGCAGCGCCACGGCCGGCACCGCGATGAGGACCAGCACGGCCAGTGCCATGAGGAAGATGCCCGGCGTCGGGACCTGCTTCACCACGCCGAGGTCCTCGTAGACCTCGCCGGCGCCGGTGATCACGGCGGCGCCGAGGTAGGGGCCGATGAGCATCGGGACGAGGATGGCGAAGACCATCCGCAGCCCCTGGACGTGGCCGGCCCGGTCCGGCGGTGAGTAGTCGCGCACGATGGCGCCGATCGGCGCGAGGACGAGCATGAAGCCCGACATCATCACGATCCCGGCGGCGATCACGGGGACCATGCCGCGGGCGAAGAACATCAGCGCCAGGCCGGCGCCGTACACCAGGACCGCCGGCAGCAGGAAGCGCACCTTGCCGACGCGGTCGATGAGCCGCCCGCCGACCACGCTCACCGCCGACGCCGTGACGAGGACGACGGCCAGGACGATCGCGTACCCCTCGATCCGCAGGTACCGCTGGAGGTAGATGATCAGATACGGCAGGAACACCTGTGTGGAGATCCCCCAGATCGACCAGGCGGCCAGGGCGAGGTAGAGCCCCGGGTTGGCCCGGACGGCGGCCGGGCGCAGACCGTGGACGACGGCGCGCAGGTAACCGCCCTCGTGCCGGACGAGTGACGGGCTGTCCTCGACCAGGAACCACGCCAGCAGACCGGCGACGGCCATGATCGCGCCGATGATCACGAAGAACAGCTGCCAGTTCCCGGAGCGGGCCAGCCCGTCGAACCCGCCGAAGATCACCAGCATCGAAACCAGCGGCATGATGGCGAGCACCGACTCGACCCGGCCGCGGTTCGCCGGCTCGGTCACGTCGGTGACCCACGCCTGGAACGCCGCGTCGTTTGCGCCCGAGCCGAGGAAGGACATCAGGCAGTCGAGGGTGATGACCGCGATCGCCGTGACCAGCACGACGTTCGCGACGGGCGCGATGTCTTCCACGAAACCCACGGTCAGGAAGCCGAAGGCGGCGGTGGAGACGCCCCACAGCAGGTAGCCGCCCGCGATGAACGACCTGCGCCGCCCGGTCCGGTCGGAGAGGGCACCGAGCAGCAGGGTGGCGACAGTGGCGGTCACGGCGCTGGCGGCGACCATCGTGGCGATCGCGTTGGGATCGTCGGTGATCGTGTCGTACACGAACAGGTTCAGGTAGATGTTCTCGATGGTCCAGGCCATCTGCCCGACGAGCCCGAGCACGATCAGCGCGGTCCAGGTGCGGGGGCGCAGGCCGGCTGGACCGGCCGAGGTGGCCGGGGTGAGCACGCTCCGGGTGGCGGACACGACGGCCTCCTTCGACGGGTCAGAATATGATCCGTCCCGTCCGGCCGTCGATGGGTCCGGGGTCTGCCAGGCTGCCTCGTCGGAGCAGGCATGACGAAAGGCGCCCCGGAAGCTCTCGCCTGACACGCGTCCGGTTACCGCCTCGGGAGAGAACCAACGGTGCGCGCCGCGAGACGTCGCTCCGGTCCAACGGCTCCCGAGCACCCACCGAGCGACCACCCACCACCCGCGTACGCGAAAAAGGCCCCAACCCGGTGTGAACCACCAGGTCGGGGCCTTGATCGTTGGTGCGCCGCCAGGGACTCGAACCCCGAACCCGCGGATTAAGAGTCCGCTGCTCTGCCAGTTGAGCTAGCGGCGCTCGCTGACAACGGGACGAGACGTTAGCACGCCCGCCCGCCGCCCCCGAAATCCAGGGTCGGCCTCACCGCGCCGCCAGCGTGACCTGCCCGATCGCGGCCCCCGACGGGTCCACCACCAGGGTGTACGCCCCGGAGGACGGCAACACCGTCGGCCCGAGTTCGCCGGCCCCGTTGATCACGCAGCCGCTGCTGACGGTGCTGCCGTCGGGCGCGCGCAGCGCCAGCACGCCGCACTGGTCCGGCAGGTCCGAGGCGGTGGCGCTCACCGTGACCGACGTACCGGCGACGGCGGTGAACCGGTAGCCAATGACCGCGCCGGGCCGGTCCACGACGGCGACGACCGAGGGCCCGCCGAGCGTGATCGCCGCCTCCCGGTCCCGGCTGGTGACCACCCGCAGCGTGGTCGTGCCGGTGCTGCGTTCGGTCGGGTCGACCACCACTGTGTACGGCCCGTCGGCGGGCAGCACCGTGCCGTCGATCTCGCCGACGCCGTTGACCACGCAGCCGCTGCGCAGCAGCCGCCCGTCGGCGTCCCGCAGTTCCAGCGGTGAGCACTGGTCGGTGAGGCTGCTCGTGGGCACCTCCACGTAGACGCGTTCGCCCGCGCGCCCGGTGAACCGGTAGCGGGCCCGTGCGCCGGGTTGCTCGACGGTGGCGGTGACCGCCGGGCCGTTCGGTTGCAGCGTGCCGTCGCTGTCCCGGGCCGCGTACACCCGCACGGCTGCCCGGCCGGTGTCGCCGGGCGCGGCGACGACCCGCAGCGCGTACGTGCCGGTGGCGGTGAGGTCGACGCGGTCGACGTACCCGTTGCCCTTGATGTTGCAGCCGCTGGCGATCTCCCGGCCGCCCGGGTCGGTGAGCACGTACGGCGAGCAGCGGTCCCCGATTCCAGGGGCGGTGGCGTCGACGAAGACGGCGTCCCCGGCGCGGGCGGCGAACGTCAGCGGCTCGCCGCCGGGGGTGAGCGTGGCGGTGGCGACGGGTACGGCGGCGATCGGGGTGGCGGCCGGCGGCGCGACCCGTTCGGTGCTGGCCCCTGCGACGGCGAACTCGGGACGGCCGCTGACCGCAACGTCGAAGACGCACTCGGCGAGCTGGGCGGGTGCGGTGACGCCGGCCCAGCGGCAGATCTGCTCGGCCGTCGCGCGCCGGGCCGGGTCGAGGTCGCCGACGGTGACCTCCCGTTCCGGGAACGCACGGTCGGTGAACGCGCCGGTGTCCTGCCCGTCGTCGTAGTGCAGCAGCGAACGGTCCGCGGTGATCCGCCAGCTGTCCGCGTACGCGGGATAGAGCTTGTCGAACGGCACCGGCTGGGCCAGCGCCGCCCCGGAGGCAGGCGCGATGTCGTCGGCCGGGTCGCCGTCGAAGTCGCCGAGCAGTCCGCGTACCTTCCCGGCCCGGCCGTCGGCCAGTCGCACCAGGATCCGGTAGCCGTACCGGCCGATCTGGTCCACTGCCGCCGCCGAGCCGTCGGGCCACGTCACGTCGTACCCGTCGGCAGGGCCGGTGTCCGACGGACGGCGGGCGAGCGTGCCGCCGCCGGCCAGGTCGGTGCGGTCCGGCGGCGCGGCGAGCGGCGCGCCGTCGACGTGCACGCGGGTGCCGCCGTCGGTGAGGGTGAGCGCGACGCGGTGCGCGCCGACCCGGAACGCGACTGCCGAGTTGACCGAGGCGGTCCGCGTGCCCGCCATCGAGGCCTGCCGGACCTGCACCTCCAGCGGGTCGCCGCCGGCCGCGGCGACCAGCGTGAACTCGCCGACGGCCTGGAAGTCGTACGCGACCCGGTCGAACGTGACCAGGTGCGGGTCGCCGTTGCTGCCGCCGCAGTCGGCGCCGTCCTCGCAGAGCTTCACCGGCCCCTTCGGCGGCGGCGTCTTCTTGGCCGGCTTCTTGCACTCGTCGAGGTTCTTCGGCAACGTCTTCCCGTCGTACTCGGTGCGCGGCGGCAACCCCTTCGCCGCCCGGTAGCGGTTCTCCGCGAGCGTCGCCTTCACCTCGGCGGTACGGATGCCGGTGCCGCCGCACTCGCCCTGCGGCACGGAGTCACGGGAGATGTCGTCGGCGTGGTTCAGCTCGTGGTAGAGCGCGGCGCACGGGTCGCGGGCCACCCCGTCGCCGTACGGGTCGGTGGAGGTCGGGTTCCACGTGACGGTCGAGGAGCCCTTGCCGTCGGCGCTCTGCGGCGTCTCGAACGCGCCGGAGCCGCCGGTGGTCGGGATGATCCGCACCCGGGGACTCTTCTTGTCGCGCAGCCGGGGCAGCAGGCCGGACGGATCGCCGCCCGGCAGCGCGAACCCGGCCAGGCAGCCGTCGACAGCCGCCTGGAAGTCGACACCGCTGACCGGCACACCGGCGGTCGGGTCGACGCCGTAGTCGGCCCGCGCCGGTCGGGCGCCACCGCCGACGAGCGCGCCGACGGCGACCAGCAGCAGCGCCACGGCGGCGGCGGTCGGCCGGTGTCGGCGGCGTACCAGCAGCAGCACGACCACCGCGACGACGAGCAGCACGAGCGCTCCCCCGCCGGCGAGCCAGAGCCAGCGCCGGCCGGTCCCGCCGTCGTCGGACACGGTGAACGTGGTGGTCCGCAGCGCCGTCGCGCCCGCGCACAGGTCCGCCGCGCCGGTCACCGGCAGCGTCACATAGCCGGCGGTCACCTCGTACCGGCCGGGCGCGCCAACCGGCCAGAGCGTGTCCAGCCCACCGCCGTCCGGGGTGGCGGCCACCGACCGGAGCACCACCTCGCCGTCGCGCAGCCGTACCCCGGTCGACGCCACGGTGGCGGTCGTGCCCGGTTCCACTGTGGTGAGTGCCGTGGTGGCGGCGGCGCCGATCCCGTCCTCGTAGAAGCTGCGGGCGAGCGTCGGCTCGACGTCGCGCCCGTCCCGGCGTACCCCGGTTATCTGCACGGTGCCGACGGCGCGGGTGGCGAGCGCGCAGGCCGCGCCGGTGGCGTTCGTGACGGTGAGGTCGAGGCGGACCTGCTCCCCGGCGCGGTAGTCGGCCTGGCCGGGCCGCAGGGCCAGGCCGAGGCCGCCGTCGGCGGGCGCCGCGGCGGCGCCCGCCGCCGCTGCTGCCAGAGCGGTCACGAGTACGCCGAGCGCCGCCACCAGCCGCAGGGTCCACCTCATGGTGCGGACTGTAGAAGCGGGTGGGCCGGTTTCCGCGCGGTCTGTCGGGGACCGGTCGGAGCCGTATCCTGCTGGTGATGAATGTCTTCGGGACGGTCGCCGACCTGTACGAGCGCGTGCGGCCCGGGTATCCACCGGAGATCGCCGCGGCGATCCTCGCCTACCACGGCGGCACGCCGACGTCCGTCGTCGAGGTCGGCGCGGGCACCGGCAAGGGCACCGACGTCCTGGTACGGATCGGCGCGCCACTGACCTGCGTCGAGCCCGACGCGCTGATGGCGGCCCGGCTGGCCGAGCGGTTTCCGGACGCCCGCGTCGAGGTGACGACGTTCGAACGCTGGACTCCACCGGCCGGCGGGGTGGACGTGCTCGCCTGCGCGATGGCCTGGCACTGGCTGGACGCCGCCACCCGCAACGCCCTGGCCCGGCGCGCCCTGGCCCCCGGCGGCACGCTCGCCGTCTTCGGGCACCGCTACGACTACGTCGACGCCGGGCAGCGGGACGCCGTCCGGGCGGCGCTGCGGTCCGTCGACCCGACCGTCCGGGAGCGGCCCGTCGACTGGTTCCACCAGGACGTCCTCGACAGCGGGCAGTTCGACGACGTACGCCGCGAGGTGATCCGGCGGGAGTTGCCGCTGGACAAGGAGCATTACCTGGCGTTGATGAGCACGTTCGGGCCGTACCTGTCCCGCACGCCGGAGCAGCAGCGACGCGGGATCGCCGCCCTCGGCCGGCTCGTGGACGACTTCGGCGGGACCATCGTGCTCGACCTGCGGACCACGCTGGTGCTGGGCCGGGCCGATGCTCGGTGACCGGTGGGGTGTCTCCGACGACGAGACGCTGCGCCGCTACCCATGCGACGACTTCGTGCCCGAGCCCACATTGCGGGCGTGGCGCGGGGTGAGCGTGGACGCGCCACCGGCGGCCGTGTGGCAGTGGGTCGGCCAGATCCGGCTCGCGCCCTACTCGTACGACTGGATCGACAACCTCGGCCGCCGCTCACCGCAACGGCTGGTGGGCCTTCCCGAGCCGGTGGCCGGCGAGCCGTTCACCACTGCGGGCGGGCGGCGACGCGGCCGGATTCTCGCGGTCGAGCCGGGGCGTCACCTCACCGCCTCGATCATGGGCGCGGTCCTGTCGTACGTGCTGGTGCCGGACGCCGGGAACGGCACCCGCCTGCTGCTGAAGGTCGTGATGCGGACGAACCAGGTGATCGCCCTCGGCGGATGCCTCGGTGACCTGGTGATGGCCCGCCGGCAGTTGCTGAACCTCAAGCGGCTCGCCGAGTCCGGCGACGGGCCGGCCCGCTGATCGTCGTGCAGAGGGACCGCGTTCGCGGACGGACCGGCACGAGTTTCCGACCTAGACTGCGGCGATGCCCTTTGGTCGATGGGTTCTCCTGAGCATGATGATGCTCCTCGGTCCGTTGCTGTGGTGGAGCGGCGTGGAGTTCACCGCGGCCGACGCCTACGCCGCTCTCCCGCCCGGCGACGCGAGCCTGCCGGATCTCGTGGCCACGTACCGCAGCGGCGCGATCACGATCATGGCCTTCTTCGTCCTGCTGAACCTGGCGCTGGTGCTGATCGCCGTGCCGTCCGAACGGGACGTGCGGCAGGGCCGCAGCGGCACGATCACCCGCGCGGTGGTGGGAACGGTGCTCGTCACCGCCCTGGTCTGGTTCGAGTACCGGTTCAGTCCGGCGGGCCACGACTGGAGCGGTGACCCGGACGCCCGGAGCACGGTCCGGGATCACCTTCACCCCTGGCATCCGGCGGTCCTCGGCCTCTGGGTCGCTCTGCACACGGCGGTGGCCGCCTCGATCGCCGTACGGGCCGGGCAGTACCGGGCGCGGGAACGACGGGCGGCTCACGTCACCAGAAGGCCCCCTGCCCGGCAGGCGAGCACCGGATCAGGGCCCTGATCGAGGGTGCCCCCAAGGGCTTGAGGGCGCTCGCCCGCCGTGGCGAGAATCCGGCGCATCCTGGCATTTTCGCCTCTCGTCCCCGACGGCCGGCCTTCCTAGGCTCCTTCCGACACGCTCTTCCGCGTACGGAAACGGGGCTGCACGTGCTTCGCTATGTCATGCCGGTCGTGATCGGCCTGGTCTACGTCGGGCTCAACTCCCTCGTGCCCGAGCCGCACCGACGGCGGCTGAACGCGCTGGTCGTCACCGGCGCGGGTGCCGCCTACCTCAGCGGTGGCGGATTCGGGCTGTGGGAACTGGCCTTCTGCGCCCTGCTCGTCGCGGTGGGCTACGCCGGGCTCACCTCGTACACCTTCATCGGGGTGGGGTGGCTGCTGCACACGGCCTGGGACGTGCTGCACCACCGCCGCGGCACCCCGATCATCCCGTCGCTGCACGACTCCTCCTTCGGCTGCGCCCTCTGCGATCCGGTCATCGCGCTCTGGTGCTTCGCAGGCGGCCTGTCGGTCAAGGAGCTGTACCGCAGGGCCGTCGCCGCGTTGCGCCCGCCGGTCGCCGCGCGGCCCTGACTGGTTGAATTCCGCCATGCACACAGTGGCAGTGCTGGCCCTCGACAGCGTCGTGCCGTTCGACCTGGCCACCCCGATGGAGGTCTTCGGCCGCGCACGCCTGGCCGACGGCCGGCCCGGCTACCGGATGCTCGTCTGCGCGGCGACGCCGACCGTCGCCACCGGCGCGTTCCGCATGGCGGTGCCGTGGGGCCTGGACGTCCTGGCCGGCGCCGACACAGTCGTGGTACCCGGTGTGTCAGACCCGGCCGCCGCGACGCCCGCCGCAGTCCTCGACGCGCTGCGCGCCGCCGCGGCCCGCGGCGCCCGGATCGCCTCGATCTGCGGCGGCGCGTTCACCCTCGCCGCCACCCGCCTGCTCGACGGGCATCGGGCCACCACGCACTGGGTCGCCACCGACCGGCTGGCCGCCGAGCATCCGCGCGTCCAGGTCGACCCCAACGTCCTCTACGTGGACAACGGCCAGTTCCTGACCTCCGCCGGCGCCGCCGCCGGGCTCGACCTGTGCCTGCACCTGATCCGCCGTGACCACGGGGCCGCCGTCGCCGCCGACGCGGCCCGGCTGTCCGTCATGCCGCTGGAACGCGCGGGCGGACAGGCGCAGTTCATCACGCACGAGCCGCCCACTCCCGAGGGTGCGACGCTGGAGCCGCTGCTGGCCTGGATGCGCGACAACGCCGGGCGCGAACTGACGCTCGCCGACGTCGCCCGCCACGCCGGCATGAGCATCCGTACGCTGAACCGCCGCTTCCGCGACCAGACCGGCACCACCCCGCTGCGGTGGCTGCACCGGGTACGCGTACACCAGGCCCAGCACCTGCTGGAGACCACCGCCCATCCCGTCGACCGGGTGGCGGCCCAGGTCGGTTTCGGCTCTGCCACCGCGTTCCGGGACCGCTTCAAGCGGATCACCGGGACGAGTCCGCAGGCGTACCGCCGTAGTTTCCGGGGCGTCTGACCGAGGGGCCGGCCCGAGGGGTCAATCCGGTCGTCGTTCGACGGGCGCGCTGCTGAGCACACCGTCGGGGCGGACCTCCTGACGCAGGCGCGCCAGGTTGACGAACCGGTCACCGTCGACGGGGGCGGCGTCGAGCAGGCGCAGGACCACAGTGCAGTACTTGGCCATCGTGTTGCGGCCCGGCATGAAGATGGACAGCTCGTCGTGGGCGTCGGGCGTCTGCACGATCAGGTCGTCGGGCAGGGACGGCAGCGCCTCCGGGGTGCCCGCCACCGCGACCTTTACCGTCCAGAACGGCCCGGTGCCGTCGAGTACGCGCCGGTCCTGTTCCGGCGTCTCCAGCGCCAGCGTCCGCCACGGCTCGCCCAGGCAGGTGACGCCCGCCGTCCGTACCGTCGCGACCAGTTCGGCCGCCGCCGCCTGGATGATCTCCTCAGCCCGGTCCCACTCCTGCGCGTCACGGCCCAGCGGTGTGCCCGGCACGAGCCGCGCCACCACAGTCGCGGCCGGCACGTGCCACACGCGCGGCTCGGGCTGCGCCTCGAAGACGGCGCGCGCCGCCAGGATCGCGTCCGTCTCGGCCCGGTGCCGCCGGCTCACCTCGTCGCTGTGCCGGTCGAGCAGGGCGAGCGCCTGGTCCGGTTCGTCGAGGGCACGCCGGACGAGCTTCACGCTCATCCCGGTGTCCCGCAGCAGCGTGATCAGCATGGCCCGTTCCACCTGTTCGAAGGCGTACGACCGGTGGCCGGTTCGGTCGTCGACCTCGGCGGGCACGAGCAGCCCCTCGGCGTGGTAGAAGCGCAGCGCCTGCGGCGACAGGTGACACATCTGGCTGAACTCGCTGATCGACAACATGACCCCAGACTGCCCCCTGCAGTAACCGGAAGGGCAAGCACCGCCGGCTAGTGCTGGGGCAGCCCGGCGGCGGTCGCGATCGCCTCGACCGCCTGCTCCAGCCCGGTGCTCTCCGGGAGGACGAGTTCACCGGGCCAGCCCAGGACGTCGTGCGCGGCGTACCAGCCGCTCATCTGCTCGGCGGTGAAGTCACCGGCCTGCGGACGGGTCAGATGCCGGCGCAGCGTCTCGGCCAGCGACACGTCGAGGTAGCAGAACAGCGACCGCCCTCGGTGGCCGTCCCGCAGCGAGGTCAGCATGTCGCGGTGGCGGCCGGTGTGGAGGATGCCTTCGACGACCACGTGGTAGCCGTGGTCGAGCGCGAACCGGGCGGTCTGCTCGATCAGGGCGGGCGCCACGCCGCCGGGCTTGTCCCGTTCGAGCAGGACGACGCGGCGCAGGTAGTCCTGTTCGACGAGGGCGCAGCCCCGGCCGTGCCGGCGTCGCAGCTCGCGGGCGATGCTGCTCTTGCCCGAGCCGGAATTGCCCCTGATGCAGACGAGGATCGTGTCCGGGCTGCCGGCAGGCTCAGCGCGCACATGCCCTCCCTGACCTCAGCCGCCGCCGACGGGTGAGGTCAGGGCGCCGCTCCGAGCGGCGGACTCGTGCGGGCCACGGCCTCGGTGACGCCGCTGCCCAAGCTATGCCACGTGCGCTCAGCACGCGCAATTCTGAGGGCCAGCCCGGAGTGGGGTCTGCGGACTAGTCTGTCGCCGGGAAGCTGGGGGTGGACGATGACTGACGACCACAAGGCGGTTGTTCCGGTGTGGACGCTCGCTACCGGGGACATCCGGGTGCCCGCGCTGGTCGGGGACGAGCCGATGACGGCTGAGCGGTTGGCTGAACTGCGCGGTGTGCTGGCGGTCCTGGCAGACAAGCCGATCGCCACGCTCGAGGTTCATCCCCTGCCCGGGACGCTCGACCGCAGCCGTGGAATAGCGCTCGATGCCGCAAGTCCCCTGGCGCATCACCTGTCACAGCTCATCTCTCAATCGGCGAGGAGCTCATCGGTGGCGGGAGCGACGAGCGCTGCCGGTGAGGGTCTGTATCGCATGGTGGTTCCAGCCAAGGTCGCCGCCCAGTTCGGACAGGGCCTCGTTCGGCCGATGGTTGCCAAGGGCACGGCTGGCGGCATCCGCGGTGTACTGGTGAACTCATCGGGCATCGCCGCTCACGCAACATTCGTGCCGGTCGGAAAGGCGGCGGCGACAGGCGCAGTCGGTGGATCCGCTGCGACAGCCGGCGTCGCTGTCGCTGGCAGCGCGGCGCTCACGGTGGCCGCGCCGCTCGTGCTCATGGCTGTAGCCGTGGGGATGAGCGCGAGCGCCGACCACAAGCGCCAGCAGGCCATCGAACGCATCACCGAACTGCTGGAGCAGCTGCAGGAACAGAAGCTTGACGATGAGCGCAACGAGCTCGACGGCTGCCGGGACACCATCGACAAGGCCGCCGCGATCCTGCTCGATCAGGGCAAGCTCGGTGTGTCGCTTGGGCTGGACTCGGCGGTGCACGCCATCAACAAGGCACTCGCCGCCGCGGACCGCCGACTCGCCCGATGGCAGGGCGTGCTGGACAAGCTGCCCGACGGGAAGGCCATCGACATCGGCACGCTGACCAAGTCGTTCCCGGGTGTCGATGAAAACGGTGGCAGGTTCCGCGCCCACCTCGAATTCGCCGCCTTGGCGATTGCGCTGAAGCAGCGGGTCATTGTCCTGCAGGCCGTGGAGCATGCCCAGATGGACCCCGGCAACCCGTACGAGAGCTTCGCCCGCGCTCTCAAGGCCGATCAGCAGCGCCTCGACAAGCTGGAGTCGGGCCTTGCCGGTGTCCTCGAACGCCTGTCGGCGCTGGAGCTGGCACGCCCCAACAGTCTGCTGCCGGTGCTGACGAACAGCGAGGTCGACCGCCTGATGCGCGCGGCGGATCGCGTCCACAGGTTGCGCGACAGCATCATGGTCAACGACCGCCAGACAGATGTGGCGATCGAGATCGCCCGCAGCAGGGACGGCTCGGTGGTCGTGTTCCCCGCGCTGCCCGCGTAGGCGCGGTTGGTCCAGCCGCTCCTGCGACCGGCTGCACCGCGCCCGGTGGAACGTCATGGGTGCCTTCCGGCCCGTTTGACACCCATGGTGTTCCACCGACGGGGCGGCACACGGCAGGAGGCGTACGCGAAAAAGGCCCCGACCGGCGCGGAACGCCTGCTCAGGGCCTTGCTCGTTGGTGCGCCGCCAGGGACTCGAACCCCGAACCCGCGGATTAAGAGTCCGCTGCTCTGCCAGTTGAGCTAGCGGCGCTCGCTGACAACGGGAAGAAGATTAGCACGCCCGCCGAGCCGGGTTCCAATCCGATACCGGGGTCCACCCTTCGGTCGAGCTTAACCGGCGAAAGCGAACAAAACGGTCACAGATTTTGATACGGGGGCGGGTCAGATGGCGTCGATACGGCACGATGTCCGCCAGGCATGTGAGGACAGGGGTGGGCATGGGCAGGTTCTCGCGGGCCGGGGCGACGGTGGGCGTCCTGGTCCTCACGGCGTCGCTCGCACTGACCGGGTGCGGCGGCGGCGACGAGGGGAAGAAGCCGGCGTTCGAGCCCGGCCAGCAGCAGGTCGGCGGCGTCTCGGCCTCGGCGCCCGCCGACCCGAGCGCTGCCCCGACCGGCGGCGCCCCCGCGGCGGCGCTGACGGTGAGCCCGGCCGACGGCGCGGCGAGCCGGCCGGTCAGCACCGAGATCAGCGCCCGCATCCCGGGCGGCGGCACCGTGTCGAAGGTGGTGCTCGCCACCGCCGACGGCACCGCCGTCGCCGGACGGATGCGGCGGGACGGGTCCAGCTGGGTGCCGTCGGCCGCGCTGAAGTACGGCGCGAAGTACACCGCCACCGTCACCGGGACCGGCAAGGACGGCCAGACGTACGAGGGCACCAGCACGTTCACCACGATGGCCAAGCCCAAGTCGATGATCGGCTCCGGCCTCTACATGTTCAGCGACAAGACGTACGGTGTGGCCATGCCGGTGGTCGCCGAGTTCTCCCCGGGCATCCCGAAGAAGGACCGGGCCGCGGTGCAGAAGCGGATGTTCGTGCAGACCGACCCGCCGCAGCCCGGCGCCTGGCACTGGGTCGACAACGGCACGCAGGCGTACTACCGCGCCCCGGAGTACTGGAAGACCGGCACCACGATCACGGTGCGGCTGGCGCTCGCCGGGATCCCGCTGAGCAACGGCCGATACGGCAACATCGACCGCAGCGCCACCGCCAAGATCGGCCGCGCGTTCGAGATGACCGTGGACAACGCGACCAAGCAGATGACGGTCTCCGAGAACGGCACGGTGATCCGTACGCTGCCGGTCAGCCTGGGCAAGAAGAGCACCCCCTCCTCCAGCGGCACGATGGTGGTGATGGAGAAGAAGGAGTCCACCGTCTTCGACACCCGCAGCGAGCCGGACCCGGCCAACCGCTACGTCACCGAGATCGACTTCGCCCAGCGGATCACCTGGGGTGGCGAGTACATCCACGCCGCGCCCTGGTCCGAGGGCGTGCAGGGGCGCCGCAACGTCTCGCACGGCTGCGTGAACGTGTCGATGGCCAACGGCCGGTGGCTGTTCGGCAAGACGCTCGTGGGCGACCCGATCACGGTGAAGGGCACCGAACGCCGCCTGGCGCCGGGCAACGGCTGGACGGCCTGGAGCATGAGCTGGTCGCAGTTCGTCGCCGGCAGCGCGCTGCCGGTGCCGCAGGGCGGGCAGCCGGCGCCGTTCTGATCGGCGTAACGTGGTCGGACATGCCACCTCCGACGAAGCGCCGGGCGGCCGTGGAATCGTTACATCCCGGCGGGGTGTTCCGGTTCACGTCCGGCAACGCGTACCCGCTCCGGCGCGTCTGACCTGAGACGACGGCGAACGGCATCACCTTTGTGAGGGAATCATGCGAGCTGGCCAGGACGAACCGATCAGGGGCGGGAGCGCCCCGCGCGTCGGCCGCCGCCGCGCGCTGGCGGCCGGGGTGCTCGCCGCCGCGTTGGCCCTGACCTCCGCCTGCACCGGCGGCGGTGGCGGCAAGCCGTCGAGCTGGCAGGGCGGCGGCGACGGTGGCGAGAAGGCCCCCAAGGCCGCCGCCACGATCAGCGAGCCCGCCGCCGACGCCAAGGACGTGCCCGCCTCCACCGCCATCACCTTCACCACGACCGAGGCGCAGGAGACCACAGTCGAGGTTAAGGACTCCACGGGCAAGGCCGTCGACGGCACGCTCGCCGCGGACGGCAAGAGCTGGCTGCCGACCGCCGCGCTGGAGTACGGGCAGACGTACACCGCGACCGTGACGGCGACCGGGGACGACGGTAAGCCCGCCACCGCCACCAGCACGTTCACCACCATGGCGAAGCCGGCCAAGCAGGTCCGGGTCACCAGCTTCCTCGGTGACAACCAGGTCGTCGGCGTGGCCATGCCGCTGATCGTGAAGTTCGGCCGGGCCATCCCGGAGGACTACCGCGACGACGTCCAGCGTCGGATGATCGTCACCGCCAAGCCCGCCCAGGAGGGCATCTGGCACTGGGTGAGCCCGACCGAGGTGCGCTACCGGCCCAAGACGTTCTGGAAGCCCAACAGCACCGTCAGTTACAGGGTGCAGGCGGGCGGGCTGCCGCTCGGCGGCGGCTGGTACGGCCGGTCCGACCTCACCGTCGACATCAAGATCGGCCCGTCGTTCGTGATGACTGTCGACAACCGCACCAAACGGATGACTGTCACCCGCGACGGCAAGGTGATCAAGACCATCCCGGTGAGCCTCGGCAAGAAGAGCACCCCCTCGTCCAGCGGCACCATGGTGGTGATCGAGAAGCTCCGGCACACGGTCTTCGACACCATGGAGGAGCTGGGCCCGGAGGAGGGCTACCGCACCGAGATCGACTACGCCCAGCGGCTCACCTGGGGCGGCGAGTTCATCCACGCCGCGCCCTGGTCCGAGGGCGTGCAGGGCCGGACGAACGTGTCGCACGGCTGCGTCAACGTCTCGATGAAGGAAGGCAACTGGCTGTTCGCCAACACCCGGATCGGCGACCCGATCACGGTCAAGGGCACCGAGCGCAAGCTCCAGAACGGCAACGGTTGGACGGACTGGAACATGAGCTGGGAGGAGTACGTCAAGGGCAGCGCCCTGCCGTACGAGCCGCCGGCCGCCGAGACCACCCCGGACGCCGGTACGCCGAGCGTCGAGCCGACCCCCTGACCACCTCGCGACGAAGCCCTCTCCCAGAGGAGAGGGCTTCGTCGTGAGGAGACACACAGGCCATGTCTCGTCGGGACCGCGCTCGTTCCACTCATCGAAGTGGCTTCCGTCGCTCGCGACGAGCAACAGGCTATACGCAAAACGCCGCAATACATTCCAATCCATCTCTTATTGCATCCAGGCCGGCGACGTGAGAAGGTCCCGTACGAGTGTTCGACCTCATGGCCGGGCGCACCATGGACCTCCCGTCAGCCGGTCGTTGAGGTGGTCAGATGAGCAGCGCGGCCTGGCTCGATGAGTCGATGCGTCAGCGGCCCGACCGCAGCGGTATCTACGTGCTCGCAGCGGCGGTGATACAGGCCGCCGAGGTCGAGACGGTCCGGTTCGACGCCGCCAGGCTGGCTCCGACGCCCCGGGCCCGCGTTCACTACCGGGACGCGACCGACGACGAGCGACGCAAGATGATCCAGGCCGTAGCGTCTATGACTGCAGCGGTCCATGTGGTGGTCATGGGAACCGGCATGGACAACTCCCGACAGGAACGCGCCCGGCGGCTGTGCATGGAGCAGATGTTGTGGCAACTCGACCAGGCAGGCGTGGGACATGCGAGCATCGAGACCCGCACGGCGTCTCTCAACGCCAAGGACATCGCTGCCATTGCCCAGTTCAAGCGTCGGCGGATCATCTCAGGGCGGATCAAGATCGACTTCGTGCGGCCGTACGGACCGCAGAGTGATCCGCTGCTGTGGCTGCCGGACATCGTTGCCGGCGCTGTCAGCAGCGCACACGGCTCACCATGGACAACAGCTGCTCGCTCCGCTGACGCCCACACTGAGAACGTCCGAGATCGAGCTGCACTGACGCCCGAACATGCGCCGGGCCGAGGTCCCGGTCTGCCCCGGGAGTCCTCGGCCCCACTTCCGACCACATCCGCGGACTGATCGGCTCTATGTACCACCCCAGTGTAGGCGTGCTTCTCTGGGCAGGAAGCACATCGCGTCGATTTCCAGCCGAAGTTCAACGACTTCCGCAGGGGAGACGCTCACTGGCGGGGCCGCGATTCCCCTGCCGTGCCCCTGAGACGACTCACGCCCCCTCGGAGGAGGGGGCGTGATCAGGCGTGGAACAGATCCACTATCGGGGTGACTGATGGGAATTGAACCCACGACAACCGGGACCACAACCCGGTGCTCTGCCAACTGAGCTACAGCCACCATGCTCGCCGCTGCGGTTGCCCGGGCGGTGCGCGGACTAATAATAGCCACACTCCGGCCGACCCCGTCCACCGGGTTCGGGCGGGCGTCAGAGCTGGGCGGCGATCGCCTTCGCGGCCTCGACGTCCGGGCCGGGCAGCGGCACGAACAGGGTCCGCCGGTAGTACTCCAGCTCGCGGATGCTCTCCCTGATGTCGGCGAGCGCCCGATGGGCCAGGCCCTTCTGCGGCTGCCCGAAGTACACCCGCGGGTACCAGCGCCGGCACAGCTCCTTGATCGACGACACGTCAATCATCCGGTAGTGCAGGTGGGCGTCGAGCCGGGTCATGTCGCGGGCCAGGAAACCCCTGTCGGTGGCGATGGAGTTGCCGCACAGCGGCGCGGTACGCGGGTCCTTCACGTAGCTGGTCACGTAGTCGAGCACCATGTCCTCGGCCTCGGCGAGGGTGACCGTGGAGCGGCGTACCTCCTCGGTGAGCCCGGACTTGGCGTGCATGCTGCGCACGATCTCCGGCATGCCGTCGAGCACCTCGTCGTCGGCGTGGATCACCACGTCGACGCCGTCACCGAGCACGTTGAGATCGGGATCGGTGACCAGCGCCGCGACCTCGATCAGCGCGTCCCGCCGCAGGTCCAGCCCGGTCATCTCACAGTCGATCCAGACGAGAAGATCAGCCACCGGAACAGACTACGCGCCACCGACCCGCCCGCGCCTCGGCACGGTGGCCGAGGTGGACCGCTAGGGTTTCCTGCGTGCCAGCCGAACCCGCCGCCCCACCCGCCGTCGCCAGCGACGGCGTGGGCGCGCGTACGGCCCGGCGGGTCGTAGCGGTGCTGGCGCTGATCGCGATCCTGCCGGCGCTCTACCTGAACAACCTGCGCCACGACTACTACGACCAGAAGATCTACATGTCAGCGATGGACTGGTGGGCGGCCGGGCACCCGCTCTACGACTACGTCCAGCCGGACCGGGTGCAGGGCGCCCTCTACTTCACCTATCCGCCGTTCGCGGCGCTGCTCCTGGCGCCGTTCGGATACCTGCGGCTCGGGGTGGCCATCGTCGCCTTCGCGGTGCTGACCGTCGCCGCCGTGGTGGTGACCACGCGCTGGCTGGTGCTGCCGGTGCTGCGGCGGCACGACCTGCCGCGCGGGTTCGGCCTCACGGTCGCCGTGCTGCTGGTGCTGGCGGTGGAGAGCACCCGGGAGACGCTCACGCTCGGGCAGATCAACATGCTGCTGGTGGTGCTGATCCTGGCCGACCTGCTGTTCGCCGTACCCCAGGGGCGACGCTGGGCCGGCGTCGGCGTGGGACTTGCCGCGGCGCTCAAGCTCTTCCCCGGCATCTTCGTCCTCTACCTGCTGGTGGCCCGCAAGTGGCGGGCGGCGGCGGTGGCGGCGGCGACCGCCGCGGCGGCCACGTTGCTGGCGGCGGCGGTCGCGCCCGGCGACTCGTGGCGGTTCTGGACCCACGAGTTGTGGGCCACCGACCGGGTGGGCCGCACCGACTACACCGGCAACCAGTCGCTGTTCGGGCTGCTCAGCCGCCTGTCCGCGTCGGCCGAGGCGGACCGGCTGCTGTGGCTGCTGCTCGTGGTGGCGGTGGCCGCGTTCGGCCTGTGGCGCGCGGCGCGGGCGGCGCGGGCCGGGGACGCGCTGGTGGGTCTGACCCTGACCGGCCTGGTGGGCGGCCTGGTCAGCCCGATCACCTGGATCCACCACCTGTACTGGTTCATCCCCGCCGTGGTGGTGCTCGTCGACGCGGCGCTGGACGCCGATCCGGCGACGCCCGCCGGGGCGCGCCGTCGCGGCGGCCTGTTCGCGCTGGCCGCCGTCGTCGGCCTGCCGATCGTGTACGGGCTGGTGACGTTCCAGGACTGGGGCACCGCCATCGTGCACACGGACGACCCGGTCGACTTCGTCGTCCGCAATGTGTACGTGCTGCTCAGCCTGCTGTTGCTGGCGGTGCTCCCGATCCGCCACCACCGGGACGAACCTCGGATAACACGGACTGAACGGACACACCTCGCAACAAACGGCGATCAGCGCTAATCTGGTCTCAACTACCTCAGATTTCTCCCAGGTAGCACCGATCCCCCGGTGAGGACGGCCCTCCGCGTCGGCAGCGCGGAGGGCCGTTCGGCTCTGCTGGTCAGTCCTGGTCGTCCGGGCAGCGGCTGGGCAGCGGGGCGATCGCCGCGCGGGTCCGCCCGTGGGAGCCCGAGCCCACCGCCACCAGATGCCGTTCGGGCCGCGACGCCGGACCCGGTTGCCGGCCCAGCCCGCTCAGCGAGGTGACGCCGAGGCGCCCGGCCAGCACCGGCACCTGGTCCGGCTCGACCACGAAGACCACCTCACGCGGCCGCAGCGGCCGCAGCAGGACCACCACGGCGAGGACCACGAACAGCGTCCCGCCGGTCAGCAGCGCCCACGCCAGCCCGGGGAACCAGCCGGCCCGCAGCTCGCCCCGCATCCGCAGGTCGAGCCCGTCGGCGCCGTCGACGCGCATCACGACCAGGCTCAACGACCGGTCACCCAGCTCGGCCGGGCTCCACTCCAGCGAGCCGATGCCCTCGCGTACCCAGAAGGGCTGGGCCAGCGGCACGGCGACGCCGTCGCCGGCGGTGGCCGGGTCGAGATCGACGGGAAGCGGGCCCCGGGTGACAGCGACGCGGCGCACGGTGCTGTGCGGGACGTCGGCCAGCCACCGCCGCACCTGGTCGGTCGGGGCGAGGCCGAGGAAGACCGGGCCGTGATCGTCGCGTGCGGTGAGGTGCAGCCGGGCCCGCCCGGTGCGGGCCACCGGCAGGTCGGTGCGCAGCAGCGCGTCCACGTCGGTCACCAGCACCGCGCGGGCGGGCGTGCGGACCGGCTCGAACCGGGCGGCGAAGCCGCCGTCCGGGTCGGCGTGCCGGGCCGCGAGCCAGAGGCCGGCGCCGGCCAGCAGGGCCGGAACCCCCAGCGCCAGCAGCATCATGCCGGCGATCGTGCGTGCGAAACGCATTCGGTTCGTCCCTCTCGGTAGCCAACTACCCGGCCGACCTTACCGACGCCGCTTCGCCGATCGCCGGATTTCCACGGCACCCGCCCGGACGGCCACCGGCCCGGCGGAGACACTCCGCCGGGCCGGTGCACCACTCGCGTTCAGGACTTCGCGGCGGGCTCCCGCCGGGTACGCGCGAACGCCAGGCCGCCGAGGACCAGGCCGGCGAGACCGGCGACCAGCCCGGCCACCCCGAGCGCGACGGCCGCGCCGGATCCGGCGTCGTCATCGTCGTCGTCCGCGGCGGCGGCCGGCGCGCTCGCGCCCGGCGAGGCGGGGGCGTTCCCGGCGGCCAGCTTGAGCACCGGCGCCGGGTTCTCCGGCTCCTCCGCGCCCGGCGTCGGCTCCTCGATCCAGCGGGACACGTTGCCGTCGGAGTACGTCTGGAGCACCTTGAACACCATCGTGTCGACCTGCGGCAGCGGGCCCATCGACACCGGGAACTCCTGGAACTCGCCCGGCTTCACGCCGCCGTTCGGCGCCGCGGTGAAGGTCAGCTTGGAGACCGCCTCGGTGAGCTGGCTGCCGTGCACCTCGATCGGCGGGTCGACCTTGCGCTTCTCCACCGCCACCGTCCAGCCCGGCACCGGCAGGGTGGACACCGAACCGACGGGGGCGTTCTCCGGCAGGTTCACCTCGACCTTGACCGTCGACGCCGTGTCGCTCTCGTTCGGCACCCGGAAGGCGAACCGGCCGTAGCCGCCCTGCTCGCCCTCGGCCGGGTTGATCGTGACGTGCGCCGAGGCCGACCCGGCCAGGCCGAGCACGGTCGTGGCGACGGCGGCGAGGGTCAGCGCGGCGACGGTCGCGGAGCGCCGGAGACGGATCATCAGTGGAACCTTCCCGTTACTTGATCGGCACGGTGGCGGTCACCGTGGCCTGGTCGATGTCGGACGTGCGGACGGTGATGCGCAACTGCCAGTCACCACGGGCCGGCAGGTTGACCTCACCGGTGGCGTGGTTGTCGCTCAACGGCAGCAGCGGGACCGTGATCGGTTCGATCCCGGCCGACGGCAGGGCGGCGGTGACCTTCCATTCCTGAACCGGCTGCGGCCTGTTGTCGGGGGTGTAGGCGTACAGGTGCATCGAGTTGTTGCCGGTCTCGGCCGGGTCCAGCTCGACCTGGAGCGAGTAGATCGGGCTGCTCAGCGTGGTGGAGAAGTAGCCCGGCGAGGTGCCCGGAGCGTCCGCGACCGCGGTCCGCGCCGGTGTGGTCTGCACGAGCGTCGCCGACACGCCCAGCACCACCGCCGTGATCGCCAGCTCGGCCACCACGGCCCGCCGCATCGAGCCCGGCCGTCCGGCGGCGACCCGCCGCCGCACCAGCGCCCGGGAGTACGCGGCCACGCCGATCACCAGCGCGAACAGCGCGATCTTGGCGAGCAGCAACTGCCCGTACGTGGTGTCGATCAGGGCCTGGATGCTGGCCACCTCGATCAGCCCCTGCACGGTGCCGGCCAGCAGCAGCGCGGCCACCGCGAGGGCCGCCCAGCGGGACCAGATCGGCAGGATCGCGTCCAGCTCGCGCTCGTCGGCCCGGCGCAGCAGGAACACCGCCAGCATCACGAGACCGCCGAGCCAGACCGCCATGGCGCCCAGGTGCACCGCGTCCACCACCACCGACACGGCCGGGGCCGGCGAGGCCGCCGCGTGCCCGGCCAGCGGCCAGGTGAACAGCGCGGCGCCGCCGAGAACGGCGAGGATGATCCCGTCGGTGCGGCCGACCGGGCCGGCGAACAGCGGCCGGAGCAGGAACGCCGCCGCGGCGAGCAGGCCCAGCCGGACCAGGTGGGTCGTGCCGTAGGCGCTGCCGAGCACGTCGCCGAGCCCGGAGCCGGTCACGTCGAACAGGCCGCCGCCGTTGACGTAGGGCACCTGGAGCCAGATCTCGGCCAGCGTCGCCACCGCCAGCACGCCCAGCCCGGTCCAGGCCAGCCGGGCCGGGCCACGGCGGGACAGCCGGCGCGGCCAGAGCGCGGCCAGCACCAGCGCCGGGCCGACGAGCAGCAGCAACCCGGCGTAGCCGGCGTACTTCGCCACCTTCACCGCGGTCTCGGTCACCGGGTTCGCCCGGTTGTCCGTGCCGCTGTCCGTGGGCGGCTCGGACGGCGCGCCGACGGAGTAGGTGAAGGCGCCGGAAACCGGGTGACTGTCCGCCGAGATGACCCGGTAGCTCACCAGGTAGGTGCCGCGCCCCGCGCCGGGGTCCACCGGGATGGTGACCTCGCCGCCCTGGAACGTCGGCTCGCCCCGGTCGGCCCGGGAGCCGTCGGGGGCGATCACGCGGACCTTCCCGGGCACCTTGCGGACGCTCTCGCTGAAGGTGATCACCACCTGCGCGGGCGCGTCGGGCACCACGGCGGAGGCGGCCGGGCTGCTGCTCACCAGCACCGCGTGTGCGCTGGCCGGGGTGGCCGGCACGAGCAGCAGGGCGACCAGCAGGAGCAGCAGCCCGGCGACGGCCCCGGAGCGGGCGGCGACGGCCCGGGACGGGCGGCGTACGGCAGCAGTCATGACCGCCATGGTTCCCGAACCGGAGCCGGTCCGGCGAGCCGCCCTCCGGCGGGCACGGCTCGGCGCCCGCTCGGCGTGGCGGCGCACGCCACGCCGGGCCTGCTCGGAGGTCATGGGTGGGTAGTCGGACGGCGCAGGGAAAAAGTTCCCGGCGTGTGCGGGACCACGGAATGGGCCAAAGGACCCTGTCCCGTCCAGGTACGCCGCGTAACCTCGGGTGACGTGATCCCCGGCCCGCGTGACACCGCCGCCGACCTCCCCGAGGCGGCCGCCGAGGCTGTCCGGGACACGGCCACCGGCTGGGCGCTCGCCGCCCGCGACGGGGACCGCGACGCGCAGGCCGCCCTCGTCCGGGCCACCCAGGCCGAGGTGTGGCGCTTCGCCGCCGCGCTCGTCGACCCGGACAGCGCGGACGACCTGACCCAGGAGACGTACCTGCGGGCGTTCCGGGCGCTACCCGGCTTCGAGGGGCGCTCCAGCGTGCGTACCTGGCTGCTCGGCATCGCCCGCCGGGCCTGCGCCGACCACCTGCGCACAGTCGTACGCCGCCGGCGGCTCGACGCGCGACTGGCCGCTCAGGCCGCCACCGACCGCCCCTACCCGGACCCGGCCGGTCAGCTCGGCGCCACCGACCTGGTCCGCCGCCTGCCGGCCGAGCGGCGCTCCGCCTTCGTGCTCACCCAGTTGCTCGGCCTGTCCTACGCCGAGGCCGCCGACGTGGAGGGGGTGCCGGTCGGCACCATCCGCTCCCGGGTCGCCCGCGCCCGCGACGACCTGGTCGGCGCCGTCGGCGACACGATGACCGGATAGCGGGAACCAATCGTGACGCTCGGACGACGAATGACTGTGACCCCCTCCCCCTCCCCCGCCGGGCGATGGCAGACCCTGCGGCCCTGGCTCGGCGTCGCCGCCCGACTCGGACTCGCAGCCGTCTGGCTGATCGCCGGCGGCACCAAGGTCGGCGACCTCGCCGCCTCCGGCCGGGCCGTCAACGCCTACCAGGTGATGCCGTACGACCTGGCCACCGTGATCGGCGCGGCGCTGCCCTTCGTCGAGCTGGCCCTGGGTCTGCTGCTTCTCGCCGGGCTGGCCACCCGGGTCAGCGCCGGGGTCTCGGCGGCGCTGCTCGTGGTCTTCATCGCCGGCATCGCCTCGGCCTGGGCGCGCGGCCTGGCCATCGACTGCGGGTGCTTCGGCAGCGGCGGCCAGCTCGCCGCCGGCGAGACGCCCAGCTACCTCCCGGAGATCCTCCGGGACCTGGGGTTCCTGGCGCTCGCCGGGTTCCTGCTGATCTGGCCCCGTACCCCGTTCTCGGTGGACGGCTGGCTGGCCGGCGACGACACCGTGGAGGAGACCGATGAGTAGCCGCAAGGGCCGCCGGGACGCGGCACGGGTGGTACGCGAGCAGATCGCCCGGGAGAAGCGCCGCAAGCGCACCCTGTGGACGACGATCGCCGCCGTGCTGGTGCTGGTCATCGCCGGTGGCATCGGCTGGGCCGTCTACTCCAGCCAGAAGTCGGACGACTTCACCGCGCCACCGGGGGCCAACGACGCCGGCACCGGCATCGTCCAGGGCACCGGACCGGTCACCATCGACCTGTACGAGGACTACCTCTGCCCGGCCTGCAAGCAGTTCCAGCAGATCAACGGCGAGACGCTCAACCAGCTCGTCACCGAGGGCAAGGCCAAGCTGGTGTTCCACCCGGTGGCGTTCCTCAACCGCTTCTCCACCACCGAGTACTCCACCCGCTCGTCGGCCGCCTCCGGCTGCGCCGCGCAGGGCGGCAAGTTCCGCGAGTTCACCGACCAGCTCTTCACCCGGCAGCCCGCCGAGGGTGGCGCCGGGCTCAGCAACGACGAGCTGGTCGACATCGGCGCGGGCGTCGGGCTGAACCGGGACGAGTTCGCGTCCTGCGTCTCCGACGGCACGTACCGATCGTGGACCGAGCACGTCACCGACGAGGCGAGCAAGTCCGGCGTGACCGGCACCCCGACCATCAAGATCAACGGCAATGAGCTGCGGGACCGCAGCCCGGAGGGGATCAAGGCGGCGGTGGAGGCGGCCGGGAAGTGATCCCCGTACCCCTGCGCCGGGCCGCGCTGGTGCTCACCGTCGCGGCCACCGCCCTGCTCACGTTCGCCGCGCCGGCCGCCGCGCACGGCGCGGACGCGCCCGACGGCACCGACTACCGCGCCACGATCACCGGCGTCGACCCGGACCGGCCCGGACTCACCGTCCGCATGGTGGAGGCCGGCGCGCGGCTGGAGCTGACGAACGACAGCGGCGCCGAGGTCACCGTGCTGGGCTACTCCGGCGAGCCGTACCTGCGCGTCGGCCGGGGCGGCGTGTACGAGAACGTCCACTCCCCCGCCACGTACCTGAACCGGACGCTCGCCGGGGAGACCCGGCTGCCGGCCGAGGCGAACCCGGCCGCCGCGCCGGACTGGCGGCGCGTCGACGACGGACCCACAGCCCGCTGGCACGACCAGCGCACGCTCTGGCGGGCGGACGCCCCGCCGGCCGCCGTCGCCGCCGCCCCGGACCGGGAGCACCGGGTACGCGACTGGGCGGTGCCACTGCGCGCCGGCGACGCCACCGGTGCCGTACGCGGCACGCTGGACTGGGTGCCGCCGCCCGACCCGTACCCCTGGTGGGTGGCCGCCACGCTCGGCTTCCTGGTGATCGGCGCGGCCGGCCTGGCTCCGGGCGGCACCACCGCCGGGGTACGCGCGCTGCGCGGGGTCGGCGCGCTGCTCGCCCTGGGCGGCGCGGCGACAGTGGCGCTCACCGTCGCGCGGGCTTTCGACACCGGCGCCCCCGGCATCGGCGGGATGCTCGCCGAACTGGTCACCGGCCAGGTGTGGACGCTGCTCACCGGCCTCGGCGCGCTCGCCGCCGGCGGGTACGCGCTGGCCCGCCGCCCGGCCGCCGACTTCGTGCTGGCGCTCGCCGGCGCCTGCCTCACGGTGTTCGCCGGGGTGACAAACCTCGCCGCGCTGTCCCGCGCGATCCCCCCGGCCGCCGGTCCGCCCGTCCTGGTGCGGGTGCTGGTCGTGGTCGGCCTGGCGACAGGCGCCGGCGCGGTGGCCGCCGGCCTGTTGCGCCTGCGCACCGCCGCAAGAGCAGCCCGCCCCACCCCCGCACACCCCAGCCCAACCCCGATCCCATAACCCGCCCGCCCCGCCCCGCCCCGCCCCGCCCCGCCCCGCCCCGGCGATCTTGCAGTTACTGCCCCTCGGGCGCGAACTTTGCCCCGTTTCGCTCGGGCAGAAAGCGCAAGATCGACGGAGCCTCGGCCAGGGCCCGGCGATCTTGCAGTTGCTGACCCTTGGGCGTGACTTTTGCCCCGCTGTGCCCGGGCAGAGAGTGCAAGATCGCCGCGGACAGGCGGGGAGGTGGGAGGTGCTGGAGGGCGCGAGGAGGGGGCGGTGCGGGAGGGTCTGGGTCAGGACGGGCGGGGGGCGAAGCCGTAAGGGAGCTCCAGGCGGTGGGCCGTCAGCAGCGCCTCGTCGGACAGCAGGTCCGCGGTGGGGGCGTCGGCGACGATGCGGCCGCCGTCCAGGATCACCGAGCGGGGGCACAGCTCGGCCGCGTACGGCAGGTCGTGCGTGACCATGAGCAGCGTCACCGGCAGGGCCCGCAGGATCTCCGCCAGCTCCCGGCGGGCGGCCGGGTCGAGGTTCGACGACGGCTCGTCCAGCACCAGGATCTCCGGGCGCATGGCCAGCACCGTGGCCACCGCCACCCGGCGCCGCTGCCCGAACGACAGGTGGTGCGGCGCGCGGTCCCGGTGCTCGCTCATCCCGACCGCCGCGAGCGCCTCGTCGACCCGGGCGGCCAGTTCGGCCCCGCGCAGGCCCAGGTTGGCCGGTCCGAACGCGACGTCCTCGGCGACAGTGGGCAGGAAGAGCTGGTCGTCCGGGTCCTGGAAGACGATGCCGACCCGGCGGCGTACCTCGGCCAGCGTGTCCCGGTCGCGGGTGACGGTCAGACCGCCGACGCTCACCGTGCCCTCGGTCGGGGTGAGGATGCCGTTGAGGTGCAGCACCAGCGTGGTCTTGCCGGCGCCGTTGGGCCCGAGCAGCGCCACCCGCTCGCCGCGCGGTACGGTCAGGTCCACGCCGTGCAGGGCGACGTGACCGTCCGGGTACGCGTACCGGACGCCGTCGACGTCCAGGGAGGGCGGCTGCTGCACGTACCCGATCATTGCAGGACGAGCGCGACGGCGGCGATGGTGGCCGCGATCGCCGGCACCGTCGCGGCGACCGCCCACTGGCCGGCGGTGGCCGCGCCGGCCCCCTGCCACACCGCCGGCATCCGGCCGGTGTAGCCGCGGGAGAGCATCGCCAGGTAGACCCGCTCGCCGCGCTCGAACGCGCGCAGGAACAGCGCGCCCACGCCGGCCGCGAAGCCGCGCAGCTGCCACAGGAAGCGCGGGTCGTCGCCGCGCGACACCCGGGCCACCCGCATCCGCCGGGCCTCGCCGACGAGCACCTCCAGGTAGCGCAGCATGAACGTGGCGATCTGGGTGAGGATCTGCGGGCAGCGCAGCCGGTCCAGGCCGAGCAGCAGGTCACGCGTCGTCGTGGTCGCCGCCAGCAGGAGCGACGCGAGTACGCCGAGCGTGCCCTTGGCGAGGATGTTGAACGCGCCGTGCAGCCCGTCGACGGACAGGGCGAGCCCGGCCACCTCGATCCGTTCTCCCGCGCCGAGGAACGGCAGCGCGAACGCGAACAGCACGAACGGCAGCTCGATGAGTGCCCGGCTGAGCAGCCAGCGCGGGCCGACCCGGGCCAGCGCGGCCACCACGGCGACCAGGAGCGCGTACCCGCCGAAGGCCCAGTACGCCTCCCGGGGCGTGGCCACCACCGCGATGGTGAACAGCACCATGGCAGTGATCTTCACCTCCGGCGGGAGGCGGTGCACCGGCGAGCCGGACTCGCGGTAGAGCGCGTGCGCGTGCCCGGCGCCCATGGTCAGCGTGTGCCGCTGGACGGGGTCGCGGCCTCGTCCACCGGGTCGGCGCTCGGGGTGTTCGGGGTGGGCGTGGCGGGGCCGCGGCGGCGGGCCAGCCAGAACAGGCCGCCGCCGAGCGCGAAGGTGAGCAGCACGCCGAGCACGCCGGACAGGCCGGTGGAGACGAAGTCGTTGCCGATTCCGCGTACGCCGTAGTCGGCCAGCGGGCTGTCCGCCAGCTCGTGGTCCTTCGCCTGCTGCGCCGGGCAGCTGCCGCCGGTGATCTCGTCGTCGGCGTTGACGGTGCAGCCCTTGAGCAGCGACGAGTCCAGTCCGTCCGGGTGCGAGGAGGCGTAGTTGCTCACCACGCCCGCCAGCAGCAGGGCCACCAGCAGGCCACCGAGCAGGAACGGCCACTGACGCTTGCTCATCGGGCACCTCCGGCGACCGGAACGGCGGGAGCCGGCGCGGCCGGCTTGAGGGCGCGCAGCGCGTACACCAGATCGGGCCGGACCTTGGCGACGGTGACCACGGTGGTCGCGGTGATCAGGCCCTCGCCGATGCCGATCAGCAGGTGGGCGAAGGCCATGGTGCCGGCCAGCCCGGCGAGGTTGCCGCCGAGGTCGGTGGTGCCGCCCAGCCAGTACTGCAGGACGAAGCCCTGGGACGCGACCACCACGCTGACCAGCGCGGAGACGAACGCGGTGACCGCCAGCCCGGCCCGGGTACGCGGCAGCACGCGCAGCAGCAGCGCGATCAGCAGGTACGCGGCGGCGGTGCCGAGCAGCGCCATGTTGGTGATGTTGAGGCCGAGCATCGCCACCCCGCCGTCACCGAAGACCAGCGCCTGCACGATCAGCACCACGGCGACGCAGAGCGCGCCGACCCAGGGGCCGACGAGCATCGCCGCGAGCGCGCCGCCGAGCAGGTGGCCACTGACCCCGGCGGTGAAGATCGGGAAGTTGAGCATCTGCACGGCGAAGATGAACGCGGCGACCAGCCCTGCCATCGGCGCCAGCCGGTCGTCCAGGTCGGCCCGGCCACGCAGCACACAGAAGGCGAGCGCGGCCAGGGCGAGGGCCGCGAAGATCGCGGCAACGGGACCGTTGATGATCCCGTTGGAGATGTGCATCGCCAGGGTGTCCACGGGCTCAGCGTATTTCCAGGAATGGGTTGTTGCCAATATGTAGCAACAACCCAGTTGTGGCCGTCACCCGGTCCGTCACCCGTCCGCGCGTCGCCGTCGGCCGCCGGCCCGGGCACGGCGGTATCGTCACCGCCATGACCGACCGCCTCAGCCCCGGCGACCCCGCCCCCGAGTTCACCCTCCCCACCGACGACGGCGGGACGCTCTCCCTGGTCGACCTGCGCGGCCGCAAGGTCATCCTGTACGCGTACCCGGCCGCCATGACGCCCGGCTGCACCAAGCAGGCGTGTGACTTCCGGGACTCCCTCGCCTCGCTGCAGGGCGCCGGCTACGAGGTGGTGGGCATCTCGCCGGACAAGCCGGCCAAGCTCGCGAAGTTCCGCGACCGGGACGCGATCACGTTCCCGCTGGTCTCCGACGAGGACAAGGCGGTGCTGACCGCGTACGGCGCGTTCGGCGAGAAGCAGATGTACGGCCGTACGGTCACCGGCGTGATCCGCTCGACGTTCGTGGTGGACGAGGACGGCAAGATCGAACGGGCGCTCTACAACGTGCGGGCCACCGGCCACGTCGCCAAGCTGCGCCGGGACCTCGGCCTCGACTGAGGCCGGCGCGCGGCCCGGCTCGTCACGGCCGGGCCGCAGTGGCGGCGCCGAATGTGGTCTACGATCCGGAGGCTGTGACACCGGCCCTCGGCATCGGCCGGTGTTCACCGTGACGGGGCCGTAGCCCAACGGCAGAGGCATGCGGTTTAGGTCCGCACCAGTGCGGGTTCGAATCCCGCCGGCCCTACCAGTCGCCGGTGCCGCGCGCACCGGCGACTGTCGGGAAGGTCACGAACGCGGGTCCGGGCCGCGTCGCCACACGCAGGATTAACGGCGTGGACCTGCGCTTCACCCTCGACCCCGACCTGACCCCCGAGCTGCGCGAACAGATCATCGCGCTCTGGGTGGACGTGACGAACGCCGGCGGCGCCGTCGGCTTCGTCGGCCCCCGTGACCGCCGACGAGGTACGCCCGCTCGCCACCTCCACGCTCGACGAGGTCGCGGACGGGCCGGACCGGCTGCTCGCCGGCTACGAGGGCGAACGGCTCGTCGCGGTCCTGGTCATCGCCGACAACCGGTTCCACCTCAAGACGCACTGGCGGGTGCTCAAGCGCGTCATGGTGCACCCCGACACGCAGGGACGCGGCCACGGCGCGGCGCTGATGCGCGAGGCCGAGCGGATCGCCCGAGGGCTGGGCCTGGCGGCGCTGCACGTGACGGTCCGCGACGGGCTGGGGCTGGACCGCTTCTACAAGCGCCTCGGCTACCGCGAGGTCGGTCGTCTTCCGGCGGCGCTGCGCCTGTCCCCCACCGACTCCCGCGACGAAATCCTCATGTGGCTAGACCTCCCCACCCCAGCCTGACCCCCTCCCCGCCCTTCCCCCTCCCCACGCCGCGCCTCCCGGCCTCGCCTCGCCCGCGCCCTCGCCCTCGCCGTACCTCGCCCCGCCTCGCCTCGCCGATCTTGCACTCACGGCCCCGACAGATCGGGCATTCACGACGCTCAAGGGTCCGCAAGTGCAAGATCAGCGGGGCTGGCCCACCCACGGGCGTGGGCACGCCAGGCGAGCCGGGCCAGGTGGGCCGGGGTGCCTTCCTGGCACCCGAAACCCCGGTGCCGGTGCCTTGGCGCCGGCGCCCTGGTGCCCCGCCACCCCGCCGCGCCGCTGCCTGCCGCCCCGGCAGCCCTCGTGAGCCTCGGCGATCTTGCGGATTCGGTCCCTACGAAAGGTGCATATGCGGCAGCCAAGGGGCCTCAAGTGCAAGATCGCGAGGGTGAGGCGAGGTGTGACGAGGGCGAGGGCGAGAGCGAGGCAGGCGGGGCGGAGTGCACGCGCCCGAGGGCGCGCGGGGCGGGATCTGCGGGAGGGCGGGGCACCTGAGGGGCCGCGGAATGAGGTTAGGCGCAGGGAGCGGGGGTGGGTGGGGCGGCGGCTGCCTGCACGAGGGGGTCCGTGAGGGCTGAGGTGGGTGCGGCGGGGGTGGGGGCAGCCGAGGTCTGAGCGGACGGGCTCGTGGTGGGGGTTGGGCGGGACTTCTTCGGGGCGGGTGTGGCTACAGCGGGCTTCGCGCCGTACATCCGGGCCGCACTGCGCTGCACCTGGCCCGGGAGCATCCGGATGCCGGTGGCGGTCGCGCGGTTGCCGTAAACGTCGGTGACCCGGATCGTGTACGGGCCGGGGCCGGCACCGGACTCGATCAGCCAGTAGTTGTAGTCCTGCCGCTGGGCCGCGCGCCACGATCCGTTCTGCCGGACCTCGACCGAGCGCAGCGGGTTGCCGTGGTCGCCGACCAGGACGGCGAACCACCACTGCGACGAGCCCTCCTTCATGCGGAAGGTGAGCGGCCCGGACAGCGGCGGGTTCACCACGGCCCGGTAGCTGACCTTCACCACGCCCTGCACCGGGTCGGCGATCCGGGCGAACGCTTCGGCGGACAGGTCGAGGTGGCCAGGGGCGCACTCCGGGCACTGGTCCATGACCAGCACCCGGACCGTGCCGCGCGGGCCGGTGACGTCGAGGAACCCGCCGCAGGAGGCGCCGGCCGCGTACTCGCTCGGGCCGAGCGCGACGTACATCCGGTTGGCCGGGGCGGCGGGGCGGGAGCAGTTGCCGCCGGCGCCGGCGGAGTCGTAGAAGGTGGCCTTGCCGCTGCGGGTCGTCCCACCGACGGGCGGTGCGGCGCCGAGTGGGCCCGCCGCCAGGGCCGGGACGCCGGCGGGTGGAGGCGGGGCCGCGCAGGCGGGGGCGGCGCCGCCGCGTACCGCAAGGGCGACAGCGACCGCCGCCGCGACGGTGACCAGACCGGCGGCGGCGAGCCGGCGGCGGCGCGTGGCGGCACGGCGATCGGGCGCGCCGGTGGGCGCGGCAGGGGCGGTCGGCGGGTGGGGTGCGGTGCCGTCGGTCACGCCGGTCGATGCTGCCGGACCGGCGTGCCGCCGGACAAGCGAGCTAAGCGAAAGCTAAAGCGATCAGATCGGGCGTACCGCGCGGACGGTGGCTACGACGCCGGCCAGCTCACCGGCGAGGTCGGGACGCCCGCGCAACGAGTCCTCCAGGCGGGCACGCCACACGCCGGTCTCGATCGAGAGCCGGGCGTCGCCGGCCCGGCGGACCCGGTCGCGGGTCTCGTCGAGGGCCGCCCATGTGGCGGGGCCGAGCAGATCGCCGAGTACGCGGTAGAGCCAGCGGAACAGTTCCTCGTCGTGGACCGCCGCGCCGATGACGCGGGCCGCGTCCCACGCCACCCGGGGCTGGTGGATTACCTGCATCTCGACTCCTCGGTCGACCTGGCCGTCACACCATCATCGATCCGAGGCGCTCCTCCCGGCAAGGCCCGGCACCGGGTCAGCCCGCCCGCCGGGCTGCGCCGCGATCCCCGCCCGGAGTACGAGGGTCCCCCCGTGGCGCAGCGCGAATCAGTAGCATCAGAGCATGTCAGATCGCCATCAGCTCGCCGATTCCGACGCCCGCCCCGGATTCTCCGATGTGGAGCCGGGCGAGCCGGTGCGGCAGAAGGCGCCCCGGCGTCGCCGGGGCCGGCGGATCGCCCTGATCGTGCTGCTCGTGATGGTGCTGCTCGCCGGCGGCGGCGCGCTGGCCGGCGGCCTGTACTACCGCTCGGTCGACAAGTCGATCGAGCGGGTCGACGCCTTCGAGGGCGTACCGGAGGAGTCGCGCCCGCAGGTCGAGGTCAAGGGCGCCATGAACATCATGATCCTGGGCAGCGACTCCCGCGACCCGGAGAGCACCGGCGGTTCGCGCAGCGACACGATCATCCTGGCCCACCTGCCGAAGGACCGGTCGAGCGCGCAGCTCATCTCGATCCCGCGGGACACCTGGACGGCCGTCCCGAAGTCGAAGGAGGGCCGCGGCGGTCGCGACGCGAAGATCAATGCCGCGTACGCCTGGGGCGGCGTGCCGCTGATGGTGCAGACCGTGGAGAAGTTCAGCGGCGTACGGGTGGACAACGTGGCGATGGTGGACTTCGCCGGCTTCAAGGAGATCATCGACGCGCTGGGCGGTGTCGAGATCGACGTGGAAAAGGGTTTCAGCACGAATTACTCGCTGGCCGGCTCGCGGACCTTCGAGAAGGGCCGGCAGACCATGGACGGCGCCGCCGCGCTGGACTACGCGCGGGAACGGCACGCCTTCGCCGACGGCGACTTCGCCCGCATCCGCCACCAGCAGCAGGTGATCAAGGCCATTCTGGACAAGGCCGCCTCGGGCGGGGTGCTGACCAACCCGGCCAAGCTCAACTCGTTCGTCCGCGCCACGTCGGACTCGGTGGCTGTCGACAAGTCACTGTCGCTGGTGGATCTGGCGATGGAGATGCGTGGCCTGCGCAGCGGCAATCTGACGTTCTTCACCTGCCCGGTCAAGGGGACGGGCCGCGTCGGCAGCGAGAGCGTCGTGTTCCCGGATCCGGCGCGCGCGAAGACGCTGTTCGACGCGGTCCGCCGCGACTCGGTCCCGGAGATTCTCGCCATGAGCGGAAAGTAGGACGTCGATCTGCCATGCCGGTGGTGGCGGCGCGGCGGGGTCGCTCGTATCCTGCGATCGTCGTCGGTCTCCGTATCCGGGCCGGCGGCGTCACGGGGGAGGATCGACCATGCCACGCCTTCCGGCGTTCGAGCATCCGGCCGCGCCGTCGAACGACCCGCCGATGAACAGCGGCCTGGACACCACAACGGTCCTGCCCTACGCGGGGTCGCGGGCGTCGACGCGTACCCGATGGGTGCGCGCGTGGATGGTGACCGCGCCCATCGACGTGGCGGCGCTGCTCGCACCGCTGCTGCTGACCCAGAACTACTGGCGCGGCACGCTGGCCAACGCGGCCCTGACTGTGGGCTTCTTCGCGGCCGGCGGCCTGTACCGGCCGCGACGGCACATCAGCATCCTGGACGAGCTGCCGAGCCTCGGCGGGCGGCTGCTGGCCTCCGGCGCGGTGGTGGCGATCATCGCGGCGCTGCGGCACGACTCGGTGCCACACGTGAGCGGGTTCGTCCAAGGCGTCGCGTTCTCCGCCGGCCTGGTGATCGTCGGGCGCGCGCTGAACTGCCGGCTCGTCCTGCTGGCCCGCAAGCGCCGGTGGGTGGAGCGCAACACCATCGTCGTCGGTGGCGGCCCGATCGGCGGGGAACTCGCCCGGCTGCTGCGCCGCCACCCGCAGTACGGGCTGCGGTTCGTCGGCGCGGTGGACGCCCCGTCGCGACCACGGATGGGCGCGTTGCCGCTGATCGGCACGATCGACGACCTGGAGAAGCTCACCGACATGCTGGAGTGCGAGGTCCTGGTCATCGCCGACCCGGACTGCTCCGAGTCGGACCTGATGGAGTCGCTGCTGCGCCCGGCCAGCTCGCGGTGCGACCTGTGGGCGGTGCCGCGCCTGTGGGGGTCGCGGGGCCAGGGCGGCTACCCCGACCACATCGGCGCCATCCCGATCGTCAAGATCGGCGACACCACGCTCACCGGTCCCCGCTGGCGGGTCAAGCGGGCCTCGGACGTGGTGTTCGCGGTGACCGCCCTGGTGGTGCTGAGCCCGCTGCTGCTGCTCTGCGCCCTCGCCACGTTCCTCGACGGCGGCCGGGGCGTGTTCTTCCGGCAGGAGCGGATCGGCCGGTACGGCAAGCCGTTCCACGTCATCAAGTTCCGGTCGATGCGCCCGGAGGACGAGCACGAGTCGCAGACGACCTGGTCCATCGCGCACGACCGGCGGGTCGGGCCGATCGGGCGGTTCATGCGGCGCACCTCGCTCGACGAGCTGCCGCAACTGTGGAACATCCTGCGCGGTGAGATGAGCGTGGTGGGGCCCCGCCCGGAGCGGCCGTACTTCGTGGAGAAGTTCTCGGTGGAGTACCCGACGTACGCGATGCGGCACCGCGTACCGGTCGGGCTCACCGGGCTGGCCCAGGTCAGTGGCCTGCGCGGGGACACGCCGATCTCGGACCGGGCGCGCTTCGACAACTACTACGTCGAGAACTGGTCGCTCTGGCTCGACATCAAGATCGTGCTGCGTACCGTCAGTGAGGTGTTCCGGGGCGGGGGGCGCTGAGCGCCTCGGCCAGGTCCGTGTGCCAGTCCCCCGGCGGCGGCAGCTTCGCCGCGGCCCACCGGCCGTGCGCGAGCACGCTGTAGCAGGGACGCCGCGCCGGGCGCGGGAAACTGTCGCTCGTGGCGGGCCGGACCCGGTCCGGGTCCAGGCCACGCAGGGCGAACACGGCGCGGGCCAGGCCGTACCAGGTGGTCTCGCCGGCGGCGGTGCCGTGGTACGTCCCGGGCGCCGCGTCGCCGGTCAGCGCCGCGTCGGCGAGCGCCACGAGCCGCTCCGCGAGACGGTACGACCAGGTGGGCTGCCCGCGCTGGTCGTCCACCACGTCGAGGCGGTCGCGTTCGGCGGCGAGCCGCAGCATCGTGGTGACGAAGTTGCGGCCGTGGGTGGCGTAGAGCCAGGCGGTACGCACGACGTACCCGGTCTCGGGCAGCAGCCCGGCCACCGCCTGTTCCCCGGCGAGCTTGCCGCGCCCGTACGCGTTGATCGGGCCGGTCGGGGCGTCCTCCGGGTACGGCTCGACGGCGTCCCCGGCGAACACGTAGTCGGTGGAGACGTGCACCAGGCGCGCGCCGGACACGGCACAGGCGTGCGCCAGGTGGGCGACCGCGTCACCGTTGACAGCCGTGGCGTCCGCCTCGCGCGTCTCCGCGCCGTCCACGTCGGTCCAGGCGGCAGCGTTGAGCACCACGTCGTGCCCGCCGACCGCGTCCCGGACCGCGCCGGCGTCGGTGACGTCGAGGCCGGCGCGGGTGGCGGCGGTGACCGACAGGTCGGGCCGGGTCCGCAGCACGGCGAGCAGGTCCCGCCCGAGCATCCCGCCGGCGCCGGTGACGAGCACCCGGGTCACGGGTGGCCGGCCGTCTTCAGCGGCTCCCACCAGGCCCGGTTGTCCCGGTACCAGCGGACCGTCTCGGCGAGGCCCCGGTCGAGGTCGATGCTCGGCGCGTACCCCAGCTCGTTGCTGATCCTGCTGATGTCCAGTGAGTACCGGCGGTCGTGGCCCTTGCGGTCGGTGACCGGCACGACGCGATCCCAGCCGGCTCCGCAGGCCGCCAGGAGCCGTTCGGTGAGCTGCCTGTTGGTCAGCTCGGTGCCGCCGCCGATGTGGTAGACCTCGCCGGCCCGCCCCTTCTCCTGCACCATCGCGATGCCCCGGCAGTGGTCGTGCACGTGCAGCCAGTCGCGCACGTTGCCGCCGTCGCCGTACAGCGGCACGGTGCCGCCGTCGAGCAGGTTCGTCACGAACAGCGGGACGACCTTCTCCGGGTACTGGTAGGGGCCGTAGTTGTTGGAGCAGCGGGTCACCACCACGTCCAGGCCGTGGGTGCGGTGGTAGGCCAGCGCGAGCAGGTCGGACCCGGCCTTCGAGGCGGAGTACGGCGAGTTCGGCGACAGCGGCCAGTTCTCCGTCCAGGAGCCGGAGTCGATCGAGCCGTACACCTCGTCGGTGGAGACGTGCACGAACCGGCCGGTCCCGTGGCGCAGCGCGGCGTCCAGCAGCGTCTGGGTGCCGAGCACGTTCGTGGTGACGAACGGGGCGGCGCCGGTGATGGAACGGTCCACGTGCGACTCGGCGGCGAAGTGGACGATCACGTCGTGGCCTTGCACCACCTCGTCGACGAGCGCGGCGTCGCAGATGTCGCCGCGGACGAAGCGCAGGCGCGGGTCGTCGCGCACCGGGGCCAGGTTCGCCAGGTTGCCGGAGTAGGTGAGCTTGTCCAGCACGGTGAGCGCCGTGGGCGTCTGTGCGGGCACCCCGGCCGCGTCGCCGCCGGGCACGCCCAGCAGCATCCGCACGTACTCCGACCCGATGAAGCCGGCGCCGCCGGTGACGAGGATCCTCACGGGTCGAGGAGTCTACGCCGTAGCCGCAGCACAGGCGGGACGTCGAAGGGCCACGGTGGTGGCGGCGTCACAGGTAGTCTCCGCGAGTGCGCGGAATCCTTCTCGCCGGTGGCACCGGGTCCCGGCTGTGGCCGATCACCCGGGCCGTCTCCAAGCAACTGATGCCGGTGTTCGACAAGCCGATGGTCTACTACCCGCTGTCCACTCTGGTGATGGCCGGGGTGCGGGAGATCCTGGTCGTCACGACGCCGGAGGACCGCGCCCAGTTCGAGCGGCTGCTCGGTGACGGCAGCCAGTGGGGGCTGCGGCTGGCGTACGCCGAGCAGCCCCGCCCGGAGGGCATCGCGCAGGCGTTCCTGCTCGGCGCGGACTTCATCGGTGACGAGTCGGTGGCGCTGATCCTCGGCGACAACATCTTCCACGGTGTCGGGCTCGGCCGGCAGCTCGCCGAGCACGGCGAGCCGACGGGCGGCCGGGTCTTCGCGTACCCGGTGGCGAACCCGCAGGAGTACGGCGTGGTCGAGTTCGACGCCGACGGCCGGGTGCTGTCGATCGAGGAGAAGCCGGCCCGTCCCCGGTCCCGGTACGCGGTGCCGGGCCTCTACTTCTACGACAACCGGGTGGTCGACATCGCCCGCAAGCTGACGCCGAGCGCGCGCGGCGAGCTGGAGATCACCGCGGTCAACGAGACGTACCGGGCGTGGGGCGAGCTGACCGTGACGGTCCTGGACCGGGGCACCGCGTGGCTGGACACCGGCACGTTCACCTCGATGATGCAGGCCGCCGAGTTCGTCCGGGTGATCGAGGAGCGCCAGGGCATGAAGATCGGCTGCGTCGAGGAGGTGGTCTGGCGTTCGGGGCTGATCGACGACGAGCGGCTGCGCGTGCTCGCCCATCCGCTGACCCGCAGCGGCTACGGCGAATACCTGCTGGGCCTGCTGGCCGGCCCGAGCGGGACCGACCGATGAAGATCCGGGCGCTGAGCATCGAGGGAGCCTGGGAGATCACGCCCCGGCAGCACGGCGACCCCCGCGGGTTGTTCATGGAGTGGTACCGGTTCGACCGGCTCGCCGAGGTGGTCGGGCATCCGCTGCGGCTGGCCCAGGGCAACCTGTCCGTCTCCACGCGGGGCGTGGTCCGCGGCATCCACTTCGCCGACGTCCCACCCGGCCAGGCCAAGTACGTGACCTGCGTACGTGGGGCCGTCGTGGACCTGGTGGTGGACATCCGGGTGGGCTCGCCGACGTTCGGGCGGTGGGAGGCGGTGCGGCTGGACGACGTCGACCGGCGTGCCGTCTACCTCAGCGAGGGCCTGGGGCACGGTTTCTGCGCGCTGACCGACGACGCCACGCTGAGCTATCTCTGCTCCACCACCTACAACCCGGGCGCCGAGCACACCGTGCATCCCCTCGACCCGGACCTGGCGATCGACTGGCCGGTCGAGGCGCCGGTGCTGTCGGCGCGGGACGCCGCCGCGCCCAGCCTGGCCGACGCCCGTACGGCCGGGCTCCTGCCCGACTACCGCAGCTGCGTGTCGTTCGTGGCCGGTCCCGACCCGGCCAGGTGGAGCCCGAAGGCTGATTGCAGCTGACCGGTCATTCGGGTAGAAAATGCCAGCGACGTGGTACTCGACGTACCCGTACCTGTGCCGCACCGTTTGGGGGAGACGAGTGACAGGCGGTTCGCTGGTCGATGCTGCTCAGTCCTCGTCGGACCCCGGCACGACACCTCCGTCGCGGCGCCGGGCGGCCGGTCTGCTGCGCCGGCTCGTCGCGCCCGAACGTCTCTATCTCGGCGCGCTGGGCCTGACCGGCCTGGCCGCGGTCATGTCGGTGACGCTGCCCGCGGCGGAGCGCGGCGAGCTGTCGGCGAACATGGTGAGCGCCACGCTCGGCGCGGCCGTCGGCGGACTGTCGCTGGACACGTTCCTCATCTCGCGCCCCGCCGGCTGGGTGCAGTCCCGGGGGCGGGCGTACCTGGTCGCGATCCTCGGCGTCTCCGTGCTCCTGTCCGGTTTCGCCGCCGCGCTGCTCACCGCGGCGGCGGGGGTCGGCGCCTATCTGGTCGGCGTCGGGTCCGCGGTGGGTCTGACCGTGTTCAACACGGTCTCGTCGATCGCCCTGCGGCAGCGCAGCTTCCGGCTGGTCTACGCGATGCGCGCGGCGAGCGGCGCGGTCCTGGTCGCCGGTTACGCCGCCCTCTACGCGGCCGGCCGGCTCGACGGCGGTCTGTGGAGCATGGTGTGGCTCGGGGTCCAGTGGCTCAGCGCCTGCGCCGTGTGCGGCCTGATCCTGGTCCGGCTCCGGCGGGCCGGAGCAGCCCCGGCGCCCACCTCCACCGGCGCGGACTACCGGGCCGACCTGCTCGCGGTCGGGAGCCTGCACCTGGGCATCTTCGCGCAGATGATGACGCTGCGGTTCAACCAGGTTCTGGTGGCCAGGTTCGCCGGGGCCGGTCCGCTCGGCGTCTACGCGCTGGCGGTCGCGGCGCTGGAGTTCGCGCAGGCCGGCGCCGTGGTGCGGGCGCAGCGCATCCTGGCCGACCGGGACGGCGGGGACGGGCCGGACCCGACGCCGGCGGTGGTGAAGGCGGCCCTGCCGATCGCCCTGGCCGCGATCGCCGGGCTCGGCCTGCTGGGCTTCCTGGCGCCGGAGTACCGGCACGCCTGGCTCCTCGGGCTGCTGCTCCTGCCGGGCTCGCTCGCCACGGCGGCCGGGAAGAGCTGGAGCGCCCTGCTGCTGAAGCGGCGGGGCGAGAAGGCGACCACTGTGGTCGCCGTCGTCACGTCGGCGGTGGCGATACCGGCGTACCTCGGCGTCATCCCGTGGGCCGGTGTGGTCGGGGCGGCGATCGCCTCCTCGCTCGCCTACGCCGTACACGCGTTCGCGTCGAGAGCGAGCCTGCGACGAGCGCAGCCGCCGAATCCTGGGATGGTGTGAGATGGACGTCTCGATCGTGGTTCTCGCCTGGGAGGACTTCCACCGCACCCGCGCCTGCGTCCTGTCACTGCCCGCCGAGGCCGAGATCGTCGTCGTGGACAACGGCAGCTCGGAGGAGATCCGCCAGGCGCTGAGCGAGTTCTGCGCCCAGCAGGGCGTCGCCTACGTCCAGTCCGGCTCGAACCTGGGGTACGCCCGGGGCATGAACCTCGGCGTACGGCACACCACCAGAGCGAACGTCATCCTCTCCAACAACGACATCGCCGTGCACGGTGACGCGGTGGCCCGGCTGCTGGCGGCGCTGGAGGACCCGGAGGTGGGTGCCGCCTTCCCCGCTGTGGTGACGCCGGAGGGCGTGCCGCAGACCGAGGGCGGCCGGTTCCTGACCATGGGGGTGGGGCTCGGCCACGCCACCGGGCTGAGCCTCGTGGTGCCGCGCCTGCGGATCGTCGCGCCCCCGGAGCAGGCGGACTGGCTGACCGGGCCGTTCGTCGCGCTGCGGCGCAGCACCTTCGACGCCATCGGTGGCGTCGACGAGACGTCGTTCTTCTACTCCGAGGACATGCGGCTGTGCTGGGCGGTGCGCCGGCAGGGCAAACGGCTCGCGTACGTGGCGGACGCCGTGATCATGCACGAGGACGACGCGACGGCGAAGCGCCGCTGGTCGGCCGAGGAGATCTCCGAGCGGCGTACCCGGGAGTTCATCCGGGCCAGCCGGGACCTGGGCGGCCGGCGGGGCCGCGTGGCGGCCACCGCGTACGTCTGCGGGATTTTGCTGCGGGCGGCGGTGGGCCGCGACTCCGTGCGCCGCGCGATCGCGCGCGGGGCCGTCGCGGGACTGCGTGCGTCGTGAAGGTGCTCTTCGTCTGCACGACGGGTGGCGCCGGGCGGCGGCAGCTGGGCGGCGCGGAGCGGATGCTCACCGAGCTGGTGCCGGCGCACGCCCGCAGCGGCGTCGACGTGGTCGCCGCCACCTCGGACGACGAGGTGGGCCGGTCGCTGCGCGAGGCCGGGGTGCCGTGGGTGGGGCTCGGCGCGACCAGCCGGGTCGACTTCGGCTACGCGCGGGAGATCCGTCGTCTCGTCCGCGAGGTGAAGCCGGACGTGGTCTGCGCCCACCTGCTCTCCGCCGCCATGCACGCGCGGGCCGCGCTCAGCCTGGACCGCACCCCGCTCGTGGTCACCCTGCACAACAGTCTCTGGCAGTACCGGGACACCGCCGGGTCGTGGCAGCAGAAGGCCGCCATCCAGTCCAACATCACGCTGGACCTGGCGATGCGCCGCCTCCGGCCGCACGCGACAGTCGCGGTGTCCGAGTTCGAGGCCGCCGAGCTGCGCGAGCGGGGCCGCGTCCGGAACATCCACCTGATCCCCAATCCCCTGCCGGCCGACTGGCCGAGCCCGAAGCCCGCCGACGCGCCGGCGCCCGGCCGGCGGCCCGTGGTCGGCTACCTGGGCCGCCTGGAGCGGGAGAAGGGCGCGGACCTGCTGGCCGAGACCGCCGCGCACCTGCCGGAGATGGACGTCCGGGTCGCCGGGGCCGGCTCGCTGCCGATCGCGGCCCGGCCGAACCTGGAACTCGTCGGCCGGGTCGTCGCGGCGGACTTTCTCCGGGGGATCGACTGCCTCCTGGTGCCGTCGCGGGTCGAGTCGTTCGGGCTCAGCGCGCTGGAGGCGCTGTCCCTGGGCGTACCGGTGGTGCACACCGGGGCCGGCGGCCTGGCCGAGGTCACCCGGCACGCCACCGGCACGCTCGCCGTCCGGGCCGACCCCACCCCCGCCGCGCTGGCCGACGCCGTCCGCCGGGCGCTGACCCACGCCGGGCCCGCTGACGAGCGGCAGGCCGTGGCCGAGTGGTACGCCCAGGAGTACGCCTTCGACCGGTGCGTGACGCGCTGGCAGAGTCTGTACCGGTCGCTGCGGTGACCGCCGTGGAGTTGACCGTCGTCACGGTGCTCTACCGGTCCGCCGGCATGCTCGCCCAGACGCTGCCCACCTGGGTACGCAGCGCCGAAGGGCTGCCGGTGCGGTTCGTCTTCGCCGACAACTGGCCCGAGGACGGATGCGCGGAGATCATCGCCGGCTGCCTCGACCAGGACCGGTACCGGTACCTTCCCGACTCGTCCAACCCCGGGTTCGCGGCCGGCTGCAACCGGGCCGTCGCGGCCACCACCACCGGCCACGTGCTGCTGCTGAACCCGGACGTCTGGCTGCCCGACGGCGCGCTGGCCCGTATCTGCGCCGCCGTCGCGGAGGACCCCGGCGTCCCGGTCGCGGTCGGCCTGGCCATGCACGGCGGCGAGTACGTGGGCATCGACCTGAACCCGGTCTCGCTGTTCATCGACCGGTCCGCCACGACCGCGCGGGCGCCACTGGGCCCGTCCGGCGGCGCTGCGGTCTTCCCCACCGACCTGTACCGCAGGTTCGGCGGGTTCTACGAGCACCTGTTCGCCTGGGGTGAGGACGCCGACCTCGCGCTGCGGCTCCACGCCTCGGGGGTTCGTACCCGCCCGCTGGATCTCATGCTCCCGCACGCCGGCGGGCACAGCGTCGACGGCGACGACCGGCTCCAGGGATTCCGGGCCTTCCTCCTGGCCCGCAACCGGCTCCTGGTCGCGGCGCGGACGCTCACCTGGCCACTGCTGCTCGTCGCGCTTCCGGTCCTCGCGCTGGCGCACGTCGCGCTCGCCGCCCGGCGTGTCCGGCAGGGCCTGCTGCGGCCGTTCCTGCGCGGCGTGGGACACGGCCTACGGCAGGGGCCTGCCGCCCGCCGGCAGTGGACCGGCAAGCGGTTCGGCTTCGCGACCCTGCTCGGCTATCTGACAGTTCGGAGAGCGTGATGACGGGACACCCGTGGAGTGTCGTGACTGTCACCTACAACTCGGCGGACACGCTGCGCCGCTGCTGGCGCGGCGAGAAACCGTACGAGTGGATCGTGGTGGACAACGCGTCGTCCGACGACTCGGCGGCGGTGGCCCGCGAGCTGGGCGCCCGGGTCATCCCGCTGCCGGACAACGTCGGCTTCTCCCGGGCCAACAACGTCGCGCTGCACGAGGCCGGCGGCAGATACCTCCTCTTCGCGAACCCGGACCTGGAGGTACGCCCGGACGGGCTGGACGTGCTCGCGCGGCACCTGGACGCGCACGGCGGCCTGGTGGCGCCCCAACTGCTCACGACCGGCGGAACTCCGCAGCCCAACGGGCGTGGCTTCCCGTACGCCACAGCGAAACTCGGCAACCGGAAGCTGTGGCCGCTGTCCCGCCTGCACGCGTCGTACCGGATGGTGGCGGAGCCGGGCGAGGTCCGCTACGTCGCCTGGCTGATGGGGGCGGCGGTCGCCGGACGCACCGCGGACCTCGTCGAGCTGGGCGGCTGGAACGAGCGTTTCTTCCTCTACTACGAGGACCACGAGCTGGGCCTGCGGGCCTGGCAGCGCGGTTACCCGGTCGCCCTGCTCGGTGACGTGCGGTGGACCCACCACTGGGCGCGGGCGACGAACTCGGTGCGGTGGTCGCCCGCGCACACGCTGGAGATGCGCAGCGCCCGGATCTTCTTCGGCATGTACCCCGAGTTCCTGGTCGGCCTGCCGCCGGCCGCCCGCCGGCACCACCGGGCGGCCGGCCTGATCGGTTCACGGGTGCCCGCGCCCCGCCCACCGGCCGCCGGCTGACCCCGGGTCGCTCCGCGTGTCTGCCCTCCTGACAACCGCCGTCCGGCGTGCGCTCGTGTCGCAGCCGCTGGCGACTGCGTACCACGAGCGGGCCAACGGTTTCGGCGCGCTGCGACTCGCCTTCGCGCTGGCCGTGGTGCTGTCCCACACCGCCGCCCTCGGGTTCGGGCGTCCGCTGCTGCACCGGGTCGACGTGGGCGCCCTGGCCGTGGCGGGCTTCTTCACGATCTCCGGGTTCCTCGTCGTCGGCTCGGCGCGGCGCAACTCGGTGCCCCGTTTCCTGTGGCACCGGGCGCTGCGGATCTGGCCCGGCCTGTGGGTCTGCCTGCTGTTCACCGGCCTGGTCGTCGCGCCGCTGCTGTACCTCGACCGGCACGGCACGCTCGACGGGCTGTGGCGCAGCCCGGGCGGGGTGCTCGACTACCTGCGGCTGAACTGGTGGGGCGGGCTGCGGCAGTTCGGCATCGCCGACCTGCTGCGCGGTGACACGCCGTACTGGCACTGGCAGGGCGGGAACACGCTCAACGGGTCGCTGTGGACACTCGCCTACGAGATCTACTGCTATCTGGCGGTGGCCGTCCTGGCCGCGCTGACCGTGCTGCGCCGGCAGCTCCGCTGGCTCACGCTGCTCGCCGTGGTCGCGGTGTTCGGCGTCCTCTGCTGGAACCATCTCCAGCCCGATGCGGCGCTCTGGACGAGCGGGGCGATCGGCCCGCTGCCGATGCTCGGCGCGCTGGAGAAGACCTACCTGCTCTGGTACGGGTTCATGTTCCTGGCCGGCGGGGCCGCCGAGCTGTACCGCGACCGGCTGCCGATGAACGACCTGCTCGGCGTGCTCGCGCTCGGGACGGTCGGCTGGCTCGCCGCGCGGGGCGACTTCGTCGGCCCGGGGCCGAACGTCGTCGACGGGGCGTTCTTCGCCCCGGCGCTGCTCGCCTACGCGTACGCCGTCCTCTGGCTGGCCGTGCGGCTGCCGCGGATGCTGCACCGCGTCGGCCGCGACAACGACTACTCGTACGGGGTCTACATCTACTCGTTCGTGGTGCAGCAGGTGCTCGCCAAGGTCGGCCTGCCGTTCCTCGGCGTGGCCGGGTTCTTCCTGGTCAGCGCGCTGCTCAGCTTCGGGCTGGCGATGCTGTCCTGGCACCTGGTCGAGAAGCCGGCGCTGCGGCTCAAAGACTGGACGCCGCCCGCGCTGCGTGAACCGTCCGGCGATCCGCCGCGCCAGGGCGGTCCCGGCGCGCGTCCGGGGCCCGGGCGCGCGGCGGACGTCGAGCCGGATCCGGCTGCCGCGCCCGCCGCCGGCTAGCGCGGGCCCGCGGCGGCCGGGGCGGCGGCTTGCGTGCCCGGTCGCCGGCGACGGGGCAGCGGCAACTGTAGCGCCCGCGCCGACAGGGACGGGTTGTCGGCGGCGCCCAGCGCGACCGCCAGGAGCAGCACGGCAACGGCGCCCAGCCACAGCCACACGTCGAAGAAGAAGATCTGGGCCGCGAACCCGACCAGCAGGAGGCGGGCCGGCAGCGACCGGAGACGCCGGTAGAGCAGCACCAGGAGCGCCAGCAGGCAGGCCAGTCCGATCAGGCCGAAGTTGTACCAGAACGTCAGGTAGGTGTTGTCGAAGACCTGGGCCTGGCCGTCGCCGATGCCGACGTTCTCCAGGTACCGCACGTTGGCTTCCGGCCCGTTGCCGAAGACGACTGTGGACCAGTCGCGGGTGATCCCGTCCCAGACCACGCTCATGCGCGTGAAGCGGGCGTCGGCGCTGGCCGGGTCGGAGATCCGTGAACCCGCCACGTCGACGGAGTCCACGGCGCTCGCCGTCGGCGCCGCCGGGGCCGGGGCGGTGGGCTCCGGCGCCACGGAACTCGCCGCCGGAGGCGCCGGCGCGGCCGGGCTCGGCGTGGAAGCGGGCGACTCGGGAGCCGGCGCCGCCGAACTCGCCACCGGGGCGGCCGGGCTCGGGGTGGGAGCGGCCGGGCTCGGGGTGGGGCCGGCGGCGGTGGTGTCGGGCAGCAGGGCCGGCGGGCTGAACGCCACGAGCGCCCAGGTGACCGCCGCGACGGCGGCGGCGCTGCCCAGGCCGCGCCAGCTGACCTTCCGCCACTGGAGGAACAGCCAGAACCCGAGCGCGAGAACCGTGCCCACCCAGGCGCTGCGGGTGCCGGAGAGCACCAGGCCGACGAGGTTGGCGGTGACCGGCACGTACCAGAACCGGCCCCGGAGGGTCAGTGCGACGAGCGCCATCGCCATGGCGAACGTGCCGTAGATGATGGGGTGCCCGGACAGGCCCACCGCCCGGGTCGCGTCGAACGCCGAGGTGTAGGTCCAGTCGTACGCGAACTGGTCGAAGATCGGCCAGCTCCGGGAAGCGGTCTGGTACTTGGCGAACACGGCCACGGCGACGCTGAACCAGGTGAGCGCCTCGGCGATCCGCAGCACGGTACGTCGGTCGTGCCGCGCCTCCTCCGCGAGGTGCCAGGCCAGCACGCCGAAGCACAGCAGGGGCGCGACGCCGACGGCGATCGGCTTCGCCCCGTGCCAGTGGACGAGCCCCGCGAGCACCGTGCACGCCGGGAGCAAAAGCGCCGCCGCGAGCGCCTTCGGCGGCCACCCGTCGCGTTCGGCGCGCAGCACCCGCCCCCACGCGGCGAGGAGGAACAGGACCAGCAGCAGCGCGTACGAGGAATTCGTCGGATAGCCGACGTCGATGGTCACCGGGACGGCGAACGCGATGACGAAGACCGCCCAGGTGATCCGGACCGGGTCCGTCAGCGCCCAGCCGAGCAGGGCGCCGACGGCGACCCCGAGCGCGAGCTGCCACCTGCCCGTCAGCAGGAACCCGGCCGCCAGAACGACAAGGCCGAGGCCGAGGTAGCGCACGCTGCGCTCCACGCCCCTGATCCGGTCAGCCAACACGCGCACCGCACGATCGTACGGATCAGCCGTGGCCGATCGGCACCAGCCCTCGGGCCGGGAACGCGGGCCCGCAGGTCCGGGCCTGTCGACGCACCTGATTGGTGGGTTAGGGTGACGACCGGTCGGCAGGCGGGGACAGGGATCTGCGTGGTTGCACGGGTGGCACCAGCCGATGTGGACACAACCGGCGGGGCGGCGGGCCGCCCGCCGGGGCCCCGCCCGATCCTGTGGGACAGCACCGCCGTCCTCGCGCTGCTATGCCTCCTGCCGATCCTGCACGACGTCAAAACCATGCTCTCCGCGCCGTACTGGCTCGACGAGGCGTGGGTCGCCCTGTCCGTCCGGTTCCCGCTGGGCGACCTGCCGGTCACCACGTCGTCCAGCCCGCTCGGCTGGAGCCTCCTGCTGCGGCTGGTGCCGGACGCGGACGACCTGCGGCTGGTCACCCTGGCGTTCCAGGGGCTCGCGGTCGTGGCGGCGTACGGCTTCGGCCGGGCGCTGCGGTGGTCGACGCCCGGCCGGGGCGTGGTGGCCGGGGCGGCCTGCGCGGCGGCGGTCCTGCTGCTCCCCGCCCAGCAGGTCCGCCACGATCTCAAGCAGTACACCGCCGACGCCGCCGTGGCCGTGGGCGTGCTCGCCCTGGTCGCCTGGGTCGAACAGCGGTGGTCGCGCCGGCGGCTCAACGTGCTCACCGCCGCCGTCGCCGCGGGCATGCTGGTCAGCCACGTCACAGCGATCGTGGCGCCGTGCGCGTTCGGCGGGCTGCTGCTGGTCACGGCGGTCCGGCGGCAGTGGCTACGCCTGGTCGAGGTGGCAGTTGCCGGGCTCAACGCCGGGCTGGTCCTCGCCGGTGTCTACTTCGGCATCTCGATGCAGGGCCGCAATGTGCCCATGCAGCAGTTCTGGGCCGACAACTTCCCCGGCGTGACCGAGCTGCCCGGCTACCTGGCGCGGCAGATCGACACGCTGATGCCGGTGGTCGGCGCGCCCGGGCTGGTGGTGGTGGTCCTGCTCGTGGCCGGCACGCTGACGCTGCGCAGACACGGCCGGCCCGCCGCCGCGGTCGCCGTGATGCTCCTGCCGGTGGTCGCGACGGTTGTCGGCGTCGCGAAGGTCTATCCGCTGCTGGAGCTGCGTACCTCGCACTTCCTGCTCGTCACCGCCGCCGCGGTGGCCGGCATCGGGGTCGCCGGGCTGGCCAGCCGTGCGGCCGACCTGGCCTGCCGCCGGCTCCCCCGGGTGCGGCCCGCCGTCCTGGCCGCGGCCGTCTGCGCGGTCCTGCTCGGGGGGTACGCGGCCGGCAACAGCCACTGGTACCGGTTCGACGGCAACGAGCCGGGGCTCTACTACACGGCGATCGCCGTCACGGACGTGCGTTCGGCGACCGAGTACGTGGCCCGGCACCGGCACCCGAACGACGTCGTGGTCATGAACAACGCGGCCTGGTACGGGTTCGCGTTCTACTCCCGCAACGAGCGGCTGAAACTGGTCGTGCCGCACGGCAACACGGTGGGCTGGTGGGTCGACATGCCCGACCGGTCCGACGTCGTGGTGGTGCCCGGCCACGACACCACTGCCGTGCAGGCCAGTCTGCGGCACGCGGTGGAGCTGGCGGCCGAGCGCGGCGACGGCGCGCGCGTCTGGCTGATCCGCTCGCATGTCGTCGGCGACGAGGTCGACGTCTGGCGGCAGGCGCTCGCCGCCTACCGCGTCGAGCAGGTCACCGGCGGGGTCGAACCGGTCGCGCGGATCAGCACGGCATGACGCGGCGCGGCGGTCAGCTGCCGCGCTGCCACAGGTCGCGCAGGGCGTCCCAGTTGCCGTCCACGCCGTCCTTGCAGAGCGTCTCGATGTAGAAGGCGCCCTGCATGTCGTCGGGGTCCCACCAGACGCCGCAGATCGCCCGGCCGTCCTCGCCCTCGAAGGCGTACTCGACGTAGCTGCCGGACTTGCCGGTCACCCCGCCCTTCGTGGTGCTCGCCTCGCGCAGCCCCGGCGCCAGCGAGCCGCCGGCGAGGTTGAGCTGCTGCCGGTACGCCCGCGCGATGTCCTTCTGCTTCTGTCCCGGGTAGAGCGTGAAGTGCAGCCACGCGCCGCCGTAGTGGCAGAACACGTGGCCCTTCTCGTCCGCCGGCAGCTTCGGGGCACCCGGCTGGTCGTAGACGGTGCAGCCGCCGATGCGGGTCAGCCAGGGCTCGACCAGCGGGGCCAGCTCGCCCTCGAACTTGGCCTTGTTGATGGCGAGCTGCGTGGCCTCGTAGGGCGGCAGCGAGGGGCTGGCCGACGGCGTGGGCGTCGCGGCCTCCTTCTCGAGGCCCCCGCCCAGGAAGAACCCGGCGGTGCCGGCGACCAGCGTGAGCACCAGCGCGCCGACGATCGAGATCCAGTCGCGGCGCTTGGGCGTCGGCTGCACCGGGGCGATCCGGCGCCCGCCGGCCGGGTCCAGCGGATCGGTGGCCACCGGCGCGGAGCCGACGGCGGGTGGCGCGGAGACGGCGGACGTCGCGGGGACCCCGGAGGTCGCGGAGACGGCGGCCGGGGACATCGGAGCGCCGGAGATCGGCTGCGCCGCCATCGCCCAGGGCTGCGGAACCCACGGCAACTGGGGCGGCGGGGAGACGGGGGCGGCGGCCGGGGGCGGCGGGAGCATCTCGGCGGTCGGGATTCGCTGGTAGTCCATGCCGAGGCTGCGGAACAGCCGCTCGGCCGCACCCTCCTCTTCGGACGGGTACGCGATCCAGGGCTCGGCGGCGGCGAAGTCGGCGTTGACGTACCCGTGGCCGCCCGGGGTCTGTGCCAGCACGTTCGCCGCGTTGGCGAACGCCTCCCGCCAGCGCTGGTCACCGGCGGCGGCACCTTCGAGGACGGCGACGGTGACCGGGCGGTCCTGCCCGTCGAGAGCCGCCCACGCCCGGCCGAACTGGCACTCGCCCAACGTCTCGGTGAACCTGTACGGCCCCTCCGGCTGCATGCCCCACTCCTCTGCTCACCCGCCGTGCGGATAGTACAGAGAGCACGCTCACCGGACCTCCCTGCGGTCGCGCGACGCTTGCGCTCTGAAAGTTTTCATGCATAGAGTCAGCTCGTGAATGAAAGCGGTGCGGCCTCCCCTGACCGCCTGCTCGACCTGTTCCACGGCGTACGGCTCACGCCGACGCAGCGCCGCATCGCGCACTGCCTGGTGCGGCACGCGGACGCGGCGGCGTACCTGTCCGCCGCCGAGGTGGCCGAGCTGGCAGGCGTCAGCCAGCCCTCGGTGACCCGGTTCGCCATGGCGCTCGGCCACGACGGCTACCCCGCGCTGCGCCGCCGCCTGCGGGAGCTGGGCGCGCGCGGCGCCGCCGAGCAGGACGGCGCCGGGAACGCGCTGCAACGGGCGGTCCACGCCGAGCGGGACAACCTCGACCGGCTCGCCGAGCAGCTCGCCGACGCCGGCCGGGTCGCCGAGGTGGGCCGCCTGCTCGCCGCCAGCCGCCCGCTGCCGGTGCTCGGGCTGCGGGCCGCCGCGCCGTTGGCCGCCTACTTCGCCTACTTCGCCGCGAAGGTGCGCCCCGACGTGCGGGTGCTCGACGACGGCGGCAGCATGCTCGTGGACCGCCTGGACCAGGCGGTGGCGGCCGGCGCGACGGCGATGCTCGCGTTCGTGCTGCCCCGCTACCCCCGGGAGACGCTGGACGCGCTGCGCGAGGCCCGGGACGCCGGGCTAACCGTCGTGGCGATCACCGACTCGCCGGTGAGCCCGGCCACCGAGCACGCCCAGGTGGTGCTGCCCGCCGCCGTCGGCGCCGACCTGGTCTTCGACCTGCACACCGCACCGATGACCCTGGCCATGGTGGTGCTCCAGGCGATCTGCGACGCCGCACCGGCCGAGACCCAGGACCGGCTCGAGGCATTCGAGTCGTCCGCCGCCCGCCGCCAGTTGTTCCTCGGCTGAGAGGAGTACGAGATGCACCAGCCCGTCCGCGCCGCCCGCGGCGTCACCCGCACCGCGAAGGGGTGGCCGCAGGAGGCCGCCCTGCGGATGCTGATGAACAATCTCGACCCGGAGGTGGCCGAGCGCCCCGACGACCTGGTGGTCTACGGCGGCACCGGCAAGGCGGCCCGGGACTGGCCGTCGTACCACGCGCTGGTGCGGACGCTCACCGAGCTGCGCGACGACGAGACGATGCTCGTGCAGTCGGGCCGCCCGGTCGGCGTGATGCGGACCCACGAGTGGGCGCCGCGCGTGCTGCTGGCGAACTCGAACCTGGTCGGCGACTGGGCCACCTGGCCGGAGTTCCGCCGCCTGGAGTCGCTGGGCCTGACCATGTACGGGCAGATGACCGCCGGTTCGTGGATCTACATCGGCACCCAGGGCATCCTCCAGGGCACGTACGAGACGTTCGCCGCGGTGGCCGCCAAGCGCTTCGACGGCACGCTGGCCGGGACGCTGACGCTCACCGCCGGGTGCGGCGGAATGGGCGGGGCGCAGCCGCTCGCGGTCACCATGAACGGCGGCGCGTGCCTGATCGTGGACGTCGACCGGTCGCGGCTGGACCGCCGGGTGCACGACCGCTACCTCGACGAGGTGGCCGACTCGCTCGACGACGCGATCGAGCGGGCGCTCGCGGCGAAGCGGGACCGGCGGGCGCTCAGCGTCGGCGTGGTCGGCAACGCCGCCGCCGTCTTCCCGGAGCTGCTGCGCCGGGGCGTCGCGATCGACATCGTGACCGACCAGACCAGCGCGCACGACCCGCTGTCGTACGTGCCGGAGGGCGTGGACCCGGGCGACGCGCGGGACTACGCGGCGGCCAAGCCGGCCGAGTTCACCGACCGGGCGCGGGCGTCCATGGCCAAGCACGTGGAGGCCATGGTCGGTTTCCTCGACGCGGGCGCGGAGGTCTTCGACTACGGCAACTCGATCCGGGGCGAGGCCAAGCTCGGCGGCTACGAGCGGGCGTTCGACTTCCCCGGTTTCGTGCCCGCGTACATCAGGCCGCTGTTCTGCGAGGGCAAGGGTCCGTTCCGCTGGGCCGCGCTCTCCGGCGACCCGAAGGACATCGCGGCTACCGACCGGGCCATCCTCGACCTGTTCCCGGAGAACGAGTCCCTCACCAGGTGGATCCGGATGGCCGGCGAGCGGGTCGCGTTCCAGGGCCTGCCGGCGCGGATCTGCTGGCTCGGCTACGGCGAGCGGGACCGCGCCGGGGTGCGGTTCAACGAGATGGTCGCCTCGGGCGAGCTGAGCGCGCCGGTGGTGATCGGCCGGGACCACCTGGACTGCGGCAGCGTGGCCAGCCCGTACCGGGAGACCGAGGCGATGGCCGACGGCTCCGACGCGATCGCCGACTGGCCGCTGCTGAACGCGCTGGTCAACACCGCCAGCGGCGCGTCCTGGGTGTCCATCCACCACGGCGGCGGGGTCGGCATCGGCCGGTCCATCCACGCCGGCCAGGTCTGCGTGGCCGACGGCAGTGAGCTGGCCGGGCAGAAGATCGAGCGGGTGCTGACGAACGACCCGGCGATGGGCGTCATCCGGCACGTCGACGCCGGCTACGACGACGCCCGCGCGGTGGCCGAGCGCACCGGCGTCCGCGTCCCGATGGCCGAGTAAGGAAGGGCCCCTTGTTAACGCATTCTGCATGTGAAGGGTCCCTTCCTCACCGATTCCGGGAGCTGTGGGACGAGATCGCCCCGGTCGGGCGGGACGCCGGCAGCGGCGGCTACCTGCGCTACGCGCTGACCGAACCGGAGCTGCGGCTGCGGGAGTGGTTCCACAACCAGGCCGACGCCCGCGGGATGCCGGTTCAGCAGGACGGCAACGGCAACCTGTTCGCCTGGTGGGGCGACCCGGAGGCCGGGGGCGCGGTGCTCACCGGCAGCCACTTCGACTCGGTGCCGCACGGCGGCGCGTACGACGGCCCGCTCGGCATCGTCAGCGCGTTCCTCGCCGTGGACGAGCTGCGGGCCGCCGGCGTCACCCCGGACCGGCCGGTGGTGGTGGCCGCGTTCGTGGAGGAGGAGGGCGCGCGGTTCGGCGTACCCTGCCTGGGGTCGAGGCTGCTCACCGGCGAGATCGACGTCGACCGCGCGGCCGGGCTGCGCGACCAGGCCGGGACGACCTTCGCCGAGGCGCTCGGCGAGCGGCCGGCGGGCGCCGACCCGGCGCTGCTCGGCCGCTTCGCGGCCTTCGTGGAGCTGCACGTCGAGCAGGGCCGCGCGCTGGTCGACCAGGGCGCGCCGGTCGCTGTGGCCTCAGCGATCTGGCCGCACGGCCGGTGGCGGTTCGACTTCACCGGCGAGGGCAACCACGCGGGTACGACCCGGATGACCGACCGCCGCGACCCGATGCTCACCTACGCGTTCACGGTGCTGGCGGCGAACAAGGAGGCCCGGCTGCGCGACGCGCACGCCACCGTGGGCCGGGTGTCGGTCGAGCCGAACGCCACGAACGCGATCCCGTCCCGGGTCACCGGCTGGCTGGACGCGCGGGCGGCCGAGGCGGAGACGCTGTACGGTCTGGTCGAGGCGGTACGCGCCAAGGCCACCGACCGGGCCGGCCGGGACGGGACCGCGCTGACCTGCACGCAGGAGTCGGCGACCCCGCTCGTCGCGTTCGACGGCGGGCTGGCCGACCGGCTGGTCACGCTGCTCGGCGCGCCGGTGCTGCCCACCGGCGCCGGGCACGACGCGGGGGTGCTGGCGGCGCATCTGCCCACCGCGATGCTGTTCGTGCGCAACCCGACCGGGGTGTCGCACTCCCCCGCCGAGGCGGCCACCGACGCCGACTGCGCCGCCGGGGTGGCCGCCCTGGCCCGGGTCCTGGAGGAGCTGGCATGCCGCTGACCCGCTGGCTGGCCGAGTACGCCTGGCTGCCCGACCGCGCCGAGCCCACCCGGGACGTGCTGATCGAGGCGACCGACGGGCGGCTCACCGCTGTCACCCCGCTGACCGTGGACGGTCCGCCGACGGCCGGGGTGGAGGTGCTCGGCGACGCGGTACGGCTGCCCGGGCTGACGGTGCCCGGCCTGGCAAACGCCCACTCGCACGCGTTCCACCGGGCGCTGCGCGGGCGCACCCACGACGGGCGCGGCGACTTCTGGTCCTGGCGCAGCCTGATGTACGCGATCGCGACCCGGCTCGACCCGGACACCTACCTGGCGCTGGCCCGAGCCGTGTACGCGGAGATGGCGCTGTCCGGGATCACCTGCGTGGGCGAGTTCCACTACCTGCACCACGGTCCCGGCGGCACCCCGTACGACGACCCGAACGCCATGTCCGCCGCGCTGGTGGAGGCCGCCGCGCACGCCGGTGTCCGGCTCACGCTGCTGGACACCGCGTACCTGGCCGGGGGCGTGGACGGCGCGCCGCTGACCGGGCCGCAACGCCGGTTCGGTGACGGCGACGCGCTGCGCTGGGCGGCGCGGGTGGACGCGTTCCGCCCGGCCGACGAGCACGTCCGGCTCGGCGCGGCGATCCACTCGGTGCGCGCGGTCCCCGCCGAGCAGCTCGCCACGGTGGCCGGCTGGGCCGACCGCAACGGGCTGCCGCTGCACGTGCACCTGTCCGAGCAGCCCGCCGAGAACGACGCCTGCCGGGCCGTGCACGGGTGCACCCCGACGCGGCTGCTGGCCGACCACGGCGTGCTCGGCCCGCACACCACGGCTGTGCACGCCACCCACCCGACCGCCGCCGACGTGGCGCTGCTCGGCGACAGCCGTACCCGGGTGTGCGTCTGCCCCACCACGGAGCGCGACCTGGCCGACGGGGTCGGCCCGGTGCGGCGGATGGCCGACGCGGGCAGCCCGCTGAGTCTGGGCAGCGACAGCCACGCCGTGGTGGACCTGTTCGAGGAGGCCCGCGCGCTGGAGATGGACGAGCGGCTGCGTACCCGGCGGCGGGGGCACTTCACGCCGGCCGAGCTGGTCGGCGCCGCCACCGTCGGCGGGCACGCCGCGCTGGGCTGGGGCGACGCCGGCCGGTTCGCCGTCGGGCAGCGGGCCGACCTGGTCACGGTACGGCTGGACAGCGCCCGCACCGCCGGGGTGCCGCCGGTCGGCGCGTTCTTCGCCGCCACCGCCGCCGACGTGACCAGCGTGATCGTGGACGGGAGGCCGGTGGTGGACGGCGGCCGGCACCTGACCGTGGACGTGCCCACCGAGCTGCGGGACGCGATCGCCGCGGTGACCGCGAAGGAGGACTCGTGAGCGTCGGTGGCTTCCCTGGGCGGCCGGTCCGTCCCGGCGACCGGCCCCGGCCGGCGTCCGGCGCCTCCGGCAGCCTGCTCGTCGACCACATCGGCGAGCTGGTCACGAACGAGGGCCGGCCCGGCGACCCGCTGGGCATCCGGCGCGACGCCGCCCTGCTGATCGAGGACGGGCAGGTGGCCTGGGTCGGATCGGCCCGCGACGCGCCGGCCGCCGACCGGCGGATCGACGCCGGCGGGGCCGCGGTGCTGCCCGGCTTCGTGGACAGCCACGCCCACCTGGTCTTCGCCGGGGACCGGGCCGCCGAGTTCGCCGCCCGGATGGCCGGCGAGCCCTACACCGGCGGCGGCATCCGCACCACAGTCGGCGCCACCCGCGCCGCCTCCGACGACGACCTGCGCGCCACTGTGAGCCGGCTTCGCGCCGAGATGCTGCGGCAGGGCACCACCACCGTCGAGATCAAGAGCGGGTACGGCCTCACCGTCGCCGACGAGGCCCGCTCGCTGCGGATCGCCGCCGAGTTCACCGAGGACACCACGTTCCTCGGCGCGCACGTCGTCCCCGCCGAGTACGCCGACCGCCCCGACGACTACGTGGGCATGGTCTGCGGGCCGATGCTGGCCGCCGCCGCGCCGTACGCCCGCTGGATCGACGTGTTCTGCGAGCGGGGCGCGTTCGACGCCGACCACGCGCGGGCGATCCTCGCCTGCGGGCAGGCGGCCGGTCTGGGCGTACGGGTGCACGCCAACCAGCTCGGCCCCGGCCCGGGGGTGCAGCTCGCGGTGGAGCTGGGGGCGGCCAGCGTCGACCACTGCACCCACCTGACCGACGCCGACATCGACGCGCTCGCCGGCTCGGAGACGGTCGCCACGCTGCTACCCGGCGCGGAGTTCTCCACCCGGTCGCCGTACCCGGACGCCCGGCGGCTGCTCGACGCGGGCGTGACAGTGGCGCTGGCGACCGACTGCAACCCCGGCTCGTCGTACACGTCGTCGATGCCGTTCTGCGTCGCGCTGGCCGTACGCGAGATGCGGATGACCCCGGCGGAGGCCGTGTGGGCCGCGACCGCCGGCGGGGCGGCGGCGCTGCGCCGCACCGACGTGGGCCGGCTGACGCCCGAGGCGCGGGCCGACCTGATCATCCTCGACGCCCCGTCCCACCTGCACCTGGCCTACCGGCCGGGGGTGCCACTGATCCGCCAGGTCCTGCACAACGGAGTACCTCGATGACCACCGTCACCATCCTGTCCACCGGCGTCACCCCCGCCGACGTGCTCGCGGTGGCCCGCGGCACCGCCAAGGTCGTGCTCGACCCGGCCGCCACCGAGGCCATGGCCACCTCCCGGTCCATCGTGGACCGCATCGAGGCAGCCGGGCGGCCGGTGTACGGCGTCTCCACCGGCTTCGGCGCGCTCGCCAACACGTTCGTGGCCCCGGAGCGCCGGGCCGAGCTGCAGCACGCGCTGATCCGCTCGCACGCCGCCGGGGTGGGCGCGCCGATGCCGCGCGAGGTGGTACGCGCCATGATGCTGCTGCGGGTCCGCTCGCTGGCGCTCGGCCGCTCCGGGGTACGCCCGCTGGTCGCCGAGGCGCTCGTGGACCTGCTCAACCACGACGTCACCCCGTGGGTGCCCGAGCACGGCTCGCTCGGCGCGTCCGGCGACCTGGCGCCGCTGGCGCACTGCGCGCTGGCGCTGCTCGGTGAGGGCTGGGTGCTCGGCCCATCCGGGGAGCGCGTCCCGGCCGCCGACGCGCTGCGCCGGGCCGGGCTCAAGCCGGTGTCGCTCGCCGCCAAGGAAGGGCTGGCGCTGATCAACGGCACCGACGGCATGCTCGGCATGCTGCTGCTGGCCGTGCGGGACGCCCGGCACCTGTTCGCCATGGCGGACGTGACCGCCGCGCTGGCCATCGAGGCGATGCTCGGCTCGGAGCGGCCGTTCCTGCCCGAGCTGCATGCGATCCGCCCGCATCCCGGCCAGGCCGCCTCGGCGGCGAACATCCACCGGCTGTTGCAGGGCTCGGCGGTGATGGACTCGCACCGCGACGACCTGGCGCACGCGGTGCAGGACGCGTACTCGATGCGGTGCGCCCCGCAGGTCGCCGGCGCGGCCCGGGACACGCTCGACTTCGTCGAGGTGGTGGCGGGCCGGGAGTTGCTCTCCGTGGTGGACAACCCGGTCGTGCTGCCGGACGGGCGGGTCGAGTCGACAGGAAACTTCCACGGCGCCCCGCTCGGCTTCGCCGCCGACTACCTGGCCATCGCCGCCGCCGAGGTGGGCGCGATCGCCGAGCGCCGGGTGGACCGGCTGCTGGACGTCACCCGCTCCCGGGACCTGCCCGCGTTCCTGTCCCCCGACGCCGGGGTGAACTCCGGGCTGATGATCGCCCAGTACACCGCCGCCGGCATCGTGGCGGAGAACCGCCGGCTCGCCGCGCCCGCCTCGGTCGACTCGCTGCCCACCAGCGGCATGCAGGAGGACCACGTCTCGATGGGCTGGGCGGCCACCAAGAAGCTGCGCACCGTGCTGGACAACCTGACCAGCCTGCTCGCGGTGGAGCTGCTGGCGGCTGTACGCGGGCTCCAGCTCCGCGCGCCGCTGACCCCGTCGCCGGCCGGGCGGGCGGCGCTTGCCACGCTCGGCCGCACGATCGGCGAGCCGGGACCGGACGTGTTCCTCGCGCCGCTGATGGAGGCGGCGCGCGACGTGGTGCGCGGCCCGGAGCTGCGCGCGGCGATCGAACGGGAGATCGGCCCGCTCGCCTGAGCGGGCCGATCGGGTGCCCGGCCGGTGCTCCGGCCGGGTGCCCGGCGGGAGCGGATCAGGCGGCGGGCGGGAGCACCTTCGCGACCAGCTTGGCCAGCTCCCGCAGCGCCTTCCCGCGGTGGCTGATCGCGTCCTTCTCCTCCGGCGTCAGCTCCGCGTTCGTGCGCTCCTGCCCGTCACCAAGGAAGATCGGGTCGTAGCCGAAGCCGCCATCGCCGCGCGGCGCGCGCAGCAGCCGGCCGGACTGGCGGCCGTCGACCAGGTGCTCCTTGCCGCCGGGCAGCACCAGCGCGACGGTGCAGACGAACGCGGCGCCCCGGTGCTCGTCCGGCACGTCGCCGACCTGGTCGAGCACGAGCTGAAGGTTGGCGTGGTCGTCGCCGTGCCGGCCGGACCAGCGGGCGCTGAACACGCCGGGCATGCCGTTGAGGGCGTCCACGGCCAGGCCGGAGTCGTCGGCGATGGTCGGCAGGCCGGTACGCCGGCAGCCCTCCCGCGCCTTGATCAGCGCGTTCTCGCCGAACGTGAGGCCGGTCTCCGGCAGCTCCGGGTACTCCTCGACGTCGTCGAGCCCGAGCAGCGCGATCCGGTGCGCGCCGAGCGCGCCGTCCAGGATGCGCTGGAGTTCGACGAGCTTCTTCCGGTTCCGGGTGGCGAGCAGGACCTTGTTCATGACGAGAGCGCCTTCCGCTGCGCGTCGGCCAGTTCCAGACAGCCCGCCACGCCCAGGTCGAGCAGCGCGTCGAGCTGGTCGCGGGCGAAGACGCCCGCCTCACCGGTGCCCTGCACCTCGACGAAGTCGCCGGTGCCGGTGCAGACCACGTTCATGTCGACCTCGGCGGTGACGTCCTCGGCGTAGCAGAGGTCGAGCATCGGCTCGCCGCCGATCACGCCGACGCTCACCGCGGCCACCGAACGGTGCATCACCTTCTCCACCTTGCCGGCCAGCGCCTTGCGCTCGGCCAGCCAGGTCACCGCGTCGTGCAGCGCGACGTACGCGCCGGTGATCGCGGCGGTACGGGTGCCGCCGTCGGCCTGGAGCACGTCGCAGTCCAGCACGATCGAGTTCTCGCCGAGCGCCTTGAGGTCGACGCAGGCGCGCAGGCTGCGGCCGATCAGCCGGGAGATCTCGTGGGTCCGCCCGCCGACCTTGCCGCGCACGCTCTCCCGGTCCGAGCGGGTGTTCGTGGCGCGGGGCAGCATCGCGTACTCGGCTGTCACCCAGCCCAGCCCGGAGCCCTTGCGCCAGCGGGGCACACCCTCGGTGACGCTCGCCGTGCAGAGGACCCGGGTCGCGCCGAACTCGACGAGCACCGAGCCCTCCGGGTGGGTGCTCCAGCCCCGGGTCAGGGTCACCGGTCGGAGTTGGTCGGGCCGCCGCCCGTCAGGTCGCGCCATGCCTGCACCCTATGCGGTGCGGTGATCGGATCGTCCGCGGGTGTCCGCCCGACGGCCCGGCCGCCGCCGGGGTCAGACGTCGTAGCAGGCGCCGGGCCGGACCACGTCCAGCGGCCCGGCGTACGCCCCGGCCGCCGCCTCCACCGTCTGCGACTCACTGCCCCACGCGGGTACGAGATGGGTGAGCAGGAGCCGCCCCACGCCCGCCTTGGTGGCCGCCTCGCCGGCCTCCCGGCCGGTCAGGTGCAGGTCCGGCGGGTTCTCCACGCCGTCCATGTAGCTCGCCTCGCAGAGGAACACGTCGGCGTCCTGGGCCAGACGCAGCAACGCCTCGCAGGGCGCGGTGTCGGCGGAGTAGCAGAACACCCGGCCGCCGTGCTCCAGCCGCACCCCGTACGTCTCGACCGGGTGGTTCATCCGGTCGACGGTGACGCTGAACGGGCCGATCGGGAACGTGCCCGGCTCAAGACCGTAGAACTGGTAGACGTCCTCCACCGAGCCCTCCTCCTGCCCGTACGCGGCGGCCAGCCGGTCCGGCGCGCCGGACGGGGCGTACATCGGCAGGGGCGGGTACGGGCCGTCCGGTGCGTACCGGCGCACCACGACGTAGTTGACGGCGTCGAACATGTGATCGCAGTGCAGGTGGGTGAGCAGGATGGCGTCGGGGGCGTGCAGCCCGACGTAGCGCTGGAGCGTGGAGAGCGAGCCCGCCCCGAAGTCGATCAGGAGCCGGAAGCCCTCGGCTTCCATCAGGTAGGCCGAACACGGAGATTCGGGACCCGGGAAGCTGCCCGCGCAGCCAAGGACGGTCAGTCTCATCCGGTGGCCTCGATCTCACCATGCGTAGTCGACGCGCCAGCGGCGGCGCCGCCGATGATCTCTACCGACGCGCTCGCCACGCTGCGCAGCCTACGCGTCGCCCGGTCGAGCAAGAATCATCTGCCGGAAGTTGTCATCAACGTGACACCCATACACGTCCGCTCCGGGAGGCGCGGCGGTCCGGCCGGCGGGGACACCACCGACCGGACCGGCCGCCGGGCCGTCAGGCCCAGAGCTGACCCTCCAGCGACTCCTCCGCGTCGGCGAGAGTGCCGCCGTACGCGCCGGTCGAGAGGTATTTCCAGCCGCCGTCGCAGACCACGAACGCCACGTCGGCGCGGCGGCCGTCGCGGACCGCCTCGTGCGCCACCGCGAGCGCGGCGTGCAGGATGGCGCCGGTGGAGAACCCGGCGAAGATGCCCTCCACCTCGACGAGCTGCCGGGTACGCAGCACCGCGTCCCGGGTGCCCACGGAGAAGCGGCGGGACAGCACACCCGCGTCGTACAGCTCGGGCACGTAGCCCTCGTCGATGTTGCGCAGACCGTAGACCAGCTCGCCGTAGCGCGGCTCGGCCGCCACGATCTGGATGCCGTCGACCTTCTCCCGCAGGAAACGGCCGGTGCCCATGAGCGTGCCGGTGGTGCCCAGCCCGGCCACGAAGTGGGTGATGCCCGGCAGGTCCTGCAACAGCTCCGGCCCGGTCGTCTCGTAGTGCGCCCGGGCGTTCGCCTCGTTGCCGTACTGGTAGAGCATCACCCAGTCCGGGTGCTCGGCGGAGATCTGCTTCGCGGTCGCGACGGCCTGGTTCGAGCCACCGGCGGCCGGCGAGAAGATGATCTCCGCGCCGTACATCCGGAGCAGCTGCACCCGCTCGGTGGAGACGTTCTCCGGCATCACGCAGACCAGCCGGTAGCCCCGCAGCTTCGCCACCATGGCCAGCGAGATGCCGGTGTTGCCGCTGGTCGGCTCCAGGATCGTGTCACCGGGACGGAGCCGGCCGGCCTCCTCGGCCGCGCGCACCATGTACAGCGCCGCGCGGTCCTTGATGCTGCCGGTCGGGTTCCGGTCCTCCAGCTTGGCCCAGAGCCGCACCGGCGGCGCCCCGGCGGGGACCGTCGGCGAGAGCCGGGGCAACCCGACCAGCGGGGTGCCGCCGCAGGCGTCGAGCAGGCTGTCGTACCGCGACATCGCGGGCCCCTCAGCGGGCGGCGCGCGTGGAGACCGCGTGCGAGGCGATCGCCGCGGCGGCCGCGAAGCCGAACGCGCCACCGGCCACGGCCGGCAGGATGGTCACGCTGTCGCCGTCGTTGAGCTTGGCGTCGAGCGCGCCGAGGAAACGGACGTCCTCGTCGTTGACGTAGACGTTGACGAACCGGTGCAGCACGCCCGCGTCGGTGACCAGGCGGGCCTTCAGGCCGCCGTGCCGGGAGTCCAGGTCGGCGATCAGGTCGGCGAGCGTGTCGCCGCTGCCCTCGACGACCTTCGCGCCGCCGGTGTAGCTGCGCAGGATGGTGGGGATGCGAACCTCGATGGCCATGATGTCTCGTGCTCCTCGTTCGGGATCGTGCCAGGTGACGGGAAAAGGAAGGTGCCGGCGCTGAAGGTCAGCGGTCGGAACACTCGTAGTCGACCGTCGCCGGGCTCTGCCCGAACATGTAGGACTGGACGGCGTTCGGGTCCACGGCGGCATCCACGATCCTCACCGGTTCCTCGGTGATCACGCCGTCGACGATCCGGAAGGAGCGGATCTCCTCGGTGTCGGGCTCGCGGGTCGAGACGAGCAGGTAGTGCGCGCCCGGCTCGCCGGCGAAGGAGACGTCGGTGCGGGACGGGTAGGCCTCCGTCGCGGTGTGCGAGTGGTAGATCACCACCGGCTCCTCGTCGCGGTCGTCCATCTCCCGCCACACCCGCAACTGCTCCATCGAGTCGAACTCGTAGAAGGTCATGGAGCGGGCCGCGTTGTCCATCGGGATGTGCCGGGTCGGGGTGTCGCTGCCGACGGGGCCGGCGACGACGCCGCACGCCTCGTCCGGGTGGTCCCGACGCGCGTGGGCGACGATCGCGTCGATGATCGACCGGTCGATGCTCAGCACGCCACCAGCCTAGCCCCTGGCCCTGCCGGGCGGCGAGGTGGCAACCGTCACCACTCAGTCGATGAGCGCGTTGAGCAGGGACTCCTGGAGATAACCGAGGTAGGCGTAGACCGACAGTTGGAACACCCGGGACGAACCCGGGTCCTCGGCGACCGCGTCGTCGAGCTCCTCACCCAGGTCGGTGCCGTCCTTGATCTCCAGGCGTACGCCCATCGCCAGCCGGGCGTCGTTGAGCGCCCGCAGCCACGCCTCGGCCGCCTCCGCGTCCAGCCGCACCTCGCCGCCGGAGTCGCCGTCGGGCAGGGCGGCGAGGATCGCGCCCGCCTGGTCGATCTTCCCGGTCTTCAGGTCGCCCTCGGTGTAGCGGCGGAACTCGGCGGTGCCGGCGTCGTCGTCCGGGTAGACGTCGGGGAAGAGCCGGCCGACCACCGGGTCACCGTGGTCGAAGCCGTCGGTCAGCAGCCCGACCACCTCGGCGGCGACCTTGCGCAGCACCCGGACCTCGTCGACGGCGAACGTGGCCACGTAGTGGTCGCCGCGGCGGCGGAACATGCTCATGACCTCTCCACCGTCGCCCAGAGGCCGTACGCGTGCAGCTGCGCCGCGTCGTGCTCCATCCGTTCCCGGGCGCCGGTGGACACCACGGCCTTGCCCTTGTGGTGCACGTCCAGCATGAGCCGCTCCGCCTTCTCCCGGCTGTATCCGAACAGCTTCTGGAACACCCAGGTCACATACGTCATCAGGTTGACCGGATCGTCCCAGACGATGGTCACCCACGGCCGGTCGGAGACCGGCACCTCTTCGGTGTCCGGCGTCTCGACCGGCGCAACCTGTGGAGCCGCCATGCCCCCCATCGTGCCACCGGATCCGGGGAACCGATGAACCGGAACGCCGCGCCGGTCGTCGTGACCCGCCCGGGCCGCGTACGCGAGCCCGGTCCGCCGCGCCGCGGCGAGCCGCTCAGGCCAGCAGGATGCCGTGGTCGACAGCATCGGCGAGCACCCCGCCCAGCGAGAGACGGATCACCTCGAAGCGGCGGGACACCTCGCGGGACAGTTCGAGTTCGACCTCGCGCAGGGCGCGCTGGGCCCAGGACCGGGCGGCGTTCGGGTCGTTGTTGTCGGCCGCCCGCCAGTGCTGCCAGCAGCCGCCGTTGAGGGCGACGCCGACGGGCGGGAGCACCTCGTCCCGCTGCCCGCCGGGCAGCCCGGCCAGCGCGTCGAGGGCCCCTTCGCCGGTCAGCGCGGCGACCCCGGCCGTGCTGGTGACCAGGAGGACCCGGTCCAGCTCCGGGCCGTCCGGATGGTCGGCCAGGCTCCAGCGCACCGCATGCGCGATCCGCCCGCGTACGCCCTCGGCCAGCGGCGCGCCGAACACCCGGGCGGCGGCCTCGTCGACGAGACCCCGGACGGCTTCATCGCACTGGGCGGTGGCGAGCAGCGACAGCGCCTCCAGCTCGCGGTCGAGCATCTGCGGCAGGCCGGCACAGCCGACCCCGAAGACGATCTCCTGCACCACCCGCAGGTGGATGTTCGCCAGCTCCAGGGCGAGGTGCTGACGGATGCGGCGGGCGCACGCGCGGGACTCCCTGTCGATCCGGTCGGCCAGCTCGCCGGGCTCGACGCCGGTCAGCACCGGCACCCGGCCGTGCGCGCCGGGCGGCACCGGCGGACTGGCGCTGCCGCGGCGCAGTCCCTCGTCGGCGGCCCAGCCGACCAGGGCACGCCGCAGGTGCGGCAGCTCGGTGCGGCGGGCCGGGAACCACCGGGCCGGGGTGAGCGCCGGGACCGCGGCCAGCAACGCCGCGCGGTGCGCCTCGATGCAGACCGACACGGGATCGAAACGGTGGGCGGGCCCGGACGGACCGGCCCGTCCGGGCGACGGTGCGGACGGGTCGGTGTCCTCCGCCGCCGGGCCGTCGGCCGACGCGGTCCAGCCGGTCGTGCCGGGGGTGACGGCGAAGAACACCTCGACCCGGGCGCGTGCCACCTCGGCGAGCAGGTGCAGCTCGGCCGCGCTGAACGCCTGGTCGGCGGAGATCACGAAGAGCAGCGCGCCGGCCCGGCCGACGACGTCGCGCAGCACCCGGCCGCCGGCCACGCCGAGCGTGCCGGTGTCCGGCGTGTCGACCACCGTGAAGTGCCGCAGCAGCGGGTCGGGCAGGCTCAGCTCGACCCGGCGTGGCGGCCGGGCCAGCGCCGGGCCGGTCGTCAGCGGGTGGGTGCCGTAGGCGTGCGGCTGGCGGTAGCCCGGCACGTATGCGGCGCGGGTCGGTTTCTCGGCGTGCTGGACCAGCAGGTTGCTTCCGGCAGGCACGGCGAGCATCGCGGACTCGATCCCGAGCAGGCCGGCGATCACCTCACGCCGGCCGGCGCCGGCCGGGCCGGCGACGACCACGGCCATCGGGTCGTCCGGCCCGGGTACGGTCACCCCGAGCCGGGTCGGCAGCGGGGCGCACCCGGGCGGCCCGGCCTGCCGGCGCGGGTCGGGCACGTCGACCGAAGGGAGTGGACCCGGCGTCATCAGGTGGCCTCCCGGTCAGGCGACCGGGGTCCCGGTCGCGACTTTTCCCTGGTTGCAGGGACTGTCGGAAGCGTACGACTGTCGGCCATCCGACAGCGAACACCTCCGATACTCAGGGGTAACGACCAGATTACTCAACTTCACTGCGTAACGGTCTGCACGCGGACGGAACACGGTCGATATGCTGCGCCGATGAGTAGGTGGGAGTTCGTCGGCCGTCGAGATGAACTCAACCGTCTGTTGTCGACCATCGGCCGGCCCGAGGGGCGCGGATTGCTCTTCAGCGGCGACGCCGGGGTCGGCAAGAGCCGGCTGCTGCGTGAAGGTGTTTCCGAACTCTCCCCCGAGCGGTACGCGATCTGGTCCATCTCGGCCAGCGCCACCACCGCCGCCCTGCCCTTCGGCGGGCTCGTCCAGGTGCTGCCCGCCGCGCAGCCGCAGGGGCTCTCCCCCGCCGGGATCCTCCGCTGGGCCGTGGACGTCCTCCAGGAACAGGCCGCCGGCCGGCCCGTCGTCCTCGCCATCGACGACGCACACCTGCTCGACCCGCCCTCGGCCGCGCTGGTGCACCTGGTCGCGCGCTCCGAGAACGCCACGGTCATCGGGACGCTGCGCAACGGCGAGCAGATCCCGCTGCCGATCCGCGCGCTCTGGACCGACGACCTGGTCGACCTGGTCGAGCTGGACCCGCTCGGCCGCAGCGAGACCACCGGGCTGCTCGCCGCCATCCTGGGTGGACCGGTCGACGCCTGCTCCTCCGACCGGCTCTTCCAGCTCTCCGCCGGCAACCCGCTGCTGCTGCGCGAGCTGGTCCTGGCCGCCGACGACGAGCTGCGTCGCACGTACGGGATCTGGACCTGGACCGGCCGGCTGGAGCTGGCGCCCAGCCTCACCGACCTGATCGACACCCGGATCGGCCAGCTCACCCCCGGCGTCCGGGCGGTGGTCGAGCTGGTCGCCTTCGGCGAGCCGCTGGGCCTGCAACTGCTGGAACGGGCCGTCGACCCGGCGGACGTGGAGGCGGCCGAGGAACGCGGGCTCATCACCCTGATCCACGACGACCGGCGGCTCAACGTCCGCCTGGCGCACCCGCTCTACGGCGAGGTGATGCGCCGGCACTGCCCGGTCAGCCGCACCCGCCGGCTCCAGGCCACCCTCGCCGGGCTGCTGGAGCAGGTCGGCACGCGCCGCCGCGACGACCTGCTGCGGGTCGCCGTGTGGCGGCTCGACTCGGGTACGGCGCAGGACGTCGCTCTGCTGCTCGACGCCGCGGTACAGGCGTTCGGCCGGTACGACGTGCCGCTGGCCACCCGGCTGGCCCGCGCCGCGCTGGAGGCCGGCGGCGGCACCGACGCGGCCGAGCTGCTGGCCACCATCCTGATGTTCGGCGACCGGCCGGACGAGGCGATCCGCGTGCTCGACCAGGTCGCCGGCGAGATCCACGACGACCGCCGGCGCAGCCGGTGGCTGACGGTCCGGGGCATGGTCAGCTACTGGGGACTCAACCGCGAGTCCACAGTGGAGGAGATCGCCGCGCGCGGCGAGGAGCTGACCGACCCCGCCGACCGGGCCCGGGTCCGCGCGTTCGAGGCCACCATGCGGCTGCACCGGCTCGACATCGACGTCGCGGTCCGGCTGGCCCAGGAGGTGCTCGACCGCCCGGCCGCCCCGATGGCCGCCCGGGAACTGGCCCGCTGCACGCTGGCCCACCTCCAGGCCGCCCAGGGGCAGTATCAGCGCAGCGCCACAGCGATCGCCCGGGTCCAGGCCGAGGCGGCGTGCTGGCGGGCCGACATGCCCTACCTCCAGCTCGCCATGGAGCTGGCCCGGGGCACCCGGCTGACGCTCTCCGGCGACCTGCCCGGCATCGACGCGATCGTCGCCGACGAGTTCGCCGACCTGGCCGGGGCCGGTGACTTCCGGCTCGGCACCGGCTACCTGGCCATCCTCCAGGCGTACGCGGCGCGGCTGCGCGGGCGCGGCGACGAGGCGCTGCGGACCAGCCTGGAGGCGTGCGCGGTGCTCGCCACCAGCCGCGTGTACGCCGGGCTGGCGCACGCCGAGCGTGCCCAGGCCGCCGCGCTGCGCGGGGACGCGACTCACGCGGCCGAGGCGATGGCCGAGGCGGACCGGACGCACGCGCCCGGCATGGCCGTGCTCTACGCGTGGCTGGAGCAGGCCCGGGGCGCGGTCCAGGCCACGACCGGTGACCTGCCGGCGGCCACCAAGCACCTGTGCGCGCTCGCCGACCGGCTGCGCGAGGACGGCCTGGCCGGGCACGAACTGCTCGTCCTGCTCGACCTGGTCCGGTTCGACCAGGCCGCCGCGCCGGTCGGACCGACCTGCACCGACGGTGGCCGGCGCACCGTGGCGCAACGCCTTGCGGAACTCTCCGAGCAGGTCGACGGCGTGCTGCCGCCGCTCGTCGCCCGGTTCGGCCGGGCCGCCGCCGACGGTGCCCCGGACGCCCTGCTCGCAGTCGCCGACGGCTTCGCCGGTCGCGAGCTGACCGTGTACGCCGCCGAGGCGACCGCGATGGCGCTGCACCGGACGCGGCACGCCCGCGCCGGCGCCACCGCGCCGATCCGGGAACGCCTCGCGGACCTGCTGCGCCGCTGCGACGAGATCTCCACCCCGGCGCTGCGGCTGCTCCGCCCGACGCTCAGCGACCGGGAGTGGGAGATCGCCCGCCTCGCCGCCGACGGGGTGACCAGCCGGGCCATCGCGGAGCGGCTGTACCTGTCCACCCGCACCGTGGAGAACCACCTCCAGCGCGTCTACAGCAAGCTCGGCGTCGCCGGGCGCGGCGAGTTGCGGGCCGCGCTGCGGTCGATGCCGGGGCACGACGGCACGGAGCCGGACTGAACTCTAGGCTGGAGCGGTGAGCACCCTTCGCCCCGCGCTGCTGACCGACCACTACGAGCTGACCATGGTCAGCGCCGCGCTGCGTGACGGCACGGCCGACCGACGCTGCGTCTTCGAGGTGTTCAGCCGGCGGCTGCCGGCCGGCCGCCGGTACGGGGTGGTCGCCGGAACCGGCCGGCTCATCGAGATGATCCGCGACTTCCGGTTCGACCCGGATGAGATCGACTTCCTGCGCCGTACCGGCGTGGTGGACGAGCGGGCCGCACAGTGGCTCGCCGACTACCGGTTCACCGGCGACATCGACGGCTACGCCGAGGGCGAGCTGTTCTTCCCCGGCTCCCCGATCCTCGCCGTGTCCGGCACGTTCGCCGAGTGCGTGGTGCTGGAGACGCTCGTGCTGTCGGTGCTCAACCACGACTGCGCGGTCGCCGCCGCCGCGGCCCGGATGGTCACCGCCGCCCGGGGCCGGGCGCTGATCGAGATGGGCTCCCGCCGCGCGCACGAGGAGGCCGCCGTCGCCGCCGCGCGGGCCGCTTACCTGGCCGGGTTCCGGTTCACCTCCAACCTGGCCGCCGGGCAGCGCTACGGCATCCCCACCGCCGGCACCGCCGCGCACGCGTTCACGCTGCTGCACGACGACGAGCGGGCCGCGTTCGCCTCCCAGGTCGCCACGCTGGGCAAGGACACCACGCTGCTCGTCGACACGTACGACATCGCCCAGGGCATCCGCAACGCCATCGCGGTGGCCGGGCCGGAACTGCGGGCGGTCCGGATCGACTCCGGCGACCTCGCGGTGATCGCCCAGCAGTCCCGCGAACTGCTCGACTCGCTCGGCGCCACCGAGACGAAGATCATCGTCTCCGGAGACCTGGACGAGTACGCGATCGCCGCGCTCGCCGCCGAACCGGTGGACATGTACGGCGCCGGCACCGCAGTGGTGACCGGCTCCGGCGCGCCCACCGCCGGCCTCGTCTACAAGCTGGTCGAGGTGGAGGGGCGGCCAGTGGTCAAGCGCTCCGAGCACAAGGCCACCATCGGCGGCCGGAAGGTCGCGGTCCGCCGGCACAAGCCGACCGGGACCGCCACCGAGGAGGTCATCGTCCCGCAGGGCGTGCCGGACCGGCAGCCCAACGACCGGTTGCTCCAGCAGTCGTACGTGGTGTCCGGCGAACCGGCGGCGCTGCCCAGTCTGGAGGAGTCCCGGGACCACCTGCGCCAGTGCCTGATCTCCATCCCGTGGGAGGGGCTCAAGCTCTCCGTCGGCGACCCGGCCGTCCCCGTCACCGTCGTACCCGCGAGCTGAGGAGGAACCCGATGGCGAACGCCCTGATCATCGTGGACGTGCAGAACGACTTCTGCGAGGGCGGCTCCCTCGCGGTCGGCGGCGGGGCCGGAGTGGCCGCCGGGATCTCCCGGCTGCTCGCCGCCGAACCGGACCGGTGGGACCACGTGGTCGCCACGAAGGACTACCACGTCGACCCGGGCGCGCACTTCGGCGACCCGCCGGACTACGTCGACTCCTGGCCCCGGCACTGCGTGGTCGGCACGTCCGGCTCCGAGTTCCACCCCGAACTGGCGACCGACCGGGTGGAGGTGATCTTCCACAAGGGCGAGCACGCGGCCGCGTACTCCGGTTTCGAGGGGCACGGCCCCGACGGCGAGTGCCTGGCCGACTGGCTGCGCCGGCACGACGTGGACCGGGTCGACGTGGTCGGCATCGCCACCGACCACTGCGTGCGCGCGACCGCGCTGGACGCCGCCCGGGAGGGCTTCCACACGACGGTGCTGCTGGACCTGACCGCCGCTGTCGCGCCGGACACGCTCGACGTGGCGCTGCGCGCGCTGGACGGCGCCGGGGTGACCATGGTGGGCGAGCCTGTGATCACTGCCGCTTGACCGGATAATCGCTTGCGGGTGTCATACCCCGGCCCCAGGATGGCGCCGGAGGTACGGACCGTCGTGAACCTGAAGCCTTACCGGGAGGCGCTCGCCCTACCCGGTGTCCGATCGTTGCTGCTGGTGTCGGTGCTGGCCCGCGTGCCGCTGACCGCCACCGGGGTGACGCTCACCTTCTACGTGGTGCTCGACCTGGACCGCGGCTACGGTGCCGCCGGCCTGGTCGGTGCCGCGTCGACGATCGGCGCGGCGATCGGCGCCCCGCTACTCGGGCGGCTCATCGACCGCCGAGGGCTCCGGCCGGTGCTGGTGCTCACCACCGTTGCCGAGGCGCTGTTCTGGTCCGCCGCGCCCGCGCTGCCGTACCCGGTGCTGCTGCCCGCCGCGTTCCTCGCCGGGCTGCTCGCGCTGCCGATCTTCTCGATGATCCGCCAGTCGATCGCCGCGCTCGTGCCGGCGGAGAAGCGCCGCCCCGCGTACGCGCTGGACTCCATGGCGATGGAGCTGTCGTTCATGATCGGCCCGGCGCTCGCCGTCGCGCTGGCCACCACCGTCACGCCCCGCCTGACGCTGTGGGCGGTCGGCGCCGGGATCGTCGGCTCCGGCATCTGCTTCTGGCTGCTCAACCCGCCGGTACGGGCCGCCGACGAGAAGGCCGGGCCGCAGCGCCCGGTGCACCGCCGCGAGTGGCTCACCCCGCGCCTGCTCGCCGTGCTGGCGGTCAGCCTCGCCGCCACCCTCGTGCTCGGCGGCACCGACGTCGCAGTGGTAGCCGTGCTCCGGGCCGGCGGCGAGGTCGGCTGGACCGGCGCCGTGCTCGCCGCCTGGGCGGTCGCCTCCCTGGTGGGCGGCTTCGCGTACGGCGCGGTACGCCGCTCGTTCCCCCCGCTGGCGCTGATGGCGGTGCTCAGCCTCGCCACCATCCCGGTCGGGCTGGGCGGGTCGCACTGGTGGCTGCTCTGCCTCGCGCTGATCCCGGCCGGGGCGCTCTGTGCGCCCACCATCGCGTCCACCTCCGACGCGGTCAGCCGGCTGGCTCCGCCCTCCGTACGCGGAGTGGCGATGGGGCTGCACGGCTCCGCAGTGACAGTGGGCATCGCGCTCGGCGCGCCGCTGGCCGGAGCGGTCATCGACGCTTCCGCGCCCGTCTGGGGCTTCGTGGTCACGGGCGCGATCGGCGCGCTGGTGGCGCTGGCGGTGCTCCCGATCGAGCTGCGCCACCGCCGCACCCCGGTCCCCACCCCGACTCCAGACCCCGCCTTGGCCCTGGCTCCCCGCTAGCCTTCCCCTTCGCCCCGAGGCGGCGCGAAGCCAGTACGCCGAGGTGGCCGGGTCCACGCACCCCGAACACCACCACTCCCCCGAACTGGCCCTGCGCGGTGACCCTGGCCGAAACCCCACCTCCCCAGAAGTTGACCAAGGAGTTGGTGTCCCCGGAGACGCCACGAGAGGACACAACTCCTTGATCACCACAGCGCCCCAGGCGGGGCTAAGCCAGTACGGGGAAGTGGCTGGGTCCACGCGCCCCGGACACCACCACTTCCCCGAGCTGGCGCCTGCCCTCCGCCCCCACCCCACTGATCATGAGGTTAGCGGCGACATAACGGACACGAACTGCCGTCAACCTCATGATCAACGGGGACAACCCCCGGGGCAGGGGCAACCAGCCAGGGACGGGACCGGGGAAAAGCGGCGGGCGCCGCACCCCCGTGAGGGAGTGCGGCGCCCGGCCTGAACTGCGTCAGCGCTGGTCGAGGTTGCCTGCGGTGTCCTCCTGGTAGCTGGCGCCACCGTTGACCTCGCTGGTCAGCGGCTTGGCGCCACCCTCGGGCGGACCGGCCAGGCTCTGCCCGGCGGCCAGCTCGGGGAACTTCGCGTCGAAGGCCGGCCGCTCGGAGCGGATGCGCGGCATGCGGTCGAAGTTGCGCAGCGGCGGCGGCGAGCTGGTGGCCCACTCGAGCGAGTTGCCGTGACCCCACGGATCGTCGACCTCGACCACCGGGCCGGTCTTGTACGACTTCCAGCAGTTCCAGATGAACGGCAGCGTCGAGATACCGGTGATGAACGCGCCGATCGTGGAGATCGTGTTCAGCGTGGTGAAGCCGTCGATGGCCTGGTAGTCGGCGTACCGGCGCGGCATGCCCTCGTTGCCCAGCCAGTGCTGCACCAGGAACGTGGTGTGGAAGCCGATCATGGTCAGCCAGAAGTGAATCTTGCCGAGGCGCTCGTCCAGCATCCGGCCGAACATCTTCGGGAACCAGAAGTAGATGCCGGCGAAGACGGCGAACACGATGGTGCCGAAGAGCACGTAGTGGAAGTGCGCCACCACGAAGTACGAGTCGTGCAGGTGGAAGTCGAGCGGCGGGCTGGCCAGCAGCACACCGGTCAGGCCACCGAAGAGGAAGGTCACCAGGAAGCCGATCGAGAAGAGCATCGGCGTCTCGAAGGTGATCTGGCCCCGCCACATGGTGCCGATCCAGTTGAAGAACTTCATACCGGTGGGCACGGCGATCAGGTAGCTCAGGAAGCTGAAGAACGGCAGCAGCACCTGGCCGGTGGCGAACATGTGGTGCGCCCAGACGCTCATCGACAGGGCGGCGATGGCGATGGTGGCGGCCACCAGGCCCTTGTAGCCGAAGATCGGCTTGCGGGAGAACACCGGGATGATCTCGCTGATGATGCCGAAGAACGGCAGCGCGATGATGTACACCTCGGGGTGACCGAAGAACCAGAACAGGTGCTGCCACAGCATCGGGCCGCCGGTCGCCGGGTCGTACACGTGGGCGCCCATCAGGCGGTCCGCGGCGAGCGCGAACAGCGCGGCGGCCAGCAGCGGGAAGACCAGGATCGCCAGCAGGCTGGTGACCAGCATGTTCCAGGTGAAGATCGGCATCCGGAACATGGTCATGCCGGGCGCGCGCAGGGTCAGGATCGTGGTGATCAGGTTGACCGCGCCGAGGATCGTGCCCAGACCGGAGATGGCCAGGCCGACGACCCACATGTTGGCGCCGACGCCCGGGGCGTGGTCGGCGGTGCTCAGCGGCGTGTACGCGGTCCAGCCGAAGTCGGCCGCGCCGCCCGGGGCGATGAAGCCCGCGGTGGCGAGCGTGCCGCCGAACAGGTAGAGCCAGTACGCGAAGGCGTTCAGCCGGGGGAACGACACGTCCGGCGCGCCGATCTGCAGCGGCACCACGTAGTTCGCGAAGGCGAACACGATCGGCGTCGCGAAGAACAGCAGCATGATCGTGCCGTGCATCGTGAAGAGCTGGTTGTACTGCTCGGGCGACAGGAACTGCAGGCCCGGCCGCGCCAGTTCGGCGCGCATGATCAGGGCCATCAGGCCACCGATCATGAAGAACACGAACGCGGTGACCATGTACATGATCCCGATCTGCTTCGCGTCCGTGGTGCGCAACAGCCGCGCGAGGGCCGACCCCTTGACCGGCTCCCGGACCGGCCAGGGCCGGGTCACGACCGGCTTGGGTGCGACGGTGGTCACGAGTGGCCTCCGGTTCTGGTTGTCCCGCTCGGCGCGCTGGTCATCGGCGCAGCCGTCATCCGCAAGGAGGATAGTCCCCGGTAGGTGGCCCCGCCGCGTGGGGTGGGCGGCTACGATCTCCGGCCGCCTAGAGCGGGCCGGTCAGGAGCCGGTAGTGCTCCCGGAAGATCCTTCCGCCGCGCCCGCGCAGCAACGGGTCGCGCAGCGCCGGCGGCACGTCGCGGGTGCGGTTGCGGTCCCGGGTCCGGTCCCGCACCCAGCGGGTACGCGGGCGGCGGCGGCTCTCGTACGCGAGCAGCGCGGCGTCGACGCTGCCGGCGGCGCGCAGCGACTCGGCGAGCACGACGGCGTCCTCCAGCGCCATGGCGGCGCCCTGGGAGAGCGTCGGCGCGGTGGCGTGAGCGGCGTCACCGACGAGCAGCACCCGGCCGTGGAACCACCGGCCCAGCTCGACCTCCTCGGTGCGCTCGGCGCAGACCGTCTCCAGCGCGTCCAGCACCTCCGGCACCGGGCCGCCGTAGGAGCCGAACAGCTCGCGCATGCGGGCGAGCGGGTCGGCGGGCAGGTCGGTGCCGGCCTCGTCGGCGTAGCAGTAGAGCTGTCCGGCGCCGAGCGGCACCACCAGGAACCCGGCCCGCTGGCCGAGCAGGGCGGTCCAGTCGGCGATCCGGGGGCCGCCGCGCACCAGGGCCCGGTAGACCACCTGTCCGGCGGGGCGGGGCGGCCCGCCGAGCGCGGCGAGCGTGCGTACCGCCGAGCGTGGCCCGTCCGCGCCGACGACCAGGTCGTACTCCGCGCTGGTGCCGTCGGTGAAGCCGACCGCCACGCCGCCGGGCAGCGGGTCGACGGTGCTGACCTCGGCGCCGTGCCGGACCGCGCCGCCGGCGCCGGTGAGCAGCACCCGGTGCAGTTCGGCCCGGGGCAGCGCCCGGCACTCCCCCACTCCGGCCCAGAGCGCGTCGAGGTCGACCTCGCACAGCGGCGCCCCGGCGGCGTCGAGGAAGCGCTGCCGGCGGATCACCTGGCCGAGCGGGCGCAGCGGACCGTCGAGGTCGAGCCGGCGCATCGCCCGGGCCGCGTTGCCGGGCAGGTAGAGGCCGCTGTCGGTGGACTCCGTGGGTGGCAGCCGCTCGGTGACGTCGGGCCGGAACCCCGCCAGGCGAAGCGCCCGGGTCACGGCGAGGCCGGCGATGCCCGCGCCGACGACGAGGACGCGCAGGGGTGAACCACCCATGGTGGGTTACGCCTCCGGAGGGGAACGGCACGCGTTGGAGGCAAGACATTACTCGCCGCAACCAGGCGGCGGAAGTGCCCGCTCGCCCTGGCGCGGGCCGCCGGTCGGCGGCACACCCCGTCCCACCGGCAGGAATCCCGCCTCCATCTGGGGGAAGGGGCCGGCGGCGGCCGCCGGTCGCGCCACCGACCGGACGCGGAGCGTTAACGAGCCCGGCGCATTTGCGCAATGTTTCGAGACATGTAAATGTATTCCTTGCATCGTGGGAGCGCTCCCGTCCGTATCACCGACCGAACCGGCGCCGTCCCGCGCCGAGCCAAGGAGCATCATGAAGCGTCCACTCAGGGCCCTCGCCGCGGCCGGTCTGCTGGCCGCCGGCACCATCGTCGCCGTCGCGCTCGGCGGCACCGCCTCCGCCGACACGCAGATCTGCGAGCAGTACGGCTCGACCACCATCGGCGGCAAGTACGTGGTGCAGAACAACCGCTGGGGCACCAGTGCCCAGCAGTGCATCAACGTCACCTCGACCGGCTTCTCCATCACCCGCGCGGACGGCTCCGCGCCGACAAACGGGGCGCCGGTCTCCTACCCGTCGATCTTCGTGGGCTGCCACTACACCAACTGCTCGCCCGGCACGAACCTGCCGGTGCAGGTGAAGAACATCAGCAGCGCACCGGCCAGCATCAGCTACAACTACGTCAGCGGCGCGATCTTCAACGCGTCGTACGACATCTGGCTCGACCCGTCGCCCAAGCGGGACGGGGTGAACCAGATGGAGATCATGATCTGGCTCAACCGGCAGGGCTCGATCCAGCCCATCGGCTCTCCGGTCGGCACCGCCAACATCGCGGGCCGGACCTGGGAGGTCTGGCGCGGCAGCAACGGCTCGAACAACGTCATCTCGTACCTGTCGCCGTCGGCCATCCCCAGCTTCAGCTTCGACGCGCTGGCGTTCATCAACGACACCCGCAACCGGGGCGCGATCACCAACGACTGGTACCTGACCAGCATCCAGGCCGGCTTCGAGCCGTGGCAGGGCGGCGTCGGGCTGGCGGTGAACTCGTTCTCGCAGAACGTCAACACCGGTGGTTCCAACCCGCCGCCGACCACCTCGGCGCCGACCACGCCCCCGCCGTCGGGCAACGCGTCCTGCACCGTCACCTACAAGGCGGCGAACGTCTGGAACAACGGCTTCACCGCCGAGGTGACGGTCAAGAACACCGGCTCCGGCACGATCAACGGCTGGACGCTGAACTACAACCTGCCCTCCGGGCAGACCGTCACCAACGCGTGGAACGCCACGGTGAGCCAGAGCGGCTCGGCGGTGACCGCCCGCAACGCCGGCTACAACGGCACGCTGGCACCCGGCGCGTCGGCCACCTTCGGCTACCAGGCGACGCTGAACGGCAACTACTCGGCGCCGAGCAGCTTCACGCTCAACGGCTCCACCTGCGCCCGCGGCTGACCGGCGCGTGACGAAGGGGCGCGGTCCGCACGGACCGCGCCCCTTTCCCGGTACGAGCGTCAGCCGGCGAGCGCGTCGATGTCGCGCATCTCCTCGGCGGTCAGCGAGAACCCGAACACGTCGAAGTTGGCCTGGATCCGCTCCGGCGTGACCGACTTCGGGATGACCACGATCTCGTGGTCGATGTGCCAGCGCAGCACCACCTGGGCCGGCGACACGTCGTGCGCCTGGGCGATGCGCACCAGCACCGGGTCGGACAGGTCGCTGGTCTTGAACGGGCTGTAACCCTCCAGCGCCACCCCGCGGTCCCGGTGGGCGGCGTGGGTCTGCCTGTCGTACAGCGACGGGCTCCAGCGGATCTGGTTGACCGCCGGCGTCTCCTCAGTGGCCTGGATCAGCTCGTCGAGCTGCCCGATCGAGTAGTTGCTCACCCCGACGGCGCGAGCCAGGTCCTCGTCCCGCGCCGCGAGCATCTCCCGCCACACCGGGATGCTGTCGCCGGGTGCGGACGGCGGCCAGTGCACCAGCCACAGGTCGACGTAGTCGGTGTCCAGCGCGGCCAGGCTCGCCTCGATGGTCTCCCGCTCCCGGCCCACCCGGTCCGGCGGGAGCTTGGTGGTGATGAAGACGTCCTCCCGGCGCAGCCCGCTCTCCTTGACCGCCCGGCCCACCTCCTTCTCGTTGCCGTACATCGTCGCGGTGTCCAGGTGCCGGTAACCGGCGTCCAGCGCGTTGAGCACGGCCTCGTAGCCGGCCTCGCCCGTGGCCTGCCAGGTGCCGAAGCCGAGCAGCGGGATCCGGACGTCGCCGGGGAGCGGAAGGGTGGGCTGGTCGCTGTCCATGTCCCCCGTTCTACCCCGGTTCGTCGCACACACACCGGCATCCCGGCACACACGGCGCGTCTGGGGGAGGATGCGGGGATGGCGGACCGGCTGGACGAGTACCGGCGGAAACGGGACTCCGCGCGTACCCCGGAACCGGTGCCCGAGCGGTCACCCGGCCGGAAGCGGTCCGCGCGGCGCGCGCCCCGCTTCGTCATCCAGCAGCACCACGCCCGGAGCCTGCACTGGGACCTGCGCCTGGAGCACGACGGCGTGCTCGCCTCCTGGGCGGTGCCGCGCGGCCTGCCGCGCGACCCGGGCCGCAACCACCTCGCCGTGCACACCGAGGACCACCCGATGGAGTACCTGACGTTCCACGGGGAGATCCCGGCCGGCGAGTACGGCGGCGGGCGGATGACCGTGCACGACACCGGCACCTACCGGGCCGAGAAGTGGCGTGACGACGAGGTGATCGTGGTGCTCGACGGCGAGCGCACGAAGGGGCGGTACGTGCTGTTCGCCACCGGCGGGCGGGGCCGGGACTGGATGATCAGGCGCACCGACCCGGCGCCGGAGGGCTGGACGCCGATGCCGGAGCTGGTCCGCCCGATGCTGCCCGCCGAGGGTGGGCGGTTGCCGCGCGACGCCGACGCCTGGGGGTACGAGCTGCGCTGGGCGGGCGTACGCGCGATGGCGTACGTCTCGGGCGGCCGGCTGCGGCTGCTCGACGGCGACGACGACGAGGTCACCGGGTCGTACCCCTGGCTGCGGGCGATGGCCGAGGCGCTGGCCCCGGTCGAGGCGGTGCTCGACGGCGTGCTGGTCCGCATCGACCCGGCCGGGCGGGTCCGGCCGCCGACCCGGCGCGACGGGCAGTTCCTCGCCGTCGATCTGCTCTGGCTGGAGGGCGTGCCCAGCCTCGACGTGCCGTACGCGCAACGCCGTGACCTGCTCGACGGTCTGGCGCTCGCCGGTCCGCACTGGCAGACTCCGCCGTGGTTCCCGGGAGTCGGTGCGGACGCCCTGCGGGCCGCCCGTGAGCAGGGGCTCCCGGGAGTGGTGGCGAAGCGCCTCGACTCCCCGTACGAGCCGGGCCGGCGCAGCCGGCACTGGCTGAGCATCGACGCGAGCTGAGGACCACCGTGCACCTGACGCACCTGGAGTGCCCGCGCTGCGGCCGTGAACACGCGGCCGACACGTTGCAGAACCTGTGTGGCTGCGGCTCGCCGCTGCTGGCCCGCTACGACCTCGCCGCGGTGGCCGCCACCGTGGCCCCGGAGCAGTTCGGGCTGCGCCCGGCCGACCTGTGGCGCTACCGGGAGCTGCTGCCGGTGGCCGATCCCCGGTGCGTCACCACGCTCGGCGAGGGCTGGACGCCGATGTGGCGCGCGCCCGCGTACGGACACGAGATCGGCATCGCTGATCTGCTCGTCAAGGACGAGGGGCTGACCCCGACCGGGTCGTTCAAGGCGCGCGGCGCGTCGGTGGGCGTGAGCCGGGCCAAGGAGCTGGGCGTGGAGCGGATCGCCATGCCCACGAACGGCAACGCCGGGGCGGCCTGGGCGACGTACGCGGCACGGGCCGGGATGGGCGCGACGATCGCCATGCCGCTGGCCGCGCCGACCATCTGCCGGGAGGAGTGCCTCGCCGCCGGTGCCGACCTGCGGCTGATCGACGGCCTGATCAACGACGCGGGCCGGGACATCGCCGAGCTGGTCGCCGGCTCGGACGGGCGGATCTTCGACGCCGGCACGCTGCGCGAGCCGTACCGCCTGGAGGGCAAGAAGACCATGGGGTACGAGATCGTCGAGCAGCTCGGCTGGCAGGTGCCCGACGTGATCGTCTACCCGACCGGTGGGGGCGTCGGGCTGATCGGCATCCACAAGGCGCTGCACGAGCTGCGTGAACTGGGCTGGGTGGAGGACCGGCTGCCCCGGCTGGTCGCGGTGCAGTCCACCGGATGCGCGCCGGTCGTGCGGGCGTTCGCGGTCGGCGAGGACCGGGTCACCCCGTGGGCGGACGCGCGCACCGTCGCGTTCGGCATCACCGTGCCCGCGCCGCTCGGCGACGAGCTGATCCTGTCCGCGCTGCGCGAGAGCGCCGGCACCGCGATCGCTGTTGACGACGCGGAGATCCTCACCGACCTGCGTGACTTCGCCGCCCGGGAAGGGCTGCTGCTCTGCCCGGAGGGTGCGGCCTGCCTGACCGCCGCCCGTCACCTGCGGGCCGGTGGCTGGATCCGGCCCGGCGAGCGCGTGGTGGTGCTGAACACCGGCGCCGGGTTGAAGTACCCGGGTCTGGTGCACAGCGGGGCCCCCGTCTGACGACCGGGGTCGCGACGGGGCCCCGCCCGGCGACCGTTCAGGAGGTGGGCGGCTCGTCCTCGCCGGCCTCCTCGGCGGCGTCCGCCTCCTCCTTCGTCTTGTGCACCGCGCCGTCGGCGTGCTCCGGCGGGCCGTAGACGGTGTAGAGGACCAGCGGGTTCGGCCCGGTGTTGACGAAGTTGTGCTTCGTGCCGGCCGGCACGACCACCAGGTCGCCGGAGACGACCTCCTTCTTCTCCCCGGCCACCCGCGCCTCGCCGGTGCCGCTGACGAACGTGAGGATCTGGTCGACGCCCTCGTGGACCTCCTCGCCGATCTCGCCGCCCGGCGGAATGGTCATGATGACCAGCTGGGTGTGCTCCCCGGTCCAGAGCACGCGGCGGAAGTCGGGACTCTTCTCGGCGACGGTCGCGATCGTGAAATGCTCCATGACCCGCTCATACCCCGTACGCACGCCCGCCACGCCGAGAGTCGCAGATGGTGGAATTCCCCACGCCGGCCGGGTTTGGATCCCGTCGGAAGGGGCATGTGCTGCCGACAAGACCGGTGCGGGACGGGCCGGTCGAGCCAAGTCCCCGCTGGCGTACCGCCTGTACGGCTGCGGCGGTGGGAGACGGCCCGAGCGCGGCGACGTTACGACCGGAGGTCGTGCGGCGCCGTGCGCTCGTCTGCGCGCCCGTTCCGCCTCAGGCGAGCACGGCCAGGTGAAAAGGGCGGTCCGCGTGGCCGCTCGTGCCGTGCGTCTCCACGAAGACGGCGTTGGCGATGCCGGACCGGGGCGCGACCGTGATGACGCCCTGCGGCGCGAGCCCGCCGGGCTTGGCGGGGCCGACGGTTCCGACGTACGCCGCCGCGGCGACGTCCTGGTCGAACGCGACCTGGTACATCCCGGCGGCGAGCCGGGTGGCCGAGGTGGCGCCGAGTCCGCGTACCAGCGTGCCGTTGGCGTCGACCACCGCGAACAGCACGCGGGCGGTGGCCGGCAGTCCCAGGGCCGCACACGAGTTGATCTCGGTGTCGGCGCGCGCGGCCTCCCGCATGCCCGGGATCGGCTGGCCGGTGGTTTCCCTCCTGCCTCTGCGGCTGGGCATGGTGATCCTCTCTCCCGCCGGTACGCCGGCAGGAGGCGTTCGTGCGCGTCCGGGCGATCGTCGGCGGTCCCCCTCGGTGATTCCGACGCTATGTCGGCGCACCGCCCGGCAACCAGCCGCAGACCTGTCCGATCAAGGACAGTGCGCGCCTCTGACCTGGGAAAACGGCTGCCATATGACGCAGAGCGATCGGCTGGCTACATTTAAGTATGGCGCAGTCGCCCCGAGTTCCGGTCTACCGCCCGGTGCTGGCCGCGCGGCGCGGTGAGCTGGAGGCGCTGTCCCATCTCGACGGAGCCTCCGCCGCGCTGCTCGCACCGGTCCTCGACGTTCCGGCGGACGCACCGTCCATCGTGGACTCGCTCGCACGACTGCCCGACGAGCTGCTGCCCGCCGTCGACGTGTCGGCGCTTCCGGACGCCCCGGAACACGATCCGGCCCGCTGGGGCGTACCGCTGGTGCCGGTCGTCGGGCTCGCGGACAGCGACCGGCGGCTGGCCGCGCACGGCGCGGCGGCGCGGGCCTGGACGCGCCACGCGGTCGTCCGGCTGCGCACCGGCCCGGACCGCAGCGGGCCGGACGCCGCGACGGCCGCGGCGGAGCGGGTGTGGCGGCTGACCGGCCTGGTACCGGAGCAGTGCGACCTGCTGCTCGACGCGGGGGACGTGTGCTGCACCGCCGACGTCCGGCTGGCCGAGCCACGGGTGCGGCGCGCGGCGGAATGGGCCCGGCGGCACGCCTGGCGCTCGGTGACGGTGGCGGCCGGCGGGATGCCGCCGGCCCTGTCCCGGCTCCCGGTGGACGAGCCGGTCCGGCTGGACCGGTACGACTGGTCGCTCTGGCAGCGCCTGGCCGACCTGGACCTCGGGTACGGCGACTACGGCGTGAGCTGCGCGGTACGCGGCGCGGACGAGCCGGGCGACCGGGTGCCCACGCTGCGCTGGGCCACCGACGACGCGTGGTGGGTCTACCGCTGGTCGCGGCGCGGCGGGCGGGGCGACGAGCGCTTCGCCGACCTGTGCCGCACCGTGACTGCCGCTCCCCACTGGCCGGCCGCCGGAGCCGGCTTCTCCTGGGGCGACCACGAGATCGTCCGGCGGGCCCGGCGCGGCGCGGGCGCGGGTTCGCCGGCCAACTGGATGGCGTGGAGCACCTCGCACCACCTGGCGCAGGTGCTGGCCGCACTGGTCCGACCGGAACGGGACCAGCGCGGCCGGGCGTGGTGGGCCGACCCGGACGCCCCGGAACGGGGACGTACCGGCCGCTCGCCGCGCGGCGGGGAGTCCCGCCGCGCCGGCTGACTCACTCCTTCTCGGTGAACCCGAACTGCACCACGCCCTCGTCGTCGACGACCGCGTCCACCGAGGTGTCGTTCAGCAGTTCGGCGGCGTCGGAGTCGAGGAAGATCCGCGCCCCCTCGGTGTCCACCACCTGGTCGCCCCCCACCGGCTCCGGCACCAGTTCGATGGAGAGCGAACCAGCCTCGGTGTCGGCGGCGATGCGCAGCCCGCCCGCGTCGCCGACGTCCTGCTGGGCGGCGAGGTCACGGATCACCAGGACGGCGTTGTCGGTCATGGTCAGCATCGCTGAACTCCTCATGGCTGGATGTCGGATTCGCGCGGGCGACAAGGCCCACGTGCAGGTCTTTCCCTCCCTCGGCCCGGCGAATCCCTAGGCTGGGGGCAGGGACGGCGCACAGCGCCGCCACGTCTCCTGGCGATAACCTTTCACACCGGAGTCTTTCCCGCAGGAAATCTCCATGGCAGCATCGGCACATGCATCGTCGCCTATTTCCCCGGGCGCTCGCGGTGCTGGTGCTGGTCGCCACCGCGGCCACCGCCGGCGCCACCACCGCCACGGCCGAAGCGCCCACCCCCGCGCAGACCCGGTTGCACGCCACCATCGACGCCGTCCTCGCCGACAGCCGGCTCGACGGGGCGCAGGCAGGCGTGGTCGTCGTCGACACCACCACCGGCCGCACGCTGTACGACCGCAACGGGACGCGACGGCTCATCCCCGCCTCCAACACCAAGCTGTTCACCTCGGCCGCGGCGATGGAACTGCTCGGACCGGGCCACCGCTTCACCACCGACGTGAGCACCGACGGGCCGCGCCACGCCGGCATGCTCTCCGGCGACCTCTACCTGCGCGGCGGCGGCGACCCGACCATCCTCGCCGCCGACTACGACCGGCTCGCCGAGCAGGTCGCCGCCGCCGGCGTACGGGTCGTCGCGGGCAACCTGGTCGCCGACGACACCCGGTACGACCGCGACCGGCTCGGCCCGGACTGGACCTGGGACGACGAGCCCTACTACTACGCCGCGCAGGTGTCCGCGCTCACCGTGGCCCCGGACACCGACTACGACGCCGGCACGGTGATCGTCAACGCCGCGCCGGGAACGCGGGCGGGCGCCCGGCCGAAGATCACCATGACGCCGGACAACGGCTGGCTGCGCATCGAGAACCGGGCCGAGACGGTGGCCGAGGGCGAGACCACCATCTCCTTCGAGCGCGAGCACGGCGGCAACACCGTGGTGGTGACCGGCCAGATCGCGCTCGGCCACGCCACCGAGAGCGACTGGGTGACGGTCTGGGAGCCGACCGGGTACGCGGCCGACGTCTTCCGGTCCGCGCTGCGCCGGCACGGCGTACGGGTGCTCGGGCGGACCGTGCTCGGCACCGCCACCCCGGACACGGCCAAGCCGCTGGCCCGGCACGACTCGATGCCGCTGGCCGACCTGATGGTGCCGTTCCTCAAGCTCTCCAACAACGGCCACGCCGAAGTGCTCACCAAGGAACTGGGCCGGGTGCTCTCCGGCTCCGGCACCTGGGCCGCCGGGCTCTCCGCGATCAGCGGGTACGTGGGCGACGCCGGGGTGGACACCGGCACGCTGCGCCAGCGTGACGGCTCCGGCCTGTCCCGGCGCAACCTCGTCCCGCCCGGCCAGTTCGTCACGCTGCTCTCGGCGGTCCGCGCCGAACCGTGGTTCGGCACCTGGTACGCCGCGCTGCCGGTGGCCGGCAACCCGAACCGGCTCGTCGGCGGGACGCTGCGCAGCCGGATGAGCGGGACCGCCGCCGCGAACAACGTGCACGCCAAGACCGGCAGCCTGACCGGCGCGTCGGCGCTCTCCGGTTACGTCACGAACGCGGACGGCCGGCTGCTGGCGTTCTCGATCGTGCTGAACAACTACCTGACCTCGTCGGTGAAGGGCCTGGAGGACCAGATCGCGATCGCCCTCGCCGGGTACACCGAGAGGGAGACGGCCGCTACCCGGCGGGCCGTGCCGGCCGCGCCGGAGTCGCCGCGCGTACCGGAAGGGCGGGAGTGCTCCTGGGTCAAGCCGGCGCTCTGCTGACCGGGGCCGTACCGCCCCGGTGCTAGGCGCCGGGGCGGTACGGCTGCGGGCCGGCGGCGGGGTCACCCCGCTCGACGAGCGCGTCGATCTCGGCCGCCGGCAGCCCGCGCAGGGTGAGCACCCGGCGGCCCCAGCGGTGCAGCCGACACGGGTGCGGGCTGGCGTCGTTGCGGCAGATGGTCCCGCCCGACCAGGCCCGCGGCGCGTGCACCACCACCGCCCGCACCGCGAACTGGACGTCCTCGACCGTCACGTACGGCGGCATCGGGATCTCGCGCAGCACGTCACCGTCGGCGCGAGGGCGGGCGGGGGCGACGGGAGCAGGGCCGGTCATCGGTCGTGCCTCCACAGAGGATGGTCGGACGGGAACAACGGAAACCTACGACGCCCGGCCGGGTACGCGACGGACAAACTGTCCCCGCTCAGCGCAGCGCGACCGCCTGGAGGCTGACGTTGCCGCAGTCCCCGAGGGACTCCTCCACCGTCCAGTTCATCAGCAGCTTGGCGCCGCGCGGCCCGCGGAACCTGATCGTGAACTCGGTGGTGTTCGCCGTGTGCGGATCCTCCATCCGCAACGTGGTGGTCGGCCCGCCGCTGGAGACACGCACGTCGAGGCGGCCCCGGGCCATCCACAGCCCGGCGTACAGACGCACCGTGCGCTGCTGCCCGTCGGCGGCCACCGACAGGTTGAACCCGCTGCTTCGGTGACAGGTGTAGACGCCGGACATGGTGCCGCTGGCCGACGCGACCGGGTTGCCGTCGCGCCAGGCGTACGCCTCGGGGTTGTTGCTGAAGCTCTGCCGCCGCCCCCGGCCGCCCTCGTCGCGGATCTCACCGGAGCCGCCCCGCTTGCGGACCGTCCGGTCGGCGCCGGTGAGCCCCCAGTGGACCCAGTCGGTGGCGCCCACGGCGGTGAGGTCGACGGTGGCCGGCACCTCGGCGCGGCTGACCGCGACAGTCGGGGGCGCGGCGGGCGGCGTGGGACTGGGTGGGGGCGTCGACGGGGTCGGGCTCGGCGACGGCGGCCGCTGCCGGGGCCGCAACCCCGGATTGACCACTGTGTCGTCGGCCTCGTTCGGCAGCCCGACCCGGCCGGGCGGCGCGGATGGCAGCCGGGCGTGCTCCTCGCGTGGCGCGTCGTGCCGCTCGACACCGAGGTAGAGCGCCAGCGACGCGAGGCAGAGCAACGCGGCGAGCCCTTCCAGCATCAGCCGCCGCCGTCGGCGCAGCCGCCGCAGCGCGGACCGGGTACGTGGAAGGCCGTGTCGGTGCGAGCCGTGACCGGCGCGCGAACGGTCCTCCTGACCCACCACACCCTCCGCTCCGGTCACGACACCGTCGGGAACGACCGGAGCGCGACGGGCTTCACGGTGTCACCGGGCGGCTCTTTGCGCCATATGTCAACCGACGGGCGTTTCCAGTTCGTTATCAAACGCCGGGAGCCGGGCGGCTCAGCTTACCGTGATCGCCTGCAGCGCCACCCCGTCGTTGTGCCCGCCGGTCACCGTCAGGGCGCGCCAGGTGATCATCAACCGATCCTCCCGGGGCGCCCGGAAGCGGATGACGTACTGGTAGAAGCGGTCGCCGGCGGCGAGGGCGACCTCCTGGACGGCCGGATCGCCGCCGCCGGAGAGCGACACGTCGAGCCGCGCGCCGGCCGAGAACGTGCCGACGAACAGCCGGACGGTACGCAGATCCCCGCTGCCGGCCACGGCGAGCGTGAAGCTCTTGCCGGCGCCCCGCTGGAAGACGCCGGCCCGGGTGCCCTCCTCCCGGGGCGTCGGCACCCCGTCGATCCACTGAAGATCCGTCACCCCGGCGTTGTGCTCCAGCCGCTCGCCGCCCGGATCCTGGATCTCGCCGGTGCCGCGCAGCTTGCGCTGGACGCTGTCCGCCCCGGTGCCACCCCAGTGCCGCCAGTCCCGCTTGCCGAGCACGGTGAGCGACAGCGACTCGGACAGCGGCTCCAGCTTCAGGTCCAGCAGCGGCTCACCCGGCGACACCGGGTCGCCGGGGACCGGCGCGACCGGTGCCTGATCGCTCGGTGCCGCCACGGGCGCGGTCTCCCGGGTCAGCGGGGGCGGCGCGGGCGATCGGACCGCGTACCCCAGCGCCGCCACCAGCCCGGTCACGGCCACCGCCGCCAGCACGACGCGGCGGCGCCGACGCCGGGCCCGGGCCGCGGCGACCCGGGTGGCCGGGGCGTCCGCCGGAGGGCGGACCGGGCCGAGCCGGGTCTTCGCCGTCCGGGCCACGGCGCGCAGCCGGACGCCGAGCTTGCCGGCGAGGCCGCCGGCCATGTCGACGAGCCCGCCGGCCAGGTCGGCGAGGCGCGCCGGGAGACTTTCCCGGGCGGAGTGCCGGCCCGGTCTCGGTTCCACCTCGGCTTCTTGCGGCGGGCCGGGTGCGGCCGGATCGTGCGCAGCGCCCGGTCGGACCGGCGACGGAGTGGAGAGGTGCAGTCCGATCGGAGCCGGCCCGACCAGCGGAACCCGGCCGCCGGGCGGGTTCGGACGCGGCTCGGTGCCGACCGGCGCAGCCGCCCCGGAGCCGATCGGACCCGGTCCGAGCGAGCCCGATCCGAGCGACCCAGGTCCGAGCGGACCCGATCCGGGCGAGCCCGGCCCGACCGAAGCTGGTCCGACCGAAGCTGGTCCGATCGAAGCTGGTCCGAGCCGGCCCGGAGTGAGCGGACCCGAAGCAGGCGAGCCCGGCCCGAGCGAGCCTGGAGTGAGCGGACCCTGGGCGAGTGGAGTCGGCGCAGGCGGGCTCGGTGCGGTCGGATCGGCCGGGAACGGGCCGGCGCCCGGAAGGTCGGGAGCGGGTGGGCCGGCGGTGCGCGGAGGCGGCCAGACAGCGGTACCGGGCGGATCCAGGTCCGCCAGAGGCGCCGGGTCGTCCGGTGAGCGCTCGTCGTCCGATGGCGTCACCGACCGGGGTCCGCCCGAATCACCGTCCCCGGGCAGGCGGCGTGGACCGGCGGGCCGCTCCGGCGCGTCTGCCGATTCGTCCGGTGTGGGCAGCCAGCCCCCGACCCGGATCCCGGTACGCGCGATGTCGTCCTCAGCCACCGACCCTCCCTCGGCCACCGGCGGCGAGCGGCCCGGCCCCGTGGCTCGCCGTAGGGAGAATGACACAGAACGCGATCTTGGAGAAGGCATCAGCCCTCGCAATTCCCACGCCCTCAGCGCTCGAAGCACCCCAGCAAAAGAGATCTTGGAAGACTTCGGCCCCCATAGGGGCCATTCCGTACCAAGATCTCCCGCGACCCCGACTCGGGCGGACCACACCCACCCCAGCCCACCCCCCACCAACCGTTGATCATGAAGTTAGCGGCGACAAATCAGACACCGAATGCCGCTAACTTCATGATCAACGCGGCTGGCAGAGGGCTCGGCAGGGCGGGGCGGGGCAGGGGCGGGGTCAGTGGCGGGTGCGGCGGTGCAGGCCCTGGGTGGGGTGCCAGCTTTCGATGAGCAGGTGGTCGGGTGGGTCGCCTACCCGGGTGAGCACCACTTCGGTCAGCTCGATCCGGAAGCGGTGTGAGCCGTCCTCGGCGGGCGGCTCCTCGTGCGCCCGGCCGGCGATCTTCGCGTCCCCGTCCCAGGTGGACGGGGCGTCGGGCGGGGCGTCCTCGGTGGGGCTGTGCAGCGCCACCCGAGGGTCGCGGCGCAGGTCGAGCGCCTTGACCGCGCCGGCCATGCTGCCCAGCCGCAACTGCCCGTCGTCACCGAAGTCGAACTCGGTGCCGCTGATCCGCGGCGAGCCGTCCCGCCGCAGCGTCGCCATCGTGCCGTGTTTGCGGACCGCGAACCGGGCGCGTACCCGCGCGGCGAACTCGGGTTCGGCCGCCAACAGATCGGACCACCATGTCATGCGCCCGATTCTGGCCGGGAAACCTGACAACCCGCGGCAGCTTTCAGCCGACCTGGAAACCGAGCGCCTGGACCAGCACCATCGCCTGTTCCGGGTCGATCCGCGCGCCGGAACGCTCGACAGCCGTCGGGTCGAGCGCGGACAGGTCGCTGCCGCGCAGGTCGGCCCGGGTCAGCTTGACGGCGTGCAGCTGCGCGCCGGACAGGTCCGTGCCGGTCAGCGTCGCGCCGGTCAGATCGGCGCCGCTCAGGTCGACCTCCCGCATCCGTACGTCGGTGATCCGCGCCCCGCGCAGGTCGGCGCCGGCGAGCGTGACGAACGACCAGTCGCCCCGGTCGACCCGCAGCGGACGCAGGTCGCAGCGGTCGAACGTGCTGCCGACCAGCTTGCAGCCGGTGAACTCGGCCTCGAAGAAGTTGCACTTGCTGAACGAGCACCTGGTGAACGCCGAGTCGGTGTGCCGGGAGGCGTTGAACGCGACGTTGCCGAACGTGCAGTCGGTGAAGACCGCGCCCCGGCTGACCGCCTCGGTCAGGTCGACGTGGAAGAACTCGCAGCGCACGAAGTGCCGGTCGGCCAGCTCCTCGGCGTACCAGTCCTGCTGGCGGTAGGTGACGTCCTCGACCGGCTCCGGCATGCCACCGACCCTAGTGACACTTCCGGGCCGCGGTACCGGCGGGTAGGTTCGCGTCGTGAGTGTCGCAGTGAGCACCGACCCCGGTCACGTCGGCTTCGATCCCGCCCGGCTCGCGCGGATCGACGAGCACTTCGCCCGGTACGTCGATGACGGCCGGCTCGCCGGCTGGCAAATCGTCGTCACCCGCCGCGGCGAGGTCGCCCACTCCTCGACGTACGGGCTGCGCGACCGGGAGGCCGGTACGCCGGTCGAGGCGGACACGCTCTGGCGTATCTACTCGATGACGAAGCCGATCACCTCGGTCGCCGCGATGATGCTCTGGGAGGAGGGCCGGTTCGAACTGAACGACCCGGTCAGCCGCTGGCTGCCGGAGTTCGCCGACGTCCGCGTCTACGACCGGGGGTCGGTGCTCAAGCCGTTCACGGTGCCGGCGGTCGAGCCGATCCGGATCTGGCACCTGCTCACCCACACCGCCGGCCTGACGTACGGCTTCGCCCAGGTGTCGGTGGTCGACGGCCTGTACCGGGCGGCGGGCTTCGACCTGGGCGTGCCGTCGGGCGCGGACCTGGCGGCCGCGTCGGCCGGGCTGGCCCGGTTGCCGCTGCTGTTCCAGCCCGGCACGAGCTGGAACTACGGCGTCTCCACCGACGTGCTGGGCCGCCTGGTCGAGGTGGTCTCCGGGCAGTCGCTCGACGCGTTCTTCGCCGAGCGGATCCTGGGCCCGCTGGGGATGACCGACACCCGCTGGTGGGTGGACGCGGCGGACGCGAAGCGCCTGGCCGCCCTCTACGCCCCGCACCCGGCCACCGGCCAGGCGGTACGCGCCGACGGGGTGGGCCGGGCCGCGCTGGCGGAGCCGACGTGGCACTCCGGTGGCGGCGGGCTGGTCTCCACGGCGGCCGACTACCACCGCTTCACCCAGTTCCTGCTGCGCGGCGGCGAGCTGGACGGGGTGCGCCTGCTGGGGCCCCGCACGGTGCGCTTCATGGCCCGCAACCACCTGCCCGGCAACCGGGATCTGGCCTCGTTCTCGCCGGAGGGCTTCGCCGAGACGATCCTCGACGGGATCGGCTTCGGGCTGGGCTTCGCCGTCGTGCTCGACCCGGTGCCGTCGCGCGTGCCCAGCAGCGTCGGCGAGTTCTACTGGGGCGGCCTGGCCAGCACCGCGTTCTGGGTGGACCCGGTGGAGGAGGTCACCGCGCTGCTGTTCACCCAGCTGATGCCGTCCAGCACGTACCCGCTGCGCAGCCAGTTGCGCCAGCTCGTCTACTCGTCGCTCGTCGACTGAGCCGGTTCGGCGGAACTCCCGCCGCCGACCGGTGGGCTGCCTAGCCTGTGAAACATGAGCGACATCGTCGTGTTCGGCGCCGGCGGGACGGCGGGCTCCCGGATCGCCGCCGAGGCGGTCGAGCGGGGGCACCGGGTCACAGCGGCGGTGCGGCGTCCGGAGGCGGTCGGCTACCTACCGCCAGGCGTACGCACGGTCACCGGCGACGCCACGTCGGCGCGGAGCGTACGCGAATTGGCGCAGGACGCGGACGTGCTGGTGGTGGCCATCGGCGGCGGCGAGCGGGACCTGTGGCGCGACGCCGCGCGGACGCTGGTCGACACGCTGCGTGAGTTGCCGGACCCACCTCGGGTGATCCACGTCGGCGGCGGCTCGACGCTGCTCACCCCGAAGGGCACCCGCTACCTGGACGAGCCGGACTTCCCGGAGGAGTACCGGGACTCGGCGCACGGCCAGGCCGACGCCCTGGAGTTCTACCGCTCCAGCGCCGACGGGGTGACCTGGACGTACGTCTCCCCGCCGCCGCTGGAGTTCCACCCGGGTGAGCGGACCGGGCACTACCGCACCGGCACCGACCAGCCGGTAACCGACGCGCAGGGCCGTTCGGTGCTCACCTACGAGGACCTGGCGGTGGCGATCGTCGACGAGATCGAGAATCCGCGGTTCGGCAACGCCCGCTTCACCGTCGCGTACTGATCCGGCGCGTCCTGATCCGGCGCGTCCTGATTCAGTCGGCCAGCCGGGCCGGGAAGCCGCCGGTGGCGATCGGACCCCAGGACTCGATCGTGACACGGATCAGCGACTTGCCCTGCGCGACCATTGCCGACCGGTACTCGTCCCAGTCCGGGTGCTCGCCGGAGATGCTGCGGAAGTACTCGACCAGCGGGTCCAGCGCCTCGGGCAGGTCGAGCACCTCGGCCACGCCGTCGACCTGCACCCACGGGCCGTTCCAGTCGTCGGAGAGCACGCACGCGGAGACGCGCGGGTCACGGCGGATGTTGGCGACCTTGGCACGCTCGGGGTAGGTGGAGATCACCAGCCGGCCCTCGGCGTCCACACCGCAGGCCACCGGGGAGGACTGCGGACGCCCGTCGGAGCGGGTGGTCATCAGCACGACGTGGTGGCGGGGGCGGAGGAACTCGATCAGGGCGTCCCGGTCGACCCGGGTGTTCTTCGCGATGCTGCGTGCCATGCCTCGGTTCTACCAGGCACGCCCGTCGTTCTCAGCGCGGACGGCCGGCGGACCGCTGCGCCGGGACCTGCTCGGGCACGCGCGGGCGGGCCGAGGGCCGCCAGGCGCGGCCGTTGGCGTAGATCACCCGGAAACCGAGGTACGCGGCGAGCGGCGCCCAGTGCGCCGAGCGCATCCGCAGCTCGGCGGCGTTGTGCCGCTGCCCGTTGGCGAGCACGTCGAGAAGCACCGTCTCGAACGCGGCCGACTCGACCCAGTCCACCTCGCGGGTGAAGCCGCAGATCAGCGCCGCGCCGGTGACGTCGAGGAACTCGCGCAGCGTGGCGTCGGACGCGCGCAGCACCGAGCAACTGCCGAAGTAGAGGCGGCGGCCCTCGCAGCGGCCGGCCATCCGCTCGGCCACGTCCGACAGCTCGACGGAGTCCCAGTCGGTGAGGCAGAGCCGGCTCGGCTCGCCGTGCATGGCGAAGAAGCCGACGCGGTGGTCCGCGTACTGCTTGAGCAGCCACCTGTCGACGAAGTAGAACAGCTCGTCGCGGGTGGCCGCGTCCTTGTGGATGTAGCGGATGCGGCCGAGCCGCTCCAGCAGGTCGAGCGTGGGCAGGACGGACCCGCGTTCGTTGAGGTCGCGGTGCCACTGCCCCTCGACGCAGAACACGCCGCCACGCGCCAACGCCCACCTCCCCGCCCGTCGAGGTCGCCGCCCGGTCCGGGAGCAGACGTTACCGGTCACCTCCGACGGGCAACAGCCGACAGCGCGTTCGCAAACAGGCACTATTCACAGCCAATATCCAGCAAACGGACGATGTGAGAACAATTTCCGCTAATCACCACGAAGAATCCTCGTACCTGTCACGGTGAGAGGGACGGGACGTACCGGTCGATGTGCCCGTCCCAACCCCAGTTCGCTCTGACATCGGGAGGACTCTGTGCGCGTCAACACCCTGAAGCGGGCGGCGGTCGCGTTCGCGCTGGCCCTGCCCGGGGCCGCCGTGGCGACAGTCGTCGCCGCGCCACCGGCGCACGCCGACGGCTGCTACACCTGGAACCGGACACTGTCGCAGGGGCGCTCCGGCGACGACGTCCGGCAGCTCCAGATCCGGGTGGCCGGCTGGGCCGCGTACAGCGGCATCGTCCGGATCGACGGCGTGTACGGCCCGGAGACGGCCGCCGCGGTCAAGCGCTTCCAGACCGCGTACGGGCTGCGCGCCGACGGCGTGGCCGGGCCGCAGACGTTCGCCAGGATCTACGACCTGCAGAAGGACAGCGACTGCACGCCGAAGCACTTCAGCTACGCCGAGCTGGACAACGGCTGCGGTAAGGGCGGGTGGGCCGGCGGCCCGCTCTCCGCGTCGGCCACCCGCGAGAACGCGCTGCGCACCATGTGGAAGCTGGAGGCGCTGCGGCGCAGCCTCGGCGACAAGCCGCTCTACGTGACGAGCGGGTTCCGCAGCATCGCCTGCAACCGGCAGGTGGGCGGCGCCGCGGACAGCCAGCACCTCTACGGCAACGCGGCTGACCTGATCGCCAAGCACCGCAGCCTCTGCGACATCGCCCGCTCGGCCCGCAGCCGGGGCTTCAGCGGCATCTACGGGCCCGGCTACCCGGACCACGACGACCACACGCACGTCGACTCGCGGCGGGAGAACAACCGGGACAAGTCGGCGAACGCGAAGGGCTGGTCCGCACCGGACTGCGGAGTCAAGTGACGCGGTGACGGCGGCCCGGCTCGGGGGTGGGGGCTCCCCGGCCGGGCCGCCGTCGGCATGCTCCGGCACGAACGACGCCACTCCGCGACGGGGCGCCGACGCGACCGGAACCGGGCGCCGGGCATCAGCTCCCCGAGCCGGAGCGGCCGGGGGTCAGCTGGCCCGGGGGAACCGGGCGAGGCGCGCGTCACCTCACCCGGACCGGGCGACGGGAGGGGACCGGTCGCCCGGCGGCAACAGGTCAGCTGGCCCGTGGCCAGCGGGGCCGGGCGGCGGGAGCCGACCGCCCGGCGACCGGCCGCAGGCCGGGCCGCACCGGCGGCGCGGTGACCCGCGGAACCGGACCGCGCGCCGCCTGGGCCGCGGCGGCGGGGCGGGCGACCTGACCCGGCACCGCCCGGGCCGGCTGTCCGGGCACAGGGCGGCCGGCCTGACCCGGCACGCCGGGCCGCGCGGCCTGACCGGGTACGCCCGGTCGCGCCGTCTGACCGCGGGCGGCCTGCCCCGGGGCCGGACGGGCGCCGGACGGTCCGGTCAGCACGAACGGGAACGGCACGTGCACGAACGGGTTGCCGTGCCGGATCAGCGCGTCGATCTGGCGGTCGTTGAGACCGTGTGTCTCCAGCACGCGCCGGCCCCAGCGATGCAACCGGCAGGGGAACGACGAGCCGTCGTTGCGGCACTTCGGCCCCGCGGGCCACTCCTCGGCGGCGTGCACCACCACCGCCCGGACCGCGAGGCGGACGTCCTCGGGGGTCAACGGCGCCGGTACCGGCACCTCGCCCAGGATCTGGTCGATGGGATCCGTCGACTGCTCACCAACTCGCACGGCAGGCCTCCCGCAGCTCGGCAGCGGTGCGGCAGAACGGCCGCACCACATCCTCGACCACTGGTACGGCCGGATGACGGCAGCAGTTCAATCCCGCCACGAGGCGAGTCAGACCAGGCCGGCGTCCTGGACGAGCAGGGCCACCTGTACGCGGTTGTTCAGATCGAGCTTCGTGAGCAGCCGCGACACGTACGCCTTCACCGTCGCCACGCTCATGAACAGCTCGGCGGAGATCTCCGCGTTGGTCCGCCCTCGGCCGAGCAGCACCGCGACCTCCCGTTCCCGTTCGGAGAGCCCGTCGAGCAGCCGTACCGCCCGCTCCCGCTTCGGGTCCGGGCCGGGCGCCGGGGCGGTGCCGGTGACGTGCGCGATGAGTTTGCGGGTCACCGCCGGGGACAGCGTCGCCTCCCCCGCCGCGACCCGGCGTACCGCCGCCACGATCTCGGCCGGCGGAGTGTCCTTGAGGAGGAACCCGCTCGCCCCGGCGCGCAGCGCCCGCAGCACCTGCTCGTCGGCGTCGAAGGTGGTGAGCACCAGCACCTCGGGCGGGTCGGCGGTGGCACGCAGCGCCTCGGTGGCGGCCAGCCCGTCGACCCGGGGCATGCGGATGTCCATCAGCACCACGTCCGGGGCGTACGCGGCGACGGCCTCGGGCACCTCGGCGCCGTCGGTGGCCTCGCCGACCACCGCCAGGTCGGGTACGCCGCCGAGGATCATCGACAGCGCGCCGCGGACCAGCGGGTCGTCGTCGACGATCAGCACCCGCACCGGGGCGCTCACTGCGCCGCCCAGGGCAGCCAGGCGGTCAGCCGGAACGTGCCGTCGGCGTCCCGCCCGTGTTCCAGGCGGCCACCGGCGAGCGTGACCCGTTCCGCGATCCCGACCAGGCCGGTGCCGGTGCCCGGGATCGCGGTGGCCGAGCTGCCCACCGGCCACGGGTTGCTGATCTCCACCGCCAGCCCGTCCCCCGGGCCGCCGGCGAGCCGGACCGTCACCACCGCGCCGGGCGCGTGCTTGCGGGCGTTTGTCAGCCCTTCCTGCACGATCCGGTACGCGCTGCGTCCGATCGCCGCGGGCACCGCCTCCGGCTCGATCACCTCGTCGACCACGGTGACCCGTACCCGGGCGTCGCGGCTCTCGGCGACCAGCGCGGGCACGTCGGCCAGCGTGGGCTGCGGCCGTTCCGGCGTGGCCTCGGAACCGACCTCGGCCCGCAGCACGCCGATCACCTCGCGCAGGTCCTGGAGCGCGGCGTGCGCGCTGGCCCGGATCACCCCGGCCGCCCGCGCCACCTCCTCCGGCGGCGCGTCCGGCCGGAACTCCAGCGCGCCCGCGTGCAGGCTGAGCAGGGAGATCCGGTGGGCGAGCACGTCGTGCATCTCCCGGGCGATCCGGCCGCGTTCGAGCTGCCGGGCCTGGTCGAGCCGGAGCTGCTGCTCGGCCTCAGCCCGCTCGGCCCGGTCCCGCAGGGACAGCACCAGCTGGCGGCGGGCCCTGACGAACAGCGCCCACGCCACCACCACGCCGATGAACAGCGCGGTCCAGATCACGGAGCCCCAGAACGGCATCGTCGGGTCGGGCCGTACGGCGAGGTAGACCGGCAGGCTCAGCAGGTTCCAGGCAACCAGGGCCAGGCCCACCGGCAGCGGCCGGTGCACGAGCACGGTGAACGTGATGACGAGCAACGCGAGACCGGAGGTGACCGAGAAGAACACGAGCGGCGCGGTGGCCAGCGCCAGCCCGATCGGCCAGCGCCGGCGCAGCCAGAGGGCACCGCTGACCCAGAGGCCGATCAGCAGGTCGACCTCCTCCAGCCAGGCCGGGCCGGCGTTGAGGCCGAACTCCGGGGTGGCGCTGGTGACGTCGCCGTGCGCGATCAGCACCCAGAGCAGCGAGGCCACGAACACCATGCCGTCCACGAACCAGTCCCGCGGCGTCCGCCGGGCCCGGGCGGGCACCAGGGACCCCGGCAGGAGCCAGGGATGATCGGGTACGGCGGCGCTGGTCACCCGTCCATGCTAGGAAGCCGTCCGGACCGGCTACCAGCTACCAAAGTCGACGTCTGCGGTGAACCGAGGTCGACGGCGGTGCCGACCGCCGGCCGCAGCGCGTGACCGGGTGGCCCCGGCAGGCTCGACGGCATGATCGAAGTCGACCAGCTCACCAAGCGGTACGGGCCGCACACAGCCGTCGCGGACGTCACGTTCCGGTGCGAACCGGGCACGGTGACCGGTTTCCTCGGGCCGAACGGCGCCGGGAAGTCCACCACGATGCGGATGATCTGCGGAATGACGCCGCCCACCTCGGGTGGCGCCACCGTCGCGGGCCGCCCCTACCGCGACCTGCCCAACCCGGGGCGCGAGATCGGGGTGCTGCTCGACGCCTCGGCGCAGCACGCCGGGCGCACCGGACGGGAGGCGCTCACGCTCGCCGCCCGCACGATGGGCGTGGACCGGGGACGGGTGGCGGCGGCACTGGACCGGGTCGGGCTGAACGAGACCGCCGCCCGGCGCCGCGTCGGCGCGTACTCCCTGGGCATGCGGCAGCGGCTCGGCCTGGCGCTGGCGCTGCTGGGCGACCCCCGGGTCCTGATCCTGGACGAGCCGGCGAACGGCCTCGACCCGGAGGGGATCTTCTGGATGCGCGGCCTGCTGCGCGACTTCGCCGACCGGGGCGGCACGGTGCTGCTCTCCTCGCACCTGCTGCGCGAGGTGGAGGCGGTGGCCGACCGGCTCGTGGTGATCGGCGGTGGCCGGGTGGTCGCCCAGGGCGGCAAGGACGAGCTGCTCGCGGGCGCCGGCACGCTGGTACGCGCCCGCGACGCGCATGCCCTGCGCCTGACGCTGGAGCGGGCCGCGCTGTCGGCCACCGCGGGAACCGACGGCGGCTACGTGGTCCGGGCCGAGCCGGGCCAGGTCGGCCAGGCCGCGGCGGACGCCGGACTGGTCCTCACCGAGCTGCGCCCGGCCGGCAGCGGCGGCCTCGAACAGCTCTTCCTCACCCTCACCGCCGGCGCGTCGACCAAGGAGGCCGTCCGATGACCACCACAGCCGTTCCCACCGCCCCGGCGCGGCACGAGCCCGCCGTCGCCGGCCCCTCGCTGGCCCGGCTGACCGCCGTGGAGCTGCGCAAGCTCGCCGACACCCGGGCCGGACGATGGCTGCTGATCACGATCGGGCTGATCGCCGCCGTGATCGTGGTGGTGCAGTTGTTCGTCCTCGACGCGCCGGACCAGACGTTCACCGCCTTCTTCACCCCGTCGCTGCTGCCGGTCGGCCTGCTGCTGCCGGTGCTCGGCATCCTCTCCATCACCGGCGAGTGGTCGCAGCGCACCGCGCTCACCACGTTCGCGCTGGTGCCCCGGCGGGAGCGGGTGATCGTCGCCAAGCTCGCCGCGGTGGTGCTCGCCGCGCTCGCGTCGGTGCTGGTCAGCCTCGTGGTCGCCGCGGTCGGCACGCTCGCCGCCCGCGCCACCGGCGGGGCGGGGGCCTGGACGTACGACTGGCAACTGCTGCCGCACGCGGCCGTGTTCCAGGTGGCGAGCGTGCTGATGGGCGCCGCCTTCGGTCTGCTGCTGCTGAACACGCCGCTGGCGATCGTCACCTATCTGCTGCTGCCCACCGTGTGGAGCCTGCTCGCCGCGATGATCTCCGCGCTGCGTGCGCCGGCCCGCTGGCTCGACACCTCGTACACGATGGAGCCGCTGCTCGGCGCCGAGATGACCGGCGGGCAGTGGGGCCGGCTCGGCGTCTCGCTGGCCGTCTGGGTGCTCCTGCCGCTCGCCGCCGGCCTGGTCCGTACGCTGCGCCGGGAGGTGTCCTGACCGTGGCCGCCTGGCAACCCGGCGAGGACGTCGTGGTCGACGGTGGGCGCGGCGAGCTGGTGCTGATGTGGGCGGGATTCCCGCTGCTGGGAGCGGGACTGGGCGCCGGGCTGACCGCGCTGTCCGGCTGGATCGCCGGGCTGCCCTGGTTCCCGTTCCAGGGCCTGTTCGAGCTGCTCGACGGGTGGCCGGACGAGCGCGCGTACCCGGTCGGGGCCGGGGTGGGCCTGCTCGGCGGCCTGTTCGTGGCGGTGGTGGCGGTTCGCGAGCGGCTGACCGTCACGGTCGGGCACCGGACGGTACGGCTGCACCGCGACGGGCACGGCCGGGACGTGGCCCGCGCCGACGTGGCGGGGGTGTTCGTCGACGGTGATGCGCTGGTCCTGCTGGGCACCGCCGGTGGCGAGCTGGCCCGGGAGAAGTCCGACCTGGACGCCGAGCGGTTGCGCGCGGCGTTCACCCGGCAGGGCTGGCCGTGGACCGGGCAGGACCCGCACCGCGACGCGTACCGGAGGTGGGTCGAAGGGCTGCCCGACCTGCCGCCGGGCGCGGACGCTCTGCTGCGCGCCCGGCAGCGGGCGCTCGACGACGGCTACGACGCCGAGACCCGGGAGCTGCACGGGGAGCTGGCCCGGCTCGGCGTCGTGGTCCGCGACGAGGGCAAACGGCAGTACTGGCGGCTGGCCCCCGGGCCGCCGTCGCGCTGACGGCCTCCGCTCCGGCGCCTGGTCCCGCGCAGCGCCCGCTGCGACGCCGGGGACGTGAGAAGTCACATCGCTGGCGCGTTTCCGGCATCAGAACGAACTGTTCGGGCATGTTCTCCGTACACAGGTGTGGTAAGTGACGTCTACCTCGGAGGCATGGTGTCCGCAGTTCGAACTGATCCATTCGCGGGGGCGATACTCCAGGTCGGCGTACTGGCGGTCCTGGCCGGCACGGTCGGCCTGAGCGCGTACGGCTGGCTGGCCGGTCTGCTCTTCGGGGTGGTGACGGTCGCGGCGCTCGGCTACGGGTTGCGCCGCTCGGGCGCGGACCGGCTCGGCCCGGCCGACTGGGTGACGCTCACCCGGGCGACGCTCGCCGGCGGGGTGGCCGCGTTGACTGTCGACTCGTTCCGCGGGCCGATCGCGGTGCCGGTGCTGGTCGTGCTGGCCGCCGTGGCGCTCTCCCTGGACTGGGTCGACGGGCAGGTGGCCCGGCGTACCGGCACGACCAGCGCACTCGGCGCCCGGTTCGACATGGAGGTCGACTCCTTCCTCGTCCTGGTCCTCTGCGGGTACGTCGCCGACCAGGTGGGCGCCTGGGTGCTGGTGATCGGCGCGATGCGGTACGTCTTCGTCGCCGCCGGCTGGGTGCTGCCGTGGATGCGCGGCTCGCTGCCGCCGCGCTACTGGCGCAAGGTGGTCGCCGCGACGCAGGGCATCGCGCTGACAGTGGTGGCGGCGGGCGTCCTGCCCCGGCCGCTGGCCCTCGCTGTGGTGTTCGGCGCGCTCGCGCTGCTCGTGGAGTCGTTCGGCCGTGACGTCGGCTGGCTGTGGCGGCACCGCGTACGGCCGGCGCTCCCGGCCGCGCCGGTCTCGCCCGCTCCGGTCTCGCCCGCTCCGGTCTCCCCTGCGCCGGTGGGCCACCGGTCCGGGTGGACGCCCGACAGGCATGTCCTCGCCGCGCGGCAGCCCGCCGAGGTCGGCGGGCGGCGCCGGTGACCGACCTGTCCCGGCCGGCCGACGGCGACGACGACGCCCCGGCCGGCACCGCGAACACGGGCGACAGCACACCGGACAGCGCCTCCGCCGACGCTCTGTCCGAGAGCGGCACGGCCGCCGCCACGGCCGAGAGCGGCGCCGCGACCGACAGCGAGACGAACGACCACGGTGACAGCGCCGTCGGCGCAGGGCGCGCCCGGCGGCTGCTCGGCGCGGCGGTCACCACGCTGGCCGGCGTGCTCGTGCTGGTGGCCCTGGTCGCGCCGAACGAGGTCAACCGGCTCACCTTTGGCGCGCTGCTCCGCATCCCGGTGGAAGGGCTGCTCGCCGTCGCCCTGCTGCTGGTCCTGCCGGCACGCCCACGCCGGGTGGTGGCCACGCTGCTCGGCGCGCTGCTCGGCCTGATCCTGGTGCTCAAGGTCACCGACCTCGGGTTCTCGGCGGTGCTCGACCGGCGCTTCGACCTGATCGCCGACTGGACGTTCCTCGGCGCGGGCGCGGAGTTCCTGTCCGAGTCGTACGGCGCAGCCGCCGAGGTGGGCGCGATCGTCCTGGCCGTGGTCGCGGCTCTCGCCGTACCGGTGCTGGTGACGCTGTCGGCGCGGCGGCTGGCCGGCGCCGCGGCCGCCCACCGCCGGGTGACCACGCGTGCCGTCACCGCGCTCGCCGCCGCCTGGGTGGTCTGCGCCGTGCTCGGCGCGCAGATCGTGCCCGGCGTCCCGGTCGCCGCGGACACCGTCGCCGCCGACGTCTTCGACCGCGCCCGGCAGGTGCGGGCGGGCCTGAACGACAAGGAGACGCTGAGCACGCAGCTCGCCGGTGACCCGTTCCGGGACGTGCCGGGTGAGCAGATGCTCACCGCGCTGCGCGGCAAGGACGTCCTGTTCACGTTCGTGGAAAGCTACGGCCGGGTCGCGCTGGAGGACCCGGACCTCGCCCCGGAGGTGGACGCCGTCCTCGACGAGGGGACCCGGCAGTTGCGCGCGGCCGGCTACGCCAGCCGCAGCGCGTTCCTCACCTCGTCCACCACCGGCGGTGGAAGCTGGCTCGCGCACGCCACGCTGATGAGCGGCATCCGGACCGACAACCAGTTGCGCTACACCAACCTCGTACGCAGCGACCACCTGACCCTCAACGGCGCGTTCAAGCGCGCCGGCTGGCGGACCGCGCTCGTCATGCCGGCGCTCAACCGGGCCTGGCCGGAAGCCGCCTTCTTCGAGCCCGACACGCTGTACGGAGCCAAGGAACTCGGCTACAAGGGACCGCTGTTCAGCTTCTCCTCGCCGCCGGACCAGTACACGCTGTCGGCGTTCCAGAGCCGCGAGCGCGGACCCGGGCGCGCCCCCGTGATGGCCGAGATCCCGCTGCTCTCCAGCCACCTCCCGTGGACGCCGGTGCCGCCGCTCGTGGACTGGGACGACGTCGGCGACGGCTCGGTGTACAAGGGGACGGCGCGCGCCGACCGCTCGGCGGAGGGCACGCGGGAGGCGTACCAGCGGGCCGTCGTGTACTCGCTGCGCACGCTCATCTCCTACGTGCAGCGCTACGGTGACGAGAACCTGGTGCTGGTGTTCCTCGGCGACCACCAGCCCGCCCGCGCGATCACCGGCGACGGCGCCGGCAAGGACGTGCCGATCACAGTCGTCGCGAAGGATCCGGCCGTACTCGACCGCATCGCCGGATGGGGCTGGCAGGACGGGCTCAACCCCGACCCGCAGGCCCCGGTCTGGCCGATGGAGTCGTTCCGGGACCGGTTCCTACGGGCGTTCGGACCGCAGTCCACCACTCACAGTTAGGGGTGTCGTGACGATGCTCGCGCGGGCCTGGGGGATCACCCGCTCCCTGGCCGTCTACCACGGTCAGCCGGCCAAGCACCGGCGTGCCCGGCAGCTCTACGGGCAGTTCCTCTCCCCCGGCGACCTGGCCTTCGACATCGGCGCCCACGTCGGCGGCCGGGTCCGCACCTGGCGGCGGCTGGGCGCGCGGGTGGTCGCGGTGGAGCCGCAGCCCGACTGCCTGCGGGTGCTGCGCCTGGGCTTCGGGCGGGACGCCGACGTGGTGATCGAGCCGACGGCGGTCGGGGCACGGTCCGGGAGCGCGCGGCTGGAGCTGTCGTCCGCGACGCCGACGGTGTCCACCATGTCGTCGTCCTGGATCGAGTCGGTCACCGCCGATCCGAGCTTCGCCGGGGTCCGCTGGGACCGGTCGATCGAGGTGCCGGTGGTGACGCTCGACGACCTGGTCGCGCGGCACGGCGTACCGGCGTTCTGCAAGGTCGACGTCGAGGGCTTCGAGGTCGACGTGCTGTCCGGGCTCACCCACCCGGTGCGCGGACTGTCCTTCGAGTACCTGCCCCCGGCGCACGACGCCGCGCTGGAGGCGCTGGATCTGGTGGAACGGCTGGGCGCGTCGGCGGGCGGCTACCGCTACAACTACTCACCGGTGGAGACCATGCGTTTCGCGAGCGACAGCTGGCTGGACGCGGCCGGGCTGGTGCGCCTGCTGGAGACGTACCGGCCCGCCGGCCGCTCCGGCGACGTCTACGCCCGGTTGTCGGCCTCCTGACGTAGGGTCGGCCCCGAGCACGAGTCGAGGAGGGCCGATGGCCAGGTACGCCGCCCTGCTGCGGGCCGTCAACGTCGGGGCCAACAAGCTGGCCATGGCCGACCTGCGCCGCGTCGTCACCGACCTCGGTCACACCGACGTCAAGACGTACCTGCAGAGCGGCAACGTGGTCTTCACCAGCCCACCTGCCCGGGCGGAGACGCTGGCCGAGGGCATCACGAACCGGCTCGCCGACGACCTGGGCCTGCGGGTGCCGGTGCTGGTCCGCGACGGGGACGAGCTGGCCGCGGTGGCCGCCGCCAGCCCGTACGCGGGCCGGCAGGACGACCACACGCGGGTGCTCGTGGTGTTCCTGTCGGCCGCCCCCACCGCCGCGAAGGTGCGCGAGCTGGCCGTGCCGCCGGGCGAGACGATGGAGTACGAGGTGATCGGCCGGGAGGCGCACCTGCACTTCCCGGCCGGCGGCTACGGGCGGACGAAGTTCACCGCCGCGTACCTGGAGAAGAAGCTGGGTGTGGTGGCGACGGCCCGCAACTGGCGGTCGGTGCTGGCCCTGCGCGACCTGACCGCCGCCTGAGCGCCTCTCCTCAAACCGGCCGGCGGCACCTAACATTGCTGGTCATGAATATGAAGCGCGTCACCCGCTCGCGATCCGGGCGGATGTTCGCGGCGGTCGTGCTCGCCGTCGCGGTCGCGATGCCGCTCGGCGTGACCGGCGCCGCCTCGGCCGCGACCACGCTGACCGTCGCGCAGGCGCTCGCCGCGCAGGACGGCCGGACCGCCACCGTGACCGGCTACGTCATCGGCCAGCCCACCGCCACCGACACGGTGCTCAGGTCCGGCTTCACCGCGGACACCGCGATCGCCATCGCCGACCAGGCCGGCGAGACCGGCACCGCCCGAATGCTGTACGTGCAGGTCACGGCCGCCTGGCGGAGCACCTTCGGGCTGCTCACCAACCCGTCGCTGCGCGGGCGGCAGGTGACCGCGACCGGCGCGCTGACCGCGTACTTCAGTCACGGCGGGCTGAAGAACCCGACAGCGATGACCCTCGGCGGCGGCGGCGCCACGCCGAGCCCTTCCCCCACCGCGACCCCGGCGCCCACCGGCACGCCCGACGCCTACTACGCGGCCGCGGCCGGCAAGACCGGGCCGGCGCTGCGCACCGCGCTGCACGGCATCATCCGGGTGCAGACGAAGCTCAGCTACGACCAGGTGTGGGACGCGCTCAAGGACACCGATCAGGACCCGGCCAACCCGGCCAACGTGATCCTGCTCTACAGCGGACGCTCGCAGAGCAAGACCAGCAACGGCGGCGGCGCGAACGACTGGAACCGGGAGCACGTCTGGGCCAAGTCGCACGGCGACTTCGGCACCGCCACCGGCCCCGGCACCGACGTGCACCACCTGCGGCCGGAGGACGTGTCGGTCAACTCGTTGCGCGGCAACAAGGACTTCGACGCGGGCGGCGGCACGGTCGCCGAGGCGCCCGGCTGCTACACCGACGCCGACTCGTTCGAGCCGCGCGACGCGGTGAAGGGCGACGTGGCCCGGATGATCCTCTACATGGCGATCCGGTACGAGGGCGGCGACGGCTGGCCGGACCTGGAACCGAACGACTCGGTCTCCAACGGCTCCGCGCCCCGGCTCGGGCGGCTGTCGAAGCTGCTGGCCTGGAACGACCAGGACCCGCCGGACGTCTTCGAGCAGCGACGCAACCAGCGCATCCACGAACGCTGGCAGGGCAACCGCAACCCGTTCGTCGACCACCCGGAGTGGGCCCGGTCGATCTGGGGTTGACGCTCGTCCTCGATGTGAGGAAGCGTGGCGAGCGGGTAGAGACATCCGGTTGGCACGGCCGGGGCGGTCGGCACGGACGCGCCCCGGCACCGCACGAATCGGAGATGAGACTCTCATGGCCCCCAACAGCGTTCCGGACATCGCACTCAACGACGGAAACTCCATCCCACAGCTCGGCTTCGGCGTCTTCCAGATCGAGCCGAAGGACACCGCCCGGGCGGTCGGCACCGCGCTGGAGATCGGCTACCGGCACATCGACACCGCCCAGATGTACGGCAACGAGGCCGAGGTGGGTCAGGCGCTGCGCGCCTCCGGGCTGGACCGCGGCGAGGTCTTCGTGACCAGCAAGCTGAACAACGGCTTCCACCGCCCGGACGACGCCCGCAAGGCGTTCGAGCAGACGCTGCGGGAACTGAAGTTCGACTACCTCGACCTGTTCCTGATCCACTGGCCGCTGCCCACCCGCTACGACGGCGACTTCGTCTCCACCTGGAAGGTGCTGGAGGACCTCCGGCGCGAAGGCACGGTGCGCTCGATCGGCGTGTCGAACTTCCAGGTCGCGCACCTGGAGCGGCTGGCCGCCGAGGCGGACGTGGTGCCGGCGGTCAACCAGATCGAGGCACACCCCTACCTCGGCAACGAGGAAGTGCGGGCGTACGACCGGGCGCACGGCATCCTCACCGAGGCGTGGTCGCCGATCGCCCAGGGCAGGGTGCTGGACGACCCGACGGTCGTCGACGTGGCCGAGCAGGTCGGCCGGACCCCGGCGCAGGTGGTGCTGCGCTGGCACGTGCAGCGCGGCGACATCGTGTTCCCGAAGTCGACCACGCCGAAGCGGATCGAGGAGAACTTCGCGATCTTCGACTTCACGCTCGACGACGCCGCGATGGAGCGGCTCACCTCGCTGGACCAGAGCGAGGCCGGCCGGACGGGCCCGAACCCGGACGAGTTCGACTACATCCCGAACTGAACCGCCGCACACCGAAGGGCCCCGGGGAACCGGGGCCCTTCGACGTTTGACTTCGCGCGCACTCGAAGGGGCAGGGTGACCGGCAAAGCTCCGACGGGGAGGAAATCCATGCGCTACCGCACCATCGGCACCGACCCTGCGACGCGCCGCAAGGTCAGCGTGCTCAGCCTCGGCGCGATGCTCTTCGGCACCGCCACCGACGAGGCCACCTCGTTCGCCATCCTCGACCGCTACGTCGAGGCCGGCGGCACCTTCATCGACACCTCGGACAACTATGCCTTCTGGCAGAACGGGGGCCAGGGTGGCGAGAGCGAGGAACTGCTCGGCCGCTGGCGGCGCAGCCGCGGGGTCGGCGACGAGGTGGTCATCGCCACGAAGCTGGGCGCCCGGCCGCTCGCCCCGGGCACCAGCTACGTGGACAACCCCGAAGGGTTGTCGGCGAAGGTGATCCGCGAGTCCGCCGAACGCAGCCGGGAGCGGCTCGGGCTCGACCGGATCGACCTGCTCTACGCCCACATCGAGGACCACACGGTCGCGCTGCGGGAGACGGTGGAGGGCTTCGCCGAGCTGGTCGCCGAGGGCACCGTCGGGCTGCTGGGCGCCAGCAACCACCGCGCCTGGCGGGTGGAGCGGGCGCGGGCGCTCGCCGCCGCGGCCGGGTTGCCCGGGTACGAGGTGCTCCAGTACCACCGCAGCTACCTGCCCCGGCGTCTCGACGTGCCGAGCGAGCTGGACCGGGACGGCGACGTCGGCTGGGTCGGCCCGGACCTGCTCAGCTACCTGCGGGCCGAGCCGCAGCTCACGCTGGTCGCGTACTCGCCACTGCTCAAGGGCGCGTACGTCCGGCCGGAACGGCTCGGCGAGGAGTACGCGGTGCCCGCCACCCCGGCCCGGCTGGAGGCGTTGCGGGCGGTGGCCGCCGAGACCGGGGCCACTGTCAACCAGGTGGTGCTGGCCTGGCTGATGGGCGGCGACATCCCGGCCGTCGCGCTCGTCGGCTTCTCCTCGGTGGCGCAACTGGAGGAGAGCCTGGGCGCTGTCGACCTGGAGCTGACCCCGGAGCAGCGGGCCCGGCTGGACACGGCCGGCTGACCCGTTGCGGGCCGGGTGGCGGCGCGCCACCCGGCCCTCGCGGATCAACCGGCAGGGAAGCGGTCGACCTCGATGTTCAACCGAAGGGTGCCGCTGCCCGGCAGGGTCACCTCGGTGGCGTCGGCCGGACGGGCGGCACCGTCGTACCAGCCGGCGTAGTTGACGTAGGGCGGAGTCCACAGCCACGCCACGGTGACCGGCTGGGGGCCGAGCACACGCAGCGCATACTCGCCGTCGCGATCCATGTCCAACGTATAGCCGATGACCTCACGCGTACGCGCGTTGCGCACCGTCAGCTCCGCGACCACCGGGCGGCCCTCCGGGTCGACGAGCCGGCCGGTGACCAGGACGCCACGCCGCACGGCGAGGTTGTAGACGGTGGTGGCGCCGGCCCGGACCGTGACCGGCACGGCCTTGCCGCGCAGGGCGAACCCGCCGGACCACTGGGTGGCGTTGTCGGCGGTGGTGAACAGCAGCGGCCAGGCGTACGGACCGAGCCAGTCGATCCGGTAGCGGCCCTGCGCGTCCAGGTCCACTCCCCAGTTCGGGAAGAGGCTCGACCCGGGCGCGAGCGTCACGGTGCCGGAGGTCGCCGGCCTGCCGGTGGCCGCGCTGGTCACGGTGCCGGTGACGACACCGGCGCGGTCGAGCCGGATCGGGGGCACGGTGACCGTCTGCCCGGCGCGGAGCGTGACCACCCGGGCCTGCTTCGCGTCACCGGTGCCGCCGGTCGCGCCGACCCACTGCGCGCCGTACGCCGAGCCGCCGGCGGGGCGGGCGAACAGGTTCCAGGAGCCGGCCGCGACCAGGCCGACGCGGACGTTCCCGGAGGCGTCGGAGCAGTACCGTCCCGGGTTGTGGGGAAGCTCGCCGGTACCGGCCGGCGCCGGCGTCACACAGGCCCCGGCGACGGGCGCGCCGGTCGCGGCGTCGACCACCCGGGAGACCACGTTCGCGGCCGGGGTCAGGACGACCACGGCGGTGCCGCTGCCGTCGGCCAGGACGTCCACCGTGGCGTAGCGGGGCAGGTGGGTGTCGTCGCGGGTGTAGACCCACACCTCCTGCGGGCCGGGGATCAGCGGCGGGACGGTCACCTGGGTGTCGCCGCACGGATTGCGCCGGGGGTCGAGGAACACGCACAGCCCGTCGACCGCGGCGCCGGTGACCGCGTCGCGCGCCCGCAGGGTCGACCCGCTGGGCACGCGCAGGCGCTCGGAGACCTCCGTCGTGTCCCCCGCGGACACCCGGACCGTTCCGGCCTGCGCCCAGCTGGTCCGGCCCGGCACCCACTGCCTGAGCACCTCGTCGTCCTGGCCGTCGCCGTACACCGGGGTGACAGCGATCTTGTAGTCGCCGGCCGGCACCTCCACGCTGAGCTGCCCGGACTCGTCCAGCGGCAGGAGATCGTTGTCGTAGCTGCTGTCGGCGGCCGTCACGGCGACGTTGGCGGCAGCCGGGCTGCCGTCGGGCCTGGTGACGGTCAGGTGGAGCACGCCTGCCGGATCCGCCGCCGCACCGGCGGCGGTGGGTGCGGCGGTGACGGCCAGGGCCGCCACGGCGAGTGCGCCGAGCACTCTTCGGACGATGGACACGGTGGACCCCTCTCGGTTTCAATGCGCTCAAGAGGCGTCCGCGTCACCACAACCAGGACACGCCCCCCGTGCGTCGGATGCCGGCGCAGCATATGGCAGAAGATCGATCGCGCACTGTCCGCGACCGGTCATCCGGCGGACTGCTGCGGGAACGGTCATAACCCCGTCTTCCTCCCGTACCGGCCGTCGTCGGCCGGGAATCGCCACCGCCAGATCGGATCTGGCGGACCGTCTGGCGCCGAAGGGGTGAGGCCGGCACAACACCACAGTTTCCCGGCCTCGTTGAACAGGCGACCGGTCTGGCGGCACGCCCGGTACGCCTGTCGAGACACCGACGAGAGAGGTAGCAATTGATGAGCAACCGGAACACCGGCCTGGCCGTCGAGGCCGACGGCCTGGTCCGGTCCTTCGGTACGACGCGCGCGCTCGACGGGCTGGACCTGCGGGTTCCCGCCGGCACCGTGTACGGGGTGCTGGGCCCCAACGGCGCCGGCAAGACCACAGCCGTACGGGTGCTGGCGACGCTGCTGCGCCCCGACGGGGGCACCGCCCGGGTCTTCGGCCACGACGTCGTGCGCGACGCCGACGCGGTCCGCTCCCGGGTGAGCCTGACCGGCCAGTACGCCTCGCTGGACGAGGACCTGACCGGCGCGGAGAACCTGATCCTGCTGGCCCGGCTGCTCGGGTTGAGCCGGCCGGGCGCCCGGAACCGCGCCGACCAGCTGCTCGCCGCCTTCGGGCTGACCGAGGCCGCCGGACGGCAGGTGAAGAAGTACTCCGGCGGGATGCGGCGGCGCATCGACATCGCCGCGAGCATCCTCAACACCCCGGATCTGCTGTTCCTGGACGAGCCGACCACCGGGCTGGACCCGCGCAGCCGCAACCAGGTGTGGGCGATCGTGCGGGCGGTGGTGGCGTACGGCACCACTGTGCTGCTGACCACGCAGTACCTGGACGAGGCGGACCAGCTCGCCGGCCGGATCGCTGTGGTCGACCACGGCCGGGTGATCGCGGAGGGCACCCCGGGCGAGTTGAAGTCGTCGGTCGGCTCCGGCAGCGTCCACATCCGGCTGCGCGATCCGGCGCAGCGGCCCCAGGCCGAGCAGGTGCTACGGGCGGCGCTGGGCGTACCGGTGCAGCTCGACGCGGACCCGGTGGCGCTGACCGCCCGGGTCGGCGAGGACGGCACCGACCTGGAGGCGAGCGCGCAGGCCGCCCGTGCGCTCGGTGAGCTGGCCTCCGCCGGCATCGTGGTGGACGACTTCTCCCTCGGCCAGCCCAGCCTGGACGAGGTCTTCCTGGCCCTGACCGACCACCCGGCCGTCCCGGCGGACGAGCGGGACGACGAGCTGGAGGCGGCGCGATGAGCGACACCGCGATCACCACCGGGCGCCCGCCGTCCGTCTACGTCCCGTCCGCCGAGGCGCTCGCCACGGTGCTCGCCCCGGCGGAACGGCCGTCCCGGCCGAGTCCGCTCGCCGCGTCGCTGACGTTCGGCTGGCGGGCCCTGCTGAAGATCAAGCACGTGCCGGAGCAGCTGTTCGACGTGACCGCGTTCCCGATCATCATGGTGCTGATGTTCACGTACCTGTTCGGTGGCGCCCTGGCCGACAGCCCGCGTGCGTACCTGCAGTTCTTCCTGCCCGGCATCATGGTCACGAGCGTCGTGATGATCACCATGTACACCGGGGTCGGGCTGAACAACGACATCGAGAAGGGCGTCTTCGACCGGATCCGTACGCTGCCGGTCTGGCGGCCGGCGGCGCTGGTCGGGATGATCTTCGGGGACGTGTTGCGCTACGTGCTCGCCGCGGTGGTCATCCTCTCGGTCGGGCTGGTGCTCGGCTTCCGCCCCGACGGCGGGCTGCTCGGGGTGCTGGCCGGGATCGGCCTGCTGGTGGTCTTCTCGTTCGCGTTCTCCTGGGTGTGGACGTTCTTCGGCCTGGTGCTGCGCAGCGAGAAGTCGGTGATGGGGGTCAGCATGATGGTGCTGTTCCCGCTGACGTTCCTCAGCAACGTGTTCGTGGAACCGTCCACCATGCCCGGTTGGTTGCAGGCGTTCGTCAAGGTCAACCCGATCACCCACCTGGTCGCCTCGGTCCGCGCGGCGATGGCCGGCTCGATGGACGGCACGAACACGATGTGGTTGCTGCTCTGGAGCGCCGGTTTCGTGGCCGTGTTCGGCACGCTGACCATGTACCGCTACAACCGCCACTGACCCGGCCCGCCCGGGGGTGACGGGGTCCGCACCCCGCCGCCCCCGGCGCACCGGCCGGTCAGAGCCGCCAGGACACCGGTTCGGGCGGCAGGTAGCGGCAGGTGCCGCCGGTGGTGACGGACTCGCGCAGATGGGCGGCGAGCGCCGGGTGCCGCTCGTCGATGCGGCGCAGCGTGTCCCGGATCCGCCCGGTCACCGCCTTGCGTGCCCGTTCGGCCTGGTCACCGAGGCGGCGGCTGCGTCCGGCCAGCCCGGCGGCGGTACGCAACTGGTCGAGCAGCGCCGCCCGCTCGGCGTCCAGCGCGGACAGCCGCCGCTCGTCGTGGCGTACGGCGGCCCGGTCGATCTCGTCGTCCAGGCGCCGCAGATGCCGCCGGTAGCGGGCCTTCGCCTCGTCGTCCAGCACCGGATCGGCGCCGAGGCTGCGGGCGGCGACCAGTTCCGGGCCGGCGGCCGGGTCGAGCAGCTCGACGGCGGGCACGTCGGCGCCGGGCCGGCTCAGCAGCAGCCGCAGGTCGTGCAGACCTTTGGCGTCGGGCAGGTGCACCACCACACCGCCGTACCCGAGGCGCCACACCGGCCCGTCCGGGCAGAACTCCGGCCGCCCGGCGCGCATCCCCACGCCGGAACGGACCACAACGGACGAGGGCGCGGCAGCCACCCGCGAGGCGAGCGCCACCGCGGACGGGGCGGACGCCGCCGGGAGGACGGCGGCCAGCGGAGAGACCGCCACCGCCGGGGAGTCGGCCCGGACGGGGGCCAGCCGGCCGGGCACCTGTCTCATGCCCAGCGTCCGCGCCTCGGCCACCGTCCCGTCGCGCAGCCGCCGCGCCTCGGCCGCGTCGCCCGGCCCGTCGCGCCCGGTCAGCGCGGCCACCAGCCCGGCCCGGGCCAGCACCGACCAGGGGCGGGCGCCCAGCCGGTCGGCGGCGTCCCGGGCCGCCGTGTAACCGGCGACCGCGTCGTCCCACCGGCCGTCGGCCGCGTCCACGGCGGCCAGCCACAGGTCGACCGGGCCGGAGATGTCGCAGCCGAACAGCGTGGCCATCCACCGCCCCCGGTGCGGCGTCAGCGCCGCCCGCGCCTCGGCGCACCGGTCCGGGTCGCCGTCCACGGCCGCCGCCTGGGCCCGCAGCCGCAGCCACAACGGCGACACCGACCGGGGGTACGTGGCGCCGGCGGCCTCGATCCCGGCGGTGAGGCCCAGTACGGCGGCCGTGTCGCCGCGTTCGGCGGCGGTGATCGCGCGGAGCAGCTCGGCCTGCGGATGGCCGGCGCCCACCTTGTCGAGCAGGGCCTCGGCCTCGGCGACCCGGCCGTAGAGAAGCAGCACCGACCAGCGGATGTGGTACGTCATGAAGGCGTGGCCGGAGTGCTCCGGCTCGGGTTGGCTCTCCACCTCGGCGAAGCACTCCTCGGCGGTGGCGAGGTCGCCCCGGAACGCGGCGATGATGCCGCTGTCCATTGTGGCCGCCATCCGCTGCCGGGGGACCTCGCCCTGCCGGGCGCCGGCCACGAACGCGGCCAGCTCCCGGCGGTATCCCGGGTCGCCCAGCTCCAGCAGCGCCACCCAGCGCAGCGCGGTGGCCCACAGCTCGGTCTCCCGGTCGCCACCGCGGCGGGCCACCTCCCGGATCTCGGCGGTCACCAGGGCTCGCTCCTCGGCGGTGCCGAGCCCCCAGGTGGTGTCGTGGCGGGCCCACAGGCTGAACGTGAGCGCCTCGTCGTCGCGGCCGTGCCGGGCGAGCGTCTCGGTGGCGGTGATCAGGTCGGTGACCAGGCTGCGCACCGACCGCTGCGGATCCGGCTCGCCGATCAACCGCCGGAACGCCTCGCGGACCAGGTCGTCGGCGTCGAGCCGGCGGCGGATGGCCGAGTGCCGCCGGTGCGCGGTGAGCGCCACCCGGGTCAGCACGCCGGGGTCGTCAGCCTGCCGGGCCAGCGCGGCGGCCTCGGTCAGCAGCCGCTCGACCTCCTCCGCCGGGCCGACGTGGTGCAGCAGCCCGGCCAGTTCCAGCAGCAGCCGGACCCGCGGGGCGGGCTCGCCGGGAAGCTCGAGCGCCCGCCGGTAGTGCCGGACCGACTCGTCCACCGCGATCCGGCCGGCCGCGTCCCGGGCGGCGGCCACCAGCAGGTCACCGGCGCGTACCGGGTCCAGCTCGGCGCCGGCCAGCCACGCGTGCCGGGCCAGGTGGGCGGGGCTGAGCACGTCGGCGAGCGCGTCGGACCTGTCGACGGCCCGGACGACGCCCGCGTGCCGGGCCCGTCGCGCGTCCGCGGCGAGCCCGTCGTAGAGCGTCTCGCGGACCAGGTCGTGCACGAAGACGAACCGCCCGCCGCCGCGGGGCAGCACCAGCCGGGCCGCGGCGGCGCGGCCGAGCAAGCGGTCGACCTGGGCGACCGGAGCGGGTACGCAGGCCGCCACCGTCCCCCTGTCGAACTCGTGGCCGAGCACCGCGGCGACGGTGAGCGCCTCGACCACCTGGGCGGGCAGCTGGTCGAGGCGGCGGCGCACCACCTCCCGGACGCCGGGCGCGATGGTGTCGGTGAGGCCGTCGGTGTGCCAGAGCCGGGCGGTCTGCTCGACGAAGAACGGGTTCCCGCCGGTGCGCCTGTGCACCTCGGCGACCAGGTCGGCGCCCGGCTCGCGACCGGCGGTGCGGGTCATCAGGGCGGCCACCTCGTCCCGGCCGAGGCCGGTGAGCGTGACGGTGGTGGCCTTCGCGCTCAGCGGCACCAGCAACGGCCGCAGCGGATGCTCGCCGGACTCGACCTCGGCGTCCCGGTACGTGCCGACGAACAGCAGCCGCTCGAACCCGGTGTGCTGGGTGACGAACTGGAGCAGCCGGACCGACGCCGGGTCGGCCCAGTGCAGGTCGTCGAGGACCACCACGACCGGCCGGTGCTGCGCGACGGCGACAAGCGCCGCGGTGACCGCGTCGTGTCTGTCGAACTCGGCCCGGCCGTCGTCCCCCGCACCGTCGTCCCCAGCCACGTCGCCGCCGTCCCCGGCGGGGCGCTCGCCGAGCAGGGCGGCCAGCCCGGCGTCGACCGCTTCCCGGGCGCCGGACGGGTCGTCGGCGAACCGGGCCAGCCGGCGCAGCACCTGGACCCAGGGCCAGTAGTCGGGTGCGGTGTCGGAGTCCCAGCACGCGGCGCCGAGCACGAGCGCCCCGCGTCGCCGGGCCTCGTCTGCGGCGGCCGAGACCAGTGTGGTCTTGCCGATGCCCGGCTCGCCGGTGACCAGGACGAGACCGCCGTGTCCCGCGGTCAGCCGGGCCACCTCGGCGCGCAACTGTGCCGCGGGGTGTTCCCGCCCGATGATCTGCTCGCCGAACCGCGGCTCCATGACCTCCCGACGCTAGTCGAGGGGTCCGACAAGATGGGGCGATCAGGCCCGCGCGTCGGTCACCACGTGCGCGCACGCCGGGCACGCCGACGGTCCCTGTTCGGCGAACCACCGGCAGGTACGCCGGATGGCGCACTTCGGCAGCGCCTCCTCAGCGGGCGGCGCGGTCTCGGCGTACGAGGCGGCCATCCGCGCGCCCAGCCCGCAGTGCGAGCCGGTCCAGAAGCCGCAGGACGAGGTGACGCACGGACCGGCGAGCCGGACCCGCGCCTCGACCGGCTCGTCGGAGTCGCCGAGCCCGGCGAGCGCCACCTCGGCCGGGACGGCCGGGGTCACGTAGGCCACCCGGCCCGCCGGAGTGATCATGCCGAGGAACACCGTGGCGTTGGACGCCGGGGTGCTCGGGCACATCCGCTCCGGCGCGCCGGCCGGCCGGGCGGTGTCGGTCACCGCTGGATCCAGAACCCGATGTCGTTGATCTTCTGCCCGAGGTCCTGGGCGAACGGGCCGTCGATGACCCAGAGGCCGTACCACTCGGGACGCAGCTTGATGTTGCCGTGGCCGACGGTCAGCGGGTTGGTCAGCCTCGCGTCGGCGGTGCGCAGGGCGGCCAGGCCGGCCTTCTGGATCTCCGCGGCGATCAGCGTCTGCTGCTCGGCGCTCAGGTCGACGCCGTCGACCACGAAGCGGAACTCGTTGCGGGCCATGTGCTTCCTCCGGTCACTCGTACGATTCGGTGCCCAGCCCGCGACGCAGGCTGGTGCGGGTGAAGGCCGCCCAGCCGGCGTGCGAGGCGGCGTCGGTGCGTTGCCCGGCGCGGGCGAGCACCCGGGCGGCGTGTTCCGCCCAGCGGCCGGCGGTGGCCGCCGCGTCGCCCCACAATTCGCGGCAGGCCGCGACCGCGAAGGCGACCTGTTCCGGCGCGCCGGTGAACCCGGCCGGTCCGTCGGCGACCCGGATCGTGCCGTCCGGCCGGACCCGCACGCTCGGGAAGTGGTGGTGCAGGCTGGCCAGCGTGGCCAGGTGGGTGGCGTCGCGCCGGCCGGCGGCGAACCCGGCGTGCAGCTCGTCGTCGCGGCGGTGCCGGATCGCGTGCAGCACCAGCGCGTCGCCGGCCGGCTCGATCCGGGCGACCACCTGCACGGGCGTGCTCCAGGCCGGCGGCGAGTTCGCCGACCAGAACGCCAGCCAGGCGGCGAGCCGGGCGTGGAAGTCGGTCTGGACGCCGACCGCGAGCGCGGAGCCGTCGGGCGCGCGCAGCGCGGCGGTGGCGATGCGGTCCCGGGCGATCAGCGGCGTCGCGGGGCGGGCGGGCGCCGCCGCAGCGGCGGCTTGGGTGGAGGCGACGGCCAGGCCGGTCAGTGTGACCGTCGAGGCTGCCGCCGCGCCGGCGAGCAGTCGCCGACGGTCGAGCGGGTGTCCGTTGTGGTTCATCGTCGGCCCTTCGTCGACGGCAGTGGCCCGACGCTATCGACCGGAAGCGATCAGATAAACACCCTGTGTGACGGGAGGTCGACAGGAAAGCCGGGGATACCCGGCGGCGTGAACGACTGTTCCTGTGCCGCGTTCACGACGTGGTGGACGGGAACCGTTCGTGTCCGAGCACGGCGAGCAGCCGCAGTTTCTCCTCGGCCTCGCTGCGCGGCTCGGCGGTGAGCACCAGCAGCGCCTGCGACTGGTCCTCGGTGAAGAGCACCTGGCAGTCCAGCTCGATCGGCCCGAGTTCCGGGTGGATCAGCGTCTTGTGGTCGGCGAAGCGCTGCGCCACCTCGTGCCGTTCCCACAGCTCGGCGAACTCGGTGCTGGCCGTACACAGCACCCGCACCAGCTCGCCCGCGCGGGACCGCGGACCCATCGAGCCGTACGCGACGCGCAGGTTGGCGACCTGGGCCCGGCTCTGCCGGTCGCGGTCCTCCACCGGGTACCGCTCCCGTTCGGCCGGGTCGGTGAACCAGCGGTACACCTCGCTGCGGGCGAGTCCGGTGTAGCCGGAGCGGTCTCCGAACAGCGCGGCCGCCAACTGGTTCTGCACCAGCGTCTCGCCGAGGTCGGACAGGACGAGCGCCGGGGTGTCGGTCAGCCGGTCCAGCACCCGCAGCAACGCCGGCGCGACGTGGCCGGTGGTGGCGACGGTCTCGGGCGGGCTGTGCCCGGCGACCCGGAACAGGTAGGCGCGTTCGTGCGCGGTGAGCCGCAGCGCCCGGGCCAGTTCGCCGAGCAGGTACGTGCTCGGCTGCGGGCCGCGCCGCTGCTCCAGCCGGGTGTAGTAGTCGGTGGACATGGTGGCGAGCGCCGCGACCTCCTCCCGGCGCAGGCCGGGCGCCCGGCGGCGGGCGCCCTCCGGCAGTCCGACGTCGCCGGGGCGCAGCGCCTCGCGGCGGCGGCGCAGGAATTCGGCCATGGCTTGGCGGTCCACAATCCGAGTATCCGCCGCGCGCCGCCGGGAACCAGGGATCCGCGGTCCCCCGATCAGCGATCTCTTCACCCGCCCCGCCGGGCGTCGCAGGCTTGCCGCATGGACATCTCCGGAAACACGATCTTCATTCCCGGCGCCACCAGCGGGATCGGCCTGGCCCTGGCGCTCGCCCTGCGGGACCGGGGCAACACGGTGATCATCGGGGGCCGGCGCGCCCAGCTGCTCGACGAGATCGCCGCCGCGAACCCCGGCCTGGACACCGTCACGATCGACACCGCCGACCCGGCGAGCATCACCGCCGCCGCGGACCGGGTGCTGGCGAAGCACCCGGACCTCAACGTCCTGGTGACGATGGCGGGCGTGATGCGGATCGAGGACTGGCGCTCACCGGACACGTTCCTCGCCTCGGCCGAGGAGGTGGTGACCACCAACGTGCTCGGCCCGATCCGGCTGATCGCCGCGTTCGTCGAGCACCTGCGGCAGCGCGGGAACGCCACGATCGTCACCGTCTCGTCCGGCCTGGCGTTCGTGCCGCTGCGGGTCACACCGAGCTACAACGCCTCCAAGGCGGCCGTGCACATGCTCAGCGAGTCGATCCGGCTGAACCTGGCCGGCACTGGCGTACGGGTGCTGGAGCTGGTGCCGCCCGCGGTGCGCACCGAACTCCTGCCCGGCCACGAGAGCAACGAGACGGCCATGCCGCTGGACGAGTTCGTGGCCGAGGTGATGACGCTGCTGGAGTCGCAGCCGGACGCGACGGAGATCCAGGTCGAGCGGGTGAAGTTCCTCCGCCACGCGGAGGCGCGCGGCGACTACGACAAGGTCGTCGCCACGGTGAACGCGACGATCCGCACGCGTCCACCCCTTGATATCGATCGATACCTATCTATAGGCTTGCGGCGTTCCGCTCACCCCCATCCCAAGGAGTGTGAACCATGCGTAAGCCCAAGCTGTCCCGGATCCTCGCCACCCTCGCGGCCGCGACGCTGGCAGCGCTCGGCGCGGTAGCCGTCAACCCGGCTCCGGCCTCCGCAGCCGTCCGCAACGTCTGCTACAACATCAGCCAGGCCGGCCCGTTCGCCAACACGGCGGTGCAGGCGGCTGCGATCTGGAACAACTACACGAACAACATCAACATGGCCCAGTGCGGGTCCAACCTGCGGATCACCTACACCTACGGCGGCGGCTCGTACGCCCAGCGCACCAGCCTCGGCAACGGCCGCGTGGTGATCGACTACAACCAGGCCCAGCAGTACTCGGCACTGCGCATCATGACGCACGAGATCGGCCACATCCTCGGCCTGCCGGACAACTACAACGGCAACTGCGCCATCCTGATGTCCGGCGGCAGCGCCGGTACGAGCTGCACCAACCCGTACCCCAGCTCCGCCGAGGCCTCCCGGGTCGACTCGCTGTTCGGCTTCGCCGCCAGCAGCGCGACGCCCGCCCAGGTCTTCACCGGCAGCTGGCCGGCCGCCGCGACGGTGGGCGCCCAGCGCTGACGACGCAGAGACGACGGGGTCGGCGGGTCACCGCCGGCCCCGTCCGCGCGCCCGGCCCTTCCCCGGCGTGCCGGCCGCCGTCCGGCCGGGCCGCCCGGTCGCGGTCCTGTCCGGCCGCCCGCCCGGCGGCTTGTCCGGCTTGCGGCCACCTGCGCGATCCGCGCCCCGGCCGGAAGCGGCGTCGTCGGCGAGAGCCGCCGCGCGGCGGTTCAGCTCCTCGACCCGCTCCCGGAGCCGGCGCAGCGCCTCGGCGTCGTCGTCCACCTCGGACACCTCGTCGAGCAGGCCGACGTAGTCGGCTGCCAGCCGCCGGTGCGCCGGGGCGGCCGGCCCGGCGTACCCGTCCAGGTCGATGATCTGCTGGGCGAGCACCGCGGTGGCGGCGCCGAGCGCGGCCCGTTCGTCGGCGCGCGCGTCCCGCCCGGCCCGGCGCGCGTCCGCCAGGCGACCGGCCCGGCGACCGCCGAACCAGAGCACCGCGGCGCCGGCCACCACGCCGGTCACCGCGCCACCGGCCAGGAGATACCGCGGCAGCGACGGGCTGATGGTACGAGCCCCGTCCGGCACCAGACCGGCCCGGACCAGCCGGTCGTAGTTGAGCACGATCACCTTCAGCGCCTCGACCGGCCGGTCCACGAACGCGTCGGCGCCCCGGCCGATGGTGGTCTCGGCGACCATCGCCCGGCCGAGGTCCTTGGCGCCGTCGCCGCCGAGGCGGGAGCAGCCGTAGGTGTCCCAGTCCTCGCCGTCGCGGCTCATCGCCAGCACCAACGTGCCCTGGGCGGCGCGCTTGGTGTCGGCGCACGCCTCGCGCAGGTCGGCGCCCGGCTCCATGATCAGCACCACCAGCCGCCGGTTGCCGATGACCCGCTCGGCGGCGGCCCGGTCCAGGTCGACCCCGGGAGCGGCGTAGACCGACGAGCTGCGCACCTGCCGGGCGACCGGGCCGTCGAGGATGCCGCCGGACCACAGTGCCCAGCCGGCCAGCGCCAGGCAGGCGAGCGTCGCCCGCCCGAACGCGGTGCCGACCAGGCGGCCGAGCAGCCGGCGCGGACCGGTCGCCGCCGCGCCCCGCCGGGCGGGCACCCGCGCGGGCCGGGTCGCGACGCCGCTCACGACAGCCTCGCCCGCAGGTAGACGTCCGGCCGGTAGCCGGGCATCCGCACGTCCCGGGCCACGTCGTCCAGCTCGGCCGCCGCGTCGGCGAGCAGTTCGCGTACGTGCCGGTCGGGCAGCCCCTCGTCCAGCGCGTCCCGGGCCGCCCGCAACCGGCCCACGCCCCGCACCAGCGCCGGGTCGCTGCGGGCATCGGTGAGCAGCGACAGCTCCACTGCGAGCGCGGAGAGCCCGGCCAGCCGGGCCGGCGTACCGCCCGGACCGACGTCGGCCGGACGGCGACCGCTCCCCCGCACGGTACGGATCGACAGCACCACGAAACCGGCCACGCAGGCGGCGAAGATCCACGGCAACGCCGGCAGCGCCACCCGCAACGGGTCGAACGGCCGGTACGGCAGCGGACGGTCGAACAGCCCCGCGTACCGCACGTCGGTCACCTGGCCCAGGTACGTGCCGAGCACGTTCTGCTGCGGATAGGCGTACCGGCCGAGCCGGCTGCCGAACTGGGCGTAGAAGCTCGCGCCGGCCACCTCGGCGAACTCCGCAGCGCCCGGACCGTGGTACTCGATCCAGTCGCCGTACATCACCACGAGCGGCTGGTCCGGGGCGAGCCGGTGCAGTGCCGGCCCGTACGCGGGCAGCGGCTCCCCGTACGGCTGCGCGGGCAGCACCACGAACCAGGCCCCGTCCGGGAACGCGCTGCTCGCCGCCTTCTCCGGCAGCCGGGTCAGCGTGGTGCCGGAGCCCACGTACCGGCCGGTGGCGCGCAACGCGCTCACCATCGGGGCCAGCTCCGCGCCGGTCGGTTCCCGCCAGCGCAGGTCGTCGCGGTCCGGCGGGGTCGGCTGGTCGTGCAGCGTGGCCAGCAGCGTGAGCAGCGGGCCGGTCACGTCGCGGGTGGCGAACCGGGCCCGCCAACCCGGCAGGTCGTCCGGCGAGGCCACGTAGAGCCCGCCGCTGACCTCGGTGCCGACGATCCGGATCTCGGCGCTCTCCACGTCCTTGACCCGGCGGCGTTCCGCCTCGTCCAGACCCGGAGGGGCGACCAGGATCCGGGTGCCCCGGTCACCGATGGCCGCCCGTACCCGCTGCTCGTCCCAGCGCGCGACCGCCCCGGGCAGCCGTACCACCGGTTCGGCCGCGACCAGCGCCGTCATCTCCTCGACCGACGGCACGCTCGCGTCGCTCAACTCCCCGGCCGACCCCTCCTGCGGCAGCGCGCCCGCCGACGGGGACCGCCCGTAGCTGACCTCCACGCTCTGCCGTTGCGCCCCCAGGAACACCACGAGCACTGCCGCCGCGGCGGCGAGCAGCGACCAGCGCACCAGCTCCCGGCGCACCGGCAACCTCGGCGCGGTCACCGGCCGGCCCGCCACAGCTCGTCGGCCCGGCGCGCGTGCTCGGCCGCGGCGCGGGCCGCGTCGGCGCCGCCCCGCCCGGCGGCGAGCAGCTCGGCCCGGGCCAGCAGCCGCTCCGCCTCCGGCACCGCCGTCGGGGACGCGTCCCGGCTCACAGTGGCGTCGTGGATCGCCGCCCGCGCCGAGGACCAGGCAACGCGCCGGCCCTGCGCGCGGGCGCGTCGCCGGGGCAGCAACGCGGCGAGGAACCCGGCCGCCAGGGCCACCACACCCCCACCCAGCCAGGGCAGCACGCTCGCGGTCATGATCCATGTCTAACGCACCGCCGCCAGCGGCGCGCGCCGAGGTACGCCTACGACGACGAATAGCCCTCGTTGAACCCGTCGATGAACCCGCCCGCGAACCCGGACGCGACACAGCCGGCACAGCACAGGATCACCAGCAGCGCCGGCACGGCCACCCACAGTGCGATCGCCCACCTGTTCGTCCGCTGTTCCGGCTGCGGCGCGTACGCCTGCGGCGGGTACTGCGGCGGCGGATACTGCTGCTGGTACGGATCCTGCTGATACGGGTCGTGAGGGTACATCCGGCCATCGTGCCCACCGCCCTCGACCGCCGGAAGATCCGAACGGTTTGCCCGACATGCCGCGACGGCCCCCCGTCACGCCCGGTGCGCGTCCAGGTGGGTCAGCACCGTCTGGTTGGCCTCCCAGCCGTCCGGGAACTTCACCGGCACGTCCAGGTGCACCCGCTCGGTCGACGGGTACGCGTCGAGCAGCTCACCGATCCCGGCCCGGGCCACCACCACGCAGGCGTGCCGGTGCCGCGACGCCAGCACGCACAGCCGCCCCGACTCCAGGTGGAACGCGGTCGCGTCCCGTCGGCCGGAGAGCGGGTGCAGCACAATCGTCACGTCGTACTCCCGGCCCTGGAGCCGGTTGGCGGTGTCCACGGTGATGCCCGCCCCGGCCGTGCCCAGCCGGGACCGGATGGCCGCGACCTGGTCGCGGTGCGCGGCCCCGACGGCGATCCGGTCCGCGGTGACCGGCGCGCCGGCCGGCGCGGCCTCACTCACCGCGACCGCGCCGCGCGCCAGCACCCGCAGCGCCAGCTCCGCGCAGGCCGCGGCGGCCTCCCCGTCGGTACGCACGGTGTGCCGGGCCGGCAGCTCGTGCAACGCCCAGCCGGTCGCGGCGGCCACCTCCACCGAGGCGTCGTAGGCGTCACCCGGGCCCGGCTCGGTGAACGTCAGCACCCGGTCGGCCGGTCCGGTGCCGGCGCGGAACCCGGTGAACGGGTAGAACGCCGCCGACACCACGGGCGCGGCCGAGTCGGGCAGCCGCCACGACACCGGCAGTCGGTGCACCGGCAGCTCCGGGTTGTGCCGCAGCAGCGTGGCCACCGCCGACTGCATCGGATCCCAGGTCAGCCCGGTCCAGCGGAACGTCTCCACTGTGGAAAACGGATCGAGCTGCCCCGGGTCGCCGACGAACAGCGCCCGCTCGAACCGCCCCGCCACGCGCAGCAGCGCGTCAGCGCGCATCTGGTACGCCTCGTCCACGATCGCCCACGGCCAGCTCCCCTCGGTGACGGTGGCCCACTTGGCCGCCGTACCGATGGTCACCGCCGGCCCGCCCAGGTCGGCGACCTTCGCCGCGACCCGCACCGCCGGATGCCCGGTGACCCGCTCGGTGGGCCGGTAGTCGGTCGCGGAGAGCCGCCCGACGCGCAGCGCCGGTGCCTTGCGGCCGAGCCGGTCGATGAGATCGTCGACCTGCTCGTTGGTCTGCGCCACGATCATCAGCGGGTCACCGGTGGCGGCGATCTCGACAGCGGCGCGGACCACGAGGGTGGATTTCCCGGCGCCCGGCGGCGAGTCCACGACGACGCCGCGGTGCGCCCTCTCCCGGAGGTCCCGCAGTACCCGCTGAACCACCTGCTCCGCTTCGTGCAAGGAAGGGCCCCCTTTTAACGTCTCCGGTAGAGGCGGGGCCCCTTCTTAACACGTGCCGCCTCAGCGAGCCTTCGGCACCTGCCGGTTGAAGCGGGGACGCAACGCCAGGACCAGCGCGTCCTTCGTACCCTCGGGGTGGTCGGTCTCCAGCCAGCGGACCTCGCGCCGCCCCAGCCACCCGGCGATGTCGTCGCGGGTCGCGGCGCGGCCGGGCGTGTCGAGGAGATGGCCGACCTGATCGTGCAGCACCGACGAGTCGCGGTTGCCGGTGAGGTGCTGCCGCAGCCGGGAGCGCAGGTTGCGGGTGTAGCCGACGTAGATCACCACGCCGCCGTCGAGCACCAGGTGCACGCCGGGCGCGGCCGGCGCGTCGGCGACGACCGCCATCGTGTACGGCCGGGGCGACGTGAACGCCGCAAGCAGTTCTTCGGTGTCGAGCACGCCGGGACGGTACCGGCGTCAGCGCAGCTCCGTCGCCCCGCACGACCCGCCGTGACCATCCCGCCGCCCACAGCGCCCGCCCTCGGGCAACCGATGGTCGCACCAGACCCGGTGCCGCATGTGCTGTGCATCCTCCTCGCTGAGCGTGGTCTCGCCGAAGTCCACCACGTCGACGTGCCCGAGCGAGCGGGCGAGCGCGGCGGCCAGCCCGGCGGCGGCGTCCTGGCTGGTCAACGTGGTCGGCAGGTGGATGATCCAGCGCGGTTCAGGCATCGTGGCCGCGTCGCCGGCAGCCGTTGTGGCGGGACTGCCACTGCCGCAGCGCCTGGCGGACCCGCTCCGACTCGGTCCGTGCGGTGGCCAGTTCGCGGTGCAGCCGGTCCAGCTCGTCGGCGACCCGGCCCAGGTAGTCGCGCACCTGCACGGGGTCCAGTCCGCGCCAGCGAGTGTCGAAGGCTGCACTGCGCACCTGGTACGCCTGCACCCGCTCCCCGGTCACGTAGATCACGACGCCACCGCCGCGGCTGCCACGGCCTCGTCGGGCAATCCGGCCGCGGCGAGCGTCGCCCTCCCCCACCGGGCCAGCCGGCAGGGGTACGGAACACGCTCGCTGCGGCACAGCGGTCCCTGCGGCCAGTGCTCGGGCACGTGGACGCGCACGGCCAGCGCGGCGACGAGCAGGTCCTCGTCGGTGACCGGGGTGAGGACGGGGAAGTCGGCGAGTACGGCGGACATCGGCGGGCGCCTCCAGGGTCGGGTCTCGTGGAGTGGCACCGAGGCGGGCGGGGACGGCGGGAGCCGCGATCGGGGGACGCGGTGCCACCGGAGCCCAGCACCCGCCCCGGGCCATGCGTCCAGCCTCGTCAACCCTGTCCTTGCACAACATGACTACTCACTGCACCACAGTGGTAACTGCACTGCACCGATGCGCACTACGCTGCCTCAGGTCTGAACTTCGCGTGATCGAGGACGGCACGAATGACGACTGTGCAGAGGTGGACAGGCCGAGAGACGCGGGCCTTGCGGCAGGCCCTGCGGCTGAGCATCCGTGACTTCTCCGCGCACCTCGGCGTCGCCGAGCGAACCGTCTCGAAGTGGGAAGCCGCACTGGACGCGGCTTGTCCCCGGCCGGAGATGCAGGCCGCCCTCGACACCGCACTCGGAGCGGCAGGGGAGGACGTTCGCAGCCGCTTTGCCTCAACCTGCCGGAACGACGCGGGGCGCGTGGTCGCGGCAAAGGCCACCTCCGATCTCGCAGCAGCGGCGCGGCGACGCATGACAGACGCCCGGAACGCTGCCGGGCTGTCGCCAGATGCCTTCGCTCGCCTGCTCGGCACCGTCCTCGGGTGGAGCCCAACGGCCGAACGCGTCGTCGGCTGGGAGACGACTGAAACACCGCCGGGAGACGTCCTCTTGGCGCTTGACGTGTTGCTCGGTCCGACGGCCGACAACCTGGCCGGCCTGATCGCGGTCTATCCGAGCCGATCTCAGCTCACCGCTCACCTGCCCGCAGACCGTCTCCTAGACGGCGCGCGTCGCGTCCGAGCGATCGGGTTGTCTCTCAACATGCTCTGCCAGGACTACGCGGACCGTCACTGGCAAACGCTCCTGGCAGGCGGCACCCACGCACGGTGCCTGTTCTTGGATCCAGCGGGGACGGCGATCCAGGCGCGCGAGGCGGAGGAGGGATTCGTCTCCGGGCAGCTCGCGGCGCTCACCAAACTCAACGTGGAGACATTGCTGCGAGTCCGTGAGCGCTTACCCGGCGAGCTCCAGACTCGCATGGAGTTGGCCACCTATGACGAGACTCTTCGCTTCAACATCGTGCTCGTGGATGATCAGTGCGTGGCGCAGCCCTACCTGACCGACAGTCGAGGGGTGGATTCACCCGCCTTCGTCATCCGGCAGAGCACGGACCAGGCCGGGCTGTATCAGGTGTTCGAGCAGTTCTTCGAATCGCGTTGGCAGCGCGGGAAAGCGCTGTGAGCACCTACCAGGACCTCCTGCCCGTCGCAATCGAAGCCGTCAGCCGAGCTGCTCTCGCGATGCGGCAGGGATCTCCCGGGGCACTCACCCTCAAGGGCGATCGGGACGTCGCCTCCGACCTCGACTTCGCTATCGAGCGGGAGGTCCGTACCTTTCTGGCAGCGGAGACGCCCGAATTCGGCTTTCTCGGCGAGGAGGAAGGGAACTCGGGCCCAGCCGAGCTCCGGTGGGTGCTCGACCCCATCGACGGCACCGCGAATTTCCTCCGTCGCCTGCCGATGTGCGCCGTCTCGCTCGCACTCGTGCATCGCGAGAATCCGGTGCTCGGCGTGATCGAGCTTCCGTTCCTGGGCTCGCTATACACCGCCGTGGAAAGCTGCGGCGCCCAGGCCAACGGGCAGCGGATAACGGTCAGCCGAGTCAACCTGCTGAAAGACGCGATTGTCGCCATCGGTGATTACGCCGTCGGAGCTGACGCCGAGACCAAGAACGCGTTGAGGCTGGCCTTGACTGCCCAGCTCGCTTCGCGGACTCAACGCGTACGCATGACAGGCAGCGCCGCCCTCGACCTTGCCTGGCTCGCCGAGGGAAGGCTGGACGCTGCGCTAACTCTCTCGAACCACATTTGGGACATGGCATCCGGTGTCATCATCGCGCGGGAGGCCGGGGCCACTGTGGTTGATCGCCGTGGCGTCGCCCACGACAGCACATCGCAGGAGACGCTGGCGGCGACTCCGCTGCTCATGCCGGCAATACTCGGCCTCTACCAAAGCGCAGCGGGCAACGCGACTGCCAACTGACGATTCCCGATGGAATCCTTGCTTCGTGCTAGACAACCTGCAACTTCGTCGCCACAGCCGCAGCGGCCGAAGGCTTGTTGGGCCAGCTTGTGGACGTGTATCTCGACGCGCACGCCGCCGATGGTCCTCGCTACACAGCCGAGCGGTACGAACAGCAGCTCGCCGCGCACGTCCCGCAGGAAGGCTGGGAGTTGGTGACGGCCCGAGTCGAGAACGAGCTGGTCGGCTACATCTACGGATTTCCCCTGGCCGCCGACACGCCGTGGTGGGACGGCATCCACGAACCGGTGCCGGACGGCTTCACGGACGAGGACGGGCGCCGAACTTTCGCAGTCTGCGAACTGCTGGTGCGGCGGTCGTGGCAACGCCGTGGCATTGCCCGAGCCCTCCACGACCGGCTGCTGAGTACCCGGCTAGAGGAACGCGCCACGCTGCTCGTGCGGCCCGACAACGCTGCTGCCCAACAGGCGTATGACTCCTGGGGATGGCAACCGGCCGGGTGGCTCCGGCCCACACGGGAGGGTGCACCACTGTTCGAGGTCCGCACCAGAGCGCCACTGATGGAGCAACGCGGCGGCCAGCACCCCGAGTGTCGATGATCCGACAGGCCGCGGGACAAAGCTCCTGACACCTACCGCACCGGCTTCCGCCCGGCGTTCATCGCGGCTAGCTTGCCCTCGTGGGGGATCTTGAACAGGGCATCTACGAGCACTTGATCACGGAAAAGCTGGCGACCCAGCTCCAGCACATCGATAACGCCCGCGTCCGAGACGAGAAGCTTGACCCGGCCGACGCGCACGACCTGCTGGCCCGGCACATCGCTGGCCTGGCCCGCCGAGCCCTCCTCGGCGTCGGCGGCGGGGACAACAAGCTGGCCCGGCAGGTCGACCTGGCGAACCGCATCGCCGCACACATCGCCGAGGCCGAACCCCGCGCCGTAACCGCCGACGACCAGGTGGCGGACGCCCAACGTCTGCTGCACGCCATCGCCGCGCCGCCCACCCCGCCGTCTGCGCCCGTCTTCCCGATCCGCCCCTCGACACCGCTCTCCACCGGCGCGCTCCTGGTCAACGGCCGGCACCAGCCGCGGATCGGCCACGAGGTCAGCCACGAGATGGCCTCGGCGGACGAGGTCGACCTGCTCTGCGCCTTCATCAAGTGGCACGGGCTGCGCATCATCGAGCCCGCGATCAGCGAGTTGATCGCCCGAGGTGGCCGGGTCCGCGTCATCACGACGACGTACATGGGGGCCACCGACCAGCGGGCGCTTGATCGGCTCGCGGAGCTGGGCGCCGAGATCAAGGTCTCCTACGAGACGCGGACCACCCGCCTGCACGCAAAGGCGTGGCTGTTCCGGCGCAACAACGGCACCACCACCGCGTACGTCGGCTCGTCGAACCTGTCCAAGGCCGCGCTTGTCGACGGCGTGGAATGGAACGTCCGCATCTCGAAGCTGGAGCAGCCGCACGTCATCGACACGTTCGAGGCGACGTTCGCCGACTACTGGCACGACTCGGCGTTCGAGCCGTACGACCCGGCAACCGACGCCGATCGTCTGCGCATTGCCTTACGTGGTGAACGCGCCGACGAGGCGCCGACCGAGATCGCGAACCTGGACGTGCGGCCGTTCCCGTACCAGCAGGAGGTTCTTAACGACCTCGACGCCGAGCGTCTGGTGCACGGCCGCTGGCGCAACCTGGTGGTGATGGCGACCGGCACCGGCAAGACCGTGGTGGCAGCGCTTGATTATCGCCGGCTCCAGCGGGCAGGGCACGTCGACTCGCTGCTCTTCGTCGCGCATCAAGAGCAGATCCTGCGGCAGAGCCGGTCGGTGTTTCGCCATGTCATGGGCGACGGCACGTTCGGCGAGACGCTTGTCGGCGGCGACCGGCCGCAGGGGTGGAAGCACGTCTTCGCGTCGATCCAGTCGCTGCACCGGCAGGAGATCGACCCCGAGGCGTACGACATGGTCATCGTCGACGAGTTCCACCACGCCGAGGCGGCCACGTACACGGCGTTGCTGGAACGCCTTCGGCCCCGCGTACTCCTGGGCTTAACCGCGACCCCCGACCGGAGTGACGGCGGCGACTTGCGCCGGTGGTTCGACGGCCGCGCATCGGTGGAGCTGCACCTGTGGGAAGCCCTCGAACGTCAGTTGCTAGCGCCGTTCCAATACTTCGGGGTGCACGACGACGTGGACCTGGCGCGAGTGCGGTGGAAGCGCGGGCAGGGGTACGACAAGGCCGAGCTGGACGGCGTCTACACCGGCAACCACGCTCGGGCGCGCCTCATCCTGCACGCGGTCCGGCGCATCGCTGATGTCGGGCGGATGCGCGCGCTCGGCTTCTGCGTGAGCATCGGGCACGCCGAATTCATGGCCGACTGGTTCACCCAGCACGGTGTGCCGGCGGCGGCCGTGACATCAACTGTCGGCCGCGCCGACCGACACGCGCTGATCGACCGCTTCCGCAAGCGCGAGCTGAGGGTGCTCTTCACCGTCGACCTGTTCAACGAGGGCGTCGACCTGCCAATGGTCGACACCATCCTCATGCTGCGTCCCACCGAGAGCGCCACGATCTTCCTTCAGCAGCTCGGCCGGGGTCTGCGGCTGGACGACGACAAGCCGTGCCTGACCGTGCTCGACTTCATCGGCGGCCAGCACGCGAACTTCCGCTTCGATCTGCGCTGGCGGGCACTTGCCGGGGTGAGCCGGCGGGCGGTCGAAGCCGCCGTCCGGGAGGACTTCCCCTCGCTACCCAGTGGCTGCCACATTGAGCTGGACCGGGTGGCGAAGGACATCGTCCTGCGTAATCTCAAGTCGGCGCTGCCGACGTCGAAGAACGCGCTGGTGGCGGACCTACGGCAACTCGGTGACGTCAGCCTGCCCACCTTCCTGCGCGAAACCGGTCTGAAGATCGAGGACGTCTACCGGTCGGCAAGCCTCGGCGGCTGGGCCGGGTTGCGGCGTCTCGCCGGCCTCGACCCGACCGAGGGCGGCCCGGACGACCGTGATCTGGGCCGGGCCATCAGCCGGATGCTGCACACCGACGATGTCGACCGGCTGGATCTGATCGCTCGGGTCGCCGCCGGCCAGCGCCCCACCCGCGGGCGACTGCTCGACATGCTGCATTTCAGCCTGTGGGGGCCATCGGTGCCGCTGGCTGAACGCGACGCCCGGCTCAAACGGCTATGGGCGGAACCGGCGCGCTGCGCGGAACTGCGGCAGGTCGCCGACGTACTGCGCGACCGCATCCACCGGGTCACCGAGCCACCCGCGTCGGGCCAGGTCCCGTTGCGGGTGCACGCCCGCTACAGCCGCAACGAGGCGTGCGCGGCCTTCGGGATGACCAACCCGGGCTCGCTGCGCGAGGGAGTGAAGTGGCTGCCGGACGAGAAGGCGGATCTGTTCTTCGTCACGCTCGTGAAGTCCGAGGAGCACTACTCCCCCACCACCATGTACGCCGACCGTGCCATCACCGACCGGCTGTTCCAGTGGGAGTCGCAGAGCACCACGTCGTCGGGCTCGGCCACCGGCCGGCGGTACGTCAACCACGTCGCACAGGGCTCGACCGTGCACCTGTTCGTCCGGGAAACCAAGATCGCCGACCGTGACCTTGGTGCTCCGCCGTACCTGTACGCGGGGCCGATGACATACCAGGAGCACAGCGGCGACCGGCCGATGCGCATCCTCTGGGAGCTGCGGCAACCGCTGCCCGCCGACATGTACGCCGCCGCTCGCGCCATCGCCGCCTGATCCAGGTTCTCGCCCGCTCGCCTGCTCAGGCGGCCGGGCGAGAACTACCGGCCTGCTCGCGACGTCGGGCCTGCGCGGGCAGCACCCGGCTCAACAGCACCGCCACCGCCCCGGCCACCACCCCCACCATCGTCCCGGTGACCAGGCTCGACATCACCGCCGCTCCCCGCAACAACGCCTCCCGCGCCCCCGGCGCCAGCCCGGCCAGCCCCGGCGCGTCCATCCCCAGCGACGAGTCCCAGAACACCTGGTGACCGACCGCCAGGAACACCCCGTACAGCGCCCCGACCACGACGAGCGTCAGGAACGGGCGCGGCGGTCGCCGCCACAGCACGGCGGCCACCCAGCACAACGGCGGCCCGACCGCCAGCAGCGCGGCCACGACCGTGCCCTCCGGCACCACGCCCAGGTCGTGCAGGGCCACGCGCGGGGCGGCCAGCGCTGCGAGCGCGACCAGCGCCGGCCAGGAGAACCCGAGGGTACGGCGGATCCCGCTCATCGCGCCCCCTCCGAAGAAGCCGAAGCCGAAGACGACGAACCCGAAGCCGGCACCGAACCCGAAGCCGAAGCCGACGCCGAACCGGGCGCCGTCGAGCGCACGAACTTCAGCAGCGCGACGAACGCCAGTACGGCCGTCACCGCACCTCCGGCGAAACGCACCCAGTGACCGGCGACGAACTCAGCGGCGACCTGCCGCAGGTACTCCGGCGAGTGGGTCCCCACCGGGTCCACGAACATGATCTCGTTGCGCGGCCAGAAGAAGACGGCGGAGAACAGGAACTCGCAGACGACGAAGACTACGGTTGCGCCGGCGATCCACCAGCGCAGCCGGCGGTCGCGCCAGGTGAGCAGGGTCGCGGCGACGCTGCTGAGGATCACCGACGCGCCGAGCGGCGGGAAGTAGTCGTGCGGGCCGCCGTGGACGAGGAACTCGCGGGCCCGGTCGAGCGAGGCGGGCGCGTCGTTGAAGACGTTCGGGTAGAGCATGACTGTCTCGGCGGCCACTCCGCCGAACGACATCATCGATGCCCAAACCATGGCAATAAGGGCGATCCAGGTCAGTCGTGTGCGTACCACGAGGGTTCTCCTCACCAATCGGGGATGCCATCGACGCTAGGTCGGCGGGCGGGCACCGTCGTCCGCGTGGCCGCGCGACCGGTTGTCGCTTCTCGGCGTACGCCTCGGGGGTGTCCCTGACGCCTGCGGACGACAGCGCCGAGGGGCCGGGCGGACCTAGGCTCGAAGCGTGCCCGACACCTCGCCTGGACGCGCCGACGCGCTGCTCGCGGCGGCCACGCTCGGCCTGGTCGCGGTGGCCGTGGCGGCCGAGCGGCCCGCTGCCGGCGCCGCGGCGCTCGCCGTGGTGTTCGGCGCGGGGCTGGGCGGGCTGGTGCTGGGTGCCCGACGGTGGCCGGTGCCGGCGCTGCTGGCCACGGCGGTCGCCATTCTCGGGTACTACGCGCTGGACCTGCCGCCGGTCGGGGTGGCCGCCCCGGCCGCGGCTGTGCTCTACCGGGTGTCCGAGCGCGGGCGGGTGGTCCCGGCCGCCGTCGTCGCCGGGAGCCTGCTGGCCGTGTCGGTGGTCGCGCGGCTGGTCGAGGGTGACGACATCGGCGTCGTCGTCGGTACGCAACTGGGCTCGGAGGCGGCGTTGCTGCTCGCCGTCGTTGCCCTCGGCGACGCGGTACGCAACCGCAGGTCGCTGCGGGCGGCGTTGATCCGGCAGGCGGTCGCGGCCGACGAGGAGCGTCACCGGGAGGCGGCCCGTCAGGTGGAGGCGGAGCGGCTGCGCATCGCCCGGGAGGTGCACGACACGCTCGGCCACACGATGTCGGTGATCAGTTTGCAGTCCGCCGTCGCCCGGGAGGCGCTCGCCGACAGCGATCCGGCGCAGGCGGAGAGCGCGCTGGCCGCGATCCGGTCGGTGAGCGGCAGCGCGATGGCGGAGTTGCGGGCCACGCTCGGCACGCTGCGCCGCGAGCCCGGGCCACGGGAGCCGGTACCCGGCTTCGATCAGCTCCCGGCGCTCGTGGAGGGCGTACGCCAGAGCGGACTAAAAATCGACCTGCGCGTCGAGGGGCCGGTGGAGACGCTTCCGGCGGTGGTGGGCAGCACCGTCTACCGGGTCGTGCAGGAGGCGTTGACCAACGTGCTGCGCCACGCCGAGGCCACCCGGATCACCGTCACGGTGCGCGCCGCGGCCGGTCGGCTCACGCTGGAGGTGGTGGACGACGGCCGCGGTGGCCCGCCCGCCGGCCGCGCGGACGAAAGGGGTCAGGGCCTTCGCGGCATGGCCGAGCGCGTCGCCCTCCTCGGCGGCACAGTCGAAACCGGCACGATCAAAAGCGACACAATCCAACCCAGCACGCGCGGCACCGCCGGCTTCCGTGTGGCGGTCAGCCTGCCGCTGGCGGGGGTGACCGCGTGAGCCCGATCCGCGTCGTCCTCGTCGACGACCAGCACCTGGTCCGCACCGGCCTGCGCGCGCTGCTCGACCGGGCGCCGGACATCGAGGTGGTCGGCGAGGCGGGCGACGGCGGCAGCGGCCTCGCCGTGGTACGCGAGCAGCGGCCCGACATCGTGCTGATGGACGTACGGATGCCCGGCGGGGACGGGCTGGAGGCGACCCGCCGGATCCTGACCGACCCGACGCTGGACGGCGTGCAGGTGGTGATGCTGACGACGTTCGACGACGACGAGTACCTGTTCGAGGCGATCCGCGCCGGGGCGGCCGGTTTCCTGCTCAAGGACACTGCGCCGGATGCCCTGCGGGACGCGGTCCGGACGGTGGCCGGTGGCGACGCGCTGCTGTCCCCCGCTGTGACCCGGCGGGTGCTCGCGGCGGCGGCCCGCTCGCCGGTTGTCGACCCGGCGCGGCTGGCCGGACTGACGGCCCGGGAGCGGGACGTGCTCGCGCAGGTGGGCGCGGGGCGGTCGAACACGGAGATCGGGCAGGCGCTGTTCCTGAGCCCCGACACCGCCCGCACCTACGTGAGCAGGCTGCTGCAGAAGCTGAACGCCCGCGACCGGGCGCAGCTCGTCGTGATCGCGTACGAGAGCGGGTTGGTCCGCCCCGGCGAGGGGTGAGCCGCGCCGGGGCGGGTGACAGTCAGACCGGCGTCGCGTCCGCCGGCTCGGGCGCCGCGTGCCGGCCGCCGCCACCGCCGCCACCGCCGTTGCGCCGTTCGTCGCCGTGCCCCGGCCACCACGCCTTGCGGCCGATCAGCCCGGTCAGCGCCGGTACGAAGAACATCGACATGACGAACGCGGACAGCACGATCCCGATCGCCACGGCGAAGCCCATCTGCTGGAGGAACGAGATCGGGGCGAGCATCAGGACCCCGAACGTGCCGGCCAGGATCAGCCCGGCCGCGGCAACTGTCGGGCCGGCGTGTTCCACCCCGATCGCGGCGGCCGCGTGTGGTTCGTGGCCTTCGCGCGCCTCCTCGCGGAGCCGGGCGATCATCAGGATGTTGTAGTCGGTACCGATCGCCACCACGAACAGGTAGAGGATGATCGGCAGTTGGAACGTGACGCCCGGGTTGCCCTGGAGCCCCTGGAACACGTAGACGGTCGCGCCGAGCGTGGCGGCGAAGTTGAGTAGCACCGCGATCACCAGGTAGACCGGCGCGACGAGGCTGCGCAACAGCAACCCGAGGATGAGCGCGATCAGGCCGGCGGCGACCGGAAGGATGACCGAGAGGTCCCTGTTGTTCGCCGAGTTGATGTCCGCGAAGATCGCGGTGGCGCCGCCGACGAGGGCCTTGGTGCCTGGCGGCGCGGCGGCATGCAACGCGTCCCGCAGGTCGTCGCGGACCAGCGTGATTGCCTCGTTGGACATCGGGTTCTCGTTCAGCAGCAGGCTGATCCGGGCGACGCTCGGGTCGGTAGCGCTGCGCTCCGGCGGCTGCGCCCGCCCGACGCCCGGTGCGCGGGCCGACGCGGCGGCGAAGTCGTTCACCTGCTGGTCGGTGAGCGGGGTGCCGTCGGCGGTGGTCAGGTAGACCTCGGTGGGCGCGAGCGCACCGGCGGCGAAGCCGCGCTGGAGGTCCTGTGCGGCCCGTGCCGACTCGGTGTCCTGCGGGAAGCCGGCGCTGAAGTCGTAGTCGGCCTTGTAGCCGAGCACCCCGGCGGCGAGCGCGACGAGCAGCACGCCGGAGGCCGCTGCGACGACGGCCGGGCGACGGCCGACGGCGGCGCCGAGCCGCCGGGACAGGGTCGCCTTCGGTACGCGCTGCCACGCCTTCGACGGCCAGAACACCCACCGGCCGAGCAGCGACACGAGTGCCGGGATCAGGGTCAGCGAGGTGACGAGCATGACGCCGACGGCGATGGCGAGCGCCGGGCCGAGCGAGCCGAAGAAGCCGAGCGAGGCGAGCAGCAGCACCAGGAACGCCACGATGACCGCACCGGCGGCCGAGGTGATGACCTCGCCGACCCGCTGCACCGAGACGATCATGGCGGTACGCTTGTCGTCGCCGGCGCGCAGCCGCTCCCGGTAGCGGAACAGCAGGAACAGGATGTAGTCGGTGCCGATGCCGAACAGCACGATCAGCAGGATGGTCTGCAGGTCCTGGCTGACGTTGAGGTCGAACGCCTTGCCGGCGGCGGCGACCAGCCCGGTGGTGACGGACATGACGACGCTGATCACCACCACCGGCAGCAGCGCGGCGATCGGGCTGCGGAAAATGATCAGGATCAGCCCGATGATGAGGATGATGGTGGCGATGCCGACCACCGCGAACGCCTCGTTGAACGTGTCCTCGTTGTCGACGAAGCTGGCCACGTCGCCGGCCACCCCGGCGGTCAGGCCGCTGCCGGCCAGGTCCGGCCCGAGGGCGGCACGCAGATCGCGTACGGCGTCGAGCAGGCCCGGGTCGTCCGGGCTGTCGGCGTCGAGACCGACGGTGACCACCTGCACCGACTTGTCCGGCGCGACGGCCTGCGGGCCGGTCAGGTAGCCGGAGGTCTGCGGGATGTCGCGGGCCTTGAGCGCGGTGGCGAGCTGCCCCACGCGCGCCTCGTCGGCCGGGGTGAGCGGCTTGCCGTCGCCGCGCTTGACCACGACGGTGGCGGTGGCGGTGGCCGCCTGCGGGAACGACTTCTCGGCCAGCTCGGTGGCCTGCACCGACTCGTAGGAGCGCGGCAGGAAGCTCTCCTGGTCGGCGGAGGTGATGTCGCTCAGTGACGGGCTGGCGGCGATGATCGCGATCGCGGCGACGACCCAGCCGCCGATCACCCACCACGCCTTGCCCACGACGAATCTGCCCAGGCGCTCGAACATCGTTTCCCCCGTGTGTTCGGCTGTGTCGCAAGCGATCCTACGCTGCGTGAGCAATCCCTTTCGGACGGCTCGCGGACTTTCGTCGATGATCCGGGTGGTCGAGACTCAGCTGATGCGTCTGTGGTTGCCCGGTCCCGGAGTGCTCAGCGCCTGGTTGGCGGCGACCGTGCCGGCCCCGCTCGTCGTCCACGAGTGGACCCACAGGTGGGAGGAGGACCAGCCGGTCTCCACCGCGCTGTGGTGGCCGGTGCTCGCGTCGCCGCTGCTCGCCGCCGTGCTGGCGGCCCGGCAACCCCGCCGCCCGGCCGCGGCCGTCGGCGTGTCCACGCTGGTCACGTCGGCGCTTCTCGCGGTGTCGCTGGCGTTCTTCCGGTGGGTCGTGCCACTGACCGGCGAGGCCCGCTGGGGGCGGGCTCTGCTCGGCGGCGCGGCGCTCGCGGTGGTCGGGGCGCTGATCGGGTACGCCGTGGGCGGGCGCCTGCCCCGCCGGGCCCGCCCGGCGTCGCGACGCGGCTACCTGGTCGGCGGGCTCGCCGTCGTGTTCGGCGCGCTGCTGGCGCAACCCGCGGTACGGCTCGGCGCCGAGGACAGCACGATCGGCGAACCCCCTCGGGAGTACGGCGGAGTCGGTCCCTACACGGCGTCGGCGGGACGGTTCACGGCGCCGGCCGCCGGGGCGTACGCGATCTTCGCGGTGGGCTTCTCCCCGGCGGACCCGGACTGCCGGGCCACCGGCGGCGGCGCGGAGGTCCGGGTGGCCGAGCCGGTCTCCGTTGCGCCGGGCGACTACGGCGGCGACGCCGCGTCGTTCGCCTGGGTGGCCACGGTACGGGTGCCCGCCGCCGGGCTCTGGACGCTCGACTGCCGCACCGACGACCCGGAGGCTTCCTACGTGGTGGGTGACGTGCCGGAGATCCGGGGCGCGGTGGGTTCGCTGATCCACTGGCCGGCCGGGGTGATCGGGCTGATCGGCGCAGTTCCCGGCCTGCTGATCGTCGCGGACACCGCCCGGCGGCAGCGGGCGTCCCGCACCCGGGCGGAAGTGTCGTAGGGGGCTCGTAGCCTGGCCCGGTCATCGACGATCGCAGGGAGGCGACGTGCTCGACCACCTGTCCATTGCGGTACGCGACCTGGCGGCCAGCGGCGCCTTCTACGACACGGTGCTCGCCCCGCTGGGCGCGCGGCGGCTCATGGAGCCGGGCCCGATCGGCTACGGCGTCGACAAGCCCGACTTCTGGGTGGAGCCCGCACCGTCCGACGCCACGCCGGTGCCGGTGCACCTCGCGTTCACCGCCGGTGACCGTGCCACTGTGCGCGCGTTCCACGACGCGGCGGTGGCGGTCGGCGCGGAGGTGCTGCACGCGCCGAAGGAGTGGCCGGAATACCACGCCACCTACTACGGCGCGTTCGTCCGCGACCCGGACGGCAACAACGTCGAGGCGGTCTGCCACCGACCGGAGTGAGTCGGTTGCGTCCGGGAGGCACGATGGGCCGGTGGAGATCGAACCGGTCGAGCACGCTCCGGTACGCGCCATCCGCCGGGCCTGGCTGGCGCAGCGCTGGCACGACCTCACCTTCCTGCACTGGGCGGTCCCGCCGGAACGGGTGGCGCCACTGCTGCCCACCGGCACCCGGCCGGACACGTTCGACGGGCTTACCTACGTCGGGCTGATCGGGTTCCGGATGGTCGGGGTGGGCCTCGGCCGTGGCCCGGGCGTGCCGTACTTCGGCACGTTCTGGGAGACGAACGTGCGGCTCTACTCGGTCGACGGCTCCGGGCGGCGCGCTGTCGTGTTCCGCTCGCTGGACGCGTCGCGGCTGGTGCCGGTGCTGGTGGCCCAGCTGAGCCTGCGCCTGCCGTACAAGTGGTCGGCGATGCGACTGGACCGCTCCGGCGACACGATCACCTACCGCTGCCGCCGCCGCTGGCCCGGCCCGTCCGGCGCGTCCAGCCGCATGACCGTACGCGTCGGCGCGCCCATCGCCGAGCCGACGCCGCTGGAACACTTCCTCACCGCCCGCTGGGGACTGCACACCCGCGCGTACGGCCGCACGCTCCACCTGCCGAACTGGCATCCGCAGTGGCCGCTGCACCGCGCCGAGCTGCTGCACCTGGACGACGAGCTGGTCACCGCCGGAGGTCTGCCCGCGCCGGACGGGCCACCGATGAGCGTGCTCTACTCACCCGGCGTCCCGGTGGTGTTCGGCGGCCCCACGTCGGTCGGCTGACCGCCACCTCGATCGACGCCAGGTCGCCGCAGTGGCGGCATCCGGCGCACCGGGACACCGCCACCTCCCCGACGTGGCGACGGCACCTCCGCGCGCTGCCGAGGCGAGCGGCGTCAGCGCACCGGGTCGTGGGTGCCGTGCGGCACGTCGGGGCGGCATCGGCGGACCCGGTCGGCGGCCATCCGACCGCCGGCCGCCAGCCCGTACCGCTCCACCGCGGCGAGCCCGTACGCGCTGCACGTGGGCGTGTAGCGGCAGGTGCCCGGCCAGCGGTGCGACAGCCAGCGCCGGTAGCCGAGGATGGCGGCCCGGCCGGCCCGGTCCACGGCGGGCCGCCGGACGACGCCCCCGGTCACCGAGCCGAGGGTGAGCAGCGTCGAGAAGATGCCCAGGTCGCAGCAATTCAGGAACGGAGAGTCGCACGCATCGCAGTTCCACTTCTTCTTGGGGCGTCTCCTGCGGAAGATCACGCCGTGATTGTGCGACACCCCCGCCAGTGTCGATGAGGCGACCGGACCGGGTCCGCTGCGATCGGGTCGGCGGGCGTCCGGGAACCTAGCGTCGACGGCGTCACCAGGAGGGAAGAACGGGTGCTGGATCGGCTCAACGCCGCGCTGGACCACCTCGAACAGCGGCTCGACAGGCCGCTCGACGTGGCCACGCTGGCCCGGATCGCGGGCGTGTCGGAGCACCACTTCGGCCGGCTGTTCTCGGCGCTGGCCGGGCTGCCGCTGTCGGAGTACGTGCGCCGTCGCCGGATGACGTTGGCCGGCGCGGACGTGCTCGCCGGGCGGGAGTCGCTGCTCGACGTGGCGGTCCGCTGGGGGTACGGCTCAAACGAGGCGTTCGCCCGCGCGTTCCGGGCCGTGCACGGCGTCGGGCCGACGCAGGCCCGGCAGGGCGGTGCGGTGCTGCGGTCCCAGCCCCGGATGTCCTTCCGGCTCGTCGTCGAAGGGAACACCAGCATGGACTACCGGATCGTGACCAAGGACGCCTTCCGGCTCGCCGGCCTGTCGGCCCGGGTGCCGCTCGTCCACGAGGGCATGAATCCGCACATCGTGGCGTTCGTCAGGGGCATCGACCCGGCCACGGTACGCCGGATCGAGGCGCTGTCCGACCAGGAGCCGAGCGGGATCGTCAACGTCAGCGCCGAGCTGGCCGGTTCCCGCGACGAGGGCGCCGAACTGGACTACTGGTACGCGGCGGTGACCGGCGCGGAGGTGCCCGGCGACCTGGACAGCCTGCCGGTCGAGGCCGGCGACTGGGCGGTGTTCTCCAGTTCCGGGGCGTTCCCAGTGGCGGTGCAGCACCTGTGGCGGGCCGTGTTCACGTCCTGGTTCCCGTCCAACCCGTACGAGGCCCGCCCGGGGCCGGAGATCTCCCGGGTGCGGGTCGCCGAGGACGGCGGCACCGCCGACGCGGAGCTGTGGATCCCGATCCGCCGCGTCTAGGGCGTGGCCGCCGCTCGCGCCAGCGCAGCCGGCACGTCGTGTACGTGGTACGGGTGCTCACCCGGCTCGATCGCGTCGAGGAACATCGCGTACACGGCGGCCAGCCGCAGCGGCGCGACCGGCCGGAGCAGGTCGACGGCCCGGTGCGGGTCGCTGCCCGGCACGTCGGTACACCAGCGCCGCGCCCACGCGTCGACCAGCCGGGCGGCGGCGTCGACGTCGACCTCCTCGGTCAGGCGCAGGATGTCGAAGGCGGGGTGGCCGACGAACGCGTCCGCCCAGTCGATCACCACCCGCCGCCGCCCGTCGCCGCGTACGTTGCCGGGGTGCAGGTCGCCGTGTACGAGCGTGTCGGGCAGGCCGCAGTCACGTACCTGCTGGAGCCGGTGGTCGAGTCCGTCGAGCAGGCCGGCGGCCACCGACAGGTCGTGCCCGTCCAGCCGCTCGCGGATCCAGTCCGCCAGCCCCGCCCCGCGCAGGTCCGGCACTCCCGCCGCGACCAGCTCACCGACGACGCCGCACGCCAGCCGCTGCACCGGGTGATGCCCGGCCGCGATGGCGGCCCGCTCCCCCTCCCCGGCCCCGTACCGGTCCTGTCCCGGCACGTCCTCCAGCAGCATCCGCCCTTCCCCGTCTGCGGCGAGCACCACCGGCGCGTCGATCGAGGAGTCCGCGTCACCGGGACGACCGGCCAGCGAGGGGAGCCGGCGCAGGACTTCCGGCTCGTGGTGGGCGAAGGGCGGGAGCTGCTTGAGCCAGGCCGGTCCCTGGTGGGTGTCAAGGCGCCAGATGGCGGAGAGGTTCCAGGTGCGCTGCTGCGCCACCGCCGTCACCGGGCGGCCGAGCCGGCGCAGCTCACCCGCCGCCCAGGCGACGCTGCGGTCCGGTCCGCCGGCCTGCGCCCACGGCTGGCGCAGCGGGTGCGGCGCCAGGTCCACGGCAACCGGTTCCAGAGGTACGGCCGGGGCGACGGCTGCGGTCTGTGCCAGGTAGCGGACCCGCCCGCCGGGCGGCGCGGGACGGTCGGCGTCGAGCAGCCGCAGCACGGCGACCTCCAGACCGTGGCGACGCCGGACCTCGGCCACGATCGAGGCGACCTCCTGCCACCACGGCTCCGGCACGTCGAACGACGGCAGCGCGCCGAGCGGGCGGCCGGTGGCGTCGAGCAGGATCAACGTGACGGTGCGGGACACGGCCGGACGGTAGCCGGAAACCGCCACCGGAGGCGACCACATTCGTCGGGCGCCGGGCCGGTCGTCACTCCCATCGACCCGCGGGCCGAGATAATTGATCGTCAAAGATTTCCCGGGGTCACGGCAACGTTTGCTCGGGTCGAGGGCGTAAGTAGTGGCCGTGAGATCGAAACCGAAGGTGCGGGTGGCCGATGCACGATCGCGAGGATGAGGAGGTGACAGCCTTTGTGCGGGCGCGCTACGGGTCGCTGCTTCGGACCGCCTTCCTGCTGTGCGGAGACCGCGGCAAAGCCGAGGATCTGGTCCAGACGACGCTGGCCAAGACGGTAGTGGCGTGGTCTCGGCTGCAACGCTCCGAAGGCGTCGATCATTACGTTCGGCGCGTGCTGGTGAACACGTTCGTGTCCTGGAGGCGACGCCGATCCTGGTGGGAACAGCCCTTGGGCCGCCTGGTGGAGACTCAGGCACGCGACGAGTACGTGGGCGTGGAACAGCGGGACCTGCTCCGCCGGGCGTTGGACGGGCTGCCGGCACGACAGCGTGCCGCCGTCGTACTGCGCTTCTACGAGGATCTGTCGGAGCAGGACGCGGCGCTCGTCATGGGTTGTTCGGTGGGCACGGTCAAGAGTCTTTCGTCAAGGGGCCTGCGGACTCTGCGTCAGCAGTGGATTGAGGCCGACGCTGTCGCTGATCAAGAGGTGCGCTATGCAACATGACACGACGGAGTTGCGCGACGGCCTGGCGGATCTGGCCGAGTCGGTGGCACCGACAGAAGGCTATGCCGGCAAGATCATGCGGCGGGCGGAGCGGCGTCGCGGCCGGCGGCGAATCGCCGCCGGAGCCGCGGCGGCAGTGTGCTTGGCGGTGCTGGTCACGACGTTTCGGGTGGTCGGATTCGGGTCCACGCCGCAACTCGCCGCACCGCCGCCGGACGGCCCCTTTCTGGGCTGGTCTCCGGCGGGCGACGTGGACGCGGGACTGGTCCGGGAGGCCACCGGAGTCTGGGACCGTGCCGGCTCGACGGGCCCGCACACGGATGTTCGAGCACTTGTCGCGACGCGCCATCCACGCCTGCGCTCGACAGTTGTCGTCCTGCAGGGGTACGACAAGCAGGGTGACGCGCGGTTGGCGTTCTTCACAGGTGATTCCGGTGCGGCGGACGCCTTGCGGATGCGGGTCGATCGGCCGGCGCCTGATCCGGTGAAGACCCAGGTGATAAGTCTGGTCAGTCCGCGGCTTTCCGGAGCCGCCGGCGAGGTGAGCAACGACTCTGCGGGCACCTATGTCATTGCCCTCGCCATGCCGGGCGTGACAGCGCTGAGGGTGTCGAGCACGGCTGTCGACGACGAGATCGTTCAAGAACCGGACGGACCCACCAGCCGTCTCGTCGTGGAACGACTCCCGCTCGCCGCGACCGCGCAGACGACGACGATCGCGGGGTTCGTCAAGCCGACGCGACCGTTCGCCGGTTTTACGAAGATGTTCGAGATGCCTGGCGAGGCCGGCGTGGACGGCGATGCGCGGGCCGTACCCGCCGACGTGATCGGCAGGAACGACCACCAGATCATTGTGGCGTTCCCGAAGGATCAGGAAGTCCGGCGAGGGCAACTTGCGGTCGTCGCCGAAGGTCTGGTCGGACGGGTTTCCGCGGTCGACACCGTCCGTGGCGAAGCCACTGTCGACCTCGTCACCAGCACCGGGTTCACGGGCCGGGTGTACACGAACATCAGCAATGTTCCGGGCTTCGTGCGCGGCACCGGCGGAAAGCTCGTGATGGAAGGCATCCCCGCTGACGGTGAGGTCTACCGGACCAACCGTGTGGTGATGCCGGATCCGTCCCAGCAGAGCGATCGGGTCGGCGCTGTCACCATCGGGCGAGCCTCTGCGGACAAGGTGGCGGGCGCGACCACCGTGGAGCTAACGCCCACAGCCGACCTTGCCGATCTGACCAGATTGTCGATCATGACACCGTTCGCCCCCTGAGTGCGGTCCGCCGACGCAAGAATGCGCGGAGGCTACTCGCCTCCGCGCATTCTCAGCAGGTCTGCGGGTCAGTAGTGGACCGAGCCACTGCCCGAGGCCTTCGCGATGTCACCGCCGGAGTTGCCGGTGGAGAAGTAGTAGAAGTGCATGGTGGTGTTCGTCGGAACATTCGACCAGCACCAGGTGCGCGTCACGCCGTCAGTGGGAACGGTGATGGTCCCGCCCGCTGAAAGGCTCACCTTGAACTGGTGGTACGACCCCTGAGGGTAATCCCACGTGGCTTCGATGTCCTTGCAGAAACTCGTCTTCGTGGACCTGAAGTCTCGGCCATCCATGCTCCAAACTCCATCGAACGTGAAGGAGAATGGAATTGCGGACACCGCCAAGGGAGTCATTCCCGTCGTGACCGTAGGGCCGTTCTGCGTGTAGTGGTCGATCGAGCCCTGGAGCTTGGGCTTCCCGCCGGTGACCGTCATGGTCACGTTCGGCGGCAGCGACGCCCACACCGCTGCATTGTTCGCCTCGATCTCGGCGGCACTGACCGTCGGCTTCGCCGACTCGCCGCTCGCCGATTCGGTTTTCGGTGCCGCTTGAGCCGGAGCAGCCAACAGCAGCATTCCTGTGGCCACGGCAGCGACGATTCCCAGCGACCGCTTCACCAATGAGTGTGACACTCTGTGATCCTCCCGTGCGGTTTGTGTGATAACCCGACCCTGCCATTAGTCGAGTCATGGCAACAAGACTGACCACGGTCGATCTTTGTGTGGCTTCTCACCAGCATCGGGACAACGCTTCCCACCCACGTGTGGTATTACCTAAATCTCTACATGAGACAGTTCTTTGGGAATCCCGCACATGAAAGTGCGACAACACGAGAAATCGCTGCGCGAACACCTCGACAACCGCTACCGGGAGTTGCTGACGTCCGCCTGACGGGGATCACCCACGTCAAGGCGGCTGGCTGAACCGGCGTCAGCGCCAGACGGTCCGGCGCAGCCCCTGGTGACCGGCGCACACGTCGCGCTGGCCGCCGGTGCGGCTGATCGAGCCGTCACGGCACTGCACCAGCCAGCCCCGATCGGACCAGAAGCCGGGTACGCACTCGAACCACTCGCACACCTCGGCAGCCGGCCGGCGGATCCGCTGGCCGCCGCAGAAGTCGTACCCGAAGGGGTTCGCCGGGGCGCCGCAGCGGCGCTCGACCGGCGGCTGGGGCGTGCCGCGCGGCGGCGCGGGACGGGCGCGCGACGGCTCGGGGCTGGCCGTGGGCCGGACCTGGACGGCGGGAGCGACCTGCGGCGGCGCGGGGGTGCCGGTGGCCGCCGGGGTGGCCGCGGCGGCGCGCTCCGAGCCGGCCCGGGTCGGCGGGTTGGTCTCGAAGAGCATTGCCGGCACGACGAGCGCGAGCGCCGCGCCGACTGCCACCGTGCGCCGGCCGCCGGGCACCAGCGCGGAGACCCGAGCCTGGGCGGGGGTGAGCACCGGCGGGCGCTGCGGGCGCTCCGCGGCGTGCTCCTCGATCAGCTCGTCCAGCTCGGCCACCACCGCGGCGCGCTGCTCGATCGCGTCGGCGAACGCGAGCGTGAGCGTGAACCGGAAGTCGGCCACCGCGCCGGTGGGCAGCAGCAGCCCGGAGGTACGTCGCCGGTCCAGCACCTGGATCAGGGTGACCGGCGCGCCGGGGTCGTGGGACAGGCCGGTCATCCGGCCGTACGCCCAGTCGCGCCGGCCGCGCCCGCCGAGCAGCACCAGCCGGCGGTTGGTGAGCACCGCGAGCCCGGCGTCGACCACCTTGACCCCCTCCGGGCGGCGCGGGCGCAGCACGGGCAGGTCGGGGTCGACCGTCAGCTCGGGGGCGGGCAGCACGGCGGTGTGCCGCACCTCCACCAGTTGCGCGGCCGGGAGCGTCCAGAAGACCACCTCGCCGGGGGCCAGCTCCATCGGCAGGCCGACGCCCGCCTGGGCCGAGCCGTGGAAGGACACCGCGAGCGTACGCAGGCGGCGCAGCTCGTCGTCGCGGCGTCGCCACGCCTCGTCGGCCGCGCGGAACCCCCGCTGCCGCCGTTCGTTCTGCCGGTGCGCCCACCGGTACCGCCATGTGGAACCCGTCGAATCAGTCTTCGCCACGCCGACTCCTCCGCCGCGCGAGCCCACCAATCGGGGTGTCTTTCATGTCAACGATCCGGCAGGGGTACGAAGACACGCGAAAGTCACCAATTAGACCGATCGGCTGATTGACCTCCACAATCGGCGGAAACTCCCGCGTCGATTCACGTTCCGTGCCACCGGCCTCCGGCGGTCCCGCTTCGTCATGCGGTCGCGTGGACACGTCGGTAACGTCAGCCGCAACAGCGGGGCGGACCGCGGCCCCCGGCGGCAAGGAGGTGCACCGGTGGGCGACCCGGCCGTGGTGGTGGGAGTGGACATCGGCACCACCAGCTCCAAGGCCGTCGCGTTCGACACCACCGGCCGGCAACTGGTCAGCCACTCGATCGGCTACCCCCTGGAGGAGCCGAACCCGGGCTGGGCCGAGCAGGATCCGGAACTCATCCACCAGGCCGTGCTGGGCGTGATCCGCGCGGTGGTGGACGAGCTGCGCGTACCGGTGGCCGGCCTGTCGTTCAGCACCGCCATGCACAGCCTGATCGGGCTGGACGCCGACGGCGCCCCGCTCACCCCGTCGATCACCTGGGCCGACTCCCGGGCCAGCGCGCAGGCCGAGCGGCTGCGGGCGGTGCCGTCCGGACTCGCGCTGCACCGGCGCACCGGCACCCCGGTGCACCCGATGGCGCCGTTGCCCAAACTGGTCTGGTTCGCCGAGCAGGAGCCGAAGCTGCACGAGCGGGTCGCGCACTGGGTCGGCATCAAGGATCTGGTGCTGCGGCGGCTCGCCGACGCGCTCGTCACCGACCACTCGGTCGCCTCGGCCACCGGCCTGATGGACATCCACCGGCTGGCCTGGGACGCCGAGGCGCTGCGCCTGGCCGGCATCACCGAGGAGCAGCTCCCCCAGCTCGTACCCACCACCCACGTGCTGCCCGGGCTCACCGCCGAGGCGGCGCGGGCCACCGGGCTGCCGGCGGACACCCCGCTGGTGGTGGGCGCCGGCGACGGGCCGCTGGCGAACCTCGGCCTCGGCGCGGTACGCCCCGGCGTGGTGGCCTGCTCGATCGGCACCAGCGGCGCGATGCGGGTGATGGTGGAGCGCCCCGGCGTGGACCCGCTCGGCGGCGTGTTCTGCTACGCGCTCACCGAGGACCGCTGGGTGGTCGGCGGCGCCATCAACAACGGCGGGATCGTGCTCCAGTGGGCGAACGACGCGCTCGCCCCGGAGCTGGGTGAGCACGCCGAGGAGGAACTGCTCGACCTGGCCGCCAAGGCGCCGGTCGGCTCCGGCGGGCTGATCATGCTGCCGTACCTGCTGAGCGAACGGGCGCCGCACTGGAGCGCGCTGCCGCGCGGCGCGTACGTCGGGCTGACCCACGGCCACGGCCGGGCGCACCTGGTCCGGGCCGCGCTGGAGGGCGTCTGCCAGCAGCTCGCACTCGTCCTCGCCTCGGTCCGGGCGGCCGGCAACGAGGTACGCGAGGTCCGCGCCAGCGGCGGCTTCGCGCGCAGTCCACTGTGGCGGCAGATCCTCGCCGACGCGCTCGGCATGCCGGTGCGGTTCCCCGCCGGGCACGAGGGGTCCGGCTTCGGGGCCGCGCTGCTCGGCATGCAGGCGCTCGGGCTGATCGAGTCGATCGAGGTCGCCGCCGACCTGGTCCGGATCGAGGAGACGGTCCACCCGGAACCCGCCTCCGCCGCCACGTACGCCGCGCTGCTCCCCCTCTTCTCCGAGCTGTACGACGCGCTCGTGCCCACGTTCGCCTCACTGCGGCGGATGGCGCCCAGCCTGCCGCCGGAACCACCACCCACAGCACCTCCCCGCTGACGACCGAAGGGCGTGATCGCCGTGGTCACACTGCTCGCTGCTCCCGCGGAACCGCTCACGAACGCCGGTGACACCCGACTCGTCCTCGCCGCCCTGCTCGGCATCGCCGCCGTCGTGCTGCTCATCGCCTGGGGCAAGGTGCACCCGTTCCTCTCGCTGATCCTGGGCGCGGCGGTGCTCGGCGTTGTCGCCGCCGTACCCGTCGACAAGATCGTCACGTCGTTCAGCGGCGGCGTCGGCTCCACGGTCGGCGGCGTGGGTCTGCTGATCGCGCTCGGCGCGATGATCGGCGGCCTGCTGGCCGAGTCCGGCGGTGCGGACGGCATCGTGGAACGGGTGGTCAGCCGGGTCTCCGGCACCGCGCTGCCCTGGGCGATGGCCGGCGTGGCCGCGCTCATCGGCCTGCCGCTGTTCTTCGAGGTCGGCGTGGTGCTGCTGGTGCCGATCGTGCTGCTGGTCTCGCTGCGGGTGAACGTCCCGCTGATCAAGATCGGCATTCCCGCGCTCGCCGGACTGTCGGTGCTGCACGGCCTGGTGCCGCCGCACCCCGGCCCGCTGGTGGCGATCGACGCGCTCGGCGCCAACCTCGGTCAGACGCTTGCGCTGGGGCTGCTGGTGGCGATCCCCACGGTGATCATCGCCGGTCCGGTCTTCGGCAACTTCATCGCCCGGTACGTGCCGGCCACCGCCCCGGCGGCGCTGCTGCCGACCCGGCGGGACGCCGCCGACGACCGCAGCCCGACCCGTCCCGGTGACGGCCGGGTCGACGCCGACGGCGACCTGGTCACCGACGACGACCTGCTCAACCCCGGCACCGGCCGCCCCGGGGCCTCCATCGAGGAGCCGGCCGGCCGGCGATCCAGCCGCTCCCCGGCGCTGTGGGCGGCGGTGGTCACCGTGCTGCTTCCGGTGGTGCTGATGCTGCTGCGGGCGATCGGCGAGCTGACACTCGCCGAGGACACCGCCGGCCGCAAGGCGCTGGACATCGTCGGCACCCCGATCATCGCCCTGCTCGCCGGCGTCATCTTCGCCATGATCTTCCTGGGCTACCGGTCCGGCTTCAGCCGTACCCAGGTCTCCGGTTTTCTCGGCGGCTCACTGCCGCCGATCGCCGGCATCCTGCTGATCGTCGCCGCCGGTGGCGGCTTCAAGCAGGTGCTCGTCGACGCCGGCGTGGGCGACCTGGTCGCGAACGCCGCCGACGGCGCGAACCTCTCGCCGCTGCTGCTCGGCTGGCTCGTCGCGGTCGGCATCCGGGTCGCCACCGGCTCGGCCACAGTCGCCACCATCACCGCCGCCGGCATCGTCGCGCCGCTGGCCGACACGCTCGCCGGCCCCGAGGTGGCGCTGCTGGCGCTGGCCATCGGCTGCGGGTCGCTGTTCTTCTCGCACGTCAACGACGCCGGCTTCTGGCTGGTGAAGGAGTACTTCGGATTGACCGTCGGGCAGACCATCAAGAGCTGGTCGGTGATGGAGACCATCATCTCGGTGGTCGGCTTCCTCGGCGTCCTACTGCTCGACGTCTTCATCTAGCGACGGGTCAGGGAGCCTCGACGCCGGAGATGCGGAACTTGTGCACCTCGGCGCCGAGGATCTCCGTCACCTGCTCGGCCTCCGGGCCGGAGCCCCGGAACGCCAGCAACTGCTCGTCGGACTCCCACCGCTCGTAGACGTTGATCCGGCCCGGCTCGACCAGGTCGGCGCTGACCGCGAAGTCGACGCAGCCGGGCGCGGCGCGGGCCGCGCGGACGGCGGCCTCGCAGGACGCCAGGTAAGCGTCCCGCCGGGCCGGATCGACGTAGAGGGTGCCGGCGACGATGAGCATGCCGGCCATCCTGCCACGGACGCCCGGTCAGGCCCGGGTGATCGCGTTGGCGTGGATGGCCTCGTTCAGGTAGGCGGCCATCCCGGGCCGCAGCGTCTCGAAGTACTCGGTGAACCGCGGATCGGCCACGTACATGTCGGCCAGGCCGGTGTGGATCTCGTATGAGCAGTCGTACCACCACTTGGTGATGAGCTGCCGGTGCTCCTCGGCCAGCGCCATCGCCTCCGGGCCGTCAGCCGGCGCGCCCGAGTCCATGAGCGCGGCGAACCGCCGCCCCCAGTCCTCGTTCTCCGCCTTGTTGCGCAGCCAGTCCTCCTTCGAGTAGCGGGCCGCGCGCTCCTGCGACTGCCGGTACGCCTCGGTGTCGCCCCAGCGCTGCTCGGCCTCCTCGGCGTGCTCGTCCGGGTCGAAGTCCCCGAACACCTCGAACCGTTCCTCCGGCGTCAACTGGATCCCCAACGTCCTCGCCTCCATCGCGTGTTCGATCGCCGCGACCATCTCCTGGAGCTTCCCGATCCGCCCGGACAGCAGCTCGTGCTGCCGGCGCAGGTGCGCCACCGGGTTGGCGTCCGGATCGTCCAGGATCTCGGCGATCTCCTCCAGCGGGAACCCCAGCTCGCGGTAGTACCGGATGAGCTGCAACCGGTCCAGGTCCGCGTCGTCGTACCGGCGGTAGCCCGCCGGCGTGCGCCCGCTGGGCCGCAGCAGCCCGATCTCGTCGTAGTGGTGCAGCGTCCGGACCGTCACCCGGGCCGCCCGCGCCACCTGCCCCACTGTGTACGCCATGGTCCCCTCCCTTCCGCGACCAAGGCTGCCGCCTCCCGCTGCGTGAGGGTCAAGCCCGGAAAAACGACGACGCCCCCGACCATGATCGGCCGGGGGCGTCGTCGGTGCGGTCAGTTGGTGACCTTCTCCTTCTCCGCGGCGGCGAAGGTCGCGCTGGCCGGGGTCCGGAAGGCGTGCACCAGACCGGCGACCGAGAGCAGGAACAGCAGGCCCGCGCCGAGGTACAGGGCCAGGGCGCCCTGCTCGGCCTTGCGGCCGAACTCGCTGAAGCCGTACGAGGTGAGCAGCAGGCCGCGCAGCGTCTCGCCCTTGAACACGGTCTCCCGCTGGGCGCTCACCTCGGCGAGCTGCTTCTGCAGGTCGGCCAGGTTCGCGGCGTTGCTCTGCTCGGCCTGGGCCACCTGCTCGCGCAGCGCGCTCTGCGGCTCGCCCAGGTCGGCGTAGGTCTTGCCACCGGCCATGTTCTTCAGGTGCAGGCCGATGTACTCGTTGGCGTAGCACTCCGCCTGCTTGCCGGTGGTCATCTTCTGGCCGGCGTACTCGCGCAGGCAGTCCGACTTCTTCTCCTCGTCGGAGAGCTTGTCCGCCGGGGTGAAGGTGATGTTCTGCTCGCCGAGCTGGCTGCGTACGTAGTCGTTGGCGAAGTTGGCGTTCGTCGTCAGGACGACGCCGACGACGAGCAGCAGGACCGCCAGGCCCAGCCCACCGATGCTGAACAGCAGGTCGAGAGTCCGTCGCTTCATATCAAGCTCCCGTGTGGAGGTTGTTTCCGTAACTTGTTGACGAGAACCATCCTGCGGTGGCGGGCCGCCCGGAAGCAGGGCCGAACCCCCTGTCCTGTCCGGGACCTTCGGCCCCCCGCGGACCGGGCCGCTCAGCGCTCCGCGCCGGCGCCGGACAACGCGGGAAGCAGGTCCGGCAGTGCGGTCGGACGGCCGTACCGCCAGCCCTGGCCCTGCCGGCAGCCGATCGCGGTGACCGCCGCGTGCTGCGCGACCGTCTCCACGCCCTCGGCCACCACGGCCAGGTCGAACGCGCCGGCCAGCCGGTTCACCATCTCGACGGTGGCGTACGCGCGGCTGTCCCCGGCGTCCAGCCGGGACACGAACGACCTGTCGATCTTCAACTCGGTGGCCGGGATGCGGTGCAGGTAGCTCAGCGAGGAGTAGCCGGTGCCGAAGTCGTCGATGGCGATCCGGATGCCCAGGTCGCGCAGCTGGGACAGCCGGTCCAGCACCGACTCGCTGCCCTCGATCAGCGCGGACTCGGTGAGTTCCAGGGTGAGCGCGCGGGGCGGCAGGCCGGCCGCGGCGACCGCGCCGGTGACAGTGGCGATGAGGTCGGGCCGGCACAGGTGGGCGGCGGCGATGTTGACCGCCACCGTCACCTCCGGCGCGTGCGTGCGCCACGTCGCCGCGGCCCGGCACGCCTCGTGGATGACCCACCTGTCGATCGCCACGATCAGCCCGGTCTCCTCGGCCAGCGGCAGGAACCGGGCCGGGGTGAGCACGCCGAGCCGGGGATGCCGCCAGCGCACCAGCGCCTCGGCGCTGCGTACCGCGCCGGTGTCGAGGTCGACGATGGGCTGGAACTCCATCAGCAACTGGCCCTCATCCACCGCGCGGCGCAGGTCGGCGATCAGCTCGGCCCGGCTCACCGCCGACTCGCGCAGCTCCGGCGTGCACGTGCGGTACGCGGCCTTGCCGGCCGCCTTCGCCGCGTACATGGCGATGTCGGCGTCGCGGAGCAGGTCGGTGTGCGACGTGTGCTGCGGCCCGTACTCGGCGATGCCGATGCTCGCCGACGGGTGGACGCCGAGGTCCTCCTCGCCGGGCAGCGGTTCCAGCGCGGCGAGCAGCCGGATCGCGAGCCGCTCGGGCGGCACCGGGCGCTCCCCGGCCACCAGCACCGCGAACTCGTCGCCGCCCAGCCGCGCGATCATCCCGTCCGGGCCGACCGCGTCCCGCATGCGCTCCGCGGTGGTGGTCAGCAACCGGTCCCCGGCGGCGTGCCCGAACCTGTCGTTGACCTGCTTGAAGCCGTCCAGGTCGAGCAGCACCACGGCGACCGGCCCGCCCGCGCGCAACGCCCGGCGCAGCCGCCGCACGAACGTCAGCCGGTTCGGCAGACCGGTGAGCTGGTCGGAGTACGCGAGCCGGCGCAGCCGGCCGACCAGCCGCAGGTTCTCGTTCGCGGCCAGCCCTTGGCGCAGCGCCAGCACCCCGAGCAGGGCCATCATGCCGACGAAGACCACGTGCGGGGTCTGCCCGCTGGGCCGCCGCGACAGCATGACCGCGACGATCGCGCCGCCCACCGGCAGGTACGGCAGCGCGACGCGCCACCACGGCGGCAGCGGTGACTCGACCACGTCGTCCTCGCCGTCCTCGTCGGTCGGCGGCGGATAGCGGGTGGCCAGACCGACCAGCAGGTAGCTCAGCGGCCAGCAGATGTCGACCGGGTGACCGGGCGTGTAGTTGTCGTGCGCGACCAGGGACACGTAGACGGCGTCCGCGCCGGCCCGGATCGCCAGGCCCGCCCCGATCACGGTGAGCGCCCGCCACATCGGCCGGCCCGGACCGGCGACCGCCACCAGGATCGTCAGCTGCATCAGGTCGAACATCGGGTAGAGCAGGCCGAACGTGCGCATCGGATCGGCCAGGCCGGCCTCGGTGATCTCCTGGAACACCACCACCCACCCGATCGGGATGAGTGCGAGCCCGACGATGACCCCGTCGAGCAGCGTGCGGGCCCGGCCGATCAGGCTGCGCGGGCCGGCGCGGAAGCTGAGCAGGGCGGCGGTGCCGGTGACGATGCCGGCGGCGAACAGTCCGGCGACCAGCGGCGTGTGCGGCAGGCCGAGCCCGCCGAGGCGTTCGACAGTCCACACCGTACGGCCGAGCGCGGCGAGGACCATGGTGGCCGCAAGCAGCTCCCAGAACCGGCGCAAGGCGGCCGGGTGGCGCCGCGCCGCGCCGAAGCAGAGCACCGCCGCCAGGCTCGACACCGCCATCGCGCCGAGGTCGCTGACCAGCGCCGCGCCGGGCAGCCGGGCGACCAGCCAGGCCGTTTCCGCGAGTACGGCGACGGCGGCCGCGGCAAGTCCGACACGGCCGGCGAGCGGATGACGGGCCGGCGCCGCGGCGGCGAGGCTCACGTCGAGCTGGGGTACAACAATGCGCTCCGGCTCTCTTCCAGACGTGCACCCTCGACGGCGAGGGCAGGACGACGGACGGCGCAAGCCTAGTCAGCGCCGGGGGTCGCCGCCAGAGTCGACGGCTGTCGGTCAGCGGACCGTACCCGGGTGCCGGTAGAGGGACACCAGGACGCCGTAGCGCGGCTGGCCCGGTGGCGCCTCCTCGGCCTCGCCGACCAGCTCGTCCAACGTGGACCGGAGCCGCTGCGCCTGGGCCGGGGTGAGCCGCAGGTGCCGCAGGTGCACGAGCGGGTCGGGGTCGCCCGCCAGCTCCTCGGCGAACGCGCCGAGCAGCGCCGTGGTGGCGCCGGCGTCGGTGTCGGCGCCGACGAGCCGGCGGAAGGCGCGTTCGTGGTAGCGCTCGGTGCCGCCCCGGACCTGCCGGCTGTGTGCCGGGCGGACCATGCCGGCCTCGGTCAGCACGCCGAGATGGTGGGCGACAGTGCCCTTCGCCGCGCCGAGCCGGGTGGCGAGCTGGCTGACAGTGGCGGGACCGGCCCCGAGCGCGAACAGCAACCGGTGCCGGAACGGGTGGGCCAGCGCCTTGAACTGGGCCGGGGTGCGGATCTCCAGCGGGTCGAGGGACACCGCTAAAGCGTCCAACTCTCTTGACGCTTTTGTCAACCGGCTGCTCTACTGCCCTCCACCACGAGAACGGGGAACACGCATGGATCCGGACGAGATCACCGGCATCGTCGAGCGGGCCGCCGGCCTGGTCGCCGACGAGTACGTCCTGCCCGACGTCGCCGACCGGGTCGCCGCGCACCTGCGCGCGCGCCTGGGCGCCGGGGCGTACGCCGGGGCCGGCGACCCCGCCGCGCTCGGCGCGCTCGTCACCGCTGACCTCCAGTCGGTGAACGGCGACCTACACCTGCGGCTCAAGCACCACGAGCAGCAGCTGTCCGACAAGGCCGACGACCCGGCCGGGGAGCACTTCGCACGCCTCGCCGCGCTCGGCATGGGCGGGGTGACCCGGGTGCAGCGGCTACCCGGCAACGTCGGTCTGCTGGAGATCCAGCCGTACGTGTTCCCGCCCGACCTGGCCGGCGACGCGCTGACCGCCGCGCTGCGGTTGCTCGCCGGCACCGACGCGCTCCTGCTCGACCTGCGCGGCACCGAGGGCGGCAGCCCGGACGGGGTGGCGCTGCTCCTCGGCTGGTTCTTCGCCGAGCCGGTACACCTGCACACCATGCACGAGCGCTCCGGCGCCGCCCGCCAGTTCTGGAGCGCCGCCTGGCTGCCGGTCCCCCGGTACGCGCCGGACAAGCCCGTCCACGTGCTCACCGGGCCGGTCACGTTCTCCGGCGGCGAGGAGGTGGCGTACGACCTTCAGCAGTTCGGCCGCGCAACGCTGGTCGGCGAGCGGACCCGCGGCGGAGCGCACCCCCGCGTCGGGCACCGGCTGCACCCGCACCTGGAGCTGACAGTGCCGGTGGCCCGGCCGGTGAACGCGGTGAGCGGCACCAACTGGGAGGGCTGCGGCGTCGTCCCTGACGTCGAGGCTCCGGTCGACCGGGCGCGCGACGTCGCGTACCGCAGGAGCCTTGAGGCGCTGCTGACGGCGGACCCGGGCCGGCCGACGGCGGCCGAGGCGCGCGCGGCTCTCGCCGCCCTGGGCTGAGCCGGAGGTCAGGACCAGTCCTCCGCCGGCGCCGGGTCCTGCGGCACGGCGGCCGAGCCGGGCGGCCCGCCATGCGTCCACGGCGTCTCCTCCGGCGCCGGGAACGCGCCGCCCGGCAGGAAACCGTCGGACAGGCTGGTCAGGCAGATCCGCTCCCCCACCTCCGGCACGCTGCCCGGCGGCGCGGTCAGCCCCCGGCCCATCCCGCCGGACAGCTCCAGCACCACCTCGGTCTTGCCGTCCGCGCCCGGCGTCACGAACACCACAGTGGCCTTCTGCGCCGGGCGCTGCGGCGAGTACAGCCTCGCGCCCACCGGCATCGGCACCGGCTCGGTGGTGACCACCTGGATGCGCGGGCGCAACACCGGCCGCTTGCCGGAGTCGTCAACCCGCGCCGGGTCGGCGAGCGTCACCTCGCCGACGAACGCCTCCCCGGCGAGCCGGTGATCGGCCATCACCAGCGGATCGTCGTAGGCGCGCTGCACCGCCCACGCGGTCGACGCCCGCTCCAGCCGCTGCAACCGCAGCGCCGCCGCCACCGCGCCGTCGCGCCGCGGCTGCGGACCGCCCCCGGCGTCCACGTGCTCGGCGTGCGCGGTGAACGCGTCCCGGTCACCGGCCCACCGGCCGGCCACCCGCGCGCCGGCCGGCAGCGTCCGCAGCAGCCCCACGCCGCGCCACATCAGCTCCCAGGTGGGCGCGAGCTGGTCGCGCAGCAGGCCGACCAGCTCGTCGTACGCGGCCGCGCGCGCGACCGGGTCGTCCCCGGCCCGGGTGTACGCCTCGATCGCCGGGGCGAGCCGGTGGTTGTCGAAGTCCGGGTCGGTGGCCGGCCCGGCCGGCGGGCAGTTCTTCGGGTCCTCGGCACGGGCCGCCGCCTCGACGCCGGTCATTCCGGCCGGCGGGTCGAGCCAGCCCAGCACCGCCGGCAGGTGCAGATCCTCCACAGTGCTCTGCCCGGTCGCCCAGTGCAGCGTCAGCGCGTCGGTGAGCGCCAGCAGCGCCGACGAGCCGGGCTGCTCGGCGCGCTCGGCGAAGAACGTCAGCCAGCGGCCGAGCAGCGGCACCGACGGATGCACCGGATAGTCGCCGTCGGTACGGCGGAACCGGGTGGACCGCCCGAACAGCCGCAGGAACGTGACCCCGGCCGGGTTCGGCACCAGCAGCTGCGGCGCGTCGACGTACCGGTGGCGGACGTCGCGGCCCCGGTCCACCGGCACCGCCTCGGTCAGGTCACGGAACTCGTCCAGGTACGGCAGCACGATCGCGGCAAGCTCGGCGGCGAACGCGAACCGCTGGTCCCGGTTGCGTGGCTGCGGCACCACGAGCAGCCGGGCATCGTCGGGCGCGGCGCCGACCATCGCCGCGAGCGGGGCGTTCGCCTCACCGGCCAGTGCGAGCGGCACCAGCACCAGTGGCCGCTCCGACAGGTGCAGGTGGCGGACCGTGGCCACCGGCTGGGCCCGCCCGGAGGCGACCGCCTGCGCCCGGGCGAGCGCGCGCAGCGTACTCATGCGGTCTGCCCGGCGAGGGCGTCGGCGCGCAGGCGCGCGGCGGCCCGCAGCAGCGCGGCGGCCTCCGCCTGCTCCGGCTCGGGCGCGGCCGAGCCCTCGGCGAGCGCCAGTACGTCGGCCACCTCCTCGACACCGCCCAGCGCCTCGCGGACCGGCCGGCCCAGCGCGCCGGTCTGCCCGCGCGCCTCGTGCCGGCAGAAGTACGCCAGCTCGCAGGCGGCCAGGCAGTCCGGCGCGTAGCGGGCCGGCACCTGGTGCAGCGCGGCGGCGAGCGTGGCCGGATCGGCCGTGGGGTCGACCGTGAACCCGGCCGGTACGGCGGCGAGCAGGTCCTCGACCCGCGCCATCCGGGCCAGCTGGCGGCGCAGCACCAGCAGCTGCCGGCGCACATCGAGCAGGCTCGCCACCGGCTGGTTCGCGAAGTCGCGCGGGCAGACCAGCACCACCTCGTGCGACACCAGCTCCGGGTCGCGGCCCTCGGCGGCGAGCAGCTCACGCAGCGCCAACACGTAGACGGCGGACTGGATCGCGGCGGCGGCCACCTTGCCCGGGTCGGCCTGCCCGTCGATCACCGGAAACGACTTGATCTCCACGACGTGGAACCGGCCGGCCAGCCGGGCGGCCACCAGGTCCGGTTCCAGGTGCACCCGGGTACCAGCCACGTCCAGGCCGAGCAGCGGGTGGTCGAACAACGCCGGGCCGTCGCCGCTCGCGGTCAGCGCCGCCCGCGACCGCTCCGGCCGGTCGTCGTCGGCGCCGAGGTCGGTCCAGGTCGCGCCCTCCGGCACCGGTACGCCCAGCCGCTCCGCGACCAGGCGCAGCAACTCCGCCCCGCCGTCGGCCTTCACCTGCGACTCGAAGGCGTTGCCCCGGGTGATCGCGAAACGGGACTGGCCGAACCGGGCCGGGAAGCCGAGCCGCTCGGCCAGCGCCGGCTTGTCCGCGCCCGCGCTGTCCAGGACGGCGCGCCGGGTGCAGCCGGGGTTGCCGGTCAGCGCGGCGATGGTGCGGGCGTTGTGCCGCCGAGGCGGTCCACCACCCCGGATCTGCGCCAGCCGTTCCTCCATGATCCCCCAGGATAGGTGTAAGGAAGGGCCCCCTCTTAACGCCTCCGGTAGAGGAAGGGCCCCTTGTTAACACAGGGGGACGGCCCGGTCACCGCCCGGCGGAGCGGTTCCAGGGCGCGCGGGGCGACTGCGCGCCCGCGTCCGGACGACGCCGGCGACGGTGCCGGCGACCCGGCGTGCAGGGCGGACGCGCGGCGGTGTGCACCGGCGGGGCGATCGGAGCGGCCTGCTGCCGGCCGATCAGCCAGTAGAGGAAACGGGTCACGGTCAGCCGACCGGGAGGCGCTGGGCCTCGGCGCGCGAGATGTCGTACTCGGCGCCGCAGAACGTGCACTGCTGCGCGTACCGGGTGCGCAGCGGGATCAGCGGGACGAAGAAGAGGCTGAACTTGGCGACCCGGCGGGTGATCACCTGGGCGGCCTGGTTGCCGCAGTTGCGGCAGACCTCGGTGACGACGCCGGACCTGACGACCTTGGTGCGCAGCCCGAAGATGAAGAACATCGTCCGGCATTACCCACCCGGCGCCCGTGTTAAAAGGGGCCCCCTCCTCTACCTGAGGCGTTAAGAGGGGGCCCTTCCTTACACCCAGATCGGGTGCCAGTCGGGCACCTCGTGGAAGCGCCGCAACTCGGCCCAACCGGCCACGTTGCCGCACCACGCCGCGTACGGCGGGTTGCCCTCGTCGAAGCCGGACTGCACGAACGTCAGCTTCGTCCTGCCGTCGGACTCCGCCAGCTCCCAGGAGGTCACGCCGACCGGTCCCCAGTCGATGGACAGCGCCTGCCCCGGCGTCACGTCGAACACCTTCGCGGCTTCACCGGCGTCGAGGCCGCCCATCGCGTACCGGCCGCCCTCCCAGGGCTCGACGCCGATCGGGTAGCCGAACCAGGCGGTGACCTGTTCCGAGTCGGTGAGCGACGTCCACACCTTGTCCATGGGCGCGTCGATGACGACCTCGCCGCGCAGGTCGGCGGAGGTGAAGTCGGTACGCGGCAGCAGCGGCCGGCCGTCGAGGTGGTCGTTGAGGTGGGCGATCGCCAGGTACCAGAAGGTCTGGAGCACGCCCCGGATGCTGCTGCCGCTCATCGCCTCCTCGTAGTCGAAGTGGCTCTGCCGCAGCGTGAGTATCGTCGCGTCGCCGTCGGGCTCCAGTTCGAACTCGGTGGTGGTCTCCACCCCGTCGAGCGTCCACGCGAAGCGCAGCGTCCGGTCGTCGGCGTGCAGCAGCCGCTGGTGTGGCGCGTCACCTTCGGGCGTGTAGCGGCCCCAGAACTCGTACCGCCGGGGCAGTTCGACCTCGGCGTGCTCGGCCAGCCAGACGCGCAGTTCGGCGGGGTCGGTCAGGGCTCGGCGGACGGTCGCCACCGGTGCGGCGAGGCGGGCGCGGATGGTCATCGGCTCACTCATGCTTGTCGCCTTTCGGGTAGCAGGCCACGGCGAGTTTGAAGGCGTCTCCCTCGGCGCCGCCGTAGCGCGTGAACAGGTCCTGCAGCGTCGTCTGCAGGTCGTGCAGGAACTCCTGCCGTCGTTCGGCGGGCACCCGGATCTCGCCGGAGACGCCGATGGACGGCAGTTCGGGTGCGGCGCGGTCGAGCGCGGCGATGTCGGCCTGGACCTCTTCCATGAGGTCGAGCAGGTATCCGAGGCTCAGCTCGTCGCGGGCCCGGCGGGCGCCGCCGATGCGGCCGACGAGGCGGGGCGAGAGCCAGTACGACCGGGCGACGGCCTGGTAGATGCCCTCGGTGATGCCGCGCACCTGCCGCTGTGCCACCTGTTCGGCCAGCCCGGCCGAGACGAGCTGCTTGACGTGGTAGTAGACGCGCTGCGGCGTCTGCTCCAGCCGGGTCGCGACCTCGGTGCAGGTGCGGGGTTCGGCCAGTTGCCGCAGCACTTCGATGCGCTGCGGCTTGAGCAGGACTTCGGCCTGCTCGCGCTGTTCCAGGTACAGGACGTCTCTCATGGCAAAATCAGTTTGTACGTACAAAACTTCTTTGTCAATGACTTCGACGAGAGGCCGCGCGGTCCGACGCGGCCTCTCGTCGGTACGTCGCGTCAGGGCGTCCAGTCCGGACGCAGCGGGTACCCGTTCACCCCCTCCGGGCCGTTGCGCGTGGCGAGCACGTGGTGCAGCTGGATGCCGTTGCGTTCGAACGCCAGCCGGGAGCCGGCCATGTAGAGCCCCCACACCTTGGCGGTGCCCGGTCCGACCTCGCCGACGCAGAAGTCCCAGTGCTCGACCAGGTTGCGGCACCAGCCGGCAAGCGTCAGCGCGTAGTGCTGGCGCAGGTTCTCCTCGTGGTGCACCTCGAACCCGGCGTCGTGGATCTCGCTGATCAGCCGACCCGGACCGGCCAGCTCACCGTCCGGGAAGACGTACCTGTCGATGAACGCGCCGGAGCGGTGCGGCGCCCGGTTGTCGGCCCGGGTGATGCAGTGGTTGAGCAGCCGCCCGCCGGGCTTGAGCCGGGAGCGCAGCGCGCCGAAGTAGACCGGGTAGTTGCGCACGCCGATGTGCTCGGTCAGCCCGATCGAGGAGATCGCGTCGAACTGCTCGTGCGGCGCGTCCCGGTAGTCGAGGTGGCGCACCTCCGCCAGCTCGCTCAGCCCTTCCCGCTCGATCGCGGCCCGCGCCCACTCGGCCTGCGCGCGGGACAGGGTGACGCCGAGCGCCTTGACGCCGTACTCCCGGGCCGCGTGCCGGACCATGCCGCCCCAGCCGCAGCCGACGTCCAGCAGCCGCATCCCCGGCTTGAGCGCCAGCTTGCCGGCGACCAGGTCGTACTTGTTCCGCTGCGCCTCCTCCAGTGTGTCGCCGGGGCTGCGGTACACCGCGCAGGTGTACGTCATGGACGGCCCGAGCACCTTCTCGTAGAAGGCGTTCGACACGTCGTAGTGGTGGGAGATCGCGCTGCTGTCCCGGGTACGCGAGTGACGCAGGCCGGTCATCAGCCGCCGCCAGCGCGGCGCCGCCTCCTGCGGCGGGGGCGGCGGCGGGCGCAGCCGTTCCCAGCCGAGCCCGCGGACCAGCGCCAGCGCCTCGCTCATCGCCGGGATGCGCAGCGGCACCTCGTCCTTGATCACCCGAAGCGCCTCGTACGGGTCGCCCGGGTGCACGCCCTCCAGCCCCAGGTCGCCGCTGACGTAGGCGCGGGCCATGCCCAGGTCACCGGGCGCGGTGAGCAGGTAGGACAGCCCTCGCTCGGTGTGGATCGCCAGGGTGATCCCGGCGTCCGCCGGGCCCACCGCGCTGCCGTCGTAGCCGGTGACCCGGACGGGCAGGTCGCCGGTGGTGACCGCGCGGACCACGTCCGCGACTGTGGGTCCGGTACGCCGCCCGCCCGCCGGCGGGCCGGCCGGGGCGCTCGCCGCCCCGGGTGTTCGGTCGATCAGACTCATGCTCGGGATACCGCCTTCTCGTACAGTCCGGTGAGTCGGTGGTCCGGGTCGTAGCGGTCCTTCACGGCGCGCCAGGTGTCCCCGCCGTAGAGCCGGTCGAACTCGCCCCGGTCGTAGTACGCGTCGGAGTAGAGCGACTTGTGACCGCCCACCTCCGACACCATGCGCTCGATCTGCCGGTTGACGTCGCCGTCGGCGGCCCCTGCCGCGATGGGCACGCTTCCCCAGAAGCCGATGTTCACATACGTTTCGCCTGGTTGGAGCGGATATAGCGGCCACGCCTTCGCCGACCCGGGACCGGCGGGCTCGCGCAGCCGCAGCGGGCACAGCCACACCGGCGTCATGCCCACGTTCGCCGCGAACCAGCGCAGGAACTCGGGCGTGCGGTCCAGCGGGACCTCCACGTCCTGCACCACGCGCTCGCGCGCCGGGCGGCCCCGCCACCTGTCGACGCGGGCGGCCACCTGGTGCCGGTGCTCCAGCCGCACGATCCGGTGGTAGACGTCGCTGCGCCGGTAGCGCCGCGGCCACAGCCGCCGCACCACCGGATGTTGCGCCCCGAACGCCGCCGAGCACCAGAACCAGTCGGTGTCCCACCGCCAGAGATAGTCGTACGCGGTGAGCGTGTCCCGGGTACGACGACGCAGCGAGCGGTAGTAGATCTCCTGGCCGGTGTAGTCGGACGGGCCGCCCTCGGCCTCGTCGGTGAACGTGCCCAGCACCAGGTACGCCTCGCCGGGGCTGAACACCACCCCGTCCATGGCGTCGACCGGCTCGCCGCCCCAGGCGCCCTTGGCGACCACCTCGCCGACGGCGTCGACCAGTTCCTCCAGGCGGGTGAACCGGATGTTGCGCAGCGCCACGTACCGGCGGACCGGTTGCAGCTCGATGCGCAGCCGGGTGGCGTAGCCGAGGCTGCCCAGCGAGTTGGGGAAGGCCCGGTGCAGTTCGGCGTGCTCGCCCCGGGGCCGGGTCGTGACGATCTCCCCGGCGCCGGTGAGCACGTCCATCTCCAGCACCGACTCGTGCGGCAGGCCGTTGCGGAAGGAGGTGGACTCGATGCCCAGCCCGGTCACCGCGCCGCCCAGCGTGATCGTGCGCAACTGCGGCACGACCAGCGGCATCAGGCCGTGCGGCAGCGTCGCGTCGACCAGATCCTCGTAGGTGCACATGCCCTGCACGTCGGCGGTGCGGGCCGCCGGGTCGACGGCGAGCACACCGGTCAGGCCGCTCACGTCCAGACCTGGGACACGCGGCGCGGAGCGGGGCCGGAAGAGGTTCGAGGTCTGCTTGGCCAGCCGTACGGGTTCCCCGGCGGGCACCGCGGCGTAGGAGCGCCGCAGCGTGTCCACCGCCCGTTCATGATCACGGACAGCGTGCATGAGATCACCTTACGCGCGGGTACGACAATTCGTGGGACGTCCACGGTGGCCTCGCCGACACGCCGTCGACACGCGCGTTACCGTGACCGCCATGGCGAATCCCGCGCTGACCGCTCTCGACCACACCGGGCTGCCGTACCGGGTGATCCGGCACGGCCCGGTGGCGAGCCTCGCCGAAGCGGCCGCGGCGCGCGGCGTCGACGTGCCGGACGTGGTGAAGACGATCGTGGTCCGCCGCGGCGAGGGCGACCTGCTGTTCGTGCTGACCCCCGGCGGCCGGGTGATCTCCTGGCCGAAGCTGCGCGCCCTGCTCGGGGTGAGCCGGCTGTCGATGCCCGACGCCGCCGCGGCGAAGGACGCCACCGGGTACGCGCGCGGCACCATCACACCGTTCGGCTCCACGACCGCCTGGCCGGTCGTCGCCGACGAGCGGCTGCGCGGCCGGGAGATCACGCTCGGCGCGGGCGAGCACGGTCTCGCCGTCGCGGTCGACGCCGACGCGGCGCTGGCCGCGCTCGACGCGACGGTGGCCGACGTGACCGACGAGGAGCCGACGCGCTGACCGGTGGCCGGTGGACGGCCGGCGGCATAGCGTGGAGGACATGCCGAAAGCCGTCTGGAACGACCTCGTCGTCGCCGAGAGCGACGACACAGTGCTGGTCGAGGGCAACCACTACTTCCCCCGTACGGCCCTGCGCGAGGACCTGATCCGCCCCTCCGACACCCACACGGTCTGCCCGTGGAAGGGCACCGCCTCCTACTACACGCTCGAACACGGCGGCGCCACCAGCCCCGACGCCGTCTGGTACTACCCCGACCCGAAGCCGGAGGCGGAGATGGTCCGCGACCGGGTGGCGTTCTGGAAGGACGTCCGGGTCGTCGACTGACACCGGCTCGACTGGCACCCGGCCGCCCCGGTGGGTCACTATGCCCCCATGGCCGACCCGCACTCCGACCCGTCCGGCACCGTCTACGGGGCCCGCCGCGCCCGTGGCGCCCGTGGTCTCCGGCTGCCGCAGGACCCGCTGATGCGGATCGCGCTGGGCGTCGGCGCGACCGGCGTACTCCTCGGGGCCTTCTTCGCCACCGGCGTGCTCGGCGGCGGCAACGAGCGGCCGGTGGTGCCGGCGGCAGCGGTGCCGAGCGCGGCGGCGAGCGAGCCGAGCGCGGAACCGTCGGCGGAGCCCACGCCGTCGCCCTCGCCCTCGCCGAGCGCGGCGCCGACCACACCGGCCGCGCCGGTGGCCACCCCGAAGGTGCTCCGGGGCGTGCCGTCCGGGCGCTGCCTCGGCGTGACCGGCGACGAGGCCGAGGGCGCGCAGGCCGCGCTCGCCGACTGCACCGGCGGGCCCGAGCAGCAGTGGGTGGTCACGCCGGTCACGAACGACACCTACCTGCTCGTCAACGCCGCGAGCAGCAAGTGCCTGGACGTCAACGAGGCGAAGACCGACGACGGCGCGGACGTTCAGCAGTGGTCCTGCAACGGGCAGGCCAACCAGCAGTGGCGGTTGCAGCAGGCCGGCGACGGCGTGGCGCTGCTGGTCGCCGTGCACAGCGGCAAGTGCGCGCAGGTCGACGACGCGGGCACCGAGCCCGGCCGCGAGCTGGAGCAGGCGCCGTGCAGCGGCGCTCCCGAGCAGCAGTGGGCGGTCGGCTGACCGGGCCGGCCCCGGTGACGCCGGCCGGTCAGCCCCGGTAGCTCCAGGCCCGCCGGGCGGGCGGCACCGGCAGCGCGAACGCGGGCTCGCCGGCGGGACGGCGCCGCAGCAGCAGCGACAGCCCGGCCGCGCCGATCGACAGCGCGCCCGCCACGTACCAGGCCATCGCGTAGTCGCCGAGCCGGTCCCGGACCAGGCCCGCGCCGGTGGCCGCGAGCGCGGCCCCGAACTGGTGGGCGGCGAACACCCAGCCGAACACCACCGCCCCGGACGCGCCGAACCACTCCCGGCACAGCGCCACCGTCGGCGGCACGGTGGCCACCCAGTCCAGCCCGTAGAAGACCATGAAGACGAGCATGCTCGGCCGGGCCGACCCGGCGAACAGGCTCGGCAGCACCAGCAGCGACGCCCCGCGCAGCGCGTAGTAGGCGCCGAGCAGCAGCCGCGCGTCGACCCGGTCGGTGAGCCAGCCCGAAGCGATCGAACCGGCGATGTCGAAGAGCCCGACCAGGGCGAGCAGCCCGGCCGCTGTGGTCTCCGCCATGCCGTGGTCGTGGGCGGCCGGCACGAAGTGCGTACCCACCAGGCCGTTCGTGGTCGCGCCGCAGATCGCGAAACCACCGGCGAGCAGCCAGAACGGCCGCGTCCGCGCGGCGGCGGCGAGCGCGCCGACCGCCCGGGCCGCCGCGCCGCCCTCCGGCCGCGGCGGCGGCACGACCTCGGCAGCGCCGTAAGCGGGCAGGCCCAGGTCCGCCGGGTGCTCGCGCAACAACCACACCACAAGGGGTACGACCGCCAGCGCGCCTCCGGCCACGACGAGTGCCGCCGTGCGCCAGCCGTGGTCGCGCACCAGCACCGCCAGCAGCGGGAGGAAGACGAGCTGCCCGGCCGCCCCACCGGCGGTGAGCACACCGGTCACCAGGCCCCGGCGCTTGACGAACCAGCGCCCGGTCACCGTCGCCACGAACGCCAGGGCCATCGAGCCGGTGCCCAACCCGACGAGGACGCCCCAGCAGAGCAGGAGCTGCCAGCTCTCGGTCATGCCCACGGTCAGGCCACTGCCGGCGGCCACCAGCACCAGTGCCCCGGCCACCACCCGGCGGATGCCGAACCGGTCCATCAGCGCGGCGGCGAACGGCGCGGTGAGGCCGTACAGCAGCAGGTTGACCGAGACGGCGGCGGAGATGGTCGCCAGCGGCCAGCCGAACTCGGCGTGCAGCGGGTGCAGCAGCACGCCCGGGGTGGCCCGGAAGCCGGCCGCGCCGACGAGCGCGACGAAGGCGACAGCGGCGACGAGCCAGGCCGGGTGCAGGCGGGATCGGTTCACCAGCCGAGTCTCGGGCCGGGGTGGCACTGCCGACGAGTGGCCGGAAAGCCATCGTGCGCAATAATCGGGCCATGTCCGTACCGCACCGGGTCGCAGTCCTCGCCCTCGACGGCGTGGTGGCGCTCGACCTCGGCACCCCGGCCCAGGTCTTCGGCGCCGCCCGCACCGACGAGGGCGTCCCCCTGTACGCCGTCGCTACGTGCACCCCGGGCGGGCAGCCGGTACGCAGCAGCGCCGGCTTCCAGGTGCTCCCCGACCACGGCCTGGAACTCCTCGACACCGCCGACACCGTGATCGTCCCCGGCATCCACGCCGGCGCGCCGCTGTCCGTCGGCACGGTGTCCGCCGAGGTGGCCGACGCGCTGCGCGCCGCGTACGACCGGGACGCGCGCGTCATGTCCATCTGCACCGGCGCGTTCGTGCTGGCCGCCGCCGGTCTGCTCGACGGCCGTCCGGCCACCACCCACTGGGCGTACGCGCCGCGCTTCCGCCGGCTGCACCCCGGCGTACGGCTCGACCCCGACGTGCTCTTCGTCGACGACGGGCGCGTGCTCACCTCGGCCGGTGTGGCCGCCGGCATCGACCTGTGCCTGCACGTCGTCCGCACCGACCACGGCAGCGCGGCGGCCAACCGGGCGGCCCGGCGCTGCGTGGTGCCGCCGTGGCGGGACGGCGGGCAGGCCCAGTACATCGAACGGCCGGTGCCCCGGGGCGCGGACCACGGCACCGCCGCCACCCGCGAGTGGGCCCGGCAGCGCCTGCACGAACCGGTGGCGTTGCGCGAGATGGCCGCCCACGCGCGGATGAGCGTCCGCACGTTCACGCGGCACTTCCGCTCCGAGACCGGGCTCAGCCCCGCGCAGTGGCTGCTCCAGCAGCGCACCGAGCACGCCCGGGTGCTCCTGGAGACCACTGACCTGACCATCGACCGCATCGCCCAGGACGCGGGTTTCGGCACCACAGCCGCACTGCGCCAGCACTTCCACGCCCGGGTCGGCGTGGCCCCGAGCACCTACCGCCGCACGTTCCGCCGTCCCTCCCCTCCCGCGTCCCCGCGCCCCACTTCCGCCGATCTTGGAGTTGTGGCGCCTGGAAGGCCGGACGTGCCGGAGTTGTCCACCACCACAACTCCATGATCGGCGGGTGTGGCGGTACGGCGCTTACGCGAGGTGGGGCTGGCGGCGCAGGGCCCGGAGCTGGGTGAGATGCAGCGGCAGGTGCACGCGGATGTGCAGGTCCAGGGCCCTGCCCCAGGGCAGCGAGTCGTCCACGTCCAGGTCGAAGCCCTCGCGCAGCACCGTCTCCACAGGCGTCTCCGCCGCCGGGCCGAGCCGTTCGGCCAACGCGCACAGCTTCTGGCTGGTGGCCCGGAACAGCGCCGCCAGACCGTCCAGCCCGCCGCACTCGGACACCAGCGCGTCGAGTTGGGGCCGGTGAATGGTGTCCAGGTCGTAGTAGGCGAACGGCGAGCCGGCCAGCACCGCCTCGGTCGCCTCGCTCATCAACTCGTCGTTGGCGGCGAGGTGCGCGACGATCTGCTCGGCGCTCAACTGACCCTCCGGCGGCGGCCCGAACCCGCCCGCGTCGATCTCCGCGAGCAGTTCGTCGTACGCCTGCCGTAGTGCCGCGACGTCCACCTCGTCCATGTCCCGCATCCAACCCCTGCCGCTGCCGCCGGCACCACGGCTACCGCGCCGGGTTCACCCGGACGGGTCCGGACAGCCGAAAAGGCCGGCACCCCGTTGGTTCGGGGTGCCGGCCTTTCGCTGTGTCTTACCTGTTGGTCTTACTTGTTCCAGTGTTCGGCGACGAGGTCGGCGGCCTGCTGCTCCCACTGGGCGTAGTGGTCGGGGTAGGCGGAGACCTGGACGGTCTGGGCGGCCTTGGTCAGCGGCATGTCCTTCCAGCCGTCGACCTGCTTGAGGCCCTTCAGGAACGCGGTCGTGGAGTATTCGGGGTCGGTGATCTGCTCGACCGTGCCCCAACCGGAGGAGGGGCGCTGCTGGAACAGGCCCTGCGAGTCGTGGTCGTTACGGTCACCCAGGTGACCCAGGTTCTCCAGCTTCGACTCCTGCAACGCCGTAGCGATCGAGACGACGGCGGCGCGCTCGTCCATGCCGGCCTTCTTCGTCGCGGCGATGATCGCCTTCACGTTCTTGGTCTGCTCGTCGTTCAGGTCGATACGGGACTGGGTGCCCTGCACACCGTGCGGGATCAGCTTGTCGCCCTGCTGCACCGTCGCGGTGACCGGCTTGGCGCCGGCGGTGGTGTCGGCCGCGTGGGCGGCGACGGGGCCGGCGAACACGCCACCGGTGAAAGCCAGACCAGCAATACCCAGGATGCTCTTCCGCAGGATCGTGTTCATTGGGGGCTCCATTCGGGGGTCGACGCACCCGGGGGACGGGATGCGGGGGCACCGTCAGGCGCTCAACAAAGTCTTCGAGGGGGTTCGGCTGCTCGCGGGGCGGGGGCCTCGACGCGGGTGCCGGAAGCATGTCCAACGACTCGCGGCCCGGCATCATTCCCGGGGCGCCTCACGCCGGGGAGCGGCGCGGGGTTCACGTCGTCGGAACCATGCTCAACGACCGGCGGGCCGGGATGATTCCCGGCACTGGCCAGGGGTGCGCCCCGGCTGGCAGGGCTGGCCTTGCTCGGTCGTTCACCCGGTTACAACGCCACGCACCCGCCACCGATTCCACCCTCAGAGTGCCGCCCACCACCCCCGAACCGGACACCCACCCCACGCCACACCAGACCCCGCCGAGTTCAGCCTGGCACCTCGCTCTGCACCCCGTGATCAGGGAGTTTGCGGCACCTTCAGGCGCCAGCAAGGACACAAACTCCTTGATCACCCCCGAAGGAGTCCTCCCCCAGGCACTCACTAGCGGGGTCGATCATGAGGTTAGCAGCGACAAACCGGACACGGAGCACCGTCAACTTCATGATCGACGTTCTCGGGGCGGGTCGGGTCGGGCGGGCCGGGGGCCGGGCGGGGCGGGGCGGGGCCAGGGGCCGGGCGGGGCCAAGGACCGGGCCGGGCGGGGCGGGGCGGGCCGGGGGCCGGAGTGGCGCACTGCGACGGATGCGCCGATCTTGCACGTTGAGCCCTTCGGGTGTCCCATTCGCGTGTTATGTGGGGCACCGAAGTGCAAGATCGCGGGGTGGATCCGGGGGTGGCGGATGTTCGGGGCTGCCCGGCACTTGCCCTGCCTTGAGTAAGCCCTCGATCTTGGAGTCGTGGCGCCTCGCGAAGGGGGTCAAACCGGGCATCCTGGGCGCCATAACTCCAAGATCGACGAGGGACAACGGGGAACGCGGAGGCAAAACGGGTGGGTCAGCGGCGGCCCTGGCGGGCTCGCAGGTAGTCGGAGACCACGTACTCGCCCAGGTCGTCCAGGTCGGGGGTGAACATTCGGCCGCCCGAGCGCCGTGCCACCGCGTCCACGAACCGGCGCAGTCCCGGGTCGTCGCCCAGCATGAACAGGTTGAGCGTGGCGCCGTACCGGGTCAGCCGGTCCACCTCCCGGATCGTCGCCGAGATGGTCTCCGGCAGCGGCGGCCAGTGGAAGTACGCCTCCCCGTCCTCCGGGTCCAGATGTGCGGTCGGCTCGCCGTCGGTGACCACGAGCACCACCGGCTCGGCGCCCGGGTGGCGGCGCAGGTGCCGGCCGGCGAGCCGCAGCGCGTGCTGGAGGTTGGTGCCCTGCTGCATGTCGGGCTCCACCGCCGCCAGCTCCTGCTGGGTCAGCGGCGTCGCCTCCCGGCCGAAGCCGACGATCTGCAGCGCGTCCTGCGGGAACCGGGTGGCCATCAGGTGCGACAGGGCCAGCGCGGTCTGCTTCATCGGACCCCAGCGGCCCTGCGAGATCATCGAGTACGACAGGTCGACGCAGAGCACCACAGCGGCGGACGCCCGCCGTTCGGTCTCCACCACCTCGAAGTCGTCGACGGCGAGTGGAACCGGCACTCCGGGCCCGGCCCGGCGTACCGCGCGGGTGAGTGTCCGCACGACGTCCAGCGGCTGATCGTCGCCGTACTCCCAGGGGCGGGACGCCCCGCTGACCTCGCCTGCGGCGCCCGCGGTGCGCAGGTCGTGCTGGCCGCGCGGGCCGGCCGTCAGGTCGGCGAAGACGCGCCGCAGCGCGGTGCTCGCGAGGCGGCGCAGCGCCTTCGGGCTGAGCGTGAGCCCTTCCGCGTCGCGGGTGACCCAGCCCTGGCGGCGCAGCTCGCGTTCCAGTTCCTGCAACCGGCGTACGTCGTCGGCGGCGTCGCGGCCCAGCGTGCGGGCGACCGCTTCCACGTCGACGTCGTCGAGGGTGGCGCCGGGCTGGTCCTGGTCGAGGGAGTCGAGCAGCTCGTCGAGTTCGGCGATCTCGTCGAGCGCACCGGTGGCCTCGCCGTAGCCGAGCGGCTGATCGCCGCGAACCCGCTCGCCGCGCTGCCAGTTCAGGTCCGGCCGCAGCGACCGTAGGTGGGCGTCGAGTTGGGACAGCTCGCCGGCCAGCCGGTCGCCGAGTGACTGGCGCATCAGCCCGGCCAGTTCCTCGCGCTGCCGGTCCGACAGCGACCGCATGAGCCGCTCACCGGCGGCGGCCCGGCGGGCCAGCACGTCGATCAGCTCGTCGACGTTCCTGGGCCGTTCCGGGAAGAACTCGCCGTGCCGGCGCATGAACTCGGCGAACCCGTCGGTGGTGTCCTCGGATCGGGCGTGCCGGGCGAGCAGGTCGTTGAGGTCGCGCATCATCTCGGCGAGCTGCCGCTGGGTGGCCGGGTCGGCGGCGGCACGCGCCGCGTCGCGCAGCCCGGCGAAACGCTGCTCCAGCACGTCGCCACGCAACCCGTCGAGGATGCGCTGGTAGGTCTGCCGCGCCTCGGCGCTGGCCCAGTCGTACCCGGAAAGCTCCGACACCGCGCGGGCGGTGGAGCGGGGCAGGTTGTCGAGCACTGCCTCGGCGAACCGGGCGTCGTCGCCGTCGCGGCCGCGCAGCTCGTCGCGTTCGGCGGCGAGCGCCTGGTCGAGCAGTGCCCGGGCCCGGGTGACAGCGCCGTCGAGGTCACCGCGGCGCAGCGCCTCGCGGCGCAGGCGGCGGGCCCGGGCGGCCAGGTCGTCCAGGCCGCCCCGCCCCTGCGGGCCGCGCCGCAGCAGCTCGCGCAGCGACTCGCGCAGGCTGCCGCCGGCGAGCACGTCCGAGCCGACCGCGTCCACCGCGGCGCGCACGTCGTACGGCGGGGCGAGCGGGTCCGGTCCGCCACGCCACTGCCCGTACCGGAAGCGGTTGCCGCCGGCCATTGTCAGTCCCGGTCCCCGTAGACGGTGCGCCCGGTGTCGGTGACGTCCTTGCCGAGCCGACGGGTCAGGTGCAGCCCTTCGAGGACGAACTCGATGCCGGCGGCGGCCTCCTCCGGGCTGGGCGCGTCGCCGAGCCCGAGCCGGTCGAGCACCTTGGCCAGCCCCGGTACGGTGCCGACCTGGCGCAGCAGCTCGGACGAGGAGACCAGTTCCCCGGTCTCGACGGCGCCGCCCTCGGCGACCAGCGCGGTGAAGCCGGACAGGTCCAGCCCGGCGAGGCGGGCGCGGAACGTCTCGGCGGTGGCGGTACGCAGCAGGTGCGCGAGCACCTCGATCTCGCGCCCCTCCTCGCCGCTCTCGAACTCGACCTTGCCGCGCAGCGTGGAGGTGACCGACACGGTGTCCCCGATCCGGGCCACTGGCGCCTCCGGACGAGACACCGACGCAGCGCCGCCACCCGAAGAGCCGGCACCGGCCAGCAGACCGGAACGACGCAACGCGGCGGCGGCCACTGTCTCCGCGGCGGCGATGGCGAACCGGGCCGACACGCCGGAGCGCGGGTCCACCGACGGCGACTCCCGCACGTCGCGGGCGAACCGGGCGAGCACCTCCAGCACGTGTTCCGGCACGGCGGCGACCAGGTCGGCCTCCTGCCGGATCAGCGCCAGCTCCAGTTCCAGGTCGAGCGGGTAGTGGGTACGGATCTCCGCGCCGAACCGGTCCTTCAGCGGCGTGATGATGCGGCCCCGGTTGGTGTAGTCCTCCGGGTTCGCGCTGGCCACCAGCAGCAGGTCCAGCGGCAGCCGCAGCTGGTAGCCACGGACCTGGATGTCGCGCTCCTCCAGCACGTTGAGCAGCGCCACCTGGATGCGTTCGGCCAGGTCGGGCAGCTCGTTGACGGCGAAGATCCCCCGGTTGGTACGCGGCACGAGCCCGAAGTGGATGGTCTCCGGGTCGCCGAGCGTGCGCCCCTGGGCGAGGCGGATCGGGTCGACGTCGCCGATCAGGTCGCCGACGCTGGTGTCCGGCGTGGCGAGCTTCTCGCCGTACCGCATCGAGCGGTGCAGCCACCCGATCGCCAGGTCGTCGCCAGCCGAGTCGACGAGCGCCCGGGAGGCGGGGGTGATCGGGTGCATCGGGTGCTCGTTGAGTACCGACCCGGGGAGCACCGGGGTCCACTCGTCCAGCAGCGCGCCGAGCGAGCGGATCAGCCGGGTCTTGCCCTGCCCCCGCTCGCCGAGCAGCACCATGTCGTGCCCGGCGAGCAGCGCGCGCTCGACCTCGGGCAGCACCGTGTCCTCGTAGCCCACGATGCCGGGGAAGCGGTCCTCGCCGGAGCCCATCCGGGCCAGGAGGTTGTCTCGGAGTTCCTGCTTGACCGTGCGGTACTGGTGGCCGGCCGCGCGCAGCGCGCCGAGCGTGCTCGGCAGCTCGGCGGGCGGAACCGGGGGAACCTGGTTGGGAGCGGTCACCCGATCCACGCTAGCGCGGTCCGGCTCCGGGTGCGGCTGTCGTCGTATCCACGACCGCTGACGCACCCGGAACGCCGCTCACTTCCCGAGGCGGGCGCGGACCATCCGGGGCACCGCGGCCAGGCCGGTGACCGGGCGGAACGCGTGCGCGGCGGCGACCAGCGCGGCGTACTCGTCGTCGGTCAGGTCGATCTCGGCGGCGGCCGCGTTGCGTTCCATCTGCTCGACCCCGGAGGCGCCCGGGATGGCCACCACGTTGGGGTGCCGCAGCACGTACGCGAGCGCGATCTGGCTCGGCGTGGCGTCGTGCGCGTCGGCGACCTCGCGCAGCGTGGCGATCAGCGCGGTGCCGCGTTCCAGGTTCTCCGGCAGGAAGTACGGGTTGGCCCGGCGTACCGCCCCGGCCGGCGGGTTCGTGGCGTCGTAGCGGCCGGAGAGGAAACCCTGCGCCAGCGGCGAGTACGCGATGACGATGCGGCCGGCCTGCTCCGCGTACGGGATGAGGTCTTCTTCGGGCCCGCGGTCGATCATGCTGTAGCGGACCTGGTTGCTCAGCACCCGGCGGCCCAGCGCGGCCTCGGCGAACCGCCACCGGCGCAGGCCGTAGTTGCTGACGCCGACCTCGCCGACCAGCCCGACGTCCTGCAGGGAGCGCATGCCGCGCATGGTGGTGGTGTCGGCGACCACCGGGTTGGCCTGGTGCACCTGGTAGAGGTCGATGCCGTCGACGCCGAGGCGGGCGGCGGAAGCGACGGCGCGCTGCTGCACCACGGGGGCGACCGGCAGCAGCGGGAAGATCTTGCTGGCGACCACGACCTTCGCCCGGTCGTCGCCGAGCGCGGCGCCAAGGATGCGCTCGCTGCGGCCGAAGCCGTACAGCTCGGCGGTGTCGAACAGGGTGACGCCCAGGTCGAGCGCCCGTCGCACGATCTCGGCGGCCCGGCGCTCGTACTCGGGGCCGTAGCCCCACTCCTTGGAGCCGAACTGCCAGGTGCCGAGGCCGATCTTGGAGATGGGCTTGGGGGTGTCGAGCTGCACGTAACGCATGGGGCCGAACGTACCCGCGCCGCGGCGACCGCACTCCGGTGCGGACAGAATGGCCTGGTGACATACCTCGCCAGCGACGACCGTTACCACGAGATGATCTACCGGCGCAGCGGCCGGAGCGGGCTGAAGCTGCCCGTCATCTCCCTCGGCCTGTGGCACAACTTCGGACCGGACCGCCCCTTCGAGCGGCAGCGCGACATCGTCCGCCGCGCCTTCGACCTCGGCATCACCCACTTCGACCTCGCGAACAACTACGGGCCGCCGCCCGGTTCGGCGGAGGAGAACTTCGGCCGGCTGCTCGCCGGCGACCTGAAGCCGTACCGGGACGAGCTGGTGATCTCCAGCAAGGCCGGATATCTGATGTGGCCCGGCCCGTACGGCGAGTGGGGCTCGCGCAAGTACCTGATCTCGTCGCTGGACCAGTCGCTGCGCCGCCTCGGGCTGGACTACGTCGACGTCTTCTACTCGCACCGGTTCGACCCGGACACTCCGCTGGAGGAGACGATGGGCGCGCTCGACGCGATCGTCCGCTCCGGCAAGGCGCTCTACGTGGGCATCTCCAACTACGACTCGGAGCAGACCGAGCGGGCCGCCGAGATCCTGCGCGACCTGGGTACGCCGCTGCTGATCAACCAGCCGTCGTACTCGATGATGAACCGCTGGACGGAGAGCGACGGCCTGCTGGACACGCTGGAGCGCGTCGGCGCCGGCTGCATCGCCTACAGCCCGCTCGCCCAGGGCCTGCTCACCGACCGTTACCTGAAGGGCATCCCGGCCGACTCCCGGGTACGCACGAGCGTCTTCCTCAACGAGAGCGACCTCGACGAGGAGACGATGGCGACGGTCCGCGGGCTCGCCGCGGTGGCCGAGCGGCGCGGCCAGACGCTCGCGCAGCTCGCCCTCGCCTGGGCGCTGCGCGACCCGCGCATGACCAGCCTCATCATCGGCGCGAGCAGCGTGACCCAGCTGGAGGGCAACGTGGCCGCGCTGGACAACCTCGACCTCGCCGGTGACGATCTGGCCGAGATCGAGGGCCTGCTCGGCTGACTCACCAGATCCGGCGCCGCCCGGCGCGGTGGTTGCGGACACCGCACGGCCGCCCGGGCGGCGGGCCGCCGGTCCGGCTCAGCCGCAGCCCGACCACTGCCGCCGCGAGCAGCGCCACGACGAGCGCCGCCGCGCCGAGCACGAGCGGCCGGGACAGCGGTCCGCCGTCGGTCACCGCCGCGACCGGCACCGCCGACTCGTCGTCGGTCGCCGCCCCGGCGAGGGTACGCGGAGGCGACGCGCTCGCCTTCGGCGCTGCCGGTGACGCGTCCGACTCACCACGGGCCGCCCGGAAGATCACGTCCGAGCAGGAGTAGTAGGTGTCCTGGGTGTCCGAGTTCTGCCAGATGACGTAGACGACGTGCCGGCCGGTGCGGTCGGCCGGCAGCCGGCCACGCATCTCGTACGCGCCGGAGCGGATCGGCGGGTCGGTGACCTGAAGGAACGGCTTCTTCTCCAGGTCCGCCCAGGTCAGCCGCCGCTGCGGCGAGTACGAGCCGGTGGTGACGTAGTACCGGAACGTGCCCTGGTGCGGAATGGTGGTGCGGTAGCGGAACGTGTGCCGGGCACCGGCGGTGAGCGTGGTGGCCGGCCAGTCGGCGCGCGGCAGGTCCAGCCCCCGGTACGCGGACAGCCCGCCGCTGCACAGTTCCCCGTCCGGGATGCGTTCCCGATCCCGCCCGTCGACGCGGGCCACCCGGATGTTGTCCCACTCGCGTACCGCCGCGCCGGCGGCGATCGCGGCCCGGCACGCGGGTGTCTGCGCCCGGCCACCCTCCGGCCCGCACGCGGCGGCCCGGCTCAGCGGGCTGGTCGGCGCACCGTGCGCGCCGGCCGGTGTGGCGCCGAGCGGCACCGTCACGGCGACGGCGGCGAGCGCGGCGAGCGCGCGGCGTGCGGCCATGTGATCGACCTCCTGCGCACTGGTACGGCCGCGAGGCGCCAAAGGTTCGATCCGCGCCGATCGGCCGGTCCGGCGTGACCGAACGGACATCCGGGGCGGCGGGGCGCGTACGGGGGGACCTAGAGTGACGAAACCCTGTGATCGAGGAGCATCCCTTGCCCGAGCCGGAACCGTCCCCCGAGCCGCCCCGCGCCGCCCCTGCGGACGGGCCGACGACGGGCGACGTCCCACCTGCCCCCCAGCCGTATCTGCTGGTCGTGCCCACCATGGAGGGCGCGCCCCCGCCGGTGCCCTGGCCCGGCGCGGAGGGGCAGCCCGGCTGGGCGATTCCGGTCACCGTCCCGCCCGGCACCCAGGGGTACGCGCTGTTCGTCCCGCTGGTGCCGGCGACCGGCCAGCCGCAGGCGGTGCCCGCCCAGGCGACAGCGCCCGCCGTCGAACGCTCTCCGATGGAGGGTGCTCCCGACCGCCCCGTCGCCGCCACCCCGGACGCCGCTCCGGCAGCCCGGTCTGGCGCCAACCCGGCCGACGGAACCCCCTCGGCCGCCGGGGACGCCGCACCGGCGAGTCCGTCCACGTCGGGCACCGGCACGGCGGCTCCGGCCACCGGTTCGCCTGCCGCGCCGGACTCTTCCCCGTCCGGCAGTCCGGCCGCCGCCCAGGCGGGTACGGCCGGCTCCGCAGCGGCCGGCACCCCCTCCAGCCCGCAACCCGCCACGGCCGCCCCCGGCACGTCGGATGCCCCGAACCCGCAGGCCGGTTCCGGCGCGCCCGGTGCGCCGCACGCTCCAGGCATGCCGCCGCATCCCGGTCGGCCGATGGGCGCGCCGCCGTACCCCGGTGCGGGATGGACCGGTCACCCGCAGGCGCCGGTCTGGGCGCCGCGACCGCCGGTGCCGCGCACCTCGTTCCTCGGCGCGCGGTGGCCCGGCCCCAAGAAGGCGACCGGCCGGGCCGCGCCGCTCGCGGTGCTGGCCGGCGCGGTCGGCAGCGCGGTCTTCGTGCCGCTGGGCCGGGTCGGCGTCGGCTGGTTCCTGGGGTGGCTCACGCTCACTGTCGCGGTGGTGCTGGCGGTCCGGGCGAAGACCGCCGACCTGCCTCGCGGCGACCGGCTCATCCGGGCCGGATGGGCGGCGGCCGCGCTGGCCCTGATGGCCGTGCCGGCGTTCCGCAACGCCTGGTGGCTCGTGACGTTCTGCGTGCTCGGCGCGCTCGGCTGCGCCACGCTCGCGATCATCGGTGGGCGGCTGGTGCGGTCGATCCTGTTCGGCCTGGTCGCCACGCCGTTCGCGGCGCTGCGCGGCCTGCCCTGGGTACGCCGGCACGTCACCGCCTCGGCGTCGGCGGCGACGGTGAGCAAGGTGACCGTCTCGGTGGTCGCCACGGTCGTGGTGCTCGTGGTCTTCGGCAGTCTGCTCGCCTCCGCCGACGCGGCGTTCTCCGAGGCGCTCGGCTCGCTCGTTCCCGAGACAAACATGGATTCGGTGTTCAGCGGGGTGTTCCTCGCAGTGGTGGGCGGGCTGATCGCGGTCGCCGCGCTCTACACGCTCGCCGCGCCGCCCGACCTGTCCACCGTGGATCGTGACGGTGAGCGACGGATCGGCCTGCTGGAGTGGGCCCCGGCCATCGGCGCGCTCGTCCTGCTGTTCGCCGGGTTCGTGGTGGTGCAGTTCACTGTGCTCTTCGGCGGGCAGCGGCACGTGCAGCGCGTCGCCGGTCTCAGCTACGCCGAGTACGCGCGCAGCGGCTTCTGGCAGCTGCTCTTCGTCACGCTGCTGACGGTGGCGGTGCTCGGTGGCGTGGGCCGCTGGGCCCGCCGGGAGCGGCCGGTCGAGCGCGTCCTGCTGCGTGTGCTGCTCGGGCTGATCAGCGCGCTGAGCGTGGTGATCGTGGCGTCGGCGCTGTCCCGGATGTGGACGTATCAGAAGGTCTACAGCTTCACCGGTGAGCGGATCTTCGTGATGGCGTTCGAGATGCTGCTCGGCACGGTCTTCCTGATGATCATCCTGGCCGGTGTCCGGTTCAAGGGCCGGTGGATTCCCGGCGCCACTGTCGCGCTGGCGGTGGCGATGCTGCTCGGCCTGGCGGTGCTCAACCCGGAGGCCTACGTCGCGAAGCGCAACGCGCTGCGGTACGAGCAGACCGGCAAGATCGACGCCTGGTATCTGCGGGCGCTGTCCGCCGACGCGACGCCGACGCTCGCCAAGCTGCCCGACCCGGTACGCCGGTGCACGCTGAGCTGGATCGCCGACGACCTCGCCGAGCCCGACCCCTGGTACGCCTGGAACCTGGGCCGCCAGCGCGCGCGTAAGGCACTGGAGCAGGCCGGGCCGGCTGCGGTCGGCGGCCCGAAGGACTGCCGCCGCGCGGACCAGTTCGACCTGCCGAAGACGCGCAGCCCACGCTGACGCCCGCCTGACCGGGCCGCGGATCGCCGCGGTCCGGTCAGGCGGGGGCGCCGCCGAAGCCGATCTCGTTGCCGTCCGGGTCGTGGAAGATCGCCTTCCGGACGCCGTTGTCGTAGGTCTCCTGCGCGGCCGGCTCCAGCCCGCGGGCGGCGATCGCCGCGACGCGGGAGTCGAAGTCCTCGACGAAGATCGTCTGCATGGCGTGACCGGCGTGGCCGGGCCGCACCTCGATGTAGAGGTAGCGGTGCTCGGCCAGCTCCCACACCGCCTCGTGGTCGTTGGGCAGGAACTGCGGCGGGGCACCGAACAGCCGCTCGTACCAGGCCGTCGACACGGCGAGATCACTGATCGGGACGCCGGCGAACAGGTCGACAGTCATCCGGCCAATCTAGCCGCGTCGACGTGCCCGCGTGGGCTCACGCCGTACCGGCGCTTGAACGCCGTACTCAGGGCGAACGAGCTGCCGTAGCCGACCCGGCGGGCCACCGCGCCCACTGTGGCGCCGGGCTCGCGGAGCAGGTCGGCCGCGAGCGCCAGCCGCCAACCCGTCAGGTACGACATGGGCGGCTCGCCGACCAGCGCGGTGAAGCGCCGCGCCAGCGCCGCCCGCGACAACCCCACCTCGGCGGCCAGTGACGCCACCGTCCACTGCCGGGCCGGGTCGTGGTGCAGCATCCGCAGCGCGCGGCCGACCACCGGATCGGCGTACGCCCGGTACCAGGCGGGCGCGGCGGCGCCCGGCCGGGCGAACCACTCCCGCAGCGCGGCGATGAGCAGCAGGTCGAGCAGGCGATCCAGCACCGCCTCCTGGCCCGGGTCGTCCTTGACGATCTCGTCGGCCAGCAGCGGCACGAGCGGCGTGTCCCAGGACTCGCGGCGGACCACCGCCAGCGGCGGCAACGCGTCCAGCAGCCTTCGACCGACAGTGCCCCGCACCGGGTACGTGCCGGTGAGCAGCACGGTCCGGCCGTCCGGCCCGTTGCCCCAGGTGCGTACGCCCCACCGCGTCATCGCGAACAGCTCGCGCCCGTCCGGCGTGGTGCAGCGCTGGCCCGGGTGCACGACCACCTGCGGCGCCGTGGCCGGGTCGTCCGCCACCGTGTACGGGGCCGGGCCGCGCACGATCGCCACGTCACCGTCGCCGAGCCGCGCGGCCTCCGCCTCCTCGGGCACGATCCAGGCGTCCCCGCGCACCACGGCGACCAGCGTGAGCGGCGCCTCGTCCCGGATCAGCATCGACCAGGGCGGCGTGAGGATCGAACGCAGCAGGAAGGCGCCCCGGGCCCGGGGGCCGTCGAGCAGACCGGAGACGGCGTCCACGAGACGATTGAACACAGGATCGCGCGTCCTGACCATGGGCCGTCTCACCGTACGGCGGTTCGATGAGGACATGCGACTCGTACAACAACTGACGCTGGTCGGCGCCACAGTCGGGGCCGGGCTGATGGCGGGCCTGTTCGCCGCGTTCGCGTACGCGGTGATGCCGGCGCTGCGCGGCGCGGACGACCGCACGTTCGTGGACGCCATGCAGCGCATCAACGTCACCATCGTCAACGGCTGGTTCCTGCTGGCCTTCCTGGGTACGCCGGTGCTGGCCGCGCTCGCGGCGATGCTGGCGTGGCGGGGTGCGGCCCGGCCTGCGCTGCCGTGGATCGTCGCCGGGCTCGCCCTGTACCTGGTGATGTTCGTCGTCACCGTGGCGGTGAACGTGCCGCTGAACGACGCGCTCGCGGCGGGCGCGGCCGATCCCGGTGCGGCACGGGAGCGCTTCGAGTCCGCCTGGGTCACCTGGAACGTGGTCCGGACGCTGGCGAGCACTGCGGGGTTCGGCGCGCTGTGCTGGGCACTTGTGCTCGCCGGCCGCGCGACGGGTTGAGCGGCTACGGCTTGTCTTCGACCAACGGCAGGTAGCTCTCCGGCAGCCAGCGGACGACCACCTTCGGGAAGAGCGCTCCGCCGAGCCGGCGGTAGAAGCGCTGTGCCGCCTCGTTCTCCGGCTTCACCTCCCACCGGATGACGAGCCGGTCGGCGGCGGCCCGCTCGGCCAGCGCGGTCATCAGCCGTCGGCCCACGCCGCCGTCGCGTGCCTCGGCGCGGACGAACGGGTCGTCGAGCGCGAGGATGTCCTCACCGCTCCACATGTGCAGCCGCCGCTGCGCGGAGACGTAGCCGAGCGTCTCACCGTTCCGCTCGGCCAGGAGGACCGTCACGTCGGCGCGGCCGAGCACCTCACGCCACCGCTCGGGAGTGGCGCCGACGTGCTCGCTCTCCCCCTCGTGGGCCGCGATCTCCCGAACCAGGGCGTCCACCGCACCCGCGTCGTCCGGACCGGCCTGGCGGATGCGGATGGCGTCGTTCACGGTGCTCTCCCACATGGTCAGGTCACGGGCGATGCTTATGATCATCCCCCGGAGCCATCACGATGATCCGACTCTCGGGCCGAGGCTGCTGCCGTCAGGACGCCGCGAGGCTCGCGTTAAAGCGGTCACGGACTCGTCCCGCCGTTCTGCGCTCGATGCGTTACCCGGCCGCGTCAGTCTGCGCGGGAGCACGGCCGGAAAGGCGTTGACGCTCGGCTGCCACGACCTGCCGGACGAGCTCCGCCTCAGACAAGTCCACCGCCTCCGGGCTCGAGTCCGCCATGTCGCTGACCCGGGCGAACTCGTCGAATATCTGCTTCTTTCGCGCCAGTATTTCGGTGATCCGCTGGTCGACACCGTCCTCGGAAAGGAGCCGGTGGACCTGAACAGACTGCACCTGTGCCATTCGATGCGCACGCGCGATGGCCTGCGCCTCGGTGGTTGGCTTGAGCTGTGGTTCACAGATGACGACGACGGAGGCGGACTGGATGTTGAGCCCGACGCCGCCGGCGACGATCTGGGCAACGAGGACGGCCCCATGCCGGGCGGACGAGAACTGGTCCACCATCTGCTGCCGTTGGGCGGCTGGTACAGAGCCGGTAAGCGGCCCGAACACCGGCCCGGGCAACGACCGGGCCACGAGGCCTAGCACCTCCCTGAAGTGGGAGAAGACGATGACACGGCGCTCGTTCTCCTCTGCTTCGCGGACGATCTCGATCAGGCGCTGCATCTTGGTGGACTGAGCGCCTTCGAGCATCGCCGCTTGACGCATCTCCATGAAGTTTCCACGCTCGACCGCACCTCGATAGCGGGAGCTGTCCGCGCCGGAGAGCGGCAACCATTCCTCGACCTCGATGAGTTCCGGGAGCTCGGTCAATACGTCTTCCTGATTCCGGCGTAGGTATGCCGGCGCGATCTGTCGACGGAAGGTGCGCGGCGACAAGTCACTGGCCTCCACAGTCAGATCAGGGCGTACGTAGGAGGCGAGGTTGCGGAACTCGTCGACCCTGTTCTCCAAAGGAGTACCGGTGAGCAGGATCGCGCGTTCCGACCTCTCCACCAGTCGCTTGGTTCGGATCGTCCGTTGCGCTTGAGGGTTCTTGATGTAGTGCGCCTCGTCAACGACGACACATGCGAGGTCGCGGAGGTCCCGCAGCGCGCGTTCCCACCACGCCAGGGTTTCGTACGTGGTCACGGCGACACCGCCGTCCCGCACCCATGTCCGGGCTGCGCGTTCGCGCTCCGGCCCGTGGACTCTGCACACTCTCAACTTCGATTTGCTGGAGACCTCCCGGACCCAGTTGGTCACCACTGCGGCCGGGCAGACGACCAGGAAATGTGTCTTCCCTCTGCTGTGCAGGTGAGCGAGGACCGCTATCGCTTCGACGGTCTTACCGAGCCCCATCTCGTCCCCGATGATGACCTTGCGCTGCACGAGCGCGAACCGGGCTCCGAAGCTCTGGTAGCCACGCAGCGACGCCGTCAGATGTTCGCCGTCGAGTGCCTGGTCACGTACCGCCTGGATGATCTCCTCCGGAAGATCACCCTGCGACGCCTTTTCGTCCTCGATGACGAAGCCCAACTCGGCGAGCATGGCGAAGTAGTCGGCGGGTCGAGCGAGGAAGTCATCCCACGGGTCCGCGCCGCCGTTCCTCCGGCTCGACCCCGACGACATACCCAGCAGTTCGGCTCGCCTTTTGACGACCTGGATACTCTCGGCGAGCCCAGCGGCAGCGAGTTGCCTGCTTGGGATCACCAGAAGTTGGATGGTCTCCCTATTGATCGCTGCTCTTAGCGGCGCAAGTTCTGATGCACGTTCGAGGTCCGCGGCCGCGCCCCGGGTCTGACGGCACGAATCCCATTCGGCGAGGCGGCGCAGCAGCTGGGTAGTCTCGGAATGGCGGTGGTTGATGTCGATGCGGACGGGCATCTCGTCGTACGTCGTCTGCCACAGTGTTTGCGCGGCGCCGAGCATGCGGCGAGCGGAGGTTTCGCCGACGCCTGGTAGCGCCTGAAGAGACAAACCTGAGTCCAGAACATCCTGCACCGTGCTGACACCCGCCCCGGCGAGCGGACCGAGCCGAAGACGATCGCGGGTAGCGGCCTTCAAGGCGTCCACGGGCATCTGGCGCAGGATCCGTTGGACCTCGGCCCGTCTCACCTTCTCACCTGCTTTGTGAGCCGCCGCTTTGTACGAGGCTTCGCCTGCGACGGTCTTCGCGATGGCGTCGAGCGCTTCTGGCAGCCCGCCAAAAACGGGCCGGTCGAGGATCTCGGGTGCCGGACCTGTCCGTTCGGAAACCAGACTGAAGCGGAGGTCGGGGTCGAGCAATCTCTGAAACCCGAGCCTCCGAGGGTCGACGGGCGCGGTGAAGGCACCAAGTCGTTCCAGTCGACCGGGGCCGTTGCCGCGAAGAAATGCCGCATGATGACGACGCAGTAACTCGCCGGCCGCCTCCGCCGATTGTTTCTTCGCCGCACTGGCGAAGAAACGTCGGACCCCGAGCATCGGTGCGACCTGGGTGAGAGCGTTGGGCGCGTCCGACGTGAGGATGCGCATGAGCATTCGGTCGGCAGCAGTGTGCTCCGGCAGTGTGGCCCGCTCCCACAGGCGCCTGACGACCCCGACGTCACTCCTGCGAAGTGGGAGCACACGCCAGGCGGCCTGCCCGGCCCAACCGAGCATGACAATGCGTGACTGCAGGGCCTGCTCATCTCGGCCGGCTGCCTCGCGGACAGCCCGGTGCCAGTTCTGCACGTCCTCGGCTCGGTGACTCCACTGACTGAAGTCCGTCGCGAGGCGACGAATCTCTTCGCGCTCCGTCTTGTTCATGCTCACCGCAGATATCGAGGGGGTTTAGGGACGGTATCGTAGTCGGCCCCTTACACGAGCGGGACCTCCGAAAGCAGCTGTCGGGAAACCGACCCAGGACAAGTACAGCCCTTACGGGCCTGGTGCTGCTCTTGAGCTCGTCAGTAGTGTCGACGCTCGTCGTCAAGCTCTGCGGGCTGTCGAGCTGGAGGTGACTGGTGCGGCTCGAGGATCTCTCGTCCGGTCTCCGGTTGGCCGGTGTGGTCCCTGGCGAGACGGTCTCGGTCCTGGCCGCCCAGTGGCACGGCTCCGATGCTGTCGAGCTGACCTACAAGACGCTCGACGGAGGTCTACGTCAGCAAGTGCTGTTCCGGACCGATGAGTCCAGGCTGAGCCTGTCAGACGCGGGCAGCCGTCCGTTCGACGCGGACGCTCAAGAGTTCCGGCTGGTCGCGGAGGCACAGCGAATCTCCCTGGCCGGGTTGTTCGATCCGATGCTGGCAGTGGCGACAAGCGACGTGCAGCCACTGCCCCACCAGATCCGGGCCGTCTACGGCGAGATGCTCGATCGCATGCCGCTGCGCTTCCTCCTGGCCGACGACCCCGGCGCCGGTAAGACAATCATGGCGGGTCTATACATCAAGGAACTCCTGCTCCGCGACGACGTGAAGCGCTGCCTGATCGTCGCGCCCGGAGGGCTGGTTGACCAGTGGCAGGACGAGCTGTACTTCAAGTTCGGCCTACGTTTCGACATCCTCACCACGGCCATGGTCGACGCTGCACTCGGGCAGAGTGTGTTCGAGCAGTACCCGCTGCTCATCGCGCGGATGGACCAGCTCGCCCGTAACGAGGACCTGGCCGCCCACCTCGACGACGCCGAGTTCGATCTGGTCGTCGTCGACGAGGCCCACCGGATGGGCGCACACTACTTCGGCGGCAAGCTCAACAAGACCCGGCGTTTCCAGCTCGGTGAGAACCTGCGCGACCGCACCCGCCACCTGCTGCTGATGACGGCCACCCCGCACGCCGGCAAGGAGGAGGACTTCCAGTTATTCCTCACCCTGCTCGAGCGCGACGGCTTCGAAGGCAAGTTCAAGGCCGGCGTCCACAACCCGGACACCAGCGGGCTCATGCGGCGCATGGTCAAGGAGGATCTCCTCACCATCGAGGGTAAGCCACTCTTTCCAGAGCGCATCGCCCAAACCGTTCCCTACAAACTCACCACGGACGAGCAGGATCTCTACGAGCGCGTCACCGAGTACGTACGCGAAGGGATGAACCGGGCCGCACGGCTGGACGACAAGCGACGCAACACCGTCGGCTTCGCTCTCACGGTGCTCCAAAGGCGCCTGGCCTCCAGCCCTGAGGCGATCTATCAGTCGCTGGTCCGACGTGCTGAACGACTCAAGCGCCGCCGGGACGACCTGCTCCACGGCCGCGGTGTGGGTGACGAACTCGCCCCGATCGACCCGCGTGACCTGGACAGCGACCAGCACAGCGCCGAGGAGGTCGAGCAGATCGAGGAGGAACTGCTCGACGCGGCCACAGCGGCTCGCACCATCGAGGAGCTCAATGTCGAGCTGGCCGACCTCGACAAGCTCGTCCACGTCGCCCGCTGGGTCCGCAACCTCAACACCGACCGCAAGTGGGCCGAGCTGCGCAAGATCCTTCAGGACAACGATCTCATCCACCCCGGCGCCGAGAAACCTCGCAAGCTGATCATCTTCACCGAGCACCGCGACACCCTCGACTACCTGGCCCGCAAAATCCGCTCGCTTCTGGGCAGGCCGGAGACGGTTCGGGCGATCCACGGCGGCGTCCGGCGCGCCGACCGGCGGGTTATCACCGAGGAGTTCACCAAGAACCCCACCTGCCAGGTACTCCTGGCCACCGACGCGGCCGGTGAAGGCCTCAACCTCCAGGCCGCTCACCTGATGGTCAACTACGACCTCCCGTGGAACCCCAACCGCATCGAGCAGCGGTTCGGCCGCGTCCACCGCATCGGCCAGACCGAGGTGTGCCGCCTGTGGAACCTGGTGGCTGCCAACACCCGAGAGGGCGAGGTCTTCACCCGGCTGCTGCAGAAGGTCGAGGAGCAGCGCAAGGCCTACGGCGGCAAGGTTTTCGACGTCCTGGGCGCTGCCTTCGACGAGACACCGCTGCGCGAGCTGCTGATCGAGGCCATCCGGTACGGCGACCTGCCCGAGACCCGGGCCAAGATGGAACAGGTCATCGATGCCTCCGTCGCCCACGGTCTCAAGGAACTCCTGGAGGAACGCGCCCTCACCCACGAGGCCATGTCAGACACCGATCTAGCCCAGATGCAGCGGCTCATGGAGGAGGCCCGGGCCCGCAGGCTGCAGCCGCACTACATCGAGTGGGCGTTCCGCCTCGCCTTCCAGCGCCTCGGCGGCCGGCTCGCCCGACGTGAGCGCGGCCGATACGAGATCAGCCACGTCCCCCCGGCGGTATGTGCCGTCACCAGGCACGGCCCCGTCGCTACTCGCTATGAACGGGTCACGTTCGAGCTCGACCGCATCGACGTGCCCGACAAGCCCCGCGCCGACCTCCTCGCCCCCGGGCACCCGCTCCACGATGCCGTCGCCGAACTCACCATCACTCAGCTCCGACCCATGCTGGAGCGAGGCACCATCCTGGTCTCACCCGAGGTCGAGGAGCCGACGCTGCTCGTCGGGGTGGTCGAGGAGGTCGCCGACGGCACCGGGGAGTCGATCGCACGCCGCTTCGGCTACGCCTACGTCGATGCTACGGGCCAGGTCACGCCCGCCGGACCGGCGCCATACCTGGACTGCGTGGCAGCCCCGCCGGCCCCCGCCGTGGCCGCAGCCAAGAAGCTGGCCTGGCTCGGTGATGCCGAGGCCAAGGGCCGGACCTGGATCATCGGCCACCAACTCAAGGACTACCTCGCCGAGGTCTCGCCCCGCCGGCTCGCCGAGATCGAGCGCACCCGGACGCGGGTCGACCAACGGCTGGCGTACGAGTCGAACCGCCTGATAAGCGAGGCGATCGCAGCCCAGGAGAAGGAGCAGGCCGGCGTCAAGCCGAAGGAGAGCTACGACAGCCTCCTGCGCAAGGCGCAAGAGCTCCAGGCTCGCCGAGACGCCCGCTTGGCGCTGCTCGATCAGCAGGCTCAGTTGGTCACGAAGCCGCCCCGCATCATGACCGCCGCGCTCGTGCTGCCGCTGAAGATGGTCGGGGTCGAAATCCCCGCCGACGCTCCGATCCACGCCAAGGAGACAAAGGCCGTTGAGCGGCGCGGCGTCGAGCTGGTGCTCGCTACCGAGCGTGCTCTCGGCCGGGAGCCACAGGAGCAGGCCTTCAACAATCCCGGGTACGACATCCTCTCCATCCCCACCGACGGAGGGCCTTCGATCCGTATCGAGGTCAAGGCACGGATCGAGGGTGCCAAGGACTTCTACGTCACTCACAACGAGGTTGTCACCGGCAAGAACGCCGTCCCCCACTACCGGCTTGCACTGGTCACCGTGAGCAAGGCCAGCCCAGAGTACGACCAGGTCCGGTACGTCGCCCATCCCTTCGCTGACGTCGAGTTCGGGGACCTTGCCGCGACTGGTGTTCGAGCCAGTTGGGTCAACACCTGGACCGCCGGCGACGCACCCTTCTGAGTCACAGCGCCCGTGGCAGGCTCGTGCGGTCGCTGGCCGCAGCGCGACCAGGTAGCTCCCGTGGGCGTGGGGCACGGAATCCCACGATGCGATAAGCGGAGACCTCAGACCGAAGAGCAATCAGCGGCGACCCGGACAAAGGGCACCGGGCCGATGATCCTCGGGCGACCATCGTCAGGACGCGGCGAGAAGTCGGATCTCGCAGCGGACGCCGCCAGCCTTGGCGAGCCGACCATCACTTGTCACGAGTGGGCAGGCCATCAGCTCCGCCGCCGCGACGTAAGCCGCGTCGTACGCCGTGACGTTGCCCCGCAACTGCCACATCCGGTCAAGCAGCACGGCGGCACCAACCTCGTCGATGACCAACGAGGGCAGGGTGTCGACCGCCTCCTGCGCCCGAGCAAGGCCAAGCTTCCCACCCAGGACCTTGCCTCTGATCACGGACATGACCTCGACCAACAGATGGCCCGGCGCGGCCCAGTGTGGATCTCTGGAGAGTTCCGCCCGCGCCACGTCGCCGACCGGCCCGTCGTCAACGAGGGCGTCGGCCAGAACCGACGCATCCACGACGATCACGCGGCGCTTCCCCAGGGTCCGCGCTGTTCCCGCTGCTCACTCAACTCGGCGGCACTCTCCCCCGGCAGTGAGCGAGCACCGTCCGATCGGCCGGCGAAGCGGTCAAGGGCTGCCGTGTTCCGCAGCCGTCGAGCCTGCACCTCCACCAACTCCAGCAGGTACGCCTGGAGTGACTGCCCGCGCGCCTTGGCTTGGGCGGCTAAGGCGTCTCGCACTTCCTCCGGTACGTCCCGAATCTGCAGAGCAACCATGCATTCATTATGCATGCAGCATCGCTCACTCGCCAGGAAAGACTCGAACCCTCGATCAACCGGTTCGCGTGACGGGTGGCCGATCGACCGCACATATCCCAGAGGGCGCCACGATCGCGTCTTGCCGTAGCGCCAAGCGGTGGTGACACCGATCTCGAATTCGGCGGCGAGACGAGTGCGGGTGTCGCCGTTGCGCACCGGGGATCGGCGCTGGCCCCGGTGCGCTCGGCGAGGTGGTTCAGGGCTCGTTGAGTGATTGACGAGATCCGTCGGAGGACGCAGAGGCGCACGCGGCCTACCACCTTTGACCATCCATGAGTCGGCAACTCCGCGCGGACCTGGGCCCGCCAGCCCACCTAATCGCGCCGGGGGCCCGTTCTGATCAGCGCGAGCGAGATCACGATCATGAGGGCACCGAAGACTTCCAGGACGGTCGGCGCCTGCAGGAGCAGATCCTCCGTCGCGTACCCGTCGGGCGTGGCAGCCCGGGTCGGATTCGTCCTGTCGACGCGTACGTCGAGCAACTCCCCGACGCGGAACCCACTCTCGTCGAGTTCGCTGGAGAACCGCTCCCGGTACTGCACGCCCTCGAACGTGTAGTCCACAGTCAACCTCGTGGCGGCGAACGAACGGCTGATCTTGAACCGTTCGACGTGGACCACTTGGCCTGTCGTCTCGGCGCCGACGCGAACCCGCTCGTCGATCGCCTCGTTCAGCCGAACGGTGAGCAGCATCCCCCCGCCGACCAGAAGAGTGCCCAGGATGACCACGACGACCAGCTTCAACTCTCGCCAGCCGAACGGGCTCTCCACCGGCCCTCCTCGCGCCTGGGGCGCCCGAGTGGGAGTACGGGGCACAACTGTAACCAGAAGGTCAAAAAGCGGCATTTCTCGTCGAGAAATGCCGCTTGACCTGCACAAGCACAAGGTGGAGCCGAGGGGACTCGAACCCCTGACCCCCACACTGCCAGTGTGGTGCGCTACCAGCTGCGCCACGGCCCCTTGCGGTCGTCCCCGGTCGCCCGGGCACGGGAAGAACTATACACACGCCGTCCCGCATGGTCATCTCGCGGGGGTCCCCCACCGAGGGGGTCAGTTCAGCGCCACGTCCGGCGGGAAGTGGGCCACCGCAGCCATCATGCCACCCTGCCGGCGCAGCACCATCGGCCAGAGATCATCCGGCCGGTCGACGAAGGCGTCACCGGGCAGCGCGTCGAGCACGAACCAGGAGCCTTCCTCGATCTCGCGCTCCACCTGCCCGGCGCCCCAGCCGGAGTAGCCGGCGAAGACACGGATCCCGCCGACGGACTCGCGCAGCTTCTCCGGGTCGACGGAGAGGTCGATGGTGCCGACCGCGCCGGAGACGCGGTGGAAGCCTTTGACCGGTCGGACGGGGTGCCGCATGCGGGCCAGGCAGATGGCGGAGTCGGGCTGCACGGGGCCGCCCTCGAACAGCACGGCCGGGTCGCGGGCCAGGTCGCTCCAGTCGCCGAGCACGTCGGCCACCGAGACCTCGGTGGCCCGGTTCAGCACCACCCCGAGAGCGCCGCCGGGTTCGTGGGCGACGAGCAGCACGACCGTACGGTCGAAGTTCGGATCCTTGAGCCCTGGTGTCGCGACCAGCAGTCGTCCGGTCATCGACTCCATGGCTCGGCCACCGATCGCCTGCCCCTCACTCTGCATGTCCGACACCCGTCAGCCGTGCGCCCGCGCGGGCCCGAGGCCGTCGACCGTCCATCCTGTCAACGCCATGTCACGCACCATAGCTTGCGTCCTGCCCGCTGGTTAAGGTCTGACGGCGGGTGATCACGACGGATCGAGGGAGGGCCGGATGGCGGCGCAGGCCGAACTGGCGGTGATCGGCGGATCGGGGCTCTACGCCCTGCTCGACGGGGTGGAACACGTGGTGGACACCCCGTACGGCGAGCCGTCGGGCCCGATCACCGTCGCCGAGGTGGGCGGTCGCCGGGTGGCGTTCCTGCCCCGGCACGGGCGCGATCACCGCTACCCGCCGCACCTGATCCCCTACCGGGCGAACCTGTGGGCGCTGCGGTCGCTGGGCGTACGCCAGGTGCTGGCACCCTGCGCGGTGGGCGGCCTGCGGCCGGAGCTGGGTCCGGGCACGTTCGTGGTGCCGGACCAGTTGATCGACCGCACCAGCGGGCGCGTGCAGACGTACTACGACCGGGGCGCGGTGCACGTGTCGTTCGCCGACCCGTACTGCCCGGCGGGGCGGCGCACGCTGCTGGACACGGCGGCCGGCCGTGGCGTGCCGGCGGTGGACGGCGGGACGGTGGTGGTGGTCGAGGGTCCGCGTTTCTCGACGCGGGCGGAGTCGCGCTGGTTCGCCTCGATGGGCGGCACGATCGTCAACATGACCGGCCACCCGGAGGCGGTGCTGGCCCGCGAGCTCGCGCTCTGCTACACGTCGATCGCGCTGGTGACGGACCTGGACGCGGGCGTCGAGGCGGGCGAGTCGGTCACCCACGAGGAGGTGTTCCGGGTCTTCGCGGAGAACACCGACCGGCTGCGCGGGCTGCTGCTGGACGCGGTCGCCGCGCTGCCGACCGAGCGGGAGTGCCAGTGCGGGAGCGCGCTGGACGGGATCAAGCTGCCGTTCCCGCTGCCCTGAGCGCGGGAAGCGCCCGAAAAGTCGACCTCGGCCCGATAGATTCGGCTGGTCGGGGGACAGGGCACCGGGCCGTCTCCGGCATCCGCATGGAGGACGGAGGCAGCCGGCGATGGCGACGGTGCGGGAGGCGACCTACGACCTGCTGCGCGCGCTCGGGCTGACCACTGTCTTCGGCAACCCCGGCTCGACCGAGGAGCCGTTCCTCCAGGAGTTCCCGGCCGACTTCCACTACGTGCACGCGCTCCAGGAGGCGTCGGCGGTCGCGATGGCCGACGGCTACGCCCAGGGCACCGGCCGGCCCGCGCACGTAAACCTGCACACCGCGCCGGGCACCGGCAACGGCATGGGCAACCTGGTCACCGCATGGCACAACCGGACCCCGCTGATCGTCAGCGCCGGCCAGCAGACCCGCGAGATGCTGCTGATCGAGCCGCGCCTGGCCAGCCCTCGGGCGGTCGAGCTGGCCCAGCCGTACGTCAAGTGGGCCCACGAGCCGGCCCGCGCGCAGGACATCCCTGCGGCCTTCATGCGGGCGTACGCCTCGGCGGTGCAGCCACCGGCCGGGCCGGTCTTCCTCTCTCTGCCGATGGACGACTGGGACCGCCCGGCCGACCCGCCGCCGCAGGTGCGTACCGTCGCCACCCGGATCGCGGCGGACCCGGACCGGCTGCGGAGCTTCGCCGACGCGCTGGCCGCGGCCCGCGCCCCGGCGCTGGTGCTCGGCGCGGCGGTGGACCGGTCGGACGCCTGGCCGGACGCGGTGGCGCTGGCCGAGCACCTGGCCGCCCCCGTGTGGGCCGCCCCGGCCCCGGAGCGGGCCGTGTTCCCCGAGCGGCATCCGCACTTCCGCGGCGTGCTGCCGTACGCGATCGGGCCCTTGTCGGAGGCGTTGCGCGGCCACGACGTGGTGCTGGTGGTGGGCGCGCCGGTGTTCCGCTACTACCCGCACGTGCCGGGCGAGTACCTGCCCGGCGACGCGCGGCTGCTGCACGTCACCGACGACCCGGACGAGGCGGCCCGCGCCCCGGTCGGGGACAGTCTGCTCGGCGACGCCCGCTTGACCATGTCCGCGCTGCGGGAGCTGCTGCCGGCCACCGACCGGCCGGCGCCGTCACCGCGCCCGCAGCCGGCGCCGCCCGAGCCGGCCGACCCGCCGAGCGCCGACGCGTTGTTCTCCGCGCTGGCAGCGGCGTGGCCGGAGGACGGCGTGCTGGTGCAGGAGTCGCCGTCCAACCTGGCCGCGCTGCGCCGCCGACTGCCGATCGAGCGGCCACGCTCGTACCTGACGATGGCCAGCGGCGGCCTCGGCTTCGGCCTGCCGGCGGCGGTCGGCATGGCGCTCGCCGAACGCGACACCGGGCGCGGCCGCCCGGTGGTCGCGGTGGTCGGCGACGGCTCGTTCCACTACTCGGTGCAGGCGCTGTGGACGGCGGCGCGGCTGCGGCTGCCGCTCGCCGTCGTGGTCCCGGTGAATCAGCAGTACGCGATCCTCAAGGCGTTCGCCGACCTCAAGCACACCCCTGGTGTGCCCGCGCTGGACCTGCCCGGGCTCGACGTGACGGCGGTGGCGCACGGCTACGGCTGCGCCGGTGAGGTGACCACGCTGGACGGGCTCGGTGCGGCGCTCGCCACAGCGCTCGCCACGGACCGGCCGACGGTGCTGCCGGTGGCGATCAGCACCGACGTGCCGCGGATCCTGTGAGCCTCAGCCGGGCTGGACGGTCAACGGGGCGCCGCTGCCGGCGTCGAGCACGACGCGTTCGCCGAGCGGCGCGCTGAGCGTGACGCTCACCGGCTTCATCACGAGCTGCATGGTGCACGGGCCGGTGGGCGGGACAACAGCGCCGCCGATCACCACCACATCCGGCCGTTCCAGCACCAGCGGCGTTGGCGGGCCGTCGCAGGCGCCGACGCCGAGCACGTAGTCGATCCGGTTGCCCTCGACCGCCCGCAGCTCCTGCGCCGACACCAGGCCCGCCGGCAGCGGCCGGTCAGGCACTGCGCCGCCGGGGACCCGGCCGGTCACGCGCGGCGCGACAGCAATCCGGGCCACGGGTACGGCCAGCTCGTCCACCGTGAACAGCCAGGCGGGCACCTCGGCGCGGCCCCGGCTGGTCCACACCGGCGCGCTGCCCAGCCGTACCCCGGTCACGGTGAGCGCCACGCACGCGCCCGGCGCCGACGTCGACACCGGGTCGTTCGGGCCGGGCCGCCCCGTCGGCGCCGGGTCCGGCGCGGCCGGGCGCCCGTCGCAGGGCGGCGGGTCGCCCTGGTGGAGTTCGGCGTACGCGTCGGCGGCGCTCACCAGCGGCACCCGCAGCGTGCCGTCGGGGAACCGGATCGTGCCGTCCTTCGGCACGGCGGCCGGGATCGGGATCTGGTCCCGGTACCACCCGGCCCCGAACGCCGTCTTCGTCTCGTCGGTGAAGCCCCCGTCGCCGGTGAGCACTGTGGCGTCCTGGAGCGGCACGTACCCGTCGCGCCAGCCCGGCACGGGCCGCCAGCCCGCTGCCACCTCCTGCGCCCGCTCGGTGAACGCGGGCCGCTGGTCCGGGCCGACCGGCGGGGCCACCCCCGGGTCGGCGCCGGGCGAGGCGCAGGCGGACAGGGCCAGCAACGAGATCCCGAGCAGGGCGACGACGCGACGCATAGGGGTTGGACGCGTGCCCGTCCGGAACGGTTCCGCGCTCAGTCCTCGCCGCCGAGGTCGGCCTGGCACGCCTCCCAGAGCAGGTCGGCGCCGTGCCGCCGGTGCCGGTCGAGCGCGCGCAGCAGGTCAACGGTGCGGGCGCGCACCTGGGCGGCGGACGCCCCGGGCAGCCGGACCGCGTGCTGGAGCGCGGCTAGCGCCGCCAGGATCGCGGCGTGCTCGGCGACCAGCAGGCGTACGCCCCGGTGCAGCCGCGGCGCGGCGCGCACCAGGTCGGCGTAGTGGCCGCCCGGCCCCTCGGTGACGCGGACGTGTTCGGTGAAGCCCCGCCGGACCGGGTCGAGGTCGGTGAGCAGGCGCTCCCGCCAGCGCGGGCCGCCGGTGGCCCGCGCGAGGGCGCGCAGGTCGCCGGGAGCGGTGGAGAGCACGGCGATCGGCTGCTGGATCGGACTGGTGACCATGGGACACCTCCCGCTGCTGGGCGAACCCGTATGGCGATGGTGGACCCGCTTCCGTGCGCTGTCCAGCGGTCGGCGCCGCCTCATCTGCCTGTCCTGCATCATCAGCCCCAGCGGCCACGCAAGCCTCAGGGGCGACGGCTCTCCAGGGACGACCGGCCTCGGAGACGGCTGTGCGCCCCGGTCCTCGTGGACCGGGGCGCACAGGCCGTGTAGTGGAGGTGCCGGGAATCGAACCCGGGTCCTTCGCCGGTTTGTCAGGGCTTCTCCGAGCGCAGCTCGCTGTGCCTCTACTCGGCCCCACCGCTCACGCGAGCAAGTTGGTGTGACGGGCCCAGTCGCTGATTAATCTCGCCGCACGGACCCCGCGACCGGGTCCGATTGGCCAGCCTTCTAGCTGATGCCGGCTAACTGGGTCGAAGGCGCTCCCAGGCCGACAGACTTGCTACTCGCCTCAGGCGGCGAGAGCGAAGTCAGCGCGATTGTTCTTGGCGCTTATTGGTTTCCGACGACCGATTCTCGAGACGACGTCGGCTTCCTCGGCTCGCTTCCCCTGTCGCTGCGTACGAAGTCGAAACCAGTCACCCCCTCGAAGCGCTGCCCCTGTCGGCAGCACACCAAGCGTAACGCCTGGCGCAACCGGATTCATCCCGAGGCCCGCTGGACGCGGACAGCCGGACGAACCGGATGTATCACTCAGCCATGCCCTTGCCGCGCCGGCCGACCGCCCGGGCGATCTCCTTGGCGGCGTCCCGCTTGGCCAGGTCCTGGCGCTTGTCGTACGACTTCTTACCCCGGGCCAGGCCGATCTCCACCTTGGCCCAGCCGTCGGAGAAGTAGACCTGCAACGGCACCAGCGTCAGGCCGCTCTCCTTGAGCTTGCCCAGCAACCGGTCGATCTCGATCCGGTTGAGCAGCAGCTTGCGCGTACGCCGGGGCTCATGGTTGGTCCAGGTGCCCTGGGCGTACTCCGGGATGTGCATGGCGTGCAGGTAGATCTCGCCGTCACGCTCCTGGGCGAACGCGTCGACGAGCGACGCCCGCCCGGCCCGCAGCGACTTGACCTCGGTGCCGGTCAGCGCCATGCCCGCCTCGTACGTGTCGAGGATGGCGTAGTCGTGCCGCGCCTTCTTGTTGGAGGCGACCACCTTGCGACCCTTTTCCCGTGGCATCGGCGCCACCTCCCTTCCGGTCCCGTCGCCGGCCACCGGCCGACGAGCGAAGATCATGCTACCGGAACCACAAGGGCCCTCCCGCGCGGTTTATTCCGCGCCGGAGGGCCCTTGCCGGAGCCGGACGGGTAACTAGACCCGCAGGTAGAAGCGGAGCGTGACCCAGGCAGTGACCGCGCTGACCACGCCACCGACGGCGGCCATCAGCGGGAAGGTCAGGAAGATGTCGGACCACGAGATCGGGGTGATCAGACCCTCCAGGGCCGCCATCGAACTGCCGGCCGCGAGCACCTTCACCGCGATCAACGCGAGCAGGCCGAGGAGGGAGCCGAACAGACCGGCCACCACCGCCTCGAGCACGAACGGCGCCTGGATGAACCAGTTCGACGCGCCGACCAGCTTCATGACCGCGACCTCACGCCGCTTGCTGTACGCGGCCACCTGGATGGTGTTCGCGACGAGCAACAGGGCGGCGACGGCCATCACGATCGCGATCGCGAGAGCGCCGTTCTGGAAGCCGCTGAGCACGCCGAAGACCTTGTCGAGCAGCTTGCTCTGGTCGACGATCGTGTCGATGCCCTCGGCGGTCTTGTACTTGTCGTAGATCGCCTTGTACTGCTCGGGGTCGTTGAGCTTGACCCGGTACGACTCGGGAAGCTGGTCCGGCTTGACCGCGCTGACCAGGTCCGGGGCGTCGGCGTACATCTGCTGGAAGCGCTCGTACGCCTGGTCCTTGTTGACGTACGTCGAGTCCTTGACCAGTGGGTCCTGGTCGAGCTGCTGACCCAGCGCGTCGACCTGTTCCTTGGTGGCATCGGTCTTCAGGAAGATCGAGACCTCGACGTTCTCGTAGTAGAGGTCCTTCATGTCGCCGACCTTCTGGTACAGAAGGCCGCTGCCGCCCAGCATGAAGAGCGACACCGCCATTGTGATGATCATGGCGATGGTCATGGTGACGTTGCGCCACAGCCCGACCAGTACTTCGGACAGGACGTACTTCATCCGCATCGGGATATTCCTCCGGCTCTCCGGCGTGAGGGTTCGTCGTCAGGGTCTACGGAACGTCGTCCGGCTCAGCCGTAGACGCCGCGGGCCTGGTCGCGCACGATGCGGCCGCTCTCGATCTCGATCACCCGGCGCCGCATCTGGTTCACGATGTTGGAGTCGTGCGTGACCATCACGACGGTCGTGCCGGTGCGGTTGATCCGGTCCAGCAGGCGCATGATCTCGATCGAGGTGTCCGGGTCCAGGTTTCCGGTGGGCTCGTCGGCCAGCAGGATCAGCGGCCGGTTGACGAACGCCCGGGCCACCGCCACACGCTGCTGCTCACCACCGGAGAGCTCGTGCGGGTAGCGGTGCTCCTTGCCACCGAGACCGACCAGCTCCAGCACCTCCGGCACGACCCGGCGGGCCACCGCCTTCGTCTTGCCGATCACCTCCAACGCGAACGCCACGTTCTCGTACGCGGTGCGGTTCGGCAGCAGGCGGAAGTCCTGGAAGACACAGCCGATGGAACGCCGGAAGTGTGGTCGCTTCCAGGAACGCATCGACGTGACGTCCTTGCCGTTGACGACGACCCGGCCCTTGTTGGGCGTGACCTCGTGCAGCAGCAACTTGATGATGGTGGACTTGCCGGAGCCGGATGGACCGATGAAGAAGACGAACTCGCCCTTCTCGATCGAGACGGACACGTTGTCGAGCGAAGGCCGGGACGCCTTCGGGTACGTCTTCGTCACTTGCTCAAGCTGAATCACGGGTCGGTAGTCTACGCGGTGTAACCGCAGAGCCAAGCCCCCAGGCCCGTCGAAGCGGTGCGCGTCATCGATTTACCCGGTCAGACCGAGATCGATGACGCGCTCAGTCCGACCGTGATCACGCACCGTCAGCGGTGAGCTGCTGCTGCTTCCGCCAGCGGATTCCCGCCTCGATGAAGCTGTCCAGGTCACCGTCGAAGACCGAGGACGGATTGCCCGTCTCCTGTTCGGTACGCAGATCCTTCACCATCTGATACGGGTGCAGGACGTACGAGCGCATCTGGTCGCCCCAGGAGCTGGTGCCGCCGGACTTGAGGCCGGCGAGCTTCTCCTCCTCCTCCTGACGCTTGCGCTCCAGCAGACGGGACTGGAGCACCCGCATCGCGGAGGCCTTGTTCTGTAGCTGGGACTTCTCGTTCTGGCAGGTCACCACGATGCCGGTGGGGATGTGGGTCAGCCGCACCGCCGAGTCGGTGGTGTTGACGCTCTGCCCACCCGGCCCGGACGACCGGTAGACGTCCACCCGGACCTCGTTCTCCGGGATGTCGATGTGGTCGGTCTGCTCGGTGACCGGCAGCACCTCGACGCCGGCGAAGCTGGTCTGCCGGCGGCCCTGGTTGTCGAACGGGCTGATCCGCACCAGCCGGTGGGTGCCGGACTCCACGCTGAGCGTGCCGTAGGCGTACGGAACCTTCACCGTGAAGGTGGCCGACTTCAGGCCTGCCTCCTCGGCGTACGAGGTCTCGTAGACCTCGGTCGGGTAGCCGTGCCGCTCGGCCCAGCGCAGGTACATCCGCAGCAGCATCTCGGCGAAGTCCGCGGCGTCCACGCCACCGGCGCCGGCCCGGATCGCCACCAGCGCCTCCCGGGAGTCGTACTCACCGGAGAGCAGCGTGCGGACCTCCATCTCCTGGATGGCCTTGGTCAGCCCGGCGATCTCCGACTCGACCTCGGTCAGCACGCCCGGGTCGTCCTCCGCCTGGGCCAGCTCCAGCAGCACGCCGGCGTCGTCGAGCCGGGAACGCAGGTCACCGAGCTTGGAGATCTCGCCGTTGACGTACGACAGCTGCGACGTGACCTGCTGCGCCTTGGCCTGGTCGTCCCAGAGGTCCGGCGCGGAGGCCTCCTGCTCCAGCCGTGCCTTCTGCTCGCGCAGCTTGTCGAGGTCGAGCACAGCCTCGATGTTGCGCAGCGTGGCGTCGAGTTCCTTGAGCTGTTCGGCGTAATCGGCAGCGGTCACGACAGACAAGACTACTGCCTAGTCCAGCGAGTTCGCCGCAGGTGGTCAGCCGACCGGCGCGGTCTTGAGCCAGGACAGCGCCGCCTTGTGGTAGGCGACCGCGAACTCCAGCGCGCTGGCGTCGTAGCTGTCGCCTTCCTTCTTGGCGTTCTTGACCTGCTCCCGCACCGCCGCCAGCGCCTCGGTGTGGTACTCGTTCGCCGAGGCGTACAGGTTCTTCAGCTGGCTCGCCGAGTGCAGGTTGCCGAACGCGATCCGTAGCGCTATCGGGTTACGGATGGTGTCCTTGCCGGGATTCTCCGCCAGCCAGCGGGAGAATGTCCGTTTACCGGCAGCTGTGAGCGCGTACGGCTGGCTCATGCGCGGCCCGGGCTTGCCGAGACGCACCAGACCCTTCTCGGCCAGGACCGGTAGCTCGCGGTAGACCTGACTGCGGGTCATCGACCAGTACGGCGCCAGCCGGCGCTCGGCCGCGGCCATCAACTGGCCGCCAGTCATCGGGCCGTCGTGCAGCAGGCCGAGCAAAGCTGCCGCCGTCGGGTTGACTCCGGAATCCGCCATGCCCTCTAAGCTGCCACTTTGTCGGCTCTGGCGTCCAGGATTTGCCTATTTCGGCACCCGATGACGGGTCCGATGTGCACTGTCGGGTGAGGAAGAGGGCCCGCTCCGGCCGGGACGGGCCCTCTTGGAGCGCCTCAGCCCATGTGCGGGTAGACGTGATCGGTCGGCGGAACGAACGTCTCCTTGATCGTCCGGGGCGACATCCAGCGGACCAGGTTGTGCCAGGAACCCGCCTTGTCGTTGGTGCCGCTGGCCCGGGCGCCGCCGAACGGCTGCTGCCCGACCACCGCGCCGGTCGGCTTGTCGTTGATGTAGAAGTTGCCGGCCGCGTACCGCATCTTCTCCGCCACCTGGTCGACCACCCGGCGGTCGGTCGCGAAGATCGACCCGGTCAGCGCGTACGGCGCGATCGACTCGGCCTGGGCGACCACCTCGTCGAAGCGGGCGTCGTCGAAGACGTGCACGCCGAGGATCGGGCCGAAGTACTCGGTGGTGAACGTCTCGTGCGCGGCGTCGGAGCACTCGAACAGCGTCGGCCGGACGAAGTAGCCGACCGAGTCGTCGGCGGTGCCCCCGGCCAGGATGCGGCAGGAGTCGTCGCCCTTGATCAGGTCGAGCGCGGCGGTGTGCCGGCCGAACGCCTTGTCGTCGATCACCGCGCCGCCGAAGTTGCTGAAGTCGGTGACGTCGCCGTAGGTCAGCGAGTCGGCGGTGGCGGCGAGCCGGTCGCGCAGCCCGCCCTCCCAGATCGACCGCGGGACGTACGCCCGGGACGCGGCCGAGCACTTCTGCCCCTGGTACTCGTAGGCGCCCCGGATCAGCGCGGTGTGCAGCGCGTCCACGTCGGCGCTGGTGTGCGCGACCACGAAGTCCTTGCCGCCGGTCTCGCCGACCAGGCGGGGGTAACCGCGGTAGCGGGCGATGTTGTCGCCGACCGTCTTCCACAGGTGCTGGAACACCTTTGTCGAGCCGGTGAAGTGGATGCCTGCCAGGTCAGGGTCGGCGAGCACCACCTCGGAGACCTCCTCGCCGCGGCCGGTGACCATGTTGATCACGCCGGGCGGCAGGCCGGCAGCCTCGAACAGGCGCATGGTGAAGTGCGCCGCGAACTGCTGCGTCGGGGACGGCTTCCAGACCACTGTGTTGCCGAGCATGGCCGGCGCGGACGGCAGGTTGCCGGCGATCGCGGTGAAGTTGAACGGGGTGATCGCGTAGACGAAGCCCTCCAGCGGCCGGTGGTCGAGACGGTTCCAGACCCCGGGCGAGGACAGCGGCTGCTCGGCCAGGAGCCGCCGGGCGAAGTGCACATTGAAGCGGAGGAAGTCGATCAGCTCGCACGCCGCGTCGATCTCCGCCTGGACGGCGGTCTTGGACTGCCCGAGCATGGTGGCCGCGTTGAGCGTGTCCCGCCAGGGGCCGGCCAGCAGGTCGGCCGCGCGCAGGAAGATCGCGGCCCGCTCCTCGAACGGCAACGCCCGCCACATCGGCGCGGCGTCCTTGGCGGCCTGCACCGCGGCGCGGGCGTCGTCGTGCGTGGCGTGCCCGGTGACGCCGAGGACGTGCGCGTGCTTGTGCGGCTGCACCACGTCGATCGACGCGCCGCCGGCCATCCGCCGCTCACCGGCGATCGTCATCGGCAGCTCGATCCGCTCGGCGGCCAGCTCGGCCAGCCGCCGCTGGAGCCGCTCCCGGTCGGCGCTGCCGGGCTCATAGGTGTGAACCGGCTCGTTGATCGGCTCGGGTACGGAGAACACGGCGTCCATCACAGGCTCCTGGCGATCTCGACGGCGACGGCGAAACCGGACCCGCGGGCGCCGGCCGGGCGGCCGGACACCGGGACGCCGCGGGGTGGGCGGCGGCGGGACCTGGCCCCGATTCTGTCACGACAAGCCCTCCCCGGACGCGCCTCCCTGGCACACCGGACGGCCGGGTCGTCTCCGGACCGTCGGCCCCAACCCGCCCCATTCCGACGAAACATCGGATCACAGTTCCTTCTGTCGACGATTCGTCAGCCGCCCACGGGCCGGTTGATCCACTCCACCTCGGGGAGGTGGCGGTGTCCGCCGCGTGCTGCGGGCGATCAAACGCACAGGCGCCACACGCCCGCGCCCGTGCCCGCAGAATGCGGGCACGCCCCGGGCTCGCGGGTATCGGCCATTGATCGACTCCACCTCGGGGAGATGGCGGTATCCGAGCCCCCGGGATGCCACCACATCGCCGAACTGCAGTCGATCAACGCGCAGACGGCACGTAGCAGGCCGCAAGCGCCATCCGACACCACGACCCAGCCCTGGCTCGGGTTCCCCGGCTCGCGGATATCGGCCACTGATCCACTCCACCTCGGCGATGTGGTGGCATCCGAGCCCTCGGGATGCCACCACATCGGCGTACAGCAGTCGATCAAGGCGCGGACGGCACGTCGCAGGCCGCGAGCGCCGCCCAACACCACGATCCAGCCCTGGCTCGGACACCCCGACTCGCGGGTATCGGCCATTGATCCACTCCACCTCGGGGAAACGGCGGTATCCGAGCCCCCGGGATGCCACCACATCGCCGAGCTGCAGTCGATCACCGCGCAGACGGCACACGGCCCTCCAGAAGAGCGGCGGCGCGCCGCGTACGCTGGATGACCGGTGACCTGCCCGGCCCGGCGCGGGTGGATCCGGCGACCGTCGAAGGGAAGACGATGAGCAACCAGCCCGGCAGCTCCACGGCCGCGGAGACGGATCAGCCTGAGGCCGTCGAGCCGACCACGGGCGAGGTGACGGCTGCCGAGGCGCCGGCCGGCTCCGACGACGGGCCGACCGGCGAGGCGGGCACTTACGACGCGACGGGCACGGACGATGCGGCGGGCACTGACAACGCGACCGCCGGGTACGAGGCAGGCGCCGACGAGGGCACGGCCACCGGCGGGCGGCCGGAGTTCGCCCCAGGCGCGCTCGTGCTCGCCCTGGTCTCGATCGGGTGGCTGGCCGCCATGCTCTGGTCGACCCGCGAGGCGATCCACTCGACAGCGGCCGGCGTCACCGCGATCAGCCTCTCCGCGTACGCGCTGCCCGGCGTCATCACCGCGGCGCTGGTCACCGGCGCCACCGTCGCCCTGGCCGCGACCAACCGGCTGGGCCGGGCCACGCTGCGCTTCCTGGCCGCCGTCGGGACCGGCCTGGTGGTCGGGCTCCTCGCCGCGGTGGCGATCAACCTGACGTACGCCGACAACGCCACCACGAACACGATCGCCGGAACCGCTGCGGCAGCCGCGATCATCGGCGGCGCGATGGCTGGCGCGCGTCAGGCCCGGGTGGTGGGTGCGATCACCGCGGCGACGCTCACCGCGCAGATCTTCGTGGTGCTGTTCAGCCGCGTCCGCGATCCGCTGTCCGATCTGTTCGGCGCCGGGGAGACCCAGCAGTCGGTGCTCGACGCCGCCAAGTGGGTCTCGCGTACCGAATCGCTGCTCGCCGGCCTGCTCGCCGGCCTGGCCGCGTACCTCTATCTGACCTGGTCCCGACGCCGGGCCGAGCGCCGTGACGGCGTGGCGTCGCCGCTGCGCTGGCCGGCTTATCTGGTGGCCGGCGCGGGCGCGGGCCTGCTCCTGCTGCTCACCGAGGTGATCATCCGGGTCGGCGGCCGTGGGCTGCTCGACCTGGCCGCCGCGCTCAGCGAGGCCGACGAGGTGGCGCAGACCGCGCTCGGCACCTCACGGGTGGACAACGGGATCTGGGTGCTCTTCGTTGGCGCGCTGACCACGCTCATCGTGTTCGGCCGCACGCTCGGCCCGCGCCCGCTCGAGGACGAGGCGGACGAGCCGGCGGCGCCCTGAGCGACAAGCCTCAGCCGGCGTCGCGCAGCAGCAGGTCCAGCTCGGTCACGTCGTACCACTCCAGCTCGTGGTCCTCGGCGCCGTCGACGGTGAACTGGGCGTCGGGGTCTCCGGCCTGGGCCTCGGCCACCACCTCGACGGCAGCGGCCACATCCTCGACCGCCTCCGCGCCGTCGACGTGCAGCGCGGCGACCGACTTCACCGGTACGGGCCCGGCCGGCCGGACCACGCTCGACCCCAGCTCGCCGCCCACCCGTTCGACAGCCCGGGCGGGCAGGTCGGCCGAGACGACAACCCGTCGCCGGGGCGCGGCGGGATCGCTCCGGAGCAGGAGCAGCGCGTCCTGGGCGGCCCGGGTGAAGGCCACGTACTCCAGTTCCTCCTCGTCGCCCTCGGCGTACCACTCGCGCAGTTCCGGGGTGACCGCGTGCGCCGCCTCGGCGGTCAGGCCCTCCTCGCGCAGCCGGGCGAGCATGGGTACGGTCGCCGGCAGGTACACCCGGACAAGCTCGTCGGTCACCGGTCACTCCCGCACTCAGGCCAACCGCCGGCGGACGCCGGCTCCGGGCGCCGATCATGCCGTACGCCAGGACCGTCATACACCCGGCACCCGCGCGGGTGAAGTCTCCCGCCGGTGTGTCAGGCGAACGGGCCTGGGGCGATGTCAGCTGGTGATGGCAAACTAAGGCAAACGAAGCCAACCCCGGGAGTCACCGTGGAGTCGAGGTTCCTGCTGTTGTCCGACGTCGCCGCCGAGCTGAACGTCTCGGACTCGCAGGTCTACCACATGGTCCGCAGCGGCGAGCTGCCGGCGATCAAGATCGGCGGCCGGGGACAGTGGCGGGTTGAGCGCTCCCGGCTGGAGGAATACATCGAGCGCAAGTACGCGGAGACGGCGGAGTGGGTACGCGGGAACCCACTCGGCGAGCGCGACGAGGAGTGACCGCCCGAGGACCGTCGGCCATTGACGACGGTGAGGCGGGTCCGGGAAGATGAAGCACTGTCGGAGGCAAACGAAGGCAAACGCAAGGAACTGAGATGGTCGACACCCGCCGTCCCCGCGCACCCCGCCCGCCGGTCCGTCTCCGGCCCGCCCCGCCGCTCGACCCGCCGTGCATCGACGAGGACCCGGTCTGGAGTTCGCTCGGCCAGCTCGCGCTCGACCTCGCCGACCCGCGCCGCCGTGACCCCGCGCGCCCAGCCGCACGCCCGGCCGGACGCGCCCCGGATCCGGCTCCGGCCTGGCCGCGCTGGTCCAGCTCACTCGACCGGCTGCCGACCCTCGCGCCGCCCTCGGGTGGCCCGGCCGCCCCGACACCCACCTCCAGCACGCCCGAACCCGGCAGCCCCACGCCCGGGCCCGGCGGCGCAACGCCCGGACCCGGCGGCGCAACGCCCGGACCCGGCGGCGCAACGCCCGGACCCGGCGGCACCAAGCCCGGACTCAGCGATGCCACACCGGAACCGGGCGGCCCCACGCCCGGACCCGGCGGCGCAATGCACGGACCGGGCGGCCCTGGGCCGGGACCCGGCGGCCCCACGCGCGCCACGCCCGGACCCGGCGGTCGCACACCCGGATACGGCGACCTGACGTTCGACACCGGCACTCCCACCTCGGCGCTCGCCTCCGCCACGCCGGAAGGGGCGCGGGCAGCGCACCGGTTCGTCCGCACCTTCCTGGAGATCGTCAACGGCTTCCGGCCGCCCGGTCAGCTCCGGCCGCTCTGCCTGCCCGAGGCCGTCGGGCCGGTGACGGCCGAGCTGACCCGCGCGGCCCGCCGGGTGACTCCGGTCCGCCGCCGTACCGCCCGGCCGGCCCTGCTCCTGCGGCGGCTGCGGGTCTGCGAGCCCCGCGCGGGCGCGGTCGAGGCGACCGCGGTGTTCGTCGGCGCCGCGGGCGCGAGCTGGGCCGTCGCGCTGCGCCTGGAACGCCGCCGCGGCACCTGGCTGTGCCTGGTCCTGGACGTCCTCTAACCCCAAAACCCCTACCCCCGCACTCGACGCACCAACGCCACCGCTGCGCCGATCTTGCACTTGCGGACCCTCGATAGCGACACAAAACGGACCAGAGGCGGGCCACAACTGCAAGATCGCGGGAGAAGGCGCGGGGCGGGGGCAGGGTGGGAGACCAGGGACGGGGACGGCGACGGGCCCCGGCCGGGAGGCCGGGGCCCGTCGGGGCGTTCGGGGTCAGTTGCCGCCGTTGGGCGAGCCGTGGCAGCGCTTGTACTTGCGGCCCGAGCCGCACGGGCAGGGCGCGTTACGGGACGGGCCCTCGCCGCCGTCGACCTGGCCCGGGGCGGCCCGCCGGGCGGTGCTCGCCGCGACCGCCTGGCCGCTCGCCCCGGCCGGCGCGCGACGCGGCGTGGAGGCGGCAGGGCGCTCCGACTGCTGGCCGATGCCGAGCGCCGGCGCCTGCTGCTCCGGCCGCTCGATCACCGGGACACCGCGACCGGCCTCGCCGTCCACAGCGGGGGCGGAGTACTGCAGGCCCTGCTGCTGCGGCGCGCGGTTGAGACCCTTGGCCCGGATCTCCACCGGCTTCTCCAGCAGCTCCACCTGCTCGGCCTCCGGCTCGGCCTCCTCGACCTGCACGTCCAGGTTGTAGAGGAAGCCGACCGTCTCCTCCTTGATGCCGTCCATCATGGAGGCGAACATGTCGAAGCCCTCGCGCTGGTACTCGATGACCGGGTCGCGCTGGGCGTACGCCCGCAGGCTGATGCCCTCCTGGAGGTAGTCCATCTCGTAGAGGTGCTCGCGCCACTTGCGGTCGATCACCTGGAGCAGGACCATCCGCTCGAGCTGGCGCACCGCCTCCTCGCCGAGGCTCTCCTCGCGCCGGTCGTACGCGGCGTGCGCGTCCTCCTTGAGGCGGGCGAGCAGGAAGTCCTGGTCGATGCCCGAGCGGGAGCCGACCTCCTCCTCCAACTCCTCGACGGTGACGCCGACCGGGTACAGCTGCTTCAGGCTCGACCACAGCTGGTCGAGATCCCAGTCCTCGGCGTAGCCGTCGCTCGTCGCGCCGACCACGTACGCGGTCACCACGTCGTCGATCATGTTGCGGACCTGGTCGGACAGGTCCTCGCCGTTGAGCACCCGGAGGCGCTCGGCGTAGATCACCTGGCGCTGCTTGTTCAGCACCTCGTCGTACTTGAGGACGTTCTTGCGGATCTCGGCGTTCTGGCCCTCGATCTGGGCCTGGGCGCTCCTGATCTGGCGGGTGACCATCTTCGACTCGATGGGCACGTCCTCCGGGATGTTGAAGCGGTCCATCACCGCCTCGACCGCGCCGGCCCGGAAGCGCTTCATCAGCTCGTCCTGCAGCGACAGGTAGAAGCGGGACTCGCCCGGGTCACCCTGCCGGCCGGCGCGACCGCGCAGCTGGTTGTCGATCCGGCGGGACTCGTGCCGCTCGGTGCCCAGCACGTACAGGCCGCCGACGGCGGCGACCTCCTCCGCCTCGGTGTCGCACGCCTGCTTCCAGGTCGGGAGGATCTCCTCCATCGCCTTGGCGTACTCCTCCGGCTGCTCGACCGGGTCGAGCCCACGCTGGCGGAGCTCGTTCGCGGCGAGGAACTCGGGGTTGCCGCCGAGCAGGATGTCAGTGCCGCGGCCGGCCATGTTGGTCGCGACGGTGACCGCGCCCCTGCGCCCGGCCTGCGCGACGATCTCCGCCTCCTTGGCGTGGAACTTCGCGTTCAGCACCGAGTGCGGGATGCCGCGGCGGCGCAGCATGTGCGACAGGATCTCGGAGTTCTCCACCGAGACGGTGCCGACCAGCACCGGCTGGCCCTGCTCGTGCCGCTCGGCGATGTCCTCGACGACGGCGTTGAACTTGGCCTTCTCGGTCTTGTAGATGACGTCGGGCCGGTCGAGCCGGACCATCGGCCGGTGCGTCGGGATGGTCACGACGCCGACCTTGTAGACCTTGTTGAACTCGCCCGCCTCGGTCTGGGCGGTACCGGTCATGCCGGAGAGCTTCTCGTAGAGGCGGAAGTAGTTCTGGAGGGTGATGGTGGCCAGGGTCTGGTTCTCCTGCTTGATCTCCACCCCCTCCTTGGCCTCGATCGCCTGGTGCATGCCCTCGTTGTAGCGGCGGCCGTGCAGAATGCGGCCGGTGAACTCGTCGACGATCAGGACCTCACCGTCGTTGACGATGTAGTCCTTGTCGCGCTTGTAGAGCTCCTTGGCCTTGATCGCGTTGTTCAGGTAGCCGACGAGCGGGGTGTTCACCGACTCGTAGAGGTTGTCGATGCCGAGGCGGTCCTCCACCTTGGCCACGCCGCGCTCGGTGATCGCGATGGTGCGCTTGGCGTAGTCGACCTCGTAGTCGCCCTCGCCGTCGGTGCCGGGCTGGAGCCGGGCCACCACCGTGGCGAACTCCTGGTACCACCGGGCGGAGTGCTCGGCCGGTCCGGAGATGATCAGCGGGGTACGCGCCTCGTCGATCAGGATCGAGTCGACCTCGTCGACCACGGCGAAGAAGTGGCCGCGCTGGACCAGCTCGTCCTTCGACCAGGCCATGTTGTCGCGCAGGTAGTCGAAGCCGAACTCGTTGTTCGTGCCGTAGGTGATGTCGCACTCGTAGGCCGCGCGGTGCTCGGTGGCGGGCCGGTTGGGCAGCACCACGCCGACGCTCAGGCCGAGGAACTCGTGCACCCGGCCCATCCAGGCGGCGTCGCGCTCGGCCAGGTAGTCGTTCACCGTGATCACGTGCACGCCCTTGCCGGCGAGCGCGTTCAGGTAGACCGGCATGACCGAGGTGAGCGTCTTGCCCTCACCGGTCTTCATCTCGGCGATGTTGCCGAAGTGCAGCGCCGCGCCACCCATCACCTGGACGTCGTACGGGCGCTGGCCGAGCACCCGCGAGGCGGCCTCGCGGCACACCGCGAACGCCTCGGGCAGCAGGTCGTCGAGGGTCGCGCCATCCTCGAGCCGCTCCTTGAACTGGTCGGTCATGTCGCGCAGCTCGTCGTCGCTGAGGTTGACGTAGTCGTCCTCGATCGAGTTGACGGCGGCAGCGATGGCCTTCAGCCGACGCACCATGCGGCCCTCGCCGGCGCGAAGGAACTTTTCCAGAATCGACACGGATCAACGCTCCCCTAGACGGTCTCGAACCATCGTAGGCGCTCGGAGGCGACGATGGTCACTGGTGGCGGCGGTCCGGGCTCCGGAACCCGACATAACGCCGCGACCGTGCGCCACCGGCCGCTAATCGGGTTACGCCGTGCGCGAACGATCCGGCACGATGGCTCGGATGGAGCCTGTGGAGATCATCGAGGACGGCCTGTTGCTGCGCCCCTGGCGGGCGGAGGACGCGGACGCGGTGCACCGTGCCTGCCAGGATCCGGACATCCAGCGCTGGACCACCGTACCTCGCCCGTACCTGCCCGGGCACGCCGCCGAGTTCGTGACCACGTTCAGCGCGACCGCCTGGGCCGAGGGCACCGGCGCCCCGTTCGCGGTCTGCGACGCCGGCACCGGTGAGCTGCTCGCCTCGTGCGGCCTGGTCTCCGTGGACCGCGAGCTGGACTCGGCCGAGGTCGGCTACTGGACCGCCCCGTGGGCCCGCGGCCGGGGCGTCGCGGTCCGCGCCACCCGCGCGCTCGCCCGCTGGGCGTTCGACGCGCTCAAGCTGCGCCGGCTCACCTGGCAGGCCGAGATCGGCAACCACGCCTCCCGGCTCGTCGCGCTGCGCGCCGGTTTCCGGATCGAGGGCGAGCTGCGGCTGGCCCACCCCGCCGAGGGCGGCCGTCCGGAGGGCTGGATCGGCTCCCTGTTCCCGGCCGACCTGGCCGCGCCCGGCGACCCGGTGCCCTACGGCCCGGACACGCTCCAGGCCCGCCGCGCGGCGGTCTTCGGCCGCCCGCAGCCGGTCCTGTTCGCCACCGCCGCCGGCGCCGAGCTGCGGCTGCGCGCGCTGGAGGAGCGCGACCTGCCCGAGGTGACCCGCACCTGCCAGGACGAGCAGACGGTGCGCTGGACCACGGTGCCGCACCCGTACCGGCCGGAGCACGCCGAGGGCTTCCTGCGCGACCTGGTCCGCCCGGCCTGGGCCCGGGGCACAGCCGCGACGTTCGCCGTGGCCGACCCGGACGACAGCTACGTCGCCTCGATCGACCTGCGCATCCTGCCCAACGACCCGCTGGTGGCCGACGTGGGCTACATGACCGCGCCGCACGCCCGCGGCCGGGGTTACCTGCCTGCTGCGCTCACCGCGCTCTGCGCCTGGGGTTTCACCACGCTCGGCCTGGCCCGGATCGAGTGGCGGGCCAACGTGGGCAACACCGCGTCGCGGCGGGCCGCCGAGAAGGCCGGCTTCACCGTCGAGGGCACGCTGCGCGGCGGCGTCCAGCACCGCGGCGAGCGCCAGGACGCGTGGATCGGCGCGCTGCTGCCGGAGGACCTGGTGTGACCCCGGAGACGATCGAGGGGTACGGCGTCCGGCTGCGGCCGTGCCGGCTCGCGGACGTGCCGGACATGGTGGCCGGATGCAACGACCCGGAGATCCGCCGGTTCATGCCCCTGCTGCCCGATCCCTACGACGAAGACGCCGCCCGCTGGTGGATCACCGAGGGCTCGCCTGCGGCGTGGGCGGCGGGCGGGGCCGCGTACACGATCGCCGACCCGGCCACCGACCGGCTGCTCGGCAGCATCGGTCTGAGCCGGCTCAGCGCGGAGCGGGCGAGCTACGAGATCGGCTACTGGGTGGGTCCCTCGGCGCGCGGCCGGGGCGTGGCCACAGCCGCCACCCGGCTGCTGACCGAGCGGGCGTTCGCCGCCGGGGCGGCCCGGCTGGAACTGCTCACCCGCACGGAGAACGTGCCGAGCCAGCGGATCGCGCTCGCCTGCGGCTACCGGCACGAGGGGGTGCGCCGGGCGGCGAGCGCGGGCGCCGTACGCGAGGATCTGATCGCCTGGGTGCGGCTGGCCGGCGACCCGTCGGGGCCGGTCCCCCGCCTGCTGCCGGACCTGCCCGGCGGCCGGCTCACCGACGGCGTCGTGACGCTGCGCCCGGTGGAGCCGGCGGACACCGACGTGCTGTTCCGCCTGCACTCGCTGCCGGAGGTGGTGGCGAACCGGGTGCCGCCGGTGACGCCGGAGCGGGCGGCGCTGGCGCGGCGCTGCCAGCTGGCGGCGAGCCGCTGGCTGGCCGGTGAGGCCGCCGACCTGGCGATCCTCGACGCGGCCACCGGCGCTGTCGTCGGCGGCTGCGCGCTGTTCTACGACGAGCCGGGCACCGGCCAGGCCATGGTCGGCTACAGCCTGCTGCCCGAGGCGCGCGGGCGCGGGCTGGCCGCCCGTACGGTCCGGCTGGTCGCCGGGTGGGCGTTCGGCATCGGGGTGGCCCGGCTCTGGGCCGGCACCCGGCCGGACAACGTCGCCTCGCAACGCGTGCTGGAACGGGCCGGCTTCCGGCGGGAAGGGCTGCTGCGCGGTCGGCTGCCCGGCCCGGACGGCGCCCGGGTCGACTCGGTGGTCTACGGCCGGCTCGCCACCGACGAGGACTGAGACGGGCCCTCACGCACGCGTGGGGGCCCGTCTCACCGGTCAAGGGGTCACGTGTCGAGCTGGATGATCCCGTAGTCGTACGCGTGCCGCCGGTAGACCACGCTCGGGCGGCCGGACTCCTTGTCCTGGAACAGGTAGAAGTCGTGGCCGACGAGTTCCATCTGGAACAGCGCGTCGTCGACGGTCATCGGGTCGGCGGGGTGGACCTTCGCCCGGGCGATGTGCCACGGCTGGTCGTCGGGTTCGACGTAACCGTCCTCGTCGGGACGTTCGGCGACAGCGGTGGCGGCGCCGTGGCCGTCGCGCGCCGCCAGGCCGGGCCCGTCGAGGTCGGCCACCGGCAGTCCGGCGGTCGCGGCGGCCACTGAGATCGGCGCGTGCCGACCCCGGTGCACCCGGCGGCGGTCCGCCGCGCGGCGGAAGCGGGTGTCCAACTTGGCGATTGCGGCGTCGAGCGCGCTGTAGAAGTCGCTCGTGCATGCCTCGGCCCGGATCACCGGGCCGCGCGTGACGCAGGTGATCTCCACACGCTGGCAGTGGTCCGCCTGGCGTGGATTGCGCTCGTGGAACAACTCGACGTCCACGCGAATGAGCTTCTGGTCGTAGCGTTCGATCTTCGCGAGCTTCTCGGCTACGTGCACCCGGTAATGGTCCGGCACTTCGACGTTACGGCCCTTGACCACGATGTCCACGTGACCTCCCTTGTTCGGACGGTCGTTCGGTCCGGAGAATCCGGTCGACCCGCCCGGGAGGGCCCCGCTCGGCGTCGACCGGTGGTGTTCGGCTACGCCTCCTTCCAGCGCCGGGGGAAGGTTGGCATCCTCTCTACCCCCGACACCGAAACGCTAACTCGTGTACCGCCAACCGTCACCCCTGGTTGCCGAAAGGGGTTGCGGAATTTAACACCTCATACACCATGGGGTGAAACGGATACACGAAGCGTCACCGAAGGTGCCGCTTTTGCGTTGCGGCGAGCACCGCCACGGCCTTTGGCGTCATTCCCGCGCGGTGCAATATCCGGCTCACCGCCGCCAGCGTCGCGCCGGTGGTGACGATGTCGTCGAGCAGCACCACAGACCCGGCTGGCCGGTGCCCGGCAGGCGGGCGGCGCAGCCGGAACGCGGCCTCGGCGGCGGTGGCCCGTCCGGCGCTGTCGAGCGTCACCGAGTCGGGCCGGGGCAGCGCCCGCAGCGGTCGCAGCACGCGTACCGGCCAGCCGGCCGCGCGCAGCCGGGTCGCCGCCGGGCGGACCAGCCGGTCCAGGTGGTCGCCGTAGCGGGCCCGGGCGGCGCGGGCGGTGTCCGGCACCGCCACCAGGGTCACCGGGCCGGGCGGCCCCACCGCCTCGGCGACCACCTCCGCCAGCAGCGCGCCCAGCGGCCGGGCCAGCCCGTGCCGGCCCCGTTCCTTGTACGCGAGCAGCGCCTCGCGCAGCGCCCCGCCGTACGGGCCGAGCGCGACGCAGGGCGGCAGGCCGGGTGGGGCCGGATCGGGCCGGGCCGGCGCGGGACGCAGCGACTCCAGTTCGCGTACGCAGCCGGGGCAGAAGCCCTGCCGCAGCCGCGCCGATCCGGTGCCGCAGCCCGCGCACCCGGCGGGCAGCACCAGGTCGGTCAGGTCCGACCAGAGCCCGCCCAGGTCACGCACGGGCGGCTCAGTAGAGGAAGAACGGGGCGGTCGGGTTGGTCGCCCGGCTGCCCGCCGGGACGTCGAGCACCTGCTCCCGCTTGACGAAGTCGAACGGGTTGTTCCGCCAAGCCGCCCCGTCCGTCTCGAACATGAACGAGAACGCGGCCAGGCCGCGGTCGCTGCCGCCCGGGTAGCCGGCGAGCTGGGTGACCGGGGCGCCGATCTCCACCGCCAGCGGGGTCTCCCACACGCCGTCGACGCTGAGCTGGTGGATCGCCGAGCGCCGGTCCGGCTCGTTGCCGGCCAGCGCCAGTTCGTTCTCCGCCACCCAGTCCACCACCGTCACGCCGGTGAGCAGGGTGGTCACCCGGCGGGGCTGGCCCAGGCGGACCACGCCGCCGTCGACGCTCACCGCGGCGACGTAGAGCGCGCCGCCGCTGACCAGGGCGATCCGGTGGCCTTCGAGGGAGCCGGAGACGGCGGTGACCGGGCCGGGGACGGACAGCGGGATCTCACTCATCCCGCCCACCCCGTCGAACCGGTAGAGCCGGCCGTCGGCCGCCACCAGGCCACCCGGCCGGGCCTTGTTCAGCGACCGCAGCCAGGTGGGGCGGCTCATCGCGCGGAACGTACGGTCGTTCGCCGTGAGCGTGGCCAGCGGGTCCCCGCCGGAGCCGACCTTGAGCCGCTTGCGGTTGTCGGCGCCGTTCACGACGAGCGCGGCCAGCACCTGGTCGTCGGCTCGGGCGAGCGCGGCGGAGACCACGTTGCGGTTCTCCTCCGCCGGCAGCGGCACGGCGGCCCGCGGCTCGTTGCCGAACGCCAGCGGGCGCACGGCCCCGTCGTAGACGCCCAGCCGCATCGGGTTCGCCCCGCGCGGGTACGCGACGACCGAGACGCGCTCCCGCCGGAGGTCGACGGTCAGCCGCTTCTGATTCTGGATCTTGAGGTCGACCATGCCGTCCAGGTCCGACAGGGACCACGCCAACTGGGTGCCGAGCCGGTTCAGCCGCTGCTCGTTGGCCCCCGGCATGTTCAGGTTGATCTCCCAGTGCCCGTCCGTCCCGGTCGCGTTGTTGATCAACTGGGTGCCCTCGGGCAGTCCGGTCACGCCGGCGGCCAGCCAGTCCGAGGGGCGGTCCGCCAGCCACCTCATCACCTCGGTGATCGACCGCTCGGTCGGCGCCGAGGAGAGCAGATAGCGCTGGTCCGGCACCAGCCGGGTCTGGTCCGAGTTCCAGAAGTAGACGGTGCGGGGACGGTAGTACTCACGCATCGCCGAGTCGCTCGTCAGCAGCACGTTCGGCGCCTCGGTGATCAGCAGTCCGGTCCCGGCCGGCTCGGCCCGGCGCAGCTCGAAGACGTACTGCGTGTCGCTGGCCACCGGCGGGCCGAGCGTGCCGTCGGCCCGCAGCACGCCGACCTGCTGCACCTTCAGCGTCACGGTGCTGGTGCCCTGGTTGTTCGGCGGCGTGCTCTCCGGCTTCTCCCGCAGCCGCACCACAGTCAGCTCGACCTCGCTGGTCTGCGGCTTGCCCGGGAGCAGGTCGCGGGACTCCTCGGCGAGGAACTTGCGGGCCCGGGCGTACGCCTGGTCGCGTTCCCCGGCCGCCGCGGCCCGCAGGTAGTTCTCGATGAACGGCACCGGCTCGCTGCTGTCGGCCGGCTCGGGCGGCCGGGCCGCGCTGCCGTTCAGGGCCCCGCCCTGCGCGGCCGGCACCGACCCGTCGATCTGGACGTCGGTCTCACTCGGGATGCCGCAGCCGGTCAGCGCGGCCGGCAGCAGGGCGGCGGCCAGCAGCAGGGCCAGAGCGCGGCGGCTCACGGCCGGACCTCCGCCCGGTCGCCCTCGGCGGCGGGCTCCACGCTCAGCGCCCCGGCGCCGGCGCCCGGGCCGATGGCGAGCAGGCCGCCGTCGCGGGGACCACCGAACGGCACCGTGGCGTCGGCCGGCACCAGCCGCAGCGGCGACGTGGTGAGCCGGTCCCCGGCCCGGGCCGGCAGCGTGAGCCGGAACTGGGCGCCCTGGCCGGGCGCGCCCCACGCCTCCAGCCAGCCGCCGTGCAGGCGGGCGTCCTCCAGGCTGATCGACAGGCCGAGCCCGGTGCCGCCGGTCTGCCGGGCACGCGACGGGTCGGCCCGCCAGAAGCGGTTGAACACCAGCTTCTCCTCCCCCGGCTTGAGGCCGACGCCGTGGTCGCGCACGGTGATCGCCACCGCGCTGCGGTCCTGGCCCAGGGTGATCCGTACCGGCTTCGCCTCGCCGTGCTCGACCGCGTTGCCGACCAGGTTGCGCAGCACCCGCTCCACTCGGCGGGGGTCGACCTCGGCGATCACCGGAGTGTCCGGCAGGTCCAGCTCGATCGTGACGCCGACCCGCTCGGCCAGCCCGGCCAGCCGCTCGGTCACGCGGTGCACCACGGGCACCAGGTCGGTCGGCTCGCTGTCCAGCACCGCGAAACCGGCGTCGAACCGGCTGATCTCCAGCAGGTCGGTGAGCAGCTCCTCGAACCGGTCCAGCTCGGCCTGGAGCAGCTCGGCGCTGCGGGCCACCGCCGGGTCGAACTCGTCCCGCTCGGCGAAGATCAGGTCGGCGGCCATCCGGACCGTGGTCAGCGGCGTGCGCAGCTCGTGCGAGACGTCGGAGGTGAACCGGCGTTGCAGGCGGGACATCTCCTCCAGGCGGAGGATCTGCCGTTGCAGGTTCGTCGCCATCTGGTTGAACGAGGCGGCCAGCAGGGCGAGGTCGTCCTCGCCGGAGACCACCATGCGCTGGTCGAGCAGGCCGGCGGAAAGCCGCTGCGCGGTGCGCGCGGCCACCCGTACCGGGGTCACCACCAGGCGGGTGACCAGGGCGGCCAGCAGGCCGAGCAGGAGCACGAGCGCAACGCCGGTGGCGACCACCGTGGCCCGGGCGTCGGCCGCCGTCGCGTCCTGCCGGGCCAGGGGTACGAGGTAGTAGAGCTCGACCTGCCCGAACTTGGTGGGCACCGGGGAGCCGTAGACGAGGTATTTGGTGCGCTCGCCGCCGAGCGAGCCGGTGCGGATCTGGTGGGCGACCTTGCCGGAGGCCACGGTGGCCCGCAGCTCGTCGCCGATCACCGCGCCCACCGGCACCTCGGGCGTGGTACGCGGCTCGATGAACTCGGCGAAGTTGTCGGCGGTGATCGCCACCACGACGCCGCTGGTCTGCGTCGGGTCACCGCCGGCCAGGTAGTTCACCGTGCCGTCGATGGTGTTCTGGAGCTGCGCCTCCTGCGGCTGGCTGTAGAGGTTGAACTGCTTCGCCGCGTACTCGCTGCCGTTGCTCAGCCGCAGCCGCACGTCGGTCTCGGCGTTCTCCAACAGGATGTTGGTGATCTTGTCGGCGATCAGGTAGGCGAAACCGCCCACCAGGAGACTCGACGTCACCAGCGTGATGGTGACCACACGGACCTGGAGCGACCGCCGCCAGGCCTGGTGCACCGCGGCCACCAGCCGCGCGACCCGGCCGCTCAGGGCGAGCCAGAGCGCCCGCACGGCGTGGAACCGGCGGGTCTCGGGGGTCGGCGTGTCCGGCAGCGGGGTGGTCACCACAATGCTGACCAGGCTATCCGGTACCCGCCTTGTAACCCACGCCCCGCACGGTCAGGATGATTTCGGGTCGCTCCGGATCCGGCTCGATCTTGGCGCGCAGCCGCTGCACGTGCACGTTCACCAGGCGGGTGTCGGCGGCGTGGCGGTAGCCCCAGACCTGCTCCAGCAGCACCTCGCGGGTGAAGACCTGGCGCGGCTTGCGGGCGAGCGCGACCAGCAGGTCGAACTCCAGCGGGGTCAGCTTCACCTCGTCGCCGTCGCGGCTGACCGTGTGGGCCGGCACGTCGATGGTGATCTGGTTGCCGGGCGGCCCGATCGTCAGCATCTCCGGGGCCACGTCCTCGCCCCGGCGCAACCGGGCCCGCATCCGGGCCACCAGTTCCTTGGGCTTGAACGGCTTGACCACGTAGTCGTCGGCTCCGGACTCCAGGCCGAGCACCACGTCCACGGTGTCGCTCTTGGCGGTCAGCATCACGATCGGCACGCCGGACTCGCCCCGGATGGCGCGGGCCACGTCGATGCCGCTCATGCCGGGAAGCATCAGGTCGAGCAGGACGATGTCGGGTCGGCTGTCGCGGAAGGCGGCCAACGCCCGTTCGCCGTCCGCGACGAAGGACGGCACGAAGCCCTCGCTGCGCAGCACGATGCCGAGCATCTCGGCGAGGGCGGGGTCGTCGTCGACCACGAGTACCCGGGCTCTCATGGGGTTTATCGTTCCATCCCCGTTCGTCTGGAGGGTTCGGCGTCTCCACGGCACGGTAGCGCCGAGCGGGCCTACGCACCACAGCAAGCGGCGTGGCCGCCCAGCGTGGCGCGTCAGGGCGGACGGGTCCACCGGATGCGGACCCGCCGTGCAACCATGATCCCTCGGGCGACACGCCGCCCGCCACCTCCGCCCTGCCTGCCCAGGAGTACGCGTGCCCGACGCCGGCCCGACCGCGGTGCTGCCGCGCCGTCCGCTGACCGTCGGCGAACTGCTCGACGCGGCAGTGCTGCTGCTGCGCGATCACGCCCGGGTGCTCGTCCCGCTCGCCCTCCTGCTGGCCCTCGCCGAACAGGCGGTGCTGCACCCGCTGCGGCTGCTGGTCGAGGCCGACCCGCCCCAGTGGTGGCCGGCGGACATGGGTGACTCGCTGCCCTGGTACTGGCTGCTGCTGGCGACCGGCGCCGGCACCGAGGCGGCGATCATCGCGCTGCTGGGCGGCCCGGCCGCGCGTGGCGCCGGCGCGGCCCTGCTGGGGCGCCGTCCCGGGGCGGCCGAGCTGCTGCGCGGCTCCCGGCCCGGCGTGGCGGTGCTGGCCGCCGTCGTGATCGGCCCCGTCGTCGCGCTCGCCGCCCTGACCGGGCCGGGCTGGTTCCTGGCGTACGGGCTGCTCGGCCTGGTGGTGCCGGTGCTGGTGCTGGACGGGGTGCCCGGACACCGGGCGCCGTGGCGGGCGATGCACCTGGCGGGCCGGGTGAGCGCGCGGGCCGCCGCCGTCCGGCTGCTGGGCTACCTGGGCTGGTGGCTGATCCGGCTCGGCATCGGGCTCGGCGTCTACCACGGTCTCGGCATGCTGGGCCTGTTCGACGTGTCCGCCTGGGCGCTGCCGGTGACGGTCGCCGCCTTCGCCGCGGTGAACGCGCTGGCGTACTCGGCCCTGGCCTGCCTGGACGCGGTGCTGCACCTGGAGACCCGGATCCGCACCGAAGGGCTGGACATCCGGCTCTCCCGTGCGCCGGCCGGCGTACCGGAACCGGCCCTGCTGGCGGCGCAGCGGTGAGCCGGTGGTGGACCGAGACGGTCGCGGCCCTCGGTGACCTGCTGCCGCTGCCGCTGGTCGCGCTGATCCTGCTGGCGGTCGCGCTGCTCGCCGCCCTGGCCTGGTACTTCTTCCCGGCCTGGGTGCCCCGGCGGCTGCCCCGGTTCACGCTGCCCCGGCTACGGCTGCCGCGCCTGCCCCGACTGCGGCTGCCCCGACTGCGCCGGCGGGCGCGCCGCCGCCGCTCCGACCCGCCGCCGGTACGCGTGCCCGCGCCCCGGACCCCGGACGCCGTCCCGGCCGACGTGCCCGGGCTGGCCGATCGGCTCGCCGCCGAGGGCCGGTACGCCGAGGCGGTCCGGGAACGGCTGCGCGAGATGGTCCGGCTCCTGGTCATGCGGCACGTCGTGGAGCCCCGCCCCGGGCTCACAGTGGTCGAGCTGACCGAGGCGGCGGCCCGCGCCCGGCCGCAGGTGCGGCCGACGCTGCACACCGCCGGGGCGATCTTCTCCGACCTCTGGTACGCCCAGCGCCCCGCCACCGCCGCGCACGACCACCGGATGCGTGAACTCGCCGCCGACCTGCGTCGCGAGCTGACCGGGGAGGAGCCGCGATGACCGCCACCGTGACGCCGGCGGAGACGGCCACCGCGGCGGCGCCGCGCCGTCGGCGGCACCGGCTGCTCGTCCCGCTCGGGCTGGCCGTGCTGCTGATCGTGACCACGCTCGTGCTGCACGCCGTCGACCGGCCCGACACCGACGAGCCCGGCTTCCTCTCCCCGGTCGCCACCGACGACGACGGCGGCAGCCGGCTCGCCGAGGCGCTGCGCGCGCAGGGCGTGTCGGTGCGCCGGGAGACGACGTTCGACGGGGTGCTGCAGACCGCCGGCATCGCGCCGAGCACCGTCTTCGTGCCCGCGCCCGGACTGGTGCACCCGGACCTGCTCGACCGCCTGATCGCCCTGCCTCCGGGCAGCCGTCTGGTGTTGGTCGAGCCCTCCGCGCGGGTGCTCGCCGAACTGGACACGCCGGTCGAGCCGGCCACCCGACGCTGGGCCGCGCGGGCCGTGCCGCCGGACGCGGACGGCACGCCGTGCCCGCTGCCCGAGGCGGTCCGGGCCGGCGCGGCCGCGATCGACCTCCAGCGCTACGCCGGGCCGGCCGAGGTCGACCACTGCTACGGCGGCGCGCTGCTGCGCGTCCCGGGCCGGGTCGAGGTGGTGCTGGCCGGCGCCAGCGACCCGTTCCGCAACGACCGGATCGGCGAGTGGGGCAACGAGGCCCTCGCCACCGGGCTGCTCGGCGGGAACCGCCCGCTCGTCTGGCTCGACCTGCCCGAGCCGGTTCCGGCCCCGACCCGCCCGAGCTGGTCCCCGGAACCGTTCACCGAGGAGCCCGCCCAGGGCGGCGACGGCCGGTCGGAACGGCCCGACCCGCCCGATCGCGCCGACCCGCCGTGGGAGAACCCGCTCTGGGGCGCGTTCCCGCAGTGGTTCTGGGCACTGTTGGTGCAGCTCCTCCTGGCCGGGCTGGTCGTCGTGCTCTGGCGGGCGCGCCGCCTCGGGCCACCGGTGTCGGAGCCGCTGCCGGTGACCGTCCGGTCCGCCGAGACGGTACGCGGCCGGGCGCGGCTCTACCGCCGGGCGGGCGCCCGGGGCACTGTCGCCGAGACGCTGCGCGCCGCCGCGCTGGACCGGCTGCTGCCCCGGCTCAACCTGCCCCCGGACACGCCCGACGACGAGGTTGCCGCCGTGGTCGCCACGCGCGCCGGCGCCGACCCGGAACGGGTGGCCGAGCTGCTCTACGGTCCCGCCCCGGAGAAGGACCGCGAGCTGCTGGCGCTGGCCCGCGAACTGGACGCCCTGACCCGTACCCTGGCCCCGCATCCGAGCGAAGGAGACACCCGGTGACTGGACCTGTCACGACCACCGCCCCGTCCGGCGCCCGCGCCGCCCTGCACCGGCTGCGCGCCGAGGTGGCCAAGGCAGTCGTCGGGCAGGACGCCGTGGTCACCGGTCTGGTGATCGCGCTGCTCTGCCGGGGGCACGTGCTGCTGGAGGGCGTGCCGGGGGTGGCCAAGACGCTGCTGGTGCGGACACTGGCCGCCGCGCTCGACCTGGACGCCAAGCGGGTGCAGTTCACCCCCGACCTGATGCCCGGCGACGTCACCGGCTCGTTGATCTTCGACCAGCGCACCGCCGCGTTCACGTTCCGGGAGGGGCCGGTCTTCACCAATCTGCTCCTGGCCGACGAGATCAACCGCACCCCGCCCAAGACGCAGTCGGCGCTGCTGGAGGTGATGGAGGAGCGGCAGGTCTCCGTCGAGGGCGAGCGCCGCCCGCTGCCCGACCCGTTCATCGTCGCGGCCACCCAGAACCCGGTCGAGTACGAGGGCACCTACCCGCTGCCCGAGGCGCAGCTCGACCGCTTCCTGCTCAAGCTGACCGTGCCGCTGCCGGAGCGGGAGGAGGAGCTGGGCGTGCTCCGCGCGCACCACGCCGGCTTCGACCCGCGCGACCTGCGTGCCGCCGGCGTACGCCCGGTGGCCGGCGCGGCCGATCTGGCCGCCGCCCGGGCCGAGGTGCAGCGGGTGCACGTGGCCGAGCCGGTGCTCGGCTACATCGTGGACCTGTGCCGGGGCACCCGCTCCGCCCCGGCGCTGGAGCTGGGCGCGTCGCCCCGGGGCGCCACCGCGCTGCTGAACACCGCCAAGGCCTGGTCCTGGCTGGCCGGCCGGGACCACGTCACGCCGGACGACGTGAAGGCGGTGGCCCGGCCCACGCTGCGGCACCGGCTGCGGCCGCGCCCGGAGGCGGAGCTGGAGGGCGTGACGGTGGACGCGGTGCTGGACTCGGTGCTGGCCACCGTGCCGACGCCGCGATGACCTGGCGGGCGGGTCTGCTGCTCGGCGTGGGCGCGCTGACGCTGCCGTTCTGGCCGGCGCCGTTCCTCGGGGTGGTCGTGCTGACCGTCGTGGTGCTGCTGCTGGTGGCGCTCGACCGGGCGATGGCCGCCCCGCCGCACGCGCTCACCGCGACCCGCTCCGGCGACCGTACGGTGCGGCTCGGCGGCACCGCCACCGTCACGCTGCACCTGACCAACCCCACCCACCACACGCTGTACGCCCAGGTGCGCGACGCCTGGGTGCCGTCGGCCGGGGCACGCCCGGACGTGCCGCCGCAGCGCCTGCTCACCGTGCCGCCCGGCGGCAGCGCCACGCTGCCGGTCCGGCTCACCCCGACCCGGCGCGGCGACCGGCCCGCGGTGGCGCTGACCGTACGCTCGTTCGGGCCGATGCGCCTGGGCGCCCGGCAGCGCGCCGGACAGCCCGCCACACCCCAGTGGACGCTGCGGGTGCTGCCCCGGTTCGACTCGCGCCGGCACCTGCCGGAGAAGCTGGCCCGGCTGCGGGTCATCGACGGCGTGCAGGTGACCCGGGGGCGCGGCCACGGCACCGAGTTCGACACGCTGCGCGAGTACGCGGTGGGCGACGACGTCCGGTCGATCGACTGGCGGGGCAGCGCCCGCCGGGCCGACATCCTGGTCCGCACCTGGCGCCCGGAGCGGGACCGGCGTCTGGTCTGCGTGCTGGACACCGGCCGAACCTCGGCGGTCCGGCTGGGCGACGAGCCCCGGCTGGACACCGCGATCGACGCGGCGCTGCTGCTCACCGCGCTCGCGGCCCGCGCCGGTGACCGGGTGGACCTGCTGGCGGCGGACACCGAGATCCGGGCCCGGGTGACCGGCAGCGGCCGGCCGGCCCTGCTCGCCCGGCTGGTCGAGGCGGTGGCGCCGCTGGAGCCGGCGCTCGCCGAGACGGACTTCGAGCTGATCGCCGGCGAGGTGCTGCGCCGGGAGCGGCAGCGCAGCCTGGTGGTGCTGTTCACCGCGCTGGAGGCGGGCGCGATCGGCGAAGGGCTGCTGCCGGTGCTGCCCCGGCTGGCGACCCGGCACCGGGTGGTGCTGGCCGCCGGCAGCGACCCGGTGCTGACCGGGCTCGCCACCGCCACCCCGGCCGGGCCGGACGACCCGTACACGGCCGCGTCGGCGTGGCGGGCGCTGGCCGAGCGGGACCGGGTGCGCGCCGCGCTGTCCCGCTACGGGGTGACGGTGGTGGACGTGCCGGCGCACCGGCTCGCGCCGGCCGTCGCGGACACCTACCTGCGGCTCAAGTCCCTCGGCCAGCTCTGACCGCGCGCCGGCCGAGCACCAGCGCGTACGCGAGGAAGGCCAGCCACACCGCGGCGCCGGCCGCCACGCGGACCGCGACCGGCAGCGGCGCCGGGGTGACGAACGCCTCGACCAGCGCGGAGACCGCGAACAGGCCGACCAGACCGGCCGCGACCACGACGGCGAGCCGTCCCGCCTCGGCGACCGCCCGGCCGCGCCCGAGGTCCGCCGGCGGGGCGATCCAGGCCCAGGCGGTACGCAGTCCGACTCCGGCGGCGACGTAGATGCCGGTCAGCTCAAGCAGGCCGTGCGGCGTGATCAGGCCGAAGAAGACGTCGGCCCGGCCGTAGGAGACCATCACGCCGCCGACCACGCCGATGTTCAGCGCGTTCTGCCACAGCAGCCAGAGCACCGGCACCACGAGCACGCCGGCGGCCAGGCACTGGGCGGCCAGCCAGGCGTTGTGCGTCCACAGGTGGAACGCGAAGGTGGGCGCGGCGAACTCGGTGTAGTAGCCGGCGAAACCGGAGTCGACGAGGTCCCGGGCGGCCTCGTCACCGATGAACGCGGCGGCGGTGTCCGGGTTGCCGGCGACGAACCAGATCAGGAACGCGGTGAGCAGGCTGAACCCGGTGGCCACGCCGCACCACCACGGCCAGGCCCGGTAGAGGGCGGCGGGCAGGTCGGCCACCAGGAACCGGCCGACCGCCGCCCAGGAGAACCGCTGACGGCCGGTGACCCGGGCCCGGGCTGCGAGGACCAGGTGGGACAGCCGGTTCACCAGCGCCGGCTCGGGTGCCCGGGCGCGCAACGCGGACAGGTGCGTGGCGCTGCGCTGGTAGAGCGCCACCAGCTCGTCGACCTCGGCCGCGTCGAGACGACGCCGCCCGGTCAGGTACTCCAGCCGCCGCCATTCGACGTTGTGCTCGGCCACGTACGCGTCGAGATCCACTCGCCCTCCCCCGTTCGGCGTCCATGGTGTTCACTGTCGGGGTGCGCGCGCAACCTCCCCCACCGCCCCGATGGGCCGACGCCGGTCTGGTCAGCGGCGAGGCGGTGGAGCTGGACGTCCGGGTGGCCCGGCTGGGCTCCCGGGTGCTCGCCCTGCTGATCGACGCGGTGATCCAGCTCGTCCTGGTCGTCGTGCTCGGCGCGGTGCTGGGGATGGTGGCGCTCGCCCTGCTCGGGGACTTCCTCGACGCCGCCCTGGCCGGGGCGCTGCAGATCGTGCTCCTGGTGCTGGTGCTGATCGGCTACCCCGTGGTGATGGAACGTTTCGCCGGTGGCCGGACGGTCGGCAAGCTGGCCGTCGGGTTGCGGGTGGTCCGGGCCGACGGCGGCCCGGTGGGGGTGGGCCAGTCGCTGACCCGGGCGCTCGTCGGCGTCGCGGTGGAGTGGCCCGGGCTGGTGCTGCCGCTGCTGAGCTGGGCGGCGAGCGTCACGGTGATGCTCACCGACCCGCGCGGTCGCCGGCTGGGCGACCTGGTCGCCGGCACGCTCGTGGTGCACAGCCGGGGCGCCGCGCTGTGGCGGCCGCTGCCGCCGGCCGCGCCGCCGCTGCTGGCCTGGGCCGGCACACTCGACCTGACCCGTCTCGACGACGGGCTGGCGCTGGCCGTCCGGCAGTACCTGGACCGGTTGCCGCAGCTCGCCGAACCGGAGCGGCTCCGGCTGGGCCGGGGGCTGTGGACGGAGGTCGCGGCGGTCACCTCGCCGCCTCCGCCGTGGGCCGCGCCGGACTGGGCGTACCTGTCGGCGGTGCTCGCCGAGCGGGGGCGACGGGCCGCGCACCGGCTGGGCCGCAGCCGGGCGGTGGCCGCCACGCTCTGGCCGGAGCTGGTCCCGGCGCCCGCCGTCGCGCCGGGGATCGTCGTGCCGGGCCCCGCCGGGCCGGGTGCCGCCGGGCCGGGCACGGGCCGGCTGCGGCCCGCCGCGCCGCAGGTCGCACCCGATCCGGTACGCCGCTGAGCGGGCCCCGGGAGAGCTGAGCCGGCCCCGAGGAGCGCTGAGCGGGCCTCAGGAGAACAGCGCGCGCCCCCACCAGTCGGCCGCGTCGCGGATGCCGGGCGGGCAGGCGAACAGGCCGCTGGAGACGTGCCGCAGGTACTCGTTCATCGCGTCGTTGCGGGCCAGCCGGGTCTGGATCGGCACGAACTGGCGGCGCGGGTCGCGCTGGTAGGCGATGAAGAACAGCCCGGCGTCGAGCCGGCCCAGCCCGTCCGAGCCGTCCACGAAGTTGTAGCCGCGGCGCAGCAGACGCGCCCCGCCGTTCGTGTCCGGGTGGGCCAGCCGCACGTGCGCGGTGTCGGCGATGAGCGGCTCGCCGTCGTCGCCCTTGGCGGCGAAGTCCGGCTCGTCGAACTCGTCCCGGCGGCCGAGCGGGGCGCCGCTGCCCTTGGTCCGGCCGACGATCATCTCCTGCTCGGCCAGCGGGCTGCGGTCCCACGTCTCGATCAGCATCCGGATCTTCCGGGTGACCAGGTAGGAGCCGCCGGTCATCCAGTCCGGACCGTCGCCGGGCTGCACCCAGAGCTGGTCGCGCAGCAGGCCGGCGTCCTCGGCCTTGAGGTTGGCGGTGCCGTCCTTGAAGCCGAACAGGTTGCGCGGCGTGGCCTGGTCCCGCGTCGTCGACGAGGTACGCCCGAAGCCGAGCTGCGACCAGCGGACGCTCACCACGCCCATGCCGATCCGGGCGAGGTTGCGGATGGCGTGCACCGCGACCTGCGGGTCGTTGGCGCACGCCTGGACGCAGATGTCCCCGCCGGACAGTTCCGGCCGCAGCGCGTCCCCGGCGAAGTGCGGCAGGTCGGCGAGGGCGGCCGGGCGCCGGGCGGCGATGCCGAAGCGGTCCCGGCCCTGCGCGTCGCGGAACAGCGTCGGCCCGAAGCCCACGGTGAGGGTGAGCTGCGACGGGGGCAGTCCGAGCGCCTCACCGGTGTCGTCCGGCGGAGCCTCGGGCATGCCGCCGACCGCGCCGATCACCCCGGCGTCCTTCCCGGCGGTCATCCGGGCCGCCGCGGCGGTCCACTCCTGGAGCATCGCGACCAGCCGGTCCCGGTCCTTCGTGACCACGTCGAACGCGACGAAGTGCAGCCGGTCCTGGGCCGGGGTGGTGATGCCGGCCTGGTGTTCGCCGAGGAACGGCACGGAACCGGCGGCCGATCCGGTCGCGGACGCCTCGTTCCCGCCGGCGAGCAGCGCGCCCGCGCCGCCCGCTGCCCCGGCGACTCCGGCCACGCCGACGCCGGCCAGGGTGATCGCCCGGCGGCGGGACACGCCCCGGCCGGCGCGCTGCGTGTTCGGCTCGCTCGTGGCGTCGCCGTCGGCCGGGCCGGTCATCGCGCGACTGCCGCCGCGACCTTGCTGACCGGCTCGGCCAGGGCGTTGACCGCGTCCGACAGCTCCTTCAGTTCGGCCTTGCCGAGCTGGGTGTGCAGCTTCCAGCCGTCGCCGGCCCGGTGCCGCCCGAGCGTGGCCTCCACGTTCGCGAACTCGCTGTCGAGCTGCTTGACCAGGTCGGGCGCGCGCTGCTCCAGGGCCGGGCGCAGCGCCGCGATGGCCGCCTTGGAGCCCTCCAGGTTGGCGTTGAAGTCCCAGAGGTCGGTGTGCGAGTACCGCTCCTCCTCGCCGGTGATCTTGCCGCTGGCGACCTCGTCGAGCAGCGCCTTGGCGCCGTTGGCGAGCTGGAGGGGGGTGAGCTTCTCGGCGTTCGCCTTGGCCACGATCGCCTTGACGTCGACCAGGAGCTGGTCGGCGATCGGACCGTCCTTGCTGACGTCGCCGGTGGTCCAGAGGTCCTTCTCGATCCGGTGGAAGCCGGTGAACTCCATGCCCTCCTCGACCACCTCCTCGCGGCCGTCGATCTTCGGGTCGAGGTCGCCGAAGCTCTCCGCGACCGGCTCGATCCGCTCCCAGTAGGTGCGGGCCACCGGGTACAGCGCCTTGGCCTTCGCCACGTCGTTCGCCTTGACCGCGGCCACGAACTCCTCGGTCTTCGTCAGCAGCGCGGCGGTCTGGCTGCGCACGTACCGCTGGTAGCTCTCGGTGGCCTGGGTCAGCGCGGCGTCCGGGGCGACAGTCGCGGCGGCGCCGGAGACCTTCAGCGCGCCCCGGATGCCCCGGCCGCTCATCCCGGGCTTGCAGGCCGTCTCGTACGTGCCGGCGGACAGCTCGACGCGCAGCTCGCGGCTGAGCCCGGGGGCGATGTTCTCCACCTCGCCCATCACCCGGTCACCGGCGGCGTAGACGTAGAACTCGTTGACCTTGGAGCCGTTGTTCGTCACCTTGAACGTGACCTGACCGGCGTCGATCTCGGTGTCGCCGACCTCGCAGACGGTGTCGGTGGCCTTGACGGCGATCGGCCCGCCGCTCGTGGCGTCGGCGTCGTCACCGCCCCCGCAGCCGGTCAGCCCGGCGACGGCGAGCAGCCCGGCGGCGGCGGGCGCGACGAATCGAGTGGTACGCATCGTGCGGGGTCTCCTCGGGTGGTTCAGGCGCGGGGGGACGGAACGGCGACGACGTCGGCCGGCGCGTCGGACGTGTCGGCTGCGGGCGCGGCGGCCGGGACCGGCTCGGCGGGCTGAGCGGGCGCGGCCGGCTTCGCCGGCTTGGCGGGCTTGCGCAGGAAGAGCACGAGCACCGGCACCGCGTACGCGACCCACGCGACCAGTTCCAGCACAGTCGGCGCGGCGGTGATGTTGAACATGCCGGCGAGCAGCGCGCCGTACCAGGTGTTCGGGTCCAGCGTGGTGGAGATGTCGAAGGCCAGGTCGTTCAGGCCGGGCAGGACGCCCGCCTCCTGGAAGTCGTGCACGCCGTACTTGAGGATGCCGGCGGCAACCAGGATGAGCAGCGCCCCGGTCCAGGTGAAGAACCGGCTCAGGTTGATCCGGACCGCGCTGCGGTAGAGCAGGAAGCCGATCACCACCGCGGTGGCGACGCCGCCGGCCAGGGCGAGCAGCGAACCGGGCCCGGTGCCGCCGGCCACGCTCTCCGCGGCGGCGTAGAAGATGAGCGCGGTCTCCAGGCCCTCCCGGATCACCGCGAGGAACGCCATGCCGGCGACCGCCAGGGAGCCGACCGCGAGCGCGTCGGTGAGCTTGCCGCGCAGCTCGCCCGCGATGGTGCGGGCGGCCCGGCGCATCCAGAAGATCATCCAGGTCACGAAGACCACTGCGGCGACCGAGGTGACCGCCTCGAACAGCTCGCGCGACTCGGACGTGCGCAGCAGCGAGGTCGAGGTGTACTGGATCAGGAAGCCGAAGCCGACGGAGAGCGCCACGGCCAGGCCGACGCCGGCCCAGACCTGCGGCAGCCGCTCCCGGCGCTGCGACTTGACCAGGAAGGCGACGAGGATGCTGACCACGAGCGTCGCTTCCAGGCCCTCGCGCAGGCCGATCAGGTACGTGGCGAACATGGAGACTCCGTAGTCAGGCTTGCCTCAGTTAACTTAGGGCAGCCATACCTTGCTCCTGTTCACAGCAAACGTCAAGCTGATCGCTGTAACGTCACCCGGTTCGACATCCGCCGGACTCCCCCCGTACGCGAAAAGGACCGGGACGGCCGCGCGGCGGCCGACCCCGGTCCTTCCGGGAGCGTGGAACTCAGTAGCGGTAGTGGTCCGACTTGAACGGGCCCTCCGGGGAGACGCCCAGGTAGGCGGCCTGCTCCTTGGTGAGCGTGGTCAGCTTCGCGCCGAGCGCGTCCAGGTGCAGCCGGGCGACCTTCTCGTCCAGGTGCTTGGGCAGCACGTAGACGCCGATCGGGTACTCGTCGGTCTTGGTGAACAGCTCGATCTGGGCGATCGTCTGGTTGGCGAACGAGTTCGACATCACGAAGCTCGGGTGGCCGGTGGCGTTGCCCAGGTTCAGCAGGCGGCCCTCGGAGAGCACGATGATCGCGTGGCCGTCGTCGAAGCGCCACACGTCGACCTGCGGCTTGATGTTCTCCCGCGTGACGTCGCTGCGCTTGGCCAGGCCGGCCATGTCGATCTCGTTGTCGAAGTGGCCGATGTTGCCGACGATGGCCTGGTGCTTCATCCGGGCCATGTGCTCGTTGGTGATGACGTCGAAGCAGCCGGTCGCGGTGATGAAGATGTCCGCCTGCTCCACCACGTCGTCCAGCGTGGCGACCTGGTAGCCGTCCATCGCCGCCTGGAGCGCACAGATCGGGTCGACCTCGGTCACCACGACCCGGGCGCCCTGGCCGCGCAGCGACTCGGCGCAGCCCTTGCCCACGTCGCCGTAGCCCATGACGACAGCCATCTTGCCGCCGATCAGCACGTCGGTGGCCCGGTTGATGCCGTCGATGAGCGAGTGGCGGCAGCCGTACTTGTTGTCGAACTTGCTCTTGGTCACCGAGTCGTTGACGTTGATGGCCGGGAAGAGCAGCGTGCCGGCGCGGTGCATCTCGTAGAGCCGGTGCACGCCGGTGGTGGTCTCCTCGGTGACGCCCTTGATGCCGGCGGCGATCCGGGTCCAGCGCTGGTTGTCCTCGGCCAGCGAGCGGTGCAGCAGTTCGAGAATGACCGCGTACTCCTCGGAGTCGGCGGACTCGACCGGCGGCACGACGCCGGCCTTCTCGAACTCGGCGCCCTTGTGGACGAGCAGGGTGGCGTCGCCGCCGTCGTCCAGGATCATGTTCGGGCCCTGCCCGTCCGGCCAGGCGAGCACCTGCTCGGTGCACCACCAGTACTCCGGCAGCGTCTCGCCCTTCCAGGCGTAGACCGGCACGCCGGCCGGGGCCTCGGGGGTGCCCTCGGGGCCGACCACGATCGCCGCGGCGGCGTGGTCCTGGGTGGAGAAGATGTTGCAGGACGCCCAGCGGACCTGCGCGCCGAGCGCGACAAGGGTCTCGATCAGGACGGCGGTCTGGACGGTCATGTGCAGCGAGCCGGTGATGCGGGCGCCGGCCAGCGGCTGGGCCTCGGCGAACTCACGCCGGATCGCCATCAGGCCGGGCATCTCGTGCTCGGCGAGCCGGATCTCCTTGCGCCCGAACGCGGCGAGCGACAGATCCGCCACCTTGTAGTCGCCCTCGGCGAGGGTGCTCGGCCGAGCCTGCGACGACGCGCCGCTGGAGGCCGCGGGGAGGGTGCTGGTCATGGAAGCTCCTGTCGAACGATGTGGTGCGCAGCCTTCCACCTTACGCGCGCGACCCGTCCGGCCGATGCCCGGTTGACCGAGCACACAATCGGCCGGTCGGCGGACAGCGCACGGGGCGGTCGGTCATGGACGGACTTTCCGTCCACGGCCCGGCCGCCCCGTGCATCCCCCCGGTTTGGTTCCCCCGCACGTCATCGGACCTTCGTCGCGACAACGCTGCGTACCCATAGAGTCACACCGCGCCAGTGGACCGTCAAGCTATTTCGGGAAAGTCGGACTTGCGGCTTTCACTCGGACGCTCAGCTGAGACCGCAGGTGGCGACGAACGCCTCGCCGTCCCCGCCCAGCGTCAGCGGACCGCCCGCCGCCGTCCCCACGGCGGCCTGTCCCGCGCCGAGCGTGACCACGCCCACCCCGTCGTCGACTGTGAGCTTCCCGGCCCGGCAGAGCACCACCCGCGGCCCGGGCAGCGTCAGCCGCGCCCCCGGCGACCCGGCGGCCACCTCGACCCGGTGCAGCGCGAAGTCCTCCACCGGCACCGGCCACGTCAGCACCCCGGGCGCCACCGTCTCCGGCCGCAGCACCGGCTCGGTCAGCACCTCGAACCGGAGTACCCGCAGCAGCTCGTCCACGTCGACCCGCTTCGCGGTCAGCCCGCCGCGCAGCACGTTGTCGCTGGCCGCCATGATCTCCACGCCGGTGCCGCGCAGATAGGCGTGCAGGTTCCCCGCCGGCATCCAGATGCCCTCGCCGGGCGCCAGCCGGACGTGGTGCAGCAGCAGCGCCACCACCACGCCCGGATCGTCCGGATAGCCGGCCGCCAGCGCGCGTACCAGCTCCGCGTCCGCCGACGCCGGCCCGGCGTCCGCCGCCGCCAGCACGGCCGCCACCAGCCCGGCGCGCTCCGCCTGCGGCCAGCTCAACAGCAGGCGTACCGCCTCCCGCAGCCCCGCCGGCCCGGCACGCAACGCTGCCACCACAGGTTCCAGCGCGGGTACGCCGAACGCGGCGATCGCCGCCGCCGACTCCCCCGGGTCGCGGAAGCCGCAGAGTGCGTCGAACTCCGAGAGCGCCACCAGCAGCTCCGGCTTGTGGTACGGGTCGACGTAGTTGACCCGCCCCACGTCGGCGGCGTGCCCGGCGCGGGCCTGCTCGGCGTCCGGATGGGCCTGGAGGCTCAGCGGCGCGTCGGCGGCCAGCACCTTCAGCAGGAACGGCAGCCGGGTGCCGAACCGGCCGACCAGCCGCTCACCCAGCCAGTGGCCCGGCTCGGCCACCAGCAACTCGGTGAGGCTGACCGGGCGGCCGTCCCGCTGCACAGTGCCCGGGGCGCCCGGGTGGGCGCCCAGCCACAGCTCCGCCTCCGGCCCGTTGCTCGGCACCGGCCGCCCCTGCAACTCGGCGATCGCGGTGCGCGAGCCCCAGGCGTAGTCGCGGATCCGGCCCTGCAACAACTCCATCGGTCAGCTCCCGGGCCGCCCGGCCACCTCGTCGGCCGTGTGCGCCTCGTCGGCGGCCGCGGCCTCCCGGACAGCGGTCCTCGCCGCCTGCCCGGTGCCCGCCCGCTCTGCCTCCGGGGAGTAGATGTCCGGCTCCAGGTAGATCACCCGGGCGGTCGGCACCTCACGCCGGATCCGCGCCTCGACCGCGTTGATGTCGCGCGCCAGGTCCTCGGCGGTCTCCCAGGCCGGTACCGCGATCTTCGCGGCCACCATCAGCTCCTCCGGGCCCAGGTAGAGCGTCTTCATGTGGATGATCCGCTCGACCTCGGGACCACTCGTGACGGCCTGCTCGATCTTGTCCAGCTCGCCCTGCTCCGCGCCCTCGCCGAGCAGCAGGCTCTTGGTCTCGATCGCCAGCGTGATCGCGATGATCACCAGCAGCACACCGATCATCGCGGTGCCCGCCGCGTCCCACATGCCGTTGCCGGTGATCAGCGTCATGCCGACGCCGAACAGCGCGAAGACCAGACCGACCAGGGCGCCGAAGTCCTCCAGCAGCACCACCGGCAGCTCCGGGGCCTTGGCGCGGCGGATGAACCGCACCCAGGTCTGGTTGCCCCGGACCAGGTTCGACTCCTTGATGGCGGTACGGAAGGAGAAGCCCTCCATCACGATCGCCGCGACGAGCACCACCACCGGCACCCACTGCCAGTTCTCGATCGGGTGCGGGTCGGACGCCTTGTGGTACGCCTCGTAGAGCGCGAACAGGCCACCGATGCTGAACAGCACGATCGCCACGATGAAGGCGTAGATGTAGCGCTCCCGGCCGTACCCGAACGGGTGCTGCGGCGTGGCCTGCCGCTTGGCCCGCCGGCCGCCGAGCAGCAGCAGGCCCTGGTTGCCCGAGTCGGCCACCGAGTGGATCGACTCGGCCAGCATCGACGACGAGCCGGTGAGGGCGAACGCGACGAACTTGGTGACGGCGATACCGAGGTTCGCCGCCAGGGCGGCGACGATCGCCTTGGTGCCCCCGTTTGCGCTCATTCCCCGCCTCGCTCGTCGCCCCGTGTGCTCACTGGTTTGCCAGCTCCTTCATCTCCGTGATGGCCGGTACCGCCATCGGGTCCAGCCCGTGTGCCAGGGCGAGGTAGATCGAGGCGAAGTCGGGGACCGCCACCAGCGACGCGAGCCGCTCCAGCGCGGAGCCGCCCTCGGCGGTCACCACGTCACAGCGCACCCCACGGCGCTCGGCGAGCGTCTGCACCGCGTCCGCGCGGCGCTCCTCCACCGCCAGCGGCTCGTCGGTGTCGTCGTCGGCGTTGAGGCCGCCGTCGCGCAGCAGCACCAGCCGCAGCCGGGTGCCGTCGGACTCGTCGTCGCCCGGGTCGGCGAAGATGTCCCGCTCGCCCTCGGCCAGGCCGCCGAACACGCCGTCGAGCAGGCCGACACGGCCCCGGCCCGCCTCGCCCAGCGCGCCGGCGACCACCGGGTAACGGGCGTTGGCGGACAAGGTGTCGCCGAACCGCCGGGCCGCGACAGTAGCCAGCGGGGACGAGCCCCACACGATCGGGATCGAGCCGGACAGCCCCAGCGCCAGCGACTTCGCCGGATTCACGAAGGACTCCGCGGTCGGCCGGCATCGATCGGCGTCGGCGTCGAGCCGGGCCGCCGTCTCCGCCAGATCGGCCTCGTTGACCTTCACGAGCCCGAGGGTACGGGCGGCGAGCAGAACCGGCACGGTGAGCGCCCAGAGGCTGGCCCGGGCCGGTGCGCGCCGCGGCACCGGGATGAACGGCGCCCGGGCCCGCTCCGCCACCGACTGGAGCTGCGAGTCGGGCGCGCCCACCGCCACCAGCCGGGCCCCACGCCGGTGCGCCGCCTCGGCCGCGCCCAGCGCCTCGGGGCTGCGGCCGGACGCGCTCACCGCGATGACCACGTCCGCCGCGCCCACCCAGCCCGGCACGCCGGCGCTGCGGTGCGGGATGACCGGCACCGGGCAGCGCGGCCCGGCGACAGTGGCCAGCACGTCACCGGTACGCCCGGCGGTGCCGATTCCGGCGATGACCACCGCGCGCGGCCGGCCGTCGTCGGCGAGCACGGACAGGTTGGCCTCGGCGGCCAGCGCCGCCGTCTCGCGCACCTGGGCGCCGGCGGACGCGGTGTGCCGGAGCATGCCGCCCGGATCCCGCTCGGCCAGCAGCGCCGCGTCGTTGAGCAGTGCCTCGTCGGCGTGCCGGTGCCCGCTGACCCCGGCCGTACCCTCCATCACCGCGACGACCCGCCCCGCGCCTCGTCGGCGGCGGGTCCACCGCGCGCCTCGTCCAGCAGGAGCACCGGTACGTCGTCGCGGACCTCGAAGATGCGACCGCACTCGGTGCAGGTGAGCGTCTGCGCCTGCGCGTCGTAGTCGAGCGGGGCATGGTGCGTGTCCGGGCAGGCGAGGATGTCGAGCAACTGCGGGTCCAGGGCCACGGCGCGGCTCCTTCCACGTATGTGGTCTCACCGGTCGGCGGTGCCGATCGGCGCACGCGATCTTATCGGCCAACCGGCCCCGGCACCGGGCCCCGTTCGGCCCCGGTGTCCGTCCTCCGGCCGGGCAGGTGGCGGCCACCGGGTCACGGCGCGACCACCCACCGTCACGGTAACCCCGCGAGCCGGTCGGGTTCGGCCTCAGTCCGGCAAGCGGGGCAGGACACTCGTCGCGTCCCCGCCCGCGGGGGCCGGCGGCATCGGGCCGGCCGCGGGCGGCGTGGGGCTGGGCGCGGGCGGCGTCGGGCCGGGCGCAGGCGCGGGCGCGCCGTACACGTTGCCGGCCGGACGGGGCGCCGGGGCGCCGCCGTACACCGTGGGGGCCGCCCCGGTGGCGCCGGAACGGTAGGTGGTGGTGCTGCGTGGCAGCGGGACCGGCGGCGGGTCGGCGACCGGCCCGCCGCCGCTGCGGTCGGCACGGTTGCGGCGCAGCAGCAGGACGATGAGCGCCGCGCCGACGAGCACCAGCGCAATACCGAACCACATGATCATGGAACCTCCGAACGACGAGTCGTCGGCCGCGGCGGTGGCCGGGGCGACAGCGGCGGCGACCGGCGACGTGTCCGTCGCGTCGGCCGGCGTGGTCTCGCTCGCGCTGGGGGTGGGCGTCGGCGAGGGCTTGCGGGACGGGCTCGGACTCGGCGTAGGCGGCGCGCCCACCAGCCGAGCCGACCCACCGGCCCGGCCGAGCACGTCACCGTTCGCGGCGCTCGCCTCGCCCGCCAGTTCCAGCCGCCCGCCGACGACGCCGGCCAGGAAGGACACCCGGTAGCGCACGGTGACGCCCTTGCCCTTGCACAGCGGCCGGTCGACCGGCGCGACCGCGGCGGTGGCGACCGCGCCGTCACCACCGGAGACCTGCACCGGCGTCCAGCGGCCGTCGGCGGCGACCTGCACCCGCACCTGGTCGGCCCGCAGGCCCTCCAGCCGGAGCCCGATCGCGGTACGCAGCTGCACGCAGCCGTCGGTGCGCTTGCGCACCTCGACAGTCACGGCGCCCGGCGAGCCACCGGCGGTGAAGCTGCCCGCCGAGCGCAGCCCGACCCGGTCGTCCCGGGCCGACGCCGGCGACGCCGGGACGGCGATGAGCCCACCCAGCAGCGCGCCGACCATGGCCCACCGCGCCGCGTGCCGCCCCACCGACATCCCCACCTCACCGTTGCGTCCGGACCGGATCCGCCGGTCAGGTTACTACCGGGCCCGGAGGGTGCCCGCGCATCGACCACGCCACATGTGTGCCGCGCCACGCGTTCACCGCCGGTCCAGGTCACCGCCGGAGACGACGGCCGCAGCGAGCGCCCGGCGGCAGAGCTGGTCGGCCGTCCGGGTCGTCTCCGGCAGCCGGTACCGGGGCGTCAGTGCCAGTACCCGTTCCACCGCGTTGTCCAACCCCATCCGGTGCCCGACGCTGACGAAGACCGGCCGGACGCCCTCCCGGGTACGCAGCACCCGCCCGATCACGTCGCCCTCGTCACACAGGTCGGCGCTGTCACCACGCTCCGGACCCGGCCCCGTCCACGAGCCGACGAGCGGCGTCTTGCCCACCCCGATCGCGGGCAGCCCGGTCACCAGACCCATATGGCAGGCCAGCCCGAACCGGCGCGGATGCGCCAGCCCGTGCCCATCGCACACCAGCAGCTCTGGGCGGACGGTCAGCCGGCCCAACGCCGCCAGCAGCGCCGGCATCTCCCGGAAGGCGAACAACCCCGGCACGTACGGAAAGGCGGGCCGGCCCACGCACACCGCCTCGTCCACCACGGCGAGGCTGACCGCGTCCAGCACCGTGACGGCCGCGGCGAGCAGGTCACCGTCGGGCGCGTAGGCCACGTCCAGCCCGGCCACCGTCGCGGGCGCGCTGGGACCGGGCCCCACCAGGTCCACCCGAGATCGCAACTCCTCCTGTACGCGCGTCGCCTCCGTCACGTCGGCGGGCGGCACGTACGGCACAGGCGGACTTTCGTCGACGGACATGAGGTTCCCGGGCCGTGTCAGGAGGCGGTGGTGGCGATGGTGGGGTCGGCGGCGGGGTCACCGGCCTGCTGGAGCTGCTCCTCGAACATCACGAAGGTCCGCCGCCGGACTCCCCGGATCAGCGCCTGCTCCTGCGGCGTTGGATACCGGCGCTCCTCCCGAAGCGTGTCCTCGATCGCCCGAACGGTCTCGTAGAGAGCGAAGATCGGCCCGTCGCCGCGCAGATAGCGGCCCCGTTCGTGCTCAGTGAGCTGAATGAACTCATCTCGCGATATCTCGTTGATCTCGTCGCCGCCGATGAAAAGCACCTTGTCGATGAGATTGTTGGCCTCGCGCCAACCGCCGGTGTCCTTGGAGAGTCGCCAGCCAGCCATGCCACCGTCAGCGGTGGCGACCAACTTCACCGGAGAGTCGTAGTAGCTGAAGAAGTTGGGCAGCCTCAAGCTCGCCAACTGCCTCATCGCGGTGGCTCCTCGCGGTCTTCGTCAGCCGACAGGCTGACGACCGTCGGGTCGGCGCCGGGGTCACCGGCGCGCTGGAGTTCTTCTTCGAACATCACGAAGGTCCGCCGCCTGATCCGCTTGATCAACGCCTGCTCCGTGGGCGTCGGATATCGACGCTCCTCCCGCAGCGTGTCCTGGATCGCTCGAACGGTTTCGTAGAGAGCGGAGATCGGCCCATCACCGCGCTGACCCAGGCCCCGCTCCTGCTCGACGTACCAGACGAACTCCTCGGGGTTGATCTCGAATATCTCGTCGTCCCTACCGAACAGCACCCTGTCCACGAGATCGTTCGCCGGCTGCCAGCGGCCGTTGTCGAGTGAGAGCCGCCAGCCCGCCATGCCGCCGTCCTCCGTCCTCACCAACTTCACCGGCGAGTCGTAGTAGAGGAAGAACTTCGGCAACACGAGGCCGGCCGGATGGGTCACTGTCTTACGCCTCTCCCAATGTCTGCTGTACCGCGTCCCAGTAGATGGTCTGCATGCGTCTTAGCAGACCATCCCGGACCGCCGTCTCCATCGTCGTCAGCGGACGTCCGTCCAGCTCCGCCAGCGCATCGAGGTCGCGCCGGACCTCATACAACGCATGCTCCCATTCGGCGACGACCTCCAAGGCTTTGAGTTGCAGGCGCAACTCCCCGACGTGCCCATTAGACAGGCGAAGGTTCAGCAGGATGTCACAGTGACCACTACCGTTCGGAACGACGAAGCGATCCTTGACATCCAGAATCATCACGTCGGGATCCTCGACGAGGTCGGCTAACGCGTCATAGATGTCGTTGAGAGTGGAGAACTCCACCTTCGCGGCGGCCAAGTCCTTCAGGCGAGAAGCGTCATTTCCATATTCGACCATTTTGTCCATGATCCGGCCCTGCGTCTTAGGTTCGGTGCGCCAGCCGGGCTCCCCCTTTTGTCCCGCAAGTGCGGTAGCGATCGCATTCAGGCTCACTTGCGCTACAGCCGCTTCGGCATTCAGCCCGGCTAGATATTCGGCGACATAGTCCGGGTCCCGCTTCCTGCTCGGATCGAACCCGTCCTGTCCGGCCGGTTGGCGCCGGGAAGCCAGGTACCGCGTCAGCCTGAGCTGCTCAGGAGTCAGTGGAATGGGGGAAGGGTTCGGGTCGCCCTCCAGCACCTGCGCCTCGGGTCCGTCCGTCTCGATATCCGCCAGCACGTCGCCGAGCACGTCGATGGCCTGCTGATGGCTGGCCAGGTGGTGCAGGGTCAGCGGCCGCGCGGTCAGCGAGTTCGCGAGTTCCGGTGTCGCCAGGATCATCCGGACCAGGTCGGGCCGCTCCGCGAGCTGCCGTACCAGCGTCTCGGCCAGCAACTCCTCCCGTCGCGGTGGCGCTTCCCAGCTCTGGTCGAGCATCCGTTGCACGCGCGGGTCGGCGAACAACCGCGTCAGGTCCGCTGCGGCGGCATCGTCCAACCCGGGTACGAGCCGCCGCAGCGTCGGCACGTCGGCGGCCTGCGCCAGTTCGACCGGTGTCACCCCGGCGGCGAAGGCCGCGTCGAGGCTTCCGCTCTCGGCGAGCACGTCGCGTACGTAGTGCCCGCCGGCGATCCGGTCGGCGTGCGCCTGCCGGTGTTCCTCGCGTACCCGGTCGGGCTGCGGCTCGACGGGCGGCGCGTTGCCCGGCAGTGGTCCGTCGGCCCGGCGGTGGATGGTGGTGGACTCGCCGAGCAGGTGGACGTGGTTGAAGTCCGGCGCGTTCCCGTCGTCGGCCGGCGGCGGCTCGGGCAGGCGTGGCGGCGCGGGGCGAGGCCGGGGTTCAGGCAGGACGTTGTACGTGCCGGGCGAACGGCCGGTGAGCGGCCTCGGCCGTCCGTCGGGGCCGAGCACCAGCGCGTCGACACCGACCACGTTGCCCTCGAACGGGCGGCCGCTGTGGTGATAGAGCGGCCGGTCGGCGACGGCGCCCGACTGCGGGTCGAGGAAGAGGATCGTGCCGTTCTGGTTCAACGCCACCCAGGCGTGCGATCCGCCGCCCTCGAAGCTGGTGATGAGGAACGCGTAGCTGCCGTGGCCGCTCGACGCCAGTTGCGCGTACAGGTCGCGGTAGCCGCGATCCACCAGCCACTGCCGCTCCGGGCCGGTGATGCCGGGCCGGTCGACCGGGCACAGGTTCTGGAACCGGCCACCGGTGGTCTCCTCGACCCGCAGCGGTCCGTCCGCCTCGCCGCCCACCGGCCGGAGCACGTCACCGTCGAGGTAGCCGTCGAACGTACGCGGAGCGGCGACCCGCGGCCGCCCGTGGACCCAGGTCTCGAACAGCGACAGCGTGCAGTCGAGGCAGTTGATGCCCCGGGTCGCGTCCGCCGCCGGCCCGCCGTCGTTCGCCAGGCGGAACCACCCGCCACGGCGGGGATCGGCGGTACGCGCGACGCTGCCGTCCGGGTTGCGGGGCATCTGCCGTTCCAGGTCGGTCTGGTGCAGCGCGAGCGGCGGCCGGAGCCCTCCCCTGCGGCCGTAGGGCCGGGACCTGTCGATCGGTTCGGGGTGGCCATTGCCGGTGAGCGCCGAATGGTCGGCCGTCTCGACCGCGCCGACGGCCAGGTCCGCCACGTCGTCGTTGATGCGGTAGAAGTCGAGGTCGTCCTCGACCATCACCCGCTCCGGCACGACTCTTCCGGCGAGGACCTGCCGAGCCTCCTGGCGCAGCTCGGCCGCCTCGAGATCCGCCTCGTGCGCTTCGCGGTGCCATCGTTGTGCCGCCAACGTCCGCCCGGTGCGACGTAGCTCCATCGCCTGCGCGGCCCAGTCGCTGGCCCGTTCCTCGTGATAGGCGGCACGTTCATGCAGCCAGTCGGCCCTGGTCTGGCGCCGGCGATCCTCGAACCACGTGCGCTGGGACTGCAGATAACCGTGGTAGCGGCGCCGGTCGAACGACTCGCGGTCGGCCGCGAGGCGCGCGGCGCGCTCCCGGATGGTCCGCAGGTCGGGAGGCGGCGGGTCGACCGGGCCAGGGCTGGGTGCCGGCGGATCGGCGGCAGGCCGGGGTGGTGCCAGGGACTCCAGCAACGGGAAGCGCGGATTCGGCGTCGGGCGGGGATCCGGCCCGAGCGGCCCTTGGGGTGACGCGGACTGCGGTGGTGGCGGCGGGGTGTTCACCGGTGCGGGATGTGCGACGCCGGGGACGGTCCGGTCCGACAGTGGTGGCCCCGCCGACTGCGGGTGATCCCCGACCGGCGGGGACAGTGTGGCCGGCCCCGCTGCAGCCTGGACCGGAGTCGACGGCAGCGGGGCGTTGCCACCAGGCGTCACGGTCGGGGAACCCGTGCCGGTTCGCGGGTCGGGCTGCTCGGTGGGCGACACGACGGGCACATCCGTGATCACCGAGGACAACGTGGGGCTGGATGCGACCGGTAGCCGTGTCGCGTCCGGTGGGGTGGCACCGGCCACCGGCGACGCCACCGTCTCCGGCGCCGGATGCGGCGGATCCACCGCGAGGGGGTGGGAGGCGGCAGCGTGCAGCGAGACGGGTGTGGGTGTCGGGGAGAGCTGGCCTGCCACCGCTTCGCCGCCCTGAACGACCGGCTCGGCGACCCGCTGGGCCGGGATGAGCCCGACGGGGTCGGCGACGGGTGGCACGTCCAGGCCGATCGGCGCAACGGTCAACCCGCTCAACTGGCCGTCGAGGCGGCGTTGCAGCGCCGAGTCCGCCTGATTGGTGGCGGATCCGCCTGCCCCGGAGGCGGCCGCCCGCGCCAGATCCTCCAGCGACGGCCCCTGACCGGTGGCCAGCCCGGCCGCGGTCTCGGCCAGTGTCTCCCCGGCCATCTCCCGGCCGAGCCGCTCGCCGATCTCCGCGAACCGCCCGCTCGCATGCCGGCCCAGACCGGCGAGCGGCGCAACCGCTCCACCGGCGAAGCCGCCGAGAGCCGACGTGCTCACGTCGGTCAGGTCCAGGCCGTCACGTCGGCCGGTGGTGTTCTGGTACGCCTGGGTCGCGAGGTTCGTGCCCGCCTCCTGACCGGCCTCCACCAGGCCGCCGAGCGCCGCCCGCCGGGCCAGCCCACGGGCACCGGCCTTCGCCGCCTCCTTCGCGGCCCGTTCGCCCGCCTCCTTGAGGCCCTGCTTGACCGCCTTGCGCGCGAGCTGGGCCACCAGGCGCTTGAAGATCTGCTGAACGACGACCCTCGTCGCGGTGATCGCGGCGGCGGCCGCCGGGGAGGCGGCGCCCAGGGTGAGCACGGCGGCCACCGCCAGGGCCAGCAGCTCCACGACCAGGATGCCCAGCTCGATCCATGCTTCGAGCTTCGCGCCCTCGATGTCGCAGCCGCAGGAGTCGACCAGCCGGCCCAGTTCGTCGGTGGCCGCCACGAGGACGTGCAGCGGCGCGTCCTCACCTTCGGCGAGCTTGTGCCAGGCCGTGTCGAACGCGCCGGCGACCAGGCCGACGCCGCCGTACCCGCTCTTCACCTCACCGGCGGCGGCGGTGGCGTCGTCACGCGGACCGGTCAGGACGCCTGCGACGCCGTACCACTGGTCGGCCAGGTCCCAGACGGCGCGCTCGTTGCCCTCCGGCCACTCGACGCCGACGACCCAGTCGAGCGCCTCGTAGATCCAGCCGGGCACGTCCCACGGGCAGAAGTCGAGCGGGTGCGGGATCGGGCTGGGCAGCATGCTCACGCGCGGATCCTCCGGTGGTCAGCGCCAGTGCCGATGCGGGTTGTGGCCTTGCTGTGGGATCTTCCCGAGGTCACGGGCGTTGCTCAGGTCCGTCTCCACGGTGGCCGCGACCGAGCGGACGACATCCGACCCGAGCACCTCCAGCGACCGGCCGAGTTGTTCCCACGCGCGCAGCAGCGTCTCGGCGTACCCCTGGTAGTGCTTGTCGAAGGCGGTGCCGATGTCGTCGCGGCCCCAGGGTCGCTGCGCGCCGGCGGTCGCGATCGGGTCGCCTGTCTCCCGCCGGGCCGCGCCCATCGCCTTACCGGACAGGGTCAGGTCGGCGCCGCCGCGCCGGGCCCGGTCCGGGTCCAGCCAGATCTCTCCCCCGGCCACCTGTCACTCGCCGCGTGCCAGCACGGCGTCGGCCCGGCCGAGCAGCGCGCCGAAGTCATTGGTACGCAGGAACTCGACCGACGGCGAACCCGGGGGCAGATAGCCGGAGACCAGCTCGCGGGTGGCGGTGACAGCGGCCGTGGAGGCGCGCAGCACGGTCTCGGTGATCTTCCGGCTCAGCCCTCGGGCGTCCCGCTCCTGGAAGGCCGCCGGGCTCACCTCGACGCTGATCAGCTCGCCCCGCGCACCGACCACTGCGGTCACCTGACCGTCGTCGGAGCGTTCGGTGACCCGCAGCTCGGCCAGTTTGACCTGAAGTTCGTCCAGACCGGACCGCAACCGCTGGTACTGGCCGTACACCTCGTCGAATCGCGCGCGCAGTGCACGGTTCGCATCCCGGTCCGCACTCTCGGCCACCGCCGCACCCCTTCCGTCACCGTGGGTAGGCCCGACCATACCGGGTGCCACGAAATCCGTGAGGTCCGGTAATTTCAAGTGGTGATCGAGCGACAGCAGGCCGAGCAGATCGCCTCGGTATGGGCCCGGCGGGACTCCGACCGCCTCGGTTTTCCCTGCACGCCCGTGGTTGAGGAGTTCGACCTGGGCTACGTGGTGCTGTCCACTGTGTCCACGGACGCGCGGGCGCTACCCGGCGACCTGCCGACCACAGTCATCGACAAGGAGACCGGCGAGGTGTCCACCTGGCCGCGGATTCCGGCACCGGCGGTCGAGGCGATGTACCGGCAGCAGCGGCCCGCTGAACCCCGTGCGCCGCGAGCCGTCGACCCGGCCGCTCAACTGCTCCGCGAACTGACCCGGCTGCCAACGCCGGGCGCGGCGGCGCACCTCACGCTCGACGGCCGGCGGCACGTCGCGCAGGGCGCGAAGGGCGACGTCGAGGTTCGGCACCATCCGCTGGTCCAGTCCTATCTGGATTCTCTGCCCCCGGGCCATCTGGTGCGTGGCGGTGAGCGGCACGCCGAGATGATCGTGGTCTCCGACGCGCTGTACGAGCACGACCACCGCCGGGCCGCCGACGGCCTGGCACCACTGACCATCGAGGACGCCCGCGACCTGCTCGGCACCAGCCGGATCGAGAGCTTCCGGGTTCGCGAGCCCGGTGACCCCGCGGGCGGTCCGGCCGACCTCCGCTGCGAGTCGTGCATCAGGTTCCTCGTGCACGTCAACGCGCTTCCCTGGCCGGAGTTGGCCTACGCCGAGGAATGGCAGTCGGATCCGCAGACACCCCCCGAGCCCGGCCGGTTTCCCACCGAGGTCGCGAACGCGCTGGTGATCGCGGGCTGGCGGCCGCACTTCGGCGACGAGGTCTCCGCCGCCACCTCGGTCCGTAAGGTCACCGAGGTCAGCGGCACCAAGCACGCGCACGCTTCCTTCCCCGCCGCGCTGGCGACACTCACCGCCTTTCCCGGGCTGGTGACCGCCCGCCAGGGTCCGGGCGAAGCGGTGTGGATCTCCCGCTTCGAGGTACGTCCGCGAAAGATGGCGCACAGCGCCGACTCTCTCGCCGACTTCGGGGCGGTCATCGACGCCCGCCTCTTCCCGCTCGGCAGCGAACGTCAGGAGAGCATCCTCGCCGTCGACGAGCACGGCCGGATCTTCGCCCTGGACCAGGCCGGTGAGTGGTTCCTCGGCCCCGACATCGACGCCGCCCTCACCACCCTGCTGCTCGGCCGCGCCCCCGCCCGGGTCCGCGACGACGGCACCTGGTGAGTGGCGGGCGGGCGAGCGATCAGAGGGCCACGCCGGTCAGCACGGTGACCCGCGGCTCGGTGTAGTCGTCCATGGCGCTGCGCAGCCCTTCCCGCCCGACGCCGGAGCCCTTCACGCCGCCGTACGGCATCTGGTCCGCCCGGTACGACGGCACGTCCCCGATGATCACGCCGCCGACCTCAAGCGTGCGGGCGGCGTCGAACGCCACGTCGAGCCGGTGGGTGAAGACGCCGGCCTGCAGGCCGTACGCGGAGTCGTTGACGGCGGCGAACGCGGCCCGGTCGTTCGCGACCGGGGCGACCACGAGCACCGGCCCGAACACCTCCTCGGCGCACACCTTCGCGTCGGCCGGTACGCCGCTGAGGACCGTGGGCGGGTAGGTGGCGCCGTCGCGCCGACCGCCGGTCTCGATGACGGCGCCGGCGGCGACCGCCTCGTGCACCCAGGTCGCGACCCGCTGCGCGGCCTCGACGGACACCAGCGGGCCGACGTCGGTCAGTTCGGAGCGCGGGTCGCCGGTGCGCAGCGCCTGGACCGCGGCGACGAGCCGGGGCAGGAAGCCGTCGTAGAGCCATTCGTGCACGTAGACGCGCTGCACGGCGATGCACGACTGCCCGGCCTGGTAGTTGGAGAACGTGGCGATGCGGTGCGCGGCGAACGTCAGGTCCTCGTCGGCCGCCCAGTCTTCGCAGATCACCGCCGCGGCGTTGCCGCCGAGTTCCAGCGTGACGTGCTTGTCCGGCGCGACCCGCCGGATGGCCGCGCCGACCGGCCCGGAGCCGGTGAACGACACCACCGGCAGCCGCGGGTCGGCGACCAGTTCGGCGGCCCGCTCGTTCGGCAGCGGCAGCACCGAGAACATGCCCTCGGGCAGGTCCGTCTCGGCCAGGATCTCGCCGAGCAGCAGCGCGGTGAGCGGGGTGGCCGGGGCCGGCTTGACCACGATCGGCGCTCCGACGGCGAGCGCCGGGGCGACCTTGTGGGCGACCAGGTTGAGCGGGAAGTTGAACGGCGTGATGCCGAGCACCGGGCCGCGCGGCACGCGCCGGACCAGGGCGATCCGGCCGGTGGTGGCGGGGTCGGTGTCGAGCCGTTGCAGGTCGCCGGAGAAGCGGCGGGCCTCCTCGGCGGCCCAGCGGAACGTGGAGACCGCGCGCCCCACCTCGGCCTTGGCCCACTTGACCGGCTTGCCGTTCTCGGCGGTGATCAGCGCGGCGACCTCGTCGGCCCGCTCGGCGAGCCGCCGGGAGACGTGGTCCAGGGCGGCCGCGCGGGCGTGCGCGGGCAGGGCCGCGGCCTCCGCGGCCACCGCGGCGGCGCCCGCGACGGCGGCTTCGACCTGGTCGGCCGTGGCGATCGTGGTACGCCCCACCGGCTGCCCGTCGTACGGGTGGATGACTGTCAGCTCGTCCTCGCCGTGGGCGGGGCGGCCGGCGACGTAGAAGGCTCTCGGCTCCACGACCGGCAGCCTAGACCACAGGCGCTCACGCGGAAACAGTTGCTCAAACCCTTGTCTGCCTCGGATTTAGTAGCCAAGATGGCAGTCAGATTGCGATAACCTCCGCTGACCCTCTCCCCGGCCACCTTCACGGAGACTTCTGATGAGCGACCAGCAGCAGCTGCGCAACTTCGTCAACGGCGAGTACGTCGACCCGGTGGACGGCGGCTACGCCGACCTGATCGACCCGTGCACCGGCGAGGTCTTCGCCCAGGCCCCGGTCTCCGGCGCGGCGGACGTGGACGCGGCGATGAAGGCCGCCTCCGCCGCGTTCGAGACCTGGCGGGACACCACTCCGGCCGAACGGCAGCGGGCGCTGCTGAAGTTCGCCGACGCGGTGGAGGCGCGGGCCGCGGAGCTGGTCGACGCCGAGGTCCGCAACACCGGCAAGCCCCGGCAGCTCACCACCGAGGAGGAGCTGCCGCCGGCGGTGGACGAGCTGCGCTTCTTCGCCGGGGCGGCCCGCCTGCTGGAGGGTCGCTCGGCCGGCGAGTACATGGCCGGGCACACCTCGTACGTGCGGCGCGAGCCGATCGGCGTCTGCGCCCAGGTGACGCCGTGGAACTACCCGCTGATGATGGCGGTCTGGAAGATCGCCCCGGCGCTGGCGGCGGGCAACGCGGTGGTGCTGAAGCCGTCGGACACCACGCCGGTGTCGACGCTGCTGCTGGCCGAGATCGCCGCCGAGCATCTGCCGCCGGGTGTGTTCAACGTGGTCTGCGGCGACCGCGACACCGGCCGTACGCTGGTCTCCCACCCGACGCCGCAGCTCGTGTCGATCACCGGCTCGACCCGCGCGGGCATGGAGGTCGCCGCCGCGGCGGCGCCGGACCTGAAGCGGACCCACCTGGAACTGGGCGGCAAGGCCCCGGTGGTGATCTTCGACGACGCGGACCTGGCGGCGGCGGCCGAGGCGATCGCGATGGGCGGCTACTTCAACGCCGGCCAGGACTGCACAGCGGCGACCCGGGTGCTCACCGGGCCGGGCATCCACGAGGACTTCGTGGCCGCGCTCACCGAGCAGGCCCGCAACACCCGTACCGGCGCGCCGGACGACGCCGACGTGCTCTACGGCCCGCTGAACAACGCCAACCAGCTCGCCCGGGTGAGCGGTTTCGTGGACCGCCTGCCGGACCACGCGAACGTCACCACCGGCGGGGCCCGGGTCGGCGAGCGCGGCTTCTTCTACGCCCCGACAGTGGTCTCCGGCGTACGGCAGACCGACGAGATCATCCAGGACGAGGTGTTCGGGCCGGTCATCACCGTGCAGCGCTTCTCCGACGAGGACGAGGCGGTGCGCTGGGCCAACGGCGTGGACTACGGCCTGTCCGCCTCGGTGTGGACGCGCGACCACGGCCGGGCCATGCGGATGACCCGGCGCCTGGACTTCGGCTGCGTCTGGGTGAACACGCACATCCCGTTCGTCTCGGAGATGCCGCACGGCGGCTTCAAGCACTCCGGCCACGGCAAGGACCTGTCGGTCTACAGCCTGGAGGACTACACCCGGGTCAAGCACGTCATGCACAACATCGAGGGCTGATCCCGGTGGCCACCAGCGAGGAGTTGCACAAGCGCCGGGTCGAGGCGGTGGCGCGGGGCGTGGGCAGCACGATTCCCGCGTACGTGGACCGGGCGGGCGGCGGCACGATCACCGACGTGGACGGGCGGGAGTGGATCGACTTCGCCGCCGGCATCGCTGTCACCAACGTGGGCAACTCCGCGCCGCGGGTGGTCGAGGCGGTACGCGCGCAGGTCGAACGGTTCACCCACACCTGCTTCATGGTCGCGCCGTACGAGTCGTACGTGGCGGTCTGCGAGCAGCTCAACGCGCTGACCCCGGGTGGCTTCGGGAAGCGCTCGGCGCTTTTCAACTCCGGCGCCGAGGCGGTGGAGAACGCGGTGAAGATCGCCCGGCACGCGACCGGGCGGCCCGCGGTGGTGGTGTTCGACCACGCGTACCACGGCCGCACCAATCTGACCATGGCGCTGACCGCGAAGAACATGCCGTACAAGCACCGGTTCGGGCCGTTCGCCGGCGAGGTCTACCGGGTGCCGATGTCGTACCCGCTGCGCGACGGCGGGCTGGACGGCGCCGTCGCGGCGGCCCGGTCGATCGAGATGATCGAGAAGCAGGTGGGCGCGGAGAACGTGGCCGCGCTGCTGATCGAGCCGATCCAGGGCGAGGGCGGTTTCGTCGTACCCGCGCCGGGTTTCCTGCCGGCGTTGCGCGAGTGGGCGACGGCGGCCGGGGTGGTGTTCGTCGCCGACGAGATCCAGACCGCTTTCTGCCGCACCGGCGACTGGTTCGCCTGCGAGCACGAGGGCGTCGAGCCGGACCTGATCACGCTGGCGAAGGGCATCGCGGGCGGGCTGCCGCTGGCGGCCGTCACGGGCCGGGCGGAGCTGATGGACGCGGTGCACGTCGGCGGCCTGGGCGGCACGTACGGCGGCAACCCGATCGCCTGCGCCGCCGCGCTCGCGTCGATGGAGACGATGCGGGAGCTGGACCTGGCCGCCGCCGCGCGCCGGATCGGCGCGGTGATGGGCGAGCGGCTGCGCGCGATCGCCGCCGGTGACCCACGCATCGCCGAGGTACGCGGCCGGGGCGCGATGCTCGCCGTGGAGATCGTGGCGCCCGGCACGCTGACCCCGGACCCGGCCGCTACGACGGCGATCTCGGCGGCCTGCCACGCGGCCGGGCTGCTCACGCTCACCTGCGGCACCTACGGCAACGTGCTGCGGTTCCTGCCGCCGCTGGTCATCTCCGACGACGAACTGGGCCGAGGCCTGGACATCCTGGCAGCCGCCTTCGGCTGACCCCGGACGTGGAACACCATGGGCGTGATCTCCCCCGGGCCCGCCCATGGTGTTCCACCCGGGAACTCAGCGGATCAACTCGACGGTGTTGCGGCGGACCAGGTTCTTGCCCGGTTCCCGGATGGCGTCCATGGCGGCGGTGTTGAGCAGCACGCAGCTCCCGGACGGCCCGGTCACAGTCACCGTCACCGCCTTGTTGTTGTCCAGGTTCGTCACCCGCAGCCGGGTGCCGAGCGGGAACTGACCGCTGGTGGCGGCCGGCGTCCCGCCCTCGGCGAAGAACGTGATCGCGCCGGAGCAGACGCTGCCGCCGATCGGCTGCGCCGCGCCGGGCCGGGTCTCGCCCGGCTGGGCGTCCGGTGCCGGGGCGGCGGCGCCGTCGAGGCGTTCCACCACGTTGCGGCGGATGACGTTCTTGCCCGGCTCGCGCACCAGGTCCATGGCGGCGGTGTTCAGCAGCACGCAGCTCCCGGACGGCCCGGTGACAGTCACAGTGGCCACCTTGCGGTTGTCGAGGTTCGTCACCCGCAGCCGGGTGCCCACCGGGAACCGATCGCTCGTAGCGGCCGGCGGCCCGCCCTCGGCCGAGAAGGTCACCGACCCGGCGCAGACCGACCGCCCGAGCGGCGCGGTGTCCGCGAACCCCAGTCCGGTCCCCACCGAGACCGCCACCGTGGCGGTCACCGCCACCGTGGCCGCCATCACGTGCTTGCGCTGCACCTTCACGTTCTCTCCCGTCGTCGCTGTCGTTCGTCGCGTGGTACGGACGGGAGGGCCGGAACGTTCACCTGAGTTGACGGGCTACAACGGACCGTAACGGGTGTGCGGCTCTCCGGTCATCAACGCCCAGTACCTGTCGCCGTAGGACCAGTGCCACCACTCCGTCGGGTAGTTCACCAGGCCCGCGCCGCTCAACGCCGCCACCAGCACGTCCCGGTTGCGCCATGCGCTCACGGGGATGTGCCGGGCCGCCGTGAAGCAGGCGTCCGCGCTCTCCTCCGGGGTGGCGTCGAGCGCCGTGCCCATGTCCAACTCCACACCGTCGGCGTCACACAGCGTGAGGTCCACTGCTCCGCCGGTGCTGTGCGGGGCCACCTCGACCGGCGACACGAACTTGGTGGTCTCCCGGTGCAGCCGGTCCGCCGGCCATTCCGGGTGCCGCCGCCGCAGCTCGTCCCGGTAGCCGGTGAAGATGTCGAGCTGCGCCCGGAACGGCCGGTAGCCCTCGACCACGAGCAGGCGCAGCCCGGCCGGCAGCGCGCGCTGCGCGGCCAGCAGCCGGTCCGCGACGCCGCGCCGCACCCGGGCGTACGCCCCGGCGGGATCGGCGGCCCGCGCGTCCACCAGCAGCCCGGGAACGTCGCGCAGGTCCACCAGGGGTTCGCCGTCGTCCCGGCTGGACACCGCGGCGACCCGGGGATCCGAGAGCAGGATCATGGCGTACCCCCGGGGTGTGCGGTGGACGGCCGGGCCGCGTGCCGGGCGAAGGCGAGCGCGACCAGCCGGTCCACCACCTCGGGGTACGTGACGCCGGACTCGGCCCACACCTTCGGGTACATCGAGTGCGCGGTGAAGCCGGGCAGCGTGTTCAGCTCGTTGACGAACAGGTCGCCGGTGGCCTCGTCGTAGAGGAAGTCGACACGGGCCAGACCCCAGCCGCCGATCGCGGTGAACGCCCGCACCGACAGCTCGCGGATCCGCTCGGTGACCTCGTCCGGCAGCGGCGCCGGGACGATCATCGGGTCGGCGTCGCCGAAGTACTTCTGCCGGTAGTCGAACCAGCCGCCGGCGACCCGGACCTCGCCGACCGCCGACGCCTCCGGCTGCCAGCCGCCGAGCACGCCGCACTCCAGCTCCCGGCCGGTCACGCCCTGCTCGACCAGGACAACGTGGTCGTGCCGGAACGCCTCCTCCACCGCCGCGACCAGGTCGTCGCCGTCGGCCACCCGGGAGATGCCGATCGAGGAGCCCATCCGGGCCGGCTTGACGAACAGCGGCCCGCGCAGCCCGACGACCAGCTTCTCCGGGTCCGCCGCGGCCCGCCAGGTCGGCTCGTCGAACCAGACGTACGGGGTGGTCGGCACGTCCTCGGCCCGCAGCGCCCGCTTCATCGCCACCTTGTCCATGCCGACGGCGGAGGCGAGGATGCCGCACCCGACGTACGGCACGCCCAGCGATTCCAGCAGTCCCTGCACCACGCCGTCCTCGCCGTACGGGCCGTGCAGCACCGGGAACACCACGTCCAGTTCGGCGTGCACTGTCGCCGGGGCGTCGGCGGCGGTGACCGCCACGGTCCCGGCGGCTGCCCCGCGCCGCAGCTCGACCGCCGGGCCGGTGACCGGCAGCCGGTCGTCGATGGCCCGCCCGGCCGCCACGGTGCCGAGGTGCTGCGCGAGCACCGGTTCCGGCAGCAGCCGCAGCCCGCCGGTACGGGTGAGGCCGAGCGCCACCACCCGGTGGCCCTGCCCGGCCAGGGCCCGGGCCACGCCGAGCGCCGAGGCGCAGGAGACCTCGTGCTCCGCCGACGGGCCTCCGAACAGGACACCGATCCGCACTGTCGCCCTCATGCCGCCACTCCCGCCGTCATCCGGTCGCCCGCCAGCCGGGCCACCAGGTCTGCTTCCACGTTTCCGCCGGTCAGCACCACGCCGACCGTCATCTGCCGTCCGCCGCCCGGGCCGCCGGGACCGGCGACCTCGCCGAGCCGCAGCGCGCCGGCCAGCCCGGCCGCGCCGGACGGCTCCACCAGCACCTTCAGCTCCAGCAGGAGCAGCCGGAACGCCTCGACGATCGCGTCGTCGTCGACCCGGACCACCCCCCGCACCGCGGTCCGGGCAACCGCGAACGGCAGGTCGCCGACGCAGCCGGGACGCAGCCCGTCGGCCAGGCTCGGCGCCGGGGCCACCGGTGTGGGCCGCCCGGCGGCCAGGCTGCGGGCGAGCGAGTCGCAGCCGACCGGCTCCACGCCGTACACCTGGATCGGGGTTCCGGCCGCCGCCAGGCAGGCCCCGGCGATGCCGCCGCCTCCGCCCACCGGCACCACGAGCGCGTCCAGCGGCGTTCCGCGTCGCGCCGCCTCCTCGATCAGCTCCAGGCTGGCGCTGCCCTGCCCGGCCACCACGTCCGGGTGGTCGTACGCGTCGACGAGCGGGTGGCCCTCCACCTCGGCGATCCGCCGGGCGACGGCGAGGCGCTCCTCGACTGTGGTGCCGGCCCGGACCACCCGGGCCCCGGCCGCTCGCGCCCGGTCCACCTTGACCGGCGCGGCGTCCACCGGCAGCACGACAGTCGCGGCCAGCCCGTGCCGCCGCGCGGCCAGCGCCACCGCGACGGCGTGGTTGCCGGTGCTCTGCGCGACCACGCCGGTGTGCCCGGCGGCGGCGAGCCGGCCCACCGCCAGCATCGCGCCGCGCATCTTGTACGAGCCGCCGTCCTGGAGGTTCTCCGCCTTGAGCAGGATCCGGGCGCCGGCCAGGCGGTCGATAGCCGGGCTGTGCAGCACCGGGGTACGCACCACCCGGCCGGACAGCACGCGGGCGGCCTCCTCGACATGTGTTCGGGCCGGCAGCTCCGGCGCGTCGATTCGGGGCATGATCTCTCCTTCGGGATTCGAGTGGGCACGGCGCGGCAGGTCGAACAGCCAGCGCGCGCCGAGTGCGGTGAGGCCGCGGTGCGCGGCGAGGCTCAGTGCCAGCACGAGCGCGGTGAGCACGACCGGGTAGACGGTCACGAGCAGCGCCCGCGCGGGTCCGTCCAGGCCGGCCACCGGTGCGGCGAGGAGCCGGTCCAGCAGCGCCAGCACCGGCATGTGGATCACGTACACGGGAAGCGTGCGGCGGCCGAGCCGGGCCAACGCCGGACCGGCCAGGCGGTGCCGGGCCAGCCGGGCGGCGGCGGTCAGCCCGAACGCCACGGCGGCGACGGAGACGAGCAGGTACACGCCGGGCCGGCTCTGCGCGCCCGCGAGGGCCATGGCGGCCAGCCCGATCCCGTACGCCGCCCCGGCTGCGGCGAGCCGCCGGGTGCTCACGCCGTCCGCCCACCTCGTCAGGTACGGCTTCAGGTGCACGCCGGCCAGGAAGAACACGAGGTTCTGGTAGACCTGCCCCCGGTTGCCGGGACTGTCCAGCAGCCCGGTGGCCGCCACCGCGGACAGGACGCCCGCGGCGGTCAGCAGCACCGCCGGATGAACCCGGCGCAGCGCCTTCGCGATCACGAAGTAGAGCGCCAGCGCGTACAGGTACCACAGGTTCGACGGCGTCACGGTGAGCTGGGCCAGCAGCTCACCGGGGTTGGTGGCCCGGTCGGTCGGGAAGCCGGGCGCCAGCGCCAGCAGCGCGGTGTGGATGAGCAGCCAGACCGCGTACAGGTAGAGGTTCCGCGCGATCCGGGGCCGCCCGGACAGCCGCCACGGGCGGGCCACCGCGTTGGCCGCGAAGATGCCGGAGATCGCGAAGAACAACGGCATCCGCAGCGGCAGCAACTGTTCGCCGAGCAGCCCCCACGCGCCCGGCACCGGCAGGCCGACCCGCCAGTCGATGCGCAGGTAGTCCTTGACGACGACGTGCCACAGCACCACGAGCACGATGCAGGCGCCCTTGGCCACGTCGGCCCAGACCACCCGGTCACCGGGCGGCGCGCTTCCCTCCTCGGTACGCGTCGGCACTGCGGTCTCCTCTCCGGCCGTCTCCGGGCAGGCGGCAGCGCCGCCGGTCCCGTTCTCGGGCAGGTGTCATCGCGGAACGCCGCGACGGCGGCTCCCGGAGTCGTGTGTGTTGGTGGTCAGCCCACGTGGGGCAGGTGGACGTCGACCCGCAGGCCGCCGTCCGTACCCGGGCGGGCGGCGATGATGCCGCCGTGCGCCTGCGTGATGGAGCGGGCGATGGCCAGGCCGAGCCCGGCGCCGCCGCCCTGGTTGGTCCGGTCCCGGGCGAGGCGCCGGAACGGTTCGAACAGCCCGTCGACCGCCTCGGCGGGGACGGCCTGCCCGCTGTTGGTGACGGTCAGCGCGGGGTCGCCGCCAACCGTGACGACGAGCCGGCCGCCCTCGCGGTTGTACTTGATGCCGTTCTCCACCAGGTTCGTGACCAGGCGTTCCAGCAGTACCCGCTCGCCGGTCACGATCCGGGGCGACAGCTGGGCCTCCACCGTCACGCCGGCTTCGGCGGCCCGGTCGGCGTACGCGGCCAGCACGCCGCCGACGATCTGTTCCAGGCGTTGCGGGGTCGAGGACCGCAGACCCTGGTCGCTCTCGCTGAGCGCCAGCAGCCCTTCGATCAGCCGCTCGTTGCGTTCGTTCGTGGCGAGCAGTTGCGCGGTCAGCAGTTCCAGTTGCTCCCCGGTGAGCGACTGCGCCATGCCGACCTCGATCAGCGTTCGTTGCACCGCCAGCGGCGTACGCAGCTCGTGGGAAGCGTTCGCGGCGAACCGCCGCTGTCCCTCGTACCCGGCGGTGACCCGGTCCAGCATGTCGTCGATCGAGCGGGCGAGCCCGGCCAGCTCGTCCCGGCCGCCGCGCCGGATGCGGTAACCGAGATTCTGCGGCCCCAGGCTCGCCATCGGAGCGGCCAGTTCGCGCACCGGGCGCAGGCACCAGCGGGCCGCGCCCCACACCGCGAGCCCGGCGGCCACCAGCACCAGCAACTCGGTCAGCCGCGGCAGCAGCGGCACGAACGGACGGCCCGGCTCGCACACCGCGCCGATCGTGGCCAGGCCGCAGAACCACTGGGCCTGCCCCCACACCAGTTCGAGCAGTGACTTGACCATGCGGGGCACGAAGAACCCGGCGAGCAGGGCGAGCATCCCGACCAGCAGGATGCGGCGGCGGGGGCTCACTCCGGCTCGCCGATCCGGTAGCCGGCCTTGGGCACGGTGTGGATGACCGACGGCTGGCCGAGCTTCTTGCGCAGGGTCATCACCGTCACCCGGACCGCGTTGGTGAACGGGTCGGCGAACTCGTCCCACGCCTGTTCCAGCAGTTCCTCGGCGCTCACCACCCGGCCGCCGGCCCGCATCAGCACGTGCAGGACGGCGAACTCCTTCGGGCTGAGCCCGAGCGGGCTGCCGTCCCGGGTCGCGGCGTGCCGGGCCACGTCCAGGACCACGCCGTGCCGCTCCAGCACCGGCGGCAGGGCCGGGGTGGAGCGGCGGCCCAGCGCCTGGACCCGCGCCACCAGCTCGGCGAACGCGAACGGTTTGGTCAGGTAGTCGTCGGCGCCCAGCCCGAGGCCGGCGACCCGGTCCCGGATGCCGGCGGCGGCGGTGAGCAGCAGCACGCGGGTGCCGGCGTCGGACCCGGCCAGGCTGCGGCACACCTCGTCGCCGGTGGCACCGGGCATGTCCCGGTCCAGCACCGCCACGTCGTACCGGTTGACCCCGATCCGCTCCAGCGCGCCGTCGCCGTCGTAGCAGACGTCGACAGCCATGGAGAACCGTCGCAGCCCCTCGGCGACCGTGTCCGCCAAGAGCCGCTCGTCGTCCGCCACCAGCACCCGCACCGTTGCGCTCCCCCGTGTCTTCCCTCGTCGTCCGGCACACCTTCGCAGGCCGCAGTTAAGGGTTCTGTAAGCGTCCGCAGCAGCCATCCTCCACGCGGGCCACGCTGCGACAACCGCCGTCGAGCCGTCTGGGCCGTTCGTCCGGTACGCAGGTGGCGCGAGCACCGCTGAAGTGACCCGGATCACGCATTGGCGCTCAGGCGTGAGGTGGGTCACGATGGGTGGAAGGAGGCGCTGGTGGCTGACCCGTGGCTCGCCCTGGAGTTCGGCGCGGATCCGGCGGAGCGGATCGCGCAGGTCGGTGCCGCCCACGAGGCGTTCCTCACCGCCGGCACCACCGGCGGCGTCCGGGAGGTGGTGGCCCGCTCCTGGGAGCGGTCCGCGCTGCTCGACCCGGAGGCCACCGCACCGGTCGACCTCACCGACGACGCGCTGGAGACCTACCGCGCCGCGCACCCGCTCGCCCGCGTGATGCCGATCTTCCGCGACCTGCTCGGCGGCATCGCACAGGACGGCGCGCACCTGATGGCGGTCTGCGACGCCGCCGGCCGGCTGCTCTGGGTGGAGGGCCACCCCGGGGTGCTGCGGCACGCCGAGCGGATGAACTTCGTACCCGGCGCGCGCTGGGACGAGGCGCACGCCGGCACCAACGCCCCCGGCACCGCCCTCGCCGTCGACCACGGCGTGCAGATCTTCGCCACCGAGCACTTCGTCCGGCCGGTGCAGCGCTGGACCTGCGCCGCCGCGCCGATCCACGACCCGGTCAGCGGCGCGCTGCTCGGCGCCGTCGACATCACCGGCGGGGACCACCTGGCCGCCCCGCAGAGCCTGGCGTTGGTCCGGGCCACCGCCCGGGCCGCCGAGGCGTTCCTGGCCGGCGCCGCACCCGCCGCGCCGGACGTGGCGTACGTGTCGGCGCTCGGCCGCGACGAGGCGGAGCTGCGCGTCGGCGGCCGGCGCATCCGGCTGGGCCGCCGGCACAGCGAGCTGCTGGTGCTGCTCGTCGACCACCCCGAAGGGCGCACCGGGGAACAGCTCGGCCTCGACCTCTACGGCGACGACCGGCGGCACCCGGTCACGCTGCGCGCCGAACTGTCCCGGCTGCGCCGCGCGCTCGGCGAGGAACTGCTCGACTCCCGCCCGTACCGGCTGCGCCCGGCCGTGCGCGCCGACTTCCGCACCGTCACCGAACTGCTGGAACGTGGCGATCCGGCGGCGGCGCTGCGCGCGTACCGCGGGCCGCTCCTGCCCGGGTCGGACGCGCCGGGAGTGGCGCGACTGCGCCGCCTGGTCGACGGCCAGCTGCGCGCGGCGGTGCTGGCCGGCGTCGACCCCGGCCTGATCGCCGCCTGGACCGCGACGGCGGCCGGCGCCGACGACCTGGCCGCCTGGCAGGCCCTGGCCCGGGCGCTGCCGCCGGGCACGCCGCGCCGGCCGCTCGCGCTCGCGCGGGCCCGCCAGCTCGCCGAGGAGTACGCGCTGCCGCGCGCAACGTTCCTGCAACGTCCCGGAAACTAGCCTGCCCGCCATCCACCCCAGACGGACGGCGGAGGTACCCATGACGCGCTACGACGCCCCCACCCACTGGCAGTCCCGCTACGACCACTACATCGGCGGCGAGTACGTGAAGCCGCACGGTGGGAAGTACTTCGAGAACCCGACCCCGGTGACCGGGCAGACCTTCTGCGAGGTGGCCCGGGGCACCGCCGAGGACGTGGAGAAGGCGCTCGACGCGGCGCACGGCGCGGCCGACGCGTGGGGCCGCACGTCGGTGGCCGAACGCTCGCTGATCCTCAACCGCATCGCCGACCGCATGCAGGACAACCTGGAGTCCCTGGCGATCGCCGAGACGTGGGAGAACGGCAAGCCGGTACGCGAGACGCTCGCCGCCGACATCCCGCTCGCCATCGACCACTTCCGCTACTTCGCCGGGGCGATCCGGGCGCAGGAGGGCTCGCTCGGCGAACTCGACGACGACACGGTGGCCTACCACTTCCACGAGCCGCTGGGCGTGGTCGGGCAGATCATCCCGTGGAACTTCCCGATCCTCATGGCGGTGTGGAAGCTCGCCCCGGCGCTCGCCGCCGGCAACGCGGTGGTGCTCAAGCCGGCCGAGCAGACGCCCGCCTCGATCCACTACCTGCTCTCGCTGATCGGCGACCTGCTGCCGCCGGGCGTGGTGAACGTGGTGAACGGCTTCGGCGTCGAGGCGGGCAAGCCGCTCGCGTCCTCGCCCCGGGTGGCGAAGGTGGCGTTCACCGGCGAGACCACCACCGGGCGACTGATCATGCAGTACGCCAGCGAGAACATCAGGCCGGTCACGCTGGAGCTGGGCGGCAAGAGCCCGAACCTCTTCTTCGACGACGTCAGCGCCGCCTCCGACGACTTCCTGGACAAGGCGCTCGAAGGCTTCACCATGTTCGCGCTCAACCAGGGCGAGGTGTGCACCTGCCCCTCGCGGGCGCTCATCCAGCAGGGCCACTACTCCGACTTTCTGGCCGCCGCCGTGGACCGGACCGGGCAGATCAAGCAGGGGCACCCGCTGGACACCGACACGATGGTCGGCGCGCAGGCGTCGAACGACCAGCTGGAAAAGATCCTGTCCTACCTGGACATCGGGCGGCAGGAGGGCGCGAAGGTCCTCACCGGCGGCGAGCGGGCCGACCTGGGCGGCGAGCTGTCCGGCGGCTACTACGTCCAGCCGACCATCTTCGAGGGCGACAACTCGATGCGGATCTTCCAGGAGGAGATCTTCGGGCCGGTGGTGTCGGTGACGTCCTTCGCCGACCTGGACGACGCGGTGAAGATCGCCAACGACACGCTGTACGGACTCGGCGCGGGCGTGTGGACCCGGGACCTCAACACCGCGTACCGCGCCGGGCGGGCGATCCAGGCCGGCCGGGTCTGGACGAACTGTTACCACGCCTACCCGGCGCACGCGGCGTTCGGCGGCTACAAGCAGTCCGGCATCGGCCGGGAGAACCACAAGATGATGCTGGAGCACTACCAGCAGACCAAGAACCTGCTGGTCAGCTACTCGCCGAAGAAGCTCGGCTTCTTCTGATGGGCGACCCGGTGACCCTGACCCCCGCGGCGGCCGACCTGATCCGGTCGCTGCGGGGGCAGCACGGCCCACTCATGTTCCACCAGTCCGGCGGCTGCTGCGACGGCAGCGCCCCGATGTGCTACCCGGCCGGTGAGTTCCGTACCGGCGGCTCGGACGTGCTGCTCGCCTCGCTGGCGGTCGACGGCGTGCCCGAGCCGGTGGAGTTCTGGATGTCCAAGGCCCAGTGGGAGTTGTGGCAGCACACCCGGCTCACCGTCGACGTGGTGCCCGGCCGGGGTAGCGGCTTCTCCCTGGAGGCCCCGGAGGGCGTCCGCTTCCTCATCCGGTCCCACCTGAACCGCTGATCTGTCCGAGATCTTGCAGCACGCGGGCCTCGCGGCGGTGGGATGCTGACGCCGTCCACTTCGGAGTACGCGTCCCACCACCGCCGACAGGAGCCCGCCCATGCACCCGCTCCGACAGCCAGTGCTCGCCGCCGGCCTCACCGCCCTGGCCACCGCCGCCACGCTCGGGCTCGCGCCGGGCGCCGCCGTCGCCGCCCCGGCAGCCGCCCCCAGCATCTCCGTCAACTGGTTCGGCACGGCCGACGTGCGGGCGCACACCGCCACCGTCGGCGGCCGGTTCGACTGCGGGGCCGAGCGCGGCCTCGCGTACATCGAGGTGCACCTCGACCAGCGGCGCGGCTCGGTCACCGGCTTCGGGTTCGGCGTGATCGGCGCGTGCACCGACGAGCGCACCGCCGGCACCTGGACCGCGACGATCCCCGCCGACCAGGGCAGATTCCGCCCCGGCCCGGCCACCACGATCGCCCGCCTGGTGATCGAGCCCAACTCCCTCACCGAAACCACCGAGCCCGTGCGCCTGCGCTCCCGCTGCGCCCACCCCTGACCGCGTCGACGGCCTCCGGTCAGGCGATCTGCCGGAGGTCGTCGCCGTAGTCGAAGATGATCCGCAGCCGGGCGCCGAGGGCGTTGGCGTACCGGCTGAGCGTGGCCACTTCGTTGACGTCGAGGTCGCCGTTCTCGATCTGGCTGACCCGACCGGGCGTGACTCCCATGATCTCGGCGACCTGCCGCTGGGTGAGCCCCAGCCGCTTGCGCTCCTCGGCCAGGTGGAACGCGCTCACCCATGCGTCGGTCCGGGCGCGCTCCGCCTCGTACGCCTCGTCGTCGCCGCCGAGTTCGGCGCGGACCTCGTCCCAGTGATAGAACTCCGTCACCTGCTGAACTATAGCCCGGGCTAAACCCGTCGGTCGACGAGTCAGCGGTCGTCCAACAGCGGCTGGCTGGGGTTCCAGGGGGTTCCACCGGCGGCGTCTCGGCGGCGGCGGGCTATCGCGGACAGCGCCTCCAGCACCACCCGGTTGCCCAGGTACGCGGTGATGTCGGCGTGGTCGTACGGGGGCGCGACCTCGACCACGTCCAGCCCGACCACCGGCAGCTCGTAACAGACCCGGCGGACCGCGTCGAGCAGCTGCCGGGAGGTGAATCCGCCCGGCTCGGGCGTGCCGGTGCCGGGCGCCATGCCGGGGTCGACCACGTCCACGTCGACGGAGAGGAAGACGCCCTCGCACTCGTCGGTCGCGATGCCGAACGCCTCGGTCAGGCAGGTGTCCAGGCCCCGCGCCACGATCTCGGTCATCTCGTACGAGCGCATCCGCTGCTCGGCCATCCACGCCAGCGTGTCCGGGCCGGGCCAGTAGCCGCGCAGCCCGATCTGGAGGAAGCGGTCGCCGCGTACCGCGCCGGATTCGATGAGCCGCCGCATCGGCTGGCCGTGCCCGTGCAGTGAGCCGAACTCGACGTCGCCGGTGTCTGCGTGCGCGTCGAAGTGCACCAGCGACACCCGGCCGAGCCCGTGGTGCCGGGCCACGCCGGTGGCGTCGGGCAGCGCGATGGAGTGGTCGCCGCCGAGGACCACCGGGATCGCCCCGGCGGCGGCGACCGCGTGCACGGCGGTCTCCAGCGCGGCGAGCGAGCGCTCGATATCGCCGCTGAACATCTCCACGTCGCCGGCGTCGTAGACGCACAGGTCCTTCAGCCCGTCCACGCGCAGCGCCAGCGACGGGCGGGAGCCGTCGTGCGGCAGGTAGCAGGCCTGCCGGATGGCGGAGGGCCCGAACCGGGTGCCGGGCCGGTGCGAGGTGCCGCCGTCGAAGGGCGCGCCGATGATCACGACGTCCGCGTCGGCGTACGTGACCGGCTCCTCGACGGTGCACGGCGGCACGCCGAGGAACGTGATGTCGGGGCCGTACATCGGGCCGTACCGGGTCATCGTTCCTCCATCCCCCACGGCGAACCGTAGCCGGTGAGCAGGTCCAGGAAGGGGACAGGCGGGAACGCCTCCGGGCCGAGCACGCCAGCGCCGGCCCACGCGCCGGTGGCGAGCAGTTCCAGCGCGACGACCGGGTTCACGGCGGTCTGCCAGACCACCGCCTGGTGGCCGTACTCGCTCATCGACCATTCGTTGTCGACCACGTGGTACAGGTAGACGCGGCGCGGCCGCCCGTCCGTGCCGGTGCCGGTGACGTACGTGCCGGCGCAGGTCTTGCCGCTCATCCGGTCGCCGAGCGTGGCCGGGTCCGGCAGCGCGGCGGCCACCAGGTCGCGCGGCGACACCTCGACTCCGCGTACCCGCACCGGCTCGGTCGAGTCGAGGCCGAGCTTGTGCAGCGTGCGCAGGACCTCGATGAACTCGGCGCCAAGGCCGTACTTGAAGGTGACCCGCTTCGCCTCGACCCAGCGCGGGATGAGCAGCACCTCTTCGTGCTCGACGTTGACGCACTCGACCGGGCCGATCCCGGCCGGGAAGTCGAACACCTCCGGCTCGCTGAACGGTTCGGTGGTGAACCAGCCGCGCCCGGCCTCCCAGATCACCGGCGGGTTGAGGCACTCCTCGATGGTGGTCCAGATGGAGAACGAGGGCGCGAACTCGTACCCGGCGACTGTGAGGTTCGCGCCGTCGCGTACCCCGATCTCGTCGATCTCGGCGAAGAGTTCGTCGGCGGCGTAGCGGGCGAAGACGTCGGACAGGCCCGGTTCGACGCCGATGCCGCAGAGCGCGAGCCGCCCGGCGGCGGCCCACCGCTGCGCGACGGCGAACTGCTCGTCGCCGAGCTTGACCCCGGTCTGCGCGTAGGGACGCTCGGGGTGCGGCCGGGACAGCGACATGGCCATGTCGAGGTAGTCGGCCCCGGCGGCGAACGCGCCGTCGAAGATCGGCATGACGAAGCGTGGGTCGACCGCGTTGAGCACGTGCGTGATGCGGTGTTCCCGGCACAGCGCGGCCACCGCGTCGGCGGAGGAGGCGTCCACTGTGGCGGCGACGAACCGGTCGCCGTGCCCGGCGACGGCCCGCGCCGCGCGCGCCGGGTCGTGGTCGGCGACGACGATGAGCTCGAAGAAGGAACGGCGGGCGGCGATGGATACGGCGGCGGAGCCGACGCCACCGGCGCCGACGAGGAGGATACGCATCAGGAGTCGAACCCCAGTCCAAGACGGTCGAGAGTACGGAGCCAGAGGTTGCGCCGTCCGTCGCGCGCGTCGGCGCGGGCGAGCGACCAGCGGGTGAGGTTGATGCCCACGGACCGGGCCGGTTCCGGCGGGAACGGCAGCGGCTTGCTGCGTACCAGGTCGAGCCGGGTCAGCGGGGTCTCCGTGCCGGAGAGCAGGTCGAGCGTCACGCGGGCGCCGAACCGGGTCGCGCCGACGCCGAGCCCGGTGAACCCGGCCGCGTACGCCAGGCGCCCGGAGTAGGCGGTGCCGAAGAACGCGCAGAACCGGGTGCAGGTGTCGATGACGCCGCCCCAGCGGTGGCTGAACCGCAGCCCGTCCAGTTGCGGGAACGTGGCGAAGAAGTGCGAGGCGAGCGTGGTGAAGGTGGCCTCGCGCTGCTCCAGCGCGGGCGCCACCCGGTTGCCGTAGTGGTAGATCGCGTCGTAGCCGCCGAACAGGATCCGGTTGTCGGCGGTGAGCCGGTAGTAGTGGAACTGGTTGCCGGTGTCGGCGAGCCCCTGCCGGTGCCGCCAGCCGATCGCGTCGCGCTGCGCGGCGGTCAGCGGCTCGGTCATCAGCGCGTAGTCGTACACCGGGACGACCCAGGAGCGCAGCCGGCGCAGCAGCGGCGGGAACGCGTTGGTGGCGAGCACGACCTGCCTTGCCCGGACCTCGCCGGGTGCCGCGTCCGCGCCGCCCGCGGTGGTGGCGAGCAGCGCGGCGCCGTCGCGGGCCAGGCCGGTGACGCGGGTGTGCTCGTGCACGCGTACGCCCAGGTCGAGCGCGGCCCGGCGCAGCCCCCAGGCGAGCTTCGCGGGGTCGAGCAGGGCCACCCGGTCGCGGTCCCACATGCCGCCCAGGTACGTCGGCGACGCCACTTCGGCGCGTACCTCGTCGCGGTCGAGGAGTCGCACGTCATGGCCGTACCGGCGGGCCAGCTCGGCGTCGGCGGCGAGCCCGTCGAGCTGGTACGGCTCGACAGCGACAGCCAGCTCGCCGGTGCGTTCGAAGTCGCAGTCGATGTCGTACTTCGCCACAGTCGCGGCGATGGCGTCCAGGTTCTCCCGGCCCAGCCGTTCCAGCTCGTCGATCTCGCCGGGGAACCGCTCGACGCCGTTGGCGAGCCCGTGGGTCAGCGACGCGGCGCAGAACCCGCCGTTGCGCCCGGACGCCGCCCAGCCGCACGTGCCCGCGTCGACGAGCAGCACGTCGCGGTCCGGGTCGGCCTCCTTTGCGAGCAGCGCGGTCCACAGCCCGGCGTACCCGCCGCCGACCACGAGCAGGTCGGCGGCGTGCGACCGGGTCAGCGGCGGCAGCGGGTCGGGCCGAACCGGGCGGTCCAGCCAGTACGACACGGGCGCGGCGTCGGCCAGCGCCCGGCCGGTATGCGGGAGTGTCATGGCTTGCCCGCCGGTGTGGCGACCACCGCGAGGGCGGCCCGTCGTGCCCGCCGACCGCGCAGCGAGGTGGCCCCGACCAGCAGCAACGCGATCACGAACATGGCGGTGCCGATCACGTTCACCTGCGGCGGGATGCCCCGCTGCGAGGCGCCCCAGACGTACATCGGGAACGTGACTGTGGTGCCGGCGTTGAAGTTCGTGATGATGAAGTCGTCGAAGCTGAGCGAGAACGCCAGCAGCGCGGCGGCCACGATGCCGGGGAGCACGAGCGGCAGCGTGATCCTGCGGAACGTCTGCCATTCACTGGCGTACAGGTCCATGGCTGCTTCCTCCAGCCGCCGGTCCATGCCGGAGAGCCGGGCCTTCACGGTGACCACGACGAACGACATGCAGAACATGACGTGCGCGATGACGATGGTCCAGAAGCCCTGCGGCACCCCGGCGGCGACGAAGAGGGCGAGCAGCGAGGTGCCCATCACCAGTTCCGGGGTGGCCATCGGCAGGAAGATCAGCCCGTTGAGCCCGGCCCGGCCGCGGAAGCTGTGCCGGACCAGCGCGAACGCCATCAGCGTGCCGAGGATCGTGGAGGCGACAGTGGCGATCAGGCCGATCTGCATGCTGCGTACCACCGCGTCGCACATGTCCGAGGTGGCGCAGGGCTGCTTCCAGTTGTCGAGCGTGAACTCGTTGAAGTCGTAGGAGAGCCGGCTGGAGGGCCGGTTGAAGGAGAGCCCGGCGACCACCATGATCGGCAGCGTCAGGTAACCGAGGACGAGCAGCGCCACGCCCATCACCCACCGGTCGGCGAGCCAGCGCTTCAGTCCGCTCACAGGACCTCCTCCGTTCCTGCGCGGCGCAGGTAGACGAAGACGATCGCCAGGATCGCGGCCATCAGCAGGAACGACAGCGCCGCGCCCTGCGGGTAGTCCAGCCGGACCAGGAACGCCGAGTCGATGACGTTGCCGATCATGTACTCGTTCGGAGTACCGAGCAGTTCGGCGTTGATGTAGTCACCGGTGGCCGGGATGAAGAACAGCAGCGTGCCGGCGATCAGGCCGGGCATCGACAGCGGCAGCGTGACCTTGGCGAACGCACGCACCGGGCTCGCGTACAGGTCGCTCGCCGCCTCCAGCAGCCGGGGATCTAGCCGCTCCAGGCTCGCGTACAGCGGCAGCACCAGGAACGGCAGGAAGTTGTACGTCAGGCCGAGCACCACGGCGATCGGGGTGGCCAGCAGCCGGCCGTCCGGTCCGAGCAGGTGCACGTCGCGCAGCAGCCCGACCAGCGCGCCGTTGTCCGACAGGATGGTCTTCCAGGCCAGCGTGCGCACCAGGAAGCTGGTGAACATCGGCGCGACCACCGCGACCAGCAGCAGGTTCTTCCACCGGCCGGCCTTCTGCGCGATCGCGTACGCCAGCGGGTAGCCCATCAGCAGCGCGAGCACCAGCGCGATGGCCGAGTAGAGGAAGGACCGGGAGAACTGCGGCCAGTACGCCTGCAACGCGTCCGGGTAGTTGCTGAACGCCCACGTCATGGCGTACCCGGTGGAGAGCGAGCCGGCCGGGTCGTAGAGGCTGGCCGAGGCGAGCTGCACCAGCGGCAGCGCGAAGAAGACGAGCAGCCAGGCCGCGCCGGGCAGCAGCAACAGGTACGGCAGCAGCCGGTTGCGCCCGCGCCGCACCGGCGGCGGCGCCGGTTTCCCGGCAGAGGTCGGTACGTGGGCCAGCGCGCTCATGCCGACGCACCCACCGGCGGCTCGTCGAGTAGCGGCGCGGTCTGGTCGTCCTCACCGGCGGCCCGGGGCAGCAGGAACGCGTGCCGGGGATCCCAGTGCGCGGTCACCGGCGTACCGACCGCCAGCCGGCCGCCCAGCCCGCTGTTCGCGGCGAACGCGGACAGCTCGCTGCCCCACGCGGTGCGCACCAGGTACTGGGTGCTCACCCCGACGTAGGAGGCGTCGGTGACGACGCCACCGATGTGCTGGTGCCCCGCAGGCACCCCGTCCGGGCCCTCGGCCAGGTGCAGCTTCTCCGGACGTACGCCGAGGAAGCCCGGGCCGTCGGTGAGCCGGGCCCGGCCGGCGGGCACCGAGAAGCGCGCGCCGTGCGCCGTGACCAGCACGTCGTCGGCGGCGCGGCCGCCCGCCTCGGCGGCGAGCAGGTTGGACTGGCCGAGGAAGTTCGCGACGAACGCGGTGGCCGGGTACTCGTAGATGTCGGCGGGCGCGCCGAGTTGCTCGATCCGGCCGGCGTTCATCACCGCGACCGTGTCGGCCATCGTCATGGCCTCCTCCTGGTCGTGGGTGACGTGCACGAACGTGATGCCGACCTCGGTCTGGATCCGCTTCAGCTCGATCTGCATCTGCCGGCGCAGCTTCAGGTCGAGCGCGCCGAGCGGCTCGTCGAGCAGCAGCACCTGCGGGTGGTTGATGAGCGCCCGGGCGAGCGCGACGCGCTGCTGCTGGCCGCCGGAGAGCTGGGCCGGCCGGCGGCGGCCGTAACCCTCCAGCTGGACCAGCGCGAGCATCCGCTCGACCTGGTCGCTCACCTTGCGGATGCCGCGGCGGCGCAGCCCGAACGCCACGTTCTCGTGGATGTCCAGGTGCGGGAAGAGCGCGTAGCTCTGGAACACGGTGTTGACGGGCCGCTTGTACGGCCGCAGGCCGGCGATGTCCTGCTCGCCGAGCAGCACCTTTCCGCTCGTCGGCTGCTCCAGCCCGGCGATCATCCGCAGTGTGGTGGTCTTGCCGCAGCCGGACGCGCCGAGCAGGGCGAAGAACGAGCCCTGCCCGATGGTGAGGGTGAGGTCGTCGACGGCGGTGAAGACGCCGAACCGCTTGGTGAGGTCGACCAGTCGCAGGTCGCCGGCCGGGGTCTGCTGCCCCTTCACGCGCCGATCACCTGCTGGAACTTGGTCTCGTACTCCTTCTCCTGGGCTTCGTCGAGCGCCATGAAGACCTTGGCCTTCGACAGCATCGCGTCGTCCGGGAAGATCAGCGGGTTGGTGGCCAGATCGGGGTCGATCTTCTCCATCTCGGCCTGCGCGCCCTGCACCGGGCAGATGTAGTTGACGTACGCGGCCAGCTTCGCCGCGACCGCCGGGTCGTAGTAGTGGTTCATCAACGCCTCGGCGTTGGCCTTGTGGGTGGCCTTGTTCGGCACCAGCATGTTGTCCGACCAGAGCATCACGCCGGATTCGGGCACCACGAACTTGATCTTCTCGTCGTCGAAGCCGAGCTGGACCACGTCGCCGGACCAGCCGATGCACGCGGCGATGTCGCCCTTGGCCAGGTCGGGCGCGTAGTCGTTGCCGGTGAAGCGCCGGATCTGCTTGCTGTCCACGGCCTTCTTGAGCTTGTTCAGCGCGTCGTCGAACTGGGCCGCGGTGAACTTGGCCGGGTCGTGGCCGAGCGACTGGAGCAGCAGGCCGATGGTGTCGCGCATCTCCGACAGCACCGTCACCTTGCCCTTGAGATCGGGGCGGGTGAGCAGCTCGTCGACGGTGCGGATCTCCTTGGTGACGTTCGCGTTGTACGCGAGCCCGGCCAGCCCGGACTGCCACGGGACGGCGAGCTGGGTCTCGGCGTCGAAGGAGCGCCCGCGCAGCGACTGCAGCAGGTTCGCCTCGACGTTGGGCATCTTCGACTTGTCCAGCTTCTGCACCCAGCCGAGGCGGATCACCCGGGCGGCCATCCAGTCGGTGAGCACCATGATGTCCCGGCCGGTGCTCTGACACCCGGCGAGCTGGTTGCGGACCTTGCCGAAGAACTCGTTGTTGTCGTTGACGTCCTCGGTGTACGTCACCTGGATGCCCGAGGCGGCGACGAACGCGTCGAGCGTGGGGCGCTTGGACTCGTCCTTCTCGTCGGTGTCCATGTACTGCGGCCAGTTCGAGAAGGCGACCTTCTTCTCGGTGGCGGACAGATCCTCGCTCTTGCAGCCGGCTTCGGTCTGCTGGGCGCCCTTGGTCCCGCAGCCGGCCAGGGTGCCCGCAGTGGCGAGCAGCGCGGCCGAGCCGACGGTCCCGGTGAGCAGACCGCGCCGGGTGAGGGTCCGGAGGGGACTACGCATGTGACGACTCCTTGGGGGGCATCGTCGGCGGCGGGAAGGGGGCGGCGCGCCGGCGGGAGGGTCAGTGGCGATGGACGACTGATCCTGACATGAGAAAACCTCTCTCACAAGGGATTCCGTTGCAGGAATAGCCAGTCGCCACGAAATACGCCAGACTGCGCGGGGCACTACGCTCGATACGAAGAATCGGACACGAGGAGCGTCGATGGTCAACCGGCACCAGGAGAACTCCAACGGCGGCCGTCGGGTCACCGTGCGTGAAGGCTCCAATCACGTTCTGCTGGACGACGTGGCCAAGCAGATCATCGAGCAGCTCCAGGAGGACGGACGCCGCCCGTACGCGAGCATCGGCAAGGCGGTGGGCCTCTCCGAGGCCGCGGTACGCCAGCGGGTGCAGCGGCTGCTCGACGCGGGCGTCATGCAGATCGTGGCGGTCACCGATCCGCTCCAGCTCGGCTTCCCCCGCCAGGCCATGATCGGGCTGCGCACCGACGGCGACCTGGAGTCGGTGGCCGACCGGCTGGCCGAGTTCGAGGAGATCGACTACGTGGTGATCACCGCCGGCTCGTTCGACCTGCTGGCCGAGGTGGTCTGCCGCAACGACGCGCACCTGCTGGAGATCCTGCAGAAGCTGCGCGGCGTGCCCGGGGTGCTCTCCACCGAGGCGTTCGTCTACCTGAAGCTGCGTAAGCAGACCTACAGCTGGGGCACCGCGTGATGCGGATTCCGTTGACGGGAAAGTAATGCGGCGCTGAATCCGTCGCGGCGAGGCTTGTTCACTTGCCTTATCGGCATCGCCTGTGGGATAACCGTGGGCAGAGCGGCCGGTGTCACCCCTGACCGGCCCGAGACCCGATGGGGCTGACATGGCCAACGCCACCGACCACCTGTGGATGCACTTCACCCGCATGGCGAGCTACCCCGCCGGCGAGGTTCCGACAATCGTCCGGGGCGAGGGCGCGTACGTCTGGGACGCGCAGGGCCGCCGCTACCTGGACGGGCTGGCCGGGCTGTTCGTCGTCAACGCCGGCCACGGCCGCACCGAGCTGGCCGAGGCCGCCGCCAAGCAGGCCGGCGAGCTGGCCTACTTCCCGCTCTGGTCGTACGCCCACCCGAAGGCCGTCGAGCTGGCCGAGAAGATCGCCACGCTCACGCCCGGCGACCTGAACCGGGTGTTCTTCACCACCGGTGGCTCGGAGGCCGTCGAGGCCGCGTGGAAGCTGGCCCGGGCCTACTTCAAGCGCACCGGCAAGCCCACCAAGCACAAGGTGGTCAGCCGCTACATCGCCTACCACGGCACCTCGATGGGCGCGCTGTCGATCACCGGCCTGCCCGGCATCAAGACCGACTTCGAACCGCTGGTCCCGGGCGGCATCAAGGTGCCGAACACCAACTTCTACCGGGCCCCCGAGCACGGCGACGACGCCGAGGCGTTCGGCCGGTGGGCCGCCGAGGAGATCGGCCGGGCGATCGAACGGGAGGGGCCGGAGACTGTCGCCGCCGTCTTCCTGGAGCCGGTGCAGAACTCCGGCGGCTGCTTCCCGCCCCCGCCCGGCTACTTCGAGCGGGTACGCGAGATCTGCGACGCGTACGACGTGCTGCTGGTCAGCGACGAGGTGATCTGCTCCTGGGGCCGGCTCGGCGAGTACTTCGGCGCCGTCCGCTACGGCTACCAGCCGGACATCATCACCACCGCCAAGGGCATCACCTCCGGCTACGCCCCGCTCGGCGCGATGATCGCCAGCGAGCGGCTGATGGAGCCGTTCCTCACCGAGACCGGCATGTTCGCGCACGGCGTGACGTTCGGCGGCCACCCGGTCTCCTGCGCGGTCGCGCTGGCCAACCTGGAGGTGTTCGCCCGCGAGGACCTGATCGGGCACGTCCGGGCCAACGAGGGCGCGTTCCGGTCCACCCTGGAGAAGCTGCACGACCTGCCGATCGTCGGCGACGTCCGCGGCGACGGCTACTTCTACGGCATCGAGCTCGTAAAGGACAAGACGACCCGGGAGACGTTCGACGAGGCCGAGTCGGAGCGGCTGCTGCGCGGCTTCCTCTCCACCGCGCTGTTCGACGCCGGGCTCTACTGCCGGGCCGACGACCGGGGCGACCCGGTGGTGCAGCTCGCTCCGCCGCTGATCGCCGACCAGCAGCACTTCGACGAGATCGAGCAGATCCTGCGCGCGGTGCTGACCGAGGCGTGGTCCCGGCTCTGAGCCGATGACCGGCTACCGGCACCTGTCGTACTGGCTGTCCAGCCTGGACGAGCCGCTGACACCGCGACCCGGGTTGCCCGGCGACACGGACGCCGACGTGGCGATCGTGGGCGCCGGGTACACCGGGCTGTGGACGGCGTACTACCTGGCCGAGGCCGACCCCACGCTGCGCGTCGTCGTGCTGGAGCGGGAGATCGCCGGGTACGGCGCGTCGGGGCGCAACGGCGGCTGGTGCTCCGCGCTGTTCCCCACCTCGCTGCCGGCGCTGGCCCGGCGCCACGGCCGGGACCGGGCGCTCGCCCTGCAACGGGCCATGCACGCCACGGTCGGCGAGGTGGGGCGGGTCGCCGCCGCCGAGGGCATCGACTGCGCCTGGCGGGCCGGCGGCACTGTGACGCTGGCCCGAGGCGAGGCCCAGCTCGCCCGGGCCCGCGCCGAGGTCGACCAGGCCCACGCGCACGGGCTCACCGACGACGACCTGACGCTGCTCGACGCCGCCGAGGCCGCCGCGCGGTGCGACGCCGAGGGGGTACGCGGCGGCACGTACACGCCGCACTGCGCGGCCGTGCACCCGGCGAAGCTGGTCCGGGGCCTGGCCCGGGCGGTGGAACGCCGGGGCGTACGCGTCCACGAGCGCACCCCGGTGACCGCGCTGCGGCCGGGCGCGGCGGTGACCCCGGCGGGCGCGGTCCGGGCCCCGGTAGTGGTCCGCGCCACGGAGGGCTACACGCCGGGGCTGCCCGGCCAGCGGCGGACGGTCGCGCCGGTCTACTCGCTGATGGTGGCCACGCCGCCGCTGCCCGAGGAGACGTGGGCGCGGATCGGGCTCGCGGAGCGGGAGACGTTCTCCGACTACCGGCACGTCATCGTGTACGGCCAGCGCACCGCAGACGGCCGGCTCGCGTTCGGGGGGCGGGGCGCGCCCTACCACTACGCCTCCCGGGTCCGGCCCGGCTTCGACCGGGAGCCCCGGGTGTTCGCGGCGCTGCGCCGCACGCTCGGCGAACTGTTCCCGGCGCTCGGGCCGGACGTGCCGGTGACGCACGCCTGGGGCGGGCCGCTCGGCGTGGCCCGGGACTGGGCCGCGTCGGTGGGGCTGGACCGCCGCACCGGGCTCGCCTGGGCGGGTGGCTACGTCGGTGACGGCGTCGGCACCAGCAACCTCGCCGGTCGTACGCTGGCCGACCTGATCCGGGGCGTGGACAGCGACCTCACGGCGCTGCCCTGGGTGGGCCACCGCTCCCCGCGCTGGGAGCCGGAACCGCTGCGCTGGCTCGCGGTGAACGCCGGCCTGCGGGTGATGTCCTCAGCCGATCGGAGCGAGCACCGGACGTCCCGCCCGTCCCGCCGAGCCGATCTCTTCAACCGCTTCCTGGGCCACTGACCGCGCCCGGCCCTCCGCCCCGTTGATCATGAAGTTGGCGGCACTCAGGGAGATCGAAAACGCCGTCAACTTCATGATCGACCGACGGCAGCGCCGGGCCGGGGGCCGGCGCTGGGTGGGTCAGTGGTGGGGCGGGATGACCCGGAGGTGACCTCGGCGGCCCTGCTGGGGGGTCTGGGGCTTGCCGGGCTCGTCCTCGGGCGGGCGGGGCGGGGCCGGGCGGGCGGCCTCGCGGACCGCCTCGGCCAGCGCCACCAGGTCGTCAGTGGTGGGCGGCGGCGGCTCGAACTCGCCCTCGTGCCGCACCACGTCCCAGCCGCGCGGGGCGGTCAGGCTGCGGGCGTGCGGCTCACACAGGTCGTACGTGTGCGGTTCGGCGAACGCGGCGAGCGGGCCCACCACCGCCGTCGACTCGTTGTAGACATAGGTCAATGTGGCGACCGCTTGCCGGGGGCAGCCGTTACGGGAGCAGCGCCGTGGTGACCTCACGGCGGCAGGGTATCCCCATTACCGGGTCCGGCGCACCGCTTCGCGTTACGACACGCCCGTCATGGTGATCACAATTCCTCCGATCGGCGCACCGGCGCGCCGGGCGGCCGCGCGACGGCGGGCGGGCCGCCGCTCCGGGCTACCCTGTCCGTCATGACGAGCCCGCAGAACCGCCGCCCCGGCTCCGGCCGGCGCACCCACCGTGACCGGCACGGTCGCGGGTTGCGCGGGCGGCTGGTGCCGGCCACCGTCCCGCTGGCCCGCACGAAGGCCGAGGTCTTCGACGACCTGGTGCTCGACACGGTGGAGACGCTGGAACGCCGGTTCGCCAAGGAGCTGGCCGGGGTGGAGTTCGCGGTCGAGGACGTTCCGCCGGACCTGAACGTCTACGACTCGGACGTGCTGGAGGACGGCGAGGTGCCGCTCGCCCGGCTGCTGCCCGGGCGGCCCGGCCGCCAGGAGGTGCCGCCGCGGATCGTGCTCTACCGGCGGCCGCTGGAGTTCCGCGCGATGGACCGCGAGGACCTCGCCGACCTGGTCCACGACGTGATCATCGAGCAGGTGGCGAACCTGCTCGGGGTGGACCCGGACGAGCTGGCCTGACGCCGCCACCCGGCCGGCCCCCGCCGGCCGGACAGCGACCCGGGCCCGGGCGGCCCCCACCGCCCGTCGGCCCGTACGTGTGTCAGGCGGCGACCCGCCGCTTGAGCTTGCGCCGCTCCCGCTCGGAGAGGCCACCCCAGATTCCGAACCGCTCGTCGTGGCCGAGCGCGTACTCCAGGCATTCCGTCTTCACTTCGCACCGCGAGCAGATGCGCTTCGCCTCGCGGGTCGAGCCGCCCTTCTCGGGAAAGAACGCCTCCGGGTCGGTCTGCGAGCAGAGCGCCCGCTCCTGCCACTCCGGCGCGTTCCCGAGCAGGTCGGCCACCTCGAGCTGGCCGTCCATCGATTGCCTCCTTGTCGCGCACCGGCGTCATTCGCCGCTGCAACCCCCCACGCGAAAGGCGTGCCTGTCCGTACGGTCACCATTTGTTGCGTTCCGTGCGAACAACCCCATTCAAATTACACGCGTGTAATGCGCGCGCCGTCAAGCCAAACTTGATAATGGAGTCGCCCTCCCGACACGTCCGGGACGACCGACGCGGTCGCCCGTAGCCTCGCAACCTGCCCTATCGATTCAGACCCCGGACGAGTAACGCCCTCCCCGGCGAGTTGCCAGAAGTTTTCTGCCGTGGCGCACCGTCGGCGGGCCGGCCGGACGCCCCCGCCGGCCGCTCGTACCAAGATCAGAATTGGTGGGGCAAAGGGTAACGCGCCCGCCGCGGTACCGCCCGTCGAGCCGTCCAACGCCGACTGCGCCCCGTCCACCATGTGGACGGGGCGCAGTCTCCGGCGCGGTCGCCGGTTCAGTCCATGCGGGCTGGTGAGCTGGTTGGCCAGACGAATTCGGCGATGCACCCGCCGGTGACCGAGATCGCGCCGGCCGATGTGCTCTCGTCCCACCAGACGGTATAGACACCCGCCTCCAGGTCCGGGTAGACGGCACTGTGGAAGACCCCGTCCAGGACGTGCCGCTCACGTACCGCGGAGTGGGTCCGCGGTCCGTCGAGGTCCGCCCGGCTGATCTCGATCTCCCGGCCGTGCAGGTCCCGGCCGGTGTGGATGATCAGCGCGCCCCGGTTGCCGCCGAGGTCGAGCACGACGCTGCCGACCTGCGAGGGGCCGAGATCGTGATGGTGTGACATCCGCGCCTCCCGTCAGGACTTCTTCGCCTGCGGGTTGCCGAACCCGTCGTACGGCGTGCCGAGGAACGGAAAGTCGGCCAGGAACGGCGCGGTGACGTCGGCCGCGCTCAGCCCCGGCGTGACCGCCGCCGCGGCGGCGTCGGGCCGGAACGTCTTGTCCACCAGCGGCACGGTCAGCCCGGCGATGGCGCGCAGCGCGATGGTCACCACGTCGTCGGCGACCCGGCGGCCGTTCGGGAAGCCGGCCAGGTCGCCGCCGAGCACGCCGAACCGGTCCGGGGTACGGCTGGGCCGGATCGCCGTGTTCAGCCGCAGCATGTCCGCCTGGACGTCGCCTGTGGTGTTGGCGAAGCCGTCGATCAGGCCGGCCGGGATGCCGGTGAGCAGGATCGCCACCAGGTCGGCGCGCGGCTTCTTGGACTTGTTCAGCGCGTCCAGACTGGGGAACACGCCCGGGTAGAGCGCCGGCAGCAGCGCGGCCAGCTCCGGCCGCTCGACGAACCCGGCGAACCGCTTGTCCTCCGACGGCGGCAGCGTGTTCCACACGTCCTTCCTGGACATCGGCACGATGACCTCGTTGAACAACGGGTTACCGAGCCGCGACACCTGCGTGAAGGGGCCGGCGGCGGTGTCCGCGGCGACCCGGTCGCCGAGCACCCGGACCTGCTGGCGGGACGCGCTGGTCCACACTCCGATGGTCGAGGCGCGGTCCGCGACGCCGTAGCGCGCGGCCTTGCGGCGTACCTGGCTCAGCGGCACCTGCACGGCGAGGCTGTGCACGTTCAGCCGGTCCAGCGAGTTCACCGGCTCGCCCTCGGCCTGGAACAGCTTCTTGCCGGCGACGTGCAGCTGCTGGAACGGCCGCAGGGTGCCCAGGTCGAACACCGCGCCCAGGTCGACGAAGAAGCCGTCGGCCCGCTGGCCGGCGAAGACCTTCTCACCGGTGGACAGCTTGAACGTCGCCTGGCGTACGAGGTTCTGGTACTTCGGTGTGGACAGCGGCCCGACGTTGCAGGGCGGGCAGGGCAGCTTGTGCGCCAGTACGCGCGCCCGGCCGTCGGCGATCCGGGTCAGCCGGTAGAACTGCCGCCGGTTCCAGTTCTTGCTCTCCAGCGACTCGATCGGCCCGGTGTTGTAGAGAAAGCTGTTCTGGTTCGTGATCTCGGTGGTGAATTCGAAACGATAGGTGACGTCCGGATTACCGTCGCCGTCGTTGTCGATGTGAATCTCGTACCGGACGTCGTCGCCGAACTCGAAGAAGTTCGGGCCGCCGGACGGCAGTTGCAGCGGCACGTAGTTGGCGATCAACGTGACCGTGTCCGGCTGGCTCGGCGTGACGAACGCGTACAGGTCGGAACTGTCGGCGACCGGATCCTTGGCGATCTCCGGGGCCTCGCGGTGAGAGGACATGGCGGACGCACCTTCGTCGGGGGAACGGAAGACGGAACCGGCGCCGGGAGCCCACGCCGGTGGAGGGTGGGATCAGCGCCGGCCGGCGGCGCGCACCAGGCGGTCGGCCAGGCCGCGGTCGCGGACCTCGACCCTTGTCGTGCCGACGAAGACGTCCATCACGCCGGTGGCGGCGTCGCGGAGGTGGACCACGATCGGCTCGTCGCGCCGGCTCGCCGTGGGGGCGTTCTGCGCGGCGGACAGGCCCGGCACGGTGAGGGCGGCGGCGCCCAGTGTCGCGCTCGCCGCGGCGGTGAGCGTCTGCCTGCGGGTCAACCGCGGCCAGGTCCGCCGTTTCTTCGGCGCGTCGGTGGTCTCGTCAGTGCTCATCGGCAACCTTTCCGGACCGGCGCCGCAGCGCCGCAACGGGCCCGGGACGCCCGGACACCCGCCGGGCCCCCGGATCGGGGGTCACCGGCGGCGGTCCTCGCCGAAACCGCCGCCGGCATCCACAGGTACGGCGGGCGACGGGGAAAGGTTCGACCTCAGGCGCCGGCGTGACCGTACGCGGTCGTCCGCTTGCGGAACGGGCGGCCGGCGGCGGTGGCGATCGCCCGCAACTGCTCCTCGGTACGGGCCGAGCCGTTGCCCGAGCCGGCCATCCGGGAGATGGTCTCCTCCATCAGCGTGCCGCCGAGGTCGTTGCAGCCGCCGCGCAGCATCGACACCGTGCCCTCGTCGCCGAGCTTCACCCAGGAGCACTGGATGTTGTCGATCCGGCCGTGCAGCAGCAGCCGGGCCATCGCGTGCACCGCCCGGTTCTCCCGCCAGGTCGGCCCCGGGCGGGCGATGCCGGCCAGGTAGATCGGCGCGTTCGTGTGCACGAAGGGCAGCGCCACGAACTCGGTGAACCCGCCGGTGCGGTCCTGCACGCCGGCCAGCACCCGGAAGTGGGCGAGCCACTGGCCCGGGTGGTCCACGTGGCCGTACATCATCGTGGAGCTGGACCGGATGCCCAGCTCGTGCGCCGTGCTCACCACCTCGACCCAGGCGGCGGCCGGCAGCTTGCCCTTGGTGAGCACCCAGCGCACGTCGTCGTCGAGGATCTCCGCGGCGGTGCCCGGGATGGTGTCCAGCCCGGCCTCGCGGAGCTGGAGCAGCCACTCCCGCACCGGCACGCCGGCCTTCGCGGCGGCGGTGACGATCTCCATCGGGGAGAAGGCGTGCACGTGCATGCCCGGCACCCGCGCCTTGATCGCCCGGACGATGTCGGCGTAGCCGGTGACCGGCATCTTCGGGTCGATGCCGCCCTGGAGGCAGACCTCGGTGGCGCCGGCCGTCCACGCCTCCTCGGCCCGGTCGGCGACCTGTTCCAGCGAGAGCCGGAACGCGTCGGCGTCGCTCTCCCGCTGGGCGAACGCGCAGAACCGGCAGCCCACGTAGCAGACGTTCGTGAAGTTGATGTTCCGGTTCACCACGTAGGTCACGTCGTCGCCGACCGCGTCCCGGCGCGCGTCGTCCGCCAGTCGGCACAGCTCGTCGAGCGCCGGGCCGTCCGCGCCGAACAGCGCCAGCGCCTTCGCCTCGTGCGCCGGCGTCAGCAACGCGGCCGGGTCGTCCGCGGCCAGCCGCAGGCCCGCGCGCAGGTCGGCGTCCGCGCCACCGGCAAGGGGTACGCCCGAGCGCGCCTCCGGCGCCACCTTGCCGGCCACCTCGGTCCAGTCGCCGTAGACGCTGTCGAAGTCGCCGCGCCGGTCCTCGGTGCGGCCGGTCACGTCAATGGTGGCGTGCAGGTCGGTGCGACCGCCGTAGGTCTCCTCCGGCTCCTGCCAGGGCAGTCCCACCGGGCGGGCCTCCTCGACCGCGAGCCCGGTGGCCGGGTCGGCGAGCGCCGTGACGTGCGGCAGCACACGCGGGTCCAGCCACGGGCCACCCGCGCGGACGTACTCCGGGTAGACGGTGAGCCGCTCGCGCAGCGTGAACCCGGCGCTCGCGGTACGCGCCGCCAGCTCCTCCAGGTGCGGCCAGGGCCGCTCCGGGTTGACGTGGTCGGGCGTGACCGGGGAGACGCCGCCCCAGTCGTCGATGCCGGCGCGCAGCAGCAGGTCGTACTCGCCGGCGATCAGGTTCGGCGGGGCCTGGATGCGGGCCTTCGGGCCGAGCAGCACCCGGGCCACGGCCACGGTGGCGGCCAGGTCGTGCAGCTCCGCGTCCGGCATGCCGCGCATCGCGGTGTCCGGCTTGGCGCGGAAGTTCTGCACGATCACCTCCTGGAGATGGCCGTACTCCCGCATCGCCCGGCGGATCGCGAAGATCGCGTCGACCCGCTCGGCCCGGTTCTCGCCGATCCCGATCAGGATGCCGGTGGTGAACGGCACCCCGACCCGGCCGGCGTCGTCGAGCACCCGCAGGCGTACCGCGGGCTCCTTGTCCGGTGAGCCGAAGTGCGGGCCGCCCGGCTCGGACCACAGCCGGGTGGCGGTGGTCTCCAGCATCATGCCCATGCTCGGCGCGACCGGCTTGAGCCGCTGCAACTCCGACCAGGTCAGCACGCCCGGGTTCAGGTGGGGCAGCAGGCCGGTCTCCTCCAGCACCGCCACCGCGCAGGCGCGCAGGTAGTCCAGCGTCGAGTCGTACCCCCGCTCGTCCAGCCACCGGCGGGCCGCCGGCCACCGCTCCTCCGGCCGGTCGCCGAGCGTGAACAGCGCCTCCTTGCAGCCCTGCGCGGCGCCCTCGCGGGCGATCGCCAGCACCTCGTCGCGTTCCAGGTAGGCGGCGGGCAGCCGGTGCGGCACGGTGGCGAACGTGCAGTAGTGGCAGCGGTCCCGGCAGAGCCGGGTAAGCGGGATGAAGACCTTCTTCGAGTACGTGACCACGCCCGGTCGCCCGGCGTCGCGCAGCCCGGCGTCGCGGATCTCACCGGCGACCCGGAGCAGCTCGTCGAGCATCTGCCCGCGCGCGGCGAGCAGCGCGCCGGCCTCGTCGGCGTCGAGCGCCCGGCCGGTGGCGGCCCGTCCCAGCGCCCGCCGGACGCTCGCCTCGGTCGGTTCGGGGTCGCTGCGATCAACCATCCGCCCAGCCTATGTGCTGCCGGGCGGCGGGCCGCCCGGGCCCGCTCGTGGTCCGGGCAACGGGACGGCCCGCGTGGCCCGCCTCACAGCGGGACCGGCGCGGGCCGTCGATCGTCTGCCGTCCGGCGGGCGGCGGCACTCCGCCGCCCGCCGCGCGGCTCAGCGGGGCTGGTTCGGGTCCTCGCGGTCGAACCGCTGGGTGCGCTCGTCGTCGGCGGCGGGCGACGGCGCGCCCGGCTCGGCGGACTGGCGCGGGATCGCCTGCGTCGGGTCGGCCGACGGCGGCTGGCCGAACGGCGGCGCGGACTGCGGCGAGCCGTACTGGGGCGCCTGCTGCGGACCGGCGTACGGCGAGCCGGGCTGCGGGGCCGACTGCTGGTCGGCGAACGGCGGGCCGGACTGCGGGGCGTGCGGCGGCGCGGTGTTGAACGGCGGCGCCGACTGCGGCTGGCCGTACGGGCCGGGCTGCTGCGGCCACCCGGGCGGGGGCGAGCCGGCCTGCGGGTAGCCCTGGCCCGGCTGCTGCTGCTGCGGGTAGCCGCCCGGACCGGGGTAGCCGCCGGGCTGACCCTGCTGCGGCCAGCCGGGCTGGGGCTGGCCGTACACGCCGGGCTGCGCCTTCGGCTTCGGCACGTAGTAGAGCGTGCGCCAGATCTTGAACACCACGAACGCGGCGACCGCGAAGATCGCCAGCCAGGCCGCGCGGGTCAGCAGACCGAGGAACGCGTCGAGCACCTCACCGTCGGCGAGCCGGCCGACCAGCCAGATCAGGAACGTCAGCGCGCCGAACACGGCGGACACGGCGTACTCGACCAGCGCCACCTGCGTGATCAGCTTGGCCTTCGGCACGACCGGGAGGATCACGGTGGCGATCAGGACGGCGAGCAGCGGCAGGACCGTCGCCTCCAGGCCGACGAAGCTGAAGTACGTGCTTCCCGCCCGGCCGCTGAACGTGCTGTAGTCGTCGACCGGCACCAGCAGGCGCAGCAGGCCGACGAAGAGCAGCACGGCGTTGGCGCCGAGAAGGACGAGCGCGGCCAGTTCGCGCAACGGTTTGATCAACTGGCTGGCCTGCGCGGCGTCACCGGACGCGGGCTCGGCGGGGCTGGTCACGGACTCCCCCAGGGGACGAAAGCGGACAGTTGCCGAAGTGAGCGTAGTCTCTCCGGCCACCGAACGATCGACGGCGGCGCGTGCGGAAGGATGGACGCCATGCGCATCGTGGTTCTGACCGGCGGCATCGGGGGCGCCCGTTTCCTGCTCGGCGTGCGGGCCTACGCCCGCGAGGTGGGCGCCGAGGTGACCGCCGTGGTGAACGTCGGCGACGATCTGCTGCTGCACGGGCTGAAGGTCTGCCCAGACCTGGACAGCGTGCTCTACACGCTCGGCGGCGGCGCCGACCCGGAGCGCGGCTGGGGCCGGGTGGGCGAGACCTGGACGGTGAAGAACGAGCTGGCCGCGTACGGCGCGGAGCCGAGCTGGTTCGGCCTGGGCGACAAGGACATCGCCACCCACCTGGTCCGCACCACGATGCTCAACGCCGGCTATCCGCTGTCCCAGGTCACCGAGGCGCTGGCGGCGCGCTGGCAGCCGGGCGTACGGCTGCTGCCGGCCACCGACGACCGCCTGGAGACCCATGCCGTCGTCACCGACGAGCAGGGCCGGCGGGCGATCCACTTCCAGGAGTGGTGGGTGCGGTACCGCGCCGGCGTACCCACCGACCGGTTCGTCTTCGTCGGCGCCGACGCGGCGAAGCCCGCGCCCGGCGTGGTGGAGGCGATCGCGGCCGCGGACGTGGTGCTGATCGCGCCCAGCAACCCGGTCGTCAGCATCGCCCCGGTGCTCGCCGTGCCCGGTCTGCGCGACGCGGTGACCGGCGGGCCGGCCCCGGTGATCGGGGTGTCGCCGATCATCGGCGGCGCGCCGGTACGCGGCATGGCCGACCGCTGCCTCGCCGTGCTCGGCGTGGAGTGCAGCGCGGCCGGTGTGGGCGGCCTCTACGGCGCCCGGTCCGACGGCGGGCTGCTCGACGGCTGGCTGGTCGCGCCGGAGGACGATGGCACGGCGGTGCCGGACGTGGTGGTCCGCGCGGCGCCGCTGCGGATGACCGACGAGGCGGCGACCGCCGCGATGGTGCGCGCCGCGCTGGAGCTGATGTGAGGCTGGAGATCCTGCCGGTGCAGGGCATCGGCGACGTGACCGAGGGCGACGACCTGGCGGCGCTGATCGCCGGCGCGGCGCCGTGGCTGCGCGACGGCGACGTGCTGGTGGTCACCAGCAAGATCGTGTCGAAGGCGGAGGGCCGGCTGGTCGACGTGCCCGCCGACGGCCCGGAACGCCTCGAGGCGCGGGACCGGATCCTGGACGGCGAGACCGCCCGGGTGGTCGCGACGCGGGGCACCACCCGGATCGTGCAGACCCACCACGGGTTCGTGATGGCCACCGCCGGCATCGACGCGTCGAACGTGGACAAGACCCGGCTGGTGCTGTTGCCGGCCGACCCGGACGCGTCCGCGCGGGCGTTGCGTGCCGCGTTGCGCGAGCGGTACGGCCTCGACGTCGCCGTGATCGTCAGCGACACCATGGGCCGCCCGTGGCGCAACGGGCTCACCGACGTGGCGCTCGGGGTGGCCGGCATGCCGGCGATCCGCGACCACCGGGGCGAGGTCGACCCGTACGGCAACGAGCTGTTCGTCACCCAGATGGCGGTGGTCGACGAGCTGGCCGGCGCCGGCGAGCTGATCAAGGGCAAGTGCGACCAGGTGCCGGTCGCCGTGGTCCGCGGTTACCTGGGCACCCCCCGGGACGACGACGAGGGCGCCCGGGCGCTCGTCCGCGACGCCTCGATGGACCTGTTCTCGCTCGGTACCGCCGAGGCGCGTGCCGCCGGCCTGCGGGAGGCGGCGACGCTGCCCGACCGGACCGGGCCCGAGCCTGCCGACCCGGCCGCGGTGCGGCGGGCGATCACCGCGGTCGCCGACGTGGTCGCCCCCGGCACCGTCTTCACCCACGTCACCGACGACGAGGTACGCGCCGGACTCGCCGCCACCGTGCCCGGCTGGCCCGCCTCGGCCACCGGCCTGCTGCTCGGCGCGGCGCCGACCCCGCTCGATTCGGCGGACCTGGTCCGGTTCGGCGCGGACGTGCAACGCCTGCGTGCCGCGCTGGCCGCCGAGGGAATCGGGTCCGTCCTGCTCCCGCCCCCGGGCGGCAGCGCCGCCAGCGCCACGCTGGCGCTCTGACGCGCTGCCCTGCCGGGGCGGGGTTCGGCGTGGCGGGTGGCGGCCCGGTGGGTGCCCTCAGGCGTCGAGGACGGCTCGGCCCAGCGGCGTCAGCGTGTGCAGGACGGTGTTGCGCTCACGCTGGCTGACCAGCAGCCCGGCGTTGCGCAGCACTGTGGTGTGCTGGCTGGCCGCGGCGGCGGAGATGTGCAGCCGGCGGGCCATCTCGCCGGTGGTGCAGCCCTCGTCGGCGGCTTGGAGCACCCGCGACCGGGTACGGCCGAGCAGGGCCGCGAGCGCCTCGCCCTGCGGGGACACGCCGACGCCGGACGCCGGTGTCAGCCCGGCGAGCCGGTCCACCGGGTAGACGAGCACCGGGGGCAGGGTCGGGTCGACGAGCGCCACCGGGGTACGCGAGCAGAAGAACGACGGGACGAGCAGCAGCCCGCGCCCGTCCAGGTGCAGTTCCCGGGTGTCCGGATAGTCGAGCACCTCCAGCACGCCGGAGTTCCACCGCATGTTCGGCCGCAGGCTGGCCAGCAGCCCTTCGGCGCCGCCGTCGAGCATGGCGCGGGCGCGCCGGGCCCGGTCCGCCTCGACAGCTGCCTGCACCCGGGCCCAGTACGGCGTGACGGCCAGCGACTGGTATCGCGCCATCGCGTCGGTGAGGTGGTGCAGCGTCTCCGGCTCGCCCCGGGCGAGCGCGGTCGCCGAGGACGGCAGCGTGGTCTCCTCGGCGAGCCGGGTCAGGTCGCGGCGCAGCATGTCGACAGGGGTGCCCCGGACGGCGTCCAGCCCGACCTCGAAGCCCTCCCGGCTGGCGAACGGGGTGAGGAAGTCGGGGAAGTAGCCGCGCGGCGGGTTGAGCGCGAGGAGCAGGCGGTACTGCTCGGCGCCGCTGTCGGTGCGCAGCCCGTGGGCCACTGTGCGTCGCCACGTGGTCATCATCGGGTCGCGGCCGCGCCCCTGGAGCAGGTGCAGGCTGAGGACCAGCTCCCAGAGCGGGTCCGCGGCCGGGGCGACCCGGGTCCGCAGGACGTCCTCGCTCGAGAAAATGATCTTCAACATGGAGTGCTCCCGTGCGGACGGCGGGGGTGCCCGCCTTGCCTCGCACTTTACCCGCCGGCACTAATCTCCATATTTAAGCCTCAGGTGAAAGACCTCGACGGCGAGGTGACCGGTTCGGCAGACTCTTCCTTGCCCGCCGACGCCGGGGCGCAATGTCGACCCGGTCGCCGGCTGACGGGCGTGGCCGGGCGGCACCACGAGGGTCTGCGACATCGTCGCAGGGGTGCCGCCCGGCCTTCGCTCGTCCGCTGGCGGGTCGCCGCGCCGGCGTACCGCGGTGGCGCTCGTAGAGTGTCCGGGTGCCCGACACCGACCTCACCACGTACGCCGGCCTGCACGCCGACGCCGTCGCCACGCTGAGCCGCTGGACGGCGACCAGCCCGGCCGCCGCCGCCAACCGGGACCGGACGCTGGCGCTTCTCGCCGACGGGCCGGTGGCGATGAGCCGGACACACCGCGCCGGGCATGTCACCGCCAGCGCGCTGGTGCTCGACCCGGACGGCCGGGTGCTGCTCTGCCTGCACGGCAAGATCCGCAGGTGGATGCAGCTCGGCGGGCACTGCGAGCCCGGCGACCGGACGCTCGTTGCCGCCGCGCTGCGCGAGGCCACCGAGGAGTCCGGCATCACCGGCCTGACCGTCGAGCCGGAGCCCATCGATGTGGACATCCACCAGGTCGCCTGCCAGGGCGGGTCGTTCCACTACGACGTCCGGTACGCGGCGCTGGCCCCGGCCGGGGCCGTCGAGCAGGTGAGCGCCGAGTCCGAGGCGCTCGGCTGGTTCCCGCCGGACCGGCTGCCCGAGCCGCTCGCCCACGCCACGGCCCAACTGGTGCCGCCGGCGCTCGCCGTGCTGGCCCGCCACGCCGCCCGCTGACTCGCCGTGCTGGCCCGCCACGCCGCCCGCTGAGCGGAGGCGGGCCGTCCCGGCCGGATCAGACCAGGCCCTCCTCGCCGCGTTCCTTCAGCTCGTCCACGACCTTCTTCACGTCCTGCGCGCGGTCACGCGGGCAGACCAGCAGCGCGTCCGGGGTGTCCACCACGATCAGGTCGCGCACCCCGACGGTGGCGACGAGCCGGCCGGAGTGCGGCACCACGACAGTGCCGGTGGTGTCGTGCAGCAGCACGCCCGGCTTCGCGTCGCCACCCAGCACCACGTTCCCGGCGCCGTCGGCCGGCAGCACCTCGCCGAGCGTGTGGAAGTCACCGACGTCGTTCCAGCCGAAGTCACCCGGCACGGTACCCACCCGGCCGGCCGTCGCCGCGCCCTCCATGACCGCGTAGTCCACCGAGATCCGGGGCAGCGTCGGCCAGACCCGGCCCAGCACGTCGTCCTGCTCCGGGGTGCCCCAGACCGCCGCGATGGCGGTGATCCCGGCGTGCAGCTCCGGCTGCTGGCGGGCCAGCTCGGCGAGGAAGACGTCCACCCGCCAGACGAACATGCTGGCGTTCCAGAGGTGCCGGCCGGAGCGCACGTAGACCTCGGCCACCTCCGCAGCCGGCTTCTCCTTGAACTCGCGCACCGGACGCAGCGGGCCGTCCCCCACCGGATCACCGGTCTCCAGGTAGCCGTAGCCGGTCTCCGGGCGGGTCGGGGTGATGCCCACAGTCATCAGCAGCCCCTGCTCCGCGCCCCGGATGGCCTGCCGTACCACCTCGGCCAGCCGGGCCGGGTCGCCGATCAGGTGGTCGGCGGCGAACGAGCCCATCACCGCGTCCGGCGTACGCGCGGCGATCACCGCGGCGGCCAGCGCGATCGCCGCGCAGGAGTCCCGGGGCGACGGCTCGACCAGGATGTTCTCCTCCGGCACGCCGGCCAGCTGCCGAGCCACCGCCGCGGCGTGCGCGGCCCCGGTGACCACGAGCGTGCGCTCGGGTGTGGTCAACGGCGACAACCGGTCGACAGTGGCCTGCAGGAGCGAGGCGGGGGTCCCGGTCAGCGGGTGGAGGAATTTGGGATGGCCGGCACGGGACAGCGGCCACAACCGTGTGCCGCTGCCACCCGCCGGGATGACGGCGTAGAACATCAGCACATCATGCCCGAAGCGGGCGAGTCGTCACGGTCGGTCGCCCGGGGCCGCCCGCCGGCCCTCAGGACCGGGCCCGTCGCCAGGCCGCGATGTGCACGTCCGCGCTGGACTCCCAGGTGAACTCCTTGGCCCGGTCGAACCCGGCCTTGGCCAGCGACAGCCGCCGCGGCTCGTCGTCCAGCAGGGCGGCCAGGTCGGCGGCGATCTGGTCCGGGTCCTCGCTGGTGTACGCCACCGCGTCGCCGCCCACCTCGGGCAGGGACAGGCGCGGCGTGGTGAGCACCGGGGCCGCGCACGCCATCGCCTCCAGGATCGGCAGGCCGAAGCCCTCGCCGTAGGAGGGGTAGGCGGCCACGAGCGCGCCGCCGAGGAAGCCGGGCAGGTCGGCGTAGCGCAGGTAGCCCGGGCGCAGCAGCCGCAGGTGCGACGGCACCTCGGCCACCGCGCGGTCGATGTCGTCGTCGTGCCCCTGACCGCCCGCGACCACCAGCGCCGGCGGGTTCGGCCGGTCGGCCACCGCCCGCGCCCAGCCGCGGATCAGGTTGGGTACGTTCTTGCGCGGCTCCTTGGCCCCGAGGAACGCGACGTAGCTGCTGTCGCCCAGACCCAGGCGGGCCCGCACGCGCGCCTTCTCCTCGTCGCCGGGCGCGTGGAAGGCGTCCTGGTCGACGCCGTGATAGGCGACGTCGATCCGGGTCGGGTCGGCGTCCAGCAGCCGGATCAGCTCGTCGCGGGTGGCCTTGCTCGGCACGATCACCCGGCTGGCCCGCCGCAGCGAGGTCTTGATGGCGCTGCGGAAGAACGTCCGGCGCGACTTGTCGTAGTGCTCCGGCTCGGTGAAGAACGTCGCGTCGTGCACAGTGACCGTCACCGGGCATCCGGCCCGCAGCGGACAGGTGTAGAACGGCGAGTGCAGCACCTCCGCGCCGACCTGCTGGGCCAGCAGCGGCAGGCCGGTCTGCTCCCAGGCCAGCCGCGCCGGCCGGTGCGCCACCGCCGCCGGGGCGGGGATCACCTCGGCGCCCGGCAGCATCCGGGTGTAGCGCTCCAGATCGGTGCGGAGGCTCACCACCGCCAGGTCGACGCCGGTGCCGCAGACCCGGCCCAGCGCGCCGAGCAGTCCGTCGACGTATCTACCGACGCCACCACGGTCGGCGGGGACACTCGTGGCGTCGATGAGAACGCGGGGCGGGCGACCGGCGGTCACGGGGCGGCTCCTCAGATGGCGCAGTTGTGGGGAAGAACACTGTCGGCAAGCGTACGCCGCGCCGGACGCACGACGCTGACCGCGACCCGACGGTACGCCGACTTGACGTTGTCATCGAGTACGCACGCGGGGCGCGTATCGTTCGCGCCGATGGCCGACAACATTGCCCGGGTGTTCGCCGACGCGATCGCGCCGGACCCCACCCGACCGCTGCTGACCTGGTACGACGACGCCACCGGCGAGCGCACCGAACTCTCCGGCGCGACGCTTGCGAACTGGGTGGCGAAGACGGCCAACCTGCTCACCGACGAGATCGACGCCGCGCCGGGCGATTCGGCCGGCGTGCTGCTGCCGCCGCACTGGCAGACCGCCGCCGTGCTGCTCGGCTGCTGGTCGGCGAAACTGACGGTGACCGACGCGCCCGGTCCGGTGGAGGTCGTGTTCGTGGCCGCCGACCGGGTGGACGAGGCGGCCGGGTGGCCGGCCGGCGAGCGGTACGCGCTGGCGCTCGACCCGTTCGCGCTGCCGATGCGGCAGGTGCCGACTGGCTACGCCGACTTCGTGACGGCGGTACGCGGACACGGCGACCACTTCACGCCGTACCCCGAGGGTGGCGAGGGCGACGCGGCGCTGCTGGCCCGCGCGCAGGCCCGCGCCGCGGAGCTGGGCCTCACCCCCGGCGACCGCCTCCTGGTCGACGTGACCCGCCACCCCGACCCCGTCGACTGGCTGCTGGCTCCCCTGATCACCGGCGCCAGCGTGGTGGCCTGCGCCCACCCCGACCCGACCCGCCTGCCCACCCGGGCCGAAGCCGAGAAGGCCACCCACACCCTTCCCTGACCCCTCCCTCCCCGCTGATCTTGCAGTTTCGGCCCTCGGTCGGGGCGATTCGCCCCCTTCGCCGGGGCGGAAAGTGCAAGATCAGCGAGGCGAGACGGGGCTGTCGGTGGTGGCTCGGCGCTGGGCCAGGGCGACGAACGCGGTCAGGGACTCGGGGTTGGCCAGGGCGCCCTTGGCCGCGGCGCTGTCCACCGGGGTACCCGTCAGGATCTTCTTGACCGGCACCTCCAGCTTCTTCGCGCTCAGCGTGCGGGGCACGGCCCGGACCTGGTGGATCTCGTCCGGCACGTGCCGCGGCGACAACGCGGTACGCAGCTCCCGGCAGATCTTGCGCCGCATCTCGTCGTCGAGTTCCAGTCCCTCGGCGAGCACCACGAACAGCAGCAGCTCACCCGCGCCGCCCTCGTCGTCCTCCAGGTGCACGACCACCGAGTCGACCACCTCGTCCAGGCCCTCGACCACCGAGTAGAACTCGGCGGTGCCCAGCCGCACGCCGCCCCGGTTCAGCGTGGCGTCGGACCGGCCGGTGATCACACATCCGCCGCGCTCGTTCACGGTGATCCAGTCGCCGTGCCGCCACACCCCGGGATAGACCTCGAAGTACGCCTCCCGGTAGCGGGCGCCGTCCGGGTCGTTCCAGAACCCGACCGGCATGCTCGGCATCGGCTCGGTGATCACCAGCTCGCCGAGCTGCCCGATCACCGCGCTGCCGTCGGCGGAACGGGCCTCCACCTTCGCGCCCAGCGCCCGGCACGCGATCTCCCCGGCGTACACCGGCAGCAGCGGCACGCCGCCGACGAACCCGGTGCACACGTCCGTGCCGCCGGACAGCGACTGGAGCTGGAGGCGGTCGCTGACGTTCTCGTACACCCAGGTGAAGCCCTCGGCCGGCAGCGGCGCGCCCGTCGAGCCGAGGCCGCGCACCGCGGACAGGTCGGCGACCTCCCGCGGCACCAGCCCGGCCTTGCGGCAGGCCAGCAGGAACGGCGCGGACGTGCCGAAGTACGTGGTGCCGGTGTCGGCGGCCAGCCGCCACAGCGCGCCCAGGTCGGGGTGACCCGGGTTGCCGTCGAACAGCACGATCGCCGCGCCCACCGCCGGGCCGGAGACCAGGAAGTTCCACATCATCCAGCCGGTCGTGGTGAACCACAGGAACCGGTCACCCGCGCCCAGGTCGTGATGCAGCGCCAGCATCTTCAGGTGTTCCAGCAGGATGCCGCCGTGGCCGTGCACGATCGGCTTGGGCAGGCCGGTGGTGCCGGAGGAGTAGAGCACGTAGAGCGGGTGGTCGAAGGCCACCGGCGTGAACGTCAACGGCTCGTCGGTCGGCGCCGCCAGCTCCGCCCACGGCAGCGCGCCGTCGGGGGCCGGGCCGTCCGGATCGAGGTACGCGATGGCGACCGTGTGCCGCAGCGACGGCAACGCCGCCCGGATCGCGGCCACCTCGGCGCGCCTGTCCACCGGCTTGTCGCCGTACCGGTAGCCGTCCACGGCGACCAGCACCGTCGGTTCGATCTGCTGCCAGCGGTCGGTGACGCTGCGGGTGCCGAACTCCGGCGCGCAGGAGGAGAAGATCGCGCCGAGGCTGGCGGTGGCGAGCAGCAGGACATACGTCTCCGGGATGTTCGGCGCGTACGCGGCCACCCGGTCGCCCGGACCCACGCCGAGGCGACGCAGCCCGGCCGCCACCCGGCGGACCCGCTCGCGCAGCTCGGCAGCGGTGAGCGTCTCCGGGGCGCGGGTCTGACCGTGCGCGATCACCGCCGGGTCGTCGTCGCCCAGCCCCGGCATCCGCAGCACGTTCTCGGCGTAGTTGAGCGTCGCGCCGGGGAACCAGCGCGCGCCCGGCATGGCCCGGTCGGAGAGCGTGGCGGTCGGCGGGGTGTGCGCGACGACGTCGAACCAGTCCCAGATCGAGCGCCAGAACGCGTCCAGGTCGGTGACCGACCACTGCCACAGCGCGTCGTAGTCGGCGAACTCCAGCCCGCGGTGCTCGGCCAGCCAGCGCAGGTAGTCACCGATCCGGGACCGCTCCCGCACGTCCGCCGGCGGCGTCCACAGCACGTCAGCCACTGTTCCACCCTCCCCTGGGCCCGCCACGACGGTGTGCCGGGGCCGTGGCGCCATCTTGCCCTACCTCGTGCCGCCATTGTCCGCGCCGGGCGCGGCGTACGGGGCGTGGCCCGCCCACACCCCGCACCCCCACCCCATGTGGCCCGCGTGTAAGGAAGGGCCCCCTATTAACGCCTCGTGCATAGGAAGGGCCCCCTGTTAACGCCTCACTCCCCGCGGGGTCCGCCGCCGGACGGCGGAGGCAGCGTGCGTGCCCGGGTGTTAATAGGGGGCCCTTCCTCTACCGCAGGCGTTAATAGGGGGCCCTTCCTTACACCCCTCAGCCGGCGCGGTGGGCCTGGATCGCTCGGCGGCGCGCCAGCCGGTGCGCCCGCCGGATCTCCGCCTCCCGGAAGCGGCGCTCGTCCTCCGGCGTCTCGGGCAGCACCGGGCGCACCGGGCGCGGCGCGCCGCCCACGTCGACGCCCACGAAGACCAGGTACGCGGTGGCGACCGGCACGGGCTCGTCCTCGGCCGAGTCCCAGCGCTCGGCGACCACCTTCACGCCGACCTCCATGGAGGTGCTGCCGGTCCAGTTGATCTGGGCGTGCGCGTGCACGAGGTCGCCCACCCGCACCGGCTCGGAGAAGACGATCTCGTCGATGGAGGCCGTCACGGCGGTGCCGCCGCTGTGCCGCGCCGCCGCCGCGCCGGCAACGTCGTCCACGAATTTCATCAGTACCCCACCGTGCACGGTCCCGTACAGATTGACATCGACCGCGGTCATGATGCGACTGAGCGTGACGCGGGAGTACGAGGTCGGCTTACCCGACGGGACCGCGGGATGATCTGTCATGCCGAAAACGGTACGGTGCGCGGATGCGACATCTCTGGAGCTTCCTCGCCGGGTTGGCGGTGGCGCCCGTCACCTGGGTGCTCGTCACGCTCGGTCAGGACGGATCTGAGCGGACCGTCGACCGCTGGGTGGAGATCGGGACGTACAGCACGCCGAACCTGATCGAGCCGGCCGTCTATCTGGGCGTCGCCGGCATCCTGCTCGGCCTGCTCGGCACGTTGCGCTTCTCGCCGTTCGGCCCGCTCGTGGCCGGCCTGCTGCTCGCGGTCCCGTACCTCGGGCTGTTCGTCGCGCCGTTCAGCGTGCGGGACCGGGTTCCCGGTGACCTGAAGCTGCTCGGTGACCCGCTGCCGCTGCGCGACCCGCTGGACAACGGCACGCTGTTCCTGATCGGCGTGCTGTTGCTGATGGCCGTGTTCAGCACGAGCCGCTGGCGGCGTCCTGCCACACCCGCGACGGCCGAGGCGGAGCTGACCCCGGCCGCGGAGCCGGTGGAGCACAAGCCGACGCTCACGGACTGGCCTCCGGCGCCGGCCAAGGATCCGGACACGCCGCCGCTCACGCTGGCGTACCCGGAGACCCCGACCGAGCCGCTGCCTCGCCGTACCGGAGGGGAGTCGCCGTGGTCGGCCCCGCCGCGCGGCGCGGGCCGGCCGGAGGGCACCGAGAGCCGTTGAACGAGCGCGGGCGGGCCGGTACGCACCGGCCCGCCCGCCCGAACGTCTCCGGTCAGCCCTTGAGCAGCTGACGGGCCATGACGATGCGCTGCACCTGGTTGGTGCCCTCGTAGATCTGGGTGATCTTGGCGTCCCGCATCATCCGCTCGACCGGGTAGTCGCGGGTGTAGCCGTAGCCGCCGAGCAGCTGGACCGCGTCCGTGGTGATCTCCATGGCGGCGTCCGAGGCGAAGCACTTCGCGGCCGCGCCGAAGTAGGTCAGGTCCGCGTCGCCGCGCTCGGACTTGCCGGCGGCGGCGTACGTGAGCTGCCGTGCCGCCTCCAGCTTCATGCCCATGTCGGCGAGCATGAACTGGATGCCCTGGAACTCGGCGACCGCCTTGCCGAACTGCTTGCGCTCCTGGACGTAGCCCTTGGCGTAGTCGAGCGCGCCCTGGGCGATGCCGACGGCCTGGGCGGCGATGGTGACCCGGGTGTGGTCCAGCGTCTTCATGGCGGTGGCGAAGCCGGTGCCCTCGGCGCCGATCATGCGGTCGGCCGGGATCCGCACGTTGTCGAAGTAGACCTCGCGGGTCGGCGAGCCCTTGATGCCGAGCTTCTTCTCCGGGGCGCCGAAGCTGACGCCCGGGTCGGACTTCTCCACGACGAAGGCGGAGATGCCCCTCGACCGGGCTGTGGGATCGGTCACGGCGAAGACGGTGTAGTACTCGGAGACGCCCGCGTTGGTGATCCACCGCTTCACGCCGTTGAGCACCCAGTGGTCGCCGTCGCGTACCGCCTTGGTGGTCATCGCGGCGGCGTCGGAGCCCGCCTCCGGCTCGGAGAGGCAGTAGGAGAACATGCCCTCGCCGGCCGCGACCGGGGTCAGGTACTTGCGCTTCAGCTCCTCGGAGCCGGCCAGCAGCAGCGGCATCGTGCCCAGCTTGTTCACCGCCGGGATCAGGGAGGACGAGGCGCAGGCCCGCGCCACCTCCTCGATCACGATGGCCGTGGCCAGGGCATCCGCACCGGCGCCGCCGTACTCGACGGGGATGTGCGGGGCGTGGAAGTCGGCGGCCCGCAGCGCCTCGTAGGACGCCTTCGGGAACTCACCTGTCTCGTCGGCCTCAGCGGCGTGCGGAGCCACTTTGGCCGCACAGACCTCACGGACCGCTTCCCGGATCGCCTCGTGCTCCTCCGGCAACCGGTAGACGTCGAACGACTGCTCTGCGGCCATGTCGGCCCTCCCCTTTCACCGCTATCATGCGCAGTCTGTACCGCCCGGGGGCCGACGACTGCCGCAAACTGAAGGATAGCCACCGGCCCCTGTCGGACCTTACCGGCGGGTAGGCTCGCGCCCGAGCGTCGCCCGCCCGGCCCCACTACCCTCACAGCAGAAATTCAGTTCCCTCGGTGCCCGGCCCAGGCGCCCCCAGCAGAATGCGACGCGTGGAAGCGCCGCCAGTGCGAGCGGAGAAGACAGGCGTGACGATTCCGTACCCGAACACCCAGCCGATGCCCGCCATCGCCGCGGTGACCCCGCCGTCCGGCGCCGCCCGTCCCCGGGTGACGTTCCTCGGCACCGGCTACCTCGGTGCGACCTACGCCATCTGCTACGCCGAGCTGGGCTACGAGGTGCTCGGTTTCGACGTCGACGCGGACAAGATCGCCAAGCTGAACGCCGGTGAGGTGCCGATCCACGAGCCCGGCCTCGACGAGCTGCTGCGGCGCAACCTGGCCGCCGGCCGGCTGCGGTTCAGCACGGACATCAAGGAGACCGCCGACTTCGGCGACGTCCACTTCATCTGCGTCGGCACCCCGCAGCGGGCCGACGGCATGGGCGCCGACCTGTCGTACGTCGAGGCGTCCGTGACCAGCCTGGCCCAGCACCTGACCCGCAAGGCGCTGATCGTCGGCAAGTCCACCGTGCCGGTGGGCACCGCCGAGTGGGTGGAGCAGCTCGTCGGCAAGCACAGCCCGGCCGATCTCGGCGTCGAGGTGGCGTGGAGCCCCGAGTTCCTCCAGGAGGGTTTCGCCGTCGACGACGTGCTGCGTCCGAACCGGATCGTGGTCGGCGTCAAGAGCGAGTGGGCCAACGGCATGCTCTACGCCGCGCACAAGGGCGTCTTCGACCTCGCCGCCACCGAGGACCGCGAGGTCCCGCTCGTGGTCACCGACTTCGCCACCGCCGAGCTGGTCAAGGTCGCCGCGAACGCGTTCCTCGCCACCAAGATCTCCTTCATCAACGCGATGGCCGAGGTCTGCGAGGCCGCCGGCGGCGACGTCACCCAGCTGGCCCGCTCGATCGGCTACGACCCGCGCATCGGCAACCGCTTCCTCCAGGCCGGGCTCGGCTTCGGCGGCGCGTGCCTGCCCAAGGACATCCGCGCGTTCCAGGCCCGCGCGCAGGAGCTGGGCGCCGGTGAGGCGCTGCGCTTCCTGCACGAGGTCGACCTGATCAACCTGCGCCGGCGCAGCCGCGTCGTGCAGCTCGCCGCCGAGCTGCTCGGCCGCCGCTCCGGCCCGGCCGGGCCGGACCTGTCCGGCACCCGCGTCGCGGTGCTCGGCGCCACGTTCAAACCCAACACCGACGACGTACGCGACGCGCCGGCGCTCGCGGTCGCCGCGCTGCTCGGCAAGGCCGGCGCCGACGTGCACGTGTTCGACCCGCAGGGTATCGAGAACGCGCGCCGGGCGGTGCCCGAGCTGACGTACGAGGAGACCATGAACGACGCCGTCCGTGGCGCCGACCTGGTCTGCGTGCTCACCGAGTGGGCCGAGTTCCGCAACGCCGACCCGGTCGCCCTGGGCGAGCTGGCCAACGGCCGCAAGGTGGTCGACGGGCGCAACTGCCTCGACTCGACACTGTGGACGCAGGCCGGGTGGGAATACCGCGGCATGGGCCGCCCCTGACCCGCTGACCGGCCGGACCGGCCCGCCGGGGACACCCTCCCCGACCGGGCCGGTCCTTTTTGTTGTCCGGAACGCGCCTGCAACTGTCGAAATCCCGGCCCGCTCAAGGCATGCTGCCTCTGGGAGGTCCACAGTGCGAGGGCACGGGCGGACGGGAGACTGTCGTGGAGAGCTTCAGGTGCCCCTCGTGCGGGCAGGACATCAAGCCCGCCGTGGTCTGCCCGCACTGCGGCGCCCATCAGCCGCAGTGGGCCGAGCACCTGGCCGACATCGAACGGTCCATCGCCGAGATGAAGGCCCGCGACGCCGAGATCGCCCGGGAACAGCGGCAGATCGCCGCCAAGATGCAGGCCGCCCTCTTCCAGCGGGACATCCTTGCGCACGCCGGTGAGGAACGCATGCGGCAGGCCACCCGGCCGCGCCGGGTGCTGCGCCGCCGTCCCGGCCGCCGGCCGCCCACCGCCGCCACCGGAGCGCCGCCCCGGGTGCCCCGCCAGGGCACCCCGCCGCCCGCGCCGGAGGACCTGCCGCCGTCGCCGCCCCGCGGCCGCCCGCGATGGCTGGACGCGGACGACCCGGAGCACCCGCCCGAGGCGTCCTCGCGGGAGGTGCAGAACATCCCGCTGGGGCTGGGCGCGCTCCTGCTCGGCGTGGCCGCGGTGGTCTTCGCGGCGGTCGCCACCAGCTCGATGGACGCGCTGGCGCGTCTCGGCGTCCTGCTGGTGGCGACGGCGCTGATGCTGCTCGCCCCGCCGGTCCTGGCCCGTCGCGGGCTGACCTCCACCGCCGAGACCATCGCCGCGGTCGGGTTGCTGCTGGTGCCGCTGGCCGGGTACGCGCTCTGGGCCGTCGACCGGATCGGCGGCGGCTCCTCGGGCGCCGCGTTCGCCGGGTCGATCTTCCTGGTCACCACGCTCGTCGCCCTGGGGTACGCGTACGGGACCGGTCTGCGCGCCCCACGCTTCGCCACCGTGCTGGCCGCCCAGCCGGTGCTGCCGCTGCTGGCGTACGAGCGGATCACCGGGCCGGTCGGCTGGGCGCTGGTGCTGACCGCAGTGGCCGTGCTCGACCTCGCGCTCGTCCGCTCGGCGGTGGTACGCGAGCGGCCGGTCCGGCGTGACCTGCCCGCCACCGAGCCGCCCTCGCCCGTACCGCCCCGGCAGCGCGCCGACGACGACCGGCCCGAGTCGGCGCCGGAGGAGGCCGGCGAGGTGCTCGGCGGCGACACTCCCCCGGAGCCGGCCGCCACCGCCCGGCCGGTGCCGTGGCTGCCCGAGCTGACCTGGCTGCTGCACGGCGTGGCGGTCGCTGTCGCGCTGGCGTACGCGGTCACCGGCCTGCTGCGCGCCACCACCGTCCCGCCGGCCGCCGCCGCGGGTACGGTGCTGCTGCTCGCCGCCCTGGTCGCGCTGGCCGGAACGCTCGTGCTGCGCCGGCCGCCGCTGCCCGACGTCGGCGCCGGCATCCTCACGCTCGCGGTGATCGGCGCGCTCGGGCGGGTCGCCTCGGTGGCCCTGCCGGGCCGGTCCCTGCTGCTGATCTCCGCAGTCATCGCGCTGACCGGGCTCGCCGTCCGGGCCGTACCGGAGGCGGCCCGGCGGGGTCCGCAGCTCGCGTCGGCGGTGGCGCTCACGGTGAGCGGCCTGGTGGTCGCCGGTGGCGCGCTGCGCGCCGGGCTGGCGCCGGTCCGCGCCGCGTTGCCGGCGTGGTCGGCGGACCTGAGCGGGTGGCACGCTGAACTGGCCCGGGCGGTCGGCCCGACCGGCTGGCAGCTCGCCGCCAGCGCGCTGCTGCTCACCGTCGCCGCCGTGATCGCGCTGCCGCCCGAGATCCGGCGGGAGTTCGCGGTGGTCGGCGCGGCGCTCACCGCGCTCGCCGTACCCGCGTCGCTGGGCCTGGGGTGGGCGGCGGCCTGCTGGCCGATGCTGCTGACCGCGGTCGCCGTCGGGGTGCTCGGGCTGAGCGCCGGCACCGAACGCGCCGCGGTGACGCACGCGGTCACCGCGGCCGGGCTGGGCCTGATCGGCGCCGGCGCCGCGCTCGCCCGGCCGGCGCTGACCGCCGCGGCGCTGACGCTGCTCTTCCTGGCCGGGGCACTGGTCTCCCTCGCCCCACGGGTCCGGCTCGCCGCCGCCGCGACCGACACCGTCTGCGCCTGGGCGGCCGGCGGGGCGGCGTTCGCCCTGCCGGGCGCCGTCGCCGCGTTCGTCGCCGCCACCGCGCCGACCCCGCCGATCGCCACTCCGGCGAACCTGCGCGAGGTCACCGTTCCGATCCTCGCGGCGAGCTTCCTCGCCGTCTGCGTCACGCTCGGCTACGCCGCCCTGGTGCAGGTGGCGCAGCGGCACCTGAGCATGCCGCACGCGCTCGGCACCGTGCTCGGCGCGGTGGCCGTCGCCGCCGCCGCGTTCGGCGCGCCGGGTGCGACCTCGGCGGACGCCTGGGTGGGCAGTCTGCTCATGGTTGCCGCCGCCCTGCTGGCGCTCGCCCCGCGCATCGACGCGGGGCGCCGCGCCGACATGTCGCTGGACGGGTCCGACCTGGCCCTGGCCGCCACCACTGTGGCGCTCGTCGCCACGCTGGCCCGGATCGCCGCGGTGCTCGCCCCCGGTGGTCAGCTCGTGGTGGCGTCCGCGCTGGTGCTGCTGGTGGCGGTGGCCGCCCGCGCGCTGCCGGAGGAGTGGCGGCGCGGACCGATCCTCGGCATCGCCGCCGGTGGCCTGCTCCTCGGCCTGATCGCCGCCTGGAGCGCGCTGCGCGGCGGGCTCGGCGTGCTCGCCACTCCCGGCCCGATCTGGGCCGGGGACCTGAGCGGGTGGCCGGCCGCGCCGACGGGCGGGTCGACCTGGCAGGCCCCGGTCGCGCTGGTGCTGCTGGCGGTGACCGCCGCCGTCCTGCTGCCGGCGCCGTGGAAGTACGACGTGTCGGGCCTGGCCGTCGTGCTCGCCACTGTGGGCGCGCCGGCCGCGTTCGAGTTGCCCTGGTGGTCGCCGGTGGTGGTCGGCGCCATGGTGGCCACTGTCTACGGCATGGCGGCCGTGGCCGCTGTCGATCCCCGGGCCTCGCTGTCCCGGGCCACGGTGGCCGGTGTGGTGGCGCTGCACGCGGCCGGGGCGGGGCTGGTCCGGCCGGGAACCACAGCGCTGGCGCTCGGCAGCATCGCGCTGATCGGGGCGACGGTGGCCGCCCTGGCCCGCACGCTCGCGCCGTCGCTCGTGGACGACGTACGCACCGAGGGCATGCCGCTGCACCTGGTGCAGGTGGGCGGTGCCGGCGCGGGCGCCGCCCTGCTCGCCCTGCCCGGCGCGGTCGCCGCCCTGGCCGCCGCGTTCGGCCACCCGCCTCAGGTGGTGCTGACCGCCGCGCTGGCCGCCGCCAGCATCGGCCTGGCCGCGATCGCGGCCGTACGCCGGCAGGTGCCCCAGTACCTGCCGTTCGCCAGCGTGGCGGTGGTCGGCGCGGCCACCGTCACCGCTGCCGCCGCGCTCGCGGTCGGCCTGCCGGCGGGCGTGTTCGCCGCCGCCGCGGCGCTGCTCGGCGTACTCGCCGAACTGGTACGGGCGGCCACCGTCCCGCCCGCCGGCTCGGCCCGGCCGGTCCGCCGCTGGACCGTCCTGCTGAACGGCGCGATGCGCCGCGACCCGGACGATCCGGTGCTGCGCTGGCGGGTCAGCCCGGCCGCCGGCGCGCTCGCCGCCGCGGCGCTGCCCACCGCGCTGGCGCTGGCCACGCTGGCGCCCGCGCTGGTCGTGGCGTTGTTCTCGCCGTTCGCGGTGCTGAGCCGGGTGTGGCAGGGGCCGCCGCCGGAGCTGCTGACCCCGCCGGCGAACGCGGTGAATCCCACTGACGTGCTCACCGCGCTGCTGCTGACCGTGACCGCGGCGCTCGCCGCCACCGGGTTCAGCGGCGGCCGGCGGTCCCGTGCCGTGCCGGTGATCCTGCCCGGGGCGGCGGTCACGCTGCTGATCACGCCGGTGGCGCTCGGCCGGGGCTGGCCGGTGACCGCGCTGGCCGCGCTTGCGGTGTTCACCATCTCGATGCTCGGGCTGGCGCTGACCCCGCCGCCGGCGCTGGCCGAGCCGGGCCGGTCGATCCGGGTGGCCCGGGTGCTGGTCTTCGCCCTCGGGCTGGCCGCCGGTGGCGCCGGGCTCGCCGGCAGCCTCGCCACCAGCGACCTGACCGTGTTCACGCTCGGCGGCGCGGTGGGCGTGGGCGCCGTCGCCGCGCTGTTCGGCACGACCCAGCGCGCCCGCATCCTGGGCTGGCTGTTCGGCTCGCTGATGGCGCAGCTCTTCGTGCTCACCGTCGGCCTGAAGTCCGGGCTCGCCGCCGTCTGGTCCGCCTTCGGGGTGCTCGCTGTGGGCGCGGCGTTGCAGGTCTTCGCCGCCACGCTGCCCCGGCTACGCCGCCCCGAGGCGTACCGGGAGGCGGCCACCGTCGAGTGGAGCGGCTTCGGGGCGGCGCTCATCGCGCTGGCCCTGGCGTACGACTCGCCCCGGCACATTGCCGCGCTGCTGGCCGCCTGGGGTGCGGTCCTCGGAGTGGCGGCCACCCGTCCGGGGCGGCGGCCGATGGAGCGCAACCTTCTGTTCTGGGCGGTGGTGGCCTGCGAGATCAGCGCCTGGTGGATCCTGATGCGGGTGGCCGACGTGGCGCTGCCGGAGGCGTACACGCTGCCGTTCGCGGCGCTCGCGCTGCTGGTCGGGGTGCTGCAACTGCGCCACCGGCCGGACCTGTCGAGCTGGGTGGCGTACGGGCCGGCGCTCGTCACCGCGTTCCTGCCCACGCTGGCGATCGTGATCGCCACCGACTCCAGCATGCTGCGCCAGGTGCTGCTGCTGCTCGGGGCCGTCGCGGTGCTCATCTTCGGCTCGACCAGCCGGCAGCAGGCGCCGGTGATCGTGGGCGCGACGGTGACCGCGATCGCGGCCGTGCACGCGTTGTTCAGCCTCGGCCCGTGGCTGGTGCTGATCCCGGTCGGCATCGTGCTGCTGGTGCTCGGCGCGAGCAACGAGCGTCGCCGCCGCGCCCAGGAGCGCCTGCAGACCGCGCTACGCGGCATGCGGTGAGCCGTCGGGCCCGGGCCGAGACCGGCCCGGGTCGTCCGGCCGCCACCGTGCCCGGAGACCACGTCTGAGCCTCGGCCTCCACTGACGGTGAGCACGTCGGCCGACCGATTCGTCCGCCGCCGGGTCACGCGCCCCGGGCCGACGCCCCCGACCTGACCACCCCACCGGTCACTTTCCGTGTTCGCAAGCCACAGCGGAGGTGATGCCTGTCCGCCGACTTTGCTCTGCATCCATTGACGCAACGATCACCGGGCGTGACGATCATTGTCGTGAAGTCGCCGGGGGACAAATCGTCGCGCCGCAGTTCAGAGCAGTGTTGCCTCGATGGCTGCAGAGCAAAGTCGCCGAAGGGCACAGCCGCCGCCCGCTCGGGTCAGTGACGTTGAGTGACCCTGCCACACCGAGCACGCAGAGTGATGAACGGTCAGGTCAGGGAGGCGCGCAGCGCGGCTTCCTTCTCGGCGACCAGATCCTCCAGGCTCGCCTGGTAGGCGGCCATCTTCTCGCGCAACACCGGGTCGGCCGCGCCCAGGATGCGTACCGCCAGCAGGCCGGCGTTGCGAGCGTTGCCGATCGAGACGGTGGCGACCGGTACGCCGGCCGGCATCTGCACGATGGACAGCAGCGAGTCCATGCCGTCCAGGTACTTCAGCGGCACCGGGACGCCGATCACCGGCAGCGGGGTGACCGAGGCGACCATGCCGGGCAGGTGAGCCGCTCCGCCCGCGCCCGCGATGATCACCTGGACGCCACGGTCGGCGGCGGTCCGGCCGTACTCGATCATCTTGACCGGGGTGCGGTGCGCCGAGACCACGCCGACCTCGTACGGCACGCCGAACTCGTCCAGCGCCTCGGCGGCGGCCCGCATGACCGGCCAGTCCGAGTCGCTGCCCATGATCAGCCCGACGGTGCTCATCAGTGCCCCTCCTGGAGCCAGCGGGCGGCACGGGCGGCCCGGGCCCGTACTTCCTCGAGGTCGTTGCCGAGCACGGTGACGTGCCCGATCTTGCGGCCCGGGCGGACCTGCTTGCCGTACAGGTGGACCTTGGCCCCGGGCTCGGCGGCGAACAGGTGGTGCAGCCGCTCGTCGATGGAGATGCCGCCCGGCTCACCGCCGAGCACGTTCGCCATCACCACGACCGGCGCGGTGAGCGAGGTGTCCCCCATCGGGTAGTCGAGGACCGCCCGCAGGTGCTGCTCGAACTGCGAGGTCCGGGCCCCCTCGATGGTCCAGTGCCCGGAGTTGTGCGGCCGCATGGCCAGCTCGTTGACGACCAGCCCGGACGGCGTGTCGAACAGCTCCACCGCGAGCAGGCCGACCACGCCGAGCGCGGTGGCCAGGTCGATGGCGAGCTGCTGCGCGGCGACGGCCTGCTCCTCGGGCAGGCCGGGCGCGGGCGCCAGCACCTCGACGCAGATGCCGTCGCGCTGCACCGTCTCCACCACCGGGTACGCGGCGACCTGCCCGAACGGCGACCGCGCGACCTGCACGGCCAGCTCGCGGCGCAGCTTCACCCGTTCCTCGACCAGCAGCGGCGTGCCACCGGCGAGCAGCGTGGCGGCCAGCTCGGCGGCCTGGGCCGCGTCGTCGACCATCCAGACGCCCCGGCCGTCGTAGCCGCCCCGGGCGGCCTTGAGCACCACCGGCCAGCCGATCTCCTCGCCGAAGGCGACCAGGTCGGCCGGGGACTCCACCGGACGCCAGGCCGGGTTCGGCGCGCCCAGCTCGCCGAGCCGTTCCCGCATCACCCGCTTGTCCTGCGCGTGCACCAGCGCCTCGGCCGGCGGGAACAGCTTCACGCCCTCGTCGGTCAGGGCGCGGATGTGCTCGTTGGGCACGTGCTCGTGGTCGAAGGTGACCACGTCGCAGCCCTTGGCGAACGTGCGCAGCGCGGCCAGGTCGGTGTGGTCGCCGTACTGAACGTCGGCGGCGACCAGCGCCGCGCCGTCGTCAGGGGCGAGCGCCAGCACGCGCAGCGACTGGCCGAGGGCGATGGCGGCCTGGTGGGTCATCCGGGCGAGCTGGCCGCCACCCACCATGCCCACGACGGGGAGACCGGTACGGGAGTCCATAGCGCCGCCAGCCTATAAGGGCCGGTGGCGGGCCGGACCGTGAGGGCGGCCCGGCCCACTCCGGTCAGCCGAGCTGCGCGACCAGTTCCTCGACGGTGGTCACCGGCCGCTGGCAGACGAAGCCGCGGCAGACGTACGCAGCGGGCCGCCCGTCGACGAACGGCCGCCCGGCCAGCAGCGGCACGCCGGGCTGATCCGGGGCGCCGGCCACCACCACCGCGCCGGGCGGGGCGTGCCGCCGGGCGGCGGCCACCAGCGGGTCGCCCTCCGGGTCGCCGGTCGCCACCGCGATCTCGTACGGCCCGGACAGCAGCGCCTCGCCGACGGTGGCCGCGTACCCGGTGAACCGGGCGTGCCGGTCGACGATCGGCGCGACCGTCGTCAGCGTCTGCTCGGCCGCTTCCCGGTAGCGGGTCTCCCCGGTCAGCGCCGCGTACGCCACGAGCGCCGCGACGATCGCCGAGCGGCCGGACGGGGTCGCGTTGTCGGTCGGGTCGGCGGGCCGGGTGACCAGGCGCTCGGCGTCATCGGCGGTGTCGTAGAACGCGCCGTCCGGCCCGGCGAACCGGGCCAGCGCCACGTCGAGCAGCTCACCGGCCAGCGTCAGCCACCGGCCCTCGCCGGTGAGCTGGTGCATCGCGCAGAACGCCTCGGCGACGCAGCCGTAGTCCTCCAGCACCCCGGCCGGCGCGCCGACCGCCTTGTCCCGGGAGACCCGGCGCAGCCGGCCGTCCACCAGGTGCGCGGCGGCCAGGTGCTCGGCGGCGTCCCGCATCGCGCCGTCGGAGACGATCAGTACGCCGTCCATCAGGTTCGCGTCCTCGTCGTCCGGCGACACGAGCAGCGCGGCGACCTGCTGGAACTCGGCGATGGCGGTGATCGCGAGCCCGTTCCAGGCGGCCACCACCTTGTCGTCGCGGGCCGGTTGCGGCCGGGTGTCCCGGGCGGCGAGCAGCCGGCCCACCACGTCCCGCCAGCGCGCCCGCACCGCCGGGTCGGCGTCGTCCACGTCCCGGGCCAGCCGCAGCACGCTGCTGCCGTGCTCGAACGTGCCCTCGGCGGTGACCTCGAACAGGTCGGCGGCGAACCGGCCGTCGTCCTCCCCCAGCACCTCGATGAGCTGGTCCGGGGTCCAGACGTACGTGAGCCCCTCGACGCCCTCGGTGTCCGCGTCCAGCGCGGAGGCGAAGCCCTCACCGGCGCGGTGCAGCTCGTCGGAGAGGAACCGGGCGGTGTCCCGGGCCACCCGGCGGGCCAGCCGGTCGCCGGTGAGCCGCCACAGCTGAGTGTAGACGCGCAGCAGCAGCGCGTTGTCGTAGAGCATCTTCTCGAAGTGCGGCACGGTCCAGTGGCCGTCCACCGAGTAGCGGGCGAAACCGCCGGCCAGCTGATCGTTGAGACCGCCGCGGGCCATCGCCTCGCAGGTGTGCCGGACGATCTCCAGGCTGCGCGCCGAGCCGGTGCGCTGGTGGTGCCGGAGCAGGAAGAGCAGGTTCATGTGCGGCGGGAACTTCGGCGCGCCGCCGAAACCGCCGTTCGTCTCGTCGTACTCCCGGGCGAGCTGGCTCGCGGCGGCGTCGAGCAGGTCGGCGGTGAGCGGGGCGGTCACGCCGCCGACGGCCTGCGCGCCGCCGATCGCCTCGACCACGGCGGCGCCCTGGCGCAGCACCGCCTCACGCTGGTCGCGCCAGGCGGCGGCGACCGAGCCGAGCAGGCGGATGAAGTTGGCGCGGGGGAAGTACGTGCCGCAGAAGAACGGGGTGCCGTCCGGCGCGGCGAAGACGGTCATCGGCCAGCCGCCCTGCCCGGTCATCGCCTGGGTGGCGGTCATGTAGACCGCGTCGACGTCGGGGCGCTCCTCGCGGTCGACCTTCACGCAGACGAAGTCGTCGTTCATCAGCCGGGCCACTGCCTCGTTCTCGAACGATTCGTGCGCCATCACATGACACCAGTGGCAGGCCGCGTAACCGACCGAGATCAGCACCGGCACGTCGCGCCGCTTCGCCTCGGCGAACGCCTCGTCGCACCACGGCCACCAGTCGACCGGGTTGTCCTTGTGCTGCAACAGGTAGGGCGAGGTGGCCTCGGCGAGTCGGTTCACCACCCGACCCTATCCACCATCGCCTTCCGACGCCGCCGGTGCGGCAGGGGTCAGGAAGCGCCGTCGGCGCGCAGCGGGAACACGTTGCCCCGGGCGGCGTCACGCAGCGACCCGAGCACCGCGGCGATCTTGTCGGCGGGCATCGGCTTGAAGAAGTGGTAACCCTGCGCCGCGGTGCAGCCCAGCTCGGCCAGCGCGGTGCGCTGCTCGGCGGTCTCGACGCCCTCGGCCACGACCCGCAGCCCCAGCTCGTGGGCCAGCCCGACGGTGGTCCGGACGATCGCCGCCGCCTCGGGTGAGTCGGCCATCCGGAGCACGAACGACCGGTCCACCTTCAGCTCGTCCACGGCGATCCGGGTGAGGAACGTCAGCGAGGAGAAGCCGGTGCCGAAGTCGTCCACGGCGAGCTGCACACCCATGGCGCGCAGCGTGGTCAGCACCTCGTCGATGACCTCCAGCTCGCTCATCACCACCGTCTCGGTGATCTCCAGGACCAGCCGGTGCGGCGGCACCTGGTGGCGGCGCAGCGCCTCGTCGATCTCGGCGGGCAGCCGCGGGTCGAGCAGGCTGCGCGCGGACAGGTTCACCGAGATGGGGACGTCCAGCCCTTCCCGCGCCCACCCGGACGCCACGGCCAGCGCCTTGTCCAGCACGTACCGGGTGAAGCTGCCGAGCTGCTCGCTGTTCTCCACCGGGCGGATGAAGTCGGCCGGGCCGAGCCAGCCCCGGCGCGGGTGCCGCCACCGGATCAGCGCCTCCACGCCGGTCGGCGCGCCGGTGGCCAGGTCCACCGCCGGCTGCAACGCCAGCACCAGCTGGTCGTCGGCGGCCAGCGCCTCCCGCATCTCCGCGAGCAACGCCAGGTGGTCGGTGCTCGCCGCGTCGCGGGAGCTGTCGTACGCGGCGACGCTGCCGCCGCCCTCCTTCGCCTGGTACATGGCGATGTCGGCGCGCCGCAGCAGCTCGGTCAGGTCGGCCGCCCCCGCGTCGGCCACCACCACGCCCACCGCCACCTCGACGGACATCCGTACCCCGGCCACCTCGGTCGGGGCGGCGAGACGTTCGGCGACCTCCCGGGCCTGGCGCAGCGCGTACGCCATCGGGGCCGTGCGGTCCTCGACCAGCGGCACCGAGGTGAGCAGCAGGGCGAACTCGTCGCCGCCGAGCCGCCCGAGAAGGTCACCCGGCCGGGTCAGCGCGGCGAGCCGGTTGGAGGTGAGCCGCAGCAGCTGGTCGCCGGCCGAATGCCCGAGCGTGTCGTTGACCTCCTTGAACTGGTTCACGTCGAGCAGCAGCAGGGCCACCGGGTGGTCGTGCGGGCGCTGCCGCAACGCCTGGTCGCCCTTGGTGAGCAGCGCCGCCCGGTTCAGCAGGCCGGTGAGCTGGTCGTGCACCGCGTCGTACGACGAGCGGGCGGTGACCAGCCGCAGCTCCCGGTGGGTGGCGGCGTCGTGCAGGGCGGCGGCGAGCGCGTCCCCGAAGGCCGCCACGCCGTCGCGTTCCCGGGCGCTCGGCGGGGCGGACCGGGCGAACCGCACCCGCAGCCGGCCGACCTCGGCGGGGCCCACGACGAGATTCCGCACCAACTCGTGCTCGGCGACGCCCGCGCACCCGAGGGGCTCCACCTCCCGGTCGCGGACCTGCCCGCCACGATCGGCCCGGTACCGGCGCCAGCGCCCCTCACCCCGGGCCACGTCGACCTCGACCAGTTCGGCGCCGAACAGGGTGAGCGCGCCGGTCACCGCGGCGGTCGCCACGCCCCGCTCGTCGAGCTGGTTGAGCGCGGCGGTGGCCTCGGCGAACGCCCGCCAGGTCCGCCGCTCCTGGTCAGCCCGCAGCCGGTGCCGGTAGGTCTGCTGGAGCAGCCAGAGCGGCGGCGGCAGGAGCAGCAGCCAGCGCGCGTCGAGTTCGAGCAGCGCGACCACCACCATGCCGACCGCCACGTTGCCGACGAACATGAGCAGCTTGCCGCGCAGTGCGGCGAACAGCGGCGGCCCCATCGGGATGCCGTGCCGTAGCGCGAGCGTGACGGCGCCCAGGAAGGCGGTGGTGAGCAGGTACGTCACCGCGGCGGCGGTGAGCGTGAGCGCGAGCTCCGGCGTGGGCGCGGCGAGCAGCGGCGGGCCGAGGGCGGTCGCGACGGCCGCTGCCAGCGCGGTGGCGGCGGTGAGCGAGCCGGCGATCCCCGCCAGCTCCAGGGCCGGTCGACGGTCCGAGACCACCGACATGACGGTCCAGGCGGCGCCCGCCCCGAGCAGGGCCGCGGCCGGGAGCCAGCCGGCCGGCACCAGCCAGAGGCAGACCACCAGCGCGGCCTCGCCCCAGGTGATGCTCACCATGCCCGACGCGGTACGGAAGCGCAGCCGGGCGAGCTGGGCAACCGCGAACGCGACAGTGGCGATACCGAACCGCGCCGGGCCGGGCAGCGGATGGTCCACCGGAAGGTGCGACGGGACGACGAGGCCGAGCACAGCGGCCAGCAGGCCGGTGAACGCGACCGCGACGGTCAGAGCGACGACGCCCGTCGGTGTCCCGCGCAGGCCGACCCGGTCCGGGGGACGGTCGGCCGGCTCGGTGGTCACGGGGCCGCCCCGTCACCGGGCCGGGCGGGGGCATGGCCGGGGGCCGGTGCTGCCTTCGACATCGGCGTCCCCCTTCCGCGCAGGGTCCGGGGCCTGACGGTCCCCCCGGCGGAAGGCTAAGCCAAAGCCGGTGGTCGCAACAGGGGGCGACGACCGGCTTGGGCGTGATTCACGCGGTGTTCAGCTGTTCCGGCGCTGCTGGGAGCCGCTGGGCGCGTTCGTCGGTGAATCCTGCTCGACGAGCCCTTCTGTCGGATCGGCGACTGCGGAATCGGCCCGCTCCGGGCCGCCCTGCTGCGGGAAGCGGTCGGGCAGCCGGCGCAGCCGGGCGTTCATGTTGCGGATCAGCAGGACGGTGACGGTGGCCAGCGCGACGATGAGGAAGAGGCCCATCGGACCGGCCAGACCACCCGTACGGGTGTCACCGAAGTTGTTCTGTGCGAGCACCTCGACGGTGGTCAGCATGGTGTTCCTCCGATGTGCGGCTGCCCACCAGCGTAGACCCGGGCCCGGTCAGTGGGCACGGCACGCCTCCCGTACGCCCGCGAACAGGTCGGACTCGGGCAGCGGGCTGTCGACCAGCGAGCGGGCGAGTTGGAAGTCCTCCGTCGGCCAGGCGCGCTTCTGCAGCTCCATCGGCACCTGGAACCAGAACCCGTCCGGGTCGATCTGGGTGGCGTGGGCGCGCAGCGCGTCGTCGCGCACCGGGAAATAGTCGGCGCACTCGACGCGGGTGGTGATCCGCGCGCCCTTGTCGGGGCGCTCGTCCCAGCGCTTCATCCAGTCGCCGTACGGCGACTCGAGCCCGGCGGCGAGCACCGCCTCGTGCAGGCTCATGATCTTGGCGCGGGAGAAGCCCACGTCGTAGTAGAGCTTGAGCGGCTGCCACGGCTCGCCCAGCTCGGGGTGACGCTCCGGGTCACCGGCCGCGTCGAACGCCGCCACGGTGACCTTGTGCGTCATGATGTGGTCGGGGTGCGGGTAGCCGCCCTCCTCGTCGTACGTGGTGACGACGTGCGGGCGGAACTGCCGCATCAGGCGCACCAGCGGCGCGGCGGCGACATCCACGTCCTGCAGGGCGAAGCAGCCCTCCGGCAGCGGCGGCAGCGGGTCGCCCTCGGGCAGCCCCGAGTCGACGAAGCCCAGCCACGCCTGCTCGACGCCGAGGATGGCCCGGGCGGCGTCCATCTCGGCCCGCCGGATGTCACCGATGTTGGCCCACACGTCGGGGCGGTCCATCTTCGGGTTGAGCACGCTGCCCCGTTCGCCACCGGTCGCGGTGACGACCAGGACGTCCACCCCCTCGGCGACGTATTTGGCCATGGTGGCGGCACCCTTGCTCGACTCGTCGTCGGGATGGGCGTGCACCGCCATGAGACGCAGCTGTTCTGCCACCTTCGGCGCTCCTCGTCTGTGCCCGCCGACCACCGTCCGGTCGGCTGACCTGCCGGAATCTCCCCCCGCGCCCGCGAAAGCCCCCGTGACAGCCGGTCGGGGGCCGCCACCGGAGTGGCCAGGGCCACGCCCGCCGGTCCAGGCCGACCTGCCATCCTTGACTCAGCGCCGGGCTGGGAAGATGGACCTAGCCATTCTTGCCGATGCCGCCGACAACAACGCCAGGAGATACCCGCCGGTGAGCGAGACGCACGCCACAGTCGTAGCGGGAGCGCCGGTCTTCCCGCCCGGCCGGTACGGCCGACGCCGGGAGCCGGGCCGCCGCCGGCCGCTGCTGCTCGCCCTGACGGTGACGGTCCTGCTCGCCGTCCTCGGGCTGGGCGCGGCGAAGCTCTACTACCAGTACGGCGACCCGGAGTACCAGGGCGAGATGATCAGCTACTCCGACATCACCGACTCCCGGGTGACCGTCGACTTCCGGGTCACCGTGCCGCCGGGTGGCTCCGCCACCTGTCTGCTGCGGGCCCGCTCGCACGACGGCGCCCAGGTGGGCACCATCGAGACCACGGTGACCGCGGAGCCGGGCCAGCGCCACATCCGGACCCGCCAGGAGGTGCCCACGAGCGCCCGGCCGTTCATCGGCGAGGTGTTGCGCTGCCGGCCGGCCGGCTGAACCGCAGCGCCGGCGAACCGCCGGCATCCGCACCCCGGTCCCGTCGCCAGCACCCGGGGTGATTGATCACACCTCGACGTGTGCGGCACTGGTAGCCTTGCAAGTTCACCTGTCAGCCAGTCCGCACCAACCGAGGAGACCGCCTGTGTCCACAAATGGAAACGAGGCGCCCGCCACCTGGCTGTCCCAGGACGCCTACGACCGTCTGCAGGCAGAGCTCGACGAGCTGATCGCCAACCGACCGGTCATCGCCGCCGAGATCAACGCCCGGCGCGAGGAGGGCGACCTGCGGGAGAACGGTGGCTACCACGCCGCCCGCGAGGAGCAGGGCAAGGCCGAGGGTCGCATTCTCTACCTGAAGGAGCTGCTCCGCACCGCCAAGGTCGGTGAGGCTCCGGACACCGATGCGGTGGCGCCGGGCATGGTCGTGACGATCTACTTCGACGACGACGCGGACGACAGCGAGACGTTCCTGCTCGGCTCGCGGGAGATCGCCGCCACCACCGACCTGACGGTCTACAGCCCCGAGTCCGCGCTCGGCAAGGCCATCCTCGGCGGCAAGGCGGGGCAGACCTGCACCTACACCGCTCCCAGCGGCGCCGATATCAAGGTGACGATCGTTTCCTTCGAGCCGTACAGCGGCTGACCTTCCGGACCCGCGCCGGATGGCTCGGGTCCCGAACCCGACCGAGGCTGACAGGCTCCTCGGACCCGAGCCGCACACGCGAACGCCCCGACCGGATCATCCGGCCGGGGCGTTCGCGTTGTCGCGAGGGCTCAGCCCTCGCCGGTGAACACCACCTGGTAGCCGCTGGCCCGCAGCGCGCTGATCAGCGTGTCCGAGTGCTCCACCCCGCGCGTCTCCACGGACAGGGCCACCTCCACCTCGCCCAGGCGCAGGTGCGGGTTGGCCCGCTGGTGCACCACGTCCACCACGTTGGCCCGGTGCTCGGCGATCTCGCCGAGCAGGGAGGCGAGCTGACCGGGCCGGTCGGTGCAGCGCACCGTGATCCGCAGGAAACGGCCGGCCGCCGCCAGACCGTGCTCGATCACCCGGAGCATGAGCAGCGGATCGATGTTGCCGCCGGAGAGCACCGCGACCACCGGCGCGGTCACCTCCACCGCACCGGCCAGCAGCGCCGCCACACCGACCGCGCCGGCCGGCTCGACGACCTGCTTGCCGCGCTCCAGCAGCATCAGCAACGCCCGGGAGATGTCCTCCTCGGAGACCGTGACGACCTCGTCGACGAGCTTCCGAACGTGGGTGAAGGTCAGCTCCCCCGGCCGGCCGACGGCGATCCCGTCGGCGATCGTCGCGAACGAGGGCAGCCGTACCGGCTCACCGGCCCGCAGCGAGGGCGGGAAGGCGGCGGCGCTCGCCGCCTGGACCCCGATCACGCGTACGTCGGGACGCAGCGCCTTGGCCGCCACCGCCATCCCGGAGACCAGCCCGCCACCGCCCACCCCGGTCACGATGGTGCGCACGTCCGGGCACTGTTCGAGGATCTCCAGCGCCACGGTGCCCTGCCCGGCGATCACGTCCGCGTGGTCGAACGGGTGGATGAACACCGCGCCGGTCCGCTCCGCGAAGGTCTGCGCCGCGACGAGCGACTCGTCCACCGTGTTGCCGACCAGCTCGACCTGCGCGCCGTACCCCTTGGTCGCGGCGACCTTCGGCAGCGGCGCGTTCACCGGCATGAAGACGGTGGCGTGCGCACCGACCAGGCCGGCGGCGAGCGCCACCCCCTGGGCGTGGTTGCCGGCGCTCGCCGCGACCACGCCGCGGGACCGCTCCTCGGCCGAGAGCCGGGAGATCCGCACGTACGCGCCACGCACCTTGTACGACCCGGCGCGTTGCAGGTTCTCGCACTTGAGCCAGACCGGCCCGCCGAGCGCGGCGCTGAGCGGCCGGGACGGCTCCAGCGGGGTGGTACGGGTGACCCCGCCGAGCAGTTCCCGCGCGGCCTGAACGTCGGCGAGACCGACCAGTTCCGTCATGCCCCGATCGTGCCATTCGGTCCCGGCGGAACCTGCGGCGACGTCGCCGAGGCGCCGTCCGCGCCGTCCCGGGGACCAGCGGCCCCGGCGGCGACCGGCGCGGCGGGCGCGGCAGGCGCGAAGGCGGCGGGTGCGGGCCAGCCGGGGTGACCGGGCCAGACCGGCTGGCCGGGCCACGCGGGCACGGCCCGCGCGAGCCGGTCCTGCTGGGCGGCGGAGATCCGGCGGACCAGCACGACGAACGCGACCCCGGCGACCAGGCAGGCCACCGCCGGCGTCAGCCGGGGTGCGAGCGCCTCCTCGTAGAAGCGCACGTACGTGGCGAACTCCGCGTCGTTGCGCGGCAGCTCGGTCAGCCGGTCGTACCGCTGCTGCTCGGCCCGCGCGACGAACCGGTCACCGATCAGGAACACCAGCCAGCTCGCCCACCACACCCCGACCAGCCACGACTGGCGGCGCTGCCACACGCTGTTGCGGAGCAGGTCGGCCAGCACCCGGGCCGGCACGACGAGGTTGGCGAACGGCACCAGCCAGCCGGCGATCGCCCAGGCCGGGCTCAGGCTCGGCACGGCGCCCGGGAACGCGTCCAGGTTCTTGCGCGCCCGCCACGTCCAGATCACCACGAGCGTCCCCGCGGTCAGCAGGGCGAGCAGGTAGGGCAGGGTGAACAGCACCTCGACGAGCACCACGCCGAGCAGCACGTCCCGGTCGAGCTGCTCGGCGGCCGAGCGGGCCATCTGTACGCCCACCAGGGGGAACAGGGCCGTCAGCAGGTAGCACAGGGTGGCGGCGCCGACCGCGAGCGCGCTGGCCACGGCCAGTCCGCGTACGCCGTAGGTGGGCGCGCCGGGGGTCACCGCGGGCTGGCCGACGCGCGTACCGCAACGCTGGCACTCTTCGTAGGCCGGGGACGTGGCGTCCCCGCAGGTCTGGCAGTGCATCGGGGACCGTCCGAGATGGTGTGTGCGACAGGGGCGCGCACACGCTAGACGATCATGCGGCGGCCGGCGACCCCGTATCGATGCGGGGGTAGCCGGGGGCGTGCCGCGCCCACGGCGCCTGCATCTCGAACTGGCCGGCCACGCCGAGCAGCAGCAGCTCGGAGCCGGGCGGGCCGACGAACTGCACGCCCACCGGCAGCCCGTCCGGGCGGCGGCCGACCGGCACCACGATCGACGGCAGCCCGGCGATGTTCCACGGCGCCGCGTACGGGGCGTACCTGATGTTCGCCGACATGTTCGCGAGCCAGGAACGGCCGGACCAGCCGGCGGCCTCCGGCGGCGGCCCGGCCAGCGCCGGGGTGAGCAGCAGGTCGATCGAGTTGTCCGCGAAGAAGTTCACCGACCGCTCGCGCCAGGCGGTCCGGTCGGCCTCCCGCACGTACCCCCGGCGCTGCGCCCACTCGCCCAGCGTCACGTGCCGGCGGCTGCGCCGCTGGAGCTGGCGCGGGGCGACCCCGGCGGCGCGCACGTCGGCGGCGGCCGCCGCGAACCAGGTGGCGATGCCCTGCAGGCCCAGCCGGGTCGGGTAGACCGGGTCGGAGGGCACGGTGTCGTGGCCGGCGGCGGCGAGCAGCCGGCCGGCGGCGGCGACCGCGTCCCGGTTCGGCGCGTCCGGGGAGACGCCGCGCACCGGCGAGCGCAGCGACACGCCGACCCGCAGCCGCGCCGGCGGAACCAGCTTGTCCGGCCGGCGACCGGCCAGCACCGAGAAGCCGACCACCGCGTCGGCCACGGTGCTGGTGAGCATGCCGTGCTCGGTGAGGCCGAACCAGTCGTCCGCGCCGAGCTGGCAGGGCACCACGCCCCGGCCGGGCTTGAGCCCGACCAGGCCGCAGCAGGCCGCCGGGATGCGGATCGAGCCGAGGCCGTCGTTGCCGTGGGCCATCGGCACCAGCCCGGCGGCCACCGCGGCGGCCGCGCCGCCGGAGGAGCCGCCGGGGGTACGCGTCGGATCCCAGGGGTTACGGGTGGCAGCGGTGTCGTCGTCGGTGAGCGCCCACAGGCCCAGTTCCGGCATCCGGGTCACGCCCAGGATCACCGCGCCCGCGCCGCGCAGCCGCCGGACCACCTCGTGGTCGGCCTCCGCCACGCCGGTACGCATGGCGGCCGACCCGTTCCACGTGGGCAGGCCGGCCACCGGCGTGTTCTCCTTGACCGCCACTGGCACACCGGCGAGCGGAAGGTTCGCCAGCTCCTCCTGCTCGTCGACCTTCTCCGCCTCGGTGATCGCCTCACCGCCGCGTACCGTGCGGAACGCGGCCAGGTCGGCGTCGACCCGGGCGACGTGATCCAGGTGGTCGGCGACGACCTGGGTGGCGGAGACGTCGCCCCGGCGTACCGCCCGGGCGATCTGTTTCGCGGTCGCACCGACCCACGTCGTCGGCAAGATCTCCGGCACTGCCACCCTCCCCAGCCAGCGGTCAGCCCAGGGCCTGCTCCAGATCGGCGAGCAGGTCGTCGACCGTCTCGATGCCGACAGACAGTCGCACGAGATCGCCGGGAACTTCAAGCGGCGAGCCCGCAGCGCTTGCGTGTGTCATCCGGCCGGGGTGCTCGATCAGGGACTCGACGCCGCCGAGCGACTCGGCGAGCACGAACAACCGGGCCCGGTTGCAGATCTCCACGGCGTGCTCCTCGCCGCCCGCCGCGCGGAACGAGATCATGCCGCCGAACCGCCGCATCTGCTTGGCGGCCACCTCGTGCCCGGGGTGCGAGGGCAGGCCCGGGTAGAGGACCTGCGCGACCTTCGCGTGGCCGTCCAGGTAGGCCGCGATCCGCTCGGCGTTGTCGCAGTGCCGGTCCATCCGTACCCCGAGGGTCTTGATGCCGCGCAGGGTGAGCCAGGCGTCGAACGGGCCGTTGATCGCGCCCATCGCGTTCTGGTGGTAGCGCAGCTCCTCGCCGAGCGCCCGGTCCGCGGCGACGAGCGCGCCGCCGACCACGTCGGAGTGTCCGCCGACGTACTTGGTGGTGGAGTGCACCACCACGTCCGCGCCGAACGCGATCGGCTGCTGCAGGTACGGCGAGGCGAACGTGTTGTCGACCACCAGCAGCGCGCCGGCGTCGTGCGCCACGGCGGCCAGCGCCGCGATGTCGGCGATGCCGAGCAGCGGGTTCGTCGGCGTCTCCACCCACACGATCCGGGTGGCGCCCGGGCGGATCGCCGCGCGCACCGCGTCCGGGTCGGAGACCTTCGCCGGGGTGTACGCCAGCCCCCAGCGCTCGGCCACCTTGGCGAACAGCCGGTAGGTGCCGCCGTACGCGTCGTCCGGGATCACCACGTGGTCGCCCGGCTTGCAGATGGTCCGCAGCAGCGTGTCCTCGGCGGCCAGCCCGCTGGCGAAGGCGAGCCCCACCTGGCCGCCCTCCAGCGCGGCCAGGCATTCCTGGAGCGCGTCCCGGGTGGGGTTGCCGGAGCGGCTGTACTCGTAGCCCTCGCGCGGCGCGCCGACGGCGTCCTGGGCGTACGTGCTGGTCTGGTAGATCGGCGGAATCACCGCGCCGGTGCGGGCCTCCGGGGCCTGACCGGCGTGGATGGCGAGTGTCTCGAAGCCGTGCCTCATGCCGCAGACGTTAGTCCGCCCGCTTTGCCTTTGCTCCCGGTAGGCCGGGCGCGCCTGTCACAACCAGGAGTCTGTCGGGGTGGTCGGCCATACTGGGCCGGTGAGTACGACCGAGGCGCTCCCCTCCCGCCTGCACGGCGTCGCCGACCGGATCCCGGCCTCGCTGGGCCTCCTGAGCGGGCCGCGGTCGGGGCGGGTCAGGCTGCCCGTGCGCCTCGCCTGGTCGGGCCCGGGCGACTACGACGTGGGTGACCCGGGTGAGCGACTGACCCTCTACTGCCTCCTGCTGGACTGCGGCCAACGGGAGGACATCATCAGGTACGTCGACGCCGCGCTGCTCCGCCAGGACTGGCCACGCATTCGACGGCTGACGGCCCGACGGGTGACCCGGCTCTGGGAGCGGCAACTGCCCGACCTCGTCGCCGGATGATGGGCGCACTGCACCGTCGCCTGCTGGAGATCGGTTTCACCGCTGGTGACGACCTGGGACTGATGCTCGCCGGTGGCTACGCCATGTGTGCCCACGATCTGGTCGACCGGCCCTCTCAGGACATCGACTTCGCCACGGCCGCCGCGATTCCGCTCGGTGCCGTGGCGGACCGCCTCGCCGCCGCCTACGCCGCGGCCGGGTTCTCCGCCCGGATCATCGAGTCGACGCCGCGCATGGCTCGCCTGCTGATCTCGGACGACGTCTCTTCATGTGAGGTCGATCTGCTCAAGGAGGCACTCGCGCCGCCGGCCCGCATGGCGCTGGGCCCGGTGCTGGCCTTCGAGGACGCGGTCGGGCTGAAGGTCCGCGCGCTACACGACCGTGCTGCCCACCGCGACTACATCGACGTCCACGCAGCCTCCGCTCGACTCACCTGGTCGGAGTTGGAGCACCTCGGCGCCCGGCACACCGCAGGCTTCTCGCTCGACGAACTGGCCGACCGATTGGGTGGCGTGGTGGAGCGGGACGGCCGGACGTTCCGGTCGTACGGAATCACCGAGCAGCAGGTCGAAGAGTTGCGCGCATGGGCGCTGCGGTGGGAGGCGGACATCCGGGCACGCCTCGCCAACGGCGAGACCGGCCCGGCCGGCGTCCCCGACGACGACTGGGACGCCTACCTCGACCGCGCCTGACCGCGACCGACGCTTCGTCGATCATGAGGTTGACGGCGACCGTGGTCCGATTTGTCGCCCCCAACCTCATGATCACGCTCGCCTGCGGAGCGGGGGCCACGGGTCCGGCCTAGGGTGGGACGGATGAGCGGGTGTGTGTTCTGCGGGATCGTGGCGGGCGAGGTGCCGGCGTTCCGGGTCACCGACGAGCCGGACGGGGTCGCGTTCCTCGACACCCGGCCGGTGTTCAAGGGACACGTGCTCGTGGTGCCCCGCACCCACCTGGTCACCCTGTCCGACCTGCCGGCCGAAGCGCTGCCCGGCTACTTCCGGCTGGTGCAGCGCATCGCCGTGGCGGTGGAGGCCGGTCTGGGCTCCGGTGGGACGTTCGTGGCGATGAACAACCGGGTGTCCCAGTCCGTACCGCACCTGCACACCCACGTGGTGCCCCGGACCAAGGGCGACGGGCTGCGCGGCTTCTTCTGGCCGCGTACCCGGTACGCCGACGACACCGAGGCCGAGACGTTCGCCGGGCGGATCTCGGCTGCGCTGGCCTGACGTGCGCGTGGGCGGGTAAGGAACCGGGGGCCGACGCTGTTGCACACGCTGGGAAAGCCAAGAGAGGAGTCCCACCGTGTTCCTCCGCCGCATGAAGGCCGAAATGATCACTCCTGACCAGGCTCTGCCGGGCCGCCCGATCGCGATGCCGATCGCCGACCGGCACGAGGTGCTGCCGTCGACGCTGAAGGGCCCGTTCCCCGAGGGCGCGCAGGTCGCCGTCTTCGGCATGGGCTGTTTCTGGGGCGCCGAGCGGCTGTTCTGGACCCTCCCCGGCGTGATCACCACGTCCGCCGGTTACGCGGGTGGCTACACCACCAACCCGACGTACGAGGAGGTCTGCTCGGGCATGACCGGGCACGCCGAGGTGGTCCAGGTGGTCTACGACCCGTCGAAGATCGCCTACGAGGACCTGCTCAAGGTCTTCTGGGAGAACCACGACCCGACCCAGGGCATGCGCCAGGGCAACGACGTGGGCACCCAGTACCGCTCGGCGATCTACACCACGACGGACGAGCAGGCCGCCGCCGCGAAGGCGTCGCGGGACGCGTTCGCGCCGATCGTGGCCCAGGCCGGCAAGGGTGAGATCACCACCGAGATCGCTCCGCTCGGCGACTACTACTTCGCCGAGGACTACCACCAGCAGTACCTGGCTCCGACGAAGAACCCGAACGGCTACTGCAACCACGGACCCAACGGCATGACCTGCCCAGTGGGCGTGGCCAAGACGGCCTGATTCCGGCACAGCGCTGGTGCGGGTCTGCGGATCCGCGTCAGCGCTGACTTGGGCGTGACCGGCGCACTCCGGCGGTGGCAGACTCGGCTCGTGCGGATCAGTCAGGCGGGCGCGGACGACGTCCCGGAGTTGGCCCGGCTGCTGCTGTGGCTGGACAGTCTTCATGAGGCGCCAGCACAGCCGTCCATTGACGCATTCACAGCGGAGCTTGCTCGGTGGTGGGAAGCCCACCAGGACTCGCACCTGGCGTTCGTCGCTCGACTCCGCCGACCCGAGATCGTCGGCATGGCCTGGGTCGCGCTCGTCCCTCGCGTGCCACGACCTGGAGCGACACGTCGGCTGTCCGCCGACATACAGAGCGTCTTCGTCTTACCGGATCAGCGAGGCCGGGGGATCGGCTCGGCGCTCGTGGAAGCTGCGGCGGGGCGTGCCACCCACCTTGGATCCCTCCGCGTGACGGTTCATTCCGGTCGCAGGGCGGTCCCGGTGTACGAACGGCTGGGCTTCGAGTCGTCCCGACAACTCCTACAGAGATCGACAAGCTAGGCGGCCATTAGTACGCCGTCCGCCAGGACCAAGAACCCGACGGCTACTGCGACCACGGACCGAACGGGCTGAGCTGCCCCGTCGGCGTGGCCCGCACCGCGTAGCCACACCCGGATCGGGCACGATGACCGGCGACCCCGCGCATCGTGCCCGACCGCCCCGCCATGCTCGCCGATCTTGCACTTTGCTACCCCCGCAAACTCGCCAATCGGACATCCTGTGGGCCCGAACTGCAAGATCGCGGGAGCGGGGTACGGGCGGCGGGCCGTGCGGTGTTCCTCACACCCCGGTCGAGCCGGATTTCCGGCATCCGGCGCCCGAGGGCTGGAAACTGCACCTCAACTGGCGACCACCCTGCGTGACGGCGCATCGTAGCAACCTGTCACACGTTCGTCATCGTCTCAACAGGCGAACCGAAACAACCTCTGGCAGCATTGGCTCGTATGTGCGGACTTGCGGGAGAGTTCCGCCGTGACGGTTCACGCGCCGATGTCTCGGCCGTGGAGCGGATGGCGGCCACGATGAGTGACCGAGGGCCCGACGACAGCGGCGTCTGGTCGCAGGGGCCGACCGCGCTGGGACACCGGCGCTTGAAGATCATCGACTTGTCCGCCGCGAGCGGCCAACCGATCGTGGACGCGGCCGCCGGGCTGACCGGCGTGTTCAACGGCTGCATCTACAACTACCGGGAGCTGCGCGCGGAGCTGCAGGCCAAGGGACACCGCTTCTTCTCCTCCGGAGACAGCGAGGTCGTGGTCAAGGCGTACGCCGAGTGGGGTCTCGACTTCGTCGACCACCTGATCGGCATGTTCGCGGTGGCGATCAGCGAGCGCGACACCGGCCGCCTGGTGCTGGCCCGGGACCGCCTCGGCATCAAGCCGCTCTACCTGGCCGAGAGCCCCGGCGTGGTGCGGTTCGCCTCGACCCTGCCGGCGCTGCTCGCCGGTGGCGGCATCGACACCACCATCGACCGGGTGGCGCTCGCCCACTACCTGAGCTTCCACAGCATCGTGCCGCCGCCGCGCACGATCCTCGCCGGCGTCACCAAGCTGCCGCCGGCCACGGTCCGGGTGTACGAGGCGGACGGCTCCACCAACGAGCGGGTGTACTGGGACCCGTCCTTCGGCCGCGCCGCCGAGCGGGCCGGCTGGTCCGAGCGGGACTGGCAGGACGCGCTGCTCGACTCGCTGACCACCGCCGTACGCCGCCGCATGGTGGCCGACGTCCCGGTGGGCGTGCTGCTCTCCGGCGGCCTCGACTCCAGCCTGGTCGTGGCGCTGCTGGCCGGCGAGGGGCAGGCCCGCTCCGGCCTGGCCACGTTCTCCATCGGCTTCGACGCGGTCGGCGGGCGTGAGGGCGACGAGTTCGTCTACTCCGACCTGGTCGCGAAGACGTTCGGCACCGACCACCACCAGATCCGGGTGCCCACCGGCGACCTGCTGCCGCCGCTGGAATCCGCCGTCGCGGCCATGAGCGAGCCCATGGTCAGCCACGACTGCGTCGCGTTCTGGCTGCTCAGCCAGGAGGTCGCGCGGCACGTCAAGGTGGTCCAGTCGGGTCAGGGCGCGGACGAGATCCTGGGCGGCTACCACTGGTACCCGCCGCTGGCCGGGGTGGACCGGGAGCAGGCGCTCGAGACGTACGCGAAGGCGTTCTTCGACCGCGACGCGGCCGGACTGGCCCGGGTGCTCAACCCGGCGTGGCTGGCCGACGGCGACCCGGCGCGGGAGTTCGTGGCCGCGCACCTGGGCCGCGCCGGCGCGCAGACCGCCGTCGACGCCGGCCTGCGGATCGACACCCAGGTCATGCTGACCGACGACCCGGTGAAGCGGGTCGACAACATGACCATGGCGCACGGGCTGGAGGCCCGGGTGCCGTTCCTCGACCACGAGTTCGTCGAACTGGCCGCGAGCTGCCCGCCGGAGCTGAAGCTGGCCCAGGGCGGCAAGGGCGTGCTCAAGGAGATCGGCCGCCGGGTGCTGCCGCACGAGGTCATCGACCGGCCCAAGGGCTACTTCCCTGTGCCGGGACTCACCCACCTGGAGGGCAAGCTCCTCGACCGGGTACGCGACGCGCTCACCGCCCCCGAGGCGCGCCGTCGTGACCTGTTCCGCGCCGACTACGTCGACGCGCTGCTCGCCGACCCGAATGCCGAACTGACCCCGTTGAACGGAAACAAGCTGTGGCAACTGGGACTCCTGGAAATGTGGCTCCAGAGCCACGGAATCGACTGACCGTGACTGACACCCTCGCCACCGGCACGGCGCGTACCGACCGGGAACGGGTGCTGGGGCGCCGCCGGGAACGCACCGGCCCCGGCGGTGACCCGGTCGCACCGGGTACGCCGGAGCAGCGGCAGCCGGAGACCGCGCCCACCGACTCCACGGGCGTGGTGCTGGACTGCGGCTGGGGCCGGCTGGTGTTCGGGCAGACGTTCGCCGACCAGGTGCACGTGGCCGACGTGCTGCGCTCCGAGGCGGTCGGCGCCCGGGACATCTGCATCTACCTGCGCGACCCGCACGTGCTGGTGTCCCGGCTGCCGGACGAGCTGTTCATCGACCCGTCGCTGACGTACCGGCTGCCGCTGGGCGAGAAGCGGCCCGCCGCCACCGAGGGCGGCGAGGTCCCCGGGCTGACCGTCCGGCCGCTGCGCGACGCCGACGACGCCGAGTCGGTGAACCGGATCTACGCGCGCAACGGCATGGTCACCGCCCCGGTCGAGGTGCTGGTGGACAACGCCGGCACCGACCGGTTCCTGCACCTCGTCGCGGAGGACGCCACGGGTGAGGTGGTCGGCACCATCACCGGCGTGGACCACGTCGCGGTCTTCGGCGACCCGGAGAAGGGCGCCAGCCTGTGGTGTCTGACGGTGGACTTCAACACCGCCCCGCCCGGCACCGGCCAGGCGCTGCTCACCGCGCTCGCCGACCGGCTCGACGAGCGCGGCCGGGCGTTCGTGGACCTGTCCGTGCTGGCCGAGAACTCGGGCGCGATCCGGCTGTACGAGCGCCTCGGCTTCCACCGCACCGGCACGCTCTGCGTGAAGCGGAAGAACCCGATCAACGAGCGCCTGTTCCTGCCCGCCATGCCGCAGGGGTACGACGAGCTGAACCCGTACGCGAAGATCGTCGCGGACGAGGCGATGCGCCGCGGCATCCGGGTGGAGGTGACCGATCCGCACTGGGGTGAGCTGAAGCTGACCAGCGGCGGCCGGACCATCCACACCCGTGAGTCGCTGTCGGAGCTGACGTCGGCGGTGGCGATGAGCCGCTGCGACGACAAGCGGGTGACCCGGCGCATCCTCACCGAGGCCGGGCTGTCCGTGCCGCGCGGGCGTACCGCCACCGGCGAGCCCGACGACGTGGCGTTCCTCAACGACGTGGGCCCGGTGGTGGTCAAGCCGGCGCGCGGCGAGCAGGGCAACGGCATCACCGTCGGCGTGCGTACGCCGGAGGCGCTGACCGCGGCCGTCGAGCTGGCCCGCCGGTTCTGCCCGGACGTGCTGATCGAGGAGCTGCGCGCGGGCGAGGACCTGCGGGTCGTGGTGATCGACCACGAGGTCGTCGCCGCCGCGGTACGCCGCCCGGCGCAGATCACCGGCGACGGCGTGCACGACATCACCGAGCTGATCGAGCGGCAGAGCCGCCGCCGGGCCGCCGCCACCGGCGGTGAGTCCCGCATCCCGGTCGACGACATGACCCGCGAGGTCGTGGCCGAGGCCGGCTACCGGATGCACGACGTGCTCCCGGAGGGCGAGGTGCTGGCGGTCCGGCGCACGGCCAACCTGCACACCGGCGGCACGATCCACGACGTGACCGCCGAGCTGCACCCGACGATCGCCGAGGCGTGCGTCACCGCCAGCCGGGCGCTGGACATCCCGGTCACCGGGCTGGACCTGCTGGTCCCCGCCCCGGACCGGCCGGAACACGTGTTCATCGAGGCGAACGAGCGGCCCGGACTGGCCAACCACGAGCCGCAGCCGACCGCCGAACGCTTCGTCGACCTGCTCTTCCCGGGTACCCGGGCACCGCAGCGACTCTGGTCGCCTGCCGGTGCGGCAGGCTCTGGGGCATGACCGCACGCAAACCCCAACCGCTCAAGCTCGACCTCGACTATCTCCGCCAGGTGCTGGTGGAGCTGCTGGAGATCCCCAGCCCGTCGGGGCGCACCGACCACATCCAGCAGTACGTGGGCGAGCGGCTCTCCGCGATCGGGATCAGCTCCACGCTGACCCGTCGCGGGGCGCTGAGCGCCTGCCTGCCCGGTCCCCGGTCGACCGGCGCCGACCGGGCCGTGGTGGTGCACACCGACACCATCGGCGGCATGGTGAAGCGGCTCAAGGAGAACGGCCGGCTGGAGGTCAACCCGATCGGCACGCACAGCGCCCGCTTCGCCGAGGGCGCCCACGTGCGGATCTTCACCGACGACCTGGACCGGGTCGTCACCGGCCAGGTGCTGCCGCTGAAGGCGAGCGGGCACCGCTACAACGAGGCGGTGGACCTCCAGGGCGTCGGCTGGGAGCTGGTCGAGGTGCGGGTGGACGAGCCGGTGCACGACGAGGCCGGGCTGCGGGCGCTGGGCATCGACGCCGGGGACTTCGTGGCGTTCCTCACCAACCCCACGATCACCCCGAACGGGTACGTCAAGTCCCGCCACCTGGACGACAAGGCGGGCGTGGCGGCGGTGCTGACCGCGTTCAAGGCGATGGTCGACGCCGGGGTCACCCCGGCGGTCACCGCGCACCTGCTGGTCACCGTCACCGAGGAGATCGGCCACGGCGCCAGCCACGGGCTGGACCCGGACGTCGCGGAGATCGTCTCGGTGGACGCGGCGGTGGTCGCGCCGGGCCAGCAGTCCCGGGAGACCGCGGCGACGCTCGCCATGGGCGACGGGGTCGGCCCGTTCGACTACCACCTGACCCGCAACCTCGCCTCGATCGCCAAGGAACACGGCGTCGACCTGGTCCGGGACGTCTTCGACTACTACCGCTCGGACGTGGCCGCCGCGGTCGAGGCCGGGGCGCACGCCCGGGTGGCGCTGCTCGGGTTCGGCGTGGACGCCACCCACGGCCACGAGCGCACCCACCTCGACGGCCTGCACCAGCTCACCCAGCTGCTCTGCCTCTACCTCCAGAGCCCGCTGGTCTTCCCCGAGTGGGACGCCGAGCCGGAGGGCGACCTGGCCGACTTCCCGTCGCTCGCGGTGCAGCCCGCGCTCGAGGAGGGCCCGCGCGAGGGCCCGATCGGCCTGGACTGACGCTTGTGATCGAAACCCGTTGCCGAGGCCGCCGGGAAGTGGATAGCGTGGCGGTACACGGGAAAGGAGGTGGTCCAGACTTGTATAGCAATCGGACTCGTGAGGTGGCTGTCCGCTAGCCGCTGTCCTCGACAGTGAAAACTCGTCCGCCGCGAGGCGGACACCTGCAGGATCGTCGAGACCGTGTGGCAGCGGTGCGGCGAAACCACGACAGCCACCCGACCCCCGGGGTGCCGGCCCAGTCCAGCCGGCCCGCGCGCGAGCGCGGAAGCCCCGGGGGTCGCTTTTTGCGCTCGGGAGGGTGCGGTGTCCATGCGTGAGCTGGTGGTGCTCGGTACGGCCAGCCAGGCCCCGACCCGGCAGCGCAACCACAACGGCTACCTGCTGCGCTGGGACGACGAGGTGATCCTCTTCGACCCGGGCGAGGGCAGCCAGCGGCAGATGCTGCACACCGGCGTCACCGCCACCGACCTGACCCGGATCTGCGTCACCCACTTCCACGGCGACCACTGCCTCGGCCTGCCCGGCATGATCCAGCGGCTCTCGCTGGACCGCGTACCGCGCGCGGTGGCGGTGCACTTCCCGGCCGGCGGCGCCGAGTACTTCGCCCGGCTGCGCCACGCCTCCAGCTTCTACGAGACCGCCGAGCTGGCCGTCGAGCCGATCGACACCGACGGGCAGCGGATCACGCTCGGCGCCGGCACGCTGGAGGCCCGCCGGCTGCGGCACCCGATCGAGACGTACGGATACCGCCTGGTCGAGCCGGACGGCTGCCGGATGCTTCCGGAGCGGCTGGCCGCGTACGGCATCGCCGGTCCGGACGTGGGGCGGCTGCTGCGCGACGGGCACCTGGACCTCGACGGACGCCGCGTCACCCGGGACGAGGTGAGCGTGACCCGGCCGGGGCAGCGGTTCGCGTTCGTGATGGACACCGGGCTCTGCGACGGCGTGTACGCGCTGGCCGAGCACGCCGACCTGCTGGTGATCGAGTCGACGTTCCTGGAGTCGGAGGCGGCGCTCGCCGCCGAGGTCGGGCACCTCACCGCCGGCCAGGCCGCGCGGGTGGCGGCCGAGTCGGGGGTACGCACGCTCGTGCTCACCCACTTCTCCCAGCGGTACGCCGACCCGCGCCGCTTCCACGACGAGGCCCGGGAGCACTTCACCGGGGATCTGGTGATCGCCGAGGATCTGCTGACGGTGCAGGTGCCGCCCCGGCGGGTACCGTCGCCCGGGTGACGATCTCCCTACGTTCCGCGACCGAGGCCGACCTGATGGCGGTCGGCGCCCTGCACCAGCGCTCCCGGGTGGCGGCGTACTCGTCGTTCCTGCCGCCCGAGGCGCTGGCCGACCCGACGCCCGAGGCGATGGGCCGCTACTGGGTGGAGCGGCTGACCTGGGAGGGCGCCGACCACCGGATGACAGTGGTCGAACGGGACGGGCGGCTGGTGGGGTTCAGCTACCTCGGGCCGGACGACGAGGGCGACCCGTCGACCGGGCTGCTCAACGCGATCCACCTGGAGCCGTCCGAGCGGGGCCGGGGCACCGGGCGGGCGCTGATGGTGGACGCGCTGGACGCAATGCGGGCCCGTGGGTGGACCCGGGCGGCGCTGTGGGTGCTTCGGGACAACGCCGCCGCGCGCCGCTTCTACGAGCGCGGCGGCTGGGCCGCCACCGGTGAGCAGCGGGACGAGCACATCGGCGCGGCGCTCGTCCCCCAGCTCCGCTACGCCCGCCTGGTGTAAGGAAGGGCCCCTTCTTAACGCCTCCGGTAGAGGAAGGGCCCCTTGTTAACACCGAGTGTTAACAAGGGGCCCTTCCTTACAACGCGGAGGGTCAGCGGGCGCCGAGGTGGGCCAGCAGGTCCTGGCGGGTCAGCACGCCCTTGGGCTTGCCGTCGACCAGCACCAGCGCCGCGTCCGCCTTCTCCAGCAGCCCGACCGCCTCGCTCACCGGCTGCCCGCCGCCGATCATCGGCAGCGGCTCGCCCATGTGCCGCTCGATCGTGTCGTGCAGGTGGGCCTGACCGGTGAAGAGCGCGTCGAGCAGGTCCTTCTCCGCGATCGAACCGGCCACCTCACCGGTCACCACCGGCGGCTCGGCCTTCAGCACCGGGAGCTGAGAGACGCCGTACTCGCGCATGTAGTCGATCGCGTCGCGCACCGTCTCGGTCGGGTGCACGTGCACCAGCTCGGGCAGGCCACCGGGCTTGCTGGCGAGCGCGTCGGCCACCGTCGGCTCGGTGCCGGAGTCGTCCAGGAAGCCGTACCGGGCCATCCACTTGTCGTTGAAGATCTTCGACAGGTAGCCCCGGCCGCCGTCCGGCAGCAGCACCACGATCACGTCGTCCGGGCCGGCCTTGCGGGCCACCTCCAGCGCGCCCACCACCGCCATGCCGCAGGAGCCGCCGACCAGCAGACCCTCCTCGCGGGCCAGCCGGCGGGTCATCTCGAAGGATTCCTTGTCCGACACCTCGACGATCTCGTCGGCGATCGACCGGTCGTACGTCTCCGGCCAGAAGTCCTCACCGACGCCTTCGACCAGGTACGGCCGGCCGGTGCCGCCGGAGTAGACCGAGCCCTCCGGGTCCGCGCCGATCACCTTCACCCGGCCCTCGGACGCCTCCTTGAGGTAGCGGCCGATGCCGGAGATGGTGCCGCCGGTGCCGACGCCCGCCACGAAGTGGGTGATCTTTCCTTCGGTCTGCCGCCACAGCTCCGGGCCGGTCGTCTCGTAGTGCGAGCGCGGGTTGGCCGGGTTGCTGTACTGGTTGGGCTTCCACGCGCCGGGGATCTCCCGGGCCAGCCGGTCGGAGACGTTGTAGTAGGAGCGCGGGTCCTCCGGCGCGACGGCGGTCGGGCAGACCACCACCTCCGCGCCGTACGCGCGCAGCACGTCCTGCTTGTCCTGGCTGACCTTGTCCGGGCAGACGAAGACGCACCGGTAGCCGCGGAGCTGGGCCACCAGGGCCAGCCCGACGCCGGTGTTGCCGCTGGTCGGCTCCACGATCGTGCCGCCCGGGCGCAGGATGCCCGCCTTCTCGGCGTCCTCCACCATCCGCAGCGCGATCCGGTCCTTGACCGAGCCGCCCGGGTTCACGTATTCCACCTTCGCCAGCACGGTGGCCTGAATGCCCTCGGTGACGTTGCGCAGGCGGACCAGCGGGGTGTTGCCGATCAGCTCGACGACGTTGTCGTAGTACTGCACCTCGTTGTGCCCTTCGTCGCGCCGCCGTCGTGGGGCGGTCGGTCAGCCGTCAGTTCGCCGACCAGCGTACGTGCCGTCAGGGCACCACATGCCCCGGGATGACCGAGCTGCGACGTGCCTCCCACTCCAGGAACCGCTCGGTCTCGGCGAGCACGCTGCCGGCCAGCCAGGTGACCATCACCGCGTCGTCGGCCAGCCCGAAGATCGCCAGCGGGATCTCCGGCAGCAGGTCGATCGGGGAGACGATGTACGCGGTCGCCCCGGCCATCAGCGCCAGGCGCAGGCCGCCGTCGTACTCCCCCCGGGTGGTCGCGCGGATCATCCGCGGCAGCGCCGCCAGCCGGGCCCCGAGCGACGGTCCGCCCCGCGTACCCGCCGCCAGCGCCCGGGCCAGCGCGGCGAACGCGGCGCTGCGCTTCAACGTCTTCCCCATGTTTTCGCCCCTCTCCGCCCGACCATGGTGCGGCCCGGTGGCAAGCCCGCGTCCGCTACCCCATCGGTACCCAATCCGGGCACCGCCCAGCCATCCGATCGCGGACAGTGGGGGTCGTACCGGCGCGATACTGTCGGTTCATGGGGGACGCTGGTTCCGTCGCGCCGGTTCGCTGGCAGCGCGCCCGGCACATCGCCCGCCTGGCGGCGATCGGCACGGGCGCCACGGTTGCGGCCACTGCCGCCACCGGCGGGGTGCTGCTCGGCCAGGCCCGGCAGGCTCGCCGCACCATTCCGATGGCGCAGGCCCCGCCGCCGCGCTGCGACGGCGTCTACGGCGCGAAGCTGCCCGGCCCGCCGGTCACCATGGTCGTTCTGGGCGACTCCTCGGCGGCCGGTTACGGCGTGCACAGGCGCCGGGAGACCCCTGGTTCGCTGCTGGCCACCGGGCTGTCCCGCCGCCTGCACCGGCCCGTACGCCTGCACCGGTTCGCCGTGGTGGGCGCGCTGTCGTCCGGGCTGAAGCCGCAGGTCGAGTCCGCCCTGGAGGTCGAGCCGGACGTGGCGGTGATCCTGGTGGGCGGCAACGACGTCACCAACCGCACGCCGGCGGGGCTGGCCGTGCGCTATCTGGTCGACGCGGTCCGCACGCTGCGGGCGGCCGGCTGCGAGGTGGTCGTCGGCACGTGTCCCGACCTGGGCACCATCCGGCCGATCCAGCCGCCGCTGCGCTGGCTGGCCCGGCGCTGGAGCCGCCAGCTCGCCGCCGCCCAGACGGTGGGCGTGGTCGAGGCCGGCGGCCGTGCCGTCTCGCTCGGCGACATGCTCGGGCCACGGTTCGCCGCCGAGCCGGGCCGGATGTTCGCCTGGGACCGGTTCCACCCCTCCGCCGAGGGGTACGCGATAGCAGCGGCGGCTCTGCTGCCCACCGTGCTGTCCGCGCTGGGCGTCGTCCCGGAACGCAGGCCTGTCCTGCCCGGCGTGGAAGGCGTACGGTCGCTCCCGGAGGCGGCTCACGAGGCGGCCCGGCACGCCGGCACGGAGGTCAGCGGCGCCCAGCTCCGGGGTCGCGACCGCGGGCCCGGCGGCCGCTGGGCGCAGCTTCGCCGACGGGCCTTCTTCGGCGTCGGCGCGCTGCCCCCGACCGGCGGCGCCGCCGACTCGGCCACCCTGGAGGAAACGGCATGAGCGAGCGAATCGGCCGGCTCAGCGCGAAGGTGCCTCGTGGCGGCACGGAGCGAAGCGGAGTGGCGTCATGAGCGAACGCAGTGAGGTGACCCGGTGGGGCCGCGCGGCGGCCCTGTCGCTGCTGGCCGGCACGGTGGGCGGCGCGGCGGTCCTCGCCGGGCAGGCCATCGCCGCCCGCAGCCGGGAGTACGCCCAGCCCGAGCTGGGTCTGGTGTTGCGCGCCTCGGTCGGCCGGGCGGACGCGCCGCCGCTGCGGCTGGTGCTGCTCGGCGACTCGTCGGCGCTCGGCGTGGGCGTCGACCGCTTCGAGGAGACGATCGGCGGTCAGCTCGCGAACCTGCTCGCCGAGGGGCCGCACGGCCGCCGGGTGCACCTGTCCAGCGTCGGGGTCTCCGGCTCCCGCGCCACCGACCTGGCGACCCAGGTGGCCCGGGCGCTGCTGGGCGAGCGGCCCGACGTGGCGGTGGTGCTGATCGGGGCGAACGACGCGACCGCGCTGGGCCGCCCGGGTGATGCGGCCGCCTATCTCGGCTCGGCGGTACGCCGGATGCGGGAGGCGCACGTCGAGGTGGTGGTGGGCACCTGCCCGGACCTCGGCGCGGTACGCGCGGTCGCCGCCCCGCTGCGTCAGGTGCTCGGCTGGTCCGGCCGGCGGATGGCGCGGGCCCAGACGGCGGCGGTGCTGGACGCCGGGGGCACTGTGGTCGACCTGGGCACCGAGACGGGCCCGGTGTTCCGCGCGGACGCCGGCACGCTCTGCCACGACGGCTTCCACCCGTCCGCCGACGGCTACCGGGTCTGGGCGCACGCGCTGCTGCCTGCGGTCGAGGCGGCGGCGACTGTCGCGTTCCGGCACCACCGACGACCGCCCACGGGGTGACATTTCCCGCCTGCCGTACGCCTTCCCGCGCATGTTACCGGGGCGTTAACGTTGGCTCATGCCGATTGAGTCGCCCCGCGACGCCGTCATCGTCGCCACCGCCCGGTCCCCCATCGGCCGCGCGTTCAAGGGTTCCCTCCGCGAGGTCCGCCCGGACGACCTCGCCGCCACCATCGTCCAGGCCGCTCTCGACAAGGTCCCGGCGCTCGATGCCACCACCATCGACGACCTCTACCTCGGGTGCGGCCTGCCCGGCGGTGAGCAGGGCTTCAACATGGCCCGGGTGGTCGCCACCCTGATGGGCCTGGACGGCCTGCCCGGCGCCACGCTGACCCGCTACTGCGCGTCCTCGCTCCAGACCACGCGGATGGCGATGCACGCGATCCGGGCCGGCGAGGGTGACGTGTTCATCTCCGCCGGTGTGGAGATGGTCTCCCGGTACGCCCGGGGCAACTCGGACACGCTGCCCCCGGAGGCGCAGGCACTGGTCGGCGGCGGCTGGGAGAATCCCCGCTTCGCCGAGGCGCGGGAGCGTTCCGCGGCCCGCGCCCAGGGCGGTGCCGAGGTGTGGGCCGACCCGCGTGAGGACGGCCGCCTCCCCGACATCTACCTCTCCATGGGGCAGACCGCGGAGAACCTGGCCCAGGTGTACGACGTGACCCGCGAGGACATGGACGCGTTCGGCGTCCGCAGCCAGAACCTCGCGGAGAAGGCGATCGCGGACGGCTTCTGGGCCCGCGAGATCACCCCGGTCACCACGCCGGACGGCACCGTGGTCAGCACCGACGACGGCCCGCGTGCCGGGGTGACGCTGGAGGCCGTGGCCGGTCTGAAGCCGGTGTTCCGCCCGGACGGCCGGATCACCGCGGGCAACTGCTGCCCGCTCAACGACGGCGCCGCCGCAGTGGTGATCATGAGCGCCGAGCGGGCCTCCGAGCTGGGGCTCACCCCGCTGGCCCGGATCGTCTCCACCGGGGTCAGCGCGCTCTCCCCCGAGATCATGGGCCTGGGTCCGGTCGAGGCGTCGAAGCAGGCGCTGAAGCGGGCCGGCATGACCATCGACGACGTCGACCTGGTCGAGATCAACGAGGCGTTCGCCGCGCAGGTGATCCCCTCGTACCGGCAGCTCGGCATCCCGGAGGAGAAGCTGAACGTCGCCGGTGGCGCGATCGCTGTCGGCCACCCCTTCGGCATGACCGGCGCCCGGATCACCGGCACGCTGCTCAACGCGCTGGAGTGGCACGACAAGACGATCGGCCTGGAGACCATGTGCGTCGGCGGTGGCCAGGGCATGGCGATGGTGCTGGAGCGACTGAGCTGAGACCGGTTCGCCGGGGCGCGGGCCGGGTACGGGAGGCCGTATGGCAACCGTCGTGGAACGTGAGCGCAAGTACTCCGGCGACGAGGGTTTCCAGCTGCCCGACCTGACCGGGTGCGGTGGCGTCGTGACCATGTCCGACGCCACCGTCTCGGATCTGGACGCCGTCTACTGGGACACCGACGACCTGCTCCTGCTGCGCAGCGGGCACGCGCTGCGTCGGCGTACCGGCGGGCACGACGCGGGCTGGCATCTGAAGGTGGGCGCGGTCGGCGGCGCGCGGGTCGAGCACCAGTTCCCGGCCGGGGCGTCCGACGACGGCCCGCCGGCCGAGCTGGCCGCGCTGATCCGGGGCGCGTCGCGGGGCCGTCCGGTCGCGCCGGCCGCCCGGGTGGTCAACCGCCGCCGGGAGCGCCGGCTGCTGGACGCGGACGGCCGGGTGCTGGCCGAGGTGGCCGAGGACGACGTCCGGTCCGAGGATCTGGTGGACGGCGCCGAGCGCACCTGGCACGAGATCGAGATCGAGCTGGTCGACGGCGACGAAGGGCTGCTCGACGCGCTGGGCGAGCGACTGCGCGAGGCAGGCGCCCGGGAGGTGGCGGTCAGCAAGTCGCACCGGGCCGTCGCCGGCCGGATCGAGCGTTTCGACGACGAGCCGGCTGACGGCCCCGCGGGTCCGGTTCTCGGGTACGCAAGGGCGCAGCGGGACGCGATCGTCGGCAACCACGCGGCCGCGTACCAGGGTGACGAGGACGCGGTCCACGACATGCGCGTCGCGACCCGCCGGCTGCGGGCGACGCTGCGGACGTTCCGGGGCCTGTGGGACCGCCGGGAGAGCGAGGCGGTCCGGGCCGAGCTGCGCTGGCTCGGCGGCGAGCTGGGCCGGGTCCGCGACACCCAGGTGATGGCCGCCCGGCTCACCGACGCGGTGCACGAGCTGCCGGGCGAGCTGGTGCTCGGCCCGGTGGCCGCGCGGATCGGTGAGCGGTTCGCAGCCGACCTGGCCGGGGCGACCGTCGCGCTGCGGTCCGCGCTGGACTCCGACCGCTATCCCGAGCTGCTGGCCCGCCTGGACCGGCTGGTCGACGGCCCGCCCGCCGACATCGGCCGGCGCTGGGTGGACCGCCGCATCCGCAAGGCGGTACGCCGCGCGGACGAGCGGCTGGACCGGGCGCTCACCGTCGACGGGCCGGCCGGGGACGCGGCGCTGCACGAGGCGCGCAAGAAGCACAAGGCGGCCCGGTACGCGGTGGAGGTGCGTGAGCCGAGCGCCGGCAAACCGGCCGCCCACCTGGTGAAGCGGTTCAAGGCGCTCCAGGATCTGCTCGGCACCCACCAGGACTCGGTGGTGACCCGGGAGACGCTCCGGCGGCAGGCGCTCCAGGCGTACGCCGACGGCGAGAACACGTTCACCTACGGGCTGCTGCACGCGAGGCAGGCGGAGGCCGCCGGCCACGACCGCCCGGCGGTCCTGCGGGCACGCGACCGGGCAAGACGCCGCAAGGTACGCCGCTGGCTCAAGCCCTGACCCCGCCCTCCGACCGGGTTGATCATGAGGTTAGCGGAGATTCGCGTCCGTTTTGTCGCCGCCAACCTCATGATCAACCCGGTCGGAGGGCGGGGTCAGAGGGTGGCGCGGGTTCGGGTTATCGCCTCTGTGGCCTCGGCCAGGACGGGATCGGCGGGCTCGGCCAGCTTCAGGTCGGCGGTCACCACGCGGAGCTGGTCGGGCAGGGCCAGGTCGTTCGGCAGCCGGGGCACCTCGCGGCGCGGCTCACCCGCAGCGTCAGCGGCGAGGTTGGCGATCTCCTGGACCAGCTTGTGCACCAGATCGGCCCGCGACACGTTGCCGCCCTCGGCCTTGGCCGACCAGCGCGGCTGCTGCCAGTGCCCCACCTGTCGGACCAGCAGCCCAACCGCTCGGTCCAGTTCCGCTGCGCTCATCGCCGCCGAGTCTACGGCGGCACCAGGACGCGACGGCCGGAACCGTCAGCGGCGTACGTAGCTGAGCAGGCGCAGGATCTGCCAGTACAGGAAGATCAACCCGACGAGCAGCCCGAACGCGCAGTACCAGGCGTAGCGGCGGGGCAACCGGTTGGCCGCCGACCGCTCGACCAGGTCGAAGTCGAGGACGAAACTGAGTGCGCCGGCGATGATCGCCACCACCGAGAACACGTACGGCAGCCAGCCCACCCGGTCGCTGAGGCTGTAGACGGCCACGCCCTGCCGCCCGGTGAACAGGTACGCGAACAGGTTCACCAAGCCGATCGCCACGATCCCGACGAGCGTGCCGATGACCAGGCGGGCCAGGCGCGGGGTGGCGCGTACCAGCCGGGCCCGGTAGAGCGCGGCCATGCCGAGGAAGACGCCGAACGTGCCGACCACCGCCTGCACCACGATGCCCGGGTAGACCAGTTCGAAGGCGCGGCTGGCCACCCCGAGCAGCAGCCCTTGCAGGACCGCGTACCCGACGATCACCGACGGACTGGTGATCTGCTTCAGCGAGATGACGAGCACCAGGGCGAGGCTGGCCAGCGCGCTCCCGGCCAGCGCGGCGGAGATCCATGCGGCCTCCGGCACCACCACCCAGGACACCGCCGCCGTGACGCCGGTGACCAGTAGCAGCCCCACGGTCCGGCTCACCACGTCGGCCACCGTCATCGCGTCGGCGGTCCCGACCCCGAGCACCTGCCGTTCGGCGCGGCCGACGTCGTCCAGCCGGTCCAGCACCGGATTGGCGCTGCGCACCGTGACCACCTCCCGCCGACGTACCCGAGTCCCACTCTGCCCCGGGCGGCGCGGCAGGGGCGGGAAAACGGCGACGCCCGCCGCCGCGGATGCGGCAGGCGGGCGTCGGCGGAAAGCGACTGTCAGTCGTCGCCCTGGAAGTAGCTGAGCAGCCGCAGGATCTCGATGTAGAGCCAGACCAGGCCGACCACGATGCCGAAGGCGGCCGTCCAGGCGTAGCGCTGCGGGAGGCCCATCCGGACCCCCTCCTCGATCTGGGCGAAGTTGAGCACGAAGCTCAGCGACGCCACCACGATGCAGACCAGGCTGAAGCCGATCGCCAGCGGGCTGCCGTCGCGCAGGTGCGTGTTCACGCCGAACAGCGCCAGCACCAGGTTGACCATCATCACGCCGAACAGGCCGGCCATGATCGCCACCATGATGCGGGCGAACTTCGGGGTGGCCCGGATGATCCGCGCCTTGTAGATCATGGCCATCAGGAAGAACACGCCGAACGTGCCCGCGACCGCCTGGAGCACGATGCCGTCGTAGAGCGACTCGAACGCCTTGCTGACCATGCCGACGAAGACGCCCTCGATGATCGAGTACGCCACCACGAGCGCCGGGTTGGCCATCCGGGAGAACGAGATGACCAGACCCAGCACCAGGCCGACCACCGCGGCGCCGATCCACGCCACGCCGACGAGCGAGTCCGGCACCAGCACCCAGGCCGCAGCGGCCGAGGCGCCGAGGATGGCGAGCATGAGGACCGTCTTGACGACCACGTCGTCGAGCGTCATCGGGGTCACGGTGGGCGGGGCCACCGGCTGGCCGTAGCCGCCCGGGTAGGGCTGCTGCGGGTACTGCTGCTGCTGGGGGTACTGCTGGGGGTATCCGGGCTGACCGTAAGGCCCGGGCTGGGCGTACCCGGCCGCCCGCTCACGCTCTGCCGCCTGGCCGAGCCGGGCGAGCACCGGGTTCGAGGTCTTCACTTCTCAGGCCTCCCTCAGGGGGTCGATCGCACGTAGACGTGCTACTCCAGGGTAAACGTGGCCGCAATCGCGCGTGCGACAGCTAGCTGTGGGAAACCTGAGAGTTCGTGTGCCCGGGGCGGGGGTCGAACCCGCACGCCTTGCGGCAGCCGCTTTTAAGGCGGCCGTGTCTGCCGTTCCACCACCCGGGCGGGTGACACCGGCGCGTCGACACGCGCGGTGCAGATCTCACCGTAGCGGCTCGGCCGCGACGCGGCGTACCCCGACGGCTGCGGCCGATATGGTCGAGGCCGTGACCAGCGCCGCCCGCACGGCCCCCCGGCCGGACCAGGCCCGGGCGGTCCGTCCGGCGGCGGTCACGCGGCGGCTGACGGCCGCCGTCCGGCGGCGCCGCGCGGACCTGCTCGTGGGGCTGGCGTTCGTCGTGCTCGCCGGCTGGCTCACCCACGGCCTCTGGCCGGCGCCGGGCACGCGGGTGCTCGCGCTCAACCCGGCCGACCAGACGCTGTACGAGTGGTTCCTGGCGCTCGACGCGCGCGCCCTGCGCGGCGAGCTGAGCCTGGTCAGCGACCGCCTGAACGCGCCGGACGGGGTCAACCTGATGGCGAACACCTCGGTCGTCGCGCTCGGCGTGCTGCTCGCCCCGGTCACGCTGGTGGTCGGTGCGCCCGTCACGTTCGCGCTGCTGGTCGCGCTCAACATGGCCGGCACCGCGCTGGCCTGGTACCTGCTGTTCACCCGTGTCCTGCGGGCCCGCCGGCTCGCCGCCGGGCTCGGCGCGGCGCTGTGCGGCTTCGGGCCGGGCATGGTCTCGCAGAGCAACGGCCACCTGCACATGACCGCGCAGTGGCTGGTTCCGGTGCTGGTCTGGTTGGTGGTCCGGCTGCTGCGCGCCGCCGACCCGGCCGGGCGCCCGGACGGCCCGGACCGGCGGCGGATGGTGTCGTCGGCGGCCGGGCTCGCCGCTGCCGTCACCGTGCAGGTATTCGTCGGCGAGGAGGTGCTCTTCCTCACCGCGCTCACGCTGGCGGTGATGACCCTCGCGTACGGGCCGGCCGACCGGGAGCTGCTGCGCCGGGCCGGTCCCGGCTTCGCCCGTGGACTGCTCGGCGCCGCCGGTCTGGCGCTGCTCGTGCTGGCGTACCCGCTCTGGGTGCAGTTCGCCGGTCCGCAGGGCGTCGCCGACGGGATGTTCCCGCCCGCCTACTTCTCCGCCGACCTGGCCGGCTGGACGCGCCTCTCCGCGCTGACGGTGTTCGGCAGCCCGGAGGCGGTCCGGCTGACCACCGGTCCGGCCGAGTTCACCACGTTCCTCGGCTGGCCGCTGCTGCTGGTCGCGCTCGGCTGCGCGGCCTGGCTGGGCCGGCGGCCCCTGGTGGTGGCGCTGGTCGCCGGCGCGCTGGTGACGGCCGCGCTCGCGCTCGGCCCCGAGGTCGTGATCGGCGGCGAACGGACCGGGCTTCCCGGCCCGTACCGGCTGCTGGCCGGCCTGCCGGTGGTGGACGGCGCGCTGCCGATGCGCTTCGCGCTGGCGGTGCTGCCGCTGGTCGGCACCGTGCTCACGCTCGCCGTGCACCGGGCGCTCGGCGAACCCGGGCGGGCCCGCCGGGGCGTCCCGATCGCTGTCGGCGCGGCGGTGCTCAGCGTCCTGCCGACACCGCTGCCCACGATGGACCGGCCGCCGCTGCCCGACTTCGTCACCGGCGGCCACTGGCGGCAGTGCGTACGCCCCGGCGGGGTGCTGGTGCCGGTGCCCACCGCCACCCCGCAGGACCCCTGGCCGATGCGCTGGGCCACCGCCACCGGCGTCGACTTCGCCATGCCGGAGGGCTTCTTCATCGGCCCGTACGGCCGGGGCGGCGCGGCCACCATGGGCACCTGGCAACGCCCCACCTCGGCCCTGCTCGCCGACGTGGCCCGGCGGGGCGTGGCGCCCGCGGTCGGCGACCGGCAGCGCCGCCAGGCCGCCCGGGACGTCGAGTTCTGGCGTGCGTCCTGCGTGGCGGTGACCGACGACGCGCCGCACGCGGAGATGCTGCGGCGCACCCTGGAGCAGCTGTTCGGGCCCGGCACCCGCCTCGCCGACGCGTGGACCTGGCGGTTCTGAGCCCGGCAGGGGTTCTGACCCCGGACACGGCGAAGGGCCCCTCCCGTACGGAAAGGGCCCTTTCGCGGACGTGCGTCAGACGCGCGCGGCGACCGGCGGGGCGGACGCCTCGGCGAACTCCTCACGCGGGTCGTGCAGCTGACCCAGCGCCACCACCTCACGCTTGAGGAAGAACGCCAGCGTCCAGTCGACCACCACGCGCACCTTGCGGTTGAACGAGGGAATCCGGGACATGTGGTACGTCCGGTGCATGAACCAGGCCGGCCAGCCGGTCATCTTGATGCCGTAGACCTGCGCCACGCCCTTGTGCAGGCCGAGGCTGGCCACGCTGCCGGCGTGCTTGTGCTTGTAGTCGACCGGCTCGCGCCCGCGGATCACGTTGGCGATGTTGTCGGCCATCCGCGCCGCCTGCCGCACCGCGTGCTGGGCGCTCGGCGAGCAGAAGTTGCCCGGCTCCTTGGTCAGGTCCGGCACCGCGGCGCAGTCGCCGGCGCTCCACGCGCCCTCGACCACCCGGTCGCCGTCCACGATCTGCAGCGTCGGCCGGCAGGTGACCCGGCGACGCTCGTCGCGCGGGAAGTCCGTGGCGTCGAGCATCGGCGACGGCTTCACACCGGCGGTCCAGACGATGGTGTCGGACGGGAAGCTGTCGCCGTCGGAGAGCTTCACCACACCGTCGACGCAGGACTCCAGCCGGGTGTCCAGGCGGATGTCCATGTCCCGCTTCATCAGCTGCTGCACCGTGTAGGCGCCCATGTCCCGGTCGACCTCGGGCAGCACCCGCTGGGTCGCCTCGACCAGCACCCAGCGCATCTCCTCCGGCTTCAGCTCCGGGTAGTAGCGCAGCGCGTCGCGGGCCATGTCCTCCATCTCGGCGAGCGCCTCGATGCCGGCGTAGCCGCCGCCGACGAAGGTGAACGTCAGCGCGCGGCTGCGTACCGCCGGGTCGGTGGTGGAGGCCGCCACGTCGAGCCGGTCCAGCACGTGGTTGCGCAGGTAGATGGCCTCACCGATGGTCTTGAACCCGATGCCGTGCTCGTGCAGGCCGGGAATCGGCAGGGTGCGGGAGACCGAGCCGGGCGCGACCACCACGTGGTCGTACTGGATCTCCCGGGCCGGGCCGCTGATCGGCTGCACCACGGCGGTCATCCGGTCGTGGTCGATCCGGGTGACAGTGCCAGCCACCACGGTGCACTTACGCAACTCCCGCCGCAGCGGCACGACGGCGTGCCGCGGGGAGATGTTGCCCGCCGATGCCTCCGGGAGGAACGGCTGGTACGTCATGTGCGGCTGCGGGTCGACGACGATGACCTCGGCCTCACGGCTGCTCAGCTTCTTGGACAGGCGCAGAGCGGCGTACAGGCCCACGTGACCGGCACCCACGACAAGGATCCGCTTCGGGTTCACGTCATCTATCTTTCCCCGGGGGCCCCCGGTAATCCCGCGCGAGACCCCCTTCTGTGACGGAGCACAACCCGTGTGACCTGCGCAACGTCACCGGAACACTGCGTCACCTGCGACGCAGCAACCAGCCCAGCAGCGCGCTCAGCCCCACCGCCACCAGCAGCCCCACCACTGTGGCCGCCTGCGAGCCGTCCGTCCCGCCGACCCCACCGAGCCACGCCAGCACCACGCCGAGCACGGCGCTGGCGAGCGCCACGCCGCCCGCCCGGCCCAGCCACCGCAACACCAGGTCCGGGTCGATCAGCCCGTCGTAGGGCAGCAGCGCGGCGAGCGCGCAGAGCGAGTGCGCCAGGTAGAGCAGCGTCGCCACGGCGAGCAGCCGCCACAGCGCCGGCGGGCGGTCGAAGCCGAGCGTGGCCAGCAGCCAGCCGCCGACAGTCACCAGCGCGGTGAACGTCGGCCAGATCCGGCGCGGCCCGAACGCCGGCAGCACCGCGGCCACCGCCAGGGCCAGCAGCGAGCGCGCGGTGAGGGCCTGCACCGGGTACGCGAGCAGGAAACCGGCCAGCACGGTGAGGAAGATGCCGCCGCGTACCAGCAACGGCAGCGGGCTGACCCGGGCGGCGGCGTACCGCAGCGCCCGCACCCGCTCCACCACAGCGTCAGTCACTGAGCCGGCCTTTCGTTCGCGACTGCGGGACTCCGCTTCGCTGCGTTCCTCGCGCTCACCGGAGCCCTGCCTTCGGGGCGGTCGCCAGCCGGGCCACGTCGCGCAGCACCTCGTCCAGACTGCCGGCGCCGGCCCAGCGCACCACCGGCACGCCGTGCTCGCGGAGCTGGCCGATCATCGTGTCCCGGTCCAGCCGCCACAGCCGGTACGCCACCTCGGCCCAGCCACGTTCCTTCGGCACCGGCAGCTCGGCCGGCAGCGTGTCCACCGCCACCACGAACCGGCCGCCGCGGGCCAGCCGGGCCAGCATCTGCGCGGACCGCTCGTCGAGCAGCGGGGTGAGCACCACCACGAGCGCGTCCGAGGAGAGCAGTTGCGGGCCGAAGACCTGGTCGTACGGCTCGTGCGGGGACGTCGTGGCCTGCACGTCGAGCAGCCACTCCAGGACTGTCAGGTACTGCCGCCGCCCGGTGGCCGGACGCAGCCGGCGGGCGGCCGGGCCGTACTCCAGCATCGACACCCGGTCGCCGCGGTGCAGGTAGTGCTCGGCGATCGCGGCGGCGGCCCGGACCGTGGTGTCCAGCACCGACGCCGGGCCGTTCACCCCACCGGAGCGACCCGCCTCGGCCAGCACGTCCAGCAGCACCACCACCTCGGCGTCCCGGTCCGACAGCGTCGCTGCGACGTGCAGTTGACGGGCCCGCAGCGACACCCGCCAGTCGATGCGGCGCAGCCGGTCACCAGGTGCGAACACGCGGACCCCGGCCAGTTCGCCGCCCTCCCCCGGCCGGCGCGACCGGTGCCCGCCGACCAGGCCGGCGGCCCGGGGCATCACCTCGACCGCGTCGAACGGCTCGGTCCGCGGATAGACCCGGGCCCGGATCGGGTCGGTGATCACCGCGCGGGAGACCAGCAGCCCGTCGGCGGCGGCGACCCGCACCCCGGCCGGGCCGATCGGGTGCCGCCCCCACCGCAGCGCCGTGCCGGTCAGCTCCAGGTCGACAGCGCTGCCCCGGGGTACGGAGGTAACGAACGGGCGGTCCGCCCCACCGGAGCGGCTCACGTCCAGCCCGGCGCCGCCGAAGCCGACCTGCTCCACCCGCAGCCAGCGCGACATCCGGGTCCGCACCACAGCCACGTCGTACCCGATCAGGTCCGGGTTGGCCACGGCGACGGTCGCGGCCAGCGGGGAGCCCTCGACCAGGTGGGTGTCCCCGACACCCAGCTCCAGATCGGGCAGCGCGGCGGGGCGGCGGCGCAGCGCGTACGCGGTCCCGAGCGCGAACGGCGTGGCGAGCACCACCAGGTCGATGCGGCCGAGCAGTACGGCGGCGACGAGCAGCACGCCGGTGAGCAGCACGGCCCGGCCGAGCGCCCAGGTGGGCGCCCAGCCGCTCGCCGCCTCGGCCCGGTCCATCAGCGCCCGGCGGCGTAGCTGGGCAGCGCGCCGCTGGCCGGAGCCGGCGTGGACTCCAGCACCTCGCCGACCACGAAGGCCGGGTCGACCCGGCGCAGCCACATCTCCGGCCGCAGCGTGATCCGGTGTGCCAGCGCGGGCGCCGCCACCTCCTTGACGTCCTCCGGCACGACGTAGTCCCGGTTGGCGAGCACCGCCCGGACCCGGGACAGCAGCAGCAGCGCCAGCGAGCCGCGCGGCGACGCGCCGACCAGCACGGACGGGTGCTCCCGGGTGGCGGCGGTCAGCGCCACGATGTACCTGCCGACCGAGTCCTCGACCACCACGTCCTCCAGCGCGGCCTGCATGGCGCGCAGCGTGGCGGCGTCCACCACCGGCTTGATCTCGGCCTCCTCGCGGCGGCGGCCGATCCGGCGGCGCAGCACCTCCCACTCCTCGTCGTGGGTCGGGTAGCCGAACGACACCCGCAGCAGGAACCGGTCGAGCTGGGCCTCCGGCAGCGGGTACGTGCCCTCGTACTCGATGGGGTTGGCGGTGGCGAGCACGTGGAACGGCTCGTCCAGCCGATAGGTCACGCCCTCCACCGACACCTGCTTCTCCTGCATCGCCTCCAGCAGCGCCGACTGCGTCTTCGGCGGCGTCCGGTTGATCTCGTCGGCGAGCAGCAGGTTGGTGAACACCGGCCCGGCCCGGAAGGCGAAGTCGCCGCTGCTCTGGTCGTAGAGGAACGAGCCGGTCACGTCGGCGGGCAGCAGGTCCGGCGTGAACTGGAGCCGCCGGAAGTCCAGCCCGAGCGCCTGCGCGAAACAGCGCGCGGTGAGCGTCTTGCCCAGGCCGGGCAGATCCTCCAGCAGCACGTGACCACCGGCGAGGATGCCGGCCAGCACCAGCTCCAGCGCGTCCCGCTTGCCGACCACGACGGTGCCGACCGCCTCCAGGACGGTCCGGGCGAGCCGGCCCACCTCGGCGGGGGCCATGCTCCGGTCCACGTCGTTCATCAGATCTTCTCCAGTTCGGCGACGATCGCCGCGAGGTCGCGCGGCGACGGAGGGCGGCGGGCGGGGGTGGTGAGGAACGTCCACAGTGGCTCACCGAGCACCGACCGGGCGCGGGCCGGATCGGACTCGCGGGTGACGCCGTGGCGCTGGCGCAGCCGCTCGTCGGCCAACTCGCCGAGGCGGGGCAGGATGCGCTCGGTGAACCGCTCCCGGTTGTCGGCAGACCAGTCCAGCGGGCGCTCCCAGCCGTTGATCGCGGCACGCAACGCGTCCCGGGCGGACCAGTTCCAGATGCCGGGCTCCTCACCGGCGGGCGCCCGGGCACCGGCGCGGGGCGGCGGCGGGGGTGACAGCGCCGTGGTGACCCGGCGTACCGCGAGCACGGCGAGCACCCCGGCCACGATGATCCAGATCGGTGCCTTCAGGCCGACCGCGCGCAGCGCGACCACGACCACCACGACGACTGCGGCGGTGACCGCCGCGGTACGCAGCAGCACGCGCACCCGGCCGCCGCCGCCCGAGGGCCGCACGTCCTCCCGGGCGGGCTCCTCGCCGAACGAGAGCAGGTCGTCGATGCTCGTGCTCACGGCGTCTCCCCCGCCAGGCTGGTCAGCTCACCGCGCAGCCGCCGCAGCGCGGCGCGGGCCTGGTCGCGGGTGTCCTCGTCGACCGGGTGCGTGGCGTACCGGGCCTCCCGGTAGACGTGCGCGAACCCGTCGAGCACGTCGGCGCTGGCGATCGCCGGAATGCCCGCCGCCGGGTCGCCGCGCAGCAGCCGGGCCACCAGGTCGGTCGGGGTGTCGCCGGTGTGCCGGGGCACGCCCGCGTCCTCGGCGGCCTCCTCCAGGCGTACCCAGCAGGCGATGACAGCGGTCCGCGGGTCGGTGGAACGGTCGTCCAGTTCGACGAGCCCGGCGTCGAGCGCGGCCACCACCTCACGCGCGGTCCCCTCGGCGGTACGCCGGGTCCGCCGCACCGGCACCGCGCGGGTCGTACGCCGCAGCGCGCCCCGGAGCACGTTCCACAGCACGTACCCGATCGCGCCCAGCACCGCCGCGGACAGCAACGCCACGGCGGCGGTGGCCAGCCAGCCGGGCACGCCGCCCGAGGTGGACTCGCCCACGTCGCGCGGCTCGACCGGGATCGAGGGCACCGCCTCCGGCGACGGGTAGTCCGGCACGTACGGGATGGTGTCGGCCGCGGGCGGGATCCGGCTGGCACCGATGGCGGAGTGACCGGCGGCGAACGCGGCGAGCGCGAGCAGCACCGTCACCGCGGCGACCGGCCACCACCTGCGCAGTACGCCGAAATCCATCCCACCGCCTCAGGTGTTCCTCAGTCCACCCCGGCCAGGTCCTTCGCCCGGGCGAACACGTCGTCCAACATCGCCGGCGTGAGCCGGCCGGTGAACGTGTTCTGCTGGCTGACGTGGTAGCAGCCCAGCAACTCCGGCACGGACTCGCCGGACCAGTGTGCCCCATGGCCGAACGCCGGTCGCGGCGTGGGCGGCCGCCGCCCGTACACCTGACGCAGCACCGGCCACCACGCGGCCCACGCGAACGCGCCCAGCGCGACCACGACGCGCAGCGTGGGCCGGATCAGCTCGACCTCGCGGTGCAGCCACGGCGCGCACGTGTCCCGCTCGGCCGGGGTGGGCTTGTTGTCCGGCGGCGCGCACCGCACCGCGGCGAAGATGCGCGTGTCGCGCAACGTCAGGCCGTCGTCGGCGGCGACGCTCGTCGGCTGGTTGGCCAGCCCGGCGCGGTGCAGCGCGGCGAACAGCACGTCACCGGACCGGTCCCCGGTGAAGATCCGGCCGGTGCGGTTGCCGCCGTGCGCGGCCGGCGCGAGACCGAGAATGGCGATGCGCGCGTCCGGCGGGCCGAGGCCGGGCACCGGCCGTCCCCAGTAGTCCTGGTCGCGGAACGCGGCCCGCTTGACCAGCGCTACCTCCTCGCGCCACGCCACCAGGCGAGGGCAGGCGAAGCAGTCACTGACCGCGCCGTCGAGGTCGGCCAGGTCGGCCGCCCGCGCGGCGCGGGCGACCACATCCTGCGGGGTACGCGACTCAGCCAAGCTTCGCCCGGAACAGTTCCAGCGTGCGGGCCCAGGCGGTGGCGGCGGCCCGCTGGTCGAAGTGCTCCGGCCGGTCCTCGTTGAAGAACGCGTGCGCGGTGCCCGGGTAGTCGAACGTCTGGCAGGTGCCACCGGCCGACTCGATGGACCGGCGGACGCTCTGCACCCCGTCGGCGGCGGACAGGCCGTCCGCCTCGGAGCAGTGGATGAGCGCGGCCTTCCCGGCGTAGCCGGCCCAGCCGCCTTCGTCAGCCGCTCCCACTGCCATGCCCTCCCAGGGCAGGCGCGGGTAGAACCCGGCGGTGGCCACGATGCGCTCGGAGAACGTGCCGGACCACAGGGCCAGGCTGGCGCCCGCGCAGAACCCGGCGCAGCCCACCTTGCCGGCGACCTCGGGTCGGCCCGCGAGGTATTCGGCGGCGGCGGCGATGTCGCTGGCCGCCTCGTCCATCTGGGAGCTGTTGAGCATCAGCCGCGGCTCGGTCGGCTTCACGGCCGGACCACCGTGCCGGAAGTCGGGCGCGAGCGCCACGAAGCCGGCCTCCGCGAAGCGGTCGACCACGGCCCGTACGTGGGGTACGAGACCCCACCAGTCCTGGATGACGATGACCGCCGGGCTGGCCGCACCGCCGGAGGGTATCGCGAGATACCCCTCGCTCGTCCCCCCGTTGCCGGTGAAGCTCACCATCTCGCCCATGGGCCCGTCCTCCTTGCGGTCAGTCAACGTTGGCTGGTCGCACAGTTGGCTGTTATGTGCCGGTAGCGTGCCACGCGGTCAGCGGCCCGGGGAAGACGGAACAACAGTGGCATTCACCTCCTGTTGAACCGCCCCACAGGTACACACCCAGGTATAGCGATTGCTAAACTGGCCCCGTGGTAGCTGGAGACTGGGACGTCTACCTGGTCGACGAGGTGCGGCAGTGGATCTCCGGCCCGGCAGCGTGCGTATTCTCTTCGCGTTCGACCCGTGGCGCTCCAGCATCCTGCTGGTCGCCGGCGACAAGTCCGGCCGGTGGAAGACGTGGTATCAGGAGGCGATACCGGTCGCCGAGCACCGCTACGAGCTCTACCTCAAGGATCGGGCACGCGAGGAGGGGAAGGCATGAGCGACTACTCCCGATGGCAGGACATCCGCGCCGACCATGTCGCCCGGGCCGGAGGCGAAGAGGCGGTCGACGCGGGCAAGCAGCAACTCCTCGCCGAGGTCATCGGCCACCGACTCGCGGAGGTACGCCGTGCGCGGGGGCTGACCCAGCAGCAGGTGGCTGACCGCATGGGCGTCACCAAGGGACGGATCTCCCAGATCGAACAGGGAAAGATTTCCGGTCAGGACGTGGTGGCCCGGTTCGCCGCCGCCCTGGGTGGCCGGCTCCACCAGGCGATCTACTTCGACGACGGCGACATCGCCGCCATCGCCTGACAGCTGCTCCTGCGAGATCTTGGAAGATTACGGCCCTCATGGGGGCCGTTTCCTTCCAAGATCTCGCGGCGTCGAGCGCGCTCTATCGCGTTGACGTGGGTTCCGGGGAAACGCTGGTGGTGGGCGCGGTCGGGGTGGCGCTGTCCGTGGGCACGGGCGCGGGTGCGGGCGGGGCGATCGACGGCGAGGCTGGCAGGCCGAACGGGGCCAGCTCGGGGCAGTACGGGTAGGCGTTGCGAGGTGCAGGCATCGCGCCGGACGAGTCCAGGCAGTTCGGCCAGCCGAGCCGGATCGGCACGCCGTTCTGGTCGAAGAGCTGCGCGCCGCGGATCAGCCGCCCCTGCTGGTCGTAGACGAAGACGTCCTCGATCCGCTCGTACTTGTGGTCCACCGACGTCTGCTCGTAACCGCTGTAGACGTCGGTGTCGGCGCGCTCGTCCACCTGCACCAGCACGGCGAAGGAGAACAGCAGCAGCGCGGCGGTGGCGATCTGGTGCAGTTGTCGCCGCCACCCGGTGATCCCGGCGGAGCGCCGCCCCCACCACATGGACGCGACGATCGCGCCGATGAGCAGCAACAGCCCCATGGAGGTGTTGCCGCCCAGCCGGGGCACCAGACCGGACCGGCCGTCCACCAGCCACGCCACGACCAGCGCGGCCAGCCAGCCGCGGACCAGCCACCAGGCCGGGCGCAGCGGACGCAGGAAGTCGCTCACCGTCTCGTGCCCGAGCACCGGGCCGAGCTGGCGGTCCAGCAGGCGGATCTGCGTGGCCGCCTGCTCCCGCGCCTCGGCCAGGCGGTGGAAGCGCGCCGGTCGCCGCCCCTCCCCGGCGCCGGCGGCGGCGCGCAGCTCGGCCGCGTACGCCTCGGGGGTGCCCAGCCGGTCCACGAGCGCGCCCTCGCCCTCGGCGGCCACCTCGGCGAGGTGTTCCGGCAGGTCCTCGGTCAGCTCGTCGCGGACCGCCGGCGGCAGGTCGGCGAGCGCCGCGCGCACCCGGCCGACGTAGTCCGTGATCTCCTGCCCAGTGACGGTCATGCCGCCATCCCCCGATCGTCGAGCAGTGCGTCCATGGTGGTGGCGAACGAGCGCCAGGTCTTGCCGGAGCGGGTGAGCTGGTCACGCCCGGCGGCGTTCAGCGAGTAGTACTTGCGGTGCGGCCCGGACTCGCTCGGCACCACGTACGTGGTGAGCAGACCGCCCGCGAACAGCCGGCGCAGCGTGCCGTAGACCGAGGCGTCGCCGACCTCGGTGAGACCGGCCTCGCGTAGCCGTCGCAGGATGTCGTAGCCGTATCCGTCCTCGTCCTTGAGCACGGCGAGCACCGCCAGGTCGAGCACGCCCTTGAGGAGCTGCGTGGTATCCACGCTCAGCACACTAGTGCGCATTGCGTACTACCGTCAACGACATAGCACCTACGGGCGCGCGGTCCACCCGATGAAAACGGTCGAACAGGTCAGCCGGGTTCGGGTTCGCGGCCAGCAGGTCGGCGGTGGCGTCGAACAGGCAGCCGGCCATGTGGATCGACAGGGCGACGCGGTCGCGCCGGTAGTCGAGCAGCAGCAACAGGCGGGCCGGCTGGCACGGCCAGGGGGCCGCGCACACCCGGCACAACCACAACGGCCGCATCGCTACGTGCGGCCGCACGACCCGGCGACCGCGATCGGGTACGGGAGAACAGTTCCTCACACTCATCCCCCGATCGTGTCGCCTCCTATTGTCTACGTCAATAGCCTGCGTAGTTGTCGCTGTTCGGCGACGCCGACGCTGCCATCGTCAACGTGTGGAGCTGGTGGGCGTGTCGGAGATTCGGGCGATGCTCGGCAACGTGTCGCGTCAGCGCGCATCCGTGATCGCCAACCAGCGCAACTTCCCGGAGCCGATCGCCGTGCTGGCGATGGGCAAGGTCTGGCGGAAGTCAGACGTCGAGAAGTGGATCAGGGAACACCGCCCCGACCTGACGACGGAGTAACCCCGTCCCGTTGACCAAGGAGTTTGCGTCCCCGGAGGCGTCCGGATCTGACACAAACTCCTTGATCACCGCCCTAGAGGGCGAGACTCCAGGCGATGCCGTCGAGGATGTCGTGCTCGGAGGCGACCACCGAGGGCATCCCGGCCCGCTCCATGATCACCCGCAGCATCAGCGCGCCCGCGCCGATCACGTCGGCCCGCCCCGGGTGCATCACCGGGTACGCCAGCCGCTGCTCACTACTCTTGCCGAGCAGGTCGGCGGTCACCTCGGCCACCTGCTCGTACGAGACGCGTGCGTGGTGGATGCGGCTCGGGTCGTACTCCCGGAGCCCTTGCGCCAAGGCGACCACTGTGGTGACCGAACCGGCGAGCCCGACCAGCGTGGCGGCCTCGCGGCCGGGCACGGCGGCGAGCGCGCGGTCGACGGCGGCGGCGATGTCGGCCTCGGCGGCGGCGATCTCAGCAGCGCCGGGCGGGTCGCCGTGCAGGTGCCGTTCGGTCATCCGGACGCAGCCGATGTCCACCGAGATCGCACCCCGCACACCCTCGGCGCGGGTGCCGACGACGAACTCGGTCGAGCCGCCGCCGATGTCGACCACCAGGTACGGCGGCTCGGCGTCGGTGGGCAGGCCGCGCACCGCGCCGGTGAACGACAGGCGTGCCTCCTCGTCGCCGGTCACCACCTCGGGCGGTACGCCGAGCGTGCGCTCGACCATCGTGCGGAAGTCGGCGGCGTTGGAGGCGTCGCGGGAGGCCGAGGTGGCGCACATGCGTACCCGATCGGCGCCGGACTTCTCGATCTCCGCCGCGTAGTCGGCGAGCGCGACGCGGGTCCGCTCGATGGCCTCCGGGGCGAGCATGCCGGTCTGGTCGACGCCCTGCCCCAGCCGCACGATCTCCATCCGTCGGCTGACGTCCGTCAGCGGCGCCGCTTCCCCGCCCGACGGGTCCGGCAGGTCGGCGATCAGCAGTCGGATCGAGTTGGTCCCGCAGTCGATGGCGGCAACACGCGCACTCACGGCGCCCACCCTACGGCAGCCCGCCCCCACCCCCGGCTCAGAGGCGCAGCAGCATGCGGGAGTTGCCGAGGGTGTTGGGCTTGACCCGCTCCAGGTCCAGGAACTCCGCGACGCCCTCGTCGTACGAGCGCAGCAGCTGCTCGTAGACCGGCTGCGGCACGGGCGCGCCGTCGATCTCGCGGAAGCCGAACGAGCCGAAGAAGCCGGTCTCGAACGTGAGCACGAAGATCCGGGCGATGCCCAGCTCCCGCGCCGAGTCGATCAGCTCACCGACGATCCGGTGCCCGATCTTGTGACCCCGGCAGGACGGGTCGACAGCCACCGTCCGGATCTCGGCCAGGTCCTCCCACATCACGTGCAGCGCGCCGCAGCCGACCACTGTGCCGTCCGGCGTCACCGCGACCCGGAACTCCTGTACGTCCTCGTACAGCGTCACAGTCGCCTTGCTGAGCAGCCGCCGGTCGTCGGTGTAGGTGTCCACCAGCCGCCGGATGCCACGCACATCAGTGGTCCGGGCCCGGCGCACAGTGATCTCGTCGGCGCTCATCTCACTCGACCGCGGGCACGTCCACGCAGGGACCGGCGGCCCACCACTTCTCCACCAGCGCCAGCGTCTCGTCGCCGAACGGGTTGACCCCCGGCCCGGCGGCGAGCGCGTGCCCCAGGTGCACGTGCAGGCACTTCACCCGCCCCGGCATGCCGCCGGCCGAGATGCCGGCGATCTCCGGCACCTCGCCGATCGCCTCCCGGCGGGTCAGGTAGTCCTCGTGCGCCGCCCGGTAGCGCGCGGCCAGCTCCAGATCCTCGGCGAGCCGCTCGGCCATCTCCTTCATCAGCCCCGCCGACTCCAGCCGGCTGCACGCCGCCGTGGCACGCGGGCAGGTCAGGTAGAACAGCGTCGGGAACGGCGTGCCGTCGGCCAGCCGGGGCGTCGTCTCCACCACGTCGGGCAGGCCGCACGGGCACCGGTGGGCCACCGCGCGGGTGCCGCGCGGCGGGCGTCCGAGCTGCGCGGCCACCGCGGCCAGGTCGGCCTCGGTGGCCGGCTGGCGTTCCGGCGGGGGTACGGAGTCCGCCGCCGGCTCCTGCGGTGGTACGACGCTCAACGGAAGTGCCTTTCGTGTGGTGCTCACTTGTCCTGGCGCTCGGCGTTCGCCGCCCGCACGCTCGACCACAGGGTGTCGTACCAGGGCTCCGGCGCGGTCGGCGCCCCCGGCTTCGCGTCCTTGCCGGCGTCCTTGGCCGCGCCCTCCGGGTCGGAGAGCACCACCAGCAGCGTCTCGCCCGGCTTGCCCATGAAGAACCGCTCCCGGGCCTGCGTCTTGACGTACTCCGGGTCCTGCCACTTGGCCGCCTCGGCGGTGAGCCGCTCGATCTCGGCCCGCTGGGCGGCCTGCGCTGCTTCCATCCGCTCGATGTCCGCCTGCTGGTCCAGGTAGACGCGGACCGGATAGGTGTACGCCAGCGCGAGCGCGATCAGCACCGCGAAAAGCACTGTGGCGCGCCCGGTGAAGCGCCGGGGTTGGGGTGCGGTGAGCCGCTTGACCGGACCACCGGCAGCGGTACGCCGGGCCGCGGCGGGGCGGCTCGCGGAGCGTACGCCGTCGGTGGCCCGGGACGCGCCGGGTGACCGGCCGGCGGCGCGCGTCTCCGCGCGGACGCCGCTGTCGCGGGCCGTGGACCGGACCCGGGCGCCGCCCGTCCGGCCGGGCTGACCCGGCCGACGGGCGGGCCGCTGGCCACCCGGTGTGCGGCGCTGCTGCATCGTCACACCCCTCCCCCGGAGCGCTGGCTCAGGCCGAACGGTAGCGCGGGAACGCGCCGGCACCGGCGTACCGCGCCGCGTCGGCCAGCTCCTCCTCGATCCGCAGGAGCTGGTTGTACTTGGCCACCCGGTCCGAGCGGGCCGGAGCGCCGGTCTTGATCTGCCCGCAGCCGGTGGCGACGGCCAGGTCCGCGATGGTGGTGTCCTCGGTCTCGCCGGAGCGGTGGCTCATCATGCACTTGAAGCCGGCCCGGTGGGCCAGGTCGACGGCGTCGAGCGTCTCGGTGAGCGAGCCGATCTGGTTGACCTTCACCAGCACCGCGTTGGCGGCCTGCTCCGCGATGCCTCGGGCGATGCGCTGCGGGTTGGTCACGAACAGGTCGTCGCCGACGATCTGGATCCGGTCGCCGAGCGCGGCGGTGAGGGTGGCCCAGCCGCTCCAGTCGTCCTCGGCCAGCGGGTCCTCGATGGAGACGATCGGGTAGTCGCCGGCGAGCTTGGTGTAGTAGTTGCTCATCTCCTCGGCGCTCTTCGCGGTGCCCTCGAACGTGTAGGTGTCGTTGTCGAAGAACTCGGTGGCGGCCACGTCGAGCGCGAAGACGATGTCGGTGCCGAGCCGGTACCCGGCCTTCTCCACCGCCTCGGCGATCAGGTCCAGCGCGGCGGCGTTGGTGGGCAGGTTCGGGGCGAAGCCGCCCTCGTCGCCCAGGCCGGTCGACAGGTCCTTCTTCTTCAGCACCGACTTCAGCGCGTGGTAGACCTCGGCGCCCGAGCGCAGCGCGTCCCGGAACGTCGGCGCGCCGATCGGCGCGATCATGAACTCCTGGATGTCGACGTTCGAGTCGGCGTGCGCGCCACCGTTGAGGATGTTCATCATCGGCACCGGGAGCAGGTGCGCGTTCGGGCCGCCCAGGTAGCGGAACAGGCTCAGCTCGGCGCTGCCGGCGGCGGCCTTGGCCACGGCCAGGGAGACACCGAGGATGGCGTTCGCGCCCAGCTCGCCCTTGTTCTCCGAGCCGTCGATGTCGAGCATCTTCTGGTCGATCAGCCGCTGCTCGCTGGCCTCGTAGCCGATGAGCTGGTCGACGATCCGGTCCTCGATGTTGGCGACGGCCTTCTCGACACCCTTGCCCAGGTAGCGGTCCTTGTCACCGTCGCGCAGCTCGACCGCCTCGAAGGCGCCGGTGGAGGCGCCGGACGGCACCGCGGCGCGGGCGATCGTGCCGTCGTCGAGCCCGACCTCGACCTCGACCGTCGGGTTGCCCCGCGAGTCCAGGATCTCCCGGGCGACGATTCCCTCGATGGTTGCCACTGAGTCGCTCCTCGTTTGTGTGGTTCCGGTCCGTATGGGCCGCGACGGTGCGGCTGAGGCAGGTGTTGAACGCAGCGTATCGGTCCCCGCCCTGCCGCACCCCGCTCGGGGCGGCCCCCGAGGCGCTTGCTGAGACGGACATTCCCGGATTACCGGTCGTCAACCGGCAACCGGTTTGCGAGACGTTGCGTCGATCGACAAGGCTGGGCATCATGCCTGCCGCCTCGACGACTCTCCGCGTGCTCGCCGCCTCGGTCATCGCGTCGCTCTCGGTCACCGGCTGCCAGGCCCTGGACGACGCGGGCGTCGCGCTCGGTCGAGCCGACCTGGTCAACGACCTCGCCGCGCGCATGGACCGGGCGCTGGAGCAGACCTGGGCCGCCGACTACCAGCTCGACGGCGGTCGCACCGCCTCGATCGCGCAGACCAAGAAGCCGCTGCGCTCCACGTACACCTGGCCCGGCGGCAAGATCACGGTGACGCAGGAGTCGGTGACCCGGTGCGCGAGCACCGCCAGCCGCACCTCCTGCACCGTCTCGCCACCCGTGCTCACCGCCGGGAAGCCGTCGGTGATCGTCTACGACGAGGCACGCAAGCAGGGCCTGGTCACGCCGCCCGCGGTGATCCGGCTGCTCACCGAGGCCGCGCTGGCGCCGGACGCCGTCATCGAGCAGAGCGACACGACGCTGGCCGGGCACCATGCCACCTGCGTCAATGTCACCCACGACGGCGAGCGCTTCAGCACGTGCGTGACGAACGAGGGCGTGCTGGGCAGCTTCTCCGGCACGATCGACGGCAAGGCCGCCGAGGTGACGCTGAGTCGCTACACCGAGAGCGTCGAGGCCGCCGCGTTCGCCGTACCGGCCGGCGCGGGCGTGGTGGACCGCCGACCCGCCACGTCGTGACCCCGCCCGACGGCCCCCCGTCCGACGGCGCCCCGTCCGGTGCCGGGTTCCGGCCCGTTGCCGATCACGGGCGGTCGCCGCGGCCGGGTGACCTGGCGCTGCCGGTCGCCGGGCGGAAGCTGCTGACCGGCCCGGACGCCGACCAGCCGCTGCGGATCGGCGCGCTGCCCGGCGAGCTCGCCTGGACACCCGTCGGCACGCTCGACGGCACGCCGGCCTGGGCGGCCGAGGTCGCCGATCCGGAGTCGCTGCCCGGCCGGTGGCGTGGCTGGCGCGGCCTCGCCGCCGAGCTGCCCGCACCGCAGGCGGACCTGGCGGGGCGGGCGCTCGCCGTGGTCACCTGGCGGCGTACCCACAGGTGGTGCGGGGCGTGCCGGGCCGAGCTGGCCGACGTGCCGGGTGAGACCGCGCGGCGCTGCCCGGACTGCGACCTGACCGTGTTCGTGCCGCTCTCCGTCGCGGTACTGACCGCGATCACCCGCCCCGGCCCGGCCGGCGGAGCGGGCGAACTCCTGCTCGTTCGGCACGCGCACGGGCCGACGCAGCTGTGGGCGCTCGTCGCCGGGTTCGTCGAGGCCGGCGAGTCGCTGGAAGCGGCGGTGCACCGCGAGGTCGCCGAGGAGGTCGGCCTGACCCTGCGACGCCCCGCGTACGTGGACAGCCAGCCGTGGGCGCTGTCCGGACCGGGCACGCTGCTCGCCGGCTTCACCGCCGACGTGACCGACCCGGCCGCCGAACCGGTGGTCGACGGGACGGAGCTGACCGAGGCGCGCTGGTTCCCGGTCGACGCGCTGCCCGCCGAGCTGCCGCCCGCGTACTCCCTGTCCCGCTGGCTGATCGACGCGGTCGCCGCCCGCTGACGGCGTCGGTGGGTACGCCACCCGGAGCGTTCCCGCTCACCACGACCGCACGGCGCGGACCATGCGGATCTCCCGCACACCGTTCTCGACCTGGGTCGTCCCGTCGGCGACGAAACCGCGCCTACGGTAGAACGCCTGCGCGCGAGGGTTGGGGTCGGCGACCCACAGCGCCGCCGACTCCGCGGGGTCGATGACAGCCCGCAACAACGCATCCCCCGCACCCGTGCCGTGGTCGGCCGCGTACACATAGAGGACGTACAACTGTCGTGCCCACGCCGCTGCGGCGTCGAGCGCCGGGCCTGACATGGCGATGCCGACCAACTCGCCGTCCCGCTCGGCCACCGCCGCCCGGTTATCGCGATAGCGCTCGTCGGTCAGCGCGGCGGTCCAGAACCGCTCCCGAGCCGCCGGGAAACCCGGGTCGTCCAGCACCGCGTCCGGCACGAGCCCGCGATAGGTCTCCTGCCAGCACCGCACATGCACACGCGCCATCGCCGCGACGTCCCCGACCCGGGCCGGGCGAATAGGCGGTGAGGAACCCATCGCCGGATCGTAGGCCGCCCATGGCTGCCGGCTGAACCGGATTCGCAACGGCTGCCCCGGTCATCAGGCGGTCACAGCTCCAGCAGGGTGCGCAGGTGGCGCGGCGGCGGGCAGTCGTGCGCCAGCATGGCGTCGTGCCAGTCGCGCACCGACACGCCGTTCGGCCGGGCGGCGGCGATGTCGGCCATCTCGCTGTAGCCGACGAAGTACGTGGAGAGCTGCGTGGAGGTGAGCAGCGCCCGCCGCCACTTGCCGGCCGCCTCCCCCTCCTCCTGGAACCCGCGCCCGGTCATCAGCGCCATCGCCTCGGCCTCGGGCAGGTCGTCGCAGTGCACGAGCTGGTCGAGCAGCGCGTTGATGGTCATCCGCAACTGCATCTTGAGCTGCTGCAACCGCACCGGCAGACCGCCGAAGCCGAGCCCGGCCATCAGCTCCTCGGTGTAGACCGCCCAGCCCTCGATGAACACGCCCGACTCGGTGAGCGCGCGTACCCGCGTCGGGCCGTCGTAGCGGCGGGCGTGGGCGAGCTGGAGGAAATGGCCGGGCATCGCCTCGTGCACGGTCAGGTTGCGGATCATGTGGTCGTTGTACTCGCGATAGAACGACTCGACCCGCTGCGCCGGCCAGTCCGCCGGAGTGGGCGAGATGCAGTAGAACGTCGGCACGTCGGCCGTCTCCAGCGGCCCCGGCGAGTCGCAGTAGGCGACCGCGACGCCCCGCGCGAACTCCGGCATCTCCTGGATGACGCACGGGTCGCCGACCATGCTGACCAGGTCGTGGAGGCGGACGAAGTCACTCGCCTCGTCGAGCGTCACCGAGGCGAGGTCGACGATCGTGGCGTCGTCCGGGTGCTCGGCGGCCAGCAGGTCCAGCGCCCGGCGTACCGTCTCGTCGTCGCCCGGACCACCGACCAGCTCGACGGCCGCCGCCCGGATCTCCTCGGTGACCCGGTCCAGGTTGGCCCAGGCGCGGCGCTGCACCTCGGCGGCGCTCAGCTCGGTGTCGAGCGTGTGCCACAGCCGCGCCTCCCAGCGCCGCCGGCCCAGCCGCGGGTCACGCCCCGGGCCGGCGTCGGCGGCCAGATCCTGCCGCAGCCAGGCCACGAACTCCTCCAGGGCGGCGATCGCGTCTGTGGCCGCCGGGCCGACCCGGTCCCGCAGCGCGGGCGCCTGGGCGAGCAACAGCGGCACCTCGTCGCGGATCAGCGCCGCCGTGCCGGTGAACTGCCCGACCGCCGTCTCCGCGTGGACCCGCGGCATGTCGCGCAGCGTCGCGCGCGCTGTCGCCAGCGCATCGGGTACGGCCGACAGACGCCCGGCGAGGCTGGTCAGGCGCTCCTCGGCCGGGGCGAAGGGACGGGCCAGCAGGGCGTGCAGCAGCGGCCCCGGATTGTGGCGCAGCGGATCCCACTCGTGGGCGCGAATCTCGGTGGCCTCGAACAGACCCCTGTCGACCATGCTGGTGAGCAGCGCGTGGTCGACGCTCTCCGCCACGTCGAGCGCGTCCGGGTCGATCTCGGCGAGCGCGTCCGCCGCGTCCTTCAGCATCGCCTGATCGGCGGCGAGCGCGTCGGCGGACAGATCGGGCAGCCGGTCGTCGTAGCGGTGGTCCCCGGCGGAGGTGGCCAGCCCGGGCCGGCTCTCCAGCAACGCCTCCACGATCCGCTCCGCCAGCGGCACGAACGACTCCATACCCGGCACCCTACCGATCACCCCCGACCCCTTCCCCGGGCCGTCTCCGGCCACCCTCCGCGTTGATCAAGGAGTTTGTGTCCCCACCAGCGCCCACCCTCGCCCCAAACTCCTTGATCACCGACCGGACCGCCTGGGCAGCGAGGCGGATCTTGGTACGAAATGGCCCCCGTGAGGGCCGTTTCGCACCAAGATCTACTGTCGATCCCGAGGTTCGGTCTGCGCATCCCGGGAGGCGAGAGGGCTCGACTCCACTGAGGGCGAGGCGGGTCGGAGGCAGCGCGGGGTGAGCCCGGGGCGGCAGGACAGGGCTGGCAACACGCGGGAACCGACCGGGCCGACGAGAGCAGCCGAGCGCCGAGCCCGTCAACCTGTCCCGCCACCCCGACCCCGATCCCGCCCACGGCAGCCTCGGCGATCTTGCACTTCCTGCCCGGACGGAAGGGATATTTGCGACACCCGGGGGCCGAAAGTGCAAGATCGGCGGGGAGGGCGGGCGGGGGCCGGGGGCGGGAGAGGACGGGTCAGGTGGGGTGTTCGGCGGCTCGGACTGCTTCGGCGTAGGACAGGGCGGCTCGTCGCAGGGCGGCCTCGGGGTCGATGCCGGCCTGACGGGCGGCGGCGACAGTTGCCAGCAGGCTCGCCCCCAGCCGGGCCTCCGGGTCCACCTGCGACTCGGCCAGTGGGGGCGGTACGGCCAGGCCGACCCGGCCGGCCCGGTCCAGGATCTTCGCGGCTAGCGCGAGCGCGGGCTGGCTCAGCGCGATGCCGTCCAGCACCGAGTCGCGGGTCTTCTCGGCCCGCTTGATCCGTTCCCAGTTCGCTTCGATCTCCTCGATCGAGCCGGCCGGCTCGCCGGAGAACACGTGCGGGTTGCGCCGCACCATCTTGTCGACGAGCGTGCCCGCCACGTCGTCGACGCTCCAGCTCTCGCCCTCCGGCAGGTTCTCGGCCAGCCGGGCGTGCAGCAGCACCTGGAGCAGCACGTCGCCGAGTTCCTCGCGGAGCGCGTCGGTGTCGTCGGCGCTGATCGCGTCGTACGCCTCGTAGCACTCCTCCAGCAGGAACCCGGCGAGGCTGCGGTGGGTCTGCGCCCGCTTCCACGGGTCGCCGCCCGGGGAGGCCAGCCGGTCCATCACCTCGACTGCGTCGAGCAGCCGGGCGCCGGGCGGGTCCCACGAGCCGTACATCAGCTCCAGCTCGGCCAGGCCGGGCTCGCGGGCCAGCCGCAGCCCCAGCTCACGGGCGAGCGTCTCGTCGCCGGCCGGGCCGGCCAGCCACACCGCGCCGCCGTGCGTGGCGGCGGCGTCGAGCAGCGCCTGGGTCGCGCCCTCGGTCACCACGCTCACCTCGGCGCCGGCCGTCCGGACCGCCCGGGTCAGCTCGCTCTCCGCCCCGGCGAGGACCGGCGCGGAGCGTACGGCGTCCCAGGCGGCCGAGGTCAGCAGGCCGGCGGGCAGCCGGGGTGAGGTGACGAGCAGGACGATGCGCGCGGTCATACGGTTCCGGGAGCCGGCGAACTACCGGCCGGCGCCTCCGGCGTCGAGATGTCGGTGACCGGGCCGTCCTGGTTGACGTAGGGCAGGGAGTAGAAGACGAGCGACTGGCCGGTGTTGACGAGCGACGGCACGCCGGTCACCCCGAAGCGGGGGTTGACGCTGATGTCCGCCTTCTCGGCCTCCTGCTGGAGCGCGGTGCTCAGCGCGGTGGCGCTGCGCACGAACCCGGCCTCGCCGAACGCCTGCCGGACCTGTTCGACGCTCAGGCCGGGCTGGATCGCCCCGGTCTTCTCGATGGCGCGGTAGACGGCCATCAGGGAATCGTCGCTGAGGTCGGCCGGGGGCAGGCTCTGCTGGAGGGTGGCGGAGAGGTCCACCCACTCGCCCCACAGCTTCGTGTACTCGGTGGTCGCCGGCATCCGCAGCTGCTGCTGGAGCTGCTCCGGGGACACCTCGTCGGTGACCTGGAGGCCCTTCTCGGCCGCCACGCGCTTGCCGAGGTCGAGCGCGACGAGCAGGTTCAGCACGTCCTGCCGGGTCACCGGGGAGCGCAGCTCCTCCGGCGACGGCGTCTGCGGCGCCTGGTTCCGGACGGCGTCCGCGTACTGCCGCTGCGCGTCGTCGTAGATCGCGTCGACCCGCTCGACGGAGTACCGGGTGTCTCCGACGTAGGCGGCGACGTCCGGGGCGGATCGGCCACAGGCGGCGAGAGAGAGCGCGGCGAGGGCCGCGACGCTGACGGCGACGAGGGAACGGCGGGCACGCATGTGGGTCACTCTCTCACGCCCCGTACCAGCCTGTGACTCCACCCACCTCATCGCGCACCCGCCGGGACGGAGGCAGCCAGCTCCTCGGGCTTGCCGGGTCATCTTCCGCTCGCCACTGCGGGGCTGGCAGAACCGGCCAGCTCCTCGGGCTTGCCGAGCACGTCGGCGAGGAGCTGCCCGCACCACTCCAGCAGCGCCTGGTCGCGCAGCGGCTCGCCACCGATCCGCCGGGTGCTGGGCCGGGGCACGCTGACCTGGTCGAGCGCCTGCTTGTAGACCGAGTCCGGGTGGTAGCGCTTGAGCCGCATCTGCTTCGAGTCGGGCAGCGGCAGCGGGCTGAACCGGATGTGTTTGCCCTGCATCGACACGTCGGTGAGCCCGTAGCGGCGGGCCAGCAGGCGGAACGTCGCCACCGCGACCAGGTTCTGCACCGGCGCGGGCGGTTCGCCGTACCGGTCGGTCATCTCGGCGACCACCTCGCGCAGCCGCTCGGAGTCGCGGGCCTCGGCGAGCTTGCGGTACATCTCCAGGCGCAGCCGCTCCACGCCGATGTAGTCGTGCGGCAGGTGCGCGTCGATCGGCAGGTCGACCTTGACCTCGGTCTCCTCCTCCGTGCTCTCGCCCTTGAAGGCGGAGACGGCCTCGCCGACCATCCGGACGTACAGGTCGAAGCCGACGCCCTCGATGTGGCCGGACTGCTCGCCGCCGAGCAGGTTTCCGGCGCCCCGGATCTCCAGGTCCTTCATCGCCACGTACATGCCCGCGCCGAGTTCGGTGTGCTGGGCGATGGTGGCGAGCCGCTCGTGCGCGTTCTCGGTGAGCGGCTTCTCCGGCGGGTAGAGGAAGTACGCGTACGCCCGCTCCCGGCCCCGGCCGACCCGGCCGCGGATCTGGTGCAACTGGGCCAGGCCGAGCAGGTCGGCGCGCTCCACGATCAGCGTGTTGGCGTTCGGGATGTCGATGCCGGATTCGACGATCGTGGTGCAGACCAGGACGTCGAACTCCTTCTCCCAGAAGCCGACCATCACCTTCTCCAGCGCTTCCTCGCCCATCTGGCCGTGCGCCACCGCGACCCGGGCCTCGGGCACCAGCTCCCGCAGCTTGCGGGCCGTCTTCTCGATCGACTCGACCCGGTTGTGCAGGTAGAAGACCTGGCCGTCGCGCAGCAGCTCGCGGTGGATGGACGCGGCCACCTGGCGGTCGTCGTACGCGCCGACGAACGTGAGCACCGGGTGCCGCTCCTCGGGCGGGGTGGCGATGGTGGACATCTCCCGGATGCCGGTGATCGCCATCTCCAGCGTGCGCGGGATCGGGGTGGCCGACATGGCGAGCACGTCGACGGAGGCGCGCAGCGTCTTCAGGTGCTCCTTGTGCTCGACGCCGAACCGCTGCTCCTCGTCGATGATGACCAGCCCGAGCGACTTGAACCGGGTGGACGCCTGGAGCAGCCGGTGCGTGCCGATGACGATGTCGACGGTGCCGGCGGCGGCCATCTCCAGCGTCTGCTCGGTCTCCTTCGGCGTCTGGAACCGGGACAGCTGCCGGATCGACACCGGGAACTGACTCATCCGCTCGGCGAACGTGTTGTAGTGCTGCTGCACGAGCAGCGTGGTCGGCACCAGCACCGCCACCTGCTTGCCGTCCTGCACCGCCTTGAACGCCGCCCGTACCGCGATCTCGGTCTTGCCGTAGCCGACGTCGCCGCAGATCAGCCGGTCCATCGGGACGGTCTGTTCCATGTCCCGCTTGACCTCCTCGATGGCGGCCAGCTGGTCGGGCGTCTCCTGCCAGGGGAACGCGTCCTCCAGCTCCCGCTGCCACGGGGTGTCGGGGGCGAAGTTGTGCCCCTTGGACGCCTTGCGCGCGGCGTAGAGCTGGATGAGCTGGGCGGCGATCTCGCGGACCGCCTTGCGCGCCCGCGCCTTGGACTTCTGCCAGTCCGAGCCGCCCATCTTGTGCAGCGTGGGCTGCTCGCCGCCGACGTAGCGGGAGAGCTGGTCGAGCTGGTCGGTGGGGACGAAGAGGCGGTCGCCGGGCTGGCCGCGCTTGCTCGGCGCGTACTCGATGACCAGGTATTCGCGGCTGGCGCCGTTCACGGTGCGCTGCACCAGCTCGACGTACCGGCCGATGCCGTGCTGCTCGTGCACCACGAAGTCGCCGGCCTTCAGCTCCAGCGGGTCGATGGTGTTGCGCCGCCGGCTGGGCATCTTGCGCATGTCGCGGGTGGAGGTGCCCCGGCCGCCGGTGACGTCGTTGCCGGTGAGGAGCACGAACTTCGACGCCTCGTCGACGAACCCGGCGGTCAGGCAGCCGCAGGACACGAGCAGCTCGCCGGGCGCGGGCGCGGCGGGCACCTCCTCGGTGAGGCGGGCGCCGAGACCGGCGTCGCGGAGCACCTCGACGGCCCGCTGGGCGGGACCGTGCCCCTCGAAGACCAGCGCGATCGACCAGCCCTCACCGGCCCAGCGCTTGAGGTCGTCGACCACCCGGGAGGTCTCGCCGTGGTAGAGCGGGGCCGGCTGGGCGGCCAGGCTCACCGCGATGGCGTCGTCGGGTGTGACGTCGACCTCGGCCGGCGCGTCCTCCCAGGGCTGCCGGGCCGGGGCCGCGTCCGCCTCGACCAGGCCGAACGGGGCGAGCGTCCACCAGGGCTGGCGCAGGGCGCGGGCCGCCGTGCGTACCTCGGCCAGGGTCTTGAAGGCGGCGGCGCCGAGGTCGACCGGGGCCTGGCCGCCGACGGCGGCCGCGGCCCAGCTGGCCTGGAGGAACTCCTCCGAGGTACGGACCAGGTCGTGCGCGCGGGTGCGGATGCGCTCGGGGTCGCAGAGGAGTACGTGGGTGCCGGGCGGCATGCAGTCGACGAGCAGTTCCAGCGCGTCGGCGCCGATCAGCGCGGGCGCGAGAGACTCCATGCCCTCGACCGGGATGCCTTCGGCGAGCTTGTCCAGGATCTCGGCCAGCTCCGGGTGCTCGGCGGCGAGCGCGGCGGCCCGTTCCCGCACGCCCGGGGTCAGGAGCAGTTCGCGGCACGGCGGGGCCCACATCTGCGCGACGCCCTCGATGGTGCGCTGGTCGGCGACCGCGAACGTGCGGATCTCCTCCACCTCGTCGCCCCAGAACTCGACCCGGGAGGGGTGCTCGTCGGTGGGCGGGAAGACGTCCAGGATGCCGCCGCGTACCGCGAACTCGCCGCGCTTGGTGACCAGATCGACCCGGGCGTACGCCATGTCGGTGAGCCGGCGGGCGACGTCTTCCAGGTCGGCCTCGTCACCGGCGGCGAGTTGCACCGGCTCCAGGTCGCCGAGGCCCTTGAGCTGCGGCTGGAGCAGCGACCGGACCGGCGCGACGACGACCCGCAGCGGCCCGGTGCGACCGTGCGCGTCGGCGGCGTCCGGGTGGGCCAGGCGGCGCAGCACGGCGAGGCGCCGCCCGACGGTGTCGGAGCGGGGCGACAGGCGCTCGTGCGGCAGCGTCTCCCAGGACGGGAAGACCGCCACCTGCTCCGGCGGTAGCAGGCTGCCCAGCGCGGAGGCCAGGTCGTCGGCCTCCCGGGTGGTGGCGGTGACCGCGAGCACCGGGCGGCCCGCGCCGCCGGCCGGCTCGTCGGCGGCGACCGCTGCGACCGCGAACGGGCGCAGCGCGGCGGGGGCGGTCAGGTCGAGCCCGTCGACCTGGGCGGCACCGGAGCGCGCCAGGTCACGCGCCCGGGCCAGCCCCGGGTCGGCCAGGGCGGCGGAGAAGAGTCCGGTGAGCATCAGTGATCACTTCCAGCGGATCGACACACGACGACGACCCCGCGTCCAGCCGGACGGGGGGTGCACCGTCCGAGCCTATCCCCCTGCCCCGACAATCCGGGCCCGCCCGGCTTGCGGATCTTGACGCTCCGCCACCGCGCGTGGTGCGGTGGGCAGATGGTCGAATATCGGGCGGTCTTCGACGCCGAGGTGGACTTCGCAAACGGTGGTGGCCTGCGCACGGACGGGTTCCGGCTGGACGTGCCGCACCCGGACGTCACCGACGACGAGGTGGCCGCGCTGCTGGTCCGGCACCTCGGGCTGCTCATGGTCGGCGAGGTACGGATCACCAACCGGACCGTCGTCGAGGAGCCGCACAAGGGCGGACGCGGGGTGACCGCACCGGCCGCCGGCGGCGGGCGGCAGCTGATCGAGCTGAGTCACGTGGTCACCGACGGCATGGTCACGCTGCCCGGCTGGCCCGCACCGGCGATCAGCGAGTGGCTGACCCGGGAGGCGTCCCGGGGCCGGTACGCGCCGGGCGTCGAGTTCCAGGTCGGGCGGATCGACATGATCGCCAACACCGGCACCTACGTGGACACGCCGTCGCACCGCTTCGCCGACGGGCCGGACCTGACCGGGGTGCCGCTGGACCGCCTCGCCGACCTGCCCGGCCTGGTGGTACGGGTGCCGGCCGGTACGCGGGCGGTGGACCGGCTGCTGCTCGCCCCGTACGACGTGGCCGGGTGCGCGGTGCTGCTGCACACCGGCTGGGACGCGCACTTCGGCACCGACGCGTACGCCGCGCCGGACGCGCCCTACCTGACCGGCGACGGCGCGCAGTGGCTGGCCGAGGCGGGCGCGGCGCTCGTCGGCATCGACTCGATCAACATCGACGACATGACTCCGGCGGCAGCGGGTCAGCGCCCGGCGCACACCGGTCTGCTGGCCGCCGGGGTGCCGATCGTGGAGCACCTGACCGGCCTGGAGGCGCTGCCGCCGACCGGTTTCCGGTTCACCGCGGCGCCGCCGCGGGTGGCCGGCATGGGCACGTTCCCGGTCCGCGCCTTCGCCGTCGTGGACGCCTGACGCACGCCGCATCCCGCCCAGGTGGCGGGGCCCACCGCTCGCCGACACCCCCACCTCGCCGAACTGGAGTGGGCCTCCCCGCCCGCCCTGCCGGCCGGCCGGCCCCTGCCAGCGGCGAGTGGAACGGCATCGGTGTCAAAACGGGCCGGAGACACCCATGGCGTTCCACTGACCGGCACTTCGACGCGTGAGTGGAACGGCATGGGTGTCAAACGGGGACGTAGACACCCATGCCGTTCCACGGAGCGGCGGGCGGCGGGGTGAGGGCGGCGGGTGAGGGCGGGTCAGTAGCGGACCGCGATGCGGCGCTCGACCGCGTCCACCCGGATCTCCCCGCCGTACGGGATGATCACCTGCGGGTCGGTGTGGCCCAGGTCGACGTCGAAGACCACCACCGGGTCGGCGGTGTAGGGGCCGATCGCCCGCAGGATCGCCGCCCGCTGGTCGGCGGCCCAGGCCAGCCGCTGCGCGACCGAGTGCGGCCGGTCGAAGTCCCACGCCTTGGGGCGGCCCACCACGATCGCCGGGACGGCGGCGAGCAGACCCCGCTCGCCCATGTTGCGCACGATCCGGAAGACCTCCTGCGCGGGCGGCAACTCCTCCGACGTCTCCAGCACCAGCACCGAGCCGGCCAGGTCGGCCGCGCGCGGAACGCGGTCGGCCGCCATCAGCCAGTGCAGGATCTCCAGGTTGCCGCCCCACGTCCGGCCCCGCACCACCCGGGCCGGGCCGTGCCAGCGCCAGCCCTCGGACGGGTACATCGGCGGCTCCTCGGCGAGCGTGGCCGGGTCGCGCCAGTCGCGCGGCTCGTCGCCCCACTCGGGGGCGGGCGTCAGCTCGTACCAGCCGGAGGTGAAGAGCGCGGCGCGCAGCGAGTCGAGCGTGAGCGGGTGCGGCTTGCCGGAGCGCCCGAGGTGCACGAGCACCGAGCCGCCGTGGTAGCCGACGACGCCCAGCCGGTAGAGGTGGTTGAGCACGTTCGTGTTGTCCGAGTAGCCGAAGTACGGCTTCGGGTTCGCCCGCAACACCTCGTCGTCCAGGTACGGGGTGACGGTGATCAGGTCGTCCCCGCCGACCGTCGCCAGCACGGCGGTGATCGTCGGATCGGCGAACGCGGCGGTCAGGTCACGCGCCCGGTCGCGCGGGTCGGCGCCCATGACCCGCGTGGTCGGGTACTCCACCGGTTCCAGCCCCAGCTCGTCGCGGAGCCGGCACAGCCCCAGCTCGTACACGTGGGGGAAGAGACCCGGCAGGCCGGCGGAGGGTGAGACGACAGCGACCCGGTCGCCCGGCTTCGGTTTGGGGGGATAGAGGGGTGCCTGCATGGCCCGACGCTATCGGCCCGGGCCAGCGGTTTTCGCCTGACAAAACCCCATCAGCCAGGCAAATGCCAGCAATAGGCTGAGCGCGTGGAGGACGAGCCGGAGCTGCGTACCCGGGACTGGCTGCCGCGCACGGCGGCGCTGGTCCTCGGCACCCTGGCGCTGGCCGGCGCGTTCATCGCCGCCTACGTCGGCGCGCTGCACAAGCCCGACCCGCGCGACGTGCCGGTCGCCGTGGTCACGAGCGACCAGCAGGCCCAGGCCGTGATGTCCGCCGTCCGCGCCAGCACCGACACGATCAAACCCGTCGGGTACGACAGCCGAGGCGCCGCCTCCGACGGCCTCAACGACAGATCGGTGTACGCGGTGCTCAGCTCCGCACCCGACGGTGGCCTGACGCTCGCCACCGCCAGCGCCGGCGCGCCCGCCGCCACCGAACTCGTCACCGAGGTGTTCACCGAAGCGGCCCGGCAGGCCGGGGTGCCGCTGGAGGTCACCGACGACGTGCCGGTCTCCGGCGACGACCCGCGCGGCCTGGTCCCCTTCTACCTGGCCGTCGGCGTGGTGCTCGGCGGCTACCTGGCGTCCACGGCGCTCGGCATCTCGCTCGGCACCAGACCCCGCAGCCTGCGCCGGGCCGGGCTGCGGATCGCCACGCTCGCGGTGCACGCCGTCCTGCTCGGCGTCATCGGGGCGATCCTGGTCGGGCCGGTGCTCGGCGTGTTCGAACACCGGGTGGCGACAGTGGCGGCGGTCGGCGCGCTCGCCGCGCTCGCGGCCGGGATGGTCGCGGCGGCCGTGCAGGGCTGGCTCGGACTGCTCGGCACCGGCATCGTGATCCTGCTGCTGGTGGTGCTCGGCAACCCCGGCTCCGGCGGCATCTACGCGCCCGAGTTCCTGCCGCCGTTCCTGCGCGGCATGCACCGCTGGAACGTGCCCGGCCTCGCCACCGACCTGTTCAAATCGGCGATCTACTTCGACTGGCGCGGCGGCGGATGGGCGCTGACCGGACTGCTGCTCTGGGTGGTCGCCGGCCTGGCCGGGCTGCTCACCGCGACCATGTTCCACGCCCGGCCGCGCCCGAAGCCGGGCCGGCACGCCGTCGACCGGAGCTGACCGGCGGGCCGTCCCAGAGTGCAGATCATCACGCGGTCCCCCTCCTGTCCCCCGGGGGTACGCGGATACGATCCAGGGGAGTCGGACAGCGCTGTCCTTCGTCCTCGCGTAAGGAGCGCAACCGTGACCGACCAGCACGACCACGACGGCCCCGACGCCGCTCTCCGGGCCGACATCCGCCGCCTCGGCACGCTGCTCGGGCAGACCCTGGCCCGTCAGGAGGGCCGGCCGCTGCTCGACCTGGTCGAGGAGATCCGGGCCCAGGTCCGCTCCGACGTGCCGGCCGCGGCCCAGCGCCTCGCCGGGCTGGACGTCACCACCGGCACGAAGCTCGCCCGCGCCTTCTCCACCTATTTCCACCTGGCGAACATCACCGAGCAGGTGCACCGCGCCCGGGACCTGCGCCGCCGCCGCGCCACCGACGGCGGCTGGCTGGACCAGGCCGCCAAGATGATCGCCGAGCGGGGCGTACCGGCCGAGGAGATCGCCGCCGCGGCCCGCCGCCTGGCCGTACGCCCGGTCTTCACCGCCCACCCCACCGAGGCGGCCCGCCGGTCCATCCTGTCCAAGCTGCGCGCGGTCGCCGACGAGCTGGACAACGAGACCGCCAACGCGATCCTCTACGGCGCCAGCGACGAGGGCCCGGCCAACCGCCGCCTCGCCGAACTGCTCGACCTGATGTGGCAGACCGACGAGCTGCGGCTGGACCGGCCCGACCCGACCGACGAGGCGCGCAACGCGATCTACTACCTGCGGGACCTGTACGCCGAGGCCGCGCCGCAGGTCCTCGACGACCTGGCCGACACGCTGCGCACGCTCGGCGTGGAGACGTCGCCGACGTCCCGCCCGCTGAGTTTCGGCACCTGGATCGGCGGCGACCGCGACGGCAACCCGTTCGTCACGCCGGTGGTCACCCGCGAGGTGCTGCGCATCCAGCACGAGCACGGCATCGCCGCCACCGAGAAGGCGATGGACGAGCTGATCACCGAGGTCAGCGTCTCCCGGCGGCTGCGTGCGGTGTCGCTGGACCTGTCCGCCAGCCTCGCCAAGGACCTGGACGCGCTGCCCGAGGTGGCGCCCCGGTTCCGCCGGGTCAACGCCGAGGAGCCGTACCGGCTCAAGGCACGGTGCGTGAAGGCGAAGCTCGCCAACACCCGCGAGCGGCTGCGCGCGGACACCCCGCACGTGCCGGGGCGGGACTACCGGGGCTCGACCGAGCTGATCGCCGACCTGGAGCTGCTGCGCGCGTCGCTGGCCCGCAACTCCGGCCAGCTCACCGCCGTGGGACGGCTGGCCTCCGTCATCCGTACGGTGTCCGCGTTCGGCCTGCACCTGGCCACCATGGACATCCGGGAGCACGCGGAGAAGCACCACGAGGTGCTGGCCCAGCTCTACGAGGCGGTCGGCGAGGTGTCCGACTACCCGGCGCTGTCCCGGCTGGAGCGCACCAAGCTGCTCGCCGACGAGCTGACCGGCCGCCGGCCGCTCTCCACCCAGGACAGCCCGCTCACCGAGTCGGCCCGCAAGACGTTCGACGTGTTCGCGGCGATCCGCGAGGCGCAGGACCGGTTCGGCCCCGAGGTCATCGAGTCGTACATCATCTCGATGACGCTCGGCGTGGACGACGTGCTCGCCGCCGTGGTGCTGGCCCGCGAGGCCGGTCTGGTGGACGTGCACTCGGGGCGCGCCCGCATCGGCATCGTGCCGCTGCTGGAGACCCCGGCCGAGCTGAACGCCGGCGGCGAACTGCTGGACGAGTTGCTGTCGCTGCCCGCGTACCGGGCACTGGTGGCGGCGCGAGGCGACGTGCAGGAAGTGATGCTCGGCTACTCCGACTCCAACAAGGAGGCGGGCATCACCACCAGCCAGTGGTCGATCCACCGGGCGCAGCGCGCGCTGCGCGACGTGGCCGCGCGGCACGGCGTACACCTGCGGTTGTTCCACGGCCGGGGCGGCACCGTCGGCCGGGGCGGCGGCCCCACGCACGACGCGATCCTGGCCCAGCCGTACGGCACGCTCGACGGCGCGATCAAGGTGACCGAGCAGGGCGAGGTCATCTCCGACAAGTACACGTTGCCGGCGCTGGCCCGGGAGAACCTGGAGCTGACAGTGGCCGCGGTGCTCCAGGCCACGCTGCTGCACACCGCGCCCCGGCAGCCGGCCGAGATGCTGGAGCGCTGGGACGCGGCCATGGATGTGGTGTCGGAGTCGGCGTTCCGGTCGTACCGGTCGCTGGTCGAGGACCCGGACCTGCCCGCGTACTTCTGGGCCTCCACGCCGACCGAGCTGCTCGGCGCGCTGAACATCGGCTCCCGGCCGGCGAAGCGCCCCAACACCGGCGCCGGCCTGTCCGGCCTGCGCGCCATCCCGTGGGTGTTCGGCTGGACGCAGACCCGGCAGATCGTGCCGGGCTGGTTCGGCGTGGGCTCCGGGCTGGCCGCCGCGCGGACGGCCGGACTGGCCGACGTGCTCGCCGAGATGAACCGGAACTGGCACTTCTTCCGCACGTTCCTGTCGAACGTCGAGATGATGCTGACCAAGACGGACCTGACCATCGCCCGGCGGTACGTGGAGACGCTGGTGCCGAAGAAGCTGCACCCGATCTTCGACAAGATCGAGCAGGAGTACGAGCTGACCAAGCAGGAGGTGCTGGCGGTCACGGCGTCACCGGCGCTGCTGGACAACTCGCCGGTGCTCCAGCGCACGCTCGCCGTGCGGGACACCTACCTGGAGCCGCTGCACCACCTGCAGGTGGCGTTGCTGCGGCAGTACCGCGAATCCGGCGCCGCCGGGCGGGCGGTGGCGACCGCGCCGGGTGGGCGGCGGGCCCCGAACGACGGTACGGCGCTGGAGCGGGCGCTGCTGACCACCGTCAACGGCATCGCCGCCGGCATGCGCAACACCGGCTGAGGTGTAAGGAAGGGCCCCCTCTTAACGCCTCGTGCATAAGAGGGGGCCCTTCTTAACGCGTGCGCCGAGCGCGCCGCGAGCGGCGCGAGCGGCGTGCGGCGCGAGCGGCGCGAGCGGCGTGCGGCGCGAGCGGCGCGAGCGGCGTGCGGCGCCGGCTAGAAGTCGCCGCCGCCGAAATCTCCGCCGCCGAAGCCACCGAAGTCGCCGCCGCCGAAGTCCCCGCCGCCGCCGAAGTCGCCACCGGCGTAGTCGCCACCGCCGCCCATGTCGCCACCGCCCATGTCGCCGCCCTGGTCACCGAAGTCCTGGCCGTCGCCGAAGCCCTCCTGGTAGCCGGCGTCGTAACCGGGGTCGGCGAACGCCGGCGAGAACAGCGCGTCGGCGATCAGGAGGCCGCCGACCACACCGACGCCGGCGCCGAGCGCCGTCTTCCACCACGGCGTGGAGTACCAGCCGGCCGGCACCGGCCGGCCCTGGAACCGGCCACCCGGGTAGTAGTAGGGCGTCGCGTTCCCCGGCTGCGGACCGGCCCGGAACGTCTGCCCCTGCACGTCGACCTCGCGCTCCTTGGTGAGCGCGCCGGCGCCCTGGGCGGCGGCGAGCGGCGGCAGCTCGGGGCCCGGGTCGATGCCCATCGCGGTCCGCGCCGCCCGGATGTACGCCAGCCCTTCCAGCGCGCTCTCCCGGGCCAGCCCGAACTGGCGCGGCGTGGTCGCCTGCTCCAGCTGGGAACCGGCAGCGTTGTACCGCTCACCGGCGTCGGCGAGCGCCTGCCGGACCGCCGGGGCGTCGCCGTGCAGATTCATCAGCTGGCCGCCGAGCCGCTCGTACCACCGCTGTGCCTCGGCGCGGGCGTCGGCCAGCTCGTTCGACCGGCGCGATCCGCTCCCCCGTCGCCAGAACACGAACGCACCTCCGAGCAGCAGGATCAGGAACAGCCACAACGCGAACTCCATGACTTGAACGTACCCACCGGGCGCTCGTCGTACCCGTTTGGCAAGCTCTTGGCCATGAGCTTTGCGACGCTGGCCGTGGTGGTGCTCTGTCTCGCCGCGGGCGGCGCGGTGGGCTGGCTGGCCGCCCGGGCGCGCGCGGCGGCGGACATCGCCCGCCTGGAGGCGACGCTTGCCGCCACCCAGGCCGGCGAGGGCCGGCTGGAGCAGTCCATGCGGGCGCTGAGCTACGAGGCGACAGCGCAGTCCCAGGAGGCGGTGGCCCGCGCGGTGGCGCCGCTGCACGACACGCTGCGCCGCTACGAGCAGCGGGTGGCGGAGCTGGAGCGGGACCGGGTCGACGCGTACGCCGAGCTGCGCGAGCAGGTGCGGTCCATGAGCGCCGTGTCGGGTGAGCTGCGCACCGAGACCAAGCAGCTGGTCGCCGCGCTGCGCGCGCCGCAGGTGCGGGGCCGCTGGGGCGAGCACCAGCTCCGCCGCATCGTCGAGGCCGCCGGCATGCTGGAGCACTGCGACTTCAGCGAGCAGGTCACCGCCGCGACCGACCACCAGGGGGTACGCCCCGACCTGGTGGTGCGGCTGCACGGCGGGCGCACGGTGGTGGTGGACGCCAAGGCGCCGTTCGACGCGTACCTGACCGCGATGGAGGCGCGCGACGAGCGCGGGCGCGACACCCACCTCGACGCGCACGCCCGGCACCTGCGCGCGCACGTGGACGGCCTGGCCGCCAAGTCGTACTGGTCGGCGTTCGACCAGACGCCGGACTTCGTGGTGCTGTTCGTGCCGGCCGACCCGTTCCTCGACGTGGCCCTGCAACGCGACCCGACGCTGCTGGAGCACGCGTTCGCCCGCAACGTGGTGCTGGCCACCCCGGCGACGCTGGTGGCGCTGCTGCGCACCGTGGCCTACTCGTGGCGGCAGGAGGCGCTGGCGCGCAACGCGGCGACCGTCCACTCGCTGGCCCGCGAGCTGTACGGGCGGCTGTCCACGCTGGGTGATCACGTCGGCAAGCTGGGCAGCTCGCTGAGCGGGGCGGTGACGGCGTACAACCGGGCGGTGGGTTCGCTGGAGGCCCGGGTGCTGGTGAGCGCGCGCAAGCTGGCCGAGCTGGGCGTCTCCGACGACGAGCTGGCCGTCCCGGCGCAGGTCGAGCTGGCACCGAGGCAGCCGCAGGCGCCGGAGCTGCTGGGCGCGCCGTCCACATCGGTCGAGAGGTCGACGGACGTCGACGCCTAACACGTCGCACGTGATGACGTAGACCGATCTGTGTCACGGACTGATCACAAACCCAGGCCGGGTAGTGACACGTGTCGCCCTGACACGCAGGATCACCGTCACACGTGCCCTGCCCCTCGAGGGCCCTGTTCTCTGGAGGAAGAGAACGTTGAGTAAACCCCGCACGCGCAGCCGGCGTCCGTCCGCCGCGCTCCTGGCCTCGGTCCTCGCGGCCGGCGCCCTGACCGTCGGAGGTGGCGCCGGCACCGCGAGCGCCGCCCCCGCCGCCCCGCAACCCTCGCAGCCGACCGCCGCGAAGGCACTGGGCGCACACGACGCCAAGTTGCTCGACGAGGCCGAGGCGAAGAACGCGCCGACCGTCACGATGATCATCGCGGTCAAGAAGGGCTCGGCCAAGAAGGTCGTCGACGGCCTGGCCGGCCTGGGCGCGACCGTCAGCCAGCGGTACGACCAGATCGGGTACGTGCTGGCGAAGGTCCCCACCGCCAAGGCGCTCAAGGCCGCCACGCTGCCCGGTGTCGCCGCCGTCGACCTGGACGAGACCATCAAGCTCCCCGACCCGACGCCGGAGGCGGCGCCGAAGGGCGCCAAGACCGCCTCGCAGGCCCAGACGCTGGCCGGGCCGGGCGGTGACACCGGTGCGGTGAACCCGTACATGCCGACGAACGAGACCGGCGCGGAGGCCTTCAAGGCCGCGAACCCGCAGTGGGACGGCCGCGGCGTGACCATCGGCATCATGGACTCCGGTGTGGACCTCGACCAGCCGGCGCTGCAGACGACCACCACCGGCGAGCGCAAGATCGTCGACTGGGTCACCGCCACCGACCCGCTGGAGGACGCCTCCTGGCGGCCGATGCTGACCGAGGTCAGCGGCCCGTCGTTCACCACCTCGCTGGGCACCTGGACCGCACCGGCCGGCAACTACCGGTTCAACGTGTTCCGCGAGAACATCACCGCGAACAGCGACGCGCGCGGCGACCTCAACCGCGACGGCGACACCACCGACTTCTGGGGCGTGCTCTACAACCCCGCCACCGGTGACGTCCGCGTCGACGCGAACCAGAACAACGACTTCACCGACGACGAGGTGATGCGGCCGTACAAGGAGCGGTTCCAGGTCGGCCACTTCGGCACGGACAACCCGGCCACCGCGGTACGCGAGCAGATCCCGTTCGTGGTCGAGTACCGGCGCAACGTGGACACCGCGCCGGTCGGCGGTCCGGGCCTGGTCGACTACGTCAACATCGGCATCGTCGAGAGCACCCACGGCACCCACGTCGCCGGCATCACCGCCGCCAACGACATGCTTGGTAACAGCGCCTTCGACGGCGCCGCGCCCGGCGCCAAGCTGGTCTCCGCCCGCGCCTGCTCGTGGGGTGGCGGCTGCACCGCCGCCGCGCTCACCACCGGCATGGCCGACCTGGTCATCAACCGCAAGGTCGACGTGGTGAACATGTCGATCGGCGGCCTGCCCGCGCTCAACGACGGCTCGAACGCCCGCGCGGTCCTCTACAACGACCTGATCAACACCTACGGTGTGCAGCTGTTCATCTCGGCCGGCAACTCCGGCCCGGGCCTGAACACCGTCGGCGACCCGTCGGTCGCCACCGACGTGGTCAGCGTCGCGGCGAGCGTCAGCAAGGACACCTGGCTGGCCAACTACGGCTCGGTGGTCCGCAAGGACAACGCGCTGTTCAACTTCTCCTCGCGCGGCCCGCGTGAGGACGGTGGCTTCAAGCCGAACATCGCCGCTCCGGGCTCGGCCATCTCCACCGCGCCGACCTGGCAGCCGGGCAACCCGGTGCCGGAGGCGGGCTACCCGCTGCCCCCGGGCTACCAGATGCTGAACGGCACCTCGATGGCCGCCCCGCAGGCCACCGGCGCCGCCGCGCTGCTGCTGTCGGCCGCGAAGGCGACCGGCAAGGGCGTCACCCCGGCCGCGCTGCGCCGGGCCGTCTACACCTCGGCCCAGCCGATCGCCGGCGTGCCGACGTACGCGCAGGGCTACGGCATGTTCAACGTGCCGGGCGCGTGGAGCCTGCTCGCCAAGGGCGTGCCGACCCGCACGTACACCTCCGAGGCGCCGGTCTGCACCGAGCTGTCGCCGAACCTGACCCGCTACGACCGGGCCTCCGGCACGTTCGTGCCGAACCCGAACGTCGGCACCGGCCTCTACAACCGCTGCGCCGCCGACCGTGGTGGCCAGAAGGTCAAGGAGAGCCGCCACTACGAGGTGAAGCTGACCCGGACCAGCGGCCCGAACAAGGGCATCAAGCACGAGGTCGCGTTCCGCGGCAACGACGGCACCTACTCCGCCCCGAAGGTGGTCTGGCTGCCGCTGAACAAGACGGTCACGGTCAAGGTGAAGGCCAAGCCGATGACGGCCGGCGCGCACGGCGCCATCATGACCGTCGACGACCCGGCCACCAACGTGGTCGACTTCGAGGTCGCCACCGTCGTGGTCGCCTCGAACCCGGTGTCCGCTCCGGCGTACTCCTTCTCGGCCGAGGGCTCGGTCGAGCGGAACAACTTCCGGTCGTACTTCGTGACCGTCCCGCCGGGCGCGGGCGCGCTGCAGGTCAACCTGTCCGGCATCGCGACCGGCTCGCAGACCCGCTTCATCGCCATCAACCCGTACGGCGTGCCGGTCGAGACCACCGCCAGCACCGCCTGCTACACCAACTTCTCCGACGCGGCGGTCTGCAAGCCGCAGGAGCGGGACTACCAGAACCCGATCCCGGGCGTGTGGGAGATCGAGGTGGAGGCGCGCCGCACCTCGCCGGCGCTGGACAACCCGTTCCGGCTGCAGGCCCGTGTGCAGGGCGTGAAGGTGGAGCCGGCAGTGGTGCAGCTCCCGTCGGTCACCGCCGGTACGCCGGCTCCGGTGAGCTGGAAGCTGACCAACACGTTCGGCCCGGTCCAGGTGACCGGCGTCGGCGGTCCGCTCGCCAGCGTCCGCGCCGAGCGCCCGAGCATCACCGAGGGCGCGAGCCAGGAGTACCTGGTGGAGGTGCCCGCGGGCGCCACCTCGTTCACCGCGCGGATCGGCAACCCGTCCGACCTGAGCGCCGACCTGGACCTGACTGTCTTCCTGGGCGCGACCCGGGTGGGCCAGTCGGCCGACGGTGACTCGGAGGAGGCGGTCACGCTGAACAACCCGGCGCCGGGCACCTACCGGGTGGTCGTCGACGGTTACTCGATGAGCGACCCGAGCACCGCGTACGACTACCGGGACTCGTTCGCGTCCCCGGCGCTGGGCACGCTCTCCGCGTCGTCCACGCCGCTGTCGCTGGCCAACGGCGCCACCGCCACCCTCACGGGTTCGGTGACCGCCCTGTCCAGCCCGGCCGCCGGCCGGGAGCTGTACGGCGACATGGCCGTGACCACCACCGAGGGCGCGGTCGTCGGCCGCGGTTCGGTCGAGGTCCTCGCGGTCAACTGAGCCGCTGACACGACGGAGCCCCGTCCCCTCTCGCAGGGGGCGGGGCTCCTTCGTGTCGTTAGGCGGGGCGGGCGGACTCGACCACGAACGGGGTGCCCTGCTGGCAGGTGGTCATCATGCCCGGCTCGGGGCGGCCGGTGACCTCGACCCGGGCGCCGGCCTTGAGCACGTCGCGCGGGCCGCCGACCAGCAGGTGGCCGTCGAGCAGCAGGCAGTTCGGCTCGACGCCGGCCTGGACGGTGCCGCTGATCACGGTGCCGCCGACACCCGGCGGGGTGGACGGGCCGCCCTTCCAGGAGGGGTCCGGACGGCTCGGGCTGGTGCCGGGGTCGGGCTGGCTGGTCACCGGGGCGGCTCCCGTCGTACTCGGGCTCGGGCTGGGATCGGCGGACCCGTCGCCGGGTGCGGCGCAGGCGGTCAGCGCGAGGCCGGCGAGCAGTGCGACGAGCACCGTACGAGGAGTCTTCATGGTCGATTGGACGCGGCGGACGGCCGTTCCGTTCCCGGTCAGCCCCGGGCCGCGGCGGCGGCCTTCATGTCGCGCTTGAGTTCCTGCGGCAGCGAGAACGTGAGCCGCTCGTCCGCGGTGGTGATCTCCTCGACGTCGCCGAAGCCGCGCTCGGCCAGGCGCGTCAGCACCTGCTGGACCAGTTCGTCCGGGACGCTCGCGCCGGAGGTCACGCCCACCGTGTTCGCGCCGGCCAGCCAGGCGTCGTCGATCTCGTGGGCGAAGTCGACCAGGTGCCCGGCGCGGGCGCCGGCGTCCAGCGCCACCTCGACCAGCCGGACGGAGTTCGAGGAGTTGCGGGAGCCGACCACGATCACCACGTCGCACTCGGGGGCGATCTCCTTGACCACGTGCTGGCGGTTGGAGGTGGCGTAGCAGATGTCGTCGCTGGGCGGCGACTGGAGCAGCGGCAGCCGCTTCTTGAGCCGGGCCACCGTCTCCAGCGTCTCGTCCACCGACAGCGTGGTCTGGGAGAGCCAGACCACCTTCTCCGGGTCGCGCACGGTGACCTTGTCGACGCCGTCCGGGCCGTCGACGAGCTGGATGTGGGCGGGCGCCTCACCGGCGGTGCCGATGACCTCCTCGTGCCCTTCGTGGCCGATGAGCAGGATGTCGTAGTCCTGCGCGGCGAACCGCCGGGCCTCGTGGTGCACCTTGGTGACCAGCGGGCAGGTGGCGTCGATCGCCCGCAGCGAGCGCTCCTTGGCCTGCTCGTACACCTCGGGGGCGACGCCGTGGGCGGAGAAGATGACTGTGGCGCCCTCCGGCACCTCCTCGTTCTCCTCCACGAAGATCGCGCCCTGGGCCTCCAGCGTGCGCACCACGTGCTTGTTGTGCACGATCTGCTTGCGCACGTAGATCGGCGCGCCGTAGAGCTTCAGCGCCTCCTCGACGGTCTGCACCGCCCGGTCCACGCCCGCGCAGTAACCGCGGGGGTTGGCCAGGAGCACGCGCTTGCCGGTCCGGGGAGTCGTCTCAGCATCAGTCACCCGCCCATCGTACGTGCCGCTCTCCCGCGCGGCAGCGGCCGCGAGGCGCACGCGGGCGCTGTCGGTCCCGGGCCGTAGGGTGGCCTGGTGAGCGCGGGCGAGGACGGGCAGAGCAGATCCGAGGGGCGGAGCACGCCCGAGGAGCCGTGGCCGGTCCGGGTGGTCAGCCAGAAGGTCGGCGCGTGGATCGCCCGCCTCGGCTGGGTGTGGGTCGACGGCCAGGTGGCGCAGATCAGCCGCCGCCCCGGCGCGAGCACCGTCTTCCTCACGCTGCGCGACCCGTCGGCCGACCTGAGCCTCACCGTCACCACGAACCGCGACGTGCTGGACGCGGGCGCGCCGGAGCTGCGCGAGGGCGCCCGCGTGGTGCTGCACGCCAAGCCCGAGTTCTACGCCGCGCGGGGCACGCTCAGCCTGCGCGCCGACGAGATCCGCCAGGTCGGCCTCGGTGAGCTGCTGGCCCGGCTGGAGAAGCTCAAGAAGCTGCTCGGCGCCGAGGGCCTGTTCGACCGGGCCCGCAAGCGGCGGCTGCCGTTCCTGCCGGGCCGGGTCGGCCTGATCACCGGCCGCGCCTCGGCGGCCGAGCGCGACGTGCTGACGAACGCCCGCCGCCGCTGGCCCGCCGTCGACTTCCGCACGATCAACGTGGCGGTGCAGGGGCCGAGCGCGGTGCCGGACATCGTGGGCGCGCTGAAGGTGCTCGACGCCGACCCCGCGGTCGACGTGATCGTCATCGCCCGGGGCGGCGGCGGCATCGAGGATCTGCTGCCCTTCTCCGACGAGGCGCTGTGCCGCGCGGTCTTCGCCTGCCGCACGCCGGTGGTCAGCGCGATCGGCCACGAGACCGACACGCCGCTGCTCGACTACGTGGCCGACGTGCGCGCCTCCACCCCCACCGACGCGGCGAAGCGCATCGTGCCGGACCTGACCGAGGAGGTCCGCCTGATCGGCCAGGCCCGGTCCCGGCTGGAACGCGCGGTTCGTCACCTGGTCGACCGGGAGCAGCACCGGATCGACCTGCTGCGGTCCCGCCCGGTGCTGGCCCGGCCGCAGGTCATGGTCGAGCAGCGGGCCGTGGACGTGTCGGCGCTGCGCGACCGCGCCGGCCGGTCCCTGGAGCACCGGCTGCGCGGCGCCACCGACGACCTGCGGCACACGCTGGCCCGGCTGCGCGCGCTGTCCCCGGCCGCGACGCTGGAGCGCGGCTACGCGATCGTGCAGCGCGCCGACGGCCACGTCGTCCGCTCGGCGTCCGAGGTGGCAAAGGGCGATCCACTGCGGGTACGCCTCGCCGAGGGCGAGCTGACCGCCACCGTCGACGGCTGAGGGAAGAGAGACGATGACCGGGACGAAGCAGGACGAACAGCTCAGCTACGAGCAGGCCCGCGCCGAGCTGGCCTCGGTGGTGGAGAAGCTGGAGGCCGGCGGCACCTCGCTGGAGGAGTCGCTCGCCCTCTGGGAGCGCGGCGAGCAGCTCGCCGGGGTGTGCCAGCGCTGGCTGGACGGCGCCCGCGCCCGCATCGACGCCGCGCGGCAGCGCGTCGAGGACTGACGGTGGGGTTCGGCGCGATCGTCGAACCCCACCGCGGGCCTCAGTTGAACAGGTTGTACAGCTCGGCGGGCGCCTCGACGACCTGGTCGGCCGGGGGCTTCTGGGCCGCCGCCGCGTTGCCGTAGTCCGTATAGGTGATCTTCAGGTCCTGCGCGGCGCTCTGCCCGGCCGCCGGGATCTTGAGCACCATCTCGCTGAGCCGGCCCTGCGTGTCGACCTTGGCGGTGAACGGCACCGACTGGGCCTGCGCGCCGAGCGCGGTGATCACGGCCGGGTCGAGCGAGCCCGCCTCGGCGGCCTTGGACACGTCGACGGTGCCCTCGTACGCGCCCTCGCCGGTCTGCCGTACCTCGGTGATGCCCTGGGTGAGCACGGCGCTGCCGGCCGGGTCGAGCTTCTCGAAGTCGAAGCCCAGCGCCCGGTTGCCCTTGATCCGGTTCTGGTCGAGGTGGTGGTACTTGCCGGTGTTGAGGTTCTTCACGCCGGGGATCTGGGTCGCCGCCGTGCCGCCGAGTTCCAGCTTGACCCAGCTGTCCGGCTTGGCGTGGATGAGGTCCAGCTTCATCATCAGGTCCGACGACGGGTCGCCGATCGTCATCCGCATGTCGGCGCTCTGGCTCGGCTCGTGCACCTGCCCCTCGGCGGTGGAGCCCGCGCCGGTCATGGTGAACTTGAAATTGCCCTCACGGATCGCGTTCGTGGAGTCGAGGAGGGCCTGCTTGGCCGCGCTGTTGGACGCCGTGGCGCTCGGGGCGACGCTGCCGGAGGCGCTCGGGGTCGCGGAGGCGCCGGAGGTCGTCGCGTCGCCGTTGCAGGCCGCCAGGCCGGGAATGAGCAGCGCCGCGGCGAACGCGGTGGCGCTGAAGCGTCGTATCTTCACGTCAACCTCTCCAGGTGGGTCGTCCGGGCTCGATGTCCCTTCTGTTCCCGGAAGCGGGGTTCCGCAATCCCGCATCACCCGGAGGGAGGACGTCAGCGCAGCGACGAGGCGAGCTTGCGCAGCTCCGTCTCCCCGGCGTCGCCGACCACGATCACGGTGCGGTTCGGCTCCAGCAGGACGAGCGCCTGCTCGTTGCCGCGGGCGGTGTAGCGCTGCCAGCTCAGCCCGTCGGGCAGGTCGGCCGCGCCCTGCGGCCGACCCTCGCTCAGCTCGGCCGGGAGCAGTTTCTCCGCCGGCACGTTGCTCTCCACGAGCTGCGCGCCCCGGCCCTCCGGGGTCACGTACCCGATCCGCAGCGTCGAGCCGTCGGCTTCGGTCCGGAAGCGGGCGTTGACCGTACGCCAGTCGTCGCCCAGCCCGGTCGGCTCGCTGACCGGGAACACGTTCGCGGAGCGGGCCTGCTCCAGCACGGGCGCCGGGTCGACGGTGACCGGCGAGTCACCGCCGAGGAAGCCGCGGTAGAAGGCCAGCAGCAGCGCGATCGGGACCAGCAGGATCAGCAGGGACAGCGCCATGTCCTTCGGCGACCGCTCGGAGCGGGCCTTCTCCTTGCCGGCGGGCGGCGCGGGCGTGTCCCCCGCGGTGGCCGCCTCGTCCCGCTCCGCGACGAGCGCGGGCTGACCCTCGGGCGGGGTCGGGCCGCCGCCCGGCCGGACCGGCGGCTGGCCCTGCGGTGGGGTGGCGTCGGTCGGTGCGCGGTCGGCAGGCTGTGCGGCTTCCACCCGGCCATTGTCGCAGCCCTCCGGGTGGCGTGATCCTGGCCTCCTCTGCCCCGCCGGGACCGCGAACCTGAGATCGTGTGAGGATCAGCGACAAAACCGGCGGCGACGACCGCCGGTCCCACCCCGCAACGTCGCGAGGAGGCCGCCATGACAACCACCAGGACGCGGACGCCCCAGGATCTCGACCGCAACCTCGCCCTCGATCTGGTACGGGTGACCGAGGCCGCGGCGATGGCCGCCGGCCGCTGGGTCGGCCGGGGCGACAAGGAAGGCGGCGACGGCGCAGCGGTCGACGCCATGCGCAAGCTGATCAACTCCATCCCGATGCGCGGCGTCGTGGTGATCGGTGAGGGCGAGAAGGACAACGCCCCGATGCTGTTCAACGGCGAGGAGGTCGGCGACGGGACCGGCGCCGAGGTGGACGTGGCGGTCGACCCGATCGACGGCACCACGCTGATGAGCAAGGGCATGCCGAACGCGCTCGCCGTGCTCGCGGTGGCCGAGCGCGGCGCGATGTTCGACCCGAGCGCCGTCTTCTACATGGAGAAGCTCGCGGTCGGCCCGATGTACGCCGACGTGGTGGACATCAACGCCGGAGTGGCCGAGAACATCCGCCGGATCGCGAAGGTCAAGGGCACCGACACCGCCGAGGTGACTGTGTGCGTGCTGGACCGGTCGCGCCACGACGACCTGGTCAAGCAGATCCGGCGTACCGGCGCCGGGATCCGGTTCATCTCCGACGGCGACATCGCCGGGGCCATCGCGGCGGCCCGCGGCGAGTCGGACGTGGACGTGCTGATGGGCATCGGCGGCACCCCGGAGGGCATCACCGCCGCGTGCGCGCTGAAGTGCATGGGCGGCATGATGCAGGCCAAGCTCTGGCCGAAGGACTCCGAGGAACGCCGCAAGGCGCTGGACGCCGGGCACGACCTGGACCGGGTGCTGTTCACCGACGACCTGGTCACCGGCGACAACTGCTTCTTCGTGGCCACCGGCGTCACCTCCGGCGACCTGCTGCGTGGCGTGCGCTACCGCTCGGGTGGGGCGTACACCCAGTCGATCGTGATGCGCTCCAAGAGCGGCACGATCCGGGTGATCGACTCGTACCACCGCCTGGAGAAGCTCGCCCTCTACTCGGCCGTCGACTTCGACGGCCGACCGCTGGCCGAGCAGGAGTGAGCCCGGCGGCGTCCCGCCCCCGCCCCTAACGGGCGGCGGGGGCCGGGGCGCGCAGGCCGGAGACCATCTCGTCGACGACCCGGTCCAGCGGTGTCGCCTCGATCCCGAACGTGGTGGTGGCGGCGCTGGAGTCCATCACGAACGGCCCGGCGAACTGGTGCGCGGTCTCCCGCAGCTCGCGGGCGAACGGGTCGGCCAGGCCACCCAGCCAGAGCACCGGGTAGGGCATCCGGGTCAGCCGTGGCGACGCCACGCCGGCCCGCTCCGCCGCCCGCTCGGCCAGGCTCCGCATGGGCACCGGCGGCGCGCTCGGCACGTGCCAGGCCCGTCCCCAGGCGCGCGGGTCGGTCGCGGCGGTGACGAGGGTACGGGCGACGTCCGGCACGTACGTCCAGGTGTGCGGGGCGTCCCAGTCGACAGGCAGGAACGCCCGCTGCCCGGCGAGCACCTTGGGCAGCACCATCATGGGCAGGGAGTTGCCGCCGAGCCCGATGTAGTCGGAGCCGCGTACCTCGGTGATCCGGGCCCGTCCGGCGCGGTGGGCGTCCAGCGCGTCGGCCCACATCCGGTTGCGGACCCGGCCCTTGACGCCGGTGGCGGCGAGCGGCGTCGCCTCGGTCATCGGGGCGTCGACCGGGCCGTACCCGTAGAGGTTGCCGACTGTGGCGAGCACGGCGCCGCCACGCTCCGCGGCGGTGAGCAGGGCGGCGGCCAGCGGCGGCCAGTCCGTCGCCCACCTGTGGTACGCCGGGTTGGCGCAGTTGTAGAGCGCGGCCGCGCCCTTGGCCAGCTCGGTGAGCCGGTCCGTGTCGGCGGCGTCGGCGGTCACCCGCTCGACCGCCGGGTGCTTAGGGCCGGTGCCGCGCCGGGTGACCACCCGCACCTGCTCGCCGCGCTCGGCGAGCAGGTTGGCGGTGGCGGTGCCGACGGGGCCGGCGCCGACGATCACATGCAGGGCCATGACAGGTCCACCTTCTCTGAAGCAGTTGTCCGAAGCGAGAGCACCGCTCTCGAAACAGAGCATGACTCAAGCGCGGGCGGACTGTCAAGAGCAGTGCTCTCTCTTTTGATTGCTGCTCTCATCCGTGGCAGAGTGAGGGCATGGTCGCTCCCTCACTGCGCGCCCGGGTCCGCGCCGGAATGATCGAAGAGATCAAGACGGTGGCCCGCCGCCACCTGGACACCGACGGCGCGAACCTCTCGCTGCGCGCGGTCGCCCGCGACCTCGGCATGGTCTCCTCGGCGATCTACCGCTACTTCCCCAGCCGCGACGACCTGCTCACCGCGCTGATCCTGGAGGCGTACGACGCGCTCGGCGACGCGGTGGAGGCGGCCGACGCCGCCGAGGACCAGGCCGACCTGCGCGGACGCTGGCTCGCCGCCTGCCGGGCCGCCCGCACGTGGGCGCTGGCCCACCCCGCCGAGTACGCGCTGCTCTACGGCAGCCCGGTGCCCGGGTACGCAGCGCCCGACGACACGGTCGTGCCGGCCCAGCGCCCACCGGTGACGCTGATCGGCATCCTGCGCGACGGTCTGGCCACCGGCCGGCTCGCCCCGCCCGGCGAGGACCTGCCCGAACCGCTGCGCGGCGACGTGACCGAACTGGTCGAGCAGATCGGCATGGACGTGCCGCCCGCGCTGCTGGCCCGCGGCATGGCCGGCTGGACCCAGCTGTTCGGGCTGATCAGCTTCGAGTTGTTCGGCCGGATCAACCGGGCGCTGCCGCACCGCGACGAGTACTTCGACCACCAGATCGGCCTGATGGCAGACCTCATCGGCCTGCCCTGACGCCGGTCAGCCGGGCCGCGAGCGGTCCACCGGGACCGCCGGCGGGTACGGCGGCTCGTACGGCGGCCGCCACGGCTCGACCAGCCGGGCCGCCCGCCACCCGAGCAGCAGCCCCGGCACTGTGCCGAGCACGGCGAGCACGACGGCGGTCAGGGCGTACACCGGTCGGCCGTGCAGCCATCCCGCCATCGCCGCCCCGGCCAGCGCCACGGTGAGGCCCGCGGCGGTCAGCACCTCGGCGACCCACCGGCCGGACGCCGCCCGCAGATCGCGGGAGACGAGCGCGAGCACCGCGGCGCCCAGCAACAGCGGCACGACGAGCAGCGGCGCCAGTCTCACCAGCGCGATGTCCTCGCTGGTCCAGACCGCGAACAGCAGCATCGCGATCAAGACCTGGACCGCGCCCTGGAGGACGGGCATCGACACGCCGTGGCCCGACGCCCGCCCGGCCCGGATCCGGGCGGCCAGGAGCACCAGCACGACCAGCGCCGGCACCAGCAGCAGCGCACGGACCGTGTCGTCGTACCGGTCCCCCGGCGAGATCACGCCCAGCGGCGGCGGCTCCCCTTCCCGCTGGCCGCCCGGGAACCCGATCCGCTGCCACCTGCCGGCGACGTCACGCACCGCGAAACCGTCCCGGGCGTTCGCCACCAGCACCACGTGTCCGCCACCGGTAACGTCGAGCACGGCGATGTCCTGAGCGGTGATCCGCCTCCCGTCCGGCCCGGCCTCCTCGTACCGGGCCTTCAACAGCTCCCGCTGCCTCTCGGGGATCTCCCAGGACAGTCGCCAGGTCCGCCCGGCGTCGTCGCTCTCCTCCACCCGGATCCGGCCTGACGTCACCCGGTAGCACCGCTGGGGCGTGGCGGCGACGCACACCGGGCGGTCCGGTCCGATCCTGGTCGGCACGCGCTTCCACAGGGCCTCCTGCTCGGCGTCGACGGGGTCGCGCCACGTCACACCGGCGTCGTCGCTGATCTGCCACCAGGTGGGCATGCCGTCCTCCGCCGACATCGGGAGGGTGGCGGTGCCGGCGGCCAGCCGACCCTCGACCACCTTGGTGGCGACCGCGTCGGGGCGCTCGATCGGGCTGGTGGCCGCCACCGAGACGAGCGCCGCCGGCAACAGGACGACCAGCCGGACCAGCCGGGCCGCGCGGTGTCTTACCGGGTCCCGCCGTGCTGCCTTCCACGCCCAGGCCGCCACCGCCAGCGCCGGCAGGGTGAGCAGGTCGGTCCGGTCGGCCCGGATCAGCGACGGCCCGCTCACCGCGCTCCACAGGCCGGAGGCGGCCGTCGCGGCGTACCCACTGCTCTTGACCAGCGCGAAGCCGGCACCGACCGAACCCAGCGCGAAACCGACGACGGCCCGGGGCCGGAGCCGGGGTACGAACAGCGTCACCAGCACCGCGACCAGCGGCGGCGCGAGCACCAGACCGGCGACGTCGCTCAGCTTGCCGGTCACCAGGCCCGGAAAAGCCGACTTGAAGACGTGGTCGTTGAGCACCAGCACGATCAACGAGAGCACTGTCACCGGATGACCCAGCCAGGCGAGCGCGTTACGGGCACCGTCGGGCGCTGTCGACTCGGAGAGGCGCATCCGTCCATCGTGGGCGCGGACAGTCGCGCTCCGGCCACGGAACGGTGAGGATGCGGCGTCAGGTGCCGTCGGAGGAGTGACCGGGAACAGGTCAGCCGGCCGGGCCCCGCCACCGCGGGAAGACATCGACAGCCGGCGGGTACGGCGGCCGCCACGGCTCGACCAGCCGGGCCGCCCGCCACCCGAGCAGCAGCCCCGGCACCGTCGCCAGTCCGGCCAGCGCGACAGCCGTCGTGATGTACACGGGGCGGCCGTAGAGCCATCCCACCATCACGGCACCGGCCAGCGTCGCCGTGAGCGCGGCGGCCGTCAGCACCTCGGCGAACCAACGGCCGGGCAACCTCCACGAACGGCGTGGCCAGAAGGCGAGCGCCAGGCTGCCCGCCTGGAGCGTCACCCAGCACATGAGCGGAATTGGCAGGAGCAGGAAAGTCGCTCTCCAGAGGCTCAGCAGCACCAGCGCGGCGAGGACCTGGATCGCGCCCTGCTGGACCGGCAGCGCCCGGCCGGCACGGGACGACCGTGCGGCCCGCACCGCGGACACCACCAGGACCAGGGCGGCCAGGTTGACGACCAGCAGGAACGCCCACAGCGGATCGTAATGCCGGTCACCGGGGGCGATCCGGTCGAGCGGCGGTGGCCCGGAGCTGGGCCAGCCGTCCGGAAACCCGATCCGCCGCCACCCGCCGTCGGCGTCGCGCAACGCGAAACCGTCCCGGCCGTTCGCGACCAGCACCACGTGCCCACCACCGGGCAGGTCGAGCACGGCGAGGTCCTGCCCGGTGATCCGCGCCCCGTCCGGTCCTGCCTCCTGGTGTCGCGCCTTCAGCAGCTCGCGCTGCCTCTCGGTGATCTCCCAGGAGAGCCGCCAGGTCCGGCCGGCGTCGTCGCTCTCCTGCACCCTGATCCGCCCCGGCGACAGGCGGTAACAGCGCTGGGGTGAGGCGGTCGAGCACTGCTCGCGCTCCGGCCCGGTCGTGGTCCTCGAACGACCACGCAGCGCCTCCTCCTCGGCGGGCGTGGGATCGCGCCAGGTCACCCCGGCGTCGTCGCTTGTCGCGGTGTACCAGGGACGGGTCTCGTCGTCCGGGTACGCCTCAAAGGCGACTCCGGCGGCCAGCCGTCCGTCGACGACTGTGGCTCCGATCGCGTCGGGATACGTGGCCGCGCTGGTGGCCGCCACCGCGACGGTGGCCGCCGGCAGCAGCACGACCAGCCGGACCAGCCGGGCGGCCCGGCGCCCCACCGCGTCGCGCCGGGCCCGCCGCCACGTCCACGCGGCCAGGGCCAGCGCCGGCAGGGTGAGCAGGTCGGTCCGGTCGGCCCGGATCAGCGACGGCCCGCTCACCGCGCTCCACAGTCCGGAGGCGGCCGTCGCGGCGTACTCACTGCTCTTGACCAGCACGAAGCCGGCACCGACCGAACCCAGCGCGAGACCGACGACGACCCGGGGCCGAAGCCGGGGTACGAACAGCGTCACCAGCACCGCGACCAGCGGCGGCGCGAGTACCAGCCCGGCGACGTCGCTCAGCTTGCCGGTCACCAGGCCGGGAAAGGCGGCCTTGAACACGTGGTCGTTGAGCACCAGCACGATCAACGAGAGCACCGTCACCGGATGGCCCAGCCAGGCCAACGCGGGGCGAGCGCCGTCGGGGGTGGTCGGCTCGGCGGGCGTCATCAGTCCATCGTGGGCACCGACTGTCGCGCCGCGGCCACGAAGTGGTCAGGATGCGGCGTCAGGTGCCGTCGGACGAGTGACCGGGGAACAGGTGCGCGGTCGGGTCGATGACGACAGCCGCGTTGTTCACGGCGGTGGCCGCCTCGCCGAAGCCGGTGGCGATCAGGCGGACCTTGCCCGGGTACTCGGTGATGTCCCCGGCGGCGAACACCCGGGGCAGGTTGGTGGCCATCGCGCTGTCCACCACGATGTGCCGCCGGTCGATGTTCAGCCCCCACTCGGCGAGCGGGCCGAGGTCGGCGGTGAAGCCGAGCGCGGCCACCACCGTGTCCACCGGAAGCGTCTCCACCTCGCCGCCGCGTACGGTCAGCTCGGCGCCGGTGACCGTCTCCTCGCCGTACAGCCGGCTCACCTCGGCGTTGACGACGATCCGCACCGGCAGCGCGCGGACCCGCTCGATGGTGGCGGCGTGCGCCCGGAAGCGGTCCCGCCGGTGCACGAGCGTCACCGACCGGGCCAGCGGCGCGAGCGTGGCGGCCCAGTCGAACGCCGAGTCGCCGCCGCCCACGATGAGCACGTGCCGGTCGGTCAGCTCGGCCGGCTGCGGCACGAAGTAGACGATCCCGCCGCCGGTGAAGCTCTCCGCGACCGGCAGGGGTCGGGGCGTGAAGCTGCCGAGCCCGCCGGTGACCACCACCGCGCCGCAGCTGAGCTGCTCACCGCCGGCCAGGCCGAGCACCGGCCGGCCGTCGAGGTAGGACAGCTTTTCCGCGCGTACGCCGAGCTGGTAGTCGGGGTGGAAGGGCGCGGCCTGGGCGACCAGGTTCGCGACCAGCTCGCGGCCCTTGATCGCGGGGAAGCCGGCGACGTCGAGGATCAGCTTCTCCGGGTACATGGCGGTGATCTGACCGCCCGGCTCGGGCAGCGCGTCGATCACCGACACGGAGAGTCCGCGGAATCCGGCGTAGTAGGCGGCGAAGAGCCCGGCGGGACCGGCCCCGATCACGGCGACATCGACCTCGCGCATGGCTCACCGTCACTTTCCGCTTCGGGATCAACCCACGCTGATGCCGAAACGGTAGGCGGGCCGGTGGCCGCGGGCAAGCACGTCCCGCTGTTCGATCAACGTGCCGTCAGGGCAGCGTCATCCTCGGTGAGCCGAGGCGGTCCGCGTCGTCGGTGTCCCTGCGGCGGCGGAACAGGATCGCCGCGATCACGCCGCCGAGCAGCCCGAACAGGTGGCCCTGCCAGGAGACGCGCTCGTCGGTGGGGAGGATGCCTAGCAGTTGCCAGCCGTAGAGCAGCCCGACGAGCAGGCCGACGGCGAAGTTCCACCAGCTCCGCTCCACGATGCCGCGGGTGAGCAGGATGCCGAGGTAGCCGAAGATGACGCCGCTGGCGCCGACCACCACCGAGTTGGGCGAGCCGGTGAACCAGACGCCCAGGCCGCTGACCAGGATGATGACCCCGGTGGACCAGAGGAACCGGCGGGTGCCTGCGGCGAGCACGAACGTGCCCAGCAGGATCAGCGGGATGCTGTTGCTGTAGAGGTGGTTCCAGCCGGCGTGCAGGAACGGTGAGAAGAAGACGCCGTCCAGGCCCTGGATCCGCTGCGGGATGATGCCGGCGGTGTAGTCGAGGCCGAGTCGCAGGCCGACGTCGAGCGCCTCGATGAGGAACAGCACCGGCACGACCGCGCACATGGCGACGAAGGCCCGGCCGAGCGCCGCGTAGAACGCATCGGTGCCGAACCGGTGAGGGTCGCCGCCACGTGGGCTGTCAGGCCAGGTCACCTACCAAGAGCTATCAGTAAAAGTGGCGGGCCGCCAGTCGGGACCGGGTACGACGACGGCGGGACACCCGGTTCTGCCCGGGTGTCCCGCCGTCGTCACAAGGTCAGTACCAGCCTGAACTCTGCGACTTCTGCCAGGCGCCGCACGGGGTGTCGTACCGGCCCTTGATGTAGCCGAGACCCCACGTGATCTGGGTCGCCGGGTTGGTCTTCCAGTCGTCGGCGACCGAGCTCATCTTGCTGCCCGGCACCGCCTGCGGGATTCCGTACGCTCCGGAGGAGCTGTTGGAAGCCTTCGGGTTCCAGCCGCTCTCCTTGGTCCAGAGCTTGTCCAGGCAGGGGAACTGGTCGATGCCGAAGCCCTTCTGGAGCATGATCGCGCAACCGATCTTCCGGTTGCCGCTGTACTCCGCGCACGAGGACGGGATCGGTCCCTCGTACGGCTTGATCTTCGTCTCGGTCTCCGCCGCTTCCCGTTCCTTCTTGCGGGTGGCGGCGGCCGCCTCGGCCTTCTTGGCCCGCTCGGCGGCTTCCTTCGCCGCCGCGGCGGCACGCAGCTTCGCCTGGTACTCGGCGGCACGCTGCCGGGACGAGTCCACGCGGTGGTCGGACAGCCGTTCGCGCTGGTACGCGTACTCCGCCTGGTCGACCTCCAGGCCGACCTGCGCGGTCAGGCCCTGCTGCTGGGTCTGGCGATCCTCGCCCAAGTAGAAGCCGCCGGCCACGCCCACGGAGAGCAGTGCCACAGCGGCGGTGCGGGCGCCGAACCGGCTCCACAGCCGACTCACGAAGTTTCCCTTCGTCGGGGGCAGGGACGCGGCACGCGCGTGGCCTCACCGGGCCGCGCCGACGTGCCGCGAGCGCTCCGGTACCGGTGTGACTGCGGGGCGTGTAAGGCTCCCGAGTGGTCGGTGACGCTCGATGGACACCATTGCGCACAGTGAGGCCGGTGGGAAATGGCCAGCCCTAAAAGTGATCTGCGTCACCCCGAGAATCGGGACAAAGTGGGGCAAAAGCGGCGGTCAGCCGGGGATGTCCTCCAGCAGGTCGGTGACCATCGCGGCGATCGGAGAACGCTCCGATCGGCTGAGCGTGACGTGCGCGAAGAGGGGATGCCCCTTCAGCGCCTCGATCACCGCGGTCACCCCGTCGTGCCGGCCGACCCGCAGATTGTCCCGCTGGGCCACGTCGTGGGTGAGCACCACCCGAGACCCCTGGCCGATCCGGGACAGCACGGTGAGCAGGACCCCCCGCTCCAGCGACTGGGCCTCGTCGACGATGACGAACGCGTCGTGCAGGCTGCGGCCGCGGATGTGGGTCAGCGGCAGCACCTCCAGCAGCCCGCGCGAGGTGACCTCCTCCAGCACGTTCTCGTGCACCACCGAGCCGAGCGTGTCGAAGACGGCCTGCGCCCAGGGCGACATCTTCTCCGACTCCGAGCCGGGCAGGTAGCCGAGCTCCTGACCGCCCACCGCGTACAGCGGACGGAACACGATCACCTTCTTGTGCCGGCGCCGCTCCATCACCGCCTCCAGGCCGGCGCAGAGCGCCAGCGCGGACTTGCCGGTGCCGGCCCGGCCGCCGAGCGAGACGATGCCGATCGACTCGTCCAGCAGCAGGTCGAGCGCGACCCGCTGCTCCGCCGAGCGGCCGTGCACGCCGAACGCCTCCCGGTCGCCCCGGACCAGCCGGATCGTCTTGTCCGGCAGCACCCGGCCCAGCGCCGAGCCGCGCCCGGACTGCAGCACCAGGCCGGTGTGGCAGGGCAGGCCCGCCGCGGCGTCGACGTCGAGCGTCTCGCCCGCGTACAGCCGGCCGATCTCCTCCTCGGACAGGTCCAGTTCGGCCATACCGGTCCAGGTCGGGTCGCTGGCCTGGCCGTGCCGGTACTCGTCGGCACGCAGGCCGACCGAGGCCGCCTTCACCCGCAGCGGCATGTCCTTGCTGACGAGCGTGACCTCACGCCCCTCGGCGGCCAGGTTGAGCGCCACGGACAGGATGCGCGCGTCGTTCGACTCGTTGCGGAAGCCGGGCGGCAGCACGCCGTCGTCGGTGTGGTTCAGCTCCACCCGCAGCGTGCCGCCCTGCTCGTTGGCGGGCACCGGACGGTCCAGCCGGCCGTGCCGCACCCGCAGCTCGTCGAGCATGCGCAGCGACTGGCGGGCGAACCAACCCAGCTCGGGATGGTGCCGCTTGCCCTCCAGCTCGGAGATGACCACCAGCGGCAGCACCACCTCGTGCTCGGCGAAGCGGTGGAACGCCGCCGGGTCGGAGAGAAGGACGGAGGTGTCCAGGACGAAGGCCGGGCCGGCTGGTCGGGGCTCCTCAGCCTCGGCAGCGGCGCTCCGGCGGCTGCGGGTGGTCCGGCGGGTCGGGGCGGTCGCGGCCGGGCTCTGCTCGGCTCCGGCGGGGGTACGGCGAGTGGTCACAGGCCTGCTCCGCGGATGGGCACCCGGCCACCCGAGTTCCGCCTCTTCCGGTGCCCGGTGGACACGGGGTCGGATGCGGGCCCCGTGTGCGAGGACGCAGGTCCGGGCTGTCCGGCTGGCCCGGGAAAACCCCGCGCCATGCCTAGACGCTAATCGCCGAGGGGCCGCGGGGCTAGAGGTGCGCGTGGATCATCGTGTGGTCGGCGCCGGACGTACACCTGTTCGGGTGACGGGCGGACCGGAACCGGCCGGGATGCATGCCCCCTGCGCGCATCCCGGCCGGTCGCCGCGGTCGGCGTCGCGGTGCGGGCCTCAGCCCGGCCGCCGCGCCAGCGTGCCGGCCCTCGGGCCAGCGCCGGTCGCACCGAACGACGATCCGGTGTACGTGGTGCCCGCCCGCCCCACCGCGCCGAGCTGAGCGGTGGCGGTGACCCGTACGGCCGGGGCGGAGCCGGACCGGGCGGCGACAGCGGCCGGTACGGCGGTGCCGGCGAACGGCACTGCCGAGCGCCCGGCCGACGTCACCACAGTCGCGCCGGGGGCGGACAGCGCCGAGGCGATGGCGGCCTGGGCGTCGCGACGGCGGCGGTTCCAGGCGCCCCGGTCACCGTCGAAGTAGCCCTGCCGGTAGCCGAACCGGTAGCCGATGCGGTAGCTCAGCTGCCCGTGCAGGCGACCGGCGGCGTAGCAGGTGGAGCCGAGCACCAGCACGAGGACCACGGCGAGAAAAGGGGTCATCGCTCGTCCGCCCCGGGCAGCGGGTCGACCACCAGCAGCCGTTCGAGGTCGTCGGTGCTGACCTCCTCGACCAGCTCGACGCTGATCCGGCAGCCGTCGAGGATGACCTCGGCCACCGACGCCCGGCGGATCTCGCCGCCGGAGTCGTACACCCGGACGCTCAGCTCGGGACAGCCGAGGTGGGTACGCCAGGCGTCCCACTCCCCCCGGTCGCCGACGCTGAGCGAGAGGTACCGGCAACCCCGGGCGAGATAGAGACGCCACGGGGCGCTCAGCCCGGCGGACACGCCTTCCGCGATCAGCCCGAAGGCCTGGGCACGGGTCGCGAGCTCGGTCACGAAACCCCCTCGGCACCCGCGGAGTGACGCATGTGAGCACTCGTCGTCTCAAGCACGTGACACACCGTAAGTTGTCTCATGAGCGTGACAGTATCAGCTTTTCGGGCCTTTGCCGCCGTACTCGTGTCCATCTATTCTGCCCAGGTGACACCCCTCAGGAGCAGCCCTGGATCGTTTACCGGAAATGCGCGATCACCGTCACGTCGGCGTGACAGCAGCGTGCCGAGACCGCCCGACGGGACTGACTGGCCGTACCGTCACGGGGTGACCGAGACGGCCAACGCGCGGAAGATCGCCTTCGCCACCTTCGTCCGCCGTGCCCTCGACGACGCACGAGCGCTGCGGGCCTGGAGCGGCACCGAGGTTTCCCGGCGCACAGGCGTCTCCCGGCAGACCATCAACCGCTGGGTCCGCGGAGACTGGGCCAGCGACCCGGAGGCCGAGCGGGTGGTCGCCTTCTGCGAGGGCCTGGGGCTCGATCCGGCCACCGCCTTCACCGCGCTCGGCTGGGACCGCGCCGCCGGCCCACGGGCCACGCCCACCCCACCGCCGATGGACCCGGACGTGGAGGCGCTGCTGCGCCGGCTGGTCGACCCGACCGTGTCGGACGCGGAGAAGTTCCACATTCGAGAAACCATCCGTTACCTCGCATACCGCCCGACTCTGCCGGGCGGTGTCCGAAATAGGGGTAAACAAGCCGGGTAGTTCCTCAGATGGCGAAAGAACGGAAGGTCGGACCCGATCGTTTCGCCTCGGGGACGGAACGGACCCGCTAGCGTCCACGTTTGTACTGCTAGGGGCTCGTCATCGGCGGGGGGACGGGACACAGCCGAACCCAGCCCTGCGGGACAGAAGGAGGGGTCTGTCCATGACCCTGAAATGGTTGGCAGTCGTGGTCGCGGTGGTGTCGCTGACATCGTGCGTGACCGGCAACGTGGTGGTCGGCGTACTGGACGGCGGGCAGCTTCCCCTGGTCGTCAACCTCTTCGCGCTCACCACGGCCGGCACCGCGGTGATCCTCGCCGTCGTCGCCGAGCTGCACGATCGTCTCAACGACCGGGTCAGCGCGCTCACCGAGTTCCTGGTGGCGCGGCTGAACGAGATCGAGGCGCACACCGGCGACCGCAACACCGGCTTCGTGGAGGGCTACCTGCTCAGCCACGGGCAGGACGCGGCAGTGGTGCCGTTCGGGCGCCGGGGACGAGGAGCCGCCGAACGCTGACCCCACGCCGTTTCGACGTCACATCTCGGCCACGAATACGCCGCCGGACGCGGGGTACGCTGACGCGCGTGCCGCCGTTGAATCTGGGCAACCAGCAGCCGAAGACCCCGTTGAACGCGGAGCACGCCTGGCGTGCGACCGCCGACCGTGCACGGGACGTCGTGCTCTTCTTCGACTTCGACGGCACGTTGGCGCCGGTCGACGACGACCCGACGGCCGTGCGGCCCGCGCCGAACGTGCTCACCGCGCTGGAGGCGCTCGCCCCGCACGTGCGGCGGATCGCCATCGTCTCCGCCCGCCCGGTGGATTTCCTCCGTGACCACCTCGGTGGCCTCACCGGCATCGACCTGTACGGGCTCTACGGCCTGGAACACAGCCACTCCGGCAGCGAGACGGTCACCGAGCCGGCCGCCCTGCCCTGGGTGCCGACCATGTCCGAGTTGGCCGAGCAGGCCCGCGCCGAGTTGCCGCCCGGCGCGCTCGTCGAGTTCAAGCGGCTCTCCGTCGCGCTGCACTGGCGTACCGCCCCGCAGCTCGGTGAGCTGGTGCAGGAGTGGGGCCGGGCCCAGGCCGAGCGGCTGGGCCTGCGCGCCCAGCCGGGCCGGATGGTGCTGGAACTCAAGCCCCCTGTCGACCGGGACAAGGGCATGGTGATCGGCGAGACGGTCCGGGACGCCGGCGGCGCCTGGTACTTCGGTGACGACGTCTCCGACATCAAGGCGTTCGCCGCGCTGCGCGCCCGTGCCGCCGCCGACCCCGGCTTCCTCGGTGTCTGCGTCGCCGTGGCCAACCCGGAGACCGGGCGCGAGGTGGCCGACGCCGCCGACCTGACCCTGGACTCCCCCGCCGCCCTGGCCGACTTCCTCACCGACGCCCTGCGCCACCTGACCTGACCTGACCTGACCCTCGCGCCGGGGGTCAGGTGCCGAAGCGGCGCTGGCGGGTGGCGTAGGAGCGCAGGGCGCGGAGGAAGTCGACCTTGCGGAAGTCGGGCCAGTTCAGCTCGCAGAAGTAGAACTCCGAGTGCGCGCTCTGCCAGAGCATGAAGCCGGAGAGCCGCTGCTCGCCACTGGTCCGGATGATCAGATCCGGATCCGGCAGCCCCTTGGTGTAGAGGTGCTCGGAGATGTGGTCGACGTCGAGCGAGGTGGCCAGCTCCTCAAGCGTGCCGCCGTTCGCGGCGTGCTCCACCAGCAGCGAGCGGACCGCGTCGGCGATCTCGCGCCGCCCGCCGTACCCGACCGCGATGTTGACCTGAGCCCCGCCGTCGCGGTTCCGGGTGCGTTCCTCGGCGGCCTTGAGCGCGGCGGCGTGCTGCGCCGGCAGCACGTCGAGCGCGCCGACCATCCGCAGCCGCCAGGGATTGCCCTCCTCGGCCAGCTCGGTGGTGAGGTCCTCGATGATCTGGAGCAGTGGGTCCAGCTCGGCGGCCGGACGGGAGAGGTTGTCGGTGGAGAGCAGCCACAGCGTGACGTGCCCGACGCCGGCCGCGTCGCACCAGCGGAGCAGCTCCTTGATCCGCTCGGCGCCCATCCGGTGGCCGTCGTTCGGGTCGACGAAGCCCATCTCCCGGGCCCATCTGCGGTTGCCGTCGCACATCACGCCGACGTGTGCGGGTACGGGCTTGCCCGCGAGCTTCGCCGTCAGTCGGCGCTCGTATACGGAGTAGAGGAGTTTCCGCAGAGTCATCACCTTGCAGGGTAGCGACCCGTGAGAAAGATCAGTGTCTCGGTGGCGTATCAGCCGACGGCGAGCCGCTCCGGCGTGGCCGCGGCACGTCAGCGGCGATCGCCGCGAGCGTGCGGACGTCGAGCCGGCCGTCGCCGAGCCCCAGCTCCACCACCGTGCGGTAGACCCGCTCGTCGCGTCCGGCCGCGCCGACCACCGCGTCGACCACCCAGCGACGCCTGGCCAGCCAGGCCGCCGCCGAGCTGTGCCGCAGGTGAGTGCCGAGCCGGGCGCGCAGCGCAGCCGCGTACCCGGAGGCGGCCTCGGCGGGATTGCCGGCCGCCGCCGCGCCGGCCAGCGCTCCCGAGCGCAGCGCGTAGAAGATGCCCTCGCCGGTGAACGGGTTGATCAGCGACAGCGCGTCCCCGGCCAGCACCACCCGGCCCCGCCCGGGCGCCGGCCGGTGGGTGGACAGCGGCAAATGGTGCGCGCGCAGGCCGGTCACCGTGGCCGGGTCGACGCCGGGCAGCAGCGCGGCCGTCCGGGCCAGCAGGTGCGCGCGGGTCAGCGGCTCGCCGCGCAGCACCTCCCCGTACCCGACGTTCGCGCGACCGTCGCCGATCGGAAAGGCCCAGGCGTACGCGGGCCAGCGCGCCGCCGAGGTGACGATGAGCTGTTCGGGCAGCCCGGGCGGGGCGGGCGCGTAGCCCCGGATGGCGAGCGCCAGGTGCCGGTCCGGGTTGACCGGGTGCCCGAGCGCACGCCGGACCACCGATCCGGCGCCGTCCGCGCCCACCAGCGCCCGCGCGGCCAACTCGCCGTCGAGCACCACCCGGTCGGAGGCGATCTCCACCCGGCGTACGGTGTGCCGCCGCAACTCCGCGCCGGCCGCCACCGCCGCCGCGACCAGGCGTGCGTCGAACACCCGGCGGGGCACCGTGTAGGCGGGCCGGGGCAGCGTCCGGGCGACGGTGCCGCCACCCGGTCCGACCAGGCGCAGCGCGGGCAGCGGCGGATAGCCGTCGACGGCCCCGGTCACGCCCAGTTCGGCGAGGACGTCGAGCGCGTGCGCGGCGATGCCGTCACCGCACGCCTTGTCCCGGGGGAAGTCGGACCGGTCCAGCAGCAGCACCCGCGCCGCCCCGGCCCGCCGCGCGCCGAGCGCGGCGGCCGCTCCCGCCGGCCCCGCCCCCACCACCACGACGTCCCACACGCCCTCATCCTCCCCCGCCGGCCCCCGCCCCGGGCATCAACGGGACCGGGTTGCCCGGTACAGGGACCAGAGGCAGAGGGCTGCCGCGGTTATCAGGGGGGCACCGTCGCGGATCAGGCCGTCGACGCCGAGCAGCCACCAGCACAGCGGCAGGTCGATCGCCAGTACGCCGAGCGTGACCGCGACCAGGGCCTTCCGCGCCCAGGCCCGGTCGCGCAGCAGGAACGCGGTGCAGAACAGCACCGCGTAGCTGACCGCGATGCCGGCGCCGAACCACAGGACCAGAGCAGGTACGGCGGCGAGCCGCCCGTCCAGCACGGCGCCGGTCGCCACCAGCGCCGGCACCAGCATCAGCGGGCTGTAGGTGAACGCCGCGACCCGGGCGGTGAGCAGCCAGCCGTTCGCCTGCGGGCGCTTCGGCGTCATCTCCCGCCAGGAGATCGTCCCGCCCTCGACGACCAGGCCCTTGCGGTGCCGGACCAGGTGCGCGCGGATCGCCTCGGAACGGTAGAGCAGCACCACCACGGCGACGCAGAGCGCGGTGAGCACGGCGAACCCGATCAGGCCGGGCAGCGCGGGCACCCCCTGCCGGGGCACGATCAGCCGCCCGACCGCGAAGATCGTGGTCACCGCCAGGATCAGCCCGAACGGCCGGGCAGCGACCCGGCCCTTGTTCACGTGCCCGATTAGCAGCAGGAAGCCGAGCGACCGGAGCATCGCCCAGCCGGTGCGTACGGCCAGACCGAACTCCTGCTCCGGGGCGTACCAGTAGTTGAGCAGCTCGACCACGACGGTGGCCGCCGCGGTCACGGCGAGCAGCGTGGTCAGCGCCCGGACGGCGGACGGCCGCCGGACCTCGACAGGTTCAGCGGCCGTCCTCATGGCATCCGATGTTGCCCGGCGCGGGCAACAGGCACACCTGTTACTTCTGCGGCTCCGCGTCGAGGCGGGCGCGCAGCGCGTCCAGCTCGGCCCAGAGCACGCCGGGGAGCTTGTCCCCGAACTTCTCGAACCACTCGGTGACCAGCGGCAGCTCGTTGCGCCACTCGTCCGCGTCCACCTTCAGCGCGATCCGGACGTCCTCCGGGGTCATGTCCAGACCCTCGACGTCGAGCGCGTCCTGCGCCGGGACCATGCCGATCGGGGTCTCCACCGCCTCGGCCCGGCCCTCCAGCCGCTCGATGACCCACTTGAGCACGCGGGAGTTCTCGCCGAAGCCCGGCCAGAGGAAGTTGCCCTCGGCGTCCTTGCGGAACCAGTTGACGTAGTAAATCTTGGGCAGCTTGGACTCGTCGCCGTCGGCGCCCTTGCCCATCTCGATCCAGTGCCGGAAGTAGTCACCGCCGTTGTAGCCGATGAACGGCAGCATGGCCATCGGGTCGCGGCGCACCACGCCGACCGCGCCGGAGGCGGCGGCGGTGGTCTCCGAGGAGAGCGTGGCGCCCATGTAGACGCCGTGCACCCAGTCGCGGGCCTCGGTGACCAGCGGGATGGTGTCGCGACGACGGCCGCCGAACAGGATCGCGTCGATCGGCACGCCGTTCGGGTCGTAGTAGTCGTCGGCCAGGATCGGGCACTGGGTGATCGGGGTGCAGAAGCGGCTGTTCGCGTGCGAGGAGAGGTTCTCGCTCTCCGGCGTCCAGTCGTTGCCCTTCCAGTCGATCAGGTGCGCCGGCGGCTCACCCATGCCCTCCCACCAGATGTCGCCGTCGTCGGTCAGCGCCACGTTGGTGAAGATGGAGTTGCCCCGGTCCAGCGTCCGCATGGCGTTGGCGTTGGTCTTCCAGTCGGTGCCGGGGGCGACACCGAACAGGCCGTACTCCGGGTTGATCGCGTAGAGGCGGCCGTCCTGGCCGAACCGCATCCAGGCGATGTCGTCGCCGATGGTCTCGACCTTCCAGCCCGGGATGGTCGGCTCCAGCATCGCGAGGTTGGTCTTGCCGCAGGCGGACGGGAAGGCGCCGGCGATGTGGTAGACCTTGCCCTCCGGCGAGGTGATCTTGAGGATCAGCATGTGCTCGGCCAGCCAGCCCTCGTCGCGCCCCATCACACTGGCGATACGCAGCGAGTAGCACTTCTTGCCCAGCAGCGAGTTGCCGCCGTAGCCGGAGCCGTACGACCAGATCTCCCGGGTCTCCGGGAAGTGGGAGATGTACTTCGTCTCGTTGCACGGCCAGGCCACGTCCTGCTGGCCCGGGTCGAGCGGCGCGCCGATCGAGTGCAGCGCGTGCACGAAGTCGGCGTCGTCGCCCATCGCCTCCAGGATCGCCGACCCCATCCGCGTCATGATCCGCATCGAGGCGACCACGTACGGGCTGTCGGTGATCTCCACGCCGAACATGGGGTTCTCGGCCTCGATCGGGCCCATGCAGAACGGGATGACGTACATGGTGCGCCCGCGCATGCTGCCGCGGTACAGCTCCGTCATCGTCCGCTTCATCTCGGCCGGCGCCATCCAGTTGTTGGTGGGGCCGGCGTCCGCCTCGTCGACGGAGCAGATGAAGGTGCGCTCCTCCACCCGGGCGACGTCCGTGGGGTCGGTACGCGCGTAGAACGAGTTGGGCTTCTTCTCGGGATTCAGGCGGATCAGGGTGCCGTTGGAGACGAGTTCGTCGGTGAGGCGGCGCCACTCCTCATCAGACCCGTCCACCCAGACCACGCGGTCGGGGGTGGTCAGTTCCGCGACCTCACGAACCCAGGCCAGCAGCTTGGGGTGGGACGTCGGGGCCTGATCGATACCCCGAACAGCAGCCGGAGCAACCATGTCACTTCTCCTTGTGGTCGACGCTGACCGATCTATGGGGTGCACGAGTTCTGGCGGGCAAGTACGCCGCCTCGTGGAAACCTGGGATTGGGCTCAGCGTAAACCGGACTGCCTCGCCAGTCAGTGGGACTGGTTGTGAAGAACTGCACAAGGTACGGCCACGCTGCGGCTTCACGATCTGATACCCGCTTTCGCGCGCAGTTTCACGCAAATCCTGCGGTGAACCTTCGACGGCCCCGTCCGTCACCGGAGTGACCGCGACGCCCGATCGCGGGGAAGCGTACGAACATGTCGTGAAAGACGATTCCGTGATGGGCTCCACAGATTCACACAGCGGGTTACCCTCTGCTCACGGACATCGAGAACGGGCGACCGATCCCCGACCCGGCCGGCCCGGCCGCGAGAGCCACGGCGAGGCCGTCGTGGCCGACTCGCCGTTGCGGTCCGCCCGCGTACCGGACAACCGGTACTCTCGGCGGGTGGCCGCGACGATGACCGGGGACCAACCGGGGGCTCCGCAGACCCGCCGGGGTCCGATCGGAGCACTACTCGACCGTTTCGGTCACCTGATCCACGAGTTGAGCAAGTTCGCCACCGTCGGCGGCTTCGCCTTCGTGGTGGACTTCATCCTCTTCAACTACCTGTCCAGCGGCCGGGACATGGCGCCGCTCGCCGCGAAGACCATCTCCACGGTGATCGCCGCGACCGTCGCCTTCCTCGGCAACCGGTTCTGGACGTGGCGGCACCGGCAGCGCTCCAACCCGGCCCGGGAGTACGCGCTGTTCTTCTTCTTCAACGCGGTCGGCCTCGGCATCGCGGTGGCCTGTCTCGCGATCAGCCACTACGGGCTGGGCGCGGTCTGGCCGGTGTTCCAGACCCCGCTGGCCGACAACATCGCCAGCTTCATCGTCGGCACCGGCCTGGGGACGCTCTTCCGGTTCTGGTCGTACCGACGGTTCGTCTTCGTCGAGGCGGGAACACCTTCCGTTCCGGCATCCAGCCAAGACCGAGAGTCCGGGGCGTGACGAGCCGCCCATCCCGACCCGCCGGGCCGAGCCGGCCCAGCCCACTGCTTAAGGTGTTCCGCATGCCTGGAGTCCGTCTGCTGCCCGAGCGCTGGCAGAAGTTCATCCACGAGGCGCTCAAATTCGGCGTCGTCGGCGGCATCAACACCGTCATCAATTACGCGGTGTTCAATGCCCTGGCACTCACGGTTTTCCGCGACGGCCAGTTGAAAGCGACTGTGATCGCGACGATTGTCGCCACGATCACGTCGTATCTTATGAATCGTCACTGGACGTACCGGGATCGGCCGAAATCGGCACTCCGGCGGGAATACGTCCTGTTCTTCCTTTTCAACGGCGCCGGCCTGGTCATCGAACTCGGCGTCCTGGCGCTGGCCAAGTACGGCCTCGGCGTACACGGGCTGCTGGCGCTGAACGTCGCCAAGACCATCGGTGTCCTGCTGGCCACGCTGTTCCGCTTCTGGTCCTACCGCACGTTCGTCTTCCAGCCGGTGCCCAAGCACGCCGAGGAGACCTGGCACTCGGTGCCGCGTGACGAGTGGGACAACGTCGCCGAGATGGACCCGGTCGCCGAGCTGGCCGAGTCGGTGAGCGAGCTGGAGGAGGAGGAGCCTCCCCCGGGCGCCGGCCGACCCGACTACGCGCCACCCCGGGGCCGTCCGGCGCCGGCCGACGCCGGGCTCGGCGGCGCGCTGAGCAGCGATCTGGACGCCGAACTCGCCGCCGAACTCCAGCCCCGCCGCGCGCGACGCTGAACGACGAAAGGCCGGCACCCCTGACACGGGTGCCGGCCTTTTTCGTCGGTCGGGTCAGGGCTGGTCGCGCAGGGCCTTGCCCTCGGTCATGTCGGCGAGGATCTCGCGCATCTCGCCGTCACCAAGGCTGTGCTTGTCGTGGTGCGCCTCGACCAGCTCGTACAGCTTCGTCTGCACCTTGTCCACGCCCGGCACGTCGTGCAGCACCGACTGGCCGCGCTCACCCGCCGACTCGATGGTCAGCGTGCCGCAGCCGAGCAGCCGCTCCACGAAGCGCTGGTTCATGGCGTGGTCGTTGATCCGGGTCAGCGGCAGGTCCCGCCGATTGCGCGACAGCACCCCCTGCTGGAGCAGCACGCGCTCGTTGGTGAACAGGTAGTGCGTGGTGCGCCAGACCAGGAACGGCCACAGGCCCAGCCACAGCACCAGCGCCAGGGCGACCACGGCGATCGCGTAGAGCGCGATGGTGCCGCCGCTGCCGTCGGGTAGCAGGAGCCACCCGGCGACGACCGCCGCGACGGCGAGCACGAGCACCAGGACCGGCCGGATCAGGGCCTTCCAGTGCGGGTGCAGGTGCAACACGACGTGCTCGTCCTCGGTGAGCACGTCTTCGGGGAACGCCACGGGGGAACCTCCTCGGCAGAACAGGACGCGCTGACCGTAACCGGTCGGCGCATCCGGTCGGCATCGGCCGCGCGGGCGGCTGCGCGTGGTTGTGCGGGCGGCGGGCCGTGGTTGTGCGGGCGGGGCGTGGTTGTGCGCGCGGGGCGTGGTTGTTAAGAGGGGGCCCTTTCTCTACCGGAGGCGTTAAGAGGGGGCCCTTCCTTTCACCGCAGGTGCAGCACGTCTCCGGCTGCGAGCCGCAGCGTCTCGGCGGCCGTCTCGACCAGGAGCTGCCCGTCGGTGTCCACGCCGGTGGCGGTGCCGTGCGCCTCGCTGCCGTCGGGCAGCAGCACCCGCACCTGCCGGCCGATGGTGGCGCACCCGGCCAGGTACGCCTCGCGCAGCCCGCTGGCCTCCGCGTCGCCTCCGGCGTCACGCCAGCGCTCGTACCAGTCGGCGAGCGAGCGCAGCAGCGCCCGCAGCAGCGGATCTCGGTCGGTGGCGGTGGCGCCGGCGAGCTGGAGCGACGTGGCTGGTAGCCCGGTCGGGTTCTCCGGCAGCTCGTCGGCGCGCAGCGTCACGTTCAGCCCCACCCCGACGACGATCGCGGGCGGCCTGTCGTTCTCGCCCGGCACCGCCTCGGCCAGCACACCGGCGCACTTCGCGCCGTCGACCAGCAGGTCGTTGGGCCACTTCAGCCGCGCGTCCAGCTCGGCCAGCAGGCGTACCGCCTCGACCAGCGCTACACCCGTGAGCAGCGGCAGCCAGCCGTACCCGGTGACCGGCACCGGCGCCCAACCCCGCCCGGGGACCGCCTCGCCGGGCCGCAGCAGCACGCTCGTGGCGAGACCGGCGCGCGGCGGCGACTGCCAGACACGCCCTCGCCGGCCCCGGCCGGAGGTCTGCCGCTCGGCCACCACCACCAGGCCCTCCGGCTCGCCGGAGCGCGCCGCGGCCACCGCGTCCGCGTTCGTCGAGCCGGTCTCGGCCAGCAGCTCCAACCGGCGCCAGGGCCCGTTCGGCGCGACCAGCGCGCGCCGCAGCCGGGCCGCGGAGAGCGGCGGTCGGTCCAGATCCGTGTACGGCGAGCCGGGCATCACGCCAGCCTACGGCCCGGATGAGGCGTACTGCACAGCCTCAGACACCTGAACCATCGTTATATTCCACGGGTGACTACCGAGACCGGGTTCAACATCCACACGACCGCCGGCAAGCTGGCGGACCTGGAGCGACGGCTCGACGAGGCGGTGCACGCCGGGTCGGCACGCGCGGTCGAGAAGCAGCACGCGCGGGGCAAGAAGACCGCCCGCGAGCGGATCGAGATGCTGCTCGACGAGGGATCGTTCGTCGAGCTGGACGAGTTCGCCCGGCACCGCTCGACCAACTTCGGGCTGGAGAAGACCCGCCCGTACGGGGACGGCGTGGTGACCGGCTACGGCACCGTGGACGGCCGGCAGGTCTGCGTCTTCTCGCAGGACTTCACCGTCTTCGGCGGCTCCCTCGGCGAGGTCTTCGGCGAGAAGATCGTCAAGCTGATGGACCTCGCCATGAAGATCGGCTGCCCGGTCGTCGGCATCAACGACTCCGGCGGCGCGCGGATCCAGGAGGGCGTCACGTCCCTCGGCCTCTACGGCGAGATCTTCTTCCGCAATGTGCGGGCCAGCGGCGTCATCCCGCAGATCTCGCTGATCATGGGCCCGTGCGCGGGCGGCGCGGTCTACTCCCCGGCGGTCACCGACTTCACAGTCATGGTCGACCAGACGTCGCACATGTTCATCACCGGCCCCGACGTGATCAAGACGGTCACCGGCGAGGACGTCGGCATGGAGGAGCTGGGCGGCGCCCGGACCCACAACACCCGCAGCGGCAACGCGCACTACCTCGGCGCCGACGAGGAGGACGCGATCGAGTACGTCAAGGCGCTGCTGTCGTACCTGCCGTCGAACAACCTGGACGAGCCGCCGGTCTTCGACGCCCCGGCGATCCTCGACGTCACCGACGAGGATCGGGAGCTGGACACGCTGATCCCGGACTCGGCCAACCAGCCGTACGACATGCACCGGGTCATCGAGCACGTGCTCGACGACGGCGAGTTCCTCGAGGTGCAGCCGCTGTACGCGCAGAACATGGTGGTCGGTTTCGGTCGCGTCGAGGGCCGCCCGGTGGGCGTGGTGGCGAACCAGCCGATGCAGTTCGCCGGCACGCTCGACATCGCGGCGTCGGAGAAGGCGGCCCGGTTCGTGCGTACCTGCGACGCGTTCAACGTCCCGGTGCTCACCTTCGTGGACGTGCCCGGCTTCCTGCCCGGCACCGGCCAGGAGTGGGACGGCATCATCCGGCGCGGCGCGAAGCTCATCTACGCGTACGCCGAGGCCACCGTCCCGAAGGTCACAGTCATCACCCGCAAGGCGTACGGCGGCGCGTACGACGTGATGGGCTCGAAGCACCTGGGCGCGGACCTGAACTTCGCCTGGCCGACCGCGCAGATCGCGGTGATGGGCGCGCAGGGCGCGGTGAACATCCTCTACCGCTCGGACCTGGCGAACGCCGAGGACCCGGCCGCCGTCCGGGCCGAGAAGATCGCCGAGTACGAGGACACGCTCGCCAACCCGTACATCGCCGCCGAGCGAGGCTACGTGGACGGCGTGATCCCGCCGCACGAGACGCGCGTGCAGATCGTGCGGGCGCTGCGGGTGCTGCGGACCAAGCGCGAGACGCTGCCGCCGAAGAAGCACGGCAACATTCCGCTGTAGTCGATCCGGTGCCCCCGCCGGGAGAGCGGCGGGGGCACCGGCGTCAGCAACCCGGGTTCGCGGCGACGCACATCCGCTCGGCGGCGACCCGGGCCAGCTGCCGTACCTCGTCCTCGGTCACCTCGGCGCCCGGCACGTCGGTCCGCAGCCGGCCGGACGGGATCAGCACCGTCACCAGGTCACCCACCCGGACGACCAGCCGGTCGTCGAGCGACATCGGGTGGTATCCGGGCGGCCGGCCCGTCGTCTCGTCCGCCGGCACTGCGACCTCGTGCCGCAGCAGCAGCGCCTGGTCGCCGGCGAAGCCGCTCGCCGCGACGTACCAGCGGTGCACGACGTCGGCACTGGCCATCCCCTGCTCGGTGTAGACCTGGCCCGCCGTCCGCCACGCGCCGCAGACCGCGACGGCGCCTTCCAGCTCGTCGACGAACCGTCCCGCCGCTCCGGACCGCATCCGGTAGACGTCCTGGGTGAGGACCGATCCGACGGTGGTCGCGGGCTCGGTCGGCGGTTCCATCAGGGTCTGCGACCGCGAGTAGCGCGAGCGCGGCTCCTGCGCCGGCAGCCCCTGCTTCGCGGCGCAGACCTGGAGCAGGTCGTCGACCCGGACCGGCTCGTCCACGCCGGTCTCGCTGAGCCGCTCGCCGATCCGGACCGGGATGTCGGCCGGTTCCAGCATCGCCTCGGCCACGATCTCCGCCTGCCCGTCGAAGCCTCCGGCAGCAGGTGACGTGGGCGGCGCGCCGACCCGGTTCACGACCGTCGCGGCGAGCGCCGCGACGACCACCACGGAGGCAGCGGCGAGCGCGGCGGAGCGCCGGCTGCGCCGCCGGGCGGCGGCCCGGATCTTCTCCGGCTCCGGCCAGGTGACGCTCCGCAGGTCCCGGTGCAGCAACTCCACGAGCGCGACGTCGTCAGGCATCTGCCGCCTCCTCTTCCAGGTCCACCACGGCGAGCAACTCGGCGAGGGCGGTCCGCCCCCGGGACAGCCGGGCCTTGACGGTGCCGACCGGGGCCTCGGTCTCCCGGGCCACCTCGGCGACCGGCATGCCGAGCAGGTAGTGCATCGCGATCGCGGTGCGCTGAGCCTCGGGCAGCCGGCGCAGCGCGGCGACCACCTCCAGCGTCTCGGTGCTGGGCGCCGGCACGTCCGCCACCGCGCCGTGCCGCAGGTAGGCGCGCGCCCGGCTGCGCAGGCTGCGCCAGCGGCTCACCGCGATCCGGCTCGCCACCACCCGCACCCAGGACTCCGGGTCGTCGTATCCGCGCACTGTGGACCACCGCTGCCAGGCCCGGATGTACGCCTCCTGCACGGCGTCCTGCGCCTCGGCCAGGTCACCGGTGAGCACGTAGACGAAGCCGAGCAGCCGCTGTCGGCTGCCCCGGTAGAACTCGTCGAATCCGTCGCTGTCGGGCACCTGTCACCTCCCCGTGTTCGTGAGGAGACACGCCTGGCGGCGCGGCGCGGGTTGCCCGCTCAGCCGACCAATTTCTCCAGCTCGCCGAGCGGGAAGCCACCGGCCGGGATCCGGTCGCGGACCGCCCGGCGTACCGCCGTCTGCACCGCCGCGTTGGCCGGGGTCGGCACGCCGTGCAGGCGTCCGAGCAGCACGATCTCGCCGTTGAGGTGGTCGGTCTCGACCGAGCCCGCAGCCCGGGCCAGGCTCTGCCAGGTGGAGCCGCCGGAGCGCTCCTCGCCGCCGACGGGCCGGTGCGACACCCGGTCGCCGCGTTCGGCGGTCTCCTCCTCGACTGTGGTGTGCGTGATGCCGGCGGCGGCGAGCGCCGCCTCTCCCTCGGCGCGTACCCGCTTCGACAGCGACTCGGGCACGTCGCGGCCGAGCAGCGCCTGGAGGCCGTTGCCGAGGTTGGCGAGCAGCTTGCCGTACTTCCAGCGCATCACGTCGTCGCGGACCGGCGCGACGAACCCGGCGGCGGTCAGGTCGACGGCGACCGCCCGGCTGGTGTCGTCGGCGCCGCTCGGGTAGCGGCCGATGTGCAGCATGCCCGGGTGCGGATGCCCGTTGGCGACCACCAGGCCCGGCTCCAGGTGGGTGGCGGGCAGCCAGACGCAGACCGGATGTACGCGGGCGAATCGGCGCAGCGCGGCCGGCTCGTTCGCCACGCCGTTCTGGGCGAGCACGACCGGCAGCCGTTCACCGGCCGTCCCGCCGCCCTCGACCGGGGCGTCCGCCCACGCCGTCAGCGCCGCCACGGTGTCCTGCGACTTCACGGTGAGCACCAGCACGGTGTCGGCCGGCAGCGGCGGGCCGTCCGGCCCGGCCACCGCCGGCAGCCGGCTGGTGACCTCCCGCTCCGGCGTCCGCAGCGTCAGACCTCGCTCCCGCAGAGCGTCCAGATGCGCGCCGCGCGCCACGAGCGTCACGTCGTGGCCGGCGTCGGCCAGGAGTACGCCGATGGTGCCGCCGACCGCGCCCGCTCCGATGATCACGTATCGCACCCGTCCGATTCTGCCCCGCCGTGGCGGTGGCCGCCCCCGGACGGGAGCCGACGCGCGGGCCGCGGTCAGCCGATCAGGCCGGCGTCGGTGAGGATCGGACCGGCGAGCAGCAGCGCACCGACCACCAGCGCGCCGACGCTGACCAGCAGGAACACGCCCACCCAGAACAGCGCCGGGAACGGCGTGAGCCGGGCGAGCTGGTCCGCGTCGGACTGCGGCATCCGGCCCCGGGCGCGTTGCCGGTGCAGCTCGAACACCGGCCGTACGCCGCCGAGCAGCAGGAACCAGACCGACGTCCAGGCGAACGCGGCCTGCACCTCGGGCGAGGTGTACCAGGAGACGGCCAGCACCACCCCACCGGTGACCAGCAGCGAGAGCACGCCGAACAGGTTGCGGATCATCACCAGCATGGCCAGCAGCAGCGCCACCGCCAGCCACAGCAGCAGCGTGATCCGGTTCCCGGCCAGCAGCCACGCGCCGCCGAGACCGAGCAGCGACGGCGCTACGTACCCGGCGAGCAGCGTGAGGATCATCCCCGGCCCGGTGGGGCGGCCGGCGGAGAGCGTCAGCCCGGAGGTGTCCGAGTGCAGCCGGATGCCGTGCAGCCGCCGGCCGGTGAGCAGCGCGACGAGCGCGTGGCCGCCCTCGTGCGCGATGGTGACCGCGTTACGGGCGATCCGCCACGGCAGCCGGGTGGCGACCACGGCGAGCGCGACCACGGCGGTGAGCACCACCAGCAGCGGCGGCGGGTCCGGCTGGGCGCTCATCAGCGTGTCCCAGAGCGTGGTGAGGCCGTCGATCAGGGGCATGGGCGGGGAGCCTACCGGCCCGAGCCGCGTCGCTCGACCGGGCGAGTCTCATAGAGTGTGAGACCGATCGGACGAGGCGCCGGAGCGGAGGTGAGGTCGGTGCGCGCAGCTCCCTGGGAGCCGCGGAGGTCACAGGTCGAGCCGTGGACCGAGGCCGGCTACCTCGCGTTGGGCGAGACGCTGAGTGTCACCGAGCCGTTCCGCTGGGCCATGGACCCGATCACGCTCCGCTGATCCGCAATCGACGCGCCACCTGGGTGAACGATGGCCGTCGATGAAAATTTCCTTGCTCCCTATTGCGATCTAGGGCACTTAGCTCCAAAGATGGGCGTCAATAGACGGACGTCCCTCTGGAGGCAACCATGGCCCGTACCAGACTCTCCGTACGCCGGCTCCTCGCTGCCGGCCTGGCCGCCGCCGCCACCGCGGCCGTGGCCCTCGTGGCGACCGCCGGACCGGCCGCCGCCGCGACCACGCCCGGAATCGACGTCTCCCGCTATCAGGGCAGCATCAACTGGACCAGCGTGCGCAACGCGGGCATCCAGTTCGCCTTCATCAAGGCCACCGAGGGCACGAGCTACAAGGACCCGAACTTCAACGCGAACTACGTCAACGCCTACAACGCCGGGGTGATCCGCGGGGCGTACCACTTCGCCCGGCCGAACATCTCCGCCGGCTCCACCCAGGCCAACTACCTGGCCAGCAACGGCGGCGCCTGGTCGGCCGACAGCCGTACGCTGCCCGCCGCGCTGGACCTGGAGGGCAACCCGTACAGCGGCGGCTACTGCTACGGCCTGAGCACCACCGGCATGCGCAACTGGGTCCAGGACTTCCTCAACACCTACCGCTCCCGCACCGGCCGGTACGCGGTCATCTACACCACGACGAGCTGGTGGAACCAGTGCACCGGCAGCTGGAGCGGCCCGTGGGGCAACCACCCGCTGTGGATCGCCCGCTGGGCCAGCGCGCCCGGCACCCTGCCGGCCGGCGCTCCGTTCTACAGCTTCTGGCAGTACACGAGCACCGGCTCCGTCTCCGGGATCAGCGGCAACGTCGACCGCAACTACTGGAACGGTGACCGCAGCCGGCTGATCGCCCTGGCCAACAACACCTGATCCACCGGCTTACGACAGTGGGACCGCCTCGCAAGGAGGCGGTCCCACTGTCGCGTCGTACGTGGCTCAGGCTCTGCGGCGCGCGGAGGCCGGCACGGGCACCGGTGTCCGGCGCATCCAGCGCCACGCCGCCACACCCGCGATCGTGAGGGTCAGCACGCCGAGGACCGCGACCGGCACGGACAGGCCGGCGGTGATCAGGAGCAGCACGACGTCGCCGAGCGCAACGAGCATCCACAGTGCCAGCCGCGGGCCGGTGTCCCTGCGTCGGTAACCCATGTCGCACCTCTTCCGTCGTCGCAGGGATTCATACCCTCGACGACGCAAAGCCATGCGAGCGAGTTCGTGACCGGCGGGATTCCGATCAGTTCTGACGGTCCGGCACGAAACCCTTGGTGATGGCCTCCCAATTCGCCAGGTTGGCGTCCCAGTCCTTCGCCGGGACCTCCCAGCGCAGCGCGAAGCCCCTGTTGCTGGCGGTCGCCACACCACGGTTGCGGACGTGGAAGCGGGTGTCGCCGTTGCGCGTCTCCAGCCAGTCCCAGTCGGCGCAGGTGCGGAAGTAGGGGTCGCACTTGGTGATGCCGACCAGCTTGTAGCCCCGCACACGCGATGCGCGGTACGGCTCCTGGCCCTTCCAGTCGGCGTACGCGTCACGCTTCGGGTTCGGCGTCCACTGGACGAACAGCACCCGCCGGCTGCCGCCGACCTCGTAGAGCACGACGTTGTCACTGCCGACCCGGGCCTGAAAGTTCTCCGGGATCGGCACCTTGAAGCCGTTCGGGCCGGTGTAGAGACGCCAGCCGGCCGGCAACGCGGCCCCGGACACCGACGGGCTGGCCGACGGCGTAGGGCTGGCCGACGCGCTTGCCGCCGGAGCACTCGGCGACGAACTCTCGCTCGGCGCGGCCGGCGGCGCAGCAGACGCCGAGGTGCCGGCCGTCGGCTCACCGCCGTCGCCCTCGTCCCCGTTGTTCAGCAGCGGCACGGCCACCACCAGGCCGACCAGCAGCAGCAGGACCAGCGCGCCGATCAGCAGGTTGCGCCGGTTGGGCGCGGACTTCTCGACCGGCAGCACCGTGGCCCGGCCGGCCGACGGCGCCTCCTGCGCCGGAGCCGGGCTGACCGGTGCGGAGCCGGTCACGGCCGGGCTGACCGGCGCCGGGGTGTCGGTGACCGGCTCGCCGTCGAGCCGCGTCTCGTCCAGCGCCGGGTCGACACCGTCGACCCGGGCCTCGTCGTCCACCCGGGTCTCGTCGGTCGACGGCGCCGGGTCGAGCTTGGTGGTCGGATCGGCGACCGGTGGCGTCACCTTCGCGGTGGGACCGGCGTCCGTAGTGGGCGCCGGCACCTTCGCCGTCGGGTCAACGGTCGCGGCCGTACCCCCGGTGGCGGCCCCGGAGACCGAGGTCGCCGCGCGTTCGGCCTGCTCGGCCGGGCGCGGCGCCGGCACCAGCGGCGGGCGCGGCACACGCGGGCCGTTCGGCCCCGGCCGGCGTACGCCGTCCAGCAGCGAGATGCCCTTGGCCCGGCGACCGGCGGCCTTGCGCAGCATGCGCTCAGCGACCTCGGCGGTGATCCGCTCGTCCGGGTCCTTGCGCAGCAGGCCCTGGAGCACCGGCTTGAGCGGCCCGGCGTTGCGCGGCGGCGGCATCGGCTCGGTGGCGAGCGCCGCGAGCGTGGCGATCGCCGACGGGCGCGCGTACGGCGACTTGCCCTCGACGGCCGCGTAGAGCGTGGCGCCGAGCGACCAGAGGTCCGCCTCCGGGCCGGCCGTGCCGTCGCGGGCGCGCTCCGGCGAGATGTACGCGGGCGAGCCGAGCACCATGCCGGTGCGCGTCACGTTCGGGTCGCCGGGGATCGTGGCCAGGCCGAAGTCGGTGAGCACCACGCGGCCGTCCTCGCCGAGCAGCACGTTGCCCGGCTTGACGTCGCGGTGCATGATGCCGGCCTTGTGCGCGGCCTTCAACGCGTTCAGCACGCCGAGGCCGACCTCGACCGCCTTGGCCGCCGAGACCGGACCGTCCTCGGCGATGGTGTCCTGCAACGACTTCGACGCCACGTACTCCATGACGATCCACGGATCGCCGTCGGTGCGCAGCACGTCGAAGATGCGGACCACGTTGACGTTGTTGAGGCGGGCGATCGCCCGCGCCTCGCGCAGCGAGCGCTCGCGCATCTCGCGGCGCTCGTCCGGGGTGAGACCGGGCGGCGGGACCAGTTCCTTGATGGCCACGTCCCGGTGCAGCACCTCGTCCCGCGCCTTCCAGACGCGGCCCATGCCGCCTTGACCGAGCGGCGTGAGAAGCCGGTACCGGTCGGCGACGAGTTGGGGGAGCGCGTTCGACATCGCAGAAACCGTACCCGGACGCCCGGACGCTCACACCGTCGGCACGCCACTGTACGGCGAAGGTCGAATTCGCGACGCGTACTCTTGGGTCATGTCTGCCGAGGAGCCGCTGTTCCGGATCGTTCGTGGCGTGCCCACCGCCGAGGAGCTGGCCGCTCTGGTCGGCGCGATCATGGTGCGCACCCGCCCGACCCAGGCCGCCGCGCCGGCCCCCGTGTCGCAGTGGGCGCGCAGCGCACGTCCCGCCCTCGCCCGCCCGGTGGCCGGCGTCGGCGCGTGGCGGGCCTCCGGCCTGCCCCGCTGACGTCTGCTTCCACCCCCGGCGCCGGGCGGGGCTGCCGGGATCCACGTTGAGCCACTAACCTCACTCAGGGAAACCGTGTGGTGACGGGCAGGAGGCTCCGATGATCCCGGAGGACAACCAGCCAGCCGGCTGGCTGCGCGGCTACGGCGGCATCGAGGCCGACATCCGGCAGATGCGGGAGTTCGCCGATCGACTCCAGGACGAGGTGACGCGCAACTACTCGCCGCATCTGTCCTACATCGCCGACGACATGAAGGCCCCGGTACCCAACCCGGCCGACGCCTTCATCGAGCTGGTCCATTTCCTCCAGGCCCACCACGACACGCAGACCGCAGCGGTCAGCGCCGTGTGGGACCTGGCGCCCGCCACCGGCCGGCTCGCCGACGCCGCCGGCCGGATCGCCACCCACTACGGCGACGCCGACGCGTTCTCCTCCGCCCGGGTCACCGACGTCGAACGGGCGCTCGCCGGGCCGTCGAGCACCGTCGCCCGCCCGCTGCCGCCACTCGCCGACCCCACCGCCCCCGAACAGAGCCGGGTGATCCTGCCGTGATCGAACGGGGCAGCGGACGCACCTCCGGGCTGACCGACTGGCGGCTGATGGACGTCCTCAGCATGTGGGCGTGCGTGCAGGACCAGGACACCACCGGCCAGTGGAAGCAGGTCGCCGGGTGGCGCAAGGTCTGCGACCTCGCGCTGACCCACCTGAGCCGGCTGCGGGAATACCGGCGCGGCCTCGCCGAGGCATGGCCGCCCGAGACCAACGCCGCCGCGCAGGCGTACATCGCCGAACTCGACCAGCTCATCGACCGCGTGCAGCGCACCCACGACGCCGCCGCCGCGAACTACGACGCGCTCGCCGCCGCCACCCGCGCCATCGGCAGCGCGCGGGCCGAGTTGCAACCGCTGCACGAGGAGTACGAGAAGAAGCTGCGGCAGAAGCGGGCGTACGAGGCGACGATCGCCGACCCGAAGGCGGTGGCTGGTAGTCGGTTGCCGGAACGGCCCCCGGTCACGGACGACGACCTGGAGCAGTTGAACGTACGGGCGCGGGGGTTGATGACGGGGTTGAGCGGCGAACTCCAGCACGCCCAGGTCATGCTTCAGCGTCCGCCGGCCGCTCCTCGGCCTGGCATCGAGACGAATAACCCAGACGTTTATGGGGCGAGCGGGGCAGCACCTGTTATTCCACCAATCGTTCCGGTTGCTGTCACAAGCCCAAGTCCAAGGACGAAGCCAGCGCCGCTCGGCGGCATTTCCGGCCGGAGGCCACAAACTCCCCCCACCGTGGGCATCGGACCGATCCTTGGCAGCGCCGGCTCCGCTCTGAATCCTTCTCCAAGCACCACCGCACCACACGCTCCATCGACTTCCCCATCGTTGCCAAACTCGGTTCCCCTTCCGCCGGCCACTCCTGGCGCTCTAGGCGCTAACCCGTCTCTGCGAGATACTCGACCAAACCCTCTCACGGGCAGACCAGTTTCAGGAGAGGTGCCGAAGAACGCCTTCCCCCGCACGCAGCCGAACGGATTGATCGGCCAACCATTCGGCCCGGGTCTCGTGCAGCCACCCTCGCCGAATGCCACGCCCCGCAGGGTGAATCCCGTGGGCGGCGTCATCGGAGGTGGCGGCGCGGGCACCGCACCCGCCGGCAATGCTGGATCACGCCCCGGAATTGGGAAAAACCCAGTGATGGGTCCAACGGGCGGAACACCTCTCGGCGGCTACCCCTCCATGAGCAGCCGATCCGGTCGCCAGAACGAGACGAATGGAGCATCTCGCCCCTGGGATTCAGACCACCCCTGGGAGACCGACAAAGGGGTCAGTCCAGTCGTGCTGCCTCCGCCCGCCGAAGGTCCGATCGATCCAGGACCAGCCATCGGCCGAGATCGTTGACCGACTCAGCATGCGTGCAGCCCTCTCGATCTTGGCCGTCGTCAGCCTCTTCTCAACCCAGGCAGTGCAATCAGCCGCGCCAGCGGAGACTTCGCAGGTTCGAAAGGATCAGTGGCATCTGACCTTCCTCAAGGTCAACGAAGCTCATAAGGTCTCTCGCGGAGCGGGGGTCCTAGTGGCCGTCCCCGACACTGGCGTTGACACTCATCCGGACCTCTCCCGAAATTTACTTGAAGGCAAGAATATTCTGACGGGCACCGGAGACGGCTTGCGGGACGCAAACAGCCACGGGACTGCCATGGCGGGACTCATCGCCGCCCATGGCGCTGATGGGGAAATCGGCGCACTAGGGATAGCGCCGGAGGCCAAAATTCTCCCAATAATCTCGTCCACTTCAGACAACTACGGCGAGGCCGACAAACTCGCAGAGGCGATAGATTACGCAGTCACGCAGCACGCTGGAGTAATAAGCATCTCCAGCGCAGGCGTCACAAGCGAGAAACTAACTCGTTCAGTGAAGAACGCAGTGGCCGCTGACATAGTCGTTGTCGCAGGCGTCGGCAACCTCCCTGAAGCCGCCACGATTGGCTATCCAGCCGCAGAGGAAGGTGTCATCGCAGTAAGCGGGATCGACCAGGCCGGGAACCATGCCCCGATTTCGGTCACAGGGCCCAAGATCGAGATTGCTGCCCCAGCCGTTGATATCTACAGCACCAGCTATGGCGGCAAGTACTCGAAGGGCACCGGGACATCCAGTGCCACCGCGATCGTTGCCGGCGCGGCTGCTCTCATCCGCTCCAAGTACCCCAACCTCCCCGCGCAGGAAGTCGCCCACCGCCTGACCGCCACCGCCGTCGACAAGGGACCGCCAGGCCGCGACGACCAGTACGGCTACGGCGTCATCGACCTGGTAGCGGCGCTCACCGCCGACGTCCCCCCGCTCGGCTTCGAGTCCTCGAACGTCACGCCACCGGCGTCGGCGGAGGCAGCCCCGGAAAAGGGCGACGACAGCAGCGCGACCGTACGCGGGCTCGCCACCCTGGGTGTACTGGTGGCGGCGGGCGGCGGGTACCTGTTCTGGCGGCGGCGCCGACGTGCCGACGACCCGCCGCCGAGGGTCAGCCGGTAGCGTCGGCAAGGTGTCGACCTCCGTACCGGTGCGCCTTGTGCTCGCCTCGCAGTCTCCCGCCCGCCGCAAGTTGCTCCAGGCCGCCGGGATCGAGCCCGACGTGCTGGTCAGCGGCGTGGACGAGTCGCAGGTGGTCAGCGAGCGTGCCGAGGATCTGTGCCTGGAGCTGGCCCGGCTGAAGGCGCAGGCCGTACGCGATCGGCTGCGGCCGTCGCCGGACGAACGCACTCTCGTGCTCGGCTGTGACTCGGTGCTGGCCTTCGACGGCGAGATCCTGGGCAAGCCGGACGACGCGGCGGACGCCACCCGGCGCTGGCAGCGGATGCGCGGGCGCAGCGGCGTCCTGCACACCGGGCACAGTCTGATCGACGTGACGCACGAGTCGCAGGCGGAGGCGGCCGCGTCGACCACTGTGCATTTCGCCGACATCAGTGACGAGGAGATCGCCGCGTACGTGGCGACGGGCGAGCCGCTGGCGGTGGCCGGCGCGTTCACCATCGACGGGCTGGGCGGCGCGTTCCTGACCGGGATCGAGGGTGACCCGGGCACGGTGGTGGGATTGTCCCTGCCGCTGCTGCGCCGGCTGCTCGGCGAGGTGGAGCTGAGCATCGTCGACCTGTGGACGAAGGTCGCGCCGGGGGGCCAGGAGATCGAGCATCTCGGCTAACGTCCGGACATGACCACAAAGCCGCTGCCGCTCACGCCGGAACTGCACGACTATCTGGTGGCCCACGGGTCCGCGCCGGACGAGATCGTCCGGGAGCTGGCCGAGGAGACCCGGGCGGTCCTGCCCGCCGAGGCGGGCATGCAGGTCGCGCCGGAACAGGCCGCGTTCCTGACGTTCCTGACCCGGCTGCTCGGCGTACGGCAGGCGGTGGAGGTGGGCACGTTCACCGGCCTCTCCTCACTGGCGATCGCCCGCGGGCTTGCCGAGGGTGGGCGGCTGACCTGCTTCGACATCTCCGAGGAGTACACGGGTGTGGCCCGGCGCTACTGGGAGCGCGCCGGTGTGCAGGACCGGATCGAGCTGCGCATCGGCCCGGCCGCGGAGACGCTGCGCGAGCTGCCCCGCGAGCGTTACCTGGACTTCGCGTTCATCGACGCCGACAAGGTCGGCTACCCGATCTACTGGGACGAACTGGTGCCCCGCATGCGCCCCGGCGCGGTGATCGCTGTCGACAACACGCTGCGCGACGGCCGGGTGCTTGCCCCGCGCAACGCCGACGACCGGGCGATCGCCGCGTTCAACGACGCGGTGATCGCGGATGTCCGCGTCGAGGCGGTAATGCTGCCGATCGCCGACGGCGTCACGCTCGCCCGGGTGCTCTGAGCCGGCCGAAGACAACCTCGCCGAGGTGGCGGTATCCCTGAGCGCCGGATGCCGCCACCTCGCCGAAGTGGAGTCGATCAAGTGGAGTCGATCAAGCCGCGCGGACCGCGCCGGTGCCCCCTGCTCAGCGGACGCTGCGGGCGAACTGGCGGGCGGCCCAGAACACCCCGGCGGCGGCGAGCACCGTGATGATGCCGAGGCCCTGCCAGACCCGGTCGTTGCCGAGGTCGCCGTTGAACAAGGCGCGGGTGCCTTCGACCGCCCAGGAGAACGGGTTCCACTTGGCCACGCCCTGGAGCCAGCCGGGCGCGAAGGTGAGCGGCAGCAGGATGCCGGAGAGCAGCAGCACCGGCTGCGCGACGGTGTTCATCAGCGGGGCGAGCGCGTCCTCGCTCTTGACCTTGAGCGCGATGCCGTAGGAGACGGCCGAGGTCATAAGCGCGATGAGGGCGAGCATCAGGTACGCCAGGAGCAGGTTGCCGATGAAGACGCGCAGGTCGAACGCGAGCGCCAGCAGCGTGATGATGACTGCCTGCACGATGAGCGAGACCACGTCGCGCAGTGACCGGCCGAGCAGCAGCGCGAGCCGGCTGACCGGGGTGACCCGGGAACGCTCGATCACGCCGGCGCGCAGCTCGGCGATCAGGCCGAAGCCCTGGAACAGGCCGCCGAAGATGGCGAGCAGCACCAGCAGGCCGGGCACGAAGATCTTGTACGCGGCGGCCTGCGTCGGGGCGTTCAGCGCGGGCTTGAGCAGCGGGGCGAACAGGAGCAGGTACATCACCGGCTGGAAGACGCCGACGAAGATCCACACCGGGTTGCGCAGGAGCAGCAGCGTCTGGCGCTGGAAGATCAGCCAGGTGTCGCGGGCGAGTTTCATGACAGCTTCTCCGGGGGTCAGGACTCGCGCAGCGAGCGGCCGGTCTTGGTGAGGAAGACGTCGTCGAGGCTGGGGCGGTGCAGCTCGATCGAGCGCAGGTCCAGCCCGGCGTGGTCGAGGCGGCGCAGCACCTGCGGGATGGCGGTGGCGCCCTCGTCGACGTAGAGACGCAGGCCGCCCTCGTCGACGGTCTCCAGCTTGCTCACGTACGCCTCGGTGTCGAGCAGCTCGGCGGCACGCGGGGTGCTCGGGGCGTCCAGGCCGACGATCACCACCTCGCCGGAGATCTCCCGCTTCAGCTCGGCCGGCGTGCCCTCGGCGACCACCTCGCCGTGGTCCATGATCGCGATGCGGTCGCAGAGCGCGTCCGCCTCGTCCAGGTAGTGCGTGGTGATGAAGACGGTCATCCCCTCAGTGCGCAGCCGGCGGATCTCGTCCCACATGTGCGCGCGGCTCTGCGGGTCGAGACCGGTGGTCGGCTCGTCCAGGAAGACGATCTTCGGCTCGTGGATGATGCCGAGCGCGATCTCGACCCGCCGGCGCTGGCCGCCGGAGTAGGTCTTGCACTTGCGGTCGGCGTACTCGGTGAGCTGGAAGGCGTCGAGCGCGCGGTTGGCCCGCCGGTTCGCCTCGGCCTTGCCGATGCCGTAGAGGCGCGCCTGGAGCACCAGTTCCTCGCGGGCGGTCGACTCGTCCCAGGTGCTGCCGCCCTGGGCCACGTACCCGATCCGGCGGCGCACCTCGGCCGGGTCCTTGCGCAGGTCGGCGCCGGCCACCGTGGCCTGGCCGCCGTCCGGCTCGATGAGGGTGGCGAGCATCCGCAGCGTGGTGGTCTTGCCGGCGCCGTTGGGCCCGAGGAAGCCGAAGATCTCCCCCTCGGCGACGTCGAGGTTGACGCCGCGGACCGCGTCCACGGTCTTCGTCTCGCGACCCTCGCGGGAGCGGTACGACTTCCGCAACCCCCTGGTCTCGATCATTTCTGCTCCTGGTCGTCCGGGCGGACCTGACCGGCCGCCGATCGTCCGCGAGGACGCACGAATCCCCCGCGATTCCTGCCGAGGCTAACGCGATATAGCTCTTCTAGTCAACGTTGATTATGTCGTGTCACAGCGATCCGTCGGTCCAGCCCGACCAGCCCTCTGCCCGCTCCATCCCATCGGGCAGGTACGACACCCCCGACTCGATCCGCTCCGCGATCCGCTCGCACCAAGCCGACTCCGCCTCGGCGCGGGCCAGCCACAGCTCGAACATCCACCCGACGTGCACCGGCTTGCGGGTGCGCACCCAGTCCGAGTCGAGCGAGGCGCGCGTCGACTCGACCCCGGCGCGCAGCAGGTTGGCCCGGTTGCGCAGCGCCGCCGCCGCCTCCTCACGCGGCATCGCCGGCAGGAAGGAGAAAGCCGCCACGAAGGGGTCCGGCGGCTCGTGGAGCTGCCACCACTGCGCCCGCAGCAACGTCTCGAACTCGTCCTCCCCCTTCGCCGTCACCTCGTACGTGGTGCGCGCCGGACGGGCGCCCACCTGCTCGACCGAGACCGTCCGGAGCAGGCCCTCGTCGGTGAGTTTGCGCAGCGCGTGGTAGATCGAACCGGGCTGCACGTTGGCCCACTTGTCCGCACTCCAGCTCAGCAGCTCACGGCGCACGTCGTAGCCGTGCACCGGCTGCATCCACCGGACCAGGCCCAGAATCATCATCCTCGTTGCCGACACCGGACAAGCGTAATAGCCAAGTTTGACTACAGTGCCGCATCCCACACTGAGCGATCGTTAGGCTCCGCAGGTCGGCCGCTAAACTCCCGGCAACGACCTCCCGGGAGGAGCCACAAGGTGCGCAAGGTTCTCATCGCCAACCGCGGCGAGATCGCCGTCCGCGTCATCCGCGCGTGTCGCGACGCGGGCCTGGCGAGCGTCGCCGTCTACGCGGACTCCGACCGGGACGCCCTGCACGCCACGCTCGCCGACGAGGCGTACGCCCTCGGTGGCGACACCGCCGCGGACAGCTACCTGCGCATCGACAAGCTGATCGACGTGGCGGCCCGGTCCGGCGCGGACGCGGTGCACCCCGGCTACGGCTTCCTCTCCGAGAACGCCGACTTCGCCCAGGCCGTCATCGACGCCGGGCTCACCTGGATCGGCCCCACCCCGCAGGCGATCCGCGACCTCGGTGACAAGGTGACCGCCCGCCACATCGCGCAGCGGGCCGGCGCGCCGCTGGTGCCCGGCACCCCGGACCCGGTGGGCAACGCGGACGAGGTGATGGCGTTCGCCGTCGACCACGGCCTGCCGGTCGCCATCAAGGCCGCCTTCGGCGGTGGCGGGCGCGGCCTCAAGGTCGCCCGCACCATGGAGGAGATCCCGCACCTGTTCGAGTCGGCCACCCGCGAGGCGGTCGCCGCGTTCGGCCGGGGCGAGTGCTTCGTCGAGCGCTACCTCGACAAGCCCCGCCACGTCGAGGCGCAGGTGCTGGCCGACCAGCACGGCAACGTGATCGTGGTGGGCACCCGGGACTGCTCGTTGCAGCGCCGGCACCAGAAGCTGGTCGAGGAGGCGCCCGCGCCGTTCCTCACCGACGCCCAGCGCGCCCAGATCCACGACAGCGCCAAGGCCATCTGCCGCGAGGCCGGCTACCACGGCGCCGGCACCGTGGAATACCTGGTCGGCGCGGACGGCACGATCTCGTTCCTGGAAGTGAACACCCGGCTCCAGGTCGAGCACCCGGTCACCGAGGAGACCGCCGGCATCGACCTGGTCCGCGAGCAGTTCCGCATCGCGGACGGCGAGAAGCTGCGCTTTACCGAGGACCCGACGCCGCGCGGGCACGCCATCGAGTTCCGGATCAACGGCGAGGACCCGGGCCGCAACTTCCTGCCCGCGCCGGGCACCGTCACCGCGCTGCGCCTGCCCTCCGGGCCGGGCGTGCGGGTGGACACCGGAATCTCGGCCGGCGACGTGATCGGCGGCAACTTCGACTCCCTGCTCGCCAAGGTGATCATCGTCGGCGAGACGCGCGCCGAGGCGCTGGAGCGGGCCCGCCGGGCGCTCGACGAGATGGTGGTCGAGGGCATGGCCACCGCGCTGCCCTTCCACCGCCTGGTGATCCGCGACGAGGCGTTCGCCGCCGAGCCGTTCACCGTGCACACCCGGTGGATCGAGACGGAGTGGGACAACACCGTCCCGGCCTTCACCGCCACCCCGGGCGCCGCCGACGAGCCGGCCGAGCGCGAGACCGTGGTGGTCGAAGTGGGCGGCAAGCGGCTGGAGGTCGTCCTCCCCGCCGGGCTCGGCGCGGGTACGGCGGCAGCCGCGCCCGCCGCGAAGAAGCCGGCCCGCCGGGGCGGCGGAGGCAAGGCGGGCGCCGCGGTCAGCGGCGACGCCCTCACCTCGCCGATGCAGGGCACGATCGTGAAGATCGCGGTCGCGGACGGCGACGAGGTGGCCGAGGGCGACCTGGTCGTGGTGCTGGAGGCGATGAAGATGGAGCAGCCGCTGCACGCGCACAAGGCCGGCACGGTGAGCGGGCTCGCCGCCGAGGTCGGCGCGGTGATCACGTCCGGCGCCGCGATCTGCACCATCGCCTGAGGTGTAAGGAAGGGCCCCTTCTTAACGCGTGCGGTAGAGAAAGGGCCCCTTCTTGACAGCGCCGGGCCGGGTGGTCTGAGCCACCACCGGGGGCGGGCACAGCCCGGGGCGGGAATGATGGCCAGGTGCGGTTCCTTCACGGCGCGGTCCCCGCGCACGACCTGACCTACAACGACGTCTTCATGGCGCCCAACCGGTCCGAGGTGGGCTCCCGGCTCGACGTCGACCTGGCCACCACCGACGGGACCGGCACCACCATCCCGCTGGTGGCGGCGAACATGACAGCCGTCGCGGGCCGGCGGATGGCCGAGACGGTGGCGCGGCGCGGCGCGGTGGCGGTGATCCCGCAGGACATCCCGATCGAGGTCGTCGCCGACGTGGTCGGCTGGGTCAAGCAGCGCCACCTGGTGCACGACACAGCGATCACCCTGGGCCCGACCGAGACCGTCGGCGACGCCATCCACCTGCTGCCGAAACGGTCGCACGGCGCGGTGGTGGTGGTCGACGCGGACAGTCGGCCGATGGGCGTGGTCACCGAGGCGGACACCGTCGGGGTGGACCGCTTCGCCCAGCTCCGGCACGTGATGTCGACCGAGCTGCACACCGTCCCGGCGGACGCGGACCCGCGTACCGGATTCGACCGGCTGTCGGCGGGCCGGCGGCGGATCGCGCCGGTGGTGGACGCGCAGGGCCGCCTGGTCGGGGTGCTGACCCGGCAGGGCGCGTTGCGCGCCACGCTGTACAAGCCGGCCACCGACGACCGGGGGCGGCTGCGCGTCGCCGCCGCCGTGGGCATCAACGGCGACGTCACGGGCAAGGCCGCCGCGCTGCTGGAGGCCGGGGTGGACACGCTCGTCGTGGACACCGCGCACGGGCACCAGGAGCGGATGCTCCATGCGCTGCGGGCGGTCCGCCGGCTGGATCCGCCGGTGCCGGTGGCGGCCGGGAACGTGGTCACCGCCGATGGCGTACGCGACCTGGTCGACGCGGGCGCGGACATCGTCAAGGTGGGCGTCGGGCCGGGCGCGATGTGCACCACCAGGATGATGACCGGCGTGGGCCGTCCACAGTTCTCCGCGGTGCTCGACTGCGCGGCGGCGGCCCGCTCGCTGGGCCGGCACGTGTGGGCCGACGGCGGCGTACGCCACCCGCGGGACGTGGCGCTGGCGCTCGCCGCGGGCGCGTCGAACGTGATGATCGGCTCCTGGTTCGCCGGCACCTACGAGTCCCCCGGCGACCTGTACACCGACGCCGACGGGCGGCGCTACAAGGAGAGCTTCGGCATGGCGTCCTCGCGTGCGGTGAGCGCCCGTACGGCCGAGGACAGCGCGTTCGACAGGGCCCGGAAGGCGATCTTCGAGGAGGGCATCTCCTCGGCCCGGATGTACCTGGACCCGAACCGGCCCGGCGTCGAGGACCTGATCGACGAGATCATCTCCGGGGTACGCAGCGCGTTCACGTACGCGGGCGCGCGCAGCTTGGAGGAGTTCCACGAGCGGGCGCTCGTCGGCGTGCAGAGCGCCGCCGGCTACACCGAGGGGATGCCGCTGCCGACGAGCTGGTGAGCCCGTTCCGGCGGCCCGGCCCAACCTGGCATCGCGGCTGAGACCGGCTCAGGCGAAGAGCCGCCTGATCACCTCGCGGGCGGCGGCCTCCGGGTCGTCGCCCACCCGGGGCGGCAGCGCGCCGGCGAGCCAGAGCGTGGCGAAGCCGTGCACGATCGACCAGGCGGCCAGCGCGTCGGCGTCCGGCTCCCGCCCGGTGCGCCGGGCCACCCCGTCGCGCAGCAGTTCGCCCGACCGCGTCCGGGCGGCGATCAGCTCCGGGTCGTCGGCCCGGTACAGCTCGGGCCGGAACATGACGTCGAAGTGCGCCCGGTGCCGTATCGCGAACCCGACGTAGGCCACGCCGGTGTCGAGCAGGTCGTCGCCGGCCTGCCGGAGCGCGTCGGCGAGCAGGTCGAAGCCCTGGGCGGCGAGCGCGGTGAGCAGCCCGGCCTTGTCGCCGAAGTGGTGTGCGGGCGCGGCGTGCGAGACGCCCGCCCGGCGGGCCAGGTCCCGCAGGCTCAGTGCGGCCGGTCCGGCCTCGGCGATCGCCTCCGCCGCGGTGGTCAGCAGGACGCGGCGCAGGTCGCCGTGGTGGTAGGAGGCCATGCCGTCACCCTAACTTGTCATTGACAAGATGCCACCCGCGCGGGCAATCTTGTCGCTGACAAGATTCCCCGCCGGAGGGACGACCATGGCACCCCTGATCGCACTTCTCGCCGGCGCCGCTTCGGCCCGGATCGCCGGCCTGCTCGGCGTGGACGCTCTGGACGGCTGGCATCCCGCGCTGCGGGTCGGGCTGGCGCTGATGTTCGCGCTGACCGGCGTGGCCCATTTCGCGTCCCGGCGCAGGGACCTGATCGCGATGGTCCCGCCGTCGCTGCCCCGGCCCGACCTGCTGGTGACCGTCACCGGCGTGCTGGAACTCGGCGGCGCGCTCGCGCTGCTGGTCCCGGCCACGGCGCGCTGGGCGGCGGCCGGGCTGGCGCTGCTGATGCTGGCCATGTTCCCGGCGAACGTGTCGGCCGCGCGCCGCCGCCTCACGCTCGCCGGCCGCCCGGTGACCCCGCTGGGCGTCCGCACGGCGCTCCAGGTCCTCTTCGTGGCCGCCGCGCTGGCGGTCGCGTTCGGCGCATGAGCCGCGTGCCGGGCCCGGCGGCGGCCCCCGCAGGTGAGCCGCCGCCGGGCCCAGGATCAGGCCCGGGCCGGCTCCTCTTCGGCGCGCGGCGTGGCGTCCCCGGGCCGCACCGACGGCAGGCGAAGGCAGGCGACCAGGCCGATCAGCAGGAACCCGGCTCCGGCGAACGCCGCGTACCGGGTGGCGTCGGAGAACGCCGCCTTCGCCTCCTCGGCGATCGGCGCGGTACGCGGGTCCGCCTCCAGCCCGCCGATCGCCGCGCCGGCGCTCTCCTTGACCGCGCTCACCACCTGGTCCCGCTGGGCCGGGTCGAGTCCGGGCTGGTCGGCGAGGCGGTCGCCGAGCAGTCCGCCGAGGCCGGCGAAGAGCACGGTGCCGAGCACCGCGATGCCCAGCGCGGAGCCGACCTGCCGGGCGGTGCTCTGCAGGCCCGAGCCCTGGCCGCTGCGGCGTACCGGCACCTCGGACAGGGAGACCCCGGTGAGCTGGGCGGTGGCCAGGCCGACGCCGACGCCGTACACGAAAAGGAAGCCCACCGGCGCCCACCAGCTGGTGTCCGGCGCGACCACGAACCCGAGCCCGGCGACGCCGACCAGCTCGGCGGCGACACCGAGCTGGACCACCCGGGCCGCGCCCCAGCGCTGGGTGAGCGGCGCGCCGAGGCCGCTGGCCAGGAAGCTGCCGACGGCGAGCGGCAGCAGCGCCAGGCCGGTCCGGAAGGCGCTGTAGCCGAGCACGTTCTGGAACCACAGCGGCAGCGCGAACAGCAGGCCGAACTCGCCCAGGCTGACGATCGCGGCGGCCAGGATGCCGTTGCGGAACGAGCCGATGCCGAACAGCGACAGGTCGAGCAGCGCCGGCCGGCCGGCCCGGTTGCGGCGTACCTGCTGGGCCAGGAAGAGCCCGAGCGCGGCGAGGCCCAGGATCGCGGCCACCGGCACCGGCGAGATCGACGCGGTCCAGTCCAGCCCGAACAGGCTGAACGGCCGTTCCCGCTCCCACCAGCCGTAGGTGCGGCCCTCGATCAGCGCGAAGACCACGCCGGTCATGCCGATCACGGAGAGCAGCGCACCGGGCAGGTCCAGGCCGCGCTCGGCCCGGTCGTCGCGGGACTCGGCCACCAGGACCAGCGTCGCCACGATCACCGCGAGGCTGACCGGGACGTTGATGCCGAAGGCCCACCGCCAGGAGTACGTGGTGGTGAGCCAGCCGCCGAGCAGGGGCCCGAGCGCCGCCGCGCCGCCGATGGTGGAGCCCCAGACGGCGAACGCGATGCCCTTCTCCCGGCCGGTGAAGTTGGCGTTGAGCAGGGAGAGCGAGGTGGGCAGCATCATCGCGCCGCCGATGCCCTGGAGCACCCGGGCGGCGATGAGCGTCTCGCCGGAGCCGGCGAGCGCCGCGAGCACGCTTGCGACGACGAACACGGTGACGCCGACGAGGAACATCCGCCGCCGCCCGGACCGGTCGGCGAAGCGCCCGGCGACCAGCAGCAACGCGGCGAAGACCAGGGTGTACGCCTCCTGCACCCACTGCGCGTCGGTGGAGGTGATGTCCAGGTCCCGGATGATCTGCGGCACCGCGACGTTCACGATGGTGGCGTCCACGATGATCATCGCGACGCCGAGGCTGATGGCGAGCAGCCCGAACCAGCGTCCCCGTCCGTCGCTGCGCATGTGCGGTCCCCTCTATTAGCTAGATTTTCTAGCTAACCGAGCTGCTAGCTTTATCCCATGGAGGGGGTGCCGTCAACCGGGGAAAACGTGCCGGGTCCGCCGCCGAGCAGCGAGGCCTCCCGCGCGCTGCGCGACGTGCTGCGGATCGCCGGTGACACCCGGGCCGCGCTGGCCCGCCGCCTGGGCCTCAACGCGACCGACGCGGCGGCCATCGACCACCTGGTCTCCAGCCCGGAGCCGCTGGGCCCGGTCGAGCTGGGCAACCGGCTCGGCATCCGGTCGGCCTCGGCGACCACGCTCGTGGACCGGCTCGTGCAGGCCGGTCACGTCGCCCGGTCCCCGCACCCGTACGACAGGCGGCGGCTCAGCCTCCAGGTGACCGAGAGCGCCGTCGGCGAGGTGCTGGAGGCGCTGCGCCCGCTGCTCGTCGGCGTCGACCGGGCGGTCTCCCGGCTCACCCCGGAGCAGGCCGAGGCCACCGCGGCGTTCCTGCGCGAGGTCACCGACGTCATGCGGGACTACGTCGCCACCGCGCCGGACGAGCCGCCTCGGGCGCGCGCCGAACGCGGCTGAGGGACTTCTCAGAAATTAGTTTGGGCCCTGATGATTCGGGGGCTAATCTGACAGCCGTGAATCCCGGGCCCCTCGTACGCTTTCCCGACGCGCTGCACCACGCGCCGCTCGGCCGGCTGGTCTCGATCGCCGGCCACGTCGTCGAGCAGCACTGGGGGCGTTACCTGGCCGAGCACCACGGCCTCACCTCCGCCGGCATGCGGGTCCTGATGATCCTCCTGCGCTCCGGCGAGGCCAGCCACCGGGACATGGCCGAACTCTGCTTCGTCCGGCCCGCCACGCTCACCGGCATCGTGGACACCCTCGAACGCGACGGCTTCGTCAGCAGGCGTCGCGCGGCCGAGGACCGCCGCACCGTCCGGCTCGCCCTGACCGACAAGGGCGGCGAGCACGCCCGCGCCATCATCGACATGATCCACAGCGATCGGCCACTGACGTCGGTCGACGCCGACCCGGACAAGCGGGCGGTGATCCGCGCGTTCCTGATCGAAATCATCACCGGCATGTCCGACGGGGACCTCCGTCGGTTGAACCGGGACAGCGAGTCCGACACCGAGCCGCCAACGGGGAGCCATCCGTGTTGATCCGCCTGCTGCGCACACATCTGCGCCCGTACCGACGATGGCTGGTCGCCGTGGTGGCGTTCCAGTTCGTCGGCACCATCGCCTCGCTCTACCTGCCCAGCCTGAACGCCGACATCATCGACCGCGGCGTCGCCGTCGGCGACACCGACCAGATCCTGCGTACGGGCGGCTGGATGCTGCTGGTCAGCCTGCTCCAGATCGCCTGCTCGATCGCCGCCGTCTACTTCGGGGCGAAAACCGCGATGGGCTTCGGCCGCGACGTACGCGGCTCGATCTTCCGGCGGGTGAACAGCTTCTCCGCCCGCGAGGTGGCCCGGTTCGGCGCGCCGTCGCTGATCACCCGCAACACCAACGACGTCCAGCAGGTGCAGATGCTGGTGCTGCTGAGCTGCACCATGCTGGTCGCCGCGCCGATCATGAGCGTCGGCGGCGTGGTGATGGCGCTGCGCGAGGACGTCGGGCTCTCCTGGCTGGTGCTGGTCTGCGTACCGGTGCTCGCCGTCGCGCTGGGCCTGATCATCCGCCGGATGGTGCCGGGCTTCCGGCTCATGCAGACCCGGATCGACACCGTCAACCGGGTGCTGCGCGAGCAGATCACCGGCATCCGGGTGGTCCGGGCCTTCGTCCGCGAGCCGTACGAGACCGACCGCTTCCGGGTGGCGAACACCGACCTGACCGCCACCGCCCTGCGGATCGGGCGGCTCCAGGCGCTGATCTTCCCGATCGTGATGCTGGTCCTGAACGTATCCAGCGTCGCGGTGCTCTGGTTCGGCGCGGCGCGTGTCGACTCCGGCCAGATCCAGGTCGGCGCGCTGACCGCGTTCCTGCAGTACCTGATGCAGATCCTGATGGCGGTCATGATGGCCACCTTCATGCTGATGATGGTGCCCCGGGCCGCCGTCTGCGCCGAGCGCATCGAGGAGGTGCTGGACACCGACTCGTCGGTGGTGCCGGCGCCCGACCCGGTCACCGAGGTCACCGGCCACGGCGAGCTGGAGCTGCGTGGCGCCGGATTCCAGTACCCGGGCGCGAGCGCGCCGGTGCTGCACGACATCTCGTTCCGCGCCGAACCGGGCCGGACCACAGCGATCATCGGCTCCACCGGCGCCGGCAAGACCACACTGCTGACCCTGATCCCCCGTCTGGTCGACCCGACCGCCGGCGCCGTCCTGGTCGACGGCGTGGACGTGCGGGAACTCGCCCCGGAGGAGCTGTGGCGGCGGATCGGGCTGGTGCCCCAGCGGCCGTACCTGTTCAGCGGCACCGTCGCCAGCAACCTGCGCTACGGCAACCCGGACGCCACCGACGCCGACCTGTGGGCCGCCCTGGAGATCGCCCAGGCGCGCGACTTCGTCGCCGAGATGGCGGGCGGACTGGACGCGCCGATCGCGCAGGGCGGCACGAACGTCTCCGGCGGCCAGCGGCAACGACTGGCGATCGCCCGCGCGCTCGTACGCAAACCGGAGATCTATCTCTTCGACGACTCCTTCTCCGCGCTCGACCTCGGCACGGACGCCCGGCTGCGGGCCGCCCTCAAGCCGGTCACCGCGGACGCGGCGGTGGTGATCGTGGCCCAGCGGGTCTCCACGATCGTCGACGCCGACCAGATCATCGTGCTCGAGGACGGGGGTGTCGTCGGGATGGGACGACATGAGGAACTGCTGGAGAGCTGCCCCACGTACGCCGAGATCGTCGCGTCGCAGCAGACGGCGGAGGTTGCAGCGTGAGCGCGAGGAGTGAGCCGGGGTTGCGAGCCCCGCAGTCGCGAACGAACGGGGGCACAGCGTGAGTGGGAGGAACGGCGGCACGCCGCCGGTACCGCAGCAGAAGAACGAACCGGCACGACTACCTCCGGCCGGACGCCGGCCGGGCGGTGGACCGCCGCACATGAACATGGGCATGCCGGCCGAGAAGGCGATGAACTTCGGGCCGTCGGCACGCCGTCTGCTGGGGCGGCTGCGACCGTACCGGCTCCAGCTCACCGGCGTGCTCGCGCTGGCCCTGGGCAGCGTCGGGCTCAGCGTTATCGGGCCGAAGGTGCTCGGCCACGCCACCGACATCATCTTCAGCGGGGTGATCGGCCGTCAGCTGCCGGCCGGCACCACCACCGAGGCGGCGGCGGAGGCGGCCCGCGCCGAGGGCAACGGCAACTTCGCCGACATGCTGGCCCGGATGGACGTGATCCCCGGCACCGGGATCGACTTCGCCGCGCTGGGCCGGGTGCTGGCGTTCGCTGTGGTGCTCTACATCGGCGCGAGCATCCTGCAGTGGGCGCAGGGCTGGGTGCTCAACGGGGTGGTGCAGCGCACCGTGCTGAAGCTGCGCGCCGACGTGGAGGACAAGCTCAACCGGCTGCCGCTGCCGTACTTCGACAAGCAGCCCCGGGGTGAGCTGCTGAGCCGGGTCACGAACGACATCGACAACGTGTCGCAGACGCTCCAGCAGACGCTGAGCCAGTTGCTCACGTCGCTGCTCACAGTCGTCGGCGTACTCGGGATGATGTTCTGGATCTCGCCGTTGCTGGCGCTGGTCGCGCTGGTCGCGGTGCCGCTGTCGGTGGTGGTCACCAGCCAGATCGCGAAGCGGTCGCAGGGCAAGTTCATCGCGCAGTGGAAGCACACCGGCGAGCTGAACGGCCAGATCGAGGAGGCGTACACCGGGCACGAGCTGGTCAAGGTCTTCGGCCGGCAGAAGGAGGTCGAAGCCGCCTTCCACGCCAAGAACGAGGAGCTGTTCCGGGCCAGCTTCGGCGCGCAGTTCGTCTCCGGGATCATCATGCCGGCGATGTTCTTCATCGGGAACCTCAGCTACGTCGCGATCGCGGTGGTCGGCGGCCTGCGGGTGGCGTCCGGCTCGATGAGCCTCGGTGACGTGCAGGCGTTCATCCAGTACTCGCGGCAGTTCACCCAGCCGCTCACCCAGGTCGCCTCGATGGCCAACCTGCTGCAGTCGGGGGTGGCGTCGGCCGAGCGGGTCTTCGCGGTGCTCGACGCCGGCGAGCAGAGCCCCGACCCGGCCGAGCCGGCGCGGATCGCCGACCCGCACGGGCGGGTCGAGTTCGAGCATGTCTCCTTCCGCTACGACCCGGAGAAGCCGCTCATCGACGACCTGTCGCTGGTCGCCGAGCCGGGTCACACGGTGGCCATCGTCGGCCCCACCGGCGCGGGCAAGACCACGCTGGTCAACCTGGTCATGCGGTTCTACGAGCTGGACGCCGGCCGGATCACGCTGGACGGGGTGGACATCTCCACGATGCGCCGCGACGACCTGCGCGGCCGGATCGGCATGGTGCTCCAGGACACCTGGCTGTTCGGCGGCACCATCCGGGACAACATTGCCTACGGGCGCCCGGACGCCACCGAGGAGGAGATCCTCGCCGCCGCCCGGGCGACGTTCGTGGACCGGTTCGTGCGCAGCCTGCCCGACGGCTACGACACCGTGATCGACGAGGAGGGCAGCAACGTCAGCGCCGGGGAGAAGCAGCTCATCACCATCGCCCGCGCGTTCCTGGCCGAGCCGTCGCTGCTGATCCTGGACGAGGCGACCAGCTCGGTGGACACCCGGACCGAGGTGCTGCTCCAGCGCGCCATGGCGGCGCTGCGCTCGGACCGGACGAGCTTCGTCATCGCGCACCGGCTCTCCACCATCCGCGACGCCGACCTGATCCTGATGATGGAGCAGGGCCGGATCGTGGAACAGGGCACCCACGACCAGCTCGTCGCCGCCGGTGGCGCGTACGCCCGGCTCTACCGGGCGCAGTTCACCGGCGCGGTGATCACCGACGAGGTTCCGGCGCCGGCCCCGGCCGGCCCGCCGAACGGCATGCGTGCCGGCGCCGGCACGCCGGTCGGGAACTGACGTGGACCCGGCCACCGGCCCGACACGGGCCGCCGCCCGGGTGCCTTCCCGGCACCCGGGCGGGCCGGAGTCAGCCGGACGGGAGCAGCCCGGCCGACCGGCTCGCGACCACCGCGCCGACCAGGCCCACCGCCTCGGCGGCGGGCATCGGATCGAGCACCCGGCCGTCGCGCAGACGCAGCGAGACCGACCCGTCGGCCGCCTCCCGGGGGCCGATCACCCCGGTGTACGGGATGCGCCTGCGGGCCGCGTCGCGGATGCGGGAGCCCAGCGAACCGGCGTGCTGCACCTCGGCCCGCAGCCCGGCCGCCTCGGCGCGGCGGGCCAGCCCGGCAGCCGCGTCGGCCTGCGCCGCGTCGACCGGGAGCAGCAGCACCTGCACCGGGGCGTACCAGGCGGGGAACGCGCCCCCGTGCACCTCGATCAGGTACGCGAACAGCCGCTCCATGCTGCCCACCAGGCTGCGGTGCACCATCACCGGCCGTTTCCGGCGGCCGTCCGAGTCGGTGTACGAGAGGTCGAACCGTTCCGGCTTGTCGAAGTCGAGCTGGACGGTGGAGATGGTCGACTCCCGGCCGGCCGCGTCCACGATCTGAATGTCGATCTTCGGGCCGTAGAACGCGGCCTCACCCGGCGCCTCCATGACGTCGACCCCGTCGAGCGCCGCGCGCAGCAGGTCCTCGGCCCGCGCCCAGCTCGCGTCGTCGCCCACGTACCGCTGACCCGGCCCGCGCAGCGACAGCCGCAACCCGGCGGGACGGACGCCGAGCGCGGCGTGCGCCTCGCCGATCAGCCGCAGGATCTCGCGGACCTCGTCGCCGACCTGGTCCAGGGCGCAGAAGTTGTGCGCGTCGTTGAGCGAGATGGCGCGCACCCGGGACAGCCCGCCGAGCACCCCGGAACGCTCCGCCCGGTACATCCCGCCCAGCTCGGCGACGCGCAGCGGCAGCTCCCGGTAGGAGCGCCCGCGCGCCCGGAACACCAGCGCGTGGTGCGGGCACAGCGCCGGGCGCAGCACGAACTCGTCGTCGGCGCTCAGCCGCATCGGCGGGAACATGTCGTCGGCGAAGTAGCCCAGGTGCCCGGAGAGCTCGAACAGCTCCCGTTTACCAAGCGGCGGCGAGTAGACGTGCCGGTAGCCGGCCCGACGCTCCAGCTCCCGGACGTACTCCTCGACGGCGTGCCGGGCGGCGGCGCCGTCCGGCAGCCAGATCGGCAGTCCGGCGCCCGCGAGCGGGTCGGAGACGAACAGCTCCAGGTCCCGGCCGAGCCTGCGGTGGTCGATCATGTCGCTCTCCTTGATCGGGTACGACCCGGAGGCGAGCGGGCCCGGAACGCCGCGAGGCCCCGGAGCGGATCGCCCCGGGGCCTCGTCGACGGAAACGTCAGTGCGGCGCGCCGGGAACACCCGGCGTCGTGGTCACTACCGCGCTGCGCATGCCCCGAACGTAGACGCGCGGACGCCACCGGCGCACCTGGATTTCGGAGAGAGGGTGCGGGTCGCCGACACGGGACCTGTCGGCGACCCGCCGCGGCGTGGGCATCGGGAACGGGGGACCCGACGGCTCCGGTGCCGCGTCCCGCCAACGGTACGCCGCGATCCGTCGATCCGCCGCCCCGCCCTGTGGCCTCGCCCACCCGTCACCTCCGGCCGGGTCGGCTCGTTTCACACCTACGGCCCGTCGGTGTCGTCTGTCACCGCCAGGTGGGGCCGGTGGTGGTGACGCCGGACACGGCGTCAGGCTCGATCCGGTCGAACGGAGAACTCCGGCGAGGTGGCGGTCGTGGCCGAACTCATCTCTGACGTCGCGTCGCCCATGTGGGCGTACGCGCTGCTGCTGACCCTGCTGATCGCCGACGCCTTCGTTCCGGTGGTGCCGACCCAGCTCGTCATGATCACCAGTGGGGCGCTGACCGTCTACGGCGGGCTCAGCCTGCCGGTCACCATCGCGGTCGGCGCGGCCGGCGTCTTCATCGGCGACCTGGCCTGCTACCTGATCGGCCGCACCACGCCCACCCGCCGGGCGGCACGTGCCACGCCACGCGGACGGGCGCGCCGGGCCGTCACGCGGGTCACCCGCGGACTGCGCGAGCCGGGGCCGCTGGTGATCCTGCTCTGCCGGTTCGTGCCCGGCGGCCGGATGGCAGCCTGCTTCTCGGCCGGCCGCAGCCGCTACCCGTACCGCCTCTTCCTGCCCTACGAGGCGGCGGCGGCGCTCGCCTGGTCCAGTTACGGCGCGCTCGTCGGCCACCTGGGCGGTACGGCGCTGACCCACTCGGCGTGGCGGCTGCTGCTGATCGGTGGCGTGGCAGCGGCCGGGTTCGCGCTGGCCGGGTGGGCGATGACCTGGATCAGCAGCGCCCGGCAGACCCGGGCCGAAGCCGCAGCCGACTCAGCCGGCAGCTGACGCGCAGGCAGGCGCGTTGACCCACCTCGCGTATAAGTTTTGTTTATATTGACCGGGGGTGGGAGATCAGACTTCATCCCGAGGTCGAGCATTGGTTCCTGGACCTGTGCGCGAGTGAGCCGAGCACCGCTGACCTCGTCAGCGAGGCGCTCGATCTACTGGCGGAGCACGGCCCCGCACTGGGCCGGCCACTGGTCGACCGGCTCAAGGGCAGCTCATATCACCACATGAAAGAGCTACGACCAGGTTCGAGCGGCGCCTCGGAGGTTCGGATGATCTTCGCGTTCGACCCCTCCCGTGAAGCCATATTCCTGGTGGCCGGAGACAAGGCGGGGCAGTGGCAGAGTTGGTACCGGCTCGCCATCCCGTTGGCGGACGAGCGTTTCCAGGAGCACCTGATCAACTTGAAGGAAGAACGGCCATGAGTGGTGGGGCGAACTGGCGCGACGTCAAGGCGAAGGCAAGAAGTGTTGATCCCTCATGGGACGACAGCGACCGTGTGGCCCGGCGGGGACAATTCCGAGAGCAGATGCTGGCTTCCGTCACCGGCGCGCAGCTGGCGGAGATCCGCAAGCAGCTGGGCATGACCCAGGCTCAACTGGCGGAAGCGGCGGGCTTGTCTCAGGCACGGATCAGCCAGATCGAGAACGGCGAGAGTGTCAGCCTGGAGATTCTGCGCGCCTACGTGACCGGACTGGGCGGACACCTCGATGTGGTCGCCCGGATCGGGAACATCCGACTGGACGTAGCCTGACGCGTTTCTCCGGGTAGCGGTAGGGGACCACCCGGGTAGTGAAGTGGGTGGCGGTCCCGGATCCGTCTCGGGCGGTTCCGGCGACAGGCTGGCCGTATGCCTGGAACGCGGAGAAGCGGCCTGCTGGCCCTCGGCGGGATCGTCCTGGCGGCGGTGCTCGCGACGATCGGTCACCTCGGGGTGAGCGACGACCTGGATCCCTGGTCGCTGACCGTGAGCGACTTCGCCGTCTCCGATCGGGGCGGCGTCATCGACACTGCGATGGCGGTGCTCGCGGCGGCCAGCGTGGTGCTGCTGCCGGCGCTACGCCGGGGCGGTGCGGGCCGGGTGCCGCGCGCGCTGCTGACCGCCTGGTCGGCCGGGCTGCTGGCCGCGGCTGTGGTGCCCACGAACGAGCCGGGTACGCCCATGGACACCGCCGCCTACGTGCACCGGTACGCCTCGGTGCTGTCGTTCCTGGCCCTGCCGGTGGCCGGCTGGCTGCTCGCCCGTCACCCGGTCACCGGAGCGGCCGCCTGGCTGCGCGGCCTGACCGCAGCCAGCCTGGTGCTCGCGGCCACGATGATCTGGTCCGCCTACCTGGGTGATCGCGCCCTGCTCGGCCTGATCGAGCGCCTGCTCATCCTGACCGAGACAGGCCTCCTCACCACCCTGGCCCTGCACCTCACCCTGACCAAAGTCGTCGATCATGCAGTTGTGACCCCGCACAGGCCGGGCATACCGGTCGGATCAGGGGCCGCAACTCCATGATCGACGAACATAAGGCGAGGGAAGGAGGGCGCGGTTACTCCAGCTCGTGGAGCATGAGCTGGCGGGCGGCCTCGGTGATGGAGCCGGACAGGCTCGGGTAGATGGTGATGGTGTGGGCCAGCTCGTTCACGGTGAGGTTGTTCTCCACCGCCATCGTGATCGGCAGGATCAGCTCGCTCGCCTTCGGCGCCACCACCACGCCGCCGATCACCTGCCCGCTCGCGGGCCGGCAGAACAACTTGACGAAGCCGTCGGCCAGGTCGTCCATCTTCGCCCGCGCGTTGCCGGACAGCGGCAGCATCACCTGGCGGGCCGGGGTCTTGCCGGCGTCCACCTCGTCCTGGGAGACGCCGACCGTCGCCAGCTCCGGGTCGGTGAAGACGTTCGCCGCGACGGTACGCAGCCGCAGCGGCCGGACCGCCTCGCCCAGCGTGTGCCACATGGCGATCCGGCCCTGCATGGCCGCGACGCTCGCCAGCGGCAGCACGCCGGTGCAGTCACCGGCCGCGTAGATGCCGGGCACGTTGGTACGGGAGACCCGGTCCACTGTCACGTAACCACCCCGGGCCAGCTCCACGCCGTACTCGGCCAGGCCCAGGTCGGAGGTGTTCGGGATCGAGCCGACCGCGATCAGCGCGTGCGAGCCGGTGACCTGGCGGCCGTCGGAGAGCACGACCTCGACCCCGTCCCCGACGCGGCGGACCGCCTCGGCGCGGGAGTTGTTCAGGATACTCATGCCCCGGTTGCGGAACACCCGCTCGATCGCCATGGCGGCGTCGGCGTCCTCGTGCGGCATGACCCGGTCGCGGCTGGAGACCAGCGTGACCTTGACGCCCATGGCCAGGTACGCGCTGGCGAACTCGGCGCCGGTGACGCCGGAACCGACCACGATCAGGTGCTCGGGCAGCTCGGGCAGGTCGTACACCTGTCGCCAGGTCAGGATGCGCTCGCCGTCCGGTACGGCGGTGGGCAGCTGGCGGGGGGTCGCGCCGGTCGCGACGAGCACCGTCGACGCGGCGATCGAGTACTCCTCGCCGCCGCCGGCCGGGGTGACGATCACCCGGTGGGTGTGGCCGAGCGTGTCCTCGCCCAGCCGGGCGGTGCCGGCCACGAACTCGACGCCGGCCTTGACCAGCTTGGTGTGGATGTCGGCGGACTGCGCCAGGGCGAGCCGCTTGACCCGCTCGTGCACCGCCCGCGCGTCGACGGTGACCGCCTCCAGGCCGTCGGAGTGCACGCCGAACTCCTCGGTGTCCCGGTAGCCGGTGACCACCTCGGAGCTGGCGATGAACGTCTTGGAGGGCACGCAGTCGGAGAGCACGCAGGCGCCGCCGGCCCCCTCCGCCTCGACCACCGTGACCTCGGCGTCCAACTGCGCGGCGACCAGGGCCGCCTCGTACCCGGCCGGCCCGCCGCCGATGATCACGATCTGGCTCACAGAGCCGTCCCTTCGTCGAAACTCACAGTGACTTTCTTCTCCCCGTCGGGTTCGACACGCACTGTCGTATTCTCCCCCACCCGCCGGCCGGGCTATCGTCGTCGCCGTGCGTCTCTACGCTGCTTACGGCTCAAACCTGGACCCGGCCCGCATGCGCGCCTACTGCCCGCATTCGCCGATGGTGGGTACCGGCTGGCTGGAGGGGTGGCGGCTCACCTTCGCCGGCGAGGACGTCATCGGGTGGGAGGGCTCGGTCAGCACCGTTGTCGAGTCCCCGGGTGACCGGGTCTTCGTGGCGCTCTACGACATCCACCCGTACGACGCCGCGCAGCTCGACGAGATCGAGGGCGTGACCGCCGAGACGTACCGCCGGCTGACCGTGCGCGTCTCGACGCTCGACGGCGACGTGACCGCGTGGGTCTACGTGTTCGACGGCTACGAGGGCGGGCTGCCCACCGCGTGGTACCTGTCGGAGCTGGCGAACGCCGCGGAGAAGGCGGGCGCGCCGGACGACTACGTCACCGAGCTGCGGTCCCGCCCCACCGGCACCGCGTCCGCGTAGCGCGTCTCCCACACCCACAGTGTGCGCCGCGCGGCCGCACCCGCGCTCGGCGACCCCGGTACGAGGGGTGCCGGGTCACACCCGCGAGGCGGGCACGCTCCGCTCGTACATGTCGACCCAGCGCTCCTCCACCAGCCCGACGGAACGGTAGAGCGTGACCGGCGCGGTCGGGTTGGCCAGGTCGACGCCGAGCCCGGCCCCGGCGCGGCCCTTCGCCGCGTAGACCGCGAAGGCCCGGCGCAGCAGCGCCGCGCCCACCCCGCGCCGCCGGTACGCGGGCAGCACCGACAGTGTCCGCACCCACCCGAGGTCCTGGTCGAGCGCCTGGTCGGAGGACTGGAGCGCGCCGGCCGGCTCGCCGTCGACCTCGGCCAGGAACCACTCGTCCCAGACCTTGCCGTACGAGGGCAGCAGGTCTCGCCACTGCTCGAAGTCGAGCGGGTCATGATCGGGCGTGTCCCGGAACGCGGTGTCGTAGATCCGGTGGAACAGCCGCAGGTCGCTCTCGTCGTCGGCGCGCAGCGGCCGCACCGTCACCCCGGGCGGGGGCGCCGGCTCGGCGGGCAGGTCGGCGAGCGAGCGGCTCATCCGGATGTAGCGCTTGAGCCGGGTGAACCCGGCCTCGGCCAGCTCTCCCGCCCAGCGGGTCTCCGGCGCGTAGACCCCGGCGCGGGCGGTGAGCGCGGGCAGGCCACGTTCGGCGGCGCGTTCGGCGACCCGCTCCAGCAGCCGGGCCAGCAGCGGCGCGCGCAGGTCGGCGCCGCGGTCGGGGTCGACGAGGACGTCCACCCACTCCCGGCCCACGCCGCTCGGGTTGGCCAGGATCGACCAGGCCACCGCCGTACCGTCCGGGTCGGTGACCAGCCAGGAGTCCCGCGCCGGGTCGACGAACGGCGCGGTCAGCGCGGACCGCACGTCCTCGTCGTCGAAGTCGGGGTAGCCGACGGCGAACGTGTCGGCGGCGTGCACCACCGCCAGGATCGCTGGCACGTCGTCGAGGGTCGGGCGGCGGGCCGACCAGCCGGCGGGGAGCGTCACGGGCCAGATCCTGACAGCCGCAGCGGCGGGGCCGCCTCCCATTTATCCGCGCCGGGCGCGCTGCCGCGCGGCACCGAGCAGAACCAGCAGTTCCGCGCCCTCGGCCGCGCTCAGCACGCGGAACGCCGCCGACGCCAGGCGGTCGGTCACCGCCTCGGCCCAGAGCCGCCGTCGCACCAGCGGCCCGACCGGCGGGTACGGGGGCGCCCAGCCGCACGCGGCCGCTCCCGCCTCGCCCTCCGGCCCGGCCAGCACCGCCTCCAGCGGTGTCAGCCCGGCGGCGCGCACCGCCAGCAGGTACGCCCCGGCGAAGTGCTCGCGCAGCAGCAGCATGCCGACCGCCGCCCGCGCGCCCGGCGAGGGGTCGGGCACCGGCATGGCCCGCCAGGCGGCGAACAGCGGCATGCCGCTGCCGTCGGCCGCCTCGACCGCCCGGCCCAGCAGCGCGGCGAGCCGGGACGACTCGGCACCGTCACCGAGCCGGGCCGTGCCCCACCGGCAGCACTCGGCGAGGTTGGCGGTGGCCACCTCCAGCGGCGGGACGGTCCGCGCGGCGGCGTCCCAGCCGTCAGTGACCGCTTCCGGGGCGATGAAGCCCAGCGCCGCGGCGACCGTCTCGGCGCGGACGTCACCGAGCGCCCCGGCCCGCCCGGTGATGTAGAACGCCCACCCGGAGATGCCGAGGAGCCGCGCCCGCCGCAGCGTGGACGGGCAGCGGTTGAACGCCTCCCCGAGTTCGAGCACCAGCGGTTTGCAGGCGGCGGCGAGTTGCTCTGGAGTCATCGGCGGCCCATCGCCGTCAGTCCACCGTGGCCATTCATCACGCTCAGTCTGCCTGTTCGTCACCGGTGTCGGCATCCCCCTCTTCGGCGTCGAGCGCCTCCAGGACGGCTTCCACCTCACCGGCCCGGCGGCGGGCGGCGGTGACCGCCCGTTCCGCGCCCCGGCGGGCCAGCCGGGCCCGGCTCAGCTCCTGCTCGGCCACCGCGCGGCGACGCTCCAGCTCGGCCAGTTCCGTCTCGATCCGGTCCAGCGTCGCGGCGCCGTCGCGCTCGGCCGCGTCGGCCTCGGTCAGCTCCTTCTCGGCCCGGTCCAGGTCCGCGCGGGCCCGGGTCAGCTCGCGGGTCGCGGTCCGCCGCCGCCCGGCCCGTTCGGCCCGCGCCGCCCGCTCGTCGCGGGCCCGGCGCGCGTCGGCCCGCTCGGCCGCCCGATCGGGTACGACGGGCGCCTCCTCGCCTCCGGTCACGAGCCGCAGTTGGGGGCGGGGCACCTCGCCGAACCCGGCGTAGTGGCTGGCCCGCAGCAGCCGTCCGGCGCGTACCTGCTCGGCCACCTCGGTGTCCGACAGCGCGGCGTTCAGTGTCGCCTCCACCTCGCCCAGCGGCAGCTTCCCGGCCGGCGGCGCGGCGGGTTCGGCGGCGGCCAGGCGGCGTACCTCCGCGACGAGCGCGCCCACGACGGCGCGCCGCTGCGCGGACAGTTCCCGCAGCGTGCCGCCGCGCAGGTCGCGCTGCGCGGCGCGCAGCGACTCGGCCAGCTGGGTCAGGTCGGCGACCAGCTCGGGCCGGCGGATGGCGAGCAGGTTGACCAGCCAGGCCGCCACAGTGGGCCGGCGCAGCTTGCCGATCTCCCGGGCGGTACGCGGGTCGCCGGACTGCCGCGCCTGCGCGACGGCGGCGTCCCGGGCCGCGACGAACCGGTCCGGCGGCGTGGCGTACAGCCGCCGGATCACCTCCGCGGGTACCTCGGCCATGCTCAGGCGTCGATCCGGGTGCCCGGCTCCAGACGGCGGTAGTCGGTCTTGGACAACGCGGTGTACTGCCGGTCCAGCACGCCGAGGCCGTTGTCGTTGAGCAGTGCGTCGTGCAGCGCGTACGCCCGGCGCGGCGCGACCGCGCGGATGAAGTCGACCACCTCGGAGAACTTCGACCAGGGCGCGTGGATCGGGGCGAACAGCGTGTCCACCTGCACGTCGTCGGGCACGAACAACGCGTCGCCCGGGTGGTAGACCACGTCGGCGAAGAGGTAGCCGATGTTCTGGATCACCGGGATGTCCGGGTGGATGACCGCGTGCTGCCCGCCGTACGCCCGCACCGGCACCCCGGCGACGGTGAACGACTGTCCGGGCTCGACCGTCACCAGCGCCTCGGCGGCGTCGCCGAGCACCCCGGCGAGCGATGCCGGGCCGTGCACCGGCACGGGCCGCCGCTCCAGCGCCCGGGTCAGCGTGCCGACGTCCACATGGTCCGGGTGCTCGTGGGTGATCAGCACCGCGTCCGCCCCGTCGAGCGCCGCCGGATCGCTGAAGACACCCGGGTCGACGACCAGCACCGCGCCGTCGTGCTCCAGCCGCAGGCAGGAGTGGGCGTACTTGGTCACCTGCATCGTGACTCCTCGAATACCGAATCGTGATGTCCTCAGCGCAGTCTGCCGGAACCGGCGCGACCACGCGTCACGTCCGAGGTATCGGTCCCGGTGGTCGGGGCCGTCGACGATCGGAGTACGGGGAATGGGTGGACGACGATTCCGGGGCCTTGCCCTGGTGGCGGTGAGTATGGTCGCGGCGCTCGCGGTGGGCGGCTGCGGCGCGGGCGGGGACAGTGGCAGCGACTCCGCCCAGCCGGCCATGGACGGCGGCGCGGCGCGCGAGCAGCCCGCGGAGGGCGGCGCGGACGGCGACCAGGCCGCTCCCGGCGGCACCGGCGGCGCGGACCTGCGGGTCGACCAGCGGTCCATCATCTACACCGGGACGATGCAGGTCCGGGTGGACGATGTGGAGACCGCGGCGCGGGAGGCGGTCACCGCGGTGACAGCGGCCGGTGGGTTCGTCGGCGGCGACCGGCGGACGAGCCGGTCCGCCGAGGCCCGGGCGACGCTGACCCTGCGGGTGCCGGCGGACAAGTTCGCCGGGGTGATCGACCAGCTCGCCGGCCTCGGCCGGCAGGAGCGCCGGGAGATCCGCACCGAGGACGTCACCGAGCAGATGGTCGACCTGGATTCCCGGATCGCCACCCAGCGGGCGCGGGTGGAGAGCGCCCGCAAGCTGCTCGCCCAGGCGAGTTCGGTGGACGAGCTGGTCCGGCTGGAGAACGAGGTGGGCACCCGTCAGGCGGACCTGGCCGCGCTGGAGGCGCGCAAGCGCCGGCTGGCGGACCTGACCGCGCTGTCCACCATCACCGTGACGTTGCTCGGGCCGGACGCCAGCACCGCCGAGGAGGAGGCCGACCTGGGCTTCCTCAGCGGGCTGGACGGCGGCTGGACGGCCTTCCGAGCCTCGGCCCGGATTGCGCTCACAGTGCTCGGCGCGGTGCTGCCGTTCGCGGTGGTGATCGGCGTACCGCTGTGGTTGCTGCTCCTGTGGCGGCGCCGGCGGGCCCGGCGGACGCCGCCGCCCGGCCCGGGCGCGATGCCGCCGCCGGGCCTGGGCCCGATGCCGCCGGGCCCGGCGGCGCCGGCCGACGGTCCGGTCAGCGCGCCGCCGCCAGTGCCCGCAGCGCGGTCTGGACCATGAGGCGTACGCCCGCTTCGATGGCGCGCTCGTCCACGTCGAACGAGGCCCGGTGCAGGTCCACGTTGGGCCCGCTCCGGCCGACTCCGAGGCGGGCGAGCGCGCCGGGCACGTGCTCCAGGTACCAGGAGAAGTCCTCGCCGCCCATGCTCTGCGGCGTCTCGGCGATGCCGTCAGGGCCGAGCGCGGCGGCGGTGGCGGCGGTGAGCACGCCGATCGCGCGGGCGTCGTTGGTCACCGGCGGCCGGCCGCGCAGGTACTCCAGATCGACAGTGGCGCCGGTGGGGGCGAGCACGTCCCGCACCACCTGAGCCACGATCTTGGGGGCCTCGTCCCAGGTGTCGCGGTCCATCACCCGCAGCGTGCCGGCCGCGCACGCCTCGGAGGGGATGACGTTGTAACGGGTGCCGGCCGAGGCGTGGCCGAACACCAGCAGCAGCCCGCTGTTGGCCGGCACCCGGCGGCTGATCAGGGTCGGGACCTCGGTCACCAACCGGCCGAGCGCATCCACCAGGTCGACGGTCAGGTGCGGGCGGGCGGTGTGCCCGCCCGGGCCGGTGAGCCGGACGGTGACGTTGTCGGCGGCGGCGGTGATCGGGCCGACCCGCAGGCCGACCTTGCCCACCGGCAGGTTCGGGTCGCAGTGCAGCGCGAAGATCTGCGTCACGTCCTCCAGGCCGCCGGCCTCGATGACCTCCAGCGAGCCGCAGGGCAGGATCTCCTCGGCCGGCTGGAAGATCAGCCGCACCCGGCCGTCGAGCTGGCCGATGTCGGCGAGCTGGGCCAGCAGCATGCCGACGCCGAGCATCACCGAGGTGTGCACGTCGTGGCCGCAGGCGTGGCAGACGCCCTCCACCGTCGAGCGGTACGGCACGTCCTTCGGGTCGTCCAGCGGGAGCGCGTCGATGTCGGCGCGCAGCGCGATCACCGGGCCGTCCGGGCGCCCGTCGATGTCGCAGATGACGCCGTTGCCCTTCGGCAGCAGGCGCGGCTTCAGCCCGGCGAGGGACAGCTCGCGGTGCACCAGGGCGGCGGTCTCGAACTCCTCGCCGGACAGTTCCGGGTGGGAGTGGAGGTGCCGGCGGGTCGCGATGAGGCCGGGTACGCGCAGCGCGAGGAGATGGTCGAGCTCGAAGGGCAGGGGCTGGGAACCGGTCGGCGCCTCGGGCCGGGACGACGCCAGCGGGCCGCCGGAAGGCAGCGTCAACGCACTCGTCACGTCGAATTCTCGATCACTAGAGATGGATGGATCATCGGGTAGAACAGCAGACAGCCTAGACCTCCGGCGGTGACGCTGCGCAACATCTTTCGCGTAGCGGTCGGACCGCGCAGCGTCACGAATGCCCTGGTGAGAGTGCTCGAATATCTGCGGGACAGCAGGTAGATCACGGTCGGAGCCCGTCATCCGCGTCCCACCTCCTACAACGCGTAACCGTTTCAACGGCCACTAATATCCGGGCCGTCGTTCCGAATTGTCGCATTAGTCGCGGCAATTAACTGCCGCTCGGACAATTGCGCGACAACTGTCGGCTGCCGGAAGACTCCCGACGGTGACATGACCGCCCGGCCGTCGACCGCACAGGCTGTCCGTCCCGTTCACCCGATCCGGTTTACCCGCATCGGCGAATCGCACACGCGCGGCACCGGACGCCACCGCCCGGCAACCCGCCGTGACCGGCCGGGCGCCGTCGCCCGGAAGGGGACCAACGGTACGCCTCACCGGCCCGGTCCGCCCAGGTCAGACCGCTACCGGACGCACGACGGCGGCCCACGCCGGGCACCTGGGTGCGCCGACGGGACCGCCGTCGAAAAACCGTCAGAACCGATCGCTCGGCCGGTAGATCCCCCACACCTCGCGCAGCGTGCCGCAGACCTCGCCGACGGTGGCCCGGGCGCGCAGCGCCTCCTTCATCGGATAGAGCACGTTGGCGTCGCCCTCGGCGGCGGCACGCAGCTCCGCCAGCGCCCGCTCCACCGCGCCGGAGTCCCGCTCGGCGCGCAGCCGGGCCAGCCGCTCCCCCTGCGCCGCCTCGATCGTCGGGTCCACCCGCAGCGGCTCGTACGGCTCCTCCTCGTCGATCTGGAACCGGTTGAGGCCGACCACCACCCGCTCACCCGAGTCGATCTCCTGGGCGATCCGGTACGCGGACTGCTCGATCTCCCGCTTCTGGAAACCGGCCTCGATCGCGTCCACCGCCGAACCGTGGTCGAAGACCCGGTCCATCAGCTCGGTGGCCGCCGCCTCCACCTCGGCGGTCATCGCCTCCACCACGTACGAACCGGCGAACGGGTCGACGGTGGCGGTCAGGTCCGTCTCGTACGCCAGCACCTGCTGGGTGCGCAGCGCCAGCCGGGCCGCCTTCTCGGTGGGCAGCGCGATCGCCTCGTCGAAGCTGTTGGTGTGCAGCGACTGGGTGCCGCCGAGCACCGCGCCGAGGCCCTGCACCGCCACCCGGACCAGGTTCACCTCCGGCTGCTGGGCGGTGAGCTGCACGCCGGCGGTCTGGGTGTGGAACCGCAGCATCATCGACTTCGGGTTCTTCGCGCCGAACTCGTCGCGCATCAGCCGGGCCCAGATCCGCCGGGCCGCGCGGAACTTGGCGACCTCCTCCAGCAGCGTGGTGCGGGCCACGAAGAAGAACGACAGGCGCGGGGCGAAGTCGTCCACGGCCAGCCCGGCGGCGAGCGCCGCGCGGACGTACTCCACGCCGTTGGCGAGCGTGAACGCGACCTCCTGCGCGGGCGTGGCGCCGGCCTCGGCCATGTGGTAGCCGGAGATCGAGATGGTGTTCCACTTCGGCACCTCGGCCCGGCAGTAGGCGAAGGTGTCCGCGACCAGCCGCAGCGAGGGCTTCGGCGGGAAGATGTACGTCCCCCGGGCGATGTACTCCTTGAGGATGTCGTTCTGGATGGTGCCGTTGAGCGCCGCGCCCGGAACGCCGTTCTCCTCGGCGACGAGCTGGTAGAGCAGCAGCAGCACCGAGCCGGGCGCGTTGATCGTCATCGAGGTGGAGACTTTGTCCAGCGGGATCCCGCCGAACAGCGTTCGCATGTCCTCGATGGAGTCGATGGCGACACCGACCTTGCCCACCTCGCCGTGCGCGATCGGGTCGTCCGAGTCGTACCCCATCTGGGTGGGCAGGTCGAACGCGACGGACAGGCCCATGGTCCCGGCGCGCAGCAACTGGTGGTACCGCGCGTTGCTCTCGGTCGCGGTGCCGAAGCCGGCGTACTGTCGCATCGTCCAGGGCCGGGAGGTGTACATCGTCGGGTAGACCCCGCGGGTGTACGGGAACTCGCCCGGCTCGCCCAGCCGGGCCTCCAGGTCCTCCGGAAGGTCTGCCGCCGTGTAGAGGCCCTGGATCGGGAAACCCGACTCGCTTGACCGCGCATCGCTCATTACCGGATGGTAGGACGCGCTGACCGCCTGGTGGGTGAGGGATACCGCACACCTGGCCACGGCGAACCACCGGAGGTGAGCAACCGGACACATACCGTCGAGTAGGTAAACGCCCGCCGCGTCGGGTTTCGCATCGGGCGTCGGAACCAGCAAGATAGAGGGGTTGTGTCCCAGCCCCCTCGATATCCCCCGGTGGCTTTTCTGTGACTCAGATTCCGACGTGGAGCGGCGGACCGGCCAGTCCCCCCACGGGACGCGCGGCGCCCGGCACCACCATCGGTGGTCGCTACTCGCTGCGCTCCCCCGTGGGCAACGGAGGCATGGGCACGGTCTGGCGGGCCACAGACACATTGCTGCGCCGCGACGTGGCGGTCAAGGAGGTCGTCCTCCCGCCGGGGCTGGCCCCGAGCGACCGCGACGCGCTCTACGAACGGACGCTGCGGGAGGCCCGCGCCGCCGCCGCGATCCAGCACCCGGCAGTGGTGCAGGTCTACGACGTGGTCACCGAGGGCGGCCGGCCGTGGATCGTGATGGAGCTGCTGGACGCCCGCAGCCTCGCCGACATGGTGATCGAGGACGGGCCGGTCGCGCCGCGCGCGGTCGCCAAGATCGGGATCGCGCTGCTCGGCGCGCTGGAGGTGGCGCACGCCATCGGCGTGCTGCACCGCGACGTCAAGCCCGCGAACGTGCTGATCTGCTCCGACGGCCGCTGCGTGCTCACCGACTTCGGCGTCGCCCGGATGCCCACCGACGTGCAGCTCACCACGCCGGGCATGGTGCTCGGCTCGCCCCACTTCATCTCCCCCGAACGGGCCATGGGCCAGGAGTTCGGGCCGCCCAGCGACCTGTTCTCGCTCGGCGTGACGCTCTACACGGCCGTCGAGGGCCGTCCCCCGTTCGACAAGGGCGACCCGATCGAGACCATGCACGCCGTGGTCGAGGACCCGCCCGCCACGCCGCAGCGCAGCGGCCCGCTCACCGGCGTGCTGATGGGGCTGCTGGAGAAGGACCCGGCCCGTCGGATGGACGTGCACCGGGCCCGCGCCAATCTGCGCGAACTGCTCGCCGGGCCGCTGACCAGCACCGCCACCGCCGTCAACTCGGTCACCGACCCGTACGCGGTGGTGCCGGTGCCGCGCCCGACCACGCCGCCGGCCATCGCGGCCGAGCCCAAGCCGGGCGGCCAGATCGGCGGCCGGGCCATGATCGGCCCGGAGGAGTCGCTGACCGACCGGCTCGCCGCGCTGCGCCGCGGGGAGCGGCCTGCCGGTGAGAAGCCGGCGGCGGGCGACGCCGCGCTGGACGAAACCAGCGCTGATGCGCTGGCCGGCCCGCTGCACACCCCGACCGGCGCGATGTCCGGGCCCGCGCCCGAGGCCACCCAGCGCATCTCGCCGGACGCCACGGTCCGGCTCGGCCGGGGCGCCGGGGCGGACGCCACCCAGCAGGTGCCGACCACCCAGCCGGTCTACGGCCGCGCGGTCGACACCACCCAGCCGGTGTACGGCGGCGGCAACCAGTGGTCGGTGCCCGGCACCGGCCAGCCGTGGACCACCCCGGCCACCGCGCCGGCCGCCGCCGGTGGTGGCGGCGCGCTCGGCACCGCCAAGGGCTTCCTCGGCCGGGTCAAGGCGTGGCCGCGCAAGGTCCAGCTCGCCGCCGCCGGTGGCCTCGCGGTGGTGCTGCTGGTGAGCGTGATCGCGCTGACCAGCGGCGGCGACGACACGCCACCGCCGATCGTGGGCACGCTGCCGTCGAACTCGGCCGCCGCCGCGCCCGAGATGCAGGAGCAGACCGTCAAGGGCGTGACCATCCAGGTGCCGAAGGGCTGGCAGCGGCAGACCGGCGGCCTCTACGTCGACTACGTCGACCCGGCCGACGAGGGCCGCAAGGTGCGGGTGATCGCCGAGCCGTGGGGCGGCACCTCGATCAGCTGGGCCGAGTTCGCCTCGCGGAACCTGAACAAGAACAGCACCAAGAGCAAGAGCTGTCCCGCCCCCTACACCGAGATCTCGGTCTCGGAGCAGCCGCTCGCCGGGCAGACCGCCGGTCAGCTCGAATACACCTGCGGCGAGGGCGAGTCCATGCGTCACGGCATCTGGCGGGGCCTGGTCAAGGACGGCAAGGTCTACTCGTTCTACCTCTCCTCGACCGACGCGCGGTTCGCGGAGAGCAAGCCGATCTTCGACGCGATGGTCGGCTCGTTCCAGCTCACCGAGGCGAACTGAGTAGAGGCCGACGGCCAGTGGTGATCCGCCGCCGTGCTATCAAGAGGCAATGGCGGCGGAAACCACTGACCTTGACGACCTTCGCGTCCGAGCCGAGCGCTGGCTCGCCGACGACCCCGACCCGGCCGACCGCGAAGAACTGCGCGCCGTCCTCGACGGGCTGCCCGGCACGGCGGCGGACCTGGCCGACCGGTTCGCCGGCCCGCTGACGTTCGGCACCGCCGGGCTGCGCGGCCCGCTGCGCGCTGGGCCGAACGGCATGAACCTCGCCGTGGTCACCCAGGCCGCCGCCGGGCTCGTCCGCTGGCTCGCCGCCCAGGGCGGTGAAGGCCCGCTGGTGATCGGGTACGACGCCCGCCGCGGCTCGCGTGCGTTCGCCGAGCGCACCGCGCAGGTCGCCACCGGCGCGGGCCGCCCGGCGCTGCTGCTGCCCCGGCCGCTGCCCACGCCGGTGCTGGCGTTCGCGGTACGGCAGCTCGGCGCGGTCGCCGGGGTGATGGTGACCGCCAGCCACAACCCGCCCCAGGACAACGGCTACAAGGTCTACCTGGGCGCGCAGCTCGGCGGTGAGCTGGGTGCCGGCGCGCAGATCGTGCCGCCCGCCGACGCCGGCATCGAGGCGGCCATCCGGGCCGTCGGCCCGCTCGCCGAGGTGCCGCTCGGCCCGGCCGGGCAGACGCTCGGCGACGACCTGGTGGCCGCGTACGTGGAACGGGCCGCCGCAGTGGTGGACCCGACCGGGCCACGGGACCTGAAGGTGGCGTACACGCCGCTGCACGGGGTGGGCGGCGCGGTGCTGACCGCCGCGTTCGCGCGCGCCGGGTTCGGCGTGCCGGGCGTGGTGCCCGAGCAGGCCGAGCCGGACCCGGCGTTCCCGACCGTCAGCTTCCCCAACCCGGAGGAGCCGGGCGCGGTGGACCTGCTCGTCGCGCTCGCCGACCGCACCGGCGCGGACCTCGCCGTCGCCAACGACCCGGACGCGGACCGCTGCGCGGTGGCCGTACGCGACGCCGGGTCCTGGCGGATGCTGCGCGGCGACGAGGTGGGCGCGCTGCTCGCCGACCACCTGATGCGACGTGGCGTGACCGGCCTGTACGCCACCACGATCGTGTCCTCGGCGCTGCTGCGGGCCATGACGGCGGCCCGAGGGCTGCCCTACGACGAGACGCTCACCGGGTTCAAGTGGATCGTCCGGGCCGGCGGCGGGCGGGAGCCGCTGGCGTACGGCTACGAGGAGGCGCTCGGCTACTGCGTCGCGCCGGAGCACGTACGCGACAAGGACGGCATCACCGCCGCGCTCACCGTCGCCGAACTGGCCGCCGGTCTCAAGGCGCAGGGCCGTACGCTCCTCGACCGGCTGGACGAGCTGGCCGCCGAGTTCGGCGTGCACCACACCGAGCAGCTCTCGGTCCGGGTGGAGGACCTGCGGGTCATCGCGGACTCGATGGCGCGGATCCGGGCGGCCACCCCGGCCACGCTGCTCGGGCAGCCGGTGACCGAGGCGTCCGACCTGCTCCCCGACGCGGACGTGGTGATCCTGCGTACCGGCGCCGCGCGGGTGGTGATCCGGCCGTCGGGCACCGAGCCGAAGCTCAAGGCGTACCTGGAGGTGGTGGAGCCGGTGACCGGCGGCGACGTGCCGGCGGCCCGGCAGCGAGCGCGTGCCGCGGTGACGGAGCTGCGCAACGAGATCGCCGCCGCCCTGGGCCTCTGACCTCGGTGTAAGGAAGGGCCCCTTGTTAACGCCTGGCGTTAACAAGGGGCCCTTCCTCTACCGGAGGCGTTAAGAGGGGGCCCTTCCTTACCGCTTGCCCAGGGCGGCGTCCACGGCCTGGCCCAGCGCGGCGATGACCAGGCTGATCGACGGGCGCACCACGCTGTCGTCGAGGCTCACCGTGCCGGAGAACCCGGCGCCGGCGGCGATCTCCTCCAGACGGCGCCCGGCGTCCTCGGCGGCCGGGCCGCTGAGCCCGAGCGCCGGCTCCATCCGCAGCACCGCGACGAGCGTGGCGAGCGCGGCGGTCCGCTCGTCGGGGAGCTGCCCGCTGGTCAGCGCGTCGGCCAGGCGCTGCCGGATGTCCGCCTCGACCGAGGGGTCCGCCACCGGGTAGCGGTGCACGTGGATGAACCCCAGCTCGGTCTCCTCCACGTCCCGGACCACGCCCCGCCCGCACAGGTCGGTGAGGATCCGGTCGCGCAGCCCGTGCCGCAGCCGCTGCACCCAGGACGAGGGCGTGTGCGGGGTCTCTGCGGCGATCTTGGCAAGTACGGCGTCGGCGATCGGCTCGCCGGTCGGCGCCGGATCGACCACCACCAGGTTCCCGTCCGCGTACGCGACCCGTCCGGCCAGGGCAAGCTCGACCAGCACCGCGGCGGCCATGCCCAGGTCAAGGCTGATCCGCGGCATGGTGGCCTTGCCGGTTTCGTCGTCGTACGCGAGGAGCAGCAGCTCTTCGGCGAGCGCAACACCAGTCATGGCCCGGAACGCTAGCGCCTCCCCGCACCCCCGCGCACCAACTCGCCGGGGCAGTCCGGTTCCCGGTGCGGAGGGCGGGCCCTCCGCACCGGACCGGTCTCAGAAGCGGGGCATGCCGCCGAACTGGCGGTCACCGGCGTCACCGAGGCCGGGGACGATGAACATCCGGTCGTTGAGGCCCTCGTCGATCGAGGCGGTGACCAGGCGCAACGGCAGACCGGACCGCTCCAGCCGCTCGATGCCGACCGGCGCGGCCAGCACGCAGAGCACTGTGATGTCGGTGCAGCCGCGGTCGGCGAGCAGCCGGCAGCAGTGCTCCAGCGAGCCACCGGTGGCGAGCATCGGGTCGAGCACCAGCACCGGCAGGCCGCTGAGGTCGCGCGGCAGCGACTCCATGTACGCGCGGGGCTCGTACGTCTCCTCGTCGCGGGCCAGGCCGACGAAGCCCATCGACGACTCGGGCAGCAGGCCGAGCGCGGCGTCGGCCATGCCGAGACCGGCCCGCAGCACCGGCACCAGCAGCGGCGGGTTCGCCAGCCGGCTGCCCTCGGTGGCGGTGACCGGGGTCTGGATCGAGTACCTCTCGACCGGGAAGGAGCGCGCGGCCTCGTAAACCAGCATGGTGGTGAGTTCGCGCAGCGCCGCCCGGAACGACGACGAGTCGGTCCGGGCGTCCCGCATGGCGGTCAGCCGCGTCTGGGCGAGCGGATGGTCAATGACGTGTACGTCCACGATCGCTCAACCTACCGCTCCGCGACCCGGCGCACGGTGGGTGCGGCCCGACCAGCGACCCCGCTCACGTACGGCGCTCGCAAACCGGCCCACAGTGACCAAGATCACAGGACTCGCGAGTGCGTACTATTCGGGGCATGACGGCGACAACGACGTCGGCCCGGTCGGATCTCTCCGAGCTGGGACGATCCGAGACCGCTCTGCGGACCTTCCTGCACGGCCTGCCCGGCGTGGACCAGGTCGGCGCGGAGCAGCGGGCGGCACAGCTCGGCACCCGCTCCATCAAGACCACGGCGAAGGCCGAGGCGATCGACCTGGCGATCCGGATGGTCGACCTGACCACCCTGGAAGGCGCTGACACGCCGGGCAAGGTGCGGGCGCTGGCCGCGAAGGCGCTGCGCCCCGACCCGGCCGACCCGAGCTGCCCGCACGTCGGCGCCGTCTGCGTCTACCCGTCGATGGTCCCGTACGTGGCCGAGGTGCTGCGCGGCAGCGGTGTGCACCTGGCCAGCGTGGCGACCGCGTTCCCGTCCGGGCAGGCCCCGCTGGACATCAAGCTCGCCGACGTCCGGGCCGCCGTCGAGGCCGGCGCGGACGAGATCGACATGGTGATCAACCGGGGCGCGTTCCTGGCCGGGCGCTACCAGGAGGTCTACGACGAGATCGTGGCCACCAAGGAGGCCTGCGGGGACGCCCACCTCAAGGTGATCCTGGAGACCGGCGAGCTGGCCACCTACGACAACGTGCGGCGCGCCTCCTGGCTCGCGATGATCGCCGGCGGCGACTTCATCAAGACCTCCACCGGCAAGGTCCCGGTCGCGGCCACACTGCCGGTGACGCTGGTGATGCTGGAGGCGGTCCGCGACTTCCGCGCCGCCACCGGGCAGCAGGTCGGCGTCAAGCCGGCCGGCGGCATCAAGACCACCAAGGACGCGATCAAGTACCTGGTCATGGTCAACGAGACAGTCGGCGCCGACTGGCTGAGCCCGGACTGGTTCCGGTTCGGCGCGTCGAGCCTGCTCAACGACCTGCTCATGCAGCGCACCAAGCTGACGACCGGCGTCTACGCCGGCCCCGACTACTTCACCCTGGACTGAACGCGATGTTCGAATACGCTCCCGCCCCCGAGTCCCGCTCGGTGGTGGACATCAAGCCCTCGTACGGGCTCTTCGTCGACGGCGCGTTCGTCGACCCGGCCTCCGGCGGCAGCTTCAAGTCGGTGAACCCGGCCTCCGAGGAGGTGCTGGCCGAGATCGCCGAGGCCGGCGCCGACGACGTGGACCGCGCGGTGCGCGCGGCGCGGACCGCGTACGAGAAGGTGTGGGGTCCGATGCCGGGCCGGGACCGGGCCAAGTACCTGTTCCGGATCGCCCGGATCATCCAGGAGCGCTCGCGCGAGCTGGCGGTGCTGGAGTCGCTGGACAACGGCAAGCCGATCAAGGAGTCCCGCGACGTCGACCTGCCGCTGGTCGCCGCGCACTTCTTCTACTACGCGGGCTGGGCCGACAAGCTTCCGCACGCAGGTTTCGGCCCAGACCCGAAGCCACTGGGCGTGGCCGCGCAGGTCATCCCGTGGAACTTCCCGCTGCTCATGCTGGCGTGGAAGATCGCTCCGGCGCTGGCCGCCGGCAACACGGTGGTGCTCAAGCCGGCCGAGACCACCCCGCTGACCGCGCTGCTGTTCGCCGAGATCTGCCAGCAGGCCGACCTGCCCGCCGGTGTGGTCAACATCGTCACCGGCGCCGGCGACACCGGCCGGGCGCTGGTCGAGCACCCGGGCGTGGACAAGGTCGCGTTCACCGGCTCCACCGAGGTCGGCCGCGCCATCGCCCGCGCGGTCGCCGGCACCCGCAAGAAGCTCACGCTGGAGCTGGGCGGCAAGGCCGCGAACATCGTCTTCGACGACGCCCCGATCGACCAGGCCGTCGAGGGCATCGTCAACGGCATCTTCTTCAACCAGGGGCACGTCTGCTGCGCCGGTTCCCGCCTGCTGGTGCAGGAATCGGTCGCCGACCGGGTGCTGGAGTCGCTCAAGCGTCGGATGGCCCAGCTGCGCGTCGGTGACCCGCTGGACAAGAACACCGACGTCGGCGCCATCAACTCGGCCGCGCAGCTCGCCCGTATCCGGGAGCTGTCCGACGCCGGGTCCGCCGAGGGCGCGGAGCGCTGGTCGCCGCCGTGCGAGCTGCCCGAGCGCGGCTTCTGGTTCGCGCCGACCATCTTCACCGGCGTCACCCAGGCGCACCGCATCGCCCGCGAGGAGATCTTCGGCCCGGTGCTGTCCGTGCTCACGTTCCGCACCCCGGCGGAGGCCGTCGAAAAGGCCAACAACACGCCGTACGGGCTGTCGGCCGGGATCTGGACCGACAAGGGTTCCCGGATCCTGTGGCTGGCCGACCGGCTGCGCGCGGGCGTGGTGTGGGCCAACACGTTCAACAAGTTCGACCCGACGTCGCCGTTCGGCGGCTACAAGGAGTCGGGCTACGGTCGCGAGGGCGGCCGGCACGGGCTGGAGGGCTACCTCAATGTCTGAGCGGGTCGCGGTACGCAAGACGTACAAGCTCTTCATCGGCGGGAAGTTCCCGCGCAGCGAGTCGGGACGGTCGTATCTCGTGCAATCGGCGAACGTGTCTCTTGCCTCCCGAAAGGACGCGCGGGACGCGGTAGTGGCCGCCCGCGCCGCCGTGAAGGGCTGGGCCGGGGCGACCGCGTACAACAGGGGTCAGATCCTCTACCGCGTCGCCGAGATGCTGGAGGGCCGCCGCGAGCAGTTCGTCGCCCTGGGCGTCCCGGCCGACGAGGTGGACGCCGCGATCGACCGCTGGGTCTGGTACGCGGGCTGGTCCGACAAGATCGCCCAGGTGTACGGCGGCGCGAACCCGGTGGCCGGCCCGTACTTCAACCTGTCCGCGCCGGAGCCGACGGGCGTGGTCGCGGCAGTGGCCCCCGAGGCTCCGGCGCTGCTCGGCCTGGTGAGCGTGATCGCCCCGGCGATCGTCACCGGCAACACCGTGGTGGTGGCCGCCTCCCCGGCGGCGCCGCTGGCGGCGGTGACGCTGGCCGAGGTGCTCGCCACCTCCGACCTGCCCGGCGGGGTGGTCAACATCCTCACCGGTCGGCTGACCGAGACCGTGCCGACGCTCGCCTCGCACATGGACGTCAACGCGATCGACCTGACCGGCGTCGCCGACGCCGAACTGGCCGCCGACCTGGAGGTCAAGGCCGCGGAGAACCTCAAGCGGGTGCTGCGGCCGGCCCCGGCCGACCACGACTGGCACGCCGACCCGGGCGTCACCCGGATGACCACGCTGCTGGAAACCAAGACCGTCTGGCACCCCAAGGGCGTCTGACTCGACGCAGCCGAGTCCGGCCCGAAGTGGCGGCACCCCTCACCCGGGTCGCCGCCACTTCCCCTTTCCCCACCTCCCCGGTGTCGACCTCACCCGGTGCGCCACCCGCAACAAGCAAGATCAACATCACTTCCCCGAAGTGGCCACATCAGCCACCCGCGGACAGCACAACCTCCCCAAGCCTGTGCTGACCTTGCCGAGCGCCCCGGCTCCAAGATCAACACCGGCACGGGAGATGGCTGCATCCATCCACCCACCCGGGACAGCCCCCCCCCCCCCCCCCCCCCCCCCCCCCCCCCCCCCCCCCGAACTGGCGCGCGGGTCGCATCCCCGCCCCCACCTCAGGCCTCAAGATCAGCACCAGCACGGCGAGGTGGCTGGATCCGCCCACTCCGGATGTCGCCACCTCCCCGAACCGGCCTGAATCTCGTCCACGCTCGGACTGCGGGCTTCACGATCAACATCGGCACGACCAAGCGGTTGCATCAACCCGCCTCGCACACCGCCAACTCCCCGAGCCGGTGCGGGTACTGCCCATGCGCCCCACCTGAACTTCAAGATCAACGCCAGCATGGCGAGGTGGCTACATCAACCCACCCGGGGCAGCACCACCTCCCCGAACTGGCGTTGACCTTGCGCGGGACGCCCGCCCGGATCAGCAGAATCAACAACAGACCCCCGGAGTGGCCCGGGCATCACCCCGATGCCGCCCGACACCGACAAGATCAACACCAGCTCCGCGAAGTGGCCACATCGACCAGGCGTTGACAGCACCACCTCGCCGAGCTGGTGTTGATCTCATCCGGAGCGCCCACACGGGACAGGCAAGATCAACACCAGCACGCCGAAGTGGCTGCATCGACCGACCCAGGGCAGCACCACTTCCCCGAACTGGTGTGGATCTTGCCCATGGGTGCCCACCCGACCACGGCATGGTCGACACCGTTTCCCCGGAAGCAGCCCGGACCCCCGGTCAGCAAGATCGACACCAGCACGGCGAGGTGGCTGCATCGACCCGCCGGGACGACACCACCTCCCCGAGCTGGCGTTGATCTTCGGGAGCGGGGGAACGGGGACCGGGCCGGCGGAGGGGATCTACTACCGGGGGTAGGATTGGTGGGTGACTCGGCTGGGGGACCTTGAGCGTGCGGTGATGGACGTGCTGTGGGACGCGGCACCCGCCGCCTCGGGCGGTGTGACGGTGCGCGAGGTCGCCGACGCCCTGGACGGGCGGGAACTCGCCTACACCACAGTGATGACGGTGCTCGACCGGCTCGCCGGCAAGGGCATGGTGCAGCGTGAACGCGAGGGCCGCGCCTGGCGTTACCGGCCCGCCGCCACCCGCGAGGCGCACATCGCCCAGCTCATGCTCGAAGCCCTCGACCTCGGCGGCAGCCGGGACGCCGCGCTCGTACGCTTCGCCCGCTCGGTCACCGGCACGGAGGCGGACGTGCTCCGCGCCGCGCTCGGCGCCGAGGCCGGGGCCACCGATCCCGCGACCGTCGAGGACGGTCCGACCGGCCGGATCGAGGACCCCCGGCCCGGTCGGCCGGCGCTCGACGAGGCGACGGACCGGTAGGCGGCCGCCGTGGCGTACGCCCTGCACTTCGCCGCGACCATCCTGGCCTGCTGGCTGACGGCGCAGGTCCTCGCCGCCGCGCGCTGGACGTGGCGCGCGCCCCGGGTGGCGATCCTGTGCTGGCAGGCGGTCGGGCTGGCGCTCGGTCTGTCGGCCATGGGGCTGCCGATGGCGCTGGGCCTCGACGTGTACGACCGGGCGACCGGGTGGGCGCTGGTGGCCCTCGTCAACGACCTGGCGCACGGTACGCTGCCGGCCGGTGTGGGCGCGGTGCACCTCAGCCTGGTCGGCGTCGGTCTCGGCATCGGCGCGGTGCTGCTCACCACGACGGTACGCAGCCTGCACGGCGCGGTACGCGCCCAGCGCCGGCACCGGGAGTTGCTGCACCTGGTGGCCCGGCGTGACCCGACGGTGCCCGGAGCGCTGGTGCTCGACCATCCGAGCGCTGCGGCGTACTGCCTGCCCGGGGTGCGGCCCCGGGTGGTGGTGAGCGCTGGCACGCTCGATCTGCTCGATCCGGCGGAGCTGGCGGCTGTTCTCACGCACGAGCGGGCGCACGCGCAGGAGCGGCACGACCTGGTGTTGCTGCCGTTCACCGCGTTGTGCCGGGCGTTGCCGTGGTTCCGGTGGGTGCGGGACGCGCACGCGCGGGTGGCGTTGCTGGTCGAGATGCGCGCCGACGACAAGGCCCGGGAGCTGCACGCGGACGCGCCACTGGCGGGCGCGTTGCGCCGGTTCGCCGCCGCCGAGCACCGGGTGCAACCGGCCGGCACGCTCGGTCTCGGCGACCGCGACCTGGACGTACGGGTGCAGCGGCTGCTCGTCGCGGACCGCCCGCCGCGGGTGCTCGGCGCGATGGCGCTGGCGGTCGCGGGCACGCTCGTCTCCCTGCCGTTCGCCCTGTTCCTGAGCTGAGCTGATCTCGCCCCCTACGGGACTTCTCCGGGTTCGCGCGCGCCCATAGGTAGCGACGCTACGTGTAGGTTGGCTACGACAAGCGAGCCAACCCGTGGGAGGACGTCCGTGGACCCGCTGCTCCTCGCCCGCCTCCAGTTCGCCACCACCACCTCGATCCACTTCCTGTTCGTGGCGGTGACGCTCGGCCTGGTCACGCTCCTGGTCGGCCTGCAGACGGCCGGCTTTCTCACCGGCAAGCCGGTGTACGAGCGGCTGACCCGGTTCTGGGGCCAGCTCTACGTGATCAATTACGTGCTCGGCATCGCCACCGGCATCGTGATGGAGTTCCAGTTCGGGCTGAACTGGAGCGGGCTGTCGCGCTACGTCGGCAACGTGTTCGGCGCGCCGCTGGCCATCGAGACGCTGGTGGCGTTCTTCCTGGAGTCCACGTTCCTCGGCATGTGGATCTTCGGGTGGCACCGGCTGCGGCGCGGCGTGCACCTGGCGCTGCTCTGGGGCGTGGCGATCACCGCGTACGCCTCGGCGTTCTGGATCATGGTGGCGAACTCCTGGCTCCAGAACCCGGTCGGGTACGAGGTCCGCGACGGCGTCGCCCACCTCACCGACTTCGGCGCGCTGCTCACCAATCCCACGTTCGGCATGGCGTTCGGCCACGTCGTCTCGGCGAGCCTGGTCACCGGCGGCCTGCTGATGGCCGCCGTCAGCGCCTGGCACCTGCTGCGGCGTACCCCCGACTTCGCGCTGTTCCGCACCTCGCTGCGGCTCGGCCTGATCACCGCGGCGCTCTCGGTCACCCTGCTCCAGGGCTTCGGCTTCGCCCAGTTCGGGCCGGTCGCGCAGGTCCAGCCGACCAAGTTCGGCGGCGGGCCGGAGCGCGACGCGCTCGTCGCCGACTGGACCGCACGGTTCGGCCCCGGCGACTGGGATCCGCCGACGCTCTCCAGTGTCGGTCTCGGCTTCATGATCCTGATCGGCTTCACGCTCGGCGCCGTCTGGCTCCTGCTGCCGCTGCTCTGGCGCGACTGGATCATCCGGTTGCGGTTCCCGCTCTGGCTGATCCTGCTCGGCCTGCCGCTGCCGTTCGTGGCGATGCTGCTCGGCTGGATCGCCCGCGAGGTGGGCCGTCAGCCCTGGGCGGCGTACGGGCTGCTGCCCACCGCGCAGGCCGTGTCACCGGTCTCGCCGGCCCTGATGCTCGCCTCGCTGATCGGGTTCAGCCTTCTGCTCGGCGCGCTCGCGGTGACCAACTGGACGCTGCTGGCCCGGCACGCCGCCCGCGGGGCGCACGACCCCGCCCTCGGCCGTCCGCCCGCGCCCGACACCGACCCCCACCACCAGCCCGTGCTCGTCTGAGGGAGCCCGCCGTGGAACTCGCCTGGTACGCCCTGCTCGGCCTCTTCTTCGCCACGTACCTCGTGCTCGGCGGCTACGACTACGGCGTCGGCCTGCTGCTGGCCCGGCGCGGCCCGGCGCCGGGACCCCGGGCCACGCTCACCGCGCTCGGGCCGTTCTTCCTCGGCAACGAGGTCTGGCTGGTGGCCGCCGTCGGCATCCTGTTCGGCGCGTTCCCCCGGCTGGAGGGCGAGTTGCTCTCCGGCTTCTACCCGGCGGTGCTCGCCGCGCTGACCGGGGTGGTGCTGGTGACCGCCGGGGTGCAGTTGCGCAGCCGCCCGGCCTCCGAGGCGGCCCGCGCCGGCTGGGGCCGGGTGGTGGTGGTCGGCAGCGTGCTCGCCGCGCTGGGCTGGGGCGCGATGCTCGGCGGGCTGCTCCAGGGCGTGCCGCTAAGCGCGGACGGACACGTGGTCGGTGTCGGTCATCTGGCCACCCCGTTCGTCGCCGCCGCCGCGCTGGCCCTGCTGGCGCTGGTAGCGGTGCACGGTGCGACATTCCTCACGCTGCGGCTGCCGGCCGCCGACGCCCCGGCCCTGGCCCGGCTGGCGAGCGTCCTGGTGCCCGCCGCGCTCGTCGCCGTCGCCTCGGCCACCGTCCTGGGCGTCCTCTCCGACCGGGTACGCGCCGCGGTGGCGCGCCCGGCTCTGGCCGTACTCCTGCCGCTGGTGCTCGTGGCGGCGCTGCTGGCCGCCCGCGCGGCGCTGCGGCGGGGCCGGGACGGTGTCGCCTTCGCGGCGACCGCGACGGCGCTGGCGCTGCCCGCGCCGCTGGTCGGGGCCGCGCTCTGGCCCCGGATCCTGGTCTCCACCACCGATCCGGCGGCCTCGCTGACGGTGGCCGAGGCGGCCGCCAGCCGACCGACGCTGGCACTGTTGGGATGGCTCGCGTTACCGCTCGTGCCGGCCCTACTAGGCTTTCAGGCGATGTGCTGGTGGGTTTTCCGGGGACGGATCGACGGCAGGGCACCGGTGTACTGGTGAGCCGCCGCCCGTTCGACCCGCGTCTGCTGCGTCGGGTCCCCGCGGCCCGGCGCGACCTCGCCGTGCTCGCGGCGCTGGGCGGCCTGACCGCGCTGCTGGTGATCGCCCAGGCCACCGCGCTGGCGACGCTGCTGGCCGCCGCGTTCGACGGGCGGCTGCACCGGCCGGCGCTGGCCGGGTTCGTGGCGGCGGTCGCCGGGCGGGCGCTGGTGAGCTGGGCGCAGGGCACTGTGGCGGCGCGGGCCGCCGCGACGGTCAAGGCGGCGCTGCGCGCCGACCTGCTGGGCGCGGTCGGCCGGCACGGCCCCACCTGGGTCGCCGGGCAGCGGGCCGGGCAGCTCGCCACGCTGGCCGGGCGAGGCCTGGACGCGCTCGACCCGTACTTCACCGGCTACCTGCCGCAGCTCGTGCTGAGCGTCACGGTGCCGGTGGCGGTGCTGGCCCGGATCGTGTTCGCCGACTGGAGCTCGGCGCTGATCATCGCGCTCACCATCCCGCTCATCCCGATCTTCGGCGCGTTGCTGGGCTGGCAGGCGCAGGCCGCCACCGAACGGCAGTGGCGGCGGCTGTCGCTGCTCGGCGGGCACTTCCTCGACATGGTGGCCGGGCTGCCCACGCTGCGCGCGTTCGGCCGGTCCCGGGGCCAGGTTGACGTGGTACGCCGGATGGCCGACGGCCACCGCCAGGCCACCATGAAGACGCTGCGCATCGCGTTCCTGTCCGCGCTGGTGCTGGAACTGGTCGCCACGCTCTCCGTCGCGCTCGTCGCGGTGCCGGTCGGCATCCGGCTGCTCGGCGGCGGCCTGACACTCTCCACGGCGCTGCTGGTGCTGCTGCTCACCCCGGAGGCGTACCTGCCGCTGCGGGCGGCGGGCAGCCGGTTCCACGCCAGCATGGAGGGGCTCACCGCGCTGGACGAGGCGCTCACCCTCTCCGACACCGGCGCGCCCGTCTCCGCCGAGCCGCGGCGTCCGGCGCCGGGCGGCCGGGGCGAGATCCGCTTCGAGGGCGTGAGCGTCGCGTACGACCGGACCACCGCGCTGCGCGACGTCACGCTGACCATCCGGCCCGGCGACCGGATCGCCGTCATCGGGCCCAGCGGCGCGGGCAAGAGCACGCTGCTCAACCTGCTGCTCGGCTTCGTCAGCCCGACCTCCGGCCGGGTCACCGTCGACGGCGTCGACCTGGCTGAGGTCGACTTCGACGCCTGGCGCCGCGAGCTGGCCTGGGTGCCGCAGCGGGCGCACCTGTTCGCCGGGTCGCTGGCCGACAACATCCGCCTCGGCGCCCCGGACACCCCTGACGACGCGCTGGCCGCCGCGGTCGCCGACGCCGCGCTGGACGAGGTGGTCGACGCCCTGCCCGACGGGCTGGACACCCGGCTCGGCGAACGCGGCCACGGTCTGTCCAGCGGGCAGCGGCAACGCGTGGCGCTGGCCCGCGCGTTCCTCCGGGACGCCCCGGTCGTGCTGCTCGACGAGCCGACCGCGCGGCTGGACAGCGCCAGCGAGGCGGTGGTGCTGGACGCCACCCGGCGGCTGGTCGCCGGACGTACCGCGCTGCTCGTGGCGCACCGGCCCGCGCTGCTGGCCGACGCCGACCGGATCCTGCGCGTCGAGGACGGCCGCGTCACCGAACTGCACCCGACCGGCCCGGCGGTGACCCGATGACCGTCTCCCCCGCCCGTACGGCGGTGACCCGGTGACCGCCGGCGACGGCGTGACGCCGGTGGGCCGTACGCCCGCCGGGCCGGCCCCGGTCGCGGCGGAGCCGACCGGCACGCCGGAACCGCCCGCGCCTGCCCGGCCCGGCGCCGAGCGGGCGGTGCTGCGCCTGGCCCGGCCGTACCTGAGCCGGCTGCTCGGCGCCGGCCTGCTCGCCGCCGCGACCGAGTTCGCCGGTCTGGCGCTGATGGCCACCGCTACCTGGCTGCTGATGAGCGCGGCCGGCCGCCCGCCGCTGGACCGGCTGACGGTGGCCATCGTCGCGGTCCGGGCGCTGGCGGTCAGCCGGGGCGTGCTGCGGTACACCGAACGGCTCGCCGGGCACGACGCCGTGCTCCGCATGATCACCGACGTACGGGCGCGGGTGTTCGCCACGCTCGCCGCCCGGCGCGACGCCGGCCGCCGTACCGGGGACGCGCTGAGCCGCCTGGTGTCCGACGTGGAGGCGGCCCAGGACCTGCTCCTGCGCGTGCTCGTGCCGGGCGCGGCGGCGGCTGTGGTCAGCGTGCTCGCCGTCGGCGTCGCCGCGCTGATCTCACCCCCGGCCGCCGGTGTGCTCGCAATCGGCCTGCTGGTGGCCGGCGTGGCGCTGCCCGTGCTCGCCACCCGGCTCACCCGCCGCGCCGCCGACGAGGTCGCCCCGCTGCGCGGCGCGCTCGCGGTGGACGCGGTCGACCTCACCCACGGCGCCGCCGACCTGGCCGCGTTCGGGGCGACCGGCGCTGCGCTCGCCGCCGCCGAGGGCCGGGCCGGGCGGCTGGCCCGGCTGGAGCGCCGGCTCGCCGCGACCGGCTTCGCGGTGGACGCGACCGGCGTACTCGTGGGTGGCCTCACCGCCGCCGCGGTGGTGGCCGTCGCGCTGCGGGCCGGGGTCGGCGGGGTGCTGGTGGGTGTCCTCGCGGTCGGGTCGCTCGCCGCCGTGGAGGTGGCCCTCGCGCTCGTCGCGGCGGCCCGCCAGCGCGCCCAGCTCCGGACCGGGCTGGCCCGGGTCGCCGACCTGCTGGCCGAGCCCGCCGCCGCGGCGCCGCAGAGCGAGCCGCAGCCCGCGATCGACGGTCACGACGTGGAGTTCGCCGACGTGACGGTCCGCTACCGGGCCGGGGCCGCGCCCGCGCTGGCCGGGTTCGACCTCGACCTGCCGGCCGGCCGCCGGGTGGCGGTGGTCGGGCCGAGCGGCGCCGGCAAGAGCACGCTCGCCGCCGTGCTCACCGGCGCGGTACGCCCCGACACCGGCCGGGTCACCGTCGGCGGCGCGCCGGTGGCCGACATCCCGGACGAGCGCCTGCCCCGGGTGGTCGGTGGCCTGCTCGCCGAGGCGTACGTCTTCCACGCCACGGTCCGGGAGAACCTGCTCCTCGGCCGTCCGGACGCCACCGAGGCGGACCTGGTCGCCGCCACCCGGGCGGCCGGCCTGCTCGACTGGGTACGCGAGCAGCCCGAGGGCTGGGACACAGTGGTCGGTGAGCAGGGCGGGCAGCTCTCCGGCGGGCAGCGGCAGCGTCTCGCGCTGGCCCGGGCGCTGCTGGCCGCCCCGCCGGTGCTGGTGCTCGACGAGCCGACCGAAGGGCTCGACCCGCCGGCTGCCGACGCGGTGCTGGAGTCCACGCTCGCCGCCACCCCGGCCGGGCACTCGGTGCTGCTGATCAGCCACCGGCTCAGCGGCCTGTCCGGGCTGGACGAGATCGTGGTGCTCGACGGCGGCCGGGTCGTGCAACGCGGCCGGCACGACGAGCTGGTGGCACGTCCCGGCTGGTACCGGGAGCAGTGGCTGCGGCAGCAGACGGCCGAACGCGGCTACCTGGCGATCACGCCGTAGCGCCCCCGCCGGCCCTGAATTCGATCGGGGTTTTCCCCGACGCGGCAACCGGTCCCCGATGGCAGGCTTGTGCGCATGCGGGTCCATGAGGAGGCAGTGGTCGACCGCCGGCTGCGCGAGCTGTCCGGGCGGCTGTACGGGCCGGACCGGCTCAAGGCCGACCTGCTGACCGAGACGCGGCACGCGCTGGAGGACGCCGTCGAGGCGTACCGGGAGGGGGGCCTGCCGCGCGCGGAGGCGGAGCGGCGGGCGGTCGCCGAGTTCGGCAGCGACCGGCAGCTCGTGCCGGAGTTCCAGGCCGAGCTGGCCACCGGCGCGCTGCGTGGGCTGGCGCTGCGCACGCTCCTGGTGTCGGTGGTGCTGATCGCCGCCGGTGACCTGACCTGGCAGGGGTCGAGCTGGAGCGGTGGTCCCCCGCCGCCGGCGAGCTACCTGCTGCTGTCTGCCGGGCTGAACGTCATCTGGGGTGTGGTCGCCGTGCTGGCGCTGGCCGCGTTGCTCGTCGGCCCGCTCACCGCCCGGTGGGGATCGCCCCGGCTCGTCCGTCCGGCCCGGCTGATCGGTTTCGGTCTGACCGGTGCCCTGCTGCTCGGCGTGGCCGCCGGGGGCGCGCTGTTCGGCTGGTCGGTCGGGTTGTGGGACGCCGCGCTCACCTGGCCCCCGATGATCATCGGGGCGACGCTGGGCTCGGCGGCCTGGTTCGCCCTGGTCCGGGCCGCCCGCTGCTGGGTGCTCGCCGAGCGGCGGCTGGCCGGCTGAGTCGCCCCCACCGGCCCGGCCGACCGGGGTCAGGCCGGGGCCGTGGGCGGCTCGTCCGCCCCGAGGAACCGGCCGACGGTGGCGCTGAACTCACGCCAGCCGGCCCGCTCCCCGGCCAGCGCCCGGCCACCGGCCTCGGTCAGCTCGTAGGTGCGGCGTTCCCGGCCGTTGACGGTGCTCCACGTGCTCGCCACCAGGCCGGCCCGCTCCAGCCGGCGCAGCGCCGGATAGATGGTGCCGGTGGGCAGATCCAGCGTCCCGCCGCTGCGGGCGCGCAGCGCCTCGATGATCGCGTAGCCGTGCCGCGGGCCCTTTTCCAGCACGGCGAGCAGCAGCGCGTCGAGGTGTCCGTGCAGCGCCTGCGCCTTCATGCGTAGCAACGCTACTTGTCGGGTCTCCGGAACGCCATGGGGTGCGGCTCCCGGCCGGAACGGATCGCCCACTAGGGTATGTGCGCAGAGTCACTCGGCGGCGCGACGCCGCCGGGTGGGCAACCGAACGCACACGGAGGTCAGCGTGGCCCGCCAGTCGCCCCAACGGCCCGACGCCGACGAGCCCGAGCTCGACGACACCGACGCGCCCGCCGCAGCCGACGAGGTCGAGGCGGACCGCACGCCGGTCAACCGCGCCCTCTGGGACGAGGTGCGGATCGACCCGGTGGAGATCGCGCTGCCCGCCGGCACCGGTTTCACGCTGCGGGCGTACCGGCCGGCGCGCGAGCTGACCCCGACCGACGTCGTCGAGCGCGACCAGGACGACCCCTTCCTGGCCCGTCGCCAGGTCGTCGAGACCGAGGACGACGAGGAGGTGGTGATCCTCGACGAGGAGTTCGCCGCCCTCTCCGCCGAGGAGGACGACGAGGACGACGAGAAGGCCGACAAGGCCGCCAAGGGGCGCCGCAAGGGCAAGGCCGACGACGACGCGACCGAGGACAAGGCCGGGTCCGAGGACGACGACGAGGACGAAGAGGCCGAGGAAGACGACGAGGACGAGGACGCCGCGGGCGACGAGGAGGTGCCGGTCTTCCTCACCCACAAGGGCCGGCTCCTACTGTTCAAGACCCCGGAGTCATTGGTCTCTTTCATCCGTTCCGGCGCGCCCACCGATCTGTCCCAACTGGACAGCTGGAATGAATTGTCCGAACGGCTGGAACCGGCCGACATCGCCCCGCTGGACGAGGACACCTACGAACTCGACCTGGTGGTGGAGAACCTGCGAGGCGGCCACGACGCGTGGGACCACGAGCTACTCATCGAAGCTGGTGAGATCGCCCGTGACCTGGCGTACGCCCTGCGGCTACCAGCCGTGCTGGACATGCTCTCCGCCGGCTCCAGCCTGGACGACCTGGACGAGGCTCTGCGGGCTTCCGTCAATGGCGGAATCGGGGGATTCCTCGGCCGTCGCCGGTTGAAGAAAATCGGGGCACAAACCGCAAGTTTGGGTTGGCGCACCATTGTCGGCAAGATCTCTGCGGTTGTGGACTGGCGCGACTGACCCGGAGCGGGGAGCATCAGTCTCTGGCAGAACAAGACCTGTGTCCCGGGAGGAGGACGACGCCGTGGCGCTCGTGCGCGTGTACTGCGGTCTGGCCTCGGCAGATCCGGCCGACCGAACGGCTTCGGCCGGAACGACGCTGACGTCCGCTGTGGTCGACGACGCAGGCCGTCTGCTGCACGTCTGTGAGATCGGGGACGAGGCCGCCGGGTACGCCCAGCTGGTCGCGCTGCTGGTGGAGCGGTCCGGCGGTCCGAGCGGCGCGGCCATCGCCGCGGACAGCGACGACCACATCGTCACCTCGCTGCTGAGCGCCGCCGGCCGTCCGTTGGCGATCGCCGACGACGACTCGGTCGACGACTTCGCCGAGCGCTTCGCCGACGACGACTCCCTGGAGGAGATGCAGTCCCCGCCCGCCGAGCGCCGCGCGGTCGGGCTGGCCCGCGCGCTGCAGGCCGGTGCGCTCTCCGCGGTGACCCTCCCGGCGCCGCGTGAACTCGCCGGATACACGCAGGTCCTGGCCGCGCACGCGGCGCTCGCGAGCGGCCGGCACTCGGCCGCGGTGACGCTGCGCGAGGTGCTCCGCGAGCTCTACCCGTCCGCGCTGCGCGCGTACCCGGACCCGGCGGACCGGGTCGCCCTCGCGGTTCTCGACGCGCTGCCCGAGCCGGGGATGCTCACCGGTTCCGCGGCCCGTGGCCGTGACGGCGGGCTGACCGCCGACGCGGTGGTCGCCCAGCTCGCCGCCGAGGGTGTGGCGGACGCCGAGGCCGTCTCCGACGCGGTGACCGCGCTGCGGGTCGCCATCTCCGAGACACCCCGGCGGGCCACCGTCAACCGGACGCTCACCGCCGCCGTCGCCGAGACGGTACGGCAGGCGGTCGCCTCCGTCCGGACCTGTGACGCCGGATGCGACGCGCTGGTTGGCGCGCTCGCCGAACGCACCGCTCCCGCGCCCGCCACCGGCCGCCGGGCCGCCGCCCGACGCGGCGAGCAGGTCGACGAGCTGGCCCCGGCCACCGACCTGCGCGCGGTGCGGCCGGTCCAGCCCGAGCCGGTCGCCGAGCCGGCATCCCACCGTGGTCGTCCCGAGCCGGCCGGCGCACCCGAGCCGGCCGGGCGGCGTGGCCGCCCGGAGCCGATTCCCGGCGGGCGCCGCGGCCGGCCCGAGCCGGTCTCCGGCCCGGCCGCCACGACGACGCCCCGGCCGCTCGCCCCGCCGCCCGTCGCGCCCGCCCCGGTCACGCCTCCGCCGGTCGCTCCGGCCCCGGTGACGCCAGTGGCCCCGGCGGCCTCGCTGGGCCGCCCGGCCTCCGCACCGCAGTCCCGGCCCGAGCCGACCGGCGCGCCGCTGCCGTCGCGGGTGGACGGACCCACCAACCGGCCGGTCTCGGCGCCGCCTCCGCCGCCGCCCGGCATCACCCCGATCGCTCCGTCGCCGCGCGGCGCCGTGCCACCGGCCGAGGCCGGCGAGCCGTTCCGCCCGACGCTGACCACCGCGGCGATCAACAAGGCGCGGGCGGAGCGGCAGCGCACCGTCATCCCGCCCCGTCCCAAAACCAATCAGCACCAGGAGCCGCCGACCGGCGGGTTCAGCGCCACCGACCTGAGCATCCCGGTGCCGGCTCCGCGCCCGCCGGCGCCGGAGGCCGCACCGCCGGGCTCCCGGGCGAACTGGCCGCTGGTGAACAACGAGGACGACACCGCACGGGAGCGGGAGGGCACCACCTACCCGTACGGCCGGGGCGTGGACGCGCCGAGCGACCCGGGCCGGGTCACCCCGCCGTGGCTCGCCGACGACCTTCCGCAGGAGCCGCCGATGCTGCGGCTGGTGGAGCCGCCGCCGCTGGCCGACCGGGCGCTGCGCGGCGAGATGAGCCGGCCCGCCGATCCGGGGCTGGACACGCCGCCGCTGCGTCTCGTCGACCACGGCGACCCGAGCCGCGCCTCGCTTCCGGCCCCGCTCGAGCGGCGTCCCGCGCCGAAGGAGCACCGGCCGCCGCCGGTCTCCGACGACGGCGACGGCGACCTGCTGATCTTCGCGCAGGCCAAGTCCGCCTGGTTCGTCGGGCACGGCGACGAGGCCGACCTGGAGTGGTCCAGCACCGCTGACACCGGCTGGCAGGCGGCCGAGCAGGCCGCCCGCCCGTCCGTCGGCGCGGAGACCAAGGCCGGGCTGCCGAAGCGGGTTCCGCAGGCCAACCTGGTGCCGGGCTCCCCGCTGCGCGAGGAGCGTCCTCTGCGGATCGTCCGGAACGCGGCGAGCCTCGCCGAGAACACCACCGGATACTTCCGGGGCTGGCGGCGTGGCCAGGAGATCGGCGGTTTCGCCGTGGGCGGCCGTCCGGGCCGTGAGGCGGCCGGCGGTTGGGACTTCACCCGCGACAGCGGGGACCGCGAGGACGACCGGGAGTACGAGTACCGCTCGGCCGGATACCGCTCCTGACCGGGCTCGCCGGGGGGTGTTTCATCCCACACCAGGGCGATTTGACGCTAGGTCCGACCGGCCGGGAACATACCCGGCGGACCAGCGGCGGCGCCTGATCGCCGGGGTGGGAAGGCGATTCCAATGGCGACACCGGCGTTCGACTCCACTGTGCTCACGCGTCGGGGGGTCCTCGCCGCCGCGGCCGGGAGCCTGCTGCTCGCGGGTTGCGCGCCGCAGGGCCAGCGGCCGGACGACGGCCCGTCCAGCAGCGCGCCGAGCGACCAGGACCTGATCGTCGGCGCGAGCCTGGAGCTGACCGGTGCGGGGGCGCTGCTCGGCGTCGCCCAGCGGCAGGCCCTGCAACTCACCGCCGACTCGCTCAACCGCACCGGCATTCCGGTCGGCAACCTGGTCCGGTCGGTCCGGCTCCAGATCCTCGACAACGGCAGCAACCCTCAGGTCGCCGCCCGTCACGCCGCAGACCTGACCCGGGCCGGGGCGCAGGCGCTAATCGGCGGCGTGCTCGGCGAGACCTCCGCCGCCCTGGCGGCGGCCGCCCAGCGGGTCAAGACGCCCTTCCTGTCGCTCGGCTACGGGGACCGCATCGTGGCGCCGCTGGACGAGCGCACGTTCACCTACAAGCTCACCCCGGACGCGATCGACATGGCGGGCCGCCTGGTGGAGCTGTTCGAGTCGAAGCGGCTCCGGCAGGTGTCCCTGCTGGCCGCGGACGGGCTGCACGGCGACTCGGGTGTGCGGGCGATGCGGGACGCGCTCGCCGACAGCAGCACCGACCTGGCCCGCACGGTCCGCCTGCCGGGGACCGGCCGGCGCTTCCGCGCCGCCGCCGACCGGGTCGCGGGCGGTACGGGGGACGGAGTGGTCATCTGGGCCACCGCGCCGGACTCCGGCGCCGCCGCCCGGGAGCTCCGCGCCGCCGGGCACCGCGGTCCGATCTTCTTCGACGCCGGCGCGGTCGCCGACGACACAGTGCAGGGGGCCAACGCCGCCGCGGTGGAGGGCGCGTACGCGGTGCACCCGGCCTGTCTGGACATCTCCGGGGCGATCGCCACCACCACGGCTCAGCTGGCCCGCCGGGACTTCGCCAACCGCTACACGCAGCGGCACGGCGACAGCCCTGACTTCGCCCCGTACGCCTCGGACGCGCTCCAGCTCCTCGCCATGTCGGCGCGGATGGCGACGAGCCTGGACCGGGGCCGGCTGCGGGCCCTGCTCCAGGCGCAGACCGTCGAGGGCATCGCGGGCGGGTACGCGTTCAGCGCCGGTCGGCACGGCGGCATGGAGCGCGACTCGCTCGCCGTCTACCAGGTCTACCGGGGCAGCTGGACCCGGTACGCCTGACCGGACCGCCGCCCGGCGACCGTCCCTACTGGAGGGTCACCGGGCGACCGCGTACCGTGTCCGACCCCGGACGGCAGGAAGCGCCCGGTGGCCCGAAGGCCGCCGGGCGCTTCCGCGCGTCGGTCAGGCGGGCGCGACGGCCCGCGAGCGCCGCATGGTGAGCACGTACTCGACGAGCGAGATCAGCACGTGCTTCGTGGACTCCCGGTTACGGGCGTCGCACGGCACCACCGGCACGTCGCGGGAGATCGCCAGCGCGTCCCGGACGTCCTGCGGATCGTGGTACTGCATGCCGTCGAAGCAGTTGATGGCCACCAGGTACGGCAGCCGCCGGTGCTCGAAGAAGTCGATGGCGGCGAAGCAGTCGGCGAGCCGCCGGGTGTCGACCAGCACCACCGCGCCGATCGCACCCCGGACCAACTCGTCCCACATGAACCAGAACCGCGTCTGACCCGGCGTACCGAAGAGGTACAGGATCAGGTCACGGTCGATCGAGATACGACCGAAGTCCATCGCCACCGTGGTCGTCGTCTTGCCCGGCACCTGCCGGGTGTCGTCGACGCCGACACCGGCGGAGGTCATGATCGCCTCGGTGGTCAGCGGCGTGATCTCGGAGACCGAGCCGACCAGCGTCGTCTTGCCGACGCCGAACCCACCGGCGATAACGATCTTCGCCGACGTCACTCGGCCGCTCGGGGCCGGCGGCCGGTGCGACATGTCAGAGCCTGCGAAGTCCACTCAGCACCCTCTCCAGCAGTTCAGTACCCACCGCGTCGTCGGAGTCGTCCAGGATGGTCGGCTCGTGGACCGCGACCAGGCCGTCCGTCGCCATGTCGGCGATGAGCACCCGGGCCACGCCGAGCGGAAGCTGCATCCGCGCCGCGATTTCGGCGAGCGACTGCACACGTCCGTCACACAACGCGGCGATGTACTGGTGTTCACGACCGTGGCCACCACCATTGCCAGTGGCAACCGCTCGGCCGCGCACCGTCGTCTCGACGAGCGCCTCCAAGGCGATGTCGAGCCGGGGACGGGTACGACCACGGGTGACGGCGTACGGCCGGACCAATGCGCCGGTCGGCTCGTCACGATCCACCATGTCGCCGCTCACCTCCCTCGTACCCGGCACCGGCTCGCCCCGGTGGCATCCGTCGCTGTCGTTGTTGTTCCCGCACCTGACCCACCGGCCAGCGCGTCATTCAGCCCATCATTCCCACAGCCGTGCGCGGCTGCGGCGTCAGGGCATCGCCCACCCGGTCCACGAGCAGGGCCATCTCGTACCCGACCTGACCCACGTCGCAGCTCCGCGCCGCCAGCACCGCGAACGACGAACCGTCGGAGATGGACATCAGGAACAGGAAACCGTTGTCCATCTCGACGACTGTCTGCAACACCGCTCCGCCCTCGAAGCAGCGGGCCGCGCCCTGGGTGAGGCTGACCAGACCGGACGCGATCGCGGCGAGCTGGTCGGCGCGGTCCCGCGGAAGGTCACGGGACGAGGCGAGAAGCAGGCCGTCGGCCGAGACCGCGACCGCGTGCGCCACACCGGGCACCCGGTCGGCGAAGTTGGCGAGCAGCCATCCGAGATCCTGCGTAGTAGTCATCCTTGTTGCTCCTTCTGCCCGCTCCCGGCCACCGGGCCTGAGCCAGACTGCGAGGACTGCTGCCCGCCCGGAGTGCCCTCCGGGCCGGTCGTGTTGCTGTCGGTGTTACGCCCGCGCTGCACGCCCCGATGGTAGGCCGAGAGCAGACCCCGGACGCCCTCCGGTGTCCGCCGCTGCACCGAGGCAGAAGGCTTGTCGATGCTGCCGGGCACGAGCTGGGCCATCGGCTTCCGCTTCGGCAGGCCCTTCTGGGTGGTTTCCGCGACCGGCACCTCGGTGGCCGCCGAGGCGGCGCGCCAGCCGTCGTCGGCCGCGGTCTGCCAGGGCGACGACTGCGGCGACGCGGTCGGCTGCCGGGTGGGCAGCCCTCCGGAGTACGCGGGACGGGTGTTCCCGTTCGCCGCGCCGTTGTCACGCGGTGCTCCGCCGGCCGTCGGAGTGGGTGCCATCGGTGCGTTACCTGTCGTTGCGGGTGTCGGCTGCGGCACCGGCCGGCCGGCGGTGTCCACCTTGGCGAACTGCTGGGTGGCGGCGCCGCCGTTCGTCGTCGCGGCCGGGGCCGCCGTCTCCTCGGGCCCGGGTCGGCGGGTACGGAACCACGCCGACTCCAGCTCCCGGAAGATCGGCAGCTCCATCGTCTCGTCCGCGTACCGCTGGCGGTTGCCCTGCTGCTGCGCCGGGCCCGGTCGCGCCGCCGGGGTGGCGGCCGGCCTCGCCGGGGTGGCAGGCGGCTGGTTCGTCGCCGGGTTGGCGGCGGCCGGCTGGCCGGTCGCGGGCTGCGAGGTGGCCGGCATCTCCGTGCGCGGCACCCGGGGCAGCTCGGTGGTCATGTCCATGCCGCTGGTGGGCCGTTCCGGCGCCACGGGGGCCGGGGCCGGGTGCGGTGCGACCGGCGGCCAGACCGGCGGCGCGCCCACGCCCGGCATGGGCGTCTGCGTCACCGGACGCGCCGGCAGCTGGTTCGCCGGCGGCGCGGAGACCTGGTAACCGGTCGGCTGACCGGAGACCGGCACTGCCGACGTGGGCTGGCCGGAGACCGGCGCGGCGGAGACCGGGCGACCGGAGTACGGGTCACCGGAGACCGGGGCGGCCGAGACCGGACGGTACGGCAGCGGGTGGCCGGCGGCCGGGGCGCCGGAGACCGGCGGCAGCGGCGGGGCCGACACCGGCGGGACCGGCGGCGCGGAGACCGGCGGCGGGCTGTAGGGCCGCGCCTCGGGGCTGCTCGGCAGCTGGCGCGGGATCGCCGGCTGCTGACCGCTGGTGCCCGGGTCGCCCTCGGCCGGGTTGCGCCGCTGGGGCAGCGGCTCGAACCCGGATCCGGACGAGGGCCGGGGGCCGAACCCGCCGTCCCCGCCGCCCGGGTTGGCCCCGGTCAGGTCGGACCAGGCCGGCATGGCGCGACCGCCACCGGCGTTCGCCGGGGTGCCCGCGCCGTTGCGCGGCGCCGGGTCGAAGGCGCGTCCGCCGAGCGTGACCTGGTTGCCGGAGGCGCCCGGGTGCGGGGCCGGCGGCAGGCTCTGCGGGTTGCCGCCGAAGGCGGCCAGGGCGCCGAAGGCCGGGGTCGGGCCGCTCTGCTGCGGACCGGCGGCCGGCAGGGCCGGGGTCGGCTGTCCGCGGCCGGCCAGGGCACGCGGCACCAGGACCGTGGTGGGCAGCGTGACGTCGGCGACGGTGCCGCGGTCGGTGCCCGGCCGCAGCTCGACCCGGACGCCGTGGCGGGCGGCCAGCCGCGCCACCACGACCAGGCCCATCATCCGGGAGACCGCGACGTCCACCTGCGGCGGCGTGGCCAGCCGCTCGTTGAGGTCGCGGAGCTGCTCCGGGCTGATGCCGATGCCCCGGTCCTCCACGTAGAGGGAGGCGCGGTCACCGACCCGGCGGGCCTCCACCATGACCTGGGAGTCCGGCGGGGAGAACGCGGTCGCGTTGTCGAACAGCTCGGCGACCAGGTGCACGAGGTCGTTCACCGCGTGGGCGGCGACCTCGATGTCCCGGTCGATCACCCCGAACTCGATCCGGGTGTAGTGCTCGACCTCGGACTGGGCGGCACGGAGCACGTCGATCAGGGCGGCGGGCTCGCGCTGCACGCGCGTGGAGTCCGCGCCGGCGAGCACCAGCAGGTTCTCGTCGTTGCGGCGCATCCGGGTGGCGAGGTGGTCGAGCTGGAACAGCTCGGCGAGCCGGTCCGGGTCCTCTTCGCCGCGCTCCAGCCGGTCGAGGTGGCCGATCAGCCGGTCGACCAGGATCTGCGAGCGGCGGGCCAGGTTGACGAACATGGTCGCGACGGACGCCCGCAGGGCGGCCTGCTCGGCGGCGGTCCGGACGGCCTCCAGGTGGACGGCGTTGAACGCCTCGGTCACCTGGCCGAACTCGTCCCTGCTGCGCACCGGCAGCGGCTCGGCGATCTGGTTGGCCAGCTGCACCGGGGTGAGCTGGCCGGTCACCTGCGGGTCGCGTAGCCGGGCGACCGCCTGTGGCAGCCCGTACTGGGCGACCGCCAGGGCACCCTGGCGCAGGTCGCGCAGCGAGCGGGCCATCGAGCGGGCGACCAGGTACGCGAAGAGGATGGCCAGCAGCAGCATGGTGAGCAGCAGGCCGGTCTCCAGGAACACCTGGCGCTGGGTGTCCGAGCGCAGCGCGTCGGCCTGCCGGACAACGTTGCCGTCGAGGCGGGACTCCACGCTGCGCATCAGCTTGGCGTTGGCGACCATGGTCTGGTCCCACTGGTCCGGGCCGAACGGGGCGTTCGCCATCGAGCCGTTGTTGTTGCTCGAGATGAAGCTGGTGAAGCGGTCCGCCTTGCGCAGGTCGGGCCCGGAGACGGTCTGCTCGTAGAACAGCTTGTCCGGCTCGGTGGCGATCGCCTGGAACGTCGCGAGCGACTGCGCCTGGCCGGTGCCGCTGGCGATGAACTGCTCGCGCAGCGCGGCGGTGTACTGGTTCTGGGTGATCGCCTGGTGGACGACCACGCGGCGCTGGGTCAGGTATTCCTTCTGCCGGGCCACCGCGCCGGCCGCGCGCATCCGGTCGCTCAGGTCGTTGTCACCGGCGAGCTGGGTGGCCGAGTCGCGGATCGACAGCAGGTCCTCGATCAGCTGCCGGTACGCCTGGTCGGCGTCATTGATCTTGAGCTTGCCGTTCAGCACCTGGCTCCGGGTCGCCGGGAGGTCCTTCAGCTGGGTGTCGATCGTGTCGAGCAGCCCGACGAAGTTGCGGGGCAGGTCGTCGATCTCGCCACGCTGCCGCAGGTAGGGCGACTTCGCCTGGTCCACCCGCTGGTTCGCCCGGTTGTAGCCCTCCTGGTACTGCGCCCGGGTCTGGAACTCCTTCGCGCCGAGGAAGAGCACGGCGCCGACCCGCTCGTCCTGCACGGTGTCGACCAGGTCACCCGAGTAGCCGATCAGGTTGGCCAGATCCCCCGCCCGGTTGGCATTGTTGAGCGTCTCCAGGTGGTCGACAAGACCACTAGTGCCCACCACGACCGTGGCGATGGTCGGCACGATCATGATCAGACCGAGCTTGGACCAGATCGGCATGTCGCGCAGCCGATTCATCGGCCGGCGCAGCCGCGACAGGAAGGAGCCCGCCGTCGTTGGCCGTTTGCTCACGTCACCGCCCTCGCATTACTGCGCCCGACGCCACCTGAGGGCAACGCCGAGCGACCGACCCGGCGGGTCGGACCTCCGAGATTCCATCACGCCGCCTCGCAAAGAGAAAGACCAGGTTGTCCCTCACCGGAGGTGTGATGAGATGTTGATGCAATTTGATAGCAATCCGTCTGGCCGGAGTCACTGAAGGTAATGGAACATCCGCACCGCGTTGTCCTGCTCGCTGGCCCCTCCGGGTCAGGAAAGTCATACATAGCGCAGCGAACCGGACTTCCGGTGCTCTGCCTGGACGACTTCTACAAGGACGGCGATGACCCTACGTGCCCGCGTCGGAACGGACAGGTGGATTGGGAGTCTCCACTGTCCTGGGATGCGGACACGGCGGTGCAAACAATCACCCGACTGGCCCGGCAGGGCAAGGCCGAAGTGCCGGTTTATGCGATCGGCGCGGACCGCCGGGTGGCCACCCGGCCATTCGACATCGACGGATCGCCAATCTTTGTCGCCGAGGGGATCTTTGCCGCCGAGATCGTGGCCGAGTGCCGGCGGCGGGGCCTGCTCGCCGGGGCGTACGCGCTACGCCGCCCGCGCGGCGCGACGTTCCTGCGCCGTCTCGCCCGGGATCTCGCCGAGCAGCGCAAGGCGCCCCGGGTGCTGCTGCGACGCGGGGTCGCGCTGCTGCGCGCCGAACCGGCCGTGCTGCGCCGGCAGACCGGGCTGGGCGCCGAGGCGGCCCGGGCCGGTCAGGTGCTGCGCGGGGTGGCCGCGTTGCTCTCCGGCCACCCCCGCCAGTCGTGATCAGCCGATCAACTCGGCGTACGCCGGCTTGATCACCTCGTCGATGATCCGCAGGCGCTCGTCGAACGGGATGAATGCGCTCTTCATCGCGTTGATGGTGAACCACTGGAGTTCCTTCCAGCCGTAGCCGAAGGCCTCCACCAGCAGCGCCATCTCCCGGGACATCGAGGTGCCGCTCATCAGCCGGTTGTCGGTGTTCACAGTCACCCGGAACCGCAGGTCGCGCAGCAGGCCGATGGGGTGGTCGGCGATCGAGGCCGCCGCGCCGGTCTGTACGTTCGACGACGGGCACAGCTCCAGCGGGATGCGCTTGTCCCGCACGTACGCGGCCAGCCGGCCCAGCACCGGCGGGTTGCCGGGGGTGATGTCGTCGACGATGCGTACGCCGTGTCCGAGCCGGTCGGCACCGCACCACTGGATCGCCTGCCAGATCGACGGCAGGCCGAACGCCTCCCCGGCGTGGATGGTGAAGTGGAAGTTCTCCCGCTGGAGGTACTCGAACGCGTCCAGGTGCCGGGTGGGCGGGAAGCCCGCCTCGGCGCCGGCGATGTCGAACCCGACCACCCCGGTGTCGCGGTGCCGCACCGCCAGCTCGGCGATCTCCTGCGACCGGGCGGCGTGCCGCATCGCGGTGAGCAGCGTGCCGATCCGGATCGGGGTGCCGGCCTCGGCGGCCAGCGCGCTGCCCTCCCGGAACCCGGTGACCACCGCGTCGACCACCGCGTCCAGCGTCAGGTTCTGCTCCAGGTGCTGCTCCGGGGCGAAGCGCACCTCGGCGTAGACCACGCCGTCGGCGGCCAGGTCCAGCGCGCACTCGCGGGCGACCCGGCGCAACGCGCTCGCGGTCTGCATGACCGCCACCGTGTGCGCGAACGTCTCCAGGTAACGCTCCAGCGAGCCGGAGTTCGCCGCCTCGGTGAACCAGACACCGAGCGCCGCCGGGTCGGTGGTGGGCAGTTCGTGGCCGACCTCGGCGGCCAGTTCGACGATCGTCGCGGGCCGCAGGCCGCCGTCGAGGTGATCGTGCAGCAGCGCCTTCGGGACCTTGACGATGTCCTCGTACGAGATTGCGACCATGCTCCGACCCTAGTCACCCCCGGTACGGGCGCGACGGTGGACCGGGCCGGTTCAGGGCCGCCAGCCGTACACCCGCTCCACCGCGAGCCGGAGGACCACCCGCCCGTCGGCCACCATGGCGGCCCGGTAGTCGGCCCAGTCCGGGTGCTCGCCGCGGATGCGCCGGTAGACCTCGACCAGCTCCTCGACAGTCGCGTCGTCGGTGGCGGCCGCCGGCGGGGTGAGCGTCACGACGCCCTCGGCCACCGCGTACGCCCCGCCGTCGGCGGTGGTCACGTGGAAGCTGGCCCGGGGGTCGCGGCGCAGGTTGCGCACCTTCGCGCGGTCGCCGGTGGTGGAGCAGCGGATCAGGCCGGGCTCGGCCAGGTAGTCGAGGTTGGACAACTGGGGGCGGCCGTCCCGGCGCAGCGTGACGAGCACCCCGCGCCCGCGCTCGCCGAACAGCTCCCAGAGCCGCGAACCCGGCCCACTCCCGGCGCTCACGCGTTCACCCGCAGCGGCGCGAGCGCGGCGGCCAGCCGGACGAGCTGGTCGAGCATGACCGCGGCGGCCTCCTCACGGGCGGGGTCGGGTCGCAGTTCGCCCGACTCGTCCAGCGCCTGCCGCAGGAAGACGACCACCTGGTCGTTGACCGGCGTCATGTTCAGCGTGGTCACCACCTGCTTGATCATCTGCACCGCGCGCAGGCCCCCGGAGGTCATGCCGTAGCTGACGAAGCCCACCGGCTTGTGCTGCCACTCGTGGTAGAGGTAGTCGATCGCGTTCTTCAGCGGCGCGCTGAAGCCGTAGTTGTACTCCGGCATGACCAGGACGAAGGCGTCCGCGACGTCGATCTCGGCGCTCCAGGCCCGGGTGTGCTCGTGCAGGTAGTTCCGTTCGGACGGGTGGTGCGGCTCGTCGTGGAAGGGCAGCCCGATCTCGGCCAGGTCGAGGAGGCGTACCTCGTCGAAGCCGGCGTGGCGGACGGCGGCGGCGGTGAACCAGTCACCGATGCGACGGCCGACCCGGCCGGGACGGGTGCTGGCGACGACGACGTTCAGGCGGGGCATGGTGAGGTCACTCCTGTCGGGACGGCGGCCGGGGCCGGCGCGGTGAGTCGGGGAACGAGCCAGGCGACGATCGGCCCGATGCCGATCGCGTAGAGCAGGGTGCCGGGGCCGACGGCGCCGCCGAGCAGCCAGCCGACCGCCAGCACCGTCACCTCGATCCCGGTGCGTGCCGGGCCGAGTGGCAGGCCGCGGGCGGCCAGGCCGGTCATCAGCCCGTCCCGCGGACCGGGGCCGAGGCGGGCGCCGAGGTAGAGCGCGGTGGCGAGGCCGTTGAGCAGGACGCCCGCGACCAGCAGGCCGATCCGGCCGGGGAGCGGGCCGACCGGTGGCAGCAGGGCCAGCGTCGCGTCGAGGGCCAGGCCGACGAGCGCGACGTTCGCGACGGTGCCGACGCCCGGGCGCTGCCGCAGCGGGATCCACAGCAGCAGCACCAGCAGCGCCACGCCGTTGACGAGCAGGCCCATCGGCAGGCCGGTGCGGTCGGCGAGGCCCTGGTGCAGCACGTCCCAGGACGCGAGCCCGAGGTCGGCGCGGACCATCAGCGCGACACTGCCGCCGAACAGGGCCAGGCCGGCGGACAGCCGCACCAGCCGGGACGGCAGTTTGGTTGACATGTCATCAAGCTAGACCGCAACTTGGTGACATGTCAACAACATCTGTAGGATCGGCACATGGACGAACCGCGCTGGCTGGACGAGCAGGAGGACCGCGCCTGGCGCGGCTACCGCCGCATGCGCCGCCTGCTCGACCTGGAACTGGCCCGGGAGCTGATGCAGGACGCCGGCCTCTCCGAGCCGGACTACGACGTCCTGAGCGACCTCTCCGAGACCCCCGGGCAACGGCTGCGGCTCAGCGAACTGGCCGACCGGATGCTCTGGTCCCGCAGCCGCCTGTCCCACCACATCTCCCGGATGCAACAACGAGGCCTGGTCACCCGCGAGGAATGCGCCACCGACGGCCGCGGCTCGGTCGTCGTGCTCACCCCGGCCGGACGCCAGGCCGTCGAGGCCGCCGCGCCCGGACACGTCGCGGCCGTCCGCCGGCACCTGATCGACCGGCTCACCCCGGCCGAGGTGTCCGCGCTCGGCACGCTCAGCGAACGGGTGATCGACCATCTCACCGGCCGCCCCACCGGCCGCCCGGAAGCGGAGGGCTGAGACGTGGACTGTCACATCCTCGCCCGGCTGCGCTGCCCGGTCTGCGCCGAGCCGCTCACCGAGACCACCGCCGGCACCACCCGCGCGCTGCGCTGCCCGCGCGGGCACAGCTTCGACACCGCCCGGCAGGGGTACGTCAACCTGCTCGCCGGCCGCTCCCCGCACACCGGGGACAGCGCCGACATGGTCGCCGCCCGCGCCGACTTCCTCGCCGCCGGCCACTACGACACCGTCGCCGCCGCGCTCGCCGACACCGCGGTCCGGGTCGCGGGCGTCGACCCGTACCCCATGGTGGTGGAACCTGGCGCCGGGACCGGGCACTACCTCGCGGCGGTGCTGGCGGCGCTGCCGGACGCCGCCGGCCTGGCCCTGGACGTGTCCAAGCCGGCGCTGCGCCGCGCGGCCCGCGCCCACCCGCGGGCCGCCGCCGCGCTCGCCGACACCTGGCAGCGCCTGCCGCTCGCCGACCGGTCGGTAGCCGTACTGCTGAACGTGTTCGCGCCGCGAAACGGCCCGGAGTTCCACCGCGTGCTCGACCCCGGCGGCGCGTTGCTCGTCGTCACCCCGGCCGCCGACCACCTGGCCGAACTGGTCGAGGCGCTGGACCTGCTGCGGGTGGACCCGGCCAAGGCCGACCGGGTCGCGGGCAGCCTGGGCGCCCACTTCAGCGAGGAGTCCGCGACCGGGCTCCGGGCCCGGCTGACGCTCACCCGCGCCGAGGTCACCACGCTCGTCGGAATGGGACCGAGCGCCTGGCACGCCGAGCCCGAACGGCTCGCCGCGCGCATCGCCGCGCTGCCCGAGCCCGTCGAGGTCACGCTCTCGGTCCGGCTCGGCGTGCACCGCCCGCGCTGACCCGGCTCAGGTGGACAGGTCGACCTCTTCCCAGCCCGGCGGCTCGTCGTGGTACGGCCCGCGCAGCACCACCGCCCACTCCAGCGCCCACCGCCGCTGGCCGATCGCGTTGGCGTCCACCAGCCCCGGCAGCGCGCCCCCGGCCTTCTCGGTCTCCAGGTACGCCCAGTCCAGGCAGTAGTGCAGGTCGAGCAGCGCGGCAGCGTCCCCGGGGTGTTGCGGCGCGGCCAGGATCCGGGCCCGCCACTGGCCGAACGTCTCCCCGGCGACCAGGTTCGGCATCCGCTCGACCAGCCGCTCGTCCACCGGCACCGTCGGGTCCAGCTCCTTGGCCAGCCCGAGCACCCAGGCCAGCGAGAACAGCGCGTCGTGGTGCAGCACGAACGACCTGTGGTCGCCGCGGCCGCCCATCACGAACTGCCACTCCGGCGGCGTCACGGAGTCGACCAGGTGCGACTCCAGCAGCCAGCTCATCGCCGCCTGCGCGGGCATGCCGAAGCAGCGGGCCAGGATCACGTGCAGCACCGCGATCCGGGCCTCGATCTCCGGCGTCGGACGCAGCTCGATCTCGTCGCCCGGCTCCCAGACCAGCGGGAACTGCGGTGGGGGCAGCGGAAGGCCCAGCCGGGACAATTCGTCCAGGCTCGCCTCCCGGACGGCCCGGGGGTCGGGAGCGGGTACGCGCACGGTCAGTCCCTGTCTGTTCGGGTCCTCGCCGGTCGGTCCCCCCTGGCCTGGGAGGATAGCGACTCCGACCGGGTCGGCACCATGGCCGGACTCAGCCGATCCGCTCGATGACGAGCGGCGTCGCGTCCGGCGCGTCCGGCGCGATCCGCACCGCCTCGCGCGCCTCGGCCAGCGCGGCCGGGATCCGCTCGGCGTGCTCGGCGCGCAGCTCGAACAGCGGATCGCCGACGCGCACCCGGTCGCCACGGCGCTTGTGCAGCACCACGCCGGACGGAATGCTCACCGGGTCCTCCTTGCGGGCGCGGCCGGCGCCGAGCCGCCAGGCGGCCACGCCGATCGCGTACGCGTCCAGCTCCGCGACCCAGCCGTCCTCGGCCGCGGTGACCACCTCGACCTCGTTCGCCGTGGGCATCGGCGCGTCCGGGTCGCCGCCCTGCGCCCGGATCATCGTGCGCCAGGCGTCCATCGCCCGACCGTCCCGCAGCGCCGCCTCCGGGTCGGCGTCCGGCAGCCCGGCCGCGTGGAGCATCTCCCGGGCCAGCGCCAGCGTCAGCTCCACCACGTCGGCCGGGCCGCCACCGGCCAGCACCTCCACCGACTCGGTCACCTCGACCGCGTTGCCGACGGCCAGGCCGAGCGGCGTGGACATGTCGGTGAGCAGGGCGACAGTCCGTACGCCGTGCGCGCCGCCCAGCTCGACCATGGTGCGGGCCAGCTCGCGGGCGTCGTCGGCGTTCTTCATGAACGCGCCGGAGCCGACCTTCACGTCGAGCACCAGCGCGCCGGTGCCCTCGGCGATCTTCTTGCTCATGATCGAGCTGGCGATCAGCGGGATCGCCTCGACGGTGCCGGTGACGTCGCGCAGCGCGTACAGCTTGCGGTCGGCCGGGGCGAGCCCGTCGCCGGCCGCGCAGATCACCGCGCCCACGTCGCGGAGCTGGGCGATGAACTCGTCGTTTGTGAGCGCCGCCCGCCAGCCCGGGATCGACTCCAGCTTGTCCAGCGTGCCGCCGGTGTGGCCGAGGCCCCGGCCGGACAGCTGCGGGACGGCCGCGCCGCACGCGGCCACCAGCGGGGTCAGCGGCAGGGTGATCTTGTCACCGACGCCGCCCGTGGAGTGCTTGTCGACCGTCGGCCGGGCCACCGGCGACAGGTCGAGCCGCTCGCCGCTGGCGATCATGGCGGCGGTCCACCGGGCGATCTCCGGCGCGGTCATGCCGCGCAGCAGGATCGCCATGGCCAGCGCGGACATCTGCTCGTCGGCGACCAGACCCTTCGTGTACGCGTCGACCACCCAGTCGATCTGCCCCTCGCTCAGCACACCCCCGTCCCGCTTGGCCCGGATGACATCAACCGCCGTAAAAGCACTCACCTTTGAGTTCCCATCAATAGATCAACAATCGCCGCGGCCACGCCCCCGCGAACGATGACCAGGTCGGGCCGGGGCCGACCGTGCCCGGCGGAGGGATCAAGCCTGACCGCCCGGAGCCGGGCACGGTCGGCCCCGGCCCCCACCGCAACCACGGATCAACCCCAGCGAACCGGAATCTCCGACGGAGGCTCACCCTCACCAGCCCAGAAGACCGTGCCCGAAGCATCCACCACCACCACGCGCGGCGTACGCGCCAGCCCCCACTCGATCGCGCTCGCCGAGTCGTCCCAGGTCGAGCCCTCCTCCAGCACACCAGTCTCGGCGTCCTCGGCGCCGCCGGAGGACCGCTCCCAGTACGCCGTCCAGACCTGTTGCCCGCCCGAGAGGTCCGGGTGCACGAACACGGTGCCCCGGCCCCGCCAGGCGGCCAGCCGGCCCGGCACCACCGGCACCGGGTGCTCGCCGGTCACCGCCTCGATGTCGGCCACGTCGAAGGCGTGCGGCAGCAGCTCGGACATCCGCAGCGGCCCGCCCTTCGCCTCGACCAGGCAGTCCGGTCCGCCCTGCTCCCACAGCAGCTGCCGGCACCGGCCGCACGGCATCAGCGGCTCGCCGGTGGCGTCGACGCAGGACAGCGCCACGATCCGGCCGCCGCCGGTGGCGTGCAGTTGCGAGACCACGCCGCACTCGGCGCAGAGCGTTACGCCGTATCCGGCGTTCTCCACGTTGCAGCCGACCACGACACGGCCGTCGTCGACGAGCGCGGCGGCGCCCACCGGGAACTTCGAGTACGGCACGTAGGCGTACCGCATGACCTCGGTGGCGGCGGCGCGCAGCCCTTCCCAGTCGATCTCCATCACGACTCCCATTCTGCCCAATTCACGCCGATCGGTCGCGGCACCGCCGGAGACGACGATGCCCGGCGGGTCGCCCCGCCGGGCACTGTGTCGCGGCGGACGGTCAGCCCTTGATGTACGGCTTGCCGTCGGCGGCCGGCGCCCGGACCTTGCCGACCAGCCCGGCCACGGCCAGGATCGTCGCCAGGTAGGGCAGCATCGCCAGGAACTGGCTCGGGATGCTGCTGCCGATCGCGCCCAGGTAGGTGGCGAGCTGGTCGGCGAAGCCGAAGAACAGCGCCGCGAGCAGCGCGCCGGTCGGGCTCCACCGGCCGAAGATCAGCGCGGCCAGGGCGATGAAGCCCTTACCGCCGATCATGTTCTTGGTGAACGAGTAGAGCGCCAGCGTGTACGAGGCGCCGCCGACGCCGGCCACCAGACCGGCCAGGATCACGTTGCGGTAGCGCAGCCGCAGCACCTTCACGCCCAGCGTGTCGGCGGCGGTCGGGTGCTCGCCGACCGACCGGGTCCGCAGCCCCCACCGGGTACGGAACAGCGCCAGGTGGATGACCAGCACCAGCAGCAGGCCGAGGTAGAGGAAGATGTTGCCCCGGAACAGCGCCGGACCGATCAGCGGGATGTCGGACAGCAGCGGGATCTCCCAGTTGCCGAACCGGGGCGCGCTGTTGTACTTCGCCGCGTCGGTCTGCATCAGCCGCTCGTAGAGGAAGCCGGTGATGCCGACCGCGAGCAGGTTGAGCACGATGCCCATGACCACCTGGTCGACCAGGTAGCGGATGGAGAACACGGCCAACAGGAACGAGATGAACGCGCCGCCGATGGCGGCGGCCACCAGGCCCACCCAGACGCTGCCGGACATGCTGCCGAACAGCGCGCCGGAGAACGCGCCCATCAGGAGCTGGCCCTCGATCGCCACGTTCACCACGCCGGAGCGCTCGCAGAGCACACCGGCGAGCGCGCCGAAGATCAGCGGCAGGGCCAGGATGAACGTGCCGCGTACGACGTTTACCAGCGGCATGAAGTTGCGGCCCTCGGGCGCGGCGGAGACCTGCCAGCACAGGAAGCTCAGCACGAAGGCGACCAGGCCGGCGCCGAGCAGCAGCGAGAACCAGCGCTTGTGCACGCCGGCCAGCATCGCGCCTCCGGTCGCGGCGGTGATCAGCCCGAACAGGATCGCGCCGACCGTACCGTTGATCTCCAGGGCGGCGCCGCCCTCGGTCTCGCTGAGCGTGAACCGCGCGTGCTGGTCGGTCGCGAGCGCGCCGAACAGCACCGCCGCGAGCACGCCGAGCGCCAGCAGGACCACGCCGATCTTGCGGTTCCGGGTCCAGAAACCCTCGTCGACCGCGGTAACGGCGACCTCGGGGACAGCGGTGGTGGACATGCTCACCAGCCCTTCGCGAGGCTCGTCTGCAACCGGGCGGCGCGGGCCGCCCGGAGCTGGAAGATCGTCTTCACCAGGGCAGGCGCGGCGATGAAGATGACGATGAGCGCCTGGAGCACGGTGACCAGCTCCAGCGAGATGCCGGAGTACGACTGCATCCGGTTGCCACCGGCCTGGAGCGCGCCGAACAGCAGCGCGGCCAGCAGCACGCCCCACGGCTTCACGCGCCCGAGCAGCGCGACCAGGATGCCGTCGAAGCCGATCTGCGCGATCACCAGCGGGGTCAGCGCGTTTGCAGTGGTGCCGAGCACCATGGTCGAGCCGCCCAGGCCGGCCAGCATGCCCGCGAGCACCATCACCAGCACGTACGTCTTTGTCACGCTGATGCCGGCGGTCCGGGCCGCGTCCGGGTTCGCGCCCACCGCCCGCAGCTCGAAGCCGAGCGTGGAGCGGTTGAGCAGCCACGCGATGAACCAGGTGGCCGCGACCGCGAGCAGGATGCCGGCGTGCACCCGCAGGTCCTCGCCGAGCAGGCGGGGCAGCTGCGCGTTGGAGTCGACCGGCTTGCTGATCGCGTCCGACCGGTTCGGGTTCTGCACCCCGTTCTGGACGATGATCCAGGACAGGAAGTAGACCGCCACGTAGTTGAGCATGATCGTGTTGATCACCTCGTGCGCGCCGGCCCGGGCCTTGAGGATGCCGGGGATGAAGCCCCAGAGCGCGCCGCCGAGCGCGCCCGCGATCAGCGCCACCAGCAGGTGCACGAAGGGCGGCAGCGGCAGCGCGAAGCCGGCCACGGCGGCCAGGATGACGGCGATCGTCGCCTGACCCTGGGCGCCGATGTTGAACAGGCCGCCGCGGAAGGCGAGCGCCACCGACAGGCCGGTGAAGACGAGCGGCGCGGCGTAGGTGAGCGTCTCCGAGATCGGGCTCATGGCGGCGGTGAAGCCGACCGCGTCCGGGTCGAAGATCGCGCCCTTGAACAGGTTCGCGTACGCCTCGCTGACCACCGTCCAGCTGGCGTTCAGCGCGTCGGAGGGGCGGGCCGTGATGTAGCTGTAGGTGGCCAGCACCTCCGGGTCGGACACGATGATCAGCACCGCGCCGACCACCATGGCCAGCAGCACCGCGAGCACTGTCACGGTGACCGTGTTGGCCGCCCAGAGGTTGTCCAGGAACATCCGGCCCATGTCGCGGCGGGATTCGCCCGGCGGGGCCGGCTTCTTCGCGGTCGCGGTGGCCGGGACCGTCTGCTCGGTGTCACCGGCCGGCTGCGTCGGCGTCGCCCGGGCCTCGCTCAGCGACTCCTGCGCCTCGGTCGCCGGCTCCTTGTCCGGGGAGCCCGAGTCGGGGTTCGGGTTGGTCATGCCTCGTCCTCGTTGCCAGGGCCGTCGTCGGTCGGGGTGGCGGCGTCCGGGGTGGCGGCGTCCGGGGTGATGCCGGCCATCAGCAGGCCGATCTCCTCACGCGGGGTGTCCGGGCCGACGATGCCGATGATCCGGCCGCGGTACATGACCGCGATCCGGTCGGCCAGGCCGATCACCTCGTCCAGTTCGCTGGAGACCACCAGGACCGCGGTGCCGATGTCCCGCTCGCGGACGACCCGGCTGTGGATGAACTCGATCGAGCCGACGTCCACGCCCCGGGTCGGCTGGGCCGCGATGAAGAGCTTCAGCGGCCGGGACAGTTCCCGGGCCACGATCACCTTCTGCTGGTTGCCGCCGGAGAGCGTGCCGACCGCCGCGTCGGCCGAGGAGGTACGGACGTCGAACTGCTCGATCCGTTCCCGCGCCGACTTCGCGATGGCGTCGGGCTTGAGCGACAGGCCCTTGCCGAAGGGCGGCCGGTCGTAGATGTCCAGCACCAGGTTCTCCGCCACGGAGAACTCCTTGACCAGGCCGTCCACGCTGCGGTCCTCCGGCACGTAGCCGACGCCGGCGTGGAGCACCTTCTTCGTCGACCAGCCGTGCGTCGGCTCGCCCTCCAGGCTGATCGTGCCGGCGAGCGTCGGGCGCAGGCCCATGATCGCCTCGATCAGCTCGGTCTGGCCGTTGCCCTGCACGCCCGCGACGCCGAGCACCTCACCGGCGTGCACTGTCAGGTCGACGCCGTCGACAGCGCGTACCTGCCGGTCGTCGTCCACCACCAGGCCGGCGACCTCCAGGACCGGCCGGCCCGGCGTGGCCGGCTTCTTGTCCACTGTCAGCCGGACGCTGCGTCCCACCATCAGCGCGGCCAGCTCGTCCCGGCTGGCGCTCGGCTCGGCGGTGCCGACCGTCCGGCCGCGCCGGATCACCGTGATCCGGTCGGCGATGGCCTTCACCTCGCCAAGCTTGTGGGTGATGAACACGATCGACTTGCCGGCGGCCTTGAGCGACCGCATGACAGTGAGCAGTTCCTCGGTCTCCTGCGGCGTGAGCACGGCCGTCGGCTCGTCGAGGATCAGCAGGTCGACGTCGCGGGTGAGGGCCTTGACGATCTCCACCCGCTGCTGGATGCCGACCGGCAGGTCCTCGATCACCGCGTCCGGGTCGACCCGCAGGTTGTACCGCTGCGAGACCTCGGCGACCTCGCGCTTGGCCCGCCGGCGGTCGAGGAAGCCGAGGGGGCCGCCCTTGACCTGCTCGGCGCCGAGCATCACGTTCTCGGCCACGGTGAAGACCGGCACCAGCATGAAGTGCTGGTGCACCATCCCGATCCCGGCGGCGATCGCGTCCGACGGGCCCTTCAGCTTCAGCGGCTTGCCGTCGACCAGGATCTCGCCCTCGTCCGGCTGGTAGAGGCCGTAGAGCACGTTCATCAGGGTCGACTTGCCGGCGCCGTTCTCGCCGAGCAGGGCGTGGATCTCTCCAGGCTCCACCGTCAGGTCGATGTGGTCGTTGGCGACCAGATCACCGAACCGTTTGGTGATGCCGCGCAGTTCGAGTCTCAGCGCAACCTCCTGGAGTGCGAGCGATGGTGCAGCGTAGCGACCTGCCGCGCTGCCACCGCGCCGGGTGGGGATGTTCGGGGGATTCAAGGTGATCGGCCGCCCCGGCGCCGGGGTTCGGGACCCCGTTGCGCCGGGACGGCCGGATCGTCATGCCTGGTGCCCGCCGGCCCCCGCTGCCGATGATCTCACCGTGGCGGTCGGCGGGGCTGTCACTTGGTCGGCTGGGCCTTCGAGGTGACGGTGATGGTGCCGGCGGCGATGTCCGCCTTGATCTTGTCGACCTCGGCCTTCAGCTCGGCCGGAACCTTGCTGTCGAAGTCGTGGTACGGGGCGATCGAGACGCCGTTGTTGGCCAGCGTGCCCACGAAGCCCGGCGTGGACTGGAGCTTCTCGCCACCGGCGGCCTTCAGCGCGGCCTCCTTGACGGCGTCCGGGATGTTCTTGACCACGGTGGTCAGGATCGCCGAGCAGTCCGGGGTGCTCTCGCAGCCGTCGATGTCGACCCAGACGGTCGAGTACTTGCCGCCCGAGGCCTTGGCCGCGGAGGTGGTGCCGAGACCGGCGCCACCGGCGACCGGCATCACGATGTCGGCACCCTGCGCGACGAGCGCGTCGGAGACCTTCTTGCCCTCGTCCTGCTTCTCGAACGAGTTCGCGAAGGAGCCCTTCTGGGCGGCCTTGTCCCAGCCGAGAACCTGGACGTTCTTGCTCTTGGCCTTGTTGTAGTACGCCACGCCGTCGGCGAAGCCGTCCATGAAGATGGTGACCGGCGGGATCGGCAGGCCACCGTAGGTGCCGACCTTGCCGGTCTTGCTCATCCCGGCGGCCAGGTAGCCGGCCTGGAACGCGGCCTGCGCCGTGTCGAACTGCATCGGGTAGACGTTCGAGACGCCCGGGTTGGCGTCGACGATGGCGAACTGCTGGTTCGGGTTCTTCTCCGCCGCCGCCTTGGTGGCGTCCGACATCAGGCCACCGACGGCCAGGATGAAGTCGCACTTCTGGTTGACGAACCCGGTCAGGTTGACCTCGTAGTCCGCCTCGGCCTTCGACTGGACGTACTTGATGTCGATCTTGTCGTTCTGCTTCTGCGCCTCCTGCAGGCCCTTCCAGGCCGAGGCGTTGAACGACTTGTCGTCGACGCCGCCGACGTCGGTCACCATGCAGGCGCTGAACTTCTTGCCGGCGTCGCCGCCGGCGTTGTTGTTGTCGTCGTCCGGAGCCTCACCACACGCGGCAGCGCCCAGCACGAGTCCACCCGCCGCAATGACGGAGGCAATCCGCATCCCACGCACAGAGCGCAAGACGTCTCCTTCCCCTTGCACACCGCGTCGTGCGCGGTGTGCAGCCCTTGCGCCGGCCTGCGACATGCGGCCGGCGTCCCACGTTACGGACGGGAGCGTACGCCCGCGCCCACCCACCGGCCGACAATCGTGCACGACTGTTGAGCGTCCGTTACCCCGGTGTAACCCTTGCGTGGGGCAGGTCACTTATCCGGCCGGTAGGCGTGCGCGGTGGTGTCGCGAACGTCCGTTTCCCCGAGCTTCCCCGACTCGCGGCGAACTAACGCCAGAACACCGCCACGGCAGCGTTGACCAGCGTCAACCCGACGATCGCGAGGAAGTGGCCGCGGTTGACGGTCTCCCGCTTACGGGAGAAGAAGACCATGACGAAGATGAGCAGCGCGAGCACCAACTTGGTAACAAGTTTCGCCGTGGCCGGCTCGTCCCCGTCGCGCAGCGGAGCGGACAGCCCGATGCCGGTGAGGACCTGGATGATCGCGCCCCAGAGCATGGCGGCGTTGATGCGCAGCTTGCCGGAGACGTACTGGGCGATCCCGCCGCCGAGCAGCAGCGCGAAACCGATCAGATGGACGTAGAGAAGAATCAGTCGAAGAGCTTCCACGCGCCCCATCCTCCCTCATCAACGACGCTTTGTAGTAATGACCCGGCCGACCTGCCGTCATACCGTGACCCCACACTCCCCCGCGATCTTGCGGTTGCCGCCCTGGCAAACGGGGCAGAAGCCGCGCCACACGGGCCGCAACCGCAAGATCGACGGAAGTTCAGCGCAGGCGCCAGACCTGGAACGTGGGGCCGTCCGCGGGGAGGGTCACCGCGCCCTGGGCGTCGGGGTGGAGGGCTGGGGCGTTGCCGTAGGCGTTGTCGGCGGTGCCCACGCCGGTCAGGCGGACCGGGGTGCCGGCGGCGCGTCTCGCCAGCACCAGCACCGTCGACGTGGGCGCCTCGCGCAGGAAGACGAGCGTGTCCGCGTCCGCGTGCACCCAGCGCAGGCCGCCGTGCCGCAGCGCCGGCTCGTCGCGGCGCAGCGTCAGCAACGACCGGTACGCCTCGAACGTGCGCCGGTCCCAGCTCTGCGGCCGGTGCCACGGCATCGGGGTACGTGAGCCCTCCCCGTTCGTGCCGGTCAGGCCCAGCTCGTCGCCGGCGAACACCACAGGCGTGCCGGGCATGGTGGCGAGCAGCCCGGCCGCCACCTCCTGCCGGGCCGCGTCGCCGACCACGGTGCGGATCCGGGCCGAGTCGTGCGAGCCGAGCAGCTGCCACGAGTGCGTGTACGACCGCCAGGAGATCAGCGACCGGTAGGTGTTCATGGTGGCGAGCACCGCCGACGCGTCGCGCCGCCGTACGCCGCCGGGGGTGCCGAGGAAGTTCGGCACCGGGTCGTCGCCGTGGCGCAGCCAGGACCACACCGGGTCGGTGAAGCCGACGTAGTTCATCGTCCCGTGCCAGCCGTCGCGGTCCAGGTCACCGGTGTGGTCGTGGCCGTGCTCGGCGAGCAGCAGCCCGTCCGGGCGGGTTTCGGCGACCACCTCGCGCAGCAGCCGCGCCACCTCGTGGGTGTACGCGTCCGCGCCTCGCCGCCCGGTCATGTTCGCCACGTCGACCCGCCAGCCGTCCAGCCCGTACGGCGGGCGCAGCCAGCGGCGCAGCAGCGAGTCCTCGGCGGTGGCGAACCGGCGGCGCAGTTCCGCGCTGCCCCAGTTCAGCTTCGGCAGCGACTTCACCCCGTTCCACGACTCGTAGTCCGAGCCGGGCAGGTCGAAGTAGTACAGCTCGCGTTCCGGCGCGTGCACGTCGGAGACGGCGGCGGTGAACCAGTCGTGCGCGTCGCCGGTGTGGTTGCTGGTGATGTCGCCGAGCAGCCGCCAGCCCCGGGCGTGCACGGCGTCGGCGAGCCGGGCCAGCGCCGCGTCGCCGCCGAGCAGCGGGTCGACGGTGTCGAAGCTCGACGCGTCGTACCTGTGGTTGGAGCGCGCCGGGAACACCGGCGTGAGGTAGACGGTGTTGACGCCGAGCCGGTCCAGGTGGTCGAGGCGCTCGGTGACGCCGTCGAGGTCGCCGCCGTAGAACTGGCGGGGCGTCTCCGGGCCGCGGCCGATGACCGGGGTGTCCCAGTCGCATCCGATGGCCCAGTCCGGCACGGTGCGGTCGTCGGCGGCGGCCGAGCGGGCGAACCGGTCCGGGAAGATCTGGTAGATCACCGCGTCGCGGGCCCAGGCCGGCGGCGGGGCGTAGCTGACCAGCTTGAAGTCGCCGTTGTCGGGCACGTCGTGCCCGGCCAGGCCGGCGGCGTTCAGCCAGCGGGCGCCGCGTTCGCCGTCGAGCAGGAAGCGGTAGTTGCTGACCGGGTTGCGGACCTCGACGTCGGCCCGCCACCACACGTCGCCGCCGTCGGTGCGGTCGATCCGCGCCTCGGCGAAGCGCGGCTCGCCGTCGCCGGTGGTGCGCACGTGCACCTGGGAGACGCCGGAGCCGGCCGGGACCCGGACGAAGACCGGGACGGTCTGCCCGAGCGCGGGCTCCTGCTCCGGGACGTAGGTTGCGGAGCCGTCGTGGTGCGGCTGAAGGGGCATGGTGCTGCCTTTCGCGTCGTACCGACAGGGAGAGGGGCGGGCACCCGCCGCGGTCGGTTCACCCGACCGCGGCGGTCCGCCCGAGAACCGCTCCGGTGTACGCCGACACGACGCCCTTGCCGCAGCGTGAGCCGAGGAGGCTCAGCCCTTTACCGCTCCGGAGGTGAGTCCGGAGACGATGTAGCGCTGGAGCAGTTGGAACACCAGCACCGTCGGGATCGCGGTGAGCAGGGTGCCCGCCGCGAACATCCCGAAGTTGTTGTTGCGCTCGCCGGCCACCAGGCCGTACATGCCGACCGCGAGGGTCTTCGCCTCGGGTTCGGTGAGGAACACGTTGGCGATGATGAACTCGTTGATCGACCCGATGAACGCGAGCAGGCCGGTCACCGCCAGGATCGGCGCCACCAGCGGCAGCATGATCCGGAAGAAGACCTGCACGTGCGACGCGCCGTCCATGGTCGCCGACTCGTCCAGCTCCTTCGGCAGCGTGTCGAAGAAGCCCTTCATCAGCCAGGTGTTCGCGCCCAGCGCGCCACCCATGTAGAGCAGGAACAGGCCCCACGGGGTGTTGAACCCGATCGACGGGTAGAGGTCGGTGAGCGTGGTGAAGATCAGGAAGATCGCCACGATCGCCAGGAACTGCGGGAACATCTGGATCAGCAGCAGCGCGAGCAGGCCGACCCGGCGTCCGGCGAAGCGCATCCGGGAGAACGCGTACGCCGCGAGCGACGACAGGAAGATCGACGCGAAGCTGGCCACACCCGCCAGCAGCAGCGAGTTGAGGAACCAGTGGCCGAACGCGGTCCGGTCGAACAGGTTCGTGAAGTTCTCCAGCGACGCCCCGGTCGGCAGCAGCTCGGTGGAGGAGAGCGTGCCGAGCGGGTTGAACGCCGCCGAGATCACGAACAGGATCGGGAAGAGGCTGAACGCCACCGCCACCACGCCCACCACGTGCCGCCAGCCGACCTGCGCGAACCAGCGTCCACGCGAGCGGCGGGCCGGCGTGCGGGTGGCCGTGGGCTTCTGCGCGATTGTGGTCACGAGTACACCTCCTCCTGCTTACGGGTCCGCCGGAAGCTGATCGCCGACACCGTCGCCACGATCGCGAAGATGAAGATCGAGACGGTGGCGGCCAGGCCGAACTCGGCGCCCTGGGCGCCGAACGCGAGCCGGTACGTGTAGGTGATCAGCAGGTCGGTGGCGCCGTTCGTCGGGTTGTCCGGCGCGAACGGGCCGCCCTCGGTGGTGAACAGGATCGCGTTGACGTTGTTGAAGTTGTACGCGAACGACGCGATCAGCAGCGGCGAGAGCGCCACCAGCAGCAGCGGCAGGGTGACCGACCTGAACGACTGCCAGGGTGATGCGCCGTCGACCGAGGTCGCCTCGGTCAGCTCTCGCGGGATGGCCTGCAACGCGCCGGTGGCCACCAGGAACATGTACGGGTAGCCGAGCCAGAGCTGCACCAGCAGCACCGCGATCCGGGCCGACCAGCTGCCGCCGAACCAGTCGACGTTCAGCCCGAACAGGTTGTTGAGCAGCCCGAAGTCGGTGTTGAACATGTCCCGCCAGATCAGCAGCATGGCGAACGACGGCATGGCGTACGGCAGGATCAGCAGCACCCGGTAGAAGTTGGTGCCCCGCATCCGGGGTGAGTGCAGCGCGAGCGCGATGGCCATGCCGAGCAGGAACGTCAGGCCGGTGGAGCCGATCGCGAACGCGAAGTTCCAGGCCAGCGTGCCGAAGAACGGGCCGGAGATGTTCGGGTCGGTGAGCACCGCGCTGAAGTTCTTCAGCCCGACGTCGACCTTCCAGCCCTGGGCGAGCCGCTCGCCGTCGGCGGCGACGAAGGAGCCGGACCCCTCGTCGGCGGTCCACGTCTTGCCGGTCTCGCTGTCCTTGACGCAGTCGCAGCCGGCGTCGTACGCCCGGATCGCCTTGCCCTCGTAGGCCCGGGTGAGGCCGTTGGAGCGGATGGCGCCCTCGTCGGTGGGCACGATGAGCGCGGTGACGGCGTCGCTGCGGCCGCTGGCCTGCCCGATGTTCAGCAGGGTGTAGCCGTCCGCGGCGGTGATCTTGCCGCTGAGGCTGCTCACCTCGACGTCGGCGGCGTCGAGCTTGCGCAGCCCTTCCGCGTCGCCGGCGAAGACGTCCTTGGTCTTCGGGTCGCTGAGCAGGAAGACCAGGGGGCCGGTCGCCGGGTCGCCCTTCGTGGCGATGGTGAGGTTGTACTCGGTCGAGCCGGGGACCTGCTTCACCGAGGAGGTCTGCACGGCGACGATCGCGTCGTCCTTGCTGCCGCGGTGGCCGTCGCCGAAGTTCGTGAACGCGGTGCTCGCGGTGTAGAGGACCGGGAAGACCTGGAAGGCGATCAGGAAGAGCGTGCCGGGGACCAGGTACTTGGCCGGGATGTGCCGGCGGCCCAGGTAGAGGTAGAACAGGCCGGTGGTGGTGGCCGCCAGGATGCCCAGCCCGATCCAGTGTTCGGCCTCGATGAGCGGGAAGGCCGCCCAGATCGCGATCCCGGCCACCAGGCCGAGCAGGACCACCTTGACGACGAGGCCGGTCGCGGTGATCGGCGCGTGTTGCCGCGCGGTACGGGACGTGCGCGGGAGCCCACGGCGTACGGGCTCCCGGCCCGGGGTCTGCGGTGCAGACCCCGGGCCGGACAGCGGCGCGCTCATTACTTGATCTGACCCTGGATGGTCTTGCCGGCGGCCGTGATCGTCTTGGCCGGGTCGGCGCCGCCGATGATGGCGGCCTCGGCCTTGCCGAACGGGTCCCAGATCGCGGCCATGGCCGGGATCGCCGGGAGCACCTGGCCGTTCTTGCCGGCCTCGGAGAACTTGGCCAGGTCCGCGTCCTCGCCCTTGACCTGGTCGAAGGCGGCGGTCAGCGCCGGCGGGCGCGGCTCGGCCTTGTACAGCGCGACGGCCAGCTCGGGCTTGGTCACGTAGTTGGTGACGAACTCCTGGGCCAGGGCCTTGTTCTTGCCCTTGGCGGCCACGTAGAACGCCTGGACGCCCACGAACGGCTGGGCCTCCTGGCCACCGGCGAAGCCGGGGACCGGGGAGATGTCGTAGGAGATGTTGGCCTTCTTGGCGTCGGCCACGGCCCACGGGCCGGAGACCAGGAACGCGCACTTCTTGCCGGTGAAGGTGGCGATGGAGTTCTCGCCGGTGATGGAACGCTTCAGCGCACCCTCGCCCTTCTCACCCAGCTTGGCGATCTTCTGGAAAGCAGCGATCGACTCCGGCTTGCCCACGCCCAGGTCCTTCGGGTCGTAGTCGCCGTTCGCCGTGGTGCCGAACAGGTAGCCGCCGCCGGAGGTGTAGAGCGGGTAGATGTGGTACGCGTCGCCGTTCTGGCCGGACTGCAGGCACAGGATCTCGCTGGCCTTCTTCTCGGCCTTGAGCTTCTTGCCGGCGGCGACCAGGTCCTCGATCGTCTTCGGCGCCTCGGGGGCCAGCTCGGTGTTGCGGATCAGCGCGACGTTCTCGGTGGCGTAGGGCACACCGTAGAGCTGGCCGTTGAACGTGACGGCCTTGATGGCGGTCTCGTTGAAGCCGGCCTTCTGCTCGGCCGGGAGCTGCACCGGGTCGATGGCGCCGTTCTGGACCAGGTTGCCGATCCAGTCGTGCGCGCCGACCACGACGTCCGGGCCGCTGCCCTGCTGCGAGGCGGTGACGAAGTTGGTCTGCAGGTCCTTGGAGACGGCCTGGACCTCGACGGTCACGCCGTTCTCCTTGCCGAACTCCTCGGCGAACGGCTTGAGCGCGGCCGTGCGCTTGTCGTCGGCCCAGATGACCAGCTTGCCGCCGGTCGCCTTGGCGGACTCGCCGGCGGCCGGCTTGTCGTCGCTGCCGCTGTCACCACAGCCGGAGGCGGCGAGCGCCAGGCCGAGGACGGCGACCACACCCGCGGTACGGATGCGCATCGGTACTCCTGTCGTCATGGCGGCCCGCCGGGGGAAGGGCGGCCCGCCAGTGGAAACCTCTGAAATTTCTTGCTGACCGGCGCCGTGGTGCTGCGCCGCTGCTCTCGCATGTTGCGGGGACGTTAGCAAGAGGTTGCAGAGAATGGAAGGGCTTGCAGAAGTGTACGCAAGACTTTGCCGTTGGGCTAAAGTGCCGCACATGCGCGCTCGACTGTCCGACATCGCCCAACAGGCTGAAGTCAGCGAGGCCACGGTGTCGCGGGTGCTCAACGACCGCCCCGGCGTGGCCCCCGAGACCCGGCAGGCCGTCCTCACCGCCCTCGATGTGCTCGGCTACGAACGACCGGCCCGGCTGCGCAAGCGCAGCGCCGGGCTGGTCGGCCTGGTGGTGCCCGAGCTGGACAACCCGATCTTCCCGGCGTTCGCCCAGATCATCGAGTCCGCGCTCGCTCCGACCGGCTACACCCCGGTGCTCTGCACGCAGACCCCGGGCGGTGTCCGCGAGGACGAGTACGTGGAGATGCTGCTGGACCGGCAGGTCTCCGGCATCGTCTTCGTCTCCGGCCTGCACGCCGACACCGCCGCGGACCACGACCGCTACCGAACGCTGCTGGCCCGGCCGCTGCCGATCGTCATGATCAACGGGTACGCCCCGGGCATCCCCGCGCCGTTCGTCTCCTGCGACGACCGCGAGTCCGCCGAACTCGCCGTCGCTCACCTGGTCGCGCTCGGACACCGCCGGATCGGCCTGATCACCGGCCCGGACCGGTTCGTGCCGGTGCAGCGCAAGGTCGCCGGCTACAAGGCGGCGATGGGGCGCCTCACCGACATCGCCGAGGACGAGCTGACCGAGCTGACCGAGCTGTCCCTGTTCGGCGTCGAGGGTGGCGAGGCGGCCGCCGGCCGGCTCATCGAGCGTGGCGTGACCGGACTCGTCTGCGGCTCGGACCTGATGGCGCTCGGCGCGATCCGGGCGGCCCGCCAGCGCGGCCTGTCGGTGCCCGGTGACATCTCAGTGGTCGGGTACGACGACTCGCCGCTCATGGCCTTCACCGACCCGCCGCTGACCACCGTGCGCCAGCCGGTCGCCGCCATGGCGGTGGCGGCCGTGCGGGCCCTGGTCGACGAGATCAACGGCCACCCCTCCCCGAACTCCGAGTACCTGTTCCGGCCCGAGCTGGTGGTGCGCGGCTCCACCGCGGTGACCCGCCCCGCCGACCCCCCGAAGCGCCAGCGCCCCGCCACCCCTTCCTCCTCCCTCCCCATCCCCGCCTGACCAGCACCCTCCCCCCTCCCCTCCCTCCTTATCCCCGTTGATCAAGGAGTTTGCGGCGGAGTCGATCTCCCACCCGGACACAAACCCCTTGATCACCGCGCCCTCGGATGGGCGCGGAGGTGGGGGGCGTCTCGGGATGCGGGAGCGGGTCGTGGCGCGGCAGCGGGTGATAGCCGTCATTTCTTGCGCAAGGAATGCTTGACTCTTGCAGGCCTATGGCGGCATTCTGCTCAGACAGCCTGCGCCGCCACAGAACGGGAATCGACAGCGATGACCTCCGCCACCACCCCCACGCCACGGACCGCCGACGACGACTGGTGGCGGTCCGCGGTCGTCTACCAGGTGTACGTCCGCAGCTTCGCCGACGCGAACTCCGACGGCGTCGGCGACCTCCAGGGCATCCGTCAGCGCCTGCCCTACCTGCGTGACCTCGGCGTGGACGCGCTCTGGCTGACGCCGTTCTACACCTCTCCCCAGGTCGACGCCGGCTACGACGTGGCCGACTACCGCAACGTCGACCCGCTGTTCGGCAACCTGACCGACTTCGACGAGATGATCACCGACGCGCACGCGCTCGGCCTGCGGATCATCGTCGACATGGTGCCCAACCACACCTCCAGCGCGCACCCGTGGTTCGCCGCGGCGCTCGCCGCCGGCCCCGGCTCGCCGGAGCGCGAGCGCTACCTGTTCGCCGACGGCAAGGGCGAGCAGGGCGAGCTGCCCCCGAACGACTGGGAGAGCATCTTCGGCGGCCCGGCCTGGACGCGCGTGGTCGACGGCCAGTGGTACCTGCACCTGTTCGACCCGGCGCAGCCCGACCTGAACTGGCGTCACCCCGAGGTACGGGCCGAGTTCGAGGACATCCTGCGCTTCTGGCTGGACCGGGGCGTGGACGGCTTCCGCATCGACGTGGCCCACGGGATGATCAAGGCCGAAGGGCTGCCGGACGTCGGCTTCAACTCGATGACCACCGGCCAGCGCCAGTCCGAACTGCTGGGCAAGGGCCGGCTGCCGTACTTCGACCAGGACGAAGTGCACGACATCTACCGCGCCTGGCGCCCGATCCTGGACAGCTACCCGGGTGGCCGGATGGCGGTGGCCGAGGCGTGGGCCGAGACCCCGCAGCGGCTGGCCCGGTACATCGGCCCGGACGAGCTGCACCAGGCGTTCAGCTTCGACTTCCTCGACGCCACCTGGTCGGCCGACTCGTTCCGCAAGGTGATCGACACCGCGCTGGCCGAGTCGACGATCGTCGGCGCGCCCACCACCTGGGTGCTGTCCAACCACGACCGGCAGCGTCACGTCACCCGGTACGGCGACGGCGAGATCGGCCTGCGCCGCGCCCGCGCCGCCGCGCTGCTGATGTTCGCGCTACCCGGCTGCGCGTACGTCTACCAGGGCGAGGAACTGGGCCTGCCGGAGGTGCTGGACCTCCCCGACGAGTTGCGCCAGGACCCGGCGTTCCGGCGCACCGGGGAGAGCCGCGACGGTTGCCGGGTGCCGATCCCGTGGAGCGGCGAGCTGGCCCCGTACGGATTCGGGCCCGACGGCAGCGAGCTGAGCTGGCTGCCCGCGCCGGCGACCTGGCGATCCCTGTCGGTGGCCGCGCAGACCGGGCTCTCCGGCTCGACGCTGGAGCTGTACCGGACCGCGCTGCGGATCCGGCACGAGCACCCGGCGCTCGCCGAGGTCGGCGGCATCACCTGGCTGGAGACCGAGCCCGGCGTACTGGCGTTCCGCCGCGCCGCCGGGGACGCCGAGCTGACCTGTGTGGTCAACATCAGCGGCGCCGACGTGACGGTGAGCGGCCACGGCCGCCCGGTCGTCGCGAGCGCCGACCTCACCGAGCGGGGCGACGGACACGTCCTGCCGGTGGACGCAGCTGCGTGGTTCGAACGGCGCTGAGCCGGGTAACCCGCCAACGACCTGGCCGTCCGTTGTGCCCCGCGCCGACGGGCGGCTGGGCTGCCGACCCCTTGTGGTGGGGGGTGAGGTGGTCCCGGCCCCTCGGGAGTCCGCTCCCGAGGGGCCGGTGTCCATCCCGGCAGCCCGGGGTACCACCGGGGGATGACCGCACGCGTGGCGCAGTACACCCTCGACGTCAGCGACCTGGACCTGATGGCCCGGTTCTGGTCCGCCGCCCTCGGCTACACCGTCGCGCAGGGCGACGACGGCAACGCGAAGCTCTACCCGCCGCCCGGCCGGCCCGGCCCGACCGTCTGGTTGCAGGGCAGCGGCACCCCGAAGCGCGGCAAGAACCGGCTCCACCTGGACCTGGTCGCCGACGAGGGGCAGACGGCGGAGGTCGAGCGGCTGATCGGGCTCGGCGCCCGGCTCGCGGACGTCGGGCAGACCGGCGCGGAGGGCTTCGTGGTGCTCGCCGACCCGGAGGACAACGAGTTCTGCGTGCTCGACGGGCCGCCGCGCTGAGCGTTCTCAGCCGCCCTTGGCGGTGAGCAGCGCGGCGATCCGGGCGAACCCAGCCCGGATCTCCTCCCGGTCTGGCGGGTTCGGCGGCTCGGGCTCCGGCTCGCGTTCGGCGGCCCGTTCCAGCTCCTCGTCGATGACGTCCTCGAAGTCGCCGTACAGGTCCGCCTGGTCGATCTCGGCCGCCTCGTCCTCGGCGGCGATCTGCGCGGCGGCGATCTCGCCCCGGATCTCCTCCGGCGTGAGCGCCGGCAGCAGCGGCTCCACCACCGCCATCAGCTGCTCGTCGGCCACCACCGCCTCGGCCAGCGCCAGCGCGTGCGCCCGCTCGTACGGGCCGCAGACCACCGGCTCCCACTCGTCGTCGGCGCCGAGCGGGGCGAACGTGATGATCCACGGCAGGCCGAGCATCGGCGAGTCGTCCGGCAGGTCGAGTGTCACGAGTGCGCCCACCGGCCCATCATCGTCGGCCGGGACTCGCCCGGGGACCGCATCGACCCGACTCCCCCCCGCTCAGGGGACCGCGCTCAGCCACGCGTACCGGCCTCCAGCGCCGCACGGACCAGGGCGACCGCCCGCTCCGGCGGGACGCCCAGGCGGCGCGCCTCGGCGGCGTACCCGGCGGCGGCCTGTTGCAGCCGGTCGGTGGCGTCGTCCCGGCCGGGCGCGACCACCGTGCCGTGCCGGCCGCGCGTCTGGACCAGCCCGGCGGCCTCCAGCTCCCGGTAGGCCCGCGCCACCGTGTTCACCGCCAGCCCCAGGTCCGCCGCGAGCTGCCGCACCGCGGGCAGCCGGGTGCCCACCGGCAGCCGCCCGTCGCCGATCCGCGCCGCGAACTGCGCGCGCACCTGCTCGTACGGCGGCACCGCCGACGCGGCGTCGATCCGGATCCGCGCGCTCATCCCGCCCCTCCCGGCGTCCCCGGTTCGGTCTCCTCGTCGAGCACGTCCGCCTCCACGTCCACCTCCCGTGCCCCGCCCTCGGCCATGTCCACCACCCGGCCGTACGGGCTGGTGGCGGCGAGCGCCGCGCCGAAGAGCACCAACTGGTTGAGCAGGTAGAGGTAGAGCAGCAGGCCCACGGCGGTGGCGACCACCGTGTACGCCGGGTTCCGCTCGGTGCGTACCACGTAGTAGCGCCCGACGGTGTTGAGCAGGGTGATCCCGACGGCGATGGTCAGGATCGCCGGGCGCAGCCGGCGCCGGCTCATCCGCAGCCGGGGCACTGCGAGCAGCAGCGCGGCGGCGAGCACGGCGTTGACGAGCACGCTCAGCACCGCGCTGACCGTGGTCAGGCCCACCGAGCCGGTGCTGCGCAGCAGGAAGCGCAGCAGCGACTCCAGCGCGTCGACGGCGGCGACCGAGACGAACAGCAGCACGAAGACCGCGACCAGCACGCCCAGGTCGACCAGGCGCCGCATCACCAGGTTGCCGGGCTGCTGGTTGAAGCCGTACATCAGCCGCTGCGAGGAGCGGATCGCCTCCACCCAGCCGATGCCGGTGAACACCAGGATGACCAGGCCGACCACGCCGACGGTGCTGCTGCTCTCGGCGATCTGCGCCGGGTCGAGGAAGGGCAGGTTCTCCTCCAGGAAGTGCGCCGCGCCGCGGCTGACCTCCTCGTTGTCGCGCAGCACCGCGCCGAAGATCCAGTACGCGACGAGCGCGAGCGCGAACACGGCGAAGAAGCCGTAGTAGGCGATCGCTGCGGCGAGCCGCCCGGCGAGCAGGTCGGCGTAGAGCGTCCCGGCCCGCCACACGTGGTCGAAGGCCGACGAGCGGCCCCGGGCCGCGTCGATGCGGCGCCCCACCGCCGCCTCGATCCGGCCGAAGACGTTCACCCCGTCATCCTCGCCGATCTCCGCCCGTGGCGGAGGAGCCCCGGCCGGTCGAATGTTCAGCTCGCCCCGCCGAGCCGGAAGTCGCGCCGGGGCTGCCACCGCGTCGCCCCGCTGTGCGAGAACAGCGTGAACGCCTCCACCTGGAACAACGCGGAGAAGTCGGCCAGATCCTCGTACGCCTTGTCGAGCACCTCGGTCGGCACGTCCTGCGCCACAGTGACGTGCGGGTGGTAGGGGAAACGCAGCTCGCGCCGCAGCTCGGGCGCCGAGTTGATGGCGGCGGCGAGCAGTTCGCACTCGCTGATCCCGGCCGCCACCGCCACGAACACCACCTGGGTGACCGGGCGGAACGTGCCGGTGCCGCGCAGGTGCAGGGTGAACGGCAGGTGCGCGGCGGCGACCCGGGCCAGGTGCCCCTCGACGGCGGGCAGCGCGCGTACCGGAATCTCGGTGGGCCCGAGCAGGGTGACGTGCGCGGGAACGGCCGCCGGGTCGCCGGCCTCGACCCGGCGGCGGGTGAGCATCCCGCCCCACGGCTCGGGGACGTCGACAGCGATCCCGATCTGGATCGTGTCCGCGCCGCCCGGCGCCGCGTCATTGCCCGCCACGTCGCGCGCCATCCCTCCGGCCACCACCCGTCCCGCCCGGGCCGTTACTCGAACCGCACCGGCGGGAAGAAACCGACCCGCTCGTACGCGTCGCGCAGCGTCGCGGCGGCCACCACCCGGGCCTTCTCCGCGCCCCGCGCGAGCAGCTTGTCCAGCTGGGCCGGGTCGTTCAGGTAGCCGTTCGTGCGTTCCTGGATCGGGGTGACGAACTCTCGCACCACCTCGGCCAGGTCCTTCTTGAGGTCGCCGTAGCCCTTGCCGTCGTACGCGGCCACCAGGTCGTCGATGCCCCGCCCGGACAGCGCCGAGTAGATGGTGAGCAGGTTGCTGATGCCCGGCTTGCCCTCGGCGTCGAAGACGATCTCGCGGCCGGTGTCGGTGACCGCCGAGCGGATCTTCTTGGCCGAGCGGGCCGGGTCCTCCAGCAGGTCGATGATGCCGGCCGGGGAGGACGACGACTTCGACATCTTGGCCGTCGGGTCCTGCAGGTCGGTGATCTTCGCGGTGTCCTTCACGATGTGCGGCGCGGGCACCGTGAAGGTGCGGCCGAACAGCGAGTTGAACCGCTGGGCCAGGTCGCGGGAGAGCTCCAGGTGCTGGCGCTGGTCCTCGCCGACCGGCACCGCGTTCGCCTGGTAGAGCAGGATGTCGGCGGCCTGCAGGATCGGGTACGTGAACAGGCCGACGCTGGCCCGCTCGCTGCCCTGCTTCTGCGACTTGTCCTTGAACTGGGTCATCCGGCCGGCCTCGCCGAACCCGGTGATGCAGCCGAGCACCCAGGCCAGCTGCGGGTGCTCGGGCACCTGCGACTGGACGAACAGCGTGCTGCGCTCCGGGTCGAGGCCCAGCGCGAACAGCTGCGCGGCGGCCACCCGGCTGCGGTGCTTGAGCACCTTCGGGTCGTGCCCGGCGGTGATCGCGTGCAGGTCGACCACGCAGTAGTAGGCGTCGTGACTGTCCTGCAACGCCACCCAGTGCCGCAGCGCGCCCAGGTAGTTGCCGAGGTGGAACGAGTCGGCCGTCGGCTGGATGCCGGAGAAGACGCGCGGGCGGGCGGGTACGTCGGACATGGCGGCAATTCTGTCAGCAAGCCCCGGCGTCCGTCATGACGGGCCGGTGGATCGGGCGGGTACGGGCGGAAGCGGACCGTTCACCTCACGCCGGGGCTCGGGCAGCCGCGCGGCGGAGACCGCCAGGCGGGACACCCGCCGCCCGTCGAGCGTCAGTACCCGCAGCAGCCAGCCGGCCGGATCGACCGGGACCGATCCGCCTTCCGGGTCGACCGCCACCGGCACCTCGTCCCCGGCCACCGGCAGCCGGCCCAGCGCGGCCATCACGAACCCGCCCACCGTCTCGTACGGCCCGGCGGGCAGCGCCACGCCGGTCCGTTCGGTGAAGTCGGTCAGGTTGAGCCGGCCGTCCACGACAGCGGGCAGGCCGGCGGCCTCCGGTTCGAGCGGGCCGTGCTCCTCGTCCCGGATCTCGCCGACCAGTTCCTCGACCAGGTCCTCGCAGGTGACGATGCCGGCGGTGCCGCCGTACTCGTCGATCACCACGGCCAGGTGGTGGCCCTCCCGGCGCATCTCGGTCAGCGCCGCGAGCACGCGCTTGCTGTCCGGCAGACGCTTCACCTCGCGGGTCAGGTCGCCGACCACCAGCGGCCGGTCGGGTTCCGGGCGCAGCAGCACGTCCCGCAGGTGCACCATGCCGACCACGTCGTCGTGCGTGCCGTCGACCACCGGGTAGCGGGTGTGCGGGTCGTCCCGGACCAGCCGCTGGGCCCGCGCCAGCGGCAGGGCGGCGCTGAGGAAGACCACCTCCGTGCGGGGCACCATCACCTCGCGTACGAGCCGGGCACCGGCCACCAGCACCTCGTCGATGATCCGGCGCTCGTCGGCGTCGAGCAGCGTGTTCGCAGCGACCAGATCCCGCAGCTCGGCCTCGCTGATCCGCTCCCGTCCGGCGACCGGGCTGGCGCCGAGCAGGTCGGTCACCAGGCGGGTGGCGCCGTCGGCCGCCCGCACCACGAGGCGGGCCACGGTACGGGCCAGCGGGCCGGGTTCGCGTCGGAGCCGCCCCGACGGACGCCGCCGGGGCCCGGGACCACCACCCTCCCGCATGAGAAGGATGGTAGACAGCGGCCACGGTGCGCTCGGGCCGATGTTCGGATCTGTTCAATCATGAAGGATTATGATGGAATGGAGGCGGACTCAACTCGACAGCCGCGACACCGCCCCCGGCCTTAGGGTGATCGCGGGACGGCCGCCGCGCGACGCGGCCCAGGCAGGAGGACGACCGACGTGAAACTGCTCGTCACCGGCGGCGCCGGCTACATCGGCAGCGTGGTGACCCGGATGCTGCTCGACCACGGCCACCAGGTGACCGTGCTGGACGACCTGCGCACCGGTCACCGGGAAGCCCTCGCCCCCGAGGCGACCCACGTCGACCTGCCCGTGCACGAGGCCGCCCGGGTGCTCACCCCCGACGCCGGGTTCGACGGCGTGCTGCACTTCGCCGCCCTGATCGCCGCCGGCGAGTCGATGATCCGCCCCGAGCTGTACTGGCACACCAACACCGTCGGCTCGATCGCGCTCATCGACGCGGTCCGCGCCGCCCGGGTGCCCCGGATGGTCTTCTCCTCCACCGCCGCCGTCTACGGCAACCCCACCGAACTGCCCATCCCGGAAACCGCCGTCAAGGCCCCCACCAGCACCTACGGCGCGACCAAGCTGGCCGTGGACATGGCGCTCACCTCCGAGGCGATCGCGCACGACCTGGCCGCTGTCTCGCTGCGCTACTTCAACGTCGCCGGGGCGTACCTGCGCGACGGGCTGGCCATCGGCGAACGGCACGACCCGGAGACGCACCTCATCCCGATCGCGCTCGACGTGGCCGCCGGGCGGCGGGAGAAGCTCCAGCTCTTCGGCGACGACTACCCCACAGTCGACGGCACCTGCGTACGCGACTACATCCACGTCGAGGACCTGGCCCGCGCCCACCTGCTCGCGCTCGACGCGGCCACCCCGGGCCGGCACCGCATCTACAACCTGGGCAACGGCAACGGCTTCACCAACCGGCAGGTGGTCGACGTGGTCCGCGAGGTCACCGGCCACCCGGTGCCGGTCGAGGTGGCCCCCCGCCGCGAGGGCGACCCGGCCGAGCTGGTCGCGTCTTCCGCGCTGGCCCGCGACGAGCTGGGCTGGACGCCGGCCAAGCCGACCCTGCACGACATGGTCGGCGACGCGTGGGCGTTCTACCGGGCACACGTCGCGGGGCAGCCCTCATGACCGTCGCCGACCGCGCCACGGCCGGCTTCCGGCAGCGGTACGGCACCGAGCCGGCCGGCCGCTGGGCGGCTCCCGGCCGGGTCAACCTGATCGGCGAGCACACCGACTACAACGACGGCTTCGTGCTGCCCTTCGCGCTGCCGCTGCGTACCGTGGTCGCCGCCGCGCCCGCCCCCGACGGACGCTGGACGGTCTGGTCGGAGCTGGACGACGAGCCGGTGGAGTTCGGCGCCGCGGAGGCCGACGAGCCCGGCGGCGTCGACGGCTGGGCCGCCTACGTGGCCGGGGTGGTGTGGGCGCTGCGCGCCGCCGGCCACGACGTGCCGGGCGCGCGGCTCGCCGTCGCCTCCGACGTGCCGGTCGGCTCCGGGCTCTCCTCGTCGGCCGCCATCGAGTCGGCGGTGCTGGCCGCGCTGGTCGACCTCGGCGGCCTGGACCTGCCCGCGCAGGCGTGGCCACGGCTGGCCCAGCGGGCCGAGAACGACTACGTCGGCGCGCCCACCGGGATCATGGACCAGTCCGCGGTGATCCGTGGCCGGGCCGGGCACGCCCTGTTCCTCGACTGCCGGACCGAGGAGGTCGAGCAGATCCCGTTCGACCTGGACGCCGCCGGGCTGGCCGTGCTGGTGATCGACAGCCGGGCGCCGCACCGGCACGCGGACGGCGAGTACGCGGCCCGGCGCAAGAGCTGCGAGCGGGCCGCCGCGACGCTCGGAGTGACCGCGTTGCGCGACGTCGACGTGGCCGACCTCGACGCCGCGCTGGCCCGCCTCGACGACGACGAGACCCGCCGCCGGGTCCGGCACGTGGTCACCGAGAACCAGCGGGTGCTCGACACCGTCGCGCTGCTGCGCGCCGGGCGGGTCCGCGACACCGGGCCGCTGCTGACCGCCTCGCATGCCTCCATGCGCGACGACTTCGAGATCACCGTGCCGGAGATCGACACCGCCGTCGAGGCGGCGCTGGCCGCCGGGGCGTACGGCGCCCGGATGACCGGCGGTGGCTTCGGCGGCTGCGTGCTCGCCCTGGTCGACGCGGACGCCGCCGACGCGGTGGCCGCCGCCGTCACCGAGGCGTACGCCGAGCGCGGCTTCACAGCCCCCGGCACGCTCACCGTCCGCCCCGCCGGAGGCGCCACCCGCCTCGGGTGAGGTGTAAGGAAGGGCCCCCTATTAACGCCTGCGGTAGAGGAAGGGCCCCTTATTAACAGTGAGCTGTTAACAAGGGGCCCTTCCTTACAACGCAGGGGTCAGCCGGCCTCGACGATCATGCCGGCGCCGACCGTACGGTTCGTGGCCTCGTCGATGATCACAAAGCCGCCGGTGGTGCGGTTACGCCGGTACTCGTCGGCGAGCAGCGGCACCGTGGTCCGCAGCCGGACCCGGCCGATCTCGTTGAGCTTCAACTCCCCCACCGTCTCGTCCCGGTGCAGCGAGTTGATGTCCAGCCGGTAGTGCAGGCCGCGCACGATCGCCCGCGCCGAGCGGGTGGTGTGCTTGATCGCGTACCTGCCGCCGACCTGCAACGGGCGGGTCTCGTCCATCCAGCAGACCATCGCCTCGATGTCCTGCACGGCCATCGGGGCGTTGTTCGGCCGGCAGATCATGTCGCCGCGGGAGATGTCCAGTTCGTCGGTCAGCCGGACCGTCACCGACATCGGCGGGAACGCCTCGTCCACCGGGCCGTCCGCGGTCTCCACCGCGGCGATACGGCTGGTGAAGCCGGACGGCAGCACCATCACCTCGTCGCCCGGCTTGAGCACACCGGAGGCCACCTGCCCGGCGTAACCCCGGTAGTCGGTGACGGTGGTGGACTGCGGCCGGATCACGTACTGCACCGGGAACCGCACGTCGACCAGGTTGCGGTCCGAGGCGATGTGCACCCGCTCCAGGTGGTGCAGCAGCGACGGCCCCTCGTACCACGGCATGTTCTCCGAGCGGGTGACGATGTTGTCGCCCTTGAGCGCGGAGACCGGCACCACGGTCAGGTCCGGCACGTCGAGCTTCGCCGCGAACGCGGTGAACTCGTCGGCGATCCGCTCGTAGACCTCCTGCGACCAGTCCACCAGGTCCATCTTGTTCACACAGAGAACCAGGTGCGGCACCCGCAGCAGCGAGCAGAGGAACGCGTGCCGGCGGGACTGCTCCACCAGACCCTTGCGCGCGTCCACCAGGATCAGCGCCAGGTCGGCGGTCGAAGCGCCGGTGACCATGTTCCGGGTGTACTGGATGTGCCCCGGGGTGTCGGCGATGATGAACTTGCGCCGCGGCGTGGCGAAGTAGCGGTACGCCACGTCGATGGTGATGCCCTGCTCCCGCTCGGCGCGCAGGCCGTCGGTGAGCAGCGCCAGGTTCGTGTACTCGTCGCCACGCGCCGCGCTGACCGCCTCGACGGCGGCGAGCTGGTCGGTGAACAGCGACTTGGTGTCGTAGAGCAGACGGCCGATGAGCGTCGACTTGCCGTCGTCGACGCTGCCCGCGGTGGCGAACCGCAGCAGGTCCATCGGCCGCGCGGTCTCGCTCTCGGCCGGCGCCATGGTCTCGACGCTCATCAGAAGTAGCCCTCTCGCTTGCGGTCCTCCATGGCGGCCTCGCTGACCCGGTCGTCGCCGCGGGTCGCGCCGCGCTCGGTGATCCGCGTCGCGGCCACCTCCTCGATCACCTTCTCCACCGTGTCGGCGTCCGAGCGGACCGCCGCGGTGCAGGAGGCGTCACCCACGGTCCGGTACCGCACCTGGGCCTTGAACGCCTGCTCACCGGCGCGGGCCCGGAAGAACTCGTTCACCGCGTAGAGCATGCCGTCGCGCTCGATCACCTCGCGCTCGTGCGCGTAGTAGATCGACGGCAGCGGAATCCGCTCCCGCTCGATGTAGTGCCACACGTCCAGCTCGGTCCAGTTCGACAGCGGGAACACCCGGATCGACTCGCCCGGGTGGTGCCGGCCGTTGTAGAGCGCCCACAGCTCCGGACGCTGGTTCTTCGGGTCCCACTGGCCGAACTCGTCGCGGAAGCTGAACACCCGCTCCTTGGCCCGCGCCTTCTCCTCGTCGCGCCGGGCGCCGCCGAACAGCGCGTCGAAGCGGTGCTTCTCCACCGCCTCCAGCAGCACCGGCGTCTGGATGCGGTTGCGCATGCCGTCGGCGGACTCGCGGACCAGGCCCTTGTTCAGCGCCTCCGGCACGCTCGCCACGATCAGCTGCAGGCCCAGCTCGGCCACCCGCTGATCGCGGTAGTCGAGCACCTCGGGGAAGTTGTGCCCGGTGTCCACGTGCATCACCGGGAAGGGGATGTTGGCCGGCGCGAACGCCTTCTGGGCCAACCGGAGCATCACGATCGAGTCCTTGCCGCCGGAGAAGAGCAGCACCGGGCGCTCCATCTCGGCGACCACCTCGCGCATCACGAAGATGCTCTCCGCCTCGAGGGCGTCGAGGTGCGACACCTGGTACGCGGCGGGGGACGTCATGACACGAACTCGATTCGCTCGGATCCGCACATCGGGATTCCAGACCTTTCAGGTCGGAGTCGTGAAGAAGAACGCTCAGGTTACCCGGAATGCCGCTGCAACGCTGCAAGCAACCGACTCGCGAGATCCTTGCGGCAGACCAGCAGATCCGGTAGGCGCGGGTCGGCCTCGTTGTATTTCAGCGCAGAACCGTCGATCCGGGAAGCATGCAGACCGGTGGCCGTCGCCACAGCGACCGGAGCGGCCGAATCCCACTCGTACTGACCGCCCGCGTGGATGTACGCGTCGACCTCACCGGTGACCACGGCGGCGATCTTCGCGCCCGCCGAGCCCATCGGGACCAGATGAGCGCCGACGTCCTCTGCCAGATCGGTCAGGAAAACCGGCGGACGGCTACGACTGGCCGCCAACCGGATGACCCGCCGGCCGGCGCCCACAGCCGCCTCCACAGTCATCGGCGGGTAGGCCGGCGGATGATCCGTGCCGAGCACCCGGTGCTGGGCCGGCAGACCCACCGCGCCCGCCACCAGGCCGTGCGGCGTCGACGCGTTACGCGACCAGAGCGCCACGTGCACCGCCCAGTCCGCGCGCCCCTCCTCCGCGTACTCCCGGGTGCCGTCCAGCGGATCGATGATCCAGACTCGATCGGCGGTCAGGCGGGACAACGCCTCGCTCGTCACCTCCGCCGTCCAGGCCAGCCGGGCGCCCTCGTCCTCCTCCGACAGCACCGCGTCCGCCGGCCGCCACCTCGCCAGCTCGGTGCGGATCAGGTCGTGCGAGACCTTGTCCCCGGCCGACCGGAGCGCGCCCGCGTCGGCGAAGCCCAGCTCCGTCCGCAACGCCGTCAGCGCCTGGCCGGCCCGCGACGCCAGCCACCGGGCGAAGCCGCCGTCGATCACCGGAGGACTGCCCATGATGCTCCCGTCGCCCGCCCTTCCGTCCCCGGCCACTGCTCAGCCCCCGTGGTAGAGGTTCTGCGTCGGCTCCACGCCCTTGACGACCACCGACTCCACCACGTCCGCCGCGCGGTCCACCAGGAACTCCAGCTCCTTGCGCTCCGCCGAGGAGAAATCCGAGAGTACGTAGTCAGCCGGGTCCTGCCGCCCCGGCGGCCGGCCGATGCCGAACCGCACCCGCACGTAGTCCTTCGTACCGAGCGACTTCGACATCGAACGCAGGCCGTTGTGGCCGCCCTCGCCACCGCCGCACTTCACCCGCACCTGCCCGTACGGGATGTCCAGCTCGTCGTGCACGGCGATCACCCGCCCGGGCGGGATCTTGTGGAACTGCGCCAGCCCAGCCACCGGACCGCCGGAGAGGTTCATGTACGTCAACGGCTTGAGCAGCACCAGCTTCGGGCCGCCGAACCCCAGCCGCCCCTCGGCAGCCTCGGCCATCGCGCGCTTGTGCCGCCCGAACTTCGCGCCCACCCGGGCCGCCAGCAGATCGGCCACCATGAACCCGACGTTGTGCCGGTTGTTCGCGTACTCCCGGCCGGGGTTGCCCAGGCCGACCACCAGCCACGGCCCCGCCTCGTCCGTCACCCGACGCCCCTTCCCGCTCGCTCGCCCGACCAGCAGTCCCGATACGCCGACAGGCGCCCCCGGGAACCGGGGACGCCTGTCGCACAGCCTTGCGGACCGGTCAGGCCTCGGTCTTCGCCTCGGCCGGGGCCTCCTCGCCCTCGGCGGCCGGAGCACCCTCGGCGCCCTCGGCGGTCTCCTCGCCGACCTCGGCCTCGGCCTCCTCGGTGGCCTCCTCGACCTCGGGGAGGGTGGCCTCGAGCTGCTCGGCGGTCGGAGCGGCGGTCACCGAGGCGACAGCGGTGCTGTCGTCGGTGGCCAGCTCGACGCCGGCCGGCAGCTCGACGTCGGCGGCGGTGATCGTGGTGCCCGGCTCGGCGCCCTCGATCGACGCCTCCAGGTGGTCCGGCACCTTGGTCGCGTCGGCGGTCACCGACAGCGTGTCGTGGTCGTGCACGATCAGGGTGTCCTTCGCGGCCTCACCGGTCAGCTGGACCGGAACCTCGACGGTGACCTTCTCGCCCCGGCGGACCAGCAGCAGGTCCACGTGCTCGAAGGTGTCCTTGATCGGGTCACGCTGGATCGCCTTCGGCAGCGCCAGCACCTGGGTGCCGTCGCTGACCTCGATGGCGAAGAGCTGGTTCGCGCCACCCTTACGGATCGCGGCGGCGAACTCCCGCGCCGGAAGCGCGATGTGCTTGGGCTTCTCGCCGTGGCCGTACAGCACGGCGGGCACCTTGCCGGCCCGGCGGGTACGACGGGCACCACCCTTGCCGAACTCGGTACGGGGCTCGGCGCTGATCTTTACCTCGGACACGGGGAAACTCCTGATGCTTCGCTGCGGCGGCTTGTCGTCTGGCGGTGCTGGGGCGAGGGGCTCGCTGGGGCTAGGGTCATGAACGACCGCCCGGAGCACCGCGTCGATGACGGCGCCTCCGTGCGGTGCTTGTCAGCAGCCCGCCGGGCACCCTCGCCGTGGCAACCGCACCAGTCTACCCGAGGGAATTCCCGGCTCTCCGGCAGTCCCCCATATCACCGCCCCGCCGGTTCCGCAGGGCATCGGCCCGGTCGCCGGAGCACCGGCGACCGGACCGCAACGATCAGCTCAGGCCACCGAAGAGGGTGGTCACCGAACCGTCGTCGAAGACCTCACGGATCGCCCGGGCCAGCAGCGGGGCGATCGACAGCACGGTCAGCTTGTCCAGCTGCTTCTCCGACGGCAGCGGCAGCGTGTTCGTCACCACGACCTCACTGATCGGGCTGTTCTTCAGCCGCTCGGTCGCCGGGTCGGACAGCAGCGCGTGGGTCGAGGCGACCACGATCTCCGCCGCGCCCTGCTCCTTGAGAATGTCCGCCGCCTTGGTGATCGTGCCGCCGGTGTCGATCATGTCGTCCACGATCAGGCACACCCGGCCCTCGACCTCACCGACGACCCGGTTCGCCACGACCTGGTTCGGCTTCAGCGGGTCACGGGTCTTGTGGATGAACGCCAGCGGGCAGCCGCCCAGCCGGTCGGTCCACCGCTCCGCCACACGTACCCGGCCCGAGTCCGGCGCCACCACTGTCATCGGCCGGCCCGCGTACTTGTGCTCCACGTACTCGGCCAGCACGTCCATGGCGAACAGGTGGTCCACCGGGCCGTCGAAGAAGCCCTGGATCTGGGCGGTGTGCAGGTCGACGGTCAGGATGCGGTTCGCGCCCGCCGTCTTGAGCAGGTCGGCGATCAGCCGCGCCGAGATCGGCTCCCGGCCGCGGTGCTTCTTGTCCTGCCGCGCGTACGGGTAGAACGGCAGCACCACGGTGATCCGCTTGGCCGAACCACGCTTCAGCGCGTCGACCATGATCAGGGTCTCCATGACCCAGGTGTTCACGCCGTGCGTCACGGACTGCACCACGAAGGCGTCCGAACCACGAACCGAGTCCTTGTACCGGACGAAGATCTCGCCGTTGGCGAAGTCGTACGCGTCGGCCGGCGTCGGCGCGACGCCGAGCACCTCACCGATCTCCTTGGCCAGCTCCGGAAAACCCCTCCCGGAGAAGAGCATCAGGCTCTTGCGGTTTTCGGCGACGATGCTGCCCATGGGCCCGTCTGCTCCCGTATGTCGGTGGTGCCCGGCGGCGGTGGGGCCGGGGAGTGTTCGGTTGCAGTATGCCCCCGGTTCAGCGATCCACCCACGGCCCGCCGATCCCCGTGGAGTCAGTCACCTTCCCTTGCGGCGCCGCCCGACTCCGACGCATCCTCACCGGCCCGCCGCGCCGCCTCCGCGGCCTCCGTACCGGCCCGCTTGCGCAGCACCCAGCCCTCCACGTTGCGCTGCTGGCCCCGCGCCACCGCCATCGCGCCCGGCGGCACGTCCCCGGTGATCACCGACCCCGCAGCGGTGTACGCGCCGTCGCCGACCCGAACCGGCGCCACGAACATGTTGTCCGCTCCGGTACGCGCGTGACTGCCGATGGTGGTGTGGTGCTTGCGCACCCCGTCGTAGTTGACGAAGACAGTGGCCGCGCCGATGTTGCTGTGCTCGCCGATCGTCGCGTCCCCCACGTACGACAGGTGCGGCACCTTCGACCCGTCACCGATCGACGCCTTCTTGGTCTCCACGAACGTGCCGACCTTCGCCTTGCGGCCCAGCCGCGACTCCGGCCGCAGGTACGCGTACGGCCCCACGCTGGCCTCCGGCCCCACCTCGGCGCCGAGCGCGTGGGAGCGCACCACGCTCGCGCCCGCGCCCACCACCGTGTCCACGAGCGTGGTGTCCGGGCCGACGAGCGCGCCCGCGCCGACCACCGTGGCGCCCTGCAACTGCGTGTTCTGGTCGATCACCGCGTCCCGCTCGACGGTCACCGTCACGTCGATCCACGTCGTGTGCGGGTCGAGAATGCTCACCCCGGTACGCATCCAGCCCTCGTTCACCCGGTCGCGCAGCAGCCGCCGCAGCGCGGACAGCTCGACCCGGTCGTTGCAGCCGAGCGTCTCCACGTGGTCGGCGGCGCAGTGCACCGCCACCGGCTCACCGGCGTCGCGCAGCAGGGCGAAGACGTCGGTCAGGTACTCCTCGCCCTGGTCGTTGTCGGTGGAGAGCTTGCCCAGCGCCTCGCGCAGCCGGGCCACGTCGAACGCGTAGATGCCCGCGTTGATCTCCCGCAGCGCGCGCTGCTGGGGCGAGGCGTCCCGCTCCTCCACGATCTGCTCCAACTGCCCCTGCACGTCCCGCACGATCCGGCCCAGCCCGGTCGGGTCCGGCACCTCGGCCGCCAGCACGGTCGCCGCCGCGGCGGCGTCCTCGTGCGCCTCGACGAGCGCCTGGACCGTCTCCGGCCGCAGCAGCGGCACATCCCCGTTGATCACCACGACGGTGCCGGTGGCGTCCGGCACCGCGTCCAGCGCGATGCGGACCGCGTGCCCGGTGCCGAGCTGGCGCTCCTGGAGCACCGGCGTCGCGGCCGGGGCCACGTCGGTCAGGTGCGCCCGGACCTGGTCGGCGCCGTGGCCGACCACCACCACGGTGCGGTCCGCACCGAGCGGCCCGGCCGCGGCGAGGACGTGACCGAGCAGGGTACGGCCGAGCAGCGGGTGGAGCACCTTGGGCAGGGACGACTTCATCCGCTTGCCCTCACCGGCGGCGAGCACGACAACGGTGCGGAGGTGGGGCTGGGACACGACGTGGCACTCCCGTCGGGACGGCGACAGTCTCGCGGTCATGCTAACCACCCGACGGAGGGCAAACAGCAGAAGCTCCCGGGAGAGGATTCGAACCCCTATAATCAGGACCAAAACCTGACGTCCTGCCATTAGACGACCCGGGACGGTCGAAAACGGGCAAAAAGGAAGCTGCCCTCCGGCTGCCTACACCTTACCGGTCACGTGGTGGATCTTCATTGCTCATTCCCTTCATGATCCCCTCGATCCTCCAGTAGATCCGGCTTCCGCCGACCACGTGAATGGTCAGGCAGCCGTGATAGCCGGCTCCGACGTTCTTGCGTGTCGTCAGTGGACGATGTCTCTTGATCGTGGTGGGCTGAAAGCGATCAGCACGCACGCCCACCCGCGCGGCCCACCACCGGACCGCCGCCGCGTCGTCAGCCGTCTCGTGGATGCTCACCCGAAATCGTCGATCCTCGGGCGGGACCTCGACGGCATCCAGGAAGCGCAGGAACAGGCCCACGAGCAACGGATCGCTGTTGACGAACTTGATCCTGCAGTCGTGCGGACGCCACGGCTTGGCCTTGCCGCCTTCGCACCAGTAGATGGCCGCCCCGATCAGCAGCAGTTCGCGCAGGCCCAGCCCTCGCACCCACTCGGCGGAAGCCGCGATCGTCTCCGCCCTGGCCGCGTCACGGGCCGCGCGGTGCGCGCCCCACTGCGCATCGGAGCGGGCCCGCTGCGCGGCCTGACGACGACGCCGCACCAACGCCGGGTCGAGCGGCAGGTGCCGGGTCCAGAGATAGGCAGTGGACTTGGAGACGTCGAGCCGCGCGGCGATCTCCCCGACGGGACAACCGGCACGCCGCAGGGCCAGCGCCTGGGCGTGCAGCTCAGGCTTTCGACCACGATAGGAGTTGTGAGTGTTCGATCGATCACCGAGGGTCACTCCCGGAGGCTAGAACTGGCGTACGACAGATTGACCGGTCGGACCGCGCTCGCCTCACCTGGCAGGATGGGCGGGTGACCGACGCTCCCGGCAGTGACCGCACCCGTCGGCGGCCCGCGCCGGCGGCGAAGCCGTCCCGGGTGCGGATGTCCGCGACGCAGCGACGCGAGCAGCTGATCTCGATCGCCCGGCAGATCTTCGCCGAGCGCGGCTTCGACGCGACCTCGATCGAGGAGGTGGCGGCGCGCGCCAAGGTGTCCAAGCCGGTGGTCTACGAGCACTTCGGCGGCAAGGAAGGGCTCTACGCGGTGGTGGTGGACCGGGAGGTCCGGGCCCTGCTGGACCGGATCACCACGGCGCTGACCGCTGGCAATCCGCGCGAACTGCTGGAGCAGGCCGCGTTGACGCTGCTGACCTACATCGAGGAGGAGACCAGCGGGTTCCGGGTGCTGGTCCGGGAGTCGCCGCTGATGTCGGCGACGGGCAACTTCAGCAGCGTGATGAACGACGTCGCGCACCAGGTGGAGCACATCCTCGCGGGCGAGTTCTCCATCCGGGGGTACGACCCGAAGCTGGCGGAGCTCTACTCCCAGGCGCTCGTGGGCATGGTGGCGTTGACCGGGCGCTGGTGGCTGGAGGTGCGCAAGCCGCGCAAGGAGACGGTGGCCGCGCACCTGGTGAACCTGGCCTGGAACGGGTTGTCGCACCTGGAGTCGAAGCCGGGTCCGATCCCCCGGGGTTGAGCTCGATCCTCGGCCCGTGCGGTGCGGCGGCGCTAGGCCCCTGCGGCAGCCGCGATCGCCGAGTCGAAGTCGGGGCCGGCGCCGATCTGGGCGAGCAGCACGTTCGCCGCGTTGTAGCAGTCGAACCTTTCGATCTTTCCGTCACGGAGATGCCAGAGATCAGCCGTCGGCACGTCGATCCGGTTGCCGGTCGGCGGGATCTCGCCGGCCGGGGTGGGAAAACCGCCGAGGTGGGTGCCCTGAATTCGTAGTTCGACGGCGACGACGTCACCGAGAGCATGCACGTCGAGCAGCTCGCGGTGGACGTCGGGAAAGACGCTGGCGAAGCCCGTCAGCGCCTGCGGAATCTGGTCCCCGCGGAAGGTCAGCCCATTGGGCATGTCGTTGAACGTTCCGTCCTCGGTGAACAGGGCGCGAAAGCCGTGTCCGTCGAGGACGTCCCCTTCCGCCAGCCGGTATGCCTCGCGAACGATCTCTTCGTTGCTCTTCATTCTGCCCGTCCTTGATTGTCGTGCCGCCGCGGGAAACAGTTCTTCATCGATGCCGCCGCGATCACGCTAGCAAGTTTTTGACCAGATGGTCAATAACGTAGGCTTCCCTCGTGCCCCGTCCCCGCAAGTTCGTCGAGAGCGATGTCGTCAGCAGCGCCAGTGAGGTGTTCGCCGTGCACGGCCTCGCCGCCTCGACCCTCGACGACCTGGTGCGGGCAACCGGTCTGGGCAAGCAGAGCCTGTACAACGCGTTCGGCGGAAAGCGGGAGCTGTTCCTCCGGGCGCTCTCCGAGGATCGGGAGGAGGCGACGCGCGCGGTCTCGGAAGCGCTCGGGCACGACGGCGCTTCGCCGCTGGAACGAATTCGGGGTCACATGCTCCGCATGGCGATCGAGTTCAGCAGCAGTGATCGGCGGGTCTCGCTCACCACGCGCGCGCTCGTCGAGTCGACAGGCGAGGAGGATCCGCTCTCGACTGTCACGAAAGCCGGCATCGAGCAGCTCGCCGGGATCTACGCCGGATGCCTGGAACACGCGCGGGAGAACGGGGATCTCCCGGAGGACGCGAACGTGCAGTCACTGGCGGTCTACTTCGTGGCGGTCACCCGGGGGATGGAGCTGCTCGGCCGCGCAGGTGTCGGCCGCGGCGTTCTCACCGCTGTCGCACTCGACGCGCTTCGCGCGCTCCACGGTCCACGGACCGACCAGGCCGACCAGGCCGACCAGGCCGACGACGGCCCCTCGACGCGGGAATGAGCCGGGCCGCCCGTAGTGGCGACGACGACAGCCGGCTCAGCGCTCGGCGATCGGGTGGTAGCGGCGCTGCCGCTCCTCCTCGGACTGCTCCGGGGTGCCGACCTTGTCGTAGAGGCCGGTGGCGAGCAGGACCAGCCCGAACAGCAGCGACACGATGACCGTCGACATCGAGAAGTTCAGGAAGTTCGCCGAGGTCTGCAGCACTGACATCATCAGGATGCCGGTGACCAGGAAGACCGCGCCGGCGGTGAGGTTCATGTAGTGGCCGAGGTTGTCGCGGCGGGACGCGCCGACCAGCAGGACCGCGCCGAAGACGACCGAGACCAGCGAGAAGGCCAGGTTGGTACGCAGGCCCAGCGCCCAGTCACTGCCGCGGCCGAACAGTCCTTCGCCCCAGGTCAGGAAGACGCCGTAGACGCCGAAGACCAGGATGTAGAGGCCGATGAGCCCGGACAGCACCCGGTAGAGGGGCCGCGCGGGGTGGTTCACCGGGAAGTGCGCCATGGTGCCCTCCAGTCGTGTGACTGATTCGGGGCAATTGTCGCCTGGGTTGTCCGTTCGCGTCCGGAAAACACCGAAGGCCCGGCGCGCCGCGCCGGGCCTTCGTACGAGAGGGGTCAGAGCACCAGGCGGGCCTTCTGCCACGCCTCGTGCTCCTCGTCGGAGCCGACCTTGCTGTACATGCCGGCCATCAGGAGCACCAGCGCCAGGGTCAGGACCACGACGTCGGTCATGATCGAGAAGTTGAAGATGTTGACGTCGGTCTGCAGGAACGCCAGCGAGCCCAGGCCGATCACCATCAGGGTGTAGGCCAGCCACTGGTTGACCGCCACGTCGAGGTTGCGGCCGATCGCGGTGCCGACCAGGATCACCACGCCGACGAGCACGGACACCAGCGAGAACGCCATGTTGGTGCCCTGGCCGAGGACCTTGGTGTCGTCCTGGGCGAAGAAGTCGCCGCCGGCGCTGGCGATGACGCCGAGGCCGCCGAAGACGACGAAGTACAGACCAACGATCCCGCCGATCGCCCGGTAGATCGGCCGCGCGGGGTGGTTGACGGGGGTGTGGGCCATCTCTGCGTCTCCAAAAGACCGTTCGGACGAGGGTTCCACCGGTGATTGTCCCGTACGCCGGTCAGTGACGCCGCACACCCCCCACCCCGGCGGCAGGTCAGCCGCCCGGCAGCTCCTCGGCCAGGGCCAGCCAGGTCTCCTCGGTGCGGTCCCGCTCGGCCCGTACCTCCTTGAGCTGTGCGTCCAGCTCGGCGACCCGGGCGTAGTCGGTGGCGTTCGCGGCGAGCTGCTCGTGCAGGGCCGCCTCCTTCTGCTCCAGCTTGGCGATCTGCCGTTCCAGCCGGTTGAGTTCCTTCTTCGCGACGCGTACCTCGGCAGCGGACATGCCCTCGCGCGCCGGCGCCGCGGTGGCCGGGGTGAGGTCGGCGGGCGCCGGGCCGCCGGCCGCGGCGGCGCGCGCCAGGTACTCGTCGACGCCGCCGGGCAGGTGCACCAGCCGGCCGTCGCCGAACATGCCGTACGCGACGTCGGTGACCCGCTCGATCAGGTAGCGGTCGTGGCTGGCCACCACGATCGTGCCGGGCCACGAGTCGAGCAGGTCCTCCAGCGCGGCGAGCGTGTCGGTGTCCAGGTCGTTCGTGGGCTCGTCCAGCAGGAGCACGTTGGGCTCCCCGGCGAGCAGGCGCAGCATCTGCAGGCGGCGGCGCTCACCGCCGGAGAGGTCGCTCACCGGGGTCCAGAGCCGCCGGTCGTCGAAGCCGAAGATCTCGGCGAGCTGGGCGGCGCTGATCTCCCGGTCGCCGAACTGCACCCGGCGGGCCACCTCCTCGACGGCTTCCAGCACACGCAGGTGGCCGGGAAGTTCGGCGAGTTCCTGGGAGAGGAACGCGGGCCGGACGGTCTGCCCGGCGGCGAAGCGCCCGCCGTCGGGGCCGGTCACCCCGGCGAGCATCCGCAGCAGTGTGGTCTTGCCGGCGCCGTTGCGGCCGAGGATGGCCACCCGGTCGCCGGGCCCGACCTGCCAGGTGGTGTCGTGCAGGATCTCCTTCGGGCCGGCGTGCAGCCGGACGCCTTCGAGGTCGTACACCTGCTTGCCGAGCCGGGCGGTGGCGAGCCGTTGCAGCGACATGGTGTCGCGGGGTTCCGGCACGTCGGCGATGAGCGCGTTCGCCGCGTCGATGCGGAACTTGGGCTTCGAGGTGCGCGCCGGGGCGCCGCGGCGCAGCCAGGCGATCTCCTTGCGGAGCAGGTTCTGCCGGCGGGCCTCGGTGGCGGCGGCCACGCGCTGCCGCTCGACGCGGGCCAGCGTCCACGCGGCGAAGCCGCCCTCGTACGCCCGGACGGTCTGGTCGGCGACCTCCCAGGTGGCGGTGCAGACGGCGTCGAGGAACCAGCGGTCGTGGGTGACCACGACGAGCGCGCCCTTGCGGGTGACGAGGTGCCGGGCCAGCCAGTCGACGCCGCCGACGTCGAGGTGGTTGGTGGGCTCGTCGAGGACGAGCAGGTCGGCGTCGCGGACCAGCAGGGCGGCGAGCGCGACGCGGCGGCGTTCCCCGCCGGACATCGGGCCGACCGCCGTGTCCAGGCCGAGGTGGGGCATGCCGAGGCCGTCGAGGATGGCACGCACACCGGCGTCGCCGGCCCACTCGTGCTCGGCGCCCATGCTCTCGCCGAGCCAGGCGGTGCCGAGCACGACGTCCCGCACGGTGAGTTCGGGGGCCAGGTCCAGACGCTGCGGCAGCCAGGCGACGCGCAGGTCGCGGCGGTGGGTGACGCGGCCGTCGTCGGGTTCCTCGGCGCGGGTGAGCAGCCGCAGCAGCGTCGACTTGCCGGCGCCGTTGAGGCCCACCACGCCGACCCGGTCGGCGTCGTCGAGGCCGAGCGAGACGTCGGTGAGCAGCGGCCCGGCGGCGCCGTACCCCTTGGACACCCGGTCCAGGTTGACGATGTTGGCCATTCCCCACCTTTCACGACTCAGGCGTCCCGGGGCCCGGGACGCCTGAGTCAAGGGTACGGGGCCTCAGACCACGCGGGCGCCGGCGACCGGTCCGTGCGCGACGCGGGCCTCCCGGCACACCCCGGCGGCGGTCAGCTCGGCGGCGATCCGGCCCGCGTCGGCCTCGCCGGCGGCGAGGAAGACACAGGTGGGCCCGGAGCCGGAGACGATGCCGGCGAGCGCGCCGGCCGCCTCGCCCGCCTTGAGCGTCTCGGCCAGCGAGGGACGCATGGTCAGGGCGGCGTCCTGGAGGTCGTTGCCGAGCGTGGCGGCGAGCACCCGCGGGTCACGCTGGCGCAGCGCGGCGAGCAGCGCGTCGGTGCTGCCCAGCGGCGTGCCGGCGGCGCCGGCGTCGCGCAGCCGGTCCAGCTCCCGGTAGGCGGCCGGGGTGGACAGGCCGCCGTCGGCGATCGCCACCACCCAGTGCCAGGAGGTGGGGCGGGCCAGCACCGGGCTGACCGCCTCGCCCCGGCCGGTGCCGAGCGCGGTGCCGCCGTGGATGAGGAACGGCACGTCGGAGCCGAGGTCGGCGGCGATGCCGGCGAGTTCGTCGCGGGACAGCCCGGTGCCCCAGAGCGTGTCGCAGGCGACGAGCGCGGCGGCGGCGTCGGCGCTGCCGCCGGCGAGCCCGCCCGCGAGCGGGATCTGCTTGCGCAGGTGCAGCCGGGCGTGCGGGGCGACGCCCGCGTAGCCGGCGAGCGCGTGCGCGGCGCGCAGCGCCAGGTTGGTGTCGTCGAGCGCCAGCTCTCCGGCGCCCTCACCCTCCATGGTGAGGGTGAGCGTGTCACCGCGCCGGGCGGTCAGCTCGTCGTAGATGGAGATCGCGTGGTAGACGGTGTTCAGCTCGTGGTAGCCGTCGCGCCGCAGCGGTCCCACCCCGAGATGCAGGTTGACCTTGGCGGGCACCCGCACCTTGACCGGGCCGCTGGCCCCGCGTCGCTGCCCGTCCTCGTCCTCCGGTCGCCATGCCTCGGTCACCGGGTGAGCTCCCCTGGACGCGGGCGGATGTCGAACGGCTTCTGCACGGTCAGCTCCTCGGCGGGGTCGGGCAACGGCGCCAGCCTACTGCTCGGCGGCGGAGCCGTCGGGGGCCGACGCGGCGATGGCGGCGAACTGCTCCACGGTGAGCGATTCGCCGCGTGCGCCCGGGTCGACACCGGCCGCGGTGAGCGCCGCGGCGGCCCGGTCCGCGCCGCCGGCCCAGCCGGCCAGGGCGGCGCGCAGCGTCTTGCGGCGCTGGGCGAACGCGGCGTCGACGACGGCGAAGACGGCCTTCCGGGATACGTCCGGGCGGGGCGGCTCGCGCCGGGTGAACGCGACCAGCCCGGAGTCGACGTTCGGCACCGGCCAGAACACGTTCGGCGGGACCTTGCCGGCGGCCCGGGAGCGGGCGTACCACGCGAGTTTGACCGACGGGATGCCGTACACCTTGGAGCCGGGACCGGCGACGAGCCGGTCGGCGACCTCCTTCTGCACCATCACCAGGCCGTGCCGCAGCGTGGGCAGCTCGGCGAGCAGGTGCAGCACGACCGGCACGGCGACGTTGTAGGGCAGGTTCGCCACCAGCGCGGTCGGCGCCGGGTCGGCCAGGTCGGCGGCGGTGACCCGCAGCGCGTCGGCCGGGTGGACGGTGAGCCGCCCGGCGGCCTCACCGGCGAAGCGCGCGGCGGTCTCCGGGAGCGCGGCGGCCAGCGCCGGGTCGAGTTCCACGGCGTGCACGTGCGCGGCGACCGGGAGCAGGGCGAGCGTGAGCGAGCCGAGCCCGGGGCCGACCTCCAGCGCCACGTCGTCAGGGGTCAGCCCTGCGGTGGTGACGATGCGGCGCACCGTGTTCGGGTCGTGCACGAAGTTCTGGCCGAGCTTCTTGGTCGGCGTGACGCCGAGGCGCGCGGCGAGTTCCCGGATCTCCGCCGGGCCGAGGAGTCCGGTCACGCCCCGTAGCGTAAGCGCCCCCGCCCTGGGGGAAGGAAGGGCCCCTTCTTAACGCCTCGCGATATGGAGGGGCCCCTTCTTAACGCCACGGGCCGAACGCGCGCTCACCGTTCGTGGAGATGGTGGCGCAGAGGGTGTCCAGGTCGACGCCGGTGGTCTCGGCGAGGAAGCGGACGGTCAACGGGATCAGGTACGACGCGTTCGGCCGTCCCCGGTACGGCATCGGGGTGAGGTACGGCGCGTCGGTCTCCACCAGCATCTGCTCCGGCGGGGTGACGGCGGCGGCCTCGCGCAGCGCGGCGGCGCTGCCGAACGTGACGGTGCCGGCGAAGCTGAGCAGGAAGCCGCGCCGTACGCACTCGCTGGCGAAGTCGGCGTCGCCGGAGAAGCAGTGCATGACCACGGTGTCCGGGGCGCCCTCGTCGTCGACGATGCGCAGCACGTCGGCGTGCGCGTCGCGGTCGTGGATGACGAGCGCCTTGCCGTGCCGCTTGGCGATGGCGATGTGTGCGCGGAAGCTCTCCTCCTGCGCGGCCCGCCCGTCCTCGCCGGTACGGAAGAAGTCCATGCCGGTCTCGCCGACGCCCCGGACGCGGTCCCGCCCGGCGAGCGTCTCGATCGCGCGCAGCGCCTCGTCGAGGTCGGCGAGCCGGGGCGCCTCGTTGGGGTGCAGCGCGACGGTGGCGAGCACCGGGGCGTACCGGTCGGCGACGTCGGCGCTCCACCGGGACGACTCGACGTCCACGCCGACCTGGACGAGCCGGTCCACGCCGGCCCGGGTGGCGACAGCGATCGCGGCGGTCAGCGGGTCGTCGCCGGGGGCGCCGCCCGGGGGTGTCCCGAACTCGCCGACGGTGATGTCGAGGTGGGTGTGGCTGTCCAGCACGGGCACGGGCAGCGGCTCGGGCGCGGGCGGGAACTCCCCGGCCCGGCGGGCGGCGCGCTGCTTGCGGGTCTCGGTCTGCTCGGTCATCGCCGCCAGCATCACACACCGGCCTCCGGCGGCGTTCCCGGACCGCCACCGGCTGTTCACACGCCCCACATCTGGCGGGCTTAGCGTCCTGGAGTGACCGTCACCGACCAGGCCGGCGGGCCCGCCTCCGACCGGGCCGGGTTGCGCGTGACGTACGGCGGCCGGGTGCACCCGGCCGAGGAGATCGCCCGGGGTGCCGCGTACGAGCTGTTCAGCGCCGACGAGGCGCCCGGGTTCGAGTGGTGTCCCCGCCCCGGGGGCGGCTACCCGTGGCGCCGGTTCGTGCACGCGACCGAGGTGGACGCGGTGCACGGCGCCGACGGTCCGGCCGACGAGACGGACGCGCCGCTGCTGATGCCGGTGCACCGGGACCGGGGCTGGGAGTACGTACATCGGCTCAGCCAGCAGCCGGGGGCGGCGGGTGACCCGACGCTGGCCGCGGTGCGGGCCTCGGCGGTGGTCCGGCCCGGCACCCGGATGGTGAAGGTGCTCTCCGCCCGGCAGCTCGCCGGCTACGTGCGGGGCTGGCTGCCGCACGGCTTCTGCTACCGGGAGCACGACGTGGCGCACCTGCGCACTCCGGCCGGGATGGCGGTGCTGCGGGGCGACTCCGAGGGCGGTGACGTGGCGTACGCGTTGCGCTGGCGGGCCGCCGACCCGGCCGACTACGACGTGCCGGTGGGCGACGCGCACCGGGGACTGATGGCGTTGCCGCCCCGGGACCGGCTGGGGCCGCCGGTGCTCGGTACCGGGTTCGTGCCGAGCAACGGGCAGCTCGTGCCGGAGTTCGTCACCCGGGACTTCGCCGACCTGCCGATGCCGGCGAACGCCACGCTGCTGGCCTATCCGGCCGAGGGGGTGGAGGTGGTGCTCTACACCTACCAGGCGGAGCAGCGGGGCTGGCTGCGCCTGGCCGGTCCGCAGTGGCGGCACCTGCTCGCCGCGGTGCCCGGCCTGTCCGCCGACCAGGAGTACGTGCCGACCGGCGAGGCGCCGCGCTCCACCCGGCTCGTCGGCACGTTCGCGGGTTCGGAGTACGAGGCGGTGGCCGACCAGCCGGGCGGGTTCCGGGTGCTGGCGATGACCCGGGCGGCCCGCTACCCGGTGGACGCGGCGGCCCGGCGGCTGCGGGTGGCGGCGTGGCGCGGGGCGCAGTGCCTGGTGCTGCGGGAGGAGGGCGGCTGGCTGCGGCTGCGGTTGCGCCGTCCGGATCCGGACGCGGTGGCCGCGACCGGGGCCCAGTGCCTGGAACGGGGTGTCTACGAGGTCTGGGCGCCGGGCGCCGAGCTGACCGACGACCGGGTGGTGGATCTGCCCTATCCGGCCCGGCACGAATAGACGGGGGCGCGTGGGGAAGGCGTGGGGCGTCCGAGAAGCCCGCGCGAGGGGGAATCCCGACATGCCTTTCGTCACCGTCGGTACGGAGAACTCCGCACCTATCGACCTGTACTACGAGGATCACGGTTCCGGTCAGCCGATCGTGTTGATCCACGGTTTCCCGTTCAACGGGGCGACCTGGGAGAAGGTGAGCGGCAACCTGCTGAACGCCGGATACCGGGTGATCACGTACGACCGGCGTGGGTTCGGCAACTCCGCCCAGCCGGCCATGGGCTACGACTACGACACGTTCGCCGCCGACCTGGACGTGTTGATGACCGAACTGGACCTGCGCAACGCGATCCTGGTCGGGCACTCCATGGGCACCGGTGAGGTGACCCGGTACCTGGGCGCGTACGGGTCGGACCGGGTGGACCGGGCGGTGTTGATCTCGCCGTTGGCGCCGTACCTGCTGAAGACCGCCGACGACCCGCAGGGCGTGGAGAAGAGCGTCTTCGAGGGCTTCCAGCAGGCGATCCTGGCGGACCGCTTCGCCTACCTGACCGCGTTCTGCGACGCGTTCTTCGACTCGGGCGGGAAGCGGGACCGGGCGGTCAGCAACGAGGCGTACCACGCCCACTGGCAGATCGGCACGCAGGCGTCGGCGAAGGGCACCCACGACTCGGTGGACGCGTGGCTGAGCGACTTCCGGCCGGACCTGCCGAACATCGACGTGCCGGTGCTGATCATCCAGGGCACCAAGGACGCGGTGCTGCCGTTCCCGGCCACCGGCCAGCGGCTGGTGGACATGCTGCCCGACGCCCGCCTGGTCGCGCTGCCGGACGCCCCGCACGGCCTCCCGTGGACCCACGCGGGCGAGGTCAACAAGGCGGTGATGGAGTTCATCGGCAAGCCGAGCATGGCCCGCGCCTGACCTGCGCGCACGACCGCGGCCCGGGGAGAGATCCCCGGGCCGCGGTTCGCGCGTGTGCTCAGCCGGCCAGGCGGGCCAGCTCCTCCTCGACGATGGACGGGTCGAGCTTGCGGAACACCGGCTTCGGCGCCGCGAGCGGCCGGCCCACTTCCAGGGGTACGGACTCCCAGCGCGTCCCGACGGTGTAGTCACCGGTCAGCACCGGGTACGACGGCCCGCCGTCGAGGTCGTCGACCTCCTCGATCACCGGCATCGGGGCGTGCGTGCCGGTGCCGCCGAGCAGCTCGTGGATCTTCTGTGCGGAGTGCGGCAGGAACGGGGTGAGCAGCGTGTTCGCGTCGCTGACCACCTGGAGGGCGACGTGCAGGATGGTGCCCATCCGGGGCTTGTCGTCCTCGCCCTTGAGCTTCCAGGGCGCCTGCTCGGAGAGGTACTTGTTGGCCTCGGCGACGACCTTCATGGCCTCGCCGATGGCCTGCTTCTGCCGGTGCCGGGCGATCAGGTCGCCGACCACGCCGAAACCGGCCTTCGCGGTGTCCAGCAGCGCCTGGTCGGCCTCGGTGAGCCCGGCCGGGTCGACCGGCGGGATCGCGCCGAAGTTCTTCGCCGCCATCGAGACGGACCGGTTGACCAGGTTGCCCCAGCCGGCGACCAGCTCGTCGTTGTTGCGGCGCAGGAACTCCGCCCAGGTGAAGTCGGTGTCGTTGCTCTCCGGGCCGGCCACCGCGATGAAGTAGCGCAGCGCGTCGGCGTCGTAGCGCTCCAGGAAGTCCCGGACGTAGATGACCACCTTGCGGGAGGAGGAGAACTTCCGTCCCTCCATGGTCAGATATTCGCTGGAGACGACCTCGGTGGGCAGGTTGAGCCGGCCCAGCTCGCCCGGCTCGCCGTCGCGGGCGCCCTCGCCGGAGTAGCCGCCGAGCAGCGCCGGCCAGATCACCGAGTGGAAGACGATGTTGTCCTTGCCCATGAAGTAGTAGGAGCGGGCGTCCTTGCCCTCGCCGTCCGCGGACCACCACTTGCGCCAGGCCTCCGGGTCGCCGGTGCGGCGGGCCCACTCGATGGACGCGGACAGGTAGCCGATGACCGCGTCGAACCAGACGTAGATCCGCTTGTCCGGCCGGTCACGCCAGTCGTCCAGCGGGATCGGCACACCCCATTCCAGGTCCCGGGTGATGGCCCGGGGCTGAAGGTCGTCGAGCAGGTTGCGGGAGAACCGCAGCACGTTGGGGCGCCAGCCCTCGCGGTTGTCCAGCCACTGCCGCAGCGCGTCGGCCAGGGCGGGCAGGTCGAGGAAGAAGTGCTCGGTCTCGACGAACTCCGGCGTCTCGCGGTTGATCTTCGACTTGGGGTCGATCAGGTCGATCGGGTCGAGCTGGTTGCCGCAGTTGTCGCACTGGTCGCCGCGCGCGCTGTCGTAGCCGCAGATCGGGCAGGTGCCCTCGATGTAGCGGTCGGGCAGCGTCCGGCCGGTGGACGGGGAGATCGCCCCGGTGGTGACCTTCGGGACGATGTACCCGTTGCGGTACAGGCCGGTGAACAGCTCCTGCACCACCGCGTAGTGGTTGCGCGTGGTGGTGCGGGTGAACAGGTCGTAGGACAGGCCCAGCGCCTTCAGGTCCTCGGCGATCACCCGGTTGTAGCGGTCGGCCAGCTCGCGCGGGGTGACCCCCTCGGCGTCGGCCTGCACCTGGATCGGGGTGCCGTGTTCGTCGGTGCCGGAGACCATGAGCACGTCGTGACCGGCCATCCGCATGTACCGGGCGAAGACGTCGGAGGGAACGCCGAATCCGGATACGTGGCCGATGTGGCGCGGGCCGTTGGCGTAGGGCCAGGCGACCGCGGCGAGAACGTGACTCATGAGCAGCAAGCCTAGTGATTGCGGTGGGCCGGCCGCGAACCAATGGGCGGCAGGCGCCAGCCGTACGTCCGATTTGTCGCCGACACGCGGCATGAGCTTCCTCGCAAGCCGGGCGTACCGGTGTGAAATGAACATCGTGACCAACAGACCAGCGGCGCCGGAGCCGTCGGCGGCCACCACCCGGCGGGCGCGGCCCGGTCCGGTGGGCGCGCCCGTCGCGCCGCAGCCCCGGCTCGACCCGGCGGACCCGCCGGTCGAGGTGGAGCCCACCACCGGCGCGCCGGTGGACGCGGTGCCGAGCCGGGTGCCGGTGCGGCAGCCGCGCTGGCAGCGCAAGGCCGCGCAGGCGGGCGGCTGGGCGCCGATCGAGGAGGTGCACTGGGACGGCACGCCGCTGCGCGACGAGCCGCACCCGCTCCCCGTCCGGTCGCCGGTCCGCCGCGAGCCGGCCCGCCCGGCCCCTCCGCCGACCCCGCCCGTCGGCCTCGCCGTGCTGCTGACGTTGAGCCTGCTCGCCGCGTTCTTCGCCTGGGTGAGCGCCGGGCCGTTCTGGCTGGCGGCCGGACACTCGACCGGCGGCACCGTGATGATCACCGGGTGCGCGGGCGGCGGGCTCACCCAGCGTTGCCGGGGGATCTTCCTGGCCGACGGCGACCGGTTCCAGGCCCAGGGTGTACGGGTCAGCGGCGTACCGGCCGAGCGCACCGCCACCGGCACCCTGCTGCCGGCGCGGATGACCGGGCCGGACGGGTCCACCGCCTACGCGGACACCGGTCCCGGACGGCACCTGCGCTGGCTGCTCGGGCTGGCGCTGGTGGCCGGGTGCGCCGCCGGGATCGCCAGGTGGACCGGGGCGACCCGGCTGGCGGACGAGCGGCAGCGGCGCTGGGCGGTCGGCCTGGCGCTGGCCGGGCCGGCGCTGATCACGGTCGGGTTCCTGGCCGCCGCCTGGTGAGGTGAGGTGAGGTGTTAAAAGGGGGCCCTTCCTCTACCTGAGGCGTTAACAGGGGGCCCTTCCTTTCACTGGTGCACGACGGCGTAGACCTCGCGCCGCCGCAGCCCGTACGCGGTGGCGACCTCGGTGATCGCGTCGCGCCGGGAAAGCCCGCCCGCCTCGCGCTCGGCCACCGCGGCGCGCAGCGTGTCGTCGTCGGGCCGGACCGCGGGCGTGACCGGCGCGCCCGCCACCACGAGCGTGATCTCCCCCCGGGGGTCGCCGTCGGCGGCCCACTCGGCCAGGTCGCCGAGCGGGCGGCGGACCACCTCCTCGTAGGTCTTGGTCAGCTCGCGGCAGAGCGCGGCGGGCCGGTCCCTGCCGAACGCCTCGGCCAGGTCGGCCAGCGCGCCGGCGATGCGGTGCGGCGCCTCGAAGAACACGAGCGTGCGCTCCTCGGCGGCGAGCGCCCGCAGGCGGGAGCGGCGGGCGCCGGGGGTACGCGGCAGGAAGCCCTCGAAGCAGAACCGGTCGCAGGGCAGCCCGGACAGCGCCAGCGCGGTGGTGACAGCGCTGGGCCCGGGCGCCGCGGTGACCGGGACGCCCGCGTCGAGGGCGGCCCGGACCAGCCGGTACCCGGGGTCGGAGACGCTCGGCATGCCGCCGTCGGTGACCAGCGCGACCGTGTAGCCGGCGACGAGCACCTCGGCCAGTTCCGGGGTACGCCGCTCCTCGTTGCCCTCGAAGTAGGAGACGATCCGGCCGGGCACCGTCACGTCGAGGTCGCGGGCCAGCCGGGTGAGCCGCCGGGTGTCCTCGGCCGCGACCACGTCGGCGGCGGCCAGCACCTCGCGGAACCGGGCGGACGCGTCGGCCGGATTGCCCAGCGGCGCGCCGAGCAGCACCAGCCGTCCGACCTCGGACATTTCCCCCACGGCGTGTGCTCCTTCATCGACGGTCGTACCAATTTCGGAGACGATGGACGCCACCGGGCACCCTCGCAGCCTACGATCGCCGGGTGACGAGTGCGTCGACAGCACAGAGCGCGAACCCGGACCCTTCCACCGCCGAGCGGGGCGACGGCAGCGGGGGCGGGCTGCCCGCCGCCGTGCGGCGCCGGCTCGCCACCGTCGACGACCGCATCGGTCGGGGGCAGGCGTGGCTGGCCACAGCCGTGGTGGTGGCGATCGCGGCGATCCTGCGCTTCGTGGGGCTCAGTTTCCCGCCCGGCAAGGTCTTCGACGAGACCTACTACGCGAAGGACGCGTACGGGCTGATCGACCGCGGCGTCGAGTGGAACTACAAGGACAACGGCCCCTCGTACGTGGTGCATCCACCGCTGGGCAAGTGGATGATCGGCATCGGCGAGTGGGCCTTCGGCTACCAGGACGCGGACAGCGGCGTCTCGGTGCCGGGCCACCTGATCACGACGTCGCCGGAGTTCGGCTGGCGGTTCGGCGCGGCGGTGGCCGGCACGCTGTCGGTGCTGCTCCTGATCCGCATCGCCCGGCGGATGTTCCGTTCCACGGTGCTCGGCTGCGCGGCGGGCCTGCTGCTCGCGCTCGACGGGTTCCACCTGGTGCTGTCCCGCACCGCCATCCTCGACATCTTCCTGCTGCTGTTCGTGCTGGCCGCGTTCGGCGCGCTGGTGCTCGACCGGGACGCCCGGCGGCGGCGCTGGACGCGGGCCCTGGAGGGCGGGCTCGACCCGAGCCGGCCGGGCCGCGCCGGGCGGCCTCCCTCGGGTTGGCGGAACTGGCCGTGGTGGCGGCTGGCGGCCGGTGTGCTGCTCGGCTGCGCCTGCTCGGTCAAGTGGAGCGCGGTCTACTTCGTGCCGGCGTTCGCGCTGCTGGTGCTGCTCTGGGAGGTGGGCGTCCGCCGCTCGGCCGGGGTCCGCCGCCCGTGGCGTGACGCGGTGCTGGACGAACTGCCCTGGCTGCTCGCGGCCGGCGTGCTGATGGTGGTCACCTACGTCGCGACCTGGTCGGGCTGGCTGCTCAGCGACGAGGGCTACTACCGCCTGGCCGAGCGCTACCCGAACAACCCGGAGCTGAGCGACACCCCGTTCGTCGGGGCGCTGATCAACCTGTGGGAGTACCACAAGGCCTCGTACGGCTTCCACACCCAGCTCGACGACCCGCACAAGTACCAGTCCTGGCCGTGGCAGTGGCTGCTGCTCGGCCGCCCGGTGGCGTTCCACTGGTCCGGGGACGGCAGCTGCGGCGCGCCGAGCTGCGCCTCGGAGGTGCTGCTGCTGGGCACCCCGCTGCTGTGGTGGTCGTTCCTGCCGGCGATCGTCGCGACCGCCTGGCTCGGCCTGGCCCGGCGGGACTGGCGGGCGGGCGCGATCCTGCTCAGCATCGCCGCCGGCCTGCTGCCCTGGTTCTGGTTCGCCCTCGACGGCCGGACGATGTTCTCCTTCTACGCCGCGCCGGCGGTGCCGTTCCTGGTGCTCGCGGTGGTCTATGTGCTCGGCGCGATCACCACTCCGGCGCCGGTGACCGCGACGACCGCCACGGCCGCGCCGCCCGACCCGCAACAGCTACGGGACCGGCGGATGGTGGGCGGGATCATCGCGGGCGCCTACGTGTTGCTGGTGGCGCTCTGTTTCGCGTACTTCTACCCGATCTTCGTGGGCCGGGTGCTGCCGTACGCGGAGTGGTCGGCGCGAATGTGGCTGGACGGCCGCTGGATCTGAGGCGCGGGCGCCGGCACAAAGAAGCGCGCCCCGATCGCCTGCCACGGGGGAAGCGGGCGATTGGGGCGCGCAAGACAGAGCTTAACCACACTCCGGCACGGGCACAACGGGTGCGAGCCGGTCAGATTTACGACGGGCACGCCACTCCCGAAAGGTTTACCTCAATCATCTAACCGTGGGTCATCCTGCGGGAACATAACGGGTTCGATCTCCGGCGCAACGGCCGCGCGGAGGGTCGCCAGACCCGGATGATCTTCCAAAGTGGATCTCACTACACTTCGCCCGGTGATCAACAAGAGACGATCGACGATTGTCCTCTTCGGACTCCTGGCGGCCGCCGCGCTGATCGGGCCGAGTCCCGCCGGGGCCGACGACGAGACCGCCGAACCGGCCGCCGAACCGCCCAAGGTCGAGCTGGTCCTCGACGTCAGTGGCTCGATGCGGGCCCGGGACATCGACGGGCGCAGCCGGATCTCCGTCGCGCAGCAGGCGTTCAACGAGGTGGTCGACGCCCTACCGGACGAGACACAGCTCGGCATCCGGGTGCTCGGCGCCACCTACCAGGGCAAGGACAAGAAGAAGGGCTGCCTGGACACCCAGCAGATCGTGCCGGTCGGCCCGGTGGACCGTACCCAGGCCAAGGCCGCCGTCGCCGGGCTGCGCCCGACCGGCTTCACACCGGTCGGTCTGGCGCTGCGCTCCGCCGCGCAGGACCTGGGCACCGGCAGCACCGCCCGCCGGATCGTGCTGATCACCGACGGCGAGGACACCTGCGCCCCGCCCGACCCGTGCGAGGTGGCGCGCGAGCTGGCCGCCCAGGGCACCCGGCTCGTCGTGGACACGCTCGGTCTCGCCCCGGACGAGAAGGTACGCCGGCAGTTGCTCTGCATCGCCGGCGCGACCGGTGGGACCTACACGGCGGCGCAGAGCGCCGACGAGCTGACCGGCCGGATCAAGCAGCTCGTCGACCGGGCCCGGGACACGTACACGGCCACCCCGGCGGTGGTCGGCGGCGGCGCGGCGTGCCAGGGCGCGCCGCTGCTCGCCCCCGGCGTCTACAGCGACCGGGAGGCGTTCTCCGAGCACCGCTGGTACCGGGTGCCGGTGCGGCCCGGGCAGGAACTGCGCGCCTCGGTGAGCGTCGCGCTGGACCGGCCGGTCAACCCGGACTACGGCGTGCTGCTGCGCGCCACCTCGCCGGACGGGCGGGAACTGGTCCGCGGCGTCGACGCCGGCAGCGGGCGCACCGACGTGGTCTCCGCCGGCCTGCGGTGGTCGGCCGCCGAGGAGGACGACGACGGCCCGAGCCCGGAGCCGAGCCCCGGCGCGGAGCAGGCCGTACGGACCGTCTGCCTGGTGGTCAGCAACTCCTTCGCGGCCCGGCCCGGTACGCAGGCCCAGCCGGGCATGCCGGTGGAGCTCACAGTCGACGTGGTGGCCGCCTCCCCCGCCCCGGACGGGCCGGACCTCGGCCGCGGCTGGGTGCTGCTGCTCCTGCTCACGCTGGCCGGACTGCTCACCGGGCTGGTCGCCGGACTGCTCACCCGCTGGTGGGTGCACACGTGGAGGGTGAACTGAGCATGCGTACGCTGATTCGCGCCGCGGCGGCGACGGCCGTCACGGGACTCGCCCTCACCCCGGCGGCGGCCCTGGCCGCGCCCAGCCCGTCACCGGGCGCGACCACTGTGACCAAGGCCGGCACCTCGTTCCTCACCGCCACGACCGTCACCGCCGGACAGCCGGTGCAGGTGGGCGCGTCGACCGGCGACCACCTGTACTGGTCGTTCCGGGCCGACGCCGGGCAGGTCCACGAGATCACCGCCACCGTCACGTTCCCGAAGCAACGCACCGGCGCGTCCACCTGGACCGTCGACGTGTTCGACGGGCTGCGCCGCCGGCAGGCGTGCACGGCCGGCGCGCAGACGCCCACAGCGGACGCGGCGGCGACGAGCGTGGCGCTCGGCTGCACGCTGCGCCGGGTACGGCCGTGGGCCGAGCCGTGGTCCGGCGACCCGCTGCCCGGCACCTACTACGTCCGGCTCTCCGTCACCGACCTGCCCGAGCCCGACCTCGGCCTGCCGGTCGAGGTGGAGATGCTCGTCGGCGCCACCGACGAGGGCGGCGCGTCCGGCGACGACGGCGAACTGGCCGCGCCGCTGGTGCCGAACACCAGGGCCGGCACGGTGCTGGCCGCCGAGCCGACGCCCGAGCCGGTGGCCGAGGAGGAGACCGACCTGACCGGCTGGCTGCCCGACGCGGGCTCGCGCTGGGCCTGGACCGGCGTGGGCGGCGTGCTCGCCGCCGTCGCCGGCGTGGTCGGCTTCGCGCTCACCCGGCGGCCCCGCCGCAGCTGAAGACCGCAGCCGGTGGCCGCTGTGAACCCGACGCGGCGGCCACCGGAGGCTCTCACGCCTCAGCAGTACGCGGGCCGCGCGGCACCCAGCCGATGAACCGGTCCTGGAGCGCGGTGACCGGCACGGAGCGCAGATCCTGCGTCGCAGCGGCCAGGCAGGAACCGAGATAGACGCTCAACGACGCCCGATCCACCTGGTACTCGCGCAGCAGATGGTGACGTTTCGTGGCGCAGGGCCATTCGTCACCGCACGAGCCGCAGGTCCAGTCGGGGGTCACCGGCACGTGCTCGCCGTCCCGCCTCCCCGGTGCCTCCGCGCCACGCGTCATCCGCCGCTCCTTCTCTGATCGCGATCGAGGTGGTGATGGACCGGTTGCCTCCCCGCAACGTCCCTTCAGCGCCGCGGCACGCCCCAGCGTTACGGTACGGTCACCGCGTGCCCCCGTCATCCACCACACGTGCGTGATCTGCTGCCGGCCGTGGTCGCCGTGTCGGTGGCCGGCCCGGCCGACTGGTCCGGCGAGCTGCTGCCGGCCGAACGAGCCGCCCTGGGCGACCGCGCGGTGCTCCGCCGCCGCCGCGACTTCACCGCCGGCCGGGTCTGCGCCCGCCGGGCGCTCGCCACGCTCGGCCTGACCGGCACGCCGGTGCCCGCCGGCGCGGACCGGGCCCCGATGTGGCCGCCCGGCGTCGTCGGCGCGATCACCCACACCCTGGACTACTGCGCGGCCGCCGCCGCCCGCGCCACCGACGTGCGCGCCGTCGGCATCGACGCCGAGCGGCTTCGCCCGCTCTCCCCCGGGGTACGGCGGAAGGTGTGCCGCCCTGACGAGGAGGCGGACCTGGCCCGGCTGCCGGCCGGGACGCCCTGGCCGACCGTGTTGTTCAGCGCCAAGGAGACCGTCTACAAGGTCTGGCACCCGCTCGTCGGGACCTGGCTCGGCTTCGCCGACGCCCGCGTCACGCTCGACCCGCAGACCGGCACGTTCCACGCCGAGATCGCGCCGGCCCGGCTCGCGGCCGCTCCGGTGGCCGACCCGCCGTCCCGCGTGACCGGACGGTTCGCGGTGGACGACGAACTGGTGCGCACCGCCGCCGTCCTGCCACATCGATGACGCCCTGTCGGCCGGGTTGCCTCGGGCTTGTACCGTCGTTCCGACTGAAAATCCCGAAGGCGCCCCTAGGAGTACGGTGAGCCACCCTCAGCCTCCATCCGGGTCACCGGACCCGAACCAGCAGCCGCCGGAGCCGCCGACGCAGGCGTTCCCCACCGCGCCGATGCCGCCGAGCGACCCGTACGAGCAGCCTGCCCCGGACGCGCCGACGCCCCCGGTCTCGGGCGCGCCCTATCCGCCGCCTCCGGGCACGCCGCAGCCGCCGGTGTCGGCGCCGCCGCAGCCGCCCGTTTCGGGTGCGCCGTATCCGCCGGTGTCGGGCGCGCCCTATCCGCCGACCTCCGGGGCGCCGTATCCGCCACAGCCGGGGCCGGGCGAGCAGTACCCGCCCGCTCCCGCCCAGGGCTTCCCGCCGGCGCCGCCGACCTCGGGCGCGCCCTACCCGCCGTACCAGCCTCCGGGTAGCGAGTACCAGCCGCCGGGCGCCGCGTATCAGCCGGGTAGCGAGTACCAGCAGCCAGGCGCCGCGTATCAGCCGGGCAGCGAGTACCAGCAGCCAGGCGCCGCGTATCAGCCGGGCAGCGAGTACCAGCAGCCGGGCGCGGCGTATCAGCCGCCGGGGGGCTATCCGCCGCCGGGCGGTGGGCAGCCGTACGGGCCCACCGGGGCGCCGTACCCGCCGCCGGGAGCGCCCTTCGGGCCGCCGGCCAAGAAGTCGAACAAGAACGTCTGGATCACGATCGGCATCGTCGCGGCGCTCCTGCTGCTGCTCTGCTGCGGTGGCAGCATCTTCGCCGTCTACAGTGGCGTGAACCAGGCCCAGGAGATTGTCGACTCGCCGCCGACGCCGAGCGTCACCGACGGCCTCCCCACCCAGGAGGCCCCGACCGGCGCTCCCACCGGCACGCCACAGCCGGGCGGCACCGACGACAAGACCTTCAACATGCCGGCCGGCGACAAACTGATCATCAACGACACCGACGGCACCATCGAGATCACCGTCGGCAACTTCCGGACCCGGAACGCCGCCTGCAGCGAGATCATGCCCGGCCCGAAGAAGGGCATGTTCCTGATCGCCGACGTGACCGCCGAGATCACCAAGGGCACCGGTTCGATCAACCCGTTCTACTTCTCCTGGGTGGCCGAGGACGGCACCGAGGAGAACGGCATCGGCGGCGCCTTCTCCGGGTGCGGCAGGCTGATGACCTCGGGCAACAACCTGCCCGCCGGCTCCAAGCGCAGCGGTCAGCTCATCTTCGACGTCAAGGACCAGAACGGCGTCGTCGAGTACAAGCACCGCTTCCGTACCGCCGGGTCCTGGAAGCCCTGACCCGCGCCTGACCCGCAACCGGGGCCGGTCCGTTTCGGACCGGCCCCGGTGACTGTTCGGACAGTGCCCGCCGGCCGTTCGGGCCTTTCCATGTGCGCATGGGCGCTCCCGGTGGCCAGGCTCGGAGGATGGCGAACGAGACGACCATCCCGCTGCTGCCCTGCCGCTCACTCGACGACGTGGCGCCCTTCTACCAGGCACTCGGCTTCGAGGCGACGTACCGGCAGGAGCGCCCCAACCCGTACCTGGCCCTGCGCCGGGAGGACCTCAACCTGCACTTCTTCGGGATGGCCGAGTTCGATCCGGCCGACTCGTGCGGCTCCTGCCTGGTGGTGGTGGACGACCTGGCCGCCCTGCACCGCGCCTTCACCGACGGCCTGCGCGCCACGTACGGCAAGGTGCTGGTCTCCGGCGTACCCCGGATGACCCGGCCCCGGCCCCGCCGCAATCAAGACGGGCACTCCGGGTTCAGCATCGTCGACCCGGGCGGCAACTGGATCCGGTTCGTGGCCCGAGCCTCGACGCCGGACGCCGACGACGACCGGGGCGGGCTCGCCCGCACGCTGGGCAACGCCGTGGTGCAGGGCGAATCGCGCGGCAATCCCGGTCAGGCCGCGCGCATCCTCGACGGCGCGCTGGCCCGCCCGGACGCCGCCGACGACCCCGCGGTTCTGGTGGAGGCGCTGGTCTACCGGGCCGAGCTGGCACTGCAGCTCGGGGAGCCGGAGGCCGCCGGGGAACTGGTGCGGCAGGCGCTGTCGGTCCCGCTGGACGACGAGTCGCGGGCCCGGCTGGCCGACACGCTGGGGCACGCCGAGGACCTGCTCATGGCCGTGCCGCCCGCATGACCGCCCGGCCGGGTGGCGCGGGTCGCGCCGGGAGGCCGGCTGAAGCCGATCCGGTGGCGGCGGTTTGCCGTGCGGGTCAGCGGGGACGCGACGTGGCAGGCGGCGAGGGCCGTCACGCGACGATCCGGGGAGGCGGCATGAGCGTCGAGCGGGCGAACAACGACCTGGAGAACCTGGCCGGTCCGGCCCGGGCCCGCCTGGGTGACCTGAACCAGGACGAACACGCCGAAGCCGACCGGGTGCGGGAACTGGACGAGATCCGTGGCAAGCGCCCCGGCGAGCACGTCCAGGAGGACGCCCGCGACGCCGACGACAACTTCTCCGCCTAGCGCTCCACGCTCCCCACGCGCGGATCTTGGAAGATTTCGGCCCTCATAGGGGCCGAAATCTTCCAAGATCTCTCGGCGTCCGTCACCCCCGATGATCGGCAGACCGATGGGGTACGCCTGGTGGCGTCGCGTCTCCCGATCGGGGACCGCCGATGGGTCGACTGTGGTCCGGCTCCCATCGGTCGGCTGAGCATGCCGACGGATTGTCGGCTCGCGTCGCCGAGCGTCGATGCGAAACGCGCCAGTTGACCAATCGCAATCATTGATGGCGCAAGCAGACTGTGTGGCGTGACCAAGCCATTACCGCAGAGATCCGGGCCGATGCCGACGCAGTCCTGGTGGCGCCGGCTCTCCGGCGGCACGAAGGCCGTGATCGTGTCCGGCGGCGTGCTGGTGCTGTGCTGTTGCGGCGGCGGGCTCGCCGCAGTCGGCGGCGCGACCGACGAGAAGCCCGCGTCGATCAGCGCCGCCTCGTCCGCGACCGCACGCAGTGCCGGCCCGCCCCCTGCCGTCCACTCGTCCGGGTCGCCCTCGAACGTCGCCGTCCCGACCGACTCACCGTCGGCCCCGCCGACGACGCGGTCCGCCGAGCCGTCGCCGCAGACCGCGACCGCGCGGCCGACGCCCCGGCCGAAGCCGAAGCGGACCACGCCCAAGCCGGCGCCGAAGCGGACCACGAGCGCGCCCCGGACCACAAAGCCGTCCACCGGCACCGTCCAGGGCTCCGTCCACCCTGGTGCCTTCTGCTCGCCGGTCGGCGCGACCGGCCGTACCGCCAAGGGCACGCTGATGCGCTGCACGCGCAAGGCCGGCGATCCCCGGGCCCGGTGGCGCGCCGCGTGACCCGCTTCGGCGGGCGGTGTCGGGGGTGGTTCCTATCCTGGGGCGATGGTTCTCACTGACGTCACCGGATCCTGGGCCGGCACCAGCGGCTTCCGTCTGATGCCCGCCGATCCGCTCGCCGAGTCGCCGGCCACCGCCACCGTCGCGACCGCCGCCGGTGGCCACCTGACCACCGTGTCGTACTCGTGGGCCCACCCGGCCGACGGGCCGCAGGACGGTCTGCTGGTGATCGCCGCCGGCGAGGAGCCCGGCTCGCTCGTCGCCTGGTGGGGCGACTCGTGGCACCAGCAGCCCACGCCCATGACGCTGACCGGCACGGCGGGCGGCGCGACGGAGGTCGAGCTGAGCGCCGGGTACGGCGGCGGATGGGAGTGGCGGATCACAGTGGACACCGCCGACCCGGCCACGCTGCGGCTGCGGATGGAGAACGTGGTCCCCGCCGACCAGGCGGGGGCCGACATGCCGGCCGGCCCCTACCCGGTCATGGTCACCGACGTGCGCCGCGCCTGAGCCCGGTCAGGCGGCGCCGTCGAGGATCTCCCGCAGCCGGCGCGCGAACGCCTCCGGCTGCCCGGCGTGGCCCATCTCCTCACCCAGGAACCCGCCGTGGTGGCTGGGGAAGACCGCGGCCTTGCCGCCGAGCAGCTCGGCCGTGGCCACCGACGTGCGTCCGGTGAAGGTGTCCGCCGACTCCTCGCCCACCGCGACGACGACCCGGGTACGCGCAGCGCGCAGCGCGTCCACGTCCGGCCGGAAGCGGGTGACCGCCGCGGCGCGGTCGGAGAGCAGCGGGTCGTCCCGGCTGCCGTCGTCCTCGGTCGGCATGCCGAACGCGGCCGGGTCGGGCAGTGGCTGGGCGAAGTACTCGTCGGTGAACTCGCCCCGCCACGACGTCATGGCGATGAACGCCGCCATGCCGGCGCCCCAGCCGCTCTTCTGGTACGCCTCCTGGCAGGCCGCCATGGCCCGCCGGGCGGCCTCGGCGTCGGGCAGCACCTGCACCAGCGGTGGCTCGTGCGCCACGAGCGTGGCCACCGCGTCCGGGTACGCGGCCACCAGGGCGAGCGCGGTCACCGCGCCGCCGCTGCTGGCGAACAGGTCCACCGGGCCCGCGCCGAGGGCCTCGATGATGTCGCGTACGTCCCGGGCCTGGACCTCGGGCACGTCGTCGCCGCGGCCGTCCTTGCGGACGCTGCGACCGAGCCCGCGCGGGTCGTACGTGACGACGGTCCGGTCCGGGAAGTACGAGGCGAGCGTGGCGAAGCCGTCCGCGCACATGGGCTGGCCGATCATGAACAGCGGGCGGTGTCCGGCGTCGGCGGCGCTCGGCGTGCGAATGTCGTAGACGAGGTCGACCTCGGGCGTCTGGAGAGTGAGCGTGTTCATGCCTCTGTCGACCGTCGCAGGCCCGGGAACTCATCGGTTCGGCGGGAAACCGCGCCGGACCCGGCTCACGGCGGTGTCGAGCGCCCACCGCCGCGAGCCGGGCCGTCGCCGTCAGCTCACCGTGCCGGTGACGGTGCTGCCGGACTTCGTCACGTAGTAGGTCAGCTTCGTGCCGCTCCAGAAGTGGAACGTCAGGGTGACCCGCTGACCGTCGTTGACCTCGGCGAAGAACTCCGGCTTCAGCGCGATCGTGTTTCCGGTGTAGTTCGGCGCGAACGTCACGTCGAACTCCTTGTACGAGGTCCAGTTGTGCGGGCCGGCGTTGCTGCCGTCGGCGTACTTCGCCTCCATGGTGGCGAGCTGGTCGCCGCGGAACTGCGCCGGGAGCGTGAACGCCGCTGTGGTGCCGGTGGCGTTCGACAGCACCGGCGGGTCGTACGTGATGATGCTGATCCGCCACGGCACGCCCGCGGAGAAGCGCGCCTGGAGGTTGGCGTTCACGCCGTACGCGCGGGAGCCGACCAGCCGGGTCAGCGCCGACGCGGTGAGCGTCAGCGTGCTGCCGGAGACCGTGTAGTCGGTGCCGTTCACCAGGTCGGTGGTGCCCTGGCGCAGCCCCTGGAACGTGGTGCCGTTCAGGTTGAGCGTCAGGCTCTTGGCGGTGATCGTGCCGGTGCGCGGCACGTACACCTGGTCGCTGGACGCGGTGCCGGAGCGCGTCGTCCAGCTCGACTTGATCTGGGCGAACAGCTCGGGGTCCTTCCACACGAACGACGTGCGGTCGAAGTGCTGGCCGTTGTCCCAGAGCTGGGTGGTCAGTTTGCGGCTGCGCGCGTAGTGGCCGAGGAACTCGAAGAACTTGAGCTTCTCGCCCTGTTCGATGGTGCCGGTGTGCCGGTCGAAGCCGAGCAGCCCGTACTCGCCGATGATGACCGGGATGTTGCGGGTGACGAAGGCGTTGTAGACACGGTCGAACTGGTCGGTCAGGTCCTGCTGCACCGTCGCGTCGAACCGGGTGCCGCCGGCGACGTTCACGCTGAACGGCCAGTACCCGTAGAAGTGCACGGTGGCGATCAGGTTCGGGTCGTTGAGCGTGTTGAACGTGCTGACCAGCTCGTCCACCCGGGCCTGCTCGGCGGAGGTGTGCAGGGTCGGCAGGACGAGCAGCCGGGTGGCGTTGCCGCCGCCGGACTGGCGGACGATGCGGTGGAACGACGTGTTCAGCTCGTTGAGGAGCGTGGCGTTCTGCGCGTCGCCGGAGCTGCCGGTGAACTGCGGCTCGTTGACGCTCTCGAAGGTCAGCTTCGGTGAGGAGTCCTTGAACGCGGCGGCGATCTGGGTCCAGAGCGCGTTGTAGCGGTTCAGCACGCCCGTGCGGTCGGTGGGCATCGTGTTGATCCACTGCCACGAGTCGTGGTGGATGTTGAGCACCACGTAGAAGCCGTCGGCGAGCGCCCAGCCGACCACCTCGCGTACCCGGTTGAGCCAGGCGGAGTCGATCGTGTAGTTCGGCGCGGCGCCGTGGTGGTTGCTCCAGGTCACCGGGATGCGGATGCTGTTGAAGCCCTGCGCCCGGATGTTGTCCAGCAGCGCCTCGGTGACCCGCGGGTTGCCCCAGGCGGTCTCGTCCGCGCCGACCGCGTCGAAGGAGTTGCCGAGGTTCCAGCCGGGCTGCATGGCGGCGACGGCGGCCATGGCGTTGCCGGCCGGCGGCGGGGTGGTGGGCGGCGGCGTGGTCGGGGGCGGGGTGGTCGGCGGTGGGGTGGTGGTCGGCGGCGGGGTGGTTCCGCCGACGCCGCCGGTGCAGGCCACGCCGTTGAGCGTGAACGCGGTGGGCACGGTGTTGGCGCCGGTCCAGGAGCCGTTGAAGCCGAACGAGACGGTGCCGTTGGTGGCGATCGCGCCGTTGTAGCCGACGTTCGTGGCGGTGACGTCGGCGCCGGAGGAGGTGACGTTGGCGCTCCATGCCTGGGTGACCTGCTGGCCGGACGGGAACGTCCAGCGCAGGCTCCAGCCGTTGACCGGGTCACCGAGGTTCGTCACGTCGACGTTCGCGGTGAAGCCGCCGGGCCACTGGCTGGCGGTCGTGTAGGTGACGCGGCAGCCGGCGGCCGCCTGGGCGTTCGTCGCCAGCAGTGCGGTGCCGGCCACGAGTGTGGCGGCGGTCGCCGCGACCAGGCCGACCCGCAATCGGGCGGTACGGAAAGAGCGGAACATGGTGGTTCCTTCGTGGTGGGGTGGGCGCGTGGACGGGGAAGGCGGGGCGCGCACCCGCCCAGCGCGAGAATAAGTTTGGATTCCAAACATTGTCAATCGGCGCATGTGGATGCGTAACCGTTCCGGTGTCTCGGCTCACCCCACCGACCGGGTCGGTTCGACGACCGGCCACATCGGATCCGCCAGCCGGTCCGAAACCCGCCGGACACGCCTCGTGGGAACAAATTCGGCTGGGAATCCTCGCTACGCTCTCGCCCGCCAACACCGCTCTGACCTCAAGGGGACATCGTGCGCAGAAGGCTTCTCGGCATCGCGTCGGCGATCACCATCGCCCTCGCCGGCACTTTCGCCGCCGCCGCTCCGGCGCAGGCCGCCACGCCGCCTTTCATGATCACCAAGGTGTACTACGACTCCCCCGGCAAGGACACCCGCTCGAACACGAGCCTGAACGCCGAGTACGTCCAGCTGACCAACAAGCGCAAGACGGTCCTCAACCTCAAGGGCTACTACGTGCGCGACAAGGCCGGCCACGTCTACTCGTTCACCGGCGACTTCAAGGTGGCCGCCGGGAACAGCATCGTCATCCACACCGGCAAGGGCACCAACAAGGGCACCCACCGCTACTGGGGCCGCGCCGCGTACGTCTGGAACAACGACGGCGACACCGCCTACCTGCGCAACCCCTCCGGCAGCCTGGTCGACAGCTGCAGCTGGGGCAAGGGCGGCCGCGGCTACACCAGCTGCTGACCACCCCGCGAAACGGCCGGCCCACCCGCTCGGGTGGGCCGGCCGTCTCCGTCCGTCACGCCGCGAGCGACCGCACGGTCAGGTGGTCCGACAGCGCGCGCAGGAAGTCCGGCGCGTCGAAGATCCGGCCGGCCGAGGCGACACCCTTCACCCGGGTACGCCCGGTCAGGACGCGGTGCGTCGCCCCCACCGCCAGCGGCGCGGTGACCGCGTAGATGTCCTGCCCATGGGCCACCACCCGCCGCCGGGCGTCGCCGGCCCGCACCACCACGTCGACAGTGAACGTCTGCGCGGACCGGCCCCGCTCGTCCACGGCGGCCGGAGCGTCGCCCGCCGCCAGGTCGCGCGCCGCGTCCGCGGTCATGTACGTGCACACCTCCGGGATGTCCAGGTGACTCGGCACCGTCACCACGTCGGCCATGGTGAACTCGCCGAGCACCGGCCGCACCCCCAGCGGCGCCGGGAAAGCCCAGTCCAGCCGGGGCAGGTCGCCGTCGGCGTACACCAGCCGCCCGTCGGTGAAGCGGACCCGCCGGCCGTCGCGGCGCTCGCGCGAGACGACGCCGGAGGCGACCGTCCCGGCCGTCGGGTGCCAGCTGCTCAGCCCGTACGCGACGTGCGCCTCGTCGGCCGCCGTCCAGTCCCCCATCGCGGCGGTGACCAGCAGGTCACCGAGTCCGCCGAAGAACGCCATCGCGGGCACCACAGCGACACCGGCCGCCTCGGCACGCTCGGCGTAGTGCGCGAAGGTGTCCCGGTTCGCCTCGATCTCGGCCGCCACGTCGACGTAGGGAATCCCGGCGCGTAGCGCGGCCTCGATCAGTGGGCCCGCGGTCGAGGCGAACGGCCCGGCGCAGTTGACCACCGCCGCTGCCCCGGCCAGCGCCCGGTCCAGCGAGCCCGGATCGTCCACCGACGCCACCCGGTGCTCCCCTGCCGGGAACGCGGCCGCCAGCTTTCCGGCGTCACGCCCGAGCGGCAGCGGCTCGTACCCCCGCTCGCGCAGCTTCGCCACCACGAACCGCCCGGTGTGCCCGTACGCCCCGAACACCGCCACCTGCATGACGTTCCCCCTCGAAGATCGACTGGAATGATCCTCGCCGGGTCGCATGAGCCGGGCCAGTGTCGCAAACGCCAATGCCCGTACAGTTTCGGACATGGCCACCATCGCGCTCGCCGCCACCGACGGGATGCTGCACTTCGAGCTGGCCGCGGCCTGCGAGATCTTCGTCCGCGACCCGACCGGCCTGGCCGCCCCCTGGTACGACCTGGTGGTCTGCGGCCCCGGCCCGGTCGGCGTCGGCCGGTTCGCCGTGACGCCCGACCACGGCCTGGACCACCTGGCCCGCGCCGACACGGTGATCGTCCCGGCGATCGAGGACACCGACGCCGAACCGCCGTCCGACCTGGTCGACGCGGTCCGCGCCGCCCACGCGGCGGGCGCCCGGATGGTGTCGTTCTGCACCGGCGCGTTCGTGTTCGCCGCCGCCGGCATCCTCGACGGGCTGCGCGCCACCACCCACTGGGCGCACACCGAGGCGCTCGCCGCCCGCTACCCGCGCGTGCACGTCGACCCGGACGTGCTCTACGTGGACAACGGCGCCGTGCTCGCCTCCGCCGGCAAGGCCGCCGCCATCGACCTGTGCCTGCACCTGATCCGCCGCGACCACGGCTCCACGGTCGCCAACGCCGTCGCCCGCCGCCTGGTCGTGCCACCGCACCGCGCGGGCGGCCAGGCCCAGTACGTCACCACCCCCGTCCCGGCCCGCGAGGACCACCCGCTCGCCGCGCTGCTCCCGTGGGCGATGGCGCGGCTGGACCGCCCGCTGACAGTCGCGGACCTGGCCCGCCAGGCCAACATGAGCACCCGCAACCTGGTCCGCCACTTCACCGCCGCGACCGGCGCCACGCCGTCGCAGTGGCTGGCCACCCAGCGCATCCGGCGGGCGCAGGAACTGCTGGAGAACACCGACGACAGCATCGACGTCGTCGCGGAGGCATCAGGCATGGGTACGGCGACGACCCTGCGCCGGCACTTCCACCGCACAGTGGGCGTGCCGCCGGACACCTACCGCCGGACGTTCCGCCGAGGCTGACCGGATTGCCGGCGCGCCGGCGCGGGTACTTCGATCCACCATGGATCGCAGCACGGGGTCGAAGCAGAGCTGGTGGAACACCTACCCGGAAGCCACGACCGGGCAGTGGACGACAGCCGTCGTGGTCGCCCTGGTCCTCTCGATGCCGACCGGCCTGCTCTGCGTGTGGCTGGCGACGTCGCTGCTCAATGGCGCCCACTGGCTGCTCCAGACGCTCGTCTTCGCCGTCGTCGGTCTCGTCGTCGGCGGTGGCGCCCTCGTACTGCTGGCGAAGCTCACCGGGCGCGGCGGACGCCGGGCGGTCTGAACGAGCTGCCCGCCTGCCTGCCCTTCGAGGCCCGGGCGTTCCGGCACGAGGGCTATGGTCGGTTCGTGCCGCCCGATGGGACGGTCGCCTGATACTCGGCACGGGGGAAAGTGTGTTCGACGTGATCGTGGTCGGCGGCGGGCCGACCGGCATGATGCTGGCGAGCGAGTTACGCCTCCAGGGCGTCGGCGTGCTCGTGCTGGAGCGGGACCCCGAGCCGCCGCCGTACGTGCGCTCGCTCGGCCTGCACGTCCGCAGCATCGAGGTGATGGACCAGCGAGGGCTGCTGGAGCGGTTCCTCGACAACGGCGGCAAGCACCCGATCCGGGGGTTCTTCGCCGGCATCGACAAGCCCGCCCCCGCCGATCTGGACACCGCCCACCCGTACGTGCTCGGCATCCCGCAGACGCTCACCGACCGGCTGCTCGCCGAGCACGCGGCCGTGGTCGGGGCCGAGATCCGGCGCGGCCGTGCGGTCACCGGGCTGGATCAGGACGACGACGGCGTGACCGTCCGCCTCGACGACGAGAGTTCGGAGCCGCTGCGGGCGCGGTTCGTCGTCGGCTGCGACGGCGGGCGCAGCACCATCCGGAAGCTGCTCGGCGTCGGGTTCCCCGGCGAGCCGTCGACTGTCGACACGCTGCTGGGCGAGATGGAGGTGACCGCCTCCCCGGACGAGATCACCACGATCATGACCGAGGTACGCCGCACCGAGAAGCGGTTCGGGCTCGGGCCGTCGGGCACGCCCGGCGTGTTCCGGGTGGTCGTACCGGCAGCCGACGTCGCATCGGCGCCCCCGACGCTGGAGGACTTCAAACGGCAACTGACCGCGTACGCCGGCACCGACTTCGGCGTGAACTCCCCGCGCTGGCTGTCGCGCTTCGGCGACGCGACCCGCCTGGCCGAGCGTTACCGGGTCGGGCGGGTGTTCCTGGCCGGCGACGCCGCGCACGTCCACCCGCCACTGGGCGGGCAGGGGCTCAACCTGGGCATCCAGGACGCGTTCAACCTGGGCTGGAAGCTGGCGGCGGCGGTGCACGGATGGGCGCCGGGTGATCTGCTGGACACCTACGAGTCCGAGCGGCGGCCGGTGGCGGCCGACGTGCTGACCAACACGCGCGCGCAGATGCTGCTGACCACGAACGAGCCCGGGCCGCAGGCGGTACGGCAGGTGCTGACGCAACTCATGGACTTCGACGAGGTCAACCGCTTCCTGATCGAGAAAATCACGGCGATCAGCGTCAGGTACGACGTCGGCGAGGGTCATCCCCTGCTCGGGCGGCGGCTGCGCGACGTACCGCTGCCGCAGGGACGCCTGTACGAGCTGATGCGTACCGGCAGGGGGTTGTTGCTGGACGGGACCGGGAGGCTGTCGGTGGACGGCTGGGCCGACCGGGTCGGGCTCGTCACCGGCACCGGCGACAAGCTGGACGTGCCCGCGGCGCTGCTGCGGCCGGATGGGCACGTGGCCTGGGTGGGCGACGGTCAGCGGACACTGGAGGATGCGTTGACCAGGTGGTTCGGCAGCACTGCGACTCGCCGCAGCGGCCACCCGCGCGCGGTCGGGAACGACGAAAACCGGTGACGCGCGTCCGGCGTGTCGGCGGCTGGACAGTTCGCGGGTAGCGACGGCACACGGACTCGGCAATGATCAGCTTCATGTCTGACGACAACCTGGCCGACACCTGGCGTCGCATCATCCTGGGAGACGGCAAGTCCTGGGTCGTGTTCGCGCACGGCACGTGCGTCGTCCTACCGGACCCCGAGCCGGGCGTCGACCTCGCCGCACAGGCGGTCGAGATCCTGCGCGAGTACGGCCCCGTCCAGGTCGGCTCGCCGTCCGCCGACTTCGGTACCGTCACGCTCGATCCCGGCCCCGGCTGGGCGGTCTACGGCCATCACAACGACGTCCTGACCTACGTCGGCCCCGACGAGGTCTCAGACGACAGCGACCTGGCGGTCGGTCTGTACGGGCGCCACAAGCGAAACCGCGACGGCCATGAGCTGACCGTCGTCCACGTCGAGGACAAGCGGGCCCGCTGACGCGTCGACGCTGCCGGATCAATTGACAGCAGCGCAATAGGCTCCAGATCGTGCACGGATTCACCGACGTCGACCAGCAGCCGGACCCGAACTCGTGGGTCGGCGTGCTCGACCGCCTGACCGACGAGCCCTTCTACCAGGCATACCAGCACCGGGTACGCGAGCTGCTCCGCCCGTCGCCCGGCCGGCGCTACCTCGACGTCGGTGCGGGCACCGGGGCGAGCGCGGTCCGCCTGAGGGACGAACACGACGCCGCCGTGCTGACGGTGGATCGCTCCCTGACCATGGCTGTCGCCATGCGAGCCCGTGGCCTGACCCGGTGCGCCGTCGCCGATGCCCATCGGCTGCCGTTCCTCGACGACTCGATCGACGGCGCCTGGGCCGACCGCACCGTGCAGCACCTCGCCGATCCCCGCGCGGCGATCGGGGAACTCGCCAGGGTCGTCCGCCCGGGCGGCCGCGTCGTTCTCGCCGACCCCGACTACGACACGCAGGTGCTCGACATCGCCGACCAGGACCTGGCCCGGCGCGTGCTGAGGTTCCGGGCCGACGTCCTGCTCCGCAACGGCAGCCTGGCTCACCAGCACGCCGGCATCCTCGCCACGCTCGGTCTGACCGAGGTCACCGTCGAGCCCCGGACGCTGCTGGTTCGGGACCCGAACGCCGCCGACAACGTTCTCGGTCTGCGCAGTTGGGCCGGTACGGCGGCTCAGCGCGGCGTGCTCGACCCCGCCGAGGCTCGCGCGTTCGAAGACCAGTTCGACGAGGCGGTCGAGGCGGGCCGGTTCACGTACGCGGTCACGTTCTTCCTCACCGCCGCCACCGTCACATGAGCCGGAAGCGGAACCTGCAGTGAGCCGGCCGACACCCCTCGGGGTGTAGGCAGACGGGATGCCGGGTACCTCGCGCCTTACCCCTTACCCCTGCCCAGGAGGACCTCATGACCGTCGTACTCGCCGTTGTCTGCAGCGACGGGGTGGTGATCGGCGCCGACTCCCAGATCACCGAGAGCGACCGCGGTCTGAGCTTCCCCGCGCAGAAGCTGCACCCGCTGGGCGACTGCGCCGCCTGGGGCGGCAGCGGCGCTCGGGGAGTGCTGAACGACCTGCGCCCCCTCCTCCAGGACTCGGCCACCGCCATCCTCGAAGCGCCGGACATCGGCGACGAGTTGCAGGAGCGCGTCCTGCCCGTCTTCAAGAAGCACTACGAGAACTACATCCCCGACGTACCCGGCGAGGGCTCCGGCGGCGGGGTGTCGGCGTACCTGCTCGCGGCCGGCTACAGCCAGGGCGGCCCATGGATCGTGGAGATCAACCCGAACGGGCTCATCGGCCGCTACGAGGATGTGGGCTTCCACGCCATCGGCTCCGGCGCGCCGATGGCCCAGCAGGCCGGCGCGCTGCTGTCCCACTTCCGGATGACCGAGCGCACCGTCGAGTACGGCGTGGTGGGTGTGGTGCGGGTGCTGGAGGCGCTGGAGCGGACCTCGCCGTCGGTCGGCCGGCCGTTCAGCGTCGCATGCATCCGCGAGGAGGGCGCCCACCACCTCAATGAGAAGGAGATCGCCAAGGCGCTGAAGGACGCCGAGCGCTGGCGCGACCTCGAACAGGAAGCGCTTGACCGGCTGTTCGACTGACGCCGGCGCGTTCGAAAAAGGCCGTTTCCCACCACGGGAAACGGCCTTTGAACTGGGTGGAGCTGAGGGGATTTGAACCCCTGACCCCCTCGATGCGAACGAGGTGCGCTACCGGTCTGCGCCACAGCCCCTCCGCCGGCGAACCGGCGTCGGTCCCACCCAGCTTTCACCGGGTGGGCCGGCGACAAGGCTAACAGGTCGCGCCCCCGCGACGCGAACCGCCCCACCGCCCCCGTAGATCTTGGAAGGAAACGGCCCCCGGAGGGGCCCAATTCTTCCAAGATCGCTCGCCACGGGCGACGCGAGCCGCGCGAGTGGAACGCCATGGGTGTCATGGAGGGCCGGAGACACCCATGGCGTTCCACCCGCGGGAGATCACCACGCGGACGAGGCGGAGGCGCCCCGCGCCGAGCAGGGAACGGGAGCGTCAGGCGCCTCGGCCGGACTGGTAGGGGCGTCCGCGCAGGCCGCCGGCCCGCCGGTAGGACACCGAGCCGCCGCTCGCCGCGGGCGGCAGGTCCGCGGGACGGTCCAGTCCCATCGCCGTACGCCGGACCGCCTCGCGCTGGGCGGCCAGCCGGCGCTGCGCCTCCCGGCGGGCCGCCGCGCGCCGGGCCTGCTCGCGGCGCACCTCGGCCTGGCGGGCGGCCAGCCAGGCCGCCTCGCGGGCGTCCGCGCGCCGCCGCCGGCGCTCGGCGAGGGCACGCTGCCGCAGGTGTACGACGTACGCCACGAGCAGCGCGCCGGTGACCGAGACGCTGATCCAGAACCCGGGTCCGACGAGTACCACGCCGCCCAGTTCCACCAGGTTGAGCAGCAGCAGCGCGGCGAGTACCCGGCGCCGGCGGTAGATCGCCGGGGTGTGCCGCCGTCGGGGCGGGTTCCGTCGGCGGGACTGGGCCGGGACGGCGGAGACGGGCCGGAGCCGACCGGAGCGGCGGCGCAGGGGTGGCGCGGAGACCGGGCGGGCGAGACTACCCGTATCGGAGTCTTCACTGAGGGTGACTACGAGGGAGCGCGGCGGGTGCAGCGGCCGTCGCCCGGGCACGGTGCGCCGTCGACGCTGGCGCTGAAGCACCCGCGCCGTCGACTGCGCCCGCTCCGCCACCAGCCGCTCGGTGGCGTCGTACCGGCGGACCAGCGCCGGAGCGAGGGCGAGCAGACCGGCGGCGGCGAGGACGGCGAGGAGCACCGACGTGGGCACCCTCACCCCTCCCGTCACCAAAGTTCACTGGCGAGCGCCACACGCCGCAACTTGTTCCGTCGACCGTCGTTTACGGCGCACTTCGTGCGGGCGGGCAGCGCTTGCCACAGCTTGCAGTTACTTGAGGTTACGGGCCGTCGACCCAGTTCACAGTGCGCCGCGCCGGGCGGGCACGTCAGCGGCGGGTGTCACGTACGCGGTGCCACCGCGCCAGCAAGCCGCCCTCGGCAACTACTTCCTCGCCGGTCATCGCGTATCCGATGTGGTCGCGCCACGCGCCGTCGATGTGCATGTAGCGCACGTGATAGGCCTCCTCGCGGAAGCCGAGCTTCTCCACGACCCGGCGGGACGGCATGTTCTCCGGCCGGATGTTCACCTCGATCCGGTGCAGGCCACCGGGTCCGAAGGCGTGGTCCACGGCGAGCGCGACGGCGGTCGGGATCACGCCCCGGCCGGCCACCCGGGAGTCCACCCAGTAGCCCACGTACCCGGAACAGAACGCCCGCCGCACGATGCTGCCGATGTTGACGTGCCCGACCAGCCGCTCCCGGCCGTCCTCGCGCAGGCACACGGCGAACGGCATGCCCTCACCGCTGCGCGCGGACTTGCGCTGGTCGGCGTGGACCAGCCGGAACGCCGCGGGCGAGTTGGTCTCGTACCAGCCGCCGGGCACGTGCGACTCCCACGGCGCCAGCCATTCGCGGTTCGCGCGCCGGATCTCCGACCAGGCGCCGGCGTCCGAGCGCCGGTACGGCCGCAGCACCACCGGGCCGTCCACCAGCACCGCCGGCCACCCCGGAGCCCGCCAGAACCTCACCGAGCTTGCCTTTCGCTCGCGACTGCGGGGCTCGCAAGCTCACTCCTCGCGCTCACCGACGCCGGTCCAGCAACAACACATCCACGGTGGATCCGGCGGCGGCGGTGGTGACCCGCTCGCCGAGCACCAGCAGGCCGTTCGCGTCGGACAGGCCGGACAGCGTGTACGGGCCACCGGCGAGCGGCTGCACGGTGTACCCGCCGCCGCGCCGCTCGGCCACGTGCGCGGGCCGGAACTCGCGCAGCCCGGCCGGCGACGACACGGTCTCCAGCAGGTGCGCGCGGACGCTCGGCCGGAACACCGGCTCGGCGCCGGCCAGCAGCTGGATCGCCGGGCGGGCCAGCACCTCGAAGCCGATGAGCGCCGCGCCGGGCTCGCCGGGAAGACACACCACCGGCACCTCCTCGGCACCGACCGTACCGAACCCGAGAGCCGTTCCCGGATAGAGGGCCACCTCGGTGAAGGTGACCGGTCCGGCCCGGCCGCCCTCGCGGCGCGACAGGATGCGGCGGACCATGTCACCAGGGCCGGTGCCGGTGCCGCCGGTGGTGATGATCAGGTCGGCCCGCAGCGTCTGGTCGTCCAGCAGGCCGCGCAGCGCCTCCGGGTCGTCGTCGCAGATCCCCACCCGGTACGCAAGGCCGCCCGCCTCGGCCGCCGCCGCGGTGAGCGCGTGCGAGTTGGTGTCCACCACCTGCCCGGGCTGGCTGCCCCGGCCCACGTCGACCAGTTCGTCGCCGGTGGCCACGATGACCACGCGCGGACTGGGGCGCACCACGACGTGCCCGATGCCGGTGGCGGCGAACACCGCCACAAGCGCCGGTGAGACGTACGCGCCGGCGCGGGCGAGCACCGTGCCGGCGACCAGTTCCTCCCCGGCGCGGCGCAGGCCGTACCCCCGTTTGGGGGCGCGGAAGATCTCGACGGCGGCCATGCCCTGGTCGGTCCACTCCACCGGGACGACCACGTCGGCGCCGATCGGCAGCGGCGCGCCCGCGGCGACCGAGAAGCACGAGCCGGGGGTGAGCCGCACCGGCCGCCAGCTCGCCGCGCCCAGGTCACCGACGACGTTGAGCCGGATGCTGCGGCCACCGGGCATACCGGAGGGGGCCGGGACGTAGCCCGGCCCCCGACTCCCACCGGAGATGTCCTCCCAGCGCGCGGCGTACCCGTCCACCGCCGCCTGGTCGAAGGCGGGGTACGAGTGCGGGGCGACCACGTCCTCGGCGAGCACGTTGCCGTACGCCTGGGTCAGGTCGAGGTCGAGTGGAGGCAGCGCGCGTAACCTGCGCAGCACACTGCCCAGGTAGTCGGCGAGCGGCGTCAACTCGTTCGCGGCCGCCTCGGCGTCGGCCGTCGCGGTCATGTATCGGCACCGCCGGACGCGTCACGCACGCCGTTGAGGATCGCCGCGGTGACCGTCTCGTCGCCGTTGTTGACGAACTCGGCCAGCCACTTGCGGAACTCGGCGCCCAGGTCCTCCCGTTCGGCCGCGATCTGCACCACGGTCTGCAGGTAGCCCAGCGGCATGCCGGTGTCGTAGCGGGTGCCCCGGTAGACGATCGCGTGCACCGGCACCCCCTCGGTACGCAGCAGCTCCATCGCGTCGGTCAGCTGGATCTCGCCGCCGCTGCCCGGGTCGGTACGCCGGATCGCGTCGAAGATCTTCCCCGGGAGCACGTACCGGCCGAGGACCGCCAGGTTGCTGGGCGCATCCTCCGGGCTGGGCTTCTCCACCATGCCGGTGACCTTGACGACCTCCGCGATGTCGGAGTATTCCGACTCGGCGGGCTCGACCGACGCGATGCCGTAGCGGCTGGTCTCGGCCGGGTCGACCTCGAAGAAGGCGAGCACCACGCCGCCGGTGCGGGCCTGGAGCTCCAGCATGGCCGGCAGCAGCGGCTCGGAGGGCTTGACGAACTCGTCGCCGAGCAGCACCGCGAAGGGCGCGTCGCCGACGTGCGACTCGGCGTACCCGACGGCGTGGCCGAGGCCGAGCTGCTCCGGCTGGCGGACCGTGTAGATCGCTGCGAGTTCCTCGGTGCGCTTGACCTCGGCCAGCAGCTCGGGCTTCTTGGCGAGCCGTTCCTCCAGGTCGGGCCGGCGGTCGAAGTGGTCCACCATCGAGGTCTTGCCGCGACCGGTGATCAGCAGGATGTCGTCGATGCCGGCCTGCGCGGCCTCCTCGACGATGTACTGCAGCACCGGCCGGTCGACGACCGGCAGCAGTTCCTTGGGAACCGCCTTGGTGGCCGGCAGGAACCGGGTGGCCAGGCCGGCGGCCGGGATCACGGCCTTGACCGCGCGGGAGCGACCGGGGGTCGCTGAGGGGTTCGCTGAGTGCTCCGACATGTCGCGAGACTATCGGCCACGGCTCTGCCGCGGCGGGTGAGGACCGGAAGACGCGCCGCCCTGGACGGCGCCCGGCGCGTCCGCGGCGCCCGCCCGGGGCAGCCCGTCCGGCGGGCTGACGGTGCCGGCCACGACCGGGATCTCCTGGGTGGGAACCGGATCGGGCGCGGGGGCCAGCCGGTAGCCGTCGCGTCCCGCGGCCTTCGCCGCGTACAACGCGTCGTCGGCGGCGTCGAGCACCTGCTGGCCGTCGGCGGCGTGGTCCGGGTAGACGGCGATGCCGATGGAGACTGTCACCGGCACCTGCACCGGTTCGTCAGCGCTTCCCTCGACAGTCACCGGCTGGTCCCGTACGACAGCGCCGAGCCGCTCGGCGACGATCGTGGCGCCCCGCGCGTCGGTCTCCGGCAGCAGCACGACGAACTCCTCGCCGCCCTGCCGGAACGCCAGGTCCACCTCGCGGATCACGCCGCGTACCCGGCGGGCGAACTCGACGAGCACGGCGTCCCCGGCGGCGTGCCCCCAGGTGTCGTTGACGCGCTTGAACCGGTCCAGGTCGAGCGCGAGCACACTGAGCATCCGGCCGAACCGGTTCGCCCGCTCCACCTCCCGGCGGATCGACTCGCGCAGGTAGCGGTAGTTCCACAACCCGGTCAGCGGGTCGGTGAGGGAGAGCCGCTGCGCCTCCTCGTGCACCCGGACGTTCTCCACCGCGACCGCCGCGTGCCCGGCGAACGTCCGCAGCGTCACCACGTCGTCGTCGTGGAACTCGGGACCGCCGAGCCGGTCGTAGAGCACCAGCACGCCGAGCGCCGCGCAGGCCGAGCCGGGCGGGTCGCCGTCGGCGGGCGGATGGCCGGGACGGTCCGGGCCGCGCGACTCGGCGCCGCCGGGCGTGGCGAACGGCACCGCCACGTACGTCTCGCAGGACGGCTCCCCGGTCGGAGTCTCGGGTGGGGTCCACCGGCCGCGCAGCGGCTCACCGGTGGCGGCGACCGCGCCGAGCACCCCGGCGCCGACCGGCACCCGCAGCGTCGCCGGGTCGGCCGGATCGCTCGTCGGCCAGCGTCCGGTCAGCCCTTCGACGCACCGGCCGACGAGCACCCCCTCGGCGTCGACGAGCAGCACCGCGCCGGCCCGGGCGCCGGTGGCGGCGATCGCGCTGTCCAGGATCACCCGGAGGATGCGTTGCAGGTCGTGCGTGCTGGCGAGCGTGTCGCCGAGCACGGCCAGGTGGTTGCGCAGCTGGTCCCGGCTGCTGGTCAGCGCCGCCACGTAACTACCGGTCTCCCGGGCCATCCGGTTGAACGCGCCGGCCAGCCGCCCGATCTCGTCCCGGCTGCGCACCGGCACCCGGGCACTCAGATCGCCGCGCGCCACCCGGTCCACCGCCCCGGCCAGCTCGCCCAGCGGCCGGGTCGTCACCCGGGCGAGCCGCCACGCGGTCAGCACGGCAAGCAGGGCGGCCAGCGCCACCGCCGCGATCAGCGCGCCGTACAGGCCGGGCGGGCGCTCACCGGGAATCGAGAGCACCAGCGGCAGCGGTTGACCGGGCATCGGGCCCACCCGGCGCACGTACCGGCCGTCGCCCGTCCCGGCCACCCCGTTCCCGTGCGCCTTGCCGGCGGCGGCCAGCACCGCTGCGCGTACCGCCTGGTCTTCGGTCGTGTGGGTGATCTGCCCGGGGGCGTCGAGGAGGGTGACCGCGACGCCGGTGACGGCGGCGAGCCGCGCCACGAAGGCCCGGTCCACTGGTTGCGCGGCGGCGACCGCGCCGAGGTCCGTGCCGGCCGGGTCGCGCAGCCGCACCTGGGCGGAGAGCGCGCCCACCGGGGTGGCGGGGGCGCCGGCGCAGTCCTGCCAGCGCCCGGCCGGGCCGCCCGCCGTGACATAGGTGGTGCGGCCGGCGGCGTCGGCGATCAGCACGGCGGCGGCCAGGCCCCGGCCGACCACCTGGTCGGCCGCACGCGACCGGGCGGCCGGGTCGCCCACGAGCGCGACCGCGTCGGCCGCCGCGCGCAGTTGTTGGCAGAGCGCGTCGATCGAGGTACGCACACCGGCCGCGGCCAGGCCCAGTCGCTCGGTGGCGCGACTGCGGTCGACGGCGCTCAACGCGGCCCCGACGAAGAGCGCGCCGAGCAGGACGGGGCCGAGCACCACCGCGAGGAAGGCTGCCGTCAACCGCCCGCGTAGCGTCAAGCTTCCCCCCGGAAGTTCCGCGCCCCTTGGTGCGATGCTGACACAGAGCGACCATTAGGCAAGCGTTGCGTCAGGAGTGTTGCGTGCCGGAATTTTCGGATGAAGCGCACGATGCGAAGCAGAAGATGCGCGTCGCGCTACTCGCCGCCCGCCGGTCGCTGTCCGCGCCCGACCGCGCGGTCGCTGCGGCCGCCGTCCAGGCCGAGCTGGTGACCCTGGTACGCCGGCTGCGACCGGCCAGGATGAGCGCGTACGTGCCGGTCGCCTCCGAGCCCGGCGGGGACGACCTGCCGGACGTGCTGCGGGCCGCGCTGCCGCCCGACGCCGAGCTGCTGCTGCCGGTGCTCTGCGACGACCTGGACCTGGACTGGGCCCCCTACACCGGGCGGGAGTCGCTGCGCGCCGCCGGCCGGGGCATGCGCGAGCCGACCACGCCGCCCCGGGGCCGTGCCGCAGTGGCCGCAGCGGGCCTGGTCGTGGTGCCGGCAGTCGCCGTGGACCGCCGGGGCATCCGGCTGGGACGCGGCGGCGGCTCGTACGACCGGGCGCTCACGCGGGTGCCCGCCACAGTGCCGACGGTGGCTCTGCTGCACGACGGCGAGCTGGTCGAGGCGGTCCCCGCCCAGCCGCACGACCGCCCGGTGCACTGTGTGATCACTCCGGCGGACGGGCTGGTGGCCGTCCCGGGTGTGGGCCCGGGCGCTTCCGCTGGACGAACCCGGGGGTGATGACGCACCATTGGCACTCGAAGTCCACGAGTGCCAAGAGGCCGTGCCAAGATCCGGAGGAGAACGTGCCCACGTACCAGTACGCCTGCACCGCGTGCGGCCACCAGCTCGAGGCGGTGCAGTCCTTCTCGGACGACCCGCTGACCGAGTGCCCGGCGTGTGAGGGGCGGCTGCGAAAGCTCTTCAACTCGGTGGGCATCGTGTTCAAGGGCTCCGGCTTCTACCGCACGGACTCCCGTACGTCCGGATCCGACAACGGCGCCGGCGCCGCGAGCAAGCCGGCCAAGTCCGATTCGTCCTCGTCGACTGGTTCGACGTCGTCGTCTGGTTCGTCCTCGTCTGGTTCGTCCTCGTCGTCCTCTTCGGGGTCGTCGTCCGGTTCCGGCTCTGGTTCGGGTTCCGGGTCGACGGCGGGCAAGGCGCCTGCGGCGTCCAGTTCTTCCTGACCAACGCTTCGCGCTGTACGTGGCCGTCCCGTTTCCGGGGCGGCCACGTTGCGTGTGGCCGGCCCGTCCGCGGCAGCAGTTGCTCTCGACCTCGGCGAGGCTGCTGAATCAGGCCGCAGTGCTCGTCACCTCGGCTCGGAGATGGCCGCAGCCCCGCGTTGCTCGCCAACTCGCACGAGAGGCCTGCGTCAGCCCGCAATGCTCACCACCTCGGCGAGATGGTTGCATCAGCCGCGTTGCCCGCCACCTCTCTGCATCAGCCCTTGTTTGCTCGCCAGCTCGGCGGGGCCGCTACACCAACCCGCGTTGATCGCCAGCTCGTGCTGCATCAGCGAGCCCCAACTCGCCCAGCGGTGCAGCACTCCAACCCCGCGTGCCTGGCTCGCCACCTCGGCGAGGTTGCTGCATCAGCCCGCCTCGCTCACCAGCTCGGGGAAATGGCTGCATCAGCCCGCCCGGAAGCAGCCACCTCCCCGATCTGGCGGCCCCGGCCGTGCCGGATGTGGCCACCTCGCCGAAAGGGTGAGGCGGGCCTCTGCCCGGGCAGCGGTTGTGCACAGGGCGGCGGGTTATCCACAGGGGCGAGCGGTGGGTCGGCGGGCGACCGTGGCCCGGTTCTAGCCTGCGGGTCGGATGGTTGGCCGACGGTGGGAGGCAGCGGTGGCGGATGGCGAGGCTACGTTGCGTCCGGTCCGCTGGCGCGGGCTGCCGCAGCGCCGGACGCTCCTGCGGGTGACACTCGTCGCGGTGCTGCTGGGACTGGCTGCGGCGGTGCTCCAGACACCCCCGTCCTGCCAGCCCGGCGCACCCCCGGCCGCCTCGACGGCCCCGACCGGTACGCCGCCCGCCGGAGCGCGCGCGTTGCCCGCGGGTGCGGTCGGTGTGCCGATCCGGCTGGCCGAGCCGGCTGCCCTCGCGGTGCTGCGCCCAGGTGCCCGGGTCGACCTACTTGTGGTGCCGGCCGGCGGGTCGACCGATCCCACGCTGCTGGCACCGCGCGCGCTGGTGCTCGACGTGGTCGGCGCCACCGGGGCGGTCGACGGGTCCTCCGCGCTCTACCTGGCGCTGCCGCCGGAGCAGGCGCGACGAGCGATCGGGTTGCCGGAGGGCAGCCGCTTCGCCGTGGTCGTACGCGGGTGAGGCGACCCCGCGATCAGCCCTTGGACAGCGTGATCAGCCAGCTCGGCGCGGTCAGTCCCAGTGCGGCGGGCGCTCGGCGAGCAGCCAGTCGTCGTTGCCGCCGGGGCGCTCGCCCCAGCCGCGGTCGGTGTCGTCGGTGGTCTGTTCGGGCAGCACCACGAAGTCTTCGCTGAGGTCGACCACGCGGTCGTCGTCGCCGCGCGGTGTCCGGATGCCGGGGTCGGTCACGAGCAGCAACGATACCGCCGGACCGGCGGCCACCTCGATCCCGCGACGCCCGCCACGGCCAGTGCCTCGCCGCGTCGGGCGGCCGACCGGCCGGGGCGTTGGTAGCGTCGGACGGCGTGACGACGCCGAGCGGTGGCAGCCCCGACGACGAGACCTGGCGACGCCCGGAGCAACATGCCACGGGTGAGGAGAACGACGCCAGGGTGTCCCGCCCAGGCGGGACGGGCTCCGGCCAGGCCGACCCCGGGCCTGTGGGCGACCCCGCCGATCCCGGGCCCCTGGGCCGCCAGGCCGACCACGGGCCCGTGGGCAACCGAGCTGACCACGGACCCGTCGGCCACCCCGCCGGCCTCGAACCCGTGAGCCACACAGCCGACCCCGGACCCGTCGGCCACACACCCGACCCCGAACCCGCCGGCCACACAGCCGACCCCGAACCCGTGAGCCTTCCGGCAGAACGCGAGCCCGTGGGCCACCCAGCCGACCCCGAACCCGTGAGCCACCCGGCAGAACGCGAGCCCGTGGGCCACACACCCGACCCCGCCGGGTGGGACGCGCCGGGAACCGGCGAAGCCGGGAACCAACCGACCGGAACCGGCGCAGCCGGAGCGGGAGTCCCCACCACCGCCGACGCCTCCGGGTCGAACAGCCCGTGGTCGCGCGAGGCGGCCACCGAGAGCCCGTGGGCGAAGCCGGAGGCGGCCGGCGGCTGGACGGTGGCGGGCGGGCCCTGGCCGGGCCGGTCCGCCGGTGACCCGGCTGCCGGTGGCTACGCCGGCCCGCCGTCGAGCACGCCTCCACCGCCCGGCTGGCGACCCCCGGTGCACGTCCAGCCGGCACCGCCCCGCCGGCTTCCGCCGCAGGACATGGCCGCGATGGATCAGGCCGAGCAACGCGCGCAGCGGCTCACCTACGGCGTCGGGGCGGTCGTCGCCGTGGTGCTGGTGCTGCTCACCTGTCTGCTCTGCTCCCGGCTGCTGTTCTGAGCGACGCCGGCCGGACAGTGCCGTGCGATGCCGGTCAGACAATGCCGTACGACGCCGGCCGGACGATGCCGTGCGGCACCAGCCCGACGACACCATGCGGCGCCTGTCTGAAGATGCCGCGCCGCAACGGTCAGACCACGCCGTCCCAGACCATTTTGGCGCCGCTGTCACCGGTCAGGTAGACGTACACGAGCGCGAAGCCCGCCAGCACCACCACCGCGACGGTGAACAGGATCGGCAGCCAGCGGGGCAGGTTCCGGCCCGCGACGAAGCGGCTCGTCGACAGCACCAGCAGCAGCGCCGCCGCGCCGAGGCCGAGCGCGTACCAGAGCAGCGTGTCCCCGTACGAGGCGTGCTCACTGATCTGCTGGAGCCGGTCCGGCGGGTAGCCCTTCGCGCGCAGGATCTCCTCCAGCTCCTCGCCGGACTCGGTGGCGACCCAGGCGACCGCCGGGGTGATCACGGCGAGCGCGGCGACCGCCCAGTCCAGCCGGTGCCGCCAGCGGGGCAGCACCCCGTACGCGATGGCGAACAGCGCCAGCAGCGGCACGAGCACCACCACCGCGTGGATGACGAGCACGTGGAGCGGTAGACCGTTGAATTCCCTGAACACCGACACCTCCGGCGAGTGGGTGGTAAGGCGCGCTCAGCGTACGTCGCGAGGCTGTGTACCTCGACACACGCAGGCGCGGCCCTTCCGGTTCACCTGTGGCCCGGGACACCCGCGCGCACGCTCGCTTGTCGGCCTGTCACCTGCGTGCTGTCATGGATCCATGTCCACGGGTGAGGAACTGCTCCGGTCGAGGGGCCTACGGGTCACGCGACCGCGTCTCGCCGTGCTGGACGTGCTCTCCGCCGGTGGGCACCTGGAGGTCGACGAGATCACCCGCCGGGTCCGCCAGCGGATCGACTCCGTGTCCACCCAGGCCGTCTACGACGTGCTGGGCGCGCTGTCGCGGGCCGGGCTGTCCCGCCGGATCGAGCCGGCCGGCAGCCCCGCGCGGTACGAGGCCCGGGTCGGCGACAACCACCACCACGTGGTGTGCCGGGGCTGCGGCGAGATCGCCGACGTGGACTGCGCGGTGGGCAGCGCGCCCTGCCTCGACCCGAACGTGTCGCACGGCTTCGAGCTGGACGAGGCCGAGGTGACCTTCTGGGGTCTCTGCCCGGCCTGCCAGTCGCGCCGCTCCGCCGACGACTGAGCGAAGCACCGCGCCCGGCGTGGCACTCTTGATCGGTGGACACTGACGATCTCGGCCTGTTCGGTCCGGGTTCGGTCACGTGGAAGGTGCACGAGGAACCGATCCTGATCGTGGCCGGCCTGCGCTCGCTCTATCTGCAGGCGCTGCATCCGCGCGCGATGGCGGGCGTCGCGCAGAACAGCAACTACCGCTCGGACGCCTGGGGCCGGCTGGTCCGCACGGCGACGTACGTGGGGACGACGATCTACGGCACCACCGCCGAGGCGGAGGCGGCGGGGCGACGGGTGCGTGCGCGGCACGCCCGGATGCGCGCCACCGACCCGTTCACCGGCGAGGAGTTCCGCGTCGACGAGCCGGAGCTGCTGCGCTGGGTGCACGTCACCGAGGTCGAGTCGTTCGTGAGCACTGCCCGGCGGGCCGGTCTGGCGCTCACCGACGACGAGGTGGACGGCTACTACACCGAGCAGCGCCGGTCGGCGGCCCTGGTGGGGCTGGACCCGGACGACGTGCCGGGTACCGCCGCCGAGGTGGCGGACTACTACCGGGACGTACGCCCGCAGTTGCGGATGACCCGGGAGGCGGCCGAGACCGCGCTGTTCCTGACCGCGCCGCCGATCCCGTGGAAGCTCAACCTGCCGGCGCGGGTCGGCCTGAACCTGGGGCCGCCGCGCTGGGCGTACCTGGGGATCGCCGCCACCGCGCTGGGGATGCTGCCGCCGTGGGCGTTGCGGCTCTACGGCGGGCTGGGCCTGCCGACCACCGCGCTGTCGGCGGACCTGAGCGCGCGGGCGCTGCGGCTGGCGCTGGCGGCGGTGCCCCGGCGCTACCGGGAGGGTCCGTTGCAGCAGGCTGCCAAGGAACGCGCAGCCCGCCTGGCCGCGGCCTGACGGCGCGCGCTCACTGCGGGTCGGCGAACCGCTCGACTGCGGACCAGGGCTCCTTGCCGGGGGTCTGCGCGCCGGTGGGGCAGGTACGCCGGTAGTCGCACCAGCCGCACCGCGGGCCCGGTTCGGTGGGGAACGCCGCGTCGGGGTCGGCGCCGTCGGCCACCGCGCGTTCGGCGGCCATGATGTCGCGGGCGGTGTCCTCGGCACGGGTGAGCTGTCGGTGCAGGGACTCCGGGGTGTGCTCGTGCGCGGCGACGGTGCCGGTGGGCAGGTGGTGCAGCTCGACCCGGCGGCACGGCTTGCGGAACACCCGCTCGGCCGCGTACGCGTAGAGCGCGAGCGCCTGCGAGCCGCGCGCGTCGTCGGTGTCGAGGCCGGTGCGGCCGGTCTTGTAGTCGACGATGACCAGCTCGGGCCGCCCGTCCGGGCCGGGGCGCGAGTCGATCCGGTCGGTGCGGCCGTTGAACGCGAGCACGGCGGTCTTGACGGCGACGACCCGTTCCACGCCGATCGGCTCGTCGGCCGGGTCGAGGCCCGCCACGTAGCTCTCCAGCCAGGTCAGCGCCCGCCGGAACGCGTCGCGCTCCTGCTCGTCGTCGCGGTAGCCCTCACGGACCCAGGTGCCCTTGAGCAGCGTGCCGAGCACCTCGGGGCGGCGCCGGTCGGGGGCCAGCGCGTACCAGTTCTTCAGCGCGGTGTGGACGCTCGCGCCGAGCGAGTTGTGCGCCCACGGCGGGCCCTTGGGCGGCGCGGGCCGGTCCACGTAGGCGTAGCGGTAGCGGCGCGGGCAGTCGACGAACGTGCCGATTTTGCTGGGGGTGCAGACGAACAGGCGTTCCGGCATGCCCTCGAAGCCGAGCTGCTCGGGTTGCTCGGCGCGGGGTCGGGGGGCCCGGGAGCCGGTGGAGCCGGCCGCTGACGGTCGTCGCACACCCTGAATCCTGCCATCCGGGTACGACACCGGACGGACCCGCTCAGGCGTTGTTGAGGTACTGGGTCACGAACGCGGCGATCGCGTCGGCGATGAGCTGCACGGCGATGGCGGCGAGCAGCAGGCCGGCGATGCGGGTCAGCACCTCGATGCCGCCGGGGCGCAGCACCTTGACGATCCCGCCGGAGAAGCGCAGCACCACCCAGACGGTGATCATCACCGCGACGATGGCGAGCCCGATGGCCAGGTAGTCGACGGGACCGCCGGCCTGCTGGACGAAGAGCATGGTGGCCACGATGGCGCCCGGCCCGGCCAGCAGCGGGGTGCCGAGCGGCACCAGCGCGATGTTCGAGGTGACCTGGTTGCTCGGGTCGTCCGCCTTGCCGGTCAGCAGCTCCAGCGCGACGAGGATCAGCAGCAGGCCGCCCGCCGCCTGGAGGGCGGGCAGGTCGACGTGCAGGTACGCCAGGATCGTCTGCCCCGCCACCGCGAAGATCACGATGACCCCGAGCGCCAGCGCGACGGCCTGCCAGGCGGCCCGGTTCCGGTCGCGCGCCGTCAACGGCCCGGTGAGCGCGAGGAAGATGGGCATCATTCCGGGCGGGTCGACGATCACCAGCAGGGTCACGAAGACCTCGCCGAAGAGCTTGAGATCCACGCGGACACGGTAGCCGTGCCGCGGTAGCGCTTCAGCTCGAAGCGACAGGGGTCACCCCGCGGGCCAGCGCGACGATCCGCTCGTACGCCTCGGGTCCGGTGGTGTGCGCGCCGAGCCGGACGGTCTTGTGCGTGCCGTGGAAGTCGGACGAGCCGGTGACCAGCAGCCCCAGCTCGGCGGCGAGCCCGCGGACGTGCTCCCGCTCGGCCGTGTCGTGGTCCTCGTGGTCGGCCTCCAGGCCGGCCAGGCCGGCCGCCGCCAGGTCCGCGACCAGCTCGTCCGGCACGATCCGGCCACGCCGGCTGGCTTTCGGGTGGGCGAAGACGGGCACGCCGCCGGCCGCCCGCACCAGCGCCACCGCGCGGAACACCTCGATGTCGTCCTTGGGCAGCCGGTACCGTTCGCCGAGCCAGTCCGGCCCGAACGCCTCGCTCGTGGTGGCGACCAGACCGGCCCGGATCAGCGCCTGCGCGATGTGCGGGCGGCCCACGGTGCCGCCGCCCGCGCCGGTCAGGATCTCCGTCCAGCTCACCTGGATGCCGTCGGCCTGGAGCAGCCGCACTATGCGCTCGCCGCGTTCCTCGCGGGCCTGCCGGACCCGGGCCAGCTCCGCGGCCAGCTCCGGCTCGTCCGGGTCGAAGAGGTACGCGAGCAGATGCAGCGGGATCGCCGGCTCGACGCCGAACCAGCGGCAGGAGATCTCCGCGCCGCGGATCAGGGTGAGGCCGGGCGGCAGCGCGGCGACGGCCGGCGCCCAGCCGGCGGTGGTGTCGTGGTCGGTGAGCGCCACCACGTCGAGCCCGGCGTCGGCGGCAGCCCGGACCAGCTCGGCCGGGGTCAGGGTGCCGTCGCTGGCGGTGGAGTGGGTGTGCAGGTCGATGCGGGCCGGAACGCTCACCCGCCCGACGCTACGCGCCTTCCGGAGTGGCGGGGACGTCGGCCACCACCACCGGCCGGTCCCCCGGCGCCAGCCCTTCGACGGGCGACGCCGTGGGCCGATCCCCGGCGAGCACCCGCTCCGGCTTGACCCGGACCAGCCCGCCGGTCGCGTCCACGTGCAGCGCCACGCCCGCGTGGGTCCAGGCCACGTCGCCGGCCAGCACCGGGCCGGCCGGGTGGGCGGCCGGGGATGCGCCCGGGTCGGTCAGGTCGACCAGCAGGGCGGTACGGGCATTGCCGTTTGCGAGCAGCCACCGGCCGTCGGCGGAGACGCCGCCGAGCCCGTCGGCGGCCAGCTTCACTCCACAGCCGGTACGCACCGGCGCGAGTTCGCGGGCCGGGTCGAGCAGGGCCAGGCAGTGCTGCCCGGGCCGGTCGGCGGCGACCAGGCCGACCAGACGGCCGTCGGGCCGGGTGCCGTAGACGGCGCGGACGTCCGGGTTCGCAGGCGCCGGCTGCCCACCGAGCGCGCGTTCCCAGACGCTCACCCCGCCCTCGCCGGGCTGCTGGATCAGCACGGCGTCGCCGGCGAAGCCGACCGGCACGGCGCCGTCGGGCGCGGGGGTCCGGACCGGCGCGATGAGCTGACCGGCGACCACCCCGGCGGCGATCACCTCGGGGCCGTCCCGCCAGGCGACCTGCCGCCCGTCCGGGGAGACCGCGACGGCGTCCGCGGCGGCGAGCATGACCTGTGGCGCGGTGCCGTTGGCCGGGACCCACCAGAGGGTACGACCGGCGGCGGTGGCCGCCGAGGTCATCAGCCAGCCCTCCCGGTCGTGGACGCGCTGCGCCCGTTCGACGCCGCTGACCCCGGTCAGCTGCCGCCGTTCGCCGCCGCTGGTGTCCAGCCGGTCGCCGATGAGCAGGTCGAGTTCGGCGCGGATCGGCCCGAAGCGGGTGATCGAGGGCCCCGAGGCCAGCGGGGACGGGGAGAGCCCGGGCGGGTCGCCGAGCACGACGGTGGGGGTGCCGCCGTCGCCGCCGGAGGCGCTGAAGTGGGCGACGCCGGTGGTGACGAACACGGTCGCGACCCCGGCCAGGGCCAGGCCGGTGAGCGTACGCCGCCGGCCCGTGCGCCGCGCCCGGCGCAGGACCTCTCCGGCCGGGTCGACGGGCAGCGGCCGGGACGTGACGACGCGGCGGGTCAGCGTCTCCCGCAGCGCCCGTTCCAGCTCGTCGTCGCTCACGGCCAATGGACGCTCCGGACTGCCCGTCCGGTTGTCACCGTTCTGCCGGATGCCGGTCATCGGCTCTCCGCCGGGATCGGAACGGCGGGGCGGACCGGTGCCGCCGGTGGCGTGACCGGTCGCGGCACCCGGGCGGCGGGCCGTCGCGCCGGGGTACGGGGCACGGACTGCTCGTTTCCGCGCGCGGGCGGCACGGACCGGCCGGCCGGGGCGGGCGGCGGCGACGCGGGCGCGGGCAGGCTCAGGGCCGCCTCGGAGCCCAGGCGGCGGCGCAGGGTGTTGAGCGCGCGCGAGGTCTGGCTCTTGACAGTGCCCGGGGAGATCTCGAGCAGCGCGGCGGTCTGCGCCTCGGACATGTCCTCGTAGAAGCGCAGCACCAGCACGGCCCGCTGCCGGGCGGGCAGCGCCTGCAGGTGCCGCCAGAGCGCGTCGCGGTCGAGTTGCTGCTCGATCTCGTCGACCCCGGCGTGCTCCGGCAGCACCTCGGTGGGGCGCTCGCCGTGCCAGCGGCGACGCCACCAGCTGGTGGAGGTGTTGACCAGGACCCGGCGGGCGTACGGCTCGATGGCGTCGATCCCGCCGAGCCGCTTCCAGGCGAGGTAGGTCTTGGTCAGCGCGGTCTGGAGCAGGTCCTCGGCGGTGGCCCAGTCACCGGCGAGCAGGTAGGCGGTGCGCAGCAGCGCGCCGGACCGGGCCGCGACGAATTCGCGGAACTCCTCCTCCAGCGGATCCCTGCTCACCACGCTCATCTCCCCCCGTCCTGCCTGGCAGAATGCCACGGTCCGGCCGGTCAGGTCGATGGCGGAAGGTGTGCAGTTCATCCGATGTTCGGACGAAAAGTTTCAGGCTCCGTCGTCGGCCTTCGCCTCGTCGGCTTCCTTGCCCAGCCGTGCCTCGACCGCCTGCGGCTCGTACATCTCCTCGACCACGCGCAGGTAGAGCTCGTTCGGGTTGGGCAGGTTCTTGATCACCCGGAGCGCCTGTTCCTGGCCGGCGGACTCCAGCACGAACGTGCCGTAGTTGAGCGCGCGGCCGGTCGGGCTCTGCTCGTACTTCATGTCGGTGACCCGGGTGAGCGGCATCATCGCGACCTGGCGGGTGATGATCCCGGCGACCACCATCACCCGTTTGTTGGTGAGAATGAACCGGTCGTACCACCAGTCGGCGACCCTCCAGGCGACCCAGCCCATCACGCCGAACCAGAGCAGCACGGCGACGGTGGTCAGCGCGCCGACGTCCCGCCCGGCGAGGAAGCCGGACAGGTAGCCGAGCACGAACGTGGCCGCGACGCCGACGATGATCGGTGTGGTGAGGTGGATCCAGTGCCGCTTCCACTCGCCCCGGTAGCGCTCGGTGGGGAAGAGGTAGCGCGCGACCAGCGAGCTGGGCTCGTCCTCCAGCGGCAGCACCCGGCGTGGGGCCATGCCGGTGGCGTCGGCCCGCAGCCCGGCCAGCTCCTCCTCGGAGATGGGCTGCTCCGGGAAGCCCTCCGGGTCACGCGCCCAGGCACGGCTCGATCGCCCCTCGCCGGCGTAGGCGCCGCCGTAACCGGCGTCGTCCGGGTCACCGCCGTAGGGGCCGGGACCGTAGGCGCTGGGAGGATCGTCCGGGTCGATCCGCGGGATCGGCTCGGTGTCGCGCTCCCGGCGCGCCCGGTCGGGGTCGTCCGGGTCGAAGGGTGGACCGGAGGGGCTTCCCATGGGCGGCTAGGCGACGAGGTTGGTGAAGAAGTCGCCGAAGCCCTGCGCGATGTCCATGATGCCGCCACCGAGAGACTTGAAGACGTCGGCGGCGGAGTTGGGCCGGTACGCAACGAAGAAGATCAAGAATGCGATGCCGGCCCAGGTGAGGACCTTCTTGACCATAGCGGGCCATCCTCTCGCGCGGAGCCGGGTCCGTTTACCGCAGCGGCACCCAGAGTATCAGCATGGTGTCTTACCGTGAATATCTGCGTCCGCTCTCCGACTTGCCCGCGCAGGCCCGGTCAGGCCCGCCCGTGCAGGTACGGAGACGGTGCGCCGTACACGAGTTCGGGGGGTGTCCACTCGGTGAGGTCGTGCAGCACGACTTCTTCCGCGAGGAGGTGACCCGCACTCGCCGGCCAGGCTATCGCATGGAGCCACATTCCCCGAGCCTCGCCGGCGTACGCGCTTCGATCCGTTTCGGAGCGTACGAGCCACAGTGGAGTCGGATGGCCGCCCACCCGGATCTTCGCGTGCGGCAGCCGCTCGGGATGACCAGGGCCGGGATCGGTCAGCGCCTCCTCCACCTCAGGACCGGGATCGGGGCCGGGCAGTCCCGCGAAGCGGGAACCGAGACCGACGCCGGGTTCCTCGGCGACGAAGATCAGGTCGGCCGGCCCACCGTCCAGCGGGGCCGGTCCGGCGCAAGCGACGAGGGTGGCCCGGACTCCCGCGCGCTCGTCGCCTGCCCAGCCCACACCGGTGAGCGTCCAACCCGGTGGGAGCGGCCACGGGCACCACAGCGGCATCCGGAGCCGGCCGGTCGGGTCGGGGTCGGCGGCCATCCGCTCCACCACGCTGGCCATGATCTCGTCGTTGATGCGCTCGGGCACGTGCAGCGGCGCGACCGGGCCGCAGCGCAGGCACCGGTGCTCGGCGTGCATCAGGTCCGGCTCGCGTACCGGCCCGGCGCATCTCGGACAACTCACCGCGACAGTCACACCCTCACCGTCGCCCTCGCGCGGCGAGGCGTCAAGCGGGCCGGGCCGACCGGCGTGGGATTTCCGTCCGGTGGTGGAACCGCGGCGTCAGTCCGGCGGCGGACCGGCGTACGACCGGATCCAGGCGTGCATGGCGATGCCGCTGGCCACGCCCGCGTTGATGGACCGGGTCGAGCCGTACTGGGCGATCGAGAAGAGCGCGTCGCAGGCCGACCGGGCCACCGGGGACAGGCCGGGCCCCTCCTGGCCGAAGAGGAGCACGCAGCGGCGCGGCAGCGCGGCGGTCTCCATCGGCCGCGAGCCGGGCAGGTTGTCGATCCCGACCACCGGCAGGCTCTCGTGCCGCGCCCAGGCGACGAACTCCTCGATCGTCGGGTGGTGCCGGACGTGCTGGTAGCGGTCGGTCACCATGGCGCCCCGGCGGTTCCACCGCCGCCGCCCGACGATGTGCACCTCGGCGGCGAGGAAGGCGTTGGCGTTGCGGACCACGGTGCCGATGTTGAAGTCGTGCTGCCAGTTCTCGATCGCCACGTGGAAGTCGTGGCGGCGCCGGTCCAGATCGGCCACGACGGCCTCGCGCCGCCAGTAGCGGTACCGGTCCACCACGTTGCGCCGGTCACCGGCGACGAGCAGCTCCGGGTCGTAGCGGGGGTCGTCCGGCGGGTCACCGGGCCACGGCCCCACACCCACGTCGAGCTGGTCGTCGGTCACGGTTGCCGAGGGTACGGCCCGGCGGCGCCACGCGTCAGCGCAGGTCGAGCGCGCCGCCCAGACGGTCGAGGAAACGCCGGTCGGCGGGGCTCGGCGTGGTCTGCCCGGCGCGGCACACGCGGGCGGCCACCGACTCCACCCACTGCCGGTACGCCGCCGAGTCGGCCGGGTCGGCCCGGCGGCGCAGCACCCGTACCGCGGCCCGGGCGGCGGCCAGCAGGTCGACCAGGTCAGTCAGGCGCTCGTCCCGCTCGGTGGCGCCGTCGTGGCGGGCGTAGATGGCGGACACCACGGCGCGGACGAGATCACTGTCGAAGGCCCGGCCGGCGGCCACCGCGTCCAGCCCGGCGAGGCCGGCGGCCACGCCGCGCGGCGGACGCCCGGGCCCGGGCGAGGCGGCGGCCACGAGGACACGGCCGGGCAGGTCGGTCAGCAGGTCCCACTCCGCCGCGGAGTAGGCGGCGGTGGTGAGCGGCGCGGCGCGGCGACCGGCGGAAGGCGGCTCTCCGGCTGCGGAGTGGCTCATGGGCACCTCCAGCCCGAGCATATGCCTCCGGACGAGGTCCGGGCCCCGTCCCCGCCGAACGGAGAACGAGGCCCGGTGAGCCGGACGGACGCGGGTCAGCGCGGCTCGGGGAAGCTGGGACGCTCCGGGTCGACGCCGTCCGGGACGGCGGCGGCCGCGTACTCCTTCTTCGGGACCATGACCTTGCGGCGGAACACGCAGACCAGCGTGCCGTCCTGGTTGTAACCGCGGGTCTCGACCGCGACCACGCCCCGGTCGGGCTTGGAGGCCGATTCGCGCTTGTCCAGCACCGTCGTCTCGCCGTAGATGGTGTCGCCGTGGAACGTCGGCGCGACGTGCCGCAGCGACTCGATCTCCAGGTTGGCGATCGCCTTGCCGCTGACGTCCGGCACGGACATGCCCAGCAGCAGCGAGTAGATGTAGTTGCCGACCACCACGTTGCGCTTGAACTGCGAGGCGGACTCGGCGTAGTGCGCGTCCATGTGCAGCGGGTGGTGGTTCATGGTGAGCAGGCAGAAGAGGTGGTCGTCGTACTCGGTGACCGTCTTGCCCGGCCAGTGCCGGTAGACCGCGCCGACCTCGAACTCCTCGTAGTAGCGGCCGAACTGCATCCTTGTCCCCTTCGACAGGCGGCGATGGAGTTCGGCACAGCATGCCTTATCGCTTGTTAAGGCGAGGCGCGGGGCGCTCGCGCGGCGGAAATGTCACACCGGCGCGACCGGGTCCGGACGCAATGAGCGGCGGGGCCCTCCCCGGCACCCGCCGCCCACGCTCTGATGCGAAGAATTCTGCCGTACGAGGCACCACACCAACAGAGACGGGGGTCACATTTACCTTTTCGTAACACTACGTAAAGTCACCGACGCCCTGTCGGTAAGCGATCTCCGCAGGCAGGATCGATGCTCGTCAGAGCCGAAGTTACTGATTCGTAGCCAGAACTGAGCGTGATCTCCTTGGAAACGCTCCCATCACGTCCCGTCACGCAAGTGCGGCGTGCATTTGCGTTCCGCACGAGCGGACGGCACAGATAGAGTTCGATGTGCCCAGGGTCACCGTCCGGGCGCTGAGCGTTTCGTCCCCACGGTCCCGGGAATTCGGACGGACTGACCCTGGTTCCACCGGACGTACGACAATCCGCGGTGATCGGAGAGAGCAATGGCAACGGTTGAGCTGACCACGGCCAACTTTGACGAGGTGACCGGCCAGGACGGGATCGTCCTGCTCGACTTCTGGGCGGACTGGTGCGGCCCGTGCAAGCGCTTCGCCCCGGTCTACGAGCGGTCCTCGGAGAAGCACCCGGACATCGCCTTCGGCAAGGTCGACACCGAGGCGCAGCAGGAGCTGGCGGCGAAGTTCAACATCAGCTCCATCCCGACGATCATGGCGATCCGCGACGGCGTGATCGTGTTCGCCCAGCCGGGCGCGCTGCCGGAGTCGGCGCTGGAGAACCTGATCGAGCAGGTCCAGGCGCTGGACATGGACGACGTCCGCAAGAAGCTGGCCGAGCACAACCACTGACGTTCCCCACGCCGCCGGCCGATCCCGCCCCGGGAGCGGCCGGCGGCGTTTTCGCGCCCGCCGCACCAGCGGGACGGACAGTGAGGAATGGCCGAGTGAGGGACACTTTCGGCCACTTCACTCCCGTATCGTCACCACGCGATGGAGACCTTGACCGCCCGCGGGCGCGCGGTCCGAGTGGGCGCCACCCTGCTCGGCCTGGCGCTGCTGATCCTGGGCACCGTGCGCGGCACCGACGACGACTTCCCGTTCGGGCCGTTCCGGATGTACTCCACCTCCGACCCGCCGAACGCGCCCGCCCCGGACACCCGGGTCGAGGGCGTGGACCGCACCGGCGCGGTGGTCCCGCTCGGCCAGGACGCCACCGGCATCCGCCGCGCCGAGATCGAGGGCCAGCAGGGCCGGTACGCCACCGACCCGAGCCTGCTGCGCACCGTCGCCGACGCGTACGCCGAACGCCACCCCGGCGCGCCGGAACTGGTGGAGGTGCGCATCGTGGTCCGCTGGTTCGACATCCAGGGCGGCCGCCCGACCGGCAAGTGGACCGACGAGACCGCCGTCCGCTGGGAGACCGGCGGATGACCGCCTGGCTGACCGAGGCGGTCCCACGCGGCCGGATCGCCGCGTTCCGCACCCTGGTCTATCTCTTCGTCGCCGCCGACCTGGTGGTCTTCACCCCCTGGGTACGCACCCGGGTGGACGTGCCCGGCGACCTCTACCAGCCGCTGCTCGTCGGCCGGCTGCTCCCGCTGCCCACCCCCACGCCCGCCCTGGTCGGCGTGGTGTTCTGGGCGCTGCTGGTCACCGCGCTGCTCGCCGCCACCGGCCGGGCGCACCGGCTGCTCGGCTGGACGGTCTTCGCGCTGTACTTCGAGTGGATGATCGTGGCGATGAGCTACGGCAAGGTCGACCACGACCGGTTCGCGCTCCTCGTGGCGCTCGCCGTGCTGCCCACCGCCGGCCGCGCCCGGCACGGCGACCCGACCCGTACCGAGGCGGGCGGCTGGGCGTTGCGGGTCACCCAGATCTCGGTCATCTGCACGTACTTCCTCGCCGCCTGGGCCAAGTTCCGCTTCGGCGGCCTGGACTGGGCGAACGGTTCGGTGCTGGCCCGCGCGATCATCCGGCGCGGCACCGACCTCGCCGACCTGATCGCGCAGGTGCCGCACCTGCTGATCGTGGCGCAGTTCGGCATCCTGGCGTTCGAGCTGCTCAGCCCGCTGGTGTTCGTGCTGCCGGCGCGGTGGCGGACGATGACCGTCGGCTTCTTCTACTCGTTCCACCTGGTGACCATCGCGACGATCACCATCTCGTTCGCGCCGCACCTGGTGGCGATGACCAGCTTCCTGGCGCTGGAGAAGGTCCGCCCGGTGGTGTTCGTCCGGCGCCTGCTCGGCCGTCCGCCGCCCGGCGCGCCGACGTCCCCCGTACCCGCGCCGGTCTCCACGGCGTCGGCCCCCGACCCGTCCCCGACGGCGAGCGCCTGAGCGCCGGCCTCAGCGCCGGTCAGGCGTTCGGGCCGGGCCGGCCGGTCGGGCCGTACAGCCGTTCCCGGGCCTCCTGCGGCAGCGCGCACGCGGCCGTGCCACCCGGCAGCCGGTGCCGGTTGCGGGCCACCCAGCGGTACGCGGGCCAGGCCGCCGCGCGTACCGGGGAGAGGCGCAGCCCGGCCCCGGCGAACCGCCAGAGCGGGCCGCTGTCGCCGAGCAGCCGGGCGATCGCGTCCGGTCCGGCGGCACGGGAGCCGTCGGCGCCCACCCACTGGACCGCCTGCTCGCACTCGGCCTCCGTCAGGCCCAGCGCCGCCAGGTCGGCGAACTGCCACGGGACGACCCGGGCGCCGGTCGGGATTCGACGCTCGATGAACTGCGCGCACCGGGTGCAGAAGGCGCAGTCGCCGTCGTAGACGAAGGTCGACGTCTCCATGTCTCCATCCTGCACCGCCCCCGGACGCGGCGGCGCGCGGTGTCCGCAGCGTCACTTGCACTTTGTTCGTACGCATGTTCGAATGAGGTCCATGCGCTGGGACAACCTCTCCGCTCCCCCGGACGAGGGGACTCCCGATCGGGCGGCGCCGGCGGCTCCACCCCTGCCGCTGGCGCTGCCCGGCGCCATCGCCCGCACCTTCGACACCCCGGGCTTCGCCGGCATGACCTTCTACGAGGTCCGCGCCAAGTCGATCATCAACCGGGTGCCCGGTCAGTCGCGTGTGCCGTTCGAATGGACCATCAACCCCTACCGGGGCTGTTCGCACGCCTGCGTCTACTGCCTGGGCGGGGACACGCCGATCCTGATGGCCGACGGGCGCACCAGGGCGATCAGCGAGCTGGAGCCCGGCGACCGCATCTACGGCACCCGGCGGCGCGGCGCCTACCGCCACTACGTCGTCACCACGGTGCTCAACAAGTGGTCCACTGTGAAGCGCGCCTACCGGGTCACCCTGGCCGACGGCACCACGCTCGTCGCCAGCGGCGACCACCGCTTCCTGACCGAACGCGGCTGGAAACACGTCACCGGGAGCATGCGGGGCGGCGGCCGCCGCCCCCACCTGACCACCCGTAATCGCCTGCTGGGCACCGGCCGGTTCACGATGGCGCCGAAGCGCTCGGCCGACTACCGCCGGGGTTACCTGCACGCCCTCGTCCGCGACGACGAGCGGGCCGGCGCGAGCGCCCGGTTCCGGCTGGCCACCGCCGAGGCGGAGGCGCTGGAGCGGGCCGAACGCTATCTGGCCGACGCGGGGGTCACAGTCGAGCGGGCCACAGTCACCCGGGTCGGCCGCCGGCCGACGACCACAGTGGTACGCACCTCCGGCCCGGCCGAGGTCGTCACCGGCCTGCTGAGCCCGCCGGACGAGACCACCGACGACTGGACGCTGGGCTACCTGGCCGGCATGTTCGACGCCGCCGGCACCTGCCACCGGGGCGTGTTCCGGATCAGCGTCGCGGGCGACGAGAGCCAGGCCCGCACGTCCGGCGCGCTGGAGCGTTTCGGCTTCCGGTGGGCGCTCGACGTGCCCGGCGTGCCGGGCACGGCACGCCAGCTCCGGCTGACCGGCGGGCTGCCCGAGCGGCTGCGCTTCTTCCACCTCACCGACCCGGCCGTCACCGCCCGGCGCTCGATCGAGGGCATGGCGCTCAAGTGCGCCGCGCAACTCCAGGTGACAGCCGTCGAGGATCTCGGCCTGGAGCTTCCGCTGTGGGACATCACCACCGGCACCGGCGACTTCATCGCCAACGGCGTGGTCAGCCACAACTGCTTCGCCCGCAACACCCACACCTACCTCGACCTGGACGCGGGCGCCGACTTCGACCGCAAGGTGATCGTCAAGGTCAACGCCGGCGAGCTGGTACGCCGCGAGCTGGCCGCCCCGCGCTGGCGCGGCGCGCACGTCGCCATGGGCACCAACGTGGACTGTTACCAGCGGGCCGAGGGGCGCTACCGCCTGATGCCGCCGATCATCGAGGCGCTGCGGGACTTCGCGAACCCGTTCTCCATCCTGACCAAGGGCACCCTGCTGCTGCGTGACCTGCCGCTGCTGCGCCAGGCGGCCGAGCTGACCCGGGTCGGGCTGTCGTACTCGGTGGGGTTCGTGGACGAGGCGCTCTGGCGGGCGGCCGAGCCGGGCACGCCGAGTCCGCGCCGCCGCCTGGACGCGGTCCGCGCCCTGACCGACGCCGGCTTCTCCGTCGGCGTGCTGATGGCGCCGATCCTGCCGGGTCTCAGTGACGACGAGGAGTCGATCGACGCCACCGTCGCGGCCGTCGCCGCCTCGGGCGCGGCGAGTGTGACGCCGCTGCCGCTGCACCTGCGTCCCGGTGCCCGGGAGTGGTACGCCCGCTGGCTGGCCCGCGAGTTCCCGCAGTTGGTGCCCCGCTACCGACAGCTCTACCAGGCCGGGGCGTACACGCCGCAGGCCTACCAGCGGGAGGTCACCGCGCGGGTGCGGATGGCCGCCCGCCGCCACGGGCTGCACCGGGGCGAGGCGGGGGAAAACCGTCAGCCGGCCCCTTCCCCGGCCCCGCCGACGAGCGAGCAACTTTCGCTCCTGTAACGCGTATCGACTAGCGTGCCCGCCATGCGGGAGACCCTCGGCGCGGCGCTGCGCCGGCAGCGGATCGGGGTGGCGGTCGCGGTCGTCGTCGGGTGGTTGGCCGCCGTGGTCGACATGCGCGCGGAAGAGGCCGGTGGGCCCCTGGTGCTGGTCAGCCTGGTGCCGCTCGCCGTCCTCCTGGTGGCGGCCGTGCGGGAACTCCGCCGCCGGCCCAGCAGGGCCAACCTGCGGATGGACGAGCACGAGCGGGCGTTCTTCGCCCCGCCACGGGCGACGGTCGGCTTCCTGACGGTCCTGACGGGCTTCGTGCTCTACCGCGCGATCGTCAGCGGGGACGGGGCGGTGGAGGGCAGCTGGGACTGGGGACTCGCCGCGTTCTTCCTCCCGTTTGCGATCGTCTTCACCGCCCTCGGCTGGTTCCGCGTGCCGGTGGTCGAGCTGACCCCGGAGGGGATCACCCATGGCCGCCATGAACGGCGGTGGTTCGTCCCCTGGGCTGCCCTCGACCCGCAAGGGCAGGTCGGCTGGCGGCCGGGCAACCGGACGATCTCACTGCCGGTCGCCCGACCGGATCTGATCCGCGCCGGTCGCGGCGTGGGCCGGGATGGCACGACCATGGCGGTCCGCGAGGTGGACGTCGCTCCCGCGCTGGTCGCCGGCGCGATCCGGCACTACCTGACCCATTCCGAACACCGGGCCGCGATCGGCACCGGGGCGGAGTACGCCCGGCTGGTTCGCGCGCTGGCCGGCGAGGGCTGAGCGGCGGCGCTAGAGTCGGCCGATGCGCTCCGCTCAGCAGATCCTCGCCGACTCCGCCGTGATCGCCGTCGTGGGCGCCTCCCGCGATCCGGGCAAGGCCGCGCACCGCGTACCGCTGGAGATGCAGCGGCACGGCTGGCGGATCATCCCGGTCAACCCGACGGTGGACGAACTGTTCGGCGAGAAGGCGTACCCGACGCTGGCCGACATCCCGCACCCGGTCGACCTGGTCGACGTGTTCCGCCCGGCGCGAGACGCGGTCGACGTGGTCCGGCAGGCGGTGGCGATCGGCGCCCCGGCGGTGTGGTTGCAGCTCGGGATCTTCTCGGACGAGGCGCGCCGGATCGCCGAGGAGGCGGGCCTCGACTACGTCGAGGACAGGTGCCTCATCGTCGAGCGGGCCGCCGCCGGGCTGACCCGGCGCGCCTGACCGTCCCGGCCTACTGCTTGTACTGCTTGAGCAGGCCGCGCGAGATGATCGTCTTCTGGATCTCCGAGGTGCCCTCGCCGATGAGCAGGAACGGCGCCTCACGCATCAGGCGCTCGATCTCGTACTCCTTGGAGTAGCCGTAGCCGCCGTGGATGCGGAACGCCTCCTGGACCACCTCGGCGCAGTACTCGGAGGCCAGCAGCTTCGCCATGCCCGCCTCGACGTCGTTGCGCTGGCCGGCATCCTTCAGCCGGGCGGCGTTGACCATGAGCGCGTGCGCGGCCTCGATCTTCGTACCCATCTCGGCGAGCTTGAACGCGACGGCCTGGTGCTTGGCGAGCGGCTGGCCGAAGGTGTGGCGCTGCTGGGCGTACGCGACAGCCAGCTCGAACGCCCGGATCGAGATGCCGCAGGCGCGGGCCGCGACGTTGACCCGGCCGACCTCGATGCCGTCCATCATCTGGTAGAAGCCGCGGCCGACCTTCTCCTCGCCGCCGAGCACGGCGGAGGCGGGCACCGTGACGCCGTCGAGCACCATCTCGGTGGTCTCGACGCCCTTGTAGCCCATCTTGTCGATCTTGCCGGGGATGGTGAGGCCGGGCGCGGTCTCGCCGAAGCCGGGCTCCTTCTCCAGCAGGAAGGTGCTCATGTTGCCGTAGACCGAGTCGGCGCCGGTGTCGGTCTTGACCAGGGTGGCCACCACCGACGAGTACGCGCCGTTCGTCAGCCACATCTTCTGGCCGTTGAGCACGTAGTTGTCGCCGTCGCGGACAGCCTTCGACTTGATCGCCGAGACGTCCGAGCCGCACTCGGGCTCGGACATCGAGAACGCGCCGCGCACCTCGCCGGTGGCCATCCGGGGCAGCAGCCGGGCCTTCTGCTCGGCGGAGCCGTGCTGCGAGATCAGGTACGCCACGATGAAGTGGGTGTTGACGATGCCGGAGATCGACATCCAGCCCCGGGACAGCTCCTCGACCACGAGCGCGTAGGTCAGCAGGGACTCGCCCAGGCCGCCGTGCTCCTCGTCGATGGTGAGACCGAACAGCCCCATCTCGCGCATGCCGTCGAGGATGTCGCTCGGGTACTCGTCGGCGTGCTCCAGCCGCTGGGCGTGCGGGATGATCTCCTTGTCGGCGAACTCCCGGACAGTTTCCAGGATCGACCGCTGCACGTCGGTCAGTCCGGGCGTCTGGGCGAGTCGGGCCATTTCAGCCTCCGGGGTCGTCGGCGCATTACTCAGGGGTAACTGAACGCTCGGTCAGTATCGGCCCCGGGACCGGCGCAGCCAAGGTGACCAGTCCCTACAACCGCTGTGAAAAGGTTCACCGCTACGGGTAGCGTCCGCAAGAGAGAGGGCCCGTTCACCTGGGGAAAAGGGGCGCGCGTGACCGACGAGCAGCCACCCTCACCGTACGAGCCGCCGCCGCACGGCCAGCCGTACGGGCAGCCGCAGTACGGCCAGCAGCACCCGCAGTGGGGCCAGCAGCCCCCGTACGCCCCGCAGCCGCCCTACGGCCAGTACGGCCCGCCCGGGCAGGGGCCACGCCCACCCGGCACGAACGTGCTCGCCATCCTGTCGCTGGTCTTCGCGTTCGTCTTCGCTCCCGCCGGCATCGTCTGCGGCCACCTGGCGAAGCGGCAGATCCGGCAGACCGGCGAGGACGGCGACCAGCTCGCCACCTGGGGCCTGATCCTCAGCTACATCTTCACCGCGATCGGCCTGGTGGCCTGCTGCGGCTGGATCGGGCTGGCGATCTGGGCCAACTCCGACAACGGCACCTACTGACGCTCAGCGGAACTGCGCCTCCCGGACGCTGTTGCCGCCGTCGACCACGAGCATCTGCCCGGTGATGTACGAGGCGGCCGGCGAGCAGAGGAACGCGATCGCGGCGGCCACCTCGTCCGGTGTGCCGGGACGCCCGACCGGCGTGCCCAGCCCTTGCTTGATCTCGGCCATCGTGGACGCCGCGGTGTGGATGATGCCCGGCGCCACCGCGTTCACAGTGACCCCGTCGGCGATCATCTCCATCGCCAGCGCCCGGGTCAGCCCGACCACACCGGCCTTGGCCGCCGCGTAACCGGCCTCGGTGGGCAGCGCGTTGACCGGCCCGGCGGTGGCGGCCAGGTTGACGATCCGCCCCCAGCCCCGCTCGGCCATGCCGCCGATGAACGCCCGGCTGCACAGGAACGCCGTGGTCAGGTTGCGGTCGATCTCGCCGCGCCACTCGTCGTACGTCAGCTGGGCGACCGGGCGCAGCACCTCCGGGCTGGCCCGGCTGGCCAGGCCCGCGTTGTTCACCAGCACCTCGACGTCGCCGAGCTGCTCGGCCACCGCGTCGGCGAGCGCGCCCACCTCAGACTCGTCGGTGAGGTCGGCGACGAAGCCGGTGACGCCCAGCTCGCCCGCGCGCTCGTGGATGCGCCGGGTGGTGGAGACGATCGCGACCCGGGCGCCCAGGTCGGACAGCCGGCGCGCGGTCGCGTACCCGATGCCGTCGGCGCTGCCCGCGCCGGTGACGAGCGCGACGCGGCCGTCGAGCCGCATGGTGGCCGGTTCCGGCAGCGGCGCCGGCCGTTCGGAGTCGGCGGCGCCGATCGGCTCGCCGCCGCGCGGGCGCCGCACCGACCCCGGCCGGCTCATGTCCCGTCGCGACCGACCCCCACGCGCGTCAAGTGCCATGCCGAGGATCCTGCCCGGTACGGACCCGCCGGGCAACGCGCGCCCGGAAAGAGGTCCTCCGTGTCGCGCACCCGGTGGCTACCCTGAGCCGACCACGTACCTGGAGATGATCAGATGAGCTATCCCCCACCGCCCGGTGGTTGGCAGGACCCCTCGGCGGCCGGGCCGCACTCGGCGCCGCCGGCCGACCCGATCATGCCCGCGATCCCGAATCAGCCGGGCCCGGCCGGCCCGTACGCGCCGGTCGCCGATCCCTATGCGCCGGTCGCCGACCCGTACGCGGGAGCGAAGTCCCCCTACGCCCCGCCCGGCGGCGACCCGTACGCCGCGCCGATGCCCGGCTACCCGGCACCGGGCGCCTACCCGGCGCAGGGGCCTTATCCCGGCTACGCGATGCCGCCGGCCCGCACCAACACGATGGCCATCGTGGCGCTGGTCCTGTCGCTCGTCGGCTTCGCCTCGTGCATCACCGCGCCGATCGGCGCGATCATGGGGCACGTCGCCCGCAAGCAGATCCGGGAGACCGGTGAGCAGGGCGAGGGCATGGCCAAGGCGGCCATCATCGTGGGCTGGATCCTGACCGCGCTGCTGGTCGCCGTCATCATCTTCTACATCGTGATGATCGTGATCGCGATCGGCGCTTCCACAGCCACCAGCACCAACTACTGACGCGGACGGGCCGCCCCCGGCGCGGGGGCGGCCCGGCACGGTCAGGACGCGGGCGGCGTGAACGAGGACGTACGGGACATGCCGGCGGCGCGTCCCTTGGCGGCGATCACGAGCGCCATCTTGCGGGACGCCTCGTCGATCATCTCGTCGCCGAGCATCACCGCGCCGAGCTTCCCGCCCGCCTCCGAGGTGTAGTAGTCGTAGGCGTCGAGGATCAGCTCGGCGTGGTCGTAGTCGGCCTGGGCCGGCGAGTAGACCTCGTTGGCCGCGTCGATCTGGCCGGGGTGCAGCACCCACTTGCCGTCGAAGCCCAGCGCCGCCGAGCGCTTCGCCACCTCGCGGAACGCGTCCACGTCGCGGATCTGCAGGAACGGACCGTCGATGGCCTGCTTGTCGTGCATCCGGGCGGCCATCAGGATGCGCATCAAAATGTAGTGGTAGGGGTCGCCCGGGTAGTCCGGGATCAGCGCGCCGACCACCAGCGACTTCATGTTGATCGAGGCCATGAAGTCGGCCGGGCCGAAGATGATCGTCTCGACCCGGGGCGAGGCGCCCGCGATGGCGTCCACGTTCACCAGCCCGGCCGCGTTCTCGATCTGGGCCTCGATGCCGATCCGGCCCACCTCCAGGCCGAGCGTCTTCTCGATCTGGGTGAGCAGCAGGTCCAGCCAGTGCACCTGCTCGGCATTCTGCACCTTCGGCAGCATGATGCAGTCCAGGTTCGCCCCGGCGCCCTCGACCACCTCGATGACGTCCCGGTAGGTCCACGGCGTGGTCAGGTCGTTCACCCGGACCACGCGGGTCTTGCCGGTCCAGTCGCCCTCGTTCAGCGCGGCCACGATGTTCTTGCGCGCGTCCGGCTTGGCCAGCGGCGCGACCGCGTCCTCCAGGTCCAGGAAGACCTGGTCGGCCGGGAGGCCCTGGGCCTTGCCGAGCATTTTGACGCTGGAGCCGGGAACCGCCAGGCAGGATCGGCGGGGGCGACCGACAGCGGTCATGGATGCGCTCCTTCCAGCGTCCGGCGCGGGCGCGCCGACGCAGCGGTGGATTTCGAGAACTTAACGATCCCAAAGGGCGTGGTGACGCCACGGTAACCTCGTGCCGTGACCGGGGTGAATGGACCTGTGGAAGATCTCACTGAGCGTCGGATCGTGGTGCTGACCGGGGCGAGCTCCGGCATCGGCCTGGCCGCCGCGGAGGAGTTGGCGCGCCGCGGTGACCAGGTGGTCCTCGTCGGCCGGGACCCGGCCCGGCTGCGTGCCGCGGGCGAGCGGGTCCGCGAGTGCTGCGGCGAGCAGCCGGAGCTGTTCCGCGCCGACTTCGCGGTGCTCGACGACGTACGCGGGCTCGCCGAACGGCTGCGCGAGCGGTACGACCGGATCGACGTGCTCGCCAACAACGCGGGCGCGATCGTGCTGGAACCGATCACCACGGTCGACGGTTTCGAGCTGAGCATGCAGGCGAACCACCTCGCCCCGTTCCTGCTCAGCAACCTGCTGCGGGACCGGATCGGGCGGATGGTGGTCACCGCCTCGGACGCGCACCGCAGCGGCGTGCTCGACCCGGACGACCTCAACTCCGCGCTGCGCTCGTACCGGCCGTTCCGGGCGTACGGCACCAGCAAGCAGGCGAACATCCTGTTCACCGCGGAGGCGGCCCGGCGCTGGCCGGAGGTGCCGGCGCACGCGTTCCACCCGGGCGTGGTGCGTACCCGCTTCGGCAACGAGAGCCGGATCGTGGCGCTCGGCATGCGGCTGCTGCCGTTCCGCAGCCCGGAGAAGGGCGCGGAGACGCTGGTCTGGCTCGCCTGCCAGGATCCGTCCCGGCTGACCGACGGCGGCTACTACGCCGACCGCAAGCCGCACCGGCCCCGGCCCAAGGCGGCCGACCCGGCGCTCGCCGCCCGGCTCTGGACGGCCAGCGCGAAGGCGGTCGGCATCGACGCCTGAGGGACACCGCGACCGCCGGTCGGTTGCGACACTCGACGCCATGACGACGGGGAACGAGGTCCTGCTGGTCGCGCTGGTCGACCTGAGCGCCGACGCGGACGCCGGACGGCGGTACGAGGACGCGGTGCTGGCGCTGCTCGGCCGGCACGGCGGCGAGTTGGAGCGGCGGCTGCGTACCGGCGACGGGGAGACCGAGGTGCACGTGATCCGGTTCGCGAGCCGGGCCGGGCTGGACGCGTTCCTGGTCGACCCGGACCGTGTGGCGCTGCGCGCCGAGCTGGGCGACGCCGCACCCGCCACCCGGGTCCTGGAGGTCCACGACGTCTGAGGTCACGTCACGTGCACCGGGACGCTCGTCACCACCACGCCGGGCAGCGCCCGCAACGCGGTCCGCAGCCGCTGCTCGGCGCGGCTGTGCAGCAGCCGGTACCGCCGCCGGCGCAGCACCACCTCCGGCACGATCACGGTGAGCGTCAGGTCCGGGCTCGCGGTGTGCAGCGCCTCCAGGTAGTGCGCCAGCGGCCCGATCACCGACCGGTACGGCGACACGATCGTCTCCAGCCGCAGGTGGTCGCCCCAGGTCCGCCACTGGTCGCGGAACCGGTCCGCCTCGTCCTGCGCCGGGGCGATGTGCACGGCGAGCGTCGGCCGCCCGAGCGACGTCGCGTACGCCAGCGCGCGCAGCGACGCCCGGTTCAGCCGGGCCACCGGCACCACCACCAGGTGACGTACCTGCTGGGGCAGTTCGTCGCACTCGGCGGGCGGCGCGGACGGCGGCGAGTGCAGCGCCAGCGCGCGGTGCAGCCGCGCGTAGTGGCCGTGGATCCGGCGGAACAGCAGCACCAGCAGCGGCACCGCCAGCACCACCACCCAGGCGCCCTCGGCGAACTTGGCGACCGCCGCGGTCAGCAGCACCAGGCCGGACAGCGTCGCGCCGACCGCGTTGACCGCGAGCCGGCGGCGCCAGCCCGGCCCTCGGCGGCGTCGCCAGTGCACCACCATTCCGGTCTGGGACAGCGTGAACGCGAGGAAGACGCCCACCGCGTAGAGCGGGATCAGCCGCTCGGTGTGCCCGCCGAACGCGACGAACACCAGCACGGCCGTCAGCGCCAGCGCCACCAGCCCGTTGCTGAACGCCAGCCGGTCGCCCATGTGCAGGAACCGGCGCGGCGCGTGCCCGTCCCGGGCCATGAAGAACAGCAGCCGGGGAAAGTCGTTGAACGCCGTGTTCGCGGCCAGCAGCAGGATCAGCGCGGTGGTGGCCTGGAGGATCGCGTACCCGGGCCCGCTGGGGAACGTCACCCGGCCGAGCTGGGACAGCAGCGTCTCGTCCGCCCGGGGCGCCAGGCCGTCGAGGTGGATCAGCCCGACCAGCCCGGCGAAGAGCGTGACCAGCATGGCGACCATCCAGCCCAGCGTGGTGCGGGCGTTGCGCCACTCCGTCGGGCGGAACGCGGGCACCGCGTTGGAGACCGCCTCGATGCCGGTCATCGACACCGCCCCGGAGGAGAACGCCCGCAGCACCAGCAGCAGGCCCAGACCCTCGGCGGCCGGCACCGAGGGCGGCGGCAGCGGCGCGAAACCCCGCGAGGCGGCCTTCGCGTACCCGACCGCCAGCACCGCGAGCAGCACCACCACGAACGCGTACGTGGGCAGCACGAAGATGTTCCCGGCGGTGCGTACGCCGCGCAGGTTCCCGGCCAGCAGCACGGCGATCACCAGCACGCCGAGCGGCACCGCCCACCGGTCGAGCCCGGGTAGCGCCGAGGTGACCGCGTGCACCCCGGCCGCGACCGACACCGACACGGTCAGCACGTAGTCGAGCATCAGCCCGGCCGCGGCGGCGAGTCCCGGCGTACGCCCGAGGTTGTCTCCCGCGACGATGTACGAGCCGGCGCCGTGCGGGTAGGCCGGGATGGTCTGCCGGTAGGACAGGCCGACCGCGACCATCAGCACCACCAGCACGGCGGCGAGCGGCAGGGCCAGCCCGAGCGCGGCGCTCCCGGCCAGCACCAGCACCGCGAGCATCGCCTCCGGCCCGTACGCCACCGAACTGAGCAGGTCCGAGGAGAGCACCGGCAGCGCGACCAGCTTGCGCATCCGCTCGTACAGCACTGACGCGCTGGACAACGGCGGACCGAACAGGGTCCGGCGGACCCGGGCGACCGACCGGCCGGCCCGGTTGCCGGGCAGGTCCGCCGCGCCGGTGGCGACCAGTTCGCCGGGCTGCGCCACTGTGAACATGTCGATCGGCGCCAGCCTGCCGAAGCGGGTCGGCGCCGGCTGGTGGTCGTGCCGCCCGAGCGTCGGGTCGACCGGCAGGTCGTCGGCGCGGCGCGGGCCGCGCCACCGCTCGCCGATCCGGCCGAGCGCCACCCGTTCCTCGTCGCTCAGCGGCGGGAACTCGGCCGAGGGCGTGACGACGGTGCCCGCCTGCGCCGCGTCGTCCCGCTCCGCCCCCACCCTGAGCACTTTCGTGCAAACCGGACCGCCCGGTGGCCGGAACGGCGCGACTTCGCCCCGACCGGCTCAGTCGGGCTCGGCGCCGGGCCGCCGCGCCTGCGCCGCGTCACCGAGCGGGGTCGGGTCGGCGGGCGCGGCGACCGGTGTGACGCGGCGACCGGCCCGCGCCCCGCCGAGCACCACCACCGCCACACCGGCCAGCAGCAACGCCAGGCCGGGCAGGGCCAGCGGCCGGGGCAGCTGGCCCAGCCACACCCAGCCGATCAGGGCCGCGCCGGGCGCCTCCAGCAGGATCAGCACGCTCACGGTGGTCGCGGAGACCCGGTGCAGGGCGTAGTTGAACATCGAGTGGCCGAGCAGTTGTGCGCCGGCCACCAGGCCGAGGATCGCCAGCCAGGTCGGGCCGTCGAAGCCGTGCAGGCGTACCCCGCCGACCAGGCACACCACGAGCAGGACCAGCGCGCACACGCCGTAGCAGACGGTGGTGTAGGTGGTGGTGCTGATGCTGGCGCGGGCCCGCTCGCCGAACGCGGTGTAGACGGCCGCGAACAGGCCGCCGACCACCGCGAGCAGGTCACCGGCGAACGCGCGGCCGGAGACGCCGAAGTCCGCGCCGGTGGCGAGCACCGCGCCGAGCACGGCGACCCCGATGCCGGCCCACACCGCCGACGGCAGCCGCCGTCCCTGCCAGCGGGCGATCAGGCCCTGCCACACCGGCTGCGTCGCGCCGAGCGCGGTCGCGGCCGCAACCGAGGTGAGCTGCGCGCTCGGCATCCAGGTGGCGAAGTGGGCGGCCAGCGCGACCCCGGAGAGTACGCAGTAGAGGCCCTCGCGCCGGCCCGGTCCGACCGTCAGGGCGCGCAGCTCGGCCCGTCGACGGGTCAGCGCCACCGGGCCCAGGACCGCCGCTGACAACGCGGTACGCCAGAACGCGACAGCGAGCGCCGAGGCGGCGGCGAACGCCACGAGCGGCGCCGAGGACGACACCGAGGCGACAGCCAGGGCGAGCGCGCCCATCGTCAACACGTCGAGCGGCGGGCGATGCGGAACGGTCGGCACGAACGGTAATCCTCACACGGACACCCGACCGATACGGAACGTCAGCGCTCGGTTACGATCATGCGTCCCGGCGATCTCCCCCTCGACGTCCGGAGGCGTTCCCCCATGCCCAGATTCCAGGCGGTGCTGTTCGACTTCTTCGGCACCCTGACCCACGGCGTCCGGCGCGGCGCCGCCCACCGCGCCACCGCCGAACTGCTCGGCTGCTCCACCGAGGCGCTGGTGGAGGTGCTGAACGGCAGCTTCTACGAACGGGCCAGCGGCTCCTTCGGGAGCGCCGAGTCCACCATGCGCTGGGTGTGCGCCCGGCTCGGCGTCCACCCGTCCGACGCGGCGGTGCGCGCCGCCGTCGCCATCCGGCACCGGGCCGTACGGGCCGACACCCGGCTACGCGCGGAGGCGGTTTCGGTGCTGGCCGCGCTGCGCCACCGGGGCCTCCGCACCGGGCTGGTCAGCGACTGCACGCACGAACTGCCGGCGTTCCTGCCACAGCTCGCGGTCGCGCCGCTGCTCGACGCCCAGATCTTCTCGGTACGCCTCGGACGCTGCAAACCGGACCCGGAGCTTTACCTCGCCGCCTGTTACCGCCTCGGCCAGGCCCCGGCCGACTGCCTCTACGTCGGCGACGGCGACAGCCAGGAACTGACCGGCGCGGAACGGGCCGGGCTGAGCGCGGTCCGGCTGGCCGCGCCGGACCTCGCCGGTCACGTGGTCCTCAACGCGGACCACGGCTTCGACGGGCCGTCGCTGACCTCGCTGACGGACGTGCTCGACCTGCTCGACCCGGTCCCCGTCGCCTGACCCCGCGCGTCGGACGCGGCCCGGCCTGCCGAACGCGGCCGAGTCGCATCGGGCGTCGGTCGGTTCGCCCGTCAGCGGCGGCGGACGCGGTGCAGGCGGAACGGCTTGCGGACGGCCCGCACCACGGGGGCCGGCCGGGGCTGCTCACTCAGCGAGCCGTCCGGCAGGTCGGCGCCGGTCACGACGGCGTCGGCGGGCGCGAGCCGGTTGAGCGCGCACCCCTCGGCGGCCCACCGCGCCACCAGGTCGGTGGCGGAGCCGGAGGCGTTGAGCCGCTTCGCCGCGACCAGCGGCGCGGCGGTGTCCCACTCCTCGGTGCCGGGCCGCAGCCGGGTCACCCGCGCCGACCAGGTGACGATCCGTCCGCCGTGGTCGCCGCGCAGTGTGACCTCGGCGGTCTCGCTGTCGGCCAGCCCGGGCGCGGCCTGCTCACCGGGGCCGCTGACCACCAGCAGCGTGCCGTCCAGAGGCAGGCACCACAGCGCGTACGCCGGGCCGCCACCACTGCTCACCCAGCAGACCGCGGCCTTCTTCACCGCCTCGTCCACCAGCGGAGAAGTCACCCGCTCGTCCACCTCGTCACTCACTCCGCCATCCTCCCCCATCCCCGCCGATCCTTCCCGCCCTCACCCGCACCCGCCCCGCCCTGCCCTGCCTGGACGGGGGCCCGGGCGGGGCCCAGGGAGAGAGCGCGGGGGGTCAGCCGATGAACGGGGGGACGGTGATCTCGCCTCGGGCCACCGGCATCACCTGGCCGGAGACCGTCGCGCCCAGCGCCAGCCCGCCGGAGGCGGTCACCGTGCAGGTCAGCGTGGAAGGGCGGTGGATCTCGATGCCCTGCCGGACCGTGTACTCCGCGCGCCCCTCGCCGGGCAGCAGCCCGCTGGCGACCAGCCAGACGCCCAGCCCGAGAGCGGCCGAGCCGGTCGCCGGGTCCTCGGGCACGCCGAGCCCCGGCACGAAGACCCGGGCGTGCGCGGTTTGCGAATCGGCGTCCCAGGAGAAGAGGCTGACGTGCTCCACGCCGTACCGCTCCGCCGCCGCCGTGTTCAACCGTGCCCGGGCCACCGCGTCCGGGCGTACCGGAAGGTAGGGGAACTCCAGACCGCACCCGGCGACGCGCGGCGGCGGGCCGACGTGGTCGGGGCCGGTGAGGCCGACCATCTCCAGCAGCGGTTCCGGGTCGAGTTCCGGGCCGAGCGTGGGCGTGCCGCCGGTGAGCGTCGCGCCGGTGGCGGTCACCTCGATCGGCAGGACGCCGGCACCGCATTCCTGGGTCACCCGGCCCGCCTCGAAGACGCCGCGCCGGCTCGCGGTCACCGCGGCGCCGACGCTCGGGTGCCCGGCGAAGGGCAGTTCGTCGGCCGGGGTGAAGATCCGCGCCCGGTAGGTGGCGCCCACCTGTGTCGGCGGGAGCACGAAGACCGTCTCGGACAGGTTGAACTCCAGCGCGAGCGCCTGCATCTGCTCGGTGGCCAGCCCTTCCGCGCCGAACACCACGGCCAGCGGGTTGCCGGCGAAGGGGCGGTCGGTGAAGACGTCCACGATCTCGTAGCCCAAGGTCGACATGCTGTTAGAGAGTAGGCCCTTAGGCTGGTGCCCGTGAGCACGCCGAACCGGGTCTACCTCGCTCGACTCGCCGGAGTCGCCGTTTTCGACCCGAACGGCGACCAGGTCGGCCGCGTCCGGGACGCGGTGGCGCGGATGCGCGCGACCCAGCGCCCGCCGGAGGTGGTCGGCCTGGTCGCCGAGATGCCGATGCGGCGGCGCATCTTCCTCTCCATCAACCGGATCACCTCCATCGATCCGGACGGCGTCGTGCTCGGCAGCGGCACCCTCAACCTGCGCCGCTTCGAGAAGCGCCCGAACGAGCTGCTGGTGCTCCAGGAACTGCTCGACCGCCGGGTCCAGGTCGAAGGCGGGCAGGCCGGATCCGTGGTGGACGTGGCCATGGAGTGCAGCCGCGGCGGCGAGTGGACGCTGGGCCGCGTCGCCGTCCGCGAGCACACCGGCCGGCTCACCCGGCGCGGCCACCTCCACCAGGTCGAGTGGGACCGGGTGCACGGGCTGGGCGCGGTCGGCGACAACCGGGGTACGGCGAACCTGCTCGCCGTCCTGGAGGACCTGCGTCCGGCCGACCTCGCCAACGCCCTCCAGGACCTGCCCGACGCCCGGCGCAACGAGGTGGCCGCCGCGCTCGACGACGAGCGCCTGGCCGACGTGCTCAGTGAGCTGCCCGAGCACGACCAGGTGGAGATCCTGGCCGCGCTGGACCGTCAGCGCGCCGCCGACGTGCTGGAGGAGATGGAGCCGGACGACGCCGCCGACCTGCTCAACGAGTTGCCCCCGCCGGAGCAGGACGTGCTGCTCGACCTGATGGAGCCGGACGAGGCCGACCCGGTACGCCAGTTGCTGCGCTACGCCTCCGGCACCGCCGGCAGCGTGATGACCTCGGAGCCGGTGATCCTGCCGCCGGACGCCACGGTGGCCGAGGCGCTGGCCCGGATCCGGGAGGCGCAGCTGTCCCCCACGGTGGCCGCCCAGGTCTTCGTGGCCCGCGCCCCGCTGACCACACCGACCGGCCGCTACCTGGGTATGGTGCACTTCCAGCGGTTGCTCCGCGAGCCTCCGGCGGATCTGCTCGGCGGCATCGTGGTCAACGACATCGACCCGCTGCGGGCGTCGACGCCGCTGCCCGAGATCACCCGCCGGATGGCCACCTACGACATGGTCGGCATGCCGGTGGTGGACCGGAACAACCGGCTCGTCGGCGCGGTGACGGTGGACGACGTGCTGGACCATTCCCTGCCGCGGGACTGGCGGGACCGGGACGCGGCATTCCCCTCGTCCGCCACCGACGACGGCACCATGGACGGCGACGATGAGTGATCAGCGACGAGGCGACCGGCTGGACCAGCCGCGCGCCCCGCGGAACCTGCAACTGCCCCGCGTCGACGCGGAGACGTTCGGCCGCTGGGCCGAGGGCATCGCCCGGGGCATGGGTACGGCGAACTTCCTCGTCTACATGACGCTGATCCTGGTGGCGTGGTTCCTGTGGAACACGCTGGCCCCGGCGAATCTGCGCTTCGACCCGTACACCTTCACGTTCCTGACCTTGATCCTCTCACTCCAGGCGTCGTACGCGGCGCCGTTGATCCTGCTCGCGCAGAACCGGCAGGCGGACCGGGACCGGATCGCGATGGAGGAGGACCGGCGGCGGGCGACCATGCAGAAGGCCGACACGGAGTACCTGGCCCGGGAGATCGCCGCGTTGCGGATCGCGATGGGTGAGGTGGCCACCCGGGACTTCCTCCGTTCCGAGCTGAGCCGGCTCGGTGAGGAGCTGGACGAGGCGGCCGAGCGGCGGCGCAAGCTGGAACGGCGGCAGCAGGAGCGGGGGGCCCGGCGGGCGGCCGGCGGCGAGCGGCTGGACGAGCCCCGGGACGAGCTGGACGGCGACTACGCCCGGGGCGGCCGCTACGAGGGTTGAGCGGTCATCGAATCGCTCACACCGCCGCCGCCAGCGGCGGTGGCCGATGACCCGCGACGTAGCATTGCGGGCATGTCAGCACCCGTCAGCACCGTCTCCGACGCGATCCAGGCCGCCCTGGCCACCGTCAACGACCCGGAGATCCGCCGGCCGATCACCGAACTCGGCATGGTCCAGTCCGCCGAGCGGGACGACGACGGCGTGGTCCGGGTGGAGCTGCTGCTCACCGTGGCCGGCTGCCCGCTGAAGGACAAGCTGCGCAGCGACATCACCGCCGCGGTGGGCGCGGTGCCCGGCGTGAGCGGCGTCGAGATCGTCTTCGGGGTGATGAGCCCGGAGCAGCGCCAGGAGCTGCAGTCGAAGCTGCGTGGCGGTGGCGCCACGGCCGAGCCGGTGATCCCGTTCGCCCAGCCCGGCTCGCGGACCCGCGTCTACGCGGTCGCCAGCGGCAAGGGCGGCGTCGGCAAGTCGAGCGTCACCGTGAACCTGGCCGCCGCGCTCGCGTCCCGGGGCCTGTCGGTGGGTGTGGTGGACGCGGACATCTACGGCCACTCGGTGCCCCGGATGCTCGGCGCCGACGGCGCGCCGACCCGCGTCGAGGACATGATCATGCCGCCGCAGTCGCACGGCGTGAAGGTCATCTCGATCGGCATGTTCACCCCCGGCAACGCCGCTGTGGTCTGGCGCGGGCCGATGCTGCACCGGGCGCTCCAGCAGTTCCTCGCCGACGTCTACTGGGGTGACCTGGACGTCCTCCTGCTCGACCTGCCGCCGGGCACCGGCGACATCGCGATCTCGGTGGCCCAGCTGCTGCCGAACGCGGAGATCCTGGTGGTCACCACGCCGCAGGCCGCAGCCGCCGAGGTGGCCGAGCGGGCCGGCGCGATCTCGCTGCAGACCCACCAGCGGGTGGTCGGCGTCATCGAGAACATGTCGTGGCTGGAGATGCCGGACGGCTCGCGGATGGAGGTCTTCGGGGCCGGTGGCGGCGCGGCGGTGGCCGAGTCGCTGACCCGGACCATCGGCGCGCAGGTGCCGGTGCTGGGGCAGATCCCGCTGGACACCCGGGTACGCGAGGGCGGCGACGCCGGTCAGCCGATCGTGCTGGCGCAGCCGGACGCGCCGGCCGCGAAGGCCCTGTTCCAGGTCGCCGACCGTCTGGCCGTGCGCCGCGAGTCCCTGCTCGGCAAGCCCCTGGGCCTCAAGCCGGCCGGCCGCTGACCCTCACCCACCGCTCCCCGCCGCCCCTTCCCGCCGCACGCGGGAGGGGGCGGTTCGCTTTCCGGCGCGGCGTCAGGTGGCGTCGTCGTAGGACGGGCGGGGGGCCGGCGGCGTCGGGGTGGGCGTGCCGGTGGCCACGCTGGGGGTGCGCAGGTCGGCGGCCTTCGCGACGTCCTTCAGCTCGTCGTGCACGCCGGTGACGTCCGAGCGCAGGTTGTCGTACATGCTCTGCAGCGGCTTGCGGATCGCCTGCTCGTCGTCCTCGCTGAGCAGGTGCTTGCGGATGAACGCCTTGGGGTGCAGATCTTCCAGCTGGATGTCCGTGCCCAGCTCGCGGCTCAGGTCGCCGGTGGCGTTGCGCGCCATGTTGCGCAGGTTGCGGACCATCCGGAGACCGTCGTTGATGACGTTGGGCAGCCGATCCCCGAAGATCAACAGCGCCAGAAGCAGCAGGACGCCGATCTCCCACCAGTTCAGGTTCTCGAACACCGCGGCCTCCTCGTCCGTGTCAGGGCAAGACTACGCACGCCAGGTGGCCATCCGGGAGGGGGTGACCGCTGCTTACTTCGCGTCAGCGGCGAGCGTCACGGAGGCGTTCTGCCGCGACGACCCGCGCCGGTACTCGACTGTCACCACCGACCCGGGCGCGTATTTGCGCACCAGGGCCACCAGATCGGTCGGGTCGGTCATCGGATGGCCGTCCAGCCGCAGCACCACGTCCCCGGTACGCAGCCCGGCGGCCGCCGCCGGACCGGCCGGCTCGACCGCGTTGAGACGTACCCCGCCGCCGGTGGCGCCGGTGCCGCCGACCTGGGCGCCGATCACCGTACGCCGGGCCTTGCCGGTGCCGATGATGTCCTCGGTGATCCGCTTCGCCTGGTTGATCGGGATGGCGAAGGCGAGGCCGATGTTGCCGGCCTCCTGCCCGTCCGCCACCAGTGACTTGATCGTCGAGTTCACCCCGACCACCCGGCCGGCGCCGTCGACGAGCGGGCCGCCGGAGTTGCCGTGGTTGACGGCGGCGTCGGTCTGGATCGCGGCGTAGTAGCGGATCGGCCCGCCCGGCTCGCCGGCCTGCATCGTCCGGTCCAGCGCGCTCACGATGCCGGCGGTGACGGTGTTTGCCAGCGACAGCGGCGAGCCGATCGCGAGCACCGGGTCGCCGACGGCGAGCGCGTCGGAGTCGCCGAACTGCACCGGGGTCAGCCCGTTGCGGGAGACTTTGATCACTGCGATGTCCGACTCCGGGTCCTGCCCGACCACGGTGCCCGCGGCGGTGCTGCCGTCGTTGAACACGACTGTCGCCTTGCCGGGGCCGTCGGCGACCACGTGGTCGTTGGTGACGATGTGCCCCTCGGCGCTGACCACGAAGCCGGAACCCTCGCTGGTGCCGCCGAGACTGGCCACCCGGATGGTGACCACGCTGGGCAGGACCCGCTCGGCGACGCCCGCGAGCGACTCCGGCTTGCGCTGGGCCAGCGCCGGGGCCTGCCCGGACTGCGCGCCGAGCGTCGGCACGTCCCCGCCGCGCAGGAGGGCGTACGTCAGGGCACTGCCCAGGGAACCGGCCAGCAACGCTGTGACCAGGGAAATCAGCACCACCTGGCGCAGTCCTGGCCGGGTCGGCAGGTCCGGATCGGTGACCGGCTCCGGCTCACCCGCGCCGGGTGCCGGCGCGGCCGGAACCACCACCGCGGCGGGCGCGTACGGGTCCCGCCAGGGGTCGGCGAGCGCGTCCGACCACCACGGCGACGTCGCCTGACCCGGGGCGTCCTGCGCGGGTCGTCCCGGCGCCGGTCCACCCGGTGCCGGTGATCCGCCGGGCCGGCGCCAGTCCCAGCCGTCGGTCACGTCGGTGCCTCCCAGTCCGTCCCCCTGGCCCCGTGCCGGAGACCGGCGGAGCCGGACGACCGTGACGCACGGGACGCATCCAGGATTACACGGATGACGCGAATGGAGTCAGGGGTTGCCCTCCGTGACCGCTCCACCGCGGACTCGCGGCTGCGCCGGTACCGGCCCGCCTCTACGCTCACAGTGCATACCGCCCCTCGCACCAGTCCGCCCCCGGAGGTGTCCCATCGCCACGGTCGCCGGTCACGGCAGTTCGACGGCCCAGGCGCTTCACTTCGCCGAGTCGTACGTCACCGAGGACCTCGTGCTGCGCACGGCCCGTGCCCTCGCCCACGAGGTGGGGGTGGAGGCGGTCACGCCCGGGTCGGGCGCCGCCCTGCGGCTGCTCGCCGCCGCCGGCAGCGCCCGGGCGGTGGTGGAGATCGGCACCGGCACCGGGGTGAGCGGCGTCTGGCTGCTGCGCGGCATGCGCCCCGACGGGGTGCTCACCACGATCGACGTCGAGGTGGAGTACCAGCGCATCGCCCGTCGGCTGTTCCAGGAGGCGGGTTTCCCGTCGGGACGTACCCGGATCATCACCGGCCGGGCCCTCGACGTGCTGCCCCGGCTCGCGGACGGTGCCTACGACCTGCTCTTCGTGGACGCGGCGGCCACCGGCTTCGCGGCGTACGTGGACGCGGCGCTGCGGCTGCTGCGCCCCGGCGGGGTGCTCGCGCTCAACGGCGCGCTCGCGGCCGGCCGGATCGGCGATCCGGCCGCGCGGGACGTCGAGACGGTCACCGTGCGGGAGACCATCAAGACGATCCGCGAGTCGGAGAACTGGGTGCCCGCGCTGCTGCCGGTCGGCCACGGCCTGCTCGCCGCTGTGAAGAGCTGAATCATGCCCCGTGTGCCCCGGCACGCCTGATTCAGCCCAGCGTCGCCAGCCAGCGCAGCAATCCCCGTACGCCCCAGCCGGTGGCGCCCTTCACCAGCTCGCCGTGCGTGTCGTCGGACCACGACGGCGCGGACATGTCCAGGTGCGCCCAGCGGTCCCGCAGGTCACCGGTGAACTCCCGCAGGTACAGCGCGGCCACCACCGAGCCGGCCCCCTGCGCCGGGGAGCTGTGCAGGTCGGCGACGTCGCTGGCCAGGTATTCGACGTAGTCGTCGGCGAGCGGCATCCGCCAGGCCCGCTCCCCGGCCGCGGTGATCGCGTCGAGCAGGTCGCCGGCCAGGGCGTCGTTCTCGCTGTAGAGCGCCGCGTGCCGCTTGCCGAGGGCCACCGCGTTCGCGCCGGTCAGCGTGGCCAGGTCGACAAGCAGGTCGGGCTTCAGCTCGCGGACCGCGTACGCCATCGCGTCGGCGAGCACCAGGCGGCCCTCCCCGTCGGAGTTGGTGCTCTCGCTGGTCAGCCCGCCGTAGTGCCGGATCACGTCGCCGGGGCGGAACGCCGACCCGCTGACCATGTTCTCGGCGAGCGGGGTCAGCGTGGTGACCCGTACCGGCAGCCCCAGCTCGGCGGCGCCGAGCGTCGCGGCGATCACGGCGGCGGCGCCGGCCATGTCCTTGCGCATGAGTTTCATGGCGGGCACCGGCTTGATCGAGATGCCGCCGGTGTCGAACGTGATGCCCTTGCCGACGAGCACCACGTGGGTGCGCGCGCCCTCCGGCCGCCAGTCCAGCTCGACCAGGCGCGGGCCGCTGGCGGAGCCGCCGCCGACGGCCAGGATGCCGCCGAAGCCCTCGGCCGCCAGCTCCTGCGGGCCGCGTACCCGCAGGTGCAGGCCGGTATGTCCGGACGCGGCGCCGGCGACCTGCTCGGCGAACCACTCCGGGTTCTTCGTGGACGAGGGCGTGTTCGTCAGGTCCCGGGCCAGGCGGGTCATCTCGGCGGTGGTCCGGGCGGCGTCGAGCGTGCCGGCGAGCGCCTCCGGGTCGTCGACGAGCACCAGCGCCTCGGCCAGGGCCGGGCGTCGGCCGGAGTCGGTGAGGCGGTAGCGGTACGAGCCGAGCAGCAGGCCCTCGGCCAGGCCGCGCAGCGCCGCCGTCGCCTCGGCGGGAAGCGCGATAGTGATCTGCGTCTCATCCTTCGCCGCGCGGGCCAGCGCGGCCCCCGCGGTGCGCCAGTCGTGCTCCTCGCCGTTCCCGACGCCGAGCAGCCACAGCCGCCCCGGAGCGCTACCGGGACGCAGGTGCTCGCGCACCTCACCGGCGGCGCCGGTGAGCCGGGTGGCGGGCAGCACGGCGGCGGCCTCGGCGCGGACGTCCTCGCCCGGCGGCGCCGCGGTCGGAACCAGCTCGGCCGGAGAGCCGGGCTTTCCGGGACGGACGGGCAGGGCGAGAGCGTCGGACCCCACGGGCCCGCTCACCAGACGAATGACCAGCACGCTGGACCGTACCTCCGAAATGGTTTCACGGGGGACGTTTCATCGCTCGCCCACCGAGGAAGGCCCTGAGCCACCGGCGTCGCCGGTGGCTCAGGGTATGACGAACCGCCCGCGCGGCGGACGCCACGCGGACACTCCTCGAATCAGCCCGCTGCCGCCTTCAGCGCGTCACCAAGCGCGGTGGCCTCGTCGGGAGTCATCTCGACGACGAGCCGGCCACCACCCTCCAGCGGGACACGCATGACGATGCCCCGGCCCTCCTTGGTGACTTCCAGCGGACCGTCGCCCGTCCGCGGCTTCATCGCCGCCATGTTGTCTCCCCTCAGACCTACACCAGGGTCGGTGAGTTGCCCCACAGCCACTTCGCCATCGCCAACCGCAACCTTCGCGGAGGCTCGACCAACGATTTTCCCTGATGAACACCGCCGGACCCAAACCGAAGCAGCATTGATGTAACAGCATCTAGCTTATCTTGGATAGGCCTGTCACAATGTGCGGTCATGCAGGCACGGTCGGCACTCTTCGACCTGTACGGCGACCACCTCCGGGCCCGGGGTGGCCGCGCACCCGTCGCCGCCCTGGTCAAGCTGCTCGCCCCGCTCGGGATCGCCCCACCGGCGGTGCGCACCGCGGTCAGCCGGATGGTCCGTCAGGGCTGGCTGGACCCGCTCCGGCTCGCCTCCGGACCCGGGTATTCGATCACCCCGAAGGCGGCCCGTCGACTCGACGAGGCGGCGTCGCGGATCTACCGGACCGGCCGGCACAGCTGGGACGGACGGTTCGACCTCCTGGTGCTCACCCCACCCGCGTCCCGCCGCGACCGGCAGCGGCTCGCCGCCAACCTCACCTTCCTCGGCTACGGCACGCTCGACGACTGCACCTGGGTCGCCACCCGGGCCGGCGAGGACGTCGACCTGCTGCTCGACGAGGCGGGCGTGCGCTACGAGCGGTTCACCGCCGCCCACACCGCCGGCACGCCCGGCGCGATGGGAGTGGTCCGCCGCGCCTGGGACCTGGCCGAGATCGGCCGGGCGTACGAGCGCTTCGTCGCCGAGCAGAAGCCGCTCCTGTCCGGCGTCACGGTGCGCAGCAGCGACGAGGACGCGTACGCGGCCCGGTTCCGGCTCGTGCACGCGTGGCGTACCTTCCTGTTCCGGGACCCGCAGCTGCCCCCGGCGCTGCTCCCTGAGCGGTGGCCGGGCACCAGCGCGGCCAGCTTCTTCGACCGGCACGCCGCCCGGCTCCGGCCGGCCGCGGACCGGTACGTCGAGCAGTGCCTCGACGCGAGCAACCGCCTCGCCCGACAGAAGGGTCGTTAGAAACGTGACCGAGCCGCTCCTCGTCGACCGCACCGACGCCGTCGTCACCGTGACGCTGAACCGCCCGACGGCGATGAACTCGCTCGACGTGGCGCTCAAGGAGGCGCTCCGGGACACCCTGGCCGAGCTGGAGACCGACCGCTCCTGCCGGGCCGTGGTGCTGACCGGCGCGGGCGGCTCGTTCAGCGCCGGACAGGACCTGCGCGAGCACGTGCGGACGCTGGACTCGGCCGACACCGACCCGCTGGGCACGGTCCGGGCGCACTACAACCCGATCGCCGCCCGGCTGGCCAATCTGCCCAAGCCGGTGGTCGCCGCGGTACGCGGCATGGCCGCCGGAGCGGGCGCCTCACTGGCCCTGCTCGCCGACTTCCGCATCGGCGGCCCGAAGACCCGCTTCCTGATGGCCTTCGCCGGGGTGGGGCTGGCCGCCGACACCGGCGCCTCCTGGACGCTGCCCCGGCTGGTCGGCCACGCCAAGGCCGTCGAGCTGCTGATGCTCGCCGAGCCGGTGGGCGCCGAGGATGCCTGCCGGCTGGGCCTGCTGAACCGGCTGGTGGACGACGACGAGCAGGTGCTCCCGGCCGCGCAGGAGCTGGCCGCGCGGCTCGCCGCCGGCCCGACCGTCGCGTACGGGGCGATCAAGCGCCAGCTCTCCATCGCCGACGCCGGCACGCTCGCCGACGCGCTGGCCGCCGAGGCGCAGGCGCAGGCGATCTGCGGCGCCACCGCCGACCACCACGCCGCCACCAAGGCGTTCGTCAACAAGCAGAAGCCGGTCTTCGAGGGCCGCTGAATCCGCGCCGGATCGGGCGCCGGGAATGCCCCGCGCGCCCGCTCAGGGGCCACGTAGCCGCCGTCGACGGGGGATCGTGTGCCCGGTGACCCAGGCCGCGTCGTCGGAGGCGAGGAGGAGCCGTGGCGGAGCGTCAGTCGTCCTCTTCCGGATCCTGGTTGGCCTCGACCCCGAGCACGAACGCCTGCATGGCCAGCTCGTCGCCGTAGGGCGAGACGAACGCCGGCAGCTCACGCGGACCCAGCTCCTGCACGTAGGACCAGAAGATCCGGACCGCCTCGGCCCGCGACGCCGCCTCGATCGGCAGGTCCAGGCTGACCAGCCAGGTCCTGCGGACGGGCGGCGGGCCGATCCGGTCGGCCAGCGCGCGCCAGCGGGCCGGGTCGAGCGCGACCACCGGCCCGTCCGGCGCCGGGCCGTCGACCGGAACCGGCTCGTCCAGCGCCCGCCGGGTGTACGTGACCACGAGCGACCCGGCCGCCGGGTCGGACTGCGGGTCGTCCGGGTCCTCCCGGGTCTCGGACGCCGCCAGCGCGACCCGGCCCAGCGCGACCAGCCGCAGCGGCTCGCCGACGAGCACCGCGACCCGGTCGCCGGGCCGCGGGCGGGCCGCCCCGGCCGGCCCGGTCAGCTCCAGCACGTCGTGGTGCACCAGCCGCTCGGCCTCGAAGCGCTCGGCCGGCAGCAGCACCGCCCAGGCGCCGGTAGTGGTCTCACCGTCGGTCGTCCCGCTCGTACGCGGCTCGGTGTCGGTCATGTCCCAATCCCATCACGCCGGAGGTCGCGGACTCCGTCACACCCCGGCCCGGTCACCGCTCACGTGGCAGTCGGCCAGGTGGTCGTCGACCATGCCGGTGGCCTGCATCAGCGCGTAGGCGGTGGTGGGGCCGACGAACCGGAAGCCGCGCTTCTTGAGCGCCTTGGCCATCGCGACGGACTCCGGGCTGGTGGCCGGCACCTCGGCGAAGGACCGGGGGCGCGCCGCGCGGGGCGGGGGCGCGAAGGACCAGAGCAGCGCGGAGAGGCCCTCGGGCAGCTCCGACGCGGCGCGGGCGTTGGCGATCGCCGCCTCGATCTTGGCCCGGTTGCGGACGATCCCGGCGTCGGCCATCAGCCGGGCCACGTCGGCCTCGCCGTAGCGGGCCACCCGCTCGATCCGGAACTCGGCGAAGGCGTCCCGGAACGCCTGCCGCTTGCGCAGGATGGTCAGCCAGGACAGGCCGGACTGGAACGCCTCCAGCGTCAGCCGCTCGTAGAGCGCGTCGTCGCCACGCAGCGGCCGGCCCCACTCCTCGTCGTGGTAGACGGCGTAGTCGGGGGTGCTCGCTCCCCACGCGCAGCGCGGCAGCCCGTCGGGGCCGGTCACCAGGTCAGTCACGGCGTCCACGGTAGGTCAGCCCACCGACAAACCCGGGTCAGGGCAGGCGGCCCTGCTCGACCAGCCGGGCGAACTTCTTCAACGCCTGGGTCAGGCTGAACTTCGAGCCGGGCCAGAGCACCGGCCAGGCCACCCGCCCCGCCGGGCCGCCCGGCAGGTGGAACCACTCGTGCCAGACCACCTGGGTGCGGTCGCGGTCCATCGGGGTGCAGCGCAGCACGCCGGGGCCGCGCAGCAGCTTGCCGCAGTGCACCACCCCGACCTCGTACGGGGCGTCGACGCGGACCACACGCATCTCGTCGCGGAGCACGGCCGGGCCGAGCGCGGTGACCGCCTCGACCAGGCTGCCCTCGCCGCCGTCGCCCTCGACCACCCGGACCCGGGTCAGCGGGATCCAGTCCGACTGGCGCTCCCAGTCGGTCAGCGCGGCGAAGACCCGGTCGGCCGGCGCGTCGACGATCACCGTGGCGGTGACCTCGCCCGCGCCGCGCCGGGACGCCTCGGTGAAGTCGTCCGCCGGCCGGCCGCCGCCGGTCACGCCGACTCCGACCGGACCACCGGCCCGCGCTCCCGGTCGGAGTCGCCGCCGGCGGCGATCCCGTTGGCCGGGTCGACGGTGTCCTCGGTCGCCGCGGCGGCGGGGGCCTCCGCCACGCCCGCCTCGGCCGCGCCCGGGCGCTCCGGCGCGGACAGGTCGATCACCACCGGCTCCGCGTCGGACGTGTCGACGGCCGGGTCCGTCTCGGGCCGGGTCGCGGCGGCCTCCTCACGTGCCCGGCGCAGCGCGTCGGCGTCCTCGGTGCGCCCGTCGCGCAGGGCGGCGTTCTCCGCCTCCAGCACGCTGATCAGCTCGGACTTGTAGCCGATGTCGTATGCCGCCCGGCGCAGCGCGGAGTCGACCTGGGCCATCCGGTAGCCACGCAGCGCCGTGTCGAAGCGGACGCCGGTCACGTCCGACTCGTCGAGCGGACGGCTGCCCGGCAGGGGCACGGCCTGCCCGTCCGGCTCGGCCGGTGTCAGGCCCGGATCCTTGCCGGAGACCAGCACCGTCACCCCGAACACCACCGCCGCGACTGTCAGCGCGACGACCAAGAGGAGCAGAACCTCACCCATGCACAGATCGTGGCATGCGGGCCCGGATCGGGCGAGCCCTCCGAGACGTCCGGTCGTTAATTGCGTCCGGCGCACGGGACCGGAACCGGTGGCGCGGAGGGGACCGGATAGCGTCGGACCGGCCGGCGAGGGCGGGCCACGAGGAGGCGGGCATGACCGGGGCGTTGCGGCTGGGCGGACGGACGTTCGGCCCCGGTGAGCTGGTGGTGATGGCGATCGTCAACCGCACTCCGGACTCGTTCTTCGACCGGGGCGCCACCTTCGCGCAGGACAGCGCGCTGCGCGCGGTGGAGCGCGCGGTGGACGAGGGCGCGGAGATCATCGACATCGGCGGGGTGAAGGCCGGCCCGGGCGACGAGGTGAACGTGGCCGAGGAGATCCGGCGCACGGTGGACACCATCGCCGCGGTCCGCTCCGCGTTCCCCGACGTGGTCATCTCCATCGACACCTGGCGGGCCGAGGTGGCGGTGGAGGCGGTGGCGGCCGGCGCGGACCTGCTCAACGACACCTGGTCGGGGGCGGATCCGGCGCTGGCCCGGGTGGCCGCGGCGACCGGCGCCGGGCTGGTCTGCTCGCACGCCGGCGGGCTCGCCCCGCGTACCCGGCCGCACCGGGCCGCCTTCGACGACGTGGTGGCCGACGTGGTCGCAACGGTGACCGGGCTGGCCGAACGCGCGGCCGGGCTGGGTGTGCGCCGGGACGGCATCCTGATCGACCCGGCGCACGACTTCGGCAAGAACACCCGGCACTCGTTGGAGATCACCCGGCGGCTGGCGGAGCTGACCGCCACCGGCTGGCCGCTGCTGGTGGCCCTGTCGAACAAGGACTTCATCGGCGAGACGCTCGACCTGCCGGTGCCCGAGCGGCTGGAGGGGACGCTCGCCGCCACCGCGGTCTCGGCGTGGCTCGGCGCCCGGGTGTTCCGCGCCCACCAGGTACGCCAGACCCGCCGGGTGCTGGACATGGTGGCCTCGATCCGGGGCGACCGGCCGCCGGCGGTGACCCGGCGCGGGCTGGCCTGACGGGTCAGGTCCAGCGCAGGACGCCGCGCCGCCAGGCGTAGAGGATGCCGAGCGCGACGATCGACACGAAGACGCCCATCTCGACGACAGTGGTGGCCCCGAAGCCGGGCCGGTCGAACACCAGCGCCCACGGGAACAGGAAGACGGCCTCGACCGCGAAGAGCACGTACAGGTAGGCGTAGACGTAGTACCTGATCTGCATCTGGGCCCAGTCGCCGCCGACCGGGTCGATGCCGCACTCGTACGTGGCGCGCTTGCCCCACGGCTCGGCCGGACGGCTCGGACGTAACACCCGGTTCGCGGAGAACGCCGTCACGAAGAAGAGCACGGCGGCGAGCAGCAGCAGACCGAGCGTGGCGTACGAGCCGAGATATCCGGTCACGACCGGAGCGTACCGGCCCGGTCCAGATGTCCCGGACACGTTACGAATTCGTTTCCTGGCAGGACTAGTGCCACAAGACAAGCATCACCGAATAATGAGACACCCTTGACCCGTCCCGGAGGACAGATGGCCCGCCTGCGCGTTCGACCCGTTCGGCGGGCCGCGCTCCGCCGTACCCTCGCGCTGCTGGCGCCCGCGCTGGTCGCGGCGTTGGTAGCGGTGGCGCCGGCCGGTGCGACGGCCGCCGCCGGGGGTCCGGCCGCGCCGGCCCGGGTGGTCGAGCCCGGCGATCCGGCCGGCGAGCCGACCGAACCGGTCCCCACCGCGGACCCGGCGACCAGTTCGCCGGCTCCGCCGCCCACCGAGGCGCCGCCGCCGCCGAGCACGCCTCCGCCGCCGGTCACCACCGCGCCCGCTCCGCCGGTCAGCAGCGCGCCCGCCGAGCCGGCGCCGACCACCGCGGCCCCGGGCACCACCGCGCCGCCGCCGGTCGTGCCGCCCGTCCAGCCTCCGCCGCCGCCCTCGGCCCAGCCGCCCGGCGGGCCGCTCGGGGTACGGGTGAACACCGAGGACGTGGTGCTCACGCCCGACTACTGGAATGCGGACAGCACGGTGACCACGCTGCGGGTGACCGTGACGAACACCGGCGGGCGGGCGGAGCGGATCACCCTCGGCTACACGCTGCCGCCCGGGCTGACCGACGCGGGCACGCCGGGCTGCCAGTCGACCGGCGGCGGCAACCACCGCTGCGTCGGGTGGGACGCCGAGCCGGGCGCGCGGTTCAGCGCGACCATCCGGGTACGGGTCGACGGCGACGCCTGGCGCACCATGCCGCTGACCGGTTCCGTGCAGGTCACCGCCGTCGCGCCCGGGGTCAGCGGAGCGGCGTACGACGACGAGGGCTTCCCGGTGCTCTTTCCGCCCGGGCCCCCGGTGCCCGGGATCTCGCTGCGCGCCGACGAGGTGCTGTTCGACATCAGCGGCGCGCCCAGCACGCTCACCGTCCGGCTCGGCAACACCGGCGCGGTCGACGCCGCGGGCCGCATCGAGGTGCTCCTGCCGGCCGGCGTGACTGTCGGCGACACCGGCAACGGCTGCGCCGCGGTGACCGCCGACCGGACCCGGTGCGAGCTGGGCGTCCTGCCGGCCGGCCGGACCGCGACCCTGCGGTTGACGCTCGCCGCGTCGGCCGAGGCGCAGCGCCGGGCCCCGCTGGCCGGCGCGGTGATCGGCCGGCTGGAGCCGCGCAGCGGGCGGGACCGGCAGGTGCAGATGAGCTTCCGGATCAGCGCCGCCGCGGCGGACGCCACCCCGCCGGTGGGCGCGCCGGGTCCGACCGCCTCGCAGGGCGTGCTCGCCGCGGGCGGCGGGCCGGCCGACGACGACGCCTCGATCCGGCGGACCGCGATCGCGCTGATCGCCGTGTCCGGCCTCCTGGTCGTGCTCGCGCTGACGCTGGCGACCCGTTCGCTGCGCCGCCGCAGCGACATCACGGTGCCGGAGCCGCCGGTCACCGACAGGTGATCATGGATGTGTGGTGATCTGGGTTACGGACCCAGGTACTAAACCCTGCAAAGCGGGGCATACAGCGGCCCGAACCAGTCCCATACGTCGGACCTCGACCAAGGTGGCCCTAACGTGGCGACGTAGGCTCTGACGTGAGAATCGGAGCGGGCCGGGCCGGCAGGGGCGACGGCGCTCAGCGAAGCGAGGTGCGGGTGTGACCAAGCAGATCCGTCAACTGGACCGGGTGGTCATCCGGTTCGCCGGGGACTCCGGCGACGGCATGCAGCTCACCGGCGACCGGTTCACGTCGGAGACGGCGCAGCTGGGCAACGACATCTCCACGTTGCCCAACTTCCCCGCCGAGATCCGCGCGCCCGCCGGCACCCTCCCCGGAGTGTCGAGCTTCCAGGTGCACTTCGCCGACTACGACATCCTGACCCCGGGTGACGCGCCGAACGTGCTGGTGGCGATGAACCCGGCCGCGCTGAAGGCCAACCTGGCCGACCTGCCGCGCGGGGCGGACATCATCGTCAACACCGACGAGTTCACCCGGCGCAACCTGGCCAAGGTCGGCTACGCGACCAGCCCGCTGGACGACGACTCGCTCGCCGGGTACGCCGTGCACCCGGTGGCGCTCACCTCGATGACGATCGGCGCGCTGGCCGAGCACGACGTCTCCAAGAAGGACGCCGAGCGGGCCAAGAACATGTTCGCGCTCGGGCTGCTGAGCTGGATGTACTCCCGCCCGTACGAGTCCACGCTGCGCTTCCTGGAGCGCAAGTTCGCGGCCCGCCCCGAGCTGGTCGCGGCGAACGTGGCCGCGTTCCGGGCCGGCTGGAACTTCGGCGAGACCACCGAGGACTTCTCCGTCCGGTACGAGGTCAAGCCGGCGAAGATGCTGCCCGGCACCTACCGCAACATCACCGGCAACGCGGCGCTGTCGCTGGGCCTGGTGGCCGCCGGAGTGCGTTCCGGGCTGCCGGTGTTCCTCGGCGCGTACCCGATCACGCCGGCCTCGGACATCCTGCACGAGCTGAGCAAGCACAAGAAGTTCGGCGTGGTCACCATGCAGGCCGAGGACGAGATCGCCGCGGTCGGTGCCGCGCTCGGGGCGTCGTACGGCGGCTCGCTCGGCGTCACCACGACGAGCGGTCCCGGTGTGGCGCTGAAGAGCGAGACGATCTCCCTGGCGGTGGCGCTGGAGCTGCCGCTGGTCATCGTCGACGTGCAGCGGGCCGGGCCGTCCACCGGCATGCCCACCAAGACCGAGCAGGCCGACCTGAACATGGCCCTGTACGGCCGGCACGGCGAGGCGCCGGTCGCGGTGATCGCGCCGAAGTCGCCGTCGGACTGCTTCCACGCGGCGCTGGAGGCGGCCCGGATCGCGCTGACCTACCGCACGCCGGTGATCCTGCTGTCGGACAACTACGTCGCCAACGGCTCCGAGCCGTGGCTGCTGCCGGACGTGGAGTCGCTGCCCGACCTGCGGGTCGAGTTCGCCACGAAGCCCAACGGCGAGGACGGCACCACGTTCCTGCCCTACCTGCGGGACCCGCAGACGCTGGCCCGTCCGTGGGCGGTGCCCGGCACCGCCGGCCTGGAGCACCGGATCGGCGGTCTGGAGAAGGCCGACAAGACCGGCGACATCTCGTACGACCCGGCCAACCACGACTTCATGGTGCGGACCCGGGCGGCCCGGATCGAGACCATCCCGGTGCCGGACATCGAGGTGGAGGACCCGGACGGCGACGCCCGGGTGCTGGTGCTCGGCTGGGGCTCGACGTACGGCCCGATCGGCGCGGCCTGCCGTGGCCTGCGCCAGCGCGGGCTCTCGGTGGCCCAGGCGCACCTGCGGCACCTGGCCCCGATGCCGGCCAACCTCGGCGAGGTGCTGGCGCGGTACGACAAGGTGGTCGTCCCGGAGATGAACCTCGGCCAGCTCGCGCACGTCATCCGGGCGCGCTACCTGGTCGACGCGATCGGCTACAACCAGGTCCGCGGCCTGCCGTTCACCGCCGCCGAGCTGGAGACGATGCTGGAAGAGGTCCTGAAGAATGTCTGAGCCCGTCGCCCTCAAGCTCACCGCCAAGGACTTCAAGTCCGACCAGGAGGTGCGCTGGTGCCCCGGCTGCGGCGACTACGCCATCCTGGCGGCCGTGCAGGGCTTCATGCCGGAGCTGAACATCCCCCGGGAGAACATCGTCTTCGTCTCGGGCATCGGCTGCTCGTCGCGCTTCCCGTACTACATGAACACGTACGGGATGCACTCGATCCACGGCCGCGCCCCGGCGATCGCCACCGGCCTGTCGGTGTCCCGGCCGGACCTGTCGGTCTGGGTGGTCACCGGTGACGGCGACGCGCTCTCCATCGGCGGCAACCACCTGATCCACGCGCTGCGCCGCAACGTGAACCTGAAGATCCTGCTGTTCAACAACCGGATCTACGGGTTGACCAAGGGCCAGTACTCGCCGACCTCCGAGGTCGGCAAGATCACCAAGTCGACGCCGGTCGGCTCGGCGGACGCCCCGTTCAACCCGCTGTCGCTGGCGCTCGGCGCCGAGGCCACGTTCGTGGCCCGGACGATCGACTCGGACCGCAAGCACCTCCAGTCGGTGCTGCGGGCCGCCGCCCAGCACGAGGGCTCGGCGTTCGTGGAGATCTACCAGAACTGCAACATCTTCAACGACGGCGCGTTCGACCCGCTGAAGGAGCCGGCCACCCGGGACGACTTCCTGATCCGGCTGGAGCACGGGCAGCCGATCACGTTCGGCAAGGACGGGCAGTTCTGCGTCGTGCACCCGCCGGGTGGCTTCGGCCTGGAGGTCCGGGAGACCGCGAACACCCCGGCCGAGGAGATCGTCGTGCACGACGCGGGCGTCGCCGACCCGGCGTACGCGTTCGCGCTGTCCCGGCTGCCCGGCCTCGACCTGAGCAACACCCCGATCGGGGTGTTCCGTTCGGTGGGCCGCCCCTCGTACGACAGCGTGGTGCAGGAGCAGGTCGCGGCCGCCAAGGCCACCGTCGACAAGACCCCGGAGCAGCAGCTCGCCGCGCTGCTCGGCAGCGGCGACACCTGGACGATCCTCTGATCCGCCGCTGACCCGTCATGCGAGAGGGCGGGCCGCTCCCCCGTGGAGCGGCCCGCCCTTCGCCTGTGACGCAGCCCGGTCAGGCGGCCGCCGAGGCGGGCACCCACAGCTCGTCGACGGCCCGCTCGGCGGCGGCGAGGCTCTGCTCGAACAGCGGGATCAGCTCGGCCATCGCCGGGTTGACCGGCGCCAGGGTCAGCTCGGCGCAGATGAACCGCGGCTCCAGGCCGGTCAGCGACAGGCCGTGCGGCAGCCACGGCTCGGCGTGGTCCCAGCCCTCCCGGGGCGTGCCCGCGCCGTACCCGCCGCCGCGGCTGACCAGGACGACGAACTGGCGGTCGCCGAGCAGCCCGGCGTTCGTCACCGGGTCGTAGGCGATGCCGGGGGCGATCAGGTGGTCGACCCAGGACTTCACGCTGCTGGGGGCGCCGTAGTTGTAGAGCGGGAGCCCGAGCAGGACCGTGTCGGCCTGCTTCACCTCGGCCACGACCTCCTCGGTCAGCCGCCAGGACGCCGCCTGCTCGGGGGTGTGCTGATCCGGCGGCACCATGCGCGCGAGACCGCTCGCGGCGTCCAGGTGCGGCAGCGGGTTCTGGCCCAGGTCGCGGTAGGTGACGGTGCCGTCCGGGTGGGCGGCGCGCCAGGCGGCGGCGGCACGGGCGGTGAGCCGCCGGCTGATCGACCGCTCCCCGGTGATGCTGGAGTCGATGTGCAGTAGGTGTGCCATTGGTGGTTTCTCCTCCGACGATCGTTCGTGTAGGACCAACTATTTATAGCAGGTCGATGTTCCGCGGACCGCGTAGACTGGGTCACATGTCCGCCGCACAGGTCGAGGAGTCCGAGCGCCGCTCCGGGCCCCTGCTCGATCACCTGGCCCGGCGGATGCGGCTGCGCTCGGAGTCGGTGCTGGCCCCGCTGGGCCTGCGCCCCCGCCACCTGGTGGCGCTCACCGTGCTGCGCGACTCCGGCGGGATCAGCCAGCAGGCGCTGGCCGGCACGCTCCAGCTCGACAGCACGAACGTGGTCGGGCTGCTCAACGACCTGGAGTCGGACGGTCTGGCCGAGCGCCGCCGCTCACCGGAGGACCGTCGCCGGCACGAGGTACGCCTCACCGAGGCGGGCACGCAGCGACTGCGCGAGGCGGAGTGCGCGCTCGCCGGAGCCGAGGAGGAGGTCCTCGGCGCGCTGGCGCCCGGCGAGCGGGACATGCTCTACGACCTGCTGCGACGGGCCACCCAGGGCCGGTCGTCGACCTGCGGCGAAGTGCTCGCGGAAGGCGGCCCGGGCGCCTGCTGAGCATTCGCGCTCAGCCGGGGCCGGTCAGAGCGCGGTGGTGGCCTGCGGGCGGTCGTCCCGGACGTGGACCAGCATGTCGCCGGTCTCGATCACGGCGGCGGCACGATCGTTGAGCGTGACCACCTTGCCCCGGCGGACCAGCGCGATGACGAGCGATTCCAGCTCACGCGGCGAACGCCCCACCTCGGCGCGCTCGGCCGACCGCATCGCCAGCGCCATGCCCTGACCCGGGGTGAGCAGGTCCTCCACCACGTCGATCAGGGGCGGGGCCGAAGTGGAGAGGCCGAGCAGCCGCCCGGCCGTGGCCGACGAGACGATCACGTGGTGCGCGCCGCTCTGCTTGAGCAGCGGCGCGTTCTCCGCCTCGCGTACCGCCGCGATGATCCGCACCTGGCCGGCGGTGAGCTGCCGGACGGTGAGCGCCACCAGCACCGAGGCGTCGTCGCTGTCGGTCGCGATGATGACCGCCTTCGCGGTACGCACGTGCGCCTGCTCAAGCACCGACGAGCGGGTCGCCGAGCCCTCGATCGTCACCAGGCCGTTCGAGGTGGCCTGCCGCAGCGCCGGCCCACTGCGCTCGACCACCACGATCCTGGCCTTGTCCGTACCGTTCTCCAGCAGGGCGGTGACCGCGCTGCGGCCCTTGGTGCCGTAGCCGCAGATGATGACGTGGTCCTTCACGGTTCTCCTCCACCGCGACAGGCGACGCCCGGTGCGGTACTGCTCGGTCAGGACTTCCAGGGTGGTGCCGACCAGGATGATCAGGAAGAGCACCCGGGCGGGGGTGACGAACAGGACGTTTGCCAGGCGCGCCGACGGACTGACCGGCGTGATGTCGCCGTACCCGGTGGTGGAGAGCGAGACCACCACGTAGTAGAAGCAGTCGAGCAGGGTCAGGCCGCTCTCGTCGACGTCGCGGTAGCCGTCGCGGTCGAGCCACACCACGAACACCGTGGCGAAGACCAGGCCGAGGGCGGCGAGCAGGCGCAGACTCAGCGCGCTCAGTGGCCCCCGCCGTTGCGCGGGAAAATGGATCACCGTCGGTCCCGCTCCGCCACCGTCGCCTGCACGCCCTCAAGATAGCGGGTACGCCCCGAGCCGGCTGCCTGGGCCGCAGGCCCACCCCGGGGCCGCCATCGGTAAGGATCTCGTCACATTCATCGACGCGCCTGCGGGTGAGACTGATGACTCACCGATCGTGACGAGGGGGCGTCGGATGCGTACAGGCGCGGCAGTGACAGCGTTGGCAGTGGTGCTCGGGATGGTCGTCTCCGGGGCGCCGCCCGCGACTGCCGGGCGGCCCGGGGACCGGCCGCCGGGGACGGCCCGGCCCACCCGGCCGAAGCCCACGGTCCTCCCGTCGCCGACCATCTCTCCGCGACCGACCGTGCCGCCGACGCCGACGCCCACGCCGACCGCCACCGGGGCGCCGACCGCCTCACCGTCGCCCACGGGTACGCCGACCGCCACCACGCCGGCGCCGATGCCGACGGCGAAGCGGACCGTCGAGCTGCTGCCGACACTCGGCGGGGGCAGCTCGGCGGCGGACGTCAACAGCGCCGGCGTGGTGGTCGGGTCGGCGCAGGTGGCCGGCGGCTACTGGCACGCGGTGCGCTGGGTGGACGGACGGATCGAGGATCTGGGGACGCTCGGCGGGCCGAACAGCCTGGCCCAGGCGATCGACGAGCGGGGACGCATCGTCGGCACCGCCCAGGCGGCCGACGGCAGCAGCCATGCCGTGGCCTGGGTGGACGGGAAGATCCAGGATCTCGGCCTGACCGGGGGCATCTTCTCCATCGCGTACGACACGGCGGGTGACCGGGTGGTCGGCGTCTACCACGTCACCGACAGCTTCTCCGGGCGGCGGCCGTTCGTCCGGACCGGGAACACCGAGATCACCATCGACGCGCCGCCCGGCGCGAGCGCGCTCGCGGTGAACGAGGCCGGTACCGTCGCGGGCACCTACGGATACAAGGACTGGACCGACCCGCCCTTCGTCAACCAGGCATTCGTCTGGCGCGACGGCGTCCTGCGGTCGCTGGGCACCCTGGGCGGGCCCACGAGCGACGCGAACGGCATCAACGACCTCGGTCAGGTGGTCGGCACCAGCTGGACCGCCGACGGCCAGTTCGCCGCCTTCTTCTGGGACGGTACGACGATGCGCCGGCTGGCCACCTCGTCGCCCTCCCCGACGGCGCAGGCCGTGAACGACTCGGGTCTGGTGATCGGCACCGACGGCACCGCGAACCGGGCGATGATCTGGCCCTCACCCACCGCCGAATCCCAGCTGCTGCCCATGCCGGACGGAGCCGTGAGCAGCATCGCGATCAATGTCAACGACGCCGGAGTAATCGTCGGTCAGACGTACTTCACCTCGCCGAGCTGGCACTCCCGCGCGGTCGTCTGGCGATGATCCACCCCTGCCCGGTCGGCACACGGGGGCCGACCGGGCAGGTGCCGGGCGCGTGGGCGGGGCATGATGGGAACATCCGGGACGGCGACCGCGAGGAGGCCGGCATGTCGTTGCTGCGACGCGTGATCGGCGGGGTGCTCCGGCGCATCCGCCTGCGCCAGGGCCGCACGCTGCGCGAGGTGGCCCAGGCCGCCGGCGTCTCCCTCCCCTATCTGTCCGAGGTCGAACGTGGGCGCAAGGAGGCCTCCTCCGAGGTGCTGGCCGCGATCTGCCGCGCGCTCGGGATCCACCTCGCCGACCTGCTCGAAGAGGCACGCGACGAGCTGCGCCGCGAGCGGCCGACGCCGGTCGGCCCCGGGATCTCGGCGGCCCGGTTCGACCGGGTGCCGGTCGCGCGCACCGGGCCGCAGGCGCGGGTCGGTCCGCCGAGGCTGTCCGTCACCCGCCGGCCGGCCGTGCCACCCCGGCTGCCCGTGTCCCGCCGGCCCGCCGTCTCGCTCCGGCCGCACATCGCCCGTCGGCCGGTCACCGCCACGCCGCTGCTCGGCGGCGCGCTGCGGCCCTTCGGCCTGGGGCCGGCGCCGCTCGGTGCGCCCCTCGACGCCGCCACGCCGATCGGGTTCGGTGGCGGCATCCGGATCTGGCCGGCTCCCTCCGCCCCGACCGCCCGCCCCCGTCCGCGTACCTCCGTCACGGTGGCCCGGCGGCGGGCTCGCGCCGGCCGGCGGCGGCCGGTCGCCGCGTAGCTTCTGCCGAGGGCGGATCTGCCCCGGGCAGAAAGCCTGGGCCGCGACCGTGCGCCCGGCGGACGCTGGAGACCGCGGGTTCCCGGGCGGTCCACCGCCCACCGGCGGTACGGAGGTGCGCGGCGATGGGTGGCATCTGGATGCTCGACGATCGGCAGCCGGCGTTCGACGACCGGGTCTTCGAACGGCTGCTGAAGGAACGGATCATCTTCCTCGGCACCGAGGTCACCGAGGCGTCGGCGAATCAGATCTGCGCGCAGATCCTGCTCCTCGCGGCCGAGGACCCGGAGCGGGACATCTTCCTCTACATCAACTCGCCCGGCGGCTCGGTGAGCGCCGGCATGGCCGTCTACGACACCATGCGGTACGTCAAGAACGACGTGGCGACGTTGGCGCTCGGGATCGCCGGCTCGATGGGGCAGTTCCTGCTCTGCGCCGGGGCGGTCGGCAAGCGGTTCGCGCTGCCGCACACGCGGATCCTGATGCACCAGCCCTCCGGCGGGATGGGCGGCACGGCCTCCGACATCACCATCCAGGCCGAGAACATGCTGCACGTGAAGCGGACCATGCAGGAACTCATCGCCCGGCACAGCGGGCGCACGCTGGAGGAGATCCAGCGCGACTGGGACCGCGACCGCTGGTTCACCGCCGAGGAGGCCCGCGAGTACGGCCTGATCGACCAGGTGCTCTCCCGCGTCGACCAGCTCGCCGGGTGAGCCGGGACGGCCCGGCCGGATCACCGGCCGGGCCGCCCGACGCCGGTCAGGGGTAGCTGACCACGGTGCTGGTGCCGTACGAGCCGACGACCGGGGTGCCGACGTCGTTGATCGTGCGCTCGATCCCGCCGCTGCCGTCGAGGAACACGGTGATCGCGTCGTGGAACCGCACCCCGGCCCGGCGCGGCGCCTCGATCCCCCGGTCGCAGCGGATGTCCACGCCCTGGTTGAAGTACGAGTAGACGCCCAGCCCCCACGCCTCGTGCGTGCGGACGTGGTCGGCCACCTTGTACGAGGCCCAGCCGTTGCCGGTCGGGCTGCGCCAGGCCGCCTGGCTCGGCGGGTCGTAGGGCAGCTCGCTCTGGTAGAACACGGTCCGGCCGCGCTCGCCGTTCCAGATGGTCTGCCAGCGCTGGTAGTGCTCGACGAACAGCCCGTACGCGGTCACGTCGTCGCCGTTGACGATCACGCCGGTGGCAGCGGTGTTCACGGTCCAGCCGATCGTGCCGGCCCGGCCGTGGTCGCCGCGCCAGGCCCAGATGTTGTCGATCAGCGTGTGCCGGCTGTGCACCACCAGGCTGGTCACCGCCCGCCCCGCGTACGGGCCGCCGATGCGGAAGAAGACGTCCTGGAGCGAGATCGGGTTCGTGGCGTGCGACCGGTGGCAGTGCCGGGTACCGACCTCGACCAGCACCGGCGACTCGACCGGCCCGGCGTCCACCAGCACTCCGGCGATGCGGACCCCGTCCACGTCCTCGATCCGCAGCGCCGCGTCCCCGCGGTCCGGCACCAGGCTCGGCATGCCGAGGCCGAGCACCACGGTGTCCGGGCGGCGTACCCGCAGGGCCCGGTCCAGGTGGTAGACGCCGGGGGTGAGCAGCAGGTGCCGGCCGCGGGCGAGTTCCGCGTTGATCCGCTTGGCCGAGTCGGTGGGCCGGGCCAGGAAGAACGCGGACAGCGGCAGCGACGGCACCGGCGCGCCGCCGGCGGCCCAGGTGGTGCCGGCGGTGTCGCGGCGCAGGCGCGGTACGGCGACCCGCCAGGCACCCCGGGCGTCGACGAACAGGTACGGCTTCTCCCGGGTGACCGGGCTGGTCGGCAGCGTGGTGTACGGCGGATCGGGGAAGCCCTGTGCGGGCGCGCCGATGACGCCGGAGAACACCTGGTTCCACACGCCGTTTGTCCACTCGCCGCCGAGTTCGCTGTCCCGGGTGAGCCACTGCTGCTGGGAGCCGTTGATGGTGATGCCGTCCACCTTGGAGTCGGCGATGTAGCCGCCGCTGGAGTAGCCGCCGTTGCCGGGTTCCAGCCACAGCACGCCCTTGACGTGCACCCGCCGCATCGGTGACGCCTGCGAGACGGCCCACTGATTCGACCAGTCCGTCGGGGTGACAGCGAGGTTCTCCGCCGAACGCCAGAAGTTGGTCAGCGCGGAGATGCCCGCGGGCGAGTTCGGGTCGGGCTGGCCGACCACCCGCACCGCGCCGTGGATCTCCACGTCGTCCGGGTGGGCGCCGAGACCGGCGACAGTGGTGTAGTAGCCGAGCCGGGCGTCCACCTCGTAGCGGCCGGGCTTGAACAGCACGGCGTACCTGTCGAAGCCCATCTCGTTGCGTTCCTGCGCGGTGAAGAGCCGGTCCAGCGTGGACTGGATTTCCTCGACCGGCGTGTCCTGGTCGTACACGAAGACGTTCGGGCCGAAGTCGGGCTCGCGGGCGGGACGCGCGGCCGGGGACGCGGCGGCGGCGCCGGCCGGGAGGCCGAGGGCGGTGAGCGACGCCGCGGAGGCGGTGAGCGTGAGGAAGCGGCGGCGGGAGGGGTCGGGTGATCTCATCTGCCTGCCTGTTCGGTGATGGGACGGGAGAGCGCTCTCTCGGCTGTTCCTACCTCATCACCGTCGATACCGCCAGAGCCCGCCGGTTCCGGAACCGGCGGGCTCTGCTGCGGGTCGTGCTCAGGCGCGCCCGGCGCGCTGCTTCACCAGGTCGTCGACGAGCCGCTCCACGTAGTCGGCGGTGTCCTCCCACCGGGTGACCGCGTGGCAGCGGATGTCCATGGCCTTGACCGGGTAGTCGTTGCCACCCACGTCGAGCCGGTCACCCACGAAGAGCACGTTGTCGATGGTCAGGTCCAGGTGCTCCAGCAGCTTGCGCATGCCGTACGCCTTGTCCACGCCCTTGCGGGTGACGTCGATCGAGGTCGAGCCGCCACCGCGAACCTCCAGGTCGGGCAGCTTCGCCGCGACCGCGTCCCGCAGCCGCCGCTTCTTGTCGCCGTCCGGGTCCCAGCCGTACTTCTCCGCCGGCGGGGCGGACTGGCCCAGCGCGGAAAACGTGATCTGGCTGCCCCGGTCCTCGATGATGTCGCCCCAGGTCTTCTCCTCCCACAGACCCAGCGCCTGCGCCGACTCGGTGAGCGCGGTGACGACACGCGCCTTGTCGGCCTCGCTCAGGTCCTCGGCGTAGACCTGCCGCCAGTCCCCGTCGGACCAGCGGTAGTACCGGGTGCCGCAGGTGGGCATCAGGTGCAGCCGATCGCGCTGCTCCTCGGTGAGGTCGAGGTGGGCGAGCACCTGCGACTGGAACTGCTCGAACCGACCACCGGAGATGATGAGTACGTCCACCTCGGTGAGCAGGTGGCCGAGCAGCTCCGCCATTCGACGATCGATCTGGGACTTGGAAATCGCCAGGGTGTCGTCCAGGTCGAACGCCACCACTCGAAGATCGTTCACGAATACCTCATGTCGTCGCGGACAGGCCAGAACTAGCAGGGTACCGACGCACCCTGGCGCCGACCTTGAGGGCCCGACCCGGAGGGGATCGCCGTGCGGCGCGGCCCTCCTGACGGAGCGTAACAGCGGCTCCGGCGCGCGCGGCGGGCTTCCACCGGCCGGCGCGGGCGCGGCCGACGTGCCCGCCGGATCGTCGGGTCACCCGCGGAGCCGTTGACGACATCGCCACCCATCGATAGCCTCCGGTCGTCAATTACTTTCATCGATGGAGGACGTCCGGTGAAATTTCTTCTGACGCGGCGCACGTTCGCCGCCCTCGCGGCTACCGCGCTGCTCGCCGGCACGACGGCAGGGGCGCCCGCCGCGGCCGCGCCCGGCAGCGACTTTTCCACCCTGGCGAGCTCGTCCACCTTCCCGCTGGCCGACCCGGACACGCTGCTGGCGAAGGACGGCTCCTACGTCACCTACGGCACCACGGTCGGCGCCGGGACCGGCGCGCGCTGCGGCGCGACCGGCCGGCTGTACGTACCCGTCCTCGTCCACGGCTCCGGCAGCAGCGTCGGCATGGCCGACTGCGCCTCGCACGACGCGCTGCCGTCCGGTCCGGGCGCCTGGGCCGAGCCCGGCGGCGCGGTCTGGGCCCCCGGAGTCGCCCGCTTCGGCAACCGGTTCTTCATGTTCTACACCGCCTCCCGCAAGGGCTCCGGGCAGAAATGCATCGGACGGGCCATCTCCGACAGCGCCCGCGGCCCCTTCCAGAACCAGGGCGAATGGGCCTGTCCGGACGCCGGCCGGTGGGCCCTCGACGCCAACCCCTTCGTGGCCGGCGGGAACCTGTACGTCACCTACCGGGACGACGCCATCGCCAGCGGGGCCGAGACCGGCATCTCCACCGTCCGCACCGACGGTGAGGGCCGCGCGATCTGGGACACCCGCCGGGACATGCTCAAGAGCACCGACATCACCTGGGACACCGCCAAGACCAGCGGCGGTACGCACGTCGTCGAGAACCCGGCGATGTGGAAGGCCGCCGACGGCGACTGGTACCTGATGTACTCGGGCAACAACTGGGACAGCGCGCGCTACTCCACCGGCATCGCCCGCTGCGGCGCCACTCCCCTGCCCGGCTCCCGCTGCACCCCCATTCGCGAAGGCGTGTCCCGGCCCTTCTTCGGCTACACCGGCAGCGCCGGACTCAACCCGATCCGCGACCTGCCCGGCAACCACCAGGGCCCCGGCGGGATGGACGTCTTCGACGCCGCCGACGGCACCGAGCGCGTGGTGTGGCACTGGTGGAACGGCTCCACCCGCTTCCCGATGACCGGCGTCCTGACCCGCCCTTCGTCCGGCTTCCTCGTCTCGTAGTCCGTCGGACACATGGTGATTCATATGAACCCGGTCAGCAGACGACAGGCACTCGGCCTCGCGGGCGGCGTCGCGCTCGCCGGCACGCTGGGCTTCCCCACACCCGCCGGGGCGGCGACCGCGTGGCGGAACCTCGGCGTCGTCACCGCCAACATCGGTCGCGCGAACCTCGACCAGCGCAAGGCCGCGATCACCGCGGTCCGCAACGCCCTCGACATGACCGGCCCCGCGGACCGTCCGCTCGTCGGCTGGCAGGAGATCGGCGGGGGTGACGGCGACACGAAGGAGAAGGGCTGGATCAACGACCTGTTCGGCGAGCACTACCGCAACGTGCACCTCAACGACGGCGGGCACTACGTGCCGATCTCCGTGCCGAAGGTGTACGACGTGCTCGACAAGCGCGTCACACCCGTACACGAAGGTCTGGCTGGCGTCTCGGTGAACCGCGTCATCTCCGAGGTCCTGCTGGGCGCGAACGACGACGCGGCGCTTCAGTTCGCGTTCCTCAACACGCACTTCGTGGCCGGCGCGTTCAACGGCCAGGAAGATCCGCACGAGGCGTGGCGCCGGGCCAAGTGGGCGCTCCACTTCGACGTCCTCCGGGAGCGGATCTCCAGTTGGCAGGCCCGCGGCTTCCCGGTGATCTGGACCGGCGACACCAACCGCAACCCGATGCCGAAGCTGTTCCCCGCGAAGGAGACGCGCGCCTTCGACGCCGGCATCGACCAGATCGGCTGGCTCCAGGGGTCGAACGGGGTGGAGATCCAGCTGCGCAACCGCAAGACGGTGCCCATGCACGTCGACGGCCACGACGCCCGCGTGGCGGTGCTCCAGCTCCGCCGCGCCTGACCACACGCCTGCTCACCGTAAGCTTCTGGCTGGTCACGTTCGGTAGAACTGGTTCACGGAAAATTGCATTTGGCAAGAGATGGCACCGAAATTTTCTCGATGCGATGCATCTGCTTGTCAGGTACCCGACAGTGAATTGCCCACTCTTGTGCTAGCTGTTCGCCGGGAGGATGCTCGAATCGTCGAACGGCACTGCGTCGCCTCACACAGAGGGCGGCGCCCGGCTGCCACCGGACGCCGCATTCGACTCCACCGCTGCAACGGAAGGAGTCACGTTGACTGTAATCCCTCACGGGTCAGACTTCGAGACACCAGAGGACGAGGAAGAAACCGTTGCCGAGCCGACCGACCGGCACCGGCTCATCCTGGCGTACATCAAGACGCTCAGTCCGATCATCGCCGCCATCGTCGCCTGCATCGGGACGCTGGTGGCAGCGCTGGTCCGCTGACCCGCCGGCCCCGCGCCCGAGCTCCGGCCGGACGCGGGGCCGTCCCGTCCCCGCCTCGTCGTCGGTGCGCTCGCTTCGCCGGCGCCGGTTCGTCGTCCAATGTCACCGGTTGGCCGCGTCGCCGGCCATTGTCACCGGCGGGCTGCGTCGCCGGCCGGCAGTGGCCGGGACCTGACCTCCGCCAGGATCAGGACCACCAGGAGCGCCACGAACAGCACCGCCGACCCGGCCACCAGCGGATTGACGTAACCGGGCACCAGGTCGGGGCCGCACGTGGTGTCGCGCAGAGGCCACATGCTCGACGAACCGTCAGCCGATGCGCCGGCGCGGTGGTCGTAGCCTTCCGGTCGCCGCAGCATGCAGCCGTCGTCGGGGTCCAGCAGCCCGAAGGTGGTCGCCGCCAATCCGCGACCGTAGGCGGCGGCAGCGGTGAACGCCGCACCGGCGGCCAGAAACCATCCCGCCCGCCTCAGCGCCGATGCCCTGCCCAGGATGTCCGGGTCGCGACGGAGCGCAAGCGCGCCGATCACCACGAACACGAGGCCGGCGGCCGCGAACACCGGCCAGGCCAGGGCGAGCAGCGCAAGCGCGAGGAAGACGAGAGCCATTGACGTGCAACCTACCGTTCCAGGCGTCGTCGCACGGGCCTCGGTCACCTCGCCGGAATGTCGGCGAGCGCAACTCTTGTCGCGCGTCGTCCGGCTCGAACTTGACCATGTGCGCGTCGGCTATCCGGCCGCCCACCTCACCTGGCGCCTCGCGACGGGCCCTGTCGCCTTGCTCGCCTGTGGCAGGGAAGAGGTCGCCCACTCGCCGCTGGAAACCCGGATGAGCACGTGAACCCAGACGGCCCAACAGCGGCCGACCAGAGTGTGGCCCGCTGCCCCCCCCCCCCCCCCCCCCCCCCCGCCAGGACTAGAACCCGCGACGAACGGTCGGGGAATGAGTGAATGCAGGCGCCTCCGGCAGGCTTTCACCTGCTTCCGCACTCACCGGAAACGATTTCGAGACGAGCACTTTGCGCGCCCTCTGCATAGTGGATGCTGCCGTCCCCTCAGGAAACGAAGTGACGTACGGCAATCGCAGCCACATGTCCCGCTCCGGCTAACTCATGCAGCAGAACGTGTCAGCGGTCGGCCGACATTCCACCAGCAACGGCTGAGGAGATCATCGGCTGAAGCGGGGATGGTTATTGATGGTCCGTCTGAGCAGACTCGCCGTGTACACGGTTACGCACAGTCTCCCGAAGGGTCCTATCAGTGAGCTACAGCGCTCCGCCGCCACCCGGTTATCCAGCTATGCAGTCGCAGCAGCGTCCGAAGAAGCGGTCCGTGAAGGTCATCATCGGAGCGGTCGTCGGCGGCGTCTTGGTGCTCTGCTGCGGCGGAGTGACCATCGCTGCGGCAGTCGGCGGTGGCGACTCACCTCCCACAAGGAGCGCCGCCGCGGAGACGACCACCGCAGCGTCTGTCCCGGCAGAAAGCCCTGCAGCGCCGGCGGTGGAGATCACCACCGCAGCACCTACTACCGCAACACCCACCACCGCAGCTCCTACCACAGCAACACCGAAGCCGAAGCCGAAGGCCACCACCAAGGCGTCGTCCGAGCCGAAGGTGTCCGTAGAGCAGGAGAACGCCATCAGGGCCGCCTCCGATTACCTGCGATATCAAGCGTTCTCCCGCTCCGGCCTGATCAAGCAGTTGGAGTTCGAGGGCTACCCGAGGAAGATCGCAACCCAGGCCGTGGATTCTCTGAACGTTGACTACAGAAAACAGGCTGCCAAGACGGCGAAGGATTACCTCGACACCCAGGCGTTCTCCCGTTCAGGCCTGATCAAGCAGTTGGAATTCGAGGGGTACACGCACGCACAGGCCGTCTACGGTGTCGATCAGGTGATGTGAGAAGGGCATCCGGTGCCTGTTGCGGCTTCGTCCATGGCGGGTGGCGGGATCTAGCCCGACTGGCCGCACCACGTGCCATCGGCGGCCAGCCAGTGCTGATGGACGCCTTTCAACAATCGCAGGCATGACAGTCTCCATTTTTCGCTTTACCGCCCGCCGGTCACGAGTACGAGGCGCCGGGTGGCGCCGCCCACCTTCACGGTGCCGGTGGCGCCCGACCCGGTGCACGTCATCCCCGGTTACGCCGGCGGTCTTCCACTTCCGGAGCGGCGTCACCGTTACCCCGCGGGTGACCAGGTCTCGAAGCTCAGCGACCGGCACGACGGCTGAGCGACTTGTGTGCCGGGTCGGTGGGGGCCGGGCCTCATCGCCCCGGCCAGGTCATCGGGGCGCCTTCGGGGCGTGCGCCAAAGGTGATCGGGGGGAACTGATGCGGAGCGCTGCTTCCTCGCCTAAGCTCGTCCATATGCATCGATGTTGATCGATGGCGGGTGTTGGTGACCAGGGCTGTTCACTGGCACGCATTCACCGACCCCGATTGGAGTACCCGATGACCTGGCGTCCAACCATCGCCGCACTCACCGGCCTGTGCCTCGCACTCACCACCGCGCCAGGCCCCGTCGGAGCCGCGCCCGCACCCCCGACGCCTCGCCGCGCCCCTGATGTGAACGTTCACACCAACCCACTCGCCGGCCCACCCGGCGCGCCCCCCGGGGTCTGTCCGGGCGGCACCGGGTACGGCCCACCCCTGCCTGCCAGCTCCGTGTCCGCGACGAAGGTCCAGAGCGGGTTCTCGTTCCTCGAAGGACCGGTCTGGATCGCCGACGGCGGCTACCTGCTGATGTCCGACATGGCCGCGGGCACCGGGCCGAGCAACGTGCAGCCCTCCACGATCCGCCGGTTCACCCCGCCGGCGACCTTCGACACCTTCATCGCCGACGCCGGCAGCAACGGCCTGGCGCTCAGCCCCGACGCCCAGCAGATCATCGCTGCCACCCACGACCAGCGGAACGTCTCCGCATACCGGCTTAACGACCAGGCCCGCAGCACCGTCGCCGCCGGCTACCAGGGCCGGTCGTTCAACTCACCCAACGACGTCACGGTCCGTTCCGACGGCGTCGTCTACTTCACCGACCCCAACTTCCAGCGTGGCAACCGACCCGACCAGATGAGCGGACGTACCAGCGTCTTCCGCGTCTCTGGCGGCCAGGTGTCGCTGGTGGACGACCGGCTGCGGCAACCCAACGGCATAGCGCTCTCCCCGGACGGCAGCACGCTCTACGTGGGCGCCTACTTCGAGAACAAGATCTACAAGTACGTCGTCCAGCCCGACGGCAGCACCGGCGCCCGCAGCGTCTTCGTGAACTACCTCGGCGGTCCCGACGGGGTGACCGTCGACTGCGCCGGCAACGTGTACTGGGCCTCCGGCTCGGATGGGCTGATCCACGTCTACTCGCCCGCCGGCGCGCAGCTCGGCACGATCCGCTCCGGCGGCACCGGCACCACCAACGCTGCGTTCGGCGGACCCGACCGGCAGACCCTCTACATCACCTCCGGCCGAACGAACGACTCCGGCCTGTACAGCGTCCGACTCAACGTCCCCGGCTACCCGTACTGACCAAGAACCCCGGGAAGGAAAAGCACCGTGCGGATTATTCCTCACCAGCTCCGCCACCGCGTCCCGCTCGCTCTGCTGATCTGCGCCGGCACCATGCTGACCGGCGTACCCGCCAACGCCGCGCCGGCCGCACCGGCGACCGGCAGCCGGCCGGCGGCCGGGCTCGCCGCCGACACCAGCCCGCCCACCCGGCCGACCGGCCTGCGCAGCAGCCGGCTGACCTGCCAGTCCGTCACGCTCTCCTGGTACGCCTCGCGGGACAACGTCGGCGTCGCCTTCTACGACATCTACCACGACGGCCAGCTCGTCACCTCGGTCTCGGGACGGACGCTGACCGCCACGCTCAGCGTCGTGCAGGGTGTCACCTGGGGCTGGTACGTCAACGCCCGCGACGCCGCCGGCAACGTCTCGCAGGCCAGCTCCACGCTCTCGGTCACCCCGCCGTTCTGCCAGCAGGACACGTCTCCGCCCAGCACGCCGACCAACCTGGCTGCGACGGTCAACGGCACGGACGTGACCCTCACCTGGTCGGCCTCCACCGACAACGTCGCGGTCACCGGCTACACCATCCTGCGCAACGGTACGGCGGTCGGCTCCACCACCGGCACCGCCAGCAACCCGCCGGCGACCACGTTCACCGACACCGGACTGACGCCCGACACCGACTACCGGTACACGGTGACCGCCCGGGACGCCCAGGGCAATGTCTCGGCGGCGAGCGCCGCGGTCACCGCGCACACCGGCTCGGGCTGCACGAGCCCGATCTGCGGCGCCACGGCGATCACCACCGAGAAGGACCTGCCCTGGGGCCTGGTGCAACTGCCCGACGGCACGGTCCTCTACGGCCGGCGCGACCTGTTCGACATCGTCGCCATGAAGCCGGACGGCACCGACAAGCACAGCATCGGCACCGTGCCGAACGTGGCCGGCACCAACGGCGAGGGCGGCGTGCTCGGGCTGGCCGTCTCGGCCAACTTCACCACCGACCGCTGGCTGTACATCTACCACACCACCACGACCGACAACCGGATCGTGCGCATCCGCTACGACGGCACGCTGCAAACCGGCACCGAGCAGGTGCTCGTCACGGGAATCCCGCGCAACAAGTACCACAACGGCGGCCGGCTGCGCTTCGGCCCCGACGGCAAGCTCTACGCCGCCGCCGGCGACGGACAGAACCCGGACGTGGCCCAGGACACCAACAACCTGGGCGGCAAGGTGCTGCGGCTCAACCCCGACGGCACCGTGCCGGCGGACAACCCCTTCGGCAACTACGTGTGGAGCTACGGCCACCGCAACCCGCAGGGACTCGCCTTCGACTCCCAGGGCCGGCTCTTCGAGCAGGAGTTCGGCAACAACGTCATGGATGAGACCAACATCATCGTCAAGGGCGGCAACTACGGCTGGCCTGCCTGCGAGGGCACCTCCGGCAACTGCGCCAACCCGAACTACAGGGCCCCGATCCGGACGTACCCGGTGGCCGAGGCCTCGTGCAGCGGCATCGCGATCGTCCGGGACGTGCTCTACATCGCCTGCCTGCGTGGTAACCGGATGTACCGTGCGGAGATCAGCGGCAACACGCTCACCAACCTCCAGCAGTACTTCGTCGGAACGTACTTCCGGCTGCGCACCGTCGAACCGACCATCGACGGCAACCTGTGGCTGACCACGAGCACCGGCGGGGACAAGGACAGCATCCCGAACAACAGCAACGAGAAGATCCTCAAGGTGACCCTCGGTGGGGCGGCGTCCGGCCCCACGAGCTGAGGGCGAGCCGGGAATCCGGCACTGCCGGCCCTCGGAGGGTGTCCGCGTCGCGCGGGCACCCTCCGAGCGGTCCGGCCAGGGAACGAAATCCGTCGCCGCGTACTCGGCCAGGCCGCGCTGCTGGAACGGGTCCGCGGCGAGCCTGCGGTCGGGGTCTTCTGGAAGCGGCAGCGGAGGTTGCCTCATCTATATATCCACCGGTCGGACCCGCGGAATCCGGCGCGCACACATCGAGCGGTTTGGGGTCGCCGAGGACGGCCGGCTGTTCCAGAGTGAGCGGGGCAACGCCGTTGCGGCATCGACGTACTCGCGGGTCTGGGATGAGGCGCGTCGGCTGATGTTGGGGCCGCGCCAGGTTGACTATCCGCTCGCCGGTCGGCCATACGACCTGCGGCACGCCGCCGCATCTGACCGACGTGTGTATTGCCAGCTCGGTGGCATTTCGGCTGCGTAGCGAGGTGCCCCCGGCAGGATTCGAACCTGCGACACACGGTTTAGGAAACCGATGCTCTATCCCCTGAGCTACGAGGGCGCGAGGGCACAGTCTAGCGACCTGGGGGTTCACCTGGGGTGGCAGGGAGTGGCCCACGTTCACCCACGTTTCCCGGACCCCCGTTCGCCCAGCCCAGGACCACACGTCGAAACGGGTATCAGGGTCTACGGCTGTCGGTGCCGCGCCCGTTCAACCCGGCCCGCCCGCGGAGCGAGAAGTGGGTGGCCACCTCAAGGCTCAGCCATGATCACGGCGGAACACACTTCAGCCATCCCCACCCTCGGCCCCGCGGGCGCGGCAATCCTGAGCCTGCCGCCGTCGCCGGCTGGCACCCCGGACACGATGTGCGGGACCTGCGGAGCATTAGCACTCCACCGCGCGCGGGGCAGGCGTACGGCATGGTGGCCCATGATGGCTGGTTGCCGGCCGCCGTTCCGCGACCAGCCTGATTCCCACGCCAACCGTCGCGGCAGCGAGCGGTGTGCAGGTCAACAGAGGCGGGCGGGACTGGGGCGTCGGCGCCGCCGCCGACGTGAGCTGGATCGCCGGGCACACCACTGCCGGCATCTCGATCACCACCGCCATGCCGGCGGTCTTCGACGCCTACGCCACCACGTACCAGACCGACCAGGTCACCGCCGCCGCCTACGAGCACGCCCTGATCGAGCACCTCACCGCGCACACTCCTGACCAGCCGTGGTGGCTGGCCTACCTCGACACCGGCGCCCACGACGTCGTCTTGCCTCACGCCCCGAGGGTGTTCCTCCACTGGAACTGGCCGTACATTCTGGTCGAGACCGGCCCCGAGCAGGCCCTCACCTGGCGCACCGGTGGTCATATCCGCCACCCGCACGGCGCGCTGCCGGACCTGTTCTTCCCTGCCGACCGGTCATGGCTGGTCTCCGCGCTCTGGGACGACACCTGGACCTGTGTCGGCGGCCCGACACCCGTGATCCACACCCTCCAACGCGGTCCCGTGGCCAATGCCCGCCAGGTCCAACCCGACGAGGACGCACTGCCACGGGGGCTGACCCGCGAGTGACGACCCACGCCCCCTGGGGCAGCGGTCACCCTCCGATCAGGGCTAACGCCCCCACTTTTCGGCAGGACGGCATCTGCTGGTCGGCTTGCCGTAGATCCACTTCCCGTCCGGGCCTGTATAGCAGTGCTCGAGTTGGTCTTCGGCCTGGAACAGCGGACGCCTGTCGATCTCCGCCCCACGCGCGTCGTAGCTGACCAGTTCAGGGTCGTTGCCGGCCTTGAGTCTTGCGTCGCTGGTCATCAGGCCGAACGCGCCCTCGGAGAGCCGGGCTGCTGTGGTGTGGCCGTCGCGGTGGTCGAGTACGAGCCGGTGGACGCGGCTGCTGACCCGGCCGCTGACGCTGACGTCTCCACCGTCGGACTCGGTGGAGGTCAGCAGCAGCCGCTGCACCGGCCCGGGCAGCCAGGCACCGTGCGGCCACGGCTCGGTGGCACCCCCACCGGACTCCCGGGCCGTTCCCGCCCCTTCCACGTCGCAGGTGGCGTAGCCGACGTCGTTCATGAATAACACCAGCGCGCGGTCACCCCGCTCCATGGCCACCGCCAGGTCGGTCAGGGACACCGGAACGGGTCGCTCCCCTGGAGCCTGGCGGGTCTGCCGCTGCGGGGAGTTCCACCGCAGGCACCGCTCGGCCGCATCCTGCAGCGTCGGTGACAGCTCCCCGGCTCCCATGGCCAGCACCTGCACGGCCGAGCGGTCCGGCCGGTCCCACACCACCGCCGCGGCACCAGATGCCACGGCCAGCAGCACCGCTACGGCCACGGCGATCCTCAGTCGGGGAGTACGCGCCGGAGGCGGGCTCGCGAAGCCGAGGAGCCGGGCCCGCATCGCGAGCGCCGCCTCCGGCGGCAGGTCCCGCTCCGCGGGCAGGTCGAGAATGTCGTTCACCGTTCCCCCTCCTGGATCTCCTGCGGCATCAGGCGGGCCAGGCGGCTGCGCGCGCGACTGACCCGCGACCGCACCGCCACCTCGCTGATGCCCAACACGGCTGCCGCGTCCGGGTACGACACGCCAGACCACAGGCACAAGGCCACCGCTTCCCGCTCGGCCGGTGACAGCCGGCGGACCACCGCGAGGACCTCGGTCATCCGCCGCTCGTCATCGAGCCTCGCAGCAACCTCGTCGGCGAGGTCACCATCGACAAACCGCTCCGCCGGTAGACGCCGGATCAGCGCAAGCCACCGACGCACCGACCGCCACTCCGAGCGGACCGCGTTCGTGGCGACGACCAGCAACCACGGCAGCGCCGATCCGTCCACGAGTCGGGCGTCGTGCCGGCGGCGCCATGCGACGAGGAACGTCGCCTGGGTGACGTCCTCGGCCGTGGACCACGAGCCGGTCAGCCGGAACGCGTGGTTGTAGACCGGGCGGGAGTACCGGTCGAAGAGCCGACCGAACGCCGCCTCGTCGCCGGCGGTGATCGAGGACCACAGTTCCTCGTCCGACGGCCGTACCTGATGCCTCACACCACACTATGGCCGTCAACCCCGGCCCTGTTGCAGGCCGACGGTCAACGTCTGAGGTCGTGGCGCCGGCGCGAGAGCCGCAGCGTGTGTAGGCGATGGTGGCCAGCCCACCGGGCGGCGGACCAGGCGTCAGGTGTCGAGGCCTGCGAGGTTGAGGCGTTCGAGCAGGCTGGGCTCGCGGGCGTGCACCGCCCGCAGCTCGGCCAGCCGGTGTCGGAACGATGCGGTGTCCCCGTAGCGTTCGCCGAGGTCGCGCAGGTCGACGAGGAGTTGACCGGCGGTACGGACGGCCGTCGGGGTGGACTCGTCGGCGGGATGCGCGTCGCGGTAGCGGCGCAGCAGTCGGTTGCGCAGGTGGCTTTCGCCGCTGGTGATCAGGTCGGTCAGGATGGCGTCCTTGTCCCGGGCGTGTAGCCCGACGACCCACTTCCGTAGTTGTGCGGCGGTCGGTTCACCGGAAGCGGCCGGCGACGACCCAGCCGCCGCAGCCGCGATCAGGTCAGGGTCGATGCGCAGGAACTCGGCTACGGCGGTGAGGGGCGCGTCGAGGGTGCCGATGCCGGCGGGGACGGGCGGTTCGGGATCGTCGTCGGCGACCTCCTCGGACTGTACGCAGCGCAGCCAGGCCTGGTAGAGCAGGCGCAGGTCGCCGGCGGCGAGGCGGGCCCGGACCGGGATGATGGAGGTGAGCTGGCCGTGGCCGTCGAGGTCCCACTCGTCGGTGCCGTCCTCGTCCTCGTCGTGCAGGTCGATGATGACGTGCTTGCCGGCCGTCCACGCGGATGCGCTGTCGCCCTGGCAGTACTGGGCCACCCTGGCGGGGTCGAGCACGTGTTTCGGTAGTCGCAGCATGAGCTGGCGGGTGCCCCAGTTCGCCAGGTACAGGTGTGCGTCGAAGTATCGTTCCATCAGCGTGCGCGGGCCGCCCTTTCCTCGACATCAAGCCTGGCCAACTCGTGGCGGCCGACGCAAGCTCACCGGCACGGTGGACATCGCGCTGCTGCCCTCCCTCGCCGGCCCGATCTCCTACGACGGCCTACTCGTCCAATGCGCTGGCCGCGTTATCCGCGCCGCGCCCGGCAAGGACCTCGCCGAGGTCCACGACTACCACGACCCGGCTACACCAATCCTCGCCGCCTCACTCCCACGCCGCATGCCCGGATACCGGGCCCTCGGCTTCACCAGGACATGAGCGCATCCATCGCGATCATCATGACTGGTCCGCCGGCTACAGAGCTACTACGTAAGCCAAGCGCGCTGGGCCTAGCCTGGTAGGCTAGCGGTCATGGGCCGGTTCTCCGAGGATGAGTTGCAGGCGGTTGTCTCTCGGTATGAGGCGACGCGGGCCGCCGCGTTGACCGAGCGGGACGAGCAGCTGCGGGCGTTCCACGCGGCCGGATGGCGGCCGGTGGACCTGCAGCGGGTCACCGGATACAGCCGGGAAACGATCCGTCAGGCACTCCGACCGGAAGTCCGGCGGGCGACCAACATCAACCGGCGCAGGACATCACCCCAGCCGCCAGCGGACTACCGACCCTACGGCGACCGGAAACCCTACGTCGTGGCCGACACCCTTGCCGAACTGCGCGGCCCGACCGGCGGCACGGTGACGCTTCCGCGTCACCTCGACTGGTCAGGGCAAGCCGAGTACGACCTGAGCCGGACCGCGCGCCTGGCCACCATGTACAAGGTGGTACTCACCGAAGCCGCTACCGTCGAGGATCTGAACACCTGGCTCGACGCCGACCTCCTCCGGCGGCTCTGGCCCACCCTCTGGCTGCCGCCCCAGCTCCGGCAGCGCTGGGAGGACGTCTTCCCCGAACTCGCCGCCACCCGCAGCAACGCGGCATAGCGGTGGACCCCTTCCACGAACGCCTCGCCCGTACCGGGCTCGCGGCGGCCGACCGATACGGCTTCGCGCTGGCCGGCGGTTACGCGGTTCAGGCCGCTGGGCTCGTCGAGCGGGCCAGTGAGGACGTCGACCTGTTCACCGCCTGGGACCTCCGCGACGAGTTCACCGCCGCGGTCGCCGCCGTCGTGCACGCCTACCGGAACGACGGCCTCACCGTCGAGACCGAGCGGCAGTACGACACGTTCGCCCGGCTGGCCGTCACCGACGGCGTGCGGGTCTCCAAGGTCGAACTCGGTGTGGACTGGCGCGCCAACGAACCGATCCTCATGGCGATCGGACCGGTCCTCCACCCCGACGACGCGGTCGCCAACAAGATGAGCGCCCTCTACGGACGAGCGTTCGCCCGGGACTTCATCGACATCGACGCCACACTCCGATCCGGCCGCTACACCCGCGACGCCCTCCTCGCCCTCGCGCAGCGCGCCGACCGTGGTTTCGACCCGCGCATCTTCGCCGACGCCCTCGGACAAGCCACCCAGCTCGATCCCGACGACTTCGCCCAGTACGGCGTCACCGGCCCAGCGCTGGACAAACTCCGAAGCCGATTTGCGGAGTGGCGCCGCGAACTGCTCGACGACGAGAAAGGATGACTCGCCTCCCGACTCGCGGCAGCGTCAAGCCTGCACCGGCAGAACCTGAACGTTCCAGCTGATCTTCGGCAAGCGATCGCAGCGAGCCCACGAAGCGACCAGCACGCAACGGCAGAAGATAGAAAGCAGCAGGTCGTCGGCCCCTGGGCACCCGCAGAGCGTCGGGTTAGGAAACCGATGCTCTATCCGCTGAGCTACGAGGGCGCGAGGGCCCAGTCTCGCGACCTGGGGTTCACCTGGAGTGGCAGGGAGTGGCCCACGTGCACCCACGTTCCCCGGACCGCCGTTCTCCCAGCCCAGAACCACAGCTCGAGTCTCCATGCGACTCCGGTTGATCTTGGCGGGCACGGCGGAGTGGCCAGCGCGATGGGGTCGCGTCGGCCGGAAGCGTGCTGGTTCAGGCTGCCGCGCGCATCGCCGGTGCAGGTCATGGCTGGCCTCCGCACCCTGGGACGACAGCTGGACCTGCGTCGGCGGCCCCACACCATTGATCCACACCCGCTCAACACGCCCCTGCCCCCGTCGCTGCCTCGGAGCAGAGTGACCGCGTTCGCGGTGACATGACGGCGGCGGTGCGACGCACGATCAAAATGGTGCGGGTCCGCGACCGGCCAACGACATCAGCACCTGCGTGGCGAGTAGCTTGCGAATACCGGTGACGGCGACTGTCCCCACCCGATCGTAGGGCAGCTCCAGTTGCAGCCCTTCGACCGCGTTACGAAGGTCTGTCGTGATCTCGTCCGGCCGGAACGTGCCGCCCCAGCCGTTGAGTCCTCCGCGCTGGTTGGTACTGAGGGAAGCCATGCCGGAGATGCAGGTGCCGTCGACCAGGATCAGCTTCGCGGGACCCGAGTAGGTCGTCGCCATAGTCACCAACCTTTCAAGATGCAACGCCGTACACCTCGGGTCCCGGCTGGCTGCCAGGGCGGCCGTGAGGCGGCGTTCTGCCCGTAGGGATGAGAGTCGATGCTCAGGGCCGGCGCCCGAGGGCCGGATCGATCCAGGGTGCAGAAACAGGACAATACGGAGCTGGCTGCACACCGAGATGACCGGCCTGCAACCGATCAAACGAGTTTCGCGATGCCCTGGTGAGCGCGTGGAACGCCGAAGGGCGGCCCGCTGAACCAGTCGGGCCGCCCTACGCAAGAGCGTGAATCAGAGCGGGCGAATGTTCTCCGCCTGCGGGCCCTTCTGGCCCTGGGTGATGTCGAACTCCACCTTCTGGTTCTCGTCGAGGCTGCGGAAGCCGCTCGCCGAGATCGCGGAGAAGTGGGCGAAGACGTCGGCGCCGCCGCCGTCGGGGGTGATGAAGCCGAAGCCCTTGTCGGCGTTGAACCACTTCACGGTGCCTGTAGCCATGTCTGCTCCTTCGCAGGCTGTCGGAGACCGCACTGTGCGGACCCCTCTGCCGCCGCGTTGATCACCCGCGTCGAAACGACACGAAAAACGAAAAGCGCCTGGAGGGGTTCAGATGCCCCATCAGGCGCCGGAAAACGTCTAAGGAAATCAAAACTGCAACTCGCCTACCATAGCACGTGATCCACCTTCGCACCCAAGGCGGCGCGACGACGGTGATCCTGTCCGGCAACGACCACGGATCAGAAAACGCTGTTCAGCTTCCGCGGCAACGGCGGCGGAGGTGGGGTCCACTCAGCAGCCGGTTGAGCGGGCGAAGGCCGACGGAGTGTCCCGCGTACGGCCGGCAGGCCGAGGTGGTGTGCGCTGGCGGGCCGGCCGGCTCGGCGCCCGCCGACGACCTCACCCGTCGGTGCGTCCCGGCCGATGCTGGTGGTTCTGGTTCTGCCGGAGGGCTTCCTCGAGCTGGTCTTCGAGGATGATGATCCGGCAGGCGGCCTCCAGGGCGGTGCCCTGGTCGACCATCTCGCGGGCCCGGGCGGCCAGGCGGAGCTGGTAGCGGGAGTAGCGGCGGTGTCCGCCGGCGGAGCGGTGCGGGTTGATCAGTTTGGCCTCGTCCAGGCGACGCAGGAAGTCCTGCGTGGTGCCGAGCATCTCCGCGGCTTGGCCGATGGTGTAGGCCGGGTAGTTCTCGTCGCCGAACACGTCATCGGGGTTCTGCCCCATGTCACCTCCATGTCGAGGGCCCCGGCGCGTCAGCGCCGGGGCCCAGGGTTACGGGTCAGAACACCATCTACCGACGCGAACGTCGGCTTGTCGTATCCGCGCCAGCCGTCATCGACGGCTTCGGGCGCGAGGATCGCGTATGCGTGACCGGAGACCACCTCTCGTTCGATGGAAACTGCGGTGTCCGCCCGGCCTGACATGACAGCCGACGGCGGGCGATCCAACGGTGTACGGCCCTCCCTTTCCTCTGCTACTTCTCTGACTAGCTGACGTACGGTCGCCGGTGCCGGAGCCCCACGCAACTTCATGGCCCCTGCACGTACGGCGACAACAGGTGGAGCCCTAGAAAAGCCCTGGCCCCACCTGCGGCCCCGGCTTGTATCACGCCGGGCTGCGCTGCTACTGCCTTCTTCGCGGGGGAACGATGGAGCCTGTTCCACCCCTCGCCGCCCGGCGTGCCCTCACGACCGGACAGCCCGTCTGCGTCTTGACGGACCTTTCCTCTCGACCTGAGGAACAGTATGCCACACCGAGGAGGATGTCTAGGCTTCGCAGCCTAGATTTACTGGCCGCCGCCCAACAGAGTGTCGGCCTGCCGAGTCGCTACGCGAGGTGTCACAACCGTTGTCCCGATCGAGCCTCGGCATGGCTGGTTCTATCGCTCCCAGGGAATCCGCGAACCCCGGAGCGGCATGCTGGCGCTCAACACTCCCGGCGAACTTCCCCTGACGGAGGGGCAGGTTCGGTGTCGATCTCGAGGCGTAGCCGGATAGCCGCCCGGGGCGGGACAGATCGCGTCCGAAGCGATGACGCCTGGCGACCGGCCGACCCCCTGTCGTCGAGCTGTGAGTGGCTACGCCAGTCCGGCCCGGGGCAGACATGTGCGCACCAACGGCGCCCGAGTGGAAATGGCCTGGTCGTCGCCCTGGCACTGATCCAGGAGGCGATCACCTTCTCGATCCTCGCCTGGGTCGACCCGCGGGTGGGGTGTTCGCGTCCTTCACGATGGCGGTGAGATTGCGCCTGGCGGTGGGCGACGTTGCACCGATCCGCCCGGGCTGGCATCCGCTGAGCCCACCGCGCACCTCATCGAAGATCACAGCGATCCGAAAGTGTCGGCGTCGGCCACTAACCTGCCGGCGTGACGAATATCGATGCGGAGAAGGCCACGCTGTGCGAGTTCCTCGAATACCAGCGGGCCAGCGTCCGAGCCATCCTCGCTGATCTGGACCCGACCGCACTGCGGACGTCCGTCCTGCCCTCCGGATGGTCGCCGCTCGGCCTGGTGGAGCACCTCGGCCATGCGGAGCGCCACTGGTTCCAGGAGGTCTTTCGCGGTTCGGTGGAGCCGCTGCCCTGGCCGGACGAGAACACGCCGCTCCGCACGTCTCGATCGCCGGCCCAGGTCTTCGACTTCTACCGCGACCAGTGCCAGATCTCCGACGCGATCATCGCCGCGGCGCCCTTGACGGCGGAACCCGTTGGCCGGCACCCGGAGGAGCCTCTGGCGTCGCAGACCACTGACCTACGGCGGATTGTTCTGCACGTCATCGAGGAGACCGCCCGGCACGCCGGCCACCTGGATGTCGTGCGCGAACTCATCGACGGGCGGACCGAGCTGGGCCCACGCTGAGCGGAGCACCGAGCACCGAGCACCGAGCACCGGCTCAGGTCACGACGCGGACGCCGGGCCAGCGTTCGGCGGGGCGGTGACGGGCCAGTCGTTGCCGGGACACCTCCGGGCTGACCCTGGTCGGGTTGCGTTGCCACACGCCGTCGAGCAGGTCGTCGAGGCCGTGCGGCGCACACACCGCGATCTGGTCGTACGTGTCGAGGCGTACGGCGACGGCGGTGGCGTACTCGGGCCAGGTGGCGACCGCGTCGGCGATGGTGCGCAGCGGGGTCACCGGGCCACCGCCGAACCTGGCGGGATACCAGGTGTGCACGGCGGCCTGGTTCTTCGCCTCCCACGGCGGATCCGACCAGCTCGCCACCAGTCGCCGGGTGGCCCGGTCGTCGTTGTCGCGGCTCAGGTCCGCCGGGTCGAGGAAGACCACGTCGACGTCGCGCACCGACGAGGGGTCGAATCCGTGGCCGTACCGCTCGCCCCAGACGCGGTCGCGGATGACGCCCGCGCCGATCCAGGCGTCCGGCAGGCCGCAGTCCCGAACGACACCCAGCGTCCGGATCAGCCACGGGCTGCGCCGGACCAGGTCCCGCAGTTCGTCCTCCCGCATCGGCACTCCCGGAGATTCCGGCTCAGTCGAACAACCGGCCGATCAGGGCGCCCTGGCCGGACTGCAGGACGTGCGCGGCGCGTAACGGTATCCAGAAGCACTCGAACCGGGTGGGCTCCTGCTCGCCGTCGTGGTCTTCCCGACTCGCCCACCGTTCGGGCGCCGGCCCGCGCAGCGCCAGTTCGAAGACATGACGACGTTGGATCTCGAAGCGGAGCGGACTGATGTCGTACTCGATCTCACCCAGCTTGCGCACGACGGTGAAGTCCGTCAGTCCGGATTCTTCCCGTGCCTCGCGCAGCGCGGCGTCCGCCGGGTCCTCGCCGGGACGGACGCTGCCGCCGGGAACCTGGACGCCCATCTGGCGCCTCCGCCTGAACGGGCCGCGCCGGTCAGGCCGAGGTCGCCGGGTCGGGCGCGAGGTTGAGCACCCGCATCGCGACGTCGACCGAGGCCTGGAGGTCTTCGCGGCTCGCGCCGGCTGCGGCGTGCACGGCGTGGCCCTCGCTGAGCGCCATCACGAACCGGGCGAGCGCCCGGCTGTCGACGCCTTCCGGGAGGTCGCCTTCCTTCGCCGCGCGGGCCAGCCGTTCTTCGAGAGCTGTCTCGGTGGCCGCCCGGCCGGCGGCCAGCATCTCGGAGATGCGGGTGTTCTCCGGGGAGCAGGAGAGCCCGCCCTGGATGGAGAGGCAGCCTGCGGGATGGTCGTCGGCGGTGAGGCCGTCGGCGCTGGCGCGCAGGAAGCTCTCTACGGCGGCGTACGCGGTGGGTTGTTCGAGTGCGGCGCGGGCGTTGGCCAGGTTGGTCTCGTGATAGCGGGCGAAGGCGCGCCGGAACAGCTCTTCCTTGCTGCCGAAGGTGGCGTACAGGCTCGGCCGGTTGATGCCCATCGCGCTGGTGAGGGAGCTGAGTGACGCGCCTTCGTAACCGTGTCGCCAGAAGACCTCGGCGGCCCGGTCGAGGACCGTCTGCTCGTCGAAGGCCCGCGGCCGGCCCGGTGTGGGAGTGCCCATGCATCCACTCTACCGCTCGGTACAGAAGTGACGCAGAGCACCAACCGATCGGTACAGAACCTTGTTACGGTGATGCCAGAACCGATCAGTACAAAAACTGCGGCAGTGCCTCGCGCCACCGCGGACCGAGGGAGACGCATGACCGTCACGTTGATCACCGGCGCGAACAAGGGCATTGGTTTCGCGACCGCCAGGCAGCTTCTGGACCTGGGCCACATCGTCTACGTCGGGGCGCGCGACAAACGGAAGGGCGAGGATGCCGCGGCGGCGCTCGGCGCGCGGTTCCTGCACCTCGACGTGACCGACGACGCCTCGGTGACCGAGGCCCTGTCGACGATCGACGCGGCCCACGGCCGGCTCGACGTCCTGGTCAACAACGCAGGCATCGCCGAGGACGGCACCGTCGACGGACCCACCGCACTGCGGGTGTTCGACACCAACGTGGTCGGGATCATCCGGGTCACCGAGGCGGCACTGCCCCTGCTGCGCAGATCAGCCAACCCCACCGTGGTCACGGTGTCGAGCAGCGCGGGCTCCTTCTGGGCGACGAACAACCCTGACCGGCCGGAGTTCGATCTGGGTTTCCCGCTCTACTCGGCGTCCAAGGCGGCCGCCACCATGGTCACCCTCAAGTACGCCAGGTCTCAGCCGGGCATCAAGTTCAACGCGGTCGAGCCGGGCTTCACCGCCACCGACATGACCGCCGCGCTCGGCGGCGGAAGATCACCGGCCGAGAGCGCCCGGATTGTCGTACGTCTGGCGACGCTCCCCACGGACGGCCCGACCGGGACGCTCCAGGACGAGTCCGGGCACCTGAACTGGTAGCCGCACAACCGGCAGCTTGAGGTGGAAACCATGACAACAATCGGCATCATCGGCGCCGGCGAGGTCGGCAGCCAGATCGCACGGGCGGCGGTCGCGGCCGGATACACGATCGTCATCGCCAACTCGCGAGGGCCCGAAACGCTGGCCGGCCTCGTCGCCGAGCTGGGTCCGTCGGCGCGGGCGGCGTACGCCAGGGACGCCGCGGCGGCGGGCGACTTCGCTGTCGTCGCCGTACCCCTGAAGGTCGTCAACGACATGCCGGCCGAGGAGCTCGCGGGCAAGATCGTCCTGGACACGAACAACTACATGGTCTGGCGCGACGGGCACATCCCGGTCATCGACTCGGGTGAGAAGACGATCCACGAACTACGTCAGGAACAGCTTCCCGGGTCGAAAGTCGCCAAGGCGTTCACCCACATCCAGGCGCCCCGCCTTCTCACCTCCGCCCGGCCTGCTGGTGCCCCTGACCGGCTGGCGCTCTCCGTCTCCAGCAACTTCGCCGAGGCGGTTGCTCTGGTGACGCGGCTGTACGACCAGTTCGGCTTCGACACCGTGGACAACAGCCCGCTGAGCGAATCCTGGCGTACCGGCCCGGGTCAGCCCGCGTGGATCCGACACGCGCACCAGAACCGCGAGGAGCTGGCCCTCAACCTGAGGAGAGCGCGGCGACTCGCGCGGGCGTGATTGTCGGCGTCAGCGCCGGGTGGGCTCGCCGGCCCTGTCGCGGGCGGGTCCCTCGGCGGTGAACGGGCTGCGCAGGCGGGTCATCGAGGCGGCGCTGATGTCCGCGGCCGGACTGCGCTCCTCGTCGGTGGCCTTGACCCCCTCGACGCCGAAGGGATTCAGGGCGAATGTCTTGTCGGGCACGTCGTGCTCCAAGGAATTTGCACGGCAGCACTCGACTCAGTCGTCGCGGCTGAGAAACCGTGGGAAGGGCAGGGGGTCGGCGATCAGCCGTCGTACCCCGCATAGACAGCCTAACGCCCGCCGGCCGCCTGAGCGAGCCGCACGCCGACCAGGAGCACGCGGACGGGCCCGGCGCGGAGGAACGCTCCTCCGTGCCGGGCCCGCGGGCGTCGTGCGGATCAGGCGGCGCAGGTGGCCGTCGCGCCCTGACCGGTGCCGGTGCCCTGGAACCCGAAGTTGGTCGTCTGCCCGGCGCCGACCTGGCCGTTGTAGCCCACATTCGTGAACCGGACAGTGCCACTGGTGCCGCTGGCCTGGGCGTTCCAGGTGCCGGTGATCGCGGCGCCGCCGGGCAGCGCGACGGTCACGGTCCAGCCGTTGATGGCCGCGGAGCCCGCAGTGACGTTCACGCTGGCGGTGAAGCCGCCGTTCCACTGGTTGATCGCGACCGCCGCGGAGCAGCCGTTACCGCCCGGCGGCGGCGAGGTCGGGGGCGCCGTGGTCGGGGGCGCCGTGGTCGGCGGGGCGGTCGTCGGCGGCGCGGTCGTCGGAGGCGCGGTGGTGGGCGGGTTGGGCGCGCCGTTGGCCAGGCTGAAGGCCAGGTCCGGCTGGAACGAACCGGCCGTGTAGCGGCAGCCGTCCGCCTCGCCCGGCGGCTTCACCCAGAGGTACGCGTCGATGTTGGCGTCGCCGGTGTTCGTCGTGGGGTACTGCCCGATGCGCCGGTCGGTGTTGTCGTCGGCGCACCAGTCGCCGGCCGCTCCGCCGTTGCGGCTGGTGTCGATGACCTGCCGCTTGCCCGTGATGCCCATGCCGTTGAGGGCGGAGATGACGGCCCGGCCAAAGTTCGCCTCACTGGAGGTGGGGTTGAAGTTCGACACGTTGGTGAAGAAGCCGTCGGCGTACTGCACGCCGGCCGCCCGGAGCCGGTTGGCCGTGTCGTTCGCGCTGTTCCAGGTGGAATGGCCGCCGTCGAGGTACACCTTGGCGTTGGGGTTGGCCGACTTGATGGTCTGGGTCGCCGTGGAGAGCGCCTGGTTGCGGGCGTTCAGCTCGCTGGTGCTCAGGCAGGTCTGCAGAGCGAGCGAGTCGGTCTCCAGGATGATCAGGACCGTCTGGTTGCCGAGGCCGCGGGCGAAGTTGGACACCCAGGTCTGGTACTGGTTGAGGTCCGGCGCGCCACCGGCGCTGGCGCCGCCGCAGTCCCGGTTGGTGATCTCGTAGACCGACAGCACCGGGATCTGCTGCGCCGAGTTGGCGGCGCCGATGAACGCGGAGACCTCGGACTGGATGGTCGACGGGTTGAAGTTGGCGTACCAGCGGGCCTGCGGCTGGCTGGCGATCTTGTCGCGGATGACGGCGGCGCGGGAGTCGCCGGGGTTGGCGGCGACCCAGCGGACGACTGCCGAACTCGGGTCGCGGTAGAGCGTTCCGGAGACGGTGCCGGCGGACGCGCCACCGACGGCGAAGCCGACGCCGGCGAGGCCCGCGACGGCCGCCACGCTGATGGCCGCTGACCTGCGGCGGGCGGAGAGGATAGCCACGACGTGTTTCCTCCTGATCACATCGAAGTATCTAAGTTCATGGGAGCGTTCCCATGGACGGTAACGGAGGCGGGCGTCGATGCCAAGATGTGAACGTCGGCCACTGCCCCGTAATCTGGCAACGATCGACAAGCGGTGGGGAGGAAGACCAGGCATGACGGCGCTACCGGGCCAGCATCTGCCCAGGCCCGCGGACGAGGATCTGCGGACACTGTTCGGGCAGTCCATCGCCGTCTTCGCGGCGCTCGCGGGGCCGACGCACGTGGTGGAGGCCGCGAACCCGGCGTTCTTCGCCGCCATCGGTGAGGAGCGCGCACGTACCGGAGTCGCCCTCGCCGAGTTGATGCCCGAACTGGACGGCCAGGGCTTCATCGCCCTGCTGGACGAGGTCTACCGGACGGGCGAGGCCTACACCGGTCACGACGCCCGCATCATGCTGGGCACCGGGTCACGCGCGCGGGAGGCGTTCTTCGACTTCACCTACGAGCCGCGACGCGACGCCGCCGGCACGGTGACCGGGATCCGCGTGATCGGGGTGGAGACCACGCAGGTCAAGCACGCGCAGCGGTTGATGGCCGAGCACCGCGCCATGCTGGAGCAGATCGCCCGGCAGGCGCCCCTGGCCGAGGTGCTCGACGGGATGGCCCGCTGCATCGAGAACCTCGCGCCGCAGGAGGTGCTCGTCTCCGTCCTGCTCGCCGACGCCGACGGCCGGCACCTGCGCCACGGCGCCGCGCCCAGCCTGCCCGACTTCTACAACGAGGCCATCGACGGGATCGCCACCGGCGAGGGCGTCGGCTCGTGCGGCACCGCGGCCCACCGGCGGGAACCGGTAGTCGTCACCGACATCGCCACCGACCCGTTCTGGGCCGACTTCCGCGATCTGGCCGAGCGGGCCGGGCTCGCCGCCTGCTGGTCCACGCCGATCCTGGCCCGCGACGGCAGCCTGCTCGGCACGTTCGCCATGTACCACCGCACCCCGCGTGTCCCGCGCGACGCCGACCTGGCCCTCGCCCGGGTCTTCACCGGCACCGCCGCCCTGGCCATCGAACGCCACCACATCGAGGAGGCGAAGTCCGAAGCGGACGCCCGCGCGCGAGCCGCCCACGACGAGCTGGCCCGGGTGGTGCGGGCGGAGCGGGAGCTGCGGACCGAGGCGGAACAGCGCGCCGCCGCCGCCGCGGAACTCACCGCCCGGCTGCGCGCCGCCGCCGCCGCGCAGGCCGCCACTCCCCGCCCCGAGCAGTGTCAGCTCGGCGGCAGCGACGGATGCGCCGCACCCGCCGAGATCAAGGTCGCCGACTCGTGGGGCGATTCGGCGTGGGGCTGCCCGGTCCACGTCGAGGAAGCCATCATCAACGTCCGCTCGGTCTTCATCGCCAACGAGGAGCTCGGCGGCCTGGCCGCCTACCTCAACCGCTGACGCGCTCAGAGCTGCACGACGTGGCCCACCCGGGGCGGCGTACGGCCGGCGAGGACGTCGAGCCAGGCGTCCCGCAGCGCCTCGGGACCGGTGCCGACCCGCACGTCGAGCCATCCGCTCACCACCTGCGAGAACCGTTGCCAGGCGTCGGCGAACCGGTTGTCGAGGCCGTCGCGACCCCAGTCCCGGCTGCGCTTGCGCATCTGGACCGGCGCGAAGAAGACCTCCTCGGCGGCGTCGGCGTTCGGCGTCTGCTGGGTCAGGCCGACGGCGATGTCCCGCACGAGCCGGTCGCCGAGGTGGGCCCGCAGGGCGGCCCGGTGCGCCGGCGCGCCGGACAGGTCGAGGTAGACGGTCGGCACGGCGTCGAGCGCCGCGATGTCGTCGTACGCGAGGACGTCGTCGTAGCAGCCGAGCGACCGGGTGAAGGCGAGATTGCCGGGTGAGGTGAGACCGGTCAGGCGGTGGCCGCGGCCGTGCAGCTCGAACGCGGCGGCGTACGCGGTCTTGCTCGACGCCGACGACAGCACAAGCGATTCCGCTCCGTACCAGTCGTTGTCGACGACCTGGTCGGCGAGCATGAACGAGGTGAAGAACAGCGGCCGGAACAGGATCAGCAGGTCTTCCTGCTCCGCCCGGTACGCGGGGTCGCCGGTGGTCGACCGGTAGGAGTTGTACGGCGAGGGCAGGGCGGCCCGGTGCGCGCTGCCGTCCCGGAATCCGGAGCCGTCCACCCGCTCCGGGCGGACCACCAGGTGGCCGGCGGGCGGCAGGTAGCCGTAGACCCGGCCTCCCGGCTCGACTCCTGACACTGTGGATGCAATCACTTCGGCGAAGCCCCACAGCGGTGGCAGTCCCCACTGCCGGTCCAGCCCGCGCGGCTCGGGCGGGAAGAACTCCCAGTAGCGCATCGCCTCGCCGAGCACCGCGTACGTCACGTTGTTGGCGGTCAGGCCGACCCGGTCCACGCGTAGCAGCGCCTCCCCGTCGGCGAGGGCGGGCACCGCGCCGTCGGCGAGCGTGGTGCGGGCGAGGTCGTCACGGGCCACAGCGAAAGTCCACGAGTCAGCCATGGCCTGACGCTAGGCAGCAGCGAAACCGGAGACAAGTGCACTGGGAGTGCAAAATCCCACTCGCGCCGTCGGCTCAGAGGTAACTGACACCCGTCAGCTCCCCCGCCGCCGCCCAGAGCCGCCTGCCGACGGCCGGGTCGGCGGCCTGCCGGCTGAGCCGCGCCTCGGTGACCGGGCCCCAGGTCTCGAAGAGCCGGGACGGGCCGAAGAACTGGCCGCCACGCACGTCCGGGTCGGTCGCGGCCCGCAGCTGCGGCAGGGCGCCCCGCTCTACCGGCTGGGTGGCGAGCAGACCGAGCCGCCCGATCACCCGTCCCAACCGGCCCCGGTGTTCCCAGGCTCGCGGCGTGAGGTTGCTGCGGGTGAGTCCGGGATGCGCCAGCGCGCTGACGATCGGCACCCCGGCCGCGCGCAGGCGGCGGTCCAGCTCGACGCCGAAGACGGTGGTGGCGAGCTTCGACCGGCCGTACGCGGCAGAGGCCCGGTAGTCACGCTCGGACAGCAGGTCGTCGAAGTCGAGACGCGCGTTGCGGTGGGTGAGCGAACTGAGGCTCACCACCCGCGCCGCCCGCGCCCCGGCGAGCGCGTCCAGCAGCAGGCCGGTCAGCGCATAGGGGCCCAGCATGTTGGTGGCGAACTGCAGCTCGAAGCCGTCGGCGGAGGTACGGCGCGGGCCGAGCAGCACCACGCCGGCGTTGTTGACGAGCAGGTCGATCGTCGGGTGGTCGGCGGTCAGCTTCGCGGCGAACGCGCGTACCGAGTCGAGGCGGGCCAGGTCCAGCTCGCGTACCTCGGTGTCGCCGCCGATGCGGCGGGCGGCCTGCCGGCCGGCGGCGGTGTTGCGCACGGCCAGCACGACGTGCGCGCCGTGGCGGGCCAGCTCGGTGGCGGTGACCAGGCCGAGGCCCGAGTTCGCGCCGGTAACGACGGCCACCCGGCCGCGCTGGTCGGGAATGCGGTCGGCGGTCCATCCGGTCATCTGCTGCTCCTCGGGTGCGGGTTCGCGTGCAGCGATGACGCTAGGAGCGGTCCGGCCGGTCTCGGTCGTTCGCGGTTGCCTAGGTCCGCGGGACCTACCCTGGGCGGTCGGCGTCGCGGCAGACTGGCGGCATGGGCAGCCCGCATCCGTACGCACGCGAGCTGGGCGCGTTCCTGCGCGCCCGGCGTGGCCGGCTGCGCCCGCGTGACGTCGGCCTGGAGCCGGGCGGCCGGCGCAAGGTGACCGGCCTGCGGCGGGAGGAACTGGCGCTGCTGGCCGGGCTGAGCACCGACTACTACCAGCGGATGGAGCAGGGCCGGGAGGTACGCCCCTCCGACGACGTGCTGGACGCGCTCGCCGGCGCCCTCGCTCTCGACGACACCGAACGCCGGCACCTGTTCACGCTGGCACGGGCCGCCCGGCGGCCGATGCCGACCCGCGTCGACCACGGGCCGGAGCGGGTGCCGGACAGCACCCGGCGGCTGCTGCGGGTGATGGACACCCCGGCGGTCGTCCTCGGCCGGCACCTGGACCTGCTCGACTGGAACCCGATGGCGCAGGCGCTGCTCGGTGACCCGGCCGACCGCCCGCCCGACCGGCTCAACATGCTCCTGCTGCTGTTCGACGACGCGCTGACCGGGGGGCGGAGCTGCCCGGACTGGGAGCGGCAGGCGCTGGACTACATCGGCATGCTGCGCGCCGCCGTCGCCGACGACCCCACCCATCCCCGCGCCACCGCGATCGTCGGCGAGCTGAGCATCCGCAGCGCGGAGTTCCGGCGGCTGTGGGCGCGGCACGACGTCCGCGCGTCGGTGAGCGGCACCAAGACGTTCCGGGTGCCCGGACTGGGCGACATCGTCCTGGACTGGGACACCTATCCGCTACCGGGCAGTCCGGGCCCGGTCGTGCTCGTCTTCACCGCCGAGCCGGGCAGCCCGGACGCGGACCGGCTGCGACTGCTGGCGTCGTGGCGCGCGACCCGCCCGGCGTCCGCTTGACCAGCCGGACGCCGGTCACCGCCCCCGGTTGAGGCCGACGATCGCGCCGTTGAGGGCGGTGGCGAAGAGCGTCCACGCGACGTACGGGGCGAGCGCGGCCCCGGCGGGCCGGTCGGTGCGCGCCGCGCGGCGCAGCAGCACCAGGTTGGACACGTTCAGCGCGGCGATCTCGGCCAGCGCGGCGCCGGGCTTGCGGGCGCCGAAGAACAGGGCGGTCCAGCCGGCGTTGAGCGCCAGGTTGAGCGCGTAGCCGCGGGCGAAGGCAGCGCGTTCGGGCCCCTCGGAACGGTCCAGCGCCCGGGCGCCGGCGACCGCGATCAGCCCGTACAGCGGGGTCCAGACCAGGGGGAACGCGGCGGACGGCGGCTGCCAGGCGGGCTTGCGCAGGCGGCGGTACCAGCGCGTCGAGGTGCCGGTGGAGGTGGCGGCGGTGCCCGCGGCGGCGGTCGCGGTGACTGCCGCAGCGGTCTTGACCAGGGTCGGTACTCGCATGCCGCTCAGCTACCCGGCCGGCGGCGGATCAACCCCGCCAACCGGAAGATCCACTTCCGGGTACGCCCCGATGCACAGATCCTTCACCATCACGCGAAGAGTCGTAGACAACTTTCACCGGCGTCGATAGCCTCTCAATCCAGTGACACATGTCGATAAGGAGGCTCCATGCGACGGCTCATGCTCTCCTGCGCCCTGGCAGCGATCGGTGCCTGGGCGGTGGCACCGGCACCCGCCACCGCCGCTCCCCGCGCGACACCGGAACCCGTCGCCGACGCCGTGACCGCGAAGCTTCTCGGCTCGGCCGACGCGGCCACCGCCCGCGCGGCGGGCGCGGAGCGGACCCGGATCAGCGTCACCCGCGCGAACGGACGGTGGGCCTTCGGCACCGCGGTGCTGCTGGCGGACCGGTCCGCGGACGCGCACCCCACCGGTTCGGTCTTCCTCGCCCGGGCCGACGCCAAGGGCTGGACCGTCGCGTTCGACGGGGAGGCCGCGTTCGGCGACCTGGCCGCCGCGTCGCCGCTGGTGAGCGAGACCGAGAAGGCCGTCTTCACCACGCCGGTCACACCGCTGCTCGCGGGCGGAGACTTCCGCACCGGCATGGCGCTGCCGTTCGCGGTCGGGCAGACGTGGACGCTCACCTCCGGGCCGCACGGCTGGGGCGGCGCCGCCGCGCCGTGGAGTTCGGTCGACCTCGCCGGTGGCGACCAGGTCGTCCGCGCCGCGCGGGCCGGCACCGCGTACACGATGTGCACCGGATGGATCCGGGTCATCCACGACCGGGGCTACTCGACCGACTACTACCACCTGTGGAACAGCATCTCCGTCAACGGCGCGGGCGTCGGCCAGGGCGCGGTCCTGGGCAACACCGGCACCGACGTCACCTGCGGCGGCTCGGCCACCGGCCGGCATGTGCACTTCGGGCTGCGGCAGAACTCGGCGTACGTCCCGATCGCCGGGCACGGCATCGGCAAGTGGGACTTCGTCAGCGGCGCCGCGGCGTACCAGGGCGGCGCCCGGCACGGGTCCGCCTACGCCGGCGGGGGCGGCGGCGTCTACAACTACGGCGCGCTCGGCTTCAACCAGGGCGTCGTCGACGCCAACGGCGGCGGCACGCTGACCCGGCGCTCCGGCCCCGGCACCGGGTACGGCGTCCTCGGGTCGGTGGCCGACGGCGCCACTGTCACCGTCTCCTGCTCCGCCAACGGCACCTCGCACACCGGCCGCTACGGCACCACGGCGCTGTGGGACCGGCTCAGCGACGGCAGCTGGGTGTCCGACGCCTACCTCTCCACCGGCGTGAACGGGCCGATAAACGGCTGGTGCTGACCCTGCCCGCCCGCGCGTGCCGGCACCCGGAAACGGTGCCGGCACGCGCGGCGTATGACGCAGACGGGATGCACAGATTCATTGCCGAGCATCGATATCTGCCCATAGGCTCCCTGCCACCGCGTGCGGCCCCGGCGGGCGGCACACAGTCGATGTCTGGAGGGGACCATGGTCCGTTGGCGTAGATTTGTCGGCCGGTTGGCGGCCGTGTTGGCAGTGGTCACCGCGGGAGCGGTCACCGTGACCGCCCCGGCCGTGGCGGCGCCGGCCGGGGACATGACGCCGTACGTCGTCGGCGGCACCCGGGCCGCGCAGGGCGAGTTCCCGTTCATGGTCCGGCTCTCGATGGGCTGCGGCGGCGCGCTCTACAGCTCGCGACTGGTCCTCACCGCCGCGCACTGCGTCGGCCGCACCGGGTCCAACACCAGCATCACCGCCACCCTGGGCGTGGTGGACCTCCAGTCCTCCAGCCGGATCCAGGTCCGCTCCAACTACGTCTACCGGGCCCCCGGTTACAACGGCAACGGCGACGACTGGGCGCTGATCCGGCTCGCCAGCCCGGTCACCTCGCTCGCCACCCTCAAGATCGCCACCACCACGGCGTACGACAGCGGCACGTTCACGGTGGCCGGCTGGGGTGCCGCGCGTGAGGGTGGCGCGCAGCAGCGCTACCTGCTCAAGGCCAGCGTGCCGTTCGTCGACGACACCACCTGCAACCGCTACTACGGCGGCGACGTCATCCCCAGCGAGGAGATCTGCGCCGGGTACGCCAGCGGCGGCGTCGACACCTGCCAGGGTGACTCGGGTGGCCCGATGTTCCGCCGGGACGCCGCCAACGCCTGGATCCAGGTGGGCATCGTGAGCTGGGGCAACGGCTGCGCCCGCCCCAACTACCCCGGCGTCTACACCCAGGTCAGCACGTTCGCCTCGGCGATCCAGTCCGCCGCCGCGAGCCTGGGCGGCTGACACAGCACGAGTGGTGGCCCGGTCGCGACACTGCGGCCGGGCCACCGCCACGTCCGTACGCGCCGGTCCGCGGAACCGTCACCGTGCGCGTGGATCATGGCACTGCTACCTTCCGGACGCATGGACGACTCCCCCCGCTGGTACCGCCCGGCCCCTGACCTGCTGCTCGTGATCGGCGCCGCCACCGCGCTGCTCGGCTACCTGATCCCGTGGTTCCGCGCCAGCCGCCTCCACCAGTGGTCGTACTCGGGCTGGACCTACCTGGAGGCCGAGGGCGGCTGGACCTGGCTGGTCGTGGTGTCCCTGGCGATCGCCGTCCTCGCCGGCCTCTGGGCCGGCCGGAGCGTCGCGTGCGCCAAGCTCGCGGTCGGCGCGGCGGTGGCCGGGATGTTCCTCGCCGGCGCCGTGGTCGCGGTGACCCTGGACGCGCTGCCGGAGCGCGACAGCATCGACTGGGTCGGTGAACTGCCCTTCGAGATGGGGATGCCGCTCATGGCGATCGGATTCGGGGCCGTCGTCGCCGGGGCGGTGGGCGCCGTACGCCGCCCGGTCGAGGAGTGACGCGGCGTCACGCCGCCGGCAGGTCCACCACCCGGGTGGCCCAGCGGGCCATGAGCGCCGGGTCGTGGGTGATGACCAGGACCCCGGCGCCCTGCCGGCGCTGGTAGTCGCCGATGACGGCGGCGACGTGCGCCTGGGTGGAGGCGTCGAGCATCGCGGTGGCCTCGTCGCAGAGCAGGTAGTCCGGCCGGTGGACCAGTGCGCGGGCCAGGCAGGCGCGTTGCAGCTGCCCGTCGCTGACCGCATGCGGGCGGCGGGTCAGCAGGTCAGGGGTCAGTCCGACCAGGTCGGCCAGCTCCGCCGCGCGGGCGGCGGCCTGCCCGCGCGGTGTGCCGGTGGCGCGCAGCGGCTCGGCGACGATGTCGGCGAGGCTGAGCCGCGGGTCGGTGGCGGCGCGCGGGCTCTGGAACAGGATCGCCACGCGGGTGCGCACTTGCGCCGGCAGGCGATGGCGGACGCCGTCGAGCGGTTGCCCGTCGATCGTGACGTGCCCGCTGTCCGGGGCGTGCAGCAGCGCGAGGACGCGGGCGAGCGTGGACTTGCCGCTGCCCGACGGTCCGCGCAGCCCGACCGTCTCACCGGGAGCGATCCGCAGGTCGACCCGGTCGAGGACGCGCTGCCTGCCGTACGCGACGCAGACCTGGTGCGCGGCGAGCCCGGCGGCCGACGCGGCGCCCGGGGCGGCGGCGTCGGTGGTGTCGGGAGCGGTGAGCGTCATGCCGGTACTCCCTCGCGCAGCGGGTGGTGGCAGGCGACCCGGCCCGCGTCGTCGGCGGCGAGGCGGGGCAGCGTCGCGCAGGTGTCGGTGGCGCGGGCGCAGCGCGGGGCGAAGGCGCATCCGCCGGGCAGGTCGGTGAGCGCCGGCGGGTGGCCCGGTACCGGAACGAACGCGCGGTCGGGCAGCGCGTCGAGCAGCCCGGCGGTGTACGGGTGGGCCGGGTCGTCGAACAGCGCCTCGGCGGGGCGGTGTTCGACGATGCGGCTGGCGTACATCACGGCGACGGTGTCCGCGACGCGGCGCGCGGCGGCCAGGTCGTGCGTGATGAGTAGGACCGCCGCTCCGGTGTCGCAGCGGCGGCGCAGCAGGTCGAGCGTGTGGTCGACGAGCGGCCGGTCGAGGCCGGTGGTGGGCTCGTCGGCGAGCAGCACCGGCGGGTCGGGCGCGAGGGCGAGCGCGGTGGCGATCCGCTGGGCCATGCCGCCGGACAGCTCGTGCGGGTACCGGTCCAGGTCGGCCGGGTCGAGACCCACGTCGGCGGCGATCCGCTCGGCGGCGGCCGGCGCGTCGCGGCGGGTGTGCCCGTGGGCGCGCAGCGTCTCCTCCAGCAGCTTCCGCCCGGTCCGCACCGGGGTGAGCGCGGTGGTGGGGCTCTGCGGGACGAGGCCGACGCCCCGGCCGCGTACGTGCCGGGCGAGGTGCCGCTCCCCCGCGCCGATCAGGTCGACCTCGTCCCGGCCCGGCGCGCGCAGGCGGGCCTGACCGGTGACTGTGGCGTTGCGCGGCAGCAGGCCGAGCAGGGCGTGCGCGAGGACGGACTTGCCGCACCCGGACTCGCCGACCACAGCCAGCAGCTCGCCGGGCCGCAGCGTGAGGTTCAGGTCGCTGACGGCGTGCACGAGCGCGTCGCGCAGCCGGAAGCGGACGGTCAGCCCGTCGACGGTCAGCAGCGCCGGGGCGGTCACAGGTGCAGCTCCGCCCGTACGCGCGGGTCGAGGCGGTCGCGCCACCGGCCGGTGAGCGCGGCGAGCGCCAGCGTGGCCGCCACGAGCAGGAGGCCGGGGACGATGCTGGCCCACCAGGCGCCGGTGAGCAGCGACCGCTGCCCGTCGTTGATCATGTTGCCGATCGAGGCCAGGTGCGGCGGCAGGCCGAGGCCGAGGAACGACAGCGCGGTCTCGTGCCAGACGGCGTGCGGCACCATGAGCGTGGTCGCCAGCGCCAGGCGCGGCAGCACGTGCGGCAGCAGGTGCCGGGTGAGCACCCGGGCCCGGCTCGCGCCGCCGGAGATCGCGGCGTCCACGAACGGCCGGTTGCGCAGGCTGAGCAGCTCGGAGCGGACGATCCGGGCGGTGGACAGCCAGTGCGTCAGCGCGATGGACGCGATCACCGCGCCCAGGCTGGGACGCAGCATCGCCACCACGAAGATGCCCAGCAGCAGGTGCGGCAGCGCGGCGACGGTGTCCACGACGCGCATGAGCGCCCGGTCGACCCAGCCGCCGACGCTGCCGGCGAGCGCGCCGACCAGGCCGCCGATGACGGCGGCGACGAGCGCCGCGACCGCGCCGACGAGCAGCGAGACGCGCAGCCCGTAGAGGCTGCGCACCGCCACGTCGCGGCCGAGGTCGTCGGTGCCGGCCAGGTTCTCCGGCGAGGGCGCGAGCCGGGTACGGGAGAGGTCGACGGCGCTCTGGTCAAGCGGCCACAGGACCGGGGCGAGCAGCGCGGCGGCCACGACACCGGCGAGCACGACGACGGCGACTGTCGTGCCCACGCTGCCGGGTCGGCGCAGGCGCCGGACGCGCGCGGGGAGGGCGAGGTCAGTCATCGAGGCGTACCCGGGGGTCGGCGGCGGCGTAGGCGAGGTCGGTGAGCAGGTTCGCGGTCAGCACCACGACGGCGGTCGCCAGGGTCGTGGCCGCGAGCAGCGGGAAGTCGGCGCCCAGCGCCGCCTCGACGGTGACCGCGCCGAGCCCGGGCAGGGAGAACACGGTCTCCACCAGGACCGCGCCGCCGACGAGTTCGGGCAGGTGCGTGCCGACCAGGGTGAGGAACGGCAGCAGCGCGGTACGCAGCGCGTGTCCGAACAGGACGACCCGGCCGGGCAGCCCTCGGGCGCGGGCGGCCAGGACGTGGTCGTCGCGCAGGCTCTCGGCGACCGCGTCGCGGACGAACAGGACGAACCACGGCGCCTGGGAGATCGCCAGCACTGTCACCGGCAGCACCAGGTGCCGGGCCACGTCGGCCGGGTCGGTGCCGGTGGCGGTGATGTCGGTGAGCCCACCGGCGGGCAGCCAGCCGAGGCTGAGGGCGAACACGGCGATCGCCGCGAGACCGATCCAGAACACCGGCATGGACTGCACGGCGTACGCGACGGCGCGCAGCGCCCTGTCGAACCAGCCACCCCGCCGGTACGCGGCCAGTGTGCCCAGCAGCACGCTCGCAACCAGCACCAGGGCCAGCGCGGTGCCGACGAGCAGCAGCGTCCACCCGGCCCGGGACGCGAGCACCGAGGTGACCGGCTCGTGCCGGCTGGTCGACCAGCCCAGGTCGCCGCGCAGCAGGTTGCCGACCCAGCGGGCGTACTGCACCGGCAGCGGGTCGTCGACGCCCCAGTTGGCGCGGATCTGCGCGAGGTTCTCCTCGCTGGTGGTGAACGCCGCCGCGCCCGCGTACTGCTGGGCCGGGTCGATCGGGGAGGCGGCGCCGAGGGCGAACATGCCCATGCTGGTCGCGGCCAGCACCGGCACGGCGACCAGCAGCCGTCGCCGGACCACGACGCCCGCCCCGGCCAGCCGCCGACGGCCGGTCACGGGTTTTTCGTCCAGGTGTGCACGTTCCACCAGATGCTGTTGGCGACGTCGTGCTCGTGCGGCTCGACCCGCGGCGTCACCCCGGACACGGTGTCCTTCAGCACGTAGGTGTGCTGGAGGTAGGTGAGGAACACCCACGGCACGTCGGCGGCGAGCTGCTTCTGGAACGTGGCGTACGCGGCCTTGCGGGCGGCCGGGTCGGCGTTGTCCCGGCCCTGCCGCAACGCGGTGTCGGTGACTGTGGACCGGTACGAGCCGGGGTTGAAGAAGCCCTGCCCGGCGAAGGCCGAGCTGAACAGCTTGTAGGAGACGAAGTCCGGGTCGTACGGCGTGCCGTAGCCCATGACCAGCGCATCGTTCCCCATCCTCGGGGTGATCGCGTCCCAGGTCAGGCCCTCCGGCGTGACCTTGATGCCGACCTTCTTCGCGTCGGCTGTGACGGCCAGGGCCAGTTCCTTGCGGAGGCTGTCGGTGGCCGGGTACATGATCGTGAACGCGGCCGTACGCCCGTTCCTGACCCGGATGCCGTCCGGACCGGGCTTCCAGCCGGCGGCGTCCAGCGCGGCGGTCGCGGCGGCGACGTCGGCGGCGGGCCTGCCGGTGACCGACGGCTCGGCGTACTCGGACGTGGGCGGCACCGGCCCGAACGCGGGCTCCCCGGCCCCGCCGAGCACACCGGTCACCATGGCCTGCCGATCCACCGCGACGTTCAGCGCCCGCCGGATCGCGAGGTCGCCGGTGACCGGGTTGCCCATCGGCAGCATGACACCGCGGTAGTCGGCGGTCGGCACCTTGTGCACCCGGTAGCCGTCGCGGCCGTCGAAGCCGGACGCGAGCTTCGGCGCCAGCTCCGCCGCGTCGAACTCGCCGGCCCGCATCCGCTGGGCCCGCACGTTGTCGTCGGCGACGAACGCCACCACCACGCCCGTGTTCGCCGGCCTACCACCCCAGTACGTCTCGTTGGCCGCGAGCACGAGCCGGTCACCCGGCGTCCAGGACGTCACCCGGTACGGGCCGGTGCCGACCGGCTTGCGGTTGAAGGCGGCCTTGTTGACGTCCTGCCCGGCGAACGCCTTGGCCGGGACGATCCCCAGCGCCAGCCATTGCAGGAACGGCGCGTACGCGTACTTCAGCGTGAACACCACAGTCGCCGGGTCCGGCGCGGTGACCGAGACGAGCATGTCCAGATCGGAGCGCAGCGTCGAGTCGACAGCCGGGTCCAGCACCGCCTGGTAGGTGAACGCCACGTCCTGGGCGGTCAGCGGACTGCCGTCGTGGAACAGCACTCCCTCGCGCAGCTTCGCGGTAACCGTCCTCCCATCCGCGGAGACGGTGGGCAGCTCCCGGGCCAGGGCGGGTACCAGCTCGTTGCGGGCGTCCCGGGCGACCAGCCCGTCGAAGATCAGTGAAGCGCCGTCGACGCCGTAGTTGAGCACCGGGTTGAGCGTGTCCGGCTCGCCAGCGGTGGCGACGACCACAGTCCCGGCGTTGTTCCGGCCGCCGGTCGACCCGGTCGGCGACGAGCAGGCCGTGACGGCGAGCAGCGCGGCGGTGAGCACCGCGGCCACGCGTACGGGCTTGGGACTGATCGCCACCGGCAACCCCTCGAACACTCGTCTGCGGGTGGCAGCCGGGCGGGCGCTCCGGCGAGGATCGATCATCGCGTGCCCGAACGCCCGCTACCGCCACTATTCAGTAGTTGCCAACTATATGCAATAAGCGCCGATCGATGAGCCGACCCACCGTCCGGCGTCGCTCGTGAGGCGGCCGTCCGGCGTGCTGAATATGCTCAGAGGGTGAAGGACAGCGAGCAGGCGGTGCTGGCCGGGATGTTGCAGTCGGCCGAGGATGCCGCCCCGGTGCAGGCGGTCGAGGCAGTCACCGGCGTCATCGCCACGGCGCTGAACGCGCGCGGCGTCTCGCTGCTGATCGCCGACCTCAGCGGCCGTGCGCTGGTCCGGCTGACCCACCAGCCGAACGGCGGCGGCAGCGGCCGGCGCCACGGCGAGGAGGACGCCGAGGTCATGCCGTTCGACGGCGGACCCTACGAACGCGCCCTGCGTCAGCAGGCCCCCGAGATCGTCGCCGGCGACGGCGCGTGGACCGTGCTGGCGCCGGTCACCGACCGCGGTGAGGCGATCGGCCTGCTGGAGATCGACCTGCCCGACGAGCCGGACGGCGACGTGGTGAACTGGGTCGCCCGCACCGCGCACGCGCTGGCGTTCGTGGTCATCGCCAACCGCCGGCACACCGACCTGTTCGAGTGGGGCCAGCGCACCACCCCGTTCAGCCTCTCCGCCGAGATCCAGCGCCGCCTGCTGCCCGCCTCGTTCACCTGCGAGGCCGGCGCCTTCGCGCTCTCCGGCTGGCTGGAACCCGCCGCGAGCGTCGGCGGCGACACTTTCGACTACAGCCTGGCCCGGGATCTGCTGCACCTCAGCGTCACCGACGCGATGGGCCACGGCGTGGCGAGCGCGCTCACCGCCACCCTCGGCGTGGGCAGCCTGCGCAACACCCGCCGGCGCGGCGTCGGCCTCGTCACCCAGGCCGAGGAGGCCAACCGGGCCGTCGCGGAGCACGCGAACGTACGCGGCGCGTACGTCACCGCCGTGCTGGGCCGCATCGACCTGGCCACGGGGCGCTGCGAACTGCTGAACGCCGGTCACGTCCCGCCGATGCTGGTCCGGGACGGCCAGGTCACCCCCGTGGAGCTGCCGGGCAACTTTCCGTTCGGGATGTTCCCCGGCGAGAGCTACCGCAGCGGAGAGCTGGCCCTGCTGCCCGGCGACCGGCTGGTGGTCGTCACCGACGGCATGCGGGACCGCAACGCCGCCGACCTCGACCTGCCCGGGGCGCTGCTCCGCCTCGCCCACCTGCATCCCCGCGAAGCGGTCCGGGCGCTCTCCGACGCGGTGCTGGAGATCGCCGGCCCGGCTCTGACCGACGACGCCACGCTGCTCGTCGTCGACTGGTACGGCGATCACGGGCCACGGCACAGCACCGCCGGCGCCGACAGCGCCCGCGTCAGCCCGGACGAGGAGCCCTCAGCGCACCGCCGCCGCTGATCCGTCCTCGGCGTCCCGCACCGTGTGAAAGAGCGGGATGACGCGGTCCACCGAGGTGATCGAGAAGACGTTGCGGATCGACTGGCGGACGACCGCCAGACCGAGCCACCCCCCGCGTTCCCGCAGATTCTTGTAGACGAGCACGAGTGCGCCCAGGCCGCTGGAGTCCACGAATCCGACCTGGGTCAGGTCGACGACCACCGTACGCGCACCGGTCTCCACCACCTCGAGCAGCCGGTCACGCAGCTGTGGCGAGCTGGCCATGTCCAGGTCACCGGCGACCTCGATCACCGGGCCGACACGGCCCTGTCTGGTCGTCACCGAAAACTCCACCACGCCCCCTCAACCGCGCGCCCGTCGCTACCCGACACCGTGCCAGAAATCGGCCCTGATCGCCTCCCATGGGCTCACGTCGGTTCGTCGGCCCCGCCGCGAAAGTGGTGGACGACACCTCAGTGCCGATCGAGCCAGATCACGATCCCGGTCAGCTCGTTGAGCACCGCCGCGACCCCCGCCCGGACCGCGGCCGCGCACCGCTGCGCGGTGAACGACTCCGGGTCGAACGTCGAGGAGGCGCCGAGCCCTTCGCCCCGGAACGACGCGCCGGACCAGTCCACCGCCGTCACGTTGTGGGTGGGCTCGGCCAGTTCCGCGCCCACCACCAGGAACTGCTGCGACAGGTGATTCGGGGTGACCAGGGCGAGCGGTTCCACCAGGTCGTTGCCCGCGCTGACGACGAGGTCCGGCCCCATCGCCAGCGCCCGGTCGACGGCGGGTACGAGATCGTGCCCGTCCCGGGCGACAACGGTCCGCAGGTCGGCGCGCGCCTCCCGGGCCCACTGCCGGACAGCTGTCACGAGCGCCTTCGTCGGCCGGTCGTCACCGGCGGTGACGAGCACCACCCGGTAACCCTCGGGCGGGCGTACCCCGGCCCAGGAACCGGGGCGTGGGGTGAGGGTCCCCTCCGGGGTGGGCGGGGCGGACGGGTCGACGAAGCCCGGGCCGAGAGTGCCGATCGGCGCGGGTCTGGGGTGCGGCCGCGACCAGTCGTCGCCGGAACCGCATCCGGTGATCAGCGCGGCGGCCGTGGCCAGGATGGCAACGGCCCGGAGCAAGGGGCGCAAGACGGTCGTCCTCCGAGGGGAGCGGGGATGGGCGCGCTCCTTCCTATCCCACTTCCCGCGCAGGTCAATGCGCTGATCGCGGTTCCGGCCGTTTTGTTCGTCAGCGGTTCGCCGACGGTCCGGCCGGCGTTCAGACGTGGCATGCACCGTGCCTCTCGCCAATGCGAAGGAGCAGCATGTCAACACCGCGTGTCCGCCGGACCGCCCTCGTCGTCGTCGGGATCCTGGCGGCGATGGCCGCCGTCCTGACCGCCGGCCCGGCGCTCGCCCACGGTTTCACGTCCACCGTCCATCTACGGGTCACCGGCGGCGACGAGCACCGCGTTCGGACGAGCGTGGAGGTCGAGTACGACCTCTTCGTCGTCTCCGCCGCCGACCAGCGCCACGACGACCCGCTGTTCCGGGCGGGCATCCCGGCCTTCGAGGCCGGTGACAGCGCCGCGCAGGCTGCGGTGCTGAACGCCCACCGGGCCACGGCGACCGGGTACGTCACCGAACGGCTCACCGTCGCCTCGGGTGGCGTGGCGTGCGCGCCGAGCCAGGTGGGCGACTTCACCGTCGGGGAGCGGAAGGACGTGCCTTACGCCGAGCTGCTGCTGGACTGGGCCTGCCCCGAGGCGAGCGGCGGGCACGAGGTGCGCAGCGCGTTGTTCCCCGACGGCGAGGGCTACGTCAAGGGCGTCAAGACGATCGTCACGTACGACCTGGACGGCCGCTCGGGCAGCGCCGCGCTCGACGCCGCTCACCCGGCCTTCTCCACCGCCCAGACCTGGTACGAACGGTTCTGGGAGTTCTTCCGGCTGGGCGCGGAGCACCTGCTGACCGGGATCGACCACGTGCTGTTCCTGCTGGCGCTGATCGCCGGGTCGCGGCGGCTGCGGGAGATCGTGCTCGCCGCCACCAGCTTCACGCTGGCGCACTCGGTGACGTTCATGCTCGCCGCGCTCGGCCTGGTCGACGTGCCGGCGCGTGTCGTGGAGCCGGTGATCGCGCTGTCGATCGCCGTGGTCGCCGGCTGGCATCTGTGGCGGATCCGGCGACGCGGCGAGCACGCCGCCGACCTGGAGACCACCGGCGGCGGACACGTCGGCCTGGACCGTTCCGGCCGGCTGCGCCTCGCCGTGGTGTTCGGCTTCGGTCTCGTGCACGGCCTGGGTTTCGCGGGCGCGCTGGGGATCGAGGAGGCGTGGTCGTGGACGTTGCTGTGGTCGCTGCTGGTGTTCAACGTCGGCATCGAGGTCGTCCAGCTGGCAGTCATCGCCGTCGTCTTCCCGCTGCTGGTCGTGCTGCGCCGCCGCCGGCCGAGGGCCGGCCTCTGGGCCACCGGCGTGATTGCTGCCGCCGTGACCGTTATGGGGCTGGTCTGGTTCGTCCAAAGGATCCTCGGCTTCTGAATCCGCGGCAGCGTTCCGGGAAGCGCCACGGGCCCGCAGGTACGGATTCACTGCCGATTCATCCGGCGGCGACAGCTTGGGTCCGCTTATCCGCACCTCTGGAGAGAAGGATCGGAATTGATGAGATCGAGCACCCCCGCGTCGGCCTCCGGGCTCATGCGGCGACGGGTGGCGACGGGGGCGACGGCAGCGGTCCTGGGCCTGGCCATGGCCGTCGGCAGCGGACTGGGCAGCGGCGCCGGCGCCGCTGAGCCCACCGCTCTCACCGGCGTCATCCTCGGTGTCGGCGCCGACGAGTCCCAGCGCATCGTGAACTGGTACTCCTCGGCCGACACCGCCCAGCTCGTCCAGCTCGCCCCGACCGCCTCGCTCGTCGACGGCGAGTTCCCGGCCGGCGCCGCCACCTTCGACGCGATCGGCGGCGCGAACATCACCACCAGTGGCGGGTTCAACCGCCACGCGACGCTCAGCGGGCTCAAGGAGCACACCGCGTACTCCTACCGGGTCGGCTCCCCCGGCGGCTGGTCCCCGACGTACTCGTTCAAGACGCAGGACTTCGAGGGCGGCTACGACTTCCTGTTCCTCGGTGACCCGCAGATCGGCTCGTCCGGCGACGTGTCGAAGGACCAGGCCGGCTGGCAGGAGACGCTGAAGGTCGCCACCGAGGCCAACCCGGACGCCGAGCTGCTGATGTCCGGCGGCGACCACGTCGAGAGCGCCGGCAACGAGACACAGTGGAGCGCCTTCCTCGCTCCCGACCAGCTGCGTCAGGTGCCGTTCGCCGCGACGATCGGCAACCACGACGTCGGCTCGAAGGCGTACGAGCAGCACCACTTCACGCCGAACAGCGACCGCTCGGGCGCGTTGTACGCCAACGGCAACCCGGCGTCCAACACGTCCGGCGGCGACTACTGGTTCATCTACAAGGACGTGCTGTTCATCGACATCAACAGCAACAGCTACAACACGTCCTCCGGTGGCGGCGGTGACGCGGCGCACGTCGCGTACATCACCGACGTGGTGAACCGGCACGGCGCGAAGGCCAAGTGGAAGGTGCTCGTCTTCCACCACGCGATGTACTCGCCGGCCAGCCACGCCAAGGACTCCGACGCCAAGGTGCGCCGGGTCGACTTCCCCGCCGTGTTCTCCAACCTCGGCATCGACATGGTGATGGCGGGTCACGACCACGCCTACTCGCGCAGCTACGAGATCAAGAACGGCGCGAAGGCCAACGCGGGCGAGCAGCCCGGTGCGGCGGACGTCTACCCGGGCCCGGGCGGCGTCATCTACGTGACCGGCAACTCGGCGTCCGGCTCGAAGTACTACGACATCTCCAAGCCGGACGGCAGCGCGTCGACCGGCGCCGGCAACGGTCCGGACCCGCTGAACCCGGACAGCTACTGGTACAACTCGGTGCAGAACCAGGAGCACGTCCGCAGCTACGTCAAGGTGCAGGTGCGCGACGACAAGCTGGTGGTGGAGAACATCCGCAGCGGCACCTGCGCCGCCCCGAACGCCTCCGTGGAGAAGGGCAGCTGGTGCTACAACACCCCGCCGAACCAGCCGGTGGGATCGGTCGTCGACAAGGTGACTGTGCACCCGTACCAGGGCGACGGGCAGAACATCCAGGTGAACGTGCCCAACCCGGCGCCGGGTGAGTTCGGCTGGACGATCGACGGCTACAACGGCCTGGTCGACCTCGGCACCGCGCAGGAGCGCACCGGCGGCTACTTCGCCGCCGTCGGCCGGATCAACCCGATCCTCGTGTCGGACAGCCGCCGCTCGCTCGCCCCGTGGTCGATCTCGGCCGGCGTGGGTGACTTCCGCGACGGCGACAAGTCCTTCTCCGGCGCGTACCTGGGCTGGACGCCGAAGGTCCTGACCGCCGGTGCCGGCGCCCAGGCCGGCGACGCCGTCGCGTCCGGCTTCGACGACCAGGGCGCTGGCCTGTCGGTCTCGCGCGGTCTCGGCTCGGCCGCCCAGGGTCACCCCCGGGGTACGGCCAAGCTCGGCGCCGACCTGGACCTGAAGATCCCGGACAGCGCCGACAAGGGCAGCTACCGCGCGACGCTCACCATCACCGCGCTCAGCAGCTGACCCGTTCCGGCGGGGCGGGCGTCTCCGGGCGCCCGCCCCGCCGCCTGCCCCGATCCCACCCCGATCGCCGAGGACCCCGAGATGCACCTGCTCGTCACGCGCCGGAGAAGCGGCGTCGCCACAGTCGCCCGTACCGTCGCTCTCGCCCTGCTCGCCGCCGTGGCGTTCGCCGCCACGGGCGCCGCGCCCGCCCGGGCGGCGGACGGCGCCGTCACCTGGACGGTCCGGACGGCCTCGAACGCCCTCGGCGCCGACCGGTCCAGCTTCAGTTACGCGGTCAATCCCGGCGGCCGCGTCGAGGACGCCATGGTCGTCGCCAACCGCGGCCGGGAGCCGCTCGACCTGGCCGTCTACACCGCCGACGGCTTCACCACCGACGCCGGTCAGCTCGACCTGCTCACCCGCGACCGGAAGTCGGTGGGCATCGGCGCCTGGGTACGCACCGGCAAGGAGCACGTGGTCGTCCCGCCCGGGAAGACTGTCGAGGTGCCGTTCGCGGTCACCGTTCCGGACAACGCCACGCCCGGCGACTACGCGGGCGGCGTGGTCACCTCACTCACCCGGGCCGACCAGGCCGAGGGCATCACCGTGGACCGGCGGCTCGGCATCCGGATCCGGCTGCGGATCAGCGGCGCCCTCAAGCCGGCTCTCGCGGTCGAGGACCTGCACGTCACCTACGCCGGTACGGCCGACCCGCTCGGCGCCGGCGACGCCACCGTCACGTACCGGATCCACAACACCGGCAACGCCATCCTGTCCGCGCGGCAGGCCGTCGCGGTCACCGGCCCGTTCGGCCTGCTGCGCGCCGACGCGCGCGACGTCCCCGCCCCACCGGACCTGCTTCCGGGCGAGAGCTGGACGATGCGGGTGCCGGCCCACGACGTCGCCCCGGCGCTGCGGCTGGCCGCGACGGTGACGCTGACGCCACTGCTCACCGACGCGTCGAACTCGACCACGGCGCTCGACCCGGTCTCGGCCACCGGGCACGGCTGGGCCGTCCCGTGGACCCTGCTGGTGCTTGTCGTCGTGCTGGTGGCGGGCGCCGTGGTGGCGGCCCGACTCGCCCGCCGCAACCGGGCACGCCGCAAGCGTCGCGAGGACGGCCGCGTGCGGGAGGCGGTCGAGCAGGCGCTCCGGCAGGAGGCCGCGTCCCGCTGACCGGGCCGGTCACGCCGTCGTCTCGGTGCCGGTCCGCCGCACCGGAGCGGGGATCCGCACCGCGGCGGCGGCCCGGCGGTGCTCGGCGAGGCGTACCGCCGGTCGCATGGCCAGGCCGGCGACCACGAACAGCCCGCCGAGCACCAGCCAGCCCGGGGTGCCCCAGCCGAGCAGCAGCGAGGTGAGCAGCGCCGGGCCGAGCATCCGGGCCAGCTGCGGCGCCATGCCGAAGAAGCCCTGGTACTGCCCCTGCCGGTCAGGGCGGGCCAGGGTGAAGCCGACCTCCCAGCCGCTGGCCGCCTGCACCATCTCGCCGAACACCTGCACCAGGGCCGCGCCGAGCAGCACCGCCGAGGCCACCCACGCGCCGCCGACCATCCCGGACACGGCGTACGCGCCGCAGGCGACAAGCAGCACCCAGCCGGCGTGCCCGCTGGCCCGCGCCGCCGTGCCCGGATCGGTCACCCGGCGGGCGACCCGGACCTGCCACAGCACCACGCACAACATGTTCACGGTGAGCACGATCGCGCCCATCGGCGCCGGAGCGTCGGTCCGTTCCGCGATCCACAGTGGCAGCGCCAGGCTGAGCAGCGGCATGTTCAGGCACATCACCGCGTTCAACAGCGTGATCAGCGCGTACGGGCGGTCGCGCAGCACGGTCAGCCGGCCCGGCTCGGGTCCGGCCGGGACCGGCGCCGCCACCTCGGGCAGCCGGCGCACCAGCAGCGCGGCGGCCAGGAAACTCGCCGCGTCGAGCGCGAAGGCGGACAGGTAGGCCGGGCGGGTGTCCGCCCAGAGCACGAGCGCGCCCAGCCCGGCCCCGGCGGCCAGGCCGGCGTTCGAGATCGACTGCAACCGGGCGCGTACCGCGGTGCGTCGCGCGGGCGCGATCAGCCCGACCAGGAGCGCCTGCCGGCTGGCGGTGAGCCCGGCCTGGCAGGCGGCGTAGCCGCAGGCGAGCAGCACGAACAGCGGGAAGGAACGGATCACGAGGAAGCCGCTGAGCGCGGCGGCGGTGGCGACGGCGAAGACGACGGTCATCCGCCGCGCGCCGTACCGGTCGGCCAACTGGCCGGCGGGCACCCCGGCGAGGATGCCCGTCGACCAGCCCACGGTGAGGGCGATCCCGACCTGCGTCGGGGACAACCCGACCACCCGGATGAAGAACAGTGCCGAGCAGGCGTAGAACGCGCCGTCACCGACCGAGTTCGCGAGCTGCGCCAGGCTCAGCACCCGGACCGGTCGGCCGGTGTCGACATCGGTCATTGCCCGTCCCCCGTTCGCCGTTCTCCTTCCTCCATCCAAGACCCGGGAATTGGCTCGCAGAAGCGCCGATTCCCAGCGATTCGATTGGGCCAATGTAGTGTCGTCGCGGTGGACGTACACGTCAGCCTGGCCGGTCCCGCCGACCGCGCCACCCGGATCCACAGGCAGTTGCTGGAGGCGATCCTGGATGGCCGGCTGCGGCCCGGCGAACGACTTCCACCGACCCGCGAGCTGGCCCGGCGGCTCGACGTCTCCCGCAACACGGTCGCCGTCGCCTACGAGCGGCTGACCGCCGAGGGCCTGCTCACCGCCCGGGTCGGCGCGGGCACGTTCGTCGCCGACGAGCCGGTCGCCCGCGCCCGGCCGCGTCCGGCGCCGGCCGGTGGCGTACGCCCCCGCGCGTTATGGGAGTCCGCCGCGCCGGCCCCCACCGCGGCGCCCCGGCCGGGCCACGACTTCCGGGCCGGCACCCCTGATACCGGGCTGTTCCCGCTGGCCACCTGGCGGCGGCTGGTCGCCGGGGAACTGCGTACCGCGACGATCCGGGGCGGCTACGCCGACCCCGCCGGGCACGAGGGCCTGCGTACCGCCGTCGCCCGGTACGTGGGGCTCGCCCGCGCGGTACGGGCCGGGCCCGAGGACGTCGTCGTCACCCACGGCGCGCAGCAGGCGCTGGACCTGATCGCCCGGGTCGTGCTCGAACCGGGCGACCGGGTGGCGGTGGAGGATCCCGGCTATCCCCCTGCCCGGCGGCTGTTCGCCGGCCACGGCGCGCGGGTCGTGCCGGTGCCCGTCGACGACCAGGGCCTCGACGTAAGTGCGCTGCCCGGCGACGCGCGGCTGGTCTACGTCACGCCGTCCCACCAGTTCCCGCTGGGCGTCCGGATGTCCCCGGCCCGCCGGGCGGCGCTGCTGACCTGGGCGGCGGCCCGGGACGCGGTGATCGTCGAGGACGACTACGACACCGAATTCCGTTTCTCGGCACGTCCGCTGGACCCACTGCAGACGCTGGACCGGGCCGGGAAGGTGGTCTACGTCGGCACGTTCTCCAAGACCCTGCTGCCCATGCTGCGCCTCGGCTTCCTGGTCGCGCCGGCGTCGCTGCGCCCGGCGCTGCTGGCCGTCCGGCAGCTCACCGACTGGCATGGCGACCACACCACTCAGGCCGCGCTGGCCCGGTTCATCGACTCCGGCGAACTGCCCCGGCACATCCGCAAGGCGACCCGGGTCTACGCCGAGCGACGCGACCTGATCGACGCCGCGCTGCGCTCCGACCTCGCCGCCTGGCTCGAACCGGTGCCGTCAACGGCGGGCCTGCACCTGTGCGCGCGGCTGCGCCCGGAGACCGGCGTCGACCTGCCGGAAGTCGTCGCCCGGGCGGCGGAAGCCGGCGTCACGGTACGCGAGATCGCCGGTTACCGGGTGGGCCCGCCCGGCTCGGCCGGTCTGGTGCTCGGCTACGGCGCCGTCGGCACTGCCGACGTGCCCGAAGGGCTCCGGTTGCTCGCGCGCAGCTTCCGCGGCTGACCGTCGGCGACGCAGATTCCTCCGGACTTCGAGCAACCCCGGGAGCCGCACCTGGCGTGACTATCCCGAATCTGATCGGAGGTCCGGATGAGTGATCGCGACACGGCGTTCGCGGAGTACTTCTCGGCGAGGCACCACGCCATGCGCGCCACCGCGTATCTGCTCTGCGGTGACTGGCACCGCGCGGAGGACCTGGTCCAGACCGGGTGCACCAAGCTGTACCTGGTCTGGAACCGGGTCGCCCGGCACGACGCGCTCGACTCCTACCTGCGCCAGATCATCGTCCGGTCCTTCCTCGACGAACGGCGGCGCGGCTGGTGGCGGCGGGAACGGGTGGGCACGCCCGACGCCGACCCGCCCGCGCCGGCGAGTCCGTCCGAGGACCGGCTCGTGGTGCTCCAGGCGCTCGCCGCCGTACCGCCCCGGCAGCGGGCCGTCCTGGTCCTCCGCTACTGGGAGGACCTGTCGATCGACGAGGTGGCGGCGCTGCTGAACTGCTCGCCGGGAACGGTGAAGAGCCAGTCCGCACGCGGCCTGGACACGTTGCGCGGCCTCCTGTCACCCATGCACTCATCGAGCGAGAAGGGGCAACGATGAACGGAGACCAGCTGCGCGAGGCGCTTCGCGACGAGATGCTCGGCGTCGCCGCGCCACCGCGACCGAGCACGGACGGCATGCTGCGCTCCGCCCGCCGGGCGCGCAACCGGCGCCGGGTCATCCGGGCGTGTGCCGGATCGGCGACGGCGGTACTCGCCGTCGCGGGTGTCGTGGCCCTCGCCACCCCGGACGGCGGCGACAGACGCCCGCCGGCCGCGCTGCCGCAGGCCGCCCCGCCGCCGTCGGCGGACACGAGCGCGGAGCCGATGCCGACCGGGCCCGACGGCCTGCCGCAGGAGGACCGCACCGCGCGGGCGGGCACCCGGTACGACCAGGCCGCCCTGCTGCTCGACCGGCTCGTCACGGTGGTGCCCGCCGGCTACACCGCCGAGAAGACCGTCTCCGACGAGACCGGGAAGGAGACGCTGGGCACGCACGAGGCGAACTTCACCGGACGGACGGGCGGCGCCGAAGTGTGGAGCTACATGGCCTCGGTCGACGTGGCGAAGGGGACGTGGAAGGGGCGCCTGCTCACCGAGGTGCACACGGCGGGCAACCCGCTGCCGTCCGAACCGTGCGCCCTGGCGCGCGAGTTCTGGCGCATGGGGGGCGAGTGCCGGCCGACGACCGTCGGCGACGCGACGGTGGGTGTGGTGGTCCGACCCGGCTCGGACGACCGGTTCGACCAGTGGGCCGCCTACCGGCACTCCGACGGCGTGGTGGTGTTCGTCGCGCAGGGCGCGTACGACAGGCAGGCGGCCGCGTCCCCGCTGCCGTTCACCGAGCGCGAACTGGCGACGCTCGCCGTCGACCAGCGGCTGCACCTTCGGTAGCCCGTGGTGGGCGCGCCTGAACTACCCTCGCGCCCGTGAACACTGTGGAGATCGATGCGCCAGTCGTCGGCGTGACCGTCTACCCGGACCGCGCGCGGGTCACCCGCCGGGGTGGCCTCCGGCTCGCCGCGGGCGAACATCGGGTACGCGTCGCGCCGCTCCCGCTGGGCCTGCGGCGGGACTCGATCCGGGTGGGCGGTCACGGCCCGGCCACCGTGCTCGGTGTCGACGTGACCGCCCACCGGCAGGCCCGCAGCACCGACGCGCAGGTGGTCGAGCTGGAGCAGCGGCGGCGGGAGCTCGCCGACGAGGTGGCCGAGGTCGAGGACACGGACGCGATCGAGGCCCAGCGCGGCGAGTTCCTCACCCGGCTGGCCGAGCGCGCCGGTGGCACGTACGCCCGCGCGCTGGCCGGTGGCGACGCGTCCCCGGCCGACGTCGCGGCCTTCACCGACTCGGTGTCCGGTCAGCTCGCCGAGTCCCGGTCCCGGCGGCGCGGGCTGGCCCGGCGGCGCACCGATCTGGCGGAGGAGCTGGCCGCCGTCGACCGGGAGCTGGAGGCGGCGCGCGGTAAGCGGGCGCCGGACCGGCTGGCCGCCGAGGTGTCCGTCTCCGTGGACGCCGACGACTCCGAGGTGGAGCTGGAGCTGAGCTACCTGGTCGACGGTGCCCGCTGGACGCCTTCCTACGACCTGCGGCTGGTCGAGGACACCGTGACGGTCACCTGGTTCGGGCTGGTCAGCCAGAGCACCGGGGAGGACTGGCCGGAGTGCGAGCTTCTGCTCTCCACCGCCCGCCCGGCCGCGGCGAGCGGCGTACCCGAATTGTCGCCCTGGTATCTCGACCGGCTCCGCCCGCAGCCGCCGGTGGGTGTGTCGGCCGCGTCGTTCGACGGCATGGTGCCGCCCCCGGCGCCCGGCGCGGCGCCGGCGGGCAGGGCCGGCGCGGCACGGGCGGCGGCGTCCCGGCCGGCGATGCGGGAAAGCGTCGCCGAGGTCGAGCAGGGCGTCACGGCGGCGACCTACCGGCCCGCCCGGCCGGTGGCGGTGCCGGCCGACGGCAGCGCGCACCGGGTGACGGTCGCGGCGCTGGAGCTGCCGGCCCGTCTGGACCACGTGAGCGTGCCGGTACGCGCCGCCGAGGCGCACCTGCGGGCCACCGTCCGCAACACATCCGACCACACGCTGCTGCCCGGCCCGGCGTCGGTGTTCCACGGCGCGGACTTCGTGGCGGCGACGCGGCTGCCGACGTGGGCGCCGGGCGAGGAGACCGAGCTGGCGCTCGGTGTGGACGACCGGGTACGGGTGGAGCGGAAGCTGCACCGGCGGACCGAGAGCAAGGCGACGCTCGGGTCGACGCGGCGGCGGGAGGTGGAGTACCGGATCACTGTGGCGAACCACACGCCCCGGCCGGCCACTGTGGAGGTGCGGGACCAGCTGCCGGTGTCCCGGGACGAGGCGGTGGCGGTACGCGAGACGGCGCTGACGCCGCCGCCGGCCGAGCGTACGGAGCTTGGCGAGCTGACCTGGCGGCTGTCGCTGGCGCCGGGCGAGAGCGGGGAGATCGCGCTGGGCTTCCGGGTGGAGCTGGCCAAGGGCGTCGAGCTGACCGGCTGGCGGGAGTAGCCCAGGCGTTAGGAAGGGCCCCTCCTTATGCAGAATGCGATAAGAAGGGGCCCTTCCTTCGGTCCTAGATGCGGCGGCGACCGTACAGCCCGGCGAAGACAGCGACGCCGATGGCCGCGAAGCCCACCTGCAGCAACAGCTCGATCCAGTCGATGCCGGGGGTGTCGTCGACGCCGAACGCACCGGCCACCAGGGTGCCGATGAACGCGGCGACCACACCGATGAGCAGGGTCAGCCAGATCGGGATGTTCTGCTTGCCCGGCACCACCAGGCGCCCGAGCGCGCCGATGACGAGGCCGATGATGAGCGCGGTGAAGAAGCCCGTGATCTCCACGAGAGGCGTCCCTTCCCTCGGATGTGTTGGCGCCTCGGTGGTTGCCCAGATCAACCGTCCGGCCAAACGTACCGGCCGCTTTCGTCACGGAACTGTCATGACCTGCCGGTCAGTGCTCGGAGTGCTGACGGCGGCGCGGCGCGCCGGGCGGCTCCTCCCGCTCGATGCGCAGTTCCCGCTCCAGCTCGGCGACGACCATGCGCAGGTCGTCCAGGCGCTGGCTGATCGCGATCCGGTCCACCTCGTCCGGTATCCCGTCGCCGTCTTCGTCGTAGTCCGGCGCCAGCCCTTCGGTCATCTCCAGGCGGCGCGCCTCCTCCATCGAGTTGACGATGACCGCGATGAGGATGTTCAGCAGCAGGTTGACAGCGATCATCACGAAGCTGACGTAGTACAGCAGCGTCCACGGTGACACCTCCAGGCCCTGTTCCAGCAGGTCCGGCAGCGTCTCCAGGGACAGCAGCACGAACAGCGTGACGAGGGAACGGCCGATGTCGCCGTACTGCTCGGGGTAGCGGTCACCGAAGATCAGCCAGCCGGCCATGCCGTACACGTAGAGCGTGACGGCGGCGAGCGCGAGGAAGCCGGCGACGCCGGGCAGGCTGCGCCACAGCGCCGCGACGATGGTCCGCAGGCCGGGCGAGAAGCGGACCAGGCGCAGCACCCGGGCGACGCGGATGAACCGCAGCACCGCCGAGTCGCCGTGCAGCCCGGGGATGAAGATGGCCGCGGTGACCAGCAGGTCGAAGACGTTCCAGCCGTGCCGGAAGAAGTCCTGCGGGCGGCGGCCGTACGCGAGGATCCGAATGGTGATCTCCACGACGAAGGCGGCCCGGAACATCAGCTCGGTCCACCGCAGCACCGGCCCGGCGGCGCCCAGGTTCGGGTACGTCTCGATGCCCAGCACCACGCCGTTGGCCATGATGAGCACCACGATGGCGACCTCGAACGGCCGGGACGCGACGATCCGGGCACAGTGGCCCGCCAGCCCCCGCTTCCCCGTGCTCGTCCGGCGCCCGCCACGCGGTGCCGGCACCGTGTCCCCGATCAGCGCCTGCCTCCACGACACGCGGTCCGGGCAACGCACGGACGACAGGGGGTAGTCACCCGGACACTTTAGTGGATCACCACCGGCGCGCGGTCACGGCCGAGGCGCGGCGGTCCGCTCACAGCCAGCCGCGGCGCTTGAACAGCAGATAGAGCGCGCCGCAGACGGCGAGCATCAGGGCGAGCGCGAACAGGTAGCCGTACCGCCAGGCCAGCTCCGGCATGTGGCCGAAGTTCATCCCGTAGACGGTGCCGATCAGGGTCGGCGCGAACAGGATGGCCGCCCAGGCGGAGACCCGCTTGATCTCCTCGTTCTGCTCGAAACTGGCGGCGGTCAGGCTGCGCATCTCCTCGTTCTGCGCCTGCGAGACCAGTGTGGCGTTGACGGTGAGGATGTTCTGGAGCAGGTGCCGGAACCCGTCCACCCGCTCCACCACCTGGGTCAGGTGGTCGGCCACGTCGCGTAGCCGGCGGCGCAGCTCCTCGTCCGTGCCGTACCTGTCGAAGCCGTGGGTCAGCTCGTCCACGACCTTCAGCAGCGGACGGGCGGCCCGCTGGAACTGGATCACCTCGCGGCTCAGCTCGTAGATGCGGCGGCTGGCGTTCGGGTCGCCGCCGAACACCTCGGTCTCGATCTCGTCGATGTCGTTCTCCAGCCCGGCCACCACCGGCGCGTAGCCGTCCACGACCCGGTCGAGCACGGCGTAGAGCACCGCTTCCGGGCCGAACGCGAGCACGTTCGGCTCGGCCTCCAGCCGCCGCCGTACCTCGGCCAGGTCGGGCGTGCCGCCGTGCCGCACGGTGATCACGAATCCGGGCCCGAGGAACAGGTGCAGCTCGGCGAACTCGACGGCGTCCCGCTCGTCCAGGTAGCGGGCGGCGCGCAGCACCACGAACAGCGTGTCGCCGTACCGTTCCAGCTTGGGGCGCTGATGGGCGTTGATGGCGTCCTCGACGGCCAGGTCGGGGAGCTGGAACTCGGCGGCGAGCGAGGCGATCTGCTCGCGGCCCGGCCGGAGCAGCCCGATCCAGGCCATCGCGTCGTCGAGCTGCTGCAGGCAGCGGTACGTGTCGGCGAGGCTGACCGGCGACGCCCGGCGTGCCCCGTCGACGTAGACGCCGCTGTCGACAAGCCCGTCGGGGCGCTCCGGCTCCGCCGCGCCGGCGTCGATGGCGTGTTCGTCCAGTTGCCGGCCGAACCCCTCCGAGGACCGGTTGCCCGCCATGCCCCTCCCCCGCCGCCCGACCGGCTCGCCGAGTCCCCCGCGGACGCGGTCGCAAACGTCAGGGGCGGTAGCGGTAGCCCATCCCGGGCTCGGTGATCAGGTGCCGGGGGCGGGCCGGGTCGTCCTCCAGCTTGCGCCGCAACTGGGCCATGTACTGCCGCAGGTAGTTCGTCTCCTGGTGGTACTCCGGCCCCCACACGTCGTGCAGCAGCTGGCGCTGGCTGACCAGCTTGCCCGGGTGGCGCAGCAGCTTCTCCAGCATCGCCCACTGGGTGGGGGTGAGCTTGACCTCGACGCCGTCGTCCCGGGTGACGGTCCGGTCGGCCAGGTCGACGGTGTTGCGGCCGATCCGCAGCGCGGGCACGGAGGGCGTGGCGGGGGCGAGCCGCCGGGTCACCGCGCGGATGCGGGCGAGCAGCTCGTCGACCCCGAACGGCTTGGTGACGTAGTCGTCGGCGCCCGCGTCGAGCGCGGCCACCTTGTCCTCGCTGCCGGCCCGGCCGGAGAGCACGATGATCGGCACGCCGGTCCAGCCGCGCAGGCCCCGGATGACCTCGGTGCCGTCCAGGTCGGGCAGGCCGAGGTCGAGCACCACCAGGTCGGGCGGGTGCCCGGCGGCGGCCTTGAGCGCGGCGGCGCCGCTGTCGGCCACCTCGACGTCGTAGCCCCGGGCCCGCAGGTTGATCCGCAGGGCGCGCAGGATCTGCGGCTCGTCGTCGACGACCAGGATGCGGGTCATTCCTGCGGCCCTTCCGGGTGCGGGGCGGCCGGCAGCCGCAACACCATGGTGAGTCCGCCGCCGGGCGTGGTCTCCGGGGTGATGCTGCCACCCATCGCCTCGGCGAGACCCCGGGACAGCGCCAGCCCGAGGCCCACGCCGGTCTGGTTGTCCCGGTCGCCGAGGCGCTGGAACGGCAGGAAGACGTGCTCCCACTGGTCCGCCGGGATGCCCGGGCCGGTGTCGATCACCCGCAGCTCGACCTGCCCGGCGTGCGCGCTGCCGGTGATCGTCGGCGGGCTGCCGGGCGGGCTGTGCCGCAGCGCGTTCGACACCACGTTGACCAGCACGCGCTCCAGCAGACCCGGGTCGGCCAGCGCCGCCGGCAGGTCGGCCGGGATGTCCGTGGCGACCTCGGCCGCCGCCGCGCCCAGTTCGTCAAGGGCCCGGGGTACGGCGTCCTCCAGCCCGATCGCGGTGGTGGTGACGCCGAGCGCGCCGGCCTGCAGGCGGCTCATGTCGAGCAGGTTCGCCACCAGCCGGCCCAGCCGGTCCAGCGACTCGTCGGCGGTGGCCAGCAACTCCTCCCGGTCGTCCCTGTCGAACTCGACGTCGTGGCTGCGCAGGCTGCTCACCGCGGCCTTGGCCGACGCCAGCGGCGTACGCAGGTCGTGGCTGACCGCCGCGAGCAGCGCGGTCCGCATCCGGTCGGCGGCTGCCAGCGGGCGGGCGGTGGCGGCCTCCTCGGCCAGCCGCTCCTGGCGCAGCGCGACGGCGGCCTGCGCGGCGAACGCCTCGACCACCCGGCGGTCGGCCGCCTCCAGGCGCCGGCCAGCGAGCACCACGCTGAGCCGGTCGTCCACAGGCACCACCGTCTCGCCCGCGTCCGGGCTGCCCGGCGGGCGCTCGCCGACGCTCGCCACGACCCGCCAGGCGTCCGCCTCCCGGGCACGCGCCGGGCGTCCCCCGCCCTCGTCGGTCAGCTCCAGCACGCTCACCGCGCGCAGCCCGAACGTCTCCCGCAGCCGGTCCAGCAGGGCGGGCAACGGCCGCTCGCCGCGCAGCACGCTGCCCGCGACCGTGGCCAGCGTCTGCGCGTCGGCGGAGGCCCGCGCTGCCTCCCGGGTACGCCGGGCCGCCACGTCGACCACCCAGCTCACCGCGATGGCGACGCCGACGAACACGCCGAGGGCGAGCAGGTTGTCCGCCTCGGCGATGGTCAGCGTCCGGTACGGCGGGGTGAAGAACCAGTTGAGCAGCAGCGAGCCGCCGAGCGCGGCGACCAGCGCGGGCCAGAGCCCGCCGACCAGCGCCACGCCCACCACACCGGCGAGGAACAGCAGGATGTCGTTTGTCAGCGTGAGGTCGGGCAGCGTCCGCAGCAGCAGCGTGAGCAGCGGCATGCCGAGCGCGGCGAGCGCGTACCCGACGAGCCGTCGCCGCCGGGACAGCGCGGCGGGCACCGCCCCCGCCCGGCGTCCGCGCCCCGCCTCGGGATGGGTGACCAGGTGCACGTCGATCGGGCCGGAAAGCGCTGTGGTGGTCACCCCGACGCCCCGGGCGAACACCTGCGCGAACCGGCCCCGGCGGCTCGCGCCGAGCACGAGCTGGGTGGCGTTGACGCCCCGGGCGAAGTCCAGCAGCGACGCCGGGATGTCGGTGCCGAGCACCTGGTGGTACGTGCCGCCGAGGCTCTCCACCAGCACTCGCTGCCGGGCCAGCTGGGCCGGGTCGGCGCCGGCCAGGCCGTCGCTGCGCGCGACGTGCACGGCGAGCAGGTCGGCGCCCTTGCTGCGGGCGGCGATCCGGGCGGCGCGGCGGATCAGCGTCTCGCCCTCCGGGCCGCCGGTCAGCGCGACGACCACCCGTTCCCGCGCCTCCCAGGTGTCGGAGATGCCCTGCTGGGCGCGGTACGCGTCGAGCTGCTCGTCGACCTTGTCGGCCAGCCAGAGCAGCGCCAGTTCGCGCAGCGCGGTGAGGTTGCCGACCCGGAAGTAGTTGCCCAGCGCGGCGTCGATCTTGTCGGGCCGGTAGATGTTGCCGTGCGCCATCCGCCGGCGCAGCGCCTCCGGCGTCATGTCCACCAGCTCGACCTGCCCGGCGGCCCGGACCACCTGGTCCGGCACGGTCTCCCGCTGGGTGGTGCCGGTGATCTGCGCGACCACGTCGTTCAGTGACTCCAGGTGCTGCACGTTCACGGTGGAGAGCACGCTGATCCCGGCGTCGAGCAGTTCCTGCACGTCCTGCCAGCGCTTCTCGTGGCGAGAGCCGGGCACGTTCGTGTGGGCCAGCTCGTCCACCACGACCACCTCGGGCCGCCGGGCCAGCACCGCGTCCAGGTCCATCTCGGTGAACTCGACACCCCGGTACGTCATCGACCGGCGCGGCACCACCTCCAGGTCGCCGATCATCTCGGCGGTGTGCCGGCGGCCGTGCGTCTCGACCAGGCCGACCACCACGTCGGTGCCGCGCTCGGCCCGGCGCTGGGCCTCCTCGAGCATCGCGCACGTCTTGCCGACGCCCGGGGCGGCCCCGAGATAGATCCGCAGTTCACCCCTGCCCACAGCCTCCATCCTCCCTGAGTGCAAGGAAGGGCCCCCTGTTAACGCCTCGCGAGGTGAAGGGGGCCCTTCTTAACAACTTCCGTCAGCGCGCCGGGAACGCCTCGTCCAGCGCGAGGTTGAGTTCCAGCACGTTCACAGCGGGCTCGCCCATGAAGCCCAGCGCCCGGCCGGTGGTGTGCTCGGCGACCAGCCGCCGTACCGCCGCCGGGTCCGCGCCGCGCTCCCGCGCCACCCGGGCCACCTGGATCTGCGCGTACGCCGGGGAGATGTGCGGGTCGAGGCCGCTGCCGCCGGCGGTGACCGCGTCGGCCGGCACGGCGGGCCGGGCCGGTGCGTCCCCGCGGACCGGGGTGACGATGCCGCCCTCGGCCACGTAGTCGTGGCCGGGCTGCGCCGCCTCCACCGGTACGCCCTGCCAGGTGGTGACGAACGGCGTCGCGGGCGCGGCCTGGTTGACGCTCACCACGCGGGTGATCCGGCCGGTGAGGCCGTCGGCGCGGAACACGGCGAGCACCGCGCCCACCCCGTCCGGCGTGCAGTACGGGCGCCGCCCGTCCACGCCGTCCAGTTCGCCGACCGCCTTGCTGCGGGCGCAGACCTGGGTGAGCAGGCTCTGCGCGGAGGTCTCCTCGTCGCCGGTGAGCGTGTCCACCACGCTCTCCGGGCCGAGGTTGCCGGCCGCGGTGGCGGTCGGGTCGTAGCCGTCCCCGGCGGCGGACGGGCGGGACTGGAAGTAGCGCGGGACCGGGTTGCCGTCCGCGTCGGTGAACGACTGGCCGATGAGCGAGCTGCCGACGGTACGGCCGTCGACGGTGAGCAGTGAGCCTTCGGCCCTGCCGTCGAGGCCGGGGAGCCGGCCGACGGCGACCAGGGCGAGCGGGTAGAGAAGACCGAGCAGCACGGTGAAGACGAGCACCGCGCGCAGGGCGGCCAGGTGCTGGGAGAGCCAACTGGGAAGGCGCATCACGAGATCCCCGGGACGAACTGGACGAGCAGGTCGATGAGCTTGATGCCGACGAACGGCACCACGATGCCGCCGAGGCCGTAGAGCCACAGGTTGCGGCGCAGCAGCGCGGACGCGCTGGCCGGGCGGTACCGCACGCCGCGCAGGGCCAGCGGGATCAGCGCCACGATGACTATCGCGTTGAAGACGACGGCGGAGAGGATCGCCGACTCGGGGCTGGCCAGCCGCATGATGTTGAGCCGGTCCAGCGACGGGTAGATGCCGGCGAACATGGCCGGGATGATCGCGAAGTACTTCGCGATGTCGTTGGCGATGCTGAACGTCGTCAGCGCGCCCCGGGTGATCAGCAACTGCTTGCCGATCTCCACGATCTCGATCAGCTTGGTCGGGTCGGAGTCGAGGTCGACCATGTTGCCGGCCTCCTTCGCGGCCGACGTGCCGGTGTTCATGGCCACGCCGACGTCCGCCTGGGCCAGCGCGGGCGCGTCGTTGGTGCCGTCGCCGGTCATCGCGACCAGCCGGCCACCCTCCTGTTCCTTCTTGATCAGGGCGAGCTTGTCCTCCGGCGTCGCCTCGGCGAGGAAGTCGTCAACGCCCGCCTCGTCGGCGATGGCCTTCGCGGTACGCGGATTGTCACCGGTGATCATCACGGTGCGGATGCCCATCCGGCGCATCTCGTCGAAGCGCTCCCGTATGCCGGCCTTGACGACGTCCTTGAGGTGGATGACGCCGAGCGCCCGGGCCGGTTCGCCGGCCACGTGCTCGGCCACCACGAGCGGCGTGCCGCCGGTGCCGCTGATCGCGTCGACCAGTTCGCCGACCTGCTCGGTCGGGTGGCCACCGTTGTCGCGTACCCACTTCATGACCGCGGCGGCGGCGCCCTTGCGGACGCGCCGGACGTCGCCGTCGGCGTCGAGGTCGACGCCGCTCATCCGGGTCTGCGCGGTGAACGGCACGAACGTGGCGTGCGGGATCAGGCCGGGCTCGCGCTCGCGCAGCCCGTACTCGTTCTTTGCCAGCACCACCACCGAGCGGCCCTCGGGGGTCTCGTCGGCCAGGCTGGACAGTTGCGCCGCGTCGGCGAGCGTGGCCGCGTCCACGCCGGCCACCGGCAGGAACTCGGCGGCCTGCCGGTTGCCGAGCGTGATCGTGCCGGTCTTGTCGAGCAGCAGCGTGTTGACGTCACCGGCCGCCTCGACCGCCCGGCCGCTCATCGCCAGCACGTTGCGCTGCACGAGCCGGTCCATGCCGGCGATGCCGATCGCGGACAGCAGCGCGCCGATTGTGGTCGGGATGAGGCAGACCAGCAGCGAGACCAGGACGACGCCGGTGACGCCGGAGTCGGTGATCGCGGCGGTGTCGGGCGCGGCGGCCTGGTACCCCTTGGCGAAGATCGCCATGGGCTGGAGCGTGACGACGGCGAGCAGGAAGACGATCGTCAGCGCGGCCAGCAGGATGTTCAGCGCGATCTCGTTCGGCGTCCTCTGCCGGTTGGCGCCCTCGACCAGCGCGATCATGCGGTCGATGAAGCTCTCGCCCGGCTTCTGGGTGATCCGTACGACGATCCGGTCGGAGAGGACCCGGGTGCCGCCGGTGACCGCGCTGCGGTCGCCGCCGGACTCCCGGATCACCGGCGCGGACTCGCCGGTGATCGCCGACTCGTCGACGCTGGCGATGCCCTCGACCACGTCGCCGTCGCCGGGGATCACCTGCCCGGCCTCGACCAGGACGATGTCGCCCTGCCGCAGTTGCGGCGCGGGCACCGCCTCGTCCCGGTACGCGTTCGCCGCGGCGCCCGGCGTCCAGCCGACCAGGCGGGTGGCGATGGTGTCCTGCTTGGCCCGGCGCAGCGTGTCGGCCTGCGCCTTGCCACGCCCCTCGGCGACCGCCTCGGCCAGATTCGCGAAGATCACGGTGAGCCAGAGCCAGACGGTGATCGCCACCGCGAACACCGACGGGTCGGTCACCGCGAGCACAGTGGTGAACAGCGCGCCGATCTCCACGATCAGCATCACCGGGTTGCGCCACAGCGTGCGCGGGTCGAGCTTGCGCAGCGCATCCGGCAGCGACCGGAGCAGTTGCGCGGGGTCGAGCAGCCCGCCGCCGACCCGGTCGTCGCGGCGGCCCGGCGTGCCGGCCACCGGCGCGTCGGCGGTCTGCACGGGTGCTGTCATGTCCTTGTCTCTCATGGTGGTCACAGCCCTTCGGCCAGCGGGCCGAGCGCGAGCGCGGGAAGGAAGGTGAGCGCGACGAGGACCACTGTGACGCCGACGACCATGCCGACGAACAGCGGCCGGTGGGTCGGCAGGGTGCCCTCGGAGGCGGGTGTGGGTTGCTGGCGGGCGAGCGAGCCGGCCAGCGCGAGCACGAAGATGATCGGCAGGAACCGGCCGAGCAGCATGCAGAGCCCGAGCGCGATGTTCCACCACGGCGTGTTCACTGTGATGCCGGCGAACGCGGAGCCGTTGTTGTTGCTGGCCGAGGTGAACGCGTAGAGCACTTCGGACAGTCCGTGCGGCCCGACGTTGAGGGCTGTCGAGGCGTTGCCGGTGGCGAACGCGGCGGCGGTGCCGGTGAGCACCAGCGCCGGGGTGATCAGGAAGTACATCGAGGCGAACTTGATCTCGCGCGAGCCGATCTTCTTGCCGAGGTATTCCGGCGTACGCCCGACCATCAGCCCGGCCACGAACACCGTGATCACCGCGAGGATCAGGAGCCCGTAGAGGCCGGCGCCGACACCGCCGGGCGCGACCTCGCCGAGCATCATGTTGCCCAGCGTCATCATGCCGCCCAGCGCGGTGTACGAGTCGTGGAACGAGTTGACGGCGCCGGTCGAGGTGAGCGTGGTGGCCGCCGCGAACGTGGCCGAGTTCGACACGTCGAAGCGCACCTCCTTGCCCTCCAGCGCCGCGCCGATCGCCTGCGGCACCGTGCCGTGGCCGGCCAGTTCGAACACGTTGGTGAGGGTGATGCCGGCGAGCGCGAGGATCGCCATCACGGCGGCGATCGCGTAGCCCTGCCGCTTCTGCCCCACCATCCGGCCGAAGACCCGGGGCAGGCTGAACGGGATCACCAGGATCAGGAAGATCTCCAGCCAGTTCGTCCACGCGGTCGGGTTCTCGAACGGGTGGGCGCTGTTGGCGTTGTAGAAGCCGCCGCCGTTGGTGCCCAGCTCCTTGATGACCTCCTGGCCGGCCACCGGCCCGCCGGTGATCGTCTGTGCGCCGCCGGTCAGCGTGGTCACGTCGGTGCCGCCGGACAGGTTCTGCACCACGCCGCCGAGCATCAGCGCGAGCGCGCCGAGCACCGCGATCGGCAGCAGGATCCGCAGCGTGACCCGGGTCAGGTCGACCCAGAAGTTGCCCAGCTCGCCGGTGCGGCTGCGGGCGAAACCCCGGACCAGCGCCACCGCGACGGCGATGCCCACGGCGGCCGAGACGAAGTTCTGCACCGCCAGGCCGGCCATCTGGACCAGGTGGCCCATCGTCGACTCACCCGAGTACCACTGCCAGTTCGTGTTGGTCACGAACGACACGGCGGTGTTCCAGGCGCCGTGCGGCACCACCGGGTCGAAGCCCAGCGACAGCCACAGGTGGTTCTGCAGGCGCTGGAACGCGTACAGGAACAGCAGGGACACGGCGGAGAAGGCCAGCACCGAGCGGGCGTACACGCCCCAGGTCTGCTCGGCGGCCGGGTTGACCCCGACCAGACGGTAGATCCCCCGCTCGGCTCGGGACGACCGGGTTCCGGCGACCACGCGGTGCATGTAGTCGCCGAACGGCCGGTGCACGGCGACGAGCGCCACCACCAGCGACAGGACGAAGAGCACGGCGGCTGTGGTCATGCTCATCAGAAGCGCTCCGGGAACAGCAGTGCGACGACCAGGAACACGCCCAGCCCGATCGCCAGCACCAGGCCGACGGCGTTGACGGCGCTCACAGCTTCTCCACGCCCCTCACCACGAGGGCGAGAGCCGCGAACAGCCCCACCGTCAGCATCACGAACAGCACGTCAGACACGGCTGATCTCTCCTAGCGGAAGATGTCCTCGCGACCGCCTCCCGGCCGCGCCGGGCAATCACAGCGCCGTATCCGCCGGACCGACAGGGTCTTTGACGCGACCATCACGCGCGGCCGCGGTTTCTTGACGCGCTTTTCACGCCGCCCGCCGGGCCGGTGATCCGGGTCACCGGACGGGCCTCGGCCCCGATCGACGGGTGCGGTCAGCGGCCGGCGGCGCGGGCGACCAGCGCCTCGGCCACCTCGCGCAGCTTGCGGTTGGAGTCCTGGGAGAGCTTGGCGAGCAGCGTGAACGCCTCGTCGGCGGAGCAGCGCCGCTGCCCCATGATGATGCCCTTGGCCTGCTCGATGACGGCCCGGCTGCGCATCGCCTCCTGCATCTGCCGGGCCAGCAGGGCGGTGCTCTCGTAGAGGTGCGCGTTGGCGAGCGCGACCGCGGCGTACGCGGCGAACTCCTCCGCGAGCTCGATCGACGACTTGTCGAAGGCGTGGGTGGTGCCCCCGTAGACGTTGAGCGCGCCGGTGACCGCCTCCTGGATGGGCAGTCCGATCGACAGTGAACTCCGCACGCCCGCCTCGCATGCCTGCGCGGCCCAGGCCGGCCAGCGCGGCTCGTCGGTCAGGTCGGGCAGGGAGATGCTCACCGCGCTGACCGAGGCGTCCAGGCAGGGGCCGTCGTCGTGCTCGTACTGCCATTCGTCGAGCCTGCGGGCCAGGTCACTGGTGTAGGCGATGGCCCGGTTCGCGCCGGCCTGCACCAGGGAGACGGACACCTCCACGCTGCCCGGCACCGCCCGGTTCGCCAGATCGGCGACGCGCGCCAGGACGTCGTCGAGCGCCACCTCGTCGAGCCGGATCCGGGTCAGCTCCGCGAGGGCGTCGGCGGGGTCCATCCGGGCGGGTTCCATCCTGGTTCCTGTCCTGGCGGGGTCATCGGCGCCTGTCGTTCCCCTGACGGTACCCGGCACGGCGGGGTCCGAACGCGTCCCACGCTGCGATGTCCACCCGGTCGGCGTATCGTCGGGCTCGGGTCAAGACATGTGCCCTCCCGGCTCGCGGCGCGCCTCGCCGCGGGCTTCCTCAATCGATGAGGTCGGAGGTGACATGTCGGACGAACGGCCGGTTTTCGGCTGCCATCAGGTCCCCACGCCGTCCGGGGCGCCTTGGCCGGACGAGCCGATCATGTGGCTGAACTGCGACGCGGGCACCGACGTGACCCGGATCTCGGTGACCGGCGAGGTGGACCTCAGCAACGCGCACCTGCTCACCGAACTCGTGGCGACCACCGTCTCGATGGCCGCTCCGCTCGTGGTGATCGACCTGTCCGAGGTCAGCTTCTTCGGCGCGTACGGCACCAGCGCGCTGGTGCTGGCCCAGCGGCTGCTCACCGGGCACGGCCGGCGGCTGATCCTGCACCGGCCCTCCCCGGTGGTGCGTCGCGTCCTCGGCGTCACCGGCACGCTCGGCGCGTTCGAGGTCGTCGATCGCCCCGCGCTGCCGGCCGTCGACGGCGGGTCGGCACGTCCCGTCGTACCCACCCGCTTCGGGTCGTAGAGTTGTCCGGGTAGTCGACGTCCCGTCCGGGACGTCACGAACGAGCGTCAAGAAGCGGCGCCGGTCCCGATCCATGCCGGAATCGGGACGCTGGTCCGTCACCACGGGCCCACCCCCGCCACCAGCCGTCGTGCCCCGCCCGGGCCGGCGGCGTCGCTTCGCACAAGGACGTCACAGCTCATGCCGCAGGCCCATCCCGACCTCGCCGCAGCCTTGATCAGACTCGCTCGGATCAAGTACGACGAAGTCGACCTCGACGTGGTGTTGTCGACCATCGCCCAGGTCGCCAAGGACACCCTCCCCGGGACCGCCGAGGTCTCCGTGACCCTTGTCCAGGGCACGGAGGCGCACACCGCCGCGTACACCGGCGTGCTGGCGCTGACGCTCGACGAGTGGCAGTACGCGCACGGCCGCGGCCCGTGCCTGGACGCCGCCACCACCGGCACCGCGATGCTGGTGCCCGACATGTCGGCGGAGAGCCGCTGGCCGGAGTGGGCGGCCCGGGCGCACGAGGCGGGCGCGGCCAGCTCGCTGTCGGTCGGCCTGCCCATCCAGGAGGCGATGGTCGGCGCGCTGAACATCTACGGCGCGGCGCCCCGCGTCCTGGACGAGCAGGTCGAGCTGGCGCAGACGCTGGCCGGATACGCCGCCATCGCGCTGGCGAACGTCCACCTCTACGAGAGCACCGCGACGCTGGCACAGCAGATGCAGGAGGCCATGCAGAGCCGAGCCGTGATCGAACAGGCCAAGGGCATCATCATGGGCCAGCGGCGCTGCTCGGCCGACGAGGCGTTCGCCATCCTGGCCCGGGTGTCGCAGGACTCCAACCGCAAGCTGCGCGAGGTCGCCGAGTCACTTGTGCAGCGCGCGGCGCACGGCCCTCGCGACTGACCGCCCGCTCAGCGGGGCATCGCCCGCCAGCCGGAGCCACTCGCGCGCCACGCCCCCGCCAGGATGCTCGCCGAGCCACGGCTCGGGCACTGCTGGATCTTGGACCGGCCGGACGCCCCGCCGATCTGCGCCTGGACCTGCCACTGGCTTCCGTCGGTGCAGATGTAGACGTCACGCCGTCCGCGAGGGTTGTTGACGCCGTTCCACCAGTGTTCCTCGACCACCATGTCGTGACCGTACCGCAGGAGACCCGGAGCAGCACAGACGCAAATCGGTTGCCGCCACCGGCCGGGCGGCGGCACGATCCCCGGATGACAGCACCGGACCTGCCGCGCAGCTTCACCATCCGCGAGGGCGACCTGCGGATCCTCAACCCGTTCGACGAGGTCAAGCTGGCCACGCTGGGCCGCGCGATCCGGCTGCGACCAGGCGACGAGCTGCTGGACCTGTGCAGCGGCAAGGGCGAGCTGCTCTGCACCTGGGCCCGCGACCACGGAGTCACCGGCACCGGCGTCGACATCAGCAGCGCCTTCACCGCCGCCGCCCGGGAACGCGCCACCGAACTGAACGTGGCCGAGCACGTACGGTTCGTGCACGGCGACGCGGCGGCGTACTCACCGGAGCGGCCGGTCGACGTGGCGGCCTGTGTCGGCGCGACCTGGATCGGCGACGGGGTGCCGGGCACGCTGGAACTGCTCGGCCGGGCGCTGCGGCCGGGCGGCATGGCGCTGGTCGGCGAGCCCTACTGGCGGCGGGACCCGCCGGACGAGGAGACCGTCACCGGCTCGCACGCCCGGTCCCGGGACGAGTTCCACGACCTGCCCGGTCTGGTTCGGCTCTTCGGCGAGTGCGGCTGGGACCTGGTCGAGATGGTCCTCGCCGACCAGGGCAGCTGGGACCGGTACGCCGCGGCGCACTGGCTGAACCTGCGCCGCTGGCTGGACGCCAATCCGGACGACGAACTGGCCCCGGAGCTGCGGCGGGAGCTCACCGAGGATCCGCTGCGGTACGTCCGCTTCCAGCGTGAGTACCTGGGGTGGGGAGTGTTCGCGCTGCTGCGCCGGTGAGCTGCTTAACGAACGGCTACGCAGGGTAAAGCCAGATCATGGGACAGCTGCGCACCTCGCCTCCGCCGCCACAGGCCACTGAGCTGGAGCAGTGGGTGCTGGACAGTCCCGAGGATCTGCGCGACCTGCGTGCCTCGCTGCGGGGCGCGCTGAACCGGCACGGCCTGGTGCAGGGCGAGGACCTGGACGAGGTGCCGCACCTGGTCGTGCTGGTCGCCACCGAGCTGGCCAGCAACGCGCTGCGGCACGGCCGGCCGCCCACCATCATCACGCTGCTCGCCACCGACGACCGGTTCCTGCTCGACGTGGCCGACCACGACGTCAGCTCGGTGCCGGAGCTGACCGACATCAGCCCGACCGACTCGGGCGGGCGCGGGCTGTTCCTGGCCCAGTCGGTCTCGCTCGACGTCGGCTGGTACGGCACCGAGTCCACCAAGAACATCTGGGCCGCGTTCTCCCGCTGACGGCCCGCCGCCGGGCGAGGGCTCAGCGGTCCCCGGCCGGGATCGGGTCGTCGTACTGGCCGGATGGCCCGGCGAGCGGTTCGCCGCCCACGATCGGCCACGGGTTCGGCGTGCACCCGTGCAGCCCGAGCGTCTGCTGCACCATCACCGGTGCCGGGCCGCCGGCCCGGGGGCAGAGTTCGTGTCCCCGGCCCAGCCGGTGGCCGACCTCGTGGTTGAGCAGGTACTGCCGGTAGGCGTCGAGGTCGGTGACGTGCGGCACCCCGTAGACCCAGCGGGCCACGTTGATCACCACCCGCTCCCCGTTGCGGCAGGACGTGTAGGTGTCGCTCGGGTCGCCGCAGAGCCGCCCCCGGGTCACCGGCGTGGTGAGCAGCACTGTGAAGTCGGCCGGGTCGTCGCGGCCCACCCGTTGCAGCCGCCACCGGCCGTCGCCGGTCCAGCCCCGCCGGTCGGCAAGCGTCGCCGCGACCTCACGGGCGAAGCGTTCCACGTCGACGTTGCGGATGCCGTCCTCGACGGCGACCCGGTAGCGCAGCAGCTCGCCGGAGCGCCCGGCGACGGCGCCGACGGTGTCGGCGGTGCGGAAGGTGCCGCTGCCCCGGGCCGGGTAGCCGATGCCGGGCGCTACCCGCCCGGCGGCCGGGACCGGCGTCGGCACCGCAGTCGGCGAGGGACGCGCGTCCGGCGCCGGCGCGCTCGGCGCCGCCGCCTGCACGGTGCGCCGCACGTCGACGCGGTCCAGCAGGTCCGGGTGCCGGGCGGCGTACCCGCCGGCGGCGAGCGCGGCGGCGACCACTACCACCGCCAAAAACCGCCCCGATCGCGTCCTCCGCCGTCGCCGGTGCAGCCCTCGGTCACGCCCGCCCACGTCGATCTCCGTCCGTCGCCCCCACCCGCTCGGGCAGGAGTACGGACGGCAGGCCCGGACGGTTGAACGGGCGGGCCGGGTACCGTCGGTGCGGGGTGAGCGAGAGGCCGCCTGCCGGAGTTCAGGGAGAGCCACCCGTGTCACCAGCCGACCGACTGCTCGACGCCGCCGTCTCGACGGCGCGCGGCACCGACGTACGCGCCGCCGAGCGGGCCCTCGACGGGCTGGTCGTGACCGACGGCGCGGCGGTGGACGCGGCGCTGCTGACCCGGCTGACCCGGGACGTGGGCCGGCTCTGGCCACGCGGCTGGCAGCCCGCCGACCTGGACCGGCTCGCCACCCGGCGGCTGACCCCGCGCGGGGCCCGCCTGCTGCGCGACGCCATGGCCGCCCAGCGGCGCACCCTGCCTGCACCGGTGCCGGACTGGTTCGACGCGCAGCTCACCGAGGCCGGCGCCCGCTGGGACGACGACGCGGGCTGGCTGGACCGGCGCGCCGACGGCGACCGGATCACCGCGCTGCGGGACGCGGTCGACGCGCTCGTCCTGGTGGCGGGGCTGCCGCCGATCGCGGCGCTGCGACCCCCGCCGGGCTCGGCCGCCGTCCCACGCGCCGCCGCGGCGCCGAGCGGTTCCCGGATGCTCGACCGGGTACGCGCGCTGCTCGCCAAGGCCGAGTCGACCGCCTACCCGGCCGAGGCGGAGGCGTTCACCGCGAAGGCGCAGGAGCTGATGGCCCGGCACAGCATCGACGCGGCGCTGCTCGACGCCGCCGCCGAGCGGTCCGGTGGTCCGGGCGGGGTCCGGATCGGCGTCGACGCCCCGTACGCGGCGGCGAAGGCGCTGCTGGTCCAGGAGGTGGCGGCGGCGAACCGGTGCGAGTCGGTCTGGTCCGACGACCTGGGTTTCGCCACGGTGCTCGGCTTCCCGGCCGACCTGGCGGCGGTCGAGTTGCTGCACACCTCGCTGCTGGTGCAGGCCACCGCCGCGATGCTGCGCGGCCGAGGTGAGCGCGGCAGGGCCGGCGGGCGGCGCACCAAGGGCTACGACGAGTCTTTCCTCAACGCGTTCGCGCTGCGGATCGGCGACCGGCTGCGGGAGGCCAGCGCGGTCGCGGCCGAGGAGAGCGACGACGACCGGCTGCTGCCGGTGCTCGCGGCCCGCTCGGACGCCGTCCGGGAACGCGTCGACCAGCTCTTTCCCGGCACCACCCGGCACCGGCTCCAGGTGCGCGACGAGCAGGGCTGGGTCTCCGGCACCAGCGCGGCCGACCGCGCCTCGCTCGACCCGGGACGCCCGGCGCGCCGTCCGGTACGCGGGAGTCGCTGACCTTCCCGGGTGATGATGTCGGATCGGGCGGACCGGCTCCGACCCGTCTGCGAGGCGCCACCGCCGGTGGCCCGCACCCGAGGAGTACACCGTGAAGTACATGCTGCTGATCTGGAACCGGCCCGGCTTCGTGGAGGAGCTGTCCGAGGCGGAGCGCAACGCGATCTTCGGCGAGGTCGACGAGATCATGAAGGAGCTGACCGAATCCGGTGAGCTGGTCGGCGGCGATGCGCTGGCCCACCCGTCGCAGGCCCGGACGGTACGACCGGCGGCCTCCGGCGGCACCGAGATCACCGACGGGCCGTTCGTGGAGAGCAAGGAACAGTTCGCCGGCTACCTGACTGTCGACTGCGAGACCCCGGAGCGGGCCGCCGAGATCGCCGCGCGCTGGCCGGACGTGCGGCACGGTTTCGGCGTGCTGGAGGTGCGCGCGGTGATGGAGCAGGCCGGGACGGAGATGTGACCTCCCGGGCGGTCGAGGACCTGCTGCGTGCGCTCGCGCCGCAGGTCCTCGGCGTGCTCGTGCGCCGGCACGGCCAGTTCTACGCCTGCGAGGACGCGGTCCAGGAGGCGCTGCTGGCCGCCGCCGTCCAGTGGCCGGAGCAGGGCCTGCCGGACCATCCCCGAGCGTGGCTGGTCACCGTCGCCACCCGCCGGCTCACCGACGAGTGGCGCGGCGAGCACGCCCGCCGGGCACGCGAGGTCGCGGTGGCGGTCCGGCAGCCGGCGTACGCGACTGTCGCGCCGCCCGCCGACGAGGAGCCGCCCAGCGGGGACGACACGCTGAAGCTGCTGTTCCTCTGCTGCCATCCGGCGCTGCCGGTCAGCGCGCAGGTGGCGCTCACACTGCGTGCGGTGGGCGGGTTGAGCACCGCCGAGATCGCCCGCGCGTATCTGGTGCCGGAGGCGACCATGAGCCAGCGGATCCGCCGCGCGAAGCAGCGGATCGAGGCGGCCGGCGCGCGTTTCACGCTGCCCTCGCCGGCCGACCGGGACGAGCGGCTCGGCGCGGTGTTGCGCGTGCTCTACCTGGTCTTCAACGAGGGCTATGCCGCGTCGAGCGGCGAGGCGCTGCACCGGGCGGAGCTGACCGCCGAGGCGATCCGGCTGGCCCGCGAGCTGCGCCGGCTGCTCCCGGACGACGGCGAGGTGGCCGGGCTGCTGGCGCTGATGCTGCTCACCGACGCGCACCGGGCGGCGCGTACCGGGCCGGACGGCGAGCTGGTGCCGCTGGCCGAGCAGGACCGCGGCCGGTGGGACCGGGACGCCGTCGCGGAGGGGGTGGCGCTGGTGACCGAGGCGCTTACCTGGTCGTCGCCGGGGCCGTACCAGGTGCAGGCGGCCATCGCGGCGGTGCACGCGGAGGCCCCTTCCGCCGAGACCACCGACTGGCCGCAGATCGTCGCGCTCTACCGGGTGCTGGCCCACCTCGCGCCGAATCCGATGGTCACGCTCAACCAGGCGGTCGCGGTGGCCATGGTGGACGGCCCGCGCGCCGGGCTCGCGCTGCTGGAACCGCTCGACGCCGACGGCCGGACCGCCGGCCATCACCGGCTCGCCGCCGTCCGCGCGCATCTGCTCGACCTGGCCGGGGACCGGGCGGACGCGCGGGCCGCGTACCTGGCCGCCGCACGGGCCACCACCAGCCTGCCGGAGCGCCGTTACCTCCAGGCCGGCGCCGCCCGCCTGGCCTGACCGATGAGTTGACGCGCGCCCGGGGGTCCACCCGTCATGGGAGAGGTGACCAGTCAGATGTCGGTGTCGCTGGACGGCTACGTGGCGGCGCCGGGCCAGAGCCAGGCGGACCCGCTGGGCCGTGGTGGCCTGCGGTTGCACGAGTGGGCGTTCGCCACCGAGAGCTGGCGCGCGCAGCACGGCCAGGAGGGCGGGGAGCGCAATTCGGACGCCGAGGTGATCGAGGAGATGACCGAGGGCGTCGGCGCGTACGTGATGGGCCGGCGCATGTTCGGCGGCGGCGAGGGTCAGTGGGACCTCGGGTGGACCGGCTGGTGGGGCGACGACCCGCCGTTCCGGACTCCGGTGTTCGTGCTGACCCACCACCCGCGGGAACCGCTGGTCATGAGCGGCGGCACGGAGTTCCACTTCGTCACCGACGGCCCCGGGGCGGCGCTGGAGCGGGCCCGGTCGGCGGCGGGTGACGGGCGGGTCTGCGTGGCCGGTGGCGGCGCCACGGTACGCCGTTACCTGACCGACGGGCTGCTCGACTCGGTCTGGCTGCACACGGTGCCGATCGTGCTGGGCGGCGGCACGCCGCTGTTCGACGGGCCGCTGGACGTGGTGCTGGAGCCGGAGAAGGTGGTGGCGTCGCCCACTGTCACGCACGTGCGCTACCGGGTTCGACGCTGACCGGTACGGCACGCCGGGCCGGCCCGAAGGGCCGGCCCGGCGACGTGCACTGCGCGTACGTCAGCTCTTGAAGGCGTCCTTGACCTTCTCGGCGGCCTGCTTGAGCTTGGCGCCGGTCTGGTCGTTGCGGCCCTCGGCCTCCAGGCGCTCGTTGTCCGTGGCCCGGCCGACGCCCTCCTTGACCTTGCCCGCGGCGTCCTGGGAAGTGTTGTCGATCTTGTCGTCGAGACCCATGATGACCTCCACTGATGCGATTGCCTGTCGACAACTGGTTACCCCGTCGGCCACCCGCCCAATCCCCTCACCCGATCGGGCGGAAGCGCCGCAGCCGCAGGCTGTTGCCGACCACGAAGACCGACGAGAACGCCATCGCCGCCCCGGCGAGCATCGGGTTGAGCAGCCCGGCCGCCGCCAGCGGCAACGCCGCGACGTTGTAGGCGAACGCCCAGAACAGGTTTCCCTTGATGATCGCCAGCGTGCGCCGGGAGAGCCGGATCGCGTCCACGGCCGCGGTCAGGTCGCCCCGGACCAGCGTCAGGTCGGCGGCCTCGATGGCCGCGTCGGTGCCGGTGCCCATGGCCAGCCCGAGGTCGGCCCGGGCCAGCGCGGCGGCGTCGTTGACCCCGTCGCCGACCATCGCGACCACCCGGCCCTCGCCCTGGAGCCGCTCGATCACCGCGACCTTCTCGGCGGGCAGCACCTCCGCGATCACCTCGTCGATGCCGACCTCGGCGGCCACCGCCTTCGCCACAGTGGCGTTGTCGCCGGTGAGCAGCACCGGTGTGAGCCCCAGCTCGCGCAGCCGGGCGACGGCCGTCCGGCTGGTCGGCTTCACCGCGTCGGCCACCGCGAGCACGCCCCGGGCCCGCCCGTCCCAGCCGGCCAGGATCGCCGTCCGGCCCGCCGCCTCCGCGCCGGTCGCGGCCCGCGCGACCTCCTCGGGTACGTCGAGACCCCGCTCGCGCAGCAGCCGCGCTCGGCCGACCACCACGGTCCGGCCGTCGACGGTGCCGGTCACGCCGAGCCCTTCGGCGTTGGCGAACTCGCCGACCGGCGGCAGCGGACCGGCCTCGGCCGCGGCCTCGGCGACGGCCCGGGCGATCGGGTGCTCGGAGGCGGCCTCCAGCGCGCCGGCCACCCGGAGCAGTTCGGCAGCGTCCTCGCCGTCGGCGGGCAGCACCTCGGCCAGCGCCATCCGGCCGGTGGTGACGGTGCCGGTCTTGTCCAGCACGACGGTGTCGACCCGGCGGGTGGACTCCAGCATCTCCGGCCCCTTGATGAGCACCCCGAGCTGCGCCCCGCGGCCGGTGCCGACGAGCAGCGCGGTCGGCGTGGCCAGGCCGAGCGCGCACGGGCAGGCGATGATCAGCACGGCCACCGCGGCGGTGAACGCGGCGGTCGGCCCGGAGCCGGTGCCGAGCCACCAGCCGAGCGTGCCGGCGGCCAGCGCGATCACGATCGGCACGAAGACGCCGGAGATCCGGTCGGCGAGCCGCTGCACGGCCGCCTTGCCGGTCTGCGCCTGCTCCACCAGCCGCGCCATCTGGGCGAGCTGGGTGTCGCCGCCGACCCGGGTGGCCCGGACGACCAGCCGGCCGCCGGCGTTCACCGTCGCGCCGGTCACCGTGTCGCCCGGCCCCACCTCGACCGGCACCGACTCGCCGGTGAGCATGCTGGCGTCGACCGCCGAGGTGCCCTCCTCGACCACGCCGTCGGTGGCGATCTTCTCACCGGGCCGGACCACGAACCGGTCGCCGACCGCAAGCTGACCGACTGGCACCCGGACCTCCTGGCCGCCGCGCAGCACCGCCACGTCCTTGGCCCCGAGTTCGAGCAGCGCGCGCAGCGCCGACCCGGCGGTGCGCTTGGAGCGGGCCTCGAAGTACCGCCCGGCCAGGATGAACACCGTCACCCCGGCGGCAGCCTCCAGGTAGATGTTGCCGGCGCCGTCGCCCCGGGTGATGTCGAAGCTGAACGGGTGCTTCATGCCGGGCATGCCGGCGTCGCCGAGGAACAGCGCCCAGAGCGACCAGCCGAACGCGGCCAGCGTGCCGAGCGAGACGAGCGTGTCCATGGTCGCCGCGCCGTGCCGCAGGTTGACCAGGGCGGCGCGGTGGAACGGCAGCCCGCCCCAGACCACGACCGGGGCGGCCAGCGTGAGCGAGGCCCACTGCCAGTAGTCGAACTGCCAGGCCGGAACCATGGCGAGCACGATCACCGGCACGGTGAGCACGGCGGAGACCCAGAGCCGGGTACGCGCGGCGCGCAGCTCGTCCACCGGCTCCCCGGCCGCTGCGGTCGCCTGCTCGGGCGGGGGCGGCACCACTGCGGTGTAGCCGGTCTTCTCGACTGTGGCGATCAGGTCGGCCGGCGCGACCTCGTCGGCGTACCGGACGGTGGCCTTCTCGGTGGCGTAGTTCACCGTCGCCTCGACGCCGTCCATCCGGTTGAGCTTCTTCTCGATCCGGGCGGCGCAGGACGCGCAGGTCATCCCGCCGATCGCCAGCTCGATCAGGTTCGGCGCGGTGGGCAGCGCCTTTCCCGTGGCAGTCATCGCGGCACCTCCGGCGCTCAACTGTGCCCGTGCCCGGGCGTGCCGTGTCCGGCGTCCGGGGTCGGTGCGGTGGTGGGTGCCGGCGCGGCGGGCGCCGGCGCGGTCTGGTCGCCGGCCAGGACGGTGAACTCGGCGGTGTGCACCGTGTCGCCGTGCCGGAAGTCCAGGTAGAGACGGTACGCCCCGGCCGAGGGCACCTCCGCGGCGAACGTGATCGCCGGACCGGCGGGTGTGCGCCCGTCGCCGGGCGTGCCCTCCGGGTGCACATGCAGGTACGCCAGGTCGCCCTGCCGCAGCGCCACCAGGTGCCCGTACGCGCCGAGGTAGGGCTGAAGGTCGGTGACCGGCCGCCCGTCGCGGCTGACGGAGAGCGTGAGCCGGCTCGTCCGGCCCGGCTCCGGCGCGCCGGTCAGGGTGACGGTGTAGCCGTCGACGGTGGTGCTGGTCGCCGGCGCCGGAAGCGGCCGGGCGGCCAGCTCGCCGGAGACCGTGACGTCCAGGCCGAGGGTCAGCGGCTCGCCGCCTTCGGGCGTGAAGTCGGCGAACGCCCGCCAGACGCCGGGGCCGTCGAGCGGGGAGGCGACCCACCAGGTGCCGTCGCCGGCCATCTCCGGGTGGACGTGCCGGAACCCGGAGAGGTCCCGCCGGGCGACGATCAGGTGCATGCGCTTGTCGTGGGCCACCTCGAAGCGGGTGACCGGCGTGCCGTCCGGGCCGGTGATCCGGAAGGCGAACTGCCCGGCCGCCGTGGTGGTGGGCTGGAGCGTGTAGCCGCGTTCGGAGACGAGCAGCCCGCCGGGCAGGTGCGCGGCGTCGCCGCCCGCGTGGTTCTCGTCACCGTGACCGGTGTCGCCGGTCCCGTGGTCGCTGCCGCTGTCGTCGTGGCGGGCCTCGGCGGCCGGGGCGACGGGATCGGCCAGGTTGCCGATCCCGTACGCCGCGCCGAAGACCGCCACGAGGCCGAGCGCGAAGCCGCTGAGCTTCGTCGCCGTGTTCATGGTTTCTCCTCGCTCCTGCGGGTCCGTGGACCCGTCACGCACCGACGAGGTCGTAGCCGGCCTCGTCGACCGCCGCCCGGACGGCGTCCGCGTCCAGCGGGTTCTGACTGGTGACGGTGACCCGGCCGGTGGCCAGGTCGACCTGGACGTCGGTGACGCCCGGAAGCGCGCTCAGCTCGGTGCTCACCGAGTTGACGCAGTGGCCGCAGGTCATGCCGCTCACCTGGTAGGTGCTCTCCATCTCGCCCTCCGATCTTATACCCCCTGGGGGTACTGCCGGAACGTTAGCATACCCCCGAGGGGTACGCTATCCTCGTTTCCATGACCGCGCCGTCCAGCCCGACCCGGGGCTACACCGCCAGCAAGGACCAACTCCTCGCCCGGCTCCGCCGCATCGAGGGTCAGGTCCGGGGCATCGAGAAGATGGTCGAGGACGACCGTTACTGCATCGACGTGCTGACCCAGATCTCGGCCATCCAGGCGGCGCTGGACAAGGTCGGCCTCGGCCTGCTCGACGGCCACGCGCGGCACTGCATGCACGAGGGCGCCGCCGAGGGCCGGGCCGACGAGATGGCGACCGAGATGATGGCCGCCGTCGGCCGCCTGATGAAGCGCGGCTGAGCGGGACCTCCGGCCCCCGGAGCCGGGCACATCGACCCGCGCCGACGCGTCGGGCCGGTCGTACCGTCGAAGTGGCGGGCAGGCCGACCCCGGCGGACCCGCGGCGACGGACGGAGGGCGGCCCGATGATGTGGCAGAGCCCGATGATGGGCTGGATGTGGATCTGGTCCCTACTGGTGCTCGCGGTGCTGGCAGGGCTCGTCTGGGCGGCTGTGCGGTGGACCGGCCCGCAGTACCTGGGCCCGACGACGGCCCGGCGCATCCTGGACGAGCGGTACGCGCGCGGCGAGATCGACGAGGACGAGTACCGGCGACGCCGGGCCGGCCTGACCTGACCCGAGCGGGGCGCGCGGCACCGGCCACGGTGCCCGGGTGCGCCCAGCCGGGCTGCCTACCATGGCCGGACGACGACCCGGACGTGGCCGACACGTCCGCGCCGGCCCGGTGACCACACCGGTCCGGCGGACCAGGCGTCGCCGCGACCGTTGGGAGAGACGCCTTGGGTGCCGACCACACCCGCCCCGCACCGCCCACGCCGCCGCGCGTACGCCGGCTGCTCGTCGCCACGGTGGTGCCGCTGTTCGCGCTCACCGTGATCGCGGCGCTGGTGCTCTGGCCCCGGCAGGACCGGGAGCCGGTCGGCGGCGCGGACGTCCCCCGCTACCACGGCACCGTGACCCGGGTGGTCACCGAGCCCTGCCCGCCGACCCCGGAGGCCCCGGAGGGCGCGGGCGGGCCCTGCGGCACCGTGACCGTCACCGCCGAGCAGGGCCCGGACGCGGGCCGGCAGGTCGAGACGCCGCTGCCGGCCGGGCCGGGGGCGCCACGGGTCGAGGTCGGCGACAAGATCGTCCTGGTCGAGCTGATCGACCCGGCCGACCCCTCGGTGAAGTCCTACAACATCGCCGAGCACCAGCGCGGCACCCCGCTGATCTGGCTTCTGGTCCTCTTCGCCGCCGCCATCGTGGCGTTCGGGCGCTGGCGCGGGCTCGCCGCGCTCGGCGGCCTGGCGGCCAGCTTCGCCATCCTGCTCGGCTTCGTGCTACCCGGCATCGGCGGCGGCCAGCCGCCGCTGCTGGTGGCTATCGTGGGCGCCGCGTTGATCATGTTCGTGGTGCTCTACCTGACGCACGGGGTCACCGCGCAGACGTCGGTGGCGGTGCTCGGCACGCTCGGCAGCCTGGTGATCACCGGTGTGCTCGGCCTGCTCGCCACGTCCGCCACCCACCTGACCGGCTTCGGCAGCGAGGACGCCACCACCCTGTCCATGTTCCAGGCCGACGTGGACCTGCACGGGCTGCTGCTGGCGGGCATCATCATCGGCTCGCTGGGCGTGCTGGACGACGTCACAGTCACCCAGGCGGCCACCGTCACCGAACTCGCGCACGCCAACCCGGGACTGTCCCGGCGGCAGCTCTACCGGGCGGCGACCCGCGTCGGCCGCGCCCACATCGCGTCCACCGTCAACACCATCGTGCTGGCGTACGCGGGCGCCTCGCTGCCGCTCCTGCTCCTGCTGGTCGCCGACTCCCGCCCGGTGAGCCAGATCCTCACGAGCGAGTTCCTCGCCCAGGAGATCGTCCGCAGCGCGGTGGCCACGCTCGGCCTGATCGCGGCCGTACCGCTGACGACCGCGCTGGCCGCGATCGTGACCACCGCCGGACGGCGCGCGCCCGGCGCGGCGCCGGCGGCCCCCGCGCCCCGTCCGCCGGGCGGACGCGACGACGCGCTGGAGGCGCTCGGCGGCGGAAAAAGCACGGAGGCGACATGGTGACACTCCGCACGGTGACCATCGATTTCAAACGCGATGCTGGTCACGGCACGCCACGGCGAAATCTCGCTATTGGTCGGCTTCCGGACGTAGATCCGCAGGAGTGCTGTCGGGTAACCTCGCTGCCGGTCACCGCCGAAGGCGCGCACCGGCGCCAGCGGTGCCGCCGCCCAATCGCCTGCGGGCGAGCCGGGGAACCAGGTACAAGGGGTGAATCCGCGCGAGCGGTAGGGGCCACTTCCGTCCCGAACCCGTCAGCTAACCCGGTCGGCGGCCGACGGAAGGGAACACTGTGACGCCACCCCTGCGCCGCTGGCTGACACCCCTGGTGGCCGTGCTGGCCTCGCTGGCAGTGCTGGCCGGGCCGAACTCGGCGATGGCGGCCCCCGCCGCCGCGGCGGCCCCGAAGCCGTCCGGGCACGAGGAGGACGGCGAACCACCACTCATCACCGAGGCGATCAACAACGCCAACCGCAACTTCCTCCAGGCGAAGGCGAAGCTGGCCAAGTCGCAGGACCGCCAGCGGCGGCTGGCCGCCGAGGTGCAGACGGCACAGGCCGAGCTCGAGGCGCTCAGCCCGCAGGTCAACCAGCTCGCCGCCCAGTCCTACCGGACCGGCCGGATGGGTGCGATGGCGATGCTGCTGGAAAGCAACTCGCCCGACTCGTTCGTCCGCCGCGTCAACGCCCTGGACGAGCTGAACCTCCTCAACGCGCAGCGCCTGGCCGCCATCAACGCGGTCAAGAACCGCGCCGAGACGGCCAAGATCGCGCTCGACGCCGAGGTACGCGAGCAGGAGAAGCAGAAGAACGCGATGGAGCGTGAGAAGGTGCAGGCCGAGCGCGCCCTCAAGCTCGTCGGCGGCCTCGGCTTCACCGGCGGCCTGGTCGACGCCACCTCACCGGTCGCCAAGATCGGCCCCGGCCGCACCGCCGACGGCGGCTGGAAGGCCGAGTCGTGCAGCGAGAGCGACCCGACCACCTCGGGCTGCGTCACGCCGCGGACGCTGCACGCCTACAAGGAGGTCCGGCGCGCCGGCTACACGCGCTTCGTGGGCTGTTACCGGCCGGGCGGGCCGTGGGAGCACCCCAAGGGCAAGGCGTGCGACTGGTCGCTGCAGAACAGCGGCTTCGCGCCCTGGCACAACAACGACACCCGCAAGTACGGCAACGACGTGGCCGCGTTCCTCATCCGCAACGCCGACCGGCTGGGCATCTACTACGTCATCTGGAACCGGCAGATCTGGTTCCCGGCCACCGGCTGGAGTTCGTACAGCGGACCGTCGAACCACACCGACCACGTCCACATGTCGATGCTCTGACCTGGACGCAGTGAGAAGGGGCCGCCCGCGGGCGGCCCCTTCTCGTCGTCCGGCGCCGCGGTCAGCCGGCCAGCGCCGCGTCCGCGTCCGCCGGCGCCGAGGGAGCGGGCAGTGACGCCGGGACCTGCGCCACTGTCCGCACCTGGCCGCCGGAGAGCCGGTACGACATCCCCACCACCGTGCACCGCCCCGCCGCGACCCGCTCGGCCAGCACGGTGGACCGGGCCAGCAGCGTCTCCACGGTCTGCGCGATGTGGACGTCGACGATGCCGTCGAGGTCCTCGATCCCCTGCCGGGCGGCCCGCAGCAGGCTGGGCGAGACCGCGTCCACCACCGCGCCCAGGTGCCCGGCCGGGGCGGCGCCGGTCCGCACCCCCTCCCGGGCGGCCTGGACCGCGCCGCAGGAGTCGTGCCCGAGCACCACCACGAGCGGCGTGCCCAGCACTGTGACCGCGTACTCGACGCTGCCGAGCACCTCGGGCCCGGCGGTGTGCCCGGCGGTACGCACCACGAAGAGGTCACCGAGGCCGCGATCGAAGATGATCTCCGCCGCGAGCCGCGAGTCGGAGCAGCCGACGATCACCGCGAAGGGGTGCTGGCCGTCGGCCACCGCCGCCCGGTGCCCGGCGTCCTGATTCGGATGCTGCGGCACGCCGGTGACGAACCGGTGATTACCGGCGCGCAGCTCCGCGAGCGCCTGCTCCGGGCTTCTCGGCGTCATCTGCCTCACCTCGTCTACCTGGGGGAACGACCAGGCCGTACGGCCTCGCGACTTCACGGTCACACGGCGTGTGGGGCACGTCAAGATTCGTGATACGCATTTCATACTTTCCCGTGCCGGGCCGCGTCCGATTCGGGCGAGCCCGTCGATGGCCATAGCATGACCACCATGGCGACCACACCAGTTGAGGACGGGAGCCGCCGTAACTGGACCTTCCTCACCAATCACGGGCATGTGCTGCTGGCGATCGCGCGCAACCCCACCGCGCGGCTGCGGGACGTGGCCGACGAGGTGGGCGTGACCGAACGGGCGGCCCAGGCCATCGTCGCCGACCTGGAGGCCGGGGGTTACCTGCGCCGCACCCGGGTGGGGCGGCGCAACGAGTACACGATCAACCCGAAGGGGCGCTTCCGGCACCCGGCGGAGGCCGACCAGCAGGTCGGCGCCCTGCTGGCCCTCTTCGCCGCCGAGTCGGCCGGGGACGTCACCGCCGACCGGTGACCGGTTCGGGCGACCGCGTGCGCCCGCGCGGGCCGGCGCGACGGTAATCTCACCGCGTGCGCGACAGCTTGCGGCCGGGCGCGACGAAGCGACGCGTCCGGGCCGGACACCGGATCAGGTCCGTCCTCTCCGGAGCGGCGGCGGCCGCCCTGCTCGGGGGCGCGCTGACGGTGCCCTCACCCGCGGTGGCCGCCCCGAAGTGCGGGCCCACCGGCGGTCCCGCGCCCACCGAGACGCCGTGGGCGCTGAGCCGCCTCGACCCGGCCGCCGCGTGGCGCGTCGGCAAGGGCGCCGGGATCACCGTCGCCGTGATCGACTCCGGGGTCTCGCCGTCCCATCCCCTGCTGCGCGGGCGGGTGCTGCCCGGTGAGGACTTCAACCAGCTCGTCCGGCTCCAGGGCCAGTGCGACCTGGTCGGTCACGGCACCATGGTCGCCGGCATCATCGCGGGGCGGGAGGGCACCGGCTCGCCGTACACCGGCATCGCGCCGGAGGCCCGCATCCTGCCGCTGCGCGTGCTGGCCGAGAACAAGGAGAACTTCGACCCGGACGTGCCGGGCGAGATCGGCAAGGCGATCCGCTGGGCGGTCGACAACGACGCCGACGTGATCAACCTGTCCCTGGTCACGCTCGACGACCCGGCGCTGAAGTCGGCTGTGCAGTACGCGCTCGACAAGGACGTGGTGGTCGTCGCCTCCGCCGGCAACCGGCAGGAGAACCGGGAGGACCGGCCGGCCTATCCGGCGGCGTACCCGGGGGTCATAGCCGTCGCCGGCCTGGACGAGCAGGGCGGGCACGTGGGCAGCTCGGTCAGCGGGGACTATGTGGACATCGCCGGCCCCGGCCTGAACATCGTCGGGCCCGCGCCGCAGGGGTCCGGCTACCGGGCCGAGCCGCAGGGCGGGACGAGCTTCGCCACCGCGTACGTCTCCGGCGTCGCCGCGCTGGTACGGGCCGCGCACCCCGACATCAGCACCGCCGAGGTCGCCCATCGGCTGACCCGCACCGCCGACAACCCGCCCGACGGGCACAACGCCGACGTCGGCTACGGGATGGTCAACCCCTACCGGGCGGTGACCAGCCTGCTCGGCACCCGTGCGGACCCGCCGCTGGGCGCCATGCCGCCGCCGGCACCGCCCACCGACCCGCTGGCGTGGCAGCGCACCGTCGCGATCTGGGTCGCCGTCGTCGGCGGGCTGCTCGCCGGCGTCCTGCTCACGCTGCGGCCGATCCTGGTACGCGGCCGGCGACGCGGATGGCGCCCCGGCCGGCGGGACGTCCCGCAGGACGCCTGACCGGCCGCCGAGCGCCGCACGGCAGGGCTGGAATACACGACGGCCCCGCCCGGCACGAGCCGGAGCGGAGCCGCTGTGGACCGGTCCGGGGTCAGTTGCCCCAGACCTTGGAGTTGCTCATCTCCGTGGTCATGTAGTTCTCGCGCGCGATGCCCACCGCGCCACCGATCTCGTTCAGGACCTTGTTGATGTCCCGGACGGCGGCGTCCCACTGGGCCTGGTGCTGCTGGTAGGCGGCCCGGTCCTGGCCCTCCCACTCAAGCTTGGTCAGCATTGCCCGCAGCGTGTCCAGCTTCTCGTCGATGACCCGCGAGATGGCCTGCATCTGCTGGTTGCTGCTCTCCAGAACAGCGTAGTCAACCTTGATGCTCATGGATTCCTCCTCTGCCTGTCTTCGCGGATCACGGGTTGAGAGCAGCGTGGAACTTGTCCAGCATCTGCTGCTGCTCTTCGTCGTTGACCTGGTGCGTGGTGCCCGACTTGTCGAGCAGGTCCGCGATGTTGTCCATCGCGGTCAGCAGCTTGGTCGTGTCCTCGTTCCAGCGGTTCATCAGGCCCTGGAAGCCCGTGGACGCCTGGCCCTTCCAGGCCATCGCGAGGTCGTCGACCACGTTCCACAGCTTCTTCAGCTCGCCGTCAACCTCGCTGCGCGTGGACCGCACGTCACTCGCGGCGGTGTGCAGAGTTGCTGCAGTGACCTCGAACGCCATGCTTCACACCCTTCCGTCATCTTGTGGCGGCGGATCCGCCGCGCCCTCCCCCGCGGCAAGGCGAACACACCCCACCGACGGACACTTCATCCGAACCGTAGCGGACGATGTCCAACCCGCGCAGCCCTGCCGTCCCATCGATGTATTCCGACAGCCCAGGATCGGCAAGGCGATCCGGCGTCCACCGTACGAGTTGGACGGTCCGTCCCGAGGTCAGGGCCGCTCAGGTGCCGCTCTGGCGATCGTCGACACGTCTGACGATCGTCGAGACGCCGAAGGCCAGCACCGCGATCAGCAGCACCACCACGATCCACAGCAGCGGCTTCTCGAACGCACGCTGGAACGTCAGCACGAGCAGCGCCGCGCAGGCGCTCAGCGAGACCACCTCGGCGGCCCGCCGCAGCCGCGCCGAGCGGGTCAGCACGGCGAACAGCATCAGGGCCACGAAGACCGGGATGGTCAGCAGGACGTACAGGAACAGCGCGAAGATCAGAGTGTCCATGGCCCGCTCCCGTCACCTGTAGAACGCGGAGTCCTGAACCCAGTCGATTTTGATGTCCTTGATGTCCGGGTCGGAGCCGGCCGGCGCCCAGCCGGGCCGGGAGTCCGCGGTGAACGTGAACCGGCTGTCGGTGTGGAACGCGGAGAGCAACGCGTGCAGCAGCGCGCTGATCTCCCCGAAGACCAGGACCAGGATCGCGGCGGTGGCGGCCAGACCGGCGATGCCGATGGCCTGGGCCAGGGCGGTGGTCGCGGGGAAGAACTGGAGCGCGATCGAGGCGATCACCGCGACCAGGATCGGCATGAGCGCCTGAGCCAGGCCGGAGACCGCGTCGTTGTACGCGTCCCGGGCCGCGGTGAGCGTGTCCCGGTTGGCGTTGAACGCCTCGGCCAGCGAGTTGATCTCCGCGCCGAGCTTGCGCATGAACTGGTCGAACGCGTCCCGGTCGTCGAAGTCCCACTCCGACGCCTCCGGCGGGACCGCCGCCATCGCCGCGCCGAACTGGTCCGCCCCGAGCAGGCGGGCCGCCTCGTCCCACTTCTTGATGGACTCGTTCACCTGCTGGTTGTCGAACGACTCCAGGTAGAGGATGGTGCCGATCAGCGCCGCCGAGGCGGCGATCCAGACCAGGTTTCCCCTGGCGATGGCCGCGGCCGACCGTACCGGCGCCGTGGTCTGGGCGACCGACACCGAGCCGGTCACCGTCCCCGAGGCGTTGGCGATGAGGATCTCCGGTGGCATCAGGCGTCCTTCCGCTGGCGGGCCCGGCCGGTCACTTGACCACCCAGGGCTGATCCGACTTCTCCCAGTTCTTCGCGCTCTGTTCGAGCTGCGCGGCGGCCTTGCGCAGATGCTCCACGCCGGTCCGGACGTTGTCGAGGTGCCCGTCCACCGCCGCGTTGTGCCGCTCGACCGCGCCGGTGCCGAACAGGCTCAGCGCACTGCCGGGCAGCTTCACCTCGGCCAGCAGCGCCTCGACGTTGCGCAGGTACTGGATCGGGCCGTCCGGGGCGTCGAGCATCCGGCTCGCCTTCCGGATCGCGTCGACGTCGACGGTGTTCGGCATCGTCGTCCCCTCTCGCTCAGCGCCGCAGGTTGCGGGTCGGGTCGGACAGGTCCACCCCGAACTGGCGGAACCAGTCCTCCGGGGTCAGCGTGCCGTCCTGCGCCCGGCGGACCATCTCGGAGTCGCCGAGCATCTCGCCCAGCATCTCCCGCTGCCGCTCCTCGAACGCCGCGTACGCGGCGTCGACGGCGGCCTGGATCGACTGGGCCAGCGAGAAGCTGTCCAGCCGCATGGCCCGCGCGTTCAGCTCGACGTCGCCGACCTTCATGTCGCCGTCGACAGTCACCCGCACCAGCCCGTCCGGGCTCTCCCCGGTGACCCGCAGCTCCGCACGCTGCTGCTGGAGCTCGGCCAGCCGCCGCTGCTGCTCCTGCGCCTGCCGCAGCAGGCCTTCCAGGGCTCCACCGATACCCGACGGGCTGCTCAACTCCGGGCCCTCCCCGTAATCGCGACGATCGATCGGGCCGACGCTACCGGAAATCCGCGCCGGTCGTCCGTCCCGTCAGGCCGGTTCCGTCCACGCGGTCTGGATCAGCTGCTGACCGTCGCGGCGGCGCACCAGCGTGCCCCGGCCCGGCGGCTGCGGGGTCGGCCGCAGGTTGCCGAAGACCGCGCCCTCCTCCCGGCTGCCGGACATCAGCAGGCCCGGGGAGTCCAGCTCGCGCAGGCGTTGCAGCACCGGCTCGTACAGCGCCCGGGCCACACCACCCACCCGCCGCGTGACGATCAGGTGCAGGCCGATGTCCCGCGCCTGCGGCAGCAGCTCGTGCAGCGCGCTGAGCGGGTTGTTCCCGCCGGAGGCGACCAGGTCGTAGTCGTCCACCAGGATGTAGAGGTCCGGCCCCTTCCACCAGCTGCGGTCGCGCAGCTGCGCGGTGGTCACGTCCGGGCCGGGCAGCCGGTTCTGCAACGCGCTGCGGATCGAGCCGAGGCCCTGGCTGAACACCTGGTTCGACGGCGCGTAGTCGAGCAGGTGGTCACCCTCGACCGCGCCGAGCAGGCCGCGCCGGTAGTCGGCGATGACCAGCCGCGCCTGGGCCGGGGTGTACCGCTCGGCGATGCCCCGGGCGATCAACCGCAGCAGGTTGGTCTTGCCGCACTCGGCGTCGCCGAACACGGTCAGGTGCGGCTCGCTCGCCAGGTCCAGGTAGACCGGGGCGAGCGCCGACTCGTTGACGCCGATCGGGATGCCCGGCGCCGACCGGTCGATCAACTTCGCCAGCTCGGTGACCGCCAGCCTGCGCGGCAGCAGCCGGACCTTCGGCGCCGGGCGGCCCGGCCAGTTCGCCGCGACGTGACCGGCCAGCGCCACCGACGCCTCGGTCAGGTCCTCGATGTCGCGCTTGCCGTCGATCCGCGAGATCGCGGTCAGGAAGTGCAGCTTGTCGCGGGTCAGGCCGCGGCCCGGCGCGCCGACCGGCACGTTCTGCGCGGCCCGCCGGTCGATCTCCGACTCGGACGGGTCACCGAGCCGCAGCTCCAGCTTGGTGCCGAGCAGGTCCCGCATGTTGATCCGGATCTCCGCCCAGCGCACCGCCGTGATCACCACGTGGACGCCGAAGCCGAGGCCCCGGTTCGCCAGGTTGGTGATGGTCTGCTCCAGCTCCTCGTACTCCTGGCGCAGCGTGTTCCAGCCGTCCACCACGAGGAAGACGTCACCGAACGGGTCCTCGGCGAACTCACCGGCCGCGCGGCGGCGCCGGTAGCTGGCCACCGAGTCGATGCCGTGCTGGGTGAACCGGTTCTCCCGCTCGTCGATCACCGCGACCACCTCGGCCACCGTCCGCCGGACCGCCTCGACATCGCGCCGCCCCGCCACGCCCGAGGTGTGCGGCAGCCCGTCCAGGCTGCGCAGCGCGCCACCGCCGAAGTCGAGGCAGAAGAACTGCACCTCGCGCGGCGTGTGGGTGAGCGCAAGCGAGGCCAGCATCGAGCGCAGCATGGTGCTCTTGCCGCTCAGCGACGCGCCGACGATCACCACGTTGCCGCCGGCCCCGGCCAGGTCGACCATCATCGGGTCGCGGCGCTGCTCGTACGGGCGGTCCACGATGCCGACCGGCACGGCGAGCCGGCCGCGGCCCGCCCAGTCGGCGGTGGTCAGGCCGTACGTCGGGTGCACGCTCAGCTTCGGCAGCAGCTCGGCCAGCCCGGACGGCTCGGCCAGCGGCGGCAGCCAGACCTGGTGCGCCGGCTTGCCGCGGCCCTTGAGCTGGTCGATCAGCACGTCCAGCATGGCCACCGCCTTGCCGTCGCCCGGCTGCTCCGGCTCCGGCGTGGCCTCCGCCGGGCTCGGCAGCGCCGGCGCCGGCACGTAGTCGATGCCGTACGGGACGATCCGCCGCTGCACGTGCGCCCGGGTGGAGCGCTGCACCTGCCCCGGCGCCTGGTACGGCCCGGACACGTACGCGGCACGGAAGCGCAGCATGGTGGCGGTGTCGGTCTTCAGGTAACCGTGGCCCGGCGCGCTGGGCAGCTCGTACGCGTCCGGCACGCCGAGCACGATCCGGCTCTCCACCGCCGAGAACGTGCGCAGGCCGATCCGGTACGACAGGTGCGTGTCCAGGCCACGCAGCTTGCCCTCCTCCAACCGCTGCGAGGCGAGCAGCAGGTGCACGCCGAGCGACCGGCCGAGGCGGCCGATCATCACGAACAGGTCGATGAAGTCCGGCTTGGCGGCCAGCAGCTCGGAGAACTCGTCACAGATGATCAGCAGGCTCGGCATCGGCTCCAGCGGCTCACCGGCGGCCCGCGCCTTCTCGTAGTCGTACCGGGAGACGTAGTTGCCGGCCGCCCGCAGCACCTCCTGCCGGCGGTTCATCTCACCGGCGAGCGCGTCCCGCATGCGGTCCACCAGCGGCAGCTCGTCGGAGAGGTTGGTGATCACCGCGCTGGTGTGCGGCAGCGCGTCCAGCGAGGCGAACGTGGCGCCGCCCTTGAAGTCGACCAGGACGAAGTTCAGCTCCTCCGAGGAGTGCGTCACGGCCAGCGCGGCGACCACCGTACGCAGCAGTTCGCTCTTGCCTGAGCCGGTCGCGCCGATCACCAGACCGTGCGGGCCCATGCCCTCGTGCGCGGACTCCTTGAAGTCCAGCTCGACCACGTTGCCGTCCGGGCCCAGGCCGAGCGGGATGCGCAGCCGGTCGCGATGACTGCGCGGCCGCCAGGTCTGCCGGACGTCCACTGTGGCCGCGTCGCCGACGTCGAGCAGGTCGGGCAGCTCCATGCTGCGGGCCAGCGGCTCCTCGGTGCTGGCGCCCTGCTGCTGGGAGAGCCGGAACGGGGCGATCTGCCGGGCCAGCCCCTCGGCGGCGGACAGGGACAGCCGGTCCGGGCTGCCGAGCCGGGACGTGGCGGTGCCGCGGACCAGGTCGAGCCCGGTGCCGTCGCCGGCGTCCAGGCAGAGCAGCCAGCGCCCGGCGTCGCGGGGCACCGTGCCGGACAGGTCGACCACGGTGGTGCCGAGCAGGCCCGCACCGGTCAGCGCGCACGTCGCCGAGACCTCGCCGCCGTCCAGCACGACCACCACGTGCGGCGCGGTGGTCAGCGGCTTCGCCTCCGGCGCGAACCGGGGCCGGCCGCCCAGGTCCTGGGCGAGCGCGGTCTCCGCCTCGTCGAGCGCGGCGAACACCATCCGGCGCGCGCCCGCCGCGTCGGTACGCCCCGGGTGCTGGGCGTGCGGCAGCCACTTCACCCAGTCCCAAGCGGGCTGCCGGTCCGGCGCGGCCACCACGACGACCAGCAGGTCCTCCGGGGCGTGGAACGTGACGAGCTGGCCCAGCGCGGCCCGGGCCAGGTCGAGCACGGCCTCCCGGTCGCCGCGCAGCGCGATCCGGCTGAACGCGCGCAGCGACAACGCGGTCGGCAGGTCCGGCACGCTGGAGTGGGCCCGGACGAACCGGCGCAGCGCGATCGCGCTCATCGGCTCCAGGTCCTCCACCGGCTTCGTCTCCGGCGGCACGATCTCCACCGCCAGCCGCTGCGGGCCGAGCGCGATCCGCACCTCGCCGAAGTCGTCCTCGGTGATCCGCCGCTCCCACAGCCGGCGGGAGGCGGCGACCGACCAGAGCGCGTCCGGCTCCGGGTGCCGCCAGGTCATCGCGGCGCGCTGCTGCTCGGCGGCCCGGCGGGTGCGCTTGCGCATCTGCGCCAGGTAGCGCATGTAGTCGCGCCGCTGCGCGTTCAGCTCGGCCTTGTCGTTGCCGCCGTTGCCGAGCGTGCCGATCGCCATGCCCAACATGGACACACCGAACAGACCACCCGCGACGTACGTCATCATGCCGCCGCCGCGGCCGGCGTAGAGGAACGCCATCGCGCCGACGCCGCAGAGCATCGGCAGGATCATCAGCACCTGCCCCATGCCCTTGGCCTTCGGCTCCGGCAGTTCGGGCGGGGACTCCAGCAGCACCTCACCGCGCGGCAGCGCGGGACCCTGTTGACGCGGAAGTCGGCGGAACACCACCGTACTCACGGCTCTCCCCTCTCAGAAGCGGCCCTGATCGTGGTCTGCCACCGCCGGTGAGCGTCGGGTGGGCAACCTGTGCGACCGCCATCGTAGGTAATCTCCCGGAGGCGTCGTGGACCCGTGGGGCCGACGCCGACGGCCGAGCGGATCGTCTGCGAGCAACGAGGAGGCCACTGTGGCGACGAAGACGGCGACCGGCGGGCTGAGCCGGATCACCATCGTGGCGCCGCGTACCAGGATGGACCTGGCGCTGCCGTCCGACGTGCCGCTCGCCGACCTGCTGCCCACGCTGCTGCGCTACGCGGGCGAGGACCTGGCCGACGAGGGCGTACGCCACGGCGGCTGGAGCCTGTCCCGGCTCGGCGGCCAGCCGCTCGACGGTGGCCGCACCGCCGCGCAGCTCGGGGTCCGCGACGGCGAGGTGCTCTACTTCAACCCCCGGGCGGCCACCGCTCCGGAGATCGTCTTCGACGACGTGGTGGACGCGGTCGCCACCTCCACCACGCAGCGGGCGGGCGCCTGGCAGGTGGGCACCACCCGGACGTTCGCGGTCCTCCTGGCCGCCTCCGCGCTGGCCGGCGGCGCGGTGGCGGCGCTGCTCACCGGCCCGCCGCAGCTGCCCGGCGCGGCCGCCGCGTTCGTGGTCGCGGTGGCGCTGCTGGTCGGCGCCGCGGTGCTGTCCCGGGCGGCCGGCGACAGTCGCACCGGCGCGGTGCTGGCCCTGGTCGGGGTCGGTTACGCGGGCGTCGGCGGCCTGCTCGTGCTCGCCGGGGACCGCACGCTCGGCGAGCTGGCCAGCCCGCACGTCCTGCTCGCCGGCACCGCCGTGGTGGTGTTCGCCGCGATCGCCGCGCTCGCCGTCGGCGACCGCCTGCCGCTGTTCCTCGGCGCGGTCGGCGTGGGAGCGGCGGTCGGCCTCGGCGCGGTGCTCAGCCTGGCCTTCGACATCGACGCGGCGGCCTCGGCGGCCGTGGTGGCGACCGTCGCCTTCGGCGCGCTGCCCGCGCTGCCGATGCTCGCCTACCGCCTGGCCCGGCTGCCGGTGCCGTCCATCCCCACCGGACCGGACGACCTGAAGTCCGACACCGAGTCGGTGGACGGGCCGTCGGTGCTGCGCAACAGCGAGCGCGCCGACGCGTTCCTCACCGGCCTGCTCTGGACCGTCTCGCTGCTGGTGCTCGGCAGCGAGGTGGTGCTGGCCGAGGACGGCCGCCTGCCGGCGGTCCTGCTCTGCCTGGTCCTGGCGCTGCTGTCGCTGCTGCGGGCACGCCCGTTCCTCAGCCGCGGCCAGCGCACGCCGGTGCTGCTGTCCGGCACCGTCGGCCTGGGACTGGTCGCCGCCGCCGTGTTCACCGCCGGCTCGCTGGCGGTACGGCTCGGTCTGATCCTCGGCGGCCTGGCCGTGGTGGCCGTGATCAGCCTGCTCTACGGCCTGACAGTGGCCGGCAAGCGGATCTCGCCGGTCTGGGGCCGGACTCTGGACATCGTCGAGATCCTGCTGATCATCGCGCTGGTGCCGCTGGCCGTCTGGGTGTGCGGCATGTACGGCTGGATCGTCAACCTTCGACCGTGACGGTCCCCATCGCAGTGCCGACCGGCGCGGTCGCGTAGACGCCGGGACCGTGCTGGCCGTCCAGCGGGCGGGCCGGCACACCCACCCGCCCGGCCATGTCCCGGACCGCCTTCACCAGCGCCTCGGCGTGCCCGTCCATGGCCGCCACCCGCAGCAGCGGCGGTACCCGCCGGCCGCCCGGGAGCACCACCGCGGCGACCGTGTGCGAGGGCGCGGAGGTGGCGGTGACCGCGTCCACGAGCGCGCCGAGCGAGCCGTTGGGGCGTACCCGCAGGGCCAGGCAGCGCTGCGTCCAGCCGCCGCCGCGCACGCTGTTCCACGTCTCCACCGGGGCCTCCGGCGCCAGGTCGAGCCCGGCCCCGGACACCACCGCCGCGTGCAGCTCGTCCCGGCCGAGCACGCGGTGGCCGAGACCGGCGGCGTTGAGCGCCTTGCCGAGCCGGCCCACCCCGGCCGCCACCGTCCGGTGCACGCCGCGCAGGCCGCCGCCCCGGCTCACCGTCTCGGCCCGCGCGTCGCCCACCGACAGGCGCAGCGCCACCCACACGGTCCGGTACGCCGACGGCGGCGCGCCGGGGGCCGGGTACCAGACCAGGGTGTGCGAGACGACCTGGGTCTGGGTGACCGGGCCGGAGAAGTCGGCGAGCACGGCGAGCACGCGGTCCACCACGGCGGCCTCGATCGAGCCGGCGGGCGCGCCGGGCCGGCCGGTGAGCGCCAGCGCGGCGAACCAGCCCCGGTCGTCCTGCCCGATGCCGAGGCGGGTGCCGCGCTCGGTCAGCTCCACCACTGTCAGTTCCGGGGCGAGCGCGGCCAGCCGGGGGTCGCCGCCCGACGTCGCGCCCCGGGCCCGGCCCCGGCGGCGGCGCAGCCGGCGGCGCAGCATCAGGTCCTCGTACCACCAGCGACCGCCCCGGCGGGCGAACGCGGCGACGACGGCGAGCAGCGCAAGCACGCCCACCACCCCGAGCAGCCAGGCCGGACCGGCGGTGGCGAACCAGACGGCGAGCGCGGCGCACTCCACCACGACGAGCTGCCCGACCACGACCGGGCCGAGCCGGCCCCGGCGGCGCTTGTCGGCCGGGGTGACCGGCCGGTCCGCCGGTACGGCGGGGGCGGTGGCCGTACGACCGGGTGGCGCCTGCAGCTGCGTCATCGGTGAGCGTCCCTTCTGGACATCCTGGGCGTCCGCCCGGCGGGGTGCGGCGTTCGGGCGGCGGACGGGGTCCGGCGCACCCCCGGCGGCCCCTTATCGTAGGGAAGCCCGCGGCGCCGCTCGGCCCTGTCGTCGTGGATCCACCCCTGCCGGAGGTTAGTCATGCGGACCCGCCGCGATCAGGTGCAGGCGTACCGCTTCGTCACCCGCCGCATCGTCTCGGCGTTGCTGTCGGGTGATCCGGAGACGAACGACCTGCCGATGCGCCGCCTCGGCATGGCGGTGTTCGGCAGCGTGATCGCGGCCGCCGTGGTGCTCGGCGGGGTGGGCGCGTACGGGCAGCTCACCAGCAATTCGGCGCCGCTGGAGCCGAACACGCTGGTGATCGAGCGGGAGACCGGCGCGACGTACTACTTCGGCGAGGACCGGGTGCTGCGCCCGACGCTCAACTACGCCTCGGCCCGGCTGATTGTCAACGACGCGGCGGCGAAGCCGCGCACCATGTCCCAGGCGTCCATCAAGGACCGGCCGCGCGGCCGGCTGGTCGGCATCGTGGGCGCGCCGGACGACCTGCCGGACCGCAAGTCCCTGGTCGGGCTCCCCTGGTCGGTGTGCGACGTGCCCGACCCGAACGACACGCAGCGTTCCACCACGCACCTGGTGATCGACCGGACGCTGCCCGGCGGCACCGCGCTCACCGACCGGGCCGTCGTGGTGCGTACCGGCGAGGCCCGCTACCTGCTCACCGGCGGCTCGCGGCTGCGTGTCGCCGGCGACGACCAGGCGCTCGTGGCGTTGAAGATGGCCGGCGTCACGAACCTCACCGTCGGGCAGCAGTTGCTGAACGCGGTGCCGGTGGGCCCGGTGCTGCGCAAGCCCACGATCGACGGGGACGGCGGTGCGAGCGGGCTCACCGTGGCCGGTCGGCAGGCCCGGATCGGCCAGGTCTACCAGGCGGCCGGCCAGTACTACGTGCTCACCCGGCAGGGCCTGGCCACGGTCCGGGAGGTCACCGCGTTGCTGCTGCTCGGCCGGGGCGGCGAGGTGACGCAGATCACTCCGGACGAGGCGGGCCGGCTCCTCACCGACCAGCGGTTGGAGCCGGACGGCCTGCCCGCCCAGCTGCCGACGCCGCATGAGGTCCGCCCGGGGCGCACGGTGCTCTGCGCCACCTACCGGCCCGGACCGGCGGGCCAGCCGCCGACCACCACGCTGGAGGTCTTCGACTCCCCGCCGGCCGAGCTGACCGAGGCGACCGCGATACCGTCGCGGCAGGGCGGCCGGGACGCGGTACGCACCGCCGAGAACGTGTTGCTGCCCGGCGGCAAGGGCGTGCTGGCACAGGCGACCGCCGGGGAGAGCGGCAAGCCCGCGGCCGGGTCGACGGTCTACCTGATCACCGCCCAGGGCATCCGCTATCCGCTCGGCACCGCCGGGGGCGACGCGAAGAGCGCCCTCGGGTACGGCGACGTGACGCCGCTGGCCGTACCCGCCTCGCTGCTGGCGCTGGTGCCGACCGGCCCGACGCTGTCCCGGGAGGACGCGATGGCGTACTTCGATGCCTCGGCCCCGCCGGCGCCCACCGCGACCCCCTCCGCCGGCGGCGCGGCGGCCCAGGTCCAGGGCGGTTGACCGGCCCCTCCGGGATCCGATGTGGATGGATGCCGTCACGGGTCGCCCGGGTTGGCGCGTTTCGACTAACCTGAGTGCGGCGAAGGTTATCGACGATGACTACGGGGATACAGCCATGACCGGTCGCACGACAGTAGACGTACTGTCCCTGGAGGACTTCCACCAGCGACTTGAGCGGCGCCTGCACGAGGCGGAGTCGGTGTTGCGCAAGCTCAACACCCAGATGCAGTGCCGCCCGCCCGCGCTCGGCACGTTCACCGACGCGACCGACAACGCACGTCGCTACTCCGAGACGCACCAGAGCTACGTCAACCACGTCGACCGGCTGCGCCGGGCGATCCTGGCCGCCCGCGAGGCGACCCACAAGATCATGACGAACTACAAGACCGCCGAGGCCCGCAACGCCGCCGCCGCGGCCGACATCGCCGCCGCCCTCTCGGGGCTGAACGAGGCGATGAAGCAGCCGAAGGAGGACCCGCGTGTCTGAGTACACCCGGCGCTACGAGCACGTCAGCCACGAGGAGCTCTACCAGGGCGTCAACGCCGGCGACCCGAAGCAGATCGAGGCGCTCAGCGCCCAGTGGACCTCCCTCAAGGGCACACTCGACGACCTCGGCCGCGACCTCAACGCCGACCTGGAGGCGCTGTCGAAGAGCTGGACGGGCGACGCCGCGCACGAGTTCACCAGGCGGCTCGACATGGTCGTGCGCTACTCCGGCAACCTCGCCGAGGGCATGACCGGCATCCGGCAGGGTCTCGACATGATGTCCAGCGAGCTGCGGGCCGCGCAGACCAAGGCGGAGAGCCCGGAGGAGACCGACGACAACGACAAGCTGCTCGGCGGCGCCGGCAAGGGCTTCCTGATCGGCGGCGCCCCCGGCGCGGTGATCGGCGGGATCGTCGGCCACCAGCAGGACAAGGCCGAGCAGGAGAAGGCGCACCAGCGGATGGTGCAGGTCGTGGCGAAGCTCGCCGAGGGCTACGACTTCTCGGCGTACGGCCGGATCGTCGTGCCGGACCCGCCCGAGGTCGAGCTGCCCGGCAACACCCGCAACGGCGACCCGACGCTGCAGAACGGCCCCTCGGTCAAGACGCCGTCGTCCGGCCCCAGCCTGGGCAGTTTCGGCCCGGGGGCGAGCGGCACCGCCACCACGACGGGCGTGCACCACGCGGCGCCCACCAGCGGCACGCCGGGTGAGGGCACCCCGGGCTCCGGCACACCGGGCGGCAACCCCGGCACGGGCGTTCCGGGTTCCGTCACCACCGGCGGCACTGTCGAGCCGACCGGCACCTCACTGGCCGGCGCCGGCCCGCTGACCAGCACCACCGGCGGCCCGACGATCGGCGGCGGCCCGGGCTTCGGCACCGGCGGCGGCCCGGCGACGATGACGGCCGGCGGGGGCGGCGGCGCGCTCTACGGCGCCCCCGGCGTCCTCAGCACCGGGGCGCTCGCGGGCACCGGCCCCAACTCGGCGTCCTCGGCCCGGTTCGGCGGGATGCCCGGCGCGGAGAACCGCGCGGCGGCCGGCACCGGCCGGCTCACCTCCGGTCGCGGCCTGGTGGTCGACGCCGGAAGCAAGTCCGGCGAGCGCGCCGGCGGCACCGGGCGGCCCGCGATGGCCGGCCGTGGCGGCGTGCTCGGTGGTCGCGGCAGCCACGGCGACGACGAGTCCGACGGCCGGCTGACCTGGCTCACCGAAGACGAGATGGTCTGGGGCGACGGCGACGGCGCCCCGCCGCCGGTGCTCGGCGGCAACTGACAGCAGCATCCACGAAACGGCGCGGCACCCGGGCGGGTTCCGCGCCGTTTCGCGTCGGCTGGAGTCCGCTCGCCCGAGCCGAGGGACCGGTCCGTCCACAGCGACCCGTGGGACGGCTCACGTAACCAGCAAGATCTTTGAGCTGCGAAATCTCCCGTCGGCCGATAGGTTGAAACGGTGCTGCCCGTAGCGTTCACCCCGTCCACCTGGACGGCGACGCTGCGCCGGATCGCCCGCACGGCCGTGGCCAGCCTGGTGCTGATCGCCGGCCTCCAGGGCATCGCCGCCGCACCCGCCCACGCCGCCGTGACCGAGCAGTCCGTCGCGGTCACGGCCGACGCCACCACGGCACGTACCGCCGGGTTCGGGGCGGCCGGCGCCCGAGCGACATCCGCCGGATTCTCGCCGGGCGCGATCGCGTCTCCGGTCGCGGCGGGCACCACGACGGCCGACGGCGCGCCGCGGTCCGCCACCGGTCCCGCCGCCGATGCGGCCGTCACCGATTCCGTCTCCGCCGGGCGCGTGCCCGGCGTCGAGGCCGTGGTCGTCGCCGACCCGGCTCGGGCGGCCATCGCCCGCCGCGGTCCGCCGCGCGCCTGACCGGGCCACCTTTCGGTACGCCCCGACGCGGCCCCATGAGCCGCACCGCGTGCGCCCTGCCGCGCGTCGAGTCGCGCCTCCCCACGAGGCGCACCCGCCCGGACGACCGGGCCACAACCGTTTGTTCGTCCCACGTTCCACCTTGAGGTGCTGGTGATGCAGACCGTCTTCTCCACCGTCCTGCCCGACGTCCCCGCAGCCGCCGTGATCTGGCTGGCTCTGCTCGCCGTGGCCGCGACAGTGGTCGCCGCCCTGATCGTCCGCCCGTCCCGGTTCCGCTCGGAGCTTGTCGACCGGATCAGTGACGCCGCCCGGCCGAGCAGCATCGAACGGGCCGAGCGGGCTCGCGTACAGGACCGGGAGCGGGACCGGTACGCCGACGAGGTGGCGGTGGCCGCCGCCCGCGCGGCAGCTACTGCCGAGCGGAGCCGGTCGGAGTGGCTGACCGCCCAGGAGGAGGCCGAGGCGGCCTGGCAGGCGTACCAGGCGGCCGAGGACGACGTGCGGCGCCTGGCCGCCGCCGCAGCGCTGCCGCTGCCCCGGACCGCCCGGACCCCGGCCGAGTACGCGGACCGGGAGCGCTGGCTGCACCGGGCGGCGATGGACGCCCAGTGGCGCAACGAGATCACGGTGCGGCAGCTCAGCGACATCCTCGGCGGCAACGGCTGGGACCCGAGCCGGCACCCGGTGGAGCAGGAACTGCTGCTGCGCCGGCTGGTCCGGGACAACCTCGCCGCCCGGCACCGGGCCGCGACGCAGCGGGAACAGGCCGCCTGGCAGGCCGCCGAGCGGGCCGCGGCGGCGGCGCAGAGCCTGCGCGACGAGGTGTTCGCGGCACTGCACCCGGTCGCCGAGCCGCAGACGGAGCTGTCCATCGTCGGGTTCGCCGGGCCGGACGCCACCCGGGAACTGCCGGCCGGGACGGCCGCCGTCGACATCACCCGCGAGCTGACCCCGGTTGCCCGGGGACGGGCGGCCGTGGCGGCCTGAGCGCCCCGCGGTCCCGAGCCGTTGCCGCCACTTCGGGGTAGTGGCGGCCCGGTTCGCCAGTTCGGGGTGGTGGCTGGGTCGGCACCACCTCGTTGCCGCCACCTCGGCGAAGTGGTGGTCCGGCTCACCAGCCCGGGGAGCTGACTAGGTCCGGCGCACCCTGTTGCCGCCACTCCGGGGTAGTGGCGGGCCCGTTCGCCAGTTCGGCGAAGGGGCTGCATTCCGGGCACTCCGATGCCGCCACCTCGGCGTAATGGTGCCCCGTTCGCCAGTCCGGGGTAAGGGCTGGATCCACTTCGTTGCCACCACCTCGGCGTAGTGGTGGCCGGCCCGCCAGCTCCGGGGAGGTGGCTGCATTCCGGGCACTCCGATGCCGCCACCCCGGCGTAACGGCGGCCCGTTCGCCAGTTCGGCGAAGTGGCGCCCGGCTCACCAGCCCGGGGAGCTGACTAGCTCCGGGGCACCCTGTTGCCGCCACCCCGGGGTAGTGGCGGCCCCGTCCGCCAGTTCGGCGAAGTGGCTGCATTCCGGGCACTCCGATGCCGCCACCCCGGCGTAATGGTGGCCCGGTTCGCCAGTCCGGCGAAGTGGCTGGGTCGGCACCAGCTCGTTGCCACCACCTCGGCGAAGTGGCGCCCGGCCCGCCAGCCCGGGGAGCTGACTAGGTCCGGGGCACCCCTATTGCCGCCACCCCGGGGTAGTGGCGGCCCCGTCCGCCAGTTCGGCGAAGTGGCTGCATTCCGGGCACTCCGATGCCGCCACCCCGGCGTAATGGCGGCCCGGTTCGCCAGTCCGGCGAAGTGGCTGGGTCGGCACCAGCTCGTTGCCACCACCTCGGCGAAGTGGCGCCCGGCCCGCCAGCCCGGGGAGCTGACTAGGTCCGGGGCACCCCTATTGCCGCCACCCCGGGGTAGTGGCGGCCCCGTCCGCCAGTTCGGCGAAGTGGCTGCATTCCGGGCACTCCGATGCCGCCACCCCGGCGTAATGGCGGCCGGCTCACCAGTTCGGCGAAGTGGCTGGGTCGGCACCACCTCGTTGCCACCACCTCGGCGTAGTGGCGCCCGGTCCGCCAGCTCCGGGGGGAGGTGGCTCCATTCCGGGCACTCCGATGCCGCTCAGGGCGGAAGGGTGGCGCCCCGGGCCACGACGCAGCGCGGCGCGGGCCCGGCTCGGCTAGCGTGGTGACGTGTCCCGCGAATCCTGGGTGCTCGTCGCACTCGCCGCCGTCGTCGCGGCGGCCATGCTGGCCGGGGCGATCGTGCTCGCCGTCCGGCTGGTCCGCACCCGCCGCATGCTCGGCGCGCTCGGCGCCGGCGGCAAGGTCGCGTTCTACGGCGCACTGATCTACACGATCCTGCCGGTGGACCTGCTGCCCGACCCGGTCTACCTGGACGACATGGGCGTGCTGGCCGGCGCGCTGTTCTACCTGGGCCGGCTCGCAGTCAAGCACCGTGCCGCGCAGCGGGCCACCGAGGAGTCCCCGGCCCCGGCGTTGCCGCCCGGCGCGGCACCCCGTCGATGAGGCACGCGAGCGAGGAGACGGCATGGCGGGACGGCACCGGTTGGACCCGCACGACGGGCGGGTGGGCCGTTTCTTCGCGGACCGGCATCTCGCCACGCTGACGACGCTGCGCGCCGACGGCACCCCGCACGTCGTACCCGTGGGGGTGACCTTCGACCCGGAGGCCGGAGTGGCCCGGGTGATCACTTCCGCGGGGTCGGCCAAGGCCCGGCACGTCGCGGCGGCCGGTTCGGACGGCACTCCGGTGGCCGTGTGCCAGGTCGACGGCCGCTGGTGGCTGACCGTGGAGGGCCGGGCCGTGCTGCGCCGCAACCCGGAGTCGGTGGCCGAGGCCGAGCGGTGGTACGCCGGGCGCTATCGCACCCCGCGTCCGAATCCGGAGCGGGTGGTCATCGAGATCGCGGTCACCCGGCTCCTGGGCAGCCTGCCCGACTGAGGCGGCCTGTCCGGTTTCGCGGTGGCCCCGGTCACGCCCGGAATGAGGCCCGGAAGCAGGGCGGTTGAACTCTCCGTACGCCGAGCGCCACTCCTGGTGCCGCGTCTCCCGCACGGAGCGCCGACCCCCGAATGGAGCCTCGACATGAATCCGATCATCCGCAAGTGCGTGCTCTCCGTCGCCGGCCTCGCCGCTGCCGGCGGAGCTGTGGCCGGCCCGGCCGCCGCCGCCCACGCGGCCCCGGTCAAGGGCAAGGGTGACCGCACCGCCGACTACGAGTACCAGGCCCAGCCGAACTTCTTCTACTGTGGTCCCGCCTCGGCCCGCATCGCGCTCTCGGCCGAGGGTAAGGACGTGAGCCAGGACGAGCTGGCCGGGAAGCTGGGCACCACCCAGAACGGCACCGACTCCGCCATCGACATCACCCGGGTGCTCAACGAGTACACCGGAGGCAAGTACCGCACCACCGAGATCCGCCACGACGTGGCTACCCCGGAGCAGGTCGCACGCCTGCGCACGGACATCCGGGCCGCGGTGGACGACGACCGGCCGGTGGTGGCGAACATCCTGGGCGGCGCCCGGGACATCGACGGGGTGGAGCACAGCTACCCCGGCCACTACCTGACCGTGGTGCGGTACGAGGGCGACGCCGACACCGTCCTCATCGCCGACCCGGCCCGGCCGGACATGCCGACGTACTGGATGGACGTGACCGAGCTGGCCAACTGGATCGCCGGACGCGGCTACAGCTCCTGACCCCGACGCCACGGCGGCCACGCTCCCCTGGGGGCGTGGCCGCCGTCGTGTCCGGCGCCGGAGCGGGTGTACGGGGTCAGCGCCCGGTGTCACCCTCGCCGGTCCGCTGCTGCGCCATGTCGACGCCCTTGTCGATCTGGTTGTCGTACTTGCCGCCGCTGCGCTTGTCGGCCGCGTCGCCGGCCTTCTCGATACCCTGGTCGACCTGCTTGTCATGCTTGTCGGCGAAGTCCTTCGCCTTGTCCATGAAGTCACTCATGTCGGATCTCCCTTCGATACGTTGGAAGCCTTCCCTGGGGCTGGGGGCACAAACACCGGGTGGGCCATTACCGCCCTGGTGTCGGATCGACGTCCGTCGGGTACCAACGGCCACGATCGAGGAGGCGACGTGGACGCTGATGGATCCGAGCCGACGCGGCCGGCACCGACGACCGGCCCCCGGCAGACCTGGGCCGGGCTGCCCTGGCCGGTACGGACCGCTGTCACCTGGAGCGCCTGTCTCCTCGTGGTGACGGCCGGGTTGTGGCTGCTGGGGCAGATCGCGGTGCTGCTCGCCCCGCTGGCGGTGGCGCTGGCCGGCACGCTCTTCCTCACCGCGCTGCTCGATCCCGTGCTGGTACGCCTGCGCCGGCTGCGGGTGCCGGCCGGGCTCGCCGCGCTGCTCACCATCCTGCTGCTGCTCGGCATCCTGGGTGGCGCCGGCGTCCTCGTCTGGAACCTCACCGCGAGCCAGTTCAGCGAGCTGAGCCAGCAACTCGACGAAGGGCTGCAACGCACCCGGGACTTCGTCACGTCCAGCCTGCCGGTCACCGACCAGCAGCTCGACCGGCTGGTGGAGCAGATCCGGCAGGGCCTGAGCAGCGGGGCGCCCGACCCGGTCGCCGGGGCGCGCAAGGCAGCCGAGGTGGCCGGTGCGATCCTCCTCGCGCTGGTGCTGCTGTTCTTCCTGCTCAAGGACGGCCGCTCGATGTGGGGCTGGGTGTTGCGCCGGCTGACCGGCCCGCGCCGGGAGCTGACCGCCGAGGCGGGCCGGGCGGGCTGGCGCACGCTCGGCGCGTACAGCCGGGGCACGATGATCATCGCGGCCATCGACGCCATCGGCATCGGGCTGGCGCTGGTCGTGTTGCGTGTCCCGCTGGCCCTGCCGCTCGCCCTGATCACGTTCCTCGGCGGCTTCGTGCCGATCATCGGCGCCACTGTGGCCGGCGCGGTGGCGGTGCTGGTCGCGCTCGCCGCGAACGGTCCCACCACGGCCCTGCTCACGCTCGCCGCCGTGATCGCCGTCCAGCAGATCGAGGGCAACCTGCTGGAGCCGCTGGTGATGCGGCGGCAGGTGCAACTGCACCCGGCCGTCATCCTGGTGGTGGTCACCGCCGGCACGTTGGTCGCCGGGGTGGCCGGCGCGTTCGTGTCGGTGCCGATCGCGGCGGTGCTCTGGCGGGTGCTGGACACGGTGCAGCGGCACCGCGCCGACGCGGCGAAGCGCGCAATCGGTCCCGGCCCGGCCACTGGACCCGGCCGCACCGCCGAAGCCGCCGGCTGAGCCGGGCCGTCAAGCTGCCGGCTGAGCCGGGCCGTCGAAGCCGCTGGCTGACAGCCACGCCGTCGAGGCCGCTGGCTGACAGCCACGCCGTCGAGGCCGCTGGCTGACAGCCGCGCCGTCGAGGCCGCTGGGCGCAGGCCCGCCCGGCCGCCGGTCGCGCTGGCGGCGCGGTGCTCAGGCGGGGTGCGGCTGGCGCAGATGTGTGGTGAACCAGGTGCCGGCCTGGTCGGCCACCTGCTCCAGCGTGCCGGGCTCCTCGAACAGGTGCGTGGCGCCGGGCACGATGCGCAGCTCCGCCACCTCGCCGAGCGCGTCCCGGGCCTGCTCGTTGAGCACGATCACCTGCTCGTCCAGGCCGCCGACGAGAAGCAGCGTCGGTGCGCGTACCGCCGTCAGTGAGCTGCCTGCGAGGTCGGGCCGGCCGCCCCGGGAGACCACCGCGCCCACCCGGTCCGGCCGGGCCGCCGCGGCGACCAGGGCGGCGGCGGCGCCGGTGCTGGCGCCGAACAGCCCGATCGGGAGCCGCCCCAGCTCCGGGTCGGCGCCCATCCAGTCGACGATCCCGGCGAGGCGCTCGGCCAGCATGCCGATGTCGAAGCGCAGCTCGGCGGTGACCTCGTCCCGCGCCTCCTCGTCGGCAGTCAGCAGGTCGACCAGCACGGTGGCCAGCCCACGCTCGTTGAGCGCGCGCCCGACGGCCATGTTGCGCGGACTGTGCCGCGAGCTGCCGCTCCCGTGCGCGAACAGCACCACCCCACCCGCCCCGTCGGGCACGCTGACATCCCCCACGAGCCCACCGTCGACAACAGGCACCGAAACCTCACGCATCCCCGTCACCCCCCGCTCAACCCGCCCACCCGATACCCCCAAGCCGCACGATCATGAGGTTGACGGCCCGGAAAGCGCTCCCCCACCCCGCCATCCTCATGATCACGCCATCCGGGCAAGGCCACAGGAGAGATCTTGGTACGAGATGGCCCCTGGAGGGGCCATTTCGTACCAAGATCCACGAGAGGACCACCCCGCACCCCGCCCGACCGCGTTGATCATGAAGTTGACGGCAGATTCGGAGATCAAAAACGCCGCTAACTTCATGATCGACGGGGAAAGCCAGCGGGGAGAGCCAGCAGGGACAGCGGCGGGGAGAGCCGGCAGGGAGAGCGGGCGGGGAGAGCCAGCAGGAGCCGCGCGAGGGAGGCCGACAAGCGCAGGGTTGCGTTGACGTCGGCGGCAAGGTTTAGCGTCGAGCCACAGAGAGGGACGGGGGCGGCGGATGCGGATCGGGGAGCTGGCGCGGCGGGCCGGTACGAGCACCCGCACCCTGCGCTACTACGAGACCCACGGCCTGGTCCGGCCGGGCCGGTCCGCCAACGGGTACCGGGTCTACGACGAGGCGGAACTGCGTGTCGTCCGCGAGATCCGGTCGCTGCTGGCGATCGGTTTCGGCCTGGACGACATCCGTCCGTTCGTCGCCTGCCTGCGTGCCGGTAACGACTCCGGTGACGTCTGCCCCGATTCGGTGGCGGTGCTGCGGCGCAAGCTCGCCGAGGTGGACGACTACCTGGACCGGCTCGGCGACGTCCGCCGCCGGCTGCACGACCAGCTCGCCCACGCGATCGCCCAACGGGAGGAAACATGCCTCAGGACACGGGGACCGGCCGGCTGAACCCGGTCACCGACGACAGTTTCGCGGCCACCGTGCTGGCCGCCGACCGGCCGGTGGTGGTGGACTTCTGGGCCGAGTGGTGCCCGCCGTGCCGGGTGGTGTCGAAGCATCTGGCCGAGCTGGCCGAGGAGTTCGGCGACGCGCTGCGCTTCGTCACTCTCAACACCGACGAGAACCCGGCGACCACCCGCGCCCACCGGATCATGTCCGCGCCGACCATGCTGGTGTTCCGGGGCGGCGAGGTGGTCGGCTCGATCGTCGGCTCCCGCCCCAAGGACCACCTGCGGCGCAGCTTCGCCCAGCACCTGGACGGTTGAGCCCTCGCCTGGACGGTTGAGCCGCCGCCGGGCGGGAACGCGCGGGGTGACCACGGACCCCGACGGATCGCGAGGATCGTCATGGCGAAACAGGACAGGTCCCGGGAACAGGAACTCACCGACCAGGAACGCCGCAAGCGGGAGCTTGAGGGCTCGCCGGACTGGGCCGACCGCGCCGCGACGGCGCGGACATCCGACGATCCGCGGGCCACGGCGCCGCGCGACGCCGGCGGGCGTCCGTCCAACGGCCGCCAGTTCTGAGGTACGCGTACGTAGCGGTCCCGCCCGTCGTGGCGGGACCGCTACATGCGTTCGGGCAGGTGCATCAGCGGCGCGCGGCCCTGCGGCTGCTCCGGCTGCGGCTCGGTCGGGTGCTCGGGCGGGATCGGCACGGTGACCGGCTGCGCCGAGGTGACCCGCAGCGGCTCGCCGTGGTGCCGTAGTTCCACCACCGTGTCGGGGCCGCCGTTGCGCAGCGAGTACGTGGTCTGGTGCGGCCGCACGTCGACACGTAGTCGCATTCCGCGCCACTGGAGGGAGAACTCCAGTCGGCTGAGGCGGCTGGAGAGCCGGGGCGCGAAGGAGAGCGTCCCGTCGTGGTCCCGCAGCCCGCCGAATCCGGCGACGAGCGCGATCCAGGCGCCGGCCAGGGACGCCATGTGCACGCCGTCGCGGGTGTTCTCGTTCAGGTCGTGCAGGTCCATCAGCGCGGCTTCGCGCAGGTAGCGGTGGGCCAGTTCGAGGAAGCCGACCTCGGCGGCGAGCACCGCCTGGGTGCAGGCGCTCAACGACGAGTCGCGTACGGTGCGCCGCTCGTAGTAGACGAAGTTGCGCAGCTTCTCGGCGGCGGTGAACGCGTCGCCGCGCCAGTGCATGGCGAGCACCAGGTCGGCCTGCTTGACGACCTGCTTGCGGTAGAGGTCGAAGTACGGGTAGTGCAGCAGCAGCGGGTACTTCTCCGGCGGCGTGTGCTGGAAGTCCCACTCCTGGAACCGGGTGAACCCCTCGACCTGCTCGTGCACCTCGGTCTCGGCGTCGTACGGGACGTGCATGTCGTTCGCGGCGTCCCGCCACGCGGCGGCTTCCTCCTCGGTGACGCCGAGGTCGAGGGCCTGGTCCCGGTAGCGCATCGCGCAGTCGGCGGCGGCGGTCAGGTTCCGCTGCGCCATCAGGTTGGTGTAGACGTTGTCGTTCTTCACCGCCGTGTACTCGTCGGGGCCGGTCACGCCGTCGATGTGGAACTGCCCGGCCCGGTCGTGGTGGCCGAGTGAGCGCCACAGCCGGGCGGTCTCGACAAGCAGTTCCAGCCCGATCTCGCGTTCCAGCGTCTCGTCGCCGGTCACCAGCACGTAGCGGCGCAGCGCGTCGGCGACGTCGGCGGCGATGTGGAACGCGGCGGTTCCGGCCGGCCAGTACGCCGACGACTCGGGGCCTTCGATGGTGCGCCACGGGAAGGCGGCGCCGTCGAGGTTCAGCGTGCGGGCCCGCTCCTGGGCCTGGGCGAGCGTGGAGTGCCGCCACTGCAACGCGTCGCGTACCGCGCCGGGCTGGGTGTACGTGAGCACCGGCAGCACGAACATCTCGGTGTCCCAGAACGCGTGGCCGTCGTACCCGGGGCCGGTGAGGCCCTTGGCGGAGATCGGCCGTCGTTCCCCGCGGGCACCGGCCTGGAGCACGTGGAAGAGGCCGAAGCGGACGGCCTGCTGCACCTCCGGGTCGCCTTCGACGCGCACGTCGGCGGCGTCCCAGAACGCGTCGAGGTATTCCCGCTGGGCCCGGCGCAGCCCGTCCCAGCCGTCGAGCCGGGCCGCGGCGAGCGCCGCGCCGACCTGGTCGCGCAGCGCCGGCAGGGACCGGCGGCTGGACCAGCCGTACGTGAGGTACTTGATCACGTGCAGCTTCTCGCCGGGCTTGAGCACGCAGCCGATGGTGGTGCGGACCCAGTCCTCGTACCCTTCGCTCTCGATCGTGGTGCGCTCGGGGCCTTGCACGTCGTGGCCCATGGCGGCGGCGACCCGCAGGCCGCTGACCTTGGTCCGGTGGATGAGCAGGCCGCCGTCGTCGGTGGTCAGCTCCTCCTCGGCCTGCAACGGTGACTCCAGCACGGCGGCCACCCGGGGGTCGCGGCTCTGCGGCGGCAGCGTCTCGTTGGCGACCAGCTCGGACTGGAGGATCAGCCGCAGCGGCCCGTCGACCGGCTCCACCTCGTAGTGGATGGCGGCGACCGAGCGCTGGGTGAACGACACCAGCCGGGTGGTGCGGACCTTGACCTCGCGTCCGGCCGGGGAACGCCAGTGCAGTTCCCGCTGGAGCGTCCCGGCGCGCATGTCGAGGACCCGCTCGTGGGCGAGCACCTCGCCGTAGCGGACGTCGAGGGGTTCGTCGTCCACGAGCAGCCGGATCAGTTTGCCGTTCGTGACGTTGACGATGGTCTGCCCGGACTCGGGGAAGCCGAAGCCGGCCTCCGCGTACGGCAGGGGGCGCAGCTCGTAGAAGGAGTTCAGGTAGGTGCCGGGCAGGCCGTGCGGCTCGCCCTCGTCGAGGTTGCCGCGCAGCCCGATGTGTCCGTTGGAGAGCGCGAACACCGACTCGGACTGGGCCAGCACGTCCATGTCGAGCCGTACTTCCCGGACGTGCCAGGGCTCGACCGGGTACGCCCGTTCCCGGATCACGCGGCCGGCTCCGCTGCGAGCAGTTCGGCGAGGTCGGTGACCACCACGTCGGCGCCGTGCGCCAGCAGCTCGTCGGCCTGGCCGACGCGGTCGACGCCGATCACGTACCCGAATCCGCCTGCTCGTCCGGCGGCCACGCCGGCGAGGGCGTCCTCGAAGACGGCGGCCCGGGCGGGTTCGACGCCGAGCAGCCGCGCGCCTTCCAGGAACGTGTCCGGGTCCGGTTTGCCGCGCAGCCCGTTCGCGCGGGCGATCACGCCGTCCACCCGTGCCTCCAGCCAGTGGTCCAGTCCGGCGGCGTGTACCACTGCGGCGCAGTTGGCGCTGGCCGAGACGACCGCGCGCCGCAGCCCGGCCGCGGTGGCGGCCTCCAGGTAGCGAACCGAGCCCTCGTACGCCTCGACGCCGTGCTGCTCGATGTACTGGAGCAGGACGACGTTCTTGCGGTTGCCGAGGCCGTTGACGGTGTCCGCCTCGGGCGGGTCGTCGGGTGAGCCCTCGGGCAGGGTGATGCCGCGCGAGGTCAGGAATGTGCGCACCCCGTCGGCGCGCGGTCTGCCGTCCACGTAACGGTTGTAGTCCGGTCCGGGGTCGAACGGTCGGAACGGCTCGCCGGTTTCGGCGGACCGTCGCCGCAGGTACGCGTCGAACGTTTCCGCCCAGGCGGCGTTGTGCACCTTGGCGGTCTGCGTCAGCACACCGTCCAGATCGAAGAGACACGCGCTCACGTGCGCGGGGAGGCCCAGCATCGCTTGAATCTATCCGGCGCTCGCCCCGGGCAAACCCGTTCGGGGCTCAGCGGTTCGGTCGCAGCGTCCAGATCACGGTGAGCGAGGAGGTGTGCGTGCCGTCCTCGGTGTGCACCTCCACCTCGACCGGGAACTCGGGCCGACGCCCGGCGTCCAGCTCGGCCAGCACTTCGGCGGGTACGCCGCCGAGCCGCGCGGTCGCCAGCACCGGCCCCACCGCCACCTTGAGGTAGCGGATGGTCGCGGTCACGGCCAGGGGTACGGCCCGGTCGAGCACCTGCCCGAACGCGGCCAGAACAACCGCGCCCGAGGCGGTCTCCCCCAGCGTGAACATGGCCCCGGCGTGCGGGCCGCCCACGTGGTTGTGGTGCGCCGGGTCGTCGGGGAGCCGGACCACGGCCCGGACCCCGCCCTCGGCCTCGGGCGCCACCTCGACGAACTCGATCCCGAGTGTGCGGGCGAACGGCACGGCGTCGAGGAGACCGGCCGCCACCTGGCGAGAGTCGATGCTCATGCCCGAACGCTACTCGCCAGTAATAACCCCGGCAAGGCCGATTCCCTGGTCAGCCCGCGCTCAGGTCGGTGCGGCGGACGATCCACCAGACGACGAGGAGCGCCAGCACGGTCAGGCCCAGGTAGCCGCCGGCGACGATCAGGTGGAACTCGGGGATCCGGCTGCCCGGCTGGTACTGGATGTGCTGCTGAAGGTTGTGCTCGACGAAGCAGGCGAGCGTCCGGCCGGTGCCGTTGTCGGGTGGGCAGAGGCGTTGCAGCTCGGCCCCGCTGAGTTCACGCCCGGAGGCGTCGAACGCTCCGGACGGCCCGTCGACCCCGTAGTCGATGATGCCGCCCTTGACGACCAGGGCGTTGTCGCGCAGCACACCCACGCCCGGCCCGCCGATGACGCGGTGCGCGGTCAACGGCTCCATCAGCGTGGGGTAGCGCCACCGGACGAGATAGGTCAGGCCGACGAAGCCGACGATCACGGCGAACACGGCCGGCAGCGTGCGCTTGATCGCGGCGCCGAGCGCGACGCCGACCGCGAACCAGCAGAGGCTGATCACGGCCGGAAGCATCGCGGTGTTGAGGAACGGCCCGTACTCGAAGAGGCTCACCGGGGCGACCCGGGCCTGGAGTCGCTCCAGGTGGTCGCTGACACCGGCGACGGCCGAGGTCACCGCCGCCACGAACAGGCCGAGCAGGGCCAGCCTCGTCCAGAGCCACCGCTGCGGGGAGACGTCCTGGCTCCAGGCCAGCAGCAGGGTGCGCTGCTCGTGTTCCCTGGTCAGCACGGGGACGCCGACGAACACGCCGATCAGCAGCGGCATCCACTGCACCACCTGCGACAGGACGGCCAGCGTCAGGACCAGGCTGGAGGAGCCGCCGAGCCGCCGGCCCTGTGGCGAGTCCTCCGCGCAGAACGTCTCGTGGCACTGGTGCCACAGGCTCGTCAGCTCCACGGACAGGTAGGTCATCCAGCCCACCAGGACGGCGGCCAGGACCAGCGTGCCGATCACCGTCCAGCGGTGCTGACGCCAGGTCAGCCAGAGCAGACCGCGTACGCCTCCGGCGTACCCGGGGTCGCTCCGGCGGTTCGTGGGTGCGGACAGTTGGCCGACCGGGCTCATGCGGCTGCCTCCCGCTCGTGCGGCGCGGCGGCCGACGCTCTGAGGTGGGTCAGGATCAGCTCGTCCAGGGTGATGGGCTGGGCGGTCCAGCCGGGCGCGACGACGGCGTGCGCCGCCGGCGCCGCCGGCCGCCGGAGGACGAAGGTGGACTGGCGGCCGGTGTGCTGCGCCTGGACGATCGTGCCCGGCCCGGGTGGCTGGTCGGCGCGGGGCCCGGTCAGCCGGACGTGGCTGTCGAGCAGTTCCTCGACGTCGCCGGTGAGGACGGGCCGACCGGCGTCGAGCAGCAGCAGGTGGTCACCGACGCCGCTCAGCTCGGCGACGATGTGGGTCGACAGCACGACTGTCATGTCGTCGTCGGCGACCTCCGCCAGCAGCTCGCCGGTGACCTCGACGCGGGCCAGCGGATCCAGGTTCGCGAGGGGTTCGTCCAGCAGCAGCACCGCCGGGCGGGAGCCGAGCGCGACCGCCAGAGCGACCTGCGCCCGCTGCCCGCCGGACAGCTTGCCGCAGCGGCGGTCCAGCGGGACGGCGAAGCGTTCGAGCCACGACAGCGCCCGCCGCTGGTCCCACACGTGGTTCGTCGAGCGCCCGAAGCGGAGCATGTCCGAGACGGTGAAGTCGCGGTAGAGCGGCTTGTCCTGGGCCAGGATCGCCACCCGGCTGCCGCCGTCGGCGGACCCGCCACGCACCACCGCCCGGCCGTGCACCGACACCGTGCCGCCGGTGGCCGCCAGCGTGCCGGCGATGATGCTCAGCAGCGTCGACTTGCCCGCGCCGTTCGCGCCGACCAGTGCGACGACCCGGTTGGCGGGCAGCGCGAACGAGCACTCCCGCAGCGCCCACACCGCGCCGTAGCGCCGGCTCAGGTCACGCGCCTCGACGGCGGCCGGCTCGCCGCTCACGCCGCGCCCTCCGTGTTCTCTCTCTTCGCGGGTGCCGCGTTCGCCGCGATCACCGAGGCGAGCAGCGCCTGGACGTCCTCGTCCTCCAGACCGGCCTCGCGGGCCTGGCCGAGCCACCGGGCCAGGCTGCCGCGCAGGCGGGCCATGACGTGGGGATCGGTGTGCCCGAGCGTCCCGCTGACGAACGTGCCCGCGCCCTGCCTCGCCTCCACCAGGCCGGACAGTTCCAGCTCCCGGTACGCCTTGAGCACAGTGGTCGGGTTGACGGTGCACGCGGTCACCACGCTGCGCACGGTGGGGAGCTGGTCGCCTGGCCGCAGCGTCCCGATCCGCAGCGCCTCACGGACCTGCCGCACCAGCTGGGCGTACGCGGGGACGCTGCTGGACCGGTCGACATGAAAGTTGATCACCCTGGTGACCCTCCGTCAGATTGTAATGGTTAAGTAGAACACCAGCTAAGCGACATGGCAACATCCGCAGGGCGTTTCGCCGGCCGCCGGCTGCGGGTAGCCAGTGGCCCATGAACCGCGATCTCGCACGTGGGCTGACGGTGGCCTGGGCGCTGCCGGAGTTCCGCGACGGGCTGCGTCACCTCGTCGACCTCGACGAGGTGACGGTGCTGCTGGCCGCGCTGTCCCTTCCGGACCGCGACCGCGAGGTCGAGCGGAGCGCGCTGGGCCTGCTGCGGTCCGGGCTCGACAGCACCGAGGTCCGGGAGGCGGTGTTGCTGCTGCTGGAGCGGGACACCGTACGCCGGCCGCTCGTCGCCGCGGCGGTGGAGCCGCTCGCCGACCGGCCCGGCCTGGTCACCGCCGTCACGTCCGCGGCCGAGGATCCCCGGGTACGCCACGAGGTACGGGCGATGCTGGACAGCGCCGGCGTACGCGAGCTGATCTGGCGGGCGGTCGACGACCAGGTGAGCGACAACCGGTTCGGGCTGATCCGCCGGGCGGCGGTGCTGTTCGTCCGGCACCCGAGCGCACGGCGCCTGGGGTGGGCGCTGCGCCGGCACGGCGTGCTCCGCGAACTGCGCCACAGGGCGTGACACCTGATCCGCGGTTGCCCGGTCGTGTCACCTCCGAGACCTTCGGGCCCTACTGTCCAGTCGATGCGATCCCGTGCGGCCAAGGCGACAGCGACTCTGGTGACCGTGCTGGGCACACTGCTCGTCGTCGCGAGCTGCCTCAGTTGCATCCCGCTCCTGGCGCCCTCGGCGCCGTGCGACGGTGACACCTACGCTTCGGCGCAGGCGGCGAGGGATGCGTACGCCCTGCTGGTCCTGGCGATGACGGCGACGGCGGTCCTCTCCGTCGTCGTGGCCCGGGTAGGCGCCCGGCCGCACGTCCGGAACCCCTGGCCGTGGTTGGCGGTCGCCGTACTGGGAATCGCGGTGAGCGCCGGCCTGATGGTCCCGATCGATCACGCCGGCTCCTGCTGAGGTCACTCGTATCCCATCGCGGGGATGATCTCGCCCAGCGCTTCCTCGATGTACGCGCGTGTGTCCGAGTCGAACTGGTCGTCGCGGTGCGCCAGCTTGTCCGCCTGGAACGTCGACGCGGTGACGGCGTCCTCGACGCCGAGCCGTTCGAAAAGAGCGCGCCGCTGCCCGGGCCAGTCGGCCGCGAGGTCTTCCGCCTTCACCTCGACGTACCGCCGGCCCGTCAGATCGGCCGCGTTCCTCCAGGCCAACCACCGCTGGTAGATCGGCACGAGGTAGGCCAACAAGCCGTCGACAGTGGACGGCGCCCACGGCTGGGCCAGGTGGGAGGCGAGCACCGAGACCGGGTGCCGCTTGATGTGCACGATCGCCGCCTCGGGGACCAGCTCCCAGAGGAAGTCCATGGCGAAGAGGTTGAACGGCGTCTTCTCGCACCACGTCGGCTTGCCCGCGTCGGCCGCCGCGCCACCGAACAGGGTGTCGACCAGGCCGCGCAGGACGGCGATCAACTCGGCCGGGTCACGGAAGTACCTCGGGACGACCCGTCGGCGGCTGGCCGGCCCGAACGGCCCGGCGGGCCGGTCGCCGTCCCCGAAGCCCTCCGCGGGCACGGGCTCCTCGAAGGCGTCCGCGATCAGCAGCGGCCAGAGCTGGTGTACGGCGTCCCGGTAGCGCCGCTCGCCGACCAGCTCGGGCACGGTCTTGCCACGGTCGTCACGCCGTCCGGGCACCCGTACGGTGAGGAAGTCGCTCAGCCGTTGCAGGGCGTCCTCGCCGACGATGGGGTCGTACCGTTCGGTGAGCGCGTCGGCCAGGTCCCGCAGGCCACCCGGTTCGACGATGAACTTGGTCTCCATCGGGATCCGGTGGATCAGCGGATGCTGGCCGATGACGTCGGCGATCCGCGACGTGCCCGAACGGCCCGTGCCCGCGACGAAGACCGGTGAGGGGGACGGCATGGACGGCAGTGAAACTCCCGGCCCGGCGCAGGGGCAATCCATTTATCAGCGCCGCGACCAGCTGATCGGCCTCCTGGCCGACGCGGTCGGGTCCGTCACGGTGGCGCACCCGACGCGGGTCGCCGTCGACGGGCCGCCCGCCGCCGGCAAGACCACGCTCGCCGACGAGCTGGCCGCCGTCCTGCGCACCAGGGGTCGGTACGTCATCCGGGCGACAGTCGACGACTTCCTCTTCCCCCGCGCCCGGCGCTACCGACGCGGCGAGTACTCGGCCGAGGGCTGCTACGTCGACACCCACGACCACCAGTCGCTGAACCGGGTGCTGCTCGACCCGCTCGGGCCGGGCGGCGACCGGCGCTTCCGGCTCGCGGTCTACGACCACGCCACGGACGCGGTGGTGTCCCCGCCGGTCGCGACCGCTCCCGCCGACGCCGTGCTGGTCTTCGACGGCGTCTTCCTCCTGCGCCCGGAACTGCTCGACCGCTGGGAGCTGCGCGTCTTCGTGTCCACAGCGCTCGACACGACGGTGGATCGTGCGGTGATCCGCGAGAGCCGCGTGTCGACGAGGGCCGACGTCGAACGGCGCTGGCACGAGCGTTACCTGCCCGCCCAGCGGCTCTACTTCGCCACGGCCCGCCCGGCCGAGCACGCCGACGTCGTCGTACGTAACGACGACCCCGGGCGGCCGATCTGGGAGATCCGGGCGGGCGGGGATGGCAGGCTGGCAGCCATGGACAGGAATCGGGTGGCCGCCTGGATCGCGGCGTACGAGCAGGCGTGGCGCACGCCGGGCACGGAGGCGCTCGGCACGATGTTCACCTCCGACGCGACCTACCAGCAGGGGCCGTACCGGGATCCGGTGGTCGGCCTGCCCGCCATCGTCCGCATGTGGGACAGCGAGCGCGACGGCCCCGACGAGGTCTTCCAGATGACCTCGGAGGTCGTCGCGGTCGACGGCGACACCGCTGTGGCACGGGTGCAGGTCCGGTACGGCGACCCCGTCCACCAGGAGTGGCGCGATCTCTGGATCATGCGGTTCGCCGAGGACGGCCGCTGCCGGTCGTTCGAGGAGTGGCCGTTCGCGCCGTGACGCCGGCCGCTGTCTAGCCCCGCTTGGCGTACGCGACGAACGCCGCCCAGCTCGACGGCGTGAACCTCAGCGCCGGCCCCTGCCGGTCCTTGCTGTCCCGCACCCCCACCACGCCGGGCAGGTTGTCCGCCACCTCGACGCAGTCGCCGGAGTTGCCGCTGCTGCGGGTGCTCTTGCGCCAGATCGCGCCGGTCAACTCCATCGCTTCGCCGCCTCCGTAATCGCCGCCAGAGTCGCCCCGTGCGGCATAGCTTCCGCGCGCACCGACTCCCAGGTTTGCCGAAGTGATTTTACGTCCGCGTGCCGCTCCACAATCGTGCCGTGCAACTGGTTGTCCAGGTAGCCAACGTCGTCACCGTCAGCCGGGGTCGCGAGCACGAAAGCACCGTTGAGCCCCGGGTAGGCACCGACCGTCTCCGGCACCAGGTGCAGGTGCACGCGAGGTCGACGACCCACCTCGACCAGGTGCGCCAACTGCTCCCGCATCACCTTGGGGCCGCCGACGGCACGAGTGAGCACCGAATGGTCGAGGACCGCCACGAACTGCGGCGGAGCCGGGCGGTCCAGCACCACCTGCCGCGCCATCCGTGCGGCCACCTGCTGCTCCATAGCATCACCGACAAGTGGGCTAGCGCCCTCGTGGAGCGCGCGGGCGTACTCCTCGGTCTGCAACAGGCCGGGCACCACCAGCGGTTGGAAGCTACGCAGTGAGGCAGCTTCCTGCTCGATGCTCACCCACTCGCGGAACCACGGCATCAGCGCCTCCTGCATGAGCGCGTCCCGGATCCGCACCAGCAGGCCGCCGCCGTTCAGCACCTCGTCGCAGCGCTCGGTGAACTCGGCGCGCGGCGCGCGGCGGCACTGCTCGACGGCCGCCACCAGCGACGCCGAATAGCTCACCCGCTCGCCCAGCGCCTCCTGGGTCAGCCCCGCATCGGTACGTAACCGGCGCAGCTCACCGGCGAAGAGTTCCCACAACGGCACACGGATCATCTGCACACCTCTGCACACGGCTGCACACGGAAATCGGCCGGTCGGACGGCCAGGAAGGTGGGGGTGGAACGCCTTCCGACCCTAGCGGCGCGGTGACGAGACTGTCACGCAGTGGAGCCGAACTCGTCCGGTTCCCGCTAGTGAGAGGAGTTGCGCCGTGCGACTGCGCTGGTTCCGCTGCCGGGGTGCGTCGGCACCGACACTGCCCCAGCGGGTACGGGGCGACAACCTGCCGGACTGGATGCGGCAGCCCACCCGTCCACTCCCGACGATGGGTCCCGGCCGGGTCGGCAACCTCACCCCGGCACAGCAGTGGCGGGCGAACGGCGGCCGCTGGTCCGTCCCGGAGCAGCGCGGGAACGACGGCGGCAGCAGGTGGCCCGCCGACGACGGTCACCCGGAGCACGGCCGGCGCGGCGGCCACCACGAGGAGCCTCGGTGATCAGCCACCAGCTCGGGCAGCCGCCGGACGGGCCGACGCCGGATCGCCCCCGGCCGTACCCGTTGCACGCCACCCCGCACACGCCGCTGCGTCCGATGTGGTGCTGCCGGGCGTGCGGGCAGCCGTGGCCGTGCCCGACGGCCCGCCTGCTGCTGCGCAGCGAGTACGAGGACAACCGGATCGGGCTGTCCATCTACCTGTGCGGGCTGCTGTACGAGGCGACGCGCGACCTCTACCGGCTGAACCCGAACGACGCGCCCGCCCCGGCCGACATGTTCGCCCGCTTCGTCGGCTGGGGCCCGTACCGCCGTCACCGGCCCGTCCCACCGGGCGGCGGTTGTTAAGAAGGGGCCCTTCCTCTACCGGAGGCGTTAATAGGGTGCCCCTCCTTTCACCGCCAGCCGACGTCGATACGGTCGCCCCGCTCGTCGAAGAAGTGCAGCGCGTCCATCCGCACCTGCACGGCGAGCGGGTGCCCCGGCGACACCTGCGGGTACGGCGCCAGCCGTACCGCCAGTTCCGCCGGACGGCGGTGGTGGCGGCCCGGGTCGGGCAGCACGCTCGTACGGTTGCCGCCGCCCCCGCCGGGTTCCGTGGCGGGCGCGGACGACTCGGTCGCGCGCCCGGTGAGCCGCTGCATCACCTGGTTGAACCGGCGCAGGCCGCGCTGGCCCGGTGCGGCCTGCTCGACCGGGGTGCCCATCTCGTCGACGACGATCGCGGTGGCGCCGATGTCGAGGAACGCGAGCGACTCGTGGCCGTGGTGCTCCAGGTAGCGGATGCGCCCGTGCAGCACGTCACCGGCGGTGTCCGGGGCGACCGGGGTGAGCGCCTCGGCACGCATGCCGACCACGATCCGCTCACCGTGGTAGTGCGCCACCGCCCGGCTGCGGATGTCGTCCCACGGCAGGTAGAGCGACTGCTCACCGAGGTTCAGCGCCACGTACCGGTCGAGGTGGACGTAGACCGACGCCTCCAGCAGGTTCATCCGGGGGCTGCCGAGGAACGCGGCGACGTAGAGCGTGGCCGGGCGGCCGTACACCTGGGTGGGGGTGCCCACGTCCTGGAGCACGCCCTTGCGCATGATCGCCACCCGGTCGGCCATGGTCAGCGCCTCGGCCTGGTCGTGGGTGACGTAGATGGTGGTGACGCCGAGCTCACGGGTGAGGCCGGAGATCTCGGCGCGCAGTTCGGCGCGCAGTCCGCTGTCCAGGTTGGACAGCGGCTCGTCCATCAGGAACAGGCCGGGCCGGCGCACTATCGCCCGCCCCATGGCGACCCGCTGCCGCTGGCCGCCGGAGAGCTGGCTGGGCTTGCGCCCGAGGACGTCGCCGATGCCGAGCGCGCTCGCCACGTCCTGGATCCGCTCGCCACGCGGGCCGGGCTCGACGCCGCTCAGCCGCAGCGGGAAACCGATGTTGTCGCCGACTGTCATGTGCGGATAGAGCGCGAAGTCCTGGAAGACCATGGCGATCTTCCGGTCGCGTGGCGGCAGGTCGTTGGCCAGCTCGCCGCCGAGCATGATCGCGCCGGAGGACGGGTCCTCCAGCCCGGCGACCATGCGCAGCACTGTCGATTTCCCGCAGCCCGACGGGCCGAGCAGCACCATGAACTCGCCGTCGTTGACGTCCAGATTTATGGTGTCGACCGCGACTGTCCCGTCCGGGAACACCTTGGTGACATCCTTGAGCGCGACGGTAGCCACCGCCACCTCCCCAGTTTTCTCTCCCCAAACCCGGGAATGACTGTGACCAGGATCATCTGATCCGCACATCGGGTAAACGTGCCATGTTCGGCTCGTGACAGTCCTATTAAGCGGTATTCGCCGGGCTCCACGGTCAAGTGACCAGCGAGTAACCGCTTTTACGGCGTCTCGCCGAGGAACACCCGGCGCACCACGCGCTCGGCGGCGTGCCCGTCGTCCAGGGCGCAGAACCGCGACCGGAACGCCGTCCGGGCCCGCTCGGCCGCCTCGTCGTCGACCGCGCCGGAGCGGAACACGTCGAGCAGCCCGGGGAAGTCCAACGCGACAGCGCCCGGCGGCTCGGCCGGCAGGTCGAAGTAGACGCCACGGGCCACCCGGTAGGCGTCCCAGTCCGGCGCGTAGACCACGATCGGCCGGTCCAGCACCGCGTAGTCGAACATCGCCGAGGAATAGTCGGTGACCAGCACGTCCGTTGCCAGGTAGAGGTCCTCCACCCGGTCGTACGCGCTCACGTCCAGCACGCCGTCCGCCGCCGGCCCCCCGGGATGCCGCTCGCGGTCGTGGAAGTAGTGGCTGCGCATCAGCAGCCGGCCCCGGGGCCCGAGCACGTCGAGCATCCGATCCGGGTCGAACGGCGGCCGCCACCCGGGCAGGTGCTCGCGGTGCGTCGGCGCGTACAGCACCACGTACTCGTCGGGTGCGATGCCCAGCGCGGCGCGGACCTGGCCGCGCTCCTCGGCGGTGGCCAGCGCCAGCCGGTCGTTGCGCGGGTAGCCGACCTCCAGCGTGGTGTAGTCCGCCGGGTACGCCCGCTCCCACATCTGCGTGGAGAAGCTGTTCGACGTGATGCTGTAGTCCCAGCGGTCCACCCGGCGCAGCAGGCCGGCGAAGTTCATCCCCATCGCGCCCACCGGGTAACGCTGCTGGTCCAGGCCCATCACCTTCACCGGCGTGCCGTGGTGGGTCTGCACGTGCACCGAGCCGGGCCGCTTGCGGACGAAGTCCGGGAAGTTGACGTTGTTGACGAGCCAGCGGGCACGGGCCAGGACGCGGTGGTACTCGCGGGTGCCGGCCACCACGTACTCGACACCGGGCGGCAACGCGGCCACCCGGTCGCGGCGGACGATCCACACGCCACGCACCTGCGGCGCGAGCCGGCGGGCCGCCTCGTAGATCGCGGCCGGGTTGCACGAGTAACCCCGGTACCAGTAGGCCGCGTAGACGGCGAGCGTCGGGTCGATCGGTTGGTGCAGCTCGGCCCGGTAGTACTCGCCCAGCACCAGGTCACGGGCCCGCCGGGCGGTACGCCGCACCACCGGCGCGACCCGTCGTCTGGTCTTCCGGGCGGTCCGCCGGGCCGTCTCCCCCGCCTGGTGCGCCTCGCGCAGCGCGCTGAACGTCCGCCACCGGCCGGTCGCCACCAGCCGGTGCTTGAGCCCTTCCGAGCCGGGCGGGACCGGGTAGCCCTCGGGCGGCAGGAACCGCACGTAGTCGGCGTGCATCTGGGCGAAGAACGGCGCCCGCAGCTCGGGGGCGATCCGGTCGCCGTTGCCGAGCACCGTGAGGTAGTGCCAGATCATCCGCTCGAAGACCGCCGGTCGCAGCCCGGTCACCTTCCAGCGGTCCATCAGCCCGAACACCCGGTGCCACTGCGCGAAGACCTCGAAGTGCCGGTCCCCGCGGGTCTTCGTGATCGCGCCGGTGCGGCGCTGCCGGTAGTTCAGGCAGATCCGGTCGAGTACGCCGATCCGCTCGGCCGCCATCAGCGCCGGATAGCTGAACGAGACGTCCTCGTACCAGCCCGGCTCGAAACGCAGCCCGCGCTCGATCAAGAACTCCCGCCGCACCACCCGGTTCCACGCGGTGTGCAGCAGCTTCAGCGTCTCCGGCCGGTCCCGCAGCGCGAACGTCGTCGGGCCGGGCGGCACCGGGAACACGTCCCGCATCGCGCTGCGCGTGCCGACGTTGTTCCAGTGCGCCCGGACGTGGTCCACGATCAGCACGTCCGGCGCGGTGTCGCGGAGCCGGTCGGCGACGTGCGGCAGGCAACCGGGCACCAGCCAGTCGTCCCCGTCGACGAACCACACGTACTCGCCGACGGCCCGGTCCAGCCCGATGTTGCGGGCCGGACCGAGCCCGACGTTCTCGGCGAGCCGCACCGGGCGGACCCGGGGGTCGCGCAGCGCGTACTCGGCCAGGATCTCGCCGCTGTCGTCCGGGGAGGCGTCGTCGACACCGATCACCTCGATGTCGCCGAACGGCTGGTCGAGGATCGAGTCGAGACATTCCCGCAGGTAGCCCTGCACCTTGAAGGCCGGTACGACGAAGCTGATCAAGGTCACCCCGGCCCGCCCTCCGTCAGCCCGGCGAGCGCACACCCCCACGGGCGCGGGCCGGCAGGACCACCCAGGCGAGGACCACGCTCGCGACAAAAACCACGAGAAGGTACGCACCGAGTGTAGCCAGAGCGATACTCGCATATCCGGCGATCAGCCCGATTGCCAGAAGCACGGACCGCCCCGGCCAGCCCAGCGTGGCCGCGTGCAGCGGCGGCGCCGACTGCCGCTTCTCCAGCCGGGCGGTCAGGTCGTAGTGGTGCAACGTCAGCACCAGCACGTACCCGAAGATCAGCCACGCGGGCGCCCGGCCCGCCACCCCGACCGCGATGGCGAACAGGTACTCGGCGGCCCGCAATGCCGCCGGCACCAGCCAGTCCAGCGACCCGTCGTGCGGCGCCCGCGAACCCTGCGCGGCGCCCAGCAGCAGCACCAGCGCCAGCACCGGCACGAACACCGGCAGGTCGCCGCCGCCGTGCACCGCGAGCAGCGCCCACACCAGCGTGCCCGCCGCGCCGAGCGCGCCGAGCACCGCCAGCAGCAGCGGCCGCCGCGTGGTCGGCAGCGTCCGCGCCAGCAGGCCGTCGTCGCGGTGCAGAGGCGCATCCACAGTGGCCATCACCGGCACCCGCATCCACCGCGCCCGCAAGGTCCGCAACCCCCCTGTGTACGCGAACGCCAGCGCGGCCCACACCAGCACCGCGACCAGCGCCACCAGTGGCCCGAACAGCGCGGCGGCGATCGCGATCAACGCCCACCGCTCCCCGATCGGGAACACCACAGTGCGCTTCAGCCAGTACGACACCGAACCGGTGTCCGCCTGCACCCGCGTCGACGCGGCGTTCAACTTCCCGCCGATGCCGCCCGCGTCAGCGGCCACCACCTTCGGCCGCCGGGCCGCCTCGTCGTGCAGCGCCCCGTACCAGGTGTCGGTCATGTGCCGCACGGTCTGGAGAGTCATCGCGGCCAGCGCCAGCGCCCAGCCGTACCGGAACCCGGCGTGCGTGGCCCCGAAACCGAGACCGGCGTAGACCACGTACTCCTTGAACCGGTCGGCCATCGTGTCCAGCCAGCCGCCCCAGGCGCTGAAGTGCCGCGTGTAGCGGGCGAGCTGCCCGTCCACGCAGTCCAGCACGAACCCCAGGTACAGCAGGACCGCGCCGGCCACCAGCGCGAGCCGTCCACCGGTGCCGAACAGCACCGCCGCGGCCACCGCGAACGCCACCGAGACCATGGTGACCCCGGTCGGGCCGATCCCGATCCGCGCCGCCGCCTTCGTGACGTACGGGGACCAGGTGCTGACGAAGAACGTGGTGAAGAAGTCGTCGCGCTCCTTCACCGACAGCTTCAACTCGGCCCGGTCCTCGTCCACGGCGGCCACCGCCGCCTCGGCCGCCACCCGCTGCGCCTCGTCGCCGACCCGGTGCGCCACGAGCAGACGTACCCGCTGAGCGAAGATCAGCGTGCCGCGGGCGGCGAGGTCGGCCACGAGCCGGTCCACCGCGCCCAGCGTCCCGCCGTCTGCGGCGCCGACGGCCGACGGGTCGGTCAGGCGCCCGTCCGGCGCGGAGGCCGGATCGGGTGCGGCGCCCGCGGCGCGGCGGGCGGCGTCGGCGAGCGCCGGCAGGTCGGCCGCGCCCACCCGCAGCGCGCCGCCGAACACGCCGCTCGCGTCGGCGGCGTCGACCTCCACCACCTGGCCGCGTTCCTCACGCACGGTGGCCTGCCCGGGAGCGGGCGGATCGGTGAGCACCAGCGCCACCGTCGGCCCGACCGGGCTGGTCGCGAGGTGCTTGAGTACGGCCGTGTGCGCCACCAGATCAGCGCCGCTCACCAGCACCGGGCCGGTCGCGGCGCCTACCAGGTCGGCCAGCTCGGTCAGGTCGGCGGCGATACGCACGTCGTCCGCCCCGGCCCGGCGCCACTGCGCCGCCAGGCGTTCGGCGAGCGGTTCCCAGGCGGGCCGGCCGGTTGTCGGCTCGCTCGGTCGACCCGGTTCCATCGGGTGGGCCGGCTCGGTCGGGCGGCTCGACGGCTCGGTGAGGGGGCCCGCCGCCGGGTCGGCGGCGAGCACGATCGCGAGCGTCACCGCTTCGCCGCGTCGGCGTAGGCCGCCAGCGCCTCGTCGATCGTCCCGTCGACGATCAGCCGTCCGGCGTCGAGGTAGAGCCCCCGACGGCAGAATCGGGTGAGGTCCTTGTCGTTGTGTGACACCAGCACCAGCGTGCGCCCTTCCGCGAGAAGTCGCTCGATGGTCGCATAGCACTTCGCGCGGAACTCCGCGTCCCCGACCGCTGTCACCTCGTCCACAAGCAGCACCGGGTGCGGCAGGTGCGCGATCACCGCGAAGCCCAGCCGCACCTTCATTCCCGACGAGTAGTGCCGCACGGACGTATCGATGGCGCGTTCCACCTGCTCACCGGCGAACGAGACGATCTCGTCGAAGTGCTCCCGCAGGTACGCCGACGAGAGCCCGTGCAGCCCACCCACCAGGTAGAGGTTCTCCCTGCCGGTCAGGTCCCCGGAGAACCCGGCGGACAGTTCGAGCAGCGGCGCCACCCGGCCGTGCACCCGGATCGAGCCCTCGTCCGGGATGAGCACGCCGGCGATCAGCCGCAGCAGCGTGCTCTTGCCGGTGCCGTTGCGTCCCACCACGCCCACCGTCTCGCCCGGCTCGATCCGGAACGACAGGTCGCGCAACGGCCAGAACCGGCCCGCGTCCGGGTCGCGGGCGCCCCGGTGCACGATCAGCTCCCGCAGCCGCAGCTGACGGCGCCGGTTGCGGACGAACCGGATGCCGAGCCCGTCCGCCTCGATGATCGGGGCCATTCAGAGTTCCTTCAGCACTGCCGGTTCGAGGCGGTGGAACGCCCACCAGCCGAGCGCCAGCACCGCCACGCTGCCGGACACGGTGATGATGAGCAGGCGGGCGTCCGGGAACTCGTCCGGGTACCAGACCGCGTGGTGCAGTTGGAAGATCCCGACCAGCGGGTTCAGCTCGTACCCGATCTTGAGCCAGCCGGGCATGCCCGATTCCCGCACCAGGTCGAGCGGGTAGATGATCGGGGTGGCGTAGAACAGCAGCCGGATGACCAGCCGCATGGTGCGCTCGATGTCGCGCATCAGCACGTTGCCCGCCGACAGCAGCAGCGCCAGGCCCACCAGCAGCACGAACTGCACCGCCACGGCGAGCGGCAGCGCCAGCAGACTCCAGCCGGGGCGGATCTTCCCCTGGCTCGCGTAGATCGCCGCGACGGCGACCAGGATCGGCAGCCCCGCCAGGTACTCGGCGAAGCGGCCGGTGACCCGCCCGATCGGGAAGATCGGCCGGGGCAGATTCATCGTGGTGATCAGCCGGGACTGCCCGGTGAGCGCGTTCGCCGCCTCGGTCAACGCCGAACTCGCCCACATCCAGGCGAAGATCCCGGTGATCAGGAACAGCGGGTACGAGCCGGCCGCCTCGCCCAGATGCCGCCGGGTCGCGCCGGAGTAGAGCACGCCGAAGACGAACCAGTAGATCAGGCCCATGCCGAGCGGCTCGATCAGCGACCAGAAGTAGCCCAGCACCGACTGCTGGTACTTCACCGCGAGATCCCGCCGGACCAGAATGCGCAGCGAGGTGCGGGCGGACCAGAGCGCCGCGACGCCTGACGTCACCGCATCATAATCGCGTCTTTTCCGTGCCGGCGCGTCGGCCGTCCGCGCCGGGTCACCCCAACGAGGTCAGCACTCGATCACGTTGACGGCGAGCCCGCCCCGCGCGGTCTCCTTGTACTTGACCTTCATGTCCGCGCCGGTCTCCCGCATGGTCTTGATGACCTTGTCCAGCGACACGTGGTGCACCCCGTCGCCGCGCAACGCCAGCCGGGCCGCGGTGATCGCCTTGATGCTGGCCACCGCGTTGCGCTCGATGCACGGGATCTGCACCAGGCCACCCACCGGGTCGCAGGTCAGCCCCAGGTTGTGCTCCATGCCGATCTCGGCGGCGTTCTCCACCTGCTCCGGCGTACCGCCGAGCGCCTCGGCCAGCCCGGCCGCCGCCATCGAGCACGCCGAACCCACCTCGCCCTGGCAGCCCACCTCGGCGCCGGAGATCGACGCGTTCTCCTTGAACAGCACGCCGATCGCGCCGGCCGCCAGCAGGAACCGGACCACGCCCTCCTCGGACGCGCCCGGCACGAACCGGGTGTAGTAGTGCAGCACGGCCGGGATGATCCCGGCGGCGCCGTTCGTCGGCGCGGTGACCACCCGCCCGCCGGCCGCGTTCTCCTCGTTGACCGCCAGCGCGAACAGCGTCACCCAGTCCATCGCGCGCAGCGGGTCCTGGCTGCCGGTCTCCGCCTCCAGGCTGCGCCGCATCTCGGCCGCGCGCCGCCGGACCTTCAACCCACCCGGGAGTACGCCGTCACGCGTGCAGCCGCTCTCCACGCATTCGCGCATCACCCGCCAGATCTCCAGCAGCCCGTCCCGCACGTCTGCCTCGCTGCGCCAGGACAGCTCGTTGGCGAGCATCACCTCGCTGATCGACAGGCCGGTGTCCGAGGTGACGGTCAGCAGTTCCGCGCCGGTGAGGAACGGATGCCGTACCCGGGTCGTGTCCGCCTTGATCCGGTCCGCCCCGGCCGCCTCCTCGTCCACCACGAAGCCGCCGCCGACCGAGTAGTACGTGCGTGTCCGCACCTCGTTCCCGGCCGCGTCGTACGCCGCGAACGTCATCCCGTTCGGGTGGTACGGCAACGAGCGCCGGCGGTGCAGCACCAGGTCGGCGTCCGGGTCGAAGTCGATCCCCTGGCTGCCGAACAGTTCGAGCCGCCGCTGCGTGCGAATCCGCTCCACACGCGGCCCCACCGAGTCGGTGTCGACAGTCTCCGGGACCTCGCCCTCCAGCCCCAACAGCACCGCCCGGTCGCTGCCGTGCCCGTGCCCGGTCGCGCCGAGCGAGCCGAACAGCTCCGCCCGTACGCGCGCCACGTCGGCGAGCTGCCCGTCGGCCTTCAGGCCCGCCACGAACGTACGGGCGGCCCGCATCGGCCCGACGGTGTGCGAGCTGGACGGCCCGATACCGACGCTGAAAAGATCGAAAACGCTGATCATTGGCTGCTTTCCTCGCCGTCGTCCCCGTTGTGCGGATCCGAGCCGGTGCGTGGGTTGCCGTACCCGCCAGGCGGGTGGACGGCCGGCGCCCGGGTGGGGGCGCCCGACCGGCGAGCCTACCCCGCCCCCGTAAATACCCGCCCCCACTCCACCCCATACCCGCCCCACCGCGACCACCCGCCCCGCAGTGCTCCCCCGCCCCCGCCGCCGCCCCGCCCCTCCCCCGTCGATCTTGGAGTTGTGGCGCCCAGGATGCCCGGTTCACGGCTTTCATGAACCGCCACAACTCCAAGATCGCCGCACAACGCGACACGAGCCGCTGCCCACTCCGCGGCTCCCGGCTCCCGGCTCCCGGCTCCCGGCTCCCGGCTCCCGGCTCCCGGCTCCCGGCTCCCGGCTCCCGGCTCCCGAGAGATCTTGGAACCAAACGGCCCCTATAGGGGCCCTTTCCTACCAAGATCTCCAAATCCCACTCACCGGAACACCAGTCCCGCAACACGGAACGGCACTCGACACCACACCCCACCGAAGGAGGCTCCCTCCGCACGCCACCCCCACCACTGCCGCGATCTTGCATTTGCGGCCCTGACAATCCAGCGCAGATCGGACACGACGAGGGCCTCAAGTGCAAGATCGCGGGACGCGGGACGCGGGACGCGGGACGCGGGACGCGGGAGGCGGGAGGCGGGAGGCGGGAGGCGGGAGGCGGGAAGGGCGGTGGCCCGGGGAATCTCCGCGGGTGCGTCGGTGGGGATGGTCCGGGGTATGCACTTACGGGTGCCCGGGTCGCCGATCATCCTCGGGGCCGAGGGCGCGGCGCGCACCCCTCTCTACCGTGGAATCAGCGCGGCGGATCGCCGCAGAAGTGGGAGACGACGATGAGTCGCAAACTGGTCCGGCCCCGCCAGGGGCGCATGATCGCCGGTGTCTGTGCCGGCCTGGGGCAGCGGTTCGGCATGTCGGCCGGCATGGTCCGGCTGCTGTTCCTGCTGTCGCTGCTGCTGCCCGGCACGCAGGTGATCATCTACCTGATCCTGTGGGTCCTGATGCCGAACGAGGACCGCTACCTCGCCACCCGCTGACGCGACACGACGCGACACGAAGCCGGGACACCGGCACGCACGCGAACGCGCCCGCCCCGGAACGATCGGGGCGGGCGCGCGACGCAAAAGGACACCAGGTCAGGGAGCCGTGTAGGTGACTGTCACCTTCTCGTAGCCGAGGGACCGCAGCAGCCCTTCCAACATCTTGCGGGTGTTCTCCTGGGCGCGGGCGGCGAGCCCGCTGTCCCGGGCCGCCGCGGTGATCCGGTCCTCGGCGAGCTTGTAGACCTGCTGCTGCCGGTTGGGGTCGCCCGCCACCAGGTCGTTGAGCCGGTTGATCAGGCCGCGCTGCTCGGCGAACACGTAGCTCTTGTCCATGTCCAGGTCGGTCTCGCCGAGCTGCGGCGCGGGCAGCTTGATCTCGGCGGACTTGCCGTCCTCGGAGACCACCACGGCGCCGTCCGCGATCTTCGCAAAGTCGACGTACGCCTCGACGCGGCCCGCCCCGACGAACAGCGTGCGCTCGTTGAGCAGGAAGTCGGGCACGTTGCGCCTGTCGTTCTGCACGTCGACGACGACCTGGAAGTTGCCCTCGGCGGCGACGTAGCGGCTCAGGTCACGGATCGACTTGAGCAGCGGCGGCTGGCTTCGGTCGGTCTGCTCCTTGGCGAACGGGTTGCGGAAGTCGGGCAGCAGACCGGTGGCCTGCACGCCGAGCAGCACCACCACCGCCAGCGCCGCCGCGCCGAGCACCCAGAGCAGGCCCCGTGCCGCGCCGCCGCCCGACGGCGGGACACCCGGGCCGGGATCGCGGTCCGGGTCGGGTGAGCCCTCCGCCCGGTCGCGAAGGGACTCACTGGTGGGGTAGTCCGGGAACTCCCGGGTGGGCTCGTTGATGTCACCGTCGCGGGCCATCGCCCTCACCGTCCTCGTCCGACACATCGACTGACAATGACGGTACGGCCACCGTGCGACAGTCGCGCGTCGAGCGCCCCGATCGAGTGAAACCGCAGGTCAGGCGAACGCGGACAGGCCGGTGAGCCGCTGGCCGATGACGAGCTGGTGGATCTCGGAGGTGCCCTCGTAGGTGAGGACGCTCTCCAGGTTGTTGGCGTGCCGCATCACCGGGTACTCGCCGGAGACGCCGTTCGCGCCGAGGATCGTGCGGCACTGGCGGGCGATGGCCAGCGCCTCCCGGACGTTGTTCAGCTTGCCCACGCTCACCTGCTCGGGCCGCAGCGTGCCGGCGTCGGCGAGGCGGCCCAGGTGCAGCGCGAGCAGCATCCCCTTGTTCCACTCCACCGCCATGTCGGCGAGCTTGGCCTGGGTCAGCTGGAAGCCGGCGAGCGGGCGGCCGAACTGGGTGCGCGTCGTCGCGTACTCCAGTGCGGTCTCCAGGCAGTCGCGGGCCGCGCCGAGCGCGCCCCAGACGATGCCGTGCCGGGCCTCGGTCAGGCACCCCAGCGGCGCCTTCAGCCCGATCGCCTCGGGCAGTCGCGCGTCGGCCGGCAGCCGGACGTCGTCGAGCGCGATCTCGCCGGTCAGGGACGCGCGCAGCGACATCTTGTGCCGAATCTCGCGCGCCGTCACCCCCGGCGTGTCCATGGGTACGGCGAAGCCGCGCACGCCCTCGTCGGTGCGCGCCCAGATCACGCCCACGTCGGCGATGGGGGCGTTGGTGATCCACAGTTTGCTGCCGTTGAGGATCCAGTCGTCGCCGTCGCGGCGGGCACGGGTGGCCATCGAACCGGGGTCGGAGCCGTGGTCCGGCTCGGTCAGCCCGAAGCAGCCGATCGCCTCGCCGTTGGCCATGGCGGGCAGCCAGCGCTGCTTCTGCTCCTCGCTGCCGTAGCGCCAGATGGCGTACATGGCCAGCGATCCCTGCACCGACACCAGCGAGCGGACGCCCGAGTCGCCGGCTTCCAGTTCCAGGCAGGCCAGCCCGTACGCGACAGCGGACGCGCCGGCGCAGCCGTACCCGGTCAGGTGCATGCCGAGCAGGCCGAGCTTGCCGAACTCGCGGGCCAGCTCACGGGCCGGCACCTGGCCGTCCTCGTACCAGCCGGCGACGTGGGGGCGTACCCGGTCGGTCACGAGCTGGCGCACGACGGCGCGGATCTGCCGCTCCTCCTCGCTGAGCGACGCATCGATGTCGAGCAGGTCCAGAGGAGTCATGGCGTCACCTTAACCAAGGCTCAGCCGGGCGTCACTCGCCCTGGTCGCCGAGGACCAGCACACGCGCGTGGATCTGGTTGCGCTGCTGCAGCGCCGCGCGCAGCGCCCGGTGCAGGCCGTCCTCCAGGTAGAGGCCGCCGTTCCACTGGACCACGTGCGGGAAGAGGTCGCCGTAGAAGGTGGAGTCCTCCGCGAGCAGCTTGTCCAGCGCCAGTTCGCGCTTGGTGGTGATGAGCTGGTCCAGCCGCAGCGGGCGCGGCGGGATCTCGGCCCACTGCTTCAGCGTGAGGTTGTGCTCCGGGTAGGGACGCCCGTCCCGGACCGCCCTGAAGATCACGGCGTGCTCTCCTCCCCCAGGCCCGGCTGACGATGTGGATGTCAGCCTAACCGCTCAGGTCCACCGTCCCCGCCGCACCACATCCTGCACCGGACGCCGCCCTCGGCGCAGCGACGGTGACCGATGGTCAACGGCACGATAACCCACTGTGATTGCGCCGACGGGGCTGAGTTCCGGCGGTACCCCGAACGCCTCCCGGTACGCCTCGATCCGCTGCGGCGGAATGCCGAAGAAGCAGGCGCCCAGCCCTTCGTCCACGGCGGTGAGCAGCATCAGCAGCGCCGCGAAGCCGGTGTCCACGTACCAGTAGGGCACCGGCCAGCGATCCTCGGCGCGGTCCGCCCAGCCCTTGTCCGGCTCGGCGTAGCGGTCCAGGTAGGCGTCGCGGTTGGCGTGCGGCACCACGATCAGCGGGGCCCGGCGCATCCCGGTCAGCCAGCGTTCCCGGCCGCCGCCGCCAGGCGTGGTGGCGGCCCAGAACCGTTCCCGGTCCTCGGGTTCCTCCAGCACCAGGAAGCCCCAGCCCTGGGCGAAACCGGCCGACGGCGCGCGGACGGCGTGGTCCAGCAGGCGGTCCACCACTTCCGGGGGCACCGGACGGTCGGGGTCGTAGTTGCGCACCATCCGGCGGCGGCGGACGACCTCGGCGAACTCCACGCTCAGACCTCCGGCCGGACGCCCCAGGCGCCCCGCCAGGTCTGCCCCGGCTCCAGCGTGATGACGTCCTTGCCGGAGCGGAACGCGTCCGGCGGGCAGGTCATCGGCTCCACCGCCACCGACCGGCGGTGCCGTTCCCCGCCGAGCGTGTCGCCGGTGAACACCTGCCACCAGCCGAACTCGCGGTCCGCCCAGATCCGCAGCCCGGACGAGCCGTCCGCCGAGCCGAGCGTCACCGCCGAACCGCCGTCGGCGTCGCGCTCGACGTCACCGAAGGCGGTGTCGAGGACCAGGTCGCCGATCGGGCGCGGGCTGGTGAAGTCGAACTCGGAGCCGGCCACCTCGGTCGCCCCGACGGGCAGCAGCCGGCTGTCCACCAGCACCCGCCGCCGGGCCGGCAGGTGCAGCCGCAGCCCGTCCACGCCGGCCTTCGGCAGTTGCAGGTAGGGGTGCACGGAGAAGCCGAACGGCGCCGGCTCGCCGGACAGGTTCGTCGCCTCGTGCTCGGCCCGCAGCCCGTCCGGGCCGACGCTCCACCGGGCCCGCACCCGCAGCGCCCACGGGTAGCCGGGGCTGGGCGGCAGGTCGTAGCCGATCGTCACGCTGTCCGCCGACTGCTCGATCAGGTGCCACCGCGCCCAGTTCACCAGGCCGTGGAGCGCGTTGTGCCGCTCCGGCTCGGTGAGGTCGAGCTGGAACGACCGCTCCCCGAACGAGTAGACGCCGTCCCGGATCCGGTTCGGCCAGGGCGCGAGCACCTGACCGGCCGAGCCGGGACAGACCTCGTCCTCGGCGTACCCGTCGAGGTAGTCCACTCCGTCGTGCCGGTATGCCCGCAGCCCGCCGCCCACCTCGACCACGACGGCCTCGTGGCCGTCGGCCGCGATGGTCCACTGTGTACCGGAAGGTGGCTGCACGTCGATCCCCATGTCGGCGACCCTACCGTCAGCGCGGCTCCTCGGCGGGGGTGGTCGAGCGATAGCGCAGCAACGCCGGGAACGCCACCACCAGCAACACCGCGAGTACGGCGGCGGCCAGGCCACCACCGACCATGGCGAAACCGGTGCCGAAACCGGCGGCCATCGCACCGGCGCGCAGGTCGCCCAGGCGCGGGCCGCCGGCCACCACCACCGTGTTGACGCCCTGGAGGCGGCCCCGCATCCGGTCCGGCGCGTAGACCAGCAGCATCGACTGGCGCAGCGTGGCGCTGACCAGGTCCGCCGCCCCGGCGACGCCGAGCAGCACCACCGCCAGCCACAACTGGCCGGCCAGCCCGGCGAGCGCGATCGCCACGCCCCAGCCCACCACCGCCACGGTGAGCGCGACGCCCTGCCGGCGTACCCGGCCGATCCACCCGGATGTCAGGCCGCCCAGCATCGCGCCGATGGCGATGGAGCTGTAGAGCCAGCCCACCGCCGAAGCGCCGCCGAAGCGTTCCTGCGCCAGCTCCGGGAAGAGCGCGCGCGGCATGGCCAGGATCATCGCGATCAGGTCGATGGCGAAGGAGAGCAGCAGCACCCGCGTGGAGGCCAGGTAGCGGAAGCCGTCGACGATGCTGGCCAGCCCGGCCTTGCGGACGCCGCCGTTTGGGTCCGGCGCGGGCGGCATCGCGGGCAGCCGCAGCGTCGCCCAGAGCGCCGCCGTGTAGAGCAGCGCGTCCACCGCGTACGCGATGGGCAGCGCCGTCTCGACCTCCCACCCGGCGAAGATCAGGCCGGCGGCGAGCGGGCCGAAGACGGCGGCTGCGGTGAACGTGGTGAAGTTCAGCGTGGTCGCGGCCGGGACCAGCTCGGCCGGCACCAGCCGGGGCAGGATCGCGCTGCGGGCCGGCGAGGTGATCGCGAAGGCGGTCGACTGGAGGGCGACGAGCAGCAGGAGCAGCAGCGGGCTGCGCGCGCCGGCCAGCGACTGCACCAGCAGCCCCAGCGTCGAGGCCCAGAGCACGCAACCGCCGACGAGCAGCACCCGGCGGCGGTCCCGGGCGTCGGCGATCGCGCCGCCCCACAACCCGAACAGCAGCAGCGGCACGAACCCGGCGATGCCCAGCAGGCCGACCCAGAGCGAGCCGCCGGTCAGGTCGAACATCTCCACCGGCACCGCCACGGCGGTGAACTGGAAGCCGAACATGGCGATCGCGTTGCCGGTCCACACCCGCCGGTACGCCGGCACCCGCAGCGGACGCAGGTCGATCGCCCAGCGGCGCGCTCCCCGCCGCCGGGCCGTAGTGACGTCGGTCACGGCGCGAGCCGCTCGACGACGAAGACCCCGTCCCCGGTACGCCGGAAGCGCAGCCGGTCGTGCAGCCGGCTCGCCCGGCCCTGCCAGAACTCGACGGTCTCCGGACGGACCCGGAAGCCGCCCCAGTGCGGCGGCGCGGGAATCGGGTCCACGTCGGCGAACCGCTCCGCCGCCGCCCGGTACGCCTCGTCGAGCGCGGCCCGGTCCGGCACCACCGAGGACTGGGCGCTGGCCCACGCCCCGAGCTGCGAGCCGCGCGGCCGGCCGGCGAAGTACGCCTCGGTCTCGGCCCGGTCCACCTGCTCGACCCGGCCGGTCACCGTCACCTGCCGCTGCATCGGGAACCAGGGGAACACCAGGCTGGCCCACGGGTTCCCGGTCACCTCGGCGCCCTTGCGCGAGCCGTGGTTGGTGTAGAAGACGAAGCCCTCCGGGTCGTACCCCTTGAGCAGCACGGTGCGTCCGCTGGGTCGGCCCCGGGCGTCGGCGGTGCCGAGCACCATCGCGTTCGGCTCGGGCAGCGGATGTGCCACCGCGTCGGCGAACCAGCCGGCGAACTGGGTGTGCCAGTCCGTGGCCAGGTCCGTCTCGGTCAGGCCCAGGTCGGCGGCGTACTCGTTACGCATTCCGGCCGGGGCGGGTGTGTCGCCTGTCACTGTGGTCGTCCCTCTCCCGGGCATGCCGGCGTCCCCCGACGCTGGCCAGGCCCCGGTACCCAGTCTTCTCCCTGTCTCCCCGACCGCCAGCGGCGGGGATGTCGTGTGGCGCACAGTGGCTGTGGGTCGCGCAGTCTGTTACCCACCGGGCAAGATGTTCCGAACCACACCCCTGAAGGGTCGCCTGAGCTGCGGGGCTCGATCAGCCCGCCCGGGCGCGCCGAGCCGAAGCCAGGAGACGACATGTCCGATTTCAAACCGGGCCTGGAGGGCGTCGTAGCCTTCGAGACCGAGATCGCCGAACCCGACCGCGCGGGGGGATCACTGCGCTACCGGGGCGTGGATATCGAGGACCTGATCGGCCAGGTCTCGTTCGGCAACGTCTGGGCACTGCTGGTGGACGGCCGGTTCGGCCCGGGCCTGCCGCCGGCCGAGCCGTTCCCGGTGCCGGTGCACTCCGGTGACATCCGCGTCGACGTGCAGTCCGCCGTCGCCATGCTGGCTCCGTACTGGGGGCTCAACCAGCTCCTCGACATCTCCGACGAGCAGGCCCGCGAGGACCTGGCCCGGGTGTCGGTCACCGCGCTGTCCTTCGTCGCCCAGTCGGCGCGCGGCCTGGGCCTGCCGGCCGTGCCGCAGAAGGAGATCGACAAGGCGGAGACCATCGTCGAGCGGTTCATGAAGCGGTGGCGGGGTGAGCCCGACCCGCGGCACGTCAAGGCCGTCGACGCGTACTTCATCTCGGCCGCCGAGCACGGCCTGAACGCCTCCACCTTCACCGCCCGGATCGTCGCCTCCACCGGCGCGGACGCCGCGGCCTGCATCTCCTCCGGCATCGGCGCGCTCTCCGGCCCGCTGCACGGCGGCGCCCCGTCCCGGGTGCTCAGCATGCTGGAGGCGGTCGAGCGCAGCGGCGACGCCGACGGGTACGTCAAGGGCGTGCTCGACCGGGGCGAGCGGCTGATGGGCTTCGGCCACCGGGTCTACCGGGCCGAGGACCCCCGCGCCCGCGTGCTGCGGCGTACCGCCAAGGAGCTGGGCGCGCCCCGCTTCGAGGTCGCCGAGGCGCTGGAGAAGGCCGCCCTGGCCGAGCTCCAGGCCCGCCGCCCGGACCGCGTCCTCGCCACGAACGTCGAGTTCTGGTCGGCCGTGGTGCTGGACTTCGCCGAGGTGCCTGCGCACATGTTCACCTCGATGTTCACCTGCGCCCGGATGGGCGGCTGGTCCGCGCACATCCTGGAGCAGAAGAAGCTCCAGCGGCTGGTGCGCCCGTCGGCGACGTACGTCGGCCACGGCTCGCGCAAGCCGCAGCAGGTCGAGGGCTGGGACGCCATCCCGCACGGCGTCTGACGTCTCGCCCGGGGCCCCGCTTCCACCCGCCGGTGGAGCGGGGCCCCGGCACGTCCGGGGGCGCCCCGGTCAGCGCCGCCACAGGCGCCAGGTCATCACGCCCATGACCACCGCGCCGGTCAGCGCGATGGCCGGCAGGAGGAACGGCAGGTGGTGGGTCCGGGTGTCCATGGCGTACCAGGCCGGGTCGTCCGGGTGGTAGAGCACCGGCACCTCGTCGCCGACCCGGGTGCCGGAGTAGACGTCGATCTCGGCGACCACCCTCCGGCCCTCGGCGGTGACGAACGCCACCCGTGCCGGGTCGCCCTCGAACCCCAGAACGATGCCGGTGGCAGTGGTCTCCGCGCCGAGCAGGCGCGCGTCCTGGTCCGCCTTGACGGCGGCGACCATCAGGAAGACCGTCGCGGCCACGACGCCGAACGCCAGCGCCAGCCACTCCCCGAACGAGCGGCGGTGTCCTCGGCTCATCCGTCACCTCCGTCACTCATGCTCGCGGGTGCGGGCAACCGCCGTCGCCGCCCGTGTGGCGGACGCCTCACCGACCGGGATGGGACAGCCCGCCGGACGTGCCCGGGCAGGTGCGAGGATGGCCGTGGCAGTGTCGCCGGAACGGGCTCGGACGCCGCCCGCCGCCACGCGGCAGCACATCGTCCGCGCCCTGCCAGCTCACCTCTCGCCCATGCGGAAGGATCTTCAAGACCGTGGCTGACGCACCGACCATCCGGATTCCCGACGAGATCAGGCCCGCCGACGGACGATTCGGCTGCGGCCCGTCCAAGGTCCGTCCGGCCGCGGTCTCCGCCCTCGCCGACGTCGCCACCAGCTACCTGGGCACTTCGCACCGGCAGAAGACGGTCCGCGACCAGGTCGCCCGGCTGCGCCGCGGCCTGGCCGAGTTCTACTCCCTGCCCGAGGGGTACGAGGTGGTGCTCGGCAACGGCGGCACCACCGCGTTCTGGGAGGTCGCCACGTTCGGCCTGATCCGCGACCGGGCCCAGTTCGCCAGCTTCGGCGAGTTCGGCGCCAAGTTCGCCAAGTCGGTCAAGGACGCACCGTTCCTGGGCGAGCCGACGGTACGCAAGTCCGACGCGGGCAGCGCCCCGACGCTGGTGGCCGAGGCCGGCGTGGACGTCTACGCCACCCCGCACAACGAGACCTCCACCGGCGTCGCGGTGCCGATCAGCCGGGTGCCGGGCGCCGACGAGGGCTCGCTGCTGCTGGTCGACGCCACCTCCGGCGCGGGCGGCCTGGACGTCGACGTCGCCCAGACCGACGTCTACTACTTCGCGCCGCAGAAGTGCTTCGGCTCCGACGGCGGCCTCTGGCTGGCCCTGATGTCGCCGGCCGCGCTGGCCCGGGCCACCGAGATCAAGGAGTCCGGTCGCTACATCCCGGCCTTCCTCGACCCGGTCACCGCGATCGACAACTCGCGGCTGGAGCAGACGTACAACACCCCGGCGCTGGCGACCATCTTCCTGGCCGCCGAGCAGACCGACTGGATGAACTCCCAGGGCGGGCTGGCCTGGGCGGCCAAGCGCACCGCCGAGAGCGCCGGCATCGTGTACGGCTGGGCCGAGCGCTCGTCGTTCGCCACGCCGTTCGTGTCGGACCCGGCGCTGCGGTCCAACGTGGTCGCCACAGTCGACTTCGCCGACGGGGTGGACGCCACGGCGATCGCCAAGGTGCTGCGCGCGAACGGCATCGTCGACACCGAGCCGTACCGCAAGCTGGGCCGCAACCAGCTGCGGGTGGCGCTCTTCCCGGCCGTCGAGCCGGCCGACGTCGAGGCGCTCACCGCGTCGATCGACTACGTGGTCGAGCGACTCTGATCACTCCGTCACGGTGCGTGGCCGTCAGGGCTCCGGCGGCCACCCACCGTGATCATTACCGCAGCTCAGTCACGACATGCCGGGGTGTCGCAGTCCCCATCGCCGGGTAGATGAGCGTACGGTGGTGCGAGACGCCCGGGTGGCCGGCTCCCGTGGCGTGACGGCCAGCGAAGCGGGACGGAGGCAAGCCCATGCGCCCAGTACGCTTCGTCGCCCTCTCCGAGGACGGCCAGGCCCTGGTGCTCGCCGACGAGGTGGGGCGCCTGCTCGCCCTGCCCATCGACGAACGGATCGCGTCGGCGCTGCACGCCGAGCCGGGCGCCCCGCCGCTCGCGGTGGTGCCGAGCGCCACCGACCCGACGCCGTCGCTGTCCCCACGGGACATCCAGGCCCGCATCCGCTCCGGTGAGTCCGCTGAGGACGTCGCCCGCATCGCCGGCGTGCCGGTCGACCGGGTGCTGCGTTACGCCGGCCCGGTGCTCCAGGAGCGGGCCATGCTCGCCCAGCACGCCCGGCGCACCCGGCTGAAGGGCGCGGAGAAGCCGACCCCGCTGGCCGAGGTCGTCAACGGCCGGCTGGCCCAGCACGGGATCGACACCGAGAAGATCTCGTGGGACGCCTACCGCCGCGACGACGGCACCTGGCGGATCATCGCGACCTGGCCGTCCGGCAAGGCCACCGCGCAGGCGGTGTGGGATCTGGACAAGACCCGCCAGAACGTCGCCCCGCACGACGACATGGCGCAGTACCTGTGCGCCGAGCGGCCCACACCGATCCTCGGCCAGGAGCCGGCGCCGGAGCGGGGTGGCCACGCGCTGCCAGGTCCGTCGCGCGGCGAGCCGAGCCGTGGCGGGCACGGCCTGCCGGCCGCCTCCGACCACGCCCGTCCGGCGCGCGACCCGATCCGCGCCGGCCGGGACGCGCTGCTCGCCTCGCTGGACCGGCCGCTCGGCGGCACGTCCGGGCGCGGTCTCGACACCCGCTCCCCGGCCGCGCTGGCCGGGCAGGAGGCGCCCCGTCAGCGTGCCGTTGCCGGTGGCGCCGCCGCGCTGCTCGGTGGTGGGCAGGGTTCGGCCTTCGACGACGACTCGGACGCGCCGAAGGAGATCCCGGCCGTACCCTCGCTCGCAGTGCTGCGGCCCCGCCGCACCGGCCCCGCGGCAGCGACCGGCGGTGCTGGCACCGAGTCCACCGACGCCAGTGGCAAGCCGCGCAAGCGGCTGCCGAGCTGGGACGACGTGCTCTTCGGCACCGGCCCGGCAGCCCGCGAATCCTCCTGATCCGCAGCTCCACCCTGGCTCGTCGAGAGGGCACTCTAAGTGCCGGCGTGCCAGGGTGGAGTCATGGAGTACACGAACCTGGGACGCACCGGCCTGTCCGTGAGCCGACTCTGCCTCGGCACCATGAACTTCGGTCCGCAGACCGACGAACCGGACAGCTTCGCCATCATGGACCGGGCGCTCGAACACGGGATCAACTTCTTCGACACCGCGAACGTCTACGGCTGGAAGCTCGGTGAGGGCGTCACCGAGCAGATCGTCGGCCGCTGGTTCGCGCAGGGCGGCGGGCGCCGCGACAAGGTCGTCCTCGCCACAAAGGTGTACGGCAAGATGGGCGAGTGGCCCAACGAGCAGGGCCTGAGCGCCCGGCACATCATCCGGGCCTGCGAGGACTCGCTGCGCCGCCTCCAGACCGACACCATCGACCTCTACCAGATGCACCACATCTCCCGGACCACGCCGTGGGAGGAGATCTGGCAGGCGATGGAGACGCTCGTCGCCCAGGGCAAGGTGCTCTACGTCGGCTCGTCCAACTTCGCCGGCTGGCACATCGCCCAGGCGCAGGCCGCGGCGGGCAAGCGCAACTTCCTCGGCCTCGTCTCCGAGCAGTGCATCTACAACCTGCTGACCCGGTACGTCGAGCTGGAGGTCGTGCCGGCCGCGCAGCACTACGGCCTGGGCATCATCCCCTGGTCGCCGCTGCACGGCGGGCTGCTCTCCGGCATCATCCGCAAGATGGCCGACGGCAGCGCGGCGCGCGGCACCACCGGCCGCTCGGCCGACGCGCTGGCCGAGCACCGCAGCACCATCGAGGCGTACGAGAAGCTCTGCGCCGACCTGGGCCACGACCCGGCCGACGTGGCGCTGGCCTGGCTGCTGTCCCGTCCGGGCGTGACCGCCCCGATCGTCGGCCCGCGCACCATGGACCAGCTCGACCGCAACCTCGGCGCGCTCGACGTCCACCTGGACGAGGCCACGCTCACTCGCCTGGACGAGCTGTTCCCGCCGGTCGGCAACGGCGGCCCCGGCCCCGAGGCCTGGGCCTGGTAGGTGAAAGGAAGGGCCCCTTCTTAACTCCCCCAACCCCCCGCTGCATCAACGCCCCGCCGCCAGCGCCCAAGCGGCGACGCGGGTGTAGCGCGGCGTACGGCCCTGGTGGCTGCGGATCAGGAGCAACTCGCTGGCCACCCACTGCGGCCCGGCGTAGTCGTGCAGCGTGTGCACGTCCGAGCGGAGGTCGGCCTCGGACACCCGGTCACCAGGGCGGGCGATGGTCAGGTGCGCCCGGAACGGCTTGTCGTCGCAGGGCAGCCCGGCCTCGCGCAGCCCGTCGCGGATCGACCGGGCGAGCGCGTCGAGCGCCTCGACGTCGCCGCGAACGTCGGCCCAGAGCACTGTGGATCGGCCCTGACCGAAGCTGCCGCCCCCGGCCAGGCACAGCCGCGGGGAACGGGCCGACCGGGCGGCCGAGGCGAGCGCGTGCTCCACGTCGGGGAGCCGGACGTCCGGCACCTCGCCGAGGAAGGCCAGCGTGAGGTGCAGGTTCGCCGGGTCGGCGAGCCGGGCGTGGCAGGCGGACGCGATCCGGAGGCCCTTGACCCGGGCGGTCAGGTCGGCGACCGCCACGGCAGGTGGGTAGATCGCCGTGAAGAGACGCACCAGGTCAGCGGTGCCGCTGGTGGTGCGCGGCGCGGGCGGCCGGCAACGTCAGCCCGGCGGCGTGCAGCAGCCCTTCGACGCGTACCCGTTCGATTTCCCGGTCGACGCCGTCCAGCTCGGCCAGGTGCTCGACGATGCCGAGCGCCCGGCAGGCGGCGCGCAGCCGTTCGTCGTACGCCTCGATGACCGCGCCGTGCCACACCACGCTGCGGTCGGCGGCGGCGAGCCGGTGGCCGCCGAGTCGGCGCAGGTCGGTGGCGAGCTGGTCAAGCGGCCGCCGGCCGTCCCGGTCGAACTCGGTGAGGTCGATGTCGCGGGTCAGCGCCTCGGCTTCGATGGCCCGGTCGAGCCGGGCGATGGTGCGGCGTTCCCGGCGTTGCTCGCGCCACTCGGCCCACCCGCAGGCGACCCGGTCGATGATCTCGTCGGCGCAGAACAGCAGCGCGAACAGGGCGGGCAGGCAGCACACGGCAAGGATCGCCAGTGCCAGCAGCAGCCCCTGCCCCACGTCCACACATCGACGCTAAGCCCTGCCGCACCGGCCCGCCACCCGTTTGGGTAATCGGACCGGTACGGCCGGCCATGACGACGCTACTTCGCTCCGGGGGACACCACGTAGAAGCGGGGCATGGGCAGCACCCGCATGCGCAGCCGGGCGCCGGAGCGGCGCAGCTGCCAGGTGAGCGCCAGCAGCGCGGCGGTGAGCGAGATCAGGCCGCCGGCCCAGATGCTCGCGCCCGCGCCGTAGGTCTCGGCGACCCAGCCGATCAGCGGCGCGCCGACCGGGTTGGTGCCCAGGAACACCAGCACCCACAGCGCCATCACGCGTCCCCGGAAGGAGGCGTCGACGCCGAGCTGTACGCGCTGGTTGGCGGCCTGGGCGAAGTAGATCATGAAAAACCCGGCGGGCAGCAGCAGCGTGACGACCAGCCAGTACGCCGGGGCGAGCCCGACGAGCGTGCCGAAGACCGCACAGCCGATCGCGGCGCCGAGCACGAGCCAGACCGAGGGCCGGCTGCGCCGTCCGGTGCCGGCCAGCGCCCCGACCAGCGCACCGGCCGCGAGGGCGGTGCTGAACAGGCCGAACGAGGCGGCGCCGGTGTTGAACACGGTCTTCGCGAGCGCGGCGAGGGTGAGCTGGAAGTTGAACAGGCTCATCCCGATCACCGACATGAGGACCATCGGCAGCAGGATGTCGGGGCGGCGCGCGACGTACCGGAGGCCGTCGACCACGCGGGCCTGGTCCCGCTCGCCGACCGGCAGCAGGTCCTTGCGGTGCAGTTCGGAGGTACGCATCCGGACCACGTTCACCAGCGGGGCGATCGAGCTGAGCGCGGTGACCAGGAAGACCGGGCCGACGTCGACGGCGGCGATGGCCAGGCCGGCGACGGCCGGGCCGACGATCCGGGCGGAGTTGAACACGGCTGCGTTGAGCGAGAGCGCGTTCGGCAGCAGCGGCATGCCGACCAGCTCGGAGACGAACGCCTGACGGACCGGCGTCTCGATCGCGTTGGAGACGCCGAGCAGAGCGGCGAACGTGAAGACGTGCCAGAGCTGCACCAGGCCGGTGAGGACCAGGACGCTCATGGCCAGCGCGAGGACCGTCCAGAACGCGTTGGCGACGAAGAGCAGCATCCGCTTGTCGTAGCGGTCGGCGAGCCGGCCGGACAGCAGCGTGAGCAGGAGTACGGGCGTGAACTGCAACGCGGTGACCACGCCGAGCGCGGTCGCCGAGTTGTCGCTGAGCTCGAGCACGAGCCAGTCCTGGGCGATGAACATCATCCAGACGCCGATCAGTTTGATCAGCTGTCCGGTGGCGAAGAGTCGGTAGTTGCGGACCCCTAGGGACTGGAACATCGTGCTCAATTTGGCCTGCACTCTAGGTGCGCCTCCTTGCGTCGGTACGCTTCATCCACAGCTGACGAAGCGAACCGCGGGCGGCGGTGTCAGGCGCGAGCGATGCCCTGGAGGATGTCCGCGGCACGCCGTAGCGTCTCGCGTTCGTCCTCGGTGAGGTCGGCCAGCCGGGTGGCCAGCCACTCGTTGCGGGCCCGCTCGAACTGGTCGAGCACGGCCCGTCCCCCTTCGGTTGCCGCCAGGATGACCTGTCGTCCGTCGGTCGGGTGGGGGGTGCGTTGCACGAGGCCCCGCTCCTCCAGCTTCGCGACGATCTTCGTCATCGTGGGCGGCTGCACCCGTTCGACATCAGCGAGTTCCCGTGGCGTGAGGGCGCCCGCCAGGTTGAGGCTGGTGAGCGCCGACAGCTGGGTGACCGTGAGGTCGCCGACCGGCCGGGCCTGTCGGACCCGCCGGTTGAGCCGGGTGATCGCATCTCGCAGCTGAGGGGCCAGCTGCGCCGGTGGCACGCGTTTCGCCGTCACCGTCCGCTCCGTCACACTCGTTAGCTTAACTAATGAGCCTGGCTAACGACATGCGTTATGACCAGGCTCACCAGCGTCAGAGCAACACGGACTCGACCGGCCCGCGCAGGAAGTACACGATGAACAGCACGGCGACCCCGTACAGCAGCGGGTGGACCTCGCGGGCCTTACCCTTGGCCACCTTGAGCAGCACGAAGCTGATCACGCCGGCCCCGATGCCGTTGGAGATCGAATAGGTGAACGGCATCAGCGCGATGGTGAGGAACGCCGGGATGGCGATCTCGTAGTCGGTCCAGTCGATCGTGCGGACCGCCGTCATCATCAGGAAGCCGACCACCACCAGGGCCGTCGACGCGGCCTCGAACGGCACGATCAACGACAGCGGCGCGAGGAACATGGCCAGCAGGAACATGACGCCGGTGACCAGGTTGGCCACGCCGGTCCGGGCACCCTCCGCGACGCCTGCGGCACTCTCGATGTACGACGTGTTGCTGGACACCGAGGCGGCGCCACCCGCGGCGGCGGCGATCGAGTCGACGAGCAGGATCTCCTTGGCCTTCGGCGGGGTGCCCGTCTCGTCGAGCATGTCCCCTTCCTGGCCGATCGCGACCATCGTGCCCATGGTGTCGAAGAAGTCCGTGATCAGCAGCGTGAAGATGAACATCAGCGGCACCAGCCAGCCGACCCGGCTCCACGAGTTGAGCACGTTGAACTGGCCCAGCAGCGACAGGTCGGGCAGGTCCACGATCTGCTTGGGCAGTTCGGGAACGTTCAGCGACCAGCCCTTCGGGTTCGGCTTGCCGTCGACGAAGGACGGGCCGACGTTGGCGATCGCCTCGACCACGATGGCCAGCACGGTGGAGGCGAGGATGCCGATCAGGATCGCGCCCCGGACCCGGCGTACCACCAGGACCAGGGTGATCAGCAGGCCGACCACGAAGACCAGCATCGGCCAGCTGACGATCTTGCCGTTGATGCCCAGCCCGACCGGCACCGTGGAGTTCGCCGCGTCCGGAATGCGCCGGACGAACCCGGCGTCGACCAGGCCGATGATGGTCAGGAACAGGCCGATACCGACGCCGATCGCGGTCTTGAGCTGCGTCGGCACCGACCGGAACACCGCGGTACGCAGACCGGTGAGCACCAGGATGCCGATCAGCACACCCTCGATGACCACCAGGCCCATCGCGTCCGCCCAGGTCATCTGCGGCGCGATCTCGTAGGCGACGAGCGCGTTCACGCCCAGGCCGGCCGCGAGCGCGATCGGGAACCGGGCCACCACACCCATCAGGATGGTCATCAGACCGGCCACCAGCGCGGTCGCCGCGGCGAGCGCCGGGATGGCAAGCGAACGGCCGTCGCCGTCCTTCCCGCTGCCGAGGATCAGCGGGTTCAACACCACGATGTACGCCATCGTGAAGAACGTGGCGAAACCGCCCCGAAGCTCCCGGCTCAGCGTGGACCCGCGTGCCGAGATCAGGAAGTAGCGGTCGAAGGCGTTACGTGGATGCGCGGGATCGGGCGGAGTGCCGTGATCCTGCGGCGGGGCAATGGACATGGTTCCTCATCTGGTCAGCGGCCGGGTTTTGTCGCGCGCATCGTCCCAGATCACCTGGCCGGCAGGGAAGAACGATCACGTAGGCTGGGCCGGTGTCACAGGAGCAACAGCCGCGGCCGGAGCCGCTCGACCCGCCGATGGTGCCGTTCGCCGTCGCCGGGCTGATCGCCTGGGCGGTGGCCGGCCTGGTGCTACTGGTCTTCTTCCGGGACTGGCTCACCGAGTCCGGGCGTCAGAACTGGCTCTGGACCTGCCTGGCCGGTTTTCTGTGGGGCTTTCCCGGCCTGGCGGTGATGATGCGGCACGACGCCAACCGGCGTCGCCGACGCGCGGCCGCCGAGCGGCGCCCGCGCTGACCGGTCAGGGGTGGCCGTACGGCTCCGCCGGCTCGGCCGCCTCCACCGAGCCCGGGGCCCGGCTGACAGTCATGGCCTCGACCGCGCTGTCGTCGTAGATGGTGGGCAGCTCCTCGACGGGCGTCTCGGGCGTGTCCACGAGCGTCTCCGAGTGCGCGCCGCACCCGTGGTCGGCGCTGACCACCCGGCCGTCGTCGGGCGCGTAGAAGTTGCCGCACGCGCCGAAGGCCATGCGCAGCGCGCCGGCCAGCGGCAGGTAGAAGCCGCAGGTGCCGCAGCGGGCGGCGGCCGGCGCGGCCACCGAGATCGCGGCGTCCGGGCCGTGGTCGCCGTCGTACCAGCGCTGGGCGGCCTCGGCACGCCCTTCCCGGGACAGCACCCGGGCCCGGCCCAGCCCCAGCTCCCACGCGGTCTCCTCGACCGCCGGGTCGTCGGAGAGCAGGTAGCCGGGGGCGAGCCGCTCGTCGTCGGCGGGGGTGGGCAGCAGGTCGCCCGGGCCCAGGTCACCCGGCTTGAGCCGCTCCTGCCAGGGCAGCCAACCCGGGGCGAGCAGCGCGTCCGGGCCGGGCAGCAGCACCGTCTCGCAGATGGTGACCTGCCGGCTGCGGGGCACCCGGGTCACCGTGACGGCCCAGCGCCAGCCGCGGTAACCAGCCATCCGGCATTCGAAGTAGTGGGTGACGACCCGGTCGCCCTCGGCGACGGCCTGGAGATGGTCGCCGATGTCGGTCGGCTCCACCTCGGTGATGGCGTCGCGGGCCACCTCGACGGCGGCGGCGCAGACCTGGTCGAGCCGGGGAGCGCGGGCGGAGGCGGGCCGAGTCACCTGACCATTGTTCCCCATGCCGGTCCACGGGTGACAGGCACTCCCCGGAGTCGTTCTCTCCGGGTGATGCGGCACGCGTGGATCGAATGGGCGAGGATGGGACGCATGGCGCTGTCCTCCCGCTCCGGCCGCTCGTTCCTGGGGCGGACCGTCGGCACCGGCATCCGCGCCACCCGGCTGCTGCTGCGGGGTTCGTTGCACGGCGGGCGCTGGATGACCCGCCGCGCCGGCACCGCCCGGGCCCGCAGCGCCGGCAACGAGGTGGGCATGGTCCGGCTGTTCGACCTGCACGCCGTCTCCTGCGCCGGTGACACGCTCATCGCCATCGGCCTGGCCGGGACGATCTTCTTCGACGTGCCGCTGGGCGAGGCCCGCAACAAGGTCGCTCTCTACCTGCTGGTGACCATGGTCCCGTTCGCCATGCTCGCCCCGGTGGTCGGCCCGCTGCTCGACCACTTCCGCCACGGCCGGCGGTACGCGCTGGCCACCACCATGCTCGGCCGTGCGTTCCTGGCGTGGCTGATCTCCGACTACATCGGCGGATTCGGGCTCTACCCGGCGGCGTTCGGCGTGCTCGCGCTCTCCCGGGCGTACGGCGTGGCCCGCTCGGCGGCGGTCCCCCGGCTGCTGCCTGAGGGCCTGGGCCTGTCCCAGGTCGGGGCGCGGGCGAGTGTCTACGGCACGGTGGCGGGCGCGCTCGTGGCGCCGATCGGGCTGGCCGCGTTCTGGTTCGGGCCGCAGTGGCCGCTGCGGGTCGCCTCGGTGATCTTCCTGATCGGCATGGTGATCTCACTCCGGTTGCCGCCGAAGGCCGACTCCGAGCCGCCGGAGCGGATGCCGCACCCGCTGCGCGCGATGCGCCGCCGCGACGGCGAGCGTCCGCTGGGCCGGGGCCGCCCGGCCGGCCGCCTGGTGATCGCCACGCTGATCGGCGCGGCGGCGCTGCGCGGGCTCTACGGCTTCCTGCTGCTCTTCCTGGCCTTCGCCATCAAGGCCGGTGACCTGACCACCGACTTCTTCGGCCGTGACCTCGGCGCGCAGGGCGCGCTGGGCCTGGTCGGCGGCGCGCTGGCCGTCGGCACGTTCCTGGCCACCGCGATCGGCACCCGGCTGCGCATCCACCGGCCGACCGCGCTCCAGTCCAGCGGCACGATCGTGGTGGCCGGCGTGGCGGTGCTCGCCGCGCTGAAGTTCTCCCTGCCCATGGTGGCGTTGCTCTGCCTGGTGGCGGCGATGATGAGCGGGATCGCCAAGCTGACTGTGGACGCCTCGATCCAGGAACGCATCCCGGAGCGGCTGCGGGCCAGCTCCTTCGCGCACTCGGAGACCGCGCTGATGCTCGCGTTCGTGGCCGGGGGCGGGCTCGGGCTGGTGCCGTTCACCGGGCTGATCGGCGTGACCGTCGCCGCCGCGGTGGCCGCGCTGGTGGCCGTACGCGGGGTGCTGGTCGCCGGCAAGCTGCGCGGTGAGCACCTGGTCGGCCGGCCGCTCGGCGACGAGGAACTGGCGGCGGAGCAGGCCACCCGGGCCGAGGAACCGGCCGCCACCTCGTTCGACGACCCGGCGCCCACGTCACCGGCGCCTCAGCGGCCCGGCCCGCCGGACGACGACGGGCTCGCGCCGCCCGGTTTCCACATCTACCGGCCCTCCTCGTCGGTGGGCGGTCCCGGCGGCGTCGAGGACACCGAGCGGCGTGATCCCCGGGGGCCGGTGGCGTGAGCGGGCTGCTCGTGGTCACGGCGGTGCCCGCCGAGGCCGAGGCGATCCGCGCCGGCCTGACCGCACCGGACAAGACGGTGACAGTGGTGCCGGTCGGGGTCGGCCCGGCTGTCGCCGCTGCCGCCACGGCACGACTGCTGGCGCTGGCCGAGGCGGCCGGGCGGCCGTACCGGGCGGTGGTCAGCGCGGGCATCGCCGGAGGGTTCGCCGACCGGGTTCCGGTCGGCGGCACGGTGCTCGCCGACCGCAGTGTCGCAGCCGATCTCGGCGCCGAGTCGCCGGGCGGGTTCATTCCGGTCGAGGATCTGGGCATGCCCCCCGAGCTGCTGGGCGGCGGTCGGACCGTGCCCGCCGACCCGGGCCTGCTGGCCGGGCTGCGGGCCGCCCTGCCGGGGGCGACGGTCGGCACGGTGCTGACCGTGAGCACGGTGACCGGCACCGCCGCGAGCACGGCGGCCCTCGCCGAACGGCACCCGGACGCGGTGGCCGAGGCCATGGAGGGGTACGGCGTGGCGGTCGCCGCCGCCCAGGCCGGCGTGCCCTTCGCCGAGCTGCGTACCGTCTCCAACCCGATCGGCCCGCGCGACCGGAGCGCGTGGCGCATGCGCGAGGCGTTCGCCGCGCTGACCGCTGCCGCTGCCGCCCTCCACTGATCTTGTCCACCTGTGGACAACTCTGTGGACAACTCGCCGGGCTGGGGACGACGGCCTCAGATCGTGATGACGACCTTGGCTCGCGCGTGCTCCGCTTCGAGGTACCGGATCGCCTCGGGCACCTCGCCTAGCGGGTACGTCCGGTCGATCACCGGGGTGAGCCGACCCGCCTCGGCGTGCTCGCGGAGCACGTCCAGGTGCGCCCGGCCGGGTGAGGTGGCGAGCGCGACGATGCGCTGCCGGACGAAGGGCGCCGTCAGCCGTCCCCGGGCGAGCAGGCCGACCGGCCCGATGAGGCTGCCGCCGCGGTAGACGCCGCCGCCGGAGAGCACGAGCGTCCCGTCCGGTGTCAGCGCACGCCGCAGCGCACGCAGCGAACGGTTGCCGACCAGGTCGAACACCACGTCGTACCGGTCGCTGTCGCGGGTGAAGTCGTCGCGGGTGTAGTCGACGACGTGGTCGGCGCCGAGCGAGCGGACCAGGTCGACGTTGCGGGTGCTGCACACGCCGGTCACCGTCGCGCCGAACGCCTTGGCCAGTTGGACGGCGAGCGTGCCGACGCCGCCGGACGCCCCGTTGGTCAGGACTCGGTGGCCGGGCCGGACCTGCCCGGCGTCGCGCAGCCCCTGGAGCGCGGTGACACCGGCCAGCGGCAGAGCGGCGGCCTGCTCCGGCGTCAGGTTCGCCGGCCGGGGCGCGACCAGGCGTTCGGGTACGCACACGTACTCGGCGAACGCGCCGTCGGCCTCGCCGAGGTCGGCGAAGACGGCGTCGCCGGGGCGTACCTGCCGCACCTGCGCGCCGACGGCCTCGATCCGCCCGGCCACGTCGCGGCCGCGGATGCGCGCCCGGGGCCGAGCGAGGCCGAGCGCCAGCCGCGACAGCCGGGGGTCGCCGCGCATGACGTGCCAGTCGTACGCGTTGAGCGCCGCCGCCTCGACCCGGACCAGCACCTCGTCGGCGGCGGGTACGGGCGTGTCGACGTCGGTGAGCGTGAGTGTCTCGGGCGGGCCGTACCGGTCCTGGACGATCGCTCTCATGGTCCCGCTCCCTCCCAGGTGTACGGCGTACACCTCGATGGGACCAGGCTAGGTGTACGCCGTACACCAGTCAAGGCGGATACTGTGACAACCGCCCCCGGGAAGGCGAGGAACAGATGCCGAAGCAGGCGGAGAAGGTGCGCCGGGCACCGCTGAGCAGGGACCGGATCCTGCGTGCCGCCGTCGCGCTCGCCGACGAGAGCGGCATCGAGTCGCTGAGCATGCGCAACCTCGCGCAGGACCTGGGCGTCGTGCCGATGGCGCTCTACAAGCACGTGGCCAACAAGGACGAACTGGTCGACGGCATGATCGACGTCGTGGTCGCGGAGATCGACCCGCCCGAGGCCGGCGACTGGAAGCACGCGATCCGGCGGCGCATCGTCTCGGCGCGGCAGGTGCTGCTGCGCCACCCCTGGGCGCCGCTGGCGATCGAGTCCCGCAGCATGGCCACCCCGGCCGTCCTCGCGTACCTCGACTCCACCGTCGGCGCGTTGCGCGCCGGCGGGTTCTCCACCGACCTCGCCCACCACGTGATGCACGCGATGGGCAGCCGTGTCCTGGGCTTCAGCCAGGAGCTGTTCGACGCCACCCGGCAGGCCGGCCGGTCCGGCGCGGCAGTGCCCGAGCCGCCCGCCGACCTGCCGCCGGAGATCGCCGCCCGGTTCCCCAACCTCGCGGCGATCGCCGCCGCGGCGTCGCACGACGACAACTCCGTCGTCGGGCCGGGCTGCGACGACCAGTTCGAGTTCGAGTTCGCGCTGGACCTGCTGCTCGACGGCATCGAACGGCTGCACCGGGACGGCTGGACGTCACACCGGACGGGGTGACGGGCCGCCCGGCCCCCGGGGTTACCGTGGGGACGTGGCGCTCTCCCTGGCGATCTCCCCCTGCCCCAACGACACGTTCGTCTTCGACGCCCTGGTGCACGGCCGGGTGCCCGGCGCGCCGCCGGTCGAGGTGACCTACGCGGACGTGGACGTCACAAACACGGCCGCCGAGCGGGGGGCGTTCGACCTGGTGAAGGTCAGCTACGCGGCGCTGCCCTGGCTGCTGGCGGACTACCACCTGCTGCCCTGCGGCGGCGCGCTCGGCCGGGGCTGCGGCCCGCTGGTGCTGACCCGCGGCGACCGGACCGACCTGTCCGGGGCGACGGTGGCGGTGCCCGGCGAGCGGACCACCGCGTACCTGCTGTTCCGGCTCTGGGCGGCCGGCCAGGCCCCGGCGCGCATCGAGGTGGTGCCGTTCCACGAGATCATGCCGGGCGTGGCCGCCGGCCGGTACGACGCGGGCCTGGTCATCCACGAGGCCCGCTTCACCTACCCGCGGCACGGGCTGACCGCGCTCGTCGACCTCGGCGAGTGGTGGGAGGGCGACACCGGGCTGCCGATCCCGCTCGGCGCGATCCTGGCCCGCCGGGGCGCTGTCGACCCGGTCGAGGCCACCGCCTGGATCCGCGAGTCGGTACGGCAGGCGTGGGCCGACCCGGAGGCCAGCCGCGAGTACGTCCTCGCGCACGCGCAGGAGATGGAGCCCGACGTGGTGGACCGGCACATCGGCCTCTACGTCAACGAGTTCACCGCCGACCTGGGTGAGGCCGGTTTCGCAGCCGTGGAGGCGCTGCTGGGCCGGGCCGCCGACGCCGGGCTCGTCCCTCAGACCTCCAGCTCGCGCGCCACCGCGTGGACCAGCTGAGCGATCTTCTGGGCGCTCTTCCGATCCGGGAAGCGACCCCGGCGCAGGTCCGGCTGGACCTTCGCCTCCAGCACCTTGATCATGTCTTCCACCAGGCCGTGCAGCTCCTCGGCCGGCCGGCGGCGCAGCTCCGCCACGGACGGCGGCGCCTCCAGCAGCTTGACCCCCATCGCCTGGGCGCCCCGCCGGCTGTCCACCACGCTGAAATCGACCCGCTGGCCACCCTTCAGGTCGGCGACACCCGCCGGTAGCGCGCCCTTCGGCAGGAACACGTCGCCACCCTCGTCACTGGTGACGAACCCGTACCCCTTGGCGGCGTCGTACCACTTCACTCGACCCGTCGGCACCTGTTGAACCCCGCTCCACTCGAACCGTCTACCCCTCCAAGGCTAGCCCGATGATCCGGTCCAGCGCCCTCGGGAATTCGACGAGATCATCAAGCACCAGGTACGCCCCGGCCTCGGTCAGTTCGGCGGCCGAACAGGGACCTGTCGCCACTGCCACGCCTGGGATTCCCGCAGCTCGCGCGGCGGCCATGTCGGCCACGTGATCGCCCACGTACAGCGTGGCGCCGTGCTCGCGCAATGCGACCGACTTCTGCTCGGCGAACACGTCCCCGGCCAGCTCGTCCACCGGCAGCCCGAGGTGATCCAGGTGCAGCTTCGCCAGCCGCCCGATCTTGGAGGTCACCAGCATCACCCGCCCACCGCGCTCCCGCACCGCGCGCAGCGCGGCCTCCGCACCCGGCATCGGCACGGTCGGAGTGATCGCGTACGCCGGGTAGAGCTCGCGGTAGAGCGTCACCGCCTCCTCGACGCGCTCCGGTGGGAACCAGTGCGCCAACTCGGTACGCAGCGGCGGGCCCAGCCGGGAGACGGCCAGGTCGGCGTCGACCGGCACGCCCGTGCGCTCGGTCAACGCCCGGTAGGCGGCCGCGATACCGGGACGGGAGTCGACCAGTGTCATGTCGAGGTCGAAGCCGACCATCAGCGGAGGCATGCCGAGAACCTACCCAGCGGGCTAGCGTGGTACGACGATGACCACCTCACTCGCCGACCACCTGCGGGCCCTCCCCGACGAGTCCCTCGCCGCGCTGCTCCAGCTGCGGCCGGATCTCGTCGTGCCGGTGCCGGCCGACGTGTCCGCCCTCGCCCTGCGCGCCCAGTCCCGGGTCTCCGTGGCCCGGGCGCTCGACGGGCTGGACCAGTTCACCCTCCAGATCCTCGACGCCGCCCGCCTCACCCGCGGCCCCGAGGGCGCCACCTCCACCGACCAGATCCTCGCCATGGCCACCGCCGGGCCGCAGCCCCCCGCGCCCACGGCGGTCCGCGCCGCCGTCGACCGGCTCCGGGCCCGGTTCCTGCTGTACGGCCCCGAGCACGACCTCTGCGTGGCCGGCGGCATCGACGAGGTGTCCCCGTACCCGGCGGGGCTGGGCCGACCGGCGGCGGAGCTGGACCCGCGCGTGGCGGCCCTCTGCGCGGACCCGGCGAAGCTGCGGCGGACGCTGCTGTCCGCGCCGCCCTCGGCCCGCGCGGTCCTGGACCGGCTCGCGGCCGGGCCGCCGGTCGGCACTGTCGCGCCGGGCGCGCTGGAGGCGCCCGCCACCGGCGCCGAGGACGTGCTCCCGCCCGACCTGGTAAACGGCGGCGCGCCGACCGGCTCCCCGATCCGCTGGCTGGTCGAGCACCGGCTGCTGGTCCGGATGTCCGGCGGCCGCAACGGCACCGTCGAACTGCCCCGCGAGGTGGGCCTCGTGCTGCGCCGCGACTCCGGCCCGCTCGGCCCGCTGCGCACCAGCCCACCCGTGGTCTCCGGCCCGCCCCGCGAGGTCAAGTCCGTCGACTCGGCCGGGGCCGGGCAGACCATGGAGGTGGTCCGGCACACCGAGGCGCTGCTGGAGGCGCTGATCGTGGAGCCGGCCCCGGTGCTGCGCTCCGGTGGCGTCGGCGTCCGCGACCTGCGCCGGCTCGCCCGTGGCCTCGGGCTGGACGAGACGACCACCGCGCTGCTGTTCGAGGTGGCGTACGCGGCCGGGCTGACCGGGGAGATGGAGCTGAGCGGCGCGGCCACCACCCGGTACGGCGGCGACCAGCAGATCCTGCCCACCGGCGGGTACGAGGTGTGGCGCGCGGCGTCGCTGGCCCAGCGCTGGGAGCAGCTCGCCCGCGCCTGGATGTCGATGCCCCGCCAGGCCGGCCTGATCGGGCAGCGCGACGACCGGGACCGGCCCATCTCGGTGCTCTCCGCCGAGGCGGAACGAGCCGGCGCGCCCGCCGCCCGGCGCGCGGTGCTCGCCGTGCTCGCCGACCTGCCGGCCGGGACCGCGCCCACCCCCGACGAGGTGCTGGAACTGCTTGACTGGCGCGCGCCCCGGCGCGCCCGGGGGCGGGAGACGGCGCACCGGGAGGTGCTGACCGAGGCGGCCGCGCTGGGCGTGACCGGGCTCGGCGCGCTCACCACGTACGGGCGGCTGCTGCTCGCCGAGCTGACCGACGCCGACGAACGCGGCGACGACCCGCTCGGGCTGCGCTCCGACGCCGAGTCGGGCGACCCGTCGACCACCGTCCGCGCGCTGGACGGGCTGCTGCCCGCCCCGGTCGACCACGTGCTGGTGCAGGCCGACCTGACGGTCGTGGTGCCCGGCCCGCCCGACCCGGCGCTCGCCGCCGAACTGGACGTGGTGGCCGAGCACGAGTCGGCGGGCGGGGCGAGCGTGCACCGGGTCACCACGGGAAGCATCCGGCGGGCGCTGGACGCCGGCTACACCGCCGAGGACCTGCACGCGCTGTTCCGCCGCCGCTCGCGTACCCCGGTGCCGCAGGGCCTGACCTACATGGTCGACGACGTGGCCCGCAAGCACGGCGGGCTGCGCGTCGGGTCGGCCGGCGCCTACGTGCGCAGCGACGACGAGGCGCTGCTCACCGAGGTGCAGGCCGACCGGCGGCTGGAACCGCTGGCGTTCCGCCGGCTCGCCCCCACCGTGCTGGTCACGCCGTACCAGGTCAACCGGATGCTCACCGCGTTGCGCGACGCCGGGTACGCCCCGGTGCCCGAGGACGCCAGCGGAGCGACGGTGCTGGCCCGGCCGAAGACCCGGCGGGCGCCCGCCCGTACCGGGATCGGCCGCGCGGTGGACCCGCTCGCCACGCCGAAGCTGCCGATGCCCCGCCTGCTCGGCGTGGTCGAGCAGATCCGCCGGGGCGACGCGGCGGCCCGGGCGGCGCGGCGGGCCCCGGCGGTGGTCCGGGGCGGCGCCGGCACGGGCGGTCCCGCGCCGGTGCCCGGTCACGGCGACGCGCTGGCGGTGCTCCAGCAGGCGGTACGGGACAAGGCGCTGGTCTGGGTGGGTTACGTGGACGCGCACGGGGCGACCGCGTCCCGGCTGGTCCGGCCGGTGTCGATCGGCGCCGGCTACCTGCGCGCCGAGGACGACCGGACGGAGATGCTGCACACGTTCGCGCTGCACCGGATCACCGCGGCGGTGCTGGAGGAGTGAGGGATCACTCCCCGTTGCGGCGCAGCGTGCCCACCACCGACACGGCCAGCAGCAACGCGAACGCCGCGCCGGCCGACTCGCCGACCGAGTCCACGAAGCCCTGCTGCTGCACCAGCAGCCCGAACAGGAACCAGCCGAACACCCCGACGGCGGCGGCCGCGTAGCCGAACAGGACCGCGGTGGGCACCTCCTGCTGCTGCGTCCGCTCCTCGTCGGGAAGCACGTCCTGGTCAACGGTCATGGCAGTCCCTCCCCGCCCCGGCATGGACCCGGCTTCCAGAGTGGCACCTGCCGGACGAGGCGGACAGGGGTTAAAACCCTGATCCGGGCGGTCCGGTCACGGGTAGGGACGGGCCGGGGCGGCTCAGGTGCCGGGGCGGCGGCCGATCACCACCACGCGGGTGCCGACCGAGCCCAACTCCCACAGGCGTACCGCGTCGCGGTACAGCAGGTTGACGCAGCCGTGCGAGCCGATCGCGCCGTTGTGCAGGTACGTGGTGGTCTCGTGGAAGCCGATCCCGCCGTTGAACTGCTGCCAGTACGGCAGCCACACCTCGTACGGGTTGGACCACTCGCGCGGGTTCTTCCGCCCCACCGAGTACGTGCCGGCCGGGGTGGCGTAGCCGGACATGCCGGTGCGGGTGACTGTCGGGCCCATCACCACCTTGCCGCCGCGCATCGCCCAGACCGTCTGCCGGGTCAGGTCGACGCAGAACGTGAGCCGGGAACCGGCCTTGCACCGGGCGGTGTCGGTGGCGGCCAGCCGCTTCGCCACGTCGTACGTGGTGGGGCCGGCGCGACCCGAGGACGGGCTGATGCCGTACCGGATCTGGAACTTCTTGATCGCCGCGCAGTCGGCGGCGGACTGCTCGCCGTCCACGGTCAGCGTCCCGAAGCCGCCGAGCCGCGTCAGGTACGTCTCCACGGCCCGCTGGTGCTCCCCCTGCGGGCACCCGGCGGACGCGCTCGGCTTCGGCTTGGGTTTCGTCGTCTTCGTCGCCTCCGGCGAGCTGGAGGGTTTCGGCGAGGCCGTCCGGCTCGGCTGCGCCGACGGGGACGTGACCGGCTGCTCCGGCGTGGGCGACGCGCTCGCCCCCGATGCTCCCTCCGTCAGCCCGACCGGGCCGGGGGTGCTCCCCCCGGCGCCGTCCGCCTGCGGATCGAGCGCGCAGGCGCCGACACCGACCAGCACGACCACCGCCAGGGCGGTGACCCGGGCGAGAAACCGGACACGCTGCATGGGCCCTCCCTGGACAGTTGTCCCGCTTGCTAGACGTGTGGGACGAGTATGACGTTGCCTGTCCAGCCAGACTTTTTTGCGGGGCCCTCCGGCGTGCAACACTGGTTGGTCGGCCTCCGGCAGGTCAGCCGGGGTGCGGGCGGGGTTCCGGGCAGCGGGGTTCCGGGCGATGCGAGAGGACGCTGGCGTGAGCGGTGGACCACTGATCGTGCAGTCGGACAAGACGCTGCTGCTGGAGATCGATCACCCCGACGCGCAGGCGTGCCGGATGGCGATCGCGCCCTTCGCCGAGCTGGAACGCTCCCCCGAGCACGTGCACACGTACCGGCTCACGCCGCTGGGCCTGTGGAACGCCCGGGCCGCCGGCCACGACGCCGAAGGCGTGGTCGACTCGCTGATCAAGTACTCCCGCTACCCGGTGCCGCACGCGCTGCTGGTCGACGTGGCCGAGACGATGGACCGGTACGGCCGGCTCCAGCTCGCCAACGACCCGGTGCACGGCCTGGTGCTGCGCGCGCTGGACCGGGTGGTGCTGATCGAGGTCGCCAAGAGCAAGAAGCTCGCCGGCATGCTCGGCGCGAAACTGGACGACGACACCATCGCGGTGCACCCCTCCGAGCGGGGCCGGCTCAAGCAGGCGCTGCTCAAGCTGGGCTGGCCCGCCGAGGACCTGGCCGGGTACGTGGACGGCGAGGCGCACCCGATCGAGCTGGCCGAGTCCGGCTCCGAAGGCGGCAAGCCGTGGACGCTGCGGTCGTACCAGCGGGAAGCCGTCGAGGCGTTCTGGGCCGGCGGGTCCGGCGTGGTGGTGCTGCCCTGCGGCGCCGGCAAGACGCTCGTCGGGGCGGCGGCCATGGCCGAGGCGAAGGCCACCACGCTGATCCTGGTCACCAACACGGTGGCGGGACGCCAGTGGAAGCGGGAGCTGATCGCCCGCACGTCGCTGACCGAGGAGGAGATCGGCGAGTACTCGGGCGAGCGCAAGGAGATCCGCCCGGTCACCATCGCCACGTACCAGGTGCTCACCTCGCGGCGCGGCGGCGCGTTCACCCACCTGGACCTGTTCGGCGCCCGCGACTGGGGCCTGGTCGTCTACGACGAGGTGCACCTGCTGCCCGCGCCGATCTTCCGCTTCACGGCAGACCTCCAGGCCCGCCGCCGGCTCGGCCTCACCGCGACTCTGGTACGCGAGGACGGCCGAGAGGGCGACGTGTTCAGCCTGATCGGCCCGAAGCGGTACGACGCGCCGTGGAAGGACATCGAGCAGCAGGGCTGGATCGCCCCGGCGGAGTGCACCGAGGTACGGGTGACGCTCACCGATGCCGAGCGGCTGACGTACGCGACGGCGGAAGCCGAGGAGCGCTACCGGATGGCGGCCACCGCCCGCACGAAGCTGCCGGTGGTCCGCGCGCTCGTGGACCGGCACCCCTCCGAGCAGGTCCTCGTCATCGGTGGGTTCCTCGACCAGCTGCACCAGCTGGGCGAATACCTGGACGCGCCGATCGTGCAGGGCTCCACCACGAACAAGGAACGCGAGCGGCTGTTCGACGCGTTCCGCTCCGGCGAGGTACGGACCCTGGTGATCTCCAAGGTCGGGAACTTCTCCATCGACCTGCCCGAGGCTGCCGTCGCGATCCAGGTGTCCGGGACGTTCGGCTCCCGGCAGGAGGAGGCGCAACGGCTGGGCCGGGTGCTGCGCCCGAAGGCCGACGGCCGGCAGGCCCACTTCTACACGGTGGTCTCCCGGGACACCATCGACACCGAGTACGCCGCACACCGGCAGCGGTTCCTGGCCGAGCAGGGGTACGCGTACACCATCGTGGACGCCGACGACGTGCTCGGGCCGAAGCTGCCGACTGTCGACTGACCGGCGTGCGCGGCCGGGCGGGCCGCCGTGTTGCGGCCCGCCCGGTCTCGCGGTCGTCAGCCCCTGCCGCTGGCGCGGAACGCGACCCAGGCGTCGCTCATCCGGTCGGCCTGGCCCGGGGTGAACATGTTCATGCAGGAGTCCTGCGTGTAGTCCATGAAGTTGTGGATCGGGTCCAGCCCCGGCGCGGTGCACGTGTCCGCGCCGATCGGGCAGTTGAACTGCGGCGCCGCCTCACGCGGCGTGTCCGCCACGAAGTCGCCGGACGCCGAGCAGCCGTGCGCGAACGTGTGCTCCAGCATCAGCCAGTGCCCGACCTCGTGGGTGAGCGTGTCGCCGAGCGCGTACTTGCCGGCCGTGCCGCCCGGCATCGACTCGTCCAGCATCACCACGCCGTCGATGTAGTCGCGGCCGTTGTTGTAGCCCTTCGGGAAGTACGCCCAGCCGAGCAGCCCGCCACCGATGTTCGCCGCGTAGACGTTCAGGGTGCGGGAGTCGCCGGTGTAGAGCGCCTTCTTCATGTCCCGCTCGTTCTTGCCCGGCACCACCGTGTACCAGGTGCTGTTCACGGTCCAGGTGGTGTCCACGAGCGAGAAGCGGAACGGCGTGTCCGAGGCGTCGGCCGCCGTACGACCCGCGAACGAGTCGTTGAGCACCGTCATCTGCGCCGAGATGAGCGTGTTCCAGCGGGCCTTCTCAGCCGCGCTCAACTCGTGGTCGGAGATCATGTGGAAGACCGTCGGCACTGTGACGCTGCCGTTGGCCAGACGCGGCGAGTCCTTGATGACGCCGTACGCCTTGGCCTCGTTGGTCGAGTAGAGCTCGGGCTCCTTGGCGGTGGCGCCCTCGCGTACCCGGGCGGCGCTGTGGCTGTCGGCACCCGGCTCGCACTCGGCGACCATCGGGGAGGCGGCCACGGGTGCGGGCGTGGCGGAGGCCCCTCCGGCGGTCAGGAAGGTGGCGGCGGCAGCGACGAGCACTGCCAGGTGGATCGTCGGTTTCCTGTGCATCGTTGCACCTTTCGGAAGGCATGAAAGGAGTACCGACGCGGGGTTGTCAAAGCTGCGGGTCGATGACGTCGTCGTCCCGACATAAGACCACGTCAATGGGCATCGGCAACAGTCCCCGGTGGGTCCGTCGACGTCGCGGCGTTGGCGATCACCCGCGCGACGCACTCGTAGTCGCGCACCAACGGCCCGACCAGCTTGGGGTCCGGCTCGAACGCGGCGACCAGTCCTCGTACCAGATCCCTGAACCGGTCGTCCGGGCCGAGCCGCCGTCCCCGGCGCGCGACGCTGTGCCAGCGGCGCAGGCCGACGTCGGCGAGCCGTTCGTGGCACTCCGGGTCGGCGGCGATCGGGCAGCCGTCCGCCTGCAGCGCGGCGAGTCCTCGCAGGATCGCCTCCCGCGTCGGGTCAGTCATGCAGGTAGCGGGCGCGGCGGCCGAAGTCGCGGAAGCCGAGCCGCCGGTACAACTCGGCCGCCGGGTTGTCGTCGTTGACGCAGAGCCACGCGGCGTCCGCGCCCGCGTCGGCGAGGCCGCCCAGCACGCGCGCCACCAGGTACGCGCCGATCCGCCGCCCGCGCCAGCCCGGCACGACGCCGACCTGGTCGATCCAGTTGTCGAGCACCGTGACGAAGCCGGCCGCCTCCCCGTCCGGGCCGCGCGCGAGCAGCGTCAACTCCGGGCGGAAGTCCTCGTCGTCGCGCAGGTCGCCCAGCCACTCGTCGGCGTCCGGCTCCACGAAGCCGGGCCGGTCGGCGAACGACGCGCGGTAGGTGGCGAACAGCTCCGGCCCCAGCGTGGCGGGCTCTACCGTGACGCCGTCCGGCGCGGCGACCTCGGGCAGCGCGTCGAGGTCGTGCCGCAGCACCCACTCCAGAAACGTCCGCGTGTAGCCGCGTTCGGTGAACAACTCCTCCGCGTCCGCGTTCCACGTCTCCGTGGTGACGAGCAGTCCCCCGTCGCCGGCGTACTTCTCGGCCCAGTCCAGCAGCGCGCCGCCGAGCCCACGCCCGCGCCACGCCGGGTGCACCAGCCCGGTGGCAGTGGCCGGCGTCCGCCCGGCGCCGACCCCGACGGCCGCAACCAGCTCGCCGCCGCACCACGCGCCGTGAGTACGCGTCTGAAGCAGCCGTGCCCGCACCAACGGGGTACGCCCGAACAGCGGTAACCCGCCGTCAGTGGCGAGGCACGCCTGCGCCAGTCCGGTCAACGCGGGTAGGTCGTCCTCGCCGAACTCCCGCCACACCACCGCACCCGTCCCGCCCACGCCCACTCCCGCCCTCACGCCCCGCGCGGCCCAGCACTCCGACGCAGTAGGCCAAACCCCGTCCCCACGGTCAACCCGTTTCCCTGCCCCCCGGCCCGCCTTGCCCGCCTCAGCGATCTTGGAGTTGTGGCGCCTCGGATGCCGGGTTCACGGCTTATGCAAGGCACCACAACTCCAAGATCGACGCGCCGCACCCCGACAGGGAGCACCAGCCGCCCCCGCACCACTCCCCCGCCACGTTGATCTTGCAGTTGCTGCCCGGACAAGAGTCGTAAAACCGACGCGAGCAGGGCCGCAACTGCAAGATCGACGGCGAGAGAGCGGGCGAGCGGGGCAGGGCGGGGGCGGGGTTAGGGGGTTCGGGGGGCGTGGATCAGGACTGTGGCTCGGGCGGAGAGGGGGGCCAGGAGCCACTTCAAGGGCTGTTCGTCCTCGGCCGGGTTCACCGTGAGGCGGTCGCCCGGGTGCAGGTTGAGCTGGGTGGCGACCTCGGCGGCCAGCCGGCGCCACGCGCCGAAGCTGGTGCCGTCCGGCGTGGCCGGGCCGGACGGGTCGACGGCCGTGTAGTCCGGCGGGTCGGCGGGGTGCCGCAGCACCTCGGCGGACCAGTCCAGCCAGCCCGGCGGCACCTCGGCCAGCGGCCCTGGGCGGGTGCCCACCAGGTATCGGTGCGTCCCCTCGGGCACGTCCTCCAGCCAGTCGTCCAGGCGTTCCGGCGTCACGAACACGGCGTCGTACGGTCGGTCCGCGCCCGGTTCCAGCACCGGCAGCCCGGCCAGCGCGCGGGGACGGAACGAGACCGTCAACCCGACCGACCAGGCGCCGAGCAGCACCGCCGCGGTACGCCAGTGCGGCGGCAGCAGCACCGCCACCCGTTCACCGGGGCGCAGCCCGCACCCGTCGCGCAGCAGTCCGGCGCTGCGGGCCGTCCACTCGCCCAGTTGCGGCCCGGTCAGCTCGGTGCGCTCACCTGTGGCGTCGTCGAGGTAGGTCAGCAGCGGCTCGTCGGTCGCGACGGCGGCGGGTGCGCGGGTGGCCATCGGATGTGCTCCTCCCTGGCGGTCAGCTCACCCTAGCCGGGTGAACCGGTCGACCAGGAGCGCCAACCGCCGCTCGTGTTCCGCCCGTCGCAGACGGCCGTCGCGCATGAGGGTGACCTGGCCGTGCAGTCCGCTCCAGAACGTCTCGGTGAACGTTTCGAGGTCGTCGTCACCGGTGAACGGGCGCAGCGTCTCGGCCAGTTCGGCGAAGGCCCGGACCAGCTCGACCGGGGTGTCCTGGCTGGCGAAGGAGAGGGCCACGGGAAGGGTGAAGATCGCGTCGTAGAGCGCGGGCCGGCGTTCGGCGAACGCGGCGTACGCCGTGGCGATGCCGGCCACCGCGGCGCGCGGGTCGGTCGCGGCGGCCCGGGCGGCGGCGAGTTCGACTGCCAGTTCGGCGCAGCCCTCCACGGCGACGGCAGCCATGATGGCGTCCTTGCCCTTGAAGTGGCTGTAGAGGACGGGCTGGCTGTACTCGATCTCGGCGGCGAGGCGGCGCGTGGTGACCGCGTCCCAGCCTTCCGACTCGGCCAGGTCGCGGGCGGCGGTGATGATCGCCCGTTCGCGTTCCGCCCGCTCCCGCTCCCGGCGGGCCCGAATCGACATGACGAAACTCTAGCACCGCTAGCCAATCTATCGACGCTCTGCTAGCTTCGCTCTCATCCCTAGCATCGCTAGATTTTGGAGCCGACATGCTCACCCCCATCGCCTACGGGCTCGCCGTCGTCCTCAGCCTGTTCATCGTCCTGATCGGCGCACGCTTCCTCCTGACGCCCCGAGCCGCCGCTGCCGGCTACGGCGTCCCGGCCGCGGAGGGCACGGGAGATCCGGCCTACCTCACTGTGAAAGGGGTGCGTGACCTCACCTACGGCTTGGTCGGCCTCGCCCTGATCGCCTTCACCAGCGCCGACGCCGTCGCCTGGTTCATGCTTGTCGTCGCGCTGGCCCCACTGGGCGACACCGTCATCGTGCTGCGGCACGGCGGCTCCCGGGCGACCGCCTTCGGCATCCACTTCGCCACCGCCGTGGTCGTCCTCGTCAGCGCCGCCCTGCTGTTCGCGCTCTAGCCGGGCCCACCCCCGTCGACTTTGGTCGCGAGCCCGGTCGCCCGACGGCCGTATCGAAGGGCCGGGTGGCTGCGGAACGGTGCGGGCATGACCACCGAACCCCGGCGCCGGCGGCTGGTGCCGGCGATCGCGCTGCTGCTGCTCGCCCCGTGGACCGCCGAGTGTTCCTGGGGCGGCTTCACCCTCACCGGCATGCCGTTCGTCGTGCTGGTGCTCGCCCCGATGTACGGCGGGGCCGCGCTGCTGATCCGCGAGACGGCCCGGCGGCTCGGGCTCGGCTGGCCGGGGATCGCGCTGCTCGCCGCCGCGTTCGGCGTGATCCAGGCCGGTCTGGTCGACCAGTCGTTGTTCAACCCCGGGTTCCTGGACGACACCGAGTTCGCCGACACCCGGGCCGCGGCGGAGGTCACCATGGTGCCCGGCCTCGGGTTCAGCGCGCGGCAGGCGGTCGACTACGTGGGCAACCACGTGGTGCTGACCATCTGCGCGCCGATCGCGCTCGTCGAGTCGTACCTCGGTGCGGGCCGCCGGACGCGTCCCTGGCTGGGCCGGCCGGGGCTGGCCGTGGCGGCGCTGCTCTGGCTCGGCGGCAGCCTGCTGGTGTTCGCCGACGACGGTGGCCGCAAGAACTTCCTGGCCTCGCCGGCCCAGTTGGCGTTCGCCACCGGCGTGGCGCTGGCCCTGGTCACCGCCGCCCTGCTCCGCCACCGGCACGCCGGGCCACCGCCCGTCGCGCCGACGTCCGTCACGCCACCGCCCGCCGGGCCGACGCCCGTCGGCCGACCGCTCGCCGACGCGCCGCAGGCCAGGCCGGCGACCGCGCCGCGGCCGGTCTGGCCCGCGCTCGTCGTGGTGGTGGCCTACCTGGGGGCCACCATCGCCCCGGGCTGGCCGGGAGTCGCGCTCGCCCTCGCGCTCGCCACTGTCGCCGCCGTCCTGCTGACGCGCTGGTCCCGACGACAAGGCTGGGAGCAGCGGCACGTGCTCGCCACCGCGGCGGCCGGCCTGGTCGTCGCGGCCGCGCTCGCGTACACGGTGCCGACCTATGCCCCGGCGAGCCCGGCGGTGGCGCTGGTGGGTGACGTGGCGATCAGCGTGGTCGTGCTGCTGCTGGTCGGCGGCGCGTGGTGGCGGGTCAGCCGGTCGGCAGCTCGGGACCGCCGTCGAGCAGCGGCGCCAGCAGGTCGCCCTGCTTCTCCACCCGCTTGAGCACCTCACCGGCGGTGTACGGCCGCGCCGACGGCCGCTTCCCGGCCGCACCGGCCTCCACCTCGTCCCAGGTCAGCGGCGTCGACACGGCCGGCACCGACTGGGCCCGCAGCGAGTACGGCGCGACTGTCGTCTTCGCCGCGTTGTTCTGACTCCAGTCGATGAAGACCTTGCCGGGACGCAGGTTCTTCGCCATCTTCGACACGACCAGCTTCGGGTGTGCCTTCTCCAGTTCCTGCGCGATCCGCTTGGCGTAGTCGGAGACGAGTTCGGCGTCCTGCGTGCCGGCGATCGGGCAGCAGAGCTGCATGCCCTTCTTCCCCGACGTCTTCGGGAACGAGGAAATCCCGTCGGAAGCCAGCCGGTCGCGCATCAGCACCGCCACCTGGCAGCACTGCTTGAGCGCCGCCGGGGCGCCCGGGTCCAGGTCGACCACCATCATGTCCGGGTGCGCGCCGACCTTCCACTGCGGAGTGTGCAACTCCAGCGCGGCCAGGTTGGCGAGCCACACGAGCGTGGGCAGCTCGTCGCAGACCACGTAGTCGATGGTCTCCCGCCCTTTGCTCGACCCGGGGGCGGGCAGGTTCTCGGTGCGTACCCAGCCGGGGGTCGCGGCGGGCGCGTTCTTCTCGAAGAACGAGCCGCCGTCGACGCCGTTGGGGAACCGGATCCGGGTCAGCGCGCGGTCACGCAGGTGCGGCAGCAGGACGGGGGCGATCCGGGTGTAGTAGTCGATGACCTCGCCCTTGGTGAAGCCGGCCTGCGGGAACAGCACCTTGTCCAGGTTGGACAGCTCCAGCGAGCGCCCCTCGACCTCGACCTTGAGCCGGTCAGCCGGCATCGTCGACCTCCTCGGGCGGCTTGTCCGGGCGCAGGCGCAGGATGCGCGGGAAGCGCAGCCGGCCGTCCGGCGTGCGCTGGCCGTACTTGACCTCCACCACGATCCGGGGACTTACCCAGATCGCGCCGCGGGCATCCTCGCGCGGCACCCCGGCGGCGAACGGCGACGCGGTGGCCCGCAGCGGCTCCAGCTCGCGCAGCAGTTCCCGTTCGATCGCCGCGCCGATCCCGCCGCCGACCCGCCCCCGGTAGATCAGCCGCCCGTCCGGGCCGGGCACGCCGACCAGCAGACCGCCGACGCGGCGCGCGCCGGGCCGCCAGCCGCCGACCACGAAGTCGCCGGTGACCTCCAGCTTGACCTTCACCCAGTCCGGGGAGCGCACGCCGGGCCGGTAGAGCGAGTCGACCCGCTTGGCCACCACCCCCTCCAGCCCGTGCTCGCCGGCCGCCGCGTAGGTGGCCGGGCCGTCGCCGAAGACCGGCGGCACCGCCCACCGGGCCGCGCCGAGCCCGAGCGACTCCAGCGCCGCCCGCCGCTCCCGCCACGGCCGGGCGGTCAGGTCCTCGCCGTCGAGCCGCAACAGGTCGAAGATCATGTACGTGACGGGTACGGTCGCCGCGAGCCGCGCCGCCTTGGCCGGGTTGCGGACGTGCATCCGCTCGGCGAGCGCGGTGAACGAGGGCTGCCCGTCGGTGAAGAGCACCACCTCGCCGTCGAGGAGCGCGTCACCGACCTGCTCGGCCAGGTTGAGCAGTTCCGGGTACGCGGTGGTGATCTCGACGCCGGAGCGGGCGTAGAAGTGCCGGTCGCCGCGCGAGATGTCGGCGAGCGCGCGGACCCCGTCCCACTTGAACTCGTACGCCCAGGCGGCGCCGGCCGGGAGCTGCCCGGTCGTCGCGAGCATCGGCTTCAACGGCGCGCCGGGCACGTTCCGACTGTAGTTGGGTGCCGAAGCGCGTGCGTCCCGTTCGATCATTTGCGATTCTGGTGGTCAACCGGGGAGAGGAGCGCGGGTATGCGGGCGATCTGGAAAGGAGCGGTGTCGTTCGGCCTGGTGTCGATCGGGGTGAAGGTCTACTCGGCCACCGAGGAGAAGGACATCCGTTTCCACCAGGTGCACCGTGAGGACGGCGGCCGGATCCGCTACAAGCGCACCTGCTCGGTCTGCGGCGAGGAGGTCACCTACGACGACATCGCCAAGGGCTACGACATCGGCGGCGGCGAGATGGTCATCCTCACCGACGAGGACTTCGCCGACCTGCCGTTGAGCACCTCGCACGCGATCGACGTGCTGGAGTTCGTACCGGCCGAGCAGGTCGATCCGATTCTCTACAACAAGGCGTACTTCCTGGAGCCGGAGGGCTCGGCCACCAAGCCGTACGTGCTGCTGCGCGACGCGCTGTCCGACTCGGAGCGGGTGGCGATCGTCAAGGTGGCGCTGCGCCAGCGGGAGCAGCTGGCGACGCTGCGGGTCCGCGAGGGTGTGCTGCTGCTCAACACCATGCTGTGGCCGGACGAGATCCGCCGGCCCGACTTCGGGTTCCTCGACGAGGACCTGAAGGTACGCCCGCCGGAGCTGGCGATGGCCAGTTCACTGATCGACTCGATGGCCGGCGAGTTCGAGCCGGACGCCTTCACCGACGACTACCGGGCGGCGTTGCAGGAGGTCATCGACGCGAAGGTCGAGGGCCGCGAGGTGGTGCAGCCGGAGGAGGAAGAGGCCGCGCCGGCCGCCGCGGTGGACCTGATGGCCGCGCTGAAGGCGTCCGTGGAGCGGGCCCGGGCGGCCCGGGGCGAGGCGGCGTCCGGCGGCGGGGCCGAGCCGACGCCGATCTCGTCTGCGCGCTCGGCGAAGAAGGCCGCGAAGAAGGCGCCGGCGAAGAAGGCCGAACCGGCCAAGAAGACGGCGGCCAAGAAGACACCCGCGAAGAAGACCGCCGCGAAGAAGGCCGAACCGGCCAAGAAGACCGCCGCCAAGAAGACGGCGGCGAAGAAGAAGACCGCCTGACGCGTACGGCCGGGGCCCCGCCCTCGGTGGCGGGCGGGGCCGGGCCGCTCAGCCTCGGCCGAGCTTCTCGGTCGGGGTGACCCGGACGATGACGCGTTCCTCGCCGGGGCGCCGCCACGGGTACGTGTCCTGGCCGAGGTACTTCTTCGCCATCCGGTCGATGTGCTCGTCGGCGCCCTCGGTGACGAACTCGACGGTGCCCTTGATCCAGAGCGTGCGGAAGTCGTCGGCCTTGTCCGCCACCGACACCGCGACCACCGGGTTGCGCGACATGTTCAGGTACTTCTGCCGGCCCTTGGCCGTGTTGAACACGATGTGCTCACCGTCGGTGTCCACCCAGACCGGGGTGACGTGCGGGGTGCCGTCGGACTCGACGGTGGCCACGTGCGCGAGCTGCGGCTCGGCGAGCAGGGCCACGTCTTCTTCGCTGAGGATCGCCATGGCCGAAACGTACCCTGTGCGGTGCCCCCGTATCGGGCTCTGTGTCCTGATCGGTGCGGGCGTATGGGCACGCTGGGGCTCCGGGCGGGTACCGTGTGCGCTGGCCTCGGCGGCGGCCCGCCGGGGGCGCACCCACCCACCCTGCAGGGAGTCGACGTGAGCGAGCGTGTGGAGAACCGGTCGGCGGGCCAGGCCCCGGCCACCAAGGCACAGCGGCGGCTGGCCGCCCAGCTGGCCGAGAAGAAGGCAGCCGAGGCGCGTCGCCGCCGGCAGTCGATGCTCGGCGCGGCGGCCGGCGTGCTCGCCGTGGTGGCCCTGGTCGGTGGCCTGGTCTGGCTGAACAGCGGTGACGACGACAAGGCGGCCACCGCCGGCTCCTCGGCCAGCCCCACCGCCCCGGCCGAGCCCGCCGCGCCCGCCCAGGAGCTGCCCGCCGGCATCGACCCGGCGCTGAAGACCAAGCCGACAGTGCAGGCCGGCACCGGCGAGCTGACGAAGCTCACCGTCACCACGCTGGTGAAGGGCACCGGGCCGGCGGTGAAGGCCGGGCAGAACATCACCACGAACTACGTGGGCGTGTTCTACAAGGACGGCAAGCAGTTCGACGCGTCCTGGGACAGCGGCCAGCCGGCCACCTTCCAGATCGGCGTGGGCCAGGTCATCAAGGGCTGGGACCAGGGCCTGGTCGGCGTGCCGGTGGGCAGCCGGGTGCAGCTGGACCTGCCGGCCGATCTGGCGTACGGCAACGACGCCTCGGGCGGCCGCCCGACCGGCCCGCTGCGCTTCGTCGTCGACGTGCTGGCTGCGCAGTAGCTCACTCCAGGCTTCCGCCCGGTCACCCTGCGGCAGTAGGTTCATGGTCACCGCGGGCGGCACGTCCGCCCGCGGTGATCTGCTCACCGACGCGGAGGTGCACGTGGCGGCGCTGGACGGGGCCGGGGCGACCCGGCAGATGTGGACGCTGTACGAGCCGGTCCACGCGGTGACCTACTTCCACCCGCGGGCCCGCTCCGCGTTCGAGGCGGTCGGGTTGCGCGGCTACTGGCGCGGCTACTTCGCGGGGCGCGCCGCGCCGCTCGGCGCGGTCGACGCGCCCGCCGTGACTGCGGCGTTCTTCAGCTTCGCGCCGGCCATGGTGGCCCGCGCGCTGCCGTCGGTGTGGCGCCTGGCCACCCCGGAGGAGGCGCTGCGGGCCCGGCTCACCGGCGGTGTGCAGGCGCTCGCCGAGTTCACCTACGAGCTGCCCGAGTCGCATCTGGTCGAGGCCGCCGACCTGCTGGAGGAGGCGGCCGGGCGGGTGGACGTCGCCGGGCGGGTGCTCGGCGCGGTGAATGCCGCGCTGCCCCGGGGCGAGTACCCGCTGGCCCGGCTCTGGCAGGCCGCCACCACGCTGCGCGAGCACCGCGGCGACGGGCATGTGGCAGCGCTGGTGACGACCGGGCTGGAACCGGTCGAGGTGGTGGCCTGGCGGTGCCGGGTCGACCAGTCCCGCGAGTTCCACCAGCCGGCCCGGGGCTGGACCGACGAGCAGTGGACCACGGCCGAGGAGCGGCTGGTGGAGAAGGGCTGGCTGACCGCCGACCGGACCGCCACCCCGTACGCCACCGAGACGTTCCGCGCGGTCGAGGAGGCCACCGACCGGGCCGCTTCGGGGCCGTGGCGGGCGCTGGGCGCGGACCGTACCGCCCGGCTGCGGGAGCTGCTGGAACCGATCGCGACGCGCTGCCGCACGATCATCCCGGCCAAGGCGCCGATCGGCCTGCCGGCGCAGCGGTCGGCCGGAGCCGCGCTGCCCCGGTGAGCCGGGCCGCCGGCTGGGGCAGGATGGCGGCATGGTGGACGCGGTGCTTTTCGACCTGGACGGCGTGATCGTGGACTCCGAGCCGGTCTGGGAGGAGGTCCGGCGCGCGTACGTGGCCGAGCACGGCGGCACCTGGCAACCGGACACGCAGCGCCGGCTGATGGGCATGAGCACCGGCGAGTGGGCCGCCTACCTCAGCGGTGAGCTGGGCGTGAACAGGTCGGCCAAGCAGGTCGCCACCGAGGTGGTGACCGAGATGGCCCGGCGGTACGCGCAGCGCGTACCCGTGATCGACGGGGCGGCGGAGGTCGTGCGCCGGATGGCCGCGCGGTGGCCGCTTGGGCTGGCCAGCTCCTCCCCGACCCGGTTGATCGCCGCGGCGCTGGACGCGACGGGCCTGGCCGGCTCGTTCGGGGCGACGCTGTCGACGGAGGAGACCGCACGGGGCAAGCCGGCGCCGGACGTCTGGCTGGCAGTGGCCGGGCGGCTGGGTGTCGATCCGGCCCGCTGCGTGGCGGTGGAGGACTCGTCGAACGGGGTGCGTTCGGCGGCTGCCGCCGGGTGCCGGGTGGTGGCGGTGCCGCACGGGTCGTACCCGCTCGATCCGGACGCCGAGGCGCTCGCGGCCGTGCTGCTCCCCTCGATCGGCGCGCTCACTCCCGCTGTGGTCGAGGGGTGTTAACAAGGGGCCCTTCCTCTACCTGAGGCGTTAAGAGGGGGCCCTTCCTTGAATGATCGGCGAGCGGCGGGGTAGCGCACGTGGGAATGGGAGGGTGGATGAAGGCGATCGTGTACGAGCGCACCGGGGACGCCTCGGTGCTCCAGGTGGTCGAGCGGCCCGTGCCGGAGCCCGGCCCCGGCGAGTTGCTGGTGCGGATGGCCGTGTCGGGGGTGAACCCGACCGACTGGAAGGCCCGGCAGGCGTGGCCGCTCCCGGCCGGCTGGCAGATCCCGCACCAGGACGGCGCCGGGGTGGTCGAGGCGGTCGGTGAGGGCGTGGACCGGACGCTGATCGGCGAGCGGGTCTGGGTGTGGGAGGCGGCGTGGCAGCGGCCGTGGGGCACCGCGGCGGAGTACACACTGGTTCCGGTCCGGCACGCGGTGCCGCTCGGTCCGGCGTCGTTCGACCTGGGTGCGGCGCTCGGCATCCCGTTCATGACCGCCCACCGGTGCCTGACCGCTGGTGAGTACATGCCGGACAAGCTGCACGCGGGCGCGCTGAGCGATCACGTGGTGCTGGTGCAGGGCGGCGCGGGCGCGGTGGGCAACGCGGCGATCCAGCTCGCGAGCTGGGCCGACGCGTGCGTCATCACCACTGTGAGCAGCCCGGAGAAGGCGCAGCTCGCGGCGGCGGCCGGGGCCGACTTCGTGATCAACTATCGCGAGCAGGACGTGGTCGAGGAGGTCCGCAAGGTCGCGCCCGACGGGGTCCACACGATCGTCGAGGTCTCCGCCGCCCGCAACGCCGCCGCGGACGTGCGGATGCTGCGCACCGGCGGGGCGGTCTGCGTGTACGCCGACGACGGCGGCGACGAGGTCACGTTGCCGATCCGGCCGCTGATGGGTCCGAACGCGCGCTGGCAGTTCGTGCTGATCTACACCGCGCCGAAGGTCGCCAAGGCGCAGGCGGTCACCGACATCGCGGCGGCGGTGGCGCAGGGCGCGATCCGGGTCGGTGAGGAGGCCGGGCTGCCGCTGCACCGGTATCCGCTGGCGGAGGCAGCCGCCGCGCAGCAGGCGGTGCAGGACAGCGTGGTGGGCAAGGTGCTGGTCACCACAGCGGACGAGTAGGCGACCGGATTTCCCCGACAGCCGGACAGACGCGAACAAGTTTCGCAACAATGACGGTGCGGGTCAGCCCGTAACGGACGGGCGGCCCCGGCGCGGTGCGAACGCCGGGGCCGCCCTCTGGGAGGAATGCCCGTTGGAAACGTGTTCCTGCCCGTGTAGGCGACGGTACGCCCCGAAACGTTACGACGCGGTCAGTTCCCGCACGTCGAGCCCGCCGTCGGCGTACCGCGAGCGCACCACCTTCTTGTCGAACTTGCCGACGCTGGTCTTCGGCACGGCGTCGATGAATGCCCAGCGTTCCGGCAACTGCCAGCGGGCCACCGAGCCGGCCAGGAAGTCCCGCAGTTCTTCGGCGGTCACCGAGGCGCCCTCGCGGACCACCACAGTGGCCAGCGGACGCTCGTCCCAGCGCTCGTCCGGTACGCCCACCACGCACGCCTCCAGCACCGCCGGGTGCGCCATCAGGGCGTTCTCCAGCTCGACCGAGGAGATCCACTCCCCGCCCGACTTGATCACGTCCTTGGCGCGGTCGGTGAGCGTGATGTACCCGTCCGGCGAGAGCGTGCCGACGTCACCGGTGCGCAGCCAGCCGTCCCGGAACTTCTCCTCCTCCGGCACGTCGTCGCCGATGTAGCGGGCCGTCACCCACGGCCCGCGTACCTCCAGCTCGCCCACCGACGCCCCGTCGGCGGGCAGCGGCTCGCCGGCCGGGCCGACGATCCGCGCGGTAACTCCCGCCGGAACGCGGCCCTGGGTGTAGCGGTAGCGCCAGGCGTCGTCGCCGGTCGCGCCCGCCGGCGCCCGGGACACCGAGCCCAGCGGCGACATCTCGGTCATGCCCCAGGCATGGATGACGTCGATGCCGTAACGGTCGTGGAAAGCGTGCATCAGCGCCGGCGGGCAGGCCGACCCGCCGACGATGACCTCCTTCAGCGAGGAGAGGTCCACCTCGTGCGCGTCCAGGTAGGCCAGCAGGTCGGTCCAGATGGTCGGCACCGCGCCCGCCAGCGTGGGGCGCTCGGCGGCGATCATCGCGGCGATCGGCTCGGCCTGGAGGAACCGGTCCGGCATGATCAGCGAGGCGCCGGAGAGGAAGGCCGCGTACGGCAGGCCCCAGGACATCGCGTGGAACATCGGCACGATCGCCAGCTCCCGGTCGTTCGGGCCGAGGCCGAAGCCCTCCGGCATGCAGACCTGGAGCGAGTGCAGGTAGATCGAGCGGTGCGAGTAGGCGACACCCTTGGGGTGGCCGGTGGTGCCCGAGGTGTAGCAGAGCGCGGCCGCGTCCCGCTCGTCCACCTCCGGCCAGTCGTAGTGCTCCGGGCGGTCGGCCAGCAGCGCGTCCCAGTGGTGCACGGTGATCCGGTCACCGGCGGCGGCCAGCAGCGGGGCCGGGTCGCCGCCGCCGACCACCACCACGTGCGCCACGCCTGTCATCTCGCCGATCACCCGGGCGAGCAGCGGGATGAGCGTGGTGTCGACGAGCACCACTCGGTCCTCGGCGTGGTTGGCGATGTAGGCGACCTGGTCGGGGAAGAGCCGAATGTTGAGCGTGTGCAGCACCGCGCCCATGCTCGGCACGGCGAAGTAGGCCACCAGGTGCTCGTTGTTGTTCCACATGAACGTCGCGACCCGCTCGTCGCCGGTCACGCCGCACTCCTCGCGCAGCGCGTGGGCCAGCCGGGCGGCGCAGCGGCCCACCTCCGCGTACGTCATCCGGCGGGGCTCGGCGCCGGTCCAGGTGACCACCTCGGCCGTGCCGTGCACGGTGGCGCCGTGTTCGAGGATCCGGGCGACCTGAAGGGGGGCGTCCATCATCGTGCTACGCATGGGTAACAAAGTAGTGGCGGCGGTCACATCTACGGAACCCCCCGGAACCACCGAGGTGATCGCAGATGATGCGTAGATTGTCCGGGTGAGCATCTCGTGGGCCGACTCGTACGTGGGGCAACTCCGCGCCCTGGCCGGTGACCGCACCCTGATGTTCGTCGGCGCCCGCGCCGTGGTGCGCGACAACGCCGCCCGGGTGCTGCTGATCCAGCGCTCCGACAACGGCCAGTGGGCACTGCCGGCCGGCGCCATGGAGCTCGGCGAGTCGATCGCCGACTGCGCGGTCCGGGAGGTGCGGGAGGAGACCGGCCTGCGGGCGCTGCGGGTCAGCGCGTTCGCGCTCTACACCGGCCCGGACCGCACCCACACCAACATGTACGGGCACACGTACCAGGTCTTCACCGCCGCGTTCCGGGTCGACGAGTGGGACGGCGAGCTGGACCGGTTCACCGACGAGACCACCGACGCCGGTTTCTTCCGCCCGGCGGACTTCCCGCACCCGCTCTCGTCGAGCGTCCACGAGACGCTCGCCGACCTGGACGTGTTCGAGCAGACCAACCGGCTGATCCTCAAGTAGCCGCCGGTCACAGCATCGTCTGCGACTTCGCCTCCATGTCGGCGGCGGCCTCCTCCTTCGACTCCTTGGTGAGCGGCTTGCCACCGGGAGCGGGGGCCTTGCCGCCGATCGGGTCGGCGCCGCCGGTGGCGCCCTGCGGACCGGTGCCGCGCAGCTGGTGGTTCGGCATCGCCAGCGTCACCAGCACCGCGACGATCGCGATCAGTCCGGTGGTCAGGAAGACCAGGTGCAGCGACTCGACGAACGCGGCCTGCACGGCGGCGCGTACCGGGGCGGGCAGGGCCTGGATGGCCGCCGGGTCGTTGATCGAGAAGTTCCCGCCGGCCGACACCGCTGCCCGCTGCTCGGGCGGAAGCTGCGCGAGCGCGCCCGGCAGCCGGCCGGCCAGCTCGGTGGTGAGCCGGGACGACAGCACCGCGCCGAGGATGGCCACGCCGAAGGAGCCGCCGAGCGACCGGAAGAACGTGGCCGAGGAGGTGCCGGCGCCCAGGTCGCGCACGCTCACCGCGTTCTGCACGGCGAGGATCAGCGACTGCATGCACAGGCCCAGCCCGACACCGATCACCACCATGTAGCCGAACGCGGCCCACAGCGTGGTGGCCACCTGGAGCTGCTGGAACAGCAGCATGCCGACCACCAGCACGGCCGCGCCCGCCACCGGGAACCACTTGTACCTGCCGATCCGGCTCATCGCCCGGCCGGTGACGATCGAGGTGATGATGACGCCGGCCATCATCGGCAGCATCAGCAGACCGCTGCGGGTCGGCGAGGCGCCCTTGACGATCTGGAGGTAGAGCGGGATGAAGATGATCGACCCGAACATCACCAGACCGAGGACGAAGCCCGCCGCGTTTGCGAGCGCGAACGTGGCGCTGCGGAACAGCCGCAGCGGCAGGATCGGCTCCTTGGTCCGCGCCTCCTGGACGACGAACAGCACGCCCAGCACCGCGCCCGCGGCGAACAGGCCGACGATCACGCCGGAACCCCAGGCGTACTCCGCGCCGCCCCAGCTCAGCGCCAGCAGCAGGCAGCTCACGCCGGCGACCAGCAGCGCCGCGCCGATCCAGTCGACAGTGTGCTCCCGCCGCTCGAACGGCACCAGCCGCATCACGTGCCAGCAGACCACGATGGCGAGGATCGCCAGCGGCACGTTGATGTAGAAGATCCACCGCCAGTTGGTCTCCGCGAAGTAACCGCCGACGAGCGGCCCGGCCACCGAGGACACACCGAACACCGCGCCGAACAACCCCTGGTAGCGACCGCGCTCCCGGGGCGAGACCACGTCCGAGATGATGGTGAACGCCAGCGTCATCAGGCCACCGGCCCCGAGACCCTGCACGCCGCGCGTGACGATCAGCTGGGTCATGTTCTGCGACAGCCCGGCCAGCAACGAGCCGAGCAGGAACATGCCGATCGAGAACAGGAAGACCGGCCGGCGTCCGTACAGGTCGGCCATCTTGCCGTACAGCGGCGTCGAGGCGGTCGAGGCCAGCAGGTACGCGGTGACCACCCACGAGTAATGGTTGATGCCGCCCAACTCGCCCACGATCGTCGGCAGGGCGGTGCCCACGATGGTCTGATCGAGCGCCGCCAGCAGCATCCCGGTCATCAGACCGAACATCAGCAGGCGGATCTGGCGGGCGGGCAGCGCGGGCGGGGCGGTCTGGGCGGTCATCCCGCTCTCTATCCCACCGGGGGCGGATCATGCCCCCGGTGGGCGTACGAGTTTTCAGCCGGCGGTGTGCCGCCCCTCGGCGAACTCCTCCACGATCTTGGCGCAGAACGCCGGCAGGTCGTCCGGCTTGCGGCTGCTGACCAGCCCGTTGTCGGTGACGACCTCCTTGTCGACCCAGTTCGCGCCGGCGTTCGTGAGGTCGGTGCGCAGGCTCGGCCAGGAGGTGATCGTGCGGCCCCGCACCACGTCCGCCTCGACGAGCGTCCACGGGCCGTGGCAGATCACCCCGACCGGCTTGCCGGCGTCGAAGAACGACTTCACGAACCGGACCGCGTCCGGGTCCGCCCGCAGGAAGTCCGGGTTCGCCACGCCGCCGGGCAGCACCAGCCCGTCGTACGCCCCGGCGTCCGCCTCCTTGACGGTGACGTCGACCTGGTACTGCTTGCCGTGGTCCAGGTGGTTGAAGGCCTGGATCGAGCCGGAGTCGAGGGAGACCAGCTCGACCTGCGCGCCGGCGTTCTCCACCGCCTCCCGGGGCTGGGTGTACTCGACCTCCTCGACGCCGTCGGCGGCCAGGAAGGCGATGCGCTTGCCCTGAAGTGTCGCTGCCATGCTCTTCTCTCCTCTCCGGGGTATGTCTGAACCGTTCCCCCGGCCGATGCGGCGAAACCGGACGCACCGGGTGGCCCGCGTCGCACCAGGTTTGGCCCGATGGCCTGGGGGGATCCGCAGAGGCATGGCAGGAGCAGCAGCGGAAGAGCGCCGGCTGGCCACCGTGGTGGCGAGCTGGCAGCAGCGTCCCGTGCTGGTCGTCGGGGACGCCATGCTGGACGAGTGGCGGTTCGCCGAGTCGGAGCGGCTCTGCCGCGAGGCGCCCGCGCCGGTCCTCACCCTGCGGCGGCGGATCTCCGCGGCCGGGGGCGCCGCCAACACGGCGGTGAACGTGGCGGCGCTCGGCGGACGGGCGGCGATCGTCGCCCCGGTCGGCGCCGACGTGGCCGGTGACGAGCTGCACGACTGCCTGGACCGCGCGGCGGTCTGGGACCGTACGGTGAGCCAGCCCGGCCGGCCGACGCCGGTCAAGCGGCGGATGCTCGCCGGCAACCAGATCCTGCTCCGGGAGGACTCCGGCGGCCCGGAGGACGCGCTGGACGACGACGGGGTGGCACGGCTGCTGACCGCGCTGCACTGCGCCACCGAGGAGCTGCGCGCGGTCGCCCCAGGACAGCCGCTCACGCTCGTGGTCTGCGACTACGGCCTGGGTGCCCTGCCCTCGGCGGTACGCGCCTGGCTGGTCGCCAACCGGGACCGCTACGGCACCGTGGCGCTGGACGCGCACGACCTGGCCGACTGGCGTGGACTGAACCCGACTGTGGTGACGCCGAGCTTCGCCGAGGCGACCCGGCTGCTGGCCCGCGCCGCCGCCGGCTTCGCGCACGGCGAGCGCAACGCCGTACCCCATGGTGGTGACCTGCACCTGGACCACCCGCCGGAGGCCGACGGCCCGTCCGAGCTGATGGTCGGCGCGGCGCCGGGCGGCTCCGGCGACCGCGCGCCGGGCAGCCCGCACCCGACCTCGGGGGCACCCGCCACCGGGACCACCGGCGGCTCCACCGGCCCGACCGGCGAGCCGACGCCGGGCGAGGAGCGGGTGGCGCTCACCGGTGACGGCCTCAGCGTCACCGGCACCGGCGTGACGGTGAGCGCTACCGCCGGCACCGGCGTGGACCGGGCCGTGCTGGCCGAGTCGCGCCTGCCCGAGCTGCGCGCGCACACCGGCGCGGACGTGGTGGCGGTGACCCTGGACACCGAGGGCGCGGTGGTCGGCGGCGCCGAGGGTGAGCCCCGGCGCAGCCACAGCACCCCGGTCCCGGCCAGCCACGCGGTGGGCGCCGGGGACGCGTACCTGGCGGCCATGACGCTGGCGCTCGCCGCCGACTCGGGCCTGCCCACCGCCGCCCAGCTCGCGCAGCTCGCCGCCACCATCACGGTGGCCGACACCGGCACCTGCGTGTGCCGCCGGGAGGACCTGCTCGCCGCGCTCGGCACCGGCCCGGAGGAGGGCGGGCACCCGGCGCTGGTCGGCGCCGACGAACTGGCCGCGCTGGTGGACGAGCACCGGCAGGCCGGCCGGTCGGTGGTGTTCACCAACGGCTGCTTCGACGTGCTGCACCCCGGGCACGTCCGCTACCTGACCCAGGCCCGCGCGCTCGGTGACCTGCTGATCGTCGCGGTCAACTCGGACGGCAGCGTACGCCGGCTCAAGGGCGCGGACCGGCCGGTCAACCCGGTCGAGGACCGCATCGCGCTGCTGGCGGCGCTGGCCTGCGTCGACCACGTGGTGGTCTTCGAGGAGGACTCGCCGGCCCGGCTGATCGAGGCGGTCCGGCCGGACGTCTACGTCAAGGGCGGCGACTACCCGCCGGAGATGGTGCCGGAGGCACCGCTGGTGCGGCGGCTGGGCGGGCAGGTGCGCACGCTCGGGTACGTGCCGGACCGATCCACCTCGGCGATCATCGACCGCATCCGCGCCCAGTCGGTCGGCACCGAGCGGAGCGAGGGCCGTGAGGCCATGCACAACCCTTCCGTGGGGGAAGGCAGGCCGGCGTGACCCGACCGCTCGACCCGGGCGCGCCCGGGCAGTTCCGGCAGCACCGCCGGCTCGACGTGCTGATCCCCACCCGCAACCGGCCCGCCGAACTGGCTGTCACGCTGTCCGGGCTGGCCGCTCAGGAGGGCGTACCCGGGTTCGGTGTGGTGGTCAGCGACCAGTCCGACGGCGAGCCCGCGTACGCGCATCCGGCCGCCGCCACCATGGTCCGGGCGTTGCGGCACCGGGGGCACCCGGTGCTGCTGACCCGGCGGCTGCCCCGGCGGGGCCTGGCTGAACACCGGTCCTACCTGCTCGCCCAGTCGGCGGCGGACGCGGTGCTCTGCCTCGACGACGACGTGTGGCTGGAGCCGGGCACGCTGTCCCGGCTGGTCACCGCGCTGGACGAGCTGGGCTGCGGGTTCGTCGGCAACGCGGTGCACGGGCTCTCCTACGCCGACGACGTCCGCCCGGAGACGCACGAGCACTACGAGGAGTGGACCGGGCCGCCGGTGCCGGAACGCGTGCTGCCCGGCACGCCGGAGTGGCATCGGGCGTCCATCCACCCGGCCGCGAACCTGCTGCACGTCACCGAGAAGCTGAACCTGCCGCCCGGGCAGTGGCGCGCGTACAAGGTCTCCTGGATCGGCGGCTGCGTGCTCTACGACCGGGCGAAGCTGGTCGAGGCCGGTGGCTTCGACTTCTGGGAGCGGCTGCCCGACCGGCACCAGGGCGAGGACGTCGCCGCCCAGCTCGCGGTGCTGGAGCGCCACGGCGGCGCCGGTGTGCTGCCCAGCGGCGCCTACCACCTGGAGTCGCCGACCACTGTCACCGAGCGGGACGTGGAGGCGTGGGAAGTAGTGCTCAGCGAGTCGACTGCGGAGGTGTGAGCAGCTCGCGGGCCGCCTCGATGACCTCGACGGCGGGGACGTCGGCCACGAACGACACCCGGTGCGGGCACTCCCCGTCGCCGGGCCGGTGCGGGTAGATCCCCGGTGTGCAGTCGACGCCGCAGACCGGGCAGTGCGTGGTCCAGGCGGCGATCGGGCGGTGCCGGCCGCGCAGCGGCGACGCCCCGTTGATCAGGTTGCCGACCCAGAACACGCCGACGGTCGGCGCGCCCACGGCGGCGGCCAGGTGCAGCGGGCCGGTGTCGTTGGAGACCACGAGCGCGCAGTCCGCGTACGCGGCGGCCAGCGCGCCGAGGCTGAGCGTGCCGACCTGCGGGCGTACCGGCACGCCGGCCGCCGCCACCACCGCGTCCACTGTCTCCTGCTCGGCGGGGGTGCCGGTGACCAGCACCTCGTACCCGTCGCCGGTGAGTGCGCGGGCGACCTCGGCGAAGCATTCCGGCGGCCAGCGCCGCCGCGTGTCGGTGGCGCCCGGGTGCAGCGCCACGCGCGGCCGGGTGGGCTCGCCGAGCACGGCGGCGGCCTCGGCCCGGTCGGCGGCGGTCACCGCAAGCGCCGGGGTGATCGTGGTGGCGGGCGCGCCGACCAGCGCGGCCACCTCCAGGTAGCGGATCACCTCGTGCTGGTAGTAGACGTAGCGCAGCCAGCGGTCGAGCGGCGGCGCGCCCTCGGCCCGCAGGCCGGCGGTGACCCGCGCGCCCAGGCCCGCCACCAGCGGGTTGGAGTTCGCGCCGCCGCCGTGCACCTGCAACGCCAGGTCGAACCGCTCGGCGCGGGCCGCGGCCAGGAACTCCGCGACGTCTCCCGGCTCCTCGCCGGCGCCGGGATCGCGGATTCCGGGTGCCGCCGGCACCACCAGCACCCGGTCCACCGGGCCGGGCCGGTCGCGCCAGAGCGCCGCGTGCCACGGCGCGCCGAGCAGCACGATCTCCGCCGACGGGTACGCCGACCGCAGCGCATCCAGCGCCGGCAGCACGAAGATGAAGTCGCCGAGCGCGTTGGCGCGCAGCACGGCGATCCGTTCGACGTCGGGTACGCGCTCGCCGACCGGGCCGAGCACCGACGGCTCCAGGTCGCGGCGCGGCGAGCTGGAGCCGTCGTCCGGGCTGGTCACGCGACCCCTACGGCCGGTCGATCTCGTCGAGCGCGGTGTCCGGGTGGTGCAGCTCCCGGTCCGCGGCCGGGTCGGCCGGCATCGGCGTACGGTCGACGCTCGCGCGCGGGCCGGTGCGGCCGACGGTGATGGTGCGCGGTGTGGGCCGGGCCGCCCGGGGCAGCCGCACCCGCAGCAGACCGTGGTCCATCACCGCGTCGATCCGGTCCGGGTCCACCCGGGACGGCAGGTCCACGCGGTACTCGAAGCCGCGCGTGGTGAACCCGCCCGGGATGCCGTGGTCGGCGTTGACCTCGGCCTCCGACCGGGCGCGGACGCACAGCTCCCGGTCGTCCAGCTCGACGGCGACCTCCTCCGGCGCCACTCCGGGGAGCCGGACGACTACTTCCCAGCCGTCGGCCGTCTCGGCCAGATCCACGTCCTGGCCGCCGGAGCGTCCGCCGACCAGCCGGCTCAGCTCGGAGCGCAGCGACTGCAGCTCACCCATCGGGTCCCAGCCCTGCTGGCGGCCCCGCCAGCCGCGTCCGCCGCTCTGTTCGGTCATCGCACGTCTCCGATCCGCTGGTTCGCCGAGGAGGGTCGCAGCGAGCTGGGCGCGTTCAGGTCGTGCTCCGGGTCGACGCCGACGCCGAGCCGGTCCACCAGTTCGCCGCCGAGCCAGGCGCTCACCCCGAGGATCGCCACCGCGACCAGCTCGATCGCGATGAGCGCGCCACCGGCGGCCCGCGAGTCGGCGTTGAGCCGGACCGCCCAGACCGCGGCGAACAGCAGGATGACCGCCACGTTGGCGGCGGCGTGTGTCAGCCCGACCCGCTTCGCGCGGGTGCCGGCCGGCAGGGCGAGCAGGTCGAACGCCCCGGCCGCCGCGGCCAGCAGGCCGCCGATCAGGCCGACTGTGATGTTCCAATACGCGACCTCGCCGAGGAAGTCCGGCCCGCCCACGGTGTCCACCACATCGAAGATCACCGCGGTCACCAGGAGCGCCACCGGGAACATCACGAGCATCGGATGCACGGGATGGCCGAGCACCTTCAACCGGCTCTCCATCTCGGCCTCCATCCGTCGCGTCCGGACGCACGCTGCGAACCGGTCCCTACCCGCCGGTCCCGGGGGCAAACCCGGCACTCGACGCGTCTCCTAGGCTGACAGTGGCGGAACGCGGCCCGTCGCGGGCCGGAACCGTCGTGACGATCAACGGACGGGGGAGGAAGACGTGACGACCCGGGAGATCACCAGCGAGGCCGAACTACGCGAGCTGATCGGGACGCCGATGCCGCGCGCGGCCGCCAAGGACCGCCGTACGCTGCACGAACGCGACCGGGAGTGGCTTGCCGCGTCACCGTTCTGCCTGATCGCCACCGCGGGCGCGGACGGCACCTGCGACGTCTCGCCGAAGGGCGACCCGCCCGGCTTCGCACTCGTGCTGGACGACACCACCATCGCGATTCCGGAACGGCCCGGCAACCGGCGGGCCGACGGCTACCGCAACATCCTCGCCAACCCGCACGTCGGGTTGATCTTCCTGATCCCCGGCCGCACCGACACGCTGCGCATCAACGGGCGCGCCCGGCTGATCTCCGACGCGCCGTGGTTCGCCGACATGGAGGTCAAGGGTCACCGGCCGCTGCTCGCCGTCGAGGTCGCGATCGAGCAGATCTTCTACCACTGCGCGAAGGCGTTCCTGCGCTCCGAGCTGTGGCAGCCGGAAACCTGGCAGCCGGACGTGCTGCCGACCCGGGCCCGGCTGATCAAGGAGGTGGAGGCCCCGGCGGAAAGCCTGGCCGACCTGGAACGCCACTACGGCCCGGCCTACCTGGAGACCCTGTACCGCTGAGGTCGGCCGGTGCTCAGAGCCGGACGTTGCGCTTGCGTTTGCCCCGGCCCACGTACCCGCGACCGTCCGCCGCCTCCACGCGGCGCGGCCGGTCGCGGCGCGGCCGGTCGGCACGGCGACGGCTGATCTGGGACAGGGTCAGCACCACCCCGACGCCCAGGACGGCCAGCCCGACCACGCCGAGGACGCCCTGCACGCGGCCGCGGTGCCCGCTGAGCTGGCCGAAGTCGGTCACGAAGTCGCCCGGGTCCGCCGGGCTCACCCAGATCGACACCTCGGCCCCGGCGGCCCGGCACACCTCGAAGCAGGCCACCTCCTGCGCGTGCGTCCGGCCGTCGAGCTCGTAACTGAAGTACATGGTCCTCGACGAGGAACTCCGGTTGCCGCCGCTCTTCGTCACCTGATCGACGACGACCGCCCGCGCGGGCGTACCCCGCTCGCGCAGCGTCACCGCCCAGTCGTCCAGCTCCGTCTGGGTGTGGAACGGCAACCACAGCAACGCGCCGCCGCCGACCACCAGCAGTACGCATGCGAGGTGGACCAGGAACGACCGGCGGTTGATCACCCGGCCATCCTCGCCGGGGCCCGCAACCCCGGTACCGGCGCCCGATGGGGTTGAATCGGCTGCGTGGCGAAGACCTTGACGATCACCACCCGGAACGCGAGCTTCCAGCAGTGGCAGGCGCTGCTGACCAACCGCAACAAGCGCCAGCGTGCCGGGGAGTTCCTGGTCCAGGGGGTACGCCCGATCACCGTGGCCCTGGAGCAGGGGTGGGAGATCCGGGCGCTGCTGTACCCGGACCGGCAGCCGCTGTCCCGCTGGTGCCGGGAACTGCTCGACCGCGCCGACGCCCGGCGGGTCGCTCTCGCGCCCGAACTGATGCGGGAGCTCAGCGGCAAGGAGGAGGAGTCACCCGAACTGCTGGCCGTGGTGGCGCAGCCCGATGACGACCTGACCCGCATCCCGGTCGGGCCGGACATGCTCGTGGTGGTCTTCGACCGCCCCAAGACCCCGGGCAACATCGGCACGCTGATCCGGTCCGCCGACGCCTTCGGTGCCTCCGGCGTGGTGGTCACCGGCCACGCCGCCGACCCGTATGACCCGAAGGCGGTCAGGGCCAGCACCGGGTCGCTGTTCGCGGTACCGGCCGTGCGCGTCCCCAGCCACCACGCCGTCCTCGACTGGGTCGCCGAGGTGCGGAAGGAGGGACCACAGATCCAGATCATCGGTACGGACGAACACGGCGACGTCGACGTCGCGGAGCACGACCTGACCGGGCCCACGCTCCTGCTCGTCGGCAACGAGACGCACGGGCTCAGCAAGGGCTGGCAGGAGGCGGCCGACCGGATGGTGCGCATCCCGATCGTCGGCGCGGCCAGCTCGCTGAACGCGGCGGCGGCCGGGACTGTGGCGCTGTACGAGGCCGCCCGGCAACGCGCGAAGCAGCGCTAGCGGTCGGCGTCCTCCTCCGGCGAGCCGAAGCCGGGCTGGAACCGATCGGACGGCGGCCCGACCTCGGCCCACCACCGTCCCCGGCGTACCTCCAGGCCGGGCACGCCCGCCACCATCCGGTCCGGGTCGACCAGGCCGGCGACCGACTGCGCCAGGTCGCTCCGCAGCTCGTCGACCGCCTCGTCCAGCGTCTCCTGCTCGCCCGGCCAGTCGACGTCGGCGCTCCGCAACTCCCGCTCGGCGGCCTCGAACACCGCCTCCGGGTCGTCGACCCTGATCTCGATACGGCAGTACAGCTGCACGACTGTCGACTCGTCGTCCGTCACGGACGGAAGCTTTGCACGTCCCGCCGCTCACGTCCCCACGCGGCCAGCGGCTCGAGCGCGTCGTTGAGGCGTACGCCGTCCTCGGTCAGCGAGTACTCGACGCGGGGCGGCACCTCGTCGTAGGAGACGCGGCGCACGACGCCGTCCGCCTCCATCTCGCGCAGGTGCGCGGCCAGCACCTTCTCGGTGACCCCCGGCAGCAGCCGCCGCAGCTCGCCGAAGCGGCGGCACGGGTGCTCGTGGAGTGCCCAGAGGATCAGCACCTTCCACTTGCCCCCGATCACCTCCATTGCGGCGTCGATCCCGCAGACATGGCCGTCCGGTGCGCCCGGCCGGTTCAACGTCGTCATGCCCCCGCCCCTCCGACCTGCTCGCTCACCTCAGAGTAACCACCTACTCCGAAGTGCGTACTTGATCGTCCTTGGGCCCGCGACCAGCCTGAACGGCATGGCACACGACACTGTGGAGAAGACGCCCGTCACGCTGCTGGGCCTCGGCGCGATGGGCGCCGCGCTGGCCCGCGCCTGGCTCGCCGCCGGCCACCCGCTCACCGTCTGGAACCGCACCCCGGCCCGCGCCGCGGCGATGTCCGCCGAAGGAGCGGAGGTCGCGGACAGCGCCGCCGAGGCCGTCGCCGCGAACACCCTTGTCGTCGTCTGCCTGCTGGACGACGCCTCGGTCGAGGAGGTGCTGGCCGGCAAGGACCTGGCCGGCAAGGACCTGGTCAACCTGACCACGGGTACGCCCGCCCAGGCCCGCGCCCGAGCCGACTGGGCCCGCGAGCGCGGCGCCCGCTACCTGGACGGCGGAATCATGGCCGTTCCTCCGATGATCGGTGTCCCGGACACCGGCGGCTACGTCTTCTACAGCGGCTCCCCAGAGCTGTTCGAGCGGCACCAGGCGACGCTCGCCGTCCCCGCCGGCACCACATACGTCGGCCGGGACGCGGGCTTCGCCGCCCTGCACGACGTGGCCCTGCTCAGCGCCATGTACGGGATGTTCGCCGGGGCAGCGCACGCCTTCGCCCTGATCCGCCGTGAGGACATCGACCCCGCGTCGCTGGCCCCGCTGCTCGCCGACTGGCTCGTCGCGATGGCCCCGGCCGTGCACCAGACCGCCGACCAGCTGCGCAGCGGCGACTACACGAAGGGTGTCGTCTCCACTCTCGCCATGCAGGTGGCCGGCACGCCGACGTTCCTGCGCACCGCAGAGGAGCAGGGCGTCAGCCCGGAACTGCTCAGCCCCTACTTCGAGCTGATGCGCCGCCGGCTGGCCGAGGGCAGCGGCGAGGAGGACCTGACGGGCGTCATCGACCTGCTGTTGCGTTGACCGGCCATTGGCGCCCGGCCGCCGTCACCTCACGTCGTTTGCGCCCGGTCGTTCGTCCGCACTGCGGCGAGGCTGACGATGCCGGTGCCGAGCAGGGCGCCTCCCACCAGCATCCTCGTCAAACTGAACGCGCTGGTGTGCACCGTCAGGTGATCGACGTAGGGTTCGCCGGGCCAGGCCGCGAAGTACGACAGGCAGACGAGCACCGCGCCCAGCACCCCGCTGAGCAGCAGACTCACTCGGCTGGTGGTGAAGCTTCGCGCGGCGAGCGCCGAGGCACCACCGATCACCACCCACAGCACTGCGGGCAGTGGAAGCCACCAGCCGGGACCCGACCCGTTCACGGCTCGCAGCAGGTCGCCGGGAAGCCCGAGCGGCGCCAGCCCGGCCGAGGTCTTCCCACTGATCGCGACAAGCACCCACAACGCTGCCGTCGTGACCGCCAGGCCGGCGGCCGCGGGACGCCAGTCCCCGGCGGAGATGATGGCCCCAGCGGTGAGTGCACCCAACCCGAGCCCGACGACCAGGGCAACCGTCACGGAGTTCTCCGGACCACCCACCGCGAGGATGACGTCACGAGCCTCGCGCGCCGAACCCCGGAGGAAGGGCAGAGACGTCAGGCCCGCCACAGCGACCAGGACGACGATGCCGAGCCGCGCCCGCGAGCCCGCCACCAGGCCGGAGGCCACGATCCCGCCGAGCGCCGACGTGACGGCCGCCAGCCCCGCGACGGTCGCCGACAGCGTCAGCCATTCCCCGTCCAGCCCGGCGGCGAAGCTCTGGTCGAACGGCAGCAGCCCGGTGCGTGTCGCGATCGCGAACTGCGCCAGCAGGGCGGCGGCCACTGCGGACGGGCCGAGGAGCCAGGCGATCCACTGTGGCTTCGCTACGAGCGGCATGCGCGGATCGTAGAAGTTCGCACGTGGTCAGGTGACCCGGCTTGACGAGTCCGGCAAGGGAGCAGTGATCGGTCATTACTGGGCCCGCAGGCCACCGATACGCCGATGGTGAACCCGGCTGTTTCCCTGATGAGAATTCCCAGCGACGCAATGACGATCGTCCGATGCGACAAGAGCATCCGCAGCACGTACCCGATCGCGCCAGCCCGACCGGCGTCGAGGGCAAGTTGCCTGTCGCCCGCTGGCGGCGCGTCCTGGCGGTTCTCGCGCCGGTGATCGCAGCGGTGCTCGGCGCCGCGATGGCCACGCAGTGGGAGGTCGGCGGCGGCCGAGCCGTCAGCTCCCTCCCCGCTCCGTCGCGATGGATGGCCGAGAACCTGCCGTTGTTCGACGGTGGGGAGCCGGCGTGGATCTGGCGCGGGCCCTTCTTCGTGTCTGTGCTGCTGGCGCTGCCGCTCGTCTGGACGGTGACCGGCCACGCCACCGCGACGCCCCGCCGCCTCACGAGATACGGGCTCCTCACTGCGGCCATCGCGATCGGCCTGGAATACAGCAGCCCCGGGTACGGGTGGATGTTCGACCTCGTGGCCCTGTTGACGGCGCTGGTGGGCACCGTCTGGTGTGGGCTGCAGGGGCTGCGTCGCGGCGTGCTGCCGCGCCGCGTCGCATCGGCGCTCGTCGCGGCACTGCCGTTGACTCCACCTGCCGGCTTCCTCACGTTCTGGTACCTGCCGCCCGGCCTGACCATGGGCGTGCTGTTGGCCTGGGCCGCTGCCGCCGGCTGGTCCGACTCCCCCGCACCATCACTTGGACGTGTACGTGGCTCTGTTCGCTGACGACCTGGACGCGGTCGCCAGCCGGCTGGACGAGGCGGTCGCCGCACGGGACAAGGATTCAAGGACTCGACCCGCCAGCGGCGATGTGATCGACCTCGGGAAACGGCGAAGCCCAGGCCGATGACCTGGGCTTCTGTACCGAGCCGCCTGACGGAATCGAACCGTCGACCTACGCATTACGAGTGCGTCGCTCTAGCCGACTGAGCTAAGGCGGCAACGATCGTAAAGTGTACGGCACTCCCCGGCCGAAGCCGAACCGGATCCCCCGGCCTCAGAACCCGGACACCGGACCACATCCGCCCCGTCACGGGAGAGACTTCGCGCCGCGTCCCGACTACCCTGCGGCGGGTGACCGACGAACCGCCGCGGCCAGCGGCCCCCGAGGCGCATCCCGGCGAGCGCGCCACCCGCCGCCCCCACAGCATGGACCCCCGCGAGCTGGGTTTCACCCCGCGCCGGCCGGTGCCCTGGCTCGCGCCGCTGCTGTTGATCAGCACCGGCCTGCGTACGTTGCTGGCGATGTTATTCGGGGCGTACCTGGACAAGCGCGAGCTGCAGAACGCGTTCGGTGACGGCACGTTCCGGCAGGTCGGGCCGGACGGCGGGCTCTGGCTCGACTACGTGGCCGACCTGGGTGACGGCTTCGACGCCACGTACTCGGTGGCGTACCTGCTCGCCCAGCCAGAGCTGACCTTGGACGGGCACCGGCTTCCGCGGGCGCAGACGCTGGTGATGGGCGGCGACCAGGTCTACCCGGCGGCGGGCTACGAGGCGTACGAGGACCGCTGCAAGGGCCCGTACCAGGCGGCTCTGCCGGTCGCCCCGCCGGAGCAGCCGACGCTGTTCGCGGTGCCGGGCAACCACGACTGGTACGACGGGCTGACCGCGTTCCTGCGGTTGTTCGTGCGCACCCGGGACCGGCACTTCGGCGGCTGGGGCACCGGCCAGTCCCGCTCGTACTTCGCGGTCGAGCTGCCGGCCGGCTGGTGGCTGCTCGGCCTCGACGACCAGTCCGGGTCGTACCTGGACGACCCGCAGCTCACCTACTTCGACGAGGTGGCCCGCAAACTGACCCCGGAATCCAAGGTGATCCTGGCGGTGCCGGCGCCGACGTGGGTCAAGGCCGTCGACCACCCCAACGCGTACGACTCGATCGACTACTTCATCCGTACCCTCGTCGCGCCGACCGGGGCGCAGGTGCGGGTGCTGGTCTCCGGCGACCTGCACCACTACGCCCGTTACGCCGGGGCGGACCGGCAGCTCATCACGTGCGGTGGTGGCGGCGCCTACCTCTACCCCACGCACCGGCTGCCGGAGAAGCTGGAGGTTCCGCCGCGTGACACGCTCACCCGGCGGGCCAGCAACACCCAGGAGTACGACCTGGCCGCGCGCTACCCGGACAAGGCGCGTTCCCGCCGGTACGGCTGGGGGATCTTCGCCCGGCTGCCGTTCCGCAATCCGGGCTTCACCACGCTGCTCGGCACCCTGCACACGCTGCTGATGCTGGCCATGGCCGGCGTGGCGGTGCAGCGGGTGGGCACCACCGAGCAGCGACTGTTCAGCGTGCCGCTGGCGATCATGCTGGTGGCGGCGATGATGGGCGCGGTGTTCTTCGCCAAGCCGCCGACGGCGGGCGGGAAACGGCACGCCCGGCACTGGATCCTCGGCGTGGCGCACGGGTTGGCTCAGATAGCCCTCGCCGCCGGGGGCACCTGGGTCTGGTTGCAGCTTCCGTTCTACGACTGGCCGTGGCCGATGCCGGCGGTGGCCGCAGTGGTGCTCTACGGCCCGGTGAGCGGTCTGGTCGCCAGCCAACTCGTCGCGCTCTACCTGCTGGTGGCCGGCGCGTTCGGGGTCAACCTGAACGAGTTGTTCGCCGCCCAGGGCATCGAGGACTCGAAGGCGTTCCTGCGGTTCCGGATCGACCCGGACGGCACGCTGACGATCTACCCGATCGCCGTCGACAAGGTGTCCCACGGCTGGCAGCTGAACCCCGACCAGTCCCCCACCGCCTCCTGGCTGACCCCGAAGACCCCACTGACCCCCCGCCTCGCCGAACCCCCCATCGTCATCCGGTGACCCCAACCGGCACACACTCCGACCTCACTCTGTTGATCATGAAGTTGACGGCGAAGTCGATCACCATTTCGACCGCTAACTTCATGATCAACGGGGCGAGGGCCCGGGGGAAGGCGAGGGAGGGCAGGGGGCGGGGTCAGGGCTGGGGGTAGTGCTGGTCGTGGGCCTGCCTCGGGCCGCACACCGACGCCCGGGAGCACATCGACCGTGAGCCGTCGGCGTCCAGGCGGACCGTCACCGCGTCACGCGGGACGCTGTGGCCGACCACCTTGCCCTCGCCCTGTGGCGTGGAGACCCGGCTGCCGACCGCCGGGGCCGTCTCCTGGAACTTCTGGTACAGCGGGTGCTCGTACTTGAGGCAGCACATTAGCCGCCCGCACGCGCCGGAGATGCGCAGCGGGTTGAGCGGCAGGTCCTGGTCCTTCGCCATCCGGATGGTCACCGGTTCGAAGTCGTTGAGGAACGTGGCGCAGCACAGGTCACGCCCGCAGGAGCCGATGCCGCCCTGCACCCGTGCCGAGTCGCGGGCGGACAGTTGCCGCAGCTCGACCCGGCAGTGCAGCGTGGCACCCAGGTCACGGACCAGGGAGCGGAAGTCGACCCGGTGCGGCGCGGTGAAGTAGATGGTGGTGCGGTCGCTGCCGTTCTCCGGCGTGGCCAGGACGTGGTCCACGGCGACTACCTTCATGGGCAGGCCGTGTTCGCGGATCAGCCGCTTGGCGGCCACCTTCGCCTCGGCCTTGCGCCGGCGCAGCGTCTCGTCGCGGCGCAGGTCATCGTCCTCGGCGAGCCCGGCGAGTTTCGGGAACCCGTCGGTGTCCTCGCTGACCCACTGGGCGGCCCAGACGCACTCGGCCACCTCCGGTCCCTCGTCGGTGGGCACCAGCACCCGGTCGCCCACCTGCGGGCGCAGCTCGCCCGGGTCGAGGTAGTAGAGGCGCCCGTACCGGTTGAAACTGACCGCGCAGAGCATGCCCATGCGCCCCACCCTACGCGGATCGGCGCACCGCCGTACGGCGCGCGGTCGCCGTCCGGTCACCCACTGCGGCGATCGGGTCCGCCGACTCGGCCGAATCGCCCCCTTCGCCTCGCCCGGACGGCTGAAACCTCGCCCGCCGCCGGGACAAGCGTGTGTCGACAGCGTTGAGTGAAGACATACCTGCGGGGGGTGCAGGGGAAGTCCACGGCGTCGCCGCCGTTGCCCGGCCACGGCCGGTCCGGCGCGCGGCGCCGTGGACCGTCAGTAGCCGATTCGGGTGGTGCCGCCGTAGTGCGGAGCGACCGTCGGCCGATCCCGCCAGACCGTCTCCGCGAGGCTCGGCCCCCACTGGCGCAGCAGCGTCTCGGCACCGTCGTAGGCGACTCCGAGCACGCCCAGGATCCGGGTGGCGATCTCGGCCGCGGCAGTTGCACCGGACGGTCCGGCATGGACGCCGGGTCGGGTCGCCGCGTGCACGGCGACCGCCTCGGCCGAACCCAGCACCTCGGCCAGCGCGCGGGCCAGCGCGGCCCGGCTGCCCTCCACCCAGCCGGCCAGCGCGTCCGCGTAACTCGCCGTCGACTCCAGCCGGCCGACCAGGCTCTCCGGCCCCTCGTCCAGGTGCCGGAGCAGGGTTGCGCGCGCCTCGTCGTACGCCGACGCGGCAGCACCGGACCAGGCGACCTGGTCGCCGAGCAGGGCGCAGGTGTCGTCGTACCCCCGGACGAGCCGGCGCACGGCGTGGCCGGCGCCGGTCAGCGGCGCGGGATGCAGGTCGAGGAACTCGCGCACGGCCGCGCCGGGAAGCACCTGCATGCGGCGCAGCAGCGGCCAGAGGCGGTGCCCCTCGGGCGCGCCGGCAGCGAGCAGCGTGTCGACGCGGGCGAGCAGGTCGAGCCCCGGCTCGGCGAGGCGGTCGAGCGCGTCCATCACGCCTCCCGGGCCAGCCGCCGGGCCACGCCGTCGTCGGCGGCGGCGTAGCGGTCGGCGGCGCTGCGCAGCGCGGCCGCGGCGGCTGCGAGCCGGACGGCGGCGGCCTGTGCCTCGCGTGCCCGGTCGGCGGTGGCCGTGGTCCACTGCCGGTGCAGCGCGCGGCCCACGTCACCGGGTCGGCCGGCGGCGTGCGCGCCGAACGCGGGGTGCGGCGGGTCGGTGGCGGTGACCGTGCGGGCCAGCGTGGCTAGGGTCGCGCCGGCCTCGTCGAGGCGGGCGGCCAGGGCACGCAGCGTCTCCATGTCAGGCTCCCGCCAGCGGCCGGTAGGCCGCGAACGTCTCGTTGTGCAGCTTCTCCCGCGCCCACTGCGCCGCGTCGGCGGCGGCGGTGACCGCCGCCTGCACCGAACCGGCCACGTCACGTGGGCTGCGATGGTGCAGCGGCCCGAGGAAACGCACGTCGGTGATCCGCCCACCGGCGGTCACCACCACCTCGACGAGGCCGTCGGGCGAGCGGACGGTGACCTCGACAGTGGCCACCGCCTGGTCGAACTCGGCCTGCAGGTTCTCGATGCGGCGGTAGCGCCGCACCGCCTCCTCGATCCAGGCCTCGTCGATCTCGCCCCGCGGCATCGGCGGACTCCTCCCGGCCGGTCGGCCCCAACCTCACTGAGCGTGCCGCCTCGATCACCGCGGCATCACCGGGGACCGTACCGCACGCCAATCGCGCGTGTCGATGCCCTGTGGACAGCGTGGAACGGGGGTGGGTCAGCCGCGCCAGAGGGCGAGCATCATCGCCTCCACCGCGATCCGCGGCTTGACGTTCGCCTCGATCGCCGCCCGGCACTCCAGGACCGCCTCCAGGCGGCGCAGCGAGCCCTCGGCGTCCCACTTCTGCGCGCCCGCGCCGGCCAGCGCCGCGGTGTCGGTGTGCACCGGGGCGACCGGCGCCCGCAACGCCATGGTGAGCGCGTCCCGGTAGAACCCGGCCAGGTCGACAAGCGCCCGGTCGAGCGCGTCCCGCTGGGCGCGGGTGGCCCGCGACTTCTGCCGCTTCTCCAGGTCCTTGAGCTGGCCGGCGGCGCCACGCATGGCGCCGGCCGCGCCCCGGCCGGTGCCGCCCGCGCCGAGCGCGGTCTGCAACGCCGACCGTTCCGCCTCGTCGATCTCGGCGACCGAGGCGGCGGCCTCCGCCTCGGCGGCCTCGATCAGCGCCGAGGCGGCGTCGAACGCCGCGCCGACGCCGGTGAGCCGGCGCGGCACGGCCAGCACCGCGTCGCGCCGCTGCCGGGCCTCCGGGTCGCGGGCGAGCCGCCGGGCCCGGCCCACGTGCCCCTGCGCGGCCGCCGCGGCCCACTCGGCCACGTCCGGCGCGACGCCGTCGCGACGGACCAGCACCTCGGCCACCGCGGCCGGTGGCGGCTGGCGCAACGGTACGACGCGGCAGCGCGACCGGATGGTCACGGAGATGTCGTCGGGGTGGGTGGACGGGGTGCAGAGCAGGAAGACGGTACGCGGCGGCGGCTCCTCGATCGCCTTGAGCAGCGCGTTGCCGGCGGCCTCGGTGAGCCGGTCGGCGTCTTCGATGATGACGACCTGCCACCGGCCGCCGGACGGGGTGCTCGCCGCCCGGAGCACGAGCGCGCGCATCTCGCCGACGCCGATGGAGAGCCCGTCCGGGACGACGAGGCGCACGTCGGCGTGCGTGCCGGTGAGCGTCGTGTGGCAGCCGGGGCAGCTGCCGCATCCGGTGCCCTGCACACACTGCAGGGCGGCGGCGAACGCGCGGGCGGCCACCGACCGGCCCGATCCGGGCGGGCCGGTGAAGATCCAGGCGTGGGTCATCCCGGCGCCGGGGTCGGCGTCCCCGGCGGGCGCCGGACCCGGGTCGGCGTCGTTGCCGTCGAACTCCTCGGCGAGCGTGTCGAGGTCGTCGTACCCGCCGGCCGGCCCGCCCGCGCGGACGGTCACCGGCGCGGCGGCGCGCAGCAGCGCGGCGGCCGAGGCGGCGGCCCGCCGCAGCGTGGTCACCGCCTCGTCCTGCCCGACCAGATCGCCGAAGACGTCGGTCATCTTCGGGGTTGCTCCATCGTCACCAGCTCCGCGTCGGATAACTCCGGCTGGACCGAGGTGTCCGGGCCCTGCGCCGGACGCGGGTGCACGATGCCGCCCGGGTCGGCGAGGAACTCACCCACCCGGCGGGCCACCGCCTCGGCGATCTCGTCCACCGGACGGGACGCGTCGAGCACCAGGTAGCGCTTCGGGTCACCGGCGGCCAGGTCGAGGAAGGCGTACCGGACGCGCTCGTGGAACGTCAGCGACTCGGCCTCCAGCCGGTCGGCCCCCTCGTTGCGCGTCTCCACCCGGCTCAGGCCGGTACGCGGCTCGACGTCGAGCAGCACCACCAGGTCGGGCTTGAGCCCGCCGGTGGCCCAGGACGAGAGCCAGGAGACCTCGTCCACCGGCAGCGTCCGGCCGGCGCCCTGGTAGGCGAGTGACGAGTCGACGTACCGGTCACTGATCACCACCGCGCCGCGCACGAGCGCCGGGCGGACGACAGTCGCGACGTGGTGCGCCCGGTCGGCGGCGTAGAGCAGCGCCTCGGCGCGCGGCGACGGCGCCTCGTCCCTGCCGGTGTCCAGCACCAGCGAGCGGATCCGCTCGCCGACCGGGGTGGCGCCCGGCTCGCGGGTGACCACCACGTCCCGCCCCTGCCCGCGCAGGCGCTCGGCGAGCACGGCGAGCTGGGTGGACTTGCCGGCGCCCTCGCCGCCCTCGAAGACCACGAACAGACCGCTGGAGACGAACGGCTCGGCCGGCATCAGCGGGCGGCCCCGGATCGAGCCCCACAGGTCGGCGAGGACCGGCACGCCCTTCTTGTCGTCCATCTGGCCGAACGCGCTGATGCCGGCGATGATGCCGGCCGCACCGGCGGCGAGCAGCAGCAGACGGGTCGAGGAGATGGAGATGCCCAGGTCGGCGATGGTGAGCTGGCGGGAGCCGCCGACGCCGACCAGGAGGCTGCTGAGCGCGATGGCGAGGATCAGCACCAGCCGGGTGCCGATCTGCACCACAGCGAAGACCCGGCCGCGTACCTCGTCGGCGACCTCGCCGCCGAGCAGCGTGGTGCCGGCCAGGAACGCCATGCCGGCGCCCGCGCCGACCAGGATCGCGCCGAGGATGGCCATCGACAGGTGGATGGCGAACGCGAGCACCAGCACCGAGGCGCTGGCCAGCACGATGCTCATGCCGAACCAGCGGCGGCGGGACATGTCCCGCACGATCATCGGCCCGAGGCCGATGCCGAGCGCCAGGCCGACGAAGATCGCGCCGAAGAGCAGCGAGAAGGCGGCGTCACCGGCGCCGAGCGAGTTGGCGAAGAACTTGGCCGTGCCGACCACGATGCCGCCGCCGGCGAACGCGCCGAAGATACCCAGCACCAGGCCACGGACGAGCGGGGTCTGGCCGATGTATTTCCAGCCCTCGGAGAACTGCCGGAACATGCTCTGCTCGGTGCGCTCGGCCTCGCCGCGCTGGGCCTCGCTGATCTCCTTGATCCCGAAGGCCACCACGAGCGCGGTGGCCAGCCGGGAGAAGGCGTTGAACCAGAGCGCGAGCTGGGCCGGCTCGGCCCAGTCGGGCAGGTCGCCGCCGACCGCGCCGCGGACGCCCCGGTCCAGCACGGCCAGGGCGACGGCCGCCGCGACCGGGGTGAGGCCGTACGTGGTGATCAGCGTGAGCTGGTTCGCCGCTTCCAGCCGGGTACGCGGGATGAGGTTCGGAACCGCCGCTTCCTTGGCCGGGATCCACAGCAGCGTGATCGACTCGATCAGGAACGTGGCGATCAGCGCCCAGCCGACCACCAGCCCGCCGGCGGCGCCGGTGAGCGCGTACAGCGGGATCGAGGCGAACAGCACGAAGCGCAGCACGTCGCAGATGACCATCGTCCACCGGCGGTCGAACCGGTCGGCGAAGACGCCCGCCACCGGGCCGAGCACCAGCGCCGGGAGCAGCCGGATCGCTGTCACACCGCCGAACGCGGCGCCCTGGGCGGTGCTGCCGGAGACCTGGGAGGCGGCGAACAGCGCGGTGGCGAGCAGGCCGAGCCAGTCGCCGAAGGAGGCGGCGCTGAGGACGATCCACAGCCTGCGGAACGGCCGGATGCGCAGCACCGAGCGGATGGCGGCGAGGCCGGAGTGGTCGGCGGCTGTCCCGGGCGACGACACGCCGGGCGACTCGCCGTTGTTCTGGCTTTCGATGGCCGTACCTCCACGTGCCGGCCCAGGTCTGGGCATCCCCGGTGGAACACTCTAGTCGCGCGGGAGGAGCAGGCCTGCGCGACATTCACCTGCTCGCTGAGCCTAGGCCGCCGGGACCACCGCCCGCAGCCCGGACAGACGCGAGGGTATTTCGCATTCTCGCCCAGACAGTTAGCGTGCAGACGTGGCCATCGACCGTGACAAACTTCGCGAGCGTCTCGACCGGGCGACCGCTCACCTCGACCCGCCGTACGCGGTGGTCGACCTCTCCGCGTTCGACGCCAACGCCGGCGCGCTGACCGGCCGGGCCGACGGCAAGCCACTGCGGGTGGCGAGCAAGTCGGTACGGGTCCGCGAGCTGCTGACCCGCGTACTCGAACGCCCCGGCTGGCAGGGTGTGATGGCCTTCACCCTGCCCGAGGCGGTGTGGCTCGCCCGCTCCGGCGTCAGCGACGACGTGCTGGTGGCGTACCCGACGGCGCACCGGGCCGGCCTCGCCGAACTGGCCGCCGACCCGGCGCTCGCCGACGCGGTGACGCTGATGGTCGACGACGCCGCCCAGCTCGACCTGATCGACCAGGTCAGCCCGCCCGCGCGCCGCCCCGCGCTGCGGATCTGCCTCGACCTGGACGCCTCCTGGCGGCCGCTGCGGGGCCGGGTGCACGTCGGCGTGCGCCGCTCCCCGGTGCACAGCGCCACGGCGGCCGGCGGGCTCGCCGCCGCCGTCGCGGCCCGGCCCGGCTTCCGGCTGGTCGGCCTCATGTCGTACGAGGCGCAGATCGCCGGCCTGGGCGACGCGCCGCCCGGGCAGGCGATGCTCGGCTCGGCGATCCGGGTCGCGCAACGCGGGTCGTACCGGGAACTGCTGGCCCGCCGCTCGGCCGCTGTCGCCGCGGTACGCGAGCACGCCGACCTGGAGTTCGTCAACGGCGGCGGCACCGGCAGCGTGGCCGCCACCAGCGCCGACCCCGCGGTCACCGAGGTCACCGCGGGCTCCGGCCTGTACGGGCCGACGCTGTTCGACGCGTACCGTGCCTGGCGGCCGACCCCGGCGGCGTTCTTCGCCTGCGCGGTGGTCCGCCGCCCGGCGCCCGGGCTGGCCACGGTGCTCGGCGGTGGCTGGATCGCCTCCGGCCAGGCGGCGAGCAGCCGGCTGCCCCGGCCCTGGCTGCCGGACGGCCTGAAGCTGCTCGGCGCGGAGGGCGCCGGCGAGGTGCAGACGCCGCTGGCCGGGGACGCCGCGGACGACCTGCGGGTCGGTGACCGGGTGTGGTTCCGCCACGCCAAGGCGGGCGAGATGTGCGAGCACGTCAACGAGGTGCACCTCGTCGACGGGGACGCGGTGGTCGCGACGGTGCCCACCTACCGGGGCGAGGGCCGCGCCTTTCTCTGACACGGCCGCGACGTGACGACGGCGGGCCCCGGCGCACCCGGGAACCCGCCGCTCGGCGTGCCGCTCAGCTCTGGGACACGGCCTCGGCCGGGGCGTTGACCTGCCGGTGCAGGTACTCCCGGATGAGCGCCTTCGCCTCGATGAGCACCCGCTCGTCGCCGTCGGTGCGGCGGCGGAAGGCCAGCTTGATCAGGGCGTCGGCCGCCTCGACCGCGACCTCCAGGTGGAACCGCAGGTCGGGCACCCCGGCCAGGCCGAAGCGCTCGGTGAGCACGCGGGCGAGCTGCTCCGCGATGACCCCGTTGTTGTCCCGCTGGTCGTCCAGCAGGTGCAGGTCGACCACGTCGCCGAAGTGCAGGGTACGGAAACCGGGGACGGTGCGGTGCATCGAGATGTACTCGTCGATCGCCGCGTCGACGCCGTCCCACCAGTGGGTCAGGTCGTCCGAGGAGAACCGCTCGTCGAGCCGCTGGAGGTAGGACTCCATGGTGCGCAGCGTCAGCGCCTGCACGATGGCCCGCTTGTCCGGAAAGAACTGGTAGACCGACCCGATCGCCACCTCGGCGCGCTCGGCGAGCAGGGTCGTGGTCAGCCCTTCGTACCCCACCTCGTCGACGAGCTCGGCGCAGGCGTCCAGCATCCGCTGGACCCGCGCGACACTTCGACCCTGCACCGGTACCCGACGCAGCGGCCCGGTCGTGGCGGCTGGTGTGGACACTCGGCGCCACCCCCCTTCGACGGATGAACATATCTGCACGTCACGAGTCTGTGACTACCGGTACAACGAGCCGGGCTCGATTGCGGTATTTACCAGGCACAACGTTCCTGATATGAATTCAGTTCATATTCATGTCGAGGAGTGGCCGCGATGACCGGTACCACCGCCACCTGGTCCAACTGGGCCGGCAACCAGCACAGCTCCGCGCTCCTCACCGTGCGCCCGCGTAGCGTCTCCGACGTCGCCGAGGCGGTCCGCCAGGCCGCCGCGGCCGGCCGGACCGTCCGGGCCACCGGCAGCGGCCACTCCTTCACCGCCACCGCCGTGGCCGACGGGCACCGCATCGACCTCGCCGAACTGGAGACAGACGTCAGCGTCGATGTGGCGCGCCGCCTGGTCACCGTACCGGCTGGAATGACGTTGCACACGCTCAACGAACTGCTCGCCGGGCACGGGCTGGCGATGCCGAACCTCGGCGACATCGACGCCCAGACCATCGCCGGCGCGCTCTCCACAGGCACCCACGGCACCGGGGCGAAACTCGGCTGCCTGTCCACCTTCGTGGCCGGGCTGACGCTCGTCACCGGCACCGGCGAGGTGCTGCGCTGCTCCGCCGAGGAGAACCGCGACGTCTTCGACGCCGCCCGGGTCGGGCTCGGCGCCGTCGGCGTGCTGGTCGAGGTCACGCTGCGCTGCGTCGACGCCTTCGTGCTGCGCGCGCACGAACGCCCCGCCCCGCTCGCCGAGGTGCTCGACGACCTGCCCGGCCTGTACGAGGCGCACGACCACGCCGAGTTCTACTGGTTCCCGTACACCGACCGGGTGCAGGTCAAGACCAACGACCGGGTACCCGCCGACGACCGGCCCCTGCCCGGCTGGCGCGGCTGGCTCGACGACGAGTTCCTCTCCAACACCGTCTTCGCCGGGGCCTGCCGCCTCGGCCGCGCCGTGCCCGCCCTCGCGCCCACGATCAGCGCCGTCTCCGCCCGCGCGCTCACCGAACGCACCTACACCGGTCGCTCCGACCAGGTCTTCTGCACCCCGCGCCGGGTCCGTTTCGTGGAGATGGAGTACGGGCTGCCGCGCGAGGCGCTGCCGACGGCGCTCGCCGAGCTGCGCCGGATCGTGGACCGGCTGCCGTTCAAGGTGCTGTTCCCGGTCGAGGTGCGGTTCACCGCCGCCGACGACATCTGGCTGTCCCACTCGTACGGGCGGGACTCGGCGTACATCGCGGTGCACCAGTACGTGGGCATGCCGTACGAGCCGTACTTCCGCGCCTTTGAGCAGGTGGCGACGGAGTTGGGTGGCCGGCCGCACTGGGGCAAGCTGCACTGGCGCGACGCGGATTCCCTGGCGAGCGCCTACCCGAGATTCGCGGATTTCCAGTCCGTCCGCGCCCGCCTCGACCCGTCCCGCATCTTCCAGAACCCGTACTTGAGTCAGGTGTTGGGCTCCTGAAGATTTTGGAAGGAAAAGGCCCTCATAGGGGCCCTTTCCTTCCAAGATCACTCGTTCGGCGTTGAGGTCGCCTTCTTCGGAGCCGCCTTCTTGGCGGGGGCCTTCTTCGCCGCTGTCGTCTTCTTCGCCGCTGCGGTCGTCTTCTTCGCCGCTGTTGTCTTCTTGGCCGGGGCGGCCTTCTTCGCGGCCTTCTTCTTCGGGGCCGGGCCCTTCGCGCGTTTCTCGGCGAGCATCTCCGACGCCTGCTCCAGCGTCAGCTCCTCCGGCGTCTGCCCACGCCGCAGCGACGCGTTGAACTCGCCGTCTGTAACGTACGGGCCGAAGCGCCCGTCCTTGATCACCAGCGGCTTCTCGGTGAGCGGGTCGTTGCCCATCTCCCGCAGCGGCGGCGCGGCGGCCCGGCGCTGGCGGGTCTTCGGGGTGGCCAGCAGCGCCAGCGCCTCGTCCAGCGTGACGGTGAACATCTTCTCTTCCGAGTCCAGCGAACGGAACTCGTCACCGCGCTTGACGTACGGGCCGTAGCGGCCGTTGTTGGCGACCACCTCGGCGCCGTCCGGAGCCACGCCGATCAGCCGGGGCAGGCGCAGCAGCTGCAACGCCTGCTCCAGGGTGAGGCTGTCCGGCGACTGCGAGCGCAGCAGCGACGACTTGCGCTCGCCGCTGGCCACGTACGGGCCGAACCGGCCGGACTTGAGCAGGATCGGCTCGCCGGTCGACGGGTCGTCGCCGAGCTTGCGCTCGCCGCCGCCGCCGAGGAACAGCTCGTGCACCTTCTCCGGGGTCAGCTCGTCGGGGGCCAGGCCCTCCGGGATCGGCGCCCGGTCGCCCTGCGAGCCGCCCTCCTCGCCCTCACCGGAGGGTGTGGGCTGCTCGCCGCCCGGCAGTTCGCGTTGCAGGTACGGCCCGTACCGGCCGACCCGGACGACCACCTCGCGGCCCTCGTCGTCGGTGAACAGCGGGATGGAGTTGACGCTGCGCGCGTCGATCTCGCTGAGGTTCTCGGTGACCAGCTTCTTCAGGCCACCGGCGTGCGCGATGGCCTGGTCACCGGTGCCGTTGGTGCTGCCGAAGTAGAAGGAGGTGAGGAAGTCGACGGCGGCGTGGTCACCACCGGCGATCTCGTCCAGCTCGTTCTCCATGCTGGCGGTGAAGTCGTAGTCGATCAGGCGCGGGTAGTGCCGCTCCATCAGCCCGATCACCGCGAACGCCAGGAACGACGGGATCATGGCCTGGCCGCGCTTCACCACGTACCCGCGGTCCTGGATCGTCTGCATGATCGACGCGTACGTGGAGGGCCGGCCGATGCCCAGCTCTTCGAGGGCCTTGACCAGCGACGCCTCGGTGTAGCGGGAGGGCGGCTGGGTGTGGTGGCCCTGCGCGTTCAGCTCGTCGGCGGTCAGCGGCTGGTCCTTGACGAGCGTGGGCAGCCGCCGCTCGGCATCCTCGGCCTCGGCGTTCTCGTCGTCGCTGGACTCGACGTAGGCGCGCAGGAAGCCCGGGTCGGTGATGGTCTTGCCGGTCGCGCCGAAGTCGGCCTCCTCCTGGGCGGAGGAGAGGGCGCGGATGCGCACCGACACGCTGGAGCCGACCGCGTCGGTCATCTGCGAGGCGATGGTGCGCCGCCAGATCAGCTCGTAGAGCTTGAACTCCTCGGCGGACAGCTCCTTGGCCACCTCGCCGGGGGTGCGGAAGTTGTCGCCGGCCGGGCGGATCGCCTCGTGCGCCTCCTGCGCGTTCTTCACCTTGCCGGTGTAGCGGCGCGGCTCCGGCGGCACGCTGCGCTCGCCGTACAGCTCGACGATCTGCCGGCGGGCCGCGGCGATGGCCGTCTCGGACAGGTTGACCGAGTCGGTACGCATGTAGGTGATGTAGCCGTTCTCGTACAGGCGCTGCGCGGTGCGCATCGTCTGCTGCGACGAGAACCGCATCTTGCGGGCCGCCTCCTGCTGGAGCGTGGAGGTGATGAACGGCGCGTACGGGCGGCGGCGGTAGGGCTTCTCCTCGACCCGGGTGACTGTGAACGGCCGGTCGGCCAGGCGGGCGGCCAGCCCTCTGGCCCCGCCCTCGTCCAGGTGGACCACCCCGGCGCCGGGCTTGACGCGACCCGTGGTCGGCTCGAAGTCCTTGCCGGTGGCGATCCGGTCGCCGTTCAGCGCGACGAGCGTGGCGTTGAACGTGCGCGGGCCCTCGCCCGGCTTCGCCACCGCGAGCGTGGCCAGGATGTCCCAGTACTCGGCGGTCCGGAACGCCATCCGCTGGCGCTCCCGCTCGACCACGATCCGGGTCGCCACGGACTGCACCCGGCCCGCCGACAGCTTCGGCATGACCTTCTTCCACAGCACCGGCGAGACCTCGTACCCGTAGAGCCGGTCGAGGATGCGCCGCGCCTCCTGGGCGTCGACCAGGTCGCGGTCGATCTCCCGGGGGTTCGCCACCGCGGCCTGGATGGCCGGCTTGGTGATCTCGTGGAAGACCATCCGCTTGACCGGCACCTTGGGCTTGAGCGTCTCCACCAGGTGCCAGGCGATGGCCTCGCCCTCGCGGTCCTCGTCCGTCGCCAGGAAGATCTCGTCGACCTCCTTGGCCAGCTTCACCAGCTTGCTGATCTGCTGCTTGCGGTCGGCCGAGACCACGTAGAGCGCGTGGAAGCCGTTGTCGACGTCGACGCCGAGGCGCGCCCACGGCTCACCCTTGTACTTCGCCGGGACGTCGGCGGCGTTGCGGGGCAGGTCCCGGACGTGGCCGAAGCTGGCCTCCACGACGTACCCCGGGCCGAGGTAGCCCGAGATCGTCTTGGCCTTCGCCGGAGACTCGACGATGACCAGACGGGTGGTTCCAGCGTTGCTCGGCACGTCTCTCCCCGACCTCACTCCTACGCCATGCCCGCTTCGGGCCGTGTTGCGCCACCCGGACCACGGCGGTCCGGATGTCCAACGTAACGCGCCGTCCGCGTTCCGGGTTTCGTGGGCGGCAAACGGGCCGCTCTCCCGGCGACCGCCGGCCGCACCCTGCCGGACGGCGTCACGGTACACCGTGGGTAGGGCGACAGGCGTGTCACTGTGACGATCGCGCACCCCCGGCGGAGCCCGCACCGGGTGTCCGGGTTCGGACACCGGACGGTCAGCCGTGCGAGCCCGGCCACTCCGTCGCTGGCGCCGTGGCCGGCCGTTCCCCCACCAACTCGGCGAGCCGCGTCATCCGCCGCCCGCCGATCCGGAACGCGGGCCCACCCTCGTCCGGCTCCACGAACGCGGCCGGCAGGCCCACCGCCGCCAGCGCGGCGCGGACCACCGGCCAGGACGGCTCGTCGGCCGCGCCGAGCCGCAGCCGGAACCCGGCCGGCTCGGCCGTTCCGGCCGCGGCCACCCAGAGCCGCAGCCGCCGCCCGTCCAGGTGGAAGCGGGCCGGTGGCCGCTTCACCGCCCCGCGCAGCCAGGCCCGCGCGAGCGGCGCCAGCATGCTCGTGTACGCGGTGCGCACCCGATGCCGCCCGTCCTCGGTCGGCTCCCAGCTCGCCGGCACGCCCCGGGCGCCCAGCTCCGCCACCAGCACGTGCACCCGCCAGGCGGCGTCCACCACCACGGAGATCCGGGCCGTGCCGCCCATCCGCCCCACCTCACCCGGCCCGGCGAGCAGGCCGGCGAGATCCGCCAGCGCGGGATCGGCCGCCTCGGTGGAGAACAGCGAGGGCTGGCGGGCCGGTTTCGGGGTGGGAGGGGTCAGCGACACTCCGGGACCTCGTCGAAGGCCTCTTTCAGCTCGGTCGAGTTGAGCTTGCTGGTGTCCAGCGCGCTCGCGTCGTACTCCTTGTTGAGCGTGTCCACGGCGGCGCGCACGCCGTCGTAGAACGGGCCGGCCTGGGCGGTGTCGAGCCGGTCGATGGCGTCCCGCGCCCGGCCGTACGCGTCGCGCATCTTGCTGAGCGACCCCAGGAACCCGGCGGACACCTCGTCGCCGCGCTCGGCCTCCGGCACGCCCGCCTCCTCGACCTTGCGCCGGGCCGTCTCGCTGGCCTGCTCGGCGCCGGCGAAGAGCCGGACCAGATTCTCCTTGGCCTGCGTCGGAGTGGTCTGCGCGGTCATCTGCTGCTGGGTGCTGCTGGTCAGCTTGGAGATCTCCGCGCGCCACGGGGCGAGCGCCTGGCACACCGACGCGGCCCATACCCGCGGGCTCGGGCCGCCGCCGCACCCGGCGACGACGAGGACCAGCGTGGCCAGGACCACCGTGAGCTTTCCGGCGGTTGCCGCCCGGCGCGTACGCATGCGTTGCAGCGTACGACCTCCGAGCGGAACCGCCACCGCTCAGGTTTGCCGGGCACGGGGTTCCCGGCCGGCCGGGGCCGGCCGGGAACCGTCGCGTGGAGATCAGGCGTTTACCGTCTCCGGGTGCTGGTCCGGCTTGCCGGCGTCGCTGTCCGAGTCGGTCATCGCCACGCCCTTGCGCTTGCTGAACACCACGGCCCCCGCGATGATCAGCGCGGCGACCACGGCGATCGTGATGCGCAGCGGGTTGTTCTTGTCGTCGCCCACGCTCCAGGCCACCACGGCCGGGGCGATCAGCAGCGAGACCAGGTTCATCACCTTGAGCAGCGGGTTGATCGCCGGGCCGGCGGTGTCCTTGAACGGGTCACCGACCGTGTCGCCGATGACCGTGGCGGCGTGCGCGTCGGAGCCCTTGCCGCCGTGCGCGCCGTCCTCCACCAGCTTCTTGGCGTTGTCCCAGGCGCCGCCGGAGTTGGCCAGGAACACGGCCATCAACGTGCCCGCGCCGATCGCGCCGGCCAGGTACGCGGCGAGCGCGCCCGCGCCGAGGCCGAAGCCGACAGCGATCGGGGCCAGGATGGCCAGCAGACCGGGGGTCAGCAGCTCGCGCTGCGCGTCCCGGGTGCAGATGTCCACGACCTTGCCGTACTCGGGCCGCTGGGTGCGGTCCATGATGCCGGGCAGCTCACGGAACTGGCGGCGTACCTCCATCACCACGGCACCGGCGGAGCGGGAGACCGCGTTGATGGCCAGGCCGGAGAAGAGGAAGACCACGGCGGCGCCGATGATCAGGCCGACCAGGTTGCGCGGGTTGGCCACGTTGAGCAGCTCGTCGATCAGCGCGGTGGTGTCCTCGGTGCCCGTCGCGTCGCCGTACGCGGTCTTGAGCGTGTCGGTGTACGAGCCGAACAGCGCGGTCGCGGCCAGCACGGCGGTGGCGATCGCGATGCCCTTGGTGATCGCCTTGGTGGTGTTGCCGACCGCGTCCAGCTCGGTGAGCGTCCGCGCGCCGTGCTCGTCGATGTCGCCGGACATCTCGGCCACGCCCTGCGCGTTGTCGGAGATCGGGCCGAACGTGTCCATCGCGACGATGACGCCGACGGTGGTGAGCAGGCCGGTGCCGGCCAGCGCGACGGCGAACAGCGACAGCGTGAGCGAGCTGCCGCCGAGCAGGAACGCGCCGAACACGCCGGCGCCGATCAGCAGCGCCGAGTAGACGGCCGACTCCAGGCCGACGCTGATGCCGGCGAGGATGACGGTGGCGGCGCCGGTCTGCGAGCTCTTGCCGATGTCCTGCACCGGACGCCTGTTCGTCTCGGTGAAGTAGCCGGTCAGCGCCTGGATCGCGGCGGCCAGCACGATGCCGATCACTACCGCGCCGATGGCCACCAGCCGCGGGTTGCGGTCGACGTCGGTCAGCCCGCCCTCCAGCTCGGCGAAGGTGGCCGGCAGGTATGCGAACGCCGCGATCGCGACGAGCACCGCGGCGAGGAGCGCCGAAAGGTAGAAGGCCCGGTTGATGGCGGTCAGGCCGTTGCGGTCGCTGGCGCGCAGCCGGGTGATGAACACGCCGACGATCGCGACGAGCACGCCGATGGTGGAGATGATCAGCGGGAAGACCAGGCCGGTCTCGCCGAACGCGGCCCGGCCGAGGATCAGCGCCGCGACGAGCGTGACCGCGTACGACTCGAACAGGTCGGCGGCCATGCCGGCGCAGTCGCCTACGTTGTCGCCCACGTTGTCGGCGATGGTTGCGGCGTTGCGCGGGTCGTCCTCCGGGATGCCCTGCTCGACCTTGCCGACCAGGTCGGCGCCGACGTCGGCGGCCTTGGTGAAGATGCCGCCGCCCACCCGCATGAACATGGCGAGCAGCGCGGCGCCGAAGCCGAAGCCCTCCAGCACGGTCGGGGCGTCACCGCGGAACATCAGCACGACGAGCGCCGCGCCGAACAGACCGAGGCCGACGGTGAGGAAGCCGACCACGCCGCCGGTGCGGAAGGCGATCTTCATGGCGCCCTCGCGCCCGCCTTCGCGCTCCCGCGCGGCCGCGGCGACCCGCAGGTTGGCGCGGGTGGCCAGCCACATGCCGGCGCCGCCGATGAACGCGCTGAACAGCGCACCCACCACGAAGAACGCCGAGCGGCCGACCTTCACCAGCGTCTCGTTGCCGTCGGTGTCGTGCACCGGCAGCAGGAACAGCAGCACGACGGCGATCGCCACGAAGATCGCCAGCGTGCGGAACTGCCGCAGCAGGTACGCCGACGCGCCCTCCTGCACCGCGCCGGAGATCTCCTGCATGTTTGTGGTTCCCTTACCGGCCGCCAGGACCGCCCTGGTGAGGGCTGCCGCGAAGACGAGCGCCACCAGCGCGATGACCGCGGCGATGACGACGTACGTCACGTTGGCTCCGGTAAGGGACAGTGCGCCGCCGTCGGCGGCCAAGGTCCCGGACATCTATGTCCTCCTGTACCGAACAACTCGCGCCGGCCCGTGGAGACGCACGGGCCGACGCCTGGATGCGGACTCGCAAGCGCGCGCCAACCCACCCCGGCGGACCAGCGATAACTCCCGTTCCCGCTGGCTGCGGGACCGGATCACTTGCTGACAACCCGGGTACTGTAGCCCTCCGGCGTGGCGAGGGTCACAGGCAGGGGGCACCGTGTCTCGATGATCTTCGTAACTGTGTTATGCGAAGAAATCTGATATATGGCGCCATCAACGCGACGAGGCCGCGCTCCCCGTGCGGGGAACGCGGCCTACGTGAACGGAAGGGGTCAGGCGCGTCCGGCCGGCCAGGTCATCCGGACCTCGGTGCCGACGCCCTCGTCGACCGGGCGGACCTGGAGGTCCTCCACGAAACCGGCGAGCAGCGCGAAGCCCACCCCGGTGGTGAGCGCGTCCTCGCTCAGCGACTCCTTGGCGAGCTCGTCCGGCCCGAGCGCGGCCAGGCCGAGGCCCGCCTCGATCGGCGCCCGGTCCACCACCCGGACCGTGTAGCCGCCGGTGTCGGACATCTCCACGTACACCGGGTCGGCCAGGCCGTACTGCCGGTGCAGCGCGACCGCCCGCGTGCACGCCTCACCGATGGCCAGGCGCACCTCGTCCAGCAGGTCCTCGCGTACGCCGGCCCGCCGCGCCACCGCGACGCCGACCAGGCGTGCGGTGCGCACGTGGACCGGGGCCGGAGAGAAGGAAAGCTTGACGGTGGCCATCACGCGCCGGTGGAGTCGGCGGCGATGGCCGCGTCGACCGTCGGATGCAGCGGGAAGACCTGGTCCAGGGCGGTGATCCGGAAGATCTTGAGCAGCGGCTCCTTGTCGCAGACCAGAGCGAACGAGCCGCCGGCCGAGCGCAGCCGCTTGAGCGCGCCGACCAGCACGCCCAGCCCGGTCGAGTCGAGGAAGTCCACCCGACCCAGGTCGACCACCACGCGGTGCGCCCCGCCGTCGATCAGCTCAAGAAGCCGTTCCCGCAGGCGGGGGGCGGTGTAGACGTCCACCTCTCCACCGACCTCGAGCACCGTGTGCTCCCCCACGGCGCGGGTCGCCAGCGACAGCTCCATCGGCCCCTCCTCGGTAAACTCTCCTGGGCATCTAACCATCCCCCGTGCAGCCCTCTCGGATCACCGGCCGCGCCCCTCCCTTACCCCCACCCCACGGTTCCCAATTCCGAACACCAGTGCGAGAGTGCAGGACGTGACCGACCACAGCCCCGGCCCGCGGCGTGCGCCGGGTGAGCTGCTGCGCCGGCTGCGGCTGCGTCACCCCACCGACCCGGTCACCCACGTCGAACGCGTCCCGGCCCGCGCCGGCGAGCCGGTCGGGTGGCCCGGCTGGGCGCCGGAGGAACTGCGGGCGGCGTTCGCGCGGCGCGGCGTCACCGCCCCGTGGCGGCACCAGGCCGAGGCCGCCGAGCTGGCGTACGCGGGCAGGCACGTCGTGGTCGCCACCGGCACGGCGTCCGGCAAGTCACTGGCGTACCAGTTGCCGGCACTGAGCACGCTGCTCGCCGACCCGCGCGCCACGGTGCTCTACCTGGCGCCGACCAAGGCGCTCGCCGCCGACCAGCTCCGCGCCGTCGCCGGTCTCGAACTCGACGGGGTACGCCCCGCCACCTACGACGGGGACACGCCGCGCGCCGAGCGGGAGTGGATCCGACGGCACTCCCGGTTCGTGCTGACCAACCCGGACATGCTGCACCACGGCATCCTGCCCGGCCACGCCCACTGGTCCGGGTTCCTGCGCCGGCTCGCGTACGTGGTGGTCGACGAGTGCCACACCTACCGTGGCGTGTTCGGCTCCCACGTCGCGCACGTGCTGCGGCGGTTGCGCCGGCAGTGCGCGCGCTTCGGGCGTACCCCCGTCTTCCTGCTGGCCTCGGCCACGTCGGGCGACCCGGCGACGGCGGCCGGGCGGCTCACCGGCCTGCCCGTCACCGCCATCACCGAGGACACCTCGCCGCGCGGCGGGGTGACGTTCGCGCTCTGGGAGCCGCCGCTGCTGCCCCCGAGCGACTCATCGGTCGACGCCGACCTCGTCCAGGTCCGGCGCTCCGCGCTGCGGGAGACCGCCGACCTGCTCGCCGACAGCGTGGTCGAGGGGGTACGCACGCTCGCGTTCGTGCGGTCCCGCCGGGGCGCCGAGGTGGTCGCCGCGAACGCCCGGCGGGCGCTGGACGAGGCGGTGCCCGGGCTGGGCGAGCGGGTCGCCGCCTACCGGGCCGGCTACCTGCGCGAGGAACGCCGCGAGCTGGAACGGGCGCTGCTGCACGGCGACCTGCTCGGGCTCGCCTCCACCAACGCGCTCGAACTCGGCGTCGACCTGGTCGGGCTGGACGCGGTGCTGATCTGCGGCTGGCCCGGCACCCGCGCGTCGCTCTGGCAGCAGGCCGGGCGGGCCGGGCGCTCCGGCGACGAGGCGCTCGCCGTGCTGGTGGCCCGCGACGACCCATTCGACACCTACCTGGTGCACCACCCGGAGGCGCTGTTCGGGCGGCCCGTCGAGGCGACAGTGCTCGACCCGGCCAACCCGTACGTGCTCGCGCCACAACTCGCCTGCGCCGCGCACGAGTCCCCGCTCACCCCCGCCGACCTGGACCTGTTCGGCGAGGGCGCGAAGGAGGCGGTGGACTCGCTGGTCGAGGCGGGTGCGCTGCGGCAGCGGCCCACCGGCTGGTACTGGCGGCACCGGGAACGCCCCGAGATCGACCTGCGCGGCGAGGGCGGCACCCCGGTGTGCGTGGTGGAGGAGTCCACCGGCCGGCTGCTCGGCACCGTCGACGGAGGATCGGCGCACTTCCTGCTGCACACCGGCGCGGTCTACCTGCACCAGGGCGTCTCGTACGTGGTCGACTCGCTCGACCTGGCCGACGGATGCGCGCTCGTGCACGCCGAGGAGCCGGACTGGTCCACCCACGCCCGCGACGTCACCTCGCTGTCGGTGGTGTCCGTCCGCTCGTACGTGGACGCCGGCCCGGTCGGCCTCTTCCTCGGCGAGGTCGACGTGACCAGCCAGGTCGTGTCGTACCAGCGGCGGCGCATCGCCACCGGCGAGGTGATCGACACCCGGCCGCTGGACCTGCCCGCGCGGGAGCTGCGCACGGTGGCGGTGTGGTTCACGCTCTCCCCCCAGTCGCTGACCGCCGCCGGAGTCGAGGCGGCCGACGTGCCGGGTGCGCTGCACGCCGCCGAGCACGCCGCCATCGGGCTGCTGCCGCTGATGGCGACCTGCGATCGCTGGGACATCGGTGGGCTCTCCACCGCCCTGCACCCGGACACCGAGGCGCCCACAGTCTTCGTCTACGACGGGCATCCCGGCGGGGCCGGTTTCGCCGAGCGGGCGTACGGCACCGCCGCCGCCTGGCTGCGCGCCACCCGGGACGCGATCGCCGAATGCGGGTGCGAGACCGGGTGCCCGTCGTGCGTCCAGTCCCCGAAGTGCGGAAACGGCAACAACCCGCTGGCCAAGGCGGAGGCGGTGAAGGTCCTCGACGTGGTGCTGGCGAACCTCCCGACGGTCGGCGGCGAGGCGGCGGTGGCCGGCCCGGAGGCGGTTGCCGGCCTGGAGGCGGGTGCCGGCCTGGAGGCGGTTGCCGGCCTGGAGGCGGGTGCCGGCCTGGAGGCGGGTGCCGGCCTGGAGGCGGGTGCCGGCCCGGAGGCGGGTGCCGGCCCGGAGGCGGGTGCCGGCCCGGAGGCGGGTGCCGGCCCGGAGGCGGGTGCCGGCCCGGAGGCGGGTGCCGGCCCGGAGGCGGGTGCCGGCCCGGAGGCGGGTGCCGGCCCGGAGGCGGGTGCCGGCCCGGAGGCGGGTGCCGGCCCGGAGGCGGGCGGCTCGGAGGCGGGCGGCTCGGGGCGCGGCGAGACGTTGCCCCGGCAGGGCGACCGGGTGACCCGCCCAGCTCAGGCCGCCGGTGGCCCACCCGCCTGACCGGCCAGTCCGCGCCGGGCGGGCGCTCGGGCTGCTGCCCGCCCGCCAGCTCGGGGAGGTTGCGGTATCGACAGGTGCTGGACCCCACCACTTCCCCAAACTGGTGTCGATCAAGCAGGTTCTGGCCGCTCCGCGCGGCCCGAGTGTCTGGCCGGCCGGACCGCGCCGGGCGGGCGCTCGGGCTGCTGTCCGCCCGCCAGTTCGGGGAGGTGGCGGTATTGGCAGGTGCTGGACCCCACTACTTCGCCGAGCTGGTGTGGATCAAGCTGGCTTGAGGGCTTCGCGGGCCTCAGGAGGTCTGGTGGGTGGGACGGGTGCATGAGGCTAGAGCACTTGGGGCATTGATGTATGGGAGCGCTTCCATGCATCATTTCCGGTAGCGCAGAGGTGACCCCAGACCCGTCCCGCCGGAGGTGCCGCCATGGCCGACACGATCGCCGAGACCGTCGAGCTGCTCTACACCATCGACCAGGAAAACCTCACCCCCGACCAGCAGATCGCGCTGGGCACCGCGCTGGCCACCCTCGCCCAGGCGGAGCGGCTGGAGCAGATCAACGAGCGCCTGCGCGGCATTCATCAGGTGCTGAACACCTGGGCGATGAAGGCCACGGTCGACGGCGGTCGCTGACCGTCCGTGGTCGTACGCCTTGTGGGGTGGGTGCCGGGAGCCGGAGGCCCCCGCGAGCGGTGATCCTGGCGCGAGTGGGGGCAAGCGGTGGCGGGCATGCTGTGCGAGACTCCGGCGACCCCTCGAAGGAGATCTGATGTCGCTCGACAATCTGCAGGCCCATAACCGGTTCATCGTCCGTCAGCGAATCCGGATGATGGTCAACCAGTACGAGGTGCACGCTGCGGCGCCCGACGGTTCCGAGGCCGGGCTGCTCGCGTTCGCGCAGCAGAAGCGGCTCGCCTTCAAGGAGCAGGTGACCATCTACACCGACGACTCCAAGCAGTACCCCCTTCTCGGCTTCAAGGCCCGGCAGCGGCTCGACCTCGGCGCCACCTACGACGTGACCGACCACGCCGGCAACCCGATCGGACTGTTCCGCAAGGACTTCGCGCAGTCGCTGCTGCGCTCGACGTGGCACGTCGAGCAGCCCGGGCTGCCGCCGGCCACCGGGCAGGAGCGCAGCCTGCCGGTCGCGCTGCTGCGCCGGTTCGTCGACTCGCTCTCCTGGCTGCCGTACCACTTCGACTTCATGGCCGGTGGCCAGCCGGTGTTCTCGGTCGACAAGAAGTGGGGCCTGCGCGACCGGTACGTCGTCGACATCCACCACCCGCAGATCGACCGTCGTCTGGTGATCGCGATGGCCGTCGGGCTGGACGCGCTCCAGTCCCGCTGACCCTCCACCACCTGCTCAACCCGCCGGCCGGAGCCGGGTGCGCCAGCGATTGACGCCCCGGGCTCCGGCCGCGTCAGCCTTCGGACGTCCCGCCCCGACTCGGCCGCGTCAGCCATCGGTACCCCGCTTGTGCGCGGCCGCCTCAACCATCGGCGTCCCCGCCCGCCCGCGTCAGCCATCGGCGCGCCACTCCGGCTCGGCCCCTCAGCCGTCGGCGTCTCGGGCCGGCCCGGCTCGGGACGTCGCGGTGGCGTACCGGGTCAGCCCGGGCAGCGGCTCGACACTTACCCGCGCCGTGACGATCAGGTCGAGCCCGTCGACCCGGCAGCCGGTCATCCGGCCGCCGTTGGCCGCCACCAGCTCGGCCGCGCGAGCACAAGCGCCCTCGACGCCGTCCAGCACCCGCCCGGCGCCGGCGAGCGCCCCGAAGTCCGCCGCACTGCGGGCCTGGTGCCGAGCGCACCGGGCGGCCCCGAGCGCGGCGCCGAACATCCCGACCAGCACGAACACCAGCCCGATCGCGAGCAGGCACACCGTGGCTCCGCCCCGCTCGGCGGCGGTTCGCCGCGACGGCCGGACGGCCGTCACGGCACCGGCCCCGGCGCGCCGGGTTCCACTGCTGCCGCAGCCTGGCCCGACACGCTGAGGCGCGGCAGCCGAGCACCGAACGTCCGGACCGGCGCCCGAACAGTCGCCGTGACCCGGTCGCCTGCCACAGTCACCGACACCTCGGCGCCGTCTGGGGCGTACCGGTGGCCGGCGACCGTGCCGGACTCGCCCCGGGCCGCGGCGAGCGCTGCCTCCCGGGCCGCGTCGACGCAGCCGACCCGGGTGCCCACCGCGTTCACCGCCGTCAGCCCCGCGACGAGCAGCAGCATGAGCGCCGGCAGGCCGGCCGCCAGTTCGGCGGTGAAGGAGCCCCGCTCGCAAGCGACCCACGAACGTCCCCGGCGGAGCAGGCGGACGAGAGCACGCGCGACCGCCCCGGCCCGGATGCCGGCAGCGCCGCGGATCGGGCCCGCTTCGGCCGGGATGCCCAGCGGGAGCGCCGGAGCGGGGAACCAGCGGCCGGCCCACCGGCGCCGGATCACTTCAGGGCCCGGTCGATGACGGCGGTCAGCGCGGACTGCACGTTGCCGGAGGTGAGCACCTTCAGCAGGATCCCGGCGAAGGCGACCGCAGCGAGCGTGCCGACGGCGTACTCGGCGGTGTTCATGCCGGCGTCACCCCGCAGGCGGGTGAGGAGTTTGCGCATGTCGTAGTCCCTTCTCGATGGTTCACAGCACGTCGCCGAGAACGGCGACGATCACCGGCACCAGACCGGCGAGAATGAAGGCGGGCAGGAAGCAGAGCCCGAGCGGCAGCACGATGAGCACGCCCGCGCGCCGGGCGGCAGCCTCGGCGGCGGTCGACCGTTCAGCGCGGAGATCGTCGGCGAGCCGGGTCAGCGCGCGAGCCAGCGCGGCGCCGCTGTTCGACGACCGGACCGCCGCCGTGACCACGGGTTCGGCCCCGGCCACGCAGCTCAGGTGTGCCCAGGCCTCGGTTGCCGTACCGCCCAGGCCCAGCGTGCGGCCCACCCGGCCGAGCCGGTCGGCGAGTGGGCCGCCGAGCGCCTCGGCGACCGCCAGCACCGAACGGTCGACCGGCGCGCCGGCCCGCAGCGCGGCGGCCAGCAGGTCCGCGGCCAGCGGCAGGTCGGCTGTCTCCCGCAGCCGTCGGTCCCGGGCGGCGCGCGGCTCGATCCGCCGCAGCAGACGATCGGCGGCGACACCGGCCAGCAGCCCGAGGGCCAGACCGCTCCAGCCGCCGACCACCACCGGCACGGCCAGCCCGGCCAGCGCCGCGCTTAGTCGTACCCGATCCGGCCACCACGGCGGGCGGGGTCGCCGTGGCGCCGGGGCGAGCCGGCGCAGCCGCCGGGCCGGGCGGACCGCCGGAGCGGCGACGGCCAGGAGGGACGCGGCGCCACCGAGGCACAGGGCCGCCAGCACCTGGCGGGCCATCAGGCGACCCGTCCGGGTGTGACGCCGAGCCGCTCCGCCCAGAGCAGCCCGCCCACCTGCAACGCGACGGCCGCCAGCGCGCTGCCGCCACCCACTGGCGTGTGCAGGAGCACCGCCACCGGGTCCACCCCGATGCCGTAGCCCAGACCGATCCCGCCCAGGGGCAGCGCGGCGAGCAGCCAGGCGGTCGCCCGGGCTCCGGCGGCCTGGGCGGCGGCAGCGGCGAGCCCTCGGTCGGCGGCGCGGGCGTCGGCCTCGATCCGTTCCAGCAGGTCGGCCAGGGGCGCCCCGGTGCGGTCGGCCAGCTTTCCGGCGGCCCGGGCGAGTCGCGCGACCCGGCCCGGCCCGTCGTCGAGGTCGGCCGGCAGCCCGGCCCGCAGGTCGGCGGCAACAGCGGCCAGCCGGTCGAGGTCGCGGCGGTGCGCGAGGGCGGCCGCCCGGTGGGTACGCCGACGCAGCACCGCCCGGGCGGCGAGGACGGCGTAGGTGGCCAGCGCCAGGGCCGCCACCGGACCGCCGAGCAGCGCCCCGGACACCGCGCCGAGCAGCGCCGCCACCGGTAGCGCGCGTCGGAGAGTGAACAGTGGAGGCGTCGGCGGACCGGCCGATCGGTCGCCGTCCACCGCGAGCGTCGCCGGGCCGAGACCGACCCACTGCCGGACCCGATGCGCCAGCGCGGCAGCAGGGCCGAGGTCCGCCCACTGCCCTGCCCGGTCAGCCGGCGCGGACGCAGACCCAGGGCCGCCCCACTGCCCTGCACGATGCGCCGGCGCGGGAGCAGGGCCGACGCCAGCCCATTGCCGTGCCCGGTCGGGAGCGGGCCCGAGGCCGGCCCATCGACGTTCCGGGTGCTCGGTTCCGGGCCGACGTGGTTCCCGAGCGCGGCCCGGCGGCCGCCCGGACGACTGGGGCCCGGCGTCGAGCGGACGGCGCGCGCCCCTTCCCCGCTGGGCCGGGCCACTGCCCAGGACCGCCAGCCGCCGGGCGCGACCCGCGCGCACCGGCCAGGCGACGGCCGCCGCCGCGACCGCGAGGAGCAGAGCCACCAGGCCGAGCCGGGCGGTCACGACGGCTCCGCCCCGGACACCTGGAGGATCGGCGGCACCGACACACCCCGCTGTCGCAGCAGGGCGCCGAGCGCACGGGCCGCCGGACCGGGGCCTCGCCCTCGTGCCCAGGCCGGCACCACAGTCACCACACGGTCGGGGCCGTCGGGCAGCAGCAGGCCGATGGAGTCCAGCACCCGACCCTCGCCGGTCCGGCGGAGCTGGAGGACGACCTGCAACGCGGCGGCGACCTGCGCGTGCAGCGCGAGGCGGGGCAGACCGCCGAGCATCCCGAGCGCTTCCAACCGGGCCGGGACGTCTGCCGGAGCGTTGGCGTGCAGCGTCCCCGCCCCGCCGTCGTGGCCGGTGTTCAACGCGGCGAGCAGGTCCACCACCTCGGCGCCCCGGCACTCGCCCACGACCAGCCGGTCCGGCCGCATCCGTAGCGCCTGTCGCACCAGGTCGCCGAGCCCGACGGCACCGGCGCCCTCCACGTTCGCGGTACGCGCCTGCAACCCGATCACGTGCGGGTGCACCGGCCGCAGTTCGGCGGCGTCCTCCACCAGCACGATCCGCTCGGTGCCGGGCACCAGCCCGAGCAGCGTGTTGAGCAGTGTCGTCTTGCCGGAGCCGGTGCCGCCGCTGACCAGGTACGCGAGGCGGGCGGCCACCACCGCGGCGAGCAGCGGGGCGACCGGCCGGGCGACGGTGCCCCGATCCACCAGCTCGTCGAGGGTGAACGGCCGCTGCCGGAAGGTACGCAGCGACAGGTACGGCCCGTCGGTCGCCACCGGGGGCAGTACGGCGTGCAGCCGGGTGCCGTCGGGCAGCCGTGCGTCGGCGTACGGCGCGGCGTCGTCCAGCCGGCGACCGGCAGCGGCGGTGAGGCGCTGCGCCAACCGGCGTACGTCGTCGAGCGTGCCCAGCGGTACCGCCACCTGACGCAGCCCCCGCCCCCTGTCGACCCAGACGCGTACCCCGTTCACCAGCACGTCGGTGACCTGCGGATCGGCGAGCAGCGGCGCGAGCGGACCGGCGCCGATCAGGTCGTCGTGGACTCGGTCGGCGATCCTCAGCAGCGTGGTGTCGCCGAGCACCGCGGTCGCCGGTTCGGCGCGTACGGCCGAGACGATCGCCGCCGGCGTGACCGGCGTCGCCTCGGCGGCGAACCGGTGCCGGACCCGGACGGCCAGCTCGCCGGGGTCGGCCGGCCCGGTCATGCCGCACCCGCCGCCGACGACCCGACCATCTCGTCCACGAGCCGCTGGCACAGGACGGCGAGCGGGCCCTTGCCGCTCGCGCCCGGCGCCTCGCCCCGCTCCAGCCCTCGGCACAGCCCTGGCTCGGGCCGCAGCGTGCCGGCGAGCGGCAGGCCCAGCGCCCTCGACACCTCGGCCGCGCGGAGCCGGCCGGGTGCCGGGCCGCGCACGATCACCGACAGGTCGACGCAGTGCGGCGCGGCGACGGCGGCGACCCGGGCCGCCGCGGCTGCCGCCCGCAGCTCGGCCGGTACGACGAGCAGCGCGCGGTCGGCGGCCTGGAGCGCGATCACCGCCGCGTCGTCGAGGTGCCGAGGCAGGTCGAGCACGACCAGGTCCCGCCCTCGACGTCCGGCGTCGACGGTGGCGGCCATCGCCTCGGCCGGCAGGTGCCGCAGGTCCCCGCGATCCCAGGAGAGCACCACCAGGTCGCCCCGGCTGGGCAGCGCGCGGACCAGCGACGGCGGGTCGACGCGCCCGTCCGTGCCGGCCAGCTCGGGCCAGCGCAACCCGTCGAGCTGCTCCCAGCCGAGCACGAGATCGAGACCGCCGCCGAGCGGGTCGGCGTCCACCAGCAGCGTCCGCAGGCGCGAGCGGGCCGCGGTGACGGCGAGCCCGCCGGCCAGCACGCTGGCCCCGGCGCCACCCCGCCCGCCGAGCACCGCCACCACCCGCCCCGACGCCGGGCCCGCCGGGCCGGCCCCGCATTCGGCGAACCGGTCGATCAGCCAGGGCTCGGCGGCCGGCAGCGTCGCGACGTGCTCCGCGCCGATCAGCTCAGCCAACTCCGTACCCGGATCGAGCTCTCCGGAGCGACCGACCAGGACGGTGCGGGCGCGGCGGGGAAGGCGTGCCCGCAGGCAGGCCGCCGCCTGGTCGGCGCCGACCAGCACCAGCGGCGCCGGCGCCCAGCGGGCCCGGGCGGCCGCCGGGTCGGCGGCCAGTTCGACCTCGGTGCCACCGGCCGCCGCGAGCCGCAGCAGCTCGTCGAGAAGGTCGCCGTCGGAGGTGACGAGCAGAGGCAGACGACGGTACGGCGGGAGCGGGGTGCGGGGCGGCATGGCGGCCTCCATCGGTCGGACTCGGACGTGCCCGGCAGCCTGCCCGGTCGACGAGCCGAACGAAGGAGATGACCGTTCGCCTGTGGACGACGGAGTGGGATGTGGACAGACCTCGGCGACCGAGTGGATCTGCTATGTGCCAAAGGACGGACTGAGCGCACGGTCAGCCATTGACTACAGGGATGATCAGTAACGGATAATCGGGGACCCGTCGCCGCTCTATGGACGGCACCGGCTTGCGGATTCGAGGCCATGACCGACTCATCGCACCCCCTCGCGATTCCCCCACCTCCACGTCACGCGCTGCCCGACGGGCCGACCGGCGGCGAGGCCTGGCTGCGTGATCCTTCACCGACAGCGCTCGCCGCGATCGCGGTCGGGCTCGTGGTCGTGGTGCTCGCCAGCATCGTCAGCGCCTTCGCGACGCCCCGCCGTCCCGACCTTCCGCCACCGATCGAGGGTCAGGCGATCCTGGCCTCCCCGCCGCTGCCCGCGCCGGCCACTGAGGCGCCGACCGCGTCCTGGTCGCCGCCGCCGGTGTCGCTCTCCAGCCGCTCCGTCCTGCCCACCCGGACGGCCGCGCCGACCCGAGCCGCCGCTCCGACCAGCCGGGCGGCGTCGCCGAAGCCCTCACGTCCCAGGCCGAAACCGCCTGTCATCGGTCCCGGCGAGCTCAGCCCGCTGCCGCCGTCACGCGAACGGGCGCTGCGCTCACACGGCGGCGGACCGGAGACGTTCATCGACTTCGTCAACACCCGGCGGGCGCCCGTCACCGTCTACTGGCTCAACTACGAGGGCCGGCGCCAGCGGTACGCGCTGCTCGAACCCGGGAAGTCCTACCGGCAGCAGACGTACGTCGGCCATCCCTGGGTGGTCACCGACGAGCGCGGCGGCGCGCTGGTGTGTTTCGAGCCGGCCGGGCGCCCGATGCGCGCGGTGATCCGCTGATCCATTCCGGCGGCAACTCGCTTGCCGTCCGGGCCCTGCGGCTGCGACGCTCCGGCGGTGATCGACAGGCCCGGCGTCGACGAACGGCTGCTCGCGGCCGAGGTGGCCGCCGCCTGGTCCCTGGACGTCGCCGACCTCGTGTTCCTGCCGGTCGGGCTCGACGGGAACGCCTGGGCGTACCGGGCGGACACGACCGACGGTCGGCGGTACTTCCTGAAGCTGCGCCGCGGCGAGTTCACCCGGGCCGCCGTCGCGCTGCCCGGTTTCCTTCGCGCGCAGGGACTCCGGCAGGTCGTCGCGCCGATCGACCTTCCGGACGGCGGGGCCGTCCACAGCTTCGAGGGCTACCGGCTGCTGCTCTACCCGTTCCGCGAGGGCGGCAGTCTGTGGGCTCGCGGTCTCACCGACCGCCAGTGGATCGCGTACGGCGAGTTCCTGGGCCGGCTGCACGAGGTCACGCCGAGCGCCGAACTCGCCGCTGTCCTGCCGGTGGAGACCTACCGGTCGACAGCGGGCGAGCGGCTGCGAACCCTCGGCGAGCAGGCCGCGGCGAGCGACGCCCTCGGCGCGTTCTGGAAGCGGTACGGCGTCGCGCTGCACCGGTTGGCGGACACGGTGGACGACCTGGCCTCCGGTGTGACGCGCGCTCGGCACGTCATCGCCCACGCCGACATCCACCCGGGCAACCTGATCGCCGACGGTGACGGTCCGCTGCATGTGGTGGACTGGGACGCGCCGATGCTCGCGCCGCGCGAGCGGGACCTGATGTTCGTCCACAGCCAGGACTTCGGCGACCACCCGATCGACGCGCACCGGGCCGAGCTCTTCCGGCGAGGCTACGGACCGGCGGAGCCGGATCAGAGGTTGCTGAGTTACTACCGCGGCGAGCGCCACCTGGACGACGTCGCGGAATTCCTTCGCAGCATCCTGAGCGCCGGAGCCAGTCCGGAGTCCCGGGCCAACGACCTGCACTGGCTCACCCGTATAGCCGAGGCCGTCGCCGACCCCGGCTACGCACCCTGAACCCGCTGCGGCACGTTCGCCGGGGATCCGTGCGCTGCCTCAGGCGCCAGGCCTTCGCGCGGCTGAACAGCTACTCTGGCCGCCCCTGCCTGACAACTGACGTTGCGAGGTGACGTGCACGAGAGCCCTCGTCCACAGGATTGGACGGTCCGAGGTCTCCCCCTGCCCACCACGCTGGTCACCCTGCTGGAACAGGACCGGTGGCGGCACCCCGGAGACCACGTGTTCCAGAGCGTCATGCCGTGGTTCGAATACCCACTGATGTTCCCCGCCAGCCTTGACTCGATGCGGTTCGAGAACAACGCCCTGGACCTCTTCGCCGACGACGCCCCCTTGTCGGAGTTGTTTCGAGTGATCCGTGGCAGCCGCATGGATCGTCCGGTCGGTCTGCCGTGGCTCGACGCCGATCGTGCGGTGTTCATCGCGGTCAACCGATTCCCCGGCGACGACGTCGCCCTCGCGCTCGACTACCGCACCGGCGTCGTCGACCCGAGAGTCGTCGCCAGTGACTTCTGGACCGACCCCAGCCGATGCTCCTGGCGGCTGGTGGCGCACAGGTTCACGCAACTCCTCACGGCGCTCGGCCTCACCTGACCTGCTGGCCCGCCCGTCGGCGGATCAGGAACTGATCTCGTACATCGTTCCGTCCGGTCCCATGCGGTACATCCGCGGCGGTCCCATGGTCTGTAATGCCTCCGCATATGCGGCCTCACGGGCGGCCTGTTCCTCGCCGGACGGATCGGTCACGCGGAACCCGTGCAGAGGCACGTCGTCGGGGTCGATGTCGTCGGGGGACGGACGGCCCTCGATGACAAAGCCGAACAGCGCACGCAACGCTTCCTCGCCGAGGTCGAGGGGATGGAACGGCAACGGGTACGGGCCCTGGGCGTGCCAGCCCGGGACCGGCTCGACGGGATGCTCACCGGCCCAGTACGGCAACTCGAAGTCGTACGGCTCGCCGATGTTCTCCTGGATGCCGCCGTCGGACGACAGGCTCAGCGACCTGACCAGCACGCCGTCCTCCCACACCGCGAAGCCGAGCCAGTCCACCGCCGAGTGCATCCCGTGCATGACGATTCGCCGACCCGCTCCGGCCAGGCGCAGGTGCTCCGGCAGCTCGGACGGGCGGTCGAGCATGAGCCGTCGGTCGCAGTACAGCTCCGCCCCGGCCAGCACGGTGGCGTACATGACGTCGTCCGGCGGGTAGACGCCGTCGAGCAGCGTGTCGTCCTCGGCGGGCACGACGACGTAGCCGGGGTGGACTCGACGCACCAACGCCTCGGCTTCGGCTCGCTCCGATCGCCCGGCACCACGCAGCGCCGGACGAATGTCGCCGTCGGAAAACGCCAGCAGTGCTGTTTTCGCGCCCATGTCGTTCCTCCCCGTACCCCAGAAAGCCGCCTCGGACGATCATGTCGGCCTGATGGTCTGCCACAGGCCCCTGAGACCGATCTGCAACCAGGCCGGAGTCCGGGCATCGCGGGCAGCCGTCGGATTCTCCGCGTCTGATACCGGGGAGTGACCTGGACGACCACGGGGAGGGACTGTGACGTGCGGCGGAACGCTCACGCGCAAAGGGACGACCCCCGTCGGGGGGATGCGGTACCAGGCCGTCGGTTCGTGCCAGCGGATGAGGCACTACGTCAACGGGCAGGCGGCGATCCTCGTCCGTTGATGTTCCAGCCTGACCCGCATCAAGGTTCGCGCTGCCTTCTTGCTGCCTCGCTACTTGACGTTCCGCGTAAGGCTCCGTCTGCCTCGTCCCACGTTGGCCCTGCCCCTACGGAGACGGTTCGGTTAACCGGTCGTGCCGCGACGCGTCCTCGCCCGGGCCCGTGTCGTACAGCCGACATCGCTCTAGGCGGTAGAGCCAGGCAAGATGCCCTGGTGAAGATGCCTGCTCTGAGAACCCGAGACCTGCTCGTCGGTTGCATTGCGCTGAGCAGCGCCGGTCTCGCCTTCGGCCTCTTCGCCCTCATCGGCCATCGAGCCATTAATTGGGGATCATTCCCAGACTGGCTGGCGGGCATAGGCACAACGACGGCTACGATCCTGTTCGCAGTCGGCTGGCAGCGGGAGGCCTGGCTCCGCCGGCAGGATCACGAGCGGCAGGCTGCCATGGCGATCCGGCAGTTGCTGTTGGACATTGAGCACCTGTACGACGCCGATCTAGAACAGGATGGCTCCCTCGCGTCCGAAAGTCGCAACCAGGAGGTTCGTCTCCTTCGGGAGATCCAGGCACACACGGCGGCCGCGCCAAGGTCGCTACGTGAGCGGCTGTACCAGCTCACGAGGTTCTACAGCAGCGGCGCCATCAACACCTTCGAAGGCGACCGCGACTGGACCATCGCCCGCAACTGCAATCGGTACGGTCTTGCTCTTGTCGCTGCCTACGTGCAAGGTAGACCCGCTCCCGCACCGCCCGCCTTCGTCGCCGCCTATGAGGCCGCCCTGGCCGAACAAGAGGCAATCTATGAGGAAATCGACCGCGAGGAGCGTGAGAAGCGGGAGCGCCGCAGGCGAAGCTCCGGCACCGCTACCGCGAAGGAGCCTGGCGAAGAGGACATGCCGGGCGATCAGCGCTAACGTCCAGTCGCGCCCGCCCTAAGCCTGACGACTCGCTTACAAGCTCTGTGCGTCGCGTCCGCACGCGTCCGGCAACGGCTGCACGCTCGGGCATCGTCCATGCCAGCGCTCGTCGGTGCGCTGCCGTCCGGCGCCGTTGCTGTCGGCGTTGCTGTCGACAGCCGTTCCGCCCGGCACGCTTTCCAATTCTGCTCGGCGCTATACGCGCATGATCGGGTCGGTTCGCCACCTAGGCCAACTCGACCGGCCGCTCGTCTACGGTCGCCCACGCACGGGTGCGAACGAGACGACAAGTGAGACGAAGGCAGGGACGAGGCCCGCTCACCTTGATCTAAAGGTCGCCCCCTTGCCTGCTGCCTGGAGGGTTGCCCCTCACCCCCCTGCCACGCTGCGTCACAGACAGTGAAGTGAGGAAGAACACGTCGAACCCGTCCTGTAAAAGCCGGGGTTCCTCCAGCTAAGGGCCGATCCACCTAATGACGATGCCCAAGGTGGGCGTCGCAGGACCAGTTGGAGGCGGCCAATGGCAGCTATAAGTAAGAACAAGAGCAACCGACCACGCAGGCGTCAGCCTCGGGGGGAGGACTGGAGGCTGACGCTTCTCGGGATCGTGGTTCGACTCGTGGACATCGTGGTGCATCTCTTCGTCTAGTAGCAGCGGGTGCGGTGGTTGGCCATGGGCTAGCCACCGCACGCTCAACCCCTAGCCCGCCCTCCGTACTGGTCCTCGGCCGTCTCCTTGCCTTGGCACGAGACGCATAGCAGACGGAGGCGGTGGTGAAGGTCAGGTCGCTGGACACTGCCTTGCAAAGGCGGCTCGATGCATCAGCCGCTCCTCGATCAGTGTCGGCCAGTGCCGTTGGCGTCAGGGATCTTGCTGTCCGATGCCAGCGCTTATCGGTTGTTGACGCACGTCTCGCTGACTTCTTGCTGACGGCAGCTCTCTTGTGGGGCGTTAAGCGTGACCCCCGGGTCACCATCTGGCCGAGCGGAAGTCGAACGTGCACGGGGTCCCGGCCTGCTCAGAGCGCGCCCGGTGCTGTTCCCTCAGCACGAACCGACGATACGGCGCGCTCGGATCACAGTCCCGCTGCTCCAGATACTCCATTGCGGCCGCCTCCCACCCCGCGTCGTACCTTCCGCGACCCGCAAGCTCCAGTTCGCCGAGGAACCCATTGCATGTAGAGCAGAGAAGTCCTCGCACACACCGGCCACAGGTACGTTTCCCACCGACGCAGCAGACATGGTCATGGTCTACCGATAGCGGAGCTGGCTGGTCGTTGCGCCAGTTTGCGCCGCCGCAGATCGCGCAGACGCCGCCCTGAGCGTGCAGCGGCCGCTGGTAGTCGGCCGCAGTCAGCCGATACCGGACAAGGCATCTAGCTGGAACCTTGAACGAGCATATCTGGGCAGGCCAGGACTGCTCGAAAGGGCGAATGGCCGGCAGGCTCCGAACCGCCTCTCGACCATTAAGCAAGCCGTGACACCGCTTAACATGGCTTTCTAGATGTTCGACTTCCGTCGGTTACAGTCGGCGCACAGCATCTGGCAATTGGCGCCCTCGGTCTTGCCGCCCAGCGACCAGGGCGTGATGTGGTCCGCGTGCATCTCCCCGATCTCGAAGTGCTCCCGGCATTTGACGCAGATGCCGCCCTGCCGCTCGTACGCCTCCGTCCGCATCGCGTCGTCGAAAGCACGGATGTTGAGCACCCGTTCGTCCCCAGAGAGCACGAACTCGTAGACGCCCGCCTTCTTGGTCACGTCAACATCCGCGAGCAGCACTTTGACCCGCTGCTCCAACTCGACGGCGTCCCAGGTCTTGGATCCGAAACGGTCGTAGAGATCGGGCCAGTTAACTTGGAGCAGTTGCGGTCGAACCTTTGGGAACGTGGCCTTTGCCCAGTCCACCACATCGCGGAACCGCTTCCACAGTTCGAGGGCGTTCTGGTCGTTGCGGTGGTCGTTCATGTAGCCGCAGATCGCCTCGTCGCCCCGCCCTGCGATCCAGATCAGTGCCTTCTCCAAGAGGGCCTGGGCCTTCACGTCACCGGGTTTGACGTAGTCCTTGCCGTACTTGTGCGCAGCTTGGTTCTCCCGGGAGAAATACCGCTTGGCGTCGGTAAGCCATGGGCCGGTGTATACGGCATTGCGCAATTCCTGCGCTTCCAGTTTTAGGCCGGCGATGTTGATAACCCGGAACCATTCCAACTTCTCGTCCTCGGTGCCGCTGCACTTGTAGACCATCAGCTGGTAGTTGAGGATCTTATTCCTGTCGTCTATGGACAAGCTGTCGAAGTTCTTCGGGAACGGCCAGGATGGGTCGGTGATGGAGAAGTTGCCCTCGATGAACTCGCAGATCGACAGGGTACGCTGCTGTCCATCCAGCATTTCGTAGGTCGGCTCGCCGTCACTGTCACCGCTGACCGACCAGTAAAAGACGTTTAGCGGGAACCCCTTCAGGACCGTCCGGATGACGGCCTGCTGCTGCTCGACGTTGTAACGAAAAAGCCGTTGGTACTTCGGACGGATATCCAGCCGGCCATCTAGGCCGAAAACGCCGTTCTCCTCCGTGTCGACGTACCCCGACACGACCGCCCGGACCGGGACCCGGTGGAGGTCGATCTGCATCGTGCTCAAGAGGTCGCTCCGATCCGACGAATGAAGACACGGCGGTAGGTACCCTTCACCGGGTACCCGACGTCGAAGTAGGTCCCGGGCCCGAACGACTCGGCTCTCAGAACGCAACGGAGTGCCCCGGTGTTGGACCTGCTCCTCACGCCATCGACAACCTTCACCTTGCGGCCGTAGGTCTTGGTCGCAGGGAAGCCGTCGTCGTCGTTCCCGAGGATCTCGAACTGGTCCGGGTTGTACTTGTCCAGGAAAGTAATCGGCACGCCCATGGCGCCCTCCCAGTCCTCCGGGATATCCGCGACTCTCGACACCTCGATAGCGTCGTAATTGTCGTAATGGGGGTATTTCTCGGGCGTGTACCGCTCCGTGAGGATCAGGTTTTCATGGCGCTTGGCGTGGTCCAGGTTTGTGAACCAGTAAATCCGGCCCATGCTGAAGTACTGGACGCCATCGACGACCTTCTTGCGCGACTCGGTGGCGATGTTGTAGTCGTCCGGCACGCGGAACCACTTGGTTCCACCGTTGTCGTTGCCGATCCACAGCTTGTTGTGCTTGAGGAGGGTGAAGATCTGCGGGTAGGTGATGGCGTTCTGGTCGCCGAGGATGAGGAACTGCTTTCCGTGGTCGATCAACGTGGCGACGTATTCCCGGAACAGGCTGAACGGCGGGTTGGTGACCACGATGTCGGCCTCGTCCAGCAGCGCCAGGCACTCGCGGCTTCGAAAGTCTCCATCGCCGTTGAGCGCCGTCAAGACGTTTGCGTCGTGCGTGAGCAGGTGTTCCACGTCCGACAGGTCGATGGCGCCATCGTTGTTAGCGTCGGGGATCTCAGTGATCTCGACCTTGTAGGGGCGTCGTGCCTCGGCCTCCTCGTCGGTCATGCCCTCAAGGTCGAACAAAGAGATCTGCTCGCCTTGCACGGGCGACCCGGAGTAGCACGAAGCGATGAGCTTCTTGATGCCCAGGCGGCGGAAGTTCATGACGAAGTACTTGAAGAAGTTGGACTCGAACGGGTCGTCACAGTTGCACAGGACGACCTTGCCCTTGAAGTGGGGCCGGTAGTGGCGGAGCTCGGCCTCGATGTCAGGCAACTGGGTATAAAACTCGTCATTCCGGTTCATCCTCGCGCTGGTGAGGCCTGATGAGTTATTGCCGCGGGGCGTCATCGATGTCTCACTCACGTCCGCAACCCTACTGGCGGGCCGGCACGTGCGCCTCGGCCGCCTCACCGAGAACTTCCACGATGAGGACTCTGCCGAGCTCTCGGACGGGCCAAAGGCGAGGAGCAGGCGTACTGCGCCCAGCGTCGCAGCTCGGCTTTGAGCTGGCTTCTTGAAGTAGTCACGTCAAGTACGACTTGACGGATGGCTCGCCCGCACAAGACAGGGCGGCGGCGCGACGAGGCCGTGGTGGGGATGCGGCGCGAGCATCACGGGCAGGCCCCCCGCCTGCCGGCAACGCCGGCCCGAGGGGTCGCAGAGGCTCCGGGGTCAAGGGCGGCCCGTAGGGCCGTCGCGTAGCGACGCGAAGCGCCCTTGAGGTCGGAGGGGCGGCCCCGCATCCTTCGCGCCGCATCCCCACCACGGCCAGCGGTAACTCGCCCTACGGCGCGGCGGTGCGACGGCCGCCGCGCCCCGGCCGGCTGCCGGCCAACGAAGCTCAACCACTCTCGACGCTGCCGTCTGCGGGCGGCCCCGGGCTTCCCGCCCTCCGCGCCAGCCGCCGGGCATCAGGCGTGACGGCCGCAGAGGGACAGCGGCAGCGGCCGGCACGCGCCCAGGCGGCGGCGCGTGCGGCCCGTTCAGGGCCGCCTTGAAGACGTACAGAAACTTTGAACCACATCGCCGGCAGCCCGGCCGGCCCTACCTAGAAGGCTGTGCCCCTGGCATGCGCCGCTGGCGGTCATGCGGCGTCGACCTACACAGGGCATCTGATGCAAGAATGACGATGTGGAAGCTGGCCCCGACCTCACCGCGGAGTGGTGGACGACCTCTGATGTAGCTGCGTACCTGGGTGTCAAGGTGGCGACGGTCAGCAACTACCGGAAGCGGGGTCAGATGCCGGAGCCCGACGCGACGGTTGGGCGTACTCACATGTGGCGCCCGAAGCGGGTCGTCGAGTGGCATGAGAGTCGGCCGCGTCCTGGTGTCGGCGGTAGACCTGTCCGGGAATCCGCCGAGGGCAACCCTGATGGAGTCAGCTCGCGCTGAGGGTCCGGACCTCGTCGAGGTACGAGACTGCCTCCGGCTCCGTCGGGTATCGATCCCGGAGCAGCGTCGCCAGTTCCTTGGAGCACATCAGCAGCGACGGCAGGGACTTGCGATCTCCATTCAAGGCCCGACGCCCGTACGACACCGCCTGGTCGAGATCCCCGCTGCGCGCCGCCACGACGCCGAGCGTGATCCGGGCTTCAGCGTTGCGCATGGGCTTGCGCTCGGTCCCGTCCGGGTCCGTAGACGAACGGATGACCTCACGGGCGTACATCTCCGCGAGACGGTCCTCACCGGCGATGCGGTAGCAGTCCATCGCGTAGAAGTCGAACTTCGCCGGGTCCACCACGAAATGGTGATCGGTGTCCTCCGGGTACGGCAGCGATTCCAGCAAGGATCGACCCTTGTCCAGCGCCGTTTCGACCTGCCGCCTGTCGCCGAGCCGTGCCCAAGCCTTAGCGCGTTGCGCCGTCAACTGGACCGCCGCCCCGTCGTGCGCTGCTACTGCTTCGCCGGCCTCGGCGGCTGCGATCACGCCTCGATAATCGCCCTGGGTAAGCGCGTACCACGCTCGCATCTCGTATGCCCAGCCAGAGATGGCGGCGTTCCCCGCTTCGTCGCCCAACGTCAAGGCAGCCTTACGGGTGCCTTCAGCGATTCGGCGTAGCCCCATGTCGTACTCCACGCAGCCGACGAGAAGCGCGACCCATCCTGCGAGGCTCAATACCTCTTGGTGCTGGGCAAGAGTCAGCCGACGGTCCATCAGGGCGGTGATTCGGCGGAGCCAAGCCCGGCCCTCTACTCGTAGCTGTTCCGAGGCCATGTAGGGGTACTCGCAGCAGAGGCGATCAGCGGTGATTCGGAGCGCTTCGAGCGTCGCTGCCGAGACGTCGGAGCTACGGAGGCGAGCGAGGATCTCGACCGTCTCCATGCCGGTGCCTGCGATCAGCGCCGCGTCAGCCTCTTGAGGCGTCGCAGGTGGGAAGAAAGCGGCGGTGACGGTGCCGAACGTCTTCGCTATCAGGGCCTTGTAGAAGCCGTCAGGCTCGGAGCTTCCCGCCTCCCACCGCTTCCAATTCCGCAGCAGGGTGCTATCGGTCGGAAGCTGTTCGGTGGCGTGCACCCGCATCGCTCGGACGGCTTCTCCCTGTGACCATCCTCGGGCAGTGCGTTCAGCCCTGAGCCTGGTAGCCCAGACGGGGCGGTCGAGGTCAGCAGCTACGTCAGCCATACGGCCAGTATCGCCCCATCGCGGGGGGCATGGCGAGGGGACTTAGACCTGTCACCAGAGTGACACCTGTCGTTCTATCGCAGCGAAAGAGATTGTTGTGTGTGCCAGCGAAACGCCGAAAAGATTCCGGCAAGAGTCTGGCAGAGTACCAACTGAGTTGGTACTTTGACGGCAGGGCAGTCATCCAACAGGGATGCGCCTAGACACAGGAGGTCTGTTGTGAAGCTGTACGTGGACACCAAGGGCAAGCAGGTGACGGTGTCGAAGGACCCGGAGCCGAAGAACGACCAGAACGGCAACCAGCGGTCGGAGAAGGGAACGGGCCGGCTCATGTGGGCGACCCAGGTCATCGTGCTCGACGAGACCGGCGGTGAGGTCATCAGCATCACGACGGCGGGAGAGAAGCCGGGTGTGATGGTGGGGCAGCTCATCGAGGTCGAGCAGTTGGAGGCCATTCCGTGGGCGACCAACGGGCGCAACGGCGTCGCGTTCCGTGCGATCTCGCTGAAGCCGAAGGCTGGTTCGGCGGCCAAGTAGTCCTTCGCACAGCGTGCTGTGTGAAGCCTGGTGGTGTCTGACCTCCAGCGGCCTGAGGTCCGCTGATCGAGCCAAGTGAACAAGCAGTCCGAGGACGGCTCCGGCGTCCAACGTTCTCGGCCTGGTGACCACGACCGGTGGTCACATCCCGCGAGAAATGGCGCGGGGTCGGTACCGGCGTCCAAACCTGCCGACCCCGTGCCCTCCAACTCATCCGACCCAACTCGCGATTGGGAGGGATTCGTCGTGTCCAAGTCTAGCCCTCGCCGCTCCTTCGGACGGAAGTCCAGCGGCACCATCACCGTGATCGAGGCCAGAGTTCACCGGTCCTCGGCACGGAACGCCCGGTTGGCGTTCATCCTCACGGCGGTCATCGTCGGCCTTCTGTCGGCCGTGGTGGCCGCTTCCTCCATCCACCCCATCCTCGCCGTCTTCGTCGGCGCGCTGATCGGGGTTCCCCTCGGTGGCCTGGCCTGGCTGCTCGTGCGGATCTGGCCGGTGCTGCGGCTGCTGTGGTGGTGGACTCCCGAGATCGGGATCACCACGCTTCTCGGCGTCTGCTGGGTGCAGCTGGTCAACCACACTTCGACCCTGGTCACCCTGCTGGTGGTCGCCCTGGTCGTGGGTGTCCCCGCCGCCGTGCCGGTGTCCCGCCGGTTCCTGGCCGCCTGGACCTGGTGCCTCGTGGTGCGGCACCGGCTGCGCGTGTGCTTCGCGCAGTTCATCATCGCCAACCAGTCCGGCAGCCTGCCCCTCATCCTCTGGGCACGTCCCACACCCGTCGGCGAACGGGTCTGGGTCTACCTGCGCCCCGGCCTGTCCCTGGCCGACCTGGAAGGCCGCCTCGACCGGATCGCCGTGGCCTGCCACGCCTCCACCGCCCTGATCGAGCGGGCCTCCGACCGTAACGCCGCCTACCTGCGGTTCGACATCAAACGCCGCGAGGTTCTGACCGCTCAGGTCGGTTCCCCGCTCGTCGACGTCATCGACCTCGACACCCCGGCAACCGAGCGGATCCCGGCCACCGTGCCCACCGCCCTGGACCTGCCCGACATCGACGCCCCGACCGTCACCCTGCCCACCCAGCAGGGCAGACCGGCCGCCAAGAAGCCGCCGGCCACCACCGCCAACGGCAGCAAGCCCGCGGCTGCGTCCTCGGCTGTCGAGGACGACGTCTCCGACTGGATCTGACCTTCACCCAACCCGGTCGCGGAGAGCCCATGCGGCTCGTTCGTGTGGCTCTCCGCGCCCACACCTCGCCCAAGGAGGGCACCTCATGACCACCACACCCGCCCCGACCTCGGGGGTTCCGGTGGGGCCTGGCCTGTCGATGTTCGACCCCATCTTCGTCGGCATCGACGAGTTCGGTCACCCCGTCTACATCACCCTCGCCTACCGCAACCTGCTCGCCGGAGGCGAACCCGGCGGAGGCAAGTCCGGTCTGCTCAACACGATCGCCGCCCACGCCGCCCTCAGCGTGGACTCCCGGCTCGTGCTGCTCGACGGCAAGCTCGTCGAACTCGGCCAGTGGGAGGACTGCGCCGACGCGTTCATCGGCCCCGACATCACCGCCGCCCTCGACATCCTCCGCCGCCTCCAGCTGGTGATGAACAACCGCTACGCCTGGCTGCGCGCCCACGGCCGCCGCAAAGTGACCGCCGCCGACGGCCTGTCCGTCATCACCGTCCTCGTCGACGAAATCGCCTACTACTCCGCCACCGTCGGTTCGAAGCAGGAGCAGGAAGAGTTCGTGGCTCTGCTCCGCGACCTGGTCGCCCGTGGCCGGGCTGCCGGTATCCCGGTGGTGGCCGCGACGCAGCGGCCCAGCTTCGACATCATCCCCACCTCGCTGCGGGACCTGTTCGGCTACCGGGCCGCGTTCCGGTGCACGACTCCGAACACCTCCAACATTGTGCTCGGGCACGGCTGGGCCGAGCAGGGCTACTCGGCCACCGACATCGCCCCCACCAACCAGGGCGCCGCCTACCTCATCGCCGAAGGCGGCACCCCCAAGCGCATCAAAGTCGCCTACCTCACCGACACCCAGATCGCCGGGATCGCCGACTACGCGGCATGGATTCGCCGACCCCGGCCGTTACCGGCGCTGATCCCGGATCTGACCCGGGTGGATTTCGAGGTGGCGGCATGACCACCCGTGAGCAGGCATACGCGAAGGCCAACCAGCAGCGTGCCTCCCGGTACGTCGAGATCTGGATCGTTGCCCAGCCTGCGGAGATCGCCTCGATGGTTCAGGTCGCCTCGGCCAGCGGCCGACTCGTCTACCTCGGCCCACCCCACCCGGTGGGCGGCGACGACACCCGCCAGCGCCGCTACCTGCGGCTGCGCACCCGATAAATCGGCCGACAGGACCAGGACCTCGCCTGGCAGCAGAGCTGGTCCTGCCGACCTCCCACCAAGCCCTTTTGAAAGGACGTGGCTGCCATGAAGGCTACCCACACCCCACCCACCGCAGTTCAGGTCACACCCGCTGACCTGCTGCGGATGGCTGCCCTCTACCTGCGCCGGCACGGCTGGCACCAGGGCACCTACTACGCACCCACCACCGACACCCCCACCCCGGCGGCCTGCGCCGTCGGGGCCATCGGCATGGCCTGCGCGGGACACCCGGTCAAGCACTTCTCCGATCTCAGCACCGACGACCGGTCCGCCTACCTCGACGCGATCGCGGCCCTGACCGACTACCTCGACCAGCACTACCCCATCCACCTCGTCGACGACGACGGCTACTGGCTCGACGAGCACACCTCCCCCTACTCCTGGAACGACGACCCGGCCTGCACCGCAGAGCACGTCATCGCCGCCCTCGAAGGCGCGGCAAAGCAGTGGGACCGCCTCCACACCCAGGGAGGCCAGACGCGATGAACACCGTCAAGAAGCCCTTGACGCCGCGCATCCCGGTACAGCGTCGCCGGGACGTCGTCGAGAACGACGCCTTCGCCGCCTTCGCCCGGCGCATCATCCGCGCCCACGGCCGCCGCGTCGCCACTGGCGACGTCGAAGCCCTCCGCGACCTCGTCGCCCTGTCGTCGGTCATCGACGACGCCATCGGTGAGGCCGTCGTGGGCCTGCGCCAGTTCGGCTACTCCTGGGCCGAGATCGGTCAGCGTCTCGGAATCTCCCGCCAAGCCGCCCAGCAGCGCTGGGGAGGCCAGTCATGACCGACCTGCGTTCTCCCGAGCTGGAGCAGCTCGCCGACCGCACCAGCATCCGGGTCGAGTTCTACGACCCGACCGGAACCCGCTACGGGTTCCCCACCTTCCCCTTCCACACCGCGCCTGCGGGCCTGGCCACCCGCCGACAGTTGCGCGCCGCAGGCCTTCGCCCCGGCGGGCACGACCCCGTCGCCCAGATCCTCTGGCGACACCGCACCCACCGCCGGGTCGCCTACCTCTACCGCCTCGACTGGGCCAAGCCGAAGCGGATCGCCACCCCCGCGCAGCGGGAGGCCATCGCCAAAGCCCTGCTCGCTCGGCGCACCTGCCGCGACTGCGGCCAGATCAAGCCCTACTACATCCCCCGTCGCTACGGCTGCTGCCTCGACTGCCACGGAGGCCACTGATGGCTGTCCTGATCACCTTCGCCGTCGTCCTGCTCATCGGCATCGCCCTGGCCTACATGGGAGGCGTCCGATGACCACCACCGCCGTCAACTTCGCCGCCCAGGAGCGGATGACCCCGGACGACTACGTCGTCACCGCCATCGCCCGCGACTTCGCCGCCCGAGGCGAACTGTCCTTCGAACGGTTCCTGTCCGGCTACTACGCCGAAAGTCTGCGCATCATCCACGACGCCCACCTGACCCATGCACCGCCGGACCCGACCAGCACTGCCCCACCTGCAACGGCATCCGCGTCGGACTCGCCGGACTCGCCGCCGAACAACGCGCCGTCACCACCGGGCAGGTGACCCATGACCACTGACCGCCACACCACCACCGGCCCCCGTATCGAGGGCCTGGTCCTGGTGCTCATCCTCATCGCGGTCGCCGGGTTCGCCGGGGCCGCCTCCTTCACCCACGTCAAAGACTGGACCCTCGCCAACAGCCCGGCTGGGACCGGGGCGTGGTTCGGCTGGGCCAACGCCGTCATCTCCGAGCTGGTCCCGATCGCGTGTCTGCTGACCATCCGCCGACGCCGCCGCTCGGGCGCGCCCATCGGCTACCCGCTGTTCCTGCTCATCGCCGCCGCCAGCCTCTCCCTCGCCGCGCAACTCGCGGTCGCCAAGCCCGGCATCTCCGGATGGCTCCTGTCCGCCGTCCCCGCGCTGGCGTTCATGGCCCTGGTGAAACTCGTCCTCGCCCCGGCACCCACACCGGAACAACCCACCACCGCGCCGGCTACTCCGGCCGAACCCATCCGCGTCCAGGTGGCCGAGCAGGTCACCACCGAGCCTGTACCACCGGCTGCCATCACCCCGACCCCGGCCGCCGAGCCGGAACCCGTGACCATCCCGGCTGTCGCGCCGGAGTCCGTCGCCGCACCGGCCGAGCCGGTCGACGTTCCCACTCATCTGCTGCCGATGGCGCGTTTCGCGGCCGTGCAGCACGAACAGGCCACCGGCCAGCCCATCACCCCGGCCGAACTGGCCGACCGCCTCGACGTCACCCCACCCGTCGCCGGGCAGCTCCTGGCCACCATCGGCGGTGGTGCCCGATGAGCATCCACACCGTTGACGTCGTGCAGCTCCTGCACACCTGCCCGGCCGAGCCGGAGCCCCACCCCTACGACACCCGCCGGACCGTCGTCGACGTCATCGACGGCGGGCCCTGCCGCAACCCGGTCACCATCCGCTGCGGCACCACCGTCACGCAGATCGCGTGCCGACGGCACGAGCCGGTCAAGCGCCAGTGCGGCGCCTGCCGGGTCATCGTCATCGAACGCACCATCACCAACCTGCACCCCACTGCTGGGGTGGCCGGTTGATGGCCTCGACGCTGGACCTCACCCCCCGCGCTTCGGCCCGGGGGGTGGGCTCGAACGCCGATGTCCCACCCGTCTACGGCTGGACTGCTGCCGGAGCCGCGTTCGAACGCGCCACCCGACCGGACTACTACGGCTGGCTGGAACACGTCCGCGCCGCCGCTGGCTGCACCCGCCCTATCCGCCTGTCCGGGCAGATCCTCACCGTCGAGCAGGCCACCGGCCGGGTCGTGGACGCGCGGCACACCGACGCCATGCCTGACGCGGCGATCTACACCGCCTGCGGCAACCGCCGCGCCACGGTCTGCCCCGCCTGCGCCCAGACCTACCAACGCGACGCCTTCCAACTCCTGCGCGCGGGTCTCGTCGGCGGCAAGGGCGTGCCGGAGTCGGTGGCATCGCATCCGGCGGTGTTCGCCACGTTCACCGCGCCGTCGTTCGGCACCGTTCACGCCCGGAAGGTGAAGCGGCACACCTGCCGCAACCGCCGACGCTGCGACTGCCGCGCCGAACCCTGCCACGCCCGCCGCGACACCGGACTCTGCCCCCACGGCCGTCCCGCCGTCTGCTGGGCCCGCCACGAAACCGGGGACGCGGTGCTCGGGCATCCGTTGTGCCTGGACTGCTACGACCACGACCACCAGGTCGTCTGGAACATCTTCTCCGGCGAACTCTGGCACCGCACCAAACAAGCCGCCGAACGATGGCTCGCCAAGCTCGCCCAACGCCGCGGCGTCCCCCGCGTCGAGGTGGTCACCGCCTCCGGCAAAACGCGCAAGGTCGCCCCGGTGCGGCTGTCGCCCGGGAAGGTCGCCGAACTGCAAGCGCGGGGAGCGGTGCACTTCCACGTCATCGCCCGCCTCGACGGCGTCGACGCCACCGATCCCGACAACGTCGTGCCCCCGCCAGCCGGGTTCACCGTCGACGACCTCATCGACGCGCTGCGTCACGCCGCCCGGCAGATCGCCTTCCACACCCCGCCCCACCCCGACCGGCCCGAGGGATGGCCGATCGCCTGGGGCGAGCAGGTCGACCTGGAACCGATCGCCACCGACGGCTCCGGGGAAGTCACCGATGGGATGGTGGCGGGCTACCTTGCCAAGTACGCCACCAAAAGCACCGAGGCCACCGGGCACACCTCCACCCGCCTGACCGCCGACACGATCGGGGACTACGCCGACCCCGACGGCGACCACACCGCCCGCCTCATCGACGCCTGCTGGCGCATCGGCCGACCCACCACCACCCCGGCCCCACTCACGCAACGGCCCCGGGAACCCCGGCCACGGCCCGGCTTCGTCCACCGCTGGGAATGCCCCGACTGCGGCACCCACACCCGCTACCCCGCCTGCCCCGTCTGCGTCGCCCACCGTCAAGCCGCCCTTGACACCGAACCGACGAAGCCAGCAACGACCAACCCTTACGCCCGGCTGCGCCGATGGGCGCACATGCTCGGCTACGGCGGCCACTTCCTCACCAAAGCCCGCCGCTACTCGGTGACCTTCCGGCTCCTACGCGACACCCGCATCGCCTACCGCCGTCACGAGCACCAGGACCACGAACACCCCGCCGCCAGCGGCCCACCCGTCGACCACGTCGACGAGGACACCACGCTCATCGTCGGCACCCTCACCTTCGCCGGAGTCGGCTGGCACACCTCGGGTGACGCACTGCTCGCCAACACCGCCGCTGCCCTCGCCCGCGAACGACGATCCACCGGCCGCGAAGAACTCGCCCACGAACTCGCCACTACCTCGGCCGGTATCGCGCCGGTCGCCGCTTGATCCCGACAGACCGAGGAGGTCACCCGTCATGAGCACCACCGCCCGCCCCAATCCGGTCGTCCGACTCGTCCCTCGTACCGGGACCGTCGTCGTCGAGCCGGTCACCTACACCGTCCGCGAGGTCGCCAAGCTCCTCGGCATCTCGCTAGGCAGCACCTACGCTCTCGTCCGCGACGGCACCATCCCGGCGACCCGCCTCGGAGGTCGCTGGCTGATCCCGCGTGCCCGGTTCCACGCCTGGCTCGACGGCGTCACCGAGCAAACCGCCGCCACTGGCACCGAGCATGGCCGGAGGCGCTGATGGGTTTCGTCCGCAAGACTCCGGCCGGTACCTTCCGTGCCTGCTGGCGTGATCCTGCCGGTGGGCAGAAGTCCAAGAGCTTCCGCACGAAGCGGGAGGCCAATGCCTTCCTCGCCGAGATCGAGGGGAGCCTCAATCGGGGCATCTATGTGAACCCGCACGCCGGTCGTACCCGTTTCGGTGACTTCGCTTCGCAGTGGCTCGCCACCCGGGCAGTCGAGGCGCGTACGACTGAGCGGACCGTCTCCATGCTTCGCACGCACGTCCTGCCGAAGTGGGGTGACTGGCCGCTCGGAAAGGTCGACTTCATGTCGGTGCAGGAGTGGGTGACCGGTCTCGGTCGGGATCTCGCGCCCGCCACCGTGGCCAAGTGCTACCAACTGGTGTCGATGATCCTCAAGACGGCGGTACAGGCACGGCTGATCGCCACCAACCCCGCCGAGGGGGTGAAGCTGCCGCGTGATCGGTCCCGCGACGTCAAGCCGGTCACGATCAGTCGGGAGGACTTCTTCGGTCGGCTGCTTCCGGCGGTCCCGCCTCGGCATCGAGGGATCGTCTCCGCTGCCGCTGGGGCCGGTCTTCGCTGGGGCGAGTGCGCCGGCCTGACGTGGTCGTCGGTGGACCTCGACCGGGCATCGCTGCGCGTCGTCCAGGTGGCCGAGGAGACGCACGGCGGGATCGTGCTGCGCCCGTACCCGAAGAGTCGCGCCGGGGTCCGGACCGTGCCGCTACCGTCCTTCCTCCTGGCCGCGCTCCGCGAGCTGCACACCGCCGCCGACGATCCGGACCCGCGAGCCCTGGTCTTCCGCGACCGGGTCGGCCGGCCACTGCGCCGATCGAACTTCCGGCGGCGAGTGTGGCTGCCGTCGCTGGTCCGCGCCGGGCTGCTCGGCCAGGTCGCCAACACCGGGCCACACAGGTACCGCGCGACCTGGCCGGACCGGGAGGGCATCGAGTGGTCGGCTGAGTTCACCACCGAGCGGGAGGCCGTCGCCTGCGTGGCGGCCAAGGCGTCCGGTGGGATGCGCTTCCACGATCTGCGGCACGCCTACGCCACCTGGCTGGTCACCGACGGCGTTCCGATCAACCTGGTGCAGCGGGTGATGGGCCACGAACAGGCGTCGACGACGCTCAACCGCTACACCCACACCCCGGACGACTACGCGGCCCGCGTCCTGGCTGCCTTCGACGGCTCTGCTGCCTCTCTGCTGCCTCCGACGCGGGAGACACCACCGGGAGGCACCCTGGACGACGGCGAGGAGGGCCTGTGACCTGCGTCGGAACGGTCACGGCGCAAAGGGACGACCCCCGTCGGGGGGAGACGGGGGTCGTCTTGTGGTTCGGCTCCGGGGGGGTCGAGCCGAACCGACTCAGCGGTTACGGGGGGTGCAACCGCCGAGGCCGGCGGCGTCGGGAATGCGAACTCCCGTCGCGAGGACAAGCATGCCGCAGCCGACCCTTATACGTCGAGTGGTGTTCAGTCCACGCAAAGCTAATTTCTCGCACATCAGATGTGACCGCCGTCACTCCTCAGGGTGCTCGTCAACATCCACGACCCTGCGCGGACGCCTCCGCGCCGCCCGTCGGGCTAGACTTTCGCGCCGTGGGCCGCAGCGCCGCTTTCTTCGATCTCGACAAGACCGTCATCGCCAAGTCGAGCGCACTGGCATTCGGTCGGCCGTTCTACCGGGACGGGCTGATCACTCGCCGTGACGTGGTCAAGTCGGCGTACGCCCAGTTGATGTTCCGGCTGGGTGGCACCGACGAGCAGACCATGGCCCGCACCCGGGACTACCTGGCCACACTCTGCAAGGGCTGGCCGGTGGAACAGGTCCGCCAGATCGTCGCGGAAACGCTCCACGAGCTGATCAACCCCTATGTGTACGCCGAAGCGGCCGCCCTCATCGAGGAGCACCAGGCCGCCGGCCGGGACGTGGTGCTGGTCTCCGCGTCGGGTGACGAGATGGTCCGGCCGATCGGCGAGCTGCTCGGGATCAACGACGTGATCGCCACCCGGATGGGTGTGGTGGACGGCCGGTACAGCGGTGAGGTCGAGTTCTACGCCGCCGGGCCGAGCAAGGTCGAGGCGGTCAGCGAGCTGGCTCTGGAACGCGACTACGACCTCAGCGACTCGTACGCGTACTCCGACTCGTACTCGGATCGGCCGCTGCTGGAATGCGTGGGGCACCCGACGGTGGTCAACCCGGACCGGGCGCTGCGCAAGCTTGCGGTGGAGAACGCGTGGCCGGTGCTGGAGTTCCGGCACCCGATTCCGCTGGGCCGTCGCCTGCGTGAGCGGCCGGCGGTGCCGGTCGCGGCGGCGGCGCTCGGTGTGGGCGTCGGCGTGGCCATCGGCATCGCCTGGTACGGCCGGCACCGCCGCACCCGCGCCACCGCGCCGACCGCCTGACGCCCGCGCCCGTCAGGACGCGGCGAGGATCTCGTCGCCGATGAGCGTGATCTGGTCGGCGCCGACCTCCACCGCCGTCATGTAGTGCCGCAGCCAGGAGCGCAGGCCGTCGGGCGTGCCGGTGGCGAACGCGCCGGCCGCGCCCACGTACTCCGGTTCGCGTTCGCGGTGACCGACGTCGACCGCGACCAGCCCGCGGGGGTCGAACCCGGTGGAGATCAGCACCAGCCGGGCGGCGGCGCGGGCCACCACCCCGGACGGGCCGGGGAAGGGGCGCAGGTTCAGCAGCTCGCCGTGTACGACGGCGGCCAGCACCAGCGGTGGCACCTTGGTGCCACCGGCGACCAGGGCGGCGAGGCCGTCGAGGCGGGCCGCGACCACCGGGTCGGCGACCGGCCGGCCCAGTTCCTCCTCGGTCACCACGTCGCGGGCGGCGAGCACGTGCAGCCGGGCGAGCACCTGCCGGGGTGCCTTGGGCCAGAGGTCGCTGAGTCCGGGCAGCGCTCCGGCGACCCGCAGCGCGCCCTGCATCACCGGGTCGGTGACGGTGCCGGCGCGTACCTCCTCGCGGTCGTGGACGCGGCCTTCGAGCGCGGCGCTGGCCACGGCGGAGCGGAGGCTGACCTCGGCGGCGACCTGGCCGCCCTGGCGGCGCAGCGCGCGGTGCCGGTGGGCCTGGTCGACCCGGTCGCGGGCCTGCTCGACGGCGGTGGCGACGTCGGCGAGCGCGAGCAGCGGGGCGAGCGGATCGGTGGTCACCCCGTCACGCTAGCGACCGCCGGGCTCCCCGCATGCCCGGGGTGTTAAGAAGGGGCCCTTCCTCTACCGGAGGCGTTAACAGGGGGCCCTTCCTTACACCTCGGCGCGAGGGGAAGGCCGCTGGGCGCGCGGTGAGGGGTCGGGCGGTCGCGACCGGGGTACGGCGGGACTAACCTTCCCCGGAGTAGGAGACGCAGGTCACGCGACGAAGGAGTCACCGCATGAGCGAGGCATTGGCCAACTTGCTGAACGAGACGCGCCAGTTCCCGCCGCCGGCTGAACTCGCCGCGAACGCCAATGTGACCGCCGAGGCGTACGGGGAGGCGGCCGGTGACCGGCTGGCCTTCTGGGAGCGCCAGGCCGGCCGGCTGGCCTGGGCCCAGCCGTGGGAGCAGGTGCTGGACTGGTCGAACGCCCCGTTCGCGAAGTGGTTCACCGGGGGCACGCTGAACGTGGCGTACAACTGCCTGGACCGGCACGTCGAGGCGGGCCTCGGGGACAAGGTGGCGATCCACTGGGAGGGCGAGCCCGGCGACACCCGCACCGTCACCTATGCCGACCTGCACCGGCTCACCTGTCAGGCGGCGAACGCGCTGACCGAGCTGGGCGTGAGCGCCGGTGACCGGGTGGCGATCTACATGCCGATGATCCCGGAGGCGGCGGTGGCGATGCTCGCCTGCGCCCGGATCGGCGCAACGCACAGCGTGGTGTTCGGCGGCTTCTCCGCCGACGCGCTCACCAACCGGATCCAGGACGCCAGCGCCAAGGTCGTGATCACCGCGGACGGCGGGTACCGGCGGGGCAAGCCGTCGGCGCTCAAGCCGACAGTGGACGAGGCGGTGGCGAAGTGCCCGTCGGTGGAGCACGTGCTGGTGGTCCGGCGTACCGGTGAGGAGGTCGCCTGGTCGGGCAAGGACCACTGGTGGCACGAGACGGTGGAGACCGCGTCGGCGGAGCACGAGGCGCAGCCGTTCGACGCCGAGCACCCGCTGTTCATCCTCTACACCAGCGGCACGACCGCGCGGCCGAAGGGCATTCTGCACACCACCGGCGGCTACCTGACCCAGGTGTCGTACACCACGCACGCGGTGTTCGACCTGAAGCCGGAGACGGACGTCTACTGGTGCACGGCCGACATCGGCTGGGTGACCGGGCACTCCTACATCGTGTACGGCCCGCTCTCCAACGGCGCCACCCAGGTCATGTACGAGGGCACGCCGGACACCCCGCACAAGGGCCGGTTCTGGGAGATCGTCGACAAGTACAAGGTGACCACCCTGTACACCGCGCCGACGCTGATCCGCACCATGATGAAGTGGGGCGAGGACATCCCGGCCGGCTACGACCTGTCGTCGCTGCGCCTGCTCGGCAGCGTCGGTGAGCCGATCAACCCGGAGGCGTGGATCTGGTACCGGCAGCACGTCGGCCGCGGTGAGCTGCCGGTGGTGGACACCTGGTGGCAGACCGAGACCGGCGCCATCATGATCTCGCCGCTGCCCGGCGTGACCGAGGCGAAGCCCGGCTCGGCGATGAGCCCGCTGCCCGGCATCGTCGCCGACGTGGTGGACGACCAGGGCCAGTCGGTGCCGAACGGCGGTGGCGGATACCTGGTGCTGAAGGAGCCGTGGCCGTCGATGCTGCGGACCGTCTGGGGTGACGACAACCGGTTCCTGGAGACGTACTGGTCGCGGTTCGGCGCGGGCGCCAACACCGGCGACGAGTGGGTCTACTTCGCCGGCGACGGCGCGAAGAAGGACGACGACGGGCACATCTGGCTGCTGGGCCGGGTCGACGACGTGATGCTGGTGTCCGGCCACAACATCTCCACCACGGAGGTGGAGTCGGCGCTGGTCAGCCACCCGTCGGTGGCGGAGGCGGCGGTGGTCGGCGCGACCGACCCGACCACCGGGCAGGCGATCGTCGCGTTCGCCATCCCGCGCGGCAGCGCGGAGACCGCCGGCGACGCGGGCGAGCAGCTCATCGCCGAGCTGCGCAACCACGTGGCGAAGACGCTCGGCCCGATCGCGAAGCCGCGGCAGATCATGCTGGTGCCGGAGCTGCCGAAGACCCGCTCCGGCAAGATCATGCGCCGGCTGCTGCGGGACGTGGCGGAGAACCGGTCGCTCGGCGACGTGACCACGCTCCAGGACTCCTCGGTGATGGAGTTGATCTCGTCGGGGATGAGCGGCGGCAAGTCCGACGAGGACTGACGACAGCCGATCAGGGGGCGGACCGCATCGCGGTCCGCCCCTTCGTCGTATCCGGGATCCGCGCCGGTCGATCGGTGGACCCGATCTGACCTGATCGGCCAGAGCACTTTTCCACCACTGTCGATGTCGCTGGTTGTCGGTTACGTTCAGCCGCACCGGCGGATTTCGACGAGCGTCAGTGAGACGGCCGGTTCCCCACCATTCCCTACGAACGGAGTGGCATGCTCCCCATGTCGCAGCACAGGGCACGGCGACGCTTACTCGTCGCGCTGCCCGTCATCGCGCTCGCGGCCTCGTCGCTGACCGTGACGGGCAGCGCGGCGGCCCAGCCGTCCCGGTCCGCACCGGTCACGATCGGGGCGGACGAGCACTACATCAACTACGCCGAGCCCGAGGTGCAGCCGGACACCGGCGGCAAGGAGGTCAAGGGCCGCGACGGCGTCTTCTCCTCGCCCGCGGACGAGGCCCGCGCCTACGACCGCAAGTACGCCGGCGGCAACCCGATCGCCGCCCGTGAGCTGGCCAAGCTGGAGGCCAAGTCCATCCGGACCGGTCACAGCCCGCGGAAGATCAAGAAGGCCAAGAGCACGCAGACCGCCAAGCTGCTGACGCTGCTCGTCGAGTTCAACGACAAGGCCAACGACGACTTCACGAACGTGATGGTCCCGAAGACGGTGTTCGAGGACCGCACCTGCGTTCCCGGCACCGTGCAGAACGGGCCGCGGCACAACACCATCCCGAACCCGGCCACGCTGCCGCACAAGGACAACAACTCGATGTGGGTGCCGGACTTCTCGCCGGCCCACTACGACAAGATGCTCTACAGCAAGAAGGGCATCACCGAGCGGGTCCGCAAGGACCTCAAGGGGCCGGACGGCAAGCCGGGCATCAGCCTCGCCGGGCGGACCATGCACAACATGTACCTGGAGATGTCCAAGGGCGCGTACACCGTGGACGGGCAGGCCAGCCCGTGGATCACGGTGCCGCACTCGGAGGGCTGGTACGCCGCGTCGCGCTGCTTCCAGGACGAGAACGGCAACTGGGTCGCCGGGCGTGAGCAGTCGATGAACGGTCACCCGGACAACCCGCAGGGTGCCGGGCGTCTCGCCACCGACGCGATCGACGCGCTGGCCGCGGCCGACCCGAACTTCCCGTGGGCCGACTACGACATCGAGGACCAGAGCGACCGCGACGGCGACGGCAACTACCACGAGCCGGACGGCGTGATCGACCACCTGGTGCTGGTGCACGCCAACCAGGGCAAGTCCCGTGGCGGCGGTGACGTCGGGATCTACTCGGTCTGGGCGCACTCCTCGACCGTGACCGGCGGCTACACGATCCCCGGCACCAACCTGAAGGTGTCGAACTACATCGTGCAGCCGGAGGACGCCGGCGTCGGCGTCTTCGCCCACGAGTTCGGGCACGACCTGGGTCTGCCGGACCTCTACGACACCTCCGGCAACGCCGACTCGGACGTGGACTTCTGGGACCTGATGGCGTCCGGCTCGCACTCCGGCGAGATCTTCCAGGCGCTCCCCACCCACATGGGCCTCTGGGACAAGTGGGTGCTCGGCTGGGCCGAGCCGAAGACGTTCGGGCCGGGTGATCGGTCCAAGCTGGTCAAGCTCGGGCAGACCTCGCGTACGCCGGTCGGCACCGAGGACGGCATCAAGATCGACCTGCCGGACAAGGTGATCTCGCTGGCGACCCCGCACAGCGGCGGCAACATGTGGTACTCCGGCGCGGACCAGAACTGGGCCGACGTCAAGCTGAGCCGCACGGTGACCGTCCCGAACGCCGCCGACGCGAAGTTCTGGATGTGGAACAACTACGTCATCGAGGCGGACTGGGACTTCGGCTTCGTCGAGGTCTCCACCGACGGCGGCGCCACCTGGAACGAGCAGAAGGTGTACGCCGAGGGCGGCGCGCTGGTCTCCACGAACGACGGCTACGCCGACCCGAACGGCCGGATGGTCGACTTCGGCAACAAGAAGTACGGCCTGACCGGCAGCACGGGCGGCTGGCGGCACGACTACGTCGACCTGTCGTCGTTCGCCGGGCAGACCGTGCAGGTGCGGCTGCGGTACGCCACCGACGAGGCGTTCGTCGAGCGCGGCTGGTTCGCCGACGACTTCTCGGTGACCGGCGGCGGCGCGACCACCTGGAGCGACGACGTCGAGAGCGGCGCGGCGGGCTGGACCCAGACCGGCGGCACCTTCACCGACACCAGCGGCGCGGGTTGGTACATCGACTCGGGCACGCAGGTGAAGTCGCACTACTACCTGGCCGAGTGGCGCAACTTCGACGGCTTCGACAACGGTCTGAAGTACACCTACGACACCGTCTACTCGCACGAGGCCTGGAAGGTCGACCGGATCGCGTACAACGCGCCGGGCATGCTGGTCTGGTACCGGGACACCCAGCTCGGCGACGTCAACCACGTCACCGCGCAGATGACCGCGCTGCCCAGCTACGGCGCCAAGGGCGGTCTGCTGATCGTCGACTCGCACAACGACCCGCTGCGCCGCAAGGGCGTCGCGGCCGAGAAGGACCCGTCGGTGCTGAAGAACCTGCCCAGCCGGCCGCAGTCCTCCAACGCCGCGTTCGGCCTTCGGCCCACGTACCCCTTCAAGGAGTGCCTGGAGGCGGCGGACGAGCCGTACAGCGAGTACTGCACGAAGTTCGGCCCGCAGGCGCCGGTGAAGGGCTTCACCGACGCCAAGGGCTGGTACCCGGGCATCGAGATCCGTGACGGCGCCGCGTACGCGCGGGACAACGACGCCTCGGTGGTCATCCCGTCCCGGGGCAACCAGCAGTACACGACCCGGGTGGTGAACCCGGACGGCAGCCCGGCGACCGACTACTACGGTTCGACGCTGGGTGGCGGGGCGATCGTGCTCGGCACCGGCAACCCGGGTGACGCGGGCGTCCAGTACGGCGTCTCGATCATCATCAAGCGGGCCGCCAAGGACAACTCGTACGCCCAGGTGTACGTGGTCCCGCCGCGTCCCTGAACGGGCGCGGTCAAAGCGGAACCGGAATGACCGAAAAATGATCTGATCTAGCTCGATGGGGGAAGGGCCGGGAGCGCGAGTGCTCCCGGCCCTTCCGCGTAACCAATTAATCCATGCATGTCACTGCCGTCGCGGCTCCGCACATCGTCGCTGGTCAACGGCTTGGTGGCGAGCAGGTGTATGACGGTGAAAAGCGTTCTCAACAAAAAGTTGCAACAAATCGACGCACGCATCTTCCCACCAGTCGCAGCAGTGTCTATGTTCACCCTTGGTCCCACTAGTGGGACGTTCCACCGGCCCGTACCCCCAGTTGGGCCGGTTCCCTCACACCGGAGGTACCACGTGCGCAAAGTCGCAGTGGGTCTGCTCGGGCTTTCGCTGACCGCGACGGGGCTGATGGCAGGCACGTCCGCCAGCGCCGCGCCGACGCCGAAGCTGCCGGCCGCCGCTCCGTCGGTGGCCGAGCCTGCGCAGGCTGAGCACGACCTGCCCAACCCGCTGGAGGAGAAGCGGCGCGCGCTGCGCCAGGAGGGCCTCAGCGAGGTCCTGTCCGGCAGGGCGAAGGCCCAGAAGATCAACGGCAGCAAGGTCGTCAAGGTCGGCGAGCAGGCTGTCGCCGGTCCCGCGGCGGGCAAGGCAGCCAAGAGCACCAAGGCCGGCAAGGGTCCGGTCAAGGATCAGTACGTCGAACTCTCCCGCGAGCGGACCGACAAGATCTTCGTCATCCTCGCGGAGTTCGGCGACGAGCGGCACCCGAACTACCCGGACCAGGACACCGACCCGGACACCCCGGGCCCGACCCGGTTCGACGGTCCGCTCCGCAACCAGATCCCGCAGCCCAACCGGGCGGTGGACAACTCCACCGTGTGGCAGGCCGACTACAACGCCGACCACTACCGCCAGCTGTACTTCGGCACCAACCCGGGTGACGAGTCGCTGAAGCAGTACTACGAGGCCCAGTCCTCGGGTCGGTACAGCGTCGACGGCGAGGTCACCAACTGGGTGAAGGTGCGGTACAACGAGGCTCGCTACGGCCGCTCCGGCGGCTACCCGTGCGCCTCGAACGTCTGCACCAACACCTGGGCGCTGGTCCGCGACGCCGCCAACCAGTGGGTCGCCGACCAGAAGGCGCAGGGCCGCTCCGACGCGGAGATCGCCGCGGACGTCAAGGCGATGGACGAGTGGGACCGGTACGACTTCGACGGCGACGGCGACTTCAACGAGCCGGACGGCTACATCGACCACTTCCAGATCGTCCACGCCGGCGGCGACGAGGCCGACGGTGACCCGTACCAGGGTGAGGACGCCATCTGGAGCCACCGGTGGTACGCCTTCGCCAGCGACCAGGGCAACACCGGCCCGGAGAACTTCCCGGCCGGCGGCACCCAGATCGGCAACACCGGCGTCTGGATCGGTGACTACACGATCCAGCCGGAGAACGGTGGCCGGAGCGTCTTCTACCACGAGTACGGCCACGACCTCGGTCTGCCGGACGACTACAACGTGGTCAGTGGTGGGGACAACAACAACGAGCACTGGACCCTGATGGCCCAGAGCCGGCTCGGCGCCAAGAACGACGGCGGCATCGGCGAGCGCGGTGGCGACCTCGGCGCCTGGAACAAGCTCCAGCTCGGCTGGCTCGACTACGAGGTCATCGTGGCCGGCCAGAAGCGCACCCTGGAACTCGGGCCGCAGGAGTACAACTCCAACAAGGCCCAGGGCGCCGTGGTGGTGCTGCCGCAGCGGGAGTACACGTTCCAGAACGGCAAGCCGTTCGAGGGTACGAAGCAGTTCTTCTCGGGCAACGACGACGACCTGAACAACGCGATGACGCGCACTGTCGACCTCACCGGGAAGACCAGCGCCGCGCTGTCGATGAAGGGTCGCTACAGCATCGAGGCGGACTACGACTACCTGTTCTTCGAAGCGTCCACCGACGGTGGCCAGACCTGGGCCTCGCTGCCCGGTACGGCCAACGGCACCCCGCTGAAGGAGATCTCCCCCGGGCGCTACGCCCTGGACGGCTCCAGCAACAACCAGTGGGTCGACGTCAACATCCCGATGGACGCGGTCGCCGGCAAGGTCGTGCAGTTCCGGCTCCGCTACCAGACGGACGGTGGCGTCTCCGAGGGCGGCTTCTACGGTGACGCGATCACCGTGACCGCCGACGGTCAGACGGTGCTCTCCGACGGCGCAGAGGCCGGCGCGAACGGCTGGACCCTCAGCGGCTTCAGCATCGTCGAGGAGACCTACACCCGGAAGTTCGACAACTACTACATCGCCGGCAACCGGTCGTACGTCTCGTACGACAAGTACCTCAAGACCGGCCCGTACTTCTTCGGCTACTCGAACACCCGCCCGGACTACGTGGACCACTACGCGTACCAGGAGGGTCTGCTGATCTCCTACTGGAACCTCCGGTTCGCGGACAACGACACGTTCGCGCACCCGGGTGAGGGTCGGAACATGATCATCGACGCGCACCCGCGGCCGATCTACAACCTGACCGGGCAGCCCTGGCGGGCCCGCGTCCAGGTCTACGACGCGCCGTTCAGCCTGAAGAAGGCCGACTCGTTCACGCTGCACCTCAACAGCCAGCCGCAGTACATCCGCGGCCAGGCGGCGCAGCCGCTGTTCGACGACACCAAGCAGTACTGGTTCCCGGAGCTGCCGAACCACGGCGTCAAGCTCCCGGCCACCGGCACCAAGATCAAGGTTCTGGAGCAGAACGGCACCTCGATGAAGGTCCGCTTCTCCTGATCCACGGATCGACGCGCCACGCGATGCCCGGGCGGGCTCCCCGCCCGGGCATCGCCCTTTCCGGGGAACCCGCCGGCTCGTGCCCGCGTCGTACCCGGATGCCGCCCCGCACCGCCCTGCCGGCCGCTCTCGCGACGGCGCTGCTCGCCGTCGCGGGCTGCGCCGGAAACGGAGGACCCGTGTCCGACGACCGACAGCCGCCCACCCCGGCCACGCCGCCCACCGCCGGCCCGGCCACGCCGCCCCCGTCCCGGGCCCGAGCCGACGCGCCAGCCGCGAGCGGCGCGGCCGCGCCCGCCGACCGGCCCACGCCGCTGTCCGCCACCGAACTGCCGACGCTGCGGCGTCCCGCCGGCCCGCCGAAGAAGCCGACCGACAACCGGCCGGCCGGCGTCGTCGCCGGCTGGATCATCCGGGGCGGCTCCGGCCCCTGCTACGGCCTGATGGACGAGAACGGCACGGAGTACGCCGTGTACGGCCCGAACACCGGGGAACTGCGCAAGGGCGACTTCGTCTCGCTGCGCCTGACCGCGCGGGACCGCTCGGTGGACTGCGGGCCCGGAATCCCGATGCGCGTCGTCGAATCCTGACGTCACAAGCGGTTGCCGGGCTCTAGGGGTCGCCTCCCGGAGAAATCCCTGATCCTGGTCACCTGCAAGCCCGATGCGCGACCGGCGGCCCTAGGCTGTGCCCCATGACCGACCAGCGCGGCGGACCCGTCGACGAGTCCTGCGTCCTGCCCGAAGGGCCGTGGACGCACCGGTTCGTCGGCGCCAACGGCAGCCGGTTCCACGTCGTCGAGGCGGGCGCGGGCCCGATGGTGCTCTTCCTCCACGGCTTCCCCGAGTACTGGTACGCCTGGCACGAGATGCTGCCGGCGGTCGCGGACGCGGGCTTCCGGGCGGTCGCCGTCGACCTGCGCGGCTACGGCGCGAGCGACAAGCCACCCCGGGGGTACGACGGCTACACGCTCGCCGCCGACGTCGCCGGCCTGATCCGCGCGCTCGGCGAACGGTCCGCCACGGTGGTCGGCACCGGCGCGGGCGGGCTCATCGGCTGGACCGCCGCCTCCTTCCACCCGACCCTGGTCCGGCGACTCGTGGTGCTCGGGGCGCCACACCCGCTGCGGCTGCGGGCCGCCATCTTCGCCGACCCGCGCGGCCAGTTCGCCTCGGCCACCGCGACGCTGAAGTTCCAGCTCCCCCGCTACGAGCACGTCCTGACCCGGGACGACGCCGTCGAGGTGGAGGAGATCCTGCGCCGCTGGGGCGGCCCGCGCTGGGCGGACAGCCCCGACTTCGCCGACTACGCCCACTGCTGCCGCGTCGCGATGCAGATCCCGCAGGCCGCGTTCTGCGCGATGGAGGGCTACCGCTGGGCGTTCCGCTCGGTGCTGCGGCTGCACGGCTACCGCTTCGTGAAGCTGATGCAGAAGCCGCTCGTCACGCCGACCCTGCAACTGCACGGCGCGCTGGACCGTGCCTCCCTGCCCCGTACCGCACAGGGCTCCGGCCGCTACGTCAGCGCGCCGTACGAGTGGCGGCTGCTCGACGACGTGGGGCACTTCCCGCACGTGGAGGCCCGCGACCTGGTGCTCGGCGAGATCCTGCGCTGGGCGAAGTCCTGACTCAGACCCGCTGCTCGCCCAGATCGGCCACCTCGGCCGCGGGCGCCCAGCCCTGGTAGACGCCGAAGTCGAACGCCTCCAGCCCCATCGCCTCGGCCACCGGCCAGCGCCCACCCGTGTACTCCAGCCGCAGCCAGCCCTCGTGCTCGGCCAGCACGATGAACGGCTGCCCCTGCCAGGTGCAGGTGGTCCGCACGTACGCCAGATCGTCGACCTCGGCCGCCGGCACCACCCGGACGTACCGGCCGGGGCGTACCTCGGTGAAACCCTCGTCCGGGCCGGGCTGGTAGAGGCGGACCTCGTCCCCCGCGGGGCTGGCCTGGTACTCGCGCCCCCGCCAGCGGGCCACGTAGCCGTCGCGGGTCACGCCTCGTCCGCCTTCCGCCAGACCAGCGCGTCGGTGTCCAGGACCGCGACCAGCCGCGTGTCGCCGTCCGCGCCGAGCCGCCACAGCTCGGCGCCGTGCGGCAGGCGCGCGCTGTCCACCTTGAACTCGGCGATCACGTCGCTGCTCTCCCCGGGGGCGAAGCCGTTGCCGCGGAACGGCGGCCGCTCGATCACCCAGCCCTCCATCGCCCGCATCGCGGACTCGTTCGGCCCGCCGTAGGGGATCCGGTAGAGGCTCGGCCGGTAGGCCGGCCACCGCAGCAGGTAGATCTCCTCGTCGTCCGGCGAGAACGGGGATCCCGGGTGGCCGAGACCGAGCGCGCGGTGCAGCGCCGCCGGGCTGTTCAGGTGCGCCAACTCCCCGGCCCGGTGTACGAAACCGGAGACCCGGTCGTAGCCACGCTCCAGGTAGTAGGCGAGCTGGCTCGCCGCGATCGCCTTCTGCATGGTCACCGGCCGGTTCGCGGCGATGGTCGGCGCTTCCGGGCGCTGTCCTTCCGCCGGCTGCGGCGCGGCGGCCGGCTCCGGGTCGTCGCCGAGGCCCACCTCGGCCGCCCAGTTGGCGAGCGCGAGAACCTGCTCCCCCGGGTACGTCGCACGGACCGGGCTGTCCGGGTTCACCCGGAACGACCAGGACACGTCCGGCCACTTGCGAATGAGCTGGACGAACTTGACCCGTACCGTCTCGACCCGGTCTCCGGCGTGCTCGGCGAGGCGTTCCGGGGAGGTGTAGACCGAGACGGACGTCTCGCCGTCAACCAGCTCGGTGTGCCAGACGAACCCCGGATCACCCGGACGGCTGCCGGCTGCCGACTCGGGCGCGGCCGGCAGCAGTACCCGGGCCAGCAGCAGAGTGGTGAGGAAGCCGTCGGTGCTCCCGCTGCCCGTGGCCGCGAGCAACTCCTCCTCCACCTCGTTCGCCGGAACGAAGTCGGCGGCGGCGCTCGCCGCGTCGCCGCCGACCGGTGCCGGCTCCGCTACGGGCGCAGGCGGCTCTGCCAGCTTCGGTGCCTCGTCCGGCGCCTCGTCCGGGGTGGAGAGCGCGATGGTCGGCTCACCCGGGGCGAACAGCGACGTGGTGGCGGAGTTGTCGAAGGTGGCCGGTCCGGGCTCGGCGGCCGGTTCGACGTGGGTGGTCGGCTCGGCGTGCACGGCCGGCTGCATGGCCGGTTCGGCGTCGGTGGCCGGCTGGAAGAGCGACACGGTGGCCTGTTCCTCGGCCGGAGCCGGCGCGAACAGCGGAGCCGTCGGCTCGGCCGGCGACGGCTCGTACAGCGAGGTCGTCGGCTCGTCGGGCGTCGGCTCGTGCAGCGACGTGGTCGGCTCGGCCGACGTCGGCTCGTACAGCGACGTGGTCGGCTCGGCGGACGGGGTGTGTGCCTCGAACAGGGACATTGTGGGTTCGGCCGACGACGCCGGGTGCCCGAACAACGACTCGGACGGCTCGGTCGACGACGCCGACGGCTCGAACAGGGACTGCGTCGGCTCAGCCGACGATGATGCCGTCCCGAACAGGGACTGGGTCGGCTCGGCCGAAGACGCCGACGGTGCGAACAAGGACTGGGTCGGCTCGGCCGACGATGCCGACGTACCGAACAGGGACGTGGTGGGGTCCTCCGACGTCCGGTCGAACGGCGGCTCCGTCGGCGAGTCGAGCAACGACGCGGTGGGTTCGGACGTCGAGGCGAACGACACCGTCGACTCGTCGAGCCGTCCGGTCCGGTCGAACGACGCCGTTTCGGCTGGTGGAACGGTGTAGGCGGCCTCGGTGAGGTTCGTCGTCTCGTCGCCGGTCGTGACCAGCGGGTCGGCCGGGAGCTGGTCGGCCGGGAGCGGCGCGGTCGGGTCGGCGGCGCCGGCCCAGGGCGCCGCCGCGTGGTCGGCGGGCGCGGAAGGCACCGGGTCGGCGTACTGCGAGGACCAGGGCTGCTCGGGCTCGGTCAGGTCGCGGGCCTCGATGACTGTGCCCTCGATGACGATCGGGGTGAAGTCCCGGCGCGGCGCGGGCGGGCTCGACACCGGCTCCGCGACCGACGACGACAGCGCCTCCGTCGGGTCCTCGGCCGCGTTCCAGGGCGGGGCCTCCCGGTCGGGGCCGATCGGGTCGGCCCAGGCGTCAGTCGCGGGGGTGGCGGGGCCGGAGTGCCGCCGGGGCAGCGTCTCGATGGCCTCCTCGGGTGGGCGGGTCGGCCGGAACGCCTGGGTCGCCTCGTCGGTCCGGGGAACCGGAGGCGGCTCGTCCGCCCGCGTCGCGAACGCCTGGGTGGGCTCCTCCCGTACCGGCTCGTTCAGCGGACGGCGACGCGGAAACGGCTGGCCGCCGGCGAACCGGGTCGGCGGGGTGGCCCGGTCGGCGGCCCGCCGCGGCGCGTCCAGCGGCGACGAGCGGCGGGTCGAGCGGCCGGAGGCGGGCTCGAAGAAGGAACGGGACGGTGGCGGTGGGGTGGTGGCCGCCGGCGGCTCGTCGGTCGGCGCCGGCGGGGCGGCGAAGGGGTCCGGCTCGTCGGGGCGGCGGCGCAGATCGGTGAGCCAGCCGTCCAGGGCGTCAGTGCCCGGCTCGTCGCCGGCGTCGGCGCGGCCCGGGCCGTCCCGGTCCGGCTCCCGGCGGCGGGGCGGCATGGTCGGCAGCCGCCGTCCCAGGACCGAAGCGCCGCGTATCGGGGCCGTGGGCGGCTCGTCGTGCTCCGTCCGCCGTTCGCCCCGGCCGCCCGGCACCGGCGAAGCCGGCACTGCGGGGGGCGGCACCGCGGGTGGCGGCACCGCGGGTGGCGGCACCGCGGGTGGCGGCACCGCGGCCAGTGGGACGGCTGCGGGCGGCACCGCGGGCGGCGGAACGGCAGGTGGGGGAACCGCGGCCGGCGGAACCACAGGGGGCGCCACGGCGGCCGGCGGGACGGGCACCGCCGAGGGGTGGGGCGCGGACTCGGGTACGCCGTTGCGAGCGCTCCGGGCCGCGCTCTCCACCCGGTCCAGCCGTGCCCGGGCGCCCATGGTCCGGCCGGGCAGGCGGATGTCGCCCCGGGAGAGCTGAGCGACGTACCAGGCGGGCAGGTAACCCTCGATCGGCAGCCCGGGATTGACCGCCAGCCACCACTCCGGGTTGGGCCAGCCGGCCGCCAGCTCCGGGTAGGGGACACGGCGGGCCGTGCCGGCGTTCTCTCCCAGGCTGGCCCGCAGCGCGGCGGCGGAGGTGAAGGCGAGCACGTGCGTGCGGCCGCCGGAGGTCCAGGTGCCCCATCCGCCGGCCGAGCTGCCCGCGACCGGCAGGAACAGATCGACGCGCGTCAGCACACGGAAGTACTGCTGCTGGTCCTGGGCGCGTAACGCGTCCCGCATCGCCACCTCGGCCTCGGTGGCCGGCTCCCATCCGGTCACGGCCACCTCTCCTTCCGCGAACAGGCCACAGGTATCGCCTACAACCTACAAGGTGGCAGCAAGATCAGGACTTCTGGCCATCGACGGTCGGCCCCGACGTCCGCGAGGCGATAACATCCCGTCCCGGAGCCGACACGTTACGGAGGTCGTCGATGTCTCGGCCTGTCGCGTACCCCGCAGTGGCCGCCCTGGCGACGCTCCTCCTCGTCGGTTCTCCGGTCGCCCCGGCGGCGGCTCGCGCACCGGCCGGCTGCGCCTCGCCGCTCACCCCGGCGCGGCCGGTGGCGCAGCAGCCGTGGCCGCAGCAACGGTACGCCCCGGACCGGCTCACCCCGCTCGCCACCGGCGCCGGAGTCGTGGTCGCGGTGGTCGACTCCGGTGTGGACCGGTCCCATCCGCAACTCGCGGGGCGTGTCCTGTCCGGCGCCGACTTCCTCGACCGGGGCGGGGACGGCACCCGGGACTGCGCCGGGCACGGCACCGGCGTGGCGAGCATCGTCGCCGCCGCCCCGCAGCCCGGCGTCGCGTTCCGCGGCCTCGCGCCGGACGCGCGCATCCTGCCGGTACGGGTGAGCGAGCAGCAGGTGGTCGAGGGACGGGAGTCGGGGCGTACCGTCGACGCGGCCGGTTTCGCCCGGGCGATCCGGTGGGCGGTGGACCACGACGCCGACGTGCTCAACCTCTCGGTCGTGCTGTACGCGGACGACCCCGACGTACGCGCCGCCGTCGCCTACGCGCTACGACGGGACGTGGTGGTGGTCGCCGCCGCCGGGAACCTGCACGACAACGGCGATCCCCGGCCCTATCCGGCGGCGTACGACGGTGTGCTGGGGGTGGGCGCGATCGGCCCGGACGGCGCCCGGTCGGCGTTCTCCCAGACCGGCCCGTACGTCGACGTGGTCGCCCCGGGCAGTGAGGTGCTGATGGCGGCGCCCCGGCAGGGACATCACCGGGCGGAGGGCACCAGCTACGCCACCCCGTTCGTGGCCGGCACCGCGGCGTTGCTGCGCCAGTACCGGCCGCGGCTGAGCGCGGAGGAGGTGGCCGCCCGGATCGTGGCCGCCGCCGATCCGGCACCGGGGCGCGATGCCGGCTACGGCGCGGGGGTGCTCAACCCGTACCGGGCGGTGACCGAGTCGGCGGGCGCCGTGGACTCCCGTCCCCGGCCGGGCGCCGCGCTGCCCGCCGATCTGCCGGACCCGGCCGCGCTGGCCCGCGACGGTCGCCGCGAGACGGCCCGGGACCGGGCGCTGCTGACCGCCGCCGTCGTGGGCGGGGCGGTGGCGCTCGTGGCGGCGCTCGCTCTGGTGCTGCCGCGCGGAGCACGGCGACGCTGGCGCGCGGCCGACCCGGCCTGAAACGCCGTGCGGCCCGGATCAGGGAGACCCGGGCCGCGCGGCTCGCTTCACTGGAACAGGTTGGCGTTGCGCTTCTCGGTGTCGAGGTAGTCGGCCGCGGAATCCTCCACCGCGAGCTTGATGTCGCGCAGCATCGCCTGCAGGTCCTGTGAGGCGGCCCGCCACCGTGACTGCCGCACCTCGTACGCCTCACGGGCGGAGCCGTTCCAGCTCGCCACCAGCGGGGCCGCGTCGCGTTCCAGCTGGCCGAGCTGGCTCTCCAGGGTGGACAGCGCCCGTTGGATGTCCGCGCCGGCCTGTTGCAGGGCGGCGAAGTTGACGACCAGCACACCGTGCTCCATGAGTTCGATCCTTCCGGTTGTCAGAGGGGCAGCTGGATGCCGCGGTTGGTGCCCGCCACCCGGCCGGCGGCCTCGGTGTCGGACACGTCGTACTGCCGGCCGGCGGTGCGGATCGCGGTGGCGGTCTCTCGCAGCGCCCGCGCAAGGGCCGCCTGGTCCTGCGCCCACTGCTGCTTGACCTGCGCGAACGAGCGCCCACCGGCGCCCCGCCAGGCCTGCTGCAACACCTCCAGCTCGGCCATCAGGCCGCTGAGCATGGTCTGCAGCGACTGGTCGACCTGCTCGAACTTCGCGGCGGTCTGCTGCATCACCGCGGCTTCTGCCTGGGTCTGGGACATCCCGGACGTCACCTCGTCTCCTCGGTCGTGGCTGGTCACCACAGTGACCACCGTGGACTCGTCGGGGGCGTCCGGGGCCGGTGGAGGGGAAGACCAGGCGGCGGCGAACACGCGACTCGACGATTTCGTCGCTGACGGTAGCCGTCTCATTCCGGTTCTGCTACCCCTTCGGGCTCCCCTGTGGACAACCTGCCCATTACGATGTGCCACGGCGACGTCACAGCGAGGCCCCGGCGAGGAGGTGCGGTGACCGCGACGACAACGACCCGGCCGGCCGCGCCCGCCCCACTGTGGACACGTCGGCCGAGCACGCGGCAGCGGGCCGGTCAGGTGGTGGCGACACAGATCGCGGCGGCCGTGCTGGTGGCCGCCGCCGGGCGGGGTGTCGTGGCGACCGCCGTCGCGCTGCTCACGGCCGCGCTGGTGCTGCCGGCCGCGTGGATCCGGGTACGGGGCCGCTGGCTGCACGAATGGCTCCTCACCGCCGTCGCGTACCTGAGCCGGCGCCGCGCCCTGCCGGCGGCCGCCGATCCGGCGGCGCTGCTGGAGCTGGTCCGGCCGGGCTCGGTGGCCGGCTCAACCGAGCTGGCCGGCGGTCCGGCCGCCGTGCTGCACGACGCCGCCGGCCTGACCGCGCTGCTGGAACTCGGCGACCCGGACGACCTGCTCGGTGACCACGCGCGCCGGCTGCCCGCGCCGTTCGACCTGCTCCCGCCGAGCAGCCCGGACGCCCCCGCGATCCGGTTGCAGCTCGTCTTCTCGTCCTCCCCCGCGCCCGTGCCGGCCGTCGCGGCCGGTCCCGCCGGGACGTCGTACCGGCAGCTCACCGACGGCCGGGTGGCGGGGCGGGCGCGGGCGGTCCTGGCCGTCCAGGTGTTGCGCGCGGACGGCTGGCCGGACGAGGAGTTGCTGCGGGCGCTCTCCGGCACGCTGCGGCGGATCGTCCGCCGGCTCGGGCCGCTCACCGCCCGGCCGCTCGGCGGGGACGCGGCGCTGCGGGTGATCGCCGAGCTGGCCCATCACGAGCCCGGCGCCCCGGTCCGGGAGACGTGGCCGCTGCTCGCGGTGGGCGGGCTGGCACAGGCCACCTGGCGACTGCGCCGATGGCCGGATCCGCGCGGCGAGGCCGCCCGGGGTCTGGTCACCCGGCTGCTCGCGGTGCCGGCCACCGCCACCACCGTCGCGCTGACGGTCGGCCCCCGTACCGGTGCGGGTCCGGTCCCGGCCGAGCTGGCGGTGCGGGTCGCCGCGGGCAGCGCGGACGAGTTGTCGGCGGCGGATCGGACGCTGCGGCGGGTCGCCGGTGACGTCGGCGGGGAGCTGCGCCGGCTCGACGGGGAGCACCTGGCCGGGCTGGCCGCCACGCTGCCGCTGGGGGTGACAGGTGGGTCCGGGTCGCCACCGCCGGCGCTGGAGCTGCCGCCGGCCACCGCCGGCTTGATGGTGGGCGCCAACCGCCACGGCGCCGCGCTCACCGTGCGCCTGTTCCGGCCGGCCACGACACGGGTGCTGTTGATCGGCGGTGTGCCGGCCGCTCAACTGCTCGTGCTGCGGGCGTTGGCGCTGGGCGCCCGGGTGGCGGTGCAGACCGGCCGTCCCCGGGCCTGGGAACCGTTCGTCCGCGCCGTCGGGACGCTCGGTGGCGGCGTACCGCTGCTCCCGCCGGGGCGTCCGCCCGGCGGCGCGCCCGCCTCACCGCTGTGCCCGCTGCTGGTCGTGGTCGACGTCGGCCCGGTGCCGCCGGAGGCCGGCCCGGACGCGGCCTGGCAGTCCGTGCTCGTGGTCCGCGACGAGCTGACCGCGGCCGACACGACGGCGCTGGCCCGCGCCGACCTGGCGATCCTCCAACCGCTCGACCCGGACGAGGCGGCGCTGGCCGGGGCGGCGCTCGGGCTCGGCGGCTCCGCCGACTGGCTGACCCGCATCCGCGACGACATGGTGGCGGTGGTCAACCGGCGGGCCCTGCGGTGGGCGCTGCTCTCACCGACGCCTGTCGAGTCGCAACTGGTCGGTCGCCCGGCGCGACGCTGAGGCGCCGCGCGCCGACCGGGCACGCCATGCTGCTTTCCCTGGTGGTACGTCCGTGGCACGATCCCGGCCATGGATTTCCTGAAGGGTCTTCTTATTCGTGTGGGCTCGACGGCAGTGGCGTTCTGGCTCGCCACGCTGCTCATCCCGGGCATCTCGCTGGACTCCGGGTCGGCCGCCGAGACCGTGATCACGCTGGTGCTCGTCGCGGTGATCTTCGGTGTGGTCAACGCGGTGCTCCAGCCGATCATCAAGACCGTGGGTTGCGGCTTCTACCTGCTGACCCTCGGCCTGATCGCGATCGTCGTGAACGGCCTGCTCTTCCTGCTCACCAGCTGGATCGCCGGTGAGGCCGGGCTGCCCTTCCACGTGGACGGGTTCTGGCCGGAGGCGGTGCTGGGCGCGCTGTTCGTCGGCATCGTCACCTGGATCCTCGGCGCCGTCCTCGACCGCGACTGACGCCACCGGTCCCGGCCGGCCGCGACGCGACCGGCCGGGGCCACCAGGCCAGCAGGAGGGAATTGGCTGGCGAGCTGCCCGGGTGACGGCGCTAGCGTCGGCGGGTGTTCACTCTGACCCGCGCGGACGGCTACCAGATCAGCACCGACCCGGACCGGATCGACCTGGACCGGGTGCACGCCTGGCTCGCCGGTGACGCGTACTGGGCGCGAGGGCGGGAGCGGGAGACGGTGGCGCGCTCGTTCGCCGGCTCGATCGGCTTCGGCGCCTACCGGCCCGATGACGGGCGGCAGGTCGCTGTGGCCCGGGTGGTCACCGACCGGGCCACGTTCGCCTGGCTCTGCGACGTCTACGTGGACCCGGCCGAGCGGGGTCGCGGCCTGGGCACCTGGCTGGCCGGCGCGGTCCGCGACCACTTGGCGGAGCTGGGCGTACGCCGGATCCTGCTGGCGACGCTCGACGCGCACGGGGTCTACGCGAAGCTCGGCTTCCGCCCGGTCGCGCCGGATCGGTGGATGGAGCTGGATCAGCGGGTGACGCCGGTCACCGATAAGGAGCAGCGGACAGATCCACCACTTACGGTGGAGCGGTGAACCAGCTCCGGCTCGGCTACCTGTACGGCGTCGGCGCGTACCTGATCTGGGGTTTCTTCCCGATCTACCTCAAGCTGCTCCGCCCGGCCGGGCCGGTGGAGATCCTCGCGCACCGGATCCTCTGGTCGGTGGCGTTCGTGGCGCTGCTGCTGGCCGCGACGCGGCACGCCGGTTTCCTGCGCAAGCTCGCCCGGCGGCCGCGGGCGCTCGCCGGCATCGGGATCGCCGCCGCGCTGATCGCCGTCAACTGGGGCACGTACATCTACGGCGTGAACTCCGACCGGGTGGTGGAGACGGCGCTCGGCTACTTCATCAACCCGCTGGTGTCGGTGCTGTTCGGCGTGTTCCTGCTGCGGGAGCGGCTGCGCCCGGCGCAGTGGGCGGCGCTCGGCGTCGGCGCGTTCGCGGTGGCGGTGCTCACCGTGGACTACGGCCGGCTGCCCTGGCTGGCGCTCACCCTGGCGTTCAGCTTCGCCGGGTACGGCCTGGTCAAGAAGAGCCTCGCCCTGCCCGCCACGGAGGGGCTGTTCGTCGAGTCGGCGGTGCTGGCGCTGCCCGCCCTGGCGTACCTGGGGTGGCTGTCGGCGCGCGGTGACTCGACGTTCGGGCACGTGTCGGCCGGGCACACCGCGCTGCTGGTGCTCGCCGGCGCCGCCACCGCGATCCCGCTGCTGCTCTTCGCCGGGGCGGCGAACCGGCTGCCGCTGTCCACTGTCGGCATGTTGCAGTACCTCGCCCCGATCCTCCAGCTCGGCTGCGGCGTGCTGATCTTCCACGAGCCGATGCCCCCGGTCCGGCTGGCCGGCTTCGCGCTGGTCTGGCTGGCCCTGATGGTCTTCACCGTGGACGCCCTGCGCCACTCCCACCGCACCCGTTCCGCCGCCCGCACCACCCCCACCCCAACCCCCACCCCGTCCCGCTGATCTTGCACTTACCGCCCCGGCGAAAGGGGCGAACCGCCCGCGCCGAGGGCCGCAACTGCAAGATCAACGGGGAGAGCCCGGGGAGGGCGGAGGGGGGTCAGCGGAAGTCGTAGGCCAGGACGGGGGCGTTGTTGCCTCGGAGGAGTTCCAGGCGGACCAGCTCACCCTTGGTGAACCGGGTTACCCCGGAGAACCGCAGGTCGTCGCCGGGGGCGGCGAGCCATGAGCCGATCTGCTCCGTCGCGCCGTCCGGGCCGTGCGCGACCAGCCGGAACGTGTACGCCTCCCGGTGCCCGGCCCGCCTGTCGTAGCCGCAGTGCATGGTGACCTCGGTGCCCCACGGCGTCTCGGTCAGCCCCACCTCGGCGTGCACCGGCACCGTCCCGGCCACCGGCCGCATGGAGGTCAACGCCACCTGCGGCGTGGACGGCTCGGCCGGCGGCTGCACCAGCGCCACCCCGACACCGGCCACCACCGCTAGCGCGGCGGCGGCGAGCGCGGTCAACGCGTACTGGCGGCGGGAGCGGGACCGCTCGCGGCGCTTGCGCTCCCGCGCGGCGTCGAGCAGCGCGGGCACCCGCGACGTCTCCGGCCCGATCTCCAGGAACTGCTCCAGCCCGGCCGGGTCGAGCCGGCCCAGCAGGCCGGGCAGCACGGCGATCTCGGCCACCGCCTCCCGGCACTGCGCGCAGCCGGCCAGGTGCCGCTCGTAGGCGACCCGGTCCGCCGGGGCGAGGGCGCCCAGCACGTACGCCCCGTCGTCGTGCGCGAACTCGCAGCGTGTCATCCGGTCACCCCCATCTCGGCCAGCGCCAACCGTAGTGAGCGCAGCGCGTAGTGGGTACGCGACTTCACCGTGCCGGGCGGTACGCCCAGCCGGGCGGCCGCCTCCGCCACCGAACGCCCCTGGTAGAAGCACTCGACCAGCACTTCTCGATGCGTCGGGCTGAGCCGGTTGAGCGCCTCGGCCACGGTCCACGCCTCCACCGCGCGTTCCGTCTCGTCGACAGTTTCGGCGGTCTCCGGCAGTTCGTCCGTGTACACCTCGCCGACCCGGGCCGAGCGCCGCCGCCAGGCGTCGATGGCCATGTTCCGCGCGGTGGTGAACAGCCAGGCGCGTACCGAGCCGCGTCGCGGATCCAGCGATTCGGGGTGCCGCCAGGCCCGCAGCAGCGTCTCCTGCACCAGGTCCTCGGCCCGGGGCCGATCGCCGTTGACCAACCGCAGGGCGTGCGCGTACAGCGCGTCGGCATGCTCGTCGTGCAGCGCGCGCAGCAGTTGGGCGTCGTGGTCGCTGATGGCGGTACCTCGCTTCCGGCGGCGGGGAAACCGGCGATGTGTACGCCCTTCCATACGTGCCGTGGCACCGAACGGTTCAGCCGCAGGTCACGACGGAGCTGTTCACGTCCGGTTCAGCTCCGGGCCGACCGCCGCTCACGGTGCCCTGGCAGCGTCCGGCGGGTGAGCGCGCGGGCCGTTCGCCCGTGCGCCTTTCCCCACGTCCGATCAGGAGGCTCCACCTCATGAGCGACCGGCCTCGCCTGCTCCCGCTGCTGGGCGGCACCCGCCACGGCAGCCGCGACGCGATGACCTGTCTGTACCGGTGCGGCAACGCCTGCGACCACCCGGTTCCCAACCCGACCGACAACCCGTACTTCGGTGACGTGGTCGACACCGAGATCTCCCGGCGCGGCGTGGTCCGGGCCGGCGCCGTCGGCGCGCTGGTGCTCGGCTTCGGCGGCGCCGCGGCGGGCGCGCTGGCCGGCGCCCCGGCGGCCACCGCCGCGCCGGCCGCTCCGCCCGTGCCCGGCGAGGGCGAGGTGGCCGCCACCGGCGCGGGTCGTCCCGGCAGCGGCGCGCTGACGTTCAAGCCGATCCCGCCGAACAAGCTCGACACCCTTGTCGTGCCGAACGGGTACGACCACTCGGTGGTGATCCGCTGGGGCGACGAGGTCGTGCCCGGTGCGCCCGCGTTCAACCTGGGCCGGCAGACCGCCGCCGCCCAGTCCAAGCAGTTCGGTTACAACAACGACTTCGTCGGCGTGCTGCCGATCGATCGTCGGCGGGCGCTGCTCGTGGTGAACCACGAGTACACCAACGAGGACCTGATGTTCCCCGGCTTCACCAGTCAGGACGCGCTCACCGTCGAGCAGCTGCGGGTGGCGATGGCCGCGCACGGCATGTCAGTGGTCGAGCTGGAGCGGGTGGAGAACACCGGTCAGTGGCAGCCGGTGCGGCGCGGCCGGCGCGAGTACAACCGCCGGGTCACGGCGCTCGCGACGAAGTTCGAGCTGACCGGCCCGGCGGCCGGGTCGGCCTGGCTGCGTACCGCCGCCGACCCGAAGGGCCGCACGGTCGTCGGCACGCTCAACAACTGCGCCGGTGGCGTCACGCCGTGGGGCACCGTGCTTTCCGGCGAGGAGAACTTCAACCAGTACTTCGTCGGCGGCGACGCGGTGGCCGAGGAGCAGAAGGCGAAGCTGACCCGCTACGGCATCCCGACGGATGCGCGCTACCCGAGCGGCAGCCGCAAGTGGGACCGGGCGGACGAGCGCTTCGACCTGGCCAAGCACCCCAACGAGGCGAACCGGTTCGGCTGGATCGTCGAGATCGACCCGTTCGACCCGCAGTCCAAGCCGCGCAAGCACACCGCGCTGGGCCGGTTCAAGCACGAGGGCGCGAACGTCATCGTGGCGCGCAACGGCCGCGTGGTCGCGTACATGGGCGACGACGAGCGCTTCGACTACCTCTACAAGTTCGTGTCGGACAAGAAGTTCATGCCGGGGAAGTCCTCGGTGGCCCGGCGGCACAACCTGACGCTGCTGGAGTCCGGCACGCTCTACGTCGCGAAGATCGAGGGGGACAGCCCGGCCGCCGAGATCGACGGTTCCGGCAAGCTCCCGGCCGACGGCGGCTTCGGCGGCCGGGGCCGCTGGATCAAGCTGGTCAGCGGCACCCGCTCGTACGTCGACGGCATGACCGCCGCCGACGTGCTCACCTTCACCCGGCTGGCCGGGGACAAGGTCGACGCGACCAAGATGGACCGCCCCGAGGACGTCGAGCCGAGCCTGCTCACCGGCAAGGTGTACGTGGCGCTGACGAACAACAGCGACCGCGGCAAGGCGGGCAAGGCCCCGGCCGACGAGGCGAACCCGCGCAACAGCAACCGGCACGGGCAGATCCTGGAGCTGGTCGAGGACCGCGGCGACAACACCGCCGAGACGTTCTCCTGGTCGCTGCCGATCGTCTGCGGCGACCCGGCCGACGCCTCGACCTACTTCGCCGGGTACGACAAGACCAAGGTCTCGCCGATCTCCTGCCCGGACAACGTCGCCTTCGACGCCACCGGCAACCTGTGGATCTCGACCGACGGCAACGCGCTGGGCAGCAACGACGGCCTGTTCGCCACCGCGGTCGAGGGCCCGGAGCGGGGCCACCTGAAGCAGTTCCTCACCGTGCCGCTGGGCGCGGAGACCTGCGGCCCGTTCATCACCGGTGACAACCGCTCGGTGTTCGTGGCCGTGCAGCACCCGGGCGAGGTGACCGGCGCGTCGGTGGAGAACCCGGCCTCCACCTGGCCGGACGGCGACTTCGCCAAGCCCGGCGTGGTGGTCACCTGGCGCCTCGACGGCGGCCCGGTCGGCAGCTGACCCACCTCGGGGCGGTTCGGCGCCGGACCGCCCGCTGAAGGCCACCACCCCGCCGGGTGGTGGCCTTCCTAGTTCTCGGAGGCGATGCCGTCGGCGATCGACCGGGCGGCGGTGAGCAGCTTCGCGCGGACCACCCGGGCGGAGGTCATCATCTCGCCGGCCGGCAACGCGCACGCGAGCACCACCCGGCGCTCGATGTCCTTGTCCGGGGCGACGAGCACCGCCGCGCACGCCACGCCCTGCCGGAACTGCCCGAGTTCCAGTTGCATGCCGCGCCGGTCACCGGCGGCCAGGTCGGCCTCGAACGCCTCGACGGTGGTGAGGGTGGCGGTGGTGAACGGGCGCATACCGTACTCGCGCAGGTAGCGGAAGCGCTGTTCGGTGGTGAGCGTGGCGAGCAGGCTCTTGCCCAGCGCGGTGGCGTGGGCGCCCTCGTCGAAGCCCGGTACGAGGTCCTCCAGGTAGGGCGAGCGCGGTCCCTCCGCGGAGGCGGTCACCGCCACCTGCCCGCCGATGAATCGGCCGAGGTAGTGGCTCCAGCCGGTGTCCGACGCGGCGCGGCGCAGCGCCTCGCCGACCGCGGGCGGCCCCCGGAACGCGGTGACCAGCTCGCGGTAGCGGTCGGCCACCTCCAACCCCACGATGTACGTCCCGTCCTCGCGGCGGATCACGTAGCCCTCGTACGCGAGGGTGCGCACGAGGTGGTAGGTCGTGGCGACTGTCAACTCGCAACGCCGGGCGATCTGCTTCACGGTGAGCCCTCTCGGCGCACGGCCGACCGACTCGAGCACTCGAAGCGCGCGGGACACGCTGCGGATCAGGTCCGAAGGTTCCGCCAAGGGGTCGCGCACAACCACCTCCGCCGCCGGGGACTTACACCATATGAAAAACCGGCCCAGTGCGAAATGCCTGTTCGGATGGAGGATGCCAGATCACCGGACACAGACGGTAGGTCGACGGACACGATGAGCAGCCAAAACGTGCGGGCGTAGGGTGTGCTCGCAATGACTGAAACAGTTTCGCAAGGCGCGCCCGCGTCGACCCGGCGGGCGGTCCGGGCGGGCGCCGGCGCCACCGTCACCACGATCGTGTGCGTTCTGCCCGTGTTCCTCGTCGGCGGTCTCGCCGTGCAGCTCGGTGACGAACTCCGGTTCAGCCCGGCCGGCCTCGGCCTGGCCGTCTCGGTCTACTTCGGCGTGAGCGCGCTCGCCTCGGTGCCCTCCGGGGCCCTTGTCGAGCGGTACGGCCCCGCCACCGTCGCCCGCGCCGGCATCCTGCTCTCCGCCGCCTCCCTGCTCGCCGTGGCCGGGCTGGCCCGGTCGTACCCGATGCTGGTGACGCTGCTGGCGCTCAGCGCCGCCGCCAACGCGCTCGGGCAGCTCGCCAGCAACGCGGCGCTCGCCGAGCACGTGCCGGCCCACCGGCAGGGGCTCTCGTTCGGCGTGAAGCAGGCCGCCGTCCCGGTCGCGACGCTGCTGGCCGGCGTGGCGGTCCCCACCGTCGCGCTCACCGCCGGCTGGCGCTGGGCCTTCGTGGTGGCCGCCGGGGCGGCGCTGGCCGCGCTGCCGGCCGTACCCCGGACCGGGCGGGACCGGCACGCCCGGGCCGCCTCCGGAGGCCGCTACGGCGGCACCGGGCCCCTGGTGGTGATCGGGCTGGCCGCGACGCTGGCGGCGGCCGCGGCGAACGCGCTGGGCACGTTCCTGGTCGACTCGGCGGCGGCGCGGGGCCTCTCCCCCGGCCTGGCCGGCCTGACCCTGACGCTCGGCAGCGCGGTGTGCGTGTTCGCCCGGGTGGGCGTCGGCTGGCTCGCCGACCGGCGCGCCGGCGGGCACGTCGGGCTGATCGCGGGGATGCTGCTGACCGGCTCGGTCGGCCTGATCCTGCTCGCGGTGGCCGGCCCGGCGCCGCTGGTCGCCGGCGTGGTGCTCGGCTTTGGGCTCGGCTGGGCCTGGCCGGGGCTGATGAACTTCGCGGTGGTCCGGCTGCACCCGCAGGCGCCGGCTGCGGCGACCTCGATCACCCAGACCGGCGTGTACGCGGGCGGCTGCCTGGGACCGCTCGGCCTGGGCGCGCTGGCCGGCGCGGCCGGTTACCCGGCGATGTGGCTGACGGCGGCGGCAGCCATGCTCCTGGCCGCCGTGCTGATGCTGCTGGGCGCCCGCCTGCTCCGCTCCACCCCCACGCTCCCCTGACCGCCCTCACCCTGGGGGCGGAGGTGGTGCGGGGGTGGTCAGCTGGTGCGGTCGGCGATGTAGTCGCAGAGGGATTCCAGCGCGCGGCGCGCCGGGCCCTCGGGCAGCGGGGCCAACCGCGCACGGGCGTCCTCGGCGTAGCTGCGCACCGTCTCCCGGGCGCGCTTGAGCGCCGGGGATTCTCGCAGCAGGCCGAGCGCCTCGGCGTGCAGCGCGTCGTCCACCAGCGGGCCGGTGGCCAGGATCTCCCGCAGCCGTACGCTCGCCGCGTCCGCGTCGTCGGAGGCCAGCGCGTAGAGCACCGGCAGGGTCGGCACGCCCTCGCGCAGGTCGGTGCCGGGCGTCTTGCCGGACTGGATCGACTCGCTGGAGATGTCCAGCAGGTCGTCGGAGAGCTGGAACGCGACGCCGATGATCTCGCCGTACGCGGCGAGCGCCTCGATGTGCTCGGGCGACGCGCCGCCGAACATGCCGCCGAAGCGGGCCGACGTGGCGATCAGCGAACCGGTCTTCTCGGCGATCACGTGCAGGTAGTGCGCGACCGGGTCGTCGTCGCGCGGGCCGACCGTCTCGGCGATCTGGCCGTGCACCAGCCGCGCGAACGTGCGCGCCTGCAGGCGTACCGCCTCCGTGCCCAGGTCGGCGGCGATGTCCGCGGCCCGGGCGAAGAGGTAGTCGCCGACCAGGATGGCCACCGAATTGGTCCAGCGGGAGTTGGCGCTCGGCGCGCCCCGCCGCACGGCGGCCTCGTCCATCACGTCGTCGTGGTAGAGCGTCGCCAGGTGGGTGAGCTCCATCACCACAGCGGCCGGGACGACCTGCGCGGCCTCCGGGTCGCCGAACTGGGCGCTCAGCGCCACCAGCAGCGGGCGGAACCGCTTGCCGCCGGCCTCGACCAGATGGCGCGCCGCCTCGGTCACCAGCGGGTCCGCGCTGGCGACGCCGGCCCGCAGCTCGGCCTCGACCCGGTCGAGCACGCCCAGCACTGAGGCTTCGACGCGCGGGTCCGCGAGGTGCAGGCCGAGCGCGCCGAACTGACCTGAACGCTCGCCAGCCGGATTCGCCACGTCCTCAACCATGCCACACCCGTTCGACCTGCTCGTCGAGGGGGATACGGGCCGAGGGCCGGCACGCCACGGCGTACCGGCCCCCGGTGGGAACACCTCGGTCATCTGACGAATTCGGCGGCACCGGTGGTCAGGTCGAGCAGCGGACCCGGGACCACGCCGAGCACCAGCGTGGCCAGCACGCCGATGACCAGCGCCGCCGAGGTGAGCGCGCCCGGCACGGTCACCGTCGGCGTGGCCTCGCCCGGCTCGGAGAGCCACATCATCACCACGACCCGCAGGTACGGGAACGCCAGCACCATGCTGGTCAGCACACCGGCGATCACCAGCCATGCCTGGTTGGCCTCCAGGGCCGGGCCGAAGACCGCGAACTTGCTGGTGAAACCGCTGGTGAGCGGGATACCGGCGAAGGCCAGCAGGATGAACGTGAAGATCGCCGCGAAGAACGGCGAGCGGCGGCCCAGCCCGGCCCAGCGGGACAGGTGGGTGGCCTCCCCGTTGCTGTCGCGCACCAGCGTCACCACGGCGAACGCGGCGAGCACCGAGAAGCCGTACGCGGCCAGGTAGAACATCGTGCCGGAGAGCCCTTCGCGGCTCGGCGCCAGCACACCGACCAGCAGGTAGCCGGCGTTCGCGATCGACGAGTACGCCAGCAGGCGCTTGATGTCCGTCTGGGTGACCGCGAGCACCGCGCCCACCAGCATGGTCAGCACCGCCACCGCGCCGAGCACCGGAGTGAAGTCCCAGGAGGCCCCGGCGAACGCGACGTGGAAGACGCGCAGCAGCGCGCCGAACGCGGCGACCTTGGTGCAGGCGGCCATGAAGCCGGTCACCGGGGTCGGAGCACCCTGGTAGACGTCCGGCGTCCAGACGTGGAACGGCGCGGCGGCGGCCTTGAACAGCAGGCCGATGCTGAGCAGCGCCATGCCGGCGAACAGCAGCACCGGGCTGGACGGGGACTCGGTGACCGCGGCGTGCACGGTGGCGAAGTCGACGCCGGCCCCACGGCCCGGGATGCCGGAGGTGAAACCGTAGATCAGGGCGACACCGAACAGGAAGAACGCCGAGGCGTACGCGCCGAGCATGAAGTACTTCAGCGCGGCCTCCTGGCTCAGCAGACGCCGGCGGCGGGCCAGCGCGCAGAGCAGGTAGAGCGGCAGCGAGAAGACCTCCAGCGCGATGAACATGGTCAGCAGGTCGTTCGCCGCCACGAAGATCAGCATGCCGGCGATCGCGAACGACATCAGCGGGTAGACCTCGGTGGCGCCACCGACGCCCTCGGCCTGCCGGCGGTCCTCCGCCGACTCGGCGGTGACCGCGGCGTTCGCCACGAACGCGCCGCCCCGCTCCACAGTGCGCTCGCCGACGAGCAGCAGCGCCATCACGGCCAGGACCAGAATGGCGCCCTGGAGGAACAGCGTCGGCCCGTCGACCGCGATGGCCCCGCCGATGGTGATCAGCCGGACGTCCGCGTTCAGGATCACCATCACGATCGCCGCGAGCATCGCCACCAGGGCGAGCCCGAGCTGCACCGCGTTGCGCAGGCGACGCGGCACGAACGCCTCGACCAGGATCCCGACCAGGGCCGCGCCCAGCATGATCAGGATTGGAGCGAGCGCCGCGTAGTCGATCGACGGCAGCCTCAGTTCACTCACTTCGCGGCCTCCTGGACGCTGCCGACCTCAGGGGCGGGATCGGACTTGCCGACGTCCTGCATGGTCGCCTGGACGGCGGGGTTGATGACATCGGTGACCGGCTTCGGGTAGAAGCCGAGCAGCACGATCAGCGCGATCAGCGGCGCGACGACGACCTTCTCGCGCAGCGTGAGGTCCCGGCGCATGCCCTCGACCTCGGTCAGCGCCGGGTTCAGCGTGCCCTGCGTGGTGCGCTGCACCATCCACAGCACGTACGCCGCCGCCAGGATGATGCCGAGCGTGGCGATCACCGCGACCGGCTTGTTGACGGTGAACGTGCCGATCAGCACCAGGAACTCGGAGACGAACGGCGCGGTGCCGGGCAGCGCCAGCGAGGCCAGACCGGCGAAGAAGAGCACGCCGGCCAGCACCGGCACCAGCTTGCCCGCGCCGCCGAAGTCGCTGATCAGCGCCGAGCCGCGCCGGGCGATCAGCATGCCGACCACCAGGAACAGCAGGCCGGTGGCCAGACCGTGGTTGAGCATGTAGAGCACCGCGCCGGTGCCGGCCTGGGTGGTGAACGCGAAGATGCCGACGCCGATGAACCCGAAGTGCGCGATCGAGGTGTACGACACCAGCCGCTTCAGGTCGTTCTGGCCGACCGCCAGCAGCGCGGCGTAGATGATGCCGATCACGCCGAGCGCCAGCGCCCACGGCGCGAACCACCGCGACGCCTCCGGGAACAGCGGCAGGCAGTAGCGCAGGATGCCGAACGTGCCGACCTTGTCCAGCACGCCGACCAGCAGCGCGGCGGCGCCGGCCGGAGCCGCGCCACCGGCGTCCGGCAGCCAGGTGTGGAACGGGAAGAACGGCGCCTTGATCGCGAAGGCGACGAAGAAGCCGAGGAACAGCCAGCGGGCCGTATCGGTGGCGAACTCCGCCTGGCTCAGCGCCTGCCAGTCGAAGGTCTTCCCGCCGACCACCCAGAGGCCGATCACCGCGGCCAGCATGAACAGACCGCCGACCAGCGAGTAGAGGAAGAACTTGACCGCCGCGTACTGCCGCTGGTGGCCGCCGTAGCTGCCGATCAGGAAGTACATCGGCACCAGCATGACCTCGAAGAACACGTAGAACAGGAAGACGTCGGCGGCGGCGAAGACGCCGATCATCGTGCATTCGAGGACGAGCAGCAGCGCGAAGTAGGCGGGCACCGAGCGCTTCGACGCCTCGGCGTCGTGCCAGGACGCCAAGATCACCAGCGGCACCAGGATCGCGATCAGCATCAGCATGACCAGCGCGATGCCGTCCACCTCGAAGGTGAAGTTCACGCCCCAGTTCGGGATCCACGGGTACGACTCGCGGAACTGGAACCGGTCACCACCGGCGGAGAAGGCGAACCACATCACCACCGAGAGCACCAGCACCAGCAGCGACCAGCCGAACGCCACCATCTTGGCCAGGTCCGGGCGGCTGCGGGGCAGCAGTGCCACCACCAGGGCGCCGACCAGCGGCGCCACGGTCAGCACCGAGAGGAACGGGAAGTTGGACATTATTCGGCCTTACCTCCGTCGTGACTGCGTGGCCCGCCGGCGGGGGCGGCCGCGTTGAGGTCGATCACGCCAGCCACCCCGCCTGCACGGCCAGGAACGCCGCGACCACGAGCAGCGCGCCGGTCAGGATCGAGGTCGCGTACGACCGCACGAAGCCGGTCTGGAGCCGCCGGAGCCGGCCCGAGCCCCCGCCCACGGCGGCGGCCAGGCCGTTGACCAGCCCGTCGACGCCCCGGTTGTCGAGGAACACGAGCGCCCGGGTGAGGAAGATGCCCGGCTTCTCGAAGACCGCCTCGTTGAAGGCGTCCGTGTAGAGGTTCCGGCGCGCGGCGGTGACCACCACGCCGGCCGGCTGCGGCTCGGTGGCCGTGCCGCCGCGGAACAGGAACCAGGCCAGCCCGGCGCCCAGCACCGTGATCAGCAGCGACAGCGCGGTGAGCAGCCAGTGCGCCAGCACCGGTGCGTGCTCCCCGCTCTCGGCGGCGAGCCCGTTGGTGGCGGTGAGCCAGTCCGGCACGGAGGTGGCGAGCAGGAAGCCCGCGCCGACCGAGCCGATCGCCAGCAGGATCAGCGGGATCGTCATCAGCTTCGGCGACTCGTGCGGGTGCTCGATGTCCTCGGTCCAGCGCTTCGGGCCGTGGAACGTGAGCACGAACAGCCGCGTCATGTAGAACGCGGTGAGCCCGGCGCCGAGCAGCGCGGCCAGGCCGAACAGCCAGGCCGTCCAGCCCTCCCGCTCGAACGCGGCCACGATGATCGGCTCCTTGGAGAAGTAGCCGGAGAACGGGAACATGCCGATGATGGCGAGCCAGCCCATCATGAACGTCAGCCAGGTGACCTTCATGTACTTCGACAGTCCGCCGAAGCGGCGGATGTCGACCTGGTCGTTCATGCCGTGCATGACCGAGCCGGCGCCGAGGAACATGTTGGCCTTGAAGAAGCCGTGCGCCAGCAGGTGCACGATGGCGAGCGCGTACGCGCCGCCGCCGAGACCGACGCCGAGGAACATGTAGCCGATCTGGCTCACCGTCGACCAGGCCAGCACGCGCTTGATGTCGTCCTTGGCCGCGCCGATGATGCAGCCCATCAGCAGGGTGAGCGCGCCGACGCTGACCACCACGAGCTGGAGCGTCTCGTTGGCCGAGAAGATCGCGTTGGAGCGGGCGATCAGGTAGACGCCCGCGGTGACCATGGTGGCCGCGTGGATGAGCGCGGAGACCGGGGTCGGGCCCTCCATCGCGTCCGGCAACCACGCCTGGAGCGGGAACTGGCCGGACTTGCCGGCCGCGCCGAGCAGCAGGAGCAGGCCGAGCACCAGCACCGTGGTCGAGGTCAGCGAGCCGACCCCGTTGAACACCTCGTCGTACTGGGTGGTGCCGAGCATGGCGAACATGATGAAGATGCCGATGGCCAGGCCGGCGTCGCCGACCCGGTTCATCAGGAACGCCTTCTTGCCGGCGGTGGCGGCGCTGGGCCGGCCGTACCAGAAGGAGATCAGCAGGTACGACGCCAGACCGACGCCCTCCCAGCCGAAGTAGAGCATCACGTAGTTGTTGCCGAGCACCAGCAACAGCATCGCGGCGACGAACAGGTTGAAGTAGGCGAAGAACAGCCGCCGGCCCTCGTCATGCGCCATGTACTCCACGGCGTAGAGGTGGATCAGGAAGCCCACCCCGGTGATCAGCAGGACGAAGACCGCGGCCAGCGGGTCGAAGAGCAGACCGAAGTCCACCTTCAGGTCGCCGACCACCATGAAGTCCCACAGGCTCAGCTCGACCTGCTTGTTCTCCAGGCCGCGAAGCTGGAAGAAGTAGGTGAGCCCGAGCAGGAAGGCGGCGCCGATGGCGCCCACGCCTAGCCAGTGGCCCCAGCGGTCCGCCCGCTTGCCCAGCAGCAGCAGGATCGCCGCGCTGACCAGCGGGATCGCCACCAGCAGCCAGACCGAGCCCAGCATCCCGTCCGCCGTGGCGAAGGTGACGGCCTCGGCTGGCTCAGACTGGGCGATCGTCAGAATCTGTTCCACCACGAGCCCCTCAGTACTTCAGCAGGTTGGCGTCGTCGACGCTCGCCGAGCGCCGGGTACGGAAGATCGCCATGATGATCGCGAGACCGACCACGACCTCGGCCGCCGCGACCACCATCACGAAGAACGCCATGATCTGGCCGTTCAGGTCGCCGTTGATCCGGCTGAACGTGACCAGGGTCAGGTTGGCCGCGTTGAGCATCAGCTCGATGCACATGAACAGCACGATCGCGTTGCGCCGGACCAGCACGCCGACGGCGCCGATGGTGAACAGCACCGCCGCGAGGATCAGGTAGTAGTCCGGGGTCACTGTGCCGGCCTTTCGTTCGCGACTGCGGGGCTCCGCTCCGCTGCACTCCTCGCGCTCACCGATCCGTCCCCTTCAGTGCGGTCTCCTCGGCCGTCAGCTCACGCACCGGCAGGATCTCCGGGATGCTGCGCTCGGTCAGCCGGCCGTCGGGCAGGCGGGCCGGGGTGGCCACCGAGGAGGAGGTGGCGTAGACACCCGGGCCGGGCTTCGGGCCGGGGTAGTTGCCGGGACGGAACCGCGCCTTCATGGTGGCGATCTGGTCCATCCGGTCCGCCTTGCGCCGCTCGACGTGCGCCAGCACCATCGCGCCCACCGCGGCGGTGATCAGCAGCGCCGAGGTCAGCTCGAAGGCGAAGACGTACTTGGTGAACAGCAGCCGGGCGATGCCCTGCACGTTGCCCTCGGCGTTCGCCTCGTCGAGCCCGGCCGGCCGCACGCCGTCGAGCGCGCGGTACAGGCCGCTGCCCACCAGGCCGGCGAAGCCGAGCCCGAGGACGACGGCGGCGATCCGCTGGCCGCGCAGCGTCTCGATGAGCGAGTCCGACGCGTCCCGGCCGACGAGCATCAGCACGAACAGGAACAGCATCATGATCGCGCCGGTGTAGACGATGACCTGCACCATGCCGATGAACGGCCCGGCCTGGAGCACGTAGAACACGCCCAGACAGAGCATGGTCAGCACGAGCCACAGCGCGGAGTGCACCGCGTTGCGGGCCCACACCATGCCGACCGCCCCGAGCAGGGCCAGCGGGGCGAGGATCCAGAAGGTGACCTCCTCACCCCCGGACACCTGGCCCGCAGCGGCGAGCACCGTTGCCGAGGTCATGCCTTGCCTCCCTTGCCCGCCGCGGCGGACCGCTGCTCGGCCTGCTCGGCGCCGGGGAAGGTCACGCCGGGGTGCTCCTCCACCTGGTACCGGCCGGGGCCCATCGGCGAGCGCTCGGCGCCGGCCGAGGTGCCCGGGTTGGTCAGCGCGCCGACGTAGTAGTCCTTCTCGCTGTCGCCCAGCCGCATCGGGTGCGGCGGCTGCTCCATGCCCTCGAGCAGCGGTGCGAGCAGCTGCTCCTTCGTGAAGATCAGGTCCTGCCGGTTGTCCCGGGCCAGCTCGTACTCGTTGCTCATGGTGAGCGAACGGGTCGGGCAGGCCTCGATGCAGAGTCCGCAGAAGATGCACCGGGCGTAGTTGATCTGGTAGATGCTGGCGTACCGCTCACCCGGGGAGAAGCGCTGCTCCTCGGTGTTGTCGCCACCCTCCACGTAGATCGCGTCGGCCGGGCAGGCCCAGGCGCACAGCTCGCAGCCGATGCACTTCTCCAGCCCGTCCGGGTGCCGGTTGAGGATGTGCCGCCCGTGGTAGCGCGGCGCCGAGACCGGCGGCTTGAACGGGTAGTCGGTGGTGACGACCTTCTTGAACATGTGCGAGAAGGTGACACCGAAGCCCTTGAACGTTCCGGTGATCGCGCCCACGTCACACCTCCCTGGAGTCCGGGCCGGCGACGACGTTGGCCGGCTCCCGCTCGGCGAGCACGCGCTTGGTACGCGGGCTCGGCGGAACCTGAAGATCCATCGGCGGCAGCGGGAAGCTGCCGTACGGCCGGCTGTCCGCCGCCTCCTGGGGCGACGGCTTCAGCTCCTTCTTCCGGCTCGGCCAGAAGAGCGTGACCAGCAGCAGCACGCCCGCGCCGACGGCGGTGACGAGCAGCCGGTCCCGGGCCTGCCAGTCCTCGATCGAGCGCAGCCCGGCGAGCACCATGATCCAGACCAGGTTCAGCGGCAGCAGCACCTTCCAGCCGAAGCGCATGAACTGGTCGTAGCGGAGCCGGGGCAGCGTGCCACGCAGCCAGACGAAGACGAAGACCAGCAGGATGACCTTGCCGAAGAACCACAGCATCGGCCACCAGCCCTCGTTGGCGCCCGACCAGATCGTGATCGGCCACGGCGCGTGCCAGCCGCCGAGGAAGAGGGTCACGGTGAACGCCGACATCGTCACCATCGCGACGTACTCGCTGAGCATGAACAGCGCGAACTTCAGCGAGCTGTACTCGGTCTGGAAGCCGGCCACCAGCTCCGACTCCGCCTCGGGCAGGTCGAACGGCGCCCGGTTGGTCTCACCGACGATGGCGATGAAGAACATGATGAAGCTGGGCAGCAGCAGGATCGCGTACCAGCCGGGCGCGGCGAGCTCGAAGCCGCCGATGCTCAGCCGGGTGCCGTCGCCCTGCGCGGCGACGATCCCGCTGGTCGACATGGTGCCGGCGGTCATGAAGACCGCGACCACGCTCAGGCCCATGGTGACCTCGTAGGACACCAGCTGGGCCGCGGAGCGCAGACCACCGAGCAGCGGGTACGTGGAGCCGCTGGCCCAGCCGCCGAGCACGATGCCGTACACGGCCAGCGAGGAGAAGGCCAGCACCACCAGCACCGCCACCGACACGTCGGTGACCTGCAGCGGCGTGCGGTGCCCGAAGATGCTCACCATCGGCCCGAACGGGATCACCGACAGCGCCGTGACCGCGCAGACCACGGAGATCACCGGGGCGAAGAAGTAGACGACCTTGTCGGCCTTGCGCGGGAGGATGTCCTCCTTGAAGGCCAGCTTCACGCCGTCGGCGAGCGTCTGGAGCAGGCCGAACGGGCCGGCCTGGTTGGGGCCGGGCCGCACCGCCATCCGGCCCACGACCCGGCGCTCGAACCAGACGCCCAGCAGCGTGGCCGCCACGGCGACGACGAACGCGAAGAGGATCTTGCCGAGGACCAGCCACCACGGGTCCTTGCCGAAGTCGGCAAGCGTCGGGTCCTGCGCCGCGAGGTAGAGATTCACTGCACCGACCTTTCGTTCGCGACCGCGAGGCGTACTCGCTCCGCTCGTTGCCTGCGCGCGCTCACTGTGCACTCCCCGTGTTCAGCAGCGGGCCCGGCCGGTCCGCGGCGTCCGCCGCGACCCGTCCCGCCGGGACGGCCGCACCGCCGGCGCCGACGGAGACCTTCACCAGCGAACCGGACGTCGCGCCGAGGCTGCGCCGCACGGTGGAGCCGGGCGAGTTGGTCGGCAGCCAGACGACGCCGTCCGGCATCTCGGTGATCGCCGCCGGCAGCGTGAGAGCGCCCCGGTCGGTGCCGACGGTGACCGCGTCGCCGTCGGCCACACCGAGGGACTCGGCGGTGCCCTTGCCCAGCCGGACCACCGGCGGGCGGGCGGTGCCGGCGAGGTGCTCGTCGCCGTCGGTGAGGCTGCCCAGGTCGATGAGCTGGTGCCAGGTGGACAGCACGGCCTCGCCCGCGCCAGGCTGCCGGACGGCGGCCGGCTCGACCGAGGGCGCCGACGGCCGCTCGACCCGGGTACGCGGCAGCGCGCCCAGCTCGCGGCGGATGCTCGGCACGTCGCCGGTGCCCAGCCGCACGTCGAGCTGCGCGGCGATCGCGTCGAGGATCCGGGCGTCGGTCATCGCGCCGGTGTCCAGCACCTTCTCGAACGTGCGCAGCCGGCCCTCCCAGTCCAGGAAGCTGCCGGCCTTCTCGACCACCGGCGCGACCGGCAGGACCACGTCGGCCCGGCGCGACACCGCGCTCATCCGCAGTTCCAGGCTGACCAGGAACGGCACCGCGTCCAGGGCCGTCTCGGCCAGACGCGGGTCGGCCAGGTCGGCCGGGTCGACACCGGCCACCACAAGGGCGCCGAGCTGACCGTTCGCGGCGGCGGTGAGGATGCCGTCGGTGTCGCGGCCGGCCTGGCTCGGGATCACCCCGGCCGGGATGTCCCACGCCTCGCCCAGCTCCGCGCGGGCGGCCGGCTCGGTGACCACACGACCGCCGGGGAGCAGGTTGGGCAGGCAGCCCGCGTCGACAGCGCCGCGGTCACCCGCGCGCCGCGGCACCCAGACCAGCCGGGCACCGGTACGCCGGGCGACGTCCGCCGCCGCCGACAGCCCGCCCGGCACCTCGGCCAGCCGCTCGCCGACGATCAGGATCGCGCCGGGCTTCCCCAGCGCCTCGGCCACTGTGGCGTGCTCGGCCAGCACGCCGGCCTCCTCGCCCGGCACCACCCGGGCGAGCTTCGCCCCGAGCTTCTCCAGGCCGCGCGTCGCGAACGGCGCGATCGCGTACACCGTGAGCTTCTTCTTCAGGTACGCCTTGCGCAGCCGCAGGAAGAGGATCGGGCACTCCTCCTCCGGCTCCAGGCCGACCAGCACCACAGCGGGCGCGTTCTCCACGTCGGTGTAGGTCACGTCGGTGACCCCGGCGACGCTGCTGGCCAGGAAGTCGGCCTCCTCGCGGGAGACCGGGCGGGCCCGGAAGTCGATGTCGTTGGTGTGCAGCGCGATGCGGGCGAACTTCGCGTACGCGTAGGCGTCCTCGACGGTGAGCCGGCCGCCGGTCAGCACCGCCGTGCCGGTCGCGCCGTCACGGGCCTCGCGCAGCCCCTCGGCGGCCCGGGTCAGCGCCTCGCTCCAGGACGCCTCGCGCAGCTCACCGGTCTTCTCGTCGCGCACCATCGGGGTGCTGATCCGGTCGAACGCGCGGGCGTACTGGAAGCCCCAGCGGCCCTTGTCGCAGTTCCACTCCTCGTTCACCGCCGGGTCGTCGCCGGCCAGCCGGCGCAGCACCTTGCCGCGCCGCCAGTCGGTGCGCTGCGCGCAACCGGCCGAGCAGTGCTCGCAGACGCTCGGCGTGGAGACCAGGTCGAACGGGCGGGCCCGGAACCGGTACTGCGTGCCGGTCAGCGCGCCCACCGGGCAGATCTGCACGGTGTTGCCGGAGAAGTAGGAGTTGAACGGGACGTCACCGGCGTCGCCGTCCTCGCCGTACTCCTCGTCCCGGTAGATGTTGATCTCCTCGTGCGAGGAGCGTCCCATCAGGTCGATGAACTTGTCCCCGGCGATCTCCTCGGAGAACCGGGTGCAGCGCTGGCAGAGCACGCACCGCTCGCGGTCGAGCAGCACCTGGGTGCTGATCGGCAGCGGCTTCGGGTACTCCCGCTTGTGCTCGTGGAACCGCGAGTCCGTCCGGCCGGTGGACATCGCCTGGTTCTGCAGCGGGCACTCGCCGCCCTTGTCGCACATCGGGCAGTCCAGGGGGTGGTTGAGGAGCAGCAGCTCCATCACCCCCTCCTGGGCCTTCTTGGCGACCGGGGAGGTGAGCTGGGTCCGCACCACCATGCCGTCGGCGACGGTCTGGGTGCAGGAGGCGACCGGCTTGCGCTGGCCCTCCACCTCCACCAGGCACTGCCGGCAGGCGCCGGCCGGGGCCAGCAGCGGGTGGTCGCAGAAGCGGGGGATCTCGGTGCCCAGCTGCTCGGCGACCCGGATCAGCAGCGCCCCCTTGGGGGCGGTGACCTCGACACCGTCGATGGTCAGCGTGACGGTCTCGGTCTGCTTGGCTACGTCGGTCATCAGTGCGCCCCTACCAGGGTCTTCTCCGACAGCTTCGGAGCGGTACGTCCCTCGATGTAGTCGAGGTAGTCCTGCTTGAAGTACTTCAGCGACGAGGTGACCGAGCTGGTCGCGCCGTCACCCAGGCCGCAGAACGAGCGGCCGAGGATGTTGTCGCAGGTGTCGAGCAGGGTGTCCAGGTCCTCGTGGGTGCCCTGGCCGGCCAGGATGCGCCGGTAGACCCGGACCATCCAGTAGTTGCCCTCCCGGCACGGGGTGCACTTGCCGCACGACTCGTGGTGGTAGAACTCCAGCCACCGGTAGGTCGCGTACACCGGGCAGTCCTGGTCGGAGAAGATCTGCGTGGCGGTGGTGCCCAGGATCGAGCCGGCCCCCGCCACCCCCTCGAAGTCCAGCGGCACGTCCAGGTGCTCGGCGGTCAGCAGCGGCGTCGACGAGCCGCCCGGGGTCCAGAACTTCAGGTCGTGCCCGGGCTGCATCCCGCCGGCCAGCTCGATCAGCTCGCGCAGCGTGATGCCCATCGAGCACTCGTACTGGCCCGGGTTCGCGATCCGGCCGGACAGCGAGTAGATCATCGGGCCGGACGACTTCTCCGTGCCCATCGTCTTCCACCAGTCCGCGCCACCGAGCACGATGTACGGCACGCTGGCGATGGTGCCGACGTTGTTGACCACGGTCGGGCTGGCGTACAGGCCGTGGGTCGCCGGGAACGGCGGGCGCAGCCGGGGCTGGCCGCGGAAGCCCTCCAGCGAGTCCAGCAACGCGGTCTCCTCACCGCAGATGTACGCGCCGGCGCCGGAGTGCACCACCAGGTCCAGGTCGAACCCGGAGCCGAGGATGTTCCGGCCGAGGTAACCCTTGGCGTACGCCTCCTGGACCGCGTTGCGCAGCCGCCGGGCGGCGTGCACGGCCTCACCCCGGATGTAGATGTACGCCCGGTTGGCCCGGATCGCGTACGAGGCGATGATGACGCCCTCGACCAGCGAGTGCGGGTCGTAGGTCATCAGCGGCAGGTCCTTGCAGGTGCCCGGCTCGCCCTCGTCGGCGTTCACCACCAGGTAGTGCGGCTTGCCGTCGCCCTGCGGGATGAAGCCCCACTTCAGGCCGGTCGGGAAGCCCGCGCCGCCACGGCCGCGCAGCCCGGAGTCCTTGACCAGCTGGATCAGGTCGTCCGGGTGCGCCTTGAGCGCCTTGCGCAGGGCGGCGTAGCCGTCCAGCTTCTCGTAGGTGCCGAGCCGCCAGGCGTCCGGCGACAGCCAGCGCTTCGTGAGCACCGGCGTGAGCTTGGCCAGCGTCTCCGGCCGAGGAGTGGTCACTTCCGGACCCCCGATCCGTTGGCGTCCGCCGGGTCGGCGCCGTCCACGCCCGTACCGGCCTCCGCTTCCTTGAGGTTGCGCTCCTGCGCGCCGGCCGCGTCGCCGGCGGGCTTGCCGTCGCCGGCCGGCGGGTTCGCCGCCGTGCCGGCCGCCTCCGCCGCCTGCGCGTCGCGGGGCACCGGAGCCGGGCCGTCCACCGGGACCTTGGTGCCCGGCGAGTCCGGTACGGCGGTGGCCGCGTCCGGCTGCCGGGTCTCGGCGGTACGCACCTGCGGCGACTTGGCGTCCGGCGCCTTCACGTCCGGCGCGGTGCTGCCGGTGGCCGCCTCCGGCTTGGCCGGCTCGGCGGCCTTGGCCGGCTCGGGCGCGGGGGCCGGCTTCGCGGCCTCGGCCTTCGCCTTCGCCTCGGCGGCGGCCCGGTCGGCCTCGGCCTTGCTGCGGATCGGGGTCTTCGGGTCGAAGCCCGGCACCGAGACGCCGTGCTGCTCGGCCAGGCGCAGGCCGCGCAGGCTCGGCTCGCCCGGCCCGCCGTCGGCCACCGCGCCGTCGCGCTCGTCGGCGAAACCGGCGAGCTGGACCGCCATCTCCTTGAGCGTGCACAGGCGCGCGCCCCGGGTGGGCATCGGCCGGCCGCCGGCCCGCAGCTCCTCGACCACGTCGAGCGCGCCCTGCGGCTCCACGTTGTCGAAGAAGTCGTAGTTGACGGTCATGACGGGGCCGTAGTCGCACGCCGCCAGGCACTCGGCGTGCTCCAGGGTGATCTTCCCGTCGGCGGTGGTCTCCTCGTGCCCGACGCCGAGGTGCTCGGCCAGGGCGTCGTAGACCTTCTGCCCGCCCAGCACGTCGCACATGGTGTTGGTGCAGACGCTGACCAGGTAGTCACCGGTGGGCTTGCGCTTGTACATGGTGTAGAAGGTGGCGACGGCGCCGACCTGGGCCTTGTTCAGCCCGAGCACCTCGGCGCAGAACTCGACACCGGCCGGGGAGACGTACCCCTCCTCGGACTGGACCAGGTGCAGCAGCGGCAGCAGCGCCGAGCGCGACCGGTCGGCCGGGTACCGGGCGATGATCTCCCGCGCCCGGAGCCGGGTCTCTTCAGTGAACGTGCTCATCGGTCACAACCACCCATCACGGGGTCCAGCGAGGCGCCGCCGGCGATCACGTCGGCGATCAGGCCGCCCTCGGCCATCGCCGGGAGGGCCTGGAGGTTGACGAAGCTCGGCTCCCGGTAGTGCACCCGGTAGGGCCGGGTGCCGCCGTCGGACACCGCGTGCACGCCCAGCTCGCCGCGGGGCGACTCGATGGCGACGTACACCTGGCCCGGCGGAACCCGGAAACCCTCGGTGACGAGCTTGAAGTGGTGGATCAGCGACTCCATCGACTGACCCATGATCTTCGCGACGTGCTCCAGGGAGTTGCCCATGCCGTCGACACCGATGGCGAGCTGCGCCGGCCAGGCGATCTTCTTGTCGGAGACCATCACCGGGCCCGGCTTCAGGCGGTCCAGCGCCTGCTCGACGAGCTTCAGCGACTCCCGGATCTCCGCGACGCGGACCAGGTAGCGGCCCCACACGTCACCGTCGGTGTGGGTCGGCACGTCGAACTCGTACGTCTCGTAGCCGCAGTACGGCATGGTCTTGCGCAGGTCCCAGGCGAGGCCGGCGGAGCGCAGCACCGGGCCGGTGACGCCGAGCGCCATGCAGCCGGTCACGTCGAGAACCGCGACGTTCTGCGTGCGCTCCAGCCAGATCGGCTGACCGGAGAGCAGGTTCTCGTACTCCTTGAGCCGCTTCGGCATCAGCGTGAGGAAGTCGCGGATCTTGCGGATCGCGTCGTCCGGCACGTCCTGCGCCACGCCGCCCGGCCGCACGTACGCGTGGTTCATCCGCAGGCCGGTGATGGTCTCGAAGATGTCGAGGACGTACTCCCGCTCGCGGAAGCCGTACAGCATCATGTTGATCGCGCCCAGCTCCATGGCGGTGGTCGCCAGCCAGACCAGGTGCGACGAGATCCGGTTGAGCTCCATCATCAGCACGCGGATGGTGTTCGCCCGCTCGGTGATGTCGTCGGTGATCCCGAGCAGCTTCTCCACCGCGAGCGCGTACGCCGTCTCGTTGAACAGCGGGGAGAGGTAGTCCATCCGGGTCACGAACGTCGAGCCCTGGACCCAGTTGCGGTACTCCAGGTTCTTCTCGATGCCGGTGTGCAGGTAGCCGACGACCGAGCGGGCCTCGCGGACCGTCTCGCCCTCCAGCTCCAGGACCAGCCGGAGCACGCCGTGGGTGGACGGGTGCTGCGGACCCATGTTGACGATGATCCGCTCGTCGTTGATCGGGTCCGCGCCGGAGACGACCTCGTCCCAGTCCCCGCCGGTGACGGTGAAGACCTTGCCCTCGGTGGTCTCACGCTCGGTCGCGTAGTTCGACGTGGTCACTGGTACGACCTCCTACGGTCCGGCGGCGGGATCTCCGCACCCTTGTACTCGACCGGTACGCCGCCGAGCGGGTAGTCCTTGCGCTGCGGGTGGCCCTCCCAGTCGTCCGGCATGAGGATCCGGGTCAGGGCGGGGTGACCGTCGAAGACGACGCCGAACATGTCGTACGCCTCCCGCTCCTGCCAGTCGGCGGTCGGGTAGACGGCGGTGACACTCGGCACGTGCGGCTGCTCGGCGGAGACCGCCACCTCCAGCCGGACGATGCGGCGGTAGGTCATCGAGGTCAGCTGGTAGACCACGTGCAGGCGCCGTTCCGCGCCCAGGTAGTCCACGCCGGACAGCGAGGAGAGCAGCTCGAAGCGCAGCGCGAGGTCGTCGCGCATCATCTGGCAGACCTCGGCGATGCGCTCCGGGCGCACGTGCAGCGTCAGCTCGCCCCGGTCGACCACGACCTTCTCGATCGCGTCGCCGAAGTCCGGGTACGCCTCTTCCAGCGCGTCCCGCACCTCGTCGAAGTAGCTGCCGTACGGGCGGGTCGCCTCCTCGATCGGCTTGCGCTGGCGGACCAGCCCGCCGTAGCCGGAGACGTCACCGGTGCCCTGGTTGCCGAACATCCCCCGGCCGGCCGGGCTGGCCGGCGGGTACTCGGCCGGGGCGGTGGAGCTGGCACCGGCCGGGGTGGTCGGTACCGGCACCCCGCCGTCGTTGTTCTTGTCGTTCGGTGCGGTCATTTCGGGCCCCTATGCGACGCCTGAAGGTGGTTCTGCGCCTTCATCCAGTTCTCGATCCGCAGCTGCTCCTCGCGCCCCTCGCGGACGGCCTTCGTCCACTCGGCACGCCGGGCCTTGTCGCTGCGGTACGACGAGGGCATCGAGCCGTACGGCACGACCGGCACGTCACCGCGCGCCTGGCGGGCCTCCAGCATCTTGCGGCCGTTCGGGCCCAGCGGCTCGTGCATGATCTTCTCGCGCAGCTTGAGCACGGCGTCGATGAGCATCTCCGGCCGGGGCGGGCAGCCGGGGAGGTACATGTCGACCGGGACGACGTGGTCGACGCCCTGCACGATGGCGTAGTTGTTGAACATGCCGCCGCTGCTGGCGCAGACGCCCATCGAGATGACCCAGCGGGGCTCGGCCATCTGGTCGTAGATCTGGCGCAGCACCGGGGCCATCTTCTGGCTCACCCGGCCGGCCACGATCATCAGGTCGGCCTGGCGCGGCGAGGCGCGGAAGACCTCCATGCCCCAGCGGCCCATGTCGTAGTGCGGGCCGCCCGCCGCCATCATCTCGATGGCGCAGCAGGCCAGACCGAACGTGGCACCCCAGACCGAGGTCTTCCGCGTCCAGTTGACCAGCTTCTCGACGCTGGTGAGCAGGACGCCGGAGGGGAGTTTCTCCTCGATGCCCATCTGCTACCTCCTCAGTCCCAGTCCAGGCCGCCGCGACGCCAGACATAGGCGTAGGCGACGAAGACCGCGACGATGAACAGGACCATCTCCACGAAGCCGAAGATCGGCAGAGCGTCGAAGGAGACCGCCCAGGGGTAGAGGAAGATGATCTCGATGTCGAAGACGATGAAGAGCATCGCCGTCAGGTAGAACTTGATCGGGAACCGGCCGCCGCCGACCGGCTGCGGGCTCGGCTCGATGCCACACTCGTACGCCTCGAGCTTGGCCTTGTTCAGACGCCGCGGGCCGGCGAGTCGGGCGGCGGCCACGGAGAACAGCGCGAACGCCGCAGCGAGGGCGAACAGCCCGATGATGGGTGCGTAAGGAGAGAGCGTCATCGTTGTCCCCTGCTCGTCCTTCCCTGACCTCGGTGGTTGGCCAAAATCACACTATTCACGTCCCTGAGACCTCGGTCGCCGGGGGTCGATCTCTGTCCGCCCGTGGTCGCTCGACTACGGACGGTTGTCTCCTACACGGCCGGAGCCACCTTCGTCATCGCGTTGATGACCCGGTCCATCGCGTCCCCGCCGCGCGGGTCGGTCAGGTTGGCCAGCAGCTTGAGCACGAAGCGCATGAGCATCGGGTGCGGCATGCCGTGCCGGGTGGCCAGCCGCATCACCTCGGGCCGGCCGATGAGCTTCACGAACACGCCGCCGAGCCGGTAGTAGCCGCCGAAGCGGGCCTTCAGCTCCTGCGGGTACGCCATCAGCGCCCGTTCCCGCTCCGCGCCGGCCGGGCGGGCCAGCGCCTGCACGGCGACCTCCGCGGCCATCTCGCCGGACTCCATCGCGTACGCGATGCCCTCGCCGTTGAACGGGTTGACCATGCCGCCGGAGTCGCCGACGAGCAGGACACCGCGGGTGTAGTGCGGGACCCGGTTGAAGCCCATCGGCAGCGCGGCCCCGAGGACCGGACCCTCCGCGTTGGACTCGTCGGTCATCCCCCAGTCCTCGGGGGTGTTCGCGAGCCAGTCGGTGAGCAGCTTGCGGTAGTTCGTCTTGCCGAACGCGGAGGACGAGTTCAGCACGCCGAGGCCGACGTTCACCCGGCCGTCGCCGAGGCCGAAGATCCAGCCGTAGCCGGGCAGCAGCGCGTCGCTGCCCTTGGCCCGCAGCTCCAGCCACGACTCCAGGTAGTCGTCGTCGTGCTTGGCGGGTGAGCGGTAGTAGCGGCGGACCGCGACGCCGATCGGGCGGTCCTCCCGCTTGGCCAGTCCGAGGGCGAGCGGGAAGCGGCCGGAGACGCCGTCGGCGGCGACCACGAGCGGCGCGTGGAAGGTGGCGGGCTCCTTGTCCGGGCCGACCTCGGCCTGCACGCCGATCACCCGGTCGTCGGCGCCGAGCACCGGGCCGAGGACGTTGACGCTGGTACGCAGCTTGGCCCCGGCGGCGACGGCCCGCTGCGCGAGCAGGTCGTCGAAGTCGAGCCGGGTCCGCACCAGGCCGTAGTTGGGGAAGCTGGCCAGGTCGGGCCAGTCCAGCTCCAGGCGCACCCCGCCGCCGATCACCCGCAGGCCCTTGTTGTGCAGCCAGCCGGCCTCGGGCGAGGTGTCCACGCCCATCCGGATCAGCTGCCGCACGGCGCGGGGCGTGAGCCCGTCGCCGCAGACCTTCTCCCGGGGAAACTCCGTCTTCTCCAGCAGCAGCACGCGTACGCCGTGCCGCGCCAGGTGGTACGCCGTGGCCGATCCTCCGGGACCGGCGCCCACGACGATGACGTCGGCGTCGTTCTCCACCGCGGTCATCCGCGCCTCCTCCCGCATGCTCGTGAAATGCTTCACAAGCCCATCCGGTTGGAGTCTATGACCGCCGTTACACCAGGCCGCGCTGAGGGGGGCCTAACTTCGTGGAAACGGGCCGGTAGGAGGGCCGAAACCGGTCAGGGGCGCGCCGACGCGGCCGGTCCGAGCCCGGCGTCGAGCCGGATCGCCTCGGGCAGGTGGTCGCGCAACGCGCCACCCGCCGCGCGGTCGAGCGCCGCCAGCACCTCGGCGACGACCTGCCGGACATCAGCGGGATCCGCGCCGGCCAACTCGCGGAGCTGGGCGATCAGCTCGGCGGCGTCGTCGTCGGTGGCGGCCTGGTCTGGTCCCGTCATGGGGGCGAGCCTACGGGACAAAGTAGACCAGAACCGGATATTCACGAAATGACCCGCGCTTGCTGGCCGGAGGGTCAGTTTCGGACGGCCCGGTGCAGGGCCACCACGCCCCCGGTCAGGTTGCGCCACGCCACCCGACCCCAGCCGGCCGCGCCGATCCGCGCGGCCAGCGCCGGCTGGTCCGGCCAGGCCCGGATCGACTCCGCCAGGTAGACGTAGGCGTCGGGGTTGCTGGACACCGCGCGCGCCACGCCCGGCAACGACCGCATCAGGTACGACAGGTAGACGGTGCGGAACGCCGGGTTGACCGGGGTGCTGAACTCGCAGACCACCAGCCGCCCACCCGGCCGGGTCACCCGGGCCAGCTCGCGCAGCGCCGCGTCGGTGTCGTTGACGTTGCGCAGCGCGAAGGAGATGGTCACCGCGTCGAAGCTCGCGTCGGCGAACGGCAACCGCAGCGCGTCCCCGGCCAGCAGCGGCACCGACGGGCGGGTGCGCTTGCCCGCGTACAGCATGCCCAGCGACAGGTCGGCGCCGACCGCGTACGCCCCGGAGTGGGCCAGTTCCTCGGTCGAGACGCCGGTGCCGGCGCCCACGTCGAGCACCCGCTCGCCCGGCCGCAACCCGAGCGCCGCCCGGGTGGCCCGCCGCCAGGACCGGTCCTGCCCGAAGGAGAGCACGGTGTTGGTCAGGTCGTAGCGGGCCGCGACACCGTCGAACATCGCGGCTACCTCGTGCGGCTGCTTGTCCAGGCTGGCGCGCTGGCCCTGCGGGGTACGGCTCACCCCTCCACTCTGCCAGCCGCGCCGCCCTCACTCCGCCCCGGGTACGCGAGAGGGCGGGGTGGTCGTCCACCCCGCCCTCGCCGCGTCTTCCGTACCGGGTCAGTCGCCGGTGCGCTCCTCGTCCGGCGTGACGAGCACCACCTTGCGACGCCGGGACAGCATCATCAGCGCCACGCCGGCGGCGACCACTGCCGCGCCGATCCCGCCGATCAGACCGACCTGCGCGCCGGTCACCGGCAGCCCGCCGTCGCCGGAGCCGCCACCGGCACCACCACCGGCGGTCGGGGTCGGGACCGCGGTCACGCTGCCGGTCGGGGTCGGCCCGGCAGTCGGCGTCGAGGTCGGCTGGACCGTCGGCGTCGGGCTCGGGGTCGACTGCGGGCTCTGGTCGACGAAGACGTCGAACTGGGCGGTGTTGTCGCCGTCGTCGGCCTCGGAGAACGCGCGGCGCTGCGCCGAGGTGGCGACCTTCGGCTCCTCCTCCGGCGTGCCCGCGGCCGAGTCCAGGCCGGCGGCCCAGACGAAGCCCGGACGCAGCAGCTTCTCGGTCACGTCCGCGCCAACCTTCACCCGGACGCCGGCGGTGTAGTACTGGCCGGGCTTGAGCACCGCGCCCAGGTCCTCGCAGTACGCGTTGGCGAACCCGCCCAGGTTCTGCTCGACGCAGCCCTCGGGCAGCTCGGCGAAGGTGACGCCGGCCGGCAGCGTGATCCCGTAGCTGATGCCGGTGGCACGCTCGCTGCCGCCGTTGAACGCGGCCCAGTCCAGCGGCGCGGTCTGACCCGGCCGGACCGGGCGCAGGCCCGCCTCGCCGGCGTCGTCGCCGTCGACCGCCACGTCGGCGTACACGTCCTGGACCCACGTGGTGAGGTCGTAGCCGGGCTCGGTGACGGTGATGTCGTGCTCGACCGTGTCCAGCACGCCGGTGCCGTTCGCCGCGCTGATCGACACCGTCAGGGTGCCGGCCGCGCCCTTGCCGCCGGTGGAGAACAGCGGGATGCCGAAGTCCTCAGTGGTCCCGGCGGGCAGGTCGCCCAGCAGGCACGAGAAGGCGGTGCCGCGGATGTCGCAGCCCTTCGGGACCAGCACGCCGACCTTGGCGCGCTTGAGACTCTTCGTCTCGACGGTGACCCGGACGTCCTTCGCGTCCACCGTCCCGACGGTGTTGTTCACCTGGAACTTGAACGGCTTGGCCTTGGCGTCGGTGACACCCATGGCGAGCTGGTAGCTGAGCGGGATGAGCTGGAGGTCGGCCTTGTCGGCCGCCTGCGCCGGGCCGGCGAGCGCGCCGAGACCGGCGGTGGAGAGCAGCGCCACGACGCCGGCGCGCGCCAGCGTGGACCGGTAGCGGAAGGTCATTGTTCCCCCGGGGGTAGGGAAGTGCCGATCAACGCACGAACGAAGGGACGGTACCGGAGCGACGTAGCGTCGCGCCACCGTCCCAGGGTGGGAATTCCCATCGATTCCGACAGACAGCAAGGGCGGGATGGTCACCCATCCCGCCCTTGCCGCGGTGCGTTATGTGAACGGCCCTCATGGGCCGATGGAGGACGACCGTCCCCGACGGACGCCGCCAGCGTAATGGCGTCGCCGGCGCGCCGGGCCGTGCTCACCCGGGTCGCCGCCGACCTGTTACCTGCCTGCTCGCGGCCCGGATCGGTGGTGTCGCGCGGGCAGGCTAGCCGCCGGTGATCACGCAGGTGAAGACCCCTGGCGGAAGCTTCACCGGAAACGGCCGGAGCTCCGGCCGCACGACGGGAGCCGACCGGCCGAACGGGGGAACGAGGTCAGTTGACCTCGACCAGCGGCAGCGACTTCCCGGCCCCGCCGCCGGGCAGCGCGATCGACGAGAAGTGCGAGACCACGCGGTCGTCGCTCGGGTCGTCGGCGGGCGTGTGGTGCACCGCGAGCCGGTTGTAGAGCGTGTCCCGCTGCGCGGGGATCCGGTCGGCCGAGCGGATCATGCCGATCAGCTCGTGCAGGTTGGAGCGGTGCCGGGCGCCGGCGGAGGAGATGACGTTCTCCTCCAGCATGATCGAGCCGAGGTCGTCCACGCCCATGTGCAGCGCGAGCTGACCGACGTCCTTGCCGGTGGTCAGCCAGGACGCCTGCAGGTGCGGCACGGTTTCGAAGAACAGGCGGGCCACCGCGACCAGACGCAGGTATTCCAGCGTGGTCGCCTGGGTGCGGCCCTTCAGGTGGTTGTTCTCCGGCTGGTACGTCCACGGGATGAACGCCCGGAAGCCGCCGGTGCGGTCCTGCACGTCGCGGATCATCCGCAGGTGCTCGATGCGCTCGGCGTTTGTCTCGCCGGTGCCCATCATCATGGTGGCCGTCGACTCCAGGCCCTGCCGGTGCGCCAGCTCCATGACCTCCAGCCAGCGGGCGCCGGACTCCTTCAGCGGCGCGATCGCCTTGCGCGGCCGGTCCGGCAGCATCTCGGCGCCGGCGCCGGCGATCGAGTCCAGGCCGGCGGCCTTGATCCGGGCGATGGCCTCGTCCAGGCTCACGCCGGAGACCTTCGCCATGTGCAGGATCTCGCTCGGGCCGATCGAGTGGATCGCGAGCTGCGGGTACGCCTTCTTGACCGAGGAGAACAGCTCCTCGTAGTACTCCACGCCGTAGTCCGGGTGGTGCCCGCCCTGGAGCATGACCTGGGTGGCGCCCAGCTCGACCGCCTCGCCGCAGCGGCGCAGGATCTCCTCGGTCGGGTGGGTCCAGCCCTCCTTGTGCTTGGGGGCCCGGTAGAACGCGCAGAACTTGCACGCCGTCACGCAGACGTTCGTGTAGTTGATGTTGCGGTCGATCAGGTACGTGACGACGTTGTCCGGGTAGCGGCGCCGCCGCACCGCGTCGGCCGCCTCGCCCAGCGCGTGGAAGGGCGCGTCGGTGTAGAGCAGCAGCGCCTCCTCGGGCGTGATGCGCCCGCCGTCCGCGCCGCGTTGCAGGATGTCGTCGATCTCCCGGTTCGCCGTCACACTCCCGAGCGTACGCCGACCGCCCCCGGCACCGACCGGCCCACCCTGGGGATCCGGCGCGGAAAACACGGTGACGAGCGCCACGCCCCCTGGGAATTCCATCGATGACCTACGATGCATCGATGACTGACGAACCCGTACCCCGCACGAGACGCGCGCTGCGCCGGCGCGCCCTGCTCGTCCTCGCGCCACTCGCGGCCGGCGGCCTGGCCCTCACCGCCGGCCCTCGCCCCGCCGCGGCGGCCACCAGCGCGCCGGAGTGCCTCGCCGACCTGCTGGAGCGCTGATGGCCACCATTCCGTGGCTCGCCGACGTGCTGCGCTCGGCCGGCGTCACTGTGGTCGAGGAGGGCAACTGGCTCGGCCGCGTGGCCGGCAGCTCGTTCAACCCGATCGGCGTGCTCTGGCACCACACCGCCTCGACCTCCAGCGCCGCCAACCCGCACCCCGCCCTGGGCATCTGCATCAACGGCCGCTCCGACCTGCCCGGACCGCTCTGCCACGCGCTCGTCGACTACAACGGCGTCTTCCACGTCATCTCCGGCGGGCGGGCCAACCACGCCGGGTCCAGCCGCGGCAGCGGGCCGATCCCGGCCGGTGACGGCAACACGCTCCTGGTCGGCTGGGAGATCGACTACAACGGCGTCGACCAGCGGATGACCCCCGCCCAGTACTCCGCCTCCGTGCTCGCCACCGCCGCCGTGCTGCGCCGGCTCGGCCGCGACGCCTCCTACGCGCGCGGGCACCGGGAGACCAGCACCACCGGCAAGATCGACCCCTCCTTCATCGACCTCGACAGCATGCGCGCCGACGTCGCCCGGCAGCTCACCGGAAACCCACCCCTCGAACTCTGGAAGGACGACATGAAGCTCATCCAGTCCACCAACCGGGGCATCGCCCTGGTCGGCCCCGGTTACTTCCGCCTGCTCCGCAACAACGAGGAGGTCTACGCCGCCGTCGCGCTCGTCGGCAACCCGCTGATCGGCAACGACCGCCAGTTCGACCTCTGGCGCAGCATCGCCTTCGACGGCGAGGTCAAGGCGCCGAGCTGACCCGCGCCGCGACGGGCGCGAGGGATCTTGCGCCCGTCGCCTAGGCTCGCCGCGTGTCCGTCGCACCGCATCCGCCCACCCCCGTCATCGTGGCCGGTGCCCGCCCCGCCCTCTGGTCCCTCGTGCTGACCGCGGTGGTGGCCGGCCTCGGCCTCGCCGTGATCGCGGTGAACACGCTCGTCGGCTACCTGACCGTCGGACTGTCCCAGGCCGTGCCGATCTGCCTCGGCCTGGTCGGCTGCTTCGCCTTCACCGTCGCCCTGCGCCTGCTGCACCGCGCCTGGTGGCTGGCTGCCCTGTCGGTGGTGCCGGCCCTCTTCGTGCTGGTGGGAAGCGTGCAGCTCGCCCCCGAGGCGGTGCTGCGGGAGCGGGGCGTCGCCCAGCAGGTCACCATCACCGACGTGCAGACGTCCGGCAAGCGGCACGAGTTCGCGCTCCGCGGCGACTCCGGTCCGCTCGACGAGCCACTCGTCTACTCGGGCAGCGCTCCCGGCTACCGGGTCGGCCAGCGGCTGACCGTGCTCGTCGACCCGCAGGGGCAGGTGGAACTGGCCGACGCCGAGAAGGTCGACGTCGCCGGCAAGCGGAGCATGCTCGTGCTCGGCGCGGCCGGCTGGACACTGTTCGCGCTCCTGGCCGGATGGCGCGGCCACGTCCGCCGGGCCCGAGGGCGTCAGGCATCGGCGCCGCTGCCGCTGCCGTTCTGACCGGCGGGCGCCGGCCCGCAGGTCACCTCACGCGTCGTAGTCGACGGTCAGCTCGTCGGTGACCGGGCTCGACTGACAGGTCAGCACGTAACCGGCGGCCACCTCGTCCGGCTCCAGCGCGTAGTTGCGCGCCATCGTCACCTCACCCGAGACCACCCGGGCCCGGCAGGTCGAGCACACCCCGCCCTTGCACGCGTACGGCAGCTCGCCGCGCACCCGCAGGGCCGCGTCCAGCACCCGCTCGTCCCGGCCCATCGTGAAACTCGACGAGCGCCCGTCCAGCACGATCGTCACCTCGGCGCCGCCGGACCGCTCGACCTCGCGGCGCACCGGCTCCGGCGGGGCGTCGACGTGGAACAGCTCGGTGTGCACAGCCGCATCCGGCACGCCGCGACCCGCCAGCACCGCCTTGGCGTCCACCACCATCCCGTACGGGCCGCAGAGGAACCACTCCTCGATCTCGTCACCGGGTACGACGGTGTCGAGCAGCCGGGTCAGCCGGTCGGCGTCGATCCGCCCGGACAGCAGCGCCGACTCGCCCATCTCCCGGGACAGCACGTGCACCAGGTGCAGCCGGGTCGGGTAGCGGTCCTTCAGGTCGGCCAGCTCCTCGGCGAACATCACCGAGTTCGCCGTGCGGTTGCCGTACACCAGCGTGAACGTGCTGTGCGGCTCGGTCGCCAGCGCGGTCGCGGCCAGCCCGAGGACCGGGGTGATGCCGGAACCGGCGACCACCGCGCCGTACCGGCGGGCCCGGTCCGGGGTGAACGCGGAGGTGAAGTGGCCCAGCGGCGGCAGCACCTCGACGGTGTCGCCGCCGCGCAGCGCGCCGCAGGCGTACGCGGAGAACGCCCCGCCCGGCACCTCACGCACCCCGACCCGCAAGCGGCCGTGCCGCGCCAGCTCGTCGGGGGTGGAACAGATCGAGTACGACCGCCGCACCTCCCCGCCGTCTCCGTCGGCCGGGCGGCGGACGGTGAGGTGCTGCCCCGCCGAGAACGCGAACGTCTCGCGCAGCTCCTCCGGCACCGCGAACGTGATCGACACCGAGTCGTCGGTGAGCCGGTCCACGGCGGCCACTGGAAGCGGGTGGAAGACCGGCCGGCGGCGAACCGGCCGCGTGATGGTGACAGTCACAGCGCCTTCAGGTGGTCGAAAGGTTCGGAACAGGAGCGGCAGCGCCACAGCGCCTTGCACGCGGTCGAGCCGAAGCGGCTGATCTGGGTGGTCTCCGGCGACCCGCAGCGCGGGCAGCGTACGGCCAGGGTCAGCGGCACCACCGTGTCGTCGCCGCGCGGCGCGGGCGGGGCTATGCCGGCGGCGGCGAGCTTGGCCCGGCCGGTGTCGGAGATCCAGTCCGTGCTCCACGCCGGGTGGTAGACAGTGCGCACCTCGGCGTCCGGGTGCCCGGCGGCGGACAGCGCCCGGCGGATGTCCTCCCGGATCACATCCATGGCCGGGCAGCCGGTGTAGGTGGGTGTGATCGTGACGACGACCCGGCCGGTGCCGGGTTCCTCGTCGACCGCGCGCAGGATGCCCAGCTCGTCGATGGTGATGACCCGGATCTCCGGGTCCACCACCGCCGCCGCGGCGTCCCTCGCGCTTGTCACCAGCTCGCTCCCGGGTGGGCGCGGTGCAGCACCTGCATCTCGGCGAGCAGGTAGGAGAGGTGTTCGGTGTGCAGGCCCTCCCGGCCGCCGCCGGGCGTCCAGCCCGTCTCCGGGCGGGTGAGCGTCGCGTCGTCCAGCACGGCGGCCACGGTGGCGTCGAAGTCGGCCCGAAGGGTGGCCGGGTCGACCGGCGCCGCCGGAGCCGGGTCGAACAGCTCGTGGACGTACGGCCACACGTGGTCGACCGCGTCCTGCATGCGCCGGTGCGACTCGTCGGTGCCGTCGCCGAGCCGCTTCACCCACAGCGCGGCGTGGTCCAGGTGGTACGCCGACTCCTTGCGCGCCTTCGCGCCGACCGCTGCCAGCCGCTCGTCCGCGCAGCCGGCCAGCGCCGTGTAGAGCGGCACCTGGTACGCGGCCAGGAAGAACAGCTTCGCCATGGTGACGCCGAAGTCGCCGTTGGGCAGCTCGACCAGCAGGCAGTTGCGGAACTCGCGGTCGTCGCGCAGGAAGGCCAGGTCGTCCTCGTCGCGGCCCGCGCCCTCCATCTCGCCCGCGTACGTGAGCAGCAGCCGGGCCGCGCCGAGCTGGTCGAGGGCGATGTTCGCGAGCGCGATGTCCTCTTCCATCTCCGGCGCGCGGGAGGTCCACTCCCCGAGGCGCTGCGCCGCGATCAGCGCGTCGTCACCGATGGCGAGCGTGAAGTCGAACCGGCTCATAGGTGGGCCGCCCCTTCGGGGACCTCGTAGAACGTCGGGTGACGGTAGACCTTGTCGGCGGCCGGGTCGAAGAACGCGTCCTTCTCGTCCGGGCTGGACGCGGTGATCGCGCTCGCCGGCACCACCCAGATCGAGACGCCCTCCTGCCGGCGGGTGTAGAGGTCGCGGGCGTTGCGCAGGGCCAGCTCGGCGTCGGGGGCGTGCAGGCTGCCGACGTGGGTGTGCGACAGGCCACGGCGGGCCCGCACGAAGACCTCCCAGAGGGGAGAGGACGCGCTGCTCATGCGTTCGCTCATGCCGCCACCGGCTCCTTTCGATCCGCCCGCTTCGCGGCGTACGCCGCGGCGGCCTCCCGTACCCATGCGCCGTCGGCGTGCGCCTTGCGCCGGTGCGCCATGCGCTCCCTGTTGCACGGCCCGTTGCCCTTGATGACCCGCATCAGCTCGTCGTAGTCGGGCTGGGTGTAGTCGTACGCCTGCCGCTCCTCGTTCCAGCGCAGGTCGGGGTCGGGCAGGGTCAGGCCGAGCACCTCCGCCTGGCCGACGCACATGTCGACGAAGCGCTGCCGCAGCTCGTCGTTGGAGAAGCGCTTGATCTTCCAGGCCATGGACTGGGCGCTGTGCGTCGAGTCGCCGTCCGGCGGGCCGAACATGGCCAGTGACGGGTACCACCAGCGGTCCACCGCGTCCTGGGACATCGCCTTCTGCGCTTCGGTGCCGTGCGCCAGCGTATGCAGGATCTCGTAGCCCTGCCGCTGGTGGAACGACTCCTCCTTGCAGACCCGGATCATGGCCCGCGCGTACGGCCCGTAGGAGCAGCGGCACAGCGGCACCTGGTTGACGATCGCCGCGCCGTCCACCAGCCAGCCGATCGCGCCCACGTCGGCCCAGGTCAGCGTGGGGTAGTTGAAGATCGAGCTGTACTTCTGCCGCCCGTCGAGCAGCAGCTCCACCAGCTCGTCGCGGCTGATCCCGAGCGTCTCGGCCGCCGCGTACAGGTAGAGGCCGTGGCCGGCCTCGTCCTGCACCTTCGCGAGCAGGATGGCCTTGCGCTTGAGCGACGGCGCCCGGCTGATCCAGTTGCCTTCCGGCTGCATTCCGATGATCTCGGAGTGGGCGTGCTGGGCGATCTGCCGGATCAGCGTCCTGCGGTACGCCTCGGGCATCCAGTCGCGGGGTTCGATCTTCTGGTCCGCGTTGATGACGTCGGTGAAGTAGGCCTCGACGTCCTCGTCCGGCGCCGCGCCGCCGCGCCGGGCTCGCGCCGCCGCTTCGCGCAGCGCCGCCTCCGCCGCCTCCACCTCGCCGAGCAGGCCGCCGCCCGGAGCGTCCTCCGGCGGGGCGAAGTCATTGCCATACATGTAGTCAGTGTTACAGCTCGGCACGATTGACACCAGAGGGTGTAACAGCTTTCGCGAGCCACCTTCCGTGACCGGACAAGCGCCTGCCGTGGTCGGCAGCCATCGAAGAGTTGGTGTGATGTCGATTACTCCGCGAAGATGAAACCCCCCAAGGCTGGCAAAGCACGTCAATAACCCGCCCTTCCGGCCAAGTCGACGGGTGTCGAGACCTGGCATATCGACAGTCCGGAAGTAGACTTCCCCCGGCAAGCCGTTCGGCTCCAAGATCGTCACCGTTCAGGCCAACTTCCCCCGGCCTTGTGGCGACTGGAGCGAAACCTGCTGAAGCGCCGGTCCCCCCGGCCATACCTCTGGAGTTCACCACTCATGCGACCTCGCGTGACCATGGTGCTCGCCATCGTGGCGGTCCTCGTCGGTGGCGTCATGCTGGTGCCGGCCGCGTACGCCAAGTTCGCCGGAGGCAACGGCGAGGGCGGCATCGGCGGCGGTGGACAGGTCCCGGCGCCGAGCCCGACCGCACCCGCACCGCCGACGCTCGCCGACGCGCCCGTCTCGGTGAAGTTCGACGGCGAGTTCTTCTCCTGGGCCCTGATGGACCGCGCGACCGGCACTGTCACCGGCGCGAAGAACATGAACCAGACGAGCTCCACCGAGTCGATGCTCAAGGCCTGGATCGTCGCGGACTACCTGCGCCAGCTCGGCGACAGGGAGCCGAGCGCCGGGCTAAAGAAGTCCGCGATCCTCGCCATCCGCGACAGCGACGACGACGGCGCGAACATGGTCTACCGGGCGGCCGGCGGCTCCTACCGGCCCCAGCCGGGCGGCCAGCCGGACCCGGTCATCGCGCGGGCGATCCGGCTCTGCGGCCTGACCGACACCAAACCCGGCACCGTGCCCGAGTACAAGGGCTGGTGGAGCTTCACCGAGATGTCCCCCCGGGACGCGGTCCGCCTCGGCGACTGCATCGCCGACGGCCGCGCCGCCGGGCCCAAGTGGACGAAGTGGCTGCTCAGCGAAATGACCAAGGTGGCCGGCAGCGTCAAGCAGCAGGGGCAGCGCTCCGGCGGCGGCCGGTGGGGCATCATCGACGGCCTGCCCGCGACGATCAAGGCGCAGGGCCCGGTGCACATGAAGAACGGCTGGACGCGGCTCGCCTACGACGGCAACTGGCACGTCAGCTGCCTGGCGTTCACCGACAAGTGGAGCCTCTCGGTGATGATGCGCTACCCGGCCAGGGCCGGCCTGTCGTACGGCGCGAAGATGTGCGCCAGCGTCGCCACCCAGCTCGTGACGCCGCAGCCCGGCGCCGCGCTCAAGGTGCCGCAACAGCCGGCCGGGAAGCTCTGATGGCCGGCGCCCGGCGTCGGCCCGGCAGCCATCGCCGCCCACTGGCGTTCAGCGTGCTGGCCGTGGTCCTCGTCGGCCTGTCCGGCCTCTCCTTGCGGGTGATCCCCGGCTCGCCGCTGGAGGCCACCGCGAACTCGCACCCCGAGCCGACGACCGAGCGGTCCGCCAAGCAACCGGTCGACCGCAACGCGCCGCGCGTCGCCCCCTCACCGGCGCCCACCCCGCTGCCGTTCCAGGAGAAGAACCTGGACAGCCTGAAGATCAAGGGCTGGTACGGCTGGTCCGTGCTGGACAAGCGGACCGGAAAGATCATCGGCTCGGCGAACATGGACGAGACCAGCACGACCGCTTCCCTGATCAAGTCCTGGGTGGTGGCCGACTACCTGCGCCTGCGCGCCGAGGACGGCAAGACGCCGAGCGACGCGAAGCTGGCCGACGCCACGAAGATCATTCGCGACAGCGACAACACCCGCGCCCAGGAGTTCTACGAGGCCGTGGGCGGTTCCGACTCGATCGAGCGGCTCATCTCGATCTGCAAGCTGACCGACAGCGCGGTCGCCTCCGACGGCGGCTGGAGCCGGACGGAACTGTCGCCCCGGGACACCGCCCGGCTCGGCCTCTGCATCGACGACGGCCGGGCCGCCGGGCCGAAGTGGACCAAGTGGCTACTCAACGAGATGCGCCAGGTACGCGCTCCCGGTGACTTCGGCATCCGCAAGGCGTTCCCGGCCGCCCAGCAGAAGAAGATCGCCATCAAGAACGGCTGGATCGACCGGGACAAGGAAGAGGAGTACCACGTCAACTGCCTCGCCATCGGCGACACGTGGACGATGGGCGTGATGGTCCGCAGCCCGTTCGGTGTCGAGGGCGGCTGGGAGTACGGCATGGACGCCTGCGAACGGATCACCAAGGCGCTGCTGCGCCCCGCGACCTGACCCACCCGGCTGCCTGATTCGCGCGCGGCCGGAGCACCGGCCCGCGCGCGGTGGGCTCAGCCCTGGAAGAACTCCGGGCCGTCGGCCGGCAACGCCGGCACCTCCCCGTACGCGGCCGCCCGGCGGGCGAACTCGCGCAGCCCGGCCACCTGGCGCTCACCGAGCGAGAAGTCCAGCGCCCGGAAGTACGTGGCGAGCGTGTCCGCGTCGAACGTCTCCCAGCGGGCCGCCGCCTCCGCCACCTGGTCCAGCTCGGCCAGGCACAGGTCACGCGAGCGCAGGAACGCCTCGTGCACCTCCTTGACCAGGCCGGGGTGGGCGGCGGCGAAGTCACGGCGTACCGCCCAGACGGCGAAGACCATCGGCAGCCCGGTCCAGTCGTGCCACGCCTGACCCAGGTCGGTCACTTCGAGGCCCTTGGCGGGCGCCTCGTACAGCGCGCGCAGCGCCACGTCGCCGATCAGCACCCCGGCGTCCGCCTCCAGCAGCATCTGGGTCAGATCCGGCGGGCAGCGGAAGTACTCCGGCCGCACCCCGTGGCGCTCGGCGAGCAGCAGTTGGGCCAGCAGCACCCCGGTACGCGACGTGGAGCCGAGCGCCACCCGGGCACCGTCCAGCTCACTCAGCGGCCGGGTGGACACCATGTTCACCGAGAGCACCGGCCCGTCGCTGCCGACCGCCAGGTCGGGCAGGAGCAGCAGGTCGTCGGCGTGCTTCAGGAACTCCACGAGCGTGATCGGGCCGATGTCGAGGTCACCGGCGACCAGGTCGGCGCTCAGCCGGTCCGGCGAGTCCTTGTGCAGGTCGACGTCGATGAGCGCGCCGGACCGCATCAGCCCCCAGTAGATCGGCAGGCAGTTGAGGAACTGGATGTGCCCCACCCGGGGGCGGGCGATGCGATCGGCCATGACCCGACCGTATCGCCGCGGCCTTTCCCCCGCCGCCGGGGGAGCCGATCGAGTGGTGAACCCCGCACCCGGCGGTAAGGAAGGGCCCCTTCTTAACGCCTCCGGTAGTGAAAGGGCCCCTTCTTAACGCCAGCGGTCACGCCGGCTCCGCCGCCACGGCTGCGGCGGGGACGACGGCGCGCTCGGCGCGTACCGCCCGGCGGACCGGCCCGGCCAGCGCCACCACGACCAGCAGACCGGCCACGCCGCAGCCGGCGATCAGCGTGCGCGGGCCGGCCACCTCCAGCAGCAGGCCCCCGACCAGATAGCCGCCCATCGCGGCGCCCTGCGCCGCCGCGCCGAAGACCGCGAACGCCCGGCCCCGGGCCGCCTCCGGCACCCGCCGGGCCAGCAGGAGGTTGTTGAAGACGTTGTCGCCGCCGTTACCCACCCCGCCCAGCAGCCAGATCGGCACGAGCAGCCACGCCGAGGGCACCGCCGCCGACACGAGCACCGCCAGGCAGCATCCACCGAGCAGCACCAGCCCGGCGCCGAGCAGGGCGCCATCGTCGGCGAGGCGGCGGGCGACCCGGGCGAACAGCCACGCGCCGAGCACGATGCCGAGCGTCCACGAGCCGGTGACCAGCCCGTACACGGTGGTGCTGCTGCCGAGCGTCTCCCGGATGAAGAAGACCTCGATCACGTTCACCGCTCCGACCGCGCCGATCACCGCTGCCACGCTGCCGACCATCACCGTCAGCAGCGGGTCGCGCCGGAACCGCCACGAGGGCGCGGCCGCCACGGCGGTCCCGACGGTCACCCGGCGGCCTCCCCTTCTGGTACGGACGAGCAGCCCGGCCACCACCAGCGAGAGATAGCTGAGCGCGCCGAGGAGCAGCGGAACCCGGGTGCCGAACTGACCGACGAGGAGCCCGGCCAGCGCCGGTCCGGCGAGCGCGCCCAGCGTGCCGGCGGTCTGGTTCAGCGCGCCGGCCCGGGGCAGGTCCTCGGGCCGCACCATGACCGGCACCAGCGCGGAGATCACCGGCTGGGTGACCGCGAGGCCGGTGGCCAGCAGCGCCACCAGCGCGATCACCAGCGCCGGCTCCGGGGCGTACGCGAGCGCCAGGCATGTCGCGCCCTGGCCGATCCCGGCGAGGGTCAGCAGCACCCGGCTGTCCACCCGGTCGGCGAGGCGGCCGGTCAGCGGGGCGAGCGCGACCAGCGGCAGCGTCGCGGCGAGCAGCAGCCCGGAGACGGCGAGCCCACCGGCGCCGGCGGACTGGAGCGCCAGCGTGAGGGCGCTGGCGACCAGGAAGTTCCCGCAGCTGGAGATGCCGCGCGCGGTGGCCGCGAGCCAGACGTCCGGCCACCGCGAGGAACCAGATGTGAAGGACATACTTCGAAAATAATCCTTCACACCTGGCGGACGCAACCCCTCAATCGATAGGCATCGCCCGGTACTGCGCCGCCACGGGGCGGACCCCGGCGGGTGGATCGGGCCGGTTCCGCCGCCGGTACGGCTCCATCAGCGCCTGGATCGCCTGGTTCAGCCCGGTCAACTCCTCGGCAGTCACCAGCAGCACGCTGTCGCTGAACCAGGTCGCCTCGTACCACTCCTGCGGCTCGTCCGGCGCCCCGCGCAACCAGTCCCGGACGCGCTGCGCGTCGCGGACCAGATGCGCCTCGATCAGGGCCGCCTCGGCCGCGCGCGCCTCCGGGTCGGCATCGGGCCCCACCTCGACGTGGTACGACGGATTCACCGCCTGCCACACCCGCTCCCGCGCGTCACCCCGGCCGGGCGCCTGCCGGATCAGCCCGAACTTCGCCAGTTCGCGCAGGTGGTAGCTGGTAGCGCTCGGCGACAGCCCGGCGATCTCGGCGCACTCGGTGGCCGTCGCACCGCCCTCCAGCGTGCCGAGATGTTCCATGATCGCCATACGGGCCGGGTGAGCCAGCGCCCGCATCACCTGCGGGTCGCTGATGGTCACCCGGCGCTGCTCGGGCCGCGCCTCGGTCATGCCTCAATGATCCCGCGCCGCCGGCAACCGGACACGGGAGGTGGAGCCGGTCGTTCAGGCAACCTTGAGCTGCTCGTCGCCGAAATCGGCGATCAGCTTGAGCGTGCCACCGAGAGCGGCGATGTATCGCGCGAGCACGTCCTGGGTCGCGACGCTGCCCGCCTCGATCTGGGACACCCGCGCGACCGACACGCCCATCCTCGACGCGACCTGCTCCTGAGTCATCTCGCGCCGCTTGCGCAGTTCCGCGAGACGCCAACCGCGGGCCTCATCGAGCATGTCACCGATCCCGGCCTCGAATGCCTGCTCACCACCGGCGGTGTCCACCGCCCGGTCCAGGTGCGAGGTGTCACGCCACCGCTTGACGCTGCTCATCGAATCTCCTCCTGCCGCTCCTTGAGGTAGGTGTCGTAGAGCTGCTCCGCCTCGGGAATGGCATCCCGGTACCAGCGCGTCCACTGCCCCGACTTGTCGCCGGCGACCAGCAGAACCGCGGAGCGCCACGGGTCGAAGACGAAGAGAATCCTGATCTCGGTGCGCCCGGCCGACGGCGGCCGCAGCTCCTTGAGGTTACTGAGGCGAGATGCGGTGATGCTGTCTACCAGGGGTCTCCCCTCGATGGGGCCGTTACGTTCCAGCACCAGGATGGCCTGGTTCACCAGGCGGTGCGACTCGCGGTCGGCAGCGTAGAGCTCATCGAGGAAGTCCTCGACCTGCCCGGTCATCAGGATCTCCCACTCCATCCCTCACCTCCGAACTTAAGAATATTATTAAGAGCCAGGATGGTCGAGTGACACGCCCGGCAGCGAATATTCGGTGGTGTTGCCGTCCGGATGGCCGTAGCGTTGATGGCCGCCCGACGGCCGCGGTGAGCATGCACCGCAGCGGACGTCCCCGCGCCGGGAGCAGCCAACCGCCCCGGACACGCGAGCGAGCCTCAGTTGAGCCATCGGAGTTCACAGTGCCCGCAACCGACCTTGACACCACTGCCAGTCTCGACGCCGAACTGGCCGCCGAACGCGCCCACCTCACCGCCTCCCGCGCCGCGCTGACCCGGATGCGGGAGCGCGCCGAGGCGCTCTTCGCCACCGGCGACAAGGTGGCCGGTGACTCGTACACCGCCGAGCAGCTCGGCCGGCACATGGCCCGGCGGGTCAAGGAGCTGGCCGACGACCCCACCACGCCGCTGTTCTTCGGCCGCCTCGACTTCGGGGAGACGGACCCGGACCACGCCGGGCGGGAGTACCACGTCGGGCGGCGGCACATCACCGACGAGCTGGGCGAGCCGCTGGTGCTGGACTGGCGGGCGCCGGTCTCCCGGTCGTTCTACCGGGCCAGCGCGCGTGACCCGCAGGGCGTCGCCGTGCGCCGCCGGTTCGGGTTCAGCGCGGGTGTGCTGACCAGCTTCGAGGACGAGCACCTGGACCGGGGCGAGGAACTCGGCACGGCCAGCCGCATCCTCACCGCTGAGATCGAGCGCCCCCGTGTGGGCCCGATGCGCGACATCGTCGCCACCATCCAGCCGGAGCAGGACGAACTGGTCCGGGCCGACCTGGCCGACTCGATCTGCGTGCAGGGCGCGCCCGGCACCGGCAAGACGGCGGTCGGGCTGCACCGCGCCGCGTACCTGCTCTACCTGCACCGGGAACGGCTGCGCCGCTCGGGTGTGCTCATCGTCGGGCCGAACCGGGCGTTCCTGTCCTACATCGCGGCGGTGCTGCCCGCGCTCGGCGAGGTCGAGGTCGAACAGGCCACCGTGGAGGACCTGGTCACGCGCGTCCCGGTCCGCGCGGTCGACGACCCGGCCGCCGCCGCGCTCAAGCACGACGTCCGGATGGCCGAGGTGCTGCGCCGGGCCGTCGAGGCCCACATCGGTACGCCCACCGAGCCGATCATGGTCTCGGACGGCTCGTACCGGTGGCGGATCGGCCTCGACCCCCTGCACCGGATTGTCGCCGAGACCCGGGCGGAAGGGCTGCCGTACGCCACCGGCCGGGAACGGGTCCGGGCGCGGGTGGTGGGGCTGCTGCAACGGCAGGCCGAGGCGCGCCGGGCGGAGTCGCCGAGCGACGCCTGGCTGCGTCGGATGAGCCGGATCAAGCCGGTCACCGATCTGCTCGACACGGTCTGGCCGGCGCTCACCCCGGACGGCCTGCTGCACCGGCTGCGCACCGACGCCGACGCGCTCGCCGCCGCCGCGGACGGCCTGCTCACGCCCGCGGAGCAGGAGCTGTTCCGCGCCGGCAAGACCGCGCGTACCGCGAAGGCGACCCGGTGGACCGCCGCCGACGCGGTGCTCGTCGACGAGGTGGCCGGGCTGCTCGAACGGCCCGCCGGCTTCGGGCACGTGGTGGTGGACGAGGCGCAGGACCTCTCCCCCATGCAGTGCCGCGCCATCGCCCGGCGCAGCGAGCACGGCTCGATCACGCTCCTTGGGGACCTCGCCCAGGGCACCGCGCCGTGGGCGGCGACCGACTGGCGGGAGTCCCTGGCCCACCTGGGCAAGCCGGACGCCGCTGTGGTGCCGCTGAGTGTGGGCTTCCGGGTGCCGGCCGTCGTGGTGGCGTTCGCGAACCGGCTGCTGCCGGCGCTCGCCGTCGACGTACCCGCGGCCCGGTCGCTCCGCAACGACGGCGCGCTGGATGTGCGTACCGCCGAGGACCTGACGGCCGCGACGGTGGCCGAGGTGCGGGCGGCGCTCGCGCACGACGGCTCGGTCGGTGTGATCGCCGCCGACGACGCGGTGGACCGGCTGCGCGCGGCGCTCGCCGACGCGGGTGTCGAGACCGCGACCGCCGACGACGTCGAGGCCGCGGCGCGCGTCACTGTGGTCCCGGCGACGCTCGTCAAGGGCCTGGAGTACGACCACGTGGTGGTCGTCGAGCCGGCCGCGATCGTGGCCGCCGAGGCGCGTGGGCTGCACCGCCTCTACGTGGTGCTGACCCGGGCGGTCTCCCGGCTGGCCGTGCTGCACCGCGAGCCGCTGCCCGCGCCGCTGGCCGGCTGACCCGGGCGACCCGGTCAGCCGGTCAGCGCGGCGGCGACCTCTCGCAGCGGACGGCCCGACTCGGCGATCGGCACTGTGAACGACAGCCAGGAGCCGTCGGTGAAGTTGATCCGCAGCCGCTTCGGGTTGAGCCGGTGCCACCCCACCCGGGCCGAGGCGATTTCCGCGCGCGCGGCCGACCACGCCACCGACGTCTCGGCCAGCGCACGTTCCTCGGCCTCACGCCCGGCGAGCAGCTTGACCCCTCCGGTACGGCAGACGAGCAGCCGCCGGTCGGTGACCGCGAGCAGCGTCTCCCGGACCTGGAGGTCGGGCCGGGGCGGGCGGAGCGCGCGGTGCAGGCGGGAGGCGGCCGAGCCGGGCTCGCCACGGCCGGCGATCCCCCAGCCGATCAGGTCGACCAGCCGGTCACCGCGGTCCCAGGTGGCGAGCGGCAGCAGGACGTTCAGCAGCACCGAGCCGACGGTCCGCCGGCCCGGGTCGACGGTGGGCTCCGGCTCGGGCGGCGGTGCCGGGGCGAGCCCCTGGCCGACGTCGGCCTTGGCGTGGGCCAGCACGCGCTCGCCCGGCTCGACGAGCCGGTCGATCGGATCGCGGTATCTGGTCTCGTCCATCGGCTCAGTATCGGCCGTCGTCGTAGCCGTCGTCGGTACGGCGCTCCGCCGCCGGGGCGTTGCCCATCACCTCGCCGACGATCTCGCGTACCCGGGCGGCGGCGGCCTCCTGCGCCCGGTTCGCCGCGGCGGTGATCTCCTCGGCCAGCGTGTACGAGTCGAACCGCATGGCCCGCGCGTTGATGTCGGTGGAGAGGATCTTGCCGTCGGCGGCGGCCACGACGGTGACCAGGCCGGAGTCACTGACCCCCTGGGCGCTGCTCTGCTCCAGCTCGGCCATCCGCGCGCCGAGTTCGCGCTGCCACCCGTCCAGGTTGCGGGCCAGCGCCTCGATCCGGTCCAGGGCCGGGAACGTCATGGGTGCCTCTCAGTTCACGATCGAGTCGAACACGTTCTGCACGCCCTTGGTGTACGGGCCGAGATCCTCGCGGTACGTGCCGTCCACCAGATAGTTGCGGTCCTTGCGCCCGTCGGAGATGTCGTGCAGCCCCATACCGGTGTCGAGCAGGGCGCCGCCGACGCCGGGGATGTTCACCGGTGACGTCTGGTTGATGGCGAACTTGCCCGGGAACAGGATGGCGGCGCGTTTGGCCTTGAACAGCACCGCCTCCCTCGTGTAGCCGGCCTTCTTGAACACGCCGTACGCCTTCTTGGCCTCGCGGAGCTCCAGCACCACCTTGCGGTAGCGCATGAGCAGCTCGGCGACCTTCTGCAGCTTGGCGGCCAGCTTGGTGAGGATCTGCGCGAACCGGGCAACGATCTTGACCATGCGACCCACCACTGTGGCCAGACGGGCCAGCACCCGCACCACCGTGGCGGCCAGGCTCACGCCGGCGCTGAGCACGGCCGCCACCGCGGCGATGATGACCTCGGTCAGGAACCAGAGCAGGAACTCCAGGATCAGCTCGACCAGCAGGTTGAACGCGTCGACAGCGGCGTTCGCGGCGTCGACCAGCACCTCCTTGGTGCCGTCCAGCCCCTTGGCCAGCTCCTCCATCGCCTCCTCGATCGACTCCATCGAGGCGTGGAACTTGTCCGCCGCGTCGCCCTCCCAGCCGCCGCGCAGCCGGGCCCGGTCGGCGACCTGGTCGCCGGCGATCTGCCGGACCGCGTCGCCGGTGGTCAGCGCGAGCTGGGCCGCCCGCATGAGATCGTCCGGCTCCCCGGCGACCAGTTCCAGCAGCTGCTCGAACGGCCACAGCACGGCGTTTGAGAGCGGCTTGAACGGGTCGGGCGTACCCGACACGATCTGTTCGAAGTAGGTCTTGTTGCGCTGCAGCGCCTCGGTGCTCATCCCGCTCCCTCAGACGCCCGGCTGGAACATGTCGGTATTCGCCACGTCCGTGCCGGTGTAGGCCTCGGCGGTGTCGCGGAGCCCATCGGCGATCGTCGCCATCACCTCGGCGCCGTCCTCCAGCCCTTCCAGGCACGCCTCGAACTGCTGCTCGTACGCGGCGGCGAGGCTGAACGACGCGGGCATCACGCCGAACGCGTGCCGGGCCACGTGGCCGTCGCGGAACAGCCGGTGCAGCTCACGGAACTGGCCGGCCCGGTCCCGGGAGGCGGCGGCGAACGCCGTCAACGCCTCCGGCTGCACCTCCAGATTCCTGCTCGGACTGGTCACGGACCCTCCCCAGTGTCCGGTCGGAACTTCCACCGTCCTCGACGGCGTCACCAGCCTAGGGGATGTGCGCAGTTCCACAGGGGGCGGCGACGTTTGCCCCGGCACGGTAGACAGGGAAGGCACGCGCACCCCTTCCGCCGCCCGAGGAGCCCCGGATGATCCTGGCCCGCGCCGAACAGGTCAGCCGCCGCTACGGCGACGTGCTGGCCCTGGACCGGGTCGACCTGACCGTCCGGGCCGGGGAGCTGGTCGGCCTGCTCGGCCCGAACGGCGCCGGCAAGAGCACCCTGATCAACCTGCTGGTCGGGCTGCGCCGCCCGACCGCCGGCCGGGTCGAGCTGTGCGGCGGGGACCCGCGCGACCCGGCGAGCCGGCGGCAGCTCGGGGTCACGCCGCAGGAGACCGGCCTGCCCGGCACGCTGCGGGTCGGCGAGGTGATCGACTTCGTCTCCGCGCACTTCCCCGACCCGGTGCCCCGGGGCGAGCTGCTCGACCGGTTCGGCCTCGCCGACCAGGTACGCCGGCAGACCGGCGGCCTCTCCGGTGGGCAACGCCGCCGGCTGGCGGTGGCGCTGGCGTTCGTCGGCCGTCCCCGGCTGGTGGTGCTGGACGAGCCGACCACCGGCCTCGACGTCGAGGCGCGGCACGCGCTCTGGGACGCGATCCGCGGCTTCCACGCCGACGGCGGCACCGTGCTGCTGAGCAGCCACTACCTGGAGGAGGTGGAGGCGCTCGCGCAGCGGGTGGTGGTGATCGGCCACGGGCGGGTGCTCGCCGACGACTCGGTGGCGGCGATCCGCGGGATCGTCGGCGTACGCCGGGTCAGCCTGGTCGCCGACGACCTGCCGGCGCTGCCCGGGGTGGTCGCCACCGAACAGGCCGACGGGCGGGTGCACCTGCTCACCACCGACGCTGACCAGCTCGTCCGTGACCTGGTCACCGCCGGGGTGGCGTTCCGCGACCTGGAGGTCCGGCCCACCTCGCTGGAGGAGGCGTTCCTCGCCATCACGGCCGGCGACCGGCCCGCGCCCACCCCCGCCTAGGAGACAGTCGTGCAGCTCGCCCTCGTCCACGCCCGCTACCACCTCCTGGAGATCATCCGGATTCCGGTGGCGGTGGTCGGCAGCGCCTTCTTCCCGGCGGCCGCGATGCTCTTCTTCGTGGTGCCGTTCGCCGGTGACGACCCGACCGGCGCCACCTACGCCACCGCCGCCATGGTGACGTTCGCGGTGATGAGCGCCAACATCTTCCAGTACGGCGTGGGCGTCGCCGAGGACCGCGACCAGCCCTGGAACCCGTACACCCGGACCCTGCCCACCGGGCCGACGCCGCGACTGACCGGGCGGATCCTGGCCGGGCTGGTGCTGACGTACGTGTCGATGATCCCGGTGGTGGTGATCGCCGCGGTGGCCACCGAGGCCCGGGTCAGCGCGCTGCAGTTCCTGCTCGGGCTCGGCGCGGTCGCGGTGATCTCGGTGCCGTTCACGCTGCTCGGCCTGGCGATCGGCTACTCGCTGCCGAGCAAGGCGGCGATCGTGGTGGCGCAGGTGATCTTCTTCCCGCTGGCGTTCGGCGGCGGCCTGCTCTCCGGGCCGGACGACGCGCCCGGCTTCATCAAGGCGATCGCTCCCTACCTGCCGACCCGGGGCGCCGTGGAGCTGATCTGGACGGCGGTCACCGACTTCCGGCCCGGCGCCCTGTCGCTGGTGATGCTGGGAGTCTGGGTGCTGGTGCTCGCCGCGGCCGCCGGCTGGGCGTACCGGCGGGACGAGGGTCGCCGCTTCACCTGACCTTTTGTCCGGTTCCGGCCCGGTGGCCGACCCGGCGGTGCCACGATGCCGACAGGGCGGGCCAGCGGGACCGTCCCCGGCGAGAGGGGTCACCGTGAACGGCGTCGAGCCCGGCACACCCTGCTGGACCGACCTGGCCACGCCGGGACTGGAGGACGCGCGGACCTTCTACCCCGAGCTGTTCGGCTGGACCGGACAGATCTCCCCCGAGCCGGACGCGGGCGGCTACACCGTCTTCCAGAAGGACGGCAAGGCCGTCGCCGGGGCCGGTCCTCCCGCCACGCCGGACCAGGTGCCGGTCTGGTCGATGTACGTGGCGACCGACGACGCCGACCTGGTCGCGACCCGGGTGGAGGCGGCCGGCGGGCAGGTGGTGGTCTCCCCGTTCGACGTCTCCACACAGGGCCGGATGGCCGTGCTCGCCGACCCGGCGGGCGCCGTGTTCAGCGTCTGGCAGCCGATGGCGATGCGCGGGGCCGAACTGTTCAACGCGCCCGGCGCGATGTGCTGGAACGAACTGGTCACCCCCGACCCGGAGGCCGCCAAGGAGTTCTACGCGCTGGTCTTCGGGTGGCACCCGGAGGAGCGTCCCGCCGGGCCGGTGCCGTACACCGGGTGGCGCTGCGGCGCCCGCATCGTCGCCGGCATGGTGCCCCAGGCCGAGCCGCTGCCGACGGACCTGCCCGCGTACTGGGCTGTCTACTTCGCCGTGGAGGAGGCCGACGCCACCGCCGCGCGGGCCGCCGAACTGGGCGGCACCGTCCTCGTCCCGCCGCGCGACAACCCGGCCGGCCGCAGCGCCGCCCTGCGCGACCCGTCCGGCGCCCTCTTCTCCATCTCCACCCTCCGCTAACCCCCGCCCCCCTTCCTTTCCTGTCCCCGTCGATCTTGCAGTCGCGGCCCTCCCGGCGTCACATAAACACCTTTTGCCCGGGCCGAAACCGCAAGATCGACGAGGTGAAGCGGAGACGAGCGAGATCTTGGTACGGAACGGCCCCCGGGAGGGCCCATCCGTACCAAGATCTACCCGTCATCCCGGCAGGCGGCAAGGCCGCCAACCCTTCCGTCGATCTTGCAGTTGCGGCCCTCCCGACGTGATTTATGCACCTTTTGCCGGGGCGGAAAGTGCAAGATCGACGGTGCGGGGCGGGGCGGGCGGGACGGGCGCGAGGCGGGGCGGGCGCGGGGCGGGTCAGGTTGGGCGGACGGGGACCACCAAGGGGCCGTGCTCTCCGGGGATCACCCGGATGTGGGCTCGGTAGTGGCGGGCCAGCAGGGCCTCGGTGAGCACCTCCTCCGGCGGCCCGGCTGCCGCCACCCGGCCGTCGGCGAGCAGGACCAGGCGGTCGGCGTACTCGCCGGCGATGGAGAGGTCGTGCATGGTGGCCAGCACGGTCAGGCCGTGCTCTCGGCGGAGCTGGTCGACCAGTTCCAGCACCTCCTGCTGGTGCCCGATGTCCAGCGCGCTCGTCGGCTCGTCGAGCAGCAGCAGGGTGGCGCCCTGGGCCAGCGCCCGGGCCAGGAACACGCGCTGCCGCTCACCGCCGGAGAGCGTGGCCAGCTCGCGGTGCGCGAACGGGCCGAGGTCGAGCCGGTCCAGCACCTCGTGCACGGCGGCCAGGTCGGCGGCCGACTCGCGGCCCAGCGCCGGGATGTACGGGGTGCGCCCGAGCAGCGTGTAGTCGAAGACCGACATGCCGGCCGGCACCACCGGGGACTGGGCCACCGTGGCCACGACCCGGGCTCGTTCGCGGCGGCGGAGCGCGCCGATCGGCGTACCGAAGAGGGCCACCTCGCCCGGGCCGGTCAGCAGCCCGCCGACGGCGCGCAACAGGGTCGACTTGCCGGCGCCGTTGGGTCCGATGACGGTGACCCATTCGCCGGCGGCGACTGTCAGGTCGACGCCGGCCAGGATCGGGTTACCGCCGAGGGCGACCCGCAGGTCGTGGACGCGCACGGCGGGGGCGTTCACATCGCCACCCGGCGGGCGGTACGCAGGACGAGGACGAAGAACGGGCCGCCAAGCAGCGCGGTGACCACGCCGATCGGGATCTCGGCGGGGGCGGCGGCGGTACGGGCGACCACGTCGGTGAGCGCGAGGAACGCGCCGCCGAACAGCATCGACAGCGGCAGGATGACCCGGTGGCTGGAGCCGAAGAGCAGCCGCATGGTGTGCGGCACGATGATGCCGACGAAGCCGATCAGGCCGGACGCGGACACCGCGGCGGCGGTGCCGAGCGACGCGGCGCCGATCAGCAGGTAGCGGGAGCGCTGCGGGTGCAGCCCCAGGCCGGTGGCCTCGTCGTCGCCGACGGAGAGCACGTCCAGCTCGCGCCGGTGCAGCAGCACCACCACGGCGGTGAGCACGAAGTACGGCAGGACCAGCCACACGTCGTGCCAGCCGGCGGTGGCGAGCCGCCCGAGCAGCCAGGAGTAGACCTGCTGGATGTTGTCGGAGTGCTGTTGCAGCAGGTACGTCTGCCCGGCGCCGAAGAACGCCGAGACCGCCACCCCGGCCAGGATCAGGGTGGCCGGTGACCGGTCCCGTCCGCCGGCCGCGCCGAGGAGGTACGTCAGCACGACCGCGCCGAGCGAGCCGACGAACGCGGCGAGCGGGATGGTGATCGGCAGCCCGGTCAGCGCCCCGCCGGCCCCCGCGCCGAGCACGATCGCCGTGGTGACCGCGAAACCGGCGCCGGCGGCCACGCCGAGCAGGTACGGGTCGGCCAGCGGGTTGCGGAAGACGCCCTGGTAGCAGCCGCCGGCCAGGGCGAGGAGCGCGCCGACGAGGAGCCCGAGCACGACCCGGGGCAGCCGCAGCTCGGTGATGATCGCGATTTCCCGCTCGGTGAGCCCGCTGTCGAGGCGTACCCCGGGTAGGAGGTTGAGCAGTTCGGCCGCGACGCTGCCGGGCGGCAGGCTGACCGGACCGAGCGAGACGCCGGCCACCAGCGCGACGAGCACCGCCACGACTCCGGCGAGCAGCCAGCGCTTGCGCAGTCCGGCCGGCCGGACCGGCGCGGCAGGTGTGCCCCGCCGCCCGGGCCGGGGCAGGCGCCGGCCGCCCGGCCGGGACACCTCGGGCGTCCCGGCCGGGCGGGGGGCGGATTCCGCCGGTCGCACGGCCACGGTCAGGCCGGGACCTTGGCGGTGGCGTCGACGATGACCTTCAGCAGGTCGACCACGCGCGGGCCCCAGCGCGAGGCGATGTCGTCGTCCAGCTCCACGACCTGGTTGTTCTTCACCGCGTTGATGCCGGCCCACCCGCTGCGCGCCTTGACCGTGTCGGCGTTCTGCTTGCAGCACTTGGTGTCGGAGAGGAAGACGAAGTCGGGGTTCGCCTTGACGATGATCTCCTGGGAGAGCTGCGGGTAGCCGCCGTTCTTGCCGTCGGCGTCGGACGGGTCGGCGATGTTCTCCAGCCCGGCGAGCGCGTAGATGGTGCCGATGAACGTCTTGCTGGTGGCGGTGTACAGCTCCGGGCCCAGCTCGTGGAAGTACGTCAGCCTCTCGGTGCGCTTGGGCAGGTCCTTGGTCAGCGCGGTGATGTCGTCCTTCATCTTCTGCACCACGGCCTCGGCCTCGGACCGGTGGCCGGTGAGCGTGCCCAGGTCGGTGAGCTGCCGGTACGTGTCGTCGAGCGTCGCCGCGGCGGGGATCTGCAGGACCGGGATCTTCAGCGCGACGAGTTGGTCGGCGATCTTGTTGAGGTTGTCCGAGATCACCACCAGGTCGGGGTTGCGGGAGGCGACCGCCTCGGCGTTCGGCTGGTAGCCGGACAGGTCGGTGCGGGGCGCGTCGGCCGGGTAGTTCGACTGGTCGTCGACGGCGGTGACCTGCTTGCCGGCGCCGATGGCGAAGAGCATCTCGGTCGAGGTCGGCGAGAGCGAGACGATCTTCTCGGGCCGCTTCTCCAGCGTCAGCTTGCCGACGGTGGCCGGGAACGCGCCGCCGGAGGCGCCGGCGGCGGGGGTGTCGGTCGAGGTCTTCTCGGCGCAGCCGCCGAGGAGCAGCACGCCGGCCGCGAGCGCGGTGGCGAAGAGCCGGGGGGTACGTCTGGACATTGAGCCTCCTGTCGGTCGAGGAGTGTGGTGCTTCGCCGACAGGAAGAAAGGCCCGTCCGCGAGGCGCCCTTCCTCGAGAGCGCGTGTCGCGACCGGGCCGCAGGCGACCTGGCTCGTCCCACGTCCGTCGGCGCCGGCGGGAGGCCGACGCCGCGCGTACGGGGCATCACAGTTGCGGGACAGCGCCGGTTTCACACCGGCTTCGCTGTGGCACGGTCGGTGCCACGGTAGCGCACGACCAGCGGAGATCGTCCGGACGGTGGGGGTGGGTGGGAACCCCGGCGGGGGTGGAACCGGGGTTCCCACCCGGTGGTGAGGTCAGCAGTACTGGCTCTGCTTGCCGATCGCCCGGTACGGACAGTCGGCGTACTCGGACAGCAGCAGCACGGCTTCCCGGTTGCGTGAGGTCTGCGCCGGGATCACCTCGTCCGGCGGGTAGAAGCCGCCGCCGGAGGCGGAGCCGGGGTACATCTCGAAGGTGTACGCCCAGATCTTGTGGGCCCCCCACATCCAGTCGATGCTGGTGCCGTCGGCGATGTAGAGGTCGCTCGACTGTTCGGGGGTGTAGTTGTTCGTCGCCGCCATCTGCCGTCCGATGGTGGCGAAGGTGTTGTACTGGTCGGTGTTCATCCCGGTGGCGGTGTTGTTGTACGTGTACCCGTACGGCCAGAGCACCAGCTGCGAGTAGGTGTGGAAGTCGATGTTCGCCTTGATCTGCTGCACCCCGCCGACGACCCGGCTGTTGACGAAGTTGCGCAGCGCGGCGGTCTCCGGCGCGGAGAAGGCGGACGGGCCCCGGTAGGTGTCCGACGACTTCGAGCTGGACGAGCCGCCGCAGCAGCCCCACTGGTAGGCCCAGTTGCGGTTCAGGTCGGTGCCGATGGCGGTGGAGCCGCTGTTGGGCTGCCGGTTCTTGCGCCAGGAGCGGTAGGACCCGGTGGCGATGTCGTACTCGCTGCCGTCGGGGTTGACGGTGGGGACGATCCAGATCTCCCGGGAGTTGACGATGCTGGTGATCCGGGAGTCGCTGCCGTAGTTGTCGGTGAAGAGGTTGAGCAGGTAGATCGCCATTTCGACGGTCAGGTGCTCACGGGCGTGCTGCTGGGCGTTGAACAGGATCTCCGGCTCCGCCTCGTCGGTGGCGACGTTGTCGGAGATCTTCACGGCCATCAGGTCGCGGCCCTGGTACGACGTGCCGATGCTCAGCTTGCGCGCGATGGTCGGGTGGTCGGCGACCACCTTGTTCACCACTGCGGTCAGTTCGGCGTAGTCGTGGTAGTTCGAGTCGGCGGACGGGAACGCGTTGGCGGTCATGCCCCCGTCGGCGTGGTCGTGCTCCGGCGCGACGTCCTTCTCCAGCCGGAACCCGAGCCGGGTGATCGCGTTCGCCTCGGCCTTGGTGGCCGTGACGTGCAACACACCGTGTTCGGAGTAGTCGATGGCGGCGCCGGTGCCGGCGACCGCGGTGCGGTCCGCGGCGGTGCGTGGGCCGAGCACCCGGTACGCGACGGTGGCCGGCTCGCCGGAGCCTTCCGGCGCGGGCCGGGCGGCGGCGGGCGCGGCGGCCGCGCTGACGATGGTCAGGCCGATGGCGGCGGCGAGCGCCAGCCGGCGGCGGAACGGAGAGGCGCGGAAGGCCATGGACAACCTCCTGGGGGTACGGGAGAGCTCCCGTTGTCCGCACACTCCACCAGGAGACACATGGTCATATCAATATCAGTCTCTATCTTTAGCCATCCCGACCTGATCGTCACTTCGGCAATGATTTTCCATGCCTGAACATCTGGCGAAACTTCCCGCCAGGGGCGACAGTGAACGGCAACGATGCCGTTTCCCTGTGGAGCTGCCATGTTCGGAAGATCCCTGCGCGCGGTCGCCCTCGCCGGCCTCACCGCGCTCACCCTCCTCGGCACCACCGCGCCGGCCCAGGCAAACGCCCCGCGGCCGGGCGTCACGCACGACGAACAGATCACGTTCCAGGAGTTCTCCCGCTTCCCCGACTGGCGCAGCGGCTCCCACCAGGGCACCCGCGCCGTGCCGGGCCGCCACCCCGCGCTGACCATCGACCGCCCGGCGGGCACCACCGAGTTCACCGACGAGCACACCGGCACGACCCGCACCTGGGAGTACGCCACCTGGACCTCGCCCGAGCGGCGGATCGGGTTCGACGCCAGCGAACTGGTCGCGTCCTGGAACGCCGCCACCCCGGCCGGCACCTGGATCCAGGTCGAGCTGCACGGCACGTACAACACCGGGACGCAGACCCCGTGGTTCGTCATGGGCCGCTGGGCCTCCGGCGACCAGGACATCAAGCGGTCCACGCTGGACGGCCAGGGCGACCCGTGGTCGAGCATCTGGACCGACACGTTCTCGATCGACGACGCCGACGCCGGGGTGCTGCTGCGCTCGTACCAGCTGCGGCTGACGCTCTACCGCGCCCCCGGCCAGGCCGCCGCGCCGCAGGTGCGGATGCTCGGCGCGATGGCGTCGAACGTGCCGGACCGCTTCACCGTCACCCCGAGCCGGGGCGGCATCGCCTGGGGCACCGAGCTGGCCGTGCCGCGCTACTCGCAGAACGTCCACATCGGCGAGTACCCCGAGTACGACGGAGGCGGCGAGGCGTGGTGCTCACCCACCTCGACGGAGATGGTGGTCGAGTACTGGGGCCGCAAGCCCTCGGCCGAGGACGTCTCCTGGGTCGACCCCGCCTACCCCGACCCGACCGTCGACCACGCCGCCCGGATGACCTACGACTACGAGTACGAGGGCGCCGGCAACTGGCCGTTCAACACCGCGTACGCGGCGAGCTTCCCCGGCCTGGAGGGGCGGGTCACCCGGCTGCACTCGCTGGACGAGGCGGAACGGTTCATCAAGGCCGGCATCCCGGTGGTGACCTCGCAGTCGTTCCTCGCCAGCGAACTGGACGGGGCCAACTACGGCACCGCCGGGCATCTGTTCGTGATCGTCGGCTTCACCGCCGAGGGCGACGTGATCGTCAACGACCCGGCGTCCTCCTCGAACGAGGCGGTGCGCAACGTCTACAAGCGGGAGCAGTTCGAGCAGATCTGGCTGCGCACCAAGCGCTACCGGGCGAACGGCACCGTGGCCTCCGGCTCCGGCGGCATCGCGTACCTGATCAAGCCGGTCGACCGGCCGTGGCCGGTCGTCCCGGGCTCGACCAACTGGTGAGCGGTTCGACCATCCGGTGAACCGCGAAGGGCCCGGCGCGACGTCGCGCGCCGGGCCCCGCCGGTCCGCTCAGCTGTCGCGGCGCTCGCCGTCCGGCTCGGCCTGGTCGTCACCGGCCAGCGCGGAGCGCAGCCGGTCCTTCTCCACGCGACGCCGCTCCGCCGCCTCCGCCATCTCCCCGGCCATCTGGTCCCGCAGGCCCTTGAGCAGGAAGAACGACAGCGTGGCGGAGAAGATCAACGCCAGCATCAGCCGCAGGAACATGTTCATGTCGACGAACCAGAGGGCCGCCAGCACGACGACGAACAGCCCGATCCGACCCAGCGTGTACTTGAGCGCCGCGCTCATTCCCGCATTCCCACTCTCTTCGCGCCTCAGCCCGTACGCCGGGCCAGCCAGTGCACGCCATGAAACCAGACGACCGCGTAGACCACGGTGAACACCGCCGCGGCCAACGCTCCCGTGAACAGCGCGGGCAGCCCCGAGGCCAGCCCGGCGGCCAGCAGACCGGCGACCACACCGAGCGCGATGCCGACCAGCGCGGCCACCACCCGGGCGGCGCCGAACTCCCAGGCCCGGAACTCGTCCCAGAACAACCAGAGCGGCAGGATCACCGCCAGCCAGCCGTTCGTGCCCCCGAAGCCGCTGTCGCCCACTGTGGCGAACGCGAACTCGAAGACCAGCAGCGCCAGCACACCGATGACCAGGCCGGCGAGGCTCACGCCGAGCAGGTCGCCGAGGGTCAGGATGCGTCCCTCGGCGTCACGCCGGGGGAAGGCGCGCTGCTGTTCCTCGCCGCTCATCGGTCCGCTCAGGCCCAGACCTGCTGCGGCTCGGACCGACGCTCGGCCAGCGACGGCGGCCCGTCGTACTCGCGCACGATCTCGTAGCGGGTGTTCCGCTCGACCGGACGGAACCCGGCGTCCCAGATCATGTTGAGCAGGTCGTCGCGGTGCATGGTGTTCGGCGTGCCGTACGAGTCGGCGTCGTGGGTGATCTTGTATTCCACGACCGAGCCGTCCAGGTCGTCGACGCCGAAGTTCAGCGAGAGCTGCGCCACCGACAGGCCGTGCATGACCCAGAAGCACTTGACGTGCGGCACGTTGTCGAACAGCAGCCGGGAGACCGCGAACGTCTTCAGCGACTCGGCCGGCGAGGCCATCGTGGTCCGGGCCTGGATCCGGTTACGGATCTTGCCATCCGCCGAGTCGACGAAGTCGTGCTGGTAGCGCAGCGGGATGAAGACCTGGAAGCCGCCGGTCTCGTCCTGCAGCTCGCGCAGCCGCAGCACGTGGTCGACCCGGTGCCGGGGCTCCTCGATGTGGCCGTAGAGCATGGTCGAGGGCGTCTTCATGCCCTTGGAGTGGGCCAGCCGGTGGATGCGCGACCAGTCCTCCCAGTGGCAGTTGTGGTCGACGATGTGCTGGCGGATCTCCCAGTCGAAGATCTCCGCGCCGCCGCCGGTCAGCGACTCCAGACCGGCGTCCATCAGCTCGTCGAGGATCGCGTCGGCGGTGAGCCCGCTGATCTTCTCGAACCACTGCACCTCGGTGGCGGTGAACGCCTTGAGGTTGACGTTCGGCAGCGCGGCCTTCAGCTCCCGCAGCACCTTCGGGTAGTAGCGCCAGGGCAGCGTCGGGTGCAGGCCGTTGACGATGTGCAGCTCGGTGAGCTGCTCGTCCTCCATCTCCTTGGCCTTGCGGACCGCCTCGTCGATGCGCATCGTGTACGCGTCCTTCTCGCCCGGCTTGCGCTGGAACGAGCAGTACGCGCACGACGCCGAGCAGACGTTCGTGAGGTTCAGGTGCCGGTTGACGTTGAACATCACCCGGTCGCCGTTGAGCTCGGTACGCCTGTGGTGGGCCAGCCGGCCCAGCCAGGTCAGGTCGTCGCTGGCGTAGAGGGCGATGCCGTCCTCGCGGGTCAGCCGCTCCCCGGCGTACACCTTCGCTTCGAGTTCGCGCTTGAGTCCGGCGTCCATCCGAAAGCCACGTCCTTCCCCCTGGGTTCCCGATCGAGCGTACGTCGCGGGTCCGACCTGCCGCCGACGTGGTCGAGCCAGTTCACCCGCCGTCACTCTCCGCACATCGACATCGCTGCGACAGTGAGGTAAGACAGGGTGGGGCGGAACACACACCAGTGCCGTCCTGTCCTGACACGCCCCACCTCGCGTGGCGGGCACCAGACCGGACGGGGAGCGGAATGTCCGACAGCACCAAGGCCCGACGGCGACGAGGCCGGCAGCCGGTGATCTCACCGGTTCTGCGCCCGGCCCTCTGGTCCGCGCTCCTGGGTGCGGTCGCGGCGGCGGCGCTCGCCACCCCGGCCTGGGCCGACCCGCTGCCCGACACCGTGCCCAGCACCGGCTCCCGGCCCCAGGTCACCGGCCCGCTGCAACTGCCCGGCAGCGTCCCCGGCGTGCCCGGCACCGTGCCCGGCCTCCCCGGAGTCACGATCCCGGGGTTGCCGGGCGCCATCACCGGCGTCACCAACCCGGCCGACGGCCCGCTGATCGCGCAGATCAACCAGCTCGACGCCCAGGTCGGGCTGCTCGGCGAGGAAATGCTGCGGATCAAGGGCGAGCGGGACGCCGCGCAGGCCGAGCTGACCCAGTCCGCCGCCCGGCTCAAGGAGGCCCAGGACGCGCTGACCCGCGCCCAGGAGAACGCCAAGAGCGCCGCCGCCGACGCGGTCAAGGCCGACGCCGCGCTGCCGCCGGGCGAGTTCGGCGCCAGCCTGCGTGACTTCGCCAACCTCCAGCGCATCACCCGGGGCGACAAGGCCGAGGGCGCCACCACGTCGGTGACCGGCGAACTCCTCCGCGCCACGAACGCCGAGCGGATCGCCCGGGAGGCGCACGACTCGGCCCAGCGCCGGGTGACCGAGAAGGCCGCCGAGTTCACCCGCGCCGAGACCGACCTGCGCAAGCAGGAGACGACGCTTGTCGCGCTGCGCAAGGAGAACGCCGCCAAGCTGCTCGAGATCGAGCGCCTGGCCGACGCCGCCGAGCAGCAGCTCGGCAGCTCGTACGTCGTCAACCAGAGCATCGACGGCCTGGCGGCGGACCCCAAGGCGCTCGCCGCGGTCCGCTACGCGCTCGCCCAGCTCGGCGACCCCTACCTCTGGGCCGCCGAGGGCCCGGACCGGTTCGACTGCTCCGGCCTGGTGCTCGCCTCCTACCGGTCGGCCGGCTACAAGGGCCTGCCGCGGGTCGCCAAGGACCAGTACTACGCCACCCGCTCCCGCACCGTCTCCCCGAACGCGCTGCTCCCCGGCGACCTGCTCTTCTTCGCCTCGACAAGCAGCTGGACGAGCATCCACCACGTCGCCATGTACATCGGCAACGGCAAGATGGTGGAGGCGCCCCGGACCGGCGACGTCGTCAAGATCTCGGTGGTCCGCTGGACCCGGCTCTACGCCGCGACCCGGGTGATCGGAGCCGTCGCCGCCCCGGCCACCCCGGCTCCCCCGCCGCCCGTGCCGACCACCCCGCCGCCGTCGTCCCCGACGCCGAAGCCGACGCCCACCACGCCGAAGCCGACGCCGACGACTCCCAAGCCGACGCCGACCACCCCGAGGCCGACGACGCCCACGCCGGACCCGACGACGTCCAGCCCGACGCCCAGCACGCCGCCCAGCCCGTCCGAAGAGCCGGAGCCGGAGCCGAGCGACAGCTCCGCGCCGAGCACCAGCGCCGCCCCGAGCAGCAGCAGCGTCGCCCCGTCGCGCAGCACGTCCGGCAGCGCCTCCGCCAGTGCCTCCGCCAGCCCGAGCAGCAGCGCCGACTGACCCAACCCGCACTCCGGCTGTGCGCCCGGGCCGGAATATGGCACGGTGAGATCCAGGCACTTTCGGCCGGCGCCACGGTCGGGGGCGAGCGTAGGTGCGGAGGGGCGAGATGGGCGAGCACGAGGTTCCGGCGGAGAAGGTCCACCCGGGACCGACGCCCGACGCCGCCGACCCGGCCGACGACAGCCAGGCAGCGGCCCGCCCCGGGCCGGTGGCCGTCGCGCGGGCACGGGTGACCGTCGCCGGTTCGGCAGTACCGCCACCCGCCGGTGACGAGCCGCCGGTGACGCCGTCCAGCCCCACCACGTACCGCGCGGGCGCACCGGCCGATGCCGCGCCGCCGCTGGACCGGCGTCTCCCCGGCGCGACAGTGCCCCCGTCGACCTGGTCCGCCTTCGCCGTGGCCGACCGCCCGGCGACGCCGGAGCCCGCCGCCACGCCGGAGGCCCCCGCCGCCACGAGCGCACCCTCCCCGGGCGGCCCGGCGGCCGGAATCCCGGCCCCCCGCGTCTCCGGTTCCGCCCGGGTGCCCGCGCCCGCTCCGGCTGCCCCCACCGGCTCGCCTGCCCCTGCCGCTCCGGCTGCCGCGTCCACTCCGGCCGCTCCGGCCGTTCCGCCTGACGCGCCCGCTCCGTCTGACGCGCCTGCACCGGCAGCAGGCGAGACGTCGCCCGAGGACGGCCCCGGCGGGGATGCGGCCGCGACGGACGACCGGCCGGAGAGCGCGGCCGCCAGCACCTCCACCGGCGCCCGGGCCAGCGCCGCGGTACCCGGCCTGAGCCGGGTGTCCGCCGACGAGATCGCCGCCTCGGTGGTGTCCGCGCCCGCCGCCGCGACCGTCTACCGGGCGGGTCCGGTGAACCCGGAGCACCCGGAGCCCGCCCAGCCGCCGGAGCCCGCGCAGCCCCCTGCCCCGCACGGTCCGGAGCCCGAGCCGGCGCCGACCCCGGTACCGGGCCCGACCCCGCCGTCGCCCGCGCCGCCGGTGCCGGAGCCGAAGCCGGAGCCACCGTTCCGGCCGACACCACCCGTGCCCGCGCCGCCCGCGCCGGCGCCCACCCCGCCGGGACCGGTTCCGCCGGTGCCCGGGCCGCCGCTGCCGCCGCCCGGACCTGCGGTGCCCCCGCCGCCGCCTCCGCCGGGTCCGATGCCCGCGCCGCCGTTCCCGCCGCCACCGGCGATGACCGCCACGGCGAACCCGCTGCCCGCTCCGCTGTTCCCCGCGCCGCCGGCCACCGCGAGCCCGTCGTCGTTCGCCACGCCGCCGGCCACCGCGAGCCCGCCGTCGTTCGCCATGCCGCCGGCCGGCTCGGCGGTGCCGCCGCCCGCGCCCACCACGCCCTTCCCGTCCGCGTCGGGCCCGCTGTCCGGGCCACCGGCCGCGACCGGCACTCCGGCGCCCGCCGCCGAGTCGCGTCCGGCGTGGGCCGCCGCGCCCGTGTCCGCCCCGCCGCCGCCCGCGGTGCCGGCGCCGGCGCTGCCGACCTGGCCGCCGCCGGCCACGCCGGCCCGCGACGCCGACACGACCCGTCCGGTACGTCAGCAGCCCGGCGGCACGGATCTCGCCGGCGCCGTCTACGGCGGCGGGACGGACGGCCCCGGGTTCGCCACCGTGTCGTTCCCGCAGGGCAACCCGCTGGAGAACTCCGGATCGCTGACCGGGCACATCCTGGCTCAGGGCTGGTCCGAGGACAGCCCGGCCGCCCGGAGCGGCAACACCAAGGTGATCATCGTGCTGGCGGTCGCGCTGACCATGCTCATCGCGATCAGCCTGCTCGTGGTCTTCCTGGCCAACGACGCGCTCAGCGGCCTGACCGGGACGATGCTGATCGAGTGACAGGGGTGAGCCCGCCCACTACCGTGTCGCGTTGCTCTGGCGGAGTCGGCGATGCGCCGTACACTTGTCTCTGATTACTGACCCGGCGCGCCCAGAGTGTGCGCCCATGGGCGATCTTGCGGGCGATTCGGCGGCGTGACAGGCCGCGGCGGGCCATCGCGAAGATGCGCCCCGCTCGAGAGGCATTTCTTGACCACGTTCGCTGAATCCAGCACGTCCCCGTCCGTCGACCCGAACTCCGACACCGTCGACTTCGCGTCGCTCGGCCTGCCCCGGCAGCTCGTCGAGACGCTCGCCCGGCAGGGCATCACCACCCCGTTCGAGATCCAGCGGGCCACCCTGCCCGACTCGCTCGCGGGACGCGACGTACTCGGCCGGGGCCAGACCGGCTCCGGCAAGACGCTCGCCTTCGGCCTGCCGGTGATCGCCCGGCTCGCCGACCGCAACCGGGCCCGGCCGCTGTACCCCCGCGCCCTCGTCCTCGTCCCCACCCGCGAACTGGCCATGCAGGTCAACGACGCGCTGGTGCCGCTCGGCAAGTCGGTGGGCGTGTTCCTGAAGACCGCTGTCGGCGGTGTGCCGTACGACCGGCAGATCGACGCGCTGCGCCGGGGCGTCGAGATCGTCGTGGCGACGCCGGGGCGGCTCGGCGACCTGATCGAGCGCGGCGTGTGCCGACTCGACGACGTCGAGATCACCGTGCTGGACGAGGCCGACCAGATGGCCGACATGGGCTTCCTGCCCGAGGTCACCCAGCTCCTGGCCAAGACCCCGGCGGACGCGCAGCGTCTGCTCTTCTCGGCCACTCTGGACAACGACGTCGACTCGCTCGTCAAGCGGTTCATGACCGACCCGGTCACCCACTCGACCGCACCGGCCACCGCCGCCGTGTCCACCATGGATCACCACCTGCTGCTGATCCCGCCGCACGACAAGTTCGCGGTCGCGGCGTCCATCGCCGCCCGTGAGGGCCGCACCATGCTGTTCGCCCGTACGCAGCTCGGCGTGGACCGGCTGGTCGAGCAGCTCGCCGCCGTCGGCGTGCGGGCCGGTGGGCTGCACGGCGGCAAGACGCAGCGCATGCGCACCAAGACGCTCGCCGAGTTCCGCGAGGGCCGCACGCCCGTGCTGGTCGCGACCGACGTGGCGGCCCGGGGCATCCACGTCGACGGCGTCTCGCTGGTGCTGCACGTGGACCCGCCGAAGGACCCCAAGGACTACCTGCACCGGGCCGGCCGTACCGCCCGGGCCGGCGAGTCCGGCGCGGTGGCGACGCTGGTGCTGCCCAAGCAGCGCCGCACCACGCTGGCCATGATGGAGAAGGCGGGCGTCGAGCCGGCCGAGACCCGGGTCCGGGCGGGCGACGAGGCGCTGGCCCAGTTGATCGGTGCGCGCGAGCCCAGCGGCGTACCGGTGCGGAACGAGCCGGAGCCGCGACGCGGCGGTGGCCCGCGTCGCTTCGGTGACCGCGACGGCCGAGGCTTCGACCGGGGCGGCCGGGGCGGCTTCTCCGACCGTGGCGAGCGCCGGTTCGGCGACCGCGACGGCCGGGGCGAGCGCCGCTACGGCGACCGGCCCGCGGGCGAGCGGTTCGCGGACCGCGGCGGTGACCGCCGGTTCGGCGACCGGCCGGCGGGCGAGGGCTACTCGGGCGAGCGGTCCGGCGGCGGCGAGCGCCGCTTCGGCCAGCCGGAGCGGCGTGACGACCGGAGCTTCGGCGACCGGCGGTCCGACGGCCGGAGCTTCGGCGAGCAGCGGTCCGACGACCGCGGCCAGCGCAGCGACCGTTTCGGCGGCCAGCGCGACGACCGGCGTTTCGGCGAGCGCGCCGACCGCACGTTCGGGGACCGGAACCAGCCGGCAACCGGGCGCGGGTACGACCGCGACGAGCGGCGGAACGACGACCGGCCGGGCGGTTCGCGCGGCTTCGGCGACCGTCGCCAGGAGGACCGTCCGCAGGCGGAGCGGCGTTTCGGTGACCGGGGCGACGCGCGCCCGGCCGAGCGCCGGAGCGGCGGTTTCCGGACCGAGGGGCGGGGCCGGGACGACCGGCGCGGCTTCGGCGGGCGCCCGCCGGCACGTACCCACTGATCTGAGCACCCACGACGCCGCCGCCGAGCACCTGCTCGGCGGCGGCGTTCGCGCATCCGCTGCCGCCGACGGCCCGGTCGCGTAACGTCCGGACCATGCCGAAGTCGCTCTTCTGGGCACGGACCGACACCGCCGGCTCCGAGCACGTCGTGCTCGACGGCGGGCAGGGGCTGACCGCGCAGGGCGTGGCACTCGCCGTGGACCCGATCCCGTACACCTGCCGTTACCGCCTGACGCTCGCGCCCGACTGGTCGACCAGCGGGCTGGAGGTCGAGGCCGAGGGCGCCGGCTGGTCGCGGAGCGTACGTCTGGAGCGGGGTCAGGACGGCTGGCGCGTGCGTACCGGCGAGGAGGGTGACCTGGACGCGGCGCTGAGCGCGGCCGGGCATCCACCGGCGGGGTTGCCGGGCATCGACGACCCGGGCCGGCTGGACGAGGCGCTCGACATCGACCTGGGCGGGTCTCCGCTGACGAACACGATGCCGATCCGCCGGATCGGGCTGGGGCGGCTGCCCGCCGACATGGCGACGGCGGTGACGGTGGCCTGGGTGCTGCTGCCCGGCCTGGCCGTGGTTCCCGCCGAGCAGGTCTACACCTCGCTCGGCCCGGGGCGGGTCCGGTACGCCAGCGGCACGTTCACCGCGGACCTGGAGGTCGACCCGGAGGGCTTCGTGGTGCGCTACCCGGGGCTGGCCGAGCGGGTCGACCCGCGCTGACCAACCGGTTCAGGCCGCCGGCCAAGTGCCGTCGGTGAGGAACCGGTCGACGGTGGCCAGGTGCGGGGCGAGGTCGAGGCCCTGCGCGGCCACCCACTCGTCGGAGTAGTAGGTGTCGCTGTACCGGTCGCCCGGGTCGCAGATGAGCGTGACCACCGAGCCGGTACGTCCGTCCGCCAGCATCTGGGCGATCAGCCCGAACGCGCCCCACAGGTTGGTGCCGGTGGAGCCGCCCACCCGGCGGCCGAGCACCGCCGAGCCGGCCCGCATCGCGGCGAGCGACGCGGCGTCCGGCACCTGCACCATCCGGTCCACCACGCCGGGCAGGAAGGACGCCTCGACGGTGGGCCGCCCGATGCCCTCGATGCGGGAGCCGCGGTCGGTGCACACCGACCAGTCGCCGGCCTGCCAGGCGGGGTAGAACGCGGAGTTCTCCGGGTCCACCACGCAGAGCTTGGTGGGCAGCCGGCGGTAGCGGGCGTAGCGGCCGATGGTGGCGCTGGTGCCGCCGGTGCCGGCGCCGACCACGATCCAGGCGGGCACCGGGTGCCGTTCCAGCGCAAGCTGGGCGTAGATCGACTCGGCGATGTTGTTGTTGCCCCGCCAGTCGGTGGCCCGCTCGGCGTACGTGAACTGGTCCATGAACCGGCCGCCGGTGTCCTCGGCGAGCCAGCGCGCCTCCACCACCACCTTCGCCGGGTCCTGGACGAGGTGGCAGCGTCCGCCCTGGAACTCGATCTGGGCGATCTTCTCCGGCGAGGTGGAGGCGGGCATGACAGCGATGAACGGCAGCCCGAGCATCCGCGCGAAGTACGCCTCGGAGACCGCCGTCGAGCCGGATGACGCCTCGACGATCGTGGTGTCCGGGCCGATCCAGCCGTTGCAGAGCCCGTAGAGGAACAGCGAGCGGGCGAGCCGGTGCTTGAGCGAGCCGGTGGGGTGCACCGACTCGTCCTTGAGGTAGAGGTCGATCCCCCACTCGCGGGGCAGCGGGAAGGGCAGCAGGTGGGTGTCGGCGGAGCGGTTGGCGTCCGCCTCGACAGCGGCGATCGCCTCGGTCACCCAGCGCCGGCTGGCCTCGTCGCACCGGTCGAGATGAGTCACGTCGGCAACGTTACAAGCGAGGTGGGCTCGGGTTTCCCCGGACCCGGCGGGCCTGCCGCAGCTGACCGGCCCGGCCGGTGGCCCGGATCACCGGCGTGAGGGCCAGGGCCAGCCGGGGGAAGGCGTCGAGCAGCCGTACCTGCGCGCCGCGCCAGCGCGGCAGGCTGACCACCGGCCGGGGCCGGCGGGCCAGCCGCACGGCCCGCGCGGCCACCCGCTCCGGCGTCAGCAGCGAACCGGTGAAGGACGCCAGCGCACCCGGGTCGTCCAGCTTGTCGTGCAGCATCGGCGTCCAGATCCCGTCCGGGCACAGGCACGACACGTGTACGCCCCGGACGCCGGCCATCCGCAGGTCGGCCTGGGTGCCGAGGCTGAACGCGAGCAGGGCGTGCTTGCTGGCCGCGTACACCGTCTCGCCGGGCGCGGCGATCAGCCCGGCCAGCGAGACGACGTTGAGCACGTGGCCGCGGCCCTGTTCGCGCATCACCGCGACGGCGGCGAGCGTGCCGTTCATCGCGCCGAGCGCGTTCACCTCGACCACCGAGCGGCGGCGGGCCGCGTCGTGCTCCCAGGACGGGCCGGTGACCAGGATGCCGGCATTGTTCACCCACAGCCCGAGGCCGCCGGGCGCGGCCGCCGCCTCGGCGGCGACGTCCGCGCAGGCGGATTCGTCGCGTACGTCGAGCGGGCGCGACCAGCCACCGAGCGGCGCGGCGGCGGCCTGCACGGCCTCGGCATCGACGTCGGTGAGCAGCACGTTCCACCCGTCGGCGTGCAGCGCGGCGGCGATCGCCCGGCCCAGCCCACCGGCCGCGCCGGTGACCACTACGGCGCCGCGTCCCGAGCTCGTCATCGGCGCACGGTAACCGCAACCCCCGCCCCGGGGCCAGAGGCGTCAGGTGGTGGGCAGTTCCAGCGGCTGCGGGCGGTTCTCCCACTTGGTCGACAGCGCGATGCTGGTACGGGTGGACGCCACGCCCGCCGTCCGGTTCAGCCGGACGATCAGCTGTTCCAGCTCGGCGATCGTGCCGACCCGCGCCTTGAGCAGGAAGGACTCGACACCGGCCATGAAATAGCAGGACTCGATCTCGGGGATGCGGCGGAACGACTCCAGCACGTCGTCGGTGTCCGCGTCGGAGTCCTCGACGATGCCGATCAGCGCGGTGACGCCGAGCCCGATCGACTCCGGCTCGACCTCGGCCCGGTACGCCCGGATCACGCCGCTGGACTCCAGCTTGCCGACCCGCTCGTGCACGGCCGGGGCGGAGAGGCCGACCTGACGGGCCAGCTCGGCGTACGACAGGCGGGCGTTGCCCCGCAGCAACTCCACGAGGCTCAGGTCGATCGTGTCCACGGAGAGTGACCCTATCCGCTCGACGGGGACCTGACACGGCGGGCACCGGATGCCCCGTGAGGTACTGTCGCCTATCACAAACGTGCGGTCACGGGGGTTCTCCGCCGGTACCATTTCCTAACTTCCCAGTGTGTGCGTTTTTCGCGTTTGGCGGACACGTCCGGTAGCCGGTGCTGTAATTGCCATACGTCCCTCATGACGGCTCTGGGCTCGCACCGGCCGGGGGCAGTGTGTTCAGCCGGGGGCTTCGTCGACGCGAGGAGGGGGCTGTGGACACTGGAGATCGCCTGCTGACACCGGGTGAGGTCGCTGCGCTGTTTCGGGTTGACCCGAAAACTGTGACCAGATGGGCAGCGGCCGGCCGGATCGGCAGTATCCGGACTCCAGGAGGGCACCGCCGGTTTCGGGAATCCGAGGTGCGGGCCCTGCTCGAGGGGGAGGGCATGCTGGACGAGGCGGAGGACATGGGCAAGGCCCGCAACATGGGCCCGACCGCTTCCACCGGCCCCGGCCCGGCGAACGCCGGCATGTACTGAACGGGCGGGGCGCGGTCCGATTGAGGCCGCGCCCCGCTCGTCGTACGCCGGGTCCGGTCAGGCCGGGTCGGTGGCCCGGCGGCCGGCGGCCAGCTCGCCGGCCCACCGCCGGAACAGCGTGTGCGGGACGCCCAGCGCGTCCAGCACCTTGCCGGCCACGAAGTCCACGAGTTGCCCGGCGGAGGCCGCCGCCCCGGCGCCGTAGAAGCCCGGGCTGGCCGGCAGCACCACGGCTCCGGCGTCGTGCAGCGCGATAAGGTGCTCCAGGTGGCTGCGGGTCACCGGCGTCTCCCGGGGCACCACCACGACCGGGCGGCGCTCCTTGAGGTTCACCTCGGCGGCACGTTGGAGCAGGTCCTTGGAGAGCCCAATGGCGATGCCCGCGCACGCGGCGGTGCTGGCCGGCACCACCGCCATGCCGCGTACCCGGTAGGAACCGCTGCTCGGGCCGGCGGCCAGGTCACCGGCGGGCCAGTGCCGGATGTCCGCGCCGGTGAGGTCCCGGTCGAGCCAGGCGGCCAGGTCCTCGGCCCAGTGCCCGTCCCGGAAGGGCCGGCCGGTCTCGTCGAGCACTGTCAGCCGGGCCGCCCGGGACACGATCAGGTCCACCGCCTCGCCGGCGTCGAGCAGTGCCCGGACGACCGCAGCCGCGTACGGCGTGCCCGAGGCCCCGGAGACACCCACCACCCATGGTTCGCGCATGCCCTCAAGCGTGCCTGGTCGCCGCGGACGACGGGCCACGACCCCCGTTCGGGCGGCCTGCCCGGGATGTCCAGTGGGTTCACGGAGCTTCCCGGGACGTGAAATTCTTCGATCGGCAAATCCACTTCCGTGGGAAGGGCCGGTGATGACGGCGGCGGTGCTGCGGGCGCTGCGTTCCGACTGCCCCATCGCGCCCCGCATCTCCCCGTACGCGGACGACGTGCAGGGCTGGCTGGTGGAGCTGGTCGACCGGCTCGGCCTGCCATCCGACCCGGTCACCCGGCGGCGGCTGGCGCGGGCCGGGTTCGCCCGGTACGCCGGACGCCTCTACCCGGACGCCACCGAGGCGGACCTTCGGGTGCTGACCGCGATGTTCACCTGGTTCTTCCTGGTCGACGACGCCTGCGACGGGCGGGACGGGCTGACGCCGGGACAGATCCGCGCGTTGCGCGACGGAGCGCTCGCGTTGCTGCGCGAAGGGCCGCGAGCCCGCCATCCGGGCTTCACCGGCCCGCTGCGGCGGCTGCTGGTGCAGGCGTGGCGCGAGCCCCGCCGCCGGATGCCGGCCCGCTGGCGGCTGCGCTTCGCCGAAGCGGTCGCCGACCACCTCGACGGCGTGCACCGGGAGGCCACCGCCACCGGGTCCGGCCGTCCACCGGGCGTCGCCGAGTACGTGCGGCTGCGCCGGGCCACCTCGGCGGCGTACGTGTCGTACCCGCTCATCGAGTTCGCGTCCGGGCGTCCGCTGCCCGACGCGGTCTACCACCACCCGGCGCTGCGGCGGCTCGCCGACCTCGCCAACGACCTGCTCTCCTGGTTCAACGACATCGCCTCGCTGGAGCGCGACCACGCCACCGGCGGCGGGCACAACCTGGTGCTGGCGGTGGCCGCCGAGCGGGGCGTGCCGACGGCCGAGGCGGTCGACCTGGTGGCCGGGCACTGGCGGGCCGAGATGGACCGCTTCGCGGCGCTCCGGGCGGCGACGCCGTCGTTCGGCCCGGCGCTCGACGACGCGGTCGCCATCCACCTCGACGGGCTGGCCGCCGCCGTGCGCGGCACAGTGGACTGGACGTTGGAGAGCGCCCGCTACCCGGTCACCCCGGCGTCCTGACCGGTTTCGCGGCTACGGCCGCAGGCCGAGCCGGATCACCAGGTCGAGCAGCGCGAGGACGAACAACGCGATGCCGACGAAGCCGTTGGCGGTGAAGAACGCCCGGTTGACCTTGCTCAGGTCGGTCGGACTCACCACCAGGTGCTGGTAGGCGAAGGCGACAGCGGTCAGCGCCAGCCCGATCCACCACAGCCAGCCGAAGCCGACCCAGGCGCCGAACCAGATGAACAGCGCGAACGTCACCACGTGCGCGACAGTCGAGGCGTGCAGCGCGAAGCGCCGGCCGTACCGGGCGGGGACGCTGTGCACGCCGATCTCCCGGTCGATCTCCGAGTCCTGGCAGGCGTAGATCAGGTCGAAGCCGCCGATCCAGAGCCCGACCGCGGCGCCGAGCAGCCACGCCGGGCCGGAGCCGTCGAGCGTGCCGGTCACCGCCAGCCAGGCGCCGACCGGGCCGACCGCCTGCGCCACCGCGAGGATGGCGTGCGGCCAGTTGGTGAACCGCTTGCCGTACGGGTAGACGATCAGCGGCACCACGGCGAGCGGCGCGAGCACCAGGCAGAGCGGGTTGAGCAGGGCGGCGGCGGCCAGGAACACCACGAGCGCGACGGCCGCGCCGGTCCAGGCCGTGCGCACGCTCACCGCGCCGGTGACCAGTTCCCGGTTCGCGGTACGCGGGTTCCGCGCGTCGATCCGCCGGTCGAGGATGCGGTTCGCGGCCATCGCGAACGTCCGCGCGCCGACCATCGCCACCGTGATCAGCAGCAGGTCGAGCCAATCCACCCGGCCGCCGTTGAGCTGCATGGCGGTGAGCGCCGACAGGTACGCGAACGGCAGCGCGAAGACCGAGTGCTCGATGGCGACGAGCTTGAGGAAGGACGCGACCCGGCCGGGCCGCTCCTGTACCGCCGCCGTCATCAGATCCCGTATTCCTTCCACCGCTTGTCCACCAGCGAGACCACCTCGGGCGACATCCGCATCTCCTCCGGCCAGCCCCGGGTGTAGCCCTCCTCGGGCAGCTTGCGGGTCGCGTCGATGCCGGCCTTGCCACCCCAGAACTGCTGGTACGAGGCGTGGTCGAGGTGGTCCACCGGCCCCTCGGTGAGCAGCAGGTCGCGGGCGTAGTCGACGTTGCCGAAGGCGCGGAACGCGACCTCGTTGTAGTCGTGCACGTCGCAGTCCTCGTCCACGATCACGATCAGCTTGGTCAGCGACATCATGTGCGCGCCCCAGATCGCGTTCATGACCTTCTGCGCGTGCTTCGGGTAGCGCTTGCGGATCGACACGATCGCGCAGTTGTGGAAGACACCGGCGGCGGGCAGGTCGTAGTCGACGATGTCCGGGATCAGGAAGCGCAGCAGCGGCGCGAAGATCCGCTCGGTTGCCTTGCCGAGGCCGTGGTCCTCCTGCGGCGGCTGGGACGTGACGATCGAGTGGTAGACCGGGTCGCGCTGCATGGTCATGCACTCGATGTGCATCACCGGGAACGGCTCGACCGGCGTGTAGAAGCCGGTGTGATCGCCGAACGGGCCCTCGGGCAGCCGCTCGCCCGGCTCGATGTAGCCCTCCAGCACGATCTGCGCGTGCGCCGGCACCTGGAGCGGGACGGTCAGGCAGTCGACCATCTCGACGCGCTCACCGGCGAGGAACCCGGCGAACAGGTACTCGTCGATGTCGGCCGGAAGCGGCGCGCTGGCCGAGTACGCCACCACCGGGTCCGCGCCGATGGCGATCGCCACCGGCAGCCGCTCGCCGAGGCGCTCCGCGACCGCGTGGTGCGCTGTGGAGTTCTTGTGGATCTGCCAGTGCATGCCGATCGTGTTGCGGCTGTGCTGCTGGAGCCGGTAGAGCCCGAGGTTGCGCTTGCCGGTCTCCGGGTGCTTGGTGTGGGTCAGCCCGAAGTTGTGGAAGATCCCGCCGTCACCGGGCCACACCTGCAACCCGGGCAGCCGGTTCAGGTCGACGTCGTCGCCCCGGTAGACGACCTGCTGGCAGGGGGCGGTCTTGACCTTCTTCGGCGGCATCGACTTGAGCTGCATGACCTTGCCGAGGCCACCCATCATCCCGGAGAAGCCCTGCGGCAGCTCCGGCTTGAGCATGTCGCCGATCCGAGCGCCGATCTCGTCGAGGCTGTCCACCCCGAGCGCCATCGCCATCCGCTTCTCGGTGCCGAACAGGTTGATCGCCACCGGCATCTCGCCCCGGGTGGGGCGCTCGAACAGCAGCGCCGGCCCGCCGGCCCGGACGGTGCGAGTGACGATCTCGCTGATCTCCAGCGTGGGGTCGACCGGCGCGCTCACCCGCCGCAGCTCGCCCGCGCGCTCCAGCGCCGCCAGAAAATCCTTGAGATCGGTGTACGGGAACCCACGCGCCGCCATACCGCCATCCTCCCGCACGTTCCTGGGAGCGTAAGGACGGGCCCCCTCTTAACGCCTCCGGTAGAGGAGGGGCCCCTTCTTAACACCCGCAGCTCAGGCCGCTGGCGTCCAGGCGTACGCGGCCAGCGGCGCGTCGAGCGGCGCCTCGGTGAGCCGGTTCGCGAACGTGGAGATGGTGTACGTGCCGACGCCGAGCACCACGTCCAGCGCGTGCCGGCGCTGCCATCCGGCGGCGAGCAGCGCGTCCAGGTCGGCGTCGGGGACCGCGCCCCGGTGGTCGAGGACGGCGACTGTGAACCGGCGCAGCGCCTCCAGCCGGGGGTCGGGCAGCGTCCCGCCGGTCCGCAGCGCCTCGATCAGCTCGGGCGCGGCGGCGTGCCGGACGAGCGTCGCGGTGTGCATGGCCACGCAGAGGTGGCAGCCGTTGCGGGTGGCGACGGTCAGCACGACTACCTCCCGGGCGACCGGGTCGAGGTCGGTGGCCTCGAAGGCGGCGTTGGCGGCGAGGAAGCCCTTGAGCAGTTCGGGCGAGCCGGCCATCAGGCCGACGGCAGCGGGCAGGTGACCCAGCGAGCGGCGTACGCCGGCCATGACCGGGCGGGCGGCGGCGGGCGCGGTGTCCGGCTCGTACGCGGTGAAGCGGGACATGACTGGTCCCCTCTCGTAAGATGGTCAACGTGGTTGACGAAATAGTAAACGTGGTTGTCGAAAATGGCAACGCCTGACCGCCCCGGCTTCGCGCTGCCGCTGCTCCTGCTCGCCGGCTTCCGTACGCTCGTCGACGACCTGCACGCCGAGCTGGCCCGCCAGGGGCACCCCGACCTGCGCCCGGCCCACGGCTTCGTCCTCCAGGCCGTCGGCCCGGCCGGCACCACCGCCTCCGACCTCGGCCAGCGCCTCGGCGTCTCCAAGCAGGCCGCCGGCAAGACGGTGGACCGGCTGGTCGCGCTCGGCTACCTGGAACGCGTGGACGACCCCGCCGACGCCCGGCGCAAGCTGGTCCGGATGACAGCGAAGGGCCGCGACGGGCTGCACCGCTCGGCCGTGGTCTTCGACGAGCTACGCGACCGCTGGGCGGGCACGCTCGGCGCGGACCGGGTCGACGCCATCGAGGACGACCTGCGCCGGATGGTCCCCGCCGACGTGTTCCGCCTCGACGTCCCCGGCTGGTTCGGTGGGTGACGCGCCCGCTCAGCGCCCGTAGAGGACGGCCGGGTCGACAAGCACCACGTCCGGCCGGCCGTCGGCGGCGTCGACGAGATCGTCGTCGAAGCCGTCGCCGCTCGCCAGCAGCAGCCGCGCTCCGGCCGCGTCGAAGCCGGGTCGCCGCAGCAGCACGGCGCGGATCCGCTCCAGCCGCTGGAGGTCGGCCCGGCCCAGCCTGCGCCCCCACTTCACCTCACCGATCGCCAACAACGGGCGGGGGCCGTCGCCCGAGGGCGGCTCTCCCATGGCGACCAGGTCGAGTTCGTGACGCGTACGGGTGTCCGGATCGGTCAGCGTCGCGGCGCTCACCTCGGCGACGTGCCCACCCAGCAACTCCGGTTCGGCGAAGCGCAGCGACCACTGCCGCACGATCTCCTCGAACCGGGGCCCGAGAACCGCGCTGGCGTAGCGACGCTGCGAGCGACGCCAGACGTCGGGCCCGCGCCGCTGCTCCAGAGCAGTCCACGCCGGACGCATCACGGCCTGGTAGAAGGTGATCAACGGCTCGGTGATCCGGTAGCTGCTGCGGCCGCTGCGCAGCGGGTCGGGCTCGCGCAGCAGCAGCCCGGCGTCCTCCAGCACGGTCAGCGGGTGCTGGAGGTCGGTGGCCTTCCGCCCGATGTAGCCGGCGATTCCGCCCCGGCTGGCGTTCCCCTCCGCGACGGCGGCGAGAACCGAGTGGTACAGCGCCGTGTCCCGCAGGTCCGGGTCCTCGGCCAGCAGGTATCGGGCCTCGCGGAACAGCGGCCGGGCCGGGTTCAGGACGGTACGCACGATCCACGCGTCGAAGTCGTCCGGCCCGGCCGGAGTGTCGTCCTGCACGTACTCCCGGCGGTAGGCCGGAGTGCCGCCGACGACGGAGAAGACGCGTACCGCGAGCAGCGGGTCGTCGATCTGCCAGAAGGCCGCCGCGGCGCGGAAGTCCAGTGGTTGCACAGGCAGTTCCAGCCCGGCGCGCCCGCGCAGCGGCGCCGACCCCGCGAGCAGCCCTCCCATGAAGGACAGCGCCGAGCCGCACAACAACAACCGCGCCCGGGACCCGGTCCGCTCCGGACGCCCTGGCGTCAACGCATGCTGGATGATCGACGGCAGGTCACGGGCCGCGCGCACCAGGTACGGGAACTCGTCGAGGACGACGGTGACGGGGCGTTCCCGTCCCAGCGCGAGCAACGCGTCGACCGCCGCGCCCCAGTCCGGCAGGTGGACCGGGCCGGGCGCACCGGAGTACGCGCCGAGCGCCTCACCCAGCCGGCGCAGCGATTCCGTCGATGTCGCCTCGGTCGCGCCGAAGTAGAAGCCGCCGCTCACCTGCGCCAGTTGGTACAGCAGCAGGGTCTTGCCCTGCCGCCGGCGGCCGCTGACCACGCCGAGGGTCGCGCCGGGCCGGTCGTCGGCCACGAACCGGGCCAGCTCGGCCCACTCGACGTCCCGGTCGAAGATCTCTGCGGGCTTTCCGAGCAGCGGCATACAGGCTCACACTTCTTATAACTACAGTTCTAAGAAGTGTAGTCCTACATCTTGCGTCACTGACAGATTCGCCAGCGGCGGTTCATCATCGGCGGATGGACGACGCATACGTGGCAGGTGACCCGGACGGCCTCAGCCCGCTCCAGGCAGAGATCCGCGACGCGGTGGCCCGCGAGTTGCACGCGCAGTTCGCGCTCCGGGCCGACCGCCTCGAACTGGCCGATCTGCCGGAGGTGGCCTACCAGGTCACGCGCCGGGTGGACGAGGTGCTGAGCACGCGCCCCGTCACTACACCCCGGCGTACGAGTGCAGACCGGTGAAGAAGAAGTTCACACCGAACAGGTTCATCATCACGGTCAGGAAGCCCACGATGGAGATCCAGGTCGCCACGTTGCGCTTCACGCTCGGCGTGGCCCGGGCGTGCAGGTAGCCCGCGTACACCACCCAGGAGATGAACGCCCAGGTCTCCTTCGGGTCCCAGCCCCAGGCGCGACCCCACGCCGCCTCGGCCCAGATCGCGCCCGCGATCACCGCGAACGTGAAGATCGGGAACGAGAAGGCGTGCAGCGTGAAGGTCAACCGCTCCAGCCCGGCCGCCTCCGGAAGGCGGCGGGCCAGGGTGTACGGGAAACTCCGCCGACCCTGCTCCCAGCCGGCCCGCATCAGGTACGCGGCGGCGGGCACCACGCCCAGCAGGAAGATGCCCGAGGCGAAGATGATCGTCGAGACGTGGATGATGAACCACCACGACTGCAGCGCCGGCATCAGCGGCTCGATCGGCACGTAGAGCTTCAGCTCGGCGAACGCCAGCAGCAGCACCATGACCAGCGTCAGGAACAGCCCGAGCCGGCGCAGCCACGGCTGCTTCCAGAGCACCACGAGCCAGGCTGCCATCCCGACCCAGGTGCCGGTCAGCACGAACTCGTACATGTTGCCCCAGGGCATCCGGTCGGCGGCGACGCCCCGCGTGATCACCGCGCCCAGGTGCACGGCGGCGGCGACCACGGTGAGCCAGCCGGCGATCCGGCCGGCCAGCACGGCTCGGGCGGCGGAGCGGTCCGGGCGCGGCGGCTCGGCCGGAGCGGCCGGGTCGTCGACGCTGCCGCCGGCGCCGCCGACGCCCGCGCCGACCAGCTCCCGCGCGGGTGCGGCCGCGGGGACCTTCCGCGCGTTGCCCAGCGCGAACTCCACGGCGTGGCTGATCATCGCGACCAGGTACACCAGGATCGCGTACGCGACCAGCTGGTCGGAGAGTGCGGACATCACTCGTCTCCTTCTCGCGCCCGCCGCGCGTCCGGCGCGTCGCCGCTCACCGCGGCGACAAGCTGCGCGAACTCGTCGGCGAACCCTGGATGTTCGGTGCGCGGCAGCCCACCGGCCTCCACCAAACTACTACCGCCCGTCGGAGATCCACCCTCCGGGGGCGAAACCCGGAACCACACCCGGCGACGCCGGGCGAACAGCGAGCCCATCAGGCCCAGCAGCAGCGTGCCGCTGGCCACCAGCAGCAGCGTCTGACCGGGCGCGTGCCGGACCGCGAGCGTGACGTACGGCTTGGTGCCGACGAACTCCAGCGTGCTGCCGTCGTCCAGGGTCCACTTCTCCCCCGGCCGCAGCAGCTTGGTGCCGATCTCCTTGAGCTTGCCGTCGTCGATCTGCCGCCGGTCCAGCGCGTAGACCGAGCCGGGGATGCCGGCGTCCATCCCGAGGTTCCCCCGGTACGCGGTCAGGTTCACCATCGGGTTGCGCTCGGCCGGGTACTGCGACGAGACGAACGGCGCGCTCTCCGGACCCGTGGGCAGGTAGAGCCCGTCGAAGGCGATCTGCTGGTCCGGGGCCCGCGCGCCGGTCTTCGGGTCGACGTTGGCGTCCGGGAAGAACGCCACGCCCTCCTCGGTCGCGTTGGAGTCACCGGTACGCAGGAACGGCGCCTCGCTGGTCTGGCTGCGGCCGTACTTGTCGGTGTACTTCAGCAGCGGCGCGTAGCCGTTGCCGAGCAGGTAGACGTTCGCCGAGCCGAGCCGCAGCGGCGAGTTCACCGAGAAACCGGCGGTCCGCGCCTCGCCGCCCGGCTCGTCCACAGTGACTGTGGCCCAGTAGCGGGACGCCAGCCCGGACGGCAGGTAGTCGGCCTCGAACTTCTCCAGCGTCAGGCAGAACGGCGGCAGGTCGGAGCTGTCCACACGCGGGCCGAGCGACGCCTCGGCGTACTGCTGGCGGGTGTTGCAGAACGCGTTGTCCTCGCCGGCGACCAGGATGCGGTTGCCGTGCCATCCGTACCAGGAACCGAGCGCGACCCCGAGCAGGACGGCGACCAGCGACACGTGGAAGAGCAGGTTGCCGGTCTCCTTGAGGTAGCCCTTCTCGGCGGAGACCTCGTTGCCACGCACGGTGACCCGCCACCGGCGGCGGCGCAGCACCGCCGCGATCGCCTCGGCATCGGCGGCGACGGCGGCCAGCACCGCGTGCTGGGGCAGCCGGTCGAACCGCTTCGGCGCGGCCGGCGGCTTCATCCGCAGCGCGCGGACGTGGTCCCGGGCGCGGGGCAGGATGCAGCCGATCAGCGAGGTGAACAGCAGCAGGTAGATCGCGGAGAACCAGACCGACCCGAAGACCTCGAACGCGCCGATCTGATCCAGCCGGGGCGCCAGGTCGGGGTGGTCGACGAACCACTGGTTGACGCGTTCCGGGTTGACGCCGCGCTGCGGCAGCACCGAGCCGGGGATCGCCGCGACGGCGAGCAGGAACAGCAGGATCAGCGCGGTACGCATGCTGGTGAGCTGCCGCCACGAGTTGCGCAGCAGGGCCAGCACCGGGTTGACCCGACGCCGGGGCGCCTGCGCCGGAGGGGTCGACGGCCGGTCGTCGACGGTCGTCATCAGATGCTCACCTCGCCCACGCCCACGTTCGTCTGCAACCAGATCACCACATTCACCCAGCCGCCGGTGATCAGCGCCAGGCCGATCGCGATCAGCAGGGCGCCGCCGATGCGGGTGACCCAGCGGCTGTTGCGCCGGACCGCGCGGAACACCCCGAGCAGGCGCTGGAAGCCCAGCCCGAAGACGACGAACGGCATCCCCAGCCCGAGGCAGTACGCCACGGCGAGCACCACGGCCCGGTCGGTTCCGCCCTCGGTGGCCGCCATGCCGAGCACCGCGCCGAGCGTCGGGCCGGTGCAGGGCAGCCAGCTGAGCGCGAAGACCGCGCCGAGCACCGGCGCGCCGAGCAGCCCGGCGGAGGGCAGCCAGCGGATGCGGAACTCCCGCTGCATGCCGGGGATCACCCCGAGGTAGCCGAGCCCGAGCACCACCACGAGCGCGCCGATGACGATTTCCAGCGTGCGCTCGTACCGGAAGAAGAGCTTGCCGACGCCGGAGAAGAGGATCGCGGTGGCGACGAACACGACGGTGAAGCCCGCGATGAACAGCAGCGTGCCGGCGAGCACGCGGCCCTTGACGGCGGCGGTGGTCCGTTGCGGCGCCGCCCGCTCGGCGACGCCCACGCCGCCCCCGCCTGCGCCGCTTGCGCTGCCGGTGTTAAGAAGGGGCCCTTCCTCTACCGGAGGCGTTAACAGGGGGCCCTTCCTTGCACCGCCCTCGAGGTCGGCGCCGGCCAGGCCGGTCACGTACGACAGGTAGCCGGGCATCAGCGGGAGCACGCACGGGGACAGGAAGCTGACCAGTCCGGCCAGTGCGGCCGCGCCGACCGCGAACAGCAGCGGGCCGGACTCGGCGAGCTGGCGGAACGTCTCGCCCATCAGCGGGAGCCGTTCGGCGGCGGCGACTCGGCGGCCACCTTCTCGACGATCGGCCGCAGCTCGTCCTGGGTGACGGCCCGGCGGATCACCACGGCGATCCGGCCTTCGCGGTCGAGCACGACGGTGGCCGGGGTGGTGTTCGGCGGGATGTCGAAGTTGAGCGCCTGCCGGCTGGCCGGATCGAAGAGGCTCGGATACGTGACCCGGCCCTCCTCGAACGCGAGCGCCTTGTCCTTGCTGTCCTGCACGTTGATGCCGAGGAACGTCACGCCGGTGCCCTTGGTGGCCTGGTAGGTGGCCTCCAGGTCGTCGGCCTCGGCGCGGCAGGGCGCGCACCAGGAGCCCCAGAAGTTGACCACGACGACCTGGCCGCGGTCGCGGGAGATGTCGTAGCCGCCGCCGGTGAGCAGCTCACCGCTGACCTTCGGCGTCTTCGAGCGCTGGCCCGGTTCGCAGGTGACGACGGACCCGTCGGCCGCGCACCGGCTCTCCTGACTGTCGGAGGTGCAGCCGACCAGCGCCGTACCGGCGGTGACGGCGGCGAGCAGGGCGGCGGCGAGCCTCCGGGTGAGCATCAGGCCCCCTTGGCCGTCCGGGCGGTCGGCGAGACCGAGACGAGGTGGGCGGCCGGCTCGGAGTACCCGATGCCGACGATCTTGGCGCCGTCGAAGTGGAACGAGGTGAGGCTGGCCAGGCCGCACTGGCGGCGGCGCGGGTCGTGCCAGAGCCGCTTGCGCTCGACGTGCCGGCGCAGCGTCCAGATCGGGAGCTGGTGCGACACCAGCACCGCCTCGCGGCCCTCGGCGGCGACGCGGGCGGCGTGCAGCGCGGCGAACATGCGCTCGGCGATGGCCCGGTACGCCTCGCCCCAGGACGGGGTCATCGGGTCGCGCAGCACCCACCAGTTGCGCGGGTCGCGGAACGAGCCGTCACCGGGCGAGACCTTCTTGCCCTCGAACCAGTTCGCGCTCTCGATCAGCCGTTCGTCGACGCCGACGGAGAGGCCGAACTGGGCCGCGATCGGCTCGGCGGTCTGCTGCGCGCGTTCCAGCGGGCTGGCCACCACGTGCACCACGGTCCGGTCGGCGAGCGCCTGCGCCGCCGCCTTGGCCATCTGCACGCCCAGCTCGGAGAGGCGGAACCCGGGCAGTCGGCCGTAGAGGATGCCGTCCGGGTTGTGCACCTCGCCGTGCCGCAGCACGTGCACCACGGTCTCCGCCATAGTTACCCCCCGCTTCCCGCCGCTGCCGCCGCCCGCGCCGCCACCGGCAGGGCGGCGGCGATCTGCTCCCACGCCGCGTCGTCGATGGCGGTCGAGACGAACCACGACTCGAACGCGCTCGGCGGCAGGTAGACGCCACCGGCGAGCATCGCGTGGAAGAACGCCTTGAACGCCGGCACCACCTGGGTGCGGGCGCTGTCGTAGTCGCGCACGTCCGCGTCGGTGAAGAAGACCGAGAACATGTTGCCGGCGGTGGAGAGGCGGTGCGGCACGCCGGCTGCGGACAGCGCCTCGGTGGTGAGCTTGCCCAGCGCGGCGGAGGTCTCGTCGAGCCGCCGGTAGAGCGTGTCGTCGGCCAGCCGCAGCGTGGCCAGGCCGGCCGCGCAGGCCAGCGGGTTACCGGAGAGCGTGCCGGCCTGGTAGACCGGGCCGGCCGGGGCGAGCTTCGCCATGATCTCCGCGCGCCCGCCGAACGCCGCGGCGGGCAGGCCGCCACCCATGACCTTCCCGTACGTCCACAGGTCCGCGTCCGACGGGTCGAGGCCGTGCCACCCGGCGCGGGAGACCCGGAACCCGGTCATCACCTCGTCGACGATGAGCAGCGCGCCGTGCGCGTGCGCGATCCGGGCCAGTTCGGCGTTGAAGCCGTCCCGGGGCGCGATCACGCCCATGTTGCCGGCGGCGGCCTCGGTGATGATCGCGGCGATGTGCGGGCCCTGGGCGGCGAACGCCTCCTCGACCGCGCGCAGGTCGTTGTACGGCAGCACGATCGTGTCGCTCGCCGCCGCGCCGGTCACGCCGGGCGAGTCGGGCAGGCCGAACGTGGCCACGCCGGAGCCGGCGGCGGCGAGCAGCGCGTCAGAGTGGCCGTGGTAGCAGCCCGCGAACTTGATGATCTTGGCGCGGCCGGTGAAGCCGCGGGCCAGCCGGATCGCCGACATGGTCGCCTCGGTGCCGGAGTTGACCAGGCGCACCTGCTCCACCGGCGTCCGCGCGACGATCTCGTCGGCCAGATCCACCTCGCCCGGCGTGGGCGTGCCGAAGCTCGTGCCCAGCGCGGCGGCCTCACGCAGCGCCTCCACCACTGCCGGGTGCGCGTGGCCGAGGATGAGCGGCCCCCAGGAGCAGACCAGGTCGACGTACCGACGACCGTCGGCGTCGAAGAGCCAGGGACCCTCCCCCCGGACCATGAAGCGCGGGGTGCCGCCGACGGCACGGAACGCGCGCACGGGGGAGTTCACCCCGCCGGGCACGACGGCCTTGGCGCGGTCGAACAGGGCCTCGGAGGCCGGGGCGTCGGCCGGGTAGCGGCCGGATCCGGCGGAAAGCGTCTCGGTCACGATGGGCCCATTGTGTCAGCGTCGGAGTGCTGCCTGGCACGCACCCCGCGACGGGGGTTACCAGGCTCACCCCGGTGAGCGGCGGCAGGCCGCCCGCGATCCGCTCGACAGGCCCGCTGGTCGAGATCGCGATAGGCTGACCGGGTGGATCGTGCCGAACTGTCCATCACCGTACACCGGACCGGTGACGAAGCAGTGCTTCGTCTGGCCGGTGAGATCGACATGCTCACGGCCGCCCAGCTCTCGACGGTGGTCAACGAGGTGCTGACGGATCCGCCGCCGCGCATCGTGCTCGACCTGGCCGGGGTCACGTTCTGCGACTCGCAGGGCCTCGGCACGCTCGTGGTGCTCAGCCGCAAGGCCAGTCACGCGCGCAGCCTGCTGATGCTCAGCAACGTCGGCGACTTCCTGATCCGCGTCCTCGACATCACCGGCCTACGAAGCGCCCTGATGATCCGCAACGAAGCCACCCCGTAGCCCCGCCTTCCCCCGCGATCTTGCAGTTGCGGCCCCGGCGAAAAGGGCGAATCACCCTTGACCGGGGCCGCAAGTGCAAGATCAGCGAGGGGTCAGAGGACGGGGAGGTCCCGGCGGCGGAAGGTGAGCAGGCCCGCGGTGGCCAGAAGCGCGGCCAGGGCGGTCAGCACGTAGAGCGGGGTGGGGGTCCAGGCGTCGCGGAGCACCTGCGGGGTGTGGGTGAACGGGGACAGGTCGAGCAGCCACTGGTCCAGCTCCAGCACGGCGCCGAGCTGCCCGAGCAGCACGCAGACCGCCAGCACGGCCCAGGTGGCAGGCGCGAGCCGGGGCAGCAGGCCGTAGAGCAGCACGGCTAGCCCGGCCAGCACCCACGCCGCCGGCACCTGGGCCAGGCCCGCTGCGAGCATCCGGCCCAGTTGCCGAGGCACGTCCCCGGTGCTCAGGCCGTACGTCAGGCCGGTGGCCAGCCCGGTCACCGCGAGCACCACCACCGGGCCGAGCAGCGCGAACGCCACGTGCGAGAGCAGCCACGTCGAGCGGCGGGTGCCGGTGGCGAGCACCGGCTCGGCGTGCCCGGCGGACTCCTCGGCGCGCATCCGCAGCGCGGCCTGGATGCCGTACCCGGCGGCGGCCAGCCCGGCCAGGCTCAGCGTCACGCCCAGGTACGCGTCGGCCATGCCGGACGCCCCGCCGAGCCGGGCCACGATCTCCTCCATCCGCGGACTGCCCTCGACGGACCGGCCGGCCGCCTCGGCCGCGCCCCCGAGGATCAGGCCGAGCAGGCCGAACCCGACCGACCACCAGAGGATCTGCGTCCGGTGCAGCCGCCACGCCAGGCCGAACGGGCCGGACAGGCCACCACCGGCGGTGGCCGGGCCGAGCCGGGGCGGCAGCACGCCCGCGCCCAGGTCGCGGCGGACCGAGACCGGGTACGCGAGCGCCGCGAGCAGGATCGTGGCGGCCAGCGGCAGGAGCAGCACCCACCACCGCTCCCCCTCGTACGGGCGGACCCGGGCGGCCCAGCCCAGCGGGGACAGCCAGCTCGGCCAGTCGTTGCTCGCGGTGTCCCCGGCCAGGCGCAGCCCGAACGCGGCGCCGAGACCGGCGAGGCCGACGCCCCGCGCCCCGCCGGCGGTCTCGGTGAGCTGGGCCGCCAGCCCGCCGAGCGTGGCGAACACGACGCCGGTCAGCACGGTGACGAGGCCGTACGCGACCGAGCCGCCGACTGGCAGCCCGGTCGCGACCAGCCCGGCGGCGGTGAGCAGGCCGAGCAGCAGATCCGCCGCGTACGTGACGAGCAGCGCGGCGGTCAGCCCGGCGTGCCGGCCGAGCACGTTGCCGCCGAGCAGTTCCCGCCGGCCGGCCTCCTCCTCGGTGCGGGTGTGCCGGATGACGGTGAGCAGGCTGGCCAGCGCGACGATCAGCAGCAGGAAGCCGCTGCGCTGGGCGGTCAGCCCGCCGATGCTGTCGCCGTACGCGGGGCCGAGCAGCGCGACGATGGACGGGTTGCGGGCGGTGCCCTCCAGGTACCCGGCCCGCTCGGCGGCGGTCGGGAACAGCCCGGCGAAGCTGGCCGCGTACGTCATCGGCAGCACCGCGAGCACGAGCACCCACAGCGGCAGCAGGAGACGGTCGCGGCGCAGGATCAGCCGGGCCAGGTGACGGGTGCCGGTGAGCGTGCTCATGACCGGTCCGCCGTCTCGGGGCGCGCCGTCTCGGAGGGCGCCGCCGTCTCGTAGTGCCGCAGGAACAGCTCCTCCAGCGTGGGCGGCGTGCTGACCAGGCTGCGTACGCCGAGTTCGGTGAGCCGGCGCAGCGCGGCGTCGAGCGCGGCGGTGTCGACGTCGAAGCGCACCCGCCGCCCGTCCACCCGCAGGTCGTGTACGCCGGGCAGGTCGGCCAGGCCGTCGAGCGGCGCGGCGACCTCGGCGTCGATGGCGGTGCGGTGCAGGTGGCGCAGGTCGCCGAGCGTGCCGGACTCGACGGCCCGCCCGGCCCGGATGATCGTCACCCGGTCGCAGAGCGCCTCCACCTCGGCCAGGATGTGGCTGGACAGCAGCACTGTGCGTCCGTCGTGGACGGCCCGGCGGACCCAGTGCTGGAAGACCTCCTCCATGAGCGGGTCGAGCCCGGAGGTCGGCTCGTCGAGGATGAGCAGTTCGACGTCGGAGGCGAGCGCGGCGACCAGGCCGACCTTCTGCCGGTTGCCCTTGGAGTAGGTGCGGCCCTTCTTGCGCGGGTCCAGCTCGAACGACTCCAGCAGTTCGGCGCGGCGTTTCGGGTCGAGCCCGCCGCGCATCCGGCCGAGCAGGTCGATCACTTCGCCGCCGCTGAGGTTGGGCCAGAGCGTGACGTCGCCGGGCACGTACGCGAGGCGGCGGTGCAGTGCCACCGCGTCCCGCCAGGGGTCGCCGCCCAGCAGGCGGGCGGCCCCCGCGTCCGCCCGCAGCAGGCCGAGCAGCACCCGGATGGTGGTCGACTTGCCGGAGCCGTTCGGTCCGAGGAAGCCGTGCACCTCCCCGGTGCGGACGGTCAGGTCGAGCCCGTCGAGGGCCCGGGTGCGGCCGAAGGTCTTCACCAGGCCGGACACATCGATTGCCGTTTCCATACTTCAGAAGTTACGCTCGTTTCACAAACTTGTGAAGACTGTAGGGTCACGGGGTGAGTGTCGAGGAGCCGACCATGAACGAGCCGTCCCGTCACGACGAGGAGGAGGTCCACCTCTTCGTGGAGCGGATGGCGATGGCCTTCGCCGACGTGGGCTTCCCCCGGATGGCCGCCCGGGTCCTGTTCACGGTGATGAGCGCCGACGGCCCGCTCACCGCCGGCGAGATCGCCGAACGGCTCGGCGTCAGCGCGGCGGCGGTCAGCGGCGCGGTCCGCTACCTGACCCAGTTCGCCATGCTGGTCCGCGAGCCGGTCAAGGGCTCCCGGCGCGACCGCTACCGGATGCCGGACAACCCCTGGTACGAGGCGACGATCACCAAGACCACGCTCTACAAGAACTTCATCGACATCGCCGCCGGCGGGGTCGACGCGCTGCACGGCCGCAGCACCCCCGCCGGTGAACGGGTCGCCGAGATGCGCGACTTCTTCCTCTTCGTACAGGAGGAACTGGAATCGCTCGGCGACCGGTGGCGGGCCCGGCGGGCCGCGACCGGGCACGGCGGCCCGGTCGGCGGCTGAGCCGTCAGCGGGTGTTGCCCCAGCGGGCCTGCTCCAGCAGCTCCACCGCACGTTCCCGGGTGGACGGGTCGTCGTCGGCGCGCAGCAGCGCCGTCGCCTCGTCCACCGCGTCAGTCAGGTGCCGCCACTGCAGATCCCGCTCCCGCACCAGGTCCGACTGGGCGGCGAGCTGCCGGGTCTTCACCCACAGGTCGACGAAGACAGTCACCTTCGCCCGCAGCACCCACGGGTCGAACGGCTTGGTCAGGTAGTCGACCGCGCCCGCCGCGTAGCCGCGCAGCGCGAGCTGGGCGTCCTTGTCCGCGGCGGTCAGGAAGATGATCGGTACGTGCCGGGTGCGCTCGCGCCGCTTGATGTGGGTCGCCGTCTCGAAGCCGTCCATGTCCGGCATCTGGGCGTCCAGCAGGATCACCGCGAAGTCGTCCACGAGGAGCTGCTTGAGCGCGGCCTCGCCGCTCTCCACCGCGACCGACTGCACCGGGAGACCCTGGAGGATCGCCTCCAGCGCCATCAGGTTCTCCCGCCGGTCGTCCACCAGCAGGGCCTTGGCCGTCTGCGTCACTCGTTCTCCTCGCCTCGGCTGCGGCCGATCCAGGACGCCATCAGCTCGATCAACTCGTCCAGGTCCACCGGCTTGGTGATGTAGTCGCTGCCGCCGGCGCTGAGCGCCGACTCCCGGTCGCCGGGCATCGCCTTGGCGGTCAGGAAGACGATCGGCAGGTCCGCGAACCGGTGGTTGCGGCGGATCTGCGCGGTCGTCTCGTACCCGTCCTGGTCCGGCATCATGGCGTCCATCAGGACGATGTCCACCTCCGGATGCTCGGCGAGCTGGCGGACGCCGTCCGCCCCGTTGTCCGAGTACAACACGGTCATCCCGTGCAGTTCCAACGCGGACGTCAGCGCGAACACGTTCCGCACGTCGTCGTCGATGATCAGCACGGTCACGCCGTCCAGCCGCCGGGTCGCCGGCGTCTCCTGCGGCTGCGGCAGCTCCATCGGCATGAGCAGCGACGACGGCAGGCCCGCGCGGCTCGGCGACGGCGGCGCCGGCGCCACCACCGCGTCCGGCGCCAGCACATCGGGTACGAAGAGAGTGAACGTCGAACCCTGACCGGGCGCGGACGAGACGGTGATCGTGCCGCCAAGCAGGCGGGCCAGATCGCGGCTGATGGACAGCCCGAGGCCGGTCCCGCCGTACCGCCGGCTGGTCGTGCCGTCCGCCTGCTGGAACGCCTCGAAGATCAGCGACAGCTTGTCGTCGGAGATCCCGATGCCGGTGTCGATCACGGTGAACGCGATCACCCGCTGCGCGTTCGTCAGCGCCGGCACGTCGAAGACGGCGTTCTCGGCCGCCGGCCCGATCCGCAGCGTCACCGCCCCGTTGTCGGTGAACTTCACCGCGTTGGAGAGCAGGTTGCGCAGGATCTGCTGCAACCGCAGGGCGTCGGTGACCAGCGCCGGCGGCAGGTCGCGGCTGACCCGCACCTGGAAGTCCAGGCCCTTCTCCTCGGCCTGCGGCGCGAAGGCCTGCTCGACGTACCCACGGATCTCGGAGAACTGGATCTCGGTGGGCTCCACGTCCATCCGGCCCGCCTCGATCTTGGACAGGTCGAGGATGTCGTCGATCAGGGAGAGCAGGTCCGAGCCGGCGCTGTGGATGGTCCGGGCGAACTCGATCTGCTTCGGGCTGAGGTTCCGCTCCGGGTTCTCGGCGAGCAGCCGGGCCAGCAGGAGCAGCGAGTTCAGCGGCGTACGCAGCTCGTGGCTCATGTTGGCCAGGAACTCCGACTTGTACGCCGACGCCCGGGTGAGCTGCTGCGCCTTCTCCTCCAGGCCGAGGCGGGCCAGCTCGATCTCCCGGTTCTGCGTCTCGATGTTGGCCTTCTGCTCGGACAGCAGCTTCGCCTTGTCCTCCAGCTCGGCGTTGGTGCGCTGCAACTCGGCCGACTGGTCCTGCATCTCGTGCGCCAGCCGCTGCGACTGCGCCAGCAGCTCCTCCGTACGCCGGTTGGCCTGGATGGTGTTGACCGCGACGCCGATGGTGAGCACCAGCCGCTCCAGGAACGCCAGGTGCAGGTCGGAGAACGTGGCCACGCCGGCGAACTCGATCACGGCGAGCAGTTCGCCCTCGAACAGGACCGGGAGCACCACCAGGTCGGCCGGGGGCGTGTCGGCCAGCCCGGAACGCACCACGAGGCGCCCGTCCGGCTGCGCCTTGACCCGGATCGTCCGGCGGGACAGCGCGGCCTGCCCGACCAGCCCTTCGCCCGGACCGAACGTCACGTCGTGCCCGCGGGCCACGTAGCCGTAGGAGGCGGTGAGCCGCAGCCGCATGCTGCCCTCGGAGCTGTCCGCCAGGAAGAACGCGCCGAGTTGCGCGTCCACCAGCGGGGTCACCTCCATCATGATCATGCGGCAGACCTCGCCGAGGTCGCGCTGACCCTGGAGCAGGCCGCCGATGCGGGCCAGGTTGGAGTCGAGCCAGCCCTGCTCGGCGTTCTTCTTCGTCGTCTCCCGGAGGGTGACGATCATCTGGTTGATGTTGTCCTTCAGCTCGGCGACCTCGCCCTGCGCCTTCACGTTGATGCGCTGGGTCAGGTCGCCGCGGGTCACCGACGTGGAGACCTGGGCGATCGCACGCAACTGCGTGGTGAGGGTGGAGGCGAGCTGGTTGACGTTCTCGGTGAGGTCGCGCCACGTACCGGAGACGCCCTTGACCTGGGCCTGACCACCGAGCTTGCCCTCGGTGCCCACCTCGCGGGCCACCCGCGTGACCTCGTCGGCGAACGAGGACAGCTGGTCGACCATCGTGTTGACGGTGTTCTTCAGCTCCAGGATCTCGCCCTGCGCGTCCACGGTGATCTTCTGACCCAGGTCGCCGTTCGCCACGGCGGTGGTGACCGAGGCGATGTTGCGCACCTGGCTGGTCAGGTTCGACGCCATCGAGTTCACGTTGTCGGTCAGGTCCCGCCACGTACCCGAGACGCCCTTGACCTGGGCCTGACCACCCAGCTTGCCCTCGGTACCGACCTCGCGGGCCACCCGCGTGACCTCGTCGGCGAACGAGGAGAGCTGATCCACCATCGTGTTGACAGTCGACTTCAGCTCCAGGATCTCGCCCCGGGCGTCCACGGTGATCTTCTGCGACAGGTCACCCTTCGCCACCGCCGTGGACACCTGGGCGATGTTGCGGACCTGCGCGGTCAGGTTCGACGCCATCGAGTTCACGTTGTCGGTCAGGTCCCGCCAGGTGCCGGCGACGCCGCGCACCTGGGCCTGCCCGCCGAGCTTGCCCTCGGTGCCCACCTCGCGGGCCACCCGGGTCACCTCGTCGGCGAACGACGACAGCTGATCCACCATCGTGTTGACAGTCGACTTCAGCTCCAGAATCTCGCCCCGGGCGTCCACGGTGATCTTCTGCGACAGGTCACCCTTCGCCACCGCCGTGGTGACCGAGGCGATGTTCCGCACCTGGCTGGTCAGGTTCGACGCCATCGAGTTCACGTTGTCGGTCAGGTCCCGCCACGTACCCGAGACGCCCTTGACCTGGGCCTGACCACCCAGCTTGCCCTCGGTACCGACCTCGCGGGCCACCCGCGTCACCTCGTCGGCGAACGAGGAGAGCTGGTCGACCATCGTGTTGACGGTGTTCTTCAGCTCCAGGATCTCGCCCTGCGCGTCCACTGTGATCTTCTGACCCAGGTCGCCCTTGGCGACCGCCGTGGAGACCTGGGAGATGTTGCGGACCTGGCTGGTCAGGTTGCCGGCGAGCTGGTTCACGTTCTCCGTGAGGTCGCGCCAGGTGCCGGAGACGCCGCGCACCTGCGCCTGGCCGCCCAGCTTGCCCTCGATGCCGACCTCGCGGGCCACCCGCGTCACCTCGTCGGCGAACGACGACAGCTGATCCACCATCGTGTTGACGGTGTCCTTCAGCTCCAGGATCTCGCCCTGCGCGGCCACCGTGATCTTCTGCGACAGGTCACCCTTGGCGACAGCGGTCGACACCTGGGCGATGTTGCGGACCTGCGCGGTCAGGTTCGACGCCATCGAGTTCACGTTGTCGGTCAGGTCCTTCCAGGTGCCGGCCACGCCCGGCACCTCCGCCTGGCCGCCGAGCTTGCCCTCGGTGCCCACCTCGCGGGCCACCCGCGTCACCTGCTCGGCGAACAGCCGCAGCGTGTCGGTGAGCGAGTTCATCGTGTCGGCCAGCTCGGCCACCTCGCCGCGCGCCCCGACCGTGATCTTCTGCGACAGGTCGCCCTTCGCGACCGCGGTCGCCACCTGCGAGATCGACCGCACCTGACCGGTGAGGTTCGACGCCATGGTGTTCACCGAGTCGGTGAGGTCCTTCCAGGTGCCGGCGACGCCACGCACGTCGGCCTGGCCGCCCAGCTTGCCCTCGGTGCCCACCTCGCGGGCCACCCGCGTCACCTCGTCCGCGAACGACGACAGCTGATCCACCATCGTGTTCACGGTCCGGCCGATGCGCAGGTACTCACCACGAAGCGGACGGCCGTCGATCTCCAGCGCCATGTGCTGGGAGAGGTCGCCGTCGGCCACCGCCACGATCACCCGGGCGATCTCCGTGGTGGGCCGGCCCAGGTCGTCGATGAGCGAGTTGACCGCCCGCTGCCCCTCCGCCCACGAGCCGTCCAGACCCTCGTCGTCCAGGCGCTCGGTGAGCCGGCCGTCGCGGCCGACGATCCGGCTGATCCGCCGCAGGTCCAGGTGCTGCCGCTCCTGCAACGACACCACGTCGTTGAAGGCGTCGGCGACCTCACCGGGCAGTCCGGCCCGGCGCGGCAGGCGTACCCGCAGGTCACCGTGCGCCACCCGGCGCAACGCGTCGACCAGCTCGCCGAGGAGCACCTCGTGGTCGGACGCGGACGGGTCCGCCGTCGCCGACTGTTTTGCCGTGGTCATGGTTCCTCGCTCCGCTCGGGCTCGTGCCGTCACGCGGCCATCCCATCATTCTGCCGCGTGATCCGTCGAGGTCACGGCGTGCAACCCCGCGTCACGCGTCGTATCCGCCCGACTGGCCGGTTCGCCGGACGCTTGGCACCCGGGGTCGGGGCGGTGGAGGATACGGAGGTGTCAGCGGAGGCGGGGGCCACTCGGAGCGGCGGTGCGGACGAGCACGTCCGCCGGGTCCGCCTCCCCGCCGACCGCCGCACCCCGGCGGCGGCCCGCGCCGTGGTACGCACCATGCTGCTCGAAGCCCGGCTGCCCGAACTGCTGAACGAGGCGCTGCTGCTCACCACGGAACTGACCACGAACGCCGTCGAGCACGCGCGCACCGAACTGGACATCGAGGTCGAAGCCGACCCGGACGGCCTCACCGTGACCGTCACCGACTTCGCCTCCGGACCCGTCGACGAACTGATCGTCGGCGTGCGCAACACCACCTCCGACATCGCCGAGGTCGCCACGCGGGGGCGCGGGCTGCTGCTCGTCGACCACTTCTCCAGCCGATGGGGCACCACGTACCTGCCCACCGGCAAGGGCGTCTGGTTCCGCCTCGACCGGCCCGGCCCCGGCGGGCCCGCCCGCCCGTCGGCCGGCCCGCCGCCGCTGACCGAGCCGGAACGGACCGGCGACGGTACGCCCAGCGCCGCCGCGATGAGCGACTTGATGCAGATCACCCCCGACCCGTACGCCGACGAGCCGCTGCCCGAGTTCGCCACCGCCCTGCTGAGCCGGGTCGGCGAAATGGTCGGCGCCGCCGGTGGCACCGTCCGGCTGGACCGGGGCGACGGACTCGGCACCCAGGTGTTCGCCCGGTACGGCCGGCAGCCGCGCGAGGGCAACGAACTGCTGCGCGTACCGCTCGCCGTGCACCGCCCGTACACCGGTGAGCTGGAACTGGACGCGGCGCCCTCGACGTACGCCCGGCCGCTGGCGGTGCTGGCCGCCGAGCGGCTGTCGCTGCACCTGGAGAACGACCGCCTGCGCCGCGCCGACGTGCGCCGGTCGACCTGGCTGACGTTTCTGGCCGAGGCCAGCGAACTGCTCGCCCAGTCGCTGGACGTCGAGCTGACCATGGCGCTCATCCCGCAGCTCGTGGTGCCCCGCCTCGGCCAGTGGTGCGCCGTGCACACCACCGACGAGTGGGGGCGGCTGCGCCTCGCCGCGTCCAGCCACGCCGACGAGGCCATGCTGCCGCAGCTGCACCGGATCCTCCAGGAGACCGGCCCGGACTCGATCCAGTCCCGGCTGCGCGAGGCGTCCCGCAACGCCGCCCAGGTGCCGCTCGGCGGGCCGATGGAGGGCTTCGCCGTACCCCTGATCGCCCGCGGGCAACGGCTCGGCACCCTCGCCGTGGGCCGGCACCAGCGGCAGCGGCACGACCCCGACGAGGTCTCCGTGCTGGAGGACGTGGCCCGCCGCGCCGCCCTCGCCATCGAGAACGCCCGCATCCACGCCGAACGCCGCCGGGTCGCCCAGACGCTCCAGCAGTCCCTGCTGCCGCCGGTGCTCCCGGTGGTCGAAGGCATCGGCTTCGCCGCCGAGTACGTCCCCACCGGCGACGACGCGGAGGTCGGCGGCGACTTCTACGACGTGGTCCCATTGCCGGACGGCCGCTGGCTCGTGGTGGTCGGCGACGTATCCGGCAAGGGCGTGCAGGCCGCCGCCGTGACCGGCCTGGTCCGGGACGTCATCCGGGTCCTCGTCGGCGACGGCAAGCCGCTGCCCGAGGTGCTCAGCCGGCTCAACGAGACGCTCGTCGAGCGCGGCGGCGGACGCTACTGCACGCTGGCGCTGGCAGCCGTCTCGCCCGGCGACGGCGACCAGCTCGACGTCTCGCTGCACCTGGCCGGCCACGACCGCCCGGTGCTGCTGCACGGCGGAGGCGGCGCCACGTTCGTCGGGACCGGCGGTACGGCGCTGGGCCTGCTCGACACCATCAGCACGCCCACCGCCGAGCTGGCGCTCAAGCCCGGCGACGCGCTGATCTTCTACACCGACGGGGTCACCGAACGGCGGCGCGGACGCGAGCTGTTCGGCACCGAACGGCTGCGCGAGTCGGCGGCGCCGCTGGCCGGGTACTCGGCCGACGTGGTGGCCGCCCGGCTGCGCGCCGCCACGATCGCCTTCTCGGTGGAGCCACCGCGCGACGACATAGCCATCCTGGTCCTCCGAAACGACACCCCCTAACCCTCCCCCTCCCCCTGCCTCGCCCTGCCTCGCCTCACCTCACCTCGCCTCACCTCGCCTCACCTCGCCTCGCCTCGCCTCGCCTCGCCTGGTCGATCATGAAGTTGACCGCTCAATTCGTCCCTTTCGCCCCCGCTAACCTCATGATCACGCCCTTGGGCCTGCCCGGTCCCGGCGCCGGCCCCGGCCCTCGGGCCGGCTCAGCGGTGATCAAGGAGTTTGGGGCTTGGGGAGGCGCGGAACGTGACGCAAAGCCCTTGATCACGGCAGCCGTGAGGCGCGAGCGCCGGTGACAGGTTGTCTGCGGTGGGTTGGCGGGGCTGGGTCGGTGAACTAATGGGTGGGCGACGCCAGTTCGCCGAGGTGGCGGCATCCCGCGCACACGGACACAGCCACTACCCCGAACTGGCGATCGACGCACCAGCTCGCCGAAGTGGCGGTATCCCGGGGACGCGGACACGACCACCACACCGATCTGGCGGTGGCAGCACCAGCCCGCCGAGGTGGCGGCATCCGGCACACGCGGACACGACCACTACGCCGAACTGGCGGTCGGCGGCACCAGTTCGCCGAAGTGGCGGCATCCGGGCGCACGCGGACACGACCACTACGCCGAACTGGCGGTCGGCGGCACCAGTTCGCCGAAGTGGCGGCATCCCGGGCACGCCGACACAACCACCACCCCGAACTGGCGATCGACGCACCAACTCGCCGAGGTGGCGGCATCCTGGGGACGTGGATACGACCACCACCCCGAACTGGCGATCGACGCACCAGCCCGCCGAGGTGGCGGCATCCCGGGCACGCCGACACAACCACCACCCCCGAAGTGGTGCCCGCCGCTGCCGCGCCCGCTGGAATGGGCGTCCGGTGTGAAGGGGGCCTTGGTCAGAGGCCGCCGGGGAGGCGGCCGGGGGCCAGGCGGTGGTGCGGGTCCAAGTGGGCCTTGGCGCTGCGCAGGCGCGGCAGCGCGGGCAGCTCGCCCCAGAGGTCCACGCTACGGCGCACCGCTGTCGGTGCGGCCACCACGACGCACCGGCCCTGCCGGGCGATCAGGACGCTGCGGACGGCGGTGAGGATCGAGGCGACCCGCTCCGGCGGCAGCGCGCCGGGCAGGGCGGCGTGCACCGCGCCCGTGCCGGCCGAGCCGCGTACCGGCACGGGGGCGCCGGCGGCGTCGCGTAGCGCGTAGACGGCGGCGTGCAGGTCGTTGATGGGCACCTCGATGCGCAGCGCGGTGTCTCCGGGCGCGAACGGGTAGCGCCCCCACCACTCCGGCGCGTGGTGGCTGACCATCGCCGGGGCGCCGAGGACGGCCATCAGCCGTTCGGCCCGCTCGGTCACGTCGGCCGGGCCGCCCTCCAGCAGCACCACCAGGCTGCCCGCCGCGGGCCGGCCGGTCACGGCCGGGTGATCGGGGCGGTTGATCACCGACGGGTGCGTGGCCGGGATTCGGCGCCGGGGCAGCGGCACCGGCACGGGCAGGTCCAGTTCGACGGCGGCCGGATCGACGTCGGCGGCCAGCACAGCCCGAACCAGATCGTGGACCTCCAGCGGCGTCCAGACCGGGCGGGACACCCAGAGCCGGCCCGCCGGTACGGCGTGCACCCGCATGGTGGCCGAGACCAGCACCCCGAGCCCGCCCTGCGAGCCACAGAGCAGCCGGGCCACGTCCAGCCCTGGCATCCCACCCCGACCGAGGATGGCGTCGCCGCCACCGCGCCCCGGATCTCCGCCGGCGCCGCCCGCCGGACCGCCAGCACCCCAGCCGGCACCGCCCGCCCGACCGCCAGCACCCCAGCCGGGACCGTCCGCCGGACCGCCGGCACCCCAACCGGCACCGCTCACGCCGCCAGCACCATCGCTAGCCGGAGCGCGTCCGCCCGGCCGGCCGCCGCCGACACCCGGGGCGGCCCGGCCGAACGCCTCCGTGCCGGACTCGCCGACACTCACCAGCTCGCCGTCGGCGTCGAGATAGCGCACGCCGATGAGCTGGGCGCACGGGCTGCCGTGCCGGTGCCGCAGCGGACCGGACTCGTCGGCGGCGAGCACCCCGCCGAGCGTCGCGCCCGGCGAGGGCGCGTCGACCGGCAGCCGCCGGTTGGTACGCGCCAGCGTGGCCTGGACCGCGCGCAGCGGCGTACCGGCCCCGATCTCGGCCACCGCCGCGTCGCGCGGCTCGTGCCAGACCCCGGCGAGGCGGCCGGTGTCGAGCATGATGTCCACCTGCGCCGGAGCGGCGCCCCAGTCGATCTTCGTGCCGGCGCCACGGGGCACCACTGTCAGGTCGTACGCGGCGGCCAGTCGCAACACCTCGGCGGCGGCGCGCGGGCCGCCCGGCACGGCCACCCAACGGGCGGTACGCCCGGCCACCTCGTCGGCCGGGCCGGCGAAGCGGGCGAACGGCGAACCGCAGATCTCCGCCAGCTTCCGGGTGATGTCGAGGGCTCCGGGTCGGTTGGTGGAACGAGCTGCATCCGCCATGGCGGTCATCGTACACATGTTCGAAAGCCCTGGCGGCGAGTCGCCGGATTGGCGCGGCGGGCGCGCCCGGCGGCGGCCCGGCGCCCGGTAACGTGGCGCCGTGACCGAAACCCCACTGCCCGTCGCCAAGCGCGTCCCGACCGAGCGCGTCCATCACGGTGACACAGTCCTCGACGAGTACGCCTGGCTCGCCGCCAAGGACGACCCGGACACGATCGCCTACCTGGACGCCGAGAACGCGTACACCGAGGCGCGCACCGCCCACCTGGCCGAGCTGCGCGCGGAGCTGTTCGAGGAGACGCGCCGGCGTACCCAGGAGACCGACCTGTCGGTGCCGACCCGTAAGGACGGTCACTGGTACTACACCCGCACTGTCGAGGGGCAGCAGTACGGCGTGCAGTGCCGCCGCGCGGTCCGCCCCGGCGAGACCGCGCCCCCGGTCAGCGCGGACGGCGCGCCGCTCGACGGTGAGGAGGTGCTGCTCGACGGCAACCAGCTCGCCGAGGGGCACGACTTCTTCTCGCTCGGCGCGTTCGACGTCAGCCCGGACGGCCGCTGGCTGGCCTACTCCACCGACTTCTCCGGCGACGAGCGCTTCACGCTGCGGATCAAGGACCTGACCACCGGCGAGTCACTGCCGGACGAGGTGCCGGACACGTTCTACGGCACCGCCTGGTCGAGTGACGCGTCGACGCTGTTCTACGTGACTGTGGACGACGCGTGGCGGCCGAACCGGGTCTGGCGGCACACCGTCGGCACGTCGTCCAGCGAGGACGTGGTGGTCTACCAGGAGGACGACGAGCGGTTCTGGGTCGGCGTCGAGCTGACCCGCTCCGAGCGCTTCGTGGTCATCGACATCCACAGCAAGATCACCAGCGAGGTGCGGGTGATCCCGGCCGCCAACCCGACCGGCGAGCCCGCCGTCGTGGCCCCGCGGCGTCAGGGCATCGAGTACGCGGTGGAGCACCACGGCCACCGCTTCCTGATCCTGCACAACGACGGCGCGGAGGACTTCGCGCTCGCGTACACCTCGGCGGACGCGCCGGGCGACTGGACGCCGCTGATCCCGCACACGCCGGGCACCCGGCTGGAGGCGGTCGACGCGTTCGAGCACCACCTCGTGGTGTCGCTGCGCGCCAACGGCCTGACCGGTCTGCGGGTGCTGCCGGTCGGCAGCGACGACAGCTGGGACATCGACTTCCCCGAGCCGATCTACAGCGTCGGGCTGGACGCCAACCCGGAGTACCGCACGAACGAGGTGCGGCTGCGCTACACCTCGCTCGTCACCCCGGACTCGGTCTACGACTACGACCTGGTGACCCGGGAGCTGACGCTGCGGCGGCAGAAGCCGGTACGCCCCGGGCCGGACGGGCGGCCGTACGACCCGGCCGACTACGAGCAGCACCGGGACTGGGCGCTCGCCGACGACGGCACCCGGGTGCCGATCTCGCTCGTGTGCCGCCGGGGCACCCCGCGCGACGGCTCGGCGCCCGCCGTCATCTACGGCTACGGGTCGTACGAGGCGAGCATGGACCCGTGGTTCTCGATCGCCCGGCTGAGCCTGCTCGACCGCGGCGTGATCTTCGCGGTGGCGCACATCCGGGGCGGCGGTGAGCTGGGCCGGCGCTGGTACGACGAGGGCAAACTGCTGGCCAAGAAGAACACGTTCACCGACTTCGTGGCCTGCGCGCGGCACCTGGTCAAGGCGGGCTGGACGGCCAGCGACCGGCTGGTCGCCCGGGGCGCGTCGGCCGGTGGCCTGCTGATGGGCGCGGTGGCGAACCTCGCTCCGGACGCGTTCACCGGGATCGTCGCGCAGGTGCCGTTCGTGGACGCGCTCACCTCGATCCTCGACCCGTCGCTGCCGCTGACGGTCACCGAGTGGGAGGAGTGGGGCAACCCGCTGGACGACCCCGAGGTGTACGCGTACATGAAGTCGTACACGCCGTACGAGAACGTCACCACCGCCGACTACCCGGCGATCCTGGCGGTGACCAGCCTCAACGACACCCGGGTGCTCTACCACGAGCCGGCCAAGTGGATCGCCCGGCTGCGCGCGCTCGCGCCGGCCGGCGACTACCTGCTCAAGACCGAGATGGGCGCTGGCCACGGCGGTCCCAGCGGCCGGTACGACTCGTGGCGTGAGGAGGCGTTCGTCAACGCCTGGATCCTGGACCGCGTCGGCCGCGCGTGAAAGGAAGGGCCCCTTCTTAACAGACGTCTGTTAACAAGGGGCCCTTCCTTACACCTGGGCGAGCGCGGCGGACAGCACGTGCGGGTCGGCGTTGCCGCCGGTCACCACCGCGACGGTACGGCCGGCCGGCAGCTCGCCACTGTGGAAGAGCCGGGCGGCCAGGGCGACCGCGCCGCTCGGCTCGGCCACCAGTCGCGCGTCCCGGATCAGCCGGCCGGTGGCCGCCATGATCTCGTCCTCGGTCACCGTGACGATGCCGTCGAGCCGGTCCCGCAGGTGGGCGAGGGTCAGCGCGGACAGGTTGGTCCGCAGCCCGTCGGCGCACGTCCGGTAGGTGCGTTCGACGCCCCAGACGACCACCTCACCGGTGGCGAGCGACTCCCGGGCGTCGGCGGCCAGCTCGGGCTCCACGCCGATCACGGCGGCGGACGGGCGCAGCGCCTTGACGGCCGTGGCCACGCCGGAGCCGAGCCCGCCGCCGCCCACCGGCACCAGCACCACGTCCACGTCCGGCAGGTCGGCGACGATCTCCAGCCCGACGGTGCCCTGGCCGGCGATGACCGCCGGGTGGTCGAACGGCGGCACCAGCGTCGCGCCGATCCCGGCCACGATCCGCTCCGCCTCGGCGAGCCGCCGGGCCGGTGGCACCAGCCGTACGTCGGCGCCGAGTGCCCGCATCCGGGCCACCTTGACCTCCGGCGCGCCCTCGGGGACCACCACCGTGCAGGGCACGCCGAGGGCGCGGGCCGCGTACGCCAGGGCCTGCCCGTGGTTTCCCGACGAGTGGGTGACCACGCCCCGCGACCGGGTCGCCGGATCGAGCCGGGCCACCGCGTGGGTGGCCCCGCGCAGCTTGAACGACCCCACCGGTTGCAGGTTCTCCGGCTTGAGCCACAGCTGATCGTCCCAGAGCACCGGCACCAACGGGGTCCGCAGCACGGTGCCGGCCACGTCCTCGGCGGCGGCCCGGACGTCGGCGATCGAGATCAGCTCCATCGCATCAACCTAGACTGCCGGGATGAGCGACGAGGAGCCCTCGACGGCGCGACGGGGACCGACCTGGCTGGTCCTCGTGGTGGTCGCCGCCGCGCTCGTCGTCTGCTGCTGTTCGACAGTGATCGGGCTGGTGGTCGCCGGCTCCGCCGGGCTGCTCGGCCGCTGACCGCCGGGCCGGACGCCGACCGTCCCGGCCCGGCGGACGCCGCCGTCCGTGCCGCTCGCCGCCCCGTGCCGGCGAGCAACAGCGGAAAATGCGGGCTTACCGAGCCATCCGGTACGCGGACCCGGCGCACACCGCGCCCGAACGGCCCGCGCGGGACCACGCGGGCCGTTCGGGTCAGCGGGTCCAGACCGGGTTCCGCCCGGCCCGGCCGAGCAGCGCGTCCATGCTGGTCGGTGCCGCCTCGGTGGGCACCGGCGGACCGAACGCGCCCATCTTCTGCCCCATGTCGCCCATGCGGTCCATGAACTCGTGCCCCGCCGACACCACGGCCGGGTCCACTGTCAGCTCCTGGCCGGTGGCCCGGGCCAGGTCCCACCCGTGCACCGTGAGGTCGATCAGCGCCATCAACCCGACCGTCTCCTGTGGCAGCCCCATGCCGGGTGACACGCCCTCCAGCGCGGCCGGGTCGGACCACGCCTCGGTCAGCCGGGCCGCCTCGGTGGCGAACCGGTCGCGCCAGCCGTCGGTCAGGTGGTCGGTCTTGCCGGACCAGTCGACCTCCTCCCGGCGGGCCAGCTCCTGGAAGTTGACCACCACGTCGAACAGGTGACCGAGCAGGTCGCGCACCGTGTAGTCGGGGCACGGGGTGGGCAGGCCGAGCTGGTCGTCGGAGATGCCGCGAACCACAGCGACCGTACGCGGCGCCGCGACGGCGAGCAGTTCACTAGTCTTCGTGCTCATAGGGGCAGCGTATGAGGGCGGTCTTGAAGAAATGCGACACGAACCGCGGCGCGACAACCGGGGCATCCTCGATCCGGACCGGCTGCGCCGGCAGGTGCGGTTCCGGCGCCGGATGGCCGCCCCGGCGCTGCGCCGGTGGGTCGAGCACTACTGGCTGATCGACTGGGACCTGGACGAGCCGTTCGAGCAGCGGGTGGTGCCGCACCCGACGGTGAACGTGGTGTTCCAGGCGCAGGACGGTGCGGCCGAGCAGGGTGAGATCGCCGGCGTCGACACCGGCCTGTTCGCCGTCACGCTGCACGGCGCCGGCCGGGTCTCCGGGGTCCAGTTCCGTCCGGGCGGCTTCCGGCCGTTCTGGCGGCGCCCGGTCGCCGAGCTGACCGGCCGGCGCGTACCGATCACCGAGGGGCCGGTCTGTCCGGGGACCGACGACGAGCGCTGCGCGAGGCTGGACGAGCTGCTGACCTCGTGGTCGCCGGTCGCGGATCCGCTCACCGCGGAGGCCACCGCGCTGGTCGAGGAGATCCGCGCCGACCGGACCGTGCTGCGGGTGACCGACTTCGCGCGGCGGCGGGGCGTCTCCGTCCGCCGGCTCCAGCGCCTCTTCCTGGACCACGTCGGCGTCGGTCCGAAGTGGGTGATCCGCCGCTACCGGCTCCAGGAGGCGATCGAACAGGCCGCCGCCGGGCCGCTGGACTGGTCGCGGGTCGCCGCCGATCTGGGGTACGCCGACCAGGCCCACCTGGTCCGCGAGTTCACCGCCGTCGCCGGGGTCTCGCCCGCGGCGTACGCCCGCTCGCTGGCGGCCCTACGTCCGTGACGCTCGCCGGCACCCGCGCCGGTGCGGGTCAGCGACGGCGGACCGCGACCACCGCGACGTCGTCCTGGATCTCCGGTGGCGCCAGCTCGACCAGCAGCCGCTGGCAGAACTCGTCCAGGTTGTCGTCCACCCGGGTGGCGGCCACGCCGAGCGCCGCCATGCCGTCGTCGATGGTGGCGTCCCGCCGCTCGATCAGCCCGTCGGTGTAGAGCACGAGCGTCGCCCCGGCGGGAAGCACGAACTCCAGGTCGGGCGGACGCTTCGCGCGCACCCCGAGCAGCGGCGCGGACTGCGCCACGAACTCGACCCGGCCGTCGCGGCTCAGCAACGCCGGCAGGTGCCCGGCGCTGGCCAGCCGGACCAGCCCGGTCGGCGGGTGGAGCAGCAGCACGCAGATGGTGGCCAGCTCGTTCGGCAACAGGTTGCGCATCAGCTCGTTGACCCGGTCCAGGATCACCCCCGGCTGATGGCCCTCGACCGCGTACGCGCGCACCGCGTGCCGCAACTCGGCCATCACGGTGGCGGCGTGCAGCGAGTGCCCGGCCACGTCACCGATCGCCACCAGCAGATGCCCGTCGAGCATCACCAACTCGTAGAAGTCGCCGCCCACCTCGGTCTGCGCGCTCGCCGGCTCGTACCGCACGGCCAGGTCCAGGCCCACGACGTCGGGCAGGCGCTGCGGCAGCAGGCTGCGCTGCAACGTCACAGCGATCCGGTGCTCCTCGTCGAAGGACCGCTGCGCCTCCACCGCCGAGGCGACGGCCTGGGCGAGCTGCACCAGCACCGGCGTACGGACGGTCTGGGTGGCGGTCGGCACCACCACGTACAGCGGGGCGCGGTCCTCGCGCAGCCGGGAGGCGGCCACCGTCACCGTGTCGCCGTCCGGCCAGTCCGCCAGCGCCCAGTTCGCCGGCTCGTCGACGCGTACCCGGGTGCCGATCGGCACTCCGGTGTCGTCCACCACCCACGGCACGATCCTGGCCGGCGTATGCGGGTCGGCCGCCACCCCGGCCAGGCAGTCCCCGTCGAACGTCTCCGCGACCACCGCCGCGGGAGCCTTGAAGATCCGCGCCGCGCCGCTCGCGGCCGCCTCCAGCAACCGGACGAAGTTCGGCGTCGCGTGCATCTCCACTGTGGCGTCGGCGAGCGCGGCGAGCCGCTCGGCGAGCTGCTCGGCACGCAGCCGGGCCTGGTAGTAGCGCAGCACCGCGTGCGCGGTGGCGACCAGTTCCTCCGGCTCGATCGGCTCGGCCAGGTAGGCGTCCGCGCCCCGGGTGAGCCCCTGCGCCCGGTCGACCACGTCCACCGCGTGGGCGGAGACGTGGATGACCGGGATGTACGGGTACCCCTCCTTGATCCGCTCGCACACCTCGAAGCCGCTCATGTCGGGCAGCCGCACGTCGAGCACCACGAGGTCGACATGCTCCCGGGCCACCCGGTCCAGCGCCTGCGTGCCGTTCTCGGCCTCCACGGTGACGAAACCGGCCCGGGTGAGCCAGTTGACCAGCAGGTACCGTTTGGGGCCGCTGTCGTCGACCACCAGCACGGTCACCGCCCCGCTGTCCACCGTCACGCTCCGCCCGCGGGAAGGAGCACTGTGAACGTGCTGCCCCGGCCGGTTTCGCTCCGCAGCTCCAGCGTCCCGCCGAGCAGCGTGACCAGCCGCCGCGCGTACGGCAGGCCGAGCCCGGTGCCGCCGACCCGCGTCGTGCCGGGCACCTGGTAGAACTCCTCGAAGACCCGCTCGTGCAGTTCGGACGGGATCCCGACGCCGGTGTCGGTGACCGAGAGCATCCACTGCTCGCCCCGGCGCTCGGCGCGCATGCGTACCTCGCCGCGCTCGGTGAACTTCAGGCCGTTGTGCAGCAGGTTGCGCAGCACCTGGGCGAGCAGCACCTCGTCCGAGCGCAGCGTCGCCGGGGCCGGCGGCTCCTCGACCACCAGCTCCACCTCGGAGCGGGTGGTGAGCGCCCGCAGCGTGCCGCGCAGCTGCCCGAACACCGCGCGCAGGTCGACCTCGGACCACTCCGGCTCGATCCGGCCGGACTCCGCCTTCGCCAGGTCGAGCAGCTCGTTGACCAGCCCCAGCAGGTCGCCCGCCGAGGACCGGATCAGCCCCACCTGGCGGGCCTGCTCGCCGGTGAGCGGGTCGGAGGCGGAGTCGGCGAGCAGCCGGGCCAGTCCGATGATCGCGGTGACCGGCGCGCGCAGCTCGTGGCTGACGTTGGCCAGGAACCGGCTCTTCGACTCGCTCGCGGCCCGCAGCTGCGCGGACTTCTCCTCCAGCTCGGCGTAGAGCGCCACCACGCCCCGGTTGGTCTCCTCCAGCTCCTCGGTGAGCTGGTTGTAGAGCGCCATCACGCCCCGGTTGGTCTCCTGGAGCTCCGAGTTGAGCACCTCCAGCTCGTCGCGCTGGCTGCGTACCTCGTCGAGGGCCGCGATGAGCTGGGAGTTCTGCGCGGCCAGCTCATCCAGCGCGGAGCCCGGAGCACGCTCGGCCAGCTCGGCGCGGAGCCGGCCGGCGCGTTCCGGCGTCAGCTCCGCGGCGTGGTCGGGCACTCGTCGGGACATCCTCACGACGGTATCGCCCTCGACGGCCACCAGACGCAACGTGTCCACCAGACGCGCGACGGCGCCGGACTGCGGCTCGTACCGGTCGGGCAGCGGACGCAGCGGCGACAGGTCGACCTGGAGGATCCGGCGGCCCACGGCGTCCCGGTCGAGGGCGAACGTGACGTCCGCGCCGTCGGTCCTGCTCAGCAACTCCCGGGCCACCTCGCTGAGCGCCGTGGCGATCCGCACCTGGTCCTGGTGTTCCAGCCCGACCGCCGCGGCCACCTCCCGGCCACGCTGCCGGACCAGGAAGATGTCCTGCTCGACGCGGAGCGCGAGGTGCAGAAGGGGTTCTGTCATGCCGCCCCCCGCGCCACCAGGACGCAGGCGTCGTCGCGACGGATGCCGGCGTCACGCAGCAGCGTCGCGGCGGTCAGCAACGGGTTGCGCCCGGCCAGCCCGGGGTAGTCGTCCAGATCCCAGCGATCCACCACCCCGTCACTGTGCATGACCAGGGTGGCGTCGCGCGAGAAGGGGTAGTCGTACCCGCGGATCGCCGGACGCTGGTGCCCGGCGATGCCCGGCAGCGAGACCAGCCCGCGCCGCCGCTCGCCCGGCGTGACGATCATCGCGGCGATGTTGCCCAGGCCGGCGTAGCGGAGCAGCCCGGCGGCGGGATCCGGTTCGGCCACCGCGAGCGCCGCGCCCCGGGTGTGCGACATGGAGGCGTGCAGGTGCCGCACCACCACGTCCGGCGGCCCGTCGGGCGCGGAACGGAACGCGGACACGGCGGCCCCGGTCGCGGCGGCGGCCAGCGGCCCGTGGCCGAGGCCGTCGGAGACCAGCACCTGCCGGCGGCCGTCGACCTCGCGAACCGCGTACCCGTCGCCGCTGCTCTGCTCGCCGGTGATCGGCCGGGCCAGACCGGCGGCCCAGTCCGGCTCCGGCGGTGCGTCGTCCCATACCTGGACGACCAGGACCGTGCCCCGGGCCGGCAACGAGTAGCCGTCGAACCGGCTCGCCTGCCGGACGATCGCGCCGAGGCCGATGCCGAGCGTTCCGGCCGTGGAGTGGCCGTCGACCGAGGAGAGCGTGAGGTCGGCCATGCCGGGGCCGGAGTCGATCGCCACCAGCTCCACCCCGGCCCGCTCGTCCCGGCGTGCCGGACGCATCAGGAGCGAGCCCTCGCGGGCGTGCTTGACCAGGTTGCTGGTGATCTCGGCGGTGACGATGGCCAGATCCGCGACACGTTCGGTGCTCAGTTCGATCTGCCGGCCCAGACGCTCGGCGGCGCGGCGTACGCCGCCGGCGGTCGCGCCGTTGTCGATCCGGAACCACACCCCGTGGTCGGGGACCACGTCAGCGGTCATCGCGACCACTTGGTGACGGTGATCCGCGTCCCCTCGCCGACAGCCGTCTGGATGTCGAAGTCGTCCACGAGCCGGCGGGCCCCGCTGAGCCCGAGGCCCAGCCCGCCCCCGGTGGTGTAGCCGTCGGTCAGCGCCAGGTCGAGGTCGGGGATGCCCGGCCCCTCGTCGGCGAAGAGGATCCGCACGCCGCGCCGTCGCCCGTCGGAGACGGTGCTCACCTCGGCGCTGCCCCCGCCGCCGTAGATCAGCGTGTTGCGGGCCAGTTCGCTGGCGGCGGTCACCAGCTTCGTCTGGTCGACCAGGGAGAGCCGGACCGCGACGGCCGTGGTACGCACCAACTGCCGGACCCGCACCACGTCCTCGTCGCTGCGGATCGCCTGCGTCGCCGGCACGCCGAGGTCGACGCCGGTGGTCATGCCGTCGCCGTCGTCTCGGTGCCCTCGTCGTCGGCCGCCTCGTCCCATTCGTCGGGGCGGCTGGCCGCGATCAGCTCCATGCCGCGCTCGACGTTCAACGCGGTACGGATGCCGTTGAGCGACAGCCCCAGCTCGACGAGCGTGATGGCGACGGCCGGGCGCATGCCGACCACCACCGTTTCGGCGTCCAGCACCTTCGAGATGGACGCGATGGTGGAGAGCATCCGGCCGACGAACGAGTCGACGATGTCCAGCGCCGTGATGTCGATGATCACGCCGTGGCAGCCGGTGGCGACGATCCGCTCGGCCAGGTCCTCCTGCAACTGGATCGCCGTCTGGTCGGACATGTCGACCTGGATGGAGACCAGCAGGATGTCGCCGATCTTGAGGATCGGCACCCGTTCCATCAGGACTCCCGGCGCTGGCGGCGAGCGGTCTCGACCCCGGTCAGGCGCAGCACGTGGCGCAGCGCGTCGGCGAGGCTCGCCTTGGTCGCGATGTCGCCGAACTCGATGCCGAGGGCCACGATCGTCTGCGCGATCTGCGGGCGGATGCCGGAGATGATGCAGTCGGCGCCCATCAGCCGGGCGGCCACCACGGTCTTGAGGATGTGCTGCGCGACCTGGGTGTCCACCGCCGGTACGCCGGTGATGTCGATGATCGCGTACGGCGACCCGGTGTCGACCAGGGTCTGGAGCAGCCGCTCCATCACGACCTGGGCACGGGCCGAATCCAGCGTCCCGACCAGCGGGACGGCGACCACGCCCTCCCAGAGCTTGACCACCGGGGTGGAGAGCTCCAGCAACTGCTCCGCCTGGTCGGCGATCAGGCTCTCCCGGGCCCGTACGAACGTCTCGAAGGTGAACAGCCCCATCTGGTCGATGAGCGCGGAGTAGGCGACGAAGTCCCGCAGGGTGTCCTCGCCCTTCTCCTCCTCCATCAGCTCCAGCAGGGCTTCCTTCAGCGCGAAGACGCTGATCGCGGTCTCGGTGGCGGAGAACCCCTGACGGGCCCGGTTGGTGGACAGCTCGGACAGCACCGCGCGCAGCTCACCACCGTGCTCGCCGGCCAGGTCGGTGACACCGTGCTGGCCGGCGTCGACCAGCGCGCGATGCAGCTCCTGCACCTGGCGAGCCAGTTCGGCACGGCTCAGGCGGCCGCGCAGCGAACCGGCGATGATCTCGATCCAGCGACTGGTCAACCGCTCCGCGTGCTGAGTGAGCAAGTGGGCGAGCCGATCACCCTGTTCGGCGCTCAACGCCATGGTTGACCTCCCTGATTTGGACGGGCGGACTCTATCACCGGAGGCTGGTGGACTACTTGTCGCGGAGCAAAGAAATGATCGCCCGCACCTGTGACCGCTCCCGTTCTGCGCGGCGGACCCGACGTGGGATACCGTTCCTCCGAACACAGGAGGTCGACGAATGTCCTTGACGGTGCACACGGAACAGCGCGGCGACGTGGTCGTCGTGTCGGTCGCGGGCGAGCTGGACATGGCCACGGCACCGCAACTGCAGGACCAGATCACGGATCTGCTGGACAAGGGGCGCAACCGCCTCGTCTTCGACCTGGCGGAGGTGTCGTTCTGCGACTCCACCGGCCTGTCCGTGTTCGTCCGGGCGAAGAACAACTGCGACGAGGCTGGCGGCGTCGTCCGGCTGGCCGCCCCGCAGCGCGGCGTGCTGCGCATCCTCGAGGTCAGCGGGCTGGTCGAGGTGCTGCACACGTACCCGACTGTGGAAGAGGCCGTCGCGGGCGACCCCACCCCGACCTCCCCCTCCTGACCGGTCCTGCTCAGCGCTCGTCCTCGATGTAGCGGGGACGGGCGATCACCATGCCCGCCGCCGTCTGCACGGCCAGCGCCACCAGCAGGAAGCCGATCGGGGCGGTCCAGCCGCCGGTCGCCTCGTAGAGGATGCCCACCAGCAGCGGCCCGAGCGCGGCGATGACGTACCCGGTGCTCTGCGCGAACGCGGACAACGCCACGGTGCCCTCGGCGGTCCGGGCGCGCAGCCCGATCGTGGTCAGGATGAGCGGGAACGCGCCCTGCCCGAGCGCCAGCAGCAGCACCCACAGCGGCGCGAGGCCGCGCGGGGCCAGCGCCAGACCGGTGTACGCGGCAGCGGAGAACACGGTCAGTGACAGCACCAGCGGGCGGAGCGTGGCCAGCCGGCCGGCCACCGTCGGCATCATCAGCGCCACCGGCACGCCCAGCGCGGTCACGCCGGCGAGCAGCAGTCCGGCCGCCTCCGGGCGGTATCCGGCGTCCCGGAAGAGCTGGGCCAGCCAGCCCATGATCGCGTACCCGCTGAGCGACTGCGCCCCGAAGTAGACCGCCATGGCCCAGCCGAGCCGGGTCCGGGCGGGTTGCACCCGTGCCGGGGTGGCGACGGCCACCGCCGGGGGCGCGGCCCGTCGCGCGGCGCGGGCACGCAGCGCCAGCGGCACCCACGGGAGTACGGCCAGCGCGGCCAGCCCGGCCCAGACGCCGAGCCCGGCCCGCCAGGAGCCGAAGGCGTGCGCGATCGGCACCGCCGCGGCGGCGGCCACCGTCGTGCCGACCGTCAGGGCCATCGTGTACGCCCCGGTGACCAGCCCGGTGCGGTGCGGGAAGTGCTGCTTGACGAGCATCGGCAGCAGGATGTTCGCCACCGCGATGCCGGCCAGCGCGAGCGCGCTGGTGAGCACGAAGACCGCCGCCGAACCGGTGAGCGCGCGCAGCACCTGCCCGACGGTGAGCGCCAGCATGGCGAGCACCAGCACCCGGGGCGCGGCCCAGCGGCGGACCAGCCACGGGGTGAGCGCGCCCAGGCCGGCGAACGCGATGGTGGGCAGTGTGGTGACCAGGCCGGCCATGGCCCCGGAGAGACCGAGACCGACCCGGACCTCGTCGAGCAGGGCGCCCAGGCTGGTCACCGCCGCCCGCAGGTTCAGCGCGACCAGCAGCATCCCGGTCAGGACGAGCAGGCCACCCCGGACCGCGCGCGGCGCCGGGGTGGGGGTGACCGCGGATGCGACGCCCGGGGCGGGCACTGTCGCGGCGGGCGCAGGTGGCGGAGTCATGACCTCGAACCTACAATCATGGGATGAATTTCGGCATGAGGTGTAACCCGTGACACCCGCCGTGGATTCCGTCGCCGTGCCGCCGCGCGGTCACCGGGTCCGCCAGACCATCGAGCAGCTCCGGGAGCGCATCCTCGGCGGCGAGTGGCCGGTGGGCGGGCGCATCCCCACCGAGCCGCAACTCGTCGCCGAGCTGGGCGTGGGGCGCAACACGGTCCGCGAGGCGGTCCGGGCGCTCGTGCACGCCGGGGTGCTGGCGTGCCGGCAGGGCTCCGGCACCTACGTGGTGTCGACCGACGAGCTGGCGCCGGTGGTGGCCCGCCGGCTCACCGACGACCGGATGACCGAGGTGATCGAGGTCCGGCGCGCGTTCGAGGTGGAGGCCGCCCGGCTCGCCGCGTTGAGGCGTACCCCCGAGGACCTGGCGGCGCTCGACGGCGCGCTCGCGGCCCGGGAGGCCGCCTGGCGCGGCGGCCGGGTGGACGAGTTCGTCGAGGCGGACGCCGCGCTGCACACGGCCGTGGTGGCGGCCGCGCACAACGCCATGCTCGCCGAGCTGTACGGCTCGGTCGGCGCCGCGCTGCGCAGCACCGTCGCCCAGGCGATGGGCGAGGCGCTCACCCCGGATCGGTACGTGGACCACGGCCGGCTGGTCGAGGCGATCCGGGCCGGCGACCCGCAGCGGGCGGCGATCGAGGCCGGCGCTTTTCTCGAAGGGCCCGCCGGGGCATAGGTTGTCCCCGACGCAGACTCAACAGGGCACGGGAGTACGGATGCTCAAGGGCTTCAAAGACTTCATCATGCGCGGCAACGTCGTCGACCTGGCGGTCGGTGTCGTCATCGGCGCGGCGTTCACCGGCGTGGTCACCCAGCTCACCAAGTCGTTCCTGGAACCGCTGGTACGCGTGTTCATCGTGTTGATCACCGGCAACGAGGACGGGATCGGCGGCTCGACGCCGTCCTTCCGCGGCGTCGCCTTCGACTGGGTGGCCTTCGTCAACGCGCTGATCACGTTCGTGCTCACCGCGGCGGCGCTGTACTTCCTGGTCGTCTACCCGATGAACCGGCTCGCCGAGCGCCGCAAGCGCGGCGAGGAGCCGCCGCCCTCGGCCCCGAGCGAGGAGGTCAAGCTGCTCACCGAGATCCGCGACGCGCTGCTCGCCGGCAACCACGGCACGCCGGGCCAGCGCAGCGCCCTGGACGACGTGCTCGGCCGCCGGCAGGAGCCGCCCGCGCCGCGCTGACGCCATAGCCGATCGGCCCCCGCGGCAATCTCGCGGGGGCCGACGTGTATCGAACACATGTTCGATAGAGTCCGGGCATGGAGCAGCGCAGGCACTGGTGGAACGGGAAATGGGGACGCCTCGCCCGGCGTGACGTCTTCCTCCGGGTGGACGGCGACCGCTGGCACGTGGAGCAGCGGGCCGGCGGCGCCGAGGGGGTCTCCCGGTTCTACGAGCACGCCAGCGTCGAGGAGGCGGAGGAGACGGTCCGGGCGCTGCTGGACGGCACCGACACCTGGCGCGAGCTGTCCCCCCGGCCGCCGGGCGGCTGGGCCCCGTCCGTTTAGCGCCCGCGTGGCCCGGGAACCGCTTCTGCATGAGCCAGCAGCAGGACACCGTCTCCCGGGTCACCACCGGCATGCGGGTGGTCGACTCGGCGGGCGTCGAGGTGGGCACCGTCGATCTCGTCCAGCGCGGCGACCCGGCCGCGGTGACCGTGCAGTCGCCCGCCCCGGTCGACCCGGGCAGCAGCCTGGACGAGCTGATCGAGTCGGCGGCGGTCGAGGAGCCGGACGTGCCGGCCGACCTGGCCGCGCGGCTGCTGCGCGACGGCTACCTCAAGGTCTCCACCGATCTGGTCCGCACCGGCGCGGTCTACGTGCTCGCCGACCGGATCGCGGCGGTGAGCGACGGCGCGGTACGCCTCACCGTCCCGGCCACGGAGCTTCCCGCCGAGGAGTGACGCCCGCCGCCGAGGTGATGGATTTGTCACCCGCAGTAATAGGTGATCAATGCAAGTTGCCCGGAAAAGCCGTTCGTCGATCCCCTTGCGCAGAGTCTCAATGCCATGACTTTGCGCTTTAATCGCTGATGAACGACTTGATCGTTGATCTTCAAAAACATCGCGCGTGTTCTGGTATCTACATCGGCCTCTCGCCACGGATAGTAATTGGCGAACCAAGGGGGCCGAGGGGGAACAATGAACGAAGCGCTGGCGGAACCGCTCACCGGATATCAGGTGGTGGCCGTGGCCACTGCCGTCGCCGCAGTGGTGGCGGGCCTGGTGCGGGCCTACGTGGCATACCGCGCCCGGATCAACGAGGAACGCGAGGCGACAACACGCACCACAGCCCGGGTGACCTGGCTGATCCGGCTCGCGGAGGCCGACCACGACGTCGTACGGATCGTGGAGCGCGATCGCGACGGGCATCGGGAGGTCGAGCTGGGCGGGCGCAGCGCGTCGAAGCCCGGCCCCGTCGAGGAGGCGGCGTGACCGACATCAAGGGCACAGCCGCTCTGACACCGGGTCCCGACGACAACGACGCGCTGCGCGAGGCCGAGGCGGCCCGCCTGAAGGCCGTTCACGACCGGGAGTTCGCCGAATTCACCGAAGGCTCGTACCACACGGTGGAACGGATCCTGAGGGCGAGATGCCGGGACCGCCAGGCGGTGGAGGACGCGCTTCACGAAGCGTTTCTGCACGGCCGGGTCGAGTGGTCGAAGCTTCGCGACCACGTCAAACCGGCCGGCTGGATCGTCCGTACGGCGCGGTTCAAGATGATGAAGGACCAGGAACGGCGCCGGCGGGAAGCCGCTGTGGCGCCGGAGGACCTCCCGCCGTCGTCCCACTCGGACATCGCCGACGCGTGGGAGGCGCAGGAGACGCTGCGCGGCTGGTTGCACCAGCTGCCGGCACGGCACGCCGAAGTGTTCCAGATGTCGAAGGAGGGCTTCTCCAACCAGGAGATCGCCCGCCTTCTCGGACTGACCGAGAACAGCGTCCGCTCCTACAAGGCCGCCGCCAAGAAAGGGCTGTGCGAACTGGCGGAGAAGGCCGGCTTCACCCGCTCGGAGAGCGACCGGCGGCAGGGGGCCAGCCGTGGATCTCGATGACATCCTGGCGCTCGCCGAGACCACGCCCAGCCCTCTGGAGCTCGCGCGCGCCCGCCGTGTCGCGCGGACCGTGCAGAGTCAGCACGACCTCTCCCTCGCCGAGGGCTACAAGATCATCGTGGACACCGACCTTGCCGACCCTCTGACCTGGGACGCCGACGAGGCCACCCGGGTCACCCGCGCCGCCCAGCTGGCGAAGCAGGGCACCGTCACCTGGCTGTTCGGTGACGGCAGGACGGAACGTTTCGAACGGCTCTCCTGGTCCGACGAGATGGCGATGATCGTCGGACACGCGCCGGGGACGCTCCGTCTCACCCCGCGGGCGCTCTTCGAACTCGTTCATCCCGCCGATGTCGAGCGCGTCCTCGCCGCGGTGCGGACGGCGTGGGAGCAGAGCCGCCCCGACGAGATCGGCTTCCGGGTGGTCCAGCCCGGAGGCAGCATCCGCCACGTGTACTGCCACCTGGAGATCCTGACCGACGCGGGCCGGCCGGTGGGCGTCATCGCCACGGGCGAGGACATCACCGCGCTCGAACTCGCCCGTCAGGAGCAGCGCCGGCTCGCCGTGCGCAGCCGGATGCTCGGTGCCGACCCGGCCGTACGGGACGTGCTCACCGGGCTCCAGACCCGCGGCTACGTGATCGACGAGGTCGACCGGGCGCGTCGTACCACCGGCGGCGCCCTGATCGTCGTGGCCACCGAGCCGGCCACCCGGCTGCCCGACGCGCTCACCGACGAGGACCGGGACCAGCTGACGGCGGAGATCGCCCGGAACCTGCGCACAGTCGTCGGGGACGACGTCACCAGCGGCCTGGTGGGCTCCGGCTCGTGGGGCCTGCTGCTCGCCCCCCGGGACGACGCGGCGAACGCCGAGACCCTGGCCGCCCGGATCGTGGACAAGTTCCGGAACCATCTCTTCAGCGTCCGGCAGAAGCCGCTGCGGCTCAACACCTCGGCGGGCGTGGTCCATTTCGGCAACGACATCCCGGACACCGGCTTCGACCTTCTCGTCGACGGCGAGCACGCGGCCCGCGACGCGCACCGCAACGCCACCGCCGTCAAGGTCCTGGACCAGCCGGTCGCCGAGCGGGAACGGACGGACCGGTGCCGCCGCCGGATTCATCGCGCCGTCACGGCCAACCGGTTCGCCCTGTACGCCCAGCCCATCATCGACCTCGGGCTCAATCAGGTCGCCCGCCACGAGATCCTGTTGCGCGTTCGCAGCGACACCGGCGAGCCGGTCGCGCCGTGGGCCTTTCTCGACATGGCCGAACGGGTCGGCGAGATCCTGTCGGTGGACAAGTGGGTCATCGACCACGCTCTGGAACTGATCGGCCGCGGGGCGCAGACCTCCCATTACCAGGTCAACATTTCCGGGAAGTCGCTCGCCGACCCGGGGCTGCTCGCCTTCGTGACCGAGGCGATTCACCGGCACCACGTCAATCCGGAATGCCTGACGTTCGAAATCACCGAGACCGCGCTCATCGAGAATCGCAACGAGGCGGTGGCATTCGCCACCGGGATCAGAGAAGTCGGCTGCCACCTGGCGCTGGACGACTTCGGCACCGGATACGGCGCCCTTGCCCAACTCAAATACCTGCCGGTGGACCTGGTGAAGATCGACGGCGCGTTCATCGTCGACCTCTGCCGGTCACCGGCGGACCAGGCTGTGGTGTCGGCGCTCGTCGAGCTGTGCCACACGCTCGGCATCCGTGTCGCCGCGGAGTACGTCCAGGACCGGGAGACCCTCGACCTTCTGCGCGCCGCGGAGGTCGACTTCGCCCAGGGTTATCAGATCGGGCGGCCGGAACCGATAACGGTGAGTCAGGAGGAAGTGCAGAGCATCGAACTCGAACTGCGGCTGCCGCCTCAGCAGACCGCCATGGGATGACGGTTCGTCACCCGGTGCGGCTGGGAACCGGCGGGGCGGCTTCCGCCTCGGGCGGCCCGGCCGGCGGGGAGGCGGCCGGCGGGGGCGCGGCCGCGCGGCGGCGGAAGAGCAGCAGCATCAGCCAGCCGGCGACCAGGCCCCAGAACGCGCCGCCCACGCCGAGCAGGCTGATCCCGGAGGCGGTGACCACGAACGTCACCACGGCGGCCTCCCGCGCGTCCGGTTGAGCCACCGCCGCCGCGACCGCCCCGGCCAGCGCGCCGAGCAGCGCGAGCCCGGCGACGGCCTCGACCAGCACCGGCGGGGAGAGCAGCACCAGGGTGGTGGCCACGCCCGCGCCGAGCCCGAGCAGCGCCAGGCCGATCCCGGCGGTGACCGAGGCGATCCAGCGCCGTTCCGGGTCCGGGTGGGCGTCCGGCCCGGCGGCCAGGGCGGCGGTGATCGCGGCCAGGTTCACCGCGTGCCCACCGGCCGGGGCGCCGAGGGCGGTGGCGAGCCCGGTCACCCGCAGCGCGGAGCCCAGTGGGGCCCGGTAGCCGTACCCGGCCAGCACCGCGGTGCCGGGCACGTTCTGGGCGGCCATGGTGACCAGGAACAGCGGCAGCGCGAGCCCGACGACGGCGGGCAGCGTCCAGGCCGGCGCGGTGAGCGCGACGACCGGCGCGGCGTCCAGCCGCGCCGGGCCGGAGGTGGTGAGCGCGATCGCCACCACTGCCACGGCGAGCGCGCCGGGTACCGCCCAGCGGCGGGCGAACCGGTGCAGCAGCAGCCAGACCAGCACCACCGGCCCGGCCAGCCGGGGCACCTCCACGAGGGCGCGTACGGGCGCCGTACACAGCGGCAGCAGCACCCCGGCGAGCATGGCGGAGGCGATCGGGGCGGGAATCGCGGCGACCGCGCGGCCGAGCGCGGGGATCAGCCCGGCGGCGACGATCAGCAGCCCGGCGAGCAGGAAGGCGCCGACCGCGGCGGGCCAGCCGCCGGTGACCGGCCCGGTAGCCACGAGCAGCGCCGCGCCCGGCGTGGACCAGGCGATCGACAGCGGCAGCCGGTGCCGCAGGCCGAGCCAGACCGCGCAGGCGCCGCTGGCGACGCAGAGCGCGAGCAGGCCGGAGGCCGCCTGGTCCCGGTCGGCGCCGACCGCGCGCAGCCCGGCCAGGACGACTGTGAACGAGCTGGCGAAGCCGACCAGGGCGGTCACCACGCCGGCCAGCACGGGCTGGAGTCGACCGGCCATGCTTCCCCCCTCCACCCGTTCCGTTAACGGAACGGCACGGTGTAGCACCATAGCCCCATGACAGCTGCCCCACCAGCCGGTGACCGGAGCGCACAGGAGGTCGGCCGGCGCATCCGCGCGCTGCGCGCGGAACGCGGGATCTCCCTGTCCGAGCTGGCCCGCCTCGCGGGCGTCGGCAAGGCCACGCTCTCCGGCCTGGAGAACGGCGTGCGCAACCCCCGGCTGGAGACGCTGTACGCGATCACCGCGCAGCTCGGCGTGCCGCTGACCGCCGTACTCTCCGCGCCCGACCAGGCACCGACCGTACGCGGAGGCGCAGTCGGAGCCACGCTGCTGGAGGTCTTCGGCGACCGGGAGGCGACCTACGAGCTGTACCGGATGTGGGTCACCCCGGGCCCGGCGCAGCTCTCCCCCGCCCACTCCAGCGGCGTGACCGAGCACGTCACAGTCTTCTCCGGCGTCCTGCGCGCCGGCCCGGCCGACGCCCCGCCGACCGCCGGTCCGGGCGGCTACCTGCGGTGGATCTCCGACGTGCCGCACACGTACGCGGCGGTGGGCGAGGAGGAGGTCCACGCGAGCCTGCTGCTGCGTTATCCTCGGCCGTCCACACCGGACAGTTGACGCATACCCAGGATGCAAGCGGATGACATTTCTTTCAGCAGACCCGCCAGCGCGTAGAGACGCGGAGCCGTTCTTCTTGGCAAGCTTGTCGTCATGACGCTCATCCTCCGCTCGGCCATCCTCAACGACGTCGGCCTCGTCCGGACCAACAACGAGGACTCCGCCCTCGCCGGTGACCGCCTCGTGGCGGTGGCCGACGGCATGGGCGGGCTCCCCGCCGGCGAGGTGGCCAGCGAGATCGTCATCCGCATCCTGGACGAGCTGACCCCGCCCACCGGCGCCGACGAGGCGGCCGACGCGCTGCGCGCCGTGGTCAGCACCGCCAACCAGCGCATCCGCGCGGCCATCACCGTCGACCCGGCCCGCGACGGCATGGGTACGACGCTGACCACCGCCCTGCTCGCCGGGGACACCCTGGTGCTCGCCCAGGTCGGCGACTCCCGCTGCTACCTGCTGCGCGACCACGAGCTGACCCAGCTCACCCGCGATGACACGTTCGTGCAGGCGCTCGTCGACCAGGGCGCGCTCTCCCGCGACCAGGCCCGGCACCACCCGCAGCGCTCGCTGGTCACCCGCGCGGTCCAGGGCTCCGACGCGCCGCCGGCCGTCGGAGCGCTCACCGTGTTCCCCGGCGACCGGCTGCTGCTGTGCAGCGACGGCCTCTCCGACTACGTGGAGGACGCCGCCATCGCGGCGGCGCTCGCCACCTACGGCGACCGCCAGCAGTGCGGCGAGCAACTGGTGAAACTGGCCCACCAGGCCGGCGCGCCGGACAACGTGACGGTGGTCATCTCGGACGTCACCGAGGCGTGAGCGGGCGCCCTTTCCGGTTGCGGACCGCGCCCGGTGCGGTTGGGATGAACGGATGCACATCCGCCGGCTGGCCGCCGATGAACGACTGACCACCAGCTTCCCGCTCCAGGCGTACGCGTTCGAGGCCTCGCCGATGGGCGCCTCCCGGACCGACCAGTTCCGCGCCTACCTGCCGTACAACGCCGGGAACACGACGCTGGTGGCCGAGGAGGACGGGGTCACCGCGGCGGCGGTCTCGGCGATCCCGATGCGGCAGAACCTGCGCGGCGCGGTGCTGCCGATGGCCGGTGTCGCGGGTGTGGCCACCCATCCGCTGGCCCGCCGGCGCGGGCACGTCCGCACGCTGATGCACCAGCTCCTCGACGGCATGCGGGACGAGGGGCAGCAGCTCAGCGCGCTGCACCCGTTCCGCGCCTCGTTCTACGAGCGCTTCGGCTACATCGGGCTGCCCCGGCGGCGTACCGCTGTCTTCGCCCCCGCGGACCTGGCGCCGCTGCTGCGCGCCGAACTGCCCGACGAGCTGGTCTGGGAGCGGATCGGCGCGGGGTATGCGCGGTGGCGCGCGTACACGGAACGCTGCCTGCGCGAACGCCACGGCTTCGCGGTCTTCCCGGACTTCCGGGCGGTCGGGCTGCGCGACCGGGACGACCGCTGGCTGCTCAGCGTGGTGCGCGGCGGCGAGACGGTCGGCGCTGTCACCTACCGCATCGACGACCACGCCGGCACGCTGCACGCCGACGACCTGCTGGTCGACGACCCGTACGCCCGGGCGTCGGTGCTCCAGTTCTTCGCCCGGCACGTCGACCAGGTGGCCCGGATCAGCGTCCAGATCCCCCCGGACGAGCTGCCCGAGCTGTGGCTCACCGACCTCGACGTGCAGGTGGAGGCGCGGGTGGCCCGGCCCGACCCGACCGCGCCGATGGCCCGGCTGCTCAGCCTGGACGCGCTCGCCGACCAGCCGGTCGGGGTCGGCCGGGTGCTGATCGAGGTGGTCGGCGATCGCTGGCTCGCCGGTCGCCATCTGCTCGACGGCACCACCGGCAAGCTGGCCGTGCTGCCCGCGCAGACCGCCGCCGCGGGCAGCGTGCCGACCGCCCGGCTCACCGCCGCCGGGCTGTCCGCCCTGGCGTACGGCGTGCTCGACCCGGCCGAGGTGGTCGTACGCGGCCTGGGTGACGTCCCGGTGGACGCGGCCGGTGAGCTGCGCCGCCTCTTCCCGCGCGAACTGCCGCACCTGTTCGCCGACTTCTGACCCGGTTGGCGGCACGCGTGCGGGGGTAGGGTCCAGCGCGTGCCGGAGTGGCTGGAAGCGGGATTCTGGGGCCTGCTCGCCGGGTCGGCCCTGCTGATCGGGGCGGCCGTCGGGTTCTTCGCGCGTGTACCACGCCCGGTGACCGCCTCGGTGATGGCGTTCGGGGCGGGCGTGCTGCTCTCCGCCGTCTCGTTCGAGCTGATCGACGAGGCGCACGAGCAGGGCGGGCTGCTGCCGGTGGTAATCGGCGCGGCGGCCGGCGCGCTCGCGTACACCGGGGCGAACGTGCTGCTGGCCCGGCACGGCGCGCGGCACCGCAAGCGCTCCGGCGACGAGCAGCCATCCGAGCGGGAACAGCCCGGTTCGGGTAATGCCATCGCGGTCGGCGCGCTGCTCGACGGCGTACCCGAATCAGTGGTGATCGGCGCGAGCCTGCTGGCCGGCGGACCGGTCAGCCTGGTCACCGTCATCGCGGTCTTCCTCAGCAACGTGCCGGAAGGGCTCTCCAGCGCGGCCGGGATGCGGCAGGCCGGACGCACCCGGCGCTACGTGTTCGGGCTGTGGACGGCCATCGCGTTGATCTCCGGCGCGGCGTCGCTGGCCGGGTACACGCTGCTCGGCGGCGCGCCGCCCGAGGTGCTGGCGACGATCACCGCGCTCGCCGCCGGCGCGATCCTCGCGATGATCACCGACACCATGGTTCCGGAGGCGTTCGCGGACGCGCACCTGCTGGTCGGGCTGATCACCGTGCTCGGCTTCCTGGTCGCGTTCGCGCTGTCGCACGCCTGACCGCCGCGCGGCCGGCGGCTGCGGCTTAGCGGCGGGTTAAGGATCGGCTGTGGGGTCGTGCCGGGGCGGACGGTCCTCCTAGCATCGGGCGGTGCGCGTGAAGTCGGCTGTCACCCTGCTCGTCCTCGCCCTGGCGACGGCGACGCTCCCCGCCTGCGGCGACGATCCGGCTCCCGCGCCCGCCGCCGGCACCGACTCGTCGGCCGGTCCGACTGCCGCCGCCCCGGCGGCGTCCCCGAGCGGGCGCTCCGGTCTCGGTAGCGCCCGACCGAGCCCCACCCCCGCCAGCGTGGCGTTCCGCGCCGGTAACCCCGCCGGCCGGGCGAACGTGCCGGCCGAGGCGCGGGCGGTGGACACCTCACGCCCGACCCGTACCGTCGGCAGCGGCACCCCGGCGAGCTGCACCTCCGAGGCGGTGGTCAAGGCCGTCGCGGCCGGCGGCGTCATCACCTTCGACTGCGGTCCCGCGCCGGTCACCATCACCATGAAGGCCACCGCCAAGGTGGTGAACTCGCGCGGCCCGCGCATCGTGCTGGACGGCGGCGGCAAGGTCACGCTCAGCGGTGGCGGCAAGCGGCGCATCCTCTACATGAACACCTGCGACCAGGCGCAGGGCTTCACCACCTCGCACTGCCAGAACCAGGACCATCCGCAGCTCACCGTGCAGAACCTGACGTTCGCCGACGGCGACTCCACCGGCGAGAAGGTCGAGGGCGGTGGAGGCGGCGCGATCTTCGTCCGGGGCGGGCGGTTCAAGGTGGTCAACTCGCGGTTCGTCGGCAACCGCTGCGACCGTACCGGCCCCGACCTGGGCGGCGCGGCGCTGCGCGTGCTCAGCCAGTTCGAGAACAAACCGGTGTACGTGGTGAGCAGCACCTTCACCGGCGGGGTGTGCGCCAACGGCGGGGCGTTGAGCAGCATCGGCGTCTCCTGGACGGTGCTGAACAGCGTCTTCCGGGACAACCGGGCGGTCGGCACGGGCGCGAACCCGGCCCGGGGCGGCACGCCGGGCGGCGGCAGCGGCGGCGCGATCTACTGCGACGGCAACGAGTTCGCGGTACGGATCGCCGGCACGGTGATCGAGGACAACAGCGCGAACGAGGGCGGCGGCGCGATCTTCTTCGTCAGCAACAACCGCACCGGCACGCTGCAGATCGACAGTTCAACGCTGCGCCGCAACCCGAGCAGAGGCTTCGAGACAAAGGGCCGCCCCGGCATCTTCTTCCTGGGCGCCCGCATCTCCTGACCCTCTCCCCCTCCCCACCGGTTCACCCCGCGCTGTTGATCATGAAGTTGGCGGCCTCCCCGTCGGCGTGTCGCGCCGTCAACCTCATGATCGTCGACCGATCCAGCCGGCCCGCGAACGCCGCTCTCGCCCCGCCTCGTCGATCATGAACTTGACGGTCCCGTCATCGGCGTGTCGCCCCGCCACCTTCATGATCACCGGCCAATTCCGGCCCGCCGGCACTCGCCCCGCCCGTTCACCCCCGCGTTTGCCCTCTTGGCTCGGTGATCAAGGAGTTCGTGTCCTGGTTGATCTCTGCGCGGGACACAAACTCCTTGATCAACAGGGCGAGGCAGGCAGGGCGGGGTAGTGGTGGGGCACGGGCGCGCCAGAGCGGGGCCGAGGCCGGAGCGATAGGGCAGTGGCGGGCAGGGGGCAGCGGCGAGAGGCGGGGTCAGTAGGGGTTGGGGTGGCCGGGGAGGTGGCCTCGGGTCAGGGCTGCGGGGCGGCCGGGCAGGGTCGGGTCCGGGGACAGCGGCGGGGAGTCAGTGCCGGCTCTCGTGGCCATGCCGGTGAACAGGTCCTTCAGGGCGGTCACCGTGTCGACCGCCGGGGTCCAGCCCAGTTCGGTCTCGGCGCGGTGGCTGGACATCAGCGGCACGTTCAGCGCCAGGTCGACCCAGCCGGTGTCGACCGGTTGCAGCCGCGCCCGCCAGGTCAGCGCCGCCGCCGCGCGCAGCACCGGCGTCGCCACCGGCACCGTCCAGCCGTGGAAGTGCCGGGCCACCAGCTCCGGCGTCAGCACCGGGTCGGCCGCCACGTTGAAGGCGCCGCTCGCGTCCCCCAGAACCGCCCGGGCGTACGCGTCGGCCACGTCGTCGGCGTGCACCGCCTGCATCCGCAGTCGCTTGTTCGACGGCACCAGCGGAATGCGGCCGTACCGGAGAAGGCGCACCGGCGCCAGCGGGCCGAGGAAGTAGCGGCTGATCTCCGTACCGGCCTCCCGCTGGAAGATCAGCCCTGGCCGCAGCCGTACCACCCGCAGCTTCGGGTGCTCCCGCTGCACGCCGTCCAGCAGTGCCTCCACCTCCGCCTTGTCCCGGCTGTACGACGACGTCTCCACCCCGGTCGCCGGCCAGTTCTCGCTGACCGGATGGTTCTTCGGGCCGGGCGCGTAGGTACCGACAGATGAGGCGTACACCAGGGCCGGAACACCGACCCGGACGGCGGCCTCGATCACCGCGCGGCTGCCGCCGACGTTGGTCCGGTAGAGCGTGCGGCGGTCGTGGCTGGGCTGGATCTGCCAGGCCAGGTGCACCACCGCGCGAGCCCCGGCGAAGATCCGCACGAGCTGGTCGGCCGCGCCCGGCGCGCCGATGTCACAGGAGTGCCACTCCACGTCGGCGTACGGCTCACCGGCGTCCGGTCCGGGCAGCCGGCGCGCCACCCCCACCAGCTCCGCTTCCGCCTCCCGCCGCAGCCGGCGCAGCACGGCCGTCCCCACGTTGCCGGTCGCTCCCACGATCACGATGCGCATGTCCGGTGCGGTACCCGCTGAACCGGGCAGCAACCGCTCACGGACGGGGGTTCGTGCGCACCCAGCCCTTCTCCCGATCGCGGCGACCCGACGTGGCGGCCAGGCAGCGCGGGCAGACCCAGCCCTCCGGGTCGGCCTCGGTGAGGACGTCGATGCCGGAGTAGTCGAACGGCACGTGCGGGAAGCGGCGCAGGCGGGTACGGCTCAGCGGCAGCCCGCACAACGTCTGGTTCTGGCCCGGCAGCCAGGCGTGCACCTCACCGCCGGGCCGGCGTACGCCGTCGGCGCCCGGAACCTCGCGGGACGCCGCGACGGCGGCGGTGCTGGTCACTCGCATGGTTGCCTCGGTTCCCCAGGCAGGGAGGTTCACGCCTCTCTGGCGCTTCGCCTGGTTCGGGTCTGGCCGCGGGTCTGAAGATCGACAGGCGGCGGAAGCCGCGAGCCTGGAGCGGGCGGGTTCCGGTAATCTGGGCGGGCGGGCCGCTAGCTCAATGGCAGAGCTGTGGACTTTTAATCCATAGGTTCAGGGTTCGAGTCCCTGGCGGCCCACTCTCTTGCAGCTCAACGGCCCCATTGTGTGGGCGCGATCTTGGATCAGCATGGCTCGACCAGGACGAGACGCGGACCACTTGCTCTGGAGGTGGTCATGCGGACCGTCAACTTCACCCAGCTGAGGCTGAATCTGGCCGCTGAACTCGACAGCGTCATCAACGACGCCGAGTAAGTGGTGGTGACCCGCTCGGGCCACGAACCGGTGGTCATCGTCCCGCTTGCCGAGTACGAAGCGATGAAGGAAACCGAGTACCTCCTGCGTAACCCGGCCAACGCCACAGCCCTCCGCCGATCGATCGCCGAGCTTGAGGGTGACGCGACCGATGCGGACCGGCCCGGAGCCAGCTGCGCCAGCGGGTGGACTCGTGGTCAGCTCTGGCCGGGACTTGCTACGGGTAGCCCGGCTTCCTTGGCACATTCGAGCAGCCGCCGGTCGTAGGTGACGAAGGCGGTGAGCGCCGTGCCGGACTCGTTGGTCAGCACCTGGGCGGTGGCCAGGTGGATGGCGTCAAGGCTGCGAAGCGTCGGCTCGGCGAACGCGGCTGCGGTCGCGCGGACCGTGCTGTCGATCTCCAGTCGGAACAGCCGTCCGACGGCAGCCGGCACCCCGATCAAAGCTTGCGGGGCTGATCGGCGCAGCGCTCTGGGTACTTCCACCTCAACCAGAGCGGAGGAAACCAGCGGTACGTCGTCGTGATTGTTGAGCCAGGAGACAAGGTCGATGCTGCACGCCTCCTGCCGAACCAGCTTGACGACGGCAGCCGAATCGAGATAGATCACCAGCGTTCCTCGTCACGCATCGCAGCGAGCGAGGCGGCCACATCCACACTCTCGTCACCGAGCTTCGGTGGGAGTGGAACAGAGCCGCCGCCGGTGGGGGCGACGGCTCGCCCTGCCGCTACCAGCTTGGCCAAGAGCGATCTGTCGTCCCCAACCGGGACAAGTCGGGCAATCGGGTGACCGCGATCGGTGATCTCGACGGTCTCGCCGCCACTCACACGAGCCAGCACCTGGCTCGTGTTCTGGTTCAGCTCCCGGACACCGATGCGTTCCATGACTACGAGTGTAGAACAACATGTTCTACGGTTCCAGCTTCTGGCGTCGTCCGCGCTTCCTGTTCGACGACCAGAGAGATCCACGAAGCCTGGGACCACGGATCGGCCAGCGCTGACCCGGCGCGGCCGGCTGGCGTTGATCGTGGCGTTGTCCTGCAAGAACAACGACAGTCAGCCGCTCCCCATCGCATGGATTCCCCTCGCTACGATGACGCCCGCCTGCGTCGATAGAGGCGCCGCCACGGGGGAGGTACGCGTCCACATGAAACGCCTCAAAGCTGCTGTCCCGATCACAGTCCTCGCCGTCGTCGCCGCCGGGCTCACCGTCGGCTCTCCGGCCTCAGCCGCCACTTCCTACGATGTCCCGCTGACGAGTTGGGCCTATCTCGACTCGCAGAGCCCCAGGACGAAGTTCGTCGACGCGGACGTGACGCCGCCGGTCGGCACGTCCCGCGACGCGGCCGGCCGGACGCACACCTACCGCTCCTACTTCACGTACGACCTGACCAGCTTGAAGGGCACTGTCGTCCACGACTCGTACCTCTGGACCGTCGAGAAGGCGGTCACCGACTGCTCCGCCCCGGCGACGATCGAGGTGTGGCGGACCCGCCCGGTCACTGACAGCACCACCTGGCTGCGTCCGCCGGCCGAGGTCGAGAAGCTGCTGGCCACCACGCGGGGAGCCGGCGCCTCCTGCCCGGCCTATCTGGCTCTGGACATGGTGGCCACGCTCAACGCGGCGCTGAGCCGGCGCGACAAGAGCATCACCGTGGAGATCCGGGTCGCCGCCGCTCAGGAGGCCGACGCGCGGACCGGTCGCACCTTCGCGAAGCCGGTGCTCAGTGCCTCCGCGAACCATCCGCCCACGATCACGGGCCTGCAACTGAAGTACCCGGACCGGCCGTGCGGAACGCTTACCAAACCGTCGCCGGCGGCGCGGAACACGGTGTTCGGGGCCACCGCCAGTGATCGGGACGAGGGCGACTACACGACCGTGCTGTACGCGATCTGGCCGGTCGACCATCCCGAGCAGCGTCGCGAGTTCCACGACTACTACGGCACGGACCTGAGCCAGTACGCCGACGGCACGGTTCTCGCCTGGCAGGCCCGGGCCAGTGACTACGACGACGCGGGCCCGTGGAGCAAGACCTGCTACATCGTCATGGATGTGACCGCTCCGGCGAATCCGCCGCAGGTCTCGTCGCGGACGTATCCGGAGGGCGACTCCCCGGGCGGTGGCACGGGCATCGAGGGGACGTTCCGCTTCGACGGGGCGGGTGACCGCGACGTGGTCGCGTTCGCCTGGCGTGACTCCTGGGGGTCTTACGGTCAGGTTCCCGCCCGGCGTCCGGGCGGCACGGGGATCCTGAAGTACACCCCGAAGTTGCGGTTCAGCACCGACCTCTACGTCGCGTCGGTCGACGCGGCGGGCAACCGCGGGCCGGAGAAGAACTACCGGTTCCGGGTCGCCGAGACCGCGCCGTACGCCGAGGTCGTGGTGAACGGCGTCGGCCTGCCGAGCACGATCACGCTTGTCGCGTCGAAGCCGGAGACCACCGCGTTCGGGTATCAGCTCAAGGACGGCGCGGAGGTCCGCCTCCCGGCGGTCGACGGTAAGGCCACCGGTCCGGTCACGTTCACCACCACCGGTCAGATCGAGATGGCCGTGCGCAGCTACGCCCGGAACAAGCTGATCGGGCAGGAGACGCTGCAGGTCTGGGTCACCGACGCCCCCGGCGTCGAGTCGGCGGAGTTCAACCTGGACACCGACCAGGTCGCGGGCAAGGTCGGCTCGTTCCGCTTCACCCCGCGCAACAGCGACGTCGTCGCCTACCAGTACTACCTCGACGACGAGTGGAAGACCGTCGCGGCGGCCGAGGACGACACCGCCGTGCTGTCGTGGACGGCGACGCCGGGTTGGCACTCGATGGTCGTCCGGTCGGTGAAGGCGGACGGTTCCACGTCGATGGTCACCGAATATCAGTTCTTCATCATCGACGCGCGCCCGACCGCCTACGCGCACGACCTGACCAGCTGGCCGCGCCGGGACGGAGTCGGCGTGCCGTTGAGCATCGAGTTTGACAGCGGGCTGCCGAACCTGACCGGATTCGTCTACCGGTTCGACGGCGGCGCCGAGCAGACCGTGTCCAGCGGCGGCAACCCGTACGCCTACGTCACTGTCACACCGCAGCACTCCGGCGACAACACGGTGGTCGTTGAGGCGCTGTTGTCGGACGGCACCCGATCACCCGCCACCACCTACACGTTCCGCATCTGGTCCGGGCCCGTGGTCACGCAGACGCCGGAGGGCGATGCCGTTGTCGGCCGGCCCGTTACGTTCACGTTCCGTCCGGGGCTGCCGGACGTCGTCTCGTACCGCTACCTGCTGAGGGGTGCCGAGGAGCAGACGATCGCGGCCGGTCCCGACGGCACCGCGACTGTCACGTACACGCCGGGTTCGTGGGGCTACGACGACGTCCGGGTCACGAGCGTCGGTGCGGACGGCACCGAGTCGGAGCTGCGGATCGCGTCCTTCAGCGTCCGGGACAACATGGTCAGCGTGTACAGCACCTACGACTGGTCGCGTAGGGGGATCGGCTGGACCGGCTACTTCTACTTCCACACCCAACTGTTCGGCGAGGTGACCGAGTACCACTACCGCGTCAACGACGGTCCGGAGCAGGTCCTGCCGGCGAGCACCGACGGCACGTCGACGCGGGTCGCGGTGCCGTTCGAACGCAACGGCACCAACACCATTCACGTACGGAGCCGTACGGCGAACGGCGAGTTCTCGCCCGTGACGGACTTCGAGTTCACGGTCGGCAACGCGCCCTACGTCGCGAGCGCCCAGTATCCGGACGGCACCTGGTCGGGCGGCGCCGGTGTTCCCGGCACGTTCGAGTTCAGCGGCGGCACCCCGGGAATCGTGTCCTTCACCTGGCAGATCGACGACGGACCGTCGACCGACGTGCCGGCTGACAGCCAGGGGAAGGCGTCGATCACCTACACGCCGACGCAGAACTACCAGACGTACACCCTGTCGGTGACCGGCCACAAGGCGGACGGCACGGACACCGATGTCACCCGCTACTACATCTACGTGGCCAACGGCGGCTGACGAAGACTGCGGTACGAGGCCGGCCCTTCCGGCGTCAGAGATCAGGACGCCGCAAGGGCCGGCACCGCCGGTCGTTCGGTGCCCCCACGCTAACGCTCGTTAGGTCTATGGTCAGCGACCATGGTGAATACGAATCGCAATCTGGGGCTGGGTCACGGCAGCGCGTTCGGCGAGCGTGGGGTGGCGAAGAGGCTCGGCACCTTAGGCCGGCACACATCGCTGACCGGCCGGCGATTACTGGAGATCGGCTGCGGGGACGGCACGTACACGATGCGGCTGGTCGACGCGTTCGCGCAGATCGAGGCCGTGGACATCCAGCAGGACCGGCTGGAGCTGTTCCGGGAGCGGCTGGCCGGCGATCCGGCGGCGGCCCGGAAGATCAACGTGCGGGAGTTGTCCGCCACCGAGCTGGATTACCCGGACGGCAGCTTCGACCTGGTCACCGCCATCGAGGTGGTGGAGCACATCGACGACCTGGACGCCGCCCTGCGGCAGGTCCACCGCGTGCTCGTGCCCGGCGGCCGGTTCGCGCTGACGACGCCCAACAGGTGGTTCCCGTTCGAGACGCACGGCTTCCTGATCCGGGGCCGGCGGTACCGGCCGGCGCGGGGTCCGTTCCTGCCGTGGATCGTGCCGCTGCACCGTCGGCTCGCCGACGCCCGTGCCTTCACCGCCCGTGGCCTGTCGGGGCAGCTCCGGCGGGCCGGGCTGGAGCCGATGGCGGTGGACTACATCATGCCGCCGTTCGACAGGTCCCGTTTCGGGCGCCGGATCCGGCCGGTGACCGACGCGATCGAACGCTCGCCGTTGAAGTTCTTCGGCATGGCCCTGGCGGTGGTGGCTCGCCGACCGGCATGACGACGAGCGTCCCAGGTTTAGCGGGACTCTCGGTGGCTATGAGGGGAATCGATCCGCAGACCGACGATCGAGGAGAGAGCCGATGGCCAGCGGTGCGATCCCGTCCGACGATCCGACCCGTACCCTCGTCCACGCCCGGCCCGACGACCCCGGCCTCGCGCACCTCGCCATCGCGGGCGGCACCTACACGATCCTGGTGACCGGCGAGCAGACGGCCGGCCGGTACTGCCTGATCGAGATGCGGGTTCCGCCTGGTGGTGGGCCGCCTCCGCACCGGCACGACTTCGAGGAGATGTTCACGGTGCTGGACGGGGCCGTGGAGTTCACGTTCCGGGGCGAGCACACCGTCGCGCGGGCCGGGGAGACGGTGAACATTCCGGCGAACGCGCCGCACTTCTTCCGCAACTCCTTCGACCAGCCGGCGCGGCTCCTGTGCATGTGCACGCCGGCCGGGCAGGACGAGTACTTCCTGCGCGTCGGTGACCGGGTGGACGGTCCCACCTCGCCGCCGCCGGCTCTCACCGAGGAGGAGCAGGCCGAGCGCCGGGACCGGGCCGCCGCGCTGGCTTCCGACTACCGCACCGCGTTGCTGATCGGCTGACACCGGCCGCCAACCCGGAACGCGACAACCCGCCGGGCCGGGCACAACGCAACGGCTCACCGCCGTGGCCGAAGCCACGACGGTGAGCCGCCGTGCGTACGCGAAGGTCAGCTCGTGGCGACGAGCTGGAACCGCTGGTTGGCCTGGCCGTTGCAGTCGTAGATCTGCACCTGCTGGCCGTTACCGGTGCCCCAGACGTCCAGGCAGCGGCCGGACTGCACGCCGCTGATGGTGCCGTTGGAGTTGACGTTCCACTGCTGGTTCGTCTGCCCGTTGCAGCTGTAGATCTGGACCGCCGAGCCGTTGCCGGAGCCGGCGGCGTCCAGGCACATCGAGCCGTACACGTTCAGTTGCCGGCTGGAGGTGTAGGTCCACCGCTGGTTGGTCTGGCCGTGGCAGTCGTAGAGCTGCACCCGGGTGCCGTTGCTCTGCGAAGAGTTCGGCACGTCGATGCACCGGCCGGACTGGCTGCCGACGATCCGGCTCGCGCCGGTGGTCGGGGGCGGCGTGGTCGGCCCGCCGGTCGGTCCGGCGGTCGGCGACACGGTCGCGGTCGGCGTCGGGTTGGGCGACGCGGAGTTGAGGACGTTGAGGACCGAGTTGTACGCGGCCTTCTTGTTGCCGCCGCCGTCGAACAGCAGCGGGCTCTCGTTCGAGCGCCACGAGTCGCTGTCACGCACGCCCCAGACCGTGATGCCGATGCAGCGCGGCACGTTGATGCACGCCTGGGTCAGCCCCGCGTACTGGCTGGTCGAGGAGTTCGTGACGTCGACCTCGGTCAGCGCCACGTCGACACCCAGGGCGGCGAAGTTCTGCAGCGTGGTCTGGAAGTTGCCGGGCAGAGAGCTGCCGCCGGTGAAGTGGGTCTGCAGTCCGACGCAGTCGATCGGCACGCCACGGGACTTGAAGTCCCGGATCATGTTGTAGACGCCCTGCGTCTTGCCGTACGACCAGTTCTCGATGTTGTAGTCGTTGTAGCAGAGCTTCGTCGACGGGTCGGCCGCACGGGCGGTGCGGAACGCGACCTCGATCCAGTCGTTACCGGTGCCCTGCAGGTTCGAGCTGCGGCGGCTGCCGTCCTCGTTGAACGCCTCGTTCACCACGTCCCACGCCGCCAGCTTGCCCCGGTAGTGGGCCATCACGCCGTTGATGTGGTCGATCATCGCCTGACGCAGGTTGCTGCCGTTGAGGCTCTGCATCCAGCCGGGCTGCTGCGCGTGCCAGGCCAGCGTGTGGCCGCGGACCTTCAGGCCCCGCTGGGTCGCCCAGTTGTAGATCTGGTCACCGGAGGAGAAGTTGAACTGGCCCCGGTTCGGCTGGAGCGCTTCCGGCTTCATCTCGTTCTCGGCGGTGATCATGTTGAACTCACGCGCCGCGATGGTGCTGTACGTCGAGTCGCTCAGCCGGTTCGCCGCGATGGCGGTGCCGAAGTAGCGGCCGGACTGTGCCGCGGCGGCACCGAGCGTGCTCGCCGCCGCCTGGGCCATGGTGGGCACCACGAGCGCGGCGCCGGCCAGAGCCAGCGCGCTGCTGACGGCGGCCAGCACCACGCGGTGGCTGCGCCTCGGTAGATGTTTCATGACACTCCTCTGCATATCGGACGATGATGCGCTGGCGATGCCCGGCTTGACGCGGGTGGAGCCGGCGGTGCGCTCACTCCCGCGTCACTGCCCTGAAACTTTTCGAAGATGTACCGGTAACTTCCCTGGGAAGATATCCGCGACGGCACGATCGGTCAATGTCGATGTTAAGGTCAACATGGACCCAGCCCGGCCGATCAGGGCACCAGCCCACCGATCGCCCTCGCGGCACGGCACGCGGCCCGAGCCCGCAGAAGCGCGACCCGGACCGAAAGTTTCGGAAATCCGGTCAGCTACCGGCCGCGGCGTCGTACCGCTCGCGGTTGGCGTGCACCTCGTCCATGTGCGCCTCGGCCCACAGCTTCATGCCGCGCATCAGCTGATGCAGCGACTGACCGAGGCCGGTCAGCTCGTAGGTGACAGTCACCGGCACGCTCGGCGTCACGGTGCGGGTGACCAGGCCGTCGCGCTCCAGCGAGCGCAACGTCTGGGTGAGCATCTTCTGGCTGACCCCGGCCAGCCGCCGCGACAGCTCGGAGTAGCGCATGACCTGCGGTCCAGCGTCGCGGTCCGGCCCGTCGCGGCCCAGCGCGGCCAGGATCAGCGCCACCCACTTGTCGGAGATCCGGTCCAGGAGTTGCCGGCTCGGGCAGCCGGCGAGGAACGCGTCGTACTCCTCCCGCGCCTGCGCCCGCTTCTCCGCCGCCGTCTGCGTCGGCATCGTCCGCGCCTCCCACCCCGGGGTACCCAACGCACTCCGAAGTGCGTACTTCCCGAAAGAAAGTTACCCCTCCATCGTGGAGCACGGCATACCGCACGAACAAGGAGACAGAACCATGGGTACGCGTACCTTCCGCGCCGCCGTCGTCCGCAACCCGGGCGGACCGGACTCCATCGAGATCATCGACGTTCCGCAGCGCGAGCCGGGGCCCGGCGAGGTCCGGGTGGACGTCGCGGCGGCACCGGTCAACCCGGCCGACCTCGGCGTCGTCGGCGGCTTCTTCCACTCGCTGGGGCTCATCCACCAGCCGCACCACACCGGCCTGGGCTGGGACTTCGCCGGTGTCGTCGCCGCAGCTGGTCCCGCCGTCGACCTCGCCGTGGGCACCCGGGTCGCCGGACTCGTCGGCGGGTTCGACCGCGACTACGGCACCTACGCCGAGCAGCTCGTCGTATCCGTGGCCGACCTGGCGGTCGTACCCGATGACCTGGATCTGGTGGCGGCGGCGACGGTGCCGCTCAACGGCCAGACCGCGGCGCAGATCGTCGACCTGCTCGGCGACCCGCCGGCCGGCGGGCGGCTGCTGGTCACCGGGGCGGCCGGCGCGGTGGGCGGCTACGTCGTGCCGCTCGCCCGGGACCGGGGATGGCGGGTGACCGGCCTGGCGCGGGCCGGGGACGAGAAGTTCGTCCGCGGGCTCGGCGCCGACTTCACCACCGCGGCCGAGCCGGGCTGGGACGCGGTTGCCGACGCCGCGGGCTGGCAGGACCAGGGACTCGCGCTGGTCGGTGACGGCGGCGTGTTCGTCGGCGTACGGCCGAACGCCGAGCCGGCCGCCGAACGCGGCGTCACGGTGCGCGCGGTCGACGTGCGCCCCGACGGGGTACGCCTGGCCGACCTGCTCGCCCGCACCGCCGCCGGTGAGCTGCCCGCGCGGGTACACGAGGTGCTGCCGCTGGACCGGGTGGCGGACGCGCACCGGGCGGTGGCCGAGGGCGGGGTACGCGGACGCTACGTGCTGCGCCCCTGACCGCCGCGAGCGCGGTCCAGCACCTCCTCGACGGTGAGCGGGCTGCGCGGGTGGTGGGTCAGCGACAGCGGGGTCCGGATCTTGCGGGGCGCCGCGCCCTCGGCGGCGAGGTAGAACTCGCCGACGGTCAGGCGGGAGATGTCCGGCACGTCGCCGCCCTTGGCCCGGGCCATCTCGCGAGCCGCCTCGATCTGGACGGGGCTGTTCATCAGGCCGTACAGCTGGGTCGCCGCGTTGCCCGGGATGCGGTTGTGCAGGCTCTTCGGCGCCTGGGTGGCGAAGATCAGCCCGAGTCCGTACTTGCGGGCCTGGGCGGCGAGCGCCAGCGTGCTCTGGGTGCACGCGGTCATCGCGCCGGACGGGGCGAACGTCTGCGCCTCGTCCATGATGAGCAGCCCGAGCAGCGGCCGGTCCCCGGCCGGGTTCTTCTTGATCCAGGCGAACAGCGCCATCTGGAGCTGGTTGACGAAGCTCTGCCGTACGTCGTCGGACGGCAGACCGACCAGGCTGACGACCGAGACGCGGGCCCGCCTGCCGGGTGCGGGGGTGAGCAGCACGCCGGGGTCCATCGGCGTGCCCTCGCCCCCGAACAGCGGGTCGTTCACCATGGCGGCGGTCAGGGTCTGTGCCAGGCTGAGGCCGATCTTGTCGGCGTCGTCCAGGTCGATGATCCCGTCCGGCAGGTCGGCGAGCGTGTCGACGAGGCCCTGCAGGCGGGAACCGCCACGCCGGCCGTAGTGCTCGACGGCCTTGCGCAGCACGGCCAGCCCGAGGTGGGCCCGGGTGGCCCGGCCGGTGACCATGGCACGCGGCGCGAGGGCCGCGACGGCCGCCTCGACGGCCTCGCCGAACTCGTCCGGGTCGTCGCGTACGCCGGTGAAGTCGGGCAGCGGCTGGAAGCTCAGCGGGCGGCCCGAGTTGCGGCGCGGTGTCCAGACCACGACGTCGGTGTGGGCAAGGTAGTCCCGGGCCCGCTCCGCGTCACCCGGGCGCCACTGCGCGGGCGGCTCGGGCCATCCCTCGCCGAGCCGCGCGAGGTCGTTGTTCGGGTCGAGCACGATGGCGGAGACGCCCGCCAGGGCGCACTCCTCGACGATGCGGCGGATGAGGACGGTCTTGCCGGAGCCGGACCCGGCGAAGATCGTGGTGTGCTTGCGCAGCGCTTCGAGCGCCAACGGCACGGGCACCCCGTCGTCGTACCCGTGCCCGACGACGAACGCCGGGTCGGTCACGGCTGCGGGCGCGGTGGCCACCGGGGTCGGCTCGGCCGCCGCCTCGGTCGGTTCCGGCGGCGATCCGCCGTCGATGGTCCAGCGATCCACGTCGGCCAGCGCGTGCTGGAGGAACTTCAGCTCCCGGGTCGGCCGGCGCTCGGCCAGCCAGCCCTGCAGATCCATGGGGGCCTCGGCGAGCATGACCCGCAGGGCGCAGAGGACGCGCAGGTCTTCGTCGTCGATGCCGAGCGTCTGGCCGCCCGCCTCGGTGAACGCCCCCACCGCCCTGCTGGTGGCCGCGCTGGTCGACCAGGCGCGGTTGCGCAGCAGGAACAGCTTGCGTCGGCCCGAACCGGTGTCGAGGGCGGCGGCCACCGACGCCTTGCGGAGCCGGGCCAGCGCGGCGTTGCCGTGGTGGTCGTCGCCGATCGCCCGGAAACACCAGTGCACCTGGTCCTCGGTGCGCTCGTCGAGCGTGAGCCGCAGCCGGGCGTGCAGCGGCGGGTCGGTGCTCGGGGGCGGGTCGACGCTGAACGCCTCGCCCGCGTCGCCCCGCTCCAGGATCCAGGCGGTGAGCCCGGCGGCGAGCAGCGGCGGCATCGCCTCGTCCTCGGACGACCGCCGGAGCGGACCGCTGACGTCGGCGGCCTCCCGCAGCTCGGCGAACCGGGCGTCGTAGCGGTCCACCTCCTCGCCGGTGGCGGCCGTCGGGGCGGGGCGGGGCGCCCGGGGTTCGGCGGTGGGCGGCTCGCCGAGCGTGGTCATCTCCCAGGCCTCGTCGGCGGCGAGGCATTCGCGGATGTGCCTGTCGATCTCGATGAGCAGCTGCCGCGGGGTGAACGCCCCGGCCTCGGCGAAGGCGCGCGGGGACACCGGCCACGACGGGTACGGCGGGACGAAACCCGCCTCCCGGTAGCGGATTGTGAACCGCTTCTCGATGATCGCCCGGGCCAGGTCGGCGTCGTCGATGCGACGCAGCGGCGGCGTCTCCCGGAACCGGTCGGCCACCGTGTCGGCGGCGGTGGACTTGATGATGGTCCACGAGTTCGGGATGCAGGCGAGGACGGTGAGCGTGCGGCGGGTCGTCTGCCGCAGCGCCATCAGGCCGTCCGCCATCCGGGCCAGCATCAGCGCCTGCTCGGGGCTCATGTCGGCGGCGCCGGCCAGGGCCGGGTCGCTCTGGATCGCCAACTGGGCGATGAGCGTGTCGACCTGGTCGATCGCCACCACCGACGGGCCGGTGAGGGCGAGCAGCCAGGAGAGGTCCTGCACGATCTGCTGGGCCGGGCGCGGGACGCGACGCATGCCCCAGGCCGCGCGTTCCCCGGCAACCACCTCCTCACCGGAGAGGAAGTAGTTCTCCGCGATGTCGCGGTGGCCGATGTCCTCGGAGGCGCTCAACGCGAGCGCACGCGCCGTCTCCTGGCAGGTGCGGGCCGCGTGCCTGTCGAAGTCGCCGAGCCCGTCCAGGAAGGCGTCCAGCGCCGCGCGGGTCAGTTGGGTGTCGCCCATGACGGCCCGGCGCGCCGTCCGGGGCGCGCCCACCAGCGCGGACAGGCGCCGAAGCAGCAGTTTGAGCTGCGTCTCGCGACTACCGGGCACCGGCCGCGACAGGCCGTCGAGCATCGCGGCGAGCACGCCGTCCCAGAAGCCACCGGCGTCGAGCAGGCCGACCAGGAAGAAGTAGCCGTTCCGCTCCTGCACCTGCTGGCGGATCACGCCCAGCAGGTGGGTCTTGCCGGATCCGCGCTGACCCTGAACCACCAGGCCGAGCGGGCTGCCGTGCGGGTTCGACGCAGCCTCGTCCACCCCGGCGAGCACCTCCCGGACGACCGGGATGTGCAGGCCGTCGACGTGGAAGGGCAACGGGCGCCACACGTCGTCGGGCACCGGTGCCCAGTCGAACCGCAGGGCGGCCAGCGCGTTCCGTTCCGCCTCGTTCATCACACGCCGATCGCCAGCAGGTGGTTGTCCTGCCCGCCGAGGCGCAGCGCAGCCTTGACGTCCGCCTCGGTGAGCGTCTTCTGGTTCGACTCCGGCGCGATGGTGACGCCCTCGGAGCGACTGAGCCGGCGCAGCGCCTCGTCCACGTCGTCGCGGGGCACGTCGGCGAAGAACGGCCGCAGTCGGCGCAGGCTCACCCAGGCGCCGGGCTCGTCGGCGAGCGCCCGGTACGCGCTGACCACACGCGCGGTCAGCGATCCGGACGGCTCGGAGGGCGACGAGTCGGCCGACGCGCGCACGTCGGTGAGCGCGAAGAGTTCGGCGAGGGTCGCGCAGCCGCTGCGTGCCAGGACCCGGTCGCGAAGGTGCGCCTGCAACGCAGTGAGGGCGGCGCCGAGCGCGCTCGCCCCGCGCAGCGTGAAGTCGAGGTCGCTCTGCATCCGTACCCAGCCCTTGTCGTCCAGTTGCAGGGCGTACGTCGGCCCGCTCTTGCGGCTGGCCACGTAGTGCAGGCGGGTGAGCTTGTCGCGCTGCGGCTTGCGTACGACCAGGCCGTAGCGGTCCCGCAGTTCGGTGCTCAGCACCTCCCGCGCCTCGGCCATGAGCACCACGAGGATCGCGCTCTCGGATGCGGTCAGGTCATCGCCGGCCATGATGCCGTCCTTCCGCCAGGTCTCGGCGACGTGCCCGCAGATACGTGCCGATCTGCTGGACCACGGTGCCGACGTCGTGGACTACTCGGGCGTTCGTGAAGCGCAGGACGGCGTAGCCGTCCAGTTGCAGCTGGACGTCGCGTTGCCGGTCGGCCTCGAAACGGACCGGGCGGCAGTGCTCCGGGCCGTCGATCTCCACCACGCACCGCTCGTCCGGCCACACTAGATCCAGTCGCACCGGCGCGGAAAGGCGGTTCGACTGGTAGCTCTGGTTCCATCTCCGTCCGGCCGCCCAGCTCTGAGCCGCGAGCGCCGCCTCCAGCCTCTTCTCCGCGTCGCTGCCCGGATGGGGCCGGCCCGCCACCGGCACGTGACCGCCGGGCACGGTCGCGGGTGCGACGCGGAACACCGGCAGCCCCTCCAGCCCGGCCGGACCCGCCCCGGCCAGCCAGACCGCCGGGCCGCCGTGCTGCACGAGCCACGCGGCGCCGGCCGCGACCACTGCGGCGTCGCCGGTGACCGGCCCGACGAGCAGCACCACCTTCCGCCGGCCGAACGCGGCGGCGACGAGACGCGCCAGCGCGGCCGCGCTGGCGCGTAGCGGGAGCGTTCTGGTGGCGGGGCGTCGCCCGGTCACCGCGAAGACGGCCAGATCGGTCAGGAACGAGCCGGGGTAGCGGTCCCGGCGGGCAAGGGCGGCGGCCGCGGCCCGCACGGCCGCGAGCCCGGAGGTGTCCGGGCGGACGCCGTGCGCGGCCTCCGGGAGCCAGGCCGGCAGCAGTTCGACGGCTACCTGCTCGAGCCGGTCCAGCGCGGCGCGCGCGAAGTCCGCCGGCATGGCGTACGCCGAGGCCGGATGGTGCACGACGGCGGCCAGCTCCGCGTGATCGCGGGCGATCGCCATGGCCACCGCGCCGGTGTCCGCGCCGGGCAGGGCGAGAACACGGTCGGTCGGAAGATCGGCGAGGACCGGGTCCATGCAGCGTCGACCCTCCCCCACCGTCGACCCCGGACGTCGGAGGACCAGAGTACGAATCGTCTTCGGTCCACGCCAGCCCTGATACGCCGGACGGCTACCGTGCGGCGACGCTCAGGTGATGTCGCGGCGCATCGGGACGACCACGGCGATCGCGGCGGCGGCGAGCGCGTACCCGGTCAACAACAACGCGCCGACCGCCGGTGGCAGGAGCGCGACGGCGTCACTGCCGAGCTGCTCGGACATCGCGTCGGCGACGTACGTGAAGTCGGTGAGTGCGGCGGTGGCGCCGCCGGGCAGGAGCGGGTAGAGCGCGTTGACGCCGGGGATCATCATCAGCACGGGCTCGGCCAGGTACAGGTAGCCGACCACGACGCACACGGCAGCGACCTGGTTGCGGAGCAGCGCGCCCACGCCGGTGCCGACGAGCAGGTACACCGCCATCGCGACGCCGATGCGGGCGAGCAGCGCCAGCACTGTGGGAGCGGGCAGGCCCAGCGACACGCCACGCGCGGCGGCGACTGTGAACAGGGCGACCGCGGCGGACCCGGCCAGGGCGATCCCGTAGCCGAGGCCGACGATCGCGTGGGTGGCGAGTTTGGCGGCGAGCACCCGCCCTCGGCGCGGCGCGAACATGAACGTGACGGCGGCGGTGCCGTGCCGGTACTCGGACGTGGCCGCGAGGGCCCCGGCGGCGGCCGGCACGAAGGCGGTGAAACCGAGGAGGCCGAGGATGGACCGCAGGCCCTCCTCGGTGTGCAGGCCGGGCATCGGCGGGTCGAAGTTCTCCGGTCCGACGATCGCCATGAGCCCGACCAGGCCGCCGCCGAGCGCGACGGCGGCGATCAGCAGCCCGGTCCACATGCGGGTGGCCAGCACCCGGCGTAGTTCCGCTCTGAGCAGGTTCATCGGGCCTCCGCCGGGTCGGTGGTCAGGTCGAGGAAGAGCTGTTCGAGGCTTGTGGACTCGGTGACCAGCTCGTGGATCCGCAGCCGGTGGTCCGCGGCCAGGTCGGCGACGCGCGGCGCGTCCAGTCCGCGTACCCGCAGTCGGCCGGGCCCGGCCGGTTCGACGGACCCGGCGCCCGCCGTCAGGGCGGCGGCCAGGTCGGTGGCGTCCGGCGAGGTGACGAGCACCGTCGGCGGCCCGGTGAGCCGGGCCCACGGCCCGGCGGCGACGAGTTCACCGCGCCGGATCACCACCACGTCGTCGACCACCTGCTGGACCTCGTGCAGGACGTGGCTGGAGACGAGCACGGTGCGGCCCTCGTCGGCGAGCCGGCGCAGCAGTCCGCGCAGCCACGACATGCCTTCCGGGTCCAGGCCGTTCGAGGGTTCGTCGAGCAGCAGGACGCGGGGGTCGCCGAGCAGCGCCGTGGCGAGGCTGAGCCGCTGGCGCATGCCGGTGGAGAACTCCCGGGTACGACGGTCGGCGGCCTGCGCGAGGCCCAGCAGGTCCAGCAGTTCCGCGACGCGACTGCCCGGGCAGCCGGCCATCGCGGCGTAGACGCCCAGGTGGTCACGGGCGGTGTGGCCGGGGTGGAACGCGTTGCCGTCGAACACCGCGCCGACGGTCCGCGACGGCTGGGCCAGCCGGCCGTACGGCTGCCCGCCGATCGTGGCGGCGCCGCTGGTCGGCGTCACCAGCCCGGTCAGCATGCGCATCGTGGTGGTCTTGCCGGCGCCGTTCGGGCCGAGAAAGCCGGTGACCGCGCCGGGTCGTACGGTGAACGTCAGGTCGCGAACGGCGGTGACGTCGCCGTAGCGTTTGGTCAGGCCCGACGCCTCGATCGCCAGTCGGTCGCCGGTCATGGCCGGCTCCTCGTCGCACGCCCGATGGTCTCGGCGAGGCGCGACGCGGCCGGGTCGGAGACGACGACCTCGTCGAACTCCCCGCCGGCCGCCGCGCGGTCCAGCACCAGGTGCAGACCGGGCTGACCGCGCCGGGCCGCCACGAGCTGCCGGGGGCCGCCGAAGATGCCCCAGACGCCGACCTTGGCGAAGCCGGACACCGTGTACCCGCGCCGGGCGCCCCGGGCGAGCCGGATCGGCTCGTCCACCGGGGCGGCGTGCCGCACGGCGGCCAGGCGCAGCGCGAACCGCTCCCGGCCGACCCACATTCGTTCCCATCCGGTGAACCGGATGTCGATCACGTCGCCGTCGAACGTTACCGAGGCCATCAGTTGTCGCCCTTCGTCGTGTCGGAGTCGTGCGCTGACGTGTGCGTGTGCGCGTCGCCCGGGGTCGCCGGGCGCTCGGCGGGCATCAGGACGGTCGCCAGCAGCCGGGGGATCCGTCCGTCGCCGGGGCCTCTGGCGAGCAACGGGCCGACCAGCGCGTTGAGCCCGGCCGCGAACTCGTGCAGCTCGGCGTCGGTCAGGTGCAGGACGAGCTGCTGGTATCCGACGCCGTCGGCGACGAAGTCGACGGACTCCCGGGCGAGGTAGCGGGAGAACTCCGACAGCAGACTCGACACGAACGCGGTGAAGTAGCGCGCGTGGTCCTCCGGCGTCGCCGCCGCCAGGGCTGCGGGGTCCAGCGCCGCGCCGTGCGCGGGTAGCGCGTACACCCGCTCGACGGCCCCGCGGACCTTGCGCTCCTGCACCACGTCGAGCATCCCGGTCTTCACGAGCGTCGCCAGGTGCCGGTAGAGGGTGGCCTGCGGGACGTCGGGCAACAGCTCGACCAGGTCGTGCGTGGTCACCCGGGCACCGGCGACCGCACGCAGGATGCGGATCCGCACCGGGTGCAGCGCGATCTCCGCCCACCGTTCCATCGACATCGTCACGCCGCAGACGTTATCACTATCGAGAACGATAATGGTAGGCGGTGAATGAGGACTGTGCCGGAGAGCAGTCGTCAGGCGGGCGGGCGGGTGTGGTGGGCCAGCACCCGGGCCAGCAGCCGGGTCAGGTCCGCGCGCTCGTCCGGCGACAGTGGCGCGAGCAGTTCGTCCTGCACGGCGGCGAGTCGCTTCTCCAGTCGCCGCAACTGCCGCCGCCCGGCAGCGGTGATGGTGACGACGTTGCGCCGCCGGTCGGCCGGGTCCGGGGCGCGGACGACGAACTCCCGCTCGGCGAGTTCGTTGAGCGCTGCCACCACGTCGCTGACGTGGATGCCGCTGCGCCTACCGAGCGCCGCCTGGCTGGCCGGGCCGAACTCGTCGAGCGTGGCGAGCAGCCGGAAGTGGTAACCGCGCGCGTCGGCCGCCGCCAGCCCGTCGGCGACCAGCCGGCCGGCGCGTACGGCGGTCTGGGTGATCAGCCAGCTCGGCAGGGCGGCCAGGCGGGTCGGTACGAGGTCCGGCTCCGGGGTCTCCACGTGCCCAGCCTAACCGGAAACGTTGGCGTCCCCAATGATCTGCGCTACCGTTGGCCGCCCCAACGTTTGTGCCACCAACGAAGGACGGCAGCCGTGATCGAACCGTTCCATGTCCACGTCCCCCAGGCCGACCTCGACGACCTGGCCGACCGCCTCGCCCGCACCCGCTGGCCCGACGAACTACCAGGCGCCGGATGGGACTACGGCATCCCGCTGGCCCGGGTACGCGAGCTGGCCGAGCGCTGGCGCACCACGTACGACTGGCGGGCGGCCGAAGCCGAACTGAACCGGTATCCGCAGTTCACCACCACCATCGACGGGCAGAACATCCACTTCCTGCACGTACGGGCCACCGACCCGGACGCGCTGCCGCTGATCCTCACCCACGGCTGGCCCGGCTCGATCGTGGAGTTCCTCGACGTGCTCGGCCCGCTGTCCGAGCAGTTCCACCTGGTCGTACCGTCGATCCCGGGATTCGGCTTCTCCGGCCCGACCCGGGAGCGCGGCTGGGACGTCGGCCGGGTCGCCCGCGCCTGGGCCGAGCTGATGCGCCGGCTCGGCTACCGGCGGTACGGCGCCCAGGGCGGCGACTGGGGCTCGGTGATCTCCACCCGGCTCGGCGGCGTCGACCCGGAGCACGTCGTCGGCGTGCACCTCAACTACCTGCCCACGCCCCCACCGCCCGGCTGGACCGGGGAGGCCGCCCTGTCCGACGACGACCGTGACCGGCTCGCCCGGATCATGCGGCTCAAGACGCAGCGACACCCGCACCAGGTGCTCTACGCCAGCCGTCCGCAGACCGTCTCGTACGCGCTGCACGACTCGCCCGTCGGGCAGCTCGCGTGGATCGCCGAGAAGTTCACCGAGTGGACCGACCCGCGCTCCGCGGTCGGCGTGGATCGCATCCTCACCGACGTCTCGGTCTACTGGTTCACCGGCACCGCCGCGTCGTCGGCACGGCTGGTGCGGGAGAGCGCGTTCGGTGGCCCGCCCGCGCCCTGCCCGCCGCCGATCGGGGTGGCCGTGTTCGCGCACGACATCACCCGGTCCGTCCGCCCGATCGCCGAACTGACGTACACGATCCGGCAGTGGAGCGAGTTCGACCGGGGCGGCCACTTCGCCGCGCTGGAAGTGCCGGACCTGTTCGTCGACGACGTCCGGTCGTTCTTCTGGAACCTGCGATGAACCTGCGATGACGGGACGAGTCGCGGAAGTCCCCTGTCCCACCCTCACCGTCGTGGATCTGCACCTGGTGGTGTGCCGTGCCCTGTGCGCCGTCACGCGTGTCCCGTGCTGGGCATGCGTTGTGTGCTGGGGAGTCGAACCCCGGCGCCTGCCCTCGGCGCACCAGGAGGTGAGCCGGATTGCCCGCCGGCTCTCGGGGGTGTGCACGCCTCCACGTCGGCTACCTGCTCCGCGACTCGTCAGTCCAGCAGATCGACCTCCCAGTTCGTCCGCTGGATCGTGGTGTCCACCTCGCGGATCTGCCGGGCCAGCTCGTCGGCCTGCCGGCGCAGCTCCGACACCGGCAACGCCGGGACCATCTTCAGCTCCGACCGGAGCTGTCGGTAGCCGCGCTGGCCTTCACCGGAGGCGGCGTCCGCGGCCGCGGTAACCACGCCGTGCCGCAGACGCAGCACGTCGCGCCGCGCGAGCGCGTCGGTCAGGGTGCCACCGTCCACCACGGTGGCGGCGTTCGTACGGTTGATCCGCCGGATCAGCGTCTCCAGCTCACCGAGCACCCCGGCCGCCTCCACGAGCAGGGCCGAGGCGTCCTCGGCGGGCGTCTCGCCCTCCTGGTAGCGGGCGCTCGCGGTGATGCGGACACGGAGCTGTTCGGCGCGTCGCGCCGCTTCCGCCCGCAGCGCAAGGGCCTCCGCAATCTTCATGGCGAGCAGTATGGCCACAAGGGATCACCGGTGTCGCCGCGTTTTCCGGCGGCGGTCCGGACCGGACGACCGGGTCGGACCGCCGCCGCGGCGCTCAGCTCATGGCCGCCGCGAACATCCCCGGCTCGTACGAGCCGCCGCGCTGGTGCACGAGCACCGCGAACCGGTTCGCCGCGTTGATCAGCCCGAGCAGGCAGACGAGCGCGGCGATCTGGTCGTCGTCGTAGTGCTCCCGCACCCGTGCCCACGTCTCGTCGGACACCCCCTGGTGCGCGTCGGCCAGCCGGGTGCCCTCCTCGGCGAACGCCAGCGCCGCGCGCTCGGCCTCGGTGAAGACTGTCGACTCGCGCCAGGCGGCGACCAGGTTCAGCCGGACCGCGCTCTCGCCCCCGGCCACCGCCTCCTTGGTGTGCATGTCGATGCACCAGCCGCAGCCGTTGATCTGGCTGGCCCGCAGCGACACCAGCTCCTGGACGGTGCGGGGCAGCGACGACTGGTGGATCACCATGCCCGCGCCGGCGAAACGCTTCATGAACGTGGCCGAGACCGCGTTCTCGAACAGGTTGAATCGGGTCTGCATCGGTTGCGACCTCTCTGCTTCGGTGGTGTCGGACGAACACGAGATGCCGGAGACGCCGCGCACGTGACGCCGGACCGGGGTGACGAACGCCGCAGCGACCCGATGTCACACGGCGATGACGGGCGGCGTCTGGTGGGGAGCGCAGCCGGACAACGGAGGAGCCAGCCATGGCGGACCAGGCCACCGAGGACTTCCTCGCGCACCGCAACCTGCTCTTCACGGTCGCGTACGAGATGCTCGGCTCGGCCGCCGACGCGGAGGACGTGGTGCAGGAGACCTGGCTGCGCTGGGCCGGCGTCGACCTCGGCGAGGTGCGGGACCGGCGCGCCTACCTGGTCCGGATCACCACCCGGCAGGCGCTGTCCCGGCTGCGCACGCTCGGGCGGCGCAAGGAGTCGTACGTCGGGTCGTGGCTGCCCGAGCCGCTGCTCACCGCGCCCGACGTGGCAGACGACGTGGCGCTGGCCGACAGCGTGTCGATGGCGATGCTGCTGGTCCTGGAGACGTTGACGCCGACCGAGCGGGCCGTGTTCGTGCTGCGGGAGGTGTTCGACGTCGGCTACGACGAGATCGCCGAGACGGTCGAGCGGACTCCGGTCGCCGTGCGGCAGATCGCGCACCGGGCGCGCGCCCACGTCGCGGCGCGCCGGCCCCGGCGTACCGTCTCGGCGGCCGAGGCCCGCGACGCGCTCGACGCGTTCCGGCGGGCCGTCGAGACCGGCGACCTGGACGCGCTGCTCCGCGTCCTGGCCCCGGACGCGGTCCTGGTGGGCGACGGCGGCGGCATCAAGCAGGCGCTGGCCCGTCCGGTCACCGGCGGCGACAAGGTGGCCCGGCTGCTCGCGGGCGGCTGGCGCCGGATCGCGGCCGTGGCGTCGATGGAGCCGGCGCAGGTCAACGGCTACCCGGCGCTGCTGGTACGCCTCGACGGCGAGCTGGACACCGTCGTCGCGGTACGCCTCGACGACGGCCGGATCAGCGGCCTCTACGCGGTGCGCAACCCGGAGAAGCTGTCCCGCATGACCCGGGAAACCACACTGCGCCGGTGAGCGGGAAGCCGCCGGCGCACGGCGGCCTGGGCTGCCCCTCCCTCAGCGGCGGACGCCCACCCCGCCGTAGCCGTGCGACACCGCTGCCTGCGGCTCGCCGTCGGACCGCCACTCCGCCACCTTGACCAGGCCCGGATCGACCAGCTCGTAGCCGTCGAGGAAGCGGGCCACCTGGTCGCGGGTGCGGGGCACCAGCGGTGAGCTGCTGCGGCGGTAGATCGCGGTGCCCTGCTCGGTGGGTAGCGTCGGCAGGCCGTCCAGCGTGAGGTGGGACAGCGCGAGCACGCTGCCCGGCACGGTGGCGTCGCGCAGCGTCGCCACGGCCGCGTACGGGTCGTCGGCGTCCGGCACGAAGTGCAGCACCGCGAGCAGCAGCACCGCCACCGGCTCGCTCAGGTCGATGGTGGCCCGCAGCGTCGGGTCGGCGAGCAACTCGCCGGGACGCCGCAGATCGCCCTGGAGCACCACGGTCCGGCCGTCGGTGGGCAGCAGCCGCCGGGCGTACGCGACGGCCACCTCGTCGTGGTCGACGTAGACCACCCGGGCGTCGGGGCGGATCGCGCGCACCACCTCGTGCACGTTTCCCTGCGTGGGCAGGCCGGCGCCGATGTCGAGGAACTGACGTATGCCCTGCTCGGCTGCCCAGCGCACGACCCGGCGCAGGAACGCGCGGTTGCTCTGCGCGGCGACGCCGGTGTCCGGGAAGATCCTCAGGATCTCCTCGGCGGCGGCCCGGTCGGCGGCGAAGTTGTGGCAGCCGCCCAGGTAGTAGTCGTACATCCGGGCGACATTGGGTCGGTTCTCAGCCTCCGTCACGCCTCGTTGTCTAGCACTCTGGGCGACACACCGCTGACCCGTCGTGTCGATGATCCGGCCGATCCCGCCGTCCACCTGGTACGACGGTGGGACACGCCGTCGCGAGGAGGTACCGATGACAGGTGGCCGGGAGACAGTGGAGGTCGATCCGGTGGTGTTCCGCGCCGTCTACGACTCGCCCGCCTCGCTGCCCGGGCGGCACCGGTGGACCACCCCGGAGGCGGACGTGCGCCGGCTGGAGAAGCTGCTGAACATGCCGGCGCGCAGCATCGGCGCGCCGCTGTGGGTCAGCGGCGACGAGCCGGACTGCCCGAAGTGCGGGCGGCGGGCGACCTGGTACGACATCGTCGCGTCCGCGCTGCACGGCGTGCACGACCGCACGATGATCGCCCGGGTGATCCTCGGCGAACGCAAGTACGTGAACACCGAGGTGCCGGATGCGATCCCCGGTGTCCACTGTGCCGACTGCCGGACCCCGATCACCGGTTTGCGCAGCTTCAAGTGCCACAACTGGGCGTACGCGTTCGAGGCGCTGGAGGAGGTCGTCGCGCGGATGTCCGGCCTGCCGGCTCAGTCGTCGCCGCCCGCCTCCTCCTGAGCGCGCCGTTCGGGACGGCGGCCCGGCGGGGCCTGCGGCTCGGGACCGGGGTCGGGCGCCGGCGGCATCGGCCGGGTGACCGGCCCGTCGCCGGTGACCCGCAGCTGCTCGCCGTGGTGCCACAGCTCGACCGCGTCGCCCGGACCGGCGTCCGGCAGCTCGTAGCGGGCCTCCCGCCCGGTGAGCGTGACCCGCAGCCGGTGCCCGTGCCAGCGCAGGTGGAACACCAGCCGGGTGATCCGCCCTGGTAGCCGCGGGTCGAAGGAGAGCACGCCCCGGTCGTCGCGCAGCCCGCCGAAGCCCTGCGCCACCACCAGCCAGGCGCCGGCCAGGGACGCCAGGTGCAGCCCGTCGGCGGTCTTGTCGCCCAGGTCGGCGAGGTCCTGGAACGCCGTCTCGGCGAACAGGTCGTACGCCAGGTCGAGGTGCCCGACCTCGGCGGCGAGGATCGCCTGCGCGGACGCCGACAGCGACGAGTCCCGGACGGTCCGCGCCTCGTAGTAGGCGACGTTGCGTGTCTTCTCCTCGGCGGTGAACTCCCCGGGGCAGCGCAGCATGGCCAGCACCAGGTCGGCCTGCTTGACCACCTGCTTGCGGTACAGCTCCTGGTAGGGGAAGTGCAGCAGCAGCGGGTAGTCGTCCTCGCCGGTGCCGGCGAAGTCCCACTCCGGCTGCGCGGTGAACCCGGCCGACTGCTCGTGCACGCCGCGCTTGCCGTCGTACGGGACGAACACCGCGTCGGCGGCGGCCCGCCAGCCGGCCACCTCGGCGGCGTCGGCACCCAGCTGGGCGGCCACCTCCGGGCAGCGCTCGGCGGCGTCGGCGGCGCCGCGCAGGTTGCGCCGCGCCATCAGGTTGGTGAAGACGTTGTCGTCGACGAGCGCGGAGTACTCGTCCGGCCCGGTGACGCCGGTCAGGTGGAACGCGCCGCCGTCGTCGAAGTGGCCGTAGCCGTGCCACAGCCGGGCGGTCTCGATCAGCACCTCGGCGCCGCACTCGGCGAGGAACGCGGTGTCGCCGGTGGCCGCGACGTACCGCAGGACCGCGTCCGCGATGTCCGCGTTGACGTGCAGGCCCGCGCTGCCGGCCGGCCAGTAGCCGGAGCACTCCCGGCCGCTGAGCGTCCGCCACGGGAAGGTGGCGCCGGTCAGGCGCAGCTCGGCCGCGCGCTCGCGGGCCTCGGGCAGGTGGGCGTGCCGCCACCGCAGCGCCGAGCGGGCCAGCTCGGGCCTCAGGTACGTCAGCACCGGCAGCACGTAGCCCTCGGTGTCCCAGAGCACGTGCCCGTCGTAGCCGTTCCCGGTCAGCCCCTTCGCCGGGATGGTCCGGTCACCGTCGGCGCGCCCGGCCTGGAGCAGGTGGAACACCGAGAACCGCACCGCGAGTTGCAGTTCCGGGTCACCGTCCAGCTCGACGTCGGCGGTGGCCCACGCGGCGTCCAGTGCGGCGCGCTGCTCGGCGAGCAGGGCCTCGAATCCGTCGGCCCGGGCCGCGTCCGCCTCCGCGACGACCAGGTCGGCCAGCTCACCGGGCGGGGTGCCGTCGACGTCGGCGCACTCGTACGCGGCGAACCGGGTGACCCGGATGCGCTCGCCGGGGCGTACCGGGCCGGACAGCGCCAGCCGGAACCGGTCGTCGGTCAGCTCGGTGTCGGTGGCGATCTCGTCGGGGGCCTCGACCCGGTTCGCGACGGCGACGGCGACCCGCTGGCCGCTGCGCCCGGTCCGGTGCACCAGCACACCGTCGAGGCCGTCGTCGCGGCGGACCTCGCCGGTGAGCGGATCGTGGATCACCGAGGCGGCCCGGGGGTCGTCGGCGCGTTCCGGCACCCGCTGGTTGGCGAGCAGGTCGGCGCCGATCCGCAGCCGGGCCGGCTCGTCCAGCGGCTCGACCGACCAGTCGACGGCGGCGACCGGACGACGGGTCAGCGAGACCAGCCGGGTGCTGCGGACCCGGACGCCCCGGCCGCCCGGCGAGATCCACTCGGTTTCCCGGCGGACCACTCCGGCGCGCAGGTCCAGCTCCTGGTGGTGCCGCCGGATCGTGCCGGTACGCAGGTCGAGCGGCTCGTCGTCGACCCAGAGCCGGATCAGGGCGGCGTTCGGGGCGCTGATCACGGTGTCGCTGAGCTCGGGGAAGGCGTACCCGCTCTCCGGGTAGCTCAGCTCGTGCTGTTCGTGGAACCCGTTGAGGTAGCTGCCCGGCATGCCGCACGGTTCGCCCTCGTCGAGCGTCCCGCGCCAGCCCACCCAGCCGTTGGCGAGCGCGAAGACCGACTCGGTCTCGCCCAGCCGGTTCAGGTCCGCGCTGGTGCGCCGGATCCGCCAACCGTCGTCGCCGTGCGACACGTGCCCTCCCGAGTCCGAAGCCTGGACCGCCACCGAACCAGACCCGGCTGGGAGGCGGCTGGGACTCCGATACCCGTGGCGACCCCCGCTCGCACCCGCGGGTGGCCGATCACACGGTGACGAGCACCAGCGTGGCGGCGGTGCCGAGCACCAGGAACGGCCCGAACGGCAGGTGCCCGGTCCAGCGGACCCGCCGGGCGGCGAGCAGCGCCACCCCGGCCAGCCCGGCGAGGACGAGCGCGAGCACCAGGCCGGCCACCAGCACCGGCCAGCCGTACCAGCCGAGCAGCGCGCCCGCGCCGAGGGCCAGCTTGGCGTCGCCGAGGCCGAAACCGCGCCGCCCGAGCAGCAGCGTGGTCGCGGCGAAGCCGCCGCCGAGCGCCAGCCCGGCGGCTGTGGCGCGGATCCACGGGTCCGCGCCCGGGCCGGTCAGCGCGGCCACCCCGAGCAGCGCCCACGCGCCGGCCGCCGCCGGCCAGGTGAGCCGGTCGGGCAGCCGGTGCGCCATCGCGTCCACGATCGTCATCGGCACCGCCCAGAGCAGCCACCAGGCGAGCGCCAGGCGCGCGGCGGCCACGCCGCCGGCGAGCACCGGCACGGCCACCGCGAGCAGCAGCGCCACCTCGACCACGGCCGGGGCCGCGCCGATCCGGGCCCGGCAGGCCGGGCAGCGGGCGCCGGGCCCGAGCGCCGGCAGCGGCCGGTCCAGCCCGATCGGGGCGGCGCAGCCGTCGCACGCACTCCGGTCCGGAGACCCCGGGGGTACGGCGTAACGCGCCACCGCCAGCCGGAGCAGCGGTACGACAGCGAGGGCGGCCAGCAGCCGGACGACCGGACGGTGGGCCTCGGCCACCGGTCCGGCACCTCGCACCCGTTCAGCGGTCACGACGGCTCCCCCGTCCGGTCGCCCACGGTTCCATCGTGGAGCACGCAGAGTGATTCTTGGTTCGTCCACATGTGACGGGCGGGACCCGGACCGGCGTGCGACGCGACGCGCGGCGGGCCGGAGCGCACCGAGTCCCGACCCGGGTGGACCGGCGGGACGGATCGGACGAGCGGCACGCTCCCCACCCATACCGACGGCCGGTCGCCATCGCCGCGGCGGGTACGGGTGAGCACACACCAGCCGGCCCGGCGCCCTGCGGAAGCCCGCCCGTCACCGTGCTGACACATACCGGCCACCACCTCCCGTCTTCACTCACCGTGTTCACGTGAATTGCCTCTGTTGCATCGGCGGACGTGAGCTTATGCTCGCCCCTTGGGTACGACGCAACCCCCGATCAATTGGCGTCGGAGGAGTCAGGGCACAGAGTCCGCAGCAATCAGTACAGGTCAATACCAGTGGTGGCGACGGGGGCCCGGAGTGACAGTTCCGGGCGCGCCTCCGCATGCCCGGAGCGGGTCGGCGTGATCGCCCCGGGCCGGCACCGAGGAGGGATCGGCGTTGCGCACACGGCAATCCCGCCGATGGGAAATCTACCTGCTCAGCCTCGCGCTGGCGGTCGGCTCGACCGGCTGCGGCACCGAACCGGAGGCGGCCACCCGCCCGCTCACCGGGCGCGCCGCCGCCCCCGCCACCCAATCCGCCGAGGCGGAGAAGGAAGCCGAAAAGTCAGCGCTTGCCGCCTATTCCGGCTATCTCGACGCGTCCCGAGCGGCGAGCGCCCGCAGCGATCCGTCCCATCCCGCTCTGGCCCGTTTTCTGGCTGATCCGCTACTGACCCGGGTGCGAATGGCAATTCTCGACGCGAAGGAGCACGGCGCGATGCGTACCGGGAAACTGGTCTCCGATCCCACAGTGGTCTCGGTCGACCTGGCCGCCCGCCCGCCCACCGTCGAGATCCAGGACTGCCTGGACGCCAGCGGCTACCGGCTCGTCTACGCCAAGGACCGCAAGGCCGTGCCCGGCACCCGCGGCGGGCGCTACCTCGCCACCGCGACGGCGGTCCGCTTCCCGGACGGCCGGTGGCTGATCAACGGCGGCGCCGCACACCAGGACCAGCCGTGCTGACCTGGGGAGGAAGGGGTGTCCCGGCCCGCCGACCCCGGGTCGGGACGCTCCGCCGGCTGCTGCTCGCCGCCGGCCTCGCCGCGCTGCTGACGCTCACCGGCGCGCCCGCGCGAGCCGCCGACCCCGGTGGCTCGTGCCCGCCGGAACAGACCGACTGCGACGTCTGGGACGACGACCCCGGCACCCCGGGAGGGCCGGGAGGGCCGGGCGGCGGCGACAACGGCGGCGGGGGCGGCAACGGCGGCGGCGCGCCGAAGTGCCAGTGGAACGGCCGCGTCATCCCCTGCTACCACGAGGTTCTCGGCTGGTTCAACAACGCCGACGGCTGTTACTACAAACTCGAGGAGCCGCAGGGCGAGGCGCCTCCCGGCCAACAGTGGTACCAGCTCACCTGCAACGGCGGCGACCTCGGCAGCATCCGTCGGGCACTGCGCGACGCCCCGCCGCCCGGCTACGGCGCGCCGCCGGACCCGGAAGAGTTGGCCCGGCGCGCGCTGGCCTCCATCTCGCTGCTCCCGCCCCGGGTCTCGGTCGCGCCCCGGCGCAGTCAGGGGCCGGGCCTGGTCGGGCTGCCGGTCTGGATGTGGGCCAGCCCGGGCGCGTCGTACTTCGGGCCGCTGAACGCCTCCGCCTCGGACCGCGGGCTGACCGTCCGAATCACCGCGAAGGTGGACCGGATCGTCTGGCACATGTCCGACGACATCGACGTCACCTGTGACGGACCGGGCACGCCGTACCGGGCGAACGGGCCGCGGGCCGGCTCCACCTCGCCGGACTGCGGTCTCGACACCGGCTATCCGAAGGCCGACACCTACGAGGTGAGCGCCACCACGTTCTGGACCGTCGAGTGGTCCGGCGGCGGGGAAAGCGGCGTGATCGCCCAGAGCCGGTCCAGCGGCGTCATCCCGGTACAGATCAACGAGCTTCAGGTGGTGACCCGATGAGTGTGGTGGCAGCCCGCAACGGAACCCCGATGGAGGCGCCGGTCGCGCCGCCGAAGGTGGTCCGGCAGCGACGTGTCCGGCCCGGCCTGCTCGGCCTGGCGATCCTGCTGATCGCCCTCGGCGGGCTCGGCGCGGCGTTCGCGGTCACCTCGGTCCGCTCCACCGGCACGTACCTCGCAGTGGCCCGGCCGGTCGACGTCGGCCGGCAACTCACAGCCGACGACCTGGTGCCGGTACGCGTCTCCGGCGGACGGGAACTCCAGCCGGTCCCGGCCGACCGGATGGACGAGGTGCTGGGGCTGCGGGCCGCCGTCCGGCTCACCCCGGGCACGCTGCTCACCGAGGCGCAGCTCACCGAGGCCCCGCTGCTCGGCCCCGGCCAGCAGCAGATCGCGCTGGGACTGGAACCCGAGCAGGTGCCGGCCCGCAAGCTGAACCCCGGCGACAAGGTGCTGCTGGTCAGCACACCGAGCAACGCCACGAACGGCACCGACGCGTCCCGCGGCGGCGGAACCCGGTTCGAGGGCACCGTGATCGACACCGCCACGCCCCAGAACGGCGACGTGGTGGTCTACCTGGCGCTGACCGTGCGGGACGTGCCGGCGGTCGTGGCGCTCGCCGCCGACGACCGCATCGCGCTCGTGCTCACCGAGGCCGCCTGATGGCGATCATCGCCCTGGTCTCGGCGAAGGGATCGCCGGGCGTCACCACCGCGGCGCTCGCCGCCGCGCTGAGCTGGCACCGGCGGCTCGTGCTGGCCGAGTGCGACCCGGCGGGCGGCTCGATCCTCGCCGGCTACCTCGGCGGGGCCCTGGACGGCCCGCGCGGCATCGGCGAGCTGGCAGTGGGCGAGCTGCGCGACGGCAGCCTGGAGCAGGCGTTCTGGTCCCAGCTGGTCGACCTGGACGCGCCCCGGCGCGAACGGCTGCTGCTGCCCGGCGTGGTCGACCCGGCCCAGGCCGGCAGCGTGATCCCACTGTGGCAGCGCTTCGCCGACTACTTCACCGGGCTGGAGCGCGGCGAACCGCCGTACGACGTGCTCGTCGACTGCGGCCGGCTCGCCGTCGGCGGTCCACCGTGGCCACTGCTCCGGGCCGCCACCGTGGTGCTGCTGGTCACCCGGGCGAACCTGCCCGACATCTCCGCCACCCGGGCCACCGCCCGGGCGATCGAACGGGACCTCACCGAGCACCGCGTACCGCCGGGCACGCTGCGGCTGCTCGTGGTCGGGGACGGGCACGGCACCAGCGAGATCAGCAAGGCGCTGCGGCTGCCGGTGATCGCCCGCCTGCCGCACGACCCGCGTACCGCCGAGGTGCTCGGCCACGGCGGCACCGTACGCGCGAACCGGCCGCTGATGCGCGCGGCCGGCGCCCTGGAGGTGCCGGTCCGAGCGCTGCTGGACCGGCGGCGGGCCCGGCTCGCCTGGCCGGGCGCGACCACACCGCGCGCGGTGACCGCGCCGAGCGTGCCGGGGGTGTCCGGTGCGGTTTGAGCCGGTCTCCCACGACCCGCGCGGGCAGCAGCCCGGCGTCGTCTCCACGGTCCCGCCGCTGGCGCCGCCGAACGGGCGGCACCACGTACCCGGCCCGCTCCCCGCCGCGCCCCCGCCACCGCCGCGCCCCCGGATCGACTTCGCGGTGGTCCGCGAGCTGCGCCGGGAGCTGAGCGAACGGCTCACCCACTGGCAGCGCGGGCGCGAGTTCGACGCCGACGCCGAGGAGGTCGAGCGCGCCCGGCTGGCGGTCACAGTGGTCTCCGCGTACGCCGACTCGGTACGCCGGTCCGGCACGCCGATGGCCGCCGACGAGGAACGGCTGCTGCTCGACCAGGTGACAGCCGAGCTCGTCGGGCTGGGCCGGCTCCAGACGCTGCTCGTCGACGACAGCATCGAGGAGGTGCACATCCTCGGCTGCGACCAGGTACGCATCACCCGGCACGGCGGCGGCGTCGACTGGGCCGAGCCGATCGCCGAGACCGACGACGAGCTGGTGGAGATCCTCCAGGCGGCGGCCCGCCGGGCCGGGGCCACCGAACGGTCGCTGTCCACCTCGAAGCCCACGCTCGACCTGCAACTGCCGGACGGCAGCCGGCTCGCCGCCGTGTTCCTGGTCAGCCACCGCCCGTACGCGGTGATCCGCAAGCACAACACGCTCGCGGTGAGCCTGGAGGACATCGCGGGCGCCCGGCCCGACCTGGACGAGATGATCGACCCGCTGCTGCGCGACTTCCTCCGCGCGTCCATGCGGGCCGGGTTGAACATCATGGTCGCCGGGCTCGCCGGGGCCGGGAAGACCACAGTCATCAGGGCGCTGATGGACGAGATCCCGGCCGACGAGCCGTACGTGCTGCTGGAGGAGAGCCGGGAACTGCTGCCGGCCCGGCGTGGGCACAAGCACCGCGCGGTGATGAGCTTCGAGTCCCGCGAAGGGCACGGCGAGCGCGGCGCGGACGGGCGGCCGGCGGGTGAGGTCAGCATCGCCGACCTGATCCCGGTGTCGCTGCGGATGGGCGTGCTGCGGATCATCGTCGGCGAGGTGCGGTCCCGGGAGATCGTGCCGATGCTCCAGGCGATGACGACGAGCCGCGGCTCGATGTGCACCATCCACGCGCGTACCCCCTCGGGGGTGAGCGAGCGCATCATCGAGCTGGCGCTGTCGCACGGCCGGGAGATGACAGTCGACCAGGCCCGCCGGATGGCCGGCAACGCGCTCGACCTGATCGTCTACGTGACCGTCGAGGACGAGACCGCGATCGGCGGGCGCAAGCACCGCTTCGTCTCGCACGTCGAGGAGGTCATCGGCGTCGGCGAGGGCAACCGGATCATCACCACCAGCGTCTTCGGCCCGGGGCCGGACGGCCGCGCGGTCCCCCGCCACCTGCCCGAACGCATCCGCGAGCAGCTGCTGCGCGTCGGCTACGACGCCCGGCTGCTCACCCGGTTCGTGGAGGCCGGTGTGGGCGCGTGGCGGCGGCCCCGGCACACCCGCCTCGGGACCCGGCCGAGCGGAGGGCCGGCGTGACGCAGATCGAACTGATCGCCCTGGTCTCCGGCGCGGCCTGCGTGGCCGGGCTGGTGCTGACGGTGGTCGCGCTCGTCGGCACCAGCCGCCCGCCGGGTCCGGCGCCGGGCGCCGGGCCGGGCCTGAGCCGGCTCTGGACCGGTTCCGGCGCGAGCCGCGCCGACCAGCGCCGCTACCAGCTCCTGCTCGGCGCCGCGGTGGTCGCCGGAGCGGCGGCTTTCCTGCTCACCGGACTGCCGGTGGTCGGCCTGCTGGTGGCGCTCGCGGTGCCGGGCGTGCCGTGGCTGTTCGCGGTGGGCCGGGCCGAGCAGCGGGCCATCGCCCGGGTCGAAGCCGTAGGCGAGTGGACCCGCCGGCTCAAGGACATCTCGGCCACGGGCCAGGGACTCCAGCAGGCCATCATCGGCACCATCGCCACCGCGCCGGAGGAGATCCAGGAGGAGGTACGCACGCTCGCGGCCCGCCTCCAGGCCGGCTGGCTGGCCCGCTCCGCGCTGCTCGCCTTCGCCGACGAGATCGCCGACCCGGTCGCCGACCAGGTGGTGGCCGCGCTGATCCTGCACCTCACCGACCGGGGCGAGCGCCTCGGCGACGTGCTCGGCTCGATCGCCACCGCCGCCTCGGCCGAGGTGGCGACGCGGCGCGAGGTCGAGGCCAAGCGCACCCAGCCCCGGTTCGCGGTCCGCTTCCTCACCGGCATGACGCTGGCGACGCTGGCGTACGGGCTGGTGAACAGCGACTACATCCGTCCGTACGGGACGGTCACCGGTCAGCTCGTGATGGCGGTGCTCGGCGCGGCGTTCGTCGGCCTGCTGGTCTGGGTGCGTTCGATGAGCCAGCCGCCCCGGCCCGCGCGCTTCCTCCCGGCGCCCGACCTGGAGGAGGCGATCGCGTGAGCGTCCTCAACTGGCAGATGGCGATCGCGGTGCTCGGCGGATGCGCGGTAGGGCTCGGACTGTTCATGGTGGTACGCGAGGCGCTGCCGGCCACCCCGGCGCTCGGCCCGGCGCTGCGCCGGCTGCACCAGCCGCCCGGCCAGGCCCCGGCCGCCGGCGCCGGACCGGACTGGCTCGGCGGGTTCGCCCGCTGGCTGCGCCCGCCGCACCGGCAGCTCGCCCTGCTCGACCGCACCCCCGAGCAGTACGCGCTGTCGGTGCTGCTCTCCGCGCTCGTCGGGTTCGCCACCCCGGCGGTCGCCTCGGCGGTGCTCTTCGTCGGCGGGGTGGCGCTGCCGGTGGCCGTACCGGTGGTGGCCAGCCTGGGCCTGGCGCTCGGCGCCGGTCTGCTCGCGCACCGCGCGGTCCTGGCCAAGGCGGACGCCGCCCGGGACGAGTTCCGGCAGGCGGTCTGCACCTACCTCGACCTGGTGGCGTTGCAGCTGTCCGCCGCGCACGGCCCGGTGCAGTCGCTGGAACGCGCGGCGGCGGTCTGCGACGGCTGGGTCTTCGACCGGATCCGGGAGGCGCTGCGGCTCGCCCAGCTCCAGATGCACTCGCCCTGGGACGAGTTGCAGGAGCTGGCCGACCGGATCGGCATCCCGGAGCTGGGCGACGTGGGCGCGATCATGCGCTCCTCCGGCAGCGAGGGCGCCCAGGTGCACGAGACGTTGCGGTCCCGTGCCGACTCGCTGCGGGACCAGATCCGTACCGACAACCTGGCCCGCGCCGAGGGGGTCACCAGCAAGTTGGACATCCCCGGCTCGCTGCTGGTCTTCGTCCTGCTCGGCTTCGCCGTCTATCCGTTCCTCGCCCGTCTGTGAACCCACCTTCGAGAAGGAGACGACCATGCACCTCTACGCCTACCTGTACGTGGCGGTGAGCACCCGCCTCGCCGAGCTGCGCCGGGACTCCGAGCGCGGCGACAGCCCGGTGCCGACCGCGGTGATCATCTTCGGCCTGGTCGCGGTGGCCATGGCGGTCACCGGGCTCGCCCTGGCCAAGGCGAACAACTGGATGAACGCCATCCCGAACAACACGGCGCCGCAGGCCCCGTGATGCCCCGCCCCGCCCGTACGGTCCGGAGCCGGCCGGCGTGCGCCGGCCGGCCCGCCGGTCCGCCCGGTCCGGGGCGGATCGCCGCCGTCCTGCGCGCCCGTCTGGCCGAGGGCGAGCGGGGCGCCAACCCGGTCGAGCTGGCCGTGGTGATGCCGGTGATCCTGGTGATGCTGTTCGGCTCGATCCAGGTCGCCGTCTGGTTCGTGGCCCGGTCCACGGCGCTCAACGCCGCGCAGACCGCTGTGAACGCCCAGCGCACGATCGACGCCGGGCCGGACGCCGGCCGGGAGCGGGCGATCAGCTTCCTGCAACAGTCCGGGGACTGGCTGGTCGACTGGCAGCAGACCGGACCGACCTGCGTCGAGACCGCCACCGCCGTCACCTGCACGGTGCAGGGACGCTCCCTGTCGGTCATCCCGGGCGTCTCGTTCGAGGTCACGCAGACCGCGCACGGCCCGGCCGAACGGTGGACGACCGGATGAGCGCCGGGCCGCGGCGGGACCGGGGTTCCGTCTCGATCGAGGTGGCGGTGCTCGCGCCCGCCTTCATCGGGCTGATGGTGCTGGCCGGGGTCGCCGGGCGGACCGCTGTCGCGGACGAGGCGGTGGAGTCGGCCGCCCACGACGCCGCCCGGGCCGCCTCGCTCGCCCGCAACGCCGACGACGGCGCGGAGGCCGCCGAGGAAGCGGCCCACGATCAGCTCGGCTGGGCGGGACTGAACTGCACCGGCCCACCCCAGCTCGACCTCGCGGGCTCGGTGGCCGGGACGGCGACGAGCTTCGCCGCCGCGTACGAGAGCGCCGCAGGCGTGCCCGCGACGGTGACGGTCACCGTGACCTGCACCGTCTCCTTCGACGACCTGAGCGCGCCCGGCCTGCCGGGGGTGCCGGGTGGCAAGACCGTCTCGGCGCGCTTCACCTCGCCGCTGGACACCTACCGGAGTCGCGGATGACGGGGCGGCGCGAGGCGGAGAACGGCCGGGTGAGCCTCTTCCTGGCCGTGGCGATGACCGGCGTGCTGGCGATCATCGGCCTCGCCTACGACGGCGCCGGTCAACTGCGCACGCTCCAGCGCGCGGACAACCTGGCCGCCGAGGCGGCGCGCGCCGGCGGGCAGATGATCGACCGCGCGCGGGCCATCGAGGGCGGTCCGAAGCAGATCGACCAGGTCGCCGCCCGCGCCGCGGTCGCCGCCTACCTCGACGCCGCGGGCGGGGTCGCCGACCACGAGGTCGACTTCCCCGTGGTCGGCGCCGAGACCCAGATCCGGGTGAGCGTGCAGATCACCTACAGCCGGGACCTGCTGGGTCTGTTCGGCATGCAGAACACCGCCGTCGTCTCCGGTGAGGCCACCGCTCGGGCGCTCACCGGTCCACCGTAGGAAGGGAAGGCCGCCATGGGCGCACCCCGACGCTCCCCCGTCCGCCGCGCCGGCCAGGTCCTCACCGGGCTCGGCGCCCTCGTCGTGCTCGTCGGCGTGCTGGCCGGCGGGCCGGTCGCGCTGCTGGCGTTCGCCGGCAACCCGCTGCCGGATCACCTGCCCACGTTCGCCGAGATCGGTACGACGTTGACCAGCCGCGACGACGGTCAACTGTTCCTGCGGGCGCTCGCGGTGGTGGGCTGGTTCGGCTGGGCCACGTTCGCGTTCTCCGTCGTGGTGGAGCTGCTCGCGGCCGCGGTACGCCGGCCGGCGCCGAAGCTGCCCGGCATGCACCGCCAGCAGAAGGCGGCTGCAGCGCTCGTCGGTTCGGTCGCGCTGATCCTGGCCGCGAGCCCCGCCGCGGCGAGCGCCGCCACGTTCACCGCCCCGCACCCGGCGGTCGCCACCGTCACCTCACCGGTCGTGGCCACGAGCCAGGTCACGCCACCGGCCCCGGTCGCGGCGGAGGCCAGCGACCAGGCCGTGTACCGGGTCGCCAAGGGCGACTACCTGGGTGAGGTGGCCGACCGCTACCTGGACGACTTCGACAGATACAAGGAGCTGGCCCGGCTGAACCGGCTCGCCGACCCGGACCGGATCCGCCCCGGCCAGCTCATCACGCTGCCGGACGGCGCGACGGACTCCGGTGCCCGGCGGCACGCCACCGGGCGGCTGGTGGTCACCAAGCCGGCCCAGACCGCGCCGGCCAAGCCGGGTGGCGGCGGCGCGTCGTCGAGCGCGTCGGCGGCGAAGCCGAAGCCCACCCCGCGGGACGCGACACCCACCGTGGAGGCGCCGGTCGGTCAGCCGCCGGCAATGTCGGCGGGCGCGTCCCGGCCCACCGCCGAGGAGGGCATCAACCGTCCGCTCGCCATCTCGGCGGTGCTGGCGGTCGCCAGCATCGTGGGCGCGCAGATCGGCGCGCTGCTCGGGTTGCGCAAGCGGCCGGTGCCCGCCCGGGCGGGGTTCAGCGGGCGGCACCGGCGGGACTGAGTCAGGGCAGCCGGGCCTCGACCCGGCCGGACACCACGCGGGTGGGGAGCACGATCTGGTCGTTCGCGGCCGGGCCGTGCACCACCTCGCCGCCGTTGAGCCGGAACGCGCTGCCGTGCCAGGGGCAGACCACGCAGGCGTGACCGTCGATCTGCTCCACCTTGCCCTCGCCGAGCGGGCCGCTCTGGTGCGGGCAGCGCTCCAGCATCACCGTGACGTCGTCACCGTCCCGGTAGAGGATCACCGAGACGTCGTCGATCTTCTTGGTGACCAGCTCGTGCCGGGGCAGGCTGCTCAGGTCGCCGACCCGGTGCCACCCGTCGCTGATCAGGTGCAGCTCGGAGACGCTCTGGCTGGCCTGGGCGCCCTGCTTGTACGCGAGGTGCCCACCCAGGTACGCGCCGCCGCTCGCGGCGGACAGACCCAGGTAGGACAGCGCCCGGCCGAGCCCGTGCCGCCCGTTGAGCCGGGCCGCCAGCGAGCCGGCGTACAGCGCCAGGCCGACCGTGTTGGCGGCGGCGTGCACCAGCCCGATCCGGCGCTGGTCGCGGGAGAGCGTGGCCCAGTCGTTGAGCCCCGCGACGGCCGCGGGCAGCGCGCTGACCGTACCGAGGCCCACCAGCGCGGTGGCGGCTCGGCGCTGGCCGGGCAGCAGGTCCACCACGGCGGCGGAGATCCACGCGCCGACCGGCACCTGCACCATCGCGGGGTGCAGCGGATGGCCGAGCCACACGCCGTGCAGCGCGTCGCGTACCCGCTGGGAACGCAGCGTGCCCTGAACGGCGCGCTGCAACCGGTCACCCACCCGGTCGAGACCGGAGGCCTGTTCGATCTTCGTCAGTAGTTCGCGCACCCGTTCCGACTTCCCGGCAGGAGAGCCCCCAAACCGGACGCCCCGGAATTCCCTCCCAGGTGCGTCGCGGGCATGCTGGGCCCATGGGGGTACGCGTCGAGCACGCCGGTGCCGTGACCACTGTGATCCTGGACCGGCCCGAGGCCCGCAACGCCGTGGACGGACCGACCGCACGGGCGCTGGCCGACGCGTTCCGCGCGTTCGACGCCGACCCGGACGCGGCGGTGGCCGTGCTCTGGGGCGCGGGCGGCACGTTCTGCTCCGGCGCCGACCTGAAGGCCGTCGGCACGCCGCGCGGCAACCGCGTCGAGCCCGAGGGGGACGGGCCGATGGGCCCCACCCGGATGCGACTGTCCAAGCCGGTGATCGCCGCGATCTCCGGGTACGCGGTGGCCGGCGGCTTGGAGCTGGCGCTCTGGTGCGATCTGCGGGTCGCCGAGTCGGACGCCACGCTCGGCGTGTTCTGCCGCCGGTGGGGTGTACCGCTGATCGACGGCGGGACGGTCCGGCTGCCCCGGCTGATCGGCGAGAGCCGGGCGATGGACCTGATCCTCACCGGCCGCCCGGTGGGCGCCGACGAGGCGTACGCGATGGGTCTGGTCAACCGGATGGTCGCGCCGGGTGCGGCCCGCGCGGCGGCCGAGGAACTGGCCGCCGCGATCGCCCGGTCTCCGCAGACGTGCCTGCGCAACGACCGGGCGGCGGTGCTGGACGGCGCGGGCCGGTCGGAACCGGAGGCGATGGCCACCGAGCTGGCCTACGGCATGGAGTCGCTGGCCGTGGACGGGGTACGCGGCGCCGGCCGGTTCGCCGCCGGGGCCGGCCGGCACGGCGCGCTGGCCGGCTGAGGCGTCACTTCAGCGCGCGCAGCGCGTCCTCGATGGCGCGGTGGAACGTCGGGTACGCATAGATCATGTGCCGGAGCTGGCTGATCGGCACCGCCGCGTGCACCGCCACGACGAGCGCGGAGAGCACCTCGCCACCGGCCGGTCCGGCCGAGGTCGCCCCGACGAGCACGCCCTGGTCGGCGTCGGCGATCAGCTTGATGAACCCGGCGTTGCCGGTCTTGTGGATCCAGCCCCGGGCCGACGAGGTGAGATCGGCGTATCCGAGCTGGACGTTGACGCCGCGCTCGCGGGCCTGCTGCTCGGTGAGGCCGACCGCGCCGACCTCGGGGTCGGTGAACGTGACCCGGGGCAGCGCCCGGTAGTCGGCGACCGGGACGCTGCCGGGTGCGGCGGTCGACCCGCCCGCGCTCATCGCGCCGCCGACCGAGCTGACCACACCGGCCGCGCCGCCGACCACACTCGCGGTGCCGCTGGCGTCCGGGCCGCCCTTGGTACGCCGCATGTGGTCGAGGACGTCCGCCACCACGATGCCGGCCTGGTACATGGCGATGTGGGTGAACGCGCCCTCGCCGGTAAGGTCGCCGACCGCCCAGATCCCGTCGGTGACGTGCATCCGGTCGTTCACCGGCAGGTAACGCTGCGCGGCGTCCACCCCGACCGTGTCCAGGCCCAGCTCCTCCAGGTGCGCCTTACGGCCGGTCACCACGAGCAGCTTCTCACCGGTGAACTCGGCGCCGTCGGCGTGCACGGTGAACGCGCCGCCGTCGTAGCCGACCCGGCCGGCCTTGACCCCGGTGTGGATCTCCACCCCGTCGGCGCGCAGCGCGTCGGCGGCGAGCGCCGACGCCTCCGGCTCCTCGACGGCGAGCACCCGGTCGGCCGCCTCGATCACCGTCACCCGGACACCGAACCGGGCGAAGACCTGCGCGAGTTCCAGCCCGATCGCGCCGCCGCCGAGCACCAGCAGCGACGCGGGCAGTTCCTCCACCTCGATGGCCTGGTGGTTGGTCCAGTACGGCGTGTCGGCCAGCCCGTCGATCGGCGGGACCGACGGGCGGGTGCCGGTGCCGAGGACCACGCCGTACCGGGCCTGGAACACCTGGTCGCCGACGCGTACGCGGTTCGGGCCGTCGAGTCGCCCGCTGCCCCGGACTAACCGGCCGCCCTTGCCGGTGAACCGCTCCACCGCCACCTTGTCGTCCCAGGTGTCGGTGGCCTCGGCCCGGATCCGCTTCGCCACCGGCGCCCAGTCGGGCCGCACCTGGGCGGACCCGGCCAGTTCGTTCACCCGGTGCGCCTCGGCCAGCGCGTTCGCCGCCCGGATCATCATCTTGCTCGGCACACAGCCCCAGTAGGGGCACTCGCCCCCGACCAGGTCCCGTTCGATGCCGACCACTGTGAGGCCGGCCTCGGCGAGCCGCCCGGCCACCTCCTCGCCGCCGACGCCGAGCCCGACCACTACTACGTCCACCAGTTCCGGCTCCGCCATTCCGCAAGCATTCCGTACCTTCGGGACACCGGCCACCGCACCGGGCCCGAATCCCGCGCTCGTCACGAACGCGACCGCCTACCGTGGCCGCATGCACACGCGCTTCACCCCGGTCCGGGACTGCTTCCACGACCTGTTCGCCACCGGCCGGGAGACCGGCGCGTCGCTGGCGGTGTGGCACGACGGCGTACCGGTGATCGAGCTGATGGGCGGCACGGATGCGACGGTTCCGCCTGGCGCGGTCGTACCGGCTTCCGGGGCGGACCGCGCGTGGCGGCCGGAGACGCTCGTCGACGTCTACTCGACCGGCAAGCCGGTGGTGGCGCTCTGCCTGCTGCTGCTCGTCGACCGGGGCCGGGTCGACCTGGACGCGCCGGTGTCGGCGTACTGGCCGGAATTCCGTACCCCGGCGACAGTGCGGCAGGTCCTCGCCCACACCGCCGGGCTGCCCGCCTTCCCGGTCCCCCGGCCCGCCGCGGCGATCGCCGACTGGGGCCTGCTCTGCGCCGACCTGGCGGCGGCCGAGCCGGAGTGGACGCCGGGCACCGTCGCCGGCGAGCACGCCTGGACGTACGGGCACCTGGTCGGCGAACTGGTCCGCCGGGTGGACGGGCGGCCGGTGGGCCGGTTCCTGGCCGAGGAGATCGCCGGTCCGTGGCGCCTCGACCTGGCGTTCGGGCTGGACACGACGGACCGGCGGCGGTGCGCCGACCTGTCGTACGCCGATCCGGCCTGGCCGGACCAGATGCGCGGCGAGCCGGGCTCGCTGCGGGCGCGGGCGCTGGACAATCCGCCGGGCGGGATGGACGTCGCGATGGTGAACAGCGAGCTGTGGCGGGCCGCCGAGATCCCGGCGGTGAACCTGCACGCCACCGCGGCCGGGCTCGCCCGGCTGTACGCGGGCCTGCTCGCCGGCGGCACCCTGGACGGGGTCCGCCTCTTCAGCCCGGAGCTGGTCGCGGAGGCGACGCGGGTGCAGTACAGCGGGCCGGACCTGTTGCTGGACCGGCCGGTGGACTGGACGCTCGGGATGCAGTGGGAGCCGGACGGCAGCTGGGGCATGGGCGGGATCGGCGGCAGCAGCGCCTGGGCCGACCCGGAGCGGGGCTACACCTTCGCGTACGCGACCGCCCGGCTGGCCGACCACGATCGGGTGGAGGAGTTGGTCGAGGCGCTGCACTCCTGCCTCTGACCGTCAGTCACGATCTGTGATTTCAGGGCGTCGTCACGCAGCGCATTCGGCTGGCGGGACCACCTGGTCTTCCCTTTTTCGACTTTGCTCTGCAGCCAATGGCGCAGCACCGCGTTGAGCAGGGCATTCGCAATAGGTCCGAAAACCGCGCGAGGCCCGCACGGTCACGTTCCGCAACGGGTGCGGATATGGCTGCAGAGCAAAGTCGGCCGGAGGTGGATGCCACGGGCGAGAGCCGCGGTCACTTGCAGTAACTATGAGAGCAGTGGCCCCGCGATCCGCGTGGGCTCTGCGCCAGCGACGTTGTTGCTCGGGCGACGGGCGACGGGCAACGAAGGGCGTCAGCGGAGCCATACCGGGTCGGCGCCGGGCACCTCCAGCGGCGGCGGGTAGTCGAGCGTGCGGCGTACCCCGTCGGGCAGCCGCCACGGCTGGTGCACCGCCTTGCCCGCCACCGACTCCAGCTCCGGCACCCACCGCCGCACGTACGCGCCGTCGGGGTCGTAACGCTCGGCCTGCCGTACCGGGTTGAAGCCGCGGTACGGCCGGGTGTCGTTGCCGGTGCCGGCCACCCACTGCCAGTTGCCCGAGTTGTTGACCCGGTCGCCGTCGAGCAGCCACCGGAAGAAGACCTCCAGGCCGGGCCGCCAGTCCAGCCCGAGGTGCTTGGTCAGGTAGCCGGCGGTGATCAGGCGGGCCCGGTTGTGCATCCAGCCCTCGGCGCGCATCTGACGCATGCCGGCGTCCACGATCGGCATGCCGGTCCGTCCCTCGGTCCAGGCGTCGAGCGCGTGCTCGTCGTACCGCCAGTCCTCGCGCGCGCCGCGCCGGTAGGCGACCGTGGACAGGTCGGGGAAGCCGGCGACGACCTGGTGGTAGAAGTCGCGCCAGCAGAGCTGCCGGACGAACGGCCCGTCGCGGTCGCCGGCCCGGTTCGCCACGGCCAGCGGCGAGACACAGCCGAAGCGCAGGTACGGGCCGAGCCGGGAGGTCTCGTCGCCGGCCATGTCGTCGTGGATGTCGTCGTACCTGTCGAGGGTGGGCAGCCAGGCGGTGAGCCGGCGGCGGGCGACGCTCTCCCCGCCCACGGCGGCGGCCGGGCTGTCGCCCTTCGGCGGGTCGGGCAGGCGGCCCGGGTCCACGCCGTCGGGCAGCCGGACGCGCTTCGGCGCGGCGAGTTCGTCCCGCGGGCGCACGCCCTGCCAGGCGCGGAAGTAGGGGCTGAACACGCGGTAGTGGTCGCCGCCGCTCGGACGCAGCGCGCCCGGCTCGACGATCGTCAGGCCGGGGAACAGCCGTAGGAACATACGGTGCCGGTCGCACTCGGCGCGCAGGCGGCGTTCCCGGCGGCGGGCGTAGCGGCTGACGTCGGCGGAGAGCCCGATGCCCTCGGCGCCCACCTTCCGGGCCAGCTCGACCGTCTCGGTCACCGGGTCGCCGCGCCTGATCACCAGGTCGCCGCCGAGTTTGCGCAGCGCCTCGCGCAGGTCGGCCAGGCTCTGGTGCAGGAACCGGGTGCGGTTCGCCGAGAGCTTCTGCAACGCCGGGTCGAGCACGTAGAGCGGCACCACCCGCTCGAACGCGGAGCAGGCGGCGGCCAGTGCCGGGTGGTCGTGCACCCGCAGGTCGCGGGTGAACAGCACGACCGCCGTCCGGCCGGTCATCCGGCCAGGGCCGGTTCCAGCGCCGGGCCGGGCACCCGCACCGGCGTGCCGGCCGGGGTGAGCAGCGCCCGCGCGGCCACCGCCATCCGGCGCCGCTGCGGCACCAGAGCCCGGCGGACGAAGACGTCGTAGTCCTGCCCGGCGACCTCGTCGAGGATGCCGCCGTAGAGCGCGTACGCGGTGCGCATGCACGCCTGCGAGGCGGGGTTGAGCAGCGGGATGCCCGGCGCGGCGGCGAGGTAGTGGGCCTGGGCGCGGGTCACCTCGTACTCGATCAGCTCGCGGATGCGCGGCGTGGTGCGCCCGGCGTCCTTGGCCGCGACCAGGTCGGCGCGGGTGACGTCGAACTTGGCGAGATCCTCGTCGGGCAGGTAGGTCCGGCCCCGGTCGAGGTCCTCGGCGACGTCCCGGATGAAGTTGGTGAGCTGGAACGCGAAGCCGAGCTGGCGGGCGGGCTCCCGGGCGGCGGCCGGGTCGGAGCTGCCCAGGATCGGCAACATCATGGTGCCGATGACGGCCGCCGAGCCCTCCATGTAGTCGAGCAGGTCGTCGTAGGTCGGGTACGACATGACCGTCAGGTCCATCGCCATGCTGCGCAGGAACGACGCGAAGTCGTCCCGGTCCAGGTCGAACACGGCGATGGTGTGCAGCACGGCGGGGAGCAGCGGGTCGTCGACCGACGCGCCGTGCAGCCCGGCCACGAATCGATCCGACCACTCGCGCAGCCGGGCCGCGCGCTCGGCGGACGGCAGGTCCTCGGTGCGGTCGACGATCTCGTCCGCGTAGCGAGTGAATCCGTACAAGGCGTGCACATGCCGCCGTTTCCAGGCGGGGAGCAGTCGGGTGGCGAGATAGTAGGTACGGCCGTGACGCCGGTGCAGCTCGCGGCAACGGTCATAGGCGGCGGCCAGATCCACGTCCATCGGCCCTCCTCAGTTTCGACGCAGCAATCGACGCAACTCGTAACCCTAGGGTACGCTCGCCCACATGGCCAACGACGCAGTTGCGGGTAATGCGCTCCGCGTCGCGCCGGCTCAGCCCGGGGCGACGGACGATCCGGTCCGCGGCGTACTGGCCGCGTTCACGAAAGACCTGATCAAAGGGGTCGATGAGACGCTGGTGGCGTTCCTGGCCGCGGAAGTCGACTCGCTCACCGAGATCGACGCAGCGATGGGTGCTTTCGCCGCGACCGCGCGCGACTGCGTGCTGGCCGGCGGCAAACGGGTCCGCCCCACGTTCGCGTACTGGGGATGGCGGGGTGCCGTCGGCGGGGAGGAACCGATGTGTTCGGTGCTCCCGGCCCTGTCCGCCCTCGAACTCCTGCACACGTTCGCGCTCGTGCACGACGACGTGATGGACGCCTCCGACACCCGACGCGGGCTGCCGACCGCGCACCGGGCCGCCGCCGCCCGGCACCGGGCCGCCGGGCACGCGGGCGACCCCGACCGGTACGGCGAAGCCGTCGCCGTCCTCATCGGCGACCTCTGCATGGTGTGGGCCGACCGGCTCATGAGCCACGCGGCGGTCCCCGCCGAGCGGCTGCTCGACGTGCGCCGCTGCTACGACCAGATGCGGGTGGAGACGGTCGCCGGGCAGTTCCTGGACGTGCTCGGCGAGAACGACGCGGGGAACTGGACTGTCGACCGGGCGCTGCGGGTGGCCCGGTACAAGACCGCCAGCTACACCGTCCAGCGGCCGCTGCTCTTCGGCGCCTGCCTGGCCGGCACCGACGCGGACGACCCGCTCATCGCCGCGTACACCCGGTACGGGCTGGCCGTCGGCGAGGCGTTCCAGCTCCGCGACGACCTGCTCGGCGTCTACGGCGACCCGGAGACCACCGGCAAGCCGGCCGGGGACGACCTGCGTACCGGCAAGCCGACCGCGCTGCTCATGCTGGCCCGGCAGCTCGCCGACCCGGCGCAGCGCCGGGTGCTGGACCGGGCCGGGTCGGTCACCACGGCACGCGACGTGGACCGGCTGGCCGACGTGGTCCGGGACACCGGGGCCACCGCCCGGGTGGAACGGATGATCGCCGACCGGGTCACCGAGGCGCTCGCCGCGCTTGGCACCGCACCGATCGACGAGACCGCGCGCACCGCGCTGACGGGTCTCGCCACCGCCGCCACCGCGCGGCGGGCATGATGAGCAACTTCGCGAGCAAGGGGGCCGGAATGCGTACCGTCAAGGGACGGACCGACCGGGTGGTCGTGGTCGGCGCCGGGTTGGGTGGGCTGGCCTGCGCGCTGCACCTGGCGGGTAGCGGCCGGCAGGTGACAGTGCTGGAACGCGAGCCGGTGCCGGGCGGGCGCGCCGGGCGGCTCAGCGTCGACGGGTACGAGTTCGACACCGGCCCGACGGTCCTCACCATGCCCGACCTGATCGCCGAGGCGCTCGGCGCGGTGGGCGAGGAACTGACCGACTGGCTCGACCTGAGCCCGCTCGACCCGGCCTACCGCGCCTACTACCCGGACGGGTCGACGCTCGACGTCATCACCGACACCACCCGGATGGCCGCCGAGATCGCGCGTGTCTGCGGCCCCCGCGAGGCGGACGGCTACCTGCGTTTCGTCGACTACGCCCGCAACCTGTGGCAGTGGGAGCGTGCCGACTTCATCGAGCGCAACCTCGACGCGCCGACCGACCTGCTGACCGGCAACCTGCTGAAGCTGTTCGCCAACGGCGCCTTCCGGCGACTCCAGACGAAGATCAACCAGTTCTTCCGCGACCCGCGTACCCAGCGGATCTTCTCCTTCCAGGCCATGTACGCGGGCCTGTCGCCGCACGACGCGCTGGCGATCTACGCGGTCATCGCGTACCTCGACTCGGTGGCCGGGGTCTGCTTCCCGCGCGGCGGCATCCACGCGGTCTCCCGGGGGATGGCCGGCGCGGCCGAGAAGCACGGCGTGCAGTTCCGGTACGGCACCACCGTGACCCGGGTGGAGACCGCCAACGGCCGCGCCACCGGCGTGATCACCTCGGACGGTGACTTCGTCCCCGCCGACACGGTGGTGCTCAACCCCGACCTGCCGGTCGCCTACGAGGACCTGCTGCCGCCCAGCCGGCAGCGCAAGCTCACCTACTCGCCGTCCTGCGTGGTGCTGCACATCGGTTCGACGCAGGGCTATGGCAAGATCGCCCACCACAACATTCACTTCGGGCGGTCCTGGAAGGGCACGTTCGACGAGGTGATCCGCCGAGGCGAGCTGATGACCGACCCGTCGCTGCTGGTGACGAACCCGAGCCGCACCGACCCGTCGGTGGCGCCGGCCGGGAAGCACACCTACTACGTGCTGGCGCCGGTGCCGAACCTGGAGCGGGCGCCGTTCGACTGGACGGGCGACCTCACCCAGCGGTACGCCGATCAGCTCGTGGGCACGCTGGAGGAACGCGGCTACGTCGGCTTCGGCGACGGCATCGAGGTGATGCGGGCCGTCACCCCCGCCGACTGGGCGGCGCAGGGCATGGCCGCCGGCACGCCGTTCGCCGCCGCGCACAGCCTCTTTCAGACCGGCCCGTTCCGCCCCTCCAACCTGCACCGGAAGCTGGACAACGTGGTCTTCGTCGGCTCCGGCACGCAGCCGGGCGTGGGGGTACCGATGGTGCTGATCAGCGGCAAGCTCGCCGCCGCCCGGATCACCGGGGCGACGGCATGAGCGAGCGCGAGGAACACCTCGTCGAACTGGTCGGCGACGACGGGCAGGTGCTCGGCGAGACCACCGTGGCGACCGCCCACCAGCCACCCGGCCGGCTGCACCGCGCCTTCTCGGTGCTCCTGGTCGACCCGCAGGGGCGGGTGCTGTTGCAGCAGCGGGCCGCGGTGAAGACACGGTTCCCGCTGCGCTGGGCGAACTCCTGCTGCGGGCACCCGCTGCCGGGCCAGTCGCTGACCGAGGCCGCCAACCGGCGGCTCGCCGAGGAACTGGGCCTCGGCCCGGTCGCGCTCACCGAGGTCGGCGTCTACATCTACTACGCCGAGGACCCGGCCACCGGCCGCGTCGAGTTCGAGTACGACCACGTGCTGCGCGCCGACGTACCCGCCGACCTGGTGACGCGGCCCGACCCGGACGAGGTGGCCGAGCTGCGCTGGGCCGACCCCGACACGGTGGTGGCCGACCTGGACGCCGACCCCCGGGCGTACGCCCCGTGGCTGGGCGGCGTCGTCAACCGGCTGCTGCATCCGGCGGGCCCGGCCCGGCCGGGCGTCGCAGCCTCCGAGGCACCGGAGCGGTCGGGTGGCCGATGAGGCGCTGAGCGCGGGGGCCGTGGCACGCCGACTGGGTGTGGCGGTCACCACGCTGCGCACCTGGCACCAGCGCTACGGACTCGGTCCCAGCGAGCACGTACCGGGCCACCACCGGCGCTACACGCCCGCCGACCTCGCCCGCCTGGAGATCATGCGCCGGCTGACCGCCGAGGGGGTGGCGCCCGCCGAGGCGGCCCGCTGGGCCCGGCAGGCACCGGCCGTGCCGCCTCCGGACCGGCTCGCGCTCAAAGCACGGACCTCGGCGGTACGCGACGGCGGCGGCACGACCATCCCGGTCGGCCGGGCCGGCCCCGCCGCGCGTGGGCTGGCCCGCGCCGCGATGCGCCTGGACTCGGTGACCATCGCACGGACCATCGCCGACGCGCTCGCCGCCGACGGGGTGGTGGCGACTTGGGAAGGGCTGCTCCGGCCGGTGCTCACCGGCATCGGGGAGCGGCACGCCGCCACCGCCGGCCTGATCGAGGTGGAACACCTGATGTCCCGGTGCGTCTCGGTGGCGTTCGCCACGGTGATCCGGGCCCACCCGAACGGCGGGTCGCCCCGGATCCTGCTCTCCTGCGCCGACGAGGAACAGCATTCGCTGCCGCTGGAGGCGCTCGCCGCCGCGCTCGCGGAAGCCGGTGTGAGCTGTCGCATGCTCGGTGCCCGGGTGCCGGTGCCCGCCCTCGTGGAGGCGGTCAACCGGACCGGGCCGGCCGCCGTGGTCCTCTGGTCGCACACCCGCTCGACCGCCGACCCGTGCCAGCTCACCGCGCTGCTGACCGTCCCGCGACGGCCGCTGCTGGTGCTCGCCGCCGGGCCCGGCTGGCGGGCCGACTCGCTGCCGGCCGGGGTGGTCCGACCGGTGGATCTGGCCGAGGCGCTCTCCCTCGCCGTGGCGGTACGGGACTCGCTGGACCAGTCGACCACGGGCTGACGGCCCTTTTCGCTCCGGGGCGCGTCCACTACGGTCGGAAAGTCCGTCTGACCCCGACCCCTCCGGGAGCGACGAATGCGTCCACGCGCCCTGCCGGCGCTCGTCCTGGGCCTGGTGCTCCTCGTCACCGCCTGCGGCGAAGCCGGCAAGTCACCCGAACAGGCGGCGGCCTCGCCGTCGGTCCCGGCGTCGCCGTCGCCCGTGACGAAGCCCTCACCGACCCCCACCCCCACGCCCAGAAAGCCGAAGCTGCGCCCGGTGCCCAAGAAGCTGCCGGCAGGCCTGCACCGGGCCAGTGGGAGCAGCGGGGTGGCGCTCACCTTCGACGACGGGCCGGACCCGCGCTACACCCCGCAGATCCTGGCCCAGCTCCGGGCGGCCCGGGTCACCGCCACGTTCTGCGTGGTCGGCCAGCAGGCCAAGCGCCACCCGGAGCTGGTGGCCCGGATCGTCCGCGAGGGTCACCAGCTCTGCAACCACAGCTGGCACCACGACGTGAACCTCGGCCGGCGGTCGGCTGCCCAGATCCGGGCCGACCTGGAGCGGACCAACGACGCCATCCGCGCTGCCGCGCCCAAGGCACCGATCACCTGGTTCCGCCAGCCCGGCGGCCGGTGGACCGCCGAGGAGATCGTGGTGGCCCGGCAGATGGGCCTGCGCCCGTTGCACTGGAGCGTGGACCCGCAGGACTGGGACCACCCGCCGGCGAAGACGATCATCAAGCGGGTGACGGGCGCCACCCGGCACGGCTCGGTCGTGCTGATGCACGACGCGGGCGGTGACCGGGCCCAGACGATGGCTGCGTGCCGGCACCTGATCCCGGACCTGAAACGGCGGTACGGGATCGCACGCCTCCGTTGACCTGCGGTTTTACCCGGCTCCGCAGCCGTGCCCATACCGGTTTGGCCGTCCGCGCAGGCATGACATATGCTTCTCCTGCCTCCGGCGGGGCCGGATGGGAGCAAGTCCGCTTGAAGTTGCGAGTGTGCAATGATGGCGGGGCCGCCCTCATCGTCTAGCGGCCCAGGACGCCGCCCTTTCAAGGCGGTAGCACGGGTTCGAATCCCGTTGGGGGCACGGTCCGGCTCGCGCCGGATGCAACACCAGCCAGGTCCTGTGGAGCAGTTGGAGTGCTCGCCGCCCTGTCAAGGCGGAGGTCGCGGGTTCAAGTCCCGTCAGGACCGCAAGCGCTGACGCCGCGCAGCTTCATGCGCGGCGTTCTGCGTATCGGCTCGTGCGGTAGCATGTGCCGAGCACCACGGCCAGGTAGCTCAGTTGGTACGAGCGTCCGACTGAAAATCGGAAGGTCGGCGGTTCGACCCCGCCCCTGGCCACATAGCCTTTCGCCGGGCTACAGGAACGCCGACCAGCGGAAACGCAGGTCGGCGTTCTGCTTTTGCGGCCCCCGAAGGCTCGGCTGTCCGGTTCCCGTCCGTCGCGACGGCGAGGCCGCCACTCGCGCGGTGCGTCTAGGGTGAGCGGGCCCGCCGAGCGGCGGACCGAATGCCACCGGAAGGTCGCGTGTGCGTGCGCTGCGTACGGCCCTGACGCCGGTCCTCGTCCTCGCCGTGATGCTGCTCGGCGGGTGTGGCCGGATCTCGGGGCTCCTGGACTCCGTCTCCCTCTCCCATCCGGTCTGGGCCATCGACGGCTGGGTCTACTACCTGCGGGAGGTGACCTCGACCTCGGGCTCGGACCAGGCCGAGGTGTGGCGGCAGCGGCCCGACGGGAGCGGCGAGGAAGCCGTTCTCACGCGCGCCCCGGCGGTGTCCGCCTGCGAGGGGGGCCTGTTCAGCTTCCTGTTCGCGGGCTCCGACGGCGACCTCGGGGTGGCCCTCGAATGCGGTTGGGACCGAACGGAGCTGCTCAGCTACTCGCCCGCCGACAAGACGTTCGAGCCGCTGGCGTCGACACGCTTCCTCGCCGACGCCGCACTCGTGAACGGTGGCGGCGGGGGATATGTGGAGGCGCCCCGGGAGTGCGGCCCGGGGGGAGTCCAGCTGCTCGCCGACGGGACGGCGCACGAGTTCGCCGCTCCGGTGACGGCGGGCGGGACGACCTTCAACCCCAGCGGCGGTGACACGGACTGCGAGTCGACGGTGCTGACGCGGTCGCCCGCGGCGCTGGGCGAGCGGCTGTTCTTCATCACCGCACCCGACTCCCTGGGCAGGTTGCCGCTGCCGCCCGAGGTGAGTCCGGACGACCTCACCTGGCACCTGACCGAGTGGGACGTCGGGTCGGCCATGGCCAGGTTCGTCACGGAGCTTCCCGGCCTCGCCGGCCTGGCGGTGTCGCCGGACGGCCGGTCGGTGATCGCCGCCGTCGCGTCGGATCACGTGGGCGGCGTGTGGTCGGTCGACGTCGGCACCGGGAAGAAGACGCGGATCGCCGACGGCGCCCGCGCGTACGACCCGAGCTTCTCTCCGGACGGCAAGCGGTTCGTCTACGTCGAGGGCTTCAAACGGCTGAGGTTCGCCAAAGCGCGATAGTCGACGTGCGCGGTGGGCACGCTGAGGCGGCTCAACAACGACAGGGGTCCCCACCGGCAGACGAGCCGGTGGGGACCTCGCGGTATGCGGCTCAGACGGCGGCGGGCTGCTCCGCGGCGTTCGAGGCACAGCAGGCGCTCTCGACCACCTTCTCCCGCTGCGGTGAGTCGGCCTTGACCGTGTAGACCTCCCACGGCTCGTCGCCGGGGCCGCGTACCCAGACCTTGTCCTGGAGCGCGTAGCAGCACTCGGTGTCGTTCTCCTCGAGCGTGATCAGGCCGGACTCGGTGAGCCGGTTGGTCGCGGCGGTCACCTCCTCGGTGGTGGCCACCTCGACCCCGAGGTGGTCCATCACCGTCGGCAGGCCGGGCTCACCTTCGAGGAGTACGAGCTTCAGCGGCGGGTTCTCCACCGCGAAGTTGGCGTAGCCGGGGCGGCGCTTGGCCGGCTCGACGCCGAACAGCTTGCTGTAGAAGGCGACTGAGCCTTCGAGGTCGGACACGCGCAGGGCGAGCTGGACGCGGGACATGTGGACTCCCTGTCTAGATGAATGTCGAAGCAGCCTTCACCCTGCCCTCTGTTTTGAAGTCTGTCAACCTAGAGGAATGTCGAAACAAGAGCTGCGTCGAGGGGTACGCGACGAGATACGGGCGAAGGTGGCACGGCCGACCTGGCCAGTCAGGGCGGAACCCGGCCCGGTCAGGGCGAGTTCTGGCCGCGTCGCCACACCTCGCCCTGCATGCCGTGCCGCTCGGCGGCGTACCGCTCCTGGTCGGACCGCGCGACGCGGGCCGCGGCCGAGTCCTCCGGTGAGGACATCCGCCGCCGGTCCCGCACGATCACCGCGACGAACGCGCCGACCACGAGCACGCCCAACACGACAAGCAACCCCACAAGCGCTCTCATGACCTGACGCTAGAGCGCCACGTCCACCCAGGACGCCCCGCTCCGCCCTGATCGTTCCGATCACGTGCGTGATCAAGGAGTTTGTGGCATCCCGACTCGCCCGAACCGACCCAAACTCCTTGATCAACGCCTGAAGTGCCCGGGGCGGGTGGGATGGTGGGGGTGGGTGGTCAGCGGTCGGGGGGTTGGGAGCGGGCCTGGCCGATTCCGCCCTGGATCGCCTCCCACACGCTGCGCCCGGCCTGCCGCAGCGTCTGCCCGGCCTGGCTCGCCAGTTGAGCGGCCTCCGCCGCGGCGCTCGCCGGCTGGCCGGCGCCGCTAGTGCGTTCCGGCCCGGGTCTCCCCTCCGGGGCGCGCTTTCCCTCGGCAGGCCGGCGGGCCGACGAACCGTTCGCCCGGCTTGCGCCCGGCCCACCCGACCCCGGACCGCCGGCCTGCAAACCGGTCGGGCCTGGACCACCCGACCCCGAACCGGCAGCCTGCGGACCCGCCGGGCCTTGGCCGGCTGACCCGGAGCCGGTCGCCCCGGTGGCGGTCGATCGCGACCCCGCCGGTCCCCCCGGACGGGTCGGCTGCGAAGTGCCCGGCGTGCCACTGTTCCCGCCCACCCCGGCGCCCGCCGGCGGTTCGGCAGCGCGCCTGGCCCCGGCCGCCCCAGCCTCGCGCCCCGAGCCGGCTGACCCGGCGGAATCCGTCGAGCCGGCAGAACCAGCCGAGCCCGTCGGCCCTGGCGAGCTCGCCGGGGCCGTGGCAGCGGGACCGGCGACCCGGTCGGGGCGGCGCACCGGCTCCGGCGGCTCGATCTGGCCGGACACCGCCGGCACGACTCGCTCGACCGCCTCGCCGGCCGTCGCCACCGTACGTCCGGCCTGGTCCACCACCGGCGCGGCGAGCCGGTGCACGTCGTCCAGGGCGACGCCGGCCGAGCGGGCCAGCGCGTCGATGAGCTGCGGGTTGCGGTCGATGGTGGTCAGCGCCCGGTCCAGGATCTGCACCAGCTTCTCCAGCCGCACCTTGAGCAGCGCCTCGGCGCTCACCCCGGTGATGTCCAGTTCGACGCCTTCCAGGTGCACCCGCACCCCGGCGTCGAGTTGGAGCAGGTTCGCCAGCCGGGCTCGCAACGACAGGTCGGCGTCGAGGCCGTCCACCGTGAGCCGGATTTCGTCGACGGTCAGCTCCGGGACGTCGAGCAGGACGTCCGGCTCCGACTCGGGATCGGCCGGCGAGGTGGGCGGCTCGTAGCCGGGGTCCGGTACTGGTTCGGTGGCTCGGCTGTCGGTCATGCTCCCCGCTCTCCCAGTCGGTCCGGTCGACGGCGCTTACCCGCTTTCCGGTACGGCATCCGCCCTGACCTCCCGGAAGCGCCGCCGCACCTTGCGTAGAGCGCCTGACCCGCCACTCAGCGCTGTCGTGGACCGGCGGTCCCGGTGTCCGGAAGCGGGCGGATCGGAAGCTGCGCACCGAGACATGAGCCGGTATGGTCCGGACCTATGGGACAGGAGATGGCCGATCCGGATGAGGTCCGGCAGGAATCCGACCGCTTCTCCCTCCGCAGCGACCTGTTCGTCCCGACGTCGGCCGAGCAGGCGTACGCCGTGTTCACCGGATCGCTCGCCGACTGGTGGGTACGCGAGTACACCTGGTCCGGCCCGCAGGCGCTCGCCGCGCTCGGCATCGAACCCCGGGCCGGCGGCATGCTCTACGAGATCGGCCCGTACGGCTTCCGCAACGACTGGGGCCGCGTGCTGACCTGGGATCCACCCCGGCGTCTGGTCTTCACCTGGCAGATCGGCCCGGACCGGGTGCCGGTGCCCGACCCGGCCGCCGCCAGCGAGGTGGAGGTCCTGTTCCACCCCGAGGGCCCGGAACTGACCCGGGTCGAGGTCGAGCACCGCTACTTCGACCGGCACGGCACCGCGGCCGAGGGCTACCGCGAGGCGCTCACGGCCGGCTGGCACGAGTTGCTCTGCCGCTACCTGGCCACCGTCGCCCGCACCACCTGACCCGTACCCGTCGGGTGGGCCGGGTCAGCCGGCGATGCCCGGTGTGGCTCCGGCGCCGGCCACGCCGGTGCCGCCGAGGTCGGCGCGGCGGCCGGCGTCCGCGCCCGGTCCGAAACCACCGCCCGCGAGGCGCCGTCGCGGCGCGGTGCGCAACCGGGGGTACGCCTCGGCGACCCGGCGCTGCACGCGATCGGAGCGGTCGGCGAGCACCAGGGCCGTCGAGGGACCGCCCGCCTCGGCCACCGCCTTGTTCTCGGCTGCGCGCAGTCGTTCGGCGACGACGTACGCGAAGCCGGCCAGCCAGGTACGCCGGAACGCGGCCGGGTGCTCCCCGTCCGGCACGACGGCACCGGCGAGCCCGTGCGCGGCCTGCACCAGCAGCGAAGTGAACAGCAGCTCGACGCGTTCCAGGTCGCTGGCGAAGCCGAACAGGTGCATGGCAAAACCGTTGCCCTGCCGTCGGCGTACGCAGCGGCAGCGCAACGGTTCGGCGACCGCGGCCAGCAGTCCGGCCTTGTCCCGGGCGTACGGCGCGACCACCTCGACGGTCCGGTCACCGACCGGGTCGACGGCCGGGTCGCGGACGGCGAGCAGCGCCCGGTCGACGCCGTAACGGGCGATCAGCTCGGTTGCCTTGGCCATGAACGCGGCCGACTCGGCGGGCGTGCAGGCCGGGTCCTCGGCCTGGGCGAGCAGCTTGCGCACCTTGCTGAGCATCGCCTCGGACATGTCCCAGAGCTATCACAGCCGGGGCGCGTCGCGGCGCGGCGGGCTCAGTCGGACCGGCTGCGCAGTGTGGCGATGGTCGAGCCGGCGAGGGTGAGCAGGCAGTCGGGCAGCAGCCCGTCGGCGGCCGCCGCCCCGAACAGCGCCTCGCCGGTGTCGGCGTCGTCGTTGGCGCACGCGCTGACAAAGCGGGCCACCCAGCGGGTGTCGTAGTCGGCCTGGTCGATGCCGGGAAAGTCGAGGGCGGCGCCACCGGGCGGCGCGTCGTCGCCGAGCATGGTGGCGGCCAGGCACCAGGCCACCCCGTACGCCCCGGCCAGCCCGGAGCGGTCCACCACCGCGTCGAACGTGCCCACCACCCCGGCGCCGTCCCCGGCCAGGGCGGAACGGAGCACGGCGGTCGCGTCGTCCAGCGTCTGCTGTGCTTCGTCGTTCACCCGCGGAACAGTAGCTCCGGGGGTCAAGCCGTGACCCGGAAATCGCTCGATGAACACGGAGCGTGACACCCGCAGTCGGGGTGCCGACGCAGCCGACTCCACAGTCCCGCCTGCCGCGTGGGCACGCTAAGGTGCGCAGCGGACCTTCGCCGGAGGAAGGACGACCATGCTGAGAACACGCACGTCGCGCGCGGCCCTGTCCATGGCCTGCGCGGCGCTCCTGCTCGCCACGAGCGCCTGCGGGAGCGACGAGCCGGAAGAAGCGCCCGCCACCCAGGTGCGCCTCTACGGCACCGACGGCAACATGCTCAATTCGTACCCAGCCGAACTGAAGGATCGGGCGGATCTGGTGAACGGGATGAAGGGCACAACGCCCCTCACTCCGCTGCCCGAGAGCTTCAAGGAACGACTACTCGCCGTAGACGCGAAGCTGGGTGACTTCCTCTACTCCGCCGAGTCCTACGACGCGGTCGTGATCAGCGCGCTGGCCGCCCAGCTCGCCGGCACCACCGCGCCGGCCGAGATCGCCAAGCAGATCGTCGGGGTGACCACCGGCGGCGAGCGCTGCGACGACGTGGCGGCCTGCCTTCAGCTCGCCCGCGCCGGTCAGGACATCGAGTACCGGGGCGTGTCGCTCACCCGTGCCGGGTTCACGGACACCGGCGAGCCGGCCACCGCGAGCTACGGCACCATGCACTTCGACAACCAGAAGATCGACGACAGCAAGACCGAGTTCGTCGGCGCCGGTGAGGAGTCCGGAGCGAGCAGCAAGACGCCGCCGCGTGGTCGCAAGCTGCGCGACGGGAAGGCGAAGGACGCGCCGCTGGTCCTCGGCGGTCTCCTGCCGAAGACCGGTGACCTGGCGCTGGCGTACCCGCCGCTGGCCGCGGGCGCCACGCTCGCCCTGCGCGAGGTCAACGCCGCCGGTGGTGTGCTCGGCGAGCCGGTGAAGTGGATCGAGGGCGACGACGGCACCAACCCGGCGGTCGCCAAGGCCACCGTCGCCTCGCATGTCCAGGAGGGCGTCCAGGTCATCATCGGCGCGGGCGGCTCCGGCATCTCCCGGGCGGTACTGCCGGACGTGGTGGCCGCCGGGCGGATCCTGTTCTCGCCGTCGAACACCGACGCTGGGCTGAGCGCTGTGGACGACAAGGGCCTCTACTTCCGTACCGCCCCGCCGGACAGCCTCCAGGGGCGCGCGCTGGCCGACGTGATGCTCCGGGACGGGCCGCGCAAGATCGCGATCCTGGCCCGTAAGGACTCCTACGGCGAGGGACTCCAGGAGAACGTCCGCTCGGAGCTGGAGAAGGCCGGCATCGGCGCGGACCGGGTCAAGCTGCTGACCTACGACCCGCCGGAGGACCCGAAGACCCCCGTCGACTTCTCCGGCATCGCCCAGGAGATCAAGGCGTACGGGCCGGAGGCGCTGCTGCTCATCGGCTTCGCCGAGTCCGCGCCGGCGATCCCGGCGCTGGCCGACGCCGGAGTCCAGATCCGGCGCTGAGAAACACCGACGACGAGGGCCGCGCCGGAACACCGGCGCGGCCCTCGTCGTATTCCGGCTCAGCGCGTCTTGCGCCGGTCCAGGAACTCGGTCATCCGCCGGTGCTTCTCCTCGTCCTCGAAGAGCACCGCCTGGCTGAGCAGGTCGAGCTGCGGGTGCGCGGCCTGCGGGGCGTCCACCGCCAGCTTGGTCAGCCGCAGGGCCAGCGGGGAGCCCTTGGCCATCTCGTCGAGCAGGCCGTGCGCGGTGGGCAGCAGTTCCTCCGGGTCGGCCACCACCCGGTTCACCAGCCCGATCCGCAGCGCCTCCTCGGCGTCCACCCGCCGGCCGGTGAACAGCAGTTCCTTGGCGCGGGCCTCACCGATCAGCGCCGGCAGCCGGTAGGTCGCGCCCGCGCCGGCCAGGATGCCCAGCCGCACCTCGGGCTGGCCGAAGACCGCGCGGTCCGTGCACACCCGAAGATCGCAGGCGTACGCGAGTTCGGCGCCGCCGCCCAGCGCCGGCCCGTCGACGGCGGCCACGGTGGGCATCGGCAGTGCCCGGATGCGGGCGAAGACGCCCTGGTTGATGGCGGCCAGCGCGTCCAGCCGGCCGCGCTCGCGCAGCTGGGCGATGTCGGCGCCGCCGGCGAAGATGCCCGCCGTCCCGCCGGTGAGCAGCAGCAGCCGGGGGCGTGCCTCCAGGTCGGCGCAGACCGCGTGCAGCTCGGCCACCAGGTCGGCGTCGATCGCGTTGCGTTTCTCCGGCCGGTCCAGCGTGACCACCAGCCGGTCCGGCAGCTCCTCGATCCGCAGTCCGGTCACTGTTTGACACCGCCTTCCCAGGTGTAGAAGCCCTGCCCGGACTTCTTGCCCAGCTTCCCGTCGGCCACCATCTCGACCAGCAGCGGCGGCGGCGCGAAGCGGTCCCCGTACGCGGCCTGGAGCGTCCGCGCGATGTCGAGCCGCACGTCCAGCCCAACCAGGTCGGTCAGCTCCAGCGGGCCGATCGGGTGCCGGTAGCCGAGCACCATCGCCTTGTCGATGTCGGCCGGGCTCGCCACCTCGTCGGCCACCATCCGGATCGCCTCCAGGCCGAGCGTGACGCCGAGCCGGGAGGTGGCGAAGCCGGGCATGTCGCGTACCACGACGGGGTCCTTGCCCAGCCGGCCGGCGAGCGCGACGGCCGCCTCGGTGGTCTGCGGCGCGGTGGCCGGGCCGACCACGATCTCCAGCAGCGCCATCGCCCAGACCGGGTTGAAGAAGTGCAGCCCGACGAAGTCGGCGGGACGCTCCAGCCCGGCGGCCAGTTCGGCGATCGGGATGCTGGACGTGTTGCTGCCCAGCAGCGCGGGCCGGCGACTCTCCGCCTCGCGCAGCACGGCGCGCTTCAGGTCGAGCCGCTCGGGCACGGCCTCCACGATCACGTCGGGGCCCTCGGCCACCTCGGTGAGCCCGGCCCGCAACGTGACGCGCTCGCGGTTGGCGGTGGCGGCCTCCTCGGTCAGCTTGCCGCGCTGCACGCCCCGGTCCCACAGTTCGCCGAGCCGGCGGACGGCCTCGGCGCCCCGGGCGGGGTCGACCTCGACCAGTTCGACCGCGTACCCGGCGCCGGCCGCCACGTACGCGATGCCGAGGCCCATGGTGCCGGCCCCGACGACCACAAAACGACCACTCATCGCTGTCCCCTCGCCGCGGCGGGGGCGCGCGGGGTCTCCGCCGCCGGGCCCGTCCGCTCGCTCGTTCCTGCATGCGACCCTATGCAGGGCCGGGCCGCCGGGATGAGTGGGGGCGGAGCGGACGGGGTAAGGACGGCCGTCAACGCCGAAGGAAGGAACGAGATGAGCCAGGCACCGGAGAGCGCGGAGAACACCGAGACGGTCGAGACCCGCGGCGACGAGCGGGTGGACCTGCTCCGCGCGGACACCAACAACGACGGCAAGACCGACGTGTGGGTGGTGGACACCGACGGCGACGGCAAGGCTGACCTGTTCCAGTTCGACACCGACGGTGACGGCAAGGTGGACATCACCATGGTGGACATCGACGAGGACGGCACGCCGGACGAGGTGGTCGACGGCGACGGCGGCCTGCCCCCGGAGGAGACCACCCCCACCGTCCAGGTCTGAGCGTGTAAGGAAGGGCCCCTTGTTAACGCCTGGGCGTTTGAAAGGGGCCCTTCCTAACGCCGCAGCGTCAGGGTGGCGAGGTAGTAGGGATGGTCGGTGTCGTCCACGTCGGTCAGTCGCCACGGTGAGCCGTGGACCAGCTCGGCGAACTCCTCGGGCGAGCAGACCAGGTAGTCGAACCACCCGGTGCCGAGCAGGCGGTAGCGCAGCCGCAGCCGCAGTTGCCCGCCCAGGCGGCCCCGTTGCCGGTTGCGCTCGTGGTAGCCGGTGTGCGCCGGGTCGGTGGTGCCGTACGGGTCGGTGCCGTGGGCGATGACCCGGGCGCCGGGGCGGGCCAGGGCGGCGAGCGCGGCGAGCATCGCTGGCGCCCGTTCCCGCCCTTCGAACAGTCCGAGGTTGTTGCCGAGCAGCAGGAACGTGTCGTAGCGCGGTCCGTCGGCGGCGTGCTCGTCGACGGTGCCGTGGACGAGGTCGCGTACGCCTCGGTGCCGGCTGACCCGCAGCGCGCCCAGCGAGGTGTCCAGGCCGGTGACGGGCACGCCGCGCTCCTGGAGTTCCAGCGCGATCCGTCCGGCGCCGACGCCGACGTCGAGCACGTGCCCGTGTACCCGGTCGACCGCCCGGTGGTCGTGCGGCTGCCACAGCTGCGGCGGGTCGAGGTAGTGCCCGGCGGGCGCGCCGTTGATCAGCCCGTCGTCCCGCTCGATGATCTCGATGACCGGCCGGGGCAGGCGTCCACCGGCCATCGGCCGGGGTCCGATGCCGGTGGCGACGGCGTACGCGTCGCGGATCATCTCGCCGAACACGTCGCCGATCTCGGGTTCCCCGGTCATGTGAGCACGCTATCCGTGCTCCGTCGGGCTGTCGCAGCCGTATCCTGGGCGGCGTGACCGACCTGGACCGCCTGGCGGCGGAGAAGTACGTCCTGCTCACCACGTTCCGCAAGGACGGCCGGGCGGTGGCGACACCGGTGTGGGCGGTACGCGACGGTGACTCGCTTGCGGTGTGGACGGTGTCCGACTCCGGCAAGGTGAAGCGGATCCGGCGCGACGGCCGGGTGACAGTGGCGCCGTGCGACGTGCGCGGGCGGCCGCACGGCGAGGCGGTGCCGGGGCACGCGACGATCGCCGGCCCGGACAGCACCCGTCGGGTGCGGGGCCTGCTCAAGCAGAAGTACCGGCTGATCGGGCGGCTGAGCCTGCTGGGCAGCCGGCTGCGTCGGGGCGAGGGTGGCACTGTGGGGCTGCGGATCGTGCTGGACGGTCCGGAGCGCGACTGAGCCCGGACGCGATTAAGGGCGGCGCCGCGATGGCACCGCCCCTGATCGGAACGCCGGAGAACGCCGGTTCGTCAGTCTCCCTGGCGCTGCTGGGGGATCTGCCCCTGCAGCAGGGCCCGAACCTCTGACTCACGGTAGCGGCGGTGGCCGCCAAGGGTCCGGATGGCGCTGAGCTTGCCAGCCTTGGCCCACCGGGTCACCGTTTTCGGGTCGACACGGAACATCGACGCCACCTCGGCCGGTGTGAGTAGCGGCTCAGGTTCGTGCGTTCGCGATGCCATCGGGGTCACTCCTCCACATGTATAGACATCGGCCGGGGTCCCGCCGGCCGACGCGTCTCCCATGGTCCGGCTAGTCCCCGATGTCCGACATGGGCCGAACGGCTGAAGGTCCCTAGACGGACGGATGAAGCATGCCCGATTTTTACGACTTTTATGCCGCAGAAAGTACCTTATTCGGACTCATGATCACGGTTCGTGATGCATCAACTACGAGACACTCTCGTGTCTAAGGCCACTTATAGGGGCAAACCGGGCGTCAGTTGCAGCGCTCCAGCAGCTGCACCGCGCGCCAGCGGGCGACCAGCTTGTCGTACGCGGCGGACGCCTCCTCCGCCTCGCCCCGGCCCAGTCCGGACAGTCCGGTGGCCACCAGCTCGGTCGAGTCGTCGGCCTCGAGCGTCTCGTCCGGCAGCAGTTGCACCAGGCCGCCGTAGTCCAGCTCGACCACCGACCGCGGGTGGAACTCCTCCAGCCACCGGGCGGCCTCCTCGACCGCCTCGGTGATCGGCGCCTCGCCGATCGACTTGCGCAGCACCGACAGCGCCCGCGACGCCCGGCGGCGCGCCTTGGAGATCTCGGTGCGGTAGCGCAGCGCGCGCCGCTCCGGCTCGGTGACCAGGTGCCGCTCGCCGGCTTCGAACAGCACGAACCAGCGCAGCGGCACACCCCAGGTGGCGATCTGCTCGTGCACCCGGGGCACGCCGTGCTCCAGCACCCGGGCGCCGCTGCGCCAGTCCTCCACCACGGCCTTGGCCTGCCCGGCGAGCACCGGCGGCACGAACGCGTCGGCCAGCACCGAGGGCACGCCGTCGCGGGCGCTCAGCGCCGCCTCGGCGACCCGGATACGCAGGTTCCAGGGGCAGACCAGCAGCGAGTCGTCCGACTCCAGGACGTACGCCTCGTCGGGTAGGTCGGGCAGCCGGGTCCAGCCCGCGCCCAGCGCCTCGATCACCGCGGTCCGTTGTCGGACCGGCCCTTCCAGCGGGGCGATAGCCCGGCCTTCGCTGACGTACCGGCGCCAGTACGACTGCCGGTCCCGGTCGAAGGCGGTCAACGGCTCGTACACGCGCAGGTATGAAGCGAAGAGCGACGGCACGGCGCGATCCTCCCACGAGACGGGACCGCCCGTCGCCGCCCGTAACCCCGTGGCGTGACGTGCGCGACAGTACGGTTCGGGCCGATATTAGGCTCAGAGACACCGGCACCATCCCGCCGGCGTGCCACCAGGTTCCGCTCCCCACAAGGGCGCTCACCGACACAGGAGTCAGCCATGGGCGTATTCGCCAGTACCGACGACCCCGTTTCCACGGGGCATGAGCAGGTCGTGTTCTGCCAGGACAAGCAGTCCGGCCTGAAGGCGATCATCGGGATCTACTCCACCGCGCTGGGCCCCGCGCTCGGCGGCACCCGGTTCTACCCGTACGCGACGGAGGAGGACGCCCTCGCCGACGTGCTCGACCTCTCGCGCGGGATGGCGTACAAGAACGCCCTGGCGAACCTCGACCTCGGTGGCGGCAAGGCGGTCATCTGGGGCGACCCCGAGCAGATCAAGAGCGAGGCGCTGCTGCGCGCGTACGGCCGCTTCGTCGAGTCGCTCAACGGCCGCTACTACACCGCCTGCGACGTCGGCACGTACGTCGCGGACATGGACGTGATCGCGCGCGAGACCCGGTACGTCACCGGCCGCAGCGTGGAGCACGGCGGCGCCGGCGACTCCTCGATCCTCACCGCGTGGGGCGTGTTCCAGGGCATGCGGGCCGCCGCCGAGCACGTCTGGGGCAGCCCGACGCTGGCCGGCCGGCGGGTCGGCGTGGCCGGGCTGGGCAAGGTCGGCAAGTACCTCACCGCCCACCTGCTCGACGACGGCGCCGAGGTGGTGGCGACCGATGTGAGCCCGCGCGCCCTGGAGTGGGCGCGCACCACCCACCCGCAGGTCACCCTGGTCGACGACACCGCGGCGCTCGTCGCCTCCGACATCGACGTGTACGCCCCGTGCGCGCTCGGCGGCGCGCTGAACGACGAGACCGTGCCGGTGCTGCGGGCGAAGGTGGTCACCGGGGCGGCGAACAACCAGCTCGCCCACTCGGGGATCGAGAAGGTGCTCGCCGACCGGGGCATTCTCTACACCCCGGACTACGTGGTGAACGCGGGCGGCGTGATCCAGGTGGCGGACGAGATCGAGGGCTTCAACTTCGAGCGCGCCAAGCTGCGGGCCACCCGGATCTTCGACACCACCCGGCAGATCCTCCAGCTGGCCGACGACGAGGGCGTGCCTCCGGCGGTGGCCGCGGACCGGCTCGCCGAGCGGCGGATGGCCGAGGTCGGCCGGCTGCGCGCGATCCATCTGCGGTGAAGCTCACCCCCCCGGGGGCGAACGACGACTCCGCCCCCGGGGGACCCGAGCGGTACGCTGGCGCTCGGGCTAATTTCTACCGATTTGTCCGCTGTCACGGCCAGCCCCGGACCTTACCCCTTACCGGGTACACTTGGTGACGGCTGGACCACCGCGACGCGCAGGTCCGGTCGACGGTGACCCGAGGTGCCGAACGATGGCATCCCCATGTACCGTAAGAGCCACGAGAGATGCCTGACGTCATCGGGGCCCGCCTTCGGGCTGCCCCGCATTCTGTGCGAGGGGGTCGAGCCATGGGGCGCGGCCGTGCTAAGGCCAAGCAGACGAAGGTGGCCCGGGAGTTGAAGTACCACTCCCCGAACACCGACCTAACCGCCTTGCAGCGCGAACTGGCGGGGAGTGGAAAGTCTGAGCACAACTTCGACGACGACTACAAAGAGTATGTCGACGACGATGACGAGGACCATGCGGACGACGACCCGGACACCTGGGCTCGTCCGACCCGCTGACCTCCGGTCACATCTGAGCACGCGGTAACCCCCCGCGTGCTCACGCATGTGCTCTGCTGAGCCGGCGTGCGACCGACGATCAGGGACCTGCCGTGCCGGGGTGCCGCCCCGACTCGCCGACAGGTCCCTGATCGCGGAACCGTCCCTTCAGCGTGGCCGGTTGTTCCAGTTGTAGAACGTCGGGATGTTCTCGAAGTGGTTCCACGCGCAGACCGCGTTGGCGCCGTCGCCGCCCGACACCTCCGCCCGCAGCAGCCGCGCCGCCTCCGCCTCACGGAGCAGAGCGGTAAGCCCCGCAGCGGCGTCCCGCACCCGGTCGGCCACGGCCCCCCGGTCGGTGTCACTGATGGTCTCGGGCATGCTCCAACACTCCCTCCAGTAGGCGGATCTTGCTGTTCCGGCAGTGCTCGGTCTCCGTACCGTCGAAACGCCCCAGCTCGAAGTAGCGGTTGGCGGCGTGCCCACCGCCACAGAAGCCGAAGTACGCGCAGGACGTGCGGCACGCCTCCACGCCGGTGAGGAACTCCCCCACCCAGGGTGTGCCGGCCGCGCCGGCCAGGATCTCGCCCAGCGGGGTGCTGAGCACGTTCCCGCTGGTGAAGTCGCCGTAGTGCGGGTCCGTGAAGCCGGCCAGCTCCGGCGAGAGCACCACCACCGAACCGTCGTGCCCGACCGTCGGAATCGGGTCCAGACGGCGGGGCAGCAGGTCGTCGGCGGTGCCGGCCAGCACCGCGCCCGCGTACCGCAGCGACCACTCCACCTCGCGCAGGTGGATCCGGGGATCGCGGCGCCACGCCGCCACCAGCTCCGCCCAGAACCCGGTGACCGCGCCCGCGTCCCGGGCGTTCGTCCGGGTGTTGACGCCCTCGGTCTCCTCGATGTTCACACCGAGCACGTCGCAGCCCAGGTCGAGGAAGTAGTCGTACAGCTCGGTCGCCAGGCCCGGCTCCGGCCGCGACACCACCGCCAGCGCCGAGAACGGCACGCCGTGGCGGCGCAGCGCCGCCACGCCGGCCACGATCCGGTCGTACGCCGGCCGTCCGCCCCGGGTGACCCGCTCGGCGTTGCGGGCCCGCGGCCCGTCCACGCTGACGCTGACCCGCACCCGGTGCTCGGCGAAGAACGCGCACCAGGCGTCGTCCACGAGCGTGGCGTTGGTCTGTACGTGGTGCTCGACGTCCGGCCCGAACGGCGCCAGCAGGGCGGCCAGATGCTCCCGGCCGGCGGCGAGCGGCTCGCCGCCGTGCCAGACCACGGAGAAGCGGCCGCCCTCCGCCCACGGGTTCACCGACGCCGCCACCGCCTCGGCGACAGCCACCGGCATGCGCCTGTCGGCGGCCCGCAGCGGCAGGTAGCAGTAGGCACAGTCGAGGTTGCACAGCGTCGTCGGCTGCATCACGACGTACGACGGGACGGCGGCGATGCCCCGCATCCCTTCGGGCGTGCGCGCAGCCATCAGCACCTCCCCCGCCTGCCTGAAAACCGAACCTCCAGGCTAGGCCGCGGCGACCGCTCGGGTGAACCCCCGATCAGGTGCCCGGCCGATCGGCGCAGGGTGATCAGCCCCGGGTGTGCTGCCCGACCATCTGCACGTTGCCGGACCCCTCGATGATCTCGCCCGCCTGCCAGGCGTCCACGCCCCGGCCGGTCAGGGTGGCCAGCGCGCGGTCGGCGTCCTCGGCGGAGACGATCGCGAACATGCCGACGCCCATGTTGAAGGTCGCCTCCATCTCCGGGTCCTCGATCCGGCCCTTGGACTGGATCAGGTCGAAGATCGGCTGCGGCTTCCAGGTGGAGCGGTTGACCACGGCGTCGACGTGCTCGGGCAGCACCCGGACCAGGTTGCCGGGGATGCCGCCGCCGGTGACGTGGGCCAGCGCCCGCACCTCGGCCTCGGCGATCAGCTTGAGGCAGTCCTGCGCGTAGATCTTGGTCGGGGTGAGCAGCTCCTCGCCGAGCGTCCGCTGGCGGCCGAAGTCGTCGATCACCACGTCCAGCCGCATCCGGCCGGCGCCCAGCAGCACGTGCCGGACCAGGGAGTAGCCGTTGGAGTGCAGGCCGGAGGAACGCATGGCGATCACCACGTCGCCCACCTCCACCCGCTCCGGGCGGAGGATCTCGCTCTCCTCCACCACGCCCACGCCGGTGGCGGAGATGTCGTACTCGTCGGGGCGCAGCACGCCCGGGTGCTCGGCGGTCTCGCCACCCAGCAGCGCGCAACCGGCGTACCGGCAGCCGTCCGCGATGCCGGCGCCGATCTCGGCGACCTTGTCCGGCACGACCTCGCCGGTGGCGATGTAGTCGAGCAGGAACAGCGGCTCGGCGCCGCAGGCGACCAGGTCGTCGACGACCATGGCGACCAGGTCGATGCCGACCGTGTCGTGGATGTCGAGCTGCTGCGCGATCACCAGCTTGGTGCCCACGCCGTCGGTCGAGGAGGCCAGGATCGGGTTCTTGTACTTCTTGGTGTCCAGCCGGAACAGGCCGGCGAAGCCGCCCAGGTCACCCATGACCTCGGGGCGCCGGGTCTGCTTGACCTTGGACTTGAGCAGCTCGACCGCGCGGTCGCCCGCCTCGATCGACACCCCGGCGTCGGCGTACGAGACCGAGCGTTTGCGCTGCGTGCGGCCGGACCCCGCCGACCAGGGCTGGCGGTCGCCGCCGGCGCCCGTCGGGCTGGATCCTGCGCCGCTGCGCTCGGACACGTGCGTCACGGTTCTCCCCTTTGTGGTTCCCGCGAGCCCGGAGCGGCCGGACCCGCGTCGGTGGTGCTACGGGTGGTGGGTCGGTGTGGCGACGAGCGGACCGGTCGGCCCGGCAGCCTCGGCGGCGACCCGGCGTCCCACTCCTTCGAGCACGTGCTTGCCGATCAGGTTCCCGGCCGGCAGCTCGATCGGGTACTCCCCATCGAAGCACGCCCGGCAGAGCCGGCTCTTCGGCTGCTCGGTCGCGGCGATGAGACCGGGCAGCGATACGTACCCGAGCGTGTCGGCGCCGATCGAGCGCCGGATTCCGTCGTTGTCCAGCCCGTTGGCCAGCAGTTCGGCCCGCGTGGCGAAGTCGATGCCGTAGAAGCAGGGCCAGCTCACCGGCGGCGAGGAGATCCGGACATGGACCTCCAGGGCGCCCGCCTCGCGCAGCAACCGGACGATCGCCCGCTGGGTGGTGCCCCGCACGATCGAGTCGTCCACCACCACCAGGCGCTTGCCGCGCACGTTCTGCCGCAGCGGGTTCAGCTTGAGCCGGACGCCGAGCGCGCGCAGCGTCTGCGAGGGCTGGATGAAGGTGCGCCCGACGTACGGGTTCTTCATCAGGCCCTGGCCGTAGGTGATGCCGGACTCCTCGGCGTAGCCGATCGCGGCCGGGGTGCCGGACTCCGGCACCGGGATCACCAGATCGGCCTCGACCGGGTGCTCCTTGGCGAGCTGGCGGCCGATCTGCACCCGCGCGGCGTGCACGTTGCGGCCGGCGATGGTGGCGTCCGGCCGGGCGATGTACACGTACTCGAAGAGGCAGCCCTTGGGCTCGGGCGAGGCGAACCGGCTGGAACGCATCCCGTTCTCGTCGATGGCGATCAGCTCGCCCGGCTCCACCTCGCGGACCACGCTCGCGCCGACGATGTCCAGCGCGGCGGTCTCGCTCGCCACCACCCAGCCGCGCTCCAGCCGGCCGAGCACCAGCGGGCGTACGCCGTGCGCGTCGCGCGCCGCGTAGAGCGTCGACTCGTCCATGAAGACGAAGCTGAACGCGCCGCGCAGCTGCGGCAGCACCTCCAGCGCGGCCGCCTCGACCGACAGGTCGGGCCGGCTGGCCAGCAGCATCGTGACCAGCGAGGTGTCGTTCGTCGAGCCGTCGGAGTCCAGCCCGCGCACCGCCGCCTCGCGCTGGAGCTCGGCGGTGTTCACCAGGTTGCCGTTGTGCGCCAGCGCGATCGTGGTGCCGGCGGTCGTGGCGCGGATGGTCGGCTGGGCGTTCTCCCAGGTCGAGCCACCGGTGGTCGAGTAGCGCGCGTGCCCGATCGCGACGTGCCCGCGCAGGCTGGCGAGCGTCGGCTCGTCGAACACCTGGGCGACCAGGCCGAGGTCCTTGTAGACCACGACGCCGGAACCGTCGCTGACCGCGATGCCCGCGGCCTCCTGGCCGCGGTGCTGGAGGGCGTACAGCCCGAAGTAGGTGAGGTTTGCGACCTCTTCCCCTGGCGCCCAGACGCCGAAGACGCCGCACGCGTCCTGTGGGCCGGGTCGCTGGGGGTCAAGGTCGTGGCTCAGCCGGCCATCGCCTCGGGGCACCTGCCGCTCCCTCGCAGTGGGGTCTGGACTGGCCTGGCGGAGCCGGGGGTCAGCTCCGCACGCATGGGCCGGGACCGTCGTCGGCTCTCAGTGTACGCGAACAGCAGTCGATACCGACAGTCACGGAGTCCCAGCTCAGGGTGAGGGGACGTCGTCGCCGTCCGCCGACCAAATAGGGAGGTACGCGGAGAGGTCGGCCCGGTTCCCCGACACCCGTACGCGACCGTCGGTGACCGCCCGCGCCCATTCGAGGCGTCCGGTGGCGAGCGTCAGCCACGTCGGCGCGTCCATCTCCACCACATTCGGGGGCGTACCCCGGGTGTGTCGTGGGCCACTCACGCACTGCACCGCACCGTAGGGTGGGACGCGCACCTCCACCGATCGGCCGGGGGCGCGATCCGTGAGGTCAGCCAAGAGGGTCCGGACCGCCTCCCGGAGGACCGGCCGTTCGGGCGTACGCCCCTCGTCCAGCGCAGCCAGGGCGGTGAGTACCGCTTCGGAATAAGCGTGCGGAGAGGACACGACGGGACGATACGACCCGGCAGAAGGCCGCCATGCGGCGGCCCTGGGTAGAGATGATCCGGTCAGACAAGGCATAGTTGCCGACGGCGTTGTTCGTACCGTGAGTGATCAACCTCGGCCGAGTGGCCGGCGGAGAGATCAGACCCGGAAGGCGGTGGACGTGTCAACACACCGACGTGCCTGGAAGCAGCGGGCCGGTGTGGTCGTAGCGCTGCTCTTCGGCGCCCTGCTCACCGTCCCCGCCACCCCCGCCCTCGCGGCGAACCCGGACGTGCAGATCACCAGCCTGTCGAGGGACTCGCTGTCGAGCGGTCAGTCGACGCCCATGAGCTTCACCGTCAAGAACAACAATGACTCGCCCAGCGTCTTCAGCGTCAGCGTCGACACCTTCGACGGTCTGAAGTGCCAGGGCGATTGTCGTGTACCAGCCCGCTCCATCGGCGGCGGCGAGTCGGCGACCTTCAACGTGACCCTCACCGCCGACAATCTCGCGCCGGGCGACAACAAGTCCGGGCAGGTCCGGGTTTCCGCTCGTGCAGGCGGCGGCGACCAGGGCGGCGACTCGCGCGACATGAGGGTGAGCGGTCCGGACGCGCCGCAGCAGCCGCAGACCGTGAAGACGGTGTCCGGCAAGGTGGTCAACGCCGACGGCGAGCCGATCGAAGGCGCCCTCGTCATGCTGCGCGACAGCGCGGGCAAGGAGCGCCGTACCAACACCAGCGGCAACGGCAACTTCAGCTTCAGCGGCTCCGAGTCCGCCCCGATCGCGCCCGGCCGGATCGAGGTGGGCGCCTCGACCGACGGCGCCACGCCGGTCGCCCGGTCGATCAACGCGAGCGCCGGCCAGTCGGTGACCGGCGTCCGGCTCAGCATTCAGCTGCGGGCGTCGGCGAGCCCGAGCGCCACCCCGTCGGCGAGCGAGTCCGCTCCGCCTTCGGAAGAGCCGCTCGAGGAGGACGCGACCGACACCCCGGCCACCGACGCGCCGGCCGCCCAGCAGCCGACCGCGAACGAGGACTCCGGCGGCTTCGGCTCCTGGCTGCTGATCCTGCTCGGCGGCCTGTTCGTCGCCGTCGGTGTGGGCACCATCGTGCTGCTCTACATGCGGCGCAAGAACGAGGGCGACGACGGTGACGGCGACGGCCCCGGTGGGCCGGTCGGTCCGGGTGGCCCCGGCGGCGCAGCGGCAGCCGGCGCGATCCCCGCGGCCCGCGGCGCCTACCACGGCACGGACGACCAGACCCGGGTGGTGAACGGCATGGGCGCCGGGCCGGGCGCGACGATGGTCGGCGGCCCGTCGATCAGCGAGGCCCCCACCATGCTCCAGCGGCCGGTCGTGGACGACGTCCCGCCGGACCCGTACGGCGCGCCGCCCGGACCGGCGTACGGCGTCGGCGCGGGACAGGCCGGGTACGGCTACGGCGACGACGCGCCCGGTCAGGGCGGCTACGGCGCCGGCAACGGTTACGGCGACGCGCCTGCCTCCGGCGGCGGATACGGCACCGCGCCCTCCTCGGGCGGCGGCTACGGCAACGGCCCGTCCTCCGGGGCCGGCTACGGCACCCCGGACTACGCCGCCGGCGCTGCGGCCGGGGCGGCCGGATACGCGGCCCAGGGCGGCGGGTACGGCAACGAGCGCTTCGACGAGCCCACCGGCCGCTACACCGGCGACAGCACCCAGTACGCGCCGGCGGCCGACCCGTACCCGACCAGCACCTACCAGCCGGAGCAGGATCGCGGCTACGACCAGTCCGCCCCGGCCCCGTACGGTCGCGGCGCGGAGCAGGGCGACGGCTACCGCGCCGGCGGCGGGTACGGCGCCGCCCCGGCGGGTGGCTACGGCGACGCGCCCACCGGCGGCTACGACAGCGGCCGCCAGCAGGGCGGCTACGGTGACGCCCCGGCGGGTGGCTACGGCAGCGCCGGTGGTTACGGTGACGCCCCGGCCGGCGGTTACGGCGACGCGGGCTACGGCGGTGGCCGGGCCACCGGTGGATACGGCGACGCCCCGGCGGGTGGCTACGACAGCGCGTCCACTGGCGGGTACGACGCCCCGGCCGGTGGCTACGACGCCGGCCGTCAGCAGGGCGGATACGGCGACGCTCCGGCCGGTGGCTACGACAACCCGGCCGGTGGCTACGACGGTCGGCAGCAGGGCGGTTACGACAACAGCCCGGCCGCTGGCGGCTACGGCAACACCGGTGGCGGGTACGACGGCGGGCACCAGGCCGGCGGATACGGCCAGCAGGGCGCCGGATACGGCGACGGTTACGGCCAGTCCCCGCAGGGCGGCTACGGCCAGCAGGGTGGTTACGGCCAGGAGCCGCCGCAGCAGCGCGGTGGCGGCTACGACAACGCCTACCCCAACGACCCGGCGCAGGCCGGTCGCGCTCGCCCGGACGCGCAGGGCGACCGCAGCGGTCGGCGACTCGACTGGCTGGACGACTGACCCGCATCAGCACGCACGACTGTGGCCGCCCGCGCTCGCGGGCGGCCACAGTTTTGTCGATACGTCCCGTCGCGCGGGCAGCTGTGACTCAGGCGGCGGCGAAGTAGTCCTGGCGGAGCACCGGCACGACCTCGGAGACGCCGACCTCGGTCGCGACGTCGACGTCCTCGGCGAAGCCGCCCTCGGCGAGTTCCCGGCCGGACACGCACCCCCGCACCGCCGCCGGCACGTCAGGGGTGCTGGCGAGCGCGGCCAGCGCCATCGCGGCCTCCACCGAGAGCCCGCCGGGCACCCCGGCGAGCGCGTCGAGCACGCAGGCCGCCCCGAGCTGGTCCTCCACGCACGGCCGCAGTGACCCGTCGGGCCAGCGCTCCCCGGCCGCCACCACACCCACTGGAGCGTCGGTCGAGCCGTACCCCTGGGTGCGGAGCCAGTGCCCGACGGCGCGTGCGTTGCGCAGGCAGGCCGCGACCACCGGCACGCCGGTGGCGCTCGCGGCGGCGCTGATCGCCGAGCCGTTCGGCGACGGCAGCACCAGGTCGGCGACGGCAGGCGCGGCCCGCAGCGCCGCCGGGGAGAGCGACCACGGATGCTCCGCTGTCGTCCGCCGGCGGCCCACCGCCGCGACGGCGCCGACCCGGCGGGCGTAGTCGGCGGCCTGCTCGCCCCACGGGAACGGGTGCACCCGCATGCCGCGGCTCACCGCCACCTCCACGGCGGTGGTGAACGACAGTACGTCCACCACCACCAGGGCGGCGCAGACTCGGCCGAGTTCCGCCGCCCCGGTCAGTCCCCAGTCGAAGCGGGCACCGGCGCCGGGCTGGGCGAAAACGGCCAAGGCGAGGGCCTCAGCGCTGGTCCGGCGCCGGCTCACCGGGAGCCGGGCCGTCGGACCCGTCCTGCGCCGGGGTGGCGTCGGCGGCCGGAGCGGTCTCGTCCCGTGCCTCGGCGGCGGGCTCCGCCGCAGCGGGTGCGTCGGAATCCGCCTCGGACGCCGCCGGAGCGGCGTCGGTGGCGGCCGGCGCGGGCGCCTCGGCCGACGAGCCCTCAGCGATCGGCTCGGAGACGACCTCGGCCGGGTCCACGCCGATCGGCTGCTCGGCGGTGGCCGGGAGCACGGTGGTGGTCCCGGTACGGGTGGCCGCCACCTCCACCCGCGCCGCCTCGGCCGCGCCGAACAGGCGCGGCAGCGTGCCGGTGTGCGCCTCGCGCAGCTCGTCCAGGCCGATCCGGAACTGGCCGTGCACCTCCAGCGCGCCGGAGGCCGGGTCGGTGACGCCGATGAACTCCCACGGCACGCCGCGCTCGGCGCAGAGGGCGGTGAACGCCTTCTCGTGCCCGCGCGGCACCGACACCAGCGCGCGGCCGGCGGACTCGCTGAACAGGAAGACGAACGGCATCGAGCCACCGGCGAAGTGCTCCGGCACGACGACCCGGGCGCCGACGCCCCGGCGCAGGGCCGACTCGACCAGGCTCTGCGCCAGGCCGCCGTCGGAGAGGTCGTGCGCCGAGCTGAGGTGCCCGACGCGGGCCGCCTCGGCCAGCAGCTCGGCGAGCTGACGCTCGCGAGCCAGGTCGACCTGCGGCGGGATGCCGCCCAGGTGCTCGTGCGTCACCCAGGCCCACTCCGAGCCGGACAGCTCGACGTGCGTCTCGCCCAGCAGGAAGAGCTGGTCGTGGTCGCCGGCGGCCCGGGGCACGAAGCCCATCGGCACGCGGTTCGCCACGTCGTCGAGCACGCCGAGCACGCCGACCACCGGGGTCGGGTGGATGGCCGCGGCGCCGGTCTGGTTGTAGAAGCTGACGTTGCCACCGGTCACCGGGATGCCCAGCTCCAGGCAGCCGTCCGCCAGGCCGCGCACGGCCTCGGCGAACTGCCACATCACGCCCGGGTCCTCCGGGGAGCCGAAGTTGAGGCAGTTGGTCACGGCGATCGGCTTCGCGCCGGTCACCGCCACGTTCCGGTACGCCTCGGCCAGCGCCAGCTTCGTGCCGTGGTACGGGTCGAGGCGGGCGTACCGGCCGTTGCCGTCGACGGAGAGCGCGACGCCGAGGCCGCTGCGCTCGTCGATCCGGATCACGCCGGAGTCCTCCGGCTGGGCGAGCACGGTGTTGCCGAGCACGTAGCGGTCGTACTGCTCGGTGACCCAGGTCTTGTCGGCCAGGTTCGGCGACGCGATCATGCGCAGCACGGTCTCCCGGAGCGCCTCTGGGGTGTTCGGCCGGGGCAGCGTCTCGGCGCGGTCGGCCTGGAGCAGGATCAGGTCGGCCGGCTCACGCATCGGGCGGGCGTAGACCGGGCCGTCGTCGACGAGCGAGCCCGGCGGCACGTCCACAACGAGCTGGTCGCGCCAGGTGACGACCAGGCGGCCCGGCCGGCCGTCCGGCGACGGCGCGGTGACCTCGCCGATGGCGGTGGCCCAGACGCCCCACTTCTCGGCGGTCTTGAGCACCGCGTCGAGCTTGTCCGGGGAGACGACGAGCAGCATCCGCTCCTGGGACTCGCTGGCCAGGATCTCGTGCGGCTCCATCGACGGCTCGCGCAGCGGCACGCGCTCCAGCCACACCCGCATGCCGGTGCCGGCGGAGGCGGCGGTCTCGGTGAGGGCGCAGGTCAGGCCGGCGCCGCCGAGGTCCTGGATGCCGACGACCAGTTCGGCGTCGTACAGCTCCAGGCACGCCTCGATCAGCAGCTTCTCCATGAACGGGTCGCCGACCTGCACGGACGGGCGGCGCTGCTCGCTGCCCTCGTCGAAGGTGGCGCTGGCCAGCACCGACACGCCGCCGATGCCGTCGCGGCCGGTCTTGGCGCCCATCAGCACCACGATGTTGCCGGGGCCGGTGGCGTCCTTCTTCTGCAGCCGGTCGACCGGCAGCACGCCCAGGCAGAGCGCGTTGACCAGGGGGTTGCCCTGGTAGCAGGGGTCGAAGACGACCTCGCCGCCGATGTTGGGCAGGCCGAGGCAGTTGCCGTAGCCGCCGACGCCGGCGACCACGCCGGGCAGTACCCGGGCGGTGTCCGGGTGGTCGGCCGCGCCGAAGCGCAGCGGGTCCATCACGGCCACCGGGCGGGCGCCCATGGCGAGGATGTCGCGGACGATGCCGCCGACGCCGGTCGCCGCGCCCTGGTACGGCTCGACGAAGCTCGGGTGGTTGTGCGACTCGACCTTGAAGGTCACCGCCAGCTCGTCGGAGACCTGGACCACGCCGGCGTTCTCCCCGATGCCGGCGAGCAGCCGGTCGCTCGGCGGGGCCTTCTCACCGAACTGGCGCAGGTGCACCTTGCTCGACTTGTAGGAGCAGTGCTCGCTCCACATGATCGAGTACATGGCCAGCTCGGCCTGGGTCGGCCGGCGGCCGAGGATGTGCCGGATCCGGTCGTACTCGTCGTCGCGGAGGCCCAGCTCGGCGTACGGCTGGAGCTCTTCCGGCGTCTCGGCGGCCCGGGGGACGGTGTCCACGCCCGGCGCCCACTCGTCGGTCGGGCCGCCCTGCGGCTCCCGCAGGGCCGGGTCCGGATGGGTGGTCATGACGTCTCCTTGTTGCGCTCGCCGCCGGTGCGGCGGATGAGCCGACCGATGATCACGGCCACCATCACGCCGGCGCTCCCACCAGGTGCTTGAGCACCGAGGTGAAGAAGCCGAGGCCGTCCAGGGACGGGCCGGTGAGCGCCTCCACCGCGTGCTCGGGGTGCGGCATGATGCCGACCACGTTGCCGGCCTCGTTGGTGATCGCGGCGATGTCGCGCAGCGATCCGTTGGGGTTGCCGCCGACGTAGCGGGCGACGACGCGGCCCTCGCCCTCCAGCCGGTCGAGCGTCGCGGAGTCGGCGACGTAGCAGCCCTCGCCGTTCTTGACCGGGACGAGCACCTCCTGGCCCGGCTGGAACGCGTTGGTCCAGGCGGTGCCGGTGCCCTCGATGCGCAGGACCTGGTCCCGGTTGCGGAAGTGCAGGTGCTGGTTGCGGGTGAGCGCGCCGGGCAGCAGGTGCGCCTCGCAGAGGATCTGGAAGCCGTTGCAGATGCCGAGCACCGGCAGGCCGCCGCGGGCGGCCTGGACGATCGTCTCCATCACCGGGGCGAAGCGGGCGATGGCGCCGCAGCGCAGGTAGTCACCGTAGGAGAAGCCGCCGGGCAGGACGACGGCGTCCACCCCGTGCAGGTCCGGGTCGCCGTGCCAGAGCCGGACCGCCTCGGCGCCGGCGATCCGTACGGCCCGGGCCGCGTCCCCGTCGTCGAGCGAGCCGGGGAAGGTCACCACACCGACCCGGGCGGTCACGACTGCGCGCCCGCGGTCTCGTCGGCGGTGACCACGCGGACGGTGAAGTCCTCGATGACCGGGTTGGCCAGCAGCTTGTCGGCGATCTCGCGGGCCCGGTCCAGGTCCGGTTCGCCGGTGAACTCGATCTCGATCCGCCTGCCGATCCGAACCGAGGCGACGTCACTGACGCCGAGCCGGGGCAGCGCGTTTGCGACGGCCTGGCCCTGCGGATCGAGGATCTCGGGCTTGAGCATGACGTCGACTACGACGCGAGGCACGGGGCACTCCTGACTGTGTACGCAGTTGGGTGCCGGCCCACTATCGGGCGAGCGCAGCCAGCCTACCTGGCAGATACCGCCCGGCCCGAACCGGCCGGGGGCACTTCCGGCAGTGCTCGGCGGGACCGGCGACGCCGGCCGGACACCGTTGCCCGTTCGTTGCGGCGTCGATGCGAATTCGTTGCGCTCGGTGCCTGTGGGTGACCCTCCGCACCCCCTCCTAGCAGGCATTCTGCCGCGAAACGCCCCAGCTTGGACAGGTATCCGACAGCACGTCGGCGCGACGCGCGTCAGTCGTCACGCCATCGGCGTTGTTCGATTCGTCTCTTGTGACACCGCACGGCACACCCGTAGCATGCATCGTCAGATGTCGATGCACTCGATCGACGTCCCTCGCCGGCTCACCCCATCCGGCGGGTGTCCCCCTGCCCGGCAACCCCGGGCGTCGCGCAGAAGGAGCCCCGACATGCGCCTCCGTCCCCTGCTCGCCGTGCTGACCACCGCGCTGGCCGGCGTCCTGGCCACCGCCTCCGGCGCCACCGCCGCGCCGGCCGGCCCGCAGCCGATCATCGGTGGCGGCACCGTCTCGTCCGCCCCGTGGGCCGCCGCCGTCTTCAGCAACGGCTCGTTCACCTGCTCCGGCAGCGTGATCGCGCCCCAGTGGGTGCTCACCGCCCGGCACTGCGTCAGCGGCACCATGTCCGTGCGGGTCGGCAGCGTCTACTACGCCTCGGGCGGCGTCACCCGCACCGTGAGCGCCTCCTACACCCGCTACGACCTGGCCCTGCTGCGCCTGTCCAGCACGGTCAGCACCTCCGCCGTGTCGCTGGCCACCAGCAACCCGCCGGTCGGCTCGACCAACACCATCTACGGCTGGGGCATGACCTGCTACAGCGGCTGCGGCGCGTCGCCCCAACTCAAGACCGCCACCGTCCAGGTGACCAGCACCAGCGTCACCGACGCGTACGGCGGCCAGGCGATCCGGAGCACCCGGGTCAACGGCAACGCGTGGCGGGGCGACTCGGGCGGCCCGCAGTTCTACAACGGCCGGCAGGTCGGCGTCGCCTCCACCGCCAACGGCACCACCATCCAGAACTACGGCAGTGTCGCGTACAACCGGTCCTGGATCACCTCGACGGCCGGTGTCTGACGGTTGATGCCGATGCGGCGCGGATCGGCCGGGAGCAGCCCGGCCGTCCGCGCCGCGTCGTTTTTCAGCATCCGATCAGCTGAACACGGCTCGCGAACCACCCGGCCGAGGGCTGACAGCATCGGAAACGTGCTGGTAGTGACCACGGATCAACTGCCCGGCTACGAAATCCGCCAGATCCTCGGCGAAGTGGTCTCCTCGATGGCGAGGACCCGCAACCCGTACCGCGAGGGGGTCAAGAACCTGCGCGGTGGCGCCTACGATCCGCTGGCGCCGGACAACCTGACCCGGTGGCGTACCGACTCGGTGGCCCGCCTCGGCGAGGAGGCCCGCCGCCTCGGCGCGAACGCGGTGATCGGCATGCGCTTCGACAGCCGCGACTGCGGCGAGATGTGGATGGAGATCTGCGCGTACGGCACGGCGGTGATCGTCGCGCCCACGATGCCGGACGTCATGCCGCCGGACCAGCCGGCGATCGCGGCCGACACCGCCCACGAGCCGGAGATCGCCTCCGCGCCCGGCGGCATCGCCGAACCCGCGAGCGCCCCCAACCTGAGTTCCGCAGCCGAAACCCCCACCGGCCCCTGACCCTCTTGCCTTGCCGCGTCGATCATGAAGTTGACGGCAGGAATGATCTCCCTCAGTGCCGCCAACTTCATGATCGTCGGCAAGCGGCGGGGGTCAGAGGATGGGGGGCGGGGAGTAGGTCGCGGCCTGGGGGTGGGTCTGCACTACACCGGTGATCCTCGCGGTCACGCGGTTGACCTGGTCGGCGGCGGCGCCCACGAAGGCGTTGCGGTCGGCCACCAGGGTGTCGATCTCGGCCCTGGTCAGGCCCAGCCGGCCGTCGGCGGCCAGGCGGTCGAACAGGTCGTTCTCCGCCGCACCCTTCTCCCGCATGGCCAGCGCCACGGCGACCGCGTGCTCCTTGATCACCTCGTGCGCGACCTCCCGGCCGACCCCCCGGCGTACGGCTGCCACCAGGATCTTCGTGGTGGCCAGGAACGGCAGGAAGCGCTCCAGCTCCCGGTTGATCACCGCCGGGTACGGGCCGAACTCGTCCAGCACGGTGAGGAACGTCTGGAACAGCCCGTCGGCGGCGAAGAACGCATCAGGCAGCGCGACCCGGCGCACCACCGAGCAGGAGACGTCACCCTCGTTCCACTGGTCACCGGCCAGCTCGCCGACCATCGACAGGTAACCCCGGATGATCACCGCGAAGCCGTTCACCCGCTCCGACGAGCGCGTGTTCATCTTGTGCGGCATGGCGCTGGACCCGACCTGGCCCGGCTTGAAGCCCTCGGTGACCAGCTCCTGGCCGACCATCAGCCGGATCGTGGTGGCCAGCGACGACGGCGCGGCGGCCACCTGGGCCAGCGCGGAGAGCACGTCGAAGTCCAGCGAGCGCGGGTAGACCTGGCCGACGCTGTCCAGCACCCGGCTGAAGCCCAGGTGCCCGGCCACCCGGCGCTCCAGCTCGGCCACCTTCTCGGCGTCGCCGTCGAACAGGTCGAGCTGGTCGGCGGCGGTGCCCACCGGCCCCTTGATCCCCCGCAGCGGGTAGCGGCCGATCAGGTCCTCCAGCCGCTCGTACGCGATCAGCAGCTCCTCCGCGGCGGACGCGAAGCGCTTGCCGAGCGTGGTGGCCTGCGCGGCGACGTTGTGCGACCGGCCAGTCATCACCAGCGCCGAGTACTCGCCCGCGTGCCAGCCCAGCCGGGCCAGCGTGGCGACCACCCGGTCCCGGATCAGCTCCAGCGAGGCTCGGATCTGGAGCTGCTCGACGTTCTCGGTGAGGTCCCGGGAGGTCATCCCCTTGTGCACGTGCTCGTGCCCGGCGAGCGCGCTGAACTCCTCGATCCGGGCCTTCACGTCGTGCCGGGTGACCCGCTCCCGCGCCGCGATCGAGGCCAGGTCGACGTCGTCGACCACCCGCTCGTACGCCTCGACCACGCCGTCCGGCACCGGCACGCCGAGATCACGCTGGGCCTTGAGCACCGCCAGCCAGAGCCGGCGCTCCATCCGGACCTTCTCCTCCGGCGACCAGAGGGCGACCAGTTCGGGCGAGGCGTACCGGTTGGCGAGCACGTTCGGGATCGTCGTCACGGCCGTCATTCTCGCGTACGGGCTCGCGCCGCCACCGGTCGGCCCGCTGGTGGCGGACGCCCCGGACCGGTCCGGCCCGGGGCGTCCGTCTTCTCCGGTCAGGGCAACAGGTTGATCAGATCCGGGTGACCGGCAAGCGCCGTGACCTGCTCCAGGGTGAGCGGCGGGGTGGTGCCGCCCTTAATGCCCTTCGGCCAGCGGCTCCCGAGATCTCCGTCCGTCGGCATGTCCGAGGCGGCGCCGGTGTTGGGCCGGTTGTCGATCACCACCTCGACCGTGCCGCGGTCGGGTCGCTGCACGAACACGCTGTAGATCACCGACCCGGCCGGACGGGAGACGATCGTGACGACCCGGTTCCCGTCCGGGCGGGTCGACTCGGTGCACTCGCCGTCGTGCGCGTGCCCCCGGTGCATCGCAGGCGGGAGTGCTCCGACCGTGGCACAGCTCAGCACCAGCGCCGCGCGGCGCTCCACGATGATCTCCCCGTCGCCGGCCAGCCCGCCTCGCTGCACCAGGAAGTTGTACGACAGGAGGGTCGCGCCGTTCAGCCCGTCGTCCCCTCCGCGGAAGGGCAGCAGATAGATCATTCCGTCCGGCGAGGCGGCGTCGAGCGCGGCGGTGACCGCGGCCGACGCTGCGCCGTCGTAGTCCCACCTGGGGGGACCGTATGCCTGCGCAGTGGCGGTTCCCGCCGGTGGCCGTGGGGCCAGGACGAGCGACGGCTCCCGGGCAATCTCGATCGTCTGGTCCATCGAGAGCGCCGGTTTGTCCTGCGTGAGACGGAGGCGGACCAGCGTGCCGTCCGGGCGGAGCGACTCGATCAGGTAGCTGTTGCTTCCCGCCGGCCGCGCCGAGTCGGGGCGCGAGCCGAAACCGGTGAGCATCCGCCGTGCCCGCAGGCGCTCGCCACCAGGGAACTCGGTCACCGTGCAGTGGCGGGCGGCGAGCGCAGCGGTGGGGCAGGGCGGGGCGAGCGACCAGGCGGCCTCGCCATCGCGCACCAGCCGTAGGGTGACCTGCGCGGCCCGGTTCCCGACCCGGAACGTGGCGGCATACAGCACCGGTGCGTCGACGCTCAGCCGGCCCTTGGGCTCGAAACCGACCGGGGTCGGGCTGCTCGCGCCGCCCCACTTGGTCAGCCAGGTGAAGTCGGATGCCTGCCGGCGCAGGGCGCTGGTCAGCGCCGCGTCGAGACGTGTCGCGTCCGCGGCGGTGCCCGCGACAGTGGTGACGGCCGACGTGGCCGCCGGGCTGGGGGACGGCATCGGCGCGAGAGCGACGGCCCGGTCCACCACGACCGGGATCAGCTGCCCGACGGTGATCGGGAGATCGTCCTCGGCGGTGACGGTCCGCACGGTCAGGCGTAGCAACGTGCCGTCCCGGCGCAGGGCCGCCGCGTCAGCGGTCTCTGTCCGGCTCGGCATCCGATCCTGGAACTGCGCCGGCACCTCCTCCTCCCAGACTGCCCGCTGGTACCTGATCTTCTCCCCGTCCGGACCCGTCTGCTCGCCGCATTCGATGGCGTTCTTGGAGCATGCGCGAGTTGCCTCGGCCTGCCAGCTCTTCGCGCCGTCCCGGGTGATCTGTAGATCTGCTGTCAGATCCACCCCGTCCACCCGGAAGCTGCCGTCCCCTCGGTAGCCGGGAGAGCCGGACTGGCCCACAGCCTGTGAAGCCCAGTTGGGGGCGTCGATCACGGGCCCGTCCTTCACCGCCCAGGCCAGGCTCGGCACCGCGCGGGTCAACGCCGCGATCACCGCGGCGTCGATCCGATCGAGGTCCTGATCGCTGCCGGGGACCGTCGTGACGGCCGGTGCCGGCTTGGCCGGCTGGGCGTGCGGCTTGCCGATGAGCGTCGTGGTGCCGACCAGCACTGCCGCCACCACCGCGGCGACCGCCGTCGTACCGGCCCCGATCCGCAGCCGCCGGGCCCGGCGCTGTCCGCTGATCACCCGGTCCACGTCCACAGTGGAGACCGGCGGCTCGCCGATCAGGTCGTCGAACAACTGCCGGTACGTCATGACAGTTCCCCTCGGGCCGACGGGATGCCGCCCAGCAGCAGGCGCAACGCCTCCAGGCCGCGCGCGGACTGGCTCTTGACCGTGCCGGTGCTGATGCCCATGACGTCAGCTGTCTCCTCGACCGACAGGTCGCAGTAGTAGCGGAGCACCAGCACGGCGCGCCGCCGGGGCGGCAGCTGACCGAGCAGGGCGAGCAGCATGTCGCGTTCGGCGAGGGTGGGCTCCGGCAGGACCATGTCGGCGGTCTCCGGCACCTCGTCGGTGCTGTGCTCGCGCCGCCAGGGCCGCCGCCGCTCGTCCAGCCACGCGTTGGTGAGCATTCCGCGCACGTACGCGTCGATGTTCTCCGCGGCGCGGACCCGGCGCCAGTGCCGGTAGAGCTTGCCGATCGTGATGGAGACCAGGTCGTCGGCGGTGTGCCACTCGCGGCAGAGGAGGTACGCGGTGCGGCGCAACGACTCCAGCCGGGCGGCGACGAACTGCCGGTACTCGTCTTCCTCGGCCCGGTTCACGTCCCGGAGCCCTTCGTTCGCCTCATGCCCAGGTGACGCGGCTGAGCCGCCTTCGGGTTGCTCCGGGCACCGGCGGAAACGTGGAGCAGGGCTGCGGCCGGGACCGCAGCCCTGCCGGAAGCCGTCAGCGCTCCAGGATGGCTGTGACGCCCTGCCCACCGGCCGCGCAGATGGAGATCAGGCCGCGCCCGCTCCCCTTCTGGTCGAGCAGTTTGGCCAGCGTGGCGACGATCCGGCCGCCGGTGGCGGCGAACGGGTGTCCGGCCGCCAGCGAGGAGCCGTTGACGTTGAGCTTGTCGCGGTCGATCGAGCCGAGCGGCGCGTCCAGGCCGAGGCGCTCCTTGCAGAACTCCGGCGACGCCCACGCGGCGAGCGTGGCCAGCACCTGGGAGGCGAACGCCTCGTGGATCTCGTAGAAGTCGAAGTCCTGGAGGCTGAGCCCGGCGCGGGCCAGCATCCGGGGCACCGCGTACGCGGGGGCCATCAGCAGCCCCTCGTCGCCGTGCACGAAGTCGACGGCGGCGGTCTCGGACCAGGAGAACCACGCGAGCACCGGCAGGTTGTGCGCCTTGGCCCACTCCTCGGAGGCGAGCAGCACCGTCGACGCGCCGTCGGTGAGCGGCGAGGAGTTGCCCGCGGTCATGGTGGCCTGCTCGGCGTCCGCGCCGGAGGCGCCGAAGACCGGCTTGAGCGAGCCGAGCTTCTCCAGGCTGGTGTCCGGGCGGAGGTTCTGGTCGCGGGTCAGCCCCAGGTAGGGGGTCATCAGGTCGTCGAAGAACCCCTTGTCGTACGCCGCGGCGAGCCGCTGGTGCGAGCGCAGCGCGAGTTCGTCCTGCGCGGTCCGGTCGACGTTCCAGCGCAGCGCGGTGCGGGCCGCGTGCTCACCCATGGACAGTCCGGTACGCGGCTCGGCGTTGCGCGGGATGTCCGGCTTGAACGGCTGGTGCGGGCGCAGCTTCGCCGCGATCTTGAGCCGTTCGCCGAGCGTACGGGCGGAGTTGAGCTGGATCAGGGTGCGCCGCATGTCCTCGTTGACGGCGAGCGGCGCGTCCGAGGTGGTGTCGACGCCACCGGCGATGCCGACCTCGATCTGCCCGAGGGCGATCTTGTTGGCGACCAGGATGGCGGCCTCCAGGCCGGTGCCGCAGGCCTGCTGGATGTCGTACGCGGGGGTGTGCGGGTCGAGCCGGGAGCCGAGCACCACCTCACGGGTGAGGTTGAAGTCGCGGGAGTGCTTGAGCACCGCGCCGGCCACGACCTCGCCGAGCCGCTCGCCGGCCAGCCCGAACCGGGCGACCAGCCCGTCGAGCGCCGCGCCGAGCATGTCGGCGTTCGACGCGTGCGCGTAGCGCGAGTTGGACCGGGCGAAGGGGATGCGGTTGCCCCCGATGACCGCGACCCGCCGGACACTCTGCACGATCGGCCTCCCTCGAAACTGTTGCCCGAACCCTACTCGCCAGTAGGCTACGCCTATGACCGACAGGTACGCGAGCTTCGTCCAGACGGGGGCCGGTCGCGCGCTGGTCAAGCGCCTCGGGCTGCCCGACCCGCCCCGACTGCGCCGGCACACGCCGGGCGACCCGCTCGTTCCCGGGCCGGTCCTGCTCGGCTCCTCGGCCGGTGGCCGGATCGCCGAGCCGGCCGGGAAGATCCTGACCGCCGCCGGGGTCGAGCTGGCCGACCCGGTCGCCGCGCACGACGCCGACCGCCGCTTCGCGGCCCTGGTGTACGACGCCAGCGGCATCACCGACTCCACCGGGCTGCGCCAGCTGTACGACTTCTTCCACCCGCAGGCCCGCTCGCTGGTGCCGAGCGGCCGGGTGATCATGCTGGGCACGCCGCCGGCCGAGTGCGGCTCCCCTCGGGAGGCTACCGCCCAGCGTGCGCTGGAGGGCCTGACCCGCAGTATCGGCAAGGAGTTCGGCAGGGGCGTCACCGCCCAGCTGGTCTACGTGACCCGCGAGGGTGACGCCGGCACCCCGGTGAGCCTGGAGTCCACGCTCCGGTTCCTGCTCTCCGGCCGGTCCGCGTACGTCTCGGGCCAGGTGATCCGGGTGGGTGCCGGCACCGCCGTCGCGCCGGCCGAATGGGACCGGCCGCTGGACGGGCAGGTGGTGCTGGTGACCGGCGCGGCGCGGGGCATCGGGGCGGCGCTGGCGAAGGTGCTGGCCCGCGACGGCGCGCAGGTGGTGGCGCTGGACATCCCGGCGGCCGGGGACGAGCTGGCCGCTGTCGCCAACGACATCGGCGGCAGCGCGGTGCAGCTCGACCTGACCGCGCCTGATGCGCCGACCCGGCTGGCGGAGCACCTGGCGTCCCGGCACGGGCGGGTTGACGTGGTGGTGCACAACGCGGGCATCACCCGGGACAAGACGCTGGGCCGGATGGACGCCGACCGGTGGGACTCGGTGATCGACGTGAACCTGTCCAGTCAGGAGCGCATCAACGACGTGCTGCTGGAACGCGACCTGATCCCGGCCGGCGGCCGGATCGTGTCGGTCTCCTCGATCGCCGGGATCGCCGGCAACCGGGGGCAGACCAACTACGCCACGAGCAAGGCCGGTGTGATCGGCCTTGTCGACTCGCTCTCCCCGGTGCTGCGCGAACGCGGGATCAGCCTGAACGCTGTCGCGCCGGGCTTCATCGAGACCCGGCTGACCGCGCGTATCCCGTTGACCATCCGGGAGGCGGGACGGCGGATGAACAGCATGGCCCAGGGCGGCCTGCCGGTGGACGTGGCCGAGACGATCGGCTGGCTCTCCTGGCCGGCGAGCGGCGCGGTGAGCGGCAACGTGGTCCGGGTCTGCGGCCAGAGCCTGCTGGGGGCGTGATGGCAGCCCGCGACCACGAGGACGACGACCTCAGCCTGCACGACCTGATCGAGGGCCCCACCCGCGACCTCACGGCAGCCCGAGCCGCGGCCTTGGCCCGCACCCAGGCCCACCCCACCCCCACCCGCCCCACCTCCGACGATCATGAAGTTGACGGCACTTCTGGAGATCCACAAGGCAGCCAACTTCATGATCGACGGGGTGAGGGGGTAGGGCCCGAGGGCGGGCGGCGGCGGGTGGCGCTGGAGCGGTTGCCTGCCAGTGGGGCGCTTTATCGGCGGGCGCTGCTGGGAGTGGTTCCCGGAGTCGGGGGGCGGCGGGGGGCCGACGTGCCGGGGCTGGAACTCGCCGTAGCCGGGGTCGCTGTGGATCAGGGGCATCTGGCGGACTACGACCGGGTGTGCGGGTTCCGGCTGACCGACCGGCTGCCGGCGACGTACCTGCACGTGCTCGGGTTTCCGCTGTCGCTGCGGCTGATGACGAGCCCCGGCTTCCCCATCCCGCTCACCGGCGTGGTGCACGTGGCCAACCGGATCACCGTCCACCGCCCGGTCGAGGTCGGCGAGCGCGTCGACTTCCACACGTACGCGGAGAACCTGCGCCCGCACGAGCGGGGCCGCCAGCTCGACGTGGTGCTGATCGGATCGATCGGCGGCGAGGAGGTCTGGCGCGGCGTGTCCACGTACCTCGGGAAGGAGCGCGCGTCCGGCGGCGGCCCGCGGCGCGACCGGGGTGACCGCCCGGCGCCGCCGGCCTTCTCCGCGCAGTGGCGGGTGACGCCCCGCGTGGGTACGGACTACGCGCGCGTCTCCGGCGACCACAACCCGATTCACACCTCGAAGCTGGGCGCGCGGCTGTTCGGCTTCCCGCGCCCGATCGCGCACGGGATGTGGAGCAAGGCCCGCTGCTTGGCCGCCCTGGCGCCCCGGCTGCCGGAGGCGTACACGGTGGACGTGGCGTTCAAGCTGCCGGTGCCGCTGCCGTCCACTGTCGCGTTCAGCGCCTCACCGGCCGACGCGGGCTGGGACTTCGCGCTGCACAGCGCCCGGGACGGAAGGCCGCATCTGACCGGTTCCATGCGCTGAGCGAAAGAGGGGACTTGCCGTCCCCTCTTTTCGGCGCTAAGTTGTTCTCAGATTGAGTTGTTCTCAACCTGAGAGAGTGATCGCAGTGAACGAGCAGGACTTCCTCGCCGGATACGACCCCCGGGACTACCCGGCGGTCGCGGTCACCGTCGACGTGGTCGCCCTGACCATCCGCGAGGGCGCGCTGCACCTGCTGCTGATCCGCCGCGGCGCGCCGCCCTACGAGGGGCACTGGGCGCTGCCCGGCGGCTTCGTCCAGCCGGACGAGGACCTGACCGCCGGCGCGCGGCGCGAACTGGCCGAGGAGACCGGCCTCGGCGGCGAGCGGCTGCGCCGGGTACACCTGGAACAGCTCGGCAGCTACGGCGCGCCCGACCGCGACCCGCGCATGCGGGTGGTCTCGGTCGCGCACCTGGCGTTCGCCCCCGACCTGCCCGACCCGGTCGCCGACACCGACGCCGACGACGCGATCTGGCTGCCGGTGACCGCGCTGACCAGCCGGCAGCTCGCCTTCGACCACGGCCGGATCATCGACGACGGGCTGGAGCGGGCCCGCTCCAAGCTGGAGTACACGCCGCTGGCCACCCGCTTCCTCGCCCCCGAGTTCACAGTCACCGAGCTGCGCGAGGTCTACGAGACGGTCTGGGGCCACCCGCTGCACGCCGGCAACTTCCACCGCAAGGTGCTCTCGGTGCCCGGATTCGTGGAGAGCACCGGCGCCAGCACCGAACGCGGCGGCGCGCGCGGCGGCCCCCGGGCCAAGCTCTACCGCGCCGGAGACGCCCGGCTGCTGCACCCGGCGCTGCTGCGCCCCGCCCGGGAGGAGACGGTGCGGTGAGGACCGAAGAGGCGATCCGGCTGGTCACGGCCGCGCGTACCGACACCGACCTGTTCGGCGCCGACGAACCGGCCCGCCGCTACCGCGAGCTGGTCGGCGCGCTGCACCCCGACCGGCTGGGCGCGGCCGACCCGCTGGTACGCGCCGCCGCCGCCGAAGCGCTGATCACCGTCACCACGCGCTGGCGCACCCCCGCCCCCGCGTACACCGGCGACGTCGCCACCCTGCACGAACGAAAGGAAGGGCCCCCTGTTAACGCCTCCGGTAGAGGAGGGGCCCCTTCTTATCACCTGGCGAAGGTGTGCCGGCACCCCGGCGACAACGACCTGATGGCCCGCGAGGCACGCGCGTTGCGCCGCATCGCCGAGCGCGGCGACGCCAAGCACCTCGCGTACGTGCCGAGGCTCGTCGACTCCTACCCGGCGCGCGACCCGTCGACAGGCGTACAACGGCAGGTCAACGAGCTGGTCACCGTACCCGGGCTGCGCAGCCTGGACGACGTGCGCCGCGCGTACCCGGACGGGCTGGACCCGCGCGACGCGGCCTGGATGTGGCGGCGGCTGCTCGTGGCGCTCGGCCTGGCCCACCGGGCCGGCGTGGTGCACGGCGCGGTGCTGCCCCGGCACGTGCTGATCGAGCCGGACGCGCACGGCCTGGTGCTCGTCGACTGGTGCTTCTCGGCCGAGCCGGGCGGGCTCGTGCCGGCGCTGGTGCCCGGCCATGAGGACTGGTATCCGCCGGAGGTCGCCGCGAAGCGGCAGTGCGGGCCCGGCACCGACATCGCGCTCGCCGCCCGCTGCATGACCTGGCTGATGGGCGACCGCGCGCCGCGCGAGCTACGCGCCTTCGCCGACGGATGCCAGGGCGCCGCGCTCGCCACCCGGCCCGACGACGCCTGGCGGCTGCTGCGCGAACTCGACGAGGTGCTGCACCGGCTGTACGGGCCGCGCACCTTCCGACCCTTCACCCTCAACCCCTAGGGAGGCTGCCATGGGCAGTGGAATCTGGTCCACCGACGTGTACGACGCCGCCGACCGTTACCGGCGCCGCACCGGCAAGAGCGCGTTCTCGTACAGCGACAGCGGCGCCCGCAAGGTGCACCCGGCGCTCGACCCGCGCGACGCGCTGCGGGAGAGCCGAGACTCCGCCGAACACCCCCAGTCGACGCCGATCGCCGTGCTGTTCGACGTCACCGGCTCGATGGGGCACGTGCCCCGCGTGCTGCAGAGCAAGCTGCCGCAGCTGCTCGGCCTGCTGCTGCGCCAGGGGTACGCGAAGGACCCACAGGTCATGTTCGGCGCGATCGGCGACGCCACCTGCGACCGGGTGCCGTTGCAGATCGGGCAGTTCGAGTCCGACAACCGGATGGACGACGACCTCGGCCGGATCGTGCTGGAGGGCGGCGGAGGCGGCCAGATGATGGAGTCGTACGAGCTGGCGCTCTACTTCATGGCCCGGCACACCGCCACCGACAGCTGGGACAAGCGCGGCCGGCGCGGCTACCTGTTCATCATCGGCGACGAGCTGGCGTACCCGGGGGTCAAGGGCGCGGAGGTGGCCCGGCTGATCGGCGACGACCTGCGCGAGGACATGCCGGTCCGGCAGATCGTGGACGAGGTGACCGCGCGCTGGGACACCTACTACCTGCTCCCGGCCGGCAGCCACTACGCGGGCAACCGCAAGGTGCTGGACTTCTGGCGCGGCCTGCTCGGACAGAACGCAGTCGAGCTGGACGACCTGGACGCGGTCTGCGAGACGATCGCGCTCACCGTCGGCCTCGGCGAGCAGGCCATCGACCTGGACGCCGGGCTGCGCGACCTGGACCGGGCCGGCTCGACGGCCACCCGGACCGTCTCGAAGGCCCTCGCGCAGGTCGGCTCCGGGCGGCGCGCGGTGGCGACGCTGCCGTTCAGCCCCGCCGACGGCGGAAGCGGGGTCACCCGGCTGTGAACCACGTGATGGTGGTCGACCTCGGCTACGGCGACGCCGGCAAGGGCACAGTGGTGGACCTGCTCTGCGCCACCCGGCAGGTGCACACGGTGATCCGCTTCAACGGGGGCGCGCAGGCGGCGCACAACGTCGTCCTGCGCGACGGGCGGCACCACACGTTCGCGCAGTTCGGCGCCGGGACGTTCCGTCCGGGCGTACGGACACACCTGGCGCGGCACGTCGTGGTGGACCCGCTGGCGCTGGCCGCCGAGGCCGACCACCTCGCGTCGGTCGGCGTGCCCGACGCGCTCGACCGACTGACCGTGGACGGGGAGGCGCTGCTCGCCACCCCGTACCACCGGGCCGCCAACCGCGCCCGGGAGATCGCCCGGGGAGCCGACCGGCACGGCTCCTGCGGGCTCGGGGTGGGCGAGGCTGTCGCGTACGGCCTCGCCCACCCCGACGAGGCGCCCCGGGTGGCGGACTGCCGCCGCCCGGCGGTGCTGCGCCGCCGGCTGACCGCGCTGCGCGACCGGCTCACCGCCGAGCTGGGCCCGCTGGACGCGCCGCCGGTGGAGGACTGCCTGCCCGCGTACGCGGCCTTCGCGCGCCGGGTGGCGATCGTCGACCGGACCTGGCTGGCGTCCGCGCTGCGCGAGGGCACCTGCGTGTTCGAGGGCGCCCAGGGGGTGCTGCTGGACGAGTGGCACGGCTTTCACCCGTACACGACGTGGAGCACCACGACGTTCGCCAACGCCGAGACGCTGCTCGCCGAGGCGGGCATGGCCGGGACCGCGCAGCGGCTCGGCGTGCTGCGCACGACCACCACCCGGCACGGCCCCGGGCCGCTGGTCACCGAGGACGCGGCGCTGCCGTTCACCGACCGGCACAACGGGACGAACCCCTGGCAGGGGCGATTCCGGTTCGGGCACTTCGACGCGGTCGCCCACCGGTACGCGCTGGAGGTGGCAGGTGGCGTGGACGGACTGGCGCTGACCCACCTCGACCTGGCCGGCCCCGAGCTGCGGATCTGCCGCCGGTACGAAGAACTGGACCGGCTCGTCCCCGGGCCGGCTGGTGACCTGGACCGGCTCGTCCCCGGGCCGGCTGGTGACCTGGACCGGCAGGCGGCGCTCACGCAGCGGCTGCTGCGGGCTCGGCCGGTGCTTGGCGAGTCGCCGGACGACTGGCCGGCGGCGGTCTCGGAGGCGCTGGGGGCGCCGGTGGTGCTCACGTCGCGCGGGCCCACGGCCGAGGAGAAGGAAGGGCCCCTTGTTAACGCCTTTTGTATGGGAAGGGCCCCTGCTTAACACCGCACCCCCGAGCATGGGTGCATGGGGGACGTGCTCGACCTGCTGCACCACACGGTGACCTCACCGTGGGTGTATCTGCTGATCATCGCGGTCACCGCGATCGACGCGTTCTTCCCGGCGGTACCCGGCGAGACGGTGGTGATCACGGCCGGGGTCTTCGCGGCGGGCGGCGAGCCGAACCTGGTGCTGGTGATCGTGACCGCCGCGTTCGGCGCGCTTCTCGGCGATCACATCTCGTACGCGATCGGGCGCGGCGGCGGCGCGCACCGGCTCGCCCGGCTTCCCGCGGACAGCCGGCGGCGGGCCAGCTCCGAGTGGGCCCGCCGGGCCGTCGACAGGCGCGGCGGGATGATCCTGACCACCGCCCGGTACGTGCCCGGCGGCCGGACCGCCGTCACGCTGACCATGGGCGCGGTCCGCTACCCGGCGCGGATGTTTTTGCTGTACGACGCGCTGGCCTGCTCGACCTGGGGGATCTACTGCGCGCTGCTCGGCTACTTCGGCGGCCTGGCGTTCGAGCACAACCCCGTCTCCGGGCTCCTCGCCGGGGTCGCCATCTCGCTCGCGGTCACCGGTCTGTTCGAGGCGGTCCGGTGGGCGCGGCGGCGGGCGCACCGGCGGGCCGCCGCTCGGCGCGACTGTTAACAAGGGGCCCTTCCTCTACCGGAGGCGTTAAGAAGGGGCCCTTCCTTACACAGCGCCGGGGTGCCAGGTCACGCCGCGCAACAGCTGGTCGGCGCCGAGCCAGGCCACGTTCATCATCCGGGTGGCGGTCTTGCCGGCGTCGGCCTCCGGGTGGTCGGCCAGCCAGTCGGCGAGCGACTCGGAGGCGCCGACGAGCGCGTACGAGACCACCTCCAGGTCGGTGGCGCCGACCTCCCGTCCGGCGGCGCGCAGCGCGTTGTCGAGCATGCCGGCGACCACCTCGACCAGCCGTCCCCGCATGGCGGCGAGTTCGGCGGCGAACGGCTGTGAGCCGCGGGCCTGCCGGTAGAGCACGGCCCAGCCGTCGCGGTGTGCGCCGACGAAGCCGAAGAACGCGCGCAGCCCGCGCCAGAGCCGCTCGTCGGCGGGCAGGTCGGGGGCGGCGGCGCCGGCGATGGCCTCCATCATCCGGGTGCTCTCCCGGTGCAGGCAGGCGATGAAGAGTTCTTCCTTGGTGCCGAGGTAGGCGTACACCATCGGTTTGGAGATGCCGGCGTCGTCGGCGATCTCGTCCATGCTGGCGGCGTGGAAGCCGCGGCGGGAGAACACCTTCACCGCCGCGTCGAGCATCTGCTGCTCGCGTACGGCGCGGGGAAGGCGCTTGAAGGTCGGTGTGCTGGACACTCTTGCGAGCATACCTACCCGTGCGTAAGGTTACGCCAGAGTAACCAAAGCCGGACCCGCCCGAGAGGTGCAATCCCTTATGACTGACTTCGACCCCGCCAACTTCGCGAACGTCGGCCCGAAGGAGTTCGCGCAGCTGGTCAAGTCCACCCCGGACGCCAAGATCGCCGAGATCATGTCCGGCGAGTCGCGCGGCAAGATCCTCAGCGAGGTCTTCAACCGGATGCCCGCGCTGTTCCGCGCCGACCGCGCCGGCGCCACCAACGCGGTCATCCACTGGAACATCACCGGCCGCCCGGACGGTGGGACCGACACCTACGAGGTCGTCATCGAGAACGGCACCTGCACCGCCTCGGAGACCCCGACCCGCGACCCGAAGCTGAGCCTCACCATGGGCCCGGTCGAGTTCCTGAAGATCATCACCGGCGCCGCCAACCCGGTGATGATGTTCATGACCGGCAAGCTGAAGGCCAAGGGCGACCTGGGCCTGGCCGCCAACATCGCCAACCTGTTCGACATCCCCAAGGCCTGACATGGCCGAGTTCTCGCTCGACCTGAACGAGGAACAGCGGGATCTACGCGACTGGGTGCACGGCTTCGCAGCCGAGGTCGTGCGCCCGGCCGCGGCCGAGTGGGACGCCCGGGAGGAGACCCCGTGGCCGATCATCCAGGAAGCGGCGAAGGTCGGCCTGTACGGCTTCGAGTTCCTCGCCACCTGCTGGGCCGACCCCACCGGCCTCTCCCTGCCGATCGCCAGCGAGGAACTCTTCTGGGGTGACGCCGGCATCGGCCTGAGCATCTTCGGTACCTCGCTCGCGGTCGCCGCGATCTACGGCGCCGGCACCCCCGACCAGCTCGTCGAATGGGTGCCGCAGTGCTTCGGCGACGTCGACTCCCCGGCCGTCGCCGCGTTCTGCACGAGCGAGCCGGAAGCCGGCTCCGACGTCGGGTCGATGCGTACCCGCGCCGTCTACGACGAGGCCACCGACGAGTGGGTGCTCAACGGGCAGAAGGCGTACGCCACGAACGGCGGCATCGCCGGAGTGCACGTGGTCACCGCCTCGATCGACCCCGAGCTGGGCTCGCGCGGGCAGGCCGCGTTCGTCGTACCCCCGGGCACCTCCGGTCTGACCGCCACCCGCAAGTTGCGCAAGCTCGGGCTGCGCGCCTCGCACACAGCGGACGTCTTCCTCGACGACGTCCGGGTGCCGGGCCGCTGCCTGCTCGGCGGCAAGGACGCGCTCGACGAGCGCCTGGCCCGCGCCCGGTCCGGGCAGCGTGCCTCCGGCCAGGCGGCGATGCGTACGTTCGAGCTGTCCCGCCCGACAGTCGGCGCGCAGGCGCTCGGCGTGGCCCGCGCCGCCTACGAGTACGCCCTGGACTACGCCAAGGAGCGGGTCCAGTTCGGACGCCCGATCATCACCAACCAGGCGGTCGCGTTCGCGCTCGCCGACATGAAGATGGAGATCGACGCGGCCCGGCTCCTGGTCTGGCGCGCCTCCTGGATGGGCCGCAACAACCGGCCGTTCGCCGCCGGTGAGGGCTCGATGTCCAAGCTCAAGGCCGGCGAGGTTGCCGTCTCGGTGACCGACAAGGCGGTCCAGCTCCTCGGCGGCGCGGGATTCCTGCGCGACCACCCGGTCGAGCGGTGGTACCGCGACGCCAAGATCTACACCATCTTCGAGGGCACCTCCGAGATCCAGCGGCTGGTCATCTCCCGGGCCATCTCCGGGATGCAGATCCGCTGACCGCCGGCGGCCACCACCCGGCCCGCGACAACAGACAGCGCCGTCGCGGGCCGGGTGCCCCCGCCTGGCCGACCCGACCCGCGATCGGGCGCAAGATCACGCAAAACTGGACGGCCGACCCGTCCGGAGCCTGGTCGACGAACCACGAACGCGAAGGAGTTGCGCCTTGGACCTGCCGTTCATCGCCGCCACGCTGACCCGCCGTGGACTGCTCACCCCGGGCCGCCCGATCCGGGTCGTCTCGCAGCTCAACGCGCTGCGCCGGTGGGGCTGGAGCCTCGCCGGGGAGCTGCGCCAGGCCGCCGCCCGCGACCCCGGCCGCGTCGCGGTCGTCGACGAGCGCGGCGCCACCATGACGTACCAGGAACTGCTGGAGCGCTCCGAACGGCTGGCCCGCTCTCTCCGGTCCCACCTCGGCGTACAGACCGGCGACCGGGTCGGCGTGCTCTGCCGCAACCACCACGGCCTCATCGAGGCGATAGTCGCCGCGATGCTGCTCGGCGCGGACGCCGTCCTGGTCAACACCGGCCTGTCCGCGGCACAACTGGGCACCGTGGCCGAGGAACAGGGCCTGCGCGCCCTGGTCCACGACGGCGAGTTCACCGAGCGCGTCCTCGGCCTCCCCGCCGAGGTGCACCGGGTCGACGAGCGGCGGCACGAGGAGCTGATCGCCGCCGCGGTCCCCGGCGAACAACTCCAGCCGCCCGAGCGGGACGGCCGCACCATAGTGCTGACCTCCGGCACCACCGGCGCGCCCAAGGGCGCCCGCCGCCCCACCCCGCACGGCTTCGGCCCGCTGGTGTCCATCATCGACCGCATCCCGCTGCACGCGCGGAACACCACCATGATCGCCGCGCCGATCTTCCACACCTGGGGGTACGCCGCCCTCCAGGTCTCGTTCGCGCTGCGCGCCACGGTCGTGCTGCACCGCCGCTTCGACCCCGCCGCCACGCTGACCGCGCTCGTCGACCAGCGGTGCGACGCGATGTTCGCCGTACCGGTGATGCTGCAACGGCTCATGGAGGTCGAGCCGCCGCAGCCCCGGCCCCCGCTCAAGGTGGTGGCGGTCAGCGGATCCGCCCTGCCCGGCAACCTGGCCACCGCCTTCATGGACCGCTACGGCGACGTGCTGTACAACCTCTACGGCTCGACCGAGGTCTCCTGGGCCTCCATCGCCGGCCCACGCGAACTGCGCGCCGCGCCCAACACGGCGGGCCGGCCACCGCACGGCACCCGGCTGGCGATCCTGGACGAGAACGGCCGTCCCGTCCGGGACGGCGAGGTCGGGCGGATCTTCGTGGGCAACGAGATGCTCTTCGAGGGCTACACCTCGGGCGTCGGGCGGGAGAGCCGCGACGGTCTCCTGGACACCGGCGACCTCGGCCGGCTGGACGCAAAAGGCCTGCTCTTCGTGGACGGCCGGGCCGACGACATGATCGTCTCCGGCGGCGAGAACGTCTTCCCGTCCGAGGTGGAGGACCTGATCGCCCGGCTGCCGCAGGTCCGCGAGGTCGCGGTGATCGGCGTCCCGGACCCCGACTACGGCCAGCGGCTGGCCGCGTTCCTGGCGCTGCGACCGGGCGAGACGCTCGACCCGGAGGCGGTCCGCGAGTACGTCCGGCGCTACCTGGCCCGCTTCTCCGTGCCCCGGGACGTGGTGTTCGTCAAGTACCTGCCGCGCAACGCCACCGGCAAGGTGCTGAGCCGGGAGTTGCGCCGCTACTTCGACTGAGTCGTTCCTGTCACCGTCCGCCCCCACGCCATGCAGGCATGCCGATATCTGCATGGGAATCTCATCGGGAACCTCCCATTTACGTGCTCCCATCGCTTACTGTCCATGTATGAGTGTGAGCAGGTTTCTGGAACGGCCGGCGTCGACCACGCCGGCACCGGCGGAGGGATGCGCGGCATGGGGTTACCGGTCCCGGGTGACACAGGGGGCGGAAACGGCGACGGTCGCCATGGCGGCCCCGAACGGTGGATCTGGACGATCGCGGGCAGCGGACTGCTGACCGTCCTGCTGCTGACCCTGCTCGCGGGGTCCGGCGTGGACGTCGGCGCCACCGCCACCGAAGGGGTGCGCGTCGTCGGCGCCATCGTCGGCGCGGCGTTCAGCGTGCTCGCCCTGTTGATCCGCAGACGAGGAAGGTGACCGGTACACCGGCAACGAGGCCGGTGACCGGGGCACCATCAGCCGGGAACCTCATCTGCCCCTCCGTGGCCGGGCCACTACGGTCGCGTCCCCCGGGTTACCACCGAGGACGACCGCAGGTGGAGCCAGACCCTCCGCCGGCCTCCGGTGACCTCGTCTCCAGCCGGTCCGACCTGGACACCTTCACGAACGCGCTGTTCGCCGGCCAGGTCGTGCCCGAGCCGTGGCTGACCGAGATGTTCACCCGGCCGGAGTTCCCCCGACGGCACCATCGGCCAGTACAGCTCCGGCTTCCCCCGCCGATCATCGCCTCACCCGGCCACGACCTCTGGCTCAAGACCGGCAGCCGCTACGGCTACCTGGGCGGCGTCGCCGCCACCCGGGACGGCCAGTTCCGCGTCGAGTACTCGATCACCGCGACGGACGCCAAGAGCGAGGAACTGAGCCGGACCGCCCAAGCGATGATCGGGGCGGAACTCGGCACGCTGCCGCCCGCCGCCCCGCCCGCCGTCAGCTCGGAATCGCGATCCGGCCGTCCACCGCCGCCGCCGCGATGTCGGTGCGGTGGTGGGAACCGGCCAGCTCCACCTCGCGTACCAGGGCATAGGCGGCGTCGCGCGCGGCCGCCAGGTCCGGGCCGGTCGCCGTACCGCAGAGGACCCGGCCACCGGCGGAGCGCAACGTGCCGTCGGCGTCGCGGCGGGTCCCGGCGTGGATGATCCCGGCGCGGTCCGCGCCGGTGATCACGTCACCGGTACGCGGGCCCGCCGGGTAGCCCTCGGCCGCCACCACGACGGTGACCGCCGCGCCGTCGCGCCAACGCAGCGGCGGGTGCGCGCCGAGCGTGCCGGTGGCGGCGGCGTGCAGCAGCCCGCCCAGCGGCGTCTCCAGCAGGGCGAGCACCACCTGGGTCTCCGGGTCGCCGAAGCGCGCGTTGAACTCGATCACGCGCGGGCCGGACGGGGTGATCGCCAGGCCCACGTAGAGCAGGCCGGCGAACGGGGTGCCCCGGCGGCGCAACTCGGCGAGCGTCAGGTGCACCACGTCGCGGATCACGTCGTCCACCAGGTTCGGCGGAGTCCACGGCAGCGGCGCGTACGCGCCCATCCCGCCCGTGTTCGGGCCCGTGTCGCCGTCGCCGACGCGCTTGAAGTCCTGCGCGGGCAGCAGGGGCACCGCCGCCTCGCCGTCCGTGACCACGAACAGGGAGACCTCGGGACCGGACAGGTACTCCTCGATCACCACCCGGCCGCACTCCGCGGCGTGCCGCTCGGCGGCGGCCCGGTCGTCGGTGACCACCACGCCCTTGCCGGCGGCCAGCCCGTCGTCCTTAACCACGTACGGCGCGCCGAACTCGTCCAGCGCCCGCGCCACGGCCGCCGCGTCCTCACAGGTGTACGCGCGCGCGGTCGGCACACCGGCAGCGGTCATCACGTCCTTCGCGAACGTCTTCGACCCCTCCAGCCGGGCCGCCTGCGCGCTCGGGCCGAACACCGCGATGCCCTTGGCGCGTACCGCGTCGGCGACGCCCGCCACCAGCGGCGCCTCCGGGCCGATGACCACCAGGTCCGCCGCGACCTCGACGGCGAGGGCCGCCACGGCGGCCGGGTCGGTGGGTGTCACCTCCCGCAGCTGCGCCACGGCCGCGATCCCCGGATTGCCCGGAGCCGCGACGAGCGCCTCGACAGCCGGGTCACCGGCCAGTCCGAGCGCGAGAGCGTGCTCCCGCCCACCACCACCCACAAGAAGTACGCGCACGACCCCGCATCCTACTGACCACCCCACCCCACCCCGTTGATCAAGGAGTTTGCGTCCCAGATCCGGGGGTGAGAGTCCGCAAACTCCTTGATCAACCGCGCTGGCGGCTCTGGCGCAGGGCGCGTCCGACGGTCTGGGGGATGTAGTCGGGGCGCAGGGTGTCGGACCAGGTGAAGCGGAGGATTCGCCAGCCGGCGTTGACCAGGCGGTTCTGCCGGAAACGGTCGGCGTAGACGGCCTCCGGGGTCAGGTGCGGGGCCCGGCCGTCCGCCTCCGCGATCACCCGAGCGCCCCGCCATGCCAGGTCCCCGATGCCGAGCAGGTAACCGTCCTCGTCCCGTACCGGGAGTTGCAGGGTGTCCGGCGGGACGCCGCCGTCGACACACCGGAGCCGGGCGCGCGTCTCCAGGGGCGACTGCGCCCGGCCGTCCGCCTCGGCCAGGTACTCCCGCGCGGCGACCGCCCCTCGGCGTCCCGCAAGATGCGCGAGCACCAGGGGCAGGTCGTCCTCGGCCAGGATCCCCTGGTTGAGCGCGGAGTCGAGAACGCACACCGCCGGGTAGCGCCGAGCCCGCAGCAACACGTCGGCAACGGTCCGCGCCGGTGTGGTGACCGGTACGCCGCCGGCCCGGCACACGTCCGCGTCGGCGAGCGTCAACTGGTGCACCGTCAGTCCCGGCTCCGCCCGGCGCTGCACGTGCGGCCGACCCGGCGGCACCGAGACGTGGATCGCCGCCGTCGGCGGAAGGCCGCCGATGCCGTGCAGTTCGGCGGCGGTGTCGAGCACGGCGACCGCACCCGGCCCCAGGCTCGCGATCGCGGCGCGGATGCGCACACGCCGCAGCGCCACCGCCGTCGGCCCGGCGGACGGGAGGTAGCAGCCGCGCGAGACGCGCGTCCATCGCCCGGCCCGGACGAGGTACCGGATCTGCTCCCGGCCGAGGCCCAGGCGCAACGCCTGCCCAGCGGTGACAAACCCGCCCTGCCCCGCAGCCAGCCGCGTCAACTCGTCGAATTCACCCACACGCGCAGGCTCCCCCGCGCCACCCCACAGCCGACACCCCTGTGGACAACCCTGTGGATAACCCCGGACGCCCACCCCGCGCCCGCCCCGGTGATCAAGGAGTTTGTGTCCGGATCCGACGCCGGATCGGACACAAACTCCTTGATCAACAGCAGAAAGGAGGTTAGGGGAGGAGGGGGTGGCGGAGGACGTTTTCCTCTCGGCCTGGGCCCACACCTACCACGCTCACGCGGGTGCCGGTCAGCTCCTCGATGCGGGCGATGTAGCGCCTCGCGTTCTCGGGGAGCTCGTCCTCGGTCCGCGCCTTGGTGATGTCCTCCCACCAGCCGTCGTGCTCTTCGTAGATCGGCGTGGCGTGGTGGAAGTCGGTCTGCGTCATCGGCATGTCGTCGAACCGCTCGCCGTTGATCTCGTACCCGACGCAGATCGGCACCTTGGCCAGGCCGGTCAGCACGTCCAGCTTGGTGACCACGAGGTCGGTGACCCCGTTGAGGCGGCACGCGTACCGGGCCACCACGGCGTCGAACCAGCCGCAGCGGCGCTCCCGGCCGGTGGTGGTGCCGTACTCGTGGCCGATCTTGCGCAGGTGCTGCCCGTTGTCGTCGAACAGCTCCGTGGGGAACGGGCCGGAGCCCACCCGCGTCGTGTACGCCTTGCTCACCGCGATGACCTTGGTGATCGCAGTCGGCGGGATACCAGCGCCCACGCACGCCCCGCCGGCCGTCGGGTTCGACGAGGTGACGAACGGGTAGGTGCCGTGGTCCATGTCGAGCATGGTCGCCTGGGCGCCCTCGAGCAGCACGGTCTCACCGCGGTCGAGCGCGTCCCAGAGCATCACCCGGGTCTCGGCGATGTACGGGCGCAGCCGCTCGGCGTACTGGAGGTACTCCTCGACTGTCTCCTCGACGTCGATCGCCTTGCGGTTGTAGATCTTGAACAGCAGCTGGTTCTTCTCGCGGAGCGCCAGCTCCAGCTTCTTACGCAGGATGCCCGGGTCGAGCAGGTCCTGCAGGCGGATGCCCATCCGGGCGACCTTGTCGCCGTACGCGGGGCCGATGCCCCGGCCGGTGGTGCCGATGCGGGAGCTGCCGAGGTAGCGCTCGACCACCCGGTCCAGCGCCCGGTGGTGCGGCATGATCAGGTGCGCGTCACCGGAGATGCGCAGGCGGGACACGTCCACGCCGCGCTCGGCGAGCCCGTCGATCTCCTGCAGCAGCACCTTCGGGTCGACCACCACGCCGTTGCCGATCACGATCATCGCGCTCGGTGACAGCGCACCGGACGGCATGAGGTGCAGCGCGTACTTCTGGCCGTCCGGCGTGATCACCGTGTGGCCTGCGTTGTTGCCGCCGGAGTAGCGCACGACGTAGTCGACCCGCTCACCGAGCAGGTCGGTAACCTTGCCCTTGCCCTCGTCGCCCCACTGGGCGCCGAGCAGCACGATCGCTGGCATCTTTTCCGCCTCCAGAAGGCTCGGGTGCCAGGTGGCGACCGGTCTGCGAGCCCGGGGTGTCAGGCTAACAAGTAGTGACGGCGGGACCAGCAGGGGTTGGTCGAGAAGCAGGAGGCTCCTTCGTGTACGACGTGGTGCTGCTCACCCTCGGCTCGGAGCGGGACGCTCCCGGTGGTGGCTGCGGCAACGGCGGCGCCTGCTGCGGCGGCGCGGACGACAGCGCCGCCGAGACCGGCGAGGAGCGCTGCGAGACGCCGCGCGTACCGGTGCTGGCCTGCGCGGACGAACTGACCGCCCGGGGCGCCCGGGTGACCACGGTGACCGCCCGGTCGGACGCCGAGATCGACGAGGTGCTGGCCCGGCTCGACGGCCCGCCGCGCGTCGACGGCCTCACCTGGCCGGACCCCGACGGCAAGACCCGGCTGATCGTCGCCACTGCGAGTGACGGTCAGTTGCGCGCCGTCCTGCGCCGGCTGGTGCGCAGGTACGCTCCGCCGCCGAGCCGCCGCCCCGCGGACCTGGCCGAGAACCGGACGGTGCCCGACCTGCCCCCGGTCGGCGTACTCCCGCTCGATCCGGCCCGGTCCGGGACGGCGCGCGACCTGGCCGCGCAGCTCGGGCTGCCCCGGGACCCGGCCGGGGTCGCCGCGGCGGTGCTGGACGGCACCCCCCGGCGGCTGGACCTGCTGCGCAACGACGGCGGCTCGGTGACGTTGGACGGCGCGCTGCTCGGCGCCGCCGACGACGCCGGCCGGCCGCTGCACTGGCGGGCCCGGGTCGAGGTCGACGGCACGGTGCTCAGCGACGGCTCCGAGCCGATCACCGCCTGTGCGATCGGCAACGCGGGCGGGTACGGGCGCCTCGGCGAGGTGGACCTGCTGGCCGGTCCGGACCCGGCCGACGGCCGGGTGACGGTCGGGGTCGCCGTGCCAGTGGTGACCCGGTCGGCGTTGGGCCGGAAGAAGGTCCGGCTGGAGGTTCGCCGGGCGCGGGGACGTGCGGTGGCGGTGGTGCCCCGCGACGAGAAGGTGCCCTTCCTCGACGACGGCGTCGAGGGCGAGCTGACCCGCAAACGCTCCTGGTGGACCGAGCCGGGGGCCTGGGCGGTCTGGACGGGCTGACCTCGGTCGATCCCCGCCCGGCTCGCGCCGCTGGCCGTACCGCCTATCCTCGGCGGAAGGAATGGGGAGGAACCGTGGTGCACGACAACGACGACCGGGCCCACGTGCCGGGTCGAGGGCAGGTGCCGGAGCGCGACGTCGAGCCGCTCTGGCCGCCGGAGGAGACCGACGGTGCGGTCACCGCCCCGCCCTGGGCGGCCGTACCCTGGCCGCTCCCGCCGGCCGACGCTGCGACGCCGCCGGCGGCGGACGTCCCGGGGCCACCGGCGCCCGCGGTCGACCTGGACCTGCCGTTCACGCTCGACCAGCCGCCTACCGGCCCGGCGCCGGCCCAGCCGGGACCGGGCGCACCGGTCACGGCCGCCGCGTATCCCGCGTCGCGGGCCGCGCCGGAGCCCGACCCGGCCGCCGCGTATCCCGTGTCGCAGGCCGCGCCCGATCCTGGCGCGGCCGCCACGCGGACGTCGGTGGACCCGGCGGACGTGCGGACAACAGCCGACCCGAACGACACGCGGACAACGGCGCAGTCCGCCGTCACGCCGGGAACGGCCGACCCGGACGGCGAGGGCGGCGGGAACGGTCGGGCGGCGTCGCCGTGGGCCCAGCCGCCGCAGCGAGCCACCGCCGACTCCGCGCCGGACCCCGTTCCCGCTGACGGCGCCACGCCGGGGTCCGGTACCGACGCGCCGAGGGTCGTGCAGGCCGACGGCACCGTCTCCGGCCGGGCCTCGGTCGCCGGAACTCCGCTCCCGCCGCCCGACACCGCCCCGGCCTCCGGCCGGGCATCGGTCACCGGGGCGTCGTCGCACGGGCCGGACACGCCGCCGTCGGGTGAGCCCGCGCCGGAGCCGCCGCGCCTCGGGCCGTTCCCACCGTCGCCGGGCGTGCCGGCGCCGCCCTCGCCCTACGGCAACGGCTACCCCCAGGGCGGGTACCAGCCGCAACCCGGCCAGCCCGGCTGGTACCCGCCGCCCGGCTGGACGCCGCAGGCCGGCCCGCCGCAGGCAGGCGCGCCGCAGCCGGGTGCCCCGGTGCCGCCGCAGGCGACTGCCCCGCCGGTGTCCGGTCCGGCCGCGCCCCCACCGGCGTACCCGGAGCAGGGCTGGACGCCGCAGCAGGCGGTGCCACCGACCGCCGAGGACTTCGCCCGCCGCCGCCACGTCCGCCCGGTCGACCCGGTGGCCACCATGGGCGTACGCGCGGTGGTCAACAAGATCGGGCTGGTCCGGCTCGCGCCCGGGCGGCACGAGCAGGAGGTGAAGCGCGACATCGAGATGGTCCGCCGCAACTTCGGCGGGCTGCGCCAGGTGACAGTGGTCAACCCGAAGGGCGGCGCCGGCAAGACGGTGGCCATCCTGCTGCTCGCCATGACGTTCGGCCAGAAGCGCGGTGGCTACGTGCTGGCCTGGGACAACAACGAGACCCAGGGCACCCTCGGCATGCGGGCGCAGCAGGACTTCCACGCCCGTACTGTCCGGGACATGCTGCGCGACCTGGCCCAGTTCCAGGGGCCGCACGGCCGGGTCGGCGACCTGTCGCAGTACGTCCGCTCGCAGGGCGAGGGCATGTTCGACGTGCTCGCCTCGGACGAGTCGGCGACCGGCGGCGAGATGCTCACCGCCGCCGCGTTCGCCGAGATCCGCGAGGTGGTCAGCCGGTTCTACAAGCTGATCTTCGTGGACACCGGAAACAACGTCCGGGCGCAGAACTGGCAGGCCGCGATGGACGCCACCGACCAGCTCGTGGTGACCATGTCGGCCCGCAACGACTCGGCCGAGACCGCCGCCCGGATGCTCGACCACCTGGAGCAGAGCGGCCGGCAGCGGCTGGTCCGGCAGGCGGTCACCGTGGTGTCGATGCCGCCGTCCCGCAAGGAGATCGACCTGCCGGCCATCCAGGCCCACTTCGCGGCCCGGACCCGGGCGGTGCTGCTGGCGCCGTACGAGCGGCTCATCGACACCGGCGAGCCGCTGCGGTACGGGCAGCTCTCCTCCGCCACCCGGGACGCCTGGCTGAAGATCGCCGCGTCGGTGGCCGAAGGGCTGTAGGGACGGGCGCGACGGCCGGCCGCAAGATGCCGGCCGTCGCGGGGCGGGTCAGTCGCCGGACAGCGCGTCCCCGGCGGCCGGGTCGCAGTCGCGGAGGAACTGGGCGCAGCGGGCCGCCTCGTCCGCCTCACCGATCTCCCCCGCGGCGCGGGACAGCACGTAGAGGCAGCGCAGGAAGCCCTGGTTGGGCGCGTGCGACCAGGGCACCGGGCCGTGGCCCTTCCAGCCGCTGCGGCGCAGCTGGTCCAGGCCCCGGTGGTAGCCGGTGCGGGCGTACGCGTACGCCGTCACGACCTGATCCGCGGCGAGCGAGCGGCCGGCCAGCGCCCCCCAGGCCGCGCTGTAGGTCGGGAAGCGGGCCGCGACCTCGGCGTACGCCTCGTCGGTGCCCTGCTCGGCCGCCGCCGCCAGCGCGGCGTCGGCCTCCTCGTGGGTCGGGAGCAGGGTGGCCGGTGGCTCAGGCAACAGGTTCTGCATCGCCCCATTCAACCCGCTTCGCCCTCGGGTACGCGAGGGGCCTCGCCCGTACGGTTGGCTGAACGGCTGAGGGTTTCGTCACGCCTGCGGCGGGAGCGCACGTACCCGCGGCCCATGCCGCCGGCGTGGTTCTTGCACTACAAATACAGATCCGGAGCCTCCCCAGGACCCGGTTACGCAGGAGCCCGGCGGCGTGCCCGCCGGGCTCCTGTCGTTCCCGCCCCGGTTTCGGCACTTGCCGTGCGGGGGCAGGATGACGGGGTGCCGACCCCACCACCCGCGGACGTCATCGAGCCGCACGCCCCCCACGTCAACGAGATCGAGACCCGCACCGCGTTCGAGCAGCGGCTGGCCGGAGGGACCCTGGCCGGGCTGACCGTGCAGGGCCTGCGCCTCGACCTCGACCCGGTTCCCGACCTGCGCGACGTCGACGTCACCGGCACGCTCTTCGTGGGCTGCCGCTTCGCCGGCCGCGAGGTCGGGGCGGACCTGGTCCGGCGGGGCGCCAACGTGGTCCCGCCCTTCTCCGGGCTGCCCTACCCGACCCAGCCGTCGCACCTCTACACCGCCGACGAGCTGGCCGCCGGGTTCGCCGAGGGTGGGTTCGCCGGGATGTACGACACCCGGGTGTACGCGCACTTCCGGGCGCACGGCGGCGCGCTGCCGGACGTACGCGAGGCGCTCGGTCAGCGGCTGCACGACCACGGCGTGGACAACGCGCTCGCCGACGCCACCCGGTCGTGGCTGGCCGCGCACGGGCCGCAGTCGGTGGTGGGTGTGATGGGCGGGCACGCGGTACAGCGCGGCAGCGCCGCGTACCGGATGGCGGCGGTGCTGGGCTGGGAGCTGGCGCGGGCCGACCGCCTGGTGGTGACCGGCGGCGGTCCCGGCGTGATGGAGGCGGCGAACCTCGGCGCGTTCCTCGCGGCCTGGCCGGCCGAGGAGCTGTCCGCCGCGATCGACACGCTCGCCGTCGCGCCGGACTTCACCGACCACGAGCGGTACACGGCGGCGGCGCTGGCGGTGCGCAAGCGGTACGCGGACGGCCCGTCGCTGCCCTCGCCCCGCCCGTCGGCCCCCGGCACCGAGTGGGCCCGTTCCGGCGGGCTGGCCATCCCCACCTGGCTGTACGGCCACGAGCCGGCGAACCTGTTCGCGGGGCGGATCGCCAAGTACTTCTCCAACGCCATCCGGGAGGACACGATCCTGCGGCTGGCCCGGGGCGGCATCGTGTTCGCGCCCGGCCGGGCCGGCACCGTGCAGGAGGTGTTCCAGGCGGCCACGAAGACGTTCTACGGCACGGACGGGGCGAGCGGGGCGTACGTCTTCCTGGACCGCACGTACTGGACCACGGAGTTGCCGGTGGAGTCGCTGCTGCGGCCGCTGTTCGCCGCGTCCCCGTTCGGCGACCTGTCGCACACGATCCACCTGACCGACGACGCCCGCGAGGCAGTCACCCTCCTGGTGCGGTGAAAGGAAGGGCCCCCTTTTAACGCCTCCGGTAGAGGAAGGGCCCCTTGTTAACCACAGCGGTTAACAAGGGGCCCTTCCTTACACGCGAAGGGTCACTTCATGGTGGTGCCGGTGGAGCGCAGGTGCTCGCAGGCCTCGACCACACGGGCGGCCATGCCGGCCTCGGCGGCCTTGCCCCAGACGCGCGGGTCGTACAGCTTCTTGTTGCCGACCTCGCCGTCGACCTTCAGCACGCCGTCGTAGTTGCGGAACATGTGGTCCGCGACCGGGCGGGTGAACGTGTACTGGGTGTCGGTGTCGATGTTCATCTTCACCACGCCGTAGTCCAGCGCCTCCCGGATCTCCGAGAGCAGCGAGCCGGAGCCGCCGTGGAAAACCAGGCTGAGCGGCTTGTCCTTGCCGTACTTGGCGCCGACCGCGTCCTGGATCTGCTTGAGCACCTCGGGGCGCAGCTTGACGTTGCCCGGCTTGTAGACGCCGTGCACGTTGCCGAAGGTCAGCGCCGCCATGTAGCGGCCCTTCTCGCCCAGGCCGAGCGCGTCGACCATGGCCAGGCCGTCGTCGACGGTGGTGTAGAGCTTGTCGTTGATGGCGTTCTCGACGCCGTCCTCCTCGCCGCCGACGACGCCGACCTCGATCTCCAGGACGATCTTGCCCTTGGCGGCCTCAGCGAGCAGCTGCTCGGCGATCTCCAGGTTCTCCGCCACCGGCACGGCCGAGCCGTCCCACATGTGCGACTGGAACAGCGGCTCCTGGCCGGCCTTGACGCGCTCCTGGGAGATGGCCATCAGCGGCCGGACGAACTTGTCCAGCTTGTCCTTCGGGCAGTGGTCGGTGTGCAGCGCGATGTTCACCGGGTACTTCTTGGCGACCTCGTGCGCGTACGCGGCGAACGCCACCGCGCCGGTCACCATGTCCTTCACGGACGGGCCGGACAGGTACTCCGCGCCGCCTGTGGAGACCTGGATGATGCCGTCGCTCTCCGCGTCGGCGAAGCCCTTGAGCGCCGCGTTCAGCGTCTGCGAGGAGGTCACGTTGATCGCGGGGTACGCGTACCGGCCGGCCTTGGCCCGGTCCAGCATCTCCGCGTAAGCCTCAGGGGAAGCGATGGGCATGTCGAACGCTCCTTACTTACCGCTCTCGGCCGTGCAGGCCGCTGTCTTCCATGGAGGCGACCGTTCCGGCCGCTGACGTCCACGGGTGCGCCGGACCGCGCTGTCCACCGCGGGCAGTATCCCGTAGGAGCGCGAGCGGGGCACAACCGGCCCGGACGCCGCTCACCGATTCTCCAGCCGGTCCGGCACGACGACGCTGATCAGCCAGCTCACCACCGCGACCACGATGGCGCCCCAGAAGGCGGCCCAGAAGCCGTCCACGTGGAAGGGCAGCTTCAGCACCCCGGCGATCCAGTCGGTCAGCAGGAACAGCAGGGCGTTCACCACGAGCGCGAACAGGCCGAGTGTGAGCAGGTAGAACACGCAGCCGAACACCTTGATGAGCGGCTTGAGCACCGCGTTGACCACACCGAAGACCAGCGCCACCACGATCAGGGTGAGCACGTTGTTGCCGGTGTTACGGCCGCTCACGTCCACCCCGGGCACGATCAGCGTCGCGATCCACAACGCGACCGCGGTGATCGCCAGTCGGATCAGAAAGCCCATGGCAACCATCCTGGCACCGGCCGCGCGGCGGGAGCGGGACAATCGCCGACTCCGCGTTCCGCCCGCCACCGGGCGGCGGCCCGGACCAGCCCGTACGGTGGTGGGGACGATGCCCGCACGGAGATCAGGGAGGGACGATGGGGCAGCCCGACGAGGACTTCGCGCCCGGTGACCACCTCGCCCCGGAGGAGCGGGATCTGGAGGCCGAGCCGGCCGACGCGGTCGAGCAGGCCACCACGGTGACCGACGACACCGACGGCGAGCCGCACCGCGGCATGGAGGTCGACGACTGGGACGCCATGGAGCAGGCCCGCGTCGTCACCGCCGACGAGGACGACTACCGCTGATCCTGACGCCAGGTCACCGCAGGGCGGTGACCTGGCGGGGGTGGGCGGCGGCCCACTGCGCCAGCCGATCCGCGCGCAACGCGTCCAGGAATCCCGGCGCGAGCGCCGGGTCCGGCTCGAACCCACGGCCGGTCCACTCGTCGCGCACCGGGAGAGCGAGCGCGACCGGTTCGGCGGCGCCGGCCCGGCCGGTCGCGCCCACCAGCGCCGGCAACGACAGCTCACCGGCGTCGATCGTGACGGCCGGGCCGATCCGTACGAGCAGGCGGCCGAGTTGCGCCGGATCGGTCATCGTTCCCCGCTCGCGCATCTGGCGGAGCAGGCCGGCGGCGTAGCGCACCGCGTTGCGGTCGCGGTCCAGTCCGCCGTCGCGCAGGCCGTACCGCTGCCGCAGCAGGTCCACCGCCGCCGCGCCGTCGAGTCGCTGGCATCCGGCCGGGAAACGCCGCTCGGTGTGCACCGAGCGCACCGGCTCTGGCAGGCAGACCGGTACGCCGCCGACCGCGTCGGTCAGCTCCCGTGTTCCTGAATAGGTGAGCACCGCGCCGGCGTCGACGCGTACCCCGGTCAGCCGGTCGACCGCCTGGCGGGTCGCCCGGAAGCCGGCGGCCAGGTCGGTGCCCGAGCCGGCGGCGCGGGAGAAGGTCGCGTTGAGTTTTTCCTTCCCTCCGTTCGACGGCATCGGCACCAGCAGGTCGCGCGGGAGCGACACCAGGTAGAGCCGGCTCCGGTCGGCCGGCACGTGCACCAGCAGGATCGAGTCGGCACGGCGGCTGCCGGCGACCTGGTCGACGCCGAGCAGCAGCACGTTCAGCGCTCCGCTGGGCGCGGGCTCCGGCGTGGCGGCCGGAAGCGCCGTCGGCGGCGCCGGTGGCCGGGGCGCCAAGGCCGTGAAGCCGGCGAGCGCGACGGCGGTGACCGCCAGCGCCGTGCCGGCCAGGCGTACGCGCCGACGGCGCGTACGGCGCCGGACCACGGCCCGGTCGACGGCGGCCCGGACCGGCCCGGAGGGCGGGGTCAACTCCTCAAGGCGGGCGAAGGTGGCCCGCAGCTCGTCCTCGATCATCAGCAGACCTCCACGACTTCGGCTCGGAGGGTGGCCAGCGCACGCGAGATGCTGGACCGGACGGTGCCCACGGCGCAGCCGAGGATTTCGGCTATCTCCCCGTCCGGCAGGTCCTCGTAGTAGCGCAGCACCAGGGCGGCGCGCTGCCGCCGGGGCAACCGGGACAGCCAGGACCGGACCTGGTCGCGGTCCACAGCGGACTGGGCGTGGTCGGCCGTGGCGGGCACCGAGTCGTCGACCTCGCCGCGCAGCAGCACGCGCCGCGCCCAGGAGCCGCGCCGCCAGTCGATGAACTGGTTGGTGAGCATGCGGCGCACGTACCGCTCCGGGGCGTCGCTGCGAGCCACCCGCCGCCAGTTGAGCTGGACCCGGACCATGGTGTCCTGCACCAGGTCCTGGGCCTGGTGCGGGTCTCCGGTCAGCATGACCGCGTACCGCAGCAGGGCGCCCAACCGCGCGTCGGCGAACTCCTCGTACGTCACTGCACCTCCCGGTGTCCCATTGATGGACGGTCCCGGGCAGCTGGAACATTGCGGTGGCGCCGATCATCCGTTCGGTCAATATTCATGATGTGGGACAACGCGATCCTTTAAGGAATCTTTAAGCTCCGTGGGCTCCACCTGATCACCCCCACGGGAGGACCCTCCACATGCTCAGCAACTCCAGCCGGCGGCTGCTCGCCGGGTTGGGCGTCGCAGGCGCGTTCGTCGCCGCCTCCGCCACACCCGGCTTCGCGGCGGACTCCAAGGTCAAGCTCGGCGTCTACTTCAGCGACACGACGATCGCCGCCGACTCGGACGGCAAGATCGACTACAGCATCATCCGCAGTTCGGCCCCGGTCGTGCTGCACGACCTCACCGTCCGCTACGAGCTCACCGGCCTCGCCGGCAAGGTGACCGTCGGCGAGGAGGAGAACACCGGAGCGGACTGCACCTCGCCCTCCGCGAACGTGCTCGTGTGCATGCTGCCGTGGGAGGTGGAGGTCGACGAGTGGGGCCTCGCCGGCGTCTTCCCGGTGCAGATCAAGCCCACCGGCAAGGCTCAGGACGGCGACGCCGGCACGCTCAAGGTGACGCTGTCGGCGAACGGCTTCGACGGCGTGTCGCACGAGGCCAAGGTGCGCGTCGGTGAGGGCGTCGACCTGGCCGCCGGCCCGGAGACCACTGTTTCGGCCGCCCCGGGCAAGAGCTTCACCGCGCCGCTGAAGGTGACGAACGTCGGCGAGACCACCGCCAAGGGCGCCGCCGTCATCTTCTACAACGACTACGGCATGAACTCCACCAAGCACTACAGCAACTGCACGTACGTCGGCGACGAGCTGCGCACCTGCCGGTTCGACGAGGAGCTCCCCGGCGGCAGCACGTTCGGGGCGACGCTGCCGTACGCGCTCGGTGCGGACACCCTGGCGCCGGGCTCCCGGTACGGCGAGATCATCTGGATGACCCCGGACGAGCTCGACGACTTCGAGAACTACCTCGGCAACTACGACGTGACCGTCGGCAAGCCGGGCACCGACGGCAAGCTGACGCTGGCCGAGGCCGCCGGCCGGGCCGCCGCGCGGGGTTTCCAGGCCGACCCGCGGCCGGAGAACAACGCCACGTACCTGCAGGTGAAGGTCACCGGCAACAACAGCACCGACCTGGAGGCGCTCGGCGCGTCGGTCACCGGGAAGGCGGGCGCGACCGTCAAGGCGACGGTGGGGCTGCGCAACAACGGTCCGGCCACGCTGGACTACAGCCGCTCCGGCAGCTCGGTCACGTACCTGACCTTCGACGTGCCGAAGGGCACCACCACGACTGCCGTTCCGGAGAACTGCTTCCCGGTGAAGGGCGACGAGTGGGGTGAGCCGGGCAAGCCGGGCGCGCGTCACTACCGCTGCTACTTCGACTCGTTCCTGAAGGCCGGGGACACCGTGAAGCTGGACTTCGGCCTGAAGATCGACAAGGTGATCGCCAACGACACCGGCCTCGTGAAGATCAACGTGCCGTGCGAGTGCGACGGTGGCTTCTACCGTGACCTGAAGCCGGCCAACGACACCGCCAAGGTCGTCGTCAACGCGGCGCCGGGTGGCGGCGACGGTGGCCAGGGCGGCGGTGACGGCGGCACGCTGCCGATCACCGGTTCCTCCACCGCCCTGATCGCCGGCATCGGCGCGCTGCTGCTCGCCGCCGGCGCGGGCGGCTACGTGCTGACCCGCCGCCGCAAGACCCGCTTCGTAGCCTGACCCGAAGCACAGAGGTGCCCCGCCGACCACCGGTCGGCGGGGCACCGCCGCATAGAAACCGAACCACCAGGCAGCACAGGTCGACGCGACGGGACCACGTCAGGTTTCCGGGGGAGCCCGACCCGCGCAGGGATCAAGCCTGACCGCCCGGAGCGGGTCGGGCTCCCCCGGAAACCCCCACGACAGAAAACACAAACCCAAGAGATCATCGACAAGTGCTGCTGACCCTCACCACGACCCACCGCCCCGCAACCGACCTCGGCCACCTCCTGGTGAAGCATCCGGACCGCGTGCAGACCTTCGATCTGCCCGCCGGCGCCGCGCATGTGTTCTACCCGGAGGCGGACGAGGCGCGTTGCACGGCGGCGCTGCTGGTCGAGGTCGATCCGCTCAAGCTGGGCGGGGGCCGCCGGAACCGCGCGCCGGAGGGCTTCGCGCTCGGGCAGTACGTCAACGACCGCCCGTACGCCGCCTCCAGCCTGCTCTCGTCGGCGCTGTCGAAGGTGTTCCGCTCCGCCCTGCGGGGCGAGTCGCGTGACCGTCCCGAGCTGGCCGCCACCGCGATCCCGCTGACCGTACGGGTGCCGGTGCTGCGCTGCCGGGGCGGTGCCGAGCTGGCGGTACGGATCTTCGCCCCGCTGGGCTGGACCGTGACGGCCACCCCGATCCCGCTCGACGAGACGTACCCGGAGTGGGGCGACAGCCGCTACGTCGACCTGACGCTGACCGGCACGCTGCGGCTCGCCGACGCCCTCAACCACCTGTACGTGCTGCTGCCGGTGCTGGACGACGCGAAGCACTACTGGGTGGCGCCGGACGAGGTGGACAAGCTGCTGCGCGCGGGCGCCGGCTGGCTGGCCGGTCATCCGGAGCGGGCCCTGATCACGCGGCGCTACCTGGCGCACCGCCGGGCGCTCGCGGGCGTGGCGATGGCCCGCCTGACCGAGCTGCGCCTGACCGACGAGCCGCCCGCCGACGACAGCATCGACCCGTCGATCGGCGACCCGGCCGAGTCGTCGGGCGGTGGGGCCGGGACGGCGGAGGGCGCGCGCCGGGCGTCGCTGGCGGTACGGCGGCGCGAGGCGGTGCTCACCGCGCTGCGGGACAGCGGCGCGAGCCGGGTGCTGGACCTGGGCTGCGGTGGCGGCGCCCTGCTCACCGCGCTCGTCGCCGAGCGGCGGTTCACCGAGGTGGTGGGCGTCGACGTGTCCGACCGGTCGCTCGAAATGGCGGCCCGGCGGCTGCGCCTGGACCGGCTGCCGGAGCGGCAGCGGGACCGGATCCGGCTGTGGCAGTCGGCGCTGACGTACCGCGACGACCGGCTCCGGGGGTACGACGCGGCGGTGCTGATGGAGGTCGTGGAGCACCTCGACCCGCCGCGCCTGCCGGCGTTGGAGGACGCGGTGTTCGGTCACTCCCGGCCGGCCACGGTGGTGGTGACCACCCCGAACGTCGAGTACAACGTCCGCTACGAGGGGCTCGGGCCGGGCCGGTTCCGGCACGCGGACCACCGGTTCGAGTGGACCCGCGCCGAGTTCGCGGCCTGGGTGGACCGGGTGGCGGCGGCGCACGGCTACACGGCGGTGCTCGGCGGCGTCGGCGACGACGACCCGGAGGTGGGCGCGCCGACCCAGATGGCGGTGCTCACCCGCGCCGACCGCGACGGCCGGCGCGGCAACAACGACAGCAACGGCAGCAACGACCGGAAGGAGGCGACGAACCGATGACCGTCCTGGACATCCCCGAGCTGGCACTGGTGGCGCTCGTCGGCGTCTCCGGCTCCGGCAAGTCGACGTTCGCCCGGCGGCACTTCGCGCCCAGCCAGGTGCTCTCCTCGGACACGTTCCGAGGGCTGGTCGCCGACGACGAGAACGACCAGTCGGCGTCCGCCGACGCGTTCGACGCGCTGCACCACGTCGCCGCCATCCGGCTGCGGCGGGGACTGCTCACAGTGGTCGACGCGACGAACCTCCAGCCGCACGCCCGCGCCGGGCTGATCCGGGTGGCCCGGGAGCACGACGTGCTGCCGGTGGCGATCGTGCTGGACGTGCCGGAGGCGGTGGCCTGGGAGCGTACCGAGGCGCGCGCCGACCGCACGCACGGCCGGCAGGTGCTCAACCGGATGCGCCGCGACCTGCGGCAGTCGTACGGGCGGCTGGCCCGCGAGGGCTTCCGCAAGGTGCACGTGCTGCGCGGCGTGGACGAGATCGACGCGGCGGAGATCCGCTACGAGAAGCTGTTCAACGACCGGCGCGAGCTGACCGGGCCGTTCGACGTGGTCGGCGACGTGCACGGCTGCCGTACCGAGCTGGAGGCGCTGCTGTCCCGGCTCGGCTACGTGCTGCGCCGCGACGACGCGGGCCGCCCGGTGGACGCGGCGCACCCGTCGGGGCGTACCGCGGTGTTCGTCGGTGACCTGGTGGACCGCGGCCCGGACTCGCCCGGCGTGCTCCGCCTGGTGATGGGCATGGTGGCGGCCGGCCACGCGATCTGCGTGCCTGGTAACCACGAGCAGAAGCTGCTGCGCAAGCTGCGCGGCCGGGACGTACGGCTGACCCACGGCCTGGCCGAGACGATGGAGCAGCTCGCCGCGGAGTCGCCGGAGTTCGTCGCCGGGGTGGAGACGTTCATCGACGGTCTGGTCAGCCACTTCGTGCTCGACGGCGGCCGGCTGGTGGTGGCGCACGCCGGGCTGAAGGAGGCGTACCACGGGCGGGCGTCCGGCCGGGTGCGGTCGTTCGCGCTCTACGGCGAGACCACCGGCGAGACCGACGAGTACGGCCTGCCGGTGCGCTACCCGTGGGCGCGGGACTACCGGGGCTCGGCCATGGTCGTGTACGGGCACACGCCGACTCCCGAGCCGGAGTGGGTGAACAACACCATCTGCCTGGACACCGGTTGCGTGTTCGGCGGGAAGCTGACCGCGCTGCGCTACCCGGAGAAGGAGCTGGTCGCCGTCCCGGCGGTGAAGGAGTGGTACGCCCCGGCCCGGCCGCTGGTCCCGGTCGCGCCGGCGCGGCCGGACACCGTGCTGGACCTGGCCGACGTGACCGGGCGACGCCACGTCACCCACCAGTACGGGTCGCTCACAGTGCCGGCCGAGAACGCCGCCGCCGCGCTGGAGGTGATGAGCCGGTTCGCTGTCGACCCGGGTCGGCTGGTGTGGCTGCCGCCGACCATGGCGCCCTGCTCCACGTCGACGGTCGACGGGTTCCTGGAGCACCCGGCTGAGGCGTTCGCCGACTACCGGGCGGCCGGTGTCGACCGGGTGGTCTGCGAGGAGAAGCACATGGGCTCGCGGGCGGTGGTGCTCGTGGAGCGGGAGCCGGGCCGGTTCGACGGCGGGGTGGTGCACACCCGTACCGGTAGGCCGTTCTTCGGCCCGCCGCTCGACGGCGAACTGCTGGCGCGGGTGCGCGCCGCGGTCACCGCCGCCGGTCTCTGGGCCGAGCTGGGCACCGACTGGCTGCTGCTCGACGCCGAGCTGCTGCCCTGGTCCGCGAAGGCGGGCGGGCTGATCCGCGAGCAGTACGCCGGGGTCGGCGCGGCCGGGCGGGCGGCGCTGCCGGCGGTGCTCGCCGCGCTGGACACCGCCGCCGGGCGCGGGCTGCCGGTGGACGGGCTGCACGCCCGGATGGCCGACCGGGCCGCCGAGGTCACCGCCTACTCGGCGGCCTACCGGGCGTACGTCCGGCCGACCGACGGGCTGCGCGGGGTGACGCTGGCGCCGTTCGCGGTGCTGGCCGGGGCCGGGGTGAGCTACGCCGACCGCGACCACGGCTGGCACCTGGCGCTGGCCGACCGGCTGTGCGCCGCCGACCCGGAGTTCTTCACGCCGACCCGTCGGCGGGTGGTGGAGCTGGCCGACGAGGCGGCGGTGGCGGACGCGACGCAGTGGTGGCTGGCGCTCACCGCGGCCGGCGGCGAGGGCATGGTGGTGAAGCCGTACGCGGGCCTGGCCGCCCGTGGCCCGAAGGGCTCGCTGCTGCAGCCGGGGATCAAGTGCCGGGGCCGCGAGTACCTGCGGATCATCTACGGTCCCGGCTACACCGGGGCGGGTCAGCTCGCCGCGCTGCGCCGGCGCTCGCTGGGCCGCAAGCGCGGGCTCGCGCTGCGCGAACACGGCCTGGGCCTGGCCGCGCTGGACGCGCTGGCCGAGGACGCGCCGCTCTGGCGTCGCCACGAGCTGGTGTTCGCGATCCTCGCCTGCGAGTCCGAGCCCGTCGATCCCCGCCTCTGACGAGGACGCCCGGTCCGGCCGAAATGCCGGACCGGGCCGGGGTACCCTGTGTGGCCGTGGACACAGCAGGGAAGACACGGATGTTCTCCGAGAGCGTGGCTCTGAACCCGCTCGATCCGAAGGACCTCATCCACACCTTCGGCATGATCGGCGTCTGGGTCATTCTCTTCGCCGAGACCGGGCTCCTGGTCGGCTTCTTCTTCCCGGGCGACTCGCTGCTGTTCCTGGCCGGGGTGGCCGCCTCCCCGGTGGCCGACGCCATCTTCGGCGACGGCACCCGCCTGTCCCTGGCCGGTCTGATGATCGGCGGGCCGCTCTGCGCGATCGTCGGCGCGCAGCTCGGGCACTGGCTCGGCGCCCGGTACGGCCGCCGCATGTTCGAGAAGCCCAACTCCCGCCTGTTCAAGCGGGAGTACGTGGAGAAGGCGGAGTACTACTTCCAGCGGTTCGGGCCGGCGAAGGCTGTGGTGCTGGCCCGGTTCATCCCGATCGTGCGGACGTTCCTCAACCCGGTGGCCGGGGTGCTCGGCATGCCGGCCCGCCAGTTCTTCGTGTGGAACGTGGTGGGCGCGGTCCTCTGGGTGGACGGCATCCTGCTGATCGGCTACCTGCTGGCCCGGCAGATCTACGACGCCATCGGCGACAAGATCGACAGGTACATCCTGCCGGTGGTCGCGTTGATCATCGTGATCTCGGTGCTGCCGATCTTCTTCGAGTTCCTGCGGGACCGGCGCGCGCGCAAGCGCGGCGAGGCAGTCGCGGTGATCACCGCGGCGACCGTGGCCGGCACAGTGGAGGCGGCTCGCGAAGGCATCCAGGAGCACCGGCCCGGCCACGGAGACGGCGGGCAGCACCGCCGCTGAACGCGTTCGGAGACACCGAAAGCCGGCCCTCGGGCGAGGACCGGCTTTCGGCATGACTCATCGAACCGGGTCACACGAACGGCCACAGCCGTCATCGTGCGCTGATGGCGCCACCCCTCGCACGCCACCGGGCACCCGGCCGGGACGACCCTCGTCGGGTCGGCCCGAAGGTTTCAGCGAGCCTTCTTGGTGGCCCGCTTCCGCGGCGGGGTGAGCAGATCCGCGATCGTGGCGATCGCGGACGGCACCAGCCGGTAGTACGCCCAGACCCCGCGCTTCTCCCGCTCCAGCAAGCCGGCCTCGGTGAGGATTCGCAGGTGGTGGCTGACCGTCGGCTGCGAGAGGCCGAGCGGCGCGGTGAGGTCACACACGCACGCCTCCCCCTCGGGAGCCGACTGGATCAGGCTGAGCAGCCGCAGCCGTGCGGGGTCCGCGAGGGCCTTGAGGACCCCCGCGAGCCGCTCGGCGTCGGCGCGTTCGATCGGCTCGCCGGCAAGCGGCGAGATCTGAGGCATGGTCATTTCAGCCAACGCAGTTCCCACGTATTCCATCCTTCCACCAGCAGCATCGATCCGCCTGCATATCAGCAGATCCGAATCGGCAGACTTTTACGCCACAAGGCCGAGGTCAGCCAACGTATAGGCCGCCCGATAGGGCAATCCGGCGGCTCGCACCGCGTCGCCGGCGCCTCGATCAACAATAACCGCCACACCCACCACTTCGGCCCCCGCCTCACGTAATGCCTCGACCGCCGTCAACACACTTCCGCCAGTGGTGGAGGTGTCCTCGACCGCCAGGACCCGGCGACCGGCCACGTCCGGACCTTCGATCCGGCGCTGGAGGCCGTGCGCCTTGCCCTCCTTGCGGACCACGAACGCGTCCACCGCGCCGTCGGTGCCGGCCGAGGCGTGCAACATGGCGGCGGCCACCGGATCGGCGCCCAGGGTCAGCCCACCGACCGCGTCGTACGCCCAGTCGGCGGTCAGGTCGAGCATGACCCGACCGATCAACGGAGCCGCTTCGTGATGGAGCGTGACCCGGCGCAGATCCACGTACCAGTCCGCCTCGCGACCCGACGAGAGCACGACCTGGCCGTGGACCACAGCCAGGTCACTGATGAATTTGCGCAGGTCGTCGCGGTCGCCCATGGCCCAGAGAGTACTTCGCAAGTCTGAGCGCCGTGCTTGGGGTCCGCCCTGGTCAACCCAGTGGGCGACCGATGGGTGGCGATGATTGGCTACGCTGTGCGACCGTCCATCCGGGCCGGCCGCCGATCCGGCGCCACACCGCTCAGCCGCGCCGCCGGTCGACCGCGCCCCGGGTGTCCCGGCGGAAGCCCCGCAGCAGGCGCTTCGGCGCGTACCGCAACCCGGCCACCGCGACCTTGTACTTCCAGTCCGGGACACTCACGAACTTGCCTTTATGCAGGTCACGGAGCCCTTCGGCGACCACATCGTCGGCGCGCAGCCAGGCCCAGGCGGGCAGGCGCGACATGTCGATGCCGGCCCGCTCGTGGTTGCCGGTGCGGGTGTAGCCGGGGCAGAGCGCCATCACCCGTACGCCGAGCGGCGCGACGGACTGGCCGATCGACTCACTGAAATTCGTCACCCACGCCTTGCTGGCCGAGTACGTGGATCCCGGCATGGGGACACCGAAGCCCGCAACGGAAGAGACATTTATCACTGCCCCGTCGCCTCGTTCGATCATCGGACCGAGCGCGGCGTGGGTCAGGCGCAGCACCGCGAGCACGTTGAGCCGGACCAGCCGCGCCTCGTCGGCCACCGGCGAGCGGACGAACGAGGTGTTCAGGCTTATCCCCGCGTTGTTCACCAGCAGGTCGACCGGCGGGCCGTCGGCGAGCCGGCGTTCAACCGTCGCGCAACCGTCCTCGGTGGACAGATCGGCCGCGATCGTCTCCGCGTCGCCGCCGTGCCGACCGGTCAGCTCGGTGGCGAGCGCGTCGAGCCGGGCGGCGTCCCGGGCCACCATGACGAGGTCCCAGCCGTCGGCGGCGAGCCGCCGAGCGAACGCCTCGCCGATGCCGAGGCTGGCGCCGGTCACCAGGGCGCGGCGCCGGGAGGGATGGGTGTCACCGGTCATGGGCGGTCCTCGGGAGGCGGCGGGAACCCGCCCGGCGACGCGGGCGGAGCGGACGGGGGCGGCGAGGTCGCCGGCGGCGCGGCCCACGGCGACGCGGGCGGGGCGGACGCCGGAGGCACAGGCGGAGCGGACGCGGGCGGGGCGGACGACGGAGGCACGGACGGCGCAGGCGGAGCGGACGGCTGGTGCAGGCCGGGCGGCGGTCCCCAGGGCGTCGGCCCGGAGGCGGGCGCGCCGGACACGGTGGCGCCGTAGCCGGACGGCCGCGCCGGTCCGGTGCCGCGACGCAGGAACGCGCCGGCCGACGGCAACGTGAGCAGCGCGGCGACCACCAGGTACCCCAGGATCTGCGCCACCGACACCGCCGCGTTCACCGGGATCCACCACGCCGGGTACGCGTCACCGACGAGCCCCAGCAGGTCGGCGGTGATCCGGTCCTCGGGGCCGAGTTGCAGCGGGACGGCCCGCTGGCCGACCAGCAACGCCAGCCCGCAACAGCCGCAGAGCAGGCCGGCGCCGGCGACGATCCACGTGCCCACGCGGGCGCCGGGCCGGCCGGCGAGCAGGCCCAGCGCCAGCCCGACGAGCAGCAGCGCGGCCAGCACGCCGAACACGGCGGCGAGGTAGGTCGAGGCGCGCAGCAGGCCGACCACCTGGTCGACGTCGCCGCCGCTCGCGCCGGTCTCGTCCGCCGCGGCGGTCCGGAACCGCTCCACCGTGCCACCGGTGACGGCGAGGTTGGCCACCGCGTACGCCACGGCGCCGACCGCCATCGCCAGCAGCACCGCCACCGCGGCGAGGACCGTGCCCGGCCGCCGGGGTGCGGCCCGATCGGGGTACGACACGACTGATCCCTCCGGTAGGCGTCGGGTTGCAACCTACTCGGAGGGATCGTCGGCGTCGCCGCTATCCGGACGTCAACTTCCGGGCGGCGGCTCCGGGTCGCGGCGCTCGCCCGGCTGACTGCCCGGCCCGGCCGGCGGCTGACCGGCCGACGGCGGCTGACCGCCCGGCGTGGACGGCGGCGGGGTGCCGGGAGCCGGCGGGTACCCCGGGTCGCCGGTCGGGCCCGGGTACGACGGGTACGACGGGTCACCCGCGTGCCCCGGGGCTGCCGGGTACGCGCCGCCCGGAACCGGCGGCTCCCAGCCGGCCTTGGGCTTGCGGAAGAACTCGTTCGCCTTCGGCAGCGCCAGCAGGATCAGCGCGGCCAGCAGGGCGAGCAGCGTCACCAGGCCAAGCAGCAGGTTGACCGGGGTGTACCAGGACGGCAGAGCGTCGTCCATCCGGCGCTGGATCTCCTCCGGACTGGGCATGTCACCCGTGGCGGTGCCGCCCGTCATGCCACCGGTGAGGCCGGTGAGCAGCCCGCCACCGGTGCAGCAGAACAGGATGCCGCCCAGCACCCAGGTGGTGATCCGGGAGGCGTTCTTGCCCCGGTTGTTCAGCAGCGCGAGCACGACGAGCCCGGCCGCGAACAGCAGCGACAGGATCGCCGTGGCGAGGCTGAACACGTACGCGATGTCGGCGGCGCCCTCGGCCGAGGTGCCCGCGTACGCGTCGGTGAGGACGTCGCGGACGGTGCCCACGACGGACAGCGCCACGATCAGGTTCACCACCTGGATCACGGCGACGAGAATGAGCAGCCAACTGGAAAGCGTCACCACACTGGGACGCACGCGGGGCGCGGTGCCCGGAGCATCGGCCATGATTCTCCCTTCCTGGATCAGGTGACCACCGTAGCGATCTCGCACCAGGTCAGCACGCCGGAACGGCTCACCGCTCCGCGGCGCGGCGCAGCCGGCGGTGCTCGGCGGTGACCACGCCGAGCAGCGCCAGGTCGAGCGCGACCGCGGAGACCGCGCCGAACTGGTTGACGGTGAAGTTGAAGACCTGCCCGAACAGCAGGTCGACCAGGAGCGCCAGCTTGAACAGCCGGAACGCCTCGGCCCGGTTCCGGCGCAGCAGCCAGGCGGCCCAGAGGCCGAGCACGGCGGTGACGAGCGCGGTGGCGCTGACGCCGAGCACCGCGCCCCATTCCCGCTCCTGGTCCAGGTGCCCGGTGACGCCGTCCAGGACCACCGCGACAACCGTGAGCACCGGCTCCACCACCAGGTAGACCACCACCGGCCAGACCAGCCAGCGGCGCCCGGCCGCCCAGGCGGCGAGACGCCGGGCCCGGTCCGCCGCCCGCTGCCAGATCCGCACCGGCGGCGGTTCCCGACGGGGTACGGCGTCCAGCAGGTGCGCCATCGCCGTCTCGGTGGCCGGTCCGGTGCCCTGCACGAGGCGCAGCACGGCGATCCGCCGCCTGTCGGTCAGCCCGGCGGGCAGGCCGCTGAGCACCACGTCCAGCGCGTTGGCGGTGCGCTCGGCGGGCGTCAGCCGGGATCGGCCGGTCCGCCCGCGTACCGCCTGGGTGAGCAGGACCAGCAGCGCGAACGCGACGTAGATGATGGCGGCGGCGGGGGCGTAGAAGTAGTCCGTGCCGGTGGTGACGAACTTGCCCACCTCGTCGATGAACAGCCCGAACCCGATGCCGCCGACGACCGCCCCGCCGGTACGGGCGCCGCCGCCGAGGAAGACCAGCGGGATGCCCAGGCCCACGGCGAGCAGCAGGCCGCCCCAGAGCACGTGCGCGATGTGCAGCCCGCCGCCGCCGAGCTGCGGATAGTCGGTGGCCTTCAGGTACGCGCGTACGGCCAGCACGGTGACCACGCCGGAGAGCACGAACGCCTGGAGGTAGGACGCCGCCTGGATCGCCCGGGTCGGCAGCCGGCGGACCAGCCAGCCGATCCCCGGCCGGTAGCGCGGCGATTCGGGTGGCATGTTCCGAAACCTAGTAGCCGCGCCACTCCTCGCGGGCGTAGTCCAGCACCCTGGGCCGCAACAAGGTGTTGGCCGGCATGTCCAGCCGGGCCCGGTCGGCGGGGAACGTGGCGGCGGCGGCCAGCACCGCCGGGGTGAGGAAGCGCAGCGGCGGCGGATCGTCCGGCAGCGCCAGCTCCGGCGCGACGTCACCCGGCGCGGCGAGCACGAACCCCCAGTCGCCGAAGCTCGGCACGTCGACGTGGTACGGCACGGTGGCGAAACCGGCCTCGCGGATCGACCGCTCGATCGACCAGTACGACCGGGGCGCGAAGTAGGGGGACCCGGACTGCACCACGAGCCGCCCGCCGGGGGCCAGCACCGGCCGGATCAGCGTGTAGAACTCGATCGTGTAGAGCTTCGCGGTAGCCGTCTCGTCCGGGTCGGGCAGGTCGGCGATCACCACGTCGAAGCGGTCCGTGGCGGTACGCAGCCAGGCGAACGCGTCCAGGTTGAGCACCCGTACCCGGGGGTCGGTGAGCGAGCCGCCGTTCAGCTCGCGCAGTTGCGGCTCGCGGCGGGCCAGCTCGACCACTGCCGGGTCGAGGTCGACGAGCGTCACCGAACGCACGTCCGGGTATTTGAGGATCTCCCGCGCGGCCAGCCCGTCCCCGGCGCCGAGCACCAGCACGTCGCCGTGCGGCCCGTGCATCGCCGGGTGCACGAGCGCCTCGTGGTAGCGGTACTCGTCGATCGAGCTGAACTGGAGGTCGCCGTTGAGGAACAGCCGCAGGTCGGTGGCGGAGTGGCCGGGCTCGCGCACCGAGCGGGTCAGCACGATCTCCTGGTAGCGGCTGCGCTCGGCGTGCACCACCGGGTCGCGGTAGAGCTGCTGGCGGGTGGTCACCTCGAAGTCGTGGGCGGTCACCCACGCGTACCCGAGGAGCAGGCCGACCGCGACGGTGGCCGCGCCCAGCGCGGCCCGCGCCCGCCGGCTGAGGTCGGCGCGGAACACGGTGAAGACGAGCACCACCCCGGCGACGGCGTTCACCGCGCCCACCACGAGCGCGCCCTTGAGCTGGCCGAAGACCGGGATCAGCAGGAACGGGAAGGCCAGCCCGCCGAGCAGCGCGCCCACGTAGTCGGCGGCGAACAGGTCGGCCACCGCGCTGCCCGCGGACTGCTCCCGGATGCGTTGCAGCATCACCATGAGCAGCGGGATCTCCGCGCCGATCAGCAGACCGAGCACGAACGCGGTGCCGACGAGCGCCGGGCCGTACAGGTCGAGCCAGGCGAACGCGGCGTAAAGACCGAGCACGGACAGGCCGCCGAGCAGCGCCAGGGTCAGCTCGATCACCGCGAACGAGACCACCGCCCGGGACTGCAACGGCTTCGCCACCAGCGCGCCGACGCCCATCGCGAAGACCATCACGCCGAGCACGATCGACGCCTGGCCGACCGTGTCGCCGATCAGGTAGCTGCCGAGCGCGACCAGCGCCAGCTCGTACACCAGGCCGCAGGCCGCGCAGACGAAGACCGCGAGCAGGACCGCCGCGCGCGCCAGGCGCCACCGCGGCCGTGCGGCCACGTCGGCGGTCACCGGATGCTCCGGGTACGTCCGGCGGCTCCCGCCGCGGCGCGCTGCGCGGGCACCCCGCCCCGGTGCCTGCGGCGCTGTCGCACGCCCACGCCGATGAACAGCGCGGCGAGCAGGAACAACGCGGCCGAGGTGAGGATGTAGAGCCACCGGTCCCGCCAGAAGTCGCTGCCGGCGTCCGGCAGCGGCGCGGCGGCGGTGGACGGCGCTGCGGTGGGCGGCGCGGCCGGTCCGGCGAGCCCTCGCTCGGCGGCGAGCAGCGGCAGCATCGTGGCGGCCCGGGTGACGGCCCAGCCCGGGTCGCCGAGGAACGCGTCCTCGTCCAGCCCGAAGCGGCCGAGCCCCGTCTCGATCGCGTAGAGCTCGGAGTACTCGATGTCCTCCGAGCCCTTGATCTGGATCGTGGCGGAATCCTCCGACTCGCTGCTGGACGAGGTGTACCTGACGTTCGCGGAGACCGCGATCCAGCGCGGGCAGCCGGGCGCGTCGATGACTGTGGTGCCGTCGCCGAGGTTGGAGCCGACGCTCACGTCGTCGTACACGTCGAGCAGTTCCCAGCCGTAGCAGATGCCCTGGCTGTCGGTGGCCGCCTTGAGGATCGGCACGGTGCCGGACCGTTCGTCGGCCGCCGGGGCGGGGACGGAGGTGTCCGAGTCGCCGCCGAACACGCCGATGGCGCAGACGAAAACCACGAAACCCCCGACCACGGACCAGATCACCGTCTGGGTGCGCTTGTCCTTCCCCACTGCGGGCTTGCCGCTCATCAGATGATCGCGGCGGCGATGATCGCGCCGGTGGCGAGGTGCACCGTGGCCGAGACCCACACCGCCGGATGCGGCTGCGGATCGACCAGCAACTCACCGAGCTTGCCCGGAGTCGCCGCGTCCAGCAGCACGAACGCCACCGCCATGATCACCAAACCGAGAATGCCGTACGCGCCCGCCCCGATCAGACCCAGCCGGAAATCATCGGCGCTCGCCACGATCGCCGCCACCACGATCGTGCCCACCCCGATCAGGTTCGACGAGAGCAACACCGCCGCGTTGCGATTGCGCTCAACCCAGATCAACTCGTGGAGCTTGCCCGGGGTGGCCACATCGACCAGGACATAGCCGATGGCCATCAGAGCGATGCCGACCACGCCGTACGCGAGGGTGACCAGCAGATCGGTGAGGAGATGTTGCACAGAAGACTCCAGGGTGAGGGGATCGAGCGAAGGGCTACTTACCGGAACCGCGGGCGCGCTGCACGGTCGCCTCGCCCCGCTGCTTGCGGCGCTGTCGCAGGCCCACGACGAGGAACAGTGCGGCGACCAGGAAGAACCCGGCCGAGGTGAGGATGTAACCCCACCGGTCCCGCCAGAAGTCGCTGCCGGCGTCCGGCAGTGGCGCGGCGGCGGTGGACGGCGCGGCGGTGGGCGCCGCGGCCGGTCCGGCCAGCCCGCGCTCGGCGGCGAGCAGCGGCAGGATCGTGGCGGCCCGGGTGACGGCCCAGCCCGGTTCGTCGAGGAACGTCTCCTCGTCCAGCCCGAAGCGGCGCAGCCCGGTCCGGATCTCGGTGAGGTCGGTGAACGTGATGCCGTCCGAACCCTCGATCCGGATGAGGACGTCGTCGTCCTCCCTCTCGCCCGTCATGGAGGAGTACCTGACCTCGGCGGTCACCTCGATCCAGCGCGCGCAGCCCGGCGCGCCGGGGGCCGGCATGCCGTCACCGTGGTTGGAGCCGACGCTCACGTCGTTCCACCCGTCGGACAGCCTCCAGCCGTAGCAGATGCCCTGGCTGTCGGCGGCCGCCTTGAGGATCGGCACGGTGCCGGAGCGCTCGTCGGCCGCCGGGGCGGGGACGGAGGTGTCCGAGTCGGGGCCGAAGACGCCGAGGAGGCAGAGGGCGAGCACGCTCACCACCACGACCCAGAAGAACGCCTTCTTGCGCTTCTCCTTCACGTTCTCCGGTGTGGCGGCCCAGCCGTCGGCCGCTCCCGTGAACCGGCCCACCATCCTCCGGCGCTTCGCCTCCTTCTCGTCCGACGAGGCGGAGACGAACCATTCGTCCAGCATCTCCCCGGCCAAGGTCAACGCCGGGTTGCGCTTCTCCTTCTTCTCCCCCGAGGCGGCATTCCAGTCGTCCATCAGATGATCGCGGCGGCGATGATCGCGCCGGTGGCGAGGTGCACCGTGGCCGAGACCCACACCGCCGGATGCGGCTGCGGATCGACCAGCAACTCACCGAGCTTGCCCGGAGTCGCCGCGTCCAGCAGCACGAACGCCACCGCCATGATCACCAAACCGAGAATGCCGTACGCGCCCGCCCCGATCAGACCCAGCCGGAAATCATCGGCGCTCGCCACGATCGCCGCCACCACGATCGTGCCCACCCCGATCAGGTTCGACGAGAGCAACACCGCCGCGTTGCGATTGCGCTCAACCCAGATCAACTCGTGGAGCTTGCCCGGGGTGGCCACATCGACCAGGACGTAACCGACGGCCATCAGGACGACGCCGACCACGCCGTACGCGAGCGTGACCAGCAGATCGGTGAGGAGGTTCTCCACAGAAGACTCCAGGGGTGAGGGAATCGAAGAGGGCTACTTACCGGAACCGGGGCCGCCGCCCCGCACCGTGCTGCCTCGGCCCCAGCCCCAGCTGTTGCCGACGACGGTGTGGTAGCGGGGGTAGGCGGTGGTCATCTTCTCCAGCAGGATCACCGAGCCGACGGCGAGCGGGAGGATCACCACCGAGTCGTCGTCGTAGCGCAGGTAGACGCCGCTGCCGTCGACGTACTGGTCGGCCGGGCGCCAGGCGTCGGTGATCTGCTGGGACACCTCGCTCGGCGTCTTCTTCGAGGTGTACGCGATCGCGTTCGAGCCGATGTCCCGCCCGGAGGCGCGGGAGAAGTTGTCCTCCACGTAGCCCCGGGGCGAGAAGTTGCCGTAGAAGATCGTGAAGGCGGCGACGAGCGCGCCGATGACGGCGACCGCCACGCCCACCACGAACCACCGTCGGTACGTCACAGCTCCTCCACCACGGTCTCGGTCAGGACCAGCTCGTTCGTCTGCGGATAGACGTGCCAGGTGCGCCAGGCGAGCGCGCCGTCCGGCGGCCGGGGCCGGACGGAGAGCGCGGTGACCGCGTCTTCGTCGCCGGGGAAGACCCCGATCAGCGCGTACGGATCCTCGGCCAGTTCGGCGCGCAGCGCCGCGACCCGGGTACGCAGGCCGTCGCCTTCCGGCCGGAGCACGGTGGCCATGAACCGGTAGCCGGCCGTCTCGTCGTGCAGCGCGTCCGGCAGGTGCGGCGGGCGGCCGGGCAGGCAGGCGACGGTCTCGGTGAGCCCGCCGAGCACCACCTGATGGGAGGCGCCGAGCAGGCGCAGCCGCAGCCGGGGCAGGCCGGGCAGGTCGAGGTCGCGTACGGCCAGCGCCGGCAGCTCCGGGCCGCCGAGGGCCAGGCTCAGGTCGGCGGCGCTGGTGTCGACGTAGGGGGCATCAAGGCAGACGAGCACGTCAGCGCACCGTCTCCGGGCCGCCCTGCGGGTAGATCATCACCTCGGCGTGGCGCAGCTCCTCACCGAGGTTGACCTCCCAGCCGGCCTCCCCGTACGCCTCGAACGACAGCCGCGCCCCGCCGGGCGCCTGGTAGTCGTAGTAGCGCATGGTGCCGTGCGGATCGAGGCCGGTGCCCTCGGTCGCGGTGTACCGGGCCTGGCCGGACTCGTCCCAGTTGTAGCGGCGGCCGGCCATATCCAGCGTCGGGGCGCCCGGCGTCACGGTGGCCCCCGGCTCGCTGGTCCAGAGCACCAGCTCCAGATCCGGGTCGGACTCGACGGACAGCCAGCGCTTCACCCCGCCCGCGTCGTCGAGCAGGTGCTCCGCCCAGCTCCAGCCGCCCTCGACCAGGTGCACCGAGCCGCGCACCGTGTACGGCACGGCGCGGATCTCGACGATGTCGCCGGGCTTGAGCGCGCGCGGGTCACCGCGCAGAGCGTCCGCGTCCCGGTCCCGGAACGGGTCACCCGGCGCCGCCTTCGTCTTCGGGCCGGACGCGGAACGGGACTTCCGCATCGCAATCACGGCGATCACCACACCGGCCACCCCGACGAGGCACCCCAGCGTGGTCACCACGTACGCCAACGAACCGTTCACGACCGCCTCCCCCAACATGCTCGGCGGGAACGGTAACAACCGCGGACAAGCTTGCTGAAGTCCCGGACGCTGAGTGTTCGCTCAGTTACCTGCGTGGCCGGCGAGCCGGTCGGCCGCGTACTCGCCCAGCGTGGCCTGGCCCATCAGGCATCCGGAGAACGTGGTGAACTCGCCGCCGTCGTCGCGCAGCCGGGTCCACGCCGCCCGCCCGGCCGCCGGATCGACCGCCTCCAGCAGCGTCGCCGCGTACGCCCGGCCGGCCGGCGAACCCTTGCGGAGCAACTTGTCGACCCGCTTGCGGGCCGCCTCCGGGTGCTCCCGCAGCCCCTGTTCCAGCCGCCGGTACGCCTCGGTCGCGGGCAGCACCTGCCCCGCCAGCCCCACCCCGCCGAAGGCGAGAGTGTCCGCGCGGTCGAGTTCCCGCGCCGCCTCGTCCAGTTCCCGCTCCCACGTCCCGCTCATGCCCCACTATGTGCCCACCCCACCACCCCTCCCAACCCCAAGGAAGGGCCCCTTATTAACGCCTCCGGTAGAGGAAGGGCCCCCTATTAACACCGCACGACGCGCGGGCGCAGGCGGGGCGCGGGGGCGGGGGCGGGGGCGCGAGGGACGGCGAAGGCCCGGCCTTGAGAGGGCCGGGCCTTCGCGGGGTGGGACGGGTCAGGCGGCGGTGACCGCCAGGGACTCCTTCGTGTCGGACAGGTCGACGCGCACCGTGTCGCCGTCGCGGATGTCGCCGGACAGCAGCGCCTTGGCGAGCTGGTCGCCGATCGCCGACTGCACCAGCCGGCGCAGCGGGCGGGCGCCGTAGATCGGGTCGTACCCGTGTTCGGCCAGCCACGTGCGGGCCGCTTCGGTGATCTCCAGGCCCAGCCGGCGGTCCGCCAGTCGGCGGCGCATCCGGTCGAGCTGGATGTCCACGATCGACCGCAGGTCCTCGCCCTGGAGCGCGGCGAACACCACGATGTCGTCGAGCCGGTTGAGGAACTCCGGCTTGAAGTGGGACCGGACCACCGCGAGCACGCCTTCCCGGCGCTCGTTCTCGGTGAGCGTCAGGTCGCTGATCACCGACGAGCCCAGGTTCGAGGTGAGGATCAGGATCGCGTTGCGGAAGTCCACGGTACGGCCCTGACCGTCGGTGAGCCGGCCGTCGTCGAGCACCTGGAGCAGTACGTCGAAGACGTCCGGGTGCGCCTTCTCCACCTCGTCCAGCAGGATCACCGAGTACGGGCGGCGGCGTACCGCCTCGGTGAGCTGGCCGCCCTCCTCGTAGCCGACGTACCCGGGCGGGGCGCCGACCAGGCGGGCCACCGAGTGCTTCTCGCCGTACTCGCTCATGTCGATGCGGACCATGGCCCGCTCGTCGTCGAAGAGGAACTCGGCGAGCGCCTTGGCCAGCTCGGTCTTGCCGACGCCGGTCGGGCCGAGGAACAGGAAGCTGCCGGTCGGGCGGTCCGGGTCGGCGACGCCGGCCCGGGCGCGGCGTACCGCGTCGGAGACCGCGCCGACCGCCTCGGCCTGGCCGACCACGCGGGCGCGCAGCGACTCCTCCATCCGGAGCAGCTTGGCGGTCTCGCCTTCGAGCAGCCGGCCGGCGGGGATGCCGGTCCAGGAGGCGACCACTGCGGCGATGTCGTCCGCGCCGACCTCCTCCTTGAGCATCGCGCCGTCGGCCTGGAGCCGGGCCAGCTCCTCCTCGGCCTGCTTCAGCTCGGTCCGCAGCGCGGGGATCCGGCCGTACCGCAGCTCGGCGGCGCGTTCCAGCTCGCCGTCGCGCTCGGCCCGCTCGGCCTCGCCGCCGAGTCGTTCCAGCTCCTCCTTGGCGGTGGAGAGCTTGGTGATGTGGCTCTTCTCGGTCTGCCAGCGCTCGGAGAGCGCGGTGAGCTGCTCGCGCTTGTCGGCCAGCTCCTTGCGCAGCCGCTCCAGGCGCTCGGCGGACGCGGCGTCCGGCTCCTTGGCCAGCGCCATCTCCTCGATCTCCAGGCGGCGTACCGCCCGCTCGATCTCGTCCACCTCGACCGGGCGCGAGTCGATCTCCATGCGCAGCCGGGACGCGGATTCGTCGACCAGGTCGATCGCCTTGTCCGGCAGGAACCGGTCGGTGATGTACCGGTCGGAGAGCGAGGCGGCGGCCACGAGCGCGGCGTCGGTGATCCGTACGCCGTGGTGCACCTCGTAGCGCTCCTTGAGCCCGCGCAGGATGCCGATCGTGTCCTCGATTGTGGGCTCGCCGACCAGCACCGGCTGGAAGCGGCGCTCCAGGGCCGGGTCCTTCTCGATGTGCTCGCGGTACTCGTCGAGCGTGGTCGCGCCGACCATCCGCAGCTCGCCGCGGGCCAGCATCGGCTTGAGCATGTTGCCGGCGTCCATCGAGCCCTCGCCCTTGCCGGCGCCGACCACGGTGTGCAGCTCGTCCAGGAACGTGATGACCTGGCCGTCGGAGTTCTTGATCTCCTCCAGCACCGACTTCAGCCGCTCCTCGAACTGGCCGCGGTACGACGCGCCGGCGACCATCGCGCCGAGGTCGAGCGAGACGAGCTTCTTGTCGCGCAGCGACTCCGGCACGTCGCCGGCCACGATCCGTTGGGCCAGGCCCTCCACGATCGCGGTCTTGCCGACGCCCGGCTCGCCGATCAGCACCGGGTTGTTCTTGGTACGCCGGGACAGCACCTGGATCACGCGGCGGATCTCCGAGTCCCGGCCGATCACCGGGTCGATCTTGCCGTCGCGCGCGCTGGCGGTGAGGTCCACGCCGTACTTGGCCAGGGCCTGGTAGGTCTGCTCCGGGTCGGCGGTGGTGACCCGGCGGTCGCCGCCCCGGACGGTCGGGAACGCGGCGACCAGGTTCTCCTCGGTGGCGCCGGAGTTCTTCAGCGCGACCGAGACCGCGCCGCCGACCCGGGCCAGGCCGGCCAGCAGGTGCTCGGTGGAGGTGTACTCGTCGCCCAGCGGGCGGGCGATCTGCTCGGCGGCGCCGATGGCGTTGACGAACTCGCGGGCGAGCGTCGGCTCGGCGATGCTCGACCCGCGCGCGGCGGGCAGCGCGTCGACCGAGCGCAGGGCGACGCGGCGCAGCTCGGCGGGGTCGGCCCCGACGGCGCGCAGCAGGCCCGCGGTGGTCGAGCCCTCGGTGTCCAGCAGTGACAGCAGCAGGTGCCAGGGCTCCACGGTGGCGTGGCCGCGCTGGTTCGCCAGCGCGACGGCACCGGTGATGGCTTCGCGGCTCTTGGTGGTGAGTCGTTCCGTGTTCATGGGCTCCCCCGGATCGGCGTGTCCACTGGACATGACACAACCAGAGTTGAGTCTATTCCGCTCAACTCCACTCGTGTGACCTGAGTCACCACTCGCCGGCCGAATGGCGAGACATCGACCCCACCGAAAACGTGTGCGCGGCAGCGGTAGCCTCACCGGCGTGCGAGTACGTGTCGAGCAGACCTCCCTGCCCGGGATCGGCGTCCGTCATGACCTGATGACGGAGTCCGGCCGCCGGCTCGGTGTGGTCTCCCACCGCAATGGCCGTCGCGACCTGGTCCTCTACGACCCGGAAGATCCCGACTCCTGCCAGCACGACATCCCGCTCACGGACGACGAGGCCGAGGCGCTCGCCGACATCCTCGGCGCGTCGCTGATGCTGGGTCAGCTCTCCGGGCTGCGCGAGCAGGCCGCCGGGCTGCTGACCGAGCAGATCGCCATCCCGGCCGGGTCGAAGTACGTCAACAAGCGGCTGGGTGACACCAAGGCGCGGACCCGGACCAGCGCGTCGATCGTCGCCGTGCTGCGTCAGGGCACGGTGAACGTCTCGCCGGATCCCACTTTCCGGTTCGAAGCCGGCGACGTGGTCGTCGTGGTCGGGACCCGCCAGGGCCTCGACGGCGTGACCGCGATCCTCGCCGAGACCGGCCCGGACGTCTGACGCGTATGCACGAAACCACCATCCTGCTCATCGAGGTCGGTGCGCTGCTGCTCCTGCTCGGCCTGCTCGGCCGGCTGAGCCGTCGCTTCGGCGTCTCACCCATCCCGCTCTACCTGCTCGCCGGCCTCGCCTTCGGGCACGGCGGCCTGCTGCCGCTCAACGCCAGCGAGGAGTTCTTCGCCGTCGGCGCCGAGATCGGCGTGATCCTGCTGCTGGTCATGCTCGGGCTGGAATACAGCGCCAACGAGCTGGTGGGCAACCTCCGCTCGGCCGCGCCCGCCGGCCTGATCGACGCGGTGCTCAACGCGCTACCCGGCTTCGGGTTCGCGCTGCTGCTCGGCTGGGGCTGGGTCGCCGCCGTGGTGCTCGCGGGCGTCACCTGGGTGTCGTCCTCGGGCGTCATCGCCAAGGTGCTCGGCGACCTGGGCCGCGTCGGTAACCGGGAGACGCCGGTGATCCTCTCCGTCCTGGTGATCGAGGACCTGGCGATGGCCCTCTACCTGCCGCTGGTCACCGCGCTGCTCGCCGGGGTAGGCCTGATGAAGGGCGGCATCGCGCTCGCCGTCGCGGTGTTCACCGTGGTCGTCGTGCTGGCCGTGGCGATCCGGTACGGCCACCTGATCTCCGCCGCGCTGTCCGCCAAGGACCCGGAGGCGCTCCTGCTCGGGGTGCTGGGCCTGACCCTGCTCGTCGCGGGCGTCGCGGCCAAGCTCCAGGTCTCCGCCGCCGTCGGCGCGTTCCTGGTCGGCATCGCGCTGTCCGGGCCGGTGGCGCACCACGCCACCGAACTGCTCTCCCCGCTGCGGGACCTCTTCGCCGCTGTCTTCTTCGTGTTCTTCGGGCTGGTCACCAACCCGCTGGACATGCCGCCGGTGCTGCTGCCCGCGCTGCTGCTGGCGGTGGTCACCATGGCGACGAAGGTGGCCACCGGCTACCTGGCCGCCCGCCGGGTCGGGATCGCCGAGCCCGGTCGCTGGCGGGCCGGCCTGGCGCTGACACCGCGCGGCGAGTTCTCCATCGTCATCGCCGGGCTGGCCGTCTCCGCCCTCTACCCGGTGGACCCGAAGCTGGCGGCGCTCGCCACCGCGTACGTGTTGATCACGGTGGTGACCGGCCCGCTTCTCGCCCGGCTGCCCGACACGCAGTGGTTCAAGCAGTGGCTGCGCACCCGCGCCGCAGCCGCCCGTACGCCGGCGCCGTTGCCCGCGCCGACCGGAGACTGACCGGTGCCGGGCCGGGTCCGCCGCAGGGCAGATCCGGCCCGGCGTTGTCAAATTGATCCCCGGAAGGTCTACCACTGCTCCGCTCAGCCGCGTTAACGTTTCGGCCCAGCAGCCAGGGTCCGCGGGTGGCCGGTGCCCCCGCCAGCGCAAGCGGAAGGTCGGCCGGTGAGCGTGCAGGAAGAGACGTTCCACGGCTTCGCCAATCCGGTCGATCCCTCGCCCGCCGAACTCCGGGCGTGGGCCTACCAACCGGATTCGGTGCCGCTGACCTCGATGCCGCCCGACTGGGACCTGCTGGTCGCCGGTGACCACCTGGTGCAGACGCTGTTCGACCTGGCGATGGACCAGGGCTGCCCGGCTCGCCGGTTCGCGCTGCACTGCCTCTACATCTACGCCGCCGACGGCATCCGGACGAACTTCCGCGCCCATCCCAAGCGCCGTTTCCGCAAGCTGGTCGAGCAGGCCGAGCGCGCCGGCGACGACCTGATGCGCAACTGGGCGCACAACAGCCGCGTGCTGCTCGCCCGGCCGGACCTCTTCGTCTACCGGGACTGGTGCGAGGGCGGCCTGGTCCGCGAGAACCGCCGCCTCTGACGCGTCGCTTTCCCCGGAACACGAACGGGCCGCGATCCCGAGCACACGAACGGGCCGGGATCCCCCGTGGATCCCGGCCCGCACGTCGGCGGATCGTCAGGTCGACCCGCCCTGCTTCTTGCGCCTCTCGTCGTCCCGGGCCCGGTCCACGCCGTGGTCCGTCTGGTCGGCGAAGCGCCCTTCCTTGACCTTGTCGCTGAAGCGTCCCTCGGTGACCCGATCGAACCGCTCGCGGACGTTCTCGGCCACCTTCTCGAGTCGTTCCTCGGCGCGTTCCGCCACCTTCTTCGCCGGTTCCGCCATGGCTCCCCCCGCCAGCCCGGAGTCCGCTTTGGGGCTTTTGCCCCTACGGAAAAGCCTAATCGACCCCGCTCTGCCGTACCCCGGATTCCCCTGACCCGGACCGCGAACCGGCCCGGGCAGGAACGAAGGCCGGCGCGGCCCCGGGGGAGCGGGGCGCGCCGGCCTTCCGGTGAAAGGTCAGCGGTCGGGAGCGCGGCGCGGTCGCCACACGACGAGCGCGGTGGACGTGCGGTTGGTCGGCACGAGATCGCCGCGGGGAAAGCCACCGAGCGACTCCAGCTCGGCGATCCGCCGGTACGCGGCGTCCAGCTCCGCCTCCAGGCGGGCCACCCGCTGCTGCGCCTCTTCGAGCAGCCGCTCCAGCCCGATGATCCGCTTGACCCCGGCCAGGTTGATCCCGTCGTCCTGGCTGAGCCGCTGCACCTCGCGCAGCAGGACCACGTCCCGGACGCTGTACCGGCGACCACCGCCGGACGCCCGGCCCGCCTGCACCAGGCCCAACCGGTCGTACTGGCGCAGCGTCTGGGGGTGCATCCCCGCCATCCGCGCAGCCACCGAGATCATCAAGACCTTGGCCTCGTAGGCCGGGTCACCTGAGCCGACGTACTCCTCCGACATGCCCGCTCACCTCCGCTGCCGCCGTCAACTGAATCGACGTACCCGCGCGTCGAGATGTTCCCGCGCGGCGGGCGGAGTCTGCTCCGCGAAGGTCTCCAGCGCCGCCCGCGCCTCGTCCGAGACCTTTGCCGGGACCACCACGTCGAGCGTGACCAGCAGGTCACCGGCGCGGCCGTCCTTGCGTACGACGCCCTTGCCGCGGGCGCGCAGCACCCGCCCGCTGGGCGTACCCGGTGGCACCCGCAGCGTCACCGTCCCATCCAGGGTCGGTACGCGCAGGTCCGTGCCGAGGACCGCCTCGGCGTACGTGATCGGGACGTTCAGGGTCAGGTCGTCCCCGGTGCGCCCGAACAGCTCGTCCGGGCGGACCTTCACCTGCACGAACAGGTCGCCCGCCGGACCGCCCCGCTCACCGGGCTCACCCCGGCCGGCCAGCCGGATCCGCTGCCCGTCGGCCACCCCGGCGGGAAAGCGCACGTTGAGCGTGCGGGTCTTGGTGACGCCGCCGGTGCCGTGGCACTCCGGGCACTTCTCCTCGACGATCGTGCCGACGCCCTGGCAGTTGCGGCACGGCTCGGAGAAGCTGAACGACCCCTGGTTGCGGGTGGTCACCCCGGCGCCGTGACAGACGGGGCAGGCCACCGGCTGCGTGCCCGGCTTCGCGCCGTTGCCGTGGCAGGTGTCGCAGACGCCTGGCGCGCGCAGCGTCAGCGGCAGCGTGACGCCGCGGACCGCGTCGGAGAAGTCCAGCGCCACCTCGGTCTCGACGTCCCGGCCACGCGCCGGGCCGCGCGGACGCGCCGCGCCGCCCCCGCCGCCGCCGCCGCCGGAGAAGATCGAGCTGAACAGGTCGGTGAAACCGCCGCCGCCGAACCGGGTGTCGCCGCCGCCCGCGCCGCCGCCGAACAGGTCGGAGACGTCGAACGGCACGCCGCCCGGCTGGCCCGCCCCGCGGGCGCCGCGGCGGAAGGCACCCGAGCCGAACAGCGAGCGCATCTCGTCGTACTCGCGTCGCTTCTTCTCGTCGCCCAGCACCGCGTACGCCTCGGAGACGGTCTTGAACCGCTCCTCGGCCCCGGTGTCACCGGGGTTGTGGTCCGGGTGCGACTCCCGGGCCAGCTTGCGGTACGCCTTCTTGATCTCGTCCGAGGAGGCGGACTTCTCCACGCCAAGCGCGGCGTAGTAGTCCTTCTCGATCCAGTCCTTGGAACTCACCGGTCCACCCCCTTCCACGGGTCGAAGCCCGGTCGTCCCGCCCGCCCGGTGAGGGCGGGCGGGACGTCACGGGTCGGCACTACTCCGGGTCCGCGACCGCGACCATGGCGGGCCGCAGCAGCCGCTCGCCGAGCTGGTAACCCCGGCGCATGACCTGCACGCAGGTCGACTCGGTCACGTCGGCGGACGTCTGGTGCGCCACCGCCTCGTGGCGGGTCGGGTCGAACGGGTCGCCCTTCTCGCCGAAGGCGGTCAGGCCGAACTTGCCCAGCGCGGCGGTGAGCTGCTCGGCCACGCTGCCGAACGGGCCCACCAGATCGCCGTGCTCGCGGGCCCGGTCCAGGTCGTCCAGGATCGGCAGCAGCGCGCTGAGCACCGCCCCGGTGGCCTGCTCCTGGACCAGGTTGCGGTCCCGGTCGACCCGCTTGCGGTAGTTGGCGTACTCCGCCGTGACCCGCTGGAGGTCGCGGGTGCGCTCCTCCAGGTCGGTACGGAGCGACTCCAGCTCGGCGCCGAGCGGCGCGCTCGCCTCGGTCTCCCCGCTCGGCTCGGCCGGGGAGTCGACCACCGTCGGCCCGGTGACCTCGGCCTCGCCGCCGATCTCGTCGACCACGACCTCGGCCTCCTCGACCAGCCCTTCGGCGGGCGCGTCGGCAGCGGCGTCCGCCGCCGAGGCGTCGTTCGCCGGCTGCTCGGTCACCTTGCCGAGCTTGCGCTTGTCGCGGATGACGACCCGGGGTTCGTCGCCGGCGTGCCTGCCGGCGCCCGGCGCCGACCCGGTCGCACCCGGGTCGGCCGCACGTGGCTTGTCCGTCATGCGGTTACCTCATCCCTCTGCCGTGCGAATCGTGTCCGGGACCGGATGTCACTTCTTGTCCTCGTCCACGATCTCCGCGTCGACCACGTCGTCGTCGCCACCGGCCTTCGGGCCACCGGCCGCACCCGCGCCCGCACCGGCACCCGGCCCGGCTGCGCCGCCCGGCGCGGCCTGCTCGCCCTCCTGCTGCTGGGCGTAGAGCAGCGAGCCGGCCTGCTGGGAGACCTGCGCCAGCTTCTCGTGCGCGGACTTGATCTTCTCGATGTCCTGGCCGCCGAGCGCGCTGCGCAGCTCGCCGAGCGCCTCGTTGAGCTGGTCACGGTTCTCGCTGGGCAGCTTGTCGCCGCTCTCGGCGAGGAACTTCTCGGTCTGCCACTGGAGCGCCTCGGCCACGTTGCGGGTCTCGGCCTCCTCGCGGCGGCGCTTGTCCTCGTCGGCGTGCTCCTCGGCGTCCCGGCGCATCCGCTCGATGTCGTCCTTCGGCAGCGAGGAGCCGCCGGTGATCGTCATCTTCTGCTCCTTGCCGGTGCCCAGGTCCTTGGCGTGCACGTTCACGATGCCGTTGGCGTCGATGTCGAACGTGACCTCGATCTGCGGCACGCCGCGCGGGGCCGGCGGGAGGCCGGTCAGCTCGAAGGTGCCGAGCTTCTTGTTGTAGGCCGCGATCTCCCGCTCGCCCTGGAACACCTGGATCAGCACCGACGGCTGGTTGTCGTCAGCAGTGGTGAAGACCTCGGAGCGCTTGGTCGGGATGGTGGTGTTGCGCTCGATGAGCTTGGTGAAGATGCCGCCCTTGGTCTCGATGCCCAGGCTCAGCGGGGTCACGTCGAGCAGCAGGACGTCCTTGACCTCGCCCTTGAGCACACCGGCCTGCAGGGCGGCGCCGACGGCGACGACCTCGTCCGGGTTGACGCCCTTGTTCGGGTCCCGGCCGGTGAGCTGCTTGACCAGGTCGGTGACAGCCGGCATCCGGGTCGAGCCGCCGACCAGGATGACGTGGTCGACGTCGGAGATCTTGATGCCGGCGTCCTTGACGGCCTGCTCGAACGGGCCCTTGCAGCGGTCCAGCAGGTCCTGCGTCATGCGCTGGAACTCGGCGCGGCTCAGCGTCACGTCGAGGTGCAGCGGGCCGGCCGAGCCGGCGGTGATGTACGGCAGGTTGATGTTGCTGGTGGTGGCGGCGGACAGCTCGATCTTGGCCTTCTCGGCCGCTTCCTTGAGCCGCTGCATCGCCATCTTGTCCTGCGAGAGGTCGATGCCGTGCTCGCCGCGGAACGTCTTCACCAGGTGGTCGATGATGCGCTGGTCCCAGTCGTCACCGCCGAGCTGGTTGTCACCGCTGGTGGACTTGACCTCCACCACGCCCTCGGCCAGCTCCAGCAGCGACACGTCGAAGGTGCCGCCACCGAGGTCGAAGACCAGGACGGTCTGCTCCTTGGAACCCTTGTCCAGGCCGTACGCCAGGGCGGCCGCGGTCGGCTCGTTCACGATCCGCAGCACGTTGAAGCCGGCGATCTCACCGGCCTCCTTGGTGGCCTGGCGCTGCCCGTCGTTGAAGTAGGCCGGGACGGTGATCACCGCGTCGGTGATCTGCTCGCCCAGGTACGCCTCGGCGTCCCGCTTGAGCTTCATCAGCGTCCGGGCCGAGATCTCCTGCGGGGTGTACTTCTTGCCGTCGATGTCGACGGTCCAGTTGGTGCCGATCTCCCGCTTGACCGAGCGGATGGTCCGGTCGGGGTTGGTCACCGCCTGGCGCTTGGCGACCTCACCGACGAGCACCTCGCCGTTGCGGGCGAACGCGACGATCGAGGGAGTCGTACGCGAGCCCTCTGCGTTGGCGATGACGGTGGGCTCACCGCCCTCGAGAACGCTGACGCAGGAGTTCGTCGTGCCGAGGTCGATGCCGACCGCACGTGCCATGTTCGCTTCCTCGCTTCGTAACGGGTGGGCAGGTCAGACGGCCTGCCCGGGGGGCCGCCCGGAAGCGACCGCACCACAAGTTGAGTGAACTTGACTCAATAGTGCCACGCCATTGCCAATCCGCAAGTCGGGGTTGAGCCGACCCGGCGCAACCCGACCGTTACTACTGCCCGGTTGTCTTACCTTGCGTCGGTCGGGCACGCTTTAGCGGTGACGACGCATGGCGATTCCGCCACCAGTGCCGGCGCGCCCGCCGTCGCAGCCCGCACCGGAGCCACCACCGGCGCCGATCAGCCTGCGTACGCCGCGGAGGGCCTGCCCGCCGCGCTGACCGGCCTGCGGTCGGCGATCGGCGCAGCCCGCTTCCCGCTCGCCCTCCCCTCGGCCGAGCCGGCCCGGCACGCCGCCACCAGCCTCACCGACCAGCTCGACGACTACCTACTTCCCCGGCTGGCCCGGCTCGACGCCCCGCTCCTGGTGGTCGTCGGCGGCTCCACCGGCGCGGGCAAGTCGACGCTCGTCAACAGCCTGGTCCAGGCACGGGTCAGCGCGGCCGGGGTGCTCCGCCCGACCACCCGTTCACCGGTGCTGGTGTGCAGTCCCAGCGACGCGGCCTGGTTCCGGCAGGGCGAGCTGCTGCCCGGCCTGACCCGTACCACCGAGCCGAGCGAACAGCCGGGCACCCTGCACCTGGTCACCGCCCCGGCGCTGCCGCCCGGCCTGGCCTTCCTCGACGCGCCCGACATCGACTCCGTGGTCGACGCCAACCGGGCGCTCGCCGGGCAACTGCTCGCCGCCGCCGACCTCTGGCTGTTCGTCACCACCGCCGCCCGGTACGCCGACGCCGTCCCCTGGGAGCTGCTGCGCAGCGCCCGCGCCCGGGGCACGGCGGTGGCGATGGTGCTGGACCGGGTACCCCCGGAGGCAGCCGACGAGGTCGCCGCCCACCTGTCCGAGATGCTCGCCGATCAGGAACTGGGCGCCGCGCCGCTGTTCGTCCTGCCGGAGACCTGGGTCGACGGGCAGGGGCTGCTGCCGGACCGGATCACCGCGCCGCTCAGCGACTGGTTCTCCCGGCTCGCCGCCGACGCCGACGCCCGCGCCGCTGTGGTCCGGCAGACGCTCGACGGCGCGCTGGCCGCGCTGCACCCGGTGGTGGAGGCGCTCGCCGAGGCCGCCGACGAGCAGTGCACCGCCGCCGACGCGCTGGACGAGCGGGTACGGGCCGCGTACCGGGGCGCGGAACGGACAGTCGACCAAGGGCTCCGGGACGGCCGGCTGCTGCGCGGCGAGGTACTGGCCCGCTGGCAGGAGTTCATCGGCACCGGCGAGTTCTTCCGGGGCCTGGAAGCACGCATCGGCCGGCTGCGGGACCGGGTCGTCGCGGCGGTCACCGGGCGGCCCGCGCCCGCCGCGGAACTGCGTACCGCGATCGAATCGCAGCTCGTCACGCTGCTGCGCGGGGTGGCCTCCGAGGCGGCGGAGAACGCGTACACCGGCTGGAAGGCGCACCCGGCCGGCGCGGCGCTGCTGGAACCGGACCTGGCCCACGCCTCGGCCGACCTGCCGCAGCGGGCCGAGCAACTGGTCCGCGACTGGCAGCGCGGCGTGCTGGAGCTGGTCCGGGTCGAGGGCGGCGACCGGCGCTTCGTGGCCCGCACCGCGGCGTACGCGGTGAACGCCACCGGCCTCGTCGTCATGATCGGTGTGTTCGCCTCCACCGCGTTCATCCCCACCGGGCTGGAGGTCGCCGCCGGCACCGGCACGGCGGTGGCCGGGCAGACCGTGCTCCAGGCGATCTTCGGGGACCAGGCGGTGCGGAACCTGTCCCGCAAGGCCCGGGTCGACCTGCTCGACCGGGTCGGCAAGCTGCTGGCCGAGGAGGCCGAGCGCTTCCTGGCCCGCACCGAGGCCGAACGCCCGGCCGACAACGCCGGCGCGGCGCTGCGCTGGGCCGCCCTGGAGGTCGAGCGGGCCCGGCACCGCAGCGGCCTGTTCCCGAACCCCCAACAGGACGGTCGCCCGTGACCAACGTCGTCGGACGGATGCGTGACGCGCTGCGCGGTGAGCAGCGGGTCGACCCGGACGTGCTGATCGAGCGCCTCCAGGCGATCCAGCGGTTCCTGAGCGCGGTGGACGGCGACGTGCCCGACGCCCAGCTGGTCGCCGCGCACACGGTGGTGGAGCGGGCCGGTGACCGGCTCGCCCTCTCCGGGCGGCACACGGTGGTGGCGCTGGCCGGCGCGACCGGCAGCGGCAAGTCGAGCCTGTTCAACTCGCTGGCCCGGCTCGACCTCTCCCCGGTCGGGGTACGCCGGCCGACCACCGGCGTCGCGCACGCCTGCGTGTGGGGTCCGCTGGACGGCGCGGTCCGGCTGCTCGACTGGATCGGCGTGCTGCCTCGGCACCGGTTCGTCCGGGAGAGCCCGCTGGACGGCGACGACGAGTCGGCGCTGCACGGTCTCGTCCTGCTCGACCTGCCCGACTTCGACTCGGTGCAGCACGGCCACCGGCTGGAGGTGGACCGCCTGCTGGGCCTGGTCGACCTGGTGGTCTGGGTGGTCGACCCGCAGAAGTACGCCGACCGCGTGATCCACACCAGCTACCTGCGCGAGTTCCACAGGCACAAGGACGTCACCGTCGTGGTGCTCAACCAGGCCGATCGGCTGCACCCGACCGAGCTGCCCAAGGTCCTCGACGACCTGCGCCGGCTGCTCGACGCCGACGGGCTGGGCGGCGTGCCGCTGCTGCCGACGGTCGCGGTGGACCCGAACGGGCTGGGCGGCCTGCGGGCCGAGCTGGAGCGTACGGTCTCCGAACGGCAGGCCGCCCTGCGCCGGCTCTCCGGCGACGTGGACGCCGTGGTGGCCGATCTCGAACCGCTCGTCGGGCCGGAACCGCCGAGCACCAGGCCCGGTGACGCCTCGGCGCAGGAGCTGACCCGGGCGCTGGCCGGGGCAGCCGGGGTGCCGACCGTGGCTCAGGCGGTCGAGGGGGCGTACCGGCATCGGGCCGTCAGCAACACCGGCTGGCCGCTGCTGCGGAGCTGGCGCAAGCTGCGACCGGATCCGCTGCGCCGGTTGCACCTGCCGGGCCGGGACCCGGACGCGCCGGCGGACAGCCTGGTCGCGGCCACTTCCGTACCCGATCCGACGGCCGCGCAGCGCTCGGCGCTGACGCTGGCGATCCGCGCGGTGGCCGACCGGCACGGCGCCGGTCTGCCGGCGCCATGGCCGGCCGCGGTGACCGCCGCGGCCCGATCCCGGCAGACCGACCTGCCCGGCGCGCTCGACCACGCGGTTGCCGCGACCGACCTGGGCATGGACCGCCGGCCGGCCTGGTGGCGGGTGGTCGGCGTACTCCAGTGGGTGGTCACCCTCGCCGCGCTCGCGGGCCTGGTCTGGCTGCTCCTCGGGTACGCGGTGCGCCTGCTCGGCCTGCCCCCGCTGGAACACCCGACGCTCGGTGTGGTGCCCTGGCCGACCGTCCTGCTCCTCGGCGGCCTGCTGGCCGGGCTGCTCGTGGCGGCGCTGACCCGCCCGGTGGTCGGGTGGGCGGCCCGGCGGGCCCGGGCGCGCGCCGAGCAACGCCTGCTCACCTCGGTGGGCAGCGTCGGCGAGAAGTACGTGCTGGACCCGGTGTGGGCGGTGCTGGCGCGCTACGGCACGGGCCGGGACGCGCTGCGCGAGGCCGGGCGGCGCTGAACCCGGCGCGCTGACCGGTGTGGGGGCGGCTCGCGCGGCGTAGGGTCGATGCATGGCCACGCCACAGACCCCCTACGACGCGGTGCTGCACGCCGCGCGCGACGTGACGAGGCTCGACTCGGCCCTGGACGCGGAAATGCTCGGCGCCGCGTTGCTGGGCAGCGTCTACGCCGTCGCGGAACACGACCGGGAACAGGCCGTCCGCGAGTTCGTCACCGGCTTCCTCGCCGCCACGTCCCGGCGCCGCAGCGCCGCCGCGACCACCCTGCGCGCCGTCTTCGCCGCCCTGGTGCCCGACGCCGAGGGCGCCGCCCGGGTCCGGCCCGGCGCGTACGCCCCGGCGTGGGCCGCCCAGCTCGGCCGGGTGCACGTCACCGGCGCCTGGGCGTACGGCGACGTGTACGGCGACCAGACGTCCTACCTCGCCACGTTCGCCTACGACGACGAGGAGCAGGGCGGGCCGGAGCACGCGCTGGTGGCGCTGGTCGACCACAACATCGGCATCACCAAGGACGTCTTCGTCGGCGGCCCGGCGGCCCGGATCGTCGAGCAGGCCCGGGAGATCTGCACCGAGGACGAGTTCACCTGGTTCCGTACCGAGGACCCGGCCCGGATGCACGCCGAGGTGAGCCGCCACCTGGCGGTCACCGACGACCTCGGCGAGCTGCCCGCACAGGGTTCGCTCGCCACCGACCGGGCGCTCGTGGGCGCGCGGCTGGCCGTCCTGCCCGGGCCGACCCCGCCGGCCGGGCCGGCTGTCGTGCCGCCGCCCACCGACGAGGAGCGCACCCGCCTGGTACGCGCGTTCGTCAACTCACCCGAGGCGGCCCGGTTCGGCCTGCCCGAGGTGGCCGACGGCGAGCTGGCCTCGCTGCACTTCTGCCTCGGTCTGCTGCTCGACCACGCGGCCAGCTTCCCGGACGCCGATCCGATGCGGTGGAGCCCGATGGTCGCGGAGCTGTTCCTGCTCGACTGGGTGCACCGCCGCGCCGTGCTGGACATGGACGACGCGGCCATGCTGCCCCGAGTGCTGCGCGCCTGGGCGGCGTACGCGGCCCGGCAGCGCGGGCTGTCGCAGTCGGCCGCCGCCCGGACGGACGAGGCGATCACCGAGATGGTCCCGGAGTTCGCCCGCCTCTACAGCACCGGTGAGCGGCGCAGCCCGGCCACCGCGGCGGTGGCCCAGCTCATGGCGGACGGGGTGGATCCGGACGACCCGGAGGCGCTCACCGCCTGGATCGAGGCGAACCGCCACCGCCTGACCGACGACCCGGCCTAGACAGTCGCGCCCCTGCATGATCGCCGCCGTTCGTGCCGGTCGTGACCACACCACCACGGTGAAGTGGTGTCGATCATGCAGGGGCCCGGCCCGGATCACCTCGCCCGAGGTGAGGGCATGCCCCCGAACCTCGTTGATCCACACCATCTCGGCGAGGTGGCGGCATCGGACCGGCCGGAACCACACCACAACGCCGTAATGGTGTCAATCATGTGGCCTGCCATCCCCGACCCGCCGTCCGACGCGCGAGGCGTGCCCGCGGCACCCAGCCCACCCGTTGATCCACACCATTTCCCCGACCTGGCGTCATCAAGCCGGCCGGTACCACACCACCACGGCGAAGTGATGTCGATCATGCGCATGCCCGGTCCGGCATCCCTCTCGTTGATCCACACCATCTCGGCGAGGTGGCGGCATCAGGCCGGTCGAGACCGCGCCACTACGCCGGAATGGTGTCGATCATGGAGTCTGCGCGCTCCGGGTCACCCCGCCCATGGCAGGGGCAAGCCTCGGGGAGGCCCACAACCTCGCTGATTCACCGCCTCGGCGAGGTGGCGGCATCGGGCCTGCCGGAACCACACCACTACCGCGCAATGGCGTCGATCATGTGGCCTGCGCGCTCTGGACCACCCCGCCCGTGTCACGGGCGTGTCCCGGGAACCCCTACAACCTTGTTGATCCACACCATCTCGGCGAAGTGGCGGCATCAGGCCGGTCGGGATCGCGCCACTACGCCGGAATGGTGTCGATCATGAGGGGTGAGGATCGGCGGTGGAGCCCGACGAGGCGGCCGACGGGTCGGCAGGACCAGGTGGATCCGACGGGCCGGACGGAGCGGACGTGGCGGACGGCCCAGCAGAACCCGACGGGTCGGCGGGACCGGACGGATCTGGTGGGCCGGACGTACCCGATGGGCCGGACGGCTCGGACGAACCAGCCGACGGCGTCGGCTCGACGGAAGTGGCGGACGGTTCGGGGCTGGGGCTCGGCTCGGGTGTCGGCGTACCCGGGTCCGACGGCGAGTGCGACGGTGACGGTGAGGGCACCGGCGACGGGCGCGGCGGGCGGACCGGGGTGGGCCGGACCGGCGTGGACGGTGGCGGCGGCGCGGCCACCGGCCGGGGCCGGTGGCGGGCGGCCAGGTCGCTGTCGTCGGGCAGGCTCGGTGCGGCCGGGAGCACGGGCCGCGCTGCGGGTACGGAGGTGACGTCGGGGGTGGGCGTGGACGGCACGGCGGGCTGGGTCGTCTGGGGCAGCGGGATGACCACCGGCCCGACCGAGGGCGTCGGCAGGAACGGGGTGCTGGTGTCGGGGAGCGCGCTGTTGCCCACTGTCGCCGATCCGGTGCTGACGGCGGCGAGGATCGGCATCGACGCGGTGCCGGCGAGCAGCGCCACCGTGAGCAGGTAGCCGCGGCTGGGGCTGCCGGAGCCGGGGGCGCGGTGCGCACCGACCACGCGGCGGTACGGGGAGGCGGGCAGCGCCCGGTGCCGGCCGAGGAATGGTGAGCCGGGGGGACCCTCTGGTTCGGACACCGGCACACTCCTCACGCGCGAACGGGGACGGGAGAGCACGCGCGGATATTCGGACAAAAGCCGCGCAACGGCTCACCGCAAGCTTGACCCAGTGACGCTCAGTTCACCAGCCGCAACCGCGTGTCGACACACATTTTGTACGTCAGCCGATCGCACCACTGGCGACAAAGACGTCTATCCGTCATGAACCAGATGGAACCTCGCTCGTGGGGGAGGCCATACTGTGGGCCCGCTCACCTCCTCTGCAATCATTCAGACACGACGGCAACGCAGCCGCCACCTCCGCGTACCCCGCGGCTGGTGCGGAACGACGCCGGCGCTCCCGGGCCTGGGTCCGTCCGCGACGGATCCCGGGCTCACGCCGCGCGGCAACCCCCACCGGGGTCAGGCGCGGTCGCCAGGGACCGGCCCGGCATCAGCCGGGGCGGGCGCACGAGGTGCGCGGCTCGGGTAACCCCCGGCGCCGGCGCAGACAGACAGGGAGAGACGGATGGCAAAGGGCGACCCCGGGGCCGCCACCCGCAGCAAGCGGGCCGCACCCCGCACCAGGCGCGCCGCCGCGGCCGGTGAACCGGAACTCGTACAGCTGCTCACGCCGGAAGGTGAGCGGATCGAGACCGCGCTCGGCCCGGACGGGACCGAGTACCGCGTCGACTTCACGGACGAGGAGTACCGCGGGCTCTACCGCGATCTCGTCCTGGTCCGCAAGCTCGACGCCGAGGCCACCGCCCTGCAGCGCCAGGGCGAACTGGGCCTGTGGGCCAGCCTGCTGGGTCAGGAGGCGGCGCAGGTCGGCTCCGGCCGGGCGCTGCGTACCCAGGACATGGCCTTCCCGACCTACCGCGAGCACGGCGTGCTCTACTGCCGTGGCATCGACCCGATCATGCCGCTGGGTCTGTTCCGCGGCGTCGACCAGGGCGGCTGGGACCCGAACGAGTTCAAGTTCAACATGTACACGATCGTGATCGGGGCGCAGACCCTGCACGCGACCGGGTACGCCATGGGTGTCGCCATGGACGGCAAGACCGGCGGCGAGGACGGCGAGGCGGTCATCGCCTACTTCGGCGACGGCGCCACCAGCCAGGGCGACGTCAACGAGGCGTTCGTCTGGGCCAGCGTCTTCAACGCCCCGCTGGTGTTCTTCTGCCAGAACAACCAGTACGCCATCTCCGAGCCGCTGGAGCGGCAGACCCGCGTGCCGCTGTACCGCCGGGCCGGCGGGTTCGGCTTCCCCGGTGTCCGGGTGGACGGCAACGACGTGCTCGCGTCGTACGCGGTGACCCGGCACGCGCTGGACAACGCGCGCAACGGCCAGGGTCCGAGCCTGATCGAGGCGTACACCTACCGGATGGGCGCGCACACCACCTCCGACGACCCGACCCGCTACCGCATCGCCAGCGAGGTCGAGGCGTGGCAGGCGAAGGACCCGATCGCCCGGATGAAGGCGTTCCTGACCAAGCAGAAGATCGCCGACGAGTCGTTCTTCACCGAGGTCGACGAGCAGGCCCGCGCCGAGTCTGTGCACCTGCGTGAGCGCGTGCTCGCCATGCCCGACCCGCAGCCGGTCAGCATGTTCGACCACGTCTACCCCAACGGCTCTCCCGAGCTGGACGAGCAGCGGGCCCGGTTCACGCAGTACATGGAGTCCTTCGAGGGGAGCGCGCACTGATGGCCACGGAGACGCTCACCCTCGGCAAGGCGCTCAACACCGGTCTGCGGCGGGCCCTGGAGAACGACCCGAAGGTCGTCATCATGGGCGAGGACGTCGGCAAGCTCGGCGGCGTGTTCCGGATCACCGACGGTCTCCAGAAGGACTTCGGCGACCAGCGCGTGATCGACACCCCGCTGGCCGAGTCCGGCATCATCGGCACCGCTGTCGGCCTGGCCATCCGTGGCTTCCGGCCGGTCTGCGAGATCCAGTTCGACGGCTTCGTCTACCCCGCGTACGACCAGATCGTGTCGCAGGTGGCGAAGATGCACTACCGCTCGCAGGGCAAGGTGCGGATCCCGATGGTCATCCGCATCCCGTTCGGCGGCGGCATCGGCGCTGTCGAGCACCACTCCGAGTCGCCCGAGGCGTACTTCGCGCACACCGCCGGTCTCAAGGTGGTGAGCTGCGCGAACCCGCAGGACGCGTACGTGATGATCCAGCAGGCGATCGCCTCGGACGACCCGATCGTGTTCCTGGAGCCGAAGCGGCGTTACTGGGAGAAGGGTCCGGTGGACCTGGACGCGCCGATCGCCGACGCGTACCCGCTGCACTCGGCCCGGGTCGTACGACCCGGCACGGACGCGACGGTCCTGGCGTACGGTCCGATGGTCCGCACCGCGCTCGACGCGGCCACCGCCGCGGGGGAGGACGGCCGCGAGCTGGAGGTCATCGACCTGCGGACGCTGTCGCCGTTGGACCTGACCGCCGCGTACGAGTCGGTGCGGCGCACCGGCCGCTGCGTGGTGGTGCACGAGGCCCCGGGGAACCTGGGTCTCGGGTCGGAGATCGCGGCCCGGATCACCGAGGAGTGCTTCTACTCCCTGGAGTCCCCGGTGCTGCGGGTGACCGGCTTCGACACCCCCTACCCGGCCGCCCGGGTGGAGGAGGAGTACCTGCCCGACCTGGACCGGGTGCTCGACGCCGTCGACCGCACGTTCGGCTGGTGAGCGGCATGTCCCGGATCAAGGAGTTCAACCTTCCCGACCTGGGCGAGGGCCTGACCGAGGGCGAGATCCTCGCCTGGCTGGTCAAGGTCGGCGACGACATCGAGCTGAACCAGCCGATCGTCGAGGTGGAGACCGCGAAGGCGGCGGTCGAGATCCCGGCGAAGTGGGCCGGACGGGTGCAGGCGATCTTCCACCCGGAGGGGTCCACTGTCGAGGTCGGCGTGCCGATCATCGCGATCGACACCGACCCGGGCGCCGGGCCGATCGAGGAGTCCACGACCGCGACTCCGGCGTCGGAGCTGCCCACGCCGTCGGCCGCGTCGCTGGCAGCGGTCCAGGTCGCGCCCGCCGAGGGCATGGTCGAGCCGGGCCTGATCGGTGGTGTCGCCCCAGGTGGGCGCACCGCGGTGCTCGTCGGCTACGGCCCGCGCAACGCCCCGGCCAAGCGCCGACCGCGCAAGGGTGACGCGCCGGCGCCGGCTCAGGCCGCCGCCCCGGTGGCGCCCGCGCCGGTCGTTCCCACGCCGGCGCCCGCTCCCGCCCCGGCGGTCAACGGCAACGGCCGGGTCTCCGGTCCGGTGCTGGCCAAGCCGCCGGTCCGCAAGCTGGCGAAGGACCTCGGCATCGACCTGGCCGCGCTGACCGGCTCGGGTCCGCTCGGCTCGATCACCCGCGAGGACGTACAGCGGGCGGCGACCGCGGCCCCGGCGGCGGCCGAGCCGCTGACGGTCACGACGCCGGCCGCGTCGGCCGCGAGCTTCGGCGCGGACCGCGAGCAGCGCATCCCGGTCAAGGGGGTACGCAAGCTCACCGCGGAGAACATGGCCCGCTCGGCGTTCACCGCCCCGCACGTGACGGAGTTCCTGACCGTCGACGTGACCCGGGCGATGAAGGCGCTGGACCGGCTCCGCGACCGGCGCGAGTGGCGCGACGTGCGGGTCTCGCCGCTGCTGCTGGTCGCCAAGGCGGTGCTGCTGGCCGTCAAGCGGCACCCGATGGTCAACTCGACCTGGGCCGGCGACGAGATCGTGGTGAAGGAGTACGTCAACCTCGGCATCGCGGCGGCCACCGAGCGTGGGCTGATCGTGCCGAACATCAAGGACGCCGGGCGGCTCTCGCTGCGCGAGCTGGCGGACGCGATGACCGGCCTGGTGCAGACCGCCAAGTCGGGCAAGACGTCTCCGGCGGACATGTCCGGCGGCACGTTCACCATCACCAACGTCGGCGTCTTCGGCGTCGACACCGGTACGCCGATCCTGCCCCCGGGCGAGTCGGCGATCCTCGCCTTCGGCGCGGTACGGGAGCAGCCGTGGGTGCACAAGGGCAAGGTGAAGCCGCGCCTGGTGACCACGCTCGGCCTCTCCTTCGACCACCGCATCATCGACGGTGAGCTGGGTTCGAAGTTCCTCCGCGACATCGGGGACTTCCTCGCCGACCCGGAGGCGGCGCTGCTCGCCTGGACCTGACGTACCACCGCTCCGGTCACGGCCGGTGTGCAACGGGTGAACGCCCGGCACACCGGCCGTGACCGTTTTGGGAACCGAATCATAGGATCGATGCCGCTCTGAACCTACGATCCTTAGGCACGTGGCTCAGCTCACCTAATAATCGATGGCGATCGGCGGTCCGGTGCGCTTAAATAGAGACATCAAGGGGCTGACAACCGAATAGCCAGGAGGAGAGACCCAAGATGAGCATGATCGAGCGAATCCGCACCCGCCGCGACGCCAACCGCCGGGCCCGTGCCATCGAGCACGCCCTGCGCTCCGCGAACTCGCCCGCGGTCCGCGAGGAGCTTCTCGCCATCGCCCAGCGTCACATGAGCTGACGCCACAGACCTTTCTCACCTCCTCCAGTCCGAAGACCCGCCCGACACCGGGCGGGTCTTCGGCGTATCGGCATCGGTCGGCACCGGGATTCCACCTCGCCGCACCGCCCGGTACGGTTGGCACGGTCGCCAACCGGTGGTTCCGGACCGACGCGGGCAAGTGACACTCATCGACGTCGTCCGGTGACTTTCGGTGACGGCTGATGCTCCCCCGGGCGGCTCCGGGCGACCACCGGATACGGTGCGGGGAGCCCGCACGGCCGGTACCCGCCGGCGACGCCGGCAGCCATGCCGACGGTTCCCCGGACCGGCATCGGCGGCCGACCTGTGATGGAGGAGGCGCACCCATGACGTCCGAGGCTCCGCACCGCCCCGGCCAGGAGCCGGGCGAGGTGTCGCCGGGCACCGGCGGACCGGTGCCGTACGGCGATCAGCCGGCGCAGCAGGACAACGGGTACAACGGCGCGCCCGACCTCGGCTGGGCGCCGCCCCCGCCGGCCGGTCGGCCCGCACAACCGGCCTGGGCCGCGAACGACGAACAGCCACCCGCGTGGACCCCGCCCGCGGGCCAGCCGGTGACCGGCCGGGCCACCGCCCAGGTCCCACCGCCCGCCGACCGCGGGCAGCAGCCCGCCTGGGGCGGTGCCGACCAGAACGCCCCCGCATGGGGCGGCGCCGACCAGGGCGCGCCCGCCTGGGCCGGCCAGGGCAGCCCCGCGTGGGGCGCTCCCGAGCAGCCCGGCCCGGACCGCGCCGCCGACCCGGCGCCGCCCGCCTGGGCCGCCACGCCGCCGGGCAGCCCCGCCGAGCCGACGGCGCCGGCCTGGGCCGCGGAGCAGAACCGCCAGGGGTGGGGCTCCGGTGAGCAGCCGGTCCGGTCGCCGTCCGGCGACCCGTCCGCTCGCAGCACCGGTTACGTCCCCGCCCCGGCCACCGTGCCGAACGAGACCTGGGTCACGCCCGCCCCGCCGGACGACCCGCACCGCTCCGGCGGCTTCGCGCCCACCGGCGGGCAGCACGACGACGCCCCGGGACACGCCGGTGGCTGGACTCCCGCCGCCGCGCCGCCGGAGGATCCGAACCGCTCCGGCGGCTGGAACCCGCGTGACGAGCAGCCCGCCGCGGCCGACGACCCCGGCCGCTCCGGCGGCTGGACGCCGCGCGAGAGCCAGCCGGCCTGGGCGCCCCCGGGTCAGCAGACCGGCGCCACCTGGCCGCCGGCCGACCCGCCCGCCCGGGCCGCCGCCGCGGTCTCGGTGCCCGGCGCCACCCGGCCGGACACTTCGTGGTCCACTCCGGAGCAGTCCGATCAGGACAACCGCTCCGCCGCTCCCGAGGACGACCCGCACCGCTCCGGCGGCTGGCGTCCGACGGGAGGACCGCAGCACGACGAGGGACACCGCTCCGGCGGCTGGCCCGCCCCGCAGCCCGAGAACCGGTCGGGTGGCTGGGACGAGCCCGCCCGCCCCGACGACCCGGACCGCTCCGGTGGCTGGGCCGCGGGCCGTGCCGCCAACCCGGCCGAGACGGCGCAGCCGGGCGGCTGGGGCGAGCCGGACCAGGGCCGGCAGCCCGGCGGCTGGGGCGCCGCCGCCGTACCGCAGCAGCGTGACTCCGAGGAGCAGGCCGGCGCCTGGAGCGGCGCCGCGTCCGTGCCGCAGCGCCAGGAGACCGGGCGGCCGGCGGAGGAGCCGGCACAGCCCGGCTGGGGCGCCGCCGCACCGGTCGAGGCGCCGGCGGCCCGCGCGAGCGTCTCCGTACCGGCTCCCGACGCGCCCGCCGGCTGGGGCGGCAACCAGGACGACCGCCCGGCCGTACCGGCCGCCGAGCCGTGGTCGCCCGCCGAGGCGTGGGGCCGCTCCGAGGACTCCGAACCGGCGTACCAGCCCGCTCCCGCGCCGGGCATCTCGCCCGGCAACGCCGTGCCGCTGCCCGCGCAGCAGCAGCGGGTGCCCGGTGCCGCGCTTGCCGCGTCGCCGCCCACCGACCACGCGCCCGCGCCGGCCGAACCCCAGGGGTACGAGCCGGAACGCGGCGACGGCGCGTGGGGCGCGTCCCGTCCCGGCAACGACGAGCCGCAGTCGGCGTCCGTGCCCGGCCCGCGTACCTCCCCGGAGGGCGGCCCGGTCTCGGCCAGCGCCTCGGTTCCGGTGACCAGCCGGGTCAGCCCGCCGTCCGACCAGCCCCTGCCGACCGGCACCCCGGCGCCGCAGCCCCGGGTGTACGGCCGGCCGGCCCGCCCGGAGCCCGAGGAGGCGCCCGAGCAGGAGGGGCACGGCTTCCCCGACCAGGACGGTCCGTCCGGATTCGGCCCGGACAACGGCTTCCCCGGCCCGCAGTCCCGTACCGAGGACGCCGACGGGCCGCACGGGTACGCCGCCGCGCCGCCGTCCTCGCCGGCCGCGCCGCCGCCGTTCCCGGCCGGTGTGCCGTCCTTCATGGACCCGCCCGCGAACACCCGTCCCGCCAACGGAGTGCACCCGGGCGGCGAGCAGCCCGGCGCGGTCCGGGACCCGTTCGACGGCCCGCAGAGCCCGTACGGCACCCCGGGCGGTCACCAGGACCCGTTCGGCTCGCCGGGCGGCCGCCAGGACCCGTTCGGTTCTCCCGGCGGCCACCAGGACCCGTTCGGCAGCCCGGCCGGCCGTCCCGAGCCGTTCGGCGGCCAGCCGGACCAGTTCGGCCCGCCGGCCGGTGGGCGCGCCTCCGTCGCGGTGCCCGGCCAGGGCCGGCCGGGCGACACGAGCCCCTTCCCGGCGCCGCAGCAGGCCCCGCCGGCCTGGTCGCAGGACGGACCGTCCGGTGAGCCGGAGCAGGGCCGTTTCGACGCGTTCAAGCCGGACGCCGCCGAGCCGCAGACCGAGGCGCCCCCGCCGAAGGTACGCAACGGGCGGGTGCTGGCCGCGGTGCTGATCGCGGCGGTGCTCATCCTCGCCGTACCGCTCGGTCTGCTCACGCTGCTCGGCAAGGTCGGCGACGACAAGCCGGCGGGCTTCGACCCGGCGGTCGGCTCCTGCGTCAAGCAGTCCGGCGAGACCGCCGTGGCCGCCGACTGCGGTGAGCAGGGCGCGTTCAGCGTGGTGTCGAAGGTGGACAACAAGGACAAGTGCGCCGATCTGACGCAGCCCACGGTCTCCGTCGAGAGCGGCGGGGCCACCCGGGTGCTCTGCCTGAAGCCGGCCGGTCAGTAACCGCACGTACGCGGAGCGTCCACCCCTCGCCGGGTGGGCGCTCCGCGCCGTTTCGGTGTGCCTCTGTTCACCCCGGGATCGCCGGGAACGCGCCCGGCGGGTGCGGCACGATGGGGGCATGAGCGCGCGCGTACGGGCACCGGAACTGCGGGGTCGGGCCTGGCTGAACACCGGCGGCAAGGCCGTCACGCTGGCCGACCTGCGAGGCAAGATCGTCCTGCTGGATTTCTGGACGTTCTGCTGCATCAACTGCCTGCACGTGCTGGACGAGCTGCGCCCGCTCGAAGAGAAGTACGGCGACGTCCTGGTCGTGATCGGGGTGCACTCGCCGAAGTTCGAGCACGAGAAGGACCCGGCGGCGCTGGCCGCGGCCGTCGAACGGTACGGCGTGCACCACCCGGTGCTCGACGACGCCGACATGGACATGTGGCAGCAGTACGCGGCCAAGGCGTGGCCGACCCTGGCCGTGCTCGACCCGGAGGGCTACGTGGTCGCCACCATGGCCGGCGAGGGGCACGCCGAAGGTCTGGCCCGGCTGATCGACGAGCTGATCGCCGCCCACGAGGCCAAGGGCACGCTGCACCGGGGCGAGGGCCCGTACGTGCCGCCGGCCGAGCCGGACACCGTGCTGCGGTTCCCCGGCAAGGCGCTGCCGCTCGACGGCGGCAACCTGCTGGTCAGCGACTCGGCCCGGCACTCACTGGTCGAGCTGGCCGCCGACGGCGAGACCGTGGTCCGGCGCATCGGCGCCGGTTCCCGGGGCCGGACGGACGGCCCGGCCTCCGCCGCCACGTTCGCCGAGCCGCAGGGGCTCTGCCTGCTGCCGCCGCACGTGGCCGAGGTCGCCGGTTACGACGTGGTCGTCGCGGACACGGTCAACCACCTGCTGCGCGGCGTACGGCTGTCCTCCGGCGAGGTGGTCACGGTCGCGGGCACCGGGCGGCAGTGGCGCTCGACGGTCGACGACCACGCGCACGACGCCCGCGCCGTCGACCTGTCGTCCCCGTGGGACGTGGCCTGGTACGACGACCGGGTGATCGTCGCGATGGCCGGCATCCACCAGCTCTGGTGGTTCGACCCGATCAAGCGGACCGCCGGCATGTACGCCGGAACCACGGTCGAGGCGCTGCGCGACGGCCCGCTGCCGGACGTGTGGATGGCCCAGCCGTCCGGGCTGTCGGTCTCGGCCGACGGCACCCGCCTCTGGGTGGCCGACAGCGAGACCAGCGCGATCCGCTGGGTCTCTGACGGCGTGATGCACACCGCCGTCGGTCAAGGCCTGTTCGACTTCGGGCACGTCGACGGCCCGGCCGACCAGGCGTTGCTTCAGCACCCGCTGGGCGTGTGCGCGCTGCCCGACGGCTCGGTGCTGATCGCCGACACGTACAACGGGGCGGTGCGGCGTTTCGACCCGGAGACCGGCCAGCTGGGCACCGTGGCGGACGGGCTGGCCGAGCCGAGCGACCTGGTGCTCACCGGCGAGGGCGACGTGCTCGTGGTCGAGTCGGCCGCGCACCGGCTGACCCGGCTGGCGCCGGGCGCGCTGACCTCGGCCGGGGCGAACACGGTGGACGGCCCCCGGCACCGGCTGGAGCGCAAGCCGACCGACGTGGCGGCCGGGGAGCTGACCCTGGACGTGATCTTCACGCCGGCGCCGGGGCAGAAGCTCGACGAGACGTACGGGCCGTCGACCCGCCTGGTGGTCTCGGCGTCCCCGCCGGAGCTGCTGGTCGAGGGCGCGGGCACCACCACCGACCTGTCCCGCAGGCTGGTGGTCAGCGGCGACGTGGCGCAGGGCGTGCTCCAGGTGACCGCCCAGGCGGCGACGTGCGACGCCGACGTGGAGCACGCGGCCTGCCACCTGACGCGGCAGGACTGGGGCGTGCCGGTCCGGGTGGTCACCGGCGGCGCGACCCGTGTGCCGCTGGTCCTGCGCGGGATGGACGCCTGACCGCGAGTGTTAAGAAGGGCCCCTTCCTCTACCGGAGGCGTTAACAGGGGGCCCTTCCTTTCACGCGAACGGAGTGAGCGTGACCCCCGCGTCGACGAGCGCGGCCCGCACGAGTTCCGCACACCGCACCGCCCCCGGCGTGTCCCCGTGCAGGCAGATCGACTCGACCGGGCAGGGGATCACCGTGCCGTCCACGGCGACCAGGGTCTGCTCGACGGCCATCCGTACCGCCCGGACGGCGACCTGCTCCGGGTCGGTCACCAGCGCGTCCGGTGAGCTGCGCGGCACCAGCGTGCCGTTCGGCAGGTAGTTGCGGTCGGCGAAGCCCTCGGCCACCACCCGCAGGCCGGCGCCGGTCGCGAGCTGGGCGAGCACGCTGCCGGGCTGGCAGAGCACGGGCAGCTCGTGGTCGTACCCGCTGATCGCGGCCACCAGCGCGGCGGCCTGGGCCTCGTCGCGGGCGGCCGCGTGGTAGAGCGCGCCGTGCGGTTTGAGGTAGCGGACCCGGGTGCGGTACACCCGGCAGAAGGCGTCCAGCGCCCCGAGCTGGTAGATCGTCTCGTCGCGCAGCTCGGCGAAGTCGTACGCGATGTGCCGCCGGCCGAAGCCGGCGAGGTCCCGGTAGCCGACCTGCGCGCCCACAGCGACGCCGCGTTCGGCGGCGGCGGCGCAGACCCGGTGCATGGTGGGCGCGTCGCCGGCGTGGAAGCCGCAGGCCACGTTCGCGGAGCTGATCAGGTCGAGCAGCGCGTGGTCGTCGCCGAGCCGCCAGCTTCCGAATCCCTCGCCGAGGTCAGCGTTGAGGTCCATGGAACGTCACCGTAGCGCCTGGCCGGGCCTGGGCGAGCGGGGTCACGTCGTCCACCACTCCGACGACCGGGTAACCGCCGGTGGTGGGGTGGTCGGCCAGGAAGACCAGCGGCCGACCGTCCGGCGGAACCTGCACCGCGCCGAGCACCAGTCCTTCGCTGGGCAGCTCGCCGGCCACCGCGCGGGGCAGTGCCGCGCCGGCCAGCCGCGCGCCGACCCGGTTGCTGTCCGGGCTCACGGTGTACGCAGTGCCGCACAGCAGGTCCAGCGCCTGCGGGGTGAACCAGTCCTGCCGGGGGCCGGGACGCACGGCGAGCCGCAGTTCGTCCGGGACCGGCTGGGGGACGGTGAGGTCGACCGGGGGCGGGGGACCGTCCGGGGTGCCGAGCGGCAGCCAATCTCCGTCGCGCAGCGGTGGCGGCCCGAGCCCGGAGAGCGTGTCGGTGGATCGGCTGCCGAGCACCGGCTCGACGGTGATCCCGCCGCTCACCGCCAGCCAGGTGCGTACCCCGGCCCGGGCCGGCCCGACGCGCAGCACCGCCCCGGCCGGCAGCGCCAGCGGCCGTCCCACGTCCCCCGGACGCCGCCGCGCGCCGGGCGGCGGCCACTCGACGACCACGTCGGCGGGGGCGCCGGTGAGCGCGACAGCTACCGCCCGGGTGAAGCGCAGCACGCAGCCGGTCATGGTGATCTCCAGCCCGGCGGCGTGCCCGCCGTTGCCGACGAGCCGGTTGGCCAGGCGCAGCGCGGCCGGGTCGAGCGCGCCGGAGCGGGGCACGCCGAGGTGCGCCCAGCCGGGGCGGCCCTGGTCCTGCACCGTGGTGAGCGCCCCGGCCCGCAGCACCTCGATCACGGCGCGTCGACCAGCCGGACCCGGGTGCCGGGGGTGAGCCGGGCCGGCGGGTCGGCGCGTACGTCGAACAGCGGCAGGTCGGTCCGGCCGACGAGCAGCCAGCCGCCGGGCGACGCGGCCGGGTAGATGCCCGCGTACGGGCCGGCGAGCGCGACCGAGCCGGCCGGCACCCGGGTACGCGGCGTGGCGAGCCGGGGCACCGCCAGCTCGGGCGGCAGTCCGGTCAGGTACGCGAACCCGGGCGCGAACCCGCAGAACGCGACCCGGAACTCGGTACGCCGCAGCCGGTCGACCACGGCGGGCACGTCGGTGTCCCAGTGGGCGGCGACTCGCGGCAGGTCCTCGCCGTCGTACACGGTCGGCACCCGCACCTCGGCGGTGGCCGCGCCGGGGCCGGCGGTCCGGGGGTGCCAGCCGGCGATCCGGTCGGCGGCCGCCTCCGGGTCCGGTACGCCGTCGAGCAGCACGGTGACCGCGCCCGGGACGATCTCGGTGGCGGTCAGCTCGCCGCTCGCGCGCCGGTGCCACAGTTCGGCCCGCCACGCCTCGACCTGCTCGGGGTCGTCGCAGTCGAGCAGCAGGGCATGGGTTCCGACCGGCCGGATCCGCATCCGGTCATCCTCCCGTCGGCTGACGTGACGGTCCACACTACTTGCAAGTAACCTACGCCGTCGTAACCTGTTGAGGTGACCACATCCGCACCGTTCCGGCTCCGGCCGGCCGACATCGGGAAGCCGCGCATGCGCGGCTGGCTGCACGCGTACGCGTTCTTCGCCGCTCTCGTCTGCGGCATCGTGCTCTGTTCGATCGCCGCCGGCCGTCCCGGCTGGGCACCACTGGTGAGCTGTCTGATCTACAGCTTCACCGTGTGCGGGCTCTTCGGCACCAGCGCGCTCTACCACCGGCGGGTCTGGTCCGAACGCGGCTACCAGATCATGCGCCGGATGGACCACTCGATGATCTTCGTGTTCATCGCCGGCACCTACACGCCTTTCTGCACGCTGCTGCTGGACACCCGGCAGGCCACGATCATGCTGAGCCTGGTCTGGGGCGGCGCGATCGCGGGCGTGGCGGTGAAGCTGATCTGGCCGCACGCGCCGCGCTGGGTCTCCGCCCCGCTCTATCTCGCGCTCGGCTGGGTCGCGGTGGCCATGCTGCCGCAGATCCTGCACTCCGGCGGCGTCACCGCGCTGGTACTGCTGGCCGTGGGCGGCGCGATCTACAGCGTGGGCGCGGTCTTCTACGCGCTGCGCCGCCCGAACCCGTGGCCCACGGTCTTCGGCCACCACGAGTTCTTCCACGCCTGCACGCTCGTCGCGGCGATCTGCCACCACATCGCGATCTACTTCGCGCTGTTCGCCTGAGCCGGGCCGCACCGCGCTGAGTCGCGCCGGACCGGCTCCGGACATGCGCGAGGGCCCCGCGCCGTTGCGGGGCCCTCGGGTTCGGGGGGTGCGGGTCAGACCGGATAGCCCGAGCCTGGACCACGCACCTCGCGGTACTCCTCGCGTACGACGCGGTCCTCCCGCACCGGCGCGACCGGCTCGGCGACGACCCGCTCGCGTACCGGGGCGGCCACGACGCGGCGACGGCTGTTCCAGAAGTAGAGCGTGGTGAGCAGGCCGGCGACGCCGGCGAGCATGAGGACCCAGCCCACCACGTTGAGGTTCAGCCATCCCAGGTTGGCGTCGACGGCGAACGCGAAGATCGCGCCGAGCGCGATGAGGAAGATGCTGGCACCGATGCCCATGACGTCGCCTCCTTGGCGTCCTGCTGGCGTTTTCTGCCCGCCGCGGCCATGGATCAGGTAGCGGCACACATCGACATACCCAGGCGCTTTGATCGTCAATCAGGCAAGCTGGGCGGTATGACGGACGGCAGAAACGGGCAGCGGACGTTGGTGCTGCTGCGGCACGCCAAGGCCGAGCCGTCCGGGGACGCCCCGGACGTGGAGCGGTCGCTGACGGCGCGGGGGCACGCCGACGCCGCCACCGCCGGCGCCTGGCTGGCCCGGCACGGGCTGCTTCCCGACGTGGTCCTCTGCTCGCCGGCCCGGCGTACCCGGCAGACCTGGCACGACGTGGCGATGGGCATGAGCGGTTCCCCGACGGAAGCCGGTCCGGCGGGCTCGGCGCCCGCGGTGCGGTACGAGCCGACCGCGTACGACGCGCTTCCGGATCAGCTGCTGGAGCTGCTGTGGACCGTCGAGCCGACCGCCGGCACGGTGCTGCTGGTCGCCCACAACCCGGGGATCTCCCTGCTGTCGGCGCTGCTCGACCCGCAGCGGGCCGACCCGGACGGGCTGCGGACCACCGACCTGGTGGTGCACCGCCCGACGACCCGCTGGGCCGACCTGGCGCCGGGGACCGCGCCGATCACCGGCCGCCACACCGCCCGCGCCTGAGGCTCAGCCGACGCGGGTGTCGTACGCGGCCCGGTGGGCGAGCACGTCGTCCATGTGCGCCTCCGCCCAGGACTTCACGTCTCGTGCAGGGAGAACCCGAGGTCGGTCAGCTCGTAGGTGACTGTCACCGGCACTGTCGGCTCCACGGTGCGGGTGACCATGCCGTCGCGTTCCAGGGCGCGCAGCGTCTGGGTGAGCATCTTCTGGCTGACGCCGGGGAGCGTGCGGAACAGCTCGGAGTATCGCCTGGGGCGCGGCTCGCCCGCGCAGTCCGCCCCGAACCGGTGCGAGCCGTCGCTGCGCAACGCGGCCAGCACCAGCGTGACCCACTTGTCGGTGATCCGGTCGAGCAGTTGCCGGCTGGGGCACTGGGCCAGGAACGCGTCGTACTCCGCCTTGCTCATCTGTGCTCCTGCCGCCTGGTGAGCTACGCACTTTCAGGTGCCTACTTCCCGTCCGAAAGTTACACGCCGATAGTGGAAACCGGCACCGCGACCCTGCGGAGCACGAACGGACGAGAGCCAGAGGTACACGAATGGCCCCCACCACCCTTCCCGGCGGCACCTGGACGCTGGGCGACCTGACCGTGACCCGGTTCGGCTACGGCGCGATGCAGCTCGCCGGCCAGTGGGTCATGGGACCACCGGCGGATCACGAGGGCGCCGTCGCGGTGCTGCGCGAGGCGGTCGCGCTCGGCGTCACCCACATCGACACCAGCGCGGCGTACGGGCCGTACGTGACCAACCGGCTGATCCGGGAGGCGCTGCACCCGTACCCGGAGTCGCTGCACGTCGTCACCAAGGTCGGCGCGGACCGGGACGAGCAGGGCGGCTGGCCCACCGCACGCGACCCGGAGAGCCTGCGCCGGCAGGTCCGGGAGAACCTGGAGACGCTCGGCCTGGACTCGCTGGGCCTGGTCAACCTGCGGCTCGGCGACGCCACCGGGCCGCAGCCCGGCTCGCTCGCCGAGCCGCTGGAGACGCTCGTCGCGCTCCAGCAGGAGGGGCTGATCCGCCACCTCGGCCTGAGCAACGTGACGCGGGAACAGGTCACCGAGGCACAGACCATCACGCCGATCGTCTGCGTGCAGAACCGGTACAACCTGGCCCACCGGGACGACGACGACCTCATCGACGAACTGGCCCGGCAGGGCGTCGCCTACGTGCCGTACTTCCCGCTCGGCGGGTTCACCCCGTTGCAGTCCTCGGCGCTGTCGGCAGTGGCCGGGCGCCTCGGGGCGACGCCGATGGGCGTCGCCCTGGCCTGGCTGCTGCGGCGCTCCCCGAACATCCTGCTGATCCCCGGCACCAAGTCCGTCGCGCATCTGCGCGAGAACATCGCCGGCGCCGGGCTGGCCCTCTCCGGCGACGACCTCGCCGAGCTGGACCGGATCGGCCGCTGAGACGCAGCGTCAGGACGGCGGGGCCGTCGGCGGCGGCGGGTCGGGCGGCGGCGGCATCATCGCTGTCGGATGCGAGAGCCGGTTCTCCTCCACGATGAGCGTGCGGGCCCGCTTGCGGCGGTCCTGCCAGAACCACAGCGTGGTCAGCAGGACGCCCAGTCCGGCCAGGATGAAGACCCAGCCGACCGCGCGCAGGTCGATCCACCAGACGTTGGCCCGGATGGCGAAGGTCATGATCGCGCCGAGCGCGATGAGAAAGATGGCGCTACCAATGCCCATGTGCGCTGCACTCCCCCGTGCGATGGCCTTGGGCGTACTCCGGTCGTGGTCCGCGACGGTTACCCGCCACCGGCCCGCCTATCCACCCGGGGCGCACGCACGACGACGGCCGGCGGGCTGGTGCCCGCCGGCCGTCGTCATGAGGGGGAGAGTGACGCTTCAGGGGAGGAAACCCCCGGAAGGGCTCAGAAAGCCTCCTCCGGGAGGTCCATGATCTCCAGGTCGGTGCCCTCGATGATCCGCCGGTCGGCGCCGATGCGGGGCAGCACCTCGCGGGCGAAGAACCGGGCGGCGGCGACCTTGCCGGTGTAGAAGGACTTGTCGGCCGCGGAAACCTCGCCGGCCAGCGCCTTGAGGGCCACGTCCGCCTGCTTCTGGAGCAGCCAGCCGACCACCAGGTCGCCGATCGCCAGCAGGAACCGGCGGCTGCTCAGGCCGACCTTGTAGAGCGCGCGGGTGTCGCCGCCCTGGGCCTCGCCCAGCCAGCCGGTCATCACGCCGAGGATGTTCTGGATCTCGGCGAGCGCCTTGCCGAGCGCCTGACGCTCCTCCTTGAGCTGGCCGTTGCCGGCCTCGGAGGCGATGTGCTCCTGGATCTCGGCGGCGACCGCCATCAGGGCCTTGCCGTTGTCCCGGACGATCTTCCGGAAGATCAGGTCGAGGCTCTGGATCGCGGTAGTGCCCTCGTACAGGGTGTCGATCTTGGCGTCCCGGACGTACTGCTCCAGCGGGTAGTCCTGGAGGAAGCCGGAGCCGCCGTACGTCTGGAGCGACTCGTGGCCGAGCATCTCGTACGCCCGCTCCGAACCGACGCCCTTGACCAGCGGCAGAAGCAGGTCGTTGACGCGCTTGGCCAGCTTGGTGGCCTTCTCGTCACCGGCCGCCTCGGCGATCGTGACCTTGTCCTGCCAGGTCGCGGTGTAGCAGACGAGCGCGCGCAGGCCCTCGGCGTACGACTTCTGCAGCAGCAGCGAGCGGCGCACGTCCGGGTGGTTGGTGATGGTCACCCGAGGCGCGGTCTTGTCGGCCATCTGGGTGAGGTCGGCGCCCTGCACCCGGTTCTTGGCGTACTCCAGGGCGTTCAGGTAGCCGGTGGAGAGCGTGGCGATCGCCTTGGTGCCGACAAGCATCCGGGCGTACTCGATGATCATGAACATCTGGCGGATGCCGTCGTGCTTCTCGCCCAGCAGCCAGCCCTTGGCCGGTACGCCGTGCTCGCCGAAGGTCACCTCGCAGGTGTTCGAGACCTTCAGGCCCATCTTGTGCTCGACGTTGGTGGCGTAGACGCCGTTGCGCTCGCCCAGCTCGCCGGTCTCGGCGTCGAAGTGGTACTTCGGCACGACGAACAGCGACAGGCCCTTGGTGCCCGGGCCGCCGACGCCCTCGACGCCGACCGGACGGGCCAGCACGTAGTGGACGATGTTGTCGCTCAGGTCGTGCTCACCGGAGGTGATGAAGCGCTTCACGCCCTCGATGTGCCACGAGCCGTCCGGCTGCTGGATCGCCCGGGTGCGGCCGGCGCCCACGTCCGAGCCGGCGTCCGGCTCGGTGAGGACCATGGTCGAGCCCCACTGCTTGTCGATGAAGAGCCGGGCCCACTTCTTCTGCTCCTCGGTGCCCTCGACGTGCAGCACGTGGGCGAAGGACGGGCCGGAGGCGTACATCCAGATCGGGGCGTTGGCGCCGAGCACCAGCTCGGCGAGCGACCACCAGAGGGCGCGCGGGGCGTTGGTGCCGCCCAGGACCTCCGGCAGGTCGAGGCGCCAGAACTCGGAGTCCATGAACGCCTTGTACGACTTCTTGAACGACTCCGGCAGCGGCGCGGTGAACGTCGCCGGGTCGAAGACCGGCGGGTTGCGGTCGCTGTCCGTGTAGCTGGCAGCCAGGTCCTCGCGGGCGAGACGGTCGACCTCGCCGAGGAAGCTGCGGGCGGTGTCGACGTCCAGGTCCGTGAACGGAGCCTGGCCGAGCGTCCGGTCCGCCCCGAATACCTCGAACAGGTTGAACTCGAGGTCCCGCACGTTGCTCTTGTAGTGGGTCATGCTCGCTGGCCCCGCTTCCGGACAGGTGTTACCGATCAGTAACTCCAGACTGTATTACTCACCGGTAGGCAACGACAAGCGGATCTCGGAAGTGACAGCGATTACACACTTCCCGTTCATCCGTCGGCGGCGCCGACCTCCCAGCTCGGCACCGGCGTCGCGGTGGCGCTGTACGGGCCGGCGTACTCCATCAGGACCAGCGCGATGTCGTCGTCGAGCCGGCCGTGCACCCACTCGACCAGGGCGGTCTCCAGCGAGGCCAGCCCGTCGGCGACGGTGCCGTGGCCGAGCAGCCGCCAGGCCCGGTCGGCGGTGGGGAAGAACTCGCCGTCCCGCCGCGCCTCGCCCAGCCCGTCGGTGAACAGCAGCAGCCGGTCGCCCGGCTCCAGCCGCTCCACGCGGGGCCGGACCACCGGCATGAAGCCGAGCGGCGGAGCGGGCGCGGGCGGCTCCAGCGGGATCACCGCGCCCCGGCGCAGCAGCAGCGGCGGCGGGTGCCCGCAGTTGACGATGGTGAGCGTGCCTCCGCGCTCCTCGACCAGCGCCGCGGTGACGAAGTCCTCGTCGCCGACGTTGCGGGCCACCGCCCGGTCCAGGTCGGTGACCACCGCGCGCAGGTCGGCCCGCTCGTACGCGACGTGCCGGTAGGAGCCGAGCACGATGCTGGCCAGGCGGACCGCGTCCAGCCCCTTGCCCCGGACGTCACCGATGATCATGCGGACGCCGTACGGGGTGTCCATCGCCTCGTACAGGTCGCCGCCGATCTCTGCGGTCGCGGTGGAGGAGATGTACCGGGCGGCCACCGCGAGCGTGCCGACCTGCGGACCGAGCGGGCGCAGCACCGCCTGCTGGGCGACCGAGGCGAGCCGGGACAGCTCCGCGATCCGGTCCACCTGCCGCTGGCGTACCGCCGCGGTGGCCGCGGCCACGGCCGTCGCCACCGCGATGGCCGTCACGTTGACGGCGGTCACCAGCGGGGTGCCCCGCTCGACGAGCGCGAAGGCGACGCCGACGGCGGTGGCCAGGCCACCCACCGCGAGCACCACCCGCCAGGACGCCAGCGCCGCCGCGAGGAACGGCGCGACGACCATCAGGGCCAGATAGTGCGCCGGACGCCCGTCGGCCAGTTCCGCCGCGACCACGATCGCGAGCAGCCCGAGGGCCGCGCCGAGGCCGGCGCGGGATCCGGGGCTCAGCGGGCGGGGGCCCGACTGGAAGGGTTGCGTGCGTACATCGGACAGCATGCCTGATGGACGTGAACGGGAGAATGAACCTGGCCCGTCGGCCGTGGAAGTTCTGGCCGAGTGGACGGTCAGCCGAGGACCTCGTACCGGACCTGGATGTGACCGAGACCGGTGGCGGCGATGGACGCGAACGCGGCTCGGGACAGGTCCAGGCAGCGGCCCTCGATGAACGGGCCACGGTCGTTGATCCGCACCACGACCGACTTGCCGTTGTCCGGGTTGGTGACCCGGACCTTGGTGTTGAACGGCAGCGTCTTGTGCGCGGCGGTCAGCGCGTTCGGGTTGAACGACTCGCCGTTCGCGGTCATCTGGCCCTCGGCGTAGAAGGACGCGCCGCACGAGCCGCTGTCCACGACCTTCGGGCTGCTCGTCTTCTTCGCCGTCGGCGACGGGGAGGCGGTCCGGGCCTTGCTCCGGGAGGCCGCCTGGGTGCGGCTCGACTTCGGGCTCGCGGTGGCCTTCGGCGACGGGCTGACGCTCGCGGTCGGCGAGGGCGACGCGCTCGGCGAGGGGGCGGCCGAGGTGGGGGCGGGCGTGCTGGGCAGCGTCTCGACCACGGCCGGCTCGGCGGGCGGCTCGGCGGAGGTGAGCCGCACGGCGCCGACGGTACCGCCGACCGCGAGCGCCACGCCGACCGCCGCGGTCGCGGCGATGGCGGCGGGCGAGGAGAACTTGCGGGTACGAAGGTGCCTAGCAGCCACCGGCCCGGTCCTTTCGTCAACTGAACAAACCGGCCCGGACCGTAACGAGAGAAGCACTTCCGAAGTCAACGTGATCATGGTGCTATGCCCGCATTTACCCCGGTACGTGTAGCCGTTCACGCCACAGTCGATCGGCCGAACGGCCCACCGATCCGCGAGGATGGAAACCGTGCTGAACCGTCGCCTGGTCGAGCTGTTCCGGTGGATCGACCCCGGGCCGGGCAGCACCCACCTGGTCAGCGACATCTCCGGCTGGTGGCGTGACCCCGAGGTGCTCGCCCAGGTCGGCCCCGCGCTCGCCGGGCTCCATCCGGCCGCCCGCCCGACCGTCGTCATCGCGCCCGAGGTGACCGGGCTGCTGCTCGGCCCGCTCGTCGCGGTCGCCGCCGGCGCCGGGTTCCTGCCCGCGTACAAGGACGGTGGCGAGCGACGCCGGGCCGGGCCGACGCGCTGGGCCGACACACCCCCCGACTACCGGGGACGACGGCTGCGGGTCGGCGTGGACGGCCGGCGGCTCGGCCCCGGTGACCGGGTGCTGCTGGTGGACGACTGGGTTGACACCGGCGCGCAACTGGACGCGCTGTGCCGGGTCGTGCGGGACGCCGGAGCCGACCTGATCGGCGCCGCCGCGCTGGTCGCGACCTGCCCGCCCGAGGTACGCGAGCGGCTGAGGCTGCGCGCCCTGCTCACCGGCGACCAGCTGCCGTGAGACGCCGGCAATCCGGGTGAGCGACGGCAGTGCCGTGCCGTAGCGTCGGCGGCATGTGGCCCCGCATCGGTGGACTGCGCGCGCTCGCCCTCGGCACGCCCGGTGAGCTGCGCACCCGACTCAACACCCTCGTGCTCTCCGGCGTGAAGACCGCCACCGCCGGTCTGGTCCAGGAGTACGACGAGGAGGGCGAGGAACTGGAGCACGTCGGCGAGCGGCTGGTGCTCGTCGACGACAACGACGCCTTCGTCGCCGTGATCGAGGTCACCGGCGTCGAGGTGGTGCGCTTCGCCGACGTGCCGTGGGAGTTCGCCCGCGCCGAGGGCGAAGGCGACCGGTCGATCGAGGAGTGGCGCGAGGGCCACGCCGCCTACTGGGCCCGGCAGGGCACCCCGGTCACCGACGACACAGCCGTCGTCTGCCTCCGGTTCCGGGTGGTCTCCACCGAAGGCAGCGTCGGCACCTAGCCGGCCCGGCGCAGCTCCGGCAGCAGCGCCGCCGCCTCCACCAGCACCGCCTCGTCACCGGCGTACCAGCTGCTGGCCCGGGGCCAGTGCGTCACCACGTCGGTGAAGCCCAGCCGGGCCGCCCGGGCCACCTGCTCGGCGAGGAAGTCGGCGCTGCCCAGCGAGAACACCGGCGCCGAGTCCAGCGACAGGTAGCGGTCGAGCGTCGCCGGGTCACGGCCGGCCTGCTCCAGCGTCCGCGTCATCCGGTCGGACAGCTCCGCCACCGTGCCCCACCACGCCTCGATGTCGTCGCCGCCGAGCCCGGTGGTGACCCAGCCCTGCCCGAACCGGGCGACCAGCCGCATCGAGCGGGGCCCGTTCGCGGCCACCACGAACGGCACCCGGGGCTGCTGGACGCACCCCGGGTTGTTGCGGGCGTCCACGGCGGTGAACCACTCCCCGCGCCAGGTCGTGCCGTCCTCCCGCAGGATCGCGTCGAGCAGCTCGGTGAACTCGGCGAACCGGTCGACGCGCTGCCGGGGCGGCAGCGTCTCGCCGCCGAGCACCGCCGAGTCGAAGCCGATGCCGCCCGCGCCCAGGCCGAGCAGCACCCGGCCGTCGGAGACGTCGTCGAGCGCGGTGACCTGCCGGGCGAACGCCGCCGGATGCCGGAAGTTCGGCGACGCCACGAGCGTCCCGAGCTTGACCCGGGACGTCACGCCGGCCGCCGCGGTCAGCGTCGTCCACGAGTCGAACCACGGGCCGTCGACCAGGTCACGCCAGCCCAGGTGGTCGTAGGTCCAGGCGTGGTCGAAGCCCCACTCGTCCACCTGGGCCCACCGCCGACGCGCTTCCGACCAGCGCTGGTCGGGCAGGATCACGATGCCGATTCGCATGATCGCCAGGGTACGACCCGGGCCGGACAGTCCGACCCGGGTCGCGGGGATCACGCCGCCAGGTCGGCGACCACGCAGGCGATGTTGTCCGGCGCGCCCGCCGCGTACGCCAGCTCGACCAGGCGCTCGACGGCGGTCTCCGGATCGTCCGCCTCGGTCAGCGCGGCGTGCAGCGCGCCCGGCTCCACCACGGCGGAGAGCCCGTCGGAGCAGAGCAGGTAGCGGTCGCCGGGTAGCGCGGTACGCAACGCCAGATCCGCCTCCACCTCGACGCCCGCGCCGAGCGCCCGGGCCAGCAGCGCCCGCTGCGGATGCGCCCCCGCCTCGGCCGGGGTGAGCCGCCCCTGGTCCACGAGCGTCTGCACGTACGTGTGGTCCTGGGTGAGCCGGGACAGCTCGCCGCCGCGCAGCAGGTACGCCCGGCTGTCCCCGACGTGCACGAGCGCGAGCCGGTTGCCGCGCCGCACGATCGCGGTCAGCGTGGTGGCGGGCTGATCGGCGTCGGTGGCGTGCGCGCGTACCGCCCGGTCGGCCCGGGTCACCGCGTCCGTCAGCGCGCCGAGCAGATCGGGCTGCGACTCGTCCGTCCGCTCCAGCGGCCGCAGCGCGTCCACCGCCTCCGCGCTGGCAGTGGACCCGGCCGGACCGCGTACGCCGTCGGCGACCGCGAGCAGCGTGGCGCTCGCGTACGCGGTGTCCTCGTTGGAGTCGCGGACCGTGCCGGTCTCGCAGCGCGTCGCGTACCGGAAGGTCGTCTCGGACATGGTGGTGCCCCTCTCGCTGAGTCTGTCGACGAGGAGCGCGACGGCCCGGCCGCGCGCCGCGGTGTCCGCGCTGACCCGCCGCCACCAGGCGTCGAGCGCCTCGGCGGCGGCAACGGGCGGCAGGCCGCAGACGGTACGGATCTCGGCCAGCGGCATCCCGGCCCGGCGCAGCCCGGCGATCAGCCGCGCCCGGTCCGCCTGCTCCGGCGCGTAGTAGCGGTAGCCCGAGTGCGGGTCCACAGCGGCCGGGGGCAGCAGCCCGCAGTCGTCGTAGATGCGCAGCGCCTTGGCGCTCAGGCCGGTCGCGCGGGCGAACGCGCCGATGGTCAGCAGTCGCACGTGCCCTCCCTCGCGCTCCTCGTGCCGGTCACCGCGACCGGCACCGACCACGCTGGGCTTTGCCGCAGGGGACGGGTCAAGGCGTCGCTGCCGCCAGTTTGGTCAGCATCCGGCCCAGATGCGGCTCGATCGTGCCGGTCGGCGCCTCGTTCACCTCGGCCGGCGTCCACCAGCGGATGCCGGCGAACTCCACCGGATCGGGCGTGAACCGCTGGTCACGGCGGGCGGACAGCACGTACCAGAGGCTCACGTCGGTGTGCCGGTGCTCGGGCGGGCCGACCGTCCCGGTGACGGTGAGGAACGCCGGGCGCTCGCCGTACGGCGGCGCGAAGACCGCCGCCACGCCCAACTCCTCCCGCAGTTCGCGGCACACCGTGTCGGCCGGGTGCTCGCCCGGCTCGACGTGCCCGCCGCTGGGCAGCCACATCCCGGCGAGGCGGTGGTCGACAAGCAGCACCGCGCCGTCGGCCGGGTCGCGGAGCAGGAAGTACGCGACCAGATGCGGCGACGGCGTACGCGGCTTGGCCCGGCGGAAGATGTCCTCCGTGCCGGCCAGCCAGGTCAGTGCCGCCGCCCGGTGCCGCGCCTCCTGCTCGTCCCCCGGTGTCAACTCCTCGACCATTGCCCGGATCTCGTCCCGCATCCCGCCGATGCTGCCAGCCGGGTACGACGTCAGTCCGGCGGCAGCGGGTTGGCGTCGGCCGCCGCGCGGACGAACTCGCGTACCCGGGAAGTGGTGTTCCCGGCCGGCCACACCGGACCGCGACAGATCGACGGCGCGTCGTGGATCGGCACGTAGGCCACGTCCGGGCGGGCGTAGAACCGGCAGCTCTGCTCGCCCACCGGCAGCACCCCGCGCCCCAGCGCGACGAGCGCCAGCATCTCGGAGAAACTGCCGCCCACCGGGCCCTTCGGCACCGGACGGCCGGACGGGGTGCGGTCCGGCGTGCGGTCCTGCTTGAACGCCGCCGACGTCACCGCCGGGTACTGCACCACCGGATGGTCGCCGAGCACCTCCAGCGACACCGACTCCTCCGCCGCCAGCGGATGGCCCGCGGCCACCGCGAGCACCCGGCCCTCGCGCATCAGCACCGGGCCGTTCGCCATGCCGTCGAAGGGGTACGAGGCGATCAGCACGTCGATAGTGCCGTCCAGCAGGCTCGACCGGCTGCTGGCCAGCGGCGCCTCGTGCACGTGCACCTCACAGTCCGGGTGACGCTCGGTGAACAGGGCCACCGCGCGCAGCAGCACCGGCGCTGTCGACTCGCCGACGTACGCCACCCGCAGCTCGCCGGTGAGCCCACGCCCGGCATCAACGGCCCGCTGCACCGCCTCCTCGATGCCGGCCACCAGCGGGCGCATCTCCTCGGCCAGGCGGGCGCCGATCGGGGTGAGCCGGACGACCCGGCTCGTGCGCTCGAACAGCGGCGCGCCGATGCGGCGTTCCAGCTTGCGCACCACGTGACTGACCCGTCCGGTGCTCACCCGCAGCCGCTCGGCGGTCCGCCCGAAGTGCAGTTCCCCGGCCAGCGTCAGGAACGTCTCGATCTCGTACCGCTCCAGCACAAGGCGCCTCCGTCGTTGCCCGTGAGTAAACGATCGTAGTGCGATCGGGGGTTGGTCCCGCCGCCGCGCCGGGCCAGGGTTGACGACATGCGCAACGATCTCGTGATGGTGACCGGATTCGACCATCTCGTGCTCTCGGTGAGCGACGTCGAGCGCTCCCTCGGCTTCTACTGCGGCACGCTCGGGCTGGCCCCGGTGCGGGTCGACAGGTGGCGGGCCGGCGAGGCACCCTTCCCGTCCGTACGGGTCGACGCCGGCACCATCATCGACCTGGTCGAGGGCGACCCGGACGGGTCCAACGTGGACCACTTCTGCCTGGTGGTCGAGCCGGTCGACTGGCAGCGGGTCATCGACTCCGGGGTGTTCACGGTTCTGACCGGCCCGGTACCGCGCTTCGGCGCGCGCGGCACCGGCACCTCGATCTACGTCCGCGACCCGGACGGCAACACAATCGAACTGCGCTCCTACCCGGCCGACGCCTAACCTGGCCCGATGCCGGAGCTGGAACGACTCGCCGCTCACCACGCACCCGCCGTGCTGCGGTTCGAGCGGGAGAACCGGGCGTACTTCGCCCGGCACGTACCCGACCGGGGCGACGACTTCTTCACCCGGTACGCCGCCCGGCACGCGGCCCTGCTGGACGAACAGGACCGCGGCACCTGCCACTTCCACGTGCTGGTCGGCGACCACGGCGCCGTGCTCGGACGGTTCAACCTGGTCGACGTGACCGACGGCAGCGCCGAGCTGGGCTACCGGGTGGCCGAACGCGCCGCCGGGCGCGGGCTCGCCCGGGACGGCGTACGGCGCGTCTGCGCACTGGCCCGCACCGAGTACGGGCTGCGCCGGCTGGTCGCCTCGGCGGCGCTGGCGAACCCGGCCTCCCTGGCGGTGCTCAAGCGTGCCGGATTCGTACCCGACGGTCCGGTGGTGCTGGCCGGGGAGCCCGGCCTGCGGCACGTGCTCGACCTCGAAGCGCCCTACGCGGCCGCGTTCCCGTAGGCGGGCGCGCCGGCCGGCTCGTATGTCAGCTGGAGCGTGCCGTGGGCGTGGGTGACCGACTCGGTGAGCCGCAGCGCGCTCGGCACCGTCCCCGCGCCGAACAGCCGCTTGCCGGTGCCGAGCAGCACCGGGTACACCCACAGGTTGAGCCGGTCCACGAGGCCGGCGCGCAGCAGCGACTGCACAAGGTCGAGGCTGCCGATCACGTGCACCTTCTCGTGGCGGGCCTTCATCTCGGTCACCCGCTCGGCCAGGTCGCCGCTCACCAGCGTCGAGTTCGCCCAGGCCAGCGGTTCGGTGAGAGTTCGGCTGGCCACGTACTTGGGCACACCGTTCAGCAGGCCGGTGAAGGGGATCTCCTCGGGCGCCTTCGGCCAGTAGCCGGCGAAGATGTCGTACGTCTTGCGGCCCAGCAGCAGCGCGTCCATGCTGCTCGCCTGCTGGAACATCACCGCGCCGGACTCGTCGTCCAGCAGCGGCATCTGCCAGCCGCCGTGGCTGAAGCCGCCCTCACGGTCCTCGTCGGGCTCGCCGGGCGCCTGCGCCACGCCGTCGAGGGTCAGGAACTCGTTCACGATCAAGGTACCCATGGGTCTGCTCCTCCGTTTTCCGCTCTTCCCCCCTCAGACCCGTCAACGACCCGCAACTCATCGCCGCCACCAGGCCTGCCTACTCGTCCCGGGAGAACCTGAAGGGTGCCCCCTCGATCTCCGTCACGTAGCCGATCAGCGGCACCGGGTTCCTCAGTTCAGCGAGGTCGACAAGCAACTCGGTGGCGGTGCCGGCGTAGCGCTCGAGCGGGTCTGTCAGGGCGGTATCGCAGACCACCGTCGGCCACCGGTCGGGCCGGACGTCGTCGAGATGCCAGCAGAGCAGGTAGTCGAGGTTCACGGTTCCCCACACCCGGAGGTCTCCCGGGGAGGTGCCGAAGTGGTAGGGGAAGCCTCCTTCGTCCGTCTTCTCGTTCATCACGTCGTGCCAGTTCCGCGCGTACTGGAGGAAGTCCGGTACGCCCCAGCAGGAAGGATGAAGCACCTTCAGGACGCCGATGAGGCCGTGCGGGAAGCGCTCGACGAAGCGTCGGTAGTCCTCCGGAAAGGGATGGCCGGCCGCCTCCGTGAGGGCTGGCCAGTCGATCTCCATCTCCGTCGACGCGTCCCAGTCGAGCAGGACGGCAAGCCGGTCTGTCGTCGGCGAAGCCAATCGGCCACCTCCGCCAGACGCTCGTTGATCTGCTGCACGCCCCCGCCGCGTCCCCACTGTAAGATCATTCTCTTCGGCAGGCATGCCTCCGGAGTCCTCGAAGGCGGATTCGCCATGATCCCCGCTCGGACTGAGTAAACGGTCGTCCGGACAGTACGGAACGCCGAAGGCCCTGGCTAGGACACATCCTGACCAGGGCCTCTCGCGTGGAGCGGGTGACGGGAATCGAACCCGCACTGTCAGCTTGGGAAGCTGATGTTCTGCCATTGAACTACACCCGCAGGCGGCACCACTCTACCTGAAGGCCCCCACCCCCGTGTATCCAGGTGCCCGCGCGCCACCTCGGCGAGGTGGCGGCATCGGCGGCCGGTTGACCCCGCCACCTCCCCGAGCTGGAGTGGATCAAGCACCCACCGGAGCCGGCAGGCACGAAGTTGCACGTCGGAAACGTATGGCCATTCTCAAATGCGTCGATGGGTTGTAACGTCTGCCCCACGTTTCCGCACCGGCGTGACACACCCCCTGCCACGCCGTCAGAAAGAGGTGGGCCCATGGGACTCCGTCCCAACCTGCTGACCCGGCGTACCGCCGGTGTCGCGACGTCGACCCTCGCGCTGCTGCTCAGCACCGCCGCCGTCGGCGTCGTCCCCGCTGCTTCGGCCTTCTCGGCCGCCCCGGCCGGCGTCTGCGCCGAGCCTGCTGACGCCCACGCCGACGAGCACGCGAACGCCCGCGTCGCGAAGGGCGGCAACGCCAAGCTCGACCCCAACCACCTGACCGCCAAGCAGGTCCAGGACCGGGAGGCCGACCTCGCCGCGGCGCAGCGCGAGCGGGCCAGCTTCCGGGCCGGCGCCGTCACCCCGCTGGCCACCGTGACGATCCCGGTCGTCGTGCACGTCATCCAGGAGAACAGCACCCGGGCCGGCGGCAACATCCCGGACTCGATGATCAACCAGCAGATCACCGTGCTGAACCAGTCGTACGCGGGCTCGACCGGCGGCGCCGCCACCGCCTTCGGGTTCCAGCTCACGAAGATCAACCGGGTGACGAACCCGTCGTGGTACCCGATCGTGCAGGGCTCCTCCGCCGAGCGCTCGATGAAGACCTCGCTGCGTGAGGGCGGCAAGAACACGCTGAACATCTACCTCGGCGAACTGAGCGACAGCCTGCTGGGCTGGGCCACGTTCCCGAAGCGGACGCTGGACAAGATGGACGGCGTGGTCGTGCTCAGCGAGTCGCTGCCCGGCGGCACGTCGACCAACTACAACCAGGGCGACACCGGCACGCACGAGGTCGGCCACTGGCTGAACCTCTACCACACCTTCCAGGGCGGCTGCTCCGGCTCGGGCGACAGCGTCTCCGACACCCCGGCCGAGGCGTCCCCGGCGTACCAGTGCCCGACCGGCCGCGACACCTGCTCGACCGCCGGCAAGGACCCGATCACCAACTTCATGGACTACACGTACGACTCCTGCATGTACCAGTTCACCGCCGGCCAGGCGAGCCGCATGCTCACCGCGTGGAACGCCTACCGCGCGGCCTGACCGCCTCGCACCACGTACCGGTGCCGGCCCTGTCCTCGGACGGGGCCGGCACCGTTCGTTTCGGGTTTGTGGTCAGGCGGCCGGGCGGCGGGTGTCGAAGCCGTGCCGACCGCGCCGGCCCTCCGCGGTCACCGGCTCACGCCGGGCCGGTTCGGCTCCGAGCGGGTCGAGCCACACCCGCACCTGCGGCGGGGCGGCGCCGGGCTGGGCCACCGGGTCGCGCCGGGTCAGCATCGCCGCCTCGACTGTGAACTCGAACAGCCGCCAGTCGCCATGCGGCGACGCCCGGGCGATCCGGGCCAGACGGGTCACTGTGGCCGGGTCGGTCACCGGCCGCGCGCGCCCCGCGATGTACGCCTCGTCGTCGCTCTCCTCCGGCGGGAACGAGTGCAGCGCGTAGCGGCCGTCGCGTTCGAGGTCGCGGCGCTTGGGCGAGTCGATGACGAAGCACCAGAGGCCGTCGTCGGTGATCACCGGGGAGACCGGGTGGACGCGGGGGCCGCCGTCGGCGCGGACCGTGGCGAGGTAGCCGAAGCCCGGCCCGTACTGCTGCATCAGGAGGCGGATCTCGTCGGCGAGGCGGGGCTCGTCGGCGGCGAATTCGGACCAGGAAGCCATGCGGACATCCTATCGAACACGTGTACGAAGATGTAGTGCGACACGCAGGTCACCCATACCGGTCGCTATGGTGTTCCGATGCTGCTCTCCGACCGCGACCTGGTCTCCGAGATCAAGGCCGGCACGCTTGCGCTGGAGCCCTTCGAGCCCACGCTGGTGCAGCCGTCGAGCATCGACGTACGCCTGGACCGGCTGTTCCGGGTCTTCAACAACCACCTCTACACACACATCGACCCGTCAATCCAGCAGGACGACCTGACCTCGATGGTGGAGGTGCCGGAGGGGCAGCCGTTCGTGCTGCACCCGGGCGAGTTCGTGCTCGCCTCCACGCTCGAGGTGATCTCGCTGGGCGACCAGCTCGCCGGCCGACTGGAGGGCAAGTCGAGCCTGGGTCGGCTGGGTCTGCTGACCCACTCGACCGCCGGCTTCATCGACCCGGGCTTCTCCGGTCACGTCACGCTGGAGCTGTCGAACGTGGCGAACCTGCCGATCACGCTCTGGCCCGGCATGAAGATCGGCCAGCTCTGCATCTTCCGGCTCTCCTCGCCGGCCGAGCACCCGTACGGCTCGGCCGTCTACGGGTCGCGTTACCAGGGGCAGCGCGGCCCGACGCCGAGCCGCTCCTGGCAGAGCTGGCGCACCTGGCCGACGCGCTGACGGCGTCCGCAGTTGTTAAGAAGGGCCCCCTCCTCTACCGGAGGCGTTAAGAGGGGGCCCTTCCTTACACCTCAGCCGGGCCGGCCGTAGCTGTTGATGTCGCCGTCGTCGACCCGCTTCATGGTGATGGGCTTGCCGGACTGGGAGGCGTGCACCACCCAGCCGTCACCCACGTACATCGCCACGTGGTGCAGGTCGCTGTAGTAGAAGACGAGGTCACCGGCGCGCAGGTCGGCGCGGCTGATCCGTTTCGTCACGGCATGCTGCTGGCGCGCGTTGTGCGGCAGCGACACCCCGCCCTTGGCCCAGGCCGCCAGGGTCAGACCCGAGCAGTCGAAGTGGTCCGGGCCGGCGGCGCCCCAGACGTAGATCTTGCCGATCTGGGCGCAGGCGAACTTCACCGCCGCCCCGGCCGGGCCGCCGGGATAGCCGGCCGGGCAGGGCGCCGGGCGCAGCGGGCCGCCGCCGCCCTTGCCGTACACCTTGAGCCGCAGCTTCTGCAGCTTGGCGATCTCGGCGTCGATCTGCTTCTTCTTCGCCGCGAGCTGGGCCTCGGTGCGCGCCAGGCCGGCGATCATCTCGTCCAGCGGCTTCTTCTTCGCCGCCAGCTCGTCGCGCAGCGCGGCGACGGAGCGCACCTGCTCGTGCTGCCGGTGCGCGAAGCGGTCGAGCAGCTCCAGGCCGTTGACCAGCTCACCGGGCGAGCGGCTGCCGAGCAGCACGTTGACAGTGGAGAGGTTGTCGCCCTTGTAGGCGTCGGCGGCGAGGCCGCCGACCTGGCCGAGCGCGGCGTCCACCCGGGCCTGGAGGGGTGCGATCTGGCGGCCGAGCGCGTCGGCCTGCTTGCGCCGCGCGGCGAGCTGCTCGCGTACGGCGTTCACCTGCTCGATGACCGGTTCGAGCTTGTTCCAGTCGCGGTCGATCTGGGCCTCGATCTCGGTGACCGAGGGTTCGGCGTGTGCCGCGGTGGCGCCGCCGGTCAGAACGACGGCGGTGCCGACCAGCGCGGCGAGGGCGGTGGTGAAGCGGGACCTGCGGGAACGCGGCGCGGCGCTGGACCGGTCGGTGGACCGGCTCGACGACGGCCGCGGGGCATGGAGTGCCACCGGGCGTCCGTACTCCTTCTTCAGTACCGCCTACCGGGTTAGCTGACGGATTCGGGCGGGAAGGGAGCCGCCCTACCGCAGCAGCGCTGCGGATTCACCCCAGGTACCTGGTTCCCCGGCTCGCCCGTGGGCGACTCGGCGGTGTCGGTCCGTCACCGACCGGGTTGGACGGTGAGACATGCAGCCGACGATTGACCAGAGTAGGGACCACCGTTATCGATCCGCAACTTCCAGCGGCGTGACACTCCGTACGCAATGACGGGCGCACTCCCGCACGGAGGCGAAATTTTCTTTCAATCTTGATTACCTGGCGGAAAGGTATTGACCCTCGCGGGTGCGCGGAGTGAGGGTGGGAACGCAGTGACCCCCATCCCTGTCCAGGAGGTTCGATGCACCTCTCCGCCCCGCCGTCGGGCAGACGAATACTGCTCGCCGCCGCCGTGGCCACGGCCACCGCGCTGGCGACCACCGGCCCGGTGGTCGCCGCGCCGGACGCGACAGCGCCCGCCGGCGACCGCCAACAACAGTACGCCGCCGCCGCGGCCGAGTACGGCGTGCCGCAGAATGTACTGCTCGGTGTCTCCTATCTGGAGTCCCGCTGGGACACCCACACCGGGCAGCCCAGCACCAGCGGCGGCTACGGCCCGATGCACCTGACCGACGCCGCGCACATCCTCGCCACACCGGGCAGCGCCCACGTCGACGAGGACGAGGACCCGCGCGGCGACGACTCCCGCCCGCTGAAGCTCGACCCGGCCACCGCTGCGGCCCCGAAGCGGGAGACCCCGCTGCCGAGCGCCTCGCTCCAGACGCTCGACGCCGCCGCCGCGCTCACCGGGCTCGACGCGGGCACGCTGCGGACCGACCCGGCGGCGAACATCCGCGGTGGCGCGGCGCTGCTGGCGTCGTACCAGAAGGCTCTGGGCGGGCCGGTCGGCGCCGGCACCGACCCGGCGGCCTGGTACGCCGCGGTGGCCCGCTACTCCGGCGCGGACACCGCCGACGGGGCGGCGGCCTTCGCCGACGAGGTCTACGACCAGCTCGGCCAGGGCGCCACCCGGACCACCGACGACGGCCAGCGGGTCACGCTCGCCGCCACCGCCGCGAAGCCCGACCGCTCCCGGCTGGCCCGCCTCGGCCTGCGCAACGCCGAGCGACCGGACGGGCTGGAGTGCCCGGTGCGGCTGGCCTGCGAGTGGATCCCCGCGCCCTACGAGCAGCTCAGCGACGACCCGGGCGACTACGGCAACCACGACCTGGGCGACCGGCCGAAGCAGCAGAAGATCGAGTACATCGTCATCCACGACACCGAGGGCTACTTCGGCCCGAGCGTCGACCTGGTGAAGCGGGCCGACTACCTGGGCTGGCACTACACGCTGCGCTCGGTGGACGGCTACATCGCCCAGCACATCAAGACCAAGGACGTCGGCTGGCACGCCGGCAACTGGTACGTCAACGCCAAGTCCATCGGCCTGGAGCACGAGGGCTTCGCCGGCCAGGGCACCTGGTACACCGAGGCGATGTACCGCACCTCCGCCAAGCTGGTCCGCCACCTGGCGCTGAAGTTGGGCATCCCGATGGACCGGCAGCACATCATCGGCCACGACAACGTGCCCGGCATCACCGCCGCCAACGTGGGCGGCATGCACTGGGACCCGGGACCGTACTGGGACTGGTCGCACTACTTCGACCTGATGAAGGCACCGTTCCGCGGCACCGGCACGGCGCGCACCGGCCTGGTCACCATCGACCCGGACTTCGCCACCAACCGGCCCGCGTTCACCGGCTGCAACCAGCAGCCGCCCGGCGTCCCGACGCCCCGGCCGCCGGCCGAGCCGTGCCCGTCGCGCGGTTCCTCCGCGGTGATCCTGCGGACCGCGCCGAGCCCGGACGCCCCGCTCGTCAACGACCTCGGGCTGCGCCCGGACGGCACGCCGGACACCATGTACATCTCCGACCACGGCGCCCGCGCCTCCGCCGGCCAGACGTACGCGCTCGCCGGCCGGCAGGGCGACTGGACGGCGATCTGGTACCTCGGCCAGAAGGCGTGGTTCCTCAACCCGGCCTCCGCGCCCACCGCCAAGTGGGCGACCGGCTTCGTGGTGACCCCAAGGCCCGGGAAGGCCACCATCCCGGTGTACGGCCGCGCCTACCCGGAGCAGGCCGCCTACCCGGACACCATCCCGTACCAGACCATCTCGCCGCTGCAGTACACGTTCGCCGCCGGCCAGCGGTACGCGGTCGGCGGGGTGCTGCCCGGCGAGTACTACCGGGCGGTCTCGTTCGACGGTTCCGCCCCGGGTGACCGGACCGTGGTACGCGGGAAGAACCGGTACGTGCAGGTCCAGTTCGGCCACCGGATCATGTTCGTGAACCTGGACGACGTGCTGATCCTGCCGTCCCCGGTCGGCGCGCCGCGCTGACCTTTCCACGAGAACGCGAAGGCCCCCGGTCCCTGCGGACCGGGGGCCTTTCGGTGTGACCGAGGTCAGGTGACCCGGACGAAGCCGGCGAGCGGCTGGGTGTTGATGCTCGACACCTGGACCGGCTTGCCTGTCCGGGGCGCGTGCACCATCACCCCGTTGCCGAGATAGAGCCCGACGTGATGCAGATCGGAACCGAAGAACACCAGGTCACCCGGGCGTGCCTCGGAGCGGGACACCTTGCGGCCCTCGTTCCACTGCGCGCCGGTGAAGTGGGTGAGCGAGATGCCCGCCGCCTTGTACGCGTACTGCGTGAGGCCGGAGCAGTCGAACGAGTTCGGGCCGGTGGCGCCCCACACGTACGGGTCGCCGACCTGTGCGCACGCCGTCGCGATCGCGGTACGCGCGGCGCTGCTCACCACGCCGTCGATCTTCGGGCAGCCGGCTGGGCGGATCGAGGTCACCGGCAGCATGGCGGTCAGCCGCTTGATCTCCGAGTCGATCTGCTTCTTCTTCGCCGCGAGATCGTTCTGCTGCTTGGTCTCCAGCTCGATCAGCGCGTCGAGCTTCTCCTTCTGCTTGTTGTACTCGTCCCGCACCTTGAGCACACCGGCGATCTGGCGGCGCTGGTCGTCGGCGATCCGGTCCAGCATGACCAGCTGCTCGGCCAGCGTGCCCGGCTTGGTGCTCACCAACAGCGCGCCCAGCTCCTGCGACGGGCCCTGGATGTAGTAGCGGGCCGCGATGTCGCCGACCTTGTTCATGGCGAGCGTGGAGGCCAGCTCCAGCGGCACCATCTTGTCCTTCAGCGCCTTGGACTTCTTCTGGTTGGCGCGAAGCTGCGAGCGGACCTTGTTGAACTGCTCGATGGTGGGTTCTAGCTGCTCCCACTGCTTGTCGATCTGCGCGTCGATCTCGTCCACCGACGGCGCCGCGTGCGCCGGAGCCGTCAGCATCCCGGCGCCGACCGCGGCGGCCGCGACCAGGGTGACCAGACGGCGTGCCATCCGTTGGAACCCGGCCCGCCGGCCGGGTGGAGCGCTCGGGGCGTGACGTTGAGGGGGCGTGGTTGCCACCGGCACGGACTCCTTTGCAACCGACCGCCGGGCGCCTCGCGAGAGGGAAGATTCGAGGCAGACGACCCACAGCGGTCGGTGCCCCACATTAGGGAAGGCGTCCGGTGGAATCAAGGCGACCGTTTGTTCAATCACGTATCCGCAATCGGTTGCACACCAAGGGTATTCATTTCATCTCCCGACGATGGCTGTCAATACGTCGTCGAGCGTGACCACACCCATCGGCCGCCGTCCGTCGCTGACCAGCACCATGTGGCGGCGTTCGCGGCGCATCGCGAGCAGCAGATCGGCGAGCGTACGGTCCGGCGGCACCACCGCCAGCGGCCGGTAGACATCGGCTGGCACCGGGGCCCGGCGGCTCGCGCCGGCGTATCCGAGCACGTCCTTCACGTGCACGAAACCGAGCACCCGGCGGGTGGTCCGCTGCACCACCGGGAAGCGGGACCGGCCGGTACGGGTCGCCAGCACCTCCAGCGACGCCGGTGAGACGTCCTCGGCCACCGTGGTGACAGTGGACCAGGGTTGCAGCGCGTCCGCCGCCGTACGGCTGTGCAGGGCCAGCGCGCCGGTGATCCGGGCGTGCTCCTCGGCGTCCAGCAACCCCTCGGTACGCGCCTGCGAGACCAGCCCGGCCAGTTCCTCGGCGGTGAACACGGTCTTCACCGCGTCGGTCGCCTCCACCCGCCACCACCGCAGCACCTGCCGCGACGCCCACTTCATCGCCAGCAGCAGCGGCTTGGTGACCAGGCAGAACGCCAGCATCGCCGGGCCGAGCCAGAGCGCCGAGGGCTCCGGGCCGGCCAGCGTGATGTTCTTCGGCACCATCTCGCCGACCACCGTGTGCAGGAACACGACCACTGCCAGCGCGATGACGAAGGTCACCGGGTGCACCGCCGAGGCGGGCAGCCCGACCGCGGCGAGCGGCGTCTCCAGCAGGTGGGCCAGCGCCGGCTCGGCGATCGCGCCGAGGCCGAGGGAACAGACAGTGATGCCGAGCTGCGCCCCGGCGATCATCAGCGGGATCTGGTTCATCGCGGCCAGCGCCCACCGGGCCCGCTTCGACGTCGCCGCCAGCGGTTCGATCACCGTACGCCGGGAGGCGATCAGCGCGAACTCGCTGCCCACGAAGAACGCGTTGCCGAGCAGCAGCACCACCGCGACAAGTAGCTCAGGCACCGTCGTCGGGCTCCTCGGGGCGCACCACCCGCACCTGCTCGATCCGGTGCCGGTCGACCTCCACCACCGTGAACTCGTACCCGGCCTCGTCGAGCGTCTCGCCCGGCACCGGGATGTGGCCCAGGCGCGCCATCAGGAAGCCGCCCAGCGTCTCGTACGGCCCGTCGGGCAGCCGGAACCCGGTCTGCTCGACCAGTTCGTCGGCGCGCAGCACACCGTCGGCCAGGACGGTCCGCTCGCCGCCCGGCACTGTCAGCTCCACCGGCCCGGCGTCGTCGACCGCGTCCGGGTCGAACTCGTCGGCGATCTCCCCGACGAGTTCCTCGACCAGGTCCTCCACCGTCACCACGCCGTCGGTGCCGCCGTACTCGTCCACCACGATCGCCAGGTCCGCCCCGGCGGCCTTCAGCGCGGCCAGCACCCCGTTCAGGTTGAGGCTCTCCGGCACGTACACCGGTTCCCGGGCGACCGCGGCCACCGAGGTGGCGGCCCGGCGGGCCAGCGGGACCCCCAGCGCGTCGGGCACCCCGGCGACGCCGGTGACCAGGTCGAGCGTCTCCTCGTAGACCGGGAACCGGGTCCGCCCGGTCTGCCGGGACAGGTCCAGCAGGTCGGCGACGGACGCGGTGGCGCGCAGCGCCGTGACGTCCACCCGGGGCGTCATCGCCTCGGCGGCCCGCTTGTCGCCGAAGCGGATCGTGCGCCGCAGCAGCATCGCGGTGTCCGGCGGCAGCGCGCCGGCCCGCGCCGAGATGGCGGCGAGCAGGCCCAGTTCCTCCGGGGAGCGGGCGCTGGCCAGTTCCTCCTGCGGCTCCACGCCGAGGCGGCGTACCAGCCGGTTGGCGGATTCGTTCAGCAGCCGGATCAGCCAGCCGAACGTGCGGGAGAACGCGCGCATCGGCGCGGCGGTGGCGAGCGCCGCCGGCATCGGCCGGGCCAGCGCAAGGTTTTTCGGCACCAGCTCGCCGAAGAGCATCGAGATGAGCGTGGCCAGGGCCAGCGCGAGCAGGCCGGAGAAGCGTTCCGCGCCGCCGAGCGGATGCAGCAGCGGGGCGAAGATCCGGGCCAGCGCGGGCTCGGCGAGGTAGCCGGTGAGCAGCGCGGTGAGGGTGATGCCCAGTTGCGCGCCGGAGAGCTGGAAGGACAGTTCGCGCAGCGCGCGGCGTACCGTGGCGGCCCGGCCGTCCCCCTCGCCGGCGCGCCTGTCGATCTCCGCCCGGTCGACTGTGACGAGGGCGAACTCGGCCGCGACGAAGAAGGCGTTGCCGGCGGTCAGCAGCACGAAACCGACCAGTGGCAACAGCGTCAGAAGGAGAAGGCCGTCGATGGGCGTGATTGTGGCACGGCGAGCGTCGATGGCGGGCCCCCCGTAGCGTGGCGTGCATGGACGGTCTGCTGCTCACCGACGAACTGGTCCTGCTCGCGTACGACGACAGCGGCACGAACCGCCTCGGCAGTCCGCACCTCGGCTACGGCCTCGCCGGGGCGGTGCTGCTGGAGCTGGCGCTCGCCCGGCGCGTCGAGGTGGCGGACAAGCGGCTCGTGGTGACCGATCCCGCGCCGACCGGCGTGCCGCTGCTGGACGAGGCGCTGGCAACTGTCGGCTCCGGCCGCCCGCGCAAGCCGAAGGACTGGATCGGCAAACTCGCCAGGGGCCTGCCGGAGCGGGTGCTCGACGGGCTGGTGGCCGCCGGGGTGCTGCGCCGCGAGTCCGACCGGGTGCTGCTGGTCTTCCCGCGTACCCGCTATCCCTCGCCGACCGGCGCGGAGCCGGCGGTGGAGACGGCAGCCCGGCAGCGGATGGCTGCGGCGCTCACCGGCGACGGCCCGGTCGACGCCCGGACCGCCGCGCTGCTCACGCTGACCCGCGCGGTCGGCCTGGACCGCAAGGTCTTCCGCGAGCTGCCGAAGGAGCGGGTCAAGGCCCGGATGGACGAGATCGCGGCGGGCGACTGGGCGTCGGCCGCCGTCAAGAAGGCGATCGAGGAGATGCAGGCGGCGCTGCTGGTCGCGATGACGGCCGGGACGAGCGCCGCCATCATGACCACCACGACCAGCTGAACGCGACGGCGGCGGCACCGCAGGGGTGCCGCCGCCGTCGTGGTCCGGCTCCTGCCGGGGTACGCCTCAGCCGACGCTCGGCGCGACCTCCGGCTCACCGGCCGGGGCCTCCGGCTTGACCGAGCGCAGCAGCACGCTGGCCACGTCGACCACCTCGACCTGCTCGCCCGCGCCCTTGCCGTTCACGCCGTCGTTCAGCATCGTCGAGCAGAACGGGCAGCCGACCGCGATGGTCTTCGCCCCGGTGGACATGGCCTCCTCGACCCGGTCCACGTTGATCCGCTTGCCGATCTTCTCCTCCATCCACATCCGGGCGCCGCCGGCGCCGCAGCAGAAGGAGCGCTCGCTGTTACGCGGCATCTCGGTCAGCTCGCCCTGGATCGAGTCGCCGAGCACCTCACGCGGGGCGGCGAAGATCCGGTTGTGGCGGCCCAGGTAGCACGGGTCGTGGTAGGTGACGCCGCCGTCCACCGGCTGCACCGGGGTGAGCTTGCCGGCGCTGACCAGGTGGGCCAGCAACTGGGTGTGGTGCACGACCTCGAACTCGCCGCCGAGCTGGCCGTACTCGTTGCCGAGCGTGTTGAAGCAGTGCGGGCAGGTGGCGACGATCTTCCGCTTGCTCTTCTCCCGGCCCTCGAACGCCTCGTTCAGCGTCTCGACGTTCTGCTGGGCGAGCATCTGGTAGACGAACTCGTTGCCGATGCGGCGGGCCGGGTCACCGGAGCAGGTCTCACCCTCGCCGAGGATGGCGAAGGAGACGCCGGCCTCGTTGAGCAGCGTGGCGACCGCGCGGGTGGTCTTCTTGGCCCGGTCCTCGAACGCGCCGGCGCAGCCGACCCAGAACAGGTACTCGAAGTCGTCGACCTCGCCGACCCGCGGCACCTCGAACCCGAGGCCCTTGGTCCAGTCCTCGCGGGTGTTCTGCGGGGCGCCCCACGGGTTGCCCTTGTTCTCCAGGTTGCGCAGCATGACGCCGGCCTCGGACGGGAAGCTCGACTCGATCAGCACCTGGTAGCGGCGCATGTCGACGATGTGGTCCACGTGCTCGATGTCCACCGGGCACTGCTCGACACACGCGCCGCAGGTGGTGCAGGACCAGAGCACGTCCGGGTCGATGACGCCGCCGTCCTCGGCGGTGCCGATCAGCGGCCGGTCGGCCTCGGCCATGGCGAGCACGTCGACGCCGGCCAGCTGCTCCTGCGTCGCCTTCTCCTCGCCGGTGAGGTCCTTGCCGCCACCGGCCAGGAGGTAAGGCGCCTTGGCGTACGCGTGGTCGCGCAGGCTCAGCACCAGCAGCTTCGGCGACAGCGGCTTGCCGGTGTTCCAGGCGGGGCACTGGGACTGGCAGCGGCCGCACTCGGTGCAGGTGCTGAAGTCGAGCAGGCCCTTCCAGCTGAACTGCTCGACCTGGGCGACACCGAACTGGTCCTTCTCCGGGTCGGCCTCTTCGAAGTCGAGCGGCTTGCCCTCGCTGGTCATCGGGCGCAGCGGGCCGAGACCGGAGCCGGCCGCCTTCTCCGGGTCGCGCTTGAAGAAGATGTTCGGGAAGGCCAGGAAGCGGTGCCAGGCCACGCCCATCGTGACGTTCAGCGAGATCACGATGAGCCAGGTCATCGAGATGCAGATCTTGATGAGGGCGGCCACGCTGACGCCGGCCTCCCAGTTGGGGAGCACCGAGCCGATCGCGTGGCTGAGCGGGGCGGCCCAGACCGGGTACTCGAAGTGGTCGGTGGCGACCTTGAAGCCCCGGATCACGAACCCGAAGATCAGGACCAGCAGGACGACCCACTCGACGAAGTAGCCCTGCCACATGCTCGAACCGGTGAACCGGGACCGGTTCTCCGCGCGGCCGGGACGGTTGCGCAGGCGGATCGCCATCAGCACCAGGATGCCGGCCAGGCCGAGGATGCCGATCCACTCGGTGACCAGACCGAAGATCGTCCAGTGCCCGATGATCGGCAGCCCGCCGCCGGTCGAGACCACCTCGAAGTAGGCCTCCAGCACCAGCAGCGACAGCACGATGAAGCCGACCATCACGAACCAGTGGGCGGCGCCGACCACGCTCCACTTCAGCATGCGGGTGTGACCGGCGGTCTCCACCAGCATCTTCGTCGTACGCGCGCCCTTGTCGCCGAAGCGCTCCGGCGCGGGCTGACCGAGCCGGATGACGGCGGTCATCTTCATGACCGCGCGCACCGCAAGCCACACCGCGACAGCGGTGATGGCGGCCGCGAGGATCGTGGTGACGATCTGGACGCTGCCCATCGAGTTGGCCTCCCGGTCTGCTGCTTTGTCCGTGCAGCCTACGCGCAAGGTTACCCAGCAGTAACGTGAGTCTTCTCGCACCAGGCCACGCCGCCCTGCGCACACCTTAGGTGTAGCGGCGACGAAGCGCCTGGCAGGGGCGGCGTGGCGTGACCTACGCCCGTTCTACGGGCGGCCGGCTCAGCGCCAGCGGGAGAGCAGGATCAGCGAGGAGACCATCGCGCCGAAGCCGACCGCGAGGTTCCAGTAGCCCCAGCTGGCGACCGGGTACGCCTGCTCGGACAGGTAGTAGAGCACCAGCCAGCCGATGCCCACCACGATCAGCGCGACCGCCGTGACCGGCAGCCAGACCGGGCTAGGCTTACGCGTCGACGCCGTCGCCGTCGGACGAACGTCCGTGGGCGGGGTGTACACCTTCTTCTTGCGGACCTGAGACTTGGGCACGACGCTCTCCAGAGGGGGGTACGACCTCGTCCGGCCTGACAACCGGGCGCGAGGGCGACGGTCCATGGCCAATAATGTTCGACAGCTAGCGTAGTCCCGACGGACCGTCCAAGCCACGAATGGGGCCAGGCCGGTGCACTCAGTAACCGGAAAGAGCGGACTTTCCGGGTCGATCAGGTCGGTTCGCATCGGCGCGAGCCGGAACGAGACGACGGGAAAGGGAACGCCCGGTGGAGTACACGTCCGGCGCCGCCTCCTGGCAGAAGGTCCTCCGCCGCGCGGCAGCCGCCCTGCTGCCCCGGCGCGCCCGCCAGCGCCGTACCGGCTGGTCGATCGGCGTACCCCTGATCGCCGCCGCGGCCGGGCTGCTCTTCACCACCACGGCCACCACCGCGGGCGGCACCTCGCTGCGTGAGGACCGTCGCCCCCAGCTCACCCAGCTGATCGAGGACCGCCGGGAGGAGGTCGCGGCCAGCGAGGCGAAGGCCGCCCGGCTCCGCACCGAGGTGGAGGAACAGACCGCCGCGCTGGCCGGCGCCGACGGGCCGATCAAGACCGAGCGGGACCGGGCCGCCGCGAGCCGGCAGGCCGCCGGGTTCACCGCGCTCACCGGCAGCGGCGTGACGGTCGAGCTGAACGACGCCGACCGCCGGCCCGACCAGCCGCTGCCCAAGGGCGCCAGCAACGACGACCTGGTCGTGCACCAGGGCGACGTCCAGGCGGTGGTCAACGCGCTCTGGGCCGGCGGCGCGGAGGCCATGTCAATCATGAACGTGCGCGTGCTCAGCACCAGCGCGGTACGCTGCGTCGGTAACACCCTGCTGCTGCACGGCCGGGTGTACTCCCCTCCTTTCAAGATCGTGGCAATCGGCGACCCCGCGGAACTCCAGCGGGCGCTCGCCGCCTCGGAGGGAGTGCGGGTGTTCAAGGAAGTGGCCGACCACTACCAACTCGGCTACGTCGAGCGCGTCTCCACAGTCACCGTGCCGGCGTTCGAGGACTCCACCGCCTTGCAGTCGGCGACGGTGCCCCGGTGAGCGGCGGCGACCCCCGGGACCGCCGCGGCCACGACCGCCAGGAGGAGCCGACCGCGTTCCTCCCCAAGGTCGAGCGCCCGGCCCCGGCGTCGCCGCCCCCGCTCGACCTGCCCTGGCCCGACGCCGGACCGTCGCACGCCGCCCCGGCGCGACGGGGCCCGTTCCCACCGACGCCCGCCCCGCCACGGTCCGCTCCGCCGCCGACCGCCCCGCCACGGACCGCACCGCCGCCGCCCTGGCCGGGCAACCAGGCCCAGCCGCCGGCCGGCCCGCATCACGCCGAGGCCGACCCGCGGTTCCGCCCCTCCGGTGGCGGGGTTCCCGAGTCCGCGCCCCGTTCACCCGGCCGTCCGGGCGCGGGCGGGTCGGGTCCGGCGCGCTTCGCCGGACCGGCCGGACCTGGCACCGGCCTGCCGGGCGGCCCACCGCACCACGCGGCGGCGCCCCAGCGTGCCCCCGGGATGCGTCCCGGCGATGTCCCGCCCGGGACGGGCGAGCGCCCGATGCGGCCGGGCGCGTACGGAGCGGCGGCGCACCAGCACCCTGCCCGCCAGGCCGGCGGCGCACTTCCGCCGGAGCGCGGTGGGCGCGGAGGACAGCCGCCGCAGACCGGCGCGCAGCCGTGGGAGAGCGCCGGCCGGCCACCGGAGACCACCGGGCGGCCGCCGGGGGGCGAGGGACGGCAGGCAGCCGGTCCGCCCGGCGTACCCCGGTTCGGTGGCCCGGCCGACGCGGACCGGACACCGCCGGTCGACCCGGGCGCGACGGCGGTGCTGCCCCCCGTCACGCGCCCGCCCGCGGACCCCCGGATGGACGCCACCGGGCTGATGGGGGCGGTGCCTCCGGCGCCGGACGGGGCGGACGGCGGCGACGAGTCCTCGGGCGAGCCACCCCGCCCCCGGCGCGGTGAGCGGGTGGTGCAGTTGCGGCCCGAGCAGACCGGCGAGGGCTACCGGAGCGTCTACTCCGAGTTGACCCGCCCCACCGCCGGCTCCCGGCTGCGCACCGTCGTACGCGGCGCCGGCGAACTGCTGATCACCTTCGGCCTGGTGGTGCTCCTCTTCGCCGGCTACGAGATCTGGGGCAAGGCGGTCATCGTCGACGCCCACCAGAGCGACCTGAACAGCCAACTCGCCCAGGAGTGGGGCGCGGACCCGACTGTCGCCCCGACCACCGGGCCGACGGTGAAGCCGAAGCCGCCGGCCAACGGGAAGCCGGTCGCCGGCCTCTACATCCCCAAGTTCGACAAGCACTGGGTGGTGGTCGAGGGGGTCACCCCGAACGACATCCGGTACGCCCCGGGCCGCTACCCGGACAGCGCCATGCCCGGCGAGGTGGGCAACTTCTCCGTGGCGGGCCACCGAATCCGCTCCACGTTCTGGCGGCTGGACGAACTGAAGACCGGCGACGCCATAGTGGTCGAGACCCGCACCGACTGGCTCGTCTACCGCGTCTACGAGCAGCGCATCGTCAAGCCGTCCCAGGTGGAGGTGGTCGCGCCGGTGCCGGGCAAGCCGGGCCAGAAGCCCACCGAGAAGCTGCTCACGCTCACCACCTGCAACCCGAAGTTCGACAACTACCAGCGGCTGATCATCCACGCCCGGCTGGACACCGTCCAGGCCAAGTCGGCGGGCCGCCCGGCCGAGCTGGAGACGTGAGCCGTGTACTCCTGGATCTGGCGCAAACTTCCCTTCGGGCTGCCCGGAAAGCTGATCGGCTCGCTGCTGCTGGCCACCGCCACCGTCGCGCTGCTCTGGTTCGTGGTCTTCCCGTGGGCCGAGCCGCTGCTGCCCTTCGACGACGTGCAGGTCACCCAGGACTCCGGCGTACCGGGCGACGGCGGGCTCACCGAGCCGACCGGGCTGCCCGGCGACGAGGAGCTGCCGTACAGCACCGAGACGAACAACGCCCCGCCCCCCACCCCGAACAGGTGACCCCGATGCGTGTCCTGGTGATCGACAACTACGACTCGTTCGTCTTCAACCTCGTGCAGTACCTCGGCCAGCTCGGGGCCGACTGCGACGTACGGCGCAACGACGAGATCGACGTCGCCGAGGTGGGACGCGTCGGCGTCGGCGGCATCCTGCTGTCGCCCGGTCCGGGCAGCCCGGACCGCGCCGGCATCTGCCTGGACGTCATCCGGGAGTACGCCGGCAAGCTCCCGATCTTCGGCGTCTGCCTCGGTCACCAGGCGATCGGCGAGGCGTTCGGCGCCACCGTGGCGCGTGCGCCGGAACTGCTGCACGGCAAGACCTCCGAGGTACGCCACGACGGCGTGGGCGTGCTCGCCGGCCTGCCCGACCCGTTCACCGCCACCCGCTACCACTCGCTCGCCGTACTGCCCGAGACGCTGCCAGACGAGCTGGAGGTCACCGGCCGGACCGGCTCCGGCGTGGTGATGGCGATGCGGCACCGTACGCTGCCGATCGAGGGCGTGCAGTTCCACCCGGAGTCGGTGCTGACCGAGGGCGGTCACCTGATGCTGGCGAACTGGCTGGCCGCCTGCGGCTTCCCGGCGGCGTTGGAACGCGCCCCGGAGCTGGCCGCCGAGGTCGACGCCCGCCGCCGGGCCGCCTTCGCCGCAGCCTGACCCACACGTCCGGGCCCGGGTCCGGGCCACACCCCGACTCGCCCCGTCGATCATGAGGTTGACGGCATCCGCCGTCCGATTTGTCGCCGTCAAGTTCATGATCGACGGGGAAATGGGCGGGTGCGGAGACGGGCGCGGCGGCGGCCCCGGGATCGGGGACGCCGCCGCGTCGTCGGTCAGGTGATGCTCAGCGCTCGGGGCGGGTCGGGGCGATCGTCGGGAACGGGAAGCCACTGCCGCCGCCGTTGCCGCCGCCACCGCCCGGCGTGCTCGGCGTCGTACTGGGGGTGCCGCTCGGCGTCGGGGTCGTCGGCTCGTCGTCCTCCCGCGGCACGTCGACCTCGATGGTCACCCGCTCGCCCTTTGCCAGCTTCGTCTTGCCCGCCGGCGACTGTTTGCTGACCTTGCCCGCCTGGGACGGGTCGACCTCGTTGCCCTCCCGGACCCGGACCGTGTAGCCGGCCTCCTTGAGCTGTTGTGTCGCCTGCTCCTCGGTGTAGCCGATGACGGTCGGCACCTCGCCGACGTTGCCCCTGGAGACCTTGAGCGTCACCTTGCTGCCCTCGGCGACCGTGCTGCCCTCGGTGGGCGAGACGGAGACAACCTGACCCTCCGGCGCGCTGTCGTTGACGAGCTCGCGCACGGCAACCAGGTTCTTCTCGTCCAGGCGGGCCTTGGCGGCGTCGTAGACGCTGCCCTTCAGGCCGGTGGGGATGGTGACCTGGCCGGGGCCGGTGCAGACCTTGACGGTGACCTCGGTGTCCTTGTCCACCCGCTGGCCGAACGTCGGGCGCTGCTCGACCACCGAGCCCTTCTCGCAGGTGGTGCTCTGCACCGGATCGCCGGGCACGAACCGCAGCCCGGCCTGGGTGAGCGCCGCCTGCGCGTCGGCCTGCGAACGGCCCACCAGCTGCGGCACCGACACCTTCTCGTTGCCGGCCTGGTTGAGCCAGAGCGCGGTACCGAGCGCGATCACCGCGAGCACGCCGAGCGCGGCGAACGCCGCGATGACCCAGGACGAGCTCTTGCGCTTGCCCGGGTCGCCGACCCGCGCCACCGGCTGCGCGCGGGTCTGCGGGCCCATCATCTGGGTCTGCTGCGCCTGCTGGTAGCCGCCCGCGGCGGCACCCATCGGCATGGTCTCCTCGGCCGGCATCACCGGGGTGGCGAGCACCGGCCGGCCGGCGGCGGCGCGGAGCAGGTCCGCCCGCATCTCACCGGCGCTCTGGTAGCGGTTGAGCGGGTTCTTCGACAGCGCCTTGAGCACGATGGCGTCGACCGCCGGGTTGACGTCCGGGTTGATCGTGCTCGGCGTCGGCGGCTGCTCCCGCACGTGCTGGTACGCGACGCTGACCGGGCTGTCCCCGACGAACGGCGGGTGGCCGCAGAGCAGCTCGAACAGCACGCAGCCGGCCGCGTAGACGTCGGAGCGGGCGTCGACCGCCTCGCCGCGCGCCTGCTCGGGAGACAGGTACTGTGCGGTGCCGATGACCGCGCTGGTCTGCGTCATCGTGGTGGCGCCGCTGGCCAGCGCCCGGGCGATGCCGAAGTCCATCACCTTGACCTGGCCGGTCTGGGTGAGCATCACGTTTCCGGGCTTGATGTCCCGGTGGATGATCCCGTGCCGGTGGCTGAACTCCAGCGCCGCGCACATGTCGGCGCAGATCTCCAGCGCGCGGCGCGGCTGGAGCCGCCCCTCGACGCCGAGGACCTCCTTGAGCGTGCGGCCGTTGACGAACTCCATCACGATGAACGGCAGGGTCTCGCCCGTCGGGGCGGTCTCCTCACCGGTGTCGTAGACGGCGACGATGGCCGGGTGGTTGAGCGAGGCGGCGTTCTGCGCCTCGCGGCGGAACCGCATCTGGAAGGTCGCATCCCGGGCCAGATCGGCACGGAGCATCTTGATCGCGACATCCCGCCCGAGCCGGAGGTCACGGCCGCGGTGCACCTCGGCCATGCCGCCGTAGCCCAGCAGCTCGCCGACCTGATACCTGCCACCGAGCAGGCGGGCCTGCGCTGTCATCGCGTCTCTCGTCCTTCGCTCGTCGTCGTACCGCCGCCGGCCGGCAGGAGGCGTACCTCACGACGGTACGACGTGCGGACCGGATAGTCGCCTCCGTGCGGCCGCACCGCGCCGGAGGTCACGCTCACACTCGCCGGAGCGGATGCGGTAGCACCGTATTTCCGGTACAGGAACGAAATCACGCCCGAGCAGAGGATGACCAGTACGGCCACCACGATCGCCGTCGTCCAGAGCCCGGACCGGGAGCGCCGGGGCGGCGGCGGGGCGGCCGGACGGGCGTACGGCATCGCGTTGTGCTGGGGCACGGGCCGCGGCGGTACGGGTGCGGCGCCACGCGGCGCCACCGGCGGACGGGGCATCGGGGCCGGGTGGGCGATCACGGCCGGGCGCGGCGTCACCGGCGGGCGGGCCGGCGAGACGGGCGGACGGGCCGGGGACACCGGCGGCCGGGGCTGCGGATGCGCGGCGGGCGGCTGCGGCCGGGGCGCGGCGGTCGGCACCTGCGCGCGTGCGACTGGCGCGGCCGGCGAGGCGGGTGCGGCCGAGATGGGCCGCCCGGCGCGGGCCGCCTGGGAGAGCGCGAGCTTGGCCTGCCGGGAGATGCTCGCCAGCGCCGCAGCGCTGGGCCAGCGGGCGGACGGGTCCTTCGCCATGGCCCGCTCCACGATGGCGCGGACCTGAGGCGGGATGTCGGCCGGAAGCGCCCGGGGCGTCTCCCGTACGTGCTTCATGGCGATTTCGAGCGGGTTGTCCCCCTCGAAGGGGCGCCGGCCCGCGAGGCACTGGTACGCGACCACGCCGAGCGCGTAGACGTCGGAGGCGGGCGTGGCCACCGCGCCGGTGGCCTGCTCCGGCGAGATGTACGAGGCGGTGCCGAGCACCGAGCCGGCGGCGGTGAGCTGGCCGACCAGCTCGGAGCGGGCGATGCCGAAGTCGGTGAGCACGAGCGTGCCGTTCGGCCGGACCAGCAGGTTGCCGGGCTTCACGTCGCGGTGCACGATGCCCTTCTCGTGCGCCGCGTGCAACGCGTCGGCGGCCTGGGCCAGCAGCGCCATGGTCCGCGCCGGGGTCAGCCGGCCGACCCGGCTGAGCGTGGCCGAGAGCGCGTCGCCCTCGACGTACTCCATCACCAGGAACGCGATGTGCTGGTCACTGCCGAAGTCGTAGACGTCGACAACGCCCGGGTGGTTGATGGTCGCCATGGTCCGCGCCTCGCCCCGGAACCGCTCGGCGAAGCCCGGCTCGTCCAGCAGCGCGGGGAGCAGGCTCTTGACCGCGACGGTACGGCCCAGCACCTGGTCGGTGCCGCGCCACACGTCGCCCATGCCACCGCTGGCGATCCGCTCGTCGAGGCAGTAGCGGTTGCCGAGCTTCACCCCCGGGCTCAGCACGTCAGCGCCTCCCGGAGTCCGCGATGGCCGCCGCCATGATCCGGCCGGCGATCCGGGCCGCCTCGGCGCTGCCGCCGTTGCCCGCCTGCTCCAGCTCGACGCAGACGGCGGACAGCGGCGTGCCGTCCTTGTCCAGGGCGAAGCCGATGAACCAGCCGTGGTCCGGGGTGTTCGGGCCGGACTGCGCGGTACCGGTCTTGCCGCCCACCAGGAAGCCGTCGATGGCGGCCCGGCGGCCGGTGCCCTCCTTCACCACGTTCTGCATCATGTCGCGCAGGTCGGCGGCGACCTGGCCGCTGATCGGGCGGCGCAGCTCGCGCGGCTGGGCGGGGTCGTAGACGGTGGTGCGGTCCGGCCCGAGCAACTGCTTGACCAGGTACGGACGCATCTGCTTGCCGTCCTTGTTCGCCACCGCGGCGGCGATCATCGCGCCCTGCAACGGCGTCATCCGCACGTTGTTCTGGCCGATCGACGACTGGGCGAGCGCGGCCGGGTCGGTGCTGCCGTCCGGGTTCTGCATGTCGCCGGTGCGGCTGGCCGCCACCGGCAGGCCACCCTCGCCGAGCTGGCCGACGGTGAGGTCGTCCTGCTCGAAGCCGAACTGCTTGGCCTTCTCCTTCACCTTGTCCGCGCCGAGCCGCACGCCGAGCTGGGCGAAGCCGGTGTTGCAGGACTCGGTGACCGCCTCGCGCAGCGTCACCTGCGACTCCGGGCAGATCGACGACGCGGCGTTGCGGATCGGCTGCCCGGCGCCGGGCGCGGTGTAGCTGGATCCGGCCGGGATGCGGGTCTGCTGGCCGACGCCGTTCTCCAGCGCTGCCGCCGCCATGATGATCTTGAAGGTGGAGCCGGGCGGCAGCGTCTCGGACAGCGCCCGGTTCGCCAGCGGCCGGTCCTTGTCCTTCTCCAGCGCGTTGTACGCCCGGTCCGCCTCGGTGCTGTTGTGGCTGGCCAGCGGGTTCGGGTCGAAGCTCGGCATGGAGACCAGCGCCTGCACCGCGCCGGTACGCGGGTCGATCGCGATCGCCGCGCCCTTCGTCGCGCCCACCTGGTTGTCGTTCAACTGCTTGAACGCCGTCTCCTGGGCCCGCTTCGACAGCGTCAGCACCACGTTGCCGCCACCGGTCTCGTCACCGGTGAACATGTCCTTGATCCGGTTGGCGATGAGCGCGTCACTGGTGCCGGCGAGGAAGTCGTTCTCCACCCGCTCGATACCGCTCGCGCTGCCGTTGACCGGCTTCCAGCCGAGCACGTGCGCGTACATCTGCCCACCCGGGTAGGTGCGCTGGTACTTCAGCTCACCGCCGGTCTCCTTGCTCAGCGCGTACGCGGTGCCGCCGACCTCGATGTTGCCGCGCTTGCGGTCGTACTCGGCGACCTGGACCCGGCCGTTGTAGTCGCTGTTGCGGTATTCATCCGCCTTGTAGGCCTGGATCCAGTTCAGGTTCGCGAAGAGGAGCCCGAACAGGACCATCACGACCACGCCGACGCGGCGCAGGGGGGCGTTCAAGGTCGGATCACCTCCGTCGGGGCGCCGTGCAACTGCTCGGGCGGACCACCGGAGGGCCGGGCCGCCGAACCGCCACCACCGGTCACCGGGCGGCGCGCGCCGTCGGAGACCCGCAGCAGCACCGCGATCAGCAGCCAGTTCGCCATCAGCGAGGAGCCACCGGCGGACAGGAACGGGGTGGTCTGGCCGGTCAGCGGGATGAGCTTGCTGATGCCGCCGACGATGACGAACACCTGGAGGCCCAGCGTGAACGCCAGGCCACCGGCGAGCAGCTTGCCGAACGAGTCCCGCACCGCCAGCGCGGCACGCAGACCCCGCTCCACGATCAACAGGTAGATCACCAGCAGCGCGGAGAGACCGAACAGGCCGATCTCCTCACCGATGCCGGCGAAGATGAAGTCGGTCTGCACCTCGGGCAGCAGCGTCGGCTGCCCGCCGCCCGGGCCGGCCCCGAACAGGCCGCCGGTGCCGAGCGTGAGCAGGCCCTGCACCAACTGATAGCCCCGGTCGTACGGCTCGGCGAACGGGTCGAGCCAGATCTCCGCCCGGTCGTAGAAGTTGGCGAACGGGCCGCCCACGGTGCTGCCCAGCAGGTACGCCAGGTAGGCGCCGCCGAAGAACAGGATCAGGCCGATGAGCAGCCAGCTGACCCGCTCGGTGGCGATGTAGAGCGTCACCACGAACATGCCGAAGTAGAGCAGCGAGGTGCCCAGGTCCTTCTCGAAGATCAGGACCAGGAGGCTGACCAGCCAGACCACCAGCACCGGGCCGAGGTCGCGCCCGCGCGGGAAGTCGATGCCGAGCACCCGCCGGCTGGCGAGCGAGAGCACCTCGCGCTTGCGCACCAGGTAGTACGCGAAGAACGTGAGCAGGGCCAGCTTGGCGAACTCACCCGGCTGGATGGAGAACCCGCCGAACTTGATCCACAGCTTGGCGCCGTTGATCTCGGAGAACCGGCTGGGCAGCACCGCCGGGATCATCACCAGCACGATGCCGGCCAGGCCCAGCGTGTACGCGTACCGGGACAGCGAACGGTGGTCGCGCAGGATCGCCAGCAGCCCGGCCGCCAGCACCACGGCGGCCAGCGTCCAGGCGAGCTGCCGGCCACCGGTGCCGGCGAAGATGGCCAGGTCCTCCCGCTCCGCGGGCGCGGCCTTGGCCAGGTCGTACCGGCGCAGGAAGCCCACGCCGATGCCGTTGAGCAGGGCCACCGCCGGCAGCAGCGCCGGATCGGCGTACGGCGCCAGCCAGCGGATCACCAGGTGCAGGCCGAGGAAGACCACCCCCAGCGCGGCGGCCGGGATCCAGAAGTCGGACGTGATCGTGTCCAGCGCCTTCGCCTCGACCATCGCCGCGTACGCCGCCACGAGCACCATGGCGAGCAGAAGCAGGGACAGCTCGGCGTTACGCCGGGACCGGGCCAGGCGTACGCCGGACTGCTCGCCCGTCGAAGCGGGCGAGGCGGCCGGTACGGCGGCTGCGGTCACGGATACGTCCTCGGGATCGAGCCGACACTCACTCCGGCGACCGGCAACCCGCCGGGTCGGCCGGCGGAACGGTGTCGGAGGGAACGGCGTCGGGCGTGGTGGTGAACGTCGGCGTCGACGCGCCGGGGGTGGGCGTCGACGCGCCCGCGGGCGACGTGGACGGGACAGGGCTGCCGCCGGGAGGCGGGGACAGCGGGTCGGTCGTGGCCACCGGGGTCGGGCTGGTCACGCCGGGCGACGGGTCGGGCGGGCAGAGCGGCTTGAGGTTCGGGTTGCCCGGGTCGTCGCTGGTCAGCTCCGCCAGCCGGCGCTCGGCGTCCGGCTCGTTGCGGGCCTGGATGCCCTGCTTCACCCGCTCCTGGGCGGCCAGCGTCAGGTCGTCCAGCCGGGCGCCGCTGCGCTCGTGCACGTTCGACAGGTCCAGCCCGGCGATCTGGCCGGGCACCCCGCGGAAGACCGCGAGCTGGCCGTCGTCGGTGGCGCCGACGTAGTACTGCCGCTGGGTGTACGTCCAGCCGCCGAACATGCCGCCACCGACGATGACCGCGAGCGCCACCACCATCGCTACGGTGCGCAGCGGCCGGCGGCGACGCCCCTCGGGCTCGTCGTCGCGGCTGTCCGCCGGCTCCTCGGGAACGGGAGGCCGGGGCGCGGACAGCGCCGAGGCGCGGGCCGCCGGGGTGGAGTCGTCGGCCGAGGTCGCCATGCCCCGGTCCCGGGCGGCGGCGCCGCCCACGATCGGTGACGCCTCGACGATGTCCTGGTCGGTGGCGTCGGCGATGATCACGGTGATGTTGTCCGGGCCGCCGCCGCGCAGCGCAAGCTGCACCAGGCGCTCCACGCACCGCTGCGGGTCGGGGTACTCCCGCATGGTGTCGGCGATGGTGTCCGCGCTGACCACGCCGGAGAGCCCGTCGGAGCAGATCAGGTAGCGGTCGCCGGGCAGCACCTGCCGGACGCTGTACTCCGGGTCGATGTCGCGGCCGTCGAGCGCGCGGGTGAGCAGCGAGCGCTGGGGGTGGCTGCTCGCCTCCTCCGCACTGATCCGGCCCTCGTCGACGAGCATCTGGACGTACGTGTCGTCCTTGGTGATCTGCGCGAACTCGCCGTTGCGCAGGAGATAGGCCCGCGAGTCACCGATGTGGACCATCCCGAGCTTGCTGCCGGAGAAGAGGGTCGCGGTGAGCGTGGTGCCCATCCCCTCCAGCTGCGGGTTGGCGTCCACGGTGTCGCGGAGCTGCTGGTTGGCGGTGCCCACGGCGGAGCGGAGCGCGTCGACCAGGGCGTCACCAGGGACGTCCTCGTCGAGTGGCGCCATGGCACCGATGACGATGTTGCTGGCGACGTCACCGGCGGCCATGCCGCCCATGCCGTCGGCCACGGCGAGCAGCCGCGGTCCGGCGTAGACGGAATCCTGATTACCGTCTCGGATCAGACCGCGGTCGCTGTGGGCCGCGTAGCGCAGGGTCAGAGTCATGGCCGTAATTCGAGGGAAGTGCGGCCGATCCGGATCGGCACGCCGAGGGGGACGGGGGTTGGTCCGGTGACCTTAGCGCGATCGAGATAGGTGCCGTTAGTCGATCCGAGGTCCTCGACGTACCACTGCCCGTCACGGGGCACCAGCCGGGCGTGTCGCGCCGAGGCGTAGTCGTCGGTGATCACCAGTGTCGAGTCCTCTGCCCGGCCGATGGTGATCTGGGCCTCCCCGAGCGTGATCCGGGTGCCGGCCAGCTGACCGGCGGTGACCACGAGCTGGTGGGCGGCCCGGCCGCGCTTGGCCTTGGCCGGCTTCCCCGCCTGCCCGGTCGACGCGCCGATCCCCCGCGGCGCGGCCACCAGGCGGCCCGACCGGGCGCCCGCGAAGAGGTCCCGGCGGATCACACCGACGACCGTGAACACGAAGATCCACAGCAGGATGAGGAACCCGAACCGGGCGACGGTGATGACGAGCTCCGGCAACGGGGATCAGCCGTCCACGCGGAAGGTCAGCGTCGTGGTGCCGAGCTGGATCATGTCGCCGGGGTTGAGGGCGACCGCCGAGACGCGCTGGCCGTTGACCATCGTGCCGTTCGTGGAGCCCAGATCGGTCAGCACGACCTGCCCGCCGTCGAAGTCCAGTCGGGCGTGGCGCCGCGAGATGCCGACGTCGGGCAGGCGCAGGTTGGCCTGGTCGCCGCGGCCGATCACGGTCGAGCCCATCTGGAGGGGGTAGGTGCGGCCGTCGCCGGAGACCAGGCGGACGTTGCGGCCCCCGCCGTGACCGGGCGGAGGGCCGTAGCCGCCGCCCTGGTCGTACGCCGGGTACGCCGGGCCGGCGTCGTAGCCGCCGGGCGCGGAGACCGGGGCGACGTCCCCGCCGGTGTAGACCTCGGCGGTGACCCGGAACATGCCGGTGTCCAGGCCCTCACCGCGCTCGACCTCGACGATCACGTCGCCGTAGACCGTCCAGGCCTGCTCGCCGATGAACTCGGCCTGCGACTGCGCCAGCTCCTGGGCCAGCGCCGCAGCGTACGGCGCCAGCCGACTGTGGTCGTAGGGCGAGAGATCGATCACGTAGCGGTTGGGCACAAGGGTGCGCCCACCGGCCAGGATCGCCTTGTGCGCCTCGGCCTCCCGCTGCATGGCGTTGAGGATCTCCACGGGGTGGACCACCCCTTTGAAGACCTTGGCGAAGGCCCCCTCGACCAGGCCTTCCAGACGCTTCTCGAAGCGTTGCAGCACGCTCACCGGCTCCTCCTCGGGTCCCGAGGCAATGATGGTATCCGGACACCGCCTCCGCAGCTCACACGCCGCTCGGCCGGCTGCCGTCGGCCCGTTCGTGACCAGGCCCGCGGACGTGCTAAAGTTTCGCCCGCCACGAGCGGTGATCGTTCGTGGCGTGGCCAGTGGACAGCGTAGTATGTCCCGGCACCCGCCGCAGATGGCGGGCGCGGGATGCGATATGGTGTTCCGGGTCGTGCCACGGGGATGTGGCGGAATGGCAGACGCGCACGGTTCAGGTCCGTGTGTCCGAAAGGACGTGGGGGTTCAACTCCCCCCATCCCCACCAGAGCAAGGGCTCCGCACATCGCGGGGCCCTTACTTCGTATCGGGGCGTTCCGGACGTCACGCTATGCTCCGATGGTTTCCCTGCCTCCCATGGACCAGGAGTGGCGTGTGACTGTCGCGTTGGTGACCGGTTCCGGCGGTCTGATCGGCTCCGAGGCGGCCCGGCACTTCGCCGGACTCGGTCTCGACGTGGTCGGCATCGACAACGACATGCGGCGGTACTTCTTCGGCGAGGACGGCTCCACAGCCTGGAGCCTGGACCGGCTCGCCGCCGACCTCGGCTCCGCGTACACCCACCACGCCGTCGACATCCGCGACCGCGACGGGCTGGAGCAGGTCTTCAAGCGGTACGGCAGCGACATCGCCGTGGTGATCCACAGCGCCGCCCAGCCGAGCCACGACTGGGCCGCCAAGGAGCCGTTCACCGACTTCGACGTGAACGCCGGCGGCACGCTCAACGTGCTGGAAAACACCCGGCGGCACGCGATCGACGCGCCGTTCATCCACTGTTCCACGAACAAGGTGTACGGCGACCGGCCGAACTCGCTCCCGCTGATCGAGCTGGAGACCCGCTACGAGCTGCCCGAGGACCACCGCTGGTACGACGGCATCACCGAGGACATGTCGATCGACGAGTCGCTGCACTCGATCTTCGGCGCCTCGAAGGTCGCCTCGGACGTGATGGTCCAGGAGTACGGCCGCTACTTCGACATGAAGACCGCCTGCTTCCGCGGCGGCACGCTGACCGGCCCGGCGCACTCCGCCGCCGAGCTGCACGGCTTCCTGGCGTACCTGATGCGCTGCGTGATGGAGGGCCGGACGTACAACCTCTTCGGCTACAAGGGGAAGATGGTCCGGGACGCGATCCACTCCCACGACGTGCTCACCGCGTTCGAGGCGTTCTTCCGCGAGCCGCGCTCCGCCCAGGTCTACAACCTCGGCGGCGGCCGGCACTCGAACACCTCGCACATCGAGGCGTTCCGGATCGCCCAGGAGATCACCGGCCGTGAGGCCCGGATCAACTACGTCGAGCAGGCCCGCACCGGCGACCACCAGTGGTACGTCAGCAGCATGGCCCGCTTCGAGGAGCACTACCCGTCCTGGAAGATCACGTACGACGTGCCGATGATCCTCCGCGAGATCCACGAGGCCAACGTCGACAAGTGGGTGCCGAAGGCATGAGCGCCGGGACCAAGCGCAACGTGCTCGGTGTCGGGGTCGACGCCACCGACTACGCCCGGGCCACCGAGGCCGTGGTGGCGGCCGCGCACGAGCGCCGCCCGCTGGCGCTCACCGCGCTCGCCGTGCACGGCGTGATGACCGGCGTGCTCGACCCGGCGCACAACGCCCGGCTCAACTCGTTCGACGTGGTCACCCCCGACGGGCAGCCGGTGCGCTGGGCGCTCAACCTGCTGCACGGTGCCGGGCTCACCGACCGCGTCTACGGCCCGGAACTGACCCTGCGGGTGCTCGCCCGGTTCGCCGAGGAGGGACTGCCGGTCTACCTCTACGGCTCCACCGAGGAGACGCTGTCCCGGCTCGTCCCGGCGCTGGAGCACAAGTTCCCCGCGCTGAAGATCGCCGGGGTCGAGCCGTCCAAGTTCCGCGCCGCCACGCCGGGCGAGGACGCCGAGATCGCCGACCGGATCCGGGCCAGCGGCGCCCGCCTCGTCCTGGTCGGGCTGGGCTGCCCGCGCCAGGAGGTCTTCGCGTACGCCATGCGCCCGCTGCTGGACATGCCGCTGATGGCGGTCGGCGCGGCGTTCGACTACCACGCCGGGCTGCTGCGCAATCCGCCACCGTGGATGCAGCGCGCCGGGCTGGAGTGGTTCTGGCGGCTCGGCCTGGAGCCCAAGCGCCTGTGGCGCCGCTACGTCATCCTCAACCCGGCCTACCTGGCCCGGCTCGCGGCCCAGAAGACCGGGCTGTGGAAGGCCACCCCGCCGGCGCCGGCCACCACCCGACCGGCCACCTTCGACGTCTGACCGGCCCCGACGACCCCTACGGGCCCGGATACGGGACGAACCGGGGTGCCGTCCCGGATTCGGCGAACGTCGAAACGGGCAAGGCTAGGGGGCATGGATGACCGTCTCGCCGTGCTGCTTCCCGTCGCCGCCGTCTGGCTGGCCGCCGGCCTGGTCGCGGAGGGCCTGCCCGGGCTGGACCGCGCCCGGGCGCTGCGCCGGCGTACCGGATGGTTGTCCGCCCTGGTGCTGACCGGCCTCGCGCTCACCGCGGTGGTCCTCGCCGCGGGCCTGCAGAGCGCCGGTGACACCACTGTGGACCGGGCCGCCGCCGCGCTCGGCGTCGCGGCCGTTCCGGCGGCCGTGGTGGCGTTCTGCACGGTACGACGGGTCCGGCGGCTGCGGTCCGGCGCGGGCGCGTTCGCGGCGGCGCCGGGCACGCCCGCCCCGCACGGGCTGCGCGCGGCAGCGGCGCACCCGCTGATCGCGCTGCCGCTCCAGGCGACCGCGCTCGCGGTGCTGGTGGCGGTGCTGCCGGCGGTCGGCGTCGATCTGTTCGCCGCGCCGGGAGTGGCCGGCCCGGTGATCACCGTCGCGGTGCTCGGTGTGTGCGCGATCGGGGTACGCCACGCGCTGCGGCACAACCGGCTCGCCGAGCGGGCGATGCCGGCCGCCGAGGTGGTGTCAGCGCGACCGGCTCGCGCCCTGCACGTATAGCAGCTCCAGGATCGCGCGGGTCGCCTCGAACCAGCGGTCCAGCCAGCCGGGCGGGGGGACGCTGCCCTTCGGCGGCAGCTCCATCAGCAGGCCGCGCAGCAGCGGGTGGTCCACCAGGGACTCCTGCTGCTCGATCGGCCAGCCGCTCGGTGGGAAGGACGGCTCGGTGAGCGGGTTGGGGTCCAGCGACGGCAGGGACAGCGGTGTCGCGGCCTGCTCGGGCACGCCGCCCTCGCGGGTCTCCTCGCCGTCACCGGAGACCACCTCGGTGAGGACGGTGTCCCGGCGGGCACCCCGGTACTTGCCACCGAACCGCTCGGGCTTGCCCGGGCCGCTGGTGAGGTTCTCTGAACCGATCGTCGTCATCCGTCTCGCCTGCCTCGTTCGGTTGCCGATCTGTGCGGTTCAACGAGGCGGATCGAAACTGGCGACGGGTGCGGCGCCCGGACGCGAATGGTCCCGCCCGGCGGCGTTGCCGGGCGGGACCACGCTGCAGTGCCGGTCAGCTCCGGCCGAACGCGCCGCCCCGGGCGCGGGCGACGAAGGCCTGCCAGTCGTCCGGAGCGAAGACCAGGGCCGGGCCTGTCTTGTCCTTCGAGTCCCGGACCCCGACCGCCCCGGTCACGTACGCGACCTCGACGCAGTTGTCGCAGTTCGGCCCGCTCTTCGAGCTCTTGAACCACGTCGCCTGCGTCAGGTCCACGGGGAACTCCTTGGTCGCCATTTCCACAGTGGCTCCTCTGCCAGTTTCGCGATGTGAGCGATGGATTCCTCCGGGCGTATGGCCGCTGCTCGAATGTGATCGAAGATGAAGCTGTACTTCTGCAGTTCGTCGCTCTTCTCCAGGAAGAGCCCACCCGTGGCGTTCTCCGCGTACACGACATCGGGATCACTCGGTTCGGGGAAGCTGAGGATCGTGAAGGTGCCGTCCATGCCCGCGTGCGCGCCCACATCGAAGGGCAGGACCTGCACCGTCACGTTCGGCAGTTCAGCCACCTCCACCAGCCGCTTGAGCTGACCACGCATCACCGCGTCGCCGCCAACCGGCCTGCTCAGCACCGCCTCATCGAGCACCACCCACAGATCGACCGGATCGTCCTGCGTCAACAACGACTGACGGCCCAATCGGACACGCACTCGTTGGTCGACCTGTTCGGCGGTGAAGTCCGGCCGCGCCGCACGGATCATCGCACCGGCGTACTCCTCGGTCTCCAGCAGCCCCGGCACGACCTGCTGCTCGTACGCCCGGATGGAGCTGGCCGCGGCCTCCAGGCCGACGTACGCCCCGACCAGCACCGTGCTGTACGGATGCCACCAGCCCTTCTGCCGGGCCTCCCGGGCGATCTGCACCAGCTCGTCGCTCTCCGCGCCGACGACTCCGTAGATGCGGAGCATGTCGCGTACGTCGCGTGGCGTGGCGGAGGTGTGGCCGGTCTCGATCCGGGAGACCTTCGACGCCGAGCACTCCAGCTGCTCGGCGACCGCTTCTATGGTGATGCCCGCGGCCTCGCGCTGCCGGCGGAGTTCCGCCCCCAGCCGGCGCCGCCGGATGGTGGGACTGCGCCGTTCGGTCACGGCGTCTCCTCGGCTCGCGACTGCGTCACCGTCACCCGCTACCTCCGGTCGGTCGCGCCCCGGTTGGGCACCCACCGCGGGCGCGACCGGCGGGCGGTGGGCGAGCGTTCGCGGCAGGGGTGGTGCCGGTCATCGACCGGCCGCGACGGGCGAAACCGGCGTCCAGTGTGACGCCCCGATACCTGACGCTTCAAGTTTCCTGTTCACGTGTCCTGCTCACCTATCCGCAAAACACTACGTGCAACTTGCATGTCGCACGTCGCTGTAGCACTCTGTCCGTATGGCACGGGTTACTCACCGTCTTCGAACGATCTCCGGGCGTGGTGATGCCGCGGTCCGTGGGACGGCCGGAGGGGAGCCGTCCCGCGCCGTGCGACCTGCCCCGGAATGAAGACCCCGTCGCTGCACGCCAGCTCGGCTGCGGCGGCGGGAGCGGTAACCGGGAGCAGCCGGGTGATGGTCGGGTGGCGGTCCGCCACCATGGGTACGGCCCGACCAGCACCGACCAACGACCGCCGGTCCGCGAGGCAGACCCCCGTCACCGGACCGCACCGACCCCGTTCCGCCTCGCCGGTCCCGACCGGCCGACCCTCCCCAGGAGCCCATGTGCTTCCCCGCTCCGGTGACGTACTGCACGTGACGCGCGCGGCGAGTGTCCAGTTCTTCCGACCGATCATGTTCCGGGTGATCCGGGTGCTCGACTGGCCGACCTACGACGGTTGGCTCTGGCTCGAAGGCTACGAGTTGAACGCGGCGGGGGACGCGGTCAACCGACGGTCGATCTTCGTACTCGAAGAGGGGTTGCAGCAGGTCCACGCTGCGCCGGTGCCCCGGCAGCACACCGTCCGGACGGCCCGCCGCCCGGTGGTCCGGACTCCGGTCCGGGTGGGCTGACCTCACGATTCCCGGTCGGGAGGGCGTGCCGTCGCCATAGAATCGGTACGCCCACCCCGGCACGTTCCACCCCGCGCGCCATGGACCCTGAACCTGGGATGGTCATGGTCAATCTGCCCGCCGCGCGGCGGCACCACCGGTCCCGTGTCGGCTATGCCCTCGGGCTGTTCGTCTTCCTCGTCGTCGCCACCGCGCTCGCGCTCGTGGTGCGGCACCCCGCCTTCTCCGCCACCCAGCAGCTCGCCGAGCCCGTACCGGCCCCGGAGATCACCGTGGCCGGTGAGGACGGCCGTGCCCCAGCCGGCGAGGACGCCCGGGCGGCGGCCGGCGAGAACGACGAGGACGACGGCTGGTCTCCCATCGACCCGTCGCAGGACGAGGACGATCCGGAGGCCGACACGCCGCCCGCGGGCACCGGGGGCGGCGAGGCGCTCGCCGAACGACCCGGTGACACCACGAGCAACCTCAGCCGGTCGCTGTTCTACTCCGGTCTGCTCGGGCTCGCCATCTCGCTCGCCGGCCTCGGCCTGGTCGGCACCCGCCGACGCCAGTGGTGAACGCCCCGACGCCGATGCTGACCGTCAGGGCGTGGTGGTGGTCGCCGGGGCGGAACCCGGCGTGCTCGGACCCTCCGTCGGCGGCGCGGGCACAGCCACCACGATGGTGACCCGGTCGTCCTCACCCACCGGGTAGCCGGCCTCCGGGTCGGTAGAGATAACCGTGCCGGCCGGCCGGTCCGACGCCCGCCGCTGCACCCGGTAGTCCACGTCCAGCCGGTCGAGCGCCGCCCGGGCGGCGGCCTCCGGCAGCCCCACCAACGGTGGCATCGGCACCTCGACCGCCTCGGTCGTGGGTGGCGTGCTCGGCGGGGAACTGCTCGGCGCGGCGCTCGTCGGGGCGGCACTGGTCTGCGCCGAAGTGCTCGGCACCGCCGACGGCACCGTCCCCGGATCGGAGTCCTGGTCGGCGGCGCGCAGCGCCAGCCACACTCCCACCCCGATCAACCCCAGCAGGAGCAGCGCCAGGATGCCCAGCAGGATCGGCATCCACCAGCGGCGTCCGGCCTGCTCGTCGCCGTACCACTCGCCCCCCGGCTCGGGGTAGCCGGCCGGTCGCGGCGGGGGCACCCCGGCCCGGCCGGACCAGGCGCCCACCGGCTCCTGCGGAGTGGTCGCGTCGAGCGGACGGCGCGACGGCCCACCGGGCCCACCGGGCAGCGGACGGGTGGCGTCGCCCGCGTCCGGCGGCATGGCGCGGGTCGCGTCGCTCCCGGCGGCGCCACGCGGCATGGCGCGGGTCGCGTCGACGTCCTCCCCGCCCGCGTCGCGCGGCATCGCGGCAGTGGCGTCGGGGCCCCCGGCAGCGTTTCGGGGGAGCGCGCGGGTGGCGTCGGCGTCCTCCCCGGCCGGGTTCCGTGGCATCGCGCGGGTGGCGTCCGCGTCCTCCCCGGCCGGGTTTCGCGGCATCGCGCGGGTCTCGTCCGCGTCACCGGCCGGTGGTTCCTGACGGTCGTCGCTCATGGCACGTCCTTTCCCCACCGGGACGGGGCGCACGGCCCTCGATCGTCCACCGTAACGGGCCACGGCCACGTCGGCCGGGATCAGCGCGCCCGCGCCGGTCAGCCAATCGGCGACGGAGTGGCGCTCGGCGACGCGGACCCGGTGCCGCCGCAGGTCAGCACGACCTGGTCGTTCCACCGCGCCGGGCTGCCCGCGACCGGCTCCTGCGCGGTGACCGGGCCTAGGCGGCCGGTGCCGTACCGGGGATAGAGACCGGCGTCCACCAGATCGTCGGCGGCGTCGGAACAGGACAGCGTGCCGACGTCGGGCACGGTGACGGCCGGGGCCGGTCCGGTCACGAACAGGGAGACGGTGACACCGCGCTTCACCGGCGTGCCCGGCGCCGGCGAGGCGCGCTCCACCGAGCGTCCGCTGCCGGTGCCGAAGACCAGTCGCCAGCCGAGCCGGCGGTCACGCAACTCCCGGCGGGCCTGTTCGAAGTCGACGCCGACCACCTCCGGCACGGTCAGGGCGGCGGGCGCGCTCGTCCGCGTACCGGTCGGGGCGGCGGCCGTGGTCGCTGGTGGCGTGGTGGCCGGCGCGGACGTCGAGGCGGTGACAGCCGGCGCGGCCTCGCCGGGCGCGGCCGGGTGGCCCGGGTCACCCGCCAGGATCCAGCCGACGCTGGCCCCGATCACCGCCAGCAGGACCACCGCCAGACCACCACCGAGGAGCAGCCTGGCCCGCCCCGGGCCGGTGCCGTCGCCGTCCGGTCGCCGCTCGTCCGTCATGCTTCCCCGCCCCCGCTCATCGACGACCGTATCCACAGCTGCCAAACGGTCACGGCGTGTCGCCACGACTCGCCGAGCCGACCTCGGGACGTTACGCTCCCCGGCATGGTCAGTCGGGGCTGGGGAGGATCGACCGCCGCCGCGCTCGGCGTCGCTGCCGGCGCGGGCGCCGCGCAGCTCGGTTTCGGGTACGGGCTGGGCATCATCAACTGGGCGCCGACCGGCGCGGTACGCGTCGAGGCGGCCTGGGTGGCGAGCCTCGCCTGGGCGACCTGGATCGCGGCCACCTCGGTCATCGCCGGCGCGGTCTGCGCCCAACGCCTACGAGGCCGGGACGACGAGTCGCAGGGCAAGCCGCCCCGACTCGCGCTGGTGCTCGCCGCGGCTGTCGGCGCGCTCGTCACCGTACTGCTGGTGGCGGTGCCGGCACGGGCGGCCCAGGTGCCGGACGTGTCCGCGCCGCAGACCGTCGCCGCCGCCTACGCCGCAGCGGGGCTGCTGCTGGGGATGCTGCTGGCCACCTGGGCGCTGCACACCCGCGCCGCCGCCACCAACCTCATCGCCACCTCGGGCTGGCTCTGGCTGCTCGCCGTCGTGTCGGTGGTCGACGGGGTGGTCGCCGGCCGTGGCCTGACCACCGCCCAGCTCGGCATCTGGCAGATCAGCGCGGACCGTGGCGCGTTCTGGATCCGCGACTACTTCTACTGGCCAGGCGCGCTGCTGTCGGTGCTCTCCGCGCTGGTTATCGGCGTGCTGGCAGCCCGGCGAGCGGCCCGCGCTCCGGAGGTACGGGTCGGCGCGGCGGCCTCCGGGGCGGCCGGACCGCTGCTCGTGGCGCTGGCGTACCTGCTCGCCGTACCGCGGCTCGCCGGGATCGCCGCCGAGCAGTTGTCGGCCCACCTGATCGCCCCGTACGCGGTGATCGCCGGTGTCGGCGGCTCGATGCTGATGGCCGCGCTCGCCCAGCGCGCCGAGCGCCGCAGCGCCGAGCGGGTGATCATCCCTCGTCAGCGCACCGGCGAGCCGGACCCGATCAGCGGCGATACCGACCCGACGACCGGCGACCCGACCGGGCCGCACGGTCCGGACAGGCCGGACGGGCCGGACGGGCCGGACAGGCCGGACAGGCCGGACAGGCCGGACAGGCCGGACAGGCCGGACGGGCCGTCGGAGCCGGCCGGAGCCGTGTCGGACTCGTCCGCCGCGTCGCCGTCGAGCGGCTCGGGGGCGCGCCCGTCGGCTGTGTCCGGCAAGCGCTCGGGCGGATTGTTCGGCAGGCGGAAGGCCGGCCCGTCGGCCTCCGATCCGTCAGCGGCCGATTCGTCAGGCCCGTCAGCGGCTGGCCCGTCCGCATCAGACCGGTCGGGAGCGTCAACGGCTGGCCCGTCGGCGTCAGATCGGTCAGGATCGTCAGCGGCTGGTCGGTCAAGAGCGTCAACGGCTGGCCGGTCCGCGTCAGATCCGTCGGTCCCGTCAACGGCTCGCCCGTCAGCGGCGGACCGGTCGGCGTCGGGCGTGTCGGAGCGGTCAGCGGATTGGGCGGCCGGGACGGACAAGGCACCGGACACCTCGGCCGACGCGCGTGAGGCGACGGCCCCAGCGGAGGACGGCGTAGCCGTCGGCCGGACCGGAACGGAGAAGGGCCGTGCCACCCGGTCGGCCACCGGCCGACGCGGTCGGGCCGTTCCGCCGCAGCGGCAACCCGAAGCCCTCGACCAGCCGAACACGCAGACCAGCCAGGACGACTCCTCGTCGCGCTCAGGCAAGCCCTCGTCGTAGACCGAGGTGCCTCGCCGGTCGCCCGGAATCCCGCCCGCTCCCATCGATCTTGGAGTTGTGGCGCCTCGCAAACCGCCTAACAAGGACATCCGAGGCGCCACAATTCCAAGATCCGCGAGGCGAGGGCGGGCAGGGCAGGAGGGCGGGGGCGGGGAGGGCGGCAGGGGTCAGTCGACGGGCCAGGTGTGTACCGGCTCGTTGCTGCGCTGGAGTTCGGCGTACCGCTTGACCATGTGGTGCAGCGCGGCTTCCCGGTCCAGGCCGCGGTGCCGCTCGGCCGCCCACACCGTCTCCGTCTGCCAGACCGCGCCGTTGCGGCCGGTACGGCAGCGGCCCTCGATCACGCCCAGCAGGCGATCGCGCTCGGCCGGGGCGACGCCGAACCGGTCCAGCCCTTCCTCGGCCACCGGGAGCAGCGTCTCGAGGACGAGCTTGGTCACCGGCACGTCGCCGAGGCGCGGCCAGTGCAGGACGGCCTCGATGCCGCGCCGGGCTGCGGCGTGGAAGTTCTCCTCCGCCGAGCTGAACGTCAGCTGGCTCCAGATGGGACGGTCCGCCTCGGCGAGTCCGCGGGCCAGCCCGAAGTAGAACGCCGCGTTGGCGAGCATGTCCACCACTGTCGGGCCGGCGGGCAGCACCCGGTTCTCGACCCGCAGGTGCGGGCGGTCGTTCATGATGTCGTAGACCGGCCGGTTCCAGCGGTAGACGGTGCCGTTGTGCAGCCGCAGCTCGCCGAGCTGGGGTACGCCACCGGCGTGCAGCACCTCGACCGGGTCCTCGTCCTCGCAGATCGGCAGCAGCGGCGGGAAGTAGCGGACGTTCTCCTCGAACAGGTCGAAGATCGAGGTGATCCAGCGCTCCCCGAACCACACCCGGGGGCGTACGCCCTGGGCCTTCAGCTCGTCGGGACGGGTGTCGGTGGCCTGTTGGAACAGGGCGATCCGGGTCTCCGCCCAGAGCTGCCGGCCGTAGAGGAACGGCGAGTTCGCCCCGACGGCGACCTGCACTCCGGCGATGGCCTGGGAGGCGTTCCAGTAGTCGGCGAAGCTGTCCGGCGCGACCTGGAGGTGGAACTGGAGGCTGGTGCAGGCGGCCTCCGGCGCGATCGAGTCGGTGTGCGTACGCAGCCGCTCGACGCCGTTGATGTCCAGCTCGATGTCCTCGCCGCGGGCGCCCACGATCTGGTCGTTGAGTACGCGGTACCGCTCGTTCGTGGAGAGGTTGTCCGCGACCAGGTGGCGTTCGGTGAGCGTGGGCAGGATGCCGACCATCATGATCGTCGCGTCGGACTTGGCGGCCCGCTCGTCGGCGCGGCTGAGGCTGCTGCGCAGGTCCTGCTCGTAGTCGGCGAAGCCGCTGCCCTCGATCAGCCGGGGCGAGGCGTTCAGTTCGAGGTTGAACTGCCCCAGCTCGGTCTGGAACAGCGGGTCGGCGATGTCGGCCAGGATCTGGTCGTTGCGCATGGCCGGTTCCGCGGCGGCGTCGATCAGGTTCAGCTCGATCTCCAGCCCGGTCATCGGCCGGTCGGCGTCGAAGCCGAAGTCGTCGAGCATCAGTGCGAAGACGTCCAGGCAGCGCCGGACCTTCTGCCGGTAGTGGACCCGATCCTCGCGGGAGAAGGCGCCCTGGTCGACGTCTCTGCCCATGTGTCCTCCCGACGCCGGTGCGACGGAACCGTACCGTTCCGCAACGCATTGTGAACCATTCGCGTGGTGGGCGTAAGTGCGCCCCGTCCGCCACCCGCTGGACGGGCGACAGATCTGCACCTGTACCCCGTCGGGGCCCTCACCAGCGCCGTCGGCCGGAGAACATCGCGTGACGATTCGCACCGCTGCGCGTACACGGGAAGGGCCCGCACCGTCGGCGGACGGTGCGGGCCCTGCGGACCTGGCCGGGCTCAGCCCTGGCGGATGGCCTCGCCCTCGATCTCGATCTTGACCTTGCGGCCGACCAGGACGCCGCCGGTCTCCAGCGCCACGTTCCAGGTCAGGCCGAAGTCCTCGCGGTCGATCTCGGTGGAGGCGGAGAAGCCGAAGATGTCCTGCCCGAAGGGGCTGCGGCCGACGCCCTCGAACTCGACCTCCAGCTCGACCTGACGGGTCACGCCCTTGATGGTCAGCTCGCCGACGAGCACGAACTCGTTGCCGTCGCGGGACTTCACCTCGGTGCTGCGGAACTCCAGCGTCGGGTACTGCTCGACGTCGAGGAACTCGGGGCTGCGCAGGTGCGCGTCCCGGTCCGCCTGGGCGGTGTTGATGCTGGCGGCCTGGATGCTGGCGGTGACCGTGGACTGCATCGGGTCGTCGGCGACGGTGATGGTGGCGGTCGCGTCGGCGAACTCACCGCGTACCTTGCTGACCATCATGTGCCGTGCGACGAATCCGACACGCTTGTGCGCGGCGTCCAGAACATAGGTGCCGGGGGTGGGGATGGTGAGACCCTCCCAGTCGCGGGTAGTCGCCTCGGTGCTGCTGGTCATGGTGCTCTCCTCCGGGGAAAACGGTTTAGTATCCCAACGACTGACTGAGCAACTATAGCTATAGCAATATTCCCTGTGTCAAGTGTTGCTAGGATGGTGGCGTGGACCAGAACGTGTTCGACGATCCCCGGATCACCGCCGTCGGCCTCCTCGTCGAGGCGCACGCCGGGCTCTCCGCCCGGTTCGCCGCCCAGTTCGACGAGCACGGCCTCTCCCCGGTCGAGTTCGAGGTGCTCACCCGACTCGCCCGCTCACCCAACAACCAGCTGCGGATGACCGACCTGGCGGCGCAGACCTCACTCTCCACCAGCGGCGTGACCCGCGTCGTGGACCGGATGGAGCGGGACGGGCTGATCCGTCGGCGCGCCTGCCCGTCCGACCGCCGCAGTTCCTTCGCGGTGGTCACCGCCGCGGGCCTGAGCCGGCTGGACGCCATCCTTCCCGGGCACCTGCGGATCATCGAGCAGTGGTTCACCGGCCAGCTCGACCCGGACCAGCTCGACGGGCTGCTGGACGGGCTGCGCCGGGTCCGGGACGCGGTCCACCCGGGCGCCACGGCCGGCAGCACCGAACCGGCCGAGGACGCCGCCTGACGGTCCACTGCCGACGGTTCACCGCCCGGCGGCCCGCTGGTCGATACCAGCGGGTCACCGGCAGAATGACCGGCAGAACCGCTCAGGCAGCCGGGCAACCGGTACATATCTCCCCATATCTCTGGCCGTGCCTCGGTAGTCTTCCCGCAGCGGGGGGCACCGGGGGGTGCAGGCGCGAGCGTCGAGCGAGGGGCAGCACCAGGGGGCTACTTCGTTCGCGCCACCCCCGCGCCCCACGCCCTCCCCGGCCCGCCGGACGCGCCGCCGCTCAGCGCGCCTTCTGACGCCGCGCCGCCAGGGAGAAGAGCAACTCCTCCTCCCGCGGCAGCAGGCTGACGCCGGTGACCCGCCGCGCGTCGTCCAAGCGGTCCAGCACAGCCGGATCCCCGCTGCTGACCGCCAGCCCCACGAGCGCCTCGACCAGGTCACGCCGCCCCGCGCCGCCCTCCGCCGCGTCGGCCGCCGCGGCGAACCACTCCACCGCCAGTTCCCGATCCCCCCGGTGCAACGCCACGTGGCCCTCGATCAGCCCCCGTAGCGCGTCCTCGGCGCGAGCGTCCGCGACCACGCCGGGCGGATTCAGGCTCTCCACGACGGGCGGCCGACGCTGACCCGGCACCGCGCCAGAGGGCCACAGCTCGGCGGCCGCTGCAAGCGCCTCGTCGACCCGGCCCTGGCCGGCGAGCGCCAGCGCGACCTTGCCGACCGTCCGCCGCCGCCGACCGGGATCGCCCAGCTCCGCGAGCGCTGTCGCGACCCGGCGACCCTGCTCGACCGCCTCCGCGTACCGGCCCTCCAGGCGGGTCAGCTCGGCCTGGTCGGCCCGCGCCAGCAGACGCAGGCGACGATCGCCGCACTGAGCTGCCAGGCGGTCCACAGTGGCCAGGCGCCGCCGTGCGTCGGCCAGCCGCGCCGCGCGTACGTCATGCCAGGTGAGGTGCGCCTGGGCGACGGCCATCTCGCGTATCCGGCCGTGCCGGGTGGCCGTCGCCAGCGCGGCCTCGGCCTGCTCGCGGGCCTCGTCGTGCGCGCCGAGCCCGCGCAGCAGCGTGCAGAGCACGGACCGGGCCGACAGCTCGCCGACCACGTCGCCCGCCTCGGCGAAGATGACGAGCGCGGCCCTGGCGGCCGGCAACTCCTCCGCGCCCGCGCCGTGCTCGACGGCCAGCCGGGCCGCGCCGAGCATCGCCCAGGCCCGCAGCGTGGGCCGGGTGCCGGCGGTTCGCGGATCGGCCAGCAGCCGCCGCAGCCGGCGCCGGCCGGAGACGTCCCGGCCGCGCAGCCGCCACCAGCGGGTAAGCGAGGCGGCCAGCAGCAGCGCCGTCTCCGGCGCGTGCTCGGCGGCGTACGCGAGGGCGGCGGTGATGTCGCCGGTCGCCTCGTCGAGCAGGCGTGCCACGCCGGACAACTGTGTGCCCACCAGCCCGGGTGCGGTGCGGTGGACGAGCCCGGCGATCACCGAGGCGTGCCGGAGCCGGATCCCGGCGGTCTCGCCCTCGACGTCGGCCTGCTCGGCCGCGAAGTCCCGGACCGCGTCCAGCAGCCGGAACCGGAACGGGCCGGCACCCCGGACACTGAGCAGGCCCAGCTCGCGCAGCCGGTCCAGCAACGGTGCCGCGTCCCACCGCCTGCCGCCACCGGCGAGCAGATCCTCGGCCAGCTCGACCGACCAGCGGTTGCGGAACGCGGAGAGCCGTCGCAGCGCGGCCCGGTCGGCGGGCGCGAGCAGACGGTAGCTGCTCGCCACCGCCTCGCGCAGCGTCACCGTGCCGGCCGGCCCGTCGGCGGACTCCCAGCCCGGATGCGCGCCGGTCAGGTCCAGGACACGGTCGCCGTAGCGGTCGAGCAGTTCGGTGACGTCGAGGATGCGTCCCCGCGCCGCCATCAGCTCGATCGCCAGCGGCAGCCCGCCGAGGCGGCGTACCAGCGCGGCGAGCGCCGGCAGCTCGGCCGCCGTGGGCGGTTCGCGGCGGGCCTGGGCGAGGCGGGCGGCGAACAGTGCCGCCGCCGGCCAGCGGTCCAGGTCGAACCGGTCGGCGAGCGCGGCGTCCACGGGTGGCACGTCGAGCGGCGCTACTGGGCGGACCAGCTCACCGGGCAGCCCGACCGGGCGGCGGCCGGTCACCAGCACCCGCAGGTCCGGCACGGCCCCGGTCAGGGCACGAAGCGCCCCGGCCACCGGCTCGGGCGCCCGGTCGACCGCGTCGACGAGCAGCAACGCCGGCCGTCCGTCGAGCCGGCAGGCGAGGTCGGCCAGCCGGGTCACGCCGAACACCGACGCCGACGCGGCGAGCACGTCGGCGACGTCCGAGCCCTCCCCGACCAGCACCCCGGTCACCCCGCCCGGGTGCCGGGCCGCCACCGCGTGCGCGACAGCGATGGCGAGCGCGGTCTTGCCGACGCCCGCGAGCCCGACCAGGCTCACCACCGGGTACGCGTCGAGCAGGCCGGCCACCTCGGCCACGTCCCGGTCGCGGCCCAGCAGCGGTACGGGCTGGGGCAGCGTGACCGGCGGTCCGGCGTCGGTGTCGGTGTCGGTGTGGCGCGGCCCGGGCCGGGCCGGCGTGGGCCGGGCGGTGGCGACGAACTCCCGCCGGTCGTCACCGGCCAGGCCGAGCGCGTCGGCCAGCAGGTCCACTGTGGTGCGTTGCGGGCGGGTGGCCCGGCCCCGTTCCAGATCGCGGACCGTACGCACGCCCACGCCGGCCCGGCCCGCCAGCTCGGCCTGGGTCAGGCCGGCGGCGAGCCGGTGCCCGCGCAACAGATCGGACAGACCGGTGCGACCACCTGGGTCCCGCGCACCGTCATGATCCGGAGTCATGGGCACGAAGAGTACGGATGGACTCCGACGCTCCACAGCCCATCGTCAACCACCCGACCGTCCCTCGCCGTTATCCGACAGGGCGCGGCCGAGGGCGCCTCTCACATGCCGAGGTCGCGGGCGATGATCATGCGCTGCACCTCGCTGGTGCCCTCGCCGATCTCCAGGATCTTCGAGTCCCGCCAGAAGCGGGCCACCGGGTACTCGTTCATGAAGCCGTAGCCGCCGTGGATCTGCGTCGCCTCGCGGGCGTTGTCCACCGCCACGGTGGAGGCGTGCAGCTTGGCGATGGCCGCCTGGCGCTTGAACGGCTCGCCGGCGAGCATCCGGGCGGCCGCGTCGTAGTAGGCCAGCCGGGCCGTGTGGGCCTTCATCTCCATGTCCGCGATCTTGAACTGGATGGCCTGATAGTTGCCGATCGGCTGGCCGAACGCCTGGCGCTCCTTGGCGTACTTGATCGACTCGTCCACGCAGCCCTGGGCCAGGCCGACGGCGAGCGCCGCGATGGCGATCCGGCCCTCGTCCAGGATGCGCAGGAACTGGGCGAAGCCCCGGCCGCGCTCGCCGAGCAGGTTGGCCGCCGGCACCCGGCAGTCGTCGAACGTCAACTCGTGCGTGTCCGACGCGGTCCAGCCGACCTTCGAGTAGCCGGGCGCGACGGTGAAGCCGGGCGTACCGGACGGCACGATGATCGTGGACAGCTCCTTGCCGCCGTCCGGCCGCGTACCGGTGACGGCGGTGACGGTGACCAGCGCGGTGATGTCGGTGCCGGAGTTGGTGATGAACGCCTTCGAACCGTTGATCACCCACTCGTCGCCGTCCAGCACCGCGCGCGTACGGGTGCCGGCCGCGTCCGAGCCGGTGCCCGGCTCGGTGAGCCCGAACCCGGCCAGCGCCTCACCGCTGAGCAGCCTCGGCAGCCACTGCGCCTTCTGCTCCTCGGTGCCGAACCGGTAGATCGGCATCGCGCCGAGCGACACCGCCGCCTCCAGCGTGATGGCCACGCTGGAGTCCACCCGGGCCAGCTCCTCCAGCGCGAGGCAGAGCGCGAAGTAGTCGCCGCCCATGCCACCGTGCTCCTCCGCGAAGGGCAGCCCGAACAGGCCCATCTTGCCCATCTGACGGACGATCTCGTACGGGAAGGTGTGCTGCTCGTAGTGCTCGGCGATGGTGGGTGCGACCACCTCGCGGGCGAACTCCCGCACGCTTGAGCGCAGCGCCTCCTGTTCGTCGCTGAGCCGGAAGTCCATCTGATCCTCCTGGTGGGACGGCGGTACGGACGGGCCGGGCGCTCGTGACGCCGGGGCGTGTGTCGGTCAGACCGGGGTGACGCCGTGGCGGCGCCGGGAGAAGTGCCGCTCCTTGCCGCGTGCGGCGACGAACCGGCGTACCAGCTCGGCGCGCAGCTCGTGCGGCTCGACGATCGCGTCCACCACCAGCTCGCTGGCGAGGCGGACCACGTCGATGTCGCGCTCGTACTCCTCGCGCTTCGCGGCGACGAACGCGGCCCGCTCGGCCTCGTCGGAGATGGCGGCGATCTTGTTGGCGTAGACCGCGTTGACTGCTGCCTCCGCGCCCATCACCGCGATCTTCGCGGTGGGCAGCGCGATCGTGGCGTCCGGCTCGAAGCCGGGCCCGGCCATCGCGTACAGACCAGCGCCGTACGCCTTGCGGACCACCACACAGATCTTGGGTACGGTCGCCTCGGAGATCGCCGTGATCATCTTGGCGCCGTGCCGGATGATGCCCTGCTTCTCAACCGCGCTGCCGACCATGAAGCCGGGCACGTCGCTGAGGAACAGCAGCGGCACGTTGAACGCGTCGCAGAGCTGCACGAACCGGGTCGCCTTGTCGGCCGAGTCGACGAAGAGCACGCCGCCCTTGAACATCGAGTTGTTGCCGACCACGCCGACGACCTCGCCGTTGAGCCGGCCGAACCCGATGGTCAGCTCCTTGGCCCACAGCGCCTGGATCTCGAAGAAGCTGCCGGAGTCCAGCAGACCCTTGACGTACCGGCGCATGTCGAACGCCTGCCGCTCGCTGGCCGGGACCAGCGCGGCCAGGTCGGCCTTCTCCGGCGCGGCCACGGCCTCGGCGGCCGGCGGGTCCTGCTTCCAGTTCGACGGCAGGTACGACAGGTAGGTCCGCACCACGTCCAGCGCGTCGTTCTCGGTCTTGCAGAGGAAGTGGCCGACGCCGGACTCGGCGCAGTGCACCTTCGCGCCGCCCATCGCCTCCAGCGTGGTCTTCTCGCCGGTGACCATCTCGACCATCCGGTCGGAGCCGAGGTACATGCTGGCGTTGCCGTCCACCATGGCGACCACGTCGCAGAACGCCGGGATGTACGCGCCGCCCGCCGCGCTCGGCCCGAACAGCGCGCAGACCTGCGGGATCGAGCCGGAGGCGCGGACCTGGTTCCAGAAGATCTTCCCGGCGCCGCGCCGGCCCGGGAACAGGTCGACCTGGTCGGTGATCCGGGCGCCGGCCGAGTCGACCAGGTAGACCATCGGGACGCCCGTCGCGTACGCCCGCTCGATGATCCGGATGATCTTCTCGACGGTACGCGCGCCCCAGCTGCCGGCCTTGACGGTGGAGTCGTTCGCCATCAGGCAGACCTGGCGGCCGTCGATCGTCGCGGTGCCGGTGACCACGCCGTCGGCGGGGAGCCCGTCGGCCATCGCGTTGGCGTAGAGCCCGTCCTCGACGAAGGAGCCCTCGTCGACCAGGTACGCCACGCGCTCCCGGGCGAACAGCTTGCCCTTCGCGGCGTTCGCCGCGTGGTACTTGTCCGCACCACCGGCGCGGGCGCGCTTGCGCAGCTGCTCCAGTGCCTCACCGTCGAGCGTCACGCCGACTCCCGTTGCCACCGCCCGCGCAGGGCGCCACCGACCTGAACGATCGTTAGGCTACCCCACCCGCGCCGCCCTCGGCACCCCGCCACGCCCCCGCACCCCATCCACCGTCGTGATCAAGGTCAGGACGGGATCGGGGTCAGGCGGGTGCGGGGGCCGGCTCGCAGGACGCCCGAGGGGAGCTTCTTGCCCACCAGAGCCTCGGCCAGCTCGGCGGCCTCGATCAGGGCGTCCAGGTCGATACCGGTGTCGATGCCCATGTCGTGCAGCATGTGCACCGCCTCCTCGGTGGCCAGGTTGCCGCTGGCGCCCGGCGCGTACGGGCAGCCGCCGAGACCGCCGACGCTCGCGTCGAACTCGGTGACACCCAGCTCCATCGCGGTGAGCATGTTCGCCAGGGCGGTACCCCGGGTGTTGTGGAAGTGCAGCAGCACCGGCAGGTGGGCGTTCCGGTCGCGTACCGCGGTCACCAGCTCGCGCACGCGCCGGGGCGTACCCATGCCGGTGGTGTCGCCGAAGGCGACGCGGTCCGCGCCGTCGCGGGCGACGCGGTCCACGATCGCCGCGACCCGGCGGGGGTCCACGTCGCCCTCGTAGGGGCAGCCGAAGCTGGTCGCCACGATCACCTCGGCGGTGGCGCCCGCGCCGTGCAGCAGGTCGATCAGCTCGGCGATGTCGTCCAGCGACTCGTCCGTGGACCGGTTGACGTTGCGGCGGTTGTGCGTGTCGCTGGCCGAGACCACCACCTCGATCTCGGTGAAACCGGCCGCCAGCGCCCGCTGCGCGCCACGGCTGTTCGGCACCAGCGCGGAGTAGCGCACCCCGTCGGCCTTCTCCGCCCGCTGCCACACCTCGTCGGCGTCGGCCATCTGCGGAATCGCCCTGGGGTGCACGAAGGAGACGGCCTCGATGCGCCGCACCCCGGTTCGGGACAGCGCGTCGAGCAGCCGCACCTTGGCGTCGGTGGGGATGGGCTCCTCGTTCTGGAGGCCGTCGCGGGGACCGACCTCACGGATGCTCACGGAGTCTGGGAGTTCCGCCATCAGGTTCACCTCACTGGGTCGAAGATCAGCGCATCCGGGAGACGATGCCGGTGTCGTAGTCGCCGGAGAGGAACTCCGGGTTCTCCAGCAGCTCGGCGAAGAACGGCAGGTTGCACTTCGGGCCGGCGATCTCGAACTGGGCGACAGCCGCCCGCGCCCGCTCGACCGCCTCCTCGCGGGTGTCCCCGCTGACGATCAGCTTGGCCATCAGGCTGTCGTAGAACGGCGTGACGGTGTTGCCGGCGACGTAGCCGGAGTCCACCCGAACTCCGGTGCCGGACGGCTCGTTCCAGGTGCTGATCGCGCCAGGGCCGGGCAGGAAGCGCTTCGGGTCCTCGGCGTTGATCCGCAGCTCGATGGCGTGGCCGCGCGGCGTGAGCGCGTCCGGGTCGAACGTCGGCGCCAGACCGGCCGCCACCCGAAGCTGCTCCTCGACCAGGTCGACGCCGTAGACGTACTCGGTGACCGGGTGCTCGACCTGCAGCCGCGTGTTCATCTCCAGGAAGAAGAACTCCTGCGTCGAGGGGTCGAGCAGGCACTCGACGGTCCCGGCGTTGCGGTAGCCCACCGCCTCGCCCGCGCGCACCGCGGCGGCCAGGAAGCGCTCGCGCAGCTCCGGCGAGACCGCCGGGGACGGCGACTCCTCGACCAGCTTCTGGTTGCGCCGCTGCACCGAGCACTCCCGCTCGCCGAGCGCCACCACCCGGCCGTCGGCCAGGCCGAGGATCTGCACCTCGACGTGGCGTACCCGGGGGAAGTACCGCTCGATCAGCACCGAGCCGTCGCCGAACATCCGCTCCGCGAACGCGCGGACCTTGTCGTACTCGGTGCGCAGCGCCGCCTCGTCGGCTGCGACGCCCATGCCCATGCCGCCGCCACCCGCGGCGGCCTTGACCATCACCGGGTAGCCGATCTCCGCGGCGGCGGCGACCGCCGCGTCCAGGTCGGCCGCCGGCTCGGTGGTGCCGGGCGCGACCGGCACCCCTGCCGCCGCCATCAGGTTCCGGGCGTTGATCTTGTCGCCCATCGCGGTGATCGCGTCCGCGCCGGGGCCGACCCAGATCAGACCCGACCCCTCGACGGTACGGGCGAAGTCCGCGTTCTCCGACAGGAAGCCGTAGCCGGGGTGGATCGCCTGCGCGCCGGTGCTGCGGGCGGCGTCGAGGATCGCCTCCACGTTCCGGTAGCTCTGCGCCGGGTTCGCCGGGCCGACGCAGACCGCCTCATCGGCCTCGGTCACGAACGGCAGCGCGCCGTCGGCCTCCGAGTGCACAGCGATCGTCCGGATCCCGAGGCGCCTGCCGGTACGGATGATCCGCCGCGCGATCTCCCCCCGGTTCGCGACCAACAACGATTCGATCATCTTCTGCACGGACGTGACCCCTTCTCGACGCAAAGCCGGGGTCTCTTCTTAACATGCGTTAAGGTCCGGGCGGCGTGTCAGGTCGGGTCGGTGGGCGCGAGCAGGGCCGCGAGCGTCGCGCCGCGCAGCAGCTCCGCCCGGCGCCGGCGATCGACCTCGCCACCGAGGAACGGCGTCGAGTTCATCAGGCCGAACGCCGCGTGTGCGAGCACCCGGGCCGCGCCGTCCGGCAGGCCGGGGTGCAGCGCCGTCAGCACCGTCACCCACTCCTCGACGTACATCCGCTGAAGCCGGCGGATGCGCCGGCGCGGCTCGTCCGGCATGCGGTCCAGCTCGTGCAGGTGCAGGGCGATCACCGCCGGGTTGGCCAGCGCGAACTCGACGTGGAAGTCGATCAGCGACTCCAGCGCGCCACGCGGGTCGTCCGGGTGACCGGCGGCCCGCTCCCGCCCGCCGGCGAGCAGCCCCTCACTGACCGGCACCAGTGCGGCGACGAGCATCGCCTCCTTGCCGGCGAAGTGGTGGTAGAGCGCCGGCCCGGTGACGCCGGCCGCCGCGCCGATGTCGTCCATCGACACACCGTGGTAGCCGCGCGCCGCGAAGAGGCCGACCGCGATCTCCAGGATCTCGTCCCGCCGGGACCGGCGCCGGGCCGTGCCCGCCGCCCCCCGTGCCTGCTGTTCCACCGCCACCGGGCAAGCCTAGACCTCAGCGTCGATCTAGAGCAGCCGCGGTTACCCGGCGGTTGCCTCAGTCCTCCTCAATGCCGTGCTCGGCGCGGACCGAAGCCGCCTCGGCCGGCCGGCCCTGGTCGTCGAGCGCCCGAGCCAGCAGCCAGGCGGCCTGCGCGGCGGGCCGGGAGCCGGTGGGCAGCCCGCCGAGGACCGGACGCAGCAGCCCCTCTGCCTGCTCGGGCCGGCCGTCACGCAGCAACAGCTCGCCGGTCAGCACCTCGACCTGCGCCGCCTCGCCGAACGCCTCGATCGACCGGAGCCGCCCCGGCACACCCTCCAGCCGGTCCAGCGCGGCGGTGAGCCGGTCCTCGCCGATCAGCACCCGGGCGACCGCGTCGGCGGCCATCGCCCGCTCGTACGTGACCACGGGCGGCTCGTCGGCCTGACCGGCGAGCGCGCCCGCCGCCTGGTCGACCCGCTCGATCGCGGCCACCGCCGCCGGCAGGTCACCGGACCAGTGCAGGGCGAGCAGCTCCCGCCGCCGGGCCCGCAGCTCGTCCACCGGATACCCGGCCAGCCGCCAGGCGGAGGCCGCCGACGCGAACCGCTGCGCGGCCAGGGCGTCCCGGTCGGCGTCGTAGAGCAGGCCGCCGGACTCCTCCAGCACCTGCGCCCGGCGGGGAAGATTGTCCGGCCCGTCCAGGTTCCCGGCCAGCTGGCCGAGCACCGAGAGCGCCAGATCCGTCTCGCCGAGACCCGCGTAGATCCCGGACAGCATGTGCCGGCACCGGTCCGCCTCGGCCTGCGCGCCGGAGCGGTCCAGCCCCAGCACCGCCTCCTCGGCCACCTCGGCGGCCTCGGCCAGCCGGCCGGCCATCCGGTACGCCTCGGCCAGCTCCCAGCGCAGCAGCGCGTCGCCCGGCAGCCCCTGCTCGACGCAGAGCGTGACCGCCTCGGCCAGGTCCTCCACCGCCTCGCCGGCCCGGTCGGCGGCCAGCAGCGCCCGCCCGCGCGTCACCCGCAGCGGCAGGTGAGCGCCGGCCGGAGCGACCGACAGCGCCTCGTCACAGACCGCCACCGCCTCGGCCGGGTCGTCAGCGGCACGCGCGCACGCCAGGCAGGCGCCGGTCAGCATCTCCGCGTCGCCCAGCTCGCCGGCCAGCCGGCGGGCCTGCGCCGCCGCGTCCCGGAACTCCTCGGCCCGCTCCAACTGCTCCAGCACGTGCGCCCGGTGCAGCGCGACCCGCCCGGCCAGCCACGCGTCGGCGTCGGCGTCCGCCCCGGCCCGGTCGAGCGCGTCCAGCGCCTCCGCCCAGCGCTCCCCGTGTACGTGGGCCAGCGCGAGCCGGTCCCAGCCGGCGGCCCGATCCCGCGGTTCGCCGTGCTCGGCCAGGTACACGGCCGACTCCTGCGCCAGCGTCAGCCCTTCCTCCGCGCTCTCCTCGGCCATGCTCAGCAGCACACCGAGCCGCCCGGCCACCACCTGTGCCCGCAGCGGGTCCGGCACCTCCCGCCACGCGGCGAGCGCCTCCCGGTTGACCTCCGTCGCCACCGCCACGCCGTCGTCGTCCTGGGACAGCTCGCCCGCCCGCAGCTCCAGCCGCCAGGCCCGGGTGGCCGCCGGCAGGTCGGCGTCGCCGTACCGCTCGTCGTACGCGCGCAGCACGGTGCCCAGGCCGTCCCGGCGGTTGGTGCGCCAGCACTCCTCGGCCAGCGCCAGCAGCTCGTCGGCGCCGGCCTCGGCGGGCACTGCGACCGGCGGCGCGGTAGTCGTCTGAGCGTCCGGCGCGGTACGCGGCGCGGGCACCGCCGGCCGACGCATGCTGGCGGAGAGCGGCAGATGCTCACCCTCCGGCCCGGCCACCAGCTTCCGGGCGATCAACGCGGACTGGTGCGTGGTGCCGTTACGCGCGTCGAAGCGCTCGGCCAGCCCGATGGCCGTACCGGCCAGCTCGTCGGCGAGCGCGCCCACCGGCACGTCGGCGGCCGGCCGGTCACCGGAGGCGCGACGGTGCACTGTCAGCTCGGCCGGCACCTGACGCAGCGCCGCCGACGCGGCGGCCGCGAAGTGCATCGCGGCGGCCGGGGTGGGCGCCCGGTCCAGCCAGTCCAGGTGCCGCTCGACCAGCTCCAGCGCGCGGGCCTCGTTGCCGGTCGCGATGCAGAACTCGATGTGCTCGGCGACGTCCCACAGGTTGGCCAGGTGCCCGCGCAGCCGCCGGTACGCCTCCCGGTGCGCGTCCCGCGCGGCGTCGCCCCGGCCGGTCTCCCGGTAGGGGGTGAGCAGCGCGGTGAGGATCCCCTGCGGCTGCTCGTTACAGGTCAGCCGGCCGGCGAGCACCGGCTCGGCGAGCGCCACCGCCTCCTCGTGCCGGCCGAGCCGGACCAGGTGCGCGACCTGCGTGGTCGGGTCGCAGCCGGCGCAGTCGGAGAGCGCGTCGCGGGGCGTGGTCATCCACTTGCGGTACCACTGCTCCGCCGCGTCCTCGTCGCCCAGGTGCGCGGCCACCAGGTAGCGGTGCTTGTGGACCGCCTGCAACGAGTGCCCGGCGTCGCGGTAGCGCCGCTCCATGTCGTCGAGCACCGCGTACGTCCGGTCCAGCGGCAGCTCCGGGAACTTCACCATGGCGTTGACCATGTACTTGAAGGCCCAGAGCAGCTGGTGCGTGTAGCCCTGGTGGTAGGGCTGCGGGTCCCTGTCGTATTCCGACAGGCACCAGGAGAACGTGACGAAGGACTTCGCCGGTTCGCCGCCGTAGACGTACGCGGTGGTGCCGGTGACCCGGGCGGCGAAGGCGAGGTGCCGGTCGTCGCCCGCGTCGGCGCGGCGCAGCAACTGCTCCAGCGCGGCGATCTGCCCCGGGCCGTACGGCATGTTTTCGATCTCGTGGTGCATGCGCCAGAGGTCGTCGTCAGTCACGGGTCACTCCCGGTACGGCCCGGCCGAGCAGGCCGAGGAAGGAACTGTTCAGCAGCGCGGCGTCGGCCGCCCGGATCGGGTGGTGCCCGAGCAGCAGGGCCTGCCCGTAAAGCGCCTCGACGGCCAGGCCGACCAGCTCCGGGTCGGCGAGCGTGGTCACCCGGCGGACCAGCGGGTTGCGGTGGTTGAGCACGAGTTGCGGGCGGTCCGGCGGGGCGGAGGCGGCGAGCGCGTCGAGCACCCCACCCCACAGGTCGTCGGCCTTGTCCCGGCTGGCGGCGAGCTGGTCGTGGAACGCGGCCGAGCGGGACACCAGGTAGAGCGCGGGCAGCGAGACCGGGTCGTACGCCCGGATCACGACCTCGCAGCCGAGCCGTTCCAGCGCCCGCTGCGCCCCGGTGAGGAACGGCCGCAGTGCCAGCTCGGTCGCCGGGTCGAGGGTCTCGAACCGGGTGGTGAGGTCGCTGGGCTCCAGCCGTTCGATGAGCACCGACCGATCCACTCTGGGCAGCCGCTCGATCAGTTCGGTGTCGTACGTGTAGCCGCCGTTGACGACTGCCATGTCCTGCGCGGCGGCCACGGCGGCGAGCTGACGGAACTCGTCCAGGCTGGCGGCATACCGGAGCACGCCGTGCCGCTGCCGGAACTCGGCGAGCGTCATCGTGCCCACGTTCGTGTCCATCGGCCACCACTGGTCGACCAGCCGCAGCATCTCGTCGTCGTGCATCGCGAGCGCCTTGACGCCGAGGTGGTGCACCTGGAGGAACTCGCCGAGCCGGCGCGGGTCGTGCTTGGCCAGCCGCACCAGCCAGCCCCGGATCTGGTCGCCGAGCGCGTCCCGGACCGTGGTGAGCAGCGTGTCCTCGTAGAGCGCCTCGCGGCTGGCGGTGGGGCGCAGCTCACTGGCGTCGACCACGCAGTGGGCGAAGAAGGCCCACTCGGGCAGCAGCCCGTCGGCGTGCTCGCTGAGCAGCATCCGCTTGAGGTAGACCCGGTGCCCGGCGCGGGCGGCCGGGTTCACCGCGGTCGGCAGGATGAACGCCACTCCGGTGAGGCCGGCCTCGGGCACCGAAAGCGGCACCACGTCGAACGGGACGAACCCGAGCAGCTCCTGGGCGTACCGCTGGAGCGCGGCGCGGTCGACGGGCGCTCCGGGCGTGGTGGGCCACGGCGGCGGCCCGGCGGTGGTCGGCGTGTCACCGACCCGGACGTCGACCGGCAGCAGGCTGCCGTAGAGGCGGGCCAGCTCGGTGACAGTGGGTACGCCGAGCCACTGGTCGGCGTCGCGCCGGGGCACCAGCGTCACTGTGGTGCCGGGCTCGTCGCGTGCCTGCTCCGGCTCGGCGAGCCGCACCGCGTACCGCCCGTCGGACCAGCCCGTCCAGAGCACTGTGGGCTCGTCGGCGTGCCGGGTGACCACGCGGATCTCGTCCGCGACCAGGAAGCAGGAGAGCAGCCCGATGCCGAACTGGCCGAGGAACTCGTGCCGGGAGAAGCCCAGCTCGTCGCGCTTGGAGCTGCGGCCGATGGTGGCGAGCAGCTCGTGCACCTGCGCCTCGGTGAGACCGACGCCGGTGTCGTGCACGCGCAGGGTGCCGTCGCCGGTCAGCTCCGGCGGCTCGATGCGTACCCGGGCCGGGGCGTTCGGCTCGGTGGACCGGCGCGCGGTGATCGCGTCGACGGCGTTCTGGAGCAGTTCGCGCACGTAGACGCGCGGGCTGCCGTAGAGGTGGTGACTGAGCAGGTCGACCACGCCACGGAGGTCCACCTGGAAGGTGCGGTCCAATCGCGCTCCCGGTTCGGATTTCGGCGCTCACCGTACCGGTCAGCGCCGACAGTGTCCGTCCCGTTTCATCCCTCCCAAGCCCGCCCACCTCCCCGCCGATCTTGCACTTTCCGCCCGGGCGAACACGCCCAAAAAGGACCCGCCAAGGGCCGCAACTGCAAGATCAGCGGGGTGGGGGTTCGAAGCCGGCGAGGCGAGTGGCGATTCGGTTCCTGGCTCCGGGGAGGGTGGAGAGCCCGCGGAGCAGGAGGTTTCTTAGGGGGCGGAGGGGTGGCGGGGCGGCGGCCAGGCGGGTCAGGGTGGCGGCGAAGCCGAGCACCTCCTCGGCGCGGGGGCGGCGGTCGGCGGCGTACCCGTCGAGGGCCCGCGGACCGGCGGCGAGCGCGTCGCCGAGGGCGACCGCGTCCCGCAGGCCGAGATTCATCCCCTGCCCGCCGGCCGGGCTGTGCACGTGCGCCGCGTCCCCGGCGAGCAGCACCGGGCCGCGGCGGTAGGCGCTCGCGATCCGGTGGTGGATCCGGAACCGCGACGACCACGCCATGCCGGTGATCCGATCCGGCCGCCGCGCCGGGCCGCGCTCGTCGAGCAGCGCCTGGAAGTGGTGCGCCTGCGGCTCGCGCGGCGCGTCGGCCACCGTGGCGACCAGCCGGACCGTGCCGTCGGGCAGCGGTGCCCAGACCAGCGGGCCCTGCCGGGACAGGAAGAGGCTCACCTGGTCGCGCGGGAGCGCGCTGTCCACGCGCACGTCGGCGAGCAGGAACGACTCCCCGGGATCGGCCGGGCCGCCGAAGCCGATGCCGGCCAGGTCGCGGACCCGGCTGTGCATCCCGTCCGCGCCGACGACCCAGCGCGCCCGGACCGCGCGGCCGCCGTCGAAGCGCGCGACGGCGCCGTCGCCGTCGAGGTCCAGCCCGGTCATCTCGTACGGCCGCAGCACGCGCCCGCCGAGCGCGGCGAGCCGGTCGGCGAGCACCGCCTCGGTCTCGGCCTGCGAGACGAGCAGCGCGTACGGGTAGCGCGACGGCAACCGGTCGAAGGGGACGGTGATCAGCACCCGGTCCCGGTCGCGGACGCTGAACCGGGCCGAGCGCAGCCCTCGGGCGGCCAGCGGCGCGGCGACCCCGATCCGGTCGAGCACTTCCAGGGTGCCCGCGTGCACGACGGCGGCGCGCGACGTGACGGGCGGTTCGGCGAGCCGGTCGACAACTGTCGCGGTGATCCCGTGCCCGGCCAGCGTCACCGCCACGGCCAGACCGGTCGGACCGGCTCCCACCACGAGGACGTCGGTGCGTTCGGGCAGCATCGCTTCCACCTCCGGGCTCAGGCCAACAACTGTTTGCCAACAACTGTTGACTCCACTGTAGAGGCGATGTCAACGCGTGTTGGCCTACAGTCGTGGACGTGACCGGACCCGCCACCCGTACCCGCCGCTCGGACGCCACCCGGGCCGCCATCCTGCGCGCCGCCCGGGAACGCTTCGCCGCCGACGGCTACGACCGGGCCACCATCCGGGCCATCGCCGCCGACGCCCACATCGACCCGTCGATGGTGATGCGCTACTACGGCAGCAAGGAGGGCCTGTTCGCCGCGGCGGCCGAATTCGACCTGCGCCTGCCCGACCTGGCCGAGGTGCCACCGGACCGGCTCGGCGAGACACTGACCCGGCACTTCGTGCGCCGCTGGGAGGCCGACGGGACACTCGTCGCCCTGCTCCGGGCCGCCGCCACCAACCCCGGCGCGGCCGACCGGATGCGCGGCATCTTCGCCGGCCAGCTCGCCACCGCCGTGGCCCGGTCCGGCGCCGACCCGGCCACCGCCGAACGCCGGGCCGGACTGGTGGCCAGCCAGATCCTCGGACTCGCGCTCACCCGGTACGTCGTCCGGCTGCCACCCGTGGTGGACCTCGACCCGGAAGAGCTGGCCGACTGGGTCGGCCCGACGATTCAGCGCTACCTGACCCAACCTTTACCCCCGTCCCGCGCGTCTGGCCGGTGACGGAGGAGGAGCCGGATGGGGCGTGACGCGGACGACGGGCGGGCCGACTACCTCGCCTTCGTCGAGTCGCACCAGCACCGGCTGCTGCGCGCCGCGTACCTGATCTGCGGAAACCGGCACCAGGCCGAGGACCTGCTCCAGGACGCGCTGCTCAAGCTGGCGCTGCGCTGGCCGTCGGTGCGCGACGGCGACCCGGCCGCGTACGTGCGCGCCATCCTCTACCGCGACGCCGTCTCCTGGTGGCGGCGCCGGCGGCGGGAGTGGCTCAGCGCGTACCCGCCGGACCGGCCGGGTGCGGACGCCGACCCCGCGTTGCGGCTCACCGTGCGCGCCGCGCTGGACCGGCTGCCACCACGCCAGCGGGCCGTCGTCGTGCTGCGCTACTTCGAGGACCTGACCGAGGCGGCCACCGCCGAGGCGCTCGGCATCACAGTCGGCACCGTCAAGAGCCAATGCCACGACGCGCTGCGCCGGCTTCGAGACGTGGTGCCCGCCCTCGGCGGATCCGGCGACGGCCTGGCCGCCGGAAGGGAGGTGAACCAGTGAACGAGACGGAGCTGGCACGCCTGCTGACCCGGGCCACCGAGGAGATCCGCCCGACCCGGCCGGCCGCCGCCGGATGGGAACGGGCCGGCCGGGTCCGTCGTGCCCGCCGGGCCGCCGCGGCCGCAGCCGTCGCTGTGGTCCTGGTCGGCGGCGGTACGACAGCGCTCCTGCACCGGTCCGGTCCGCCCCCTGCCGCACCGCCCCGCCCGGCGGTGACCTCGGCCCCGAACGCGCCGGTCGTGCAGCGGCCCCCGGACCGGCTCGGCGAGGCGGGCGACCCGCTCGGCCGGCTCGGCGACCGGGTCGGCGCCGCCCTCTCCGCCCGCCCGGTGAGCCGGGCGCTGGCGCTGTACCAGCCGGTCGACCCGGCGACCGGCGAGGCGGGCACGGTCCGGGTGCTGGGTGACGACGGCATCGTCCGGGAACTCGACGTGGTCACGCTCGCGCCCACCCGCGACGCCGGAGGCAACGAGGCGACGGCCCTCAAGCCGGGCAGCCTGTCACCGGACGGCCGGACCGCCGCGTTCGCACAGACCGGTGAAGTGGTGGTGGTCGACCTGACCGACGTCGGGGTCCGCCGCTACCCGCTCGCCGGCTACCTGGAGCACGTGCTCTGGGCCGGTGACCGGCTGATCGTCGGGGACAACGACACCGCGTACGAGCTGGACCGGCGCACCGGAGCGACGCGGAAGCTGACTGTCGACCCCTGGACGCTCGTCGTACCCGAGCCGGACCGGTCCGGCGACCTGCTCACAGTGGGCGGCTGGTCCGGGGACGGCGGCCTGGCCGTACGCCGGTTCCCCGCCTCCGGCGGCGCGCCGGACCGGCGGCCGGTGACCACCGGGGAGCTTCCCCCCGGCTACCGCCTGGACGAGGTCTACGGGCGGGGCTGGCAGCGCGGCGACCGGATCGGCCAGGCCGGATGGACCACCACCGTGGGCCCCGCCGGCACGATGAGTGGCGCCGAGGGCGTGGCGGTGCTGGACGCCCGCACCGGCGCGGTGACCCGACTGCTCGACCTGGGCCGGGAGGACCGGGCCAAGGGGTGCTGCGAGGTGTACGGCTGGACCGCCGACGGCGAACTGCTGTTCCGCTACGACGCCGGGCTGGCCCGGTGGCGACCGGAGACCGGCGCTGTCGACCTGGTCGCGGGCAACGTGCCCGGCAGCCTGTCGATCGCCGCCCGCTGACCGGCCCGGGCCGGCGCGGACGAACGGAACCGGCCGGCCCCACCGTGACGACGGCGGGACCGGCCGGGACGGTCAGCGGGTCAGGCCGCCGGGCTGGTCGCCCTTGACGACGGGGGCCCGCACCAGGTTGCCCCACTCGGTCCACGAGCCGTCGTAGTTGCGCACCTGCGGGAAGCCGAGCAGGTGGTGCAGCACGAACCAGGTGTGGCTGGACCGCTCGCCGATCCGGCAGTACGCCACCACGTCGTCGGACGGGCTCAGCCCCAGCTGGTCGGCGTAGATGGCACGCAGCTCGTCGGCGGACTTGAACGTGCCGTCGTCGTTCGCGGCGGACTTCCACGGCTTGCTCACCGCGCCCGGGATGTGCCCGCCGCGCAGCGCGCCCTCCTGCGGGTAGTCCGGCATGTGCAGCATCTCGCCGGTGTACTCACCGGGCGAACGCACGTCCACCAGCGGCCGCCCCGCCTCCACGTGCGCCATGACCTGCTCCCGGTACGCGCGGATCGGCGCGTCGTTGCGCTCCGGCACCGGGTACGTGGCGCGGGGCCGGCTCACCTTGTCCCGGGTCAGCTCCCGTCCCTCGGCGACCCACTTCTGCCGGCCGCCGTCGAGCAGCCGTACGTCCTGGTGACCGAAGAGCGAGAAGACCCAGAGGGCGTACGCGGCCCACCAGTTGAAGTTGTCGCCGTAGAAGACGACAGTGTCGTCCCGACCGATGCCCTTGGCCGCGCACATCTCGGCGAAGCTCGCGGCGTCCAGGTAGTCGCGGGTGACCTGGTCGTTCAGTTCGGTGTGCCAGTCGACCTTGACGGCGCCGGGGATGTGACCGGTGTCGTAGAGGAGCACGTCCTCGTCGGACTCGACGACCACGAGCCCTTCGTCGCCCAGGTGCTCGGCCAGCCATTCGGTGGTGACCAGGCGCTGCGGGTCGGCGTACGACTGGAAATCAGGATGCGGATCGCTCGGCACAGGCATGATCCCCAAGGTACGCCGGATCTCGGGCCGCGGATGTGACACCGGCCCCACCGCCTCGGAAAGGTGGTGGGGCCGGTGCGGTCAGGCCGCTGCTGCTGTGCGGCTACTTCGCCGACTGGACCTACGGTGCGTCGTTCACAAGGAACGTCCAGACCTGCTCGGGCGAGCGGGTGCCGTCCGCGGTGACCCCGACGACAGTAAGCGTGTGCGTCCCGCCCTCGGTGGGCGTCCAGCTCACCGTCGCCCGGTTGCCGGTCTCGACGCGCTGCTCGGCGCCGTCGTCGAACCGGTAGAGGAAGGCCACCGTCGTGGTGAGTTGCGACGTGAACCGGAACTCGCCCGGCTGGCCCGGACCACCCATGGGCACGTCCGTCCGGTACGGGTCGGCGGAGACGGCGGGACGCAGGTCCCGCACCCGGAAGGACAAGGTCGCCGGCTCGGACACGGTGCCGTCCCCGCTCACGCTCCGCACGACCAGGTTGATCGCGCCCGCCTCGGTCGGCGCCCAGGTGACCGACGCGGTGCCGTCGGGCTTGGCGGCCACCACCTGCTGGTCCTCGCCGGTGAACTGGTAGCGGTAGCTGACCGTGTCGGGCAGGCGGGGGGTGAAGGTGAAGACGCCCGGAACACCCTGCCCTCCGCTGGGGACGGGCAGGTAGACGGTGGCCGAGATCTTCGGCGCGGTCGGCAGGGTGAACTGCCGGCTGCTGGTGGCCTCCACGCCGTCGGCCGTGACGCTGGTGACGGTGAGGGTGCGGGAGCCGCCCCGGGTCGCGGTGACGGTGATCGCGGCGGAGCCGTCCGCCGCGGCGTCCACCGTCTGCTCGGGTTCGCCGTCGAGGGCGTAGCGGTAGCGCACCACGCCGTCCATCTGCGGACGCAGCTGGAACGTGGCAGGCACCCCGATCTCGCTCAGCCGTCCCTCGACGATCGGCGCCACGTCCGTGGCGCGGAACGTGTACTCGGTGGTCGCCGAGCGGTTGCCGAGCGCGTCCAGGCTCCACACCCGCAGGGTGTTCGGGCCGCTGTCCGGGGTGAGCGTGACGGTGGCCGAACCGCCCGTCCGGTCCGCGTCGACCGTCTTCTCGACGCCGGAGTCCAACGAGTAGCCGTACCGCACCACGTCGGCCGCGCCGTTTGCGGTGAAGGTGAACTCGCCGGGCAGAGCCGGGTGCCACTCGTCGTTGTCGGGGAAGTCGGTCGACGTCACGACGGGCGGCGTGGCCGGCCCGCGGACGTCGAGGCGGAAGTAGCAGACCGGGCTCCACTCGCCGGTGGCCCGGCTGTCCGCCGCCCGCATCTGCCAGGCGTACGTCCGATCGTGCTCGAACGGCGACGGATAGATGTTGTCGTAGCGGCCGACGGCCCGCTCGCCGTCGCGCGCGTAGTCCGTCTGCTCGATCCGCGCCTCCGGCTCGTCGACCGGCCAGGCCGCGAAGGAGACGGTGAGCTGGTCCGTGCCGCCGCTGTCGTTGCGGTCCCGGTCGTGCACCACCCCGGACGGGACGGGGTAGCGGATCACCTGGTACGGCTCGGCGGTGGTGCACGCCGTGCCGGTCTCGCTCCGCAGGTCGGTCGGCACGCCGGGGCGGAAGTTGTAGTCGATCGAGATGCCGACCTTGGTGGCGTACTTTCGGGCCAGCGCCGGGTCCCGCTCGGCGTCGGCGGGCAGCCGCAGCGAGAGGGTCAGCGTCGACCGGCCCTCGGCGAGCGCCTGGCGCAGCCCTTCGACCGCGTCGAACTCCACCCGGGGCGCCGGGCAGACGGTCTGGTCGGTGAGCTGGCGGCTGTCGACCAGTCCCAGGTCGGCCGGGGGGTTCCGCCAGTTCGACTGGGCGGTGTAGGCGGCGGTACGCCGCAGCTCGACCACGGGACGCCTGGTGCAGTCGCCGCCTGCCGTCTCCTTCACGTCGAGGACGGCCGACTGGATGTCCGCTCCCCGGTAGCGGGAGATGTCGAACGTGAAGTAGGCGCGCGACGTGTGCGGGCGGCCCTTCGCGTCCTTCCAGGTGCCGACCGGCATGTCGCCGGGCCGGTCGACGTTGATCGTGGTGGGCGAGTGCGAGTCGGTCCAGGCCCACGAGGTGTTCGTCTCGTAGCGGATGTCGTACGCGGCTGCCGGCGCCGCGGTGGCGGCCACCGTTCCGGCCGCGACCAAGATCGACAGCGCGGCGGCGAGCATGCCTCGCCGACCGGTTCGACCTGGATTTCTGTCAGGCATGAGGGTCATCCCTCATCCACCTTTCCCCGATTTTGCCCCGTGCTCGATCGACGGGGGTAGCGGATGCTATCCAGTCGGGCGGACATCGGGCGATCCCGATAAGCGGCCGACCGGACACATCGGACGATCGGCGGTGAGGTCCAGCCGTCCGGCGGGGTCAGGCGCGGCGGTGCACCAGGCGCCCGGCGACCACCGTGGCCAGGCAGGCGCCGTCCGGGCCGAACACGGCGAGGTCGGCCCGCCCGCCGGCGACCAGCGCGGGCGGCCGGGCGGTTGGCAGCACCGCCACGTCGTTGCGGGCGGCGGCGGCCCGCAGCGCCGGATCGGCCACGTGCTCCTCGACCACAGCGGCGACGCCGAGCCGAAACAGCGCGTGCACCCGCTCGCGCGGCGTGGGCGCCGGGGGCAGCGGGCCGTCGTGCACGAGCGCCGGCCCGAGCGTGCCGGCCCACCGCCGCACCCGCACCCGGGGGTACGCGCCGGACAGCTCGGCGGCCGGCACGATCGCCTCGACCCGGTCACCGGCGACCACCACCGCCAGCCCGGCGCGGGGTGGGTCGTCGAGTGTCAGCCGCAGCAGGTCGGCGGCGTGGACAGTCCGCACGCTCAGTCGAAGTCGACCGGCCTGAGCACCGGACGCTTCGCGGTAATGAAGTCGCCGGAGGAGCGCCCGGTCAGCCGGCGCCTGATCCACGGCGCCAGGTGCTTGCCGGCCCAGCGCAGGTCGGCGGCGCGCGCCGCGAGCCACGGGCTGGGCGCCGGGTGCGGCGGCACCAGCAGCCACTCCTCGTCGCAGCCGACACCGAGCGCGGTGAGCACCTGCGCGGCGACCCGGCGGTGGCCCTCCGCGGACAGGTGAATCCGGTCGGTGCTCCAGAGCAGCGGGTTGAGGTAGGTGTCGTCGGCGAACAGGTCGACCAGGATCGCGCCGTGCCGTTCGGCCACCTCGCCGACCACCCGGTTGAGCAGTGCCACGCGCGGGGCCATCATCCGCTGGCCGGGCAGCCGGGACATCACGTCGGCGAACCGGAACAGCACCACGTCGCTGCCGCCGGATCGCAGCCGCTGCACGACCGCGTCGAAGCGGGGGACGAACGCGTCCGGGTCGAAGCTGCGGCGCAGCACGTCGTTGCCGCCGGCCGCGAAGCTGATCAGGTCGGGCTTCATGGCCAGCGCGGACGGCACCTGCTCGGCCACCACGTTCGGGAACAGCCGCCCCCGGATGGCCAGGTTGGCGTACCCGAAGTCGGGCCCGGCCTCGACAGCCAGGCGGGTGGCGACCAGATCGGCCCAGCCGCGGTAGCTGCCGTCCGGATACGCGTCGTCCATGCCCTCGGTGAAGCTGTCGCCCACCGCCACGTAGCTGCGCCAGCGCACGGCGCCTCCCTCAGACGTCCCGGCAGAAGTGCGTCGCACAGTCTGTCACCGCGCGGGCCGCTCCCGCTGGCCCTGGCGGCCGGACGTGGCGGATGTCTCGACGTCCTGTTCGCTACAGCCACCCCCGGGACAAAAGCCCCGACAAGACAGGGCGGGGCAGAATCCGTCGTACAGACCGGGGATGATGTTTGCCGTCATCCCGCCGGGCGGAACCGTCCGGCTGGTCCCGCACCCGGCACGAGTGAGGAACCACATGACGCACCCACCGGCGGCAGGTTGGCCACCGCCCGGCAACGCCGACCCCCGGTACGGCGCACCACCGCCGCCCGCGCAGCCGGCGCCGTGGGGGCCGCCGCCCCCGGCGCCGAAGTCCCGCCGAGGGCTCTGGATCGGGCTCGCTGCCGGCGCGCTCGCGCTGGCGGTCTGCGCCGGCACGGCGGTCGGCGTCGGGCTGAGCCTGCGCGGCGACGACGAGGACGGATCGGCCCCGAAGGCGGCAGCCGGCGCGAACGGCGTCACCGTCACCGATGCCGAGCTGAACGCCCTGCTCGACCGGCACAGCCAGGCGCTGGCGGCGAAGGACCTGGACGGCTACCTGGCCGCGTTCGACCCGGCCCGCAAGGAGCTGATCGCCGGGCAGACCCAGCTGTTCCGCAACCTGGGCAAGTTGCCGCTGTCGGTGGCCCGCTACGAGACGATCGAGAAGCAGGGCCGCGTCAGCGACGCCTTCGGGCAGGGCGTCACGTTCCAGCTCGACGTCTCCTTCGTGCACCAGCTCGACGGCTTCGACATAGCGCCGGTCGCCGAGTGGTACCGGTGGACGATCGTCCGCGCCGGCAAGGACGCGCCGATCCAGGTCACCGCCGTCACCGGCGCGCCGGCCGGCGGCAACGGCGATTCGACAACCGTCTACTACCCCGGGCCGTGGGACAAGTGGCGGGAGATCCATGTCGAGCAGACCCCGTTCGCCCTGATCATCACCGATGCGGCCCGGGCCGACGTGGCGAGGCGGTACGCCCCGGCCGTCGACAAGGCGGTGACGGGCAACCTGGCCGTGTGGCGGGCCAACGCGCCGCCCGAGCCGGTGTCGGACAAGTTCGTCGTCACGCTCGCCGCCGGCAAGGACGAGATGACCTCGCTCTACCGGATCGGCACCGAGAAGGCCACCGAGGCGGGCTACTCGGTGGGCATGGTCGCCGCCGAGCGCAAGGACGGCAAGGCCACGATCGGCGGCACCCGCATCGTGGTGGACACCAGAGATCGTTACTTCACCCGTTCCGGCGGCGACAACGACGCCCACATGGTGTTGCAGCACGAGATCGCGCACTCGCTGATGACGCCCCGCACCGACCCGGCTGCCGTGGACGAGTTCAGCAAGCTCGACGAGTGGGTGGTGGAGGGCTTCGCCGAGTACATCGCCTTCCACGGCCGCCCGCTGGCCGCCAGCGAGCGCACCGCGCCGGCCCGCCAGTTGATCCGCAACGGCTGGAACGGCACGCTGCCCAGCAACGGCGACTGGCAGAAGAGCGGCCTGCTGACCTTCCACTACTGGCTCGGGCACACCGCGATGATCCACATCGCCGATAAGCACGGTGAGCCGAAGCTGTTCCGCTTCGTCGAGGCGGTCTACGCCGGCACCCCGACCGACCGCGCCGCCCGGGACGTGCTCGGCGTGTCGCTCGACGAGTTCCAGGCCGGCTGGGCCGACTACGTCCGCGACCTGGACGGCTGACGGAAACGGGAGACGACCGATGACGTATCAGCACCAGCAGTACCCGCCGCCCGCGTACCCACCGGCGGGCCCGCCGGGTCCGGTCGGTGCGCCGCCGGCGGCGCCGAAGCGGCGCGGGCGCGTCGCGTTGCTGGTGGCCGGCGGGCTGGTGGCCGTGCTCGCGGTCGCGGCCGGCACCGCCTACGGCGTGTCCCGGCTGGTCGGCGGCGGTGACGACGACGGGAAGAAGCTGCGTACCGCCTGGGTGCTCGACTTCCCGGAGCTGCAACGCAACGGGCTGAAGACGTACGACGGGCAGGACATGTTCGGCGCCTGGCTGGTCGGCGACGCGGTGGTCCGGGCGCAGCCGGACGGGATCATCGCCTACCGGCTCGGCGACGGCGGCCAGGCGTGGGGCGTGCCCGCGCCGCAGGCCGCCTCGCTGTGCGCGGCCGCGCAGACCCTCGCCGAAGGGCGGGGTGTGGTGGCGCTCGGTTCGGCCGACTCGTGCGACACGCTCGTCGGGTTCGACGCGGCCGGTGGCACGCAGACGTGGCGGGTGACGTTCCCTGTCGAACGCCGGACGGGCCGATCCGAGACCGTCGCCCCCGACCTGTCGGTGACCGCCGGGCAGGTGGTCGTCCGCAGCGGCGAGAGCGTCCTCGGCTACTCGCTGGCCGACGGCAAGCGGCTGTGGCAGACCGACGCCGACCGGCTGCTGCCCGGCCGCGACTGCCGCCTGACCGACGCGCAGGCCGCCGGGGACCAGGCCGTCATCACCACGCTCTGCGACGGCGACCGGGGGGCGCTGCTCGGCCTGGACCCGGCCACCGGCAAGCCGCGCTGGAAGCAGGACCTGCCCGCCGCGCAGCAGAGCGACGGGGTGCTCAGCGTCGACCCGCTGGTCAGCCGGCCCGGCCTGAGCACCGAGACGTTCGTCGCGCGCGACGCCACCGGCAAGGCGCGGGCCACGTTCGGCAACCCCGTCGACGGTACGCGGTTCAGCGACCTGCCGGTCAACCGTTCCAACACGGTGAGCGGGCCGCAGATCCGGCCGTACCTGGCCGACGCGGACACGCTCTACCTGCCGACCGAGTCCTCTCCGGTGAGCGACAAGATGCGCCAGGCCAACCAGGTGGTGGCGATCGACCTGGCCACCGGGAAGCGGCGCTGGGTGTCGGCCGGGCACACCGGCAGCGAGGTGGAACTCGTCCGTCTCGACGAGCAGGGCCTGCTGGCCTGGGAGGTGGGCGACCGGCGGGATCTCGCCCCGCGGCTGGTCCGGATCGATCCGGCCACCGGGAAGGTGAGCGTGGTGGCCGAGGCGCCGCTGTCGGCCGGCACCGAGGGCAGCGACGCGAAAGTCCTGGAGCGCGACGGCACCGTGGTGCTGGTGCCGTGGAAGCACGTCACCGCGGACGCGGCGATCACGGTCCTGCGCTGACGATCTGCATGTCCCGCAGCGCCGACGGCTCCGCCCGCTCCGTGATCTTCCTGCCGGTCGCGTCCACCAGTACCACCACGTAGCGGTCACCGCTGCGGACCCGGATCACCATCGACCCGTCCGGCTGGAAGAAGACCTGCCGCAGTTGACGTCCCTCCAGCGGCAGCGACACCTCCTTGCCGGTCCCGGTGTCGAGCACGGCGTTGACGAGAAGCTCTCGTGCCGCGTCCCCGTACGTGCCGTTCCGGTCGATCCGCAGGAGCGCGACCCGCCGGCCGTCCGGGGAGAGACTGGACAGGTCGAAGGAGACGTACCGGCTGCCCTTGGCGCCCAGGCCCGGCACCGTCCGTCGCGTCTTGCCGTTCCGGTCGGTGAGGACGATCGTGCCGTCGGAGCCGTCGGCGAACGCCAGCGTCCCGTCCGCGGCGAACACGGCGTGACAGCCGTCGAGGCCCGTCACCGTCGTAAACTTCCCGGACGAGGTGTCGAGCACGCCGGTGTCCGGGTCGCCGCCGCCGGCGGCGGTCAGACGCACGACGAGCTGTTCCGAGTTCGGCAGCCAGACGGGTGACCAGCACAGGTCGTCGACGCCGTCACGGAGCTTGCGCCGCCCCGAACCGTCGAGGGCCGACACCCACACCGCGCCTGTCGTCTCGACCCAGGCCACCCTCTTTCCGTCCGGTGACACCGAGACGTTGACCTGCGCCGGCCCGTACGGCAGACCGAGCAGGCGGACCGGGGCGTCGCCCGGTCGCCAGGACTGAAGCCGGACGGTGCTCGTCAGGGACGGGGCGTTCGCCAGGTCGGCCGGGCCGTAGACGAGCCGCCCGAAGGTCACGTCGCCGCCCGGCCCCCCGCCGGTGGTTTCGCTGGGACTGGTCGACGGCGTGCTCGACGGCTCGGCGGACGGGGTCGGAGTGGTCTCGACCGGCGGGGCGGTGACCGTCACCGACGGCCCGGCCGGCACCGGCGCCTGGCTGTTCGGCCGGATCGCCAGTGCCGTTCCGGTCGCGGCGGCCAGCACCACCAGCACGGCGGCAGACGTGGCGGCGGCCCGCTGGATGCCGAGCCGCCGCGAGGTACGCAGTGCCCGGTCCCGCAGGTCGACCGGGGTGACCTCCTCGGCCAGGTCGGCCAGGTCGAAACGCAGTCGGTCCTGGTTCATCGGGCGGTTCCTTCCGTGACGTACAGCTCGGCGAGCTCCGGTGCCACGCTGCGCAGCTTCGCCAGCGCCTTCGAGGTCTGGCTCTTGACGGTGCCGACCGTCACGCCGAGCAGGTCGGCGGCCTCGGTCTCGGTGCGGTCCTCGAAGAACCGCAGGACCAGCACGGCCCGCTGTTTGGGAGAGAGCCGGGTCAGCGCGGCCCGGAGGGTCAGCCGGAGCGTGGTCTGCTGGGCGTGGTCGGGGGCCGAGTCGCCTCCGCGCGGCTCGGGCATGTCGCCCGGCATCGACTCGGCCACCCGGCGGCGTCGCCACCAGGAGACCTGCAGGTGGTACATCACCTTCCGGGTGTACGCCTCCGCGTTGCCGGTCTCGTGCAACCGGTTCCAGGCACGGTGCGTACGGGCCAGGGCGGACTGGACGAGATCCTCGGCCAGATGCTGGTCGCCGGTCAGCAGGTAGGCGGAGCGCAGCAGCGCGGGCGTGCGAGTTCGGACGAACAGGTCGAACTCAGTCAGGAGAAGATCCACACGAGCCGGTCCTTGGGGTCAGGTGGTGCATCAGCGTGACGCCTTCCGAGACGCCACCCGCCCACGCCATGGTTGCCGCCGCCCGTGGCACTTTCCCGACAGGGCCCGGCCGGCGTCAGCAGTCGAAGACCGACCAGCAGATGTCGTTGCGCAGCCGCTGGTCGTCCAGGACCAGCTCACGGATCTCGGCCGGGAGCTGATCGCGCTGCCACCGGCACTCGGCCCGCCCGGCCGCCTCGCGAAGGTCGGTGGGCGCCGCCGCGCGTACCGCCTTGATCGCGTACGCGGCCGCGCCGAGTTCGTGCGCGGCGACGTGCGCCACGACGGCGGCCTGACCGGCGGCGTACGCGGCGTTGCGGGCCGCCCCGCGCAGGTCCCGGGCCGCGCCCATGGCGTGCCCCCCGGCCGCACGCGCCTGCATCATCCTGACCTCGCCCCGCACCCAGGCCCGGGCGTGCTCGATCGCCTCGCGCGGACGACTGTCGTCCGGCCGGACCGCCTCGAACAGGCCGAGGACGTGCTCGGCGCAGGTGGCGGCCCAGAGCGCCAGCAGATGGTGGTGCTCGTCGGTGAGCGTCCCGCCCCGGCGGATCGTGGTGAACCGGAGATCGCGGACCTTCGGCAGGATCACGACGCTGCCTCGCCGTGGCGCAGGTCGTGGTCCAGTGTGCTCATCAGCCGGGCCACCCGGCTGCCGCCGCCGGTCAGCGGCGGATAGCGGCGCAGCACGTCGACCAGCACGGGCGTGGCGAGCTGCCGATACCGGTCCAGCACTGCCATGCCGACGGTCTCGTCGCCGCCGGATTCCAGTTCGGCGACGCGCGCGGCGTTCGCGGCGGCCCGCAGGATGTGGCCGACCTGGGTGGCTTTCGCGATGGGGTGCAGGTACGCGGCCGCGGCGGCGTCACCGGCAGCCCGGGCAGCCAGGCGTGCGGACTCGGTGGGCGCGGACCGGGCGGCCCGGTGCGCGTCGAGGGACGTGACCCGCTGGAGTTTCGTGCGGGCGGCACCGCGCGCGAACGTCCAGGCGGCGTCGATCGCCGCGCGGGGACGCGGATCGTCCGGAACCGTCCGCTCGTAGACCGGGAGGACGTCCTCCGCGTGCCGGACCGCGTACCGCGCCACCTCGCGCAACTCGTCCATCGTCAGGTCGAAGTCCCCAGGCGCTGTCATGTCGCGGGCATCGTATCGGTGACGCCCCGCCGGTACGGGCCCCAGCCGACGAACCTCTCGAACAGCTCGCGCGGCGTCGGCCCGTCGTGCGGGTTGAGGCGGAACAGGTCGTGGGTGGCCTCGTGGTAGAGCCCGGACAGGTAGACGGCCAGGTCGACGGGGTGGTCCGCGTACTCGGCCTTGAGCAGCAGGCGCGCCTGCGCACAGGGCCACGGCGCGCCGCAGGCACGGCAGAGCCAGAGCGGCCGGATCGGCAGGTGGGCTCGCCGAGCCAGGCGAACCAGCTCTGCGGGTTCGTGCCGTACGAGTGCAACGCCATGCGAGCGGTCAGGTTGCCCGTCGTCGTCGCGTACTGGCCGGCCGCACGGGCCGACGGCGTGGCGCCGCCGGTCACGAAAGGTAGAAGCAGAACGGGTGACCGTCCGGGTCGAGGAGCACCCGGACGTCGTCCTGCGGCTGGAAGTCGGGCAGCGTCGCGCCCACCGACACCGCGTACGCCACGGCCGCCTCCAGGTCGTCGACCTTGATGTCCAGGTGGACCGACATCTGCTGGTCACCGGGACCGGCCGGCCACACGGGCCGCACGTAGGCCGACTCGTCCTGGAACGCCAGCCAGTGGCCGCCCTCCGGCGGGGCGAGGACGACCCACTCGGGTTCCTCCTCGCGCCGGGTCCAGCCGAGCAGTCGCTCGTAGAACGCGGCCAGGTCCTCTGCGGACGGCGCGTCCAGCACCGTGGTCGTCAGCTTCATCACCGGTCGCTCACTCATGCCGCATTCCTACCCGGCCCCCGCGACATTTACCGGACCGTCCACGCCATCTCGGCGGGGTGGCGGTATCGACACCAGTCGCATGCCGCCACCTCGCCGAGCTGGCGACGATCGGTCCTCCCGGACACCGAAAGGGGTCGCCCGGTCGTCCGCTCGCGCCATAGGCTGCGGCAATGCTGCTGCGCATGTCGACCCTGCTGCTCCGGACCCTGCGCGAGGATCCGGCCGACGCGGAGGTCCCGAGCCATCGGCTGCTGCTGCGCGCCGGTTACGTCCGCCGGGCCGCGCCGGGCGGCTACACCTGGCTGCCGCTGGGCACGCTCGTGCTGGAGCGGATCACCGCGATCGTGCGGGACGAGATGACCGCGATCGGCGACCAGGAGGTGCACTTCCCGGCGCTGCTCCCGGCCGAGCCGTACCGGACCAGCGGGCGGTGGACCGAGTACGGGGACGACATCTTCACGCTCGCCGACCGCAAGGGTGCCGACCACCTGCTCGCGCCGACCCACGAGGAGTTGGCCGCGCTGCTGGTGAAGGACTTGTTCACCTCGTACCGGGACTTCCCGGTGACGCTGTTCCAGATCCAGACGAAGTTCCGCGACGAGGCCCGTCCCCGGGCCGGTCTGCTGCGCGGGCGCGAATTCCTGATGAAGGACGCCTACTCGTTCGACCTGGACGACGCCGGGCTCCAGGCGGCGTACGACCGGCACCGAGCCGCCTACGAGCGCGTGTTCACCCAGCTCGGGCTGGACTTCACCACTGTCCACGCGATGTCGGGCGCGATGGGTGGGTCCGCGTCGGAGGAGTTCCTGGCCGCCACGCCGGTCGGTGAGGACACGTTCGTCGGCTGCACCGCCTGCGACTACGCGGCGAACACCGAGGCGGTGGTGACCCGCGCCCCGGCCGCCGGTGACCCCGACGCGCACCCGCCCGCCGAGGCGCACGACACCCCGGAGACGCCCACCATCGCGGCCCTGGTCGAGCTGGCCGAGGCCCGGAAGCTGGGCGGGCGCACCGGCTGGACCGCCGCCGACACGTTGAAGAACGTGGTCCTCAGCGTCCGCCGGCCCGGCGCCGAGCGGGCCGAACCGCTGGTGATCGGCCTGCCCGGCGACCGCGAGGTCGACCTCAAGCGGGTCGAGGCGGTGCTGGCCCCGGCCACCGTGGCGGTCTTCGAGGACTGGGACGCCCACCCGGAGCTGGTCCGCGGCTACATCGGGCCGCAGATTATGGCCAAGCACGGCATCCGCTACCTGGTCGACCCGCGCGTGGTGCCCGGCACCGCCTGGCTGACCGGCGCGAACGAGCCGGGCCGGCACGCCACCGACGTGGTGTGCGGGCGCGACTTCGTACCGGACGGCACGATCGAAGCCGCCGAGGTGCGCCCCGGCGACCCCTGCCCGGCCTGCGACGGCGGCGAGCTGACCATCCGGCGGGGCATCGAGGTCGGGCACATCTTCCAGCTCGGACGCCGGTACACCGACGCGTTCGCGGTCGACGTGCTCGGCCCGGAGGGCAAGCCGGTCCGGCCCACGATGGGCTGCTACGGCATCGGCGTGTCCCGGGCGGTCGCGGCGGTGGCCGAGCAGCACCACGACGACCGGGGGCTGGTCTGGCCCGCGGCGGTCGCACCGTGCGACGTACATCTGGTTGCCGCCGGGAAGGGGCCGCAGCTCGACGCGGCACTCGACCTCGGCGGGCGCCTCGCCGCCGCCGGCCTGCGCGTGCTCGTCGACGACCGCACCCACGTCTCCGCCGGGGTGAAGTTCACCGACGCCGAGCTGATCGGCGTCCCGCGCGCCGTCGTGGTCGGCCGCCGCCTGGCCGACGGGTACGTGGAGCTGCGCGACCGGGCCAGCGGCGAACGGACCGAGGTGCCGGTGGAGGACATCGTGGAGCGTCTGCGCGACGAGGTACGCGCGACGCGCCACGACGGGGTGTAGCGAACGCGGCACCGGGTACCGCAGACGGATCGACCGAAGTGTTCGGAGGCTCTCATGTACCGCGTCAGTGATGTGATGACCAGGCAGGTGATCTACCTCCCGGCGGAGACCCCGCTGGACGAGGCGGCCCGGGTGATGAAGGAGTCGGACATCGGCGACGTGGTGGTGACCGACGGCGCCACCCTCGCCGGCATGCTGACCGACCGCGACATCGTGGTGCGGGCGGTGGCCGAACGCGCCGACCCGGGCACCACCACGATCGGCTCGATCATCACCCGTGAGGTGGTCATGATCGAGCAGCACTGCACGGCGAACGAGGCGGCGGCGCTGATGCGCGAGCGCAACATCCGGCGCGTGCTGGTCTGCGACAACGACCGCAAGCTCGTCGGCATCGTCTCCCTCGGTGACCTCGCCATGCAGCTCGACCCCCAGTCGGCGCTCAGCGACATCAGTGAGGCCGCGCCGAACGCGTGAGGGCGGGGGCCCCGCTGACGTGACGCGGGGCACCGCCACCACCGTCGCGTGACGGTGCGCAGCGGCGGATAGCCTCGACTCATGCCCGAGATGCCGACCAAGCTGGCCGAGATCGTGGACGAGTTCGCCGCCGCACCGCGCGACGTCGTGCTGGAGATGCTGCTGGAGTTCGCCGACGTGATCCCGCCCCTGCCCGAGGGTGTGAACCGGGCCGAGCTGGAGCAGGTCCCCGAGTGCCAGACCGCGTTCTTCCTGCGTGCCGAGGTGAACGCGGACAAGACGGTGAGCACCGTCTTCGACTGCCCGCCGGAGGCGCCCACCACCCGCGCGTTCGCCGGCATCCTCGCCGAAGGGCTGGCCGGGGCGAGCGCCGAGGAGGTGCTGGCCGTGCCGGACGATCTCTACCAGCGCATGGGCCTGGCCCAGGCGATCAGCCCGCTGCGGGTACGCGGCGGCACCGCCATCCTGGCCCGGCTCAAGCGCCAGGTCCGGGAACAGATCGCCTGACCGGCGGGTTGTCGCTGGTCATGGACATCGAGATCTACGCCGACGTGGTCTGCCCCTGGTGCTGGATCGGCAAGCGCCGACTCGAACAGGCCCTGGAGGCGTACGACGGCGACGTGACGGTGCGGTTCCGGCCGTTCCAGCTGGACCCGACGCCGGTCACCGAACCGAAGCCGCTGCTGGAGGCGCTGGGCGACAAGTTCGGCGGGCGGGACAAGGCCGAGGGCATGGCCGCGCACGTCACCGGCGTCGCCGCGGGCGCGGGTCTGGACCTGCGGTTCGACCGGGCGGTGGCGGCGAACACGTTCGACGCGCACCGGCTGGTGCGTTTCGCCACCGAGCAGGGCCGCTCCGCCGAGATGGTCGAGCGGCTGTACCGGGCCCACTTCCACGACGGCGTCGACGTCGGTTCGATCGACGCGCTCGTCACGCTGGCCGGCGAGGCCGGTCTGGACGAGACCGAGGCGCGGCAGTACCTGGAGTCGAATCTCGGCCGCCGGGAGGTCGCCGCCGACCTGAGCGCCGCGCACCAGCTCGGCGTCTCCAGCGTGCCGACGTTCGTGCTGGCCGGGAAGTACGCGGTCACCGGCGCCCAGGAGCCGGAGACGCTGCTCGCCGCGTTGCGCGAGGTGGCGCAGCGCGAAGCGGCAGCCTGATGTTTCACGTGGAACAAGATCGATGCGGATGAGGACCTAGGCCGGCCTGGCCAGGTCCTCCACCACCCTCGCCCCGGGCAGGGCGCCGAGCGCCGGCCCGGGCAGGGCGATCTTGCTGTGCCGTACGCCCGAACCGATGATCACGTGCGGCGTGGCGATCACCCGGGAGTCGACGAGGATCGGCCAGTCCGCCGGCAGACCGATCGGCGTGATGCCGCCGTACTCCATGCCGCTCAACTCGACCGCCTCGGCCATCGGCGCGAAGCTCGCCTTGCGCACGTCGAGCAGCTTGCGGACCACGCCGTTCACGTCGGCGCGGGTGGTGGCGAGCACGACGCAGGCCGCGTACCGGGTCTCGCCGCCGCGCTTGCCGGCGACCACCACGCAGTTGGCCGACTCCTCCAGCCCCACCTGGTACGCCTCGCAGAACGCGGCGGTGTCGGCCAGGTCGGCGTCGATCGGGGCGACGAGTACGTCGTCCACGTCCACCGGAGCCCCGGCGGGCCACTCCTGCAGCGCCGCGGCGACCGGCGGGGCGAGCAGGTCGAGCCGTGCCCGGGCCGGCTCCGTCTTCAGCGTCCCCATCATGTCGCGATCCTCGCACCCGCCCCGCGGATCGACCCTCCGGACCCCGCCCCCGCCCCCGCCCCTCAGTTGGGATTGCTGAGGAACGCGTTCTCCTGCGCGAAGTCGCGGTTCTCGGCGGTGGTGAGCTGCCGGCGGCGCAGCACCTCGGGACGGTTCGCCTCGGCGTCCTCGATGCCGTGCCGGACCCCGACCCGGATCACGCCGTAGAGGAAGACGAAACCGAAGACGTAGAGGAGCACTGTGGCGACGAAGACCAGCATGCGGTCACCGTAGGCCGGTGCGGACCCGACCGTTTCTCATCTTCCGCCGGTTCCCCCGTACGTGTCCGCGAGGTAGTCGGCCCAGGTCCGGGTGCCGGTCGGCGTGGCGCTCGTGGTGAGTCCACCCCCGCGCAACTCCCGCCCGAGCCGGCCGGGAATCCGGACCGGCAGCAGCGGCCGGCGCTTCCGGCGCGCCGCGAGCCAGGTGCGGACCGCCTCGTCGTAGCGCAGCACCTCCGGCCCGCCGAAGTCCTCGACCCGATGCGACGGCCCGGCGAGCAACATCACCGCCAGCCGGTCCGCCACGTCGACCGGGTCGACCGGCTGGGCGAGTACCGCCCGGTCCCCGATCACCGGGCCGAGGCGGCTCGCGCCTTTCAGCAGGCCCGCCAGGAACTCCGGGAACTGGGTCGCGCGCAGCACGCTCCACGGCACCGACCCGGCGGCCACCACCTCTTCGGCCGCGAGCTTGTGCCGGTAGTAGGCGATCGGCACCCGGTCGACGCCGACGATCGAGACGTACACCAGGTGACGGACCCCGGCGTGGGCGGCGGCCACCGTCAGCCGGCGGGTGCCGAGCACGTCGACCTCATGGGTACGCCGCTGCGGCGACGACGCCAGGTGCAGCACCGCGTCCACCCCGGCGACCGCCTCCGCCAGCCCGGCGCCGGTGGCCAGGTCGGCGGCCACCCACTCGACCCCGTCGCCGGTGCGGGGCCGGCGGCTGACCGCCCGGAGCGTGAAGCCCTCGTCCCGCAGCCGGGGCACCGCCACCCGCCCGAGCCGCCCGGTCGCCCCGGTCACCAGCACCCGCATCGCCACTCCTCCCACCCACGCGCAGCCGCCACACCGCGGCTCCACGGTGGGACGGGACGCCGACCCGGATCGTGACAGCAACCCGCTCGACGGCACCCCACCCGATCCTGCGCCACCCGACGGCCCTCCCGACCCGGATCGCTCCACCCCAGCCTGCAGATGTCGACCAAGGAGTTCGTGTCGTACGGCGGCCCGTCGCCTGACACAAACTCCTTGATCAACGAGCAGAGGCGGTGAGGGGCGAGGGCGGTGGTCAGGGGGTGGGGCGGGGTGACACGCGGCCGGCCAGCGCCAGGCCGAGCAGGCCGCAGGCGGCCGCGACGGCCAGTGTGGTCGCGTAGCTGGCCGGGCCGGGTGACGAACCGGCGGCCAGGACCGCGCCGGTCAACGCCAGCACGGTGGCGGCGGCGATCGAGTCGCCCAGTTGCAGCGCCGAGCTGTTGCGGCCCTGCTCGGCCGGGGCGGACTGCTCCAGGGTGAGTACCGACAGCGACGGATAGAGCAGGCCCATGCCGAGCCCGGCCACGGCCCAGGAGAACACCGCCGGCAGCACCGGCAGCCCGGGCAGCAGCGCCGACGCGACGCCCGCCGTGCCGAGCGCGATGCAGGCCAGGCCGGCCCGGGGCAGGCTGGCGGCCGAGCGGGGTGAGCCGATCCGGCCCTGAATCCACGAGCCCGCCGACCAGGACACCGCACCGACCGTCAGCACCAGCCCGGCGCCGGTGGGCGAGAAGCCGCGCTCCCGCGACAGCATCAGCGGGATCACCACCTCGGCCGCGACGAACGCCGCCGAGGCCAGCGCGCGCAGGCCGATCACCGTCGGCAGGCCACGCGCCGCGCGCAGGGACCCGGACGGCAGCAGACGCGGCACGCAGGCGAACAACCCGGCCAGCGCCGTCCCGATCAGGGCGGCGGCGAGCACGCCGCGCTGCTGCCCCCCGTAGTGCAGCAGTGCGGCGCTCGCCCCCGCCCCGCAGGCCCAGCCGATGCGGGCCAGCGCGCCCGCGGGCGGCCGGGTCGGCACGGTGCCGGCCAGCGCCTTCAACCCCGGCTGGATCAGCAGCGCCGCCGGAATCGCCACCGCCGGTACCGCGAGGAACACCCATCGCCAGCCCAGGTGTTCCACGATCAGGCCGGCCAGGGCCGGGCCGACCAGCGACGGCACCACCCAGGCCGCGGCGAACGCGGCGAAGATCCGCCGCCGCAACTGCTCCGGGTACGCCTGACCGACGACCACGTAGAGCGCCACCGAGACCAGCCCGGAACCGAAGCCCTGCACCACCCGCCCGACGACCAGCACCTCCATGGTGGTGGCGGAGCCGGCCACCACCAGTCCGGCGACGAACCAGGCGACGCCGTGCCACATCGCCGGCCGTGGTCCGCGCGCGTCGCACCAGATGCCGGAGGCGACCATCGCCACCACGCCGGAGGCGAACGGGCCGCCGAACGCCAGCGCGTACAGGCCCAGCCCGTCCAGGCTGCGGGCCACCGTCGGCATGGCGGTGCCCACCGCGAGCGCCTCGAACGCGAGCAGGGACACCAGGGCGACGCTGCCCACCGTCATCGCCCGCAGGCGCGGCGACCACAGGTCGACGGGGGGATCAGCCGGGACGGCGGTGGTGCTGGTCATGGGTCACAGCCTCGGACCTCACCCCGGGTTGAGGTCAACTGTGGCCCCCGTCTCGTTCGGCGGGAGCGCGAACTTCTGCCGTCCGGGTGGCATAACGGACGCCGCGCCGGGAAGTCGGGCCGCCGGGACGAGACCGGGAGGCGAGATGGCGTACGGCTGTGACACCTTCAACCGACTGACCGGCCGTACGACTCGATGACCTCGCTGGGACGCTTCGCCGGCCTCCTGCTGGCGCCGACGGCCGTGCCGGAAGCCGCCGCGCGCGTCGCGCGTACCGTCGGGTCGGCCCTGCCCGCCGACGCCGTGCCCGCCAAGGTCACCGAGGTCGCGGGAAGCGTCGGTACGGCGGCCGCCCGGCTGGCCCGGCTCACCGGTCTGACCAGCCGACGGGTGTGGTCCCAGGACGGCCGCCACCACATCGAGGTGCACGGCGTCTGCCAGGACGGCGGCGACCGGCTGGCCCGTCAGGTCGAGGCGGCGCTGGAGTCGATGCCGGGGGTGGACTGGGCGCGGGTGAACGCGCCGTCCGGCCGGGTGGTGGTGGCGACCGGGGAACCGGCGCCGAAACTGCGCGACCTGATCGCCACGGTGGCCCGCGTCGAGCGGACCTGCCCGTACGAGCCGGACCCGGAGATCGAACCGCCGCAGCCGCCCGAGGACGGCCCGCGCACCGCCCGTACCTTCGGCGCGCTGCTGTCCGACGTGCTCGGGCTGGGCATCTCCGCCGCCACCCGGGTGCTGCCGCTCACTCCCGTTCCCGCCGAGGTGGCCGGTCTGCTGGGTGCCATCGACCTGCATCCGAAGCTGCACGCCCTGGCCGGGTTGGGCATCCGCGCCGACCCGCGCGCCGAGGTGCTGTTCCCGCTGGCCGAGGCGGTGGTGCAGGGCCTGACCGGCGGCTGGGCCGGGATCGTGCTCGACGGCGCGCAGCGCGTGGTCCAGTGGGGTGAGGGCGCCGCGCAACTGACCGCGTGGCGGCGGGCCGAGCCGCACCTGACCGGTGACCCGGAACGGGCTGTGGCCCGGGTGCCGAACGGCGAGCGGCCGTGCCCGGTGCCGGACGGGCAGCCGGAGCGCTACGCCAAGCGGGTGCTTCCCGCCGGCGCGGTCGCCGGGGCGGCGGCGCTGCCGGTGCTGGGACCCAAGCGGGCCGCCGCGCTGGCGCTCTCCTCGCTGCCCAAGGCGCCCGGCTCCGGCCGCGAAGGGTACGGCGCACAGCTGGGCCGGATGCTCGCCCGGCGCGGTGTGATCGCCATGGACCGCAGCGTGCTGCGTGAGCTGGACCGGATCGACACGGTGGTGCTGGACGCGGCGGTGCTCGGCTCGGACCGGGGCGTGCTGGCCGACCTGGCGCCGCTGGCCGGTGCCGACACCGGTCAGGTCGCCGGGCGGGCGTTCGCGCTGTTCGACCCGGCCGAGCCGGACGCGGTACGCGCCGCCGACGGCTGGCGGATCGGCCCGCTGGACCGTCTCGGCGCCGAGGATCCCGGCGACACCCCGGACAGCGAGCGGCTGCGCGCCGACGGCGGGCACCTGCTCGGGCTGGCCGCTGACGGCCGGCTCGCCGCCGTACTGCGGGTCGAGCCGGAACCCGCGCCGGGGGTGGACGCGCTCGCGTCGGCCGCCCGTCAGGCGGGCCTGCGGCTCGTGGTCGCGGGCGACGACGACGGCCGGTACGACTTCGCCGACCTGCTCGTCCCGGGTGGTGCCCGGCTCGCCGACGCGGTGCACGACCTGCAACGCGAGGGCGCGGTGGTGATGGTGGTCTCCGGCGAGCGGTCGGCGCTCGCCGCGTCCGACTGCGGCCTCGGCGTGTACGGCCCGGACGACCTGCCCCCGTGGGGCGCGCACCTGCTGGTCGGCGACGACCTGCGGGTGCCGGCGCTGCTCGTCGACGCCGCCGGGGTGGCCCGCCGGATGACCGAGCAGAACGTCCGGATCGCCATGGCCGGCGCCGGGCTCGGCGCGCTCGGCGCGTTCACCGCCGACCGCCGGCGGCTGCCCCGACCGACGCTCGCCGCGGTGAACGGCGCGGCGGCGCTCGCGTTCGCACACGGCGTGTTCCGGGCGCACCGGCTGCCGGACCGCGCCGGCACGCCGGCGCCCGCGCTCAGCGCCTGGCATCTCATGCCGGTGGAGACCGTCCTCGACCAGCTCGACACCGATCCGTCCGGGCTGACCGAGGGCGAGGCGACCCGTCGGCGGCGCGTCGAGGTCGGCGACGACCACGGTCCGGCCGGGTTGCTCCGCTCGTTCGTCGAGGAGCTGTCCAACCCGCTCACCCCGGTGCTGGCCGCCGGGGCGGTGCTCTCCGCCGCGTTCGGTTCGCTTGTCGACGCCGCGCTGGTCGGCGGCGTGGTGGGCGGTTCCGCGCTGGTCGGCGCGGTGCACCAGCGCAACACCGAACGGTCGCTGGCCGAGTTGCTGTCCCGCTCGGCGGTCACCGCCCGGGTGCTGCGTGACGGCGCGGAACGGGTCGTGCCCGCCGAGGAGCTGGTACGCGGCGACGTGATCACGGTCAGCTCGGGGGACGCCGTACCGGCCGACTGCCGGGTGCTGACGAGCGACGGGCTGGAGGCGGACGAGTCGTCACTGACCGGTGAGTCGCTGCCGGTGGCGAAGAACCCGGACCCGGTGGTCGCGGCGGCCATCGCCGAACGGCACTCGATGCTGTTCGAGGGCACCACTGTCGCCGCCGGCCACGGCACCGCTGTGGTGGTCGCGACCGGCGCGGAGACCGAGGCCGGGCGGAGCCTCGCCATGGCCCGGCAGGCCCCGCCCGCCAGTGGGGTGGAGGCGCGGCTGGGCAAGTTGACGAGCAGCGCCGTACCGCTGGCGGCCGCCTCGGCGATCGCGGTCGCAGGTGCGGGGCTGCTTCGGGGCGTACCCCTGGCCGAGACGGCGGCGACCGCCGCGAACCTGGCCGTCGCGTCGGTGCCGGAGGGGTTGCCGTTCCTGGTCAGCGCCGCGCAGCTGGCGGCGGCGCGGCGGCTGGCCGAGCACGGCGCCCTGGTCCGCAACCCGCGGACGATCGAGGCGCTGGGCCGCGTCGACGTGCTCTGCTTCGACAAGACCGGCACGCTGACCGAGGGGAAGTTGCTGCTGGCCGGGGTGGGCGCGGGCGACGACAGGTACGCCCCGGTGGACCAGCTCGACGACGCCCTGCGGTTGACGCTCGCCGCCGCGTTGCGGGCCACCCCGGCCGCGGCCGACCCGGACGAGTTGCCGCAGCAGACCGACCGGGCGGTACGTCGCGGCGCGAACGCCGCCGGGGTGGTCGAGCGAACCGGGGCGGAGGACTGGACCGCTACCGGTGGGCTGCCGTTCGAGCCGTCCCGCGGCTACAGCGCCACTGTCGGGCGCACCGCCGACGGGCTGCTGCTCAGCGTCAAGGGCGCGCCCGAGTCGGTGCTGCCGCGCTGCTCGTCCCGGCGCACCGCCGAGGGCGACCGCCCGCTTGACGCCGCCGGGCGCGAGGAGGTGCAGGCCATGCTGGCCGGGCGGGCCGGCGCCGGGCACCGCATCCTCGCCGTGGCCGAGTGCCCGGTGTCCGACGAGTCGGTCGGCGACGAGCAGGTCGAGGGCCTGATCTTCGTGGGTTTCCTGACCCTGGCCGACGGGGTGCGGGAGAGCGCCCGGCCGGCGGTGGAGCGGATCCGGGCCGCCGGCGTGCACACCGTCATGATCACCGGTGACCATCCGGCCACGGCCGAGGCGATCGCCGCCACGATCAGCCCGGACGACGGCCGCCAGCGTGTCGTCACCGCCACCGACCTGGACCGGCTCGACGACGCCGCGCTCGCCGAACGCCTGATGGCCACCGACGTGGTGGCGCGGTGCACGCCCGCCCACAAGGTACGGATCATCCAGGCGGTGCAGCGCCAGGGCCGGACCGTCGCGATGACGGGTGACGGCGCCAACGACGCCCCGGCGATCCGGCTCGCCGACGTCGGTATCGCGCTCGGTCAACGGGGCACGCCCGCGGCCCGCGCCGCCGCCGACCTGGTGGTCACCGACGACCGGCTGGAGACGATCATCGCCACGCTGGTCGAGGGACGGGCCATGTGGTCGTCCGTGCGGCACGCGCTGAGCATCCTGGTCGGCGGCAACCTCGGCGAGATCGCGTTCAGCGTGCTCAGCGCCGCCGCGACCGGCCGTTCCGCGCTGAACGGCCGGCAACTGCTGCTGGTCAACCTGCTCACCGATCTCGCGCCGGCGCTCGCCATCGCGGTACGCCCGCCGGCCGACGACAGCGCCGACCATCTGCTGCGGGAGGGGCCGGACTCGTCGCTCGGCGTCACCATGACCCGGGAGATCGGGTTGCGCGCGGCGTCGACCACGCTCGGCGCGACGGCCGGCTGGACGATCGCCAGGTGGACCGGCACCCGGCGGCGGGCCGACACCGTCGCGCTGGCGTCCCTGATCGGCACGCAGCTCGGCCAGACCGTGCTGGCCGGCGGCACCAGCCCCAGCGTGCTCGCCGCCACCGCCGCGTCGGTGGGCGCGCTGGTCGTGGTGGTGCAGACGCCGGGCGTCAGCCAGTTCTTCGGCTGCACCCCGATGGGACCCGTGGGCTGGGCCATCGCCACCGGCTCGGCGCTCGGCGCGACGTTCGCCAACGGCACGCTCACCAAGCTGGTGGACCGCATGCCGCAGCCCGGCTCGCATGGGCGTCCCGATCAGGGGTACGGCGAAGGACATGACGCCTGAGGTCACGTTCGTCGGTACGGCCACCACTGTGCTGCGGATCGGCGGCTTCACGCTGCTTACCGACCCGAACTTCCTGCACCGGGGGCAGCGGGCCTACCTGGGTCGGGGCCTGTGGTCGAAGCGGAGCACCGACCCGGCGCTGACCATCCCCGAACTGCCCGCGCTGGACGCGGTGGTCCTGTCGCACCTGCACGGCGACCACTTCGACCGGGTCGCCCGGCGTGGCCTGGACCGGTCGCTGCCGATCCTCACCACGCCGCAGGCGGAACGGAAACTGCGCCGCTGGGGCTTCGGCGCGGCGGAAGGGCTGCCCACGTGGCGCGCGTACGAGCTGCGCCGGGGCGACGAGACGCTGCGGCTGACCGCGCTGCCCGGGCAGCACGGGCCGGGCCTGCTGGACCGCGCGCTCCCGGACGTGATGGGCAGCCTGATCGACCTGGAAGAGGGCGGTGAACGGCGGTTCCGCCTCTACGTCACCGGGGACACGCTGCGTCGCCCGCAGCTCGCCGAGATCCCCGCCCGCTTTCCGGGCATCGACGCCATGCTGATCCACCTCGGCGGCACCCGGATCGCCGGCATCCTGCTCACCATGGACGCCAAGCAGGGCGCCGACGTGGTCGAGCTGATCCGGCCGCGGCTCACCGTGCCGATCCACTACGACGACTACCCGGTGTTCCGCGCCCCGCTGCGGCACTTCGTCGAGGAGGCCCGGCGACGCGGCTTCGCCGGCCAGGTCCGTACCGTCCTCCGGGGCGAGACGGTGCCGCTGACGCCCTGACGGTTCCTAGTGCCAGGTGGCGGCGGCACGGCGCAGCCGGTCGTTTATCGCCCGGCCCACGCCGGTGTCCGGCACCGGCTCGGCGACGATCTCGCTCACCCCGGCCGCGTCGAGCCGGTGCAGCGCGTCGAACAGGCGCGCCGCCGCCGCGGTGACGTCGCCGTCGGGCGACAGCACCTCCACGGCTGCCCAGTCGCCGTCCGCCGGTGGCTCCCGGAAGGCCAGGAACCCCCGTCGGCCGCCGCCGGGGTCGGCCGCCGCGCCCAACCGCAACGGGGTACGCGGGGCGTAGTGCGCGGCAAGCGTCCCGGGCGCGACCGGCTGACCGGAGCTGCCCTGGCGCACCTCGACCGGGCCGACCGCCTCGACCAGCGCCTCGACGGGCAGCGCGCCCAGCCGCAGCACCACCGGCCGGTCACCTCGGGCGTCCACGATCGTCGACTCGATCCCGCACCGGGTGGGCCCGCCGTCGAGCACCACGTCCACCGCCGCGCCCAGCCCGGCCACCACGTGCTCGGCCCGGGTGGGGCTGAGCTGGCCGAACCGGTTGGCGCTGGGCGCGGCCACCGGCACGCCGGCCGCCGCGATCAGGGCGCGCGCCGACGGCTCGTCCGGTACGCGTACCGCCATGGTGTCCAGGCCGGAGGTGACGATCGGCGGGATGATCTGCGGCCGGTCCACGATCAGGGTGAGCGGGCCGGGCCAGAAGCGCTTCGCCAGCTCGGCCACCGCCGCGGGCACCTCGCCCACCAGGGCGGCCAGGTCGGCGGCGTCGGCCAGGTGGCTGATCAGCGGGTCGAAGCTGGGCCGCGCCTTGGCCTCGAAGATCCGCGCGGCGGCCCGGGCGTCCAGCGCGTTCGCGCCCAGGCCGTAGACGGTTTCGGTGGGGAAGGCGACCAGCCCGCCCGCGCGCAGAACGGCGGCGGCCTCGTCGATGCCGCGCTCGGCCGGCAGGACGCGCGGGGATCCGGTGCTCACGCTTCCGACGCTAGCCTGCCCGCTTCGCCGCCCCGGCAAGACCCTGCCGTCCCGGGGTGGTGGGGCGGTCAGTCGCGTGTGTCGGTGGTGGGTTCCGTGTCGGGGAGCGTGGGCGCGTCGGTGGGGTAGAGGCCGGCGGCGAAGCCGTACACCTGGTCCCCGGCGCGGGGGATCTGCGCGAACCGCCGGGCCAGCGCCTGCACCTCCGCCCAGAACTCGCGGACGTCCTCGATCGGGATGCGCGCGTGCACGAGCGTGCACCGCAGTTCGTCGGCGGCGTGTGCGGCTGCCGCTTCGGCGGCTGCTTCGGCGAGCCCGTTGATCCGGGACACCACCTGCTTGTCCTCTGCCCGGGTGAGCGCACCGACGTAGTAGGTGCGGGCGACACGCCCGTAGAACCGTTCCTCGATGGCGCGTACCCGGCGGGTCCGCACCACGCGCAGCAGGCCGGCGTCCACCAGTTGGTTCACGTGGTACGCGACGCTGCTCTTCGGCCGGTCGACGGCGCGGGCCAGCTCGTTCACAGTGGCGGCGCGTTCCAGAAGCAGCTCCAGGAGCGTGCTCCGCAGCGGGTCGGCGAGCGCGCGCAACTGCTCCGGGGCGGTGACCACGAGCAGGTCGTCGAGGTCGTAGTCCGGGAACCGCTGATTGACCGACATTTCTCGACCGTTCTAAGATTCTGGTTCGTTCGATAACTCTGGTCTGACAACTCAGGAGTGTAGTGATGGCCGAGATCGTGCTCTTCCACCACATTCAAGGGCTCACCGACGGCGTACGCGCCCTCGCCGACTCCCTGGGCGCCGGTGGGCACACCGTGCACACCCCGGACTTATTCGACGGCGAGCGGCCGGCCACCATCGAAGACGGCGCCGCGCTGACCAAGCGGATCGGCGGCGACGTCCTCGACCAGCGCGCCGACGCATTCGTCGCCGACCTGCCCGCCGGACTCGTCTACGCGGGCGTGTCCTTTGGTGCCGCGACCGCCCAGCGGCTCGCCCAGACCCGGGCCGGGGCCCGGGCCGCGCTGCTCTACGAGGCCTGCCTGCCGGTCACCGGCGAGTGGGCGATCGGCCCCTGGCCCGACGGGGTCGCAGTGCAGGTGCACGGCATGGAGCAGGATCCGTTCTTCGGGCTGGAAGGCGACGTGGACGCCGCCCGCGAACTGGTGTCGATCGTCGGCCCCGAACGCGGCGAGCTGTACGTCTACCCCGGCGACCGGCACCTGTTCACCGACAGTTCGCTGCCCTCGTACGACGCCGAGGCGACCGCGCTGGTGGTGAGCCGCAGCCGCGAACTGCTCGACCGGCTCGGCTGACGACTACTCGTCACCCCGCAGCCGCGCCAACTCGGCGGCGTACTCGACCTCGGTCAGCACCCCGCGCTCGTACTGCCGGGTCAGCGCGTGGATATCGCGCCGCCGCCCGGCGCTCGACGCAGGCGGCCGGGTCCGGTCCCGACGGTCGACGCGGACCGGATCCGGCGCCGGGCTCACCGCCGCGCGCTGCTCCGGGGGCCGGGCTTCGCGGTGGCACTCCCGCAGGTTCGCGAGGATCTCGTCGTAGTGCTCCGGCCAGGTGACCAGCCGGAACAGTTCCAGGCGGAACGGCCGGACGATGGCGCCGGACTGGATTGGCGTCTGCACCGGCTCGCCGTCGGTCCGCTCGATGACGATCGCGTCGCGTCCCATGTCCAGACCCATTATCGAACTCGCACCGCTGTGGATATCCACGACCGACGCCCACGGCACTGTGGTCGTGCGGAGCAGCGAGCGCGAACGTATGCCGACGGGGCTCACCCAGACGCCGAGCATCGCGCGGCGGGCCGCGACGACGAGGCCGGGGACGAACCATACTCCGAAGAACGCCGCTTCCGGTCCCGACATCATGCCGCTGACGGCCGCGAACACGAAGAACCCCAGGTAGCCGACCGTCCCCACCACCCCGGAGATCGCGCCGAAGGTGGTCAGGTCCAGCGAGTACAGACGCCGCCACACCGTCATGCCGCCAGGGTGACCGATCGTGTCCAGCGGTTCCGCGCGGAGTCAACGCCCTCTCGCCAGCTCCTCCACCTCGGCGAGGCTCGCGACCCGGTCGCACTCGTCGTCGGTCAACCTGTTGATGAGTGCCTTGGCGGCCTGGGCCTGGGGAGTGGTGGGCAGGGCGCCGGCCAGCAGATCCGGCAGGACCAGCTCGTAGCCGACCCGCGCCCGGGACGAGTAGCGGTGCCGGCTGCGGGTCACCGCGGTGGCGACCCGCAGCGCGTGCTCGTTGCCGGGCGGCACGTGCGGGCGGTCCCGCTCCCGGGCGCCGAACCGCATCCGGTGGCGGAACTCGCACGTCGCACACGCCACCGGCCCGGCGGTCAGCGGTGTCCCGCAGTCGGGGCAGGTGAGCCGGTCCACCGCCCCGTCCACTGTTCGCCAGTCGTACGCCCGGGGTCGTCCACGACGAGCCAGGCCAGCTCGGCCTCCTCGGGCGAGCCCGGCGTCACGTCCAGCTCATCGCGCAGCCGCGCCCAGGCGTCCCGGACCTCGCCCTCCAGACGCGTCATTGCGGCCGCCAGCTCCGGGCTACGCCACGGTCCGGCCACCGTCGACCCGCTACCGGTACTGTGCGATCTGGATCAGGTTGCCGCAGGTGTCGTCGAACACCGCTGTGGTCACCGGGCCCATGTCGACCGGCTCCTGGGTGAACAGCACGCCGAGGCTGCGCAGCCGCTCGTGCTCGGCGGCCACGTCGTCCACAGCGAACTGCGTCAGCGGGATGCCGTCGGCCGCGAGCGCCTCCTTGAACGCCTTGGCGGCCGGGTGCGCGTCGGGTTCCAGCAGCAGTTCCACGCCGTCCGGGGCGTCGGGCGAGACCACCGTCAGCCAGCGGTACTCCCCGGTCGGCACGTCGGTCTTCGGCACGAATCCGAGCACCTCGGTGTAGAAGCGCAGGGCCTTGTCCTGGTCGTCGACGTACACGCTGGTGAGGTTGATTCTCATGGGTTCTCCTGGGTGGGTGCGGCGGACCTGAGCCATCGCTCGGTGACGGCCCGCAGCGGCCGGGTGTCGAGGTGGTGAAACTTGTAGCGACCCTGCCGCCGCGTGACGATCAGGCCGGCGGCCTCCAGGACGTCGAGGTGCTGGGAGATCGCCTGCCGGGACGACGTGACCTGGTGCTTCGTGGCCAGCCGCCCGCAGATCTCGAACAGCGTCTGACCGTCGCGCTCGGTCAGCTCGTCGAGGATCAGGCGGCGGGTGGGATCGGCCAGCGCCTGGTACAGATCGCCCACGTCACCCACCATATGCAAGTGGTGGCTTGCCTATCAAGCGGATTGCCGCCACTGGAGAGGACGTCATGCCCGGATACATCCTCACCGGCGCTCCCGGCTCCGGTAAGACAGCGATCCTCCGGCACCTGGAGATCGACGGACATCCCGTCGTGGAGGAGGCCGCAACCGACGTGATCGCGCTGCACCAGGCGCTCGGACAACCGGAGCCGTGGCGTGAGCCGGGCTTCGCCGATCGGGTGCTGGATCTCCAGCGGAAGCGACGCCGCCGGGCCGCCACGAACGCCGGCGAGGTCGTCTTCCACGACCGCTCGCCCGTCTGCACGCTGGCGCTGTGCCGCTATCTGGGCCTGGCCGCACCGCCCGCGCTGCTCGACGAGATAGAGGGCATGACGGCGCAACGCCGCTACGAGCGGACCGTCTTCTTCGTACGGAATCAGGGCTTCGTCGAGGCGACCGCCGCTCGCCGGATCACCTTCGAGGAATCGCTCGTCTTCGAGCGGATCCACGAGCTGACCTACCGCGAGGCCGGATTCGACCTCGCCGACGTGCCGGCCGGCCCGCTGGCGACAAGGGTGGCGGCGATATTCGATCGACTGCGTCGTTAGCGCAATTCCGCGCATGTCCGAGCACATCAATGCCCTTGCGCTTCAGTGGGATGCCGGTAACATCTCCATGTTTTGATCTACACGGGGAGGAAAGTCCATATGCGATGGAAGATTCCGGCCGGTGCCCTGGTGGCGCTGGCCTTTGTGATTCCGGCGGCGCCGGCGGCGGCGCAGACCGCAGTACCCGGGCTGGACGCGGCCTGCCAGACGGTCGAACGCAAGGTGTACAAGGATTTCCGCGAACTGGTCACCATCGACCTGGACACCGCCACCGTTTCCGAACTGCGGTTGCTGGCGTACCGGCTGCTGGCCGAGGCGCAGGCCGAATCGTTGCCCGTTCTGCCGGGCGAGATCGAGGAGCGGCTGAAGGGCACCTCGGACGACCTTCGCGCATACCTCAAGAACGTGCAGGATCGCTGGGCGATCGCTCTGCGCGTCTCGATCGGCCAGACGATGACGGGCGCCGGTCCCAACGTGCGGGCCGCCGCGCAGAAGGTGCTCGACAGCCCGTCCGTCGAGGCCTACCTCGCCTACCTGAACGACGGCCTGTACGAGGCTCGTGCGCTCGACTGCGCGTCCCAGCCGACGCCGACTCCGACGCCGTCTCAGCCCACGAGCACGCCGACCGCGACGCCCAGCGCCACGTCGACCGCCGTACCGCCCGTCACTCCCTCCGCCAGTGTGGGCGCGCCCGGCGGCGACGGTGGTGGCGAGGGCGGCGGGCTACCGGTGACCGGCGCCGACACCGCGACCGTGGCCGGCGTCGGCGGGGCGCTGCTGCTCCTCGGCGGTGCCAGCTACGTCATCGGACGCCGACGTCGTTCCCGCTTCGTCGCATAGTTCCCTGGGCGCGCCCACCTCGATGCTCCATCGGGCTGGGCGCGCCGCGTTCCGGGATCCTCCGTCAGCCGGCGAGCTGCCGCCGCACCGAGTCGGTGTCCATCAGGTACGACATGTACTTGAACTTGCCGTCCTGAAGCCGGTAGAAGGCGGTCTCGACGAACGAGACCGAGGCGCCGGTCGGGGCCAGGCCGTTCCACTCCTTGACGGGCGTGCCGGTGTCGACGAGGCGGGCGGCGATCCGGTCGCCCTCGACGACGACATCCTGGATCTCCCAATGGAGATCCGGCACCGCCTCGACGTGCTTGTAGAACTCGGCCACCATGTCTGCCATCTTGACCGGCGTGCCGTTCATGACCACCTCTTCGTGGGCGAAGTCGGCCATGCGGTCGAACTCCCGCTTGTTCGCCAGGTCGACGTACCGCAGGTAGAAGTCGCGCAGCTCCTGCGTGGACATGCCTGCTTCGGTGGTAGTGGTGGCGCTCATGATCATTCGTTCCCGTCTGCTGGTGCCGTACCGCGTTCACGGTCGGTCGGATCCACCTTCAATTTTGTACCGCTCGGTTCTGAACCCACCGTAGCAGGGTTCTGTACCGATCGGTTCATGATCAGGGTCACGTCCGGACGACCGCCGGCCGACGACGCGACACGGTCCCAATTCGATTGACGGGGTGATCCGGCGGCCCTTACGTTCGCGCCGATGCGTCCCGGAGAGATCGTCGTCACTGTCGAGCAGGTACGCGCCCTGATCGGCGAGCAGTTCCCCGAATGGTCGGACCTGCCGATCGTGCCGCAACCGCTGACCGGCACCGACAACGCGCTGTTCCGGCTGGGCGGCTCCCTGACGGCACGACTGCCACGGGCCCCGTGGGCGGTCGACCAGGTGGCGACCGACGCGACCTGGCTGCCGCGGCTCGCGCCCCACCTCCCGGTACCCGTGCCGGTGCCGGTCGCGGTCGGCAAACCGGGCGGGGACTACCAGTGGCCGTGGACCGTCGTCCCGTGGCTCGACGGGCACAACCCGCAAGCCGGGCAGGACCACGTCGACCTCGCCGTCGACCTCGCCGGCTTCGTACGGGCGATGATCGCGATCGACCCGATGGACGGGCCGGTCAAGGAGGGGATCCAGCGCGGCGTACCCCTGGCGCAGCGCGACCAACTGACCCGCCGGTCGATCGCGGCGCTCGGCGACCGGATCGACGGTCGGGCGGTGACCGCCGCGTGGGACGAGGCGATGGCGGCGGACGAGTGGCCCGGACCTCCGGTGTGGCTGCACGGTGATCTCCTGGGAGGCAACCTGCTGGTCGACCGGGACCGGCTCACCGGGGTGATCGACTTCGGTGGTCTCGGCCGCGGCGACCCGGCCGTCGAGGTGCGACCCGGCTGGAGCCTGTTCGACGCCCGCGGGCGGGCCGCCTACCGGGAGGCGCTCGGGTTCGACGAGGCGACCTGGGTACGCGGGTGGGCGTGGATGCTGTCCGTATCGCTCTACTGGCTGGCGGACCTGTGGAACTCGATCAGCGAGCACGACCGGCAGGACACGATCCACCACATCGACTACATCGTGCGTCACCGCCACGACTGACCTGCGGTTGCACCGATCAGTTCCCGTCGCCCGGCTGGTCTGGTGTTCCGGAACCGACCGACGGAGGCATGCGCTGTGCGGAAACTGATCTACGGCATGAACCTGACAGTGGACGGCTACGTGTCCGCGCCCGGCGACGACATCGGCTGGGGCGAATCGAGCGACGAACTGTTCCAGTGGTGGCTCGATCAGGAGCGGGCGATCAGCCTGTTCCTGTACGGGCGCCGCCTGTGGGAGAACATGAGCTCCTACTGGCCGACCGGCGACCAGCAGCCGGGCGCCACCCCGGCGCAGATCGAGTTCGCCCGGAACTGGCGGGACACGCCGAAGGTGGTGTTCTCCTCCACCATCGACAAGGTCGACTGGAACGCCCGCCTGTTCACCGGCGACGCGATCGCCGAGATCACCCGCCTCAAGGCCGGGGACGGCGGGCCGATGAGAGTCGGTGGCGCGTCGCTCGCGAGGGCGGCCATGCGGGCCGGGCTGATCGACGAGTACGAGATCGTCACCCACCCGGTCCTCGTGGGCGGCGGCAAACCGTTCTTCGGCGCGCTGGACGGCTGGTCGAAGCTCGACCTGGTGGAGACGCGGACGTTTCCCGGCGGCGTGACCCTGAGCAGGTACGCGACGAGGCGCTGAGCACGTCACACCGGCCGGGCGGGTGTGACGGTCGGGATGTAGACCAGCGCGTCGAAGCTCTGGCGGAGCGACGGCAGCTCGACGTAGTGCTCGGCGTCCTCGGCGGGGTCGTACAGGCCGGAGATGATCCGCGTGGGCCAGGAACGGTCCAGCTCTCCTGCGGTCACGGCCGACGACGGCGTACGCAGGTGGAGGGTGCGCTCGGCGTGGGCGCCGGCGAGTTGGGCCTCGATGGAGTCCGGCCGTGGTTCGGGGATCGTGGCCCTCGCGATCTGCCCGTTGCCGAAGGCGATGTGCACGGCGACGTACCGATCTCCCAGCTCGGTCCGCAGGTGGGCGCCGAGCATGACACCGGGATGCGCGGCAACGTGGGTGCTGCCCTCCCACAGCACGATCCGTTCCCCGGTACGGCGGTGGTGGTCCAGGAGGCGACCAGCGGCGGCGCGTTCCTCCTGGGCCATGTCGTGTCCGACGCCGATCGCGCGTGCGTGGAAATCAACCACGGCGTCGAGGAGTTCCAGCGCGGCGTTCCGCTCGTCGCCGGGCGGCAGTTCCGCCGCGTCGGCCCGGGCGGCGCGCGCCAGTTCCACGAACGGGGTGCCCGGGTGGGTGCCACGGGCGCGCAGCACGTGTTCGCCGCTGCTGTGGGCGACGCGGATGACGTCGAGGAGCGCTTCGACTCTCGCAGCCGTGCCCTCGTCGACGGCCGCGAGCAGGTCGACGATGCGGGGGTAGTCCGCGGACAGGACACGTGCGCCGGCGACGCCGATGATCCGGACCGGTGCTTCGGCCCGGGTCCGGTTGTGCGCACGCAACCAGACCAGCGCGTCCCGCATCTCGCCGACCTGCCACGGCCCCCACGCCTGGGCGAGCGCGTGGTCGATGTCGACGTCCTGGCCGGACACGTACCGGTCGTAGAGATCGGCGACGCGCTGGTTGTCCAGCACCGCGACGGTCGTGAACCCGCGCTCGACCAGGAGCCAGGTGGCACCGGTGACGAAGTCGAGCACCTCGTGCGCCTCGCGGGTGCTCACGCCGAGACCCACGATCGTCGCCTCGGCGGCGACGTCGGCGATCAGGTCCGGCCGCAAGCCGGCCGGAGTTGTGTCGAGCCACTCGGCGAGGGAGGGGTCTGGTGCGGCGGCTGGTCGAGTATTCATACCGGCAGCCTCGACCTTGAACATATGTTGAAGTCAAGGGCGGTGCCCGCCGACCGCCGGCGTCAGGAGTCCAACGCCGCTCCCAGATCGCAGAGCCTGGCGCCCGAACCGAGCATTTCTAGCCGGGACTTCAGGTCGGCCACGCGTTGCTCGGCCTCGGTGACGATGCGCTCGGCGACCCGACCCCAATCCTCGGGCCCCGGGTCGGCGGGAAGCGCGGAGAACAGCTCGGCGATCTCGCGCACCGTCAACCCGACCCGCTGGGCGAGCTTGGCGACATGGATTCGGCAGGCAGCGGACTCGTCGAACCGGCGCTGGTTGCCCGAGGTGCGCACCGCGTTGATCACGCCGTGCTTCTCGTAGAACCGCACCGCCGAGGGTGCGACTCCACTGTCGGCGGCGACCTCGCTGACGGTCGCGTACGCCAGGCGCGGGCTCATGAGCGTCATGCCCTCACCGTACGCCCGCGAGCCTCCCTCGACGGTGCGCGCGGTCCGGCTTGACTTCAACATATGTTCAACCCACAGCGTGGTGGACATGACCGCTCCGACAGCACACCCGAGTCACCTCTCCACCGCCGCCGCGCCGGCCAAGAGGCGAGTCGCGGTGATCGCCTCCAGCGTCCGCGACGGCCGGATGAGCCCGACCATCGCCCAATGGGTCGTCGCCGCGCTCCAGCAGAGCAGCGGCGTACACGTCGACCTGATCGACCTCGCCGAGATCACCCTGCCCGACGACGCCCAGCTCTCCCCCGGCGGCGGCCCGAGGACGGAGGTCGCCGACCGGATCGAGGCCGCCGAGGCGTTCGTGTTCGTCACCCCGGAGTACAACCACTCCTACCCTGCATCGCTGAAGCGGCTGATCGACTGGCACTACACCGCCTGGATGCTCAAGCCCGCCACCGTCGTCGCCTACGGAGTCCAGGGCGGGTACGCGGCGATCGAGCACCTGCGCGGCGTCCTGGCCGAACTGAACATGGTCACCACGCGACGCTGCCTCGGACTGGCCGCCCCGTGGGAAGCCCTGGACGACGGCAACCGCTTCTCACCCGCCGACGGAACGAACAAGGCGCTGTCCAGTGCGCTGGCCGAACTGGCGTGGTGGACCGCCGTCCTCACCGACGCACGCGTCAACCGTCCGTTCCCGGCATGAGGCGGGTTCGCAGTTGGGGTGGCTGTACCCGAGGGCGGATCAACGGGAAAGTGCTGGTGGAGCCCAGGGGACTCGAACCCCTAACCCCTGCCTTGCAAAGGCAGTGCTCTGCCAGTTGAGCTAGGGCCCCGTGTCGGCGCTCAGCGCAGGTCGGGCGCGGTGGTCGCCTCGTGCCACAGGGCGCGCTCGTCGTTCGAGGCCTTGACCTTCTTGGCCACGACGGCGGCCACACCGACGATGCCGGCCAGGATCAGGAGCTTCTTGAACATGTGCTTGACCCCTCGTGCTCGACTGCCGTCGGACGATGTGCGGTGGGGCTAGCTGGAATCGAACCAGCGACCTCAGAGTTATCAGCTCTGCGCTCTAACCGACTGAGCTATAGCCCCGCGTGGCGACGAGCAAGGTTAACCCATCGCCTCCACGGCCCCCAAATCGGGGGTCCGTGGCGGAAGCACCCGTGCCACCTCGAACCTACCCGGACGCACGACGCCGGGGCGACCGCTTTACGCGGCGCCCCGGCGTCGAGTGGATCAGTCCCGCTCGGCGAGTGTCAGCTCGATCCCGCCGACCAGGTCGGCGCAGACGTTGTAGACGAACGCGCTGAGCGTGGCCAGCGCGGTGAACAGCACGACATTGACCAGGCCGATCAGCGCCGACGTCAGGATCACGCCCTTGGCGGTGATCCGGAAGCCGCCGCCGCCCTGGCCGCCGCCGGCGTTCACCAGGTCGGTCAGGCTGTCGTTGACGCTCTTGAACACGCCCATCGCGTCCAGCGCGAGGTAGAGCACCGAGGTCGCCACGACGACCACGATGAAGAGCACCACCGACACCGCGAACGCGAACTTCATCACGGACCAGGGGTCGATCCGCTTCAGGTTCAGCCGGGCCCGGCGCGGCCCGCGGGACGCTGCCGAACTGACCGAGGTACGCGCGGCGCGAACCGCCTCACCCACGCGCGCGGCGCCGACAGCCGCCGCACCGCTGACGCCCGGCGGCAGGCCCCCGCCGTTCGCGGGCCGGGACTGGCCGGCAGCACCGGTGGTGGGGCGGGCGCCGTCGGGCGACGCCTTCGGCGCTGTGCCCAGGCCGCCGCCGATTCGCGGCTGCGTGCCGGTCGTCCCGGTGGAGGCCCGGCCGGCGGCCGCAGGCGGTTTGATCGGCTGTGCGCTCGTGGCGTTCACGGGCTTGGCGGCCGGACCGGCCAGACCGTTGGCCGACGTCGGCGCGTCGACCTTGGTCTCGCCCGAGTCCCGGACACCCGAGTCCTCGGCCGGCTTGTCCGGAGGCGGCGTCATGCCGGGGGCCCGGGTGAACTTCGGGGCAGGCGCGTCGGCGGGAACCGTGGCCCGGCCCACAGCCGCGCGGCCGGTAGCTGGTGTACCGCCCTGTGCGGCCTCCTCCTCGGCCGGAGTGGCCGAGGTCCCCTTGTTCCCCGACTTCGCCTGTGTCTCCGTCATCAACTAGTCCTGTTCGTCAGGCTCGTCGGCATTGCGAGCAATCGCCACGATAGTCACGCCGTCCGGGAGGTCCATCAGCTTGACCCCCATTGTGTTCCGGTCACGCGTACGGCGTACAGGCTTCACCGGAGTCCGGATGACGCCGCCGTTGCTCGTGATGGCGAACAGCTCGTCCTCCGGGTCGATCACGACCGCGCCGACCAGGCCACCGCGTCGCTCGGTGATCTTCGCGGTCAGCACGCCCTTACCTCCCCGGCCCTGGACCGGGTATTCCTCGATCGGGGTACGTTTCGCGTAACCCCCGTTCGTCGCCACCAGGACGTCCAGACCCTCTCGCACCACCTCGACGGCGAGCAACTCGTCCTCGCCGGTGAAGCGCATGCCGATCACACCGGACGTGGCCCGGCCCATCGGACGCAGCGCCTCGTCGGTGGCGTTGAAACGGATGGCCTGGGCGTTCTTCGACACCAGCAGCAGATCGTCCTCTGGCGCGACCAGAACCGCACCGACCAGCTCGTCCTCATCGCGCAGGTTGACCGCGATGATGCCGCCGGAACGGTTGGAGTCGAACTCCTCGAGCCGCGTCTTCTTCACCAGGCCGTTCTTCGTGGCCAGTACCAGGTAGGGCGCCACCTGGTAGTTCGGGATTTCAATGATCTGCGCGATCTGCTCGTCGGGCTGGAACGCGAGCAGGTTGGCCACGTGCTGGCCCTTGGCCACCCTACTGGCCTCGGGAAGCTCGTACGCCTTCGCCCGGTAGACCCGACCCTTGTTCGTGAAGAACAGGATCCAGTCGTGGGTAGAGCATACGAAGAAGTGGCTGACAATGTCGTCCTGGCGGAGCGTCGCGCCGCTGACGCCCTTGCCGCCGCGCCGCTGCGACCGGTAGAGGTCGACCTTCGTCCGCTTCGCGTACCCGGTACGGGTGATCGTCACGACCACGTCCTCGCGGGCGATGAGGTCCTCCATCGAGACCTCGCCGTCGAACGGGACGATCTTCGTACGCCGTTCGTCGCCCCACTTCGCGACGATCTCGCCCAGCTCCTCCGAGACGATCCGCCGCTGCCGCTCCGGCTTGGCCAGGATGTCCTTGAGGTCGGCGATCTCCAGTTCGAGCTTCGCCAGGTCGTCCAGGATGCGCTGCCGCTCCAGGGCGGCCAGCCGGCGCAGCTGCATGTCCAGGATCGCGGTCGCCTGGACCTCGTCGATGTCCAGCAGCCGGATCAGGCCCTGCCGGGCATCCTCCACCGTGGGCGAACGCCGGATCAGGGCGATGACCTCGTCCAGCGCGTCCAGCGCCTTGGACAGGCCGCGCAGGATGTGCGCCCGCTCCTCGGCCTTGCGCAGCCGGAACGCGGTCCGCCGCCGGATCACCTCGATCTGGTGCTCGACGTAGTAGCGGATGAACTGGGCCAGGTTGAGCGTACGCGGCACACCGTCGACGAGCGCCAGCATGTTGGCGCCGAACGTCTCCTGGAGCTGGGTGTGCTTGTAGAGGTTGTTCAGCACCACCTTGGCGACCGCGTCGCGCTTGAGCACGAGCACGATCCGCATGCCGGTACGCCCGGAGGACTCGTCGCGGATGTCGGCGATGCCGGCGAGCTTGCCCTCCTTGATCAGCTCGGCGATGCGCTCGGCGAGGTTGTCCGGGTTGACCTGGTACGGCAACTCGCTGACCACGAGCGCCGGCCGGCCGCGCTTGTCCTCCTCGACCTCGACCACGGCGCGCATGCGGATCGAGCCGCGCCCGGTCCGGTACGCGTCCTGGATGGCCGCGTGGCCGACGATCAGGCCGTGGGTCGGGAAGTCCGGGCCCTTGACGATCTCCAGCAGGGCTTCCAGCGTGGTCGCCTCGTCGGCCTCCGGGTTCTCCAGGCACCACTGGACCGCGGCGCCGATCTCCCGCAGGTTGTGCGGCGGGATCTTGGTGGCCATGCCGACCGCGATGCCCTCGGAGCCGTTGACGAGCAGGTTCGGGATCCGCGACGGCAGGATGGTGGGCTCCTTGGCCCGGCCGTCGTAGTTGTCCTGCAGGTCGACGGTGTCCTCGTCGATGTCCCGCAGCATCTCCATCGCCAGCGGGTCGAGCTTGCATTCCGTGTAGCGCATGGCGGCGGCCGGGTCGTTACCGGGCGAGCCGAAGTTGCCGTTGCCGTCGACCAGCGGGTAGCGCAGCGACCACGGCTGCGCCATCCGGACCAGCGCGTCGTAGATGGCCGAGTCGCCGTGCGGGTGGAACTGGCCCATCACGTCACCGACGACGCGGGAGCACTTCACGTACCCGCGGTCCGGCCGGTAGCCGGAGTCGAACATGGCGTAGAGGATCTTGCGGTGGACCGGCTTGAGCCCGTCCCGGACGTCCGGCAGGGCCCGCCCGACGATGACGCTCATCGCGTAGTCGAGGTACGAGCGCTGCATCTCGACCTCGAGGCCGACCGGCTCGATCCGGTCGTGCTGGACGACCGCCGCCAGTGTCTCCGGGGTCTCCGGCTCGTTCGGGATGGACTCGGGAGTATCGGTCACTGTTAACCCTTATCAGACTCTTCAGTCGTGGTCTCGCTGTGGATAACGGCTGTGGAAAGCGTTCAGGCTGTGGATAACTCTGTGGACCACCGGGCCGACCGGTGGATCTCCGGCCGGCCCGGCGTCCGTCAGATGTCCAGGAACCGCACGTCCTTGGCGTTGCGCTGGATGAACGACCGGCGTGCCTCGACGTCCTCACCCATCAGGACGCTGAACAGCTCGTCCGCGGTTGCGGCGTCGTCGAGCGTGACCCGCCGCAACGTACGCGTCCCCGGGTTCATCGTGGTCTCCCACAGCTCCGGGTAGTTCATCTCACCGAGACCCTTGAACCGCTGGATGTCGTCCGGGCGGGCGTTGGGCTTCTTCTGCTGGCGCAGGGCGATCAGCCCGTCGCGCTCCCGGTCCGAGTACGCGTACTGGGCGTCGTCGCCCTTCTTGTTCCACTTGATCTTGTAGAGCGGCGGGGCGGCCAGGTAGACGTGCCCCAACTCGACCAGCGGCCGCATGAACCGGAACAGCAGCGTGAGCAGCAGCGTCTGGATGTGCTGGCCGTCGACGTCGGCGTCGGCCATCAGCACGATCTTGTGATAGCGCAGCTTCTCGATGTCGAAGTCGTCGTGAATGCCGGTGCCGAGCGCGGTGATCAGCGCCTGCACCTCGTTGTTCTTCAGCACCCGGTCGATGCGGGCCTTCTCCACGTTGAGGATCTTGCCGCGGATCGGCAGGATCGCCTGCGTACGCGGGTCGCGGCCCTGCTTGGCCGAGCCGCCGGCCGAGTCGCCCTCGACGATGAAGACCTCGGACTCGCGCGGGTCGGTGGACTGGCAGTCGGCCAGCTTGCCGGGCATCGAGCCGGACTCCAGCAGCGACTTGCGCCGGGCGAGCTTGCGCGCCTGCTGGGCGGCGATGCGGGCCCGGGCCGCCTGGGAGGCCTTCTGGATGATGATCTTCGCCTCGGCCGGGTTGCGGTCGAACCAGTCGACCAGCGACTCGTTGCAGACGCGCTGCACGAAGCCCTTGACCGGGGTGTTGCCCAGCTTGGTCTTCGTCTGGCCCTCGAACTGCGGGTCGGTGAGCTTGACCGAGATGATCGCGGCCAGACCCTCGCGGATGTCCTCGCCGGAGAGCCGCTCGTCGCCCTTGAGTAGCTTCTTCTCCGCGCCGTAGCGGTTGACGACGCTCGTCAACGCGGCCCGGAAGCCCTCCTCGTGGGTGCCGCCCTCGTGGGTGTTGATGTTGTTGGCGAACGTGTAGACCGACTCGCCGTACGACTCGTTCCACTGCATGGCGATCTCGACCGACATGCCGGTCTCCTCGGCGCCGAACTCGACCACCGTCTTGTGGATCGGGTTCTTCGAGGCGTTGAGGTGCCGAACGAAGTCGGCGATGCCGCCGTCGTAGTGGAAGGTGACCTCTCGGGTCTTGCCGTCCTCGTCCTCCGGCACCCGCTCGTCGAGCAGGTGGATGGTGAGTCCCCGGGTGAGGAAGGCCATCTCCTGGAGGCGGCGGTAGATGGTCTGGAAGTCGAAGTCGACGGTCTCGAACACGTCGGGGTCGGGCCAGAAGGAGACCGCGGAACCGGTCCGGTCGGTCGTCTCACCCTTCTCCAGCGTGCTCGGCTTGGAGTGGTCGTAGCGCTGCCGCCAGACGAAGCCGTCCTTGTGGATCTCCACGGCCATCCTGGTGGAGAGCGCGTTCACCACGGAGACACCCACGCCGTGCAGACCGCCGGAGACCGCGTACGCCTTGCCGTCGAACTTGCCGCCCGCGTGCAGCACGGTCAGGGCGACCTCGACACCCGGCTTCTTCAGCTTGGGGTGCAGGTCGACCGGGAAGCCACGGCCGTTGTCGGTCACCCGGACGCCGCCGTCGGCCAGCAGCACCACGTCGATGGTGTCGCAGTACCCGGCCAGCGCCTCGTCCACCGCGTTGTCGACGACCTCCCACACCAGGTGGTGCAGACCGCGCTCGCCGGTGGACCCGATGTACATACCGGGCCGCTTCCGGACCGCTTCCAGGCCCTCGAGAACGGTGATGGACTCGGCACCGTACTTCTTGTTGTCCTCCGCTGCCACGCTCGGCCACTTTCTCGCACCGGCCGCGCATGGGCGCGGGGCGCGGGTTCGGCGGACAGGACGCGACGTCGGCGCGCACGGACCGCCCCTGGGATCACCAGGCACGGATCGTGTACGCCGGGCGCCGCGGTTGCCCGCGGATCGCGATCGGCTCGGACCCGAGGCGGGACTATGATCGAGGGCCCGGAGGCCCCTGCCCGTCGCTCCGTCTCGGGTCTTTCGTCTCGCTCCCAATCTTACTGTGCGGAGCCGACCAAACCGCCACTCGGCACCCTCTCCGAGGCGGCTGAGAATGCCGTAGCCGGACGAACCGCGCCTCCCGCGACTCCCCCTACACGCCAACGGGGCACCGCCGCGCCATCGGCCACCGCGAGCCGTGCGGGTCGTCCGACCGGTGATCGGCGGGTGCCCCGACCGGGGGTCGCGGCCGGGCCCGGCGTGCCGTAGCTTTTGCGGCGCCGCCGTTGCGGTCTTGATCTTTTGCACCCGGAACCGGGACGATCGTCGGAGATGGTCCGAAAACGCTTGGTGAGAGGTGACGCCCGATGGGGCTGGACAACGTCGCGGTGCACTGGCCGCGGACCGGCCGCTTCTACGACCCGGTCGCGCCGGCCGAGTTCGTGGACTTCGGCGAGATCGTGGACGTGCCCCGGATCTCCGCGCCGACCGCCGCGCTCGCCGAGCTGATCGCCAAGACCGGCACGGTACGGGCGACCGCGTACACCGAACTGGTCGACCTGATCCTCGGGCTGGAAAATGTGCTCTACGCCACGGAGAACTCGGCCGAGGACGAGGACCCGGTGATCGACCCGGACGGCTGCTCCTGGATCGCCGAGGGCGTGGAGAAGTTCGTCGCCCGGCACCGGCCGTACGGCGAGGCGGTCACGTTCGAGTCGGTGAGCGAGGTGCTGCGCGCGCTGCTGGGCGACGGGCGGCTCGCCGAGCAGCAGCTCCGCTGGCTGGACAGCCGGCTGGACCGGCTGCGGGACGAGAGCGGCGAACCGCCGCAGTGGAACTTCACCTGCGCCGAGCTGAGCGTGCTGGCGGCCTTCTACCGGCGCTGCGCGGAGCGCGGCTTCGCGGTCTACGCCGACGCCTGACCGGGCCCCGGCGCCTGACCGGGTGCCGCGTCGGCCGTGGCGGCCCGGTTGGCGGCCGCGATCACCTCGGTCAGCGCCGTGTGCAGGTGCCGCAGGTCGGCCAGGGGCAGGCCGAGCCGCTGCACGATGGCCGGCGGGATCCGCTCGGCCTGCGCCCGGAGCGCCTGCCCGGCGGCGGTGAGCGTCACGGCCAGGCTGCGCTCGTCGGCGGCGTCCCGTTCCCGCCGTACGTAGCCGGCCGCCTCCAGGCGCTTGAGCAGCGGCGACAGCGTGCCCGGGTCGAGCTGGAGCAGCCGGCTCAGGTCCCGGACCGACAGCGGTGCGTGCTGCCAGAGCGCCAGCATGACCAGGTACTGCGGGTGTGTGAGCCCCATCGGTTCCAGCAGCGGGCGGTAGACGGCGACCACGCCGCGGGCGGCGACGGAGAGCGCGAAGCAGACCTGCTGCTCCAGCGCCAGCGGGTCCTCCTCGAACGGGTCGCTCACCCTCGTCCTCCTCGTCGTCGTTGCGAGCGTAGCAACGATTGGTGTACCAATTGTTTGTACACCAAGCAGGGAGAGGGCGGCGGATGAGCGACGACGAGCAGGTGGGCGACGCCTCCGGCAAGGGCGGCCGCCTGTTGGGCTGGGTGTTCCGCAACCTCGCCGGCCCCTCCCAGGTCCAGGGCGCGGTGCAGGGCGGCTCCCGGCTGGCCCGCGAGGCGTGGAAGCAGGACCTGGAACGCCGCAAGCAGTGGAGCCGCGAACAGCGCGAGCTCAAGCGCGCCCGGCGGGAGGCCCAGCGCTCGGGCGGCGACGGTCAGCCGTAGGTGTCGCGGGGCCCGCGCCCGCGTACCCGCCGGGGGCCGCGCGACCACGACGGCGCCGCCGGGCCGTGGATGTGCAGCTTGCGCACCACGTTGTGACCGACCTCGTGGGCGATCTGCTTCAACAGCGAGCCCGCCAGCAGGCGCAACTGCGTCGCCCACGCCGTCGAGCGGGCCTCCACGGTCAGCTCGCCGTCCTCCAGCTTCACCGGGCGGCTGTGCTGGGCGACCTCCGCGCCGACCACCTTCTCCCACGCGCCGAACACCGTCGCCTCGGCCGCCGGCTGCTGCCAGCCGCGCGCCTTGACCAGCTTGTCCAGCACCGCGCCGAGCGGCTGCGGGTCGCGCGGATCCGGCCCCGGGCCGGAGTAGCCGCGCAGCCGCTTCTCGCCGTCGCCGCGTACCGCGCCGCGCCGCCGGGGAGCCGCCGCCTGACGCCGGGCCTTCGCCGCGTCCAGCACCGCCCGGGCCAGTTCCGGCCCGGCCGTGCCCTCCGGCAGGTTCGCGGCCGGCTCACCGTCCGCCGGCTTTCCCGGGGTACGCGCGTCGCGTCCCGGCCCGAGCCGCGCGGGCGGGAGCTGCACCTCGTCATCCGACACGCCGCACCGTCCCGTCGCCCACCACGTACCGGGTGCCGCGCAGAGTCGCCGGCACGTCGTCGTCCACAGCGCAGGTGACGAGCAGCTGGCTCGCCCCGCCCACCAGCTCGGCCAGCCGTTCCCGCCGGCCGGTGTCCAGCTCGGCGAAGACGTCGTCGAGCACCAGCACCGGCTCGATCCCGTCAGCGCGCAACAGGTCGTACCCGGCCAGCCGCAACGCCAGCGCGTAGGACCACGACTCGCCGTGGCTCGCGTACCCCTTGGCGGGCAGCGGGCCGAGCGTCAGCGCCAGGTCGTCGCGGTGCGGGCCGACGAGCGTCGTGCCACGCTCGATCTCGGCGGCGCGGCTCGCGGTCAGGGCGGCCGCCAGCGCCTCCGCCAGCGCCGTCCGGTCGGCGCCGGGCTCGGGCAGCTCGACCGAGGGCCGGTATGCGATGCCCGCGGCGCCGCGACCGGCGGCCACCGCGTCGTACGCCTTCGCCACGTGCGGGGTGAGCGCGGCGACCAGCTCCAGGCGCCCGGCGAGCAGGTCCGCCCCGTGCTGGGCCAGATGCGCGTCCCACACGGCCAGCGTCGACAGGTCGCCGCCGCGCGAACCACCGGTCTTGCGAGCCAGGTACGAGGTACGCAGCAGCGCGTTGCGTTGCTTCACCACCCGCTCGTAGTCGGCGCGTACGCCGGCGTAGCGGGGCTGGCGGGTGACCAGCAGGTCATCCAGGTAGCGGCGACGCTCCGACGGGTCGCCGCGGACCAGTTCCAGGTCCTCCGGCGCGAACAGCACCAGCCGCAGCGCGCCGAGGACGTCCCGGGCGCGCCGGGCCGGGGACCGGCCGAGACGGGCCCGGTTGGCCTTGCCCGGGACGATCTCCAGCTCGACGAGCAGTTCCCGGCCCTCGTGCACCACGGCGCAGCGAATCACCGCCGAGGTGGCGCCCATCCGGACCAGCGGGGCGTCGGTGGCGACCCGGTGCGAGTCCAGGGTCGCCACGTAGCCGAGCGCCTCGACCAGGTTCGTCTTGCCGACGCCGTTGGCGCCGACGAGCACGTTCGCACCCGGCTCCAGGTCGACGCCGACGCGCTCGTACGAGCGGAAGTCGACCAGTTCGAGCCGGCGGACGTACACAGGCTGTGGATACCGGTCAGCGCTTGTGGACGGCGTGGCCGCCGAACTGCTGGCGCAGCGCGGCGACGGCCTTCATGGCGGGCGAGTCGTCCTGCCGGGAGGCGAACCGGGCGAACAGCGACGCCGTGATGACGTTGAGCGGCACGGCGAGCCGGACCGCCTCGTCGACGGTCCAGCGGCCCTCGCCGGTGTCCTCGGTGTAGCCGCTCAGCTCGGCCAGCTCCGGGTCCTCGTCCAGCGCCCGGTCCAGCAGGTCGAGCAGCCAGGACCGGACCACCGTGCCCTCGCGCCACGACTTGAACACGCCGGGGACGTTGGTGACCAGCTCGGAGGCGGTCAGCAGCTCGTAGCCCTCGGCGTAGGCGTGCATCAGGCCGTACTCGATGCCGTTGTGCACCATCTTGGCGTAGTGGCCGGCGCCGACCGGGCCGGCGTGCACGAAACCGAAGTCGCCCTCGGGCTTGAGCGCCTCGAAGATCGGCATCAGGCGCTCGACGTGCTCCTGCGCGCCGCCGACCATCAGCCCGTACCCGTTCTGCCGGCCCCAGACGCCGCCGGAGACGCCGACGTCGATGTAGCCGATGCCCTGCTCGTTGAGCCGCTCGGCGCGCGGGGCGTCGTCGCTGAACCGGGAGTTGCCGCCGTCGATGATGATGTCGCCCTCGCCGAGCACACCGGCGAGCTCGTCGATGGTGGCGTCGGTGACGCCGGCGGGAACCATGACCCACACCGCACGGGGCGACTGGAGCTTCTCGGCCAGCTCGGCAAGGCTCGCGACGTCGCTGATCCCCGGGTTGTGGTCGAAGCCGACCACCTCGTGCCCGGCAGCGCGCAGCCGCTCCCGCATGTTGCCGCCCATCCGGCCGAGTCCTACCAGCCCGAGCTGCATCTGCTCCTACCTCCGTACGTCAGGGTCGTGCTGCCTGCGATCAGCGGGACACGCGGATCGGCATGATGAGGTACCGGTACCCCGGGATGACCTCGCCATCCTCGCCGGCCGGGGAAATGACCGCGGGCTTGAACGCGTCGACGAACCGGAGCAGGGCGTGCTGGGCGCCCAGGTTTGCCAGGCCGTCGATGAGGTACTGCGGGTTGAAACCGATCGTGAGCGGCTCACCGGTGAAGGTGGCCTCCATGGCCTCGCTGGCCCGGGCCTCCTCGGTGCCGCCCGCCTCCACCACGAGGCCGTCGGCGCTGAAGCTGAGCAGGACGGGGGTGGTGCGCTCGGCGACGAGAGCGACGCGCTTGACCACCTCGATGAGCGTGGCGACGGCAACGCGGGCCTCGGCGTTGTGGTCGGCCGGGAACAGCGAGCGCACCGGCGGGTAGTTGGCGCCGTCGAGCAGGCGGCTGGTGGTCCGGCGGGTGCCGCCGGAGAAGCCGATCATGCCCTCGCCGGCGCCGCCGGAGGAGAGCGCCATGGTGACGTGGCCGCCGAGCGGGCCGAGCGCCTTGGCGGTGTCGTGCAGCGTACGGGCCGGCACCAGCGCGTTGAGGCTGATCTCCGGGTCGTCCGGGTTCCACTCCATCTCGCGCAGCGCGAGGCGGTAGCGGTCGGTCGCCAGCATGGCCATCGTGCTGCCGGTCAGCTCGAGGCGTACACCGGTCATCATCGGCAGCGTCTCGTCGCGCCCGGCGGCCACCGCCACCTGGGCCACTGCGGCGGCGAAGGCGGCGGCGTCGACGGTGCCCGCGCTCTCCGGCATCTCCGGCAGCGTCGGGTAGTCCTCCACCGGCATGGTGGGCAGCGTGAAGCGGGCGCTGCCGCAGACCAGTTCGAGGTGGGCGCCGACGGCGGCGATGTCGACCGGCTTGGCCGGCAGGGCCTTGGTGATTTCGGCGAGCAGGCGGCCGGAGACCAGGGCGGCGCCGTCCGCGTCGCCCTGCACCTCGACGGTCACCTGGCTGGAGACCTCGTAGTCGAAGCCGGAGACCTGCAGGTTGCCGTCGGTCACCCGGAGCATTACCCCGGCCAGCACCGGTACGGAGGGCCGGTTGGGCAGGCTCTTGGCGGTCCACGCGACCGCCTCGGCGAGCGCGTCGCGCTCCACTCGGAACTTCATCAATGCCTCCGCGTCGACGTCAGCGACAACTCTCTCATGCCGACCGCTGCCACCCGTCCCGCCCGACCGTGCGGGTACCCATCGCACCTTAGGGCGCGAGGGCATCGGCTGTGCGCCCGACCCCGTGGATCCAGGTGCCGGGGTGACTGCCGACGGCAGCGCTCCGGCCCGATCCACAGGAAGTCCAACGGTGATGATTGGTTTTTGTTGTTTAGAAGAGATAACTCATCGTCTTCATCGCACCTGTGCAAACTGTGGAGAACTCGCGTAGGCGCAGGTCAGACACGTTATCCACCGGTGGTTTCGCTGTGGAGAACCAGGGGTACAACTCGTGTCCCGGTCCACAGCCCTCGCCGGCCGCCGGGTTTTCCACCGCTGTCCACCGGTTGTCCACCGCTAATCCACCGGTTTTCTCCCCAGTGCTGTGGACAGCGCCGACGGAGTCGCACGCCGTCATCCCCAGAACCTTCAACAGCCCGCCCACAGGCCGGCCGCTTTCTGGGGACAACGTGATCGTCATCCCCAGGCGTCCACAGCGTCGTCCCCAGGAGTTGTCCACAGTCTGTGGGTAACCGGCCGGGTGCAGACGGTGTTTGTCCACCGCCTGTGACACAGGGGCTGTGGACAACGGGTACGAGTTGTGGACGAACACAGCACCGATCATGGGCCCTCCACCGGGTCGAGGGTCAACGTTCGCCGCTGTCGGCTAGTTACCACCCGCCGCCTCCGGTCCGCCGGCCGTCTTAGCGGTCGCCGAGATCACGCCGCCTTCCCCCTGCTGCCGGCCCGCCCACCCGTCTCCTGTCCCGTCCGGCTCCCGCTCCGCTCGTGTTGACCATGAAGTTGGCGGCAGTTGGTGTCCGTTTTGCCGCCGCTAACCTCATGATCGACGGGGAGGGTTGCGGCTGCTGCCGGTCCTTAGGGAGTGCCGGCCGTGGCCGTGATACAGGCCAGGGTGGGATTCGACACTCAGCTCCGACGAGATCTTGGTGGGAAAGGGCCCCTATGGGGGCGCCAAGCTTCCAATATCTGCGGGGAGTCCGCTCGCAGAGGCTGGCCGAAGGGCGCGGCGGTGCGATGCGATCGGGTCGGCCGACTCCCGCGCAGAAGGCGGGCGAAGCGACCGAGCGCACACGGCGACAGGGCGTCGATCGTGGAGAGGCGCTCCAGCGGGACACCACCCAGGCCGAGCCGGCGACGTCCGCGGCCGCCACCCTCTTTGTTGACCAAGGAGTTTGGGGCAGGAATGACGCGTCTCCCCGACACAAACTCCTTGATCACCGCCCGGAGCCGTCGGAGCGGCGGGGAGGAGGCGGAAGGGGCAGCGCGGGAGCGGGGGTCAGGTGTTCTGTTTGATGCGGTTGGTCAGCTCGGCGATCTGGTTGTAGAGCGAACGCCGTTCCGCCATCTGCTGGCGGATCTTGCGGTCCGCGTGCATCACAGTGGTGTGGTCCCGTCCGCCGAACGCCTGGCCGATGCGGGGCAGCGACAGGTCGGTCAGCTCCCGGCACAGGTACATGGCCACCTGGCGGGCGTTGACGAGCACCCGGGACCGGGAGTGGCCGCGCAGGTCCTCCAGGCTCACCCCGAAGTAGTCGGCCGTGGACACCATGATCTGGTCCGCGGTGATCTCCGGTCCGGCACCGTCCGGGATGAAGTCCCGCAGCACCTCCTCGGCCAGTGACAGCTCGACCGAGGAACGGGTGAGGCTGGCGAAGGCGGTGACCCGGATCAGCGCCCCCTCCAGTTCGCGGATCGAGTTCGACACCCGCGAGGCGATGAACTCCAGCACGTCCGGCGGCGCGAAGAGCCGCTCCTGGGCGGCCTTCTTCTGCAGGATCGCGATCCGCGTCTCCAGGTCCGGCGGCTGGATGTCGGCGAGCAGGCCCCACTCGAAGCGCGTACGCAGCCGGTCCTCCAGCGTCGCGAGCTGCTTCGGCGAGCGGTCGGACGTGATGACGATCTGCTTGTTGGCGTTGTGCAGCGTGTTGAAGGTGTGGAAGAACTCCTCCTGCGTCCGTTCCCGGTTCTCCAGGAACTGGATGTCGTCGATCAGGAGGATGTCCACGTCCCGGTAGCGGCGCTGGAACGCGCTCGTCTTGTCGTCGCGCAGCGAGTTGATGAAGTCGTTCGTGAACTCCTCGGTCGAGACGTACCGGACCGAGCGCGCGTTGCCGAGCGTCGTCGCGTAGTGCCCGATGGCGTGCAGCAGGTGGGTCTTGCCCAGCCCCGAGCTGCCGTAGATGAACAGCGGGTTGTACGCCTTGGCCGGCGACTCGGCCACCGCCACGCTCGCCGCGTGCGCGAACCGGTTGGACGAGCCGATGACGAACGTCTCGAACATGTACTTCGGGTTGAGCCGGTTGCCGCCGCTCTCCGTACCGCCGGGGAGCCTGCGGTCGGCCTGGCCGCCGCCACCCGGACGGTGGTGGTCGGCGCCGCCGCGGCCGGGGCCACCACGACCGGGGCCGCTGTCCGTGGCGCCGTCGCGGGGCAGGCCGCGCATCGGCGCGGGATCGGCCGGGCCCAGGCTCTCCCGGTAGCGGGGCTCGTACCCCCCGGAGTCGGGGGCGGAGGGCTCGCCTCGGCGCTCGTCGAAGGCGCGGCGCTCGGGCGCGGCGCGCAGCGGCTCGGCGAACGCGGCGCTGAAGAGGGTGTCCTGCGCGTCCCGCCCGGACGGGATCAGATGGGGACGGCCGCCGTCCGCGGTCCGCTGCCGCGGCGCCGGCTCGTCCGGCTGCTGTTCCGTGCGGGGATCGGCGTATCCGGACTCGGCGTAGCCGGGCTCGGGGCGTGAGTCGGCGTAGCCGAGCTCCGGGCGGGGCGACGGGTAGGACGGGGCGGCAGCGGGCTGGTCGAAGCCGGGCAGCGGGGCCGCGCCGTCGTGCTCGGGGAGCGGTTCCGGGCTGCTGCGGTAGACGGTGCCGGCCGGGCGTGCTCCGGGGTCCTCGGCGACCCGTACGGTGACGGCCACCTGTATCGGCCGTCCGAGCCGGCGGCTCAGCGCCTCGGTGATGGCCGGGCGCAGCCGCGACTCGATCACGTCCCGGGTGAAGGCGTCCGGCACCGAGAGCAACGCGGTGTCCTCGACGATCGCCCGCAGCCGGGTGAGCCGGAGGTACGCCCGTTGCTGCGCGGAGATGATCTCGTCGGCGAGTTCGTCGGTGGTCGCCGTCCACACCGCGGCCAGGTCGGTCGCTCCGGTCACCGTCGTGCCACCCCCTCGCCTGCTCCTCACGCCCGCCCGGACGGCTGACCGGTCGTCATCCACAAGTTATCCACAGCCTGTGTACCGACCGATTGTGACCGCCCACCGGACGCGGGTCGGACCTGCCCCCCTCGATTCGCGGAGGCGCTGAAGCGGGTTCACCGTGCCGAACGATTCAACAGCGTGTCCGGTCTTGCCGATCGGCGACAAACCCCGGACCCCCGACGTCGACCGCAATCGGGCACGCTAACAGCGCGGACCCCACGCCATCAACCGGCGACACCCTGACGACCTTGGCAACATCAGTGAAAACCGCCCCTTCGGTCGGGGTTCCGACGCAGGTCGGACGCGGGAGTGTGACGTTTGACGGTCATTGCGCCCCTGCGTAGGCTGGAGCGGCTGCTCTCTCGCCCTCTGCTAGGGTGATTGATGCTTGCTGTCCGTGGCTGTCACCCCGCATCGCCGGGGAGCGCGTCACGGCAGCGCCGATCGGAGGTCACCGACAAGGTGGCCTGGACCAGCACACGACCCCGGGCGATCCGCCGCGCGGGGCGTACGACAACGGAGAGCCTGACGTGAGCAAGCGCACCTACCAGCCGAACAACCGCCGGCGCGCGAAGACCCACGGCTTCCGGCTGCGCATGCGCACCCGTGCCGGCCGCGCCATCATCGCTACCCGTCGTTCCAAGGGCCGCGCCCGCCTGTCGGCCTGAGGCCGACAGGTCCGGTCCGGGGACGTGGGCAGTCGTGCTGGCCGCCGCGCAACGACTGCGGCGCAGTAGCGACTTCGCCGCAGCGGTTCGCGGTGGCCGACGCGTCGGCCGTGGCGCCGTCGTGGTCCACCTGACCACCCCCGAGCCGATCGGCACCACCGCGACACCTTCGCCGGAGCCGGCGCGGACCAGCGGTGCGGAGACCTCCGCACCACGCCGCGCCGGCTTCGTCGTGTCCAAGGCCGTCGGCGGCGCGGTGGTCCGGAACAAGGTCCGCCGGCGGCTCCGGCACCTGGTCCGCGAGCGGCTGGCCGAGCTGCCCGCCGGCACGACCCTCGTGGTACGCGCGCTGCCGGCAGCCGCCGACGCGACGTACACCCGGCTCGGGGCCGACCTCGACGCCGCTGTCGCCGCCGCGCGGTCCCCCAGGGGACGGCGGTCGCGGTGACCGGCCCGACCGCGACTTCGTCGCCCACAACCGGTGCCCGCATGCTGCTGGCGCCTATCATCGCGTACCGTCGGTGGATAAGTCCGGCACTGCCGGCCCGCTGCCGGTTCTACCCGTCGTGCAGTGCCTACGCCGTGGAGGCGGTGTCCCGGTACGGTGCGCTGCGGGGCGCCTGGCTGACGGTCCGTCGGCTGTCGCGCTGCCATCCCTTCCACCCAGGTGGACACGACCCGGTTCCGGAGCCGGGCGACCGCCGCCGTGCCGACGTGACTGGAGCCTGAGTGTTTAGTCTCGACTGGATCTACTACGCGATCTCGTGGATCCTGCTGACCTGGCACTCGGCCTGGGACGCCATCGGAGTTCCGGTCGGGGCCGTGATCGGTACGAACTGGGCCTGGATCCTCGCCATCATCTTCCTGGTGGTGACGGTCCGGGTGATCCTGTTCCCGGTCTTCGTCAAGCAGATCAAGTCGCAGCGTGCCATGCAGGCGCTCCAGCCGAAGGTGAAGGAGCTCCAGGAGAAGCACAAGGGTGACCGGGAGACGCTCCAGAAAGAAATGATGGAGCTCTACCGGAAGGAAAAGGCCAACCCGCTCATGGGCTGCCTTCCGATGTTCCTCCAGATCCCGGTCTTCCTGGGCCTGTTCCACACGCTGCGCCGCCTCAGCCCGGACAACCAGGGCAAGACCCTGTACGGCTGGACTGTCGACCAGTTCAACAGCGCCTCGAACGCGACGCTCTTCACCGCGCCGATCTCCGGCAAGTTCGGCTCCACCGCCGAGGAGCTCAGCCGGCTGGGCGCGAGCACCGGCACCGTCAAGGTCGTCGCCGGCATCCTGGTGATCATCATGATCGCCACCACCTACCTGACCAGCCGTCAGATGATCCTCAAGACCGGGTGGGCCGAGGACCCGCAGCAGCGAATGGTGCAGCGCCTGATGCTCTACGGCATCCCGCTGTCCCTGCTGATCTCGGGCGCGATCTTCCCCATCGGTGTGATCATCTACTGGGTCACCAACAACCTCTTCACGCTCGGCCAGCAGCAGTGGGTGCTGCGGAAGTTCCCGCCGCCGCCCACGGCCAAGAGCGCCACCGCCGCCAAGAGCACCGGCGGCAAGAGCCCGGTGCAGCCGGCCAAGACCGGTGGCCTGTTCGGCCGCAAGGCGGCCCAGCCGGCGGCGAAGGCCCCGGCCGCGGCGCCGAAGGTGGCCGGCCCGAAGCCGGGCGCCAAGCCGGTCAACCCGAAGAAGGGCGGCAGCCGGCCCGCCAAGCGACAGGGCTGAGTTTCACCGGGCCACCGCCGCGACACCGGCGGTGGCCCGTTCCGGCCACGTGCTGCCCTCCGAGGAGTCGGCGCCGGGCCGGAATCGCCGCGCGAAGCGCGGCCGCGGGCGAAACTGGCCCGTACAGACGTGCCCGAGGGCAACGGCGAACCTCCCGCCGGCCCCGGGAGACCAGCGGACCCCCGAACGGTCCGGCCGAGCGAGTACGGAGATGAGACCCGTGACCGAGACCAGCATCCCCAGCGCCGACCAGTCCCTGGACGAGGAGACCCCCGTTACCGCCGCCACCGAGACCGAGGACGCCTCGGGCGAGTCCCGGGAGAAGAAGGCCCCGGCCGACAGCGACCTGTTCCGGCAGAGTGAGATCGCCGCCGACTACGTCGAGGGCCTGCTGGACATCCTCGACTACGACGGCGACATCGACGAGCTGGTCTCCGGCGGCCGGCCGGTCGTCGAGGTGGTCGGCGGACGGCTGCAGAACCTGGTCGGCCAGCGCGGCGCGACCCTGGAGGCGCTCCAGGAGCTGGCCCGGCTGGCCGTGTTCCGGCAGACCGGCACGCCGAGCCGCCTGCTGCTGGACGTCGGCGGCTACCGGGCCGCCCGCCGCAAGGAACTGGCCGCCGTGGCGAAGAACGCGGTCGAGAAGGTCAAGGAGCACGGTGAGGCGGTGCGTCTGGAGCCGATGTCCGCGTTCGAGCGCAAGTGCGTGCACGACGTGGTGAACGCGATGAGCGGCGTGGAGAGCGAGTCCGAGGGCGTCGAGCCCAACCGCCGCATCGTCGTGCGTCCGGTGACGGACTGAGGTCCGTGATCTCCGACGAGACGACGGCAGGCGCCGTGGCCGGCCCGGGTGGTACGCCGCCCGGGCCGTCGGCTGTGCGCGCCGAGCCCACAGTCGACCCGGTCTTCTCCGACGACGACGGGCCGGCCGACCCGGCGTATCCGGGAACGGCTCCGACCGACCCGGGCGAGCCCGCCTTCTCGGCCGAGCCGGCGGTGGTGGCCGGGATCGAGCCCGCCGCCCCGGCCGCGGACGTGACGCCCGCCTTCTCCGGTGAGCCGCCGGCGGACGTGACGCCGAGCGGCCCGGCGGCGCCGGCCGACCCGGTGTTCGCGGAGCCGGCGGAGGTTGCACCGTCCCCTGTGGACGATGCGGAGTCGCCGGACGCCCCCGACCCGGCGTCCGCGACGCTGCCGCCCGAACTGGCGGAGGCGGCCCGCGCGCTCTTCGGCGACCGGCTCGACCTCGCCGCCGCGTACGCGGAACTGCTTGCCACCGACGGCGTGGTGCGCGGCCTGATCGGCCCGCGCGAGACGCCGCGGCTCTGGGACCGGCACCTGCTCAACTGCGCGGTGGTGGCCGAGCGGATCCCGGAGGGGGTGAGCGTGATCGACGTCGGCTCCGGCGCCGGGCTGCCCGGCCTGGTCCTGGCGATCGCGCGTCCCGATCTCACGGTGACGCTCGTGGAGCCGCTCGCGCGGCGCACCTCCTTCCTGATCGAGGCGGTGCAACGCCTCGGCCTGACCCGGGACGTCCGCGTCTTCCGCGGGCGGGCCGAGGAGGCGGCGGCCGGGTCGCGGGACCGGGAACCGCTGTCCGCCGACATCGTGACCGCCCGCGCGGTGGCGCCGCTGGACCGGCTCGCCGGCTGGTGCCTGCCGCTGCTGGTCTCCGGCGGCCGCCTGGTGGCGCTCAAGGGCGCCTCGGCGGCCGAGGAGATCGCCGAGCACACCGAAGCGGTGGTACGCCTCGGTGGCGGTACGCCGGAGCTGCACCGTTGCGGCGAGGGGACTGTCGAGTCCCCGGCAACGGTGATCGAGGTGGTCCGGGAGCGCGTGGTGAACCCGCGCCGGCCCAAGAAGCCGAAGCGGTCGCGTGGCGGCCGCCGTCGTGGCGACCGCTGACCGAAACGGCTGTCCGGACGCCCGCCCGGTCGTTGGACCGGGTGGGCGTGACGTGATCGATCGCAACCCGACATGGACCCACTACGCCCGTCGGCCGTAGGCTGACCGCGCGTCGATAGTGTGGAACGGCGGTGCCGGGCGGCACCCGAACCCGACGGTTCCCGCCGAGCCGACCACGCCGGGCGAGGCGCGGACTCGATTCGACGGGTGCGGACCGACCATCCGGAGCGGGTAGGGATGACAGGTGCATGACGACGGCAGGTACGACGATCCACGGTTGACCGGGTCCGGAGGGAACTCCCCCGGCCCCGTTTCACGTGAAACCAACTTCCGGGAGTGGACGGTGAACGAAGCCCGCGATCCGTCCGCCTCGTACCAGCCGGCCGAGCCGCCGCCTCAGCGGCGGGAGACGCCGCCCGCCGGCGCCGTGCGGCCGGTGTCGTCCGCCCCGGCGAACGTCCCGCCCGCTCGTGACCCGCTCGACCCGGCCGACGGCCCGGCGAACGCCCCGACGCCACGACCGCCGACGGTGCGGGCGAACGTCGCGGTGCCCGCTCGCTTCGAACCCCAGCCGCCCGTCTCGGCCGTGCCGCACCAGGCCGCTACCGAGGTCACCGTGGCGCCGTCCGACACGCCACAGGCGAGCGGGTACGGCGACGAGGTAGACGCCAGCACGTACGTTTCACGTGAAACCCCGACGCGCGAAGAGGATGATCCACCGTTGGCTATGGAGGCGATGCGCGCCGTGCAGATCCTGAATCCCAGTGGCGAGGTCACCATGCCCCGCCCGGACCGGACCCGGGTGATGTGCGTCGCCAACCAGAAGGGCGGCGTGGGTAAGACGACCACCACCGTGAACCTGGCCGTGGCGCTCGCGCTGCACGGCAACCGGGTGCTCGTGGTCGACCTTGATCCCCAGGGCAACGCCTCCACCGGTCTGAACGTCCCGCACCACACCGGCGTGCCCGACGTCTACGACTGCCTGATCGACAGCGTGCCGCTCGAAGAGGTGGCGCAGGCCGTCGAGGGCATCCCCAACCTGTGGTGCGTACCGGCCACGATCGACCTGGCCGGCGCCGAGATCGAGCTGGTCTCGGTCGTGGCCCGGGAGTCCCGGCTGGCGCGGGCCATCGCCGCGTACCCGGGGCACTTCGACTACGTCTTCATAGACTGCCCGCCGTCCCTCGGCCTGCTCACAGTCAACGCGCTCGTCGCCGCGCAGGAGGTGCTGATCCCGATCCAGTGCGAGTACTACGCGCTGGAAGGGCTCAACCAGTTGATCAACAACATCAACCTGGTACGCCAGCACCTCAACCCGAAGCTCGAGGTCTCCACCATCCTGCTCACCATGTACGACAGGCGTACCCGGCTGGCGGACGCGGTGGAGCAGGACGTCCGGAACCACTTCGGCGACAAGGTGCTCCAGGCCGTCATCCCGCGCAACGTGCGTGTCTCCGAGGCACCGAGCTACGGCCAGTCGGTGATGACCTACGATCCCGGTTCGCGGGGAGCCACGAGTTACTTCGAGGCCGCCCAGGAAATCGCGGAGCGAGGCGTCAAGGAGCCGGTGAGCCGGAATGCGTAGTGCGGAAATGTCGCTGGGAGGCGTCACATGAAGAACCGTCCCCGCGGCGGGCTGGGCCGAGGGCTCGGCGCCCTCATCCCCACCGGACCGGCACCGGGTGCCGACCCGGCGTCCACCGAGCCGGAGTCGCAGGCGGCGGTGGGCCCGACGTCGGCTCCCGTAGCCGGTGCGACGGCCGCGATCACCGGCGCGGTGGGGAGCGTCCCGCCTCCGGCTGCCGAGCCCGAGTCGCACCTGAGCCCGGTGCCCGGCGCCCGCTTCGCCGAGATCCCGGTCGACGCCATCGTGCCGAACCCGAAGCAGCCCCGGCACGTCTTCGACGAGGAGGCGCTGGAGGAGCTGAAGACCTCGATCCAGGAGGTCGGCTTCCTCCAGCCGATCGTGGTCCGCCAGCTCGACACCGAGAAGTACGAACTCGTCATGGGTGAGCGGCGCTGGCGCGCCGCCCAGGCGGTCGGCCGGGAAACCATCCCCGCGATCGTCCGGGACACCAAGGACGACGCGATGCTCCGGGACGCGCTGCTGGAGAACATCCACCGCGCCAACCTGAACCCGCTGGAAGAGGCGGCCGCCTACCAGCAGCTGCTGGAGGAGTTCGGCGCCACGCACGAAGAGCTGGCCCGGCGGATCGGCCGCAGCCGCCCGCAGATCTCCAACACCATCCGGCTGATGAACCTGCCGGCGGCGGTGCAGCGCCGGGTCGCCGCCGGGGTGCTCTCCGCCGGCCACGCCCGGGCACTGCTCAGCCTCGACGACGCCGAGGCTCAGGAGCAGCTCGCCAAGCGGATCGTCGCCGAAGGCATCTCGGTACGCGGCGCCGAGGAACTCGTGCACCTGGCGCTCGCCGAGGAACCGGCGAAGACGGCTGCCGCGAAGCGCCGGCCGAAGCCGCACGCCCCGGCGCTCACCGATCTCGCGGACCGGCTCTCGGACCGGTTCGACACCCGCGTGAAGGTCGACATCGGCCGGAGCAAGGGGAAGATCACGATCGAGTTCGCCACCGTTGACGACCTGGAGCGGATCGTCGGGATCATCGGCGTGGGCGAGGAGGAGCGGCCCGAGGCGTAGCCGCGAGGGCTTGTACGACCGGCCGCACCGCCCGCGAGGGGGTGCGGCCGGTTCGTTTCTCCAGGACGTTGTCCGGGGCGATCCGGCTTCCGCGATTCGCGCTGAGGGTGTGGCGGTTCCGGGACCGCCGTCGGTTGCCCGTCCGCGTTTCACGTGAAACGAGGACGGCGGGTGGCCGGGCGGGTTGAGGCGGCGGGCGGAACTCAGAGTCGGTCGTTCTGCTCCCCCCGTCGCGATGCTGGCCGCCGCGATTGACGGGTGGGCTGTTGTCGGGTCTCCGGGGTGCCCGGGTAGCCGACCGCGCTCGCGCCCTACGCGACTCGGTGGCCGGTGTCCGTGGGGACTTCACCGCCGACGGCGGGTCGGGGTCCATGACTCCGTGCCAACCTGTTTGGTCACCGTCGACGTCGGACTGCGTGTCCCGTCGAGTTTGGCGTCCTTGACGATCGAGCGTCGTTGGATGCCTCGCTCGCCGCGTGCTGACGGTGCGCTTCGGCGGGCAGAGGAGTGGTCGGTCTGAACGACGTCGGCGTGGGACGCCGTCAAGGAGGGAGCCGCCACACAGCCGGGCAGTTGGCCAAGATTGGCGGCTTCACGGCGTCCACACGGGGCGAGCGAGCGCCAGAAGATGCCGGCTGAGTGGCGGCGACGCGGGGAGGGGCTTGCGCTTGCGGGAATCCTGCCCGTCTTGGAAGGCCGGGTGAACGGTCGAGGCTTGCGGCGATAGGGCGGCGGCGTTTCACGTGAAACGGGGTGCCCGTCGAGCAGTGGAAGGCTCGGTCCGGCCGGCGGTGACGCCCTCGTGTCGAGCGCTGGCCCGCGTGGCCGAATTCTCGGAGACGGGCCGACCGCCATCGTTGGATGCGTCGCTGTCGCTGTCGCTGTCGCTGTCGCCGTCGCTGTGCGCTCGCCGCCCACGCGGCCGTCCCGTGGAGCGGTGCTGAAGCCGGGTGGAACACCATGGGTGTCAAAACGCCTCGGAGACACCCATGCCGTTCCACTCACGCCCTATGGCCAGTGTCGGTGGCTTGGACCAGAGCCAGGCCGCCTAGGAGATCGCTTCCTCGGATCTCCCGCCCACCCGACGGGTCGCCAACGTCCGCACCCGCCCCGCGCGCCGGATGAGGACGAGCGCCGCGTCGTCCCCTTGTACGGCGAGCCCAACGCGGGGATGCTCGCCGGAGCCGCCGGAGCCGCCGGAGCCGCCGGAGCCGCCGGAGCCGCCGGAGCCGCCGGAGCCGCCGGAGCCGCCGGAGCCGCCGGAGCCGCCGGAGCCGCCGGAGCCGCCGGAGCCGCCGGAGCCGCCGGAGCCGCCGGAGCCGCCGGAGCCGCCGGAGCCGCCGGAGCCGCCGGAGCCGCTAGGTGCCCGGCCCGAGTCAGCGACCCAAGCGCGCCGACGGCACAGCCGACCCCAGGAAGACCGTCGGCACCAGGATCACCGAAGACCGGCGCGGTGCGACTGACCGGGGCGGCCCGACCGCCCAGCCGTTTCACGTGAAACCGACCGCGAAGATGCGCCCTCGAACCCGGTACGGATCGAGCGCCCGGATCGTTGGAAGAACGGATCCACACGCCCTCCGGTTATCCACAGCAGTTGTCCACAGGCTCGTCTCGTTTCACGTGAAACAAAGCGCGGAAACCCTTGCTGAGCAGTGGATGACGCACCGTACTGGTGATCTCGGCACCCTGTGGACAACCTGGTGGACAACCTGTGCGCGGCCAGTGAAACGGGTAGGGACAGGCGTCGCCAACTCGGTTAGGGTCAGCGTCGTGCCGGACACCCCTCCCTCAGTTCCAGACTTCACCCAGTGGCCGTCCTTTCCCTTCGAGGGCGATCTTCGCGTCAAGCAGCTCGACGAGCCCGTACCGTCCGAACCTCCCCGCCGTGGTGAGGCGGATCGGGAGTGCACCGCCTGCAATGCGCCCGACGAGGCGTACATCTGGGTCGGTGAGCGGTGGCGGGTCCGCGCCATGGACCGGCCTACCGGGCTGCCGATGGTCCTGATCCTGGAGTCCCGCTCCCACCTGGATCTGGGCGACCTGCCGAATCTGCTCGCCGCCGAGCTGGGCGTGATGACCGTGCGCCTGGAGCGGGCCATCCGGTCGCTCGACGGTGTGGCCCGAGTCCACGTGAACCGGTGGGGCGACGGCTCCGCGCATCTGCACCTGTGGTTCCTGGCCCGGCCGTACGGGCGACTGCAGTTGCGGGGCACGTTCCTGTCGCTGTGGGACTCGATCCTGCCCCCGATCTCCGAGAGCAAGTGGCGGGAGAATCTGGCCATGGTCGCCGCGTGGCTGGCCGAGTTCGGTGGCCGGCCGCTCGCCGAGCCGCCGCGCATCCAGTGGCAGGCCCCGTCGAGCTTCTCCCCGGTCGAGTCCGCGGACGCCGCTGAGGAGCCCGAGGACGAGCCCGCATCCGTGATCGAGGCTGCGGACGAGATCCCGGAGTCCGAGGCGGCACAGGACGTCTCAGGCCCCTCCGCGGGCCCGTCGGCCGAAGACCCGGAACCCGAGGGCGGGCCCGAAGCGGCCGAGGAGCAGGAGGAGTGGGAGGAGATTGAAGACGCCGCTAACGCGACCGAGGCCGAGGACGACGACGAGCCGCGGGCGGCGCGTACCCAGGAGGGCTGACCTCAGCTATGGCGGGCGGCGGCCCGGGTCACGAGCGTGCCGAGCACCCGGCCGAAGTCCAGCCCGGCCGCCTGGATCGCCAGCGGCAGCAGCGACGTCTCGGTCATGCCCGGGGAGACGTTTACTTCCAGCACGTGCGGCTGGCCCTCGGCGTCGACGATCAGGTCGACCCGGGACACGTCGCGCAGGCCGAGCGCGGTGTGCGCGGCGAGCGCCACCTCGGTCACCCGGGCGGTCGTCGCGGCGTCGAGACGGGCGGGCGCGTGCCAGGTGGTGCGGCCGGCGGTGTAGCGGGCCGCGTAGTCGTAGACGCCGTTGCGCGGCACGATCTCGACCGGGGGTAGGGCCTGCGGGCCCTTGCCGAGGTCGAGCACGGAGACTGCCACGTCCATCCCGGGTACGTAGCGCTCCACGAGCGCGGTCTGGTCGTACGCGAAACAGCCGACCATCGCGGCCGGCAGCGACGCCGCCTCCCGGACCACGGCGGCGCCCAGTCCGGAACCGCCCTGCGCCGGCTTGACCATCAACGGCAGCCCGAGGCGGTCCACGATCCGGTCCAGGACGGCGACCGCCCCCAGTTCGGAGAAGCGGTCGTGCGGCAGCGCCACCCAGTCGGGCGTGGGGATGCCCGCCTCGCGCAGCACCGCCTTCGCCGACGGCTTGTCCCAGGCGAGCCGGGAGGACCGGGCGTCACAGCCGACGTAGGGCACGTCCCAGAGGTCGAGTACGCCGCGCAGCGAGCCGTCCTCGCCGGTGGCGCCGTGCAGGGCGATCACCACCGCGTCCGGCGGGTCGGCGGTCAGGGCGGGCAGCAACGCCACGTCGGCGTCGCGCAGTTCCGCCTGTACGCCGACCGCGCGCAGCGCGTCGAGGACCCGGCGGCCCGACCGCAGCGAGACGTCCCGCTCGTAGGAGAGGCCACCGGCGAGCACGAGCACGTGCAGCTCGTCGACGGCGGATCCGGTCACGGAAGGCGGTGCGGCAGGGCTGTCGGACATGCGGGCATCATGCCAAGTCGGGACCGGGCGCGTCCGAGCCGCCCTGGCGACGGCGGGGTCCGGCACCGCCGACCGCGCCGAAGACCTTGCGCATGGCGATCTCCTGCTCCATCACCCCGGCCAGCCGGCGGACGCCCTCGCGGATCCGCTCCGGCGACGGGAAGGAGAAGTTGAGCCGCATGTTCCCGGCGCCGGTGCCGTCGGCGTAGAAGCCGGTCCCCGGCACGTAGGCGACGCGGGCGGCCACCGCACGCGGCATCATCGCCTTGGAGTCGAGGCCGTCGGGCAGCGTCGCCCAGACGAACAGCCCACCACGCGGTGTGGTCCAGGTGGTGCCCTCGGGCATCAGGTCGGCCATCGCGTCGAGCAGCGCGTCCCGGCGCTCGCGGTAGACCTCGCGGTAGACCTTGAGCTGCTGCCGCCACGGCATGGTGCCGAGGTACGTCGAGACGGCCGACTGCGCGTAGGCGCTCGGGCAGAGGATCTGCGCCTCGCTGGCGATGACCAGCTTGTCGCGGACCGCGTGCGGGGCGAGGATCCAGCCCACCCGCAGTCCCGGCGCGAAGGTCTTGGAGAACGTGCTCAGGTAGAAGACGCCGTCGCGCCGCCGGGCCCGCAGCGGCCGGGGCGCCTCACCGGAGAAACCGAGCTGACCGTACGGGTCGTCCTCCACCACCAGCAGCCCGGCGCGCTCGCAGATGTCGAGCACCCGCTCGCGCCGCTCCTCGCTCAGCGTCACGCCGGCGGGGTTCTGGTAGGTGGGGATGGTGTAGAGGAACTTCACCCGCCGGCCGGCCCGGGCCAGGTCGGCGATGGCCACCTCCAGCGCCTCCGGGATGAGCCCCTCGTCGTCCATCGGCACGTGGGCGACCTGGGCCTGGGCGGCCTGGAACACCCCGAGCGCGCCGACGTACGTCGGGCCCTCGGCGAGCACCACGTCACCCGGGTCCAGGAAGAGCCGGGCCACCAGGTCGAGGGCCTGCTGGCCGCCGACGGTGACCACCACGTCCTCCGGGGAGGCGCCGCAGGAGGCGTCGATGCCGGAGAGGGACATCACCTCGCAGATCCGCTCGCGCAGCTCCGGGGTGCCCTGGCCGATGCCGTACTGGAGGGTGGTGGCCCCGTGTTCGGCGCCGAGCCGGCCGAGCATCTCGCCGACCGCGTCCAGCGGCAGCGCCGCGATGTAGGGCGCCCCACCGGCGAGCGAGACGACCTCCGGCCGGCTGGCCACCGCGAAGAGCGCCCGGATCTCCGAGGCGGTCATACCGCGGACGCGCCGGGCGTACCTGTCGGTGTAGTCGTCGAGCGTCGTGCCGGTCATGACATCACCTCGATCGGGTGTCGGCGGGGCTGCCGCCCGGTGTGGTACCCGCGATGCCGACAGACATTGGCGGCGAGGGCCGGTTGGTCGATCGTAGTCCGTGGTGACGGTAGCGGTACCCGCCGTGTGGACACGTCCACATCCCGGACCGGCCGTCCGTCTTCCGGGCAGGGGTTCGCGCGTCCACTCCCGTAGCGCCGGGCGGAAGCGTACGATCGCTCGTCGGGAGCAGGAGGGCGCGGGGCACACCGGCGCTCCGAGCCTATTGGTGGGGTGCGCTCATGTCGCGACGTCTGGTCAGCCTGACCCTGGACACGCTGGAGGACCTGCCTCGATCGTGCCGGCGCTGCGTCTACTGGGAGCTGGATCCGGTCTCCGCGGAGCGGGCCTGCGCGGCCGGTGACCCGGGTCTGGAGAAGGAGGCGTGGGTCTCCCAGACGCTGCTGGAGTGGGGCTCCTGCGGCAAGCTCGTCTACGTCGACGGGATGCCGGCCGGGTTCGTCATGTACGCGCCGCCGGCGTACGTCCCGCGCTCGATGGCGTTTCCCACGTCGCCGGTCTCGGCGGATGCGGCGCTGCTGATGACGGCGCACGTGGTGCCCGCGTTCGCCGACGGCGGTCTGGGCCGGATGCTGGTCCAGGGCGTGGCCCGCGACCTGACGAAGCGCGGCATCAAGGCGATCGAGGCGTTCGGGGACGCCAAGTTCGGCGACGACGCGGACGACCCGGCCCGCGCCTGCGTGGCGCCGGCCGACTTCTTCCTCTCGGTGGGCTTCAAGACGGTCCGGCCGCACCCGCGCTACCCGCGCCTGCGGCTGGAGCTGCGTACGGCGCTGAGCTGGAAGTCGGACGTGGAGTACGCGCTGGAGAAGCTGCTCGGCTCGATGAGCCCGGAGACGCTGCTGCGGCCGGTCCGCCCGGCGCCGGCCACCCGCTCGACCAGCTGAGCGGGCTCAGCCGGCCATCTGAGCGGCTCAGTCGATGACGGTGCCGGCGGCGAGTACCGCCCGCAGTTCGGTCACGTCGATCGAGCCGGTCGGCACGTCCCGCTCGATCGGCAGGTACATCCGCTGCACCGCGGCGACGATGGCCTCGGCGACCCGGTCCCGGAACCGGGGGTCGACCAGCCGGGCCCGGTCCTCCGGTGAGGTCAGGTAGCCGACCTCGACGCGTACCGCGGGCATCCGGGTGAGCCGGAGCAGTTCCCACGCCTTGGCGTGGGTGTGGCAGTCGCGTAGCCCGGTGCGGGCCACGATCTCCCGCTGCACCAGCCCGGCCAGGCGCTCGCCGGTCGCCGACGTGACGCCGTTGTCGGTGCCGTAGTGGTAGGTGGCCACCCCTTCGGCGGCCGGGTTGGCGTGGTGGTCGGTGTGCAGCGAGATGAACACGTCGGCGCCGAGGGAGTTGGCGAGCTGGGCCCGGTCCGCGTCGGGCAGGCAGCTCGTGGGCGAGGGGCCCCGGGTCAGCTGCACGCGTACGCCGGCTGCGGCGAGCCGCCCCTCCAGCCGGCTGGCGAGGTCGTGTACGAGGTCCGCCTCGGTCCAGCGCAGCGTGCCGTCGGGCACCACCACGCCCGGGTCGGTGCCCCCGTGCCCCGGGTCGATCACCACGGTCCGTCCGACGAGTTCCGGTCCGGCCTGCCGGATGGCGTCGGACTCGCGCAGCCACTGCGGGCGCCCGCCGACCACCTTGCGGCCGAGGCGGCGCAGCGCGTTGACGGTGTGCGGCCCGCACGACCCGTCCGGTTTCAGCCCCATCTCCCGCTGGAACTGGGCGACCGCGCGGGAGGTGCGGATGCCGTAGATGGCGTCGGCGCGTCCCACGTCGTACCCCATCTCCAGCAGGCGTTCCTGGAGCGAGCGGACGTCCTCGCCGGTGATCGGCTCGGGGACGGCGTGGAACAGCGCGCGGGCCCCGAACCGCCAGCGGGCCGCGTCCAGCGCCCGCCAGGTCTCGGCGCCGACGCGCCCGTCGACGCTGAGGCCGCGGGACTGCTGGAACGCCCGGACCGCGCGTTCGGTCTCGGTGTCGTAGTCGTCGCCCGCGCTGTCGGCGGGAAGAAGCTCCAGGCCGACGAGGACGGTACGGATCTCGGCCACCGCCGGTCCCTGGTCACCGGGTCGGATCGGATGCACGACGACCCCCTATGCACGGACGTTGGCAGGACCGGAACTCCGACGAGATGCTTACGGAGCGTACCGTGACCGGTACCCAACGGGTTCGTGTTCATGCAGGTCAGGAAAGGCGGAACCCCCGTCACCCGGGCGGGATGACGGGGGTTCTGGCGCTGTCGGTACGACTCAGAGCGCCGACTCGATGAGCTTGAGCAACTCGCCCTTCGGCTTGGCGCCGGCGATCGACTGCACGGGCTGGCCGTTCTTGAAGATCGTCAGCGTCGGCACCGACATCACCCGGTAGGCGCGCGCCGTCTCCGGGTTCTCGTCGATGTTGAGCTTGACGATGGTGACCTGGTCCTTCATTTCGCCGGCGATCTCCTCCAGCAGCGGCGAGACCTTGCGGCACGGGCCGCACCACTCCGCCCAGAAGTCGACCAGAACCGGCTTGTCGGACTGCAGCACGTCGCTGACGAAACTCGCGTCAGTGACCGCCTTGGTTGCTCCCACTATGAACTCTCCTCCTCCGAACCTTGCTCGTCGAACTCTCAGCCCTGGATGGTGGCGATGAAGCGCTCGGCGTCCAGCGCGGCGGCACAGCCGGTGCCGGCCGCCGTGATGGCCTGGCGGTAGGTGTGGTCGACCACGTCACCGGCCGCGAACACGCCCGGCACGCTGGTACGGGTGCTCGGCGCCTCGACCTTCACGTACCCCTCGTCGTCGAGCCCCACCTGACCACGGAACAGCTCGCTGCGCGGGTCGTGACCGATCGCCACGAAGACGCCGGTGACGTCGAGCACCTTGCTCTCGCCGGTGTGCACGTTGCGTACCCGCACGCCGTTGACCTTGCCGTCGTCGCCGAGGATCTCCTCGACCGTGGAGTTCCACTCGACCTTGATCTTCTCGTTGCCCAGCGCCCGGTCCGCCATGATCTTGCTGGCGCGGAAGGAGTCGCGGCGGTGGATGATGGTCACCGACTCGGCGAAGCGGGTGAGGAAGCTGGCCTCCTCCATCGCCGAGTCGCCGCCGCCGACCACCACGATGTGCTGGTTGCGGAAGAAGAAGCCGTCACAGGTGGCGCAGGACGACACCCCGTGGCCCAGGTATTCCTGCTCGCCCGGCACACCGAGCGGCCGCCAGGCGGAGCCGGTGGAGAGGATGACGGCGCGGGCGCGGTACTCGGTCTCGCCCACCCAGACGGTGCTCACCGCGTCGGAGCCGATCTCGCCGGTGTCCTTCAGCTCGACCCGGGTCACGTCGTCGGTGAGGAACTCGGCGCCGAAACGCTCGGCCTGCTTACGCATGTTGTCCATCAGCTCGGGGCCGAGGATGCCGTCGGCGAAACCGGGGAAGTTCTCCACCTCGGTGGTGGTCATCAGCGCGCCACCCGACTGCACGCCCTCGATCACCAGCGGCTTCAGGTTGGCGCGTGCCGCGTAGACCGCGGCCGTGTAGCCGGCCGGACCGGAGCCGATGATGATCAGGTTGCGGACCTCGTCCACTGCCGTCTCCCGATGTGTGTGTTCGTCACCGGCCGCACCGATGTCGATCCCGAGTGCCGACGGCTCAGCGGCGCCGGCGCCTGACTTGCAGAACGTCATCGTACGAAGCGGGGATTCCCGAGCCGGTCATCCGGTGGGTCAGGTCACGTGGCGGGACACGCGTGATGACCGCGTTTTCACCCTACCCGCGTACGGAAGCGCGTGTCCGCGCCGGACCCGGGTACGCCGCACTCCGGCCCGCTCGCCCAGCCCCAGCGGGCGCCGGTCGCATCCGCGAACGTCACCACGAGCGCCGGAACGCCCTGGTACCGGGCGTAGTCGATCATGCTGACGGTGAGCGGGGTGTCGCCGTGCTCCGCGCCGATCGCGGTGAGACACGCGGCGAGCGCCTCCGGCCGGGCCAGCCGCTCCAGATCGAGCACGACGCCGACGCGGTACCTGTCGCTGGCGAGGGGCGTCTCCGGGCCGTTCTCCCGTCCCGCGCCGGACGGACCGGCCATGTCCGGCTGCGGCATCGACTTCGCCCCGGCGGGCACCCGGTCGGCGGCGAGGCGTTCCGGTGTCCAGTCGGTGCCGCTGCTCAACGCCGGTCCGGTGGTCCGGTACGGCGCTGCGGCCATCGGCGCCGCCCGGTCGGCCGTGCCGCCGTCGCCCGGGCCGGCCAGCCGGCCGACACCGAGCCCGACCGCCGCGACCGAGGCCGCGGCCAGGGCCACCGGGCCGGCGATCCGGGCCCAGCGCCGGGGACGACGACCCGGGCCGCTGTGCCGTTCGGGACGCGACGCGGCGCCGGGCGGGCGGGACGTGCCGCCGGCCTGGGCCGGTACGACGGGCGTACCGTCGCGCGGCGCGGCCGGACCGGGCGCGGGCCCGGCACCGGCGAGCGCCGCCGTGATCCGGTCGGTCACCGCCACCGGCATCTGCGGCGCGGGTGCCGCCGTCCAGCCGGCCAGGTCGGCGTGCACCAGGTCGACCGCCTCGGCGAGCGTCTCGTACGCGACCCGCCACGCCGGGTCCTGCTCGACCAGCCGGGCCACTGTCGCCTGCTCGGGGGTGCCGTCCAGCGCCCCGCCGAGGTAGTCGGCGAGCAGGTCGTGGTCGACCTCGCTGAACTCCCGGGAAGTCACGGCTCCTCCTGGCTGACGGCCTGACGGGACGCTCCCGACGAGGATCCGACGCCCTCGGGGCCCCGCCGGTTCCCGGAGGTGACCCGCGGCACGTCGGCCGCGGGGGAGTCGGAGCCGGTCCGCAGGTGCCCGAGCAGGACGGCGAGCCGCGCCCGGCCCCGGGCGCACCGGCTCTTCACAGTTCCCTCGGCGACGCCGAGCATCAGTGCCACCTCGGCCACCGGATAGCCCTGCACGTCCACCAGGACCAGCGCGGCCCGCTGTTCGGCGGGCAACGCCGCGAGAGCCTGCCGGACCACGAGCGCGGTGTCGTGGTCGCGGGTCGGCGCGGCCGGTTCCCGTCCGCCGGTGTGCCGGCCCGGTTCGCCGTCGGTGTGCATCCCGTCCGGCAGCGGGACGGTGGCGTGGGTCTGCCGCCGCCGGATCCGGTCCAGGCAGGCGTTCACCACGATCCGGTGCATCCAGGTGGTGACCGCCGAGTCGCCCCGGAACCGGGCGGCGGCGCGGTGGGCGGAGAGCATGGCGTCCTGGAGGGCGTCGGCGGCCTCCTCACGGTCGCCGATCGTGCGCAGGGCGACCGCCCAGAGCCGGTCGCGGTGCCGCTGGAACAGCTCGGTGAAGGCGTCCCGGTCGCCCGCCACGTGGGCCCGGAGCAGATCCAGGTCGGAGCGGCCGGGCTGCGGGCCGACGCCGGTGGCCGCGTCCGGGGTACGCCCGCCGCGATCCGCCATCACCACATCCGGCGGAGGTGGCGCGGCGGGCGCGGCCGACGGGTCACGAGCCCTGGACCGTGATCTCCTGGACGCCGAGCTTCCAGGTGGTGCCGTTGTCCTTCACCGGCAGCTTGGTGATCCAGAAGAGGAGGTACTGGTACTTCTGGTCCGGCTGGAAGGCGTCGAAGATCATCTTCGTGCCGCCGTTCTCGTTCGCCGACCCGATCACTGTGGAGTAGGCGTTCACCAGCTGCTTGTCGCCGGCGGAGGTGGACGGGAAGTCGCCGCGGGCGCCGGTACGCAGCTCGACAGTGGCTCCGGTGGCCGACAGCGTCGCCTCCAGCTGCTTGATCGTGTGCGGGGCGCCCAGGTCGATCCAGACGCCCATGCCCTTCTTGATGCCGCCGAACTTGGCGTTCGTCCGGTAGGTGTTGGTCTCCCAGCCCTCGTCGTCGTCCCCGTCCATGACCTTCTCGGCGTTGCGCACCTCGGCCCGGTCGCCGTCCGGGTCGATGATCCGGACGTCCTGGATGGTGAGCTTGCGGACCTGCGCGGCGGGCTCGGCGCCACCACCGGTGGCGGCCGGTGCGCTGTTCGACGGCTGGGCGACCGGCTCCTTGTCGCCGTCGTCACCGCCGCCGAGCGCGTTGATGCCGATGAGCAGCCCGACCAGAGCGACAGCCAGCAGGCCGGCGATGCCGATGGCGACCTTGCGCCCGCCGGCCGCGGCCAGCGGCGAGGGCTCCTCGCCGGGCTCGGCGGTGAAACGCAGCGGCCCGGCCTGCTCCAGGAACTGCTCGTCGGCCGGGATGTCGAGCCGGCTCAGCTCGGCGGCGAGCACGTCCGACGCCGGCGGGTCGATCTCCTGGTCGAGCAGGTCCATGGTCAGGTCGTCGAGGTAGGCCGGCACGCCGGCACGCACCTGCCGGGGCGCGGCGATGGCCCCGGCGGCGTCCCGGACCGCGTCCGGCAGGGCGGCGCGACCGTGCCCGGCGGTGGCGCCGTGCAGCGGGGCCTCGCCGTGCGGCCAGTGCCCGGTCAGCGCGAAGTAGAGCACTCCGCCGACCGCGCGCAGGTCGTTCTGCTGGCTGTCCGCCCCGTCGGTACGCGCGTCGGCAAGGACCACCCGGCCGTCGTCGCTGATCATCACGGTGCCGGGGTGCACGTTGCCGTGCACCATGCCGGTGGCGTGCACGGCGGCGAGGGCGCTCGCGGCGGCGTTGCCGATCGCCGTGGCCCGGGCCGGGTCGAGCGGCCCGTCGGCGGCGACCAGCTCGCGCAGCGACTGCCCGTCGACCCATTCGCGGACCACGTAGGCACGGTCGTCCTCGTCGATCGCGTCGTAGACGCCGACCAGGTTGGGGTGGATGACGCGGCTCGCGGCGACCGCGGCCTGAAGCATCTCGGCGGCGGAGTCGCCACCCGGGTAGCGGAGGACCACCGCGACGGGACGGCGGAGCACGACGTCGACGCCGCGCCAGACCAGCCGGCCGGCGCTGTCGTTGTTGATGTGCTCGACCAGCTCGTACCGCTCGGCGAGCAGCTCACCGACCGTGGGAGCACCGAAGGTCACGACCGCAGGAGAGGTCTCCTCCGCTTCCTGACCCTCGCCGACCTGGGTCACCCGTCCTCCCTCGGTGATCGTGTCGATCGATGGACCCGTGCTGCTGGGCATGTGGCTTCCCGCTCTGCCTTCGGTGGAACGGCCGGCCGACTCGACACCCGCGTCGATCCCGGTCGTACCCGTCGAGAGCGACCTTACCCGGGATGCCCGGTTCTCCGACATGTCATCTTCCCGCTGTGACCGGCCGGAAGGCCAGACAACCACGGGCCCCGGCCGGGCCGCCCGCCCACCCGGCAGGCGAGCCGGACACGCACCGCCAATCTAGAGGTTGACGGCAAGGAGGCGGCACAGGGGCGTACCGGTGTGCCGCCCGGATGGTTTCCCCCACTCCGGCCTGCGCTCCCTCGTCCGTACGGTTGGTTGTCCACAGGCCGAGAGGCCCAGTGGACGGGGGAATTCCAAGTTATCCACAGCCGTATCCCCAGGCTGGTGATCCTCGTTCACCGTCGGTCACCGAGGGGTCAACGCCCGAGGCGCCGCCGGACCATCCCGACAACCTCGGTGATCTCGCTGATCCGCAGCACCATGGCGAGCCCGAGGTAGGTCACGCCGATCGCCGCGCCACCGATCACCAACTGGACCGCCGCGGCGAGCCAGCTCAGGTCCGCCGGGTCGCCGGGGAGCACCGCCACCACCAGCAGGCCGACCAGCGCGGCGCCGAGCGCCGCCACGACCACCCGGCCGAGCGTGCGCATGATCCCGCCCAGCCCGATCCGGCCCACCCGGGGCCGCAGCAGCATCGCCGAGATGATCGCCGCCGCCAGGTACGACACGGCGTTGCCGAGCATCATCCCGGCCGCCGCGAACGTGTTCGAGAAGATCAGGAACAGGCCCACCTGGAGCAGGACGCGCAGCGCCACCACCGGAATGTTGATCAGCGCCGGGGTACGGGTGTCCGGCAGCGCGTAGAACGCGAAGGTGAACAGCTGACTGACCGCGAACGGCACCAGGCCGATCGCCGCCACCAGCAGCACGGTCGAGGTGGCCACCGCGTTGTCGCCGGTGAACGCGCCGTACCGGAACACCACCACCGAGATCGGGGCGGCCAGCACCGCGTAGCAGACCGCGATGGGCGCGAGCACCGCGGTGACCATCCGGGTACCCCGGGACAGGTCGGCGGTGACGTCGTGGAACCGGTTCTCGGCCGCCGCCGCGCTCATCCGGGGCATCAGCGCGGTGATGATCGAGACCGCGATGATGCCGTGCGCCATCATCAGCAGCAGGAATACGTTGTTGTAGATCAGCAGGCCGGCGTTCTCGCCGTCGCCGCCGGTGGCCCGGTTGAGCAGGTTGACCACCACGAACAGGCCGAGCTGGTTGACCGCGACGTAGCAGAACATCCAGGCGCCGAGCCGGGCCAGCTCGCGCAGCCCCAGCTCCCGGAAGTCGAACCGCGGCTTCCACCGGAAGCCGACCTTGCGCAGCGCCGGCAGCAGGCCGATCGCCTGCACCGCCACGCCCAGCAGCGTGCCGCCGCCGACCAGCAGGATCCGGTCCCAGCCCACCTCGCCGGGCGGCAGCGCCTTCGCGCTGTAGACGACGATGTACAGGCCGAACGTGCCGATGGAGACGATGTTGTTGAGGATCGGCGCCCACATCGGGGCGGCGAAGTGCCCCCGGGTGTTCAGCACCGCGGCGATCAACGCGCTGATGCCGGTGAAGAACAGCATCGGCAGCATCAGGTAGGACAGCCGGGTGACGAGCGTGGTGTACGCCGGATCGTCGCTGCCGGCCGCGTACAGGGCGGTCAGCACCGGGGCCAGCACCACGGCGATCAGCGCGGTCGCGGCCAGGGCCAGCACGGCGAGGGTGAGCAGGCGCTGCGCGTACGCCTCGCCCCGGTCCGCGTCAATCTTGCGACGGCGCACCAGCACCGGCACCAGGACGCTCGTCAGCACGCCGCCGAGCAGGAACTCGTACACCTGGTTGGGCAGGAACTGGGCGGTGGTGAACGCGTCGCCGACCATGGTGCCGAGCGCGGCGCCGATCATCAGGTTGCGGATGAAGCCCGTACCCCGGCTCACCAGGCTGCCGACGGCCATCACCGCGCTGTTCGCCGCGGCGCTGGTCTCGGCGACCACCTCCTGCGGCGGCGCGACGGCCTCGGCGGCCGGCTGGTTCAGCGGCTCGGCGGAGATGAAGGTGGCGCCGTCGTCCGGCGGCAGGCCGCCGCCGGACGCGTTCGCGCTGCGGTAGAGCCCGCCGCTCATCTGCCAGCCTCCAAGGGGTACGTCGCAACCGGGTCCGGCCGGCCCCGCCCAACCGGAACCTTAGTCAACCTCCGCCCGTTACCCGCGCCCGGCGCGGTCGATCCACCCCCGGCCCGATAGGCTGGCGATCCCATGTCCGAAGCCTCCGCCTCCCACGCCGCCGACCGCCGCGAACTGACCGCCGCGCAGCGCAACGCCGTCGCCGAACTGCTCCGAGTCTCACCGGTCGCCGACGAGTTGGGCCGGCGCTTCGCCCAGGCCGGTCACGAACTGCACCTGGTGGGCGGATCCGTCCGCGACGCGCTGCTCGGCCGGCTCGGCAACGACCTCGACTTCTGCACCGACGCCCACCCGGACGAGACGGTCAAGGTCATCCGTGGCTGGGCGGAGTCGATCTGGGAGACCGGGCGCGAGTTCGGCACCATCGCCTGCCAGCGCGACGGCCTCAACCTGGAGATCACGACCTTCCGGGCCGAGGTCTACGACCAGGTCAGCCGCAACCCGGTGGTGCAGTACGGCACCAGCCTGACCGAAGACCTGAAGCGCCGTGACTTCACAGTCAACGCGATGGCGGTCAGCCTGCCCGACCACCGGTTCACCGACCCGTACGGCGGGCTGGCCGACCTGGCCGCCAAGATCATTCGTACTCCCGGCACGCCGCAGGAGTCGTTCCGCGACGACCCCCTGCGGATGCTGCGCGCGGCCCGGTTCGCCGCCCAGCTCCGCTTCGCCGTCCACCCGGACGTCCGCGAGGCGATGACCGCGATGGCCGGCGACCTGGACCGGATCACCGCCGAGCGGATCCGGGACGAGTTCACCAAGCTGCTCTGCGGCGCCGACCCGATCACCGGGCTGCGGCTGCTCGTCGACACCGGCCTGGCCGAGCGCTTCCTGCCGGAGCTGACCGGCCTGAAGCTCACCATCGACGAGCACGCCCAGCACAAGGACGTCTACGAGCACACGCTCACGGTGGTCAGCAACGCCATGTCGCTGGAGTCCGACGGCTGCGACTTCGTGCTGCGGATGGCCGCGCTCATGCACGACATCGGCAAGCCGGCCACCAAGGCGGTCGGCGCGGACGGCCGGGTCAGCTTCCACCACCACGAGGTGGTCGGGGCCCGGCTGACCAAGGCCCGGATGAAGGCGATGCGCTACTCCAAGGAGATCACCTCTCAGGTGGTCAAGCTGGTCGGCCTGCACCTGCGCTTCTACGGGTACGGCCGGGGCGAGTGGACCGACTCGGCGGTACGCCGGTACGTCACCGACGCCGGTGACCTGCTGTCCCGCCTGCACAAGCTGACCCGTTCCGACTGCACCACCCGCAACCGGCGCAAGGCGGCGCAGCTCGCGGCCGACTACGACGCGCTGGAGGAGCGGATCGCCCGGATCGCCGCCGAGGAGGACCTGGCCCGGGTGCGGCCCGACCTGGACGGCAACGCGATCATGGAGTTGCTCGGCGTACCGCCGGGGCCGGTGGTCGGCCGTGCCTGGCAGCACCTCAAGGAACTGCGCCTGGAGCGCGGGCCGCTGGACCGCGACGAGGCGGAGGCGGAGCTGCTGCGCTGGGCCCGCGACGAGGGCATCACCGGCTGATCCCCGCCGGGACGCTCAACGACGATACGCCGGCGTGTCGACCGAAAGGTTGACGCGTGTCGGTCGATGTCTCGCGCATGATGATGGTCATCATCATCAGCCGCCCGGATCGACGGGCGCGGCTGTCCTGATCACATCCGCCCGTCCCCAAGGGACGGCCGCTGGACACGGGGAGACCATTCAGTGTCACGCCATGGCGCGCTGCGCCGCTCCGCGCTGGTGGGGTTAGCCCTCACCTCCGCCACCTCCATCATCGTCGCCGCCGCAGGCGGCCCCGCCTCGGCCGACCCGGCCGGCCCGAAGCGCGCCCCGGTCCGGGGCGCCGACACCGCCCAGGCGGTACCCGGTCGCTACATCGTCGTCCTCAAGGACGGCAAGGCCGGCCCCGCCAAGGTGAAGTCCACCGCGTCGGCCCTCGCCGCCGAGCACGGCGGCTCGGTGCGGCGGGTGTTCGGCAAGGCGCTGTCCGGCTACTCCGCCGGCATGGACCGCCGGCAGGCGGAGCGCGTCGCCGCTGACCCGGACGTCGCCTACGTGCAGCAGGTCCAGCGCTACCAGGCCACCGGCACCCAGACCACCCCGCCGTGGGGGCTGGACCGGATCGACCAGGCCCGGCCGAAGACCGACGGGAAGTACACCTACCCGGCGACCGGCGCCGGAGTGACCGCCTACGTCATCGACACCGGCATCGACATCGACCACGAGGACTTCGGCGGCCGGGCCAGCAACGGCTACGACGCGGTGGAGTCCGACGACGTGGCGCAGGACTGCGACGGGCACGGCACGCACGTGGCCGGCACGATCGGCGGCACGAAGTACGGGGTCGCCAAGGAGGTCGCGCTCGTCGCCGTGCGGGTGCTCGACTGCGACGGCGGCGGCAGCAGCGAGCAGGTGCTCGCCGGCATCGACTGGGTCACCTCGCACGCCACCGGGCCGTCCGTGGCCAACATGAGCCTCGGCTTCGGGGGCATCGACCAGGCGGTGAACGACGCGGTCGCCCGCTCCATCGCCTCCGGCATCACCTACGCCGTCGCGGCCGGCAACAGCATGCAGGACGCCTGCGGCGACTCACCGGCGCAGGTGCCCGCGGCCATCACCGTCGGCGCCACCGACCAGATCGACTTCCGGGCCTGGTTCTCCAACTACGGCACCTGCCTGGACACCTTCGCGCCCGGCACCGGCATCGTCTCGGCCAAGGCCGGCACCCCCACCGGTACGGAGACGATGAACGGCACGTCGATGGCCTCCCCGCACGTCGCGGGCGCCGCGGCGCTGGTGCTGGAAACGCACCCGGGCTGGACCCCGCAGCAGGTGCGCGACTCGATCGTGGGCACGAGCGTCAGCGGCGCGGTGCACGACACCATGGGCTCGCCCGACCGGCTGCTGCACGTCGGCGACGCGGTGGTGGCGCGCGAGTCGTACGGCCTCAAGGCCCGCGGCAACGGCCTGTACGTGACGGCGGAGAGCGGCGGCAACCGGCCGCTGATCGCCCGCGGCACCGAGGTCGGCGCCTGGGAGCGGTACGACGTGGTGGACGCCGGCGACGGCTACTACGGCCTGCGTGCCCTGACGAACAACCTGTTCGTCACCGCCGAGAGCGGCGGCAACCGGCCGCTGATCGCCCGGTCCGCCGCGATCGGCGACTGGGAGAAGTTCCAGATCGTCACGAACGCCGACGGCTCGGTCAGCCTGAAGGCCGTCACCAACGGCAAGTACGTCACCGCCTCGAACACCACCAACCCGTTGATCGCCAGCAAGACCACAATCGGTGCGGCGGAGAAGTTCGACTTCGACGCGGCGGCCCCGGTGGTCGGCATCAAGGCGGTGGCCAACGGCAACTACGTGACCACCGAGAGCGGCGGCACCCGGCCCCTGATCGCCCGGTCCGCGACCGTCGGGGCCTGGGAGAAGTACGAGGTCGTCAGCGTGGGCGACGGATTCTTCGCCCTGCGCGCGCTGGCCAACAACCAGTTCGTCACGGCCGATGCCGGCGGCAACCGGGCACTGATCGCCAAGGCCACCGTGATCGACGCCTGGGAGGTATTCGACTTCCTCGACTACAACACTGACGGCTCGGTCTACCTGCGGGCGAACGCCAACGGCAAGGCCGTCACCGCCGGCGCCACCGGGGGCAGCCAGCTCATCGCGAGCCGCGTTATCGACTGGGACAGCGAGACCCTGGGCCTGAGCACCGGCGAGAAGTTCGTCTTCACCGCGCTCTGACCCGCCACACCGAAACGGCGCCCGCCGGCTCCCCGAGGGGAGATCCGGCGGGCGCCGTCGTTCGTCACGAGCTGACGGTGCTGCCGTCCACCGTGTTCTTGCCGTTGTGCTGCGCGTTGCTGCCCAGCCGCGCCAGCAGCCCGGCCAGGTCGATGCCGGTGAGGTCGCTGCCGAGCTGGAGACCCTGGGCGACGTTCCCGGCCACCGACTTGGTCAGCGACGACGCGCCGTCGGTGGAGATCACCGTCATCTTGTCGATCGCGCCGATCGGGGCGCTGGCCGCGCCGACCACCTCGGGCAGCACCTTGACCAGCAGGTCCAGGACGGCCGCCTCGCCGTACGCGGCGAACGCCTCGGCCTTGCGGGCCATCGCGTCGGCCTCGGCCTGACCCTTCGCCAGGATGGCCGCGGCCTCGGCCTGGCCCTCCCGCTCGACCGCCTCGGCGATCGCGGAACGCCGGCGCTGCTCCGCCTCGCCCTCCTTGGCGCCCTCGATCGCGTTCGCCTCGGCCAGCGCGGCCCGGCGGGCCCGCTCGCCCTCACCCGTGAGGCGGGCCTGCTCGGCGGAGGCCTGCGCGGCGGCGATGGTCGCCTGCCGCTGCGCGTCGGCGTTGAGTACCGCCGCGTTGCGGGCCGCCTCGGCCTCCTGCTCGACCTTGTACCGGGCCGCGTCGGCCGGCTTGCGGACCTCGGTGTCGAGCTGGCGCTGCTTCAGCTCGGCGTTGCGCTCGGCCACCTTCTGCTGCTCGGAGAGGATCGCCTGGTCCCGCTCGGCCTGGGCGAGCGGCCCGGCCGCCGCCGACCTCGCCTTGGCCGCGTCGATCTCGGCCTGGATGCCGGCCTGCTTGAGCGACAGGTTCCGGTTCGCCTCGGCGATCGCCTCCTCGGCGAGCAGCCGCTCCTGCTCGGCCTGCTGGCGGGCCCGCGCCTCGGCGATGGCTGCGTCCTTGAGCACCCGGGCCGCCTCCGGCCGCCCCAGGTCCTGCAGGTAGGAGCCCTCGGCCAGGATGTCCTGGAGCTGGAACGTGTCGAGCACCAGCCCCTGGTTGGTCATCGAGTGCTCGGCCTCCTCGGCGACTGCGCTGGCGAACGCCGCCCGGTCCCGGATGATCTCCTCGACGGTGAGCCGCCCGACGATCGAGCGCAGCGCGCCGGCCAGCACCTCACGGGTGAAGTTGTCGATCTCTTCCTGCTGGTTCAGGAAGCGCTGGGCGGCGGCGCGGATCGCGTCCTCGGTGCCGCCGACCTTGACGATCGCGACGCCGTGCAGCTCGGTGCGGATGCCCTGCTTGCTCACCGCGCCCCGGATGCTGACGTCGATCCGGCGGCTGGACAGGTCGAGCGACTGGAGCTTCTGCACCACCGGCAGGACGAACACCGAGGCGCCGAGCACGACCTTCTGCCCGGACATGTCGGTGGCCCGGCCGCCGTCGGCGGTCTGGGTGGTGCGGCCCTTGCGGCCGGTGACGATGAACGCCTGGTTCGGCCCGGCCACCTTGATCCGGGACAGTACGAACAGGACGAGGACGACGGCGAGGAGAACCGCGCCGCCGATGGCGACGAGCAGGGGCATGGGCATTCCCGTCTGTAGGTGTCAGTAGGTCTCGACGTGCACGCTGGTCTCGCTCAGTGCTTCGACCACGAAAATCCGGGTGCCGACCGGGAGCGGCCCGTCGGCGCGGGCGTTGAGCTTCACCGGCTGACCCGCGAGGCGCACCCGCACCTCGCCGTAGCCGCCGCTGGGGATCGGCGTCACCACCAGGCCGATCGCGCCGGCCAGGTGGTCGCGGGTGGGGGTGGCGTCGGTGCGCATGTTGCGGGCCGCGCGGCTCAGCCGGGCCGCGAGCCAGCCGGTGGGCACGGCGGCGAGCGCGCCGCCGGCGACCGCCGCCGCGATCATTCCGGGGGTACGCCCTCCGAGCAGTTCGTTGACGATCGCGCCGCCGAAGCCGAACGCCCCGGTGAACCCGGCTGCCGCCTCCAGCGACACCGGCCCGTCGACGTCCGGCTGGCCGAGGTGGAGCACTCCCGAGCCGAGCAGGGCGAGGGTCAGCACGCCGACACCGATCCCGCCGATGATCAGGAAGATGAGCGTCCCGGTGGCCATGACCTGCACGGTATCGACGCCGTGCAACATCCACTTCGCTCAGCGGTCGTCCAGTCCGCCCTCAGAGAGAGAATGTCGGCGGGCGCGCGACAATGGGTGGCATGCGCTGGACTGTGCTCGACTCGCCGATCGGGGAGTTCTCCGTCGGGACCGACGACGACGCGGTGCGCGGCGCGCATTTCGGCCGGGTGGCGGGCGCGGCCGACGAGCCCGGCGACGCGGTGGCGCGGCTGGCGGCGGCGGAGCTGCGGGCGTACTTCGCCGGTGAGCTGACCGAGTTCACAGTGCCGGTGTCGGCGCCGCGCGGCTCGGAGTTCGAACGCGCGGTCTGGCGGGAGATGACCCGCATTCCGTACGGGGAGACGAAGACCTACGGCGACGTGGCGAAGGCGGTCGGCGACCCGGGCGGCGCGCGGGCGGTCGGGGTGGCCTGCAACCGCAATCCGGTGCCGGTGATCGTGCCCTGTCACCGGATCGTCGGCGCGGGCGGCAAACTGGTCGGCTTCGGCGGCGGCCTGCCGCGCAAGGTGACGCTGCTGGAGCTGGAGGCGGCCGTGGCGCTGCGGCGCGCCTGGTCCTGACGTACGCGAAGAAGGAAGGCCGGGTCCGCGCGGACCCGGCCTTCCTTCTTACATGTCAGCGCGTCAGCGCTCGATCTCGCCGGCGATGAACGCCTCGACGGCGGCGTGCGCGTCGTGGTCGGCGTACTGCTCCGGCGGGGACTTCATGAAGTACGAGGAGGCGGAGAGGATCGGGCCACCGATCTTCCGGTCCAGCGCGATCTTCGCGGCCCGGACGGCGTCGATGATGACACCGGCCGAGTTCGGCGAGTCCCACACCTCGAGCTTCAGCTCCGCGTTGAGCGGGGTGTCGCCGAAGGAACGGCCCTCCAGGCGGATGTACGCCCACTTGCGGTCGTCCAGCCACGGCACGTGGTCGGACGGGCCGATGTGCACGTCGCTCTTGCTCATCTCGTGCGGGATCTGGGAGGTCACCGACTGGGTCTTCGAGATCTTCTTCGAGACCAGGCGGTTGCGCTCCAGCATGTTCATGAAGTCCATGTTGCCGCCGAAGTTGAGCTGGTACGTGCGCAGCAGCTCGACCCCGCGGTCCTCGAAGAGCTTCGCGAGGGCGCGGTGCACGATCGTGGCGCCGACCTGGCTCTTGATGTCGTCGCCGACGATCGGCAGGCCGGCGTCGGTGAACTTCTTCGCCCACTCCGGGTCGGAGGCGATGAAGACCGGCAGGGCGTTCACGAACGCGCAGCCGGCGTCGATCGCGGCCTGGGCGTAGAACTTGTCGGCCTCCTCGGAGCCCACCGGGAGGTAGGAGACGACCACGTCGACCTGGGCGTCGCGCAGCGCCTGCGCCACGTCGACCGGCTTGGCGTCCGACTCCTCGACGATCTCGCGGTAGTACTGGCCGAGACCGTCGAAGGTCGGGCCGCGCTGCACGGTGACGCCGGTCGGCGGCACGTCGCACAGCTTGATCGTGTTGTTCTCGCTGGCGACGATCGCCTCCGCGAGGTCCATGCCCACCTTCTTGGCGTCCACGTCGAACGCCGCGACGAACTTCACGTCCGAGACGTGGTAGTCGCCGAAGGTGACGTGCATGAGACCCGGGACGCGGTCGTTCGGGTCGGCGTTCCGGTAGTACTCCACGCCCTGGACCAGGGACGAGGCGCAGTTACCCACACCGACGATGGCGACGCGGACGGAGCCCATAGCGTCTGCCTCCTTCTTCTTCATCACGGCCGCTCTGTCCTGGACGTTCCAGGCGTGGGCGGGCTGTCGTTGTCTCGTCGGCCGTCGGCCGACCCGGTTCGCGGGTCGGCCGGGGCCCGGCCGGAGCGCTCGTTGGCGATGAGCTCCTCCAGCCAGCGAACTTCGCGCTCACAGGCGTCGAGCCCGTGGCGTTGCAGTTCCAGGGTGTACGCGTCGAGTCGCTCGGCTGCCCGGCCGAGCACGTCACGAAGACCTTCGCGACGTTCCTCGATCTTGCGACGACGACCTTCCAGGATCCGGAGCCGGGTGGCCTGGTCGGTCCGGGCGAAGAACGCGAAGTGCACGCCGAAGCCCGTGTCGTCGTACGTCTCGGGTCCAGCCTGCGCTATCAGCTGGGCGAAGCGTTCCTTGCCCTCCGCGGTAATGGTGTAGACCACCCGACCGCGTCGGCTGGTCAGCGCGGGAACCTCCTCGGCGGTCGCGGGTGTCTCAGCGGCTTCGGTGATCCATCCCGCCGCCTGCAGCCGGCGCAGGGTCGGGTAGAGCGAGCCGTAGCTGATCGCCGCCCGGATGGCGCCGAGTTTGGCGGTCAGCTCCTTGCGCAGTTCGTAGCCGTGCATCGGCGCCTCCTGCAGGAGGCCGAGGATGGCGAGCTCGAGCACGGGCCACCCCATTCTTTCCCCCTGCGCGGAGCACTAACCACCGCGATGTATCGGACCGATACATCGCACGTTAGCGGAGACCGATGTACGGGGCAAACCCCTGCTTTCGCGACGCGATCATCACGCATCGTGACCATGGTCGCCTGGGTTCGTCGGAGCGCGTACCCTTTGCCGCATGCGTACGCAGCGCCAGGTCGTCGACTACTCGCTCCAGAAGCGGGCGGTGCTGCGTGAACTGCTCGCCGGGCGGATCGGCACGTACGACGTCTGCGACGCCTCGCCGTACCTGAAGAACGCTGCTCGCTTCCACGGCGAGCCGACCGATCACCGCTGCCCGATCTGCCGCAGTGAGAACCTGATCCACGTCCACTACATTTACGGTGACGAACTCAAGCAGTCGGCCGGCCAGGCGCGTACCCGGGCCGAGTTGCCCGTCCTGGCCATGACGCTGCGTGAGTTCCAGGTGTTCGTGGTGGAGGTCTGCCCCGGCTGTGACTGGAACCATCTCGTCGAGCAGTTCCTGCTCGGCCGGGACGGTCTCACGGGCGAGGCGGAGGGCGCGGAGGATTCCGTCGCGGCCAACGGCTCCACCCCTCGGCGAAGGCGAGAGGCGCAACGGTGAACGCGGCTGTCCTGATCTCTGCCGGCCCATTCCCCGGGTGGCAGGATCGACAGCCCTTAGGCGTAATTAGTCCGAATAGATCGGATTTGACGGGCAACCGCGGGCACGGCCGGCGGGTAACGTCCCGTGTTCCAGCTCACGGCAACCCGGTGGCGGCGCCCCCGCGCCCCACCGCGACCGGCAGGGTGTGAGGAATGAACTACGGCGATCCCAGTTCTTCGCGTGGGCGGGCCCAGATCCCGGGCCCGAACGGCGACCCCGGTTCCGACTGGAGCCGCGGCGGGAACGGTTGGTCCGGCTCCCCGGACGGCGGCGCCTCGGCGCGCGCCTCCGCGACACCGTACGGCTCGGGCGGCCGGGCCTCGGTCGGTGGCGCCGCTCCGGCTCCGCGCCCGGCATCGGGCTCGGCCTCGGTGGGCCGGGCCGGCTCGGGCGGCCGCGCCTCGGTGCCGGTCTCGCCGGCGCCCGGCGCCACCGGGCGCGCGGGCGCCGGGCGGGCGTCGGTTCCGGTCTCCCCGGCCGCTCCGGCCGGGCGCGCCGCGGTCGGAGCGGCGAGCGTCGGTGCGGCGAGCGTGGGCGGGCGCGCGAGCGTCGGCGCACGGGCGAGCGTCGGCGCGGCAGCGGTAGGCGGCCGCGCCCGGGTGCCCGGCTCCGCCGGCGGCGGCCCCGGTGGTCCCGGCGGCCCGCTCGGCCCCGGCCGGGGTGGCCGCGGCGAGGACCCGGCGCGCGCGAAGAAGCGCCGCCGGATCAACATGCTGATCGCCGGCTTCGCCGTGTTCATCATGCTCGCCGGGATGGGCGTGGTGAGCTTCACCTGGTACTCCACCAAGGTGGTGCTCCCGGAGGACACGATCCCGCCGCTGTCCACCACGATCTACGACTCGAGCGGCACGGCCATCGCGCGGATCGGTGACCAGAACCGCCAGCTCGTCACGATCGACCAGATTCCGGAGCACGTCCAGCACGCGGTGGCCGCGGCAGAGGACCGGAACTTCTACAAGCACTCCGGTGTGGACTACAAGGGCATCACCCGGGCCGCGTGGAACAACCTCACCGGCGGCGACAAGCAGGGCGCCTCGACGATCACCCAGCAGTACGCGCGCAACGCGTTCGACAACCTGAACCAGGACACGTACGGCCGCAAGGTTAAGGAGGCGATCCTCGCCTCCAAGCTGAACGACAAGTACGACAAGCGCGTGATCATGCAGCACTACCTGAACGTCATCTACTTCGGCCGGGGCGCGTACGGCATCCAGGCGGCGGCGCAGACGTACTTCAAGAAGAACGTCAAGGACCTGAACGTGGCGGAGGCCGCCGTGCTGGCCGCCCTGATCAAGCAGCCGGAGCCGAGCGCAACGCACAAGGGCTACGACCCGGCGGTCAACGCCCAGGCCGCTGTCGACCGGTGGAACTACGTGATCAACGGCATGATCACCGAGAAGTGGCTCGACGCGCCGAACACGCCGCAGCACCCCACCGAGTACCCGAAGAACATCCAGAAGCCGACGAAGAACAGCGGCGGCGGCTTCGGCATCGACACCCCGTACGGCAACGTCGTCAACTACGTCTCGCAGGAACTGCGCGAGATGAAGCTCTGCACCGACAACGAGGCCGAGGTGACGGAGAAGAAGCCGCTCTGCGCCAAGGCGCTCAGCCGCGGCGGTTACAAGATCACCACCACGATCAACAAGAAGATGCAGGAGGCGGCGCTCGCCGCGGCCCAGCGGGCCAAGAAGAGCTCCGAACTCGCCGGCCAGCCGCCGAACCTGATGGCCGCCGTGGTGGCGATCGACCCGAAGACCGGCCGCGTGCTCGCCTACTACGGCGGGGACAACGGCACCGGCACCGACTACGCCGGAAAGAACATGGACAACGGCGTCGTCAGCGGTGGCCACTCGCCGGGTTCGAGCTTCAAGATCTACACGCTCGCGGCGGCGCTGAAGGAAGGCATCTCGCTCAAGTCCCGGTGGAAGGGCTCGGCGTTCACACCGAAGGGCACCAAGTTCAAGGTCAGCAACGCCGGCGCGGACAAGGTCTCCTGTGGTGACTCCTGCACGCTCGAACTGTCGACGCTCAAGTCGCTGAACGTGCCGTTCTACTACATCACCGAGAAGATCGGCCCGGACAAGGTGCTCGACATGGCCAAGCAGGCCGGCGTCACCACCATGTGGCAGACCGACACCAACCCGGCCAAGGCGCACGACCTGACCAAGGCCGACCCGAAGGACCTGGCGCCGTCGCCGTTCTTCCACGTCATCGGATACGGGCAGTACCCGATCACCGTGCTCGACCACGCCAACGGTGTCGCCACCTTCGCCAACCAGGGCATGTACCACAAGGCGCACTTCATCCGGAAGGTCGAGAAGCAGAACCCGGACACCGGCAAGTGGGACCTGGTCGGCGCGGAGAAGCTCAAGGGGCAGCAGCGGATCGACAAGGACATCGTCGCCGACGTGACCTCCGTGCTGAAGCAGTACCCGGGCCAGATCAACAAGCGGCTCGACGACGGCCGTCAGGTCGCCGAGAAGACCGGCACCTGGGAACTCGGCGACAAGACCAGCCGCAACGGCGACGCCTGGATGATCGGCTACACGCCGCAGCTCGCCACCGCCGTCTGGGTCGGCAACGTCAAGGACCGCAAGCCGATCCAGTACAAGGACGGCCGGGACATCAGCGGCGCCAGGATGCCGGGTGACATCTTCAAGCGCTTCATGGACAGCGCGCTCAAGGGCAAGGACAAGGAAGAGTTCCCGCCCGCGGCGAACGTCGGCGAGGACGACGCCGGCAACGGCGAGATCCCGCCGCCGGCGAACGAACCCGGCCAGCCGGGCGGGCCGGGCTGCGACCCGCTGGGCCTGTTCTGCCCCGGAGGCACGCCCGGCGGGGGCAACCCCGGCGGCGGCGACCAGGGCGGCACCCCCGGCGGAGGCGGGCTACCCGGTGGCGGCGGACGCCCCGGCGGTGGTGGCGGCGGTGGCGGGCTGCTACCGAGCACACCACCGACACGACAGAACTGACGCGCACGACCTGACGGCGGCGGCCGGACCCGAGCGGTCCGGCCGCCGCCGGCGTTTCGCGTACCGGAATTTCTCCGCGCGCGACGGGACGGCGACCCCCTGTGTACGGCAGGATGCCTCTCCATGAGCACCCAGTCGCCCGCAGGCATCGATGAGCCCGGCGCGTCCGAGGCGGCGCCACGATCGACAGAGACGATCGACCACCCGTCCCGCTCGGACTGGTTCGTCCGCGGCGCCTCCGGTCTGATCGGCGGGCCGCTCGGCGACCACGCCGCCGCCCTGGACCGGCCGGCCGGCCGCGAGAGCCGGTTCTGGACCGCCGGCCGGATCGTGCTGGCGCTCGTCTGCCTGACGCTGGCCCTGCACTGGGTGCAGAAATCCCCCTGCCAGGACGGCGCCTGGCAGAACAACATCCAGTACACCCGCATGTGTTACACCGACGTGCTGGCGCTCTACTACGCCGAAGGGCTCAACGAGGGCAAGGTGCCCTACGCCGACCACCCGGTGGAGTACCCCGTGCTGACCGGCTACTTCATGGGCGCACTCGGCCTGCCGGTGCACGCCCTCGGCGTCGACAACCCCGCCATCAACCAGGGGCAGTGGTTCTACAACCTCAACGCGCTGGTGCTCGGCGCGCTCGCCGTCGCCACCGTCGCGGTGATCCTCAGCCTGCGCCGACGACGACCCTGGGACGCCGCGTTGTTCGCGCTCTCCCCGGCCCTGGTGCTCACCGCCACCGTCAACTGGGACCTGCTCGCCATCGGCCTGGCCGCGTTCGGCCTGCTCGCCTGGGCGCGTGCCCGCCCCGACCGGTACGCGATGCTGCTGCCCGCAGTGGCGGGCGTGCTGATCGGACTCGGCGGCGCGGCCAAGATGTGGCCGCTGTTCCTCCTCGGCCCGATCCTGATGCTCACGTTGCGGGCCGGCAAACTGGCGGCCGGGCTCGTCGCCACCGCCACCGCGCTGGTGTCCCTTGTGGCGGTCAACCTGCCGGTGGCGATCCCCTACCGGGAGAACTGGGAACGCTTCTTCGACCTGAACACCACACGACCCATCGACTGGGGCACGCTCTGGTACATCGGCCGCTACCTGGACGGCCGGATCAGCCCGTCCGCACCCGGCGAACTCGGGCCGTTCGAATGGCTCAACGCCAACATCCCCACCCTCAACTGGGTGTCGTACCTGCTCTTCGGGCTGGCCTGCCTCGGCGTGGCCGGACTGGCGCTGCTCGCGCCGCGCCGGCCCCGGCTGGCCCAGCTCGCCTTCCTGGTCGTCGCCGCGTTCCTCATCTTCAGCAAGGTGTGGTCCCAGCAGTTCGTGCTCTGGCTGCTGCCGCTCGCGGTGCTCGCCCGGCCGCGCTGGGGCGCGTTCCTGGCCTGGCAGATCGCCGAGGTCGGCTACTTCGCCGCGTTCTACGGCGAACTACTCGGCACGGCCATGTCCCGGCCCGTCTTCCCCGAGGGCGTCTTCGTGCTGGCGTCGAGCCTGCGTCTGATCACCGTGGCGGTGCTCTGCGGATTCATCATCCGGGACATCATGCGGCCCGAACTCGACGCGGTCCGGCAGACCTACGCCGATGACCCCGACGGCGGGGTGCTCGACGGCGCGCCCGACGCGCCCTGGCATCAACGCTGGCGGGCGCGCGCCGCCGAACAACCCGCCGAACCCGTACCCGTCTGAGCGACCGGAGCAGGTCGGCCTAGAGCCGGAACACGACCGCCTCGCCGACCTGCTCCCGGGCCACGCCCAGCGCGTCGACCGGCCGGTCCAGCATCCCCTCCCACGGGGTGCCCTCCAGCTCGTCGCGCAGCACCACCACGTTCTTCACGCCGATCTTCCGCAGATAGTCGACGCTCGCGTAGTCGGGGAAGCTGACAGTGGCCTCGCGGATCTGGGCCTGCGACCGTGGCGTGAAGCCGCTGCCGCCGTTGACCATCGGCTGGAACCGGTCGGTGGACCAGAGCATCACCGGCTGATCCAGGTTCTGGCTGCTCGGCAGCACCAGCATCGGCCCGTCCACCGTTCGCAGCGCCGCCGGCTGCCGCGGCACCACCGGCTGCGGCGTGGCGTTCAGCCCCTCCACCAGCACCAGCGCCAACGGCAGCAGCGTCGCCAGCCGCAGCCACGGACCCGGCCACGGCGGCACCCGCTCGGCGGCCAGCTCGCGTACCCGCATGCAGAACGCGGTGACCGCGCCGGCCGCGAGCAGGCCCAGCAACAGGGTGGTCCAGAGCATCATCCGGCCCGGCGTGCGCAGCCCGCTCCAGCCCGGCAGGTAGTCGAAGAGCGGCACGTAGGTGAACCGGCCGCCGAAGAACCGGGTGCCCATCGCCAGCGCCATCGTCACCAGCACCCCGGCGAGCAGGAAGATCCGGTGCCGGACCCGCCACACCGAGAAGAACAGGCCCCCGGCGGCGAGCGCGTACAGCACGAAGCCCGGCAGCAGCGTCATCTCCGGATGCCAGGGCAGCACGGCCCGGGCGCCCTCGTGCAGACCACCCCAGACGCGGGACTCGGCCGGCGCGGTGAAGAACCCGCTCGCCGGCGGCGAGTAGAGGCCGATGTCGCCGATCGTGCGCTCCGCGTTCGGGTGCAGCTCGGCGACCTTGAAATAGGGTCCCGCCAGCGCCGCGCCCACCGCCGCGAAAGCGAGCCCGCCCAGCACGTCGGCCAGGAACAGCCGCCAGCCGAACGGGCGCTTCACCTTGCGCCGTCGCACGAACCACAGCACCACCGAGACCAGGCCGGTCCCCGCCAGCATGTACGCGAACGGCAGCCCGATGCCGAAGCCGAGGCTGAGCTGCCACGCGGCCACCAGCCACCCGGCGAACGCCCAGCCCGCGTGCCGGCGGCGCGGCCGGTACCCGTACCGCAATGACCAGCCGTGACCCCGGGCCAGCATCGCCAGCGCCAACGGGATGCCGCCGTTGGAGATGATGTGCAGGTGGCCGGCCTGGGCCAGCAGCCACGGCGCGTAGGCGAAGCTCGCCCCGGCCACCGCGCCGCCGATCCGGCCCGCGCCGAGCTGCCGGGCCAGCGCGTACGCCCCGAACGCGGCGAGCGCGTGCGCCAGCACGAACATGATGTTGTAGCGCAGCACGGCGTGCTCCGGGCCGACCCCGATCAGGCCGGCCGGGGCGTACCCGAGCAGCGTGTCGGAGAACGCGAAGCTCCAGTTCTCCGGATAGAACGTGTTCGAGTGCCACAGCTGCGCGGGGTTCGTCCGCAGGATGTGCCCGGACCAGGCCATCTGCCACGCCTGCAGGCTCGGGTCCCAGTAGTCCTGCGGCAGCGTGTGCCGCGGATAGCGCAGCGTGGGCCAGGTCATCGCCGCCGCCAGCGCCAGCGCGGCGACGACGGCGAGCGTCCACTCGTGCACCAGGAACCGGCCCACCGCGCGGACAGCCCGGCGGGGGCGGCCGAGCACCGGCTCCGGTGCGGGACCGAACGCGGACCACGGGTCGGCCGGCTTGTCGCCGTCCGTACCGTCCTTCTTCCCGGCGCTGCCGGCGTCGTCGCTCTTGCCGGCGTCGCCGCTCTTGCCGACGTCGCCGTTCTTGCCAGCGTCGTCGCTCTTGCTGGCGTCGCCGTTCTTGCTGGCTTCGTCCTTCTTCTCGACGCCGTCCTTCCTCGCGGGGTCGCCGTTCTTTGCGGCGTTGTCCTGCTTCTCGGTGTCGCCCTTCGCGGCGTCCGCCTTGTCCCGGGCTCCGGCCTTCGCCACGGTGACGCGGTCTTCCTCGGCGTCGCCGTTCCTCCTGGTCACGTCCCGGGCCTCGGCCTGGTTCGCGGCGCCGGCTTCGGCGCTGGCCCCTGCCTTGTCGAGGGCACCTGCCTCGTCTACGGCGCTCGGCTTGTCGACGGGCCCGGCCTTGTCGGCGGCGCTCGTCATGTCGGCGGATCTGGCCTTCTCGGCGGCGCTCGGCTCGTCGGCGGTGCTTGTGCTGTCGGCGGCGCTCGCCGCGCCTGCCGCCTTTGTCCTGCCGGTGCGGCCCGCCTTGCCGGTCCGCTTCGCCCTGCCGGCCCTCGTCGCCGTGCCGGCGGTGTCGTCCTTACCGGAGCCGCCCGCGCCGGACGAGCCCGCGCCGGACGAGCCCGCGCCGGACGAGCCCGCGCCGGACGAGCCCGCGCCGGACGAGCCCGCGCCGGACGAGCCCGCGCCGGACGAGCCCGCGCCCGGGCCGGACGAGCCGTTGCCGGGCGAGACCCCGGCCGCGTCGTCCGGCCGCTTCTCCGCGCCGGTCCCGTCCGCCCGGGTCTCGGCGCCGGACCGGCGGCCGGTCGTGCCGGACTTCTCGGTGGTCACTCCGCCGCGCCCAACTGCCCGCGCAGGAACGCGATGTCGGCGGCCTGACCCTCGACGCCGCCGGGGGTCTCCACGATCACCGGCGCGCCTGCCGCGCGAATCACGGCCACCAGCAGCTCCGGGTCGATGGTGCCGCCGGTGAGGTTGTCGTGCCGATCCTGACCGGAGTTGAAGGCACCCTTCGAGTTGTTCGCGTGGATCAGGTCGATCCGGCCGGTGATCGCCTTCACCCGGTCGACCAGGCCCAGCAGCTCCTCGCCGCCCGCGTGCGCGTGGCAGGTGTCGAGGCAGAAGCCGACCTCGTGGTCACCGAGCGCGTCCCAGAGCCGGGCCAGCGCGTCGAGGTGCCGGGCACAGGCGTTGTCACCGCCGGCGGTGTTCTCGATCAGCACCGGCAGCGGGAACCCGCCGGACTCCGCCGCGTACGCGAAGGTCTTGCGCCAGTTGTCGAAGCCGACGGCGACGTCCTGGCCGGCGTTGACGTGGCCGCCGTGCACGATCAGCCCCTTGGCGCCGACGGCCGCCGCGGCCGTGGCGTGGGCGAGTAGCAGCTTGCGGCTGGGAATGCGGATCCGGTTGTTGAGCGTGGCCACATTGATCACGTACGGCGCGTGCACGTAGAGGTCGACGTCGGCGGCGCGCAGGCGCTCGGCGTCCTCACGCGGCTTCGGGGCCTTCCAGCCCTGCGGGTCGGCCAGGAAGAACTGCACCGCCTCGGCCTGCCGGGCGGCCGCCTCGGCCAGCGGGTCGGTCGGATCGACGTGGGCTCCGATTCGCATGCAGGGCAGCCTACGTCGCGCCTGCGACGGTCGCCGCGCTCGCCGGAGGCGCCCGGCGGGTCGGAGGCGTCACCACCCGGGCCGGCGGTCGTTGTCCGAGGTGGGATCGATGGTCGACGCTCCGCCCGCACGTGGTCCACAGCACGTACGGCGAAGGGGTCGACGCCCGGTAACGGGACGCCCCGGCGTGCGGCCCGGCACGACGGGGCGGGATCCACTCGTCATCCGGCACTGCCGATCGGAAGTCCGGACTAAATCCTCCATTTACCCCAAGTGGTGACGAGAGCCATTGTATGGTCAGCGCAGGTGACAACACGATAAAGCTCCGCGGGGCGTCTTCGATCCAACCTCATCGGTGTGGTCGTTCCTCCCCAGGTCCCACCCAAGGAATGCGGACGGGACGCCCCGCGGCCCCGTGGACAGGGGTCCGCCTGCCGGCTCGCGAGGCCGCAGGTGGGCCCCTGTCACCGCGTCCGGAGCGTATGGGTCGGCCGGTCCGGCCATGATCGTCCGCACCGGCTATTCTGGTCCGGTTGCCCGTGTCCAGCCGGGTTCCCCCGGAACGGTCACGGCAACGACGCACGACCTCCTGCCACGGAAGGACCGTGGCCGCTTAGCCCACAGGAGGTGAGCACGTCTTGCGTCATTACGAAGTCATGGTGATCCTCGACCCCAGCCTCGAGGAGCGCACCGTCGCCCCGTCGCTCGACACGTACCTGAACGTGATTCGGACCGCGGGTGGCTCGGTGGAGAAGACCGACGTGTGGGGCCGCCGGCGCCTCGCGTACGAGATCAACAAGAAGGCCGAGGGCATCTACGCCGTCATCGACCTCCAGGCGACGCCGGAGGCCGTTGGTGAGCTGGACCGTCAGCTCCGACTCAACGAGTCGGTGCTGCGCACCAAGGTCATTCGCCCGGAGATGCGCTGAGCATCTAGTCCCCACACGTCCGGATCAAGCCTCATCCACGCTGTCGTACGGCTCTGAGAGCCTGTACGACACAAAGATGAGTGCGCGAGGAGATGGTCATGGCAGGAGACACCACCATCACGGTCATCGGCAACCTGACCGATGACCCCGAGTTGCGGTTCACCCCCTCCGGCGCGGCGGTCGCCAAGTTCCGGGTCGCTTCGACGCCCCGCTTCATGGACAAGGCCTCCGGCGAGTGGAAGGACGGCGAGCCGCTGTTCCTCTCGTGCACGGTCTGGCGCCAGGCCGCCGAGAACGTCGCCGAGTCGCTGCAGCGTGGCGCTCGGGTGATCGTGTCCGGCCGGCTGCGTCAGCGGTCGTACGAGACCCGTGAGGGTGAGAAGCGCACCGTCATCGAGCTGGAGGTCGACGAGATCGGCCCGTCCCTGCGCTACGCCACGGCGAAGGTGCAGAAGATGTCCCGCTCCGGTGGCGGTGGCGGCGGCTTCGGTGGTGGTGGCGGCCAGGGTGGCGGCGGAGGCAACTTCGACGACCCCTGGGCCTCTGCTGCCCCCGCCCCCTCCTCCCGCGGTGGTTCGGGCGGCGGAAACTTCGACGAGGAGCCCCCGTTCTGATGGCGCCGAGCGCCCGCGATCGCAAACCAGGAGCAAGAGCAATGGCGAAGGCTGCGGCACTGCGCAAGCCGAAGAAGAAGGTGAACCCGCTCGACAAGGACGGGATCACCTATATCGATTACAAGGACACCGCGCTGCTGCGCAAGTTCATCTCCGACCGCGGCAAGATCCGCGCTCGACGGGTGACCGGCGTGACCTCGCAGCAGCAGCGGCAGATCGCCCGTGCGGTCAAGAACGCCCGCGAGATGGCGCTCCTGCCGTACACGGCCACGGCCCGCTGAGAGGAGGCACGGACATGAAGATCATCCTCACTCAGGAGGTGTCCGGCCTCGGCTCTCCGGGCGACATCGTCGAGGTGAAGGACGGCTTCGGCCGTAACTACCTGCTGCCGCAGGGCTTCGCGATCGCCTGGACCAAGGGTGCGGAGAAGCAGGTCACGGTCATCAAGCGGGCCCGCTCGGCCCGCGAGATCCGCGACCTCGGCCACGCCACCGAGGTCAAGACCCAGATCGAGGGCCTGAAGGTCAACCTGAAGGCCCGCGCCGGCGACGGCGGGCGGCTCTTCGGCTCGGTCACCCCGGCCGAGATCGTCGACGCCGTCAAGGCCGCCGGCGGTCCGACGCTGGACCGCCGCCGGCTGGAGATGCCCGGCCACATCAAGGCGCTCGGCTCGTACCCGGTCAGCATCCGGCTGCACCCCGAGGTGACCGCCAAGTTCGACCTGAACGTGGTCAAGGGCTGACACCCGTAGCACGACGCGAAGGGCCCGCACCGGTTTCCGGTGCGGGCCCTTCCGCATCTCCCGTCACCACGACCCGGGCCGCAGCCCCGGTCTCGCCGGGCCTCAGCCGAGCGGGTTACCCGTCACCGCGCTGATCACCACCGTGGACAGGCCACCGCCCACCACTGCCGCCGCCAGCGCCACCGTCGCCGACCGCCAGGTCGTCCCGACCTGCCGTAGCAGCACCGCCACCACCAGGCTGCTCACCAGCGCCAAACCGAACCGCGGCGCCGCCGACACCAGAGAATCCAGGGCATGCGTACGCGGCGAGTCGCAACCGCCACCGGTGATGTCGGTGACGCAACCCGCCGGAGGCTGACCGCTCAGGAACAGCAGGCCGACGACGAGCAGCACGGCCGGAACCAGGTAGCACGCCACCGTGTAGACGAGCGGCCGCAGCGGTCCACCCGGATCCGGGTCCAGCAGGTCGTCTTCCAGCCGCCGGCCCCACGAGCCGCCACCGATCGTCTCGACCCGCCGCCGCAGCGTCGACCCGGCCGGCGCCACCGGCCGGCTGCGGGGCACGGCACGCGGACGCGGAGCCGCGTACGCCACCGCCGGCGACCTCGGCGCGGACGTCGGCGTCTCCATCCACCGCGGATCGTCACCGGCCAGCCGGGTACCCGACCAGAACGCCTCGGCCCGCTCCGGTGACGCCCAGCCCTCCCGCACCGGCGGGGCAGTACGGTCCCACGGGTCGACCTCGTCGCGGACCGGCTCCAGATAGCCGGTGTCGGTGAACCGGTCCCACTCGCCCGTGCGGTCCCACCGGCTCTCCGCCTGCCGCCAGCCGCCACCGGGCGCTGACCGGTCCCAGGCGTGCACGCCCGACGCGTCCCACGGGTCGACCGCAGGTGGCGGCTCCGGCGGCTCGCGATCGGCTGCCCGACGCCGCTGCCAGGGATCCGCCGCCGGCCGGGACCGGTCCGGACCCGACGGGGCCACCGACCGCGACCAGGTCGACTCCGAAGCCGAAGACGGTGACCGGCCCGATGACGCCGACGACGACCAGCCCGACTCCGGCGCCGCCGACGCCGGCCGCCGCGATTCCGCCGCCGGCCAGTCGGCATCCGACGTCGCCGGCCGGGACCGGTCCGAGCCCGACCCCGCCGACCGCGACCAGGCGGAGTCCGACGCCACCGGCGGCGGCCAGGAAGAACCCGACGTCGATCGACGCCGCCGGCCCGCCCGCTCGCTGTCCCGCGCCGCTTCCTCGTCGCCCGGACCGGCCGACTCCGGCAGCCCGGACCAGGTCACCTGCGGACGTCGGGTCGCCGCGCGGCGGGGACGACTACGGGGCGACACTCCCGACACCGGCTCGTCGTCCGAGTCGGCACGCCTGTTCCCCACGTACCCCCGCTCCTGGGGGGCGTCCATCGTCCACTCGGCAGTGTGGTCCGACAACGGACCCGCACCGATCGCCCGCTGCTCACGCCGGCGGCTGGCCTCCGTGCGCCAGCCACTTCCGGAGGACGGCGTCTCGACCTCGACCTCGTCGTCGTCGGGCGCCGCGTGCCGCCCGCCACCGTCCGCGCGACTCACCCCGGACTCCAGCGCCCAGCGGGGAAGGTAGGTGTCCACGGGCTCGTCCTGGCCGCGCTCGATCGCCCGCCGCCGACTCGGCGTGCGGTAGCTCTCCGGCGGGTACGAGTCGACCCGGCGCGGCCCGGCGGGCTCGTCCCAGGAACCGCTCGGCCGTCGCTCGCGCGGGCTGTCCTCCCCGCTTACCCAGTCCCGGTGTCTCACGGCCGGAGCGTGACCTCTCTCAACCCGAAAGTAAACCCGCTGTCCCAGGTGTCGCCGTTCGCAGCGATAGTACGGGACGAACGACGACAAAGCTCGGCCGGAAATCTTCCGTCCACAGGGTGGGGACAGGAAAAGGCCAGGTCAGAGGCGATACGCCCGGAATTCCCCATCACTTTTCCACACCCTGTGCACACCCTGCGCACATGCCGGTCCCCAGGCGTCCACAGGTTGTCCCGAGGCTCATCCACCGGCCTTGTTGAGTCGCTGACCTCGGGTTCCGTATCGTGGTCCCCCCGACCGCCGGGCGATGACCCCCGATCGACCGGAGGGGTCGGCGGAAGTTGTCACACCCCAGCGATACAGCTGGACTCGATCCGACGCAGCAAGGGGGGCACCCGTGTCGGTCACCGACGAGACGCGTGCGGAACGGACCGGGGGGCAACCGTCGTCCGAGCCGCCGCCGCGCGACGCGCCGTTCGAGAAGACACCGCCGCAGGACGTGGCCGCCGAGCAGTGCGTACTCGGCGGCATGCTGCTCTCCAAGGACGCCATCGCGGACGTCGTGGAGATCCTGAAGACCAACGACTTCTACCGCCCGGTCCACGCCACCATCTTCGACGCGATCCTCGACATCTACGGACGCGGCGAACCCGCCGACCCGATCACGGTGGCCGCCGCGCTCGCCGACTCCGGCGACCTCGCCCGCATCGGCGGCGCGCCCTACCTGCACACGCTCATCGCCAGCGTGCCCACCGCCGCGAACGCGGCGTACTACGCCCGCATCGTCGGCGAACGGGCGGTGCTCCGGCGCCTGGTCGAGGCCGGCACCCGGATCGTGCAGCTCGGCTACGGCACCGGCCCGAGCGGCAGCCGCGACGTGGACGACATCGTCGACCTGGCCCAGCAGGCCGTCTACGAGATCACCGAGAAGCGCGTCAGCGAGGACTTCGCGGTCCTGGCCGACATGCTGCAGCCGACGCTCGACGAGATCGAGGCGGTCGGCGCCCAGGGCGGGATGATGACCGGTGTGCCGACCGGGTTCACCGATCTGGACCGCCTGCTCAACGGGCTGCACGCCGGTCAATTGATTATCGTGGCCGGCCGGCCTGGACTTGGAAAATCGACCGCTTCAATGGACTTTGCCCGAAATGCAGCCATTCGCGCCAATCAGGCGGCGGCGATCTTCTCGCTGGAAATGAGCAAGGTCGAGATTGTCATGCGACTGCTCTCGGCCGAGGCGCGCGTACCGCTGCACGTGCTGCGCAGCGGCCAGCTCTCCGACGACGACTGGACCAAGCTGGCCCGCTGCATGGGCGAGATCAGCGAGGCGCCGCTCTTCGTCGACGACACACCGAGCATGAACCTCATGGAGATCCGGGCGAAGGCGCGGCGGCTCAAGCAGAAGCACGACCTGAAGCTGATCGTGGTCGACTATCTCCAGCTGATGACCTCACCGAAGCGCACCGAGAGCCGGCAGCAGGAGGTCGCGGACCTGTCCCGTGGCCTGAAGCTGCTGGCCAAGGAAGTGGAGTGCCCGGTGATCGCGGTGAGTCAGCTGAACCGTGGCCCGGAGCAGCGTACGGACAAGCGGCCGCAGCTGTCCGATTTGCGTGAATCGGGATCAATTGAGCAGGATGCGGACGTTGTCATCCTTTTGCACCGCGACGACTACTACGACAAGGAGTCGCCGCGCGCGGGCGAGGCGGACTTCATTATCGCCAAGCACAGGAATGGGCCGACCGACACGGTGACGGTTGCCGCCCAGCTGCACCTGTCGCGCTTCGTGGACATGGCCATCGTCTGAGCGGCGTCAGCCGAGCAGCGGGAACCAGCCGGCGGCCTCGCCCAGCTCCAGCCGGTCCCGGTCGGTCAGCGGCACCCGGCCGGCGGCCTTCAGCAGGTATTCGTGGTCGTCCCAGCCGGTCGGCCGCACCGCCTCGTCGCTGAGCAGCCCGTCCATCGTGGTCACCGCGACCCGCGTCGGGTCCGCCGCCGGCAGCGGCGCCTGCGGCAGGTCCACCACCAGGTCGAGGTGATGGATGACCGCCTCGGTGGTCAGGGTGGCGAGCAGATGGGGTACGCGCAGCACGTGACCCTGGGTGGTCACGTATCCGTCGGGGTCGGCCGCGGTGGCCGCGCGGACGGCGGCGGGCGCGGTGTCGGACCAGAGCTGGACCACGCCGGCGGGCCGGTCGAAGGCGACGGCGGAGCGGCGCGCCCACCAGGCGTGCCGGGCGCTCGCGTCGTCGTCGCCGGGGGTGAACGCGCGCCAGTAGCTGACGTCGTCCACGTCGGCCGGTCCGGGTGTGGGGCTGGCGAGGGCGACGAGCGCGCGCTGGGCGTCGCAGAGCACGTGGAAGAGCAGGTCGGCGACGAGCCAGCCGCGGCACCGGGTGGGCCGTTGCAGTCCGGCGTCGTCGAGCGGGGTGACCACTGCGGTGATGCCGTCGTACGCCTGGGCCAGCGCCTCGTGCTGCCGGATCGGGCTCATGCCGTGCAGCCTGCCACGGCGCGGCACACCCGGCACGACGAGACGCACTGCGGGAAGCAGGACGTCGGGCACGCCGGGTCGATGCGGTGCACCGGCCCGGCGTGCGCGTTGTCGACGGTCAGTCGAACAGCTCGCCGAGGAAGCCGTGCTTCTTCTTGCGCCGGTAGTGGCCGTGGTAGCCGTAGTGCTGCTGCTGACCGTGGCCGTACGCGGGCTGCGCGTAGCCGTGGCCGGGCGGCGGCGGAGGAGGGGGCGGGGGGACGGCGCCGTAGCCGGGCTGGTGCGGCGCGGCGGCGGGCGGGGGCGGCGGGGGCGGTGGGTAGCCGGCACCGGAGGGCGCGGCCTGCCGGGCGCCGCCGTGCTGCTGGTTCCAGTTGGCCTCGGCATCGAACAGCTTTTCCAGCTCGCCGCGGTCGAGGAAGATGCCCCGGCATTCGCCGCACTGGTCGATGACTACTCCGCTGCGCTCGTACTGGCGCATTTCTCCGCGGCACTTGGGACAGGTCATCTGCATGACAACGACGGTACCGGGTGTTTTCACGCAGTGGCGGTCAGCGCCTGCGTGACCTCGTCGTCGGAGACCTCGTGGAAGTCCTCGTAGTACGCGCCGACGGCGGCGAAGTCGTGCGGGAGCTGGCAGCTCACGACCGTGTCGGCGTCGGCGTCGAGCATCTCGTACGCCTGCTCGGATCCGACCGGGACGGCGACGAGGACGCGGGCGGCGCCGAGGTGGCGGGCGACCTGGACGGCGGCGCGTGCGGTGGCGCCGGTGGCGAGTCCGTCGTCCACGACGACGGCGGTGCGTCCGGTGAGGTCCAGTGGCGGGCGGCCGCCGCGGTAGCGCTGCTCACGGCGGTCCAGTTCGGCCTGTTCGCGGCGGCGGACCTGGGCGCGGTCGTTCTCGCTGATCCGGCCGGCGACCATCTCGTTGAGGACCTGCACGCCGCCGGGGCCGAGCGCGCCGTACGCGACCTCGGGCGCCCAGGGCACGCCGAGCTTGCGGACGACGAGCACGTCGAGGGGTGCGCCGAGCCGGTCGGCGATCACCCGGGCGACGGGTACGCCGCCGCGGACCAGGCCGAGCACGATGACGTCGGGTCGGCCGGCGAGGTCGGTCAGGCGCTCGGCGAGTTCCCGTCCCGCCTCGGCCCGGTCGCGGTAGGTGGTCATCCCTCAGGTGTACGCCTTCCGACCGGATCGCGCGGGGCGGTTGCCGGGAATGCCGTCGGGTCCGCTGGTCGGGTGAGCGCCAGCGCCGGGGCGAGCACGAGCAGCGCGGCCGGGTAGAGCAGGTAGCCGAAGCGGGTGGAGGGCATGAGCAGGATCGCGGCGAGCAGCCCGTACCCGCAGATGATCGTGGTGGTCGCGGCGGTGCGTGGCGGGCGGCGCAGCAGCCGGACGGCGATCGCGAGTCCGGCGGCGACGAGCAGCGCGGCGGCGATCACCCGGCCGGCCGGGAGCGTCTCGGCGATCAGGTGCCCGGGGAAGGGCGACTGGGCGGGACTGGTCACCATGCCGTGGCCGAGGGGGAAGCGCAGGACGTTCTCGACGAGGGCGTCGCGGTCGACGAGCAGCACCGGGACCAGCGCGAGGACTGGCAGGCCGAGGGCGCCGAGGGCGGTGCGCAGGGTGGCGCGGCGGGTGGCGGCCCAGAAGAGCAGGACGAGGGCGATCGGCCAGGCGAAGAGTTTCAGCGCGCCGGCGGCGCCGATCGCGAGTCCGGCGCGGCCGGGTCGTCCGGCGGCGGCGAGCGCGAGGGCGAGCAGACAGAGCGCGAGTACGGGCAGGTCGTCGCCGCCGGTGGCCAGGGTGAGCGCGCAGATGGGCAGGACGGTGGCGGCCTGGACGGCGCGCAGTACGGCGGCGTCGCGGCGGGGCGCGGTCGGGCCGCCGGCGGCGCGCAGTGTGGCGACGAGGGCGATCAGGGTGAGCGCGGTGACCACGGCGAACCAGATGCGGGCGTCGGTCCACCAGGCGTCCACCGCGGCCCGGGGCAGCCCGAACAGTGCCATGCCGGGCTGGTAGGGGGTGTAGCCGAGGAGTTGTTCGCCGGGGGGCAGCGCGGCGATGGCGTCGGGGCCGAGGTAGGGGGTGCCGTGCTCGGTGAGGCGGGTGCCGGCGTGTTCGACGACGATCACCTCCTCCTGGGCGCGGTCGGTGCGTCCGCCGGCCCGTTCGAGGCTTTGCGTGACGATCGGCAGCAGCGCGGTGGTGGCCCAGGTGATTCCGGTGACCGTCCAGCGTGCGGGCAGCCCGGCCAGGGGTGTGCCGGCGGCGCGGCGGCGGGCGAGCAGTTGCGCGGTGGCCGCGAGGGTGGCGAGCGCGTACCCGATGGTGGCGACGGTGCCCCAGGCGCGGTGCGGCGGCAGCGTGGAGGTGGCGGCGGTGATCGCGGCGAAGACGGTGGCGGTGGCGTAGAGGCCCAGGTCGAGGGCGAGGCCACCGGCTGCGGTGTCGAGTGCCGACCAGCGGCGGGAGACGGGGGTCGCGGGGTCGGCGTGGGCGGTCACGCGGGCCAGTCTGGCAGACCGGCGCGGTGGTCCGGCGGGGTCAGGGTTGCCGGGAGTCGCCGGCGGCAGACGTGTTCGGGCGGGTGCGGGCACCGCCGGCGCGGCGTCCGGGGAGGCGGATCACGGCGCCCGCGTCGTGCAGGGCGGGTGCGAGCGCGCCGGTCCGGCCGCCGTGGCCGCGTTGGAGGCTGGCGAGCAGCGCGGCGGCGGGCAGTGGCCGGGCGAAGAGGTGGCCCTGGCCGGCGGCGCAGCCGAGTTCCCAGAGGGCGCGGCGCTGGGGTTCGCTCTCGACGCCCTCGGCGACGACTGTGAGGTTGAGGCTGCGGCCGAGGTCGAGGGTGGAGCGGATGACGGCGGCGGCTTCGGGCGCGGTCTCCATGGCGGTGACGAAGCTGCGGTCGATCTTCAGTTCGTGCACGGGGATGCGGGAGAGCAGGGAGAGCGACGAGTATCCGGTGCCGAAGTCGTCGAGCGCCAGGCGGACGCCGGAGTCGCGCAGGCGGCTGAGGACGCGGTCGACCACGTCGAGTTGGCTGAGCGTGAGCGTCTCGGTCAGTTCCAGCACGAGCCGGTCCGGCGGGAGGTCGTGGGCGCGCAGCCGGGCGAGCACCGCGCCGGGGAAGCGGGCGTCGAGCAGGCTGCGGGGGGACACGTTGACCGAGACGGGCAGGTCGAAGCCGGCGTTGCGCCAGGAGCCGGCGGCGATGAGAGCCTGGTCGAGGATCGCCTCGGCGAACGCGGGCAGCAGGCCGGAGCGTTCGACGGCTTCGAGGAAGCGCAGCGGGTCGATGAGCCCGTGGGTGGGGTGGTGCCAGCGGGCGAGGGCTTCCGCGCCGATCACCTGGCCGCTGCCGAGGTCGACGATGGGCTGGAAGTTGACTGTGAATTCGTGGTCGGCGACTGCGCGGGGCAGTTCACCGCCGAGGGTGAGCCGGCTCAGGTCGGCGGTGTCGCGGGCGGGCGCGTAGGTGGCGAGGCGTTGGCCGGCGCGTTTGGCCTGGTACATGGCCACGTCGGCGCGGCGCAGCAACTCGGGCATCCCGCCGGTGGCGGGGGCGACGGCGATGCCGCCGCTGGCCTCCACGCTGATCCGCATGCCGTCCACGTCGAGCGGATCGTGCAGGGCGTTGAGCAGGGCCTCGGCGCGGTGCGAGGCGACGGCCGGGGCGGGCAGGCCGCGCAGCAGCACGGCGAACTCGTCCCCGCCGAGCCGGGCGACGAGGTCGTCGGGGCGGGCCGCGCGGCGCAGCCGCTCGGCGACCTGGATCAGCACCCGGTCACCGGCGCCGTGGCCGAGGGTGTCGTTCACTTCCTTGAAGTGGTTGAGGTCGATCAGCACCAGCGCGGTGACGCCGCCGGCGTGCCGGGTGGTGAGCTGGGCGCTGCCCTCGTCCAGCAGGTGACGCCGGTTGGACAGGCCGGTGAGGGCGTCGTGGGTGGCGGCGTAGGCGTTGTCCTGGGCGATGCGGGCGAGTTCGGCGTACGCCTGGGCGTTGCGGACCGCGGTGCAGAGGGCGGAGGCGAAGGTACGCAGGGTGTACTGCTCCCGCTCGGAGAGCTCGACCGGACCGGCGAACCGCAGGCGCAGCACGCCGAGGTCGTCGGTGCGGTTGTGGCCTTCCAGCGGGACCGGCATGACCCGGCCGTCGATGTCGCTGGGCCGGGGCGACGTTCCGTCGTACGCGATGCCGGAGGCGTTCCCGCGCACGGTGCGTCCGCCCTCGCGCAGTTCGATCTCGATCTCGTCGGCGGAGAAGAGTTCGCTGGCTTCGGTGACGGCGGTGGTCAGCACCTGGTCGAGGTCGACCACGTTGAGCGCGTCGGTGGCGCGGGCGAGTCGTTGCCACGCCTGCTGTTCGGTGCGGGTGCGGATCCGGCTGGAGTAGGCCAGGTGGAGGCTGAGGACCAGTGCCGGTACGGCCGGCAGCAGCCGGGGGTCGACCCGCAGGATGAGTACGGTGCAGGCGGCCACCAGGAACCGCAGGCCGAAGCCGGCGATGCGGAGGTCGAGGTCGTCGCGGAACTGCCGGAGGACGGGCGTGCCGGAGGCGAGCGCGATGACCGGGATCGCGAGGACGTCGTCGAGGACCGCGGCCACCAGGTAGACGAACCCCAGCAGCACGACGATGCCGAGAGGTTCGTGGGGTGGCCATGCACTGCCCAGGGCCAGTGCGGCGAGCGTGGCTCCGCCGGCCACCAGTGTGTGCTTCGCGATGGCGAACGCCACCTTGATGGGGGCGAGGCGGGTCACCGATCCGCATGCCACGCCGATCCCGGTGGCCAGGATGACCCACGAGGGCGGAGCGACGGCGAGGCCGATGACGATCGCGGTCTCGACCCAGGCGAAGTAGAAGGTGGTCGAGCGGATCCGGAGACGTGTCTTGATGACGGTGGCCAGCGTCACCGTCAGCACGAGGGCCGTGACGGTGACGAAGTCACGTGCGGAGTCAGGGTGTTGCGTGCGGGCGGAGAAGATCGCGGTGAGGGCGACGATCGTCGCCCCCGCGACCAGCGTGTAGACGATCCCGCGCAGGCGCGAGTCGACAGCCGTTCGGCTTTCCGTCGCTCGGCTCAACCGGAGTCACCCGCCGCTCACCGTCGGTATGCGATGAGCGGCAGCCTACCGCTTCGCCCGTGGCCGGGAAACTCATCCCCATTCGGTGCTGCGCATTGTGCTGCCTCCTTCGGATATCGCTACGGGGCGGAATCGCGGTGGGCCGAAGTCGTTGCTCCGGTCTGATTCGCGAATTGCCCGCCGGCCGTGCTGTGCCTTCTTGGCGCCTATGTGCGCCCTGCTGCCTGAAGGCAGATTAGGGGATATCCGAGTGGTTCGAAAGAATTAATGTCGGTATGCGCAATATAAGTAAGTATCACCGATTAAATGACGTTCTGTCCACGCGCGGTGTGCGGAGCGGAGCCGATCGTCTCCTTCACGTACCCGCGCAGTCGCTCAGCGCCATCAGATAGGCAGAGGAGGCTTACGTCGCCTGTAGCGTCGTCGCGGCGGCGGAACATTACAACCGTGCTTTGGGCGGCTTCTGTGGTCGGGTCGGGTGAGGATCGGCAGTGGTGCGGCGGGCCCTTGGCAAGGGGCAACGGCTTTGTGGCAAATCGATTACGCTGCGGCCTGGCGTGGACAAGAGCCGACTGAGGCTGGAACAGCAGCATGGAAATCCAAGTTGTCGGTGGTCTGGCGGTGCGGCTCGGTGCCGCGGACCTCTCGCTTGGAACCCCCAAACAGCAGGTGGTCCTGGCGCTGCTGGTCGTGCGGGCCAATCAGTTGGTCCCGATGCACGACCTGGTGGACGAGCTGTGGCCCGACGATCCGCCCCGCTCCGCGATCGCCAACGTCCGGACGTACGCCGGCAACCTACGGCGCAGCCTTGACGCGTACGGGGACGACAGGCTCAGGATCGTCCGTGAGCCGGGTGGCTACCGGCTCTTCGCCGACGAGAGGCTGATCGACCTGCACCGGCTGACCGCGCGGTGGCGCCATGCCCGGGAGCTGATGCGAGCGGGAGAGCCGGCGCAGGCGGTCCCGTTGCTGAAGGATGTGGGCGAGACGACGGCGCCGCTGCTCGCGGGGCTGACGCTGGGGCCGGTGCTGACGGCCCGGCGAGAGGCCACGAGCCAGGAACGCCGAGCAGCGCTGGAGTCGCTGGCGGAGGCGCATCTCATCCTGGGGCATCCGGAATCGGCGGTGTCGCTACTGCGTGAAGAGGTCTCCCGGCAGCCCTTGTGGGAACGAGCGCAGTGTCTCCTGATGCGTGCCCTCATCGCGGCCGGCGACGCGGGTGGCGCGCTGGCCGTCTATCGCGCCGCGCGCGAGGCCCTCACCGACGAACTGGGTGTGCCACCCAGCGAGGAGATGGAGCACCTACGGGTCGCCGCCGCCCTCGCCCGTCGACGGCTTCCCGACTCCGTCCACGAAGCGGACACAATTCAGAAAGGCGCTCACAAGCGCAACTGGCTGCCGCGCACAGTGCCGGACTTCGTCGGCCGGAAGGAAATTGTCGATCGCTTATTGCACGACGTGAGCGAGCAATCCGGTAGCGGCCCGACGATCCGTCTGATCGACGGCATGGCGGGCTGCGGCAAGACGACTCTTGCCCTGCACGTGGCCTCGCGGCTGGCCGAACGCTTCCCCGACGGGCAGCTCTTCGTCGACCTGCGCGGGCACACCGAGGACACGTGGATGACGCCTGCCGCGGTGCTTGACATCCTTCTTCGCCAAATGGGTGTGCCGGCCGACCGGATACCGATGGAACTGCCCGATCGATTGGAGATGTGGCGACGGGAAGTGGCCATGAGATCCGTGATTGTGGTGCTCGACAACGCCGCGGACAGCCCGCAGGTCGAACCGCTGCTGCCCACCTCCGGACCGGCGGTGGTGCTCGTCACCAGCCGGCGCCGCCTGCTGGCGCTCACCGAACGGCCGCCGGTGTCCATCGCCGTTCTCTCCGAGCCCGAGGCGCTGCAACTGCTCACCACGCTTGTCGGAGACGGGCGGGTGGCGGCCGACCCGGAGGCCGCGCGGCAATTGGTCGGCATCTGCGGATGCCTGCCACTCGCGGTCCGGCTGGCCGGCACCCGCCTCGCCCACCGGCCCGACTGGCGCATCTCCGACCTCGTCGAGAGGTTGAACCACAGGTCGATGCTCCTGCCCGGTCTCCGTACCGAGGCGCGGAGCGTGATCGAGGCGTTCGCCGAGTCGTACGAGCCGCTCGACGAGGCGTGCAAGCGGACCTTCCGGTCCTTCGGGCTGGTCGCCGGCAGCCACCTCGACACCGCCATGGTCGCCGCCCTCAACGATCTGCCGTGGCGGGAGGCAGCGGACATCCTCGACGAACTGGTGGACCGCAACCTCGTGCAGGAGACAGCGGCGGGCCGGTATCGCCTGCACGATCTGATGAGGCGGTACGCCTCCGAGTTGGCCCGTCAGGAGGACGAGTCCCCGTCCCGGCACGCGGCGGTCCGGAACCTGCTGGATCATCTGCTGCACTCGGTGGTGCGGGCCTCGGCGCGGCTCGAGGACGACGGCGTACTCGCGAAGCACCTCCGGCTCGGGGAGCCACGCCGGGCGGACCTGCTCGTCGGGCGCGGTCACGGCGACCTCGACTGGCTGGAGGAGCAGCGCCTGAACCTGGTCGCCTTCGTCCGCCAAGCGGCGGAGGAGGGTCACGACCAGTTCGCATGGCAGCTCGCGCGTGCCGACTGGCGCTTTTTCTACACACGCGGCTACTTCGACGACATCTACGCCACCCATGCGGCGGGTCTGGCGGCGGCCCAGCGCTGCGGAGACCGGCACGCCGTGGCGCTCATGCACAACTACCTCGCGTCGGCCTGCGTGCGTACCGGCGCCTTCCAGGACGCCTCCACGCATCTGCACGAGGTCGTCTCGATCCTCATCGGGCTCGGTGACGAGGCGGGCGCGCAGCGGGCGCGGTTCAACCTCGGCGCGGTGCACTGGCTCACCGGGCGACTCCAGCAGTCGCTGGAGATCAACCGCCTGACGCTGCGCAGCACCGTGCTGGACACCCTGCCCGTCCTGCCCAACCTCGGCCTCACGCTTCGCTACCTGGGCCGTAATGACGAGTCGACGGCGGTTCACCGGCTCCACCTCTTCGTCGCGCGTACCCGGCAGGACCTGTTCCACATGTCGAACGCGCTGGGGCACCTGGGTGGCGTCAGGTACCGGCTCGGGCAGAACACGCAGGCCGAGCGGCTGCTGCGCGCTTCGCTGGCACTCCGGGACCGCACCGGCAACGGCTTCGGACGCGCCGAGACGATCAGCGACCTCGCCGGGACCTACCGCCAGCTCGGCCGCTACGACGAGGCGTTGCGGCACCACGAGGCCGCCATCGAGGCCGCCGCCGCCTCCGGTGAGCGGCACGTCCAGGCCGAGGCGCGCAACGAGCTGGCCGTCACCCTGCGAGCCATGGGCCGAGGCGGGGAGGCTGCCGCCGTGTTCGAGGAAGCCCTGGCCATCGCCACCCGGATCGCCCACCCGTACGAGCAGGCCCGCGCCCTCAGCGGCCTGGCCGAACACCTGGCGGCCGAGCAGCCGGCCGAGGCGCGGCGATACCGGCAGCGCGCCCCGGCGATCTTCGAACGGATGGGCGCCCCCGAGCGTCACGAGCTGGGCCGACAGCTCGCCGGGACGCCCTCACCACCGGCCTGATCCGGCTTATCGATTTCTTATCGCGGGCTCCGTTAGCGTCCCGTCGTCGGCCACGGGGAGGGTTCACCGGTCGTGTGGACCAGGCCGAACGAGGCCCCCACCGTCAATTTCCCCCCAGCAAATCGGCGGTGGGCAGGCGAGGGAGGGGCGCCGCTGTGCATCGGCATCCGCCGTGGCGCTCCTCCCCGCCGACGGCCGGAGCACGCGCGTCGTCGTACCCGGCGGATAGGGTCGGGCCGTGACCGAACCCGCGCAGCTCACCCACGTCGACCCGGCCGGCGCAGCCCGGATGGTCGACGTCTCCGCCAAGCCGGTCTCGGGCCGGCTCGCGGTCGCCGCCGGCCGTCTCCGCACCACCGCCGAGGTGGTCGAGCTGCTGCGCCGCGACGGCCTGCCCAAGGGCGACGCGCTCGCCGTCGGCCGGCTCGCCGGCATCATGGGCGCCAAGCGCACGCCCGACCTGATCCCGCTCTGCCACCCGATCGCGCTGCACGGCGTCACGGTCGACCTCGACCTCACCGCCGACACGGTGGAGATCACCGCCACCGCGAAGACCGCCGACCGCACGGGCGTCGAGATGGAGGCGCTGACCGCGGTGGCGGTCGCCGGCCTCGCCCTGGTCGACATGGTCAAGGCCGTCGACCCGGCCGCCTCGGTGGAGGCCGTCCGGGTGCTCCGCAAGGAGGGCGGCAAGACCGGCGAGTGGGTCCGGCCGGAGGACCGGCCGTGATCCGGGCCCGGGTGATCGTGGCCTCCAACCGGGCCGCCGCCGGGGTGTACGAGGACACCAGCGGCCCGCTGCTCGTGACCGGCCTGCGTGAGCTGGGCTGCGAGGTCGACCCGCCGGTGGTGGTGCCGGACGGCGACCCGGTCGGTCAGGCGCTGCTCGCCGCCCGCGAGGAGCGCGTCGACGTGGTGCTGACCAGCGGCGGCACCGGCATCACCCCGACCGACCGCACGCCCGAGGTGACCCGCGCGCTGCTCGACTACGAGATCCCCGGCATCGCCGAGGCGATCCGCGCGTACAGCCGCGACACCGTGCCGACCGCGGCGCTGTCCCGCGGGCTGGCCGGAGTGACCGGCCGGACGCTCGTGGTCAACCTGCCCGGTTCGCGGGGCGGCGCCCGCGACGGCCTGGCGGTGCTCGGGCCGATCCTGCGGCACGCCGTCGACCAGCTTCGCGGCGGCGACCACTGAGCCCGCGGGCCGCGTGCCCCGGCGCTAGGCTCGCCGGATGAGCACGGAAACCGAAGCCGCCGCGGCCGAGGCGGCCACGCCACCCCCGGCCGGTTGGGAGGAGGCCCGCTCCCGGGTGTACGCGGTGGGCCTGTCCGCCGCGCTCCCCGCCGTCGCCCGTCCGCTGGCCGAGGCCGACGGGCACACGCTGGCCGAGCCGCTGACGACGCGTACCGACCTGCCGGCGTTCCCCACCTCCAGCGTGGACGGCTGGGCGGTGCGTGGCCCGGGCCCGTGGCAGGTGGTCGGCCGGGTGCTCGCCGGACACACCGCGGCGCCGTTGGAGGCCGACGGCAGCACTGTCGAGATCGCCACCGGCGCGATGGTTCCCGAGGGCACGACAGCGATCCTGCGGATCGAGGAGTCGGCCCGCACGGCGGACGGCCTGGTGACCGGCACTCCCCGTACGCAGCCGGAGTGGCGGGAGCCGGGCGAGGAGGCGTACCTCGGGGAGGAGCTGCTGCCCGCCGGCACGCCGGTGGATCCGGCGGTGATCGGCCTGGCCGCCTCCTGCGGGCACGACACGCTGCGGGTCCGCCGCCCACCCCGGGCCGCGCTGCTGGTCTTCGGCGACGAGCTGCTCACCTCGGGTCCGCCCGGCGCGGGCCGGGTCCGCGACGCGCTCGGCCCGTCGGTGCCCGCGTGGCTGCGCCGCTACGGCTGCCAGGTGCGTATGGCCGACGTGGTCGGCCCGGTCGCCGACACGCTGCCCGCGCACGTGGCGGCGCTGCGTGGCGCGCTCGCCAACGCCGACCTGGTCTGCACCACCGGCGGCACCATGCACGGGCCGGTCGACCACCTGCACCCGACGCTGGAGGCGCTCGGCGCCGACTACGTTGTCAACACGGTGGCGGTGCGCCCGGGCTTCCCGATGCTGCTCGCCCGGCTGGTGGACGACGACGGGCGGGTGCGGTTCGTGGCCGGCCTGCCCGGCAACCCGCAGTCCGCGGTGGTGGCGCTCGTGTCGCTCGTCGCGCCGCTGCTCGCCGGTCTCACCGGCCGGCCGATGCCGGTGCTGCCGCACGTGACGCTGGCCGAGCCGATTCCCGGGCGCGGCGACTACACGCATCTGGCGCTGGCCCGCTGGGACCGGATCGCCGGCACCGCGTACCCGGTGCGGCACGTCGGCTCGGCCATGCTGCGCGGTCTCGCGGGCGCGGACGGTTTCGCCGTGATCCGGCCCGGCACCAGTGGCGCGGCCGGCGACCGGGTGCCGCTCGTGCCGCTGCCGCTGACCCCCGGGGAGCGTGCCGGGTGAGCGCGACGAACGAGCCGACGGGAGACGTCGTGACAGTGGAGGCAGGCGTGGTGCTCGGCGCGGTGACCGACCGGCCGCTCGACCTGGCCGAGCACGAGGCGGCGGTCGCCGACCGCCGGGCCGGCGCGGTGGTGTCCTTCCAGGGCGTGGTCCGCGACCACGACCACGGGCGGGGAGTCACCCGGCTGGAGTACGAGGGCCACCCCACCGCCGAGGCGGTGCTGCGCGAGGTGGCGGCCGAGATCGCCGCCGACCCGGCGGTGTACGCGGTAGCGGTGTCGCACCGGATCGGCCCGCTGGAGATCGGCGACGTGGCGCTGGTGGCAGCGGTCAGCACGGCGCACCGGGCGGCGGCGTTCGCCGCGTGCGCGCGGCTGGTCGACGAGGTCAAGGCGCGGCTGCCGATCTGGAAGCGGCAGGTGTTCGACGACGGCACCGAGGAATGGGTGAACTGCCCCTGAACGCTCAGCGCCGGGCGGCGAGCGTGCCGGCTCGGCTCAACCGGTCGTGGTAGAACGCCGGCTCGGCGCCCGGACGCCACGGCAGCGCCGCGACCAGCACGATCAGCGCGATGGCCAGGGAGTTCTCCATGAGCGCGCCGAACAGGCCGTCCTGGTAGTGGGACACCTCGGGGAGCTGGTGCTCGTACGGCCAGATCGGTGAGATCAGGAACAGCAGGTAGAGCCCGAGCGCGCCGGCGCCGTGGCGGAGCCCGGTGAGCGTCGGGTACCAGATGGGCGGGCGCAGCGCGGGCACCCCGTTGGCCGAGGGCCCGCTGCCGCGCAGGGGCACGCCACGGCTCGCGTCGCGGCGGCGTACCGCGGCGTCGGCCAGCACGATGATCGCCGGGATGACCCAGATCAGGTGGTGCGACCAGGAGATCGGGCTGATCACGTTGGCGGTGAGCCCGACGAGTGTGAACGCGGTCAGTTCGTCGCCGTCGGCGCGGGCGCTGATCGCCCGGGACAGGCCCAGCGCCAGGAGCAGCACCGAGAAGGCGAGCCAGAGCAGACCGGGCGTCTCGATCGAGTCGTAGAGCCGCGCCAGCAGCCCGGCGAGCGACTGGTTGGCGGTCATGTCCGCCGCACCGACCCGCTCGGTCTGCCACAGCACGCTCGTGAAGTAGGCGCGGGACTCCTCGCCGACCACACCGAACGACGCGATGGTCACGCCGATGGTGGTGCCGACAGCGGTGAGCGCGGTCCGCCACTGCCGGGTGAGCATCAGGTAGGCGACGAACAGCGCCGGGGTGAGCTTGACGGCGGTCGCGAGGCCGATGCCGACGCCCGCCCAGGCGCCGCTGTAGACGAACCGGGCCAGCGGCGAGTCGGCGGTCTCGTGGTGGGTGCCCCGCTTGGCGCGCCAGCGCAGGCCCACCATGTCGGCCATGATCAGCGCGAACAGCAGCAGGTTGACCTGGCCGTAGCCGAGCGTCTCCCGGGACGGCTCGATGGCTACCGCGAGCGGGGTGGCGATGCCGACGGTGAACCAGAGCGGCCAGCCGAGCCGGTCCACGATGGGGCGCAGCAGCGCCGCCAGGACGACCGCGAGCGCGCCGATGCTGGCCAGCGCGTTGACGAAACCGGCGCCGTCGACCGGCAGCCAGGACATCGGCAGCATGACCAGGCCGGCGAACGGCGGGTAGGTGAAGCCCAGTGTGGTCGACGGCGCGACGAAGTCGTACAGCTCGTTGCCGCTGGCCCACCACACCACAGCGCCGTGGTAGATCTTCATGTCGAAGAAGTTGTATGGCCGTCCGAAGGCGCCGATGGCCAGCCACGCGGCGTACGAGACGGCGGCCACGACGCCGAGGCGCACGACGGACCGGCGGTCGACGCGGGAGGTCGGGGCGAGGCGGTTGGTCCGTCTACCGACTGCCGTCGGCATGGCGTGGCCACCCCCGTACCAAGGTCGTCGTACCCGTCCAGGTCCAGAACGGAGCCTAGAACGGCGCCTCACGTTGCTGCCTCCCGCGTTACGCGACCGTGTCCGATCCCACACGTGTTTGCGACATTTCCGCCGCGTTAACGGGTCTCGGACGGTTCAGGTGATTGGTGGCCTTGCGGGGGTGGTGGCCGTACGAAAGGGCTGTCAGCCAGGCATTCTGCGGGCGGTCGCCGCGGAGCGTACGGCGATCTTCGCATCGCGGCGTGCGGTGCGGACCGCGCGCTTGACCGACCGGCGCGAGTGGTCGATCCGGTGGCTGGCGCGCCAGCGCAGCCCCGGCTTGCCCTCGGTGTCGGCGGCGGCGAGGAGAAGGCCACCGAGCAGGCCGAGGTTCTTCAGGAAGTGGACCTGGTTGTTGTTGCGTGCCGCCGGGTCGTCGTTCTTCCAGAAGGCGTGACCGGCGGCCGTGGTCGGGATCAGGGAGCCGGCGAGCACCAGCGCGGCCGGGCGGGTGAACCGGCCGGTGGCCAGCATCAGGCCGCCGACGAGCTGGGTGGCGGCGTTGGCCCGGATGAGCGTCAACGTATCGGTGGGGATGCGCGGGTGGACGTTGCGGATCAGCGGGGCGAACTTCCCGGTGACCGGTTCCGCAGCCTGCACCAGCCGTTCCGGGTTCTGCAGGTTGCGGGCGCCGCTGACCACGAAGATGCCGCTCAACATGACTCGGGCGAGGGAGCGCACGGGCTTCATGGCTCAGTCTTACCCCGTCGCGGGCGTCGTCATCCCCGCAACACACGAAAGGTATCGGCCGACGTGGACGTCCGGACGGTATCGATTTCAGCGACCGTCGCGGATGGACCGGTCGCGTTCGGTAAGGTCGCGCGGGTGACGACGCTGCGACTACGCCCGGAGGGCCCGGCCGACGAGCCGGCGGTGGCCCGGGTGCTGGCCGCCGCCTTCGCCCGGCCCGACGTGGCCACCCCGCCGGAGGTCGGCCTGGTCGAGGAGCTGCGGCACAGCCCGGCGTGGATTCCCGAGCTGGCCATGGTCGCCGAGTACGGCGGCGAGGTGGTGGCGTACGCGCTGCTCACGCGCGTGGGCGTACGCACCGACGCCGGCCGCGTGTGGCCGGCGCTGGCCTTGGGCCCGGTGGCTGTGGCGCGGCACCGGCAGCGGCTCGGTCACGGCACGGCGGCGGTGCAGGCGGCGCTGGACGCGGCCACCGAGCTGGGCGAGCGGCTGGTGGTGGTGTTGGGCGATCCGGCGTACTACCGGCGGTTCGGGTTCGGCCGGGCGGACCGGCTGGGCCTGACCAGCCCCTGGTCCGGGCTGGGCGAGCCGTGGCAGGCGCTGGTGCTGCCGCCGTCGGTGAGCGAGGAGCCGCCGCCCCCGTCCGGCGAGGTGGTCTTCCCGCCGCCGTGGTCGCGGGTCTGAGCGGTTCAGGTGTGAGCGGTCGGAGCCGTCAGGTCGGCTGGGTGCGCAGGTAGCGGCCGAAGTGCGGCACCGTGAACGCCACCGTCCCGCGCTCCCCGGAGTAGATCAGCCCCTTCTTGATGAGCGCGTCACGGGCCGGGGAGAGGCTGGCCGGCTTGCGGCCGAGCGCGCGGGCGATCTCGGCGGTGGGCACCGCAGCGTCCATGTCGTCGCGGCCGCCCTCCTCGCCGTCCACCAGCGCCAGCGTGGCCATGGCGCGCATGTATTCGCGTTCGGCCGGGGTGGCCCGCTCGAACCGGGAGCCGAAGAACCCCACCGCCAGCTCCGCCTCCGCCTCGGGCGCGGCGACCCGGACGTCCGCCGCGGTGATCGGCGAGCGGGGGGCGTGGTCCCAGGTGGCCTTGCCGTACGCCTGGACGAAGTAGGGGTAGCCACCGGACTTCTCGTAGAGCAGGTCGAGGGCTTTCTGCTCGTACTCGACCTCCTCCCGCTCGGCCGGCGCGCAGAGCGCCTGGTCGGCGGCGATCCGGTCGAGCCGGTCGATGCGCTGGTAGCGGTAGAGCCGCTCCGAGTAGGACTTGGCGGCGCTGAGCACCGCCGGCAGGTGCGGCAGGCCCGCGCCCACCACGATCAGCGGCGCGCCGAGCTGGGACAGCTCGTGGCAGGCGGCGCAGAGCGCGGAGACGTCCTCGGCGCCGACGTCCTGCATCTCGTCGATGAAGATCGCGATGCCGGTGCCGACGTCGGTGGCGACCGCCGCCGCGTCGCTGAGCAGCTCGACCAGGTCGATCTCGATGTCGCCGGAGTCGGCGCGCCCGCTGCTCGCGGGCACGTCGATGCCGGGCTGCCAGCGGTCGCGCAGCTTGGGCGCCGCGCCACCGCGTCCGGTGGGCGCGGAGCGTTGCGCGAACGCCTTGAGTACGCCGAGGAAGGCGTCGATCCGGTCCGGGGCGCGGTGCCGGGGCGCCAGTTCACGGACCGCCATGTGCAGCGCGGCGGCGATCGGCCGGCGCAGCGACTGGTCCGGCCGCGCCTCGATCTTGCCGGTGCCCCAGAGGTGGTTGATCGCCTCGGACCGCAGCGTGTTGAGCAGGACCGTCTTGCCGACGCCGCGCAGGCCGGTGAGCATCAGGCTGCGTTCGGGGCGGCCGCGCGCGATGCGTTCCAGCACCACGTCGAACACGTCGAGTTCCCGCCCCCGCCCGGCGAGTTCGGGCGGGCGCTGGCCGGCGCCCGGCGCGTACGGGTTGCGGACCGGATCCACGAATCGCACAGTATCGGGTTCTCTAGCGACCAGGCTAGACGTGCGTAGAGGCGGCTACCGCGTGTCGGCCTCGACATAAAACTAGGGCTGTCTAGCGTGGATGCTAGACAGCCCTAGTTTTGGGTACGGACCGGCCGGGGTCCTCAGCGGCGCTTCAGGCAGAGCACGAAGTCGAGCGTGTCCAGCTCACTGTCGAAGAAGTACCAGTCGGTGTACCCGTCGACCTTCCCGCACTTCGCCTCCGCGTCCTTCTTGCCGCTCGTCGCGCCGTCGACGCGCCGCAGCACCTCGTACGTCTTCGGGGCGCAGTCGGCGATCACCAGCTTCGGCTGCCCACCGCCGCCCTCGTTGGCGACGCACTGGCCCGCCTTCACGAAACGCGGATCGGTCGACGAGGCCGGCGCCGGCGCCGTGGGCGACTCCTCCGCCGGATCGCTCGGCGCCGCTTCGGTCGGATCCGCGGCCGGCGCGGTGGCCGCCGTCGTCCCCGCGGTCGGGCTCTCGTCGTCCCGGCCGAGCATCCAGTACGCCCCGGCGCCACCGAGCAGCAGCACCGCCAGCACGACCACGACCACCAGCAGCGGCCCCTTGCCCCGCTTCGGCGGCGTCGGCTCGGCGTACGGGGGCTCCCCGCCGCCGTACTGCGGGCCGGCGTAGGGGCCGGCCGGGTGACCCTGCTGCGGCGGGCCGGGGGACCAGGCCGGACCCGGCTCGTAGCGCTGCGTCGGCGGGCCGTACTGATCAGCCGGCGGGCCGTACCGGTCGGCGGGCCCGTACTGGTGGGTCGGCGGCCCGTACTGATCTTCGGGCGGGCCGTACGGCCGCGCGCCCTGCGGCGCGTAGCGCGGATCGGGCTGCGGGGCGTAGCCGTCGTCGGGCCGTCCCCAGGGGTCGGGGGAGCCGCCGCCCGGTGGACCGAAGTTCGACATGAACGCCTCCTGCGTACGCCAGTGCTGAGAGGCCGGCCACCAACTGGGGACGCCGACGCCGTGGCCACCGTAGCGTGGTCCCTCGATGAGCTCACGCCCCACGAGTGCGACGAACGCTGTCGATTCCGCGACGCCGCCGACCCGTACCGCCCTGATCTGGACCGCACTCGTGCTGGTCTACCTGCTCTGGGGCTCGACGTACCTGGGTATCCGGGTCGCCGTCGAGTCGCTGCCGCCGCTGATCTCCGCCGCGATGCGGTTCGCCGCCGCCGCCGTGGTGCTCGCCGTGGTGCTGCGCCTGCGACGCGGACCCGGCGCGCTTCGGGTGCCCGCGCGCCGCGTCGGCTCCGCCGCGCTGATCGGCGTGCTGCTGCTCGCCGGCGGAAACGGACTGGTGGTGCTCGCCGAGTCGGGTCCGGCCGGAACCGCGGTGCCCTCGGGCGTGGCCGCGCTGCTGGTGGCCACCGTGCCGCTGCTGGTGGTGCTGCTGCGGACCATGGGCGGGGACCGGCCCCGGCCGTGGACGTTCGCCGGGGTGACGCTCGGGTTCGCCGGCCTCGTCGTGCTGGTGCTGCCCCGCGACGGCGTGGACGGCGTGCCGGTGGCCGGCGCGCTGACAGTGGTCGCGGCCGCCGCGAGCTGGTCGGTCGGCTCGTACCTGTCCGGGCGGATCCGGATGCCCGCCGACCCGTTCGTGGCCACCGTCTACGAGATGACGGCCGGCGCGGTGGTGCTCGCGCTGGTCGGCGTCGCCCGTGGCGAGCTGCGCGGCTTCAGTTTCGCCGAGGTGACCGGGCGGTCCTGGGCGGCGCTTGCCTACCTGATGGTGGCCGGTTCGCTCGTCGCCTTCACCGCGTACGTCTGGCTGCTCGCGCACGCGCCGATCTCCCTGGTCTCCACGTACGCGTACGTGAACCCGGTGGTCGCGGTGGCGCTCGGCGCGCTGTTCGTCGCCGAGCCGATCACCTCGCAGGTGCTGCTGGGCGGCGCGGTCATCGTGGTCGGCGTGGCGGTGGTGGTGAGCACCGAGCGACCCCGCCGGTCCCCGCCACAACCCGTCGACGGGACCGTCGGGGAACCCGCCGGGCGGTAGCGTCCCGGCCCGTGTCGGCGCTGCTGGTGACGGGGATCGCGCTGCTGGGCGCGCCGGCCGGGTGGGTGGCCGTACCGGTCGGCCGGTTGTTCTGCGCGGATCGGGCCGCCGGGCGGCGCGCTCCGCGGCGAGCTGTCCTCGCCTCGGTCGGCGCCGTGGCGTTCGGCGGGCTCGCCGCCGCCCGGGGCGACGACCCGGCGCTCCCCACGCTGCTGCTGGTCGCCTCCGTCGGGCTGGTCCTCGCGGTCACCGACCTGACAGCGCTGCGCCTGCCCGACCCGCTCGTCGGCGTGGCCGCGCTCGGCGGCGGACTCGGCCTCACCGCAGCCACGGCGGCGACCGGCGAACCGCGCCGCCTCGCCGTCGCGGCAGCCGGGGCCGCGCTCTCCTTCATCGGGTACGCGCTGCTGGCGCTGCTGCCCCGGGCCCGGCTCGGGTTCGGCGACGTGAAACTCGCCGCCGCGCTCGGGTTGCCGCTGGGCTGGCTCGGCTGGCCGGCCCTGCGCCTCGGACTGCTCCTGCCGCACGTGCTCGCCGGAGTCGCGGTGCTCGTCCTGCTCGCCGCCGGCCGGGTACGCCGGGACACGCCGGTGCCGTTCGGCCCGGCGATCCTCGGCGGCGCGTGGCTCGCCGCCGTCCTCACCTGACGCGCGCCGGTCAGATCAGCCGGAGCTGGTGGTCCTTCGGACGGCGGGGCTCGGTCGCGTCCAGGCGCTCGAACAACGCCGGGTCGATCACGTCGAGGAACGGTGACGGTCGGGTGTCGCGTTCCGCGCCGTGCCGGGCCCGCCGGCCCGAGTGGCTGACGTACAGCCGGTCCTGCGCCCGGGTCAGCCCGACGAAGAACAACCGCCGCTCCTCGGCCACCGCGTCGTCGTCCGGCTCGCTCCCGGGCCAGCGCAGCGGCAGCAGCCCGTCCTCGGCGCCGACCAGGAACACCACCGGGAACTCCAGGCCCTTCGCGGCGTGCAGCGTCAGCAGCGTGACCGCCTCGGCGCGCGGGTCCAGCGCGTCCACCTCCGCGCCGGTGGCGAGCTGATTGAGGAACAGCTCCAGGTCGTCGTCGCAACGCCGGGCCAGCGGGGCGAGCAGGTCCACCGCCGTGCGGACGTCCTCGGGGCGTACCGCGCCGGAGCCGTCGAGCGTCGGCACGGCGAAGCGCTCGGCCAGGATCTGCCCGGCCTGACGTACCCGGGCGGCGAGCGAACCGTCCAGACCGGCGTGACGCAGCTCGCGGGCGATGGCCGGCACGCCGGGACGGTCACGCAGCCGGTCGTGCGAGCGCTTCTGCACCGGGATGTTCGCCCGGGCCAGCGCGTCCACGATCGGCGCGGCCTGCGCGTCCGTGCGGTACAGCACCGCGATGTCGGAGAAGGACAGCGACGTGGTCCGCCCGTCGATCCGCCCCGAGTCCAGCGAACGGTGGGACAGGCCACCGACCAGCTCGTCCACGGTGCGGACCACGAAGTCGGCCTCGTCGTAGGCGGAACTCGCCGCGTACCGGCCGACCAGCGGCGCCTCCGGATCGAGCCGGGCCGGGTCGAGGCGACGGCCCCGCACCAGCGACGACGGCGCGATGGCCTGCACGGCGGCGGCCAGGATCGGCGCCGAGGAGCGGTAGTTGCGGTTCAGCCGCACCAGCCGGGCGTCGGTGAAGTCCTGCGAGAAGCGCAGGAAATACCCCACGTCCGCGCCCCGGAACGAGTAGATCGCCTGGTCCGGGTCGCCGATCGCGCACAGGTTGCCGTCCGGCGGGCTGAGCAGCCGCAGCAGGTCGTACTGCACCGCGTCGACGTCCTGGTACTCGTCGACGAAGATCCACTTCCACCGCTCGCGGTACTCCCGGACCAGCTTCCGGTCCCCCTTGAGCAGCGCCACCGGCAGCGTCAGCAACTCGTCCAGGTCGACCAGGTCCCGCTTGCGCAGCAACGCCGTGTACCGCTCGTCGTCGTCACCGGCCTCGGCACGCGCCGCCGACCGGTCCGCGTCGTCGGCGATCCGGAAGTCCGCCGGCAGCCCGGCCGCCGCCGCGTTCTCCCGCAGCACGGTCAGGCCCAGCGAGTGGAACGTACCCACAGTGACGTCCTCGGCGACCGGCCCGAGTAGCCCGTCCAGCCGGTGCCGCAGCTCCTCGGCCGCCCGGCGGGTGAACGTGATCGCCAGGCACTGGTCCGGGAAGACGTTCAGCTCCGCGCACAGATACGCGATCCGGTGCGTGAGCGTGCGGGTCTTCCCGGTGCCCGGACCGGCCACGATGAGCAGCGGGCCACCGGGCGCGGACGCGGCCACCCGCTGCATCGCGTCCAGCCGGTCCAGCAGACCGGTGCCGACCTCCTCCATCCCGGCGAGCATCGGCTCGAACGGCTCGTGCGGGGACGGCGGCGGCGCGATCGGAGGCGCGGGCGGCGGCGTCCGCTTCGGCTCCGGCCGGGCCGCCGCCGGGCGCTTGGCCTTCGGCTTCGGCGCCGGCTCCGCGGGCCGCCGCTGCGCGGGCACGGGTACGTCGAACAGCGTCTCCTGCCCCGCCCCGGCACCCGGACCGCCCAGCTCCGCCGGGTCGAACAGCGTGATCACGCCGTACTCCCCGTCGTAGCCCGGCACGCGGCGCACGTCGCCGCGACGCAGCCGGCCGATGCCCTCCGCGAGCAGCTCGCCACCGACGCGGCCGATCTCCTCGACCGGGGTACGCGTGAGGATCTCCAGCTCCGGGCCGAGCGCGGCGATCAGCTCGTTGAGCTTGCCCTCGACCTTCTTCGACCGCGCGCCCACCCGGTTCAGCTCGCCCAGGATCTCCGCCAGCGGCACCAGGTGGGTCACCTCGCGCGCGTGCGCCGGACGGTGCCCCTCCGGCCGGTCCGCCAGCTCCTCGACCCGGCTGAGCACGCCCACCGTCAGTGGCTTGCCGCACTCCGGGCAGCGTCCGCCCGCCTCCCGGGTCCGCTGCGGCGACCAGTTCACGCCGCACAGCCGGTGCCCGTCGGCGTGGTACTTGCCCTCCTCCGGGAAGAACTCGACGGTCCCGGCGAGCCCGTCCCCGGTGCGCAGCGCCTCACGGATGGCGAAATAGTCACGGGCGGCGGTCAGGACCGTGGCCTCCCGGGCCAGGGCCGGCGGCGAGTGCGCGTCCGAGTTGGACACCAGCTGGTAGCGGTCCAGGCTGCCGACCCGCCAGTTCATCGCCGGGTCGGACGACAGGCCGGTCTCCACCGCGAAGATGTGCTCGGCCAGGTCCGCGTAGCAGTCGGCGATCGCGTCGAAGCCCGACTTCGAGCCCAGCGCGGAGAACCAGGGCGTCCAGATGTGCGCCGGCACCAGATAGCCGTCCGGGCTCGCCTCCAGCGTGATCTCCAGCAGGTCGCGGGAGTCCAGCCCGAGGATCGGCCGCCCGTCCGAGCCGAGGTTGCCGATCCGGCCCAGCGCGGTGTTGAACCGCCCCACCGCGTCCAGGTCCGGCAGGTAGATCAGGTGGTGCACCTTGCGCGTGCGGTCGTCCCGCTTGTAGATCGTGGAGATCTCCACGCTGAGCATGTACCGGACCGGGTCCGCCTCCGCCTCGCTCGCCAGCCGGGGCGGCAGCCGCCGGGCGACGTCCCGCTCCGCCTCGGGCGCGAGCCGGTACAGGCCGGGCTCGGCCGGGTGCAGCGTCTCGCGCAGGTGGTCGTACCAGGCGGGATGCGTGAAGTCACCGGTGCCGAGCACTCCGATGCCCTTGCGCCGGGCCCACCAGGCCAGGTTCGGCAGGGTCAGGTCGCGGCTGCACGCGCGGGAGTACTTCGAGTGGATGTGCAGATCCGCGACGTACGGCGGTACGCCACCGGGGGGTGCGGCGCTGAACGGAGGCACGCCGCATCCTGTCACGTCCGGTCCCCCGCCCGCCCGTCGCCACGCGTACGGGTGACCTGAGCAATGCGGTGCTGGACTCGGAGGCCCGTGCGCGCTATGAGGCGCGCAACTCCACGAGCGTCACCTGAGGCGGCGCGCCCACCCGGACCGGCGGGCCCCAGAAACCGGCGCCGTTCGTGACGTAGACCTTCGTGCCGTCCACCTCGCCGAGACCGGAGACCACCGGCTGTTCGAGCTTGACCGCCAGGTTGAACGGCACCATCTGGCCGCCGTGCGTGTGCCCCGAGAGCTGGAGGTCGACGCCGAACTTCGCGGCCTCCTGCGCGGCCACCGGCTGATGGGCGAGCAGCACCACCGGCCGGCTCGGGTCGCGGTCGCCGAGCGCGGCGGCGTAGTCCGCGGGGGCGGCCACCCCGGTGCCGGCTGCGCTCACGTCGTTCACCCCGGCCAGGTCCAGCACGCCGCCCCGGGCCTGGATCTCCTGCCGCTCGTTCTGCAGCACCCGCAGGCCGAGCCGGTCCACCTCGCGGACCCACTCCTCCACGCCCGAGTAGTACTCGTGGTTACCGGTGACGAAGAAGCTGCCGTACCGGGACCGCAGGTCGCGCAGCGGCTCGGCGGCCTCGCCCAGCTCGGCAACCGTGCCGTCGACCAGGTCACCGACCACGGCGACCAGGTCGGCGTCCATCCGGTTGATCATCGCGACGATCCGCTCGGTGTGCGCCCGCCCGCGCAGCGGCCCGAGGTGGATGTCGGAGACGGTGGCGATGCGCAGCCCGTCCATGCTGCGGGGCAGCTTGGCCAGCGGGATCTGCACCCGGTCGAGCTGCGGAGGACCGATGGCGGTGCGGACGCCGTACCCGGTGACGCCGGCGGCGGTCAGCCCGGCGAAGATCGCCGCACCGCGCGCGAGCAGCAGCCGCCGCGAGGGATCGTGGTCCGGCGCGTCGGTGCCGGCGGCCGGCGCGTCGGTGGTGTCGACCGGCGGCGGCGTCCCGCCTTCCGCGGTTGCCGCGCCGACGAGCGCCGGCTCGGGTTCGGGGCCGGCGGCGACCGCCGAGCGGGCGCGGCGGCGCAGCACCAGCCGGACCACAGCGGTGGGCACTTCGAGCACCAGCAGGATCACCAGCAGGTAGAACATGAGCGCGACCCAGAGGTAACCGGGCCAGGCCAGCCAGTACCAGCCGTTGCGGGTGCCGGCCAGGGTCACCGGCACGAGCACCGCCAGCGCCACTATCGCCACCCCGCCGGCCCGCCGCCACCGGCCCGGGCGCGTGGTGTCCCGGACCAGCCGCTTCCACAGGTAGAAGTGGATCAGGGCGATCACGAGCACGACGAAGCCCAGGAATGTTGCCATGGCCAGCACGTGTGCCCCCCTCAGCCGCCCGCGAAGGGCGGCAGCACGTCCACCGTCACCCCGGCCGGCAACGGTGTCCGTCGATCATGACAGGCGACGCCGTCGACCAGGAAACTCGCCGCCTTCAGCACCACGGCGAGGCGTTCGCCGTGGCGGGCGGTCAGGTCATCGAGGAGTTCGTCCAGAGACCGGCCCGCGGATGCGGTTTCCTCGGATCGTCCGGCCGCCGCGCGGGCACCGGCGAAATAGCGGACCGTCAGCTCCATCCTCAGCCTCCGATCGCCGACATCGAGCGCGCGGGCTGGAGGAAAGTCGGGTCGTCGATGCCGTGACCGGCCCGCTTGGCCCACATGGCGGCGCGCCAGCGGCGGGCCAGCTCCTCGTCGTCGGCGCCGTCGCGCAACGCGCCGCGCAGATCCGACTCCTCGGTGGCGAAGAGGCAGTTGCGGACCTGGCCGTCGGCGGTGAGCCGGGTGCGGTCGCAGTCGCCGCAGAACGGCCGGGTCACGCTGGCGATCACCCCGACCCGGGCCGGCCCGCCGTCCACCAGCCACGTCTCGGCCGGGGCGGCGCCCCGCTCGGACGGGTCCGGCGTCAGCGCGAACGCGGCGTGCAGGGAGGCCAGGATCTCGTCGGCGGTGACCATCGTCGAGCGGTCCCAGCCGTGCTGCGCGTCGAGCGGCATCTGCTCGATGAACCGCAGTTCGTAGCCGTGCTCGAGCGCGAAGCGCAGCAGCTCCGGCGCCTCGTCGTCGTTCGTGCCCCGCATGAGCACCGAGTTGATCTTTACTGGGGTCAGCCCGGCGTCCGCCGCCGCGGCCAGCCCGGCGAGCACGTCGGCGAGCCGGTCGCGCCGGGTCAGCGCGGTGAAGCGGTCCCGGTCCAGCGTGTCGAGGGAGACGTTGACGCGGTCCAGCCCGGCCTCGCGCAGCGCCGACGCCATGCGGGCCAGGCCGATGCCGTTCGTGGTGAGCGAGATGCGCGGCCGGGGCGTGAGCGCGGCCACCGCCGCCACGATGCCGGGCAGACCCGGCCGGATGAGCGGCTCACCGCCGGTGAAGCGCACCTCGGTGATGCCGAGCCGGGTCACCGCGACACCCACCAGCCGGACGATCTCGTCGTCGCTGAGCAGTTGCGGACCGGACAGCCAGGGCAGGCCCTCGGCCGGCATGCAGTAGGTGCAGCGCAGGTTGCACTTGTCGGTCAGCGAGACCCGCAGGTCCCGGGCAACGCGGCCGTACCGGTCGGCGAGGACGCCGTCGGCCGTCGTCCGGGGGGCGCTCATCCGTCGACCGTAGCGCGCTCGACGCCCCGGAGGGTGTCCCGAGCCGCGGCGGCCACCGCGTTCGCGTACGCCGCGCCGAAGATCGCGGTGTGCACGAGCAGCAGGTGCAGCTGATGCAGGGGCACCCGTTCCCGCCAGCCGTCGGCCGGCGGCCACGCCTCCCGGTAGGCGGCCATCACGCGGTCCAGATGCGGTGGGCCGCCGAAAAGGGCGAGGTGCGCCAGGTCGGTCTCGCGGTGGCCGCCGTGCGCGGCCGGGTCGACCAGCCAGACCCGGCCGTCGGCGCCCCAGAGCAGATTGCCGGGCCAGAGATCGCCGTGCAGCCGGGCCGGCGGCTCGTCGCCGCCGAACTCGCCGATCCGGGCCACGACCTGCTCGACCAGCGCCGCCCCGGACCCGTCGAGCGCGCCGTTGTCGACCGACATGCGTAGGTAAGGCAGGAGGCGGCGCCGGGCGAACCAGTCCGGCCAGGGACCGGGGTCGGGTGTGTTGTCCTGCGGCAGCGCGCCGATGAACCCGGGCCAGTCCGCGCCGAACGCCGGCGCACCGGCCCGGTGCAGCCCGGCCAGGTCACGCCCGAACGCCTCCGCTGCCTCCGGCGTCGGCTCGCCCGGCTCCACCCAGTCGAGCGCCAGCAGGTCGGGCAGCGCGACGAGCACATCCGGCACCGGCACCGAACCCGCCTCGCGCAGCCAGCGCAGCCCGGCCGCCTCGGTGGCGAAGAAGCCCTCCGGCAGCGGACGCGCCGCACGCTCCGGCCACGTCTTGGCGAACACGGAGTGCCCGTCGTCCAGCGTGAGCCGGGAGGCGGCGCAGATTTCGCCGCCGGAGACCGGGGTCTCCCGGATCCGCTGGTGGGTCAAGAAGGTCGGCAGGTGCTCCGGGTGTGCCCGCAGGTACGCCAGGTCCATGAGCGCAAGGTAGCGGGTACCCCGGACAACCGTGGGGCGAGTGACGCCACGGATCGCCGCTGACCTGGACCGATACGCTCCGTATCTGTGGACGGAGCGCGTGTCGTCCACAGGGGCGGACAGTGGCACCTGCGAACGCCCACGCTCCCGGCATGAACTCCACCGAGCAACCCCGCCTCTCAGTCCGCTCCCCGGCCGACATGGTCGCGGCCGTGCCCTACCTGCTCGGCTTCCACCCGGCCGACAGCGTCGTGGTGGTCGCGGTACGCGGCCGGCGCGTCGTCTTCGCCGCCCGGGGAGACCTGCCCGCGCCCGGCGCCGACCCCGGCCCGGCGGCCCGGCACCTCGCACAGGTGGTGGCCCGGCAGGACGCCGACGCCGCCACTGTCGTCGGCTACGGTCCGGCCGCCCGGGTGACCGGCGTCGTGGACGCGATCGGCGACGCGCTGACCGCTGCCGGGCTGATCGTGCTCGACGCCCTGCGGGTCACCGACGGCCGCTGGTGGTCCTACCTCTGCGCCGAGCCGTCCTGCTGCCCGCACGAGGGGACCCCGTACGACCCCGCCGCCAGCCAGGTCAGCGCCGCGGCCGTGTTCGCCGGTCAGGTCGCCCTGCCCGACCGGGCCGCGCTGGCCGCGCAGGTGTCCCCGGTCGACGGGCCGGTACGCCTCGCCATGCGCCGGGCCACCAGCAGGGCCCGCCTGCGCCTGGCCGCGCTCACCGGCGGGACGTCCTCGCAGTCCGGCGGCAGCCCGGGACACGACGGCCCGGAGCCGGTTGACGGCCCCGCACCGGCCGGCAACGGATCGGCGGACCGCTTCGGGCCGAGTGCGGCTCCGGTGGTCGGCTTCGGGCCGGGTGAGGGTCCGGTGGTCGGCTTCGGGCCGGGTGGGGGTCCGGTGGACCGTTTCGGGTCGGCTGACGGTCCGGCGGTCGGCTTCGGGTCGGCTGGCGGTCCGGCGGTCGGCTTCGGGTCGGGTGGCGGTGCGGTGGGTGGCAGTTCCGTGCCGGGGGACGGTGAGGGGCGGGCCGACGGTTCCGGTCCGGGGGACGGCGATGGGCTGGCCGACGGTTCCGGTCCGGGGAATTTCCCACGTGCGGTGCGCACTGCGGGCACGGCGGCGGTGCGGGCCGCGTTCCGCCGGCATCGGCGTGGCGAGCGGCTGAACGACGACGAGGTGGCCTGGCTGACCGTGCTGCTCACCCACATTCCGGTACGTGATCACGCCTGGTCCCGGACCGACGGCCGGGACGCGGACATCAGCCTCTGGACCGACGTGACGCGGCGCGCCGAGCCGGACCTGATCGCCGCGCCGGGCTGCCTGCTCGCCTTCTCCGCGTGGCGCTGCGGGCACGGGGCGCTGGCCGCGGTAGCCCTGGAACGGGTGCTGTCCGCCCACCCCGGCTATTCGCTGGCGGTGCTGCTCGACGAGGCGCTTCGGCGTGGGGTGGCCCCGTCCGAGCTGGACGGGTGGTCCGGCTCCGACGGCGGCTCGGTGCTGCGCCGTCGCCGTCGCCGCCCACGACGCTGAGCCGTCAGCCGCCGATCCGCGCCGCCCCGGTGTAGACGTTCATTGTCGGCCCGCGCAGGAAGCCGACAAGCGTCATCCCGGCCTCCTCGGCCAGTTCGACGGCGAGCGTGCTGGGCGCGGACACCGCGGCGAGCAGCGGAACACCCGCCATCCACGCCTTCTGGGTGAGTTCGAAACTGGCCCGCCCGGAGACCAGCAGCACGTGCCCGGCCAGCGGCAACCGCCCCTCCCGGGTGGCCCAGCCAATCACCTTGTCCACCGCGTTGTGCCGGCCGACGTCCTCCCGGAGCACCACCATCTCCCCGTCTGCGGTGAAGAGGCCGGCCGCGTGCAGGCCGCCGGTGCGGTCGAAGGTGCGCTGTGCGGCCCGCAGCCGATCCGGCAGCGCGGCCAGCAGTTCGGCGGTGACCGTCAGCGGGTCGTCCTGGACGGCGAACCGCGAGCGGGTACGCACCGACTCGATGCTGGCCTTGCCGCACACGCCGCACGAACTGGTGGTGTAGAAGTTGCGCGACGGATCGGTGACCGGCTCGGGAACACCGGGAGTGAGCACCACGTCGACCACGTTGTAGGTGTTCGGGGTCTCCGTACCGGCACAGAGCTGAGCGGTGTGCACGTCCTCTGCCGAGCGGATCAGCCCTTCGGTGAGCAGGAAGCCGATCGCCAGGTCCAGATCGTCGCCCGGGGTGCGCATCGTCACCGCGAGCGGCCGACGCCGACCCGGCCCGGCCGCGCCCACGCGGATCTCCAACGGCTCCTCCGCCGCCAGGGTGTCCTGGCGACGGACCCGGCCCCGGCCCCGGCCGTCGCCTGTCGCGTCGAGGTCGATCCGCAGCACGCTTCGCCGGTCTGTCGCCCGTCCCATGCCGCCATCCTCCCCGGGCCCTCCGCCGCCCGCACCTCACCCCCGCTCCTGGCCTGGCCTTCACCTGGCCTGGCCCGACCTGGCCCGACCTGGCCCGACCTGGACCGTGATGATCGACACCAGATCGCCGAAGTGGCGGTATCGGAGGGCCCTGGATGCCACCACTTCGCCGAAAAGGAGTTGATCAACGTCGGAAAACCGCCAGAACAGCCGGGCACATGCCCGAGTCCTCGGTCCGAGCCGGGATGCGGCGATCGTGGCCGTGGATAGGGTGAGGCGGTGACGGGGTACGCGGCGGTGGTCCTCGCCGGTGGCGCGGCCCGGCGGATGGGCGGCGTGGACAAGCCCGCTCGCCCGGTCGGCGGCCGGTCGATGCTGCACCGGGTACTGGCCGCGGTGGCCGATGCGGACCAGCGGATCGTGGTCGGCCCGTCCGGTCCGCTGCCCGACGGGGTTCGGACCACACATGAGGATCCGCCCGGGGGCGGGCCGGTGGCTGCCACAGCGGCCGGGCTGGCGCTGCTCGACCCGGGTACGACGACAGTCGCCCTGCTTGCCGCCGATCTCCCGCTGCTCACCGCCGCCGCGGTGACCGAGCTGCGGCGCGCGCTCGACGCCCCAGCCACCGAGCAGCCGCACGCCCCATCTGCCGGGCAGTCGCACGCCCCAGCCACCGAGCGGCCGCACGCCCCAGCCGCCGAGCAGTCGCACGACCCGGCCACCCAGCAGTCGCACGACCCGGCTGCCGAGCAGACACCCGCGCTCGGCGAGCCGATCTTCGCCGTGACCGAGCTGCAGCGCGCGCTCGACGCTCCAGCCCACACGATGTCGCACGCCTCAGCCATCGAGCGGGAACACGACCCGGCCGCCGACCGGGAACACCACCCGACCACCGAGCGGGAACCAGCGCTTACCCCGGACGAACCGACCGCCGCGCTCGCCTGTTACGTGGACGGCGACGGCCGCCGCCAGCAGCTCTGCGCGGTGTGGCGGCTGCCGGCCCTGCGGACCGCCCTCGACCGGCTCGCCGCGACGCGGGGCGGCACGCTCGACGGGGCGCCGGTACGCGGGTTGCTGACCGGTGTCGCCGTACGCGAGGTGTCCTGGTCCGGCTCGGGTCCGCCGCCCTGGTTCGACTGCGACACTGACGAGGACGTACGCCGGGCGGAGGAGTGGTCGAGATGACGGTCCTGGACGACTGGGTCACGGCGGTCTGCGCCGAGTTGGACCTGGACCCGGCCGGGGTGCCGGTGCCGATGGTGCTGGACGTGGCCCGGGACGTGGCGCATCAGGTGGTCCGGCCGGGTGCGCCGGTCACCGCGTACCTGCTGGGGTTGGCGGTGGGGCGCGGCGCGGACCCGGCGGCGGCGGCCGAGCGGCTCAGCGCGCTGGCCGGCTCCTGGCCGGTGGATCTGGGTGGGTCCACGCCCGCGGAATAGCGCCTCGGGCTTGATTCGGCGGCCGCCGCGCGTGGGTAGGGTGGCGGGAACGGACGGAGGCGATCATGACGGCAGACCACCCCTCGGCGCCGGTCGACAAGCCTGCCGGCGCCGCGCCGGAGCATCACGCCACCGGCGCCACGTCGGCGCACCACGCCACCGGCGGCGCGCCGGAGCATCATGAGTCGATTCTGCTCGACGAACCGACCACGGCTGACCTGCGCGCGAAGGTCACCGAGGCCTGGCGTGAGTTCGCCCGGGCGCTCGCCGAGCGGTTACGCGTCCTGCCCGCCGGTGGTCACCTGGAGGTGACACTCGATCCGACCGCCTCCGGCACCGGGGACGCCGTCTACTCGGTCAGCGTGGACGCGGGCGAGGAGGGTCGCCTCTCGGCGCGGGCGGTCGGCAACGCCACGCTGCCGCAGGGCTACCGGCTGGACCGGGCGGCGGTGGCCGACATGGTCGCGCTCGGCTGGTCGCCCCCGGGCGTGGTGCCGGGCTCGGGCGAGCAGTTCGGCCTGGACTGCGGTGCCGACGAGTCCACCCGGCTGGCCGCCGTGCTCTCCCGGACCCTGCGTGACGTCTACGGCGCCCCGCACCCTGCCTTCCTCGTCTACCTGGTGCACGACGTCGAGGGTGAGCCGCTGCCGGTGGAACCGCTCGGCACCGCCCGCAGCGAGTTCGGCCCGGACCGGGACGTCGAGGCCGACCTGGACGAGGCGCTGGCTGCGGCGGCGACCGCCCAGGCGGACGAGAACGACGTGCTGGCGCTCGCGGAGCGGGTGCGCACGGTCGTGTCGACGATGCTGAAGTCGACCTCCGATCAGCTCCAGGTCGACTCGGACGGTGACATCAACATCCGGGCCGGCTCGGCGATGGTGTTCGTCCGGGTCCGCGACAACCCGCCGCTCGTGGACGTCTTCTCGCCGGTGCTGACCGAGGTGGAGCCGACGGAGCGCCTCTACGTGAAGCTTTCCGAGCTGACCAACCGGATGCCGATCGGGCGGCTCTACTGCGCCGACGACACGGTGTGGGCGTCGATCCCGGTCTTCGGCCGCAACTTCCAGGCCACCCACCTGATGCTGGCGGTGCAGGTGATGACCGGGCTGGCCGACGAGTTGGACGACCGGCTGCACGGCGAGTTCGGCGGTAAGCGTTTCTTCGGCGAGGGCGACAAGCCGGCCCGCAGCGAGGAGCACCGCACCGGCATGTACCTCTGAGCCGTCCGGGTCAGCGCACGTCGAGCAGGGTCTTGCCCATCGTTTCCCGGGCCTCGATCGCGGCGTGCGCCTCGGCGGCCCGTTCCAGCGGGAAGCGCCGGCCGATCAGTGGGCGCAGCCGTCCGGCCGCGCCCTCGGCGAGCGCGGCCTCGGTGAGGGCGCGCAGTTCGTCCGGGCCGGGCCGGGGCCGAAGCAGCGTCACGCCGCGTGCGGCGGCCGACTCGGCCGGGATGTCCGCCCAGGCGCCGCTGGCCAGGCCGAAGCTGAGCATCCGCCCGCCCGGGTCGAGCAGGTCGAACGCCTCCCGGGCGAGCGGTCCGCCCACGCCGTCGAACACCACGTCGACGGCGCCGACGGCGTCCCGGACCCGGTCGGTCCAGCCGGGCTGCCGGTAGTCGACCACCACGTCGTGCCGGGCGGCAACGAGCGTGGCGACCTTCGCCGGGCCACCGGCGGCGGCCACCACCGTCGCCCCGGACGCCGCCGCCAGCTGCGTGAGCAGCGATCCGACGCCGCCGGCGGCCGCCTCGACCAGGACGCGGTCGCCCTGCCGCAGCCCGGCCGCACGGGCGAGCATGAGGGCGGTCCGGCCGTCAGCCATCAGCGCCACCGCCGCGTCCAGCGCCAACCCCGGGGGTACGGGGACAGGAGCGCCCTGGTCGACCACGACGCGCTCGGCGTACCCGCCGGTGCCGCCGGTGGCGGTGACCACGACGCGCCCGGCGAGCGCCTGATCGACGCCCGCTCCCAGTTCGGTGATCGTGCCGCCGACGCCGTTGCCGGGGATCAGTGGCAGTTCGGCGCCGAACGGCCCGAAGCCGGTGGCCCGGAACATCGTCTCGACGAACGTGATGTTCGCGTGTGCCACGTCGACGAGCACCTGGCCCGGTCCGGGCGCCGGGTCGGGTGCCGTGCCGGGCACGAGCACCTCAGGTCCGCCGAACTCCCGTAGCCACACCGCACGCATACCGCCCCCTCGCGTCTCGCCGGTCACCGTGTCAGTGCACGACATGAAGCGAGGTTGAGGTCAAGGCGTGGACGGCCCGACGCCGGGGGACTCGACCAGCCGGGAGAGCACGATGGTGCTGCGGGACGAGGTGACGAACGATTCGGCGCGCAGCCGTTCGAGCGCTTCCTCCAGGTGCGAGATGTCCGCGGCGCGCAGGTGCACGAGCGCGTCCGCCTCGCCGGAGACGGTGTACGCGCCGACCACCTCGGGGTGCCGCCGGGCGGCGGCGCCGATCTGTGCCGGGGTGGTCCGGCCGGCGCAGAACAGCTCGACGAACGCCTCGGTGGTCCAGCCGACCGCGGCCGGGTCGACGACGGCGGTGAACCCCCGGATCACCCCGGCGGATCGGAGTCGGTCGACCCGTCGCTTGACGGCGGGGGCGGAGAGTGACACCCGGGTGCCGATGTCCGCGTACGAGGCGCGGGCATCTGCCACGAGCAACGCAATGATTCGCTGGTCTACCGCGTCTATCTGCAACGTTCTGCTCCCGGGAAGCAATGCTTGTGGCTGTTACCAAAGTTGTACCGTACCTACTCTTGGTGACCGTGAACCAGCAGCGAGTCTCGCGAAAGCGGACATATCTCATGTGCTCGCCCGAGCACTTCACGGTCGAGTACGCGATCAATCCGTGGATGGACGTGACCACGGCGGTCGACGCCGACCTGGCGGTCAAGCAGTGGGACCGGCTGCGCGAGACGCTCGTCGGGCTCGGCCACGACGTGCACCTGCTCACCCCCGAGGCGGGGCTGCCGGACATGGTCTACGCCGCGAACGGCGCGTTCGTGGTCGACGGCACGGTCTACGGCGCCCGGTTCAAGCACGAGCAGCGGACCGCCGAGGCCGCCGCGCACCGGGCGTTCTACGAGGAGCAGGGCTGGCGGTTCATCGCCCCGAACGAGACCAACGAGGGCGAGGGCGACTTCGCGTACCTGCCGGAGGCCCACGGTGGCCTGGTCCTCGCCGGGTACGGCTTCCGGACCGAACCGGCGGCGCACGCCGAGGCGCAGGAGGCGCTCGGGCGACCGGTGGTCTCGCTGCACCTGGTCGACCCGCGCTTCTACCACCTGGACGTGGCGCTCGCCTCGATCGACGACGAGAACATCGTCTACTACCCGGGCGCCTTCTCCCACGCCAGCCAGAGGGTGCTGGCCCAGTTGTTCCCGGACGCGATCGTCGCCGACGACGAGGACGCGCTGGCGTTCGGGCTCAACCTGGTCAGCGACGGGCTCAACGTGGTGCTGAACAACGAGGCGACGCGGCTGGCCGGCAAGTTGAAGGCGGCCGGCTACCACCCGGTCCCGGTGGAGCTGGCCGAGCTGAAGAAGGGCGGTGGCAGCGTGAAGTGCTGCATCGCCGAACTGCGGCACTGAGCCACGCCTCGGCGCGAAGGGCGGCCTCCCGGTGGGGAGACCGCCCTTCGGCGCGTGCGGGAGCCGGTCAGCCCAGCGTGGCCAGCTCGTTGATCACGATGTTGGACAGCAGCCGGCCGTCGGTCTGCACCCGGCGCAGGTACCACTTCTGCTGCGGGGTGCGGGTCTGGTTGAACTGCCAGGTTCCGCGCGGGCTGTCCACCTGGCCGATCTTGCCCAGCGCCAGGTTGACCTGCTGCGGGGACGGGTTCGCCCCGGCCAGCCGGATCGCCTTGTCCAGCACCAGCGCGGCGTCGTAGGAGGCCATCGCGTACGTGGTCGGCGCGGAGTTGAACGTCTTCCGGTACGCCGAGGCGAAGATCCGGTTCGCGGTGTTGTTCAGGTCGGCCGAGTAGTTGAGCGCGGTTTCGAGGCCGTTCGCCTCGATCAGCTTGCGGTCGCGGCCCTTCTCGCCGTCGTCGAGCTGGTCCAGCGCGGTGCCCTCGGTGAGGAACCCGGGGGCGTAGATCGGCCCCCGGTAGCCCTGGGCGTAGAGCTGCTTGACGAACTGGACGGCCTGGGTGCCCGAGTAGTGGCAGAAGATCGCGTCCGGCTTCCGCCCCAGCGCCTTGCGGATCGGCCCGGCGTACAGCTCTCGCGTGGGGTTGTCGGAGTCGTCGGTGAAGATCGGCTCCTCGGTGAGCCGGCGACCGCGCTCGTACGCGCGCCGCAGCCCTTCGAAGACGTCCTCGCTGCCCTGGCCGCGGGTGCCGAAGATGGCGATGCGGCTGGACGCGTCCAGCTTCTGGCGCAGGTACTCCCCGAGCGCCTCGCCGGGCTCGGTCAGCACGTATGACGTGCGCCAGATGTAGACGACGCCCTGGAGCGTCGAGGGCGACGCGTTGGAGCCGATCAACGGCACCCGGGCCTGCTCGACCGAGTCCTTGATGCCGGTCATGACGGCCGGGCTGACCACGCCGGTGAGCGCGAGCACGCCCTCCTTGAGCAGCCGCTCCACGGCGGCCTTGCCGGATGCGGCGGTGGTGCCCTCCTCGGCGGGCACCAGCGTGACCGGGTGGCCGGCGATCTGCTGGCCGCGCAGGCGGAGGTAGAGCTGGAAGCCGTTGGTGATCTCGTCGCCGATGGCCTTGTTCGCCCCGCTGCCGGGCACGATCAGCCCGACTTTGATCGGGCTGCCGGACCCGGACTGCTCCCCGGTGTCGTCCTCCGCGGAGCCGCAACCCGCCGCCAGTCCGGTGGTACCCAGCGCGGCCAGCAGTTGCAGGGCCCGCCTGCGGTTCATCTGTGCCACCGATTTCCTTCCCGACGGGGTGGCTATGGTGCACACCCCTTCGGCGTTCTACCTGGTCGGCGACGCTGCGTCAATGCCTTGAAGATCATCGTGAAACGACCGCAACGCCTGCGTCACCCGGGGCCAGGCGGTGGAGTCCGGGTCGATCAGCCCGAAATGCTCGCATTCGGGCAGCTCAATCAGCGTGGAAGTGCCCCCGGCGGCCCGGTCGGCGGCCACCCAGGATCGGCTGATCGAAACGGGAACCTGCGCATCCAGTTCGCCGTGAATAACTACGGTACGTGTTGATGCGGGTACGAATTTCGACGGATCCGCGTCCGCGTACCGGTCCGGCACGTCCTCCGGAGAGCCGCCGAGCAGCGCGGCCACCGCCCCGCCGTCCAGGTCCAGCCGGTACGCCTCGGCGAGGTCGGCCACCGGCGCCAGCGCGAGCACCCCGGCGACCGTCTGCGGGGCGTGCGCGGCCACGTACAGGGCCAGGTGTCCGCCCGCGGAATGGCCGATCAGGATCGGCGGTACGGACGCCACCCGGCCGGGCAGCGCCGCGGCGGCCAGGCCGGGCAGCGCGGCGACCCCGGAGCGGACGTCGGTCAGCGTGTGCGGCCAGCCGCCGCCCGGTCGGCCGGTCCGGCGGTACTCGATCTGCGCGACCGGGTAGCCGAGCGCGGCCAGCGCCGCCGCCATCGGGCCGGTGTGGGCCCTGTCGTACTCGGCTCGCCAGAAACCGCCGTGCACCACGACGACGAGCGGCCGGGGCGGCCCGTCGCCGGCGGGCCGGCGCAGGTCGGCGAGCTGGTCCGGGTGGTCGCCGTAGGCGACTGTCGCGTCCGGCGGCGGGGACGGGCGGGTCAGCACCTCACGCGGGTCGGAGAGCATGCGGCGACGGTAGCGCCCCCCGGTCCGGCCGCGTGCACATGGTCGGCGTGGGTAAAGATGGGTGCCATGACCGAAGCGCATTCCGGACGGGACGACGAGCAGGGCAACGATGGCATCCCCGGCACCGTGGTGGTGGTCGGGCCGGACGGCCGCCCGGTCGGCACGGTGCAGACCGAGGAGGGCGCGGGCGAGGACCCGACCCGCCTGGTCGAGCAGCCGGCCAAGGTGATGCGGATCGGCAGCATGATCAAGCAGCTGCTGGAGGAGGTGAAGGCGGCGCCGCTCGACGACGCCAGCCGGAACCGGATGCGGGAGATCCACGAGCGCTCGATCGTGGAGCTGAAGGAGGGCCTCGCGCCCGAGCTGCGCGAAGAGCTGGAGCGGATCTCGCTGCCGTTCACCGAGCAGCAGACGCCGAGCGAGGGCGAGCTGCGGATCGCGCACGCCCAGCTGGTGGGCTGGCTGGAGGGCCTGTTCCACGGCATCCAGGCCGCGCTGGTGGCCCAGCAGATGGCCGCCCGCGTCCAGCTGGAGCAGATGCGCTCGGGCCGTCAGGCGCTGCCCAGCGGCCCCGGCGGCGTGATTCCGGGCATGCCCGGCATGCCCGGCGCCGGCGGCGAGGGCCACGCGCCCGGCCAGTACCTGTGACCTGCCGGCCGGGGCGCGCCGCACGCGCCCCGGCCGCTCAGTCCACCCCGAAGACCTTCTCCAGGTACGCCGCCACGCCGTCCTCGGTGTTCGGCCCGGTGACCTCGTGCGCGATCTCCCGCACCGCCGGGTGGGCGTTGGCGACCGCCACCGCGCGTCCGGCCCAGGCCAGCATCGGCACGTCGTTGGGCATGTCGCCGAACGCCAGCACGTCCCGCTCGTCGACGCCCAGCCGCTCCGCGTACCAGGCCAGCCCGGCCGCCTTCGTCACGCCTGCGGCCGAGATCTCGATCAGCCCGCTGTACGACGAGTGGGTCGCCTCGGCCAGCCCCTCCAGCGCGCCCGCCACCACCTGCACGAACACGTCCGGGTCCTGCTCACCCGCCCGCGCCAGCAGCTTCACCGCGGGCACGGCAAGCAGCTCCTCGGGCGACTCGATCGCCCGGATCGCGTCGAGGTCGGCGTCCCAGCGCAGCGGGTAGTGCGCCTCGTGCCGCATCTGACGGCTGTCCACGATCTCCACCGCCAGGCTCACCCCGGGCACCTCGGCGCGCAGCCGCCGGGCCACCTCGGCCAGCAGCTCCGGGGCGAGCGGGTCGGCCCGCAGCACCTCGTCGGTTACCGGGTCGTAGACCACCGCGCCGTTCGCGCAGATCGCCGGAAGCGGCTCGGCGAGCTGCTCGTACACCATGGCGAGCCAGCGGATCGGACGGCCGGTGACCAGGACCACCGGCGTGCCGGCGGCCGAGATGCGGGCCAGCACGTCGGCGGTACGCGGGCTGAGCGTCCGGTCGTCGCGCAGCAACGTGCCGTCGATGTCGCTGGCGACGAGGCGAGGGGTTTCCTGCATCACCGGGACAGTAGTCGGTCCAGGTAGACGGCCACCCCGTCGTCGTCGTTGCGCAAGGTGATCTCGTCCGCCGCGGCGCGTACCTCCGGGTGGGCGTTCGCCACCGCCACCCGCGCCCATCCGGCCCAGTCGAACATCGGCAGGTCGTTCGGCTGGTCGCCGAAGACCAGCACGTCGGCCGGGTCGACGCCGAGCCGTTCGGCGATCACGCTCAGGCCGCTGGCCTTGTCGGTGCGGGGCGGGCAGATCTCGACGAAGCCGAGCCCGGCCTGGGTGAGCGTGGCCACCTCCGGCGGCACGACCGCCCGCGCCGCCGCCAGCAGCTCGTCGACGTGGTGGTCGGCGGTCCGGGCGAACGCCTTGATCACGTCGCAGGACAGGCACTCCATCCGGCTGCGCGCCTCGAACCGGTCCGGGTAGGGCCAGCTCGGGTGGTAGTCGCCCCACAGCGGCGCGTCGTGCTCGTCCGACGCCTCCACCATCACCGTCAGCGGACCGACCACCGCCTCCAGGTCGGTGAGGATCCGGGCCAGCACCTCGCCGGGCAGCCGCTCGTCGCGCAGCACCAGCGGCCCTTCCGGGTCGCTCTGATCCACCACCCGGCCGCCGCCGGCCATCACCAGGAAGTCGGCGGCCCGAATGTCGTTGCGGGTGAGTTCGGTCAGGCGCGGTCCGCGGCCGGTCGCGCCGACCACCGGAATCCCGGCGGACCGCACCCGGTCCAGCACCCGATGGGTGTACGCCGAGACGGTCTCGTCGCTGCGGACGAGCGTGCCGTCGAGGTCGGTGGCGATCAGCTTGGGCAGTCCCGGGCGGGTCATGGTTCCTCCTTCGCCCGCCGCCGTCACGCCGGCCGACCAGGTCCTCGGTGCCGCGACCATGGGACGGCGGGCAGCAACCGTATCTCGCGGAACGGGCGGCAACCACGGCTTTCCGGCGAATCGGAGACGAAGCCGCGACGGCCCCGCGGTGGCCGGCGGAGGCGGTTCCGGCGCTGCGTCAGCGGGACCGGTCGGGGTCCGCGAACGGCACCGTGGGCTGCACCGTCAGGTCCGCGGGCGCCGGAGGCAGGTCGTCCGCGCCGGCCCGGCTCCGCCGGGCGGGTCGGTCGTCGGGCCGGTCGTCGTCCGACTCCTCGTCCTCCACGGGCGCGTCCCCGGCCGGTCGGCCGGCCAGGTGCAGCGCGGCGGCCAGCAGCGCGACGGCGAGGAACGCGGTGGCCAGGCCGCGCCCGTGCTCCACGTCGAGGCGCTGGTCCCCGACGAAGAACAGGATGCGCCGGGCCAGCTGCTGGAGGGACGCGGCGGTCGCGACCAGCACGCCGAGCACGCCCGCCGAGAGGCCCAGCCCTGCGAGCGCGGCGTGCCGACGGACCGCCGGGGCGCCGCGCAGCGCCAGAGCCAGCGCCACGGACAGCCCGAGCAGGCCCACCAGGTACGCCACCCCGAACCCGCCGATCTCGGAGATGCCACTGGTCAGCCGGGTGGGCGCGTCGTCGTCCCGGGCCTCGGCCGGCACCGTGATGATCAGCCACTCGCCGATCAGCGACGCGATCGCGGCCACCGTGGCGAGTCCGGCGAGCACCGTCGGCAGACGGCGATCCCGGCCCAGCGCGGCGAGTGTGCGTCCGGCCCGGCCGGGGGACTCCGGCTCGGCGTCACCCCACTCGACGACAGTGGTGTCCTCGGACCGGTCGTCCCGCAAGGGGATCCGCTTCTCCTGCCGGGGGACCGGGAGATCCTGTGACATGGCCACCCTTCCCGTACGCGGGCCTGCGTCGAATCATGGCACAGCACACACCCGCCGGCCCGGATCGTCGTCCGGAGGTGCGGTGCGACGCGGCCCGCTTTCGGTTAGCGTCGTGCCATGCCTATCCGTACCGCATCCGCTCGCTGGCAGGGCAACCTCACCGAGGGGTCCGGCACCGTCCGCACCGGCAAGGGCGGCCTGTCCGGCAACTACTCCTTCAAGTCGCGCTTCGAGGAGGGCGAGGGCACCAACCCCGAGGAGCTGATCGGCGCCGCGCACGCCGGCTGCTTCTCGATGGCGCTCTCCAAGCAGCTCGCCGACGCCGGCGCCCAGGAGACGGCGGTGGAGACCACCGCCAAGGTGCACTTCGACAAGACCGACGCCGGCATGACCGTGACCCGCATCGACCTGGAGACCGTCGGCCAGGTTCCGGGCATCGACCAGGCCGAGTTCACCAAGCTGGCCGAGGCGGCCAAGGAGAACTGCCCGATCTCCCGGCTGCTGTCGCCGGGCGCGCAGATCACGCTGAACGCCCGCCTGGCCTGACCATCACGTACGGCACGGCGAGGGTGTCCTGCGGGCCGCCCTCGCCGTGCGACGTGCCGACTCTGGGGGAGTGACCGCGCCGCGTGGCCGTGGAGATGAGCCGGGACCGGTTCGAGGAACTGGTCGGCGAGGCGCTCGACGAGGTGCCCGAGGAACTGCTCGGGCTCATGAGCAACGTGGTCATCCTGGTCGAGGACGACCCGCCGCCGGGCGAGGACCTGCTCGGCCTGTACGAGGGGCACGCGCTCACCGATCGCGGCTGGGACTACTCCGGCGTGCTGCCCGACCGCATCCTGATCTACCGCAATCCGATCCTGGCGATCTGCGACACGGACGACGACGTCGTCGACGAGGTCGCGGTGACAGTGGTGCACGAGATCGCCCACCACTTCGGCATCGACGACGAGCGTCTGCACGCCCTCGGCTGGGGCTGACCGGTCGCGGCGTGCCTCCGCCCGGCTGATCCCGACGGTTGCGCCGGTCCCCTAATCTCCGTGGTCAGGCACACCCTGACCCAGGAGGAAAACCGATGCGCAGCGCGCTGTTCTCCGCGGAGAACCTCGAGAAGGAGTCCCAGCAGCCGGGCATGCGGTTGCAGAACGCCAAGATGCTGAAGATCGAGCTGAACGGCGAGGCGATGGCCCGCGTCGGCTCGATGGTCGCGTACCAGGGCCAGGTGCAGTTCCAGGCCCTCGGCTCCGGCGGCATCGGCAAGTTCATCAAGCAGCGCCTCACCGGTGAGGGCGTGCCGCTGATGAAGGTGTCCGGGCGCGGCGACGTGTTCCTCGCCGACTTCGCCAAGGACGTGCACATCATCGACCTGGAGCCGGGCGACGCGCTGTCCATCAACGGCTCCAGCGTGCTGGCCTTCGACTCGACCCTGCAGTACGACATCAAGATGGTCGGCGGCGCCGGTTTCGCCTCCTCCTCCGGCCTGTTCAACTGCGTCTTCACCGGGCACGGCCGGATCGCCATCACCACCAAGGGCACCCCTGTGGTGCTCAACGTGGACGCGCCGACGTACGTGGACCCGCAGGCGGCGGTCTGCTGGTCGGCGAACCTCCAGGTCGGCTACCACCGCGCCGAGCAGCTCGGGCTCGGCACGCTGCTCGGCCGCAGCACCGGTGAGGCGTTCACGATGAGCTTCGCCGGTCAGGGCTTCGTCGTGGTCCAGCCCTCGGAGGAGCCTCCGGTGGCCGGCAGCGGCTCCCAGCAGCAGGGCGGCGTGCTCGGCGGCCTGCTGCAGTGACGGCCCGGTGCCCGGGGCGCCCCTCGGGGTCGCCCCGGGCCGGTCAGCTCAGCTCGCCGGCCCGCAGCCGGGCCACCCAGGCCGCCGCGTCGGCGTAGTCGAGGTCGGAGGGCCCGTTCGGCGCCGGCGCGGGCCGGTCACCCGCCGCCGCGTTCCAGCGGTGCCGGGGGTACGACCCCAGGAACCGCACGTCGGCGCAGACCCGGCGCAGCCCCTGCAACGCCTCGCCCAAGCGTACGTCGGCGACGTGCCCGGCACAGTCCAGGAAGAACACGTACCGGCCGAGCGCCTCACCGGTGGGGCGGGACTCGATACGGGTCATGTTCACGCCCCGCACCGCCAGCTCCATGAGCACCGCCAGCAGCGCGCCGACCCGGTCGTGGGCGATGTAGACGGCCAGCGAGGTGAGGTCGTCACCGGTCGGCGGCGGAGGCGGCCCCGGGCGGGACACCAGCGCGAAACGGGTCACCGCGTCCGGGTGGTCGGCGATCTTGTCGGCGAGGACGGCGAGCCGGTGCCGGGTCGCGCCGATCGGGGCGCAGATGGCGGCGTCGTACTCGCCGCTCGCCGCGCCGGCCGCGGCGGCGCCGTTGGAGAGCACGTCGACGACTGTGGCGTCGGGCAGGTGCTCGCGCAGCCAGCCCCGGCACTGGGTGGACGCCTGCGGGTGGGCGGCCACGCCGCGCACGTCGGCGAGCGTGGTGCCCGCCCGGGCGGCGAGCACGAACTCCACCGGCAGGACGACCTCCCGGGTGATCACCAACGGGTCGCCCTCGGCCAGCTCGTCGAGCGTCACTCCGACCGCGCCGCCGATGGAGTTCTCCAGCGGCACCAGAGCCGCGTCCGCCTCGCCGGCGCGTACCGCGTCGAGCGCCTCGCCGACGCTGCGGGCCGGCGTGCGCTCCCCGCGTTCGGCGGCGGGCACTGTACGCAGGGCCTGCTCGGCGAAGGTGCCCTCGGGGCCCAGGTAGACGAAGCGGGTCGGCGGTGTTCCCGGCATGCCGACCAGCCTACGCACCCGGCCTGCCGTCGCAGGCCAGGGTACGGATGCCGGGCGGCGCGAGGGTCCACACCTCGACGCCGCACACGTCCGTCCCGGCCGTCACCAGCTTCGGCGTGCCGGTCTCGCCCCGGGTCACGACCTGCAGCTCCTCGTGTCCGGTGACCGCCAGCACGGTGTACTGCCAGCCCTCGGCGCAGAGCGGACCGGTGGCCACTGTGACCCGGACGTCGCGGGGCAGCACTCCGGCGGACCCGCGCAGCAGCGCGACGATCCGGTCGCCGGACGGCCGGCCCCGGCACGGCGTCGCCGCCGCCGGCGTGGACGGGGAGAGCGCTGGGGCGGACGGCGTGACCGACGCGGCCGGTGCAGGGCTCGCGGTGGGCGTGGCGGACGCCGACGGGACCGGCACGGGGGTGGCGACGGCGGGCGGCGTACGCAGCTCGGGCGGTGTGCCGCAGGCGGCGAGGGCGAGCACTGTCAGCAGCGCCAGTGGGCGGTGCCGGCGACGGGGGCGTGGGGTGCGGAGCACGATGGGTGTCCTCGGGCATCGAGGGATGTCGTCGTACGGGGGTCGAGCCCATCGTAGGAGGAGGCCGGGCCCGGGTGGAAGCGTGCCGGTCAGACCGCGGAGAGGAAGGTGAGCGAGCCGGCCACCACGCCGTCGGTGAGCACCGGGGTGGAGATCGCGTCGACGGTGCGACCGGCGTCGGAGTTGGGCCCCTGCACGCGGAGCAGACCCCGGGCGAGTCGCCCGGAGTGCAGCGCGAGCAGCGGCGGGATCTTGTCGGTCTCCTGCTCGGTCAGCTCGCTCGGGCTGGCCGTGAAGTCCACCAGGCGCAGGCCGCCCTCCAGCAGCGGCAGGCCGATCACGTCCTCCGGGGCGCCCAGGCAGAGCAGCGCGCAGCCGGACGAGGAGATCGCCACGACTGTGGTGCCGGCGTCGATCAGCAGGCACGGCTCGGCGGCCCGGGAGACCATGCCGGACCACTGCCCGAAGTTGTCGGACTCCTGCTCGGTGGAGCTCGCCGGGGGCGCGAACACGTCCGAGAGTGAGAGTTCGACGTGGGCCACCGCGCCTCCTATGTACACCGACGGTCTGTCCACGCTAGCCGGTCGGTGCGGCGGGAGCATCGGCTGCCGGGCGGCCGGCGACGACGCGGACCGACGGAACCAGTCGGGGGCGGAGCCGGGGGCCGCGTGGCGTCGCCGGAGACGTTACCGGCGGGCGGCCCGCTTGTCAGCGGCCGTTCGGCCCTCGTCGTACCACCGGTAGTCGGCGGTTGGACGGTACGTGCCGTTGAACCACGTCGACGGCGCCTGGGCGACGCGGGAGAGCTTCTCGGCGGTGGCCGGGCTGATCCGGTTTCCACCGGCCACGAGCAGGCGGTCCAGCTCCCGGTGGGTGGCCATGAGGCAGTCCTTCGGCAGCCCGTAGACGCTGATCACCCCGGAGCCGACGAACGTCAGCACCGGGGTGACCGGGATCGGCAGGCCGACCGCGTCGGAGAGGGCCTTGCTGGCCCGCTTGGCGTCCCGGCGCGCCTCCGCCACGTAGGGCGGGCGCTTGCCGTTGATCTGCACGACGTCACCGGCGACGAGCACCCGCGCGCGGCCGTGGTCGGCGATGGTGACAGCGAACAGGCCGCTCGGGCCGATCGCCAGGAACCCGGCCCGGTCGTCGCGGACGCGGTCGAACAGCATGTCGGCCGGGTCCGTCCGGGGCCACTCGATGACGTGCCAGGCGGGCCCGAGATGGTCGAGCTGGCCGAGGGCGCGGGCCCCGGCGGCTTCCAACCGGCGGGCCCCCCGCTCCGCCCGGCGACGCCGGGCCCACTCCAGTGGAGTCGGTCGGGCCGGTTCGAGCACCGAGGTGGGCTCGACCCGGGTGTGCGGCACCGAGCGGGGCGGCAGTGCCCTGCTCGGTACGGCTCGACGAGCGGGAAAGACAGTCATCGCGACCTCCGGCAAAAGGTCTCTCGAAGTTATGTCTCCACTACCCTACGTTGCGCACCCGGGGGCTCGGCAAGCCGGGGCGCCGGAGTGAGTGCGGATGAATGCCATATTCATCCACCCTTCTTTTCCGGATGGTGCGTATGCCTGCCCTAGGCTGCGGGGGTGACCCACTATGTGGACAGCGAAGTCGCCCGGCTCGGGACGGTGTTGCTGCACCGCCCGGGGCCCGAACTCGCCCGCCTCACCCCACGCAACAACGACTCGTTGCTGTTCGACGCTATCCCATGGGTGGGACGGGCGCAGGAGGAGCACGACGCGTTCGCGGCGGCGCTGCGGTCCCGCGGAGTCGAGGTGCTCTACCTGGCCGACCTGCTCGCCGAGACACTCGCCGTGCCGGACGCCCGGGCCGAACTGACCGAGCAGGTGCTGCGGTCCCGCCGGCTCGGCCACACCCTGCGACGCCGGGTCGCCGACCACCTGACGTACCTCGACCCGGCCGGGCTGGCCGACGTGCTGACCGCCGGGCTCGCCCACGAGGAGCTGCGGATCGGCGGCGACCGTCCCGGCGGTCTGGTGTGGACCCTCATGGACCGGCACGACTTCGTCATCGACCCGCTGCCCAACCTGCTGTTCACCCGAGACTCGTCGGTGTGGATCGGGGACCGGGTCGGGGTGACCAGCCTGGCCATGCCGGCGCGGCGGCGGGAGACCACGCTCACCGACGCGATCTACCGCTACCATCCCCGCTTCGTCGGCACCGAGTTCGTCTACCACCCCCGGCTGGAGCATCTGGAGGGCGGCGACGTGCTGCTGCTCGCCCCGGGCGTGCTCGCCGTCGGCGTCGGCGAACGCACCACCCCGGCCGGCGCGGAACGGCTGGCCCGGCAGGTGTTCGCCGCCGGCCTGGCACACACCATCCTGGTGGTCCCGATCGCGCAGGAACGCGCCACCATGCACCTGGACACGGTCTGCACGATGGTCGACACCGACGCCGTGCTGATGTACCCGAACATCGCCAACGAACTGTCCGCGTACACGGTGATCGCCGGCGCGGACGGCGACGACCTGCGGGTCGACGGCCCGGCGCCGTTCCTGCGGGCCGCCGCCGACGCGATGGACCTCGACCAGCTCCGGGTCATCGACACCGGCCTCGACCCGGTCACCGCCGAACGCGAGCAGTGGGACGACGGCAACAACACGCTCGCGCTCGCGCCCCGGCTCTGCGTCGGGTACGAGCGCAACGTGGAGACCAACGCGCAACTGGAGCGCGCCGGCATCGAGGTGATCGCCATCGCCGGCTCGGAGCTGGGCTCCGGCCGGGGCGGCCCGCGGTGCATGTCCTGCCCGCTGGTGCGGGAGAAAGGCGGGGTTCCGGACCCCGCCTGACTCCCGGAACCGTCAGCGCAGCGTCAGCTGGCGGCCGAGCAGACCCTGCCGGGACCGGCGGCCCGCCGCGTCCAGCGGCGCCTGCTCCGCGACCGCCTCGGCGTAACGCTTGGCGAACTCCGCCAGCGGCGCCTCCCACTCGGCGGCCGGGGTGTCCTCCGGCAGGTCCCAGACCGGCGCGAGGCGCCCGTGCGCCCGGAACATGCCCGCGAACTTCGTGTCGTCGCCGAGCGTCAGCGTGCCGGCCGCGCCGAGCCGGGACAGGGCGTCCAGCGCGGCGTCCTCGTCCTCCGGCAGGACCATCCGCACGTGGGCCTTCTCCGTCACCTGGCACCAGTACGCGGCCCGCGCGGCGGCCAGCTTCACGGTCGGGTAGATCGCCGAGTTGGCCCGCTCCAGGGACGCCTGCACGTTCGGGTCGTCGGCGGCGCCCGGGTCGAGCCAGAAGTCGAACCCGTCGTGCATGCTGATCTCCAGCGGGCCGTCCACCAGGATGTCCTGGAGACGGGGACCCGGGCCGGGCAGCGGCGCCACGCTCACCTGACCGCCCGGCTCGGTACGCAGCGCGGAGATCAGCGCGTCGGCCAGGTCCCGGGAGACGTCACCGGACTGCTGGTGCCGCTGCAGACCGATGAAGACGCGCCCGTCCGGCTTGGTCATCGCCGGGGCGGCCATCGGCAGCACGGTGGCCAGCGTGACCGGCCGGTCGCCGTACTCCTCGATCAGTTCCGGGGTGAGCCGCAGCGGCGCGGACGCGGCCGGGACCAGCTCGCGCAGGGCGATCCACTCCGGCTCGTCGACCAGGCCCTCGAACGGCCGGGGCACGAAGACGTCGCGCACCTTCTCCCGCTTGGGCGTGCTCTCGCCGACCCGCTGGTTCTTCCGACGCTTGCTCATGGCGAGACAGCCTAGATGCCGGGCCGCGCGGGCGGGGGCAGGACCCGCCTGCCCGTGCGTTCAGCCAGCCGCGACCAGATCCGTCCGGTGCGCCGGGACCGGGTCGAACCGCGCCCAGACACTCTGGCCCAGGCCGTCCCGCTCCACGCCCCAGCCACTGGCGAGCCCGGCGACGATGTGCAGCCCGCGCCCGTCGGCCGCGTCCGGCGAGGCGGCCCGCATGCACGGGCCGGCGCCGGAACCGCCGTCGGTGACCCGGAGTTGGACGCTCGGCCCCTGCTCGGTGACCCGCAGTCGCCAGGCGACCCGGACCACGCCGCCGGGCAACGCCTCGGCGTGCCGGACCGCGTTGCCGACCAGCTCGGCGAGGACCGCGACCAGGTCGGCCAGCAGAACCGGGGGTACGACGCCGGTCAGCTCGTCGGCGAGCCGGTGCCGGGCCAGGCGCGCGCCGGTCGGGTCGTGAGGCACCACCACGCACCACGACCGCTCGGGCGGACCAGTCGACACGTCGTTCCTTCCCCGTCTGCGAGCGCCGGGTCAACCCCGCGGCAGCCGCACCTCTGCGACCGTACCGCCACCGGCTCTTGGCCGGAGGGATACCCATCCATTCTGCTGTTCAACGATCTGGCGGACGAGATAGAGACCGAGCCCCGCGCCCGGATACCGCCGGCGGTCACCGGACTCGCCCTGCCAGAACCGGTCGAAGGCCCGCTCCACGTGTTCCGGGCGGATGCCGATGCCCCGGTCGGCGACCCGGAACGAGACGGTCCGTTCGTTCGCCTCCGCGGTGACCTCGATCGGGGTGTCCGGGAGTGAGTACTTCCCGGCGTTGGTGCCCAGCTCGGTGAGCACTGTGGCGAGGCTGTGCCGGTCGCCGAGCGCCTTGGGCAGGTCGGCGGGCAGGTCGAGCACGACCCGGTGCCGGATGTCGGCCGGCAGGTGGGTCACCGCGGCGCGCAGCGCGTCGACCAGGTCGAACGGCGCGGCCGGCTCGCCGCCGGGGCGGTTCTCGGTGGCGGCGGTCAGCAGCCTGTCGACCAGGCGGGCCAGCTCGTTCGCGCGCTGGCCGATGATCCGCGCGGCCTGCCGCCGGTCGTCGTCGCTCAGCGAGTCCCAGTGGTCGGTGAGGGTGTCCGCGTACCCCTTGATCACGGTCACCGGGGTGCGCAGCTCGTGGCTGGTCACCGCCACGAAGAGGTCGCGGTCGTGGTCGCGCCGCTGCTGGTCGGTGATGTCGCGGAAGGTGACCACGCGCAGCGCGTTCGGGCCGGGCAGCTCGCCGGAGGTGATCCGCAGCCAGCGGCCGTCGGGCATCCGGTGGTCGAGCACCTGACCCGGCGGCGGCAGCGGGAACGGCAGCGGGCGGCTCAGCGCCTCCTCCGTCGGGCGGCCGGTCACCTCGGCCGCCGCCGGGTTCCAGAGCCGGATCCGCCCGTCGCGGTCCACCACGGCCAGCCCGTCGGCGAGCGCCGCCACGACCGGGCCGTCCCCGTGCACCGGCAGACCGGTCTGGTCGCCGTACATGTGCGCGACGCACGCGGCCACGTAGCCGATCACGGCGCGTTGCGCGGGCTCCAGCGGCTCGCCCAGCGGGTAGAGCGCGTGCAGGCTGCCGACGGTGAGCCCGCCGATCTCGGCACGCGCCACGATCATCCGGCAGAGGCCCCGGCCGGCCACCTCGTCGGCCAGCGCGCCCGGGATCGCGTCGACCCGGACCTCCCGCACCGGCGGCCCGGCGAGCAGGCAGACGGTGGCCGGGTCGGTGGCGGGCAGCGGCCGGCCGAGCACGAACTCGGCGCGGCCGGTCGCCGCGATGACCCGTCCGCCGGCCGGGGTGAACTCCACGAAGACCAGGCCGGCCGCGCCCACCGCCGGTGCGATCTCGTGGAGCAGGCGGTTGAGCACGGCGGGGCCGGACTCTCCCGAGTTGATCATGTTGATCACGGTCGTGTGGCCGGCGATGAGGGCGGGGTAGTCGGTTCGCTCCGGCATGTCCCGAGTGTGCCGCGCGGCAGCCCTCCCGGACACCCCCGGCCGGTCGACCGTGCCCGATACCGATCGACCGGACTCATCGGCCCAACCGGGCCAGCGCGTGGGCCGGCCGGTCCGTGATCACCCCGTCCACGCCGGCTTCCAGCACGAGTTCCAGATCCTCCGGCTCGTTGACCGTCCAGACGTACACCGCGTTGCCGGCCGCGCGCAGCGCCGGGACCAGCCGCGGCCGGGCCCGGACCAGACTCACTCCGGGACCGGCGATCCGACTGCCGAACGGCAGCCGGCCCAGCGGCAGCAGGCGCGGCAGCACCTCCAGCAGCAGCACCGTGGGCAGCGCCGGGGCGAGTTCCCGGACCCGGCGTACGGCCAGCGGCGAGAACGACATCACAGTCACCTGGACGCGATGCCCCGGGCGGGGCTCGTCCAGCCCGTACCGGCGCAGCAGCGCGACCAGGCGGCGCTCGACCTCGCCCCGGTAACGCGAGGGGTGCTTGGTCTCGATCAGCAGCCGGACCGGCCGCCCGGCGTCGAGCACCGCGTCGAGCAGCCGCTCCAGCGTGAGCAGCCGGGTGTGCGACTCGTCCAGCGGCGCGTCGTCCTCGGCGGGCGTCGCGGCCCGGTGCCAGGAGCCGAAGTCGAGCGCGTCGAGTTCGGCGAGCGTCCGCGCGCTGACCAGCCCGCTGCCGTTGCTGGTCCGGTCCAGCCGGCGGTCGTGCACGCAGACCAGGTGCCCGTCACGGGTCAGCCGGACGTCGCACTCCAGCCCGTCCGCGCCCTCCTCGATGGCGCGCAGGTAGGCGGCGAGCGTGTGTTCCGGCAGGTCGTACGAGGCGCCGCGGTGGGCGAAGACCAGAGGGACGGTCATGACCGCCTCAGGCGACCCGGCCCGGCTGTCCGTCGTCGGTGACCACCGGGCGGCCGGCGACGGCCCAGTCGCCCATCCCGCCCTCGACGTTGCGCACCTGGTCCCAGCCGTTGCGCATGAGGTAGCCGACGACCTGGGCGGAGCGGCCACCCGAGCGGCAGATCACCGCCACGTCGCGGTCCTGCGGGATCTCGGCGATGCGAGCGGGCAGCTCGGTCATCGGCAGGTGATGGGCGGCCGGCGCGTGACCGGCGGCCCACTCGTCGTCCTCGCGGACGTCGAGCAGGTAGATGTCGTCGGGCACGGCCGACGCGGGGACGCTGGGTAGCGGGGCTCCGAACACGGTCACCAAGCCTAGTCGCCCGAACCGCTCACAGCCGGTTGACCCAGCGCGGGTTCGCGCCGGCCCATTCCGGTACGTGCGTGTCGCGCAGCGCGGCGAAGAGCCCGCCGCTCCCGTTGTCCAGCACCACGTACGAGATCCCGTCGATGGTCTGCGGGTAGGAGGGGATCTGAACCCCGCGCAGGGCGTCCGCGGGCAGCCCGCGCAGCGCGAAGAGCAGCTCGTCCAGGGGTACGCCGTTGGTGTCCACGGTCAGCGCCCCGCCGGCCGCGCGCAGCACCCGGTCCAGCTTGACCGGGTCGGTGCGCAGGCGCGTCTCGCCGGCCCGGTCGAGCACCGCCCGGAGCATCTGCTGCTGGTGCCGTTGCCGGTCGAAGTCGCCGCCGGGCAGGTCGTAGCGCTGCCGCACGTAGTCGAGCGTCCGGGCCCCGTCCATCTGCTGGCAGCCCGCGTCGAACTGGTGCCGGGTGTGGATCGAGCGCACCGGCGTGTCCACGCACATCCGGATGCCGCCGAGCTGGTCGATCACCTGCTTGAAGCCGGAGAAGTCGACGAGCGCGGCCCCGTCGAAGCGGATGCCGGTGAGCCGGCTCAGGGTAGCGCTGAGCAGCCGGGCGCCGCCCTCGCCCCCGCCGCCGTGCTCGTACGCGGCGTTGACCTTGTCCTGCCCGCCGGGGAAGCCGGGCACCGCTGGGAGCGCCACCAGCAGGTCGCGGGGTACGGAGATCAGGTACGCCTGCCGCATGCCGGCCGGCACGTGCACGATCAGGATGCTGTCCGAGCGCTGGTCCTCGGGGTTCGCGCCGGGCCGGTGGTCGGAGCCGATCAGGAGGTAGTTGAGTGCGCCGTCCAGGTCTGTCCGCTTCTTCCGGGCGTCCGGGTCGAGCAGTTGCTCCTTGGCGACGGTGCGGTCGTAGCGGTGGGTGAGCCAGTTCAGCCCGGCCACGCCGAGCGCGGCGAGCAGGACCAGGACGAGTCCGGCGCCGAGCAGGAACCGTGCCCAGCGGGCGGGTGCACCCCGCCCGCGTCGGTTCCGTGCTGGCCTGGACGTGACGATCCCCCCGTAGCCGCGACATGAGACCCGCTCACGTCAGGCTACGGGGGGATCGGCCGACCGGATGGCGCTTTCGCGCAGGTCAGCAGGTCATTTACGGGTGGAGAGGACGTCCGGGTTGGAGATCACGAAGTCGGCCAGCTTGTCGTTCTTGACCGCCTGGAACATGTCCATGGTCGTCTCGTTGAACGTCTCCCGGCCGTTGTTGTTGCCGGCGAACGTCCCTCCGTTGGTCCGCAGGGTGACCAGGTCGTTCCCGTTGAGGTTCTTCAGCGTGAAGATGAAGTCCGCGATCGGTACGCCGCCGGTGTCCAGGACGAACGCCTTGCCGGCCGCCTTCATCAGCGAGTTCAGCTTGATCGGGTTGGTCAGCATGCCACCCTGGGTGGCCTTCTTGGCCATCGCCTTGATCAGCTGCTGCTGGTTCTGCTGCCGGTCGTAGTCGCTGTTCGGCAGTCCGTAGCGCTGGCGGGAGTAGTCGAGCGCCTCCCAGCCCTCCATCTCCCGGCAGCCCTTCTTGTGCACCACTGCCTTGTACGGCTTACCGGTCTTCTTCGCGTCCGCGTTCCACATCGCCTTGCCGTCGACGTACGACATGTGGTGCGACTTGACCTCGTGGCTCACGCAGATGCGTACCGAGCCGAGCGCGTCGATCACGCTTTTGAAGCCGCCGAAGTTGATGATCGCGGCGCCGTCGAAGCCGATCCCGGTCATCGACTTGATCGTCTTGGCCATCAACTGGGCGCCGCCCTCCCAGCCGCCGCCGTTCTGGGCGCCGTGGAAGAAGGCCGCGTTGATCTTGTCGGTGCCGCCCTTGTAGCCGCTCTTCTCGAACGCCGGGATACGCGCCTCGGTGTCCCGGGGGATCGAGATCAGGTACGCCTGGTCGTGGCTGGCCGGGATGTGCAGGATGATGATCGTGTCCGACCGGACGTCGTCGGCGGCCCAGCGCTCGCGGGCGTCCACACCGAGCAGCAGCATGTCGATCGGGCCCTCAAGGCTGTTGCCGCCCTCGGCCTCGCTCTTGCCCGCCCCGCCGAGCAGGTTGCGCTGCGCGATGTTGTCGGTGGCCTGGCCGATGACCGCCTTGCTGCCGACGATCGCGACACCACTGGTAACCATCAGCACGGCGCCGAGCACCAGCGTGAGCTTCGCCCAGAGCGGGTCCTTGCGCTTGGTGCGCTTCTTCTTGCCACCACCGGGACCGCGACCGCCGGAACCGGGCTGTGTGGGGATGACCGGAGGGACCCGCCCGGATGATCCGGGTGCCGGTGACTGCGGGCGACGGCTGGTCTGGACCGACATGCGTGCTCCAGCTCGGTGATCGGGGGCGGGACCACTTTACGTATCTGTTCCCGTTCTCGCGACCTCGTAGGGCGGCAATTCCCATCAATACCGGCCCACGTTCTCGGGTTGTGGCCGAACGGGCAGGGGTAAGGAGCCGGTCGGCTGTTGGCCTCCGTGGGGCGAGGCCCTATCGCTCGTTACCGGTCATGCCGTGCCGGCGTCAGCCGCCCGCGTTGTCGCCCGAACCCTTCTGGTTGGCCTGCATCCACTCGGCCATCCGGTCCGCGGCGATCGCCTTGTACATCGCCAGCGCCTTCTCCCGGTCGGAGACCACCACCGACTGGCCGTCGATGGTCTGGCCGCCCAGGTGCGGGCTGGTGACGAACGTGAGGTTCTCGCCTCGCAGACTGCGGAACTGCACTGCCATGTCGGTCAACGAGAATCCCTGGTCGACCGTGACGGCGGCGGTCACCGCCTTGAGGAAGTCGTTCAGCTTCTTCGGGTTGGTGAGCGTCCCGGTGCTCGCCGCCTTGTCCATCAGCGCCTTCAGGAACTCCTGCTGGTGCCGCATCCGGGCGAAGTCGCCGTCCGGGAACTGCTTGCGCTGCCGGACCCAGTCCAGCGCCTCGGCGCCGTTCATGTGGTTCACGCCCTTGGTGAACGTCCGGTACGGCTTGTGGATCGAGGTGATGGTCCGCTCCACCTTGAGGTCGACCCCGCCCAGGGCGTCGGTGACCTCCTTGAAGCCGCCGAAGTCGATGGCCATGACGTGGTCGATCCGTACGTCGGTGAAGCACTCGACGGTCTTCACCGCGAGCGGCAGGCCGCCGAACGCGAACGCGGCGTTGATCTTGTTGCGGGAACCCGAGTCGCAGGACGCGCCGGCGCTCTCCGGGATCGGCACGTACAGGTCACGCGGCACCGAGACCAGGTAGGCGCGCTTGTGGTCGGCCGGGATGTGCATGACGATCACGGTGTCCGCGCGCCACTTGCCGGAGCCGTCGACCGGGGCGTCCGGGTCCCGCGAGTCGCTGCCCACGAGCAGGATGTTGAACGCGCCGTCGACCTGCTTGGCCGGGCGCCCGCCGGTGATCCCGGCGAACGGGTCCGTACGGGCCAGGTCGTCGTCGAGGTTGCGGGCGTAGAACCAGGCCCCGAGGCCGCCGAGCAGCGCCAGCACCAGCACCACGACACCGGCCACCAGGCCGATGCGTCCCCAGCGGGGCCGCGGGCCGCGCCGGCCCGGGCCACCCGGGCCGCCGTCGCCCGGACCGCCGGGTCCGGTCGGCCCCACGGGACCGCCGGTACGGCCCGAGCGGGGCGCCTCGTCGTGCGGGGGGTACCAGCGGGCATCCGAGGTGCGGGCGCGCCCGGTGGCGCCCCGGCCGGAGCCGGGAACCGAAGCGCGGCCCGCGTCCCGGTTGAGGTGGTGCGGGAACGGAGCGCCGGCAGACGAGGTCGCTGACATGTAACCGAGGGTAGGTCGGCCGGGCCACCGACGCCCTCGTACGCGCGCCGATGTCAGCCGCGTGCCGGGCGGGTTCAGTACCCGAGCCGCCCGCGGAAGTACTCGATCGTGCGCCCGAGTCCGTCTTCGGGAGTGACGCTCGGCTCATATCCCAGCAGTTCGCGGGCGAGAGTCAGGTCCGGACGGCGCATCTCCGGGTCGTCCGAGGCGCGAGTGATGTAGCTCACCTCGGACGTGCTTCCGGTGAGTGACACGATCGTCTCGGCCAGTTGCCGCATCGACATCTCGTGCTCGGTGCCGCAGTTGATCGGCCCGGTCTGCGTCGAGTCGAGCAGCAGCAGGATGCCGCGCACCAGATCGTCGACGTAACAGATCGAGCGGGTCTGGTTGCCGGTGCCGTGCACGGTGATCGGCTCGCCGCGCAGCGCCTGGGAGATGAAGGTCGGGATGGCCCGGCCGTCGTCCGGGCGCATCCGCGGGCCGTACGTGTTGAAGATCCGCACGATCGCGGTGTCGGTGCCCCGGCTGCGGTGGTAGGCCATGGTGGCCGCCTCGGAGAAGCGCTTCGCCTCGTCGTAGACGCTCCGGATGCCGATCGGGTTGACGTTGCCCCAGTACGTCTCCCGCTGCGGGTGCTCCTTCGGGTCGCCGTACGCCTCGGAGGTGGAGGCCATCAGGAACCGCGCGCCGTCGTCGGTGGCCCGCTCCAGCAGCGCCAGCGTGGCCACCGAGCCCACCCGGAGGATCTCCACCGGCAGCTTCTCGAAGTCGGTGGGGCTGGCCGGGGACGCCATGTGCAGGATCGCGTCGAACCGCTCCGTCATCGCCGGGTGCTGCGGCAGGCCGTCGGAGATGTCCGCCTCGACCAGCGTGAAGGTCGGCTTGTCCAGCAGGTGGGCCACGTTCTCCTTGGACCCGGTGACGAAGTTGTCCAGCACCACGACCGTGCAGCCGCGCTCGACGAGCCGGTCGACCAGGTGGGACGGGACGAAACCGGCGCCGCCGGTGACCAGGATGCGGTGTCCGCTACCGAAGCGGGGAGCGACCTTCATGGCGATCAGCCTATACACGCGAGGCGGGGCCCCCGCGTACGGCAGGGGCCCCGCTCGACGTGCTGATCAGTGCGCGCCGGCTCCGGTGAGCGAGCGCACCTCCAGCTCCGCGTACTTCTCCTCGTCGCTCTCCTTGGACAGGATCGTGCCGAGCCAGCCGCACAGGAAGCCGAACGGGATCGAGATGATGCCCGGGTTCGACAGCGGGAACCAGTGCCAGTCGTGGTCGGGGAACATCGCCGTCGGCGCGCCGGACACGACCGGCGAGAAGAAGACCAGCAGCACGGCGGAGAGCAGGCCGCCGTAGATCGCCCAGACCGCGCCCGACGTGTTGAACCGCTTCCAGAACAGGCTGTAGAGGATCGCCGGCAGGTTGCCCGAGGCGGCGACCGCGAACGCCAGCGCGACCAGGAACGCCACGTTCAGGTTCTGCGCGAAGATCGACAGGACGATCGAGACCGCGCCGATCCCCAGCGCGGAGATCCGGGCGACGTTCACCTCCTGCCGCTCCGACGCCTCACCCTTCTTCATCACGTTGGCGTAGAAGTCGTGCGCAAGGCTGGACGACGACGCCAACGTCAACCCGGCGACCACGGCGAGGATCGTGGCGAACGCGACCGCCGCGATGATCGCCAGCAGTGTCGCGCCGCCCAGGTTCCCGCCGAGGAAGTCCACGCCCAGCGCCTCGGCCAGCTGTGGCGCGGCCGTGTTGCCGGCCTTGTCCTGCTCGGTGATCGCCTGCCCGCCGACGATCGCCGCCGCGCCGAAGCCGAGGGCCAGGGTGAGCAGGTAGAACGAGCCGATGATGCCGATCGCCCAGAGCACGCTCTTGCGGGCCGCCCGCGCGGTCGGCACGGTGTAGAAGCGGATCAGGATGTGCGGCAGGCCGGCCGTGCCGAGGACCAGCGCGATGCCCAGCGAGAGCAGGTCCATCTTGCTGTAGAACGTCTTCAGCGCGTCGCCGGGTGTCTCCACGCCGTAGCGCAGCCCGGGTTCGAGGAACGCCGCTCCCTTGCCCGAGGCGTCGGCCGCGTCGCCGAGCAGCGACGACAGGTTGAACTTGTACTTGGCGAGCACCAGCAGCGTCATCACCAGCGCGCCGCCCATCAGCAGGAACGCCTTGACGATCTGCACGTAGGTGGTGCCCTTCATGCCGCCGACCGTCACGTAGATGATCATCAGGGCGCCGACCATGATGATCGTGGCGACCTTGGCGGTGTCGGCGTCCATGCCGAGGAAGGTGGTGCCCGGCTTGATGCCGAGCAGCAGCGCGACGAGCGCGCCGGCGCCGACCATCTGGGCCAGCAGGTAGAAGATCGAGACGGTGATGGTGGAGACCGCCGCCGCGGTCCGGACCGGCCGCTGCCGCATCCGGAACGCCAGTACGTCGGCCATCGTGTACCGGCCGGAGTTGCGCAGCAGTTCGGCCACGAGCAGCAGCGCCACGAGCCAGGCGACCAGGAAGCCGATCGAGTAGAGGAAGCCGTCGTAGCCGTAGAGCGCGATGATGCCGGCGATGCCCAGGAAGGACGCCGCCGACATGTAGTCGCCGCCGATCGCCATGCCGTTCTGGAAGCCGGAGAAGGACCGGCCGCCGGCGTAGAAGTCGGTGGCGGTCTTGGTCTGCCGGCTGGCCCAGACGGTGATCGCCAGCGTGATCGCGACGAAGACCAGGAACAGCGTGATGGTGAGGTTCCGGGCGGTGGTGCTGCCCGCCTCAGCCGCGAGGACCGTGTTCATGGGTCACCTCCCCGATCTCGTCGCGGATCCGGTCGGCGACCGGGTCGATCCGGCGGTTGGCGAACCGCGAGTAGAGCCAGGCGATGAGGAACGTGGAGACGAACTGGAGCAGGCCGAAGATCAGGGCGACGTTGATGTTGCCGATCAGCTTCGTGCCCATGAATCCCCGCGCGTACGCGGAGAGGATGACGTAGAGCGCGTACCACAGGAAGAACGCGACGGTCATCGGGAAGATGAAGCCGCGCAGCGCGCGCCGCAACCCGGCGAACTCGTCGGACCGCTGGACGGCGAGGTACCGTTCCGCCGCCGACTCGGCGGGCGCGGACGCGGGTGTGTCCGTGGACATCTGTGGATCACCACCTTCGCAGGCGTGGGGGAGTTTCGCGCACGGTAAAGAGCGCGCTCCCCGCCCGGGAAGGCTCCGCCGCCCGGCGGCGAGCGGCTGCGCCGAACGGTGCCCCGGCTGCGCCGAGTGACCCACGTCACTCCGCTAACCGGTCACCCCCGCGCTCTTTCCGAACGGAAAGTGCCCGCGCCCGCGCGCCCTCAGCGACGATCATGAAGTTGACGGCGACAAATCGGACGCCGAACGCGGTCAACTTCATGATCGACGGGCTGGACCGGGCCGAGGCCGGGCGGGGGCCGGGCGGGGCGGGTCAGTCGGTCAGTTCGCGGTAGCGGCCGCGGTAGTGCAGCAAGGGGAGGGTGTCCGCGGGGAGGTCGACCGACTCGATGGTGGCCTCGACCAGCAGGCCCCAGCCGTACTCGCGGGCGGTGTCGAGCCGGCACCCCGCCCAGCCGCCGGCGTCCGCCGGCACCGGGCCGTACGGCGTCTCGGTCCAGGCGTCGAGGGCGAACAGGCCGCCGGGCGACGGGAACAGGCCGGCGAAGCGGTCGGCGAGCTGCCGGTGAGGCGGGCCCAGCGGGGCGACCGCGAACCGCCCGGCCTCCTCGACCGCGGCCCACAGGTCCGACTCCGGATCGATCAGCCCGAGCAGCCGGTCCGGCTCCCCCTCGGCGACGAGCGTGGACGAGACGGTCAGCCCGGCCGGCCCGGGCGCGGTCCAGAGCGTCACCGGGGCGGCCAGCCGGCCGCGCAGCCGCCGTACCGGCGAGCGTTGCCCGGCCGGCGCCGCGAACGGATCGGTGGAATGGATCTGGGCGCCCGGCTCTGGATTCACGTGAAACATTGTGCCGTCCGCCAGCGGGCGGGGTTCGACGGAACGCCCTACCCTGCCGGCATGAATCTCATCCCCCCGCAGCAGCTCGCCCAGGAACGGGTCGTCGCCGCCGATGCCGTCCTCGGCGGCCAGGTCGACCTGCGTGCCTATCCACACCGGCACCTGCTGGTCCGGGCGAACAACACCTGGGGTCGCCGGGCGTACCAGCCGCTGATGGAGGCGGTCGAGCACCTGTCCAACTACGGCTGGGAGCTGGTCGCCATGACCAGCGTCGGCGACGGCCATAACGTCTACGCGGCGATGCGCCGTACCGCCTGACGGCGGCCCGAGACGCGCGGATCAGTCGTCGGCGAGCAACCGGCGGGCGGCGGCCAGCACCTCCGGGTCGGCGCAGCCGTCCGCGTACCCGGCGATCCGGCGCCGGATGTCGCGCCCGAGAAGCCACACCCCGATCCGCTCGGCCACCGGGCGCAGGAACGCCGGCCGACAGCGGAAGTTGTACCGCCACGTCGCGATCGTGGTGCCGGGCTCCGGTCCGGGCGCGAAGCGCCATCCGCCGCCGAACCGCTCGAAGAACCACGGCCCGCGCACCATCTTCATGCCGACGTTCGTCGGCGGTGACCAGGAGACGTACTCGCTGACCATGACCAGGCCGTGCCGGGAACGGGTGTACGTCTGCACGCCCCGGCCGGGCCGCGTCGCGCCGTCGACGAAGTGCTGCTCGCGGACGAACGGATCCCAGCGGTACCGCACCGGCGCGGTGGTCTGGGAGACCGCGAACGCCAGCTCCGGGGGGACCGGGACCGTGGTGACCGCCTCGACGACCGGCATCAGCGCCTCGGGGTGACGGTGGCCAGCAGCTCCGGCTGCCGGCGATCCAATGTGTCCCCGGCAAGATACGCGCCGAGCAGCGCCGCGCCCACCCCGTACGCCAGCCCGATCGGCAGCGCCAGCCACAGCCACACGTCGCCGAGCAGCGCGGCGGCCACCACGAACGGCACCGCCGTCATCGCGGAGGCGACCATGGAGACCAGCGTGAGCAGGCCCTTGGTGAACCCCGCGCCGCTGTTCATGGCGAACGGGTTGCTCGACTCGGGCAGCGAGTACGCGCCGAGCACCGACACGAACCCGTTGATTGCCAGCCCGCAGCCGTACGCGGCGAACAACGCGCCGCCCATCACGCCGAGCCATGCGGGACGCCCCAGCACGAGCGCCAGCGCCACAGCGATCACGACGAGCATCGGCACCACGTAGATCGAGAACGCGGCCATCCGGGCCCGCAGCTCCACCCGCCCGGGCACACCGGCGACCAGGTTCGCGGCGTACGAGCTGCCGTCGAAGCCGAACTGGTTGGCGAGCGTCAGCGAGGCGAGCGCCCCGACGAAGATCATGGTGAGGCTCACCAGCGCCGGCGACGAGTCGGCGGTGGCCTGCTCGACCGCGGCGCCACCCTCGGACAGGAACGCGGGCCCGCCGAGGTTGACCATCAGCGGCACGAACACACCGACCACGGCCACGGTGATCAGGTTGGCCCGGCGGCGGGCGTCCCGCCACCAGTAGCGGCACTCGCGGGCGACGAGCGCCCCGAACCGGTCCCGCCGCGCCCAGCCCATCGCGCGGGGGAACAACTGCGCCACCGCGCCGCCGGCCACGCCGCGCGGCGTCCGCGCGGGGCCGCTGCTCGCGGTGCCCACCATCGCCGACTCCAGCGACCGCGACCACCAGAGCAGGAGTACGCCGAGCGTCGCGACCGCGATCAGCAGCTTCGCCACCGCCGCGCCGGCCCGGCCCTCGGCCACGTCGATGCCGGCCGTCCACGGCGCGCCGAACGGCGTCCAGCCGACCACCCGGGCCACGCCGTCCAGCCGGTCCCAGTCGGTCTGCCGCACCGCGGCGAACACGAGCAGCTGCAACGGCCCGAGCAGGGCGGCCAGTACGGCGAGCAGCACGGCCGCCAGGTCGCGTACCCGGCGGGACCGCAGCATCGTGGCGAACGCGCTGGTCAGCGCGCGGGCCCCGGCCAGGCAGACCAGCAGCCCGGCGACCACGCCGAGCGCGCCGACCAGGGCGGCGGACCAGCCGCCCAGCAGACCGGCGGTGACCACCAGACCGGCCGCGGTGAGCGCCGTCGCCAGCGCGGGCACGCTGACCAGGGCGGCGGCGAGCAGGCCGGTGACCAGGGTGCGGCGGGACAGCGGCAGCAGCGCGAAGCGGGCCGGGTCGAGCGTCTCGTCCACGCCGAAGAACACGAGCGGCAGGAGCAGCCAGCCGAGCGTGAGCAGGCCACCGCCGAAGGCGGCCACCATCAGGGCGTACCGGGGCTCGTCGGCCAGGCCCGGCGTGGCCAGCAGGAAGAAGCCGACGGCGGCGAACCAGAGCCCGAGCAGCAGGCCCAGCACGAACAGCGCGATCCGCCACTTCTGGCCCCGGAAGTTGTTGCCGAGCACCCGCAGCTTGAGCCGGACGAAGTGCCGGGACGACACGCGCCGGGCCGGCCGCTCGGGGACGGTCACCGGGACAGCCACGACAGCTCCTCGCCGGTGGCGGTCCGGCCGCCCACGACCTCCACGAACACGTCCTCCAGCGACCGGTCGCCGCGCACCTCGGCGAGCGTGCCGACCCGCGTGATCCGGCCGTCGGCCAGGATCGCCACGTGCGAGCAGAGCCGCTCGACCACCTCCATCACGTGGCTGGAGAAGATCACCGTGCCGCCGCCGCTGACGTACCGGTGCAGGATGTCCCGGATCAGCGCGGCCGAGACCGGGTCTACCGCCTCGAACGGCTCGTCCAGCACCAGCAGGCGCGGGCCGTGCAGCAGCGCGCAGGCCAGGCCGATCTTCTTCTTCATGCCGGCCGAGTAGTCGACGACGAGCGTGCGCCCGGCGTCGGAGAGCGCCAGCACGTCGAGCAGCTCCGCCGCCCGCTGGTCGACCACCGCCGGGTCCATGCCGCGCAGCAGACCGTGGTACGCCAGCAGCTCCGCCCCGCTCAGCCGGTCGAAGAGGCGTACGCCGTCCGGCATCACGCCGAGCAGGCTCTTGGCGCGTACCGGGTCGGCCCAGACGTCGTACCCGAGCACCCGCGCCTCACCAGCGTCGGGCCGCAACAGGCCGACGGCCATGGAGAGCGTGGTGGTCTTGCCGGCCCCGTTCGGTCCGAGCAGGCCGTAGAACGAGCCGGTCGGCACGACGAGGTCGACGCCCGCCACCGCGACCTTGGTGTCGAAGCGCTTGGCCAAGCCACGAAGGGAGAGCGCCGGGTGCTGGTCGGTCATGGTCCGACCGTATCGGTCCCCGCCCAACGGCTGCTCGGACGGCAGGATGATCCCGCCTCATCCCTGAGAGGTACGAGTCGGATCGCCGACGGCGTGCAACCGGCGACCACGGCGGGGGGTGTCAGGCGTACGAACGGCAGCGGGGAGAGAGATGGATCCGGACAGTGGGTTCGAGGAGTTCTACCGGAACAGCAGACAACGCGTGGTGACGGTGCTGTACGCGCTCGGCGGCGACCGGAGCGAAGCCCAGGACGCCGCGCAGGAGGCGTACGCGCGGGCCTGGCAGCGCTGGTCCCAGGTCGGCACGTACGACGACCCGGAGGCGTGGGTGCGCACCGTCGGGCACCGTCTGCTGGTCAACCGGTGGCGGAAGGTCCGCAACAGCGTCGTCGCCTACCGGCGGCACGGGCCGCCACCTCCCGTCAAACCACCTTCCGAGAACACGGTCGCGCTGGTCACCGCGTTGCGACAGTTGTCGGCCGACCAGCGGCAGGCGATCGTCCTCTACCACCTGGCCGACCTGTCGGTCGCGGAGATCGCGGCGCAGATCGGCGTGCCGAGCGGCACCGTCAAGGCCCGTCTCGCCCGGGGGCGTAAGGCCCTCGCCGCCCTGCTCGACGTGACCCTTCCGGAGGAGGTCCGCAATGCCTGACCCGATCTTCTCCGACCTCTATCAGGACACCGAGGACCTGATCTGGGCGCCCACCGAGCAGGTGCGCCGCCGGGGCCGGCAGCGCGCCCGGCGTACCCAGCTCGCGGCCGGCCTGGCCGCCGCTGTCGCCGTCGCGGTCGTGGCGACCGGGGTGGTGCTGGCCCGTCCGGACGCCGCCCCGCCACCGGTACCTCCGGCGACGGTCGAACCGATCACGCCGACGCCGGCGCCCACGCCGAGTTCCACGCCGTCGGCCGAGCCGTCCGAGAGCGGGACGCCGACGCCGACTCGCACCACCGGACGGCCGTCCGACACCATCGGCGGCGGCTCGACCAGCCGTCAGCCGAGCCGGACGATTCCGGCGGCGGCGACGCTCCAGCTCGCCGACCTGCCCGCCGGCTTCAGGATGTCGACGGACACCGACGGCGACTGGTCCCTGCAGACGGTGAGCATGCTCTGCGCGAACCCGGCACCGGACCTGGACGTGAACCAGGTGGCGATCCGGGAGGTGGCGTTCCACGCGTCCGGCGGCTCGGTCGTCCAGCGGATCACCCGGCACTCCGGCACCTCCGCCGCCGAGGTCATGCGGCGCGTCCGGCGACTGGCGACCGACTGCGAGCCGAACCGGCCGGGTGACTCGGTGTCGATCCTGGCCGACTCGCTCGGCGGGGACGACGGCCTGCTGGTGGGCAGCGAGAGTGAGGGCACGCCCGCCCGGTGGCTGGTCGTCCGGCAGGGTGACCTGGTGACGCAGCTGTTCGTCGATCGCCAGACCACGCCCACCGAGGCACGTCGGCTGGCCCGGGCGGTCGCGAACCGGCTGTGCGCCGGCACCGACACCTGCTGACTGGTGCGCGGATGTGAGGCGGGGCCGGCGCGAGCGGGGCCCCGCCTTACAACCGCAGCGACTCCGGGGTGTGCAGGCGGAGCATGGTGGCGCCGACGTCACGCGGGAGGCGCCGCCGGCTGGCCATGGAGACGAGCACCATCACCGCGAACGCCAGCGGCACCGTCCACGCGGCCGGCTGTGTGGTGAGCGTCGCCGGCCAGCCGGTCAGCGGCGGGCCCAGCACGGTGAGCAGGACCGCGCCGACCGCCGCGCCGCCGCCGACCAGCACCCCGGCGGCGGCGCCCAGGTCGGTCAGGCCGCGCCACCAGATGCCGAGCACCAGCAGCGGGCAGAAACTGGACGCGGCCACCGCGAACGCCAGCCCCACCACCTGCGACACGTCGAGCCCGGAGACGTTCAGGGAGAGCACCGCCGGCACCACGCCGGCGATCACCGTGGCGAGCCGGAAGCCGCGTACCGAGCCGCGACCCAGGACGTCCGTGGAGATCACCCCGGCCACGCTGGTGAGCAGGCCGGACGAGGTGGACAGGAACGCCGCGAACGCGCCGGCCGCGACCAGCGCGGCGAGCAGCCGACCGGTCGTGCCGTCGCCGAGCGCCGCCCCGGGCAGCAGCACCACCACCGCGTCGGTCTGACCGCTGACCAGCAGTTGTGGCGTGTAGATGCGGCCCAGCACGCCGTACACGGTGGGCAGCAGGTAGAAGACGCCGACGAGCGCCAGCACCACCAGCGTGGTGCGGCGGGCGGCGGCCCCGTCGGGGTTGGTGTAGAAGCGGACCAGCACGTGCGGCAGGCCCATCGTGCCGAGGAACGTGGCCAGGATCAGCGAGTACGTGGCGAACAGCCCTCTGTCGTTCTCGCCCGCGGTGTCCGGCAGCAGCCACTCGGTGGGGCCGGTCGCCGCGCCGGACACCTCCGGCACCGGGTCACCGGCGGCGAACTCCAGGCGGTCGCCGGGGCGTACCTCCCGGATGTCGCCGTCGGGCAGGGTGAGCGTCGCGCGGTGCTCGACCACGACGGTGGTCGCGGTCCGGAACGTCGGCCCGTCGGGCGGGGTCACCGCCGGACGGGCGTCGGCCTGCCACTGCAACGCCAGGAAGATCGCGGGTACGGCGAGCGCGGTGAGCTTCAGCCAGTACTGGAACGCCTGCACGAACGTGATCGCCCGCATGCCGCCCAGCGCCACGTTCGCGGTCACCACCACGGCGACCAGCAGCGCGCCGAGCGGGTACGGCGAGCCGGTCAGCGTGGCCAGCGTCAGCCCGGCGCCCTGCAACTGCGGCACCAGGTAGAGCCAGCCGATGAAGATCACGAAGACGGTGGCGAGCGTCCGCAGCCGCCGCGAGCCGAGCCGCACCTCGCAGAAGTCGGGCAGCGTGAACGCGCCGGAGCGGCGCAGCGGCGCGGCCACGAACAGCAGCAGCGCGAGATATCCGGCGGCGAAGCCGACCGGGTACCAGAGCACGTCCACGCCGTACTTGAGGATCAGCCCGGCGACGCCCAGGAAGCTCGCCGCCGACAGGTACTCGCCGCCGATCGCGGCGGCGTTCCAGGTCGGGCTCACCGACCGGGACGCGACCAGGAAGTCCGAGGTGGTCCGGGCCAGCCGCAGCCCGTAGAAGCCGATGCCGACGGTGACCAGGGTGACGGCGACGATCGCCGGGACCACGTACCCGTTGGACATCAGCGTTCCGGCCGTCGGATCAGGTCGACGAAGTCCTGCTCGTTGCGTTCGGCCAGCCGCACGTACGCCCAGCCGACCACGATCAGGAACGGGAAGGAGACCACCCCGAGCAGCAGCCACGGCAGGTTGACCCCGAGCACCGTGACCCGGCCGACCGAGGGCGCGATGGCGAACAGCCACGGCAGGCCGCCGAGCCCGATCATCACCAGCAGGCTGAGCCGCAGCGCGAGCGAGAGCTGCGCCCGCATCAGTCCCCGCACCAGCGTCTCGCCGACCGGGGTCTGCTGGGTGAGTTCGGAGCGGGAGCGGTCGGCCGGACTGCCGGCCCGGGAGATCTCGGCCAGCACGATCCGGGTCCGCTTCGGCGTGGCGGCCGGCTGCGGGCTGTCCGGCTGCCGGGGGGCGGGCGGCGACGCGCGCGGACCGGGAACCGGGACGGCCTCGACGGGCCGCCCCGGTGGATGCTGTTCCTCGGCTCCGGTCACCCCCGGCAGTCTCGCCCGCTGAGCCGAATTGTCAAGAGCGCGCCGATGCGCCCTGTGCACAACCTGTGGATAACGCTTCACGCCTGTGGAAAACCCGGTGGACGGCGCGGAGTCGTTGTGGACAACGTCAGTCGAGTCCCACCCGTACCGGGTTTGCTGTCGCCGAGCCCAGCCAGGTGTGCGGGTTGCCGAACCAGCACCACCCGAGCTTCGGCGCGCCCTGACTGATCCACAGCGCGGGCACCCGCCGGTCGCCGCAGCGCGAGCCCACGAGCGAGAAGCACCTGTTGCTCGCCAGCGCCGCCGGGTACAGCGTGACGAACGCCAGGCCCTCGTCGATGGTGATCGGCAGCCGGTCCTTCGCGGTCATGTCCTCCAGCGCGGCCGACGGCGCCACGTTGCGGTACTCCTCGCCCCGGTCCACGTCGAAGAGCAGGTACGCCGGGCCGGGCGGCACCTCCAGCTCCTTGATCGGGTGGAACGCGGGCAGGTCGTCGGCGGGGAAGTTCCGGTCGAGGACGCCGGGCTTGCGCCTGCCGGCGAGCGTGGTGAGCGCGATCCGTTCCGGCACCGGCACCAGTTCCCGTGTGGTCACCAGCAGGAACGGCACCCGTCCCTCGGTGGGGCCGCTCAGCCCGGCCGTCCCGGCGACCGCGGCGTCGCGCAGCGGGGTGAGCTGGGTGCGGAACGCCTCCTCGGTCTGCCCGGCGAGCGCCGGATAGCCGAGCAGGACAAGGCGGTCGAGTTGGCTGTCGAATTCTGTGGCGGCGTCGTAGCGGTCGTCGGACATGCGGTCCTCCACCCTGTCGTACGGTCTGCCGTACATTGTACGTCAGTGCCGCCGGGCGGCCCGCCCCTCAGCGACTCCAGTCCTGCTTCGCCGCGCGTACCAGCTTGTCCTTCAGTTCCCGGGTGTGCCGCCGGCTGACCGGCAGCTCGGAGCCGTCGATCACCACCACGTAGCCGGAGTTCACCAGCCGCAGCTCCGCGATGAGCCGCAACTGCACCAGGTACGAGCGGTGGATGCGGACGAACCCGGCATCGGCCCAGCGCTCGGCGAGCGTGGCCAGCGAGACCCGGACCAGGTGTGAACCCTCCGCCGTGTGCAGGCGCGCGTAGTCGCCCTGTGCCTCCACCCACCGCACCGCCGAGCGGGGCAGCATCCGGGTGGTGCCGGCCAGCTCGATCGGGATCGTCGGATCCTCCTCCGCCCGCGCCAGCGCGGCCGGGTGCGACGGCACCACCCGGGCGCCGATCACCCGGCGCAGCGACTCGGCCAGCCGCTCGGCGCGTACCGGCTTGCGGACGTAGTCGGTGGCGCCCAGGTCGAACGCGTCCACCGCGCCGTCGTCGTACGCGGTGACGAACACGATCGCCGGGGGCCGGGCGAACCGGCGCAGCACCCGGGCCAGCTCCATGCCGTCCAGCCCCGGCATCCGGATGTCGAGGAACACCACGTCCACGTCGTCGTCGCGGAGCACCCGCAGCGCCTCGGTCGCGTCCCCCGCCGTGTGCAGCCGGGCCACCCGGGGATCGGCGCGCAGGTGGTACGCCAGCTCGTCCAGCGCGGGCGGCTCATCGTCGACCGCCAGCACCCGGAGGAACCCGGTGCCGGGCGTGGTCACGAGGAAACCCGTACGCCGGGGTGGAATTTCGGCACCCGCATGCTCACCTTCGTACCCGAGCCCAGGCCGGTCTCGACGACCAGGCCGAACCCGTCCCCGAAGACCGACCGGAGCCGTTCGTCGACGTTCGAGAGGCCGACGTGCTGCCCCGGGTCGTCAGCCGGGTCGCTGCCCGCGCCGGACACCTCGGCGATCCCGGCGGTCAGCGTCGTCGGATCCATCCCCACCCCGTCGTCCTCCACCGTGATGTGACACTCCGCGCCCGCGTCCCGGGCCTCGATGCTCACCATGCCGGTGCCCGGCTTGCGGGACAACCCGTGGCGGACCGCGTTCTCCACGAGCGGCTGGAGGCAGAGAAACGGCAGCGTCACCGGCAGCACCTCGGGGGCGATCTGGAGGCGCACCTGTAGCCGCTCGCCGAAACGCGCCCGCTCGATGGTGAGGTAGCGGTCGATCGAGCGCAGCTCCTCGGCGAGCGTGGTGAACTCGCCGTGCGCCCGGAACGAGTAGCGGGTGAACTCGGCGAACTCCAGGATCAACTCCCGCGCCCGCTCCGGGTCGGTCCGCACGAACGAACCGATGGCGGTGAGCGCGTTGTAGATGAAGTGCGGGCTGATCTGGGCGCGCAACGCGCGCACCTCGGCCCGGGCGAGCCGTTCCCGCGACGACTCCAGCTCGGCCAGGGCGAGCTGGTCACCCGCCCAGTGCGCGGTCTCCAGCGTGGCCTGCACCAGACCCGGGGCCGGGCGCTCGCCGGCCACCGCCACCAGCGCGCCGACCACCCGCCCGTCCGCGCGCAGCGGCGCCACCACCGCGCCGCGTACCGGGCAGTCGACCAGGTCGCAGCGCAGCTCCGACTCGCCCAGCACGGTGGAACGCCCGCTTCCGACAGTGCGCCGGGCCGCCGCGGCCAGCTGGTCGCCGTGGTGCGCGCCCTGCCCGTCGACGGCGAGCAGCGTGTCCCGGTCCGTCAGCGCCAGCCCGGCCGCGCCCACCAGGGCCCGCAGATGGCGTACGGCCTTCGCCGCGTCCGCAGCGGTCAGGCCGGCGCGCAGCGGCTCGGCGGCCAGCCCGGCGGTGTGCAGCACCTCGTACGTGGCGCGCTGTGTCGCCGTGGCGATGCCCTGTCGGGCGCGCAGCCGCAGCACTGCCCAGAGCGCTGCGGCCAACGCGGTGACGAGCGAGACCACGGCGAAGACGGCGGAGAGGTTGCCACCCACGCAGCGATCCTGCCGGGCGCCGGCCCGGTAGCGCTAGTACGCGCCCTTGCGGGCCAGCACCACGCCGACGGTCCGCCACAGGATGCTCAGGTCGTACGCCAGCGACCAGTTGTCGACGTAGTAGAGGTCGAGCCGGACCGCCTCGTCCCAGGAGAGGTCGGAGCGGCCGGAGACCTGCCACAGCCCGGTCATGCCCGGCCGCACCAGCAGCCGGCGCCGGACGTCGCCCAGGAAGTCGCCGTCGTCGGCGGGCAGCGGGCGCGGGCCGACGAGCGACATCTCGCCCCACAACACGTTGATCAACTGAGGCAGCTCGTCCAGCGACGAGGCCCGCAGGAAGCGGCCCACCGGGAAGACCCGCGGGTCCTGCTTCATCTTGAACAACATGCCGTCGGTCTCGTTCCGGTCGACCAGCCCGGCCAGCCGCTCCTCCGCGTCCACGTACATGGTCCGGAACTTCCAGACCCGGAACGTCCGCCCCTCGTGCCCGACGCGGGGCTGGCGGAAGAAGACCGGCCCGGGGTCGGAGATCCGGATGGCGATCGCGACCGCGGCGAAGAGCGGGACCAGCAGCAGCAGGCCCAGCCCGGCGGCGACCCGGTCCATCAGGTTCTTGACCAGCAGCGCCGGCCCGGACAGGGTCGGCTCCTCGACGTGCAGCAGCGGCAGGCCCTCGATCGGGCGGATGTGCACCCGGGGGCCGGCGATGTCGGTGAGCTGGGGCGCGACCACCAGGTCGACGCCGGAGCCCTCCAACTGCCAGGCCAGGCGGCGCAGCTCGCCCGGCTCGGCGCTGGCCGAGCCGCAGACCGCGATGGTGTCGCCGCCGACCTCACGCACCAGGGCCAGCACGTCGCGGCCCGCGTACACCGGCACCGGGGTCTCCAGGCCGCGGGCGGCGGCGTACCCGTCGGTGAGGTGGATGGCCACCGGCACCAGGCCGACGGACGGGTGCCGGGTGACTGTGGTGTAGACCTCCAGGCACTCCGGCAGCGTGCCGACGAGCACCATCCGGTGCCCGGCGTGCCCGAACCGGCGGCGCAGCCCGTGCAGCGCGGCCCGGGCGATCATGCGGCCGAGCAGGATCAGCAGCAGCGCGCCGAGCAGCGCGAAGCCCACGGTCCACCGGGACAGGGTGGTCTTCGTCGCGAAGGCGAGGAACGAGACGGTCGCGGCGACCGCCACGCCCGAGCGGATCACCCGCTTGAACTCGTCCGGGCCGAGGCCGAGGTAGCGCCGGTCATACGCCCGGTTGCCCCAGAGGATGAGGACCCAGCCGAGCGGCAGCAGCAGGAACGCGACCGTGTAGAACCACGCTTCGGGCGCGTCCCGGAAACCGGAGGCCGCCTGCTCGAAGATCTGCACGGCCAGGAAGCTGGCCAGAGCCGCCGCGCCGAGGTCGAGCAGCAGCAGGAACAGGATGTAGGGCCGGTGCCACCGGGAGACCCGGCGCCGGGCGCGGGCCCACGCCGACCGGGGTACGCCGTTGTGCGACGGCGGAGTCGGCGGCTGGATCTCAAAGCTGTCGACGTGCCGCACGCTCTTGCTCCGGCCTCTGTCGGTTACCGGGCGCTGGAGGCTTGTCGTCACCTCAACCCATGTCCTCCCGCATGACCCGCACCCTCACTCGCCGTAAGGACCCGGGTCGCTCACCGTCCCAGTCTCCCACGCGGGCCCGACCCGGACCGGCCCCCGCGAAGAAGCCGTGCCGCTGGTGCTCGGTGAGATCTGGCCGGCTCCGAATCAGTTGTGAAGCCGGGGACCGAGCCACTATACCGATGGATGACCACTCGGGTAGAGGGGCGGACCGGGACCTTCGGCGATCCCGGGCCGATTCCGCTCAGTAATCACCGGCTGCCGTCACTCACCGTACGAGACGAGACAACCTTCGGTCAGCCAGCGGCTTCCCGCCGGTCTGACAGGTGGGGCAGTACTGCAGGCTCGAATCGGCGAACGAGACCTCGCGCACCGTGTCGCCACACACCGGACACGGCAGGCCCTTACGGGCGTGCACTTTGAGGCCCGAGCGCTTCTCGCCCTTCAGCTCCGCCGCCCGCTGCCCCATCGACCGGCGTACCGCGTCCCCGAGAACGGTCCGGGTTGCCGCGTGCAGACCGGCCAGCTGGTCGTCGGTGAGCCGGTCGGTGATCGCGAACGGCGACAGCCGCGCCGCGTGCAGGATCTCGTCGGAGTACGCGTTGCCCACCCCGGCCAGCACCGACTGGTCGGTCAGCACGCCCTTGACCTGGCCCCGGCGACTGCGCAGCCGCTCGGCGAACGTCGGCAGGTCCGCCTCCAGCGCGTCCGGCCCCAGCTTCGCCACGCCCGGCACCAGCGCCGGGTCGGTGACCAGGTAGGCGGCCAGCTTCTTCTGGGTGCCCGCCTCGGTCAGGTCGAAGCCGGAGCCGTCGCCGAGGCGGACCCGCACCGCGATCGGGCCCTTGCCGGGCCGCAGCGGGGCCGCGGACGGGAACGCCTCCCGGTAGTGCAGCCAGCCCGCCCGGGCCAGGTGCACCACCAGGTGCAGTCCCTCGTCGAACCGGACATCGAGGAACTTGCCGTACCGGCCCGCGCCGGTGACCGTGCGGCCGGCGACTGTGCTCGGCGGCGGGTCGTACGTCTTCAGCGCGCTGATCGCGGCGACCTCGAACCGCTCGACGCGGCGGCCCACCGCACGCTCGCGCAGGTAACCGGCGAGCGCTTCCACCTCCGGAAGTTCGGGCACGGTACAACGGTAGCCTTCTTTCCCGTGAGAATCGTGGTGGCGCACAACCGGTACCGGGAAGCCCAGCCCTCCGGCGAGAACACCATCGTCGACGCGGAGATCGCCCAGCTCACCGCCGCCGGCGTGGAGGTGCTGCCGTTCCTGCGCAGCTCGGACGAGATCCCGTCGATGTCCAAGCCGGCCAAGGCGCTGCTGCCGATCTCGCCGATCTGGGCCCCGAAGGCGCAGCACGACCTGGACCGCCTGCTCACCGAGCACCGGCCGGACGTGCTGCACCTGCACAACCCGTACCCCCTGCTCTCGCCCTGGGTGGTGCGGACCGCGCACAAGCGCGGGGTGCCGGTGGTGCAGACAGTGCACAACTACCGGCAGGTCTGTTCCTCCGGGCTGTACTTCCGTGACGGCGTGATCTGCCAGGACTGCCGGGGCCGGGCGCTGGGCGTGCCGGCGATCGTGCACCGCTGCTACCGCAACTCGCGGGCGCAGAGCGCGTTGATGGCCACCACGCTCGCGGTGCACCGGCCGACCTGGAAGTCGGTGGACCGGTACATCGCGCTCACCACGGCGGTCGCCGACCACCTGCGCGACTACGGCATCCCGGACGACCGGATCGTGGTCAAGCCCAACGCGGTGCCCGATCCGGGCGCCCCGGCGCCGGTCGGGAACGGCTTCCTCTTCATGGGGCGGCTCAGCCCGGAGAAGGGCCTGGACCTGCTGCTCGCCGCGTGGCGGCGGCATCCGGTGGGCGCGCTCGGCCCGCTGCGCATCGCCGGTGACGGCGAGCTGCGCCCGCTCGCCGAGGCGGCCGCCGCCGAGCGGCCCGACGTGCTCTACCTGGGCCAGCTCGACCGCTCCGGGGTACGCGCGGCGCTGGCCGACAGCTCCGTGGTGCTGGCCACCTCCACCTGGCACGACGTGCTGCCCACCGTGATCATCGAGGCGCTGGCGGCCGGCCGGCCGGTGCTGGGCACCGCGCTGGGTGGCATCCCGTACCTGGTGGGCGCGGACAGCCCGCGCGAGCCCGCGGGCACCGGACCGGCCGAGGTGGCCACCGCGGTACCGGGCGACGGGCGGGTTCCGCTGCCGGTCGGGGTGCAGCGCGGCGAGGCCGGCTGGGTGGTGGCGCCGGAGGCCGACGCGCTGGCGGCGGCACTGCCACTGGCCGCCGCCGAGGCGACCGCGCTGGCCCCGGCGGCCCGCAGCCGCTACGAGCGCACGTTCCACCCCGACGTGATCACCAAGCGCCTGATCGACGTGTACGCCGGCCTGGCCGGAGACCGCCCCGCGCGCTGAGGTGTTAGGAAGGGCCCCTTTTTATGCACGAGGCGTTAATAAGGGGCCCTTCCTTACCGCAGGGAGGCGCGGGCGGAGAACGCGATGCTCGCCAGCAGGAAACCGCCGTTGACGATCGTGAACGCGACCATCACCCAGAACGCCAGCGCGGGCGCGAAGGCCAGCACCAGACCGGCCACGAAGATCACCGCGCCGTAGTCGCGGACCAGCTTGACCAGGCGTACCGGCAGCGAGGTCGAGGTGACCATGCTGGCCGCGTTCGGCCCGGACTGCATCACCGAGGTCACCAGGTTGACCATCCAGGTGCCCGCGAACACCGCCACCAGCCACACGGGCGTGGACGGGCGCTGCGCCACCGCTGTGGCGCCGATGGCGGCGACCAGCGCGATCTGGGCGGCCACGTCGCAGAGCACGTCGATCCGGGCGCCGGCCGCGCTGCCCTGACCGGTGACCCGGGCGAGCTGCCCGTCAGCGCAGTCCAGCGCGTACGCGACCTGCCACGCGACCAGCGCGAACAGTCCGACCGCCCAGGCCGGTACGGTGCCCGCGGCCACGTCGTCGGCGAGCGCCACCACTGTGACCGAGGCGGCCAGTCCCAGCACCAGGTTGGCCAGCGTCAGCGCGGTCGGGCGCAGCCCCAGACGCTCGGCGGCCAGCGCGAACGCCGCCCCGATCCACTGGCTGATCGACTCGCTGAACAGGCCGCCTCCCCGGTTGACCCGGTGGAAGTCGGCGACGGTGGGACGGGGCTCAGCCAATGTGGTCGCGGAGGGCACCGGCGTAGTCTGCCAGCCGCTCCCGCGTCTCGGTAGCGGACATCGCGAGGTGTTCGAGGATGGTGTAGCGGTCCGGCCGGGTGGCCGGAGCGAACTGCACCGCCTCGACGAACTGGTCGTCGGTCAGCTCGACCTCGGCGGGCAGCCGGGGCAGCCCGTGGCGGGTCAGGCAGGCCGCCATCTCGGCGAACCGGCGCTCGTCGCCGCGCAGGAACGTGCAGAACAGCGCGCCGAGCCCGGCCAGCTCGCCGTGCGAGGCGGTGCCGGGGAACAGCGCGTCGATCGCGTGCATGATCTCGTGGCAGCCGCCGCTGCACGGCCGGCTGGTGCCCTCGATAGCCATCGCCAGGCCACTGGAGATCAGCGCGTCGGCGAGCACCGTGACGAAGCCGTCGTCGCTCATGTCGCCCGGGTGGTTGAGTACCGCCTCGGCACCGGCGCGCGACAGCGAGGCGGCCAGCCCGTCGACCGGCTCGCCGCGTACCCGCCGGGCCAGTTCCCAGTCCGCCAGGGCGCTGATGTTGCTGATCACGTCGCCGATGCCGGCCCGGTTGTGCCGCTCCGGCCCGGCCTCCACGAAGTCCAGGTCGACGATCACCGCGATCGGGATGTGCACGCCGTAGGAGCCCTTCAGGCCCTCGGTGATGAGGCTGGCCACCGGGGAGGCGATGCCGTCGTTGGCGAGGCTCGTCGCCACCGAGACCATCGGCAGGCCACGGCGGGTCGCGGCGTACTTGGCCACGTCGATGGTCTTGCCGCCGCCGATGCCGACCACCGCGTCGTACGACCGGCTGCGCAGCTTCGCCCCCAGGTCGTCGGCGGCGTCCAGCGTGCCCCCGGCGACGGTGAACACGTCCGCCGAGCGCAGCGACGGCCGGAGCAGTTCGGCGATCCGCTCGCCCTGCCCCGGCCCGACCACCACGGCGACGTCGCCACCGGCCGAGATCCGCCCGTCGGACAGGATCGACGCCAGGTCGGCGACCGCGCCCCGCCGCACGTCGATGTGCAGCGGGGTGAGGACGCTGCGGGCTAGTAGCGGCACGCGATCTCCCGCGCCCGGGCCAGATCGGCGTGGTTGTCGACCTCGACCCAGGAGACGTCACCGATCGGGGCCGCCCGCACCTCGCCGCCGCGCTCGGCGAACTCCTGGTAGCCGTCCTCGTAGTAGAGGTTCGGGTCGCGCCGCCAGGTCGCCTCCAGCGCGTCCGCGAGCGGCTCGGCCACCTGCGGCTCGATCAGCGTCGCGCCGATGTACTCGCCGTACGCCTCGCCCGGGTCCATCAGCTTGGTGATGCGGGTGAGCTGGCCGGCGGCGTCGAAGGTGGTCTTCATCTCCTCCTCGGCCAGCGGCTTGAGCGTGTCCACCGCGAGCAGGATGCCCGGACCACGCTCGGCCAGCAGCGTCTTCTCCACGCTCACCGGGTGCACGGTGTCGCCGTTGACGAGCAGCACGCCCCGGGAGAAGTGCTCACGCGCCAGCCAGAGCGAGTACGCGTTGTTCCACTCCTCGGCCTTGTCGTTGTGCACCAGGGTGAGCGTGACGCCGTACTTCTCCTCCAGGGCGGCCTGGCGCTGCCGCACCGCGTCGGCCGCGTAGCCGACCACGATCACGACCTCGTTCAGCCCCACCTCGGCGAGGTTGCGCAGCGCGATGTCGAGGATGGTGGTCTCCCCGTCGACCGGCACCAGGGCCTTGGGCAGGGTGTCGGTGTACGGCCGCAGCCGGCGCCCCGCACCGGCGGCGAGCACCATCCCGATCATGCCGACACGCTCCTCTTCTCGACCGGATTCCACCCGGCGAGGATATCGTCGGGCGCCGACCGGCAGTGGTTCAGCCCGTCAGCCCGATCGAGCGCAGCGCCGCGAACCCGTCCTCGGCGATCCGCCGGATGAGCCCGTCGTTGACGTCCCGGTGCTCGTCGAGCAGGTCGACGTCCCGCTCGGCGAGCCAGCGGTACTCGGTGTGCTTGCCCGGCTCCAGGCGGGGCCGGCTCAGGTCGCCGTCCACCCGGACCAGGAAGTCGGTCTCCACCCGGGCCAGCCCGTCGTCGGCGGTGTAGCGGTATTCGCCGACCAGGCCGAGCACGTGCGACACGGACCAGCCGGTCTCCTCGGTGACCTCCCGGCGCAGCGCGTCGTCGATCTCCTCACCCGGTTCGAGGTGGCCGCCGACGATGTCCCAGCAGTTCGGGAAGAGGCGGCGGTCGGGGGATCGGCGTTGGATGAAGATGCGGCCGTCGTCGTCGACGATCAGCGCGCCGGCGCAGCGCAGGGGCTCTCTGGGCACCCTCCGACAGTAGCCATCCGCGCCGTTCCCGGCGATGCCCGTCCTTGTCCCGGTGCGTATCGAGGGCCCACCATGTCCGTACTCAGTCGCCGTCCCACAGGAGTGATGTGTGATGCAGGTACGGGAAGCGATGTCCAGCGAGGTACTCGTGGTCGGACCGGAGCACACGCTCCGGCAGGCGGCCCGGATGATGTCGGCCCGCGGTGTCGGGTCGGCGGTCGTGATCGACCCGGACTCCGAGGGGGTCGGGATCATGACCGAACGCGACGTGCTGAAGGCGATCGGCGCCGGGCTCGACCCGGATGTCGAGCGCACCGGCGCGCACCTGACCTGGGACGTCGTCTACGCCGGCCCGGACTGGACGATCGAGGAGGCCGGCGCGGCGATGGCCCGGGGCGGATTCCGGCACCTGGTCGTGCTCGACGGGCGTGAGGTGGCTGGAGTGATCTCGGTACGGGACCTGATGCGGGTCTGGGCGGGGCAGCAGGCGCCGACCCGGAGCTGAACCAGGCCGGCGCGACGGGCGCCGGAACAGGCGATGGCCCGGCCGATACCGGCCGGGCCATCGTCGTATGTGTTCCGTTTCGGTCGTGCCCGCCCGTCAGGGGCCGACGAAGACCGAGGTGCCGCGCCAGTCGACGTCGTCGACGCTCGGGCCGCTGCGCACCGTGGCGGTACCGGTCGGCACGCCGTCGGACCACGCCATCGAGGCGAGGTTGCCGGTGCTCCGGGAGACGACGTAGAGCGTGTCGCCGTCCAGGAACAGGCCGCCCGCGTCGGCGAAGCCGGTGGTGCCGGTGACCGTGTTGCGCTCGGCGCCGACGGTGCCGGTGTCCGGCGCGAACCCGCGCCAGAACAGCGTGCTCTGACCGGCCAGCGAGTAGTAGATCCGGCCGCTCTTGTAGAACATCGCCGTCACGTTCGGCAGTTCGGCGGAGAAGTTGCCCGTCATGCCGGCGTAGGTGGAGCCCTCCGGCGCGGAGCCGGTGACGACCAGGTCCCACTTGGCGTCGTGGTACGGGTCGAGCTTCTTCGGGGTGCCGAACTCGGTGCCGTCGAACGAGCGCTTGTAGAGGTCGCCGCCGACGCCGTAGAACAGGTCACCGCCGACCCAGAACGCGCCCTTGACGGTCGACCAGCCCGTGTTGTCGCCGTTCGGCACCGACATCGCGTTGCCGACCGAGGACGCGCCGTCGTACGTCCGCACGGTGATGCTGTCCACGGTGGTGGACGGCGGCACCGGCGGCAGCTTGACGATCTCGATGGCCTGCACCAGCGGGTTCTCCAGGACGCGACCGAAGTCGATGTCGATGTTGCCGTCACTGGTGACCGGGAACGCCCGCATGGTGCCCCGGTTGGTGGCGCCGATCGCCGTGATCGGGTCGAAGTTGCTCAGCTTGACGACGCCGTCGATGCTGACGTTGAACTTGCGCTTGCCGGCGGTGGCGGTGCCGGCGTAGCGGTTGGCCAGGTAGAGCCGCACCTGCACCGGCGTGCCGGCCGGAACCGGGAAGTCCCACTGCATGTCCGGCGCGGTCGACTCGTCCCACCGCTCCGCGTTGAACAGCTCGACCGGCGTGCCGGACGGCACGGTGGCGTCGAGCGCGGCGTTGGTGGGGTAGCTGGTCACCTGGCTGCCGGTGTTGTGGTAGGTGCTCGGCGCGGCTGCGGTGTCCGCGGCCCAGGCCGGGCCACTCGGCGCGGCCAGCTGGTCGCCACCGGCGTTGACCCGGTAGAGCACGTCCGAGGCGTCCGGCGTGGGCGCGGTCTTGACGATCTCGATGCCGTGGACCAGCGGGTTCTGGACCACCCGGGCGAAGTCGATGTCGACCACGCCGTCGCTGACCAGGGAGATCGACTGCATGGTGCCGCGGTCGGTGCCACCGGCGGCGACGACCGGGTCGAAGTCGTTCAGCTTGAGCACGCCGTCAACGCTGACGTCGAACTTGCGGTTGCCCGGCTTGCTCGTGCCGGACCAGCGGTTGGCCATGTAGATCCGGACGTCGATCCGGGTGCCGGCCGCGACCGGGATGTCCCACTGCATGTCCGGCGCGGTCGACTCGTCCCACCGCTCCGAGTTGAACAGCGTGGCCGGCGTGCTCGCCGGCACGGTGGCGTCGAACGTCGCGTTCGTCGGGTACGTGGTCACGCTGTTGCCGGTGTTGTGGTACGGGCTCGGCGAGGCCTCGCTGTCGGCGGCCCAGTCCGGCCCGCCGTCGGTGGCCGGGATGGCCGGACCACCGGCGTTGACCCGGTAGAGCACCTCGGTCTGCGCCGCGCGACCGGCCTGGTAGACGTTGCCCGGCAGGCCCTTGGTGCTGGTCGAGTGCGGGGCGTTGCCGCCGGCCAGCGGGAAGAAGGCGAGCCGCTTGCGCTGGTAGTCGAAGTCGCCGATGTACTCCTGGTCGCTGCCCAGCCAGAGCCCTTCCTGGGTCACCAGCATCTCGGTGACGCCGTAGCCGCGCGGGTGGCGGCCCGGGTTCCAGGACAGCGGCAGGCCGCTGACCGGGTCGAGGGCGGCGATGCTGGCACGCGGCACCGCGCCCGGTCCGGCCTTGTCCCGGGCGAGCGGGTTGTTCGACCAGCGGAAGTGGCCACCGACGTAGATGGCCTTCTCGCTGATGCCGACGGAGAGGAAGGTGTCGCCGCCGCTGAAGTTCGTCCAGGTCGGCTTCTGGCCGGCGCCGGTGGCGTCCGTCTCCCAGCGGGCCGCGGAGTCGCAGAGCGTGCCGGGGTAGGACGCGCCGGTGGTGACCACCACGAAGTACTTGCTGTCCGGGGAGAACTGGACGTCGCGCACCCACGAGTCGAACGCGGTGTACTTGCAGGCCGCGGAGTAGCCGTCGGTGTTCCAGTCGGCGATGGTCGCGGAGTTCTCACCGAGGTTGATCCGCACGATCTGGTCGTGCACGACGCCGTCGGCCTTCTTGAAGTTGCCGATGACCACGAGGTGCTTGCCGTTCGGCGAGACGGTGAACTTCTCCACGCCGACACCGGCCGAGGCCCCGTTGTTGGTCGGGGTCCAGTTGTGGTTCTCGGTCAGCGCCACGGTGAGGTAGTCGTCCACCGCGCCGGTGGTCGGGTTCAGCGACGCCAGCCCGTTGCGGGTGGTCGTCGCGGTCACCGTGGTGAAGATGCCGCCGACGAGCAGGTGGCCGTCGACGAGCGCGATGTCGTTGACGGTGCCGTTGAACGCCGGGCCCTTGAACCCCTCGACGGGGGTGCCGTCGGCGACGTTCAGCAGCGCCAGCTTGCGGAAGTTCTTGTCGCCGACCTTGTTGAACTTGCCGGCGACGTAGACCGTCCCGGGGGTCGGGCCGGCGATGATGGCGGTGACGTCGTTGTCCAGCACCGGCGCGAACGCATTGTCGATCTTGCCGGTGGCCTTGTCGAAGGCGAGCAGCCCGCGGCGGTCGACCGGGGTGGGTGAGGAACCCCGGTTCTGCGCGTTGGTGAACGAGCCGCCGACGATCACCTTGCTGCCGGCGTCGTGGATGGCCACCACGTTGCCGTCGTTGATGTTCGGCGTCTTGTCCGAGGGCACCTCGCCGACCATCGTGCTGTGGTCGGGCGCGGGCGCGGTGGCCGGCGCGGCGAGCGCCGGCACCGGTGTGAACAGGGTGGCGATGCCGAGTACGGCAGCGCCGAAGGCGGACACCGAGCGGTGTCTCAGGATCGAGGAAGCCACAGGCTACTCCGGGGTGAATACGTCGGAGGCGCTGCGATCGTGGCCGGTGCCGACTTGAGGCGGGGCGTCACTCGACCGACCGCAGACGTGAGAGCAATACCTTCTCGCATTCGCCGGTCGCGCGTCCACCCGGGATCGGCCTTTTTGGCCGAGGAAACGGCCCGGGTCACACGAAAAGACGAGCGACGATCACTCGCCGGACACGGAGGGTTGCCCTGAGGAGACACTCAGGTCGGGCATCGGCGGCTGGAAGTACGGATCCGTCGCCATTTCCCGGAACACCTTCTCGCTCTCCGGGTCGTCGCCGAACGTGCTGTCGTAAATCGGCTTCTGCGTCTGCTTCGCCGCGAAGTAGACCGCCCCCTTGATCTGCGGGTGCTTCTTCAGGTACGGCCCGACCTCGCGCATCCAGTCGGCCCGCTGGCCCGGACGCCCGTCCTGGGTCAGGCCGTACTCGCCGATGATGACCGGCCGGGGGTGCTTCTTGGCGAACGCCATGAAGTGGTCCATGCGGTTGGAGAAGCTGTTCCACTCCGGGCTGGGGTAGACGTCGGCGCAGAGCCAGTCGACCTGGTCGTCACCGGGGTAGTAGGCGGCGGCCCGGCGCTGCGGCTCGGCGAAGCCGTCCGCGTGCGGGCACCACACCCAGGCCGCGTTGGTGACGCCCATCTCCGTGAAGATGCCGCGGACGTGCTTCCAGGCGGCGACGTAGTCCTCCGGCGAGTGCATGCTCGCGGCCAGGTTCGGCCGGTCCATCTCCCACCGGTAGCGCAGCAGCACCGGAACGCCGAACTCCTTGACGTCCCGCGCGCGTTCCCGGATCAGCGTGTCGTAGACGCCGCTGACCGTCGAACGGGTGTCGGTGCCCTGCCAGGAGATCATCTGGAGCTTGCCCCGGGCCTGGAATGCCCGCTCGCTGGCGCCGGGGAACGGCTCGTTCCACTCGTGGAACATGTGCGCGATGGCGAGCGTGCCACCGGCGGCCCGGTTGAACTCGTCGAAGGCGGCGGCCCGCCCGGTGGCGGTGTGGTACTGCGGCTTGACCCAGGTGCCGAGCCAGGCCCCCTGCTCCGGCGGCTCCGGCCCCCGCCCCGTGGTGCGCACCGGCGCGGTCCGCGGCGTCACGGTCGGTGGGGGCGGCGCCGCTGTGGTCCCCTCGTCGGACCGCTCGGAGCCGATCTCACAGGCCGTCACCGCCGGCGCCAGCAGGGCCAGGCCCAGCACGGCAGCCATCGTCAGTCGTAACCGTCGTACCACCGCAACCTCTCCCCAGGACGGTCGCCGGCACGGTGTGGCCCTGACGGATCCGCGTCAGCGGAGAGGCACGCCGGGCCGGGCGGGCGACCCCTGGCACTCTACCCGGGGAGGCGCGCTCAAGCGGGGTAACCGAGCTCGGTCAGCAGCGGGCCGGCCTGGTCCAGCACGTCGGCCAGATCCTTTTCGGTCAGTCGCTGCCGCCAGCGCCCCACCGAGCCCGGCCGGGCCTTGGCGAAACGGGCGTGCAACGCCGCCCGGCCGGCCTGGTCGCGTACCTCCAGGAAGTCGGCGACCACCTCGGCGGCCTCCGCCGGCCGGGTGACGACGTCCTCGTAGCGCAGGTGCCGGACCCGGTCCGCGGGCAGCTCGGCGAGCTGGGACAGCGCGCTGCCGGTGAAGCGCCGCCACATCCAGGCCGACCGGCCCAGGTCGGAGACCTGCGTGAACTCGTCGCGCCGCTCCGGCTCCACCCAGAACCGGGGCGCGGCGCCCCACGGCGTACCGCCCCGGCCGCTGCGACCGGTGCCCGTGGACGCGGCGTTCAGCCAGGGCTGCTCGGCGTGCGACACCGCCACGTCCCGGCCGTCCCGGTAGACGTGCAGGAAGACCGCGTCCGGGAAGACCTCGGTCAGGAACGGCACGATGAAGCAGTTCTCCGGGTCCTTCTCGGCGAAGCGCAACCCGCCGTGCCCGGACGCGGCGAGCAGCGCGCCGTAGTAGCCGCGGAAGTAGCGGGCGGCCCGCTGCGGCGTCCAGCTTCCCTCGTAGACACAGCGGGCGACCGCCTTGGTCAGGCGCGGTTCGAAGTGGTACGACACGTCCGGCAGCGCGCCGACGCAACTGCCCAGGAACGTGGTGCCGGAACGCGGGGCGCCCAGGATGAAGATCGGCCGCTCCACCTTCAGCGTGAGGCGGCGACTGCCCGCCTCCACCGGCCGTTCCAGCTCGCGGCGTTCCTTGCGGTCCGCCAGCAGGCCGACCGCGGCGAGCTTCGCGGCCTTCACGGTGGACAGGCCGGAGTGCGGGGCGAGGGGGGAGTCGCTGGTCATCGAAGGTCCCATCGGTGCGCAGGATCGGTCAGGACTGGGCGGCCGGGTCCGACCCGGCGCGGTTGCGGCCGCGGCGCAGGGACCGCAGCGCGTCGAGGTTCAGGGTGCGCCGCCAGCGCCAGACACCCGCCACGTACGCGGCCAGGCCGACGACGGTCACCAGCGCGAGCACCGGCGTCGTGGCGTCGAGCAGGCTCGCCGCGCCGAGCGGCAGTCCCAGCGAGACGACGGCGAGCGCCATCGCGGTACGGGTGCCGGCGCCGAACGGGTGCAGCCGCATCGACCACCAGAGCTGGGTCAGCGGCACCAGGTTGGTGACCAGGATCGAGACGATCCAGGCCAGGGCTGCGCCGAGGATGCCGAACCGGGGGATGAGCAGCAGGTTGCCGACCACGTTGAGCACGGTGCCGGTCATCGCGTTGTAGAACGTCCATGCGGTGCGCCCGGCCATGTTGAGCACCATGTCGACCATGCCGCAGCCGGTGGCCAGCAGCATGGTCAGCGCCAGCAGCACCACGACCTTGCGGCCGTCGGCGTAGTCGCCTCCGAACAGCGCCAGCATCGGCGTGGCGAAGGCCGCGAAGATCAGGTACGCGGGCCAGGAGAGGATCACCAGCCAGCCGGTGGCGACCTGGTAGAGCTGACCCGCCTCGGCCCGGTCGTTGCGGGCGAACGCGGCGGCCAGCCGGTGCTGCACCGAGCTGGAGAGCGCGACGCTGGAGAGCTGGCCCAGCGCCAGGAACCGGGTCGCCGCCGTGTAGATGGCCGCCTCGGCCGGCCCCCGCAGCGCGCTGAGCAGCACGATGTCCAGTCGCTGCACCACGATCGCGGCCAGGCTGCTGACCGCGCGGGGCCCGGTGAAACGCCAGAACGGCCCGGCCAGCTCACGCGCCGGCACCGGCCGGGTCACCTGGCGACCGGCCCGGCCGACGAGCCGGCTCAACCAGATCAGCGCGACCACGGCGGCGAGCAGGTACGGCACCACCCAGGCCAGCGGCAGCGCCACGGTGGCGGACAGTCCGAGCCAGGCGGCCACCGCCACGGCCAGGAACTGCACGAGCGTGCGGCCGAGCCGCTCCACTGTGAGCAGCGGGCGCATCTGGCCGAAGCCCCGGCAGGCGGCGAGCGCGTAGTCGTTGAGCGCGGCCAGCGGCACGAACGCCAGCAGGATGCGCAGCGCGGTCACCGCCTCCGGGCCGGCCTCCGGCATGGTGGCCCGGGCCAGCGCCGGTGCGGCCGCCCAGCCGGCGAGGCCGAGCAGCGCGCCGACCGCGAGCACCGGCAGCAGTCCGACCAGGATCGTGCCGCGGATCTGGTCGCGGCGGTCCAGCGTGCGCTGGCGGCTGACGAAGTAGACGGTGCCGACGTCGGTGCCGAGCCGGGCCGCCGACGCGGCGATCATGAACGCGCTGGTGGCCGCGAAGAACATGCCGGCCTCGCGGACCGACCAGCCCCGGGCGATGACGATGTTGAGCCCGAAGCCCGCTACCGCGGCCAGGCCGACACCGACCAGGTTCGCGAAGCCCTGCCGGGCCGCGCCGCCGAGCCCCGCGCCCGGTCCGGGCGGCGGTGCGGTGAGCGTCGGGGTGCCGCCGGCGTCCGGCCGGGTCACCGCCGCCACGACGGCACGCGTCCCCACCACGCCGCCAGCCGCTCGTCGTACGGGGCGAAGTGGTCCTCCAGCCGGGCCCGCAGCTCCGCCGACATGGGCGAACGGGACCGCGAGTTGTGCTTGCCGAACGCGATGTCCGCCCAGCGGGGCAGCCCGAGGAAGTCGCAGACCGCGTCGAAGGACGGGCGCGGGTCGGCGAAGAAGTCGTCGCTGTCGATGACGTGCATCCGCTCCCGGCCGACGAGCGCCTCCAGCCGCTCCAGCTGCTCGATGTAGCGGCCCCGGGCCAGGTACGCGTTGTGCTGCAGGTGCTCGCTCGCGTACGCGGCCGAGCGGATCATCCGCTCCCGCTCACCCGCGGTCCGCTGCTCCTCCAGGGCCAGCGCCCGCTCGAAGTCCGACTCGCTCTCGTAGCCCCGGGCCAGCTCGTGCGAGTGCGCCGAATACGCCCGCTCCACCGGGTCACGCAGCAGCACCAGCAGCTTCACCGAGGGCAGGTCCTTGGCGATCCGCTGCCCGGCCAGCGGGTGGAACATGTAGTACGGGCTGGACTCGCCGGTGATCCCGCGTACCCCGATCTGGGCCTTCACCGCTTCGGCCTTGGCCGTGGTGGGGAAGTGCCCGAGGTACCAGTTCATCCCCCGGTGGTAGTCCATGTCGAAGTAGTGCACGCCCTTGTGGTACGCGGGCGGCAGCACGCCCGGGTGCTGCGAGAGCGTCTTGAACAGCGAGGTGGTGCCGCAGCGCTGCGCCCCCACGATCAGGAATCCCGGCACCATCCGTGAGCCGGCGGTCAATCGACCGACCGTCCGGCTCACCGACTTCACCGCGCGGAGCGCCTGCTCCCTGGCCACCGTCACGTCCCCACTCCTCACTCTCACCGGGCCCGGCGGGCCAGGTGTTCCTCCACGGCGGGCAGCAGCCAGGTGTCGACGTGCCCCAGTCGCGCACCTGCCTCCGCCTGCCTGTCGCGCAGGTAGCGCGCAGCCAGCTCCACCAGGTAGAGCACAGCGACCAGATCGGCGCCCCCACCGGTCTGGTCGAACGGCGCCAGGGTTGCCCCGGCGCCGGCGATCAGCGCGCGAGCGGCCTCGACCGGTTCCACCCCGTCGTGGCTCATCGCGCCCTGCACCGCCAGGTGCAGCGCGTCGTACCCGGCCGGCACGTCCGCCTCGAACCGTTCCCAGTCCCAGACCAGCACCCGGCCGTCGGCGAGCACCGCGCTGTTGCCGCCGTTCCAGTCCCCGTGCCACGCGCCGAAGGCGACGACCGGGTCGGCGTCCGCGACGGACTTCAGCACCGCGCGCAGCCGCCCGGCCTCCGGCCGGGGACCGAGCGCGTCCACCGCGGCGGTGAGCCGGGTCGCGTGCCCGCTGGCTGCCCACGGCTGCCGGCGTACGCCGAGGCAGCCGGCGACCGCCACCATGGCCGCGCGCTCGGCCGCCTGCGCGGCGGCCGGGGCGGCCCGGGGCAGCCGCACCGGCAGCGCCTCCTGCACGAGCAGCGCGTGCCCGTGCCAGTCGCCGTGGTGGCGTACCCCGGCCAGGACCACCGGGCCGAGCGGCACCTCGGCGAGGCGGCGCAGCGCGTCGGCCTCCGCGTGGACGAGCGCGCGGGTCAGCGGGTCGACGCCGAGCTTCGCGTACCCGAGGGCCCGGCCGTCCGGGGCGAGCAGTTGCAGCACCGGCTTTCGGTTCGCCCGGGCCGGCCCGATGTGCAGGCTGACCAGCGCCGGCTCACCCAGCACCTCGGCCAGGTGCGCGTCCAGCCCGCCGCCGTCGACGACCAGCCGGTCACGGAAGACCACCGGCCCGAGACCGAGCCGGAACGCGGTGGCCAGGCCCTGCCGGACCAGCTTGGCCTTGCGGCCGACGGCCTCGGTGGAGTGCCGGACCGCGCTCGCCGCCGCCCGGCCGGAGCCGGTGGGCACGAGCAGCCGGGGGCGGGCCGCCGAGGGCACCACCACCCAGCCTGCGCCGCCGCGGCGCAGGCTGGGCTCGGCCGGCGCGGGCCAGATCAGCCCGGCCAGTTCACCGAGGTACGCGGCACGGCCGTCGCCGTCCGGGGGTACGCGGAACACCATCAGCGGTCACCGGTCGTTTCCATTCGGGCCCGGAGCCCGGCGATCGTGCCCTGCGGTGGCGCGGGCGCGAGCGACCGGCGGATCCGGTCGTTGCGGGCCAGCAGGGCGACAGTGATCAGGGCGTAGGCGAGTGTTGCTTCCATCGCACCGTAGGTGAACTGGAAGAAGAGCATGAGGATGAGCACGAGCGTGCCGGCGATCCCGATGGCGCTGTGGTCGCGCCGGTAGCGCCAGATGCAGTAGATGAAGAACGCGTTGTAGCAGATCGCGCCGATCCAGCCCTGCCCGACGAGCAGCGCCCAGACCTGGCCGTTGCTGCCCAGCTCCCGGTTACCGCACTGCTTGCAGTCCTCGGACTTGCCGATGGCGATCGACCGGTTGCTGCCGATCAGCGCCCGGTTGCCGCCGTAGCCGAGGATCGGCGACTGGTTGGCCGCCCGGACCGCGCCCTGCGACAGGGTGGTGCGGATGTCGTCGCTGTGCCCGTTCTGCAGGCGTTCGTCGAAGGTGCGGCCGAGCGGGGTGGCGACGATCAGCACGCCGATCAGTCCGACCGCCAGGGCGAGCCCGCCGAGCACCACCATCCGGCCGCGCAGCGCGAGCCGCAGCGCCACGTACGCGGCGGCGATGCCGAGGCCGATCCAGAGGCCGCGGTTGAGGGAGTAGACGATCGGGAAGATCGCCGCCAGCGCGATGGCCACGCCGGCGGTACGGCGCAGCGGCCTGCCCAGCACCACCCAGCCGACGATCAGCCACACCAGCAGGATGGCGGTGTTCTGGCCCCACGAGTTCGTGTAGGTGAACGGCGCGGACGGGCGGGGCGAACTGGCCTCCCCCTCGATCACCTGCTGCACCTGGGCGAACTTGATCTCCATGAGCGAGGTGACGTACGGGTGACCGGCGATCGACTGCGGCAGGATGAACCGCAGCGGCGCGACGAACTTGAGGTTCGGGAAGAGCGAGCCGATCCAGCCGCCCAGCACCACGACCACGCCCATGAACCCGAACAGCCGCACCATCCGGCGCTGGGACAGCTCCCGCTCGCGCAGGTTGTAGACGTAGAGCATGGTCACGGTCATCGCGACGTAGTTGGCGAGCCGGATGCCCCAGCCGATGTACTTGCCGCTGCCGCCGTGCGGCAGCGTGTTCGGCGCGGTGAGGTCGAGGGTGAGCACGGACAGGAACACCCAGAGCAGCAGGATCATCCAGATCCCGAAGCCGGGCGGCACCCGGACCGGGCCGCGTTTGCGCATCTGCGCCACCATCGGCACCGCGAAGATGACGAACACGAAGCTCGACACGCCGAGCACCCACCACAGCGGGTACAGCAGGAAGACCGCGATCAGCGGCCACGCCGTCGGCAGCCGCCACGACCAGCCCTGCGGCCGTACCCGCACCGGGCGGAGCCGGTTCCCGCCGGGCGGCGACACCGCGGCGAGCGGCACCGACCCGCGCGCGGTACGGGGCGGGGTGGCGGTGCTCATTTCACGGAGACCTTGGCGGTGGTCGGCGCGTAGATGACCCAGGCGTTGCCGGGCTGCGGGCGCAGGAGGTCGCCGCCGGTGTCGGCAAGTGTGCAGACCAGGGGCAGGCCGGGCTTGCGCCACCGGCCCTTGGCGCTGTTCGGCCCGGACACGGCGAGCACCGCGCCCTCACCGAAGACGTTCGCCGAGGGCAGCGAGCGCGGGGACGGGTTGCGTACGTCGAGCGTTCGGTACTCCATCGTCAGCACGATGACGGAGGCGGCGGTCACGGTGACCTTGCCGATCTTGGCGGCCCAGACGGACTTCGCCTGGTCGTACCGCCAGACCATCGGCGGGCCGCCGGAGACGGTGACTGTGAGTTCGGTTGCGGGTGCCAGGTCGCGGGTGGCGAGCGCCTCGCCGTCGGTGGCGTGGTCGATCGGCTGAGGGGGCGGCTGGCCCCCCTTCGGGGCGGCCTTGAGCAGCGCGGCCGTCGACGTGTAGTCGCCGGAGAACACCTTGCTGTCGTCGTCGGGCGTGACGCCGTCGAGGTCGGAGTTCTCGAACTGGGTGAGGAAGCCGGTGGGGCCGCCGTCGTAGCCGACGAACGGGCGCAGCACCGTGAGCGACCGGATGTCGACCGGCCGGATCTCGGTGACCGGGCCGATCTTGGTGGCGTCCTTGGAGTGGAACACCGCGGTCAGGTGCAGCGTGTCCGACTCGGCGAACTCGGCGTAGACCAGGTCGGCGGCGTCCAGGCCGGCCGGTGTGGTCGCGGGGCTCACCCGCAGCGGCACCGCTACGGCCTGGCGGGTCGCCGCGGCCGGGGTGCTGACCGGAGCGCCGGTCAGCGGGCCGTTGGGCAGGGTCGGCGAGGCGCTGGCCGCGGACGGCGAGGCGGTGACGTCGCCCGGGTCCACCACCTGGACCTTGCCCGGCTTGGGCTCGGGTTCGCTGCACCCGGTCCCGACGCCGAGGACGACGGCGGGGGCGATGGCGGCGCGGAGCATCTGCCGACGGTTCACCCCAGGTCCTCGCCGGAGTCGAGGGCGTAGCTGCGGCCGTCGCCGTCACCCCGGGAGCGGTAGGTGCCGCCGGTGCCGTTGAGCGGCACCGGCTTGCCTCCAGCGGCGGGCGGGGTGGCCTTGCCGGGCATCTGCGGCGCCGGAGCGGCCGGCTTCGCCGGGGCGGGGCGGGACGACTGCATGCGCGGCAGCACCATTGTCGACTCGGCGGACGGGCCGGGGCTGGGCCGGGGCTTGGGCCGGTTGGCCGGGGCAGCCGGCGCGCTCGGCGTGTTCGACCCGCCGGACGTCGCCGGGCGGGTGGCGCCGGCGGGCGGGTCGGGCAGGCGCGGAGCCAGCACGGCGCCGATCACCGGCGCGTTCACCTGCTCGAACTGCTGGAGCGCGGCGGTGATCTCACCGCTGCGGGTCTTGCCCGCCTCGGCCACCATGATCACCGCGTCGACGTACCGGCCCAGGGCCTGGGCCTCCACGGCGAACGTGGGCTGCGCGGTCTCGATGATCACGTGGTCGAAGCGCGCGGACAGCTCGTGCAGGATCTCCAGCAGACCGGCGACCGGCAGCTCGACATCGGCGTCCAGGTCGCCCGGCACCAGCACCCGGAGCTGGCCGAGCCCCGGCACCGGCGCGAGCGCCTTGAGCGGGGGCACGTCGCGGCGCAGCACCGAGGCGAGGCTGTGCCGCCCCTCGGCGACGCCGGTGATGGTGCCCACCGCCGAGTCGGGCTTCGTGGTGATCAGCGCGACCTGCTGGCCGGTACGGGCGTACGAGGCGGCGAGGTTGGCGGCGACGAACCCGGCGGCGGTGCCGGCCGAGGCGTCGCAGAGCAGCAGTTGGCGTCCGCGGCCGCCCTGTGCCGCTTCGGGCACCGCGGAGAGCAGCACGTTGCGCAGCCGGCCCAGCTCGCGGGAGGCCCGGTGGGTGGCCGGCAGGACGGCGAGCGACGGCGCGCGCGACGGCAGTTCCACGAGCAGCGGCAGGCCGACCCGGTCGGAGATGTCGCGTCCGCGGCGGATCCGGGTGTCGAGCCGGTCCAGCACCAGCGCCAGCACGATGCCGAGCAGCAGGCCCGCGCCCATGCCGCTGGCGAGGTTGAGCGTGCGGTTCGGCGAGCTGGGCCGCTCCGGCAGCCGGGCGTCGGAGATGATCTCGCCGGGGTCGGAGCCGGCCGAGGCCAGCGGGTTGAGCCGGTTGTACAGGCCGGTGATCTGGTTGGTGATGACGTTGCGCTCGGCCTCGGCCCGCTCCCGCTCGGGCGAGTTCGACGGCGCCGCCGAGATCCGCCCGGCGACCGCGCTCAGCTGCTTCTGGAGGTCGGCGATCTGCTGCTTGAGCGCGTTGGTCTCGTTCTCCAGCGTCTTCTGCGCGGTGGCCTTGCGCAGGTCCAGGTACGCCTGGGCGAACGCGTGCGAGCCCGACTGGGCGCCCTCGGGGCTGTTCGCCTCGTACGCCACCTGGAGGATCTGGCTGTTCGGCGGGACCTTGACGGTCACCGACTTGACGAGCTGGTCGGCCCCGGTGTCGACCTTCATCAGGGCCTTGGCCCGTTCGGCCACCACGAGCGAGCGGACCACCTGTGCCTCGGTGTCCAGGTTGACCTTGGCGTTGGGGTTGTTCTCCGCGCCCGAGCCGAGCGGGCGCACCAGCAGCGAGGTGGTCGAGGTGTAGCGCGCCTCCTGGATCTGGCTCAGCGCCAGCCCTCCGCCCAGACCGAGGACCGCGGCGAGCAGCAGGATCCACCAACGGCGGCGCAGCCAGCCCAGGTAGGCCATCAGGGCAAGACCGTCGGCGTCGCTCTCGGCCAAATGGGGTGAGGGCATCAGAGTCTGTCGCTCCCTTTCGACCGAGCCGGGCAGTCCACGGCACAGCTGGACCTGACCGTGGCCTTGAGTGTCCCCGATCCGAACGACGAGGGAAAGTCTGCTCACGTTCCGGTAAGCCTGCCCGGGTGTGGGCAGCCCGCGTAGAAATGGCCGATCGGCGCTGACCATTCGGCGGGTTTCCCGGTGTCGGGCCCGACTTGCCCCCGGTAGACCGACGTCGCCGTCGGCTCTCGTGCGGAGCGGTGACGGAATCCTGACACATCTCACTTCGTTCGGGCGCCCCGGCCCGTCGTCCGGGTGCGGCCGGGCTGACCTGCCCGATGGCCGGTCGACGCGCATCCCGTTGACGGGAATCGCGAGGTGAGCCGACCGGCGAGCCAGGATCCGTCCAATGGCCCCTTCAGTTGCCCACGGGCGCGCCAGTAGGTTGTCAGGACGCGTCCGAGGGGCATTCACAAAAAATCCGGACGCGTCATCCGCGTACGGGAGGACGTTTGTGGTGAGCGGGTCAACCGAGGACTCGGGGCAGGTCCTGCTGGTGGGGTCCAGTGGCGGGCACCTGGCCCAGCTCCTGGCCCTGGAACCGTGGTACCGGGATCGGCGCCGCGCATGGGTAACCTTCGACACCCCGGACGCGCGCTCGCTGCTCGCCGGCGAGGACGTGGTCTGGGCGCACCACCCCACCACACGCAACGTCAAGAACCTGGTACGCAACGCGTTCCTCGCGCTGAAGGTGATCCGCCGGCGCCAGGTCGACGCGGTCGTCACCACCGGCGCCGGGGTCGCCCTGCCGTTCGTGGTGGCGGCCCGCATGCGCAAGATCCCGACGGTGTACATCGAGGTGTACGACCGGATCGACAGCGCGACGCTCACCGCCCGGCTCTGCCGGCCCTTCCTCTCCGCGATGCTCGTGCAGTGGGAGGAGCAGCGCCGGATGTACCCGGAGGCGACTGTCGTGGGGAACCTCCTCTGATGGCGCACATTCCGCAGCAGAGGGACCGGCGGTCCAGGCCGTTCGTGCTGGTCGTGGTCGGTACCGACGTGCACCGCTTCGACCGGCTGGTCGGCTGGCTGGAACGCTGGCACGCCGCCCGGCCCGAGGTCCGGCTGGTCCTCCAGTACGGCCACAGCCGCACCCCGGCCCTGCCCGAGGCCACCCCGTTCCTCGGCCACGAGGAGCTCCAGCGGGCGATGGCGGAGTCCACGCTCGTGGTCAGCCACGGCGGCCCGGCCACCATCACCGAGGCCCGGCGCACCGGCCACCTGCCGATCGTGGTGCCCCGCGACCCGGCGCACGACGAGCACGTCGACAACCACCAGCAGCTGTTCTCCCGGCGCCTCGGCGCGGCCGGCATGGTGCGGCTGTGCGAGTCCGAGGCCGAACTCGTCGCCGCGCTGGACGAAGGGCTGGCCGACCCGGGCCGGTTCGTCCTGGCCGCTGACCCGGGCCGCCCGGACCCGCGCGCCGAGGCGGTCGCCCGGGTCGGCGCGGTGATCGACGACCTGGTCGCCAGCCGGGTACGGCAGCGGGCCGTCGGGCGGCGCGGATGAGCGGCCCGGACCCGGCGCCGCCGCGGGTCCTCTTCGTCGGCGGCCTCGGCCGCAGCGGCTCCACGCTGCTGGAGCTGCTGCTGGCGCAGAGTGCCGACGTGTGTGCCGTCGGTGAGGTCGTGCACCTGTGGGAGCGGGCGCTCGGTGCCGACGAGCGGTGCGGCTGCGGCGAGCGGTTCACCGGCTGCCCGTTCTGGCGGCAGGTCGGCGACCTGGCGTTCGGCGGCTGGGCCGCCGTCGACCGGGACGACGTCCTGGCGCTCAAGGACCGGGTGGACCGCACCCGGCACATCCCCCGGCTCGCCAAGGAGGCGCTCCCGCCCGAGCAGCTCGCCGACGTGCGCCGCTACGCCGACCTGTACACCCGGATCTACCGGGCCGCGCTCGCGGTGACCGGCGCCCGCGTGGTGGTCGACTCCAGCAAGCACGCCTCGCTCGCGTTCGCGCTGCGCTGGGCCGAAGGGCTCGACCTGCGGGTGCTGCACCTGGTCCGGGACAGCCGGGCGGTGGCGTACTCGTGGGGCAAGCAGGTGCGCCGTCCCGAGGTGGTCGACGGCGAGGACTTCATGCCGACCTTCTCGCCGTTCGAGGTGAGCAAGCTGTGGACCGCGCAGAACGCGGCGTTCCACCTGCTCGCCTCCCGGGCGAAGGTGCTGCGGCTGCGGTACGAGGACTTCACCGCCGACCCGGCCGGCACCGTACGCCGGGTGCGGGACTTCGCCGGCCTGCCGGACGACCCGGCCGCGCTGCGCATCCTCTCGGCGGACGCCGCCGACGTGGCGAGCGAGCCGGCCCCGCCGTTCCGCGCCCACAGCGTCGCCGGCAACCCGTTGCGGTTCAGCGGCGGGCCGTTGACAGTGCGCCGCGACGAGGCATGGCGGGACCGCCTGCCGCGACGCAGCCGTGCCGTGGTCAGCCTGGCCACGCTTCCCCTGCGGGTCCGCTACGGCTATCTGGGCCAGCGGGGATCCGACGAGTCCGTGGAGAGAGCATGAGTGGGCCGAGCATCTCGGTGGTCGTACCGACGCGGGACCGTCCGGAGTTGCTGCGTGCGGCGCTCGACGCGATCCTCAGCCAGGCGCACCCGGGCCTGATCGAGGCGATCGTGGTGTACGACCAGTCCGAGCCGGACCGGTCGCTGGAGACCGATCGGGGTGACCGCCGGATCCGGGTGATCACCAATACCCGTACCGCCGGGCTGGCCGGCGCGCGCAACACCGGCATCGAGGCGGCCGTCGGCGACTGGGTGGCGTTCTGCGACGACGACGACGAGTGGCTGCCCGGCAAGCTCGCCGCCCAGTTCGGGGCGCTCGACGCGCACCCGGACGGCGCGCTGGTGAGCTGCGGCATCCGGGTCAGCTACGACGACCGTACGGTGGACCGCTCGCTGGACCGCGCCCGGATCTCGCTGGAGGCGCTGCTGCGCGACCGGCTCACCGAGCTGCACCCGTCCACGTTCCTGATCCGCCGGGCCGCGCTGCTCGACGCGATCGGCCTGGTCGACGAGCAGATCCCGGGCAGCTACGCGGAGGACTACGAGTTCCTGCTCCGCGCCGCCCGGTACGCCCCGCTGGTGAACGTGGAGAGCCCGTACGTGCTGGTCCGCTGGCACAAGCGGTCCTACTTCGCGCAGCGCTGGGAGACCATCTCGACCGCGTTGCAGTGGCTGCTGCGCCGCTACCCGGAGTTCGCCACGGTGCCGCACGGCGAGGCACGGGTGGCCGGTCAGATCGCGTTCGCGCAGGCGGCCATGGGCAACCGGCGGGACGCGGTCCGCTGGGCGCGGCGCACGCTGGCCCGCAACCCGAAGGAGCCACGCGCCTACCTGGCGCTGGCGGTGGCGAGCCGGGCGGTGCAGGCCGACCGGGTGCTGCGCACGCTGCACAAGCGCGGCCGGGGCATCTGACGCGTACACGAAACGGGCGGGCGACCTCGGTCGCCCGCCCGTTCTCGTCCGGTCATCCGGTCAGGCCGTGCAGAAGGACTTCCACGCCTGGATGCTCGGCTGGTCGAGCAGCCGGAAGTCGCCCTGGCTGACGGTCTGGTTGTAGTACGCCACGAACTCCGGCCGCTGGCCGTTGAGGAAGTTCGTCATCGACCGGATCCAGGCCGCCCGGCCGGCACCCGCGTCACCCGGCACCAGGTCACTGCCGGTCTCCGCGACGCCCCACGGCTTGCCCAGCGCCTTCGACTTGCTGATCATGGGGCCGTAGATCTCCTGCGGCGAGGCGTACCGCTTCCACTTCTTGCCCCAGTTGTAGCAGTCCCAGCCGAGCGCCTCGATCACGTCGGAGCCGGGGTAGAACGCGTCGAAGCTGCGCCCGGACTTCGGGTCGAGCGTCCAGCACATCAGGATCAACGTGTTGATCAGCTTCGGGTTGTTCGCCCGGCCGGCCAGGCCGGCCACCCGCTTCCACGCGGTCCGGTACGCCTCGGTGGTGAAGGCGCCGCGCTCGACGTCGTCCTCCGGCTCGTGGAAGTACGACCAGTAGACGTTGTGCTCGCGCGGGATCGAGGCGAACCAGGAGGTCAGGCGGGAGTCGAACTTGCCGGTGTTGATCTCCTGCGGCGCCGCCTTGAAAGACACCACAACGGTCCGGTCCACCACGTCCGCCCGGCTGCCGGACCAGGCCGGCGGCAGGCCGGGGAAGAAGATCCGGGCCATCCGCAGCTTGCCGAACGTCCGGTCGGAACGGGCCAGCGCCTGGCCGAACGTCTCCCCGTTCTGCACGCCGATGGACGCGCCGGGCAGCGTCAGCCGCGTACCGCCGAAGGCCGGGCCGGCGTTCTCGGAGGCCGACGGACGTGCCGAGGGCTTGCCGCCGAGGCCCTGGTCGGCGCTCGGAGACGCGCCGGGCGTCCCGGGCGCGCCCGGGCCCATCGACGTGGCCGGGCCGAGTGAGCCGGGCGCCTCGCCGGCCTGCGGGTTCGCGGAGTCGGGCCGCAGCGCGGCCACCGCGACCCCGCCGCCGGCCACTGCCAGCGCCAGCGCCGCCGCGACCGCCACGCGCCAGCGTCGCCGCGCGCCGCCGGGCGACGGAGTCGTCCCCGGGGCGAGCGGCGGAGCGGGTGGCCGGCCGGGCCCACCGGAGGCCGGCCCGTGCGGGGCGTCCACCGGGGGAGGTCCGGTCAGGGTGGCGGTCGCCGCCCCGCCCGCGCCCGCACCCCAGCCCGCCTCGCCGCCCGCGGCCGTGCCGGGCCCGGGGCGGCCGGGCTCGTCGTGCGGCGCCCAGTCGGCGTGACCGTCCCCCGCCGGTCCGGCCTGCGGCGCCCAGTCGTGGTGGCCGTCCGCCTGCGGCGCCCAGTGGGCGTCGTCGTGCGCCGCCGGTCCGGCCTGCGGCGCCCAGTCGGCGCCACCGTGGACGGTCGGCTCGTCCTGCGCCCAGGCGGCGTCCTGGTGCCCGGCCGGCGCGTCGCGCTCCGGCCAGGGCAGGTCACCGCCGGTTTGGGCCGGTGGTGGCGGAGACGAGGTGACCTCGGCCTCCGGCCAGGGCAGCGACGGTCCGCGTGCCTGGCGTGGAATGTCCTGACCCGGCCACAGGCCGGTCGGCTGCCCGAAGGCGTTGTGCGGCTCTCGATCGGCCGGCATGACCCTCCCTGGCTGTCGGCGGCCCGTGTCCGGGCTCAGATCGCCACGCATACCTGCCCGACGATAACCCTCATTCACCTGGCCGTATGTACCGTGACACTCAGCCGAACGCCTGACCATGGGTGTCGGTGACGGCCGAAGCGGGCATCTCGACCCCGGTCCGGGCGATCGCGTCGAGCAACTGGTCGGCCAGTTCCGGCCGGCAGACAAGCAGATCGGGCAGGCGCGGGTCGGCGCGGTTGTAGCGCAGCGGCGAGCCGTCGATCCGGGACGCGTGCATGCCCGCGCCGAGCGCCACGGCGACCGGGGCGGCACTGTCCCATTCGTACTGGCCGCCCGCGTGGACGTACGCGTCGACCTCGCCGGTCACCACCGCGCAGACCTTCACACCGGCCGAGCCCATCGGTACGGCGGTCGCGCCGAGCATCTCGACCAGCTCGCCCACGAACGCGGGCGGGCGGCTGCGGCTCACCGCGATCCGGATCGGCCCGTCGGACGGCTTCGGTGGCGGGCAGGTGGTGCCGAGCACGAGCGGCGTACCGTCCACGGTGGTCCGGGCCGGCATGCCGACCGCCCCGGCGATCAGGGCGCCGTCGGGCGCGGCGGAACGCTGCCAGAGCGCCACGTGCACCGCCCAGTCGTCCCGGCCCTCCTCGGAGAACTCGCGGGTGCCGTCCAGCGGGTCGATGATCCAGACCCGGTCCGCCTCGTGCCGGGGCGCGCGCTCGCCGTCAGCCCACGCGCGGCGGGCGTCGGCCTCCTCCTCGGAGAGCACCGCGTCGGTGGGCCGCAGCCGGGTCAGCGCCGCCGTCATCAGCTCGTGCGACGCGCGGTCGCCGGCGTCCTTGAGCGCCTTCGGGTCGGCGAAGCCCTGCCGGTCCCGCAGCGCGGTGAGCGCCTTGCCGGCCTCGGTCGCCAGCCACTGCGCGAACCGCTGGTCGTCGAGCCGTCCCGCCTCGTCCTCGGTCACGAGCCTCATCCCTTGTTCTCCCGGGTCTGCCGCGACCCGTCATCCTTCGGCGTCCGGTCGGACCGGCGCCAGCGTCCGTCGGATCGTAGACAGTCACGAGGTGCTCTCGGATCCCCCGGACGCACCCGCTGCCCCGCCCGGCCGCCCGCATGTTGAACTTCGCGTGTATCGCGGTCGGACCCGCCGGGCCAGGCCCTAGGCTCTGCGCATGACCGCCGAGCAGCTGATCTCGTTCGCCCGTGGCGCGCCTTCGCTGGACATCGTCGATGTCGAAGGGCTCAAGGCCGCCGCTGTCCGCGCCTTCGACGCCGACCCCGCCGGGGTCACCGCGTACGGCACCTCCGTCGGCTACCCGCCCCTGCGGAAGTGGATCGCCGAGAAGCACGGGGTCGAGGCCGATCAGGTGCTGATCACCAACGGCTCGCTGCAGGCCGACGCGTTCCTCTTCGACCACCTGGTCCGCCGGGGTGACGCGGTGGTGGTCGAGCGCCCGACGTACGACCGCACGCTGCTGAACCTCCAGCAGATGGGCGGCGAGGTGCACGGCGTGACGATCCAGCCGGACGGCCTGGACACCGCCGAGCTGCGCAAGCTGCTGGAGTCCGGGGTACGGCCGCGCCTGGCGCACGTGATCCCCAACTACCAGAACCCGGCCGGCGTGACCCTCTCCCTGGAGAAGCGTCGTGAGCTGCTCGACCTGGCCGCCGAGTACGGGTTCACGATCTTCGAGGACGACCCGTACGCGGACATCCGGTTCCGGGGCGAGCCGCTGCCGTCGATGCTGTCGATGGACACCCGGGGCGTGGTGGTGCACGCGTCCAGCTTCACCAAGACGGTCTGCCCGGGCGTGCGCGTCGGCTACCTGGTCGGCCCGGCCGAGCTGATCGCGACGATCGCGAAGCGCGCCACCAACCTCTACATCTCGCCCGGCATGGTGGCCCAGGCGATCGTGCACCAGTTCTGCGTCTCCGGCGCGATCGAGGAGTCGATCCGGACGGTCCGTACGGCGCTCGGCGAGCGGTCGGCGGTGCTGGCCGAGTCGCTGCGCCGGCACATCCCGGAGGCCCGGTTCGTGGAGCCGGACGGCGGCTACTTCCTCTGGGTCGAGCTGCCGGAGGACGTCGAGGTGGACCGGCTCGCGCCGGCCGCCGCCGAGCGTGGCGTGGCGGTGGTGAAGGGCAGCGACTTCATGGTCGACGGCGGCCGGCACGCGCTGCGGCTGGCGTACTCGGCTGTCACCGCGGACCGGATCGACGAGGGTGTTCGTCGCCTCGCGGAGGCGATGGCCGCCGTTCGCGGCTGATTTTCTGTCGGGTTTCTGACAAATAGGCCCCGCTGGCCGGTTCGGCACTCCCGCTGGACCGGCCGGCAGCCCACAATGCTGCGAGTGTCGTTCACCTTTTACCGGTGACCGGCCCGTACGCCGGGCCACTCCGGCCGGGCCGACGGCACGCCAGCATCACTCCCGCCCCCCAAGGGGTGCCGGGTGGGCCGTGTCGCCCCTCACCCCCCTGACGCGGCCCGGCCCGCCCGGCGCCGGCGCGTGACACCCGTCGCACCGCCCGTCCCGCTCCCGCGCTGCGCCTCTCGCCGGTCGGCGTAACCTGCAAGCCGCAGCTAGGGAGAGGAGGCGAGAGATGACGGACCGGGTGGCACGCGACCGAACGGCCGGACCCGACGGCGGCCGGGCACTGCGACCCCGGGCCTGGGCGGCCCCGGTACGCGCGATGTCCCGCATCCTCAACGCCGACGGCTCTCCCCGTACCGCCCAGCCGGCCGACCCGGAGCGCAGCGGGATCGTCGACTGCGGGCTGTACGTCGACGGCGAGCGCCGCCCCGGCCGTCCCCAGTACGCCGAGGCCCTGGCCGCCGCCCGGCAGGAGCGGGACGGTTTCGTCTGGCTCGGCCTGCACGAGCCGGACCTGACCGAGATGACCGAGATCGCCGCCACCTTCGGCCTGCACGAGCTGGCCGTGGAGGACGCGGTCAAGGCCCAGCAGCGCCCGAAGCTGGAGCACTTCGGCGAGATCGTCTTCCTGGCGCTGCGGACCGCCCGCTACTGCGAGCACGCGGAGCTGACCGAGAACTCCGAGGTGGTGGAGACCGGCCAGGTGATGCTCTTCATCGGCCCGCACTTCGTGATCAGCGTGCGACACGGTGACGCCTGCCGGCTGGCGCCGGTCCGCGCCGACCTGGAGGCGAAGCGGGACCTGCTGCGGCACGGCCCATGGGCCGTCGCGTACGCGATCACCGACCGCGTGGTCGACCTCTACCTGGAGGTCGCCGACCGGCTTGAGGACGACCTCGACGTGCTGGAGGCGGACGTCTTCGACCGGCAGAGCAGCGGCCGGATCCAGCGGATCTACCAGATGAAGCGGGAACTGGTCGAGTTCAAGCGGGCGGTGGTGCCGCTGCAACGGCCGCTGATGACGCTCACCTCCGAGGTCAACCGGTGGGTGCCGCAGGAGGTCCGGCGTTACTTCCGCGACGTGCAGGACCACCTCAGCCGCACCGTCGAGCAGGTGAACTCCTACGACGACCTGCTCAACTCGATCCTCCAGGCCCGGCTGGCCCAGGTCACCGTCGACCAGAACAACGACATGCGCAAGATCGCCGCCTGGGCCGCGATCGGTGCGGTGTGGACGGCGATCGCCGGCATCTACGGCATGAACTTCGACAACATGCCCGAGCTGAGGTGGACGTACGGCTATCCGGGCGTGTGGGCGCTGATGCTCGCCGCGTCCTTCACGCTCTACCGCCTGTTCCGCCGCAACGGCTGGCTGTAGCCGCCGCGCCGCGCCCGGACGCCTGACACGCGGAGGCGCCGGCCACGCGGGGTGTCCCGCGTGCCGGCGCCGGTCCGACGGTTACGAGGTCAGCGACGACCGCCGGCCTTCGCGGCGTTCTTGCCGGCCTGCACGGCCTTGGTGATGTCGTCGGCCGGGCGACCCGAGACGTCGCGGGCGCCCTCGGCGACGGAGGGGACCTGGTCGTTCGGGTGGATCACCGGCTGGCTGCCGGAGGTGGCGGTCGACGCGCTGCTGCCCTTCGCCACCGCCGAGGAGCCGGCGCCGGTCGGGCCGGCCTGCGTCACCTTCGCGCTCGCGTCCGGGGTCTCCACCACGATCGTGTCCACGTCCTCCCGCATCGGCTCCAGCTTGTCGCGACCCGTCGTGCCGAGCGTGCCCGTCGTGCCGAGCGTGCCGGTCGGGTCGTACTCGGCCCACTCCTGCTGCTCACGGCGACGCCGCATGGCCATCGCCCCGGCCAGGCCGGCAACGGTCCCGGCCACCAGCAGGCCCGCGGTCATGCCCCGCGACCTGCGCTGCTTCTTCTTTCCGGCCTTCATGCTCTTCGCCTTCTTCGTCATCGCGGACTGCTTCGCGGCCATCGCCTTGCGGCCGCCCGTCGCCTTACCGGCGGCCTCGACCCGGGCGTTGCGCACGGCCAGCAGCACCGGCGCGAGCGCCGCGGCGGTCGACGCGAACCCGGTCGACGCCCGGTCCCGGACCATGACCGCGGTCGGCGCTACGGCACCCCGGGCTGCCTGGACCCGCGGGCCGACAGTGGCGCCGGCACCCTTCGCCGCGTGCGTCGCGGCTTGCCTCAGGTGACCGATGCCCTGGTTCAGCTCCACCTTGGCGAGCTGGCCCTGGGTCTTTCGCCGCCCGATTCCAAACACGGTCCCACCTCCTGGGAGTTGTTCCTTCGTCATCCTCCACCTTCGGATGCCTCCGCATGGCCAGATCGGGCACATGGGAGGATCCGCAAGGAACTGACCAACGAGTGAGGAGTACCCGTGGCCGAGGCTGTCTACGCCACCTTGCACACCAACGCCGGCCCGATCCGGCTGGAGCTCTTCCCGAACCACGCGCCGAAGACCGTCCGCAACTTCGTGGAGCTGGCCGAGGGCACCCGGGAGTACATCGACCCGCGTACCGGTCAGCCGGGCAGCGGGCCGTACTACGACGGCACCGTCTCGCACCGCGTGATCAGCGGTTTCATGGTTCAGATGGGCGACCCGACCGGCACCGGACGCGGTGGCCCGGGCTACAAGTTCGGCGACGAGTTCCACCCCGAGCTGCGCTTCGACCGGCCGTACCTGCTGGCCATGGCGAACGCCGGGCCGGGCACCAACGGCTCGCAGTTCTTCATCACGGTGTCGCCCACGCCACACCTGAACAACCGGCACACCATCTTCGGCCAGGTCGCCGACGAGCAGTCCGCGAAGGTGGTCGACTCCATCGCCAACACTCCGACCGGCCCGAGCGACCGGCCGCTGCAGGACGTGGTGATCGAGCGGGTCGAGATCGAGCACAAGCAGGCCTGAGCGACACGCGGGTACCTTTGCTCGCATGACTGAGCGCTCCGGCCAGCCAGGCGACACCACCGGGGACCCGGTGCCGACCACTCCGGTCTGCTACCGGCACCCCGGCCGCGAGACGTACATCCGCTGCTCCCGGTGCGACCGGCCGATCTGCACCGAGTGCATGCGGGACGCCTCCGTCGGGCACCAGTGCCCGGAGTGTGTCGCCGAGGGACGCCGCAGCGTGCGGCCGGCGCGTACCGCCTTCGGTGGCGGTGCCGCCGGCCGTCAGGGCAACGTCACGAAGGCGCTGATCGCGCTGAACGTGCTGATGATGCTGCTCTCCATCGCCTCGGCCCGCAGCGGCACCGCGGTGGCCGGTGGTGGCCTCGGCGGCCTGATGGGCAGCGGGACCCCGCTCACCGAATGGGGTTCGGTGCTCGGCCTGGCGCGCTTCCCCGACGGGCACATCGGCGGGGTGGCCGACGGCGAGTGGTACCGGCTGGTCACCGCCATGTTCCTGCACTACGGCGTGCTGCACCTGCTGCTCAACATGTGGGCGCTCTGGGTGCTCGGCCGGACGCTGGAGGCGGTGCTCGGGCCGCTGCGCTTCCTGGCGCTCTACCTGCTCGCCGGGCTGGGCGGCAACGTCGCGGCGTACGTCTTCACCGAGCCGAACCGGTTCACGGCCGGCGCCTCGACGGCGGTCTTCGGCCTGTTCGCCGCCATCTTCGTGGTCATGCGACGGCTGGGCCGGGACACGTCGGCGATCGTCCCGATCCTGGTGATCAACCTGATCTTCACGTTCACCGTGCCGAGCATCTCGGTGGCCGGGCACCTCGGCGGTCTGGTGGCCGGCGCGGCGGTGTCGCTGATCCTGGCGTACGCCCCGCGGTCACGGCGGACCGCGTTCCAGGTGGCGGGCTGCGTGATCGTGCTCGTCGCGATGATCGGCCTGACCCTGGTCCGTACCGCCGCTCTGCTGGGCTGAGCCTCAGCCCGCGGAGGGGCGGGCCTCGTCCAGCGCCGCCGCCACCTCGTCCAGCGGCGCGTCCAGGTCACGGCGGCCGAACAGGTGCAGCGAATCCCCGGCGTCGATCTCCAGCGTCTCGGCGGTGATCCCGCGCCGGGCGCGCCGGTCCAGGCGGATCGCCTCCACGGCGTTCCACGGCAGCCGGCGTCGCCCGGCGAACCCCCGCAACACGGTCAACCCGTCCGGGTCGGCGGCGAGGCGGACCGGTGCGACCACGTCGCGCAGCGCCCAGGCGAGCAGCCCGGCGGCGGCCAGCCCGGCCAGCGCCGGGCGGACCGGGTCACCGCCGGCGAACAACAGCCCCAGGGCGAGGAGCGCGAGCGCGCCGAGCGCCTTGAGTGCCGGCACCTCCCGCGGCACCCGCCACTGGCGGACCGGTGGCGACTGTGGATCCATCCGCTCAGCATGCCAGCCGCACCGTCCGCTCGCCGGACTAGGACGGCCGTCCGGTCGGCACGTACTATCGGGGCAAGCGAGGTTACCCGGGAGTAGACATGAGTGACGCGGTCATCGTCGGCGCGGTACGGACCCCGGTCGGGCGGCGCAAGGGCAGCCTCGCCGGAGTCCACCCGGTCGACCTCTCGGCGCACGTGCTGCGCGCGCTCGCCGAGCGCACCGGCATCGATCCCGGCCTGGTCGACGACGTGATGTGGGGCTGTGTGTCGCAGGTCGGCGAGCAGTCCTGGAACGTGGCCCGCAACGCGGTGCTGGCCGCCGGCTGGCCGGAGTCCGTCCCGGGCACCACGCTCGACCGCCAGTGCGGGTCGAGCCAGCAGGCGCTGCACTTCGCCGCCGCGACTGTTCTCTCCGGCCAGGCCGACCTGGTGGTGGCCGGTGGCGTCGAGTCGATGACCCGGGTGCCGATGGGCTCCAGCGTCGCCGGCGGGATGCCGTTCAGCCCAGCGATCCTGGAGCGCTACCGCGGCGTCGAGGGCGTCGCGGCGGACTCGCCGCTGCCGTTCAACCAGGGCGTCGGCGCCGAGCTGATCGCCCAGCGGTGGCGCTTCTCGCGTACCCAGCTGGACGAGTTCGCGCTGGCCAGCCACGAGAAGGCGGCCGCCGCGCAGGACGCCGGCGCGTTCGAGGCCGAGCTGGCGCCGGTGGCGCTCGCCGACGGCGGCAAGTTCTCCGCCGACGAGGGCATCCGCCGCGACACCTCGCTGGCCAAGCTGGGCGAGCTGGCCACCCCGTTCCGCGCCGACGGCGTGGTCACCGCCGGTTCCGCCTCGCAGATCTCCGACGGCGCCGCCGCGCTCGCGGTGACCACCGCCGAGTGGGCCAGCCGGCACGGCCTGCGCCCGCTGGCCCGGGTGCACACCGCGGTGGTCGCCGCCGACGACCCGGTCACCATGCTGACCGCGCCCATCCCGGCCACCGCGAAGGCGCTGCGCCGCGCGGGGCTGGGCATCGAGGAGATCGGCGTGTACGAGGTGAACGAGGCGTTCGCCCCGGTGCCGCTGGCCTGGCTGGCCGAGACCGAGGCTGACCCGGAGCGGCTCAACCCCCGGGGCGGGGCGATCGCGCTCGGTCACCCGCTCGGCGGGTCCGGCGCGCGGATCATGACCACGATGCTCCAGCACATGCGGGACAACGGCATCCGCTACGGCCTGCAGACCATGTGCGAGGGCGGCGGCATGGCCAACGCCACGATCGTCGAGCTGCTCTAGCCGACCGGCGGCCGGTGTCGCACCGCAGGTGCGACTTGCACGTGTGGAAGTTCCAGAAATCGGGAGTGACCCATATCACCCCTGGTCATCGCGTCGTTGGACCAGGCATGGACGTGTTCTCGCGAACGTTCCTTCCGGCCGCCGCCGAGACCGGCCTGGCGACCCAGACCGTCACCCGGCACATGCCGGTGTTCCGCCGGTGCGTCGGTTCCGGCGACGCCACCATCCTGGTCACCCGGTGCAGCCGCCCGGACGACCCGGTCGGCGGCGACTACCTGATGCTGCTCACCCACCGCCGCCTGGTGGTCACCCGGCAGACCCGGGTACTGCACCGGCTGCGCCTGCACCTCAACACCGAGCTGCGCGAGCTGAGCAACGTGACGTGGAGCCCCGATCCCCGGGCGCACAGCGTGGAGCTGGCGGCGACAGCCATCGACGGGGCGCGTGAGCGTTTCGTCATCCGTACCCACCACCCGAAGCAGGTGTGGCAGCTCGACACGCTGCTCAACCACGCCTTCCGTACCCGGCTGCGGACCCCGGCCGAGCGGGTCGTCGCCACGATCGGCGAGCCGCCGGCGGGCGCCCGGCCCACAGTGCTCCGACCGGCGCCGGCTCGCTGACGCTCTCCTTACCGGATCCGAACATTTCCTGACCGGCCGGTCGGTCACCGGTCGGTCATCATGGGCCGGTGACCACCGCCGCCCCGCCCGGGCTCGTCCTCGTGGTGGAGGACGAGCCGGCCATCGCCGACCTGGTGCGGCTCTACCTGACCCGGGACGGGTTCGGCGTACACCTGGAACGTGACGGCGAGGCTGGGCTGGCCGCCGCGCGGCGCCTGCGCCCGGTGGCCTGCGTGCTCGACATCGCGCTGCCCGGCCTGGCCGGCACCGAGATCTGCCGCCGGCTGCGCGCGGCCGGCGACTGGACGCCGGTCATCTTCCTCACCGCCCGCGACGACGAGGTGGACCGCGTCGTCGGGCTGGAGCTGGGCGCCGACGACTACGTCACGAAGCCGTTCAGTCCCCGCGAACTGCTCGCCCGGCTGCGGGCGGTGCTGCGCCGCACCTCCGGCGTGCCCGCCGAACAGCCCCGCACGCTCGGCGCCGTCACACTCGACCCGGCCCGCCGCACGGTGACCGCCGCCGGTACGCCGGTTCAGCTCACCTCCACCGAGTTCGACCTGCTCGCCCACCTCATGGCCCGCCCGGGCCGGGTGTTCACCCGGGAGGAGCTGCTGGCCGGCGTGTGGGGGTACGCGGCGCACGCCGGCACCCGGACCGTCGACGTGCACGTGGCGCAGGTCCGGGCCAAACTCGGCCCGGACAGCGTGATCCGCACCCATCGGGGCGTCGGGTACGCCGCCGATGCCTGAGCACCCCACCGTCCCCGTGCCGCACCCCGGCCCGGCCCGCCCCCGGCTGCGACCCGGTCGGACGCTGACCGCCCGCGCCGTGCTGGCCACCTGCGCGGTGGCGCTGGTGTCGGTGCTCGTCACCGCGCTGGTGGCGGTGCCCCTGGCGGTACGCGGCGCGGAGCGCCGGGACCAGGAGGCGCTGGCCGCCCAGGCCCGGCTCGCCGCCGACGTCCTCCGGGTGCGGGCGGTACGCCAGCGCGACGGCGCCGGGGACCGGCTCATCCGCCAACTGAGTCAGCAGCAGATCGAGGTGTACCTGATCCGGGGCGGGCAGGCCGACCGGCCGGGCCTGCCCAGGCCGCTCGTGACCCGGGTGGCCGGCGGCGACAACGTCTCCGGCCGGCGGCTGGTCGACGGGAAACGCCGGCTAGTCGAGGCGCGGGCGCTGCCCGGCGGGGACGGGGTGGTGCTGACCCGTGCCCGCAGCGCCGCGCCGTGGCGGCAGGTGCTGCGCGGACTCTGGCTGCCCCTGCTCGCCGGACTCGCCGCCGGGGCGGCCGCCGGACTGCTGCTCGCCCGCCGGCTGGCCCGGCCGATCCGTACCGCCGCCACCGCCGCCGCGCGGCTGCGCGCCGGGGACCGGGCGGTCCGGGTGCCGGTCGAGCCGCCCGACGAGGTGGCCGACCTGGCGCACGCGCTCAACGGCTTGGCCGCCGCGCTGGCCACGAGCGAGGGACGGCAGCGTGAGTTCCTGCTCTCCGTCTCGCACGAGTTGCGTACCCCGCTGACCGCGATCCGCGGCTACGCCGAGGCGCTGTCCGACGGCGTGATCGAGGCCGACGCGGTGCCGGCCACCGGCCGGACCGTGCTCGCCGAGGCCGAACACCTGGACCGGCTGGTCCGCGACCTGCTGGCACTGGCCCGGTTGGAGGCGGTCGACTTCCCGCTGGAACCGGTGCCGGTCGACCTGACCCGGCTCGCCGCCGACGCGGAGCGCGCCTGGTCCGGCCGCTACGCGGCGCTCGGGGTGCCGTTCCGGCTGGAGACGCCGGACGCGCCGGTGCCGGCGTACACCGATCCGGGCCGGATCCGGCAGGTCGTGGACGGGCTGCTGGAGAACGCGCTGCGGGTCGTACCTCCGGGGGCGCCTGTGGTGCTCGCGGTCCGGGCCGCCGGCCCGGCGGGCGGCGGGACGCTGGAGGTCCGGGACGGCGGACCCGGCCTCACCGACGACGACCTGAACGTGGCGTTCGAGCGGGGCGCGTTGCACGAGCGGTACCGGGGGGTGCGCAAGGTGGGCAGCGGGCTGGGCCTGGCGCTGGCCGCCGGGCTGGTCCGCCGGCTCGGCGGGGACATCAGCGCGGGGCACGCCCCGGAGGGCGGGGCCGCCTTCACCGTCGTGGTGCCGGCGGATCCTTACCGGGCTCGAACATCGGCTTGACCGTCCCCTCGTGTCGGTACGGAACGCTCGGGTCGTCACCGCGAGGGAAGGACCACACATGGCACGTCAGCGAATCGTCACCGGCGCCACCGCGCTGCTCGCCGCCGCGGCGCTCGGACTCGCCGGGTGCGGCGCCGCCCGGCCCGGCGCGGAACCCGACCAGGCGGTCGAGGTGAGCGCGGCCCTTGGCGCGGAGGGTCAGGCGCTCGCCGCGCTCGGCGTCGACACCGACGACCTGGACGTGGACCCCGTCGCCGCGCCGGCGCCCGCCGGCACGCCGCAGGCCGGGCCGGACGGCAAGGGCGAACGGGCGAAGGACGGGAACAGGCGCCACCGGGCCCGGGTGCTGCTGCGGCGCAACACGCTGCACGGCGAGGCAGTGGTGCGGACCAGGGACGGCGGCACGAAGACCGTGGTGGTCCAGCGCGGCGAGGTGACGGCGATCGACGACAGGTCGATGACCGTGAAGTCCACCGACGGTTTCACAGTGACCTGGACGTTCGGGGAGAAACTGCGGGTGGTCGAACGCCGGACCGCGATCCGATCGAACGACATCAAGATCGGTACGACGGTCGCGGTGGCCGGGGCGAAGGACGGCGACAAGAGGGTGGCCCGGCTGGTGGTGGTTCCGATTCGCCAGGAATAGGTGCCTGGGCTGTCGTGACGGAAGCAATGTGCCAGGCTACGCTATGGCCCGACCCGACATCGCCTCAGTGGAGAATCCGTGAAGCTCTCGATCCTCATGCCGGTCTACAACGAGGAAGAACGTATCGCGGATGCCCTGAAGCAGGCATTGGCGGTCGACTACCCGTGCGAGATCGAGCTTGTCGTCGTGGACGACGGCAGCCGGGACGGCACCGGCGAGATTCTGGGCCGGGTCGACGACGCGCGCCTCCGGGTGATCACCCATCAGCGCAACGCGGGCAAGGGCGCGGCCATCAAGACCGCCGTCGACAGCGCCGAGGGCGAGTACATGGTCATCCTCGACGCCGACCTCGAGTACGACCCGCAGGACATCCCGCGCCTGCTGGAGCCGGTGCTCGACGGTCGGGCGACAGTCGTCTACGGCAATCGGACCTTCGGCAGCCACAGCTCGTACAGCTTCTGGTACGTGATGGGCAACAAGGGCGTCACGCTCGCCGCGAACGTGCTCTACAACTCCTACATCGGCGACCTGGAGACCTGCTTCAAGCTGATGCCGCTGGAGCTGTACCGCTCGCTGCAGGTGCGCTCCCGGGGCTTCGGCATGGAGGCCGAGGTCACCGGCAAGCTGCTCCGCCAGCGCATCCGCCCCTACGAGGTGCCGATCAGCTACCGCGCGCGGGGTCGCGAGGAGGGCAAGAAGATCACCTGGAAGGACGGCGTCGAGGCGATCTGGATTCTGGCCCGCGAGCGCGCCCGCCGCCGCCCGGCCTCTCCCGCCGCCGCGCACTGAGCCCGAACCGACGCAACCCCGCGAGCCCGGCACGAGCCGAGGCCGCGGGGTTCGTCGTGTCCGGGACGCTCAGCTGAGGAACATGTCCACCGAGCGGCGCAGCCCGGCGGCGTCCAGGCCGTGCCAGCGCTCGTGGTCCTCGGCGCTGCCGTAGCGGCGCAGATCCTCGCGGCCCACCCCGAGCGCGAGCAGCCGGTGCGGCCGGTCGGCCAGCGCCTCGGACACCACCCGCGTCGAGGTGCCCGCCAGGTACGGCTCGACCAGGATCACCTCGGTCCCGGCCAGGGTCCGCAGCCCGGCCGTGTCGAACGGGCGCGGCCGGTGGGTGTAGGCGACGGTGACCGCCCGGTCCGCGGTCGCGGCCAGCGCCGCGTCCAGCACCGGCCCGACCGCCACCAGCAGCGGCGCCCCCGGCCCGGCGTCGCGCACCACCCGCAGGTCACCCGCTTCCGGGTACGCCTGCGCGTTGGTCCGGATGGACAGCCGCAGGTACGCCGAGTCCTGCCCGCACACGACGTCGCGCAGCAGCGGCCGGACCTCGTCCGGGTGCCCCGGCACGTGCACTGTCCAGCCGTGGAGCGTGTCGATCAGCGCCACGTCGGCCGGGCCGAGGTGGGTGCGCCCCGCCGCCGCCCGGTCGTACGAGCCGCCGATGCCGACGAGCACCGCGCCGACGCCCTGGTGGTCGAGGTCCAGCTTGATCTGCTCGTACGCCCGCTCGACCAGGAACGGGGCGTAGCTGTGCACGATCGGCCGCTGCCCGGTCAGCGCCAGCCCACCGGCCACCCCGATCATCAACTGTTCCCGGATACCGACGTTGACGACCCGGTCCGGGTACCGGGCGGCGGCCGGCTCGAACGCGGCGGCGGAGATGTCGGCGAGCACGACTGTCGTCCGCGGATCGGCGAGCACCTCTTCGGTGCTGGTCACGAACGCGTCCCGCATGGTGCTGGTCATTGTCATTCCCCGTCCGTGACGACCGCGACGACGACGTGCGGCCGGTGATCGTCGTGCCCGGTGAGGGCGGCGTGCAGGGCGTCGTGGTCGCGCCCGTCGACTGTGGCGGCGCTCCACCCGTTCACCGCGAACCGGCTCGCCGCGCCGCCCGGCCAGCCGTACGTGGCCGAGCGGTTGTCCAGCACGATCGCGGTCAGGTTGCCCAGTCCGGTCGCGCCCGCGTACGCGATCGCCTCGTGGTTGGAGCCCTCGTCGAGTTCGGCGTCGCCGAGCAGCACGTACACCCGGGGGCCGGTGCGGCCCTGGGCCCGCAGCCCGAGCGCGGTGCCCACGCCCAGGCCGAGGCCGTGGCCAAGCGAACCGGAACCGATCTCCACTCCCGGCACGAGCGTGCGGTCCGGGTGGTCGCCGAGGCGGCTGGCCGGGCCGCCCTGGTCGTCCAGCCACTCGGGCGGTACGAAGCCGCGCGCGGCGAGCAGCGCGTAGTAGCCGGCGACCGCGTGCCCCTTGGAGAGCAGGAAGCGGTCCCGGTCGGGGTCGTCCACGGTGGCCGGGGTGATCCGGAGCACCCGGTCGTAGAGCACCTGGAGCACGTCCAGCGTCGAGTACACGTTGGCGCCGAACTCGCGGCCGGCGCGCACCCGGTCCAGCAGCGCGCCCAGCTCGGTGGCGGTGGTCGTCGTCATACCGATAGCCTCGGACTTGAACCGAACTTCAACTCAAGGCCGTGTGATGCACGAAGCAACACTGACCATCGGGCAGCTCGCCGACCGCAGCGGCGTGGCCCCCTCGGCGCTGCGCTACTACGAGCGGCTCGGCCTGATTCACGCCGCCCGCACCGGCGGCAACCAGCGCCGCTACGCCCGCACCGAGCTGCGCCGGGTCGCGTTCATCCGGATCTCCCAGCAGGTCGGTGTGTCGCTGGAGGAGATCCGGGCCGCGCTTGACTCGCTGCCGTCGGGGCGTACCCCCACGCCCGACGACTGGGCCGCGCTGTCCCGCGCCTGGCGGGACCGGCTGGACGAGCGCATCCGGCTGCTCGGCAAGCTCCGCGACGACCTGGACGGCTGCATCGGCTGCGGCTGCCTGTCGTTGCAGCGCTGCACGCTCTACAACCCCGGCGACTCGCTCGCCGACGAGGGCCCCGGCCCGCGCCTCATGCTCCCGCGCCCCGGCCAGGGCTGACCCTCACCGGACCAGCAGCACCTTGCCCAGGTGGTCGTTTGTCTCCACCAGGCGGTGCGCGGCGGCGGCGTCGGCCATGTCCACCCGGGCGTGTACCACCGGCCGGACCCGGCCCGCCTCCACCAGGGGCCACACCTGCTCGCGTACGCCCCGGACGATCGCCGCCTTCTGCTCGACCGGACGGGACCGCAACGCCGTGGCGTGCACCGCCGCCCGCTTCGCCAGCAGCATCCCCAGGTCCAGTTCGCCCTTGCGGCCGCCCTGCATGCCGATCACCACGAGCCGCCCGCCGGTGGCCAGCGCCGCCACGTTCCGGGGCAGGTAGGACGCGCCCATGATGTCCAGGATCACGTCCGCGCCCCGGCCGTCGGTGACCCGGCGTACCTCGTCCACGAAGTCCTGCTCGCGGTAGTCGATCGTGTGCGCGGCGCCCAGCTCCCGCAGCCGGTCGTGCTTCGCCGAACGGGCGGTCACCACCACCGTCGCGCCGAGCGCCACGCCGAGCTGGATCGCGAACGTGCCGATCCCGCTGCCACCGCCGTGCACCAGCAGCGTGTCGCCCTCGGCCAGCCGGGCCAGGTCCACCACGTTCGACCAGACAGTGCAGGCCACCTCCGGCAGCGCCGCCGCGTCGACCAGGTCCACCCCGGCCGGCACCGGCAGCAACTGCCCGGCCGGCACCGCGACCTGCTCGGCGTAGCCGCCGCCGGCGAGCAGCGCGCAGACCTCCTGACCCACCGACCAGCCGGTCACGCCGGGACCGAGCGCGCGCACCGTCCCCGAACACTCCAGACCGGGGTACGCGGACGCGCCCGGCGGCGGCGGGTAGTGCCCCTGCCGCTGCAACAGGTCGGCCCGGTTCACCGCGCTGGCACGCACCTCCACGATCACCTCACCGGGGCCGGGCTCGGGGTCGGGCACGTGAGCCCAGACGAGCGCCTCGGGTCCGCCGGGTTCCGTGATCGTGATCGCGCGCATGACTCAGTCTTACCCGATCTGCCCGTCGGTCCACGCGCGGGCGAGGATCTCCGCCACCGTCTCCTCCGGCGTCTGATCGGAGGTGTCCAGCCAGAGCCCGATCCGCGGCGTGTCGGCCCGGAAGCCGGAGTCCAGGTCCGCGACCGGCCAGTCGCCGTACCCGTTCTTCGGCCGGTCGCGCTCGCGGGCGGCGACCACCTCGGCGCGAGGCGCGAGCACCACCACGGCGAGCGGCCGGTGCCGGATCCGGCCGATCATGGCCGGCAGGTCCGGGCCGAGCACCACGTCCTGGAGTACGACTGTGAAGCCCGCCGCGGCGTACCGGTCGGCGGTCGAGGCGGCCAGGTCGTAGCGGAGCCGGAGCTGCCGCAGTGCCTCGTCGGTCGGCTCGGCGGTCATGTCGGCCCGCCCGTTCACGATCACGCGGCGGAACACGTCACCGCGCAGGTGCACCGACCGGGGCAGCCGCCGGGCCAGCCCTTCGGCCACTGTGGACTTGCCGGCGGCCATGATTCCGCTGATCAGCACCACTGCTGGGCTCTCCCACACGCACACATTCTCGCAGCGGAGGTGGGACGCCGGCTTGCCCGGTGGAGGGTTCGTGGCAGACTGGTCCCCGGTCGCGCACCCCTCGGGGGCGTGCCGGGAGGGTTCGCCTAGTGGCCGATGGCGCTGGTCTTGAAAACCGGTAAGGCAGCGATGTCTTCGTGGGTTCGAATCCCACACCCTCCGCTCACGTGGACAGCAAAAATGTCGCCTGACCAGCGGAAACGCCGGTCAGGTGGCGTATCAACGGGTAGCGAGTGGGTCTCGCTTCGTCCCGCCGAGAGTCGCTGCGTCTCACTCGTCGCGGCAAATCGGCGGCAAAGTTGTGGCGGTCCAGTCAGGCACCTGCGCCGAGGGGCCGAGGGGCTGAGGTAGCGATCTGTCGACCCCGGCAGGGCAGGGAACGGCGCAGAGGGCTGTGAAGGCTCATCCATCCGTCTTCCTTAGGGCGAGGCGCGCTGCGACGAGCTGGGAGTGCACCGCCTCAGCCGACATGTTCCATTTTTCGCTTCCCACCCGCTGTGGAATCGTAAATGCCGCCCCGCTAACTCTGTCTGCGCTGACTAGCCCACCTCGAACCAAGAACGGCTTGAATTGCTGCGGCTGAGGTGGTACGAGTGCCGCGAGGAAATGTCGCCCCTTGTGGGCCACGACTCGTATATTCAAGCCTTCGATAGCTGGCACTACTCGGTTCTTGACCACCTCGGCGTAGGAATCGACATTCAGCGAGCCGGGAGCGCAGCCGTTTGCGGCGGAAATGGTGTCCTGTCCTCCGGGGTCCTTGCTTGTCGCTAAGCCAATAACGATCAGTCCTCCGTCGTCGCAGTTGGCAAATGCTGCTAGGTCGAGGGCCAACTCATGTTTTTGTCGGTCGTTTTGAAGCCCGTAACCTTTCTGCTTCACCTCAAGCCACTGTGACTCGGGTTGGCCAAGCAACGCGTCTGGCATACCTGCAGTTACGAGCGCAAAGGCTCCATCGGGAGAGCCGGGGGTCACAGATCCGTAGGCGATTAAGCTGTCGAATATGAAACTCAGAGCGACGATCTGCCCGATGGTGCGGTCTCGCGGGAAGCGGGCCTTGAGATCTATATACGGTCCATCGAAGCCGTTCACATTCCAGTTAATTTCTAGTAGCTCTCCCTCGTTTGCTTGAAGTAGCGGCCCGATTGCTGCAACAGCCCCCGACTCGTCTTCCCGGGCTGGGTGGCCGTAATCGGAGTCAAGAACTAGCCCCCACTCTTCCCAGTAGGAGAAAGTGTCAGAACGGTATAAGAAAGGACGCCACGCGTTCCGGCGATCGTAGTCCGCTTTAACGGTTAGGCTGATGGGGCCTTCTAGGGTATACGAGAGCGTCTCGTTAATCTCACGAAAGGTCTCGGCGAGGTCGCGCCATACGATATGGCGAGCGTCTTCGAGATTGCAGTTGAACTTGTGATTCATCCCGCTTCTCGGCTTTATCCTGCCTTTCGGTGTAAGTAGAACATTCTCGGCTCTGTCCCAGGTCACTGTTCTGGTCACTGCCCTACGGTGCCGGGCTGCGGCGCGGGGTGCAAGAACGCAACGAAAGCTAGGGCGACCCGCTCTCGCAGGCCGCCCTAGACAGTCAGGCGTTCTCGGCGGAATCAGGAGCGCCAAGCGCGGCCTCGATGCGCTTGCGTGCCGCCTCGTCTTGGCCGTCGATGCATGACGCGTAGACCTTCAACAGGACGTGCACGCTATGGCCAGCCCACTCGGCGACCTGGGTGGCCGGCACGCCGGCATTCAGCCAGAGCGACACGGCAGCGTGCCGTAGGTGGTACGGCACACGTGCCACGATCACCACGGCGTCGTCTCGGCCGGTGATGGTGCGTCGCATCCGCGCGTTGACCGCGTCGGCGTATGCCTTGCTGGCTGCCTGCCGGGTGATGCCTGACGCCCTGCCTGCGTCGGCGTAGGACCATCCGTCGATGAGCACGAGGTCGACCGCGATCCACTTGCGCGCTTCCCGGCACGCCGCCTCTAAAGCGGCGAGCGCGGTGAGCGCCTCCGAGGGCGTCTGCGCATTAGCCAGCGCGGCCATGTGTTCGCCGACGTGGCCGGTTGCCGCGTCGAGCAGGGGCGCCGGGTGACAACTGCGGTTGTCGGCGGGCCGGTTCATGCGGCTACCTGCCGGGGGCGGTGGGCGCCGGCGGCGAGGCCGGATCGGACGGTGCGGTATGCCTCGGCGGTGCGCAGTCCGGCCGTCACGCCGGCCTAGGCCGCCGGGCTCGTTCCGGCTAACAACGCTCACCCCTGCGACCTCACAGTCACCGGTCAGGGCAACCGCTGGCTAGTCGAGGTGAAGACGGTAGGCGCGAACGCGGAGCACGCAGTCCGAGACGCGATTGGGCAACTCTTCTCCTACCGGCACTTCTGCTACCGGGAGAACGGACGCACCGACCCGTCCCTGGTGGCGCTGTTCTTCGAGCCCGTGGGCCCAGCGTTGGTAGACCTCATCGTGTCCTTGGGTATCGAAGCCGTCTGGCGGCAGGGCGCCGAGTGGTACGGCCGTACTCCTGTCGGCGCCCGCAGCCTTCTGACTGCCGCTACAACCTCGGCTGCTCCCACCGCCTAGTACGCGGGTTCGCCTCGGGCTGTGTCAGCTCGGCCGTCGGCTGACAATCGTGGTTGTCGCTGTAGCGGTCTCGGGGGCGCGGTCGACGTGCTGGAGCTGAACCTAGTTGTCTGGATCCGCTAGGAAGGGTGGCTGTGGAGCGCGAAGTTCGACCTCTGCAACTGGCGAGGACCAGCGTTGGGGTGCCACCAGTCTCACCGGCGGATAGTCCCGTGCCGGCGCTCCGGCTCTGGAGCATCCGCCGGTCGATGGGGCTGGTCATCGCGGCTGCGGTGCTGGTGGTCGGAGCCCTGGTTGCTGGAGCGTTCTGGTACGCCGGTTGGCCGAGCGTCCACCGCGACAGCACCGTCACGGCGGCCACGCTGTTCGACCTTCTGAAGCTGGTCTTCTCTGTGGTGGCGGGTGTCGGGGGCGTCGCGGCTCTAGTGGTGGCGTACCGACGGCAGCGGGTCGTCGAGCACGCAAACGAGCTGGCCGAGTTTGCCCACGGGTTGGCGCACGCCGCTGACCTCCGCGCGGAGGCGGCCGAGGGCCGAGCCAAGATCGAAACCGACCGCAACGGCACCCGACTGTTCAACGAGCGATTCGCCAAGGCGTCCGAACAGCTCGGCTCGGACAAAGCGGCAGTGCGGTTGGCCGGGGTCTACGCCATGGCCGGGCTCGCAGACGACTGGCGAGATGGTCGGCAGACCTGCATCGACGTCCTCTGCGCCTATCTCCGCATGCCCTACACCCCACCCCCAGAGGCTTCAGAAGAAGCACCGACGCAGGCCGACAACCAAGCGCCGATGGCGACCGCGGAGACGGCTCGGATCGCCCACGAGGAGCGGGAGGTACGGCATACGGTCATTCGACTCATTGGCAGGCACTTACGTCTTCCCGAGGAGGACGCGACGTCGTGGCGCGGCTTCGACTTCGACTTCACCGGCGCAGTTCTCGACGGTGGTGACCTCTCGACCGCGACGTTCAGCGGCGGGCGGGTGTTCTTCGACGGGGCGACGTTCAGCGGCGGGCGGGTGTCCTTCGACGGGGCGACGTTCAGCGGCGGGCGGGTGTCCTTCAACGGGGCGACGTTCAGCGGCGGGGAGGTGCCCTTCCGCAGGGCGACGTTCAGCGGCGGGTTGGTGTCCTTCGACGGGGCGGCGTTCAGCGGCGCGCGGGTGTCCTTCGACAGGGCGACGTTCAGCGGCGGAGGGGTGTCCTTCCGCAGGGCGACGTTCAGCGGCGGGTTGGTGTCCTTCGACAGGGCGACGTTCAGCGGCGGAGGGGTGTCCTTCCTCAGGGCGACGTTCAGCAGCGGGTTGGTGTCCTTCGACAGGGCGACGTTCAGCGGCGGGGAGGTGCCCTTGCTAAGGGCGATGTTCAACGGCGGGCGGGTGTCCTTCGATGGGGCGACGTTCAGCAGCGGGTTGGTGTCCTTCGACGGGGCGACGTTCAGCGACGGGCGGGTGTCCTTCGACAGGGCGACGTTCAGCAGCGGGGAGGTGTCCTTCGATGGGGCGACGTTCAGCAGCGGGTTGGTGTCCTTCCTCGGGGCGACGTTCAGCGGCGGGCGGGTGTCCTTCGACGGGGCGACGTTCAGCGGCGGGCGGGTGCCCTTCCTCCGGGCGACGTTCAGCGGCGCGCGGGTGTCCTTCGACAGGGCGCAGTTGGACGTGCCGCCGGCGTTCGACCAATGGCCGGACGGGCGCCTGCCGGAAGGGCTACACCTGCCTACTGAGTGAGGTCGTGTCGTATCTGTGTCCGCCAGCAGGGCGAGACAGCCCATCTGACCAGGTCAGGGCTTTGAGTGTGGCGCTCTGTAAATCCGCGTCGATGCGGGTGCACGGCGGTAAGGGATCCCGTGGCGCGCCGGATCGTGAGCGGCGGTAATTGCCCGGCAAGGAACGCCCGCGGTCGCAAGTTCTGCCAGCTCAAGGGCTTGCGGTGGTCGGTCTTGAAAACCGGTAAGGCAGCGATGTCTTCGTGGGTTCGAATCCCACACCCTCCGCCACCCTACCTCGCCCTCACCTGGCATTAGTCTGCGTGACGCGGCGACGGCGGGAGGCTCTGGTGGCGGAGACGACGACGGTGGCTGAGGTGACGGCCGAGCTGGCCGCGCTCGACGACCCGAAGATCCGCGTGGTGAACGAGCGGCACGGCGACGACCACGGGGTCAACCTGGGCAAGCTGCGGGCGATCGCGAAGCGGCTGAAGACGCAGCAGGACCTCGCGCGCGAGCTGTGGGCGACCGGGGACAGCGCGGCGCGGCTGCTGGCGCTGCTGATCTGCCGGCCGAAGGCGTACGGGCGGGACGAGCTGGACGCGATGCTGCGCGAGGCGCGTACGCCGAAGGTGCACGACTGGCTGGTGAACTACGTGGTGAAGAAGGGCCCGCACGCGGAGCCGCTGCGCCTGGCCTGGTCGGCCGACCCGGATCCGGTGGTGGCGAGCGCCGGGTGGGCACTGACCACCGAGCGGGTGGCGCGGAACCCGGACGGGCTGGACCTGGCCGGCCTGCTCGACGTGATCGAGGCGGAGATGGCCGGCGCGCCGGAGCGCCTCCAGTGGGCGATGAACCACTGCCTGGCGCAGATCGGGATCGAGCACGCCGCGTACCGGGAGCGCGCGATCGGGATCGGCGAGCGGCTCGGGGTGCTCAAGGACTATCCGACGCCACCGGGCTGCACGTCGCCGTACGCGCCGGTCTGGATCAACGAGATGGTGCGCCGACAGCACGGCGGCCCGGACAACGGGGTATGAAGGGGCGCAGGACATTCGCGTACCCGGAAGGACCGTTTCGATGACCCTGGAACGACCGATCGCCCCGGACCCGTACGAGCTGTTGCCGACGGTGCCGTCGTTCGACCTGACGAGCGAGGACGTGCACAACGGCGAGCCGATGGACGCGCGGTACGCCCACGGCAGCACCGGCGGCGAGAACGTCTCCCCGCAGCTGTCCTGGTCGGGTTTCCCGGCCGAGACCAGGAGCTTCGTGGTCACCTGCTTCGACCCGGACGCCCCGACCGGCAGCGGCTTCTGGCACTGGGTGCTGGTGAACGTGCCCGCATCAGTCACCGAGCTGCCGAGCGGTGTGCGCGAGGACGACCTGGACGGCGCGTTCAGCGTCCGCAACGACTACGGCGAGACCGGATACGGCGGCGCCGCGCCGCCCGCCGGTGACCGCCCGCACCGGTACGTGTTCGCGGTGCACGCGGTGGACGTGGACCGCCTCGACATCCCCGCCGGGGCGAGCCCGGCCTTCGTCGGCTTCAACCTGGCGTTCCACACCCTGGCCCGGGCGGTCATCCGCCCCACGTACCAGATCAAGGAGTGAGGTGTAAGGAAGGGCCCCTTGTTAACAGACGTCTGTTAACAAGGGGCCCTTCCTTACACGCGGGCCACCGCGAAGACGGACTGGCCGAACGGCGGCCGGACGCGCTGCTCGGCGGCCTTGGTGACGGGGAGCACGAGCGTGTCGTACACCTTCACCATCGGGCCCTCCTTCGGCATCAGCCGGAAGACCTTGGTGGCCATGAAGTAGCCGATCAGGCCGAGCGCGTTGGCGTAGTGGATCCGCTCCACGGTGAGGCCCGCCTCGGTCATCGCGGCGGCGAGCGTCTTCTTCGTGTAGCGGCGGACGTGGCCGGTGGCGATGTCGGCGGGGCTCATGGCGAACTGGAACGCCGGCACGATGATGACCACCGCGCCGCCCGGACGGACCAGGTCGCGCATGCTGCGCAGCGCGCCCACGTGGTCGTCGATGTGCTCCAGCACGTTGTACGAGACGGCCGCGCTGTAGTCGCCGCGTTCGTGGTGCGGGAGCAGCATCTGCCGGACCTCGACGCCCGGGAGGTCGGACAGTCGCTCCTTGAGCTGGACCAGCCGATCCGGGTCCGCCTCGGTGGCGGTGATCCGGGGTACCTGCTCGGCCCATGCGGAGGCGTAGTCGCCCAGGCCGCTGCCGATCTCGATCGGGTTGTCACCGAGGTAGGGCACCGCCAGCTCGACGAACCACTGCCGGTGGTTGACCGCGGTCGCGAGGCCTTCGAGCACCTCGGACTGGACGCGCTGATCCCCAGTGATTTCTGCCATGCGTCGATTCCTCACGATATGACTGACCCGCGCCTGGACCGTCAGAGTCAACCATCTGGATGGCTGAGGGGGAAATCGGGAGACGGAGGGGGGCCGAATTGTGATGGAGGGGTGCCGGATCGGCGATCGGCGAACTCGGCACATAGTACGTGAGTCTGCGGAACATTGCACCTGCCGGTCATACACTGACTACGCTCTGAAATGTCGTGACTACTCCGGAATCAGCGGCGGACCCGCCGAAAACGGGGCAGGGCAGGCGGATCGATGCGCTCGCCGTGCTCAGCTTCGTGCTGCTCGCGCTCTGGGTCACCGCCCGGTTGTGGGTCGATCCCCGCAATGGCATCCGGGACAATCGGACGGATCAGGCGCAATTTGAATGGATGATGGCGCATGGTGCGCGCGTCGTCACGGATTTCGCCTATCCATTCACCTCGGACCGGATGAATGTGCCGGATGTGGTCAATCTCATGGCCAATACGTCCGTATTATCCGTTTCATTGCCGCTGACCCCGATAACGCTCTGGGCGGGTCCGCGCTGGTCATTCCTGATTTTCCTCACTCTCGGGCTCGCCGCCACCGGCGTGTCCTGGTATCTCCTTCTCTCCCGAGTTGTCGTGCGCTCTCGCGGTCCGGCCTGGCTGGGCGCCGCCTTCTGCGCGTTCGCGCCGGCGATGATCTCGCACGCCAACTCGCACCCCAACATCGTCAGCCAGTTCGTGGTGCCGCTGATCATCTGGCGGACACTGCGCCTGGCCGAGCCCGGCCGGTGGCTGCGCAACGGCGTCCTGCTCGCCCTGGTGATCGTCTGGCAGGCGTTCCTCAACCTGGAGATCCTGCTGATGACCGCCATCGGCCTCGGCGTGGTGGTGCTCGCGCTCGCGCTCGGCCGTCCCGCGCTGCGCTCGGCGGCCCGCCCGTTCGCCGCCGGACTCGCTGTGGCCGCGGTGGTCTCCGGGGCGCTGCTCGCGTACCCGCTCTGGGTTCAGTTCTTCGGCCCCGGCGCGTACAGCGGGCTCTCCACGCTGATCCGGGGCTACTCCACCGACCTCGCCGCGTACGTCGCCTGGTCGCGGGAGTCGGTGGCCGGTGACGCCCGGGGCAGCGAACCGCTGGTCAAGAACGCCACCGAGGAGAACGCGTTCTTCGGCTGGCCGCTGGTGATCCTGGCGGCCGCGCTGGTCTGGTGGATGCGCCGCAACGCGGTCGTGCTCGGGCTCGCAGCGGTCGGCCTCGTGTTCGCGCTCTTCTCGCTCGGCCGGGAGATCCGCTACGACGGGCGGGACACCGGCATCCCCGGCCCCTGGGCCGCGCTGGAGAACCTGCCGGTCCTGCACTCGGTGGTGCCCACCCGCTGGTCGCTCGCGCTGACCCCGATCATCGGCGTGCTGCTCGCGTTCGGCGCGGAGCGGGTCCGCCGGCTCGCCGCGCGGCACCCGGACGCACGTGGGCAGATCCGGTTCGCCACCGTCACCGTGCTCGCGATGGCGCTGCTGCCGATCCTGCCCACCCCGCTGCCCGCCAAGCGCCTCGACCCGACCCCGGCGTTCGTCACCTCCGGCGCCTGGCGCCCCTACGTCGCCGACGGGCGCAGCGTCGTCACGCTTCCGCTGCCCGACACCAACTACGCGGTCCCGCTGCGCTGGTCCGCCGAGACCGGGTTGGACATGCCGCTGGCGCGCGGCTACTTCCTCTATCCGGACACCCGGCCCGGCGGGGACCGGATCGCCCTGTTCACGGCGCCGCCGCGTCCCACCAGCACGTTCTTCGAGACGGTACGGCGCACCGACGCGGTCCCGCCCATCACTCCGCAGGACCGGGTGGCCGCCGTCGACGACCTGCGCTTCTGGCGGGCCGGCGCGGTGATCCTCGACCCCCGGCTGCCGCAGGCCGACGCGCTGCGCCGGGCGATGACGGAGCTGAGCGGGATCACGCCCACCCGTACCGGCGGGGTCTGGTTGTGGGACGTCCGGCCGCTGGCCGACTGAGCGGTCAGCTCTGGCGGACGCAGCAGCCCTGGCACACCTTGGGCCGGGGCAGCGTGAACGCCAGGCAGCAGGTGCGCCGCTGCACTGTCGGCTCGCCGCCCGGACCGGGCACCAGCTCGATCAGGTCGCTCAGGTCGAGCGCGCCGAGCAGCGTGCCGACGGTCGCCACCGACGAGCCGGGCAGCGCGTCCGCCGCGCGCAGGATGCCGTGCGCGATGCCGGAGGCCACCGAGCCGAGCAGCGTACGGGTGCCGATCCGGACCTCGCCCTGGATGGCGGTGATCAGCGGGGCGAAGTGCGCGTCGAGCAGTGAGGCGCGCAGCGCGCTGAGCAGCGCGGCCTCGTCCGGCACCACCCGTACGCCGGGCGCGCCGGCCAGCGCCAGCGGGTCGCCGGGCAGCACCGCCACCGTGGTCGACGCGCGCAGCCCCAGCGTGAGCAGCTGGTGGTGGTCCTCGAAGTGCACGAGGACGTCGGCCGGGTCGAGCAGCGGCACCCGCCGGGCCGACGCCCAGCCGAGCACCGCGGGCAGCGCCGTCCAGTAGCTGTAGGACTTCCACGCGAGTGCGGCGCAGGCGTGCGGGGTGCCGCCCCAGCGGCGGCCGGCGGCGGTCAGGAACTCGGGAAGCAGCGTGCCGTCGATCAGCCGGGCGGCCGGGGACCAGCGGTCCAGCTCGTCGCGGACCAGCAGGCCGGGTGCGAGCCCGGGCAGGTCGTCGGTGCCGAACATGGCGCGCAGGGTCGCGGTCACCGGGGCGAACGGGGTGGCGGCGTCGCGCCCCGGCATCACCGCAGTCACCTGGCCGTCCCCTGTCTGGTCGCCCTGTCGGCCGGCGCGTGCCGTCGACCGAAGCTAAGGCTAGCCTAACCACTCCCGCGGCGGGAGGGGAAGTGACGTCGCGGTATCGCGGGGAGGTCCCGGTCACTCCGGCGCCGGTCGCGTACTACCCGGCCCGGGAGACGAAAAACGCCGCCGGAAACGGCGACGCACGGTGTAAGGATCGACGCGCTCCGTTGAGATGTCAAGGTGTATGTCGAATACGAGGCAGTTTCCGTACACGTTCGGCCACTCAACGTGAAAATGGGCTTCCCGCCACGAGGAAGCTGATGACGACCTCACCGATCGAGCGTGCCGCGGACTCGTTCGCGGCGGAACTTGCCCGGCACCGGACCGGCCGAGGGCTGTCCAAGAAGCAGTTGGCGACGCTGATGGGCTTCGACCCGTCCTACGTCAGCCACGTCGAAGGGCGCCGGCACCGGCCCACCGAGGACTTCGCCCGCCGCGCCGAGGCCGTCCTGGAGGCCAGCGGCGCGATCTGGCAGCGCTTCCGGGAGTACGACGAGCTGCGGCACGGCCGCGCCGGCGGAGCGCACCGCGACCCGCCGGTCCCCGGGCAGTGGCTGCCGCCCGGCACCGGCCTCGTGGTCGAGCGCGAGGTGGCCACGCTCACCCACATCGGCGCCGGCTACCACTGCGCGATCCGGCGGGAGCTCTACAACGCGGGCACCGAACCCGTCAGCCGCTACCTGGTCCGGGTCGCCGTCGACCGCTACCCGAACGACCCGGGCCGCTCCAACCGGCACCACCGGGAACACCCGCTGACCTTCGCCGAGCTGCAACTCACCGCGTACCGGGACGACGGCAGCGGACGCGAGCCGATGCACTGGCGGGCCAAGCACGACCGGGACGCGTTCAAGGAGATCTGGCTGCTCTTCGAGAACGACGAAGGGCGCTTCCCGCTCTACCCGGGCGACCGGGTCACCATCGAGTACGGGTACCGCGTCGGCCAGGACAAGTGGGGCCCCTGGTTCCAGCGGGCCGTACGCCTGCCCACCCGGCACCTGGCGGTGCGGCTCGACCTGCCCGCGGACCTCGACCCCAAGGTGTGGGGCGCGGAGACCTCGCTGTCGGCCGAGGAAGGACCACTGCGTACCCCGATCCAGCGTGCCGCCGACGGCGACCGGATGATCTTCGACTGGGGGACCGACGACCCGCCGCTCAACGCCCGCTACCGGATGCAGTGGCGGTTCCGCAGCCCGCAGCCGGACGCCGAGCCGGACAGCGCACCTACCGGTGGCGCCCGCGTGCGCGCCAGCGACCGGATGCGTGCCGTCGGCATCGTGCAGCGCGGCGACGACCTGCTGCGGCAGCCTGCCCGCCAGTTCGACCTGCCGGCCGAGGAGCGGCACGCCCGGCAGGTCATCGACCGGCTCGCCGCGATGCTGGCCCGGCTGGACGAGCTGCACCCGTTCAGCAAGGGCGTCGGCCTCGCCGCGCCCCAGCTCGGCATCGGCTGGTCCGCCGCGCTGGTCCGGCCCGCCGACCGCGCCGCCGAACCGGTGGTGCTGCTCAACCCGCGCGTCGTGGACACCGCCGCCGAGACCGACGAGCAGTACGAGGGGTGCCTCTCCTTCTTCGACCACAGGGGTCTGGTGCCCCGGCCGCTGCGGATCGACGTGGAACACGCGCTCTGGGACGGCAGCCGGGTGATCACCTCGTTCGAGTACGCGATGGCGCGGCTGGTCGCGCACGAGATCGACCACCTGGACGGGCGGCTCTACGTCGACCGAATGGCGCCCGGCGTGCCACTCGTGCCGGTGGAGGAGTACCGCGAGACCGGCACCCCCTGGCGCTACTGAAACAGGGGGCCGGGTCGCGTGCCCCAGGGGGCAGGGGCACGCGACCCGGCTCGGGGGGAGCAAGGATCAGAGGTTGCCGAACGTGTCGTACCGGATGTGATCAGGCGGGACGTCGTCGGCGGCGAGCGCTCGCAGGGTGGCCCGGACCATCGCGGCCGAGCCGGAGACGTAACAGTCGTGCGTGGTCCACGGCCCGTACCGGGTGACCACCTCGGACACGTCGCCGAGTTCCCCGCCGAAGTCCGGGTCCTCGCTGCACGCCGGCGTCACCGACAACCACGGGTGGGTGGCCACCAGCTCCTCCAGCCCGGGCAGCCCGTACAGCTCGTCGGGGCGGCGGGCGCCGTAGAAGACGTGCACCCAGCGGGTGCGGTTGACCCGGGTCAGCTCCTCCACAAGCGCCTTGATCGGCGCCAGCCCGACGCCGCCGGCCACGCAGAGGACGTCCCGGGTGGACTCCGGGTCCAGCGTCATCGAGCCCATCGGCGCGGCCACCCGCAGCAGGTCACCCGGCTTCGTGCGGCGGACCAGCGCGCCGGACACCCAACCGGCCGCGCCGGGCGGCGTACGCACGTGGAACTCCAGCACGTTCTCCTCGTTCGGCGCGTTCGCCACCGAGTAAGTCCGCCACACCCGTGGGTGGTAGCGAGGCACCTCCACGCTGACGTACTGCCCCGCCTGCCAGGGCAGCGGGTGCTGGAGCGCGCGTACGGTCAGCACCGCCGTGTCCGGGCCGTGGCGCTCGTGCGTCAGCACCTCGGCGTGCCAGTACGGCGGGTTGCCGTCGGCCTCCGCGCCGGCCAGCATCCGCGCGCTGATGCTCGCGTACGCCTCCCGCCACGCCTGGTCGTACTCCAGGTTCCAGCCGTCCCCGGCGGTGCTGCGCAGCGCGTCCAGCAGTGCGACGCCCATCGTCGCGTAGTGCTCGGCCGCCACGTGGTACTTGCGGTGGTCCCGGCCCAGCGCCCGCAGGTACTCGTCGAAGCTCTCCGGGTCGCCCACCGTCTGGGTCGCGGTGACGATCGCCTCCAGGATCCGGTCGCCCTGCCCGTTCATCTGCACCGGGAAGAGCTTGCGCAGCTCCGGGTCGAGGAGGAACAGCCGGGCGTAGAAGTGACCGCTGAGCCGCTCCCGGTCCTCCTCGACCAGGGCCCAGCTCTCCTTCAGCAGCCGCGCGAAGTTCTCCACAGGGGCACGCTCCTTCTCCGTACGGGCGGATCGGCCCCGATAGAATCTCCACGGAGCGTGTACGTCGGTCGCACAGACTGTGCGATCGCCAGGTCCGGACGCCGAAGTGCTTTCATGGTCCGGTGACGGTTGACGAGCTGGCCCGCCCGGTCTCCCGCCGGATGCTGGGCACCGAGACGCTGCTCGTGCTCGGTCTGTCCCTCGGCCAGTCGGCCGTGTACGCGCTGGTGTCGCTGATCGCGAAGCTCACCGCGACCGGTGGGCTGTCCAAGCAGACCGCCGCGCTGAACACCTCCGCGTCGGCCCGGCCCTACCTCGACCTGACGTACCAGCTGCTCGGGATCGTCTTCGCGCTGCTGCCGGTGCTGCTCGCCGTACACCTGCTGGCGCGCGACCCCGGCGACCCGGCACGGACGCTCGGCATCGACTTCCGGCGGCCCGGCTCGGACCTGGCCCGGGGCGCGGGCCTGACCGCGCTCATCGGCCTGCCCGGGCTGGCGCTGTTCTGGGCGGCGGCGCAGCTCGGCCTCAACGCCACGCTCGTCCCCGCCGCGCTGCCGGACCTCTGGTGGACGGTGCCGGTGCTGATCCTCGCCGCCGTGCAGAACGCCGTGCTGGAGGAGGTGATCGTGGTCGGCTACCTGATCACCCGGCTGCGGCAGCTCAACTGGCGCATCGGCGCGGTGCTCGCGACGAGCGCGCTGCTGCGCGGCTCCTATCACCTCTACCAGGGCTTCGGCGCGTTCGTCGGCAACGCCGTCATGGGCGTGATCTTCGGGCTGTTCTACCTGCGCACCCGCCGGGTGGCCCCGCTGATCGTCGCGCACACGCTGCTCGACATCTTCGCGTTCGTCGGCTACGCGATGCTGCCGAAATCCTGGTTCGACTGGCTCTGATCCCGGCTGCCGGCCTGCCGGCCTGGTGGCTTCGCTGGGCTCGGCACGGTCGTCGGCTTGCGCCGGGTCGGCGAGGTGGCGGTGTCGCGGCCCGACGGACCCCGCCACCTCGCCGAACGCGCGTCGATCAGGTGCGGCCGGGCCGATACCGGGCGATCGCCCGCGCGGCCACCCGCTCGGCCGCCGCCGTACCGCCGGTCGCGGCCGCCAACGCCGCCGCGCCCGGCAGGAACCGGGCGGCCAGCCGCAGCCCGAGCCACCCGCCGGCCTGCGCCGCCACCGGCGTGGCCAGCCGCCAGGCCGCCTCCGCCACCCGCCCCCACGGCCCGTCCGCCGGCACGTCGGCCGCGCCGGCCGCCGCCAGCGCCGCCCGCGCGGTCCCGTCGTCCGGGTGCACCAACGTCAGCACCAGCAGCTCGGCCGCCCGATCCGGATGCGCCGGATCCCGACCGTACGCCGCAGCCAGGTGCAGCACCAGGTTCGCCTGCGTCCAGAGCACTGCGGCCAGCTCCGCGACCGGCGCGAACATTCCGGCCCCGGCCGCCAGCGCCCCACCCGTACCGGCCATCCGGACGAACCGCCGCGTCGCCAGCCGGGCGACCCCGTCGGCGTCCGCCTCCGGGCAGGCCCGCCGGACCTGCGCCACCCAGTCCCGGGCGCGCGGCCCGAGCGCGTCCACCGCCGCGAGAGCCAGCAGCTCCGGCGCGAACCCGGGGTGGTCGCGCAGCTTCGGCCCCACCGTGCGCCAGCTCTCCACCTGGGTACGCGCAGCGTGCTGGACGTCGACGGTGGCCGGGCGGGTCTCGGTGTTGTCGTGCGGCTGCGCTTCGTCCGGCGTGTCCAGGGCGGGCGGTTCGGTCTCCCGGCTCTCGCCGGCTGCGGTTTGTTCGACGGTCAGGGCCTGATCGTCGGCTGCGGCTGCGGCTGCGGCTGCGGCTGCGGCTGCGGGCTCGGCTGCTGATGCCGCCGGCTCTGGTGCCGGGGTGGCGGTGGTGGCCGGGGCCGGGCTGGCCGCTTCGGGCGCGGCCGCCACGGCTGTCGTGGCGGTGGGGGTCTTGGCGCTCTTGGTGGTTCGGCGAGTTCTTCCCGCTGGCGTCGGTCCGGCCTTCTGCGCCGTGACCGCCTCGGTCCCGCCGGGCTCCTGCCCCGACGCGACGGCTTCCGGCTCGGCCGGTGCCTCGGGGGTCACCTGCTTCGGAAGGGTCGCCTTCCGGGCGGCCTTCTTGGCCGCGGGAGCGGCCCCAATTGGGGCGGCCTTCTTCGGGGTCGCCTTCTTGGCGGCGGGTGCACGGCGGGTCCGCTTCGGCGTCTCGTCCGCGCTCGGCGGCTCGGGGGGCGCCGGCTCCTCGGCCGGACGGCGTGCTCGCGCGGCCGGCTTGTCCGGAGGCGTGCTTGCGCCGGCCTCGGCGGGCACGGGGTCGGGCTGCGCGGCGGCAGGCGTACCCGGATCGTGTGTCGGAGCCTCGGCGGCCGGGCGTGGTCGCGGTGCCGGCGCTGCGACGTCGGCCGCCGTCGGCGGCTGGAAGACGACGGTCGGCGCGGCCCGGCGCGGACGCCGGGGCGGCGGTGTGTCGCTCGTCGCGCTCCCGGCGGGAGGCTCCGGCGTGGGCGGCGGGCTGAACGTGGGTCGGGGGGAGCGGGTCCGCCGGGCCTTCGCGGCGGGCTCGCGACGGGGCGGATCGCTCGGCGGCTGCTCCTGCATATCGAGGGAGCGTAGCCGTGGGCGTGATCTGGCACACGGCGAAAACACCGTCGCAGGGGCCGTACCGATAGTCGCTTTGCCCCGGGCGGGTCCGGGCCTGTATCCTCGGGCGCGGTGACCTCAGGGCCACCAGGGAGACTTCGCCTAGTCTGGTCTATGGCGCCGCACTGCTAATGCGGTTGGGGTCTTAAAGCCCCTCCCGGGTTCGAATCCCGGAGTCTCCGCGCGAAAGCCGGTTGTGTAGACTGGCCGAGCACAAGCGCCCGTAGCTCAACGGATAGAGCATCTGACTACGGATCAGAAGGTTAGGGGTTCGAGTCCCTTCGGGCGCACAGACAGCCCCCTAGCAGGCCCACGGCCGCTAGGGGGCTTCTTTCTGTCCAGCCATGCCTGTGACGCCTACGAGCGAAGACCTCGCCCCGCCCAGAACTTCCGCTGTCAGAGTTCCGCGAGTTGCACGCGTCGTCCCTCGGCGGACGATCGAATGATCGCGTCCAGCAGCCGGTGACGTGTGACGGCGTGGGAGAAGTTCGGGGTGGTCGTAGTGCCGTTGATGAGATCGCTCCGGATCGCCGCGTATGTGTGCGCCAGGTTGTGGATCGGTGTTCCGGCCAGGTGGGGGTATTCGTCGTGGCCATCGGGCAGTGTCAACGGCGACAGTGGGGCGCGGCCTCGTGCGCCGCGCACCGTAACGGGCCCGAGGTGGGGATATCCGCTCGCGGAGGTGATTTCGAGAGTTCCCTCGGTACCGTCGATGAGCAGGGAGAACCAGGGTCCGGACAGAGTCGCTCCACGATGATGGACGGAGAGGATCGCTCCGTCGGACAGCCGGCCGGAGACGGCGATCTGGTCCTCGGCGGTCATCGGGACCGTCCGTCCGGTGCGGCCGAGCGCAACGGTCGGGCGCCGGGTCGCGGTCGAGGCGACCACGTCCTGCAACTCGCCGACGATCATCGACACTGTGTCGATGGCATTTCCGAACGCAATGGTGAGCATCGTGGCGCCGAGCGTGCGATCGAGGGTGTACCGCATGCGCTCGGAGACCGGGTTGCCCCACTCGACCGATGAGGCCAGCACCGTCGCGGACAGCACGTTCCCGACGTACCCGTCGGCGACGAGGCCGGCCAGCCAGCGGAAGGTGGGCGAGGAGCGCCCATGAAGCCCGATGAAGGTACGCGTGTCGCGGGCGGCGCCTTCCATCTCCTCGGCTTCGGCCAGGTCGATGGCGAAGGGCCATTCGCTGAGGACCGGCACTCCCGCCCGTAGCGCGGGCAACACCAGCTCGCGGTGGTGGGGCACCTTGACCGCGACGACCACAACGTCGACGTTCTCGTCCTTCACGAGTTGGTCGACCGAGGCGTAGCCGGGAACCCCGAACGCGGCGCCGGCAGCAGCGGCCGACGCGGGGGAACTCGTCGCCAGGGCGGTGAGCTCCATGCCGTCGACTGCCGACAACGCGGGCAGGTGGGCCCCGGCCGCCCATCCGCCCGACGTGCTGAGCCCGACGATCCCGACGCCGAGCGGGCGTCTCCCGGGTTTCCCCATCATGTTTCGTCGCCCTTTCGCGTGCTTGCGCCGAGTCGGCAGCGAGCCAACTGTGGTCTGATCGGTACAGAAGTTCGGCGTGGCTCGATGAACGCTCGCGATCGCAGCCGTCAAGCGAGTCGCGGGGTGGTCACGTCGGCCAGGCGAGCAGTGCCGTGTCGACGATCTCGTCGAGCGTGTCGGGCCCGAGGCCGTTCGCGGCCTGGACGGCGATGCCGAATCCCGTCGTCATGACGTATCGGGCGAGGCGTCCCGGGTCGGCGTGGCGCGGGAGGTCGCCCTCCTCGACGGCGCGCCGGAAGCGCGCCTCGAGCTGCTCGCCGGCGTCGACGCGCCAGCTGACCAGTACGTCGTGCGCGGGGCGGCTCTGTTCGCTCAGCGCCAGCGCACCCTGCACGGACAGGCATCCCGTGGGGCGGCCGGGCGACGTCGTCGTGCGGACGGCTCCCCGCAGGAATGTCTCGGCCACCGCGCGGGCGGTGGGCTCCCGCAGGGCGCGGGTCACGTAGGAGGCCGGCCCTTCGGCGTAGCGCTGTACGGCCTTGCGGAAGAGCTGCTCCTTGTTGCCGAAGGCGGCGTACATGCTCGACTTGGTGATCCCCATCGCGCTGGTCAGGTCCGTGAGGCTGGTGCCGTCGTACCCCCGCGCCCAGAACACCTGCATGGCCCGCTCCAGTGCCTCGTCGATGTCGAACTCCCGGGGGCGGCCGAACGCGGTGCTCTGGGATCCACTCATGACGGCATCCTCCTCGCTTCGGGGTCGGCAGGGCCGGCGGGCCGCCGTTGGCCCACTGTTTCGCTCCCCACAGCCGACTTTACTCCCGGTCGGTCCAGATGTGCTAGCGTTCTGTACCGATCGGAACTTAAATCGGTCGGACCTACTATCGGAAGAGGAACACCACGATGAGAACCACTTCTCTCGGCGGACTGGAAACCTCCCGCATCGGTCTGGGCGCCATGGGCATGTCGGCCTTCTACACCGGCGCCGGCCAGCGCGACGACCAGTCCATCCGCACCATCCAGCGGGCCCTGGACCTCGGCGTGACGCACATCGACACCGCCGAGGCGTACGGCCCTTACGTCAACGAGGAACTGGTCGGCCGCGCCATCAAGGGACGCCGGGACGAGGTGGTGCTCGCGACCAAATTCGGTCACCTCTCGCACACCGGCCGCCCGGGCAACGACAGCACCCCGGCCAACGTCCGGCTCGCAGTGGAGGGATCGCTGCGCCGCCTCGGCACCGACCACCTGGACCTCTGTTACCAGCACCGGGGCGATGGGGTCACGCCGATCGAGGAGACCGTCGCCGCGCTGGCGGAGCTGGTGGCCGAGGGCAAGATCCGTCACATCGGACTGTCGGAGGCCGGCCCCGCGACGATCCGGCGGGCGCATGCCGTTCACCCGATCGCCGCGGTGCAGTCCGAGTACTCGCTGTGGGTCCGCGACCCCGAGGCCGAGGTGCTGCCGGTCCTGCGCGAGCTGGGCGTGGGTTTCGTCCCGTACGCCCCGCTGGGCCGCGGGTTCCTCACCGGCGGCATCCGCACCCTGGACGACCTCGACGCCGACGACTGGCGTCGTACCAACCCCCGCTTCGCCGGCGGCAACCTCGAACGCAACATGCGCATCGTCGACGAGGTCCGCGCCGTCGCCGCCGAGGCCGAGGCCACGCCCGCGCAGGTCGCCCTCGCCTGGCTGCTCGCCCAGGGCGACGACATCGCCCCCATCCCGGGCACCACACGCATCGACCGGCTCGAGGAAAACGCCGCCGCCGACCGCATCACCCTCACCGACAACCAGATCACCCGACTGCAGAACCTGACACCGGCCAGCGGCGACCGCTACGACCAAGCCAACATGGCCGCCCTCAACCACTGAGCCGGTCGGCCACTCCCAGTCGTCCCCAAAGGGCGGCGCACAGCCTTGAAGGGCATCACACGACCACCCGTCACATGGCATCGAACGATGCGTCGGCTCTCTCAGCCTCGGCATCTTCGCGTTCATCATCGCCGAATTCCTGCCCGCAAGCCTGCTTCCGGATATCGCCGACGGCCTGAACGTTTCCACCGGCGCGGCGGGGCAGGCCGTCAGTGTGACCGGATCGAGCAGGTCAGCGGCGTCATCGTGTCCGTATGTAATCGCGCCATCGCCACGGGGGCGGCCGCCGGCGGAGTTCTCGTGGACCGGCAGTCGGCCACCGCTCCCTTGATCGCGGGCGCCACCGCAGTCTTCGCCGGCGGCCTCCTGCTCACCTCGCTGAGCCGCACGAGCCACTAGCCCATTCTGACCGGGCCCGGACTGGTCTCCACGAACGCGGACGTGGACCTGCGGCCGGAGTCGGCAGTCGCGCAAGGCGCCACCGCTAATTTGCCCTACCGGCTGCCGGACGGCTTCCGGTCGGAGTACGCGCAGGTGAACGACTTCCGGATGCACTACCTCCGCGGTGGCAGCGGCTCACCGGTGGTGCTGCTGCACGGCTTCCCGCAAACCTCCGCCGAGTGGGAGCCGCAGCTCAAGGCACTCGCCAAGGACCACACCGTGATCGCGGTCGACCTGCGCGGGACCGGTGACTCCTCCGTCCCGGAGCAGGGCTACGACACGGCCCAGTTGGCCGACGACGTGCACAAGCTGCTCACCCGGCTCAAGCTCAACAGGGGCGTCCAGATCGTCACCCACGACATCGGCGCATGGATCGCCTACCCGTACGCCGCAATGTGGCCCAACGAGGTCAGTCGAATGGTGGTGATGGAAGGGTCCATCCCCGACCGGTCCCTCTACACCTTCCCGGCCTTCCCCGCGGAGGGTGACCTGTCGACGTGGCACCTCGGGTTCTTCCAGAAGGACTTCGCTCAGGACCTGGTCCGTGGACACGAGCGCGACCTGGTCAAGGGGTTCGTCGAGCAGTACCTGGCGGTGGACGGGGCTTTTGACGACCGCGACTACGAGTTCTACGCCCAGTACCTCCGCGAGCCCGGCCGGTTCAAGGCGTGGATGAACATGTACCAAGCCTCCACACGGACATTGCCCAGAACGAGAAGTTCCGCAAGGCGGGGCTGCTCCAGATGCCCATCCTGGCCGTCGGAGGCGAAGAAGCCCTCAGCAGCGCCGTGGGCACTCAGTGGCAGGGCTATGCCGCCAATGTCGAGACTCAGGTCATGACTGACACCGGTCACTGGCTCACCGAGGAACGACCGCAGGAGCTCACCACGATGCTCCTCAAGTTCCTGCGCTGACGCCGGGGAACACTGACGCCATCCCCTGACCGCCAGGGCGTGCGGGCCTCGAACCCGCACGCCCTGGCGCTTCCGGAAAACTTCCGGAAAATCATTGACGCGTTCGAAACGCCGTTGCAATACTCCGAACACGGCGACATCAGCCTGTGTCGATTGAAGCCATGCGTCGTCAGGTGTCACCCGTCCCAAGGAGGACCTGCGCATGTACGCCAGCATCAGCGGCTCCCGCCGCCCGTCCGCCCCCCGAACATCGCGTCTCACCGTCCGGTTGGCAGTGCTCGCCTCCACTGTGGCGCTGAGCGCCGCCGGTCTCGCGGTCGCCGCCACTCCGTCCAGCGCCGCCACCTGCAACGGGTACGTCGGCCTCACCTTCGACGACGGGCCGACCGGCAGCACCAGCGCACTGTTGTCCGTGCTGCGCGCGAACAACGTACGGGCGACCATGTTCAACGTCGGGCAGAACGTGCAGAGCAACCAGTCCGCCGCGCGCGCCCAGGTCGACGCGGGCATGTGGGTGGCCAACCACAGTTGGAACCACGCGCACATGACCTCGATGAGCCAGAGCCAGATGCAGTCGGACCTCGCCCAGACCAACTCGGCTATCCAGTCGGCGACAGGCGTCCGGCCGCAGCTGTTCCGGCCGCCCTACGGGGAGACCAACTCGACCCTCCAGTCGGTCGCCTCGTCGCTCGGCCTGCGCCAGGTGATCTGGGACGTCGACTCCCAGGACTGGAACGGCGCCAGCGTCAGTCAGATCGTCTCCAACGCCAGCCGCCTTCAGGACGGCCAGGTGATCCTGATGCACGACGGCATTCAGAACACCCGCGACGCGATTCCGCAGATCATGGCCAACCTGAGCAGCCGTAACCTCTGTCCGGGAATGATCTCGCCGAGCACCGGCCGAGCGGTGGCCCCGGACGGAACTCCGCCGCCGACCACTCCGCCGCCGACCGGCACGCCGACGACTCCGCCGCCCACCACTCCGCCTCCCAGCGGCGGGTGCACAGCGACGGCGACGACTCCCAACGTCTGGGGTGACCGGTACAACACCTCGGTGACGGTTCAGGGGGCCAGCAACTGGACGGTGGTCGTGGCTCTGACCCCGCCGCAGCGGGTCTCCACCACCTGGAACGGCTCCCCCAGTTGGGACAGCACCGGTTACGTGATGACGATGCGGTCCAACGGCAGCGGCAACACCTTCGGCTTCACCACGATGATGAACGGCAACAGCGGCGCCAGACCCCAGATCCGTTCCTGCACCGCAGGCTGATCCCGGTGCCCCTACGGTCAACTCCAACTGACCCTGGACCGTAGGGGCATCCCGGCCTGGTACTCCCTCGATCATCAGGACGTCATCGCGGTGCGACGCCGGGGCGTGACCATTGCGCGGTGGGGCGGCCGTCGAGACGCCACGGGTGCCCGGTGACCCGCGGCCAGCCTTCAGGCGAGTTTTCCCAGTTCTCCTGCCGGCCGTACACCGTGAGGTCGAGGGCGTGGTAGGTGGTCGTCAACGCCTCCACGCCCCGCCCGGTGGTCCAGTAGGTCTCGTAGACCTTGTCGCCGTCGCGCAGGTAGCACGCGATGAACCCGAAGCCGCGACCGTCGGCCAGAGCCGGGTCGGAGTCTTTCGCCGAATACCAGGGGAACCTGTAGCCCATGAACTCCGCGAACGGCGCACTTTCGTCGTAGGGACCCTCGCAGAACACGGCGTAGGTGACGTCCCGGGCGTGCAGGTAGTCCAGCGTCTGCATGTGACAGGTCGAGAAGGTGCACCCCTCACACTGATGCTCGTGCGGTCTGCCGTCGTGCCACATGTGGAAGTAGGCGATGAGCATCCGGCGGCCCTCGAACACCTCCACCAGCGGGGTGTCCCCGCCAGGGCCCCGCACCGTCACCGCCGGCATCAAGGTCATCGGCAGCTGACGACGAGCGGCTGCGATCACGTCTCCCTCGCGGGTATGGGCCTTCTCCCGGACCAGCAGTTCGTCGCGCTCGCGCAGCCAGGTCTCCCGGTCGACGACCGGGGGCGCGGCGGCGCTGGACGCGGGGGTTGCCGTCATGGCTGTCTCCTTCGTGGAGTGGGGATCGGTCACAGGTACAGACGACCGAGTCGGCGATCGTCATCGGTGACCGATGACGGATGGGGTCCGCGTTCGTCAGTACGGTTGTGAAGACCAGACAGCCCCGGGGAAATCACATGTCCGACTCGCCCGATGAGCAGGCGGTCTGGCTGCAGCGCGCCTTCGACGAGCACCGGCGTGAGCTACACGTCCACTGCTACCGCCTCGCCGGGAACGTCACCGACGCGGACGACCTGGTGCAGGAGACCTACCTGCGTGCCTGGCGGGCTCGCGACCGCTTCGAGGGCCGGGCGTCGGCGCGGACCTGGTTGTACCGGATCGCCACGAACGTCTTCCTCGACAGCCGCAAGGCGGCAGGTCACCGGACGGTGCCGTACGGCGATCCGCTGGAGTGGTCCACCGAGCTCGGGCCCTATCCCGACGCCCTGCTAGCCGACGATCCGCAGACCGGTCTCGCCGCCCGGGAGACCGTCGAGCTGGCAGTGATCGCAGCGCTCATGTACCTGCCGCCGCGGCAGCGGGCGGCCTTCGTGCTGCGCGACGTCTACGGCTGGACGCCGCAGGAGATCGCCGCCGCGCTCGACACCGCCGTAGCGGCCGTCAACAGCCTCCTCCAGCGGGCCCGCCACACCCTGCGGCGGCGCGTTCCGTCGGACCCGAAGGACTGGCGCCGCCCGCAGCTCACCAGTGAGGACGAAGAGATCCTGCGCCGCTACGCCAACGCGAAGGACCCGGAGACGTTCCGGGCACTGCTCGCCGACGACGTACGGATCACGATGCCACCCGAGCCGCCGGTCGTCGGGATCGACGCGGCCGCGGAGTTCCTCGGCCGACCGCTCGACTGGCGTACGTTCCCCACCTCGGCCAACGGGCGCCCGGCACTGATCAACTATCTCCGCCGGCCCGGCAGCCCGCACTACGAGGCGTTGGTCGTCGACGTACTCCGGATCGAGAACGGGAAGATCGTGGAGAGCAACGCCTTCATCGGTGCCCGTCACATCGCCGCCTTCAACATGCCCGCCACGCTCGAGCCCTAGACCAGCACGGTCGGACTGCGTCGAGCGCGACGGCGTTCACTGTGCGATCGCGGTCGCCTCCAGCTCCACGAGCACGTCGGGCTCGAAGAGGGACTCGACGCCGATCAGCGACGCCGGCGGAAGCGGCTGCGGCAGTCCGAGCTCCTCGGCGACCGACTCGACTCCGGCCATGAACGGCCCGATCTTGTCCGGCGTCCAGTCGGTGACGTAGAAGGTCAGCCGGACCACGTCCTGGAACGAGGCGTCGGCGCCCGAGAGGGCGCGCCCGGTGTTGCGCAGCACCTGCGCGACCTGCCCGGCCAGGTCCCCGGGTGCGACGGGGGTGCCGTCGCCGGATCGAGCGACCTGACCGCTGACGTGGATGTGGCGGGTGCCGGTGCCCACCGCCACGTGGTGGTACGGCGTGTGCGGCTGAAGGCCGGCGGGGCTGAAGCGGGTGACGGACATCGTTTCTCCTCCATCGAAACCTAGGTGGTTTACCATTGATACCTAGTTGACGGAGGACACTTCAAGGAGACCTGGTTTCATGGGCGATACCGCAGGCGCTCGCGCCGACGAGCTGCGCATCGACGCGCCCCACCGCGAGCTGCTCGATCAGGTGCTCGACAAGTGGTCGCTGAGCGTCCTCAACGAGCTGTGCGAGCGGCCGTGCCGCTTCAACGAGCTGCGCCGCGCGATCCCGGCGGTGACGCAGAAGTCGCTCACGGCGACGCTGCGGCGGCTCGAACGCAACGGCATCGTCGAACGCCACGTGTTGGCGACCCGTCCGGTCGCGGTCGAGTACCGGATCACCCGGCTGGGCAAGACCCTGCGTGCCCCGATCGACGTCCTGCTCGACTGGGCCGACGCGCACCTGCCCCAGATCGAGCAGGCCCGCCGGACCTTCGACACCGAGCCGGGCTGACGAGTACGGCCGGACTCAGGAGCCCGGCTCGTCGCGCTTCGGCGTCGTTCGCAGGCGTACACGGGTGATGGCCCGGCCCGTGACCTCCGCCACCTCGGCGGTCAGGCCGGGCAGCTCGATCGTCTCGCCGGGGGCCTTCGGGATGTGGCCGAGATGCGCCAGAACCAGGCCGGCCACCGTGGTGTAGTCCCCGGCCTCCAGCGTGGCCTCGTCCAAGTCGATGCCCACGTCGACCAGGTCGTGCAGCGGGAACCCGCCGGGCATCAGCAGCGCGCCGTCCGCCTCCCGTACGACAGCCTGCACGTCCCGGTCGGTCTCGTCGACAACGAGCGCGAACTGCTGCCGTTGGGCGCGCAGCTCCCGGATCGCCTCGGTCACCTTCAGCGTCTCCGGCAGGTACACCGGCGGGCTGGCGTGGTCGGCGACCGGCCCTTCCCGGTCGAGCAGGTCCCGCATGTGCACCACGCCGACGGTGTCGTCCAGGCCGCCGCGGCCCACGACCGGAGCGCGTGTCTGTCCCGACTTGCCCAGCTCGCGCAGCGCCTGCGGCGCGGACAGCTCCGCCGACAGGGTGACGACGTCGCGGCGCGGGACGAGGATCTCCCGCAGGATCCGCTCGGCCACCTCGAACGCCCCCGAGATGATCATCCGGTGTTCGGGGGTGAGGTTGCGCTGCGTGGCGACCATGTCCCGCAGCTCCTCGGTGGTGACCTCCTCCCGGCGGGCCCGGGAGTCGCCGCCGGCCAGGCGTACGACGGCGTCGCTCGACCTGCTCAGGAGCCACACCGCAGGGCGGGAGAACGTCGACAGCGCGTCGATCGGGCGGGCCACCAGCAGCGCCCAGCCCTCGGCGCGCTGCATCGCGATCCGCTTCGGCGCCAGCTCACCGAGCACCAGCGTGACGAAGGTCAGGATGATCGTGACGACGACGACCGAGACCGGCTCGGCTGCCGACCCGAGGAATCCCAGCGGGCCCACCAGCGGCACCGCGAGGGACACCGCTGCGGCGGCCGAGGCGAGGAAGCCGGCCAGCGTGATGCCGATCTGAATGGTGGCCAGGAACCGGTTCGGGTCCCGCGCCAGCTTCGCCAGCACCCGGCCGCCCCGGGAGGTCCGTTCCAGGCGCTGCAGTTGGCTCTCCCGCAGAGACACCAACGCCATCTCGCTGCCCGCGAACACCGCGTTCACCAACACCAACACGAACACGAGCGTGACCTGCACGCCATAGCCGTCCACGGCCAGTTCGACGCCTCCTCGGCCGGACCCTCCGGCAGCGTCAACCGTAGCCGCCGCGGCTGGACGGGCCGGGCCGAGCTGCGAGCAATCAGCGCGTTTCCGACGGCGATTCCGGAATCAGCCGCCCGGCCGCCGTCAGCCGCTCGATCACCGCCCGGTGCGGGACCGCGTGACTGGTACGGCCGCCCACGCCGGTGGTGGTGACCGCAGTGAACAGCGAGTTCAGCAGCGCCTCCTCGACCGCGTCCAAGACTGCGGCGAACACCGGATCGATCTCCCCGTCCGGAATCGGCGGCTGGTCGGAAGTGCTGAACGCGATCGCGTAGTCACCGCTGGTGCTGCTGAAGGACGCGCCGACCCGGGCCATGGCGAAGACCGCCCGGCGGGCGAGCCGCCCGAGCTGCCGGGCGTCCAGGGGTACGTCGGTGGCCACCACGATCATGCACGAGTTGCCGGGGGGCTCGGTCCGGTCGGCGGCGGGGACCAGTTCGCCTGCCGGCATCGGCACGCCGAGCACTGTGAGGAGGCCGCCGAAGTTCGACTGGACCAGGGCGCCGACAGTCCCCGTACGGCCGGCGGTCCGCACGGTCCGGGACGACGTACCGATGCCGGCCTTGAAGCCAAGTGCGGTGGTGCCCGCGCCGGCGCCGACGCAGCCCTCGGCGGGCGGCCCGCCGGATGCCTGATCGACGGCGGCCAGGACGTGGGCCTCGGTGATCGGGCGGCGGCGGATGTCCGACAGGTGCCCGTCGTTCGTCTCGCCGACCAGGGGGTTGAACGACACCCCGTCCGGCCGGCGCTCCATCGACCAGCTGAGCAGCGCGTCCGCCGCCCGGAACACCGACAGCGTCGCGGTCAGGACCACAGGGGATTCCAGTACGCCGAGTTCGTCCACCTGCGTCGAGCCGACGAGCTTCCCGTGCCCGTTGCCGGAGAACACCGCCGCCGGCAGCGTCCACCGCCCGGGGCCGAGCCCGCTCGGCACGACAGCTGTGACGCCGGTGTGCAGGTCGCCGCCGTCATCCACAGTGGTGTGACCGACCAGGACGCCAGGGACGTCGGTGATCGCGTTGTGGCGTCCGGTGGGTAGCGCTCCGACGACGATCCCGAGGTCCCGGGCGCGCCGGTCGGCCCGGCTCAGGGCAGCGCCGCCCGGATCGCCTGCACGATGCCGGTCGGCGAGTAGTCCTCGGGGACACCCTCGACCAGGATGATGTCGCCCTCGATGTGCCGCGAGCGCAGCGGCGCGATCTCCTGGTAGGCGGGCGAGTCCCACCACGCGCGCGCCTCGGCGATGCCCGGGAAGCCGAGCATCACGACCGCGCCGGGCCAGGTGCCCTCCTTCACCTCGTGCGGCGTGGCGTGCACGAGGAACCGTCCGCCGTACGGGGCGAGGGTGCCGGGGAGACGTTCGATGTACTCGGCGATGTCCGGGTGCGGGGCGGCGTCCTGGAGATGGGCGATCACGTACGCGGGCATGGTGTCCTTCCGGCCGTCGAACTCCGAACGCCGATCCTGGCACGGCGGACGGCAGACCTTCGCGCCCATTTTCCGGCGCTGACGACGGCGCGCGCTCAGGCGCCGGATGCGACGGCCGCGACGGCGGCGTGCGGGCGGTGAGTGTCCTCGAGGCGCGGCAGGCGCTCGACCTCGGCGAACCCGGCCCGCCGCAGGCGCGCGGAGAACTCGTCCACCGGCCAGCGGTACGCGGTCGCGACCTTGTGGTCGAAGGCGCTCACCTCGTCGCCGATGAAGATGCCGACCACGAGCGGTCCGTCCGGCACTATCGCGCGCCGGAACCCCGCCAGCACGCCGTCGAGATCCGAGGGCGGGAGGTGGATCAGCGAGTACCAGGCGAGGATGCCGTCGACGGAGTGGTCGGGGACGGCGAGGTCGTCCAGCGACCCGAGCCGGTACGCGCCGTCCGGGTGGGTCGCCCGCGCGTGCGCGACGAACTCGGGAACCATGTCGATCCCGGTGGCGTCGACGCCCAGCGACCGCAGGTGGTCGGTGAGGTGACCCGGTCCGCACCCCAGGTCGAGCACCGGGCCGGTCCGGCCGCCCAGGTGCCGCCCGATGAGGGCGAGGTCGTCCGGGTGCACATGGGCGGTGCTGCCGAACAGTTCGATGTAGAGCTCCGCGACCGCCCCGTACGCCTGCCGCACCCGTGTGTCGTCCACCCGCCGACTATAGGGGTCGGAGGCCTTGGCCGCATTTAGCAGATGAATGAGATGAATGAATGGAAAAGTCGTCGCAAAGCAGCCGCCCGGTGAGGAATCGATAGCTTTCCGTCACTGAAGTTTCTATCCTTGAAGAATCCCGATCGCCAGCAGCGGAAGGGGCGGCATGCCGCGCCGTTCGAGCCTCAGCTATCGAGATGCGTTACGGCTGCTGGCCCCGGGCAGCACGCGCATCACCGAGACCGACAAGGTCGTCAGCGCGGGGATCCTCGGTGCCGGGGCGCTCACCCAGGGCGCGGCGCTCGCTCTGCTCGGCCCGAAGAACGCGCTCATGCAACTCGTCCGCGACGCCACCGGAAACCAGGCCGGCCGCATCCGCACAACCGGCGGGAAATCGTATTACAAGCTGCTGGAGGCCAGCCATACCGTGCTGGCGCTCTCCGCGTTCTTCGACGGTTTCCGGGACGAGGTCGGGCCGGGTTTCGACCGGCTGGAGCTGACCGACGCGGAGAAGGTGGGCTTGGCGGCGGCCGACCGTCGCCAGCACACGCTGCCGAAGGAGATCGACGGCGGACACTTCCCGCTGCCGTCCTCGGTCCACGGCATGGACGACGCCCGCCGCGACGTCGAGGCCGCCTACGTCAAGCTCCACGACGCCACCATCGCGTTCTGCGAGGGCCTCGCCGCCTGGCCGTCGGTGCGGCGCGGGCTCGACCTCACGTCGCTGCGGTCCCGGGTGGTGGGCCGCGCCATGTGGCACTACGAGGACCGTTTCGACCGCCTCGCCGCGGACCTCCCCGAGTTCGGGTTCCGGATGCTCCGGCAGGCGATCGAGCACAACCTGATCGACAACCGGAACCTGAGCACCGAGGTCTCGGCCCGGCTGGACGCGCTGGCGCAGCTGTACCGCAATCTCGCCGAGCTGTCCGGCCCGGTTCCGGCCGACCGCCCCGACCTGCTCCGCGAGTCCCTCGACCGGCTCACCGGCTCGCTGGCCGCGGTGTTCCGGCAGCCGCTGCTACGGATCAAGGACGTCGACTTCCACCTGCGTCTGCCCACCGTGGAGGAAGGATTCATCAGCCCGGACTTCCGGGCCGCCGAATACGGCAAGCACACGTCGCCGGAGCGGGAGCGCTGGTGGGACGACCAGCCGCGCCGGGGTGACCTGGTCGGTTTCCTCTCCGAGTACCTGACCGATCCGGCGAGCCTGCACCGTCCGCTGCTGCTCCTCGGCCAGCCGGGTGCCGGCAAGACGTTGCTGACCCGGGTCATCGCGGCCCGGCTGCCGGCGAGCCGGTTCACCGCGATCGTGGTGCCGCTGCGCCGGATGTCCGGGGACACGTCGCCGACGGAACAGATCGAGGCCGCGATCGAGCAGGTGATGGACGAGCGCATCCGCTGGGCGGACCTGCGCCGGGCCACCGAGAACACCACGGTCGTGGTGATCTTCGACGGGTTCGACGAACTCGTCCAGGTCACCGGCACCGCCCACTCCCAGTACATCGACCGGGTGGCCGAGTTCCAGGAGGCCCAGTGGGACCTGGGCTACTCCGTCATCCCGATCATCACGTCCCGGATCCTGGTGATGGACCGCGCCAGCGTGCCCCAGGGCACCGTGCTGGTGCGGCTGGAAGACCTGACCGACGCCCAGGTGACGGCGTGGTTGGCCGCCGTCAACGCGGCCAACGAGGACCGGCCCGGCTACCGGCGGCTCGCCGCCCGCGAGCTGCTGTCGCACGGTGAGCTGGCCCGCCAGCCGCTGCTGCTCACGCTGCTCGCGATCTACTACAACGAGCACTGGGCCGACCGCCGTCCCGGCGCCGCCATCTCCCCGTCCGACCTGTTCACCGGCCTGCTCACCGCGTTCATCAGGCGGCAGGTGAGCGAGAAGTCGCCGACCGCCCTCCCGCCCCACGAACGGGAGGCCCGCGAGCACCAGCTGCGGCGTGACCTGGCGATCACCGCGTTCGCCATGTTCAACCGCAACCGGGAACTCGTGAACCGGGCCGCGCTCCGCGCCGACCTCGGCTGTTTCGGGCCCGGGGCCGGCGACGGCTCCCGGTTCGAACTCGGCGACGTGCTCGGCCCGGAGCAACTGGTCACCGCCGCCTTCTTCGTCGTGTACGGCCCGGACGACGTGCAGGGCGAGGACGCCCGGCGCACGTACGAGTTCCTGCACACCACAATCGGCGACTTCCTGATCGCCGAGTACGTCATCGGTGCGCTGCGGAGCCTGGCCGAGCTGCGGCGGCACACCCGCAGCCCGGCCGGGTTCGGCTACCAGCTCGACACCGGCCAGTTCCGGGCGCTGCTCTCGCACCAGCCGCTGGTCAAGCGGGAGGCGGTGGTCGGCTTCGCGCGGGAACTCGCCTCCCGACACCCGCGGGAGCGGGACGCGATCGTGGAGACCGTCGCCGGCCTGCTGGCCGAGGCGCGGCAGCGGACCAACCTGGCCGGGGTGGACGGCTACCGGCCCGCCCCGTACGACCCGGTGCGGCTGCTCGCCGCGTACACCGCGAACCTGGTCGCGCTGGCCGCGCTCGTGTCACCGGACGGGGTGCGCCACACCGACCTGATGGACGAGGAGACCTGGGTGTCCACGGTGCGGCTGTGGCGGGCGGGCCTGGACGAGAAGGGCCAGCTCGCGATGATCAGCTGGCTGCGCCGCGACGCCGACGGCCGGATCGTCGCCGAGCGGCAGCGTGAGAGCCGGGGGGAGAAGGTGAACGTGGCGGCCGAGGAGGCCCGGCTGCTCGGGGACGTCACCACCTACAGCCAGTTGCAGGCCGGCGCGCGGACGTGGCGCGGCCAGGCGCCGACCAGCTTCGAGGCGGGCCGGTTCCACGCCGACCTGGTGGAGCTGGCCACCCGCCGCTGGCCGGTGCCCTCACTGCACCAGCTGATCCTGTACGACGAGCGCAGCTACCGGAGGCTGTGGGCGCGTGCCGTCGAGTTCCCCGAAGCGGTGTCCAGCACCAGCGCGACGGTCCTGCTGGAGTGCCTCGCCGAGGACGGCGCGCAGTTGCCCCGCGAGGTGGTGTGCGGGCTGACCCGGGTGGCGCTGAGCCGGTTGCCCAGCTCACCGACCGCGCCACCGGAGCTGATCATCTCGTGCCCGTACCTGATCGACGAGTTCCCGGAACTGGTCGACTCGCTCGGCACGACCGACGACCACGCGGTGCTGCACGCGCTCATCCTGCGGCACGGGCTCGACCGGCTGCCCCAGCGGTACGCGCCCCGGGTGCGGGCGGTGCTCGCCGACATCGAGGGGCGGCTCGCGGAGCTGCCGCTGGAGGACGGCGTGGTGTCGGCCGAGATGGCCGAGCAGTTCGCCGCCGCGCGGGTCGACAACCGCACCGCGTTGTGGCTGCTCATGGCGTTGACCGAGTACGGCGATCTGGCCTGGCGGAAGATTCCGCCCCGGACGATGGCCGAGCTGCTCGCCCACCGGCTGCCGGACGAGTTCCTCGACGAGGCGAGCCTGTGCCGGCTGCTCGTGGACTACCTGCGGGCGCACGACCGGGCGCCGGCCGAGGTCTCGTTGGCGTCCGCCCTCGACACGCTGCGCGTCCTCGCAGCGACCGACCCGACCGACCAGATCCCGGCCGCCGAGGCGGTCTGACCGCGCCACCCGTACCGCCACCACCCGTTCGGAGGCCCCGATTGGCACATTCGCCCTCGCATCGCGAGCACATCGTCCGAACGGGAAGGAGAAGCCTGGCGGTAGACATCGCCGGGGCGGAACGCGGCTGGCCGGTGTTCCTGATGCACGGCACGCCGGGCAGCCGCAACGGTCCACGACCCCGCTCGATCGTGCTGCACCGCCTCGGCGTACGCCTGATCTCCTACGACCGGCCGGGCTACGGCGGCTCCAGCCGCCTGCCCGGCCGCCGCATCGCCGACGCCGCCGCCGACGTCGCGGCCATCGCCGACGACCTGGGCCTGGACGGGTTCTCGGTGGTCGGCCGGTCCGGCGGCGGCCCGCACGCCCTGGCCTGCGCCGCGCTGCTGCCCGAGCGGGTACGGCGCACCGCCGTCCTGGTCGGCCTCGCCCCGGCGGGCGCGGCCGGGCTGGACTGGTTCGGCGGCATGACCGATGCCAACGTGCGGGACTACGGCGCCGCCGAGCGCGCTGTGCCGGTGCTCGCCGAGCAGTTGCGGCTGCGGGCCGAGCGCACGATGGACGACCCGGGCTCGCTGCTCGCGCTGCTGGTCGAGCAGATGACCGCGGCCGACCGGCGGGTGGTGGCCGGGGTGCCGATCCGCCGGCAGCTCACCGACGCCTACGCCGAGGCGCTGCGCCAGGGCCCGGACGGCTGGATCGACGACGTGCTGGCGCTGCGCGCCGACTGGGGCGTCACGCTCGCGGACATCCGGATGCCGGTCCGACTCTGGCACGGCGCCGACGACAACTTCGCCCCGGCCAGCCACACCCGGTGGCTGGCCGAGCAGATCCCCGGCGCGCAGTTGCACGTCCAGCCGCGCAGCGCGCACTTCGGCGCGGTCGAGGTGCTGCCGGAGATCCTCGCCTGGCTGGCCGACCCGGTGGAGCGGGCCGGTGTCAGATCGGATGCGGGTCGATGATGCGCCGCTGCAACCGGCTCTCCCGGACGGCCTCGACCGCCGGGTGGTTCTCGCCCAGCCGGTAGGTCAGTTCGCGGGTAACCGCCTCCAGCTCCGCGCGCCGGCCGCTCTCCATTCGCTCCTGCATCACCACTAGATTCGCCCGGCAGCGCAGCGTGTTCGTGTGCTCGCGGCCGAGGGTCCGGACCAGGCCGTCGTGAGCGCGCCGCAGCAGACTCAGCGCCTCCCGGTCCGCGGCCTCCCGGCCTTCCGGCGGGTCGGGCTGTTCGGCGATGCAGATGCCCTGGTTCATCCAGCCGGAGAGCGGGTACGGGTGTTCGCTGCCCAGCACGCCGGCGAGCGCGTCGGCGGACCGGGCGGCGAGCTGCCGCGCCTCGGCGAAGTCTCCGGCGCGGCGGGCCACCATGGCGAGGTTGACCATGCAGACCAGCGTCAGCGGGTGCGCCGGGCCGAGGTTGCGCTGGTAGACGCGGTGCACCTCGGTGAGTTCGCGGCTGGCGCGCTGGAACAGGTCCACGGTGAGCAGGTTGATCGACAGGCTCAGCCGGCAGGTCAGCGTCTCCGGGTTGTCCGGCCCGAACCGCTCGTTCAGCAGCTCGTACGCGGCTTCGAGGAGCTTGCCCGCCTCGACCGCGTGCCCGGCCGCGCGCAGCGACACCGCCAGGTTCGTCTGCGTCCGCAGCGTGATGAGGTGTTCGGGACCGGCCGTGTGCAGCAGATCCCGGTGGACGCTGCGCAGGCGGGTGACCGACTGCTCGAAGTCGCCCGCGTCGCGCATGTCGATGCCGATGTACGCGGACGAGGCGAGCGCGTCCGGGTGGTTCTCGCCGAGGATCGCGCGGCGCCCGGCCAGCACCATCTCGTCGTTCTTGCGCGCCTCCCGGAAGTCGCCCATCAGGCGCTGGGTGGTGGCGAGGTTGTTCAGCGCGGCCAGGGTACGCGGGTGCTCCTCGGTGAAGTTGCGCTTCCACGCGTTGAACGTGATCTCGTCCAGGCGCAGCGCCTCGTTGTACTTGCCCATGCCTCGCAGGTCGCGGGCCAGCCCGCCGGCCGTCATCAACGTGTGCGGGTGGTCCTCGCCGAGCAGTTCCCGCTGCGCCGCGAGGACCTCCTCGTCCAGCGCTCGGGACTTCTGGAACTGCCCGAGGTAGGACAGGATGTTTGCGAGGTTGAACTGCAGGTGCAGCAACTGCCGGCGCAGGTCGTCGCGCGCCCGCGCGTCGGTCTCCTCGGCGAGCATCTGCTCCCAGGTCTGCGCGACCTCCTCACCGAGCCGCCGGCCGGTCTCCAGGTCGCCGCGCAACTGGAGGTAGCGAACCCGGTCGATCATCAGGGCCCGTACCTCGACCCGGCGGCTCAGCGGCGCCTTCGACGCCTCCAGGTGTGGCCAGATGACCCGGAACCGGGGCCAGCCCTCGGGGTCGTCCACCTCGCCCTGGGGCCGGGCGGCGGCGAGCACCAGGTGGACCTGTCGGCGCGCCTCGTCGAGTTCCTCCTCGGTCATCCGGGACCGGACGGCGTGCTGGAGCAGGCGGTGCATGAGCACCAGCCCACCGCGGCCCCGGTCCCCGCCGGACGGGCTCTCGGCCCGCAGGTCGACCCGGACCAGCGCGAGCCGGTTGGCCTGCTGCACCAGTTGCTGGCGGACCAGCCGTTCCTTGGCCTGCGGGTGGAACGGCACGAGCGCCTCGGCGAACTCGTCGCTGTAGACCAGGTCGGCGGAGATCTCCGGCGCGAACACCGAGCAGAGTTGCAGCACCCGGTAGGCCGCCGGGTTGCGGGTCCGCAGGTGGTTGAGCGACAGCTCCCAGGTGGCCTCCACCGAGACGTTGCTGTTCGGCTCCATCACCGCGCCCGGCCCGAACTTGGCGATCTCGGTGAGGTAGCTGTCGACCGAGTGGCCGGTGTCGGCCAGCCATGCCGCGGCGGCGGTGACAGCGATCGGCAGGTCGCCGAGCAGCGCGGCGATCCGGTCGGCCTGGTCGACGCGCATGTTCGGCACCCGCTCGGTGAGGTGCTGGATGCTCTCCGCGCGCTTGAACACGTCGACCTGGACCGTGGTGGCCCGCTCGACCCACTGCAGGTTCCGGGACGTGATCAGGACGTGGCCCTTGCCGTCCGGCACGTACGGCAGGACGCCATCGATCTCGTCCGCATTGTCCATGATCATCAGCCACCGGAGGTCGGTGCGGCGCAGCGCCTGGAGCACCAGCCGGGCGTTCTCCCGGTTCGACTCCGACGACGGCACGCCCAGGTAGGGCGCGAGGTCGCCGATGGCCGACTCGATGAACGGCACCTGGTCGGCGTCGATCCACCACACCATGTCGTACGCGGCGCGGTAGCGGTGGGCGTACTCCAGCGCGAGCTGGCTCTTGCCGATGCCGCCCATGCCCTGCAACGCCACCGGGCCGGTGCCGGAGAGCACCACCTTCGGGCTGCTGCGCAGCAGCGTCCGCAGCTCGCGCAGGTCCGCCTCGCGGCCGGTGAAGCGCTTGTTGCGGCCCGGTACCTCGAAGACCGTGTTGTCCCGGCCGGGGAACCGGGGACCGGTCGGCAGTTCCAGATCGGCGGGCACCCCCTCCCGGCCGACCAGGCGCAGGATCCGCGCGGCGGCGGTCCGGGCCTCCAGCCCGGCCACCGAGACGGTGTGCGCGGCCGGCACGTTCGCCAGGCGCCGCACGTCGGCCACGTAGACGACGAGCGGTACCTGGTCGGGCGAGCGGTCCGGCGCGGCGAGCACCGCCTCCTCGGTGGCGTTGGCCTCGGAGACGATAATCAGTTCCCGGGCCGTCCGGGGCGCCTCGTCGTCGGCGAACCACGGGTCGGCCACCCGGACGTCGGCCGAGACGAGCAGGTGCCCGATCCACTCCGCCCACACCCGGTCGTACGGGGCGTGCCGGAGCACGATCTCGCTCTCCACCGATGTGGAGGTACGGGTGAACCGGGCGTTGACCCGCTCGCGTACCGCGCTGCTCATCGGCGGCAGCGACTCCACCTCGCCCCGGGTGATCTCCCGGGCCAGCGCCTCGTACGCGGACAGCAGCGACCCGTTGACGCCTGGCTGGTCGGCGAACGTGGCGAGCAGTTCCTCGTACGCGTAGAACGCCTGGTAGGGCACCTGCATCCGGGCCCAGTACCGGTCCCGGTCGGCCTCGCTCATGCCGCTGGGCAGTCCGCTGAAGCGCTGCCGCGCCACCGCCCGCCCGGTGTCCGCCTTGACCTTCTCCGCCGGGTCGATCCGCATCGGCACCGGCAGCACCCGGATCCGCCGCGACCCGTACCGGTGCTCGACCAGCCGGGCCACCTTTGCGGCGCCGGTGATGCCCTGCTCGCTGAGGGTGAAGCAGGTGACGAGCACGTCCGGCAGCTGGATGGTGCAGATGTCGGCGACGTCGGAGAACCCGGTGCGGCTGTCGATGAGCACGTAGTCGTAGTTGCGTTTCATGTCGGCGCGCAGCGCGTCGAAGAAGTAGCCGCCGCCCTGCCGCTCGTAGAACTCGTCCCAGTTCATCCCGGCGAGCGCACCCGCGTAGTCGTTGTTCTGCTGGCCGGCGCCGAGGAAGTCGAGCGTGCCGTCACCGGGGAAGTTGGACCAGTTCAGCGAGAACGAGTACTTGTGCACGCGGGCGTACTGCTCGTGCCAGCGGTCGTCGCCCTTGTCCTGCTTGGTGGTGGTCGCCCACTCGTACTCGCGGATCAGGTCGATCACCCCGCCGGTGCTCTCCAGCGCGTCCCGGTCGATGAACGGCGCGAAGAAGCGCGACAGGCCGGGGGACTCCAGGTCCCAGTCGACGGCGAGCACCCGCTTGCCGTTGGCGGCGAGGATCCAGGCGACGTTCGCCAGCGCCATCGTCCGGCCGGTGCCGCCCTTGTAGGAGTAGAAGGTGACGACCTGTCCCTCACGTCGGGTCATGTGTCCACTCCATCGTCGGGGGGCTGGTTGTCCCAGAGCCGGGGTTTGCTGATCGGCCGTCCGGGCGGCGAATAGGCCGGTCTCGCCTCCAGGTAGCGGCGCCGCATCCGGTCGACCAGGCCGTGGATCCCGGCCCGCCAGTCGTCGTACGTGGTGATCGCGAGTGGGCTCGCGGTGGTGGGGAAGATCTCGATGGCCCGGTCGAGCAGCACCGCCGTGTGGGAGCGGCGACCGGGCGGCGGGTCCTCGATGATCACCACGACGCCCACCCAGCGGTGCAGCGAGGCGACGGCCGCGCGGACGGCCTCCGCACCGTCCGGCGTCTCGACCACCCGAGGATCGATCATGAGGATGCCCGGGCAGCCCCGGAACAGCCCGGCCTCCGGTACGAAGTCGCGGACGTCGATCGGCATCCGTAGCCGCTGCACCGCGTCGGTCACGTCGTCGACCACCGGCGGCCGGTCGCGGAACGGGCGCCACCGCCCGGCGTGCGTGTCGGACCGCCCGTTGAGCCGACCCGGGTCGGCCGGCTGCTCGGGCGCGATCACCACCGCCCGGAACGGCACCTCGCTGGTCGGGAACGACGGCAGGTCGGTCGGGCCGGTCGGCGGCTCGGCCGGTTGCAGCGGCGCCTGCTCGGCGGTGTCCACGATGTGCTGGGCGAGCCGGCCCAGCACCTCCTTGTAGGCGTGCTGGAACTTCTGCAGCCGGCAGAGCGCGCTCATGCCGTTCGCGGCGTACGCGTCCACGTCGGCGGCCATCGCCACGGCCCGGGCCTGGTCCGGCGCGTGCACGGCGGCGGGCGACGGGATCCACAGGACCGGGAGGATGTTGTCGCCGTCCGGGGGGCGGCCGGCCCGGATCAGCCGTTGCCGGAACCACTCCCGTTCCCGGCGCGCGTCGTCCCGGTTGAGGTAGTCCGGTGAGTACAACGGCACGAACACCTCGGCCTCGGCGAGCGCGGTGCGTTTTCGTTCCGTCCGGTCGTCCGGCGGCCGCACCATGAAGTCGGCGAAACCCTGCCGGCGGACCCGGTCGCCGGGCCGGCCGTCGATCGCCAGGTTGAGATCGTGGTAGAAGCGGCGGACCCAGTGGTCGCCCGGGGTGCGGTCGTTGTGCGTCGGTGGGGGGACGTAGCTGAGGAAGAAGTAGGGCGGGCCCGGCAGCGCGGGCCGCTCAGGGGTCACGACGGCACGACCGTTCGCCGGAAAGTGCGTTCGACCCCCAACCGGCAATGATCACGCGCTGCTCCTCAGTCGACACGATGAGGTGGGTATCGATCAGGGTAGAGAGGTTGCGCTCGGGTTGCCAGGCCCTCACCGTCCGATGTGGGCGTCCATCCACGCGACTGTGGCGCGTACCGCCGCGGCTATCGGCAGCAGCCGGGCCGGGGCGTTCCCGACCGTGCCGCGCCGGGTGGACGGTTCCCGGTCGAGTTCCACTCCGACCTCGGCGAACGGGCTCGCGTCGAGGTGCGGCGCCTCGAAGTCGAGCCGTTCCCGCCGGCCGTCCCGCACCACGAAACAGCGGTACGGACGACGCCGTGGCGGGCGGCGCAGCCGGTACTCGGCGAGGTGCAACGCGGTGCATGTCGAATAGCCGACACCGAGCAGCAGGGTCCAGGCCCCGGCGGCCTCCAGCGCGGCCAGGGGGGAGCGCTCGCCGAGATGCGAGTCCAGGTCGTGGACGCGCATCAGCTCCTCCGCGCGCGGCCCCCAGGCGCTGAACGACGTCTGCGGGTGCGGGCTGCGTACCGCCCCGGGCAGGCGGCGCACGTGCTCGGCGAACGCGCCCACGCCGAACGACGGCGTGACGGCCGGATCGAAGCCGGGCATCGTGTCCTCGTACGCCCGGCGTTCGTCAGCAGTCATCCCGGCGGTCGCGGCCTGGTACGCGGGGCTGCTCACCGAGTTGTCGGGGGTCTGCGCCGGAACCACGACGGTGCCCGCCGGCCCGACGGCGGCCCGCAGCGCGTCGGCCAGCGTGGCCGGCCCACCGGCCACCGGTCCGAGGGCACGAAGGGAGCAGTGCACGAGCACCACGTCACCGGGGCCGAGCCCGAGCGCCCGCAGGTCGGCGGCGAGCGTGCCGACCTGGTGCGCGGGCGGGACAGCGGTGGTCACGACGGCCACCCGGACATCGAGCGGGCCACCTGCCGGACCAGCCGTGAGCCGGCCGGGGTGAGCGCGTCCGCCCGTTGCAACGCGCCGATCGCCTCAGCCGTCCAGTCCCGGTACTGCCGGTAGACCGCCTGCGCGCCGTCGACCTGGCGGTCCGCCCGGACGCGCCAGATGTCGGCCACCGCCGCGTGCGCGTAGATGCCGTGCAGGACGGCCTCCGCCGGACGCGGGTCGGGCCGCCAGCCCACAGTGATGTCGGTCGGCCGGGTGCCGTCGACCAGGTCGCAGACGTCCAGCAGCGCGTTCATCTTGCTGTGCTGGAACTCGTGCACGAGCAGCACCGCCAGCGACCCGGCGTCGGTCTCCGTGGCAGCGACACCGCCGAACGCCTGCCGGGCGGTGGACGCCTCGCTGACGCCGTCGCCGCTGCGCCGCAACGGCACCACGGCCCGCAGCCCGGTACGCAGTTCCTCGGCGTGGCCCGGCACCTCGTCCCGGATCACCTGCCACGCGGCCGCGAACGTGGCGGCCCAGCGCGCGGCGCCCGCGTCGTCGACCCGGTCACCGGCGGGTAGCCGGTGGCAGTCGCGGTGCGGGTCGCCGTCCTCCAGCAGCACCGACACGTCCGGCGCGACGAGACGGCGGGTCGGCCACCAGCGGGGTCCGCCCGCCGCGCCCGGAGTCACCGCCACCGTCACGTCGCTGGCGGTCACCCGCAGCGAGTCCGGGCCGGTCTCCACCCGCGCGGTGCCGTCGGCCACCTCGGGCAGCAGGACGGTGCCCACCGTCGGCAGGTGCAGGCGGCCGCCTCGGACCGGCACGGCGAGGCGTACCGGGGCGCCGGCGTCGAGCGCGGCGGCGGCGGCGATCGCGCTCAGGTAGTCCGGCCCCTGGCGGGCGCCGGTGCCGGTGCCGGCGAGGCAGTCGACAGCCCACGCCCGCACGTACGGGTGCGCCGCGATCCGGGCCACTGATTCCGGCGCGCTCCGGTCGAGCGCGGTCAGCGCGGCCCAGCCGTCGGCTCCGGCGCCGCCAGCCGGCAGGCGGTCGGCCACCTCGGCGAGCAGCGCGCGGACGATGGCGATCTGTGCCTCCACGAGCCGGCCGATGGCGACCCGGTCGCCGGTCAGCGCCGCGAGGCGGTCGATGAAGTCGTCGGGCAGGCCGGCATCGAGCCGGACGGGTTCCGGTGGGTTCTCGTTCACATGCACGATCAGCTCTTTCAGATCGGCGCAGTAGACACTCGGATGGTCGAAGTGCCCGGCGCCGTACCGGTGGGCGAAGAGTCCGCCGCCGCACTGGTCGACCACCGGGCACCGCCGGCACTCGTCGCTGAGACCGGCCCGGCCGGAGCGGCGGCGGGCCAGCAGCGGATTGGCCGCCACGTCGTCGGCCGCGTGCGTGAAGACGGTCATGCCGGTAGCCGGCGCGCCGTCGTACGCGGTCTTGAGCGAGTCCGCCTGCTCCCATTCGCCGTCCGTCTCGATCACGGCCAGGTCGACCGGGTCGAGGCCCAGCCACTCGGTGCCGCTGGGTCCGCCGCGGGCGATGGACAGGAGCGAGTCGAACAGGCGCACCGGGACCGGGCGGCCGTCCGCGCGCCAGCGGTCGTGGACGGCGCGCAGCCAGCGGGCGTACGCGGTGTCCCCGGCGGCCGGCCGCCACGGCGGGTTGTCCCAGGTGGCGTGCGGGAGCAGGAAGTCGATCCGGGGCGGTTCCTGGGCGAGCAGCGCCTCGTACACGGCGACCGGGTCGCTGCGCACGTCCACGGTGCAGAGCAGGCCGGACCAGATTCGCCGGTACGCCGGGCGGCGCAGCAGGGCGAGCGCACGCAGCACCTGGTCGTAGCTGCTGGCGCCGGAGCGGAAGCGCCGGTGGAGGTCGTTCGCGGCCCGGTCGCCGTCGAGCGAGACACCGACCGCGACGTCGTGTTCGGCGAGCAGGTCGCAGAAGCGCTCGGAGAGCAGCACCCCGTTGGTCTGCATGCCGAGCCGGAGCCTGGTGACCGGGCCGATGACGCGCCGCAGCTCGGCGAGCACCTCGCCCAGCCGCTCGACGCCGAGCAGCAGCGGTTCCCCGCCGTGCAGGACGACAGTGACGTCCGGCAGCCCGTGGGCCGCCGCGTGCTCGGCGATCCGTCCGGCCGCGGCCCGGAGCACGTCCGGCGTCATCCGTACCGGGCGGCGGCGCCAGCTCTGGTCGGCGTGTTCGTAGACGTAGCAGTGGTCGCACGCCAGGTCACACCTGGCGTGCACCTTGAGGACGAACTCGGTGAGCGCCGCGCGGGCGGGCCCGGGGGCCATCGCGGATCAGATGAACGACGCGAACTTGGCCGCCGGAACCTTGCTCTGATCGAGGTGTGCCGTCATCACCCGGCGCACGATGGGGGAGATGTCCGCGGCGGAGAGCCGGTCGAGCGGCTCCGTGCGAATCCTGCCCAGCGACACCGGTGGCTCATCTTGAGGCATGTCTGACCGGCTGATGTACGAGGAGAAGACCTGCGCCGTTGTCATGAGTATCCTTAGGTTTTCGTGTTCGCGCGCGGCGGACACAGCAAGCGACGGCTCAAAATAGAGGTTCTTCAGGTCCGGCGGAATCGACCCGCCGGTGGGAAGACGGTTCTTTTTGGACGGTTCCCCGACCGGCGTCGTCGTCGGGGGAGCAACCGTGGGGTACCAATCTTATGCCCCTTTTTGCCCATCCGGCATGAATCTAAAGTCCAGATTTTTGCAGAAATCGTCCACCCGCTCCCTGGTCAGCCGCGGGTTCGGGTGGACGAACCCTGCCTCAGACGGCTAAGCCGCTCCCGGACGGCGTACCGAGGCGGATGTCGACGTCGGCCGGCTCGGTCATCTGGTCGTACGCCCTGGTCCGCAGCCGGTTGGTCTGCACCTCGCCGTCGAGCAGCGCCGCCCGTAGCGCCTCAGCGTCGCTGATCTCCTTGGCGGTCACCGCGTCGGCCGCCGTGGTGGTGCCCTGCACCACCTCCAGGTGGGTGCCGTCGGTGGGCATCAGCTCGGTCCACTTCGCCAGGCAGTACACCCGCTCCGGCACGTCCTGGCACTCGGTGGTCAGCTCCGGCATCTCGTCGCCGGTGCCGAGCCGGTCGGTCCGGTATGCCGTCAGCTCGTCCACGAACGTCTTCAGCTCGTGCTCCACCTGCGGCGCGAGGCCGGTCGCCACCACCTTGCCGAAGATCCACCGCAGTGCGGTCAGCTCCATGCCGGCCCGCACCGGCAGGTAGAGCTTCGCCCAGCTCGCGTTGACGAAGTCGCCGGGGTCGCGCTCAGGGGCGCGGGCGTCACCGCCGGACCACCACCCGGGGTACGACACGAACGACGCGCGCTCCCAGTCGAAGACCCGGTGCCAGAAGTCGATCTCCCACGCCTCGTCCCGCACGCTGGCCGGGAAGTGCGCCTCCACGATCTGCGAGACCATCTCGTTGACCGGCGAGAAGCCGGCCCGCAGCCGCGCCTCGAACTCGTCCCCGGCCGTCTCCGCCGCCGCCAGCGCCGCGTCGCGCCGGTCCTGCCACTCCTGAAGATCGGTCAGGTAGCCGGCGACCAGCGCGTTGTACGCGGCGTCGTCGGTGGTCTGGTCCACCACTGTCGGGGTACGCCGGAACCCGGCCGCGATCTGCGCCTGCGCGCCGGGACCGCCCAGCCAGCTGGCCGCGCCCACGTGGATGCGGACGCGCAGGACCGGTCGGCCGTCCGCCTCCGTCACCACCGGCACCCCGACGACCTGGGCCGCGATGGCGGTCGGCGGGCGGCGGGTGATCAGGTTGAGGTTCTGCCGGATCGTGTCGACGTTGCCGTCCCACTCCCAGCCGGCGTCGAGGGCGACGTCGATGTCGTAGTCGGCGCTCATGTCGCCGGTGAATCCCCACTTGTCGAGCGTGACAACGGCGGAGTACACGACGCGCGTCTCCACGGCGGCGGGCGCGCCACGCGGCGGGCGCTCCGGCTTCACCGGCATCGGGGGCAGCGCGGCGACCGCCTTGTCGCGGATCCGCTGCCGCCCGCCGGTGATCTTCTGGGCGAAGGCGAGCGCCGGGTCCTTGACAGTGGGGGCCCAGCAGACCCGTGCGCCGTACCGCTCGTGGGCCAGCTCCAGCCGTTGCAGCACCTTGAAGTAGTGCAGCGTGATCGGCGTGGCCCGGTTCGGGTTGCGGACGGTGCGCTTCGAGGACGACTCCGTACCCGTCTCGGTGACGAGCTTGAAGTCGGTCTTGTGCTGGGTGCGGTAGCGGGCGGCGACCTTCGAGGTGGCGGTCCGGCTGTCCTTGACCGCGCGTCGGCTCGTCTCCTGGCTCGCCGCGGTGACGCTGCTGGCGAAGCCGATCGTGTGGCTGGCGTTGAAGGTGCCCCAGATGCCGGTCGGGCTGGTGTACTGGCCGGTGTGGCTCGCGTTGAGCCCCCAGGTGTCGGTGAGCGACTTCTGCCGCTCGAAGCCCTCCTGGAGTTCCGTGGTGAGCGCGCTGGTCAGCTCGACGTCGGTCTGCTGTTCTGACTCGTTCTGCTCCTCCAGGGTCAGCTCGCGCTTGGTGTAGGTGCGCTGCTCCAGCACCGCCTCCTCACCCGGGGCGAGCGCCAGCGCGTAGACGTGCTCGCCGAGCGCGAAGCCCACCGGCCGGATCCGGGTGCGGTCGAGGAACGCGATGCCCACGTCGGACTGGAGCAGCCCGGCGAGGAACTCCGCCTGCTGGTCGCCGAGGAGCGTCTGGCGTCGCGCCGGCGGCTCCCGGTACGACATGCCCGAGTCGGTGCCGGGCAGCGCCTCGGTGGCGGCGTCCATCTCGTTCGCCTTCCACAGGTCGTATATGCCGAGTTGCTTGAGCAGGTGGGGCAGCCGGTCGCCGTCCAGCCCGCCGTAGCGGATCGCCTCGATCAGCGCCTGCTTGACGTAGAACGGCAGGATGGGCGTCTCGCCACCGCCGAACGTGAGCCGGACCGGTACGAAGTAGTTGGAGTAGACGTACCGGTCGGAATGCGCGGTGCTGAAACCAAGCGTCGCCGGATCGGCGTCGGCGACGACGACTCTGCCCATCGGTGCTCCTCTACAGCGGCATTTTGAACAGGGAGTGCAGCCCCTGGTACGTCATCTCGTGCGAGGTGACGAAGAACCCGGGGAACAGCTGGCTGAGGGCGGCCTGCCGGACGACCGTCTCGCGTACGGCGTGCGCGGTCAGCTCTTCGAGACCGGCGACGACCTCCGCCGGCACCCCACCCTTGGCGGCCCGCTGGTACGCCTCCGCGATCGCCTCCCAGCGACCGTCGAACGTCTCGCCGAGGTCGTCGGCGACCGTTCCCCAGGTCTTCTCGAAGCGCTCCAGCTTCGTCGAGGAGGTCCAGTCGACGTTCGTGACGCGGGCCGCCTCGGGGTCGACGAGCAGCAGGTCGGAGCGGAGGTCCCCGACGGTGGTGGACGCCTTCCACCGGAACCGCTCGGCGAGGTGGCCGGCGAGGGCCTTCTCCGCCCCGGCCGCGGCCGGGTTGCCGGTGAACCCGACGAGGCGCAGCAGCAGGTCCCGGTCCGGGTGGCCGAGCAGCATCTGGGCGATCGTCTGGCGCAGCACCGCCTCGGAGCCGCGCAGCGCGGGCGCCAGCTCGGGGTGGGCCGCGCGGACTGCCTCGACCACCGTCGCCAGCGACTTCTCCGCGAACGCCTCCAGTCCCGGTGACCGGCCGACGAGCTGGGCGACCTCGGCGGCCATCCGCCGGTGCACCTGCTGGCCGAGCCGCCACGGCTGCGCCTGCCCGGCTTTGCGCAGCGCGCGGAACTCCTCGTACGCGGCGGTCTGGAGCGCCCGGTTGAACGCGGTGGTCAGCCGCTGCTCCAATTGCCGGGCGATGGCCGCGCGCACGACGGCGGCCTGGATGTCCCGGGGTGTCTTCGGCGCTTTCAGCTCGCGCAGGTCATCGATCCGCTTGATGATCTCGTCCAGCGCCTCGTTCAGTTCGGCGCGGGTCGCCGCCCGGCCGGCCGAGGACACCGTCTCGGACATGCTCGCCATCAGCACGGGCCGGCCGTCGAGGCTGACCAGCGCGCCGAGCCGGGTGCCCGCCCCGGCGCCCGCGAACGCCTCGGCGTGCGCCGCCTGGTTGAACACGGTCAGCGTCAGTTCGGCGTCGGCGAGCAGCAACCGGCCCTGCCGGAACAGCGCGTCGAGCACCTTCGGCGGGAAGAGCGTGCGCAGGACGGCCAGCCCCACCCGGGGCGTGGCGGCAATCGCGGCCCGGCCGATCGCCACCAGCAGCGCGGCCATCTGAGCGGTCAGCAGGCGCGCCTCCCGGGCGCCCGCGAGCAGCAGCGGCACGTACCGGACGGCGGCGCGCACCGCGACGCCGCCGAGCAGCCGGGCGAGGTGCACCAGACCGGTGAGCACCTGATACAGGTCGCCGGCGACGCGCCCGAGCAGCCGGCCGGCGGCGAACGGGTCGAGGTTCTCCAGGTGCCGGGCGAACTCGGCCGCCCAGCCGCGCCACAGCGCCAGCAGCCGCTCTGGGACGGTTGCCGGGTCCAGCGCGGCCACGATGCCGGCCAGCGCCTGGCGTACGACTGTGGCCTGGTCGGCGATGCGCTGCACACCGGCGCGGGGGTCGACTGTCAGCACGATGAGCGTGGTGAACTGTTCCTGCTGGAGACGGCCGATCAACTGCACGAGCTTGCCGAGGTCGACCACCACTGTCGCGACTGATTCCCCGACGCCTACCGCGAACCCGTCGAGGAACAGCTTCGGGTTGATCCCGTTCCAGGCCGCGTAGTGCCGCATCGCGTCGAGCAGCGCGGGGTCGAGGCCGAGCAGGTGGCGGCGGAACGCGCCGTCGGTGTCGACGTCCGAGGCGGCCAGGTCGAAGAACGCCTCGGCCAGCCGCAGTTTCGCGAGCATCGCGACCAGGTCCCAGACGTTGTCGGCGGTGATGCGGCCGCTCATCGCGGTCAGGACCCGGTCGCGGGTCATCGACCGGGTGGCGTGGGCGTCCATCCAGTACTTGACGGTCAGCGCGACGAACTCCACCCGCGGGTCCTGGGTGCGTGCGCCGAAGACCGCGGCCCGGTCCTCGGCGGACACCCGCGGCACGCTGAACCAGTCCCGGATCATGACGGATTCGTTCGCCGGCTGCCCCAACTCCCCCACCACCCTCCAGCCGTGTGCACTGTCGGACCGCGATGCGGGCGTCGGTAGTGCTGGGTCGCCAAGCCGACATGGCCTCGGTGGACCTCGGGCCCGCCATCCATCGACTGTTACGACTTGACGAACGGCGTGTTATCGCTCACAGTCGATGGCACAGCGCGGCGGGAGCGACGGGTCGCCGAGCGGGCGCGGGTGGCCGGGTGGCAGGCCGGGTGTGGGGTCAGTGCGCCAGCGCTAATTGTTAGCGCTCACAAATGTGATCTGAGGGAGGAACATGTTTGCTTTTGGTAGATCCCCATCGACGGTGTCGCCGCCACGACGGCGCGGATGGCTGCCGCGAGTCGTCGCGACAGGCGCCGCGGCGCTCCTCGTCGGCGCCGGCGCCGTGGCGATCGTGTCCGCGCCCGCCGCCGCCGCGAGCGTCGACACGAGTGCCTGGTACGTCCTGGTCAACCGCAACAGCGGCAAGGCGCTCGACGTCTACAACCTGGCCACGAACGACGGCGCGCGAATCGTGCAGTGGTCGCGCAACAACGGCAACCAGCAGCAGTGGCAGTTCGTCGACTCCGGCGGCGGCTACTACCGGCTGAAGTCCCGGCTGTCCGGCAAGGTGCTCGACGTCTACAACTGGTCGACCGCAAACGGCGGCAGCATCGTGCAGTGGTCCGACACCAACGGGACCAACCAGCAGTTCCGGCTGGCCGACTCCGACAGCGGGTACATCCGCCTGATCAACCGCAACAGCAACAAGGTGGTGGAGGTGCAGGGCGCCTCGACCGCCGACGGCGGAAACATCGTCCAGTACGACGACTGGAACGGCGCCAACCAGCAGTGGCAGCTCGTCCGCGTCGACGGCGGCGGTGGCAACCCCACCACGGCGCCGCCCACCACTCCGCCCCCGGGTGGCACGTGCAACCTGCCGTCGACATACCGCTGGTCCTCGACCGGCGCGCTGGCGCAGCCGCGCTCGGGCTGGGTGTCGCTGAAGGACTTCACAGTCGTGCCCTACAACGGGCAGCACCTGGTCTACGCCACCACGCACGACACCGGGTCGTCGTGGGGGTCGATGAACTTCGGCCTGTTCTCCAACTGGTCGCAGATGGCTTCGGCGTCGCAGAACGCGATGTCGTCGGGGACTGTGGCGCCGACGTTGTTCTACTTCGCGCCGCGCAACATCTGGGTGCTGGCCTACCAGTGGGGGCCGACCGCGTTCTCGTACCGGACCTCGACGAATCCGACGAACCCGAACGGGTGGTCGTCGGCGCAGCCGCTGTTCACCGGCAGCATCTCCGGCTCCGGCACCGGCCCGATCGACCAGACGCTGATCGCCGACGACCAGAACATGTACCTGTTCTTCGCCGGTGACAACGGCAAGATCTACCGCTCCAGCATGCCTCTGGGCAACTTCCCGGGCAGCTTCGGCTCGAACTACACCACCATCATGAGCGACACGACGAACAACCTGTTCGAGGCCGTGCAGGTCTACAAGCTGCAGGGTCAGACCCGCTACCTGATGATCGTCGAGGCCATCGGCTCGCAGGGCCGCTACTTCCGGTCCTTCACCGCCACCAGCCTGAACGGTTCGTGGACGCCGCAGGCGGCCACCGAGTCCAACCCGTTCGCGGGTAAGGCCAACAGCGGCGCGACCTGGACCAACGACATCAGCCACGGCGAACTGATCCGTACCACCGCGGACCAGACCTTCACCGTCGACCCCTGCAACCTCCAACTGCTCTACCAGGGTCGTTCCCCCAACTCCGGCGGCGACTACGGCCTCCTGCCGTACCGTCCCGGGCTGCTCACGCTGCAGCGCTGAGCGCGTACCCGAAGATCCGGAGAGCCCGGCCCGCGACCACGCGGGCCGGGCTCTCCGGCGTCTCGCCCGGCGGCGATCGTTGTCCTGGAGGCAACGACGGTGGCCCGGTCCGTCGTTGATCGGCACCGCCCCGCCCCGGGAGGGTGGAGGTTGTCACCACCTCCCGGACGAAGGGTTGAGCGGATGTCCTTCCAGGCGTACCTCGACGCGATCGAGGACAAGACCGGCAAGACCCCGCGAGTCCTGGTCGACCAGGCCAGAGAGCGTGGCTACGACGCGGCCGACGTCAAGGCCGGCGTGATCGTGGGCTGGCTCAAGGACGAGTACGGCCTCGGCCGGGGACACGCGATGGCTCTGGTCCACGTGATCAGGAACGGGCCGACGATCAGCGCCAAGCACGTCGGTTCCACGGGTTCGCACCGCGACGACAGCGACACGCTGTGGCTGGACGGCAAGGCCGCCCGAGCCTCCGCGTAGCGGCTGTGGACAGCGACGCCTATCGTTCGGCCCATGGGAGCGATCAAGCCGTGGCACCTGTCCGTCCTGGCGCTCTGCTGCCTCGTGCCGCTCGTCGCGGCGGTGGTGGCCGGGGTGTGGGCTCGGCGCCGATCGCGTGACCGCCGCTGACCGTCAGCCGTCGACAGCGCCGGACCTGACGAACTCCTCCACCGCAGTGCAGACCCGTCCCAGTGCCTCGGCCGAGGCCGCCAACGGGCCCGGCACCATCATCGAGTGGTCGGCGTCGGCGACCTCCACCACGTACGGGGTGAGCCGGCGCGCGACCGCACCGTCCCAGACCCGGTCGGCGGTGCCGCCGGCCAGCAGGAACGGCGCGGTTGCCCGGCCCAGCGGCTCCCGTACCGCGGCGTCGGTCAGCAGCGGCGTCAGCCAGATCGCCGGGATGCCCCGGTCGGCGGCGAGCGGGGCGGCGAAACTGCCGAGCGACTTGCCCACGAGCAGATCCACACCGGCGTCGAGGACCGGGTCCAACTGCTCGGCGACCCACTCCGGCGCGCTGTCGAGGCGCAGATCGCCCAGCGACCGCCAGGTCACCTCGTGCACGTCGAAGCCGAGCCGGCGCAACGCCTCCCCGATGTAGACGAAGAGCGGCCCCCGGGTGTCGTAGCCCCGCCCCGGAACGAGTACCGCGCGTCGATCCGCCATGGTCGCCTGCCTCTCGTTCGATCGATGCGTCACGCTAGTGCCTCGCGGCGAACGATGTTGTCCGCCGTTCCGGGACAGCCGCAGTGGCGAGTTGCGCTCGCGACGAGGTCACCTTTCGGACGCGCAGTTCGGTCGTGTGCGCCGCACGGCCAGGCGAATTGCGGTCGGGTCGGGTTTCGGACGGATGCCGATCACGCCTTGCCGGGGTCACCTCGGACTACCTCTATTGTGTCGGTGCCCCGGCATCTGGCTGCCGACGGTATGCGCGGGCCTGTTTCCTGGGAGCGGACGACAATTATCCTGATTGCCGGAATGCATGCCGGCTTCCCGGCCGGCCGGGAAGCCGGATGGCGCGTCGACCTGGCTGCCGAACTGCTCCGTCGTCGGAGCCTGCCCGCAGGGTGGAATTCGATGCCGTGCGGCCGGGTCGGGAGGGATAGGGAGGGCGTCGACCTGCTGCTACGAATGGAAGGCAAATACCCTCAGAATCATAGGCGATATCGGGGTGCGCTCATCGGACTGTCCGGTTCGAGCGCTTGGGGTCGCTACGGCGGCTGTGGGTGAGTAATGACCGCTTTTGCGGAAACTCTTATGCGATTTACCTGCCCCCAATTAATCGCCGATGCGATAGTATTGACGCCGATCGAGGAGATCGATTCGGGCGGCCTGACCATCTTCAGGGATCGCGTCGCGACCGTCGAGCGACCGTTCATCGGTTCACCACCGTCCACTGGTCGGCTCCATCGGCTACCGACCGCGGAGGGACGATTGGTCCGGCTTCCGATGCCCGGCAGGGTCAGCCGAGTCGACGCGGGGCCAGCGTTGCGGGGCACGGCTGTCGCGATGCTGGTGTGTGTGATGTTGGGCGGGAGCGTGGTCGCCGCGGTTCGAGCGATCCAGTCCGGTGACGCGGAGACCACGTTCTTCGTCGCGACGGCTCTGGCCCTGGTCTGTTCCTACGGCACCGCCGGGATGATCCTGATCGGGTCGGCCGCCAACCCGGTGACCGGCACCCTGTTCTTCACCGTGGCGATGGTGTGGCTGGCCCGGAGCACCGGGCCGCTGCACGGTGAGACGGGCACCGGAGTGGCGGCCGTCGCGCACCCGCTGATCTGGACTCTCCTGGTGGCCATCCTGGTCACCCAGCCGCACGGCCGCGCGCGTACCCGGGCGGACCGCGTCCTGCTGGCCGCCGTGCTCGGCGGGCTGCCGCTGCTGGTCGTCGACAGCTATGCCGCGCCGGCCAGCCCGATCGATCCGTGCCTGGCCTGCCTTCCCGAGCCGGGCTGGGCCACCGAGCCGTACGAGCCGGTGGCCGCGCGGCTGGTGCTTGCGATGGTGGCGATCTGGCTCACCGTCCACCTGATCAGGCGATGGCAGCGCGCGCAGCGGATCGTCGCGCTTCCGGGCATCCTCCTCTGCCTTCAGGTGAGCGCCGCAGCGATGGTGCCCCTGTTGACCACCCCGCCCCACCTGGCCTGGCTGGTGGGTAATGCGGCAGGCGTGGTTCTGCAGATCCTGATACCGCCGTCGGTGCTGCTCGCCAACGCACGCGGCTGGCGGGCCGACGCCGCGCTCTGGGAACGCCGATACGAGCAGGAGGCGCGGAACGGCCGGCACCGGGCGCGCAGCGAGATCGAACGGGACCTGCACGACGGCGCGCAGCTGCGGCTGGTCAACGCGACCCTGCTGGTGCAGATGGCGCGCCGGACGAAGCGGGACACCGCCGAGGCGGATGCTCACCTGGATGCGGCGGTCACCGAGTTGGCCATGGCACTCACCGAGTTGCGGTTGTTGAGCCGAGGGATGCGTCCGCCCGCACTGGATCGGCGTGAGCTGCACGAGGCGCTGGCCGCCCTGACCTCGAACACGCCGGTGACGGTGCGGATCGAGGGCCGGCCCCGCCTGGTTCCGCGTGAGGTGGCGGAAGCCGCCTACTTCGTCGTGGCGGAGGCGTTGACCAACGCGGTCCGGCACGGGGGCGCCTCGACGGTGGTGATCCGGATGCGGATGGAGCAGAACTGCCTGTACCTGGAGGTGTGCGACGACGGCTCCGGCTCGATTCGGACCCTTGACGACGAAGACTGTCTGAGCCACCTCGGCCGGCGGGCCGAAGCACTCGGCGGCCGGCTGGAGTTGGAGAGCCGACCCGGCGTCGGCACGACGCTGCGGACGGTGATCCCGTGCGCATCGTCATCGCAGACGACGCGGTGCTGATCCGGGAGGGCTTGTCGGCCCTCCTGCGGCAGGCCGGGATGACCGTGCTCGCGGCGGTCAAGGACGCGCACGAACTGCTGGACGCGGTGGCCGGGCACCGTCCGGACGCGGTGATCGTCGACATCCGGATGCCGCCGACCTACACCACCGAAGGGCTGGCCGTCGCCGAGCGGATCCGGCGGGACTACTCTGGCATCGCGGTGCTGGTGCTCTCCATGCACATCGAGACGGAGTACGCGCTGGCGATCGTCAACTCGGGTGAGGGCGGCGTCGGATACCTGCTCAAGGAGCGCATCCTCGACGTCGAGCAGGTGGTCACCGCGTTGCGCGAGCTGGCGAACGGTGGCGCGGTCATCGATCCGGCCCTGGTCGAGGAGTTGATGGCCCGGCGCCGGACGGGCGGCCGGATCGACCGCCTGACCGTCCGGGAGCAGGAGGTGCTGGCACTGATGGCGCAGGGGTTGACCAACCGGGCGATAGCCGACCGTCTGCGGCTGAGCAGCAAGACCATCGAGTCGTATGTGACGAGCATTCTGGAGCGGCTGCAGATCGACGCGGCGGAGGGTGTGCACCGGCGGGTGCGGGCGGTGCTGTTGTACCTCCGGTCGAACACCTCTGCCGGATGGGGACCCTAGGTCCGCCCGGTGAGCCGGTGAAATCCGGCTCGGCGAGGCAGGGATTCCCCGGTACCCGCGACGCTCGCCCATCGCTACGTTTCAATCACTGTCCGCTTGTCGCATGACCACGTGCCTGCGACGGCAACTCGGGGAGAGTTGATGCAGAACGAAGCCGTGGAGCCGGAGCCGAAGGTCATCGAGGCCGAGGCGGCGGGCTGGCGTCTGGCGGCGCGGGTGATCAGAGCCGCGCGAGACGAGGTGCTCGCCCTGATTCCGGCCAACTGTGCGCTGCTGTCCGATCAGGAGCCGGGCCGGACCTGGCCGCCTCTGGCCGGATGGTCCGGCGCCGCCCGGGTGCGCGTGGTGGTGGCCGGGGAAACCCTGCTGGACCGGGGTGCCCGGCTGCGGGCCCTGCTGGGTGTCCGGGCTGACGTGCGGAGTGGAAAGCACTCGCCGACGCTGATGGTCGTGCTGGACCGCAACCTGGCGATCGTGTCGCGGGGCGGGGCCACGTCGCCGCTGGCCGTTCGCTCGCCGACCGCAGTGCAGGCGCTGACGACGATCTTCCACCACCACTGGTCCGAGGCGCGGGTGGATGTCAGTGACCTCCACGGCAGGCTCAACCCGTTGCAGCGTGACGTGCTGCGGCGGTTGGCCGGCGGGGCCACCGACGACGTGGTCGCGCGGGCGCTGGCCGTGTCCACCCGTACCGTCCAGCGGCAGGTCACGCAGATCATGCAGATGGTTGGTGCCCGGAGTCGGCTCGAACTCGGCATCAAACTGGCCGTGCACGGCCTCTACGAGCGGCCCCCGTTACGATCGGCGGTCTGAGAGACATGCAGGTGGCGGCACCACTCCGGTGCCGCCACCTGCATGTCGCCGCCCGCCCTACGCGCACTCCACCAGGCCGGAGCGGATGGCGGTGACCACCGCCGACGTCCGATTGGTGCAGCCGAGCTTGAGCAGCACCCCTGCCACCAGTCGTTTCGCGCCGTGGTCGGAAATCTTGAGGCGTCGCGCGATCTGCTTGTTGCTCAACCCTTCGACCAGCAGCAACAACGTCTCGTGCTCGCGCGGCGTCAGCTTGATGGGCGCCATCGAGGAGGGCGTACGGCGAATACCGGCCCGGGCCAGCAGTTGCTGCGCCAGAACCGCGGGCATCGGCACCTCACCGGTCATGATCGCCCGTAGCGCGTTCTCCAAGGTACGACCGGACAGGTCCTGCTGAAGCAGGAAGCCGTCCACCACGACGCCGTCGGCCAGTACCGCCTCGGCGGCATGGGCGTCGTGGATCAGCATGACGATCTTGCTCTCCGGGGCGATCAGCGCGGCGGCCGCGATGCCCGCGACGCCGTCGGCCGCGTTGACGACGAGCACTTCCGGTCGCTTGTCGACGGCCTCGGTCAGCAGTTCCGGCATCGAGCGGTACGAACGGACGGAAGTGGTCAGGGCCAGGCCGCGGAGTGCCACGCGGAGGCCGTCCCGCAGGATGTCGTTGATCATTACGAGTGCGATGCGCAGGCTTGCCGACTCGCGGTGCGGATGGTGTTCGACGATCGTCGCGGTCATGACCGCGCTCCTCTCACTCGGAGTCACACGAATCATCGAAACGGACGGCGGCACGCCCCTTCCAGGACCATGTCTCGTTCCGGACATGCTCCGGAGGTCAGCCGCCGTCGCACGTCTCCAGCAGGCTGCCGAGCACCTTGCCGAACTCCGGTGAGGCCAGATAGTTGCGAGCGCCGCGCAGTCGGGGGTCGCAGTCGAGTGACACCCTCCCGGTGACGCCGGCCGGACCGGTTCCGGCGGCCAGGAGCAGCGTGTCCTGCACGTCGGTGACATCCACCCAGACGGCGGGTCCGGAGGCGGGCGGTCCCACGGCCGGGGGATGCGGTGCACCCAGGGTGATCAACGCAGGGGCGGCGGCACCGGCGTCGGCGAGGGCCAGCGCGGCGGCCACCCCGCCCAGGCAGTGGCCGATCACGATCTCGGTGTCCGCGGTGAGCGCGGCGCGTACGGCGTCGATCGCGGGGTGCCCGGCCGTCGCGCCGGCGGCGAACGCCCGCACCTGACGCAGGGTTCCGGTCAGCTCCTCGGCGGTCAGCCCGCAGAAGTAACGGGACCAGGCCAGCCGGGTGGCCAACTCGTCCACGCCGACCGGCTCCGCACCGGCCTCGGTGTCGAAGGTGGCGGCCTGCCAGCAGCGCCGCAACAGCGCGGTCTCGGCGGCCGGATCGCTGTCGCTGACGGCCGGCACGCGGTCCGGGGCGTCGAGGTTGACCAGGGCGGCATCCGGGGCCGCCGCGGGATAGCCGGCCAGCGCCAGTCCGTCCTCGACGGAGCCGATCCACTCCCGGCGGACCGAGTCGTCGGAGCGCCGCGGTCCGCCGGTGCCGTGCACGATGAGCAGCCGGGACATTGGGTCTACCTTTCAGGCGGAGCCGGTTCAGGCGGGCGTGGGCAGCCGGTAGCCGTACCGTGCGACCCGGTCGGCGAGGTCGGCGAGGTTGTCGTCGGCCCCGGGGCCCTGCCGCCAGGCCTGCAGGTAGCGGCTGTTCGTGTCCCGGTCCAGGTCGCCGACGTCGAAGACGGGTGGAAGGCCGGCGAAGGCCGCGATGCCCGCCAATGTGCGGTCCGGGTCTTCCATCAGGTCCTCGTAGCGGAGGGTCAGCATCGCGCCGAGGTGTGTGGCGTCGGCCCGGGCCAGATCGTGGGCGTGCAGCCAGTGTTCGACGAGCTGCCGCACGGTCAGCGCCGGCGTCCACTTCCGGGTGCTCATCGCCACTGCCACCGGATGCCGCTCGACCAGCACGAACCGGGAGCCCGGGAAGAGCCGCTGGAAGAACCGGAAGCGCAACAGGTTGGGCGGCGACTTCTCCAGCACGACCGGGCGGCCGGGATCCAGGTAGCGGCCCCACTGCTCGCGCAGCAGCCGGGCGGTAGCCGGGTTGGCCAGCTCGTGGTGTTCGGTCATGTGTGCCCCGGGCGCGTACGCGAACCGCCCCGGACCGCCGTGCTGCTCGTCGTAGGGACAGACGGTCTGCAGGTACTGGCCCTCGTCCATCGGCGCACCGGTCTGCCGGAACCCGGCCACCTGCGGATTCGTGCCTACCAGCGCGGCCAGCAGGGTGGTGCCGCTGCGGTGCATGCCGCCCATGATCAGAAAGCGCCGGCGTGTCACACGACCTCCGCGAAGCTGTCGGGGCGCAGGGCCTCGCCGACCGCGCGGCCGAGGGCCGCGTACGCGGGGGCCCATGCGACGAAGCTGCCCCGCCGCCGGGTCGGCAGCGGATCGGGGTGGCTCAGGTAACCGCCGCCCGTGGCGGTGACCAGAGCCCGCCCGGCCGCGGTGTCCCAGTCGTAGACGTCCGCGTTGGCGGCCACGTCGGCGCGGCCCGCCGCGACGTACGCCAGCGCCAGCGCGGACGAACCGAGCCGTCGCACGTCCGCGGCGGCGGTGAGCAGCGCGGCGAGCAGATCGGTCTCGGCGGTGGACGGCGGTCCTCCGGCGTTCGGGATGTCGCACAGCACGAGCGGCGCCGCCGGCGACGCGGAGGTTCGCGTCGGTAGCTGAGCGCCGTTCAGCCACGCGCGGCCGTCCGCCGCGGTGAACAACTCCTCGCGCAGCGGGTCGTAGACGCAGCCGCCCACGGTACGACCGCCGATCCGCAGGCCGATCGACACGCAGAAGAAAGGGATGCCCCGGACGAAGTTGTAGGTGCCGTCGATCGGATCGACGAGCCACACCGGATCGTCCGGACCGGCCTGGGCGCCGTCCTGCCGGCCACCTTCCTCGCCCACCACTGTCGAGCGCGCGGCGGCGTCACCCAACGCGGCGCGGATCAATGCCTCGGCGGCCAGGTCGGTCCCGGTCACGACATCGTGGGCCGCCTGCTTCGGGGAGGCCTCGACCGGGTCGCCGAATCGCTGCCGGACCAGGCGGCCGGCGTCCACGGCGGACCGCGCCGCCACGTCGATGAGGTCCTGCACGGTGCTGGTCACGGCGCCACGCTAACCGCGTCCGCCTCGGTGCCGCGCTGCCCGGACGTGTCAGCCGTCCGGGCATGCCCATTCGTCGTGGCCGATGGAGGCTCCCGGGCCCGCCGCCGGATCCCGAGCATGGGCGGAAGGCGGTCCGCGGTCGGCGTGACCGGTGGATCGGCCGCACCCGAGAGGCGGAGCGATGGCAGAGAGTTCAGGCGACGGCCGGCGTTTTGGGCGTACGCCCGACCGGCCACGTGGTGCTCAGCACTGGGCCGCTGAGCAGGAAGTGATCGGACCCGGCCTGCAGGCCGTCATGCTCTGGGCGCAGTTGTGCGTCGAGTCCGCCGCCGGCGCGGTCCTGGTCGACGTGGACGGCAACGAGATCATCGACTTCCAGGGAGCCGGCGGGGTCAACTCGATCGGCCATGCCAACCCACGTCTGATCGCCGCCCTCACCGCCGAGCTCGCCACCGCGCCGGCCGGTGCGTTCGGGTCGGCCGGCCGCCGGGCGATGGCCGAGTCGCTGCGCGAGTTCCTGCCGCCGCCGCTGGACCGGATCCAGCTCTACAGCGGCGGCACCGAGGCGGTGGAAGCGGCACTGCGGCTGGCCAAGTCGGTCACCGGCAAGCACGAGTTCCTGTCGTTCTGGGGCGGCTTCCACGGCAAGACGCTGGGCAGCCTGGCGCTCACCGCGGGCGCGCGGTCCGGTCTCGGGCCGCTGCCCTCCGGCTATTTCAGCGCACCGTACGCCAACTGCTACCACTGCCCGCTGAAGATGACCTTCCCGAGCTGCGGCTACGCCTGCGTGGAGACCGTGCGGGAGACCATCAAGGAGAACTCGACCGGCGCACTGGCGGCCCTCGTCGTCGAGCCGGTGCAGGGCCGGTCGGGCAACGTGGTGCCGCCACCGGGCTACCTGGCCGCACTGGCCTCGGTCGCCGACGAGTTCGACGCGTTGCTGATCGTCGACGAGATGATGACCGGTTTCGGCCGTACCGGCGAGTCGTTCGCCTTCATGCGTGACGAGGTGGCGCCGGACATCGTCACGGTCGGCAAGGGGATGGGCGCCGGATATCCCGTCACCGGGGTGATCTCCACCGCGGAGCTGATGGCCGCCAGTCCGTTCTCCGACCCGAGCGCGAGTTCGTCCAGCTTCGGTGCGTTCCCGCTGGCCTGCCGGGCGGTCGCCACCACCACCGACGTGCTGGTCGACGAGGACCTGCCCAGCCGCGTGAGCAAGCTCGGCGCCGAGATGCTGGCCGCGCTCGAGCCGCTTGTCGACGAGTCCCCGCTCGTCGGCGACGTCCGGGGCGCCGGATTCGCCATCGGCATCGAGCTGGTCGCCGACAAGCAGTCCCGCCGGCCGCTGGACAAGGGCACCTTCCGAGAGACGTTCCTGGCACTGGTCGACGCCGGGGTGCTGGTGATGACCGGAGGCACCACGCTGCGCCTCTACCCACCGCTGAACGTGGACGCGGAGCTGGCCGAGCAGGCCGTCGAGATCATCCGCCGCGTCCTGATCGACGGCGCGGCACCCCAGCACCTCGAGGAGGTACCGGCATGAGGATCGCCGTCATCGGTTTCGGCACCGCGGGGGAAGGGCGACTGCACGCATACCGTACGGTCACCGCCGGCCGGGTCGTCGCGGTGCTCGACCCGTCGCCGGAGCGGCGGGCACGGGCCCGGCAGCTCGACCCCGGCCTGGCCACCTACCCGACACTGGCCGAGCTGCTCGCCGCCCAACCGGTGGACGCGGTCGACATCTGCACCCCACCGAACCATCACGTCGAGCTGGAACGCGAGGCGCTCGCCGCCGGCCTGCACGTGATCTGCGAAAAGCCGGTCGCGGTGCGCACCGACGAGGCGCTCGACCTCATCGACCTGGCTCGGGACCGGGGCCTGCTGCTCTACCCCGCGCACAACTACGGCTTCTCGCCGATGATGCAGGTGCTCACCGGCGCGGTCGCCGGCGGGCGGCTCGGCGGTCCGTTGCGGGCCCGGTTCCGGATCGCCCGTGACTCGCACGCCCGCGGGGTGCCGGGTTGGCAACCGGACTGGCGTCGGGACATCTCGGTGGCACGGGGCGGGATCATGCTCGACCACGGGACGCACTGCGCGTACATGGCCACCCAGCTCTTCGGCGAGGCGCCCCGGACGGTCTCCTGCGTCGCGCAGTGGGCGGACGGCGACGCCACCGGCGGGATGGACGTGGCCGCCCGGCTGGACCTGGAGTTCGGCGACGGCGGGACCTGCGAGATCGACCTGAGCTGGGTCAGTGATACCCGGTCGAACCGCTATCTGGTCAGTGGCCCGGACGGCGCCGCCGACGTGCACGACGGGATGGCCGAGGTGCGTACCGCGGACGGGCTGGAGCGCACCGACCTGGCCCCACCGAACCGGGACCAGACCCACCAGGAGTGGTTCCCGGGCATGTTCGCCGACTTCGCCGGCCTGGTAGCCGCGGGCACCGGCTGGGACCGGCCGATGCGGGAGGTCGTCACCACGACGGCGCTGATCGAGGCGGCCTACCGGTCGGCGACCAGTGGTGGGGAGCCGGTCGCGCCGGCCGGCCTCTCGGCCGCGGAAGCGCGGTGACGGCCACCGAGATCCGGCTCAGCGTGGCGATCATGCACCACCCGCGTCGGCGGGAGCGCATCCCACCGCTCGTGCGCGACTGCGCCCCGCTGGCCGCCCGGGTGGTCACCGATCCGGACCCGGACGGGATGCCCAGCCCGTTGCGTACCGCCAAGGTGGCCTGGCGCGCCGTCGCCGACGGTGCCACCCACCACCTGGTGCTGCAGGACGACATCCGGCTGATCCGGAGCTTCGCCACCCAGGTCCACCGCGCGATCGCGGCCCGTCCGGAACACGGCATCTCGCTCTACTCGCACTGGGACAGCCCGCAGAACTCGTACCTGGTCCGTCGCGCGGTGATCGCCGGTTGGCCGTTCGCGCCGCTGTCGCTGTTCGAGTGGACCCCCACCCAGGGGTTCGTCCTGCCGGTCCGGGAGGCCCAGGAGCTGGCCGACTACCTGGCGGGCATTCCGGACGACGTCAAGGACGACGACGAGATGGTGGTGATGTTCTGCCGGGAGGCCGGCATCCCGGTCGTCGGGACCGTGCCGCACCTGGTCGATCACCGGTTCGATCCGACGATCGTCGGGCATCCGGGCCGGTTCCACGCCACCGTCTTCCTGCCGGCTCCGGCCCTGTCGCCGACGTACTGGCAGTTCAGCACGACCGCCGAGGAGGCCCTGGCACGGCGGTGTCGCTCCGACGAAAAGCTGCCCTACACCGTGCAGCTGCATCGCAGCCGGTGCCTGTTGCGGCCGCTTCGGCCCGGCAGCGGGGAACCGGTCGAACACGGTTTCGGCTGGTACTGGGCTGATCACTGCGGCCTGGTCGGGCTGACCGTGAACCAGGTGGTGGACGGGTTCGACCGCCTGCTCGGGGTCACCGGCCTGCCCTCGGGCCTGCCCTGGCGACTCGCCCTGGAGGTGTGGGCGGCCGGCTACCTGCTCGGCGCGGACGCGGTGACGGTCCGCCGCGGCGAGGCGGACGGGGTCTGGCCCCCGGCAGCCGTCGGGGCCGGGCTGGCCCAGGCCGCGATGACCAGTTGGATCACCTCCGGCCTGGCGGAGCCGGACGCCACCGGTCTGACCGTCGAACGACGGGCGGCGCTGGTCGCCGTCGGCCTGGCCGGAGTGTCGCAGGGCTGGCTCGGCGGCTGGCAGGAGGCGCCGTGACCGCCTGGCATACCTGTTCGGCTACCCCAACCGCCCGCTCGATCGAGCCTTCTGCACACGCAGGATCCGGCGCGACGCTGGGTCCGGCACGTCACCGACCCGCGGGGAGCGCCTGATGCCCGACCACGAAACGTTCGTCGACCTGCTGCAGGAGCGTGCCGCCCTCCACCCGGAACGACCGGCGTTGATCTTCGACGCCGACCCCGGACCGGGCGACGCCGGGGTGCGTACGGTGTCGTGGGCCGACCTGGCCGCCCGGGCCCGGCAGATCGCGGTGCTGCTCGCCGACACCGTCCGCCCCGGGGACCGGGTGCTCGTGCTGAACGAGCCCGGCACCGCCTTCGCCGAGAACTTCCTCGGCGTCCAGCACGCCGGTGCGATCCCGGTCCCGGCCCCGCTGCCGGACGGATATCGCCGGCAACGAGAGCGGCTGGCCGGCATCGCGCACAACGCCCAGGTGGCCGCGGTGGTCACCGACGCAGCGGCCCTCGACGCGGTCCGCGACTGGGCCGGCGAGTCCGGGCTGTCCGACGTACCGTGCCTGGCCTTCGACGACATCCCCCTGGAGCGGGCGGCGGCATGGCGGCGGCCGGCCGTCGACGGGTCCGCCATCGCCTTCCTGCAGTACACCTCCGGCTCCACCAGCGACCCCAAGGGTGTCGTCGTGGACCACGCGAACCTGCTGCCCAACCTGCGGGCGTTCAATGAGATCCTCGGCGGCGGCGAAGGCGTACGCGTCGGCGGATGGCTGCCCATGTACCACGACTTCGGCCTGATCGGGCAGTTGCTGGCCCCGCTCTCGCGGGGTGGGTGCAGCGTCGGGATGTCGGCCACGACGTTCCTCAAACGTCCCGTCACCTGGCTCCGGCTGATCGACCGGCACGACATCGAGATCTCTCCGGCGCCGAACTTCGCGTACGACCTGTGCACCCGGCGGATCACCGACGAGCAGATCGCCGGCGTCGACCTGTCCCGGTGGAGGCGCGCGGTCAACGGCTCGGAACCGGTGCAGGCGGCCACCCTCGCCGCGTTCGGCAGCCGATTCGCCGCCGCCGGGCTGCGGCCGGAGGCCGTCTGCCCCGGGTACGGCCTGGCCGAGATCACGCTCAGCGTCAGCGGCGCCACCATCGGCCGCCCGCCCGTGGTGCTCACTGTCGACGCCGAAGAGCTGGAACGGAACATCGTGACACCGGTCGGAGCCGACCACCCGGAGCCGGTGCGCGAGCTGGTCAGCAGCGGCGAGTCCACTCCGGAGTTCGACATCAGGATCGTCGATCCGGCCACCCGGCTGCCGCGACCGCCCGACCGGATCGGCGAGATCTGGCTGCGTGGCGCCAGCGTGGCGCGCGGCTACTGGGCCAACCCGGAGGCCACCCGGGAGGTGTTCGACAACGAGCTGGCCGACGGCGAGGGCGGCTTCCTGCGTACCGGGGACCTGGGCCTGCTGCGCGACGGCCAGCTCTACGTGACCGGCCGGATCAAGGAACTGCTGATCGTCAACGGCCGCAACCTGTACCCGCACGACATCGAGGTGACGGTGCGCGCGGTGGACGAGAGCCTGTCCCGAGGTGTCGGTGCCGCCTTCACCGTCGAGGTGCCGCACGAGGAACTGGTGGTGGTGCAGGAGTGCCGCGCCCGGTCCCTCGACCCGGCGGCCCGCGCCGCCGTGGTCACCGCCGTCCGCCACGTGCTGTCCCGGGAGTTCGGGACCGGCGCGGTCAGCGTGGTGCTGGTCCGCCCCGGCACGGTGCCCCGCACGACCAGTGGCAAGATCCAGCGCGGCCTGGCCCGGATGCTCTTCCTGACCGGTGCCCTCGGTGCCGAGCACGAAGAACTCACCGACGGCGTGCGGGCCGCGCGCCGGGCCGACGACCGGGTGCGGGCCTGAGATGGCCGCGCCCACCCTGCCCTTGGCCGCTGCAGTGGCCCGCCACCTCGACGAGTGGCTGGGCGATCCTGACGACGCCGACGTCGTCTTCAACCACGCCCGGGTCGCTGCCGCGGACGAGAGCGAGGCGTTCCCGGCGGAGATCTGCGCGCACCTGGACCGGCTCGGCCTGCCGGCGCACTACGTCCCGGCCGCGTACGGCGGTGAACTGCGCGGCTTCGACACCCTGGTCCAGGTCCTGCGGGTGATCGCGCGCCGGGACCTGACGACGGCCATCGGACACGGCAAGACGTTCCTCGGCGCGGCCTCGGTCTGGGCCCGGTCGCCGCGGGACGAGTCGGACCGGGCGCAGGCCCGGTCGCTCGCCGGCACGATCCTGGCCGGGGTGCCCGTCTGCTGGGCGCTCACCGAACCGGGCCACGGCAGCGACCTGCTCGGCGGTGAGGTGTCGGCGGTCCCGCACGACGACGGGTACCGGGTGACCGGGACGAAATGGCTGATCAACAACGCCACCCGGGCCGGTGTGGTGTGCCTGCTGGCGCGGACCGATCCGGACGGCGGGCCACGTGGCTTCACGGTGCTGCTCGCCGACAAGCGGGAACTCCCCGCGCACTCGTACCGGTGCCTGCCCAGGGAGCCGACCCACGGCATCCGGGGCGCCGACATCAGCGGAATCGTCTTCGACGACGCCTGGGTGCCGGAGACGGCCCTGGTCGGTGCGCGCGGCACCGGCCTGGAGACGGTGCTGCGCGCCCTGCAGTTGACGCGTACCACCTGCGCCGCGTTGTCGCTCGGTGCGGCCGACCACGCGCTGGCGCTGGTCCGGCGGTACCTGACCGACCGTCGGCTGTACGGCCGGCGGCTGGCCGACGTGCCGTACCTGCGGCGCGGGGTGGGCCGGCTGCACGCCATGCTGTTCCTGGCCGAAGCGGTGACCGCCCTGGTCACCCGGGCGGCGACGGCGGAGACCGAGGAACTGGGCGTGCTCGCCCCGGTGCTCAAGGCCTTCGTGCCGGCACTCACCGACGAACTGATCGGAGGGTGCGGCGAGCAGCTCGGCGCCCGTGCCTTCCTGACCGGCATCCCGGACTACGGACGCTTCCAGAAGGTGGAGCGGGACCACCGGATCGTCGGAATCTTCGACGGCAGCACCCCGGTCAACCGCAACGCGCTGATCAACCAGTTCCCGCAACTGGCGCGGGGCTGGCCCGGCGACCCGGTGGACACGGCCCGGCTACGGTCGCTGGCCGACCTGCGGGTGCCGGTGCCCGAGCTGGACCCGGACCGGATCTCGCTGGCCGCCGGACGCGGGTGCCTGCCGCTGCGCGGGCTGGCCGCGGCGGTGCCGGCCGTCCACGCGGCGGGCGGCCCGTCGGCCCGGGCCGAGGCGCTCCTGGCCGCGACCGAGCTGCTGCACACCGAGCTCGCCGGGTACCGCCCACGGCCGCACGACGTGGAACCCGCCGCCTACGACCTGGCCCACCGGTACGAGCTGTGTGTGGCCGGCGCGAGCGCGGTGCACCTGTGGCTGCACAACCACGAGCACGCCGGCGCCGACCCGCTGTGGGCGGACGGGCTGTGGCTCGACGCGGCGCTGACCTGGGTGCTGCACCGCCTCGGCGTCGCGCCGGACCATCCCGGGAGCTACGACCGGGTGTACGCGTCCCTCGTCCCGGGTCGCCGCCCTTCGGTGCTCGACGTCGACGGCGCCGAGGAGGCGTGATGAGCACCGTGCGGGATCTGGAGAGCCGCTTCGGTGATCCGTGGGACCCGGCGAACCCTCTCGGGAACCGGGCCGTGCTGGCGGCCGACGAGCGGCAGGAGATGTTCGCCGACGGTGAGCGGATGCTCGACGACTTCGGACTCAACGCCGAGTTCGTACCGGTCGCCCGGGGCGGCCGGATGGCCGGCCTGGACCGGCTGATCCGGACGATGCGTTCGGTGTTCCGGCGGGACCCCTGCCTGGGCCTCGGTTACGGCGCCAGCTCGTTCATCGCCTCGGTCAACGTGTGGGCCGGCGGCGACGATGCCCAGCAGCGACGGCTGGCGGAGCTGCTGCTCTCCGGCCGGCGGGTGGCGTCCGTCTACCACGAGCTGGCACACGGCAACGACTTCGCGCGGGTGGACTTCCGGGCCGACCCGGGGCGGCCGGGCGAGCTGCTGCTCAGCGGCCGCAAGGAGGTCGTCACCAACGCGCAGCGGTGCAGCGCGATGGTGATCTTCAGTCGTACCTCGGACGCGGCCGGTGGCCGCAGCCACACCCAGCTGTTCGTGGAGAAGGACACGCTGCCGCCGTGCGCGCTGCGGTACCTGCCGCGGTTCCCCAGCAGCGGAATGCGCGGGGTGCAGCTCGGCGGGATCGAGCTGGACCGGTGCCCGGTCGACGCGGGCGTGGCACTCGGACCGCTCGGCTCGGCCATGGAGGTCGCGCTGCGCTCGTTCCAGCTCACCCGGACCGGGCTGCCGGCGATGACGCTGGGCGTGCTGGACACCGGCCTGCGCGCGGTGCTGCGGTTCGGCGAGGACCGGCGGCTGCGCGGACGCCCGGTGGGCGCCATGCCGGTGGTCCGTAGCGCGCTGGCCGAGGCGTTCACGGACCTGCTGATCGCCGACTGCCTGTCCACCACCGTCGCCCGCGCCGTGCACCTGCTGCCCGAGGACACCAACGCGTACGCCTCGGCCGTCAAGTACGTCGTGTCCGGCCGGTCCATCCGCGCCATGGCCCGGCTCGGTGAGCTGCTCGGCGCGCAGAGCTACCTGCGGACCGGCGAGTACGGCATCTTCCAGAAGTTGCAGCGCGACCTGGCGCCGGCGGGATTCGGGCACGCCGCCCGGGTCGCCTGCCTGGCCACCGTCCTCCCTCAGCTCCCCCGGCTGGCCCGGCGCTCCTGGGCGACCGGCCAGGAGCCACCGCCCGGCCTGTACGACCTGGACGCCGATCTTCCGGCCCTGCCGTTCGACCGGCTCCGGATCGCCTCGACGGCCGACCCCCTCGCGGCGCAGCTGCTCGCCGCCGCCGAGGCGATGCCGGCCGGCGACGACCGGCTGCGCGGGCTGGTCCGGCGCTTCACCGGCGAGCTGGCCCGGCTGCGTTCGGCGGCGCTCGGCCTCCGTCCGGCGGACCTGGCGATCGGCGGTGACCCGGCGGCGCTCGACCTGACCGCCCGCTACACCACGGTGCTGACCGCCGCCACCTGCCTGAACCTCTGGCTGGCCGAGCAGCGCCGCCCCGGAACCTTCCTGGCCGACCCGGCCTGGGTGACGGCGGCCCTGCTGCGGCTGGCCGACGAGCTGGACGGCACGTCCCGGTCGCTGCCGGCCGCGCTGGCCGGCCCGATCCACGCGGAGCTCGCCCGCCGGTACGCCGCCGGCCGGGCCTTCGACCTGTCCGACAGCGTGCTGCCCGACCTTCCTAGGAGCCGGAATTGACCATCTTGCCGAACCACCGGGCCGCCGGACAGCTCCGTCCGTGGCTGCGGGACCGCGTCGCCGACTTCACCAACCGGGACCCGGCCACCATCGACACCGCCACGCCCCTGGCCGACCTGGGCCTCGACTCGGTGTACGCGCTCGCGCTGTGCGGTGACATCGAGGACCACCTCGGGGTGCCACTGGAACCGACGATCGTGTGGGACCACCCGAGCATCGACGCGCTCACCGAGTACCTGTCCGGCCTGCCGCTGGACGCCGGCACGTGACCGCCCTCGAAGCGGTCTCCGCCTACCTGCCGCCGGAACGGGTGCCGATCGGCTCGCTGGCCGGGGAGCTGGGACTGACCGACACGCAGGTCCGGATGTTCCGCCGGTACTACGGACTGGCCGAGGTGCTGCGGGAACCGACCGGCACGATCACCGACCTGATGCTCAACGCCGCGGCGAAACTGTCCGAGCTGCGCGGCCGCGAATCCCAGGTCCGGTACGTGGTGCAGGCCCGGACCCTGCAGGCGATCGCGCCGTACCCCGAGGATCCGCTGCACGACGTGGTGCGGGCCCTCGGCCTACGGCACGCGCGAGCGTTCGCGGTCACCCAGCACGCCTGCGCCTCCGGGCTGCTGGCCGTCGAGATGGCCGGCCGGCTGCTCGCCGAGGACGGCGAGCCCGGCGCGCTGGCCCTGGTCTTCGTCGGTGAGAAGGCGTTCACCCCGTCGGCCCGGATGATCCCGGGCACCGCGCTGATGGGGGAGGGCTGCGCGGCCGTCCTGGTCGGCACGGGCCGGCGCGACCGGCTGCTGTCGTACGCCTCGGCCACGCACGGCGAGTTCAACGCCGGGCTGTCCCTGACCGCGCAGATGTCCCTGGAGTTCCAGCAGCGCTATCCGGACGCGCTCGCCGAGGTGATCCTCGCGGCGGTGGCGCGTGCCGGGATCACCGTCGCCGACCTGGACCTGGTGTTGCCGCACAACGTGAACCGGGTGTCCTGGGTGCGGGTGGCGCGCAAGGTCGGGATCCCGGTGGAGCGCCTGTTCCTGGACAACATGCCGGTCACCGGCCACTGCTTCTGCGCCGATTCCTTCCTCAACTACGTCGCGGCCCGCGAACTGGGCCGGTTACGGCCCGGCGACCGCTACCTGATGGCCGCGGTCGGGCTGGGTTCGACCTTCGCCGCTGCGGTCTTCGAGCACTGACAGGACGCTATGACGACGACACAGGAACCTTTCGTCAGACGGCTGCGGACGGCGTTGCTGGGCACCGACCGGACCCCGCTGGTGTTCCTCGGCAACTTCGAGGTCGAGCAGCGGTGGGGCGGTGACGAGCCGGGCCTGCCCCGCGTCGCGCTCACCGCGGGCGACGCGATGGTCAACCGGATGGACGAGTTCGCCCTGCTGCTGGCCGGCCCGGACGACTACGTGGTGCTCAAGGACCGGCCGGACCCGGAGCACCTGGCCCATCTGGAGGCGCTCGGGACGGCCCTGCCGCATCTGCTGATCACCGACCGCCAGGACCCGCACCGCACGGTGACGCAGGACGCGCTGGACAGCCCGGCCCTGCTGGCCCGGTTGTCCGCCCTGGCCGGGGCGGCCGCGATCGTTCCGCACGGGGTCTCCGGGGACGAGGAGGCGCTCGCCACGCTGACCGGGGTCGCGCTGGCCGGGTCGCCGGCGGCCGTCTGCAAGGCCGTCAACGGCAAGATCTACAGCCGGCGGATCGCCTCCGAGCTGGGGCTGCGCCAGTCCGCGGGCTGGATCTGCGAGACCGTCGAGGACCTGGACGAGGCGGTGGAACACGCCCGGGGCCTGCTCGCGGCCGGGCGGCCGGTGGTGCTCAAGGACTCGTACGGGGTGTCCGGCAAGGGCCTGCTGCTGATCAGGGACGCGGCGCGCCTGGACCAGATCCACCGGACGCTGCGTCGCCGGGCCGACCGCTCCGGCGATCAGCGGCTGGCGCTGCTGGTCGAGGAGTGGGTCGCCAAGACCGTCGACCTCAACTACCAGTTCATTGTGTTCCGCGACGGCGGGGTGCACTTCGACTTCGTCAAGGAGGCGGTCACCGCCAACGGCGTACACAAGGGGCACCGGATGCCGGCCGGGCTGACCGAGGGCCAGCTCGCGATCGTGACGCACAGCGCCGCGGTGCTCGGCGCCCGCCTCGCCCGGGACGGCTACCACGGCGTGGTCGGGGTGGACGCGATGCTCGATCCCGAGGGCGGCGTCTATCCGGTCGTGGAGATCAACGCGCGGCACAACATGTCGACGTACCAGGTCGGTCTCCAGGAACACCTGGTGCCGGCGGGCTGGTACGCGCTGGCCCGGCAGTATCCGCTGCGCCTGGCGCGGCCGCTGCGCTTCGGTGAGGTTCGGGACGGGCTCGGGCGGTGGCTGCTGAGCGCCGCCGGTGAGGCCGGGATGGTGGTGCAGAACTTCTCGACGGTGAACGCCCTGGTGCGAGAAGGCGCGGGAGCTGCGGACGGCCGGCTGTACGGCCTGCTGACCGCGCCGACGGCCGACGAGCTGGCGGCGATGGACGGCGAGATCGCGGGCCGCCTGGCGGCCGTGGCGGAAGGAACACGACAGTGACCGGAGAAATGACGATCCAGGGCGTGGCGATGTCCGAACTGGCCGAGCGGTTCGGCACGCCCCTCTACGTGTACGACGGGGACAGCCTGCGCGGGCAGTACCTGGGGCTGCGCGAGCGGCTGCATCCGGCGATGGAGATCTTCTACTCGCTGAAGGCCAACCCGAACGTGGCCGTCTGCGCCCTGCTCGGTTCGCAGGGCGCCAGGGCGGAGGTGTCGTCGATGGTGGAGCTGCGTACCGCGCTCGCCGCCGGGGCGGCCACGCGCGACATCATCTTCCTCGGCCCCGGCAAGAGCCGCGCCGAACTCGAGGCGTGCCTGTCCGAGGGCGTCTTCGCGCTGGTCTGCGAGTCGTTCGGGGAACTGGCGGTGATCGACGAGCTGGCCCGGGAGCGGGGCGTCATCGCCCCGGTGATGCTGCGGGTCAACCCGAGCTTCGCGGTCAAGGGCTCCGGCCTCACCATGGGCGGCAAACCGCGCCAGTTCGGGATCGACGAGCAGCAGCTCTTCGACGAGGCCGACCTGGTCAAGAACCATCCCGGGGTACGCGTCCTGGGCGTACACGCCTACCTGGGCACCCGCATCCTCGATCCCGAGGTGATCGCCGAGAACGCCCGCCGGATCATCGACCTGGCCGAGCGGCTCGCCGAGCGGCTGGACTTCGTCCTGGAAGCGGTCGACGTGGGCGGCGGCCTCGGGGTGGCCTACTTCCCCGGCGAACCGGACCTCGACCCGGCCGTGGTCGCCGACCTGCTCAACCCGGTGGTCGAGGCGTTCCACGCCGCGCACCCCGGGGCCCGGCTGCTGTTGGAGCTCGGCCGGTACCTGACCGCGCCGTGCGGCACCTACGTCACCCGCGTGCGGTACGTGAAGAGTTCGATGGGGGAGCGTTTCGCGGTCACCGACGGCGGCACGAACCACCACATGGCGGCCGTCGGCATCGGCTCCTACGTCAAACGCAACTTCCCAATGCGGCTGCTCAACCGGGCCGGCACGGACGCCGGCCCGTGGAACGTCACCGGCCCGCTGTGCACGCCGAACGACACCGTCGGCCGCAACGTGGATCTGCCCGAGCTGCGGCCGGGCGACCTGGTCGGCGTGCTGCGCTCCGGCGCGTACGGCCCGAGCGCCTCGCCGGTGCTCTTCCTCAGCCACGGCCACCCGGCCGAGGTGCTGGTGGACGGCGGACGGGCCCGCCTGGTCCGTCGCCGCGACACCGTCGAGGACCTGCTCGGCCCGCAGATCCTCGACTGACAACCCAACCCCGACCGGCACACAGGAGGCCCGCCATGACCATGGCTTCGGAAGCCACCGTCGACCGCGCCGCGGTCGTCGACCACATGATCGACGCCGTCGTCGCGGTGCTGAACCGCGACTCCGTCCAGGTGACCGAGCAGACCCGGCTGATGGACGAGCTCGGGCTGGACTCCACGAACGTCCTCGAACTGCTCATGCACATCGAGGACCGGCTGAACGTGGTGATCGACTCGGACACGCTGGAGCAGCACCACTTCGAGTCGGTCGGCACCCTCGCCGACTACGTCATCGGCCAGGGCCTGGCCTGACGCCGATGTTCCTGTCCATCGCCCCGGCTTCATCGGTCCGTACGGGCCGGCTCAGGCCGACTCAGGTGATCGCCCGCCGGTTCGACCCCGATCCGGAGCCGTACCAGGGCGATCCGCTGCTCGAGGAATACCTCTCGGACATGACCGAGCTGTACGGTCGTCGCTTCGACCGGGATCGGCACGCGGCGGCCGCCCGTAACTCGTTCACCGGGATGGCGGACCGCCTGGTGCGCGATCTCGACCTCGCGGCGCCGGTGGACCTGATCGCCATCGCGCACTCCACTCCGGACGGCGACCCGCGCCGGGTCACCGCCTGCTACCTCAACGAGCTGGTGCAGGGCGATCCCCTCGCCTTCGCGGTTTCCGACCAGGGACCGGCGGCGGCGTTCACCGCCCTGCGGCTGCTCGGCACCTACTCCGGCGACTTCCCGGGCTGCCGGGCGTTGCTGCTGATCCTGGAACAGACGACGATGTCGTACGAGCTGGTCGGGCCCCGCTATCCGGTACCCGGCCACGACGTCGGGGTGGCTGTGCTGCTCGAGCCGGCCGACTCGGACGGGACCACAGTGCACCAGCGCCCGGACGTCTCGCCGGCGGCGGGCGGGACGTTGCTCGACGAGCTGGTGCCGGCGGATGCCGTCCTGATCGCCGGGCCCGGCCTGACCGCCGGCCGCCCGGCGGTTCCGGCGCCGGGGCTGGGTGCGGCCGGTGTCTGGGCCGAGTTCGCCCGGCATCGGGCGGGCACCGCCGGGCCGATCGCGGTGGCGGACCACGATCCGGTCTCGGGCACCCTCTGTGTGGCTGTCTTCGCCGGCTCCGACCCGGAGACGCGGTCGTGATCGCCGACGAGGCCCGCCGCAGCGCCCGGGCCGGCGGGCTCACCGCCACGCTCACCGCGATGCACGCCACGCTGGCGGACCGTGCCCTGCCGTGCGGCCCGACCGGGTGCTGCGTGCTGCCCGAGCCGGCGCTGCACGACGCCGGCCGGGTCTGGACCGGGGACACGATCACCGCACTGGACCCGCTCGCCGTGGAGCGGATCGGCACGGTCGAGACACCGGACGGCCCGCTGGCGGCCGTCCGCTATCGGGGCGTCCCCGGTCCGGCCGGTGCGCCGGCGCCCTGGCCGGACTGGCTGGCCGCGCTGGCCGGGCTCCGGCTCGGGCTCTCCGAGGCCCTGCTCGATGTCACTGTCGCTCACCTCGGTGACCGCCGCGTCGGCGACACCCCGCTGGTGCTGCAACAGATGATCAAGGGCGCTCTGGCGGACGCCGTCACCGAGCAGATCGAGATCAAGGTCCGGCTGACCGGTACGCCGCCGCCAGCCGGATCCCTGGCCTGGCTGCACCGGCAGATCACCACTGCTGACCGGATGCTGCTGCGCCTGCTCGGGGCCAGCGGGTTCACCGCGGACGGACCGGGCGCGGTGGTCAACGCGTCGGAGTTGCTGGCCGACGCCTGGATCGGTGGAGAGGAGTGGGCGCCGTGATCGAACTGGACGATCGGCTCGGCGCCGCCCGGGCGCACGCCCGGGACTGGGCGCGCGACCTGCGCTCGACGGCGCTGGAGCTGGACCGTGACCCGGACACCGTGTACCGGTGCCTGGACAATCCCGCCGTACGGCACCTGTCCACAATGCTCGTCCCGGCGCCCTGGTTGCCCGACCGGACGCTCATCGGCAGGTACCGGTTCGACGGCATGACAGCAATGGAACGGGTGGTGTTCGCCGAGGAGATCGCCGCCGGGGACGCCGGCATGATGCTCGCGTCCCCCGGCGCCTCGCTGTCCGGGGTGCTCGTCGACCTGCTCGCCGACAGGGAGCAGAAGGAGTGGTTCTACGGTCGGCTACTGGCCGCGCCGACGTGGACCTTCTTCGCGCTGACCGAGCCCGACCACGGCTCGGACGCGGCCGCGATGGGTACGAGGTTGGACCCCGACGGCGAGGGAGGTCTGCTTCTGCGCGGCGCCAAGCGCTACATCGGCAACGGTGCCCGGGCCCAGGTCGGCGTCGTCTTCGCCCGGGACCGGCCCGGTCCGCTCGGCGCCACCGCGGTGCTGGTCGAGACCGGCGCGCCCGGTTTCAAGGCCGAGCCGATCCCGACGATCGGCCTGCGCGGCGCCCAGCTCAGCGCGATCACCCTGGACGGCGTGCCGGTTCCGGAGGGCCGGGTGCTCGGCCGCCACCTCAGTCCCACCCGGCGCGGGGTGTGGAGCGGCGTGCAGATGTTCAACCGCCTCCGGCCCGGTGTGGCGGCGATCGCACTGGGCATTGCCCGGTCCGCGCACGACTACGTCACCGAGCAACGCGGCTCGCTGTCCAAGGCCGACCGGCTGCGCTGGGAACGGACCGGCCGACGGATCGACGGCGTACGGCAGCTCATCTGGCAGGCCGCCGCGATCGTGGACGCCCAGCCCGCCAACGGCCACCTGGCCTCGGCGGCGAAGGCCCGGGCGGCCCGGCTGGCCGAGGAGGTGACGCTGGAGGCGCTGGAGTACTTCGGCCCCGGCGCACGGCTGACGCAGCCGATGCTGGACAAGCTGATCCGCGACGCCCGGGGCGTCGAATTCATGGAAGGCACCGGCAACATCCAGCGACTCAACACCTTCCAGGGCCTCGTCCAGGGCAAACTCGACCGTGACTGAGCCGGACGGCGTCGACGTCTGGACCGTCCACCTGGACCGCGACGTCGACGCCGCGCGCTGGCTCGGCGAGGCCGAACTGCGGCGCGCTGCCGCCATCGGCGACCCGGACGGGCGCCGGCGCTTCGTCGTGGCGCACGCCGCCCTGAACGGGATCCTCGCCGCGCGGCTGGACCTGCGGCCCACCGCGCTGCCGCTGCGCCGCGAGCCGTGCGGGCGGCCGTACGTGCCGGGCAGTTCACTGCACTTCAGCCTGGCGCACGCCGGGGAGCGGGCGGTGATCGCGGTCGCCGGCCGGGAGGTCGGCGTGGACCTGGACCATCCCCGGTCCGGGCTGGATCCGCGGCGGATGGCCGCGCGCTTCTTCACCCCCGCGGAGGCCGCCCGGGTGGCGGCCGCGGGCACCGGGGCCTACGCCGTTTACCTGCGGCTGTGGACCCGCAAGGAGGCGTGTGTCAAGGCCGCCGGCGCGCGCCTGGCGCTCGGGCTGCGGCTGCCGGTCCCCGGCGTGGCGAGCGGGGCTGTGGTCCGTGATCCGTCCGGCCGGCTGCCCGGCGCCTACTTCCTGCGGGACCTGCCCGACCACGACGCCTTCCGTGGTGCCGTGGCGCTGGCCGGAGCGGATCCCGCCGTCTGTCACCATCACGAGTTCCTCGCGATCTGAGGCGGAAACCGTGACGGACGACAACGGGGGAGCCGGACTCCGGCTCCCCCGTCACCTGCCGGTCAGCGTTCGACCTCGCCGCGGATGAAGCGCTCGACGGCGTCCCGGGCGGCGGCGTCGTCGTACTGCTCGGGCGGCGACTTCATGAAGTACGAGGAGGCGGAGAGGATGGGCCCGCCGATCCCCCGATCCATGGCGATCCGGGTCGCCCGGACCGCGTCGATGATCACGCCGGCCGAGTTGGGGGAGTCCCAGAGTTCGAGCTTGTACTCCAGTTGCAGAGGCACGTCGCCGAACGCCCGCCCCTCCAGGCGCACCAGCGCGTACTTGCGGTCCTCCAGGAACGGCACGTAGTCGCTGGGACCGATGTGCACGTCGCCGGACGCCATCTCGTGGGGCACCTGCGAGGTGACGGCCCGGGTCTTGGACAGCTTCTTCGACGCCAGCCGGCGACGCTCCAGCATGTTCATGAAGTCCATGTTGCCGCCGAAGTTGAGCTGGTAGGTGCGCTCCAGCCGGACCCCGCGGTCCTCGAAGAGCTTCGCCAGCACCCGGTGGGTGATGGTGGCGCCCACCTGCGACTTGATGTCGTCGCCGATGATCGGCACGCCGGCCTCGGTGAACCGGGCCGCCCACACCGGGTCCGAGGCGATGAACACCGGCAGCGCGTTGACGAACCCCACGCCCGCCTCCAGCGCGCACCGGGCGTAGAACCGGTCGGCCTCCTCCGAGCCCACCGGCAGGTACGACACGAGGACGTCGGTCCCGGAGTCGCGCAGTGCGCGAACCACGTCGACGGCCTGCTCGTCGGACTCCTCGATCATCTCCCGGTAGTACTCGCCGAGACCGTCGAGCGTCGGGCCACGCCGCACGACGACCCCGGACGGGGGCACATCGCAGATCTTGATGGTGTTGTTGCCACTCGCGACGATGGCCTCGGACAGGTCCCGGCCCACCTTCTTCGCGTCCACGTCGAAAGCGGCGACGAACTCGATGTCGCCGACGTGGTAGTCGCCGAAGGCGACGTGCATGAGGCCGGGAACGGTGTCGGTCGTCCTCGCGTCCCGGTAGTACTCGACGCCTTGCACCAGCGACGCGGCACAGTTGCCGACCCCGGCTATGGCGACGCGGACTGCGCCCACGTGGTGCCTCCTTCTCTCTGCGACAGAACTCGATTCAACCGATCCGCTCGTCCCGGTCTCCACCTCGATGTCCTGAACAGGACATCGACGGCGGTCCGGGCGCGTGCGTACCGGCCGGACGGCCCTCCGGAGCCGCATACTGGGGACCGCCGCGCGTTGAGGAGCCGATCGTGCCGTTGTCCATGCCTCTTCCGGCCACCGTCCGGGCGCAGGCGCGACCCGCGCGGCTGCCCCGCAACGCCACGCTCTGGCTGGACGGGCTGATCGCGGTGGCCGTGTTCGTCGGCACCGCCCTGCCGGTGGCGTTCTCCGAGGACGGAAAGGTCTGGCACATCCTGGTGGCCGCCGGCGCGTCGCTACCGCTGATCTGGCGCCGACGTGCTCCGCTGCTCACCACGGTGACCGTGGGCCTGGCGATCAGCGTCCTCGGGCTCTCGCACCAGATGCCGCCGCTGCCCTTCGGGCCGCTCGTGGCGACGTACACGTTCGCGTCGCTGAGCCCGTCCCCGTGGCGGCAGGTCGCGATCGGGGTGCAGGCGGTGGGGGTGGTCGTCTCACTCGTGGTCCCGGGCGAGAGTGCCGCCACCTTCGGGTACGTCGGGATGGCGTACGTGGCGGCGTACAGCATGGGGATCGCCTCCCGAGGACGCGGCGACCGGATCGCGGTGCTCGAGGAACGGGCTGCCCGCCAGGAGGAGGAGCGAGCCGCCGCAGCCGCACGCGACCGCAACCGGATCGCCCGCGAGGTGCACGACATCGTGGCGCACACGGTCGCGATCATGGTGGTCCAGGCGGAGGCCGGGCCGGTGGTGGCCCGCACCGACCCGGCTCGGGTCGAGAAGACCTTCGAGGTGATAGCCGAGAGCGGCCGGTCCGCCATCGCCCAGCTCCGGCGGTCGTTGGCCGCGCTGCGCTCGGCGGAGGGTGAGGAGCGGCCGGCCCCGGCGCCCGGGGTGGGTGACGTACCGCAACTGCTCGGCGAGGCGCGTCGGGGCGGCCTGGAGGCGGCGTTGCGTTGGCGCGGGCAGCAGCGACCACTGCCCGCCGACGTGGACGCCACGGTCTTCCGCGTGGTGCAGGAGGCGCTGACCAACACCATCCGGCACGCGCGGGCGTCGATGGTGGACGTGCTGATCGAGTTCGGCCCGCGCGAAATCCGGGTCACGGTGACCGACGACGGCATCGGTGCGGTGGATGTCGGCGGCGGATACGGGATGATGGGCATGCGGGAGCGGGTCACCGCCTGTGGTGGTGAGCTGTGCGTCGGAGCGGGTCCCGATGGCGGCGGCTTCACTGTGAGCGCCGTCCTGCCTACCGAGTGAGCTGCTACGAATCGAGGGGTGGCGCCCCATGGTGCGCATCGTGGTCGTCGACGACCAGGATCTGGTTCGGGGCGGCTTCGCCATGATCCTCGACGCGGAGCCGGACCTGACCGTGGTGGGCGAGGCGGCGGACGGCCTGGAGGCCCTGCGGGTGGTGGCCGAGAAGAAGCCGGACGTGGTGGTCATGGACATCCGGATGGAGGGCCCGATCGACGGCATCGAGGCCACCCGCCGGATCTGCGCCACCACGGACGCGCAGGTGCTCATCCTCACCACGTTCGACGTCGACGAGCACGTGCACGACGCGTTGCGCGCCGGCGCGAACGGTTTCCTGCTCAAGACCATGCGCCGGGCCGAGTTGGTCGAGGCGGTACGGGTGATCGCCAAGGGTGAGGCGCTGCTCGCGCCGACGGTGACCCGGCGGGTGATCGCCGACCTGCTGCGGCGGCCCCAGGGCGCGATCCGCCCGCCGGCTCTGCTGGACGATCTGACCGGCCGGGAGCGGGAGATCCTCTGCCTGGTCGCCCGCGGGCTCTCCAACGCCGAGATCGCCGCCCGGCTGACGGTGAGCGATCACACCGTCAAGACCCATGTCAGCAACGTGCTGGCCAAGCTGGGCCTGCGGGACCGGGTGCAGGCGGTGGTCTTCTCCTACGAGGCCGGGCTGATCAGTCCCGGTGAGGATCTCGACTGAGCGCTCTCCCTCGCTCGGGTGAGAACGGATTTCGCTCTCGTCGGCGATCCGCAGGGAGGCCCGCTTCACCAGGATGAGATCACATCGATCTTTCCGTCCTGAGGAGCTGTGTGATGATCCGTGCCGTTACGCGTTTCGCTCGCCGGCGTCCTGCCGTCGTGCTCGTCATCTGGCTGGTGATCGCAGCGGCCGGCTTCACTGTCGGAAACGGCGTCTTCGCCCGGATGACGACCAGCGTCGGCGCCATCGCCGGCAGCGAGTCGCAGCAGGGCGCCCAGGCGCTCGGTGACGCCAAGCTGGCGCCACCTGTGATCAACGCGGTCATCTCCGGCGGCCCGGCCACCGACCCCGCCTTTCGTACAAAGGTCTCCGCCGCGCTCACCGAGCTGCGCGCCATCGACGGCGTGCTGGCGGTGACCGACCCGTTCGGTCCCCAGGCCCCGGTCGCCACCGACGGCGCGGCGGTCCTGGTGAACGTGGAACTGGCGCACCAGGGCGACGTGCTGGCCGACAAGGTACGGACGCAGTTGACCGGGATCGACGGCGCGACAGCGGTGGTCTCCGGCGGCCCGCTCACCGACCGCGAGTTCAACGACCAGGCCACCTCGGACACCCGGCGGGCCGAGATCGTGTCCGCGCCGTTGCTGTTGCTCCTGTTGCTGCTGGTCTTCATGTCGCTGATCGCCGCCGGGCTACCGCTGCTGATCGCGCTGGTCGGTGTCGGCGGAACCTTCTCCACGCTGCTGGTGATGAGCTTCTTCACCGATGTGTCGATCTATTCGATTCAGGTCACCACGATGCTCGCCATCGGCCTCGGCGTCGACTACGCGCTGCTCATGGTCAGCCGGTTCCGGGAGGAACGGGCGCTGACCGAGGACGCGGAGGAGGCGCTCGTGCGGGCCTCCGAACGCGCCGGCCGGACCATCGTCTTCTCCGGCCTGACCATCGCGGTCAGCCTGGCCAGCCTGGTGGTCTTCGCCGATCCGTTCCTGCGGTCGATCGGCGTGGCCGGCGCCGCCGTGGTGCTGATCGACATGCTTGCCGCGATCACACTGCTTCCCGCGCTGCTCCAGCTGCTGCGTAACAGGATCAAGCCGGGCCGGGCGCGGAAGGAACGTGGCCGGTCGTTCGCCGCGGTCGCCCGTGGGGTGCAGAAGATGCCGGTCCTCACCCTGCTGGTGGTGCTCGTCGGCCTGATCGTGGCCGGGTTGTGGGCGACCGACCTGCGGCTGGACACCAGCAACCCCAGGTCGCTGCCGGCCGACAGTGCCACCCGCCAGCTCACCGAGGAGCTGCGCGAGCACTTCCCGGCACTTGCCGGCCCGAGCGCGATCACGATCGTCGCCCGGACCTCGGCCGACGACCCCGACCTGGCCGAGTTCCGGCAGCGGGTCGCGGCGGTGCCCGGCGTCTCCGTGGTGAACCCGGGGCGCAGCGGTGGCGAGCTGGCCGTTCTTCAGGCCACCCCGAAGAACCCGACGAGCGATCCGGACACGGCCCAGGCGGTACGCGACATCCGCGACCTGGACGCCCCCTTCACGGTGCAGGTCACCGGGGACGCGGCCCGTCTGGTCGACTACCAGCAGGAGTTGCGTGACCGCCTCCCGATCGCCGGCGGCATCGTGCTGCTGGCCACCTTCGTCCTGCTGCTGGCATTCACCCGGTCGGTGCTGATCCCGCTGAAGGCCGTGCTCACCAACCTGCTGAGCCTGTTCGCCGCACTCGGTGTGGTGGTCTGGGTGTTCCAGGAGGGGCACCTGGTCGGCCTGCTCGGCGGTGAGCGGCTCGACGGCATCGACCTGACCGTGCCGGTGGTCGTCGCGGCGATCGCGTTCGGTCTCTCCACCGACTACGAGGTCTTCGTCCTCTCCCGGATCCGTGAGCGCCGCTTCGCCGGCGCGACCCCGGACCAGGCGGTACGGGAGGGCCTGCAGCGAAGCGGTGGCATCGTCACCGCGGCCGCCCTGCTGCTCGCGGTCACCTTCGCCGGCTTCATGACCGGGGGCTTCGCACCGATCAAGGAGGTCGGCCTGGGTCTGGTGCTGGCCGTCCTGATCGACGCGGTGATCGTCCGGATGCTGCTGGTGCCGGCGACGATGGCGATTCTCGGGCGCGCCGCGTGGTGGGCGCCTCGCTTCCTGGGTGGCCGTCCGCAGGTCCCCTCCGCTCCGGAGACCGGTGACGCGCGGCCGGAGCTGACGGCCACCGTCCAGGGCTGAAAGACCGGGGCGGGGCGCCCACGCCGCCCCGCCCCGGTCGATCGGATCGTTCAGTGCTGGGCCACCACGCCGCGCAGACCGGCGGCCTCGCCCACCTCGGAGAGGAGCAGATCCGTGTCGAGCAGTCGCACCAGCAGGCGGTCCACTCCGGTCAGGACCGCGCGGATGAGCTCAGGGGGCAGCAGGGTGGTGTCCCCGAGCAGCGTCCAGCGCAGCTGCCCGGGGGTGTCGAGCACGTCGCCGACCTCCATGAAGAACGAGGGGCCGGCCGCCCGGCGCTCGGTCCACCGGAAGCTCGGCTCGGTCAGGACCCGCTGCACCGCGTCACGGTCGAGCGGCGCGGTGACGGGCGGCGTCTCCGGCGCGCCGCGCATGTCGTTGAAGAAGCAGCGGATCTCCGGCTCGGCGCCGCGTTCCCGGCTCACCTCGGCCAGCGCCGCCCACCCGTCCACCGGATCGAAGCGGCCGTGCCGGAAGGCCCGCACGGCCGTGCCCCAACAGTGCCGGACCAGGTCGGAGAAGGCCGGCCCGGTCAGGTCGACGACGGCCGGCATGTGCTGGGTCAGCGTGCCGATCGAGGCCCGCTGTGGTGCCGTGGTGCGGTTGCCGGCGACCAGGAGCAACCCGCACCGGTCGGTCTCGGCGACCACGCCCAGCAGGGCCGCGGTCACCGCGAGCGCGACCGTGGCGGTGCTGGTGCGGTACCGGTCGGCGAGTAACCCCAGCACCGGCGCCGAGATCGGCGAGTCCAGGACAGCGCGCCAGAACCGGGGTTCGGCCGGCGCCACCGGCCGGACCGCGGCGAAGTTGTCGAGCGGGACCGCGTTCAGTTGCCGGCGCAGGTGGGCGACGGCGGCGGCGCTGACCGTACGACCCCGGGGGGAACGCTCGAAGGCGGCGAGGTCGGCGGGATGAACCAGTTCCGGAGTCGCCGGGTCCGGGTGCCCTGCCGCCCGGCAGGCCAGCATCTCGGCCAGCACCCGTGCCGCCAGACGGCTGCTCTGCAGGTCGGCCGCCAGGTGAGCGATGCAGAGCACCAGAGCGCGGGGCACACGCCGGTGCACGTAGACCAGGACGCGCATCGGCAGGTCCCGATCGTGGTCGAACGGTGCCGCCTGGAACTGCTCGTCCAGTTCCCGGGCGGCCGCTGCGAACTGCTCGGCCGGACCGGCGCCGGAGAAGACCCCGACCGGGATGCTGCCGCTGTCGAGTACCTCCTGGACCAGCCGGCCGTCCCGTCGCGGGAATCGCGTGCGCAGTGCCTCGAAACGACTGGCCAGCGTGCCCACCGCGGCGCACACCATGGCCAGGTCCACTCCCTCGGGGATCAGTACGGGCACCGTGACGTTGTAGGCGGTGCCCGACGGCATGCGCCGGATGTCGCGTTCCACAAGCACCTGCCCCCACGTCAGCTGTTCGACGATCGCCCGGGAGCCGGTGAAGTAGGCCGGCTGCCAGCGCACGTCCGCGGTCAGGCCGGGCACGATGCGTAGCCGTCCAGCGTGCGGACCGCCGCGTCCCGGCGGTTCTCCAGGTAGAGCTCGTTCCACCGGCCCAGCCCGGCGTCGGACGCGTGCGGGCCGAGGAATCGGGCGGCGACCGAGGCGCGGTAGGCGGCCCAGGTGGCCGCCGGGCTGACCAGCCGGCTGGCGGCCGGTACGGTCCGCGCCGGCCGCGTCGGCAGGCCGCTGCCGGCGCATACGGCGTCGGCCCAGCTCTCCTGCTCGTCGAGGGTGGCCAGTACGGCGTCGAACGGCAGACCACGCAACTCGGTGACCGCGACCGCGCGGCTGCGGAAGCCGGTCGCCGACACCGGGCCGAACCGTTCGATCGCGATCGCCACCGGCAGCATCGCGCGTGGCGCGAACCACTCGCAGCCGAGCACGGTCAGCGTGGGCAGCCCGCCGGTGTCGACGTCGTCCGCGGCGACGATCCGCCACTCCGCGAAGGGCAACGCGACGCCCGCGGCCCGGAAGGTGACCGCGTCGGCGCCGCAGTCCGGGCAGGACATGATCCGGACCGCCATCGGGGGTGCGGGCGGACGGATCACCCCCGGCGGTTGATCGGCCGGTATGAGGAAGTGGGCCGCCGCCTCGCGGCGCGCCATCCGTTCGACCACGGTGCCCAGGGCCGGGTCAGGAGTCGTGGCAAGCGTGGTCATGTCGGATGTCCTCTCCACGGGCGTCGGCCGGAACGCCGGCCGTGACGAAGGTGCCAGGGCTCCGGCGGTGCAGGCCGAGGGCGACCGCGGCCACGCCGAGGTCGATGAGCGCGGCCCGGCCGGCGTTGCCGAGGGCCGTACCGTCCGGGGCGGTCAGGCCGGAGTCCACCCAGGTCGACACGGCCGCACGGATCCGGGCGGGGTGGGCGGGGACGAGTGGGACGGGCAGGTCACGGCGGACCGCCGCGGCCTCCCGCCCGAGCAGGTATCCGGCGGCCCAGATCTCCAGGGCGGCCCGTGCCGGCGGCCGCGGCCCCGGACGGTTGTCCAGGTACGCGGCCAGCGCGGTCGTCACCTCCTCCGCGTCGACCCCGATCAGGTCGCACCAGTCCGCCCAGTACCAGCAGAACTCGTTGCCTCCGGGCTCACCGGTGTGCGGCCGGAGCAGCCGGATCAGGCAGCGCGAGTCCTTGACCCGCACGACGTACTCGTCGTGGGACTGGTAGCGGGACCGCGACGCCAGGGTCACGTCGACCCGGGGGTCGAGTTCCCAGTGCGTGTCGGACGGCACCGGCGGCGCCCACACGGTGGCATGGTGCCGTCCGCCGTGCCCGGCGATCAGGGTCGGCAGCCCGCGGTTGTCGACCAGGTGCGGCACCGTGGCCAGCAGCGGCACCCCACGTTCCCGGCAGTACCGGGCGATCATCTGGTCGTCGTCGGTGACCTCGTCCGGGATCGGCGCCAGATAGGCGGCCAGGTCCGCGGCCACGCCGGCCGGCAGCAGGAACGCCAGCGCCGGGATCCACTCCATCGGGGACAGCGCCGCCCACGGTGATCCGGCGACCGCGGCCAGCCGGCACAGGAAGCTGTTCTGCGGGCTGCTCCAGTCGGTGTACAGGGCGATGCCGTGTGCCGGGCGGCGCGCGATCGCGGCGACCACGTGTGTGGCGAAGTCGTCGCAGACCCGGGCGTCGTCCTGGAGCACCAGGTGATGCGTGGCGCCCTCGGCGATCGAGGCCCAGGCGACCTTGGCGGTTCGCAACGGGCTGCGCGCGGCGTCGGGGGCCGGGTCGTGCACGATGCGCGCGGTCAGCGGGCGGCATGCCTCGACGAGCGTGTCCAGGGCGACGTCGCGAGCCGGATGGTGCATGATCGTGACGCTGAGCCGGACGTCCCGCGCCCGCCACTCGGGGCGGCTCACCGGGCCTCCGCCCGGCTGGTCCGGCGGACGTGCCGCCACGTCAGCAGCGGGACGAGCAGCATGCCGCCGACGTTGAGCGCCGCGATCGTCCAGTACAGGGCCGACGGATCCTGCTGGGTCCGGGCCAGCGCGCTGCCGACAACCACCATGCCCCCGAAGTAGGGCACGTTCAGCAACAGCGCGACCAGGCCCCCGCCGACCTGTTCGAGAAGGAGCAGCGTCATCACGTTCAAGCCCAGACCGATGTAGGTCAGGCCGACGATCGCCAGGAAGCGTCCGGTCTCCGACGCGACGGTCGGGTCACCGGCCAGCAGCGCGGCCAGGGGTTCCCGGCACAACCAGATCGCGGCGGCCAGCACCGCGTACACCGCGGCGGTCAGGCGCAGTCCGGAACCGAATGCCGTCAGCCATTCCCCGGGCCGCCCCGCGCCCCGCAGCTGGTTCAGCACGATCGCGGTCGCCGAACCGAGCGCCGAGGCGGGCACGATGAGCAGATTCTGCAGCGCGCCGGCCGCCGAGTACCCGGACACCACGTCCGGCCCGAACGGGCTGAGCGCCCACAGCAGGCCCGCGTTCGCCACCGCCATCACCACGAACGACGCGGTGACCGGCAGCCCGGTGCCGGTCAGCCGCCCGATCGCCTCCGGCCGCCAGGTCAGCGGCCCACTCGCCGTCCAGAGTCCGCAGCGGTACACCTGCACCATGCCGACGGTCAGTGCGGCGACGCCGCCGACCGCGATCGCGACCGGAAGCGCGTACACCCCGAGGTCGGTGCCGAAGCCCAGGACCGCGACGCCGCCGACCTCCAGGGTCGCGCCGGTCAGCACCACGGCCGCCGCGGAGCCCGGCCGGCCGTAGCCGCGCAGGCTCGACGAGAGCAGCACGGTCGGGAAGAAGATCAGGTTGGCCAGGCAGGCCCAGCGGGTGAAGGCGACGAATTCCCCCACTGATGCGTCCGGGACGTTCAGCAGCGTGGCCAGCCAGGGCGCCGCCAGGATCAGTACGAGGCTGACGGTGCCCCAGACGGCCGTGCCGACGCGGGCCATGCTGGCGGCGACCGGGAGGACGTCCCGTGCCCGGCCGGCGCCGCGGCTCACCGACGCGGCGACCTGGTTGCTCACGTCGAAACCCACCTGGAGCGCGGCGAAGAGCAGCGCCAACGGTACGTAGAGGGAGCGTACGTACATCGCCTCGACGCTGATCCGGGCCATCAGCGCGATCACCACCACCGGCACCAGGACGCCGGCAGTCTCACCGAGCGCGATCGTGGCGGCGAGGCGGCGGATCCGGGCCGTGCCGTCCCAGGCGACAGTGGTCGGTGCTTCGGTGGTGCTCACGACGGCTCCACCGTCGCCGCGCCGGTAGTCGGACGTTCGGGCATGACCCACCCCCATGTCGGGCTCGCGGAGACGCACCGACCATAGATACGCGCGAATCAGGCCCACAAGCTGCCCAAAGGGCTATGCCCAGGGGGGTGCGCTGGCCCCTCGGCCTCACAACCGTTCCGGGGTACGGATGCCGAGCAGGTCCAGGCCCTGCCGCAGCACCCGGCCGGTCAGGTCGCACAACACCAGCCGGCTCTCCCGTACCGACCCGTCGGCCCGCAGCACCGGGCAGCGCTCGTAGAACGCGCTGAACGCGACCGCCAGCCGGTGCAGGTACGCGGTCATGCGGTGGAACTCCAGACCGTCCGCCACGTCCTCGACCACCGCGGCGAAGCCGACCAGCTCCATCGCGAGCGCCCGCTCGGCCGGCTCCGCGAGCGAGACCACCGCGTCCGGCCGCGCCGCCGCGCCGGCCCGCCGGAAGATCGACCGGACCCGGGAGTACGCGTACTGGAGGTAGGGCGCGGTGTTGCCGTCCAGCGACAGCATCCGCTCCCAGTCCAGCACGTAGTCCTTGTGCCGGTCCCCGGACAGGTCGGCGTACTTGATCGCGCCGATGCCCACCGCGTGCCCCGCCTCGGCCGCCTCCGCCTCGCTCAGCTCGGGGTTGCGTTCCCGAGCCAGCGCGGTGGCCCGCTGGACCGCCTCGGTGAGCAGCCCGACCAGCTTCACCGACCCGCCGGCCCGGCTGCGCAGCATCCGACCGTCCGGGCCGAGGATCGAGCCGAACCCGACGTGCTCGGCCCGTACCGGCGCGGCCAGCCAGCCGGCCTGCGCGCCGACCGCGAACACCATCTCGAAGTGCCGCCGCTGCGGCAGCCCGACCACGTAGAGCAGCCGGGTCGCGCCGAGCGTGCCGGTCCGGTGCCGCAGCGCGGCCAGGTCGGTGGCCGGGTAGCCGTACCCGCCGTCGGACTTGCGCACGATCAGCGGCAACGGCTCGCCGTCACGCCCCACCGAACCGGGCGGGAACACGCAGTCCGCGCCGTCGCTGCGCCGCAGCAGCCCGAGCCGGTCCAGTTCCTCGACCGTCGGCGCGAGCTGGTCGTGGTAGCTGCTCTCGCCCCGGAAGTCGTCGCCGGTCAGTGTCACGTCGAGCAGGTCGTACACGGCCAGGAAGGAACTCTCCGACTGAGTCACCAGCAGCCGCCACAGCCGCAGCGTCGCCGGGTCGCCGCCCTGCAACGCCACCACCCGCAGCCGCGACCGCTCCCGGAACGTCGCGTCGTCGTCGAACTTCGCCCGCGCCGCCTTGTAGAACCCGTCCAGGTCACCCATCGACAGCTCCTGCGCCGCCCCGGCCTCGCCCAGGTCCAGCAGGTGCTCGATCAGCATGCCGAACGGCGTGCCCCAGTCGCCGAGGTGGTTGGCGCGCAGCACCCGATGCCCCAGCCACTCCAGCGTCCGCGCCGCCGCGTCCCCGATCACCGTCGAGCGCAGGTGCCCGACGTGCATCTCCTTCGCCACGTTCGGCCCCGAGTAGTCGACCACCACCGTCTCCGGCTCGGCCACGACGGGCACGCCGAGCCGCGGGTCGGCGGCCATCGCGGAGACCAGCCCGCCCAGCGCGTGCCCGGCCACGGTGAGGTTCAGGAAGCCCGGACCGGACACCTCGACCGCCGCGCAGAGGTCGGCGAGCGCCGCGCGCTCCCGTACCTCCGCGGCGATCTCCCGCGGTGGGCGGCCGAGCCGCCGGGCCAGCGCCAACGCCGCGTCGGACTGGAAGTCCGCGTGCTGCGAGCGCCGCACGGCCGGGTCCACCGGTACGCCGGCCACCGTCGCGAACGCGGGCGCCAGCCGGTCGGCAAGCAGCTTTTCAAGATCCATGAGTACGCCGATCTCGCTGTGGATCCGCCGCGCGGATCACCTGACGGGAACGCGACGACGGAGCGAGGACGATCGATGACGACCGGCGGCTCGATCCGCCGGTCGCGAGAGGGGAAAGCTCAGCGCAGGCGGTCGCGGGACCGCCGGCGTCGCAGCGCGCCGAGCCGGACGTCGGAGGACGTCATCGGGTACGCGTGCGAACTGGCCATGTCGGCAGCGTAACCGGCCGGCCCGGGGTCGGCGCAAGCGCGTACCCCGGGCCGGTCCGTTGTCAGGCCGAGGCGGCGACGGCCTTGCGGTAGCGCTCGGCCCGACGCCGCACCTGGGTGTATGCGCTGCTCAGGCCCATCGCCCGGCGGACCTCGACGAGCGTGCGGCGCACCTCGACGCGGGTCCGCTCGGTGCCGGTGACGATCAGCTCGTCGACCAGGCCGGGCTGCGCCTCGAAGCGGGCCCGGCGCTCCCGGATCGGATCGAGGAACCGGTTGAGCGCCGTCACCAGCGCCTCCTTGACCTCGACGTCACCGACCCGCCCGGCCCGGTAGCGGTCCTTGAACTCCGCCACCTGCGCCCGGTCCGGGTTGAAGACGTCGTGGAACTCGAAGACCGGGTTCCCCTCGACAGTGCCCGGCACGTCGGCGCGGACCCGGTTCGGGTCGGTGTACATCCCCATCACCTTGCGGCGCACCGTCGTCGCGTCGTCGGAGAGCGCGATGGCGTTCCCCTTGCTCTTGCTCATCTTCCCGGCGCCGTCGGTGCCGACCAGCGTGGGCGTGGCCGACATGAGCATGTCGGGCACCGGGAAGACGTCGCCGTAGAGGTGGTTGAACCGCCGGGCGATCTCCCGGGTCACCTCGACGTGCGCGGCGTTGTCCTTCCCGACCGGCACGACCTGTCCCTTGACGCAGAGGATGTCGGCGGCCTGGAGGACGGGGTAGCCGAGCAGGCCGTACGGCATCTCGTCCTTGCCGGCGTCCCGGGTCATCTCCTTGAGTGACGGCACCCGTTCCAGCCGGGGCACCGTGATGAGGTTCTGGAACAGCGTGTTCAGGTCGCCGACCTCGGGAATCGCCGACTGGAGGTAGAACGTCGCCCGCTCGGGCTCCACCCCGGCGGCCAGGATGTCGGTGACCATCTCACGGGCGTTGTGGGCCACCTGCTCGATGTCCGCGCGGGTGTTGCGCGTGGTGAGCATGTGCAGGTCGGCGATGATGAAGAAGCTCTCGTACCGCTGGTGCAGCCGCACCCGGTTGGCGATGCTGCCCACGTAGTGGCCGAGGTGCAGCCGCCCGGTCGGACGGTCGCCGGTGAGCATGCGTGCAGAAGACATGGTCGTACGCCTTTCGTGCCGTTCGCTGGCGGGGAGACGCGACCCGGGTGTCACCCGGGTCGGTGGAGCGGGCTCGTCAGAACGAGCGCCGCCATCGCCCGCCGGCGCGGAACCGAAGTCCGCCGGCACGGAGTACGTCGAGAATCTGCTCCCGGCCGTCGGCAGCGTGGCGCGGGAGACCGGCACGGGTCTCCGGGAGGTAGCTGCGCGGCCGGACCATGCCTGACACCGTAGCCGCTCACCGGCCTGCGCCGCTGCCTCCTGCCGCGCTCACTGCTGTCGATAGCTCTCGGAGTAGTAGCTGCCGACCTGCTCCCGGTACTCGGGGTGCGCGAAGTGGTCCGCGTCGAAGGCCGGCGACTCCTTCACCTGGTCCCGCGTGCGGTCCACGTGCACCACGCGGTCCAGGTGGTCGACCCGGGCCACAGTGCCGGCCGGCAGCAGCACCTTCTTGCCGAAGATCCACGGCCCGGTGTCCACCACCAGGTAGCGCGCGTCGGCGTCCTCGTTCGCCTCGTCGATCGACCCGATCCGGCCGTCCGTCGCCTCCACCCGGTAGCCAGTGAGGTCGAGCGGCGTGCCGGGACCGGGGGCGTCCAGCTGGTCGTCGGTGTCCGCGGCGCGCTGCCGCGGTACGTCTCCAGGCCGGGTCTGGTCGTACCCACCCGCCAGGGCGGACGGGTCCCGCCAGGCCCAGGGGTTGAACGGCTGCATAGGTGGCACCTCCCGCGCATCGGCTCGATGCAGTTCACAGTGCCCCGGCGGCCACGACGGAAACACGTTCCGCCGTCCCCGGTGCCCTGACCTGCGGCGACGGCGCGCTGGCATACTGGCCGACCATGGTGTTGTCGCGTGGTTGGTCGCTGTTCCTGGTCGCCGTCGGGGTGTGGACCTGGGCGATCTGGCCGAGGTTCGCGATCGCCATCTGGAACGACGAGCGCGCCTGGTCTTCCGGTGTGGTCGCCGAGGGCAGCCCGACGGGTTTCCTCTGGGTGCACGCGCTGCTCATCGCCGCGTCCCTGGCCATCGGCACGACTGTCGGAGTCCTGGGCATCCGTGCCTGGCGCGCTTCCCGCCGACGTCTTTCCCGCCCGTCCCCAGGCTCGTCCCGCTGACGCGTCAGTGCTGCCCCGATGAGGGCCTCGGGCGGGTGTGACGCGCGCCGCTACCCATCGATTTGACGATCAAACCTGAGGACGCGTAACTTTCTCTCTGCCAGCGCGGAACGGGCAAACAGGGCGAAAGTCCTGGAGGTCCGAACCGGAGCTGGTACCGGGTCCGAACGAGGTTCTCGCCTCGCAGGACCTGGTCCGGGCGAGGCTCGCCGATACGCCGCAGGGTGGATTTGGCGGAGCGAAACCGACCGGGTAAGGTTGTCGACCGGCAGGGAACCGGGCGAGCTAGCGGGAAACCGCAGCGGCCGGCCTGCCAAATCCGATGATCAGGCGCAGCGGGTGACTGCTGCGTGGGTTCAGCGGTGCCGACCCGTACGAAGCATGACAGACCGGGACACACGGTTTGACACGGCGGAGACGGTGAGGTAACGTAGTAAAAGTGCCCGGCGCGAGAGCGGCGGGCAGTTGAACGAGATACCCCGGTTGGGGGCTCCGCGGTTGTGGGGTTTCTGGTTGGTGTGTGGTTGTTCTTTGAGAACTCAACAGGGTGCTTGTAAAGCCAGTGCCAATTTGTTTATACCCCGGACTGGTGGCTGTTCTTTTTGAGGATGGTTGCTGGTTGGGATTCCTTTGGCAACACTTTTTGTTGCCAGGTTGATTGCTGTTCGACAAGTTTTTGTTGGAGAGTTTGATCCTGGCTCAGGACGAACGCTGGCGGCGTGCTTAACACATGCAAGTCGAGCGGAAAGGCCCTTCGGGGTACTCGAGCGGCGAACGGGTGAGTAACACGTGAGCAACCTGCCCCAGGCTTTGGGATAACCCCGGGAAACCGGGGCTAATACCGAATATGACCTTGCACCGCATGGTGTTTGGTGGAAAGTTTTTCGGCTTGGGATGGGCTCGCGGCCTATCAGCTTGTTGGTGGGGTGATGGCCTACCAAGGCGACGACGGGTAGCCGGCCTGAGAGGGCGACCGGCCACACTGGGACTGAGACACGGCCCAGACTCCTACGGGAGGCAGCAGTGGGGAATATTGCACAATGGGCGGAAGCCTGATGCAGCGACGCCGCGTGAGGGATGACGGCCTTCGGGTTGTAAACCTCTTTCAGCAGGGACGAAGCGTAAGTGACGGTACCTGCAGAAGAAGCGCCGGCCAACTACGTGCCAGCAGCCGCGGTAAGACGTAGGGCGCGAGCGTTGTCCGGATTTATTGGGCGTAAAGAGCTCGTAGGCGGCTTGTCGCGTCGACCGTGAAAACTTGGGGCTCAACCCCAAGCCTGCGGTCGATACGGGCAGGCTAGAGTTCGGTAGGGGAGACTGGAATTCCTGGTGTAGCGGTGAAATGCGCAGATATCAGGAGGAACACCGGTGGCGAAGGCGGGTCTCTGGGCCGATACTGACGCTGAGGAGCGAAAGCGTGGGGAGCGAACAGGATTAGATACCCTGGTAGTCCACGCTGTAAACGTTGGGCGCTAGGTGTGGGGGGCCTCTCCGGTTCCCTGTGCCGCAGCTAACGCATTAAGCGCCCCGCCTGGGGAGTACGGCCGCAAGGCTAAAACTCAAAGGAATTGACGGGGGCCCGCACAAGCGGCGGAGCATGCGGATTAATTCGATGCAACGCGAAGAACCTTACCTGGGTTTGACATGGCCGCAAAACTGTCAGAGATGGCAGGTCCTTCGGGGGCGGTCACAGGTGGTGCATGGCTGTCGTCAGCTCGTGTCGTGAGATGTTGGGTTAAGTCCCGCAACGAGCGCAACCCTCGTTCGATGTTGCCAGCGCGTTATGGCGGGGACTCATCGAAGACTGCCGGGGTCAACTCGGAGGAAGGTGGGGATGACGTCAAGTCATCATGCCCCTTATGTCCAGGGCTTCACGCATGCTACAATGGCCGGTACAATGGGCTGCGATACCGTGAGGTGGAGCGAATCCCAAAAAGCCGGTCTCAGTTCGGATCGGGGTCTGCAACTCGACCCCGTGAAGTCGGAGTCGCTAGTAATCGCAGATCAGCAACGCTGCGGTGAATACGTTCCCGGGCCTTGTACACACCGCCCGTCACGTCACGAAAGTCGGCAACACCCGAAGCCGGTGGCCCAACCCTTGTGGAGGGAGCCGTCGAAGGTGGGGCTGGCGATTGGGACGAAGTCGTAACAAGGTAGCCGTACCGGAAGGTGCGGCTGGATCACCTCCTTTCTAAGGAGCACCATCCACCGAAAGGTGGTATGGAGCCCGCACCGCCCGAATGTGGTGGTGGGGTGCTCAATGGCGGAGACACTGGCAAGTTCGGCGCCGGCAACGGCCAGGAGACCTCTAGTACAGCCACTTCGGTGGTGGGAACGAACTCCTGGTGCGGCTGGTGAAGGATGTAAGCACCCTGTTGGGTCCTGAAGGAACAACCCGAGTGGTTGTTGTTTCAGAGCCTTGAGATGCCCCTGGTGGACGATGGTCCCGGGGGCGGAGGCGCCAGGCATGGCCTGGTCTCGCAAACCGTGACCACGTGGTGGTTGTAGGTGTGGGGCTGTGGGTTGTGGGTTGGTTGTTTGTTGAGAATTGCACAGTGGACGCGAGCATCTTTGTGGTCAAGTTGTCAAGGGCGAACGGTGGATGCCTTGGCACCAGGAGCCGATGAAGGACGTGGGAGGCCGCGATAGGCCTGGGGGAGCTGTCAACCAAGCTGTGATCCCAGGGTGTCCGAATGGGGAAACCCGGCATCAGTCATGTGATGTCACCCGCACCTGAACACATAGGGTGTGTGGGGGGAACGCGGGGAAGTGAAACATCTCAGTACCCGTAGGAAGAGAAAACAAATAGTGATTCCGTGAGTAGTGGCGAGCGAAAGCGGATTGAGGCTAAACCGGCTGCGTGTGATACCTGTCAGGGGTTGCGTGGTCGGGGTTGTGGGACCCTGCTGAGTGTGCTGACACGCATTCGAGGAGTTACAAAGCTAGTGGCTAGTCGAACAGTCTGGAATGGCTGACCGTAGACGGTGATAGTCCGGTAGGTGAAAGCTGCTGGTCTTCTGTGGGTGTTCCCGAGTAGCGGCGGACTCCTGAAATCTGCCGTGAATCTGCCAGGACCACCTGGTAAGCCTAAATACTTCCTGGTGACCGATAGCGGACAAGTACCGTGAGGGAATGGTGAAAAGTACCCCGGGAGGGGAGTGAAATAGTACCTGAAACCGTTCGCCTACAATCCGTCGGAGCCTTGCGGGGTGACGGCGTGCCTTTTGAAGAATGAGCCTGCGAGTTAGTGGCATGTGGCGAGGTTAACCCGTGTGGGGGAGCCGTAGCGAAAGCGAGTCTGAATAGGGCGTTTTTAGTCGCATGCTCTAGACCCGAAGCGGAGTGATCTAGCCATGGGCAGGCTGAAGCGCGGGTAAGACCGCGTGGAGGGCCGAACCCACCAACGTTGAAAAGTTGGGGGATGACCTGTGGTTAGGGGTGAAAGGCCAATCAAACTCCGTGATAGCTGGTTCTCCCCGAAATGCATTTAGGTGCAGCGTCGCGTGTTTCTTGCCGGAGGTAGAGCACTGGATGGTCTAGGGGGCCCACAAGCTTACCGAAATCAGCCAAACTCCGAATGCCGGTAAGTGAGAGCGCGGCAGTGAGACTGCGGGGGATAAGCTTCGTAGTCGAGAGGGAAACAGCCCAGATCACCAGCTAAGGCCCCTAAGCGTGTGCTAAGTGGAAAAGGATGTGGGGTCGCATAGACAACCAGGAGGTTGGCTTAGAAGCAGCCACCCTTTAAAGAGTGCGTAATAGCTCACTGGTCAAGTGGTTCCGCGCCGACAATGTAGCGGGGCTCAAGCACACCGCCGAAGCTGTGGCATTCACATTTTAACTTCGTGCCTCCTTGATGGGGTATGCAGGTGTGTGGATGGGTAGGGGAGCGTCGTGCCGGGGGTGAAGCAGCGGGGTGACCCAGTTGTGGACGCGGCACGAGTGAGAATGCAGGCATGAGTAGCGAAAGAAGGGTGAGAAACCCTTCCGCCGGATGACCAAGGGTTCCAGGGCCAGGCTAATCCGCCCTGGGTGAGTCGGGACCTAAGGCGAGGCCGAGAGGCGTAGTCGATGGACAACGGGTTGATATTCCCGTACCCGCGAAAGAGCGACCCTGACGAACCTCGTTGTGCTAACCACCCGAACTGCCGGCGGTCTTCGGACCAATGGTGGGGAGCGTGGGAACCTGGCGGGTAGTAGTCAAGCGATGGGGTGACGCAGGAAGGTAGCTGAGCCCGGCCGGTGGTTGTGCCGGGGTAAGCGTGTAGGCCGTGTCGTAGGCAAATCCGCGACACATGGAGGCTGAGACGTGATGCCGAGCCGATTCAGGTGAAGTCAGTGATCCTATGCTGCCGAGAAAAGCCTCTAGCGAGTTCTTAGCGGCCCGTACCCCAAACCGACACAGGTGGTCAGGTAGAGAATACCGAGGCGATCGGGCGAACTGTGGTTAAGGAACTCGGCAAATTGCCCCCGTAACTTAGGGAGAAGGGGGGCCGGAGACGTGAAGCCCCACGCGGGTGGAGCGTTGTATGGCCGCAGAGAGCAGGGGGAAGCGACTGTTTACTAAAAACACAGGTCCATGCGAAGAAGTAATTCGATGTATATGGACTGACGCCTGCCCGGTGCTGGAACGTTAAGGGGACCTGTTAGCTCTTCGGGGCGAAGCGGAGAACTTAAGCGCCAGTAAACGGCGGTGGTAACTATAACCATCCTAAGGTAGCGAAATTCCTTGTCGGGTAAGTTCCGACCTGCACGAATGGCGTAACGACTTCCCCACTGTCTCAACCACAGGCCCGGCGAAATTGCATTACGAGTAAAGATGCTCGTTACGCGCGGCAGGACGGAAAGACCCCGGGACCTTTACTATAGCTTGACATTGGTATCTGAATTAGCTTGTGTAGGATAGGTGGGAGCCGGTGAAGTCCATACGCCAGTATGGGTGGAGGCAATCTTGAAATACCACTCTGGTTGATTTGGGTATCTAACTTCGGACCGTTATCCGGTTCAGGGACAGTGTCTGGTGGGTAGTTTAACTGGGGCGGTTGCCTCCTAAAGGGTAACGGAGGCGCCCAAAGGTTCCCTCAGCCTGGTTGGCAATCAGGTGTTGAGTGCAAGTGCACAAGGGAGCTTGACTGTGAGACTGACAGGTCGAGCAGGGACGAAAGTCGGGACTAGTGATCCGGCACTGGCATGTGGAAGCGGTGTCGCTCAACGGATAAAAGGTACCCCGGGGATAACAGGCTGATCTTCCCCAAGAGTCCATATCGACGGGATGGTTTGGCACCTCGATGTCGGCTCGTCGCATCCTGGGGCTGTAGCAGGTCCCAAGGGTTGGGCTGTTCGCCCATTAAAGCGGTACGCGAGCTGGGTTTAGAACGTCGTGAGACAGTTCGGTCCCTATCCGCCGTGCGCGTAGGATACTTGAGAAGGGCTGTCCCTAGTACGAGAGGACCGGGACGGACGAACCTCTGGTGTGCCAGTTGTCCCGCCAGGGGCACGGCTGGTTAGCTACGTTCGGAAGGGATAACCGCTGAAAGCATCTAAGCGGGAAGCTCGCTTCAAGATGAGGTATCCCACCCACATTTGTGGGGTAAGGCCCCCAGCTAGACGACTGGGTTGATAGGCCGGAAATGTAAGCCCGGTAACGGGTTCAGTTGACCGGTACTAATAGGCCGAGGACTTGACTACTAAGCTGCTACGCGTCCACTGTGCAACTCTGAACAAACACCACCCATGTTGTTGGGTTGGTTGACATGTTCATAGAGTTACGGCGGTCATGGCGGAGGGGAAACGCCCGGTAACATTCCGAACCCGGAAGCTAAGCCCTCCAGCGCCGATGGTACTGCACTCGGGAGGGTGTGGGAGAGTAGGACACCGCCGGACAATCGTTCGTTTCAGGGCCACCCCACGTCGGGGTGGCCCTGAAACGCATTCCCCCCAAGGCCGGCCAACCAGCCCGCGCCGAAACGCCGGCACCACCGGCCACCAGATCCCCGACGCGGCGGCATCAGAGTGCCCCGGACCCAGCCGCTACCCGAACTGGCAGACCGGCCACCAGTTCCCCGAACTGGTGGCAACGGAATGCTTCCAACCCGGCCACTTCCCCGAACTGGTGGACCGGTCGCCACTTCCCCGAAGCGGTGGCAACGGAGTGCTGCGGATCCCGCCGCTTCGCCGGACTGGCGAACCGGGCCACCACTTCCCCGAACTGGCGGCAACGAAGTGCCCCGGATGCAACCACCTCCCCGAACTGGCGGGTCGGACCGCCACTACGCCGAAGTGGATGCAACGAAGTGCAGCCAACCCAGCCACTTCCCCGAAATGGTGGCAATGGAGTGCCCCGGACCTAGCCACTACCCCGAACTGGCGAGCGGGGCCAACACCACGGCGAAGTGGCGGCAACGGCATGCACCAGTCCACCGCCACTTCGCCGAACTGCCGGACCGGGCCGCCACCCCCTTGGAGTAGCGGCAACGGAGCGCCCCGGACCTAGCCACCTCCCCGAGCTGGCGAGCCGGGCACCAGTTCGCCGAAGTGGCGGCATCGGAGTGCCCCGGTCCTAGCCACTTCGCCGAGCTGGCGAGCCAGTCGCCAGTTCGCCGAAGTGGCGGCATCGGAGTGCCCCGGTCCTAGCCACTTCGCCGAGCTGGCGAGCCAGTCACCAGTTCCCCGAAGTGGCGGCATCGGAGTGCCGCGGATTCAGCCACCTCCCGAGCTGGCGAGCCAGTCGCCAGTTCCCCTAAGTGGTGGCATCGGAGTGCCGCGGATTCAGCCACTTCGCCGAGCCGGCGAACCAGTCGCCAGTTCCCCTAAGTGGTGGCATCAGAGTGCCTGGGATCCAGCCACCTCCCCGAACTGGCGGGTTCGGCGGCCGCCCACCACACCGGCCCGGATTCGGGCTGGCCGACGGGAATCACCACGACGGCCGCGTCAGTCTCGTACCGTCGAGCCGGGACCGCCGACGCACGCCGGCTCAGCGGCCCGAAACGTGACATGGCGTACCCCCGGGCCGTGGTCGGGGCGGTGCGCACGGGGTACAGGAGTGGGCATGGAGATCGGAATCATCGGGTCGGGGCACATCGGGGGCACCCTCACCCGTCGTCTGCGTTCACTCGGCCACGACGTCGCGGTGGCCAACTCCCGCGGGCCGCAGAGCCTCGCCGACCTGACCGCCGAGACCGGCGCACGGGCGGTGTCGGTGGAGGACGCCGTGCAGGGCGCTGAGCTGGTGGTCATCGCGATCCCGCTGAACGCGGTGCCGCAGCTTCCGGCGAGCCTCTTCGACGGCAAGCTGGTGGTCGACGCCAACAACTACTACTCCCAGCGGGACGGCGACATCGCCGAGCTGCTGGACCGGAGCCTCAGCTCCAGCCGCTGGACCGCTGACCACCTCAAGGGCGCCCGGGTGGTGAAGGTCTTCAACAACATCCAGGCGGCGCACCTGATGGACGAGGGCAAGCCCGCGGGTACGGCGGGCCGGATCGCGCTGCCGGTGGCCGCCGACGACGCGGACGCCAAGCGGATCGTGATGGGCCTCGTGGACGAGTTGGGCTTCGACCCGGTCGACGCGGGCACCCTGGACGAGAGCTGGCGTCAGCAGCCGGACACGCCCGTGTACGGCACCGACCTGGACGCCGACGGCGTACGCGAAGGGCTGGCCGCGGCGCGGCCGTGAGAAGCATGGGAAAGGCCCCGCCGGATGCGTCCGGCGGGGCCTTTTCGCGTGTCGTGGATCAGTTGCCGCCCGGCTTCGGGGCGCAGATGAAGCGCGGCTCTGCGTCGTAGCGCCAGCTGAACTTCTCCCGCTTGACGACCTTGCCGTCCTTCTTGATGACCCGGAAGGCGTCCTGGGCGAACCCGATGGCGCCGGCGGCGGGGATGCAGGACGGTCCCGGCGTCAGGTACACGGTCTTCGGCTGGGTGATGTTGCGGCGGGGGCCGTACTCGGTCTTGACGCTGTCGTAGATCTTGGTGCTCCAGATCGAGACGGTGATCGAGCTGGACGTGTACGAGGTGTCGATGAGTACGCCGTGAGGCGTGTTGTTGCGGAACTTGAAGTCGAGCTGCGGCCAGTAGATGGTCGACTCGATCACGGCCGGGTAGCGGCTGAAGTAGAACGAGTGCGGCTTGTGCTCCACGTCCTCCAGCCCGGCGTAGTAGGTGGCGTTGAACAGCGTGGTGGTGAACTGGGAGACGCCGCCGCCGACGCCCGGCACCAGCTTGCCGTTCACGATCGTCGGCGCGTCCTTGTACCCCTGGTCGTAGCCGCGCTCGCCGGTGTGCCCGTTCAGCGAGAACGTCTCACCCGGCTTCACGAGCGTGCCGTCCACGTCCTTGGCCGCGCGGACGATGTTCTGGCTGCGCGGGGAGGACAGGCCGCCGGTGAAGTGGGTGGTGAAGCTCGACACCCGCTCCTTGATGCCCAGCTTCGCCAGCTCCGCCTCGGTCAGTTCGGGCGCGGCCGGCTTGAGTTCGGCGGTCACCGTGCGGCCCTCGGACTTGGGCAGCACCGCGAGCAGGGCCGGGCCGAGCGCGGCGGCGTCGACCTGGCGGCCGGCCTTGCTGGGCACCACCTTCGGCTTGCCGCCGCTGATGGTCAGCCCGGCGTCCTGCGGCTCGACCTCCAGCTTCGTCAGCCGGTCGCCGAGCGCGGCGCGGAGCCGCTTGACGTCGACCTTCGGGGTGAGCGTGCCGGCGTCGTCGGCGGAGAAGCGCAGCGACCGGGCGATGGCGGCGGGCGGGATGGTGACCGAACCGCCGTCGGTGGTGAGCGTCACCGGCGCGGCGACAGCGGGCCGGGCCAGTTCGGCGACGAAGCGGTCCACCTCCTCACGGGTGGTGGCGGGCCACTTCTCGACGAGCGGCACGGTGACCGGCTCGGCGGCCAGCCAGCCGGCCTTCACCACGGCGGTGGCGCCGTCGGTGTCGACGGTCAGCGCCGGCTTCGGGTAGACCGGCTTCGGGGTGGTGCCGGTCCAGATGATCGCCGGCATGGTCATCTCGCGTCCCTGCGAGCCCATCACCTTGCGCAGGGCGGCCTCCAGCTTGGGCTGGTCGACGGTGACCACCGGCTCGACCGTACGGGAGCCGACGAGCCGGCTCACCGCGTGCGCGTCGGCCTCGGCGGCCGCTGCCACCGTGGCGTCCACGTCGATGGCGAGCCCCACCTCGGACGGGTTCAGCTCGGCCTTCTTCTCACCGACTGTGACGGCCAGTGGCGCGTTCAACGTGTCGGCGCGGCGCTCCAGCTCGGCGCGGAGCGCCTGGGCCGCCTCCGCGCGACTGCGCCCGCCCAGCTCGGTGCCGAGCACGGTGGTGCCGCGGGGCACGTCACCGGCGTACGCGTAGGCGCCCAGGCCGACGCCGCCGGCGAGCACGGCCGCGACGATCCCCCCGGCCAGCAGCAGCCGGGCCCGTCGTGACCGCCCCGGCCTGCCCGACTCGCCTCCGGGCGGTGTGGCGACCGGCTCCATTTCGACGCCGGGCCAGCTCACCGCCGCCACCTTGATGGTGGGCCGGTCGTCGGCAGCCGGCACCTTCTCGCCGTACATCGTCACTGCAACCTCGATCGGAAGTACCGGCGGGGACCGCTTACCCCGCGGGAGACACCTACGTTAACCAACGCCAGGGCGCGCCGGGAGTCTCCGGCCCGGTGGTCGTGTCGGGCGTTCGGCGGTGTCGTACCGATCACCCGATTCGGGGCCGCGCCCGGGTGCGGATCGTGGCACGGTGAGCGGGTGCTGGCGTACGGCGGTGGATGGCTCGACCGGGCGGCGGCGCTGCGCGGTGACGCGGAGTGGCTGGCCGGGCGGCTGGCCGATCCGGTGAGCGTGGTGCTGCCGCTGTGGCGGGATCGTTGCCTGGTCGACGCGGCCGGTCCGGTCCGGCTCACCGGCGACCACGCGTCCCGCGTCCGGGCGGCGGCCGAGGAGACCGTCTTCCTGGGGCTCGACGGCGACGTCGCGGTGTTCGCGGCCGATCTCTCCGCGCTGGGCGAGCGGGCCGCCGTCGACCTGGCCGCCGCGACGGGGACGGCCGACGTCCGGGCGCTCGTGGGCCGGCTCGACCCGGCCGGGGCGGCCGTGCAGGCGTACGCCCGGGGGTTGCTGCTCTGGCACCGGCAGCAGCGGTACTGCGGCGCGTGCGGCGCCCGGGCCATGGCCGGCGGCGGCGGGCACATGCGGACCTGTGGCGGCGGGGAGTGCGGGCGGCTGCTGTTCCCCCGGATCGAGCCGGCCGTGATCGTGCTGGTCGAGGCGCCCGGCCGCGATGGGCGTTGCCTGCTGGCCCGGCACGCGGGCGCGGCCGTGGGCGGCTACTCGACGCTGGCCGGCTTCGTCGAGGTCGGCGAGAGCCTGGAGGACGCGGTCCGCCGGGAGCTGGCCGAGGAGGCGGGCGTCAGCGTCACCGACGTGGTCTACCAGGGGTCGCAGGCGTGGCCGTTTCCCGCCGGGCTGATGGCGGGTTTCCGGGCCGTCGCCGTGTCCGAGGAGGTCCGGGTCGACGGGGTGGAGCTGCTGGAGGCGCGCTGGTTCAGCCGGGCGGAGCTGCGGGCGCGGATCGCGGCAGGGCGGCCGCTGGGCCGGGTGGACTCGATCGATCACCGGCTGCTGGGCGACTGGCTCGCGGAGGACTGAACACCATCACCAGCGCGGTTCCCGCGGCGGTGGCGAGCGCACACCACATGATGCCCTGGAACGTCCGTGGCGCGACGGTCGTGGTCAGCACGGCCAGGACGGCCGCGGCGACCCAGAGCGGCGCGGAGGGCCAGCGCGCGCCCGCCGCGATCTTCGCGTTGACGGCCGCGAAGATCAGCGCGTAGAGCGCGCCGGTCGCGGCGAAGAACGGGGCGTACCGCCCCAGGGACGTGTAGTCCTCGCCGCCCACCAGCCGGAACGCGAACCCGCCGGCCAGGGCCGAGGCGGCGACGAGCACGACGCCGCAGGCGGCGACGATGGCGAGCACGACGGTACGGACCCGGTTGTCGCCGACGGCAAGCCGGGGCAGCGCCAGCACCACGATCACCTGGGGCGCCCAGAGCGCGCCCTTGGTGAGCACGGTTCCGACCGCGTACGCCCCGGAGTCTGCGGGCGAGAGCAGCTGGCGGGCGAAGATCAGGTCGGCGTACGACACCGCGAGCATCGCCAGCGCGGCGGTGCCGGCGCTCGCCACCTGCCGGATCCGCATGGTGGCGACGGTGTTGTCCCCGGCGGGCCGGTCGGGCCGGGCGATCCAGGCCAGCACCGGCAGCACCAGCCAGGCGGTCAGCATGCCGGCGAGCAGGGTGACCACGACGTCGGCGCCGAGGACCAGCGCGACGATCATGCCGCCGTACCGCCCGAGCGCCACCACCCCCATCGCCCAGGCGAGGCGGACGAAGCGCTGCTCACCCTGCAGTTCGCCGAGCCACCGGGCGGCCAGGACGACAGCCACAGTGGTGCCGGCGACCAGCGCCACTACCGTCGACGACAGCCGCAGGGCGGTCATCACCAGCGGCGCGGCCACGACGACGGCGCCACCGGCGACCGCCGTGGTGACGAGGCTGACCCGGTGCGTGGGCGCGCCGGGGTGGCGGGCCCGGTGCACCGCGACAGCCATCTGCAGCCCCACGCCCGCGACGCCGGCGATCGCGACGAGGGCCAGCGTCGTGGCCAGGACGCTCAGCTCCTCGACCGGCAGGTAGCGGGCGCCGAGCATGGGCAGCAGGTAGGCGAGCCCGTTCGTCACCATCGCGGCGCCCGCGACGGCCGCGCCGGCTGTCCCCATGCGGCTCGCGCCGGGCCCCGCCGTGGTCTCTGTCATCGCGCCTCATGTCGGTGTCGCCGGTGGGAACGGTTCGCCCCGGACTTCGCGTCGTCGTCGCGACTCGTTCGTCGACGTCGTGAGGCAAGCTACCGTCCGCAGTTCCCCTGTGCCTAGAGTGCTGTCCGGAGCCCCGGGTGCGACGTCGGGCCTGCTTCCGTCCAGGTTCATGGGGGTCCGTGTGCGTCGAGCGTCACCGAGGTTCGGTGCGGCGCTGTGGTGGGCCGTCGCCGCGCTCCGCCGTTGGTGGCCGGAGACGGCGCTCGGTGTCGGCGTGGTCGTCGCGATCCTCGGCCCGGTGCTGCGCCGCGGTTTCGTCCTCCGGTACGACCTGGTGTTCGTGCCGGACCCGCCGTTCGGCGCGGTGGTCTGGGGCAGCGGCTCCGAGCTGCCGCGTGCGGTGCCCAGCGAGCTGCTCGCGGTCGGGCTGTCGCAGCTCGTCCCCGCCGACGTGGCCCAGAAGGCGCTCCTGGTCGGCTGTCTCGCCCTGGCGGCGGTGGGCGCCGCGCGGCTGGCGCCCGTCGGTCATCCGCTGGCGAGGGTCGCTGCCGGGCTCGCGTACGTCTGGAACCCCTGGGTGTACGGGCGGCTGCACCTCGGGCAGTGGGCGGTGCTGGCGGGGTACGCGGCGTTGCCGTGGGCGTTCGCCTGGGTGCTGGGGGTGCTCCGGCCGCCGCCCGAGGGCACCGGCCCGGGGCGGCGTTCCGCCGTGGCCGGAGGGCTCGCGGTGGTGCTGGGCGGCCCGGCGATGGTGCTGGCGGCGGTGTTCTCCTGTGCTCCGGCGTTGGCTCTGGCGCGCCGGTGGCGGGCGCTGGCGGCGGGGGCGGTCACGTTGGCCGGCCTGACCGCGCCGTGGTGGCTCGCGCTGGTGAGCCGTGGCGGCGCCGTCGACCTCGACGAGCGGGGGGTCGCCGCCTTCGCGGTTCGCGCGGACACGCCGCTCGGGGTGCTCGGCAGCGTCGCCTCTCTCGGTGGCGTCTGGAGCCGGCACGCCGTGCCGGTCGGTCGGGACCAGTGGCCGGTCGCCCTGCTGGCGCTGGCGCTGGCCGGCGCGGCGCTGTGGGGGTACGTGCTGACCCGTCGCCGCTGGCCGTCGGCGGCCTGGTGGGGTCTGCTCGCGGGCGCGGTCCTGGGCATCGTGGTCGCCGTGGCGCCGGCGTGGTCGCTGGGCGCGCAGTGGATGGTCGCGCTGGTCGAGCATGTTCCGCTGGCCGGCGCGGTCCGGGACGGCACTCGGCTGCTCGCCCCGCTGGCGCTGGTGCAGGCGGTGGGTCTCGGGATGCTCGTGGAGTCGCTCGTGACGGCCGGGGTCCGGGCGCTGGCTCCGCTGCTGGCGGTCGCGCCGGTGCTGCTCATGCCCGGTCTGGCGTGGGGTCTCAGTGGTCAGCTCGACACGGTGCGGTACCCCGCGGAGTGGTCGGCGGTGCGCGCCGAGGTGAACCGGGATCCGGCCGGGGGCAGTCTGGTGTCGCTGCCCTGGTCGTCGTTCCGGGCCTACCCGTGGGCGGGGAACGTGCCGGTGCTCGATCCGGCCTCGCGGGCGTTCCGGCGGCCGGTGGTCGGGGACCAGGACGTACTGGTCGGCCGGGAGCGGATCCGTGGGGAGAGCCGGGAGGCGGACCGGGTGGCGGCGGCGTTGGCAGTCCCGGGCGATCCGGGACCGGCGCTGCGCGGGCTCGGGGTGCGGTATGTGCTCGTGCAGACGGACCAACCGGACGCCGCGCAGGTGGAGGGCCGTTTCGTCAGCGCCGAGCTGGTCCGGCGGGACGGGGCATTGACGCTGTTGCGTCTGCCGGATTCCGATTTCTCCGGCTCGTCCGGTCGCATCGGCATAATTCCCCTGATGGGGTATTCGGTACTGGGGGCCACCCTGGTGATCGCCCTTTCGCACCGGGTCAAGCGCCAGTGACGCATGTTACTCTTCGGTACCTTTCTCCGAAGGGATCATCGATGAAGGCATCCTTCAATCCCCTCCTGACCGCGGTCGTCGCCGCGGCGGTGGGTGCCGTGCTGGGAATTCTGGCCGTCTCGATCGGGGCGTCCACCCTCGGCAACAGCAACAGCAAGCCAGCGAGCGTGGAGCAGCCCATCATCGTGTACGGCGAGCGCTGACGGTGCGGCATGGAGGTCCCCCCTCCTGACGTCTCGTCAGATCTGGTCGTACTCGACGTCGTGGTGCCCGCGTACAACGAGGCACTCCGGCTGCCCGACACATTGGTCCTGCTCCGGGCGGCGTTGGCCGAGCTCGGTGTGCCCTGCCGGGTCACCGTGGTGGACAACGCCAGCGACGACGGGACCAGTGCCGTGGTGGTGAACGCGCCGCCCGGCCCGGTTCCGGTCCGTCTTCTCTGGTGCGGCGAACCGGGCAAGGGCTTCGCGGTGCGTCGGGGTGTGCTGGCCAGCGACGCCCGTTACGTCGGCTTCTGCGACGCCGATCTGGCCACCGCGCCGGCCGCTCTCGCGCAGGTGCTCCAGCTCCTGTACGAGGGCGCGGACGCGGTGGTCGGGTCGCGTGCCCACCCCGAGTCGGTCGTCGAGGAGCGGCACAGCGTGCTGCGACGCTGGGGCGCGGTGGCGTTCCGGGGCGCCGTCCGGCAGGTGGTGCGTGGCGTCAGTGAGACGCAGTGCGGGTTCAAGTTCTTCCGCAACGACGTCGCCCGGCGGGTCTTCGCGCCCATGCGGTGCGGTGGGTTCGCGTTCGACGTCGAGGTGCTGGGCCGCGCCGAGCGGGCCGGCGCCCGCCTGGTGGAGATTCCGGTCAGCTGGGTGGACGTGCCCGGCTCGCGTTTCTCACCGGTCCGGCACGGCTGGCAGAGCTTCGTGGACGTCGCGAAGATCAACTGGTGGCTCCGTGGCGCCGACGTCACCCCGGTGATGCCGCTCGTCACGCTTCCGGTCACGCCGGACGTCACCGGCGGCACGGCCGCCGTTGGAATGCGGCCGTGAGTGTCGGAACACCCTCTACCGACGCGGCACCCACCACCGATGCCACGGTGGTGGGCCGCCGGGTCGTGGTGCTCAACTGGAAGGACCCCTGGCATCCCGACGCCGGGGGCGCCGAGGTCTACGCCTGGCAGGTCGCCCGAGACCTGGTGACAGCCGGCGCGGAGGTCACCTTCGTCACCGCGCGCCCGAAGGGGCAACCCGGTGACGAGGTCCGCGACGGCATCCGGATCGTCCGGGCCGGCGGCCGGTGGACCGTCTACCCCCGGGTGCTGGCCTGGCTGGCGCGCCACCGCCGGCAGTTCGACGCGGTGGTGGACTGCCAGAACGGCATCCCGTTCTTCAGTCCGGCGGTGCTGCCGGCGGCCGTGCCGGTGATCTGCGTGATCCACCACGTGCACGACCGGCAGTTCCGGCTGTACTTCGGCCCGGTCGTCGGTCGCTTCGGCGCGTGGCTGGAGGGACCGGTCGCGCGGCGGGTCTACCGCCGGGCGGTGACGCTCGCGGTCTCCCCCTCGACGGCCGTGGCGATCCGGGAGCGGCTGCGCTGGACCGGCCCGGTGGTCGTGGTGCCCAACGGCGCGGACGCGTCCCCGCCAGCCGTCGCGGGCGTGGCCCGTGCGGACCGGCCCCGGGTGGTCTGCGTCGGCCGGGTGACCCGGCACAAGCGGGTGGACCTGGTGATCGACGCCGTGGCCCGGCTCCGGGCGGAACGACCCGACCTGCGTCTGGACATCGTCGGTGGCGGGCCGGACGTGGAGAGCGTCCGCCGGCTGGTCGACGAGCGTGGACTGAACGACACGGTCACCGTCCACGGGCACCTGCCCGCCGCCGAGCGGGACGCGCTGCTGGCCTCGGCCTGGCTGCACGTCTCCGCCTCGTGGGGTGAGGGCTGGGGTCTCGTGGTGGTGGAGGCGGCCGCCGCCGGGCTGCCCACAGTCGCCTTCGACGTGGACGGGCTGCGCGACGCGGTCCGGCCGGGCCGTACCGGATGGCTGGTCGACGAGGGCGAGGATCCGGCACAGAACCTGGCCGCCGGGCTCGACCGCGCGCTGGACTGTCTGGCGACGCCCGGCGAGCGGGACCGGACGGCCGCGGAGTGCCGGCGGTGGAGCGGCTCGTTCCGCTGGACCGACACCGGCCGGCGGGTGCGTGCGGTCCTCGGGGATCTGCTGACGCCACGCCCGGTGCCCTGGGCCGCCGGCAACACGTCGGTGGTGGTCCGGACCGACCAGCCGGAGAGCCTCCTGGCACGGGTGGCGCCACTCCTGCCGCGCACCCGGCACGTCGCGATCGACGGGCAGGACCTGCTGATCGTGGTGCCGGCCGCCGAGCCGGCCGCCGTCCGGCAGGCGCTGCTCCGGGCGGGGGCCGGAGCCGACGACATCAACGAGCGGAACGCCGGAGCGGACGAACTGCTCACCGGCGTTCCGGTACGGCAGTGCTGACCGCCTGGTCGACCGCTCGCCGTACCCCCGGAATTCCGAGCGCCACGGTGTCCCTGGCGGTGTGGCGCCTGCGCGAGCTGCTGGTCTGTCTCGCGCTGATCGGTCTCTGCGTCACCCAGGAGCCCGGGCTCATCGTGCCCGAGACGAAGCTGGACATGGCGCTGGACCCGGGCGGCTTCCTCGCCCGCGCGGCCAACCTGTGGACCGGGGACTGGCAGTTCGGCACGCTCCAGAACCAGGCGGTCGGCTACTTCTTCCCGATGGGCCCGTTCTTCCTGCTCGGTGAGGCGGTGGGCCTGCCGGCCTGGCTGGTCCAGCGGCTCTGGATGGCGACGCTGCTCTGCGTCGCCCTCACCGGCGTGGTGCGGCTGGCTCGCGCCCTCGACCTGGGCGGTCCGGGATCGCGTCTGGTGGCCGGCGCGATCTTCGCGCTCTCCCCCCGGGCGCTGTCCCTGGTCGGCACGGTCTCGCTGGAACTGCTGCCGTACTGCGTCGCCCCGTGGGTCCTGCTGCCCCTGGTCAAGGGGGCCGCCGGCGGCTCGTTGCGGCGGGCCGCGGCGCTCAGCGGGCTCGCGGTGGTCTGCATGGGCGGCGCGAACGGCGCTGCGGTCGCGTGCGCCGTCCTGCCGGCGTTCCTCTACGTGGTGACCCGGGCGGCCGGCCGGCGGCGGATCCGTCTGCTGGCCTGGTGGACGGCGGCGATGGTCGCGGCCACCTTCTGGTGGCTGGTGCCGCTGCTGTTGCTGCAACGCTACGGTTTCCCGTTCCTCCCGTACACCGAGAGCGCGGCGGTCACGACCAGCGTGACGTCGCTTCCCTCGGCGGTACGCGGCAGCACTCACTGGGTTGGTTACCTGGCTGTCGACGGCGTGCCGTGGTGGCGCTCGGGATGGGCGCTGGTCACGACGCCGTGGATGGTCGTGCTCACCGGTCTGATCGCCTGCGTCGGGCTGGCCGGGCTGGCCCGCCGTGACCTGCCCGAGCGGCGGTTCCTGCTCGTCGGCTCCCTGGTCGGCCTGCTGGCCCTGACCGCGGGCAACCTGTCGACCGGGGGCGCCGTGTTCGCGGCGCCGGTTCGTGAGGTCCTCGACGGTCCGCTCGCCGCCCTCCGCAACCTGCACAAGTTCGACGTCGTGATCCGCCTGCCGCTGGCGCTGGCCGCCGCGCACATGCTGGACACCGTCGGCCGGATCGCGCTGATCCGCCGCTTCACGCGCCCCACGAACATGGCGCCCCGGCGGGTGGCGCTGGGCGCGACCGCCGCCGCGCTCGTGGCGGTGACCAGCGGCGCCGGGATGGCGGGGCTCGCGCCGGGCGGCGGCTTCCACGCGGTGCCCGAGCACTGGCGGCAGGCGACCGGGTGGCTCGACCGGCATGCCGGCACGGGCACCACCCTGCTGGTCCCCGGCTCCAACTTCGCCGAGTACAACTGGGGACGTCCGCTGGACGAACCGGCGCAGCCCCTGCTGGACTCGCCGTGGGCGGTGCGGGCGCTGGTGCCCGGCGGATCGGCGGGCAACTCCCGGCTGCTCTCCGCGATCGACGAGCGGCTCGCCTCGGGCACCGCCTCGCCCGGACTGGCCGACGTGCTCAGCCGGCTCGGCGTGCGGTACCTGCTCGTCCGCAACGATCTCCGCCAGCCGGTCGGCGGCATCGCCTGGCCGGTCCTCGTGCACCGCACGCTGGACAGCGCTCCGGGCCTGTTCCGGGTCGCCGCGTTCGGCCCGGCCGTCGGGGTGGAGCCCGACCTGGGCGGCGCGTGGGACTACGGACTGCACGAGCCGTATCCGGCGGTGGAGATCTACGAGGTGGACCGGCCGACGCCGCGGGCCACGCTGACCGACGCCGCGCTGCCGCTCAATCTGGTCGGCGCGCCGGAGACGTTGCTGGACCTCAGCGACGCCGGGGTGCTGGGCAACCGGCCGGTGATCCTCGACGGTGATCCCCCGCTGGTCAGCGACGGGGGCACCGTGCTCGCCGACAGCCTCCGGGACCGGGAGGTCGATTTCGGTCTGGTCCGGGGCAACACCTCACGCACACTGACCGAGCAGGACCCGACCCAGTTGGAGCGCCTGGAACACGACATCCTCGACCCGGCGTGGCGGTCGTCGATCACCTCGTCGGCGTACGCCGGGGTGGCCGATGTCCGGGCGTCCTCCAGCGCGGCGGACGTCACCGGCCCGGCCGGGCTGCGCGACCCGTCGGCCACGCCCTTCGCCGCGGTGGACGGCGACGCCGGCACCGCGTGGTTGTCCGACGGCGCGCGCAAACCGGTGGGCCAGTGGGTCGAGCTGCGGTTCGCCGACGCGATCGAGGCCGACTCGGTGGAGGTGCAGGTGATGGGCGACGAGGTGATCGGCGCGCCGGTCACCTCGGTACGCGTCAGCACCGAGGGCGGTTCCCAGGTGCACCCGGTGACCGACGCGGGCCGGTCGACGGCGCGGCTGCCGCTGCCCGCCGGCCGGACCAGTTGGCTGCGGGTGACCGTCGAGGGGGTCGCTGACGCCGACGTTCCGGGCCGCCGGGCGGGCATCCGGGAGCTGAGTGTCGCCGGGGTGACGCCCGAGCGCTACCTGCGGCTGCCGAAGGTGCCGGCCGACGCCGCCGCGCCCGAGGTAGTCGCGCTGGCCCGCAAGGCCACCGACCGGTCCGCCTGCGCGGTCTCCGGTGACCACTACCTGTGCGCCCCCGACCTGATCCGGCAGGGCGAGGAGACCGGTCTGGTGCCCCGGCGCTTCGACCTGCCGGCCGCGATCCCCACCCAGCTCACCGGCCTGGCCCGGGCCACGCCCGCCACGGCGCTCGCGACGTACGACGAGATGACGGGCGGCGAGACGTTCACGACGTCGAGTTCGTGGTTCGCCGATCCGGTCGCCTCGTCGCGGTCGCTGGGGGACGGGGACGACGGCACGGCGTGGTGGGCGGACCCGAGCGATCCGCAGCCCACTGTGAAGACGCGCTGGGGCACGGTGCGCAAGGTGAGCTGGGTGCGGCTGCGGTTCGCGGAGAACCTCGTCGCGGCGCCGCCCAGGACGGTCCGGATCACCGGCGACGACGGCATCCGGGAGGTGGCTGTCGACCCGGACGGTGTGGCCCGCTTCCCGGCTCTGCGTACCCGTGGGCTCACAGTGGCCGTGACCTCGACGGTGCCGAGGGTCAGCCGGTCGACGGCGCTGTTCGAGCCGCAGCCGCTGCCGGTCGGCCTCAGCGGCATCGACGTGCAGGGCGTGCCGGAGCTGAACCAGCCGCGTGGCCTCGACCGTGAGGTGACGCTCCCCTGCGGCGCGGGGCCCACCATCGTGGTCAACGGGGTGAAGGTGCGGACGACGGCCACCGGGACGCTGCGCGAACTGCGCGACCTGCGGCCGATGCGCTACCGCGCGTGCCCGCCGGCCACGTCGTCCGGCCGGGCCGCGAAGGCGGGCGCGGACCAGGTCACGCTGCGGGCCGGCGGCAACGAGGTCTCCGCCCCGGCGGACCGGTTCGTCGTGGACAGCGTGATCCTCAGCGGTACGCCGGCGGAGCGCCCTGTCGTGGCCGCGTCGCCGCGCCGGGCGGTGGCCGTTGTCGACTGGGACGACCAGCGCCGGTCGCTTGATCTCGGTGCGGGTGGCGGCAGCTACCTGATGGTTCCGGAGAACGCCAACGCCGGCTGGCGGGCGACGCTCGACGGGCAGGAGCTGATCGCGGCCCGCCTGGACGGGTGGAAGCAGGGCTGGTTCGTGCCGGCCGGTCCCGCCGGCCGCGTCGAGCTCGTCTTCACCCCCGGTGAGCACTACAGGATCGTCCTGTTCGTCGCCGGGGGCCTGTTGGCGCTGCTGATGGTCGGGGCGCTGATTCCCGCGCGTCGCCATCGTCCCGCGTACCCCGTGGTGCCGACGTCGATGCCGACCGCGCCGCTGCTCGCGGTGGCGGTGCCGGCGCTGCTCGGGGGTCCGTTCGGGCTCGCCTGCGCCGCCGTGGTCGTGGCGCTGCACCGGCGTCGGACGCCCAGCCCGGCGTGGATCTGGGTGCCGGCCGCGCTGGGTCTCGCGGTCTACGGGACCGAGCGTCTGTGGTTGCCCCGGGTCGGCGCGGAGCGGGTGGCGGAGCTACTGGTCCTGCTGCCGACCGGGCTGCTCCTCGTCGCGGTCGCCGCTCTCGTGCTCCGTTTCCGCCGGGTCCGCGGCCGGTACGAGGCCGGTTCCGAGGCCGACCGGGCCGGCGCCCTGCAGCGCTGGCGTCGGCGTCGCGACCCGGAGCGGGAGGTCGGGCTCGGCGACCACGGTCCGGCGGCGGCCACCGAGCCGCCGCAGCCGGCGAGCGGGCCGCTCGATGAGGTAGTAGCTGGCCGTCGCGACCGGGACGGTGAGAGCCAGGGTGATCGCGAGGAGCACCCAGAACGAGCTGTTCATCCGGGTGAATCCGAGCAGGCGGAAACAGAGTTCGAGCGCGAGGAGGTGCCAGAGGAAGATGCCGTAGGAGATCCGGCCGAGGAACATGACCGCCCGGTGGCCGAGGAGAGCGCGGGGCACCCCGCCCGACCCCGGCCCGACGAGGGGGGCGATCAGGCACCAGGCGACGAGCAGGAACAGCACGTGCTCGGTGACCGACTCGACCGGCTTGGCGGGCTCGACGCCGCGCGGGCCGGCGATGGGCGTGCTCGCGATCCAGAGCAGCGCGCCGGCGATGAGCCAGGACGTCCCCGGGGCGAAGGTGAACACGCGCAGGCCGCGCGGCGTGGCGGACCACAGGTCCTCGTCGCCCCGCCCAGACCCGTCACCGGTCAGTCCGGTGAGGAACGGGGTCGAGGTTGTGCCGGCGGGCCAAGAGGCGAGCACGGCCAGCATGATGCCGATGCCGAACCAGTCGAGAAAGGCGGGCAGCCAGAGCACCGCGAGTCCCGGTAGAGGCGCGTCGGGACCGTGTGCGTACGCATTCCAGATGAGGCCGGCAAGGACGAGTACGGCTCCGAGTGCCAGTTGGCGCCGGGCTCGCCCGAGCGGGGTACGACCGCCCATTCGGCGGCCGAGTACCGCTATCAGTGGCAGTGCAAGGTAGAAAGTCGCCTCCGTAGCCAGGCTCCAGGTCTGCTCCATGCCGACCGGAAGTCGCAATGGCTCATAAATCTGTGCCAGAAGAAGGGGGATCGCCCAGTCCCAGACGGACTTCAGGTAGTCGATGTTGAGCCATGCCAGTGCGACGATCGCCATTACCCAGTACCCGGGCAGAATGCGCAGCGCGCGGTGCCACAGGTAGCGCCGAACGGGCGGACCTGATCGTCCGTTAATGGCAGCGACTGCGAATGGCCGATAGAGGAGGAAACCGGACAGCGCAAAGAATATCGCGACCCCCACATCCAGCCTGGCCAGCAGACTTGCCAGGTGAGCGAAGGAGTTGGTCAGTCCGCTGAGAAAGGCGACATGGTGGACGACCACGCCGATCACCGCTACGGCCCGCAGTCCTTCCAAAGCGGGCAACCAGCCGTCCGAACGGCCGGTATTAGGTGCGGACAGGGCAACCTGTCCGTTGCTTGAGTCCGGTCTGTCGGGTCGGCTCACAGTTCCCTCAACATCCATTTGATCTCGCAGCCCGGTGGGCTGCGTACCCCCGGAGTCAGTACGTCTCGGGAGGTCGCATCGGACCATATCCGAAATCGGCCTCGTCATGTACTGTCAGCCGACTAGTCGAGTCTTTACAAGGGGAGGAGTTTCATGCGACCCACGTCGGGTGCCATCTTGGTGGCGGCAGGCGCGTTCCTGATCGTCGGGGCAGTGGCGACGCCGCTGGCCGTCGCGCCCGCTCTGGTCAAGGTGCCCCTTGACCAGAGTTCGGTAACGGTTTCAGAGGCGAAGAACGCGACCGTTCTTGACTTCAGCACGCTGGCCGAGCGCAGCGGCGTCAACCTGACCGCCCACCGCGCCGTGCGGGGCGACGTCGGCGCCGGCAACGCCGACCGGACGGTCTTCAACGTCGGTGTCCGGGTGATCGACGACGCCGGCAAGGAGATCACGGTCAGCACGGACCGGGTCGCCCTCGACCGGCGTACCGCGGAGTCGGTCGCCTGCTGCGCCGAGGCGGTCAACGGTGCGCCCTTCAAGCACGAGGGGCTCACCTACACCTTCCCGTTCGGTACGGAGAAGAAGACGTACCAGTACTTCGACAACACCGCTCGGAAGGCGTACCCCGCCGAGTACGTGGGCACCGAGAAGCTGCAGGGGCTGACCGTCTACAAGTTCGAGATGACGGCCGAACCGATCAAGATCAGCGAGATCGACGTGCCGGGCAACCTGGTCGGCTCGGCGCAGCCCACTGTGACCGCCGGCCGCTTCTACGCCAACACCCGTACCCTCTGGGTGGAGCCGGACAGCGGCGTCATCGTCAAGGGGCAGGAGAAGCAGCTCCAGACCCTGCGTGACGAGACCGGCGCGGACAAGATCAAGATCATCGACGCCACGCTCGTCTTCACCGAGGACACCCAGGAGCAGCAGGCCAAGGCTGCCAAGGATGCGCGTCAGCAGATCAACCTGCTGACCACGGTGCTGCCGATCGTCCTCGGCCTCGTGGGTCTGCTCCTGCTCCTGCTCGGCCTGTTCATCATCGTCCGCGCTACTCGCCGCCGGCCCGACGCGAGGCCGGTGGAAGCCGGCGACGGACCGGTGGACGACGTGCCGTCGCAGCGGTCGGGGGAGCCGGTCGACGACCCGACCGTGCCGGCCGGCGGACGTCACGCCGCGGAGCGCGCGGAGTCCTGACCACCGACCGTCACACCACCACACGAGCAGGCCGGCCGACCCACCAGGGTCGGCCGGCCTGCTCGTGTCCGCCGCAGGCGGTGGGTCAGAGGCGCCGCACCGCGTACCGGGTGCAGACCCAGTCCTCGGTGTACGGCAGGTCGGGTCGCTGCCCGACGATCTCCCCACCGTTCGCGGCTACCAGCCGGGCCATGTCGGCGTCCGGCACCGCTGTCATCTTCATCGGCGCCGGGTAGTTGAGCAGCCGGCGCTGCGCCCAGCTGATCAGGCGGAACGGCGCGAGCTTCCAGATGACGCCCTTGGCCGTACGGGCCGGTTCGGTCGGCAGGCCCACGACGGCGACCCCGCCGGGGCGCAGGACGCGCAGGAACTCGGCGAGGTAGCTGTCGATCGCCGGGCGCGGCAGGTGCTGCAACACGAGCGCGCTGTAGACCAGGTCGAAGTGGCCGTCGGGGAACTGGCTCAGGTCCGGTGCGTCGTTGAGGACGAAGCGGATGTTCCCGGCGCTGCGGTCCAGGCGCCGGGCGGTCTCCAGCATCGACGGGGCGATGTCGACGGCGACGACCTCGTCGGCGTGCGGCGCGAGCGCCTGCGACAGCCGCCCGGCCCCGCATCCGAAGTCCAGCGCGCGTTCCCATCGCGTGGGCAGGCCGAGCCCGCTCAGCCACCCGGTCGTCTCCTCGACGTCGGCGCGGCCGGTGGCCAGGAACTCCTCTACGTCCCACTGCCCGCCGCGCTTACCCGGCTGGACGAGGACGGCCCACAGCGGATCTTCGGCGCCCAGCTTGGTCCAGTCGCGCCGTACGTCGTCGAGATTCACGCCGAAACCCTAGGACATCCGGGGGTCCGGCTGGATCGACCCGGTCAGTTTCCGGCTCGGATGTTCGGCCGACGACGCTGCCCCGAACGGCCCATCGCGCTCGACGCACTGTACATTTGTTACTCGATTGTAATCCCTCGATATGTCGTCACTGTGCGTTGATCAGGTGTGCGTCGGCGGCGCTTTTGCCCATTTTCGCGGCCTTTCCTTGCCACGGACGATCGACGCCTGGTGATGATGAGCCGGCTTCGTAGCCCACTCGTGTTACCGCCGGGTACACGAGGGGGTTGTGAGCTGCGCCGCATCGGGTGCACGATCAGGCTCGATCGTTACCCGTCGGTAACAGAGGGCGGGGCCCGGCGCGGGCGGCCGGTTCGACAACCGGCCGCCGCGCACAGTCGCTCGAGGAGGAACCCGTGCAGAATCGGCTCGACAACCAGGGTCGTACCCGGTGGCGGCGCTTCGCCGCCATGATCGTGCCCACCACGGCCGCCGCCGGTGCCATCCTGTTCGGCATGTCGACCGGCGCCATCGCCTCCGACATCACCGTGTCCGGGCAGACCTTCAAGATCGGCGCGGACCGCCTGGAGGGCGACGGCTTCAAGCAGTACGGCGGCATCGTCCGCGAGAAGGGCGAGAACGGCAAGGCCGGCGCGACGCGCCCGGTCGCCATGGCCGAGATCAGCAGCGCCGACCTGTACAACCTCTGCCAGTCCGTCCGCGCCGACCTGCCCGGCCTGCCGGTGGTGCTCACCATCAACGCCGGCGAGGGCAAGGACCCGGCCCGCGCCAAGGACCTCGTGATCGCGATGGACTCGCTCGAAGGCAACGCGACGTTCACCAACATCCAGATCGGCCGCGACGCCAGCGACCTGAACCCGACGGCCCAGCGGGGCTCGTTCGGGCAGAACTCCGACAAGGTCACCATCCGCGACCTGAAGCAGGTGTCCCGCTACACCACGTCCTCGACGTTCAACCTGGTCGGGCTGCGGCTCAAGGTCAACGTGGGCGACGACGCCAAGGGCAAGGAGTGCTTCTGAGCTGAGCACGGCCAGCGGTGACCGACCACCGCGGGCCCGCCCCACCGTCCCCGCCCCCGCTCCGCCAGGAGGAGTACGTGACAACCGTCGAACCGTCCCACGCCCGGCTCGGCACCGCGGCCCGGACGTGGCGGACCTTCCGCCGCTGGCAGCGGAGCCGGCCGTTCTGGGGTGGCCTGTTCATCGTCCTGGCCGGGGTGGAGATGCTCGCCTCCACCCGGCTGACCCTCAACGGCCTGAGCTTCAGCAGCGGCGCCACCGGCCTGCTCTCGCTGCTGATCCCGGCCATCCTCGTGACCTGCGGCGTGCTGCTCTGGCTCAGTCCGGCGCAGCGGCTTTTCTACGCGATCGTCGCGGCGGTCACGACCGTCTACTCGCTGATCGGGCTCAACCTCGGCGGCTTCTTCCTCGGCCTGCTGCTGGGCATCGTGGGCAGCGCGCTCGCGTTCGCCTGGGTGCCGACCCGTCCGGCCGGTCCCGCCGCTGACGGGCACGACGCCCAGGCGGACGACGAGCGCGACACCACAGTGGACGCGCGGGACGCCGACGCGGACCGGCGCGATGCCGACGGCCCGGTCGGCGGCGAGCAGGTCGGCGTCGACCAGTTGCTCACCGGCCGGCCGGCCGGCACGGAACCCGCCGACGAGCAGCCGGCCGGGGAACGGCCGACAGTCGAGGTGCCGACCTCCGTGCGGCCGGCCGTCGAGCAGCCGACTGCCGAGCGGCCGGGCGGGGAGCGGCCGGTCCCTCGGCAGTCGGTGAACGGGCAGCCGGCCGGATCCGACGGCGGACCGCCGGAGTGGGCGGGCCGTTCGGCGGACCCGCGCGCCTTCGGCATCGTCCTGGTGGTGCTCGGTCTGGCCGCCGCCGGCCTGGCCGTACAGCCGAGGGCGGTGCAGGCCGCCCCGAGCAGGCCCGCCGCGAGCGCCTGCCCGTCGAAGCCCGCCACGGCGTCGCCCGGCGCACCCACGGCGAAGCCCACCCCGTCGCCGAGCGCGAGCCCGACGCGGGAGGGGAACATCATCACCGACTTCTTCGAGGGGATCGGCGACCTTTTCAAGGGCGGCAGCAAGAAGAGCGAGACGCCGTCGCCCACACCGACCGCGAGCGGATCGGCGGCTCCGAGCAAGCCGGCGACCCGGCCCGGATCGGCCGACTGCCCGGCGCCGGACAAGCCTGGCAAGGTGGACCCGGCGAAGCCCGGCAAAGTGGAACCGGGCAAGCCGCTGCCGCGTATCGCCGCCGACCCGAGCCTGCCGAAGGTGGCCCAGACACCGTCGAAGCTCACCGGCACCAAGGTGACGATGACCGGGCTGCGGTTCGAGGGGATCACCGACCTGCGGACCGAGCAGGGTGTGCTCAAGGTGCTGAAGTTCAGCATGAAGGAAGCCGTGACCGACGACTTCCTGCTGGTCGCCGACGGCCCGCGCGGCCGCACCCAGCGGTACGCGACCGACCGCCTCACCGTCCGCGACGACGTCGCGTTCTACTGCACCCGGTTCGTCGGCAAGCTCGCCGGCATCAAGCTGACGCTGACCCCGGACCTGCCGTTCCCGGACGGCCTGCCGGTCACGCTGCCCATCCCGGTGACGTTCACCGACCCGGTCATCGACCTGGCGTACGTCACCAGCAACACGCTCACCGGCCGGCCGACGCTGCGGCTGACGCTCGGCGCCTGACGCGACGGGTGCCGGCGGAGCGACCGCCGGCACCCGGACACCGACTCAGAGCCGGGCCAGCGCCTTACGCAGCGGGTCGAGCCCCAGCGAGCCCAGGTCGAGCGCCTGGCGGTGGAACTCCTTGAGGTCGAAGTCGGCGCCCTTGCGCGCCTTCGCGTCCTCCCGGGCCTGCAACCAGATCCGCTCGCCCACCTTGTACGACGGGGCCTGCCCGGGCCAGCCCAGGTAGCGGTTCAGCTCGAAGCGCAGGTTCTCGTCCGGCACCCGGCAGTGCGCCCGCATGAACTCCCAGCCCAGCTCCGGCGTCCACCGCTCGCCCGGGTGGAAGCCGAACGGGTTGTCCTTCGGGATCTCCAGCTCCAGGTGCATGCCGATGTCCACGACGACCCGCGCCGCGCGCAGCGCCTGCCCGTCGAGCATGCCGAGCCGGTCACCGGGGTCGGCGAGGTAGCCCAGCTCGTCCATCAGCCGCTCGGAGTAGAGCGCCCAGCCCTCGCCGTGCCCGGAGACCCAGCAGAGCAGCCGCTGCCAGCGGTTGAGCAGGTCGGCCCGGACGGCGGTCTGGGCGACCTGGAGGTGGTGACCCGGCACGCCCTCGTGGTAGACGGTGGTCACCTCGCGCCAGGTGGAGAAGTCGGTGATGCCCTGCGGCACCGCCCACCACATCCGCCCCGGCCGGGAGAAGTCCTCGCTCGGGCCGGTGTAGTAGATGGCGCCGTCGCTCGTCGGCGCGAGGCAGCACTCGATCCGGCGTGCCTGCTCGGGGATGTCGAAGTGGGTGCCGTTCAGGTCGCTGACCGCCTGGTCGGCGAGCGCCTGCATCCAGTCCCGGAACGCCTCCTTGCCGCGTACCGTCCGCGCCGGGTCGGCGTCGAGCGCGCGTACCGCGTCGTCGATCGTCGCGCCGGGACCGGCGATGCGCGCGGACACCGTCCGCATGTCGGCCTCCAGCCGGGCCAGCTCCGCGAAACCCCAGGCGTACGTCTCGTCCAGATCGACCTTCGCGCCGAGGAAGTACTGCGAGGCCAGTTCGTAGCGCTCCCGCCCGGCGGCCTGCTTCTCCCGCCCGGCCGGCGCCAGCTCGTTGCGCAGGAACTGCCCGAACTCGGCGGTGGCGGCGGTCGCGGCGGCCGCGCCCTTGCGCAGCTCCGCGCCGAGCGTGCCGTCGGCGTCGAGCCGCTCGACCATCCCGTGGAAGAAGTTGTCGCCCTCCGGGTCGACCCAGACGTCGCACTGCTTGGCGACCTCGACGAGCTGCACCTGCGAGCTGACCCGTCCCGCGGCGGCGGCCTCGCGCAGCGTGCGCTTGTAGCCGTCCAGCGCCGACGCGAAGCGGTTGAGCCGGGCGGCCACGTTGGCCTTCGCCTCCTCGCCGTCGGTCGGCATGAGGTCGAAGACCATCCGGATCTCGTGCAGCCCGCTGGCGATGACGTTGACCTCGCTGCCGGTCTCGCCGGCCTCGTACCGGGCCAGCTCCAGGCCGAGGCGCTCCTGCATGGCCTCCTTGGCGGTCCGCTCCGCCTCGGTCTCCGGCTCGGTCACGTCGAGTTCGCCGAGCGTGCGCCGGGCCAGTTCGGCGCGGGCCGCGTAGCCGTCGGGCGACAGGTCGTCGAGCTGGTCGTCGTAGCCGGCGATGCCGACATAGGTGGCCCCGGTCGGGCTCAGCGGAGCCCACTCGGCCACGTACCGGTTGGCGAGGTCATCGATTCGTCCCACGAGGGGGACCCTACGTGACCGCGCAGCCGAATTCCGCACGACATCGTCGTACCCCTCGGGCAGAGTGTCAGGGGTGACAGTCGATTTCACTCCTGACCGTGCGCCGCTGCGGAGCTGGCTGCCGGGGTTCGTCGCGCTTGCCGCCATCTGGGGTTCGAGCTTCCTGTTCATCAAGGTCGGCGTGGCCGAGCTGCACCCCGTGCACCTCACTCTCTACCGGGTGGCCACCGGCGCGGTCACGCTGCTCGTGGTGCTCGCAGTGCTGCGCGACCGGCTGCCCCGCGACCCCCGCGTCTGGGGGCACATGCTCGTGGTGGCCGCGTTCGGCGTCGCGGTGCCGTTCACGCTGTTCGGCTACGGCGAGCAGCGGGTCGAGTCGATGCTCGCCGGCATCTGGAACGCCACCACGCCGCTGATCGTGCTGCCGCTGGCGGTGCTGGTGTTCCGCACCGAGCGGCTGACCGTGCGGCGGGCGGTCGGGCTGGGGCTGGGCTTCGTCGGCGTGCTCGTGGTGCTCGGCGTCTGGGAGGGCGTCGGCGGTGCGCACTTCGTCGGCCAGCTCATGTGCTTCGGCGCGGCGGCCTGCTACGGGCTCGCCATTCCGTACCAGAAGAAGTTCGTCGCGGGCAGCGCGTACTCCGGGCTGTCGCTGTCGGCGGCCCAGCTGCTGGTGGCGACCGCGCAGCTCGCGCTGGTCGCGCCGTTCGTCGGCATGCCGCCGTCGCCGACCGGCCTCTCCCCGCGCGTGATCGCGAGCGTGCTGGCGCTCGGCGCGCTCGGCACCGGGCTCGCCTTCGTCATCAACATGCGCAACATCCGGCTGGCCGGGGCGAGCACGGCGTCCACCGTGACGTACCTGATCCCGGTGTTCGCGGTGCTCGTCGGCGCGGTGGTGCTCGGTGAGCGGATGAACTGGCACCAGCCGGTGGGCGCGCTCGTGGTGCTGGCCGGCGTCGCGGTCGCGCAGGGCCTGTTCGGGCGGCGCCGCAGCCGTCCGGCGGCGGTGGCGCCCACCGCCCGCACCGTCGAACCGGCCGCCCAGGGCTGACCCTCAGCTACGGCCGGCCGTCCACTTCACCAGGCGGTCGGCCGTCCAGGTGTTCACCACCCGCTTCGCCGGCACCCCGCACAGCGCGGCCCGCTCGCAGCCGAAGCGTTGCCAGTCGAGCTGGCCGGGGGCGTGCGCGTCGGTGTCGATGGCGAACCGGCACCCGGCCTCCAGCGCGAGCCGGATCAGCCGCTTCGGCGGGTCCTGCCGCTCCGGCCGGGAGTTGATCTCGACGGCCACGTCGTGCTCGGCGCACGCGGCGAAGACGGCGTCCGCGTCGAAGTCGCTCTCCTTGCGGGTACGCGCGCGATGCCCCCGGTCGCCCGGCCCGGTCACGCCGGCGGGCCGGGAGGACACCATCCGGCCGGTGCAGTGCCCGAGGATGTCCAGGTGCGGATTGGCGATCGCCGCCAGCATCCGGCGGGTCATCTTCGCCCGGTCGTCGTTCAGGCCGCTGTGCACCGAGCCGACCACCACGTCGAGGCGGGCCAGCAGGTCCTCGTCCTGGTCCAGCGAGCCGTCGGCGAGGATGTCCACCTCGATGCCGGTGAGGATGCGGAAGCCCTTCGGCAGCGCCTCGTTCACGGCGGCGACGTGGTCGAGCTGCTTGCGCAGCCGCTCCGCGGTCAGGCCCCGAGCCACAGTCAGCCGGGGCGAGTGGTCGGTGAGCACCAGGTACTCGTGGCCCAGCTCGACCGCCGCCAGCGCCATCTCCTCGATCGGCGAGCCGCCGTCGGACCAGTCCGAGTGGGTGTGGCAGTCGCCGCGCAGCGCGTCCCGCAGCTTCGCCGCCGCCTCGTCCAGGTCGGTGCCCTCGGTGGCCAGGAGCCGGCGCAGGTAGACCGGCTCCTCGCCGGCCAGCGACTCGGCCACGCAGCGGGCGGTGACGTCACCGACGCCGGACAGCTCGGTCAGCTTGCCGGTGCGGGCCCGGTCGGCCACCTCGGCGGCGGGCAACGCGCCGAGGGTCTTCGCGGCCGACCGGAACGCCCGGACCCGGTAGGTGGCCTCGTTCGCCCGTTCCAGCAGGAACGCGATCCGGCGCAGGTCGGCGATGGGATCCCGGGCACTCATGTCCTGGAACCTACGCGCTCGCGTCGCCCGCCGGGTGGCCCCGCCACCGCGAGTCGGCTCAGCCGCTCCCGGTGGACCGGCCCGGCGACGCCGGGCAGCCGTGCTTGCGCTGCCAGGCGGTGACCTCGGCGACCGGCGAGCGGTTGCCGCCCTTGCGCCACGAGTTCAGGTAGGGCGCCGGCCACACCACGCCCCGGCGGATCCACCAGTCGTCCTCGCCCGAGCACTTCGGGGAGAGTCCGAAGTGCAGGTGACAGACGTTGTTGGCGTTGCCGGTACGGCCGACCTTGCCGAGCTGCTGCCCGGCCCGGACGCGTACGCCCGGGTCGATGCCGGCCGCTATCGCGCTCAGGTGCGAGCCGTAGTAGCGCACCCCGTCGTCGCCGAGCAGCGAGACGGACAGCCCGCCGTTGTTCGGGCCCAGCGGCCCGCGCTTGTCGAACCGGTCGACCCGGCTCACCTCCAGCACCACGCCGTCGGTGACCGCCACCACCGGCTCACCGCAGTCGGCGAACACGTCGGTGCCCGGGTAGCCGCCGTGCGTCGGGTGGTAGTCGACGTTTCCGGCCCGTACCGGGAAGACGCGCTTCACGTCCGTGCGGGCCGGCGACGGCGCGGCGGACGAGGAGGCGGCCGGCGGGGTCGGGTCGGCGGGCTGCGCGGCGCTCACCACCGGGCTGGGTTCCTGCCACCTGTCGGGCCGCCCGGCGGGGGCGCCGCAACCGGCCGCGAGCGCCCCGACGAGCAGCAGGACCGGGTACGCCTGCCGCGTCCGGCGTCCGATCGATGGCGAGCGCATCCGCTCATCCTGACAGACCACTACCGTAGGGACGAACGCCGCGACCGCGTCACACCCGCCGGTCACGGTGCGTGACGCCGACGTGGATGGTTCGGGGGAAGGGGGCGGCGGTGACGTACGGGTGGCAGGGCGGACCCGAGAGGACCGGTCCGGGGGCGTTCCCGCCTCCGCCGCGTACCCCCTCGGGACTCTTCCCGTCCCACGCGCCGATCCGGCCCAGCTACCGCGAGCCGTACCCGATCACCGGCTCCGGGGTCGCGGTCGGCGCGCTCGTCGCGTTCGCCTGGTTGCTGCTGTTCGGGCTGCTCGGCCGCAACGTCGCAGGTTACGCCTGGTGGACGCTGCTGGCCGGCGGCCTGGCCTGGGCGACGGCGGCGGTGCTGGTCCGCCACGGTGACCGGGGAGTCGCCACCGGCGTCGCGATCGTCACCGCCGGTGGTTGGAGCATCGCCGCCGCGATCGTCGCGATGCGGTGGGCGCAGACCGGCGACTGGCCGCTCTGGTGACCATGGGTGCCGGTTTCGCTGCGTAGCGAAGGCCACCTTGACGTACGCGCGGTGACGGTCCACGCTCGGCGGTATGGCCTGGACCACACCGCCGCGGCTCGACCCCGAGCGGAGCCGCCGACGCCTGCAACTCCTCGCCGAGTTGGCCGGTGCCCGTGCGGTGCAGCAGCGCCAGCGACCACAGCGCGCGCGTACCGAGCGGCTGCGCCAACTGATCGCCACCCGTCGGCGCGTCGTCGGCTGACCGGCTTTCTCTTCCAGAACGGCCGGCCCTTACGGGGCGTTGACCGGTCGCCCGCCGACCCGACCGGTTAACGTGCATCGCGTGACCTGTCGGCGTGCTGCCGAGGCCAATTTGGGGGGACCGTGTCGTACTTCGCTGCTGCCGTGGCGCGCGTCGACGGCGACTGGACCGCAGGCGAGGTGAGCCTGCGGGGCGTCACCGACATCGAGGAGGTGGCGGACCGGCTGCGCGACGTCGAGCCGGACGCCGACCTGTCGCTGCTCTTCGTCGAGGCGGACGACACGTACCTGGTCGTCCTCCGCCTGGACGAGGGGGAGGACCTGCGGATCTTCGGCTCCGACTCGGCGTACGCGGAGGAGTCCCGCCTGGGCGCGCTGCTGGTCGGCGACCTGAAGACGTCGGTGACCGGGCTGGAGGAGGTCGACGAGCCCCGCGAGTCCGGAGGGGACGAGGAGACCGAGCAGCCCGCTGTGGACCCGGAGGCCGATCCGGTGGGCGACGCCGACCTGCTGGCCGACCTGGGCATCCCGGCGCAGAAGCTGCTCGCGCTCTGCGCGCACGAGGGCTCGATGCCGGCCGATGTCACCGCCGAGGTCTGTCAGGTGCTCGGATGCGTGGACGAGGTCGAGGAGCTGCGTGAGGTCTGAGCCCGGGGAGTCCCGGACGCCCGGCGCCGCCGAACCCGCCGACGCGACCGATCCGGCGCTGGAGACCGTACGCCCGGGGCAGCCCACTCCCGGCCGGGCCGCGCGCGTCGGCCCCGGCGCGGACGAGGCGCTCGCCGACCCGGGCGCGGTGGGCCGCAGGCAGCGGCACGAACTCTGGATGCGCCGAGCCCTGGAGGTCGCGGCGACCGGCCCGGACGGCCCGGCCCCGGACCGGAACGCCGACGACGTGCCGGTCGGCGCGGTGCTCTACGGCCCCGACGGCGCCGAACTGGCAGTCGGGCGCAACGAGCGGGAGCTGACCGGCGACCCGACCGCGCACGCCGAGGTGCTGGCGCTGCGCCGCGCCGCGCACCGGCTGGGCCGGTGGCGGCTCGACGACTGCACGCTCGTGGTGACGCTGGAGCCGTGCACCATGTGCGCCGGGGCGATCGCGCTGGCCCGCGTCTCGACAGTGGTGTTCGGCGCCTGGGAACCGAAGACCGGCGCGGTCGGGTCGCTCTGGGACGTGCTGCGCGACCGCCGCGTCACGCACCGCCCCGAGGTGTACGGCGGTGTGCTGGAACGCGAGAGCGCGGCGCTGCTGCGGGCGTTCTTCCGCTGACGAGTTCCTGGCTCAGGCGGTCGTCGGCGCCGGGCGCAGCAGCGTCGCGGCCACCCCCTGGGCGACCTCGGTCCAGGCGGTCGGGCGCAGCGTCGCCGGGTCGAGCCGGACGATGGATCGGGTGCCGGTGGCGTGGACGGTGGCGCCGTCGGTCGAGCGGAACTCGAACGCGTAGCGGGCGCTGCTGGTGCCGAAGTGCTCCAGCCAGAAGTGCACAGCCACCGTGCCGACGCCGGTCACCGGCGCCCGGAAGCTGATGGTGAACTCGCGTACCGCGTGGAACACGTCGGGGGCGGCGTGCACGTCGCCGCGGTAGGCGACGCCGCGCTCGGCCCAGTAGGGCGTCAACGCGCGTTCCAGGAGCACCGCGTAGCGGGCGTTGTGCAGCAGGCCCATCGCGTCGAGGTCGTCGAAGTGCACCGGCACGTGCGCGACGTGCCCGAACTCGGCGGCCTGCCGGTCGACAGTGGCGTGGCTCATGACTGGCCTTCCAGTAGCAGGGTCGGATCCGGGCAGAGCGCCCGCAGCCGGTTCAGCAGGCCCTGGCGGGCATGCCGGTAGGTGGCGTCCGGGTCGAGGAGGCGGGACCGCATCACCGCGCTGATCCCCAGCGCGTCGATCTCGTACGCGAGCAGCGGCACGTCCAGGTCGGCGGGGAGTTCGCCGAGGTCGACCGCCTCCTGGACGAGGCGCTCCAGCAGCGCGGTCCAGCTGGCGAACGCCTCGGCGAGCCGGTCCCGGACCGGTCCGGGGCGGGCGTTGTACTCGAACTCGGTGTTGGCGAAGAAGCAGCCGCCGGGCAGCACCCGGGCGGCGTAGAAGTCGATCCGGGCATCGTGCAGTGCGCGCAGCCGGCGCACGCCCCGAGGCGCGCCCAGGGCGGGGGCGAGGATGCGCTCCTGCCACTGCGCCACCGCTCGGTCGACGGTGGCGAGTTGCAGCGCCTCCTTGGAGCGCCAATGCGCGAAGAGGCCGGACTTGCTCACCTCCAGCCGGTCGGCGAGCTGCGCCAGGGACAGGCCGTGCAGGCCGACCTCGGTCGCAAGCGCCACGGCGGTGTCCAGCACCGCGGTGCGGGTGCGGTCGCCGCGGGCGACGCGGCCGTCGGAGGTCATGCGGGCAGCGTAACGGGAAACAAGCACGACCGGTCGTATTTATTTTTGTGACACGCATAACGCGGACCGCCCCGCCACCTTGCGGCGACGGGGCGGTCCGGGTCGAACAGGGTCAGGCGATGATGGTGTCCAGCGCGATCTCGACCATCTGGCCGAACGTCTGCTCACGCTCCTGCGACGTGGTCTTCTCGCCGGTCTTGATGTGGTCGCTGACGGTCAGGATGGTCAGCGCGCGGGCCTTGAAGCGGGCCGCGATCGTGTAGAGCGCCGCCGACTCCATCTCCACCGCCAGCACGCCGTAGTCGGCAAGCCTGTCGTACAGGTCCGGCCGGTCCGTGTAGAAGGCGTCCGCCGCCAGGATCGGCCCCACCCGCATGCTGATGCCGCGCCGCTCGGCCACCTCGACCGAGGTACGCAGCAGCCCGAAATCGGCCACCGGGGCGTAGTCGATCAGCCCGTCGAAGCGCATCCGGTTCATGTTCGAGTCCGTGGACGAGCCGATCGCCGCCACCACGTCCCGCAGCTGCAGATCCTCGGTCAGGGCACCGCAGGAGCCGACCCGGATCAGCGACTTCACGCCGTACTCGTTTACCAGCTCGTGGGCGTAGATCGAGGCGGACGGCATACCCATGCCGGAGCCCTGGACGGACACGTCGACGCCGTTCCACCGGCCGGTGAAGCCCAGCATGCCGCGCACCGTCGTGTAGCAGCGGGCCCCCTCCAGGTAGGTCTCCGCGATCCACTTGGCCCGCAGCGGGTCGCCCGGCATCAGGACCCGCTCGGCGATCTCTCCCGGCTCAGCGCCGATGTGCGTACTCATGCCAAAGATCCTGCCAGGCCGGGCCGAGGGATACCGGTTCGGCGTCCAAGCCGGCGGTCCTGTACCCTCGTCGGCGGTGGCGTGTCCGAGCGGCCTAAGGAGCACGCCTCGAAAGCGTGTGAGGGTTTACGCCCTCCGAGGGTTCAAATCCCTCCGCCACCGCTCGTGAACAGCGAGAACGCCCGGTCGATCCGTAAGGATCGGCCGGGCGTTCCGCTTGTGGTCTCAGTCTCGGTCTCAGTTGCTGCTCAAGAGGTCGATTTCGAGTCCTCTGTCGGGGTGTCCCACAGCAGCCCTCCGACGCGCTGGGCGATGTCCCGGCGCACCTGAGCGGTGAGGTGTTGGTACCGAGCCGCCATTGTCGAGTTCGACCAGCCCATGATTCCCATCACCGCCCGTTCGGCCACCCCGAGGATCATCAGTAACGCCGTGGCGGCGGTGTGCCGGGCGTCGTGTAACCGGCCGTCGCGGAGTCCGGCGAGCCGAAGCAGCGCGCTTCCACTCGTCGTAGTCCGTGCGCGGGTTCACCGGGTCGCCGGTCGGTGTAGCGAACAGCCAATCACCGTCCTCCCAGAGTTGGGCGGCGGTGGCGCGCTCCTGGTCTTGCTCGTCGCGGTGCTTACGGAGCAGCGCGACCAGCTCGACAGGGAGTCCGATGCTGCGCTGGCCGGCCCGTGACTTGGTTTCGGCGGTATCGGCCCGTACCTGGCGGCGGTCGGGGCAGTGCCCGCCGTGCTTCCGGCCGCACGGCGGGCGGCACCCGTGCTCCCACCTCGGCCGTTGCCGGCCGCGCCGGACGGTCAGGGTCCCGGCGTCGAGGTCGACGTCCGACCAGCGCAGGCCGAGCGCTTCCCCCTGGCGCAGGCCGAGGGCGAGCGCGACCGCCCACCGTGCGCTGTTGCGTCGGCCATGGGTGGCGGCCATGAGGCGCTGCACCTCGGCGACCGTGTACGGCTCGATCTCGCTTTCCGGCAGACGTGGTGCCTTGGCGAGGGTGGCAGGGTTCTTGGCGAGGTGCCCCCGGCGTACGGCCTCGTTGAGCGCGGTCCGGATGGTGCGGTGCGCCTGGTGGGCGGTCGCCGCCGGGTGCTGCCCGTCTCATGCATCCGGCGGTAAAGCGCTCCAGCGACAGAGGGGCAGAAAGGTGGCGCGCTGAGTGCGCCTGGCCGCAGGCTGGGACCCTGGGCCTACGAACTACGGACAGGCACGGGCCCGTCCTACGTCTAGATACGGTACTCCTTGAGGGCGGCAGCATTTGAAATCTGTCTGTAAATATCGTCCATAACGCCTAGGATCTCGGTGCGGAGATCTACCCAGTCTGTTAGAGCGATAAAATCCTGCTCGCCGTGTGCAATCCGATTTCGTGACGCGAGAAGCTGATCGTCGATCATGTCTCGATATTTCTCATAGCCGTCGCATCTGCAGCCAATAGACACGAGGATGTCTTCCAGGCGGTCATAGTTCAGATTGGCCATCGTCCTGACCGCTTCCCTAGTATTAGGAATACGTGCAAGCTCGGATGCTCCCTCCCTGATCTGACGGACTACCTCTGCGTGAAAGCGCGAGCGGTGGGTCTGCCCGAACTCAGTCAGGTCTGCGCGCATCGCGAGACCGGCAAGTTCTGGGCGCAGGTCACCCCAGGTGAGGTTTTGCCGGGAGAGGTAGGCCAAGTACGCATGGGCGGCGTTCTTTACGAATCCCTCCCAATGGGCGTAGAGCAGTGCCACCGCCCCGCGGAGAAGGGCGCGTTGGACCGCACTCTCCGCTCCATGAACCTGATTTCTGAATACCGATAGCTCTTTCTTTCGCCATGCCAGGTCTGTTGATATCGCGCCGTCCAGTTCGGCGAGCGTGCGAATCTTCATGGTCTGAAATGAGCCCTCGCCGCGGGCACAATGGCTGCTATTCGAGTGGTACCTCTCACGCCCCCACGTGATTGAGCTCGGAACGCCGCCAGATCCCACAGCTCCACGACCTTCTTGCGCAACTCCGCCTTCCGTGCGGTGTTTGCGCGCCAAGCTCCGAGGTTGGAGGCGACTCCGGTGGTTACGGCTTCGAATGCCGATACGAGCAATCCTCCAACGAAACGTTCCTTCGGCGGATCGTAACGTCGGAAACACTCGGCGCCGAGTGCATCGTTCAACAGAGCGAATGTGCCGGAGAAGATGTCCGCTACAGAACTTCGGTCGTAAGACGGATCGGTTGCAGACGCTAGCATTCTTTCTGTCAGGTAGCTGTCGACATCCAGCATGCCTTTCAGTTCGTCGTCAGAACTGCCTAGCAAGGCAAGGAAGCGGCAAACCAGTTCGAGGTCGTATTGCTGTTCGCCCTGTCGGCTGGTGACGAGCGTGCAATCCTTGAAGTCTTCGTTATCTCGCAGCTCCGTGAGCCACTGGAAGAAGGAGCGGTCAGCCATCAAAAGCTGAACGTTCCGAACCTCTTGGTCCGAGGCGGTCTCTCCACCGGAGTTCAGCCGATCGAAAAGTTCGTACTTCGCCTTGTCGTCACTCTCAGGTAGCAGGATCTTTACATCAATTTTGCTTCTCTTTAGACCGATTCTCTGCCCCGGCGTTAATGTAGGGGCCTCATCGGATTCGAAAGTCATGCCGGCCAGTGACTGAAGGTATTTCGTCGCGGTCAGTGAGCTCGCAGGGACTGGCTCGCCCGTGGCTTCGTCAACCAGCTCCCCCATAAACTCCAGGATGGTCGATATCCGCTGCAACCCGTCGATGACCTCCCAAATCCCATCGTGGCGTTGCATTACGAAGATCGATGGCAGCGGTATGCCCAGCAAGATGCTTTCTATTAGCCTTGACTTTTTCTCAAGAGGCCATCGAAAAAGCCTTTGGTATTCCGGACGGATTACTAGCTCGCGACTCTTGTAAAGATTCACCAGTTCGCCGATTGACATCGAGAGGGCATCTGCCTTGACAATAGAACGTCCGTCCTCGATCTCTTCCTGAAGACTGGTCACCCTGAGTCCGTCCTATGCTCGGTATCTGCGTGGCGCGTCCAGCCTAGGTCAATCTGCAATCGTGTGCTATGCCCGGGACGCCGAGCCGCCGTGCGTGCGAGTGGGCGCCGGGTGCCGCGGCAGCTGCGCCGGTCCGCGTAGGTGACCGCAGGCATACGGAGACCGTCCTGCGTCGGAGCGCCGGGCCAGGATGGCGCCGATGGTCTCAGTTGTGGTCGTTCACCACTGTTCGGCAGTACCTTGCCCCGGTGACGGGTCTCTGTGAGAGCAGACCGCGGGCGGTGGCGACGGGTCGCGGACATTCGTCGCAAACCTCGAAAGCGTGTGAGGGTTTACGCCTCCGCGGGTTCAAATCCCGCCGCCACCGCTCATGAACAGCGAGAACGCCCGGTCGATCCGTGAGGATCGACCGGGCGTTCCGCTTCTGGTCGTGCGCTCTTGCTCTTCAGGAGTTGCAGGTCGAAGGGCGCATCCCTGCTCGGGCAGGCCCCAGCGCCTGGCTGCTGCGGCGAGCGTCCGGGCGGAGCTGAGTACTCGACCCCGGCCCGCCCTAGGTATCCGTGCTCGTGTATCTCCGGTGATCTGCGGGTTAGTGTCGACGTCCACACCAGGGAGGAACCGCTGTGGTTTTCACGCCTGCACAATCGTCGGCACCCGCCGGACCGGTCACGTCCCGTTTTGATAATTCCTTCCGGCCGCACCTGATCTGGGAGGCGGTGCTGCTGGCGCTGACCGTCGTCGCTGCGGTGGTGTGGTACTCCCAAGACGGGTCGCGGCTGTCGCCGCTGGTGTTCAACATCGCCTCCGCCGGCCTGTTGGCCACCGCTTTCGCGCTGTCGCTGCGCACGGCCACGCCCAACCTCGCGGTCGTCGGCGTCGCGGCCCTCGCCGGCCTGACGTACGCGAAGGTGCTCGACGGCGGCGCCCCGGTCTTCGTCGCGGCGGTCGCCGCGATCGCCGCCGCGGCGCTCGTCGGTCTCGGGATGGGCCTGGTCGCCGGGCTGCTGCGGGCGCCCGGGTGGGCGGTGTCGCTGGGCGGGCTGGCGCTGACGCAGGGCATTCTGCTCGCCGCCATCGGCAGCGGCGGTCCGCAGCGGCTCGCGAGGGAAGGTTGGATCCGGTCCGACGGTGCCGCGGCCGGGTGGCTGGTGCTGTTTCTCCTGCTGTCGATCGGCGGCGCGGTGGTGTGGTCGATCCCGGCGGTGCGGCGGGCGCTGAGCGGCAACCGGGTCGTCGCCGGGGAGCCGCCGTCGCCTCTCGGCGCACGGCTGCTGGGCGCGGTCATCGGGCTGGGCGGTTCCAGCCTGATCGCGGGCGCGGCGGGAGTCCTCCTGGTCGGCGGGATCGGCGCCACGACCCTGTCGGTCGACATCGGCCAGCTGGCGTTCGTGGCCGGCGCCGTCCTGCTCGGTGGCGTGAGCGTGGCCGGCGGGCGGGGCGGCTTCGCGGGCACCGTGCTGGGGGTCGCCCTGCTGAGCCTGGTGCAGATGACCATCCTCCTCGCGAACGGCCCCCGTTGGCTGTCGACTGTCGTCTTCGCGCTGGCGGTCCTCGTCGGCCTGGGCGTCAGCCGGACGCTGGAGGCCCTGCAACCGGCACCGCCCGCGAGCATGCCGGGCGCCGGGCCGGCCGAGCCGTCGCGGAAGTACTGACCGCTGTCAGCCCGGTACCGGCGACGAGCACTGCCGGAACATGATCCTCCCGCTGGTGATCTCGGGACCGGTGCACCTCTGCCGCACGAGACCCTGCCCGCCGCCGAATCTGTCCTGGCGGGAGTCGGTTGTCATCTCCACCGTGCCGTCCCCGCCGACGACGTAGAGCCTCGGGATCGGGTCGCCTTCCGTCGTGGGCGAGGTCACGGCGAGGCGGGCGGGGCGGTGCGCCTCGACCGCGTCGAGGAAGCAGGTGATCGCGGATTCCGGTAGGCCACCCGAGAGCCCGAGGACGTGGTCACCGCAGTCCGCCATCGCCGTGGTTCCCCCGCCGGCGGAGGGCGGGGTCTTCGTACCGCCGCCGTTCGTCGCGGCCACGGCGGCGGACACTCCCACGACGGTCAGGACCGCGACGAGCGCCACGCCACCTGCCGTCCGTCGTCGGCGCAGGCGCTCGCCGCGGGCGCGGACCCGCTCGGGCGGCGCCAGGCTCAGGGCGGCGGTGTCCTCCTCCAGCGCCGCGATGGCCTCACGGATGCGTGCTGACATCGGAATCCTTCCGCTCGTCATCGGCGTCGAGCAGCGGGGCGAGCGCCGTCCGCGCACGGGACAGGTAGACCTTGACGGTGCCGGCGGGCATCCCGGTGGTCTCGGCGATCTCGTTGATCGGCAGGTCGCTGAGGTAGTGCAGGACCACCACCCGTCGCTGCGACTCCGGCAGCCGCCGGAGCGCCGCCAGCACCGCGACCCGGTCCGGCGACGGCTCGGGCGTTTCCGTGGGCGGGCCGAGTCTCGCCCGCGCGGCGAGCCAGCGTCGGACGCTGCGCCATCGATTGGCGGCGAGCCGCCACGCGACCGTTCGTACCCAGGCTTCGGGCGAGTCGTAGCCGGACAGCGACGACCAGCGTGCCCAGGCGCGGGCGTACGCCTCCTGTACGACGTCCTGCGCCTCGCCGAGATCGCCGCAGACCGCGTAGACCTGGCGCAGGACCCGGGCCGAGGTGGCCGCGTAGAAGGCGTCGAAGTCGTCGCTCGTGCCCATTCGCCCCGTCCCTCTCCCTGGCCGTCACAGAGATACACACCGCCAGGGGGCCACCGGTTACAACAGATGGGTCGAGCCGAATGTCAGCAGGGGCCGTAGCCCTCGTCGAAGAGGCGGCGGGCCCAGTCCGCGTACCCGGCGATGATCTCGCGGACGGTGAGGCCGTCGTGCAGGAACAGGTACGCGCGGTCGCCGTCGCGGGCGAGCAGCCCGGCGAAGCGGTGACTGCCGGGCGGCGCCGGCAGGTCGGTGGCCCCGGGGTACGCGGTGCGGACCTCGCCGATCGGCGTGCCGGCGCTGATGCCCTCGGGTGTGCTCATCGGGTCGTCCAGCCAGAGCAGGACGAGCCGGTCGTCGACGAAGATCGGGCTGACCGCCCCGTGCCCGACGAGCGCGTGTCCGCATGCCTCCTCGTCGGCGCGCAGCACGCCGCGGCGGGTCAGGTCCGCCTCGGTGGCGCCGAACTCCGCGTCGCGCAGGCCCTCCAGGCTGACCACCTGGGTGGCCCCGACGGGCCGGGCCGGCCACTGTGGATGGACGCCGCTGCCCGCCACGGACGCGGCAGCAAGCAGTGCGGCGATAAAGCCGAATTGTCGTAATTTCATGAAATCCCCCAGTCACCAACGGGACCGGGGCGATGAGGTTGCTGGTGCTGGCCGGATTGGCGAAGTTCCCACTCTTCGGCCAGCTCGTCCCAGTAGTCGGCGGACAGCCCGCGCCGGCCGTGCATCAGCCAGCCGTCGGTGTCGCGCTCCAGGTGCAGGCCCAGTTCGGCGAACGGGTCGATCCACGCGCCCGGCTCCGCGCCCAGCCGGGCCAGCGCCGTGTTGATCGGCCACTCGGTGCGCGGCCGGTCCAGCGCGGCGTCGTAGCGCGGCCCCCAGCTCACCTCGCCGCCGAGCCACACCACCGCCGACTGGTGGCCCAGCCCGCCCGCGAACTCCGCCTCCAGGTACGCGACCGGGCCGCTCCTCGACCAGCGGGCCAGCACCTCCGCCAGCGGCGGCGAGAGCACCAGCCGGAACGGGCGCTCGGCGCGCGGCTCGTCGGTGGCGAAGTCCGGCAGCCCGCCGGTCAGCTCCTGCACCAGTTGCGGGGTGATCGGCAGCAGCGCGAAGTCCTGGCGGAGCGCGGCGAGTACCGCGTGGTCCAGGTCGGCGGTCTGCTCGCGAAGCAGCTCGACGTCGGCGACCACGGCGCTGAGCTGGTAACTCATCCGGTCCTCTCGGCGTCCACAGGCTGTGGATGGAACATGTGTACGACGGTGGTCGGGTGTCCCGGCGTGACGCGACCGATGCCCAACGTACGGGCGAAGCAGCGTTCGCGCAGCATCGAGCCCGATACTCACTCTGCACCGGTGTCGGATCGGGGCTGCGGTGTTCGTAGCCGAGGTGACAGTGGGCCGGGGAAGACGAAGGAGGAACCGATGGCGCAGTACCTGATCTCCGTACTCGACGACACGACCGGCTCGGCCACCGAGGCGGAGATGGCCGCGATCGGTGAGTTCAACGAGCAGTTGCGCGCCGGCGGCCACTGGGTCTTCGCCGGTGGTCTCGCGGCACCGGAGACCGCCACAGTCGTGGACGCGCGGGACGGGAACCCGGTGCTCACCGACGGGCCCTACGTGGAGACGAAGGAGTACGTCGGCGGGTTCTGGATCATCGAGGCGCCGGACTTCGACGTGGCGCTCCCGCTTGCCGCGCTGGCGTCGCAGCGATGCAACAGGCGGGTCGAGCTGCGGCCGTTCCTGACCGCGTGACCGACGTCGGCGAGGCGCTCACCCGGGTCCACCGCGAGGAGTGGGCCCGGGTGGTCGCCACGCTCGCCCGGCGCATCAGGGATCTCGACGTCGCCGAGGAGGTGACCGCCGAGGCGTTCGCAAGCGCCGTCGAGCGGTGGCAAGTCGACGGCGTACCGCCGAACCCCGGCGCGTGGCTCACCACCACCGCGTACCGCAGGGCGGTCGACCGGATCCGGCGCGAGAGCCGGCGGGAGGAGAAGCACCGGGAGGCGCTGATGCTGGCCGACGCCCCGGAACCACTCGGTGTCATCGACGACGACCGGCTCCGCCTGATCTTCACCTGCTGCCACCCGGCGCTGGCCATGGAGGCGCGGGTGGCGTTGACGCTGCGCCTTGTCGGCGGGCTCACCGTGCCGGAGATCGCCCGGGCGTACCTGGTCCAGGAAGCCGCAATGAGCCGGCGGATCACCCGGGCCAAGACGAAGATCAAGGCGGCCGGGATCCCGTACCGGGTGCCGTCCCGCGAGGACCTGCCGTCACGCGTAACCGGCGTGCTCGCCGTCCTCTACCTGGTCTTCAACGAGGGATACCTCGCCTCCGACCCGGGCAAGGAGGCGGTCCGCGCCGACCTGACCGGCGAGGCGATCCGGCTCACCCGGCTGGTCCGCACGCTGCTGCCCGACGACCACGAGGTCACGGGGCTCCTGGCGCTGATGCTGCTCACCGAGGCCCGCCGGCCCGCCCGGGTGTCCGCGACCGGCGAACTCGTCGTCCTCGCCGAGCAGGACCGCAGCGCCTGGGACCGCGATCTCATCGCCGAAGGGCACGCCCTGGTCCGGGCGTGCATCGCCGCCGGCCGGCCGCCGGGCCGCTACCAGATCCTCGCCGCGATCAACGCCGTCCACACCGACGCCCGCGACGCGCGGGACACCGACTGGTCGCAGGTCGCCGCGCTCTACGACCATTTGGTACGCGTCGACCCGTCGCCGATCGTGCGACTCAACCGGGCGGTGGCGGTCGCCGAACTGGACGGGCCGCAGGTCGCGCTCGCCGAGGTGGACGGGTTGCCGCTGGACGGCTACCACGCGTACCACGCGACGCGGGCCGAGTTGTTGCGGCGGATGGGGCGGGGCGGGGAGGCGCGGGCGGCGTACGACCGGGCGATCGAGTTGGCGGGGAACAGCGCGGAGACGGCGTACCTGAGGCGGCGGCGGGACCAGTTGGGCGGCCGGTGAGCGGTGCCACGGTTCGAGGTCTGTCACTGATGCGGGCGTTACCGCCGTTCAGCAGAATCGGGTGGGGCAGAGCCACCCGGGGATGTTGAAGTTGTCATCGTCGTTGCCGGGACGTGGTGGGAGCGGCGGACGTCCACTGCTGGAGCTCTTCGGCACCGGCCGCTGCTCCTGATCGCGCACCAGCAGGACGATGAGCTGCCCCGGTCGAACCGGTTGCCCTGCCGCCGGAATGCTCCCCACCACGATCGAGGATTCTGAATAGGAAACCTTCAGCCCGGCCCGTGCCGCCATCTCCTCTGGCGGCTCGTTGCTGTACCGGGAGCAGGGCCGGTCGACGGCGGTAAGCGCACCCTTGTGTGCCATGCCCTTGGCGTAGCGGAAAAGGACCACCTGCTGCAGACCGGCGAGCGGTCCGTCGTTCTTGGTCGTACTCCCCGCCTGGATGCCGTTCGGGAGCCGGGGCATCGTCGGGTGGGCAGCGAACCATGCCGCTTCTTCTGCCTTGAGTACGTGCAGTGAAATGGTTTCGTCGGGCGGAACGACTCTGCCCGGAGGTGGGCTTGTCGCGATGACAGTCCAGCTGGCATCCCAGGCCGTCCTGCAGAGAGGCGTGGCGTCTGACGGCCTCGAACGGAGGTTGAAGGCGGCGACCGAGCTGCGGGCACTGGGGAGGTCCAAGCCCACTACGTCTGGAACGGTCGGCACAACCGGGGCGGTGCTCGGCGTGGCGGGCTCTGTTGTTCTTCCGTACAGGGGCGCCGGCCTCCCCTGGCCGACGGACTTCGGCCCGGTTTCCGGCGGCGGCGCAACGACCGCAGCGATGGAGATGGCAACAGTCCAGGCGAGGAACGCCAGGCCCACCGTCTTCCATACCCTTGAACCGTGCGCCCGTGACCATGTCCAAGCCGCGACGGCCGCGGTGATCGCCAGGCAGCCGAGGAACGCGATGCCGTACTCCTGAACCACGCCGCCGAGGACGATCAGCAAGGCGCCGAGCATTGCGGCAATGAGTGCGCCATGGCGCTTCAACCGAAGAAGGACCGGCTCCGGGGCAGCCTTCACGGGACCGAAGGTCTCCAGTGGCACGTCGGCGATGGCGGCAAGCTCGCCTCGCGTCGTCGCCGCGCCCAGCGCAAGCCTCAGGTCGGCAAGCTGATTCAGCTCGTCGTTCGTGATTCCGTTCTCGGACAGGGGCCGGGATACGACCTCAACCGCGACTTCCCGGTCAGAATCAGTGGCCGGAAGCCGACCGGTGTACTCATGAGCTGCTTGTGCGCGGGCGGCCTCGGCGCCCTCATCCATCGGGAAGCGCGGCCGTCTCCCGGCCCGGCGGTCAGCCTCATCCACGCGTCGATTCGCCGCGGAGATCAGGTGAAACAGCCCAACCACGAGGAGAACCGATGCCGCGATCGGCCACCACAGGAAGATCAGCAGGATGTCTGCGACGGGCTTGCCCGTCAGACGAAACATGGCAGACACGGGTCAGCTCGCCCAGCGCGTTCTCTGTCCGGCCGGAGATGCCGGTCTGGAGGTCACTGACCTTCGTGACGATGGGTCCGAGCGGACCCGCGTCCGTGCTGCCGATCGGCGCCGCCGCCCGGCAGGGATCGGTTCGGAACAGGCCAGCTCGATCCCGTCGCAGGTACGTATCAAAGTGACCATCGTCGTAGCTTCGTATCCGGCCTCGTGACCGTGCCATCCAGCAAGCGGATGATCATGGTGACGCTGGTCGGTGCGGCGGCCTGACGTGCTGGTCCCTCCGGGGATGACCGTCCGGTACCGGCACATGGCCGACCAGGTGCGGCGCGACGCCGCCCAGCTCGGCGGACTGCTCTGGGGTCACCCGCCGGGGAGCCCGGCGACGATGACGAGGGCAGGAAGAGGGCAACTGAGACGAGAGTGGCCGTAGAGACGATTCAGGGCCGGTCCCTGTGGGGCCGGCCCTGTCGTTTTCCCTGCTCAAGCGAGCGGAGGATACGAGATTCGAACTCGTGAGGGTGTAAACCCAACACGCTTTCCAAGCGTGCGCCCTAGGCCTCTAGGCGAATCCTCCGCGAGCCAGGATACAGGTCCCGCGTCGGCGGGCCACCCCACCCTCCCGGAAGATCCACAACCCTTCGGGTAGGCTTGGTGTCACCTCCCGTGCGGCGGTACCTCGTGAACCTCCCCAGGGCCGGAAGGCAGCAAGGATAAGCGAGCTCTGCCGGGTGCACGGGAGGCCTTTCTGTCTCCCGGGCCGGGTAACGTCGCTGCGGGTCGGGTCACGGGGTGGTGGGTGGTCACCCGGGGCCGACCGGCGCAGAATGGCTCGGTCGAGAGGAGGCGGGACGGGTGGCACTGGCCCTTTACCGCAAGTACCGGCCGCGCACGTTCGCCGAGATGATCGGCCAGGAGCAGGTCACCGAGCCGCTGTCGCAGGCGCTGCGCAGCGGGCGGCTCAACCACGCCTACCTCTTTTCCGGTCCGCGGGGCTGCGGCAAGACCTCCAGCGCCCGGATCCTGGCCCGCTCCCTCAACTGCGAGCAGGGCCCCACCCCCGAGCCGTGCGGGCAGTGTGACTCGTGCCGCGGGCTGGCTCCCGACGGCGGCGGCTCGATCGACGTCATCGAGATCGACGCGGCCAGCCACGGTGGTGTCGACGACGCCCGTGAGCTGCGCGAGAAGGCGTTCTTCGCCCCGGCTCGCAGCCGCTTCAAGATCTACATCATCGACGAGGCGCACATGGTCTCGTCGGCCGGCTTCAACGCGCTGCTCAAGCTGGTCGAGGAGCCCCCGGAGTACGTCAAGTTCATCTTCGCCACCACCGAACCGGAGAAGGTCCTCGGCACGATCAAGTCGCGGACCCACCACTACCCGTTCCGGCTGTTCCCGCCGAAGGTGGTCCGCCCCTACCTCGAACAGCTCTGCGAGGCGGAGGGCGTCAAGGTCGAGCCGGCGGTCTTCCCGCTGGTGGTGCGCGCCGGCGGGGGCAGCATGCGCGACAGCCTCTCCGTGCTCGACCAGCTCATCGCGGGCGCCGGCCCGGAGGGTGTCGACTACGCCCGGGCCGCCGCGCTGCTCGGGGTCACCGACGCCGCGCTGATCGACGAGATGTGCGACGCGCTCGCCGCCGGTGACGGCGCCGCCGCGTACGCGACAGTCGACCGGGTCGCCGAGGCCGGGCACGACTCGCGCCGCTTCGCCTCCGACCTGCTGGAACGCCTCCGCGACCTGATCGTCCTGCAGCAGGTGCCTGATGCCGCCGCCAAGGGCCTCATCGACGGCCCGGCCGACCAGATCGAGCGGATGGCCGCCCAGGCCCAGCGCCTCGGCCCGGCCACGCTGTCCCGCTGTGCCGACATCGTGCACAACGGCCTGGTCGAGATGCGCGGCACCACGGCGCCCCGGCTGCTGCTGGAGCTGATCTGCGCCCGGATGCTGCTGCCCGGCGCGGACGACTCGTCCGGCGGCCTGCTCCAGCGCCTGGAGCGGATGGAACGCCGGCTGACGCTGGGCGGCGCCGAGCTGCCGCCGGCCGCCGCCGACTCCGCGCACCCCACCCAGACCCCTGAGGTACGCCCGGCGGCTCCCGCCCCGGGCGCGGCTGCCGCCGCGGTCCACCCAGATTCCGCCGGCACGCCGGCGGCTGCCGGTGCCCCGACCGGTGCCGCCGCCGCTCGCGCCGCTGCCGCCGCTGCGGTCGGTTCCCGCAGCGTGGCACCCGGTTACCGTCCGGCCCCCGCCGTGACGGAGCCGGTGGATTCCCCGGCACCGCCCGCGCCCGAGCGGGCCACGGTCAACGACCCCCCTCCCTCGGACGATCCCGTACCCGCCCGACGCCCGGTACCGCCGTCCGCGGTGATGCCGGACCCGGCCACGCCCGAGCCGCCCCGCCCCGGCGCGGCGAATCCGGGGGCGCTGGACGCGGTGGCGGTACGCCGGGTCTGGCCCGAGGTGGTCGGCAAGGTGAACCGGAGCAACAAGCGGATCGCCGCGCTGATGCGTGATGCGGTGGTGCGTGACCTGGACGGCGACACGCTCGTGCTGACCGTGAAGTCGACGGTGCTGGCGAAGATGATGGCCGACCACGCGGCCGTGCTGACCGACGCGCTCTACGAGGAGTTCGGCGGTCGCTGGCAGATCCGCTGCGAGGTGGCGGGCGAGCGCGGCGCGGCCTCGCTCGGTGGCCCGTCCCGCCCGTCCGGCGCGGGACGGCAGAGCGACGCCGCACCCGACCGTGCCCCGGCCCGCCCGGCGTCCGACACCTCGCCCGGTCGCCCGGACCCCGGAGCAGCGGCCAACGCTCAGGGCCGCCCGGACGCGGGCGCGGTTGACGCCGGTAACGGACGTCAGGGCCCCGGTGCGACTGGCAACGCTCACGCGCGACCCGACTCCGGTGGTGCACCTGACTTCTCCCAATCGGCCGCATCCGACGCCGGTTCGAGCCGTCCTGGCTCGGCCGACGCCGGACCGGGCCGTCCGGACTCCGGTGCTGCCGGTCGTCCGGCATCCGCCGGTCCCGGCGACGCTCCGGGACAGCCGGTGTCCAGCTCGGCGGGTGCCACGGCCGGGCAGGCCGACGAGGACGACTGGCCGGAGCCGGTCCGGCCCGGTGGCGCGGCCACCAGTGCCGCTTCGGCGGCGCCAGCTGTGGACGGGGAGGACTGGCCGGCTGCGGCGCGTCCGGGCGGGGGCACGGCGACCGCTACCGCCCCTGTCGCCGTACCCAAGCCTGCTGCACCCGCGACGGCGCCGGCCGGTGGGGCGAGGCCGGCGGGCGGCGGGCCGAAGAACAGCGCGATCGCGGCGGCGCGTGCCGCAGCGGCGGCGGCCGCTGCGGGCGGCGGTCCCGGCAAGGGGTCGCGCGCGGCGCAGCCGGCGCGGAAGACGGCCGACGCCGAGTGGGCGGGCGAGCCGCCCTACGACCCGGACTTCGACGGCCCGGTGCGGGGCGGGCGGGCGCCTGCCGCGGCGCCGGCCTACGAGGGGTTCGACCCGGGTGACGAGCCGCTTGACGACGTGATCGACGAGCGGACGGCCCGGCAGTCGAGCGAGGAGCAGGCGGTTCAGCTGCTGCGCGAGACGTTCGGGGCCGAGAAGATCGACGAGGTGGACGCGCGCTGAGCGCGCGCCGACCGAGAAGGAGCTGCGCCCCGGCCCGACTAGGCTGGGCGCGGCCGAGCAGACGAGTGGAAGAAGGAGCGGTCCGTGCGCCCAGGTGGACAGCCGAACATGCAGCAGATGCTGAAGCAGGCGCAGAAGATGCAGCAGCAGATCGCCAAGGCCCAGGCCGAGCTGGCCGAGGCGGAGCTGACCGGCACCGCCGGCGGTGGCCTGGTCACCGCGACCGTCGCCGGCACCGGTGAGCTGAAGGCGATCAAGATCGACCCGAAGGCGGTCGACCCGGAGGACGTCGAGACGCTCGAGGACCTGGTGGTCGCGGCCATGCACAACGCCGCCGAGGCGGCCCGCGAGCTGACCGAGAAGAAGATGGGCCCGGTCGCGGGCGGCATGGGCGGCCTCGGCCTGCCCGGGTTCTGAGCCGGCAGATGTACGAGGGTGCCATCCAGGACCTGATCGACGAGCTGGGCCGCCTGCCGGGCGTGGGACCGAAGAGCGCCCAGCGGATCGCGTTCCACGTCCTGTCGGCGGATCCGGCCGACGTGAACCGGCTGGCCGGCGCGCTGCGCAAGGTCAAGGACCTGGTCCGGTTCTGCACGACCTGCTACAACGTAGCCGAGTCGGAGCAGTGCCGGATCTGCCGTGATGCCCGGCGCACCGACGAGGTGCTCTGCGTGGTCGAGGAGCCCAAGGACGTGGTGGCGATCGAGCGGACCGGCGAGTTCCGCGGGCGCTACCACGTGCTCGGTGGCGCGATCAATCCGCTGGAGGGCATCGGCCCGGACAACCTGCGGATCCGTGAGCTGATGACGCGCCTCGGCAGCGGTTCGGTGCGTGAGTTGATCCTCGCCACCGACCCGAACACCGAGGGCGAGGCGACCGCCACCTATCTGGCGCTGATGGTCAAGCCGATGGGGATCGCGGTGACCCGGCTGGCGAGTGGGTTGCCGGTCGGCGGCGATCTGGAGTACGCCGACGAGATCACGCTGGGCCGGGCCTTCGAGGGGCGCCGAGCCGTCTGAGTTGTGCCGCGTCGCGTCCGGCGGGTGCCCTGCGGGGTGCCCGCCGGACCCGTTTCCACACCGGACCCGGGTTGCCCGTCGATCTGACACGAACGTGCGTCCGGGACCGGAGCGACGTCACAAATTCGGCCTTCAAACCGACGAAAGTTCGGCTTGATACAGCGTTCTCCTTCGAATCGATTGCCTCGTTCCAGAACAGACACGATTCGATACCAACCCGCCCCCCGCCCGTTTCCGCGCCGTCCAACCGAGGGCTAAGGTCTGCGCACATCGGTGACCCTGTCACCACGTTGTCCGTACCCCCAAGGACGAGGTGAAGCACCATGCGTGCATCCAGGCCGAAGGTCGCAATCGCGGCCATCGCGGTCGCGGCCCTCGCGGTTGCAGGCTGCGCCGAGAGCGACCGTGAGAGTGGCTCCGGAGGAGATAGCAAGAAGGACACCCTCGTCTTCGGCGTCGCCGGAGACCCGAAGGTGCTCGACCCCAGCTTCGCCAGCGACGGTGAGTCGCTGCGCGTGGCGCGCCAGGTCTTCGAGACGCTGGTCCGTCCGGAGGAGGGCGGCACCAAGGTGACGCCGGGCCTCGCGGAGTCCTGGACGCCGGACGCGGCAGGCACCACCTGGACCTTCAAGCTCCGCTCGGGCGTGAAGTTCCACGACGGCACCGACTTCAACGCCGAGGCCGTCTGCGCCAACTTCGACCGCTGGTACAACGCCAAGGGCCTCATGCAGAGCCCGGACGTGACCGCGTACTGGCAGGACGTCATGGGCGGGTTCGCCAAGAACGAGAACCCGGACCTGCCGCCGAGCCTCTTCAAGTCCTGCGCCGCCAAGGACGCCACCACTGTGGACCTGGCGTTCACCCGGGTCTCCAGCAAGATCCCGGCCGCGCTGATGCTGCCGTCGTTCTCGATCCAGAGCCCCAAGGCGATGGAGCAGTACGACGCCAGCAACGTGACCGGCACCGCCGAGGACATCAAGTACCCGGCGTACGCGATGGAGCACCCGACCGGCACCGGCCCGTTCAAGTTCAAGGCCTGGGACATCGCCAACAAGACGCTCACCATCGAGCGCAACGAGGACTACCACGGCGACAAGGCCAAGCTGAAGACCATCATCTTCAAGACGATCTCGGACGAGAACGCCCGCAAGCAGGCGCTCCGCTCGGGTGACATCCAGGGCTACGACCTGGTCGGCCCGGCGGACGTGGAGCCGCTGAAGAAGGAGGGCTTCAACGTCCTCACCCGGCCCGCCTTCAACATCCTCTACCTGGCGATCAACCAGAAGGGGAACCCGAAGCTGGCCGACCTCAAGGTCCGGCAGGCCATCGCGCACGCCCTGAACCGGCAGGCGCTCGTCGACTCGAAGCTGCCCCCGGGCGCCAAGGTCGCGATGAACTTCTTCCCGGACACCGTCGAGGGCTGGAACGGCGACGTCACCAAGTACGACTACGACCCGGCCAAGGCGAAGGCCCTGCTGGCCGAGGCCGGCGCGTCGAACCTGACGCTGCGGTTCCACTACCCGACCGAGGTCACCCGGCCGTACATGCCGAACCCGAAGGACATCTTCGAGCTGCTCTCGGCGGACCTCAAGGCGGTCGGCATCAACGTCCAGGCCATCCCGCTCAAGTGGAGCCCGGACTACCTGAACGCCACCACCTCCGGCAACAAGCACGACCTGCACTTCCTCGGCTGGACCGGTGACTACGGCGACGCGTACAACTTCATCGGCACCTTCTTCGACCGCCAGAAGGACGAGTGGGGCTTCAACAACCCCGCGCTCTTCACGCAGTTCAAGGACGCCGACACCACGGCCGACGCGGCGGCCCGGACGGAGAAGTACAAGGCGCTGAACAAGACGATCATGGACTTCCTGCCGGGCGTGCCGATCTCGCACTCCCCGCCGGCGATCGTGTTCGGCAAGGACGTGACCGGGATCAAGGCGAGCCCGCTCACCGACGAGCGGTACTCGAGCGCAGAGTTCAAGTGATCTGAAGGCACCGTACGCGGGCGGGCGCTGTGACCACAGCGCCCGCCCGCACCCCTCCGCACACCCTCCGAGGCGCCCGTGTTCCGGTTCATCGTCAGACGCCTGCTACAGCTGATACCCACGCTGTTCGGGCTCTCCGTCCTGCTGTTCATCTGGCTCCACCGACTTCCCGGCGGGCCCGAGACCGCGATTCTCGGTGAACGGGGCACGCCCGAGACGCGCGCCGCCATCCGGCGCAACCTCGGCCTCGACGAGCCGATCCTGGTCCAGTACGCCCGCTTCCTGCGGCGGATGATCCGGCTCGACCTGGGCACCTCGACCGGTACGAAGCGGGCGGTCACCACGGAGTTCGTGGAACGGTTCCCCGGCACCGTCGAACTGACCGTCATGGCCATGGTGCTGGCGATCGGCCTCGGGATCCCGCTCGGCTACCTCGCCGCCCGCCGCCGCGGCCGGTTCCTCGACCACGCCTCGGTCGGCGGATCGCTCATCGGCATCTGCATCCCGGTCTTCTTCCTGGCGTACGTGCTCAAGGCGATCTTCGCGGAGAACCTGGGCTGGTTCCCCTCCAGCGGCCGGCAGGACCCGACCATCGGGGCGACCCGGGTCACCAACTTCTTCGTCATCGACGGGATCATGACCCGCGAGTGGGACGCCGCCGCCGACGCGCTCTGGCACCTCGTGCTGCCGGGCATCGCGCTGGCGAGCATTCCGCTCGCGATCATCGTCCGGATCACCCGGGCCAGCGTCCTGGAAGTGCTCAACGAGGACTTCGTCCGGACCGCCGAGGCCAAGGGCCTGACCGAGCGGACCGTCCGTCGCCGGCACGTGCTGCGTAACGCCATGCTGCCGGTGGCCACCTCGATCGGTCTGCAGACCGGTCTCCTGCTCTCCGGCGCGGTGCTCACCGAGACCGTGTTCGCCTTCAGCGGCATCGGCGCGTTCGTCGCCGAGTCGATCAGTCAGCGCGACTACCCGGTGCTGATGGGCTTCATCATGATCATTGCGGTGGTGTACGTGCTGGTGAATCTCCTGGTCGACCTCTCCTACAGCGTGATCGACCCGAGGGTGAGGGTGCGATGACCATCACCGGAGGAAAGAAGCGCGAGAAGATCGACCGGCTCGCCGAGCTGGCCGCCCGCGAGGACGAGCAGGGGGTGAGCCTCTGGAAGGAGGCGTTCCGCCGCCTGCGGCGCAACCCGGCGGCCGTCATCGGCGTGGTCATCCTGGCGATCTTCGTCCTGGTCGCGGTGATCGGGCCGTTCTTCGTCCCGTACAGCCCGACGGACTCCATCGGCATCCGGGAAGGGCTGGTCAAGTCCGGCCAGGGCATCATCCCGGGCGCCTCCGCCGACCACTGGCTGGGCTTCGACCACCAGGGCCGGGACGAGTTCAGCCGGCTGATCGTCGGCGCCCGGCAGACGCTGCTCGTCGGCGTGGTCTCCACCCTGATCGGTCTCGCGGTCGGCGCGCTGATCGGCGGCGTCGCCGGCGCGGCGGCCGGGCTGGGCGGACGCTGGGGCCGCTGGATCGACACCACCCTGATGCGCTTCATCGACATGCTGCTGGCCATGCCGAGCCTGCTGCTCGCGGTGAGCATCGCGGCGCTGCTCGGCGCCAGCCTCACCACAGTGATGATCGCCGTGGGTGTGGTGTCCGTGCCGATCTTCGCCCGGCTGCTGCGCGGCTCGATGATCGCCCAGTCCAACAGCGACTACGTGCTGGCGGCGACGGCGCTCGGCGTGAAGCGGTCGAAGATCGCCCTCACCCACGTGGTGCCGAACTCGATCGCCCCGGTCATCGTGCAGGCCACGCTGACGCTGGCGACCGCGATCATCGAGGCCGCCGCGCTCTCCTTCCTCGGCCTCGGCAACCCCGACTCGGCCATCCCGGAGTGGGGCGTCATGCTCGCCGACGCGCAGCCGTACCTGGGCATCCGGCCGGGCCTGGCGATCTACCCGGCGCTCGGCATCATCATCACCGCGCTCGGCTTCACGCTGCTCGGCGAGGCGATGCGCGAGGCCCTCGACCCGAAGCTGCGGAAGTAGGTACCCGTGAGCGCGAGGAGTGAGCTTGCGAGCCCCGCAGTCGCGAACGAAAGGCCGGCACAGCATGGCGCTGCTTGAAGTCAACGACCTCTCCGTCACGTTCGCCCGGCGCGGGCAGCGCACCGTGCACGCGGTGGACGGGGTGTCCTTCTCGGTCGACGCCGGCGAGGTGGTCGGCCTGGTCGGCGAGTCCGGCTGCGGCAAGAGCGTCACGTCGCTGGCGATCATGGGCCTGCTGCCCAAGCAGCCGGGCCTGCGTGTCGGCGGCAAGGCGGTCTTCGACGGCACCGACCTGCTCCAGCTCGACGACAGGTCCCGCCGCGACATCCGCGGCCGGGACGTGGCGATGATCTTCCAGGACCCGCTCTCGTCGCTGAACCCGGTCATCCCGATCGGGCTCCAGGTGACCGAGGTGCTGGCCCGCCACCGGGGAATGAAGGGCGAGGCGGCCACCAAGGAGGCCGCCGCCCTGCTCGACCGGGTGGGCATCCCGGACCCGCGCCGGCGGCTCAAGGAGTACCCGCACCAGCTCTCCGGCGGCATGCGGCAGCGGGCGCTGATCGCCATGGCGGTCGCCTGCCAGCCCCGGCTGCTGATCGCCGACGAGCCGACCACCGCGCTCGACGTCACCATCCAGGCGCAGATCCTGGAGCTGCTGAAGGGCCTGGTCCGCGACTCCGGCACCGCGCTCGTGATGATCACCCACGACCTCGGCGTGGTGGCCGGCATGTGCGACACCGTCAACGTGCTCTACGCCGGCCGGGTGGTGGAGACGGCCAACCGCCGTCCGCTGTTCCGCCAGCCGCGGCACCCGTACACCGAAGGTCTGCTCGGTTCGGTGCCCCGCCTGGACGCCGGCCGCGGCGAACGGCTCAACCCCATCCCCGGCTCGGTACGCGACGTGCTGCCCTGGCCGGACGGCTGCGCGTTCGCCCCGCGCTGCGCCCGCCGCGTCGACGAGTGTGTGGGCGAGCCGCCGGAGCTGGTGCTCACCCACGACGCGCGCAGCTACCGCTGCGTCAACCCGGTGCCGATCCCCGGCCTGACGCCGGAGGCGGACGTCCGGGCCACCGCGCCGACGACCGCCGAACCGGGTACGGTGCCGGCCCAGGCCGAGCCGGCCGACCCGCCCGCGGTGCCCGGTTTCGGACCGGCTCCGCGCGAGGAGGAGACCCCATGAGCGACAACGACATCCTCGTCGAGGTCCGCGACCTGAAGGTGCACTTCCCGATCCGGCGGGGCGTGTTCTTCGACCGGACCGTCGGGCACGTCAAGGCCGTCGACGGGGTCGACCTGAGCATCCCGCGCGGCAAGACGTACGGGCTGGTGGGCGAGTCGGGCTGCGGCAAGTCCACGCTCGGCCGGGCGCTGCTGCAGCTCACCCCGCCGACCGGCGGCGAGGTGAAGTTCGACGGCGTCGAGCTGACCACGCTGCCGGCCGGCAAGCTGCGCACGATGCGCCGCCGCATGCAGATGATCTTCCAGGATCCGATGTCCAGCCTGGACCCCCGGCAGAACGTCGAGTCGATCCTCACCGAGGGCCTCCAGACCCACGGCATCGGCACCGACCGCAACGACCGGCGGCGGATCATCGGCGAGACGCTGGACGCCGTGGGCCTGCCGAAGTGGGCGCTGTCCCGCTATCCGCACGAGTTCTCCGGCGGCCAGCGCCAGCGCATCGGCATCGCCCGCGCGCTGGTCCTCGGCCCGGAGCTGATCGTCGCCGACGAGCCGGTCTCCGCGCTCGACGTGTCGATCCAGGCGCAGGTGGTGAACCTGCTGGACGAACTCCAGGAGAGCCTCGGCCTGACCTACCTGGTCATCGCGCACGACCTGGCTGTGGTGCGGCACATCGCCGACATGGTCGGCGTGATGTACCTGGGCGCGCTCGTCGAGGAGGCACCGAGCGACCGGCTCTACACCGAGCCGCTGCACCCGTACACCCGGGCGCTGATGTCGGCGGTCCCGGTGCCGGACCCGGACGTGGAGGACCGGCGCGAGCGGATCCTGCTCGCCGGGGACCTGCCGTCGCCGGCGAACCCGCCGTCGGGCTGCCGGTTCCACACCCGCTGCCCCTGGGCGCAGCCGACCCGCTGCGCCGACGAGCGGCCGGAGCTGCGCCAGATCGGCGCCAGCCGGGTGGCCTGCCACTGGGCCGAGCAGATCGCCGCCGGTGAGCTGCGCCCGCACGAGGTCACCGCGAAGATCACCCGGCCGGAGGGCGAGGGCGAAGAGCCCGGCGTCGTCTCCGCGCCCAGCGAGCCCGGCTCGTACGTCTGACACGACAAAGCGCGTCCCCACCCATTCCCGGGTGGGGACGCGCTTTTCCGTCGTCTCAGCCCTCGGGGCGGTTGAGCAGGCCCACCGCGATCGTGTGCACCGCGTCCAGCGCGGCCGGGTCGGCCAGCGGCGCGGAACCGCCGGTGACCGCGTACCACTCGTCGGCGTCCTTGTACTGCACCCGCAGCGTCACCCGGCCGTCGGCGTGCTCGGTGCGCAGCGTCAGCTCGCCGGTCACCACGCCCACCTCGTCGGTCATGACCCCGCCCGGACCGGGAACGATGTCGGTGGTCCGATCCGCCGGTCCGGCCGGCGCGCCCCCGGCCGGCGCTCCCGGCACCGCGTCGGCGGTCATGCCCGCCCCGGCGACATCGGCGGGTTCCGGCTGCCGCCCGTCCGCCGTCATCCCGGCCGAAGCCGGACCGGTCGCCGTCTCCGCGGCCGGCGTGGCGCCGGCCTCCGGTGCCGTCTCCGGTGCCGGTGCCGTCTCCGGTGTCGGTGTCGCCTCTGGCCCGGTCACGGTTTGCTCGCCCATGTGCAGCCCTCCAGCATGTCGGTGAGAGCGGCCTTCTCGGCACTTGTCACAGTCAGCCGCCAGTAGTGCTTGACCGTCACCCAGTCCGCCGCGTACTGACACCAGGACGACCGGTTCGGTGGCTTCCACTGGGACGGATCCTGGTCACCCTTTGCCCGGTTGGACCGCGCCGAAACCGCGATGAGCTGCGGCCGGGTCAGGTCGTTGGCGAAGTCACCACGCTTCGAGTCGTCCCACTCGTCCGCACCGGAACGCCACGCCGCAGCCAGCGGCACCGTGTGGTCGATGTCCACGCCCGACGGGTCGGTCAGCACCACCCCGTCGTAGACGCTCTCCCACCGGCCACCCACCACGTTGCAGCCGGACAGCTTGATGCCCTCGCCGTCGCGCTGCAGCACGCTGTCGCGCACGTCGCAGTTCTTGCCGGTGCCCCGCCAGTGCGGGAAGCGCGAACGGCTGTAGCCCTTCATCGACCCGGCGGTTGCCACGGTCAGCTCACCGAGCTGCTTGTTGACGTTCCCGGAGGCGCTCGGCGTCGCCTCCGGCTCGGTGACCGACACCTCGCAGCCGGCCACGCCGAGGGCGAGCACCGCGCTCAGCGCGGCCGCCAGCCCGGCTCGGGCTCCTGATCTCGTACGCACAGACGACACCTCTCCAGCTTGCGTGCTCCGGGCGAGTCCGCACAGTACCCGGAGTCGGTTTCCGCGATTCGTGGCGTCGACGGTGGGCGGCGGGCAGAGTGGTGAGTCGTGACCGCACCCGCTCCCGCGCTGCGTACCGGCTCCGCCGCCGGGCGGGGCACGCTGCTCGCCGCGATCCTCGCCTCCGGCATGGTGTTCCTGGACAGCACCGTCGTCAACGTCGCGCTGCCGCGCCTCGGCGCCGAGCTGGACGCCACAGTCGCCGGTCTCCAGTGGACCGTGAACGGCTACCTGCTCATGCTGGCCGCGTTCGTACTGCTCGGCGGCGCGCTCGGAGACCGGTTCGGCCGGCGGCGCATCTTCCTGCTCGGCGTGGTCTGGTTCGCGGTGGCGTCGGTGCTGTGCGGGCTGGCCCAGGACACCGGCTGGCTCGTCGCCGCCCGGTTCCTCCAGGGCGCGGGCGGCGCGCTGCTCACCCCCGGCTCGCTGTCGGTGCTCCAGGCCAGCTTCCACCCGGACGACCGGGGCCGGGCCATCGGCACCTGGTCCGGGCTGTCCGGTGTGTCCACCGCGCTCGGCCCGCTGCTCGGCGGCTGGCTCATCGACACGCTCTCCTGGCGGTGGATCTTCTTCGTCAACCTGCCGCTGGCGGTCGGCGTGGTGCTCGCCGCGCTGCGATGGGTGCCGGAGAGCCGCGACGAGGAGGCCTCCCGTACCGGAGGCGGTCGGCGGTTCGACGTGACAGGGGCGCTGCTCGGCGCGCTCGCGCTCGGCGGAGTCACGTACGCGCTGATCGACGCCCCGGCGCAGGGCGCCTCCCCGGCGGTGCTGGTCGCGGCCGTGCTCGGGGTGGTCGCCGTGGTGGCCTTCGTGCTCGTCGAGCGGCGGCGTGGCGACACCGCGATGCTGCCCACCGGGCTGTTCTCCAGCCGGCTGTTCTCCGTGCTGAACGTCTTCACGGTGGTGGTGTACGCCGCGCTCGGCGGGTTCACCTTCTTCCTCGCCGTCTACCTGCAGAACGTGGTCGGCTGGTCGGCGCTACTCACCGGCCTGGCCACCGTGCCGATGACGGTGCTGCTGCTGGTCGGCTCGCCGCGCGCCGGCGCGCTGTCGGCCCGCATCGGCCCCCGCCTGCCGCTCACCGTCGGCCCGGTGATCGCCGCCGCGGGTCTGCTGCTGTTGCGCCGGGTCGGGCCGGGCGCGTCGTACTGGGTGGACGTGCTGCCGGGCGTGGCGCTGTTCGGCGCCGGGCTCACGCTCGTGGTGGCGCCGCTGACCACGTCGGTGCTCGGCGCGGTCTCCGACCGGTTCGCCGGGGTGGCGAGCGGTTTCAACAACGCCGCGTCCCGGGCCGGTGGGCTGCTCGCGGTGGCCGCGCTGCCGCTGCTGGTCGGGCTGTCGGGCACCGGGTACGAGCAGAAGGGCGCGCTGGCAGACGCGTACCGGGGGGCGTTGGCTTGGTGCGCGGGGCTGCTGCTGGCCGGGGCCGTGCTCGCCGCCGTGCTCATCCACCGCCCCCTCCGGGGGGAAGGAAGGGCCCCTTCTTAACGCCGCCGGTAGAGGAAGGGCCCCTTGTTAACACTCGGGCCATTCGGGCGCGGGCGTTAAGAAGGGCCCCCTCCTATGCAGAATGCGTTAAGAGGGGGCCCTTCCTTACACCTCAAGCACCTCAGGCGCGGGTGCGGTTCACCGCGCTCGTGACCGCCTTGATCGAGGCGGTCACGATGTTCGCGTCCACTCCGACGCCCCACACCGTACGGCCGTCCACCTCGCACTCCACGTACGCGGCGGCCTGCGCATCCCCACCGGAGGACAGCGCGTGCTCGTGGTAGTCGAGCACCCGTACCGCCACGCCCAGGGACTGCAACGCGTTGACGTACGCGTCGATCGGGCCGTTGCCGACGGCGGTGAGCGCGCGGGTCTCGCCGCCGAAGCCGACGCGGGCGTCGATCTCGACCTTGCCGTCGACGGTGCCGATCGTGTACTCGGCCAGCTTCACGGCCGGGTCCACCTGGTGGTCGACCAGGTAGTTGCGGGCGAAGATCTCCCACATCGCGCCCGGCTCGACCTCGCCGCCGTCGTGGTCGGTGACCTGCTGCACCACGCCGGAGAACTCGATCTGGAGGCGGCGCGGCAGGTCGAACTGGTGCTCGGTCTTCATGATGTACGCGACGCCGCCCTTGCCGGACTGCGAGTTGACCCGGATGACCGCCTCGTAGGTGCGGCCCAGGTCCTTCGGGTCGATCGGCAGGTAGGGCACGGCCCAGGTGAAGTCGTCGACCGGCACCCCGGCCGCCGTCGCGTCGGCGTTCAGCGCGGCGAAGCCCTTGTTGATCGCGTCCTGGTGGGAGCCGGAGAACGCGGTGTAGACCAGGTCGCCCGCGTACGGGTGGCGCTCGTGCACCGGCAGCTGGTTGCAGTACTCGACGGCGCGCTTGATCTCGTCGATGTTCGAGAAGTCGATCATCGGGTCGATGCCCTGGGAGAACATGTTCAGGCCCAGCGTCACCAGGTCGACGTTGCCGGTGCGCTCACCGTTGCCGAACAGGCAGCCCTCGATCCGGTCGGCGCCGGCCAGCAGGCCCAGCTCGGCGGCGGCCACACCGGTGCCCCGGTCGTTGTGCGGGTGCAGGCTCAGCACCAGGCTATCGCGCCGGGGCAGGCGCCGGTGCATCCACTCGATCGAGTCGGCGTAGACGTTCGGCATCGCCATCTCGACGGTTGCCGGCAGGTTGATGATCAGCTTGCGGTCCGGCGTCGGGTCGATCACGTCGATCACCGCCGAGCAGACCTCCAGCGCGTACTCCAGTTCGGTGCCCGTGTACGACTCCGGCGAGTACTCGTAGTGGATGTCGGTGTCCGGGGTGTGGATCTCCGCGTACTTCTGGCACAGCCGCGCGCCCTGGGTGGCGATGTCGGTGATGCCGTCGCGGTCCAGGCCGAAGACCACCCGGCGCTGCAGCGTCGAGGTGGAGTTGTAGAAGTGCACGATGGCCCGGCGGGCGCCGCGCAGCGACTCGAAGGTCCGCTCGATCAGGTGCTCCCGGCACTGGGTCAGCACCTGGATGGTGACGTCGGAGGGGATCAGGTCCTGCTCGATCAGCTGCCGTACGAAGTCGTAGTCGGTCTGGCTCGCCGACGGGAAGCCGACCTCGATCTCCTTGTAGCCCATCTGCACCAGGAGCTGGAACATCCGCCGCTTGCGCTCGGGCGACATCGGGTCGATCAGCGCCTGGTTGCCGTCGCGGAGGTCGACGGCGCACCAGCGGGGCGCGGCCTCGACGCGGCGGGTCGGCCAGGAGCGGTCCGGCAGGTCGATGCCGAACTGCCGGTCGTACGGGACGTAGCGGTGGACCGGCATCCGGCTGGGGCGCTGGCGGGCGAACGGATCGGTCTCGGTGACAGGTTGAGCCATCTCGGAGTGCTCCCTGGAACATGTGGCGTCAGCAGATCGGAAAGGTGTCGGCCAGATGCCGGGCGACGGTGCGCGGCGGTGCCGAGAAGAAGATCGGATGTGCTGGACGGCGCGTAGCGACTCCGCGACGAGGTGCCGGCCGGTCAGGCCTCGTCGCGGCAGCCAAGGAGAAGAAACGCGCGCCACATGACAAGGTCACCCTACGTGGTGGGACGGGCGGTGGGAAGGCTGGTCCGGACTATGGGACCAGTGTCACTGAGCTGGTGGACGCCGACACGTGCGGTAGCCGGGGTGTCCGTTCCACCCGGGCCACAGCGGGCACGATCGCCACTCCGACCAGGGTGAAGATCGCCGCGGCCGGGTACCAGCCCCAGCCGCCGGTGCTCACGCCGAGCGCGGTCAGCCCGGCCGGCGCGACCAGGAGCTGCACCTGGGCGCCGAGTCCGAACGCGCCGACGTACGCGCCGCGCCGGGCGGCGGGCGGCAGCGTGGCGGTGAGTCCCCAGGTGCCCGCCGACTCGATCATCTCGGCCAGGATGAGCACCGTCGCGGCGGCCACCAGCACCACCACGGTGAGCGTTCCCCGGGTAGCGCCGGAGACCGGCAGGACCAGGCAGAACGCGGCGATCAGCACCGCTCCCCGGCGGGAGGCCCGGGCCGCGCCCGGCGCGGTGTCCGCGCCCCGGCTGGCCTGCACCTGGAACAGCACGATCAGTACGGTGTTGAGCAGCACCAGCGCGGCGATGATCGTCTTCGGCGCGTCGGTACGGGTGAGGATCCACAGCGGCAGCACCGTCACGTAGAGCGTCTGGTGCGCGCTGAGCAGCCCGGACAGCAGCGCGACGGTCATGAACGGCCGGTCCCGCAGCACCGCGAGCCGGCTCGTCGGCTCGGTCGTGCGGGTCACCTCCGGCAGCCGCGGCAGCCGGTGCACGAAGACGGCGGTCACCAGCAGGACCACGGCGATGAACCAGACCATCCCGCGGTACGCCCAGATCGTGTCGACGGCCAGCACCAGGCCGCTGATCAGCGCGCCGATCCCGAAGCCGACGTTCTTCGAGGAGCGCTGGTAGGCCATCGCGGTGACCCGTTCCTCCGGCCGCAGCACGTTGATCGAGTAGACCTGGCGGGCCACGCCGGTCGCCGCGCCCGTCACGGCCAGCGCCATCACCACCGCGAGGAACCCGGCGAAGCCGCCGGCGAACGGGTACGCCGCGAACAGCCCGGCGTCGAGCAGCAGGCAGACGACCCACACCGGTTGTGGCCCGTACCGGTCGGTGAGCCCGCCCAGCGGCACGGTGCCGAGCAGGGACGCCCCGGCGGCGAGGGAGAGGCCGAGCCCCACCTGGGCCGGACTCAGCCCGAGCGCCCGGGTGAAGAAGACGGTGCTGCCGGCCAGGAAGATGCCGTGGCCGACGGCGAACACCATGGCCTGCACGGCCAGGGCGCGGGTCAGACCGGCCGGCGGTACGACGTGACGGACGGCGGTGCGGATGCTCTCTCTGGCCCCCATGACCGGTGAGCACATCGTGTCCCCGCGCGCCGGTCGAACCTTTTAGTCTGAGCCGAATCCCGGGGGGTGCGATGTCCGAGTTGCGGTTCACGCCGGCCGACGTCGCGGGCGTGCGGTTCGGTGTCTCGCCGGCCAACGAGACGGTCATGAGCATGTGGGCGCTCGCCGACCCGGCCCGCTATCCGGTGCACCTGCCGTGGATCGACCGGGCCCGGACGACGCTGCGCCGCCCGGAGGTGATCGAGCGGGTGCGCCCGCTCGTGGAGCTGGCCTGGCCGCGCCGCTGGTTGCCGGACTTCCTCACCCCCGCCGCCCGGCCCGGCGTGGAGATGGACGGCCAGCTCGACCGGATCGCGGCGACACCGCCCGCCGTGGTGGTCGAGGACCTGCTGGCGACCGTCCCGCGCCGGCCGCTGGGCCGGTACGGGCAGGCGCTGCTCGCCGACCCGGCCGGGCTGCTGCCGCAGCTCGTCGAGGCGGTGCGGGTCTGGTACGACGAGGCGATCGCGCCCGACTGGCCGCGCATGCGGGCGCTGCTCGACGCCGACGTGGCGTACCGGGCGGCCCAGCTCGCCGAGGGCGGCGCGGGGCAGCTGTTCGAGCGGCTCCACCCCAGCCTGCGGTGGCTCGGTGACCGGGTGGTCAGCGACGACCCGTTCGAGCGGGACTTCGACCTGCGGGGGCGGGGACTGGCGCTGAACCCGAGCGTGTTCAGCGACCGGCGGGTGCTGTGGAACCTGCTGGAGGACTCGCCGCCCGTCGGGGCGTACCCGGTCCGGGCGGTCGGGACGCTGTGGGAACGCGGACCCGAACCGGCCGGCGACGCGCTGGCCCGGGTGGTCGGCGGCGGCCGGGCCGCGTTGCTGCGCCTGCTCGACGCGGCGTGCACCACCACCGACCTCGCCCGACTCACCGGGCTGTCCGCCGGGGCCGTGTCCCAGCACCTGTCCGCGCTGCACGCCGCCGGTCTCGTCACCCGCTCCCGGGTCGGGCGGCACGTGCTCTACCGCAACACCGAGGTCGGCGCCGCGCTGCTGCGCGCGGCACGGGGCGGCTGAGCGCGCCGCGTCACGACGTCGCCGGCGCGTCCTTCCCCACCGGTTCGCCCTCGGTGACAGCGCCCGCGAGTTCGACGGTGCCCGGCGCCGCGCCGGGCTCGCCGTTCAGCGTCAGCGTGCCGAAGCCGGCCCGGACCGCGGCGGGTGTGCCGTCGTCCCGGAAGCAGTAGATGCCCACGTCCAGCGGCGCGTTCAGCGAGGCGGAGGTCGTGTCGACGGAGTAGCACCGGCCGGTGACGCCGGGCAGCGGCGCGGCGGGGGAGACCGCGAGCGGCGCGCGCCTGTCGGTCAGCACCTCCAGCCAGTCGGTGAACGGGTGCTGCACGCGGGGGTCGAGCCGGCGGGGTACCGCGTCGTCGGCGTCGCCGAGCCGGACACAGCTGGCCGCCTGCGTCCAGCCGGCCGAGGGCAACGCGCACTGGAACAGCCCGTCGGAGGTGGCGGCGAGCGAGACGTCCACCGTGCCGCCCCGCCCCCAGCCGGGCACGTCGACCCGCCAGCTGCCGTCGTTGGCGCTGGTCACCGCCACCGTGCGGGGGGCGCCTTCGGCCGGGGTGAAGGAGTACGCGGCGGTGTGGTGCCGGTCCTGCGCGGCGGCGGCCAGCCCGGCCAGCTCGTCACGGGCGGCGTCCACCTGCACCGGCACCGGATCGGCGGAGCCGGTGGGCGCCGCCTCGGGACGGTCGTTCACACAGGCGGCCAGCAGCGTCGGCAGGATGAGCGCGAGCGCGCCGGTCACCCGGCGGGCCGCGCGACGATGAGCGTGCACCGGCTCATTCTGCGTCGTCCGGACGGTCGCGGACAGCCCACCGTACGGCTGTACCGCTTGGCGTGTCGCGTACTTCCGGGCTGGTGAGCCGCCCCACGCCGGGGCCGGATGGTGGGATCACCCGGCCCGGCGTCCTGACCCGCCCGATAGGCTGAGGCGTCTGACATGCGCCGCCGGACCGAGAAACCCGGCGGCGTCGGCACGCTCAGGGTCGTCGCTGGGAGGGAGTGCACCGTCGTGGCACTCGTGGTGCAGAAGTACGGCGGGTCCTCCGTCGCCAACGCCGAGCGGATCAAGCGGGTGGCCGAGCGCATCGTCGCCGCGCGCAAGGCCGGCGACGACGTGGTGGTGGTGGTGTCCGCCATGGGCGACACCACCGACGAGCTGCTCGACCTGGCCAACCAGGTGAGCCCGCTGCCGCCCGGCCGCGAGCTGGACATGCTGCTCACCGCCGGGGAGCGGATCTCCATGGCGCTGCTCGCCATGGCCATCCACAACCTGGGGTACGAGGCCCGCTCGTTCACCGGTTCCCAGGCGGGCGTGATCACCACCTCGGTGCACGGCCGGGCCCGGATCATCGACGTGACCCCGGGGCGGCTCAAGGGCGCGCTGGACGAGGGCGCGGTGGTCATCGTCGCCGGCTTCCAGGGCGTCTCGCAGGACACCAAGGACGTCACCACGCTCGGGCGGGGCGGCTCGGACACCACCGCCGTGGCGCTCGCCGCCGCGCTGGAGGCGGACGTCTGCGAGATCTACACCGACGTGGACGGCATCTTCACCGCCGATCCGCGCATCGTGCCGAACGCCCGGCACATCACCCGGATCACCTACGAGGAGATGCTGGAGCTGGCCGCCTGCGGCGCGAAGGTGCTGCATCTGCGCAGCGTCGAGTACGCGCGGCGCGCGGGCTTGCCGATCCACGTCCGTTCGTCATACTCGACCAACACCGGCACGATGGTCACCGGATCGATGGAGGACCTTCCTGTGGAACAGGCACTGATCACCGGGGTCGCCCACGACCGCAGCGAAGCGAAGATCACGATCGTCGGCGTGCCCGACGAGCCGGGCGCCGCCGCGCGCATCTTCGACACGGTCGCCGGCGCTGAGATCAACATCGACATGATCGTGCAGAACGTGTCCACCGAGGGCACCGGCCGCACCGACATCTCGTTCACGCTGCCCAAGGCGGACGGCCCGACCGCGATGACCGCGCTCAGCAAGATCCAGGAGACGGTCAAGTTCAAGGGCCTGCTCTACGACGACCACGTCGGCAAGGTCAGCCTGATCGGCGCGGGCATGCGCTCGCACCCGGGCGTGGCCGCCGGTTTCTTCGCCGCCCTCGGCGCGGCCGGCGTGAACATCGAAATGATCTCCACCTCGGAGATCCGGGTCTCCGTGGTCTGCCGGGACACCGACCTGGACAAGGCGGTCCGCGCCATCCACGACGCCTTCGAGCTGGGTGGTGACACCGAAGCCGTCGTCTACGCCGGCACCGGGCGGTAACGCGCCGTGGCGTCGCTGCCCACCCTCGCCGTGGTCGGGGCGACAGGTGCCGTCGGCACGGTGATGTGCCAGATCCTCTCCTCCCGGCGCAACGTGTGGGGCGAGATCCGGCTGCTCGCCTCCGAGCGCTCGGCCGGCCGGCGCGTGCAGTGCCGGGGCGAGGAGTTGACCGTCCAGGCCCTCACGGCCGATGCCCTCGACGGCGTCGACGTGGCCATGTTCGACGTGCCGGACGACGTTTCGGCGCAGTGGGCCCCGGTCGCCGTCGCGCGCGGGGCGATCGTGGTGGACAACTCCGGCGCGTTCCGGATGGACCGCGACGTGCCGCTCGTCGTCCCCGAGATCAACCCCGACCAGGTACGCAACCGGCCCCGGGGCATCGTCGCCAACGCCAACTGTACGACGATGGCGATGATCCTGGCGATCGCCCCGCTGCACCGCGAGTACGGCCTGCGCGAACTGGTGCTCGCGTCGTACCAGGCGGTGTCCGGGGCGGGGCAGGCCGGCGTGGACGCGCTGCACCTGCAGCTCGGCAAGATCGCCGGGGACCGGGTGCTCGGCTCCCGCGCCGGTGACGTGCGTCAGGCCGTCGGTGACGAGCTGGGCCCGTTCCCGGCGCCGCTGGCGCTCAACGTCGTACCGTGGGCGGGCTCGCTGGCCGACGACGGCTGGTCCACCGAGGAGATGAAGCTCCGCAACGAGTCCCGCAAGATCCTCGGGCTGCCCGACCTCAAGGTCTCCGCCACCTGCGTACGGGTGCCGGTGGTGACCGGCCACTCGGTTGCCGTGCACGCGGTCTTCGCCACCGAGGTGGACGCCGAGAGCGCCCGTGAGGTGCTGCGCAACGCGCCGGGCGTGATCCTGGTCGACGACCCGGCGTCCGGGGAGTTCCCGATGCCGATCGACGCGGTCGGCACCGACCCGTCCTGGGTGGGCCGCATCCGCCGCGCGGTCGACGACCCCCGCGCCCTGGACCTCTTCGTCACAGGCGACAACCTGCGCAAGGGCGCCGCCCTGAACACGGCCCAGATCGCCGAACTCCTCGCCAAGGAACTCACCGTCTAGCCCCGTCGATCTTGCACTCCGCGCCCCGGCGTAAGGGGTGAATGCCCCGCGCTCCGGGCCGCAAGTGCAAGATCGGCGCAGTGGAGCGGGGGTCAGGCGGCGGAGAGGTGGACTCCGTCCCGGCCGTGGCGCTTGACCGCGTAGAGGGCCTGGTCGGCTCGGTGCAGGGTGCGCTCGGGGGACTCGCCGGGCCTCGGCAGCGCGATGCCGACGCTGATCGTCCGGCCGGTACGGCGGGCCGCCTCGGTGAGCCGCTCGGCGATCCGGACCGCCTCCTCCGGGCGGCTCACCTCGATCACCGCCACGAACTCGTCCCCGCCGGTCCGGTACAGCTCGTCGCCCTGGCGCAGCGCGCCCTCCAGCGCCCGGGCCAGCCCCACCAGCAGCCGGTCGCCGGCCTGGTGGCCGTACGTGTCGTTGACGTCCTTGAAGCCGTCCACGTCGATCGCCAGCAGCGCGGTACGCCCCGGCGTGGCGGTGGCGATCCGCTTCCCGAACGGGCCGGTGTGCCGCAGCCCGGTGAGCGGGTCGGAGCTGGCCTGCTCGCGCAGCCGGGCGAGCGTACGCAGCCGGTCCAGGCAGGTCCACGCCTGCCCGGCGAGCAGTTCGATCAGGTTGACAGTGGTCGGGTCGGGGCGCAGCAGCCGCTCGTCGGCGACGAGCAGCACGCCACCGGCGGCCGGCGTGCCGACCGGCACCGCCACCAGGGTGCGCGCGCCCGCCCGGGTCAGCGGCAGGTACTCCTCGGTCGGCGGGTGCCCCGCCTCGCCCAGCGTGTACGCCGAGCCGTACCGGTGGGCCCGGTCGATCACGCGGTCCAGCGCGGCCGGGCCGGCTGCGGCCAGCTCGGCGCGGATGCGTGTCTCCAGCTCGCCGGGGGTGTCGGTGGGCGCGCCGAGGCGCGGGCCGCTCCGGCCGGTGAGGACCAGCACGGCGGCGGGGAGTTCGGACACGTCCCGGGCCGCGGCGAGCGCGGCGGTCATCAGGTCCCAGTCGGTCGGGGCGGCGGTGAACGCGGCGGCGTGCCGGAGCAGCTTCTCGCTGCGGCTCTCGGCCGGTGACCCGCCGAGCGCGGCGATCCGCCCGCCGAGGCGGTCGGCCACCAGTTCGGCGGTCTCCCGCCACGCCGCGAGCGGGACGGGCTCGCTCCACTGCAGGTCGAGCACGCCGATTGGCCGGCCGGCCGGGTCGCGTACCGGCACGCAGAGTTCCGCTGTGACGTCCGGTCGGACCGGCAGGTAGTCGGGGTCGGCGCTCACGTCGGGCACGACGGCTGTCACGCCGGAGGCGTAGACCCGCCGCACCACCGAGGGTTCGGGGCGGTGGCGGGTGGGCGGGGCGACGTCGGCGGTCGCCGGGACGTGCGAGAAGACCTGCCACGCGCCGGTGGCGGCGACGCAGCGCAGACGGTCATGGACCCGGAGCAGGACGGCGGCGGTCGCCGGGGTGTGCCGGGCGAGCGCGGCGACGGTCCACTGGCACGCCTCCGGAACGGAGGACGCCGTGGGCAGGCGCACCGTGATGTCGCGGAGGACTCGCTCGTGATCCACGTAGTTCCTGCTCGGAGGGGGTAGGTCGCGATCAAGCGTACTCAGCGCGACGCCCCACCGACCTTCGTACACATGTGCTATCCACAGGCTGTGGACGCAGCCTGTGGGCGAAGCGGGCCTGCGCGGGGCGGGCGCGTGGCGATAGCGTGAGGGCCCGGGCACCCGAGGAGGCCGCCGATGCTCATCGCCCAGCTCAGCGACCCGCACGTGACCACCGGCCCGCTCGCGGCCGCCCCCGCGTCGGGACTGCACCGGGCGCTCGGCGCGGTGCTCGCGCTGCGTCCCCGGCCCGACTGCGTGGTGATCACCGGCGATCTGACCGCCAACGGCCGGCCGGACGAATACCTCGCGCTGCGCGAGATCGTCGGCGCGTTCCCGCTGCCGGTGCACCTGGCCACCGGCAACCACGACGACCGCGAGTCGCTGCTCGACACGTTCGGCGGCACCCCCTACCTGGCCGGCGGTTTCTCGGCGCACTACCACGTCGACCTGCCGGACGCGACACTCGTGGTGCTCGACTCGCTCACCCCGGGCAGCACCGGCGGGCGGCTCGGCGACGAGCAGCTCGCCTGGCTCGACGGGGTGCTCGCCGGGCGTAACGACGCGCCCGCCGTCGTGTGCCTGCACCATCCGCCGGTCGCGGTGGGCGCGCCCGGCATGGACGCCGTCGGGCTCGCCGACGCCGAAGGGCTCGCGGCCGTGATCGGCCGGCACCCCCATGTCGTACGCGTCGCCGCGGGGCATTTCCACCGGCCGGTGACGAGCGCGTTCGCCGGTACGGTGCTGACCGTCGCGCCGAGCACCTGGATCCAGGTGAGCCTCGCCCTGACCGACGAGGAGGAGCTGGGGTTCGTCGCCGAGCCGACCGCCTTCCTGCTGCACCTGGTCGCCGACGGCGGCTGCGTGACACACACCGTCCAGGTCAGCCACGCCGCCGGGCGCACCTCCTGGTTCTGACGCCGACGCCGATGCTCTGGTACGTCGCGTACGGCTCGAACCTGCACGCCGCCCGGCTCGACTGGTACCTGCGTGGCGGACGCCCACCCGGCGGACTGCGCACGTACCCCGGCTGCCGGGACTGCCGGCCACCGCGCCGGACGGTCCCCGCGCTGATCCCCGGCGGGGTCTACTTCGCGGGCGAGTCGCGGGCCTGGACCGGCGGCATGGCGTTCTACGACCCGCAACTGCCCGGCCGGGTGGCGGCGCGCGGCTACCTGGTGACCGTCGAGCAGTTCGCCGACATCGCCGCGCAGGAGATGTACCGGCCGCTCGGCGCCGACCTGGCCGGGATCCGCGCGGCGGCCGAGAGCGGGCGGGCGAGGCTCGGGCCGGGCCGCTACGAGACGCTGCTGCGGGTCGGTGTCCGCGACGGGCTGCCGATGCTCACGTTCACCGCGCCGCACCGGGCGGTGGAGGTGCCGTGGACCCGGCCCGCCCCGCTCTATCTCGGGATGCTGGCGCGGGGTCTGCGGGAGGCGCACGGCTGGGACACGACGCGGATCGTCGGCTATCTCGCGGGCCGTCCGGGAGTCGCCGGGCGGTGGAGCCGTCGGGCGCTGCGCGGGCTCGTCGGCGCCACGCTCACCGGGCCGTCGAACCGGTCCTCCGGGGCTCCGGTCGAATTCGGACAGTCCGCTGCGGATGTCGATCCGTCGGACGTGAACGACCGTTCGGCTCACGATGGGTGTCCGCCAGGTGCGGAATCCGGTGAGGACGGTTGCCAGCGCAAGGAATTCCGCGTGACATGAGCGTCGGCGCCGGTTCCCTGTCCCTGGGAGCCGGCGCCCTTCACGACGCCGGGCATCGACAGCGTGCGTCGCGCGGAAATTCACCAGACCGTCATGTCCGACTCGTCCGGCGGACCGGTACGGCTCGCTCACGACGTCGACGATTCCGAATGCCGCCCCGGTCGACCTGAGGGCCGGTGGATGAGAAGCTACCCCGGAGCGGGGTGGCGCCCCCGACTGCCGCCTCCCACGATCGACCCCTGTCATGGCACGGACCAGGGTCACCGGGCGAACCATCGCCCGGACACCAGCATCGGTATCTCACGAGGAGTTCCATGTCCGTCACCGGGATGCGACGCCGGGCCGTAGTCGGCCTGGCCGCACTCGCCGCGACCGCGTTCACCGCTGTCGCCGTCACCCCCGACCAGGCCGAGGCGCGCCCGAAGCCGGTCGACGTCCAGCTGCTCGCGATCAACGACTTCCACGGCAACCTGGAGCCGCCGAGCGGGTCCAGCGGCACCATCGACGGCCAGCCGGCCGGTGGCGCGGAATACCTGGCCAGCCACCTGAAGGCGATGCGCGCCGCCGCCACGAAGCAGGGCAAGGGCACCGTCACCGTGGCCGCCGGTGACCTGATCGGCGCGTCCCCGCTGCTCTCCGCCGCGTTCCACGACGAGCCGACCATCGAGGAGATGAACCTCGCCGGGCTGGAGTTCGCGAGCGTCGGCAACCACGAGTTCGACGAGGGCGCGGCCGAGCTGCTGCGCATGCAGCGCGGCGGCTGCCACCCGGTGGACGGCTGCGCCGACGGCACCCCGTTCGGTGGCGCCAAGTTCAAGTACCTCTCGGCGAACGCGTTCAAGACCTCCACGGGCCTGCCGCTGATGCAGCCGTTCGGCATCAAGATCGTCAAGGGCGTGCCGATCGGCTTCATCGGCATGACCCTGGAGGGCACCCCGAACATCGTCAGCCAGCAGGGCGTCGCCGGCCTGCGGTTCACCGACGAGGCCGACACCGCCAACAAGTACGCCAAGATCCTGCGCCTGCTCGGCGTCAAGAGCATCGTCGTGCTGCTGCACGAGGGTGGCGTGCAGAACGGCGGCGGCATCAACGACTGCACCGGGTTCAGCGGCCCGATCGTCGACATCGCCAACCGGATGGACCCGTCCATCGACGTGATCGTCAGCGGGCACACCCACGCCGCGTACAACTGCAACATCAACGGCAAGCTGGTCACCAGCGCCAGCTCGTTCGGCCGCCTGGTCACCCAGATCGACCTGAAGATCGACCCGCGTACCCGCGACGTGGTCACCGCGTCCGCGAACAACGTGGTCGTCACCCGGGACGTCGAGAAGGACCCGGCCTCGACCGAGCTGATCAACCGGTACAAGACCGCGCTCGGCCCGGTGGCCGACCGGGTGGTCGGCGAGACCACCGCCGCGATCACCAAGACCCAGGAGAACCTGTACCAGACCGGGGTCGACGCCAACGGCAGGCCGACGTACCAGACCGGTGAGTCGCCGCTGGGCAACCTGATCGCCGACGCCCAGCTCGCCGCCACCGACACCGAGCAGAACGCGGTCGCCGCGTTCATGAACCCCGGTGGCGTACGCGCCGACCTCGACGCCGGCCCGGTCACCTACGCCGAGGCGTTCACCGTGCAGCCGTTCGCCAACAACCTGGTGACGCTCGACCTGACCGGCGCGCAGCTCTACTGCATGCTGGAGCAGCAGTTCACTGTGGCGCGCGTGCTTTACGCGTCCTCGACAGTCAACTACGTCGTGGACGTCAACGGCACCACCGCGCCGGCCGGCACGCCGTGCGCCGGCACCCGCGTGGTCCGGGGCAGCCTCACCATCAACGGCGCCCCGGTGACTGACACCGCCACCTACCGGGTCACCGTGAACAACTTCCTCGCCGGTGGCGGCGACGGCTTCAGCGTCCTGACCGGCGGCACCAACGCGGTGACCGGCCAGATCGACCTGGACGCCTTCACCGCGTACCTGACCGAGAAGTCGCCGGTGTCCCCGCCGGCGCTGGACCGGATCCGCACCACCACCGAGGTGGCCGCCGGCTGACGGCCGACCGCACCGACGACGGGCCCCGGAGCGATGCTCCGGGGCCGTTCGCGTGGTCAGGCCACCCGGGCTGGCTCAGAGGGCGTGGCGACCGCCAGGCGGCCGTCCTGGGCGGCGGTGAGCAGCGGACGCAGCGACAGCGCGAGCACCGAGGCGGCCAGGCAGCCGCCCACCACCACGGCCACCCACACCCGACCGTGCGCCGCGCCGATCAGCGGACCGGCGGTCACCGGGCCGACCACGCCGCTGATTCCGAAGATCATCGAACTCATCGCGTTGTACCGGCCGCGCAGCTCGTCGGTGGCCAGCGCGTTCGTCAGGGCGGGCATGACCGGCGACAGCATCGTCTCGCCGAACCCGAAGATCGCCGAGCAGGCCACCACGCCGAGCGCCGCGAGCAGCGCGTTGCCGCTGCCCACCACGCCCGCCGCGCCGAGCACCAGCCACGCGCCGGCGAAGACCGCGCCGACCGCGGCCAGCGCGCCGGTCCGGCTGCGTCCCTCCAGCCGCCGGATCACCAGCAGCTGGGAGAGCACGATCATCACGGTGTTCGCCGCCAGTGCCCACGCCACCACCCGGGGCGTCACCTCGACCACCCGCACCGAGTACGCGGCGAAGCCCACCTCGATCTGCGCGTACCCGCAGGTGGTGAGCACCAGGCCGAAGATGACGAGGCGGCGGAACGGCCGGTCCCGCAGCACCGTGAGATAGCCGCCGGTCCTCCGGTCGGCGGCCGTCGCTCCCGTGGCCGCGACCGGCCGGCGCCCGACGTGCGGCAGCGTCAGCAGGATCAGCGCCGGCGTCAGGTAGCTCACCGCGTCCAGCAGGTAGATCACCTCGAAGGTGATCGGACGGGCCACGTCGACCACCGCGCCGGAGATCAGGCCGCCGGTGCCGATACCCAGGTTGAGCAGCGCGAAGTTGAGCCCGAAGACGCGCTGCCGCTCGCCGTCACCGGTGAGCGAGGCGAGGATCGTGTTCTGCCCCGCCCAGATCGCCGAGCTGCCCACGGCGACCAGCGTCATCACGCCGAACGCCGAGGCGGTCGAGTCGACGAGCGCCAGCGAGCCGGTGCCGATCGCCTCGATCACCAGGCACGGCAACACGACCCGGCGCGCGCCGAAGCGGTCGATGAACGTGCCGGCCAGCGGCGAGAGGGCCAGCGTGACCGCGCCGAACCAGCCGATCACCAGCCCGGCCCGGGTGTCGGTCAGACCGCGTACGTCAGTGAGGTAGATGAACAGGAACGGCAGCGTGAGGCCGCGCCCGACGGCGGAGAACAGCGTGCCGAGGAGGATCCGGCGGGCTTCGGGACGGGCGGGCAGGGCGCGGCGCAGCATGGCAGGGATTCTGTTCGGCGGGTACGACGACCGCGACCCGTTTACCCCTTACCGGCGCGGGCGCCGAGCCGGAAGGTGAGCGAGCACACGGGCTCTGCCATGCTGACCCGGTGACGACGACCTGGCGGCACCTGCCCGCACCGGCCCGCGAGATCGCCGCGACGGCAACGGATGCGGTGGCCGCCGCGCAGGCCCGCGACGCCGAGGCGTACGCCCCGGCCGTCGAGCGGTTGGCCGCCGCCGACCGGTCCGGGCTGGTGCTCGGCGGCGTGGTCCGGCTGCTGCTGGAGGAGGGACACCCGGACGGGCTGGACGGCGACGACGTACGCCAGGTGCTGGAACGCTGCGTCCGGTCGGCGGCGTCCTGGTGGCCCGAGGTCGACCCGCACGTGCTGCTGGTGCTGCTGGCCGGCGCGCTCGGCGTCTACGAGCCGGGTGACGACGAGAACCCACCCGACCCGGCGGCGATCGCCCGGCACGCGCCGCTGCTCGTGGCCGACCTGCTGGCGGTCACCGGACGACCGTTCGCCGAGTACCTGAGCGCCGCGTTCGCCGAGGTGGCGCGCACGGAGACGCACGACTGACGGGCTTTGTTGTCCCGGCGGCTTACGGGCTGGCGGCGGGCGTGCCTGCTTACGGGCTGGCGGCGGGCGTGCTCGCTTACGGGCTGGCGGCCAGGAAGACGAACGCGGCGAGCAGCACCAGGTGTACGCCGCCCTGGAGCACTGTGGCCCGACCCGGCACCACTGTGAGCACCGCCGTCACCGCGGTCAGCGCCAGCAGCGTCATCTGGGTGCCGCCCAGACCCAGCAGCAGCGGCCCGTCCAGCCAGATCGAGGCGATCGCGATGGCCGGGATGGTCAGGCCGATGCTGGCCATGGCCGAGCCGAGCGCGAGATTGAGGCTGATCTGCACGCGGTCCCGCCGAGCCGCCCGGGCCGCCGCCAGCGTCTCCGGCAGCAGCACCAGCAGCGCGATGACCACGCCGACGAACGCCTGCGGCAGGTTGGCGGCGCTGACCGCGCTCTCGATCGCCGGGGAGATCGTCTTCGCGTCGCCGACCACCGCGACCAACGCCACCACCAGCAGGGCCAGGCTGGCCAGTGCGGTACGCGTGGACGGCGGCTCGGCGTGCCCGTCACCGGTCTTGTCCTCGGCGAGGATGCTGCCCTCCTGGGTGACCGGGAGGAAGTAGTCGCGGTGCCGGCCGGTCTGCACCATGACGAACAGCAGGTAGAGGGCCAGCGAGGCGACCGCCGCGAAAGCGAGCTGGGCGGGGGAGAACTCCGGACCCGGCCGGCTCGTGGTGAACGTCGGCACCACCATGCTGAGCGTGGCGAGCGTCGCCACTGTCGCCAGCGCCCCGCCGGTGCCCTCCGGGTTGAACACCGCCACCTGCCGCCGTAGCGCGCCGAGCAGCAGCGACAGGCCGAGGATGCCGTTGCAGGTGATCATGACGGCGGCGAAGACGGTGTCCCGCGCCAGCGCCTGCGTCTTCTCCCCACCGCTGATCATCAGCGTGACGATCAGACCGACTTCGATCACGGTGACCGCTACCGCCAGTACGAGTGACCCGTACGGCTCACCGACCTTGTGGGCCACCACCTCGGCGTGGTGCACGGCCGCCAGCACAGCCGCCGCGAGCAGGGCCGCCACCACGAAAATGAGCGGGCCGGGCAGCTCCCGTCCCCAGGTCATCACGAGCACGAGCACGGCGACCAGGGGCGCGACGGTGGTCCAATCGGTCAGGCGGGATCGGATCATCGGCGGCATGCGCATAACTTTGCCAGGAAGCAGGGTCAACGCCGCGTGGCGGGGTGACTTCGGGCAGTCCTGTCGATCTATTCGGCCGTCGGTTCCGCCAGGCGGTCGGGCAGGTCGCGGAGGCCGGTGATGACAGGACCGTCCCAGCCCGGATCGGTGTCCTGGTGTTCAGTGGTCCGCAGCACCGTCATGCCCACCGCCGCCGCGCCGGCCAGCTCGCCGTCCGCGCCGTCACCCACGTAGACGCATTCCGCCGGCGCGACGCCCAACCGCTCCGCTGCGGTGCGGTAGATCGCCGGATCCGGCTTGGCCAGCCCGACCGCGCTGGAGAAGACCGCGACGTCGAAGCGCCGGGCAAGTGGGCCGGCCGGCCACGCCTCGGCGGTCTCGGAGGTGGCATTGCTGATCAGAGCCAGCCGGTGCCCGCGCTCACGCAGGGTGTCGAGCACGTCCAGGGTGCCGGCCGGGACGCGGTTCAGCACGCGGCGGGCGAGATCACGCCGATGCGCGGCGGCCAGCGTCACCTGCTCGTCCGTCGGCGTGCCGCCGAGGCGTCCGGCGAGGGTGCGGACGGTCTCCTCCGCGCTCCACCGGACGAGGCGGTCCCGCCAGGTCTCGTGGTACGCGGCCACGAGCGCCGCCGGAGCCACCCCGACAAGGAGCGCCATCTCGCCGACCACCCGGTCCCGCTCGTCGTCGGCGCCGTGGACCAGGGTGTGGAAGAGGTCGAAGACCACCGGCCGTGGCATGCCGGGATCCTACTGCGACGGTGACCAGGGCTGGGGAGTCGCGCGACCGTACGCAGTGCCTCGACCGTGGGATCATCATGACGTGGGTCACGCTGACGAACTCGACGACAACTGGCTCAACGGCGAGGAAATCACCTGTTCGGCGTGCCAGGAACGCCTTTACCGTCTCGATCACTCACCGCTGCTGGACTGCTACTTCCTCTATTGCGACGGCTGCCCGATGCGGGTGGATGTCAGTTACTACGACAGCACCTGTATCGCCATCGCGGATGCGCTTCCTGACCGAGACGACACCCGTTCCACGCTGATGGGCGCACTTGAAGCGCGACTACGACGGTGCGACTGCGGCGGGCGGTTCCGGGACTCGGCTCCTCGGCGCTGCCACCGGTGCTCCGCCGTCCTGACGGCCATCAGTACGCCCTCCGGTGTCGACGTCTGGCCAGGTTGGTGGACGGATGAGACGGACACTGCCTCCCTGGAAGAGGAGTTCACCGCCAGGTACTTCCGCACGGAGGACCTCTGGAAGCACTGACGGTGCGGGATCAGATCACTTAGGCCGCCCAGGATGCACTGCGACCCGCACCAAGTTGACCTTCCTCTTCCGGCTCCTCATCTGTGGTAGGTTCTGAGGAAGTTTGGCCCGAGGAGGACGCCCGTGGTTCAGCCTGAGCCGGTATACGAGGAGTGCATCATCCATGAGGGTGATGCCGCTGTTGCGAGGCTCGCCAGCATGGGCTTGCGGGCTACGTACTTCGAGGCTGCCGTTAGGAGGGGGCACGATCGCTCCTCTCAGGTCACTGCGGTTCATCCCAGGACTTACAAGGGGCAGGTGATGTGGGCGGAGACCGTCGCGGAGCTTCGGACCCAACTTCTCGCCCTCAACCAGGGTTGGGACGTGGGCTACACCAACAACTACGAGACTTCATTTCATGCACAACGTAGCGTTGCGATTGCGGTCGTAGGTGGTGACGCTAACTGCGGGGAGCGCGGATTCAGTCCTCCAAAGGCTGCGAGAAGACGTGGACCTGTTACCGCGAAGAGGATCAGGAAGAATCTCCTTGGCCAACAGGCATTCGACCTCCCCGAATTCAAGGAACCTCCGCAGGGTGATGAACTGTGCGACACATGGTTCCTGATGCTGAACGCCAGAGAGAGTCGGATGTACCTTGAACTCTCTCTGGCTACCTCCCTTGGGGCGGATGGCAAGTTTGGGTTGTGGAAAGAGCGAATCCTGATCCCCTACATCTCGCTGCAGGGTGCCGTCGTTACGCCGATGGAGCCCGACGAGATCGAGCCACCGCGCGTCAATGTTGGCCGCAAGTGAGGGTCGGCCGGAGTTCAACCGCAATAGGCTCCGGTTAGCACGGGAAAGGCGGGGCCTCACCAAGGAGGCTCTGGCGAAGTTGTGTGGTGTTACTCGTAGGGCGGTTACTGACTGGGAATCAGGAAAGGTCGAAAGCCCTCCCGTTGCAAGAATTGCAGAATCGTTAGAGTTTCCACAGTCTTTCTTCTTCGGAGAGGACCTGGAAGAGGTTCCAGTAGAGGCGGTGAGCTTCCGCGCGTTCTCGAACATGACGTCACGTCAGGTCGGGCGTGTGCTTTCTCATGCTTCGATGCTGCGAGCTTTTTCTTCCTGGATTGATATCAGGTACGCAACGCCGGATCCAGACGTGCCCTCCTTTGAGGAGCTAACAGCCTCGATTCAAGAGGCAGAGCCTTGCCCTGTCGATGCGGCTCTGTCGCTACGGCGAATGTGGAGTCTTGGCACGCGCCCGGTGGTCGACATGCTTGCTGTCCTAGAAAGCCGGGGTGTTCGGGTTCTGGGGCTGCCGTCGGAGGATAGAGAAGTTGATGCTTTCTCCTTCTGGCACGAGGATCGCCCGTTTGTCTTTATCAACACTGCCAAGAGCGCTGAGAGGCTGCGGTTCGACCTTGCACACGAACTCGGCCACCTATGCATGCATCGAGATACTCGAACTAACAGGAATCGCAAGTATGAGCTAGATGCCAACACCTTCGCCAGCACTTTCTTAATGCCTGCGGATGGGTTGGCTCCTCAGCTCGTGGGAAGTCCTTCCTTGCAGGATGTCATGCACTTGAAGGCGCATTGGCGTGTGTCCGCGACGGCAATGGTGCGGCGGTTGCATCAACTAAAGAGGATCAGTGATTGGCAATATCGTAGCTGGATGATTGACCTCAGCGAGCAGGGATTTAGGAGCAGCGAACCGAACGGCATCCCGAAGGAGCAATCAGCGTTGCTGCGTCAAGTCTTGGCGTTGGCCCGCGAAGATGGCTGGGGCGCAGAACGGATCTCTAAGGAGCTAGGGATTCCGAAGCGGGATTTTGGTGAGGCTTTCATGGGTCTCACCGTGACCCCCGTCATTGCAGGTGTAGCTGCTTTATCTCCATCAATAGCGCCGCCCTCTACTGATCGTCCTCGACTAAGGGCTGTTCAATAACCCGCCGCAAGAGCGCCGCTTCCTACTGATGCCATCCCGATGCTCCTTTGGAGGTCAGGGGGTGAGGGCGGTGAAGTCGGCGCGTAGGGCGGTGTAGACGTCGCGGACGATGTAGCGCTTGAGGCAGCGGAGGATCTCTTGTTTGTTGAGGCCTTCGGTGATGCGTCGTTGCTGGTAGGCGCGGGTGCGTGGGTCGTAGCGCAGGCGGCAGAGGGCGATGGTGTGCAGGGCGGGGTTGGCACCGCGGTCGCCTCCTCGATGGAGGCGGTGGCGGCGCACCCGTCCGGAGCTGGCGGGGATGGGTGCTGCGCCGCAGAGGTGGGCCAGGGCGGCTTCGGATCGCAGGCGGTCGGGGTTGTCGCCGGCGGTGGTGAGCAGTTGGGCTGCAACGTCGGTGCCGACGCCGAACAGGGCGCTGGTGCGGGGTGCAGCCTGGCGGACCAGCGGTGCCAGATGCCGGTCGAGGGTGGTGATCTCCTCGGTCAGGACGGTGGCTCGCCGGCCGAGCCCAACCAGGGCGGCGGCGGTGGCCCGTTCCGGATCATGTGGCCGGACGGGTTCATGGTGTGCGCGGCGCACCGGGACCAGGACGGCGGTGCTGAGCTTGGTTAACGGGGAACGCAGGGGTTTGGGGCGGCGGCGACCAGCCGCGCATCTGATTGATCGCTGCGGTGCGGGCCTTGGCTGCACCTTGGCGGGCCACTCGTAGGGCACGGATCGGTGAGCGCCTCTCGCACAGGCTCCTATCAGGTCACGACGCCTGGCCGGTGATATGCAGATCGCGGGGCCACCAGGCCAGCCGACGAGTCGGGATGAGGACAGCAAGCGTCAGTCTGCCGGTGAGTCAGACCAATCCGGCGAACCACCTCACCATCCTCACTGTCTGACGCCGACCCACACACCGTGGAGCGGGCCCCGGGACCGGCTCATCGGGTTCGCTCCCTGCGAGGGCCGTTCGGCTCCCACCTCGGCGGCGCATGGACTGACGAGCTGGTCATCTCTCGCGTGGACCTGTTCGACCAACTCCTCCCCGTCGTCCCGGATCGGTATCGCGCCTTGGTTGCGGTCGCGGCCGGCACTGGCTTGCGCTGGGGCGAGTGCGCCGGGCTGCGCTGGGACGCCGTCGACCTGGCCGCGAGCGTCCTCCGGGTGGTGCGGGTCGCGGAGGAGGTGTCCGGTCATGTGACGCTCAAGCCCTACCCGAAGTCACGAGCTGGCCGGCGGACCGTGCCGCTGCCCCCGTTCGTCGTTCAGGCGCTGACCGACCATCGGCAGTCCTTCGAGACGGGCGCTGACGGGTTGATCTTCGTCGCCCGGACTGGCGAGCCGCTGAAGCGGGGAACGTTTCGGGCGCGGATCTGGAAGCCGTCCCTGCAACGCGCGGGCCTGCCCCTCGGGCTTCGGTTCCACGATCTGCGGCACTCGTACGCGACCTGGCTCGTCTCCGACGGGGTACCGATCAACGATGTAGCCAAGGTGATGGGGCATGAGCAGACGTCCACGACTCTGGACCGGTACACGCACTCGACTCGGGACCGGGATCGCAGGGTGCTCGCGTCGTTTGCTGCCTTCTCGCTGCCTCTGACGGAGCAATGATCGGCGGAAACGAATCAAGGCCCCTCCGCGGAGGGGCCTTGACCTTTACTTACCTCTGGTCGGGGTGGCCGGATTCGAACCGACGACCTCTTCGTCCCGAAGGAACCGCCAGTCGTCTACGAGCAGAGCCAGGGGCGGGGCTGAAGTGCCTAAACGGTCCACTGAGGTCCGTGGACGTCCGGGGTTGCTCGTGCCCATCGTCACCCAGTTGGTCACCCGGCTCGGGGGGTAGACGTTTGACGCTGGTCTTGAAACCAGAGCGCTGTCGAGGTGAGCCTATGGCCCGACCTGCACGAAAGTTGTCATACGCTTCTGTCCGGGTCGTTCGCGCTCCAAGGTGTCCGCCCTCTCAGCGATATTGCGCTATTCAGGATAGGGTTTGTGTAGTTGGCCAGTTCCTGCAAGAGCGCGATCGCTTCTTCGAGCCGTCCAGCTTCTTTATATGCAAAGGCGAGGCTGTGGAGGGCGGTGAGCGTACCAGGGTGATCTACTCCCAGAGCCTTCCTTCTAGTCTCGCTCAAGATTTCCAACTCGTAGATTGCCTCATTCATCCGACCCGCCTGGAGATGCTCCTCGGCGCGCTCTAGGCCGGGGTCTTGATTATCAGCAGACTGCGTCGCCTTGCGGCCTCTGGCAAGGATTGAGGATGAGTTTGTGGCATTCATTTCTCGCCCACCATCCGTGTCCGGAGTCGCGTTCGGCTCTTTCTCTGATTCACTTCTTCGGCGGGAATATAGCAGTACAATAGTACCGACACCAACCGCGACAAAGAGCCCTCCGAGGAGGATGAGTAACCAGCTACCGAACCCGCCTGATCCCTCGTCTGCGATAGGAGACCAAGCGCTAGTGGGCAGGCTCGGGTTGGAGGTGGGGGCTGCTGACGGGCTAGCAGGCATTGGGGAAGCGGTTGGCGGACCGGCAAGGGGTCCGCCACCTGTTCTCATCCAAATCGCGGGAGCGACCACGGCAAAGAAAAAGAGAAGTACAGCAGCGAGCGCCAAGACTCGTGGCCCTTTGGTCCTGCGAAACTGCGTGGATACGTCAGGGTCATTCGAGTTTCTAGCCTCGCCCTTACCGCGCTCATCTCTAAGCCACCTCATCACTCCAACGAGCGTCGACCCGAGCGCAATAAGGAAAGTGAGGATGCCTATCGCCGAGACGACAGTTGCCATCTCTCCGCCCCTCACTTGATTTCCGACACAATAATTGAGCATCCAGAAGTGCCGAGCGTGCAGCCGAAGAGAACCGTCGATCCTGCGGCAATCGCATTATTGTCAAGACTCTGCTTGAGCTGGATTGCGGACGCAATATCCGCGAACCAATAAGAGGTAAGGCAAACCAGCAAGAGGCCAGCGCCTACCAGTATCAGCCGAGGAGTCTTCAGCTTCGTTTCCTGCCTGGCGAACAGTTCGCCAACCCCAGCAGCGGCAATTCCAGCGGAAACGAGCAAAAGCTCACCCCTGCCGACTAAGTTTTCGTAGGAGGTATCTGTAGATCGAGACAATGCACTCAAGGCGTTTGCGAATATCGGCATCACGGCGATAGCAACGCCGAAAAAGAACCACCTTGCCAACTTCGTTCGGATCTCAGCCCAGATTGCTGTCACCCGATCGTCTGCGGAACCAGCCAGCATTGACATCCTCCTGCTCTTCTCAACCAGGATGCAGGCCCCGAGGCCTCGCTGCCAGCAGGCACCGCCCATCATTCATCCCGTCTGCCGTCGACCCGCCCTCCGTGGGAGCGGGCCGCCGCCCGGCCCGCCACGTCAAGACGGCCTTGACGCACGGTCGGACGCTGGCGGGTCGGGCGGTGGTCTGCTCGGCTCGCCCGGGTCGTCGGCTGGCGGGATGGCTCGCGCAACCACCCACGGACCGCAACCCGCCGACGGGGTTGCAACCATCTCGGAGCCCGAGCGCCCCCGCCGGAGGCGCAGTAACCGCAACCCCGCTACCCCCACCAGCTCGCCGACGCGGCCGGCGTCCGCTCCCCTACGCCGCGCGGGCTCGTGGCCGCGCGGCCCGGCCGGCTGCCGGCCCAACCCTCACCGGTCAACGCCCCTGTCGTTCTGCGGCGGCCCCTTGGGCTCCCCGCTTCCGCGCCAGCCGCCGGGCGTGTTGCGTGGCCGGAGTCGGAGCGCCAGCGCAGCGACGGACGCGCGCCCAGGCGGCGGCGCGTGCGGCCCGTTCAGGGCCGCCTTGAAGACGTACAGAAAGTTCTCACCGCCTGGTCGGCAGTCGGCCGCTGGCCTGGTCGTTTTGGGCTACTGGACTGCTGGTGCCAGTTTGTCGCGGACGGTGGGCCATTCGGAGTCGATGACGCTGTAGTAGACGCTGTCGCGGTATCGGCCGGTGCTGAGTAGACGGTGGTTGCGCCACACGCCTTCCCGGTGTGCTCCGAGCCGTTCGATGGCGCGCTGTGATCTCGTGTTGCGTAGGTCGGTCTTGATCGCTACTCGTCCGACGCCGAGCACCTCGAAGGCGTGCTGCATCAGGAGGAACTTGGCTTCGGTGTTGGCACCGGTTCCCCAGGAGCTGGGTGTGAGCCAGGTCCAGCCGATCTCTAGCGTGCGATCGTTCGGGCGGATGTCGATGTAGCTCGTGCTTCCGATCGCCTTCCCGCTGTGCAGGTCCACCACGGCGAATGGGAGTCGTTGCCCGCGTTCTTGATCCCGTAGGGCGTCGCTGATGAAGGCGTTGATCGCCTCGCTGGTGCGAGGTGTGGGCTCGTCGAGGTGCGTCCAGATTTCGTCGTGCGCTGCGGCTGCCAGCAGATCGGCGGCGTGCTGCGGTCCGAGCGGTTCGAGTCGGATCAGGCGGCCCGTCAATGTCACGGGTGTTGGCTTCATTCGGCGTCGACCTCGTAGAGCAGGACGTGACGGTCTCCGGGCAGGATCACTTGGTACACCTCGATCGGCCGGTCCTCCTGGTCGAAGCTGGTTCGCAAGAGTCGGCCGACTGGCGTTGCCGGACCGAGGTGAAGCTTCGTGGCCTCGTCCGCGCTCGGCATCCGCCAGGTGATCTCGTCCTCATAGCGCGTCGGGATGTGGCCCAAGTCTTCGAGCACTTGATCCGTGCCTTCGACGATGTCGGCCGGGTTCATGATCTTGCTGTCTCGCACGATGTTCAGCGGGTAGTAGCTGTCGCCGAGTTGTAGCGGCTGATCGTCGGCGTACATGACCCTTCGCCGCACACCCACGGGATCGCCGGGCCGGAGTCGCAAGTGTGAGGCAATCTCGTCGCTCGCGGGCACAACCTCGACGGTGCTGACCTGTCGAGGCGTCTTGCCCTGGGCTTCGATCTGCTGGCTGAAGGTGTCTCGTCGCCGGTCGGCCTCCAGCCGCTTGCGACGGGAGCCAGTGAGTGAGGCGTAGTAGCGCATGGGCGGCTCGGAGCGCACGAAGCTGCCGCGTCCGCGTCGGGACACGATCAGCCCTTCATTGCGGAGGACGTCCAAGGCGAGACGCACGGTGTTTCGGCTGATGCCGTAGTGGTCGGAAAGCTCGCCTTCGGTGGGGAACCGGTCACCCGGTGCAAGCTCGCCGCTCTGGATCTGCTGCCTGAGCATCGATGCGAGTTGCTGATAGAGCGGCCGAGAGTCGGCCGGGTTGAGGGTCATGGCACTTCCTAACGGGAGTTGTACCTACACGCTAACAACCCCTTGACCCGTGCACCATCGGACTGATAGACAGGCGTTGTTGTTGGTACAACCTGACAACAAGAGGCCCCAGCGGGCGGCTACCCGCTGAGGCCAGGTGCATCGGTTCCCTCTGCGAAAGGACCAACACGATGCCTGTCCAGCCTACCGTTCACCCTGCTGTCTGCGCCTCGGGTCATTCTTCGGCGTTGTCTGATGCTCGCTTGCTGTCTGCGTTGGCGACGCTTCGGGACGCGCTGGCCCCTGGGGAGGCGCTGAACCTGCCTGCGGTGCTTGATCGCACTGCGTTGCTGGATGCCTTGTCCGTGCTCACCACGAACGCCACCACTCCTGCTTCTGCTACCCGTCAGTTCACCTGGCCGTGGAAGAAGCTGCGTCAGTCTCGGGGCTGGTCGCAGCAGGAGGTGTTCCGCCGTCTGTGCAGGGTCGCCGCCAGCGAGGGCGTGCGGCTGCCGGAGTGGCCCACCTTCAAGCGCAATCTGTGCCGCTGGGAGAGCGGCACCGTTACGGCGTCTGCGTTCTACGAGGAGCTGCTGGGCCGGCTGTTCGGCCTGCCCGGTTGGGCCGTGGTCGAGGCGGACTACACCGCAGAGTTGTGGTGAGGCCGCGATGACCATCACGCCGGTCCGTCCGCTCATGTCCCCGCAGCCTCGCCGAGCGTCGGCTGCTGTCGTCCGTTTGGACGGCTTGACCAACGGTGAACTCGCCGTGGCTATCCACGCCGCCGGTATCCCGGCCAAGGCACACGCTCTGACCGCTGATCAGCTCAAGGCTCTCGCGGTTGCCGGTATCGCCCGGCTCGGCCTGGCCGGTGTGTACCGGCTCGACGCCGAATCGCGGGCGGCCAACGTCGCCTACTGCGACAAGACCCGCTACGACCGTTCGGCCGACGTCCGCGCCGAACTCGCCACCACCCGCCGGATCTGGGGCTCCGACCGAAACGAACAGACGGCGGTGAACCTGGCCTGCCGACTCCTGGCGGCCATCCGCCGAGGCGAGGTGACGGCATGACCACCACCCCGGTCTCGTATCGCTGGCGTCAACCCCGGCTTGCCCGGGGTTGGGAACCTGTCCAGCTCATCGGCCGCATGAAGATCCTCGCCGCCCGTGACGGGATCGAGCTGCCGAAGACCTACCAACTCGTCCGCGACATCTACCTGTGGGAACACCACCGGGCCGACCTGCCCGCTGCTGTGGCGTCCCTGCTCGGCCGGATCTTCGACGGACCCAACCCGTTCGCCACCGGCCACATCACCCACCTCCCGATGAAGGCGGCCCGCACCCGTGGCCGCTGACCTGATCGCCGTCGTCCCGGACCAGGCTCGTCTTGGTCCGGGGCTCCGGCCCACCCCCGCCGTCGGCTCGGCGGGCTCGTTCACCGGCCGCGACGAGTCCGCCTTCCACCGGGCCACCACCCCCGACTACTTCGGCTGGCTCGACCACGTGAAAGCCGCCGCGGGCTGCTCCCACCCCATCCGCCTGGCCGGTGAGGTCGCCACCATCGACCGGGCCACCGGCCAACTCCTCGCCACCACCGCCACGGCCGACCTGCCGGATGGGGAGATCTACAAGCCGTGCGGGAATCGCCGCCACGCGGTCTGCCCGTCCTGCGCCCGCATCTACCAACGCGACGCCTACCAACTCCTCCGCGCCGGGCTCTCGGGCGGCAAAGGCATCCCGGCAACAGTCGCCGGACATCCGGCGGTGTTTTCGACGTTCACCGCGCCGTCGTTCGGCACCGTGCACACCCGGGTCGTGAAGCGCCACACCTGCGCCGGCCGCCGCCGCTGCGACTGCCGCGCCGACCCCTGCCACCCCCGCCGCGCCACCGACCCCACCGCCCGGCCCTGCGAACACGGGCAGCAGACGGTGTGCTGGGCCAGACACGAGGCAAACGATGCCCGGCTGGGACAGCCGTTGTGTCTGGACTGCTACGACTACGACGCCCAAGTGGTGTGGAACCATGCCGCGCCGGAGTTGTGGCGCCGCACGACCATCGCCGTCACCCGCCACCTCAACGGCCGCGCCCGCCAGCTCGGCCTCCCGCCGGTCGTTCAGGTCACCGCCAGCGGGAAGGTCCGCCGGGTGCCGCCGGTGAAGCCGTCGTTCGGGAAGGTCGCGGAGATGCAGCGCCGCGCGGTCGTGCACTACCACGCCATCGTCCGCCTCGACGGCGTCACCGGCGACCCGGACACCATCGTCGCCCCGGTCGGCCTCGGCGTTGACGACCTGGTCGCCGCGATCGAACACGCTGCCGCCACCGTCGCCTTCACCACCCGCCCCCACCCCAACCGGCCCGAAGGCTGGCACATCACCTGGGGCGACCCCGGCAAAGGCATCGACGTGCGCGCGATCACCGCCGACGGTGAGATCACCGACGGCAAGGTCGCGGGTTACCTCGCCAAGTACGCCACCAAGTCGACCGAGGCCACCGGGCACGTCTCCCGCCGTCTCGACGGCGAGGTCATCGACCTCTACGCGAATGAGCATGGCACCCATCCGGAACGGCTCATCGACGCCTGCTGGACCCTCGGCAGCCACCGCGACTGGCAACAACTCCGACGCTGGGCGCACATGCTCGGCTTCGGCGGCCACTTCCTCACCAAAAGCCGCCGCTACTCCGTCACCTTCCGCATCCTGCGCGACGCCCGCACCATCTGGCGACGCACCGAGGGCGGCCACGAACACGCCGACCAACCCGACGACCAAGAGACGACGCTGATCGTCGGCCTGCTCACCTACGCCGGTTCCGGCTGGCGCACCACCGGAGACGCCCTCCTAGCCAACACCGCCGCCGCCATGGCCAGAGAGCGACACGAAGCAGCCCGAGACGCCCTACTCGCCGCCGCCTAACCGGCCACCGATCCACCGTCAAGACAGCCTTGACGGTCAACCTGTCCCCGATGGAAGGAGCACCGTTTGACCGCACCCGCCCTCCACACACCCGCCAAGGCGCTCTACCGCATCCCGGAGGCGATGCGCCTACTCAGCCTCTCCCGGTCCGTGATCTACGAACAGATCCGCTCCGGTCGGCTACGCACCGTCCGGCAAGGCCGCACCCGCCTCATTCCCGCTGCCGCGATCACCGCCTACGTCGACCTACTCGAACAAGAAGCCCAGAAAGGAGGCACCCGATGACCACCCGCCGCGCCCGAGGAGAAGGCGGCCTGCACTGGGACGAGTCCCGGCAACGCTGGATCGCCACCGTCACCGTCGGCTACACCCCGGCGGGCAAGCGCATCGTGCGCAAAGGCAGCGGCAAGACCAAGACCGAAGCCCGCACCAAATTGCGGGAGAAGATCCGTGACTACGAAGACGGGCTCGCCATCGCCGAGCACCACTACACCGTCGCCGAAGCTATTACCGACTGGCTCGCCTACGGACTCAACGGCCGATCAGACCGCACCAAGACCAAGTGCGAGATCCTGTGCCGCACCCACATCATCCCCGCGCTCGGCGCTCGGAAGCTCCGCGAGCTTCGCGCCCAGGACGTCGACCGGTGGCTAGCCGACAAGGCCACCACCCTCAGCACCCGCACACTTCGTGACCTCTACGGGTGCCTCAACCGCTCGGTGAATCGGGCGATGGCCCGGGACAAGGTGAAGCGCAACGTCGTCGCGCTGTGCACCGTCCCGCGCGGCCAGGAGGGACGGCCCTCCAAGTCCCTGACGCTGGATCAGGCAAAGGCTGTCCTCGACGCCTCTGAGGGAACCCGTTTGCACGCCTACGTCGTGCTCTCCTTGCTGACCGGTGCGCGCACCGAAGAACTGCGCGCGCTGCGCTGGGACCATGTCGACCTCGACGGGCAGTCGGACGCCGTGCCGCCGGTTCCGCCGTCTATGCAGGTGTGGCGCTCTGACCGGGACGGCGGCGATACCAAGACCCGCAAGTCTCGGCGCACTCTCGCCCTACCCGCGCGGTGCGTTGCCGCGCTCACCCGTCATCGCCAGCGTCAGGACCAGGAGCGCCAGAGTGCCGGCAAGGACTGGCAACCGCTCGGACTGGTCTTCGCCTCGACTGTCGGCACCGCCCTTGACGCGGCCAACGTCCGCCGGGCCTTCCGCCGCGTCGTCACCCTGGCTGGTCTCGATCCGGCCGCCTGGACCCCTCGTGAACTCCGGCACAGCTTCGTGTCGCTGCTGTCCGACAGCGGGGTGAGCCTGGAAGACATTGCCGACCTGTGCGGCCACTCCGGCACGACCGTCACGGAACTCGTCTACCGGCATCAGCTCCGGCCGGTATTGCTCCAAGGCGCGGCGGTCATGGATCGCATCTTCGCGCCGACGGCTGAGGCGTAGTCACTCAGTTGGTCACCCAGGATGCACTAGAGGGCACATCCGTCGATGGAATGTGCCCTCTTACCTGGTCGGGGTGGCCGGATTCGAACCGACGACCTCTTCGTCCCGAACGAAGCGCGCTACCAAGCTGCGCCACACCCCGAGGCGTGCCGACAAATAGTAGCCCACCCGCCCGCACGGTCAAACTCGGTACCCCCCGCCCCGCGCACCCGGCAGATCTTGGTACGGAACGGCCCCCCGAGGGGCGGCCACGTACCAAGATCTGCCGAGCCGGCCGAGCCGGCCGCCCGGGCGGCGCGGTCAGCGGGAGATCAGCGTCAGGATGCTGGCCTCGGGCGGGCAGGCGAAGCGGATGGGGGCGGTGGGGTGGGTGCCGAGGCCGGCGGAGACGTGCAGCCAGGAGTCCGAGCCGGGCCAGCGGTGCAGTCCGCGCGCCATCGAGCGGGGCAGCCCGCAGTTGGTCACCAGCGCGCCGTACCCGGGCACGCACACCTGGCCGCCGTGGGTGTGCCCGGCGAGCAGGAGGCCGAAGCCGTCGGCCGCCATCCGGTCCAGCACCGCGGGCTCGGGGGAGTGGGACAGCGCGATCGACAGCGCCGCGTCGCGGTTGACCGGCCCGGCCACGGCGTCGTAGTTGTCGCGTTCGATGTGCGGGTCGTCCACGCCGACCAGTTCGATCTCCCGCCCGCCGGCCTTGAGCGAGGTGCGCGCGTTGTTCATGTCCACCCAGCCGGCGCCGGTGAGGATGTCGCGCAGCTCCTCGTACGGCAGGGGCACGCCCTCGGTGTACTCCCGGTCGGGCAGGAAGTAGGTGAAGGGGTTCTTGAGGACCGGGCCGGTGTAGTCGTTGGAGCCGAAGACGAACGCGCCGGGCAGGTCGAGCAGCGGTTGCAGCGCGCGCAGCACGCCGGCCACCGACTCCGGGTGGGCCATGTTGTCGCCGGTGACCACCACCAGGTCCGGGTCGAGCGCGGCCAACGAGGCCACCCAGTCCTGCTTGCGTTGCTGTCCGGGCATCATGTGCAGGTCCGAAAGGTGCAGCACCCGCAGCGGTTCGGCATCGGTCGGGAGCACCGGCACGTCGTACCGGCGCAGGGTGAACATGTTGCGCTCGATGAGCGACGCGTACGCGAGGGTGGCCGCCCCGGCGGCGACGGTTCCGGCCGCGAGACGGAATAGTGTGCGCTTTCGCATGGCGTTCAGGGTAGTTTCACCGTCCATGAGCACGCTGAAGGACCGTCTCACCGCCGACATGCGCGCCGCTCTCAAGGCGCGCGACGAGCTGACCACCTCCACGCTTCGCATGGCCCTCGCAGCCGTGGGCAATGCCGAGGTCGCCGGCCGGGAAAAGCGCGAGCTCAGCGACGACGAGGTGCTCGCGGTGCTGACCAAGGAGGCGAAGAAGCGCCGCGAGGCGGCCGTGGCGTTCGCCGACGCCGGGCGCGCCGAGCAGGCCGGCAAGGAGACCGCCGAGGGTGAGGTGCTGGAGCGCTACCTGCCCAGGCAGCTCTCCGACGAGGAGCTGGCCGAGCTGGTCTCGGGGGCGCTCGCCGCGGGCGGCTTCGCCGGCAAGGCGCAGATGGGCCCGGCCATGAAGGCCGCTCAGGCCGCGGTGGCCGGCCGCGCCGAGGGGGGTCGGGTGGCCGCCGAGGTACGCCGCCAGCTCGGTCTCTGACAGCGCCCGTCGACCAAAAAGCGGCGGCCATCTCCGGGAAGGAGATGGCCGCCGCTCGTTCGTCAGGTGGCGGGATCAGTTCGGTGGTCGTCCGGGACGGCCGCCGTTACCCGGTCCGCCGGGCCGGCCGGGCGTCGCCGCGTCGCCCTGGTCCGCGTCGCCCTTGCCGGAGCTGACCTCGATCATGACGACGCCGCCCTTGATGGTGCGTCCGTTCGGGCTGGTGCCGGCCGCGGTGCCCGCCGGGCAGTCCGAAGCCACCTTGTTGCTGGAGACCACCGGCTCGAAGCCGGCGCCCTTGAGCCGGGACTTCGCGCTCTCGATGGACGCGCACTTCACATCCGGGATGGACCGCTGGTCACCCAGGACGATCTTGCCGCTGGGCGGGGTGAAGTTCTTCCGGTCCTTGCCCTCCATGGCGCCCCGCAGCGTCTCGTAGACCGCCGGGTTGATGCCGGTGGGGGTGTCGTGACCCATCTTCTGAGTGGTCTGCGGCCAGTCCGGGTCGGCCATGATGCCGGCCACCGCGTACTGCTTGGTCATCGCGACCAGCGAGGAGGTCTTCTCCGAGTCGGTGGTGCCGGACTTGCCGGCCACCGGCGCCTTGACGATGTTGCGGACGTTGCCGGCGGTGGCGGTGCCGCACTTCGTGGTCGAGGAGCGGTCACCAACCGGGCAGCGGGCGGCGTCCACGGCGGCCCGGGCCACCTCGGTGCTGATCCGCTGCTCGCAGCGCGGGTTCGCGACGTCGAGCTTCTCGCCCTCCGGGCCGCGGATCTCCTGCACCGGGATCGGCTCGCAGTACTTGCCGTCGGCGCCGAGCGTCGCGTACGCGTTCGCCAGTTCCAGCGGGGTGGTCTGCGAGACGCCGAGGCTGAACGCGCCCCACTGGTGCGGGTTGGCGGCGAGCTGTGCGTCGCTCGACGAGCGGAACGAGATGCCGAGCTTCTGTGCCGCCTTCACCACGTTCTCTGCGCCGACCCGCTGCTGCAGCTCGATGAAGAACGTGTTCACCGAGAAGCCGAAGCCGCTCCACATGTTGTGCATGCCGGCCATCGAGGCGTTGGCGTTCTTCGGGCAGTACTTGTTGGTGCCCGGGCAGGCGGCCGGCGAGTTGAACTCGACCGGGTAGTCCGACTTGAACACCGGCTGCGCGTTGATGGGGTAGCTGAGCGGGTAGCCCTTCTCCAGCGCGGCCACGAGCGTGAAGATCTTGAAGGTCGAGCCCGCCTGGTAGCCGGCGATGCCGGGGCCACCGGTGATCAGCGGGTTCACCGTGTTGGGGTAGTTGCCCCGGATCTTCTTCTTGGCCTTCTTCGGGTCGCTGGAGATCTTGTTCTGCGGGTCGTCCGGGTCGTCGAGCTTGAAGTTGCGGTTCACCGCGACGGCGCGGACCCGGCCGGTGCCGGGCTCGACGGCGGCCACCATCCGGGCCGCCTTGCTGCTCTCGCCCAGGTTCTTGCGGACGGCCTTGTCGGCGGCCTTCTGCGCCTGCACGTCGAGCGTGGAGACGATGGTGTAGCCGCCGCTCTTGAGCCGCCGCTCACGGTCGTACGAGGTGGCGCCGAACGTCTCCTGCTGCAGCCACCAGCGGTAGAGGTAGTCGCAGAAGAAGCCCCACGAGCGGGTCGTGGTCTGGGTGCAGCCGTTCGGGGTGCGCTTGCCCTTGACCTCGAGCTTGATCTTCTTGGCGGCGTCCGCCTCCTGCTGGGTGATCGCGCCGATCTGCACCATGTTGCCGATGACGTAGTCGCGCCGGCCGACCGCCTCCGGGTAGCCCGCGGGGGTGGTCGGGTCGAACGCGGTGGGCGCCTTCACCATGCCGGCGAGCATCGCCGACTCCTGGATGTCCAGCTTGCTCGGCGGCTTGTTGAAGTAGACCTGGCTGGCCGCCCAGATGCCGTACGCGCCGTTGCCGAACGCGGCGATGTTCAGGTAGCGCTCCAGGATCTCGTCCTTGGAGAGCTCCTTGTCGATCTGCAGCGCCAGGCTCATCTCGCGCAGCTTGCGGGCGCTGGTGTCCTCGGTGGCGGCGACCACGTCGGCCGGGTGGGTGGCCGAGTAGGAGATGGCCAGCCGGACGTACTGCATGGTCAGCGTCGACGCGCCCTGCCGGGAGGAGCCGGAGGACTGGTTGTTGACGAACGCCCGTGCCACACCGTTGAGGTCCACGCCGTTGTGCTTGTAGAAGTCGTGGTCCTCGGCCGCGATGATGGCCTTCTGCATGTGCGGCGAGATGTCCTTGAGCTTGACGTCCTTGCGGTTCTCGTCGTACATCGTGGCCAGCACGGTCTTGCCGTCGGCCGCGAGCAGTCTGGTGATCTGCGGGGACCGCGCGACGGTCAGCTCCTTGGGCAGCGCGCCGAATGTCTCCGAGCCGGCCTTCGCGGCCAGTCCGGTCATCGCCACCGCGGGGAAGGCCGCCGCAGCGACCACCACTCCGGCCAACAGGCCGCAGATCAGCAGCGATGCGGCGTTGGTCAGCACGTTGTGGTCACGTTTCCGCATCCAGGTCACCTCGACAGGGTACGCGAGCAGGGATCGGCGGGCGCGCGGGGAACTTTCCCCATTTCCTGCATGCGCCGGCCTCGTTGTGCTAAACGCACGAGCCCTGGTCCTGGGTTGCGTGAGATCCGGCGGAAGTCTCTGGCGAAGTCCGGGAGCGGCGCAGCGTTTTCACGTACCCGGGCGGGGTAGACGCGGGCGAAAGCCCGGGAAGCCGGGAGTGTCCGGAATGATGGATTTCGCCGACAACGTTGCGTAATCGGGCGACTACACAGCATGATGGGTGGCGGCGAAGGCAGCCATGCGTCGTTCGTGCCGCCCTGGGGAGGCCGGCGCGAACGACCGGGGGGAGTTCGAGGGCTGCTCGCACGAAGTCGGTAGGTACTGCAAGGGGGGACGTGTACAGATGGGCATGATCACTGACTGGCCGTCACTGGCGGCATGTCAGAACGGAGACCCGGACGCGTTGTTCGTACAGGGCGCCGAACAGAACGTGGCGAAGAGGATCTGCCGGAGCTGCCCAGTTCGGTACGAGTGCCTGGCCGACGCGCTCGACAACCGGATCGAGTTCGGTGTGTGGGGTGGCATGACCGAACGCGAGCGCCGTGCGTTGCTGCGCCGTCACCCGCAGGTGACCAGCTGGCGCAAGATGTTCGAGGCGGCCATGAAGAAGAACGCCAAGGAGAAGACCGGCAAGGACAAGGTCCTGGTGACCACTGCCACCTGACCTGCTGGTCAGCGCCGGCTGATCGCCTCGCCGATCGTCCGCAGCCCGTCGACGTCGTGCACGTCGGCGGGCTGCGCGGCCACCGACACCGCCGGCACCGCCGGGAACGCCTCGGTGAACCGCGCCGCCACCTGCTCCTCGCGTTCCGCCTGCTGGGCCAGCGCGGCGTGCGCGCGCAGCACCTCGACGGTGCCCTCGTGCCCACCCTCCGCGGCCAGCCGCTCCGCGGCGGCCAGGCTCTCCGCCGCGGACAGGTCCGCCGCCGGCCGGTGCACCCGGTTGAGCACCAGCCCGGCCAGCGGCATCTGCTCCTCCCGCAGGCGACCGGCGAAGTAGGCGGCCTCCCGGACCGCGTCCGGCTCCGGCGCCGCGACCAGCAGGAACGCCGTCTCCCGGGCCTGCAGGATCCGGTACGTCTGCTCGGCCCGCTGCCGGAACCCGCCGAACATCGAGTCGAGGGCCGCGACGAAGCCGGACAGGTCGGTGAGCAGCTGGGCGCCGAGCACCTTCTGCACCACCTTGGAGAACATCCCGAAGCTCGCCGTCACCAGGTTGAACATGCTGCGCCCACCGGTACGCGCCGGGGCCAGCAGCAGCCGCAACATGCGGCCGTCGAGGAACCGGGACAGGCGGGCCGGAGCGTCGAGGAAGTCGAGCGCCGACCGCGACGGAGGCGTGTCCACCACGATCAGATCCCACTCGCCCCGGGCGTGCAACTGGCCCAGCTTCTCCATCGCCATGTACTCCTGCGTGCCGGCGAAGGTGGAACTCATGGCCTGGTAGAACGGGTTGGCGAAGATCTCCGCCGCCTTCGCCGGGTCGGTGTGCTGGAGCACCACGTCGTCGAACGTGCGCTTCATGTCCAGCATCATGGCGTGCAGCTCGCCGCCGCTGGCCTCGACGTCGATGCCCTTGACCTGGCGGGGCGTGTTGTCCAGCTCGGTCAGGCCGAGCGACTGCGCCAGCCGGCGGGCCGGGTCGATGGTGAGCACCACGGTCCGGCGGCCGTGCCGCTCGGCCGCGCGCAGCGCCAGCGCCGCGGCGGTGGTCGTCTTGCCCACGCCGCCCGCCCCGCAGCAGACCACGATCCGTACGCCGTCGTCGGCGAGGATCTGGTCGACGTCAAGCGGAGGCGCCGCGTCTTCGGAAGGCACCAATCGAGCGTATCGGTCCCGAGGGGCACTCTGCTCCGTGCCGGTCGCAGGTGTGAGTCAATCCGCCCGGACGAGGGTCTCGGTGAGCGTCTCCAACCCGGCCCGGTCGACTCCTCCGGGCAGCAGCGGCAGCTCGATCATGGGCAGGCCCAGCTCCACCAGGTCGCCCCGGAGCGAGTCCTCCAGCTCTCGGCGTACCCGCTGGTCGTGGGCCTCCTCGACGAGCCCGGCCACGGTCGGGCCGTCGGTCGGCAGGCCGGCGGCGGCCAGCCCGCGCTTCAGCTCGGCCGCGGTCACGGCCCGGCCGGCCGGCACCGGCGGGCGGACGCCGTTCACGATCACCCGGCCGACCGGGAAGCCGAGCTGGGTCAGCTCGGCGACTGCGTCGAGCGTCTCCTGGACCGGCATCTCCTCCAGCAGCGTGACCACGTGCACGGCGGTCATCGGCGACCGGAGCAGCACGGAGACGCCCTCGCTCTGGGTCTTGATCGGGCCGACCTTGGCCAGCCGGGCGGTCTCCGCGGTCACGTTCAGGAAGCGGCCGATGCGTCCGGTCGGCGGCGCGTCCAGCACCACCGCGTCGTAGGTCCGGCGCGAGCCGCTGGTGCGGGTGGTCGCCTCCTTGACCTTGCCGGTGAGCAGCACGTCGCGCAGGCCCGGCGCGATCGTGGTGGCGAAGTCGATCGCGCCGAGCTTGCGCAGCGCCCGGCCGGCCGCGCCGAGCTTGTAGAACATGTCCAGGTATTCGAGGAGCGCCGCCTCGGCGTCGACCGCCAGCGCCCGCACCTCACCGCCGCCGGGCGCGTCGGCGAGGTGCCGCTCCTCGTAGGGCAGCGGGTCGGTGCCGAAGAGCTGAGCGATGCCCTGCCGGCCCTCCACCTCGACCAGCAGGGTGCGCCGGCCCCCGGCGGCCAGGCCGAGGGCCAGCGCGGCGGCCACGCTCGTCTTGCCTGTGCCGCCCTTGCCGGTCACCACATGCAGGCGGGCCGGCCATCTGCCGGCGGACTCGGCCGGCTGCTCACTCGCTGCCACCCGTCGAGCCTAACCAGCCGGGCGGATCAGCCGACCTCGCAGACCCACCATCCCGTCTTCCGCACCACCGTGAAGCGCAGGGACTGCTCGGCGACCTTCTCGTCGGCGGTGGTCATGGTCACCCGGGCGGAGACCGTGGCCCGGTCCCCGGTCTGGTTGTCGACGGTCGGGTTGCTCCAGCGGAACCGGGGGTTCTGGTACTGCTCGGCGTACTTCTGGACCTCGGCGACCTTGGCGGTGATCTTTTCGTCGTCGCGTGCCGCCGAGCAGACGAACGCGGCCGCCTTCTCGGGGTCCCGCTCCTGGTAGACGGCCTTGAGGAAGCCGTCCACCGCGACCTGCGGCTCCTTGGCTCCCTGGCCGTCCTCGGCGTCGCGCAGGACAAGGAACGCGGCAGTGCCCCCACCGCCGCAGAGCAGGACCGCGGCGGCCAGCACCAGGGAGGCGATCAGCAGGGCCGGTCGCTTGCGTGGCTGGCCGCCCGGTGGACCGGGCGGATGGCCCGGTGGCCCGGCGGCGGGAAGGGAGCCCGACGGTGTGCCGCCGTCGGGCGGTGACTGTGGATGTGGGTCGCCGGGCATGCCGGTGTCGCCACCGGCGGGCGGTTGGGTCATCTGTCTCCCCCGGGTTGCGGCTCCCGTCGCCGCCCCAGGCGACGGGCACGGGTCGAGGTGGTCGGGCGCGCGTCCGCGCGTGCCCAGTCCGGAAGGGTAGCGGTCGGCGGGGCGCTTGCCAGCCCCGTGTGCACACCCGTCGGAGGTGAGTTCGCGGTCGCGTTCCGGACCAGGCTTGTGTCGCATATGTGACTGGGCGTGACGAAGCGTGCGCGTCCCGTTGCCGGGACTGGTCGGAGGTCCTACGTTCGTCCCGACACGGAGAGCCGGACCCGCCGGACGGTGCCGAGGCGGATGGCGGTGTCAGTGAGCAGGTACGACGCCCGGAGGCGACGCATGCGCGACGCGGAGAACACCCCCCGAGCCCAGTTCCCCGGCGACCGGTCCGGCCGGCCCGACGAGGCCGACGTGCCCGCCTCGTTCAACGAGCGGTCGTACCGCCTTCCGGTCGAGGTGGTCCGGACGCTGTCCCGCCCCGGCGCGAAGGGGCGGGAGGAGGACGAGCCCGGCTACGTCATCCACCTGCCGGTCCGGGTGCCCGACCTCGCGGCGGCCACCGCGCTCGCCGGCACCGTGGCCACCTCGCTGGGCTTCCTGGTGGAGCTGGACGCGGGCGAGACCACCGTCTCCACCGCGGACGACCAGAACAACAGGCACCGGGTCTTCTGCGACCTGCTGCTGCCCGACCGCAGCCGGTGTCCGCAGCGCTTCGAGCACGAGGGCCCGTGCGGCGAGCCGCCGTCCGCGCCGGAGCCGCGTCCCGCGTCCCGCTGACGACGGCGGACCGTAGGCTGTGCCTGACCGAAGTCCAAGTCAGGCAAGGGAGCCCTCCTCCGATGCAGAAGTGGGAATACGCCACGGTGCCGCTGCTGGTCCACGCGACCAAGCAGATCCTCGACAACTGGGGCGAGGACGGCTGGGAACTGGTCTCGGTGGTGCCCGGCCCGAACCCGGAGCAGCTCGTCGCGTACCTGAAGCGCCCGAAGGGCTGAGCCGTATGAGCAACGGACCCCACGCGAAGCTCGCCGAGCTCGGCCTCGAACTGCCCGAGGTGGTGCCGCCGGTGGCCAGCTACGTGCCGGCCGTCCAGTCCGGGCAGCACGTCTACGTCTCCGGCCAGCTTCCGATGGCCGAGGGCAAGCTGCTCGCCACCGGCAAGGTCGGCAACGGCGTCTCCGCCGAGCAGGCGAAGGACCTGGCGCAGCGGTGCGCGCTGAACGCGCTCGCCGCGATCGACGCGCTGGTCGGGCTGGAGAACGTGGTGAAGGTCGTGAAGCTGACCGGCTTCGTGGCCAGCGCGCCCGGCTTCACCGGCCAGCCCGGCGTGATCAACGGGGCCTCGGACCTGTTCGGCGCCGTGTTCGGCGAGGCCGGCCGCCACGCCCGCAGCGCGGTGGGCGTGGCCGAGCTCCCCCTCGACGCCCCGGTCGAGGTGGAGCTGATCGTCGAGGTCGCCTAACCCGGCGACGAGCCCGCGATCTTGCGGTTGCCGCCCTGACAGAAGCCTCAGACGGGGACAAAGCAGCGGCGGGAACTGCAAGATCGCGGGGAGTGGCCGGGGGAGTCGTACGATCGCTGCCATGGGTGGGCGTATGGCCGGGGCCGCTGGGGCGCTTGCGGAAGGGCTGCCGGGGTGGGTGACGCTGTTGCGCGCGCCGAACCCGGGGCCGATGACGCTCGACGGCACCAACACGTGGGTGCTGCGGGCCGGGCCGGACGCGCCGGCCCTGGTGGTCGACCCGGGACCGGCCGACGAGGGCCACCTGGCCGCGATCGCGGCCCAGGGCGGCATCGGGTGCGTGCTGATCACGCACGGGCACCCCGACCACACCGACGGCGCACCCCGGCTGCGTGAGCTGCTCGGCGACGTGCCGGTTCTCGCCGCCGACCCGGCACACACCGCCGGGGGCGCCCCGCTCACCGCCGACACACGCCTCGACATGGGACTCGGCCTGCGGCTGCTGCCCACCCCCGGGCACACCGCCGACTCGGTCTGCCTCCTGGCCGAGCACGACGGCGATCGGGTGGTGCTGACCGGCGACACGATCCTCGGCCGGGGCACCACAGTGGTCGCCCACCCCGACGGACACCTCGGGGACTACCTGTCGAGCCTGGAGCTGCTCTCCACGTACCGGGAGGTCCCGGTGCTGCCGGGCCACGGCCCGGCGCTCGCCGACTGCGGCGTCGCGGCCGATTTCTACCTGGCCCACCGGCGGGCCCGGCTGGACCAGGTGCGCGCCGCCGTCGCCGCGGGCGCCACCACCGCTCCCGAGGTCGTCGCCGTGGTCTACGCCGACGTCGACAGGTCGCTGTGGTGGGCCGCCGAGTGGTCCGTCCGCGCCCAGCTCGAACACCTCGGGGTGGAGCAGCCGTGACCTGCCCGGTGTGCGGGACGGTAGCGGTACCCGGGGCGCGGTTCTGTCACAACTGCGGCGCGGCGCTGCCGGCCGCCGCCACGCTGCCCGCCGCCGAGCGCCGCGTGGTGACGGTGCTCTTCGGCGACCTGTCCGACTTCACCTCCTGGTCGGAGGACCTGGACCCGGAACGGGTCGGCGCGGTCACCGACCGGGTGCTCGCCGCCCTCGCGGGCGCGGTCAAGACGTTCGGCGGGCACGTCGACAAGCTCACCGGCGACGGGATCATGGCGGTCTTCGGCGCGCCGGTCGCGCACGAGGACGACGCCGAGCGCGCGGTACGCGCGGCGCTGTCCATGCAGCGGGCCGTCCGGCGGGTGCTCGACGACGAGCGCGGCGGCGGCGCGCCGCTGGGCCTGCGCGTCGGCCTCAACACCGGCGACGTGATCGCCGGCATCCAGGCCGCGATCGAGTACACGGTCATCGGCGACACGGTGAACACCGCCGCGCGCCTGGCCGACGCCGCAGCGGTCGGCGCGGTCTACGCCGGCGCCCGGACGTCGGCGGCCACCCGGCACGTCGCCTCCTGGCGGGCGCTGCGCCCGCTGCGGCTCAAAGGCAAGCGGGAGCCGGTCGAGGCGTACGAGCTGCTGGGCCTGCTGGACGCGCCCGGCACCCGGTCCGGTCTCGGCGACGAGGCGCCGTTCGTCGGCCGGGAGACGGAGATCGGCCGCGTCGCCGGCCGGCTCGCCGAGGTGATCGACCGGGGCGAGCCCCGGGTGCTCCTGATGACCGCCGAGGCGGGGATCGGCAAGTCCCGGTTCGCGGCTGAGGTGGAACGCCTGGCCGCCGGATACGACGTCGGCGCCGGCCGGTACGCCGCGCACACCGGCGCCCGGGTGCTCTCGGTGCGCTGCGCCGCGTTCGGCGAGCGCCGCCGCCTGGCCCCGCTCGCCGACCTGGTCCGCGCCGCCGTCGGCCTGCCCGGCGACGCCGCCACCGCTGTCACCCGCCCGGCCGTCGAGGAGCGGCTGCGCCGGCTCGGCCAGCGTCTGTCCCGGCTCCCCGGCGACCCGCCGCCGATCGCCGTGGACCAGCTCCTGGCCCTGCTCGGGTACGCCGAACTGCCGCCCGCCACGGAGAACGGCGAGTGGAACGCGGCCGGGCCGCCACCGGACGACGAAGCCGTGCCGATCGCTGTCGCCGACCTGCTCACCGCGCTCGCCGTGGAGGCGCCGCTGGTGATCGTGGTGGACGACCTGCACGACGCCACGGCCGAGACGCTCAAGGCGCTGGCGCTGACCCTCAACCGGCTCAGCGGACCGGTGCTCGTGCTGCTGCTCGGCCGGCCCGAGCTGGTCCGCACCGCCGGCGCGCTCACCCGGGTCGCGGACGCCGAGGTGCACGCGCTGCCGCCGCTGCGCGGCGCGGACGCCTCCCGGCTGCTCACCAGCTATCTCGCCGGTGGCCGCATGCCCCAGCCCGACGCGGACCGGCTGCTCGCCACCGCTCAGGGCAACCCGTTCTACCTGGCCGAACTCGTGACGCTGCTGATGGAGCGCGGCGCGCTGACCGCCGGACCGGGCCGGGGCACGGACGTCGGCTGGCGTCTCGCCCCCGGCTCGCTCGGCAGCCGGCTGCTCTCCCGGGACCTGGCCGCGGTGCTCGCCGCGCGTATCGACGCGCTGCCGCGGGATGCCCGCTCGGCGCTGCGCGACGCCGCGGTGGTGGGCGACACCGTGCCCGCCGGTGCGCTGGAGGCGCTGCGGGAGCAGCGGATCGGGCAGGACGGCCGGCCCGCCGCGGTGGCCGCCGTCGAGCTGGACCGGGCCGTGGAGGAGCTGCTGCAACGCCGCATGCTGCACCGCACCCGCACCGGGTTCGCCTTCGCCACCCCGCTGATGCGGGAGGCCGCGTACGCCGGGGTGAGCAAGGCCGAGCTGGCCGAACGGCACGCGGCCCTGGCCCGCTGGGCCGCGCCGGAGAGCGTGGCCGACACGAGCGGCGCCCCGGCGGGCGCCTTCAGCGAGGCCGCCCGGGACGACTTCGTCGCCGAGCACGTCGAGCGGGCCACAGCGCTCGCCGACGCGGTCAAGCTGCGCCCGGACGCGCCGGCCCGGGCGGTCATCCCGCTGGGCGTGGCCGCGCTCGGCCGGGCCGCCCGCCGGTCACTGCGGTCGGGGGAGCCGGCTCTCGCGGTCGAGTACGCCGAGCGCGCGGCCGAGCTGGCCCGCGACGGCGTGCCGCCGGCCGACCGGGTGACGCACGCCCGGGCGCTGCTCCAGATCGGCCGCCCCGCCGACGCGCTCGCGTTCGCCGAGAAGATCGCCGCGAACACCGGCGACCCGGCCACCCGGACCGCCGCGCTGCTGCTGGCCGGGCAGGCCCACCAGACGCTGGGTGACGCCGAGCGGGCCGAGCGCAGCTGGCAGGAGGCGTTGCAGGTGGCCACCGACGCCGACCTGCCCACCATGCGGGCGTCGGCGATGCGGCGGCTCGGCATGGCCGACTTCATCGCCGGCCGGCTCGGGCAGGCGAGCAGCCGGCTGGCCGCGTCCTATCAGGTCAGCCTGGCGGCGCGGGATCCGCGCGGACAGGCCTGGTCGTTGCAGAACCTGGCCTGGGTGACCACCACCCGGGGCGACTTCGCCGGCACCGACGCGGTGCTCGGCCGGGCCGCCCGGCTCTTCGCCGAACTGAAGGACCCGTACGGGCGGGCCTGGCTGCGCGGCACCACCGCGTTCGCCCGGCTGCTCGCCGGAAGGCTGCGGGAGGCGTGCCGGATGGCGCGGGTGTTCCTGCCGTTCGGGGAGCGGGTCGGCGAGGCGTGGGCGGTCGGCACGCTGCGCGCGGTCGAGGCGTACGCCACCGCCGAGCTGGGCGACCTGGCCGAGGCGGACCGGGCGGCGCGGCGCGCGTACCGGGACTTCGCCGAGGTGGGCGACGACTGGGGGCAGGGCTTCGCGCTCGTTGTGCGCGGGGTGGTGGCGCGCGGGCTGGGCGAGCCGGAGCACGCGGCCGACCTGTTCACCGACGCGCTCGAATACGCCGCCCGGACCACCCACCCGCTGCTCACCGGCATGGCCGGCACGCTGCGCGGCTTCGTCGCGCTGGACATGGGCGACCACGAGACCGCCGAGCGGGAGGCGCGGTCGGTGCTGACCCAGGTGGAACCGCACAACCCACAGGCGCCGGCCCAGGTCGCGCCGCGGGTGCTGCTCGCCATGGCCCGGCTCGCGGCCGGTGACCCGGGCACCGCCGTGGGGCTGCTCGCCCCGGTCGCCACCGGCGCGGCGAACGCGCCCTCGCTGCTGTTCTCCCGTCGGCAGACGATGGCCCGGTACGCCGCCGCGCTGCTCGCCCACGGCCAGCGCGAGCAGGCGCTCGACTGGGCGCAGCGGTCGATCACCGCACCGGCCGAGGACGTGCGCAGCCAGGTGGTGGCGCGGCTGGTGCTGGCCGAGGCGCTCGACGCCTGCGGCCGCCGGGCCGACGCGCTGGCCAGCGCGGAGGAGGCGGTACGTCTCGCGTACGCCACCGAGCAGCGCAGCGAGCGGATGGTCGCCGACGCGTTGCGGGTCCGGCTCTCCGGCGGCTGATCGGTCGTTGTTCTACCGGTTCCGGGGATGTGCTCGTCGGTGGGGCCGGTTAGCGTGGGGCGGCGTCCGTCGTGGATCGACTGTCGCACACCGGTACGCGCGCGCGTCACCGGCAGACCATGCTGGGGAGGGACGATGAGGCTGCCGCGCTCGGGCGCCGGCTGGACGATCGCGGTCTTCGGGCTCCTCGCGCTGCTGCTCGGCGCGCTCGGGCTGATCTGGCCGGAGACACAGCTTCGCCTGCTCGGCTTCGAGGTGCCGGCCGAACGCGCCCCGGGCGACTACACCGGCACGTTCCTCACCGCGTCGTCGATGGCCTCGTTCAACATGGGGGTCTACTACCTGCTCGCCGTCGCCACCGAGTGGCGGCCGTTCTACCGGTTCACTGTCTGGTTCCGCCTGGTCACGTTCACCGTCTTCACCATCGCGGTGCTGTCCGACGTCGCGCCGGACCGGTTCTTCGCGGTCGCCGCGTGGGAAGGGCTGGGCGCGGTCGCGACAGCCGTCGGCCTGTGGTGGGACGCGCGCCGGGCGGCTGCCGGCACGGCCGGGCCGGGCGACTCCGCGCCGGATCCGGTGCCGGCCACTGACGCGGCCCGCTGACCGGCCGGACCAGTTGGGTATTTTCGAACCGTGACCGAGACCCCGTCCGGCGCCGTGCGGCTGCCAATCGTGCCCGGTCTGACCGATCTGCAGGTGTTCGCCCGGGGCGGCTACGCCACCATCTACCGGGCCACCCAGATCTCGGTGGGGCGCGAGGTGGCGGTCAAAATCGAGAACCGGACGCTGGACAGCGAACGCGACCAGGCCCGCTTCCTGCGCGAGGCCCGCGCCGCCGGCCGGATGTCGTCACACCCCCACGTGGTGGACCTCTTCGACGTCGGAGTCACCGTCGACCAGCACCCCTACCTCATCATGGAGCTGTGCGACGGCTCGTACGCGGAGCGGATGCGTACCTCGCCGCTGGGCCCGGAGGAGACCCGCGACCTCGGCGTGAAGATCGCCGACGCGCTGGCCCACTCGCACGCGGCGGGCGTCCTGCACCGGGACGTCAAGCCGGCCAACATCCTGCACTCCGAGTTCAACTCGGCGGTGCTCGCCGACTTCGGCCTGGCGGTACTCGCCGAGTTCCGTGACTCCTCGGTCATGCTGGAGGCGCTCACCCCGGCGTACGCGCCGCCGGAGACGTTCAACCACAGCCCGCCCAGCCCGGCCGTCGACGTCTACTCGCTGTGCGCCACCCTCTACGCGGTGATGTACGGCCGGCCGCCGCGCTGGCACTCGGAACGCAACCCGAGCCTGGTCACCGTGCTGGAGATGTTCCAGCAGCCCATTCCCGGGCTGCCCGGGGTGCCCGGCGAGCTGATCGACGTACTCCGGTTGGGGATGTCCAACGACCCGGGTGAGCGTCCCTCCGCGGTCGAGCTGCGCGGCCTGCTCGCCGGGCTGCCGCTGGACGGCGCCCCGGCCGGCGGCGTGCTCTACGACAGCGGCGAGCGATACCGGAGCGCGGGCCCGAACCCGCGCCCGCCCGCCGACGACGACCACCCGACCGTGCCGTCGCGGGCCCGGCGCTGGCCCAAGCGCTGGTTCCTCGGCGGCGCCGGGGTGCTCGCGCTGGCGGCGTCGGCGGGTGGCGGCTGGCTGGCCGCCGGTCACGCGCCCGCGGCTCCGCCGACCCCGGTGGCGAGTGGCGTGGTCGGTGCGCCGTCGCCCGGGTGCGCGTCCGCCGACGTGCGGCTCCCGGCCGGCGTGCGGTGCGCCTCCGAGCTGGAGTGCTTCGGTCCGGTACGGCTGCGCCGCGACCGGGCCGAGGCGAGCCGGGTGCCCTGCGACGGCCAGCACACGTGGGAGACCTATGCGGCGGGTGACCTGCCGGCCGGTCTCGCCGGCGCCAAGCACGGCGCGGTCGCCGCCGACCCGGTCGTCGGCAAGGTGTGCAACCCCGACACGTTCCGGGTGGTCAGTGGCGCCGACGCGGCGAACGGCTGGAACCTGGAGGTGCTGCCGCCGGAGACCGACGCCGACCGCACCTACCGGTGCCTGGCCGGCCGGGGCGTGAACGCGCTCGCCGGGCCCACGCTCACCGGTCGCTGACGCCTCGGCCCTGCCGCACCGCCCGCGGGTCGAGCGTCTCCAGCGTGTCCGCGTCCACCGCGGTCTGCGTCCGCAGGCCGCGTACCGCCCGCGGGTCCAGGGCCTCCAGCGTGTCCGCGTCGACCGGGTGGCCGCCCGGGGTGCGCAGGTTCCGCACGGCCCGGGGGTCGATCGCCTCGAGCGTGTCGGCGTCCACTCCGTACCCGGCCTCGGGGAGCCAGTGCTCGGGCGACGGGGGGTGCCCGCCACCGCTGTCGGGCTGGCGGGCCGCGGTGATCGTCACCCCGGCGATCATGCCCAGCACGACGCAGACCAGGGCCAGCACGACCGACAGGATGCCGGGCGGGCGCCATACCGCGAGAGCCACCACCGCCGCCACCGTCGCCATGGACGCGACGACGGCCTTCGCCCGCGCATCGGGCTTCGGGAACGATCTCACCCGACAAGCATGGCCCAGCGCGGCGACCTGTCAACCTGCGAGCTGAGACGGTTTCCCGTCAGTGACGCTCCACTTCGGAGTGCCAAAAGCGCTGATCGAGCAAAAATCGTTACATCCTTTGGCTGTCTGCCGTATCGCTCCGCGTCGGGGAGCCGCTACCGTGAGCGTCGATCCTGGGAGTGGCGAGGCCGAGGTCTCCTCGACCACACCGCCCACAGACGGACCCCCGAGGTACGGCGGGTGATCGGGCACCCGCCGTACCCCGGGCCGCCGCTCGCCACGTGGTCCCGCCACGGCGGGCACGCGCGAACAAAGCGGTCAGTAGGACTTGTCCTGGCCCAGCACGTGCTGGGCGACGAAGTTGAGGATCATCTCGCGGCTGACCGGGGCGATCCGGCCCGCGCGTACCGCGCCGAGCAGCGTCGACACGCCGTACTCGGTGGCCATGCCGGCCCCGCCGAGCGCCTGGACGGCGGTGTCGACGGCGAGCGCGGCGGCCTCGCCGGCCGCGTACTTGGCCATGTTGCCGGAGATGCCCGCTTCCAGGTCGCGACCCGCGTCGTAGAGCGTCGCCGCCTTGTAGATCATCAGCCGGGCCAGCTCGACCTGCACGGCCGCGTGCGCGAGCGGGTGCGCCACGCCCTGGTGCGAGCCGATCGAGTTCCCGCCCCACACCTTGCGGGTGGCGGTGTAGTCGCTCGCCCTGTCGATCGCGTACCGGCCGGTGCCGGCACCCATCGCGGCCACAGTGATGCGCTCCGGGTTTAGCCCGGCGAACAGCGCCGGCAGCCCGGCGTCGAGCGACTCGCCGACGAGCGCGTCGGCGGGGAGCCGGACGTCGTCCAGGAAGAGCAGGAACTGGTTCTCCGGCGACAGGATCTCCATGTCCAGCTTGGACTTCTCCAGGCCGGGCGCGTCGGTCGGCACGATGAACAGCGCGGGCTTGAGCTTTCCGGTGGACGCGTCCTCGGTGCGGGCCACCACGAGCACGTGCCCGGCCTCGTCGACGCCGGAGATGTAGATCTTCCGGCCGGTGAGCAGCCAGTCGTCGCCGTCGCGGCGGGCCACTGTGGAGAGGCGGTGGAAGTTCGAGCCGGCGTCCGGCTCGGTGATCGCGAAGACGATCTTCTCGGAGCCGTCGGCGAGGCCGGGAAGGTGCTTCTTGCGCTGCTCCTCCGTACCGTGCTTGCCGATGATCGTGGCGGCGATGGCGGGGGAGACCACGAGCAGCAGCAGCGGGCAGCCCGCCGCCGCCAGTTCCTCGCAGACGAGCGTCAGGTCGGTGATGCCGCCGCCCCCGCCGCCGTACTCGGTGGGAATGTTGACGCCCAGGTAGCCCAGCCGGCCGGCCTCGTGCCACAGCTCGGCGGTGTGCTCGCCGGACTTGGCTTTCGACACGAAGTAGGAATGGCCGTACTTGCGGCCCAGCTCCCGTACCGCGTCGCGGAGCTGATCCTGTTCGGGGGTGAGGTCGAAGTTCACTGCGGGTCCTCCTCGGGGTCCACCACGGCCAGTACGGCGCCCGTCTCGACCTGACCGCCGGCGGGCACCGGCAGTTCCGTCACCACGCCGTCGGCGGGGGCGAGCACGGGATGTTCGAGCTTCATCGCTTCCAGCGTCAGCAGCAGGTCACCGGCGGCGACCCGCTGACCGACTTCGACGTGCACCCGGGTCACCGCTCCGGGCAGCGGCGCGAGCAGCGACCCGGCCGCCAGCTCCGCGGTGGGCAGGGGCAGGCGGGGCAGTTCGGTGAGGCTCGCCGCCCCGTCCGGGCCGTCCACGAAGACCGACGACCCAACCCGGTGTACGCGGAAAGCCCGCCGTACCCCGTCGACGTCGAGCACCACCCGGTCCGGGGCGGCCGTCACCAGCTCGACCTGCGGGAGCTCGGTGTTAACAGGGGACCCTTCCTCTACCGGATCCGTTAAGAGGGGGCCCTTGCTTCCCCACTCGGCGAGGCCGCCGGTGCGGTCCAGGCGGTAGCGGACCTCGATCTCCTCGCCGTCGCCGACGGTGAAGCTGGTGACCTGCGGTAAGGACGGCACGTTGCGCCAGCCCGACGGCAGCCCGGCCAGCACCGGGGCAGCAGCCCGGCGCGCGGCGGCCCCGGCCAGCGCCGCCGCCAGCGCCGCCACCGGAAGCTGCTCGGCCGGCAGCAGCGGCTCGAACACCTCCGGGTGCCGGTCCAGGAAACCGGTGTCCACGTCCACGGCGGCGAACTCCGGGCTGCGCAGCACGCGTACCAGCAGGTCCCGGTTGGTGGCCACGCCGTGCAGTTCGGCGCGGGCCAGCGCGCCGGCGAGCGCGCGGGCCGCCTCGGCGCGGGTGGGTGCCCAGGCGACGAGCTTCGCCAGCATCGAGTCGTAGTGCACGCTCACCGTCGAGCCGTCCACCACACCGGAGTCCAGCCGCAGCCCACGGGCCGGGCCGAACTCGGCGGCCACCCCGGGGATCGCGAACCGGTGCAGCGTGCCGGTGGCCGGGCGGAAGCCCTGGGCCGGCTCCTCGGCACACAGCCGTACCTCGATGGCGTGGCCGTCGGCCGGTGGTGTCGCGGTGACCGGCAGCGGCTCGCCCTCGGCGACGAGCAGTTGCAGCCGGACCAGGTCCAGCCCGGTGGTCAGCTCGGTGACCGGGTGCTCCACCTGGAGGCGGGTGTTCATCTCCAGGAAGTGCACCTGCCCGTCCGGCGCGAGCAGGAACTCCACGGTCCCCGCGCCGACGTAGTCGACAGCCCGCCCGGCCGCCACCGCCGCCTCGTGCAGCTCCGCGCGCACGTCGTCGGGCAGCACGCCGGGCGCCTCCTCGACGATCTTCTGGTGGCGGCGCTGGATGGAGCAGTCACGCACCCCGAGCGCCACGACGGCGCCGTGGGTGTCGCCGAAGATCTGCACCTCGACGTGCCGGCCGCGTTCCACGTACCGCTCGATGAAGACGGTGCCGTCGCCGAACGCCGCCGCCGCCTCGCGGCGCGCGCCCGCGACGGCCTCGGCCAGCCCGGCCGCGTCGCGGACGATCCGCATGCCCCGGCCGCCGCCGCCCGCCGCGGCCTTGACCAGCACCGGGAAGGCGGTCACCTCGGCCGGGTCGGTCCAGGTGGGCAGCATCGGCACGCCCGCGTCGGCGAGCAGCGCCTTGGCGGCCATCTTGTCGCCCATCGCCGCGATCGCCTTCGCGCACGGGCCCACCCAGGTCAGGCCCGCGTCGGTGACCGCCGCCGCGAACTCGGCGTTCTCGGCCAGGAAACCGTAACCGGGGTGGACGGCGTCGGCGCCGGACCGGCGGGCCGCGTCCAGGGTGGCGTCGATGCGCAGGTACGTCTCGGCCGGCGTGTTCCCCGGCAGCCGTACCGCCTGGTCGGCGTCGGCCACGAACGGCGCGTCGGCGTCCGCGTCCGAGTGCACGGCGACTGTGGCCACACCGAGGGCGCGGCAGGTGGCGAAGACCCGGCGGGCGATCTCGCCCCGGTTCGCGACCAGAAGCTTGGTGATCATTGTGAGCACGCCCCCTACATCCGGAAGACGCCGAAACCGTCGGCGCCCTTCACCGGTCCGTTGTGGATCGCCGACAGGCAGAGCCCGAGGACGGTACGGGTGTCCCGCGGGTCGATCACCCCGTCGTCGTAGAGCCGCCCGGACAGGAACAGCGCGCCGGACTGCGACTCGATCTGCTGCTCGACCATCATCCGCATGGCGGCGTCGGTGTCCTCGTCGTACTCGCGTCCCCGGGCGGCGGCCGCCTGCCGGGCCACGATGGACAGCACCCCGGCGAGCTGCGCCGGGCCCATCACCGCCGACTTCGCGTTCGGCCAGGTGAACAGGAACCGCGGCTCGTACGCCCGGCCGCACATGCCGTAGTTGCCGGCGCCGTAGGAGGCGCCCAGGTTGACGGTCAGGTGCGGCACCTTCGAGTTCGACACCGCGTTGATCATCATGGCGCCGTGCTTGATGATGCCGCGCTGCTCGTACTCGGTGCCGACCATGTAGCCGGTGGTGTTCTGGAGGAACACCAGCGGTGTGTCCGCCACGTTGGCGAGCTGGATGAACTGCGCCGCCTTCTGCGCCTCCTCGCTGAACAGCACGCCCCGGGCGTTCGCCAGCACACCGACCGGGTAGCCGTGCAGCTCACCCCAGCCCGTGACGAGCGCGGTGCCGTAGCCGGGCTTGAACTCGTCGAACGCGCTGTCGTCGAGCACCCGGGCCAGCACCTCGCGCGGGTCGAACGGCACCTTCATGTCGGCGCTGGCGATGCCGAGCAGCTCCTCCGGGTCGTACCGGGGAGGCAGCGGGTGGGGGTTGCGCGGCGGCGGGCCGTGCTTGCGCCAGTTGAGCCGGCGGACGCACTGCCGGGCCAGCCGGATCCCGTCGCGCTCGTCCTCGGCGAGGAAGTCGGCCAGGCCGGACGTGGTGGCGTGCATCGCCGCGCCACCGAGCGACTCGTCGTCGGTGACCTCGCCGGTGGCCATCTTCACCAGCGGCGGCCCGGCCAGGTAGACCTGCGAACGGTCCCGGATCATGATGGTGAAGTCCGACATGCCTGGTACGTACGCGCCGCCGGCCGTGGCGTTGCCGAAGACCACGCTCACTGTCGGGATCCGCTGCGCCGACAGCCGGGTCAGGTCCCGGAACACCCGGCCGCCCGGAATGAAGATCTCCGCCTGGGTGGGCAGGTCCGCGCCGGCCGACTCGACCAGGTTCACCATCGGCAGCCGGTTCGCCGCCGCGATCTCACCCGCCCGCCGGGTCTTCGCCAGCGACCACGGGTTGATCGCGCCGCCGCGTACCGTCGGGTCGTTCGCCACGATCAGGCACTCCACGCCCTCGACCACGCCGATGCCCGTCACGGTGCTGGCGCCGACCGGGAAGTCGGTGCCGAACGCGGCCACCGACGACAGCTCCAGGAACGGGCTGTCCGGGTCGAGCAGTAGCTCGATCCGCTCGCGGGGGAGCAGCTTGCCGCGACCGTGGTGGCGGGTCACGTACTTCTCGCCACCACCGCCCCGGGCCTGGTCGAGCGCCTCCTCCAGTTCGGCGAGGCGTTCCAGCAGCGCCTCCCGGTTGGCGGTGAAGGCGGGCGCGGACGGGTCGATCGTGCTCTGCAGAACTGTCGTGCTCACAGGCCCATGCCCTTCGCGATGATCTCGTTCATGATCTCGGTGGCGCCGCCGCCGATGCCGAGCAGCCGGGCGTCGCGGTAGTGCCGCTCCACCTCGGCGTCCCGCATGTAGCCGAAACCGCCGTGCAGTTGCAGCGCGGCGTCGACGACGAAGTCGCACGCGGACACCGCCACGTTCTTCGCGATCGCCACCTCGGTCACCACCGGCTGCCCGGCGGCGACCCGCTCGGCGACCTCGTGCACGTACGCCCGGGCCGCCTCGGTGCGGGAGTGCATCTCGGCCAGCCGGTGCCGGACGACCTGCCGCGCCACGAGCGGCCGGCCGAACGTCTGGCGGTCCCGGGACCACCGCACGGCCAGGTCCACGCAGCGCTGCGCGGTGGCGTACGCCTGCGTGGCGAGCGAGATCCGCTCGGCGGCGAACTGCTGCATGATGGCGAGGAACCCGGTGTCCTCCGGGCCGACCCGGTTGCTCACCGGCACCCGGACGTCGGCGAAGGACAGTTCGGCGGTGTCCGAGCAGTGCCAGCCCAGCTTCTCCAGCCGCCGGCCCACTGTGAACCCGGGCGTGCCCTTGTCGATCACGAGCAGGCTGAGCGAGCCCGACCCGGGGAAGTCGGTGCAGACCGCCGTGGTGACGAAGTCAGCCCGGACCCCACTGGTGATGTACGTCTTGGCGCCGTTGACCACGTAGTGGTCGCCGTCGCGTACCGCGCAGGTGCGGATGCCCGCCACGTCCGAGCCGCCGTCCGGCTCGGTGATCGCCAGCGCGCCGATCATCGTCCCGGCGAGCGCGGGACGGACGTACCGCTCGATGAGCGCCTCGTCCTGGGCCGCGACGATGTGCGGCAGCGCGATCCCGTGCGTGAACAACGCGGCGATCAGCCCCGACGAACCACCCGAGCGGATGATCTCCTCGGTGACCACCATCGAGTCGAGCAGGTCGCCGCCGCTGCCCCCGACCGACTCCGGGAAGCCGATGCCCAGGAGGCCGACCTTCGCGGCGCTCTCGTGCAACGACCGGGGCAGCTCGCCGGCCCGCTCCCAGTCGGACAGGTGCGGCAGCACCTCCCGGGTCACGAACGAGCGGGTCAGCTCGCGCAGCTGCCGGCGTTCCGGCGTGTCCACGATGGTCATGCCGGAACCTCCGTCGGAAGATCGACCACTCGCGAGCGCAGCAGCTCGCCGAGCGCCTTGGCCTGGGGGTCGAACCGGGTGGACGCCGCCACGCCCTGCCCGAGCAGCCCCCGGATCACGAAGTTGACGGCGCGCAGGTTCGGCAGCTCGTACCGCTCGACTTTCAGCGCCGCCGTCTCCGGCAGCAGTTCCGCCAGCCGGTCCACAGTCAGCCAGTCGCGCAGCCAGGGCCAGGTGGCGTCGGTGCGGGCCCAGACGCCGAGGTTGGCGTCGCCACCCTTGTCGCCGGACCGCGCGCCGACCAGCTCACCGAGCGGCCCCCGCCGCGTTGCATGCAAGGAAGGGCCCCCGGTTAACGCCTCGTGTTGTACAGGGGCCCCCTGCAAACCGTTCGTCACCGTCGGCGGCGGGATCGGCACCCGCTCACCGGAGGGCAGCACCGCGACGTGCTCGACCGCGTCCTGCGCGATCGCGTCGGCGGTGAACACCCCGTACGGCGTCGCGTCACCGGGCAGCGTGGTCAGCGTGCAGCCCGGGTAGGAGGCCAGCGCCAGCTCCACCGCCGCCGCCGAGAACGCCCGTCCGGCCCGCGACTTGTCGCCGTCGCGCATGTGTACGTGCAGCAGCGCGCTCGCCGCCTCGGTGTCGCCGGTGTCCGGGTGGTCGGTACGGGCCAGCGTGAACTCCAGCCCTTCCGTGCCGACCGACTCCTCGACCTGGGCGCGGACCAGCGCCGCCTTGGCCGGGATGTCCAGCCCGCACAGCACGAACGTCATCGAGTTGCGGAAGCCGCCCAGGTTGTTGACGCCCACCTTGAGCGTCTCCGGCGGAGGCGTGCCGCGTACCCCGGACACGCGTACCCGGTCCGGGCCCTCCTGCTCCAGCCGTACCGTGTCCAGCCGGGTCACCACGTCCGGCCCGAGGTAGTCCGGCCCGCCCACCTCGTACAGCAGCTGGGCGGTGACCGTCTCGACGGTGACGGCGCCGCCGGTGCCGGGGTGCTTGGTGAGCACCGACGAGCCGTCCGCGTGCAGCTCGGCGATCGGGAAACCGGGGCGGCGCCCGCCGTCCGGCAGCTCGGTGAAGAAGCTGAAGTTGCCGCCGGTGACCTGCGCCCCGCACTCGATCAGGTGCCCGGCCACCGTGGCCCCGGCCAGCGCGTCGAGGTCGTCGCGGGTCCAGCCGAAGCGGGCGATCGCCGGGCCGACAGCCAGCGAGGCGTCGGTGACCCGCCCGGTGACCACCACGTCCGCGCCCGCGTCGAGGCAGGCCGCGATCCCGAACGCGCCCAGGTACGCGTTGGCGGTCAGCGCGTCCGGCCGCTGGATCGCGTCGCCCTCGACGTACCCGACCCGCACCTGGACGCCGAGCCGGTCGCCGAGCGACCGGATCGCGTCAGCCAGCCCGGCCGGGTTGAGGCCCCCCGCGTTGGTGACCAGCGTGACGCCGCGCTCCAGCGCGGTGCCGAGCACGCCCTCCAGTTGGCGCAGGAACGTCTTCGCGTAGCCCAGCGACGGGTCGCGCATCCGGTCCCGGCCGAGGATGAGCATGGTCAGCTCGGCCAGGTAGTCACCGGTCAGCACGTCCAGCTCGCCGCCGTCGAGCATCTCCCGCCAGGCGGCGAAGCGGTCGCCGTAGAAGCCCGACGCGTTTCCGATCCGCAGCACGCTCATGGGGCGACTCCGCCCGCCGGCTCCCGCTTGTCGCCGGGCGGGCCGGCGAACGCCTGGGCCACGTCCAGCCACTCGTCGGCCACCGGCCCGGTGGCGGTCAGGGCCAGGTCGGCGCGGTGCCGGCGCTGGGTGACGAGCAGGCAGAAGTCGAGCGCCGGGCCGGTCACCCGGTCGGCCGCGTCGGCCGGCCCGAACTCCCACACGTCACCGCCCGTGGGTGCGGTCAGCTCGACCCGCACCGGCGTCGTGGGCACCGCACGGCCGTGGGCCGCGAAGCCGTGCCCGAGGGTACGGACGCCGAGGTGCGCGATGTGCCGCAGGCGCTCGGACGGGGGACGGCTAACGCCGAGCGCTTCGGCCACGTCCTCGCCGTGCGCCCACGTCTCCATCAGCCGGGCGGTCACCATCGAGGTGGGCGACATGCTGGTGCCGTACCAGGGGATCTTCTGCCCGGCCGGGACGGCGGCGACCGCCCCGGCGAGCGCGGAGCGGCCCGCGCGCCAGCGGGCCAGCAGCGCGGGCGGGGGCGCGAGGAAGGACTCGGCGCCGTCCTCGACCAGGCGCGACGGGTCCGGCGCGGCCATCACCGAGGCGAAGAACGCGGCCTCGTCGGTGGCCGCCAGGTAGGCGACGTGGTCGGTCCAGGCCAGGTGCGCGATCTGGTGTGCGACGGTCCAGCCCGGGGCCGGTGTCGGCCGTTCCCACTCATCCGGCGGAAGGTCCGCGACGAGCGCGTCGATCTGTTCGGACTCGGCGGCCAGATCCGCGAGCAGGGCTGTCAGGTCGACCATTGTGCCTCCGTGCGGGTGGGTCAGGGGGTCAGTGCCGCTCGCTCTCGGGGGTGAGCAACACGGCGAGCTGGCGTTTCCAGGTCTGCAGCAGGGCGGCGCGGCGGGGCGAGTCGTCGCTGAGCAGGTTGGCGACACCGAGGCCGCGGAGCAGGTCGAGCGTGGCCTGCACCGACTCGCGTACGCCCGGCTTGCGCTCGTCCACGCCGAGCAGTTCGACGGTGAGCCGGTGCATCTCGCGGCCGATCCGCGCCTCCAGCGGCACCAGCGCGGCCCGCAGCTCGGCGTCGGTACGCGCGGCCACCCACAGCTCCAGCGCGGCGACGAAGAGCGGGCCGGTGAACGAGGCCGCGAGCAGGTCGACCACCCCGTCGAGCCGCTGCGGCCCGGAGGGCAGGGCCGCCGCCTCGGCGCGCAGCTCGGCAGCCCGGCGCTCGGTCAGGTGGGTGACGGCGGCAGTGACCAGGGCGGTCTTGGTGGGGTAGTGGTGCAGCTGGGCGCCCCGGGAGACGCCGGCGCGGGCCGCGACGACCGTCGTGGTGGTGCCGGACCAGCCGTGCTCCACCAGGCAGTCGACGGTCGCCTCCAGCAGCCGGGCCTGGGTGGCGCGGCTGCGCTCCTGCTGCGGGACGCGGCTCGGTGCGGTGGACACGCCAACAGCCTGCCGCCCACAAAACAAACAGTCAAGCCTGACTTTTTTGAAAGGAGGGGTCCCTTGTTGACGCCTCCGGTAGAGGAAGGGCCCCTTGTTAACGCCTCACCGACCGTCGCGCGGGGCGAAGACCGTGAGCGCGTCGGCGTCGGAGTGGCGGGAGCGGACGTACTCGTCGGCCCAGGCCGCCGCATCCGGGAAGGCGGACTCGGCGGCGACCCGGGCGCACGCGGCGTCCACGTCGAAGCGCGTACGGCGCAGTTGCAGGCCCGGACCGAGCAGTGCCCACCAGGCGCCCGTGCCGCCGTACGGCATGCCGACGCTGCCCGGGTTCACCACCAGTCGACGGTCGACCAGCCGGGTGAACGGCATGTGCGTGTGCCCGCAGACCACCGTGCCGACCTCGGCGGGCAGGCCGGCGAAGACCTCGGCCCAGCGGTCGAGCCGCGAGTCGACGAGCACGACCTCCTCGTCGTCGCGCGGGGTCGCATGGCAGAACAGCACCTCGCCCAGCCCGGTGACCGGCAGCGTGACGTACGGCGGCAGCGCGGCCAGCCGGGCCACCTGGTCGTCGCGGAGCTGCCCGGCGGCCCAGTTCGAGACGGCAATGGCCGACGGCTGGCCGGCCCGCGCCTGCACCAGCTCCCGGTCGGCGTTCCCGCCGACCCAGCAGGCCCGGTCACCGAGCGCGGCCAGCCGGTCCAGCACCTCGACCGGCTGCGGGCCGGCCGCCAGGTCACCGGTGAGGACGATCAGGTCGGCGGCGGCCACGTCCGGCTCGGCCAGAACTGCTTCCAGTGCGGGCAGCACGCCGTGGATGTCGGAGAGAACGGCGACACGATCGGGCATCGCCCCAGCCTGCCGACGCCGACCCGGCTGGACCAAGCGATTCTGCGGCGGGCAGAGACCGCGCCCGCGCAGAAGACGGCTTCGGCCCGGCTCCGCGCGGTGGCGGGCCGGGCCGGGGAAGCCGGTACGGAGGTCAGACCCGCGCGCGGCGGGCCAGGCGCTCCGGGTCGAGGATGATGATGCTCTTGCCGTCCAGTCGCAGCCAGCCGCGCGAGGCGAAGTCGGCGAGCGCCTTGTTGACGGTCTCCCGGGAGGCGCCGACGAGCTGGGCGATCTCCTCCTGGGTGAGGTCGTGCGTCACGCGCAGCACGCCGCCGTCGCGGGTGCCGAAGCGGCCGGCCATCTGGAGCAGGTTCTTGGCGACCCGGCCCGGCACGTCCGTGAAGATCAGGTCGGCGAGCGAGTCGTTGGTCCGGCGCAGCCGGCGGGCCAGCACCCGCAGCAGCTGCTCGGCGATCTCGGGCCGGTTGTTCAGCCACGGCCGCAGCGCCTGCTTACGCAGGCGTACGAGCCGGGTGTCGGTGACCGCGGTGGCGGTCGCCGTACGCGGACCGGGGTCGAAGAGCGACAGCTCGCCGACCATGTCCGACGGGCCCATCACGGCGATCAGGTTCTGTCGGCCGTCCGCCGCGCGGCGACCCACCTTGATCTTGCCGGACAGGAGGATGTAGAGACTGTCGCCGGGTTCGCCCTCGTTGAAGACGATTTCGCCCTTGCGGACCTCGATCGTCTCCATCTCCTTGGCGAGCGCCTCGGCAGCCTCCGGGTCGACACCCTGGAAGATCCCGCTGCGGGCCAGTACCTCGTCCATCGCGCACCTCCGCCTGCGCGTGCCGTCCGTCGGCCGGGTCCGCCGTCCGCTGATCCCTCGCGCGCCGCCAGTCTAGGCGCACATGAGTAGGAATCAGAGGTGCACCCCTGGAATCTTGATCGTTGGGCGTAACCTGCCGGACCCGGTGAGCAGCTAAGATCCCGCTTCCGGTCCGGGCCGGCGCCACCCGTTCCCACCTGTGATCGTAGGGTGACCGGCGTGCTGTGTGAGCCGTTCCTGACCACCCGGTCCGAAGCCGGGTGGGATATCCCCCTGCTGGTCTGGCAGGCCGAGAGACCCCTGCTGGCGGTCGGCTCCGCCCCGCTGGGCGGCGGCATCGGCGTCCGCGGGTGGGTGCTGAACGCGACAGTGCCGATGTCGTACCACCGGGACGACCCCGCCGCGCACCTGGCCGAGCTGGCGGACGGCCTCGGCCTGGGCGGACCTGGCGTCGGGCTGCTGACCGGCGTGGACGTGACCGAGGTGGTCAGCCGCGCCGACGGCGGCGTCCGGGTCTGGGCGACTGTCGGCCTGGGCACGCCGGTCTGGGCCGCCGCGCCCGAGCCGGCCCCGCCCGCCGCGCCCGAGCCCGCGCCGCCCGCGCAGCGCGTCGGCACGGTCAACATCGTCGTGTACGTGCCGCAGCGGCTCGGCGACGCCGCCCTGGTCAACGCCGTGGCCACCGCCACCGAGGCGAAGGCGCAGGCGATCTGGGAGCTGGGACTGCCGGCCACCGGCACCCCCACCGACGCGGTGACTGTGCTCTGCCCGGCCGACGGCGAACCGGCCCCGTACGGCGGTCCCCGGTCGGCCTGGGGCGCGCCGCTGGCCCGGGCCGTGCACGCCGCCGTCCGCTCCGGCGGCGCCGGAACCGTCGTGCCCTGGTCCGACCGGGTCGGGGGCTGACGTGCGGACGCATCTCCGGCGAGCCCGGTTTTCCGACCGATCGGCCCTCGTCGCCGCGTCCCGGGGACGGTAGCGTCGCCGACGATGTACGCTCCCGCCCGTTCTGTGCCCCGTGCCCGCCGCGCCGCCGTCGCCGCGCCGCACACCGCCCCCGCGCCGCACACCGCCCTCCCCGGACCACGTCGTGGCGCGGTCGGGCGGCGCCTGGTCGCGCTCGCCGCGCTCGCCGCAGTCCTGTTCGTCGCCGGCTGCGCCGGTGACGGCGGTGGAACCGGCGCCGACGCGCGGTGGCAGGCCGGGCAGGGCGGCGGGTCGACCGGCGCGGCCGGACCGGCAACCGGTGACCAGCCCGCGGCGCCGGACGCCGCCGATGAGCCGTCGATCTCGCTGACCGCGACCGGCGACGTGATCATGGGCAACGCCCCGGACCGGCTGCCGCCAAACGGCGGCAAGGGCTTCTTCGACGACGTGAAGTCGGCGCTCAAGGGCGATCTGGTGATGGGCAACCTGGAGGAGCCGCTCACCGACGACACCGGCGCCGGCAAGTGTGGCCCGCAGCCGAAGAACTGCTACCAGTTCCGGGCGCCCCCCGGCTACGCCGCGCACCTGCGCTCGGCCGGTTTCCAGCTGCTCAACCAGGCCAACAACCACGGCTACGACTACGGGCGGCAGGGCTACGAGAACACCCAGTCGGCGCTGGAGGCGCACGGCCTCAAGCACACCGGCGCGCCCGGCGAGATCACCGTGGTGGACGTCAAGGGCGTCAAGGTCGCCGTGGTGGGCTTCTCGTCGTACCCCTGGTCGAACAGCCTGGTCGACCTCGGCGCCGCCAAGCAGGTGATCGAGATGGCCAAGGAGGCGGCCCAGATCGTCGTGGTGCAGGTGCACATGGGCGCCGAGGGGTCGGACAAGACCCGGGTGAAGCCGGGCACCGAGATGTTCTTCGGCGAGAACCGGGGCGACCCGATCCGCTTCTCCCGCACCGTCATCGACGCCGGCGCCGACCTGGTCATCGGCCACGGCCCGCACGTGCTGCGCGGGATGGAGTTCTACAAGGGGCGGCTGATCGCGTACAGCCTGGGCAACTTCGCTGGCGGCGGGAAGTCGCTGAACAGCTCCGGGCGGCTCGGCTGGGGCGGCGTGCTCAAGGTGTCGCTCACCGCCGAGGGGAAGTTCGTCGGCGGCACGTTCACCTCGACGGTGATGAACGGCGTGGGACGTCCGTCGGTCGACCGGCAGAACCGCGGCCTCGGGCTGATCCGCGAGCTGAACCGGGCCGACTTCCCGGACACCGGCGCGAAGCTCGACGCGACCGGCAGGATCACCGTACCGGCGGGTGGCTGAGCGCACGACCACCGCGCCGCGCGGCCGGAGCGTCGGCCCCGCGACGTAGGCTGGCCCACGTGACCACGCGCTCCCCCGAGACCGACCTCGGTCGTACGCGCCGCGCCCGGCGCATCGGCCGAGTGCTGACCGAGACGCACCCCGACGCGCACTGTGAACTCGACCACTCCAACGCGTTGGAGCTGGCGGTCGCGACGATCCTGTCCGCCCAGTGCACCGACAAGAAGGTCAACGAGGTCACGCCGAAGCTGTTCGCCCGCTACCGCAGCGCCGCCGACTACGCCGGGGCGGACCGCGCCGAGCTGGAGGAGCTGATCCGGCCCACCGGGTTCTACCGCAACAAGACCAGCTCCCTGATCAACCTCGGCCGGGCGCTCTGCGAGCGGTACGACGGCGAGGTGCCCGGCCGGCTCGACGACCTGGTGACCCTGCCCGGGATCGGCCGCAAGACCGCCAACGTCATCCTCGGCAACGCGTTCGGCGTCCCCGGCATCACCGTCGACACGCACTTCCAGCGGCTGGTGCAGCGGTGGGCGCTCACCACCGAGACCGACCCGGTGAAGATCGAGCACGCGATCGGCGCGCTCTACCCGAAGCGCGACTGGACGATGCTGTCGCACCGGGTCATCTTCCACGGCCGCCGGGTCTGTCACGCCCGCAAGCCCGCCTGCGGCGCGTGCACGCTGGCGAAGCTCTGCCCCGCGTACGGCACCGGGCCGACCGAGCCGGCCGCCGCGGCCAAGCTGCTCAAGGGCCCCCGGGCCCGTGACCTGGCGGTAGCAGTCGGCCTCGACCCCGACCTCGTGCCGCAGCAGGCCGCCGCGGCGGACGTGCCATGACGCGTCGCCTCGCGTACCTGCTCGTTCCGCTGCTGCTCGCGGCGGCGGGCTGCACCGCAACGGCCGAAGAACCGGAACGTCCGGCGCCGGCCGCCCGGGCCGAGCGTCCCTCGCCGTTCGCCGACTGCGCCCCGTTGACCGTCGCGCCCACCTCGGCGTCCCCGGCGCCCGCCGGTAAGGCCGGCGCTCAGCTGCCCGACCTGACGCTCAACTGCTTCACCGGCGGCGCGCCGGTGAAGCTGCGCGACGTCAAGGGCCCGGCCGTGATCAACGTGTGGGCGTCCTGGTGCCCGCCGTGCCGCAAGGAGCTGCCCGCGTTCCAGCGGCTCAGCGAGCGGGCCGACGGCCGGTTCCAGGTGATCGGCGTGAACAGCCGGGACAGCCGCGGCGGCGCGCAGTCGATCGGCGAGGACTACGGCGTCGGCTTCCCGATGCTGCTCGACCAGGGCGAGGCGTTCCAGCGCGCCCTGGAACGCAACGCGTTCCCGCTCACAGTGCTCGTCGACGCCGACGGACGGATCCGGCACACCGACGCCACCGGCGCGCTCGACGACGCCCGCCTCGCCGCGCTGCTTGAGCGCCACCTCGGGGTGAAGGTATGACCCGACGGCCGCCGGGGTGGTTCGACCCGCTGCTGGGCCGGCTCGGCACCGCACGGGCGGAGGACTTCACCCGCATCGTCACGCCGGAGCACGGCGGCCGGGAGAGCGCCGTGCTGGTGCTGCTCGGCGAGCAGCCGGACGCCGGGCCGGACGTGCTGGTCCTCCAGCGCGCCGCGACGCTGCGCAACCACGCCGGTCAGCCGGCGTTTCCCGGCGGCGCCGCCGACCCGGAGGACGCCGACGCCCGCGCCACCGCGTTGCGCGAGGCGAACGAGGAGGTCGGCCTCGACCCCGGCAGCGTCACGGTGCTGGCCGAGCTGCCCCGGCTCTGGATCCCGGTCAGCGACTTCGTGGTCACCCCGGTGCTCGCCTGGTGGCACGACCCGCACCCGGTGCACCCGCGCGAGCCGGCCGAGGTCGCGCACGTGGCCCGGCTCCCGGTCACCGAGCTGGTCGACCCGGCCAACCGGATGCGGGTCCGCCATCCGAGCGGCTGGATCGGCCCGGCGTTCTCCGTACGCGGCATGTTGGTCTGGGGCTTCACCGCCGGCGTGATCGACCGGTTGCTGGAGATGGGCGGCTGGTCCCGGCCGTGGCCGCGCTCGCGCGTGGTGGAGCTGCCGCCGGTCGACGCCACACCCGCGCCGTCGGCGGGCACCGAACCGGCCGACGAGACTCCGGTGCGTTGATCACCGGTACGCATCCTCGGGTCACGTTCCGCGAGCGCTGAACCGAGCACGGGCCCCGTGCCCGTACCCTTGGGGCGTGTCCGCCGTGGATCTCGTCCTTCTCCTGCTCATGCTCGTGTTCGCGATCAGCGGATACCGTCAGGGTTTCGTCATCGGGGCCCTGTCGTTCTCCGGCTTCTTCCTGGGCGCGCTGCTCGGCCTCCAGGTCGGGCCGCTGATCGCCCAGCAGTTCACGGCGAGTGGCACACGCGTGCTGGTCTCCCTGGTGGCGATCTTCGGGCTCGCCGTGCTCGGGCAGGCGCTGGCCGGCTGGCTCGGCTCCAACCTGCGGGCGGCCATCACCGGGCCGGCCGGGCGGAAGATCGACGACGTCGGCGGCGCGTTCATCTCGGTCATCGCGGTCATGCTGGTGGCCTGGCTGGTCGCCGTGCCGCTCGGCTCCTCCTCGGTGCCGTGGCTGGCCTCCTCGGTCCGCAACAGCGCGCTGCTCACCGTCGTCGACCAGGTGCTGCCGGACAAGGCGCAGGATCTGTCCACCGCGCTGCGCGACACCGTCGACACCAACGGCTTCCCGGACGTGTTCGGCGACCTCGCGCCGACCCGGGCCCGGCAGGTCGCCCCGCCCGACCCGGCGCTGGCCAACTCGCAGGTGGTGCAGAACAGCAGGCGGTCGGTGGTGAAGGTGCTCGGCTCCGCGCCGAGCTGCTCACGCCGCATCGAGGGCTCCGGCTTCGTGTACGCCGACGACCGGGTGATGACGAACGCGCACGTGGTCGCCGGCACCCGCTCGGTGGCGGTGGAGCTGCGCGGCGAGCGGTACGACGGCGAGGTGGTGGTCTACGACCCGGACCGGGACCTCGCCGTGCTCTACGTACCCGGGCTGCCCGGCCCGTCGCTGCGCTTCGCCGCCGGCCAGGCCGCCACCGGGGCGGACGCGATCGTGCTCGGCTTCCCGCTCGACGGCCCGTACGACGCGCGGCCGGCCCGGATCCGGGACGTCGACCGGATCACCGGTCCGGACATCTACTCGGCCGGGGACGTCACCCGGGAGATCTACACGATCCGGGCGCTGGTCCGCAGCGGCAACTCCGGCGGCCCGCTCGTCTCCTCGAACGGGCTGGTACTCGGCGTGATCTTCGCGGCGGCGGCCGACGACCCGAACACCGGCTTCGCGGTGACCGCGGCCGAGGCGCGACCGGTCGCGCTGGCGGGCGCGGAGCGTACCCGGGGAGTCGCCACCGGCGAGTGCACCTGAGCCCGGCCGGCGGCGCTCAGCCGCCCGCCGGTGCTCCCGCCGTTGTCACGTCGTCGCCGGAGCGGGACAGCGGCAGCCGGGCGCGACCCCAGGTGAGCGTGCGGTCGAGCACCGTCCGCGCCATGATCGCCACGCAGGCGCCGCCGTTGAGGAACGAGGCGACCACGTCGCTCGGGTGATGCATGCCCCGGTACATCCGGGTGAGCGCCACGCCCACCGGCACCAGCACCAGCAGCGCCCACCAGCCCACCTTCACGGGGGTGCTGCGCGCCCGCAGCGCCAGCAGCACCGCGAGACCCACGTAGAGCGCGGTGGCTGCCGAGGTGTGCCCGGACGGGAAGCTGGACGTCGGCGGGGAGGCGTCCATGTGCTCGACGGCCGGGCGGTTCCGGTCGATCACCATCGTGGTGAACAGGAAGATCAGCGCCTGCGCGGTCACCGCCGCGCAGAGGAACAGCGGCTCCCGCCAGCGGTGCAGCACCAGCCGCAGCACCAGCGCCGCCAGCACGGTGACCACGACGATCATCTGGGTGCTGGCGAGCGTGCTGAAGACGAGCGAGACGTCGTTCCAGCCCGGCGTGCGATCGCCGGCCAGCTCGCGGTTGACCGTGTCCTCCACGGTGAACGGCCAGGTGCGGGCCAGCACCCGGGTGACCAGCAGACCCAGGCCCACCATCAGCGCGAAGAGCAGGACCAGCGGCAGCAGGACACGCCGGGTGACTCGGATCACGACATCGGACATGGGCTCGCCTGTACCCCGGCGCCGGTCCGGTTACGCCCGGCCGTCCGGTGCGCCCGGCTCGGCCAGGTCCGGCTCGGCTCCCTCCCGCAGCGGACGGGTGGACGGCCGCCCGGTCCCGGTACGCCAGGTGACGAACCCGGCCGAGGTGGCGGCCACCACGGCCGTCCCGAGCACCCAGCCACCCACGACGTCGCTGGTCCAGTGCACGCCCAGCGCGATCCGGCTGAGCCCGGTCACCACAGTGACCAGCAGCGCGGCGGCCCACAGCGTGATCCGGCCGGCGCGGCTGTCCCGGGCGTACGGCAGGAACACCAGCAACAGCACCCCGGCCGCCAGCGCCGCGTTGAGCGCGTGACCGGACGGGAAGGAGTAACCGGCCGCCCGGGCCACCGGTTCGAGCAGATCCGGCCGGTCCCGCCCGACCAGGAGCTTGAGCAACGCGCCGAGCAGCCCACCGGCGATCATGGTGACCACCACCCAGGCCGCGAGCCGGGACGCGCCGCGCCGGAACAGCCACACCGCCACCACCGCGGCGGCCACCCGCAGCGGGCCGGGCCCGAACAGGTGCGTCCAGACCGTCATCACGCCGACCCAGGCGGGGTGGTCCTGCGCGTACCCGTGGAACGCGTCGGTGATCGAGGCGTCCAGCCGCAGCAGCGGCGGCCAGGCGCCGAGCACCAGCAGCGCGAGCAGGGCGAACGGGATCAGCACCAGGAACGCGGCGGCGGTCGCCACGGAGAGCCGCAGACCCAGTGAGTGCTCCGGGTCGAGGCGGCGGCCCCGCCACGACCGGCGCCGCGTGACAGTCGCCCCGGTGGTGTCCATGGGGCTTCCCTACCCAGGGAAGGGCCCGGTCAGACCGTCATGTTCGTCAGCGACGGACCTGCCGGAACCGGCGCACCATCAGCGCGCTGCCGGTGATCAGGGCGACGAACAGGGCCAGGCCGCTCCAGAGCCGCTCCGGGGCGCCGACGACTGTCTGCCCCGCCGGCAGCGCCGACCAGCCCTCCGGCGCACGCCCCAGAGGGTCGCCGCCGCGGCCGGCCGCCGCGGCCCGGGTGTCCCGCCCGTCGCCCGGAGCCGGCCCGAAGCCCACCACGCCGGGGGAGTCGTTGTCGTCCAGCGGGTTGTGACCCACCGACGGTACGTCGGCGGTGAGCGCCGCCACCGGGTCCACCAGGCCGTAGCCGAACCGGTCGTCGCGTCCGGTCGGGCCCAGGTCCCGGGCCGTGCTGATCAGCCGGTTGACCACGTCGCCGGCGGACATCTTCGGGTACCGCGAGCGGACCAGGGCGGCAGTGGCGGCCACGAGCGGCGCGGCGAAGCTCGTCCCCTGCACCCGCCAGTAGCCGCCCTCCGGCCGCGCGCCGTACAGCGCGGTGGCCGGTGCGCTGAGGACCGTCTCGTGGCCGGTGATCGAGCCGGACCAGAGGTTCTCGCCGGAGCGTTCCAGCCCGGCGACCGCCAGCACGCCGGGCTCCCGGGCCGGGTACCAGACCTTGGTGGTCGTCGAGGTGGCCAGGTTGCCGGTGCAGGCGACCACCACCACGTCCCGGGCGAAGGCGTAGTCGAGCGCCGCGGCCAGCGCCGCGCTGTCGCTGCTGCCACCGAGCGACAGGTTGACCACCTGGGCGCCGTTGTCCACCGCCCAGCGCACCGCCTTGGCGATGATGAGCGCGTCGTCGTAGCGGTTCTCGGCGTCGAGCACCCGGACCGGGAGGATCTTGGCGTCCGGCGCCAGCCCCACCACGCCCCGGTCGTCGTCGGCCCGCCCGGCGATCAGTCCGGCCACAGTGGTGCCGTGCCCCACCGGATCGGGCCCGTCCGAACCGTCGGGTTCCACCAGGTCGAGACCGGGCAGCACCTGACGGGCCAGGTCGGGATGCGACGCGTCCACACCGGAATCGATCACCGCGACCACCACGCCACGCCCGGTCGAGGTGCGCCAGGCGGTCTTCGCCCGCAGCTTCTCCAGCTGCCACTGCTCGTCGCGGACGTGGTCGCCGCGGAGCGCACGGTCGGGAGACGCCTGCTGCTGCTGGGCGGCGACCGGGACGGACGGCGCGGCCTGTGCCGGCAGCGTCAGCGGACCGGCGACGACGACCAGCGCCGACGCGACCGCGAGCAACGCGCGTCCGGCGAGACGCCGGGGCGGCCCACCGGGCAGGCCCTGCCGATCCCTTGTCACATTTCCCAGCCGTTCCGTCGCGTCAGACACATGCTGCTCGGAGATTACCGGTTGTCCCGGCCGTCACGGGCCAACTCCGCGCCTCGGATCACCCGGGCGGGAGATGCGCCAACTGCACCAGGCGCACCCCCTCACGACGGGTGACGAGACGGGCCCGGCCCGGCGGCAGCGGACCGGCCTTGACCTGACCGACGAGCGCGCCCTCCTCCGGGCCGCCCGACATCACCAGCCCGGCCGTGGACAACTCCCGCAACCGCTGCACGATCGGCTCGTACGCGGTCCGTCCCGCCCCGCCGGTCCGCCGTGCCAGCACCAGGTGCAGCCCGACGTCCCGGGCGTGCGGCAGGTGCTCCTCCAGCGCGCGCAGCGGGTTGGTCGGCCCACCGGCCACCAGGTCGTAGTCGTCCACCAGCACGAACAGCTCCGGTCCCTTCCACCAGGACCGGCTGCGCAGTTGGGCCGGGGTCACCTCCGGCCCGGGCTGGCGCCCTGCCAGGTAGCCGGCGGCCGACTCGATCAGCTCGGCGGTGTGCGGCGCCGCCGTGCCGTATCCGATCAGGTGCGCGGACTCGATCGTGCCCATCAGACTGCGCCGGTAGTCCACCAGGATCACCCGGGCCTGCTCCGGGCTGAACCGGCGCACGATCGACGTGGCGAGCGCGCGCAGGAACGACGACTTGCCGCACTCGGCGTCGCCGAAGACCACGAAGTTCGGCTCGGTCGCGAAGTCCAGCACCACCGGGGCGAGGTCCGCCTCCGCCACGCCGATCGGGAACGCCAGCCCGGTCGTCGCGCTCTGGTCCAGCTCGGCGTAGGGCAGCACCGGCGGCAGCAGGCGTATCCGGGGCGCCACCGGACCGGTCCACGCCCCGGCGACCGCCTTCACCAGATCGGCTGTCTCGCCGCCCAGCGCGTCCACTTGGGGCACGGCGGTGAGGAAGTGCAACCCGCCGGCGGTGATGCCCCGCCCCGGCCGCTCCTCCGGCACTGTCGCCGCCAGCGCGCGCTTGACCACCACCGAGTCGGCCGGGTCGCCCAGGCGCAACTCCAGCCGGGAGCCGAACAGGTCGCGGATCGCCGGGCGGAAGTCCGACCAGCGCAGCGCGCTCGCCACCACGTGCACCCCGTACGCCAGGCCCCGGGTGGCGAGCTCGGTGACGAGCGGTTCCAGATCCTCGTACTCACCCCGCAACGTGTTCCAGCCGTCCACGACCAGGAACACGTCGCCGAAGGCGTCGGTGGCGCCCGCCGCCCGGCGCCGTCGCCACGCGGCCATCGACTCCACGCCCGCCTCGGCGAAGCGCCGCTCCCGCTCGGCGAGCAGGCCGGCGACCTCGCCGACCGTACGGCGCACCGAGGTGCCGTCGGAGCGCCCGCTGACACCGCCCACGTGGGGCAGGTCGCGCAGCGCGCCGAGCGTCCCGCTGCCGAAGTCGAGACAGTAGACCTGCACCTCGGCCGGAGTGTGGGTGAGCGCGAGCGCGCAGACCAGCGTGCGCAGCAGGCCGGACCTGCCGCTGCGGGTGGTGCCGACCACCGCGACGTGCCCGGCCGCGCCGTCCAGCGCCAGCCAGAGCAGGTCGCGCCGCTGCTCGAACGGCTTGTCCACCACCGCCACCGGCACCTGGAGCGCCCCGTGCAGCTCCGGGTTGGCAACGGTGAGCCCGCGTACCGGGTCGACGCCGACCGGACCGAGCAGTTCGTCCAGGGCGGGCGAGGCGTCCAGCGGGGGCAGCCACACCTGGTGCGCCGGCGGGCCCTGCCCGGCCAGCCGGTCCACCAGCAGGTCGAGCAGCGTCTCGCCGCTGTCGTCCTCGGCGGGCAGGGCGGCGGGCGTGGCCGGCTCGGGCACCGGCACCAGATGGGTGGAGAAGGCCAGCACCCGTGCCTCACCGGCGCCGGACGCGCCCGCCGGCCCGCCGCGGCGGCGGACCGTGCCGGAGACGTAGGCGGCCTTGAACCGCACCAGCGGGTCGGTGCCGGAACGCAGGTAGCCGTGCCCCGGGCTGCGCGGCAGCTCGTGCGCGTCCGGCACGCCGAGCACCGTCCGGGACTCCAGCGCTGAGAACGTGCGCAACCCGATCCGGTACGACAGGTGCGTGTCCAGCCCGCGCAACCGTCCCTCCTCCAGCCGCTGGCTGGCCAGCAGCAGGTGCACCCCGAGCGACCGGCCCAGGCGGCCGATCTGCACGAACAGGTCGATGAAGTCGGGCTTGGCCGACAGCAGCTCGGAGAACTCGTCGCAGATCAGCAGCAGTGACGGCAGCGGGGCCAGCGGGGAGCCGGCCGCCCGGGCCCGCTCGTAGTCGCGCACGCTCGCGAAGTTGCCCGCCCGGCGCAGCAGCTCCTGCCGGCGCATCAGCTCACCGTTTATCGCGTCCACCATCCGGTCCACCAGCGGCAGCGCGTCGGCCAGGTTGGTGATCACGGCGGCGGTGTGCGGCAGCCGCTCGAACGGCGCGAACGTGGCGCCACCCTTGAAGTCGACGAGCACGAAGTTGAGCTGCTCCGAGCTGTGCGTGGCGGCCAGGCCGAGTACGAGCGTGCGCAGCAGCTCCGACTTGCCCGAGCCGGTCGCGCCGATCAGCAGGCCGTGCGGGCCCATGCCGTCCTGCGCCGACTCCTTCAGGTCGAGGTCGATCGCCCCGCCGTCGGCGCCCACCCCGATCGGCACCCGCAGCCGGTCCCGCGCGGCCCGGGGCGCCCAGCCCTGCTCGGCGGTGAAGCCGTCCGGGTCGCCGAGCCCGAGCAGCTCCGGCAGCCCGGGTTCGGCGCCCGGCGGCGCGTCCGGTCCGCGTACCGTGCCGGCGAGCCGCAGCGGCGCGAGCCGGCGGGCCACCGCCTCGGCGTCGGCGGCGGCCAGCGCGTCGGCGGCGCCCACCTCGGCGTGCCCCTCGGCGGAGTGCGAGTGCAACCGGCCGTCGACCAGGTCGAGCAGGAGCGCGTACCGGTCGAGCAGCCGGGGCGGCGGCGTGTCCAGGTCGAGCACGGTGACCGCGTCGATGCCGCCGTCGCCGGCCAGGTCGGTGGCCCCGGTCAGGTCGCCGCCGTCGAGCACCACCACGACGTGCGGCCCGTCCGTGGCCACGCCGTGCGGACTGAACCGGGACCGGGCGCCGAGTACGTCGTGGAGCAGCCGCTCCAGGTCGGCGGCGGAGCTGGTGACCAGCCGCACCGGGCCGAGCGCGTCGGTACGACTCGGGTGGTGGGCGTGCGGCAGCCACTTGACCCACTCCCACGCGGCCCGGCGTTCCGGCCCGGAGCAGACCGCGATCAGCAGCTCGTCCGGGGCGTGAAAGACCGCGAGCTGGGTGAGCACCGCGCGGGCCAGCGCCTGCGCGGCGGGCGATCCGGCGCCGCGTACCGGGCCGGCCGGGCCACGCACGAAGACCCGGGCGAAGCTGCGCAGCGACAGCGCCACCGGCAGGTCCGGCACGACCGAGTACGCGTCCAGGAAGCGCCGCAGCGCCCCGGCCGTCATCGGCTCCAGCTCCTCCAGCGGGCGGGTGACCGGCGGGACCAACGGGGTGGCGAGCGTCTGCGGCCCGACACCGACCCGGACCACGGCGAAGTCCGCGTCGCCGGGCCGCCGCTCCCAGACCCGGTGGCTGTCGACGGTGGACCAGAGCCGCCCCGGGTCGGGGTGGCGGTAGGACAGCCCGGCCCGCTGCGCGCCCGCGGTCTCCCGCACCCGGCGGCGCAGCGTGGCCAGGTGCCGCAGGTACTCCCGGCGGGCGGCCATCAGCTCGGACTTCTTCGGCCCGGCGCTGCCCCAGGTGGTCACCAGCATCGCCAGCGAGGAGAGGCCGAACATGCCGCCCACCACGTACGAGTAGGCCCCGCCGCCCCGGCCGAACATCATCGCCATGGCCACCGTCCCGCCGAGCATCGGCAGCACCATCAGCGCCTGCTGCCAGCGCCCGCCGGTCGCCACCGGGATCTCCGGCGGCGCCTCGACCGGCAGTTCGCCGACCGGGATCTCCGGCGCCGGGCGGCGTGGCGGCCGCTTGATGACGACAGTGGACACTCACCCTCCCCAAAGTGGCTCTGGGTAACCCGAGCCTGGCTCATCGTAGGTAAAGTCCTCTCGTCCGTCAGCCCACTGTTCCCGCTCGATATGGAGATGCCTCGATGACAAGCGGGCTCGCCCGGGTCACCATCAGCGCGCCCCGGCGGCGGGTCGACGTGGCCCTGCCGGAGCAGGTCCCCCTGGCCGAGCTGCTGCCCGAGGTGCTCCGGCACGCCGGGGAAGGGCTGGCCGACGACGGTGAACGGCACGGCGGGTGGGTGCTGCGCCGGACCGACGGCGGGGTGCTCGCCACCGCGCAGGCGCTGCTGCCGCAGGGCGTCCGCGACGGCGAGGTGCTGCACCTGGTACCGGCCCGTGCCGAGTGGCCGGAGCTGGAGTACGACGACGTGGTCGAGGCGATCGTCGACGGGGCCCGGCGCCGGGGCGCCGCCTGGTCGGCCCGCGCCACCCGGGCCGCCGCGCTGGGCGGCGCCGCCGTACCCCTGGCCGTCGGGCTGGTCGCCGTGGTCGCGGCCGGTCCGGGCGAGCGCGGCTGGCCGGTCGCCGCCGCGGTCGCCCTGATCCTGGTGCTCACCGCCACCGCGGCCTCCCGGGCGTACGGGGACGGCGCCGTCGGCACCACCCTCGGCGGGTACGCGCTGCCCTGGGCGGCGACGGCCGGCGCGCTCGCCGTCGCCTCCGGCGATCCGGTCGGCCCGATCCCCGGCCTGCGCTGGGTGGGCGCCCCAGAACTGCTCGTCGGCTCGGTGGCGCTGCTGCTGGTGGCGGTGCTCGGGCTGCTCGGCGTGGCCAGCCGGTCCCGGGTCTTCGTGGCCGGTGTGACAGTGAGCGTGACCGGCGTGGCGTCCGCGCTCGGCGGACTGCTGCTCGACCCGGCCGGGGCCGCCGCCGTCCTGCTCGCCGTGCTGGTGTTCGCGCTCGGCGGGCTGCCGTTGCTGGCCATCCGGGTCGGGAAGTTGCCGCTGCCGCCGCTCACCCTGCCCAGCCCGGCCGGCGCCCGGGACCTGCCGGACCGGGGCCGGGTGCACGCCGCGGTAGCCCGCGCCGAGGAGGTGCTGACCGGAATGCTGCTCGGCCACGCGCTGCTCGCCGTCGCCGCCGTGGCGGTGCTCGTCGCCGCCGGCCGGACCGCCGGGTTGCTGCTGGCCGCCGTCGCAGCCGGGGTGCTGCTGCTGCGCTCCCGGCTCTTCGTGGCGGTACGCCACCGGGTGCCCGCGATCGTCGCCGGGCTGGCCGGGTACGCCCTGCTCGGGGCGGTGCTGGCCGAACGCGCCGGTCCGGGCGGCCGGTTCGCGCTGGCCGTGGGCGGGCTGGCGCTGGCCCTGGCGGCGGTCAGCGCGGGCGCCACGTACGCCCGGCGACCGGTCTCCCCGTACCTCGGGCGGCTGGCCGACCTGACCGACACCGCGCTGGTGGTCGCGGTCGTGCCGGTGGCCTGCGCGGTGCTGGGCCTCTACGACCGGGCCCGCGACCTGCTCGCCTGAGGCACGCGGAGGCCCGGGTCGCGCGTAGCGACCCGGGCCTCCGGCGAAAGTGTGGGTGTCAGTGCAGCGTCTCGCCGCGCTCCTCGGCCTCCTTGGCCCGCCGGTACGAGTTGGCGATCTCCGCCTCGGCCTCGACCCGGCCGACCCAGGTCGCGCCCTCGACCGACTTGCCCGGCTCCAGGTCCTTGTAGACCTCGAAGAAGTGCTGGATCTCCAGCCGGTCGAACTCGCCCAGGTGGTGGATGTCGCGCAGGTGCTCCTGGCGCGGGTCCTCGTAGGGCACGCAGAGGACCTTGTCGTCGCCGCCCTTCTCGTCAGTCATCCGGAACATGCCGATGGTGCGGCAGCGGATCAGGCAGCCGGGGAAGGTCGGCTCGGGCACCAGCACCAGCGCGTCCAGCGGGTCGCCGTCCTCGCCGAGGGTGCCCTCGATGAAGCCGTAGTCGGCCGGGTACTGCGTGGAGGTGAAGAGGGTACGGTCCAGCCGGATACGGCCGGTCGCGTGGTCTACCTCGTACTTGTTGCGGTGACCCTTGGGGATCTCAACCGTGACGTCGAAATCCATCTTCCACGCTCCCTCGTTTGCCCACGCTGGCTAACGGAAACCAGCGGCTCACCCCCGGCGCGGGGGGAACGCCCCCCGTCGGCCTCGGCCGCCGCATAGTGTTCGGACCGAAGTAGTGTCGCCCAAGGCGATTTCGAGCGGGGAGGAGGGGGCCGTGGGGAGGGAAGATTCACACTACCGCCCCGAGAGGGTTGACGGGTCCGGTTCCGGGGGTCCCGGTTCCGGTGGCGCCACCGGCCGGGTGTCCGTCCCGGGCGCGAACGTCCCCCACCGTCCGGCTCCGGCCACCGGCTCCGCCTCCGTAGGCCGCCCGCACGACGGGCCCGGCCAGGGTCGTTTCGGTCCGCCGCACGACGCCTCGCGCTTCGGGCAGCCGCACGACGGCCCCGCCGCCGGGTCGGCCCGCGTCGGCCGGGCGCACGATCCCGCGGCGCCGGTGAGCTGGCCCGGCGCGCCGGGTCCGATCCCGGTGAGCCCGCCGGTCCCGCCGGCCGGCGCCGCGCCGCCCCCGCTCTCCCCGCCCCCGGCCGCACCGCGCCGCCGCTCCCGGCTGGTCGCGGCGCTCGCGTGCGTACTCGTGCTGGCCCTGGCGGTCGCCGGGCTGGCCGTGTTCCGGCCCGGTCCGGTCGCGGGCTGGCTGGGCGACGACAATTCTTCGGGTACGGCGGTCGCCGCACCGCCCGAACCGACCCCGCCGGCCGTGCTGGCCGGGCCGGACGGCAACGCCCCGCTGCCCACCGAGGCCGGGATCCGCGCCGCACTGGATCCGCTGGTACGCGCCGCTCCGCTCGGCGACCGGGTGCACCTGTCGGTGGCCGACGTGAGCACCGGCCAGGCGCTCTACGGCAGCGGCCAGGACACCCCCACAGTGCCCGCCTCGGTGACCAAGCTGGCGACCGGCGTGGCGGTGCTCGCGGCGCGCGGCCCGGCCTACCGGATCCCGACGAAGGCGGTGGCCGGCGCGAACCCGGGCGAGGTGGTCCTGGTCGGCGGCGGTGACCCCACGCTCGCCGTGGACAAGGACGGCTTCTACCCGGGCGCGGCCCGGCTGGACGACCTCGCCGCCCAGGTGCGCAACGCGCTCGGCGGCACCGCGCCGACCAAGGTGATCGTCGACTCGTCGCTGTTCACCGGCCCGGTCTTCGAGCCCGGCTGGGACTCGGACATCCCCACCGGCGGGTTCGGCGCGGCGATCACCGCGCTGATGACCGACGGGGCCCGGAAGAACCCGGCGGAGGCGCGGCGCACCGCCGAGCAGACCAACCACGCCGCCGAACGGGTGCCCCAGCCCGACCTGACCGCCGGCCGGCAGTTCGCCAAGCTGCTCGGGCTCACCGGCGGCGCCGCCCAGGTGACCCGGGGCGCCGCGCCGGCCGCGTCCGGCGCCACCGGTACGGCCCCCGGCGCCGAACTGGGCACCGTCGAGTCGCTGCCGATGATCCGGCTGGTCGACATCATGATCAGCGACAGCGACAACGTGATCGCCGAGGCGATGGCCCGCCAGGTGGCGCTCGCCAAGGGCAAGCCCGGCTCGTTCGTCGGCGGCGCCGCGGCCACCGGCCAGGTGCTCGGCGAACTGGGCCTGCCGGCCGGCGAGATCAGCCTGGCCGACGGCAGTGGCCTGTCCCGCACCAACCGGATCAGCCCCTCGCTGCTCACCGACCTGATCACACTCGCCGGCAACGGCAGCCACCCCGAACTCGCCGCGATCTTCGGCGGCCTGCCGGTCGGCGGCTGGTCCGGCACGCTCGACGAGCGCTACCGGGCGGCGGCGACAAGCGCCGGCGCGGGCGTGGTGCGGGCCAAGACCGGCACGCTCAGCGGGGTCAACGCCATCGCCGGCACGGTCACCACCGCCGACGGCCGACTCCTCACGTTCGCCGTGCTCACCGACCGGACCCAGGGCTCGCTGGACGAGACCCGGGCCGCCCTGGACCGGATCACCTCCGCGCTGGCCGGGTGCGGCTGCCGCTGACCGACGGGCGTCGATCGGCGGGCGCGAGCCCGGGTAGGGGTGTTCCGGCGCGGGTACGGTGGGTTCATGGCGCAGTTCGTGGACTGGGATCTGGCCGCCGCGACAGCGGGGGCGCTGAGCAAGTCGGGCCCTCGGGTGTCGTACGCCGAGGCCACCGACGTCGTCGGCGACCTGCGTCGGCTGACCGACGAGGCGGCCGGGCATGTCGCCGACTACACCGGCCTGCGCGCGCAGGTCGCCCACCCGCCGGTACGCGTGGTCGACCGCCGCGACTGGGCCGCGGCGAACATCGCCGGGCTGCGTGAGGTGGTGTCCCCGCTCGTCGAGCGCCTCTCTGGCGACAAGCGGCCGGGCGCGCTCACCGAGGCGATCGGCTCCCGCGTGACGGGTGTGCAGGCCGGCACCGTGCTGGCGTACCTGAGCGGCCGCGTGCTCGGCCAGTACGAAGTCTTCGCCGGTGACCCCGGCCAGCTGCTGCTGGTGGCCCCGAACATCCTCGAGGTCGAGCGGAAACTCGGCGCGAACTCCCGCGACTTCCGGCTCTGGGTGTGCCTGCACGAGGTCACCCACCGCACCCAGTTCACCGCCGTGCCGTGGATGCGCGCGTACTTCCTCGGCGAGGTGCAGGCGTTCGTGGACGCCTCCCAGGGCGGCGAGCACCTGCTGGAGCGACTGCGCCGCGGTGTGGCGACGCTGTCCGACGCGATCAAGGACCCGGAGAGCCGGGCCAGCGTGCTGGACATCGTGCAGACCCCGGCCCAGCGCGCCGTGCTGGACCGGCTGACCGCGCTGATGACGCTGCTGGAGGGGCACGCCGAGTTCGTGATGGACGGCGTGGGCCCGCAGGTCATCCCCAGCGTCGATTCGATCCGGGCGGCGTTCAACCGCCGCCGCGAAACCGGCAACCCGCTGGAGAAGGCGATCCGGCGGCTGCTCGGCATCGAGGTCAAGATGCGCCAGTACGCGGAGGGCCGCAAGTTCGTGCACGGTGTGGTCGACCGGGTGGGGATGCCGGGCTTCAACAAGATCTTCTCGTCCCCGCTGACGCTGCCGCGCCTGGACGAGCTGGGCGACCCGGACGCCTGGGTGAACCGCGTACACGGGCCCGCCGGTGCCACCCCGCCCGTCGGCTGACCCGCCCGGTTCGGCTGGTTCGGTCGCCTCGGCTGGTCCGGCCTCGGCTGGTTCGCTCAGCTCGGCTGGTCCGGCCTCGGCTGGTTCGCTCAGCTCGGTCAGCTCGGTCGGCTCGGTCGGCTCGGTCGGCTCGGTCGTGCCGGGCGGTCCCGCCGGTTCGGTTGATCCGCTGGGCTCGGCTGATCCGGTCGGCTTGGTGGGTCGCCCTGGCGGGGCTGATTCCGGCGCTCGATCGCGCCGCTCTCCGTCGCCCGCTCCCGCCGTCGCGGCTGTGCGGCTCGCCGTACGCCGGATGCTGACCGGCCTGCCCGGCGCCAGCCCGGTGCTGGTGGCCTGTTCCGGCGGCGCGGACTCGCTCGCGCTCGCCGCCGCCACCGCGTTCGTGGCCCCCCGCCTCGGCCGCCCGGCGGGCCTGGTGACCGTCGACCACGGTCTGCAACCCGGGTCCACCGAGCAGGCCGAGGCGGTCGCCGCCTGGGCCCGCGCGGCCGGGCTCGACCCGGTCGAGGTGCTTCCGGTACGCGTGGACGGCCGGCCCGGCGGCCCCGAGGCGGCCGCCCGCGAGGCCCGGTACGAGGCGCTGGTCGCGGCGGCCCACCGGCACCACGCGGCCGGGGTGCTGCTCGGGCACACGCGCGACGACCAGGCCGAGACCGTCCTGCTGGCGCTGGCCCGGGGCGCCGGACCGCGAGGGCTGTCCGGCATGCCGGAGCGGCGCGACGTCGACGGGGTACCCCTGTTGCGCCCACTGCTCGACATCCCACGTGCCGACACCCGGGCCGCCTGTGCCGCGCTCGGGCTCGACCCGTGGGCGGACCCGCACAACGCCGATCCCGCGTACGCCCGGGCCCGGGTCCGGTCCGACGCGCTGCCGGCACTCGTCGACGCGCTCGGGCCGGGGGTGGTGGCGAACCTGGCCCGTACCGCCGGACTGCTCGCGGCCGACAACGCCGCCCTCGACGCGCTCGCCGACACCGCGCTCGCCGACGTTCGGACCGACGGTGGCGGGCTGTCCGTAGCCGGGCTCGCCGAGTTGCCGGCCGCCGTGCGTACGCGGGTGTTGCACACCTGGGCCCGCGAGCTGGGCGCGGCGCCGGCCGCGCTGTCCCACAATCACGTGGCAGCGCTGGATGCCCTGGTCACGGCCTGGCGGGGACAGGGCCCGGTGCACCTCCCCGGCGGCCACCAGGTACGCCGCCACGCCGGTCACCTCCTGCCCTGACCGCTGATCCAGCCGGTTCGCGCGCGCCGCGCCAGCCACCTGAGCGGTGATTTGGCTGGTTCGCGCCGCCACTTCGGCGAGGTGGCGGCATCAACCACGCCCTGATACCGCCACTCCGGCGATGTGGCGCCGCGCCCCGTCTCGCTCCTCCCGCCTCGCCCCGCGCGCCTGGTGGTGATCAAGGACTTTGTGTCCACCTCACGCCTCCGGCAGCCCGCAAACTCCTTGATCACGGTTGCGAGGGCGGGCGAGTGGGCTTGCCGGGGCGGTGATCATGAGGTTGGCCGGGAGGAAAGGGACGGAATTCACGGTCAACCTCATGATCGTCACGGCCGGGCTGGGCCGGGCCGGGCTGGGCTGGGGTGGGCTGGGGTGACCAGGGCGGAGTGGGCGGTCCTGGCGAGGCGGGGGAGCGGGGAGAGTCAGGCGGTTGTGCGTTCGCGGAAGGTGGTGCGGTAGGCGAGCGGGGTGGTGCCGACCCGGCGGGTGAAGTGGTGCCGCAGCGCCGCCGCGTCGCCGAAACCGGCCTGCTCGGCGACGCCCTCCACGCTCAGCGTGGTGTCCTCCAGCAGGTGTCGCGCCAGCAGCACCCGCTGGTTGGTCACCCAGTCGTGCGGGGTGGTGCCGGTCTCGGCGCGGAACCGCCGGGCGAACGTGCGCGGGGCCATTCCGGCGCGCGCGGCCAGCTCGTCCACTGTCACCGGGCGGCGGAGGTGCCCCATCAGCCACTCGAGCACGGGTTCCAGGGTGGGCGCCTCGGGCGCCTTGGGGATCGGCGCCTCGACGTACTGTGACTGGCCGCCGTCGCGGTGCGGCGGGACGACCATCCGGCGGGCCAGCCGGGTCGCCACTGCCGAGCCGTGCTCTTGGCGTACGAGGTGCAGGCAGGCGTCGATGCCGGCGGCGGTGCCGGCGCTGGTGAGCAGTCGGCCGTCCTGCACGTAGAGCGAGTCGCACTGCACCTTGGCGGCCGGGAAGCGCCGCTGGAGCTCGTCGGTGTACCGCCAGTGGGTGGTGCAGTCGCGTCCGTCGAGCACGCCGGCCTCGCCGAGGACGAACGCGCCGGCGCAGACGCTGAGCAGCCAGGCGCCCCGGTCGGCGGCGCGGCGCAGCGCGGCGAGGACCGGTTCGGGTATCGGTGTGCCGTCGGCGTGTGCGGGCACCGCCACCAGGTCGGCGTCGTCGACCACTGTGAGGTCGGCGGTGGGGGTGAGCAGGAAACCGGAGCGGCTGCGGGCGGGGCTGCCGTCGGCGGTGCAGACGTCGAACCGGTAGCTGGGGAAGCCGTCGGCGGTGCGGTCGGTGCCGAAGACCTCGGCGAGCACGCCGAGCTCGAACGCGGCGACCTCGTCCATGACGATGACGGCAACCGAGCGGAGCATGTGACGAGGGTAACCCGACAGGTGGCAGGAAATCGATGCCCAATGACATTCCTGCCACTGTCCCCATCGGTCGATGGCTCGCAGAATCAATGGTGTCCGGTGCGCACCGGCGGCGAAAAAGGTCTCAACCATGCGAAAGCGAGCGCCGCCATGACCGTTCTGTTGTTCCTGCTCTTCCTGCTCCTCCTCGTCGGTGCCAGCGCCTTGGGGCTCACCGCCGACACCCGCGACTCGGCCGACTGGAAGCCGAGCGAGGACGGGCAGCGCTGGCGCTCCCGTACCTGCTGAGGTGATTTGTTCAGATCGCGCCGAAAATCCCCGGCGGGACCGCGCCAAAAGGGGCGGCCCCGCCGACGGCGGCCGTGGGGCGTACGGCAGGCTAGGAGCATGGCTGACGGCTCCTGGTACGACGCCGACATCGACCACGTGATCATCTCGGAGGCCCAGATCCGCGACAAGACCGCGGAGCTGGCCAAGCAGGTCTCGGCGGACTACGCGCACGTCGAGGACGGCCTCCTGCTCGTCTGTGTGCTGAAGGGCGCGGTCATGTTCATGGCCGACTTCGCCCGCGCGCTGGGCCGCCAGGGCCCGCCCGCCGAGCTGGAGTTCATGGCCGTCTCCTCCTACGGCCAGGGCACCACCTCGTCCGGCGTGGTCCGCATCCTCAAGGACCTGGACCGGGACATCGCCGGCCGGCACGTCGTGGTGGTCGAGGACATCGTCGACTCCGGCCTGACCCTCTCCTGGCTGCTGCGTTACCTGGAGTCGCGCTCCGCGGCCAGCGTCGAGGTGGTCGCGCTGTTCCGCAAGCCGGACGCGGTCAAGGTGCAGGTTCCGGTCAAGTACGTCGGATTCGACATCCCGACCGAGTTCGTGGTGGGCTACGGCCTCGACTTCGGCGAGCGCTACCGCGAGGTGCCCTACGTCGGGGTGCTCAAGCCCGAGGTGTACGCCCGGGCGTGAGCCCCGCCGAGCCCTTCGTCAGCGGACATTCAGCGGGCTCTCAGCCTTTCGGTCTACGGTAGGGGCCGGTGACGTGGAGGCACCCTCCACGCCCGACCCCTCGAACCGCTGACCGTGCGGTGTGGGTGGGCCGGGTGCGGAGCTCCCCGCCACGCCGGCCCCAAACCCGGGTTCGCCCTACGCGTAAGTGCCGGGCTCGCAAGCTCACTCGTCGCGCGTACGGTGTACCGTCGAATGACCGTGGTGCGGCAGTTTGCGTGCCCCGGGGGTCGGGCCGGCCCGCACGGCGGCCCCGGCCGCCGCTCAAGGCGGCGACACCATTCAGACGGTCAGGACGTCGATCAGGAGGATGCGGGCGCCTCGGCACCCGACAACAGCATGGAACGTACGCGTTTCTTCCGCCGACCGGTGGTCTGGATCATCCTGGTCATCCTCGGCGCCGTCGTGCTCAGTCAACTGTTCACCGCTGGTCCCAGCTACCACCGGGTGGATACTTCCGTCGCGCTCGACCAGCTCAACAAGGGCGGCATCGAGAAGGTCGTCTTCCAGGACAAGGAGCAGACGCTCCAGCTCGACCTGAAGGACAAGGCCAAGTTCGGCGACGACACCACCACCGACAAGATCGAGGCGCAGTTCCCGTACGAGGTCGGCGGCCAGGTCTGGAACCAGGTCCGCGAGGCCGAGGCGGCGGACCGGATCACCGGCCCGGTCGACACCAAGGTGTCGTCGGACAGCATCTGGGTCAGCCTGCTGGTCAACCTGCTTCCTATCGCGCTTCTCGTGCTCCTGCTGCTGTTCTTCATGTCGCAGATGCAGGGTGGCGGCTCGCGGGTGCTCAACTTCGGCAAGTCCAAGGCGAAGATGATCACCAAGGACACGCCGAAGACCACCTTCGCCGACGTGGCCGGGGCCGAGGAGGCCGTCGAGGAACTGCACGAGATCAAGGACTTCCTGCAGAACCCGGCGAAGTACCAGGCGCTCGGCGCCAAGATCCCGAAGGGCGTGCTGCTGTTCGGCCCGCCCGGAACCGGTAAGACGCTGCTCGCCCGCGCGGTGGCCGGCGAGGCCGGGGTGCCCTTCTACTCCATCTCCGGCTCCGACTTCGTCGAGATGTTCGTCGGTGTCGGCGCCAGCCGCGTCCGCGACCTGTTCGAGCAGGCCAAGTCGAACGCCCCGGCGATCGTCTTCGTCGACGAGATCGACGCGGTCGGCCGCCACCGTGGCGCCGGCATGGGCGGCGGTCACGACGAGCGGGAGCAGACGCTCAACCAGCTGCTGGTCGAGATGGACGGCTTCGACACCAAGGGCGGCGTCATCCTGATCGCCGCCACCAACCGGCCGGACATCCTCGACCCGGCGCTGCTGCGCCCGGGCCGGTTCGACAGGCAGATCCCGGTCGACGCCCCCGACATGGAGGGCCGCAAGGCGATCCTGCGGGTGCACGCCAAGGGCAAGCCGTTCACGCCCGACGTCGACCTCGACGCGGTCGCCCGGCGTACCCCGGGCTTCAGCGGCGCCGACCTGGCCAACGTGATCAACGAGGCCGCGCTGCTCACCGCTCGTAAGGAGCAGCGGGCGATCTCCAACGACTCCCTGGAGGAGTCGATCGACCGGGTGATCGCCGGTCCGCAGCGCCGGACCCGGGTGATGAGCGACCAGGAGAAGAAGATCACCGCGTACCACGAGGGTGGGCACGCGCTGGTCGCCTGGGCGCTGCCGCACGCCGCGCCGGTGCACAAGGTGACCATCCTGTCCCGGGGTCGCTCGCTGGGTCACACGCTCGTCCTCCCGACCGAGGACAAGTACACCCAGACCCGGGCCGAGATGATCGACACCCTGGCGTACGCGCTGGGTGGCCGGGCGGCCGAGGAGCTGGTCTTCCACGAGCCGACCACCGGCGCCGGCAACGACATCGAGAAGGCCACCCAGCTGGCCCGCGCGATGATCACGCAGTACGGCATGAGCTCCAAGCTCGGTGCGATCAAGTACGGCACCAGCGGCGACGAGCCGTTCCTCGGCCGCAACATGGGCCACGAGCGGGACTACTCCGACTCGGTGGCCGCCGAGATCGACGGCGAGATGCGCGCGCTGATCGAGCTGGCCCACGACGAGGCCTGGGAGATCCTGGTGGAATACCGGGACGTCCTGGACAACATGGTCCTGGAGCTGATGGAGAAGGAGACGCTCTCCACCGCCGACATGGCCCGCATCTGCGCGCGGGTCGTCAAGCGCCCGCCGATGGCCCCGTACCACGGCTTCGGCAAGCGTCAGCCCTCCACCGAGCCGCCCGTGCTCACGCCGGCCGAGAAGGAGGCGCTGAAGGCGCAGGCCCAGGCCGACGGCGCCTCCGTCGGCGGGGCCAGCAACAACTCGGACGGTATGCACTGAACAGCGATCCGACGACGGCCGGCTCCCCGCACAGGGAGTCGGCCGTCTCCGCGACCGAGCCCGACGGCGACGACGCGCTCGACTACGTGGCCGCGCGCCTGATCAGCGGCAAGCTGACAGGTGGTCCGGTGGAGGAGAGCGTCGACCTCGCCCGGATCGAGAAGGCTGTCCGCGAGATCCTCATCGCGGTCGGCGAGGACCCGGACCGCGACGGCCTCCAGCAGACCCCGGCCCGGGTCGCCCGCGCGTACGCCGAGCTCTTCGCCGGCCTGCGTGTCGACCCGGCGCAGGTGCTGCGTACCACCTTCGAGGCCAACCACGAGGAACTGGTGCTCGTCCGGGACATCGACGTGATGAGCCTCTGCGAGCACCACCTGCTGCCGTTCCGGGGCAGCGCGCACATCGGCTACATCCCCGGCCCGGACGGCCGGATCACCGGCCTGTCCAAGCTGGCCCGGCTGGTCGAGGTGTTCGCCCGGCGACCGCAGGTGCAGGAGCGGCTCACCTCGCAGATCGCCGACCTGCTGATGTCCAGCCTCGCCCCGCGCGGCGTCATCGTGGTGCTGGAGTGCGAGCACATGTGCATGGCGATGCGCGGCATCCAGAAGTCCGGCGCGAAGACGATCACCTCGGCGGTGCGCGGCGGCCTCCAGAACGACGCCAAGTCCCGGGCCGAGGCGATGGCACTGATCATGGCCCGCTGACCCGGCAATCCACCGACGGCCGCGTACTCCCACCCGGGAGGCGCGGCCGTCGTCAGCTCGGCAGCATGGCCAGCAGCAGGCCGGCGGCGGTGAGCACCGCCGGGATCAGACAGACCAGCGCGCCGAACCGGGGCGTGCGGTCCACCCGGTCGGTCGGACGCGGACGGAAGATCCGCCCCACCGCCAGCCAGCCCAGCATGAACGCGACAGCTGGCAGCGGTAGCCCCACCAGCAGCGCCAGCACCGTCACCGCCCCCGGCCCGGCGACCGCGTAGAGCGCCAGCTGGAGCAGCGGCACCACGAGCGCCAGCGGCCCGTACACCAGCAGGTTGCGTGGCCGGGACGGCCACCGCGCCAGCCGGGGCAGGCCCCGCGCGGCGAGCGTGTCGTCCGCCGCGTCCACCCAGTCCCCGGCCGCGCGCAACGCCGCCAGCACCGCCGACGGCCCACCTGCCATCGACCGGGCCGCCTCGGTCACCTCCGGCGGCGTCGGGACCAGCGACAACGCCGGTACGCCCAGCTCACGCAGCCGCGACTGCTGCGGCGCCAGCCGTTCGCGTACCGCGGTCAGTTCCTCGCGGGCCGCGGCCACCGACCGCGCCTGCTCCCCGGCGGCAGTGGCTGCCGCCCGGCGTACGCCGTCGAGCGCCCGCGCGGCCGCGACGTACTCCGCCCAGGCCGACTCGGTGGGGTCCGCCGCAGTTGTCGGTTCACCGCTGCGGGGCCCGGGCACGGTCGTGCCGGTCTCGCTCATGCCGAGCCCTCCCCGGCGCCGAAGGGCACGAACACGGTGCCCTGCTCGTCCGGGCCGTCCCAGAGCATCGCGCGGCCCGGCCGGGGCCGCCACCAGACCGGACGGTCGAAGAGCTGCTCCAGCCGTCCGCCCGGCACGTCGGTGACCGCCACGGCGGTGAGCTTGTCCACCTCGCCCTCCGGGCCGAGCAGCCCGGCCAGCGGCGCCGGCGCACGCCACCAGCCCAGCAGGTGCCGCCCGGCCGGCGGTCCCTCCAGCAGCAGCGACCGCAGCAGCTCCGGCGGCAGCTCGTCGGCGTCCGGCACGTCCAGCCCGAACACCACCAGGTAGCCGGGCTCGTCCGACGCCATCGCGGTCCGCAGCCCGGCCGCGTCGACGGTCTCCACCCGGTGCCGCCCGGCCAGTTCGGCGGCGAGCACCCCGGCCGGCTCGGCCGACCCGTTCGCCAGCGGCGCCAGCACGAACCGGGCCGGGCCCGGATGCGCCACCGCCGCGCTGCGTACCGCCGTCACCAGCAGGCGCTCGGCCTCCTCGTCCCGGCCCAGGACGGCCAGGTTGCGCCCCGCGCCCGCCCCCAGCGGCACCGTCACAGTGGACCGCCGCACGTCCACCGCGCGGCCCAGCAACGCGGCCGGCGCGTGGGCCCGCCCGGCCAGCGCGGCCCGGTGCCGTGGGTCGTTGGCGAGCAGCGGGCGGGCGTAACCGGCGAACACCACCGGCGGCGTGGCCGATTCGCCCCGCGCCTCCCAGAGACGTCGCCGCAGGCCGGCCAGGAAATCCGGGTCCTCGTACGGATCAGGGAAGCGGATCATCCGCTCATGTCCCCGGGTCGCGCCGCGCGGGCCGCCCAGACCACCCGCCGTGTTCACCACGGCGCTCCCCACCGGCAGCCCGGCCGCCGAGTCGTTGGCCGGCTCCAGCACCGCCGAGCCGCCGGGCAGCGCCACCCGGACCGGGAACTGGCCGAGCAGCGGGTCACGCGGACCACCGATGCCCAGGTCACCCTCGCCCGCGAGCACCAGGTGGATGCCGTACGACCGGCCGGCGCGGGCCAGCGCGTCCAGCCGGGCCAGCAGGTCGGTGGCGAGCCGGTCCCGCTCGCGCAGCACCAGCGGGAAGTTGTCGATCACGCAGACGATCCGGGGCAGCGGCTGGTGCTGCCGCAGCTCGGCATAGCGCTGCCCGCCGGCCCGGCGCGACGCCTCCTCGCGGCGGCGCAGCTCCGCCTCCAGCTCGCCGAACAGGTCGGCCACGTACTCCCGGTCGGCCGCCATCCCGGCGGCGCGCACCTGCGGCACCCAGGAGCGGTCCCGCTCGGTCTGAAGGAACTCCACGAAGGACTCGCCGTCGGCCAGATCGGCCAGGTAGAGCGCCAGCTCGTCCGGGCCGTACCGGGCGGCCAGCCCGAACAGCGCGTCGGTCAGGAACGCCGACCGGCCCGCCTGGCCCCGGCCACTGACCAGCCAGTGCGGGGTCAGCTCGGTGAAACCGAGGCTGACCGGGCGCCCCGCGGCGTCACCCACGGTGGTGCTCAGCCCGTCCGCCGAGCCGTCCGTCCAGAACCCGTCCGCCGGGAGCAGGTCACCCAGGGCGAGGCGGGAGCCGTCCTCGATCTGCCGGACCAGCCGCGCGCACACCGCGGCGACCAGCTCGGCGGGCGGATCCTCGTCCAGGAACACCGGCGAGTTCAGCCCGCCCGGCGGCTCGGCGCCGGGACTGCTGAACCCGGCCTGGGGCGGGTCGCCGACAAGCGCGTACGCGGTACGGACCGTGATCGCCGTGGCGCGCGGCAACGGACCGCCGTCCGGCCAGCCCGCCACCACCAGATGCAGCCCGGCCCGTGGCCCGCCCTCGGCCAGGCCGGCGAGCCGGTCCAGGTCGGCAGTGGTCGTACCCTCCGGCAGCGCGGCCACCACGAGCAGCAACGTCCGGTCGTGCGCCCGCTGCCGGGCCGTGCCGGCGGCCACCCACTGCTCCGCCTCGGCCAGCACCGCGCGCATCGCCGCGAGGTCGGTGGCGGGCGGAGGCAGCAGACCCGCGTCGGCGAGCGGCGCGTACCCGGCGAAGGTCGCACCGGACCCGTCGACCGCGCGGGCCAGCAGCGCCCCCGCCGGCGACGCCGCGAACAGGCGCAGCAGCAGCGCCCGGAGCAGCCCGGCCACCCGAGAGTCCGAGGCGTCGGCGTCGAGGCTCACGTGACCGCTGCCGAACAGGGGCGCGAGCGCGGGGAAGCGGGCGTCGTCGAGCGGCGCGGCGGAGCCCACCCGGACCAGTGGCGGCGGGCCGTCACCGGGTGGCGTCGCCGCGGTCAGCGTCTCCAGCGGACCGCCGGCCCAGCCCGGTGCCGCCAGTTCGGCCGCCGCGCGCAGGCGCTCGGCCAGCTCGTACTGCCGGTGATGGTCGGCCGGCGCGGGCCGGATCTCGTCGAGGATGCCCGCCGCCGCCGTCGCGGCGGCCTCGGCCCGTCGGTGCAGCGCGGCGGCCCGGCCGGCGCGCGCCTTCGGAGTCGCCACCGCGTCCACCTCTCTTCCCGAGGCCGACATCTCCTCCCCGAGGTGTGACGGTAACCCAGCCGGGGGCCGTCCACCGGGATGTCGGTCGGCGCGGTGAGCTGGTCGGCGGTGAGCAGCCTCACCACGCCGCCGGGCGGCGTCCGCCCGGCGGTTCGCCACGATCCGCCGGTTCTGGGCATTGGGTACGCGACGCGCAGCCGATAGCCTCAGGAGGTGGAATCAGTGCAGCCCCCCGCCGGTTCCCAGGTGTCCCGAGTACCGGCGCAGCGGACCCCGCCGGAGCAGTCGGCGCCGCCCCTCGCGCCCGCTCCCGCACCGGTACGCCCCAAGCGTTCGCTGCGTACCGTGATCGCCGTCGTGGCGGGGGTGCTGGCGCTGCTGTGCACGGGTGGCGCGGTGGTCGGGTTCGTGCTGTACGACCGCGCGACAGCCCCGGACCAAGGCTCCCCTGAGGTTGTCGTCGCGAGTTACATCCAGTACCTGGTCGACCAACGCAATGACGTGAAGGCGGCGGAGTTCGAGTGCCGCAACGACGTCGACCTTGACGATCTGCGATCACTTCGCGATGACCTCGTCGCACGGGAGCAACGGTTCAATACGACGATCTCTGTGAGCTGGGAGAACCTCAGCGTCGATCAGGCGGGGGACAAGGCTCGGGTGCGGGTGGATCTGGTGATCTCAGCGGTTGTGGATGAGATCCGCCAGAGTGATCGCCAGACCTGGGTTTTTGAGACAAGGCGTCAGGGAGGCTGGGGCGTGTGCACGGCGCAACGCGCCGCTTGACGGGGCTACTCCAGCCAGAGCAGGTGGACGGGCACCTCCAACGTGGTCGGTGCCTGACCACGCCAGGCCCACCGATACCACTCCAGCTCCGGCGTCACCCGCACGCAGATGTCGCCGTCCGCGCCGGAGTAGGTCTCGGTGACGGCACGCAGGTCACGCCGTTCCACGCCGTTGTCCACATGCACCACGCGCCGGCCGGTCACCGCGTCGGCCTCGAACACAGGGGTGGGCGGTCGGCGGTTCGGGGCGTCCAGCGACACCAGCCGGATTCCCGAGGCGGCCGGCGCGGTCGGCAGGGGTCGCTCGCCGATGGTCTCCACCCAGACCCGTTCCACAGGGACCAGTGGGGCGAAAACCTCCACCTGCTCGGACTCGGCCCGGTACCACTCGTGCTCGGGGATGACCGGCACGTAGGTGCGGCTGCCCTGCACCACGCGCTCGTCGGCCCGCAGGTCGCCGCGCCAGCCGAGACCGGGCAGGCCGACGAGTACGCGGCGGCCGCGCAGCTCGGCCCCGCCGGTGGCGGGCACGGTCTCGACCGGCCGGGGTGGCAGCGGTGCCCAGTCCGGCCGGTCGGCGAACGGGTCGGGCAGGGGATTGCTCATGCGCCCGGCCTCACCCGTTCTCGCCGAGGGGCGCGCCCCGCTTACGCATGAAGGGCACCGGGTTGTCCGCGCCGTTGCTGGACCGGTCGCCGTTCTTGTGCACCTCGAAGTGCAGGTGGGGACCGGACGAGTTACCGCTGCTGCCGGAGAGCCCGATGACCTCGCCCGCCGCGACCGTCTGTCCCGGTACCACGCGAGGTCGTTCCACCATGTGGCAGTAACGGGTGATGAACCCGCCGGCGTGCAGGATGTCCACGAACCATCCGCAGCCACCCTTGTTCGGCCAGCCGTCCCGGTCGCAGTCCTTCCGCCCGGCGCGGTCGGGGTCGCAGCGGGCCACCAGCACCCGCCCCGCCGAGGCGGCGTGGATCGGCGTGCCCTTCGAGGCGGCCAGGTCCACGCCGTGGTGGCTGGGCCGGGCGGTGGTACGGAAGCCGGAGACCACACCGCCGGGCAGCGGCGCGGTCCAGCCGGAGGCGGCGATCCGGTCTCCGGCTGCGGCGTCGCACACCGCCTTGCCGGCGATCTCCACGGTCCGGGCGGCACCGCCGGCGAGCGCGTCGACGATGCGTCCGGCCAGTTCCTCGTGCTTGGCGTAGGCGTCGGGGTAGGCGCTCACCTGGACCCGCTGGGCCACGACGGTGAGCGGACGCTGCTGCCAGTTCGGCACCTGCACCATCTTCTGATAGAACTTCCGGGCCGTGTACGAGGGCGTCATCCGCTGCTCGACGCTGCCCCACCCGGGCCGCTGCTGGAACAGGCCGAGCGAGTCGTGGTCGGCGCCGACTCCCTCGTGCGGCAGCGCGAGCGACGCCGGGACGGTGCTGTTCGCCAGGTTGCGCAGCGCTGATTCCTGCATGGCGGTGGCCAGCGCGATCACCCAGCCGCGGGCGGGGACCTTCATGTCCTGGCCGACCTTGATGATGACGGCGGCGTTGCGCAGCTGACCCTCGCCGTACTCGGCGAAGCGTGGCATGTCCCCGGTCAGGTTCACCTGGTAGGCCGGGTCGCAGTTCAGGGCGGTGAGTTTCGGGTCGTCCGCGTCGCCGCCCAGTTCGGTGAGGAAGAAGGCGCCGGCGCCGCCGACGCAGCAGAGCAGGGCGAGCGCCGCCGTGGCCGCGGTGGCGACGACACCGACCCGCAGCTTCCGGCGGACCTGTCCGGCGACGGCCGGGCCGGCGGTCACGACCGCTCCCAGTCGACGGCGTCGACCAGCCAGGGCCCGTCCGGCGCGACGAGTTCGAGCCGGAGTGTGCCGTTGTCCAGGGGGACGAGCGCCTCCACGAAGGACTCGGTGCGGGGCCGGAGCGTGGGTGCGCCTGTCGTCTTCCGCGCGGGCACTGTCTCCGGGTCGGCGTCTGTCATCTTCTCCGCCAGCGCGGGCGTGGAGAGCGGTCGGAGCCGGGCCTGCCAGGCGTCGCCGGCGCTGCCCGGGCCGCTCAGCCACGCGGTGGTGAAGCGTCCGGCGATCTGCTCCGGCGTGGCTTCGCCCGGCCGCGTCTTCGGCGCGACCGCGGTCGGCGGGCTGGCCAGCACGCCGTCGTCACCGGCCTCCGGGTCCGCGGTGCTGATCGGCTGGCTGGGGCGGTTGGTCAGGCCGAGACCCGAGTCGCCGGGGCCGGCGACCAGGCGGGCCGCGCCGATCACCCCGAAGACCAGCATGGCGATCACCAGGGCGATCCCGATCCTCGACCGGAGGACCCGGGTGAAGAGGAACTCCAGGGCGCGCCGCACCGGACTCACCGGGCCTCGGAGCGGATGCGCGGCGCCGGCCGGGCGGGGGATGTGCCACGGCTGGCCGAATCGGGCCGGTAGACGGCGTAGGAGGGCGCCTCCTCCGGCACGTCCGGCTCGGTCCAGGTCGACGGCGCGCGCCGGGGCCGGGGGGTGGCAGCGGGACTCCCGCCCGGGCGTCCGGTCGCGGGCGCCTCCTGCGGCCGTTCCCGCCCGTCCGGTCGCTCCCGTCCGGCGGGTGTGGCGCTGTGCGCCGGATCCTCGTGCCGCGCCTCCGGCCGCAGGCTGCGCTGGTCGGCCGTGACGGTGCGGCGCTTGCCGATCGTCGGCTCGTTGGTCCCGCCGGGCTCGGCCACGTCCAGCCGGGCGGCGATCCGCATGTCCCGGAAGAACCGGCGGTGCCAGGAGCCGGCCGAGCTGACGGCCTCGCTGCTATCCTTGCCGCCGAGCTGGGTGATCCGGCGGTACGGCCGCAGCAGCAACCAGCCGACCACCCCGCAGAGCCAGACCAGGACCACCTGGAGCCAGCCGGGCAGTGTGGCGGTGTTCATGATCAGGTCGACGGCGAAGAGGTAGATGGCCGCGCCGGTGCCGAAGATGGCGATGTTGAAGACCGCGGCGACCACCGCGTTCGCCAGACGCCGAAGGCCGGCGCTGGCCGGGCGCATCAGGCCCACAGTGCCGAGGATCGGCGCGGCGATCACTGCCCACCGGAAGATCAGGAAGCCGAGCAGCACCAGCAGCGACGCGGTGAGGTCGAACATCGCGAACAGCACCGAGGCCAGCACCGCGATGAACCCGGCTCCGATCCGGTCCATGTCCCGCGTGCCCTGGAGGTACTCGTACGCCTCCGGGTCCTCGGTCTTGATCTGCTCGGCGACCTTGGCCCACTGCTGCTGCTTCGCCTTGATGACGACGTCACGGGTGGCGGGCTTGGACCGGATAGCCTCCGCCTCGCCCCAGGTCAGGGACTTGGCGTCGTACAGCGCCGGGCCGTACTTCTTCGCGGTTTCGCTGTCCGCCGAGCCGAGCACACCACGCAGCCAGTTCCGGTAGAGCATCGTCTCGGTCGCCGTGTCGCTGGCACGCACGGCGGGTGGTCTCTTGTCGACACAGGCGCTCGGGTTCGGCAGCGCGCACTTGTCCGGCGGAACGGTCTTGGAGGACGGGCCAACCGCGTCGTGCACCACGCCCAGTGTGGTGATCAGCGTGCTGTCGGCGATGTTGGCGGACTTGACCGGCCACGCGGCCAGCGCGGTCACCGCCACCATTACCAGCAGCGCCCAGCCCGCAGTGGTCATGGCGTTGCTCATGTCCGACTGGCGGGACCGCCAGAGCAGGTAGAGACCCACCACGCAGACGGTGATGATGCCGAAGACGCTGAACACCTTCTGGTAGACGGCCTTCGTGGCCTGCTCCACCAGCGGGTCCGCCCAACTCCACATCGTCTGCGGATCCCAGGCGCGCTCGCGCAGCGCGTTCGACGCGCCGATCACCGCGTTGGCGAACATGAACTCGCCGTTGGCGACCATCGTGGTGAAGCGGTAGTCCGGATGGAGCACGGAGGAGGCGCAGCCGCCGTCCACGTCGTACGTGTTGTAGCTGTACCCGGCGTACCCGTAGTCGCTGTAGAGGCCCTTCGGGCCGGGTTCCTTCGCCGAGTCGGGCCGGGACGCGAACCAGCCGGCCAGGCCCGAGTCCGGCGCGGCGGGCACCGGTGCGTTGCGGCACTCGACCTGGTCCTCGCTCACCGCCTTGAGGCGGCCGACGCAGGCGCGGAAGTCGGCCTGCCACTCCTTGGTGCTGCACAGCTCGGCGCGCGCCTGGGTGACCGGCGCGGCGGCGTACGCGGGTGTGGCCGCCCCGATCACCGGCCAGGAGATCGTGGCCCCGGCGAGTACGCCGAGCGCGAGGAGGAGCGCCGCGATCCGTGCCCGGGCCCTCGCCATGTCACGCCTCCAGATCAGCCAGGACAGTCGGCAGTATCCCGGCGGCCTGGGCGGCCGCGGCGGGGGTGGTGTCCAGGTGCTCCAGCAGCCCGTCGACGTACGACACGTCGACCCGGACCTTCTGCACGCGCCCGTCGACGTCGCGCATGACGAACTCGCGGAAGCCAAGCCGGTTGGCCGACCCGCTGTCGGCCTGGGAGAGCGAGGCGAGTGTGGCTTCGTACCCGTCGTCCACCGGCACCCGCAGCAGGCGCAGCGCCTCGGAGGCGATCTCGCTGTCCTCGGCGATCCGGCCGACGAAGACGGAGGAGACGAGGTTCTGCACGTCGAGGCCGAGGATGTCCTTCGGGTTCTGCGAGGCGACGAGCGCGGCGAGGTTCCACTTGCGGGAGTCGCGGGCGAGCCGGACCAGGAAGGACCGGCCGGAGCGCCAGCCCTCCATGAAGTGCGCCTCGTCGAGGCCGACCAGCTTCCGGGAGGACATCGACCCGCCGTAGCAGCGGCGTACGGCGAGCCGGTGCGCGGTGTGCAGCATCGGCAGCGCGAGCGCCTCCTCGGCCGACCAGTACTCGCGCTCGATCTTGAGGTCGGGGAGCCGCAGGCCGGCCATGGTGATGACGGTGAGCGCGGCGTCGGCGCCGAGCAGCCCCTCCGGCGGCCGGCCGAAGAAGAGCATCGCCAGCGGCATCTCGGCGGTGTCGAGCAGCAGGTGGGCCAGTTCGCGCCCGGCGTCGTCGTCGAGCCCCTGCAGGCAGGTCACCACGTCGTCGAGCGTGGAGGTCTCCTCGGCGGGTACCTGGCGTACCGCGTGCCGGAACAGCGTGGCGGTGGACGCCTCCCGGGCCACCTGCGGCGGCACCAGCATCATGCAGATGTCCTGCACCAGCATCCGGCGCTCGGCGCGGGCGTTCGACACGGCGATCTCGAACTCGCGGTCGCCTGCGGCCCCGGCGCCGAACTCGGTGCGCAGCGGCGTCGGGATCAGCGCGTACGGCGCGAGCGTGCCCTGCTCCGAGCCGGTCAGGTTGAGCACCCGGGAGTACGGGGCGAGTTCGGGCATGGCGCAGAGCCGGGCCAGCGGGCCGGACGGGTCGAGCAGCGTCACCTGCACGCCACGTCGCGCCGACAGGTAGCCGAGCGCGCCGAGCAGCGTCGACTTGCCACCGCCGGGTTCAGCGACGAAGACGGCGAGGCCGGAGCGCTCGCGTACCTCCATCGGGAAGTGCAGGTCGAGGAAGACCGGCCGGCGGCAGGTGCCGGCGGTCCGGCCGATCAGGTCGCCGCGCCGGTCGCCGACTGTGGACGCCGCCTGCGGCAGCGCGGCGGCGAGCAGGTTGACCGGCATCCGCCGGACGTAGCCGGTGTTGGCGATCGGCTCGCCAGGGATGAACTCGCGGGCCAGCCAGTCCTGGTTCTTCGGGTGCTGGAGCGAGATGCGCAGCTCACGGGAGTAGAGCTGGATGAGCCGCCGGGCCCGCTCCAGGCATTCCTCCCGGGTCCGGCCGCCGACCGCGATGCGGTGCCAGCCGTGTGCCCGGGCCGAGTCGACGGGCAGGCCGGTGGTCATCTCGTCGCCGATCACCAGCGCGCGCTTGGCCAGGCGTTCCAGCTCGGGCGGGGCGTCGATGCCGTGCTCGGCGTAGTCGAGCTGCTGGGATCGGATCATCCGGAGGCGGTGTTCGAGGTTCCGGAAGGAGTCGTTGGGGCCGAGGATGTCGACCCGGGTGGACAGCTCCATCGGCCAGGGCAGCCGCTCGTGGAAGTGCAGCCAGGGCTCGTGCCGCTCGGGGATCTCCAGCGGCTCCATCCGGCCGACCGCGAGCACCGCGACGTGCCGTTCCTCGCCGGTCATCCGGTTGACCAGCTTCACGGTGGAGCCGTACGGGGTGCGGTAGCGCTCGACCTGCTCGGTGAGGGCCAGCAGGTCGCCGCGTTCCCACCGGCCGTTGGTGATCGGGGACAGGACGCCGGGCGGCGCCATGCACAGCGCCACCGAGCGGTAGAGCAGCCATTCCAGTTCGGGCGCGGTGACCCGCCGTCCGCGCATGCCGAACGCGCCGAGGACCTCGTCGAACTGCTCGACGGTACGGCTCAGCCGGCGCCGTTCGCCGTCGGCGGTGCCCCGGCCGAACGTGCGGAGCAGGCGTTCGGTGAGCGAGTCGCCGAGCGACCGGCGGGCGAACGTGACGCCCAGGTAGGTCTGGCCCTCGGCGTGGTTGACCGCCATCAGGTGCCGCTGGGCGGCGACCAGGTGGTCGGCCCAGCCGGTGGTGCCCGGCACGTCGGGCAGCGGGGCGGCGGTGTGCGCGTCGATGGTGCGGGCCCACTCGTCGGCCGGGAAGGGCCGGGTGGTGCGGCGCAGGTGCAGCCGGAAGCCGGCGAGTCCGGCGTACTGCTCGGAGATCGCCGAGAGCAGCGCCTCGCGTTCGGCGTCGGGCCGGAACGCCCACCGCACCTCGGGCAGCCAGTACCAGGCGGTGACGGTGTTGGGGGTGAAGGTGAGGTGGCCGGCGATCTCGGTGATGGCCAGCTCGACCGACGGGTCCCGGTCACCGAACTTGATCTTCGGGGCACGGACCCGGACCGGCTTTGCCGGCCGGTTCCGGCGTTCCGGCGTGCGCTGCCGGGGCGGCGCGATCTCGCGGTGCGCCGGACGGCCGACCTCCCGCGACGGCGCGGCGCCGGTGACGAGGGGTTCCGCCGGCGCGAGGTCCGGTTCCCGGTACTCGGCGGGTGCAGGTGCGGGCGCGGCGATCTGCGGGGGCGGCGGGAGCGCCGGCTCCGGCTCGGCCGGGGGCCGCAGCGCGGGCAGCCGGTCACCGGCCTGCTGCGGCACCCGGCTGCGGGACGGCGGCGGTGGGGCGAGCGCGGCGGGCGGGTCGGGCAGGGCCGGCTCGACCGGCAGGGGCACGGCGCGTGCGGGCTCGGGCCGGGGACGGCCGATCGCGCGTACGCCGGGGGCCTGCTCCCGGACCGGCGGCTCCGGCTCGGCCCGCGGCGCTGGCTCGACCGGCGCGGCGTGCTGATGCGGGATCGGCAGGGGCTCACGGCCGACGCCACGGCGGGGCGGCGCCACCACCGGCTCGACCGGCGGGGGCGGCGTGGTGGCGGCGGGTCGCCGGGCCCGGGGCTGCGCGCCGCCGAAGAGGTCGAGGAAGGGCGAGTCGATGTCGCCGTCGGGGCGTACCGGCTCGCGGGGGGTGATCGGTCGCGGCGGTTGGAAGACCCCGACCCGGCCGTGTCCCGGGCTGGTGACGAGCGCACCGTCCAGGACGACCTCGTCCAGATCCTCGTCCGGTGGGTAGTCGAACGATCGCTGACGGTTACCGTTCGGCCCGGCCGGACGCCCGGCCGGGGAACCCGGCGTGGAAGAGCGACTCATGCGACCGCCTCACCCGCGTCGTTCGTCTGCATGGTTGTCGTACGCCCGGTCATGCCAGTTCCTCCCGGATCCTGATCCGGCTCGCGACGAGCCGCGGATCCCGCTGCTCGGTGGCCGGTTCCCGGGTGCGTCGCCAGTCGGTCAGCGCGGTCCGGATGACCATGCGCGCGGGCCGGTCCGGGTCGACGTACCGGAAGATGAACGAGGTGGTCACGATCGCCAGCGAGATCTCCCAGGCGGGGAAGAGCTCGACCTGGAGCGTGAACAGCCAGTGGATGAACATGTAGAGGGGTACGAGCAGCATGAACAGGCCGTACTGGGCGTACGGCAGGTGAACGGGAAGGGTGTACCCGGGCGGCCCCAGGTAGACGAGGCGTGCCCGGTAGATGTCGTCGTCGGTGCGCAGCCGCATCGTCGCCCAACGTCCTACTCGAAGATCAGGTTGATCAGGTAGTCGCCGACGAAGAAGAGCGTGGCGGCACCGGCGATGAAGGCCAGGCCGATGATGGCGATGGCCGAGCTGGTCAGCACCTTGGAGATCTCACCCCGGCTGGCCCGGCCGATGAAGATCACCCCGAGGACGGCGAGCAGGATCGGCGCGATCTTGCTGGCGAAGAAGGTGACGACGTTGTCGGTGTCGATGCCCTTCGGAGCCGGCTCGGCGAGTGGTGTCGCCGCCAGGGTGTGGAGCGCGTGGTCCACGGCGCTCGACGCCGTTGCCATGAGCTCGATGGCGATCACTGGAAACCTCCCCAAGGTCGCGGCCGGCGGCGCCGCGTTGGTGCAAGTAGGCAAGCCTGGCGGGATGGTGCTCTGCGGACACCGCGGCAGTCAACGCTGTGTCCGTGACCCACCACGCTGGGTGGTGAGTTATGGGCGGATTCTTCCCGCTTCGGCCCTCCCTCCAGGCTTCGCCATCTCCATGCTGGGCAATTCCAAAGCGTACGGCCCGGCCACCTTTGCGACAAGCCGCGAAGAGTCGACCGTGAATCGACCGGAAGACCGATCGTACACCTGTTCCAATCCGCATGTCAGGCCTGCTGTGCCGGCGGCTCGCCCGGTCGCCGGAAGCCCTGCCGGCGAACGGTACTGTCGGCTCCGTGACCGATCTGGTACGGGCGGAGACCCCGGTGGTGATGGGCGTCCTCAACGTCACGCCCGACTCCTTCTCCGACGGCGGCAGATACGCCGATCTGGAGGCGGCCGTCGCACACGGGGTGCGACTGCGCGCAGACGGGGCCGACCTGATCGACGTCGGCGGCGAGTCCACCCGGCCCGGTGCCGACCGGGTCGACGCGGCCACCGAGACCGCCCGGGTGCTGCCGGTGGTCCGTGAGCTGAGCGCCGCCGGCATCCGGGTCAGCATCGACACCAGCCGGGCCCGGGTCGCCGAGGCGGTCCTCGCCGCCGGCGCGTACCTGGTGAACGACGTCTCCGGCGGCCTGGCCGACCCGGACATGGCCCGCGTGGTCCGCGACGCCGGCTGCCCCTGGGTGCTCATGCACTGGCGGGGGCACTCCCGGGAGATGCGCGACCTGGCCACGTACACCGACGTGGTGGCCGAGGTCCGGGACGAGCTGAGCCGGCGGGTCGACGCCGCGCTCGCCGCCGGGGTGGCCGCCGACCGGATCATCGTCGACCCGGGTCTGGGCTTCGCGAAGACCGCCGCGCACAACTGGGCGCTCAGCGCCCGCCTGCCCGAGCTGGTCGACCTGGGCTTTCCGGTGCTCTTCGGGGCCAGCCGCAAGTCCTACCTGGGCCGGCTGCTCACCGACGCGGCGGGCGAGCCCCGGCCGACCGCCGGGCGGGAGGCCGCCACCGTCGCGACGAGCGTGCTCGCCGTCGCGGCCGGCGCCTGGGGGGTACGCGTGCACGACGTCCGCGGCACCGCCGACGCGCTAGCCGTCTGGCGGGCCACCGGCAGCCCGCGGCTCGCCACCGCGACCGGCCCACGGCGCGCGACCGCGTCGCCGACGGCAGCGGCCACCGGAAGGCAGGAGACGGAACCGGCGACCGGGGGCACCCGGGCGGCGGAACCGGCCACCGGCACGAGCGGAGGCGACCGATGACCGACCGGATCGAACTGACCGGCCTGCGCGCGCACGGCCGGCACGGCGTCTACGACTTCGAGCGCGCCCAGGGGCAGGAGTTCGTGGTCGACGCGGTGCTCGAACTGGACCTGGGACCGGCCGCCCGCTCCGACGAGGTGACCGACACCGTGCACTACGGCGAGCTGGCCGAACGGCTGGTCGCGGTGATCACCGGCGAGCCGGTGAACCTCATCGAGACGCTCGCCGACCGGCTGCTCGCGGTCTGCCTGGCCGAGCCGCTGGTGGCCGCCGCGACGGTGACCGTGCACAAGCCGGAGGCCCCGATCCCGCACGCCTTCCGGGACGTCGCGGTCACCATGCGGCGTACCCGGTGACCCGGGCCGTGCTGTCGATCGGCAGCAACCTGGGCGACCGCCTCGGCCACCTGCGCGGCGCGGTGGCCGCGCTCGGCGACCGGGTGCTGCTGGTCTCCGGCGTCTACGAGACTCCACCGTGGGGGGACGCTGACCAGCCCGCGTACCTGAACGCGGTGGTGATGGTCGCGGACCCGGCGGCGGCGCCGGAGGACTGGCTGGCCCGCGCCCGGGCCGCGGAGGCGGCGGCCGGGCGCGCCCGCGACCCGGGGCGGCGGTACGGGCCGCGCACGCTCGATGTCGACGTGATCGCGGTCTGGGACGACGCCGGGCAGCCGGTGCTCCGCGACGACCCCGAGCTGACGGTGCCGCACCCCCGGGCCCACCTGCGCGCGTTCGTGCTGCGCCCGTGGATCGACATCGAGCCGCACGGCCGGCTCCCCGGGCACGGCTGGCTGACCGATCTGCTCAACGCCGAGCCGCTCGCCGGTGACGCCCTGGAACTGAGCCCGCGCCCCGATCTGACGCTAGAGTCGGACACATGACCCGCAGGAGCGTGGCCAGGCAGTGGCGAGCTGAGGAGGTGCGGTGAGCACCGACCGCTCCCCGCAGGGGCCCGACCGCTTCCGGATGGGCCCGACCCGGGCCTCCACGCTCGTGGTGGCCGGCCTGGCCGCCGCCGCGGTGGCCTGGCTGCTGATCAGCGGCTTCTACTACGACTTCGCGCCCGACCTGCCCTGGCTTCCGGTGATCACGCTGGCCGGCCTGGCCGTGCTGGAGGGCTACGCGGCAGTAAACACCCGCAGCCGCATCGAGCGGCGGCCCGGCCGGGAGCCGGTGAACCCGCTGCTGGTCGCCCGCTTCGTGGTGCTGGCCAAGGCGTCCGCGCTGGCCGGGGCCATCTTCGCCGGCTTCTACGCCGGCCTGACCGGCTGGCTCTTCGTGGAGCGGACGAACGCCGCGGAGGGCGATCGCCCCGCCGCGCTCGGAGGGGCGATCGCGTCGCTCGCGCTCGTCGCCGCCGCGCTCTGGCTGGAACGCTCCTGCCGGGTGCCGGAGCAGGAGGACGACGAGGACCGCGAACCGGGCGACCGCGAGACGCCGCGCGGGCGTCTCTGATCCGGGGTTCCCCCCACCCCGGCCCGGCGGTACCGTCCCTGGCGACCGGAGAGCGACGGCCGCCACGGTCCGCCCGCCCGTGGGCCGGACGCGGCCACCTGGGAGGCGCGGGTCTATGGCGTACGACGACGCGGGTCGGACAGCGCCGCCGGAGACATCGTCCGGCGTGCCCGCCGCCGTACTGGAGCACGTCTTCGACGACCCGGCGCACGGCGAGCCCGGCCGGGACCGCATCGCGGTGCACGTGCTCTGGGAGTTCGTGCTGCTCGCCGCGCTGGTGGCGGTGACCTGGCTGCTCTGGCGGGAGGACGCGGACGCGCTGCGCGGCGGCTCCCTGAAGACGCTGCTCGTCGACGTGGCCGCGCTCGGCCTGCTCACCCTGGCCGCCGGCCTGAGCCTGCGGGCCGGCGCGGTGAACCTGGCGGTCGGTCCGGTCGCGCTGGCCGCCGCGCTGCACTTCGCCGAGCAGGGCGACCGGGGCATGCGGGAGGCGCTGCTGCCGGCGGTCGCGATCGCGGCGGCGGCCGGGCTGGCGCTCGCCCTGGCCGTGGTGGTGCTGCACGTGCCCGGCTGGGCGGCGAGCCTGGCCGGGGCGGCCGGCGTGATCGTCTACCTGGAGCGCCGCAGCGTGCCGGTCGCGGTCCAGAGTGACTACGACCCCCGCCGCAACGCGCTGTACCTCTTCGTCGGCTTCGCCGCGGTGGCCGTCCTCGGTGGTCTGTTCGCCGCGATGATGCCGGTGCGCCGGCTGATCGGCCGGTTCCGGCCGGTCGCCGACCCGGCCCGCCGCCGCGGCGCGGTGGCCGCCACGGTGACCGCGCTGGCGCTCGTCGGGTCCACGGTGCTGGCGACGCTCGGCGGGGTGCTGATCGCCGCGAACGGGGACGGCGCTGTCGCCCCCGGCACCGGCCTGGACTGGACCGTGCTGGCGGTCGGCACGGTGATGCTCGGCGGCACCAGCGCGTACGGGCGCCGCGGCGGCATCTTCGGCACCATGCTCGCGGTCTGCCTGGTGGTGATGTTCCTGGCCTGGACGGTGCCGCAGGGCTGGTCGATCAGCCGGTGGGCGCTGGGCGGCGCCACGCTCGGCGCCGGGCTGCTCGTCACCCGGCTGGTGGAGACGTTCGGCCGGCCCCGCCCGGCGCCGCCGGCGGCCGTGGCGCCGGTTCCGCCCCGCCCGCTGCGGGACGGCGCGACGAGCGGCGGGTGGGGGATGACCCCGGCGCCCGAGCCGGCCGACACCTGGCCGTCGGTGCTGCCGGTACGCCAGAACGACACTCCGGTGGAGGCGTGGGAGGCCCCGCGCTGGGAGAGCGAGCCCCGGCGCTGGGACGCCGACGAGCGCTGACCCGACTGCGGCAGCGCGTCCGGCGCGCCGTACCGGCCGTGCGTCCGGCGCGCCGGAGCTGATCTCGCCGGTTAGGCTCGGCGGCATGAGCGAGACTCCTGCCCCCGGCGGCCGCACCTTCGACGAGCTCGACAAGCTCTCCACCGAGGAGTTGCGCGAGCAGGCGTTCAACCTGGCCCGCGAGCGTCGCGACGTGGGCTTCTTCTGGTCGGTCCTGCGGCACCTGCCCAACGCCGACGAGGCCGCCGCGCTGGACGGCGCGCCGAACTCGATCGGCCCGACCATCGACGAGGCGAACGCGCTCTGGCGTGAGCTGACCGGGCACGGCTACGACGAGTCCGCGCCGCTTCTGCGCGCCGCCTTCATCGACTACCTGATGAAGCACTGACGTCGATGACGGCCCGCCGGCCGGCGACGGCCGGGCGGTTGCGCAGGTTTGCCCGGCGCGACCGGCCGGGAACTGACCGCCGCATGGCTCTGAGCAACCGCCCCCGCGCCGTCTCCCGGTACGGCACGGCCGCCGGCACCGGCGCCCTCGCCGCGTTCCTGCTGGTCGCCGTCGGTGGCAGTCCGATGTACGTGGACTGGGCGCAGCGCGCCACCGACCCGACCGGGGCCGGCGGCTGGTTCCTGCGGCTGCTCGCCTGGCCGTCCTGGCGGTGGCAGGCCGAGGAGGGCGTGTTCGCCACCAACCTGCGCGCGATCCTGCTGATCGTGCTGGCCGCGGCGCTGCTCTACCTGCTGCCCGGCCCGCAGGTAGACCGGGTGGCGTCCTCGGGCAGCCAGTTCCTCTCCGGCTGGGGCGCGTACGTGCTCGCCGCCGGGCTCAGCGCCCTGCTCGCCACGCTCCTCGGACCGCACGGCTCGCTGTTCGCCGCGTTCCAGTCCGCCAGCACGGGCGTCACGTACGGCTTCTTCGCGGGCTGGATCGTCGGGCTGGCCAGCCTGGGCGGCCGGGCCTGACCCCGCTCAGTCCACAGCGCCCAGCGTCAGCACCCGAGTACGGGCGAGCAGGCCCACCGCCCGGCCCTCCTCGGTCACCACGGCGTGCTCCGCGCCGGAGGTGAGCAGCGCGCCGAGCGCGTCGTACGCGGAGTCGCCGAGCGCGACAGTGGGCAGACCGGCGCCCCCGTCGGCCGGGAGCGGGTCGAGCACCGCCCGGGTCACCGGGGTGACGGCGAGCCGCCGGATGCCCCGGTCGGCGCCGACGAACTCGCGGACGAAGTCCGAGGCGGGTGAGCCGAGCAGCGCGGCGGGCGTGTCGTACTGCTCCAGCCGGCCGCCCTCGGAAAGCACCGCGATCCGGTCGCCCAGCCGGACCGCCTCGTCGAGGTCGTGCGTGACGAGCACGATGGTCTTGCGTACCTCGGCCTGCAACCGCAGGAACTCCTCCTGCAGGCGGGTGCGGACGATCGGGTCCACTGCCGAGAACGGCTCGTCCATCAGCAGCACCACCGGGTCGGCGGCGAGCGCCCGGGCCACGCCGACGCGCTGCCGCTGCCCGCCGGAGAGTTCGTGCGGGTATCGCCGGCCGAACTGGGCCGGGTCGAGGCCGACCAGTTCCAGCAGCTCGCCGACCCGGGCGCGGGTCCGCTGCTTCGGCCAGCCCAGCAGCCCCGGCACCGTCGCCACGTTCGCCGAGACGGTCTGGTGCGGGAAGAGGCCGACGTTCTGGATGACGTACCCGATGCGGCGGCGCAGCGCCACCGGGTCGACCCGGGTGACGTCGTCGTCGCCGAGCAGGATCCGCCCGCCGGTCGGTTCGATCAGCCGGTTGATCATCCGCAGCACCGTCGACTTGCCGCAGCCGGACGGGCCGATCAGGACCACCAGCTCACCGGCGCCGACCTGCAGGCTCAGCTCGCGTACCGCCTCGGTGCCGTCCGGGTAGCGCTTGCGGATGCGCTCCAGGGTGATCGACGCCGCGCCGCCTCCGGCGGTGCTCCCCGGGGTACCGTCCACGTGTGTTCCTCCACCTGAGCTACCGGGCCGACCCGGGTAATCCGTGGTTCTCCTGGCAGTACGTGCGGGACAACTCTGACACGATCCTCGCCGCGCTGCGGGAGCACACCTGGCTGACCGCCCGGGCCGTGGTGATCGCCGCGCTGGTGGCGTTGCCGCTCGCCGTGCTGGCGTACTGGTTCCGGTCGTTGTCGGCCTCCATCCTGGCGCTGACCGGGGTGCTCTACACCGTCCCGTCGCTGGCGCTGTTCGCCTTTCTCGCGCCCTACCTGGGCATCGGCGCGATCACCGTGCTCACCGTGGTGGCGCTGTACGCGCTGCTGGTCATCGTGCGCAACGCGCTGGCCGGGCTGAACCAGGTGCCGCCAGAGGTGCGGGAGGCCGCCGAGGGCATGGGGTACGGCCGGTGGGGGCGGCTGTTCCGGATCGAGCTGCCGCTGGCGCTGCCCGGCATCCTCACCGGCGTACGGCTGGCGACCGTGTCGACGGTCGCGCTGGTCACTGTCGGTGTGGTGGTCGGCCGGGGCGGGCTCGGCCAGCTCATCTTCGCCGGCTTCCAGAACAACTTCTACAAGGCACAGATCATGACCGGCACGGTGCTGTGCGTGCTGCTGGCGCTGATGCTCGACCTGGTGCTGGCCGGCGCGGGCCGCCTGCTGACCCCGTGGCTGCGTGGGAGGTCCGCCCGGTGAACCCCGTCGAGCAGGCGGTCGTCTGGCTGAACGACCCGCTGAACTGGACCAATCCCGGCGGCGTGCTGGACCGCCTCGGCGAGCACCTGAGCATGTCCGCACTGGCGGTGCTGCTCGGATGCCTGGTGGCCTGGCCGATCGGCCTCTGGCTCGGGCACAGCGGCCGGGGCGGCGGGCTGGTGCTGCTGGTCTCCAACGTCACGCTGGCGATCCCGACCCTGGCCCTGCTGACCATCCTCCCGCTGACGTTCCTCGGCTTCGGCCGGCCGGCGGTGGTGGTGGCGCTCGCGGTCTTCGCGGTGCCGCCGCTGCTGGCGAACGCGTACACCGGGGTGCGGCAGGCCGACCCGGAGGCGCGGGACGCGGCGCACGGGATGGGGCTGTCCGGCGGCCAGGTGCTGCGCCGGGTGGAGCTGCCGCTCGCGGTGCCCTATCTGGCGGCCGGATTCCGCACCGCGGCCGTGCAGGTGGTGGCCACCGCCGCGCTCGCGTCGTTCGTCAACGGCGGCGGGCTGGGCCAGATCATCCGGGCCGGCTTCGGGCTGGACATCGCCGCCGGCGGCGGCCAGATCATCGCCGGCGGGGTGCTGGTGGCCGGGCTGGCGCTGCTGGTCGAAGGGCTGCTCGCGATCGTGGAGCGGCTGGCCACGCCGCGCCCGCTGCGCCCGGCCCGCCGCCGGGCGAACCGTCGCGCGACGGCGGCGACGACCGGAAGTTGAGCCGCCGGTGACGATCGGGTGACGAAAACCGCTCCGGGTTTGTCGGTCGTCTCTGGAAGATATTGGCTGGAGTCGCGGGTGGCCGTCCGGTTCGCCCGTCGGACACGCGGCCGGCCCGAGCGGGTCGCGCCGGGACACGGAAGGCGGGCACTGATGCGCGCGCGTACACGACTGGTCGCGGGGGCGTTCGGCGCACTCACCGCGGCCGCTCTCCTCACCGGCTGCGGCGACGCCGGCTCGTCCGGCACCGACGCGCCCGAACAGGGCGCCTCGGGGGCCGGCTGTGCTCCGGTGGCGGGCGACCAGCTGGTCGTCCTGACCGACGACAAGAAGCTCCAGAACACCGACAACGTCATCCCGGCGATCAACGCGAAGGCGGCCACCCCGCAGCTCGTCGCCGCGCTGGACAACGTCTCCGCGAAGCTCGACACCCCCAAGCTGATCCAGCTCAACCGGGCGGTCGACGTCGACCGCAAGACGCCCCAGGCGGCGGCGAAGGAGTTCGCGTCCGCCAACGGCGTGACCGACGGGATCGCGAAGGGGCCGGGCGGCCAGATCACCGTCGGCGCCGGCAACTTCAGCGAGAGCCAGACCATCGCCGAGCTCTACAAGATCGCGCTGGAAGCGGCCGGCTACCAGGTCAAGGTGCAGACCATCGGCAACCGGGAGCTCTACGGGCCGGCCCTGGAGAAGGGGCAGATCCAGGTCGTGCCGGAGTACGCCGCCACCATGGCGGAGTTCCTCAACACCAAGGCCAACGGCAAGGACGCCCAGCCCGTCTCCTCCCCGGAGCTGGACAAGACGGTCGCGGCGCTGAAGACCGAGGGGGACAAGGCCGGCCTGGTCTTCGGCCAGCCGTCCCAGGCGCAGGACCAGAACGCGTTCGCGGTGACCAAGGCGTTCGCCGACAAGTACGGCGTGTCCACGCTCTCGGAGCTGGCCGCGAAGTGCTCCGGGCAGGCCACCGTGCTGGCCGGGCCGCCGGAGTGCCCCCAGCGCCCGAAGTGCCAGGCCGGTCTGGTCGAGGTCTACGACTTCAAGGCGGGCTCGTTCAGCTCGTTGGACGCGGGCGGCCCGCAGACCAAGAACGCGCTGAAGACCGGCGCCGCGAGCGTCGGCCTGGTCTTCTCCTCCGACGCCGCGCTGGCCACGAGCTGACGCGCCGCCACCGGCCGGCGCCACGCGCGCCGGCCGGTGGCGCACCCCGAGCGGTTGCCTGCTCAGCAGGGCCGCACATCGAGTCACGCCGACCCGTTCCCCTCAGGTGGAACTCTCGGTACTGTGCTCAGCCATGCCCGCCTCGGTCGCTCCCGCCGACAAGCGCAACCCCACCCCGCTGACAGTCCTGTTCTGGGTCGGTGTGGGGCTCGCGCCGCTGGCCGCGCTCATCCTGCTGATCGCCGACGGCAACGGTTCGCTCCGGTTCGGCGCCGTCCTGGCGATCCTGGCCGTCGTGCTCATCGGCCTCTCCGTCGCGCTGCGGCCGGAGGGCGGTTCGGGTGGCGCGGCGGCCGAGGAGTTGCGCGAGGAGCTGGAGCAGCTCCGGCGGGAACTGCGGGCCGAGATCGTGGCCGCCGCTCAACGCGGCAACCAGGCGCTGGACCAGGCACGTCGGGCGGAGGAGGTCGCCGGGGCGGTGCGGCACCGGCTCGACGCGGCCGCCGCCGGACTGGCCTCCGCGCCTGCCGCCGGACTGGCCTCCGCGCCCGCCCAGGAGCGCCCGAGCGGCGCGGCCCGGGTGCCGGCCGCCGGGGCGTACGAGGCGGATCGGGGCCACCCGGCCGGCCGTGACGAGGACGAACCGGCGCGTCCGGCGTACTCCGGTGGCCGTTACGCAGGCGAGCACGACGGCGAGCCGCCGCGCGCGGGCCGCCACGACGCCGAGCCGGCGCGGGCAGCGGTACGTCCGCCGGACCGTCCCGCGAGCGGCGTGTACGGGTCGGCGCGCGTGTCCGAACCGGCCGCCCGGCCGGAGTCCCGCCCGGTGGGCGTGGTCCACCACACCGAGACCGTGCACGTCACCACCCGGCACACCATCGTCGGCGGTGGCGCCGAGCCGACCGGGGCCCGGTACGGCGGATTCCCTGGCGGCTGGTCGGACGACGACCGGTCCCGGGGCGGCGATCCGGCCGATCAGCGGGGTGCGGCGCATCGCGAGCGGGGCCGCGAGGACCGGGCCGAAGCCGGGTGGACCGGCACTGACGAGAGCGGCTGGGGCGCTCCGGCCGGCGGCGAGCGCTCCGGGCACGGCCGCCGGGACGGGGGTGCGCGGGACGACGGCTTCCGGCCGCGCGACGGGCACCCGTGGACCGACGCCGGACGTGCGGGCGCCGAGCATCCGTGGGCGGGTGTCGGCGGGGAGCAGGGCTGGTCCGCGGGCGGCCGTTTGTCGAACGAGCAGGGCCGGGCTGCGGCGGAGGAGCAGCGACAGTGGTCGGGGTCGGGCGACGACCGGGCCGGCTGGGTGCCGGGCGGCGCGACCGACGCCCCGGCCTGGTCACCGGCCGCGCGGCACGGTGAGCCGGCCGCACCCGGGGGCCTGGACGGGCCGGCCGGCCGGGACCCGGCGGACGGCGACCACTGGTCCGAGCTGCGTGCGGGCAACCGCTGGGCGGCGGTCCGCGACGACGACGCGGGCCGGGAGATCCGCCTCGGCGAGCGGCGGGCCGCGGTGCACGCCGACAGCGCAGGCACTGAGTACCGGGTCGAGGACCGGTGGGCGTCGGTGCGCGGCGGCAGGGCGGACGCGGGCGGGCCGGGTGACGGCCGCCGGGCGGGGGAGAGCCACCCGGCGTTGCCGGCCGGCGGGGTGCCGGTGCCGGACGAGTGGCGGCCACCGACCCAGCGCAGCGGCCAGCCGGAGTGGCGCCAGCCGCCCCCGGAGTGGCGTCAGTCCGAACCGGAGCGCCGCGAGCCCGAGCCGCAGTGGCGCCAGCCGGAACCGCAGTGGCGTCAGCCGGAGCCGGAGTGGCGTCCGGCCGAGTCGCAGCGCCGCGAGCCCGAGCCGGACTGGCGTCAGCCCGAGCCGGAGTGGCGTCAACCCGAGCCGGAGTGGCGCCAGGGCGAGTCCCAGTGGCGTCCGGCCGAGCCGGAGTGGCGTCAGCCGGAACCGGAGTGGCGCGGCCCGGAGCGCGGCCGGCCGCAGTGGGACGCCGCGGACCGCTGGCGCTGAGCGCCGGCCGGGACGGCTGTCACTTGTCGATGTCGCCGACCACGAAGAACATCGAGCCGAGGATGGCGATCAGGTCGGGCACCAGGCAGCCGGGCAGCAGCGACGACAGCGCCTGCACGTTCGCGTACGAGGCGGTGCGCAGCTTCATCCGCCACGGCGTCTTCTCGCCCCGGGACACCAGGTAGTAGCCGTTGATGCCGAGCGGGTTCTCGGTCCAGGCGTACGTGTGCCCCTCGGGCGCCTTCAGTACCTTCGGCAGCCGCGTGTTCACCGGGCCGCTGATCCGGTCCACCCGGTCCAGGCACTGCTCGGCGAGGTCGAGCGAGACGTACACCTGGTCGAGCAGCACCTCGAAGCGGGCGTGGCAGTCACCGGCGGTCTTCGTCACCACCGGCACGTCGAGCTGGTCGTAGGCCAGGTAGGGCTCGTCGCGGCGCAGGTCGAGGTCGAGCCCGGAGGCCCGAGCGACCGGCCCGGACGCGCCGAACGCGGCGGCGTCGGCGGCGGACAGCACGCCGACCCCGACGGTACGGGCCAGGAAGATGTCGTTGCGCCGGATCAGGTTGTCCAGGTCGGGCATCCGGCGGCGTACCTCGGCGATGGCGGCGCGGGCGCGACCGGTCCAGCCGGACGGCACCTCCTCCTTCAGGCCGCCGACCCGGTTGAACATGTAGTGGATCCGGCCGCCGGAGACCTCCTCCATCACCGCCTGGATGGTCTCCCGTTCCCGGAACGCGTAGAACATCGGCGTGATCGCGCCGATCTCCAGCGGGTACGAGCCGAGGAACATCAGGTGGTTGAGCACCCGGTTCAGCTCGGCCAGCGCCATCCGCAGCCAGGTGGCGCGCTCCGGCACCTCCATGCCCATCAGCCGCTCGACGGCGAGCACCACGCCCAGCTCGTTGGAGAACGCCGACAGCCAGTCGTGCCGGTTCGCCAGCACGATGATCTGCCGGTAGTCGCGTACCTCGAAGAGCTTCTCCGCCCCCCGGTGCATGTAGCCGACGATCGGTTCGGCGGCGACCACCCGTTCCCCGTCGAGCACCAGGCGCAACCGGAGCACGCCGTGCGTCGACGGGTGCTGCGGCCCGATGTTGAGCACCATGTCGGTGCCGAGCTGCTCACCGCCCGCGCCGGTGCCGACTGTGAGCTCGCGGAGGTCGGCGGCGTCCGTGGTCATGCCCGTCATCGTGCCACGACCGCGTCGAGCGCGACGCCGACCGGCTGCCGCAGCCACAGGTGCCCGCCGAGCCCGGCCGGGTCGGTCAGCTCGGCCGCCGCCGACGCCGCGGCGAGCGCCCGCAGGTAGCCGGCCGGGTCGCGGGAGGCCAGGCTCAGCGGCGGTCGCCCGCCGTCGGCCCCGAGCGCCCGCAGCGCCTCCCGCTGGGAGACCAGGGAGTACGCGCACCGCGCGACCCGCTCACCGGCGGAGGCGACCGAGTCCATGGCGACGTGCGCCGTCACGTCGCACGACCCGTCCGGCACCGGCGGCACCTGCCGCCCACCCCGATACCCGGTCAGCGTCCCGTCCAGGGGACGCGACCCCCGCAGATGCCCGTAGTCCACGGCAACCGCCAGCCCACGCGCAACTCGCCCGACGGCCCCGGCCCAGGCCAGATCCCGCCCCACCCCGATCTCCGCCCGCCCCCCGTCGTCACTTACCCCGTTGATCAAGGAGTTTGTGTCCTGATCCGGGCCCTCCACGGCCACAAACTCCTTGATCAACGGGGTGGGAGCCGGGGGCCACCAGTTGGTGAGCCAGGTGGTGTCGGTGGGGGACGGGGGTGGGCCCACCGTCTCCTCGCCGGTTTTCGGGTTCACCAGGAGCAGGCGCCAGCCTGTCTGGGTGTGGACCGCCACGTCGAGGGGGACGTTGTCCAGCCATTCGGTGGCCAGGAGCAGGCCGGTTATTCCGTCGGGGATGTCGGCCTGCCAGTCGATCTCCGGCGGCAGGTCGGCCGGGCGGGGGGACAGTTCCACGGCGACCGGGTGGAGCCGGGCGGCCAGGTCCGGCGCGGCCTGGGCCAGCAGCGCCCGGAGCAGCTCGCCCCGGCCCGCGCCCACGTCCACCACGTCCAGCCGGTCCGGGTGGCCCAGCGCCGCGTCCACAGCTTCGAGCTGCCGCAGCATGCAGGCGGCGAAGACGGGTGAGGCGTGCACGCTGGTGCGGAAGTGCGCGGCGGGACCGGCGCCGGAGACGAAGAACCCCTCCGGCCCGTACAGCGCCTGCTCCATCGCGTCGCGCCAGCGCAGCGGGGTGGTCACCCGCCGACCCTACGGGACGTACCCGAAAGGGCGGTTTGCCCGCCACCGCGGCGGCCCCTTCGGGCGGCCGGTGAAGGTTTTCACACCTTCTTGTTTCCGGTCTGTCACCCGGGCGCATACTTGCCATCGACCGGTACCCCCTTCGAGGACTGGATCGCTGCCATGAGCGCACCGCTGCGCCACCGGGCCACCGCTGCCCCGCTCGTCTTCCCGCGTACCCTCGCCGTCGGCGTGCTCGGCGCCGGCCGGGTCGGCGCCACGCTGGGCGCGGCCCTCGCCGCCGCCGGTCATCGCGTGGTCGCCGCGTCCGGCGCCTCCGGCGCGACCCGGGCCCGGGTCGCGCTGCTGCTGCCCGAGACCCCGCACCGCGCCGCATCCGAGGTGGCGCGTGCCGCCACCGACCTGCTGATCGTCGCCGTTCCGGACGACGCGCTGGCGGGCGTGGTCGCCGACCTGGCCGCGAGCGGCGCGCTGCGCCCCGGCCAGGTGGTGGCGCACACCTCCGGCGCGCACGGGCTCGCCGTGCTCGCCCCGGCCGTCGAGGCCGGCGCCCGGCCGCTCGCGCTGCACCCGGCGATGACCTTCACCGGTACGCCGGACGACCTGTCCCGCCTGCCCGGCATCTCCTACGGGGTGACCGCCCCGGCCGAGTTGCGCGCGTTCGCGGCCCGGCTGGTGGCCGACCTGGGCGGCGTACCGGAGTGGGTCGGTGAGAACGACCGGCCGCTCTACCACGCGGCGCTCGCGCACGGCGCGAACCACCTGGTGACGCTCGTCAACGAGGCGTCCGACCGGCTGCGTGACGCCGGGGTGGAGCGGCCGGAGAAGGTGCTCGCCCCGCTGCTGCGGGCCGCGCTGGAGAACGCGCTGCGGCTGGGCGACGACGCGCTGACCGGCCCGGTGTCGCGGGGCGACGCGGGCACCGTACGCCGGCATCTGGACCGGCTGGCGCGGACCGCGCCGGAATCCGTACCCGCGTATCTGGCGTTGGCACGACGGACGGCGGACCGCGCCGTCGCGGTCGGCCGCCTGCGCCCGGCGGACGCGGCCGCGCTCCGGGACGTGCTCGACGGAATCGAGGTGGCGGCCTGATGGCCGAGGTGCTGCACACGCGCAAGGAACTGGCGGCGGCCCGCGAGGCGATGACCGGCACGGTCGGCGTGGTGATGACCATGGGCGCGCTGCACGCCGGTCACGAGATGCTGCTGCGGGCCGCCCGCGAGCGAGCCGACCACGTCGTCGTGACGATCTTCGTGAACCCGCTGCAGTTCGGCCCGAACGAGGACTTCGACCGCTACCCGCGCACGCTCGACACGGACCTGGAGATCTGCCGCCGGGTCGGGGTGGACGTAGTGTTCGCGCCGCCGGTGGCCGAGATGTACCCGGAGGGGCAGCCGACGGTACGGCTGAACCCGGGGCCGCTCGGCGAGGACCTGGAGGGCCTGAGCCGTCCCGGCTTCTTCCACGGCGTGCTCACGGTGGTCATGAAGCTGCTCCAGCTCACCCGGCCCGACCTGGCCTTTTTCGGCGAGAAGGACTACCAGCAGCTCACCCTGGTCCGCCGGATGGTCCGCGACCTCGACGTGCCGACCGAGATCGTCGGCGTGCCGACCGTACGGGAGCCGGACGGCCTGGCCCTTTCCAGCCGCAACCGTTACCTCTCGGCGGCGGAGCGGGAGGCCGCGCTGAGCCTGTCCGTCGCGCTGCGCGCCGGGGCGGCGGCCGCCGAGCGGGGCGAGGACGCGGGCGCGGTGCTCGCCGCCGCCCACCGGGCCTTCGACGATCCGGAAGCCCGTCTCGACTACCTGGTGCTCACCGACACCGAGCTGGAGCCCGGCCCGGTCACCGGCCCGGCCCGGCTGCTGATCGCGGCCTGGGTCGGCGCCACCCGCCTGATCGACAACACGGCCGTCCACCTCGCGCCGCGTCCCTGACCCACCACGAATGCGGAAAGGCACCCCGATGTTCCGGACCATGCTCAAGTCGAAGATCCACCGCGCCACCGTCACCCAGGCCGACCTGCACTACGTCGGCTCGGTGACAGTGGACGAGGATCTGCTCGACGCGGCGGACCTGCTGCCCGGCGAGCAGGTCGCGATCGTGGACATCACGAACGGCGCCCGGCTGGAGACGTACGTGATCCCGGGACGGCGGGGCAGCGGCGTGATCGGCATCAACGGCGCTGCCGCGCACCTGGTGCACCCCGGTGACCTGGTCATCCTGATCTCGTACGGGCAGATGGACGACGCCGAGGCGCGCACGTACCGCCCCCGCGTGGTCCACGTGGACGCCGACAACAGGGTCGTGGACCTCTCGACCGACCCGACCACAGCGGCCCCCGGCACCGCCGGCACCCCCATCCCCAACCCCCTGGCCGCTGCCCGCTGACCGCTCCCCTCCCACGCCCTCCCGTCCCTCGCCGTTGATCTTGCGGTTGTGGCCCTGATGCGGTCTCGTTTGCCCGGTTTGCCGGGGCGGTTAGTGCAAGATCGACGGGGCGGAAGGGCGGGGAGCGCGGTCTGTCACCGGAAGGTCATTTTCGGCTACCCTGGGCGGACCGTCGGGGATCGACGGTCGTCGGCTGGGGGAGGCCGCGATGCGCCGTGCGATGAGCTTCCTGGTCGCCGCGATGGTCGCGAGCGCCGCCCTGAGCGGCTGCGCCGGCGCCGGCGGGCTGGACGGCGACCTCACCGACGAGTGGGCCGCGATGGCCGCCCCCGGCCCGTTCACCCCGGCGGCCGGGGTCTGCCAGGTCGCCGACTTCACGGCGAGCGTCGGGCTGGCCGCGTACGCGCCGGTCGGCTGCGACCTGCCGCACCGCGTGGAGACCGTGCACGTCGGGGCGTTCACCGCCGACCGGGCCACCCCGCCGGCGCTCGGCTCACCGGAGATGCGCACCGCGTTCGCCGACTGCGACAAGCGGGCCGGCGGATACGTCGGTGACGACTGGCGCGCCGGACGCCTCCGGCTGGCGGTGGCGCTGCCGACCGCCCTCGGCTGGACAGCCGGCTCCCGCTGGTACCGGTGCGACCTGACCGAGCTGAACACCGTCGAGGCGGCGGCCACCGTGGTCACCCGTACCGGCAGCCTGCGCGACGCGCTCAAGACGCCCTCCCCGCTGCGGCTGGGCTGCCAGCGCACCACGCGGGACGTGGGCCGGGTGCAGCGGCTCACCCCGGCCGACTGCGCTGTCGCGCACGACGCGGAGTTCGTCGGCGTGTGGGCCGCGCCGGACCGCCCGTACCCGAAGAAGCCGGAGGACTGGGTTCCGCTCTACGACGGCTGCTTCGGCGTGATCGCCCGCTACACCGGGGTGCCCGCCGACGCGTTCCTGCGCTACCGCAGCGACGTGGTGGTCCGCCCGCCCGCCGCCGGTCGCTGGGCGATCGGCGACCGGGGCGTGCGCTGTTACCTGTGGCTCAGCGACCGTACGGTGACCGGCTCACTGAAGGGCGCCGGACCGGCCGCCCTGCCGCGCCGTACGAGGTAGCGGACCGCACTCGTCACGCCCCCCGCGCCCGAGCCGAGTTCGCTTCGGGTTGACTGTGCTCATGGACCTACCCGCCGTCGACCTGCCGACGCTGCCCCGGCTGCTCGCCGCGCCCGCCCCCGGCTGGGTGGAGACGACAGACGTGATCGTGGTCGGCTCCGGCGTGGCCGGGTTGACCGCGGCGCTGCACCTGCGCGAGGCGGGACTGCACGTCACGGTGGTCACCAAGGTCGACATGGACGAGGGTTCGACGCGCTGGGCGCAGGGCGGGATCGCCGCCGTGCTGGACCCGGCGGACACGCCGGCCGCGCACGCGTACGACACCGAGGTGGCCGGCGTCGGCCTCTGCGACCCGGCGGCGGTCCGCGCGCTAGTGGCCGAGGGCCCCACCCGGCTGCGTGAGCTGATGCGGATCGGGGCGGAGTTCGACCGCAACCCGGACGGGTCGCTGATGCTGACCCGGGAGGGCGGCCACCGCGCCGACCGGATCGTGCACGCCGGCGGCGACGCCACGGGCGCGGAGGTGCAGCGGGCGCTGCACGACGCGGTACGTCGCGACCCGTGGATCCGGCTGGTCGAGCACGCCCTGGTGCTGGACCTGCTGCGCGCCCCTGGCGATGGGCCGGGCGGGCTCGGCCCGGCGTGCGGCATCACGCTGCACGTGCTCGGCGAGGGCAGTGAGGACGGCGTCGGCGCGATCCTCGGCCGCGCGGTGGTGCTGGCCACCGGTGGCATGGGGCAGGTCTTCGCCGCCACCACGAACCCGGCGGTCTCCACCGGCGACGGGGTGGCGCTGGCGCTGCGTGCCGGGGCGGCGGTCACCGACGTGGAGTTCGTGCAGTTCCACCCGACCGCGCTGATCGTGCCGCCCGGCGGGCCGGGCGCGGGGCTGGCCCAGCAGCCGCTGGTCTCCGAGGCGCTGCGCGGCGAGGGCGCGCACCTGGTCGACGGCGACGGCAAGCGGTTCATGGTCGGTCAGCACGAACTGGCCGAGCTGGCGCCCCGGGACGTGGTCGCGAAGGGCATACACCGGGTGTTGCTCGCCAGCGGGGCCGACCACGTCTTCCTGGACGCCCGGCACCTGGGCGGCGACTTCCTGGCCCGGCGGTTCCCCACCATCGTGGCGTCCTGCCTGGCCATCGGCGTGGACCCGGCGACCGACCTGATCCCGGTCGCGCCGGCCGCCCACTACGCCTCCGGCGGCGTCCGGACCGACCTGCACGGGCGCACCTCCATTCCCGGCCTGTACGCCTGCGGCGAGGTCGCCTGCACCGGTGTGCACGGCGCGAACCGGCTGGCCAGCAACTCCCTGCTGGAGGGGCTGGTCTTCTCCCGCCGGATCGCCGAGGACATCGCCGCCGGGCTGCCCGAGCAGGCCCGCCCCGCGGAGACCGGCGCCTGGGTGGGCGGTCCCGGCGCGCTGCTGCCGGCGACCGGCACGGCGGAACTGCAACGGGCGATGACGCGGGGCGCGGGCGTGCTCCGGTCGGCGCAGACGCTGGAAGCCACCGCCGCCACGCTCACCGCGCTGGGCGCGGGGCGGGGCGTGCCGCGTACCGCCGACTGGGAGGCGACGAACCTGCTCACAGTGGCGGCGACGCTGGTCGCCGCCGCGTACGCCCGGCAGGAGACGCGGGGCTGCCACTGGCGGGAGGACTTCCCGACCGCCGACGAGCGGTGGCTGGGCCACCTGGTGGCCGAGGTGGGTACGGACGGCCGGGTGGCCGAGCGCTGGGAGGAGAACAACTCATGAGGGAGTCGACGGAGCAGGCGCTGCGCGACGGTGGCCTGGACCCGGAGCGGGTCCGGCGGATCATCCTCGACACGCTGCACGAGGACCTCGGACCCGACTTCCTCGACGTAACGAGCGTGGCCACCATCCCGGCCGAGCAGCAGGACACGGCCGATCTGGTGGCGCGCGCCGACGGCGTGGTGGCCGGGCTGCCGGTCGCCGCCGCCGTGTTCGAGCTGGTGGCCGACGTGACCGGCGCGGGACGTACCGTCGAGGTCGGGCTCGTGGCTCACGACGGACAGCGGGTGGCGCGCGGCGACGTGCTGGCCACAGTGACCGGGCCGACCCGGCTGCTGCTGACCGGCGAGCGGACGGCGCTGAACCTGCTGTCCCGCATGTCCGGCGTCGCGACGCACACCCGGGCCTGGGCCGACGAGCTCGCCGGCACGAAGGCGACGGTGCTGGACACCCGCAAGACCACGCCGGGCCTGCGGGCGCTGGAGAAGTACGCGGTCCGGGCCGGTGGCGGCACCAACAAGCGGATGGGCCTGTACGACGTCGCCATGATCAAGGACAACCACAAAGTCGCGGCGGGCGGGATCAGTGCCGCGTTCCGCCGGGTCCGGGAGGCGTTCCCCGACGTCGCGGTGCAGGTCGAGGTGGACACGCCGGCCGAGGCGGTGGAGGCGGTCGAGGCGGGCGCCCGGTTCCTGCTGCTGGACAACATGACCCCGGCGCAGCTGCGCGAGGTGGTGGCGTTGGTGGGCGACCGGGCGGAGCTGGAGGCCACCGGTGGGCTGACGCTGTCGATGGCCGCCGAGTACGGCGCCACGGGCGTCGACTTCCTCTCCGTCGGCGCGCTCACCCACTCCTCGCCGATCCTGGACATCGCCCTCGACCTGCGCGACGTCTAGGCTGCCGCTGTGCTGCTCTGCATCGACATCGGAAACACGAACACCGTGCTGGCGACCTTCGACGGCGACAAGCTGGTGCATTCGTGGCGCATCAAGACCGACGCCCGCTCCACCGCGGACGAACTGGGCCTGATGTTCCGCGGACTGCTCGCCGGTGACGCCGTGGAGATCACCGGGGTGGCCGCCTGCTCGACAGTGCCGGCGGCGCTGCGTTCGCTGCGCACCATGCTCGACAGGTACTACGCGGACCTGCCCAGCGTGATCGTCGAGCCGGGCGTCCGCACCGGCGTCCAGCTCGCCATCGACAACCCGAAGGAGGTGGGCGCGGACCGCGTGGTGAACACGCTTGCCGCGTACACGCTCTACGGCGGGCCGTCGATCGTGGTGGACTTCGGCACCACCACCAACTTCGACGTGATCAGCAGCCGGGGGGAGTTCCTCGGCGGGGCGTTCGCGCCCGGCATCGAGATCTCCTTCGACGCGCTGGCCGCCCGCGCCGCGCAGTTGCGCAAGGTGGAGGCGACCCGCCCGCGCTCGGTGATCGGCAAGAACACCGTCGAGTGTCTCCAGGCCGGGCTCTACTTCGGGTTCGCCGGTCAGGTGGACCGGATCGTCGAGCGGATGTCCGAGGAGCTGGGCGGGGTCAAGGCGGTCATCGCCACCGGTGGCCTGGCGTCGCTGGTGCTCGGTGAGTGCCACACCATCACCCACCACGAGCCGATGATCACACTGATCGGCCTGCGGATGGTCTACGACCGCAACAACTGAGGTGTAAGGAAGGGCCCCCTGTTAACGCCTCCGGTAGAGGAAGGGCCCCTTCTTAACGCCGCCGCTTCAAGGCTGCCGCTTCAACACAGGCGCGCCCGAAGCACCATCGTGCGGTACGGCAGCTCCACGGCCTCCCGGCCGGCCAGGTCGGGGTGGGTGGCGAACAGCTCCGCCAGCTCCGCGTCCACCCGTCGCCGCTCGTCCGCGTCGGCGGTCAGCCAGAACGAGCGGGTGTGCAGCATGCCCACCACCTCGTCCGGCGTGAGCGTGGTCGCGTGCCCGAACTCGCCCACCTCGACCTCGGTGAAGGCGGCGCCGAAGTCCGCGTACCGCTGCGTCACGTCGCCCGCGTTGTCCCCGAGGTGGGCGATCCGGGTCAGCTCCGCGACCCAGCCGACCCGCTCGTCCCGGATGTTCCAGATCGGCGCGAACGCGCCGCCCACGCGGAGCACGCGCGCGACCTCCGCGTGCGCCCGCTCCCTGTCGAACCAGTGGTAGGCCTGCCCGACCAGCACCGCGTCCGCCGACCCGTCCGGCAGCGGCACCGCCTCGGCGCTGCCCGCGAGCGCCGTCGCGCCCGGCGTGGCGGCGGCCAGTTGCGCCCGCATCCCCGGATCAGGTTCCACGGGTACGACCTGAGCCACCGTCCCGTCGGCGGTGAGCTCCAGCAGCCCCCGGGTGAGGATGCCGGTGCCGGCGCCGAGGTCCACCACCCGGACTCCGGACAGCCCGTCCAGCGCCCAGCGCAGCGCGGCCGGGGGATAACGGGGACGGAACCGGTCGTACTCGGCCGCGGCGGCGCCGAACGAGAGCGCCCCAGTGGGGTCGGTCATGACGGGCAGGTTATCCCGTAACGGCCGCCAGGCCGCTTGAGTACGCTCATGTGCTGACCCCGCCGATGTTCCCAAGGCCTGAGGAAGCGTGCCGTGACCGAGCAGAACGCCCTGCCAGCAGACCCCGCCGACGACCTTCCCGAGCAGATGAAGGTCCGCCGGGAGAAGCGGGACCGGATGCTCGCCGAGGGCACCGAGCCGTACCCGGTGGGTTTCCCGCGCACCACGACGCTGGCGCGGCTGCGCGAGCGCTACGCCGACCTGCCCACCGACACCGCCACCGGCGACCGGGCCTCGGTCACCGGCCGGGTGATCTTCATTCGCAACACCGGCAAGCTCTGCTTCGCGACGCTTCGCGACGGTGACGGCACCGAACTCCAGGCGATGCTCTCGCTGGACCGGGTCGGGCCGGAGCGGCTGGCGGACTGGAAGCGCCTGGTCGACCTCGGTGACCACGTCGGGGTGACCGGCGAGGTGATCACCAGCCGGCGCGGCGAGCTGTCCGTGCTCGCCGACGAGTGGGCGGTCACCGCCAAAGCGCTGCGCCCGCTGCCGGTGGCGCACAAGCCGCTGAGCGAGGAGTCCCGGGTCCGCCAGCGCTACGTGGACCTGGTGGTCCGCCCGCAGGCCCGGCAGATGGTCCGCACCCGGGCCACCGCCGTCCGCAGCCTGCGGGACACGCTGCACGGGCAGGACTTCATCGAGGTCGAGACCCCGATGCTGCAACTGCTGCACGGCGGCGCGGCGGCCCGCCCATTCGTGACCCACAGCAATGCGCTCGACACGGATCTGTATCTGCGAATCGCGCCGGAACTATTTCTCAAGCGCGCGGTGGTCGGCGGCGTCGACCGCGTCTTCGAGATCAACCGCAACTTCCGTAATGAGGGCATCGACTCTTCGCACTCGCCGGAGTTCGCGATGCTGGAGGCGTACCAGGCGTACGGCGACTACGACACGATGGCCGAGCTGACCCGAAATCTCGTACAGCAGGCCGCGATCGCGGTCGCCGGATCGACCGTGGTGACCCACGCGGACGGGCATGAGTTCGATCTGGGCGGCGAGTGGCGCTCGGTGACGCTGTTCGGTGTTCTTTCCGAAGCGCTCGGTGAGGAGGTCACCGTCCGCACCGAAAGGGCACGCCTGGTCGAGTACGCGGACAAGGTCGGTCTCTCCGTCGACCCGAAGTGGGGACCGGGCAAGCTGGCCGAGGAGTTGTTCGAGGAACTCGTGGTGCCGTCTCTTCAGGCGCCCACGTTCGTCCGCGACTACCCGGAGGAGACCAGCCCGCTGACCCGGGCCCACCGCAGCGAGCCGGGCCTGGCCGAGAAGTGGGACCTCTACGTGCTCGGATTCGAGCTGGGCACCGCGTACTCGGAGCTGGTCGACCCGGTCGTGCAGCGGGATCGGCTGATGGCCCAGGCGCAGCTCGCGGCGCGCGGCGACGACGAGGCGATGCGGCTGGACGAGGATTTTCTCCGAGCGATGGAGTATGGAATGCCGCCGTCCGGTGGCATGGGAATGGGAATCGACCGCCTGCTGATGGCGCTGACCGGGCTGGGAATTCGGGAAACGATCCTGTTCCCGTTGGTCCGGCCGGAGTAGGCGCTCCCGCAAAGCTTCTCCGGCTCGTTACCCCGTCCTATTGACGGAACAAGCGCCGGACGGGTTATTGTGCTCTCGGAGTATTGCAGGAGCAGCACCCTGCTCGAAAGGAATGTGGGACGTGGCCAAGCAGATCATTCACAAGCTGGTCGATGACCTGGACGGCGGGGACGCTGACGAGACCGTCAAGTTCGCGCTCGACGGCGTGCAGTACGAGATCGACCTCTCCGCATCCAACGCGGAGAAATTGCGTGACGTATTCGCGCCGTACATCGCGAACGGATCGAAGGTCGGTCGCGGGGGTGTGGTCGTGGGCGGCCGGGCCGCTCGGGGCCGAGGCGGCGCGACCGCCGACCGCGAGCAGAACCGGGCCATCCGCGAGTGGGCCAAGAAGGCCGGCAAGGACATCTCCGACCGGGGTCGTATCCCGCAGGAGATCGTGGACGAGTACCACGCGAAGGCGGGGCACTGATCCCAGCCTCGCCACGCGCGACACGACGCCGGACCGGAGTGCCACTCCGGGCCGGCGTCGCCGTTTCCGGACCGGTTTGACGGTTCCGCCCGGCCGTCCCTGGTAATGCCGGATGTCCGGTCGTCCCACCCGTTCGGCCCGGCTCGTCCACGGCGGCGGGGCGGGAAGAAATCCCCGCCGGGAGCGGTTGTCCACAGGCGGTGGAGATTCCATCCACAGGCTGTGGACGACGTCGGTGGGCGCACTGCCGCCGCATCGGGTCCGCTGGACCGGCCGCTCGGGTGCCGGTCGAATTTCGCTCTGCGCGTACAGGCAGGGGTCCCGGAACACCTCCTGAGCGTGGACGGTTGTCAGAAACGACGTCGGAACGACCATTCGCGGGGCCACACGACCTCAGCGGAGGCGGCCCGCGGCGATAGAGTAAGGAGGCACGGACGCCCATCCCGGACGTCCGCGCACCGGCCCCGCCGAGATCTGACCATCAAGGCGCACGGCACGTGAGGAGCACGAGGGCATGTTCGAGCGGTTCACCGACCGAGCGCGACGGGTTGTCGTCCTGGCCCAGGAAGAGGCCCGGATGCTCAACCACAACTACATCGGTACGGAACACATCCTGTTGGGCCTGATCCATGAGGGTGAGGGTGTCGCGGCGAAGGCTCTGGAGAGCCTGGGCATCTCCCTGGAGGGTGTGCGTCAGCAGGTCGAGGAGATCATCGGCCAGGGCCAGCAGGCGCCGAGCGGGCATATTCCGTTCACGCCGCGGGCGAAGAAGGTGCTGGAGCTGTCGCTGCGTGAGGCGTTGCAGCTGGGGCACAACTACATCGGCACCGAGCACATCCTGCTGGGTCTGATCCGCGAGGGTGAGGGCGTCGCCGCGCAGGTGTTGGTGAAGCTGGGCGCGGACCTGAACCGGGTGCGTCAGCAGGTGATTCAGCTGCTGTCGGGCTATCAGGGCAAGGAGCCGGCGGCGGCGGGTGCCGCCCCGGGTGAGGCCGCGCCGTCGACCAGCCTGGTGCTGGACCAGTTCGGCCGTAACCTGACCCAGGCCGCCCGGGAGGGCAAGCTCGACCCGGTGATCGGGCGGGAGAAGGAGATCGAGCGGGTCATGCAGGTGCTGTCCCGCCGCACGAAGAACAACCCGGTGCTGATCGGTGAGCCCGGCGTCGGCAAGACCGCCGTCGTGGAAGGGCTGTCGCAGAAGATCATCAAGGGTGAGGTGCCGGAGACGCTGAAGGACAAGCAGCTCTACACGCTCGACCTCGGCGCCCTGGTCGCCGGTTCGCGGTATCGGGGTGACTTCGAGGAGCGTCTGAAGAAGGTCCTCAAGGAGATCCGCACCCGCGGCGACATCATCTTGTTCATCGACGAGATCCACACCCTCGTCGGCGCGGGCGCGGCCGAGGGCGCGATCGACGCGGCGAGCATTTTGAAGCCGATGCTGGCCCGTGGTGAGCTGCAGACCATCGGCGCCACCACGCTGGATGAGTACCGCAAGCATTTGGAGAAGGACGCCGCGTTGGAGCGTCGTTTCCAGCCGATCCAGGTCGGTGAGCCGTCCCTGGCCCACACGATTGAGATTTTGAAGGGTCTGCGGGACCGCTACGAGGCGCACCACCGGGTGTCGATCACCGACGCCGCGCTGGTCGCCGCCGCCACCTTGGCGGATCGGTACATCTCGGATCGGTTCCTGCCGGACAAGGCGATCGACCTGATCGACGAGGCCGGCGCGCGGATGCGGATCCGTCGGATGACCGCGCCGCCGGACCTGCGGGACTTCGACGAGCGCATCGCTCAGGTGCGTCGGGACAAGGAGTCCGCGATCGACGCGCAGGACTTCGAGCGGGCCGCGCAGCTGCGCGACACCGAGAAGCAGCTGCTGGGGCAGAAGGCGCAGCGGGAGAAGGAGTGGAAGGCCGGCGACCTGGACGTCGTCAGTGAGGTTGACGACGAGCAGATCGCCGAGGTCCTCGGTAACTGGACCGGTATCCCGGTCTACAAGCTGACCGAGGAGGAGACCTCGCGGCTGCTGCGCATGGAAGACGAGCTGCACAAGCGCGTCATCGGCCAGGAAGACGCCGTCAAGGCGGTCTCCAAGGCGATCCGGCGTACCCGGGCAGGGTTGAAGGACCCGAAGCGGCCGTCGGGTTCGTTCATCTTCGCCGGCCCGTCCGGTGTCGGTAAGACCGAGCTGTCCAAGGCCCTCGCCGAGTTCCTCTTCGGCTCCGAGGACGCGCTGATCCAGCTCGACATGTCGGAGTTCCACGACCGGTACACCGTGTCCCGGCTCGTCGGTGCGCCTCCCGGCTACGTCGGGTATGACGAGGGTGGGCAGCTGACGGAGAAGGTGCGTCGCCGGCCGTTCTCCGTGGTGCTGTTCGACGAGATCGAGAAGGCCCACCCGGACGTGTTCAACACGCTCCTGCAGATCCTGGAAGACGGCCGTCTCACCGACGGTCAAGGCCGGATCGTGGACTTCAAGAACACCGTCATCATCCTGACCACCAACCTCGGCACCCGCGACGTCGCCAAGGCCGTCTCCCTCGGGTTCCAGGCCTCGGAGGACTCCGAGTCGAACTACGACCGGATGAAGCAGAAAGTCAACGACGAACTCAAGCAGCACTTCCGGCCCGAGTTCCTCAACCGCATCGACGACACCATCGTCTTCCACCAGCTGCGCGAGTCCGAGATCCTCTCCATCGTCGACATCATGATCCAGCGCATCGAAGGCCAGCTGCGCAACAAGGACATGGGCCTCGAACTGACCGACAACGCCAAGAAGTACCTCGCGAAGAAGGGCTTCGACCCGGTGCTCGGCGCGCGGCCGCTGCGTCGCACGATCCAGCGCGACATCGAGGACAACCTGTCCGAGCGGATCCTGTTCAACGAACTGACCCCCGGCCAGATCGTCGTCGTGGACTGCGAGGGCGACCCGGAGAACATCGACAAGTCCAAGCTCGTCTTCCGGGGCGCGGACCGGCCGGACGCCGTGCCGGACGCGGTCCCGGCGGACCTCGGCGGCACCGCCGCCACCGGCGCGGACGACGCCGCGTAAGTCCGAACAGTTCGAGGGCGACGGCCCCGGTAGGCGAAAGCCACCGGGGCCGTCGCCTTTCCCTGCCCACAGCACCCCACCCGCCGGGTGCCCTCCCGCCCCGCTCTCTCCCTCCCGCACTGCCCCGTTGATCATGAAGTTGACGGCACTTGGTGCCCGATTTGTCACCGCTAACTTCATGATCACCGGGGCAGGGCAGGGCAGGGCATGGCAGGGCAGGGCAGGGCAGGGGGCGGGTGCCGTCAGGGGAGGGGGACGGCTGGGCCGTCGCCGGCCAGCCGGAACGACTCCTCGCCGACCGGCTCCACCAGCCCGTCCGTGACCAGGCCGGCCAGCGCCCGTGCCCGCTGGACGTCGTCGTGCCAGACCTGGTCCAGCCGCTGGTGCGGCACCGGGCCGGTGGTCTCCCGCAGTACGGCGAGCAGCAGTCCGCGTACCTGACGGTCGGTGCCGGCGTAGCGCTGCGGGCGGCGCGTCGGCCCGGTGGGGGCGGCCTGGCCGGAGGCCCGCCAGGCACAGCTCGACTCGACCGGGCAGATCGCGCAGCGCGGGGCGCGGGCGGTGCAGACGACGGCCCCGAGTTCCATGAACGCGGCGCTGGCCAGGGCGGCTGCGGCCGGCTCGATCGGCAGTAGTTCCTCGGTGGCGACCAGGTCGGCCGGGCGGGTCGTCGGACCGGCGTCGGGTTCACCGGCGATCGCCCGGCACACCACTCGCCGGACGTTGGTGTCCACCACGGGATGCCGCTGCCCGTACGCGAAGGCGGCGACCGCGCGGGCCGTGTACGTGCCGACGCCGGGCAGCGCCAGCAGGTGGTCGAGCCGGTCGGGCACCACGCCGCCGTGCCGCTCCACGACGGCCACCGCGCATTCGCGCAGGCGTACCGCCCGGCGGGGGTAGCCGAGCCGTCCCCACATCCGGATCGCCTCGGCCGGGGTGTCCTCGGCGAGCGCGCGCGGCTCCGGCCAGCGGGCGAGCCAGGCCTCCCAGGCGGGCACCACCCGGACCACCGGGGTCTGCTGGAGCATGACCTCGCTGACCAGGATCGCCCAGGCGCTGATGCCCGGCTTGCGCCAGGGCAGATCACGGGCGTTGCGCTCGTACCACCGGCTGACCTGGGTGGCGAATGTGGGCTCGGACATCGCGTCGCCGATCATGTCACGGCTGTCTTTCCCGCAGGTTGGGCGGGGCGGGTGGCCGGGCGCGATCGATCATGGGCGACGGGGCAGAATGTCCGAATGAACGAGCTCGCGATCACCGTCATCGGCCGGGACCGGCCGGGCATCGTCGCCGACGTCGCGGAGGTCCTCGCCCGGCTCGGCGCGAACCTCACCGACTCGACGATGACCCGGCTGCGTGGACACTTCGCGATGACCCTGATCTGCGTGGGACCGGCCGCCGCCGACGTCGAGGCGGCGCTGGCCCCGCTCGCCGCCGACGGGCACCTGCTGGCCACCGTACGCGCGGTCACGCCGGACGGCGGCAGCGCGCCCGCCGGTGAGCCGTACGTGCTGGCGGTGCACGGCGCCGACCGGATGGGCATCGTGGCGGCGATGACCCGGGTGCTCACCGACGCGGGCGGGAACGTGACCGACCTGAGCACGCGGCTGACCGGTTCGCTCTACGTGGTGGTCGCCGAGGTCGAGCTGCCGCCGGGCGTCTCCGACGAGGTGGCCGGCCGGCTCACGCGCGTCGCGGCGGAGCTGGGTGTCGGGGTCAGCCTCCGCCCGGCGGACTCGGACCTGCTGTGACCGGGCCGGAGTACGCGGGCCTGGGCGGCTGGACGCCGGAGAAGCTCGGTGTCGCCGGTGCGGTACTCCCGGTGGTGGTCGCGCCGGAGCCGGTGCTGAGTCAACCCGGCCCGGAGGTCGATCCGACGTCTGCCGAGGTGGTGCGGCTCGCCGCCGACCTGGTGGCCACGATGCGGGTCTCGCCCGGCTGTGTGGGCCTGGCGGCGCCGCAGGTGGGGGTGAGCGCGCAGGTGTTCGCGGTGGACGTCACCGGGCACCCGAAGGCGGTCACCGTGCACGGCACGTTCGTGCTGTGCAACGCGCGGGTGGTGGAGGCGAGCCGGTGGAAGGCGGGCCGGGAGGGCTGCATGTCGGTGCCGGACCTGACCGGCGACGTGAAGCGGGCCAGCCGGCTGGTGGTCGAAGGCGTGCTGCCGGGCACCGGGGAGCCGGTCCGGCTGGTGACCGACGGTTTCGAGGCGCGTGCGCTCCAGCACGAGATCGACCACTGTGCGGGGCTGCTCTTCCTCGACCGGGTGGCCGGCGCGCACGCGATCTACCAGCGCAAGGTCTACCTCTGACGGTGGCGGCAGTTATCCGGTGTGGACGGTGATGGCCGTACGGCGGCGGGTTCCCGGCGCGTCGGACCGGCGAGCCGTGCGCCGCGCGGCTACGGTAGGCGCATCATGCGTCTGACGGTCGGCCCCCTGCCCCCTGCTGTGTACTGGCGGCGTCGTGCCGTCGTGCTCGGCGCGGGCCTGCTTTTCCTGATTGTCCTGCTCTACTCGTGCACCGGTACGGACCGCAACACCGGCGCGCCCGGTACGGATCCGTCGCCGTCCGGCTCGGCCGGGGCCGAGCCGGGCCCGTCCGGCTCGGTGCTGACTCCGCAGTCGGGCAGTCCGTCGCCGTCACCCGGTGAGGTGGGCGGCGGCGGGGCCAACACCGGTGGCGGCGGTACGGGTGACGGCGGCGCGAACACCGGTGGCGGCAACACCGGCGGGAACAACGGCGGCGGCACCGGTAACGGCGGCGCGAACGGGCAGCCGGTCTCGGACGACGGCAACTGCACCGACTCGGAGCTGCTGGTGACGCCGGTCGCGGTGCCGGCCACCGCCCAGCGGGGCACTGTGGTCACGCTGCGCCTCAAGGTCAAGAACGTGTCGAACCGGACGTGCAGCCGGGACGTGGGCGCCGATCTCCAGGAGCTGTACCTCAAGGCGGGCGCCGACAAGATCTGGTCGTCGGACACCTGCGGCACCGGCAAGGGCTCGGACCCGCAGTCGTTCACGCCGAACTTCGAGCGCTCCTACGAGCTGGTCTGGAACGGCCGGCGGGACAACCGGTGCGCCAACGGGGTCGCCAGCGGCGAGTTCGCCGCGATCGGCGCGTACCAGGTGTTCGCCCGCGTCGGCACCAAGATCAGCGAGCCGGTGAAGCTGACGATCACCGGCTGAGCGGCGACGCTCAGACGTACCGTTCGAGGATGGACGCCTCGGCGAGCCGGGACAGGCCCTCGCGGACGCCGCGGGCGCGGGCGTCGCCCACGCCCTCGACGGCCTGGAGGTCCTCCACCGTCGCGCCGAGCAGCCGCTGGAGGCTGCCGAAGTGCACCACCAGCCGGTCGACGACGGCGACCGGCAGCCGGGGCACCTTGGCGAGCAGGCGGAACCCGCGCGGACTGACCGCCGCGTCGAGCGCGTCGGAGGCGGACGGGTAGCCGATCGCCTTGGCGACCGCCACGAGGTCGATCAGCTCGGTGGCGCTGAGCAGGTCGAGCTCGACGAGTGCCTCGTCCAGGGTGCGCGACTTGCGGCCGACCGGCAGGTAGTCGCGGATGACCAGGGTGCGGTCGGCGTCCACGCCGGCCATCAGCTCGTCGAGCTGAAGAGCCAGCAGGCGGCCGTCGGTGCCCAGCTCCACCACGTAGCCGGCGATCTCGTCGGCGATGCGGCGGACCATCTCCAGCCGCTGCACCACCGCCACCGCGTCGCGGACGGTGACCAGGTCTTCGATCTCCAGCGCGGAGAGCGTGCCGGAGACCTCGTCCAGCCGCAGCTTGTAGCGCTCCAGCGTGGCCAGCGCCTGGTTGGCGCGGGACAGGATCGCTGCCGAGTCGTCCAGCACGTGCCGCTGGCCGTTGACGTAGAGGCTGATGATCCGCATCGACTGGCTGACCGAGATGACCGGGTAGCCGGTCTGCCGGGCCACCCGCTCGGCGGTGCGGTGCCGGGTGCCGGACTCCTCCGTCGGGATCGACGGGTCGGGCATCAGGTGCACGCCGGCCTGCACGATCCGGGTGCCGTCGCTGGACAGGACGACAGCGCCGTCCATCTTGCACAGCTCCCGGACCCGGGTGGCGGAGAACTCCACGTCCATCGGGAAGCCGCCGGTGCAGATCTGCTCGACCACCTTGTCGTAGCCGAGCACGATCAGCGCGCCGGTGCGGCCGCGCAGGATCCGCTCCAGGCCGTCCCGCAGGGCGGTGCCCGGAGCCATCAGGGCGAGGTTGGCGCGCAGCGGATCGCCGGCCCCGCCGCCGACGCTTCCGTTGACGCTCACGCTGATGGCACGAGCGGGGTTGCCGCTCACGGCGCCGGTACGGGCGTGCGGCGTCGCCGTTGCGGGCTTGGTGGCATCGCGGTCGATCGGCACGGGCACAGTCTACGGACTGCCGTGCGGTGGGTGCTCTCGTGGTTACTGTGATGTGTCACGATGCCCGGCTCCGGCGGTCGTCGGCCGGATGCGTGTGCTGTCCGGAATCGTCCGGCGGCTCCCGCCGCCACGCTCACGCGCCGTCACTCCGCCGATGCGCGGGCGGCGGCCTGGAGGGCGGCCCGCACGTCAGTGACCTCGATCACGCGCATGTTCTCCGGCCCGGCGCCGCTGCTCTCCGGCCCGCACCCGGGCGGCACGAGAGCCAGCCGGAAGCCCAGCCGGGCCGCCTCGGACAGCCGGCGGGGCACCGCGCCGACCCGGCGTACCTCGCCGGTGAGCCCCACCTCGCCGATGGCCACCAGGTGCGGGTTGAGCGCCAGGTTGAGCCCGCCGGAGGCGACCGCGAGCGCCACCGCCAGGTCGGCCGCCGGCTCGACCACCCGGATGCCGCCGACGGTGGCGGCGAAGACCTCCCGGTCGTGCAGCGTGAGCCGCTCGGTCCGGCGCTGGAGCACCGCGAGGACCATGGCGAGCCGGGCGCTGTCGAGGCCGGAGACGGTACGCCGGGGCGAACCGGCGACAGTGGCCCCGATCAGCGCCTGCACCTCGGTCACCAGTGCCCGGCGCCCCTCCATCGCGACAGTCACGCAGGTGCCCGGCACCGGCTCGGAGTAGCGGGTCAGGAACAGGCCGGACGGGTCGGCGAGGCTGCTGATGCCGCCCTCGTGCATCTCGAAGCAGCCCACCTCGTCGGCCGCGCCGAACCGGTTCTTCACGCCGCGCACCATGCGCAGCGACGAGTGCTTGTCGCCCTCGAAGTGCAGCACCACGTCGACCAGGTGCTCCAGCACCCGGGGGCCGGCGACCTGGCCGTCCTTGGTGACGTGGCCGACCAGCACGGTGGCGACGCCGCGCTCCTTGGCGACCGCGACCAGGGCGGCGGTGACCGCGCGGACCTGGGTGACGCCGCCGGGCACGCCCTCGGTGCCGGTGGTGGAGATGGTCTGCACCGAGTCGAGCACCAGCAGGCCGGGCTTGACCGCGTCGAGGTGGCCGAGCACCGCCGACAGGTCGCTCTCGGCGGCCAGGTAGAGCTGGTCGTGCAGGGTGCCCATCCGCTCGGCGCGCAGCCGCACCTGGCTGACCGACTCCTCGCCGCTGACCACCAGCGACGGGCTGCCGGCGCCGGCGGCCCACTGCTGGGCCACGTCGAGCAGCAGCGTCGACTTGCCCACGCCGGGCTCACCGGCGAGCAGCACCACCGCGCCGGGAACGAGGCCGCCGCCGAGCACCCGGTCGAGCTCGCTGACGCCGGTGGGGCGCGCGCGGGCGGGCGCGGCGCTGATCGTGGCGATCGGACGGGCCGGCTCGGCCGGCATCCGCGAGCTGACCACCCGGCCGGAGACCAGCGGGCCGGTGATCGTGGACTCGACCACCGAGCCCCACTCGCCGCACTCGGGGCACCTGCCCACCCACTTCGGGGGCTGATGACCGCAGGCGTCGCACTCGTAGGCCGGACGGGGCTCGCGAGCGGCGCGACCGCGGCCGGCGCCGGCGCGGGAGGGGGTCGATCGGGGCGTGGTCACCACAGGACGCTAACCGGCCCGTACGACGAAAGCCCACCGGAAACGGCGACACCGCCGGCGTGGCGCTGGCCACGGCGGCGGTGCCGACGGAAGGAGGACGGAGGTCAGTGGCCGCCCTCGACGCCACCGTCCTCGGCCCCGTGCTCACGCGGGTTGACGATCTTGGACGGGGTGGGCTCCGCGGTCAGCGGGATGCCGATCGGCGCCGGGGTCGTGATGACCTTGCCGTCGCCGAAGTCGAAGGTCAGGTTGACCTGCTGGCCGACGAGCAGCTTCTGGTTCAGGCCGACGAGCTGGAGGAACCGCGGGTTGTCGGCGTTGAGCTGGGCGTACCCGAGCGCCGGGATCTCGATCCGGGCCGGCTGCCCGGCGGGCGCCGACTCGCTCGGCGACGGGCTGGCGGACGCGCTCGGCGACTCGGGCGCCTCCAGCGACTGGCTCGGCGACGCGCTCGGGTCGGTGGCGGTGGGCGAGGCGGTGGCCGGCTCGGTCGGCGATCCGCTCGGATCGGCCCCGACGTCGGGGCCGGTGCCGCCGGCGAGCACGATCTCCCGGGCGCTGTCAGTGGTGACCGTGACGGTCACCGGCTTCTCGCTGTCGTTGTAGATCACCACGTTGACCGGCGCGTTCGACCCCGCCTCGTAGCCCTTCGGCCCCGGGGTCTGCACGTAGAGCCCGCGCACCTTGTAGAGGTTGTCGGAGGTCTGGACGTTGACGCCCTGTACCGACGGGATCTTGTTGGCGGTCTCGGAAATCTGCCCGGTGCCGCACCCGGACAGCAGCAGGCTCGCCGCCGCCGTGCCGGCCAGCAGCAGGGCCGGCCCCCGGGAACCCCTGATCGAGCGCGTCACGTCGGTCCTCCTCGTCACGATCCCCGCCCGGTCGACCACCGGGCACGGGGTGGCCATACCCGCGCAGACCGCGCTCCAGGGTAGTTGGAGCTGATCGAGGCCCGCACGCGGACCCGGCAATGCCACCTTCGGAGGGGAACCTTCAGACCACCCGGCCGCTCGTCACCAGCAGCACCACATCGATGAGCGCCACCACCAGCACCGCCCGGAAGGCGCTCGCCGAGCGTCCGGCGGCGGCGCGTCCCGCGTACCAGCCGAGGGCCGGCACGGCGACGGCGGCGGCGACGGCCGACAGCCCGGCCCACGACGGCGGCCCCGGCGGGCCGAAGACCAGCGCGACGGTGGCCGCCAGGAGCAGTCCGGCGGCGGCGAGCCGGCTGCCGGCGGAGCCCAGCCGGTGCGGCAGGCCGCGCACCCCGGTCCGGGCGTCGTCGGCCAGGTCGGGCAGCACGTTGGCGAAGTGCGCGCCGGCGCCCAGCAGCGCGGCGGCGGCCACCAGCCAGGCCGGCGGCGCGGGCGAGCCGGGCAGCGCCAGCACCACGAACGCGGGCAGCGCGCCGAACGAGACGGCGTAGGGCAGCACCGACACCGGCGTCGACTTCAGCGGCCGGTTGTAGAGCAGCGCGGAGACCAGGCCCAGTGTGGCGCAGGCCGCCGCGGCCGCGCCGCCGGCCAGCGCCAGCAGCGGGGTGGCGACGGCGGCCACCACGACGGCCCGGGCCAGCGCCGGCCGGCTGACCGCGCCGGTGGTCACCGGTTTGTCGGTACGCCCCACCGCGGCGTCCCGCTCGGCGTCGATCAGGTCGTTGCTCCAGCCGACCGCGAGCTGACTGGCCAGCACCGTCAGCGCCACGGCCGCGACGCCGGCCGGGGAGTGCCCGGCGCCGGCGGCGAGCAGCGCGGCGACCACTGTGACCGCCGCCGCCGGCTCCGGATGGCTCGCCCTGACCAGCCCTAACACCCGTGTCGACATAAGGGAAGTCTGGTCGTTACCGGGCAGTCGTGCCACGCTCGACGCATGCCTGACGTGTCCGAGGTGTCCACTCCGCACCGGGTGCTGCCGCCGAACGACCCCCGGCAGTACGACGATCTGGCCGACGAGTGGTGGCGGCCGGACGGCGCGTTCGCGATGCTGCACTGGCTGGCGCGGGCGCGCGCGGCACTGGTGCCGCCGGCGTCCACGCCGGACGATGTGCTCGTCGACCTGGGCTGCGGCGCCGGGCTGCTGGCGCCGCACCTGGCCGGCAAGGGCTACCACCACGTCGGGGTGGACCTGACCCGCTCCGCGCTGGACCAGGCCGCCGACCACGGGGTCACCGTGGTCCAGGGCGACGCGACGGCGGTGCCGCTGACCGACGGCTGCGCGGCGGTGGTCTCCGCCGGAGAGGTGCTGGAGCACGTGCCGGACTGGCGGCGCGCGGTCGCCGAGGCGTGCCGGCTGCTGCGGCCGGGCGGCCTGCTGGTGCTGGACACGCTGAACGACACGCTGCTGGCCCGGCTGGTCGCGGTGGAGCTGGGCGAACGGCTGCCCACCGTGCCGCGCGGCATCCACGACCCCCGGTTGTTCGTCGACGCCCGCGCGCTCGTCGCCGAGTGCGCCCGGCACGGCGTGTCGCTCGAGGTACGCGGGGTCCGCCCCCAGGTGGGCGGCACGCTTGCCTGGTTGCTGCGCCGCATGCGCGGGCGCGGCGACCGTCCGGGCAGGACCGAGCCGCGCATGGTGCCGACCCGGTCGGCAGCTGTGCTGTACCAGGGCTGGGGGCGCCGGAGCGGGTAGCCGGGGCCGCCCGGGGTAAAGGGACGCCGAGAAGGGGGCGACATGACTGTGCACGCGCTGGAGGCGGCCCGCCGGTTGGCGCCGCGACTGGCCGCCCGCGCGGCCGAGCACGACCGCGACGGCTCTTTCCCCGTTGACGACTTCGCGGACCTGCGGGCAGCCGGGTTGTTCGGCCTGATGGTGCCGCCCGAGCTGGGCGGCACCGGCGCGAGCTTCGCCGAGTACGCCGCGGTCGCCACCGAACTGGCCCGGGGCAACGGCGCGACCGCGCTGGTGTTCAACATGCACGCCTCGGTCACCGGCGCGCTGGGCGCGGTCACCGAGGAACTGGCCGAGGCGCTCGGCGTACCGGAGGAGGCGCTCGCCGCGCGGGACCGGCTGCTGCGCGCGGCGGCGGACGGCGCCTGGTACGCGGTGGCGATGAGCGAACGCGGCGCCGGCGCCCGGCTGTCCCAGCTCAGCACCGTCTACGAGCCGGTCGAGGGCGGCTGGCACATCAAGGGCAGCAAGACGTTCTGCTCCGGCGCCGGCCACCCGGACGGCTACCTGGTTGCCGCCCGCAGCGCCGCCGACCAGTCGGTGGTGTCCCAGTTCCTGGTCCCGGCCGGGGAGGGGATCACCGTCGAGCCGACCTGGGACTCGCTCGGCATGCGGGCCACGTCGTCGCACGACGTGCACCTGGACGTGACGGTCCCGGCCGACCGGCTGCTCGGCGGCGTCGAAGGGCTGGCCCTGGTGGTCGCCCAGCTCATGCCGCACTGGCTGGTGGCGAGCTACGCCGCGGTGTACGTGGGTGTGGCCCGCGCCGCCATCGACGCGGCCGCCGAGCACCTCAACGCCCGCAACCTCGCCGGCCTGCCGGCGGTCCGGGCCCGCCTGGGCCGGGCCGACGCCGCCACCGCCGCCGCCGAACTGGTGGTCGCCGAGGCGGCCCGCCGGGTCGACGAGGCCCCCGGCGACGCCGAGACGAACCGCTGGGTGTGGCGCGCCAAGCTGCTGGCCGGCACCACCGCGGCCGAGGTGGCGGCCTCCATGCTGGAGGCGGCCGGCACCTCGGCGACCCGGCGCGGGCATCCGCTGGAGCGGCTCTACCGGGACGCCCGCTGCGGTTCGCTGCATCCGGCCACGTCCGACGTCTGCGCCGACTGGCTCGGCATCGCCGCGCTCGGCGGGGACCCAGACCGGGACAGTGCGCTCCCTCGTTGGTGAGCGCGAGGAGTGAGCCGGTCTTGCGAGCCCCGCAGTCGCGAACGAAAGGCGGCACGGTGACCAGGAGGCGGTGCGAGAGGTGAGGGAGGGCGAGGGCGTGGGCATACCGGTGATCGCGGGTCTGGGTACGGCACAACCGCCGGGCGCGGACCAGGACGAGCTGTGGACTGGTTTCTTCGCGGGGCACTTCCAGGGGAACACCCGGGCGCTGGCGCAGCGGATCTTCGCGAACTCGGGCGTCACCCGGCGGCAGGCGGCGGTCAACCCGCTGCTGGAGGACGTCTCGGAGTGGCCGACCGAGCGCCGGATGCGCCGCTACCAGGTCGAGGCGCTGCCGCTGGGCAAGGAGGCGGTCAGCCGGGCGCTCACCGCCGCCGGCCTGGACGCCGCCGACATCGGCATGTTCGTGGTCTGCTCCTGCACCGGGTACGCCACCCCGGGGCTGGACATCCTGCTCGCCCGGGACCTCGGCATGTCGCCGAGCACCCAGCGCATGTTCGTCGGGCACATGGGCTGCTACGCGGCCCTGCCCGGGCTGGGCGCGGCGAGCGACTTCGTCACCGCCCGGGGGCGTCCCGCGCTGCTGCTCTGCGCGGAGCTGACCAGCCTGCACATCCAGCCGCCGGGCGCTCGGGTGGACACCCAGCAGATCGTCTCCCACGCGCTGTTCTCGGACGCGGCGGTCGCCGCCGTGGTCGTCCCCGGCGGCCGGGGGTACGCGCTGCGCGAGGTCACCTCGGTCACCGACACCTCCACTGCCGACCACATGACGTGGGACGTCACCGACACCGGCTTCCGGATGGGGCTGTCGCCGAAGGTGCCGCAGGTCCTCTCCCGGCACGTCCGGGACCTGGTCGACGAGTTGCTGGCCCGGCACGGGTGCGACCGGTCCGACGTGGACGGCTGGGCGGTGCACCCGGGCGGGCCACGGATCCTCAACGTGGTGGAGCGTGAGCTGGCCCTGCCGCCGGACGGGCTCGCCGCGTCCCGGGGGACGCTCGCCGAACACGGCAACTGTTCGTCCCCGACGGTGCTGCTGATCCTGGACCGGCTGTGGCGTACGGAGCCGTCGCCGCCGCGCTGGGTGGTGATGCTGGCCTTCGGTCCGGGGCTGACGCTCTACGCGGCGCTGCTGGAACGCGTGGGCTGACGGGTCGCCCCGGCCGCGTCGCGCCGATACGCTGCCGGCATGGCCTCCGAGGAGCGGGACGGGCGGGCGTTGCTGGCCGGCCTGACCGTCCTGGCGCTGTTGCTCGGCTCGGCCTGGTGGCGGTCGGCGGCTCCGGAGCCTGGTCCGGCCACGTCGGCCGCGTCCGCGAGTGTCGATCTGACCCCTCGCAACTGGCGGGTCGACCCGTCGACGGGCGAAGCGCGACCGGTGCCACGCGCCGTGCGTGACCCGGGGGCGTCGCTCGGCCCACGCCGCGGGCCGCGTGCCGAGCCGGACCGCTCGGTGGTGATACGGGTGGAGGACGACGGCACGACGCGCGTGCTCCAGGCGTCACACGTCGTGTGGCGGGAGAGGTCCCGGTTGACGCCGGGCGCGCCGCCTGTCGTCCGGCAGGTGCGGCCCACGCGGGGCGACCACTACCGGCTCTCGGTGAGCTGTGCCGGTGACGGCGTGGTCGCCGTATTCGTCTCCGGCCTCGGCGACGACGATCTCCAGCGGGTGCTGCGCTGCGGCGGGCAGCTGGAGGTGCCGGTGGTCGGCGGCAGGGGCGAGCTGGTGCAGATGCGGTTCGTCGCGATACGGGGCCGGGCCGACCTGGACGCCCGGCTCGAGGCGCTCTACTGAGCGTCGGTCAGCCGGCGAGACGGGCCAGGTCGGCCCCGTAGTCCGACAGCGGGCCCAGTTCCGGCACCACCCGCACCAGCGCGCCCTGCCGGTCGACCAGCAGCGCCGGGGCGATGCCGGGTTGGGCGGACAGGTGCAGGTAGGAGCGCAGCCCGCCGGCCGGGTCGCCGAGTGGGCGTACCCCCGGGACGCTCGTCGCCCCGGCGCGCCGGCCCGCGGTCACGGTGACCACGGTGACGCCCGGCGGGGCGGCTCGGGCCGCCGTTGTGACCTGCTCGGCGCAGGCGCAGGCGTCGGTCAGGATGATCATGGCGGGCAGCAGGCTGCGCAGCGGTACCGGGGTGTCGTCGGCGCCGACCAGGTCCAGCGCGGGTAGCGGGCCGACCGGTTGCGGCGCTGCGCCGCCGCCGTGGGGTAGCACGGTCGGTGCGCCGGACCGGGTGGCGCGTGGCCAGGTCACCGCCGCCAGGCCGGCGAGTGTGATCAGCACCGATACGAGCAGGACCAGCGCCGGCAGTCCGAGGCGGAGCGGGCCGGTGCGCCGGCCGGTGGCCGCTCGTGCGCGTCGAAGCTCGCGGCGGACCTGCCGGGCCTCGTCGGCGAGCGCCGAGGCGTCGTCCGGTACGACCACGCGACCCCACTCCGGAGGCAGGCCGGGGAGTCCGTCCGGCGGCCCCTGGCCGTCAGCGTCAGGCACGCCCATCGGACCCCCAGGAACGTCTCGGCGAGCGGACGTCGCGTCCCTTCCCAGCGTCCCGTACCGGTCGCCGTAACGCCACACCTGGGCGCGGACGGACTTGCGGAGCTACCATGGAAGGAGCGCATTGCCCTAGATCTGGACGCTCCCGTCACCCGTTACCGGGTTGTCACGTGTTCCTCACGGAGCGTGTCGAAAGCATCGGTTTGACCGCCTGTCAAGCTGAAGAAAGACCTCTCACAGGGCCCCTGAGCTGCGCCAACGGTCAGGACAGCGGTGAGACATCGGTGCCTGAGCGTGTTACCCTAGACACAGCGAAAGGGGTTTCGAACCTATGGTTTTCAGTGTCGGCGAGACCGTTGTTTACCCCCACCACGGGGCCGCACTCATCGAGGCAATCGAGACTCGGGTCATCAAGGGCGAGCCCAGGGAATACCTCGTCCTGAGGGTCGCGCAGGGTGACCTGACGGTCCGGGTGCCCGCCGAGAACGCCGAGATCGTGGGTGTGCGCGAAGTGGTTGGCGAAGAGGGCCTGGGCAAGGTCTTCGACGTGCTCCGCGCACCGCACACCGAGGAGCCGACCAACTGGTCGCGGCGTTACAAGGCGAATCTGGAGAAGCTGGCCTCCGGTAACCCGCTGAAGGTGGCCGAGGTCGTCCGCGACCTGTGGCGCCGGGAGCGGGAGCGGGGCCTGTCGGCGGGCGAGAAGCGGATGCTCGCCAAGGCCCGTGACATCCTCGTCGGCGAGGTCGCGCTGGCGGAGAAGAGCACGAAGGACGAGGCCGAGACGCTGCTCGACAAGGTGCTGACCGAGGCCTGATCCACACCTCTGCCTCTACCCACCCCGCAGCGAACGAATCCGAGGACCGCGACGTGACCGCGCAGCTCAATCCGCGCGGTGACGTCGCGGTCCTCGTTCCTGCGGCAGGTGCCGGGGTACGCCTCGGACCCGGCGCCCCCAAGGCACTCCGGCTGCTCGCCGGTGAACCACTGCTGGTGCACGCCGTACGCCGGGTCGCCGCCGCGCCCTCGGTGCACACGATCGTGGTGGCCGCGCCGGCCACCGACGTCGAGGCGGTACGCGCGATGCTGGCGCCCGTGGCACCGGTGACAGTGGTGCCCGGCGGCGCCGAGCGTCAGGCGTCGGTGGCGGCGGCCCTCGCAGCGGTACCCGCCGGCCCGGAGATCGTCCTGGTGCACGACGCGGCCCGCGCGCTCACCCCGCCGGACCTGGTCGAGTCGGTGGCGGCGGCGGTCCGCGGCGGGCACGACGCGGTGATCCCGGTGCTACCGGTGGTCGACACCGTCAAGGAGGTCGACGCGGCCGAGCGGGTGCTCGGAACCGTCGACCGGTCCGCGTTGCGGGCGGTGCAGACGCCGCAGGGCTTCCGCCGCTCGGTGCTGCTCGCGGCCCACCGGTCGGCGGGTGACGCGCTCACCGACGACGCCGGCCTGGTCGAGAAGCAGGGGATCGCTGTCACCTGCGTGCCCGGCTCCGAGCTGGCTCTGAAGGTCACCCGCCCGTTCGACCTGTCCCTGGCCGAACACCTTCTCTCCACCGGCGCCTGACCAAGAACTCTCTCGCGGTGCCCGAGTGGCGCGCGGGGGTGTCCGCGTACCCTCTGGTCATGATCGTTCCTCGGGTGGCCGTCGGCACCGACGTGCACGCGTTCGCGGCCGGCCGGCCCTGCTGGGTGGCGGGTCTGCACTGGCCGGACCAGGACGGCCTGGCCGGTCACTCCGACGCCGACGTGGCGGCGCACGCCGCCTGCAACGCCCTGCTCTCCGCCGCCGGCCTCGGTGACCTGGGCGCGAACTTCGGGGTGGACCAGCCGGAGTGGGCCGGGGCCTCCGGGGTGGCGCTGCTGACCGAGAGCGCACGCCGGGTACGCGCGGCGGGGTTCCGGATCGGCAACGTGTCGGTGCAGGTCGTCGGCAACCGCCCCAAGATCGGGCCGCGCCGGGAGGAGGCGCAGCGGGTGCTCTCCGAGGCGGTCGGCGCGCCGGTGACCGTCTCCGCCGCCACCACCGACGGACTGGGCTTCACCGGGCGTGGCGAGGGACTTGCCGGCATCGCGGTGGCCCTGGTCTACGAAGCCCCGGCCGACTGACGCGGTGACCGCCGGACGCCGGTCACCGCGTCCGGCGCTCAGTCGACGTCGGTGCAGACGTTGTGCGTTGTGCCGTGGAGCATCGTGATGGTCTTGTCGTAGGTGGGGGAGAACTCCACCCGGAACTGGCCGTCGACGATCCACAGCCCCTTCGGCAGCGTGCCGGCGTTCTCCCGGAAGCCGAGCAGCACCGGCCCTGTCACGTACCAGGTCATCGAGCCGTCGGTGCGGTAGACGACGAGCGAGGTGCCGCTCGCGTCCGCGGTGGACGTGGCACCGGTCTCCAGGTTCGTCACCCGGTTGATCAGGGCGCCGGTGAACAACTCCCGCTTCGGCGCGCCGTCCGGGTAGGTCTCGATCGTCAGCTTCCGTACCTCGTCCACGATCGGTTCCACCCGCACCGCGAACTCGCATCGCGCGCCGGCGGGCATCTCGAACGGCGGCTGCGGGGCCGGCTCCCAGGCGCCGACGCCGTGGTGCCGGTCCGGCGCGGCGGACGCCGAGCCGGGTAGCCCCGCGACAACCACTGCCACTATCGCCGCCACCGCGACGCTCATCCTGAAACGCATGTCCGCTCTCCATCTCGTCGGTGGTCAGGGCGGCCAGGATCGCCGGGCCGGCTCACCACGGGCTGACCGCGACGCGCGGGATGCTCCGAGCGGGCGGGCCGGACGGCCGGACGGCTGACCATGCGATCACCGCCGCACGGCAACCTCCGGCCCGGCTCGACCGGTCCTGTTCGGTATGGAGTTCCGCCTGCTCGGGCCGTTCGAGGCCCGCCACGACGGCCGGCCGGTCGAGGTCGGCAGCCGACGCCAGGAGCGATGCCTGCTCGGGGTGCTGCTGCTCGACGTGGGCCGCGTGGTGCCGACCGACCGCCTCATCGACCTGCTCTGGAACGGCCGGCCGCCGGTCACCGCCCGGGGCGTGGTGCAGACGTACGTCGGGCGGCTGCGGGGCTCGCTCAACGCGTACGGGGTGCGGATCAGCACCCGGGGCGAGGGCTACGTGGTCGAGGAGGACGGGCACCGGGTCGACGTCGACGAGTTCGCCGAACTGGTCCGGGGTGCCGGGAGAGCCGCAGATCCCGCCGAGCGGGTGCGGTCGCTCGACCGGGCGCTGGCCCTCTGGCGCGGGCCGTTGCTCGCCGACGCGGCGGACGACGAGCTGCGGCACCGGCTGCACGGCACCGTCGAGGAGCTGCGCCTGGTTGCTGTGGAGCTGCGGGCCGAGGCGCAGCTCGCGCTGGGCCAGCACGCGCGGGCGATCGCCGAACTGATGCCGCTGGCCGCCGAGCACCCGACGCGGGAACACCTCGTGGCGGTCCTGATGACCGCCCTGTACCGGGGTGCCCGGCGGGCCGACGCGCTGCGCCTCTACCGCGCCACCCGGGACCTGCTCGTGGCCGACTTCGGTGTCGAGCCGGGGCCCCGGCTGCGCGAGGTGCAGCGGCGGGTGCTCGCGGGCGACGACCGCCTGGACCGGGTCGGCCGGCCGATGCACGAGATCCGGGTGAACGGCGAGAGCCTGCCGTGGAGCGTGGGCGGCCACCCGGCCCTGGACTTCTGCAACACCCTCGCCGGTTGGGGGTGCGAGTCCCCGTTGCCCGGCGCCGAGTGGCTGCGCGGCTATCGCACCCTTGCCGTCTGGGCCGGCCACGTCGGGCTGGTGGACGAGATGTCGATGAACCGTCTGCTGCACCTCGCGCGGCGCGACCCCGGCACGGCGGAGGCAGTGCTCGACGAGGCCCGTACGCTCCGCGCCGCGCTCTACGCCGGCCTGGTCGACCCGGACGACGGCCCGGCCTTCGAAGCGGTCGCCCGGGCCGCCGAGGCCGCCGCCCGTACGCTCGTCTTCCGGCGCGCGGCCGACGGACGCGGACGCTGGTGGCCGGACCTCGCGGCCGGCCTTCGGGTGCCGGTGCACGCCGCCGCGTTCAGCGGCGCGCAGCTGCTCGCCGATCCGGCACGGTTCACGGTGCGGGTCTGCCCGGACCGGCGCTGCGGATGGTTGTTCCTGGACGAGAGCGGGCTGCGCCGGTGGTGCAGTCTCGGGACGTGCGGCGGCCGGGCGGGCCTCGCCTGCCGGAGTGCCTGACGACGGGTGCTGTCGGCAGCCGGTGGGCCGGGGCGGATACGCTCGCCGGGATGCCGAGTGACGCCGTTCCCGACCAGTCCGCCGCCGACGGCTACCTGCAACGCGCCCACCTCCTCGCCGAGCTGGGTCGCTACGACGAGGGCATCGGCGAACTCACCGCGCTGCTCGCGGACGAGCCGGGGCACCTGCCCGCGTTGACCATGCTGGCCCGGATGCACCTGGCCGCCGACCGCCCAGCGGAAGCGCTGGCCGTCGCCGAGACGGCCGTCGCCGCCGCCCCCGGTATGTCGTCGGCGGTGGGGACGTCCGCCGACGGCGCGGTCCCGAGGAGCGCCGAGCCGCCCGCTGTCGACGGCACGGCCTCCCCGGCCGCCACCGATGCCACAGCGCCGACGGCACCTCCGCCCGCAGCCGCTGGCGCCGCGCCGCCGCCTCCCGAGACGCCGGGCGCCGGAGCGCCTCCCGCCGAGGCGTCGAGCACCGCCCCGCCGGGTGCCGACGTGACCGGCGCAGAGCAGGCCGCCGCGCGATCCGGCGCTGAGCTGTCCGGCGCCGGGACACGCGCCGCCGACACGGCCGCGGTCGTCCTGCCGGTGCTCGTGGCACGCGGGCTCGCGCTGCTCGACCTGGGGCGGTGGAAGCCCGCCGCGGCCACCGCCGACGAGATCCTGGCGCGCGGCCCGGGCGACGCGTACGCGCAGCGCAGCGCCGCCGCCATCCTCTCCGCGTCGCGCAACGGGCAGGCGGCGCTGGACGCGGCGTGGCGGGGTGTCGAGCTGGCCCCGGAGGAGGCGGAGGCGCACCTGGTGCTCGGCCTGGTCGCGGTGCGACTGCAACTGTTCGACCTGGCGGAGCGGGCCTACCGGGAGGCGCTGCGACTGGACCCGGAACTGGGCGAGGCGGGGCAGGACGTGGGCGTGGCCCGGCTGGAACGACGCCGCTACGCCGAGACGCTGGAGCAGCTGACCGCGCTGGCGGACCTGCCGGTGGCCCGCCCCGACCCGGTCCGGACCGTGGACGACGGCATCCGGCGGCTCCTGCTGTCGGTGGCCGGCTGGTCGCTGCTCGCGAGCCTGCTGGCCGGCGTCCTGGCTCCGGCCTCGTCCGGCGCGTCCCGACTGTTCGCGGTGCTCGCGGTGGCCGGCGTGGCGGTGCTGCTGCGGCGTCCGGCGACGTGGCGGCCCGGGCTGCGGGAGGCGATGTCGCGCGGCCTCGCCGTGCCGGTCTACGCGGCCGCCGCCGCGGTGGTGCTGCTGCTCGCGTACGCGCTGGTCGGCGGCCCGTGGCCGCTGGCCGGGGCGGTCACCGCGTCGGTGGTGGCCGGACTCACCGCGTTCGCTCGCCGGTGAGAGGGTAGGAGGACCGGAAACACCGGCTCAAGGAATGCGGGGACCCGTGCTCACCGTCAATGCCTACGCGGCGACGTCCGCGACCGAACCGCTCGCCCCGACCACCATCGAGCGGCGGGACCTCGGCCCGGACGACGTTCTCATCGACATCAAGTTCTCCGGCATCTGCCACTCCGACATCCACACCGCGCGCAGCGAGTGGGGCCCGACCCGCTACCCGATCGTGGTCGGCCACGAGATCGCCGGCGTGGTGCGGGAGGTCGGCTCCGCGGTCACGAAGTTCGCCGTCGGCGACCGGGTGGGTGTCGGCTGCCTGGTCGACTCCTGCCGGGAGTGCGACAACTGCCGTAAGGGGCTGGAGCAGTACTGCCTGAAGGGCAGCACCGGCACGTACGGCGGGGTGGGCCGGGACGGCCAGCCGACCCAGGGCGGCTACTCGCAGGCCATCGTGGTCACCGAGGACTTCGTGCTGCGCATCCCGGACGGCATCGAGCTGGACGCCGCCGCGCCGCTGCTCTGCGCCGGCATCACCACGTACTCGCCGTTGCGGCACTGGAACGCCAGGCCGGGCAGCCGGGTGGCGGTGATCGGCATGGGCGGCCTCGGCCACATGGCCGTGAAGCTGGCCCACGCCATGGGCGCCGAGGTGACTGTGCTGTCCCAGTCGCTGAAGAAGCGGGAGGACGGGCTGCGGCTCGGCGCCGACCACTACTACGCCACCTCCGACGAGGAGACGTTCCGCGAGCTGGCCGGCTCGTTCGACCTGATCATCAACACGGTCAGCGCGACCCTCGACATGGACGCGTACCTGCGGCTGCTGGCGGTCGACGGGACGCTGGTCAACGTGGGCGCGCCGGAGGATTCGCTGTCGGTGCACGCGTTCTCGCTGATCCCGGCCCGTCGCTCGTTCGCCGGGTCGAACATCGGCGGCATCGCGGAGACCCAGGAGATGCTCGACTTCTGCGCCGAGCACGGGCTGGGCGCCGAGATCGAGGTCATTCCGGCCGAGAAGATCAACGAGGCGTACGAGCGGGTGCTCGCCTCCGACGTGCGCTACCGCTTCGTCATCGACGCGTCCACGTTCTGACGACCGCGTGCGAAGGGGCCGCGTCCGTGCCGGGCGCGGCCCCTTTTCGCGTACGTCAGGACTTGCGCGCCCAGGTCCAGGCGTAGCCGTCGTCCTCGCAGGCGGCGGCCGCGTCGCAGAGGTCCAGCGGGCGGAACGTGTCCACCATGACCGCCAGCTCGTCGAAGAACTCCGCACCGATCGACCGCTCGGCCGCGCCCGGCTGGGGGCCGTGGGTGAAGCCGGACGGGTGCAGCGAGATCGAGCCCTGCTCGATGCCGGAGCCGCGCCGGGCCTCGTAGTTGCCGCCGGTGTAGAACAGCATCTCGTCGGAGTCGACGTTGTGGTGGTTGTACGGCACCGGGATGGCGGCCGGGTGGTAGTCCACCTTGCGCGGCACGAACGAGCAGATCACGAAGTTCGGGCCCTGGAACGTCTGGTGCACGGGTGGCGGCTGGTGGATCCGCCCGGTGATCGGCTCGAAGTCGTGGATGGAGAACGCCCACGGGTACATGTGCCCGTCCCAGCCGACCACGTCGAACGGGTGGTTGGCGTAGACGTACTTCGTCCAGCCGCGCCGGTGCTTGACCAGCACCTCCACCTCTTCGCCGTCGACCAGCAGCGGGGTGTCCGGCCCCCGGACGTCGCGCTCGCAGTAGGGCGCGTGCTCCAGGAACTGCCCGCGTACGGAGAGGTAGCGCTTGGGCGGCCCGATGTGGCCGGACGCCTCGACGGCGAGCAGCCGGGTCGGCTCGTCGCCGGTGGGCACCAGGCGGTGGATGGTCGAGGTGGGGATGACGACGTAGTCGCCGGCGACCGCGTCGAGCACGCCGAACGGCGACTCGACGCGCAGCGATCCGGCCTCCAGGTAGAGGCAGTGGTCGCCGGTGGCGTCGCGGAACAGCGGTGACGGGCGGTCGGCCAGCACGTACGCGATGCGTACGTCGTCGTTGGCGAGCAGGTACTGCCGGCCGAGCACCGGGTCCGCGCCGGCGCCGTCGAGCTTGTGTGTGCGCAGGTGGCGCGGCTTGAGCGGCAGGTTCGGCACGCGGGTGACGGTGGGTGGGGCGTACTCCTCGGCGGCGAGGATCGCGGTCGGCGCGTGCCGGTGGTAGAGCAGCGACGAGTCGGAGGAGAAGCCCTCCTGGCCGACCAGCTCTTCCGCGTAGAGGGTGCCGTCGGGCTGGCGGAACTGGGTGTGGCGCTTGCGCGGCACGTCGCCGACGCTGCGGTAGTACGGCATCTCGCCTCCCGATATGTCCCGTTCTCCGGCCGGTGGCGTCCGATAATCGGACGCTGTTGTCCGTTCCTCGTAGCGTCCCGTACATTCTTGTCTCGTGTCAACGCAGGTGCCCCGCCTCCTCTCCGGCCTGGTGGACGACGCCGCGGTCTTTCCGCCCGGCAACGCCCCGCTGCCCGACGCGGTGACCGCGCACCGCGCCCACCGCGCCGCCTGGTACGCCGAGATGGTCGGCCCGCTGCTGCTGCCCGCCTCGGAGATCCAGCGCGGGTCGCTGAGCGGCCTGGTGGACCCGGCCGAGGGCCTGGTCATCGGTTTGATCGGCGACACCGGCCTGGACCAGCTCCCCCTGGCCCTGGACGCGCTCGCGCCCGACGGGGTGACCGCCCGGCAGATCGAGGCGCCGGTCGCCAAGCGCGGCGAGGACCCGCAACCCGGTCTGTCCGAGCTGGTGACGCTCGCCGACCGGCTCTACGGCACCGCCGTGTACGCGGAGATCCCGCTGACCTTCGGCCTGATGGGCGCGCTCGACACGCTCGCCGAGGCACGCGCCGGTGGGCTGCCGGTGGCGGCCAAGTTCCGTACCGGCGGGCTCGCCGCCGAGCTGTTCCCCACCCCGGTCGAGCTGGCCGCGGTGATCTGCGCCTGCCGGGACCGGAAGCTGCCGTTCAAGCTCACCGCCGGGCTGCACCACGCGATCCGGCACCGCGACCCGGAGACCGGCTTCAACCACCACGGTTTCGTCAACGTGCTGGGCGCCACGCTCGCCGCCGTCGGGGGCACGGAGGTGGACGGCGTGGCCGAACTGCTCGCCGCCACCGACCCGGTACGCGTGGTCGAGCCGGCCCGGGCGCACCGCGACGCCGAGCGCCCGCTCTGGGTCGGGTACGGCTCGTGCAGCATCTCCGAACCACTTACCGATCTGATCCGGCTGGGGCTGGTGAACGGAGGCTACGAGGCATGAGCGAACGCACCGAGCGGAGCGAGGGCCGTGAGGGCATGCCCGGCCAGCACGGCATGAGCGAACGCACCGAGCGGAGCGAGGGCCGTGAGGGCATGCCCGGCCGGCACGGCATGAGCTGGGTTCCGGGTGTGGCGGGGTCGCCGTATGGGGTGACGAACCTGCCGTACGGCGTGTTCCGGCACGGCGAGGGCGAGCCGCGTATCGGCGTCCGCATCGGTGACTTCGCGCTGGACCTGGCCGGCGCGGAGGCGGCCGGTCTGGTGCTGGCCGGCGGCGCGCTGGGCCGGCCCACGCTGAACGCCTTCCTGGCGCTCGGCCGCCCGCAGTGGACGGCGGTCCGGCAGCGGCTCGTCGAGCTGCTCACCGACGCGGAGCACCGGGCGGCTGCCGAGCCGCTGCTGGTGCCGCTGCGTGAGGTCGAGATGCTGCTGCCGTTCGAGGTGGCCGACTACGTCGACTTCTACTCCTCGGAGCACCACGCCTCGAACGTCGGGCAGATCTTCCGGCCCGGCCAGCCGCCGCTGCTGCCGAACTGGAAGCACGTGCCGATCGGCTACCACGGCCGGGCCGGCACGATCGTCGTCTCCGGCACCCCGGTGGTACGCCCCACCGGGCAGCGCGCCAGCGCGCAGGGCCCGACCACGGGCGCGTCGGTCCGGCTGGACATCGAGGCCGAGGTGGGCTTCGTGGTGGGCGTGCCGAGCCGGCTCGGCGAGCGGGTGCCGGTGGCCGACTTCGCCGACCACGTCTTCGGCGTGGTGCTCGTCAACGACTGGTCGGCCCGGGACATCCAGGCGTGGGAGTACCAGCCGCTCGGGCCGTTCCTCGGCAAGTCGTTCGCCACGTCCGTCTCGGCCTGGGTGACGCCGCTGGAGGCGCTCGCCGACGCGTTCGTGCCCGCGCCCGACCAGGACCCGCCGGTGCAGGAGTACCTGCGCGCCACCCCGCACGTCGGGCTGGACCTGACGTTGTCGGTCGAGTGGAACGGCGAGCGGGTCGCCGAGCCGCCGTTCGCCGGCATGTACTGGACCCCGGCCCAGCAGCTCGCCCACCTCACCGTCAACGGCGCGTCGCTGCGTACCGGCGACCTCTACGCCTCCGGCACCGTCTCCGGGCCGGAACGCGGCCAGGTCGGGTCGTTCCTGGAGCTGACCTGGGGCGGGTCCGAGCCGGTCAAGTTCGCCGACGGCAGCGAGCGGACGTTCCTGGAGGACGGCGACACGGTGACGATCACCGCCACCGCGCCCGGCCCGGACGGCACCACAGTCGCGTTGGGCGAGGTCACCGGGACGATCCTCCCGGCCCGCTGAGTTCCGCCTTCCCGAACGGCCCCGGTCGCACCCGATGTGCGACCGGGGCCGTTTCCTTCCGCGTTGATCGCTCCGGATCACGTACGCCCCGGACGGCGGCTCCCGGTCGAGCCGGAGCCGCCGATGGTGCCGGGTCGGGGGGCGTACCCGGGTAGCCGAACAGGAAGGACGAGCATGACCGAGTTGACCGGCGCCGTCTGGCGCACCAGCAGCCGCTCGAACGATCAGGGTCTCTGCGTCGAGGTGGCGACGAACGTGGTCGCGGCGCACGGCGTGGTGGGCGTACGCGACTCCAAGGACCCGGACGGCCCGGCGCTCGCGGTGAGCCCACCGGGCTGGGCAGCGTTCGTCACCGCACTGCGGGGCGGCTCGTTCCGCGGCTGACCGTCCGCGCCACACCCCGGTGCCCCGGATCGGGGCACCGGCGGTGGAAATGTCACAGCGAGGCTCCCCGTTTTCCGTCACGGCCCGTACCGTGTACGACACGGGAGGTGCCATGTCGACGGTCACGGTATCCGCATTCATCGAAGCGCAGGACGCCGACCTGTGGCGCGTGCTGACCGACCTCCCGGCCCGCGCCGACTGGCTCTCGGCGGTGGGCGCGGTCGAGGTGCTCGGCACCGGCGCGTTCGGGCCCGGCTCGACCTGGCGGGAGACCCGCGTCCGGCCGGACGGCGGCGCCGAACCGGAGGAGTTCGAGGTGATCGAGGCGGTCGCCCCGAGCCGCCTGGTGCTCGGCTCGCGCGGCACCGGCGCCGACTACCGCATCACCTGGACGCTGCGCACCGTCGAGCGGCGACGCCGCGGCTGCACCGAGGTCACGGTCGAGCACGAGGCGGCGCCGACCCGCCCGTACGGCCGGGTGCTGGCCCTGATCCTCGGCGGCCTGGCCGCCCGCGCGGTGGAGGGCGCGCTGCGGCGCGACCTGGCCGACCTGGCGCTGGCCGCCGGCCCGGCCCGGTCCTCCGAAGCCGCCTGAGCCGACCTGGCCGCTCGCCGCGCCCCGGCCCGCACCTGGCCGGTAGGGTGCCGGGGCGGAGGTGACGGATGGCGAAGGCCGCGAGGCGGCGGGCCGTGGTGGCGCTGGTGGCGGTACTCGCCGTCGCGGCGTCGGTCGCCGTGGTGGTCCGGGTGCTGGCGCCGGCCGAGGTCGAGACCGTCGCCCGGGAGCCGTACCCGGCGGCGCCCGCGCCGACCGCCGGGGTGATCGGGCGGTTGCCGGTGGCGCCGCTCGTCGTCGACGGCCGGGTGCGCGTCTTCGCGGGCGCCCGTCAGGTGTACGCGGACCAGCCGGCCACCGGGCGGCACCGGGTCACCCCGTTCTGGTCGTACCGTCGCTGGCCGGCCACGCTGACCGGGGTGCTCGCCCAGGACACCACTGTGGTCAGCCGCTGGTCCGACGGGAAGCTGGTGGCGCTGGACGCGCGTACCGGACGGGTGGCCTGGCGGGCCGACGGCCCGGAGCCGGGGCCGGTACCGAAGCCGAGGCGGACCTACGCCGCCACGGTCTGGGACCCGGCCGGGCTGCACGTTGCGCGTGCCGGCGGCCGGACCGTGCTGGTCTCGGCCGGTCCCGGCGCGGTCGGCGGGTACGACCTCGCGGACGGCCGCCGGCTCTGGCGCGCCGACGTGGCGCGGGACTGCCGGACCGACGTGGGCACCACCGCCAGCGGTGAGGTGGTCGGGGTGGACAGCTGCGAGGGGCCGCCCACCGTCGAGCTGCGGGACGCGGCGACCGGTACGGTGCGAACCCGCTGGCGTCCCCCGGACGCGCCGGAACAGCTCGTGGTCACGCCGGTCGGCTGCCCGCACGGGCACTCCGGCTGTCGCGGGTTGCGTACCGCCGGGCCGGGCGGCGCGGGCGGCAAGGGCTGGCTGGTGACCGACCCGGGCGAGCCGAGCGCCGCGCCGGGCCTGGACGCCGTGGACACGGTGCTTGACGGCGAGCGGGTGGTGGACACGTCGGGCGGCGTGGTGACCGGGCGCTCGGCGCGTACCGGCGCGGAGCTGTGGCGCCGGGCGGACATCCATCCGGCCCGGGTACTCGCGACCGAGCCGGGGCGGGTGCACCTGCTGACCGACCGGCGGGAGCTGGTCACCGTGGACCCGCTCACCGGCGCGACCCGGTCCAGCTTCGTGCTGGACGTCGGGCGGGACGGGATCGGCTGGCGGCCGGGCCGGGCGTACGCGGTGGACGGCTACGTCGCTGTGGAACGGCTGCGGGAGAGCGCCACGCCGGAGGACGACGACCAGGGCTACTTCCTGATGGCCGAGCCGGTGCTGCTCGCCGTCACCTGACCGGCGATTCGACCCAGGAAACGGACAAAACGCCCTATAATTCTCTTACTCGCTCTGCTGTCGGACGAGACGCCCGGGCCGGTCCGTAGGGGGTTGACGGACCGGCCCGGACGCGCCCCGGTCAGGCCAGGGCGGACTCGGCCACCGCCAGGAACGTGTCGTTCTCGGCCGGGGTGCCGATGGTGACCCGCACGCCGTCGCCCGGGAACGGGCGGACGATCACGCCGCGCGCCTCGCACGCCCGGCCGAACTCCACAGCCCGCTCGCCCAGCGGCAGCCAGACGAAGTTGGCCTGGCTCTCCGGCACGTCGGGGACGAACTTGCGCAGCGCCTCGGTGACCCGGTCCCGTTCGGCCACGACCAGCGCGCAGCGCCGCTCCACCTCGGCGGCCTGCGCCAGCGCGGCCAGCGCGCCCGCCTGGGCGGCCATGCTGGTGGAGAACGGCGTGACCACCTTACGCACGGCGGCAGCCACCTCCGGCGCCGCCACCAGCCAGCCGATCCGCAGGCCGGCCAGGCCCCACGCCTTGGACAGCGTGCGCAGCACCGCCACGTTCGGCCGGTCCAGGTAGGTCAGGCCGTCCGGCACCTCCGCGTCGGTGACGAACTCCCGGTACGCCTCGTCGATCACCACCAGCACGTCGTCCGGCACCGAGTCGAGGAAACGCTCCAGCTCCGCCCGGCGCACCGCCGTACCGGTCGGGTTGTTCGGGTTGCAGACCAGGATCATCCGGGTCCGGTCGGTCACCGCCGCCGCCATCGCGTCCAGGTCGTGACCGTGGCCGGCGTCGTTCGGCACCCGCACGCTCGTCGCGCCGCTGGTCGCCGCGATGATCGGGTACGCCTCGAAGGAGCGCCACGAGTAGAGCAGCTCGTCACCGGGCAGGCAGGTGGCGCGGACCAGGTGCTCGGCCAGCGCCACCGAGCCGCAGCCGGTGGCGATCCGGTCGGCGTCCACGCCGTACCGCTCGGCGAGCGCCTGACGCAGCGCCACCACGCCCATGTCCGGGTAGCGGTGCGAACCCGCCACCGCCTCGGCGACCGCCTCCACCACGCCGGGCAGCGGGCCGTAGGGCACCTCGTTGCTGGCCAGCTTGATCGCCTCGGGCAGGCCCAGCTCCCGAGCCAGGTCGGCCGGGCTGCGGCCGGGCACGTAGTTGGGCAGCGCGTCGAGGTCGGCGCGGGTGAGCCGCAGCGGAGGCTGGTGGCGTCCGGTCTCGGTCATGGGGTGTCTCCCGGGGTGTCGGCGCGGTCGCGCGGGGTGGTACGGGGGTCGGGCCGCTTACGGGGAAGCTGGACCACCACCGTCTGCGCCCGCTTGTCGTGCAGGGCCTGACGCAGCGGCTGGTCGAACAGGGGCGAGACCGCGTCGATGAGTTGCAGCAGCAGGCCGAGCCCGCAGCAGTACCAGAGCAGCGTGGGCAGGCCGAGCGTGCTCCAGCGCCGGGTGGCCCGGCCGAAGCCGAGCGGCTGGTCCGCCTCGACCGGCAGCGCGCGTACACCCATCAACCGCTTGCCGAACGTCTGCCCGCGCGCCGCCATCGACGGCACCTCGTACGCGTACCAGAGCGCGGTGGCGATCACCAGGATGGCGATCTGGAGGCCGCCGGCCTGATCGTCGATCTGCGGCAGCCCTTCGGTGGAGGTGTCACCGTTCATCGCGCGGCGCACCGACTCGCGCAGGTACGGCGCGACGGCCTCGAAGTAGCGCCAGACGAACCAGCCGTTCACCACCGCGTTGAGCAGGAACACCACACCGAAGTCGATCAGGCGGGCGACCAGCCGCGCGCCGTACGAGGCGAGCGGCAGCCCGTGCGGGCGCGGAATCGGCTGCGCGCCCGGCCAGTGCGGGTACGGCCAGCCCGGCGGCGGTCCCTGCGGTGCCGGCCCGGCCTGACCGGGCTGCCCCGGCCACGGGCCGCCCTGGCCCGGCTGGCCGGGCTGTCCGCCCTGCCCCGGCTGTCCCGGCCAGGGACCGGGTTGTCCCGGCTGTCCCGGCTGTCCCGGCTGTCCCGGCTGACCAGGCCACGGGCCGGCCTGGCCCGGTTGGCCCGGCTGGCCCGGCCACGGCCCGCCCGGCTGGGCGGGCGCGCCGGACGACGGGGCGGTCTCCGACCGGCCACCCGTCCCGGCGCCCGGCGCCGCGGCGGCGGCCGGCTCGGGTTCGGCGGGCGGTGGACCTTCGGGCGGGGTGACGTCGACCGGGATCGGCGCGCCGATCCAGCCCTCGCCGTCCCACCAGCGGCGGGTCTCCGGTTCGGCGGGGTCGACGTACCATCCAGGTTCCAAGCTCACAGTGCCGTCCTTGTTCCCGACTGCGGGGCTCGCAGGCCCGGCTCACTCCTCGCGCTCACGGTGCTCCCCTCAGTTCGCGACTGCGGGGCTCGCAGGCCCGGCTCGCTCCTCGCGCTCACGGGCCAACCTTAACGACGACCGTTCCGGCGAACTTGTCGTGGAGGCACTGCTGCCAGGGCTTGTCCCAGAGTTGCCAGAAACCGTCGAGGTAGCTGAGGAACGGCACGAACATCCCGCCGGCGAACTCGACGGCCCAGCGCTTGCCGAGCATGCCCCGGCTCAGCGCGGCGTCCGGCTGCACCGGCACGATCCGCAGCTTCATCACCTTCTTGCCCAGCGTCTGCCCGGTCCGGCGGGCGTACTCGACGTGGTAGATCCAGTAGAAGGCGAGCATCAGCAGCAGGACCCCGAGCTCGGCGGCGAACAGTGGTAGGAGCACGCCGGTCCAGAGTTCGGCCGGGTCGGGGCCGTTCGGGCCCGCCTGCTCGATCTCGTCGATCATCCGGAAGAAGAAGAGAAGGAAGACCGGCAGGAGCAGCACCATCGTCACCGCCATCGCGACGGCGGTGTCGATCAGGTAGGCGATCAGCCGGTCACCGAAGCCCGCCAGCGGCTGCCCGTTCGGCGCGACCGGGGGCGGGAGGGGCGCCGGGGCGTACCCCGGTGGGGGGTAACCGGGCGGCGGGTAGCCGGGCGGGCCGGCGTATCCCTGAGGAACGTGCTGCGCGGGCACCGCGGGCCCGGCGGGCGGCACGAAGCCGCCGCCCGCGGGTGGAGGCCCGGCAGGCGGCGGCGTCGGGTTCGGGGGAGGCTGGGTCACGCCGACAGTGTTACAGGTTCCCGCGCTTCTCCTGCTCGCGCTCGATCGCCTCGAACAGGGCCTTGAAGTTGCCCTTGCCGAAGCCGAGCGAGCCGTGCCGCTCGATCAGCTCGAAGAAGACGGTGGGACGGTCCTGCACCGGCTTGGTGAAGATCTGGAGCAGGTAGCCGTCCTCGTCCCGGTCCACCAGGATCTTGCGGGACTGAAGCTCCTCGATCGGCACCCGGACGTTGCCGATGCGGGCGCGCAGCTCCGGGTCCTCGTAGTAGGAGTCCGGGGTGTCCAGGAAGTCCACGCCCGCCGCGCGCATGGCGTCCACGCTGGCCAGGATGTCGTTGGTGGCCACCGCGATGTGCTGGGCGCCGGGGCCCTGGTAGAACTCCAGGTACTCGTCGATCTGCGACTTCTTGCGGGCCACGGCCGGCTCGTTGAGCGGGAACTTCACCTTGCGGGTGCCGTTGGCGACGACCTTGCTCATCAGCGCCGAGTAGTCGGTGGCGATGTCGTCGCCGATGAACTCGGCCATGTTCGAGAAGCCCATGACCCGCTTGTAGAACTCGACCCACTCGTCCATCCGGCCCAGCTCCACGTTGCCGACCACGTGGTCGACCGCCTGGAAGAACCGCTTCGGCTGGAGGCCGGCGTCGATCATCGGCTGGCGGTCCACGATCGGGCCGCGGGCCACGAAGCCGGGCAGGAACGGCCCGGTGTAGCGGGACCTGTCGATCAGGCTGTGCCGGGTGTCGCCGTACGCGGCGATGGACGCCATCCGCACGGTGCCGTGCTCGTCGCTGACGTCGTGCGGCTCGACCAGGCCGGTGGCGCCCTGCGCGACGGCGTGCGCGTACGCGGCGTCCACGTCCGGCACCTCCAGCGCGATGTCGGAGACGCCGTCGCTGTGCTTCGCCACGTGCTCGGCGCCGTCGGCGTCCGGGCGGACCGCGCCGGTCAGCACGAAGCGCGCCGAGCCGCTGGTCAGGACGTACTGCGCGTGGTCCCGGTAGCCCTGCTCCGGCCCCCGGTACGCCACGCAGGTCATGCCGAACGCGGTCGAGTAGTAGTGCGCGGCCTGCTTGGCGTTGCCGACCAGGAAGTGGACGTGGTCCATGCCCTTGACCGGGAACGGGTCGCGGCTGATGTCGTGGTCGACGGCGCCGACGAGAGCGTCGACGTCGACCTCCTCGGTCGACTGGGGTCGGTCGATCGCCTGGGTCATGGTGGCCTCCCTCGCGTACCGGCCGGCCTCGTGGGCCGCCGTGGATGTGCTCTTCCGGGGAGGATCTACGGCGCACAGTGAGTTGGGCAACAGTTGGCGATATTCCTGGTCAGCTTGTGCATTCGGTACCGTCCGACACCATGAACACTGGTCAGGATGTACAGCTGGACGAGCTGGACGCCCGCTTGATCGAACTGCTGGCGGAGGAGCCGCGAATCGGGGTGCTGGAGTGCTCCCGGCGGCTCGGCGTGGCCCGGGGCACGGTCCAGGCCCGGCTCGACAAGCTGGTCGGCCGCGGCGTGGTGACCGGGTTCGGGCCGGACATCACGCCCGCCGCCATCGGCTTCGGGGTGACCAGCTTCGTCACGCTGGAGATCAGCCAGCGGCACGGCCACGACCAGGTCACCGCGCACCTGGCCGCGATCCCCGAGGTGCTTGAGGCGCACACCATCACCGGCTCCAGCGACCTGCTCTGCCGGATCGTCGCCCGGTCGAACACCGACCTCCAGCGGGTGATCGACCAGATCGTCGCCTCCGAGGGCATCCGGCGCGCCTCCACGATCATCGCGCTGGCCGAGCAGATCCCGTACCGCACGCTGCCGCTGGTCCGCTCCGCCGCCCGCGGGTAAGGAAGGGCCCCCTGTTAACGCATTCGGAGGTGGAAGGGCCCCCTATTAACACCTGACCCGGGCAAGAAGCGCTGCGACACGCCCCGCGCGCGACCCGGGGGACCGGTGATCGTCGCTACCGTGTGCGGTGTGAAGGGCCTAGGGGTACGCGGCTGGTTGCTGCTCGGGCTCGTCACCGTGGTCGTACTCGCCGCGACAGGCGTCTGGAACCCGTTCCCGGCGCTGTGGGACTGGGTCGACCGCAGCAAGCCGATCTCCGAGCCGGACGTGGTCTGGCAGCAGCGCGTCGGCGGCACGCCGCGCAGCGTCACCATCGCCGGCGACACCGTGATCGTCGAGCAGCGCACCCGCGTCGAGGCGCGCAGCCTCGCCGACGGCAGCCAGCTCTGGGAGCGCAAGGCCGACTGGTCGGCGGTCGCGGGCGGCGACCGGGACCCGGTCGTCGCCGTGGGCAAGCTGCTGGACAAGGGGTACGAGGTGCTCGACCCGGCCAGCGGCGTGACGCGGCGCCGCGACGATCGGGCGATCGCCGTCTGGACGTACCGGAACCTGCTGCTGGACGCGTACTGCGTGCGGGCCACGGACTGCACGTTGCGGGCCTGGGAGCCGCGCGGCACCGCCCCGCTGTGGAGCGCGTTCCTGCCCGGCGTGCACAGTGGCGTGCTCGCCGACAACCCGGAGCTGCTCGGTACGCGGCGGCTGGGCGCCACCCGCATCGACGGCGGGGTGGCCGGGCCGGAGGGGGTGCCGCCGCTGCTCGGCTTCCCGGTCGACGGCCGGGTGCACGTGGTGGACACCGCGACCGGCCGGGTGCTGCAGAACGTCGAGCCGGGCCGGGAGGAGCGGCTGGCGGTGGTCGGTGGCCGGCTGCTCCGGATCGCGGCCACCTCCCGCGACGGGAGCTGCTACTACACGGTCACCGCGGTGGACCCGGCGACCGGTCAGCAGGTGTGGCGGCGGACCGGGATCAACCTGCGTACGGCCGACTACGCCGGCTGCGTGCAGCGGGAGGACCCGCAGGGCGCGCGCAACGTCCTCATCGGGGTCGCCCCGGACGGACGGGAGGCGGTGCTCGACGGGTACGACGGCCGCCTGCTCCAGGTCGGCGCGGACGGCGAGAAGCTCCTCGCCGTGGACGACCGCTACGCCGTGGTCCGCAGCGCCGACAAGGAGTCGCTGCTGGGGCGGGAGCTGTCGGTGGACCGGACGCGGTGGACCCGGCCGGCGGGCGGCAAGAGCGGCGCCGCGCTCACCCCGTACGCGGCGGTGATCAGCGAGGAGAAGCCGTCCCGGCTGATCGCGGTCGAGCCGCGCGAGGGCCGCGTCCTGGTCGAGCTGCGGACGTCGGCGAACGCGCTTGCGGTCGGCCCCAACGGCATGATCATCGGGGAGGGCCGGGAGATCGGGTACGTCCGCTGGGGCGCCGGCACGGCCGGTGTGCCCGGGCCGGGCCGCGACGGCGCGCCGGTGTCGCCGGACCCCGGGGGCAGTTGGCGACCACCCAGCGACGAGGGCAGCTGCGGCCCGAAGCGGGAACTCTGCGTGGACGGCAAGTGACAGTGGGTGAGCGGTTGTCCCACGACCCCACCTGCGGGTGTCACCGATCGACGGCTCTGCCCTAGGCTTTTCGGTCATGAGCAGTGCCGCCGCCTTCTCGTACGCACCCCTCCTGCCGACCGGCCCCGACCTGACGGAATACCGCCTGGTCACCGACGAGGGGGTGGACGTCGTCAACGGCCCCGGTGGCCGCCGGTTCCTCACCGTGGATCCGGGCGCGCTGACCGCGCTGACGGCGGAGGCGATGCACGACATCGCCCACTTCCTGCGCCCGGCCCACCTGGCCCAGCTCCGGTCGATCATCGACGACCCGGCGGCCTCGCCGAACGACCGGTTCGTCGCGCTGGACCTGCTGCGCAACGCCAACATCGCGGCGGGCGGCGTGCTGCCGATGTGCCAGGACACCGGCACCGCGATCGTCATGGGCAAGCGCGGGCGGCACGTGCTCACCGACGGCACCGACGCGGAGGCGATCTCGCGCGGCGTCTACCAGGCGTACACCCGGCTCAACCTGCGCTACTCCCAGCTCGCCCCGCTGACCATGTGGGACGAGCGGAACACCGGCAGCAACCTGCCCGCCCAGGTGGAGCTGTACGCCGAGGACCCGGACGGCCACGCCGACGCGTACAAGTTCCTCTTCATGGCCAAGGGCGGCGGCTCGGCCAACAAGTCCTACCTCTACCAGGAGACCAAGGCCCTGCTGAACCCGACGCGGATGATGCAGTTCCTGGAGGAGAAGCTCCGGCTCATCGGCACCGCGGCCTGCCCGCCGTACCACCTGGCCATCGTCATCGGCGGCACCTCCGCCGAGTACGCGCTGAAGACCGCGAAGTACGCCTCCGCGAAGTACCTCGACGCGCTGCCCACCCAGGGGTCGATGAGCGCGCACGGCTTCCGCGACCTGGAGCTGGAGGCCGAGGTGCTGGAGTTGACCCGCAACTTCGGCATCGGCGCGCAGTTCGGCGGGCGTTACTTCTGCCATGACGTACGGGTGGTCCGGCTGCCCCGGCACGGCGCCTCCTGCCCGGTGGCGATCGCGGTGTCCTGCTCCGCGGACCGGCAGGCGGTGGCGAAGATCACCCCGTCGGGCGTCTGGCTGGAGCGCCTGGAGACCGACCCGGCGCGGTTCCTGCCCGACGTGACCGACGAGACGCTGGACACCGAGGAGGTCGTCCGCGTCGACCTGAACCGGCCGATGGACGAGATCCGCGCCGAGCTGTCGAAGTACCCGGTGAAGACGCGGCTGTCCCTGACCGGCCCGCTCGTCGTCGCGCGGGACATCGCGCACGCGAAGATCGCCGAGCGGCTGGACGCGGGCGAGCCGATGCCGCAGTACCTGCGCAACCACGCGGTCTACTACGCCGGCCCGGCCAAGACGCCCGAGGGCTACGCCTCCGGCTCCTTCGGTCCCACCACGGCCGGTCGCATGGACGCGTACGTGGAGAAGTTCCAGGCGGCCGGCGGCTCGATGGTGATGCTCGCGAAGGGCAACCGGTCCGCCCAGGTCACCCGCTCCTGCCAGGCCCACGGCGGCTTCTACCTCGGCTCGATCGGCGGCCCCGCCGCCCGCCTCGCCCAGGACTGCATCAAGCACGTCGAGGTGCTCGAATACGCCGAGCTGGGCATGGAGGCGGTCTGGAAGATCGAGGTGGAGGACTTCCCCGCCTTCATCGTCGTCGACGACAAGGGCAACGACTTCTTCGCCGAGGTCACCAAGCCGGTGCTCACCGTCGGCCGGCGCTGAGTTCAGACGTACGCGATGGGCGCCCGGGAGTGATGCCCGGCGCCCTCGGCGTGTCAGTCGTGCACAGACATCGGTGCGCCTGCCCGGTCGGACGACCGTACAGGCGCACCGCCCCCGTCGGATGCCGTCAGCGGCAACCCGCAACGAGTCTGTGCGCCGCCGCTATCGGATCGCTATCGCCTCGGCGCGGCGCTCGGTGACCGTCGGGCTACGCTGCTGCTAGGTAGATGCGGCGGTCGGGGGAGCGCGGTGCGGTTCGGAATCTTGGGGCCCCTGCGGGTCGGCGGCGGTGAAGCCACCGTCACCGCGGGTCGAGATCGGACCGTGCTCGCCATGTTTCTGCTGCGTCCGGGCCTGGTGGTGCCTACCGAGGACCTGATCGACGCCGTGTGGGAGGAACGTCCCCCGGCGACCGCGCGGACCCAGCTTCAGATCTGCGTGTCGCGACTGCGGCAGCGGTTCGCGGCGCTCGGTCTGCCCGCTGTGACCATCGTCACCGACCCGGCCGGCTACGGCATCCGGATCGAGCCGGGCGACCTCGACGCCGAGGTGTTCGCGAACAGTGTGGAGACGGCCCGCAGGAACGCCGGGGCGGGCCGGCTGGCCGAGGCGCGTCAGCACTACCGGGACGCGCTGGCGCTGTGGCGTGGCCCGGCGCTGGCGGGCATCCCCGCCCGCAGCGTGCGACGGCGGGCGCAGGCGCTCGACGAGCAGCGGCTCGCCGTGCTGGAGGACTGCGTCGACATCGAGTTGCGGCTGCGCCGGGCGCCCGAGCTGGTCGACGAGCTCACCGAGGCGGTCGAGCGCGAGCCGTTGCGGGAACGGCTGCGGGGGCAGTTGATGCTGGCCCTCTCGGCGGTCGGCCGCCACGCGGACGCGCTGGCCGTCTACCGGGAAGGCCGGCGGATCTACGACGAGGAACTGGGCATCGAGCCCGGTACGGCGTTGCAGGAACTGCACCAGCGGATACTCGCCGGTGACCTGGCGCTGAACGGACCGGAGAACCGGGCGGCCGCGCCGGTGCGGGCGCTGCCGCGCGCGATCAGCGACTTCACCGGGCGGCAGCAGACGGTGGCCCGGCTGGTGCGGGAGGTCGAGGAGGGAAGCCGGGTCCAGCTCGTCGACGGCATGGCGGGCAGCGGCAAGACCACACTCGCCGTGCAGGTGGCCACCGCGGTGGCCGGCCAGTTCCCCGACGCGCAGCTCTTCATCGACCTGCACGGGCACAGTGACCGCAGCCCGCTGAGCACGGCAGTGGCCGCCGCCACCCTGCTCCGGCAGCTCGGAGTGCCGCCCGAACGTGTGGCGGCCGACCCGGCGGACCGGCTGGCGACATGGCGGTCCGAGCTGGCCGGGCGGCGGGCCGTGGTGGTGCTCGACAACGCGGCCGACGCCGGCCAGGTGGCGCCGCTGCTGCCCAACGGCCCGGACTGCCTGGTGCTGATCACCAGCCGTCGTCGCCTGATCGGCCTGGACTCGGGCCGCCCGTCCTCGCTGCCGGTACTCGACGCCGACGAGGCGGTCGCACTGCTGGCCCGGGTGGCCGGCGCGCAGCGGGTCGCCGCCGAGCCCGAGGCGGCGGTGGAGGTGGCCCGCCGCTGCGGACACCTTCCGCTGGCCCTGCGGCTGGCCGGGGCCCGGCTCGCGCACCGGCCGCGCTGGCGGGTGGCCGACCTGGCGGAGCGGCTGGCCGGCGCGTCCGACCCGCTGGCCGAGCTGGTCGCCGGAGAGCGGTCGGTGGCTCGCGCCTTCGCGCTGTCGTACGAGCAGGTGTCGCCGGTCGCGCAGCGGGTCTTCCGTCTGCTGGGCCTGTACCCGGGTCAGGGTGTCGACAACCGGGTGCCGGCCGCGCTCGCCGACCTGCTGCTGCCGGAGGCGCAGGACGCACTCGACGAACTGGTCGACGCGCACCTCGTCGAGGAGGTGGAACCCGGCCGCTACCAGTTGCACGACCTGATCCGGGAGTACGCGCGCACGCTCAGCGCGGGACGCGAGACCGCCGACGAGCGGCGGACGGCGGTGAGCCGTCTCATCGACTTCCATCTCCAGGTCACCGCGTCCATCGGCCGGTCGCTGGAGGCGGGCGCCGAGCCGTCCCTGTTCGACCTGCCGGAGCCGCTGCGTCCCGACCTGGTGGCAGCCACAGCGGGCCTCGGCCGAGCGTGGTTGGAGGAGAACCGCTCGACCCTGACCGCTCTCGTCCGGCTGGCGGAGAACGAGGGTTTTCTCCGGCAGAGCTGGCAGCTCGCCCGGGTCGCGTGGATCAGCAACTTCTACGGCGGTCACCTCGACGACCTGATCGAGACGCATCAGATCGGCCTGCGGGCCGCCGAGCGTCTGGGCGACGAGGAGGCCGTGGCGACGATGCTCAACTATCTCGCCTCGGCGGACTACCGCCGGGCGCGGTTCGCCGAGGCCATCCGGCGGCTGGAGGCGGTGGTGGGCATCCTCCGCAGGCTCGACCGGCCGGGCGATCTGCGCAAGGTGCTGGGCAACCTCGGCACGGCGTATGCGGTCGACGGGCAGCACCAGCGGGGCGTCGAACTCCTCACCGAGTCCGCGGCGATCGCCCGCCTGCGGGACGATTCGTTGTGGCTCTCCAGGATGCTGAACAACCTGTCGTACGCGCTGATCCTGCGCGGCCGGTACGACGAGGCCGTGCGGATGTGCCGCAACCAGATGATCGTCTCGCGGCAGGCCGGCGACATGCGGCAGCTCGGCAACTCGATCGGGCACCTCAGCATGGCGCGGCGCCGGCGCGGCGAGCGCGGGCCCGCGCGCCGGCTCCTGCGTGCCGGCCTGGGGCTCAAGCGCCGGGTGGGCAACCGTTACGGCGAGGGCGAGCTGCTCAACGAGCTGGGCATGATGGAGCGCGAGGAGGGCCGGCCGGAGCTGGCCGCCTCGCTGCACCGGGAGGCCCTCGTGGCAATGATCGACGCCGGGGACCTGGTCGGGCAGTGCGCCTCGCGGAACCTGCTGGCCCGGGCGATCTTCGACCAGGGTGACGTGGCCAGCGCGCTGGACCTGCACCGCCGGGTGCTCGCCGACGCCGAGCGGCTGGGCCTGCGCTACGAGCAGGCCCGCGCCCTGGACGGTCTCGCGCGATGCCTGCGCCACGACGACCCAGGCCAGGCCCGCCGGTACGCCGTGCGCGCGCTGGCGCTGTTCCGTCAGGTCGAGACGCCGGACCAGCGGGACACCGAGAAGCTGCTGGCCGAGCTGGGCTGAGGGGGCCGCCACTTTCCCTGCACTCCGCCCGGCGGCGCGGCAGGATGGTAGGCGTGACGACTCCAGAGGCGACCGGCTACCGGATCGAACGGGACTCGATGGGCGAGGTGGAGGTGCCCGCCGACGCGTTGTGGCGGGCGCAGACCCAGCGCGCGGTGCAGAACTTCCCGATCTCCGGGCGCGGGCTGGAACCGGCCCAGATCAAGGCCCTGGCGCAGATCAAGGGGGCGGCGGCACTGGTGAACGGTGAGCTGGGGGTGATCGACGCTGACGTGGCGCAGGCGATCGCCACCGCCGCCGCGCACGTCGCCGAGGGCGGCTACGACGACCAGTTCCCGGTGGACGTGTTCCAGACCGGCTCCGGCACGTCGTCCAACATGAACACCAACGAGGTGATCGCCACGCTGGCCAGCCGCGAGCTGGGCCGGGACGTGCACCCGAACGACCACGTCAACGCGTCGCAGTCCAGCAATGACGTGTTCCCCACCTCGATCCACCTGGCCGCCACGCAGTTCGTGGTGGAGGACCTGATCCCGTCGCTGAAGCAGCTCGCGGGCGCGCTGGAGGAGAAGGCGGCCGAGTTCGAGACGGTGGTCAAGGCCGGGCGTACCCACCTGATGGACGCCACGCCGGTCACGCTCGGGCAGGAGTTCGGCGGCTACGCCGCGCAGGTCCGCTACGGCGTCGAGCGGCTGGAGTCGGCGCTGCCCCGGCTGGCCGAGCTGCCGCTGGGCGGCACCGCCGTCGGCACCGGCATCAACACCCCGCTCGGCTTCGCCGACCGGGTGATCGGGAAGCTGCGGGAGTCGACCGGCCTGCCGTTGACCGAGGCGCGCAACCACTTCGAGGCGCAGGGCGCCCGGGACGCGCTGGTGGAGACATCGGGCCAGCTCCGTACCGTCGCGGTCGGTCTCTACAAGATCGCCAACGACGTGCGCTGGATGGGTTCCGGCCCGCGCGCGGGCCTGCGTGAGCTGCGCATCCCCGACCTCCAGCCGGGGTCGTCGATCATGCCGGGCAAGGTGAACCCGGTGGTGGCCGAGGCGATGCGTCAGGTCTGCGCCCAGGTGATCGGCAACGACGCGGCGGTGGCGTTCGCCGGGTCGCAGGGCGACTTCGAGCTGAACGTGATGCTCCCGGTGATGGGCCGCAACCTGCTGGAGTCGATCAAGCTGATCGCCGCGTCCAGCCGGCTGTTCGCCGAGCGGCTGGTGGCCGGCCTGGTCGCGGACGCCGAGGTCTGCCTGGCGTACGCGGAGGGCTCGCCGTCGATCGTCACCCCGCTCAACCGCCACCTCGGGTACGACGAGGCCGCCTCGATCGCGAAGGAGGCGCTGGCGAAGCAGGTCTCCATCCGCGAGGTGGTGATCTCCCGCGGTCACGTCGACTCGGGCAAGCTCAGCGAGACCCAGCTGGACGAGGCGCTGGACCTGCTCCGGATGACCCACCCGTAATTGCCTCGACCCGTCACAGTGGGCGCGGCATGATCCGACAGTGCGTGACGACGGCGGAGTGCTGCTGGAGACCGCGCGGCTGACGCTGCGCCGGTTCACGATGGACGACGTGGACCGGCTGGTGGCGCTGGACGCTGACCCGGAGGTCATGCGCTTCCTGACCGGCGGTGTGCCGACATCGGCCGCGACGTTCCGGGACGACGTGCTGCCCCGGCTGCTGGAGCGGTACGGCAGGTTTCCCGGGCTCGGCCGCTGGGCGACGCTCGACCGGTTCACCGGCGAGTTCCTCGGCTGGCACTCGCTCGACCCGTCCGACGACGGCGCCGAGGCGGAGCTGGGCTACCGGCTGCGCCGCGCGACCTGGGGACACGGGCTGGCCACCGAGGGCGCGCGGGCGCTCGTGCGGCACGCGTTCGACACGGTCGGCGTCCGCCGCGTGTGGGCGCAGACGATGGCGGTCAACGACCGTTCCCGCGCGGTGATGGCCCGCGCCGGGTTGCGCTACGTCCGGACGTTCCACCTCGCCTTCGACGACCCGATCCCGGGTACGGAGCACGGCGAAGTGGAGTACGAGCTGCGCCGCGACGCCTGGCCCGCGACTCGTCAGGACTGGGACGCGGCGGCCTTGCGGGCCCGGTAGGCGCTCACCGCGGCCCGGTTGCCGCAGCCGGCGTCGCAGAACCGGCGGGACCGGTTCCGGGACAGGTCGACGAGCACGTTGTCGCAGTCGGGGTGGTCGCATTGCCGCAGCCGGCTCAGCTCGCCCATCCGGACCAGGTCGGCCATCGCCATCGCGGCCTCGACCGCCATCCGGGTCGCCAGCGGCGCGTCCCGCGGCACCGCGTGCAGGTGGTACGGCTCGTCGTCGTGCCGGACGAGTTGCGGCAGCGCGTGCGACTCGCGCAGCAGTCCGTTGACGATCGCCACCACCTCGTCGGTGTCGGCGTACCAGATGCGGCGCAGCCGGGGCCGCAGCGCGCGGACCTGGCGCAGTTCGGCGTCGGTGCGCTCGTGCCGGCCGCTCCACCCGTAGGTGGTGAAGAAGTCGTCGAGAGCGTCCACGTCGGGCAGCCCTTCCCGGTCGCCGTCGGCGGTGTTCACCAGTGCGGCGGCGCCGACCAGCGCGCATTCGGTGTCATGAGCAAAAAGCAACTTGACTCCTGTCAGGGGCTCCGCCTAGCGTCATCAGCATAACCTTCCTTCACTCATGACCAGGAGTTGTCGATGCGTGAACGGTCCAGCGTCGGGCTCGGCCTGGCACTGCTCTCCGCGGTCACGTTCGCGACCTCGGGCACGTTCGCCCGTCCGCTGATCACCGGCGAGTGGTCGGCGGTGGCGGTGGTGATCGCCCGGGTCGGCATCGCCGCGCTGGTCCTCGCCGTGCCCGCCGTGCTGGCCCTGCGCGGCAAGTGGTCGGTGCTGCGCCGCAACGGCGTCACAGTGCTGCTGTTCGGGCTGCTCGGCGTCGCCACGGCGCAGGCGTGCTTCTTCAACGCGGTCCGCTACCTACCGGTCGGCGTGGCGCTGCTGCTGGAATACCTCGGCATCGTGCTGGTCGTCGGCTGGATGTGGCTCGTCCACGGGCAGCGCCCGCGAGCGCTGACGGTGGCCGGCTCGATCACCGCCCTGTGCGGGCTGGCGCTGGTCCTCGACCTCACCGGCGCCGGCCGCCTTGACCCGGTGGGCGTGCTGTGGGGTCTCGGCGCCGGTGTCGGCCTGGCCGGCTACTTCGTCATCGCCGGGCGACTCGACGCCGAACTGCCCTCGGTCGTGATGGCCAGCGGTGGCATGGCGGTCGGCGCACTGGCGCTGCTCCTGCTCGGCGGCCTCGGGGCGCTGCCACTCACCGCCGGCACCGCCGACGTCACCTTCGCCGGGCACCAGGTGAGCTGGCTGGTCCCGATCGCCGGGCTGTCGCTGATCGCCGCGGTGGTCGCGTACCTGGCCGGTGTCGCGGGAACCCGGCTGCTCGGCGCACGGCTGTCCTCCTTCGTGGGGCTGACCGAGGTGATGTTCGCGGTGCTGATCGCCTGGCTGGTGCTCGACGAACTGCCCAGCCTCATCCAGCTGGCCGGTGGCGTGCTCATCCTCGGCGGTGTCGCCCTGGTCCGGGCGGACGAACTGCGGGGCACACCATCGGCATCGGTGACGGCGCCGACCGAGCCGGCGCTGACCGGCGAACGATGAGCGGGCCGCGCGGCGCCGTCGTCTTCGACGCCGACGAGACCCTCGTCGACCTGCGCCCGGCGGTCACCGGCGCGCTCGTCGCCGTACTCGAGGAGATGCGGCGGCGGACCCCGGCGGCGGCCGGAGTGTCGCTCGCGGACCTCGAGGGGGACTGGGGTGCGGTGTTCGGCGCGCTCAGCGCCGCCCCGGTGCAGGAGATCCGGCGGGCCGCCCTGGCCCGCTCGCTGGCCCGGGCCGGGCTGGAGGCGGACCTGGACGAGTTCGCGGAATTGTTCTTCGCCCGCCGGTACGCGCTGAGCCGGCCCTTCCCCGACGTGCTGCCCGCGCTGGCGGCGCTGCGCCCGCACCACGTGCTGGGCTTCGCCACGAACGGCAACAGCCGCACCGAACGCTGCGGCCTCGCCGGGCAGTTCGCCTTCGAGGTGTACGCGCACGAGGGCGGCCTGCCCAAGAAACCGTCGCCGGAGTTCTTCGCGGCGGTGACGGCGGCCGCCGGACTGCCCGCCGCGCGCATCGTCCACGTGGGCGACTCGCCGGAGCACGACGTTATCGCCGTCCAGCGGGCCGGACTGCGTGCCGTCTGGCTCAACCGGGGCGGGCTTCCCCGGCCTCGGGGCCTCGAACCCGACGCCGAGGTGTCCACACTTGCCGGACTGTCCACCGTGCTCAACACCTTGACAAGCGCGAATGCCTAGTTGCGGCCGATAACGGACGTCGATCTGGCGGAACCCGCTCCCGTGATGTGGGATGACACCACGTCCCTCAACGAGAGGATCTGATGTGGTGAGCAAGCGCTTCACCATCGGCGCGGTCGCGGCTGCGGCCTCGCTGGCACTCACGGTGACCGGCCTGGGGATCCCGGCGAACGCCGCGCCGTCGGACACCCGGACCTTCACCGTGCTGGCCGAGAGCGGCGTGTCCACCGACACCGCGATCGCCGCGATCACCGCCGCCGGCGGCAAGGTCGTCGCCCGCACCGACGACGTCGGCCTCTTCCAGGTCAGAAGCGACCGGGCGGACTTCGCCAGCCGGGCCACCGCCGCCGGCGCCCTGGTCGGCGCGGCCGAGGAGAAGGCGATCGGCCGCAAGCCGAAGCTGGACCGGGTCGAGCAGGAGAACCTGCTGGCCGCCGCGGCGACCAAGGGCAAGGTCGCCAAGGGCAAAGCCAAGAAGATGGACCCGCTCGACGACAAGCTCTGGGGTCTGGACATGATCCGGGCCGACGAGGCCCGCAAGATCGAGCCGGGTGACCGCCGGGTCACCGTCGGCGTGCTGGACACCGGCGTCGACGCCAGCCACCCCGACCTGGCGCCGAACTTCAACTGGGCGCTGTCGCGCAACTTCGCCCCGGACATCCCCGAGGTCGACGGCCCGTGCGAGGTGGCGAGCTGCGTCGACCCGGTCGGCACCGACGACGGCGGGCACGGCACGCACGTGGCCGGCACCATCGGCGCCGCCGCCAACGGCTTCGGCCTCTCCGGCGTGGCGCCGAAGATCTCGCTCGTCGAGCTGAAGGGTGGCCAGGACAGCGGCTACTTCTTCCTCAACCCCGTGGTGAACGCCCTGGTGCACGCGGGCCGCTCCGGGCTGGACGTGGTGAACATGTCCTTCTACGTCGACCCGTGGCTCTACAACTGCACCGCCAACCCGGCCGACTCGCCGGAGGCGCAGGCCGAGCAGCGCACCGTCATCGAGGCCATGAAGCGGGCGCTCAACTTCGCGCACCACAAGGGCGTCACGCTCGTCGGCTCGCTCGGCAACAACCACGAGGACCTGGGCGCGCCGCGCACCGACGTGAGCAGCCCGGACTACGGCGCCGACCCGTACCCGCGCCCGATCGACAACGCGACCTGCTGGGACCTGCCGGTCGAGGGCCCGCACGTGATCGGCGTGTCGTCGGTCGGCCCGTCCGGCAAGAAGGCCGACTACTCGAACTACGGCACCGAGCAGATCTCGGTGGCGGCGCCGGGTGGCTGGTTCCGCGACGGCTTCGGCACCGACACCTTCCGCACCGACGCCAACATGATCCTCTCCACGTACCCGAAGAAGGTGCTCCAGGAGGAGGGCTCGGTCGACGAGAACGGCAACATCGTCGCCGGCTTCGAGAACTCGGTGTTCAAGCAGTGCACCACCAAGGGTGAGTGTGGCTACTACACCTACCTGCAGGGCACCTCGATGGCGTCCCCGCACGTCTCCGGCGTGGCGGCGCTGATCGTCAGCAAGCACGGCAAGAAGCAGGGCCGGGACGGCTTCGGCATGGCGCCGAGCCTGGTCGAGCAGCACCTCTACCGGACGGCGGCCGAGCACGCCTGCCCGGAGCCGCGGCTGCAGACCTACACCAACGAGGGCCGGGACGCCGAGTTCGACGCGTACTGCGCGGGCTCGCTGAACTTCAACGGCTTCTACGGCTACGGCATCGTCGACGCTTACGCCGCGGTGAAGACCCCGGTCAAGCCCAACGTGCGACCGTAACAACCGTTTCCCCGAGGTGGCGGCGTCCGGATCACCCGGACGCCGCCACCTCGGCGTTCCGGGGTGCGTCACGGCGGCGGGTGTCACGAGGGCTGGCGGGCTTGCGGCCGGTGCGGCGGCGGGCGACGTCACGGGCGCCACCCCCGGGCCACCAGGGCGGCGCGGATCTCCCGGACCAGGGCGGGGAACTCCTTGTGCAGACGGCGGCCGGTCACGTGCAACACCAGCCAGCCGGCCTCGACGAGCTGGTTGAGCCGCCGCCGGTCGAGGTGCATCCGGTCCGCGTCGGAGTGCCACTGACCGTCGTACTCGACCGCGACCCGGAATTCCGGCCAGGCCAGATCTGGGTGCAGGAGCAGACCGGTCGACACGCGCACCGGATGCTGGGCCACCGGACGCGGCAGGCCGGCGAAGACGAGGCGTACCCGCAGGTGGGACTCGGGCGGGGACTGGGCCAGCCCGTCGGTCAGACCGAACACCCACGCCGCACGCCGCCCACCGGGACGACAGGCGTTCCGGGCCGCCTCGCTCGCCAGCGCTGAGCGGTTCACCGAACCGGTACGCAGCAGCCCGTCGATGATGCTGACCGCCTTCACCGGATCGGCCCAGACCGCGGTCTCCCAGGCACAGGCCACCGGCTCGGTACGCGGCGGCGGTCCGGCCAGGATCATCGCCGCGCCGAGGGACGACGGTGCGAACGGGTTCGATGCCGCGCTTGAGGGTGAGGTGGCCGGACCGGGCGGTCCGGGCCGAGTGCGGAGGTCGGCCGGGTCCGGCGATCTGGTCCGGCCCGGTGCGCCCGGTGGGTGGTTCGCCGCCGACGGTGCCACGACGGGCGACCTCGTGCCTGTATGTGGGTTCATACCTGCGGGCGAGTTCGAGCTGGCGGGTGGGCTCGTGTCGGCGGGTGGGCTCGTTCGCGCGGGTGCGGTGGCGCCGACGGGGACCAGGAGGCCGCTGCGGGTGCTCGACATCGGGGCGTGGTGCACCCGGACACCCGGCTGGGAGTCGGCCCGGACCGTGGCCGGCAGCAGGACGTGCACGTCGTCGGTGAAGTCGGCGGCGTGCTCGACTCCGTGCAGGTAGGCCGCCGACGGGCCGGCGATCGCCGCGCCGGGTGGCATGCGTAGCAGCGCGGCGCGGCAGGCCAGCGCGTGGTCGCGGTCGAGCCGCGCGTCGGCGTAGACGTCCTGTCGGAGCCGGATCCAGGACGCGCCCCGCAGGTGGTGCCGGGACAGCAGCCCGCGCCGGATCGCTTCCGAGCCCCGGAAGACCTGCCAGGCCAGCTCCGGTGGCCGATGAGGATGAGGTGGCATGTGACGAGCGTGGCGGCGCACGGGTCGAGATCGATACCCCTGTGGACAGCCGCAGCCGTGCCGCCCGCCGCGCCCTGTGGACAACCCCCGACCGGCCCTGTCCGTGTGCTATGGCCCGCGATCTGTCCATGATCCACTCCACTTCGGGGAAGTGGCGGTATCCGGGCCGCCTTGATGCAGCCACTTCGCCGAACTGGCGTGAGGGTGTAGGGGAGGCGGGTTCGAGGTGCTGATGTAACCACCTCGGCCTGATGGCGCAAGGGTGTCCGGAGGGGTTGGCTCGGGTGCGCGGATGCAACCACCTCGGCGTAGTGGCGTGAGGGCCCTGGGGTGGGTTGGGCCGTGTGGCCGCCCGGCGTTCTGAGCTGCCTTGATCGACTCCACTTCGGGGAGGTGGCGGCATCGGGGCCGTGTTGATGCAGCCATTTCCGCGAGCTGGCGTGAGGGTGTGTGGATGGACGGTTCGACCCGCGCTGACGCAGCCACTTCGGCGTAGTGGCGTGAGGGCTCTGGGATGGGCTGGGCCGTGGGGCCGCGCGGGTGTCTTGAGCCGGATTGATCGACTCCACCTCGGGGAAGTGGCGGTATCCGGGCCGCCTGGACGCAGCCACCTCCCCGAGCTGGCGCGAGGACCTACGTGGGTCAGGAGAGCGCGGCGGCGACCGCCTCGGCGGCGGCTGTCACCTGGGCACCGACGTCCGCCACGTCGAGCGGGGTCAGCGACACCACCCCGACACTGCCCTCCAGGCCGGGCACACCGAGCACCGGCGCGGCCACCCCGTACGCCCCGGACTGGAGCTCACCGCTGGTGCTCACCGGACCCGGATCGCCGGCCCGCCCGGCCAGCACCGCACGGCCGGCGGCGCCCCGCTCCAGCGGGTGCCGGGTGCCGGTCCGGTACGCCACGTGGAACGACGTCCAGCTCGGCTCGACCACCGCCAGCGCCACCCCCTCACCGCCCTCGACCACTGTCAGGTGGGCGGTCGCGCCGGTGCCCTCGGCGAGCCGGCGCAGCGCGGGCAGCGCTCCCTCGGCGAGCAGCGGCTGGGCGCGGCGGGCCAGGTGCAGCACGCCCACGCCGATGCGCAGGCGGCCCTCGCCGTCGCGCCGGAGCATGCCGTGGCCGGTCAGCGCGCCGACCAGCCGGTAGACGGCGGCCCGGCCGATGCCCAGCCGGTGGGCGGCCTCGGTGACGGTCAGGCCGCCCGGCGCGTCCGCAACGAGGTGCAGCAGGCGCAGACCCCGGTCCAGGGTCTGTGCGGTCTCTCCGGGGCGCGCCGCCGTGTCCACAGCACGCAGCGTACGACCCGGCTCCGGCCAACCTCGAAATGTGCGGACGGCTACCCTTGTGAGGTGACGCTACGCCTGTATGACACCGCCACCCGATCGGTGCGGGACTTCGTCCCGCGGGAAGCCGGCAAGGTGGGGGTCTACCTGTGTGGTCTCACGCTCCAGGCCCCGCCGCACATCGGCCACCTTCGTTCCGGCGTCAACTACGACGTGCTGCGCCGCTGGCTGCTCGACAAGGGCTTCGAGGTCACGTTCATCCGCAACCTGACCGACATCGACGACAAGGTGCTGGCCAAGGCGATGGAGCAGGGTCGGCCGTTCTGGTCGATCGCGTACACCAACGAGCAGATCCTCGCCGCCTCCTACCGGGCGCTCAACGTGCTCCCGCCGACGTACGAGCCGCGGGCCACCGGGCACGTCCCGGAGATGCACGAGCTGATCGCCCGGTTGATCGAGACCGGTCACGCCTACCCGGCCACCGACGGCTCCGGCGACGTCTACTTCGACGTGGCCTCGTGGCCCGCGTACGGCTCGCTGTCGGGCCAGTCCCCGGCGGACATGCAGCCGGCCGGTGACGCCCCTGACCGGGGCAAGCGGGATCCGCGCGACTTCGCGCTCTGGAAGGGTGTCAAGCCGGGCGAGCCGGCCGACGCCTCGTGGCCGTCGCCCTGGGGTCGTGGCCGCCCTGGCTGGCACATCGAGTGCTCGGCCATGTGCTGGCGCTACCTGGGCCCCGAGTTCGACATCCACGGCGGCGGGCTCGATCTGACGTTCCCGCACCACGAGAACGAGATCGCCCAGTCGCAGGCGGCCGACCTGCCGTTCGCGCGTTACTGGGTGCACCACGGCCTGCTCGGCATCGGCGGCACCAAGATGGGCAAGTCGCTGGGTAACACGCTCGACCTCGACTACGTGGCCTCGCTCGGGGTGCGCCCGGTCGAGCTGCGCTACTACTACGTCGCTGCGCACTACCGGTCCCGCATCGACTACTCCGAGGACGCGCTGCGTGAGGCCGCCGTCGCGTACCGGCGGGTCGAGGGCTTCGTGCAGCGGGCGGCCGAGCGGGTCGGCGGCGGCCGGCCCGGCGACCTGCCGGCTGCGTTCGTCGCCGCGATGGACGACGACCTGAACACCTCGGCGGCGCTGGCGGCGCTGCACGAGGTGGTCCGCGACGGCAACACTGCGCTGACCGCCGGTGACGATGTGACCGTCCGCACGACGCTCGCCGCCACCCGGGCGATGCTGGATATCCTCGGCGTCGACCCCCTGGACCCGGCCTGGACCGGCGGCGGCCGCACGGACGATCTGCGCGGCGTGGTGGATTCCCTGATCGCGCTGGCCCTGGAGCAGCGCGCGCAGGCCCGGGGCCGCAAGGACTGGGCCGCCGCCGACGCCGTACGCGACCAGCTCAAGCAGGCCGGCGTGGTCGTCGAGGACACCCCCCAGGGCCCGCGTTGGACTATTGGAGAGCAGGACTGATGGCCGGCAACTCGCAGCGCCGTGGCCGGCGACTGACGCCGAAGGCGGGCGCCCCCAAGGGCACCGGAGGCAAGAACAAGGACTCGCTCGCCGGGCGGGGTCGCACGCTTCCCGCCGACGAGCGGCCGTGGCACAAGGCGTACTCGGGCACCGAGAAGCTGCCCCAGCGCACCGCCTGGAAGCAGGACAAGGAGCGCCGCGCAGCCGCCGAGGAGGGCCGCGCGCCCAAGATCGGCCAGCCCGGCACCAAGGACACCACCTGGGGCAAGGGCGGTGGCCGAGGCACGCCCACGACGAAGGGCCGGGGCGGAAAGCCAGCCGGCCGGGGCGGTCCGCGGGTCGCGCCGGGCCGCAAGGCCAACCCGGCGAAGGACAGCCCTGAGCTGCTGGTCGGGCGCAACCCGGTGCTGGAGTCGCTGCGCACCCAGGTGCCGGCGACCGCGCTTTACACGGCGCTGGGCATCGACGTCGACGACCGGGTCAAGGAGATCGTCCGTACCGCAGCCGACCGGGGCATCGCGATCCTGGAGGTCAGCCGCGCCGAGCTGGACCGGATGACCGGCGGGGTGCTGCACCAGGGTGTCGGCCTCCAGGTGCCGCCGTTCGCCTACGAGCCGTTCGACGACCTGGTGGCCGCGGCGCTGGAGCAGGCCGCCCCGCTGCTGGTCGCGCTGGACGGGGTCACCGATCCGCGTAACCTCGGCGCCGTCATCCGGTCGGCCGCCGCGTTCGGCGCGCAGGGTGTCTTCGTACCCGAACGGCGTGCCGCCGGGATCACCGCGACCGCCTGGCGGACCAGCGCCGGCGCGGCCGCGCGTGTGCCCGTCGCGCAGGTCACCAACCTGACCCGGTCGCTCAAGGCGTGCAAGGACGCCGGCTTCGTCGTGGTCGGCCTGGACGCCGACGGGCAGACCGACCTGTACGACCTGGAGGCCGCCGTCGGCCCGCTGGTCGTGGTGGTCGGCTCGGAGGGGCGCGGCCTGTCCCGCCTGGTCGGCGAGACCTGCGACCTGACCGTCAGCATCCCGATGGTCTCCGCCGTGGAGTCGCTCAACGCGAGCGTCGCCGCCGCGGTCACGCTGGCCGAGGTCGCGCGCCGCCGGTCCGTCGAGGTCTGATCGAGAGTACGAAGAAGGGGCGGTCCGCCGTGGCGGGCCGCCCCTTTTCGCGTACGTACGTCAGATCCGCTGGCCGGTGGTGGCGTGGAAGACGTGGCTGCGGCCGGTACGCGGCTTGACGAACACGGTGTCGCCCATGTTCGGCATGCTGCGCCGGTCGGTACGGACCACGAAGCGCTCGTTGTGGCCCTCCAGCGCGGCGTGGCCGTAGACGTTGGCGTCGGAGCCAAGGTCCTCGACCAGCTCGACCACGACCGGCATGCCGCCCTCGGACGGGCTGACCAGGTCGCAGTCCTCCGGCCGGAAGCCGACGGTGACCTTGCCGTCGCCGCCCTCGGCGCTGGCCGCCTGGACCTGCTCGCGGGTCAGCGGCACGATCATCTCGGCGAACGCGCCGCCCTGGTCGGTCAGCTTCACCGTCTTGATGTTCATGGCCGGGGAGCCCATGAAGCCGGCGACGAAGACGTTGGACGGGGTGTCGTAGAGCGCCCGCGGGGTGTCCACCTGCTGGAGCACGCCGTCCAGCATGACCGCCACCCGGTGACCCATGGTCATGGCCTCGACCTGGTCGTGGGTGACGTACACGGTGGTGACGCCCAGCTTCGCCTGCAGCGAGGCGATCTGGGTACGGGTCTGGACACGCAGCTTGGCGTCGAGGTTCGACAGCGGCTCGTCCATGAGGAAGACCTGCGGCTCGCGGACGATCGCGCGGCCCATGGCGACACGCTGACGCTGACCACCGGAGAGCGCCTTGGGCTTACGGCCGAGGAACTCCTCCAACTGGAGCAGCCCGGCAGCCTCCTTGACCCGCCGGTCGATCTCCGACTTCGAGGTCTTGCGCAGCTTGAGCGCGAACGCCATGTTCTCGTACACCGTCATGTGCGGGTAGAGGGCGTAGTTCTGGAAGACCATCGCGATGTCGCGGGCCTTCGGCGGGAGGTGCGTGACGTCGCGGTCGTCGATGTAGATCGCGCCGTCGTCGACGTCCTCCAGGCCGGCGAGCATCCGCAGGCTGGTGGACTTGCCGCAGCCGGACGGGCCGACCAGGACGAGGAACTCCCCGTCACCGATCTGGAGGTCGAGCTGGTTGACGGCGGGGCGCTCGGTGCCCGGATAGATCCGGGACGCCTTCGAGTAGGTGACCGTAGCCATGATGGAGCGCTTCCTTTCACCGGCAGGAACGTGCCGGACGATCCGAGTGAAGGAGCGACCGGCGCCCAAGGCACCGGCCAACGGGGTCGTCGCTCAGGCAGCCGAAGCCCGCCGGAGTGTCGTCCGTGTCACTGCACGGTAAACGGCTTTCGCGATCGTGCCAAGACGTGGCGCTCCGGATGGGATGGACGGCATACGCATAACGGTCAGCAGGGCACTGGGAGGCATCAATCTCCCCGCTGGGAGCGCGCCCGGGTGATGATCCATCGGCCACCCCGGTCGGGATACCGACGTTTTCCGTGCTCGGGAGCCCTGCGAGGCGGGATTTCCGGGGCTCAGTCGCTATGCTGAGCCCGACGCACGCGCCCCTGTAGCTCAGCTGGCCAGAGCACTCGCCTTGTAAGCGAGATGTCGCCGGTTCGATCCCGGCCGGGGGCTCCAATTCCACAGGGCGATCCCGGCGGGTAGCCGTCGTGATCCCCGGCTGACAGCAACGCCGACAGCGAGCGGCGGCACGCCGATTTCCTCTGCCGCCCTGGTCCGCGAGGAACATGCCGGTCACGCCCAGGACCACGGCGACCGCGAGCACCTACATCCTCGGTCGCGGCTCCCGCACGAAGTAGGTGGCCGCGCCAACGCACCGCCGAGGATCGACACGGCGTACCGCGGGGGCGGCCTGCCCGATGAACGGCATCCAGATGTGAGTCACGCCGATCCGAGTCGGCGAATCGGCGACGAGTTCGCCGCGATGCTCGACAACCGGACAGCTGTTCTTTACAGGGACGGTGATCGATGGACATGGTCGTCAGGGAAGGTTGCTGTCCCCTCCTCGACGAAAGGCCGCCGCCATGCCGATCACGTCCGCCACCCCCACCACACGTGCCAGGCGCCGTGCCGCCGCGCTCACTGTCGCCGCCCTCGCGGCCGCCGTCCTCGCCGTCGTGAACGGACAGCCGGCCTCGGCCACCCCTCCCGGCATCCCCTCCCAGGCAACGGCGCAGTCGCAGCTCAACGCCCTGACAGTGGCAGCGCAGGGCTCGATGGCCGGCTACTCGCGGGACCTGTTTCCGCACTGGATCACCATCACCGGCGCCTGCAACACCCGCGAGCAGGTCCTCAAGCGTGACGGCACGTCCGTCGTGGTAAACAGCTCCTGCGCCGCTACCTCCGGCCGCTGGTACAGCCCCTACGACGGTGCGACCTGGTACGCCGCCTCCGACGTCGACATCGACCACGTCGTGCCGCTGGCGGAGGCGTGGCGGTCCGGAGCCAACTCCTGGACCACGAGCCGCCGGCAGAGCTTCGCCAACGACCTGACCCGCCCGCAACTGATTGCGGTCACCGACAACGTCAACCAGGCCAAGGGCGACCAGGACCCGTCCACGTGGCAGCCGCCCCTGACGTCGTACCGCTGCACCTACAGCAAGATGTGGATCACCGTGAAGTACAACTGGGGCCTGACGCTCCAGTCCTCCGAGAAGTCCGCGCTGCAGAGCATGCTCAACACCTGCGCCTCCTGACCGCAGGAGCCGCCGCTCGGGCCGGATGACAGCAACGCGCACACCGGGGGCCGCCCCGCCCGGTGGTTTCCCACCGGGCGGGGCGGCCGACAACGGGTGGTCCGGGTCAGGGCGCCTCGACCGTGCTGACTGTGAACGTGATGCGGTTGTCCGCCGGGTCGACGTCCGGAGCGATCGCCCGGGACAGGTGGAACTGGATGTCGACCGGGCCCAGCTCGCCGACCGGAGTGTCGGCGGGTGCGTTGACGACCAGGGTGAGCGAGCGCTCCTCGCCGGTCATGAACGCGCCGCCCTCGACGCAGTTGATCCCGCAGCTCTCGGTCCACGGCTCCCAGACGCCGTCCGGCACGCGCTCCACGGCGTACCAGACGGAGTCGTGCGGTGCGTCGCCGGCGTACCGCAGGGTGACCGGCAACCGGCCCTCGAACATGCCGTCGGGCTGCCGCACCAGGGTGACGGCGTCGGGGGCGGTCACCCGCAGGTCCGGCTGCCTGTCACGCACGTAGGGCCGGGGGTCGGCGAGTGAGCCGGTGGTCGAGCGGAAGCGGGTCGAGAAGGTCTCGTCGGTCACTGTGGTGCCGTCGACGTTGACGGCGAGGCGGCCCGCCCCGGCCTTCATCGCGTAGGGGCGCGTCGGGGTCAGGACCGCGAAGTCGATGGTGAAGCTGCGCCGTTCACCCGGGTTCAGCTCGCCTCCGGGCACGTTGCACTCGACCTGGGTCCGCCCGTCGGGGAGGACGTCTCCGCTGCTGTTGCAGCTGATGCCCCACTCGACGTTCTCGTACGAGCCGGGGATCGGCTCGGTGATCACGTAACTGGCCCGGCCGGGCTCGGCGCCACGGTAGGTCAGGTCGACCTTGAGCGAGCCGCGGTAGCCGCGCTCGGTCGGCTCCAGCACGAGCCGGTCGGCCACCGAGGCCATCGACGGCCGCGCGGCCGCCGAGGCAGGTGCCGTCGCGACGGGCAGCGCCGCGACCAGACCGACCAGTCCGGCCAGGGCGGTGAGTCGTCTGATGTGCATCAAGAACCCCCGTTCTTCGGTCCGCGGCGGGCGATCCCCCGCGAACGAATCGATGCTCGCATCTGCCGTCGGTATGCGTGGTCCCGCTATGACATCGGGTAACCGACACGGCTTTGGTGCAACCGCGCGGCGACTGGCACGTAAGCGCAGGTCATCAGCGGTGATCAGAGCATCGGGCGCCGTTTCGGTAGGCTGGCCGGCGATGAGCCGTGCCGTCGAGGAGTCCAACCGGGCCATGCTGCGGGCCCGGGACGCGATGGACCGGGCATACGCGCAGCCGCTGGACATCGCCGCGCTGGCCCGGATCGCCCACGTGTCCGAGGCGCACTTCATCCGTACCTTCCGGGCCACCTTCGGCGAGACGCCGCACCGCTACCTGCAGCGCCGCCGGGTGGAGCGGGCCATGGCCCTGCTGCTGGAGACCGACCGGGACGTCACCGACATCTGCCTCGCCGTCGGCTTCAACAGCCTCGGCACGTTCAGCCGGACGTTCCACGGCATCGTCGGTGAGTCGCCATCGGCCTTCAGGCGTCGCCGGACCGCGCCGCCGGACGTGCCGAGCTGCTTCGCCAAGTCCTGGACCAGACCGAGCAGTTTTGGATAAGCAGCAGGTCAGGCCGCTGCTCTAGCGTCATCGGCATGACGATGACTTCGACTTCCCGCTCGCAGATCTACGTGCTCGACCAGGACGAGGCGCTCGACTTCTACGTCGGGAAGCTGGGCCTGGAGGTCAGCACCGACCAGGACCTCGGCTTCATGCGCTGGCTCACCGTGAACGTGCCGGGCGACCCGGGCCGGGAGATCCTGCTGGAGAAGCCGGGACCGCCAGCCCTGGACCCGAAGACCGCCGAGCAGGTCCGGGAGTTGCTGACCAAGGGCGCCGCGGGCGGCTTCCTCTTCTTCACCACGGACGACGCGCACAAGACGTACGCGGATCTGGTCGCCAAGGGCGTGGAGGTGACCGACGAGCCGACCGACCGGCCGTACGGGATCGACTTCGGCATCCGTGACCCGTTCGGCAACCGGATCCGGATCGGGCAGATGCACCAGGGCCGGTGAACGGCGCGGCGGCGGGCTAGTCTCGCGGTCCCCGACCGTGGAGGTGCCGATGCCCAGCCGCCTGCTCTACCTGGTCCGCCACGGCGAGCAGGACCGGCCGGAGGAGGAGGCGGACACCGGCCTGTCGGAGCGCGGCCGCAGGCAGGCGACGCTGCTGGGGGAGCGGCTGCGCGGCACGCGCTTCGCCGCCGTACACCATGGGCCGGCCCGCCGGGCCGCGGAGACGGCCGCGCTGGTCGCGGCGTCGCTGCCGGATGTTCCGGTACGCGAGGACGACCGGGCCGGCGACCACATGCCGCACGACACCGACCCGGCCGGCCTGCCCGAGCGGTATGCGGCGTTTCTGGCCGGGTTCACCGAGCGGGAGCGGCGTGACGGGCCGCGTGTGACGGCGGAGGCGGTGGCGCGGTTCGCCACCGCCCCCGCGGAGGGTGACGTACGCGAGTTGGTCGTCACCCACAACTTCCTGGTCGCCTGGCTGGTGCGGGACGCGCTGGAGGCGCCGGAGCGCCGCTGGATCGGGCTCAACCACCAGAACTGCGGGCTCACGGTGATCCGCTACAGCTCGGGTGGCCCGCCGACGCTCGTCGCGCTGAACGACGTCGCCCACCTGCCACCCGAGCTGCGTGCCACCGGCCTGCCCGACGACTACCGGTTCTGACCCGGCGCTCAGGCAACCAGTTTCACCACGGCGTCGGCCACGGCGCGGGCGGACTGCGGGTTCTGGCCGGTCACCAGGCGGTCGTCGACCACCACGTGCTCGGTGAAGTCGGGCGCCGCCACGTGCTGCGCACCGGCCTCGGTGAGCTTGTCGGCGAGCAGGAACGGCACCTCGTCGGTGAGGCCGACGGCCGCCTCCTCGCTGTTGGTGAAGCCGGCCACCCGCTTGCCGGCGATCAGGCGCGAGCCGTCGGTGAGCGTGAGGTTCACCAGCGCCGACGGGCCGTGGCAGACGGCGGCCACCACGCCGCCGCGCTCGTAGACCGAGCGGGCGATCCGGGCCAGGTCGGGGTCGTCGGGGAAGTCCCACATGGTGCCGTGTCCCCCGGCGAAGAGGATCACGTCGTACCCGGCCGGGTCGACGTCGGCGGCCTTCGGGGTGTCCGTGACGCCGGCGGTGGCGAGGAAGTCGTTCTGGGTGCTGTCGTTCTCGTCCCGGCCGTCGACCGGCGGCTCGCCGCCGGCCACGGAGACCAGGTCGACGTCGTACCCGGCGGCCCGGAACACCTCCCACGGCTCGGCGGCCTCGCCGACGTAGTAGCCGGTGGAGCGGCCGGTGCCGCCCAGCTCGGAGTGACTGGTCAGGGCGATGAGTGCACGAGTCATGCCTTCCATGCTGGCCCTGTCGCCGGTCCGCCGGCCATAGGCCGATGTCACAGCCGGATCGGGTTTGAAATCGGCGCCGGTCAGCCGGTGGCGCCGTTGAGCAGGTCCACCACCTGCGCGGTGACGGCCGGCGGCTTGGCCTGCGGCGGGCAGTCCACGTAGCTGACCTGGTTGGGCCCGACGGTGAGCCGGTAGCTGAACGCGTCGGCGCACATGGTCGGCGGCACGGTGACGGCGGCCTCGGCGGCCAGCCGTGGGTCGGCCGCGAGCTGCCGCAGCCGGGTGAGTTCCTCCGCGGCGAGTTCCCCCTCGCGGGAGCCGCCGGCGCGGTCGGTGCGGGTCCAGTGGCCGTCCGGCCCGACCCGGACGGTGTCGGTCAGTCCGGCGATGCCGCCCGACTTCACGAGCACGACCTCGACGGCGGGCAGCGCGGTGACCTGCGGCAGCGTCGCCGGTGGCGCGTCGGTGCGGGCGCAGCCGGCGAGCGGGACGAGAAGGGCGGCGACGGCCGCCACGGCGGGGGCAGCTCTCATACCGGTTCGGACGCGCGACGGGACCACCCGGTTCCGGCCCACCGGTCCTCCTCATCCGTTCGGTCAGTGTCTCCGGCGGGTTCTCGCCAGCCTCTTTCACGTTCTTCGATGTATCGCTATATCTACATCAGTGACTACCCCCGTCACAACTTCGCCTTCCAGGAGGGCCCGTGAAAAGATCCGTCGCCGCCGTCAGCGCAGCGCTGCTCACCAGCAGCGTGCTGGCCTGCGTCACCACCTCGGCGCAAGCGGCCGCGCCCAGCGCCCCCAGCCCCGAGACGTCGGCCGTAGCCCAGGCCGCGAGCCTGCTGCGCGCCAACCCCGGCGTCGTCAAGGGCGCCAGCGGTGAGGCCTATCAGGCCGTCCGCACCAAGGTCGACCCCTCCGGGGCGGCGCACACCCGGTACAGCCGGACCTACCAGGGTCTCCGGGTGTACGGCGGTGACTTCGTCATCCACACCGCCCCGAACGGCACCATGACCAGCGCGTCGGTCAGCCTCGACGCCCCGCTGACCCTGAGCACCACCGCGAAGGTCGGCGCGGAGGCGGCCAAGGCCAGCGCCCGCAAGACGTTCTCCGGCTCGCTCACCTCCCTCGGCGCGCCGGAGCTGTTCGTCGACGCCAGCAGCGGCAAGGGCCGCCTCGCCTGGGAGACCGTCGCGACGGGCTGGAAGGCGGACAAGCAGACCCCGTCGAAGCTGCACGTCGTCACCGACGCCACCACCGGCAAGGTGATCGGCTCGTACGACGAGATCGAGACGGTGGCCGGCACCGGCCAGGGCATCTACACCGGCTCGGTCACCATCGACACCACGCTCTCCGGCAGCACGTACCAGATGATCGACCCGGTGCGCGGCAACGGCCGTACCTGCGACATGAACAACGGGACCTCCACCTGCACCACGTTCACCGACGCGGACAACGCGTGGGGCAACGGCGCCACCTCGAACCGGCAGTCGGCCGCCGTGGACGCGCACTTCGGCGCCGCCAAGACGTTCGACTACTTCAAGAACATCCACGGCCGCAACGGCATCTTCGGCAACGGCCAGGGCGTGCCGAGCCGGGTGCACTACGGCAACAACTACGTCAACGCGTTCTGGGACGGGTCCCAGATGACCTACGGCGACGGCTCGGGCAACTCCCGCCCGCTGGTCTCGCTGGACGTCGCCGGCCACGAGATGAGCCACGGCGTCACCGAGGCGCTGGCCGGGCTGGTCTACTCCGGCGAGTCCGGTGGCCTCAACGAGTCCACCAGCGACATCTTCGGCAACATGGTGGAGTTCTACGCCGCCGCGCCGAGCGACCCGGGTGACTACCAGGTCGGTGAGAAGATCAACATCAACGGCAACGGTACGCCGCTGCGCTACATGTACAACCCGTCGCTGGACGGCTCGTCCGACTCCTGCTGGTCCACCAGCACGAAGAACAAGGACGTGCACTACTCCTCCGGCGTCGGCAACCACTTCTTCTTCAACCTCGCCGAGGGCACCGGCGCCACCGCGTACGGCACCTCGCCGGTCTGCGGCTCGGCCCCGGCGGTCACCGGCATCGGCCGCACCAAGGCGGAGAAGATCTGGTACCGGGCGCTCGACGTGTACTTCACCTCGAACACCTCGTACGTCAACACCAGCAACCCGGCCAACACCGCCCGCGCGTACACCCTGCGGGCCGCGACCGACCTGTACGGCAACTGCTCCACCGAGTACAAGACCGTCCAGGCCGCCTGGACCGCGGTGAACGTCGCCGGCAACGACGCGCCGTGCAGCTCCACCGGCAACGACTTCTCCGTCTCGCTCTCGCCGACCGCCGGGTCGGTGACCGCTGGCGGTTCCGTCACCGCCACCGTCGCCACGTCCACCACCAGCGGCACCGCGCAGACCGTGACGTTCTCCGCGTCCGGCCTGCCGACCGGCGCCACCGCGTCGTTCAGCCCCTCCTCGGTGACCTCCGGCGGCTCGTCCACGCTCACCATCTCCACCAGCTCCAGCACGCCGACCGGCACCTACTCGGTGACCGTCAACGGCAGCGCGGCGTCCGGCGCGAAGACCGCCACGTACTCGCTGACGGTGAACGGCACCGGCGGCGGCTGCACCGGCGCGGGCCAGAAGCTCGGCAACCCCGGCTTCGAGTCCGGCAACACCGTCTGGACCTCCACCTCCGGCGTGATCGGCCAGTACGGCTCGCAGGGCCAGCCGACCCGCACCGGTACGTGGAACGCCTGGCTGAACGGCTACGGCAGCACCCGCACCGACTCGCTGTCGCAGTCGGTGAGCCTGCCGAGCGGCTGCTCCGCGTACACCTTCTCGTTCTGGCTGCACATCGACTCGGCCGAGACCACCAGCAGCGTCCAGTACGACAAGCTGAACGTGCAGGTGCTCAGCTCCTCCGGTTCGGTGCTGGCCACGCTGGCGACCTACTCGAACCTGAACAAGGCCAGTGGCTACAGCCAGAAGTCGTTCTCCCTGGCGTCGTACGCCGGGCAGACCGTCACGCTGAAGTTCACCGGCACCGAGGACAGCTCGCTGCAGACCTCGTTCGTGCTCGACGACACCGCGGTCAACGTCTCCTGACCTGACCGCCCGACCCCGGGGCCCGGCGGCCACCCCACGCGGGTGGTCGCCGGGCCGCGCCCGTTACGGTCGCACCATGTCCGACGCGGAACTCACGGTCAGGGTGGACGGCCCGGTGGCAACGGTGGTCATCCACAACCCGGCCCGGCGCAACGCCATGACCCCGGCCATGTGGCGGCAGCTTCCGGTGCTGCTCGACGGCCTGGAGGCCGACCCGGCGGTACGGGCGCTGGTGCTCACCGGCGCCGCCGGCACGTTCTGCGCCGGGGCCGACCTCGGCGACCTGGACGAGCTGCTGGCCGCCGGTGACGGCAGCATCGCGGTGGCCGCCGAGGAACGCCTCGCCGCGTTCGGCCGTCCCACTGTCGCCGCGATCGAGGGCGCCTGCGTGGGCGGCGGCTGCCAGCTCGCCGTCGCCTGCGACCTGCGCCTGGCCGCCGCGGATGCCCGGTTCGGCGTACCCCCGGCCCGGCTCGGCCTGGTCTACCCGGCGCCGACCACCCGCCGGCTGGCCGCGCTCGTCGGCCCGTCCGCCGCCAAGCACCTGCTGTTCAGCAGCGAGCTGATCGACGCCGAGCGGGCGCTGCGGATCGGCCTGGTGGACGAGGTGCTGCCGGCCGGGGAGCTGGCCGGGCGGGTGGCGGCGCTGACCGCCACCATCGCCGAGCGCTCCCGCCTGACGGTGGCCGCCGCCAAGGAGATCGTCGACGGGCGCGCCGACGCCGACCGGCTCGCGTGGTGGCACGGCCAGGTGCGGGACAGCGGCGAGGCCCGCGAGGGCGTGGCGGCCATGAACGAGCGCCGGCCGCCGCACTTCGGCTGGACCCCGCCGGAAACCCGCTGACCACCCGGGCGGACGGGGCCGGCGGGCGCCGCGCCGGGGCGTACCCCCGACACCGCCCCCTGTGCCCGCCGGCCGTCCGTCACCGCGCCAGCGCGGCCCAGCTCGGCGTCACCGGCGCCCGCCGCAGCGGCATGCCCGCCTCGGCCGGGGTCCGGTCACCCTTGCGCTGGTTGCACGCGTAGCAGGCGGCGGTGGTGTTCCCCCAGGTGTTCCGGCCACCGCGCGAGCGGGGCAGGATGTGGTCGATGGTGCCGGCCGCGCCGTCGCAGTAGGCGCAGCGCCGCCGGTCGCGCGCCAGCACCCCGGCCCGCGACCAGGCCGGGCCGGCGCTGAACCGCCAGCGGGTCACCACGTACCGGACGAGGCGCACCACGCGCGGCAGCGGGAAGACGCCGATCACCCGGTCCGGCTCGGCCTCGTGGATCTCGGCGACCCGGCGGCAGAGCATCCGGATGGCGTGCTTGACGGTGACCCGGTGCAGCGGGCCGAGGTCGGCGTTGACAACGAGGACGGCGTCCACCGGGCTCTCCCTTCACGATCGGCGGTACGGCGACGAAAAAGCCGCCCGGTCCACGGGACCGGGCGGCGACGACGGGGACACGCGAGGCGCGTCAGTCGTGCCCTCCGGGCCAGGGACCGTGTTCCCGGCAGCCGTCGCCGAGCAGCCACGACGTCATCGTGGTGGCGTGTCGCAGCGACATGGACGGCTCCCGTAGCGGTGGTTGACCTTGCGTGGTCACGGTAGATCGATTCGGGAATCGTGGGCAACGTATTTCGATCCGTCCTCGGCGGGTCTCCGCTGCCGTCCGGCCCGTCCGGCGCTCCGGGCGGCGGCGAGCGGCCGGTCGATCCGGGCGGTCATCTGCACCACCAGTTCGCTGTCCAGCAGCGGGCGGTTCACCTCGGCGGCCACCGACAGCGTCGGCGTGGAGATCGACCGCCAGATCGCGGTGAGCCCGGCGCCGAGGCCGACGAGCGCCACCGCCGCCCGGGTGGTGGGGGAGCCGGCCGCGGCGGCGGCGCTGACGCCCACCACCGCCAGCAGCACCACCAGCAGTGGCGCCAGCACCGGCCAGAAGATGCCCCGGGCCGCCTGCGCCACCAGCTTCCGGTCCCGGATGACGACGTTGCGGGCGATCACCGCCCAGTTCTCCTCGTCCAGCAGGTCGCGCGGGTGCAGGCCGCCGGTGAGCACGTCCTGCCACAGGTCGCCCTGGTTGCGCAGCTCGCGGGCGAGGTCGGCGAGCCCGGCCTCGCCCGGGTCGCCCACGGTGGCGCGGCCGACAGCGGTGGCCCAGGCGGCGAGCGAGCGGCGCACCACAGCTGCCGAGTACGGCGGCAGCACGCTCGCCAGCTCGTCGAGCCACCTGCTGATCTGGAGGTGCCGGCCACCGAACCGGCCGGGCAGCCGGTCGGCGTCTCCGCGCCGCACCGTGTCGGCGAGCGAGCGCCCCAGCCGGTACGCCACACCCACCCGGTGGTTCGTCGCCATCGTCCACCGCAGCACGTCGATGTTGAGGTCGTCGAGCGCGAGCAGCAGCGGCTCCCGGTCGGGGCCGGTGACGCGGCGGGCGGCGGCCGTGGACGGCAAGGTACGACCGGCCGGGGTGAGCGGCGCGATCTGGGCCAGCGACACATCCACGCCGTCCAGGTACATGCCGAGCCGGTGCCACCCGGCCAGCTCGGTCAGGTTCGACAGTTTCGGCGGCGCGGCCACCGGCCGGTTCCCGTCGTCGGTCAGGTCGGCGGTCTGCGCGTGGTTATAGGCGTCCGCCATCGACCAGCCGAGTCGCAGCGCGGTGACCACCGCGGTCCGCTCGTCCCGTGGTGTCCCGTGCTCCTCGTCGCGCCGCTCGCGCGTCGCGGTGCTCACCGCCCGACCTCCCGTGTCACCGGATCAGTCGAGCGTAGAGGCGTTTTTGTCCGCTTAAGGGTGTTTTGAAGGGGTGCGACCGGCCAGCAGGCCGCGCGGCCGGATCGAGCGCACCGGCTCGGCCGCCGCGCCCTCGGCCCGCAGGATGTGATTGGCGGCGATGATCCCGGTAGCAGCCGAACGTTCCATCAGCGCGCTCGGGAACTCGGTACGGATGCCGTCCCCGGCCAGGTAGAGGCCGGATGCGTCGGTCTCCACCCCGGGACGCCCGGCGTGGCTACCCGGAGTGAACGCCGGGGCCTGCGCCTCGACCCGGGCCCGCAACTCGCGTACCCGCAGATCGCCCACCTCCGGCCAGAGCACTGTCAGCTCCCGCAGCATCCGCGCCGCCAGCTCGTCGGCCGGCACGTCCGGCTCGCAGGCGTACGCGTGCAACTCCACCACCGAACCGCCGGTCCGCCCGGCCCAGCGGCGGGGCTCGTCCTCCAGCCGGTGGTAGAGCGTCACCGAGTCCAGCGTCGGCTGCCGGGAGACGCCGCTGAACACCGCCCGGTCCGGGCGGACGTCCCCGTCCATCCAGTAGCGCGCCACCGCGTACGGCGGCCCGGGTTTGCCGAACGCGGGCATCCGCGCCACCAGCTCGGGCGCCGCCGCGACCAGGCCGGGCGAGGCGGCGACCAGCGCGGCGAGCGCCGGCGGGTCCACCGCGAGCACCACGTGCGGCGCCTCCCAGACGTCGCCGTCCGCGCCGGTGACGCGCCAGCCGAGCGGGGTACGGTCCAGCCGGGTGGCCGGAGCGCCGGTCAGCACCCGGCCGCCGTGCTTCTCCACGTGGCGGGTCAGCGGCTCCCAGATCGCCGTCGCGTAGTCCCGGTCCGGGCAGTCGAACGCCAGCCCCTCGGGGTTGCCCAGCAGATAGAAGTGGAACTGGGCGATCATCTCGGCGGCCGACATCTCCGCCTCGTGGTTGAAGAACGAGTGCGAGAAGACCTCGAAGAGCATGGCCCGCGCCCGGTCCGGCAGCCGCAGCGAAGTGAGCAGCTCGTCAGCCGTGCGCTCGTCGAACTCCTCGTAGGTGCGCACCGGGTCGTAGGTGAGCAGCGGCAACGCGGCGTCCCGGTCCATCGACCGCAGGTCCGCCAGGCGCAGGCTGGGACTGCGCAGCAGCAGCGCCAGCAGGTTCGCGGGCGGCGCGGGCGGCAGTTTGCCGAACTCCTCGGTCGGCCACTGCTCGGACAGGATCGGGTAGCCCGGGATCGGCTTCAGGAAGCCCAGCGCCGGGTCGACGCGGCGCAGGATCGACCGCCAGTTCCAGTACTGCCGGAAGAACGCGTGAAAGCCGTGCTCGTTGCGCTGGGCGCCGTCGGGCAGCTCCTCCGGCCACGCGCCGAGCCGGCCGCCGAGGTGCGGCGCGGCCTCCAGCACGGTCACCGCCACCCCGCGCTCGGCCAGCACCACGGCCGCCGACATGCCGGCGATGCCGCCACCGACCACCAGCGCCGGGACCGGTCGCGGCACGCGGGGGGCGCCACCGCCGCCCGGGTCCACCACGTGCTCGCGTACGCCGATCAGGCGACCTACCACTTGCGACAGACCCACGGGGCTTCCTCCAGTCGGTGGTCCCCCCAGTCTGCCCGAGGTGAAAGGAAGGGGCCCTTTTTAACGCATAGGGATGTGCGGGGGCCCTTCTTAACGCGCCGGCGGTCCCCGCGCTGCGGGCGCCGCGCGGGCATGGGGGGAGGGTGTTAACAAGGGGCCCTTCCTCTACCGGAGGCGTTAAGAAGGGGCCCTTCCTTTCACCCGAGGCAGCGGCGGGGGCGGTCGGACGGGGGCCAGACGTACTCCAGGTCGGGGGAGACGTCGGTGAACACCTGTGCGTAGTGGACGGGGTCCTTGCGCAGCAGCGAGGAACGGTGGCTGCGGTGCAGGTCGTCGCGGCCCAGCCAGGGCGGCAGCTCACCGACTTTGGCCAGCTCGTCCTGGGTGCGGATCACCGCGATCCCGCAGGCGGTGGCGAGGTCGGTGGCGAGCGTGCCGGCGCAGGTGTCGGCCCGGCCGGGCTCGCACCACACCGCGCACATGTCCAGCCCGTACCGGGTCAGCGCCTCCTCGTACCCGGCCCACATCTTCACCGCCGGGTGGTTGCGCCAGCCGTAGTCCGGCCGGGTCAGGCCGCGCAGCACCTGGATCGTCTCCACGCGCTGCTTGCCCAGCCGCTTCTGGTCCAGCGTCCGGGCGCTGGCCAGGAAGTCCGGATACGGCAGGAACGTCTGCATGCCGGCGCTCTACCCGTACCCGGCCCCACCATGCGTTCATGATCGCCGGGGCTGCGCACATCGCGAGCGGCTGACTACGATCCGGACATGGCCGAGCCACTGCGTGACCGCGCGCGCCGCGCGACCGGCTGGCGGCTCCGGATGAACGGTGACGAACGCCCCCACTTCGTGGTCTGCGGGTCCGATCCGCTCGCCTACTGGGTGGTCCGGTCGCTGCTCGCCACCGACAGCGCCGAGGGGCGGGTGCGGGTCACGCTCGTGGTGCCGGCCCGCCGCCGGTCCGAGGGCCCGGACGGGCGGGACGTGCCGGGGGTACGGGTCGTCACCGCCGAACGGCTCGACGAGGCGGCGTTCCGCCGGGCCGGGCTGGCCGGCGCGGCCGGGCTGGCGCTGTTGAACCAGGACGACGTGGGCAACATGCACGCCGCGCTCTGTGCCCAGGAGGTCGAGTCCCGGCTGCGCCTGGTGGTGCGCATGTTCAACACCAACCTGGCGGACGGGCTGCGGCAGCTCTTCCCCGACTCCGCGGTGCTCTCCGACGCCTCGATGGCGGCGCCCGCGTTCGTCGCCGCCGCGCTGGGCGAGGTGGCGCCCACCCACTTCCGGCACGCCGGGCGCACGCTCTACGTGGCGCGCCGCGACGACGTACGCCCGCAGGACGTGGTCTGCGGCCTGGCCGTCACCACCGACCCGGACCTGGTGCGGGTGCTGCCCGCCGACGAGGCGGCGGCGGACGTGGTGCTGGCGGAGGCAACCGGGCGGCCGGCGGGCACCGAGGTGGCCGCGCGGCGGCTGGTACGGGCGCGGCGGCGACGGCAGCCGGGGGCGGTGCTGCTGCGCGCGGTCCGCCACTTCGCCACCCGCAAGATCGGTATCGCGGTGCTGGTGCTGCTCGGGGTGATCGCGGTGCTGGGCTGGCTCAACGCCCGGGCCGCCGACGTCAGCTGGAGCGAGGCGGTCTACCTGACGCTGGTCACCACGCTCACCGGCCAGGACCCGGACGTCAACAAGCCGGTCGCCGCCCAGGTCATGCAGGTGGTGCTCAACCTGGCCGGGCTGGCGCTGATCCCGCTGATCACGGCGGCAGTGGTCGACGGCGTCGTCAACGCCCGGCTGGCCCTGCACGCGGGGCGGGTCCAGCCGGACCGTTCCGGGCACGTGGTGCTGGTCGGGCTGGGCAACATCGGCACCCGGGTGATGGCCCAGCTGCACGACTTCGGCGTCGAGGTGGTGGCGATCGACCGGAACGCCGACGCGCGGGGCGCCGCGCTGGCGCACCGGCTGGGCGTGCCGCTGATCGTCGGCGACGCGGGCCGGGAGGAGACGCTGCGGTCCGCCTCGGTCGACACCTGCCAGGCGCTGGTGGTGGTCTCCACCGACGACGGGACGAACCTGCGTGCCGCGCTGATCGCCCGGTCGCTGGACCCGGACCTGCGGGTGGTGCTGCGGTTGTTCGACGGCGACTTCGCCGAACGGATCCAGCAGGCGTTCGGCATCGGCATCTCGCGCAGCGTGTCCTATCTGGCCGCGCCGTCGTTCGCGGCGGCGCTGCTGGACCGCGCGGTCGTCGCCACCATCCCGGTCGACCGGCACGCGCTGCTGGTCACCGAGGTGCCGGTGGTGGCGGGTTCGCCGCTGGACGGGCGTCCGCTGAGCGCTGTGGCCCGGCCCGGCGAGGTACGTCTGCTCGCCTACACCCGGCCGAACCAGAAGGCCGACTGGACGGCCGACCCGCGCATGGTGATCCAGGCGGGTGACCGGTTGACTGTGGTGGCCCGGCGGGCCGGGCTGACCGCGCTGCTGCGGGAGACCACGCCCGCGCCGCCACCGGCGCCCGCCGGTCCACCTGCCGCGCGCCGCCCACCGGAGTGACGGCCCGCCGGATGCGTCACGGGTGGCCGGGCCGGGTCAGCCCGAGCGACGGCGGCGGACCGCGTAGCCGAGCGCGCCGAGGGCGAGCACGCCGAACCCGGCGAGCACGCTCGGCAGCGGCAGGCTGACCGCCAGCACCAGGCAGCCGACCAGCCCCAGCGCGGCGACCAGCCGGGCCGGGACGCGCCGGTCCGGGTCCGGGCCGAGCGTCAGCGCCGACGCGTTGGTGATCGCGTAGTAGACCAGCACCGTGCAGCTGGAGAAGCCGATCGCTCCGCGGACGTCGCCCACCGCGACGACGGCGATCACCACGGCGGCCACGGCCAGCTCGGCGCGGTGCGGCACCCGGTGGCGCGGGTGCACCGCCGCCAGCGCGCCCGGCAGATCCCGGCGGCGGGCCATCGCGAGTGAGGTGCGGCCGACGCCGGCGAGCAGGGACAGCAGCACCCCGGTCACGGCCACTGCCGCGCCGGCCCGGACCAGCCAGGCCAGCCCCGGGTACCCGGCGGCGGACACCACCTCGACCAGCGGCGCGTCGGTGGACGCCAGCCGGTCGGCGCCCAGCACGCCGAGCGCGACCACCGCCAGCGTCAGGTAGATCGCCAGCACCGCGCCGAGCGCCAGCGGCACCGCCCGGGGAATGGTGCGCTCCGGGTCGCGTACCTCCTCGCCGAGCGTGGCGATGCGCGCGTACCCGGCGAACGCGAAGAACAGCAGCCCGGCGGCGGTCAGCACGCCACCCACCCCGAGGTCGGCGGGGGCGGTGAGCCGGTCGGCGGCGACCTGCGGCGCGCCGGTCACCGCCACCACGGCGAGCACTGTGAGCACGACCGCGACGAGCACCCGGGTGGCGGCGGCGGTCTTGCCGATGCCGCGCAGGTTCACCACCGTCACGGTCACCACCGCGAGGACGGCGACGAGCCGCGCCCGCCCCGGCCACAGGTACGCCCCGATGGTCAGCGCCATGGCCGCGCAGCTCGCGGTCTTGCCGACCACGAAGCCCCAGCCGGCCAGGAAACCGGCGAACGGGTGCAGCCGTTCCCGGCCGTACACGTAGGTGCCGCCGGACTCGGGGTAGCGGGCGGCGAGCCGCGCCGAGCTGGTGGCGTTGCAGTAGGCGATGAAGCCGGCCACCGCCAGCGCGACGAGCAGGCCGACGCCGCCGGCCGCCGCCGCGGCGGGCGCGAAGACCACGAAGACGCCCGCGCCGAGCATCGAGCCGAGACCGATGACGACCGCGTCGGGTACGCCGAGTCGCCGTGCCAGCTGTTCCACACCGGCAGCCTAGGGCGCTCGGGTGAACGGCGGGTGCCCGGAATTGACGAGAACGACTTACGTAATTGTCCGCAATTCTCGGGTGGCCAATTCCGGACCCGCTCGGTAGAGTCGTTTACGCAGGTAGGAGCAGCGGCTCGACCATTCCGCGAGCACGGTTCACAAATTCTTTCCGTGCCGATCGCCCAATGCGATGATCAGGTTTTTTGTGCGTCGATCGGGCAAGGTTGCCCGCGAATCGGCCCCGGCAATTTCCGGAACGTCTTCTCCGCGAACGCGGGAGGTGCCGCACATGACGCTTTTCGGCTGGGACGCAAGCGACTACGACGTCGACCGGGGGTTGACCGCCGACCGGATCCGGGACGCCCGCGCCGCGGGCATCGACTTCATGACCTACAAGGGCACGGAACAGTCCCGGGACGGCACGTTCCACAGCCAGTACTACGGGGTGATGCTCACCGCGGCCAAGGACGCGGGCATCCCGTTCCTGGGCATGTACGTGGTGGTGCACTCCGACGTCTCCACCGCCGACCAGGCGGCCACTGCCGTCGACTACGCCGACAAGCACACCCCCTGGTGGCGCGAGTACGACGGGTTCTTCTGGCAGATCGACCTGGAGCGCTGGCCGACCGACGACGTGCCCCCGCACATCGGCGTCGACGTCGGCCGGGAACTGGAGGAACGCACCGGCAAGGTGGCGGTGATGTACGCCTCGCGCGGCCAGTACGGCGACGACGACCTGGGTGACTTCCCGCGCTGGAACGCCGACTACCCGTACCGGGTGGCGGAGGATTTCAAGGCCGCGTACGCGCGGGCCGGCGGGGACTCCGGGCCGGGATGGACCCGCTACGGCAAGCCGGAGGCGACGCCGCGGATCTGGCAGTTCACCGATTCGGCGATCATCGGCCGCCAGCACACCTGCGACGCGGACGCGTTCCGTGGCACTGCCGGCGACTTCGCGAAGATGATCGGCGAGAAGACGTCCACAACCACGAAACGGGACGTGATCGCCACCTTCCACAGCACCGCGCACGCGGACGACACGCTCGACACCACCGACCGCTTCCACGCGATCCGCTGGGCCACCGGCCTGTACCACTGGACGGTGCCGGAGACCGGGCTGGTGAGCATCCAGGCGACAGTCGACCTGCGCGGGTTGCGGCGCGACGACCTGGTCCGGATACGCGCCGAGTACACCCGGCCGGGCGACGCGGAGAACGACACCCCGTTGCTGCGGCAGGAGCGGGTGTCGATCGACCCGGAGACCACCGGCGGGGTGTTCGTGGTGAGCACGCCGGACGAGCGCGTCGAGCTGCCGAAGGGCACCCAGATCCGCATCCAGGTGGCGGTGCGCCCGGAGGACGACGACCACCGCCGCAGGCTGACCTACAGCACCCGTACCCGGATCAGCATCGTGGAGATCCGGCCGGTGAGCTGAGCGCCGCGCCCGCCCGTCACCGCGTCGCGGCGGTGGCGGGCGGCGACTCCCAGCCGACCGGCCGCCGCCAGCCGCCGAGCCGACGCGGCAGCGGCAGGCCGTCCCAGGGCACCCGGCGCAGCAGCCGGTCCAGCAGCAGGCCGAGCAGCAGGCCGGCGACCGAGTCGGTCAGCCAGTGCCAGCCCAGGTAGACGGTGGTGCAGAAGACCACGGCCGGGGGCACCACCCGGATCGCGGTGACCAGCCGGGGCGGCACGGTCCGGCCGACCGTGCGCACGAGCGGGGCCAGCAGGGCCAGCACGCCGTACCAGACGATCGCGTTGGCGACGTGCCCGGACGGGTACGACTGGGCGAAACGCACCGGCAGGTCGTGCTGGAACAGCGGCAGCGTCTGCTCGGGCGACAGGAACGGCTCCTTGACCGAGGCGCTCGGCGCCGGCCGGGCCGTCCACACCTTCAGCGGGCCGATCGTGAAGAACGTCAGCACGAACGCGACCACGGGCGGCAGGATCGGCCGCACCGAGCGCAGCCGCCACGCCAGCAGCACGCCCAGCCCGGCCGCGAGCAGCGTCAGCGGAGTGCCCTGGCCGAGCAGGTTCAGCGTCATCGCCACCCAGCGGGCGGCGGTCGGGCGGTGCTCGTCCGACCAGTCGGCGACCGCCCGGTCGAGCCCGAACAGGTGCCCGGAGGCGAGCGCCACGGTGATCGCCACCACTGCTGCGAGCAGCAGCCCGTCGAACCACCACCCGGCCGGCCGGACCGGCCGCAGCCGCAGGTCACCGCGTACCCCCGAGGTCTGACGCACGCGACCACGCTACCGGCCGCCGACCGCGCTCCGGCGGCGCGGGCATCGGCGGCTGTGTGCCGAGCCACGAAGGGAAGCGCGGCGCGGGGGTCAGCGGTCACACTGGTTGCCGTGCGGATCACCTCGGCTCTCGTCGACCCGGCGCTGCTCGACCTCCCCTGGTCGACCCCGCTGGAGCAGTGGCCTGCCGAACACCTGGTGGCGCTGCCGCAGGGCATCTCCCGGCACATCGTGCGGTTCGTCCGGCTCGGCGGGTACGTCTACGCGGTGAAGGAGACCGGCGAGCGGGTCGCCGAGCGCGAGTACGACCTGCTGCGGGCGCTGGAACGGATCGACTTCCCGTCGGTCGAGGCCGTCGCGATCGTGGCCGACCGGCAGAGCGACGACGGCGAGCCGCTGGACCCGGTGCTGATCACCCGGCACCTCCAGTTCTCCCTGCCCTACCGGGCGCTGTTCTCCAACACGCTGCGCCCGGAGACGATGAACCGGCTGCTGGACGCGCTGGCCGCGCTGATCGTGCGGATGCACCTGACCGGGTTCTTCTGGGGCGACTGCTCGCTGTCCAACACGCTGTTCCGGCGGGATGCGGGCGCCTTCGCCGCCTACCTGGTGGACGCGGAGACCGGCGCGCTGCACCCGTCGCTGTCCAACGGGCAGCGCGGCGAGGACCTGGAGATCGCCCGGGTCAACATCTTCGGCGAGGCGCTCGACCTCCAGGCCGCCGGCCTGCTGCACGAGTCGATCGACCCGGAGGTGGTCTGCGAGGAGGTCGTGCGGCGCTACGAGCAGCTCTGGCACGAGATCACCTACGAGCAGCAGGTCGAGCGCACCGCCCGGCACGACATCGAGCGCCGTATCCGCCGCCTCAACGAGCTGGGCTTCGACGTGGCCGAGGTGGCGATGTCCACAGTCGACAACGGGCGCTACCTGGTGCGGCCGAAGGTGGTCGACGTCGGCTACCACACCCGGCGGCTGCTGCGCCTCACCGGCCTGGACGCGGAGGAGAACCAGGCCCGCAAGCTCCTCAACGACCTGGACGCCTACCGGGTGGAGAGCGACCTGACCGACGAGCAGCAGTCGGCGCACCGCTGGCTGACCGAGGTCTTCGAGCCGGTGGTCCGGGCGGTGCCCGCGCACCTGCGCCGCAAGCTGGAGCCGCAGGAGCTGTTCGCCCAGATCATCGAGCACAAGTGGCTGCTGTCCGAGCAGGCCGGGCGGGACGTCGGGATGCGTCGGGCGGTGCAGTCGTACCTGGCGGACGTCCTGGTGCACCGCCCGGACGAGCAGGCCGTGCTCGGCGTCGAGGTGCCCACCGCCTGACGATCGGGCGGGCCGGGCTCACTCCACCCAGTCGCCGCCGCGCATCACCCGCGTCACGTTCAGGTCGTCGTCCAGCACCACCAGGTCCGCGCGCAGACCGGTGCGCAGCGCGCCGACCCGGTCACCCAGCCCGATCGCGCGGGCCGGGGTGGTGGCGACCATGCGGCAGGCGTCCGGCAGGGCCACGCCCGCGCCGACCGCGTGCCGCAGCGCGGCGTCCATGGTGAGCGTGCTGCCGGCGATCGCGCCGTTGTGGGCGAGCCGGGCCACGCCGCCTGCGACGGTGACCGCCTGGCCGCCCAGCTCGTACTCGCCGTCGGGCATGCCGGCGGCGGCCATCGCGTCGGTGATCAGCGCGGCCCGCTCCGGACCGGCCACCGAGGTGGCGAAGCCGAGCATGCCGTCGTGCAGGTGCACCCCGTCGGCGACCAGCTCGCACACCACGTTCGGGGCCTCCAGCAGCGCCACCACCGGGCCGGGCTCGCGGTGGTGCACCGGGCGCATCCCGTTGAACAGGTGGGTGCCGACGGTGGCGCCGGCCGCCACCGCGGCCCGGGTCTGCTCCCAGGTGGCGTCGGTGTGCCCGACCGCCGCCACCACGCCCTGCGCGACCAGCAGTTCGATCGCCTTGGTGGCGCCGTCGCGCTCCGGGGCGAGCGTGACCATGCGCACCGCGCCGCCGCCCAGCTCGATCAGCTCGGTCAGCTCGGCGGTGGACGGGTCACGCAGGAACTCCGGGTTCTGCGCGCCGCAGCGGTCGGCCGACAGGTACGGACCCTCGAAGTGGACGCCGGCGAGCACGCCGGACTCAACCAGCGGGCGGTAGGCGGCGGTGGCGTCGCGCATCAGCTCGAACGGGGAACTGACCAGGCTGGCAAGCAGCGTGGTGGTGCCGTGCCCGAGGTGGAACGCGGCGGCCTGCCGCGCCGCCTCCGGGTCACCGGTGGTGAACGTGTGCCCGCCGCCGCCGTGGGTGTGCATGTCCACGAAGCCCGGCACGATCCAGTGCCCGTCGCGCACCGACGGATACTCGGCCACGGCGGTGATCCGCCCGTCCGCGATCTCCACGCAACCCTGCCGGATGACGCCGGTCGGGGTCACCACCTTGCCGGTCACGCGCCGGGTCATCGACTCTCCTTCGCCAGGGTGTCCAGGGCCAGCAGGGCGGCGCCGAGGCAGCCGGCCTCGTCGCCGAGGTCGGCCGCGACCAGGCGCGGTTCGCGGTGGAACGTCAGCCGCTCGCGCAGCGCCGCCCGCAACGGGTCGAACAGCCGGGGACCGGCCTGGGCGAGCCCGCCGCCGAGCACCACTGTCGACACATCGTAGAGCGCCTGCCCGGTGGCGAGTCCGTCGGCGAGCGCCTCGACCGCTTCCTGCCACACCTCGGCGGCGAGCGGCTCACCCGCGGCGGCCCGGTCGGCCACCTGGGCGGCGGTGGTGGGCGCGCCGGACAGCTCCGCGTACCGGCGACCAATCGCCGAGGCCGACGACACCGCCTCCAGGCAGCCGGTCCGCCCGCAGCCGCAACGCGGGCCGCCGGGGCGTACCAGGATGTGGCCGATCTCCCCGGCGGCGCCGTGCGCGCCGGTGGCGGCCGACCCGTCGACCACGTGGGCGGCGGCGATGCCGGTGCCGATAGCGACGAAGAGCACGTGGCCGCCGTCCCGCCCGGCGCCGAGCCGGGCCTCGGCCAGGCCGCCCGCCCGCACGTCGTGGCCGAGCGCCGTGGGCAGTCCCAGCCGCGTGCGGGCCAGCTCCCGCAGGGGTACGTCCCGGAAGCCCACGTTCGCCGACCAGACCGCCACGCCGCGCGCCTCGTCGACCACTCCGGGTACGGCGATGCCGCAGGCCGCCGGCGTGTGCCCGGCGGCGCGGGCCTTGCCGGCCAGTCCTTCGGCGACGTCGAGGATCGTGCCGACCACCGCCTCCGGGCCGCGCTGGGCGGCGGTGTCGTGCCGTTCGCTGTGCACCGTCGTGCCGTCCGGCCGGACCAGGGCGCACTTCATCCCGGTGCCGCCCACGTCCAGCGCGACGACGACCTCGTCGCCTGAGCTCACGCCGTCTGCCAGTCGGGCATGCGCTCACGGCCCTCGCTGCGCTCGGTGCGTTCGCTCATGCTGCGCCAGTGGGGCATGCGCTCACGGCCCTCGCTGCGCTCGGTGCGTTCGCTCATGCCAGGACCACGGACCGGGTCAGGTGGCGCGGCGCGTCGGGGTCGAGGCCACGGGTGGTGGCGAGCGCGACAGCGAAACGCTGCGCCAGGATCAGGTCGGCCATCGGGTCGACCGGGTTGCGGCCGGCCGCCCAGCTCGTCAGCACCGTGCGCCAGCCGTGCGTGCGGCTGTGCACGAAGGCGGCGCCGGTGGCGGCCACGTCCTCCGGCAGGCCGTCCGGGATCTCGCCGAGCGCCCACACCAGCCGGCCGGGGGCGGCGACCGAGATCGGGCCGTGCCGGTAGTCCATGGCCGGGTACGCCTCGGCCCAGAACGTGGCCGCCTCGCGGCACTTCAGCGCGGCCTCCTGGGCCAGCCCGACGGTCCAGCCGCGGCCGAGGAAGGTGACCTGCTCGATGCCGGCCGGGTCGATCGGCAGCGGGGCCCGGACGGCCACCTCCGCGTCGGCGGCCAACCGGCTGAGGTCCTCGCCGAGGTGGGCGCGCAGCAGCGCGAGCGCGGTGGTGGCGAAGCGGGTCTGCACCACCGACCGCTCGTCGGCGAAGGGCAGCGCGACGGTGGCGTCGGCCGCCGCGACGGCGGCCGAGTCCGGGTCGCCGACCAGGACCGTGGTGGGGATCCGCCCGCGCAGCGCGGCGAGCAGGTCGAGCACCTCGGTGGTGGTGCCGGAGCGGGTGATCGCGATGAGCCGGTCGTAGTGGCGGCCGGTGGGGAACTCGCTGGCCTGGAAGGCGTCGGTCTCGCCGTGGCCGGCGGCCTCGCGCAGCCCGGCGTACGCCATGGCCATGAACCACGACGTGCCGCAACCGACCACCGCTACCCGCTCGCCGGGGCGCGGCAGGCGCTCGGCGATGGTCGGGGCGAGTCGCGCCGCCTCCCGCCAGCAGTCGGGCTGGCTCGCGATCTCCGCGTGCACGTACGCCATGACAACTCCTCGCCGGGGAAACCCTTGCGCAATACGGCGCGATACTGCCGTCTTTCGCGCGTCATTCTGCGCGAAGCGCCGTGGTTGTGGCAACTGTCTCCAGATTCGCGCAGCGAAGGCTTTTGCGCGGACTGAGTTTCGCGCACTAGTGTGCACGCAACCGATCACCGTTCACGCATAGTCAGGGGAGGCCCCCGCGGTGGACCGCTACGCGCGCTGGAACGCGCTGCTGGAGATGCTGACCGACAGCGGCCGGGTCACCGTCGAGGAGGCAGCCGACCGGCTGGACGTCTCCCAGGCCACCATCCGGCGTGACTTCGACCAGCTCGCCCAGCAGCAGATGATCACCCGGACCCGGGGTGGCGCGGTCGCCAACGGCGTCTCCTACGACCTGCCGCTGCGCTACAAGACCGCGAAGCATTCGGCCGAGAAGCAGCGGATCGGCACGGCGGCCGCCGCGCTCGTCTCCCCGGGCACCGTGGTCGGCCTCAACGGCGGCACCACGAGCACCGAGGTGGCCCGGGCGCTGGCCGTACGCCCGGATCTCAACACCAGCGCGGAGGGCGCCCAGCTCACAGTGGTCACCAACGCGCTGAACATCGCCAACGAGCTGCTGGTGCGCTCGCGGATGAAGGTGGTGGTGGCCGGCGGCGTGGTCCGGCCCAAGTCGTTCGAGCTGGTCGGCCCGCTGGGTGGGGCGCTGCTGCGCGAGGTCACGCTGGATGTCGCGCTGCTCGGCGTGGACGCGATCGACCCGCAGCTCGGCGCCGCCGCACACCACGAGGGGGAGGCGGCCATGAACAGTCTCATGGTCGCCCGCGCCAAGCGGGTGGTGGTGATAGCGGATTCCTCGAAGCTGGGCGGGCACGCGTTCGCCAGGATCTGCCCGGTGGACCGCGTGGAAACGCTGGTCACCGACTCCGGCGCGGCCCCGGACGTGGTGGCGGCGTTTCGCGAGGCGGGCGTGCACGTCGTCTGCGCCTGACCCCCGAGGGCGACACGCCGACACTGCATACCGGGTATTGCCTTCCCGTGCATACCGCGTATGGTGTCGCTGACGCCTACTTATCGGGGGAGGTCAGCTGTGTCGGCTGTCCTGGAGATCGAAGGTCTCCGCAAGACGTACCGGAGCCGGAAACGCGGGGTTCGCCACGCGCTCGACGGCTTCGACATGCGAGTGGAAGCCGGCCAGGTGCACGGCTTCCTCGGCCCGAACGGGTCGGGCAAGACCACCACGCTGCGTACGCTGCTCGGCCTGATCCGGCCCAACGGCGGCCGGATGGCCATTCTCGGCCAGGAGCTGCCGCACGCCCTGCCGGTGGTCGCCGGCCAGGTCGGCGCCATCGTGGAGAGTCCGCAGTTCTTCCCGCACTTCTCCGCGCGGGACACCCTGGACCTGCTCGCCCAGGCCGGCGAGCTGCCCAGGCAGCGCGTCGACGAGGTGCTGGAGCTGGTCGGGCTGCGTGACCGCGCCGGCGAGCGGGTCAAGACCTACTCGCTCGGCATGAAGCAGCGCCTGGCGGTCGCCTCCGCGCTGCTCAAGAACCCCAAGCTGCTGATCCTCGACGAGCCGGCCAACGGCCTCGACCCGGGCGGCATCCGGGAGATGCGCGGCCTGATGCGGGACCTGTCCGAGGCCGGCATGACCGTGGTGCTCTCCAGCCACATCCTGGGCGAGATCCAGCTCATCTGTGACTCGGTCACCATCATCTCGCTCGGCCGCCGGGTCGCGTTCGGGCCGGTCGAGCAGGTGCTCGCCGCCCACTCCCAGGGCACCGTGCGGGTACGCCTGGAGGCGGTCAGCGACCTGCCCCAAGCCGCCGACGCGCTCACCCGCGCCGGGGTCCGCGTGGCCGCCGAGCCGGACCACCTGATGCTGTCCGGGGTGGACAAGCCCGCCACTGTGAGCCGGCTCCTCGCCGAGCAGGGCCTGTACGTCAGCGAGCTCACCCCGGTCGCCGTCGACCTGGAGAGCGTGTTCCTGGAACTGACCGCCACCGCGCCGGTTCCCGGCCAGCACCGTCAGGTCGATCAGTCCGCCAAGGTCGACCAGACCGGCACCGCAGGAGGTTGGGGCGCATGAGCCTGTTCGTCACCGAGCTGCGCCGGCTCGGCAAGCGCCGGCTGACCCGGCTCATGCTCGTCCTGCTGGTCGTCGGTCTGGCCACGGTGGCCACCGCGTTCAGCTTCTCCAGCCAGAAGCTCTCGCCGACAGTGGTGGCGGCGGCGGAGGCCGACTCCCAAGCCCAGTTCCAGCGGGAGACGGAGAGGTGGAAGCGTTCGATCGCCGAGTGTGAGGCCGCGCAGGCCCGCGGTGAGCAGACCGAGGATCGGTACGGCCCGAACTGCGGCAAGGACTACCAGCCGCAGCCGGACATGTTCGACCCGAAGTGGAACCTGCCCTACCAGTTCGACTTCCGGGCCGAGTTCCCCATGTTCATCGCCGTGTTCGCCGCCTCCGTGGCGCTGTTCGCCTTCATCGTCGGCGCCTCCTTCGTGGGCGCCGAGTGGAACACCGGCGGAATGATGAACCTGCTGCTCTGGCGACCGAAACGGCTCGCCGTGCTGAGCACGAAGCTGGCCGCCCTGCTCACCACCGTGTTCGGCCTGACAGTGGTGCTCGGCGCGCTCTGGACGGCGGCGTTCTGGCTGATCGGCACCCAGCGGGGCACGACCGAGAAGATGACCACCGGCGCCTGGCAGTCGATCGGGCTGGACGGGCTGCGGGCGCTGGGGCTGGTCCTCGTCGTGGCGGCGGTCGCCTTCGCGCTGGCCTCGCTGGGCCGGCACACCGCTATGGCGCTCGGCGCGGCGGTGGGAATCTTCGCGGTGAGCGAGATCGGCATCCGGATCGCGGTGTCGATACTGGGGATCCAGTTCGGGGACCGGTACGTGCTCTCCACGTACGCCCAGTCGTGGTTCCTGAAGCAGGCGGAGCTGTACGACTACGACACCTGCCAGTTCACCCAGGGCGCCTGCGAACCGGCCAAGTACGTGGTCACGTGGGAACAGTCGGCTGTGGTGTTCGGGGTGGCTCTGGTGGCAGCCGTGGTCGCCGCGTTCTGGACCGTGCGCCGGCGCGACATCACCTGACCTCGTCCGCGCCGCCGGCCCCGGCCGGCGGCGCGGACCCCGCGTCCGATGCGGCCGGGGGCGGCCCTGGTTACGCTGGGGTCCCCCCGGCCGGCGCGCGTCTCCGCCTGCCGGTCACCCGCCGCCGGAGAGGAGCGCCATGTCCGCCGACGCCTCGCACCGGGCCGCCGTCGACCGGCCGGGCCCGTCGGGGCCGACAGCGGGTACGCGCCACGCGGGCGGAACCGTTCCGCCACCCCGTACCGCTCCGCCCGTCGAGTCCACCCCGCCGCCGGAAGCCGAGTCACCGGCCGAGCCGGAGTCCGTCGCGCCGGTCGAGCAGGCCGCTCCGGAAGCCGCCACGCAGGCCGCTCTCACCGAGCGGGAGCAGCGCATCCTCGCCTTCGAGGCGCAGTGGTGGAAGCACGCCGGGGCCAAGGAACAGGCCATCCGGGACACGTTCGGGCTTTCCGCGACCCGCTACTACCAGCTGCTCAACGCGCTGCTCGACCATCCGGCCGCGCTCGCCGCCGAGCCGGTCCTCGTCGGCCGGCTGCGCCGGCTCCGCTCGTCCCGGGCCCGCAACCGGCGCCGCTGAGCCCGCGTCACTTCTCGTACGTGCGCAGCCCGTTGCCGATGGCGAAGAACGTCGGCGCCCACTCGCCGATGAAGATGCCCCAGCGGTCCGCCCGCGCCACTCCGGCGCGCTCCATGTGCTTGGAGAGGAACCAGCTGGTGACCGAGAGGCCGATGCTGAGGAATCCGGCGACGTACGCGTGCTCCGCCCGGATGCCCCCCTCGTGCAACCGTTCCAACATCTCCAACCCCCTGTCGCCGGGACCGACCCGGTCGTGTCCGACGCTACCGAAAGTCCGGAGAAGGTGACGGGCGGTTACCACGATCGGGGTCGCGCGGCGGATGGTCCGGCGTCGCGCGGGTAGGCGGCCGACGGCGACGAACGGAGGACACGATGGGGGCACCAGACCGCCGGTACGCGATCGGCAGCCGACCGGCCCGCCCGGCCGGGGAGGCGCCGGCGATGCGTGTGCGTTCCGCCTCCGACCCGGCGCCGGGACGCCTGGAGAACGAGGACGTGGTCTTCCGGTTCGGCCCGCTCGTCGGCGTCCTCGACGGGGCCACAGTGCCGGAGGGCTTCGACACCGGATGCGTGCACGGTCCCGCCTGGTACGTCCGGCACCTGGCCGCCCGGATCGGCCTGGCGATCGCGGCCCGGCCCGCGGCCACGCTGATGAGCAGCCTGGCGGCGGCGATCCTCGCGGTCCGGGCCGACCATGGCGGGACCTGCGACCTCGACCATCCGGGTACCCCGTCGTCCACCGTCTGCCTGCTGCGCGAAAGCGGCGACCGGGCCGACTACCTGGTGCTCTGCGACAGCCCGCTGGTGCTCGACACCGGAGGCGGGATCGAGGTGATCACCGACGACCGGCTGGAGACCGCAGTGGCGGACCTGCGTCGAAGCGCCGCCGCGCTGCCCGACGGCGAGACCGACCCGGCGACCCGGTTCCGGCGGGCGACGACTGTGCAGCGGACCCGGATGAACCGCACCCACGGCTACTGGGCGGCGGCGAGCGACCCGGACGCGGCGTACCACGCGGTGACCGGAACGGTCCCGCTGAGCGGGCCGGGTGCGCTGCGCCGGGCCGCGCTGCTCAGTGACGGCGCGTCCTGCGCCGTCGAGCAGTTCGGTCTCTTCGACTGGGCCGGGCTGCTGGAGGTGGCGACAGTGGAGGGACCCGAGGGACTGATCGACCGGGTCCGGGCGGCCGAGCGGGACCACCCGGAGCGACTGCGGCGGCGCAAGCGCACCGACGACGCCTCGGTGGTGCTGTGCGAGTTCGCGCCGTCGACGTGAGCACGCTCACGCCCGAACAACCCGGTCGGATGACAACGCAGCGTGAGGCGGAACACCCCGGGGGTACGACCGGCCGAGGCGGTCGGCCATAGCGGCAATCCGGGCCCAAAGGGGTGGACGGCCCGGACGGGGAGCGGCAGACTGCGCCTCGTGACGGGTGCGGTACGGCTGGAGCCGGTGGACGAGCGGAACCTGGAACCGTTGCTCTCCGCAGCGGCGGCTGAGGCGGAACCGGAGGACGTGATGCCTCCGGTGCAGGCACCCGCGGGCTGGTCGCTCGCCCGCCGGGACGCGTTCCGCGAATTCCACCGGGCGAGCCTCGGCGGACTCAACGGCCCGACAGGCACCGCCATGTACGCGATCGTCTCCGGCGGCGAGGTGGTCGGCATGGTCCGGATGACCCGCCGGGACGAGCCCGGCACCGTGGAGACGGGCATGTGGCTGGGCCGCTCCGCCCGGGGCCGGGGTCTGGGCGCCGCCGCGCTGCGGCAGCTGCTGTACACCGCCGCGGCGGCCGGGATGCACACGGTGGTCGCGGACACCACACCGGACAACGCGGGCGCGCTGTCGGTGTTGCGGAAATGCGGTGCGGAATTGCGCGAGGAGGGCGGAAAAGTGCACGCCCGAATGTGCCTCGATTCGGCGCTGCCGATCCGCTGACGCCCGTATCAGATCGCGTTTTTCCTGCTCACTAGCGCTCGCTGCGAGGTTTCGCCCACCTTTTCCGTTCCCTGAGTAAATGTTTTGCCAATGGGGTGACGGGTACTGCCCGCCTCTCCGGGATCGCGACTTTCGCGTCCCGGGGGAGTGCGGAGGAGAGCGGATGAAAAGCGGAGCACGGGTGGCGATGGCGGTGGGCTTCGGCTACCTGCTGGGTCGCCGGAAGAAGATGCGTACCGCGCTGACGCTCGCCGCGGCGGTCGCCGCCGGGCGGGCCAGCCAGCGCCCGGGCGGCATCAAGCAGCTCGGCGCGGACCTGATGGGCGCCAGTCCCCAGTTGCGCAACCTCGGCGGGCTCGGGCCCCCGCTCGTGGCGGCCGGGCGGGCCGCGGCGACCGCCGCCGCCGGCAGCGGCATCGACGCGATCGGCGGACGGCTGCGCGGCGGCGCCGACGCGCTGCGCCGCCGGAGCGGCCCGGCCCGGCCGGCCGGCGAGCGTTCCGCGCCGGACGAGGAGCCGGAACTGGACGAGCAGCCCGACGCGCCGGATCGACAGCAGCGGGGGCGGTGACGATGGCGACGACCAATCTGACCGACCGGGTACGCGACGAGATCGGCGGCGAGCTGCGCAACCTCGCCTCGGCGCTCGGCGAACGGGCCGTGCAGGCGATCAGCGACCGGGTCACCGACGCGACCGGACGACTCACCGAGTACGCGAAGCAGGGCGGCGATCCCGGCCTGGTCGCCGCCGCCACCGGCGCGCGGAAGCTCGCCGAGGGCAGCTCCCCGGTGAAGGCCATGTTCCATGCCGGCGTGGCCGGCGGTAAGGAGAAGCTGATGGCGGCGTTCGGCCGCAAGGGCGGCGGCGACGGCGGCCGGAAGCTCAAGGTCACCAACATCGTCGAGACCATCGAGGTCGGCGTGCCGGTCCGGGTCGCCTACAACCAGTGGACGACGTTCGGCGACTTCCCGAGCTTCATGAAGAAGGTCGAGCAGGCCGACTGCGACGACGACGAGAAGATGACCTGGAAGGCGCAGGTGCTCTGGTCGCACCGGACCTGGGAGTCGACGATCGTGCGGCAGATCCCGGACCGGCTCATCCACTGGCGGTCCACCGGCGAGAAGGGCTCGGTCGACGGCACCGTCAGCTTCCACGAGGTCGCCCCGGAGCTGACCCGGATCCTGGTCGTGCTGGAGTACCACCCGCAGGGCTTCTTCGAGCACACCGGCAACCTGTGGCGGGCCCAGGGCCGCCGGGTCCGGCTGGAGCTGAAGCACTTCGTCCGGCACGTGATGACCCGGACGGTGCTCGACCCGGACGCGGTCGAGGGCTGGCGCGGCGAGATCGAGGACTCCCAGGTCGTGAAGGACCACGAGACCGCGCTCCGGGAGGAGCGAGGAGAGGCCGGGCCGGCCGGCGACGAGTACGCCGCCTACGACGAGGGCAACGACTTCGACGACGACGAGTACGCCGGCGAGCCGGTCCTGACCGAGCCGGAACGCGCCCGCCGCCGGCCGGTACGCGAGCAGCGGGAGCCGCGCGCCGACCGCCGCAGCCGTGCCCCGGAGCGGCCACGCCGCCCGGCCGTCCGCCGCCGCGACCAGAGCTGACCGCTCAGGACCGGCCGGCGGCGTACGACTCCAGGTGCGCGAGCTGCACCGGGTCCAGCGACGGCCGGACCCGGTCACGGGCCGCCCCGACGTGCGCGGCCGTCACAGTGCTCGCGTTGAGCGACTCCCGCATGGCGGCGAGCGCCGCCTCCCGTACCAGCGCGGTGCAGTCGGCGGCGGAGAAGCCGTCCAGCTCGGCGCCGAGCGCGTCGAGGTCGACGTCCGGTGCGAGCGGTACGCCCCGGGCGGCGGCGCGGAGGATCTCCGCGCGGGCCGGGCCGTCCGGCGGCGGCACGTAGACCAGACGCTCCAGCCGGCCGGGCCGCAGCAGCGCCGGGTCGACCAGCTCCGGCCGGTTCGTCGCGCCGACCACCACCACGTTGCGCAGCGCCTCCACCCCGTCCAGTTCGGTGAGCAGCGCCGCCACCACCCGGTCGGTGGTGCCGCCGTCGCTGGCCTGCCCGCGTACCGGGGCCAGCGCGTCCACCTCGTCCAGGAACACCAGCGTGGGCGCGGCCTGGCGGGCCCGGCGGAACAGCTCCCGGACCGCCCGCTCGCTCTCACCCACCCACTTGGAGAGCAGCTCGGCGCCCTTCACCGACAGCACGTTCGCCCGCCCGGAGCCGGCCAGCGCGGTGACCAGATAGGTCTTGCCGCAGCCGGGCGGGCCGTAGAGCAGCACCCCGCGCGGCGGCGTCACACCCAGCCGGGCGAACGTGTCCGGGTAGGTGAGCGGCCAGAGCACCGACTCGGTGAGCGTCTGCTTGACCTCGTGCAGCCCGCCGACGTCGTCGAGCGTCACCGACGCCAGCTCCAGCGTGGACGCGGACATGGTGGTCGGCCGGACCACCTCCAGCGCCTCGGTGAAGTCCGTCATCGCCACCGTCGGCGTCTCCGCCGTCTTCTGCCGCAGCGCCGCGCGTACCCCGGCCTCGCGGACGAGCGCCGCCAGGTCCGCCGCGACGAACCCGGGGGTACGGCCGGCCACCTCGTCCAGCCGGACGTCATCGGCCAGCGGCACCTGCCGGGTGAGCACTGTCAGCTGTTCCCGGCGCAGCGCCGCGTCCGGCAGCGGCACGGTGATCCGCAGCGCCAGCAGATCCGGGCCGCGCAGTGCCGGATCCACCGCCTCCGGCCGCCCGCTGGTGCAGACCACCGCCACGCCGGCCAGCAGCGTCTCGGCGACCACCTGGCGGAACACGGTGGCCAGCGGACCCGGCTCGTCGGCCGGGGCGATCGCCTCCACGTCGGTGACCAGCAGCACGGCCGGTCCGCCGGCGCGTACCGCCGACGCCGCCTCGCGCAGTTTGCGGGCCGCGGCGTCGTTCGTGAGCGCGGCCAGCTCCGGCGCCCAGAGCGGGCGCAGACCCGCGCCGACCCGGGCGGCCACGGCGCGCACGAGCGCGGACTTGCCCGAGCCCGCCGGCCCTTCCACGAGTACGCCGAGCGAGACGGTGGTGCCGAGCCGGCCCAGCACCTCGCGGTGGTGGAAGCCCAGGTCCAGCAGCTCGGTCAGCTCCTCGGCCTGGGCACGCAGGCCGGGCAGCTCGTCGACGTCCGGGGCGTCCTCCGGGCCGAGCAGGCCCTCGGCCCGTTCCGTCCCGGCCGATGTGGCCGAGGGGGCGAAGGCGGGCGCGCCCGAGGTGGGTGACACCGGCCCGGAGCCCCGGGTGGCCGGGCCGTGCTCCCAGCCCACCACCGTGTCCATGGTGACGAGCGCGCCGGTCGCCGGCTCGGCGGACACGACGTTGAGCAGCGTGCTCGTCCAGGCGTACCCGACGGAACTGGCGAGACTGCGCCGCGCGGCCTCGATCAGGCCGCGCACGGCGGCGTCCGGAAGCACGTCCTGCGGCAGCAGCGAGACGTCGTCGCCGGCGGTGACGACCTTGCCCAGCAGCGCGAGCCGCAGCATCTCCGGCGGGACCGCGGCGACCACCGCGGCCGGGCCGGCCAGCGTGAGCCGGCGCGCCGGGGCGGCCGGCAGCGGGCTCACCGTCACCTGGCCGCCGGCCCGCAGCCCGAGGTTGCCGAGCAGCAGGTCGTCGGCGTGCAGCAGGACATCGCTGGTGTTCGGGTCGGCGGCGGCCGCGATGCCGGCTGTCGTCCGGCGGCCGGTCAGCCGCACCGGGTCGCCCGGGCGCAGCGCCAGCGCGGTGAGCACCTCGGGATGCAGGCGTACCACGCCGCGGCGGGCGTCGAGCGCGGCCGGCCGCAGCGTCGCGGTCAGGGTCAGGTCGGGTTCCGCCACCCGCCGACAGTAGCCGCCGTGACCACGCCGGTGCCGCCTCAGCCCGGGTCCGGGCCGTCCAGCAACGAGGGATCCCGCCGGATCATCTCCGCCAGCCGGGCCGCCGGGTCCGACTCCAGCGAGTCCTGGCCGGGGGCGGGCACCGTCTTCACCGACATGGGCCACGCCGGCGGGGGCGTCGGCGCCGTGGGCGGACCCACAGTGACCGCGGAGCCCGCCCAGGAGACCCGCAGCGGGTACGCCTGGTCGCCCAGCTCCACCCGGAGCGCGACGGCGACCCCGGGGTGGTCGGCCACAACCCGCCGGACCGCCTCGGCGACCTCCTCGACCGGGTCACGCCGCGCCGGCGCCGCGCCACCCCGCAGCCGGTACGCGCCGTGCCCCGCCCGCCCGTTGCCCGGCTCGGCCGGCAGCTCCTCCAGGGGCACGTCCTCGTCGGCCCTCCCGGCCGGCTCGCCGGGCGCCCGGCGGCGCATCGCCTCCTCGCGCCGCGCCATCCGGGCCAGTGTCTCGTCCAGATCACCTCTCATGGCGTCCACCCCTTCGCCAGACAACGGATCGAAACGACTGTCGGTGTTCAGCCCGCCCGTGGCTGCGGAGGCGGCCCGTCGCCGCGCCGGCCCGACCGGGTCGCCCGGTCCAGCGCCCGGTCCAGGACGACCAGCAGGGCGTCCCGCACCGAGAGCCGGTCCCGGGCGTCGAACTGCACGAGCGGCACGTGCTCCGCGATCGCCAGCGCCCACCGGATCGACGGCAGGTCGAGGGCCAGCCGCCCGTCGAAGGCGTTGACGCCGACGGCGAACGGCAGCCCGGAGCGCTCGAAGAAGTCGATGGCCGGGTAGCAGTCGTCGAGGCGGGCGCTGTCCACCACCACGAGCGCGCCGAGCGCCCCCCGGGCCAGGTCGTCCCACATGAAGCCGAACCGCGCCTGACCGGGCGTACCGAAGAGGTAGAGCTTGAGGCTGCGGTCGATGGTCACGCAGCCGAAGTCCATGGCGACGGTCGTGGTGGTCTTCCCGGCGACGCCGCCCGGATCGTCGATGCCGATTCCGACGGTGGTCATCTCGGCCTCGGTGGTCAGCGGCGCGATCTCCGAGATCGCCCCCACCGTGGTGGTCTTGCCGACCCCGAACCCGCCGGCGATCAGGATCTTGACCGGGATCGGCGGGCGGGGCGCCGGCACCCGGCTGACGATCGGCGCCGGTTCCTGCGGCGGCACCCCGGGCGGCAGGTACGGCAGCGGCGGGGTGGGCGGTGGCGGCGTGGCGCGGCCGATCAGCGGGGCCGGTCCGCCGTAGCGGCTCGGGGCGCTGTTCGCCGACGGCCCGCCCAGGGCCGCCGCCGGCCATTCAGGAGATCGCACGAAGTCCATCAATCACTCGCAGGATGATGTCGGGATCGAGGGCGTCGTCGCCGTCCGCGACGTGCACGTCGAGATGACCGGCGGCACGAAGGTCGCCGACGAGCACCCGGGTCACACCGAAGTGCATCCGGGTCCGGGCGGAGATCTCTGCCACCGAGACGGGTTCGGCGCAGATCGCGACTATCGCCGCCAGTTCCGGGGCGAGCCGGGCGGTCACCGCCCACGAGGTGCTGCCCGGACGAGCGGTGACCTGGGTCTCCAGACCGATCGCCGGGTCGCCGTCCACCCGTCCGGCGGTCAGCACGAACGGGCGCGGTCCGGTCGGCTCCCCGTCGCCCGCGTCCGGCTCCGGACTCGGAGCGGACGCGTGCAGGAAGGGGCGGATCCGGATGCCGGGTTCCGGCTCCGGGTCCGCGCCGGCCGCCCCCGGGATCATTGCTGGACGGCGTTCTTCAGCTCGGCGATCAGGCGGGGACTCAGGGCGCCGCCGGCCCGGCCGGCGAAGAGCGTCATCTCGTACGCCACGGTGCCCAGATTCGCCGTACGGTCGGCGACCACGCCGAGGACCGAGCCACTGCTGATCGCGCTGATCAGCAGGTATCCCTCGGCCATGTCGACGATCACCCGGTTGAGCGCGCCCAGCGCGTACCAGCTCGCGGCACCCCCGGCGAGGCTGGTCATGCCGGAGACCACGGCGGCGAGCCGTTCCGCGTTGGACCGGTCCTTGATGGCGGACATGGCCATCAGCAGTCCGTCCGAGGAGACCGCGATCGCCTCCATCACCCCGGCGGTGCTGGAGGTGAACGAGTCGAGCAGCCAGTTGAAGGTGCGCGCCTCGGGGCTGAGGTCGCCGGTGGCGCTCTGTTCGATGTTGTCGTGCAGGAACGGGCTGGTCACCGTGATGGGTCCTCTTCGTAATGGCGGTCTGGGCTGACTTCGCGCAGAGCACGGGCGACGCCCGCCTCGAACTCGTTGACGAGATTGCGGACCTCGACGGGGTCGCCGGGGTCGGAACTGGTCGGGGGCGTGGACTGGGTCGCGGTGGCGGCCAGGTTCGCGCCCGGCACCCGGCGGCTAAGCCGGGGCCGCTCCGCGCTGGGCGGGGCGACGGTGCTGTGACCCTCGGCCCGGCGTACGCCGTCCTGGAACGCCTCGACCAGGGCCCGGACGTGGGCCGGGTCGGCCGGGACGCCGATCAGCGGCCCGCCGGTCGCCGGGCCGGCCGGGGCGGCGGGCGCGGCGGCTGGGAGGTTCGCGCCGGGCACCCGCTGCCGGATCGGCGACCGGGCGCCGGGCCGTCCGGCGGGCGGGCCGACCGGCTCCGGTCCGGCCGGGACCGCCGGGCGGCCAGCGGCGGGCGGCGCCGTGCGGGCCGGTCCGGCCGGTGGGGCCGACGCCGGTCCGGCGGTCGGTACGGGCGCGGACCCGACGCTGGGCGTGCGTGCCGGCCGGGCGGCCGGTGGCGACGACGGCCCGACGGCCAGGCCGGCCCCGGCGGTCGGCGCGAGGGCCGGACCGGCGGGCGGGGTCAGGGCCGGGTCGGCCGGCGTGCGAGCCGGACCCGTCGGCGGCGTCAGGCCCGGACCGGGCGGCGTGAGGGTCGGGCCGGGCGGCGTGAGGGTCGGGCCGGTCGTCGGCCCGGCGGCCGGGGGAGCGACCGGGACCGAGCCGACGACCGGTGTCGGCGGGGAGGTACGGCCGGGGCGCGTCGCCGGTCCGGCCGGCAGGGTGGCGGGCGAACCCGCGGCCGGCGGCCAGGCGGGCGGCGCACCGGCGGTGGGGAAGCTCAGATCCTCGGCCGGCTCCGCAGCGCCGTCCCGGTTGCCGAAGGCGTTCCACGGGTTGCCGCTGGACATGCTCCGGGTGGCCCGGCTCAGCAGCTCCGCGTCGAAGCCGGTGGCCGGTTCGACGGTCCCCGGACCGCGCTCGTGCCCACCGGGCGGTACGGCGGCCCGCGCGGCGGTGGCGAAGACCGGCTCGGCGCGGCGGACCACGAGCGAGGCGGCCGGGACCTCCAGGGTGGCGGTGACGCCGCCGCCGACGGTCGGGGTCAGCCGGACGTGCCAGCCGTGCCGCCGGGCCAGCCGGCCGACGACGAAGAGGCCGAGCACCTCGGTCGGGGCGAGGTCGAGCCGTTCCCGGCGGGTGAACCGGGCGTTCTCCTCGGTCATCCGCTCCTCGGTCAGGCCGATGCCGTGGTCGACCACGACGAGCCGGGCGCCGCCGTCGGTCAGCTCGCCGGTCACCACCACGCGGGTGTGCGGCGCCGAGAAGGAGGTGGCGTTCTCCATCAGCTCGGCCAGCGTCAGCACCAGGTCGCCGACGATCGCGGGCGCCGCCGCGACACCGGGCGGCACCTCCACGTCGACGCGGGTGTAGTCCTCGATCTCGCCGAGCGCGAGCCGGACCACGTCGGCCAGCGGGACCGGCGCCACGTGGCCGTCCGAGCCGGTGGCGCCGGAGAGCACCACCAGGCTGCCCGCGTTACGGCGCAGACGGCTGGAGATGTGGTCCAGCCGGTACAGGTGCTCCAGCCGGCCCGGGTCCGTCTCCTGCCGCTCCAGCCGGTCGATGAGCGCGATCTGACGGCCGACCAGGTTCTGCGTACGCCGCCCGACGTGGCCGAACATCTGCGCCACGTTGCGGCGCCCGGCCACCTGCCGCTCGACCAGACGGGCGGCGGTGCGCTGCACCCGGTCGAACGCGCGGGCCAGCTCGCCGATCTCGTCCCGGGCGCTGACCTCCACCGGGTCGAGGCGTACCGGGGGCACGCTCTCGGACTCGTCGTCGGCGACCCGGGTCAGTTCCGCCTCGGCGACCCGGGCGACGCGCTCGGCGGAGCGGGTGAGCCGGCTCAGCGGGCGGGCGACGGTACGGGCCACAGTCATGCTCAGCAGCACCACGACCAGCAGGATGATGCCGGCTGCCGCGGTGACCAGCCAGGCCGCGGTCAGGGCCTCCCGTTCCCGGGCGCGGGTCTCCGCGATGACGTCCGCGACGACCTTCTTCTCCACGAACTGGCCCAGCGTGATCATGGACCGGGACGCGGGGAAGAGCACGTCCAGCGAGACCGGCGCGATCGCCGCGTCGGGGTCGCGGAGGCTGTCCACCAGGAACGTCGGGCTGGTCCGGGCGGCCACCGCCGCGTCGTCCAGCTCGGCCACCTTGAGCTGCTCCGGCGTGATCAGCCGGCGGAAGCGCCGGTTGTCGACGTTGAGCGCCGCCATGCACGCCACGAACGACCGCGACATCCGCGGGTCGCCAGTCGCCTTGACCAGCACGATCTGGGTGGTGCAGGAGCTGAGTGCCTCGTCGACGCGCAGCAGCGCGTCCAGGGCGAGCACCTGCCGGCCGGCCGCGGTGTCGGTGTCCACCTGGTACGGCAGCCGCAGCGCGTCGATCAGGGCGGTGTCGACCTCGGCGAACGCGGTCAGGATCTGGTCCGGCTTGGCCCGGCCCGCGAGCGTCGCGGTGCGGACGTCGTCCAGCTTGCGTACCCCGTCGAGGCTCTCGCGGACCGGCGCGGGCAGCGTCTCGGCGCGCAGGTCGGCGACCCGGTCGTCGACGGTGGCCGACTTCTGGATCAGCTCGGTGCGGGCCACCCGCCCGAGCAGCAGCCCGATCGAGAGCAGGCGTTCCTGCTGGAGATCCTGGACCAGGCTGCCGACCCGGCTGGCGATGCGGACCGTCTCGGCGGTGTCGGCGGCCCGCTGGGCGGCGGCGACCCGGTCGATGACGACCGGAACGGCCAGCCCGACCATGCTGAGCAGCGGGATGATCACCAGCAGGGCGAGCTTGCCCCGGATCCGTAACCTAGCGAGCAGCATCGAACGGCCTCCACCGGTCGGCGTCGCCGCCCCGGCCGACGGCGACCGGCTGGCGGTCACCCTCGGACGCGGCGATCGGCGGGTCCTCGTGTACCGCCGGTGGCGGTCCTGCCTCGGTCGGCGTCCGGCGCGCGGGAGGGGGGCCGGACGACCGCTCCCGTCGCGCCGCGGCGAGGTGCAGCGCGGCGAGCCCGGCGAGCAGCGCGACTGCCGTGCCGGCGGCGATCCGGCCCAGCAGCCGGTCTCGGTCGATCGCGTCCAGCCGTTCCTTCAGCAGCGTGTCGAGCTGGTCGAGGATGACCGTCCGGAGCTGCTTGGCGGCGTTCTGCGCGGTGATCCCGGCCTGGGTGAGCTGGTCGGTGCCCGGCGCGGACCGGCCGCCGCCGGGTGCCGAGTAGGCCGAGAACGTCTCCAGCGAGCGCTGGTAGGTGTCCAGCGGGGTGAGCACGTTGGCGCCCAGGTCGGTGCTCTCCGAGCTGTCGACCGCCGAGCGCAGGTCGGCGACGAGGTCGGTGGCCGGGCCGAGCGCGGCGACGCGCAGCTCGGCCAGTTCCGCGCCGGTCCGCGCGCGCTCGGCGGCGGGACGCTTGGCGGCCAGCCGGGCCAGGTCGACGAGCCGCCCGGCCAGCACCGTCGCGGTGGGCAGGTCACCGCCGATGCCGTCCTGGAGGAAGAACGAGTCGGAGCGCGGGTCGCGGATCAGCCCGGAGCTCTCCCGCACCTTGCGGTAGAGGGCCAGCAGCAGGTCGGACGCCTCGCCGTAGGCCCGGAAGGCGGCCTCGGGGTCGCCGAGCCCGCGGTCCGGCAGCGCCTCCAGCTTCGCCCGCAGCCCGGCCCAGCGCTCGTGGGTGCGCAACTCGTCGCCGACGGCGTTGTCCACCTCGGCGACGCCCTCGATCGCGGCGGTGAGCGCGGTCCGGGAGACGGCCCCCTCGGCCACAGCGATCGCCTGCGCCTCCACCAGCGCGTCGGTGATCGGGCCGAGGGCACGCAGGTAGCGGACGCCGAGCCGTTCCCGGCTCGCCAGCTCGTGGTCGTCGGCGGCGCTGTTCTCGGCCTGGGCGAAGATGAACCCGAGCGGTACGAGCAGCGCCAGCACCAGCAGCAGGGGAAGCGTACGGCCCGGTACGGCGGGCCGCCGACGGACCCGCGGCGCGGGGACTGTCATGGTGTGTCTCCTCCGGCGACGGCGGGGCGGTCGGTGCCCCGGGAGGTCGCCGTACGCAGTCCCGTGCACCGGACCGGAAAAGTAGCCGAACCGGACGTCGGTGCAACCTCGGTCAATGAGTCGGCTTCACGTCAGTCCATTCTGGGCGACGCTGAGTGAGCCTCGGCGTCACTCTGCGTCCGATCATGTTGCCGAGAAGTGACATCGACGGTGGTTTGCGCGTGTAGATGTGAATTCACATGATCCGAACATGCGCCGCTGGGATGCTCTGGACCTTTGGCGGACGACGGTATGCGGGCGACGAACGGTGCAACCGGACAGACGTACGGCGGATCTCAGCGAATGCACAGCGATCGGCCCGTACCGTGTGCCGCATGAGATCACCAGTCGCGCGGATCCGGCGCGCCCTGGCCGGACGCCCACGCCGGATCGTCGCCGTCGTGGCGGTGATCGTCCTCGTCGCCGCCGGGCTCGTCTGGGTGGCCCGGCCGCAGAGCCCGGACTTCCGCACCGAGGCGGCGCTGGTGACGGTCCGCTCCGGGCCCTCCGGCGCCGAGCCGGTCGACCTGGACACCACGCTCTACCTGCCGGACCGCGCGTCGGCGGCGAACCGCGTACCGGCGGTGCTGCTGGCGCACGGCTTCGGCGGCACCAAGGACTCGGTCCGTTCCGACGCCGAGGACCTGGCCGCCCGGGGGTACGCGGTGCTCACCTGGACCGCCCGCGGCTTCGGGCGCAGCGGCGGCCAGATCCACCTGGACAGCCCCGACTACGAGGTGCGGGACGCGCAGCGCCTGCTCGACCGGCTGGCGGAGCGTCCGGACATCCGCCTCGACGCGGCCGGCGACCCCCGGGTCGGTGTGGTCGGCGGCTCGTACGGCGGCGGCCTGGCCCTGCTGCTGGCCGCGCAGGACCAGCGGGTCGACGCGATCGTCCCGATGATCACCTGGAACGACCTGTCCCGGGCGTTCCTGCCGGAGAGCACCGGCGGGCAGCCTGCCGACGGTGTGTTCAAGAAGGGCTGGGCCGGCATCTTCTTCGGCGGCGGCGGGAACACCGGCTCCGGGCCGGCCGGGCTCTCCGGGGCTACCGCCGCCGCGCCGGAGGGCGCGCCCGAGTCCGCCGGCCCGCCGAGCCCGCAGCCGGGCGGTGGACCGGGCACCGGTCCCGGTCGCGTCCCGGCCGGCGCCGCAGACCCGTCCTGCGGCCGCTTCGCCGCCGACGTCTGCGCCGCGTACCTGCGCATCGCCACCACCGGCCGGGCCGACGCGGCGGCGGTCGAGCTGCTGCGCCGGTCGTCGCCGGCCGGCGTGCTGGACCGGATCAAGTCGCCGACGCTGCTGGTGCAGGGCGAGGCGGACACGCTCTTCCCGCTGGCCGAGGCGGACGCCAACGCCCGGGGCATCGCCGCCGCCGGTACGCCGGTGCGGGTCGCCTGGTTCACCGGCGGCCACGACGGCGGCTCCGGACCCACCTCCGATTCCGACCGGGTGAAGTTCCTGACCGCGCAGTGGCTCGACCACTACGTCAAGGGCGACGGAGCTGCCCCCGGCGACACGTTCACGTTCTCCCGGATCGCCGGGTTCGACGCGCTCGACCGGGGTCTGGTGGCCACCGGCTTCCGTACCGCCGACTATCCGGGGCTGACCGGGCAGGACCGCCGCGAGGTGACGCTCGCCGGCCCGCCCCAGCCGGTCGCCGTACCGCCGAACGGCAACCCGGCGGCGATCTCCTCGGTGCCGTTCGCGGGCGCGCTCGGCTCGCTGCTGGACGGCGTGGCGGGGGACATCCCCGGCCAGCACGCCCGCTTCGAGTCGGCGCCGCTGGACGACGCGGTCGACGTGGTGGGCGCGCCCACGGTGCGGATCAGGGCCGCCTCCCCGACCGGCGAGGCGGTGCTCTTCGTGAAGCTCTACGACGTCGACCCGCAGGGCGCTGCGACGCTGCCGTCGGGCCTGGTGGCGCCGGTGCGCCTGACCGGCCTGCCGGCCACCGTCGACGCGGCCACGCCGGTCACCGTCACGCTGCCGGGGATCGTCCGGCGGGTCGAGGCCGGGCACCGGCTGCGGCTCGTGGTGGCGACGTCGGACCAGGCGTACGCCTCGCCGGCCGAGCCGGCCGTGCACACGGTGGCGCTGGCCGACGGGCCGCTGACGCTGCCCACCGTCGACGCCACGCCCATCCCCACCACGGCGGCGGTGTGGCGCTGGGCGCTTGCCGGTCTGCTCGCCGCGATCGTGCTCGGGCTCGTCGTGGTCGTGCTGCTCACCCGCCGCCGGCACCGTCGCCAGGACAGCTCGGTGCACCCGGAGTACGCGGGCGTCCCGCTCGCCGTGCGCAACCTGCGCAAGGAGTACGCGGACGGTTTCGTCGCGGTCTCCGACGTCGACTTCGAGGTGCACCCCGGCCAGGTGGTCGGCCTGCTCGGGCCCAACGGCGCGGGCAAGACCACGACGCTGCGGGTGCTGATGGGGCTGACCCAGCCCACCGCCGGGGAGATCTACGTCTTCGGTCACCGGCTGGTGCCCGGCTCGCCGGTGCTCTCCCGGATCGGCGCGCTGGTCGAGGGGCCGGGCTTCCTGCCCCACCTGTCCGGCCTGGACAACCTCAAGGCGTACTGGCGGGCGACCGGCCGGCCGTGGGAGGACGCGCACTTCGACCAGGCGCTGGAGATCGCCGGCCTGGGTGACTCGGTGCACCGGCGGACGAAGAAGTACAGCCACGGCATGCGGCAGCGGCTGGCCATCGCCCAGGCCATGCTCGGCCTGCCCGAGCTGCTGGTGCTGGACGAGCCGACGGACGGGCTGGACCCGCCGCAGATCGCCGAGATGCGCCGGGTGCTCCAGCGCTACGCCACCGACGGCCGGGCGGTGCTGGTCTCCAGCCACCTGCTGGCCGAGGTGGAGCAGACCTGCACGCACGCGGTGGTGGTCAACAAGGGGCGGATCGTGGCGTCCGGTCCGGTGGAGGAGATCGTCGGCGAGTCGCCGAGCGTGCTGTTCGACGTGAGCGACCCGGACGCGGCGCGTACGGTGCTCGACCGGCTCGGCGGCGTACGGGTGCTGCCCGACGGCGACGGCGGGCTCGTGGTCGACACCAACGGCACCGCCCGCAGCGAGGTGGTGGCCGAGCTGGTCCGGGCCGGTATCGGAGTGGACCGGGTGGTGCCCCGGCGCCGCCTGGAGGACGCGTTCCTCGCCCTGGTCGGCGAGAACTCTCGGGGAAGCGGGGACCGGTGATGGCGGGTTCGTCTGTGGCATCGTCGCCTGGTGGCGGCACGTCCGGGCCCGGCGCTGGCGGTGCGGCCACCGGTTACCGGCCCTCGGCGACGCTTCCGTTCGCCGCGGAGTTCCGGCGGCAGGCGTCGCGCCGGCGTACCCAGCTCGCGCTGGGGTTCATGGTGCTGCTGCCGCTGATCATCCTGGTGGCGTTCCAGTTCGACTCCGGGGACGACGACCGCGGCGGGCGGGGCGAGTTCTCCAGCCTGGCCGACCTGGCCACCTCGGGCGGGCTCAACTTCACCCTGTTCTCGATCCTGGTCTCCGCGTCGTTCCTGCTGGTCGTGGTGGTGGCGTTGTTCTGCGGCGACACGGTGGCCAGCGAGGCGAGCTGGGGCAGCCTGCGCTACCTGCTGGCCGTGCCGGTGCCCCGGGCCCGGCTGCTCGCGGTGAAGCTGGTCGTCGCGCTCGCGTACTCCGGGCTGGCACTGCTGTTGCTCGCCGGCACCGCGCTGCTGGCCGGCACGCTGCGGTACGGCTGGAAGCCGCTGAGCAGCCAGGTCTCGGCCGAGCTGGCCCCGGCCGACGGGTTGCTGCGGCTGCTCGGGGTGCTCGGCTATCTGGCGGTCGTGCTGCTGGTGGTGGCCGGGCTGGCGTTCCTGCTGTCGGTGACCACCGATGCCGCGCTGGGCGCGGTCGGCGGTGCGGTGCTGCTGTGGATCCTGTCCAGCATCCTGGACCAGATCACCGCGCTGGGCGGGCTGCGCAACCTGCTGCCGACCCACTACAGCAGCGCCTGGCTGGGCTTGCTGTCCTCGCCGATGCAGACCGACGACGTCGTCAAGGGCGCGTTCTCGGCAATCGTCTACGCCACGTTGTTCTGGAGCCTGGCCTTCTGGCGCTTCACCCGCAAGGACATCACCAGCTGAGGTGAGCGGCGGGGTATCCGCATTGGCGTGTCCGCCCATATCATGGGAGCGTTCCCAAGCAATTGTCCCGCCTGCAAAGATATCGATTAACATCGATACGTGTGATCGCCATCCTGGAGCCGTCAAACACCGCCCCAGGAGGTCACACATGATTCCGACCCAGCTCAGCGGCCCTGTCCTGTCCCTGTACCGCGTGGTTGTGGGGTTGCTGTTCCTATGCCACGGCGTGGCGTCGATATTCGGCGTCTTCGGCGGCAACCGGGGCTCCGGCGAGCCCATCCCGTTCGCCACCTGGCCCGGCTGGTGGGCGGCGCTGATCCAGCTCGTCTGCGGCGTGCTCGTGCTCGTCGGCCTGCTCACCCGTCCGGCCGCGCTGCTCGCCTCCGGCTCGATGGCGTACGCGTACTTCGTGGTGCACCAGCCGCAGAACCTGCTGCCGCTGGAGAACGGCGGCGAAATGGCGGCGCTCTTCTGCTGGTCGTTCCTGCTGGTCGCCGTGCTCGGCCCGGGAAGCTGGGCGCTGGACGCGCTGCTCGCCCGTCGCCGCGCCGCCCCGGCCGAGCCCGCCCCCGCGTCGCCCGCCTCGGTTCCGGCCTGAGCCACGCGGCGAGGTCGTGGTACGGGCACGGCCCGCGGAGGCCGTCCCGTGCCGCGATCGGCCTCAGAGCGGGTTGACCGGCGAGGTCGAGGGGGCCGGTGGATCGGACCGCGGGGGCACCTGCGTCGCCGGGGCGCCGTCGCGGCGCTTCCAGGCGCTGACGCCGAGCCGGCCGGTGTTCCCGAGGTCGATCGGCCCGTCCAGCGCGACCGGGTACGCCGGCCGGCCGGTCGACGGGGCGACGTCGAGTTCCGTGCCCGCGGTGGCCACCACAGTCGCGTCGGTGACGAGGTTGCGCCAGATCAGCGCCGCGCCGGCCCGTTCGCCGGGCGCCAGCACGATCCGGGTGGGCGGGTCGTCGAAGCCGGAGGTGATCGGCGCGGCGCCCGGGATGATCCGCACCGGGATCGTGTCCCCGTCGGCGTCCCGGAGCACGACCGCCGGATAGCCGCGCAGCTCGTACGGGCGGTCGCCGCAGTTGACCAGGTCCAGGCCCATCGCGCGCAGCCCCATCGCCGCGCTCACCCCGAGCCCGGTGATCCGGATGCCCTCCGGGGAGCAGGCGACGGTGGCGGGCGGCGCCGACGGCAGTCCGTCGACCGGGGCCGGCAGCGGCCGATCGGCCGGTGCCGTGGTGCAGCCGGCGAGCAGTGTCGCGCCGGTGAGGAGCCCGATCCGGGCCGCCGCCTTCCGCATCAGGCGATCATGTCACCCGGCCGAGGGCCGGTGGGGGCGCTGATCATTCCGGCCGGGCGGGCGCGGTGAGGACGGCGTCGAGCAGGCCCGGGTAGAGGCGGTCCACCTCGTCGCGGCGCAGTCGCACGTACCGGGTGGTGCCGGCGATGCGGGTACGGGTCAGGCCCGCCTCGCGCAGCACCTTGAGGTGGTGGCTGCGGGTGGCCTTGGAGACGCCGAACTCGAACGAGCCGCAGGCGTGCTCCCCGCCGGGGGCGAGCGCGCGCACGATCTGCAGCCGGACGTCGTCGGCCAGCGCCGCCAGCACGGCGGTGACCGGGACCTCGCGCAGCTCGGGTTCGTGCAGCTCCATGTGACTACGATAACCCATGTTCGACAATCGTCGAACAAGCTCCTAGAGTCGTGCCGTTGGTTCGATGGTACTCGAACATAGGAGCTGGGATGCGTTTCCGTTCCGCCGCCTTCCCGATCTTCGCGGTGCTCAGCTGGGGCGTCATGTTCCCCGTGCTGGCGAGCGCGCTGACCCGGGTGGACGCCCTCAACCTGACCACCGCCCGGTACGTCCTCGCCACCGCCGTCCTGGTCGCCCTGCTGCTGGCCCGCGAGGGGGTGGCCGCGCTCGCCACCGGCGGGCGCGCGGTCGAGGTGTGGCTGCTCGGCGCCCTCGGCTTCGCCGGCTTCAACGCGCTGACCAACCTCGCCCTCGGCCACGCCACCCCGCAGCAGATCGCGCTGTTCGGCGCCACGGTGCCGCTGATCACCCAGCTGGTCCGCTGGGCGCGCGACGGCGTACGGCCCCGCCCGGCGCTGCTCGGTCTGGCCCTGGTCGCCCTGGTCGGTGTCGGTCTGGTGATCACCCGCGGCCGGCTGGACGGGCTCGGGCAGTTCGGCGTCGGCGGGCTGCTCATGCTGGGCGCGGTGATCGGCTGGGCCTTCTACACGCACGGCGCGAGCCGGTTCCCCGAGTGGTCCGCGCTGCGCTACACCACACTGACCGCCGTCGCGGGCATGCTCGCCATGCTCGCCGCCAGCGCCGTCGCCGACCTCACCGGGCTCCAGCACGCGCCGGCCGCCGCCGACCTCGTCGCCGTCGCCCCTCAACTGACCTACGCGGTGCTGATCGCCGCCGTTCTCGCGGTGCTGGCCTGGAACACCGGCGTACGGCGGCTCGGCCCGGCCGACGCCGCGCTGTTCATGAACCTGGTGCCGGTGGTCACGTTCGCGGTGCAGATCCTGCGCGGGTACCGGCCGGTGCCGGTCGAGCTGGCGGGGGCCGGGCTGACCATCGCCGCCCTGGTGGCCGCGAACCTCGTCACCCGTACCCGGTCGGCAGCGGTGACCACGACGGCGCCGGCGCCGCTCGCGGTGGTGGACCGGCCCGCTGTGGTGGAGCCGGCCGCGGTGGTCGGACGTTGAGCCGGCCCACAGCGTGGGATCCCGAGGTGGCGCGCTCCTGAGCAGCGCATAGACTCGGCGGCACAACTGAATACCTCATCCAGAGGGGCTGAGGGATACGGCCCGACGACGCCCCGGCAACCACCCGCACGCTCGACGACGAGCGACAGCGGGCAGGTGCCAATTCCGTCCCCGCCGCACCCGGCGATGCGGGGAAAGATGAGAGGAAATCCTCGACATGACGTCGACGCTTCCCGCCGACACCGGCATCGACACCACCCTCAGCCCGGCCCGCGCCCTGGTCTGCCGCGCCTGTTCGGCGCGCTACCCGCTGGCCGCCCAGCACGCCTGCTACGAGTGTTTCGGGCCGCTGGAGGTCGACTACGACACCGCCGCGCTGGCCACCGTCACCCGTGAGCAGATCGAGGCCGGCCCGGCCAACATCTGGCGGTACGCCGCACTGCTGCCGGCCGGTCAGGACCCGGCCACCCGGGTCACGCTCGACCCGGGGCTGACCCCGCTCGTCGCCGCCCCGCACCTCGCCGCCGAGCTGGGGCTCAGCGCCCCGCTCTGGGTGAAGGACGACAGCGCGAACCCCACCCACTCGTTCAAGGACCGGGTCGTCTCGGTGGCGCTCACCGCGGCCCGGCAGCTCGGCTTCACCCGGTACGCCTGCGCGTCCACCGGCAACCTCGCCAACTCCGTCGCCGCGCACGCGGCCCGGGCCGGCGTGCCGTCGATCGTCTTCATCCCCGGCGACCTGGAGCAGGGCAAGGTCGTCACCACCGCTGTCTACGGCGGCGACCTGGTCGCCATCGACGGCTCGTACGACGACGTGAACCGGCTCTGCGGCGAGCTGGTGGAGACCGACGAGTTCGAGGACACCGCGTTCGTCAACGTGAACGTCCGGCCCTACTACGCGGAGGGCTCCAAGACGCTCGGCTACGAGGTGGCCGAGCAGCTCGGCTGGCGGATCCCGGCCCAGGTGGTCATCCCGATGGCCAGTGGCGAGCTGCTCACGAAGATCGACAAGGCGTTCTCCGAGCTGGTGGAGATCGGGCTGGTCGAGGCCCCGGCCGGCGGCTGGAAGGTGTTCGGCGCGCAGTCGGCCGGCTGCAACCCGATCGCCACCGCGCTGCACGGCGACACCGACACGATCACGCCGGTCAAGCCGACCGGCATCGCCAAGTCGCTGAACATCGGCGACCCGGCCGCCGGGCTGTACGCGCTGGAGGCGGTGCGGCGCACCGGCGGCTGGATGGACTACGCCGACGACGACGAGATCCGTGACGGCATCCGGCTGCTCGCCCGTACCACCGGGGTGTTCGCCGAGACGGCGGGCGGCGTGACGGTCGCGGTGCTGCGCAAGCTGGTCGAGTCGGGCCGGCTCGACCCGTCCGCCGAGACCGTCGTGTTCAACACCGGCGAGGGCCTCAAGACGCTCGACGCGGTTGCCGCCCAGGTCGGGCCCACCCACCGCATCAAGCCGTCCCTGCGCGCCGCCCGGGACGCCGGCCTCCTGTCCTGACTCCGCAGCCGGCTCCTCGGCCGGGCGGGGGAGGTGGGGCTCGCCCGGGTGGGGGATCGGGTGAGACCGGTGGGTAACCGGTGATGTGCGGTGAGTGCCAGAAAACCACCGTCAAGGACTTGACGGCAGTAACCGGACGGCGCAAGATGCTTCGTGCGGGAGGGCATCCGCCGGAGACTTTTCAAGTTCTTGCGACCCAACGCCGGAGGCGTTGTGCGGACGTCCCTCCCGACCAACGTTCGAAGAGGCCAGCGGAAAACCGCTGGCCTCTTCGCTGTCTCCGGCGCACCCTCGGTGGCATGACGCTGACCGTGGCACCGCTGGATCCCGCCGACCGGCAGACGCTCGACGCGGTGTACCGGATCGCGTGCGCCGCCCAGGCCGCCGACGAGCCGGACCTGCCCGTCCCCTGCCGGCGGCGGTTCGAGGCGCCGCTGTCGTACCCGATGCCCGGCATCGAATCGCGCTGGCTGGTGGCCCGCCTCGACGGGACGCCCGTCGGCTGGCTGCAGCTCTACCTGCACACGATCGACAACACCGAGAACGCCAGCGTCGAACTGACTGTGGACCCGGCGTACCGGCGGCGTGGCATCGGGCGCACGCTGCACGAACACGGCGTCCGGCTGCTCCGGGAGCACGGCGGCAAACGACTGGTCGGCGCCACCGTCGCCGCGCTGCCCGGCGAGGAGGACCAGGGCTTCCCCGGCGCCGCGTTCGCCGCCGCCGTGGGCGCGAAACCGGCGCTGGCCGACGTCCGCCGCCGCCTCGACGTGGCCGGGCTCGACCGCGACCGGCTGGCCGCGCTGCTGGCCGGGGCCCGCGCCGCGGCGACCGGTTACCGGCCGGTGCGGTGGCGCGACCACACCCCCGAGGAGTACGTCGCGGACGTCGCCTACCTGGACGGCCGGCTGCTGCTCGACGCCCCGATGGGCGAGCTGGACTGGGAGCCGGAGCAGGTGGACGCGGCCCGGGTACGCGACGCGGAGCGGGCGCTGGACGCCCGGGGCGTACGCCGCTACAACACCGGCGTGGTGCACGAGGCGACCGGCCGCCTGGTCGGTTGGACCCAGCTCAGCATGGACGCGAGCAGCACCGACCATGCCTGGCAGCAGATCACCCTCGTCGACCCCGACCACCGCGGCCACCGGCTCGGCCTGCTCTGCAAGGCCGGGAACCTGGAGTACGCGCTGGCGCACGAACCGGCGCTGCGGGCCGTCGACACCTGGAACGCGGTGGCGAACCGGCACATGGTCGCGATCAACGACCAGCTCGGGTACCGCCCGGCCGCCGGGTCCGTCGACTGGCAGTTGACGATCTGAGTTGTGACACGCCCCTACTGATCTGGTGCCTGACTGTTGCATGATGGCGGGCATGACGGAGACCCCGCACCCCCTGTACGACAGGCACCGCGAGACCCTCGACCGGGCGCTGACCGCCATCGCGGAGCGCGGGTACTGGTCGGCCTACCCCGAGTCACCCAGCCCTCGGGTGTACGGCGAGACCGCCGCCGCCGACGGCAAGGCCGCCTTCGAGGCGTACCTGGGTGGCGACTTCCCGCTGGACCAGGCCGGTGACGGCACCACCGTGGCGACCGAGGTCAGCCCGTTCGGCGTGGCGCTGGACGTGCGCTACCCGCACGCGAGCGCCGACCAGCTGGTGTCCGCCGCGAGCGCCGCGCTGCCCGCCTGGCGCGACGCCGGCCCGCAGGCCCGGGTGGGCGTCTGCCTGGAGATCCTCGCCCGGCTGCACCGCAACGTGTTCGAGCTGGCGAACGCGGTGCAGTTCACCAGCGGCCAGGCGTTCGTGATGGCGTTCCAGGCCGGTGGCGCGCACGCGCTGGACCGGGCCCTGGAGGCGGTCGCCTACGCGTACGCCGAGATGACCCGCCACCCGGGGACCGCCGGGTGGGAGAAGGCCGCCGGCAAGGGCGACCCGCTGCGGATGACCAAGACGTTCCACGTGGTGCCGCGCGGGGTCGCGCTGGTCATCGGCTGCAACACGTTCCCGACCTGGAACTCGTACCCCGGTCTGTTCGCCTCGCTGGCCACCGGCAACCCGGTGGTGGTGAAGCCGCACCCGCGCGCGGTGCTGCCGCTGGCGGTCACCGTCAAGTACGCCCGCGAGGTGCTCGCCGAGGCCGGGTTCGACCCGAACCTGGTGCAGCTCGCGCCCGAGGCGCCCGGCGAGAAGCTCGCCACGACGCTGGCCCTGGACCCGGCCGTGAAGATCGTCGACTTCACCGGCTCCACCGAGTACGGCGACTGGCTGGAGGCGAACGCCCGGCAGGCGGCCGTCTACACCGAGAAGGCCGGCCTGAACACGGTGGTGATCGACTCCACCGACGACTTCGCCGGGCTCTGCCGCAACCTGGGCTTCACGCTCACGCTCTACAGCGGCCAGATGTGCACCACCTCGCAGAACCTGCTGATCCCGCGCGACGGAATCGAGACCGACCAGGGGCACAAGAGCTTCGACGAGGTGGCCGCCGGGATCGCGGGCGCGGTCGCCAAGCTCACCGCCGACCCGGCCCGGGGCGTCGAGCTGACCGGCGCGATCGTCAACGACGGCGTGCTGGAGCGGCTGGACGAGGTCACCAAGGTCGGCGAGCCGGTGCTGGAGTCGCGCGTCGTCGAGCACCCGTCCTTCCCCGGCGCGGTGGTGCGTACGCCGACTGTGGTGAAGCTGGACGCGGCCGACACCGCCACCTACTCGCGGGAGTGGTTCGGGCCGATCTCGTTCGCCATCGCGACCGACTCGACCGAGCACAGCCTGCGCATCCTGCGCGAGACGGTGGGCGAGAAGGGCGCGCTGACCGCGGGCGTCTACTCCACCGACGAGGCCGTGCTGGACGAGGCCGAGAAGGCGGCCATCGACGCCGGGGTGCACCTGTCCTGCAACCTCACCGGCGGGGTGTTCGTCAACCAGTCGGCGGCGTTCTCCGACTTCCACGGCTCCGGCGCGAACGCGGCGGCCAACTCGGCGCTGACCGACGGCGCGTACGTGGCCAACCGGTTCCGCATCGTCCAGAGCCGCCGCCACTCCTGAAAGGAGGGGCCCCTTCTTAACGCCTCCGGTAGAGGAGGGGCCCCCTTTTAACAACTGCGCCCGGTCGGCCTCACGCGGGGCGGCGCATCTGGAGTTCGTACAGGCCGGTGACGCGGGGGTGCGGCACCCGTACCCCGGTGTCCAGGAAGCCCAGCTTCTGGTAGGCCCGGTAGGCCCGGTCGTTGCCGACCACCACCTCCATCATCAGCTCGGGCCGCCCGCAGGCGCGCGACCAGGCGGCCACCTCGTCGACGAGCGCGGCGAGCAGGCCGCTGCCCCGCCGGGCCGGCGTCACGTAGACGGCGTAGACGAGCGTCAGGCCCGGCTCGTCCGGCGCGGCGGTGCCACCGGCGTGGCCGACCAGCCGGCCGCCCGGATCGGCCACGAACTGGGCGGTGTGGTCGCCCCGGGAGACGCCCGCGATCCGGGCCGCGAACTCCGCGTGCGGCCGGGCGGCGGCCTCGGCGACCGTCTCCAGGAAGGCCAGTGGGGAGTCGGCCAGCATCTCCAGCCGCAGCGCCCGCATCCGGGCGGCGTCGGTCGGCCGGACCCGGCGAACGATGGTCGTGGTGGGCGCGCTGGTCATGCCGCATGCATACCGGACGGGCCGGCGCAGGCGTGTGACCGGGGCCGGGGACCGCTCGGAATATGCCCGATTTGTGGTCGTGCGCCGTCGTCACGCCTCGTGTAGCGTGCGATTTCGGTCACCGTATTCAGTGGTCGTCGCCGATCGATGAGCCGGTGTGCTACCGGTGCCGGTCCGCCGGTTTCCGGGTGTTGGAACGCCGCGCAGAGTGAGGAAGTGCACCGTGGCACAGGGCACCGTGAAGTGGTTCAACGCCGAAAAGGGCTACGGCTTCATCGCCGTCGACGGCGGGCAGGACGTCTTCGTCCACTTCTCCGCGATCGAGATGGACGGTTACAAGGCGCTGGACGACGGCCAGCGGGTCGAGTTCGAGATCGCGCAGGGGCAGAAGGGTCCGCAGGCCGAGCGGGTCCGCGTCATCGCCTGACCTCCGCCTGCCGGGCGGTTCCGCAGCCGGGTCCGCCGATCGGAGGGCTGCGGCGCGAGCGCGCACAGTGGAAGATCGAGAGCCGTTCCAGCCGTAGCCGCTGAGGAGGGCTCATGTCCGATCTGCCTCCGCCGGGTTCCGAACCGGTGCCGCCGACGCCGTCCGGCCCTCCGGCCGACCCGACCGCGCCCCCGCCTGCGGCCACCGATCCGGTCTCAGCGGGGAGCGCCGGGCCGTCGGTGCCCGCTCCCGGCTCGGCGCCCGCCGATCCGTGGGCCGATCAGACCGGTCACGGCCCGACCATTCCGCACCAATCCGGGTACGGCGAGCAGCCCGCCCACCCGAACCCGTCCGACCCGGCCACCCCGCCCGGTGGAGGCGACCCGGCCGGCCGGAACGCGCCCGACTCGAACCCGCCGGGCCAGAGCGCACCGCACGGCACCCCGCCCTCGGGCTGGAGCGCGCCGGGCGGCACCCCGGCTCCGGGCGCGGGCGGCCAGTCCGGCTGGACCGCGCCCGGCGCCACCCCGCCCCCCGGCTACCCCGCGATGCCCGGCTACCCCACGCCGCCGGGCTACCCGACGGGCGCTCCGCAGGCGGGCTGGACCGGGCCCGGGTACCCGGCTTATCCGATGCCCGGCGCCGCCTACCCGATGGCCGCGGGGTACGGGGCGTACGCCGGCTGGCCCTCCGGTATCGACCCGCAGGACCCGCTCGTCAACCCGCCGCACGCGGGCATCGGTCCCTGGTTCGCCCGTTGCTGGGCGGCGCTGCGGCGCGGCTGGCGGGAGCTCCTGCCGATCGTGCTGCTCACCCAGGTCCTCCCGGCGACGGTGATCGGCGTCCTCACGCTCGTCGTCAGCCCCGACGGGCAGATGACGACCACGCCGGACGGCGCGCCGGCGCTGCCGGACGGCTTCTGGGCGCAGACGCTCGGCTTCTACGGCGCGATCCTGTTCGCCGGGCTGATCTTCGGCGCGCTCCAGGCGATGGGGTGGGCGGCGGGCACCTGGGTGATCGCCCGGCAGGCGGCCGGTCAGCCGGCCGGGCTCGGCGACGCCTTCCGGTACGGGCTGAGCCGTGCCCTCGGCCTCTGGGGCTGGACGATCGTGGTGTCGCTGCTGGTCACGCTCGGCGCCTGCTTCTGCCTGCTGCCCGGCCTCTACGTCGCGCTCGCGCTCGCCCTGTTCGGTCCGGTCCACCTCTTCGAGCGGCGGGATCCGGTCGGGCGGTCGTGGCAGATGTTCCACGGCCGGTTCGGCATGGTGCTGGGCCGGGTCGCGCTGGTGGTGGCGGCGCTGGCCGCGGCGACGCTGCTGGACGTCGTGCTGGGCGGGATCAACGTGTCGCTGTTCGGGGTCGAGCCGATGGGTGCCGTGGGTACCGCGATCGGGGCGGTGACGGTCACCGTTCTCAGCGCCCTGGTGGCGACTCCGACCTACCTGGTGCAGCAGGTGGGGCTGGTCGTCACGTACGCCGAGCAGCGGGCCCAGGAGGGCCCGGTGACAGCGGCTCAACTGGCGGCGGAACTCGGCTGAGCGGGGCGGTCGTGCTTGCACTCGGCTAGGGAGAGTGCTAAACAAGTCATTGGCACTCGCATACGGTGAGTGCCAGAAGGTCGGGGCGGTAGGGCCACGGCCGCATCGGTGTCCCAGGTGGCGCCGGAGCGGTACGGGGCCGGTCGTCGCGGGCTGTCCGGCCCGACCGAGGAGACGTCGTCGTCGCCAGGTGGCGACGTCCCCAAGGTGCGTACACCAGACGGCCCATCCGGGCATCCCGGGTGGCCCGTGAGTGTCCAGGAGGACAACGCCGTATGGCCAAGATGATCGCGTTCGACGAAGAGGCGCGCCGCGGCCTCGAGCGGGGCATGAACCAGCTCGCCGACGCCGTGAAGGTGACGCTCGGCCCCAAGGGCCGCAACGTCGTGCTCGAGAAGAAGTGGGGTGCCCCCACCATCACCAACGATGGTGTGAGCATCGCCAAGGAGATCGAGCTCGAGGACCCGTACGAGAAGATCGGCGCCGAGCTGGTCAAGGAGGTCGCGAAGAAGACCGACGACGTCGCCGGTGACGGCACGACGACGGCGACCGTCCTGGCCCAGGCCCTGGTCCGTGAGGGTCTGCGCAACGTGGCCGCCGGCGCCAACCCGATGGCCCTGAAGCGGGGCATCGAGGCCGCCGTGGCCAGCGTCTCGGAGGAGCTGCTCAAGCTCGCCAAGGACGTGGAGACCAAGGAGCAGATCGCCTCCACCGCCTCCATCTCCGCCGCCGACCCCAGCGTCGGCGAGATCATCGCCGAGGCGATGGACAAGGTGGGCAAGGAAGGTGTCATCACCGTCGAGGAGAGCAACACCTTCGGCCTGGAGCTTGAGCTCACCGAGGGCATGCGCTTCGACAAGGGCTACATCTCCGCCTACTTCATGACCGACCCGGAGCGTATGGAGGCCGTCTTCGACGACCCGTACATCCTGATCGTCAACAGCAAGATCTCGTCGGTGAAGGACCTGCTCCCGATCCTGGAGAAGGTCATGCAGTCGGGCAAGCCGCTGCTGATCATCGCCGAGGACCTGGAGGGCGAGGCCCTGGCCACCCTGGTGGTCAACAAGGTCCGTGGCACCTTCAAGTCGGTCGCCGTCAAGGCGCCGGGCTTCGGTGACCGCCGCAAGGCCATGCTGACCGACATCGCCATCCTCACCGGTGGTCAGGTCATCAGCGAGGAGGTCGGCCTCAAGCTGGACGCGACCGGCCTCGAGATGCTGGGCCGCGCCCGCAAGGTCGTGGTGACCAAGGACGAGACCACCATCGTCGACGGTGCCGGCGACGCCGAGCAGATCCAGGGCCGGGTGAACCAGATCCGGGCCGAGATCGACAAGAGCGACTCCGACTACGACCGGGAGAAGCTGCAGGAGCGTCTGGCCAAGCTGGCCGGCGGTGTTGCGGTGATCAAGGTCGGCGCGGCCACCGAGGTCGAGCTGAAGGAGCGCAAGCACCGCATCGAGGACGCCGTCCGCAACGCGAAGGCCGCCGTCGAGGAGGGCATCGTCCCGGGTGGTGGCGTCGCGCTGGTGCAGGCCGGCAAGACCGCCTTCGACAAGCTGGACCTCGCCGGTGACGAGGCGACCGGCGCGCAGATCGTCAAGGTCGCGCTGGACGCCCCGCTGCGGCAGATCGCCGTCAACGCCGGCATGGAGGGCGGCGTCGTCGTCGAGCGGGTTCGCAACCTCGACCCGGGTCACGGCCTCAACGCCGCGACCGGCGAGTACGTGGACCTGCTGGCCGCGGGCATCATCGACCCGGCCAAGGTGACGCGTTCCGCGCTGCAGAACGCCGCGTCGATCGCCGCGCTGTTCCTCACCACCGAGGCCGTCGTGGCGGACAAGCCGGAGAAGACCCCGGCCGCCCCGGCCGGTCCGGGTGGCGGGGAGATGGACTTCTGAGTCCAGCTCCATCCAGTACGCCGAGGGGGGCGGGCCGCGTCAGCGGTCCGCCCCCTTTCCGTGTGCGTGTCAGGTGGGCAGCGGGCGCTGGTTGCGCCGCTTGTGCGTCCGGTCGTACGGCGGCAGCCGCCGCGGCTCGTCCACCGGCTGCCGTGGCTCCTCCACCGGTGGCCGGTCCGCGCCGGTCAGCTCGGCGAGCTGCTCGGCGTCGCCGATGTCGAGCCGGTCGAACGGGAGCTGGCCGGGAAGCTCGTCGGCCGGTTCCTCGGCCCGTTCGTCATTCGTGGTCATGCGCCGCCTCCTCTGCCCCGACCGTAGAGCCCGGTCGATGACGAAGGAGGCCGAATGGCGCTATTGGCGTCTATGCCCCTTTGACGGCTTTCCGATAGAGAAAGAACACCCGCTCGATCCGGGCCGCCGCCGCGTTCGAGTAGAACGGCACCGGCCCCACCCAGCCGATCTGCGCCGCGGTGATCCCGGCCGCCGCCTGGTCACGCAGGCAGCGCCGCAACAGCACACCGCCGATCCCGGAGCCCTCCGCCGCCGGCGCGGTGCCCATCGGACCGAACCAGCTCGGCCGGGCCGACCCGTACGCGGCGAAACCGAGGATCTCGCCGTCCCGCTCGGCGAGGTGCGCGCCCGCCTCCGGCCGACCGACCGAACCGGCCAGCTCACCGTCCCAGGCGCCGCCGAACGTGGACCTGGCGAACGCGGTGAGCGCCGGCAGGTCGTCCGGGGTGGCCCGGCGTACCGTCACGCCCCGCCCGGCCAGCCGCTGCTCGGCGGCCCCGGTGGGGCGCAGCGCCGCCGATCCCTCGGACAGGTCGGCGGTCATGTTCCAGGCGGTACGGTCCTGCCGGTAGCCGAGCCGCTGGGCGGCGCAGATCGCCGGGGTGTAGCGCACGTCGATGCCGGGCCAGGCGTAGTGCGGCGGGTTGCCGGCGAGCAGCACCTCGGCCGCGCCGAGCGCGCCGAGCCGGCTCTCCGCCTCGGCCAGCAACGCCCCGCCGATGCCCTGGCGGCGCTCCCGCGGGGCCACCGCGATCAGGTCGACGTGGCCGAGCCGCGGATCGGCTGCCGACAGCGACCCGACGAGCACCCCGATCAGCGCGCCGTCGCGTACCGCGCCGAGTCGCAGCACGGCACGGCCGGCCTCGGCGCGCTCCGCCACGGTGACCACCACAGCGGACGCCTCGACCGCGTCCTCCGGCAGGTCGAGCGACTCGCGGCACAGCTCGACCATCTCGGGCAGCCGGTCCCGGCCCAGCTCGATGATCTCCACGTCCATGGACGCCGACAGTAGGGCATCGGCAGGCCAATGGACAGGGTTGTTAACCGGTGGTGGCGGACCGGGCCGCGCGCACCGCCGCGTACGCGTCGACCAGCCCCGCGCCGGAGACGTCCTGCGGTCCGCCGCAGGCCTCGGCGGGCGACGTGACCGGCTGCGCGGTGTCGCGCAGGATGGCCCGGGTCCGTTCCAGGTCACCGACCAGCGCCGGGTTCGCCGACCACATCAGCGCCACCACGCCCGCCACCTGCGGCGTGGCCATCGAGGTGCCGTCCAGAGTGGCGTACCCGCCGCCGGGCATCGCGGAGAGCACAGCCGCGCCCGGAGCGACCAGGTCCGGCTTGGCCACGCCGTCCGGCGCCGGGCCCCGGCTGGAGAACTCGGTGACGCGGCGCTGCCGGTCCACCGCGCCGACGGTCAGCACGTCCGGGTACGGCGCGGGCGGGTCCGCGATCGACCCGCAGGACGGGCCGGTGTTGCCGGCGGCGGCCACCACCAGGATGCCGGCCGCGGTCAGCGCGGCGGTCGCCGGTCGCAGCGCCCCCGGATCGCAGCCCTCCAGCGGGGGGCAGCCCCACGAGTTGGTGAGCACGTCCGGGGCGCGGGAGGGACGGCCGTCGGTGAGCGGGTTCCCGCCCGCCGGGAACGGCGCCAGCATGAACTGGAGGCAGTCGAGGTAGCGGGCCGGGCTGCCCAGGTTGCGGTCCAGGTTGACGCAGCCGACCCAGCTCGCTCCCGGCGCCACGCCGATACCGTCCCGGCCCACCGCGCTGCCGAGCGTGTGGGTGCCGTGACCACCCCGGTCGGCCGGGGCGCGGCGGTCCTCCCACGGGTCGAACCAGGAGTCGTCGCCGCCCCGGAAGCCACCGGCGAGCGCCGGGTGCCGGCCGTCCACTCCGGAGTCGGAACTGCCCACCACCACGCCGGAGCCGGTGACGCCCAGCTCCGACCAGACCCGGTCCGCCCCGATCAGCGAGATGTTCCAGGCCGGTCCGGTCGGCGCCGGGGCGTCGCCGCGCGCCGTCGGGGCGAGCGCGGGCAGCGGACGCAGCCGCTGGCTGACCAGCACCCGGGCCACCTCGGGCCGGCCGGACAACCAGGCGCGCACCGCCGGCCCGCCGTCCGTCTCGATCGCGTTGACCAGGTAGTACGGCGTCGGGTTCAGCCGCATGTCGGCCAGCGTGCGGCGCAGGTCGCCCTGGGTGCGGTCGGCGGTGGCGACGAGCCGCCGGTAGACCTCCGTCGCCCGCGCGTCCCGCCCGGCCCGCCCCGGCGTCCCGGCCGGCAACCCGGTCAGGTCGGCCTGCTCGCGCAGCACCACGAGCAGCCGCTCGCCGTGCAGGCCCGGCTGGCCGGGGACCACGTACACCACGGCGACGGCGACGAGCAGCGCGGCGGCGGCGAGCGCGGCCGGACCGCGGCGGGGCGCGCGGGCGCGGGACCGGGCGAGCAGCACGCCGTACCCGAGGGCGAGCAGGACCGCGACGGCGAACGCGACGCCGGTGCCCACGGCGACCCAGAACGGCGTGTCGCGGGTGGTGGCGAGCAGAAGGGTGATCTCGTCCGGATCGGTGAACGCCAGCGGCCCCAGCAGCGCCAGCCCGACCAGCCAGCGCACCGGCGCGGGCCCGGCCGGCCGGCCCGCGTGCCGGGCCGCCGCCTCCAGCGCGGCCAGCACGAAACCGAGCGGCGGCAGCAGGAACAGCGCCGGCAGCTGCACGCCGGACTGCCCGGCGGCGGCCGCGAGCGGCGTCAGCGCGACACCCGCGACCAGGCCGCCGACCAGCACCAACCGGGCCGGACCGGGCCCGAACGCGACCCAGAACCGGGCGCCGAGCAGCGCCCCGGCGAGCGCGCCGAGCGCGGCGGCGGCCAGCCCGGCGAGCACCGTCTCCAGCGCCCCGCCCAGCGCGCCCACCCAGGCCCAGGGCAGCAGCGACGCCAGCCCGGCCGCGATCGCCAGCAACGACACCGTCCCGAAGCGGCCCTCCGGGACCGCGTCCACGACGACGGGCGGGCGCACGCGGGCGAGCCGGGCGGCGACGAACGCGAGCACCGCGACGGTCACCGCCAGCGCGGCCAGGTACGCCTCGTGGTGCACCGGCGGCACCGTCCGCAGCAGCGTCGCCGCGCCGAGCGCGACCACGGCGGCGGTCCAGGCACGGCCGGTCACCCGCAGCGCGGGGGAGCGGGGCGCCAGCGCGAGCGCCAGCGACGGCGCGCCGGCCAGCAGCACGGTGGCCACCGCCACCACCGGCCACACCGCTACCGCCCGGTCCAGGCCCATGACCAGCAGGACCTGCTCGACGAGCCAGCCGCCGACCTGACCCGGAACGGTCACCAGCACGACCCAGAACCCGGTGAGCACCGCCGCGACGACCGGCCACGGCCCGGTCTCGCGCGGTGGCGGCGGCGGTACGGGCACGAACGGCGGGCCGGTCAGCATGGTCATCACCGTACGGGCGGCGCATGCCATCGCGCGCCCGGGACGGTTACCGTGGACGGGTGCGCGACCCCAATGTGTCCCGATCCGTGGCCGGCCAGCTCTCCGCCGAGCGCCGCGCCGACGACCTGCGCCGGCTCCGCGCCGAGCGGTTCGACGTCCTGGTCATCGGCGGCGGGGTGACCGGGGCGGGCGCCGCGCTCGACGCCGCGTCCCGCGGCCTGAAGGTCGCCCTGGTGGAGGCGCGCGACTACGCCGCCGGCACCTCCAGCCGGTCCAGCAAACTCATCCACGGCGGCCTGCGCTACCTGGAGCAGCTGGAGTTCCACCTGGTCCACGAGGCGCTGACCGAACGCGGACTGCTCGCCACCCGGCTCGCCCCGCACCTGGTCCGCCCGGTGCCGATCCTGGTGCCGCTCCCCGCCGAGGGCGGCGCGCGGGACCTGCCCCGGCGGTTCTTCCGCCGCTCCTACTACGGCCTCGGCGTGGCCGCGTACGACGCGTTCGCCGGGGTGTTCGGCGGCGGGCGGGGGATGCCGCTGCACCGGCACCTGAGTCGCGAGGGCACGCGCCGGGTCTTCCCGAGCCTGCGTCCGGACAAGCTGGCCGGCGCGATCCGCTACTACGACGGTCAGGTCGACGACGCCCGCCTCGTGGTGACGCTGGCCCGCACCGCGGCGAGCCTCGGCGCGACAGTGGTGACCAGCGCCCGCGCGGTCGGCCTGACCCGCCAGGCCCGCGAGGTCACCGGCGTGCGGGTCCGCGACCTGGAGGCGCCGGCCGGCTCGCCGGACGCCGAGTTCGAGGTACGCGCCCGCACCGTGATCGCCGCCACCGGCGTGTGGAGCGACGACATGTCGCGGATGCTCAACGACGTCGGGCTCCGCCCCAAGCTGCGGGTCCGGGCCTCCAAGGGGGTGCACCTGGTGGTGCCCCGGTCGGCGATCGTCGGCGAGACCGGCCTGATCCTGCGTACCGCCACGAGCGTGCTCTTCGTGATCCCCTGGGGCGGGCACTGGATCATCGGCACCACCGACACGGACTGGCAGCTCGACCGGTCCCACCCGGCCGCGACCGCCAGCGACATCGAATACCTGCTGTCGCAGGTGAACGCGGTGCTGGACCGGCCGCTGACCACCGCCGACATCGAGGGCGTCTACGCCGGGCTGCGCCCGCTGCTGGCCGGTGAGGCGGACTCCACCTCCAAGCTCTCCCGCGAGCACGCCGTGGTGGAGCCGATGCTCGGCCTGCTGCTGGTGGCCGGCGGCAAGTACACCACCTACCGGGTGATGGCCTCGGACGTGGTCGACCGCGCGATGCACCGGCTCGGCCGGGTCCGCCCCTCGCGTACCGCCGACCTGCCGCTGCTCGGCGCGGACGGGTACGCGGCCCTGTGGCGGGACCGGGCCGACCTGGCCCGCCGGCACGGGGTCGCGGTCGGTGTTGTCGAGCACCTGCTGGAGCGCTACGGCAACCTCACCCTGGACCTGCTCGCCCTGGTCGACGCCGATCCGCTGCTCGGGTCGCCGCTGGCCGGCGCGCCGGAATACCTCGCCGCCGAGGTGACGTACGCCGCCCGCGCCGAGGGCGCGCTGCACCTGGAGGACGTGCTCACCCGGCGTACCCGGATCTCGATCGAGACCAGCCACCGCGGCCTGGAGTCGGCGGAGCACGCCGCGGAGCTGATGGGCGCGGTGCTCGGCTGGGACGAGGCGACCCGGGACCGGGAGGTGGCCCACTACCGGGCGCGGGTGCTGGCCGAGCGGGAGTCGCAGCTCATGACGGACGACATCGCGGCCGACGCGGCCCGCCTCGGGGCGCCCGATGTGCGTGGATTCGCAGCAGACCGAGGGACCGACGGCCCGGGCGTTGAACTTCCGGCCTCCCCCAGGTAGGGGATCCCCACCCCGGTCCACTCGGACGGTAGTGCGCGCTACCTACGGAAGTGTAGGTTTCCCCGCGTGGTTCGCCCATCATGGTCGTCGCGCGTCCCCGCTCTGTCCGCTGCCGTCCTGCTGGCGACCGCTCTGACCGGCTGCGCCTTCGGCCGGGCCGAAGGCGCCACCGCGCCCGGAGCGGCCGGAACGGCCAGCCCGACCCCGGCCGGCAAGCGCGTTTCCCTGGTGCAGAAGCTCGGCGACGAGGGCCCGGTCCGCAACCTGGAGGTGGACCCGTCGGGCCGCTGGCAGTGCCGCGACTGCGCCGGTGACGGCGTGGACGCCACCGGCACGCTGAGCCCGGAGCAGAACCGGCGGCTCCAGCGGATGCTCGCGGATCCGGCGATCGCGAAGGAGACCGACCACGCCCGCAACTACAAGCAGGGCTGCATCGGGGTGCTGACGTCGACGCTGCTCGTGCCGCCGGACCTGACCGTCACCATCCAGGACTGCCCGGGCGAGCCGAAGCCGAAGGTGGCCTACGACGTGCTGCTGCTCGTCACCCAGGCCACGCCGGCCGAGGACAAGGGCTGAGTCAGATCACCTTGCCGGGGTTGAGCAACCCCGCCGGGTCCAGCGCCGCCTTGATCGCCTGATGCACCCGTACGCCCACCGGGCCGATCTCCCGGGCCAGCCAGTCCCGCTTGAGCAGCCCCACGCCGTGTTCCCCGGTGCAGGTGCCGCCCAGCTCCAGCCCGAGCGCCATGATCTCGTCGAAGGCGCGCCGCCCCCGGGCCAGGGCGGCCGGGTCGGCCCGGTCGACCACGATGTTCGGGTGCATGTTGCCGTCGCCCGCGTGACCGACCACCCCGATCGGCACCTGGCACGCCTCGGCGATCCGGGCCACCCCGTCCAGCAGTTCCGCCAGCCGGCCGCGCGGCACCGCCACGTCGTCGATGACCAGGCCCCCGTTGCCGCCGGGGTAGGTCTGCGCCGCGAACCGCTCCATCGCCGGGTGGGCCAGCCGCCGGGCCTGGAGCAGCGCCGCCGCCTCGGTCGCGTCACTGGCCGCGTAGACCTCGTCGGCGCCCGCGGCGGTGCACACCTCCGCGAGTCGGGCCAGGTCGTCGGCGGCCCGGGTGCCGGTGTCCACCGCGGCCAGCAGCAGCGCCTCGGCGTCGGTGCGCAGACCCATCGGCCGGTACGCCTCGATCGCCCGCAGATGCGTGCGGTCCAGCAGTTCCAGCAGGCTCGGCGTGAGCCCCCGCTCGGCGATCCCGGCGACCGCGCCACCGGCGGTGGCCACCGTGGGGAAGACCGCGACCAGGGTCAGTGACTCCTCCGGGGCCGGTCGCAACGCCACAGTCACCTCGGTGATCACGCCGAGCGTGCCCTCCGAGCCGACGAAGAGCCGGGTCAGGTCGTACCCGGCGACGCCCTTCGCGGTACGCCGCCCGGTGCGCAGCACCTCACCGGAGGCGAGCACCACCTCCAGGCCCAGCACGTACTCGCCGGTCACGCCGTACTTCACGCAGCACATGCCACCGGCGTTCGTGGCCACGTTGCCGCCGACAGTGGACGACTCCCAGGAGCCGGGGTCCGGCGGGTACCACAGGCCGTGCTCCCGCACCGCGCGGGCGAGCGCCGCGTTGACCACGCCGGGCTGCACCACGGCGATCCGGCCGACCGGGTCGATCTCCCGGACCCGGTCCATCGCCACGGTGCTCACCACCACCGCGCCGTCCACCGCGTTCGCCGCGCCGGCCAGCCCGGTCCGCGCCCCCTGCGGCACCACGGGTACGCCGTGCCGCCCGGCCGCCCGGACCACCGCCACCACGTCCTCGGTGTCCCCGGGCCGGACCACCACCAGCGGGATGCCCGAGTCGCACAGGTCGGCCTCGTCGCGCGCGTGCCCGGCCAGCAGGTCGGGATCGGTCAGCACGGCGGCGTCGCCGAGCGCGGCCCGCAGGTCGTCGAGGAGGGGATGGGCGGCCATGCCGGGAAGGCTACCGGCGTACCGTCTGTGGCCGTGCTCTACCTGGACCCGCCCACCGTGCCCTGGCGCGGCCGGCTCTGGTCGCACCTGATCAGCGACGTCTCGTACGCCGAGCTGCACGTGTTCGCCGAGATGCTCGGCGCGCCCCGGCGCGGCTTCGACCGCGACCACTACGACCTGCCCGCCGAGCGGTTCCGGGCGGCGGTCTGGCTCGGCGCCACTGTCGTGCCCTCGCGGGAGATCGTCCGGCTGCTGCGCGACACCGGCCTGCGCCGGCCGAAGCACGTCGTCCGCGCCTCAGGAGAGGCCGGTCAGCTCCCGGGACAGGTTGGCCCGGGCCCGGGACTCCCAGCGGGCGTGCGGCTCGGGTAGCCGGTACAGCGCCGGCAGGGCGAGCAGGTGCCGCAGCACCGCGGCCCGGCCGGCACGGAAGTCCGGGTCGGGCACGTGCGCGTACTCGGCGCGGATCGCGGCGGCGTAGCTGTCGTAGCGCTCCGGCGGGGCCGCCAGCACCGCCAGGTCGGCGTCGCAGAGCAGCGCGCCGTCCGGGTCGTCCGGCCCGACCGCGTGACCGGCCGTGAGCAGCACCAGGCGGCGTACCCCGGTCACCGTCGCGGCCGGGAGCCCGGCGGCGGCCAGCAGCTCGCCGCCGAGGTCGGCGCTGGCCCGCTCGTTGGCGTCGCCCGCCGCGCGCGGGTCGTAGACCGCGTCGTGGCACCACGCCGCCAGCCGGACCAGGTCCGGGTGGCGGGCCAGCCCGGCGTACGCGTCGACGACGTCGAGCACCGCCCGCAGGTGCGCCTCGTCGTGGTAGCGCCGGTGCGGCTCCCGCCAGCCCGCCAGCAGCCGGGCGCCGGCCCGGTCGACTGCCGCCGGATCGGTCGCGCCCGCCGCCCGCGCCGTGTCCCGCCACCGTGCCGTCAGGTCGTCCACCGGGTGCAGTCTGCCCCACTCCGGCCCGGGCAGAGGGATTCAGCCGGGGCGGTACGGGTAGTACCGGCCATGGGCCGGGACGAACGTCTGCAGTTCTTGCGTCGTGGAAAGCTGCGTGACGGTCGGGTCGACCGCGACGGGCAGCGGATCGCCTCCGCGATGGAGGAGCTGCGGCACCGGAGCAAGGCGACGCTGCACGACCGGCTGCACCGGGTCCGGACCGCCTTCGGCCTGGCGGTGCAGGCGGGGCTCGCCGCCGGCCTCGCGTACCTGATCTCGCACCGGCTGCTGAAGAACCCCCAGCCGGTCTTCGCCCCGATCTCCGCGGTGGGCACACTCGCCGCCTCGGTGGGGCAACGGTTCCGCCGCACGATCGAGCTGATCGCCGGCGTGGCCGTCGGCGTGCTCGTCGGCGACGCGCTCATCTACGTCGTCGGCACCGGCGCCTGGCAGCTCGCGCTCGTGGTGACCTCGGCGATCCTGCTGAGCATCTTCGCCGGTGCGAGCGTGGCGATCGTGATCCAGGCGGCGGCCACCGCGGTGCTGATCGTGACGCTCAGCCCGTCCACCGAGAACCTGGAGTTCCCCCGCTTCGTCGACGCGCTCCTCGGCGGCGGCATCGCGCTGCTCGTCACCGCCATCCTGCTGCCGCTCAACCCGCTGCGGGTGATCAACCGAGCCGCCCGGCCGGCGCTGGACCTGCTCTCCGACCAGCTCGACGCCGGTGCCGACGCGCTGCGCAGTCGCGACCGGGACGCGGCCCAGCGGGCGCTGCTGCGGCTGCGCGAGAACAAGGAGGAACTGGCTGCGCTCTCCGAGGCGATCGAGGGCGCCAAGGAGACGAGCACACTCTCCCCGGCCCGCTGGCACCGGCGCGGCGAGCTGACGCACTACGCCGAGGCGGCCGACCCGATCGACCGGGCCATGCGCAACAGCGGCACGCTGATCCGCCGCGCGGTCACCATGATCGAGGACGAGGAGCCCATCCCCGAGCCGATGCCGGACGCGGTCGGACACCTGGCCGAGTCGGTACGCCTGCTCCGTCAGGAGTTCGCCGCCGGGCAGGAGCCGGAGGAGGCCCGCGAACGGTCGCTGCGCGCGGTGAGCGAGGCCGGCCGGGCGTACGCGGAGGGGGTGGGCTTCTCCGGCAGCGTGGTGATCGCCCAGGTGCGGACCACCGCGAGTGACCTGTTGGTGGCCTCCGGGATCGAGCAGGAGGAGGCGAACCGGCTGGTCCGGCAGGCGTTCGGCGAGAAGGAGCACCGCACCGGCGGCCCCACCGACCGCAACCCCGCCGCCCACCCCCCGACGGCCCCCCCAATCGGCTGACCCCGCCCCGCCCCGCCGCTCACCCGTCCCGCCCCCGCCGCGTTGATCAAGGAGTTAACGTCCCCCGCAGAGATCAACTCGGACACAAACTCCTTGATCGCCGCCAGGGGAGCGGGTTGATCATGAAGTTAGCTGTCGGGAGAGCGCTTTCCGCGACCGCTAACTTCATGATCGTCCGGTGGAAGGGGCGGGGTCAGGGGAGGTGGGTCAGGGCTGTTACGAGGGCGTCCACGTGTGCGTCGGTGGTGCCCAGGCCCAGGCTGGCGCGCAGGGCGGTCGGCGGCAGGTCGGTCCGGCCGGTACGGGCGGCGGCCTCGGCCAGCAGGCGACGGGTCAGCGGGTGGGCGCAGAACAGGCCGTCCCGTACCCCGATCCGGTGCCGGCTCGCCAGGTGCGCGGCCACCTCGGCCGAGTCCCGGCCGGCGACCACGAAGCTGACGATGCCCACCCGGGGCGCGTCCGGGCCGAACGTGCGCAACTCGACCACGTCGGGCAGCGTGGCCAGGCCGCGGCGCAGCCGGGTCAGCAGCGCCTGTTCCCGTACGTGCAGCGCCTGCCGGTCGGCCTCGTCGAGCGCCTTGCAGACCGCGGCCAGCGCCACCGCGCCGAGCAGGTTCGGGGTGCCGGCCTCGTGCCGGGCCGGGCCAGTCGTCCAGCGCACCTCGTGGGTGGCGGCGCCGACGTGGCTGGTGGCGCCGCCTCCGGCCAGGTACGGCGGGGCCGCGTCCAGCCAGTCGGCCCGCCCGGCGAGCACGCCCGCGCCGAACGGGGCGTACAGCTTGTGGCCGGACAGCGCCACGTAGTCCACGTCCAGCGCGGCCAGGTCCACCGGGGCGTGCGGGGCGAGTTGCGCGGCGTCGACAAGGATGCGGGCGCCGTGCCGGTGGGCGACGCGGGCCAGCTCGGCGACCGGCCAGCACTCGCCGGTGACGTTGCCGGCGCCGGTGACCGCGACCAGCACGGGCAGGCCGGGGCGGGCGTCGCGGGCCAGCTCGCCGAGCGCCGCCGCGAGGGACCGGATCGCGCCGGCCGGGCTGTCCGGCACCGGCAGCCGTACCGAGCCGCGCGGCCAGGGCAGCAGGTTGGCGTGGTGCTCGCCGCCGAACGTGATCACCGTGGTGCCCGCTGGCAGCGCCCGGGCCAGCAGGTTCAGCGCGTCGGTGGTGTTCCGCGTGAAGATCACGTGGTCGTCGGGGCGGGCGCCGAGGAAGTCGCCGACGGTCTGCCGGGCCCGCTCGTAGGCGAGCGTGCAGCGCCGGGACAGCGCGCCCGCGCCGCGATGCACGCTTGCGTACCACGGAAGAAGCCCGGCCACCGCGTCGGCCGCGGCCCGCGCGCACGGCGCGCTGGCGGCGTGGTCCAGGTTGATCTCCCCCGGTACGCCGAGCACGCCGAGCGGGTCGGGCCGGACCGGCGCGGGCAGCACTGGCGACGGGGGTACGAGAGTGATGGTCATGCCGGAGCCTCCCGGGTCACAGGGGGACCCCGGGTGGTGCCGGGACGGGGTCCGCGCTTGCCCAGCACGCGGAGCGGCGCTGGGCCCGGTCATCACCCGGGGCACCCCACCGCGAACCTCGACGAGGGTTGCCGGCCAGCAAGCCGGGGCTTGACGCTGGCGCTCGTGACCTGTCCGGGAGCATAGCCGCAGCGATGAACCCGGACCAGTGGGTCGTGGGTGACTACGCTGACCGCATGGCCGACACCCCGCCCGGCGGAGCACTGCCGCCGCCGCCCGCGCCCGCCGCCCCGCCGCCGGGGGCGCCGACGCCCCGGATGCCGCTGCGCCGGCTCGGCTGGCGGCGTTTCCTCGCCCTGGCCGGTGTGGTGCTGCTGATCGCGGCCGGCGCGTTGTTCATGGTCTTCACGCTGGGCGAGAGCCTCGGCGCCGAGGCGCTGCTGGTGGGGTTGATCGCGGCGATCCTGCCGGTGCCGGTGCTGGTCTACTGCTTCCTGTGGCTCGACCGCTACGAGCCGGAGCCGCTGCTGTATCTGATCTTCTGCTTCGCGTGGGGCGCCTTCGTCTCCACCGCGATCTCGCTGCTGGTCAACGAGACCGGCGCGCGGCTGTTCGACGACTGGGGGCTGCCGGCCGCGCTGACCGCGGTGCTCGTCGCCCCGTTCATCGAGGAGCTGACCAAGGCGGCCGGCCCGCTCCTGGTGCTGATCTTCCGGCGCCGGGAGTTCTCCGGGATCACCGACGGCCTGGTCTACTGCGGGCTCTCCGCGGTCGGCTTCGCCATGGTCGAGAACATCCTCTACCTGGGCGGGTACGGCTACCGCACCGGCGTGGAGCAGTACGGCCCGGCCACCGGCGCGCAGCAGGTGATCGCGATCTTCATCGTCCGGATCCTGCTGTTCGGCTTCGCCCACCCGCTGTTCACCTCGATGACCGGCGTCGGGCTGGGCGTCGCGGCGCGTACCGCCGACCGGCGGGTGCGGGTGCTCGCCCCGCTCGCCGGCCTGCTGCTGGCGATGATCCTGCACGGCACCTGGAACCTGCTGCCCTCGCTGGCACAGGCCACCGGGCAGACGGTGATCGTGCTCTACGGGTACATCGGCGTGATGGTGCCGATCTTCTTCGCCATGGTGGGGCTGGCGATCTGGCTGCGCGCCTGGGAGGGCCGGCTCACCGAGCGCACGCTGCCGGACTACGTCCGGGCGGGCTGGCTCACCCCGCCGGAGGTGGCCGCGCTGGGCAGCCTGGGCCGCCGGCACGCGGCGCGTACCTGGGCCCGGCGGGTCGCCGGTGACGGCGGGCTGAAGGCGATGCGCGGCTACCAGTTCGCGGCGACGCGGCTCGCGCTGCTGCGCGACGGCATGCGCCGGGGACTGGACCGCAAGCCCGCCGAGCGGGAACGGACAGCGAGGGAGGAACGGGAACTGCTGGACGCGATCTCCGCGTACCGGTCGTTCTTCGTCGGTCGTGACCCGCAGGCGCCGGTCGGGGTCTGGGACGGGCAGCGCTACCACCTGCGGTTCCCGGACGGTTCGCAGCGCCCGGTGGAGGCGCCGGACGATCCGGTGGTGCCGATCCCGGTGGTGCTCACCGCGCCGCCCGCGTTCCCGCCGGCCGGCTACGGTCCGGCCGGTCACGGCCCGGGCGGCTACGGCCCGGGCGGTCCCGGCCCGGCCGGCTGGCACGGTCCGGGCGCCGGCCACGGTCCGGGCCCTGGCCACGGTCCGGGCGGCTGGCACGACCCGGGCGCGCCCTGGCACCCCGGGCGCTGAACGTCAGCTCATCAGGCCGGTCAGGAAGTCGCCGAGCCCCTGGGCGATGGCCATGAGCGCTGCCCCGATCCCCTTGAACACCTGCGCGGCCCCGTCCGGACGGAACGCCATGAAGTAGATCAGGAACGCGAGGAATCCCCAGGCGAGGATCTTCTTGATCACTACCGGCATGGTGTCCCTCCCCAGGGCGCTCAGGTGCCTGGGCTTCCCGCCGGGCAGCGCCGCAAACGGCGCCGGTGAAGAGCTAGAGGTAAAGACCGGTGGAGCCGGCAGCGGTGGTCTCCACGCGCTCGGCAGCCACGGCGTGCACGTCGCGCTCGCGCAGGAGCACGTACGCCCGCCCGTGCAGCTCGACCTCGGAACGGTCGTCCGGGTCGAAGAGCACCCGGTCGCCGGACACGATCGAGCGGACGTGCGGCCCGACGCCGACCGCTGTGGCCCAGGCCAGCCGCTTGCCCACGGCGGCGGTCGCGGGGATCACGATGCCGGCGGTGGAGCGGCGTTCGCCCTCGGCGCCCTCGGTGCGTACCAGCACGCGGTCGTGCAGCAGGCGGATCGGCAGCCCGGCGTCGAGACTCTGGTCGGCGGTCACGCGAAGACGCTACCGCGTGCCCGCCGGTCGATCCCGCCGTGGTTGGCGGGAGCGCCGGGCGGGCAATGTGTGGCCGAGTCGCCCTAGGGTGGGGCGAGCAGACGTATCCTGTGCCCCCCTGCGCCATGGTGGGGCCAACTTTGCCGGAGGTGCGCTTGAGCCGCTTCGAGCGGATGCGCGGACGGCTCCGCCGCGCGTACGAGTCGGGCCGGGAGACCGCCCGGACCCGCCGGACCGACCCGGAAGCGGCGCCGGGGGAGGCAGGTGTGGCCTCGCCCGCCTCACCGGGACCGTCGGCGTCGCCGGAGGCGGCAGTGGTGGGCGTCGAGCCGCCGGCCGCGATGCACTCCTCGACCGTGAGCCGGGACGACACCGAGGTGCCGCACGCGCTGCGCATCGCCGCCGCGTGGTGCTGGCGGCTGATCGTGATCGGCATCGTCACCTGGGCCCTGCTCAAGATCGTCGGGACGATCAGCATCGTGATCATCCCGCTGACCGTGGCGCTGCTGCTCTCCGCGCTGCTCGCCCCGGCGGTCGGCTGGCTGCTCCGGGCCCGCCTGCCCCGCTCGCTGGCTACCGCCGTGGTGCTCGTCGGCGGCCTGGCCGCGGTGGTCGGCACGCTGACGCTCGTGGTGAACGAGTTCATCAAGGGCGTGCCGAAGCTCAGCGAGAAGTCCTCCGAGGGCGTCCGGCAGATCCAGGACTGGTTCAAGACCGGGCCGTTGCACCTGTCCGACAGCCAGCTCGACCGCTACATCGACGAGGCGCAGAACTGGATCAACGGCAACACCGAGCGGTTCACCAGTGGCGCGCTCAGCACCGCCGCCACGCTGGCCGAGGTGCTCACCGGCGCCGTGCTCGTGCTCTTCGCCACGTTCTTCTTCCTGCGCGACGGCAACAACATCTGGCGGTTCCTGGTCCGGCTGCTGCCGGTCGCGGCGCGGTGGAAGGTCGACGACGCCGGGCGCGCGTCCTGGGCGACGCTCGGCGCCTACGTGCGGGCCACCGTCCTGGTCGCCTTCATCGACGCGGTCGGCATCGGCATCTTCCTGGTGCTGTTCGACATCCCGTTCGCGTTCCCGCTGGCCGCGCTGGTCTTCCTGGGCGCGTTCATCCCGATCGTCGGCGCGTTCCTGTCCGGCGTGGTGGCCGTGCTGGTGGCGCTCGTCGACAGCGGCCCGGTGACCGCGCTGATCATCCTCGGCGCGGTGGTCGGTGTGCAGCAGGTCGAGGGCCACGTGCTCCAGCCGCTGATCATGGGCCGGGCGGTGGCCATCCATCCGCTCGCCGTGATCATCGGCATCGCCGCCGGTGTGGTGCTCGCCGGCATCGCCGGCGCGCTCGTCGCGGTGCCGCTGATCGCCGTGCTCAACACCGCGGTCCGGCGGCTCGCCGCGCGTACCGTGCCGGACACCCCACCGGACGCGGTGGTGGTCGCCTCCCAGGCGCCCTGACCCGCACGACCCCTTGACGCCCGCGTCGCCCCGCCCGGGGAGGCGCGGGCGTCAGCTCTTGGCGAGCCGTTCCAGCGCGCCCCGGGCCACCTCGGGCCGGGTGGTGTACCAGAACGGCGGCAGTGAGCGGCGCAGGAACGGGCCGTACCCGCGCGCCGTCTCCAGCCGCGAGTCAAGCACCGCCACCACACCCCGGTCGCCGGTGGCCCGGATCAGCCGGCCGACGCCCTGGGCCAGCCGGACCGCCGCGATCGGCACGCTCACCGCCGCGAAACCGGACCCGCCACCGGCGTCCACCGCCGCCGCGCGCGCCGCGGCGAGCGGCTCGTCCGGCCGGGGGAACGGCAACCTGTCGATCACCACGAGCTGGCAGGCGTCACCGGGCACGTCCACCCCCTGCCAGAGCGACATCACCCCGAACAGGCAGCTCTCCCGCACCTCGCGGAACCGGCGTACCAGCAGCGGCAGCGCCTCCTCGCCCTGGAGCAGCACGGGCAGGTCGGTCCGCGCGCGGACCAGCTCCGCCGCCTGCTGCGCGGCTCGTCGCGACGAGAAGAGCCCGAGGGTACGACCACCGAGCGCCTCGACCAGCGCCAGCAGCTCCTCACCGGCCGGGCCGGGCAGCCCGGAGACGCTGGGGCGGGGAAGATGCGCCGCGACGTACAGGATGCCCTGCCGGGCGTAGTCGAACGGTGAGCCGACGTCCAGCGAGCTCCAGCCCGGCCCCTCGGTCGCCGGAACGGTGCCGATCGATGCCCGGCTGCCCTCGGCGGCGGCCACCGGCGGCGTGACCGAGGGGCGGCCCGCCGCGGCGGCGGTGGCGATCGCGGCGGCGGCCGGGGACGGCGGGGCGGGCGGCGGCGCGTCCAGCCCCAGCGCCCGGGCCACCGTGTCGAAGCGACCGCCCAGCGCCAGCGTCGCCGAGGTGGCGACCACCGTGCGCTCGTCGTACAGGTGGGTGGCGAGTGTGCCCGCCACCGACAGCGGCGCCACCACCAGCGCCCGGCGGCTGCCGTTGTCCGGCTTCTCGACCCAGGCCACGTCGTGGTCGGCTTCCTCCAGCAGCCGCTGGGCGGTGGTGGACAGCTCGTCCAGCACCGCCTTGGCCTGCTGCTTGCGTACCGGGTCGGGGTCGTCGGACTTCACGTCGCCGATCGCTTCCAGCGCGGCCCGGGTCGCCGAGTCCAGCAGCGTGCACGCCTCCCGCAGCGCGGGCGGCAGGCCGGCGGTGAGCCGCCCGGCGGGCGCCTCGGCCAGCCCTACCGCCAGCGCGTCGCCGGCCTCGGTGAGCCGCTCGGCCAGGTCCGGACGCAGCAGCGGCCGGGCCCGGCGGGTGGACCTGTCGATCAGCTCCGGCACCAGCTCGGCCTGGGCCGCCGAGGAGACCCGGTCGGCCAGTTCGTGCGCCTCGTCGACCACCAGCAGCTTGTGCGGCGGCACGATGTGCCGACCGGCGAGCATGTCGACGGCGAGCAGGCTGTGGTTCGTCACCACGATGTCGGCCTCGCGGGCGCGGGCCCGGGACGCCTCGGCGAAGCACTCCTGGCCGAACGGGCAGCGGCTCGCTCCCACGCACTCGCGGGCCGGCATGGACACGGTGCGCCACACCTGGTCGTCCACGCCCGGGTCCAGCTCGTCCCGGTCGCCGGTGGGGGTCTCCTCGGCCCAGTCACGCAGCCGCTGCACCTGCTTGCCCAGGCGGCCCGCCTCGCCGAGCCACTTGGTGCCGCCGCTGCCGGGTCGTGGCGTGTCGAAGAGCGTGTCGTCCGGCTCGTCCTCCACCGAGCTGTCCAGCCGGGCAAGGCACAGATAGTGGTGACGCCCCTTCAGCACGGCGAAGGTGGGGCGGCGGCCCAGCACCGGCTCGACCGCGTCGGCCAGCCTCGGCAGGTCGTGCTCGACGAGCTGGGACTGCAACGCCAGCGTGGCGGTGGAAACCACCACCGGGCCGTCCACCGTCAACGCCGGGGCCAGGTACGCCAGGGACTTGCCGGTGCCGGTGCCGGCCTGCACCAGCAGGTGCTCGCCGGAGGCGATGCTGCGCTCGATCGCCTCGGCCATCTGCTGCTGACCCGGCCGGGCCGAGCCGCCCGGAACCGCGCCCACCGCGGCGGTCAACAGCTCGCCGGCGCCGGCGCGGCCACTGCGGCGCTTCTTCGGGACGGCCGGGCCGGTGGCGGTGCGGGACGGGGTCACCGTGCGACCGTACCCGCCGGCACCGACGGGGCTCGTGCCGCTCCGGCGGCGTGGCGGATCGGCGGGTCGCGTCCGGTTACCTCCCGATCGCGTGGCGTGGCCGGAATCGGTTAGGGTGCCAGGCATGCCGAGCGACGTGGTCCGCGTGATCTACCGCAAGTACGACGGCGGCGCGCACCGCGACTACCCGGCCCGTCGGCTCGCCGAGGACGATCTCGGCGTCTGGCTCGGCGTGCCCGCCGGCACCGAATCCGTCTACCACGGCCGCCCCTCGGTCGAGCAGATCCCGTTCGTCCTGCTGGTGCCCCACCACGCCTGGTGGACCGGCATGTTCAACCCGCCGCCGCGCACCAGCGAGGTCTACTGCGACATCGCCACCCCGGCCCGCTGGGAGGGCGAGGAGACCGTCCACCTGATCGACCTCGACCTGGACGTGGTGCGCCGCCGCGAGACCGCTCTGGTCGAGCTGCGCGACGAGGACGAGTTCGCCGAGCACCGGGCCCGCTGGGGCTACCCGGACGACGTGGTCACCGAGGCCGAGGCGGCCGCCCGCTGGCTGCTCGGCGCGCTCGGCGACGGCACCGAGCCGTTCGCCACGTCGTACCGGAAGTGGCTCGCACTGGTGGTCTGAGCCGGCTCACCAGCGCGGCGGCCAGGCGGCGTCCGGGCCCAGCGGCGGCAGCTCGCCGACCTTGGCCGGGTTGAGCTGGTTGAACACGGCGGTGATCCGCCCCTCGTGGACGGCGAACGAGGTGACCATCCGGACGGGTCGCCCGTCCCGGTGGAAGAACTCCGACTGCCACCCCAGCGTCCCGTCCACCAGCACCGGCCGTCCGCGCAGGCCGCCGCGCCGCTGGGCCTGGCCGTAGAGGCCGAGCAGCAGACGGCCGACCGACTCGACGCCGACCACCGGCCGCCGCCCGGCCGGGAAGTGACCGCCCGCGTCGCCGATCGACACCACGTCAGGGGCGAGTACGCGGACCAGCTGCTCCAGCTCGCCGGACTCCACCGCCGCGGCGAACGCGTCGAGCACCCGCCGCTGCTCGGCGAGGTCGGCGCTGTGCTGCGGCGCGTCCGGCCGGTGCACCGCCCGGCGGGCCCGCGACGCGAGCTGACGCGCCGCCTCCGGCGTGACCGCGAGGACGTCCGCCACGTCGGCGAACGGCACCGCGAACACGTCGTGCAGCACGAACGCCACCCGCTGCTCCGGCGTCAGCCGTTCCAGTACCACCAGCAGCGCGGTGCCGAGCTGGTCGGCCCGTACCGCCCGCTCGGCCGGGTCGGGCGCGAACCCGTCGGACGCCGGCAGGCCGGTCACCACCGGCTCCGGCAGCCACTGACCCGGGTACGCCTCCCGGCGCACCCGCGCGGAGCGGAGCACGTCCAGGCAGATGCGGGAGCAGGTGGTGGTGAGCCAGCCCCGCAGGTCCCGTACGCGGGCGCGCTCATCGGGGTCGCTCAACGCGCTGGAGAAGCGCAGCCAGGTCTCCTGCACGGCGTCCTCGGCCTCGCTGCGGCTGCCGAGCATCCGCCGCGCGACCGCCAGCAGATGCCCCCGTTCCGCTTCGAACTCCCCCGTAAGTTCATCCACCCACCCATTCTCCCGCGCCCCCGCCCACCCCGGCGCCCCGCCACCGCCCGCCCCACCCCACCCACGCCTCGCTGATCTTGCACTTGCTGCCCCGGCAAACGCCGCTTTACGGGCACGTCACGGGCCGCAACTGCAAGATCGACGGGGTGGGGGTGGTGGACGGCGGGGGACAAAGGGGGTTTTAGGGGGCGCGGCGTACCCGGGGATTGCTTTTGGGGGTGAGGATCGGGGGATGAGTGAGGTGGTGGGGCCCGAGGGCGGGCCGATGCGGGAACTGCTGCGGGTGGGGCCGGGGCCGGTGGACCTGGCGGCGATCGACCCCCGGTCGACGCCCGGGCTGCCGGCGGCGGCCGGGCGCGGACCCGCGCGCAAGGAGTGGGCGCGGGCCCAGGTCGAGATGGTCGGCGCGGAGCTGGGGCGGCAGCAGGAGATGCTGTACGCCTCGGCGCAGGGCGCCGCCGGTCCGGGCAGCGCCACGAGCGCGCCGGCCCAGGCGGGCGCAGGGCTGGGCGAGGGCCGGCCGCGCCGACTGCTGCTGGTGCTCCAGGCGATGGACTGCGGCGGCAAGGACGGCGCCGTGAAGCGGGTGGCCGGCGCGATGAACCCGTTGGGGCTGCACATCCGCTCGTTCGGGCCGCCGACCGAGGAGGAGTTGCGGCACGACTTCCTGTGGCGGGTGCGGCGGGCGCTGCCGCCGCCCGGGTACGTGGGCGTGTTCAACCGCTCGCACTATGAGGACGTGCTGATCGCCCGGGTCGAGGGGCTGGTCGACGAGGCGACCTGGCAGTCCCGGTACGCGATCATCAACGACTTCGAGCGAGAACTGGCCGAGCAGGCGGTGACGGTGATCAAAGTCATGCTGCACATCTCGTACGCCGAGCAGGGCGAGCGGCTGATGGAGCGGCTGACCGACCCGACGAAGTTCTGGAAGTACAACCCCAGTGACCTGGACACCCGGGCACGTTGGGACGACTATCAGGCGGCGTACGCCGAGGCGATCGAGCGGTGCGGCGGCGACGACGCGCCCTGGTTCGTGGTCCCGGCGGACCGCAAGTGGTACCGGGACTGGGCGGTGGCCCACCTGCTGCGCGAGACGTTCGAGGGGTTGCATCTGGGGTATCCGGCTGCCGATTTCGACGTTGATCGGGAGCGTGACCGGTTACGGAACCAACTCGGCGGGTGATCAGGTGAACGGAAGGTGAACGAGCGGTGAATCGGGCTTGACCAGGGGTGGGCCGATCGAAAGCCGCCTGGACGCGATCCCTAGCATGCGCAATGCAGACGCCCGGGCGGCGACGGCCACCCTTCCACCGACACGACGAGGTCCGTGCTGTGAAGTTTTCCTTCCGTCCCACCGAGGGCGCTTTCTACGAGCTCTTCACCAGGGCCGCGCAGAACCTGGTCAAGGGGACCGACCTGCTCAACGAGCTGGGTCTGCCCGGCGCCGACGTGCAGTCGATCAGCGAGCGGCTGACCGACATCGAGCACGACAGCGACCAGATCACGCACGAGCTGTACAAGAAGATCAACTCCACGTTCATCACCCCGTTCGACCGGGAGGACATCTACCGGCTGGGCTCGCTGCTCGACGACGTGATGGACCACCTGGAGGCGGTCGGCAACCTGCTCTACCTGTACGGCCTGACCAAGCTCCCGTCGCTTCCGCGCGAGCTGCACGAGCTGGTGAACGTGCTCGACCTGCAGGCCAAGCTCACCGCCGAGGCGATGCCGCGGCTGAAGTCGATGAAGGATCTCGAGGACTACTGGATCGAGTGCAACCGGCTCGAGAACGACGGCGACCAGGCGTACCGGATGCTGCTGGTACGCCTCTTCTCCGGTGAGTACGACGCGCTCACGGTGCTGAAGATGAAGGAGGTGGCCGACGAGCTGGAGGCCGCCTGCGACGCCTTCGAGCACGTCGCCAACACCGTCGAGACCATCGCGGTCAAGGAGTCCTGAGCCAGTGAGTCCCGAACTCATCGCCGTGCTGGCGGTGATCGCGGTCGCCATGGCGTTCGACTACACGAACGGCTTCCACGACGCGGCAAACGCGATCGCCACCAGCATCTCGACCCGGGCGCTGACCCCCCGGATCGCCCTGGCGCTGGCGGCAGTCGGCAACTTCGTCGGCGCGCACTTCGGCGCCGGTGTCGCCAAGACGGTCGGCGACGGGCTGGTGACGTTGCCGACCGGGGTGGAGAGCCTCGGCGTGGTCTTCGCCGGTGTACTCGGCGCGATCATCTGGAACCTGATCACCTGGTACTTCGGCCTGCCCTCGTCCTCTTCGCACGCCCTCTTCGGCGGCCTGGTCGGCGCCACCCTGTTCGCCGCCGACGGCATCGTCCAGTGGGGCACCATCATCGAGAAGGTCCTCATCCCGATGGTGCTGTCGCCGGTGGTCGGCCTGGTGCTCGGCTTCCTGGTGATGCTGGCGATCATGTGGCTGTTCCGGAAGGGGCAGCCGGGCAAGCTCAGCCGCGGCTTCCGCTGGGCGCAGACCGTGTCCGCCGCCGCCATGTCGGTCGGCCACGGCATGCAGGACGCCGCCAAGACCATGGGCATCATCGTGCTGGCGCTCTACACCGGTGGCTTCCAGGAGAGCAAGACCCACATCCCGGGCTGGGTCTTCTGGACCTCCGCCGCGATGCTGGCCGCCGGCACTTACGCGGGCGGCTGGCGGATCATCCGGACGCTCGGCCGGAAGATCATCGACCTCGGCCCGGCGGAGGGCTTCGCGGCGGAGACCGTGGCCAGCGCGGTGCTCTACTTCAACGCGCTCGTGCTCAAGGCGCCGATCTCCACCACGCACACGATCACCTCGGCGATCATGGGTGTGGGCTCGACGAAACGGCTCTCCGCGGTGCGCTGGAACGTGGCCGGAAACATCGTGATCGCCTGGATCATCACGTTCCCGGCCGCCGCCGCGATCGCCTGCCTCGCGTACCTGCTGGTCCGCCCCTTGTTCTGATCCCCCGCTCTCCCGCGCGAACGTCGAGGGGTTCCCGCCGTGGCGGGGACCCCTCACGCGTAGGAGACGCCGATCCGGGCCTTGATGTCGTCGAGCAGGCCCATCACCTCGAGCGTGGCGGCGTGCGGCACCAGCGGGCTCTCGGTCAGCCCGGCCGCGAGGCAGCGCTGCACCTCGATCGCCTCGTACTGGTATCCGCCGCCGGTCAGGTCCGCCGGGATCGTCTCCGGCTCGGCGCCGGCCCGGTGCAGCACCGCGTGCGCGGGCCGGAAGAACAGCTCGGGCAGGTCGATCCGGCCGGTGGTGCCCGTGATCGACGCGGTGATCGCCGTCGCGCCGACCATGCCGCAGCTGAGCGTGGCCACCGCGCCGGAGTCCCAGCCGAGCACCATGCCGGTGTTCTCGTCCACCGCCTCCGGGCTCAGCTTCGCCCACGCCTGCACGTGCTGCGGCACGCCGAGCACCAGGTGGGCCAGGCTCAGCGGATAGACGCCGAGGTCGAGCAGCGCGCCGCCGCCGAGCGTCCGGGCCCGCATCCGGTGCTCCGGCGGGAACGGTCCGGCCACGCCGAAGTCGGCCCGTACGTGCGTGACCTCGCCGATCGCGCCGTCCCGGATCAGCTCCAGCACCCGCAGGATCAGCGGGTTGGTCCGCATCCACATGGCCTCCATGAGGAACAGACCCCGGGCGCGGGCCGTCTCCACCAGCTCGGTGGTGGTCGGCAGGTCCAGCGTGCACGGCTTCTCCACCAGCACGGCCTTGCCGCCGGCCAGGCACGCCAGCGCCGCCTCGTGGTGCGCCGCGTGCGGGGTGGCCACGTAGATCGCGTCCACGTCCGGGTCCGCGGCCAGTTCCGCCCATGAGGCGTACGCCCGCGGCACGTCGTGCCGGCGCGCGAACAGCTCGGCGCTCTCCCGGGTACGCGAGCCGACAGCCACCAGTTCGGCGTCCGGCACCAGCCGCAGATCGGCGGCGAAAGAGGCGGCGATGTTTCCGGTGGCCAGGATTCCCCAACGCGTCATGCCGGCACGCTATCCCTTCCCGCTCCGGGGCCGGGAGGGCGATCCACCGGTCGGGACGACTCAGCGAGGGGTGTCGGCGGCGGCCCGGGCGGCCAGTTCGATCATCGCCCGCCGCGCCGTCAGCGTCGGCCGGTCAGGTTCCAGGTAGGCGTACCCGGCCCATGCCCCGGTCGAGCCGTCGAGCTGCTCGCGCAGGATGTCGGCGTGCCCGGCGTGCCGGCTGGTCTCGGTCAGCACGTGGACCATGACGTTGAACAGCTTGACGTCGGGGCGGGGCCACCACGGCACATGGCCGGGCGCGTCGATCGCGAGGGCGTCGATGGTCGCGTCCGCGTGCTCCCACGCCCGCCGGTAACGGCCGATCACCTCCTCGCGGCTCTCGTGCTCGGTCGCCCACATGTCGGCGCCGTCCGGATCCGGGTCGTCCCACCGGGGCAGCGGCTCCGGGAACGGCCTGCCGAACACCTCGCCGAAGTATCGGGCCTCCCCGACCGTCAGGTGCTTGACCAGGCCGAGCAGGTTGGTGCCGGACGCGGTCAGGGGGCGGCGTACGTCGTACTCGGACAGCCCGTCGAGCTTCCACAGCATGGCCTCGCGGATCTGGCGCAGATCCTCGTGCAGGTATTCCTTCGCGAAATCGTCGATCACGGGTCACGACCCTGCCAGGCGCGGCCAGCCGCCGTAGCCCCGTGCCGACGGCCGCTGTCCATGAGGGGCCTATCGGATATAAACCCGCCCTGTTCTTGGCTCGGTGAATGTCGTTTCGGCTGCAGAGCAAAGGCGGTGGAGGAATTTCCCCTGGCCAGGCGAGAAGCTACACAGTGTGATCGCATTCGCGCTTGTGGAGCGCGGGTCTTGCGTGCGCTGGCGAGCACGACCGGACTGCCCACCGCGTCATGCCCGGGACGGTCCGGGCTGCGGCACGGCCATCAGCCGCTGGCTCGCCCGGGCCGGACGGCCGTTCATCGTCTCCACTGCGACCTCGCGGCCGGCGACGAGGTCGAAGTCGCCGAAGAGTTGGTCCAGCCAGTCGGTGGTGTGGTGTCGACACACCACCCCGTCGCCGGTCTCGAAGATTCCGTAGGTGCCGTACTTCGCTGCGAACCGTTCGTACCGGGAACGGTTGCGGTGATCCTCTTGCAGGCACAGGTCACTGACATAGAGCAGCCCGCCCGGCCGTAGGACCCTACGCAGCTCCGTCACCAGTTCCCGCTGCCCGGCGTCGCCGGGTGTACACGTCAACACCGCGAACAGCAGCACCAGGTCGATGCTGTCCTCTTGCTCGTCGAGCTGCGGAGGATCGGTGAGAACCGTGAATTGCGCGCCGGGTTGCTCGTTCTTCGCGCGACTGACGAGACGGGGCACGCAGCGTGAAGATCGCTCAGCGTGATGGCTGCCGCATGCCCTTTCGCCGAATGCGGGCGTTCAAAGGCAACCAACCGGACATAAGACAGCACTTACGCGGGCCGGGCTGACTGCCTCTCGCCGACTTTGCTCTGCAGCCCCATGCGCACCGCTCACGGAAGGTTGCCGATGCGGATCTGGCTGCAGAGCAAAGTCGGCAGAGGGTGTCTGCTGCTCGGGGCTGAAAACTACGCATTGTGACCAGGTGATCTGGTCGGGGAGTGCGGATGAGGTGAGGCGCCGTGTGCCCGCGCCCGGCCGCCCTCGGCCGGGCCGCCCTCGGCCGGGCCGCCCGGGCGGGAACTAGGCTCGGGCGCATGACGTTCGACGGCTTCGCCGCACCCCCCGCCCTGGTGGAGCACGCCCGCCGGTTCCAGGCCGAGGGCGCCGTACCGGCCGTGCCCCGGGTCGCCGCCACGGTCCTGCTGCTCCGCCCGGCCGGCGACGGGTTCGAGGTCTACATGATCCGCCGGGTGGCCGCGATGACGTTCGGCGGCATGTACGCCTTCCCCGGCGGCGGGGTGGACCGCTCCGACTCGGAGGCGCACCTGGGCTGGGCCGGCCCGGATCCGGCGGCATGGGGGGAGCGGCTCGGGCTCGATGCGGCGGCCGCGCAGGCGGTGGTGTGCGCCGCCGCCCGTGAGGTCTTCGAGGAGGCGGGCGTGCTGCTCGCCGGGCCGGACCCGGACACGGTGGTCGGCGACGTGAGCGGCGACGACTGGGAGGCGGCCCGGCAGGACCTGGAGGGACGGCGGGTCGGCTTCGCGGAGCTGCTGGCCGGGAAGGGCCTCACGCTCCGCTCCGACCTGCTGCTGCCGTGGAGCCGGTGGATCACGCCGGAGTTCGAGCCGCGCCGCTTCGACACGTACTTCTTCGTCGCTCTGCTGCCCGAGGGGCAGCGGACCCGGGACGTCTCCGGCGAGGCCGACCACACGCTGTGGCTGCGCCCGGCGGACGCCCTGACCCGCGCGCGGGCCGGCGAGCTGACCATGCTGCCGCCGACCATGGTCACGCTCGCCGAGGTCACCGCCGCGGGCGACCTCGCCGGAGTGGCGCGGGATGCGGCAGAGCGCGACCCGGGTACGCCGATCCTGCCGTACATCGAGGGACTGGACGGCGCCGAGCCCCGCTTCCGTGTGCGCTGACTGGTGTTAAGAGGGGCCCCTTCCTCTACCGGAGGCGTTAACAGGGGGCCCCTCCTTACGGCTCAGCCGAAGCGGCCGGTGATGTAGTCCTCGGTCTTCTTCTGGCTCGGGTTGCTGAAGATCTTCTGCGTGTTGTCGTACTCGATCAGGCGGCCCGGGTCGCCGGTCTTCTCGATGGAGAAGAAGGCGGTCCGGTCCGACACCCGCGCGGCCTGCTGCATGTTGTGCGTGACGATGATGATCGTGAACTTGTCCTTGAGCTGGAACATCAGGTCCTCGATGGCCAGCGTGGAGATCGGGTCCAGCGCCGAGCAGGGCTCGTCCATCAGCACGACCTGCGGCTCGACAGCGATGGTGCGGGCGATGCAGAGCCGCTGCTGCTGACCGCCGGACAGGCCCGCGCCGGGCTTGGCCAGGCGGTCCTTCACCTCGTCCCACAGGTTCGCCGAGCGGAGCGCCCGCTCGGCCGCCTCCTCCAGGATCGACTTGCGTCGTACGCCGTTGAGCCGCAGGCCGGCCACCACGTTCTCGAAGATGCTCATGGTGGGGAACGGGTTCGGCCGCTGGAAGACCATGCCGATCATCCGGCGGACCGCCGTGACGTCCACGTCGCGGTCGTAGATGTCCTGGTCGTCGATGGTGAGGCTGCCCTCGACCCGGGCGCCGGGCAGTACCTCGTGCATCCGGTTGATCGACCGCAGGAAGGTGGACTTGCCGCAGCCGGACGGGCCGATCAGGGCGGTGACCGTCTTCGGCTCGACTGTCAGGTTGATGTTCTCGATCGCCTTGAAGCCGCCGTAGTAGGCGGTCACGTTCGTGGCTTCGATGCGCTTGGCCATGGTGGCGGTACCTCCGGGGTTCATCGGCCGAGCCGGTTGCGGCGGGACAGCAGCTTCGCCGCCACGGTGAGGACGAGGACGAGGACGACCAGGGTCAGCGCCGCGGTCCACGCCCGTGCCGGCGAGTACCTCGACGCCTCGCCGGCCTGCTGGTAGACGAAGAGAGCCAGCGACGACTGGTTGTTCTCGAACGGGTTGAAGTTGATCGCCGCGCCGCCGCCGGCGACGAGCAGCACCGGCGCGGTCTCACCGGCGGCCCGCGCAATGGCGAGCATGATGCCGGTGACGATGCCGGGCAGCGCGGTCGGCAGCACGACGCGCAGGATCGTCTTCCACTTCGGTACGCCCAGGGCGTACGCGCCCTCGCGCAGCGGCGCGGGCACCAGGCGGAGCATCTCCTCGGTCGAGCGGACCACTGTGGGCAGCATCAGCACGCTCAGCGCCAGCGCGGCGGCGAAGCCGGAGAAGCCGGGCCGCCCGTCGTTGAACCACGGCGAGACGATCAGCACCCAGAAGGCCAGCACGAACAGGCCGGTGACGATCGACGGGATGCCGGTCATCACGTCCACGAAGAAGCGGATGGTGAACGCGAACCGGCCCCGGCCGTACTCGACGATGTAGATCGCGCAGAGCACGCCGAGCGGCACCGTGATCAGGGTGGCGATGCCGACCTGCTGCAACGTGCCGACGATCGCGTGGTAGGCGCCGCCGTTGGCGTCGCGCGACCCGATGTTGTTCATCGAGGTGCCGAAGAAGTTCGCGTCCAGCCGCTCGGAGCCCTTGCTGACGAGCGTCCAGACCACAGACGCCAGCGGCAGCACCGCCAGCACGAACGCGGAGTGGATCAGCGCGCTCCAGGTCCGGTTGCGGGCCGACCGGCGGCCCTCCACGGCGTTCGCCGCGGCGAAGAGACCGGCCAGGTAGAGCAGCGCGCCGACCACCACGACCAGGACCGGGCCGCCGATGCCGGCGCCGTACACGATGCCCGCCGCGAGCAGCAGCGCCGCGGCGGCGATGGCCGGAGCGGCGTACGCGGGAAGCCGCTTCGCCCGCAGCGTGGCCGGCTGGGCCGGCGGGCGCGGGCGGCGGGGAGTGAGGGTGGTTGTCATGCGGCCGACTCCGTGAACTCGCGCCGCCGGTAGATGATCGCCCGGGCGGTGATGTTGACGATCAACGTGATCGCGAACAGCACCAGGCCGGAGGCGATGAGCGCGCCTCGGCCGGTGTCGTTCGCCTCGGCGAACCGGTTGGCGATGTTCGCGGCGATCGAGTTGCCGCCGCTCTGCAGGATGTTGAACGAGATCGCGTACGTCGAGCCGAGCGTGAGCGCCAGCGCGATGGTCTCGCCGAGCGCCCGGCCCAGGCCGAGCATCACCGCGGCGATGACGCCGGGCCGCCCGTAGGGCAGGACGGCGGTGCGGATCATCTCCCAGCGGGTGGCGCCGAGCGCGAGCGCGGCTTCCTCGTTCGCGGTCGGGGTCTGCCGGAACACCTCGCGGGACAGCGAGGTGATGATCGGCAGCACCATGATCGCCAGCACCACGGAGCCGAGCAGGATCGAGTTGCCGTACGGGCCGTTGCCGAAGATGGGGATCCAGCCGAAGTACCTGTTCAGCCAGGCGGACAGGTCGGCGATCGGCTGCGCGAAGTAGTCGCGCCCCCAGAGGCCGAAGACGACGCTCGGCACGGCGGCCAGCAGGTCGATCAGGAAGCCCAGGGCGTTGCCGAGCCGCCGGGGCGCGTAGTGCGACAGGTAGAGGGCGATGCCCAGCGCGACCGGCACCGCCATGAGCAGCGCCAGCAGCGAGCTCAGGACGGTGCCGAAGGCGAGCGCGCCGATGCCGAACTGCGGCGGGTTGTCGTTCGGGAACCAGCCCTCGAACGTCCAGAACGACTCGGTGTTCGCCCGCAGCGCCGGGACGGCCCTGGCGACCAGGAAGATCGCGATCGCCGCGATGACCACCAGGACTGTGGTGCCGGCGGCCAGGGTCAGGCCGCGGAAGGCCCGTTCCGCGCCGAAGGCGCGGGCCCGGGGGAGGCCACCGCCGCCGCCGAGGCCGCCGTCGGGGAGGCCCGGGTTGCCGGAGCGCTCGGCCACACGCGCCGAGGCACCGGCGGGTCGCTCGTGGCTCGTGGCCACGGGAGTCCCGCCGGTGCCGGCGTTGGCCGAGCGGTGAGGGGTGTCACCCATCTGCTCGCTCGCTTCGCGTTGAGGAGGTGTCGGTCGGAGCGTCAGGAGAGGCTCTTGACCGCGGCCTCGACCTTGGTGCGGACGGTCTCGGGCAGCGGGGCGTAGCCGAGCTCGACCAGCTCCTTCTGCCCCTCGGCGCTGGCGGCGTGGCCGAGCAGGCCCTTGACCAGCGGCAGCTTGTCGGCGGCGAGGCCCTTGCTGCAGACGATCTCGTAGGTCGCCAGGACGATCGGGTACGCCCCGGCCTCCTTGGTGTTGTAGTCGATCGACATCTTCAGGTCGTTGCCCTGACCCTCGAACTTGGCGCCGGCGATGGTCTTGCCGGCCGAGTCACCGGTCAGCTCGACGAACTCGCCGTTACCGTTCTTGACCTTCGCCATCTTCAGGTCGGAGTTCTCGGCGTACGACCACTCGACGTAGCTGATGGTGCCGTCGGTGCTCTTGACCTTGCTGGCCACACCGTCGGACTTGGCCGCGCCGACGCCGCCCGGGGCCTTCCACGCCTTGGAGTTGCCGAGCGTCCAGTCCGCCTCGGCGGTCTTGGAGAGGTACTTGGTGAAGTTGTCGGTGGTGCCCGACTCGTCGGAGCGGTGCACCGCCTGGATCGCGGTCGACGGCAGCTTGGCGTCCGGGTTGTCGGCCTTGATGGCCGCGTCGTCCCACTTGGTCACCTTGCCGGCGAAGATCTTCGCCAGGGTGGCCGGGCTGAACTGGAGGTTGTCCGCGCCGCTGACGTTGTAGACCACGGCGACCGGGCCGATGACCATCGGCAGGTTGAGCGCCTGGCCGCCGGTGCACTTGGCGTCGGCCTGCGGCTGCTCCTCCGGCTTGAGGGGGGAGTCCGAACCGGCGAAGTCGGCGGTGCCGGCGATGAAGGCCTGGATGCCGGCGCCCGAGCCGCTCGGCTCGTAGTTGATCGTGGTGCCGGCGCACTTCTGCTGGTACGCCTTGATCCACTCGGCCATGGCGTTCTTCTGGGCCGAGGAGCCCTGCGCGTTCAGCGTGCCCGTCGCGCAGTCCACCGCGGCGGTGGAACCGGAGGCGCTGGCGGGCTCGTTGTTGTCCGAGCCGCAGGCGCTGAGACCGAGAACCGCGGTAAGAGCGAGACAGGCGATGGCGCCGTGCCGCTGGAGCTTCACTTCAGGGGTTTCCCTTCACGTCTTTGGTCAGGTCGCCCGGAGTGCCGGGGGCCGGCGCTGACCGGCTGACACGAAAGGTAAAAGGGCCAGGTGGACGGTTCGCCGGACGCAAGTGAACGCGCGGTGAACACGTTCAGCCGGCGAGATGGCCGTACGCTGAGGAAGGGTTGTCCATTTCGTGAACTAGCAGCCTGCTATCGCCTTTGTGGCGACTTCCAGGACCGGCGAACGTTCAGCCGAGCTGGTAGTTGACGTGCGCGGACCACATGGCGAAGCCGAGCCGCTCGTAGAGCGCGACGGCGGCGGTGTTGCTCTCGTCCACGTAGAGCATCACCCGGTCCAGCCCGCGCTCGTCGCGCAGGTGGGTGAGGCCGGCCGCGGTGAGCACCCGGCCCAGGCCGCCCCGGTGCGCGGACGGCGAGACGCCGAGCACGTAGACCTCGCCGATGCGGGCCGAGCCCGGCCGCTCGTGCACCTTGGTCCAGTGGAAGCCGAGCAGCCGGCCGGTCGCGGAGTCGACGGCGAGCAGGAAGCCGGCCGGGTCGAACCACGGCTCGGCGATGCGTACGCGCAGGTCGTCGAGCGTCCACTTGCCCTGCTCGGGGTGCTGGGCGAAGGCCGCGTTGTTCACCGCGAGCCACGCCTCGTCGTCCTCGCCCGGACGGAACGCGCGCAGCGTCACGCCGTCCGGCGCCACCGGCGGCGGCAACTCGGCGGTCAGCGGGCGGCGCATCTGCCAGAGCACCCGCGCCCGGGCGAAGCCAAGGTCGACAGCGAGCGCGGCGGCCGACGGGTGGTCGCCGTGCGCCCAGGCGCGCAGCGGACCGGGCGCGGCGTCCACCACGCCCCGGGCCAGCGCCCGGCCGGAACCCCGCCGCCGGTACGCGGGATGCACGACCAGTTCCGCGCCGACGCCCTCGGCGGGCGCGGTGGTGTCGAGGTGGGCGTACCCGGTGAGGGTGCCGTCGCCCGTCCGGGCGGTGAGGTGCACCGCGGGCGCCTCGGGGTCGCGCAGCCGCAGCAGCACGTGCTCGTCGAGCGGGTCGGCGCCGTCGGCGTCCCCGGCGGCGCGGGCCAGCGCCAGCACCTCCGCGACCTCGGCCGGCGTCAGCCGGTCCGTCCGGGTGATCCGGTCGGTTGCGGGGCCACTCGTCGGCTCGGGGCTCATCTGAGTCACGGTAGCGGCCGTCCGGCGGCGGTTCGCGCCGGACGAGGGCGGCGGTCGGTGGCGCTCGTCACTGGGGGCCGACGGGCAGCGACTCCAGCTCGAACCGGACCAGTATCTCGGGCAGGAGTTGCTGCAGGGCCGCGACCGTGCCGGAGCGGTCCCCGCCCGCGTCGTGCATGAGCACGATCGACCCCGGGGCCAGCTGCGTGCGGACCAGCGTCTCGATGGCGAGCGCGCCGGGCGCCTTCCAGTCCGACGGGTCGACGCTCCAGTGCAGCGGGGTGAGTCCCAGATCGGCGCAGGCCGATACCACCGGGTGGGTCCAGGCCCCGCCCGGCTGGCGGTAGTACGCGATCCGCGCGTTCGGCACGGCGGCCAGGATCGCGTCGTTGGTGCGCAGGATGTCGGCCCGGATCGTCGCCGCGGACCGCTTGCCCAGGTTGACGTCGTGCTCCCAGGAGTGGTTGCACAGCGTGTGGCCCTCGGCCACTATCGACCGGATCAGATCCGGGTAGGCCTCGGCGTTCTCGCCGACGACGCAGAACGTCGCCTTCACGCCGTACTGGGCCAGCAGCGCGAGCACCTGCGGAGTCCAGCGCGGGTCGGGGCCGTCGTCGAAGGTCAGCGCGACCCGGGACGAGCCGGTGGCGATCAGGGTGCCGTACGGGCCGTCGCCGCCCGGCTCGACCGGGGCGGCGTCCGGCGCGGCGTCGGGGCTCGGACCGGCCGTGGCCCGCCCGCCGGGAAAGCCCGTGCTGGGCGGCTGGTCGGCGTAGTGCGGCCCGGCGAGCGCCGTGGTGGCCCCCGCGTTCGACGGCGGGTGTTCCGGCACCAGGCTGCGGCCCAGCGCGAACGCCGAGCCGAGCAGGCCCGCGAGGACCACGACCACGAGCCCGGCGGCGCGCAGCGTCGAGCCCCGCATCAGCGGAACCGGCCGTTCGTGGCCCCCGTGTCAACCGCGCGCACCGTCGCCCCCTTTGCCCGATAAATCCGGCAGCCAGGATATGGCCGCCCTATCGGGCAAAAAGGGCATTCAGAAGAAATGCCACCTACCGGGGTGGAGCGTGAACGGTCAGACCGGCAGCGGGGCGGGCTCCGACTCCGGCAGCGAGCGCGACGGCGGGACGACGAACTTGTAGCCCACCTGGCGCACCGTGCCGATCATCGACTCGTACTCCGAGCCGAGCTTGGCGCGCAGGCGCCGCACGTGCACGTCGACCGTGCGTGTGCCGCCGAAGTAGTCGTAGCCCCAGACCTCACGCAGCAACTGGTCCCGGGTGAACACCCGCCCCGGGTGCTGGGCCAGGAACTTCAACAGCTCGAACTCCTTATACGTGAGGTCGAGCGGGCGGCCCTTGAGCTTCGCGGCGTAGGTGTCCGGGTCGATGTTCAGCTCGCCGGCCCGGATCGAGCCGCCGGCGCCGGCTGTGGCGTTGCTCAGCCGGCCGACCGCGAGCCGCAGCCGGGCCTCCACCTCGGCCGGCCCGGCGCCGGCCAGGATCACGTCGTCGACGCCCCAGTCCGCGTTGAGCGCGATCAGGCCCGCCTCGGTGACCACAGCGACCAGCGGCACGCCGAGCCCGGTGGCGTGCAGCATCCGGCACGTGGCACGCGCCTCGCTCAGTTCGGAGCGGGCGTCCACCAGCACGGCGTCCGGCGTGGGGCCGGACACCAGCGTGCGGACGTCGCGGGGTGCGGTGCGGACCGAGTGCGGCAGCAGGTCGAGTGCCGGCAACACCGCCGACGGCTCACCGGCCCGTGCGGTCACGAGCAGCAGGAGCTCCACGATCACCTCCGTCCCGGCGGCCCTTCGGCCGCGCGCGACCAGCAGACACGCCCGGGTGAGGGCGGCGCTGTGAACTTGCGTGGGTCCCGGCGTCGCTGACGGGCGGGTAACGGCCTGAGCGTAACTGATGGACCGGCCGTCACCTCCAGGGCACTTTCCCGTTTGCCCTTTCTGCCCTTGATCGCGGCGCAGGTTTTAACGTCGCCGAAACCGGGACCTCCGCCGAGCCGCCCGGGTCTGGCACGATCGGGGCGTGTTTCCCTCCGCCTCGCGCGACACCGGTCGCGAACCGTGGGCCGACGGCCCGCCCGCCGGGCCGTCCGGCCCCGCCCGTGGCTACCCGCCCGCCCCGCGTACCGGCCCCGCCGACGAGGAGGGGGAGCCGCAGGAGCGGAAGGGTCCGCGCCGGCTGCGCAAGGGTGGCCCCGGCCGGCGAGCCGACGACGAGCCCGACGAGGTGCCCGAGGAGGAACTGCCACCGGTTCCGGTCCGCCGTCCGCTGGCGCTCACCGTCGCCGGCTTCGCCGCGCTGCTCGGCCTCGGCCTGGTGCTCGGCGCGCAGACCTCCGGTCCCGGGCACCGGCTGCCGTTCGCGGTCATCATCTTCGGCGTCCAGATGCTCTTCGTGCTCGCCTGGACGATGGCCATGCGCCCGCCCGCGCTGCTGGTCGTCGCGCTGGTCAGCGTCGGCGCGGCCGTGATCGCCGACGTGGCGGCCGTGCAGTCGGACATCGCCGGCCTGGCGCCGCTCGGCTACGCCGCGGCCGCCGGGCTCCTGCTCGCCGTGCTGGGGCAGCTCGTCCGGAGGGTGGACCGGGTCCGGGTGACCGACTCGCTCGGCGGCACCCTGCTCATCGTCGTGGGCGTGGTCGCCTTCGGCACGCTCATCGTGCTCAGCCGGATTCCGAAGGGCACGCAGGCGATCACGGTCTGCCTCACCGCCGCCGGGGTGGCGCTGCTGGTGGCGCGGCTCACCGACGCGGTCGCGCCGTGGCCGCGGCTCGCCCCGCAGGTGCCGCGCGGCGCGGCCGGCGTCGTCGCGGGCGCGATGCTCGGCACGCTCACCAGCGCCGTGCTCGGCAGCTACCTGGTCGGTTTCACGCCGACCAGCGCCGCCCTGGTCGGCGTGGTCAGCGCGGCCACCGCCGTCCTGGCCGACCTCGCCGTCGGGTACGCCGAGGCGGGCCGCCTGATGGCCGGTGAGCCGCCGACGATGTGGGTGGCCCGGCACATGCAGGGGCCGCTGGGCGGGTTCGCGCTGGCCGCGCCGGCCGCGTACGCGATGTGCGTACTGTTCCTCTGACACGGTTGGGGAAGATTCGCCTCGGGTAAGTACGGTTGCGCCGCGAGACGCGGTGACGGCGGCGAGGACGGGAGGCGGCGTGGCAGAGGCGTATCCGGCGGAGGGCCGACCGCGGCGACGCGGCCGGAAGGTGCTGATCGGCTTCGTCGTCCTGCTGCTGGTGCTGGCCGGGCTGCTCGTCGTCGCCGACCGGGTCGCCGCCGGGGTCGCCGAGCGGGCGATCGCCGACCAGGTGCGGCAGGAGATCGCCAAGCAGGACGCGCAGTCCGCCGCGCCGCAGGTCGAGGTGGGTGGCTTCCCGTTCCTCACCCAGGTGCTCGACGGCCGCTACGAGCGCATCTCGATCCAGCTCACCGACGTGCGTGGCGCCGTCCAGGGTGACGCCGTGGAGGTGCCGAAGCTGGACGTGGACGCGCGCAACGTGACCGCGTCGCTGGACACGCTGCGCTCCGGCCGGGGCGACGTGGTGGCCGAGAGCGTGGACGGGCGGGGCACCGTCACCTACGAGAGCCTGGCCAAGCTGCTGGACCGCCCCGGGCTGACGCTCGGCGAGCGGAACGGCAAGCTCGCCGTCACCGCTCCGGTGGACATCCTCGGCGTCAAGCTCACCGTCAACGGCACCGCCGATGTCACGGTGGCCGGTGGCAAGGTGGCGCTGCGCTTCAACGACCTCACCGCCGACGGCCTGCCGAACGTGCCGCTGGCCCGGGCCGCGCTGACCCGGTACGCGCAGGGCATCTCGATCGACGTGCCGCTGCCGGAGCTGCCGTTCCAGCTCAACCTGCGCAAGGTGGAGCCGAAGCCGGAGGGCCTGGTGGTCACGGCGGACGCGGCGAACGTGCCCATCAACTCCGCCGGCTGACGAGCCGGCCTGCCATCAACTCCGCCGGCTGACCAGCCGGACAGCTGTCCCGGATGCTGGTCGGCCTGGTGGCGCTGTGGGCGTGGGCTGGTAATCTCCCTGCCCATGGGGACCCACCTCACCAAACGGCGCGCGGTCGACCTGTGCCGCGTGGCCACCTGCCTGTGTCGCCCCGTCATCTGACGGCGGGGCTGTCTCCGGCCGCCTGAACGGCGGCCACCCAGGGTCCACGAACCTCTTCCGGTTCCCCTCAACGCCCGGCAGCGGCGCCGTCGCACGTACCCGTGATCCGTTCCTAGCTCTGGGTCCCGCGCGTGGTGCGACAACAATCGACATCGATCTCCGCGCGCAGGCTCACCAACCATCCTCACCAGGGAGTGATCTGATGAGTCGCGACACCGCACTCGTTTCGGCCGAGTGGGCCGAGAAGAACCTCGACGCCCCGGGCGTCGTCTTCGTCGAGGTCGACGAGGACACCTCGGCCTACGACACCGGGCACATCGCCGGTGCCGTCAAGCTCGACTGGCGTACCGACCTCCAGGACCAGATCCGCCGGGACTTCGTCAACAAGTCCCAGTTCGAGGCGCTGCTGTCCGACCGGGGCATCGCCAACGACGACACCGTGATCCTGTACGGCGGCAACAACAACTGGTTCGCCGCGTACGCGTACTGGTACTTCAAGCTCTACGGCCATGGCGACGTCAAGCTGCTCGACGGCGGCCGCAAGAAGTGGGAGCTGGACGCGCGTCCGCTCGTCACCGACGTGGTGGAGCGGCCGAAGACGCAGTACGTCGCGCAGGAGCCGGACACCTCGATCCGCGCGTTCCGCGACGAGGTGGTCGCCGCGATCGGCACCAAGAACCTGGTCGACGTGCGCAGCCCCGACGAGTTCGCGGGCCGTCTGCTCGCCCCCGCCCACCTGCCGCAGGAGCAGGCGCAGCGGGCCGGTCACATCCCGACCGCGATCAGCGTCCCGTGGTCCAAGGCGGCGAACGAGGACGGCACGTTCAAGTCCGACGACGAGCTGCGCAAGATCTACGCCGACGCCGGGCTGGACGACGGCAAGGAGACGATCGCGTACTGCCGGATCGGCGAGCGCTCCTCGCACAGCTGGTTCGTGCTCCAGGAGCTGCTCGGGCACCGCAACGTGAAGAACTACGACGGTTCCTGGACCGAGTACGGCTCGCTGGTCGGCGTGCCGGTGGCGCTCGGCGACGAGCCCGGGGAGGCCTGATGACCGCCGCCTCCGCCGCTTCGACGGCTGCCGCCGGCTGCGCGGCGCCGGACCAGGCCGCCCCCCTCCCGGCCAGCCTGGACCTGGAGAAGGAAACCGTCATCACCGGCCGCGTGCTGTCCGAGTCCGGCGAGGTCGTGCCGGGCGCGTACGTGCGGCTGCTCGACTCCACCGGTGAGTTCACCGCCGAGGTGGTGACGTCGCCGGCCGGGCAGTTCCGGTTCTTCGCCGCGCCGGGCTCGTGGACGCTGCGGGCGCTGTCCCGCCACGGCAACGGTGACACCGCCGTGGCCGCGGCTCGCGGGATAAACGAGGTGACCGTCTCGGTCTCCGCCTGACCCACGCTCTGATCGTGGCCCGCCACCCACCCGGGTGGCGGGCCACGAGCCGTTCCGGCGAGGGTACGTCCCGGCCGTGGCTGGCAGGCTGGACGGCGGCGCGCCCCGGACGCGCCGGAGGGGGACCAGGTGCCCGACGACGCCGCTGCCCACGCGATCCGCTATCTGGTCGACTTCATCGACGGCAACCGGGGCGAGACGATCGTCCGCGAACTCCAGCGCGCCGACGGGTCCGGCCGCGCGCGCCCGTTCGACGTCTCGGTCGCCAGCCTCGACACGGACCTGTCGTTCCTCACCAAGCGGGCCACGCTCGTCACCGGCAAGCTGGTCCTCTCCCAGCCCGGCGGCGAGCACCGCTATCTGACCAACCGGGAAACCTGCAAGTGGTGCGGCAAGGACCCGGAGCACTGCGGCCCGGACTGCCGGTACGAGGACATCCGGATCGACCAGCTCTTCGCCGAGTGCGACGACCTGGGCCGCCTCGGCGCGTACCTGCGGGACTGCGCGCCGCTGCTGGAGCTGGGGCAGCTCGTCTACTTCCCGCAGACCTTCCGCCGCAGCCACCTGGAGTCGCGCGCGCCGGACGCGCAGTCCACCTCCTCGTTGTTCGACAGCGCGGGTCAGATCGAGCTGGGCGACAACCCGGACCGCACGCTCGACCTGATCGTCAAGGGGCACCGCGTCGTCGACGTGCCGAGCGGGGATCCGGTGAAGGCGCGGCTGGTGACCCCACTGCTCCAGCTCGACCTGCCGATGCTGGAGGGCACCTCGCTGCGGGACTACTGCGCCATCCTGACCCAGGAGAGCGACGCGCTCGCCGCGACCCAGGCGTACCTGCGGGGCCGGATGCTGGAGGTCGACACGGATCCGGACAGGGCGCTGGTGCAGCTCGCGAAGCTCGACGCGGAGATCCAGGAGGGGGTACGGGCGGCTCGCTCCGAGGTCGCCCGGGTCGCCCGGCGCTCGGCCGTGCAGGCCGCGGGCGCCGCGGTGGCGACTGTCGCCGCGACGCTGGTGGCGGTCGAGGGCACCCACCTGGCGCCGGTGCTCGGCATGCTGGGCGCGGGCGGGTTCTTCTCCGCGGTGCTCGCCGCCGACCAGTACGCCGACCGTCGTGGCGAGCTGCGGCAGCGCCCTTTCTACCTGCTGTGGCTGCTATCCCGCCGGTCCGTCCCGGCCTGACCGGGAGTGCCGAGGCGCGGCCGGGCGCCTCGCCGGCACGTGACACCATTGCCGGGTGACTGCCGTCGAGACGGGCTACGTCCCGCCCACCCCTGGAGAGCAGCCGGGCGCTGGCCGGCGTCGGCTGCGCTGGCTGACGGTCGCCACCGTGGCGTGGGCCGTGCTGCTGGCCGGGCTGACCTGGTGGTCGGTGCGCACCGACCCGCCGACGGTCAAGGAGCAGCGCTCGCTGGACGCGGCCGGTCCGGTGGTGGACCGGGCGATCGGTGAGCTGACCGGCGCGGTCGGGTCCGACGGCGTACCGGCGCTCGTGCCGGACCGGCTGGAACGCGGCTGCCGGATCACGCCGATGGACTCCGGCGCGACGCTTGAGCGCGGCGTCGAGGTGGCGATCGGCGGCGACGACGTACGCGCGGTGCTGCAGCGCATCGCCGACCGGCTGCCGCAGGCGTGGCGGGCGGGCGTGTCGGCGTTCGACGGCGAGCCGCTGCTGCGCGCCGACGCGGGCGACTTCGTCGCGGTCGAGGGCCGCTCCGACGGTCCGGGCCGGGTGCTGCTGACCGCCGCGACCGGCTGCCGGCCGCTGGGTTCCGGCTACCGCGCGCCGATCGCCGACGCCGCGGCCGAAGCCGGCGCGCTCGCGTCGGCGCTGGGCCGGTGGGGCGGCGCGACCGGCGCGGTCCAGGTCCTGGCCGCGCCCTGCCCCGGTGGGGGCGCCGCCCGCACCGCCCGGGGCGAGGCCGCCGCGCCGGCGGATCAGCCGCTCGCCGCCGCGTTCGGTGGCGGCGTCGCGCCGGTGGTGGACTCCGCCGACCGGTACGCGCGCCCGGGCGAGCCGGCCGTGCTGGCCGAGCGGGTCGACGAGCGGGTACGCGTGGCGGTGACCACGCCCTGTCCGGCGTGACTCACTCGCCGGGCAGCGCGAGCGGCGGCGGCGCCGGTTCCTCGTGCGGTTCCCGGCTGCGGCCCAGCGCGTCCACCCGCCCCCAGCGGCCCGGGATGTCGAGCAGTTCCACCCGGCCCATCCCCGGCGGCACGGCCGGGTCGATGATCAGGTGCTCGCCCTGCGGCTCCAGCCCGAGCATCACCCGTAGCAGCAGTAGCGGAGTCCCGGCCGACCACGCCTGCGGGCTGCACGCCGTGGGGTACTCCACCGGGTAGTCGGTGAGGCCCCGTTCGTAGCCGGCGAACACCTCGGGCAGCCGGCCGTCGAAGTAGCGGGACGCGCTCAACAGGGCATCGCAGATCAGGCCGGCCTCCCGCCGGAAGCCGTACCGCCACAGGCCCCAGGCGATGATCGAGTTGTCGAACGGCCACACCGTGCCGACGTGGTAGCCGACCGGGTTGTACCGGCCCTGGTCGTCGGCGAGCGTGCGTACCCCCCAGCCGGAGAACAGGCGCGGCCCGAGCAGATGCGCGGCGATCGCCGGGGCCCGGGACTCGTCCACGATGCCGCTCCACAGCAGGTGGCCGATGTTCGAGGAGAGCGCGTCCACCTGCTGGCCGCGCGGGTCGAGCGCCAGCGCGTAGTACTCGCGGTCGGCGATCCAGAAGTCGCGGTTGAACCGTTCCTTCAGCGCCGCCGCCTCCTGTTCCAGCCGGTCGGCGTACGTCGGGTCCTGCCAGTGGGTGCGGGCCATGCGGGCGGCGCGCATCTTCGCGTCGTACGTGTACCCCTGCAGTTCGCAGGTGGCCCGGGGGAACTCCGGCATCCGCCCGTCTGCGTAGGAGATGGCTTCCGGTGAGTCCTTCCAGCACTGGTTCGGCAGCCCGGTCTCCGGGTTGCGGGACATGTACCAGACGTAGCCGGTGCCGAGCAGGTCGCCGTACGTGTCGAGCCAGGTCAGCGCCGCCCTGGTCTCGTTCTCCAGGTTGCGCACCAGGTCGGCGTCGCCGGTCCACCGCTCGTACTCGTCGAGCAGGATCACGAACAGCGCCGTGGTGTCGGCCGCGCCGTAGTACGGCGAGTGCGGCTGCTCCTCGAAGCCGGCGCTCTCGCCGTAGCGCAGCTCGTGCAGGATCTTGCCCGGCTCCTCGTCCCGGAAGTCGTCGACCCGGCTGCCCTGCAGACCGGCCAGCATGACGATCGTCGGTTTGACCAGGTCAGGGAGGAACGGCAGCACCTGGAGCGAGGTGAAGATGCTGTCCCGGCCGAACAGCGTCATGAACCAGGGCAGGCCGGCGGCGAGCAGCCGGACCCCGAGCGTGATCGATTCGTACCGGAGCGCGGCCAGGTCGTTGAGGCTGCGCCGGTACGCCCCGGCCAGCGGTTCGCAGTCGCAGCCCAGCTTCGGCGCGCGGCTGATCAGGGCACTCTGCTCGGCCTCGATCTCGGCAGCGGTGCGCTGGCCGCCCAGCGGCAGGACGGCCCGGATGTCCTCACCACGCGCGCCGTAGATGATGGTGCTGACGTGCAGCCGGGTGGTCCATTCGCCGTGCGGGCCGATCCGGACCCGGAAGGTCATCCCGTCCGCGTCGACCTCGGTCGGCGCGCTGCTGGTCACCAGCGTCTCGCGGCGGAACGCCTCCCGGTGGTAGGTCAGTCGCAGGCCGTTGCTCTCCACCGTCGGCGTGGTGCGTCCCTTCTTGTCACGCCGGTTCTTGATCTCCAGGAGGTCGGCGAAGTCGGAGCCGATGTCCAGCCGTAGGTGGAACTCCTGCTCCTGTTCGGAGTGGTTGAGCACTGTCAGTTCCTCGTCGAGGCTGGCGCCGATCGCGCGGCTGCGGATCACCGAGACGTTGGCGTCCAGATAGTGCGTCGGCTCGCCGGGGACCAGGAAGAACCGGGTCTTGTACGACAGCGAGTCGTCGATGGAGAGCGCGTGCAGGCGTTGCCCGTCGATGGTGAGGAACCAGGTGGAGAGGAACCGGGTGTCGAAGGCGAACAGCCCGGTGGGGAAGTCGTACGACGGCTCGATGTTGCCGCGATCGTCGCTGACCAGGAACGTGTTGCCGTCGAGGATGCTGACCCGGTCCTTCACACCAGCCGCCGGACGTGCTCGCGGGCGGCGTCCCGGGGATCCCGCACGTCGGGCCGTTGCGGCAGGAACCGGCGGAACGCCAGGAACAGCACGACGTGACCGCTGAACGTGGCCTCGTTGCGCAGCACCGCCGCCATGCCGGCCGCCCGTCCGGTGACGAGCCTCTCGAACAGCTCGGTGGACAGCGTCAGCACGCCGTCCGCCTGCCGTAGCTCCTCCCGGCTCACCTGCGCCGATCCGGGGGCCAGCGTCACGTACCAGTGCTCGGTGCGGTTGCCGTCGGCCAGGTCTATCTGGAGCGTCCCCCCGACCGGGCTGTTCAGGACGGCTGCGGCCCGCGCCGGCATGGACGCGAAGAACTCCTGGATCGCCTGACTCACATTCGCATGGTAGGCGGCATCCGGACATGCCGGGTCAGGATCGGCGCACTGGGCAGAATGGACAAACCGGACCGGTTGTCAGTAGACCAACGCCTGTGCGCCCTCGGCCATCGCTTCCTCGACGAACACGGCGGCGCCCGCGATGCGTACGCCGGGGATGACGTCGTCCGGACCGATGTCCCGCCGGGCCGCGCACTGGGTGCAGGCGGTCACCCGGCCGGTGGCCAGGACGACGTGCAGCAGCTCGCCCAGCGGCGCGGAGTGCGGCAGCTCGAACGACCCGGCCCGCCCGGGGAGCGCGAACCAGGTCGATTCGCCGGTGAGCCAAAGCGAGACGTCCACCCCGGCTGCGGCAGCGGTCGCGGCGACGGTGAACGCCTGGGCACAGCGTTCCGGTGAGTCCGCGCCGGCGGTGGCCTTGACGACGAGAGAGCGCGCCATGCCGCCCAGCATAGGATGGTCCGGATGGTTACCGAGATCGGGTTCGTCAGCCTGCTGGTCGCGGGCCTGGGCGCGCTCGCCGGTGGCCTGGTGTACGTCGCGGTCCGCATAGCTAGAGGTAAATGGTGAGCGCGAGGAGAGAGCCGGTTTTGCGAGCCCCGCAGTCGCGAACGAAGGTGGCGCTGTGAATAGTGAGAATCCGCTTCAGCCGCCGTGGTTGAACGCGCCGCCGGTCGAGGAGTACCCGTACGAGGAGAGCCACGACCTGCGCGTCGGCCCGAAGCTGCACCCGAGCCTGGACGGCCTGCTGCCGTACATCGGGGTGTGGCGCGGCCGGGGCCGGGGTGGGTACCCGACGATCGAGGACTTCGACTACGCGCAGGAGATCCGGATCAGCCACGACGGCCGGCCGTTCCTGTTCTACGAGTCGCGGGCCTGGCTGCTCGACGAGGAGAGCCGCCCGGTCCGTCCGGCCGGCCGCGAGGTGGGCTGGTGGCGTCCGGTGTTCGACGGTGAGCTGGTCACCGACGAACTGGAGGCGCTGATGACCACGCCGACCGGCGTAATGGAGCTGCACATCGGCAAGCGCAAGGGCACCCAGATCGAGTTCGCCACCGACGCGGTCGTGCGTACCGCCACGGCGAAGGAGGTCACCGCCGGCGCCCGGCTCTTCGGCATCGTCGAGGGCGCCCTGCTGTACGCGCAGGAGATGGCCGCCGTGGGCCAGCCGCTGAGCCCGCACCTCTCCGCCCGCCTGACCCGGGTGGCCGGCTGACCCCCCCGCCCGCCTCAGCGGGGTGGGGGGAAATTCAGGAGGGCCTGGATGCGCGAGGTCAGGGGGGAACTCGGGCGGCGAGTGCCGTCCAGGGTGATGATCTCGACCGGGCCGCGTAGGGAGCTGGTCAACCAGATCGCCTCCGCCTCGTGCAGGTCGGCGACGGCAGGCAGGTGCTCGGCCCGGGTCAGGCCCAGCTCTCCGGCGCGTTCCAGCAGGTGGCGGGCGGTCACGCCGGGCAGGATGCCGGTCTGTGCCGCCGGCACCGTGCATAGCGTCCCGTCGCGCAGCCACACCACGTTGGCGGTGGGTCCCTCCAGCACGTAGCCGTCCGTCGAGACCCAGAGCACGTCGTCCACCCCGGAACGCTGCGCCCACCGCCGGGCGGCGGTGCTGAGCGCGTACGAGGTGGACTTCACGCCGCTGGGCAGCCACCCCAGCTCCGGGCGGGCCCGGGCGGCCACCCCGAGCGGCAGCGTGGCCACAGTCACCCCGGTCCGCCGGGCCAGCCGGGCGGACGCCGGCACCTCGCCCAGCGTGGCGTACACCGTGGCCGGCCCGCCGCCCTCCGGCCCCCGGGTGCAGACCAGCCGCAACGCGCCCTCGGTCCCCGGCGGCCAGCCCGCGCGGACCGCGTCCAGCAGCTCGACGAGCGCGCCGTCCGGGGGCAGCGGCAGGTCGATCGCCGCCGCGCCGGCCCGCAGCCGGGCCAGGTGCGGCATCAGCAGCCAGGGGACCCCGTCGCGCAGGTGCAGCGTCTCGAACAGGCCGTCGCCGTGCAGCACGCCCCGGTCGTCGCCGCGCAGCACCGGCTCACCGGCCGGTACGAGCCCCCGGCCGAGCACCGCCACCCGCGTCGCCTCCACGGCCGCAGCGTAGTGGCGTACCCCGGCGGCGGACGGACCGGCGCGGCGGCCGAACTATGATCGAAGGGTGTCCGAATCCTCCCTGGCGGAAATGCTCCGCGCGCGCGGGCTGCGGCTGACGGCGCAGCGGCAGCTGGTGCTCCAGGCCGTCCTCGACCTCGGGCACGCCACCCCGGAGCAGGTGCACACGGCGGTCCGTGAGGTAGCGGCCGGCGTCAACATCACCACCATCTACCGCACCCTGGAGCTGCTGGAGCGGCTCGGTCTGGTCACGCACACGCACCTGTCGCACGGTTCGCCGACCTACCACGCGGCCGGCGAGCACCAGCACGTGCACCTGGTGTGCCGGGAGTGCGGAGCGATCGACGAGATCTCACCCGAGATGCTCCGCCCGCTCGCCGACCAGCTGGCCGACCAGCGCGGGTTCCAGGTCGACATCGGGCACGTCGCGCTCTTCGGAGTCTGCGGCCGCTGCGCACAGGACGGGGAACGCACATGATCGACATCGCTGGAGCGGTGACCACCGACGCCATCGACGACAAGACCCGGGACCAGCCCGAGCCGGCCCACCGCGCCGCCGGGGTCGGCCCGGTGGCCGCGCACTACGGCGACCCGATGCGCGAGCAGCGGCTCCTGGCCACCGGCGTGGGGCTGGTGGACCGCTCGCACCGGGGCGTCGTCGCCGTGCCGGGCGAGGAACGGATCAGCTGGCTGCACACGCTGACCAGCCAGCACCTGTCCGCGCTGGCGCCGTGGCAGGGCACCGAGCTGCTGGTGCTCTCGCCGCACGGGCACGTCGAACAGCACGCGATGGTCGCCGACGACGGCGAGACCACCTGGCTGGACACCGAGCCGGGCATGACCGGCGGCCTGCTGTCGTACCTGGAGAAGATGCGGTTCTTCAGCAAGGTCGACCCGCGCGACGCCACCGCCGACCACGCGCTGCTGTCGCTGGTCGGGCCGGACGCGCCCGGCGCGCTCGACACGCTCGGCGTGACCGGGCTGGCCGCCCCCGACGTAGTAGCGGTGCCGGGTCCGAAGTTCCGTTCCGGCGAGATGCCCGCGCGGCCCTCAATGGTGTACGACGTCAAGCCGCTGCCGATCGGCGGCTGGGCCCGCCGGGTGGCGCTCGGCGTCGACCTGCTGGTGCCCCGCACGGCCATGGACGGGGTGGTCGCCGAACTGCGCGGCGCCGGGGTGCCGGTCGCCGGGCTGTGGGCGTACGAGGCGATCCGGGTGGCCGCCAGGCAGGTGCGGGCCGGGGTGGACACCGACCACCGCACGATCCCCGCCGAGGTGGACCTGATCGCCCCGGCCGTGCACCTGGACAAGGGCTGCTACCGGGGGCAGGAGACGGTGGCCCGGGTGCACAACCTGGGCAAGCCGCCGCGCAAGCTCGTCCTGCTGCACCTGGACGGCGTGACCAGCGACCAGCCGCCGGTGGCCGGTACGCCGGTGACGCTCGACGGTCGGACGGTCGGCTTCGTGGGCAGCGCCGTGCAGCATTACGAGCTGGGCCAGGTCGCGCTGGCGGTGGTGAAGCGCAACACGCCCGACGACGCCCGCCTGCTGGTGGGCGAGACCGCCGCCGCGGTTGACGTGTAAGGAAGGGCCCCCTATTAACGCCTCCGGTAGAGGAAGGGTCCCTTCTTAACACCGCTCACGCCGGAAATCCTCCGGTCGACCCGGTGTCGGGCGCCGGTCTAGGATCCGGGGCATGACGACAGGGACGTTGATCACGGTTGCCCCCACCGGCGCGGAGTCGGCGAAGGCGGAGGTGCCGGCGCTGCCGGTCACGCTGGACGAGCTGCTGCTGACCGCCAAGGAGTGCGAGGCGCTCGGCGCCGCCGTGATCCACGTCCACATCCGCGACGACGACGCGCGGCCCACCCTCGACCAGGGGCGGCTGCGGGACACCGTGGCGGCGCTGCGGGAGAACACCGACCTGATCGTGCAGCTCTCCTCCGGCGGCGCGGTGACCGACCCGGAGTCCGCCCGGCTCGCCGTGCTCGACGCCGGGCCGGACATGGCCTCCTGCACCATGGGCACCGTCAACTTCGGCGACGACGTGTTCCTCAACCGGTGGGAGTTCATCGTCGACCTGCACACCCGGATGCAGGAGCGGGGCGTCGTACCCGAGTACGAGATCTTCGACCTGGGCCACCTCACCGCGTTGCAGCGGCTGCTCGGCAAGTACGGCCTGCCGCACGGCGGGCACGTGCACGTCGACTTCGTGATGGGTGTGCCGGGCGGCATGCCGGGCACCACGGCGACCCTGGTGGCGGCCCAGCAGATGCTGCGCGACCTGCCCGAGGGCACCACGTTCTCGGCCACCGGCATCGGGCGCAGCACCATCCCGGTGATGATGGCCTCGCTGTCGACCGGCGGTCACCTGCGCGTCGGCATGGAGGACACGGTCACGTACGCCAAGGGCCGCCCGGTGGAGTCCAACATGCAGCTCGTCGCGCGGGCCGTCGGCTTCGCCCAGCTCGCCCAGCGGCCCCCGCTGAGCACCGCCGAGGCCCGTACGCTGCTCGGTCTCCCGGCCGCCGCCCGGTAAGCGGCGCACCGGCCGGCGGCCATGTACGGCCCCGGACGACGCCGCAGGTCACCCCGCCGCCGGCCGGGCCCACCCCATCGGTACGGTCCATAACGTGGGAAAGACGTACGAGGGCGGCGTGCCGCTCGCCGAGGTGGTCCGGTCCGGCTTCGTGGAAGGCGTCCACCGGGGTTCCGTGGTGGTGCTCGACACCGGAGCGCCTGTCGCCGGAGCCGGAGACGTCACCTCGCCGATCTTTCCCCGCTCGTCAAACAAGCCGATGCAGGCGATCGGGATGCTGCGGGCCGGTCTGCCGCTCACCGACCCGGCCGACGTGGCGCTCGTCGCGGCCAGTCACGCCGGTGAGGAGTTCCACGTCGAGCGGGTCACCACGCTGCTGCGCGACGCCGGGCTGACCGGGGACGCGCTGCACTGCCCGCCCGACCTGCCGGTCGGCGAGGCCGCCCGGGAGGCGGTGCTGCGTGCCGGCGGCGGTCCGTCCCGGGTGCTGATGAACTGCTCCGGCAAGCACGCCGGCATGCTGCGCACCTGCCTGGCCGCCGGCTGGCCGCTGGACGGCTACTGGCGGCCCGAGCACCCGCTCCAGCAGCGGCTGACCGCCACGATCGAGGAGTTCACCGGCGAGCGGGCAGCGGCTGTCGGGGTGGACGGGTGCGGCGCGCCGGTGCTTGCCGTCTCGCTCACCGGGCTGGCGCGCGCATTCCAGCGGCTGGTCGACGCCGAGCCGGGCACCGTCGAGCGGACCGTGGCGGACGCGATGCGGACGTACCCGGAGATGGTCGGCGGGACCCAGGCCGACGACACGCGGCTGATGCGCGGCGTACCAGGTCTGCTCGCCAAGATCGGCGCGGAGGGCGTGATCGCGGCGGCGGTCCCGGGGGTCGGCGCGGTCGCACTGAAGATCGACGACGGCGCGGCCAGGGCCCGCATGCCCGTCCTCGCCTCGGCGCTGTCCCGCCTGGACGTCCGCGCGCCGATCCTCACCGAGTACGCCGAAACCCCCGTGCTGGGCGGCGGCCTCCCCGTAGGCGCAACCCGCCCCCTCTGGTAACCCCCTTACCCACCCCGCGCCGTCTCGCCTCGGCGATCTTGCACTTTCGGCCCCGGGTGCGCCGGTAATGCCCCGTTTGCCCGGGCAGCAAGTGCAAGATCGGCGAGGGCCTCGCGCCCGCCCCACCCGCACCGCGCCATCCCGCGCCCGCCTCGCCTCGGCGATCTTGCAGCTTCGGCCCCAGGTGTGCCCGTAATGCCCTGTTTGTCGGGGCGGAGGGTGCAAGATCGGCGGGGCCTCGGGCGGGTGAGGGTGAGGGCGAGGGCTCGGGCGAGGGAGGGCGGGGTGGGGGTCAGGGGAGGAAGGGCAGGAGGGCGGTGTTGGTCTCGGTGGGGCGCTCCAGGGGGAGCAGGTGGGCCGCGTCGGGGACGTCGGGCATGCGTACGCCGTGGGGGGCCTCGTCGGCGATGCGGTCGGCCAGGCGGCGGATGTCGGCCAGGTCGTCGGCGCCGGTGCCGACCAGCACCGGTACGCGCAGCTCGCCCAGCCGGTCGATCGCCGGCGGGTCCAGCTCGCCGACGTCGATCGCGCTCAGCGCCTGCTCGGCTGCGAGCGCCCGGCGGTCCATCTCCTCGGCGAACCGGATCAGCTCCGGGTCGACGTCCTCCGGGCGGCGGGTCGGGCCGACCACCCAGAACCGCACCTCGCCGGCGGCGGTGGCGGCGAAGTCCTCCGGGTCCACGTCGCCGATCAGTTCCTCCCAGAGCTGCTCGGTCTCCTCGGACCACTCGTTGCCGGAGACCGGCGCGCCGAAGAGCGCCAGCGCCGAGATCCGCTCCGGGCGGGCGAGCGCGGCGTCCACCGCGACGCGGCCGCCGAACGAGCAGCCGACGAGCGCGGCCCGCTCGATGTCCAGCGCGTCGAGCAGCCCGATCACGTCGTCGTGGTGGGTGAACGGCGTGGGCGGCAGTTCCGAATCGCCGTAGCCGCGCAGGTCCAGGGCGATGACCCGGTGCCGTTGGGCGAGTGCGGGGATCTGCCCGCGCCACATCCGCCGGTCGGCGATGCCGGCGTGCAGCAGTACCACCGGGGTTCCGGTGCCGCTCTCGTCGTACGCGAGCCGCGCGCCGTTGATCTCGATCTTGGTCACGGGGAAGAACGGTACGGACCGGACATGGGCTCCGCAACCGCCATTGGTGACCCTGCTAACTCTGGTTAGCGTTTTGCTTGCAGGAGCTAGCAGCCCGAGCTAGCGTTGAGTCATGGCCACCAGCAAGGACCTTCCCGATGTCGGCGGGTTCATTCGCGACCTGCGGCGCAACGCGAAGATCTCACTGCGCCAGCTCGCCGAGCAGGCGGGTGTCAGCAATCCCTACCTGAGCCAGATCGAGCGAGGGCTGCGCAAGCCGAGCGCCGAGGTGCTTCAGCAGCTCGCGAGCGCGCTGCGCGTCTCCACCCCGGCGATGTACCTGCGGGCCGGGCTGCTGGACGACAAGGAGGGCCAGGGCGTGCTCGCGGCGATCGCTGTCGATCCCGAGCTGACCATGGCCCAGAAGCAGTCGCTCACCCAGATCTACGAGACGTTCCGGCGCGAGAACGCGCGCCTGGCCGAGGCGACCGAGGCAGCCGAGGCGACCGAGGCAGCCGCGACGACCGAGGCAGCCGCGACGACGGAAACGGCCGAGCCGGCCGTCCCGGCGGAGCCGGCCACCGCGCCCGAGGCTCCGGCGACAGTCGCCGCGGCCGCCACCGGTCCCGTCACGCCGGAGGGCACACCGACCGAGGCGGTCCTCGAATCGGTAGCCGTCACCGAAGCGGGCGCCGCGCCCGCGCCGACCACCGCCGCCCCTGAGCACACGACCGCCCGCCGGGCGGCACGGAAGGCCGCCGGTGCGGCCGAGGAGGAGCAGTCATGACCACCCAGCCGAAGACCAACCGCATCCCCGCACCCCTCTACGCCGCCGCCGGCGCCGGTGAGCTGGCCCTGGAGCAGCTGCGCAAGCTGCCCACCGTGGTCAGCGGCCTCGGCACCCGGGTCGTCGCCGACCTCGGCGGCAAGGCCGTCGTGACCGGTTTCGAGCTGCGCCAGAAGGCCACCGAGACGCTGAAGACCGCCAACCAGACCGCCACCGGGTTGCGCGAGCGGGCCGTCGCCGCCGAGCTCGACCAGCTGCGCGAGGCCGCCAACCTGGAGAAGCTCCGCGAGGCCGCGAACCTGGACAAGCTGCGTGAGGCCGCCACCCGCAACGCCGCCGTCGTGGTGGCCGGTGCGCACGCCGCGCAGGAGCGCGCCCTGGCCGCGTACGCGGAGCTGGTCGCCCGTGGCGAGCGGGTCGTCGGCGCCGGTGTGCTAGAGGCCGCCGACACGGTGAACGCCGACATCGAGGCCACCGAGGCGACCGGCACCGAGGTAACCCCGAAGGCCGAGATCACCCCGAAGCCGGAGACCGCCGCCGCGACGACCGAGGTGCCCAGCCCGGCCGAGGTGGCCGAGGCGGTGGCCGCCAAGCCGGCCGCTGTGAAGCGGACCCGGGCCACCAAGGCGACCGCGACCAAGGCCGTCGCCAAGACGACCGCGACCAAGGCCGCCAAGCCGGTCACCCCGTCGGCGAAGCTGCCGAAGACCACGAAGCGGACCCGCCCGGCCGCCGAGTGATCCGTTGCACCACCGGGACCCCGGACAACGTCCTGTCGGACGTTTCCGGGGTCTCGGCATAAGCTTGCCCCCATGGCCATCGCCGCGCCGATCTTCGCGTTCGCAATCCAAGACGTGATCCAGCTGATCCTGCTCGTCTTCGCCCTGGTCGTTCAGGGCGTGGCGCTGGTGCACGCGGTCACCCAGCGCGGCGACGGATTCGCCGCGATCGGCACGCTGCCCAAGGGCGGCTGGGTCGCCATCCTGGCGGTCTGCCTGCTGTTGACCCTGCTCGGCTTCGGCCCGATCAGCCTCTTCGGACTGATCGGCATCGCGGCCGGTCTCATCTACCTGCTCGACGTGCGGCCCGGCCTGCGGGACCTGCACGGCGGCCGAGGGTCCTGGTGAGAGGTTTCCGCTGGCCTCCGCCGCCGGACGGCGGTCCCCGCACCTGGGGGCCGGGTCCCGGCGCGCCCCGGACCGGGCGGCCTGCGCTGCCCGAGCCGGAGACGGAGCTGGTCGCCACGCCGCACGGCGTGAGCCTGGAGCGCCTGGTCACCGGCACCGGTGAGCCGGTGACAGTGTTCGCGCACGGGCTGGGCAACGGCATCGCCACCACCCGCCCGTTCGGCAGCGGCGTCGCCGGCCGGCGCATCTTCTTCCAGTTCCGTGGGCACGGCCGCTCCGATTCCCCGCCCGGCCCGTGGAGCTATCTGGATCTCGCCCGTGACCTGCGCGCGATCGCGGACCTGGGCGGCGCGACCAGGGCGTTCGGCGCCAGCCTCGGCGCGGGCGCGCTCTGCCGGCTGCTCGCGGAGAGCCCGGGCCGCTTCGAACGGCTCGTCTTCTTCCTGCCCGCCGTGCTGGACACGCCGCGTGGCGAGGTGGCGCGGGCCCGGCTCACCGGCCTGCTCGACGCGGTGGCCGAGGGCGACGCCTCGGCGCTGGCCGACGTGGTGTCGCTGGAGCTGCCGCCGTCGGTGCGCAACACGCCGGCCGGCTGGGCCTATCTGCGGCAGCGGCTCGACCAGTTGCTGCGCGACGGGCTCGCGCCGGGGCTGGCCGACCTGCCCGGGCAGGCCCCGCTCGACGACGCCGGGTCGCTCGCCGCGGTCACCGCGCCGGCACTGGTCATCGCCGCCGCCGACGACGACCTGCACCCGGTCGCCGTCGCCGAACGGCTCGCCGCCGCGCTGCCGAACGCCACACTGCACGTGTACGACCGGCCCGGCGTGCTCTGGACCGAACGCGCCGACCTGCGGGGGCGCGTCTCGGAGTTCCTGAACGGGTAACGTCGCCGTCCATGGGCGTCACACACCACGGCCGTACGCACCGGCTCGACCTCGCCGACCCGACCCTGCGCGAGTGGACGTGCCGGGTGCTGGCGGCCGATCCCGAGCAGGGCATCGTGCTGGACCGGTCCGCGTTCTACCCGGGTGGCGGCGGGCAGCCGCCGGATCACGGGGTGCTGCTCTGGCAGGGCGCACAGACCCGCATCGTCGGCACCCGCAAGGGCGACGACCTGTGGCTGATCCCGGCCGAGGGGGACCCGGTGCCGCCGGTCGGCACCGAGGTCGCCGGCGCGGTGGAGGACGCCCGCCGGACCATGCTGATGCGTACCCACTCCGGGCTGCACGTGCTCTGCGGCGTGGTGTTCCGTGACTTCGGCGCGCTCGTGACCGGCGGCAACATGGAGCCGGGCGAGGCCCGGATGGACTTCAACCTGCCCGAGGTGCCGCCGGACTTCAAGGCCCGCATCGAGGAGCTGGTGAACGCCGAGGTGGCCGCCGACCGGTCGGTGGCGGTGCGGGTGCTGCCGCGCGCCGAGGCGCTCGCGCTGCCGGACATCATCCGTACCCAGTCGAACCTGATCCCGCCGGAGGAGCAGGAGGTGCGGATCGTCGACATCGTGGGGCTGGACGTGCAGGCCGACGGCGGCACGCACGTCGCCTCCACCGCGCAGATCGGCAAGGTCCAGGTGGTCAAGGTGGAGAGCAAGGGGCGGGCCAACCGCCGGGTACGCGTGCGCCTGGCGGACTGACTGACGCGTCCGGTCAGCGCGGCAGGTGAGCCGCCCGGACGCCGAGCAGCCAGCGTTCCACCGTCTCCTCGTCCGGGCGCTCCGGAAGCGGCGAGCGGATCCGGTCGAACTCGGCCTCGGCGTCGGCCACCAGGGCCTGCGCCTCGTCCAGCGCGCCTCCGGCGACCCGTTCGCCGAACGCGCGGAACCAGTCCGGGTCGGCGAGGCGGATCTCCAGGACGCCCGCGGCGTACAGCGTCCGGCCCTGGTGCAGCAGCCGGGCCAGGTGCCGGGCGTGCTTCGCCGAGCGCCGCAGCCCACCGGCGTCGGCGGTCCGGCTGGCGAGCTTGCGGAACTGCTGCGCGGCGTACCCGAGGTAGGCGTCGCGGACCCGCGGCGCGCTGAGGAACGCCGACCGGACGGCGATCAGCTCCTCGCCGAACCCGGTCCGGGTCTCGTAGCAGTCGTCGGGCAGCCACATCAGCTCGGTGGCGGTCGGGTTGCCGCTCAGCGCCAGCAGCGCGTACTTGCGCGCCTCGTGCAGCGTGACGTCCGGCTCGGTGGTCACGACCGACTCGCGGGGCGGGCGCAGGCCGTGGAACGCGACTGTGGGCGCGGCGAACACGCCGATCCGGTCGGTGTCCGAGCCGGGTCCGGCCAGCCCGTACGCGACCGAGCCGACGATCCCGGACAGCAGCAGGTGCATACCGGTGATGATCGCCCATCCGGTTCTCTCAGGAAACCGGACTTCCGCTGTCAGGTATCGGTGACACGGTGATCCCATGAACTCACCACTGACCGGAACTGTCGCGCTCGTCGCGGGCGCGACCCGGGGCGCCGGCCGGCAGATCGCCGTGCAGCTCGGCGCCGCCGGGGCCACCGTCTACGCCACCGGCCGCACCACCCGCGAGCGCCGCTCCGAGATGGACCGGCCGGAGACCATCGAGGAGACCGCCGAGCTGGTCACCGCCGCCGGGGGCACCGGGATCGCCGTCGCCGTCGACCACCTCGACCCCGAGCAGGTACGCGGCCTGGTCGAGCGGATCGACGCCGAGCAGGGCCGCCTCGACGTGCTGGTGAACGACGTCTGGGGTGCGGACCCGCTGATCACCTGGGAGAAGCCGGTCTGGGAGCAGCCGCTCGACGCCGGTTTCCGCACGCTGCGGCTGGCCGTCGACACGCACATCATCACCAGCCACTTCGCGTTGCCGCTGCTGATCCGCAAGCCCGGCGGCCTGGTGGTCGAGGTCGGCGACGGCACCAAGGAGCACAACGACCGGGAGTACCGCCTGTCGGTCTTCTACGACCTGGCCAAGGTCTCGGTGAACCGGCTCGGCTTCAGCCAGGCGCACGAGCTGGCCCCGCACGGCTGCACCGCCGTCTCGCTCACCCCTGGCTGGCTGCGCTCGGAGGCGATGCTCGAACACTACGGCGTCACCGAGGCCACCTGGCGCGACGCCGCCGAGACCGAGCCGCACTTCGTCATGTCGGAGACGCCGGCGCTCGTCGGGCGCGCGGTGGCAGCCCTGGCCGCCGACCCGGACCGGGCCCGCTGGAACGGGCAGTCCCTCGACAGCGGCGGCCTGGCCCAGGTGTACGGCTTCACCGACGTCGACGGCAGCCGCCCGCACTGGGCCCGCTACTACGAGGAGGTGGTCAAGCCGGGCAAGCCGGCCGACCCCGACGGCTACCGCTGACCCGACGGCGGATCGGTGTAGAGCGCCGCCGCGCGGCGGGTCGCCTCGGCGAAGCGTGCCCGCAGCCGCGGCGGCGCCAGCACCTCCACCTCCGGGCCGAGCGCCAGCAGCTGGCTGTACGCGACGTCCACCGACTCGACAGGCAGCCGCAACACCAGCCGGCCCTGCTCGTCCGGCGGCCCGGCCGCGTCGACCGCCTCGGTGTAGACGAACGGCGCGTCCACCAGGCGCCGCAGCGCCCGCAGCCCGGTCGGGCCGAGCCGCACCGTCACCCGTTCCCGCAGCAGCTCCCGCAGGAACGCGCCGGCCTGCTCCCGCCAGTACGCCCCGAGGTCGAAACCCTCGTCCCGGTCGAAGCCGTCGGCGCTCACCTCGACCGCCACCACCCGGTCCACCCGGTACGTCCGCCAGGCGTCGCCGACCCGGCCGACCAGGTACCAGACCCCGTTCTTCAGCACCAGCCCGTACGGCGCCAGCGTGCGGGTCACCTCCCGGTCCCCGCGCCGGTAGCGCAGCTCGACCATCAGATCCCGCCATACCGCCCGGGCCAGCTCGGCGAGTGTCGGCGGCGCGGGGGTCTCCCGGAACCAGCCGGGCACGTCCAGGTGGAACCGCTGCCCGGTACGCGCGGGCGCGTCCCGCAGGCTCGGCGGCAACGCGGCCAGCACCTTCAGCTCGGCGGCGGCCACCGAGTCGGCCAGTCCCATGTCCCCGGCCGGTCCGGGCAGCCCGGCCAGGAACAGCGCCTCGGCCTCGTCCCGGCTCAACCCGGTCAGCCGGGTCCGGTAGCCGCCGAGCAGCCGGTAGCCGCCGGCCCGGCCCCGGTCCGCGTACACCGGGACACCGGCCGCGGACAGCGCCAGCACGTCCCGGTAGACGGTCCGCTCGGACACCTCCAGCTCGCGGGCCAGCTCGGCGGCGGTCATCGTCTCCCGGGACTGGAGCAGCAGCACAAGCGAGATCAGCCGGGACGCACGCACAGGCCCATTGTGGTGCACCGGCAGATTAGGCTGTGCCGTCGTGAACGCCTCCCGTACCGTCGCGCCCGTCACCGGCGCGGCCACCCGCTTCCTCGGCGGCGCCGGGCTGCTGCTGCGCGGCTTCGGCATGTACGTCCGCAGCCCGAAGCTGATGCTGCTCGGCGTGATCCCGGCGCTGATCACCGGTGTGCTCTACGTGGCGCTGTTCGCCACGCTGCTCTACTTCGTGGACGACCTGGCGGGCTGGCTCACCCCGTTCGCCGACGACTGGTCGTCGCCGTGGCGCGGGCTGCTGCGGGTCGCCGCCGGACTGGCGGTGGTCGGGGTCGCCGGGCTCGTCGGGGTGCTCACGTTCACCGCCGTCACGCTGGTCATCGGTGACCCGTTCTACGAGGCGATCTCGGAGCGGGTCGAGAACCGGCTCGGCGGCACCCCGGGCGCCGTCGACGTGCCGTTCTGGTCCTCGCTGCGACGTAGCCTCGCCGACTCGCTGCGCCTGGTGGCGCTGTCCGCGCTGATCGGCGTACCCCTGTTCGCCGCCGGTTTCATCCCGGTGGTGGGACAGACGGTGGTCCCGGTGGTCGGCGCCCTGGTGGGTGGCTGGTTCCTGGCGTTGGAGCTGGTCGGCGCGCCGTTCTACCGGCGCGGGATGCGGCTGCCGGACCGGCGGGTGCGGCTGCGGGCCGACCGGCCGACGGCGCTCGGCTTCGGGGTGGCGGTCTTCCTGTGCTTCCTGATTCCGCTCGGCGCGGTGCTGGTCATGCCGGCCGCCGTCGCCGGCGCCGCGCTGCTGGCCCGCCGGTCGCTGGGCCAGCCCATCGAGGAGAGCTGAGATGGACACCGTCCTGATCGAGGGCGACATCACCGCGCAGCAGGTCGACGCGATAGTCAACGCCGCCAACTCGTCGCTGCTCGGCGGCGGGGGCGTGGACGGCGCGATCCACCGGCGCGGCGGCCCGGCGATCCTGGAGGAGTGCCGGGCGTTGCGCGCCTCCCGGTACGGGCGCGGGCTGCCCACCGGCCAGGCGGTCGCCACCACCGCCGGCAACCTGCCCGCGCGCTGGGTGGTGCACACGGTCGGGCCGGTCTTCTCGCCGGGCGAGGACCGGTCGGCGCTGCTGCGCGACTGCTACGCCAACAGCCTGCGGGTCGCCGACGGGCTGGGCGCGACCCGGATCGCGTTCCCGCTGATCTCCGCCGGGATCTACGGCTGGCCGATCGACGACGCGGTGGCGCAGGCGCTGACAGTGCTGCACGCGGCCACCCCGGAGCACGTCACCGAGGCCCGGCTGGTGCTGTTCGGCGCCGACACGTACGCCACAGCGGTGCGGGTGGCCGCCGGGCTCAGCTGAGCGTGCGCCGGCACGACCACTGGCTGTCCACCGGCCGGTAGCCGAGCCGCTCGTTGACCGCCAGCATCGGCGCGTTCGCCTCGTCGTTCGAGGTGTACGCGGTGCGTACGCCGCGCGCGGCGGCGGCGTGCAGCGCGGCCTGCTTGGTCAGCCGGGCCAGCCCGCGCCCCCGGTACGCGGGCAGCGTGCCGGTGAAGTCCGACCACATCCGGTCGCCGTCCCGCTTCACCAGGCTCAGCGCTACGAGTTCGCCGTCCACCTCGGCGAGCGTGCTGGCCTCCCGGTCCAGCCCCGGGTTGTCCCAGCACTCGTGCAGCCACAGCTCGAAGTCCAGCGAGTCCGTCGGCACGTCGCCCGGCTCGTCCCGGGACGCCTCCGCGTCGACCCGGTGCACGAGGCGCGGGTCGAGCCCGGCGGCGGACACCAGCCGTACGCCCGGCGGCGCCTGCGGCATCGGCGGGGCGGTGGTCAGGTCGAGCGCCGAGTAGCGCAGCTCCCGGCTGGCTGTGAAGCCGTGCCGCTGCGCGAACGGCAGCGACTCGGTACGCGCGTGGGTGAGCACCCTTGTGGTCCCGAGCGTCCGCAGGTGACCGAGCGCGGTGTCGAACAACGCGGTGCCGGTGCCCCGGCGGCGGTGCTCCGGATGCACGTGCAGCAGGGCCATCTCGCCCACGCCCGGTGTCGAGGTCTGCGTGTTGCGGTACGCCGACACCCAGCCGACGATCTGCCCGTCCGCCTCGGCGACCCAGCCGGCCCAGTCCTCGCCGGGTGGTGGTTCGGTGATCATGCGGCGGGTCGACTCGACGCCCCGCACCAGGTACGGATAGACGAGCGCGCGTAACGCCACCACTGCGGGCGCGTCGTCGGCACGGGCGGGACGGATCTCGGCTCCACTCACCCGGCGGACCCTAGACCCGCCGCCGCCCGCGCCGCGACCGGTTAACGCGCGGCGGGTTGTCACCGGGCGGGCTGTTAAGAAGGGCCCCCTTCTCTACCTGAGGCGTTAAGAGGGGGCCCTTCCTTATGCGGACTCGCGCAGCACCAGTTCCGTGGGCAGCATCAGCGCCTGCTCGACCTGCTCGCCCGCCGCGATGCGCAGCAGCTGCCGGGTCATCGACCGGCCCAGCTCCACTATCGGCTGCCGCACCGTGGTCAGCGGCGGCTCGGTGTACGCGGCCGTCTCGATGTCGTCGAACCCGATCACCGCCACGTCCTCGGGCACCCGCCGCCCGGCCTCCCGCAGCGTCCGCAGGGCGGCGTGCGCCATCAGGTCGGAGGCGGCGAACACGGCGTCCAGTTCCGGGTCGGCGGCGAGCAGTTCGCGCATCGCGGCGGTGCCGGACTCCCGGGTGAAGTCGCCGTACGCGACCAGCTCCGGCAGCCCGGCCTCGCTGATCGCGTTGCGGTAGCCGATCAGCCGTTCGATGCCGGCGACCATGTCCTGCGGCCCGGCGATGGTGGCGATCCGGCGCCGCCCGCCGGCGATCAGGTGCTGGACCGCCGTGCTGACGCCGCCGGTGTGGTCGACGTCCACGTACGGGACGTCGGCGCCGTCGAGCGGGCGTCCGCTGCACACCACCGGGATGCCGAGGCGGGCCAGCCGGCCGGGCAGCGGGTCCTCGCCGTGCAGCGAGGCGAACAGCACCCCGTCGACGTGCCGGCCGGTGGTGTAGCGCTCGACGCGTTCGTGCCCGGCCGGTGAGCCGGCGAGCATCAGCACGAGCTGCTTGTCCGCCGCCTCCAGCTCCTGCGCCGCGCCGCGGATGATGCCCGGGAACACCTGGTCGTCGGAGAAGACCCGGGTGGCCGCCTCGGGCAGCACCAGCGCGACCGAGTCGGTCCGCTGGGTGACCAGGCTGCGGGCGGCGAGGTTCGGGACGTACCCGAGTTCCTCGACCGCCCGTCGCACCGCCTGCCGGATCGGCTCGGCGACTGTGGTCGAGCCGTTCACCACCCGGGAGACGGTGGCCCGGGACACGCCGGCCAGCCGGGCCACCGCCTCCAGGGTCGGTCGCTGCGCCGTCGTCATCCCCGTAACCACCACCTCGTCACAGCCCGTTCCGGGCGATCACCTCCTGGTACCAGCGGGCACTGCGCTTGGGTGTGCGCCGCTGGGTCAGGTAGTCGACGTGGACGATCCCGAACCGCTTCCGGTAACCCTCGGCCCATTCGAAGTTGTCCAGCACCGACCATACGAGATAACCGCGCAGGTCCACGCCGCGGGCGATCGCTTCGTGCGCGGCGCGCAGGTGCCCGTCGAGGTAGGCGACCCGGTCGGCGTCGGCCACGCCGCCCTGCTCGTCGACGTCGGTGTCCGGAAACGCCCCGCCGTTCTCGGTGATCACCAGGGGCAGCCCGGGGTAGTCGGCGGCCACCCGTTCCAGCAGCCGGGTGAGCCCGGCCGGCTCGATCGACCAGCCCATGTCGGTGAGCGGCCCGGCCGGCGGCAGGAACTCGACGGTTCCGGCGGTGCCCGGCCACGCGTCACCGCCCGCGCCGCCCGCCCGCCCGGCCACGTAGGTGGGCGCGTAGTAGTTCAGGCCGAGCAGGTCGAGCGGCGCGGCGATCAGCTTCTCGTCCCCGTCCCGCACGAAGTCCGGCGCGACCATCCGGCTGACGTGGGCCAGCACGTCCGCCGGGTAGCCGGCGCCGGTGAGCGGGTCCAGGAAGATCCGGTTGTGCAGGCCGTCGACGAGCTTGACCGCCTCGGCGTCGGCGGCGCTCGTGGCGTCCGCCGGCTGCACGTCGGCCAGGTTGAGCGTGATCCCCAGCGTCTCCACGCCCGCCGCGCGCAGCGCCCGCGCCGCCAGGCCGTGGCCGAGCAGCAGATGGTGTACGGCCCGGAACGCGTCACCGGCGTCCCGCCGCCCCGGCGCGTGCACCCCGGAGCCGTACCCGAGGTAGGCCGAGCACCACGGCTCGTTGAGCGTGGTCCAGGTGCGGACCCGGTCGCCGAGGCGGCCGTGCACGGCGAGCGCGTACTCGGCGAAGTGCTCGGCGGTCTCCCGGACGGTCCAGCCGCCGCGGTCCTCCAGCGCCTGCGGCAGATCCCAGTGGTAGAGCGTGACGATCGGGTCGAGGCCGGCGGCCAGCAGCGTGTCGGTCAGCCGGTCGTAGAAGTCCAGACCGCGCGGCTCGACCGGGCCGGTGCCGTCGGGCCGGATCCGGGGCCAGGACACCGAGAACCGGTACGCCCGCAGCCCCAGCTCGGCCATCAGCGCGACGTCCTCGGCGTACCGGTGGTAGTGGTCGCAGGCCACGTCGCCGGTGTGGCCGGCGAACACGGCGCCCGGCGTACGGCTGAAGGTGTCCCAGATCGACGGGCCGCGACCGTCCTCGCGGGCGGCGCCCTCGATCTGGTACGCGGCGGTGGCCCCGCCCCAGACGAAGCCCTCCGGGAATCGGACGTTGCTCATGCCTTGACCGCACCTTCCATGATGCCGCCGATGATCTGGCGGCCGAAGACGATGAACACCAGCAGCAGCGGCAGCGTGGCGATGGCCGTGCCGGTGAACACCTGCGACATGTCCTGGTAGTACCCGTCGGAGAGGGCCCGCAGCGACAGCTGCACCGTCGGGTTCTCCGGGTCGTTCAGCACCGCGTACGGCCACAGGAAGTCGTTCCAGGTGGTCATGAACGTGAGCAGGCCGAGCACGGCGGCGGCCGGACGCAGCGCGGGCAGCACCACGTTCCAGTAGATCCGGGCGGTGTTGCAGCCGTCCATCCGGGCCGCCTCGATCAGTTCGGTGCTGACCGCCTGACCCGCGTACTGGCGCATCATGAACACGCCGAAGCCGGTGACCAGCGCCGGCACGATCACGGCGGGCAGCCGGTCGTTCCAGTTCAGCTTCGTCATCAGCAGGTAGAGCGGGATCACGCCGAGCTGGGTGGGGACCATCATGGTGGCGACGATGACCAGCAGCAGCGCGTTGCGCCCGCGGAAGCGCAGCTTGGCGAACGCGAACCCGGCCAGCGTGGAGAAGAACACCACCGAGATCGTGACGGTGGTGGCCACGATCGCCGAGTTGATCAGGCCGGTCAGGAAGTACGCGTCGGTGTTGTCGAACAGCCGGGCGATGTTGGCGCCGAGGTTGCCGCCGGGGGTGAGCGGCGGCGGCACCTGGCCCATCGTGTCGCTGGTCCGGCTGGCGACCACGAACATCCAGTAGATCGGGAAGATCGACAGGACGGCCGAGAGCGTCAGCGCCAGATAGGTGAGCCGGCTTGCCGACCAGAGGCGGGTCATCGGGAGACCTCCTTGCGGGAGCCGCCGCCGAGCCGGCGCAGGAGCAGGACGTTTATCGCCGCGACCACAGCGATGAGCGCGAACAGCAGCCAGGCCACCGCCGAGCCGTAGCCGAAGTTGTAGTGCGGCGCGAACGCGTTCTCGAACATGTACATGGTCACGGTCTGCGACTCCCGCAGCGGCCCGCCGCGGATCGCGTTGGTGCCGGAGTTGAACATCCGGGGCTCGGTGAAGAGCTGGAGACCGCCGATGGTGGAGATGATGACCGCGAAGATGATCGTCGGCTTGAGCAGGGGCACGGTGATGGACCAGAACTGCCGGGCGCGGCCGGCGCCGTCGATGGCCGCCGACTCGTACAGGTCGCGGGGGATGGCCTGCATGGCGGCCAGGAAGATCAGCGCGTTGTAGCCGGTCCAGCGCCAGTCGACCATGCTGGAGATGGCGACCCAGGCGGCGAACCGGTTCGCCTTCCAGTCGATCGCGCTGACGCCGACCTGGTCGAGCAGCCAGTTGATCATGCCGAACTCGCGGCCGAACAGGACCGCGAACACGATCGCCACCGCGGCCGTCGACGTGACGTTCGGGATCAGCACCGCCATCCGCCAGGTGGTACGGGCGCGGAGCTGCCGGTTGAGCAGGTTGGCCAGCCAGAGCGCGGCGAGCAGCTGGGGCACCGTGGAGATCACGAAGATGCCCAGCGTGTTGACCACCGAGTGCCAGAAGTCCGAGTCGGCGAGCAGCTGGGTGTAGTTGTCGAAGCCGATGAACGGGTGCTCGGCGCCGAGCAGGTCCCAGTCGTGCAGCGAGACCCAGAACGTGTACGCCAGCGGGTACGCCCCGAAGACGCCGAAGAGCAGGAAGAACGGGGCGATGAACAGGTACGGCGAGTACTTGGTGTCGAACCGGCTAAGCCGGTTGCCCAGGCCGGGACGGGTGGGGCGGGGTGCCGGTGCGACCGGCGGGCGGGCGTCGAGCTGGACGGCCATGACCCGGGACTCCTTTCCGCCGTGCGGGCGGCACCCGTTGCCGGGACCGCCCGCACGCGCTGCTCGGGTTACTTGGCGGCGGCCTTCTCGGCGTTGGCGACCGCGTCGGTCCAGCCCTGTTCCGGCGAGCGCTTACCCAGCTCCACGCTGCGGACGGCGTTCTCGACCTCGGTGCGGACGGCCTGGTTCTTCGGGCCCATGTAGACCGGCTTCAGGCTCTTGGCGCCCTCGGCGAAGATCTTCCCGACCGGCGCCTCGGAGAAGTAGGCGTTCTTCGAGTCCAGGATCGCCGCGTCCTCCAGCGCCTGCGGCGAAGAGGGCAGGGGACCCTTCGCCTTGAACGCGCCGATCTGACCCTTGGCGCTGGTCAGGAACTTGGCCAGCTCGATCGCCTCGGCCTGGTGCTTGCTCTGCTTCGGCACGGCCAGGAACGAGCCGCCCCAGTTGCCGCCATTGCCGGGGATCTGGGCGATGTCCCACTTGCCCTTGGCGCCCGCGCCGGCGTTGCCCTCGATCACGCCGGTCATCCAGGCCGGGCAGGCGATGGTGGCGAACTTCGACTGCTTGAACGCCGACACCCACTCCTCGGACCACGAGCCGTACTTGCCGGACAGGCCCGAGTCGATGATGTCCATCGTGGTGTCGTACGCCTGCTTCACCGCCGGGTTGCTGCCCACGACCAGCTTGTTGTCGGTGTCGTAGTAGCTGTAGCCGTTGGAGTTGCCGGCGGTCTGGAGCAGGATCGTGTTGAACGTGTTCGTGGCGGCGTCCAGGAACGAGGCGCCGGTCTTCTTCGCGGTGAACTGCTCGCCGACCTTGATGTAGTCCTGCCAGGTGGGCCAGAGCTTGGACACCGCCTCCCGGTCGGTGGGCAGGCCGGCCTTGGCGAACAGGTCGGTGCGGTAGCACATGGCCATGCCGCCGACGTCAGTGCCGAGGCCGATGAGCTGCTTGCCGTCGGCGGTGAGGCCCTGGTTCCACTTCCAGTCGAGGAAGTTGCCCTTCAGGTCGGCCGCGCCGTGGTCGAGCAGGTTGACGAAGTTCTGCGGGTTGGCCTTGTACTCGACGAGCAGGCCCTCCTCGATGGCGACCACGTCGCCGGCGCCCTTGCCAGCGGCGAGCCACTGGGTGAGCTTCGGGGAGTACTCGTCGAGGTTGCCGCCGGTGCCCCGCTCGACGATCTTCACGCCGGGGTGGCTGGCCATGTACTCCTGATAGAGATCCGCGTAGCCGAACTGGCCGAAGACGTCGACGGTGAGCGTTATCGGCCCGTCGGAGGCGGCCTCGTCGTCGCCGCCTCCGCAGGCGGTGGTGCCGAGCAGCGCGGTGGCGGCGACCAGGGCCACCGCCGCCAGGCGACGGCGCGTGAAGGTGAGCATGCTGTCCTGACCTCTCGGGGTCGTCGAAACGGGTGGTGGAAGACGGTTCCGGAACTAAGAGAGCGCTCTCACGGACAGCGTGGTGGAGGGTCCGGACCTTGTCAAGAGAGCGCTCTCAGGCAACCGAAAAAGGAGGAGAGGGGCCGTTACCGCCCCTCTCCGCCCGTAATCGCCGCTCGCCGAGTCGCCCGTCGACGCGCGCCGCCGGCCCGAACCCGCGCCGGCCTCAGCCGACCCGCAGACCGTCCAGCAGGCCGCGCTCGCCCGCCACGTCCAACGCGTCGAAGCTGATCCGGCCCATCAGCGCCAGCAGCAGATCGCTCGCCGTGCCGGCCACCTGCGCCCGCGCGCGGTGGTCGTCGTGGTCGAGGATCGTCGCGGTGTCCAGCAGCGCGACCCCCTCGCCCCGCAGCCGCAGGTACCACTCCTGCGCGGCATCCGTCGCGTTCAGCTGCACCACGCCGTGCCACTGCCCGGGCTGCGTCCGCCGGCCCGCCGGCAGCCAGGTGTCCAGCACCTCGCTCACCCCGTCGGCCGCGAGCTTCGCCTCGATCGGATCACCCGCACCGATCGCGAGCTGGGCGTCCCAGCGGTGCACAGCCGTCTCGTGGGCCAGCCGGCGCGGCCAGAACGCCGCCTTCTTCGGCTGGGGCGCGAAGTTCCACGCCGGCGACTCCGGGTCCGTCGCCTCCAGCAGTGCGCTGATCCGCTCGTACTCCCGCACGTACCACTGGGTCGGCGTGAGGTCTGCCGGCGGCTCCGGGTCGTGCCGCTCGGGGCGGGAGGTGCCACCGGCGGTCAGCACGGTGCCCGCCCAGACGTAAGCGCGGGTCAGGTGATGGGCGAGATCGGTGACCGTCCAGCCGGGACAGGACAGCACGGGTGTCTCGGGCGGCGCCTCCGAAACCGCCGCGGCGAAGGCGGGACCCTCCGTGCGCAGCGCGCCGATCCAGAAGTCCTTCGTGTGGTGCAGTCTGCTCATCGCCATCCTCCCGGGGGTGACCGGGCCACCAGTGGGTGCGCCGGCTACCCCTCAGCCTAGGGTGAAAGGCGTGTCAGACGTCTACGCCGAACCGGCTACTGCCGGTGAACCGACCGATCCGGCCACCCTGGCGCGCTACACCACGCTCCGGCTCGGCGGACCCGCCGGGCGGCTGGAGATCGCCGAGGACGCCGCCCAGATCGTACTGAAGGTGCAGGAAGCGGAAGCCCGCGAGCAGGCCGTGCTGGTCCTGGCCGGCGGCAGCAACGTGGTCATCGGCGACCAGGGCTTCCCGGGCACCGTCGTGCTCGTCCGCTCCCGGGGGTTCCAGGCCGTCGCCGAGGACGGCGACACCGTCACCGTACGTGTGCAGGCCGGCGAGCCGTGGGACGACTTCGTCGCCGCCACCGTCGAGCGCGGCTGGTCCGGGCTGGAGTGCCTCTCCGGCATCCCCGGCTCGGCCGGCGCGACGCCGATCCAGAACGTCGGAGCGTACGGCCAGGAGGTGGCCGAGACGATCGTCGCCGTCGAGGCGTACGACCGGACGGAACGCCGGGTGGTGCGGATCGCGGCGGCCGACTGCGGGTTCGTCTACCGGGGCAGCATCTTCAAGTACAGCGACCGCTGGGTGGTGCTCTCGGTCGACTTCCGGCTCACCCGGTCCCCGCGGTCCGGGCCGGTCCGCTACGCCGAACTGGCCCGGGCGCTCGGCGTCGAGGTCGGCGACCGGGTGCCGCTGGCCGAAGCCCGGTCCACAGTGCGCCGGCTGCGCGCCGGCAAGGGCATGGTGCTCGACCCGGCCGACCCGGACACCTGGTCGGTCGGCTCGTTCTTCACCAACCCGGTGCTGACCGGCGAGGCGTACGAGCAGATGCGGGAACGCGCCGCCGACGTGGGGGAGCCGCCGCACTGGCCGGGCGCCGACGGCATGGTGAAAGTCAGCGCCGCCTGGCTGATCGACAAGGCCGGGTTCGGTAAGGGGTACGCGGGCCCGGAGGGCGTCGCCATCTCCAGCAAGCACACGCTCGCGCTCACGAACCACTCCGGCTCCGCCAGTACGGCCGCGTTGGTGGCGCTGGCCCGCGAGATCCGCGACGGCGTCCAGTCCCGCTTCGGCGTACCCCTGCACCCCGAACCAGTCCTGATCAACTGCACCATCTAACCCACCCGCCCCACCCGCGCGCGTCGCCTCACCTCACCTCACCTCACCTCGCCCCCGCGATCTTGCACTTCCGGCCCTCGACGTGGGCGTTTTAGCCGGTTCTGCCGGGGCAGCAAGTGCAAGATCAACGCGCCGGGAGGGCTGGGCGGGGCTTGCCGACGACACCCGCCCTCCCGCAGGGCCCTGCTCTCGTCGATCTTGGAGTTGTGGTGCCTCGCGAACTGCGCTTACCGGACATCCGAGGCGCCACAACTCCAAGATCGGCGGGTGGCGGGCGCGGGGCGGGGGCGGTGGGTCAGCGGGGGGCTATGGCGGGCCAGGGGAGCGTGACGTAGCCGTGGCGCCACGTGCGAGGGCTGTTCTGGATCGGCCAGCCGGCCTCCTTCGCCGCCTCGACCGTGTGCAGCCAGCGCTGGCGGGGGCCGAAGGGGGCGTAGCCGGCGGCCGCGCGCCAGGCGTGCTCCAGCGCGCCGAGCAGGTCGTGGATGCGTTCACCAGGCACGTTGCGATGGATCAGCGCCTTCGGCAGCCGTTCGGCGAGCGTGGCCGGGCTCTCCAGCGTGGTCAGCTTCGCCGACAGGGTGAGCGTGCGCGGGCCGGTGGCGTCCAGCAGCACCCAGGAGCCGAGCCGCCCCAGCTCGTCGCAGGTGCCCTCGACCAGCAGCCCGCCCGGCGCGAGCCGCCCGGTGACGGTGTGCCAGGCGTCGGCCACCTCGCTCTCGTCGTACTGGCGGAGCACGTTGAACGCCCGGACGAGCGCGGGACGCAGTCCGGCCAGCTCGAAGCCGCCCCGGGCGAACGTCAGCCCGGGCGGGTCGGCGGCGGGCAGGGCGGCGGCGACGCGTACCGGATCGATCTCCAGGCCGACCACCCGCACGTCGGCGCGGACCCCGGCGGCCAGCCGGGCCCGCAGCTCGACCGGGGTGACCGGGGTGGCGCCGTAGCCCAGGTCCACCACGAGCGGGTCGGCGGCGGCGCGCAGCGCGTCGCCGCAGGTCTCGACGATCCAGTTGTCCACCCGCCGGAGCCGGTTGGGGTTCGTCGTGCCCCGGGTGGCCACGCCGAGCGGACGCTCCATCAGCGCCTCCCGGTCAGCGACTGCGGGGCTCGCAACACCGGCTCACTCCTCGCGCTTCCCAGCATTCCTGTTCGCGACTGCGGGGCTCGCAACACCGGCTCACTCCTCGCGCTTCAGGACGTCCGGTGCACCTTGTGCTGCGCGGCCTGGGCCAGTGGGCGGACCACGAGCTGGTCGATGTTGACGTGGGGCGGGCGGGTCGCGCACCACGCCACGCAGTCGGCGACGTCGTCGGCCACCAGCGGCTCGGCGACCCCGGCGTAGACCGCCTCGGCCCGGTCGGCGTCACCGCCGAAGCGGACCAGGCCGAACTCCTCGGTCTTCACCATGCCGGGGTCGATCTCGATCACCCGGACCGGACGGCCGCACAGCTCCAGCCGGAGCGTCCCGGCGATCGCGGTCTGCGCGTGCTTGGCGGCCGTGTAGCCGCCGCCGCCCTCGTAGACGACGTGCCCGGCGGTGGAGCTGACGATCACGACGGTGCCGGCCCCGGAGCGTTCCAGCGCCGGGAGCAGCGCCTTGGTGACGCGCAGCGTGCCGAGCACGTTGACGTCGTACATCCATTGCCAGTCGCCCACGTCGGCGGTCTCGACCGGGTCCAGGCCGCGCGCGCCGCCGGCGTTGTTCACCAGCAGCGTGACCGGCCCGGGGGCGGCCTCGGCGGCGGCGGCCAGGCCGGCGACCGACTCGTCCGATGTCACGTCGCACGCCACCGCTGTCGCCGCGCCACCGGCCGCCTCGATCTCGGCGACGAGCGCGGCCAGCCGGTCGGTACGCCGGGCAGCGGCCAGCACGTGGAAGCCCTCGGCGGCCAGCCGGCGGGCGGTGGCCGCGCCGATCCCGCTGGACGCCCCGGTGACGATGGCGACGGAAGTCATCCGGCCATTGTCTCCCGCCGCCCGGCCCCGCGCGGTGATGAGGTCCGTCACGCCGGGGACCCGGCGAAGGGCATTTCCGTACCCCGATGGGGAAGATGAGATCCGGCACACGGGTTGACCGAGAAGCGCCGGTCGTGCGCGACGGCATCAACCGTGACAGAGGGAGCGGACGTGGCGGATATGCACACCGGTGTCGGTCGTCAGCGAGGTGCCCTGCCGTGGCCGCGGCCCCGCCGGATCGCCACTCTCTCGGTGCACACGTCGCCGCTGCACCAGCCCGGCACCGGTGACGCGGGCGGCATGAACGTCTACATCCTCGAGGTGGCCCGGCGGCTGGCCGAGGCCGACGTCGAGGTGGAGATCTTCACCCGGGCCACCGCCGGTGACCTGCCCCCGGTGGTCGAGGTGGCGCCCGGCGTGTCCGTCCGGCACGTCACCGCCGGGCCGCTGGAAGGGCTGACCAAGGAGGAGCTGCCGGGCCAGCTCTGCGCCTTCACCGCGGGCGTGCTGCGCGCCGAGGCGGCCCGCCCGCCGGGCCACTACGACCTGATCCACTCGCACTACTGGCTCTCCGGGCAGGTCGGCTGGCTGGCCAAGGAGCGCTGGGGCGTACCGCTGGTGCACACCGCGCACACGCTCGCCAAGGTGAAGAACGCCCGGCTCGCCGCCGGGGACCGCCCGGAGCCGAAGGCCCGGGTGATCGGCGAGGAGCAGGTGGTCACCGAGGCCGACCGGCTGGTCGCCAACACCCGGGTGGAGGCCCGCGACCTGCTCGACCGGTACGCGGCCGAGCCGGACCGGGTGGCGGTGGTGGAGCCCGGCGTCGACCTGGACCGGTTCCGTCCCGCATCCGGTGACCGGGACGCGGCGACCCGGGCCGCGCGTCGCCGCCTCGGGCTGCCGACCGACGGGTACGTGGTCGCGTTCGTCGGCCGCATCCAGCCGCTCAAGGCGCCGGACGTGCTGGTCCGCGCCGTCGCCGCGCTGCGCGAGCGGGACCCGGCGCTGGCCGACGAGCTGACCGTGGTGATCTGCGGCGGGCCCAGCGGCAGCGGCCTGGACCGGCCGACCGCGCTGATCGAGCTGGCGCACGCGCTCGACGTGGCCGACCGGGTGCGTTTCCTGCCGCCGCAGACCGGCGCGGACCTGCCCGCCCTGTACCGCGCCGCCGACCTGGTCGCGGTGCCGTCGCACAACGAGTCGTTCGGCCTGGTCGCGCTGGAGGCCCAGGCGTGCGGCACGCCGGTGCTGGCCGCCGCCGTGGGCGGCCTGGTCACCGCGGTACGCGACGGCGTCAGCGGCATGCTCATCGACGGCCACGACCCGGCGGACTGGGCCCGGGCGCTGGCGCGCCTGCTGCCCGACCGGGTACGCCGTGCCGCGCTGGGCCGGGGCGCCGAGCGGCACGCCCGGGAGTTCTCCTGGCACCGCACCGCCTCCGGCCTGCTCGCCGTCTACGGGGAGGCGATCACCGAGCACCGGGCCCGGCTGGCGCGGCGGCTCGGCGAACCGGCCGCGCTGTGCTCCTGGTGATCACCACCGGCCACCGGGCGGCCCCGGTACGCCGGTCGTAGAGTGGGTGCGATGAGCCGCAGGAGTGAGGTCGCCGCGCTGATCGAGTCCGTCTGCGCCGAGCGTGAGCTGGAGTGGGAGTCGACGGGCGAGGCGTCGTACGCGGTGACTCTGCCCGGCACGCACAAGCTCAAGACGATCTGCAACCTGATCGTGGGCGAGCACGCGCTGCGGGTCGAGGCGTTCGTGATGCGTCAGCCGGACGAGCGCCGCGAGGAGCTGTGGGCCTGGCTGCTGCAGCGCAACGCCCGCATGTACGGCGTCTCGTTCTCCATCGACGCGGTCGGCGACGTCTACCTGACCGGGCGGGTCAACCTGGCCGGGGTCGACGCCGACGAGCTGGACCGCCTGCTCGGCTCCGTGCTGACGTACGCGGACGAGTCGTTCGACAGCATGCTGGAGATCGGCTTCGGCACTGCCATCCGCCGGGAGTGGGAGTGGCGGGTGAAGCGCGGCGAGTCGACGGCCAACCTGGCCGCGTTCGCGCACCTCTTCGAGCCTTCCGCCACGGCCGGATCGCCCGCCGGAGGTTCGGAGCCCTCCTGACGGGTATGCCGCCCCGCGCGGTGCGGAGCATTGGGACCCACCGCGGGCCGAGGACGGACTGTCGAGGAGCGTGTCCCATGGCTCAGCGCAACAGCTCAGGTCGCGGCACGACTGCGACCCGTACCAAGCGGCAAAGCGGCAACCAGACGCCGAACACCCCGAGGGTGTCGGAGTCGGCGATTTCCCGGATGAAGGTCGACGACATCCGCAGCCAGCTCCGGCGGCGCGGGGTCTCCGGGATCTCCGCGCTGCGGAAGCCGGAACTGGTGAAGACCCTGGCGCGCAGCATGCGCTCCGAGGGGGGCGGTGGCGCCGCGCGGCGCAGCTCCGGCCCGGCCGGCCGGCCCTCCGCCACCCGCAAGAGCACCGCCGCGAAGAAGACCACCGCCCGCCGCGCGACGCCGGCCAAGTCGGCGCCGGCCGCGCGCGCCACCGGGGCCAGGGCCAAGGCGACGGGTACGCGCAAGGCGGCACCCGCCCGAGCCAAGGCCACCTCGTCACGGGCGACGACGGCGCGCGCGAAGGCGGCGCCGGCTCGGGCGAAGGCGACTTCGTCACGGGCGACCGCGACGCGCGCGAAGGCGGCGCCGTCCCGCGCGAAGGCGGCGTCGCGACCGGCGGCACGCGCCAAGGCGGCGCCGGCACGGGCGAAGGCGACTTCGTCACGGGCGACGACGGCGCGTGCGAAGGCGGCTCCGGCTCGCGCCAAGGCCACCTCCTCGCGGGCGACGACCGCCCGGGCGAAGGCGGCCCCGTCGCGGGCCAAGGCGGCACCGGCTCGGGCGAAGGCGGCCCCAGCGAAGGCGACCACTACCCGCAAGGCGACGTCGGCTCGGGCGCAGAGCGCGCCGACCCGTGGTCCGGCGTCCAGCCGGTCGATCGGGTCCTCGCAGCTCATCACGTCGCTCGCGGACCGGCCGGAGCGTCCGGGCCGCAGCCTGGTCACCCGCAACCACGAGGTGATCCAGCGGTGGGCGCGGGCGCGGGGCGCGAAGCCGGCCACCATCGCCGGTACCGAGCGCGAGGGCCGGGCCGGGGTGCTGACGTTCAACATCCCCGGGTACCGGGAGAGCAGCCGGATCCGGGAGATCACCTGGGACGACTGGTTCCGGACGTTCGACCTGCGGCGGCTGAACCTGATCTACCAGGAGCAGATGCGGGACGGGCGGCAGAGCAACTTCTTCCGGACCGAGAACCCGAATCGCGAGGACGGCTGAGGTTTACGGGAATGGACCCTGGGAACCCGATGTTTGCCATCCCAGGGACTACAGCACGGGCAGCCGGATTCCCGACACGAACGCTGTGACGGGCAAGACAGCGATCTGGGTTGAATCCGGAATCCGGGCGAACTAACTTTATTGCACCGCGTCACGCTTGTTTCCGTTCGGGGGAGCGGTGGATCGATCAGATCCGCGCAAGTGAGACGCGAAGATCGGGTGGATCACGCCGTTGGGGGACGGCGCCGCCCGTGGAACCGGCGGCGCGAGCGGGCGACGCTTACGGGGGTGAGTGTCGCCCGCCGCCGCCGGGCGTACGGTACGAGCGCCCATCTCGACGGGGGTCGGGATGGGCGCTCTGCCGTTGTTCCAGGCCCCTCAGCGGGCGGACCTGACGGGTTCCGCGGCCGCCGCCCGCAGCGCGGCGACCCGGCGCTCCCGGGGCGGCCCGGCGAGCAGGTGCCCGGCCGCGGCCAGCAGCCCGAGCGCGCCGACCACAAGCCAGTGCCGTTCACCCAGGTGCTCCAGGCTGAGCCCGCCGAGCGCGGGCGCCACGAACGACGCGGCCGGGAACGTCAGGTAGAACACCGACTGGTAGCGGGCCCGCAGTTCGGGCGGGGCGAGGTCGGCGTTGATCTGCGCGTTCGGCGGCGCGGCGAGCATCTGCCCGGCCGTCCAGACGACTGCCGCGCCGAGGTAGAGCGGCAGCCCGTCGGCGACTGTCAGGGTGCCGAACCCGAGCGCCATCAGGGCGGTGGAGACGGACAGCACCGTCGACTTGCCGTACGGCTCGATGAGCCGGGGCACGAACAGCTGCCCGGCCACGATGAGCGCCCCGCCGAGCGCCACCACCAGCCCGTACGCCGACGGGCGCAGACCGTCCGCGCGCATCGCCAGCGGCATGATCGTGGAGGTCTGCATGGTCAGCACGGCGAGCAGGAACGTCAGCCCGACGAACGCCAGGAACGTGCGGTCGGTGAGCGCGGTGTGCAGACCGGGACGGCGTCCCACCACCGCCCGTGGCGTGAGCGCCGGACGCCGGGTGAGCGTCTCCGGCACCTTCAGCGCGATCACCACCGCCGCCGCCAGCGTGGCTCCGGCGTCGACCAGGAACAGCGCGGTGAAGCTGGCCTCGGCGAGTACGCCGGCCAGCAGCGAGGCCACCGCCATGCCCAGGTTGAACGCCCAGAACTGGAGGTTGAACGCGCGGGAGCGGCGCGCCTCGGGCACCACGTCCACGATGGCCGCCACGAACGCCGGGCTGGGCATCGAGTGCGCCACCCCGACCAGCGTGGCCAGCACGGCGATCATCGCCAGGTGCGTGCTGAACGCCAGCGCCGCCATCAGGCCCGCGGCGGCGAGGTGGGCGGCGATCAGCGTGGCCCGCCGTCCCCACCGGTCGGCCAGTACGCCGCCGAGCAGCGTGCCGGCCGCGCCACCGATCCCGTACGCGCCGACCACCAGCCCGGCCAGCGACGGCGGGGCGCCCCGCGCGGCGGTCAGGTAGAGCGACAGGAACAGCAGCGCGAACGCACCGGCCCGGTTGATCAGCAGGCCGGACCAGAGGTACCAGAACGTGGCTGGTAGTCCGCCGGCCGTGTCGTCCCACCAGCGCCGCAGGCCGCGCACCCGTCCTCCAGGAAAGTTTCCTTACCGATTCCTTCCCGTACCGTATCCACCCGCCTCGGGGCGGTCGCGTCGGGGCGTACTCAGGAACCGGCCCGGACCGAGTCGGCGGGTGAGGTGGCCGCGGCCTCGGCCGCCTCGGGCGCCGGGGTGGTGGTGACGGTGACCGGCGCGACCGGCGTGCCCACGGCGCGCAGCGCGACCGCGCGGCGCTCCCGGGCCGGGCCGGAGATCAGGTGGGCGACCGCCGCGACGACGCCGATGCCCGCGCAGCCCAGCCAGAGCGTGCTGTTGCCGGCGTGCTCGCGGACCAGGCCGCCGAGGATCGGCGCGGCGGCGCCGGCGAGCTGCCAGGACAGCGAGAAGACGCCCTGGTAGCGGCCGCGCAGCGCGGCCGGCGACAGCTCCGCGATCAGGGTGGCGTTGGACGGCGAGTTGAGCATCTCGCCGACGGTCCAGATCAGCACGGTCATGCCGTAGAGCCAGACCGTGTCGGCGAACGCGGTGAGCCCAAAGCCGGCGCCCATCACCAGCGCCGCGAGCGCCAGCACGTGCGAGCGGCTGCGGCCCTTGATGAGCCGGGGTACGAAGAGCTGGCCGACCACGATGAGCACGCCGTTGAGCGCGATCACCGAGCCGTACGTGGCGGGGCTGAGCCCGGAGTCGCCCATGGCGATCGGCAGCATCGAGATGTGCTGGAGGAACACCAGCGCGGCGAGCAGGTTGAGCGCGACGAAGCCGAGGAACACCCGGTCGGCGAGGATGGTGCGCAGCGCGCCGGCCGGCGCCGGCATTCCCTTGACCGGGAGCACTGTGACCGGGCCGCGGGTCTCGCCGACCTTGGCGAAGATGATCAGCGCGGTCACCAGCGTGGTGGTCGCGTTCACCAGGAACAACAGCAGATAGCTGCCCTGGGCGGCGAAGCCGGCGAGCACCGCGGCGCAGGCGAAGCCGAGGTTGATGGCCCAGTAGTTCAGCGAGAAGGCGCGCAGCCGGTCCTTGTCCGGCACCACGTCGACCATCATCGCGCCGAAGGCCGGGCGGGCCGCCTCGGCAAACGTGCCGAGCAGCAGCGCGCCCACGGCGACCGCCCAGAGCGGGCGGGCGAAGCCCAGCGCGATCATCATGCCGGCCGCGCCGATGTGCGCGGTGAGCAGCGTGGGTCGCCGTCCCCAGCGGTCGGTCAGGGTGCCGCCGATGGTGGTGCCGACCGCGCCGCCGGCGCCCCAGAGGCCGATCACCAGTCCGGCCTGGGAGGCCGAGAAGCCGCGTTCCTGGGTCAGGTAGATGGCGAGGAAGATCAGGACGAACGAGCCGAGCCGGTTGATCAGCGTGCCGGCCCAGAGGTACCAGAACGTCCGTGGCAGGCCACCTGCCGTGTCCTGGAACCAGCCTCGTACCGTCCGCATCCCGACGCCCCCGTGTGGTAATGACCGACCTGTTTAGAACGCCTTACAACCTAGTGCCGGGCCGGAGGCATGGTCATCAGGTTTTCCACGTGGTGGTCGTCACGACCGGTCGGCGCGTGCCCGTCGCCCCGGTACGGCAGGATGATCGGCATGACTGCGAGCGAGGGGCCCACCGTCGGGACGCTGGTCCTGCTGCGGCACGGCGAGAGCGACTGGAACGCGAAGAACCTCTTCACCGGCTGGGTCGACGTCGACCTGACCACCAAGGGGGAGACCGAGGCGCGGCGCGGCGGCGAGCTGCTGCGCGAGCACGACCTGCTGCCGGACGTGGTGCACACGAGCCTGATGCGCCGGGCCATCCGCACCGCCGAGCTGGCGCTGAACGCCGCCGACCGGCACTGGATCGCGGTACGCCGGTCGTGGCGGCTCAACGAGCGTCACTACGGCGCCCTGCAGGGCAAGGACAAGAAGCAGACCCTCGACGAGTACGGCGAGGAGCAGTTCATGCTCTGGCGCCGCTCGTACGACACGCCGCCGCCGCCGATCGACGACGCCGACGAGTGGTCGCAGGTCGGCGACCCCCGGTACGCGCTGCTGCCGACCGAGCTGATGCCGCGCACCGAGTGCCTGAAGGACGTCGTCGAACGGATGCTGCCCTACTGGTACGACTCGATCGTGCCGGACATCCTGGCCGGCCGGACGGTGCTGGTGGCCGCGCACGGCAACTCGCTGCGCGCCCTGGTCAAGCACCTCGACCAGATCTCCGACGAGGCGATCGCCAAGCTGAACATCCCCACGGGCATTCCGCTGCGCTACGACCTGGACGCCGACCTGCGCCCGCACGTGCTCGGCGGCACGTACCTGGACCCGGACGCGGCGAAGGTTGCCGCCGCCGCAGTGGCCAACCAGGGCCGCTGAGGTGTAAGGAAGGGCCCCCTATTAACGCCTGCGGTAGAGGAAGGGCCCCCTGTTAACGCTCGGTGTTAACAAGGGGCCCTTCCTTCCGCGAGGGGCGGGGTCAGGCGGACGTGGAACCGGTGATCAGGTAGACCACGTGCTCGCCCGCGTTCACCGCGTGGTCGGCGAAGCGCTCGTAGAAGCGCCCCAGCAGCGTCGCGTCGATGGCCGTCTCCACCCCGTACGGCCAGTCGTCGCCGAGCAGCACGCCGAACAGGCTCTTGTGCAGGTCGTCCATCGCGTCGTCGTCGCTGTCCAGCTCGGCGGCCACGGCGGCGTCGGGCTTGGCCAGCACGGACCCGATCTTCTCCGCCATCCGGTCGGCGATCCCGGCCATGTCGGTGAAGACCGGCCGCAACTCCGCCGGTACGGCCGGAGAGGGGTGCCGCCGCAGCGCCGTCTTGGCCACGTGGTCGGCGAGGTCGCCCATCCGCTCCAGGTCGGCGGCCACGTGCAGCGCGGTGATCATGGCACGCAGGTCGGAGGCGACGGGCGCCTGCCGGGCCAGCAGGTCGCAGACCCGCTCCTCCACGTGCCGGTACAGCTCGTCGATCTCGGCGTCCCGCGCGATCACCGTCTCGGCGGCCGTCCGGTCGGCGGTCAGCAGACCCTTCGTGGCCTGCCGCATGGCCGCGCGTACCGCCTCGGCCATGTCCACCAGCAACTGGCTGACAATCTGCAGGTCGGCCCGGAACTCGTCGCGCATCGTCACTTCCTGAGGTCGGTGGCCGCGCCCCCGAGGGGTACGGCCGGAGCAGGTGCGCGCCCCACGCTAGGCCGAACGGTCGGCACCAGGATGAACGTGGGTGAACGACGCGGGGCCCGAAGGTGAACTTTGCCGAAAGCGAGAGTGGTTCGTCCCTTTGTGCCCGATCCCTGGGTTAACAATGACCCTACGATCGCCGGGTGGAATGGGCGGTGGCCATCGCGGTGGCCGTGGCGCTGGTGACCGGGCTGGTCGCCGGGGCGACGCTGTCCGGACCGGTTGAACAATGGCGGCGCCGGCGGGCGTCGCAGGGCGGCGGGACCACCCGTCGTGACGCAGGGAGGCCGACGATTCCGGACGACCAGCAGGGGGGCCTATCCGGGCTCGGGCGCAAGACGATCGACTCGCTGCGCGCCGGCGTGGTGGTGCTCGGCCCGGACGACGTGCCGGTCCTCGTCAACCCGGCGGCCCGGGCGATGGGCCTTCTCCGTACCGGGGCGACACCCGGATCGATCGCGGCGCACCCGTTGATCCGTACCCTCGCCGGGCAGGTCCGCCGCACGGGCGTGCGGCGCGAGATCGAGCTCGACCTGCCCCGGGGCCGCGACGGCGGTGGCGACAACCCGCTCGGCGTGCACCTGCGGGCGATGGGACTGGGCTCCGGCTACGTCTCGATCGAGGCGGTCGACGTCACCGAGTCGCACCGTCTCGCCCGGGTACGCCGGGACTTCGTGGCGAACGTCAGCCACGAGTTGAAGACACCCATCGGCGCGCTGCAACTGCTCGCCGAGGCGCTCGTCGACGCCACCGAACCGGCCGCCGGCGGCGCGCCCGACCTGTCCGAGGACCTGGTCGCCGCGCGGCGGTTCGCCGAGCGGATCCAGCACGAGTCGACGAGGCTCGGCCGGCTCGTGCAGGAGCTGCTGGAACTCACCCGGCTGCAGGGCGCCGAGCCGCAACCCGCCCCCGAGCCGGTCTCGGTGGACTGGGTGCTCGCCGAGGTCGTCGACCGGACCCGCACCGCGGCCACCGCCCGCCGGGTGGAGATCGCCGTCGGCGGGCGGCGGGGCCTGACCGTGTACGGCAGCGACAGCCAACTCGCCACCGCGGTGGCGAACCTGGTGGAGAACGCGATCAACTACTCCGCCGAGGACACCACGGTCCGGGTCACGGTGACCAGCACCGACGAACACGTCGAGATCGCCGTGGCCGACCAGGGCATCGGCATCGCCCCGAACGAGGTCGACCGGATCTTCGAGCGCTTCTACCGCGCCGACCAGGCCCGCTCCCGCTCGACCGGCGGCACCGGCCTGGGACTGGCCATCGTCAAGCACATCGCCAGCAACCATGGCGGCCGGGTGGACGTGTCGAGCACCCTTGGTGGGGGGTCGACGTTCACGCTCCGGTTGCCCGCCCGCCCCCCGGACGACCTGGAGACGACACTCGCCTCCGCTGGGATCGAGGCCGGCCCGGCCGAGCTCCGGCAGGCCTGACCACAGGAAAGGAAACACCCGTTGAGCCGCGTACTGGTGGTCGAGGACGAGGAGTCGTTCTCCGACGCGCTGTCCTACATGCTCCGCAAGGAGGGTTTCGAGGTCTCCGTCGCCGCGACGGGCACCGACGCCCTCACCGAGTTCGACCGGACCGGCGCCGACATCGTGCTGCTCGACCTGATGCTGCCGGAGATGTCGGGCACCGAGGTGTGCCGGCAGCTCCGCCAGCGCTCGCACGTGCCGATCATCATGGTCACCGCGCGGGACAGCGAGATCGACAAGGTGGTCGGCCTGGAGATCGGCGCCGACGACTACGTGACGAAGCCGTACTCGCCGCGTGAACTGGTCGCCCGCATCCGGGCGGTGCTGCGCCGGCAGAGCGCCGAGGCGAACGAGACGGGTGCGCCGACGCTCGCCGCCGGCCCGGTCCGGATGGACATCGAACGGCACGTGGTGACAGTCGGCGGTGCCGGGGTGCAGCTCCCGCTCAAGGAGTTCGAGCTGCTGGAACTGCTGCTGCGCAACGCCGGCCGGGTGCTCACCCGCGGGCAGTTGATCGACCGCGTCTGGGGCGCCGACTACGTGGGCGACACCAAGACACTGGACGTGCACGTGAAGCGGCTGCGCTCCAAGATCGAGCCGGAGCCGTCCGCGCCGCGCTACATCGTCACGGTCCGCGGCCTGGGCTACAAGTTCGAGCCGTGACCGAGGCGCGAGCCGGTGCAGCTGCGCTGCCTCCCGCGCCGATCGTCAGTGCTGCCCGTCGCCGCGTAGCCGCGTCGCCGCGTCAACGGGTGCGGCGGGCGGTGCTGCTCGCCGATCTTGGAGTTGTGGCACCCAGGTTCACCTACTTCGCGAGGTTTGTGAGGTGCCACAACTCCAAGATCGCCGAGCGACCAGGGGATCTTGGGCAGTTCGCGTGAGCTGGCGAACGATCCCTGCCTGACATCCCCGCTGCCCTCGGCGATCTTGCACTTTGGTGCCCCGCGAACCTCGCCAATCGGGCATCTCGCGGGCCCGAACTGCAAGATCGCGCCGACGAGGGGTCAGCCCGGGAGGCGGCCTCGCCCTTCCAGGGCTGCGGGCGCGCCTGGGTGCGTCGATCATGAGGTTAGCGGCGACAAAGCGGACACCAGGCACCGCTAACCTCATGATCGACGCCGCAGCGGGTGCCCGGGAAGGGCTTCTTCGGGGTTGATCAAGGAGTTTGTGTCCTCGGCGGGGCTGGAAGGTGCCGCAAACTCCTTGATCACCGGGGCGCGGAGCGAGGTGCCCCGCTGGACTCGGTTAGGGCTCCGGTGCGATGGGGCTTTTGTGGGTGCGGTGTCCGGTTCGGGGGTGGTCGGCGGCACTCTGAGGGCGGAATCGGTGGCGGGTCGGTGGCGTTGTAACCAGGTGACCGACCGAGCAAGGCCGCACCCCCGCCGAGCAAGGCCGCGCCCCTGAGCGGAGCGGCGTCGGCTGTGGGAAACAGTCCGGGGCCAGCGCTCGTTGAGTTCGGTTCCGACGGCGTGAGCCGCAGGGAATCATCCCGCCCGGCCGGTCGTTGAGCATGGTTCCGACGACGTGAACCCCCGCGCCGCTCCCCGATGGCGTGAGGCGCCCGGGAATGATGCCGGGTGGCGGGTCGTTGGACATGCTTCCGGCACCCGCGTAGAGGCCCCCGCCCCGCGAGCAGCCGAACCCCCAAGACTTCTTGAGCGCCTGACGGTGCTCGCACCCGCACCGAAACCCCCTGTCGGTGTGGGCGTCGATCCCCCGAATGGAGCCCCCCAATGAACACGATCCTGCGGAAGAGCATCCTGGGTATTGCTGGTCTGGCCTTCACCGGTGGCGTGTTCGCCGGCCCGGTCGCCGCCCACGCCGCGGACACCACCGCCGGCGCCAAGCCGGTCACCGCGACGGTGCAGCAGGGCGACAAGCTGATCCCGCACGGCGTGCAGGGCAAGCAGTCGCGTATCGACCTCAACGACGAGCAGACCGCCAACGTGAAGGCGATCATCGCGGCGACGAAGAAGGCCGGCATGGACGAACGCGCCGCCGTCGTCTCGATCGCCACCGCGTTGCAGGAGTCGAAGCTGGAGAACCTCGGTCACCTGGGTGACCGCAACGACCACGACTCCCAGGGCCTGTTCCAGCAGCGCCCGTCCAGCGGTTGGGGCACGGTGGAGCAGATCACCGACCCCGAGTACTCCACGACCGCGTTCCTGAAGGGTCTGAAGCAGGTCGACGGCTGGCAGGACATGCCGCTGACCAAGGCCGCCCAGACCGTCCAGGTCTCCGCCTACCCGGACCACTACGCGCAGTGGGAGCAGCAGGCCGCCGACCTCGTCGCCGAACACTGGAACAAGTAAGACGAAACACGTGAAAGGCCGGCACCCCGAACCAACGGGGTGCCGGCCTTCACTCGCTTGCGGGGTGCGGGGCGACCTGCCCCTGGCGCAGCCGGGCGGCGCAGAGTTCGGCCAGTTTCGCGTACGCGGCCGCACCGATGAGCGCGGTCAGCTCCGGTCCGTACGAGACGTACATCGGGTCCGCGCCGACGTGCGCGTCGGTCGAGCTGGTGCACCACCAGTCGAGGTCGTGCCCGCCCGCGCCCCAGCCGCGCCTGTCGAACTCGGCCAGCGTGGAGATCAGCACCTTCGTGTTGTCCGGCCGCTTGTGCCACTCCTGGTCGCGGCGTACCGGCAGCTGCCAGCAGACATCCGGCTTGTACTCCAGCGGGTGCACCCCGTCGCGCAGCGCCTGGGCGTGCAGCGCGCAGCCGCCTCCGCCGGGGAAGTCGGCGTCGTTGAGGAACACGCACGGGGCGTCCACCGCGCGGGTGGCGGTACGCCGGGCCGGCGTCTTGCCGTCGACGGTGTCGTTCTCGGTCCAGTTCTTGAACCCGCGCCGGAAGTGCTGCCAGGTCTCCGGCGTCAGCCGCTTGACCGCCGCGCGGACCCGCTTCTCGTCGTCGGAGTCGGTGAAGAACGCGCCGTGCGAGCAGCACCCGTCGGCGGCCCGCCCGGCGATGATGCCGTGGCAGCCCTGCCCGAAGATGCACGTCCAGCGGGAGAGCAGCCAGGTGAGGTCGGCGCGGACGACGTGCTTCGGGTCGGCCGGGTCGACGAACTCGATCCACTCCCGGGGGAAGTCCAGCCCGACCTCGCGGCTGCGCGGGTCCTCCGGGTCGTCCACCAGCACGTGAAGCTCGATCTGCCCTGTCACTCGGACCAGCGTACGCGCGGTGACCCCGCCTGGCCGACGAGCCGACGAAACGTGTTGGCCCTAGGGTCTTTCCCATGCGACTGGGTGTCCTGGACGTCGGTTCCAACACGGTGCATCTGCTGGTGGTCGACGCCCATCACGGCGCGCACCCGTGGCCGGCGCACTCGGAGAAGGTGGTGCTGCGGCTGGCCGAGCAGATTGGCCCGGACGGCGCGCTCACGGTCGGGGGCGCGGACGGCCTGGTCAAGGCGGTCGGCATGGCCCGGGCGGCGGCGGACGGGCTGGGAGCCGAGGATCTGCTGGCGTTCGCCACGAGCGCGGTTCGCGACGCCACCAACGCCGCCGACGTGCTGGCCCGCGTCCGCGACGAGACTGGCGTACGCCTGGAGGTGCTCTCCGGCGCGGACGAGGCGCGGATGACGTTCCTCGCGGTGCGGCGGTGGTTCGGCTGGTCCGCCGGGCGGCTGCTGGCGATGGACATCGGCGGCGGGTCCCTGGAGTTGGCCGCCGGCATCGACGAGCATCCGGACGTGGCGGTCTCGCTGCCGCTGGGCGCGGGACGGCTGAGCCGGGAGCGGCTGGCGGTCGACCCGGACGGCACGGCGCCGCCGTCGGCCGAGACCGTGGAGGAACTGCGGGCGTACGTGGACGCGCAGCTCGACCCGGTGGTGGAGCAGTTGACGGCGGTGGGCTGGGAACGCCCGGTCGCCACGTCGAAGACGTTCCGCATGCTGGCCCGGCTGGCCGGGGCCGCTCCCTCGGGCGCGGGCCTGTGGGCGCGGCGCAGCCTGACCCGCACCGGTCTGCGGCAGGTGCTCGGGTTCATCCGGCACATCCCGCCGGCCCAGTTGCCCGAGCTGGAGGGGGTCAGTGCGCAGCGCGCGCACCAGCTCCTGGCGGGCGCGGTGGTGGCGGAGGCGGTGATGCGCCGGCTCGGCGTGGACCGCGTGGACATCTGCCCGTGGGCGCTGCGCGAGGGAGTCATCCTGCGTCGGCTGGATCAGCTCGCGCCGATGTGACCGGCCGAGCGCTCTGGGTTGCTTTGCGGTTGCTCGTCCCGATGCTCGCTGGCGGTTGGAGCTACCCTCGGAGACGTGACCTACCGCGTTCCGGTACTCCTGTCCACGTCCTCCGTCTTCCCCGAACGGACCGCGGCGGCGTTCCAGCTCGCCGCCGAACTCGGCTACGACGGCATCGAGGTGATGGTCTGGACCGACCCGGTCAGCCAGGACGCGGGCGCGCTGCGGGGCCTCGCCGAGCACTACGGCGTGCCGGTGCTGTCGGTGCACGCCCCCTGCCTGCTGGTCACCCAGCGGGTGTGGAGCCCCGACCCGTGGGAGCGGCTGCGCAAGGCCGCCGAGCTGGCGGACACGCTGGAGGCGCCCACGGTCGTGGTGCACCCGCCGTTCACCTGGCAGCGTGACTACGCGCGTAACTTCGCCGACGGGCTCGACACCATCGCCGGGCAGTTCGGGGGCCTGCACTTCGGGGTGGAGAACATGTATCCGGTGCGGATGGCGGGGCGGCAGTTCGTTCCGTACGCGCCGGGCTGGGACCCGACGGAGATCGGGTACGCGTCCTACACGCTCGACCTGTCGCACTGCGCCGCCTCGCACACCGACGCGATGGCGATGGCCGACCGGATGGGCTCCGGCCTGGCGCACGTGCACCTGGGCGACGGCACCGGCGAGGGCCGCGACGAGCACCTGGTGCCCGGCCGCGGCGGGCAGCCGTGCGCGGAGATGCTCCGTTCGCTCGCCGGCCGGGGCTTCAGCGGCACTGTGGCGGTGGAGGTGACCACCCGGGGCGCGAAGAGCCGGGCGGTCCGCGAGGCGGACCTGCGCGAGTCGCTGGAGTTCGCCCGGGCCCACCTGACCGCGCCGTCCCCGGTCGACGCCTGACCAGGGCTCGCCACCCCGGCCGGGCGGGTCAGCTCACCGGGGAGAGCGGCTGCGCCGGGACGGCCTGCTCGCCGACCGCGGCGCGCTTGCGGGCCCGATGCGCCGCCACGTGGGAGCGGGTGGCGCAGCGCTCGGAGCAGAACCGGCGGCAGCAGTTGGACGAGGTGTCCAGGTAGACGTTGCCGCAGCGGTCGTCGGCGCAGACGCCGAAGCGGGCGCTGCCGTACTCGCAGAGCCACACCGACAGGCCCCAGACCGCGCCGGCGAGGTATTCGGAGGAGACGGAGGCGCCCCGGCTGGTCACGTGCATGTGCCAGTCCGAGGAGTCGTGGCCGGAGATGCGCGGCTGCACCGGGAACGCCTCCAGCAGCGCGTTCAACTCCGCCACCGCTTCGTTGTCCCGGCCCGAGGTGCCGTACTCGAAGACGTCCCGGAGGCGCTTCTGCGCTCTCCGGAAGATCGCCAGGTCCCGTTCCGCGACTTCGTCGCGCATCCAGCCCTGCTCGTCCGTGAAGACGGCCCGCAGGCCGTCCAGGTCGTCCAGCCGGGCGTTGACGAGCTCGACCCCGATCCGGGCGTACGCGTCGAAGTTCACGACACCAACGGTAGACGACTCAGGGCAGACGCGGTGCGTCGATGTAGTGGGGCAGGAACCGCGCGTAACCGTCAGTGATGAGGCTCTCGCTCTCGCGCACGCCCGCGCCGGCCGACTCGCCGTCCACGATCCAGCTCCCGAGCACCGTCCGGTTGCCCTCGAACTCGGGCAACGCGCGGAACTCCTGGAAGCAGAAGCCCTCGTCGCCGTAGATCCCCGGGTTGGTGATCTCCGTGTCCCCGGTCACGATGCGTACGGATCCGCCTTCGCGGCCGAGCAGCGGCTTGGCCACGTACTCGGTCATGCCGCGCGGCGAGTCCAGGTACGCGGGCAGCAGGTAGTCGTGCCCCGGGTACAGCTCCCAGAGCACGGCGAGCAGCGCCTTGTTCGACAGCAGCAGCTTCCAGGCCGGCTCGATCCAGGTGGTTGGCGTGCCGGGGTCGAGCGCGGGCCGCCCGTACGGCTCGGCGAGCATCCACTCCCAGGGGTAGAGCTTGAAGCAGGTGGTGATCGGGCGGTCGTCGGCGTCGACGAAGCGCCGCCCGTCCCAGCCGACCTGCTGGATCGGCATGAGCGTCACGTCCAGCCCGGCCTGGCGGGCTGTCTCGGCCAGGTAGCCGGCGGTGATCTGGTCCTCGCCCGACTCCTCCTCGTCGGACCAGAGCACGTGCGTGCGGCGCTCGTGCAGGCCGGCGCCGATCTTGGCCCACGCGCCGACCAGCCGTTCGTGCAGGCTGTTCCACTGGTCCGCGTCGGGCCGGGTGTGCTCCAGCCAGTACCACTGCACGATGCTCGCCTCGACCAGCGCGGTCGGGGTGTCGGCGTTGTACTCCAGCATCTTCGGCGGGCCGCTGCCGTCGTACCAGAGGTCGAACCGGCCGTACAGCGTCGGCGGGCTTTCCCGCAGCGAGCGGGCGACCGCTTCGGCGGCCCACTCGGGGATGCCGAACTCGGCGTACCGGCGGCGGGCCACCACGTGCTCGGCGGCGGCCACCGACATCCGGTGCAGCTCCTCGGTGGCCTCCTCCAGCCGGAGCACCTCGTCGAGCGTGAACGAGTACGCCGCCGTCTCGTCCCAGTACGACATGATCTCGCCGTCGGGCAGCTCGGTGTCGACGTACACCAGGCCCTGGGCCCGGATGGTGTCGTCCCAGCCGGGGCGCGGCGTGCTCGCCTCGCGGCGCACGTCAGCCGCCGCAGGAGGCGAGGTGGGTGCCGAAGCCGCCGCGTTCGGGCAGCGCGGCGGTCGGGGCCGTCTCGCCGCGCGCGGCGGTGGCCGGCGCGGGCACGCGCAGGGCCACCGCGACGGTGTCGCCGCCTCCGCCGGCCGGTCCGAGCGCGCAGTCGTCATCGTCGTCGTCGTAACCGTTGTTGCAGCCGGAGAGCGCGAGGGCCAGCGCGGTCAGCGCGCCGAGCTGCACGGAGGCCGAGCGGAGCCGGCGTCGGGGGTGTCGTCGATCCACGTGAACGTTGTAGCCGATCTCCGCCAGCCGGGGGAGCCCGGCCCAGGCCGGAGCGCGGGCGGGGACGGGCCTCGGACGCACCCGGCGGGGGCCCGGTGTTGAGCGTTACGCTCGGCTCATGCTCCGTTCCGTCATCCTTGCCGCCTCCCGGTCCACCCAGGTGGAGCGGCTCGTCGCGACGGCCCCGTTCACCCGGGACGTCGTCCGCCGGTTCGTCGCCGGCGCCGCCACCGACGACGCGCTGCGCGCCACCCGCGAGCTGGTCGCCGACGGCCAGGCGGTCACCCTCGACTATCTGGGCGAGGACACCACCACCCCGGAGCAGGCGAACGCCACCCGGGACGAGTACCTCACGCTGCTGAGCCGGCTCGCCGCCGCCGGGCTCACCCCGCCCGCCGAGGTCAGCGTGAAGCTGTCCGCGCTGGGCCAGATGTTCGACGAGCAGCTCGCGTACGACAACGCGCGGTCGATCTGCGCGGCGGCCGACGCGGCGGGCACCACTGTCACGCTGGACATGGAGGACCACACCACCACCGACTCGACGCTGGACATCCTGGCGAAGCTGCGCAAGGACCACCCGTCGACCGGGGCGGTGCTCCAGGCGTACCTGCGGCGGACCGAGTCGGACTGCCGGGAGCTGGCCTCCGCCGGGTCGCGGGTGCGGCTGTGCAAGGGCGCGTACAAGGAGCCGGAGTCGGTGGCGTACCAGTCGGCCCGCGAGGTCGACAAGTCGTACGTGCGCTGCATGAACGTGCTGATGTCCGGCGACGGCTACCCGATGCTCGCCACCCACGACCCGCGGCTGATCGCGATCGGGGAGGACCGGGCCCGCTGGTTCGACCGCGATCCGGGCCGGTTCGAGTTCCAGATGCTCTACGGCATCCGGCCGGAGGAGCAGCAGCGCCTGGTGGGCGAGGGCTACACGGTGCGTACCTACGTGCCCTACGGCGACCAGTGGTACGGCTATCTGATGCGCCGGCTGGCGGAGCGCCCGGCGAACCTGGCGTTCTTCGGCCGGGCGGTGCTGTCGAAGAAGTGAGTCAGTCGTTCGACCAGGCCCGGGTGCACAGCACGAGGCGGTAGCCGTCCGGGTCGGCGAACGCGATGCCCCACCTGTCCCAGTACGGGCCGGCGGAGACCCTGGTCCCGCCGGCCCGTTCCAGTCTCGTGACCAGCTCGTCGTCGGCGGGCCCGTCGAGGTAGAGCACGAACAGGTCCTCCTCGGCGGGTCTCGGCCCGCCGGCCAGCGCCGGGCCGCCGACCAGTTCCAGGTGCCAGCCGGCCCCGGGCAGGCCGAGCATCACCAGGTCGTGTTCGCCCGGGCGGCCGGTCTCACTCCGGTAGAGCACGTCGAGGCCCAACCCCTGCGCCCAGAAGCGTTCGGCGGCGGGCAGGTCGCGGCTCGGGCGGGCGAGGCGTACGTGGGTGTCGGCGGTGATCGGCATGCGGGTGATCGTGCGACCTCACCTCGTGTTGAGGTCAAGCCTTGACGGACAAAGCTAACTGCATTAGCTTATTGGCTATGATAGTTAGCCAGGTGGTGCGGGACGGCGGCACGATCGCGTACGAGGTGCACGGCTCGGGCCCGCTCGTCGTCCTCGCGCACGGCATGGGGGAGAACCGGGCCGCCTTCCGGCACCTGACGCCCCGGCTGGTCGCGTCCGGCTACCGGGTGGCGGCCGTTGACGTACGCGGGCACGGCGACTCCAGCCCGCACTGGCCCACGTACGCCCCCGAACAGGTCGGCGGCGACCTGCTCGCCGTGGTGCGGGCGCTCGGCGGTGAGCCCGCCACGCTCGTCGGCAGCTCGTCCAGTGGCGCCGCAGTGGTCTTCGCCGCCGCCGAGGCGCCGGAGCTGGTCAGCGGCATCGTGCAGGTCGGCCCGTTCGTCGGCACGCCGAAGCCGAACCCGCTGATGCGGGCCGCGCAGGCCGTCGTGCTGCGCAGCCCTCGGCTGTTCGGGCTGTTCCACCGCACGCTGTTCCCCTGCGGGCGGCCAGCGGACGACGCCGCGTACCGCAAGGAACTGGTCGCCAAGCTGCGCGGCCGGATGCCCGCCGTGCGCGGCGTGGTCGCGCCGGCCGACCCGCACTGGACCGCGCGGGCCCGCGACGTGAACCGCCCGGTGCTGGTGCTGATGGGCACGAAGGACCCGGACTTTCCCGACCCGGGCGCCGAGGCGCGGGCCGCGCGCCGGCAGTTCGCCGTCGCCGAGGCGCGCATGATCGCCGACTCCGGTCACTACCCGCACGCCGACCAGCCCGACGCCACCGCTGCCGACCTGGTCGAGTTCCTCGCGGTGACCGCGCGTGCCTAGGGCCGGCCTGACCCCGGCCACAGTCGTGCGGGAGGCCGCCGTGCTCGCCGACGAGGTCGGCTACGAGAAGCTGACCCTGGCCGCCCTCGCCGCCCGGCTCGGCGTCGCGCTGCCCAGCCTCTACAAGCACGTGCGGGGCGTGGACGCGCTGCACCAGCAGCTCGCCGTGCTCACCACCGCCGAGATCGCCGACGTGCTCACCAGCGCCGCCGCGGGCCGGGCCGGCAGCGACGCGTTGCGCGCCGTCGCCGCCGCCTACCGGGCGTACGCGCGGCAGCACCCCGGCCGCTACCCGGCCGCCCAGCGGGCGCCCGACCCCGCCGACGCCGAACACCTGGCCGCCGGTGAGCGCGCGGTCGGCGCGATCCGGGCGATCCTGCTCGGGTACGGCCTCGACGGCGACGACGCGATCGACGCCATCCGGATGTTCCGGGCCGCCGTGCACGGCTTCGTCGCCCTGGAGGCGGCCGGCGGATTCGGGTTGCCCCGCGACACCGACCGCTCCTTCGACCAGCTGATCGCGGGTCTGGACCGCGCATACCGTTCCTGGGGGGACCGATGACCGCGCTGCTGCTGGGCGTGATCTTCCTGCTGGAGGTGGCCCTGCTGGGCTCGGCCGGGTACTGGGGCTTCACGCTCGACGCCGGCTGGCCGCTGCGCCTGCTCGCCGGGCTCGGCGCGCCCCTGGTGATCGCCGTGGTGTGGGGACTGTTCTGCTCACCTCGCGCCGCCGTGACGCTGCCCGACCCGGCGAAGCTCGCCGTCCAGGCCGCCTGCTTCCTCACCGGCGGCGTGCTGCTGACCTTGGCCGGCCACGCGGCCCCCGGAGTGGCCCTGGTGGCCCTCTGGGCGGCCGACAAGGCCGCGCTGACGCTGACCGGTACCCCAATCTGAGAGATCTTGGAAGGATTCGGCCCCTCTGGGGGCACTTTCCTTCCAAGATCTCGAAGCGCGGCGGAACGGCGGCGGGACTCTTTCCCGGAACGCCCGATTGGTCGTACCCTTCGCCGGTGACCGACGCCGACGAGCAGCCTTCCGGCCGGACGACGGACGGCGACGAGCCTCGTCCCACCGTCGGCGCCGCCGACGCCGGCGCCGGCGCCGACAAGGCGAGCACCGCCGACAAGGCGAGCACCGCCGACAAGGCGAGCACCGCCGACAAGGCGAGCACCGTCCACGCCAGCGCCGCCGAAACCAGCGCTGACGCCGACCGAGCCGCCGACGCGACCGCCGCCAACCTCAGCGCCGACGCCGACGACACCCGCGCCGCCGCCACCGCCGACGAAAACGCCGCCACCCCGGCCGACGAATACGCGGCCGTCGACGTCCCCGCACCGGCACCGGCACCGGCACCCGCACCGGCACCGGCACCGGCACCGGCACCGGCACCTGCGCTGGCACCGGCGCCGGACGGGGCGTCGTCGCCGCACCCCGTCACCGTTCCGGCGCCGTACCCCGTGCCCATGGGTCCGGTGGCGACGCGGGCGGTGCGGCAACGGCGGCGGTGGCCGCTCTGGACCGCGCTCGGGCTCGCGCTGGGCCTGGTGGCGGGCGCGGTGCCCGGCGTACTCCTGCGGGGGCCCGCGCCGGACGCGGCCGGACGGTCGGTCGCGAAGGGCGACCCGGGCACGGCGGCGCAGCGGCGGCTCGGCGAGCGGATGCTCGCGCTGCTGGACCGGCAGGCCGCCGCGCTCGTCGGCGCCGACCGGGCCGGCTTCCTCGCGATCGCCGACCCGGCGGCACGGCCGGCCCTGACCCGGCGGTACGCGGCGCTGCGGGCGCTGCGGGTCACTGTGTGGCGGCCGACGGCCGACGAGGTTCCGGCGGCGGCCGACGGGCGGCCCGGGGAGTGGCGGCAGACGATCACAGTGGGCTACTGCTTCGTGGTGCCGGACTGCGCGCCGAGCACAGTGGAGCTGGACGCACGCTGGCGGCTGGTGGGGGAGGAGCCCCGGCTGACCGCGCTGGAACCGTCCGGCGCGGACCCGGCCGGCGTGCGGCCGTGGCAGGCGAACGACCTGGCCGTGACGGTCGGGAAGCGGGTGGTGGTGGCCACCACGCCCGCCCAGCGGGGCAAGCTGCCCGGCCTGCTCGCCCAGGCCGAGACGGCCGCCCGGACGGCGGACCGGTACGCGGTCGGCGACGCGCGGCCGGACCGGTATCTCGTCTACTACGCCGGGAAGACCGAGTGGCAGCGCTGGTACGGCGGCGGCCGGCCGAAGTGGACGGCCGGGTACGCGGTCGGCGTCGGCGGTGGACGCCACGACGTCGTGCTCAACGCCCAGACCGTCACCCCGGACGGCGTAGACGACCTGCTGCGGCACGAACTCACCCACGCCGCCTCGCTGCCCGACCGGGGGTACGCCGACCGCGCGGACTGGTGGCTGGTGGAAGGGCTGGCCGAGTACGCCGGCGCCGACGGCCAGCCGGTCCACCGCTACGAGGGCCTGGCCGAGGTGCGGGAGCTGCTGCGCGGCGGCTGGTCCGGGCGGCTGGAGGCGGTGGCGCCGGAGGCGGACGCGAGCGACAGCCGGGTCGGCGGCGCGTACGGCGTCGGCTACCTGGCCGTGCGGCACCTGGTCGACCGCTACGGCGAGCAGCGGATGCTCGACTTCTACCGGGCCGTGGTGCACGAGCGGAAGCCACCGGCGCAGGCCGCCGACGAGGTGCTCGGTGACCCGTGGTCGATGCTGCACGACGAGTGCGTCGCCTACGTGCGGGCCGTGGCCGGCTGACACGTCGACGGCTGTCGACGGGGTCGTAGCATGGGCCGGGTGGCCCGCACTCCCTCGCCGCGGCTGCCCGCGGCCCGCCGCCCCCGTCTCGTCACCGCGCTGCTCGCCGTCCTCGCCCTCACCGGCGCCACCGCCGCCTCCTGCGGCGACGAGGCCCCGGCGGTCACCGTCGCCGAGGTGGGCCGCGCGCCGGTCAGCGAGGTGATCGACGCGCCGGCCACTGTGACCGCACGGGCCGCCGCCACCCTCACCGCACCCGCCGACGGCACGCTCGCCGGCCTGCGGGTCCAGCCCGGAGCGCGGGTCAGCCGCGGGCAGGTCCTCGCGGTGATCGACTCGCCGTCCGCCCGGGAGCGCCTGGCGCAGGCACGGGAGGCGCTGCGCGCGGCGAAGCGGGCCGGCCGCGGCGCCGGGACCGGCGACCTGGGCGGCAGCCGGCGCGGTACCGACCGGGCCGCCGGCGAGGCGTTCGCCGCCGCCCGCGCCGCCGCGGGCAAGGTCGGCGACCCGCAGGTACGCGCCGCGCTGCTGCTCCAGGTCCAATCGGCGCAGCGGCAGTACGAGTCGGCCGCCCGCGCCGCCGACCGGGCGGTCGCCCAGGTGCAGCGCGGCGTGGCCGGCCTGAACAGCGCCGTCGGCGCGCTGTCGGCCGCGCAGCGACTCCAGGCCCAGCAGGCGTACGACCTGGCGAAGGCGACAGTGGACGCGTTGACGCTGCGCGCGCCGATCTCCGGTGTGGTGCAGCCGGGCGGCACCCGGGCGGCGGCGTCGGCCGATCTGGCCGGGCTGCTCGGGGCGGCCGGTGGCACGGCGGTGCCCGGTCTCGACCCGTCGGCGCTTGGTGCGGGCGGGCAGGGCGGCCCGCCGCCCGGGGTGGACGACGCGATTCCGGCCGGTGGCCGGGTCACCGCCGGCACACCGGTGCTCACAGTGGTGGACACCGGCCGGCTCGGCCTGCTCGCCGAGGTGGACGAGACCGACGTGCTGCTGGTCCGGGCGGGCGTGCCCGCGTCGGTCGAGCTGGACGCGGTGACCGGCGCGACGTACGACGCCACTGTGCGGTCGGTCGACGTGCTGCCGAGCAGTTCGGCGCGCGGCGGCGTCACCTACCGGGTCCGGCTCGACCTGGGCGCCGGCCGCCTCGGTGAGACCGAGGCCGCCCCGGCGCCCCGTCCCGGCATGAACGCGGTGGTGCGGCTGCGGGTGCGGGAGGCCGCCGACGCGGTGGCGGTGCCGGCCTCGGCGGTCTTCTCCGCCGACGGGCGGGACGCGGTCTGGGTGCTGCGGGACGGCCGGGCCGACCGGGTGCCGGTGACCGTCGGCGTGCAGGGGCAGGATCTGGTGCAGATCGTCGACGGCGTACGGGCCGGCGACCGGGTGGTGGTACGCGGCGCCGACCAGGTGCGCGACGGCCAGGAACTGCGGTGACGGGCCCGGCGATCGAGGCTGTCGACGTCTGGCGCACGTACGAGTTGGACGGCGTCTCGGTGTCCGCGCTGCGCGGGGTGTCGCTCACCATCGACCAGGGCGAGTACGTGGCGGTGATCGGCCCGTCCGGCTCGGGCAAGTCGACGCTCATGCACCTGCTCGGCGGGCTGGACCGGCCCAGCGGCGGCCGGCTGGTGATCGGTGGCCGGGACGTCACCACGCTCACCGCCCCGGAACTGGCGACGCTGCGCAACGAGACGATCGGTTTCGTGTTCCAGGCGTTCCACCTGCTGGCCCGTACGTCGGCTGTGGACAACGTGGCGTTGCCGCTGGTCTACCGGGGTGTCGGGGCGCGGCAGCGGCGGGAGCGGGCGGCGGCGATGCTGGGCCGGGTGGGGCTCGGCCACCGGCTGCACCACCGGCCCAACCAGCTCTCCGGCGGCGAGCAGCAGCGGGTGGCGATCGCCCGGGCGCTGGTCACCGAACCGGCGGTGCTGCTCGCCGACGAGCCGACCGGCAATCTGGACAGTGCCACCGGCGAGGCGGTGCTGGAGTTGCTGGAACAGTTGAACGCCGAGTCCGGGGTGGCGCTGGTGATGGTGACCCACGACCAGGAGGTGGCCGCCCGGGCGCGCCGGCGGATCGCGGTGCGGGACGGACTGATCCGCTCGGACAGCGCTCATGATCGACCGCCGTCGGAGGGTTCCGGCGCACCTGCGACACTGGACCCCGCTCCCAGCGCGGAGCCCCGGTCCGTGTCCGGAAACGGTCCGGGGCACCCGCCCGGTGGCTCCGGTGGCGCCGCCGGTGCCACCGGGCGCCTTCCGCGGGGAGACGCCGGATGAGGCTGGCCGAGGCGTGGCGGGTGGCGTGGGACGCGCTGCGGGCCAACCGGCTGCGCAGCGTGCTGACCATGCTCGGGGTGATCATCGGGGTGGCCTCGGTGGTGATCCTGGTGGCCATCGGCACCGGCACCAAACAGCAGGTCGAGCAGCAGGTCGAAGGGCTCGGCTCGAACCTGCTGCTGGTGGTGCCGGGCCGGATCGAGGTGGGCAACGCGCCGGTGGTCTCGCCGCTGGACCTCAGCGACGCAGACGCCGTCTCCCGGGTGGTCGGCGACCCCGGGCGGGTGGCGGTGACCGTGGCCTCCGGGGCGACCGCGCGGGCCGGCAACCGGTCCGACTTCACCACCGTGCAGGGCGTGCTGGAGACCACCCCGTCGGTGTTCACCAGGTCGCTGTCGCGGGGCCGCTACCTGACCGGGGCGGACGTGGACACCAGCCGCCGGGTGGCGGTGCTCGGCGACTCGGTGGCCCGGGCGCTCTTTCCCGACCGCGACCCGCTCGGTCAGCAGGTCACGCTGGCCGGGGTGCGGTTCCGGGTGATCGGCGTCTTCGCGCCGCTCGGGCAGAGCCTCGGCGTGGACCGGGACGACGAGGTGCACGTGCCGGTGACGGCGGCGCAACGGCTCTGGGGCACCCAGCGCATCGACGGCATCGCGGTCAAGGCGCCGGACCGGGAGCGGATCGACGAACTCGGCGAGCGGATCGTCGCGGAGTTGTCCCGCCGGCACCCGGACACCGAGTTCAGCGCCGTCACGCAGCGGCAGATCCTCGGCGTGCTCGGCGACATCCTGGGTGTGCTCACCGGCGTACTGGCAGCCATCGCGGGCATCTCGCTGCTGGTGGGCGGCGTCGGCGTCTCCAACATCATGCTGGTCTCGGTACGCGAACGGACCCGCGAGATCGGCCTGCGCAAGGCGGTCGGCGCCCGCCCCCGGGACATCGGGGTGCAGTTCCTGCTGGAGGCGGTGCTGCTCACCTCGGTCGGCGGCCTGACCGGGATGGCGCTGGGCGTGGGCACCGCCCTGCTCGTGGACGCGGTCTCCCCGATCCCGGCGGCGATCACCTGGTGGTCGCTGGCGCTGGCGTTCGGCGTCTCCGCGGCGGTCGGCATCGTCTTCGGCGTGGTGCCGGCGCAGCGGGCGGGCCGGCTCGACCCGGTGGTGGCGCTGCGCGCCGAGTAGCCGGGTCACCCCGGATCGGACGAGACACCCGTCCGGGCGAAAAACCCCTGGTGGACATCGGGTGAACGGCCGCCTCGCCATGATCAAAGGGTGGAAGGGATCGCGCAGGTCACAGCCGTCCCGCTACCGTACTGGTTACACGCGCGTCGCTCGTCGAGGCGGGAGCACCTGCCCGGTGACACGCGCCGGGCACGGGAATGGGTCGGTGAGCCATGGCCGGGTCGCAGTCCGACGCACGGCTGTCGGATGTCAGGTTCCTGACCGTCGCCGAGGTGGCGACGGTCATGCGGGTCTCCAAGATGACGGTCTACCGTCTCGTGCACAGCGGTGAGCTGACCGCGGTGCGGGTCGGCCGCTCGTTCCGGGTGCCCGAGCACGCCGTGCACGAATACCTCCGGGGCGCCTTCCAGGAGTCCGCCTGACCACTCAGCGGGCCGGTCCGCCGAGTGCGACGAAAAGGGGCATCGACGGGGGCGCGTTGGTCCTGCTGACGCACTCCGGTTAGGCTGGACCACGACCGTGATCGCCCTCTGGTGTGCCCTGCCCACCACGCTGGTCCGGTCCGTTGTCCGCAAGCGGTCAAGGCGCCACCGGCGGTGGTGTCTTCCGGTCCGCCCCGAACGTTGCATCGAAAGGCTGTCGTATGGGCTCGGTGGTCAAGAAGCGCCGCAAGCGCATGGCTAAGAAGAAGCACCGCAAGCTGCTGCGCAAGACCCGCGTCCAGCGTCGCCGTCTCGGCAAGTGACCGGGGCCGGGCACTGGCCCGGCTCCCGGCACCACTTGCCAACTGTCGACCCTCGGAGGCTCAGGTGATCAGGCCGCGGACGTCCCGGCTCGATCCTGCCTGCCGCGCAAGGCGCACGACATGACCCCCGGTGACACCTCCGGTGCCCCGGGGGTCGTCGTCGTCACCGGAGTCGGTCGCTGGCTCGGCGCGCACGTCGCCGCACGGCTCGCCGCCGACCCGCGGATCGAGCGGGTCATCGGGGTCGATCCGACCCCGCCCAACCCCGAGCTGGCCGACCTGCTCACCGACGTGGAACGGGTCCGTCTCGACCTGGACTCGCTCGGCGGCCTCCTGGCCGACCTCGACGTCGACGCCGTGGTGCACCTCGCGCTCGTCACCTCCCCCGACCCGCAGCAGGGCGGCCGGTCGGGGATGAAGGAACAGAACGTCATCGGCACGATGCAGATGCTCGCCGCCGCGCAGCGCGCGCCCCGGCTGCGGAAGCTCGTGGTCCGCTCGTCCACCGCCGCGTACGGGGTGTCGTTCCGCGATCCGGCCGTCTTCACCGAGGAGACCGAGCCCCGCGAGGTGCCGCGCGGCGGTTTCGGCCGCGACATACTCGACATCGAGGGGTACGTGCGCGGGTTCCGCCGCCGCCGGCCCGACGTCACCGCGACAGTGCTGCGCTTCGCGCCGTTCATCGGGTACGCCGCCGACACCACGCTCACCCGATACTTCTCCCAGCCGGTGGTGCCCACCGTCTTCGGCCGTGACCCGCGCCTGCAGTTCGTGCACTTCGACGACGCGCTGGAGGTGCTGCACCGGTCGGTCGCCGAGGACCACCCGGGCACGTACAACGTCGCCGGGCCGGGCGTGCTGTCGCTGTCGCAGGCGATCCGCCGGGCCGGCCGGGTGGCGGTGCCGGTGCTGGAGCCGGGCCTGGCCGGGGTCGCCGCGATCGCCCGCAGCCTGGGCTTTGGCCGGTACGGCCTGGACCAGGTGGACCTGTTCGTGCACGGCCGGGTGGTGGACACCAGCCGGCTGGAGCGGGAGTTCGGCTTCACGCCCCGCTCGACCGCCGCCGCTTTCGACGACTTCATCCGCGCCCACCACGGCGGCGTCGTGGTGACCCGGGACCAGTTGGCCGCGGCCGAGCAGTTGGTGCTGGAGAGCATCCGGCAGGTCCGCTCGACCGTACGGGAGCGTTCGTGAGCAGCCCGGAGGAGCGGCGCGACGCGCGCTACGACGTACCGCTGGACGTGCCCGGACCGGGCGCGGAGCCGGCGCGGCGCAACGGACACCGCCGGGTGACCGCGCCGTCCGCCCGCCCGGCCGCGCCGGTGGACCCGGCCGACGAGCCGGACACCTCCGCCGACGAGCCCGGCGCCGGGACGGTCGCCCCGGGCCCGGCGGCGCACCGCCCGGCGGCCGAGAAGACCGTGGCCAAGAAGACGGTCGCGAAGAAGGCCGTGGCGAAGAAGACGGTGGCCAAGAAGGCCGTGGCGAAGAAGGCCGTCGCGAAGCCGGCCCCGGTGAGTGACGAGCCGGCCGGTGACACGCCGCCCGCACCGGCGGTGGCCGACCGGCCGGGCGACCACTGGGACCGCAAGGTGGCCCAGGGCCTGGCGTTCCTGCGGCGGCGGCTCGCCGGTGACTACGAGGTCGACGAGTTCGGCTTCGACCCCGACCTGACCGACGCGGTCGTCCACCCGCTCGTGCGGCTGCTCTACCGGGACTGGTTCCGCACCGAGGTCAGCGGCATCGAGCACGTACCGGCCGAGGGCGCGGGCCTGGTCGTGGGCAACCACTCCGGCACCGTGGCGCTCGACGCGCTGATCCTCTCCACCGCGCTGCACGACCAGCACCCGGCGCGCCGCTACCTGCGGCTGCTCGGCGCCGACCTGGTGTTCCGGATGCCCGTCGTGTCCGAGATAGCCCGCAAGACCGGCGGCACCGTGGCGTGCAGCCCGGACGCGGAGCGGCTGCTCGGCAACGGGGAACTGGTGGGCGTGTTCCCGGAGGGCTTCAAGGGGGTCGGCAAGCTCTACTCCGACCGTTACAAGCTCCAGCGCTTCGGCCGGGGCGGGTTCGTCTCCGCCGCGCTGCGCACCGGTAAGCCGATCGTGCCGGTGGCGATCGTCGGCGGCGAGGAGATCTATCCGATGCTCGCCGACATCAAGCCGCTGGCCCGGCTGCTCAAACTGCCGTACTTCCCGGTCACGCCGACGTTCCCCTGGCTCGGGCCGCTGGGCATGGTGCCGCTGCCGAGCAAGTGGCTGATCGAGTTCTGCCCGCCGATCCCGACCGCGCACCTGCGTGACTCCGCGGACGACCCGCTGGTGGTGTTCAACCTCGCCGACCAGGTGCGGGAGACGATCCAGCAGACGCTGCACAAGCTGCTCGAACGCCGCCCCGACCCGTTCGGGCCCTGAGCGGTCGGTGCGGGCTCAGACCTCGCGGTGCCGGCGCCGGTGCAGCGCCAGGCCGGCCGTGACCGCGCCGGCGAGCAGCCCGGCGGCGGCGGTGGAGGGCACAGCGATGCGTACGGCCCGCCGCCCGGTGCGGAAGTCGCGCACGTCCCAGCCCTGCTCGCGGGCCTGCCGCAGCAGCGCCGGATCGGGGTTCACCGCCACCGCGCGGCCGACGGCAGAGAGCATCGGCAGGTCGTTTGCCGAGTCGCTGTAGGCGGCGCACCGGTCGAGGTCCAGCCCTTCGACGGCGGCGAGCTGGGTCACCGCCTCGGCCTTCGCCGGACCGTGCATCAGGTCGCCGACCAGCCGTCCGGTGTACGCGCCGTCGACCACCTCGGCCACCGTGCCGATCGCGCCGGTCAGGCCGAGCCGGGCGGCGATCACCCGGCCGATCTCGACCGGGGCGGCGCTGACCAGCCAGACCCGCTCACCCGCGTCGAGGTGACGCTGGGCTAGGCGGCGGGTGCCGGCCCAGATGCGCGGGGCCATCAGCTCGTCGAAGATCTCGTCGGCGAGGCGCTCGATGTCGTCCACCCGCCAGCCCTGGACGAAGGCGAGCGCGGCCTCCTTGGCCTGGGACATGTCACCCGCGTGCTCGGTGGCGAGCAGCCGGAACCGGGCCTGCTGCCAGGCGAAGCGGGCCAGGTCTCCGGTGGTGAAGTACTTCCGGGCGGCCAGCCCACGGGCGAACCAGTAGATCGAGGCGCCCTGCATCATCGTGTTGTCCACGTCGAAGAAGGCGGCAGCCGTCGGGTCGGGCGGAACCGTGGTCGCGGGCGCCGACGAGGTCTCGGACCAGCCCGCGGTGTGCCCGTGCGCGTCGGTGCTGACGGTCACCTTCCGGGTGCCGGCCACGGTGACCTCCCTGCCTCGACGACCGCGTACGCCCTCCGCGTCGAGCGTATCCGGCAGGGTGTGACGGGTGCGTGTCCGCCGGGAGAAGTGTGGTGCGGTCGGCGTCCGCGCTCAGCGGTCGGCCGGGCAGGCGGCCGGGGCGGGCCCGAGCGCGTCGCTGGCCTGCGGCGCGGGCAGCCCGCAGGCGATCGCCTCGCGCAGCGCGTCGGCGCGTTTGCCGGCCGCGTCGAGCAGCGCCAGCGAGCGCCGGGTGCGCTCCCGGTCGGCGTGGTCGGGACGGTCCAGCAGGCCGCTGACCACCCGGCGCTGGCCGGCGAGGAACGTGTCCACCGCGTCCAGCGCCGCCGGGTCGGAGCGCTGCGCGGCGACGGTGGTCAGCAGGCGTACGCCCTGGCGGGTGTCCGCGTCCATGTCGTCGAGGACGGCGCTGAAGCCGAGCCGGTCGTCGCGCACCGAGGCGGCTTCGTCGAGCCGGGTGCGGGCGAAGTCGAGGAAGAGCTGGCCGCGGCTGATGTCCGAGCTGGCGAGCGCGAGCTGGGCGCGCTCGGTGGAGCGCTTCATCCCGTACAGGGCGTCACCGGGCAGCGCGTTCTCGCTGGCTGCGGAGATCCCGGAGAGGGCGATCGCGCCGGCGGCCACGCCGACCAGGATCGCGCCCCGGGCCCGCGCCCGGCGCCCGGTGATCGCGGGCAGCAGCGTGCCGCGTACCCCGGTGGGGGCGGGCTTGGCCGGAGCGCCGATGCCCTCGCGTTCGGCGGTGGCCACGAGCATCGCCCGCAGTCCGGTGCGGAACTCGGCGCGCGGCTCGGCGTCGGGCCCTTCGGCGGTGAGCCGGCGGCTCACCTCGACGAGCGCGGTGAGTTCACCGTCCGCCTTGGACCGGACGTGGTGCCGGCGTCCGCCGTTGGCCTCGTCGAGGAGTTGCGCGAAGCGCTCGGCCCGCCGACGGGAGAAGAGGTCGCTGTCCACGGCGGCACCCCCTCTCGCTGGTCACGGCCGGGCGGCCGTCGTCGTCACCAGCGACCGGTGGCAGCGTGTGGCGCAGAGCCGACCGGGACGGCCGACCTGACCCGCCGGACCGGGTGGCCCGGGGGACGCCGGGACAACCACTGGTCGCACCCGGAGAAACGGACCGCGCCGGTGGACGGTTACGGCTGGGGCGGCGGCGAAATCACCAAGAGTGATCGGCCTGCGTGGCGCGTCGGGCACGCGACAGCGCCCGGCGACAGCGCCGGTGAGGGGACGGATGTGGGGCTGTCGCTCAGGAGTGGAAGCCGTCGGGCAGTAGCCGGGCCAGGGCCCGCACCGCCCGGTACTGGAGGGCCTTGATGGCGCCCTCGTTCTTGCCCATGGCCCGGGCCGTCTCGGCCACCGAGAAGCCCTGCAGGAACCGCAGCACGATGCACTCCTGCTGCTCCGGGTTGAGCTGCTTGACGGCGCTGAGCAGGGCGACGTTGGTGATGTGCTCCACCACCGCGGCCTCCGGGCTGCCCTCCGGCCCGCGGTCCTCCCGGTCGGCGTCGAGGACGTCGCCGGTGGTCACCTCCAGCCGGTAGCGCCCCGACTTGAAGTGGTCGGCGACCAGGTTGCGGGCGATGGTGACCAGCCAGGCGCCGAGGTCGCGCCCCTGCCAGGTGAAGCTGCCGATCCGCTTGAGCGCGCGCAGGAACGTGTCGGAGGTGAGGTCCTCGGCGAGCTGGCGGTTGCCGACCCGGAAGTAGACGAACCGGAACACCGTGTCGACGTACCTGTCGTAGATCAGCCCGAACGCCTCGGACTCGCCTGCCTGCGCGCGTTCGACGAGCGTCCACACCTCGGTGGCCGGGTCGGACGGGTCGGGGCGGCTGGGGAAACCGGTGGCGGTCGTGGCGGCCGGCACGGCGGGCAGGACTGCGGTGTCGCCGGTGGTCACCGCCGGCAGGACCGCGGTCTCCGCGGCGGAGGGCTCTGCGCCGGTCGCCGCGTCGCCGCGCCGTGCCTGGGCCGGCATGGTGGGGCGGGCCGGGCTGCCGAGCCGGTTGGCCGCGGGCTTCGCGTTGCCGCCGGGCGTCGCGGGGCGTGCCGGCGCCTCGTTCGTGTGGTGCGCGCGGCTGCGTACGCGCCGCCCCTCGCCGCGTACCGCGATCTGGCCGTCGGTGCCGCGGGGAGGTGGGTCGGCGCGCTCGTTGAGCGGGTTGCGCTGGGTCGGGCCGGTGACGCCGGCCGGCCGTTCGGCGTAACCGAAGGTGGTCACCGCGCCTCCCCGGTCCGAGTCGGGAGCGACTGCGCCGGGCGCCACTGTGGCGCCGGGGGACCGGGTGGAACCCGGCCGGGCGTGGCCGGGTCGGGACGTGCCGACGGGCGGCAGATCCCCTTGAGGTGCTGGTCCAATGCGCTGACGGGCACGGGGGCCTCCTCGGGCTGAGGGGTGTCGACTCACGGCAAATGGGGTGAGCCGACCCGAGTGATGATAGGGCCAACGTCACCCACGCGTGGCAAGTCCGTTACACAGAGCGGAAGTATTTCCCGCCGGATCGCACGGATGGCGGACCCGTTGTCCGTCGCGTGTGGTTGACTTTCGCACCGGATCGTGGTCCGCAGTGGAAAGTCCTGGTCGGAGCAGATTTTCTTTCCGCTCGGCGTGTCGCGAAAGTGGCTCGCGCGGGTCGCCCCGGGCTGCGCGGCGCACGCCGTTGGAGATCGTTATCCCGTGCTGGGGAATCCCACCGTACTGCATTCCCAGTCCCGTGTGGCGGACCCGGCGCCGTGTCCGGGCATGGTCCGGCGGACGCGGCTGTGCCAGACTCAGCCACCGTGCAGGACGCCGCCGAAAGCTCCGCGCCGAACCTCGCCGACCGGGTCCGCCGGGCCGCCACCGAACGGGGCGACCGGGCCGCGCTGCACTGGCGCGAGCGGACGCTCACCTGGTCCGAGCTGGACGACGCGGTCACCGACACCGCCCGCGCGCTGCTCGCCGACGCGCCGGCCGCCGGACCGGGGCATCCACCCCGGGTGGCTGTCGCGTTCGGTAACACCCCGGACTTCGTGGTCACCTACCTCGCCGCGCTGCGGGCCGGCCTGGTCGCCGTACCGGTCAACCCCGCGCTCACCGCCCGCGAGCTGCGGCACGTGCTCGCCGACTCCGGCGCCGCGGTGCTGGTCGGTGCGCCCGAGGTGACCGGCCGGGTGGACCGCGCCGAACTGCCCGCGCTGCGCGCCGTGCACACCGCGCCGCCGGTGGGCGGCGACGCCGGGCCGGTCCGGTTCCCGGCCCGCTCCGGCGACGACCTCGCCGTCCTGCTCTACACCTCCGGCACCGAGGGGCGGCCCAAGGGCGCGATGCTGTCGCACCGCGCGCTCGCCGCCAACCACGACCAGACCGACCGGATCGAGCCGCCGGTGGTCGGCCCCGACGACGTCGTGCTGCTCGCGCTCCCGCTGTTCCACGCGTACGGGCTCAACACCGCGCTCGGCGCCGTGGTGCGGCACGGCGCGACCGGGGTACTCGTCGACGAGCCCGCCGCGGGGACGCTGGACGAGATCGCGCGGCACCGCGTCACGGTGCTCGTCGGCGTACCGTCGATGTTCCTGACCTGGGCCGAGGCGGAGCGTGACCCGGCCGCGGCGCTGACCTCGGTGCGCGTCGCGGTGTGCGGCGCGGCGCCGCTGCCGCCGGCCGTCGGCGCGCGTTTCACCGAGCTGACCGGGCACCCGGTGCACGTCGGCTACGGGCTCACCGAGACCGCGCCCGTGCTCACCTCGACGCTCGTCGGCGGTGAGCCGAAGCCCGGCTCGATCGGCCGCCCGCTGCCCGGCGTCGAGCTGCGCCTGACCGGCGCCGACGGCGCCGAGCTGTGGCGCGACGGGGTCCCCGCCGACGAGCCCGACGACGACGAGATGGACCTCTCCGACGAGCTGGCCGGCACCGACCCCGGGCAGATCGTGGTACGCGGTCCGAACCTGTTCGCCGGTTACTGGCCGGACGGGCGGGGCGGGCCGGACCCGGACGGCTGGTGGGCCACCGGCGACGTCGCGTACGCCGACGGCGACGGCGACCTGTTCCTGGTCGACCGGCTCGGCGAGCTGATCCTCGTCAACGGCTTCAACGTCTACCCGCACGAGGTGGAGCTGGTGCTCCAGGCGCACCCCGGGGTGGCCGAGTCGGCGGTCCTCGGCGTGCCGCATCCGCGGACCGGCGAGACTGTGCGGGCGTACGTGGTGCGGGCGGCCGGCCCGCCGGTGACGGCGGACGATCTGCTCGCCCACTGCGCGCGTAACCTGGCCCGGTTCAAGTGCCCGACCGCCGTCGAGTTCGTCGACAGCCTGCCGTACTCGGCGATCGGGAAGGTACGCAAGACCGAGCTGCGCCCGGCGCCCGCGGTGCCGTCGCCGTCGCCGCCGACCGAGACCCGCACGGAGGTTTCCGATGTCCAGTGACCCGAGGCTCATCCTGATCACCCGGGCCGGCTGCCACCTGTGCGACGACGCGAAGGCCGCGCTCGACCGGGTGGTGGCGGTCACCGGTGACCGCTGGGTGGAGCGGGACGTCACCGGCGACCTGGAGATGGAGCGCGACTACGGCGACCGGCTGCCGGTGGTGCTGCTCGACGGCAAGGAACACGGGTACTGGCGGGTCGAGGAGGACCGGCTGCTGCGCGATCTGACCACGCCGCAGCTCTAGCCTTAGAGTGCTCGGGTGACGGGTATGCGACGCCACCTCGTGTGGGACTGGAACGGAACGCTCCTCGACGACCTCGACCTGGTGGTCCAGGCCACGAACGTCGCCTTCGCCAGCGCCGGCGGGCCGGCGGTCACCGCCGCCGAGCACCGGGTGCGGTTCCGGCGGCCGATCGCCGACTACTACGCCGAGATGCTCGGCCGGGCCGTGGATGCCGACGCGTTCGGCACGCTCGACCGCGTCTTCCACGACGCGTACCGGGCCGGGCTGACCACCTGCGCGCTGGCCGCCGACGCCACCACCGCGATCGAGTCCTGGCACGGCAGCCAGTCGCTGCTGTCCATGTGGTTCCACGACGAGCTGGTGCCGACGGTGCACACGTACGGGCTGACCCCGCACTTCCGCCGGGTCGACGGGCTGCGCGCCACCGTCGGCGGCGGGCGCAAGGCCGAGTGGCTGGAGAAGCACCTGGCGGAGCTGGGGCTGGGCGGGCACGAGGTGGTGCTGATCGGCGACTCGCTCGACGACGCCGACGCGGCCGCCTCGGTCGGCGCCCGCTGCGTCCTCTACACCGGGGGCCTCTCCGACCCGGACCAGCTGCGCGCCAGCGGCCACCCGGCCGCCGACACGCTCACCGACGCCGTGACAGTGGCCCGCACGCTGCCCTGACCGGGGTCAGGCGCGCAGGTGGGCCAGGACGGCCAGGACCCGCCGGTGGTGGGTGGTGGCGTCCGGCGGCAGGTCGAGCTTGGTGAAGATGTTGCGGACGTGCTTCTCGACCGCCCCGTCGCTCACCACCAGCGCGCGGGCGATCGCGGTGTTCGAGCGGCCCTCGGCCATCAGCGCCAGCACCTCGCGCTCGCGCGGGGTCAGCGAGCCCAGCGGGTCGTCGCGCCGCCGCCGGACCAGCAACTGGCTGATCACCTCCGGGTCGAGCACGGTGCCGCCGGCGGCCACCCGGGCCAGGCCGTCCAGGAACTCGTCGATCGCCGCCACCCGGTCCTTGAGCAGGTAGCCGATCCCGCCGCCGGCCCCGCCCGCGGTGTCCAGCAGGTCGTCGGCGTACGACACCTCGACGTACTGGGACAGCACCAGGATCGGAGTGCCCGGCACCCGGCGGCGGGCCTCCACCGCGGCACGCAGTCCCTCGTCGGTGTGTGACGGCGGCATCCGCACGTCCACCACCGAGACGTCCGGGCGGTGTGCCACCACCGCCTCGACCAGGGCCGGACCGTCACCGACGGCGGCCACCACCTCGTGCCCGTACTCCGTCAGCAGCCGGATCAGCCCCTCCCGGAGCAGTACGGCGTCGTCCGCGATCACCACACGCATGGGTCCGGTGTCTATCACGCCCGGACCCGGGTCCCGCCCGGCGGCCCGCATTCCGGGCGCGCCGCGTCACCGCGCGGCGGCCCGGGACCGCGATCACCTCGGCAGTTCCGCGTGGATCCGGGTCGGCCCGCCCTCCGGGCTGGTCACGTCCAGCGTGCCGCCGGCCGCCCGGACCCGGTCGGCGATGCCGCTGAGCCCGTGTCCCTTCGCCAGGTGGGCGCCGCCGACGCCGTCGTCGGTGACAGTGATCTCCAGCCGGCCCACCTTCCGGGTCACCTCGACCCGGCAGGCGCCGGCCCGGCTGTGCTTCGACACGTTCGTCAGCGCCTCGGCCACCACGAAGTACGCGGTGCTCTCCATCCCGGGGTCGAGCCGGCCGGCGGCGGTGCCCAGATCGTCGTCCACCACCAGTTCGGTCGGCACCAGCGCGCGGGCGGCGAGCGCGGCGAGCGCGCTGGGCAGGCCCCGGTCGACCAGGATCGGCGGCGCGATGCCGCGGGACAGGGCGCGCAGCTCGTCCAGCGTCTCCCGGGTCTGGGCCACGGCCTCGTCGAGCGTCTGCCGGGCCGCCTCCGGGTCGGTGGCGAGCTGGTGGCGGGCCCGGCCGAGGTCCATGGCGAGCCGGACCAGCCGCTGCTGCGGGCCGTCGTGGATGTCGCGCTCCAGCCGGCGCAGGGCGACCGCCTCGGCCGAGGCGGCGGCCCGCTTCTGCTCCTCCAGCGTGATGATCCGCTGTCGCATCTCGGCCACGCCGGTGAGCAGCGAGTACGCCAGCCCGGCCTGGAGCCGGGCGCAGCCGCGCGCCATCAGCGGGAGGGTGAACAGGGCGAACAGCCCGATAGCGGTGTTCAGGGCGATCCGCGCGCCCGCGCCGTCACCCATCCCGAGGAGCTGGCTCAGGTCCTGGTCGTCGACGCCGCGTGGGATGGCCCAGTCGTAGACGACGTAGAGCGTGCCGCCCAGGGCCAGCACCCACCAGACCACCAGCAGCACGAACGTGGGCACCGCCACGAGCAGCCGGACGAACGCGTGCAGCAGGTCGAGCCACGACTGCGCGTCCCGGATCGGGGTGAACACCCGCCGCCAGAACCCGGCGCCCGGCTCCGGCCTGCGGTAGACCGGGCGTACCCGGGGCCGGTCCAGCACCCCGGCGAGCCGGAGCCGCTCGATGTCGGCAAGCCCGCGGGTGGCGTACAGGAAGCCGGCGAGGATCGGCAGGCCGAGCGTGGTCACCAGCAGCCCGGCGCTCAGTGAGATCCCGACCACGGCGAGGACGAAGCCGACGATCGCCAGCGGAAGGCCGAGGATCACGTAGGCGGAGTCCCGTCCGAGGCGGCGCAGGAGGCCGAGAACGGGTGACATCGGGGCGGGCGCGGTGGCCAGTGGCGCGGCGGTCATGGTTCGAGGCTATGGGCGTACGACCTGCCGACCCATCCCGCACGCTGGCCTCTTGGCGGTGGGGTTCTCCCTACTGCAAAACGTGAGCCTCGCCTCGCCGCACCGGTGACGGAGCGCTACGGACCGCGCGCGATTGGTCAGGGAAGTCGGGATTGAGCAATAATCGCCACGCGCCGCCAAGGGATGCGGTCGATCGATCTTGCGAGAATGGAGGGGCAGGTGAAGGCGCGTCGCGAGCTTTCAAGATCGCGATTTGTGCACCTCTTCACAAGCGCCTACTCTGTAGTTCCGACGCGCCCTGCTAGCACAGCCGGCAACATCGGTCGCCAGCGGGAGTCCCGAAACGACCGGCCCTCGTCGCTGGTCGAGGATCGCACCGCACGGAGTCTCATGAGTCAGCACCGTCAACCAGGCGCGCCCGGTCGCACCGGTGCCGTACCGGCGCTTCCGGACCTGCCCGAGGCGACCGTGTCACGGCTCCCGGAATACCTGCGTGCGCTGCACGCGCTGGCCGACTCCGGCCACGAGACGGTGTCCAGCGAAGGGCTCGCGAACGCCGTCGGCGTCAACTCCGCGAAGCTCCGCAAGGACCTGTCCCACCTCGGCTCGTACGGCACCCGCGGCGTCGGATACGACGTGGCGCTGCTGGTCGACCAGATCTCCTCGGTGCTCGGCCTCACCCAGTGCCGGGCCGTCGCGCTCGTCGGCGTCGGTAACCTCGGTCACGCGCTGGCCGGCTACGACGGCTTCGCCAACCGCGGCTTCCGCATCGCCGCTCTCCTCGACGCCGACCGGTCCCGGGTCGGCGAGCTGATCAACGGGCTCGTCGTCCAGCACATCGACGAGCTGTCCCAGGTGGTCGCCGAGGAGTCGATCTCGATCGGCGTCATCGCCACGCCCGCGCCGGCCGCCCAGGCGGTCGCCGATCAGCTGGTCGCCGTCGGCGTGACGAGCATCCTCAACTTCGCTCCCTGCGTACTCTCGGTCCCGGACGGGGTCGACGTGCGCAAGGTCGACCTCGCCATCGAGCTGCAGATCCTGTCCTTCCACGAGCACCGCAAGGCATCGCTGACCGCGCTTCCCGCCACCGGCGGGTCCGCCCTCACCGCTCTGCCCGGCGGGCTCGCGGCCACCGACACCCAGGAGGCGATCGGCACGTGAAACTGCTCGTCGTCGGCGCGTCCTACCGCACCGCACCGGTCGCCACCCTGGAACAGCTCGCCGTCCCGCCCGCAGACCTCACCCGGACGCTGGACCGCCTGATCGCCCAGCCGTACGTCGCCGAGGCCGTCCTGGTCTCCACCTGCAACCGGGTGGAGGTCTACGCGGCCGTCTCCGGGTTCCACGGCGGACTCGGCGACATCTGCGCGGTCCTGGCCGACCAGGCCGGCTGCCAGCCGGCGGCGCTCGCCCCGCACCTCTACGTGCACTACGACGCCGCCGCCGTGGACCACGTCTTCCGGGTCGCCGCCGGGCTCGACTCGATGGTGGTGGGCGAGGCGCAGATCCTCGGCCAGCTCCGCGACGCCTACCACTCCGCCGGTGGCGCCGACTCGGCCGGCCGCCTGCTGCACGAGCTGATGCAGCAGGCGCTGCGGGTCGGCAAGCGCGCGCACGCCGAGACCAACATCGACCGGGCCGGGCAGAGCGTCGTCACCGCCGCCCTCGACCTCGCCGCCGACCTGCTCGACGGCGATCTGGCCGGGCGGCCCGCGATGATCGTCGGCGCCGGCGCGATGGGCTCGCTGGGCGTGGCCACGCTGTCCCGGCTGGGCGCCGGCCCGCTCACCGTCACCAACCGGGGCGCCGCCCGCGCCGTCCGGCTCGCCGAGTCGTACGGCGCGTCCGCCGTCCCGATGGCCGAGCTGATCACCGCGCTCGCCGACGTCGACGTCGTGGTAGCCGCCACCGCCGCCACCGAGCCGGTGCTCACCCGCGACGTGGTGACCCGGGCGCTGGCCCGCCGCGACGCCGACCGGGGCCCGCTTGTCCTGCTCGACCTGGCCGTCCCGCGCGACGTCGAGGCGGGCGTCGCCGAGCTGCCCGGCGTCGAGGTGATCGACATCGACCGGATGGCCACCGTGCTCGCCGACGGGCCCGCCGCCGCCGACGCCGCCGAGGTGGCCCGGATCGTGGCCGGTGAGGTCGAGTCGTTCCTGAGCTGGCTGCGCGGCGCCGACGTCGCGCCGACAGTGGCCGCCCTGCGCGGCCGGGCCGACGACGTCGTCACCACCGAGCTGCGCCGGCTGGGCCAGCGCCGACCCGACCTCAGCGACGACCAGCGGGCCGAGGTGGCCCGCACCGTGCACCGGGTCGTGCAGCGGCTGCTGCACCAGCCGACCGTACGGGTCCGCCAGCTCGCCGCCGAGCCCGGCGGCGACCAGTACGCGGCGCTGCTGCGCGAGCTGTTCGACCTGGACGTCCCGCAGACGTCCCCGGTCGACACCGTTCCCGACGTGGTCGCCACCGATCTCGACGGGCGGCCGTCGTTCGACGCCGCCGACATCCCGCCCACCGGAGGTGCGCGATGACCGCCCCACTGCGCCTCGGCACCCGGGGCAGCGCCCTGGCGATGGCCCAGTCCGGCCACGTGGCCGAAGCCCTCACCGCGGCCACCGGCCGCCCGGTCGAGCTGGTCGAGGTGGTGACCGCAGGCGACAAGTCCACCGCCCCGGTGCAGCGACTCGGCGTCGGCGTGTTCGTGTCCGCGCTGCGCGACGCGCTGACCGCCGGTGAGATCGACTTCGCCGTGCACTCGTACAAGGACCTGCCCACCGCGACGGCGCCCGGCCTGCACGTCGCGGCCGTCCCGCCCCGGCAGGACCCGCGCGACGCGCTGGTCGCGACGGACGGTCGTACCCTCGCGGAGCTGCCGCCCGGCGCCCGCGTCGGCACCGGCGCGCTGCGCCGGATCGCCCAGCTGCACGCGCTGGGCATGCAGTTGGAGGTCACCCCGATCCGGGGCAACATCGACACCCGGCTCAGCCGGGTGCTCGGCCCGGACGCCGACCTCGACGCCGTCGTGCTGGCCCGCGCCGGGCTCAACCGGATCGGACGCGCCGACGCCATCACCGAGACGCTCGACCCGATGCTCATGCTGCCCGCGCCCGCTCAGGGCGCGCTGGCCGTCGAGTGCCGGGCCGACGACCAGGACGTGATCGAGATGCTCGCGCTGCTCGACCACGAGCCGTCCCGCGCCGCGATCACCGCGGAACGGGCGCTGCTGGCCACCCTGGAGGCCGGATGCAGCGCACCCGTGGCCGCGTACGCCGTCCTCGCCGAAGGCGAGCCCACCGACGAGGGCGACGTGATTCACGAGATCTACCTGCGCGGTGCGGTGATCAGCCCGGACGGTACCCGTGACCTCCGACTGTCCCGCACCGGAACGCCCGCCGACGCGGCGGAGATCGGCAAGGCACTCGCCGCCGAACTCCTCGAACTCGGCGCCGACTCGATCCTCGGCCAGGACGTACAGGCCGGCCCGGGGACCCAGCAACTTGGGAGCACAGAATGACCCGCACCCGTAAGCCCGTAGGCCAGATCGCTTTCGTCGGGGCCGGTCCCGGCGACCCCGGCCTGCTGACCCGCCGGGCGCTGGACGCCCTGGTCGAGGCCGACCAGGTGGTCTACGACCGGGGCGTACCCGAGTCGCTCCTGGCGCACGTCCGCGTCCAGGCCCGGCCCGACGCCGAGTTCAGCCCCGCCGAGGGCGTACCGGGGGACGTGGCGAAGGTGCTGATCTCCGCGGCCCGGGCCGGGCAGAACGCCGTGCACCTCGTCTCCGGTGACCCGTTCGGCCACGACTCGGTCGTCAAGGAGGTGCAGGCGGTCGCGCGTACCGCCGCGCACTTCGAGGTGGTGCCGGGCGTCGGCCAGGCCGAGGGCGTCGCCACCTACGCGGGCGTCCCGCTGCCGGGCGTACGCACCGCCGCCGACGTCGAGGACGTCACCGCGCTCGACTTCGACGCGCTCGCCACCGCAGTGCGCCGGGGTTCGCTGGCGCTCGCCGTGGACGCCGGTGACCTGGCCGCCGTCCGGGACGGTCTGCTGGCCGCCGGGGTCGACGGCACCACAGCGGTCGGGGTGACCGGCGACGGCACCGGCGAGACGCAGTACACCACCACGTCGACAGTCGACTCCTTCGTCGCGGCGGCGCTCGGCTTCACCGGCCGGGTGGTGCTCACCGTCGGCGCGGCCGTCACCGACCGCGACAAGCTGAGCTGGTGGGAGAACCGCCCGCTGTACGGCTGGAAGGTGCTGGTGCCCCGCACCAAGGAGCAGGCCGGCGTGATGAGCGCGCGGCTGCGCGCGTACGGGGCGATCCCGTGCGAGGTGCCGACCATCGCGGTCGAGCCGCCGCGTACCCCGGCGCAGATGGAGCGGGCGGTAAAGGGCCTGGTCGACGGCCGGTACGCCTGGGTCATCTTCACCTCGGTCAACGCGGTCCGGGCGGTGTGGGAGAAGTTCGCCGAGCACGGTCTCGACGCCCGCCACTTCGGCGGCGTCAAGATCGCCTGTATCGGGGACGCCACCGCCGAGGCGGTCCGCGCGTTCGGCATCCAGCCGGAGCTGATCCCCTCCGGGGAGCAGTCCTCCGAGGGCCTGCTGGCCGAGTTCTCGCCGCACGACGAGGTCCTCGACCCGGTCGGCCGGGTGCTGCTGCCGCGCGCCGACATCGCGACCGAGACCCTCGCCGCCGGGCTCACCGAGCGGGGCTGGGAGGTCGACGACGTGACCGCGTACCGGACGGTGCGCGCGGCGCCGCCGCCGGCCGAGATCCGCGACGCGATCAAGTCCGGCGGGTTCGACGCGGTGCTGTTCACGTCGTCGTCCACGGTGCGGAACCTCGTCGGTATCGCCGGGAAGCCGCACGCCCGCACGGTTGTTGCAGTGATCGGGCCCAAGACCGCGGAGACCGCCACCGAGTTCGGCCTGCGGGTCGACGTGCAGCCGCCGCACGCCTCGGTGCCCGACCTGGTGGAGGCGCTCGCCGCCTACGCCGTCGAGCTGCGGGAGAAGCTCGCCGCCATGCCGGCGAAGCAGCGCCGCGGCTCCAAGGTGCAGGGCCCGACCGCCCTGAGGTTCCGCTGACAGGAGGCTCCCATGCCGTACCCCGAGATCCGGCCCCGCCGGCTGCGCCGCAACGCGGCCGTGCGGCGGCTGGTCTCCGAGACCCGCGTCGACCCGGCCGAGCTGGTCGTGCCGATGTTCGTCAAGGAGGGGCTGACCGAGCCGAGGGCGATCGCGTCGCTCCCGGGAGTGCTCCAGCACTCCCGGGACTCGCTGCGCAAGGCCGCCGTCGAAGCGGTCCAGGCCGGGGTCGGCGGGATCATGCTGTTCGGGGTGCCGGCGACGCGCGACGAGACCGGCTCCGGCGGTGTCGACCCGGCGGGCATCCTGAACGTGGCGATCCGGGACGTGATCGCCGAGGTCGGTGACGCGACTGTGGTGATGAGCGACCTCTGCCTGGACGAGTTCACCTCGCACGGGCACTGCGGCCTGCTCACCCCGGACGGCGGGGTGGACAACGACGCCACGCTCGCCGCGTACGCCGACATGGCGGTCGCCCAGGCCGCCGCCGGGGTCCACGTGGTCGGCCCGTCCGGGATGATGGACGGCCAGGTCGGCGTGGTCCGCAAGGCGCTCGACGCCGCCGGGCACCGGGACGTCTCGGTGCTCGCGTACGCGGTCAAGTACGCCTCCGCCTTCTACGGCCCGTTCCGCGACGCCGTGGAGTCGGCGCTGGAGGGCGACCGGCGTACCTACCAGCAGGACCCGGCGAACCTGCGCGAGTCGCTGCGCGAGGTCGAGCTGGACGTGGCCGAGGGCGCCGACATGGTGATGGTCAAGCCCGCGCTGCCCTACCTCGACGTGGTGTCGGCGGTCCGGGCCGCGGTGGACGTCCCGGTCGCCGCCTACCAGGTCTCCGGCGAGTACGCGATGGTCGAGGCGGCCGCCGCGAACGGCTGGATCGACCGGGAGCGGGTGATGCTGGAGACGCTCACCTCGATCCGCCGGGCCGGCGCGCAGATCATCCTCACCTACTGGGCGGTCGAGGCGGCCCAGTTGCTGCGCGAACGCTACTGACCCTCGCCCGGCCTGTCGTCGGGCCTGAACGGCCCCGCGCCGTGCGTCGGCGAGATGCGTGGTTCGCCGCTGGTGGCTGCGGTGCCCCGCGTCGTCCACAGCGGGGCACGGTGACTCTCGGTAGTTCTTGGGGTGGACCGCGACATTGCCTCCGGTCGACTTTGCTCTGCAGCCATGGGCGCAACTGTCACGAAGCGTGAGTGTTGCCTCGATGGCTGCAGAGCAAAGTCCGCCGAGGTGGTCCTCCTTGGTCATGCTTTCCTGGATGTTTATGTCGGGTCCGGTGCCCTTTGTTCCATCTTGCTTCGGCGGTGTCCGTTAACGCGCAGTGATGTCACGCTCCGTGTGCCTTGGGTGGCGCGGTCGGCGTGCGGCGCAGCTTGGTTGGACGCCGGATGCCGGGTTTTCCACAAGGGCGGGGAGCGGGGTTGCCGGGCCGATGCGCCGGGCGGGACCGTGGGCGGCGTGACAGACATCGCCGACACCGGGCCGGAGGCGGCCGCCGACACAGGTGCCCGCGCCCGCGCCGCGCCGGAAGCAACTTCCGTCGACGGAGAGGAGGGCGGGCCGGCGCTGCTCACCGAGCCGTTCGACGTCCCGTTCCCGGCGGCGGGGATCGTCCGGGCGGTGCGTCGTCGGGCCGACGCCAGCCAACGTGAGCTGGCCCGGTTCGCCAACGTGCATCCGAGCACGATCGGTCGCATCGAGGCGGGCAGTCTGACCCCGAGCCTGGCCATGCTGTCGCGCATCATCGGCACAGCCGGTTTCCGGCTCGTGGTCGTCGACGAGGCCGGCATGGTGCTCAAACCGATGCGGGACCGGGCTGACCTGCGTGACGGCGCGGAGCGGCGGTACCCGTCCCACCTCGACGTTGTCACCGACCCGGAACCGGGGGAGTGGTGGGCCGACCGGTACGGGCTGGCCCGTCCGCCGGAGACCTTCTACCGCGACCGGGCGGTCAGGGACGCGCTGCGCCGCCGCAGCCAGTGGGAGGTGCGGGTGGCCAAGTACCGGAACGTGCCGTCCCCGCCGGATCCGCAGCGGTGCGGATACCGCGGCGGCCCGCCGATCCGCCCGTGAGCGAATCGACGGGCCGCCCCGCGCAACACCTGTCAGTCGTCGTTCAGGATCGTCCCGACGCCGGACGGGTCGGCCAGCCGCAGGCCCGGCACACCCGCCACGTACAGCGTGAGCTTCTCGTCCGCCTCGCGCTTGCGGTCGCCGCGCACGGTGACCGGGAACGTCAGCGACGTCTGGCCCGCGGGGAGCAGCTTGCAGCCCACGTACGGGTCGTAGTCCGACCCGGCCTGGGCGGTCGTGCCGTAGGTGGTCGCGCAGATCAGGGCCGGCTCGGAGAGCGGGCGGGACACGGTGACCGTGAAGGTCATCGCGCGGGTGCCCTTGTCGCCCTCGGCCACCGAGGTGTCGGCCACGCGCAGCGAGGCGCGCGACCGGAACCTCGCCACCTGCGGATCGTGGTCGCTGGCGCCCCGGTCACCCAGCTCCGGCGCGTCGGTCGGGTAGTCGGCGTTGATGTGTGCCGTCCGTACCTGCACCAGGTCGTCGTGCATCGGGGCGTTCACGAACAGGTTGTCCAGCGTCTGTGCCTGGCCGCTGAAGGTGTACGAGTACGCCGACGCCGGCGCGTCCGCCACCAGGTCGTCCCAGAGGTTGTGCAGCCCGGCCTCGTACAGCGGGGCGAGCTGGTCCGACGGGGTCGGGTGCTGGGCGGTGGCGATCGGGTCGTCCGGGCGGGGGAAGACGTTCAGGTCGCCGCCGTAGACCACCCGGGCGTTCGGGTCGCTCGCCTCGACGGCCTGGACGATCGCGGCACCGTACGCGGCCTGCTCGCGGCGCTGCCCGACCCGGCTGTCCGGCCCGGACGAGAAGTGGTTGGCGACCGCCCAGAGCGTGAACCGCTCGGTCGAGCCGGGCGCCGCCTTGACGGTGAACCGGGCCAGCTGGGCGGCGCGGGTGTAGACGTTGCTGCCGTCCACGCCGGTCGACCGGTCCACGTCGGCGGGCAGCACCGCGTTGAACGCCTTCGGGTTCTGCACGTCCGTGTTGGACGCAAGCGCCGCCGAGCGGTACTGGACGGTCGGCGCGGATCCCAGCAGCGGGTCCGTGGCAGTCGCCTCGGCCAGCGTGAGCCGGTCGGTGCGGTAGAGGAACGCCGAGGCGATGCCCCGGGCGTCCGCGCCCGTGCGGTCGTACGCGGCGGCGTAGGCGGGGCCGCCGCTGGCCGCGATGGCCAGCGCCAGCTCCTGCACGGTGTCCGGAGCGCCGTCGGCGTTGTTCGTGTCACCGCACGCCAGAGCGCCGTCGACCACCGAGCAGATGTCCTGGTCCTCGGCCTCCTGCACCAGGATCAGGTCCGGGCTGTGCAGCGAGTTGACGATCTGCCGGGCCTGCGCGGCCAGCTTGGCGGCGTACGCCTCCTGGCTCGCCGGCACGTAGTCGAACGGCGGGCTGACCCCCGTGCATCCGGTGTTGCCGGCGAAGTCGCAGCCGTCGAACGGGTCGTCCCGGTAGTCGTACAGGTTCTCCACGTTGTAGGTGGCGATCGCGACCTCGCTGCCGCGGTCGGCCGGCTGCGGCGGGTGGTTCGCGGCCGGGTCCGCGCCACCGGTCAGGGTGAGCTGCTCGGGCTGCACGCTGTACTTGCTGAACGCGTACGACACGGAGCCGTACGCGTCCTCGGTCAGCGTGTCGAACGTCCGCGCCTCGGGCAGCAGCGCGTGGGAGTCACCGGCGGTCGCCTTCACGCCGCCGGCGCCCAGCAGGATGCGCTGGTTGTTGCCGTTGTCGAAGAGCGTGCCAGGGATGTCGTCGAGCGGGTGCGCGTCCCGGAACACCCGCCGGGCGTACGGGTCGGACCGCTTCATGACCGGGTCCTCCCGGTCCAGCACGTAGATCTCGGAGTCGGCGGTGGAGGAGTAGATGTGCCGGGGCGCGGAGACGCCGCTACCGGCGCGTACCCGCATCCGCTCGCCCTCGTGCCGCTCCCAGAACAGGTCGGCGGCGGCCGCCTCGGCCGGCGGGATCGCGTCGTCGACCCGGACCACCGTGTCCACGTCGAGGCCGGAGTCGAGCTTGCGGACCAGCGAGGCGCTGGAGAGCTGGGTCTGGTTGAAGTACTCGGAGACCCGGCCGCGCAGCACGACCTCGTCGCCGACGGTGGGGGCGTACCCGCCGATCAGCGTGGTGAACGAGCCCATGAAGACGAAGAGACCGTCGGAGGTGAGCGGGTCGCCGTCCTCGGTGCCGAGCCGGCTCTGCAGGTAGAAGCCCCACTGGTCGGCGCCGGCCGAGCTGCGGGTCAGCGACATGCCGGTGATGACGCCGCGCACGTCGTACAACGTGGAGCTGGTGCCGTTGCCGCTGGCCGGGGCGAGCGGCGACCGGTCGGCGCGGCCGTCCTCGTCGTCGCCGGTGCGGCCCTGCACCTCGCCGATCGACAGCACGCTGGTGGCCTGCACGCTGAGCGTGCAGGTGGCGGTGTCGCCGTCGTCGTCGGTGGCGGTCACCGTGACCGCGTAGCTGCCGGCCGGCAGGCCGGTGGCGGTCAGCGTGGCGGTGGCCGTGCCGCCGTCCGCGGCGGCCGGGGTGAACGCGGTACGGCTGATCGAGCCGCTCGTCGGCGCCGGCGCGACGGCGGTGACCGCGAGGTCGGTGATCGTGTCGTCGGCGTCGGTGGCGGTCACCTCGCGGGTCGCGGTGGCGCCCGCCGACAGCGTCAGCGCGCCGCCGCAGGCGAGCGTCGGCGGCTGGTCGACCGGGCCGCCTCCGCCGACGGTGTGGCTGCCCAGCCCGTCGAACGTGTCGGTGGCGAATCCGGCCCACTGTGCGGCCGGGTCGAACGGGTCCGTCGGGTCGGTGTCGCCGGCGGTCACCGAGGGCAGCCGGCGCAACGTGTTGTCGGCGGTGCTGGTGAGCCCGCTGCCCCACTCGGTGCCCGGGTCGACGCCGACCTGGCCGATGGAGTCGACCACCGTGTCACCCTTGTGCAGCACGATCGCGTCGTCGCCGTTGAACAACGACCCGCCGAACGTCTGGTCGGCCTGCGCGAGGATCGCGGGCGCGGCCGACGCGGCGGCGAAGACGAACACGTCCCCGGCGGCGACGGTGCCGGTCAGCGCCACGTTCGTCGACGTGCTGGAGCCGTTGAAGTAGAGCCGGAGCTGGTAGCCGCCGGCGGTCAGGTCGATCGGGGCGCCGGTGCCGTTGTACAGCTCGACGGCCTTGTTGTTGGACGACCCCTCGACGTACTCGGAGATGAGCAGGTCGGTTGGCGCGGCGCTGGCCGCGGGGGGTGCGACAGCGATCGCCGTGAGGGTGACGGCGGCGGTGGTCGCGAGCGCGGCGAGGGTGCGGCGCGGGCGCATGGGGCCTCCACGGTGGGTGGACAGGAACTAACGAACGTTAAGGGTCTCGTGGGTCCACCGTCCAGCCCCTTCGATGGCCGTCCGGTGAACGGTCAGCGGTGACTGTCCAGCCGGTGCACCAGCTCGGCGACGTCCACTCCGTACTCGCACCAGTCACGGTCGGGGCGGTAGCCCAGCTCGGCGTTGACCTTCAGCATCGACTCGTTGTCCTGCGCGTTCCAGGTCTGCACCTCGACCACCTCCGGCTCGGCCGAGCGCAGCTCCAGCAGCATCCGCGCCTTGATGGCCCGGTCGATGCCGTAACCACGGTGGTCGTGGACGACGATCGTGTCGTACTGGTCCGCCCGGGTCGGGTGCTGCGCCGGCACCACCACCTCGGTCAGCCCGGCCACGTCCCCGGTCTGCTCGTGCAGCGCCAGCACGATGTACGGCTTCATGCCGCGCCGGTGCAACGTCGCGAGACTGTCGCGTAGCCGGTCCGGGTCGTAGGAGCTGGGCCGCAGTTCCACGTCGTCGGAGTCGCGCACCTCGGCCTTGGCCCGCGCGTACGCCTCGATCAACTCGTCCGGCGGCCCGCCCGGCCAGAACTCCACGCGGTAGCCCGCGCCCACCTCGGCGGCCATCTCGGTCAGCGCCGGCCAGTCCACCGTACGCAGGTCGAGCACGCTGCGCGTCTCCACATAGTCGCGGGTGAAGCCCAGCGACTCGTAGAACGCCACGGCCGGGGTGTCGCCGACCACCTCCACGCCGATCGACTGGAAGCCCTCGTCCCACACCCGCCGGGCGGCCACCCGGACCAGGTCACGGCCGAGCCCGGTGCGCCGGAGCGCCGGGTGCACCAGAACCTCCAGTACGCCGATGCCGCCCAGCAGCAGCACGTGCACGTGCCCGACGATCGCTCCGGGCGTGCCGTCCGGAGCGTCGTCCTCCTGCGCCACCCAGGAGATCCGCCGCTCGCCGGGCATCACCTCGGACAGGTACTCCCGCATGGAGCTCTCCCGCCAGGGCGGGTCCTGCGGCAGGTCGGCCGCCAGGACCGCGTTCAGCGTGTCCAGCAGGGACGCGATCTCGGCGGACGAGGCGGTCCGAGGGTTCCACTCGCGCACCATCACCCGTCTAGCTTGCCGTCAACGGCTGCCGGGGGGAAGGGTTCAGTCCGCGAATGTACGCGAGCGGTCACCTCACGTTGCGGCTGAGCCTGCCGTACTCGTCGGCCTTGTCGAAGACGGCCTGGGCATAGCGGCGCACATCGTTGTACGAGAGGATGGCCCCCCACCAGTCGCCCGGGATGGTCATGTTCCGGCCGCCCTTGCACAGGTACTGGCCTGCGGCCAGCGCCGCGTCGTCGATGTCGTGCGGGTTCTTCACGCCGTCGTTGTCCGCATCGGCGCCGATCTCCTGCCAGGTCGTCGGGATGAACTGCATCGGGCCGAGCGCCCGGTCGTAGACGCGGTCGCCGTCGAGCTGCCCCTGGTCGGTGTCGAGGATCCGGGACCGGCCGCCCTGCCCGTCGAGCGGCTGCCCCTTGATCTCCGGCAGCGCCCGGCCGTCGGGACCGAGCGTGGCGCCGTTGGCCGAGCCGTGCCCGGACTCGACGTGCCCGATGGCGGCGAGCGTGGTCCAGCTCAGCTGGCAGGCGCGGTTGGTCTGGGCGAGCACCAACTCGGCGTAGGCGTATGCCTGGAGCGCCACCACCGGGATGGCGGTGACCGCGCTGACCCGCCTCGCCCAGTCGGCCAGCGCGTCGGCGGGGCGACCGGTGGGCGGGGCGACGGTCGCGCCGCCGGGCAGCGGCGTTCCGGTCGGCGCGGCGGTGCCGGGCAGTCCGGACGGGTCCGGGAACAGGGGCGTCGCGGCGGGCGCGGCGGTCCGCGCCACGCTCGGCTCCGGCAGGGCCTCGTCGACCGACGCCGGCCTGCCGACGGCGGCCGGCACGATCACCGCGCCGGCCGTCGTGGCGACGCCGACCAGGGCGAGCAGGAACAGCGCCGGCAGCGCGGTCCGCCCGGCGGGGCGGCGGGACCAGGCGCGGGTGGCGCTGGCCGCGCCGACGGCGAGCTGCCGCGGCCGGGTGCGGACGGCGTGCGCGAACGGCACGCGCCGACGCCGCCCGCCGCCCGCCTGCGCGTCGCCTGCCGCCTCGGCCTTCGCCTTCGGTTCGGCCTTCTCACCGGACGGGGCACCCGCGTCGGCTCCGGCATCCGGCGCGCGCTCCGACTTCGCGTCCTGCTCAGGCTGCGACTTGGCGCCCGCGTCGGGCTTGGAGTCCGCGTCCGGCTTGGCGTCTGCGCCCGCGGTGAGCTTCGCGCCTGTGGCCGCGTCGGGCTTGGAGTCTGCGTCCGGCTTCGCGTCGGCCCCGGGCTTCGCGCCCGCGTCGGCTCCGGGCTTCGGGTACGCGCCTGCGTCCGTGCTCGGCTTGCCGGCTGTGGCGTCCGAGTCGGCGGGGCGCTCCGGAGGGAGGGGGTCGCGACGGGGACGCGGGACGGGCCGGGCGTCGCCGTCGGGCGGCGCGGCGGGTCGCAGGGGCCGGGCCGTCGCTCGCCGTTCGCCGTCCACCACCCGTCGAGTATCACCCATCCGTGTGACGACGTCAGGCCCGGCCGTACGCTGATGCCATGCCCCGGTACGAGTTCCGTTGCCGCGCCTGCGGCGACACCTTCGAGGTCAACCGTCCGATGGCCGAGGCCGCAGAGCCGGCCACCTGCCCGCAGGGTCACGCCGACACGGTGAAGCTGCTGTCCGCTGTCGCCGTCACGGGGCGTGGTGGATCCGGTCCGACCGGTGGGATTCCCAGCGGTGGAGGTTGCTGCGGCGGGTCCTGCGGCTGCTGAGTTTCCGCCGCTCGTCCCGCGGGTCGAACCGGCTCTTGCCGCCCGTGTGATCTTTTGGCACCTTGGGTCGGAATCCGCCCAACCGTTCTCACGATGCGTGACGGCGCGATCATAGGGCAGCATGGACCCGACGTCAGCGGGCGGAGGTTCGACGTATGTCGCCAGGACACCACCTCCCCAGCGGGTGGGTGACCTTCGTGTTCACCGACATCGAAGGTTCGACCCGGCTGGCCCGGATGCTGGGTCCGGTCTACCGGCCGGTGCTGCACGAGCATCGCCGGCTGCTGCGGGACACCCTCGCCGGCACCGACGGGGCGGAGCTGCTGACCGAGGGCGACTCGTTCTTCCTGGCGTTCCCGGACGCCGCCACCGCGGTCCACGCCTGCCTGACCGCGCAGCGCGCGCTCGCCGGTCACGAGTGGCCCAACCCGGACGCCACGCCCCGGGTCCGGATGGGACTGCACACCGGCTACGCCGAACCGCGCGACGGCGAGTACGCCAGCCCCGAGGTGCACCGGGCCGCCCGGGTGGCCGCCGCCGCGCACGGCGGGCAGGTGCTCTGCTCGGCCGCCACCGCCCGGCACGCCGAGCCACTGCCGGACGGCGTGTCCCTGCTGGACCTCGGCCTGCACCGGCTGCGCGGCTTCGACGACCGGGAGCGGCTGTTCCAGCTCGTCGCGCCCGGGCTGGAGCGGCGCTTCCCGCGTCCGCGTACCGCCGACGCGACGGCCCACAACCTGCCCACCCAGGTGACCTCGTTCGTCGGCCGGCAGGCCGAGCGCGCCGAGCTGGGCCGGCTGGTCGAGGCGTACCGCCTGGTGACGGTGCTCGGCGCGGGCGGCGCCGGCAAGACCCGGCTGGCCGTGGAGCTGGCCTCCAGGATCGTCGAGGACTACCCGGACGGGGTCTGGTTCGTCGACATCGCCGCGGTGACCGACCCAGGGCTCGTGGCGTTCGAGATCGCCGCCGTGCTCGGCCTCCGCCCGGAGCCCGGCCGGCCGATGCTCGACACCCTCGTCGAGTACGCGGCGCCGCGCCGGATGCTCGTGCTGCTGGACACCTGCGACGCCCAGACCGCGGCGTCGGCCGAGGTGATCAGCCGTCTGCTGGCCGGGGGCCGGGGGGTACGGGTGCTGGCGACCAGCCGGGAGTCGTTCGGCGTACCCGGTGAGGTGGTGTGGCGGATCCCGCCGCTGTCCGTGGACGAGGGTCCCGACGGCGGCAGCGACGCGGTGGCGTTGCTGCTGGACCGCACGGCCGTGGCGCGGGGCGGGCGGGCGCCGGAGGCGGCCGAGCAGGCCGACCTGCACCGGGTGGTGCGCCGCCTGGATGGGCTGCCGCTGGCCATAGAGCTGGCCGCGGCCCGGCTGCGGGTGCTCTCCGCCGGGCAGTTGGCGGAGCGGCTGGACGACATGCTGGGCACGCTCGACGCGGGACGGGAGACGGCGGAGCCGCCACCGGTGGAGGCGGGCTGGAGCGGCAACCAGCAGGACACTGTGGACCTGGTGGCCGCGGCCACCGGCGCCGCGCCGCCCACCCCGGCGAGCCGCGCGGTGCAGCGCTCGGCCAGCGAGCGGCACCTGACCATCCAGGCCACCGTCACCTGGTCGTACCGGACGCTCGGCGCGCGGTCGGCCCGGCTGCTGCGCTGGATGGCGGTGTTCGCCGGGCCGGTGGACCTGCCCACCGTGCAGTGGCTGCTCGGCGAGGACCCGCTCGACCCGCTCTCGGTGCTCGTGGACAAGTCGATGGTGCTGGCCGAGCCGCACGCCTCGGGCAGCACGTACCGGATGCTCGACCCGATCCGGGCGTACGCGGCCCGGCGGCTGGTCGAGGCGGGCGAGGAGCAGAGCGCCCGGCACCGGCACGTGGACTGGTGCCGGCACGCGCTGGACCGGGCATGCCTCGGGCCCGACGGCCGCCCGGTGACGCTCTCCCTGTACGCGCTGGACCCGCTGGCCGGCGAGTTGCGGGCCGCGCTGCGCTGGTGCGCCACCGGCGGCAGCGCCCGGGCGGGGCTGCGCCTGGCCGGGGACCTGGACCAGTGGTGGCGGGAGCGCGGGCTGGCCCGGGAGGGGCGGCTCTGGCTGTTCCGGCTCTACGGCCGGCTCGCCGAGACCGGTGAGGTGATGCCGGAGGCCGAGCTGGCCGCCGCGTACCACATGCATTCGCTGCACGCCGGCGCGGACGGTGAGTTCGGCGAGGAGTTGCGGTACTCGCAGCGGGCCGAGGCGGCGGCCCGGCAGTCCGGCGACCGGGGCCTGCTGGCCCGGGTGCTGGCCGGGCGCGCCGCGCCGCTTGTCGACATGGGCCAGTTCGCCGAGGCGGAGCGGATCTGCCGTGAGGTGATCGACTGGGCGTACGCGCAGGACGTGGTCGGGGACGCGCTGCTCGCCGTCTACAACCTGGCCGAGCTGCTCTGGCGCCGGGGCGCGCTGGACGAGGCCGCCGACGTGCTCGCCGCGGCCCGCCCGGTCGAGGCGTCCCGGCCGGCGGAGCGGGGCGGTCGTTCGGTGGACATGCTGCTCGGGATGGTGGCGCTGGCCCGGGGTGATCTGGTCGCGGCGCACGAGCACCTGCTGGTGGCGTTGCGGTCGCGGATGAGCCACGGCTACCTGGGCCGGGCCTGCGACACGATCAACGCGATAGCGGTGCGCTGCGCGCTGGCCGGGGACGCGCTCTCCGCGGCCCGGCTGTTCGGCGCGGCGCAGGCCACCCGGTCGAACCTGCGGGCCACGCCGGGGATATACGGCCCGTACTGGGCAGCCCGGCAGACGGAGCTGCGCCGCGTGCTCGGCGACGAGGCGTTCGACGCCGCCTATGGCGCCGGGGCGGGGCTGCGGCTGGACGAGGTGGCGGCGCTGGCGCTGCACGTCGAGCACCCGGACCTGGCCGCCGACTCACCCCGGTTCGGCTTCACCGCGCAGGGCTCCTGGCCGGCGTTCCAGCCGCGCAGCACGGCGGGCTGAGGCGGGCGAGCCCGCCGGCCTCCCCGAGGGCGGCGGGGAGCCCGCCGTGCGGCGGACTCCCCGCGTGGCGCGTCAGGCGCGTGCGGCGGCGCGGCGTTCCGCGTCGGCCTTCATCCGGGCGGCGCGGTCGAGGTCGGCCTGGGACACGGCGGCGACCGAACCGAAGACGCTCACCGCCTGGTAGTACGTCCAGGCGAGGCTGTAGCAGGCGGGCCGGACCACCGCGTTGTACGTGGCGCAGACCCGCTTCAGGTCGGCGTAGAACGCGTTGTCCAGCCGGGACTTGCTGGCGGAGAAGACGCCCATCGCCTTGTGGTTGCGGTAGCCGAAGTCGTGCCGGTAGCAGGAGAGCTTGAAGTTGAAGCCGATCGGGTTGTCCGGGCTGGACGAGCAGTAGTCGGTGGACCAGTCGAAGCCGTACTCGGTCCAGGGGGCCCGGTTCTGCCGGGCGCTGTTCCAGGCGTTGTAGCTGGACGCGCTGGTCTGCGTCCAGCTGGTCAGGACGGACAGCTTCTGCTGGGTGCTCACCGCGGCGGTGGCCGGTGTGGCCAGGCCGAGCAGTGTGAGCAGGGCGAGTGTTCCGGCGGCGAGGGTGGTGGCGAGGCGACGGGACACGGGAACCTCCGCGGGGGTGGTGGCCGGGATCTCCGGATGTCGACAAGTGTCGATCAAGGGGGTGAGCTGGGGCGATGCTGCGGGTGACCGCTCGCTGACATCCGCCCAAACAGACGAATGCCCCCGGACCGGCGAGGCGGCCCGGGGGCATTCGGGGTGAATCAGCGTACGAAGCGCGGCGGGCTTGCCGGGCTCTCGTTCGCCAGCCGGTCCAGCGCCGTCACGTAGTAGGTGTACCGGGCGCCGTCGGCCGCGGTGGTGTCCACCCAGGACTGCACCGCGCCGTCGGTGGCCCGTACGGTGCCGACCAGGTGCGAGGCGTCCGCGAAGTCGCAGCGCCCGGCCAGGCCGTGCCCGTCGAACCGGTAGATCGCGTACGACGCGGCGGTGCCGAGCGGACCCTTGCCGTCGGCCGGCTGCCGCCAGCTCAGGCGTACCCCGTCCGCCTCCCGCTGGGCCTTGGTGACCACCGGGAACAGCAGCGGCTTGCGCGGCAGGTGCGTCATGGTGGGCACCAGCGCCGGGCGGGAGTAGTGCTCGGCGGCGTAGATGTCGGTGGCGCCGAGCCGGTTCGCCCGGACCTGCACCGCGGAGAAGTGCACGTTGCCGAGCACCTCCGGGTACGACCGGTTGAGCGTCAGGTGGTTCGACAGCTCCTGCGGGTTCATCCAGAACGACCCGTATGCCGGGTCACCGCTCTTGTAGTCGGCCTGGCCGATGTAGAGCTGGACCCGCGTGCCGCGCACCTGCTCGGCCCACCACGGCACCAGCCGGGCGTAGTCGGCGGCCGGGTACTGGCCGATGTACCAGTAGAGCTGCGGCACGATGTAGTCGATCCACTCCTCCTTGACCCACTTGCGGGAGTCGGCGGAGATGATGTCGTACGACTGCGAGCCGGTGGTGTCCGAGCCGTTCGGGTCGGCCGACGCGTTGCGCCAGATGCCGAACGGGCTGACGCCGAACTTCACATACGGCTTCACCGCCTTGATCTTGGCGTTCATCTCCTGGATCAGCAGGTTGATGTTGTCCCGCCGCCAGTCGGCCTTGTCGGTGAAGCCCCTGTTGTACGCCGCGAACGTGGCGTCGTCGGGCACCTGGTGGGTGCCGCTCGGGTACGGGTAGAAGTAGTCGTCGAAGTGCACGCCGTCGATGTCGTACCGGTTGACCGCGTCCATCATCGCGGTCTGGACGAACTCGCGGACCTCGGGGATGCCGGGGTTGTAGTAGAGCCGGCTGCCGGCGACGCCGGCGGGCGGGTAGGCGAAGACCCAGTCGGGGTGCTGGCGGGCCGGGCTGTCCGGGGCCAGTTGTGACAGGTCGGCGCCGGCGCCGCCGGGCGCGGGCATGGAGACGCGGTACGGGTTGAACCAGGCGTGGAACTCCAGGTTGCGCTTGTGCGATTCGGCGACCAGGAAGGCCAGCGGGTCCCAGCCGGGGTTCTTGCCGCGTACGCCGGTCAGGTACTCCGACCACGGCTCGTACGGCGAGGGCCAGAACGCGTCGGCGGTCGGGCGGACCTGGACCACGACGGCGTTGTGGTTGAGCTTCTGGGCCAGGTCGAGCCAGGCCAGGTATTCGGCCTTCTGCTTGGCCACCTGGTCCGGCGCGGTCCAGGAGTCCTTTGTGGGCCAGTCGATGTTCGTCACCGAGGCGATCCACATGGCCCGGAACTGGCGCTTGGGGGTGGCCGGGTCGGTGACGCAGTCGGTGGAGGGGGAAGTGGCGGTGCTGGTGTCGTCGGGTGCGGCCTGCGCCGGCGTGCCGGCGACCAGCGCGCTGAGCAGCGCCGCGGCCAGCGCGGCTGCTCCGAGCCGAGTTGCCTTCATGCGGTGCGGTCCCTTCGTCGGGTCCGGGGGGACGATCGGCGGCGGGGTGCGGCAAGATTCGCCGCACTGTCCATGCCTCCGGTAGGAAACTTTCATCTATCAGTGTCCGGCGCAAGACCTTGGCCGGTGATCGATGTCCCGCGCCGTCCGACTCGGCCGGATCGTGACGATTCCGAGACCTGCGGTGTGGGATTGGAGCGGAAAACGGCTGGGTAGCTAGCCGGTCGCAGACCGCCACCGTGGCGGCCGCACGGCGGGGAGGTGATCAGATGTCGGTCCTGCGTACCAAGCCGATCGGGGACGTGCTCGCCCAGGGCGACGCCGACGGCGAGGACGGCAAACCGGGCCTGCGGCGGCGGCTCGGCGCGGTCGACCTGATGGGCTTCGGCATCGGCATCGTGATCGGCACCGGCATCTTCACGCTCACCGGTGTCGAGGCGCGCAACAGCGCCGGGCCGGGCGTGGTGATCTCGTTCGGCATCGCCGGCCTGGTCGCGCTGCTCGCCGCGCTCTGCTACGCCGAACTGGCCAGCAGCGTGCCGACCGCCGGCAGCGCCTACACCTACGCGTACGCGACGATGGGCGAGATCGTCGCCTGGATCATCGGCTGGGACCTGCTGCTGGAGTTCGCGCTCGGTGCGGCGGTGGTGGCCCGCGGCTGGTCCGGCTACCTCGCCGACCTGTTCGGCCTGCCCAGCGCCTGGTTCGCCGAGGAGGGCAGCGTCGTCAACCTCGGCGCGATCGGGATCGTGCTGGTCCTCGGCGTGGTCGCCATCGTCGGCATCCGCGAGTCCGCCCGGGTCACCAACGTGCTGGTGCTGGTCAAGGTGGCGATCTGCGCCTTCGTCATCATCGCCGGGCTGTTCTTCGTCAAGGCCGCCAACCTCAGCCCGTTCATCCCGTCCGCCGAGCCGGCCGGCTCCGGGGACGACGGCATCAAGCAACCGGTCACCCAGGCCGTCCTCGGGCTGGAACCCTCAGTCTTCGGCTTCGTCGGGGTGCTCACCGCCGCCGCAGTGGTGTTCTTCGCGTACACCGGTTTCGAGGCCGTGGCGAACCTGGGTGAGGAGACCCGCAAGCCCAAGCGGGACCTGCCGCTGGGCCTGCTCGGCACGCTGCTCATCTCCACGGTGCTCTACATCGGCGTCTCGCTCGTCGTGGTCGGCATGGTCAAGTACACCGAGATCGACGAGGGCGCGCCGATCGCGTCCGCGTTCCGGGCGGTCGGCGCCGGCTGGGCCGCGGTGCTCGTCTCCATCGCCGCCGTCGCCGGGCTCACCAGCGTGATCCTGGTCGACCTGGTGGCCATGGGCCGGATCGGCTTCGCCATCGCCCGCGACGGGCTCATCCCGCCGGCCATCGCCAAGGTGCACCCGCGCTGGGGCACCCCGTACCGGATCGCCGGGATCATGACCGTCGCGGTGGCGCTGCTCGCCGGTTTCCTGCCGCTGTCCGCGCTGGCCGACCTGGTCAGCATCGGCGCGCTCTGCGCGTTCACGCTGGTCGCGATCGCGGTGCCGATCCTGCGCAAGCGCCGTCCCGACCTGGAGCGGCCGTTCAAGGTGCCGTTCTCGCCGGTGCTGCCGATCGTCACGGCCGTGGCGTGCCTCTATTTGAGCTTGAACCTGTCGGTCGAGACGTGGCTGCGGTTCCTCGCCTGGATGCTGATCGGCGCGGTCATCTACTTCGGGTACGGCCACCGCAAGAACCGGCTCGCCCGGCGCGAGCACTCGGACACCCCCGAGCCCGCCCCCACCCCCTGAGGCGGGCCCTTCCTTACGGGCGGGGCTGCGCGGACCCCGTCGGACCCTTCACCACCGGCTTGCCGTTCTCCCAGACGATCTCGTCCAGCCACACCTGCCGGCCCGGGTCGGTCGCGCCCTCCAGACCCGGCGGCCAGGCGTGGTAAAGCAGCCAGGTGCGCCCGTCGTGCTCGACGATCGAGGCGTGCCCCGGCCCGGAGGCCACGTCGTTGCCGCGCAGGATCGGATTCTCCGGCGCCTTCACGCACGGCCCGGCCGGGCTCTCGCAGACCGCGTACCCCTCGGCGTAGGTGTCCTTGTCGTACGCGTTCGCGGCGAAGAACAGGAACAGCTTCCCGTCGTGCCGGTGCAGGAACGGCCCTTCGATCAGCGTGCCCTCCCACGGCTCGGTCTGCCGCAGCAGCCTCGCCGCCGGGCCGGTCAGCCGCAGCCCGTCCGGGGACAGTCGCTGCGACCAGAGCCAGGTGTCCACCCCGATCGCGTTGCCGTCGTTCTTCCACAGCAGCCACAGGCTGCCGTCGGTGTCCCGGAACGGGCTGGCGTCGATCGAGCCGCCCAGGTCCGCCTGGCAGACCAGCGGCCGGTCCGAGTCGTCCGCGTACGGGCCGAGCGGGGTGCTCGCGACCGCCCGGCTCAGGCACTGCCGGCCGGAGGCCCGGTCGGCCACCGTGTAGTAGAGGACGAACCGGTCCGGGGCCAGTTGGATCACCTCGGGCGCCCACGTCTTCCCGGCGTCCGCCCAGTCGGGCAGCGTCGGCAGCGCGTCGCCGGCCGGCGTCCAGTCGACCAGGTCGGGTGAGGTGAGAACCGGCACGTTCCGCCCGCCGGCGTTGGTGTGGAACAGGTACCAGGTGTCGCCGACCCGGATCGCCTGCGGGTCGGGGGCGTCACTGCGGACGACCGGGTTGGTGAACACGCGCGCGTCCTCCGGCGTACTCGACGTTGGTGTGCTGCCGCAACCGGCGACGAGCAGCGCGGCGGCAAGTGCCGCCGCGCCGCGTCGCCTCGTCCGTCCGATGCTCATCCCTTGAGGCCGCTGCGGGACACGCCCTGGATGACGTGCCGCTGGGCGAGCACGAACAGGATCAGCACCGGCACGCTGGCCAGTACCGCGCCGGCCATGATGACGGGGTAGTCGGTCACGTACGCGCCCTGGAGCAGGCCCAGGCCCGCCGGCAGCGTCAGCCGTTCCGGGCTGAACAGCACGTACACGGGCCAGAGGAAGTCGTTCCAGTTGGTCAGGAACGACAGCACCGCGAGCGTGGCCAGTGCCGGTTTCGACAGCGGCAGCAGCACCTGACGGAAGATCTGCCAGTGGTTCGCCCCGTCCAGCACCGCCGCCTCCTCCAGCTCAGCCGGGATGGAGAGGAAGAACTGGCGCAGGAAGAACACCCCGAACGCGCTGGCCGCGCCCGGCACGATCACCACTGTGAGCGTGTCGATCCAGCTCAGCCGCTCGGCGATGATGAAGTTCGGGATGATCAGCGAGGTGGGCGGCAGGAACAGGGTGCCCACGATCAGCGCGAACAGCAGCTTGCGGCCGCGGAACCGCATCCGGGCCAGCGCGTACGCGGCCATCGACGCGGTCACCAGCACCAGCAGCGTGTGCAGGGTGGCCGCGAGCATGCTGTTGACGAACCAGCGCAGCACCGGGTTCGCCGTGTTGTCGATGATCTGCTCGTAGCCGTAGCTGGAGAACGGGTTCGGCAGCCAGCCCGGCGGCACCTGCTGCGCGTCGTCGTACGTCTTCACCGACGTCAGCAGCATCCACACCAGGGGGGTCACGAAGATCGCGGTGATCAGGAGCAGCACGCCGTAGCGCGCCACCGCGCGTACGTTCCTCATGGTCGTCCCCTCAGTCTTCCCGGTAGCGGAACAGCCGGAAGTTGGCGACGCTCACCACGGCCAGCATCAGCGCGAAGAACACGCTCATCGCGGCGGCCCGCCCGGCGTCGTAGTCCCGCAGTCCCTCGTCGACGATCCGCCAGACCACGGTCCGGGTCTGCTCGCCGGGCGCGCCCTGGGTGATCAGGAACGCCTGCCCGAACACGTTCGCCGAGGCGAGGATCGTGGTGGTGAAGACGAACAGCATTACCGGGCGCAGCCCGGGGATCGTGACGTGGCGGAACCTGGCCCAGGCGCCCGCGCCGTCCACCTTGGCCGCTTCGTACAGCTCGGCCGGGATGTCCTGGAGGCCGGCCAGGTAGATCACCGCGTTGAAGCCGCAGGTCCACCACACGGTCACGCCGACCAGCGACACCCACGCCCACGGCACATCTGTGACCCACGGCGTGTCCGAGGGCAGCCCGAGCACGCCGAGCAGCGCGTTGACCAGGCCCAGGTTGGCGTCCAGCAGGAACCGCCAGAGCAGGCCGATCACCGCCACGCCCAGCACGTACGGCGCGAAGAAGGCGGCCCGGAAGAACGTCCGGCCGGGGAACGAGCGGTTGAGCAGCAGCGCCAGCCCGAGCGGGACGACCACCAGCAACGGTACGGAGAACAGCGTGAAGATCCCGGTGGCCCGGACGCTGGACCACCAGTCACCGAAGATCGCCGAGTCGCTGGAGAACAGGTCCCGGTAGTTGCCGAGCCCGACGAAGGGCCGGTTGGGCAGTTGCAGGTCCCACTGGTGCAGGCTGATCCAGACGCCGAACAGGATCGGCGCCAGGCCGAAGACGCCGAACAGGATCAGGTACGGCGCGAGGAAGAGGTACGGCGTCGTCCGGTTGCCGCGTTCCGTCGCGCCCCGGCGGCGGGTGCGCGCCGCCGCGGGCGGCGCGCCGTCACGCGCCGCCCCGGCCTCGATCACGTCCGCCACCGCGGATCAGCTCCCGTACTTCTTGCGGTTGTCCTCGAGCTGCTTGTTCGCCTTCGCCACGCCGTCGTCGAGCGCCTGCTTCGGCGACTTCTTGCCCAGCGCCGCCTCGTTGAACGCGCTGTAGAAGGTCAGGATGACCTCGCCCAGGCCGGGCGCGGCGGGCGGGAACGCGGCGTACTCCAGCTCCGGTGCGAGCGCGTTGACCTCGGTGAGCGCGGTGAACTCGCTGCTCTCGCGGACCGCCTTGCGGGCCGGCACCTGGCCGCCCTTGGCCCAGTCCAGCGAGTGCTGGCTCAGCCAGTTGATGAACACCTTCGCGCCGGCGGTCTTGTTGGCGTTCGCCGACCGCTGCTTGACGATGGTGAAGTTGTGCGAGTTCGCCCAGGCGGCCTTCTGGCTGCCGATCTGCGGCAGCGGCGCGACGCCCCACTGCACGTTCGAGCTCTTCTTCAGGTCGTTGATCTGCCAGATGCCGTTCCAGTTGAACGCGTTCTTGCCGCTCTTGAACGCCAGGTAGTCGGCGTCCTGGCCGACGTTGGCGGGGGAGTGGCCCTGCTTGATCAGGTCGACCAGCCAGGTGCACGCCTCGACCGCCGGGTCGGCGTTGAACGTCGCCTTCGCCACCTCGGCGTCGAAGACGGTGCCGCCCCACTGGTGCAGCAGGCTGTAGAAGGTCATTCCGCCGGTGAACTGGAACGGGCTGACCCAGAACCCCTGCACGCCCGACTTCTTCAGCTCGGTGAGCGCGGCGGTGTACTCGTCCCGGGTGGCCGGGGGCTTCTCCGGGTCCAGGCCGGCCTTCTGCATGACCGTCTTGTTGTAGTAGAAGCCCAGCGGGTGCATGTCCAGCGGGATGCCGTACCGCTTGTCGTTGTAGAGGCCGCCCTTCCAGACGGTCGGGGCGAAGTCGCCCTCGCTCAGCTCCAGGGCCTTGGCCACGTCGTCCAGCTCGTTGATCACGCCGCGGGCGGCGAACGTGGCGAGCTGGTCCATGTGCATGACAGCGATGTCCGGGCCGTTGCCGCTGGAGACCGCGCCGGGGAGCTTGCTGTAGTAGTCCTCCCACTGGTACGTGATCACGCTGACCGCGATGTTCTCGTGCTCGCTGTTGAACTGCTGGACCAGCGTCTTGAAGATGTCGCCGTCGCCGCCGGTGAAGCCGTTCCACAGCTTCAGGTCCACCTTCGGGCCGGTGTAGTCCTTGCCGCCGTTGCCGGCCGCGCCGGAGCTGTCGGAGCTGCTGCCGCCGCCGCAGCCGCTGAGCGTCAGCGTGGCCGCCGCGCCGAGTCCGAGGCCGAGCCCGAGCAGCCGCCGTCGGCTCATCTCGTTCTGGATCATGGGTGCTCCTTGGGGGACGGGATGAAGTATTGACTGGTCACGGCGCTGGCACGAAGCGCAGCAGGTTCCAGGAAGTGGCCGGCAGCAGTACGGAGGCACGGCCGCCGTCGATCGTGGGAGTGGTGAGGTCCCGGGGCGTGACCCGCTCCGGGTCCGCTTCGGTGTTCGTGGCGTCCGGTTCGGTTCCGGCCGCCACCGTGGTGTGCGCCTCGGCCCGCAGGCCGGGCAGGCCGCGCAGGTCCAGGTCGAGCGGAAGGTCCTGCGGGCTGCGGTTGACGGCGAAGACGGCCAGCTCGCCGGTCTCCTCGTCGTGCACGGCGACGGTGTCCAGCGCCGGCACGTCGCCGTACCGGCGGGTCTCGTAGGTGGGGCCGGTGGGCTCGGTCCGCAGCACGGTGCCGCGTGCGTACCGGGCGGTCAGGGCGAACGGGTGGAAGATGCTCTGCCGCCAGGCCGGGCCGCCGTTGCGGGTACGGATCGGGGCGATCACGTTGGCGAGCTGCGCCTGGCAGGCCACGCCGACGCGGTCGGCGTGCCGGAGCAGCGTGATCAGCAGGTCGCCGACGACCACCGCGTCGACGGCCGTGTAGTCGTCCTCGATCAGCGCGGGCGCCTCGACCCAGCCGCGCCGGTCCAGGTCGGCCTGGAGGCGGGACTGGTACCAGACGTTCCACTCGTCGAAGGAGACCTTCAGCTTGCGCTTCTGCCGCAGCTTGGCGCCCACGTGGTCGGCGGTGGCGACGACCTCGGTGATGAAGGCGTCCATGTCGACGGCGGAGGCGAGCACGCTGGCCCGGTCGCCGTCGGAGGGGTCGTAGTAGGTGTGGGCGGAGATGTAGTCGACGTGCTCGTAGGTGTGCTCCAGCACGGTGGCCTCCCACGCGGCGAACGTGGGCATGCCCCGGTTGGAGCTTCCGCAGGCGACCAGGCTGATCGACGGGTCGATCATCTTCATGGCGCGCGCGGTCTCGGCGGCGAGGCGGCCGTACTCGTCGGCGGTCTTGTGCCCGACCTGCCACGGCCCGTCCATCTCGTTGCCGAGGCACCACAGCCGCACCCCGTACGGCTGCTCGGCGCCGTGCTTGCGGCGCAGGTCGGACAGTTGGGTGCCGCCCGGGTGGTTGGTGTACTCCAGCAGGTCGAGCGCCTCGGTCACGCCGCGGGTGCCGAGGTTGACGGCCATCATCGGCTCGACCCCGGCCTCGGCGGCCCAGGTCATGAATTCGTCCAGGCCGAACTCGTTGGTCTCGATCGTCTTCCAGGCCAGGTCGAGCCGGCGCGGGCGGTCGCCGACCGGGCCGATGCCGTCCTCCCAGCGGTAGCTGGAGACGAAGTTGCCGCCCGGGTACCGGACGACCGAGACGCCCAGCTCACGGGTCAGGTCCAGCACGTCGCGCCGCAGACCCCGCCGGTCGGCGTTGGGGTGCCCCGGTTCGTACACCCCGCCGTAGACGCAGCGCCCCATGTGCTCGACGAAGGAACCGAAGATCCGGCGGTCCGCTGGCGCGACCCGGAACGCCGGATCGATCGTGAGCTGCGCGTTCGGCACGATGCCAACCTCTTTCTCACTGGTGTTGCCGGTGACCGCGGTCACCCCCCTGTCAGTGGTTTCTACAACGTTGTAAGTGCTCGTGTAAAGAGGTCGTTACATCGTCGTGACGCGGTACAGTGCGGCCAGCGTTCACCGGGAGGACAGTTCAGTGCGGCACAGGCTCAAGGACGTCGCGGAGCGGGCCGGAGTGTCGGTGAAGACCGTCTCCAACGTCGTCAACGGCTACCAACACGTACGCGCCGACACCCGGGCCCGGGTCGAGGAGGCCATCGCCGCGCTCAACTACCGGCCCAACCTGTCGGCCCGCAACCTGCGCAAAGGGCGTACCGGGGTGATCGCCCTGGCCGTGCCCGAGCTCGACATCCCCTACTTCGCCGAGTTGGCCCGGCATGTCGTCACCGCCGCCGCCGACCACGACTGGACGGTGCTCATCGACCAGACCGGCGGCGGCTCCGAGCAGGAGCGCAAGGCCGCCAGCGGCATCGGCGACCACATGATCGACGGCCTGATCCTGAGCCCGCTCGCGCTCACCTCCGACGACCTCGCCGCCCTGCACGGCCTGCCCATGGTGCTGCTCGGCGAACGCGTCGACCACGGCCCCGCCGACCACGTGATGATCGACAATGTGGCCGCCGCCCGGGAGATCACCGCCCACCTGATCGGGCTCGGCCGCCGCCGGATCGCCGCGATCGGTTCCCAGCGGACCCCCGAGGGCGCCAGCGCGCGGCTCCGCCTGGCCGGCTACACCGCCGCGCTGAGCGAGGCCGGCATCGCGTACGACGACCGCCTGGTGGCGCCCGCGCCGGCCTGGCACCGCGCGGACGGCGCCGCCGCCATGCGCAACCTGCTCACCACCGGGGTACGCCCCGACGCCGTCTTCTGCTTCAACGACACGCTCGCGCTCGGCGCGCTGCGCGCCCTGCACGAGGTGGGCCTGCGCGTGCCCGAGGACGTCGCGGTGGCCGGCTTCGACGACATCGAGGACGGCCGCTTCTCAATCCCGACACTGACCACAGTCGCCCCCGACAAGGAGCGCATCGCCCGACTGGCGGTCGAGTTGCTGGCCGGCCGCCTCGGCCCCGACCGCGACTCCCCACCCCGAGAGCTGGTGGCCCCCCACCACGTGGCCCTGAGAGAGTCCGCCCCACCCCGCTGACCGCGCTTGCCTCGCGCCCCTTTCCTTGACCGCGTTGATCATGAAGTTGACGGCGAAGTCGATCTCCAAAAGTGCCGTCAACTTCATGATCAGCGGGGTGGCCGAGGGGTTTCCTTGGGCGCGGGGTTCGGGTGGTCAGTCGAAGAAGCGGGCCAGGTGGGACGCGGGCGGGGGCGGCGCGTCCGGCGGCAGGGGAGTGAGGTCGGCGAAGATCGACGCGCCGTCGCAGCCGACGTGCAGCGGATACCAGCGCGGCGTACCCGGTGGGCGCTGACCGCAGATGCCCTTGAACGTCTGCACGTCCAGCAGGCGTACGTGGGTCGGGTCGGCCACCGCGTTGACGTGCCGCCACCAGGGACTCATCACGTGGAGCACCCCGCCCGGCCGCAGCACCCGGTGGCACTCGTCGAACAGCGGCAGGAAGTCGATCAGGTGCTCCACGATGTGCACCGCGAAGAACACGTCCACCGAGTCGTCGCGCAGCGGCAGCGAGCCGGCGAGGTTGGCGACCGCGTTCACCCCCGGCGCCGGATAGATGTCCAGCCCCAGGTTGCCCGGCCACTGCTTGGTCGCGCCGCAGCCCAGGTCGACCACCACCGGCGCTCGCCCGGCCACGGCGACCCGGCACCAGACCCCGAGTACGCCCGACAGCCGGCCGATCAACTCCCGTACCAGCCGCAACTGCGCCGGGTCGGCGACCGCGCCGGTCAGGTGCGCCACCCCCCGGTCGAAGCGCACCTCGACGGTCGTCCCGCGCAGCCGCTCGTCGTGCCGGACCAGATCGGCCCACGCCTCGGCGAGGAAGTCGTCGGTCTGCCGGAGTCGCTCACCCGAGAGCGCGGTCTGCCCCATCGCCACCATGCGCCACCTCCGGCGGCCCGTTACCCCCATTTCGCCCCAATATGCGCGCCGGGACGGGATGAGGGCGGACCGGGCTGGGTGGGTTGGGGCGCGGGGCGGAGCGCCCTGCCCGTCCCGCCCGCCCGCGCCCCGTCCCCTACGCGGCGTTGATCAAGGAGTTCGTGTCACGCCAACCGCCGCCCGCCGACACAAACTCCTTGATCGCCAGGCGAGGGCTTGGAGCCCCCGCGCCCACCCCGTTGATCAAGGAGTTTGTGTCCTGTTCCGAGGGCGGAATTGACACAAACTCCTTGATCAACGAGGTGTTGGCCGGGGTGGTCTGCACCGATGCCGGGCGCCCGGGTGCGCCCCGGCGATCATGGAGTTGCAGCCCGGACAAAGCTCGGAAAAGGGGCGGGCGGAGGGCCTCAACTGCAAGATCGACGCGCCGGGGCGGGCGGGGCGTGGGTAAGCGCGGGTGGGGTCAGCCGGAGAGGGTTCGGCGGACGGTGCGGGAGGTGCGCATTCGCTGGCGCGGCTGGGTGGCGGCCGTCTTCGGGCGCTTGAGGTGGTAGCGGTGCAGCTCGTTGTTGCCAGGCAGCGACGGGTCCTCGCTCATCGCGACCAGTTCCCAGCCCTGGTCACCGGCCCGGTTCAGGTGGGCCAGCGCGGTGTCGCCGTACGGCGTGACGTCGATCATGGAGCCGTCCGGGCCGTACCAGATGAAGACGACCTCCCACCCGGCGTCGGTGGTGGCGGCCTGGCGGCGGCGGACCAGCAGCGCGTACTCCCACTTGAGCATGCGCTCATTGTGGACCCGCGCGGGCGACTCGGCACGGATCAGTGTTCGGCGATCCTTCCGTCCGCGACACCCAGCCGCCGGTTCACGCTCACCGCGTCGAGCATCCGCCGGTCGTGGGTGACCAGCAGCAGCGTGCCGGGGTAGCTGGCCAGGGCCGATTCGAGCTGTTCGATGGCTGCGAGGTCGAGGTGGTTGGTCGGCTCGTCGAGCACCAGCAGGTTCACGCCGCGGCCCTGGAGCAGGGCCAGCGCGGCCCGGGTCCGCTCGCCGGGGGACAGCGTCGCCGCCGGCCGCAGCACATGCTCGGCGCGCAGCCCGAACTTGGCGAGCAGCGTCCGCACGTCCGCCGGGGCGAGATCGGGTACGGCGGCGCCGAACGCGTCGAGCAGCGGCTGGTCGCCGAGGAACAGTCCCCGGGCCTGGTCGACCTCGCCGACCACCACGCCGGGGCCGAGCGCGGCGTGCCCCTCGTCCAGTGGCAGCCGGCCGAGCAGCGCCGCGAGCAGGGTGCTCTTGCCGGAGCCGTTCGCCCCGGTGATCGCCACCCGGTCGGCCCAGTCGATCTGCAGGTCCACCGGGCCGAGCGTGAAGCCGCCACGGCGTACCACTGCTCCTCGGAGCGAGGCCACGACGGCGCCGGCGCGGGGCGCGGCGGCGATCTCCATGCGCAGCTCCCACTCCTTGCGCGGCTCCTCGACCACCTCCAGGCGCTCGATCAGCCGGGCGGTCTGCTTGGCCTTCGCGGCCTGCTTCTCGGTCGACTCGGCGCGGAACTTGCGCCCGACCTTGTCGTTGTCGGTGGCCTTGCGGCGGGCGTTCTTGACGCCCTTCTCCATCCACGCCCGCTGGGTGCGGGCGCGCGCCTCCAGGTCGGCCTTCGTGTCGGCGAACTCCTCGTACTCCTCGCGGGCGTGCCGGCGCGCCACCTCCCGCTCCTCCAGGTAGGCCGCGTAGCCACCGCCGTAGTGCTTGACCTGCCGCTGGTGCAGATCCAGCTCCACGATTCGGTTCACGGTGCGGGTGAGGAACTCCCGGTCGTGGCTGACCAGCACGGTCCCGGCGCGCAGGCCGGTGACGAAACGTTCCAGCCGGTCCAGCCCGGCCAGGTCCAGGTCGTTCGTGGGCTCGTCGAGCAGGAAGATGTCGTACCGGCTGAGCAGCAGCGACGCGAGCCCGGCGCGGGCGGCCTGCCCGCCGGACAGGCCGGTCATCGGGTGGTCCAGGCCGACGTCGAGACCCAGTTCCGCGGCGACCTGCGCGGCCCGCTCGTCCAGGTCCGCGCCGCCGAGGTCGAGCCAGCGTTCCAAAGCGTTCGCGTACGCGTCGTCGGCGCCCGCCGCCCCGGCGGTGAGCGCCTCGGTGGCGGCGTCCAGCGCGGCCTGCGCGGCGCTCACCCCGGTGCGCCGGGCCAGGAACTCGCGGACCGTCTCGCCGGGCCGGCGCTCCGGCTCCTGCGGCAGGTAGCCGACGGTCGCCGTGGGCGGGCTCAACGCCACCGTGCCCTGCTCGCGTGGGGCCAGGCCGGCGAGGGTACGCAGCAGCGTGGACTTGCCCGCGCCGTTGACCCCGACCAGACCCACCACGTCGCCGGGCGCGACGACCAGGTCGAGGTCTTCGAAGAGGAGGCGGTCACCGTGGCCGGCGGTGAGGTCCTTGGCGATCAACGTGGCGCTCATCAGGGCACCGAGCCTACCGGCGCGCGCATCCGGATTACCGTGACCCGCGCGTGCGGCGGCACCGATCTGAGGGAGACTCACAGCCGTGGTGACCACACTGGCGATCGACTGCGGTGGCGGCGGGATCAAGGCCTCCGTGCTGGACGCCGCCGGGACCATGCGCGCCCGGCCGCTGCGCGTGCCCACGCCGTACCCGCTGCCGCCCGGCCTGTTCGTCAAGACGCTGCTGGATCTCGGCGCCCGCCTGCCCACGGCGGACCGGCTCACCGTCGGCATGCCCGGCATGATCCGGCACGGCGTCGTGGTGGCCACGCCGCACTACGTGACGCGCTCCGGGCCGCGCAGCCGCGTCGACCCCGAGTTGCTGGCTGAGTGGTCCGGGTACGACGCGCGCACCGCGCTGTCCGAGGCGTTCGGCGTACCGGCGCTGGTGCTCAACGACGCCGAGGTGCACGGCGCGGGCGTGGTCGCCGGGGCCGGCTGCGAGCTGGTGCTGACGCTCGGCACCGGGCTGGGCAGCGCGCTGTTCGACGGCGGGGTGCTCGCGCCGCACCTGGAGCTGTCGCACGCGCCGGTGCGGTGGAACACCACCTACGACACGTACGTGGGGGAGCCGGAACGGCGGCGCCTCGGCGACGCGTTCTGGTCCCGGCGGATCCGGCAGGTGGTGGACGGCCTGCGGCCGGTGTTCCGCTGGGACCGGCTGTATCTCGGCGGCGGCAACTCCCGGCTGATCCGGCCCGAGCAGGTGGCCCGGATGGGCGACGACGTGGTGATCGTCCCGAACACTGCCGGAATCGTCGGCGGTGTCCGGGCCTGGGACCTGGTCGGCGGCCGGTACGACCCGACCACCTGATCTTCGCGTTGCAGGAACACTCGCGCTCGCGCCGGTGTTGTGTCAGCGTCGGACCAAGGTCTGGCGCGACACGAGGAGGTGGGTCGAGTGGATCTTCTGGCGGAGTACCGGCGGGCGACCATGTTCTTCGAAGCGGGTGACCCGACCGGAGCGGCCCGGCTGCTCGAACCGATCATCGAGGCCGAGCCGGACAACTCCTCGGTCCGGCAGCTGCTGGCCCGCGCCTACTTCCAGTCGGCCCAGCTCAACCGGGCCGAGGAGCAGTTGCGCGCGCTGGTCGACCGGGACCCGAGCGATCACTACGCGCACCACGTGCTCGGTCGCACGCTGGAGCGGATGAACCGGCACGTGGACGCGCTGCGGCACCTGCGCATCGCTGCAGCGATGTACTCGACGAACACCGACTACGCCACCGCCCTGCGCCGGGTGGAGGGCAAGGTCTCTCGTTGACGGATCACGCGGAAGGGCAGCCCGCCTGGGCTGCCCTTCGGCGTATCTAGGATGGGACCGTGAAGCTCAAGCTCGACCTCCACGACATCTACAACAAGGGCCACGACATCGATCGTGCGCTGCGCGGGATCATGGACGAGGCGGTGGCGAAGAAGGCCACGCTCGTGGAGATCATCCCGGGCAAGGGGTCGGGCGCGCTGAAGAAGAAGGTGCTGCGCTTCCTCGACCAGAAGGACGTGAAGCAGCTCTACCACCGGGTCGAGAAGGACTCGAAGAACTTCGGCCGGCTGTTCGTGCACTTCCGCTGGAAGTAGCCCGGCTCGCTCATGCTCCCCGGTCAGTCGGGGTCAGCACCGTTATGGGGGAGCCGAAGGTGGGTGTTCCGGGACCGTGGCCGGTGTGGATCAGGACCCGGTTGCCGAGCGGAGCGGCCAGGCGCACCACCACCTCACGCTCCTCGGCGTAGTCCAGCCGGATGCCGTCCCCGTCCAGATCGACCTCTACCGGCGTGACGAGCACCGCCGTGTCCGTCTCGAACACCTCGGCGTGGGGGTAGTCGGCGTACTGCCTGGGCGTCCCGGTGAACCGGTAGGTCAGCGTGCGCCCGTCGTCTGCGAGCACGGCTTCCTCGTGATGAACGGCTGCCAGGCCGGATGGCCGCCATGTCATCCGACGCTTCACGTCCGGGTCCATGGCGATGAACGGCCATCGCCGGTCGTCCGGGTACATCATCCACGCCGGGAGTTCGCGTACGCCCCGGTCGGTGGCGAACGGTCCGTGCGCCCGGATGATGCGCGCCAACGGTCGCTGCGCCCCGCTCTGCACGTCCCGGCAGTAGTTGATGGCGTCTGGCGCGATCTCCGGCGGCAGGTCAGCCTCTGAGACGCCCGGGCCATCGAACAACGCTCGCCACTCGGTGTCCGCGTTCAGCCGATCGAGTGCTGCGACGCCCATCTCCGTCAGCACGATCGGGCGCGGCTCGCGGTGGACGGGGAAGTCGTCCCAGAGCGCCAGCGCCTGCCGCGCACGCTCCACATCGATGGGCATGTCGCCAGCCTAGCCACCTGTGGATACTTGTCGGGGTGTCCCAGCCGGCGACCCGCTCCCGCCGCATCGATACCGCTGGAGGTGGCCGTGCGTGATTCGCTTCAGGCCACCGAAGCGGTGCTGCGTCAGGTCATCGGCCGGAACCTCGTCGCGGTCACCGAGGCCCGCCACTGGTCCGGCGGCCGGCGTAGTGGCGACGCGGAGAGCCTGTTGCACTTCTGGCTGCATTTTCAGGGCGTGCCAGTCCTCATGGCCCATGGATCCGGCGAGTTGCTGCGTCTTCAGTTCGCCGAGCCGTACGCCGCCTACGACATGGGGGAATTTGGTGAGACGCGCGTCGGACCGGCGCAGCGTCCTGATCTGCTGGCGCTGCTGCCGGGGCATCGGCTGCTGAACGCCGCGCCCATCCACGGCGGCACGACGCAGCCCGAAGGTCTCCTGCTGCGGTTCGATCATTGCAGCCTGCTCGTCGCATCTCTGGGTGACGAGTGGCTGCTGCGGTTGGCAGACCACGAGTAGCCGGTTACGCCGGGCGCCCGCCGAACACCCAGTTGTGCACCTCCACCTCGGCGTACCGGTCGGCGGCCAGAACGGCGCGTGCCTCGTCCGGCCCGGTCGCCCGCACCAGCGCCGCCGTACCGAGCCACGTCGCGCCGTCGTCGGACAGCAGCGGCCCGTACGCGACCAACTCGTCCTGCCGCTGCGGCAGCACCGGGCCGTCGCCCTGCTCCGGACCGAGGCCGAGCACCAGGTAGCGGTTGCCGCCGGTCCGGCCGCCGGGGAACTCCCACATGGTGCGCCCCAGCATGTTCCGCCACCGGCGCAGCATCACGTCCCGGTACGCGCCGGCCTGGTAGTTCGGCTCGTCGAAGGCGAACGCCCGGGCGGCGGCGGGATCGGGCAGGCTCAGGATGTGCACGCTGCCGGTCGGTGAACCGTCGGCGGCGAGCGTCGGGCCGCGCGCGATCATCTGCTCCGCATACCGGTCCATGTAGGACCAGTGCTCCTCGATCAGCTCCTGACGCAGAGTTGCCGAACCGAGCCGATCGCGGTGGTAGCAGAGGAATTCCATGACCCGAGTCTCGCGGTCGATCAACAGACGTAGCCACTTTTTTGTGGGTACTTGTCGCCGTGCGCGACCGCGACGAACCTGGTTGTGGGTGGAGGCGGCGTCAGGAGGCGGTGCGGGTCGCGGCGAGTTTGTCCAGGCGGCGGTGACCCCAGTCGGAGAGGGGGGCCAGCGCCTCGGCGAGTTCGCGGCCGAACGTAGTAAGCGAGTACTCGGTCTTCAACGGCAGCACCTCGTACGCCTCCCGGTGCACCAGCCCGTCGCTCTCCATCTCGCGTAACGCCTGAGTCAGCACCTTCTCGGTGAGGCCGGGAAGCTCCCGGCGCAGCTCACCGGGGCGGCGCGGGCCGGATTCCAGCAGCCAGAGCAGGGCTGTCTTCCACTTGCCGTCGATCACGGCGATCGCGGCCGTCACTCCACAGACGTTCAGATCCTGGGCCCGACTGCGCGTCATCTGCGTCCCATTCGACAAGAGGAGTCTGCGTGAACACGAATCCCGACAAGTCTGTCACGGTGCTCGGCCTGGGCCCGATGGGTCGCGCGCTGGCCGGCGCCTTCCTGGACGCCGGAGTGCCCACGACGGTCTGGAATCGCACGCCCGGCAGGGATCGCGAGTTGGTCGAGCGGGGCGCGACGAGCGCACCGACCGCCGAGGAGGCGGTCGCCGCGAGCGCGCTGACGGTGGTCTGCGTGGTGAACTACGACGCCTCGGATGCGATCCTGCGCCGCGACGCGGTCGCCGCCGCGCTCCACGGGCGCACCGTCGTCAGCCTGACGGCCGACACCCCGGACCGGGCCCGGGACACCGCAGGTTGGGCGGCCGGACACGGCATCCGATATCTGGACGGCGCGATCATGACGCCGACCACCACCATCGGCACCGCGGACGCGGTGCTCATCTACAGCGGTCCGGCGAGCCTCTACCAGGAGCACCAGCCGGTGCTCGACGCGCTGGGCGGCACCCACACCCACCTCGGCGAGGACATCGGGCGCGTGGCGGCGTACGACATCGCGCTGCTCGACATCTTCTGGACCGCGATGGCGGGTTACGCGCACGCGCTGGCCGTGGCGAAGGCGGAGGCCATCACGGCCCGGGAGCTGGCGCCGTTCGCCACCGGCATCGCGGCGATCCTGCCGCCCATCTTCGAGGAGGGCGCGGCGGAGATGGACACGGGAAACTTCCCCGGCGACGGCAATCCGATCACGTCCGCCGTGTCATCCATGGCCCACATCGTCCACACGTCCGAGGCGCACGGCATCGACGCCGGGGTGATGCGAGCGGCCGAGGGCATGGCCCGTCGCGCCGTCGGACTGGGCCATGGCGCAGACGGGTTCCTGCGGGTCGCCGAGGTCCTGGGGCGGCGCTGACCCACATCCGGTACGCCGAAGTGGCGGTATCCCGGCGTGCGGATACCGCCACTTCGGCGAGGTGGTGTCGATCAAGCGGTGGTGTCGATCAAGCAGACCGCTCAGATTGGGTACGTGCGCGCCACCGCCAGCATCTCCGAGCTGTGCGAGCCGACCACGCCCACACCCGGCGGCCGGGGCCGGAACCCGGGCACTCCGGACAGCCCGTCACTGGCGTCCATGGCCCGCACCGACACGGCCCCGGAGCCGGGAACGAGCGTCAGCGTCACTTCGACGCCCTCCGGCGGCGGGGCGTGGAACACGATCCCGAAGCCCCACTTGCCGTCGCCCGGCTCGACCAGCACGTCCCGCCCGGCCACCGAGGCGGACCGCACTGTCGCGGTGCTGGTGTCGACGTGCAGCGTGAGCAGGCGTACCTGCCGCTGCGGCACCACCCGGAGTCGCAGCACACGCTGGTCACCGGTGCGGGTGTCGGAGAGCACATCCACCTTCGGCGCGGGCAGCGGCGCGGCGGTGGCCGGTCCGCCGCGCAGTTCGGTGGCGCCCAGCCCGGGGAAGTCGTCGGCCACCGAGATCGTGCCGTCGACGTAGCCGTCGGTCCAGGGCTGCGGCTTCTCCTCACGGGTGAGCCAGGTCGCCTTGCCGGTGCCCGCGTCCAGCGCGTACATCAGGTGGGTCGGCACGGGGTGCGCGGCGTCGAAGCGGTCCACCGCGAGGCCGACCCCGGCGAGCACCACCGCCGCCAGCGCGGCGGCCGCGGCGGGCAGCGCGCCCAGCCGGCGTGCGCGCAGCGCGAGCAGGCCGCGCTGGCCGCCGGCCCGGGGGTGCAGCAGGTCCACCACCGGGAGTACGGCGAGGCCGAGCAGCACCGCGACGAGCGCGGCAACAGCGCCCATGCCCATGCCGAGCGCGGGGAACAGCAGCACCACCGGCGGCAGCAGGATCACCACCGCCACCGCGGCGGCGAGCGTCACCGCGACCACCGGCCAGGGTCCGTCGCGCCGGGTGGCGAGCGCCGCGAAACCGGCGAGCGCGCCGGCCAGGGCGGGCAGTGTCGTCAGGTACGCCCCGCCGGGCACCGCCACGGCGAGCAGCACCCCGAACACGGCGAGCCAGGCCAGCCCGCCGAACGCCAGCGCGGCCGGGCCGACCCGGCGGCGCAGCAGCGCGTACCAGCAGAACAGCACCGCGGCGGAGAGCGCCACCACGGCGAGCCGGTACCAGACCGGGCGGTACGGGTCGAGCAGCTCGGCGTACCCGGGGCGGATCGTGGTGATCGCGGCCCAGAGCAGCCACGCGCCGAGCGGCGCCACGACGACCGGCACCAGGGTCAGGCCGAAGCCGGCGGCGAGCGTGCCGGCGGTGGCCCGGCCCCGGCGGCGCAGGAGCCAGCCGAGCGCGCCGACGGCGAGCAGCGCGGCCACTGCGAGCGGCAGTGTCAGCCAGCCGGGGTAGCTCACCAGGCCGCCGAGCACCGGGAAGTAGGTGTCGTCGTGGCCTGCGCGCAGGTCACCCAGGTCGGTGCGGCCGAACTCGCGGGCCAGGCCGAGCGCGTTGTCGCCGTGCATCTGGAGGCTGCCCCGGTCCACCCGGGCCGGCACGTCCAGCGGGGTGTGGTAGATCGCGCCGCCGTCGATGTACGCCGAGTTCAGGCCCACGAATTTGCGGTCCAGGAACGCGGTGAAGTCGGTGTCGTTCGGCAGCGCGCGGTAGATCTCCACCGCGAACGAGGTGCCCACCGGGTGCGGCGCGGCCTTGCCGAACACCTCCACCAGCTTCGCGTTGTTCCGGGACGTCTCGAACATGATCACCGGGCCGGTGGAGCCGCGCGCCTCCAGGTTGAGCACCACGCCGCCGTCGCGGGCGAGCGGGTGGTCGGCGGCGAATCCGGCGGCCCCGCACAGGCACGCCTCCTCCGCGTCGGTGAGCACGAAGACGATGTCGTTTCGGGGACGCGGGCCGGTGGTGAGCGCCCGGGCCACCTCCAGGATCGCGGCGGTGCCGGCCGCGTCGTCGTTGCCGCCCGGCCCGGTCTGCACCGAGTCGTAGTGGGAGACCAGGAACACCTTTCCGGTCGGGTCGGTGCCGGGCAGGCGGGCCACCACGTTGCGGACCCGGGCCAGCGTCGCCCCGCCGGCCGCGCCACTGAGCTGCCCGGCCTCGGGCGCCACCGCGTCCTGCACCTCGGTCTCCAGGCCCAGCCCGCGCAGCGTCCCGACCAGGTGCTCGCGTACCCGGTCGTTGGCGGCGCTGCCTGCTACGTGCGGCTCGGCCGCGATCACCTCGACGTTCCGGTACGCCCGGGCGGCGCTGAACTCGCGCTCGGGCGCGTCCGCCGGTGCCGGCGCGGGGGTGGAGAGGCCGACCAGGACGCCCGCCCCGACGGCGAGCAGCACGACCAGCGAGGCGACGGCGCTGGTCAGCCGGCGGCGGGGCCGGGCGAGCGCCCGGTCGGCGGGGCGGGTGGGGGGTGCGCCCACGGGGACTCCTCGGGGTGGATCAATGGGGTGGGCATCATCCTGCACCCCCGAGAGCTGCGGCGGCAGCCCTCGGTCGGTGCGCTGCGGGCGTGACAGCGCTCCCGGCGTAACATCGTGGGTCGACCGCGCCGCTGTGGAAGTGGACCGGTCGTCCGCTCCGCCGCGCCGGTGTCGGCCGCGTTGTGTGCGACTGTTGTCTGAGTCAGGATCAGCAGGGCATTCGGAAGGAGCCCGACATCACCAGCGAACTCCCGCGACTCGCGGCGGTTACCCGACCGCAGCGGGGTTCCGGCGCGTCGGGCGCCGTCCACGTGCCGTCGGCCGGGGCGGGGCTGCACGGCGGCGTGCCACCGGGTGAGCGGCTACGGGTGCTGCTGGTCGAGGACGACGAAGGCGACGCCTTCCTGGTCGGCGAACTGCTCGCCGAGACCAACTCGATGATCGATCTGCTGGTGGCCACCAGTCTCAGCGAGGCCCGGCAGCGGGTGATGGGCGTCGACTGCGTCCTGCTCGACCTGGGCCTGCCCGACGCGCAGGGCCTGGACGGGCTGCGCCGGGTGCTGGAGATGGCCAGCGGCGCGGCGGTCTGCGTGCTGACCGGCCGCTCCGACGAGCACCTGGGCATCGTCGCGGTCGCCGAAGGGGCCCAGGACTACCTGGTCAAGGGCCAGGTCGACGGGGTCCTGCTGACCCGGGCGCTGCGGTACGCGGTCGAGCGCAAGCGGGCCGACGAGAACGCCCGCCGGCTGCGCGAGGTGGAGCTGCGCCAGGCCGAGTCCGCCCGCCTGGAACGCGGCCTGCTGCCGCAGCCGCTGATGACCACCGACGAGGTGGCGGTGCACACGTTCTACCGGCCCGGCCGGCACGCCGCGCTCATCGGCGGCGACTTCTACGACGTGGTGCAGACCCAGCCGGACCGGATCGACCTGATCGTCGGCGACGTCTGCGGGCACGGCGTGGACGAGGCGGCGCTCGGCGTCGAGCTGCGCGTGGCCTGGCGGGCGCTGGTGCTGGCCGGGGTGCCGGACGACGAGGTGCTGCCCGCGCTGGAGCAGGTGCTGATGAGCGAGCGCCGCCTCCAGGAGATCTTCGCGACGGTGGCCACCACCCGGCTCGACCTGGCGTCGGCGCGGGCCACCGTACGCCTCGCCGGTCACCCGCCGCCGCTGCTGCTCAGCGGCGGCAAGGTCGCGCCGGTGCCGGCCAAGGGCGGGCTGCTGCTGGGCGTACGCCCGCGCCGCCCGATCGCCTTCGACCTGGAGTTCGACACCGACGACTGGTCCCTGCTGATGTACACCGACGGCCTCATCGAGGGCCGGGTGAACGGCGGTGACGAACGGCTCGACGTACCCGGGCTGACCGACCTGCTCGCCGACCCGGCGAACCGGGCGGTGCCGCTGTCCGAGCTGCCCGCCTGGCTGGTGGGGCGGGCCGAGCAGATAAACGGTGGTCCGCTCGCCGACGACGTGGCGATGTTGCTGGTCACGCGGGGCAGCGGCCGGTGAGTGCGAGCGCGAAGGGTAACGGGGAGGAACCGGTGAAGGCGTACCAGCAGGGGTGGACCCTGCGGCGGCGGGTGGGCGCGATGCTCGGCGTGGTCGTGGTGCTGCTGCTCGGGCTGGCCGCCGCGGAGGCGGCGGTCGCCGCGCAGAACCGCCAGAACATCGACGCGGTGCTGCTCAAGACCGGTCCGCTGCGGGTGCAGGCGCAGGAGCTGATGAGCGCGCTGCTCGACCAGGAGACCTCGGTGCGCGGGTACGCGGTGAACGGCGACCGCAGCGACCTGGAGCCGTACCAGGAGGGTGTGCGGCGGGAGCAGAGCCTCGTCACCTCGATCCGGGGACTCTCCGCCGACTACCCGGACGTGCGCCGGACGCTGGACGTGGTGGAGCAGCAGACCGCCCAGTGGCGGAGCCAGGTGGCCGAGCCGGTGATCGCCACCGTCGAGCGGGACGGCGCCGAGGCGGGCCAGGCGCTGATCACTGATGCGACGCGGCAGCAGTTCGACGGCATCCGTTCGTCGGTGAACACGCTCCAGGACGAGATCCTCACCGTCCGGCAGGAGACCGCCGACCGGGTCAACGCGACCAGCAACACGCTCGTGGTGCTGCTCATCATCGCCGCGCTGGTGGTGACGACGGCCGGCGTGGTCATGCTGCTCTCGCTGGACCGGATCCTGATCCGCCCGCTGGCCGCCCTGGTCAGCCAGGTGCGCGAGGTGGCCGACGGCGACTACCGGCACCACATCGAGGGGTCCGGGCCGCCGGAGTTCCGCCGCCTCGCCGAGGACATCGACCAGATGCGGATGAAGATCGCCCGCGAGCTGGACGAGGTACGCGAGGCGCGGGAGCGGATCGAGTGGGTCAACAGCCAGCTGCAGAAGCAGGCCGAGGAGCTGACCCGCTCCAACCGTGACCTGGAGCAGTTCGCCTACGTCGCGTCGCACGACCTGCAGGAGCCGCTGCGCAAGGTGGCCAGCTTCTGCCAGCTCCTCCAGCGGCGCTACGCCGGGCAGCTCGACGAGCGCGCCGACCAGTACATCGCGTTCGCGGTGGACGGCGCGCAGCGTATGCAGAGGCTGATCAACGACCTGTTGGCGTTCTCCCGGATCGGCCGGCTGACCACCGGCTTCACCGAGGTCGACCTGAACAAGGTGATGGGCGACGTGGCGGGGCAGACCGAGGCGGCCGTGCAGTACGCCGACGCGGAGCTGACCTGGGGCGAGATGCCGACCATCCGCGGCGAGGAGCCGCTGCTGACCAACCTGCTGGTCAACCTGGTCAGCAACTCGGTGAAGTTCCGCCGCCCCGACCTGCCGCCGAAGGTGCACGTGTCGGCGCGGCTGGTCGATGACGAGTGGGAGATCAGCTGCCGGGACAACGGCATCGGGATCGAGCCGGAGTTCGCCGACAAGATCTTTGTGATCTTCCAGCGGCTGCACTCGAAGGACGCGTACCCGGGCACCGGCATCGGACTGGCGATCGTCAAGAAGATCGTGGAGTATCACGGCGGCCGGGTCTGGGTGGACACCGAGGCCGGCGAGGGCACCACGATCCGGTTCACGCTGCCCGCGCTGGAGGCGGACATCGAGGCCGCCAAGGCGGCGCAGGCGGCGGCGGACGAGGACACGCAGGACGCGGCGGACGCCGCGGAGCCGGCCGAGGCGCCGGACGCCGAGGGTGACCCGGCGGCCGTCGGGCGGCAGCCGGACGGCGAGGCACGCGAAGAGCCGCCCGCGGAGGCGGACCGACCCGGTACAAACGGTGGCATGAAGGAGACGGTGGGATGACCGCGCCCGCGGACGGCAAGAGCCCGATCGAGGTCCTGCTCGTCGAGGACGATCCGGGCGACGTGCTGATGACCCAGGAGGCGTTCGAGGAGCACAAGCTCCGCAACCGCCTCACCGTCGTCTCCGACGGCGCCGAGGCGCTCGCGTACCTGCGCCGCGAGGGTCAGTACGCGGACGCGGTGACGCCCGACCTGATCCTGCTCGACCTGAACCTGCCCCGGCGCGACGGCCGGGAGGTGCTGAAGGAGATCAAGAAGGACGCGCAGCTCTGCCGCATCCCGGTGGTGGTGCTCACCACCTCGCAGGCCGACGAGGACATCCTGCGCAGCTACCAGCTGCACGCCAACGCCTACGTGACCAAGCCGGTGGACTTCGAGCGCTTCATCTCGGTGGTCCGCCAGATCGACGAGTTCTTCGTCAGCGTGGTCAAGCTGCCTCCGCGTGGCTGACCCGCTGCTGGACGACGTCGGCACGCTGCTGCGGGAGGCGGCGGCCAAGGTCGTCGTGCCGTTGTTCCGCCGGCTCGACGCATCCGACATCTCCGAGAAGGCGCCCGGCGAGGTGGTGACGGTCGCCGACCGCGACGCCGAGGCGCTCATCTCCGAAGGTCTGCGTCAGTTGCTTCCCGGCTCGGTGGTGGTCGGCGAGGAAGCCGTCGCCGAGGACCCGGACCTGCTGCGGCACCTGCGCGGCAGCGGTGACGTCTGGCTCGTCGACCCGGTCGACGGCACCTCCAACTTCGCCGCCGGGCGGCGGCCGTTCGCGCTGATGGCGGCGCTGCTCACCGACGGCGTGCCGGTGGCCTCCTGGGTGTACGACCCGCTGGACGGCACGATGGCGGCGGGCCGGCTCGGCGCGGGCACCCGGCTGGACGGGGCGACGCTGCGGTCGCCGCAGGCGGAGCCGCGGGTGGGCGCGTTGCGGGGCACCGCGGCGACGAAGTTCCTGCCGCCGGACTTCCGCCGCCGCGTGGAGGAGGGCGGACGCCGGATCGGTGAGCTGCTGCCCGGCCAGCACTGCGCCGGCCGCGAATACCTGGACATCCTCACCGGCGCGCAGCAGTTCGTGTTGTTCTGGCGCACCCTGCCGTGGGACCACACGCCCGGCGCGCTGCTGGTGCGCGAGGCCGGCGGCGTGGCCCGCCGGTTCGACGGCACCGACTACCACCCGGCCGACGAGGGCAAGGGACTGCTCGTGGCGGCCAGCCCGGAGGTCTGGGACGAGGTGAGCGCCGCCCTGTTGGGCGGTTGAGCGGCGCTGCGCGACGGCCACGGCACGCTGCGTCGACGTCAGCCGCCGTACGCGGTCGCCGGCCTGGCGAGTCGCGCGTGTTCCGGTATCGTGACCGGCGGTCTCCGCCAGCAGGCCGCCGCCCGGCGCCGGCGGAGACGCCGCTCGGTGTGCGGGGGCCGGCGGTCGACGGAAGGACCAACACGTGCCCAGGACCAGCCCTACCGGCCGGCGCGCCCGGCGGTCGCTGCTCGCCGCGTTCGCCGCGCTGGCCGTGCTTCTCGGCTCCGGCGTGGCCGCCGGACCGGCCGCCGCCGTACCCAGCCCGAACGCCCCGAACGAGGGCGGCAGCAAGCAGTTGCGGGCTGCGCTGGAAGCGGCGGCGAAGGGCCACATCGAGGCCCAGAACAAGCTGGAGAACTCCAAGCGCCGGCAGAAGGCGCTCGACACCCAGCTCAAGGACATCGAGGTACGCCTCGTCGGGCTCACCGCGCAGGCCGGCGAGGTGGCCGCGCAGTCGTACCGGATGGGCCGGCTGACCGCGACGTCGATGCTGCTGGCCAGCGCCGACCCGAACGACTTCCTCAAGCGGGCCGCCGAGCTGGACGTGATGGCCCAGCGGGACAGCAAGCGACTGCGTGAGCTGGCCGACGCGAAGGCCGAGGCGGCCGAGGCGAAGCTCGCCATCGACGCCGAGGTGCGGGAGCAGGCCAAGCAGGTCGCGGTGCAGGCCCGCAAGAAGAAGGACGCCGAGGTGGCGCTGGCGAAGGTCAGCTCCGGCGCCGGGTCCGGGTTCAACGGCACCTCCTCGTCGGCGAAGCCCGCGCCGCGCAACTCGGACGGCTCGTGGCCGTCGGAGTCGTGCTCGGTGGACGACCCGACGCCCGCGTCCGGCTGCATCACGCCGCGCACGCTGCACATGCTCCAGCAGGCCAAGGCGGCCGGTTACAAGCGCTACGCCTCGTGTCACCGCAGCGGTGGCGGCGGCGAGCACCCCAAGGGCCGGGCCTGCGACTTCTCCGCCGCCAGCGGCGGGTTCGAGGACAAGACCGCCACCGGCGGCGACAAGGCGTACGGCGACAGCCTCGCCGCCTGGGCGAAGAACAACGCGAACCGGCTCGGCATCATGTACGTCATCTGGTATCGGCAGATCTGGATGCCGAACACCGGCTGGCGGGCGTACAGCGGCGGCGGCAGCCCGGCCGCGGACCACACAAACCATGTTCACATCTCGATGTATTGACGCGGCCCGCCGTCGGCGCTGCGTACCATCGCCACGGTGAGCAGCACATCCGACGTCATGGCGGAACCGGCGGCCGACGCCCCGGTTCCGCCGCGGGCCCTGCCCAACGGGCTCGCCGCGTTCCTCGTCTTCTTCTCCAGCGGCGCCGTGCTGGTGCTGGAGACCGTCTCGTTGCGCCTGGTCGGCCCGTACGTCGGGGTGACGCTCCAGGTGACCAGCTCGGTCATCGGCATGGCGCTGGCCGCCATCGCGTACGGGGCGTGGTTCGGCGGGTGGCTCGCCGACCGGCGTGACCCGCGCACCCTTCTCGCCCCGGCGCTGGTGCTGGCGGGCATCGCCACCGCCGTCACCCTGCCGATCGTCAGGTACGCCGGTGAGATTCTGCGCGGCGGCGCCGCGAGCGCGGTGCTCCTGCTGACCGCGCTGACTGTGGTCCTGCCGGCGGCGCTGCTGGCCGGCATCACCCCGCTCGTGGTGAAGCTTCAGCTCGCCGACCTGCGCCGCACCGGCCAGGTGGTGGGCAAGCTGTCCAGCATCGGCACGCTCGGCGGCATCACCGCCACGCTCGGCACCGGCTTCGTGCTGGTGGCCGCGCTGTCCAGCTCCGTCATCGTGCTGGGGCTCGCCGCCGCGCTCGGGGTGACCGGGCTGGCGCTCGGCGTCTGGCTGCGACGGCAGGCCGGCGCCGGCGGGCCGTCCACGCCCGGCCGGGTCAAGGCCGCGCTGGCGTTGCTCGGTCTCGCCGCGGCCGGGCTCACCGCGGCGGCCCCGAACCCGTGCGACGTGGAGACCGCGTACCACTGCGCCCGGGTCGAGGTGGACCCGTCGTGGCCGCAGGGGCGCACGCTCTACCTCAACTCGGCCGAGCACTCCTACGTCGACCTGAACGAGCCGAACCACCTGAAGTATGCATACACGCAGTGGATCGGCCTGGTCGCGGACGTGGCGCGGCCGGCGAAGCAGCCGATGGACGCGCTGCACCTGGGCGGCGGTGGCTTCACCGTGCCGAACTACCTGGCCGCGACCCGGCCCGGCACCGACAACCTGGTGTTCGAGCTGGACGGCGGGCTGGTCGAGCTGGACCGGCGGGAGCTGGGCCTGCGCACCGGCCCGCGGATGCGCGCCGAGGTGGGCGACGCGCGGGTGCTGCTGCGTGACGAGCCGACCGACAGCCGCGACTTCATCGTCGGCGACGCGTTCGGGCACCTGGTGGTGCCGTGGCACCTGGCCACCCGGGAGATGGCCGCCGACATCCGGCGGGTGCTGCGCCCGGACGGGATCTACGTGCAGAACGTCATCGACTACCCGCCGGGCCGGTTCATCCGGGCCGAGCTGGCCACTGTGAAGGCCGAGTTCGCGCACGTCGCGCTGATCGCGCCGCCCGGCGCGATCGACGGGGAGCAGGGCGCCAACTTCGTGATCGTCGCCTCGGACGCGCCGCTGCCGCTGGACGCGATCCCGCCCGGGCTGAAGCTGCTGCCGGAGCGGGCCGAGCTGATGAACGAGGCGCAGGTGACCGAATGGGTCGGCGACGCGATGGTGCTCACCGACGACTACGCGCCGGTGGACCAACTCCTCGCGACCGCCTGAACGGGTGACTTTCCTGACCGATTCCGACCGCTGAGGTGTACCGGGGCCCACTTCGGGCAACAGGACCGACCATGGGTGGACCGGTCAGGAACGGCGTGCAACTGCTCGGCGAGCGATATCGGCTCGTCGAGCAGTTGGGTGCGGGCGGCATGTCGGTCGTCTGGCGCGGATACGACGAGGTGCTGGGCCGGCAGGTGGCGGTCAAGGTGCTGGCCTCGCGGCTGGCCAGCGACAAGGCGTTCCGGCACCGGATCCGGGTGGAGGCGCAGGCCGCCGCGCGGCTGTGCCACCCCAACATCACCAACGTGTACGACTACGGCGAGTCGGTCCAGGTCGGGCTGACAGTGCCGTACGTGGTCATGGAGCTGGTCGACGGCGGTCCGCTCAGCGGCCGGCTCGGCCGCGACGGGCAGCTTCCCTGGCGGGAGGCCATGACCATCGGCGCGGAGGTCGCCTCGGCGCTCGCCGCCGCGCACGCCCGGGGCGTGGTGCACCGGGACGTCACACCGGGCAACGTGATGCTCACCCCGACCGGCGTGAAGGTCGTCGACTTCGGCATCTCGGCGCTGGTGGGGGAGAGCGACAAGGGGCCGGACGGCGCGCTGCTCGGCACGCCCGCGTACCTGGCGCCGGAACGGCTGGACAACGGTCACGTCTCGCCCGCCACCGACGTGTACGCGGTCGGGCTGCTGCTGTACCGGATGCTCACCGGCCGCCTGCCGTGGCAGGCCAGCACCACCACCGAGATGCTGCGCGCCCACATGTACCGAGACCCGGACCCGATGCCGCCGGTGCCGGGGCTGCCCGAGCCGGTCACCGCGCTGGTGCAGCGGTGCATGGCCAAGCGTCCCGAGGACCGCCCGGCGACCGCCGAGGTGGCCCGTACGCTCGCCGAGGCCGCCGGGATCGCGGCCATCGTGCCGGTGTCACCGGCGTTCGGCCGGATGGACCCGGCGCTCGCCGAGAACGCGGGCACCACGATCCTGCCCTGGTCGGCGGAGACCGACGCGCTGCCGTTCTCGGCGGTCCGCACCCGCACCCGGCGGGCCGTGGCGCGGCGACGCAAGGTGGAGGCCGGGGTGGCCGCCGTCGGGCTGGTCGCGGTCACCGCCACGCTGTGGGGGCTGACGTCGCGGAGCCCGGCCAGCGGCGGTGTCGAGCCGACCGAGGCGCGGATGAGCCTGCCCGAGCCGACGCTCTGCGCTGTCGACTACTCGCTGCGCCGCGACACCGGCAAGGACTTCTCCGCCGAGCTGACGCTGACCAACACCAGCGACCAGGAGCTGCGCGGCTGGACCATGAGCTTCACGTTCCCCGGCAAGCAGACGGTCACCACGGCCCAGCCGCCGGCCCGGCAGGAGGGGCGTACGGTGTCGATTCCCGCGCCCACCGCGACCCCGGCGCTGGCCCCGGGCGCGTCGGCGAAGCTCACCCTGGCCGGGCGCTACACCGGGAGCAACACGCTGCCGGTGGCGTTCACCATCGGCGGCAAGAGCTGCGACGTGCAGGTGTCCGGCATCGCCGGCTCGGCGCCCGCCACCGCGCCGCCGGTGAAGACGCCGGTCAAGCCGGCCACCAAGTCCACCGCCAAGAGCGGGCCGGCGAAGGCGAAGCCGGCGCCGCCGAAGTCGAAGCCCAAGGCCGCGCCGAAGCCGAAGGGCAAGGAGGGTCCCAAGGGAAAAGCGCAGTAGACCGGCCGAAGGGGGGTGAGCACGGCAAGGGCAAGGGCCCGAAGAAGGGCTGACCGTTTCAGGCCGGCGCGGCCGTCAGGTCAGCACGGCCGTCACGTCAGCACAGCCGTCACGTCAGCGCGGAGAAGCGCTGCACCTGGGAGATGCCGCCCTCCACGATGAGCACGCTGTCCGCCTTCAGCACCGTGTCCGGTCCGACGTACCGGAACGGTTCCCCGGCCTGCTTCTCGCCCACCACCATCACGCCGTACCGGTCCTGCGGCGCGATGTCGCGCAGCGCCCGCCCGACCAGCGGCGCCGGCACCTTGATCTTGGCGATGGCGAAGTCGTCGTCGAACTCGATGAAGTCGAGCATCCGGCTGACGATCAGGTGCGCCACCCGCTCGCCGGTCTCCTGCTCGGGGAAGACCACGTGGTGCGCGCCGACCGAGTGCAGGATCTTCGCGTGCTTCTCCGAGGTGGCCCGCGCCCAGATCTGCGCGATCCCCAGCTCGGCCAGGGCCAGTACGGTGAGCACGCTCGCCTCCAGCGACGCCCCGATCGCGACCACCACCCGGCCGAAGTCCGCCAGCCCGAGCTGGCGCAGCACCACCTCCTCGGTGGTGTCCGCCTGCACCACCCGATCCAGGTCGGCCGACCAGTGCTGGACCCGGTTCGGGTCGTGGTCGATCGCCAGCACCTCGTAACCGAGCCGGGACAGGGACTCCGCCAGGCGCGAGCCGAACCGGCCCAGGCCGATCACCGCGATGCCGGTCTCCTCCGGATGTCTAGCCGACAATGGGTTGCTCCTCCGGGTAGCGGTACAGCCGTCGACGGGTGTTCAACGCGATGGCCGAGCCGAGCGTGAGCGGCCCGATCCGGCCGATGTACATGAGCGCGGTCAGCACGTACTGGCCCGGCGGGGAGAGCTGCCCGGACACCCCGACGGTCAGGCCGGTGGTGCTGAACGCGGAGGTGACCTCGAACAACGCGGCGGCGAACGACACCTGCGAGGTCATCGCGATCAGGCTGACCGTCCCGCCGGCCACCAGCGCCACGCTCAGCAGCGCCACCGTCAGCGCCTGCCGCTGGCTCGCCGCCGCCACCCGGCGCCGCCCGACGGTGGTGTCCGGCTCGCCCCGCAGCTCGGCCCAGATGGCGAAGCCGAGCAGGAAGAACGTGGAGACCTTGATGCCGCCCGCGGTGCTGGCGCTGCCGCCGCCGATGAACATCAGGCCGATCAGCATCGGGTAGCTCTCGTCGGTGAGCCGCCCGACGTTGACGACGTCGAAGCCGCCGGTACGGCTCAACGCGATCTGGGTGAACGACGCCAGCAGCTTGCCCGGCACGTCGTACGTCCCGATCGTGAACGGATTGGTCCACTCCGCCATCAGCAGGTAGGCGACGCCGAAGACGGTCAGCACCACGCTGCCCCAGACGGTCAGCTTCGTGGCGACCGCCCAGCGCGCCGGCTGCCGCCACTCGCGTACCGCCTCGAACAGCGCCGGGAAACCCAGCCCGCCGATGATCGCGCCGATGCTCAGCGGCAGCGCCACCCAGCCGTCGCGGGAGAACGCGATCAGGCCGTCGGAGTAGAGCGCGAACCCGCCGTTGTTGAACGCCTGCACCGAGTGGAACACCGCCGACCAGAGCGCCCGGCCCGGCCGGTAGTCGTACGCCAGGAACAGGCGCGCGGCGATCACCGCCGTCATCAGCGCCTCGGTGACGAAGACGGTCGCCGCGATGCGCAACAGCAGCCGGCGTACGTCGCCGAGGCCGAACTCGGCGGTCTCCGCCTGCACGAGCAGCCGGTTACGCAGGCCCAGCTGGCGGGAGACCGCCAGGATCACCAGCGACGCCCCGGTCAGGATGCCCAGACCGCCGAGCTGCGTCAGCACGGTGATCATCACGAGCCCGAAGCCGTTCCAGTAGTTCGGCGTGTCAGTGATCGCCATCCCGGTCACCGACACCGCCGACGTCGACGTGAACAGCGCGGTGACGAACGGGGTGTACCGCTGTTCGCTGGTGGCCCAGGGCAGCATCAGCAGACCGGTGCCGACCAGGATCACCGCCAGGAACCCCAACGGCACCAGCCGTACGGGCTTCCGGAGCAGACGGCGCACCCCGTCATCTTCCGTCCGGAGATTCACCGGCAGGTCAGGAACAGACCAACTGGCGGTCAACCACGCCCGGTCTGCTGTGCGTACCCATCGACGACAGGAGACGGCGTTGCGACGTACCCTTTCCGCCCTCGGCGTGGCCGGCGCGCTGCTCGCGGCGGCCGCTGTGGTGGCGCCGGCCGTGGCCGCCCAGGCCGGCCCGGACCACCGCGCCGAGCAGGCCCGCGCGCCCCAGCGGCCGATCGTGATCGGCCACCGCGGCGCGAGCGGCTACCGCCCGGAGCACACCCTGGAGGCCTACCGGCTCGCCATCCGGCAGGGCGCCGACTTCATCGAGCCGGACCTGGTCTCGACGAAGGACGGCGTCCTGGTCGCGCGGCACGAGAACGAGATCTCCGGTACGACCGACGTGGCCGCCCACCCCGAGTTCGCCGCCCGCAAGGCGACGAAGACCATCGACGGGGTCACCGTCACCGGCTGGTTCACCGAGGACTTCACGCTCGCCGAGCTGAAGACGCTGCGGGCCAAGGAGCGGCTGCCCCAGGAGCGGGTCGCGAACACCGCGTTCGACGGCAAGTTCGAGATCCCGACGTTCCAGGAAGTCATCGACCTGGCGCGGACCGAGTCGAAGGCCCGGGGCCGGACCATCGGCGTTTACCCGGAGACCAAGCACCCCACCTACTTCGCCTCGATCGGCCGCCCGCTGGAGGAGCCGCTGGTCTCGGTGCTGCGCCGCAACCGGCTCACCCACCGCGCCGACCCGGTGTTCGTCCAGAGCTTCGAGACCGCCAACCTGCGCAAGCTCGACAAGATGATCGACGTGCGGCTGGTGCAGCTCATGGACGCGAGCGGCGCGCCGTACGACTTCGTCGCGGGCGGCGACAAGCGGACCTACGCGGACCTGGCCACGCCCGCCGGATTGGCCTGGATCTCCCGGTACGCCGACGGCGTCGGCCTCAACAAGAACCTGATCGTGCCCCGGGACTCCGCCGGCCGGCTGCTCGCGCCGACCTCGGTGATCCGGGACGCGCACCGGCAGAAGCTGGTGGTGCACGCGTGGACGTTCCGGGCCGAGAACCAGTTCCTGCCGGTGGACTTCCGCATCGGCGCCGACCCGAACGCGCGTGGTGACATCACGTCCGAGTACGAGCTGTTCTTCGACCTGGGTCTGGACGGCGTGTTCAGCGACCACCCGGACACGGCAGTGGCCGCCCGAGCCGGCCGCTGACGCACGCTCCCTGTGACGGGGTGCCCGCCGCAAGCGGCGGGCACCCCGTCCGCGCTTCCCCCGGGTCCGTCGCGCTCGGCCGCCCCCGAGATCTTGGTAGGAAACGGCCCCTCCGAGGGCCATTCCGTACCAAGATCTCCCCCACTTCAGCGATCTTGGAGTTGTGGCACCTCACGTACCGTCCTTATTCCGACATCCTGGGCGCCACAACTCCAAGATCGGCGGTGGTGGGCGGGGGTTGTCGCGCGGGGCGGGCGCCACTTCGGGGAAGTGGCTGCTTCCGGGCGCGATGATGCCGCCACTTCGGCGTAGTGGAGTTGATCAGCTCGGGGGTTCGGCTACGTAGGTGCCTCGGCCGGGCTGGCCGGTGATCAGCTCGCGATCGTGCAGCAGCGACATCGCGCGGTAGGCCGTGTTCATGTGGACGCCGTAGGTCTCGGCCAACTCGCGGGTGGAGGGCAGCCTGTCGCCGGGCTTCAGCTCGCCACTTTTGATCTTCGCGGCGATGTCGTTGGCGATACGGCGGAACGGTGCTTCTGCTGTGGGCATGGTGGGGACTCCGGTTGGTTCGGCGAATCCGATCCTGCCCTACCTGCACAAGTAACTGCAACAAGTTGCCCAGCACGTCGAGAGTGGAGGCTCGTGCATAACCAGATACTGGTGTAGGTTGAGTCGCGTCCGGCTCCGGTTGGTTCGGCAAACCTCGGGAGTCGGACCTGGATTGGGCTCCGGGGTCGTACTGCCGAACGGGCTGCGGTCTCGGGGTCGGCGGCCCGCCCGCGTCCCCTGTCTGCGGGCGGGCCGCCTCCACGGCTCGGTGAGGAGGATCGGCGTGCGTAACGTGCTCAACCTGTTCCAGCCAACCCGGCGACGTGGCAAGGGCGGGTCGCCCAACCAGGGCTGGTACCGCTCGGACTCGTGCCGGCCGCTGAGCGTCGGGCAGATCCGCGAGCGGAGGTTCCGCACCGTGCGGCACGGGCTCGACCCGACGGAGGTGCACGCCTTCCTCTACCGGGTGGCCGGTGACCTGGCGCTGGCCCGGCGCGACGCGTCCCGGTACGCCGAGGAGAACACGCGCATCAAGGCGGCGCTCAAGAGCTGGCAGTCCCGGTTCACGCCAGGTGCGCAGCGGTGAGCCGGGAGCGGTTCGTCGTACACCTGCCGGTGCTCGCGGCCGACCTCGACGCCGCGCGGGGGTTCGCGCGGGCGATCTGCCGGGCGCTCGGGTTCCTGGCCGACGTGGAGCGCGCCGGGACCACCGTGTCACGGGAGGACGAGCAGTCCGTACGCCACTGGGTCTGGTGCGACCGGTCGCGCGACGGTGGCCGGCGATGCGCACGAGCGGCCGACCACGACGGGGACTGCGGCGGGCGGTGACCGGCGCGCGATGGCGCGGGCCGACATTCCCGGTGACGTGCGCGTGGTGGGTGCGGCCATCCGGGGTCGGCGCGGTTACGTGTCGATGTCCGGCGTTGTAACGAGTGGCCACCCCGTCCCGGGCACTTGTGTGCGCCGACCACATAGCCCGTGGGTGACGTCACTTCTAGCGTGAGCCGACAACTGACATTCCCCCTGTCCTCACCTGGAGTCGCAATGACGATCCGGCACACGCGACGGGTGTTCCTTACCGCCGCCACCTCGGTGGCGGTCGCTCTGGCCGCCACGGCCTGTGGCAGCCCGCAGGACACCGCATCCGGCGGCGGCGGCGACGACGCCGCCCCGGTCAAGGTCGGTCTGGTCTACTCCCAGTCCGGCCCGCTCGCCAGCTACGGCAAGCAGTACATCGAGGGCTTCAAGGCGGGCCTCGACTTCGCCACCAAGGGCACCGGCAAGGTCGGTGACCGCACGATCGAGGTCACCGAGGCCGACGAAGCGGGCGACCCGGCCAAGGCCGTGTCCGCCGCGAAGGACCTGATCGGCAAGGGTACGAAGATCATCGCCGGGTCCACCTCCTCCGGGGTGGCGCTCCAGGTCGCGCCGATCGCCGCGCAGAACAAGGTGCTGTTCATCTCCGGCCCGGCCGCCACCGACGCGGTGACCGGCGCGAACAAGTACACGTTCCGCTCCGGCCGGCAGTCCTGGCAGGACGTGGTGACCGCCCGGTCGTTCATCGGCGACGCGGGCGGCAAGAAGGTCGTCGTGTTCGCGCAGGACGGCGCGTTCGGCGACGCCAACGAGGCCGCCGTCAAGGCCGTCATCGGGGGCGCCGGCGCGAACGTGAGCAGCGTCCGGGCTCCGGCCAGCGCCACCGAGTTCACGCCGTTCGCCAGCCAGATCAAGGCCGCCAAGCCGGACCTGCTCTTCGTCGCCTGGGCCGGCACCACCGCCGGCGCCATGTGGCAGACGCTCGACCAGCAGGGCGTCCTCGCCTCCACCACCGTTGTCACCGGGCTGGACATCCGCGCCTCCTGGCCGACGTTCGGCGCGGCCGGCAGCAAGATCTCGTTCCTGTCGCACTACTTCGACGGCGCCAGCGACACCGAGGCCGCGAAGGCCGCGAAGGCGAAGGTGCCGGGCGGCACGCTCGACCTGTTCCACCCGGACGGGTTCGCCGCCGCGCAGATGGTCGTCCGTGCCGTGCAGGAGGGCGGCGACGACGTGGAGAAGATGGTCACCGCGCTGGAGGGCTGGGAGTTCGAAGGCGTCAAGGGCACCATGAAGATCCGCGCCGAGGACCACGCCCTGCTCCAGCCGATGTACCAGGCGAAGCTCTCCGGCAGCGGCACCACCTTCACGGCGACCGCGCAGAAGTCGCTCACCGGTGACGAGAGCGCGCCGCCGGTCGCGCAGATGAAGGGCTGACCCGTGCTCGCCACCCGCGGTCTGACCTGGCGGATCGGTGAGGTCGCCATCGTCGACTCCGTCTACCTCGATCTGGCGCCGGGGGAGTTCCTCGGCGTGATCGGGCCCAACGGCGCCGGCAAGACCTCCCTGTTCAACCTGATCACCGGCCTGCGCCGGCCCACCGAGGGCACGGTCCTGCTGGACGGCGCGGACATCACCGCGCTTCCGCCGCACCGGCGTGCCCGGCTCGGACTGGGGCGTACCTTCCAGGCGTCCTCGGTCTTCGGCTCGCTGACCGTGCGGGAGAACGTCCGGCTGGCCGTACAGGCTCACCGGGGTGGCTCGATGAAGCTGTGGCGGCGGGCGGCGGCCGACCGGGAGGTGGCCGCCGCCGCCGACGCGGCGCTCGACCGGGTCGGCCTGCACCACAGGGGTACGGCGCTCGCCGGCACCCTGGCCCACGGCGAGAAGCGCAAGCTGGAGATCGCGCTGCTGCTCGCCGGGGAACCCCGCGTGATGCTGCTGGACGAGCCGATGGCCGGGGTGAGCGCCGAGGACGTGCCCGAACTGGTCAGCGTGATCAAGTCGTTGACCGGCGACAGCGACCGGGCGGTGCTCATGGTGGAACACCACATGGACGTGATCCTGGAGCTGGCCGACCGGATCGCCGTGATGCACCACGGCGCGCTGCTGGCGTGCGACACCCCGGAGACCGTGATGGCGAACGCCACCGTGCAGGAGGCGTACCTGGGGGAGGCGCTCTAAATGACCGAACCTGTCCTGTCCGTGGCGGACCTGTCCGTGCGGATCGCCGGACTGCACATCCTCCAGGGTGTGTCGTTCGAGGTCGCGCCGACCGGCGTGACGGTGCTGCTCGGGCGCAACGGCGTCGGCAAGACCACCACGCTGCGCGCGATCGTCGGGCTGACGCCGCGCGGCGGCGAGGTGCGCGGCAGCGTACGCATGGGGGCACGCAGCCTGCTCGCCCGCCCCACCCACCGGCTGGTCCGCGACGGCCTCGGCTACGTGCCGGAGGACCGCTGCGTCTTCGCCGGGCTCACCGTCGCGGAGAACCTGCGGCTCGCCGAACGACGCGGCGTCGCGCCCGCGTACGACAAGGTCTTCGCACTTTTCCCAGAGCTGGAGCGGCGCGGACGGCAACGGGCCGGCTCGCTGTCCGGCGGGCAGCAGCAGATGCTCTCGATCGGCCGGGTGCTGCTGAACGACAACCGGCTGCTGCTGGTCGACGAGCCGACGAAAGGGCTGGCGCCGAAGGTGGTGACCGAGGTGGCCGAGGTGCTGGAACGGGTCGCGGAATCCGTGCCGGTGCTGCTGGTCGAGCAGAACCTGGCGGTGGTACGGCGGCTGGCGACCGACGCGGTGGTGCTCTCCGCCGGGAAGGTCGCGTGGACCGGCGACGCCCAGGAGTTGCTGCTGGAGACCGCGCTGACCAAGTCGCTGCTCGGCGTGGGTTCGGCGGAGGTGCACTCATGAACACAGTGGTCCTGCTGACGCTGACCGGGCTGGGCCTGGCGGCGCTGTACTTCCTCGTCGCCTCCGGCCTGTCCCTCGTCTTCGGCCTCGCCGACGTGCTCAACTTCGCGCACGGGCTGTTCCTCGGCGTCGGCGCGTACGCGACCTGGTGGGCGTCGGGCAACCTGCCCGGCGCCGGACCGGACGGGTTCGGCTTCGTGCTGGCAGTCGTCTTCGGCGTGCTGGCCGGTTCGCTCGTCGCGGTGCTCGTGGAGCTGGTGCTGATCCGGCCGCTCTACTCCCGCACCATCGAGCAGGTGCTCGTCACCGTCGGCCTGTCGCTCGCCGGGGTGGCGCTGCTCCAGGCCACCTGGGGCGCCGACCCGCGGCCGTTCCCGCGCCCGGACTGGAGCCGGAACGTGACCTCGGTGCTCGGCGCTCAGGTGCCGAACGCCGGGCTGCTGCTGATCGTCGCCGCCGCTGTGGTGCTCGGCGCGCTGCTGGCGTTCCTGCGCTGGACCCGGTACGGCCTGATCATCCGGGCCGGGGTGGAGAACCGGGAGATGGTGACGGCGCTCGGCATCGACGTACGCAAGGCGTTCACGCTGGTCTTCGCGATCGGCGGGGCCGCCGCCGCGTTGGCCGGCGCGCTCGGCGGCGTCTACTTCGGCACCGTCTCGCCGGGGCAGGGCGGCTCGCTGCTGATCTTCGCCTTCATCGTGGTGGTGATCGGCGGGATGGGCTCGGTGGTCGGGTCCGCGTACGCGGCGGTCGCGGTGGGGCTGCTGCAACAGTTCGTCAACTACTACGGCACGTCCGGGCTGGGCGACCTGTGCGTGGTCGGTCTGCTCGCCGTGGTGCTGCTGCTGCGTCCGCAGGGCCTGGCCGGAAAGGTGGCTCACGCATGACCAACTCGGTGGTCGACGCGCCTCCGGCGCAGGTGCCGGACGAGCTGACCCCCGGCCGCGCCCGCTGGCACGGACTGCGCCCGTACCTGCCGCTGGTGGCGCTGGTGGTGGCGGCGGTCCTGCCGTACTCCACACTGCACCTGCCCGGGATCTTCGAGGGGCCGCTGAACTCGCCGGGCACGCTGCAACTGCTCGCCATCTGCCTGGTGTTCGGCGGGCTCGCGGCCGGCTACGACCTGCTGTTCGGGCGTACCGGAATGCTCTCCTTCGGCCACGCCCTCTACTTCGCCGCCGGCGTGTACGGCACCGACATCCTGGTCACCAAGGCCGGGTTGCCGCTGTGGCAGGCCGCCGTGCTGACGGTGATCGGCGGTACGACGCTCGCCGCGCTGCTCGGCGCGGTGGCGCTGCGTACGGTGGGCATCGCGTTCGCCATGGTGACGCTGGCGTTCGCGCAGGTCGGGGCGATCCTGGTGGCCCGCGACTTCGGTGGCCTCACCGGCGGTGAGGAGGGGCTGCCGCTGGACGTGTCCGGGCTGCCGTCAGCGCTGGTGGGCGTCACGAACACGGTGAACCTGTACTGGCTGGCGCTGGCGTACCTGGCCATAGTGGTCCTGGTCGTGCACCGGGTCAGCGCCTCGCCGACCGGGCGGGTGCTCGCCGGGCTGCGCGACGACGAGCGGCGCATCGGGGTGCTGGGGCTCGACCCGTACCGGTTCAAGCTGGTCGCGTTCACGCTGGCCGGTGGTCTCGCGTCGGCCGGCGGGGTGGTCTACGTGCTGATCGTCGGCGGCGCGAGCCCGCACATCACCTCGTCGGAGCTGACGCTGTCGCTGCTGGTCATGGTGGTGCTCGGCGGCCCCGGTACGCGGTGGGGGCCGGTGCTGGGCGGCGTCCTCTACATGTACCTGGACCACCGGCTCACCGCGTTCGGCAGCAGCGAGGCGGTGAACAGCCTGCCCGCGTTCCTCAGCCACCCGCTGAGTCAGCCCCTGTTCGTCCTGGGCACCGTGTTCATCCTGGCCGTCTACTTCTTCCCCGGCGGCCTGGCCAGCCTGCGCTCCCGCCTGGCTCCCGTCCTGGCGGCCCTCCGCCGCCCCCGCTGACCCCTGCCCCCGCCCCACGCCTCGGCGATCATGAAGTTAACGGCACGACACGCCGTGTCCGGCCACGCTAACTTCATGATCGCCGGGCCGGAATCGCGCCGGGCCGGAATCGCCGGCACCGGGCAGGACGCGGAAGGGGAGTGGGCATGGGGGAGCAGCGACGGCTGGCTGTGGTCAGTGGGGGTGGGACCGGGATCGGGGCGGCCGTGGCACGGGGGCTCGTGGACGACGGGTTCGACGTGATCGTGGTGGGGCGGCGGGGTGACGTGCTCGAAGCCGCCGCTCGGCGGATCTGTGCCGAGAGCGGGCGGGACGGGGCGGTCACGCCTGTCGTTGCCGACCTGACCGATCCGGGGCAGGTCGGCGCGGTGGTGGACGCCGTGGGCGAGCGCGCCGTGGACGCGGTCGTGAACAACGCCGGTGGCTACCTGGGCGGGTCGACCGACTCGCTCGCCGGGGTGGCGGACTGGTGGCGGGCCAACCTGGACGCCAACGTGCTCACCGCAGTACTGCTCACCGAGGCGCTGCTGCCCGCCCTGCGCCGACCCGGCGGCCGTGTGGTCCTGCTCAGCTCGATCGCCGCGCAGCGCGGTGGTGGCGGCCCGTACTCGGCCGCGAAGGCCGCGCTGCACGGCTGGGCGTACGACCTGGCCGCCCAGCTCGGCCCCGATCAGATCACCGTGAACGTGGTCAGCCCCGGCTACGTGGCCGAGACCGAGTTCTTCGGCGACCGGATGACGCCCGAGGGGCACGCCAAGCGGGTCGCCGCCACGCTCGTCGGCCGGGCCGGCGTGCCGGACGACATCGCGGCTGCGGTCAGCTACCTGGTGGGCCCGTCCGCCGGGTACGTCACCGGGCAGGTGCTCGGCGTCAACGGCGGTTCCGTCCTCGGCCGCTGACGAGAGGCCACCCGCCGCCCGGTCCGCTCCTGGTGTCCGCCGCCCCTGGTAGAAATGCCGGATGAGCGAGGATCGGACGGCCGTACGGGAACGCGCCGAAGCGGTACTGCGACGGCTGGCGGGTGACCACGCCCGGCTGCGCGAGGACCAGTGGCGGGCCATCGAGGCGCTCGTGGTCGACCGGCGGCGGGTGCTCTGCGTGCAGCGCACCGGTTGGGGCAAGTCGGCCGTCTACTTCGTGGCCACAGCGCTGCTGCGCGAGGGCAACCAGCACGGGCCGACGGTGATCGTCTCGCCGCTGCTGGCGCTGATGCGCAACCAGGTCGAGTCGGCCGCCCGGGCCGGCATCCGGGCGCGCACCATCAACTCGGCGAACCTGGACGAGTGGGACGAGATCACCGCCGAGATCCACGCCGGGGCCGTCGACGTGCTGCTGATCAGCCCGGAGCGGCTCAACAACCCGGACTTCCGCGACGGCGTACTGCCGAAGCTCGCCGCCACCACCGGGCTGCTGGTGGTGGACGAGGCACACTGCGTCTCCGACTGGGGGCACGACTTCCGGCCCGACTACCGGCGGCTGCGCATGTTCCTGGCGAACCTGCCCGAGCGCACGCCGGTGCTGGCCACCACCGCCACCGCCAACGCCCGGGTGACGCAGGACGTGGCCGAGCAACTGGGCGACGCGCTGGTGCTGCGCGGCACGCTCGACCGGGAGTCGCTGCGCCTCGGCGTACTCGATCTGCCGAGCCCGGCCCACCGCCTGGCCTGGCTGGCCGACCACCTGGACCGGCTGCCCGGCTCGGGGATCATTTACACGCTCACCGTCGCGGCGGCCACCGAGACGGCCGACTTCCTGCGCGGCCGGGGCTGGTCGGTCGCCTCCTACACCGGGCAGGCCGAGGACGCCGACCGGCGGGCCGCCGAACAGGACCTGCTCGACAACAAGATCAAGGCACTGGTCGCCACCAGCGCGCTCGGCATGGGCTTCGACAAACCCGACCTCGGCTTCGTCGTGCACCTGGGCGCGCCGCCCTCGCCGATCGCCTACTACCAGCAGGTCGGCCGCGCGGGCCGGGCCGTCGAGCACGCCGAGGTGCTGCTCCTGCCCGGCGTGGAGGACGCGGCCATCTGGCGGTACTTCGCCTCGCTCGCCTTCCCGCCCGAGGAACAGGTCCGCGCCGTGCTCGCCGCGCTGGACACCGAACGGCCGATCTCCACCCAGGCCCTGGAACCGGTGGTCGACCTGCGCCGGGCCCGGCTGGAACTGATGCTCAAGGTGCTCGACGTGGACGGCGCGGTCCGCCGGGTGCGCGGCGGCTGGCTCGCCACCGGCGAGCCCTGGGTCTACGACGAGGCCCGGTTGCGGCGCGTCGCCGACGCGCGCGCCGCCGAGCAGCGGGCCATGCGGGAGTACGCCTCGACGTCCGGCTGTCGCATGCGCTACCTGCGGGAAGGGCTGGACGACAGCGGGGCGGCCGACTGCGGGCGGTGCGACAACTGCGCCGGCCCGCTGTTCGACGCCGCCGTCTCCGAGCAGGCGCTGACCGCCGCGCAGACGTTCCTCGGGCGCCCCGGCGTGCCGATCCCGCCCAAGAAGCTCTGGCCCACCGGGTTGGAGGCGGTGGGCGTACCCCTGAAAGGCCGCATCCCCCCGGCGGAGCAGGCGCTGCCGGGCCGGGCCGTGGGACGCCTCTCCGACCTGGGGTGGGGCGGGCGGTTGCGCGGGCTGGTCGGGCCGGAGGCGCCCGACGGCCCGGTGCCCGACGACGTGGTGGCGGCCGTGGTCGAGGTGCTGAAGGCGTGGGCGCACGGCGACGACCCGTGGCCCCGGCGGCCGGTGGGCGTGGTCGCCGTCGGCTCCCGGATGCGACCGCTGCTGGTCGGCTCGCTGGCCGAGCGGATCGCCGCCGTGGGCCGGCTGCCGCTGCTCGGCCACGTCGTCCCGGCCGGTCCGTCCGGCGGTGGTGGTCCGCGCGGCAACAGCGCCCAGCGGGTACGCACGCTGCACGACGCCTTCCGCCTGCCGGACGAGCTGGCCGACGCGCTGCCGGGGCTGGACGGTCCGGTGCTGCTGGTGGACGACCTGGTCGACTCGGGCTGGACCATGGCCATGGTGGCGCGGCTGCTGCGCCGGGCGGGTGCGCCGGACGTGCTGCCGCTGGCGCTCGCGGTGGCCGGCTGACCCGTCGCGTCCGCGCGGCAGGTCCGGGCGGACGTGTCGCGGACAAGTCCCGGCGGTCGCGGCGCGGACAGTTCCGGCCGTCGCGTCGCTGGACAAGTCTCGGCGGTCGTGGCGCGGCTTGTTCCGGCCGGTCGCGTCGCGGGCAGTCCCGGTCGTCGGATAGTTCCCGGCGCGGCCGGAATGCGAGCGTCGCCACCGTCGGCGGACCGTCGGCGGAGCGGCCCGTGACCGGCGGTACCGTGGGGTCATGACCGAGCAGCTACCCGTCGTCCAGACGTACACCGTGACCGGGATGACCTGCGAACACTGCGTCCGGGCGGTGACCGAGGAGCTGTCCGCGCTGCCCGGCGTCGAGGAGGTCCGGATCGATCTGGCCGGTGGCACCGCCACCGTCACCAGTGACGCCCCGCTGCCGGTCGAGTCGGTCCGCGCCGCCGTGGACGAGGCGGGTTACGAGCTGGTCGGCGGCGGTGCCTGAGTTGTCGTCCGGCACGTCCGGCACCGGCGTCGTCCCCGACGACTCCGTGGCCGGCGCGACACCGCCCGGGGATGCCGCGAGTTCCGGCGACGGTGCCCGGTCCGGGGATGCCGCGCGGCCTGGGGATGCGGCGCGGTCCGAAGGCGCGGCGCGGGACGGGGACGAGGCGCGGTCCGGGGGCGCGGCGCCTTCCGGGGGCGCGGCGCGGTCCGGAGCGGGTGACAGTGCCGGGGCGGCTGCGGGCGGCCCGGTCGCTGTGGATCGGGAGACGCTGCGGCTGGCCCTGGTGGTGGGCGGCCTCGTGCTCGCCGTGCTGCTCGGGTTCGGGCTCGGCCGGATCAACGCGCCCGCCGACCCGGCGCGGCCCGCCGCCACGGCGAGCGGGGCCACCGCGGGCGACGGCGGCATGCACGCCCACGCGCCCGGCACCGGCGCGCACACCCACGACGGCGCCTCTGTCACCCAGGGTGGCGGCGACGGCGCGGCCGGGCTGTCCGTCACCTCGGCCGGCTACACGCTGGTCCCGTCGAACGCCGAGCTGACCGCCGGTCGCGCCGGCGAGCTGCGCTTCCAGATCCGCGACGACAAGCGCCGCGCGGTCACCCGGTTCGCCGTGGTGCACGACAAGCCGATGCACGTGATCGTGGTGCGCCGTGACCTGAGCGGTTACCTGCACCTGCACCCCACGATGGCCGCCGACGGCACCTGGTCGGTGCCGCTCGGGCCGCTCGACCCGGGCTCCTGGCGGATGTACGCGGACTTCACCGCTGTCGCCGACGACGGCGGACAGGTCGCTGTGGTGCTCGGCGCCGACCTGGCCGCGCCCGGCGCGTACCGGCCCCGGCCGTTGCCCGCCGCCGCCACGTCGGCCACAGTCGACGGGTTCACCGCCGCGTACACGGGCACGCCGGAGGTGGGACGCTCGGTGCCGCTGCGGTTCCGGGTCACCGGCGCGGACGGCGCGACAGCGCCGCTGGAGCCGTACCTCGGCGCGTACGGGCACCTGGTCGCGCTGCGCGAAGGTGACCTCGGCTACCTGCACGTACACCCGGAGCCGGTGCGTGACGGCGACGAGGTGACGTTCTGGCTGACCGCGCCGGGGCCGGGAAACTACCGGATGTTCCTGGACTTCCAGGTGGGCGGCGTGGTGCGGACCGCCGAGTTCACGCTGACGGTGGCCTAGCCGGCGCGGCGGACCGGGCGGCGGGCCAGGTAGCGGAGCAGGTCGCGGATGTGGTGCTTCTCCTCGGCGGGCACGCTCGGGTCGGCCAGCCGGTCCAGGATCACCCGCACGTCGGCCTCCACCGGGCCGTCCTCGGCGCCCCGGCGGCGCGGCACCGGCCCGGCGTCGGGCAGGCCAAGCGCGCGGAACGCGGCCGCCACGGGCAGGTCGAGAGCGGCACAGAAGCCGCGCACCTTGGCGAGTTCGGGGTAGTCCTGCCAGTCGCCGGCCAGCCAGCGGAACACAGTCGAGCGGCCGACTCCGGTGTGGGTGGCCAGATCGGTGACCGTCCAGCCACGTTCCTCGCGCGCGTCGTCGATGGCCCGGCGTACGAAGCGTGCGAAGGCCATCTGCGGCGAAACGTCTGCCGAACCCATCCCTCCGGATCTGTCCCCTTCCGCCGGTGGCCCGGCTCTGCCGATCGAGCCTAGTACGCCGGGCCGCAGAAGTAACTGACTGATCGGTCGGAAGGTCCCGCTGGCGAGACCGGCCGACTACAGAAAGTTGCCGAAAGTCAATTAAGCTGCGTGAATCCTGAGAGTCGTCGGAGGAGCAGCATGGCCCAGCCGGATCGTCCCGTCCCGCACCGCCCCGGTGCGGTGAGCCTCTTCTTCGTAGCGAAGGCCGGCGTGTTCGCGCTGGGCTTCTGGATCTGGCTGCTGGTCCTGGCGGTACGGGGAAGCGAGGCGACAGGCGTGCACCTGATCGCCGCGACCGGCGCGGTCTGCACCACGCTCGCCGGGGTGGTCCTCGGCGCGCGGATGGCGCTGCAGCGCAACGCCGCCGCCCGGCACGCCGAGCTGAAGCGGCTGCTCGTCGACATCTCCTGGAACGCCTTCGCCGCCGCCGGCAACGCCGGCCAGCCCGGCGGAAAGGTGGTGCCGTTCCCGGCCGCGGCGGAGGAGGGCGAGCGGCCCGCCAACCGCGGCCCGGGTGAGCGCGTGTCGGTGCTGGACCGGGGCGACCGCAACCGGGGTGACCGGGGGCGGTAGCGCGGCCCTCAGGCCCGCTCGGCCAGCAGCGTCTCCAGCCGGGGCGTCACGCCCCACTGGCCGACCAGCTCGCGATACTCGGAACGCTGGTCGTCGGTCGGCGCGCCGGCCGTCCGGCGTGCCCGGATGAGCAGGTTGCGCGGCGTGTGCTGGGAGTCGACGAACTCCACCACCTCGGCGCGGTACCCGTGCAGGCGCAGCAGCCCGGCCCGCAGCGCGTCGGTCAGCACGTCGGCGAACCGCTCCCGCAGGATGCCCTGCCGGGTCAGCAGCTCGTACGGCCCCGGGGCCGGGCGCGCCCGGAGCTGGGCGGCCAGGTCGTGGTGGCAGCAGGGCGCGGCGAGCACCCAGCGGGCGTCCCAGCGCACCGCGCGGGCCAGCGCCTCGTCGGTGGCGGTGTCGCAGGCGTGCAGCGCGAGCACCAGGTCCGGCGCCGGTTCGACGGACGCCTCGGCGATGGTGCCGGCCACGAAGCTGACCCGGTCGGCCCAGCCCAGCCGCTCGGCCAGCTCGGTGTTGCGGCGGCGCTGGTCCTCGCGTACGTCCACCCCGACGAGCGTCACGTCCAGCCCGCGCCGGACCAGGTAGCGGTAGGCGGCGAAGGTCAGGTACGCGTTGCCGCAGCCCAGGTCCACCACCCGCAGCGGGCCGGTGAGGTCGTCGGGCAGTGTCGCGGCCAGCGTGCGCAGGAACGCGTCGACCTGCCGGCGCTTGGCCGCCGAGCCGCCGATCTCCCGGAAGAGGGGATCACCCGGGTCGAGCAGCCACTCCTTGGCCCGGTCGTGCCGCTCCGGCTCGCCACCGGTACGGCTGGCCGCGGCACGGTGCACCTGCGCCTCACCGGACTTCGTCACCCGCAGCTGGAGCGTGGCGTCGGTGGTCTCGACGTGCCAGTTGCCGAACGGCTCGGCGAGCAGTTCGTCCACTGCGGCGTCGGCCTCGGTTCCCGGCGCCACGTTGCGGGTGTGCGGCCGGGACCCGTCGGAGGTGGCGATCTGCAACCGGGGGCCGCCCTTGAGCGCGACCGGGCGCAGTTCCGCGCGTACCACCGAGGGACGCTGCCCACGACGCCGCCCGGCGGCCACCGCACGGGTCAGTCCCGGTGCGAGCAGCAGCGCCCGTACCTCCGACAGCGCCGAGTCCAACGGCTCCGGCATCCCTACCTACCTCTCCAGTTCTCCCACCTCACCGACCTGGTTGATCATGAGGTTGGCCGTACGCGAGCACGGCGTGTCGCGCCGTCAACTTCATGATCACCGCGTGGGTTCGGCGGTCGTGGGACGGGGACGGCCTCCGGGACCGTGGTCCGGGAGGCCGTTTCCGTCGGTGTGGGTCAGTCGGCGTTGCTGGCCTCGGCGGGCGCGCCGGCGCTGCCGCCACGGCGGCGACGACGGCGACGCGGCTTGGTGGACGCCTCGCCTTCCCCGGTCGCCGGTGCGGCGGCGGTCTCGGCCGCGCCCTCGGTGCCGATCACCGCGGTCGGCTCACCGGCCACCGGCTCGCCGGCCCGGCGACGACGCCGCCGACGCGGCGTACGGGTCGCCTCGCCGTCTCCGGCCTCGGCCTGCCCGGCGGGCGCGTCCCCGCCCTCGCTCGCGCGGCCCCGACCGCGGTCACCACGGTCACCGCGGTCGCCACGGTCACGGTCACCCCGCTCGCGGCCCCGGCTGTCGCCGCGCCGCGCGCCCCGGCGCAACCGGCCGCCGCCACCCAGGTCCTCCTCGACCTCGGCGGACAGACCGGCGCGGGTGCGCTCGGCGGTCGGCAGCGTGCCGCTGACGTCCGTCGGGATGTCCAGATCGGTGTAGAGGTGCGCGGAGGTGTGGTACGTCTCCGGCGGCTCGGGCATGTCCAGCCCGAGCGTCTTGTCGACGATCCGCCAGCGGGGCATGTCGTCCCAGTCGACGAACGTCACAGCGACACCGGTGGCCCCGGCCCGGCCGGTACGGCCGATGCGGTGGGTGTAGGTGTCCTGGTCCTCGGGGCAGTCGTAGTTGATCACGTGCGTGACGCCGGTGACGTCGATGCCCCGGGCCGCCACGTCGGTGGCGACCAACGTGTCGATCTTGCCCGCGCGGAACGCCCGCAGCGCCCGCTCCCGCGCGCCCTGGCCCAGGTCGCCGTGCACGGCGGCCACGGCGAAGCCACGGAAGTCGAGATCCTCGGCGACCCGGTCGGCGGCCCGCTTGGTGCGGGTGAAGATCATGGTCAGGCCGCGGCCCTCCGCCTGGAGGATGCGCGCCACGATCTCGACCTTGTTCAGCGAGTGCGTGCGGTACGCGAGCTGCGTGGTCTGCGGGGACGGGCCGGTCTCGGCGGTGTGCCCGGCGTGGATCGTCACCGGCCGGCGCAGGAACCGCCGCGACAGCGCGACGATCGGGTCCGGCATGGTGGCCGAGAACAGCATGGTCTGCCGGTCCTCCGGCAGCATCGCCAGGATCTTCTCGACGTCGTCGAGGAAGCCCAGGTCGAGCATGCGGTCGGCCTCGTCGAGGACCAGCGCGCGGACCCGGTCGAGCCGCAGGTGCTTCTGCTTCTGCAGGTCCATCAGGCGGCCGGGAGTGCCGACCAGGATCTCGACGCCCTTGCGCAGCGCCTCGATCTGCGGCTCGTACGCCACGCCGCCGTAGATCGGCAGCACCCGGACACCCCGGGTACGGCCGGCGGCGTCGAGGTCCTTGGCGACCTGGATGCCCAGCTCGCGGGTAGGTACGACGACGAGCGCCTGCGGGACGCCGTCGCTGCCCTCGGACGGGGCGAACACCCGCTCCAGCAGCGGGATGCCGAAGCCGAGCGTCTTGCCGGTGCCGGTCGGGGCCTGCCCGATCAGGTCGACGCCGCGCAGCGCGATCGGCAGCGCGTACTCCTGGATGGCGAAGGCGCGGGTGATGCCGGCGGCGGCCAGCGCCTCGACGGTCTCCTGCCGCGCGCCGAGCGCGGCGAACGTGGGTGCCTCCGGGGGGACCGGAGCGGTGGGGGCCAGTGGCTGGCCGGAAATCTGCTCGCTCATATGGATTTGGGGGTGCCCTCTCGTGGTGCGCCCCTCAGATCCTCAGGGCGCGATCGGTGTGGCGCGGGCCACGCGGTCGGGGGCGTTTCGCCGAGCCGGACCGGGCCGCACGCGCGTCGGGGACCGGCCTTGATCAGCGAAGCTGACCGAATCGGTGCCCACGGCAACTGTCTCATCCTACCTGAACGGCCCCTGAGTCGTCCCGATTCCCAGGTGGTGGCCGTGCGCGCGGGGCGGCTTGCTGTGACTTGAGTCACAGCCCTGGCGCCGGTAGCCTGCGCTCGTGGCCGCCCCCGACCCCGCCGCGACCGGCTCCGCCGCCGCCGACCCCACCGCCCCCGATCCCGCCGCGACCGACCTGTTCGGGCTCGTCGCGTACGGCGAACTGCTCGCCTTCGACCGCCTCGCCGCCGACGCCCGCCTCGCGCCCGACCTGGGCCGCCGCGCCGCGCTCAGCGAGATGGCCGCCGCGGAGATCGCGCACTACCGCTGGCTGACCGACCGCCTCGCCGTGTGGGGCGTCACCCCGGAGGAGGCGATGGCCCCCTACGTCGAGGCGCTGCGGGCGTACCACGACTCGACCGAGCCGCGGGACTGGGCGGAGGCGGTGACGAAGGCGTACGTGGGTGACGCGATCACCGACGACTTCCTGCGCGGAATCGCCGACGGCCTGGCCGGGCCGGAGCGCGCGCTGCTGCTCGACGTGCTGCACGACTCCCGGTACGCCGAGTTCGCCGCCGGCGAGATCCGGGCCGCGATCGAGGCCGATCCACGGGCCGCAGGCCGGCTCTCCATGTGGGCCCGGCGGCTGCTGGGGGAGGCGCTCTCCCAGGCCGGACGGGTCGCCGCCGCCGATCGGGGCGCGCTCGGCGCGTTGATCGGCCGGACCGGCGGGGACGTGCCGGGGCTGCTGCGCCGGCTGACCGAGGCGCACACCGCGCGGATGACGGCGGTCGGGCTGAACAACTGAGCCGCCGTGGCGGGAGGCCCGCCACGGCGGCCGGTGCCGCGGGAGATCAGCGAACGGTGAACCCGACCGCGCGAGGCGAGGCCTCGGCGATCTCGACGTAGGCGACCTTGCCGACCGGCACGATGACCCGCCGGCCCTTCTCGTCGGTCAGTGAGAGCGTGCCCTCGCTCCTGGCGAAGGCGTCGGTCACGATCTGCTCGATCTCGGCCGGCGACTGCGCGCTCTCCAGGACCAGCTCCCGCGGCGCGTACTGCACGCCGATCTTGACCTCCACTGTGCCTCCTCAACTGGGGCGAAAAAGCCACCGTGGGAAGGCTATCCGATCCGGTGGCCCGATGTTCAGGCTGACTCACCTTGCAGCGGGAAGCTGGCGATGCCACGCCAGGACAGGGCCGCGACCAGTGCCTCGGCCTCCGCCTTGGGCACCTGCCGGCCGCCGGCGAGCCAGAACTGGGCGGCCGTCTCGGCGGCGCCGACCAGGCCCGAGGCGAGCAGTTCGGCGTGCGACCGGCTGACCCCGGTGTCCGAGATGATCGTGTCGGTGATGGCCGCGATGCAGCCCTGCTCGACCCGCTCCACCCGCTGCCGCACCGCCGGGTCGTTGCGCAGGTCGGACTCGAAGACCAGCCGGAACGCCTCGCTCTCGTGGTCGACGAAGTCGAAGTACGCGCGGACCGCGGCGCTCACCCGCTCCTTGTTGTCGTTCGTGCCGCTCATCGCGTCCTGCACCTTGGCCACTATCGCGTCACAGTGCGTGTCCAACAGCGCCAGGTACAGCTCCATCTTCCCGGGGAAGTGTTGGTAGAGCACCGGCTTGGAAACCCCGGCCCGCTCAGCGATGTCGTCCATCGCGGCGGCGTGGTAGCCCTGCGCGACGAACACCTCCTGAGCAGCGGCGAGCAGCTGCTTACGGCGTGCCGAGCGGGGCAGGCGGGTGGGCCGACCGGCGGTCTGTGCACCGTTCCCCACTGCGGTCATGGGATCCTCCGAGTATCTGCGTACGAGCCGGCACGTATCACCCGAACCGGTGCGGGTTCGTGAACCCGTCGCGGAATTGGCCCGCCGCTGTAACTTATCGCCACTGTCACCACACGGTAGCCTCAGCGGGGGCGACCAAGGAGCGCGCGGTGAGTGAAACAGGGCAACCCGGAGCCGCCACCCCGGGAGAGCACGGCGACGGGACGGGCCAGCAGGACGAACCAGCCCGTACCGGCGGCGGTTGGGCGCCCCCGCCGAACGGCTGGTCCCGTGGCGCTCCGGCGCCCGGCGGCTGGCCCTACGGCGATCTCGGCGGCTGGGCCGCCTCCTCGCCCCGGCACGGTGACCTTCCGGCTCCGCTACCCGGCCAACCGGAGCCGAGCCCGGTGAACGGCCGCCACGTCAACGGCGTGCATCACGCCGGGGAGGAGTCGCGCGTGACCCGCCAGTCGCCGGTCAGTGCCCCGCCGGCGGACGAGCCGCCCCGGCAGAGCGACGGCGAGCGGCTGGCCGTGCCGGCCCCGCGACCGGCGCCCGCGGTCGAGCAGCAGGTCAGCCCGGCCGACGCCGCCGGGTCCCGGCACGCCGCCGACGACCAGGCCGCCACGCCGCGCTGGGCCGAGAGCGGTCGTCCCGCCTCCGCGCCCCCGGCCCTGCAGGTGCCGCCGGTCGGCGCCGCCGCCTCCGGCTTCGAGGTGCCGCCGGGTTTCCACGCGCCGAACACCGAGTCCACCCCGTCGCTCTCCCGTGGCTGGGCCGACCGGCCACCGGCCGAGCCGTCCACCGACACGGCCGGCCGCACGCAGCAGGTGGGCGACGTCCGCCCACCGGACGGGCCGCCGAACCCCGCCGAGCCCCGCGCCGCCGCCGACTCCCGGGAGCCGGTCGCGGACGATCCCGGCGCCGGTGAACCGGACTGGTCCGGACCGTCCTGGAACCGTCCGAGCTGGGGCGACGGCTGGGCCCCCCCGTGGGCCCGCACCGACGAGCCGCCGGCCCGCCGGGCCGCGGAGCCCGCCGACCGGCACGAGCGGGAGGACGACGGCACCGGCCGCCGCGCCGCCCGCGACGACCGGGCTGGCCACGATGAGCGGGCTGGCCACGACGACCGGGCGGGCCATGACGGCCACGCGAGCTGGGACGACCGGGCGGGCTGGGACGACCGTGCGGCCCGCGACGAGCGCGCCGCCGAGTGGGCGCCAGAGCCGGTGCGGCCGTACATGCCGGCCCGCGTCGAGCCGCCGTCCGGCTACGAACCGCCCCGGCCCGAGCCGGTACGGCCGTACGAGCCGCTGCGCGCCGAGCCGGCCGCCGGACCGGAACCGACCCGGCCGTACGAGCCGGAGCCGGCGCGCCCGTACGAGCCCGAGCCGGACGCCGGTCCGGAGCAGGCGCGTGAGGCGACCCGGCCGTTCCGGCTGGCCCGGGGTGACGCCGAGCCGCCGCACGGATACGAGCGGCCCTCCTGGGCGGGACCGCCGGTGCCGGTCCCGCCGGTGAACCCGGGCACCGGTCCCGAGCCGGCGGGCGCCCCACCCACGCCGGCCGGCGGGTACACCCCGACGTTCCCCGGGTACCCCACCGCACCGGCCGGGCCGCCGCCCACCGCCGCCCCCGTCGCCAACCCCGCGCCCCGGGCCACCGGCGAGCCCGCCGACGGTCCCCGGCAGCCACCGGCCGCCCCCGCCCGGCCGATCTCCGGCGTCCCGGCGCAGCCGGCCTCGGGCGTCCCGGCGCAGCCGACCTCGGGCGTCCCGGCCCGGCCGACGTCCGGCGTGCCGGCGCAGCCGACCTCGGGCGTGCCGGCCCAGCCGACGTCCGGTGCACCGGCTCGGCCGATCTCCAGCGTGCCCGCCCGGCCGACGTCCAGCGTCCCCGCCGTGAGCGGCGCGGCGCACGCCGACCCCACGTCCGCGCCCCAGCCGGCGAGCGCGCCTCCCTACGCCGCCCGCCGGTCCGCGCCGGAACCGGTACCGGCCGCCGACGCGGCCGCCGAGCCCCGACCGGAGGAGCCGGCCCCCGTGGTGCTGCCGCAGCGCGTCCCCGCCGAGCCGGACGTGCCAGTCGTGCCGGAGCCGCCGGCAGTGGAACCGTCCGCCGAGACCCCCGAACTCGCCCGCATCGCCACCCACCTGCGCCGCGACGACGAGCCCGCGCCGCTGCGTGAGCGTCCGGAGGGCTTCGACGTCAACGCGATCCTGGACGCGGTCCGCGAGGTGGCCGGCGTACGGGACGCCGCGCTGCGCCGTACCCCGGCCGGCGCGCACAGCCTCCGGCTCGACCTGGCCGACGGCGCGGACCCGGCCGAGGTCAGCCGCCTGGTGGCCCGGCTGCTCCAGGAACGGATGGGCCTGGCCGCGGCCCCGCAGAACCTGCCCGGAGCGCCCGTCGGGCCGTCGCCGGCCCCGCTGCGCCGCCGATCGGCCCGGCTGGACCGCGCCGGTGAGGCACGCGCGGGCGAGGGCCGGTTGCCCGGGTCGATTCATGCCCGCGCCCTGCCGGACGAGACGCGGACGGCGGTGCCCGCGCCGCGCAACGGTGACGAGCCCGGACCGGCCGGGGACGAGACGCCGACGCGTACCGGTGTGGTGCGCCCGGCCGCGAACCGCTCCGGTGAGGGACGGTTCGGCGGGACGGACCGCGCCGCGCGTCCGGCCGACGCCCCGGCCGAGGGCGACGAGCCGCCGCGCCGCCGCCGGCAGGCCACCCACCGGGGCCGGGCCGCTGTCGACGAGACGTCGCTGGCCGCCGCGCCGACCGGCATGTCCACCGGCAGCCCGGTGACGCTCGGCACCTCGTACTCCGGCGGGCAGATGACCACGACGGAGACCGCGCCGTCGCGACCGCTCGACACCGGCGGCGCGCCGGGCCCCCGGGTGGTGATCGAGCACGTCCTGGTGAGCACGTTCGGCCTGGACGCCACCACGGAGGTCCGCCTGCTCGCGGGCGACCGGACGGCCGAGGGCCACGCGACCGGGCCTGCTGTCGACGGGTACGTGCTGCGGCTGTGCGCCGTGGCCGCGGCCGCCGCGGTGGACGAGCTGCTCGGCCGGGCCGTCCCGGCCGGCGAGCACGGCCGGTGCTTCGTGGAGCACGCCGCCGTGGTGCCGTTCGGCAACTGCGAGGTGGCGACGGTGGTCGTGTTGCTGGTCTGCGACGGCTGGGTGGAGCAACTGGCCGGTTCGGCCCTGGTCGCCGGGGATCCCCGGCAGGCGGTCGTGCGGGCCACGCTGGCGGCGGTGAACCGGCGGCTGGAGGCGCTGCTCGCCTGAACGGTGTGCGATACGGCGCGGGCGGGGAAAACTGGAGACATGAAACGCGCCGCACTCTGGCCGGAGCACAGCCTTCCCGCGCACGAACTCCCGCCGCCCTGGCCCGGCCGGCACGTCCGGATCGACGGCACGCTCGTGCACGTCCGGGAAACCCCGGCCACCGGCCCCGGCGCGGAGCCGGCGCTGTACGTGCACGGCCTCGGCGGGTCCGCGCAGAACTGGACCGACCTGGCCGGCCTGCTCGCCGGCCGCCTCGACGGCCAGGCGATCGACCTGCCCGGCTTCGGGCGCAGCGAGCCCGGCCCGCGCTACACCATCCCGGCCTTCGCCGACCGGGTGATCCGCTGGATCGAGCACACCGACCGGGGGCCGGTGCACCTGTTCGGCAACTCGCTCGGCGGCGCGATCTCGGTCCGGGTGGCGGCGCTGCGCCCGGACCTGGTCCGCACGCTCACGCTGATCTCGCCAGCCCTGCCGTTCCTGGACTTCCGGCGCTCGTTGCAGGGGCGGATGCTTCCGCTGCTGGCGATCCCCCGGGGCGAGCGGCTGGCCGCCTGGCGGCTGGCCCAGTTCACCCCCGAGGTGACGGCGCAGCAGGTGATGGAGGCGTGCGTGGCGGACCTGACCCGGATCAGCGAGCAGCGCCGGCAGGAGGCGATCGACGAGATCCGGGTCCGGTACGAGGCCGCGCACTACGCCGCCGCGTACGTGCGTACCTTCCGGGGTCTGGTCGGCAGTTTCCTGCGCTCGTACCTGCCGGGGGAGGGCGCGCTCTGGCGGCAGGCGGCGGCGGTGCGGGCGCCGACGCTGGTGGTGGGCGGACGGCAGGACCGCCTGGTCGACGTCCGGGTGGCGCCGCAGGCGGCCCGCGTGATCCCGGACAGCCGGCTGCTGATGCTCGACGGCGTCGGGCACGTGGCGCAGCTGGAGGTCCCGCGGACGGTGGCGCGGGCGGTGCTGGGACTGCTCGGCGAGACACCGTCGTCGCCGGACGCCGGTGCGGGGGAGAGCGGAACGGGGCGCGACATGGCAGGCTGAGCCGGATGCCCAGCTCACGCCCTCCCCGTACCGCCCGGTCCCGGGCTGCCGCTCGTCCTGCCTGGCGCTCGGCCCTCGTGGTGTGCGCCTTCCTCGCCGTCGCCGCTGTGGGCGTCGGCGCGGCGCTGCAACTGCCGTCGGCGGGGGCGGGGACGCGGGTCACCGACGGGTTCGTCGCCCAGCCTCCGGCGCCGACAAGGGTGCCGTCGTCGTCGGCGCCGAGCGTCGCCCCGCCGCCCCCGGTGACGCCCAGTTCCCCGGCTCCGCCGGTGCTGACGCTGTCCGACCCGGGGCCGGCGAAGGGGCGGGGCAGCTTCGGCTACGACGACCGGACCGGCGGCGTGCTGGGCCGCTCCGGGCCGGTGCAGCGGTACCGGGTGGCGGCCGAGAACGGCTCGGGGGAGCAGGCCGTCGACTTCGGCGAGGCGGTGCGGCGGGCCCTGGCCGGCCCGGGGAGCTGGGTGGACGGGGGCCGGCTGCGGTTGCGGCAGGTGGGGTCGGGCAGCGGGTACGACTTCACGATCTACCTGGCCACCCGGGAGACCGCGCGGCGGTTGTGCGGCGCGGGCGGGATCGACATCCGCGTGGGCGGCGTGCCGTACACCTCCTGCCGGGTTCCGGGCAAGGTGGTGATCAACCTGGACCGGTGGCGGACCTCCGCGCCGCATCTGGTCGCCGCCGGGATGACGCTCGACGACTACCGGCTCTACGTGATCAATCACGAGGTGGGCCACCAGCTCGGGCACCGGCACGAGGGGTGTCCGAGGGCGGGGCGGGCCGCGCCGGTGATGCAGCAGCAGACGCTCTTCCTCAACGGCTGCCGCCCGAACCCCTGGCCCTACGTGGGCGGGAAGCGGTACGCCGGGCCGAGCCTGTGACGCGCCGTTTGTGAAGAAGATTCGCGGCATAGGCGGCAAAAGCAGCTAAATGCCCGAACGTCATGGCACGCTGGTGTCATGACGTCGTCGTCCCCTTACGACATGCCTGCCGAGCCGCGCCGCCGGCCGCCGCCCGGTCACCCGTCCGAGCGTCCCACCCTGCGCCGCATGCGACGTCGCCGCCGCCGCTCGGTGCTGCTGCTGGCGATGCTGCTGGCCGCCGGCAGCGGAGCGGTAGGCGTCACCCGGCTGAACGCACCCGGGCCCGGCGGGACGTCACTCGCGGCCGAGCCGTCGCTCGCCCGCGGCGCCGCCGAGGCCGACGTCCCGGCCGCGCCGCCGACCGGCTACCCCACCGCCGGCCCTGGCACGTTCGCCGTGGCCCAGGGCCGATCCCCGGTACGCGGACAGGAGGGTCCGCTGCGCCGCTACCGGGTCGAGGTCGAGCACGGTACGGGGCAGGACGCCGACCGGTTCGCCGGCACCGTGGACGCGGTGCTCGGCGACCCGCGCAGCTGGATCGCGTCGGGAGAACTGCGGGTGCAGCGGGTGCCCGAGGCGGCCGCCGCCGACTTCACCATGTACCTCGCCACCCCGGTCACCTCCGAGCGGATGTGCGCCGAAGGCGGCCTGCGCACCGACCGGTACACCTCCTGCCGCCTGCCCGGCCGGGTCGTGCTCAACCTGGCCCGCTGGATGACGGCGGTACCCGACTACGGCGCCCCGCTGGACGTCTACCGGACGTACGTGATCAACCACGAGGTCGGGCACGAATTCGGTGAGCTGCACCAGGCGTGCCCCGCGCCCGGCGCGCCCGCGCCGGTGATGCAGCAGCAGACGTATGGGCTGGACGGCTGCCTGCCGAACGCCTGGCCGTACGTCGACGGAACCCGCTACTCCGGCGAGCCCACCGAAGGCGTCTGAGTTATTCCCGGTCCCGCAGTTCGGGCCGAGTGTCCCTCATCATGGCCGATCCCCGTCCCGGCGAGCGACAATGGCGCGGTCACACCGCCGATCCCGGGGAGTCCACCGTGTCGTTGCCCCCGCTCGTCGAACCCGCCGCCGAGCTGACCGTTGACGAGATCCGCCGCTACTCGCGCCACCTGATCATCCCGGACGTCGGGGTGGAGGGGCAGAAGCGGCTGAAGAACGCCCGGGTGCTCTGTGTCGGCGCCGGCGGCCTCGGCTCGCCGGCCCTGCTCTACCTCGCCGCGGCCGGTGTCGGCACGCTCGGCATCATCGACTTCGACACCGTCGACGAGTCGAACCTCCAGCGCCAGGTCATCCACGGCGTCTCCGACGTGGGCCGCTCCAAGGCCGAGTCCGCCGCCGCGTCGATCCGCGAGATCAACCCGCTGGTCAACGTGGAGATCCACAACACCGCGCTGGACCGGGAGAACGTCCGGGACATCTTCTCCCGGTACGACCTGATCGTCGACGGCACCGACAACTTCGCCACCCGGTACATGGTCAACGACGCCGCGGTGCTGCTCGGCAAGCCGTACGTCTGGGGTTCGATCTACCGCTTCGACGGCCAGGCGTCGGTGTTCTGGGCCGAGCACGGCCCCTGCTACCGCTGCCTCTACCCGGAGCCCCCGCCGCCCGGCATGGTCCCCTCCTGCGCCGAGGGCGGCGTGCTCGGCGTGCTCTGCGCGTCCATCGGGTCGATCCAGGTCAACGAGGCGATCAAGCTGCTCGCCGGCATCGGTGAGCCGCTGGTCGGCCGGCTGATGGTCTACGACGCCCTGGAGATGAGCTACCGCAAGATCAAGGTCCGCAAGGACCCGAACTGCGTGCTCTGCGGCGAGAACGCGACCCTCACCGACCTCATGGAGGACTACGAGGACTTCTGCGGCGCCGTCTCCGACGAGGCGCAGGAAGCGGTGGTCGACTCGACCATCACCGCGCTGGAGCTGAAGGACTGGCAGGACTCCGGCAAGGACATCTTCCTCGTCGACGTCCGCGAGCCCGCCGAGTACGAGATCGTCCGCATCCCCGGCTCGACGCTCATCCCCAAGGGCGAGATCCTCTCCGGCGAGGCGCTGGCGAAGTTCCCGCAGGACCGGCAGATCGTGCTGCACTGCAAGTCCGGCGTCCGCTCGGCCGAGGCGCTCGCCGCGCTGAAGGCGGCCGGCTTCACCGACGCCGTGCACGTCCAGGGCGGTGTGCTCTCCTGGGTCAAGCAGATCGACCCGGCCCTGCCGTCGTACTGAGTCACGTCGATGGGCCCGCCCGGTTCCCCGGGCGGGCCCATCGTGCTTTCCGTGCCCCGTGGCGTGGACAAATGCCTGGTAGCCCGACCCGCAGGTGGATGTCCTCGGCGACCGGTGGGCGGTACCGGCCCTGACCGAGCTACCGAGGCGTAACCTCGGCCGCGCCAGTACCGTCAGGGCCGTGGTGGACTTGGACGCGGCGATCGGATTCGTCGTCGCTCACGGAGACGCGGTGGACCGCGCCCGTCTCTCCCGGCTGCGCACCGGCGCTCCGGTGCCGCCCGACCTGCTCGACGCCGCCGAGTCCGGGCAGGCGCCGGGCGGCGGCTGGCCCGCAGTGCTCGACGGCGAAGTCGCCTCGATCGACGCGACCTGCTTCCGCCTGGCCGAACTGGACGACCTCGGCGCGCTCGGCCGGCCGGCGGCCCGGCACGCGCTGGACTGGCTGGCTGCCCGGCAACTGCCCGACGGCGGCTGGGACGAGGACCCGTCACTGGCCGGGCTCGCCCCCGAATGGGCCACCCCGGGCGATCCGGAGGCCCGGCTCTACCAGACCGCGAACGCCGGATTCTGGCTCACAGTGGCCGGGCTGGACGCCCGGGCCGCCGGGCCGCTGGACCACCGGGTCGGCGGCGCGTACGCCGGTGTGGTGCAGGCGGCCGCCCAGGCGCTCGCCGCCCAGCTCGCGCCGGACGGGAGCTGGCCGTCCTTCCTGCCCGCCGGCTGGCTCGCCGCCGCGGTGCTGCACCGCCAGCAGATGTACTACGAGTCGGCGCGCATCCAGGCGGTGCTGGCCGACCGGATCCCGCAGATGTCCCCGGCCGACGTGGCCTGGCTCGCCGCCACGCTGCGGCGCGTCGACGTGGGCGAGGAACAGTGGCTGCTGGTCTCCGCGCGCAGGCGGCTCGCCGAGACCCAGCGCAGCGACGGCGGCTGGGACAGCGACGACGGCCACCAGTTCGACGTGCACACCACGCTGCGGGCGATCCGGGCGTGCCGCCCCAACGCGCCCGAGGCCCCGGTGTCCGGCGCGCCGTTCGTGGCGCCGCGGCCCGCCGAGCTGCCCCCGCCGCCCGCAGTGCCGGCCCCGCGCCCGCGCCGGCTCCCCGCGTCAGCGCCTCCGCCGCCGGCGTCCTCACCTGCGCCGCCCGCCGCCGTGCCTCCGCCGGCCGCGTCTCCGCTGTCCACCTCCATGCCTCTGCCGCCCGCGTCCGCGTCTCCGCCGTTCGCCGCCGCGCCTCCGTCGGCCGTGCCCGCCCTCACGCCTACGCCGCCCGCGCCCGTGCCTCCGCTGTCCGCCTCCATGCCTCCGCCAGCCGCGCCCGGGTTTCCTCCGTTCGCCTCCATGCCTGCGCCGTCCGCGCCCGCTCCCACGCCTGCGCCGCCCGTGCCTCCGCTGCCCGCCCCGGCTCACCCGCTGACGGGCCCGGCTGGGTCATCGGCTGCATCGGCGAGTCCCGATTCCGGCCCGTCGTCCCGCCGAGACCCGGAGCCTTCGTCCGGCCGCGGCCCCGAATCTTCGGCGGGCTTCGGCCCTGACCTGTTGCCCGGTCTCGGCAATGACCCGTCGGCCGGACCAGGGGACGCGTCCGCGCTGTCGGTCGGTCTGGACGGCGCGCCGGACTCGTTTACGGGTCTCGGTCCTGACACGTGGCTCCGCCCGGACGTCGAGTCGGATGCCGCGTCCGGTTCGGGGGCAGAGCCTGATCCGTCGGCCGGCTTCGTGGTGTCGGCCGGCCCGGACAAGGGGCCGGCTCCGTGGTCCGCCTGGATCGTCACGCCCGATCTGCTCCCCGACGAGGGCACGGGGCCTGCTGCGCAGCCGGTGCCGGACGTGCCGCCCGACCCGGTGCTGCCCGGCCTGCCTCCGGCGGTTGCGGTGCCACCGGCCGCCCCGGTGTCCCCAGGGCTGCCTCCGCTCGTCATGCCGCCACCGGAGCCCTCGGCCCCGGCGACCGCGGTACCGCCGCAGCCCGGCACCACCCCGCCGGTAGACCCCGCCGCACCGACAGACGGTGATCCACTCCAGCTCGCGTAGCCCGGCCAGCCGATGATCAACACCAGTTCGGGGAGGTGGCGGCATCAGAGCCCCCGGGATACCGCCACTTCGCCGTGCTGGCGGCGGCTTGACCAGTACGGCGAGGTGGCGCTATCGGAGGCGCCGGGACGCCGCCACTTCGCCGAGCTGGCGGCCGCTCGACCAGTACGGGGAGGTGGTGGCATCAGAGGTGCTGGGATGGCACCACTTCCCCGACCTGGCGGCGGCCCCGACCAGTACGGCGAAGTGGCGGCACCGGAAGCACCGGGATGCCGCCACTCCGCCGAGCTGGCGGCCGCTCGACCAGTACGCCGAGGTGGCGGTATCAGAGGCCCTGGGATGCCACCACCTCCCCGAACCGGCAGCGCCCCCACCAGTACCGCGAGATCGTGGCATCAGAAGCCAGCTGATCAGCGCACGTGACCGTCCCCGGTCACCACGTACTTGGTGCTGGTCAACTCCGGCAGGCCCATCGGGCCGCGCGCGTGCAGCTTCTGCGTGGAGATGCCGATCTCCGCGCCGAACCCGAACTCGCCGCCGTCGGTGAACCGGGTGGACGCGTTGACCATGACCGCGGCCGAGTCCACCCGGGCCACGAACTCCCGGGCCGCGCGCTGTGAGTCGGTGACGATCGCCTCGGTGTGCCCGGTGCCGTACCGGCGGATGTGCGCGACCGCCGCGTCCAGCGAGTCGACCACGGCGACCGAGATGTCGGCGGAGAGGTATTCGGTGCCGAAGTCCTCCTCGGTGGCCGGGACCACGGCGTCGGAGTGGGCGGCGACCTCGGGCGTGCCGTGGACTGTCACCCCGGCGTCTGCGAACGCGGCGAGCACCGCCGGCAGGAAGGCGTCCGCGACGTCGCGGTGGACCAGCAGCGACTCGGCGGTGTTGCAGGTGGACAGGCGCTGGGTCTTGGCGTTCAGCGTGACCGCGAGGGCCTTGCCGAGGTCGGCGGCGGCGTCGACGTACACGTGGCAGTTGCCCACGCCGGTCTCGATCACCGGCACCGTCGACTCCTCGACCACGGCGCGGATCAGCGACGCACCGCCGCGGGGGATCAGCACGTCGACCAGGCCGCGGGCGCGCATCAGCTCCTTGACCGAGTCGCGCGTGCTGGAGTCGAGCAGCTGCACCGCGTCCGCGGGCAGGCCGGCGCCGGCGACCGCGTCGCGCAGCACCGCGACCAGCGCCGCGTTGGAGTGCGCGGCCGACGAGGAGCCGCGCAGCAGCGCCGCGTTGCCGGACTTCAGGCAGATCCCGGCGGCGTCGACTGTCACGTTGGGCCGGCCCTCGTAGACGATGCCGACGACCCCGAACGGCACCCGGATCTGGCGCAGCTCCAGGCCGTTGGGCAGCGTCGAGCCGCGTACCACCTCGCCGACCGGGTCGGGCAGCGCGGCCATCTGGCGCAGCGCGTCGGCGATGGCGGCGACGCGCCCTTCGTCGAGCGCGAGCCGGTCCAGCACGGCCGCGGACAGTCCAGCGTCGCGCCCGGCCGCCAGGTCCGCCGCGTTCGCGGTCAGGATCTCCGGGGTACGCGCCACGAGCGCGTCGGCCATCGCGTGCAGCGCGGCGTCCTTGACGGTACGGGTGGCGGTGGCCAGTGCTTCCGCCGCGTCCCGGGCTCGCCGGGCCTGCTCGACGACGCTCATCGTGCGTACTCCTTCGGAGGTGTTTTAAGGAGGGGCCCCTTATTAACAGACGGGTGTTAATAAGGGGCCCTTGCTTACAGCAGGACCAGGTCGTCGCGGTGGACGACCTCACGTTCGTACGCCGGGCCGAGCGCCGCGGCGAGTTCGGAGGTGGAACGGCCGAGCAGGCCGGGCAGCTCCACCGCGTCGTAGTTGACCAGACCGCGGGCCACCGGGGCGCCCGCGGTGTCGACCAGGTCGACCGGGTCCCCGGCGGTGAACGCGCCGTCGACGGCGGTGATGCCGGCGGGCAGTAGCGACTTGCGGCGGCCGACCACAGCCTGCACCGCGCCCGGGTCGAGGTGCAGGCGGCCCCGGGGCGCGGTGGCGTGCGCGAGCCAGAACAGGCGCGCGGCGGGTCGGCGGCTGCTCGGGTGGAAGTACGTGCCGACCGGCTCCCCGGCCAGCGCCGATGCGGCGAGCGGCGCGGCGGTGAGCACCACCGGGATGCCGAAGCCGGTGGCGATCCGGGCCGCCTCGACCTTCGTCACCATGCCGCCGGTGCCCACCCCGGCCCGGCCGGCCCCGCCGATGTCGACGCCCGCGAGGTCGCCCTCGCCGTGCACCTCGGCGATGCGGGTGCTGCCGGGACGGGCCGGGTTGCCGGTCCAGAGCGCGTCGACGTCGGAGAGCAGCACCAGCAGGTCGGCGTCGACGAGCGCGGCGACGAGCGCGGCCAGGCGGTCGTTGTCACCGAACCGGATCTCCTCGGTCGCCACCGTGTCGTTCTCGTTGACGATCGGCACGGCCCGCAGGTCGAGCAGTTTGCGCAGCGTCCGGTACGCGTTGCGGTAGTGCGCGCGCCGGGTCACGTCGTCGACGGTGAGCAGCACCTGTCCGACGGTGCGGCCGTGCCGGGCGAACGCGGCCGCGTACCGCCCGATGAGCAGGCCCTGACCGACGCTGGCGGCGGCCTGCTGGGTGGCCAGGTCGCGCGGGCGCCGGGGCAGCCGCAGCGGGGCGAGCCCGGCGGCGATCGCGCCGGAGGAGACCAGCACCACCTCGCGTCCGGCGGCGGCCAGCTCGCCGAGCGTGTCGACGAGCGCGTCGACACGGGCGTCGTCCAGGCCGCCGGTCGCGGTGGTCAGCGAGGACGAACCGATCTTGACGACGATCCGGCGGGCCGAGGTGACTGCTTCACGCACCCGACCATTCTGCGCGCTGCGGTCTGTGACGCCGCGGCGCGTTCCCATATCGTGGCAGCTCGTGACACCTGACGAGTACGTCGAGGCGGTGCTGGCACTTGTCGAGCGGATCCCGCCGGGGCGGGTGATGTCGTACGGGGCGGTGGCCGACGCGCTCGCCGACCGCTCAGGGCGGGCGTCGCCGCGGCTGGTCGGCTCGATCATGGCGCGGCACGGAGGCGGCGTGCCCTGGCACCGGGTGGTGAACTCGGCCGGCCGGATGCCGCCGGGGCACGAGCGCAAGGCCCGGGAGCGGCTGCTCGCCGAGGGGTGCCCGCTGCGCGGGGACCGGGTGGACCTGGCGGCGGCCTCGTGGTCGCCGGACGAGGGGTGACCCGAACGCGTCGGAGGCAGCCGGCCGCAACGGTCGGAAGCTAGCGGATGGGGTAGACGTCTCCGCTGGTCTCCAGGAGCCCGTCCTCGACGAGGCAGACCGCGCCGGGGAACGGGGCGGACAGCCGTCCGTCCGGGGAGAACGCCCAGCACGTCCTGGTCGTCGCTCCGGTGAAGTCGCGGGTCGTACCCGAGAGGCCTATCCAGCCGGAGGACACGTCGACGTTTCCGACACGGATCGCAACGGCATCGGGGACCTTGACGGTCCGGCCGGTTCCGGGGTTCCACAGAGCGGCTCCGGAGTCGACGTCGAGCAGGGCCCACACGTCGGGCGTCCGTTGCTCCCCGCTGACCAGCCGTACCGTGCGGGTGCCCGGTGGAGGTGCGATGCGGCGGCTGCGCCCCGTCGTGACGTCGATTCCGACGACCTCGGCGCGATCAGTGGGAGTGAAGACCGTCGAGCCGCTGCCGTCGACGTGCCAGGGCTGCTCCACCGGCGTCGACCAGAGGGGCCGACCGTCGGCCGGCGAGCGCCCGGCGAGCTTCTTGCCGTCCGCTTGCAGCAGCACCTCACCCACGAGCCGGGCCGCCACCGAGCAGTCCACGTCGGCGATGGTCGTACGCCCTCCGGCCAGGTCGATCAGCTCGGCGTTCCCCTTGCGCCCCTCGTCGCGGACGAGAAGCACATGCGACTGCTCGCGTGCCGGTGAGAAGCGGTCGACGGGGCCGAGGTCGCACTCCATCACCGGCCGGCCGCTCTGCCGCCAGAGCGTCGCTCCGGTGGTGAGGTCGAGGGCCGTCGCCCCGGTGCCGTCCCTGGCCGCGACGACCAGGACCTTCCTGTCGTGCGCGATGCCACGGCCCGTCACCGTCGACCGCCAGATCTCACGACCCGTGGGCGGGTCGACGCCGATTGAGCCGTCCTCCGTGCCGATGACGACCAGGCTGTCCTCGACGAGTAGCGGCTTCGCATCGGGTCCTTCATGTGCCCAGGCGACAGCCCCGGTCCTGGCGTGTCGGGCGGTGCCGCCGATGATGATCAGGTCGCCTGTCCTGGCCGACTCGCCGTTCGGCCTCTGCGCGGCAGCGGGGATCTTCCACTGCGGCGGCGACTGGGGCAGCCCGGTGACGGGCACGACAGCACCGGCGACGAGGACGACGGCCGCCCCCGCACTCAGCGCGAGCCTCGTCACGGTGCCGCGCGCCATCAGCGTGACGACCCAGACGACACCGCCCACCACGGCGGCGACACCGATTCCGTACGCGAGGTGGCCCCATCGCCAGCCGATCGTCGTCAGGATCAGGCCCGCGCCCACGAGCACGACGAGGCCGGCGGCAGCGTATCGGCGAGGGTGACTCACGTCATCAGCATAGGGTCGATTGATCAAGCACCTGATCGACGGACGGGCATGGTTCGGGAGCGTCGGCCGCCGATATCGTCGCCCGGAGTAGGGGATGTGACGCGGGCCATAACGTGAGTAGCATTCGGCTCCATGACAGCTTCGGGCCTGCCCCGCCGGGTGCACCTCGGTTACGCGCTGGGTTCCCTGGTCACCGGCGCGTTCGGCACCGTGCCCGGGCTGCTCCTGCTGCCGTACCTCACCGACACGCTCGGCGTCGCCGCCGGGCTGGCCGCGCTGCTGGTGCTCCTGCCGAAGGCGTGGGACGTGCTGGTCAACCCGGTCGCCGGGCGGATCTCCGACCGGACCCGCTCCCGCTGGGGCGCGCGCCGCCCGTACCTGCTCGTCGGCGGACTGGCGCTCGCCGTGCTGTTCGCGTCGATCTTCGCCGCGCCGTTCGGCAGCGGTCCGGGCGCGGCCGCGTACGTGGCGCTGGCGTTCCTGGCCACCGCCACCGCGTTCGCGTTCTTCCAGGTGCCGTACGTGGCCATGCCGGCCGAGCTGACCGCCGACCCGGCGGAGCGTACCCGGCTGATGACCTGGCGGATCGCGGTGCTGGCGCTGGCCATCCTGGTCTCCGGCGCGGTGGCCCCGGCGGTGGTGACCGCCGGTGGCGACGGCGTGCCCGGTCACCGGTGGATGGGCCTGTTCGTCGCCGCGCTCATCGTCGCCGGCACTGTCGGCGTCTTCCTCGGCACCCGGTCCGCGCCGTCGGGGACGGTGGGGGAGAGCGAGCCGAGCCTGCGCGCCCAGCTCGTTGTCGCCACCCGCAACCGGCCGTTCCGGGTGCTGCTGATCTGCTTCGTGATCCAGTCCGCCGGGGTGGCCACCGTGCTGGCCGGGGTGAAGTACTTCGCCGGTCAGGTGCTGCGCGAGCCGGACAGCGGCCCCACGCTGCTGTTCGCCTGCTTCGTCGCGCCCGCGCTGCTGGTCATGCCGCTGTGGTCGCGGGCCGGCGCCCGCCTGGGCAAGCGGGCATCGCTCGTCGCCGCGTCGCTGATCTTCGCGGTGGGCGCGCTCACGCTGGTCGCCGCGCCCGCGCTGCCCGCCGCCGCGGCCTACGCGGTGGTCGCGGTGATCGGCGTCGGGTACGCGGGCCAGCAGGTGTTCGCGCTGGCCATGCTGCCGGACTGCATCGCGTACGACACGGTGCGGACCGGGCGGCGGCAGGCCGGGGTGTTCACCGGGCTGTGGACCGCCGGGGAGACGTTCGGGCTGGCACTGGGGCCGGGCATCTACGGGCTTGTGCTCCAGCTTTCCGGCTACGTCTCCTCGTCCACCGGTACCGCCGCCGCCCAGTCCGACACGGCACGTCTCGGCGTGCTGCTCGGCTTCACCGTGCTGCCCGCGCTGCTGGTCGCGGCGCCGCTGGTGCTGCTGCGCGGCTACACACTGACCCCGGCCCAGCTGGTCGCCGCGCCCGCAGGCAGCACGCCGGACTCCGCCGCGCCCGACGCCACCACACCGGACTCCGCCGCGCCCGAGGCCACCGCGGCCGGGGCCGACGGTGCCGCCCCGGCCGCGCGGGCGTGAGCACCGCACCGTCCGCCCCGCCCGTCCAGGAGAGGAACCACCCGATGACCGACACGGCAGGCGCCGGCGCGCTGCCCGCCCAGGGGATACCCGCGGCGGACGTACTCGACGAGATCCGCGCGCTGCGGGACGCCGACCGGCCCACGCACGGCGGGCGGCTGTTCGCGTACGTCTACGACCCGGGCGTGGCCGGTCTGGACGAGCTGGCGCAGGCCGCGTACGCGCAGAGCGCTCACGTCAACGGCCTCGACCCGACCGCGTTCCCGTCGCTGCTGGCGATGGAGAACGCGCTCGTCGGCGCCGCCGCCCGGCTGCTCGGCGGTGGCCCCGGCACCGGCGCACCGGACGTGGTCGGCAGCGTCACCGGCGGCGGCACCGAGTCGCTGCTGCTCGCCGTCAAGGCGGCCCGGGACGCCCGCCCCGACCTGACCGAGCCACGGATCGTGGCGCCGGCCAGCGCGCACGCCGCGTTCGCCAAGGCGGCGCACTACCTGCGGGTCGCGCTCGACACGGTGCCGCTCGACCCGGTGACGCTGCGGCCGGACGTCGCAGCGGTGGCCGCCGCGATCCGCCCGGAGACCGTGCTGGTGGTGGCGTCCGCCCCGTCGTACGCGCACGGGGTGGTCGACCCGGTCGCGGAGATCGCCGCCGTCGCCGAGGCGGCCGGGGTGCGGTGCCACGTGGACGCCTGCTTCGGCGGCTGGGCGCTGCCCTGGCTGCGGCGGCTCGGCGCGCCGGTACCGCCGTTCGACTTCGCCGTGCCGGGGGTCACCTCGATCTCGGTGGACCTGCACAAGTACGCGTACGCGCCGAAGGGCGTCTCGGTGCTGCTGCACCGCGATCCGGCGCTGCGCGCCCCGCAGTTCTTCGCGTACGCGGACTGGCCCGGGTACACGATGGTCAACCCGGTGATCGCGTCCACCCGCTCCGGCGGGCCGATCGCCGCCGCGTACGCCACGCTGCGCCACCTCGGCGAGGACGGCTACCTGCGGCTGGCCGCCGCGACGCGGGACGCGGTCGCCGGGCTCGCCGACGCGATCCGGGCCACCGGCGGGCTGCGGCTGATGGCCGAGCCGGAGACCACCGTCGTCTGCTTCACCAGCGACGACCCGGGGCTCGACCTGTTCGTGCTGGTCGACGAGCTGACCGCGCGTGGCTGGCACACCCAGCCCCAGCTCACGTACGCCGGTCTGCCGGCCAGCGTGCACCTCACGGTGACCGCGGCGGTGGCGCCCCGGGTGGCCGAGTTCGGCCCGGCGCTGGCCGAGGCGGTCGCGGCGGCGCGTGCCGCCGGACCGGTCGTGCTGCCGCCGGAGCTGCTGGCGCTGGCCGGCACCCTCACCCCGGAGGCGCTCACCCCGGATCTGGTGGCCGGGCTGGCGGGCGGGCTCGGCCTGGCCGGCGGCACCGGTGTGCCGGACCGGATGGCGGTGGTCAACACGCTGCTCGACGCCGCGCCGGCCCGGTTGCGGGAGCGGCTGCTCGCCGAGTTCGTCGGGTTGCTCCAGCGCCCGGCCTGGTGACGCGGGCGCGGCCCGCCCCGGTTCGCCGGGGTCGGGGACCGTTGCGTGCGTTCCCTGTCGTGGGTACGACACCGGCACGCTGTGGTTGACTGTCTGCTCGGGGTTGACGGACAGCGGGAGGTCGGAGATGCAGCTGCCGGGCGTGCTCGGCGAGCCGATCCGGTTCGTGCTGAACTGGGGCCGCCGCTACTCGCTCTGGGTGTTCAACTTCGGCCTGGCCTGCTGCGCCATCGAGTTCATCGCGACCAGCATGGGCCGGCACGACTTCATGCGCCTCGGCGTGATCCCGTTCGCCCACGGACCCCGGCAGGCCGACCTGATGGTGGTCAGCGGCACCGTCACCGACAAGATGGCCCCGGCCATCAAGCGGCTCTACGACCAGATGCCCGAACCGAAGTACGTGATCTCGTTCGGCGCCTGCTCCAACTGCGGCGGCCCGTACTGGGACTCCTACTCGGTGACGAAGGGCGTCGACCAGCTCATCCCGGTCGACGTCTACGTGCCCGGCTGCCCGCCCCGCCCGGAGGCGCTGCTGCACGGCATCCTGCGCCTCCAGGAGAAGATCGCCGCCGAGCAGTCGGGCCCCGGCGGCGTGCCCCGCCCCGACGCGCTCGCCTCCCCGGCGGACGTCACCCCCCGGCCGGTCGAGGCGCTGACCGCGCCACCGGTACGTCCGCCGCTCGGCTGAACCGCCAGGTGGCGCCACGGGGCTAGCCTGCGGCTCATGACCGACTTCGCGGAGAAGCGCTCCGCATTCATCATCGGCGTGCTGACCGAGGAGTTCGGCGCGTCCATGGCGATCGACCCGGCGGCGTTCCGCCGCAAGTTCCGCAAGATGGCGGCCTCACCGTTCGCGTTCTACCGGGGCAGCGCGGCGCTGTTCTACGCCGACCAGCGCGGCGACTTCGGCAGCGACCGGTTCCTCGACGAGCGGACCAGCCGGGTGTGGATCCACGGCGACCTGCACGCCGAGAACTTCGGCACCTACATGAACGCCTCCGGGCAGCTCGTGTTCAACGTCAACGACTTCGACGAGGCGTACGTCGGGCCGTTCACCTGGGACCTGAAGCGCCTCGCGGCGAGCGTGGCGCTGATCGGCTACGCCAAGGCCCTCTCCGACCGGGTGATCGGCGAACTGGTGACCGGCTTCGCCCGGTCGTACCTGGCCGAGCTGCGGGCCATCGCGGCCGGCGGGGACGACGCGATCGGCTCGATCACGCTGGACAACGCCGACGGCGTGCTGCGCCGGGTGCTCCAGCAGGCGCGGCTGAACACCCGGGTGGACCTGCTCGCCGGGCAGACCACCGTCGACAACTACGAGCGCCGGTTCTCCCTCGGCGACGGCGTGTACGAGATCGACGACGCGACCCGGGAGAAGGTGTGCGCCGCGTTCGCCGACTACCTGCACACGCTGCCGGACTCGACCACCCGGATGCGCCCGGTGGCCACCGGCATCAAGGACGTGGTGCTGCGCAAGGGCGTCGGCATCGGCTCGGCCGGCCTGCCGTCGTACAACCTGCTGCTGGAGGGGCACACCCAGGCGCTGGAGAACGACGTCGTCATCTACATGAAGCAGGCGCAGGTGCCGGCCGTGGCGCGGTACGTCGACGACGAGCGGGTCCGCTCGTACTTCCGGCACCAGGGGCACCGCACCGCCGAGTCGCAGCGCGCGTTGCAGGCGCACGCCGACCCGTGGCTGGGCTTCACCGAGCTGGACGGCGTCGGCCAGCTCGTCGCCGAGGTGTCCCCGTACGCGGCGGACCTCGACTGGGCCGACGTGAACGAGCCGGAGGAACTCGCCGGCGTGCTCGCCGACCTGGGCCGCGCGGTGGCCCGGATGCACTCGGTGGCCGACGACGAGTCCAGCCACGACCTGGTCGACTACTCCACCGAGGAGGCGATCGTCGCTGCCGTCGACGCCGACCCGGACGGGTTCGTCGGCTACCTGGTCGACTTCGCGCACCGGTACGGGATCCGGGCGCGCGAGGACCACCAGCTCTTCGTGGACCTGTTCCGCAACGGCCGGCTCCCCGGCATCTGAGGGCGCGGGGCGCCGGCTGCGGCGCCCCGCCTCACTGCGTGAAGTTCAGCACCGCCTTGATGTCGTCGCCGGTGCGGGCGTACGCCTCCCGGTAGTTCGAGACCGGTACGCGGCGGGTGATCAGTGACGTCAGCCAGGACTGGTCGGCCTGGGCGAGCGCCTCGGCGGCCAGGTCCCAGTGCCGCCGGCCGGCGTTCACCGAACCGAACACCACGTTGTTCTCCAGCACCAGCTCCCGGTTGAGCGCCCCGGCGTCGAAGTTGATGGTCCGGCCGCCGCTGGACACGCCGGTCAGGCAGACGATCCCGGTGGGTGCGGCCTTGCACATGGCGTCCAGCACCACCGTGGGCGCGCCGGTGCACTCGATCACCACGTCCGGGCTCAGGTCCAGCTCGGTCACCGACGACGTGTGGTACGTGGCGCCCAGCGCCCGGACCAGGTCCGGCTTCGGGCCCGTGGTGTTGCGGTCCAGCACGTGCACCGACAGCTCACGCTGGCTGCCGAGCAGCGCCGCGAGCAGGCCGATCGGCCCGGCGCCGGTGATCAGCACGCTCTTCGGCTTCCACTCGGCGCGAAGCCCGATCCGCTCGATGTGGTCCCACGCCTTCGCCACCACGCTGGCCGGCTCCAGCAGCATGCCCACCGACGCGAGGGCCGGGTCCAGGCCGACAGCGAACTTGGGCTGCAGCCGCCAGCGTTCCCGGGCGAAACCGGGCAGGCCCTTGATGCCGTGCTCGGTGTACCGCCCGTTGCGGCACATGTCCCACTCGTCCACCGCGCAGTTCGCGCAGGGCACCGGATCGGGATGGCGGACCACGCCCGCGACCAGGTCGCCGGCCCGCAGCGTGCCGGTCGGGTCCTCCAGCACGCGGCCCAGCGACTCGTGCCCGAGCACCAGCCGCTCCTGGCCCGGCGGCGCCTCGCCGTACTCGCCCGCGACGATCTCGTGGTCGGTGCCGCAGACGCCCACCGCCAGCGCCTCCACCAGGATCGCGCCCTCCTCGGGCGCCGGCTCGGGCCAGTCCTCGACCAGCCGCAGCGAGTCCGGGACACCGGGGGACACAGTCACAGCGCGCACGTACCTCATCTTTCCGCGCGTTCCCGCCGCCCGTCCGGCAAAGCGACGATCCCGCACGGGCGGCCCGACCCGGTCCGCAGCCGTCGGCCATAGGATCAGCGCATGACTCCGGAAGAGGTCGGCCGGCGGGTGGTCGAGCTGCTCGCGCCCGTGGAGGCCACCGCGTCGGTCTCCGGCGGTCAGGGGTACGCCCGCGCCACCGTCGACGTACCCCCGGCGAGCTGGGCGGACGCGGTGCGTGCGGCGCGCGACGACGCCGAGCTGGGTTTCGACTTCCTCGACTGGCTCTCCGCGGTGGACGAGCTGGCCGACGGCTTCGACGTGGTGCTGCACCTCTGGTCGGTCGCGCACCGGCACGGGCTGCTGCTGCGCACCCGGGTACCCCGCGACACGCCCGTCGTCGCCTCGGTGGTCGACCTGTTCCCCGGCGCGGCCTGGCACGAGCGGGAGACCCACGAGATGTTCGGCATCGACTTCGCCGGCCACGGCGAGTTGCGGCCGCTGCTGCTGCCGCCGGAGTTCGAGGGGCACCCGCTGCGCAAGGAGTTCGTCCTCGCCTCCCGCGTCGCCAAGCCGTGGCCCGGCGCCAAGGAGCCGGGCGAGTCGGAGGCCGGCGGCGGCCGCCGGCCGGTCCGGCCGCCGGGCGTGCCCGCGCCGGGTGAGTGGGGCACGACACCCACGCCGGCGGGTGCGGCTGGTGCCGGTGAGGGCCCACGCGGGGGTACGCCGGCGCGTCCGGCCCGGGAACGTCCGGCGCAACCCGCTCCGGGGGAGCGTCCGGCACGTGCTGCCCGTCCTTCGGCCGGTGAGAGCCCGGCGGGTTCCGCTTCCGGCGAGCGCCCGGCTCGGCCGGCTGCCGGGGAGGGGGCGGCCGGGCCGGTTTCCGGGGAGGCCCCGGAGACGCCCGTCGGCGGGGAGGCCGGGCCCGGGTCCGCTGCTGCTCCGACGGCCGACGAGGCGGGTCCGCTCGGGCGGCCGCTGCCAGGGGAGCGGCCGACCGGTCCGCCCCGTCAGCAGCCGGACCCCGACGCGGCGGGGGAGAGCTGATGCCGGACTGGTTGGAGCTGGTCCTGCGCGTGGCAGGGGTGCTCGTCGCGTTCCTCACGCTGCCGCTGATCGTCGGTCAGGCCGAACACAAGGTGATGGCCCACATGCAGGGCCGGCTGGGCCCGATGTACGCGGGCGGCTTCCACGGTTGGGCACAACTGGTGGCCGACGGCATCAAGTTCGTGCAGAAGGAGGACGTCACCCCGCGCGACGCGGACCGGCAGGTGTTCCGGCTGGCGCCCGCTGTGGCGCTGGTGCCGTACCTGCTGGTGCTGCTCGTCATCCCGCTCGGGCCGGGTGACCTGGTCGCCCAGCCGCTGGACATCGGCCTGTTCTTCGTGCTCGCAGTGGTGGGCGTCGGGGTGCTCGCCGTGCTCATGTCCGCGTGGGCGTCGGCCAACAAGTACAGCCTGCTCGGCGGGCTGCGCGGCGCGGCCCAGCTGCTCGGCTACGAGCTGCCGCTGGTGCTGGCCGCCGCTTCGGTGGCGATGGCGGCGGGCACGCTCAGCCTGTCCGGCATCGTCGAGGCGTGGCAGCCCTGGTGGCTGCTGTGGCAGGCGCCGGCCATGGTGATCTTCTTCGTGGCGGGCCTGGCGGAGATCCGCCGTCCCCCGTTCGACATGCCGGTGGCCGACTCCGAGCTGGTCTTCGGCTACATGACCGAGTACACCGGTCTGCGGTTCGCGTTCTTTCTGCTCGCCGAGTACGTCGGCATCGTGGTGATCGCGGCGCTGACCACTGTGCTGTTCCTCGGCGGCTGGCAGGGCCCGTTCGCCGACGCCCAGCTCGGCTGGCTGTGGACGCTGCTGAAGGTGTTCGCCGTCGCCTTCGTGATCATCTGGCTGCGGGTGAGCTACCCGAGGCTGCGCGAGGACCAGCTCCAGCGCCTCTGCTGGCTGGTCCTGGTCCCCCTGGCCCTGGCCCAGCTCGTCCTGACCGCCGCAGTCCGCCTGGCCCTGTAGCCCCCCGAGCCGCCTCCCGCCCCGCCCCGCCCTCGTCGATCTTGCACTTTCTGCCCCGGCGAAAGGGGCATAGCGCGCAGGTCCGGGGCGCGAACTGCAAGATCGACGCGGCGAGGGGGCGCGGCGAGGGCGGGAAGGGAGGGAGCGCGTCAGCGCAAGGGGGTGTGGGACGGGTCTACTCGCTCGGACGGGGGTGGGGGCGGGGGTGGGGTGCCGTCGCCGAAGGGGCGGCCGCCCAGCTCCTCCCGGCCGTGCGGGGTGAGCCAGTTGCTCAGGTCGGGGCCGAGCGGCACGATGCCCGTCGGGTTGATGTCCAGGTGGACCTCGTAGTAGTGCCGCTTGATGTGGTCGAAGTCGATGGTGTCACCGAACCCGGGCGTGGTGAACAGGTCACGCGCGTACGCCCACAGCACCGGCATCTCGCTGAGCTTCTGCCGGTTGCACTTGAAGTGCCCGTGGTAGACCGGGTCGAAGCGGACGAGCGTGGTGAACAGCCGTACGTCCGCCTCGGTGATCGTGTCGCCGACCAGGTAGCGCTGCCCGGCGAGCCGCTCGCTCAGCCAGTCCAGCCGGTCGAAGAGCCGGTGGTACGCCTTGTCGTACGCCTCCTGGCTGCCGGCGAAGCCGCACCGGTAGACGCCGTTGTTGACGTCGGCGAAGACGACGCCGTTCACCTCGTCGATCTCGGCACGCAGCGGTTCGGGGTAGAGGTCCGGCGCGCCCGGCCGGTGGTGTTCCGTCCACTCGGTCGTGAGGTCCAGGCTCATCTGCGCGTAGTCGTTCGTCACCACCTGTCCGGTGGGCACGTCGACGAGTGCCGGGACGGTGATGCCGCGCTCGTAGCCGGGGAAGCGGGCGAAGTACGCGTCGGCCAGCCGCTCGATGCCGAGTACCGGGTCCTTGCCGTCCGGGTCCAGGTCGAACGTCCAGCTGCGCTTGTCGTGGGTGGGCCCGGCCACTGCCATCGAGATGGCGTCCTCCAGTCCGAGCAGCCGCCGGACGATGATCAGCCGGTTCGCCCAGGGGCAGGCCCGGCTGACCGCGAGCCGGTAGCGGCCCGGCTCCACCGGCCAGCCGTCCCGCCCGTCGGCGGTGATCCGGGTGGCGATGTAGCGCTGGTCCCGGGTGAATTCGCCACCCGGTTCCACGTACTTGCCGCCGGTTCGGTCCAGGACCTCGTCGTCGCTGCCGCCCACGCTCTACCTCCGAGTTCGCTTTTCGTTCCCATCATGGTCGCTCCGGCGACTCCCGGCAGGTCGAGCGCGTCACAAAGGGGCATAGGCTGCCGGCCGTGACCGATGTGGAGACGGCGGCCCGGCGCTTCGTCGCCGACGTGTGGAACGCCGGGCGCGAGGAGAGCGCGTACGAGCTGGTGGCGGCGGACTGCCCGGGCCTGGGCGGCACCGGTCCGGCGGCGATGCTGGCCTGGCACCGGGACCGGCGGGCGTCGTTCCCCGACCTGCGCTACAAGATCGTCGAGGTGGTGGCGACCGGTACGCGGGTGGCGGTGCGCTGGCGGGCCGCCGGCACCCAGGCGGGCCAGTTCGGCCCGGTGCCGCCGACGGGCCGGGTGGTCAGCTACTCGGGCGCGACGTTCCTGCGCTTCGACGCCGACGGGCGGATCGTGGACGTGTGGAGCGTCAACGAGCTGTTCCAGGTGCTCCAGCAGCTCGGCGTGGAGATGCTGCCTCCGCTCACACCCGGCGAGGCGTGATCCGGCCGCACGCCCGGGCCAAAGCGCCGGGTGGTGGTCGCGCGCGCCCGGGCCACAGGGCAGGATGGGCGGCATGAGCGAGCACGGTGGAGTGCCCGGCGGCGGTCTGGTGAAGGGCCTGGCGGTCACGTTGAAGACGATGACCCGCCGCTCGACCACCCAGCAGTACCCGGATGTGGCGCCCGAGCTGCCGCCCCGCTCCCGCGGCGTGATCGCGCTGCTGGAGGAGAACTGCACGGTCTGCATGCTCTGCGCGCGCGAATGCCCGGACTGGTGCATCTACATCGACTCGCACAAGGAGGAGGTGGCGGTGCCCGGCGCCGCCCGTCCCCGGCAGCGCAACGTGCTCGACAAGTTCGACATCGACTTCTCGCTCTGCATGTACTGCGGCATCTGCGTCGAGGTCTGCCCGTTCGACGCGCTCTACTGGTCGCCCGAGTTCGAGTACGCCGAGTACGACATCAAGAACCTGCTGCACGACAAGGACCACCTGGGCGAGTGGATGGCCACCGTGCCGCCGCCGCCGGCCCACGACCCGCTCGGCGACCCCTCCAAGGAGGAGACCACCGCCGCCCGGAAGGCGGCGGGTCCGTCGGCCCGGCCGGCTCCTTCCCGGGTACGCCCCGACGCCGCCACCGATCCGGGCGGAGGCGCTGCCTCATGACCGGTGCGGACGTGCTGCTGCTCGCGCTGGGCGCGGTGGCGGTGGGCGCCGGCGCGCTGGTGGTCGCGACCCGGCACCTGGTCCGGGCCGGGTTGTGGCTGGTGGTCTGCCTGGGTGCGCTCGCGGGTGACTACCTGGTGCTCACGGCCGAGATGGTGGCCTGGGTGCAGGTGCTCATCTACGTCGGCGCGGTGGTGGTGCTGCTGTTGTTCGCGGTGATGCTGACCCGCGCGCCGATCGGCCCGTCGGACGACCTGGACCGGCCCGGCTGGGCCGCCGCGCTCGTCGGCGGCGGCAGCGGACTCGGCCTGGCGGTGCTGCTGATCGACGCGTTCCGCTGGTCCCGGGTGGACCTGCCCGCCGCCGGCACCGCCGAACGCATCGGCGAGCAGGTGTTCCGCTCCTGGGTGCTGCCGTTCGAGGTGCTGTCGGTGCTGCTGCTGGCCGCGCTGGTCGGCGCGATCGTGCTCTCCCGTCCCGACATCGGCCGCCGGCCCGCCGACACCGGCGCCGTGCAGCCCGCCGACGAGGGCGGGCGCCCGTGAGGCCGGTCATCCCGTACGTCACCGCCGCGCTGCTGTTCGGCCTCGGCGTGTACGGCGTGCTGCGCCGCCGCAACGCCGTCCTGGTGCTGATGGCTGTGGAGCTGATGCTGAACGCGGTGAACCTGGTGCTGGTCACCGCCGACACCACAGTCAAGGCCGTGCTGCCGCACTCCGGGCAGGTGTTCGCGCTGTTCGTGATCGTGCTCGCCGCCGCCGAGATCGGTGTCGGGCTGGCCATCGTGCTCCAGCTCTACCGGCTGCGCGCCAGCGTCACAGTCGACGACGTGCCGCTGGCCGAGCCGGCGCCCGCGGTCGCGGTGACCCCGGGCGGGCCGTTGGACGCGGAAGGAGCGACCCGGTGAGCACGCCGACGCTGTGGCTCGCGGCGGTGCTGCCGGCCGCCCCGCTCGTCGCCGGGCTGCTCGGTCTGCTGCTGCCGCCCGCCCCGCGCCAGGACCGGGCGTCGGCCCGGCGGCTGGCGGTCGCGCTGGGCGTGGCCGGGGCGGCCGTGTCGCTGCTTGCGGCGCTGGCGCTGCTGGTCCGCGTGGACGCCCCGGTCGAGGCGTCCACCACCTGGGTCGACCTGGGCGGGCTGCGGGTGACGCTGGGCCTGCGGCTGGACGGCGTGGCGGTGCTCGTCGCGACGGCTGTCGCGGCGGTGGCGCTGGCCGTGCAGGTCTACTCGATCGGCTACCTGCGCCGGGGCCCGCACGACGACGTGGACGTCGACCACCGCTACCCGCCGTACGCGGCCCAGTTGAGCCTCTTCACCGCCGCCATGCTCACCGTGGTGGTGTCCGGTGACCTGATCATGTTGCTGGTCGGCTGGGAGGTGATGGGCGTCTGCTCGTACCTGCTCATCGCCCACGACCGGCGACTGCCCGAGGCACCGGGCGCGGCGGTGAAGGCGTTCCTGGTCACCCGGGTGGGTGACGTCGGCTTCCTGCTCGGCATCGCGCTGCTCGGCGTGGGCGCGGGCAGCTTCCGGATCACCGACGTGCTCGCCCACGACTACGGCGCCGGCACGCTCACCGCCGCCTGCCTGCTGCTGCTCGCCGGGGTGGCCGGCAAGAGCGCCCAGTTCCCGCTGCACACCTGGCTGCCCGACGCCATGGCCGGTCCCACGCCGGTGTCCGCGCTGATCCACGCCGCCACCATGGTCGCCGCCGGCGTGTACGCGGTGGCCCGGCTGTTCCCGCTGTTCGAACGCGCCCCTGCCGCGCTCGCCGTGCTGGGCGTGATGGCCGCGATCACCATGCTGCTCGGCGCGTTCGCCGCCACCGCCCAGGACGACATCAAGCGGGTGCTCGCCTGGTCCACGGTCTCCCAGATCGGTTACATGACCGGCGCGCTGGCGGTCGGCGCACCCGCTGCGGCGCTGTTCCACCTGCTCACCCACGCCGCGTTCAAGGCGCTGCTGTTCCTCGCCGCCGGTGCGGTGATCCACGCGGTCGGCACCACGCTGATGTCCCGGATGGGCGGCCTGCGTACCGCCATGCCGGTGACGTTCTGGTGCACTGTGGTCGGCCTCGGGGCGCTCGCAGGCGTACCCCCGCTCTCGGGTTTCTGGAGCAAGGACGGCGTGCTCGCCGCCGCCGAGGCGGCCGCGCTCGACGGCGCCGGGCCGACGGCGGCCTGGGTGGGCTGGCTGGTCTGGCTGGCCGGGTTGGTCGGCGTGGCGGTGACCGCCTGGTACGCGACCCGCCTGCTGCTGCGCACGTTCCTCGGCGCCACCCGCACGCCGCTGCTGCGGCCGCACGACCCGCCGGGCCTGCTGCGCTGGCCGGTGCTGCTGCTCACGGTCCCAGCCGCGCTGCTGGGCCTGGCCGCGTTCGCGCCCTGGTTCGCCGACCGCCTGCGCGTGCCCGGCGACGACACCGGCGAGGCGGTCGAGCTGGTGCACCTCGCGCCGAACCTGATCCTGCCGTTCCTGCTGCTGCTCGTCGGCGCGGGCGTCGCGTGGGCGGGCTGGCGCCGCGACCCGGCCGCCGACCCGGCCCGCTTCCTGGGTCCGCTGCGGCCGGTGTTCGCCCGCGCGTTCCGGCTCGACGACGTCCAGCACACCCTCGTCGTACGCCCGGCGGGCGCGCTCGCACGGGTCGTGCGTACCGGTGACGAGCTGGGCGTGGACGGCCTGGTCGAGGGCAGCGGCCGGGCGGCGGTCGAGGTCGGCGGCGGCCTGGCCGCGCTGCACCGGGCGGCGCTGCCACGCGCGGCGGCCGGGGTGCTCGCCGGCGCGCTGCTGATCGGCCTCGCGGTCGCCCTGATCGGAGTCACGTCATGACGTTCGGGCAGGTCCTGCTGGTCGCCGTGGTGGCGGTCCCGACGCTCGGCGCGCTGGCCACAGCGGTCGTGCCGGGCGACCGGGCCGGCCGGGTGGTCGGCACCGTGGCCGCCGCGCTGACGCTGCTGGCGACGCTGCCGCTGGTCGGCGGCGACCACGGCTGGTTCGGGTACGGTCCCCGCCCGGCGGTGCAGCCCTGGCATCAGGTCGACCTGCCGTGGGTGCCCGGGCTCGACCTGCGCTTCCACCTCGGGGTGGACGGCATCTCCTGGCCGCTCGTGGTGCTGACCGCGCTGCTCACGCTGCTGTGCTGCGCGTACACGCTGTGGCGGGTGCCGCCCGGCGGCGGCAGCGGGCGGGCGCTGGTGGCGTTGCTGCTGGTGGTCGAGGTCGGCATCCTCGGCACGTTCCTCGCGCTCGACCTGGTGTTGTTCTTCCTGTTCTTCGAGGTCGTCCTGCTGCCGATGTACGCGGTGATCGCCGGCTGGGGCGGCGCGGACCGTCGCCGGGCGGCCCGCAAGTTCGCGCTCTACACGCTGTTCGGCTCGGTGCTGCTGCTGGTCGGCGTCTACGTGGTGGTGGCCGCCGCGGGCACCGCCGACCTCGTCGCGCTGACCGGCGGCGCCGGGCTGTCCCGGGGCACCCAGTTGGCCGCGTTCACGCTGCTGGCGCTCGCGTTCGCGGTGAAGAGCCCGCTCTGGCCGCTGCACTCGTGGCTGCCCGACGCGCACACCCAGGCGCCCACCGTCGGCAGCGTGATCCTTGCCGGGGTGCTGCTCAAGATGGGCACGTACGGCATGATCCGGGTCGCCGTCGGGGTGGCCCCCGAGGGCGCCCGCTGGGCCGCGCCGGTGCTCGGCGTGCTCGCCGTCGCCGCCATCCTGATCGGCGGCCTGGTCTGCCTGGCGCAGGACGACCTGAAGCGGCTGATCGCGTACTCCAGCGTCGGCCACATGGGCTTCGTCCTGCTCGGGATCGCCACGCTCACCGCCACCGGGCTCCAGGCCGCGCTGATCGGCAACATCGCCCACGGCGTCATCACCGCCCTGCTGTTCTTCCTGGCCGGCGCGGTCAAGGACCGTGCGCACACCGGCTCGCTGACCGACCTGTCCGGGCTGCGGGAGACCGCGCCCCGGCTGGCCGGGCTGCTCGGCTTCGCGGCTGTCGCCTCGCTGGGGCTGCCCGGCCTGGCCGGGTTCTGGGGTGAGGCGTTCGCCGTGGTCGCCGCCGTGCAGCGGGGCGGCCCGCTCTGGCTGACGCTCGCCGTGCTGGCCGCGCTGGGCGGGGCGCTCACAGCCGCGTACTTCCTGCGGCTGCTGCGCCGGGTTTCGCACGGGCGGCCCAGCCCGGCGGTCGCCGGTCTCGCACCCGGCCTGGCCGGGGCGGAACTGACAGCGTGGGCGCCGCTGGTGCTGCTCGCGCTCGCGGTCGGCCTGGCCCCGGCGCTGGTCCTGTCGTACGCCTCCGGCCCGGTGGAGGCGCTGCTGGGGGTCGTCCCATGAGCCTGGTGCAGCCTGTCGACAACCTGGCGATGCTGCCTGCGTACCTGGCCGCCGGCACGGCCGTGCTGGTGCTGCTGGTCGACCTGCTGGTGGCGCGGCCCGCCGTCACGGTCGCCGTGGCGGCGCTCGGCGCGACCGGTACGGCTGTCGGCGCGGCGCTCGTCGGCGCATCCGGCACCCGGCGCACGTTCTGCGTCGGTGACGACTGCTCCTGGGTGTGGAACGGCCGGGCCGCCCTGGTGGGGGCGGTCATCGCCCTGCTCACGCTGGGTGTGCTGGCGCTGTCCGGCCCGCTGCTGCGCGCCGGGCGTACCCCGGTCGGCGAGTACTGCTTCCTGCTCGCCTGCGCGATGACCGGCGGCGTGGTGCTCGGCGCGGCCGGTGACCTGATCACGCTGATCGTGGCGCTGGAGACGCTGACGCTGCCGCTGTACGTGCTCGTCGGCCTGCGCCGGGGCAGCCTCGCCGGCGCCGAGGCGGCGGTGACGTTCTTCGTGGTGAGCGTGGTCGCCACCACTGTGACGCTGCTCGGCGCGGCGCTGCTCTACGCGGTCACCGGCACGCTGCACCTGGACCGGCTCGGCGCCACACTGGCCGTCCGCGACGACCTGACCGGCCTGCCGTTGACCGGCGTCGCGGTGGCGCTGGTGGTGGCCGGGCTGGCGTTCAAGGTCGCCGCCGTGCCGTTCCACGCCTGGGCCCCCGCCACGTACGACGGCGCGCCGCTGCCGGTGGCCGCGTACCTGTCGACCGCCTCGAAGCTCGGTGGCGTGGTGGCGCTGCTGGCGGTGGTGCAGCGCGCGCTGCCGGGGGACATGACCGGCCCGGTGCTGGCGGCGCTGGCGGTGCTGACCATGACAGTCGGCAACCTGGTGGCGCTGCGTCAGCGGCGTACCGTGCGGTTGCTGGCCTGGTCGTCGGTGGCCCAGGCGGGGTACATTCTCGCTCCGCTGGGCGCGTTGGCGCTGGCCGCGGGCCGCACCGGCGACGCGCGGGCGGCCGCGTACGCGGCCGCCGTCGCGTACACGATCTTCTTCGTGCTGCTGGAGCTGGCCGCGTTCGCCGCGGTGGTGGCGTTGCGTCCGGCGGACGGTGACGGCGGCACGCTCGCCGACCTGCGCGGCGCGGCGCGGCGGCACCCGTGGGTGGGCGGCGCGTTCGCGCTGGCGCTGATCGGGCTGGCCGGGCTGCCCCCGGGTCTGGCCGGGCTGTTCGCCAAGGTGACAGTGGTACGCGCGCTGCTGGCCGGGCACGCGGGATGGCTGGCGCTCGTGGTGGCGCTGAACGCGGTGATCGGCCTGGCGTACTACCTGCGGGTCACCGCCTCGCTCTACGCGCCGTCGACCGGCGCGGCGACGGTCCGCCCGGCGCGGACCGTGGCGCTGGCGCTCGGCGTGGCCACCGTGGCGGCGGTGGTGATCGGTTTCGCACCGCAGCTGGTGCTGGACGTGGCGGCACGCTGACCGGTTCGTGCCCTGGTGGGCGACCGCTTCAGCGTGTGCACAGCAACATCCAGCCAACTTTCAGCCATGAGCCGGATGGTTGACGGGTACCGGTGTGTTGAACCGGTCAGCGGGCCTCCCGCAAGGGCCCGTGCACCGAAGGAGAGATCGTGCATCACAACCGTCTCAAGACCGCAGCGCTGCTCGGCCTGTTGACCTCGCTGATCCTCGCGTTCGGCTACTGGTTCGGCGGTAGCAGCGGTCTCGTCATCGCCGTCGTCGTGTCGTTGCTGATGAACGGCGTCACCTACTTCTTCTCCGACAAGCTCGCACTGCGCTCGATGAAGGCGCAACCGGTCAGCGAGGCACAGTTCCCCGAGCTGTACCAGATGGTGCGGGAGCTCTCCACGCTCGCCGGCAAGCCGATGCCCCGGCTCTACGTGAGCCCGACCTCGCAGCCCAACGCGTTCGCCACCGGCCGTAACCCGCAGAACGCGGCGGTCTGCGTCACCCAGGGCATCGTGGAGGTCCTGGACTACCGGGAGCTGCGTGGCGTGATCGGCCACGAGCTGTCGCACGTCTACAACCGGGACATCCTGATCTCCAGCGTGGCGGCCGGCCTGGCCGGCATCATCACCATGCTGGCGAACCTGGCCTGGTTCATCCCGCTGGGCTCGTCCGACGACGAGGACGGCCCGAACCCGGCAGTGCTGCTCCTCACGCTGATCCTCGGTCCGATCGCCGCCACGGTGATCCAGCTCGCGATCAGCCGGAGCCGCGAGTTCCAGGCCGACAAGTCCGGCGCCGAGCTGAGCCGCGACCCGCTCGCACTGGCCAGCGCGCTCCGCAAGATCCACATGGGTACGCAGGCGCGCCCGCTGGCACCGCAGGGCCAGCTCGCCAGCACCGCGCACCTGATGATCGACAACCCGTTCAAGCGGGGCGGCGGCATCGCCGCGATGTTCGCCACCCACCCGCCGATGGAGCAGCGGGTGGCCCGCCTGGAGCAGATGGCCCGCAACTCCGGGCCGGTGCAGTTCCAGCGCTGACCCGCCGTACGTCCCACCGCGCCCGCGTCCCCAGGACGCGGGCGCGGTGGTGTGTCCGGGCACAATGCGTTTCCCCCGGTCATCTCACGCCGTTAGGGTCGAAACGTCTCCCACTCATTACCCTCTGGAGGTCCGACAGTGGCCGCACTGCGCCAGTACCAGGGCGTCTGGCGGATCCCCGGCGCACCGATGCTGCTGGTCCTCGGCATCATCGGGCGGCTCGGGATCGGCATGACCCCGCTGGCGCTGCTGCTCGTCGTCGAGCAGGTCACCGGCCGGTACTCCCTCGCCGCAGTGGCCGGCGGCATCTACGCGCTCTCCGGCGCCGCGCTCAGCCCGATCGCCGGCCGGATCGCCGACCGGGTCGGGCCCAGACCCGTCCTGCTGGCCACCGCGCTGGCCCACCCGTTCGCCCTGATCGGGCTGCTCGTCGCCACCCGCGCCGGCACCGGCAACCTCGCGCTGATCTACCTGACGGCGGGCCTGGCCGGTGCCACGTACCCGCCGCTCACCGCCGCGATCCGGGGCGCCTGGAACGACCTCACCGCCCCCGCCACCGGCCGGGCGCACCTGCGCAACACCGCGCTCGCCGCCGAGACCACCCTCTTCGAAGTCGTCTTCGTGATCGGCCCGCTGCTGGTGGCCGGGTTCGTGCTGTTCGCCGACGCCTCCGCCGCGCTCGTCGGCGCCGCCGTGGTCACCCTGGTCGGCACCGGCGCCGTCGCGTTCGGCCAGGTCATGCGCGGCTGGCGCCCGCACTCGCGCGAGCATCACGCCCGGGGCCTCGGCCCGCTGCGGATCGGCGGCTTCCCCGCGCTGCTGCTCTGCGTGGCCAGCCTCGGCATCGCGTTCGGCGCCTCCGGCGTCATCGTCCCGGCCTTCGCCGGGAACTCCGGCGCCGACGACCCGGAGAGCCTGGCCGGTGTGCTGCTCGCCGTCTGGGGCATCGGCAGCGCCATCGGTGGTTTCTGGTTCGGCGTACGCAAGCCCGCTGCCAACATGACCCGCCAGTTCGCCTGGCTGCTCGGCGCCGTGGCATCCAGCTTCGCCGTCTTCGCGGTGATGCCCGGCCCGGCCGCGCTCGGCGTCGCGCTGGTGCTCGGCGGCGCGGCCATCGCCCCCGCGCTCACCCTGGAGAACACACTCGTCGGGCGGATCGCCCCGGCCGGCATGCTGAACGAGGCGTACACCTGGGTGGTGACCATGTCGGTCGCGGCGAGCGCCGCGGGCGGCTCGATCGCCGGCCTGATCATCGACCACGCCGGCGGCGTGTCCTGGGCGTTCATCTTCGCCGGGGTGGCGGTCGCCGTCGGGGCCGCGGTCGCCGCGCTGCCCGCCGGCCCGATCGCCCGGGCGGAGGCCACAGCGGTACGCGCCGAGCAGTCACTGGCCGCCTGACCGGTGGCGTCCGAGGGCTGACCTGCGGGGTCCGGGGGCTTACCTGTGGCGTCGGGTGGCTTCGGACGGCGGTCCCGCCTCCTTCCGGCGGCTCCCCGGCCCGAGCGTACGGTGAGCCCGGCCGCGAGCAGGCCCAGCGCGAGGATCGCTACCGCACACCCCAGCAGCGTCGGCCGCGCACCGAGCAGCGCGGTCGCCGGACCGCCGAGCATGGTGCCCAGGGGCACCGCCAGCACGGCGAACGCCCCGTTCGCCGCGAGTACGCGAGGCAGGTCGGCGGTGCCGGCCCGGCGCTGGAACAGCGCCGTCGCGGTCGGCTGGTAGGGCGCCCAGACCAGGCCGGCGAGCGCGAACGCAGGTAGCGACAGCAGCACCGGCGCGCCCAGGCCGAGCGGCAGCAGCGCGGCGCCGAACAGGGTGACGATGCCGGCAAGCGCGGTCCGCAGCCGCCAGCCGCGCAGGTGACCGGTGAGCAGGCCGCCCAGCAGCGAGCCGACGCCGAACGCGGTGTAGTAGGCGGCGAGCGTCCCGGCTGAGGCGTGCATGTCGTCGGTGACGTGCACCGGCATGGCCACGTAGAACGGGCCGAAGAGGAAGAAGAACGCGAAGGACAGCGACAGGAGTCCGAGCAGCGACCGGTCCCGCGCGATGATCCGGAACCCAGACGTCGGTTCGTCTTCGTGGCGGTCTTCGCCCGCGTGGCGGTCTTTGAGTGCGTGGCGGCCTTTGTCTGCGTGGCGGGCGGCCGGGCCGACGAGGCGGTAGCTGACGGCCAGCACGGCGAAGCTGACGGCGTCGATCGCGATCACCCACACCGGGCCGACCCAGGCGATGAGGAGACCGGCCAGCGGCGGGCCGACGATGGTCGCCGCCTGGCCGAAAACCCCGAGCAGCGCGTTCGCGGCCAGGTGGTGCCGCTGCGGCAGAAGCTCTGCCACAAGCGTGAAGCGACCGGCCGACCCCCACGGGTGCAGCAGCGAGGACACCGCGAGCAGAGCGATGTACAGGCCGACGTCCAGCACCCCGGCGAGGTGCGCGACCGGAATCGCGCCCAGTGCCGCCGCCCGCACGCCGGCGTCCCAGCCCGCGAGCTGCGCCCCGCTACGCCCACCCAGCCACCGGCCGAGCAGCGCCGCGCCGGCCGCCCCCGGCAGCGTGTACGCCGCCACCGCGAACGCCGTCCAGGTGCCGCGCTGCCCGTCCGGGGCGAGTTGCAGCGCCAGCCACGTCACCGCGACCAGGGCGAGCCCGTCACCGAGGGCGGAGGTCGCGAGGCCGGGCAGCAGCCGGCGCAGCACCGGATGACCGAGCACCGGCCGGTAGGGGAGGAGTATCGCGGGGGACATGACCCCCACCCGACCTCATGCCTGGCCCGTACCCCAAGGAAGTTGCCTGACGGCAGAACGCCGGCCGCCGCGTGGACGGCCGGCGGCCGGTACTACCGGTAGTTGGTGAACTGGAGCGCCAGCCCGAAGTCCTCGCCCTTGAGCAGCGTGATGACGGCCTGGAGGTCGTCCTTCTTCTTGCCGGTGACCCGGAGTTGGTCGCCCTGGATCTGCGCCTGCACGCCCTTCGGGCCCTCGTCGCGGATCTTCTTGCTGATCGCCTTGGCCTTGTCCGAGTCGATGCCCTGAACCACCTTGGCGTCGATCTTGAAGATCTTGCCCGACGGCCGGGGCTCGCCGGCGTCGAGCGACTTCAGCGAGATGTTCCGCTTGATCAGCTTCTCCTTGAAGACCTCCAGCGCGGCCCGTACCCGCTCCTCGGTCTCCGCCTGGAGGCTGATCGCCTCCTCGCCCGACCAGGAGATCTCGGCGCCGGTGCCGCGGAAGTCGAACCGCGTCGAAAGCTCCTTCTCCGACTGGCGGACGGCGTTGTCGACCTCCTGCCGGTCGACCTTGCTCACGATGTCGAACGACGGGTTCGCTGCCATGCTCATGCTCCTGCTGTCCGGCGGTCTGTCCTGGTCCGTCCCGCACTGACCAGCGTGGGACCTCCTGACGGTACCCGGTTGCGGTAGTGCCGGGGGCAACCGCTATCCTTGCTTCCGCCGCCGCGTTGCGACGCGGTGGTGTGCCCTGGCGGGTTGCCCGAGCGGCCAATGGGAGCGGACTGTAAATCCGTCGCGAAAGCTACAGAGGTTCGAATCCTCTACCCGCCACCAGGTGCAGATGCGGCCCCTGACCAGCAGGAATGCTGATCGGGGGCCGTTGTCGTCTGTCCGGCCTGGTCCGGCTGAGTCCAGCCGTCTACGACTGGTTGTGGGCAGATGGTGGGCAGGTCGATCTTGCCCGCTGAGGGCTCTTCCGGGACCGTGAACGCTGCGGTTGGTGTCTCGGTCCGTGCCTGCCGGAGTCCGTGCGTGTGGTGATCGGCTGAGGGGTCCGCGGTGAGGTGTCGCCGGCTGCGGGAGAGGGACCGGGGGCAAGCCAGTCCCGGGGTTGGACTGGCGCGGCAGTCGGAAGCCCTGACCGGCGACGAGTCCGACCGGTTTGGCTTCCGTACCGCCTGGCCGTGGTCGTGCCGCCGGCCGGATGAGCAGAGTCGGGGCGGCGGTCCGGCGCAGTCGGTGGCTCTCCGCCCCGGCGCCGGAGGCGGCCGGGGCGGCTTGCCGCCGGCCGGGTTACCGCCCGGCGCCGCGCGGAGCGCGGCGCCTTGATCCAGAACAGAAGAAATCGGCAGCAGTGTGAGGAATGGCGGTAGGCAACTGAGAGATGTGGGAACGGACACGTCTCGCTTACAAGCTCTGTGCAGATCGTTCTGGCCGTCTGTCCGCGTTCGCGAGCTCGGGCGATTCTCCACACCCCTGCGTCAGTGCATGCCCTCGTCCGGGCCTGTCGCTGTCACCGCTGCTGTCGGTCGGTGAGAGGCCCTCAGCCCGGTCCGTGCCAGGCTCATCTCTCATCGGAGAAATACTTCCGTCTTGTGTAACGGACTTGCCGCAAACGCGCGACAGAGCCACTACAGTCACGGACGGCAGCAAGACCGTCAGAAGTGGCGGCCCCAGGGTGGCACCCCTAGGGCCGCCGCAGGTTCCCGCCTGCCGCAACTTCGTCCGTAACGACTTGTAACGAGGTAGGAACGTGCAAAGAGTAGCCAGACGAACGAGGCGACGCCAGCAAAACGCCGAAGTTGAGGCCGAACGAGGTGCCTTGACAAGCGTGATCCTGGCCAACGTCCTGGCCGTTGTCGCCACCTTCGGCATCGTCGTGCTCACCCGCGAGGCTGCAGGGAACGTGGCCACAGTTGCCATCGCCGCTATCAGCGCGACGACATCGGGGGCCATCGCAGCGGTGGGAGCCGTGATCGGGCGAAGATCACCTAAGAGTTGACGAGCAGGCGGCCTTGCGGGTCGGGGCAAGAGTCCTGATGCCCCGACCCGCGCCGTGCCACCTCTGCTAGTGGTTCTACGTCGAGATACCCTTGGCGAGGTCTAGCCAGCGCCCCTTCGCAGCACGAATATCGCTTTCAGTTGCGAAAAGATAATGCCACTTGCCATAGGTTCCGGCGCTATTCACCTGTTGCGCCCACGCCATGGCGGCCTGACGCTTAGCAACGACTTCTGCGTCACTCGCGTCGTCGTCAGCCTTACCCTCAATCAGCCAATGATCACCACTGACATCGATGGCGATAAAGTCTGCAAAGTATTTGCCGCCTTCATGCTCAATCCACACAGGGCCATTGGTGTATACCCGCAGCCACCACTTGATTTGAGACGCCTGCTCCAGGATAGACGCTAGGACCCACTCAGTGGATTTGGCATCGAAGGATGCAACGGGCTCGACGCTGTGCACCCATTCGCCGTACCAGGCGCCTTTCAGAAATTCCTGCCATCGGGAATAGATGGGCGACGGAAGAATGCGTGTCGGCGGCAGCACTGGAATCTCGACCACGTTGAATTGCCAAGTGGGGCTGCTGGCACGCAAATCGTAGGCGCTTATGATCGCGGCCTCCAACGCCTTGGTTGCTAACGCCGTCCGCTTGACGCTCCAAGCCGCCTTCCCATCACCTGCGACGCCAGCCCCCTCAAGGAACCAACCGATGACGTCCCTGGTTGCCGCGTATTCAGTGATGGTCGACTCGACCATGCCGAGACCGAGAATTCGAGCCTCAAGCTGGGACTTCACGGCGCTGATGGGGACGTACTCCAGGTAAGCCTTCTCCTCTTCCAGGAAGCGAGTGCCCAACACGACCTCACCATCGATTCCGCGTTGGGCGTCGAGGGCTACCCGAGACATGTAAACCGTCTCATCGGTTAGGTACTTTCTTCCCAAGTTCCTCGCGTGCTGCTCGGTAACAAGTCGAAGACTGAACTTCTGCGGAATCGCCTGTCGTTCGAGCCGAGGGAACCGTATACGTGGCGCGCCGGCTACAGGTTCGACGTATTTGACAGTCGCAGCCGCGCCCGACTCGTGTTCTGCCACAACTTGGTCGTACTCTTGCAGCTTAAGCAGCAGAGATGGATCGGCTGGCAGGCCCTGGTCGCCATCCCCGCCGAACACAAAGTTCAGCCCGAGTTGCGTACTCGGTGGACCAGCAGCCGTCGCCTCGTCCGACCGAGCGCCACTTTTGTCAATTTCAACGGTTGGAGCGGCAGCTAATTCCTGTGCGGCTTGGGCACGTTCCTCCAACACTTGCTGAAGTAGCGCCTTTTTATTGGCGAGGAGTTCCCGGTATGAATCGTGTGCAACGATATCGACCGTATCGACCGCTTCGATGCCCGTGCGGGTGCCGAACGGAAGGCGAAGACCTCGCCCGAGAACCTGCTCAGTGAGTGTTTCCGAAGCTAGAGCCCTCAGGCCGACAATCACACCGATGTTCCTGACGTCCCAGCCTTCCTTCAACTTGTTGACGCTTACCACCGCACGTACAGGCGACTCAGGCTCTTCAACCCCCTTCAAGGCTCGGAGCGCCGCATCACTGGAACCACCAGTGATTAGCAGAACCTGACCCTCACCAGGAAGAAAATCAGCGGAGAGCTTCTCTGCAGCGCGTTCTGCATCAGCAACCGTCTGGCACACTACAAACAAGACGGGAATGACTGGCCCACGTCCTATGGCACGGGCATAGGCCCGCCAAGCAGTCTCCTTAACGTCTCGGAGGTGGCAGGCATCCGCAAGCTGGGACCGCTCATCCTTTATACCGTCGCCCCGGTATACAACGACGGGAATCTTAACGAGCTGGTCAGCGATGGCCTCAGCCAATGAGTAACGAAAGATGACCCGACCTGCGGTGACGTCCCGTCCATTCGGCGTCGCGGTTAGCCCGATCACTGCTCGGGCGCCGAGATCGCGGATCGCCGCCCCGTACTTCTCGGCATCACCGGAATATACGTGATGCTCATCAGCGATCACGACCAGGTCATCAAGCGACTGCAGATGGGCGTACAGGCTGTCGCCGATATTCTCGTTAACGCCGTGCACCCGGCGCCTTACATCCTCGGTAGGCTTCAAAAGCGTCTGAACCTTGAACACGTACAACTTGAGAACATTCGGGTCAGCCATCACCTCGGCTGAGTTCTTGAAGTTCTCGACCGTAACCACGGCGGGTTCCCAGTCCGCGCCAGGGATGTGCTTCCTTGCGCCCGGCGTGAAGTTTGCGATCGTCTTTTCATAGATAGCGTCCAGCGGTACGACGATTACAACATTGCGCACTCCGCTTTCAGCCAGGTACTCCAACAGGCCGGCGGCGAGGTAAGTTTTGCCGACCCCTGTGGCCAAGTCGCAGATCCATTCTTGACCGTCGCCCGGTGACAGCTTTTTAGCCACCACGTGTAATGCACGACGGTTCGGGCTGCGAAGATCTAGACGTGCACTGATGGCTTCAACCAACTGAACGTCGTACTCAATCCAGCTCATCGGGTCACCTTCGATCGCTTAATGATTCCGTCCGGCACCTTGAAGGCCCGCGAGCCGGGACGAAGCGCGGCAAGGGTCAGAGTTGACCGCGGGTGCAGAGCTGTGCCTCCGATGGTGACCGTCTCGTCAGCGTTGGTCAGTGAAACCGCGTAGTGCACGATCTCCTCGTCGATCACCCCGGCCACAACGATGAGCGCATCGCGGCCTTTGACGCCAGCGACTCCCCTCCGGTCTGGAGTCAGCGTGTAGCCGAGCTGGGCGGCCACATACCGGCTAAGCTCCTCGGGAGAAAGGCTGGCGAGGAAAACGAGTTCACCTTCGACGGATAGGCGTGGGGGTGCCACGCTGAGAACTCGGAACCCACCACCGCCCGCCCAGATCTGGTTGCGGACTGGCTTCGTTCGCATCTGCCGCACAAGTTCGAGGACGGCATCGCGATCCACATCCATGATGCCCGCATCCAGTAGCTTCTGTACTACCTTCCGCGCGTCGTCGAGGGCCGCCACGGTTACGTCTGTAGGTAGCTCGACCAAGGGGATACGCGACTTGGACACGGAGATGCCGCCTTGGTCTGAACCGTCAATGACCTTGGTGAGCCGTGGAAATGTGAAATCGCGAACTGTCGACTCAATGCCCTCGACTGCTACCCAGCGGCGACCAAGCTTGTGGGCGACAGCTGCGGTCGTACCGGAACCAGCGAAGCAATCAAGCACGATCTCACCCGGCTGAGTCGATACCTCTATGATCTTCCTCAGCAGCCTCTCGGGTTTCGGGGTCGCGAACGGGCTGACCCCAGGGAACAGTGCCTTGATTTCAGCTTTTGCTTCCCGGTTATGGCCCACCTCATTGTTGAACCACATTGTGCGGGTGTTAGATCCCGTGTTTGGCTGAGGTCGCTTACGTCCCAGGGTGCCCTTGGGGCGTAAGATATATTCCGGCCAGATTCCCGACGCCTTGCGCTTTTCGGCGCTCCTTCGGGCTTCGTCCAGCGGGACAGTAAGCATGAGGGCCGGAACGCCCTTTCTGACTTCGTCCACTGTTACGCCGCAGATCCTCGCACGCTTCACGTCGTCATCTAGTAGCCGCAGCTCGTAGGACGCATACTCGGACATCGCGGCGAACACCGTTTCCTGCTTGGTCGCCCAGCATCGGCCGTTCGTGGGGTACAGAAGCTCGCCAGTGATGGGCGACTGGATGGCATAGACCCAGGTCTGGTTACGGTGAGCCGAAGGCGCCGTTGGATCGCCGTCGTACCATGGTTGCGGATCGCCGTCCGGAGACTTATATATTGAGTTAAGGGCTTCGTCGCGAGCGCTCCGGTTCAGTTTGGCTTTCGCAGTTTTGCCGTACACGAGCAGAGTGTCATGGTCGGTCGAGAAATTGGGCAGATCGTTCCGGGGGCCATCGGCCTTCTGCCAAACGACAGTCCCTAGATACGAGCCGATGCCTAGTTCGTCATCCAGCACTTGACGGGCGCGGTGAACCTCGGCGTCATCGAGATGAACCCAGATGATCCCATCGTCTGCCATTAGCCGAGCGATCTCGCGGACTCGGTCGCGGAACATCGTGAGCCATACACTGTGTTCGAAGTTGTCGTCGTACTGCTCGAAGGCTTGTCGCGTGTTAAACGGCGGATCAATGTAGACAAGCTTGATCTTGCCCTTGTACTCTGCGGCGTATTCGGGCGTCCGGTTCAGAGCGCGAAGGGCATCGTGTGCATCGCCGATGATTAATAGGTTGTCGGCCGGAGTTCCCGCGACGTCCCCTACTGCGGCGGTCTCCTCAAGGAGTCGCACCTCAGTTACCCGTGGGTCGTCTCGCTTCACCCAGTCGTAACCGCCCTTGCCATCGGGCAACAGCGCTTGGTCCTGATTCATCCAGGTCAGCGCCAACCTACTACTCATTCATGCATCCCCTGCCTCGGTCACTAGGCCGACCTGCCGCGAGTCGACCTGTACACCGTAGTCGTCGAGGACGAGGACGTCGGGTCACCGAGGGGCCGTACTTGACTCCACCAGGACGATCTCACTCGGCGAGCGGGCATGGTCACTCTGATCAGATGACCTTCGCCGCCACATGAGGTATTTGACCGATAAGGCGCCATCCTCGCTGTCTGCCGCCGACCCGCCCGGCTAGGAAGCGGGCCGCCAGCCCGCCACGTCAAGCGGGCCTTGACGGCTTGTGCGGACGCTGGCGGGTCGGGCGGTGGTCGCCTGGGTCGACGGCTGGCGGGATGGCCTGCGCAACCACCCACGGACCGCAGCGCGTGGACGGTGCGTGGGTCATCCTGTAGTCGTTGCGCCCCCGCCGGAGGCGCACTAACCGAAACCCCGTGACCGCAGCCAGTTCGCCGACGGGACCCGGCGTGCGCTCCCGTGCGCCGCGCGGGCTCGTGGCCGCGCGGCCCGGCCGGCTGCCGGCCCACCCTCACCCGTCAATGGGCTGTCGTTCTTCTGCGGCCCGGTCGGGCTCCCCGCTTTCGGCGCCAGCCGACGGGCGTTTGACGTGGTCCGGGCCCTGGCGCAACGCAAAGGGGCCGGGCCGCGCGTCGTGGCGGCGGCGCGGCCCGCTTGTCGGGCCGCCTTGAAGAGGTATCGACGGTTCGTGAGGGACCTACCGCGTCGCTCCTGGTAGCCGGTAGATCCTGACGACGGCTCCGATAGCTCCATTCATCAGAGTGACATTCTGCTGTTCGACCAGGGGCGCACCTACCTCGACAGCGAAAAGCGCCGCAAGTTCCGGATCCGCCGCTACCTGGCGCTCTCGTGTCTCAACCTCGGGTCCTTTGGCTGGTCCGTCCTCTGGGCGATATGGGTTGGCGTATGTGCCGCGGCCGTGTTCGGTCGCGACCATGCGCTCATCCCGCAAGACGGCGATGGCCTGGCGGATTGTTCCGCGACTTGCCCGAAACTCGGCGGTAAGCGCGCTCTCCGCCGGCAAGAGGCTGCCCGACGGGATAGCTCCGCTCTCGATGCGTCGTCTCAGCTCGTTGGCGATGACGCGGTAGCGGGGCTGGCCATAGTGCGGGGTGGGCACCCGCTCACGGTACCTGGCACTTGTCTTACCAAGTGTCAACCAAGTAACCCGGTTCGACGTATAGACAACACGTCCACTTGTAGGTACGTTTCCCGGTGTGCGGCCAGGGTGACGGTTCGTATCAGGGGTGGTGTCGTGCCGGCCCTGGTCGCACCTGATGCGCGGCGTCCTGTCGGACCGGTTGCGGTAGCCGCGCGTACAAGTTGGCTCGGCGATACCCGACCCGTCTGTGTCGGACGGTGCGCCGTGCCTTCATCCGGGCCGGTGGCCGGCTGCATTCCCCCGTAGCTGGCCACCGGTCCCCGCCTACCTGTGGAGGTGCGATGTCCGGCTCTCATCGTCGGCGCGGTTGGTTCTCGTCCTGGTGGTCCTCAAGGCGTTCGCGGGCTGTTGTCGCAGACAGCCACGTCTCGCCAATGCGGCGCACGCCAACCAATGCCGCGCCGACGTACTGGTGGGCTGGGGTACCGACTCGGGAGTTGCCTACGTTGCGCTACGCGCCGTTGATGACGCTGGCGCAGTCCTACCGAGGCAATGGTGGGCGGTGGCGATGAGGCGGACGAACAAGGCGACCGAGATCACGAGTCACCCGAGCTGGTGCGTTCCGGATCGCTGCGGCCATCTGGTGCCGCCGTTGATGGCACACATGGCCCGGCGTCACCGAGGCCCAATGCTCCGGGTTGGTGACATCCGGTCGAGCGGAGCCGTCGTCACTTACCTCATCGGTGCTGACGCCCTGGCGCCGTTGGTCGCCGTGCACGCCACGTGCCGGGCGGGGAACGGCTGGGCGGAGTTGTCGCTACCCCAGGTGGCCCAACTGGTCGAGCATCTGCGCGGTCTCCTGAAGCAAGCCGGCGGCGACCGGGGAGCTGGCGATGAGTGAGGGCCTGTCCATGACCGAGAGCGCCCCGCGGTCGGTCCCGTCGGTCACATGTCCGGGATGGTGCCGGGGCTGCGGACCGAACGATCCGATGCACCGTGGCTTCATCGCCACCATCGGCCGGGAGCGAACCGGCTGGGTCAGCCTTCAGCTACTCATCGACCGGTTCGCGCGTCGCGACTTGGCCGTCAAGCTGGACGCGACCCGCTACGGCGCGACGCAGACCGTGCTTCTCTCGGCGGCGCAACTCGACCGGTTGATCGACGAGTTGACGGGTGCCCGTGAGGTGATGGGGGCACCGGTCAGCCGGCGTCCTTGGACGGGGGAGGCGTGATGAACCCGGGCAGCCGTCGGCGCGTGGCCGTTCCCCGTACTCCTGGCCCACGTCGTGGGCAGCCGCCGCGAGCAGCGGTAACGGTCCCACCGGTTCCCGAGCGGCCCGCCGGCGGGACCACCTGGCAGACGTTGGAACGTCTAGGGGGTACGGTGACCGGTGTGCATGGCCGGGACTGGCGCCCTCGCTACCTGCAACTCGCGGAGGAGTTGCGGGTAAAGATCATGGCCGGAGAGATGGCCCCGGGCACCCTCATGCCGAGCGAGACTGAGTTGGCCGAGTCGTCCGGCCTTTCCCGTACCAGCGTGCGCAACGCCATCCGGCAGCTCCGAGAATGGGGCCTTGTCCGGGCCGAACAGGGGCGCGGGACCTACGTCCGGGCACCTCGGCAGCGGGTACGCCGTCGCAACAGCGAGCGGTATCAGTGGGAGAAGGACCGGGTTCTGCTCGACGAGGCCGAGCGGTTGAAGACCGGCGCCACCGAGCACGACACCGGCCTGACCGTTGACGACCTGAAGTTCCACGCCGAGTACTCGCGGGTGGAGGCGGATGCGGAGATGGCGGCGGCCTTGCAGGTTGAGCCGGGTACGCCGCTGCTGCGCCGCGTCTACTGGACGTCCTCCCGCCGCGAGAGCGCGCCGCTGACCGTGTCGTACTCCTATCTGCCGTACGACCTGGTGGCTGCGAACCCGGAGCTGCTCGACGAGAGCAAGGAACCGTGGCCCGGCGGCACGCAGCACCAGCTCTACACGCTCGGCATCGAGCTGGACCGGATCGATGACGAGATCCGGGCGCGTCCGCCGTCCCCGGATGAGGCCGAACTTCTGGACATCGACCCGGGCGTCTCCGTGCTCACCGTGCGGAAGACCTCGGTCGACACCACGGGCCGGGTCGTCGAGGTTGCCGACGTGGTGATGCCGGGTGACCGGACGGAGCTTTTCTACTCCCACAAGCTCCAGCGGTGGAAGACTTGACGCAGCTCGTCTCGGTCATCACTCCGGTCCACGCGCCCAGCATCGAGCACCTTGCTGGCGCCTACGAGTCGTTGGCCAAGCAGGAAATGCCGGCCGGGTGGGCCTGGCAATGGCTCGTCCAGGAGGACGGGCAGACCGGCGCCCTGGTTGACGTGCTGCCCGACGATCCCCGGATCAGTCTCGGGACCGGCCGTCCCGGTGGGCCTGGCGTCGCCCGTACCCTCGCCCTTTCCCGGGTCTCCGGTGACCTCATCAAGGTCCTGGACGCTGACGACCAGTTGGCACCCGGCGCGCTCGCCCGAGACATCGCCGCGTTCGACGCGCACCCGCACATCGGCTGGACCACCTCGCGGGTACTCGACCTGCTGCCCGACGGATCGACCGCCGGATGGGACAAGGACCCAGATGGCGGAGTCGTCGACCGCGGTGAGGTCCTGTCGTTCTGGCAAGCCAACGACTACCGCGCATCAGTGCACCCGGCGACTCTGTGCCTACGGCGGGATCTCGTCTTCGCCCTGGGCGGCTGGATGGCGCTCCCCGCCTCCGAGGACACGGGCCTGCTGCTCGCTGCCAGCGCCGTCAGCGCCGGCTACTTCACCCGGGAGTACGGCCTGCTCTACCGCAAATGGCCCGGTCAGGTGACCAGCCAGGCCGCGCATCGCGAACCGGCCGAGTATCAGGCTCGAATGAGGATCATCGAGGCCAGAGCCAACGCCCTGGCCTCGATGCTGCCGAACGGTCTCCCCCTCACTCCTCTGGCTTAGCCTCGTGCCCCGGCATGCCGTGGGTACGTCGCCGCTCCTTCATTTCCGCTTCGTAGATGTGCCGCCGACCGTCGGCTAGCTTCTCCCGTGCGTCCCGCTCGATCTCCTGGAACGCGGCGTAGTAGCCATCATCGAACTCCTCCATGATCTGGAAGGTCCAACGGCCAGGTAGCAGGTTGCGTCCCAAGAGCTCATGCTCGACCCGGTCGGCCGTCTCGTCGTGACCGGCCTCCCGGAGCAGCTTCACCACCCGGTCGAGGGTGAGGTCCGCGCCGCCTACGAGCTGGTGCGCCGAATACAGGTGGCCTCGTACGCGGTGGACCGTCTCCAGGGCCTTGCTCAACTCACCTAACGCTTCAACCGTCCTGTCGTCCACGCCAGGTGGGCGTGAATGATCCTTATCAAGGCTTTCCCTTCGACCCACTGCCATGAGTTGCATGTACCCAGGCGTGGATCAGCTAATCCCGTGAATGCTCGTGCCTCATCAATCGGCGTCGTCTGCGGGTCGGAAAATTGGCGAGAGTGGGAATTAGGTAGTCAATGCCCCAAAATGCTAGACTGGCGGCTAGGCCTATCAGTGCACCCGCTATGAATAGGCGAGACTCACGTATTCGATCCTCGGATGAGGATGCGAGCGTAGCCCATACTTCTAGAGCCCTTGCGGACGACGAGCGCCATTCGAGACCGTTCTCTGACGTTGACAAATTGGCTGAGGCTGCGTCTACCCTGTACCCAGGTGGTATTCGCGTAAGTTCGACTTCTTGAAGGCTTCCTTTTATGCTTAGCCCAAGGCTGGGTCGGCGGGAGGCAAGATCTCCGAGAGAGCGTCTAGTGCGGTCTGCTTCTGCGGGATATAGGGCGGGTGCCTTGACGGTGGTAAGGGCGTCTGACCTTGTTACCCATGGGGTCAGGGGTCGGCCGGAGACTTGTCCCATAAATTCCTCGGGGGCCCCCGGGCTGCCCTCTTTGCATGCATTGCCTCTAACTGCCTGTGCCGGCAAAGAGTATGCCTCGCGCACCCCTGCCACGGTTCGGCGCAGGGGGACTGTGCCGACGGCGAGATCAATTCCTGTTTGGCTAGACAGGTCTAGTTGAGCGTCCGCTGATAGCAGCAGTCGAAATGGAGCGCAGCGAGACTTGGAGGGGGTGCGGAAGTTCACTCGATAGGTGACTAATTCGCCCATTTCAGAGTCGTCCCTCCGTAGAATTTTCAGGTTTACGTCTTCCGAATCGCGAGGTACGTAAAAAATGGCAAAGCCGTTCACCTGTAGTGGCGGAGGGTTCCTGGTGGATCTGGAATATTCATTCCAAGCGTAAAGGGTTATTGCGCCGCCGAGCAGGAGGGCAGCAAGTCCTGCAATTGCTTGTAGTGGAAAATTTCTGGAGCGGCGGGTATGGGCTTGAGCTTGGTCCTCGCTAATGCGAAGCCCTAGATCCACGGCGCCTCTGGTGTCCATCTCCTAATTTCAGCCCGTCATTGCAAGCGGGGCATAGGCCACTTCTGGCGTGAAACGGGCGTGGGTGAGGGGGTTGTTGACTTGTCTGCCAAGTGACGTCTACCTTGGAGTCTCAACTTGGCAGACATGCCAACAACCTGGAGGTTGAGCAATGGCTCTGCGTGGCGGTACGAGGTTCGCCGTGCGTTGTGAGGACGTGTTCCCGGCGGGATGCGCCCTGGTCCCCGAGTCCCTGGGTGAGGTCGAGGACTACGACGAGAAGACCGGCCGGCGTAGCCCGGCGAAGGACAAACTGACCGGCCAGCGGGTGTGGCAGGTCCGCGTGATGGACCTGGACCCGGAGCTCGGCAAGCGGTCTCGGGAGACGACGGTCAAGATCTCGGCCGACTACCAGCCGGTGCCCCCGACGGGTGCCCCGTTCGAGGCGGTGGAGTTCGACGGCATGACGGTCACGCCGTACGTGACCAACAACAACCGGATGGCGTACTCGCTGCGCGCGACCGGCATGCGCGCTCCGGCGGGCGTGACCAAGAAGGCGGCGGCGTAGCCGCATCAGGTGGGGGCGGGGCTGTCAGGTCTTGGCGGACGGCAGCCCCGCCCTCTGTCTCTTCCCCCTGCTCTGTCGAGAGAGGTAGTGACGTGTCCAAGCGTAGGCGTTCGCCTGCCCCGGCTCAGCCTCGGTGCGGCGTGTGTCAGTCCCGGTTCGACCCTTCCGGCGGGGCGGCTGACCGCTGCCCGCTTTGCGTCGGGCAGCTCGTTCTTTCGTTCCCTTCGGTCCGGGATTCGTCGGGTCGGTTCGTGTCGCTGCGGGGTGCGCGATGATGCGCCGGCCGCGTGGCGAGGTAGTGCTGACGACCGCCGGGGATCTGCTGGTGATCCGGCCGAAGCGGTTCGTCCTGCCGATGTGGGCGGTCGTGCTCGGCATGGTGCTGCGCTGGCTCGCCCGGGGCTGCTGGTGGTGCCTGCGCCACCCGGTCACCGTCGGCTTGGTCGTGCTCGCCGTCGTCCTCTACGCCGACTACGGCTGGGCGGGCCTGGTCGTGCCGCTGGTCCTGGCGTCGGCGGTCGCGGCTCTGTGGCGGTGGCGCAATGAGGCGTCCTGGTGGCGGTGGTGTGGCGGGCCGTTGCTCGGCCGGTTCCGTCAGGTTTTCGTCTACCGGCGGGCGTGGCACGAGGCCATGACCCTCTGCGGCCTGGCCGAGACGTACGACCGTCGCGCCGTCCTGCCCGAGCTGCTGCGCGTGCGCTCGGATCAGGCCCTCGATGTGCTGACCATCCGCATGGTCCGCGGGCAGACCCCGGCCGACTTCCAACAGGTCACAGCGAACCTCGCGTACGCCTTCGGCCGGAGGCACGCCCGTGTCTACTCCGAGCGGCCCGACGACCCGCCGACCCGTAGCGGCTACTTGGCGCTGCTGCTGCGGCTGGTGGACCGGGTGCGGCTCCGGGACCGGCCGACCGTGGTCTACCTGGTCCTCGTCCGCACCGACGCTCTGCGACCGGTGGTGGCACCGTTCGACGCCGCGGCCGTCCCCGACTTCACCGCGCTGCCGCTGGCCCGGCGGGAAGACCTGGGCACCTGGTCCCTGCACCTGCTCGCCACGCACGTCCTCATCGGCGGAGCCACCCGGTCCGGCAAGGGCTCGGTGCTCTGGTCGCTGGTCCGCGCGTTGGCCGGCGGCATCACCTCCGGCCTGGTCCGGCTCTGGGTGATCGACCCCAAGGGCGGGATGGAGTTCGCAATGGGCCGGCCGCTGTTCGCCCGGTTCGCCTGCAAGTCCTTTGAGGCAATGGCAGATCTCCTCGACGAGGCCGTGGCCGTAATGCGGGAGCGACAGACCCGGCTCGCTGGCAGGGTCCGGGTGCATACCCCGACCGAGGCTGACCCCCTGGTCGTGGTCGTCATCGACGAAATGGCTGCGCTGACCGCGTACCTGCAAGACGTCGAGCTGCGTAAGCGCATCGCCGGCTCGCTCGGGCTGCTGCTGTCGCAGGGTGCCGGTGTCGGCGTCTTGGTGGTGGCCGCGTTGCAGGACCCCCGCAAGGAGGTGCTGCCGTTCCGGGACCTGTTCCCGACTCGCATCGCGCTCGGCCTGACCGAGGCGTCACAGGTCGACCTCGTGTTGGGCGACGGCGCCCGCAACCGCGGGGCCCTGGCCGACCAGATGCCCCGCTGGGCCAAGGGCGTCGGGTACGTGATCCTCGACGGCACCCCAGAACCGATGCGGGTCCGCTTCTCGTACGTCACCGACGACCACATCCGCGATCTCGCCCGCGAATACCCGGCTCCGGCCGACGCTGCGGACATCCTCGCCCAGGTCGGCCGCGAGTCGACACCGGAACCGGTCCGGCCGGCCCTGCCCCGGCAGCGTCGCGGGCCACTGCTGCCCGACGCGTTGCGCAACATCCTCGACGCCGACGGGGGTGAGTCGCGGTGACCGCCCCGACCTTCTACCGGCTCCGCGCACCGAACCCGGACGGCGCGAGCAGCACGGCGGTATCCGTCCGCGTCGACCCCGACCGGCCCGACCCGTACCCGGTCTATCTCGCCGTCGGCGGTGGCCGGCGCCGCATGCACCTGACCCCCGACGAGGCGTGGGCGCTGTGGCGCTGCCTCTCCGAAGCGGTCGCCTCCCTCGGCGACCCGCCCGACCACATCCGTACTCGCGTCACCCCGGACCGGAGGTAGTCCCGATGTCCCTCAAGCGCTTCTTCCTCGGCACACACCGCATCAAGCCGCTGAACATCGACCTGGACGGCTCCCCGGACCGGCTCGCCGCCGCGCTGCACGGCCTGGCGCACATGGTCCGCCGTCGGGACGACCTCGACGGGCAGCGCATCCGCATCACCGTCACCATCCGCATCCCGGAGGGCGACTTCGAATGATCCGCCATCGAGCCGAGTCCGGCGTCCGGGTGCTGATCCTGATCGCCATCGGGACCATGGCCGGTGCCGCCGCCTTCACCCACGTCCACGACCTGACCGTGGCCCACGGCCAGCCCGACTGGATCGGCTGGGCCAACGCGGTAGCCGTCGAGCTGATGGCGATCTACCTCGGCCTGGAGATCCGCGCCCGCCGTCGCGCCGGTCGCCCGGTCGGCCTGGTCGGCGTGCTCCTGGTCGCGTTCGCCCTGCTCTCCCTCGCCGCCCAGGTCGCGGAAGCCGAACCGTCCGTGTGGGGCTGGATCGTGGCCGCCGTGCCGTCGCTGGCGTTCCTCGCCCTGGTCAAGGTCGTCCTGTCCAGCGCACCCGCCCCGGCACCCGAACCGGATCAACCGCCGGTCGACTGGACCTACGAGGTTCCCGAGCAAGTCGTCACCGAGCCCGAGCCCCAGCAGCCGACCGCGCCCGCTCCGGCGGTCCGCCCGGCACCGGCCGCGGTGCTGCCTCCGCTCGGCGTCGTCCAGCCCAACCGACCCCAGGTCGTCGGGATCATCCGATGACCGCTCCCACCCTGCCCGGCCTCGCTTCCGCCGCCCCGACCCCGGCTGCTGCTCCTCGGCCGGGGTCGCGGGCGGCCCGCATGGCGCTGCCCCGCTCGGTCGACGTGCTCAAGGAAATCGCCGCCGAGTACGGCGTCTGCGTGCGCCCTCTCGCCATGCGCCGCACGGATCTCGACACCGGCCTGACCGAAGTCATCGACCTGCCCTGCGGCGCGACCCGGGAAGACAGGTGCGCGCCCTGCGCCAAGAAGAACCGCCGGCTACGCCAAGCCCAGATCCGCGAGGGCTGGCACCGCGACGACGAACCGCTACCCGGCCCCGAACCCGCGACCGAGGCACAGAAGTCCCTGATCCTCTTCCGCGCACACCTGGAGTTCTCCCGCGACGAGGCCGTGCGCGCCGCACAGTGGGACCAGGTGACCGACCTCGACGAGGCGATCCGCGAGGTAGAGGAAGCCATCGCCGCCGAGGGCCTGCGCGGGCGCGTCGGTCCACCCCACGCCAGCGTCGACGAGGACCAGGACGAGGAGCCCGGCCGCCGGCGTAAGCGCTCCACCAAGCGGCGTCAGGACGCGCCCGAGCTGCCCCGGCGCAAGGTCGAGCGGCGCACCGTTGGTAAGACCTACACCGCCCCGGACGGCTCGACCTACCGGCCATCGATGTGGCTTACGCTCACCCTCGACTCGTACGGCCCGGTCCGCCCCGACGGCACCCCGGTCAGCCCCGATCGGTACGACTACCGCCGAGCAGCCTGGGACGCCGTGCACTTCCCGCGGCTGCTCGACCGGTTCTGGCAGAACCTGCGCCGCTGCGAGGGCTGGAACGTCCAGTACGCCGGCTGCGTCGAGCCGCAACGCCGGCTCGCCCCACACGCCCACTTCGCCATCCGGGGCACCATCCCCCGAGACGTCCTGCGCACCGTCGCGGCGGCCACCTATCACCAGGTGTGGTGGCCGACGGTCAACGTCCAGCGCTACACCCTCGACCGGCTTCCCGTCTGGGACGAGCAGACGTCAGCGTGGGTCGACCCGGACACCCGGGAGCCGCTGACCACCTGGACGGAAGCCCTCGACGCCATCGACGACGACCCGGACGCCGAACCGGTGCACGTCCTCCGCTTCGGCGCCCAGGTCGACGCCCGCGGCGTCATGCCCGGCACCGAGGACGCCGAACGGACCATCCGGTACGTCACGAAGTACATCACCAAGCACACCGGCGACTGCCACAAGGCGACCACCGACCGGCAACGCAAGCACCTCGACCGGCTCTGGCAGCAACTTCAGCTCACACCCTGCACCGAGCGATGCGCCAACTGGCTGCTCTACGGCGTCCAGCCCAAGAAGGCACACGCCAAGCTCAAGCCGGGCCGCTGCAAGGGCAAGGTCCACCAGCGCGACACCCTCGGCATCGGCGGCCGGCGCATCCTCATCTCCCGCGACTGGTCCGGCAAGACCCTCGCCGACCACAAGCACGACGCGCGGGCCTGGGTGCGGGCCCTGCTCGGTGCCACCACCGACAGCGGCGCAGCCGGGCAGCTCGTCGACGACCAGGGCGCCACCGCCGAACGGATCCGGCACGCCTGGGAACTCGCCCGACCCGACGACCCCGACGTGGGCCCGCTGACCCACCGGCTCATGCGCTCCATCAGCGAACGCGCCCGCTGGCGAGCCGAACTGCTCGCCGCCAAGGACCGCGCCGCGCAGGGGTCCACAGATCTCTCGGCAACTCAGCACAGCGCACAGCACGACGGGGAGGGGACGCAGTGAACGAGGAGTTGTTGACCGTGCCGGAAGTGCTCGCCGAGCTGCGCGTACCGCGCTCGACCTGGTTCTACTGGCGGCAGACCGGCAAGGGGCCACGGGTCATCAAGCTCCCGAACGGGCAGCTTCGGGTCCGCCGGTCGGCGCTCGGTCGGTGGCTCGGTGAGCTGGAGCAGGACGCCGCATGAAGAGCTACGAGGTCCAGATCTGGGAGATCGGCAAGCGCGCCGACCGGAAGGCTCGGCCCTGGCGGGTCCGCTGGGCGGTGAGCGGCCAGCGCTTTGAGGACATGTTCCGTACCAAAGCCCTGGCGCACTCGTTCCGCGCCGAGCTGGTCCAGGCGGCCAACGCGGGGGAGCCCTTCGACCCGGCCACCGGCCGCCCGGTCTCCGAGGCCAGAACCAAGAACCCCACCACCTGGTACGCGCACAGCCGCGCGTACGTCGAGATGAAGTGGCCCCGGGCGGCGGCCAAGACCCGGCGGTCGATCGTCGAGGCGCTGACCTCGATCACGGTGACCCTGACCCGCCCGGCCAAGCGGGGCAGACCGGCTGACGCCCTGCTCCGCGAGGCGCTGTACCTCTACGGCCTCAACCCGCGCCGCTGGTCCGATGAGATCCCCACCGAGCACGCGGCGGCCCTCGCCTGGCTGGAAACCGCGTCCCTGCCGGTCGTCGAGCTGGACTCACCCGCGATGGTCCGCCGAGTCCTCGACAGCCTCTGCGTACGCCTCGACGGCAAGCCCGCGGCTGCCTCCACCGTCCAGCGGAAGCGGGCCACCTTCTACAACGTGCTCGGGTACGCCGTCGAGCTGGAGCTGATCGACTCCAACCCGGTCGACCGGGTGCAGTGGACGGCTCCCGAGGTCGCGCAGTCCATCGACCGGCGGGTGGTGGCAAACCCGGCGCAGGTCGCCACCCTGCTGGAGGCGGTGAAATCTCTCGGCAAACGGGCCGACAAGGTCACCGCGTTCTTCGGCTGCCTCTACTACGCGGGCATGCGTCCCTCGGAAGCCGCAGACCTACGGCGGGAAGACTGCGACCTTGCCGGCCGGTGTGCCGACTGCGGGGCCGACTTCGACGACCTGGCGGCGGTCAAGCCTTCCCGGTCCTGCGACCACGAGAAGATCGAACATCGCTGGGGCCGCCTGGTGCTCGCCGGCACCTCGCCGCGCGCCGGGTCGCACTGGACCGATGACGGCGGCTCCCACGAGCGGCGCGGACTCAAGCACCGGGGGAGAGCCGAGACTCGGACCGTCCCGATCCCGCCCCGGCTCGTCGAGCTGCTGTGCGCGCACGTCGAGAATCACGGGGTCGGCCCGGACGGTCGGTTCTTCCGGGGCCTGCACGGTGGTCCGCTGTCCGAGTCGGTCTACGACCGGTGGTGGAAACTCGCCCGGGAGGAGGCTCTGACGGACTCGCAGGTCGCCTCGCCGCTGGTCCGGCGTCCCTACGACCTGCGGCACGCGGCGGCCTCGCTCTGGCTGAATGCCGGCGTCCCGCCGACCGAGGTCGCCCGGCGCCTGGGCCACGGCGTCGCCGTCCTGCTCCGCGTCTACGCCAACTGCATCGACGGCGGCGACGACACTATGAACGACAAGATCGGCAGCGCGCTCGGATGATTCACCGCGTTTTCATCGATAGCCTGCCCGGCCACGCTGGGCGAGAATGCTTGAGTGATCTTCAAACTGGCGTTCGCGTGTTTGGTGCTGATGGCGCTGGGCCTGGCGGCGGTCGCCGCTGTCTGGTACCTGGCGGCTTGGCTCTGGTGGTCGGTGCCACGCGCGGTCGCATCTCTGAGGGGTGGGGTCACATCTCTGCCGCACCGGATGAGGTCACTGACGGTCGAGCGGCCGCAGGGACAGGCGTTCAACGACTCGCGGGACGTCTGGCCGATGCCAGCGGACGACTGAGCTGCCCGCCCGCGTGGGCGTGGGCAGATGGTGGGCGGTCGAGCGTGAGAGGGTGGGCCGACGCGGAGAAAAGGCAGCTCAGGAGGGCTGCCCCTGGCGAGATCGCCGATGCCCTGTAAATCCGTCGCGAAAGCTACAGAGGTTCGAATCCTCTACCCGCCACCAGGTGCAGATGCGGCCCCTGACCAGCAGGAATGCTGATCGAGGGCCGTTGTCGTTGTCTGGCGCCGTTCCTGCGCTGTCGCCTCGAGCAGATGATCGACGTATGGGGCGAGCGGCTGCTCGCGCGAAAGCTGGTCCGCCGGGCACGGGGATGCCTGACTGATGATTGACTCGGTTCTCGCGACGTGAAACCTTGTCTCAGGCATCGATGATGGTGGAGGCTGTCCCGGGAGTAGATGGCCGAGGCGGGCGAGTCGGCCGCAGCGGCCGCGCGCGAGTGGTGTCGAGCCCTGATGGGGGAATCAGGCGATACGTGAGGTATACGACTGAAGTCGCTGTGCGCGCCTTCCGTGGCGGCGTCGAGGCTGATCGTGACCTCATACTGGGCCGGAGGGCCGGGGGCGGGATGACGAACGGATGATTCCTCTGTTCAGCGCCCCCGGGTGCCGTGCGCACGCCTTTTGTGCGTGCGCGCCGTGTGGCACGATCGTGGAACCTCCAGCATCTCTGAAATTCTCTCGACGGGAGCAATCATGTCTGGTCGAAGGTTGGGCCGGCTGCTTGGCTCGCTTCTCGTTCTCGCCGCGCTCGTCGGCGGCGCCAGCGGTGTCGACTTCGGTATCGATACAGGGGTGCGCACTGCGGACTTCGTGTGGCAGTGACGGGGTAACCCGGTTTCCCGGCCCGCACGCATTCGGCTCGGTCGGCCGGCGCGCTTCGCGCCGGCTGACCGAGAGGTCGCTTCGGTGACGAGGCGACGCGCCCTACCCGGAGGAGCGGGATGACCGGTCGCGACCCGTCCCGGCGGCGTTCGTCGGAGGACGCCTGGATCATCACGGCTCCGGTGGCGTTGATCGCGGTCGCCTGCACGGTGGTGACCGGCCTGATCGCGGACGACCCGATAGGCAAGTGGCCGCAGGCGGCGCTCCTGCTCGTCCTGATGATCCTGGCCGGCCTGCCGTTGCTGAGCCTGGTCGTCCGCCGGCAGTCGGTCGGCGTCACGCTCACCGAGCTGCCCCTCGTGCTGGCGCTGTTCTTCCTGCCGCCGCTGACCGTGGTGCTCATCTACACGCTCGCCACGCTCGTGACGCACATCCGGCACCGGTTCTCGGCGCCGAAGGTCTGGTTCAACGTCGCCCGGGCCGCCGCCGGCACCTCGCTCGCGGTGCTCCTGCTCCAGGCGATGCCGCCGATGACCACCGTCGGCCCGCGCACCTGGCTCAGCATCTTCGCCGCCGTCAGCGTCGTCATGGTGGTCAGCATCGCGAGCGTGATGGCGGTGCACATCCTGCTGCACGGGTGGCAGACCGGGCGGGGCGTGATCCGCAGCGCGCGGACTGCGCTGCTCACCGCGGCGATCAACGTGTCCGTCGGCCTCATCGTGCTGATCCTGGTCCGCAGCACCTGGTGGTCCCTGCTCCTGCTCGCCGTGCTCGGCGCGGGGCTGGCGTTCGTCTACCGCTCGTACGCGCTGTTCTTCCGCCAGCACCGCACCTTGACCGACCTGTACGAGCTGACACGCGCGGTGGTGGAGAGCGGTCAGAGCGGGACGCTCGCCGACGCCCTGCTGGGCCGGGCGCGTGCGTTGATGCAGGCCGAATACGCCACGCTGTGGCTGCCGGCGCAGGGCCGGCACCCGGAGACGCTCCTCACCGCCCGGGTCGACGACTCCGGGCTGCTGGATGTGGCCCCGACCCCGAACCGGCTGCGGGAGAAGGTGCGGGACAGCCGGCGTACGGTGGCGGTCGGCCACGGTGTCACGACCGACGGCGAGTTCCGGGCCGAGCTGGGGGAGCGCCGGGTCAAGGACGCGGTGGTCGTGCCGCTGCGGTCCGGCCCGGTGGTGATCGGCACCCTGGAGGTCGCGAACCGCCTGGGCGACGGCAACCACTTCACCTCCGCCGACATCGCGCTCCTGGAGACGGTGGCGGCGCACGCCGCTGTCGCCCTGGAGAACTCGCGCCTGGTCGACCGGCTGCGGCACGACGCCGACCACGACACGCTCACCAAGCTGCCCAACCGGCGACGGCTGACCGCCGCGGTGGCCGAGGCCGTGAAGATCGGCGCGCCGGGCGAGGTGGTCGCGTTGCTCCTGTTCGACGTCGACCGGCTCCGCCAGGTCAACGAGTCGCTCGGTCACGCCGCCGGGGACAAGGTGCTCGTCGAGGTGGCCGAGCGGCTGCGCGCCTGCGCGCCCTCCTCGGCGCTCGTCGGCCGGGCCGGTGGTGACGAGTTCCTGGTGACGCTCCGGCTGGAGAGCACCGAGGCGGCCCTGGAGTTGGCGGCCCAGCTCCGGGAGCAGATCCGCGACGAGATGGTCTTCGACGCGCTCACCGTGGACGTGGACACGGTGGTCGGGGTGGCCATCCATCCCGACCACGGCAGCGACGCGGTGGCGCTTCTGCAACGCGTCGATCTGGCCGCCACCGCGGCCAAGTCGGTGCCGGGCAGCGTGCAGCTCTACAGCCCGGCGCTGGAGTCGCGGTCGCTGCGTCGGCTCGGCCTCGCCGGCGACCTGCAACGGGCGCTGGACGAGGGCGAGCTGGAGGTCTACTTCCAGCCCAAGGTCACGCTCCGGGACCGGCGCCTGGTGGGCGTGGAGTGCCTGGCCCGATGGGAGCACCCGGCGCACGGCACTGTCGCGCCGGACGACTTCGTGGCGGTGGCCGAACACACCGGCCAGCTCGGCCGGCTCACCGAGTTCGTGCTCCGGGAGAGCCTGCGACGCAGCCGCGACTGGAGCCACGGCGAACAGCCGCTGTCCGTCGCGGTCAACCTCGCCGCGCGGACGCTCACCGACCAGCACTTCCCGGCACTCGTACGCGATCTGCTGGCCGAGTACGGCGTACCGCCGCAGCGGCTGACCCTGGAGGTCACCGAGGCGGGCGTCCTGGACGGCACCGAACGTCCCATACCCACCCTGCGCAGTCTCCGTGACCTCGGTGTCCGCCTCTCGGTGGACGACTTCGGCACCGGTAACTCGTCCCTGGCGCAACTGCGCCGGCTGCCGGTGCACGAGGTGAAGGTGGACCGGTCGTTCGTGCAGGGCATGGCGACCGACCCGGGCGACCTGGCGATCGTCAACGCGGTGGTGACGCTCTCGCAGCAGTTCGGCCTGGCGGTGGTTGCCGAGGGTGTGGAGAGCGAGCTGACGCTGGAACTGCTCCAGGACATCGGCTGTGAGATCGGCCAGGGCTTCCTGTTCAGCCGCCCGCTGCCGTACGAGCGGCTGGAGGCCTGGTTCGGTGCCCAGGTCGACCCGGAGACGGTGGTCGCGGGGGAGCTGCCGCGGCTGCGTGTGGTGCCCTGAGCAGGGCCGACGCCTAGGTGGGGGATCCGATTTCACCTCGGCGACGCGGTCGTGTACTGTTTCCTCTGCGCGACACCCCCCGGGGTGATCGGGTAGGCCCCCTTAGCTCAGTCGGCAGAGCGTCTCCATGGTAAGGAGAAGGTCTACGGTTCGATTCCGTAAGGGGGCTCAGAGGGTCCGGCTGGACCCGCCACGGCGGTGTAGCTCAGATGGTAGAGCAAGCGGCTCATAATCGCTGTGTCGCCGGTTCAAGTCCGGCCACCGCTACTCTCGTCCTCCGGGTACACCCCGGTGGTCGGTGGGACGGGCGCCACAGGGCGCCCGCTTTGCATGTCCGCGTCGTCAGCGCGTAGGCTGGCACGCCGTAGTTGTTCCGTGAGCGAGGAAGGCACTCCGCCGTGGCGAAGGCGACCGATGTTCGGCCGAAGATCACTTTGGCGTGTGTGGAGTGCAAGGAGCGCAACTACATCACGCGCAAGAACCGCCGTAACGACCCGGACCGCATCGAGCTGAAGAAGTTCTGCCCCCGGGACGGCAAGCACACCATCCACCGCGAGACCCGCTGACCGCGACCGGCGCTGCCGGTCCGCACCAGCTTTCTCGAACGCCGATCCACCTGACGGGTGGCCTCCGGGCCGCCCGACCGGGCGGATCGGCGTTCGTGTTTTGCGTGTAGGTTCGGCGGCATGTCCCTGGACCCGTCCTTCGTCGGCCGGACGTACCCGCCGACCGCCCCCTACCAGGTGGGCCGAGAAAAGATCCGCGAGTTCGCCACCGCAATCGGCGCGACCGACCCGGCCCACCACGACCCGGAGGCGGCCCGGTCGCTCGGCCACCCCGACGTGGTGGCCCCGCCGACGTTCCCGGTGGTCGTCACGATGGCCGCGAGCCGGCAGATCGTCGAGGACCCGGCGCTCGGCGTCGACTACAGCCGTGTGGTGCACGGCGACCAGCGGTTCGCGTACACCCGGCCGGTGGTGGCCGGGGACGAGCTGGTGTGCGTGAGCACCATCGAGGAGGTCACCAGCCGGGGCGGGCACGGCTTCCTGACCACCCGCACGGATGTGAGCACTGTGGACGGCGAGCCGGTGGTCGCCGTCTGGTCCAAGATCGTCGTACGCGGGGAGGCCTGAGGACATGGAGCTGCCCACCCAGACGTACCGGGTGACCCGCGCGGACCTGGTCCGCTACGCGGGCGCCTCGGGCGACTTCAACCGGATCCACTGGAGCGACCGCGTCGCCACCGCCGTGGGGCTGCCGGGCGTCATCGCCCACGGCATGTTCACCATGGCCCTGGTCGGCCGGGCGGTGACCGGCTGGGCCGGCGCGCCGGACGCGGTGGTCGACTTCGGCGTCCGGTTCACTCGCCCGGTGGTCGTCCCGGACACCGACGAGGGCACCGAGATCGAGGTGTCCGCGGTGGTCAAGGAGATCACCGAAGAGGGCCTGACCAGGCTCGACATCACCGCCACCTGCCAGGGTGAGAAGGTGCTGTCGCAGGCCCGGGCCCTGATCCGCACGAAGCGCTGAGGGTCTGCCCGACGCGCGAGGGGCAGACCGGTTGGGAAAGTCGCACGACTACCCGTACACTGGTCCGCCGTGGGGCAAGTGACCCCCGCTCGGCACAGCGTGTCCGGGTGGAGGTGAGTTGCCGCACAGGGGTGTAGCTCAATTGGCAGAGCAGCGGTCTCCAAAACCGCAGGCTGCAGGTTCAAGTCCTGTCACCCCTGCGCCTCAGGCCTGACCGTTCCGTGGGTCGCGTCGCCCTCACCGGCGGCGTCCGGCCCGTGGTGGTGGCACCGGTGGGGTGGTTCCGAGGCGCTCGGGCCCTCCTGGCCGGTCCGCCGGCCGCGGCCCGTCGCGGGACGGTTGGTCCGGCCGGCGTGACCAACACGCCGCGCACGCCGCTCGGCGTGCGACCCCATATCCCGCACGGAGGGCGAAGTGGCCAAGAGCAAGCGCCGCGGCGAGGACGACGGCGACGAGCGTCTGAACGACGACGCGACCGTCGACGGCGTGGCCGACGACGACGCCACCGACGCGGATGAGCCGGTCTCCCGGGGCGGTACCGCGACCCGTAAGCGGGCGCAGGCCGAGCCGGCCGAGGGCCGGAAGACCCGTAAGGACACCGAGCGGATCGGGCTGTTCGCCCGCATCGCGCGGTTCTTCCGCGAGGTCGTGGCAGAGCTGCGTAAGGTCATCTGGCCGACCCGCAAGGAGCTGCTGACCTACACCGCCGTGGTGGTCACCTTCGTCGCGGTGATGCTGGCGATCGTGGCCGGCCTGGACTACGGCTTCGCCAAGGCGGTGCTGTGGGTCTTCGGCGAGTCCAGCTGACCTGCGGACAGCGATACTGACGGAAGTGAGCGAGCGTGCCTGAGTACGACGAGACCGCCGGAACCCCGGACGAGCAGTCCACGGTGGCGACGGCGGCCAACAACGAGTCGGTCGAGGCCGCCAGCGAGCCGGAGTTCCCGACCACCGAGCCGGCCCCGGACGAGGACTTCGACCCGGTCGCCGAGCTGCGCCAGAAGCTGCGCTACGCGCCCGGCGACTGGTACGTGGTGCACTCGTACGCCGGCTACGAGAACAAGGTCAAGACCAACCTCGAGACCCGGATCACCTCCCTCGACATGGAGGACTTCATCTACCAGGTCGAGGTGCCGACCCGGGAAGAGGTCGAGGTCAAGAACGGCAAGCGGTCGCAGGTGCAGGCGAAGGTCTTCCCGGGCTACATCCTGGTCCGGATGGAGCTGACCGCCGAGTCCTACTCCTGCGTCCGGAACACCCCGGGGGTCACCGGCTTCGTCGGCGCGACCGACCGGGCCGACCGGCCGGCGCCGCTGAGCCTCGACGAGGTGCTCAAGTGGCTGGCCCCGGCGGTCGAGACCGAGCAGAAGAAGGCCAAGCCCGAGATCAAGGTCCTCGACTTCGAGGTCGGCGACTCCGTCACCGTCACCGACGGCGCGTTCGCGTCGCTGCCGGCGACGATCAGCGAGATCAACGCCGATCAGCAGAAGCTCAAGGTGCTGGTGTCGATCTTCGGCCGGGAGACGCCGGTCGAGCTGAACTTCAACCAGGTCGCCAAGATCTGACGTACGTCGGCACCGGCGGCCCGCCCTCTCGGGGTGGCCGCCGGTGCGCCGTTTCGCCGCCCGCCGACCTCGGCGTGGAGGGTGGCCGACGGCTGCGCTACCCTAGAACGTCGGCTGTCCGCACCGTGCTGACCGTGCGCGCCCGCGGACCGGCGAGAATCCCAGTTTCAAGCCCCAGGAAGAGACATGCCTCCGAAGAAGAAGCTCGTCAAGACGTTCACGCTTCAGCTGCCGGCGGGCCAGGCCACCCCGGCGCCGCCGGTCGGCCCCGCGCTCGGCCAGCACGGCGTGAACATCATGGAGTTCTGCAAGTCCTACAACGCGCAGACCGAATCTCAGCGGGGCGACGTCGTCCCCGCCGAGATCAGCGTCTACGAGGACCGCTCGTTCACCTTCGTGCTGAAGACCCCGCCCGCCGCCCGGCTGCTGATCAAGGCCGCCGGCGTGCAGAAGGGCTCGGGCGTCCCGCACAAGGAGAAGGTCGGCTCGGTCACCCGCGCCCAGCTGCGTGAGATCGCCGAGAAGAAGATGGCTGACCTCAACGCCAACGACATCGACCAGGCCGAGAAGATCATCGCCGGCACCGCCCGGTCGATGGGCCTGACCGTCGCCGACTGACCTCGGCACCCGCTCCACCCGATCTGTTCGTGGGAGGGCCGCGATCGCCGCGCGCCCGCCAGAGACCACAGGAGTCACCAGAAATGCAGCGCAGCAAGAGCTACCGCAAGGCCGCGGACGTCATCGACCGGTCGAAGCTCTACACCCCGGTCGAGGCCGTCAAGCTGGCCAAGGAGACCACCAACGTCAAGTTCGACGCCACGGTCGAGGTCGCGATGCGCCTCGGCGTCGACCCCCGCAAGGCGGACCAGATGGTTCGCGGCACGGTCAACCTGCCGCACGGCACCGGTAAGACCGCCCGCGTGATCGTCTTCGCCGCCGGCGCGAAGGCCGAGGAGGCCGTCGCCGCGGGTGCGGACGAGGTGGGCACCGACGAGCTGGTCGCCCGTATCCAGGGCGGTTGGCTGGACTTCGACGCGGCGATCGCCACGCCCGACCAGATGGCCAAGATCGGCCGGATCGCGCGGATCCTGGGCCCGCGCGGCCTGATGCCGAACCCGAAGACCGGCACCGTGACCATGGACGTCACCAAGGCGGTCGCGGACATCAAGGGCGGCAAGATCACCTTCCGGGTGGACAAGCACTCCAACCTGCACCTGATCATCGGCAAGGCCTCCTTCTCCGAGGCCCAGCTGGTCGACAACTACGCCGCGGTGCTGGACGAGGTGCTGCGCGCCAAGCCGTCCGCGGCCAAGGGCACGTACCTCAGGAAGGTCGTCCTCACCACCACCATGGGCCCGGGCGTCCCGGTCGACCCGAAGATCGTGAAGAACCTGCAGGAGGCCTCGACCGAGGCCTGAGCACCAGCACGTCCCGAACGGGGCTCCGCCACCAGGTCGTGGCGGGGCCCCGTTCGTCTGCCCGTTGTGGCAGTCTCGGCCCATGCGGCTCGACGGCGCGTGGTTCCGCTATCACCGGCACGGCCCATGGGTGCTGCGGCAGGTCGACGTCGCCATCGACCCGGGCGAGGTCGCCGTCGTGCTCGGCCGCAACGGGGCCGGCAAGTCCACGTTGCTCCAGCTCGCCGCCGGGGTGCTGCGCCCGACCCGGGGCCGGGTCGCCGACCGGCCGCCGGTCGTCGGCTGGGTGCCGGAGCGCTTCCCCGCCGACCAGCCGTTCACCGTCGGGGCCTACCTGACCGCCATGGGCCGCGTCGCGGGTCTCCGCGCCCCGGCCGCCGACCGGGCGGTGCGCCACTGGGTCGAGCGCCTCGGCCTGACCCGGTTCCACGACGTCCGGCTGCCCCGGCTGTCCAAGGGCACCGCCCAGAAGGTCGGCCTGGCGCAGGCGCTGCTGCGCCCGCCCGGCCTGCTGGTGCTCGACGAACCCTGGGAGGGGCTGGACGCCGCCGCCCGCGAGTCGGTCCCCGAGATCATCGGCGAGGTGCTGGCCGGCGGTGGCGCCGTACTCGTCAGCGACCACCGGGGCGAGACCGTCCGGCTGCCCGGCGCCCGGCACTGGTCGGTCACGGACGGCACGGTGACCGAGCAGGCGCCGTCCGGCGGCGCGGCCGTCGCCGTGGTCGAGCTGGCGGTGCCGGCCGCCGGGCTGGCCGCCGCCGTCGCCCGCCTGCGCGCCGACGGCCACCAGATCCTCCGGGTACGCGACCACGCCGTCCCGCCCCCGGCCACGCCCCCGGCACCGGCCTCCGCCGGCCCGCCCGGCGCCGACCAGACGGGCGGCGCGGCGGCCCCGGGCGGCGTGTCCGGCAGCGTCCTGCCGCAGGGTCCGTCCGACGCCGGGTCCGAGGCCGCCGCCCCGGACGAGGAGGCCCGGTCCGGTCCCATGGGCGACGTCGACGCCAGCGCCGGGGCCGGGGACTCCGGCCGATCCGGGCCGGCGCCGGAGGTGGCCCGGTGATCGCGCTGGTCCGGCTGCGGCTGGCCGGGTTCCTGCGTACCGGACGGGCGCTGGCGCCGGTGCTGGCCGGCCTGCTCGTCCTGGGCGTCCTCTACGGCGGCGGCCAGGCCCGGCCGGCCGAGGCCTACGGCGTCTCCGCCGTCGTCCTGTTCCCGGTGCTGGCCTGGCAGACCAAGATCCTGCTGGACGTCGAGCCCGACGTGCAGCGCCGGCTGGCCCGGGTGGTGGCCGGGCCGGCCCGGGAGCGGGTTGCCGGGCTGCTCGCCGCGCTGGTGGCCGGGCTCGCCGTGGTGGTGGTCGCGCTGGCGCTGCCGTGGCCGCTCGGCGGGGTGACCGCGGTCGCCGGGCCGGGGGAGCGACCGGCTCTGGTGGGGGTGGCGCTCGGGCTCTGGGCGCACCTGCTCGCTCTGCCCGTGGCGGTGGCGCTCGGCGCGCTGGCCAGCCGGGCCGTGACCCGCAGCGCCGGCTACGGCGTGGCGGTGCTGGTCACCGGCGCGGTCGGGGTGGTGGTGCTGGGGCTCTCCGGCTCGGTCGCGCCGTGGTTGGCCCCGCCGGTCATGGCGACTGCGCGGGCGGTCACCGGGCCGGTCGCCACCGGCGCCGGTCTGCTGCTCACCGGCTGGGCGGCGCTCTGGACGGCGGCGGCGCTCACCGGCTACGCCTGGGCCCGCCGCACCCGGGCCTGAGCCGCGGTGACCGGGAGCACAGAGGGCGATTTGGCGCTGCGGGCCCGGTCGCGTAACCTGGTGCGGTAGTTCCACCCAGAGACCGCTGGTCACCGTGCTCCGGCACGGTCGAAGGTTCCGCGACGACGGGCGACCCGCGCAGGGCGGTAAGCGAAATTCGGTGTTCACGCACGGTCCGCCGACTGTGCCCGTGTCCCCGGCCCCTCGCCCCGCGCGCCCTGCGCCGGGGCTTTTTCGTTGTCGCGACGCCTCCGCCGCCGTCGTCGAGCCTCGGCTCGTCGCGGGGTACCAGCTCCGAGTAACGAGAGAGGAGGGACATGGCGGACAAGCCGATCCGGGCCGACAAGGCCACGGCCGTCGCCGAGCTGACCGAGAGCTTCCGCAACGCGGGAGCGACCGTGCTGACCGAGTACCGCGGGCTCACGGTTTCGCAGCTCACCCAGCTGCGGCGCACGCTCGGCAAGGAGACCAGCTACACGGTCGCGAAGAACACGCTGGCCAAGCGTGCCGCGGCCGATGCGGGCATCTCCGGCCTCGACGAGCTGTTCTCCGGTCCTACCGCGCTGACTTTCGTTTCGGGCGACGTCGTCGAGGCGGCGAAGGGGCTTCGCGACTTCGCGAAGGCCAACCCGAAGCTCGTCATCAAGGGCGGTGTCTTCGAGGGCAAGGCCATTTCCGCGGCCGAGGTCACGAAGCTCGCCGACCTGGAGTCCCGCGAGGTGCTGCTGGCCAAGCTGGCCGGCGCGATGAAGGGCAACCTGAGCAAGGCCGCGGCCCTGTTCCAGGCGCCGCTCTCCAAGGCCGCCCGCGCGGCGGCCGCCCTGGCGGACAAGAAGCGCGAGCAGGAGGGCGCCGAGGCGGCCTGAGGCCCTCCCGGCGCACCACATTCTTAGTTTTCACGTTTAGAAAGGACGCCAGACATGGCGAAGCTCAGCACTGACGAGCTGCTCGACGCGTTCAAGGAGATGACGCTGATCGAGCTCTCCGAGTTCGTGAAGCAGTTCGAGGAGACCTTCGAGGTCACCGCCGCCGCTCCGGTCGCCGTGGCCGCGGGTGCCCCGGCCGCCGGCGGCGCTGCCGCCCCGGCCGAGGAGGAGAAGGACGAGTTCGACGTCGTCCTCGACGCCGACGGTGGCAAGAAGATCCAGGTCATCAAGGTCGTGCGTGAGCTGACCGGCCTGGGCCTCAAGGAGGCCAAGGACCTGGTCGAGGCCGCGCCGAAGGCCGTCCTGGAGAAGGTCAACAAGGAGACCGCCGAGAAGGCCAAGGCCAAGCTCGAGGGTGAGGGCGCCAAGGTCACCATGAAGTGACCTTGCTCCACCTGACGCGCGTCCGGCTCACGTGAGCCGGGGCACACCGCGTCGCGGCGGGCGGTGATCCGGAATCGGATCGCCGCCCGCCGTGTTGGTGGTCCCGGACGGCAGCGGTGTGAGCAGGGCGTACGACGGCCCGTGTGCCGGCCGGTCAGTGACGTCTGTCGGTAGCCCGTCTGTGGGAAAGACACCCCGACCGGTAACCGGGCCTTGACGCGGCACCGACCTGCCAGGCACGCTGACATCAGCAAGACTTTCCGCGCTTGCAACGGCCGCCACTCGGGTAAGTGCCACGGCAGCACCGCCGCCGCGACACCCGAGCGGACCGGCAGGAGCGTCGCGTTCCGAGCGGCCCGGACGACCCGGTTTTCCGAGGTCCCAGGGCTTGTTCCGCGACGACCTGCGGGGTGGGCTGGACAGCGGTTAGCCTCTCGGCTACACTGCTAGTTTGCGCTGCCTTCCGACTTGACCCCTGCTCGGAAATGTCCGTTTACGGATATTTCTGGTGGGGTCATTGGAGTGCACGCGTACCAGCCGTTCTGCAGCACCGGTCCTCGGAAGGACGCATCTTGGCAGCTTCCCGCCCTGCGAAGACCAGTCGTACGTCGAGCGCTTTCGCGCCCCGCCGAGTTTCTTTCGGTCGGATCACCGAACACCTCGAGGTCCCCAACCTCCTCGCCATCCAGAACGAGTCCTTCGACTGGCTCGTCGGCAACGAGGCTTGGCAGGGCCGGTCGGCGGACGACCCGCACGCACGCTCGGGTCTCGCGGAGATCCTCGACGAGATCAGTCCCATTGAGGACTTCTCCGGCACCATGTCTCTCTCCTTCTCGGCTCCGCGCTTCGACGAGGTCAAGGCCTCGATCGAGGAGTGCAAGGAGAAGGACCTCACCTACTGCGCGCCGCTGTTCGTGACCGCGGAGTTCACCAACAACACCACTGGCGAGATCAAGAGCCAGACCGTGTTCATGGGTGACTTCCCGATGATGACGCCGAAGGGCACCTTCATCATCAACGGCACCGAGCGCGTCGTGGTCAGCCAGCTCGTCCGCTCGCCTGGCGTCTACTTCGACAAGCAGCCGGACAAGACCTCCGACCGCGACCTCTCCAGCGTCAAGGTCATCCCGAGCCGGGGTGCCTGGCTGGAGTTCGACATCGACAAGCGCGACACGGTCGGCGTTCGTATCGACCGCAAGCGCCGGCAGGCCGTCACCGTCCTGCTCAAGGCCATCGGGTGGTCCGCGGAGCGCATCCGCGAGAAGTTCGGCTGGTCCGAGCTGATGATGACCACGCTCGAGAAGGACCACATCGCCGGGCAGGACGAGGCGCTGCTCGACATCTACCGGAAGCTCCGCCCTGGCGAGCCGCCGACCCGTGAGAACGCCCAGACCCTGCTCGACAACCTCTTCTTCAACCCGAAGCGGTACGACGTCGCCAAGGTCGGGCGCTACAAGTTCAACAAGAAGCTCGAGCTGAGCGTGCCGATCACCACCGGCACGCTCACCGAGGACGACATCGTCGCCACCGTGGAATACCTCTGCCGGCTGCACGCCGGTGAGGAGGGCTACGAGGCCGACGACATCGACCACTTCGGCAACCGTCGCCTGCGTACCGTGGGCGAGCTGATCCAGAACCAGGTCCGGGTGGGTCTCTCCCGGATGGAGCGGGTCGTCCGCGAGCGGATGACCACCCAGGACGTCGAGGCGATCACGCCGCAGACCCTGATCAACATCCGCCCGGTGGTGGCGGCGATCAAGGAGTTCTTCGGCACGTCGCAGCTGTCCCAGTTCATGGACCAGACCAACCCGCTGGCGGGCCTGACCCACCGGCGCCGGCTGAGCGCGCTCGGCCCGGGTGGTCTGTCCCGTGAGCGGGCCGGCTTCGAGGTCCGGGACGTGCACCCGTCCCACTACGGCCGGATGTGCCCGATCGAGACGCCGGAAGGCCCGAACATCGGCCTGATCGGCGCGCTCTCCACGTTCGCCCGGGTCAACCCGTTCGGCTTCATCGAGACGCCGTACCGGAAGGTCATCGACGGCCGGGTCACCGACCAGATCGACTACCTGACCGCGGACGAGGAGGACCGGTTCGTCAAGGCGCAGGCCAACGCCCCGCTGAAGTCGGACGGCACCTTCGCCGAGGACCGCGTCCTGGTCCGCCGTAAGGGCGGCGAGACCGAGGACGTCCCGCCGGGCTCCGTGGACTACATGGACGTGTCGCCGCGGCAGATGACCTCGGTCGCCACCGCGATGATCCCGTTCCTGGAGCACGACGACGCCAACCGCGCGCTCATGGGCGCGAACATGCAGCGTCAGGCGGTGCCGCTGGTCAAGGCCGAGGCCCCGCTCGTCGGTACGGGCATGGAGTACCGCGCCGCTGTGGACGCCGGTGACGTGGTCGTCGCCGAGGTCGGCGGCGTGGTCGAGGACCTCTGCGCGGACTACATCACGGTCCACCAGGACGACGGCCACCGTCGTACGTACCTGCTGCACAAGTTCCGCCGCTCCAACGCCGGCTCCTGCGTCAACCAGAAGCCGGTCGTCTTCGAGGGCGACCGCGTCGAGGCCGGCCAGGTCATCGCCGACGGTCCGTGCACCGACGAGGGCGAGATGGCGCTCGGACGCAACCTGCTGGTGGCGTTCATGTGCTGGGAGGGCCACAACTACGAGGACGCGATCATCCTGTCGCAGCGCCTCGTGCAGCAGGACGTGCTCACCTCGATCCACATCGAGGAGCACGAGGTCGACGCCCGGGACACCAAGCTCGGCCCGGAGGAGATCACCCGCGACATCCCGAACGTCAGCGAGGAAATGCTCGCCGACCTCGACGAGCGCGGCATCATCCGGATCGGTGCCGAGGTCGTCCCCGGCGACATCCTGGTCGGCAAGGTCACGCCGAAGGGCGAGACCGAGCTGACCCCCGAGGAGCGGCTGCTCCGCGCGATCTTCGGCGAGAAGGCGCGCGAGGTCCGTGACACCTCGCTGAAGGTGCCGCACGGCGAGACCGGCACGGTCATCGGTGTGCGTACCTTCTCCCGCGAGGACGGCGACGAGCTGCCCCCGGGCGTGAACGAGCTGGTGCGGGTCTACGTGGCCCAGAAGCGCAAGATCCAGGACGGTGACAAGCTCGCGGGCCGCCACGGCAACAAGGGCGTCATCTCCAAGATCCTGCCGATCGAGGACATGCCGTTCCTGGAGGACGGCACCCCGGTCGACATCGTGCTGAACCCGCTCGGTGTGCCGTCCCGGATGAACATCGGCCAGGTCCTGGAGACCCACCTCGGGTGGGTGGCCAAGACCGGCTGGAGCGTGGACGGCGACGACGAGGAGTGGAAGCGCCAGCTCCGCTCGATCGAGGCGCACGAGTCCGAGCCGGACACCAACGTGGCCACTCCGGTCTTCGACGGTGCCCGCGAGGAGGAGATCTCCGGCCTGCTGGCGTCGACCCTGCCCAACCGGGACGGCAAGCAGCTGATCGGGCGCACCGGCAAGGCGCAGCTGTTCGACGGTCGCTCCGGCGAGCCGCTGCCCGACCCGATCGCGGTCGGCTACGTCTACATCCTGAAGCTCAACCACCTGGTCGACGACAAGATCCACGCTCGGTCGACCGGCCCGTACTCGATGATCACGCAGCAGCCGCTGGGTGGTAAGGCGCAGTTCGGTGGCCAGCGCTTCGGTGAGATGGAGTGCTGGGCCATGCAGGCGTACGGCGCCGCCTACGCCCTGCAGGAGCTGCTGACCATCAAGTCCGACGACGTCCTGGGCCGGGTCAAGGTCTACGAGGCGATCGTCAAGGGCGAGAACATCCCCGAGCCGGGCATCCCGGAGTCGTTCAAGGTGCTGCTCAAGGAGCTGCAGTCGCTGTGCCTCAACGTCGAGGTGCTCTCCAGCGACGGCGTGGCCCTGGAGATGCGCGAGACCGACGACGAGGTGTTCCGGGCGGCGGAGGAGCTGGGCATCGACCTGTCCCGGCGCGAGCCGAGCTCGGTCGAAGAGGTCTGAGGTGGTGATCCGGGGCAGGGTCACCCTGCCCCGGATCCCACTCGTTAGCTAGCAGTACAGACGACGACATAGGGGACATAGTGCTCGACGTCAACTTCTTCGACGAGCTGCGCATCGGCCTCGCCACCGCTGACGACATCCGTCAGTGGTCCCACGGCGAGGTCAAGAAGCCTGAGACCATCAACTACCGCACCCTCAAGCCGGAGAAGGACGGGCTCTTCTGCGAGAAGATCTTCGGTCCGCAGCGGGACTGGGAGTGCTACTGCGGTAAGTACAAGCGGGTCCGCTTCAAGGGCATCATCTGCGAGCGCTGCGGCGTCGAGGTGACCCGCTCCAAGGTTCGCCGGGAGCGGATGGGTCACATCGAGCTGGCTGCTCCGGTGACCCACATCTGGTACTTCAAGGGCGTGCCGAGCCGGCTGGGCTACCTGCTGGACCTCGCCCCGAAGGACCTCGAAAAGATCATCTACTTCGCCTCGTACGTCGTGACGAGCGTGGACGCCGAAGCGCGTCACCGCGACCTCTCGACCATCGAGAACGAGATCCTGGCCGAGAAGCGGCAGGCCGAGAACAGCCGCGACTCGGAGATCGAGAAGCGGGCCGCCAAGCTGGAGGCCGACCTGGCCGAGCTGGAGGCCGAGGGCGCGAAGGCGGACGTCCGGCGCAAGGTCAAGGAGGGCGGAGAGCGCGAGATGCGCCAGATCCGCGACCGGGCCCAGCGCGAGATCGACCGCCTCGACGAGGTCCTCGACACCTTCCGCAAGCTGGAGCCGAAGCAGCTGGTCACCGACGAGCTGCTCTACCGCGAGCTGCGCGACCGCTTCGGTGAGTACTTCACCGGCAGCATGGGCGCCGAGGCGATCAAGGCCCTGGTCCAGAACATGGACCTGGAGGCCGAGGCGGAGAACCTCCGCGAGACCATCCGCTCCGGCAAGGGCCAGCGGAAGATCCGCGCGCTCAAGCGCCTCAAGGTCGTCGCCGCGTTCCAGAACACCCGGAACTCGCCGCTCGGCATGGTGCTGGACTGCGTCCCGGTCATCCCGCCGGACCTGCGCCCGATGGTGCAGCTCGACGGTGGCCGCTTCGCGACCTCCGACCTGAACGACCTGTACCGGCGTGTGATCAACCGGAACAACCGCCTCAAGCGGCTGATCGACCTCGGCGCGCCCGAGATCATCGTCAACAACGAGAAGCGGATGCTCCAGGAGGCCGTCGACGCGCTGTTCGACAACGGCCGCCGTGGTCGTCCGGTCACCGGCCCGGGTAACCGGCCGCTGAAGTCGCTGTCCGACATGCTCAAGGGCAAGCAGGGCCGGTTCCGCCAGAACCTGCTGGGCAAGCGCGTCGACTACTCCGGCCGTTCGGTCATCGTGGTCGGCCCGAAGCTCAAGCTGCACCAGTGCGGCCTGCCCAAGCAGATGGCGCTGGAGCTGTTCAAGCCGTTCGTGATGAAGCGGCTGGTCGACCTCAACCACGCGCAGAACATCAAGTCCGCCAAGCGGATGGTCGAGCGGCAGCGGCCGGTCGTGTGGGACGTGCTGGAAGAGGTCATCGGCGAGCACCCGGTGCTGCTGAACCGCGCGCCGACGCTGCACCGTCTGGGCATCCAGGCCTTCGAGCCGCAGCTGGTCGAGGGCAAGGCCATCCAGATCCACCCGCTGGTCTGCACCGCGTTCAACGCCGACTTCGACGGTGACCAGATGGCGGTCCACGTGCCGCTGTCCGCCGAGGCCCAGGCCGAGGCGCGGATCCTGATGCTGTCGTCGAACAACATCCTCAAGCCGGCCGACGGCAAGCCGGTCACCATGCCCACGCAGGACATGGTCATCGGTCTCTACCACCTCACCCACCTCACTGCGGGGGGCAAGGGCGAGGGCCGGGTGTTCAGCTCGGACGCCGAGGCGCGGATGGCGTACGACAACGGCGAGCTGCACCTGCAGACGCCGGTCCGGATCCGGCTGCGCGACGTCGTCGGCGTGGACAACGGCGCCGGCGCCGAGCCCTGGACCGCCCCCGAGGGCTGGACCGAGGGCGAGCCGGTGACCGTGGAGACCACCCTGGGCCGGGTCCTGTTCAACGAGACGCTGCCCCCGGGCTACCGCTTCGTGAACTACGAGATCCGCAAGGGCCAGCTCTCCGCGATCGTCAACGACCTCGCCGAGCGGTTCCCGAAGGTGGCCCTGGCGGCCACCCTGGACGGGCTCAAGGAGGCCGGCTTCCACTGGGCCACCTGGTCCGGCGTCACCATCGGCATGGAGGACGTCATCGCTCCGCCGCGCAAGCGGGAGATCCTGGAGCGGTACGAGAAGGAAGCCGACCGGATCGACAAGCAGTACCAGCGTGGTCTGATGACCGCCGAGGAGCGCCGCGGCGAGCTCATCGAGATCTGGACCAAGGCGACGAACGAGGTCGCCAAGGAGATGGACACCGCGCTGCCGCAGGAGAACCCGCTGTGGAAGATGATCCACTCGGGCGCCCGCGGTAACCTGCTCCAGCTCCGGCAGATCGCGGCGATCCGTGGTCTGGTGGCCAACCCGAAGGGTGAGATCATCCCGCGGCCGATCAAGGCCAGCTACCGGGAGGGTCTGTCCGTACTGGAGTACTTCATCTCCACGCACGGCGCCCGCAAGGGTCTCGCGGACACCGCCCTGCGTACCGCCGACTCGGGTTACCTGACCCGGCGTCTGGTGGACGTCTCGCAGGACGTCATCATCCGCGAGGAGGACTGCGGCACCGACCGCGCCATCCCGATGCAGATCGGCGAGCGCATCGACGGCAAGCTGGTCGTGCACGAGCACGCCGAGACCAGCGTGCACGCCCGGACGCTGGCCGACGACATCAAGGGGCCGGACGGCACCGTGGTGGCCCACCGCGGCCAGGACATCAACTCGATCCTGGTGGACGCGATCGTCGCGGCCGGCACGGAGACGGTGCGGGTGCGCAGCGTGCTCACCTGCGAGTCGAAGCTGGGCGTCTGCGGTGCGTGCTACGGCCGCTCGCTGCCGACCGGCAAGACCGTGGACGTCGGCGAGGCGGTCGGCATCATCGCCGCCCAGTCGATCGGTGAGCCGGGTACGCAGCTGACGATGCGTACCTTCCACACCGGTGGTGTCGCGGGTGAGGACATCACCCAGGGTCTGCCCCGTGTTCAGGAGATCTTCGAGGCCCGGGTGCCGAAGGGCAAGGCGCCCATCGCCGACACCCCGGGTCGCATCCGGATCGAGGACGGCGAGCGGTCCCGCAAGATCGTGGTCATCCCGGACGACGGCAGCGACGAGATCGTCTACGACAAGATCTCGAAGCGGGTCCGGCTGCGGGCGCACGACGGCGACCACGTCGAGGTCGGCGAGAAGCTCACCGAGGGCACCATCGACCCGCACGAGCTGCTGCGCATCCTCGGCCCGCGCGCGGTCCAGGTCCACCTGACCCAGGAGGTCCAGGAGGTCTACCGCTCGCAGGGTGTGCTCATCCACGACAAGCACATCGAGATCATCATCCGCCAGATGCTCAAGCGGGTGACCGTGATCGACTCCGGCTCGACCGAGTTCCTGCCGGGCGTGCTGGTCGACCGGGCGCTGTTCGAGTCGGAGAACCGCCGGCTCGTCGGCGAGGGTGGCGAGCCCGCCGCCGGTCGCCCGGTGCTGATGGGTATCACCAAGGCCTCGCTGGCCACTGACTCCTGGCTGTCGGCGGCCTCCTTCCAGGAGACCACCCGGGTGCTGACGGACGCGGCGATCCACGCCCGCAGCGACTCGCTGATCGGCCTCAAGGAGAACGTGATCATCGGTAAGCTCATCCCGGCCGGTACGGGCATCAGCAAGTACCGCAACGTCCGGGTCGAGCCGACCGAGGAGGCGAAGGCCAAGGTCTACTCGATGACCGGCTACCCGGAGACCGACTACGGCTTCGGGCCGGCCAGCGGCCAGGCGGTTCCGCTGGACGACTTCGACTTCGGGTCGTACCGCTAAGCAGTAGGAAACGACGAGGCCCCCGGCAGCAGCCGGGGGCCTCGTCGCGTCCGGGCCGGCTTGCCGGGACCGGGGAACCGGTTCGGGGCATGATGGAGGCATGACGACAGTGCCCGGGCCGGCGCCCGTCGTGCCGCAGGCGCACCGCCATCCGCACGACCCGGAGCCGGTCCGCTCCACGAAGGCCCGGGCCGTCTTCGCGCTCGGCCTGATCGGCGCGCTCACCGGCCTGTTCGTCGGCGGCGCGGTGCCGGCCACGATCGCGCTCATGCTGGCCCGGCAGGCGCGCCGCGAGGCGTACGCGTCGGGTGGTTATCTCACCGGCGGCGACTGGCTGCGGCGCGGCGAGCAGATGGCGCGGACCGGGCTGGTGCTGACCGCGGCCGCGGTGGTCGCGGCGGTGGTGATCGGCGTGGTGCGGTACGCCGACGGCTCCTTCGGCCACGACTTCGCGCCGAACTTCGACTGACCGGGCGGGGGAGCGGACCGCGCCCGTCCACCCGGCCGTGACCCGCGACGGTAGCCTGGCCGGTGTCCGCCGGGTGGCGGGCGAGTGTGGACAGGAGGAACCGTGACGGAGCCGGCCGCGCCGGGAGGCGACCCGAACCGCCCCGGGCCGTACCCGCCGGGTTCCGCGTCCGCGCCGGCGTACCACCCGCACGGGGCGTACCCGGGGAATCCGCCGGGCCACGGCGGCGGGTGGCCGGCTCCGGCGAGCGCGCCGGGCCACGGGGGCTGGGGACCGGCGTTCCCGCCGCCGCCGGCCGAGGCGCCGCGGCCGCCGAAGCGGGTCGACGCGGTGCCGGGTACGCCGTTCGGCGTGGTCCACCTCGACGTGCCGCCGGTCACCTCCGGGCTCGCCATCGGGTCGTTGATCGCCGGGATCGCCGCGATCCTGATTTCTCTTCTGGTCTTCTGCTTCGGGATCGCCGGGCCGGACTACGGTGGCGCCTGGGCGGCCGGCGCGTTCACAGTGCTCGGCGCGCTGATCGGTGTCGGCGCGGTGGTGGCCGGGCTGCTCGCCCGTCGGCAGATCCGCCGGCCTGCGCCGCCGCCGGCGGTCCGGTTCACCGGCGCCGGCCTGGCCGTGGCCGGGCTCTCCTGCGGCGGCGTGGGGCTGCTGTTCAGCCTGGTCGGGCTCGGGCTGGCCCTGGTGGTGCAGATCACGTGAGGCCCTCGGTGGGGCCGGTGCGGCCGGTGACCTGCCGCGACCGGTATGTCCGGGTGCCCGGACGGTGGGCGGTGCCGGGGCCGCCCGGCCGCCCGGCGGACGAGCCGGTACACTTGTCACTGTAGGTGCCCATCATGGGCGCGTCGGCAACCCACAGATCGGCCGGCGGACCGCGCAGAGCGGTCCTTCCGACCCATCCGTTTTGACCGGCGCGGCTGTGGTAGGTACTCTTTCCCCTTGTGCCCGGGCTTGCCCGGGCAATGCGTGCGTGCGCTGGAACCGGTCAGCCGGTGAACGGCGCGGTCGCACCATCAAGACCAAAGACCCGGTACGACGCGCGAGCGGCCGGCACCGGGACCGTGACTTGGGCGACACGCCCGACCGCGGGTGCTGGGGTGCCGTCAGGCGGCCCTGGTTGGAATGTAAGAGAGCCGCCCATCCGGGACGGCTGGAGCAGACGGCGCGGTCGCCTCGCAGCGGCCGAAGGGAGCGGAGAAACCCGGTGCCCACCATTCAGCAGTTGGTCCGAAAGGGCCGTCAGGCCAAGACGACCAAGACGAAGACCCCGGCGCTCAAGGGGTCTCCCCAGCGGCGCGGCGTGTGCACCCGCGTGTACACCACCACCCCGAAGAAGCCGAACTCGGCGCTGCGCAAGGTCGCTCGTGTCAAGCTCAGCAGCCAGATCGAGGTGACCGCCTACATCCCGGGCGTCGGCCACAACCTGCAGGAGCACTCGATCGTGCTCGTGCGTGGCGGCCGTGTGAAGGACCTCCCGGGCGTGCGGTACAAGATCGTGCGCGGTTCGCTGGACACCCAGGGTGTCCGCAACCGCAAGCAGGCTCGCAGCCGCTACGGCGCGAAGAAGGAGAAGAGCTGACATGCCGCGTAAGGGACCCGCTCCGCGGAAGCCGCTGGTCGCTGACCCGGTGTACAACTCGCCCCTGGTCACCCAGCTGGTGAACAAGATCCTGATGCGCGGCAAGCGTCAGCTCGCCGAGCGCATCGTGTACGCCGCCCTGGAGGGCTGCCGCGAGAAGTCCGGCACCGACCCGGTCGTCACGCTCAAGCGCGCGATGGACAACGTCAAGCCGACCCTCGAGGTGCGCAGCCGCCGTGTCGGTGGCGCCACCTACCAGGTTCCGGTCGAGGTCCGGCCGTCCCGTGCGACCACGCTCGGTCTGCGCTGGCTGGTGACCTACTCCCGGGCCCGGCGTGAGAAGACCATGGTCGAGCGGCTGATGAACGAGCTGCTGGACGCGAGCAACGGCCTCGGCGCCGCCGTCAAGCGGCGTGAGGACACGCACAAGATGGCCGAGTCCAACAAGGCCTTCGCGCACTACCGCTGGTAACACCTGAGGTTCCGGCGCCTGCCGGCGCCGGAACCGCCACCAGTTGTGTCGAGACGACGATAAGTAGGGATTGAAGTGGCCGCCGCAGACGCGCTCGCCAACGTACGCAACATCGGCATCATGGCCCACATCGATGCCGGTAAGACCACTACCACCGAGCGAATCCTGTTCTACACCGGCATCACGTACAAGATCGGTGAGGTCCACGAGGGCGCCGCCGTCATGGACTGGATGGAGCAGGAGCAGGAGCGCGGTATCACCATCACTTCCGCCGCCACGAAGTGCGAGTGGAAGGGCCACACGATCCAGATCATCGACACGCCCGGCCACGTCGACTTCACGGTCGAGGTCGAGCGGTCGCTGCGTGTCCTGGACGGTGCGGTCGCGGTCTACGACGGCGTGGCCGGCGTGGAGCCCCAGACGGAGAACGTCTGGCGGCAGGCGGACAAGTACAACGTCCCCCGGATGTGCTTCGTCAACAAGCTCGACCGGACCGGCGCCGACTTCTTCCGCTGCGTGCAGATGATGATCGACCGGCTCAACGCCACCCCGCTGGTGCTCCAGATCCCGATCGGCGCCGAGTCCGACTTCATCGGCGTGGTCGACCTGGTGGAGATGCGTGCGCTCACGTGGCGCGGCGAGACCCAGAAGGGTGAGGACTACGCGGTCGAGGACATCCCGGCCGACCTCGCCGACTCCGCCGCGGAGTGGCGCGAGAAGCTGATGGAGACCCTCGCCGACGTCGACGACTCGGTGATGGAGAAGTACCTCGAGGGCGAGGAGATCTCGGCCGACGAGATCAAGGCCGCCATCCGCCGGGCCACCATCGCCGGCAAGGCCAACCCGGTCCTCACCGGTACCGCCTTCAAGAACAAGGGCATCCAGCCGATGCTGGACGCGGTCGTCGCGTACCTGCCCTCGCCGCTGGACATCCCGGCGATCGAGGGTACGGCCACCGACGGCGAGACCCCGCTGCAGCGGAAGCCGGCGGTCTCCGAGCCGTTCTCCGGTCTGGCCTTCAAGATCCAGACCGACAAGCACCTCGGCAAGCTGACGTACGTCCGGATCTACTCCGGCACGCTCGAGTCCGGTTCTCAGGTGATCAACTCCACCAAGGACCGCAAGGAGCGGATCGGCAAGATCTACCAGATGCACGCCAACAAGCGGGAGGAGCGCAGCTCCGCCCAGGCCGGCGACATCATCGCGGTGCAGGGTCTGAAGCAGACCACCACCGGTGACACCCTGTGCGACCCGGCGAACCCGGTCATCCTGGAGTCGATGACCTTCCCGGAGCCGGTCATCGAGGTGGCCATCGAGCCGAAGACCAAGGCCGACCAGGAGAAGCTCAGCACCGCCATCCAGCGGCTGGCCGAGGAGGACCCGACCTTCCGCGTCAAGCTGGACGACCAGACCGGTCAGACGGTCATCTCCGGCATGGGCGAGCTGCACCTGGACATCCTGGTCGACCGGATGCGCCGCGAGTTCAACGTCGAGGCGAACATCGGCAAGCCGCAGGTGGCGTACCGCGAGACGATCCGCCGCAAGGTGGAGAAGATCGAGTACACCCACAAGAAGCAGACCGGTGGTTCCGGCCAGTACGCCCGCGTGATCATCAGCGTGGAGCCGCTGCCGCTGGGCAACGACGCGCCGACCTACGAGTTCGCCAACGCCGTGACCGGTGGCCGCATCCCCCGGGAGTTCATCCCCTCGGTGGACGCGGGCGCGCAGGACGCCATGCAGTACGGCATCCTCGCCGGCTTCCCCCTGGTGGGCGTCAAGCTCACCCTGGTGGACGGCCAGTACCACGAGGTCGACTCGTCGGAAATGGCGTTCAAGATCGCCGGCTCGATGGCGATGAAGGAGGCGGCCCGCAAGGCCGACCCCGCTCTCCTCGAGCCGATGATGGCCGTTGAAGTCACCACTCCTGAGGAGAACATGGGTGACGTCATCGGCGACCTCAACTCCCGGCGTGGCATCATCCAGGCGATGGAGGAGCGCAGCGGCGCTCGCGTCGTCCGGGCCCTGGTGCCGCTGTCGGAGATGTTCGGCTACGTCGGCGACCTGCGGTCGAAGACCCAGGGCCGGGCTAGCTACAGCATGCAGTTCGACTCCTACGCCGAGGTTCCGAACTCGGTGGCCAAGGAGATCATCGCCAAGGCGACGGGTGAGTGACGCTCACCCTCGGCTGATCCGATGACACGGGGGCGGTCGCGGGAGGGTTCTCCCGCCCGCGGCCACCTCGATCGGATTGCGTGAGACCGGGCCTGTAGGCTTCATCGCCGCAGAACCCACAAAAGCTCTCCGGCCTTCCGGCCGGAAAGGCTGTCGACAGAGTCCTAAGCGCCGAACCGCGCGCCGGGGCGAACGAACCAAGAAAGTCCACAGGAGGACCCAGTGGCGAAGGCGAAGTTCGAGCGGACTAAGCCGCACGTCAACATCGGCACCATTGGTCACATCGACCACGGTAAGACGACGCTGACGGCGGCCATCACCAAGGTCCTGCACGACCAGTACCCGGACCTGAACCCGTACACGCCGTTCGACGAGATCGACAAGGCGCCGGAGGAGAAGGCCCGCGGCATCACGATCTCCATCGCGCACGTCGAGTACCAGACCGAGGCGCGTCACTACGCGCACGTCGACTGCCCCGGTCACGCCGACTACATCAAGAACATGATCACCGGTGCCGCGCAGATGGACGGCGCGATCCTGGTGGTGGCGGCGACCGACGGCCCGATGCCGCAGACCCGCGAGCACGTGCTGCTGGCCCGTCAGGTCGGTGTGCCGTACATCGTCGTGGCGCTCAACAAGAGCGACATGGTCGACGACGAGGAGCTCCTGGAGCTCGTCGAGCTCGAGGTGCGCGAGCTGCTCTCCTCGCAGGAGTACCCGGGTGACGACCTGCCGGTCGTCCAGGTCTCCGCGCTGAAGGCGCTCGAGGGCGACCCGGTGTGGACCGAGAAGCTGCTCGAGCTGATGAGCGCGGTCGACACCGCGATCCCGCAGCCCGAGCGCGAGACCGAGAAGCCGTTCCTCATGCCCGTCGAGGACGTGTTCACGATCACCGGTCGTGGTACCGTCGTCACCGGTCGTGTCGAGCGTGGCGTGCTGCTCCCGAACGAGGACGTCGAGGTCGTCGGCATCCGCGAGAAGGGCTTCAAGACCAAGGTCACCGCGATCGAGATGTTCCGGAAGACCCTGGACGACGCCCGCGCAGGCGAGAACGTCGGCCTGCTGCTGCGTGGCACCAAGCGCGAGGACGTCGAGCGCGGCATGGTGGTCATCAAGCCGGGCACCACGACCCCGCACACGGAGTTCGAGGCGACGGTCTACATCCTCTCCAAGGAGGAGGGCGGCCGGCACACCCCGTTCTTCCAGAACTACCGCCCGCAGTTCTACTTCCGGACCACGGACGTCACCGGCGTCGTCACGCTGCCCGAGGGCACCGAGATGGTCATGCCGGGCGACAACACCTCGATGTCGGTGAAGCTGATCCAGCCCATCGCCATGGAGGAGAACCTGAAGTTCGCGATCCGCGAGGGTGGTCGTACGGTCGGCGCTGGTCGCGTCACCAAGATCATCAAGTGAGCTGGGTAACCCCGATTAGCGTCGCCGCCGGTCGTGCGGCATACTAGTCAGGTTGCGTAACGACAGTCGGTCGCCTGCGTCCGGTTAACGCTGGACCTCCGGGAGTCAGACTGTCTCGCGTAGGGTGGTTGGCTGCCATCGGCGGTCAACCACCCTCGCGCGGCGTTCAGGTCGCGGTTCACGCGATCGGCGCCATGACCCACCGCGTGGTCAGAGAATCGCTCCGGAGTCCCGGGGCGGAGCCTGGCCCACGGGCGCGACACGCCCGACCGCGGGGGTCGGCGGAAGTGGGCCTGTGCCAGCCGGTGCAGGCGCCCGCAACACAGCGGCATCGAGAGAAGGAACAGAAGCCACCATGGCGGGACAGAAGATCCGCATCCGGCTCAAGGCCTATGACCACGAGGTCGTCGACTCCTCGGCTCGGAAGATCGTCGAGACGGTGACGCGTACCGGGGCGCAGGTCGCTGGCCCGGTGCCGCTGCCCACGGAGATCAACCGTTTCTGCGTCATCCGCTCGCCGCACAAGTACAAGGACTCGCGCGAGCACTTCGAGATGCGTACGCACAAGCGTCTGATCGACATCATCGACCCGACCCCGAAGACGGTCGACTCGCTCATGCGCCTCGACCTGCCGGCTGGCGTCGACATCGAGATCAAGCTGTAGGGACCGGACAAATGGACAGGCAAGTCAAGGGGATCCTGGGCGCCAAGCTCGGCATGACCCAGGTCTGGGACAACAACAAGGTTGTGCCCGTGACCGTGGTTCAGGCCGGCCCGTGCGTCGTGAGCCAGGTTCGTAGCGCCGACAAGGACGGCTACTCCGCGGTCCAGCTGGCGTACGGGGTCATCGACCCGCGCAAGGTCAAGAAGCCGGTCGCCGGGCACTACGCCAAGGCGGACGTCGCGCCGCGCCGGCACATCGTCGAGCTGCGCACCTCCGACGCCGCGGACTACGCGCCGGGCCAGGAGGTCACGGTCGAGGAGTTCCCGGCCGGCGTCGTGATCGACGTGACCGGCAAGACCAAGGGCAAGGGCTACGCCGGCCCGATGAAGCGGCACGGCTTCCACGGCCTGCGAGCCAGCCACGGTGTCGAGCGCAAGCACCGCTCGCCCGGCTCGATCGGCGCCTGCGCGACCCCGGGTCGCGTCTTCAAGGGCACCCGGATGGCGGGCCGGATGGGTGGCGTGCGCTACACCGTCCAGAACCTGACCGTCCAGGCGGTCGACACCGAGAACAACCTCCTGCTCGTCCGCGGCGCCATCCCTGGCCCGAAGGGCGCGCTGGTCCTGGTCCGCACCGCGGCCAAGACGAAGGTCAAGAAGGGCGGTGCGGCCAAGTGACCACCGTTGACGTAATCAACGTCGAAGGCGCCAAGAGCGGCTCCGTCGAGCTGCCGGCCGACATCTTCGACGCGCAGGCCAACATCGCCCTGATGCACCAGGTCGTGGTGGCCCAGCTTGCGGCGGCCCGCCAGGGTACGCACAAGACGAAGACCCGCGGCGAGGTCTCCGGTGGAGGCAGGAAGCCGTACAAGCAGAAGGGCACCGGTCGTGCCCGCCAGGGCTCGACCCGCGCGCCGCAGTTCGCCGGCGGTGGCGTGGTCCACGGCCCGGTGCCGCGCGACTACAGCCAGCGCACCCCGAAGAAGATGAAGGCCGCCGCTCTGCGTGGCGCCCTCTCCGACCGGGCCCGCGCCGGCCAGGTGCACGTCGTCGAGGCGTTCGTCTCGGGTGAGAAGCCGTCCACCAAGGCGGCCCTGGCCACGCTGACCAAGCTGACCCAGGCCCGTCGGGTCCTGGTCGTGCTGAGCAGCACCGACGAGCTGAACTGGGTGTCGCTGCGGAACCTGCGCAACACGCAGGACGGCCGGGTGCACCTGATCGAGGCCGGCCAGCTCAACACCTACGACGTGCTGGTGGCCGACGACGTGGTCTTCACCAAGGAGGCCCTGGACGAGTTCCTGGGCGTTCCCGCCGAGACCACCGAGGAGGATGGCAAGTGAGCACGATCGCCGATCCGCGTGACGTCATCGTCGCGCCGGTCGTCTCGGAGAAGAGCTACAGCGAGCTGAACCGCAACTGGTACACCTTCCTGGTGCACCCGGACGCAAACAAGACCGAGATCAAGATCGCTATCCAGCAGATCTTCAACGTCCGCGTCCTGACGGTCAACACGCTCAACCGCGAGGGCAAGCGCAAGCGGACCCGTACCGGGTTCGGCAAGCGCAAGGACACCAAGCGCGCGATGGTGAAGCTGGCTGACGGTGACCGTATCGAGGCCTTCGGCGGCCCGGTCAGCTGAGGGGTGTAGACAATGGCTATCCGTAAGTACAAGCCGACGACGCCGGGCCGGCGTGGCTCGAGCGTTGCCGACTTCGCCGAGATCACCCGGTCGACGCCCGAGAAGTCGCTGCTGGCTCCGCTGCCGAAGAAGGGCGGACGCAACGCCCACGGCCGGATCACCACGCGGCACCACGGTGGCGGTCACAAGCGCCAGTACCGTCTGATCGACTTCAAGCGGGTCGACAAGGACGGCGTGCCGGCGAAGGTCGCCCACATCGAGTACGACCCGAACCGCACCGCGCGCATCGCGCTGCTGCACTACGCCGACGGCGAGAAGCGCTACATCCTCGCGCCGAAGGACATGAAGCAGGGCGACCGCGTCGAGTCCGGTCCGGGCGCCGACATCAAGCCGGGCAACAACCTGCCGCTGCGCAACATCCCGGTCGGTACCACCATCCACAACGTGGAGCTGCGTCCGGGCGGCGGCGCCAAGCTGGCCCGTTCGGCCGGCGTCGGCATCCAGCTGCTCGGCCGTGAGGGCGCGTACGCGACCCTCCGCATGCCGTCCGGTGAGATCCGGCGCGTGGACGTGCGCTGCCGCGCCAGCATCGGCGAGATCGGCAACGCCGACCAGTCGAACATCAACTGGGGTAAGGCCGGCCGTATGCGGTGGAAGGGCAAGCGCCCGACCGTCCGTGGTGTCGCGATGAACCCGGTCGACCACCCGCACGGTGGTGGTGAGGGTAAGACCTCCGGTGGTCGCCACCCGGTCAACCCGCAGGGTAAGCCCGAGGGCCGCACCCGTCGTAAGGGCCAGCCGAGCGACCGGCTGATCGTCCGCCGCCGCTACGCCACGCGTAAGCGCGGCTGAGGGAGATAAGACATGCCTCGCAGCCTGAAGAAGGGCCCGTTCGTCGACGACCACCTGCTCAAGAAGGTGGAGACGCAGAACGACAAGGGCTCGAAGAACGTGATCAAGACCTGGTCGCGCCGCTCGACGATCATCCCGGAGATGCTGGGTCACACGATCGCCGTGCACGACGGACGCAAGCACGTCCCGGTCTTCGTGACCGAGGCCATGGTCGGGCACAAGCTCGGCGAGTTCGCGCTGACCCGCACGTTCAAGGGTCACGAGAAGGACGACCGGAAGAGCCGCCGGCGCTGACGCCGCGGGCATACGGATAGAGGAACAAGGGGTTACAGCGATGCCAGGAAAGGGCGACGCTCCGGTGCTTCCGGGCGCGCGGGCGGTTGCGCGGCACGTGCGCATCTCGCCGATGAAGGCGCGCCGGGTGGTCAACCTCGTCCGCGGCCTGCCCGCGAAGGAGGCGCTCACGGTGCTGCAGTTCGCGCCGCAGGCTGCGAGCGAGCAGGTGTACAAGGTGCTCGCGAGCGCGATCGCCAACGCGGAGAACAACGAGCGGCTGGACCCCGACGCGCTGCTCGTCAGTGAGGCGTTCGTCGACGAGGGCCCGACCATGAAGCGGTTCCGGCCGCGTGCGCAGGGCCGGGCGTACCGGATCCGCAAGCGCACCTGCCACATCACCGTGGCGGTCGAGGCGGTTGCGGCGGCCACGCCGAAGAAGTCGGCGAAGAAGGCCGCTCCGGCCAAGCCGGCGGCTGAGGAGCAGAGCACGACGGAGGGTGCCGAGTAATGGGTCAGAAGGTTCACCCGACCGGGTTCCGGCTCGGCATCTCGACCGACTGGAAGTCCCGCTGGTTCGCGGACAAGCTCTACAAGGACTACATCGGCGAGGACGTCAAGATCCGCCGCATGATGTCCAAGGGCCTCGAGCGCGCCGGCATCTCCAAGGTCGACATCGAGCGCACCCGCGACCGGGTCCGCGTCGACATCCACACCGCCCGGCCGGGCATCGTCATCGGCCGTAAGGGTGCGGAGGCCGACCGGATCCGCGGCGAGCTGGAGAAGCTCACCGGCAAGCAGGTCCAGCTGAACATCATCGAGGTCAAGAACCCCGAGTCGGACGCGCAGCTGGTCGCCCAGGGTGTTGCCGAGCAGCTGTCCAGCCGGGTCAGCTTCCGTCGGGCCATGCGCAAGGCGATGCAGTCCGCGATGAAGAACCCCGCCTGCAAGGGCATCCGGGTTCAGGTCTCGGGCCGTCTCGGCGGCGCCGAGATGAGCCGGACCGAGTTCTACCGCGAGGGCCGGGTTCCGCTGCACACGCTGCGGGCCAACATCGAGTACGGCTTCTTCGAGGCCCGTACCACCTTCGGCCGGATCGGCGTGAAGGTCTGGATCTACAAGGGCGACGCCGTCCCGGGCCGTGAGGCCCCGGCCGAGGCCGCCCCGTCGCGCGGTCCGCGCCGCGACCGTGGCGACCGGCCGGACCGGCCGCGCCGTGGCCGCTCGGGCTCGTCCGGTACGACCGCCGGTGGCACCGAGGCCGGCCGGGCTGCCGCGACGACCATCGCGCAGCAGGCGGAGACGCCGGCCGGTGAGCCGGTTGACAGCAGCGCTGTCGCCGCGGCCGCCTCGGCTCCGGTCGGTAACCAGCCGGCAGAAACGCAGCAGGAGGGCTGACAGATGCTGATGCCGCGCAAGCCCCCGAAGGGCTTCCGCAAGCCGCACCACCCGGACCGCAGTGGCGCGTCCAAGGGTGGTAACCGGGTGGTGTTCGGCGAGTTCGGGATCCAGGCTCTCGAGCCGGCGTACGTGACCAACCGCCAGATCGAGTCGGCGCGTATCGCGATGACCCGTCACATCAAGCGTGGCGGCAAGGTCTGGATCACGATCTTCCCGGACCAGGCCCTCACCAAGAAGCCGGCCGAGACCCGGATGGGTTCCGGTAAGGGTTCGCCCGAGTGGTGGGTCGCGAACGTCAAGCCGGGGCGGGTCCTGTTCGAGATGTCCTTCCCCAACGAGCAGATCGCGCGAGAGGCGATGCGTCGCGCGATCCACAAGCTCCCGATGAAGTGCCGCATTGTTACGCGCGAAGTGGGTGAATCCTGATGGCAGCGGGCGTTAAGGCGACCGAGCTGCGTGAGCTCTCCGAGGAGGAGCTGGTCACGAAGCTGCGGGAGGCCAAGGCGGAGCTGTTCAACCTCCGCGTGCAGGCCGCAACCGGGCAGCTGGACAACAACCGGCGGCTGCAGGTCATCCGTCGGGAGATCGCCCGGATCTACACGATCATGCGTGAGCGTGAGCTGGGTCTCTCGGCCGCGCCGACTGAGGTGACTGCATCATGAGTGAGAACACCACCGCCCCCGCGCGGTCCCGCCGCAAGGTCCGCGAGGGCCTCGTGGTCAGCGACAAGATGGACAAGACCGTCGTGGTCGAGGTCGAGGACCGGGTCAAGCACGCGCTGTACGGCAAGATCATGCGCCGTACGCGCAAGCTGAAGGTCCACGACGAGCAGAACTCGGCCGGCATCGGCGACCGGGTCGTGATCATGGAGACCCGGCCGCTGTCCGCCACCAAGCGCTGGCGGCTCGTGGAGATCCTCGAGAAGGCCAAGTAGCGAAGGCTCGAGCTCGGCCGGTCTCGGTCGGGCGCAGGTTCCGCCAGGCTCCGGCCGCCCCGAGCGGCCGGAGAACCGGCAGACATAGGAGATAGACGTGATTCAGCAGGAGTCGCGACTGCGCGTCGCCGACAACACGGGTGCCCGGGAGATCCTGTGCATCCGGGTGCTCGGCGGCTCCGGTCGGCGCTACGCGAGCATCGGCGACGTCATCGTGGCCACCGTCAAGGACGCGATCCCCGGTGCCGGTGTGAAGAAGGGCGACGTCGTCAAGGCTGTCGTCGTTCGGACCGCCAAGGAGAGGCGGCGGCCGGACGGGTCGTACATCCGCTTCGACGAGAACGCCGCCGTCATCATCAAGGACGGCGGGGACCCGCGCGGTACCCGCATCTTCGGCCCGGTGGGCCGGGAGCTGCGGGACAAGCGGTTCATGAAGATCATCTCTCTCGCGCCGGAGGTGTTGTGACCGTGAAGGTCAAGAAGGGCGACACGGTCGTCGTCATCGCCGGCAAGGACAAGGGTGCCAAGGGCAAGGTCATCGCGGCCTACCCGCGGCAGGACAAGGTCCTGGTCGAGGGCGTGAACCGGGTCAAGAAGCACACCCGTATCAGCACCACCCAGCGTGGCGCCAAGACCGGTGGCATCGTCACCCAGGAGGCCCCGATCCACGTCTCGAACGTGATGGTCCTGGACTCCGACGGCAAGCCGACTCGCGTCGGCTACCGGATCGACGACAACGGCCAGAAGGTCCGCATCGCGCGTAGCACCGGTAAGGACCTCTGATGACCACGGCTACCGAAACCAAGACCCTGCCGCGCCTCAAGGAGCGGTACCGCAACGAGGTGGTGGCCGATCTGCAGAAGCAGTTCGAGTTCGCCAACCCGATGCAGGTGCCGCGGCTGGTCAAGATCGTCGTCAACATGGGTGTCGGCGAGGCCGCTCGCGACGCCAAGCTGATCGACGGCGCCGTCCGCGACCTGGCCACCATCACCGGCCAGAAGCCGCAGGTCCGGCGGGCCACCAAGTCCATCGCGCAGTTCAAGCTCCGCGAGGGCATGCCGATCGGCGCGAAGGTCACCCTGCGCGGCGACCGGATGTGGGAGTTCCTGGACCGGCTGCTCTCGATCGCGCTGCCGCGTATCCGCGACTTCCGCGGCCTGGACGGGCGCAAGCTCGACGGGCACGGCAACTACACGTTCGGTCTGACCGAGCAGTCGGTGTTCCACGAGATCGATCAGGACAAGATCGATCGCCAGCGGGGCATGGACATCACGGTGGTCACGACCGCCACGACCGACGACGAGGGCCGGGCGCTGCTCAAGCTCCTGGGCTTCCCGTTCAAGGAGAACTGAGATGGCCAAGAAGGCGCTGATCATCAAGGCGGCCGCGAAGCCGAAGTTCTCGGTTCGCGCGTACACCCGCTGCCAGCGGTGCGGGCGTCCGAAGGCGGTCTACCGCAAGTTCGGTCTCTGCCGGGTGTGCATCCGGGAGATGGCCCACCGCGGTGAGCTGCCCGGCGTGTCCAAGGCTTCCTGGTAATAGCCCGGCGCGCTCCGGCGCGTCAGCTGAACTGTCTCTTCGCCGTAGGCCCCGGGCCTGGCCCGGGGAACCCCGGCGAGAAAGGTTGACGAGTTTTCATGACGATGACCGACCCGATCGCAGACATGCTCACGCGTCTGCGTAACGCCAACCAGGCGTACCACGACCAGGTGACGATGCCCTACTCGAAGATCAAGGCGAACATCGCCGAGGTCCTCAAGGCCGAGGGTTACATCGCCACCTGGTCGGTCGAGGAGCCCGAAGAGGGTGCCGTCGGCAAGCGACTGGTCGTCGAGCTGAAGTACGGCCAGAACCGCGAGCGGAGCCTGGCCGGCATCAAGCGCGTGTCCAAGCCCGGTCTCCGGGTGTACGCCAAGTCGGACGGGCTCCCGCGGGTGCTCGGCGGGCTGGGCGTGGCGATCATTTCGACGTCCCAGGGGCTGCTCACCGACCGGCAGGCCCGCAAGCGGAGCGTTGGCGGGGAAGTCCTCGCCTTCGTCTGGTAACGGGAGACAGGTAGAAATGTCGCGTATTGGACGTAAGTCGATCCCGGTGCCTGCCGGCGTCGACATCACGATCGACGGCCGGACCGTCAAGGTCAAGGGCCCCAAGGGCGAGCTGAGCCACGTGCTGGCCGAGCCGATCACGGCGGAGCGGGGCGAGGACGGCGAGCTGCACGTCAACCGGCCCAACGACGAGCGCAAGGCCAAGGAGCTGCACGGCCTGAGCCGGACGCTGGTGGCCAACATGATCGTCGGTGTGACCGAGGGCTACCGCAAGAGCCTGGAGATCGCCGGTACCGGTTACCGCGTGACCGCCAAGGGCAAGGACCTGGAGTTCGCGCTCGGGTTCTCGCACCCGGTCCTGGTGCCGGCGCCGGACGGCATCACCTTCACGGTCGAGAAGCCGACGCTGTTCCACGTGGCCGGCATCGACAAGCAGCAGGTCGGCGAGGTCGCCGCCAACATCCGGAAGATCCGCCCGCCGGAGCCCTACAAGGGCAAGGGCGTGAAGTACCAGGGCGAGGTCATCCGCCGCAAGGCTGGAAAGGCAGGTAAGAAGTGAGCGCCACGCTGCTCAAGCGCCGCCGCGGCGTCGCCGCCAAGCGTGCCGTCGGGCGTGCGCGTCGGCACTTCCGGGTCCGCAAGAACATCAGCGGCACCGCCGAGCGTCCCCGCCTCGTCGTCACCCGCTCCCTGCGGCACATGGTGGCCCAGGTCGTGGACGACGCCAAGGGTCACACCCTGGCGTCGGCCTCGACCATGGACGCCTCGCTGCGCGGCGCCGAGGGCGACAAGCGCGCCCTGGCCGGCAAGGTCGGCGCCCTGCTCGCCGAGCGCGCCAAGGCCGCCGGCGTCTCGAAGGTCGTCTTCGACCGCGGTGGCAACCGGTACGCGGGGCGTGTCGCCGCGCTTGCCGACGCCGCCCGCGAAGCCGGGCTCGAGTTCTAGAAACCCCGTCACGAGAGAGAAGGAAGGCTGCTGATGCCAGGTCAACAGCGCCGTGGCGGCGGGTCCGGTGGCAACGAGGGTGGTCGCCGCGACAACCGCCGTGAGGGCGGCCGCGGAAACGCGCCCGTCGAGAAGACCCCGCACCTCGAGCGGGTCGTCGCGATCAACCGCGTCGCCAAGGTCGTGAAGGGTGGTCGTCGCTTCAGCTTCACCGCCCTCGTGATCGTGGGCGACGGCGACGGCACCGTCGGTGTGGGCTACGGAAAGGCCAAGGAGGTGCCCGCGGCGATCGCCAAGGGTGTCGAGGAGGCCAAGAAGCACTTCTTCAAGGTGCCGCGGATCGGTCAGTCGATCCCGCACCCGGTCACGGGCGAGGACGCCGCCGGTGTGGTGCTGCTCAAGCCGGCTTCCGCCGGTACGGGTGTCATCGCCGGTGGCCCGGTGCGTGCCGTGCTGGAGTGCGCGGGCATCCACGACGTGCTCTCCAAGAGCCTCGGCTCGTCCAACCCGATCAACATCGTGCACGCCACGGTGGCTGCCCTGAAGGGACTCGAGTCCCCGGAGCAGGTCGCGGCCCGTCGTGGTCTGCCGGTCGAGGACGTCGCGCCGGCCGCCATGCTGGCGTCGCGGGCGGGGGTGGCGTCCTGATGGCACGCCTGAAGGTCACCCAGCTCCGGTCCGTGATCGGGACCAAGAAGAACCAGCGTGATTCGCTGCGTTCGCTCGGTCTCAAGCGGATCAACGACGTGGTGGTCAAGGAGGACCGGCCGGAGATCCGCGGCATGATCTTCACGGTCAACCACCTCGTGAAGGTCGAGGAGGTCGAGTAATGACGATCAAGGTGCATCACCTGCGTCCGGCTCCTGGTGCCAAGACCGACAAGACCCGCGTGGGTCGCGGTGAGGGCTCGAAGGGCAAGACCGCCGGTCGCGGTACCAAGGGTTCGAAGGCCCGGAAGAACATCTCGCCGGCGTTCGAGGGTGGGCAGATGCCCATCCACATGCGCCTGCCGAAGATGAAGGGCTTCAAGAACAAGTTCAAGGTCGTGTTCCAGGTGGTCAACCTGGACCGGCTGGCCGAGCTGTTCCCCAACGGCGGCCAGGTCGGCCCGGTCGAGCTGGTCGAGGCCGGCGCGGTCCGCAAGGGTCACCCGGTCAAGGTGCTCGGCACCGGCGATCTCGGTGGCGTGTCTCTCCAGGTCTCGGCGCACGCGTTCAGCGCGTCGGCCAAGGAGAAGATCACCGCCGCCGGTGGCTCGGTCACGGAGCTGTAAGGCGATGTTCATGGCGCCCGCTCAGTTGTTCGCAACTGGGCGGGCGCCATGGTCTACCGGCCACGTGTGCGCCGGGTAACATCGGATTCGTTTTATGTAGCCGGGCACATCTGCCCGGACCGGGATCGGACTGTTAGAGTCCGTTCCCAGCCATGGATTCCGGGCACGCCGCCCGGCACACCACCCCGCCCCGCCAGGATTCGTCACCGGCGGCCCGCGTCGCGCAGGAGGAAGAAGTTGCTGTCCGCCTTTCTCAGTGCGTTCCGTACGCCTGACCTGCGCAAGAAGCTGCTGTTCACAGTAGGCATCATCGCGGTCTACCGGCTGGGCGCCACGCTGCCCAGCCCGGGCGTCTCGTACGGCAACGTGCAGAAGTGTCTCGACACCATCCAGGGTGGCAGCACCGGCGTGCTCAACCTGCTGGATCTTTTCTCCGGTGGCGCGCTGCTCCAGCTCTCGGTCTTCGCGCTGGGCATCATGCCCTACATCACCGCGTCGATCATCCTGCAGCTGCTGACGGTGGTGATCCCGCGCCTGGAGCAGCTCCGCAAGGAGGGCCAGGCCGGTCAGGCCAAGATCACGCAGTACACCCGCTACCTGACGCTGGGCCTGGGCGTCCTGCAGGCCTCGGCCTTCGTGGCGCTGGCCCGCTCCGGGCAGCTGTTCAACAACCAGTGCGACCAGTTCCCGATCGTGCCCCAGGGCACCGGCATCCCGGACTGGCTGACGCTGACCATCCTGGTCATGACCATGACCGCCGGCACCGGCGTGGTGATGTGGCTCGGTGAGCTGATCACCGACCGGGGCGTCGGCAACGGCATGTCCGTGCTGATCTTCACCTCGATCGCGGCTCGCCTCCCCAGCGAGGGCTGGAAGATCAAGACCACCAAGGGCTGGGGGATGTTCCTCCTCGTCATCGCCCTGGTGCTCGTGGTCATCACCGCTGTCACGTTCATTGAGCAGGCGCAGCGCCGCATCCCGGTGCAGTACGCCAAGCGCATGATCGGCCGGCGGATGTACGGGGGCACCTCGACCTACATCCCGCTCAAGGTGAACCAGGCCGGCGTCATCCCGGTCATCTTCGCCTCGTCGCTGCTCTACCTGCCGCAGCTCGCGCTCCAGTTCTTCGATCAGAACGACCCGGGCAAGGTCCAGGCGTGGATCCAGAACCACATCGTGAAGGCGAGCGCGCCGGAGCACATCGCGATCTACTTCCTGCTGATCATCTTCTTCACGTACTTCTACGTGTCGATCACGTTCAACCCGACCGAGGTCGCGGACAACATGAAGAAGTACGGCGGCTTCGTGCCGGGCATCCGCCCCGGCAAGCCGACCGCCGAGTACCTCGACTTCATCCTCAGCCGGATCACCCTGCCGGGCGCGCTCTACCTGGGCATCGTCGCGATCCTGCCGAACTTCTTCTTCATCTGGCTGGACAACCAGCAGTTCCAGAACTTCCCGTTCGGCGGCACCGCTGTGCTGATCATGGTCGGCGTCGGTCTGGAGACCGTGAAGCAGATCGAAAGCCAACTCATGCAGCGGAACTACGAAGGGTTCCTGCGGTAGATGCGACTCGTTCTGGTTGGCCCGCCGGGCGCGGGCAAGGGCACACAGGCGGAGTTCATCGCCGCGCACCTCTCGGTGCCGAAGATCTCGACCGGTGACATCTTCCGGGCGAACGTCTCCCAGGGCACGCCCCTGGGAGTCGAGGCCAAGCGGTACATGGACGCCGGCAAGCTGGTCCCGGACGAGGTCACCATCAACATGGTGCGCGACCGGCTCGCCGAGCCGGACGCGAGCGAGGGCTTCCTGCTCGACGGCTTCCCGCGGACCACTCCGCAGGCCGCCGCGCTGGACAAGCTCCTCGCCGACCTCGGCACCGCGCTGGACCTGGTCCTGGAGCTGGTCGTCGACGACGACGAGGTGATCCGGCGACTGTCCGGCCGGCGCACCTGCCGGGGCTGCGGCAAGATCTGGCACGTCGAGTTCGACGCGACCAGTCGGGAGGGCATCTGCGACCGCTGCGGCGCGGAGCTGTTCCAGCGGGACGACGACAAGCCGGAGACCATCGCCGCCCGGCTGCGCGAGTACGCCGAGAAGACCGCGCCGCTGGTCGACTACTACGGCGCCCAGGGCAAGCTGGTCGGCATCGACGCGACCGGCCCGGTGGAGGACGTCACCGTCCGCGCCATAGACGCGCTGCGGTCGTACGGCGGCTGAGGTCCCACCCGCCACCCGGCGGATAGAGTGCGAACAGCGGGGTACGTGCGACGTGCCCCGCTGCTCCGCGTACGCGCGACGAAAGGTAACGCCACCATGCGCCGTCCCCAGCTGGACATCCAGCTGAAGACCCCCGAGCAGATCGAGCTGATGCGGGCCGCCGGTCTGGTCGTGGCCCGTGCCCTGCGCCGGATGCGCGAGGCGGTGGCGCCGGGCGTGTCGACGGCCGACCTGGACGCGATCGCCGAGTCGACGATCCGCGAGGCCGGTGCGGTGCCGTCCTTCAAGGGCTACCACGGCTTCCCGGCGTCGATCTGCTCCTCGGTGAACCAGCAGGTGGTGCACGCCATCCCGTCGCCCCAGCAGGTGCTGCGCGAGGGCGACCTGATCTCGATCGACTGTGGCGCGGTGCTGGACGGCTGGCACGGCGACGCGGCCGTCACGGTGCCGGTCGGCGAGGTCGACCCGGCGCTGCTGCGGATGACTGCGGTGGCCGAGGACGCGATGTGGGCCGGGATCGCGGCGGCGGCGCGCGGGGCGGCCTCGGGCAAGGGCCGGCTCACCGACATCTCCCACGCGGTCGAGAGCGCGGTCCGCAAGGGCGGCCGGTACGGCATCGTCGACGGCTACGGCGGTCACGGCATCGGCACCGAGATGCACCAGGACCCGCACGTGCTCAACCACGGTCGCCCCGGCAAGGGCCCGCGGCTGGTTCCCGGTCTGGCGCTCGCCATCGAGCCGATGATCACCATGGGTTCACCGCGTACCGTCGAGATGGCCGACGGCTGGACCGTGGTGACCCGGGACGGCTCGATGGCGGTGCACGTGGAGCACTCGATGGCGCTGCTGGACGACGGCGTATGGGTGCTCACCGCCGAGGACGGCGGACGGGGCCGCCTGGGCGACCTGGTGACCGCCCGGCAGGCGTCTGTGGACTCTCCGGCGCTCTGAGCCGGTGCCTCGACCCGTCCGGATGACCGGCACACGTCGTGCCGCCTTGGCGATCGGGTGCCATGCTGGTTCCCATGGATGAGCGCAACCGGATGCGGGCGGCCGACGCGGACCGGGAGGCCACCGCGGAGCGGCTTCGGGCCGCGCTGGCCGAGGGTCGGCTCGACCTGGGTGAGTACGACGATCGGCTACGTCAGGCGTACGGGGCGAAGACCTACGGCGAGCTGGACGAGCTGCTGACGGACCTGCCCGGTCCCCGGCCGGCGGAGAGCTCGCTGCCGGCTCCGCGCGCGGCCGGGAAGAGCCGGATCGCCGATCGGGACCGGCCGGCCGTGAGCGCGCGCAACGCCTGGCTGCTGGGGGTGTGGGGGCCGTGGCTGAAGGTGGCCCTGATCCTCACCGCGATCTGGTTCGTCTCCCAGTTGGGTGAGGGCGAGTTCGAGGTCGACGACTACTGGCCGGTCTGGGTGCTCGGCCCGTGGGGCGCCGTGGTGCTCTACCAGACGATCCAGGGGCTGGCTCACGGGGCGCCGGAGAAGGACGCCGAGCGCCGGCGGCACAAGCAGGTCGAGCGCGAGGCGCGCCGCCGGGCGAAGCGGGAGCTGCCGGAGACGTGAGCTGCGTCATATCCGTGTCCTGCGGGTGACGGTTGCGCCGGTCGGTTTGGCGAGCGCGTGCGGGTCGGCGTACACTTTCAGATCGGCGCACAGCGTCCACTCCGCCATGCCCACCCTGCGCTTCGGTGGGAGTCGGAGCCGCGGCTGGCGCGGGTTTCCTGATCTTGGTCAGTTCTCCCGTGTAAGACGTTGTGGGCCGTCCGGAGTAACCGACGTCAGGACAGCGGAGGACATGCCGAAAAAAGACGGAGCCATCGAGATCGAGGGTCGGGTCATCGAGCCCCTGCCGAACGCCATGTTCCGGGTGGAGCTCGCGAACGGTCACAAGGTGCTGGCTCACATCAGCGGCAAGATGCGGCAGCACTACATCCGCATCCTGCCGGAGGACCGGGTCGTCGTCGAACTCTCGCCGTACGACCTGACCCGCGGGCGCATCGTCTACCGCTACAAGTAAGCCTGACGGCGGCCGGGACGTTTCCGTGTCCGTCTTCGACGTCCGGGTCGCGCTGCGTCGCGCCTCCGGGCCAGATGGGAAGTAAGGCAACCGTGAAGGTCAAGCCGAGCGTCAAGAGGATCTGCAACAAGTGCCGGGTGATCCGCCGGCACGGCCGGGTCATGGTCATCTGCACCGACCCGCGCCACAAGCAGCGCCAGGGCTGACGCCCCACACATCACCAACTCGTCCCAGCCGCGGTCGGTGCGCAACGCGTACCCCTCGTGGTTGACCCCCGGTCGGAGGCCGGGGCCCGCTCGGGCAGCGACCCATCCCGGTCGCCGGCGTTCGTCGCCGGAAGGACAGGGACGGTCGGTAGCGGGGTGGGACGGGTCCACACCTCCGCCACACATCACGAGGAGTACGCCCGCACATGGCACGTCTAGTCGGCGTGGATCTCCCCCGCGAGAAGCGGATGGAGATCGCGCTCACCTACATCTTCGGGGTCGGTCGCACCCGCGCCCTGGAGACGCTCGCCGCGACCGGCATCTCGCCGGACAAGCGCGTTCGGGACCTCACGGACGAGGAGCTCGTCGAGCTCCGGAACCACATCGAGGGCAACTACAAGGTTGAAGGCGACCTGCGCCGCGAGGTCGCCGCTGACATCCGCCGCAAGGTCGAGATCGGCTGCTACGCCGGCATCCGGCACCGCCGTGGTCTGCCCGTGCGTGGTCAGCGCACCAAGACCAACGCGCGGACCCGGAAGGGCCCGAAGCGGACCGTGGCCGGCAAGAAGAAGCCCGGCAAGAAGTAACTAGGAGCGCACAGACTTATGCCACCGAAGGCTCGTGCCGGAGCCGCCGTCAAGAAGGTCCGGCGCAAGGAACGCAAGAACGTCGCCCACGGGCAGGCGCACATCAAGAGCACCTTCAACAACACCATCGTGTCCATCACGGACCCGACCGGTGCGGTCATCTCCTGGGCCTCGTCCGGCCAGGTGGGCTTCAAGGGCTCCCGCAAGTCGACTCCGTTCGCCGCGCAGCTCGCCGCCGAGGCCGCCGCGCGCCGCGCGATGGAGCACGGCATGCGCAAGGTCGACGTGTTCGTCAAGGGTCCCGGCTCCGGCCGGGAGACCGCCATCCGTTCGCTGCAGGCAGTGGGCCTCGAGGTCGGGCAGATCTCCGACGTCACGCCGCAGCCGCACAACGGTTGCCGTCCGCCGAAGCGTCGCCGGGTCTGAGAGGTTAGAGAGAGATGGCTCGTTACACCGGTGCTGACTGCCGCCGTTGCCGGCGGGAGAAGATGAAGCTGTTCCTCAAGGGCAGCAAGTGCGATGGCCCGAAGTGCCCGTTCGAGTCCCGGCCGTTCCCGCCCGGGCAGCACGGCCGCGGCCGCACGAAGGAGACGGAGTACCTGCTCCAGCTCCGTGAGAAGCAGAAGGCCCGTCGTGTCTACGGCGTGCTGGAGAAGCAGTTCCGCGGCTACTACGAAGAGGCCGTGAGCAAGGAAGCCAAGACCGGTGAGGTCCTGCTGCAGATCCTCGAGTCGCGGCTGGACAACGTGGTCTACCGGGCCGGCTACGCCAAGTCCCGGGACATGGCCCGTCAGCTGGTCAAGCACGGCCACTTCACGGTGAACGGCAAGAAGGTCGACATCCCGTCGTACCGCGTCAAGGAGCACGACATCGTCGAGGTGCGTGCGAAGAGCAAGGAGCTCACCCCGTTCCTCGTGGCGCAGGGTGAGGCCGGCTCGCGGACCGTTCCGGCGTGGCTGGAGGCGATCCCGAGCCAGATGAAGATCCTCGTGCACTCGCTCCCGGCCCGTCAGGTGATCGACACCCAGGTCCAGGAGCAGCTGATCGTCGAGCTCTACTCCAAGTAAGGGCTCGTTGCGGTGGCCCGTCCTGCGGGGCGGGCCACCGGAACAGTTGTGTCGTGGGCGTCAAATAGCGGGCGCCCCGGAAGAGAAGAGAAAAGATGCTCATCAGCCAGCGACCGTCTCTCTCCGAAGAGTCGATCAACGAGACCCGCTCCCGGTTCACCATCGAGCCGCTGGAGCCCGGCTTCGGCTACACGCTGGGCAACTCGCTTCGGCGTACGCTGCTGTCCTCCATCCCGGGCGCGGCGGTCACCTCGATCAAGATCGACGGTGTGCTGCACGAGTTCACCACGATCCCCGGGGTCAAGGAGGACGTGGTCGAGCTCGTCATGAACATCAAGGAGCTGTGCGTCAGCTCCGAGCACGACGAGCCGGTCAGCATGTACCTGCGCAAGCAGGGCCCGGGCGACGTGACCGCCGGTGACATCCAGCCCCCGGCCGGTGTCTCGGTGCACAACCCGGACCTGAAGCTCGCCACCCTCAACGGCAAGGGCCGGCTCGACATGGAGCTGACCGTCGAGCGGGGTCGCGGCTACGTCACCGCGGCGCAGAACAAGCAGGCGGGCGCCGAGATCGGCCGGATCCCGGTCGACTCGATCTACTCGCCGGTGCTCAAGGTGACGTACCGGGTCGAGGCGACGCGTGTCGAGCAGCGGACCGACTTCGACCGGCTGATCATCGACGTCGAGACCAAGCCGTCGATGGGCCCGCGTACCGCGCTGGCCTCGGCCGGCTCGACGCTGGTGGAGCTGTTCGGGCTCGCCCGTGAGCTGGACGAGACCGCCGAGGGCATCGACATCGGGCCGTCCCCGCAGGACGCCCAGCTGGCGGCCGACCTGGCCCTGCCGATCGAGGAGCTGGACCTGACCGTCCGCTCCTACAACTGCCTCAAGCGCGAGGGCATCAACTCCGTTGGTGAGCTCATCGGGCGTACCGAGGCCGACCTTCTCGACATCCGCAACTTCGGCCAGAAGTCGATCGACGAGGTCAAGATGAAGCTCGCCGGGATGGGCCTGGGGCTGAAGGACTCGGCTCCGAACTTCGACCCGGCGCACGTCGTGGACGCCTTCGGTGAGGCGGACTACGACACCGACGACTACCGCGAGACCGAGCAGCTCTAGTCCGCGCTGCCGCCACACCTGAGGAGCACCAAGCATGCCCACGCCCACCAAGGGCCCCCGCCTCGGCGGCAGCCCCGCGCACGAGCGGCTGATGCTGGCCAACCTGGCCACTGCGCTGTTCCAGCACGGCAAGATCCAGACCACCGAGACGAAGGCCCGGCGGCTCCGTCCGCTGGCCGAGCAGCTCATCACCAAGGCCAAGCGTGGCGACCTCGCCTCGCGCCGCCGGGTGCTGGGCGTCGTCAAGGACAAGGACGTGGTCTACGCCCTGTTCGACCAGATCGCGCCCCGGTACGCCAACCGCAACGGTGGCTACACCCGGATCGTGAAGACCGGTCCGCGCAAGGGTGACGCCGCTCCGATGGCGATCATCGAGCTGGTGGAGGAGCTTCAGGTCGCCGAGCCGAAGGCGAACAAGAAGACCGCCGCCCGCAAGGCCGCGCAGCAGGACAAGGTCGAGGCCCTGGCCCCGGCCGAGGAGAAGCCGCGCTCCAGCGAGGGTGACCAGGACGCCGAGGCTCCGGTCTCCGCGTCGGGTGACACCGCCGCCGCCCGCGAGGACAGCGACGAGGCCACCGAGAACGACAAGGCCTGAGATCAGGCTCGACCGGGCCCGGCATCCCCTCGGGGGTGCCGGGCCCGTCGCCGTCGACAGGAGGTACGAGGTGGACGAGCGGATCCGGCTGCGGCTGGACGTCTCGTACGACGGCACGGACTTCTCCGGCTGGGCGCCCCAGCCGACCCGGCGCACAGTGGCCGGCGTGCTGATGCAGACGCTGGACCTGGTGCTCGGCGCGGGCACGGCGACCGGCCTCACAGTGGCCGGGCGTACCGACGCCGGGGTGCACGCCACCGGGCAGGTCTGCCACCTCGACCTGCCGGACCCGGTGTGGCGGGAGCACGAGGGGCGCCTGCTGCGCCGGCTGGCCCGGCTCCTGCCGCCGGACGTGCGGGTACGCGCCATGACCGAGGTGCCGGGCGACTTCGATGCCCGGTTCTCGGCCACGTTCCGGCGCTACGAGTACCGGGTCACCGACGCCCCGTGGGGCGCCGAGCCGCTGCGCCGCCGGGACACCCTCGCCTGGCCCAAGCCGCTGGACCTGGCGGCGCTGAACGCCTCCGCCGCCGGTCTGGTGGGCGAGCACGACTTCGCCGCGTACTGCCGGCGCAAGGAGAACGCCACCACGCTGCGCGAGGTGACCCGGCTGGACTGGCGGCGCGACCCGGACGGGATCCTGGTCGCCACCGTCCAGGCCGACGCGTTCTGCCAGAACATGGTGCGCAGCCTGGTCGGGGCGATGCTTGTCGCCGGGGACGGGCGGCGGCCGGTCCAGTGGCCGGCCGGTCTGCTGACCCGCCGGGAGCGGTCCAGCGAGGTGACAGTGGCGCCCGCGCACGGCCTGGCGCTGGTCGAGGTGGGCTACCCGGCCGACCCGGCCGGGTACGCCCGCCGCGCCGAGGCGACCCGCCGGTTGCGGGTGCCGGTGGCCGAGGGCTGACCGGAGGTCAGTCGGAGCCCCGCTGACCGCTGTCCTCGGCCGAGTCGGCGTCGGGCTGTCCGGCCGTTCCACTCGCCGCGCGACGGTCGAGCACGCCCCGGTTGAGGTGCAGCTCGATCAGGTCGTACATGATCTCGCGGGCGGTGGCGTCGTCGCTGCCAATGCGTTCCCCGTCGGCGCGGGTGACCAGGCAGAAGGCGACGTAGTGGCCGCGTACCTGCCAGGCGACCCGGGCCGCGGCCCGTTCCACCGCCTCGGTGTCGTCGCCCGCCGCCATGCCACGGAACCGTCCCTGCCGCTGGTCGAGCAGCGGCCGGATGCGGTCGCGTACCCGCTGGGCGGTGGCCACGTCGGTGAGGTTGAACAGGCCGGCGGTGACCAGGTGGTCGCCGTCGGGGGAGCGGAGCGTCCCCCGCACGACCTGGTTGCAGCCGAGCCGGACCAGCAGGTCGGCGATCTCGCCGGTGGCCGCGACCTGGCACTTCGTGCTGGCCTGGGTCTTGAGCACCCGGTAGGCCGGCTTTCCGTCGGTGACCACCAGGTCCTTGGCCGGGAAGACCTCCTTGGCGGTGAGCGTCGCCTGGTCGGTGTCCCGGGAGTCCAGGTCGGTCCCGCCGGACGGGGCGCTCGACTCGCTCGCCTGCGGGGTCGGCTGAGCGGCCGGAGGCGTGGCGGTGCGTTCGTCGAGCAGCGCGGCGACGGCGAGCCCGGTGAGTGAGAGCAGGAGCAGCACCGCGGCGCCACCGACGAGCGCCTGCCAGAACCGGCTGCCGCCGGTACGGCGGTCGGCGCGCCGGGTCCGGGGCAGCTCAGAGACGTCGCCGGCGCGGGTGGTCGGGCTGGCGGGGATCGGCACGGTCTGCCGGGTCGCGGCCGCCGGCACGGGTGCGGGCGCGGGCGGTGCGGGCTGCGGCACCGGGGAAGGCGCCGGGGGTGGCGCGGGCCGTCCCGGTGTCGGGGCCGGGGGCGCCGGGGCCGGGGCGCGGGCGTCGTCGGCCACCTGCTGCCCGTCGGGTCCGGCCGGTGGCAGCGCCTGCTGCTCGGGCGCTCCGGCCGGCGGCAGCGCCGGCTGCGCGGCGGGACGGGCCGGTGGCGGCAGCGACGGCGTGGGGAAGCGGGAGCGCGACGGACCCGCGGGCGGGGGCGTCGTGGCTGCGGGCCCGGTCGGGGCCGACCCGGGCTTCGGGTACTCCAGGAAGGCGTCCTCATCGGACTCGTACCGGTACACCATGTGGCATAGAGTAGGACTGATTGTCCCTTTCAGGGGTAATATCGGGAAATTCTGGCGAAGTGGCGTCCCACTCCGCCCACGACACCGTCGCCGGAACCGTTCCGGCCCGGTGCGACAATGCCGACGTGACCGGCGACCACTACTTCACCGCTGAGCCAACGGCCCCGGCCCGTCCGCGCGAGGTCGAGTTCACAGTCGGCGGACGGGACTACACGCTCGGCTCCGCCGGAGGCGTCTTCTCCGCCGGCCGGCTCGACCCCGGCACCGCCGTGCTGCTGCGCAAGGCCGAACTGCCGCACGCCGACGTCACCGGCGCGCTGCTCGACATCGGCTGCGGCTTCGGCCCGATCACCTGCGTCCTCGCCACGAACGCGCCGAAGGCCACGGTCTGGGCGGTGGACGTCAACGAGCGGGCCCGCGCCCTCACCGCCGCCAACGCGGCCCGGGTCGACGCCGCCGACCGCGTCCACGCCGTCGCGCCCGACGAACTGCCCGACGACGTCACCTTCACCCAGATCTGGTCCAACCCGCCGATCCACATCGGCAAGCCCGAGCTGCACGCCCTGCTGCTGCGCTGGCTGCCGCGGCTCACCCCGGACGGCGTGGCCTGGCTCGTCGTCGCCCGGCACCTCGGCGGCGACTCGCTGCACCGCTGGCTCGTCGAGCAGGGCTGGTCGGTCGAGCGGCACGCCAGCCAGAAGGGCTACCGGGTGCTGCGGGTCACCCGGTAATCCGGTGTCGTCCACCGGCCCCGCTCGGGCAGGATGCCCGCGTGGGATACGTGGACGTGGCAGGGGTCGGGCACATCCTCCCGGACGGACGGGAGCTGTTCGCCGACGTGTCGTTCCGCGTCGGCGAAGGCGCCAAGGTGGCGCTCGTCGGCCCGAACGGCGCCGGCAAGACCACGCTGCTGCGGATGGTCGCCGGTGACCTGCCGGTGAAGACCGGCGCTGTCGCCCGCTCCGGCGGACTCGCCGTGATGCGGCAGTTCATCGGCATGATCGGGGACGAGTCCACGCTCGCCGACCTGGCGCTCTCCCTCGCCCCGCCGGCGCTGCGCGACGCCGGGCGGCGGCTCGCCGAGACCGAGGCGGCCATGCGGGCGGCCGAGGTCCGCGGCAAGTACAGCTCCACCGCCGCCAAGGCCCAGCTCGCGTACGCCGAAGCGCTCGGCGCCTGGGGCGAGACCGGCGGGTACGACGCCGAGGTGCTCTTCGACACCGTCGCCACGATCGTGTTGGACCTGCCCTGGGACAGCGTCCGCGACCGGCCGGTACGCACGCTCTCCGGCGGCCAGCAGAAGCGCTTCGCGCTGGAACTGCTGCTACGCGGCCCGGACGAGGTGCTGCTGCTCGACGAGCCGGACAACTTCCTCGACGTACCCGGCAAACGCTGGCTGGAGGCGCGGCTGCGCGAGTCGGCCAAGTCGGTGCTCTACGTCTCGCACGACCGGGAACTGCTGGCCCAGACCGCCGACCGGGTCGTCGCGGTGGAAGGCGGCAGCGCCTGGGTGCACCCGGGCGGCTTCGCGAGCTGGCACGACGCGCGGGTGGCCCGCCACGCCCGCCTCGACGAGCTGCGCAAACGCTGGGACGAGGAGCACCAGAAGCTGCGCGAGCTGATGCTGATGTACAAGCAGAAGGCCGCGTACAACGACGGGATGGCGTCGCGCTACCAGGCCGCGCAGACCCGGTTGCGCAAGTTCGAGGAGGCCGGGCCGCCGCCCGTACCCCCGAAGGACCAGGACATCCGGATGCGCCTGACCGGCGGGCGGACCGGCAAGCGCGCGGTCATCGCCGAGCAGCTGGAGCTGGACGGCCTGACGTACCCCTTCGACCTGGAACTCTGGTACGGCGACCGGGTCGCGGTGCTCGGCGCGAACGGCACCGGCAAGTCCCACTTCCTGCGCCTGCTGGCCCGGGGCGGCACCGACCCGGAGCCGGGCAACACCCCCGTCGACGGCGCCGCCGCGCTCGCGCCGGTCGCGCACGGCGGCGTGGTCCGGCTCGGCGCGCGCGTGCGTCCCGGGCACTTCTCGCAGACCCACGACCGCCCCGAGCTGATGGCGAAGACGCTGGTCGAGGTGCTGTGGCGCGGCGACGAGCACCGGGCCGGCATGGACCGGCACGCCGCCATGGCGGCGCTGTCCCGGTACGAGCTGGCCGGTCAGGGCGACCAGCGGTTCGGCACGCTCTCCGGCGGCCAGCAGGCCCGCTTCCTGGTGCTGCTGCTGGAGCTGTCCGGGGCGACGCTGCTGCTGCTCGACGAGCCCACCGACAACCTCGACCTGGCCTCGGCCGAGGCGCTGGAAGCCGGGCTGACCGCGTTCGAGGGAACGGTGGTCGCCGTCACCCACGACCGGTGGTTCACCCGTACCTTCGACCGGTTCGTGCTTTTCCGGGGTGACGGCGACGTGGTGGAGACGCCGGAACCGGTCTGGGATGTGGGCTGAGCTGCTACCCGAGGGTGCGCCCCGGGGAGCGGGCATAGGGTGGATCTCGTGAGTGAGATGACCTATCGCCGGCTGGGCGACTCCGGGCTCGTGGTCTCCGTGGTCGGCATCGGCTGCAACAACTTCGGCCGCAAACTCGACCTCGACGGCACCCGGGCGGTCGTGGACGCCGCCCTCGACGCCGGGATCAACTTCTTCGACACCGCCGACATCTACGGTGAGCCGCAGGGCGCTTCCGAGGAACTGCTCGGCCAGGCGCTCAAGGGCCGCCGCGACGACGTGGTGGTGGCCACCAAGTTCGGCATGGACATGCACGGCGCGAACGGGCCGGACCACGACGCCCGGGGCGCCCGCCGCTACATCGCCCGCGCCGTCGAGGCGTCGCTGCGCCGGCTCGGCACCGACCACATCGACCTCTACCAGATGCACGAGCCCGACCCGGGCACCCCGATCGACGAGACGCTCGCCGCGCTCGACGACCTGGTGACCGCCGGCAAGGTCCGCTACCTCGGCAACTCCAACTTCGCCGGCTGGCAGATCGCCGACGCCGACTGGACCGCGTCGTCGCAGGGGCGTACCCGGTTCATCTCCGCGCAGAACCACTATTCGCTGGTGGAGCGCGGAGCGGAGGACGAGGTGATCCCGGCGTGCGAGCGCTTCGGCCTCGGCATGCTGCCGTTCTTCCCGCTCGCCAACGGGCTGCTCACCGGCAAGTACAAGCGGGGCGAGGCGCCCCCGTCGGGCAGCCGCCTGGCCGGTGGCGGCCGGTACGCCGAGCGGCTGGCCGCAGCGCGCTGGGACGTCATCGAGGCGATCGAGGCGTACGCGGCCGAGCGCGGAATCAGCATGCTCCAGGTGGCCATCGGCGGCTTGGCGGCGCGTCCCGCCGTGACGTCGGTGATCGCCGGCGCCACCACCCCCGACCAGGTGAAGGCGAACGCCCAGGCCGGAACATGGCAGCCCACAGAAGAGGACCTGGACGCCCTGGACGCCATCCTCTAACCCCCCACCCCCTCTTCGCGCGCGCCGATCTTGCAGTCGGGGCCCCTCGGATGTCTGGTTCGTGGCATCTGTCGGGGCTGGAACTGCAAGATCGGCGCGCGTTGCGGTGGGACGAACGTTACGGGGGGCTTCCGTACGGGCGGGAGGCGTCGTACGGTAGGCCGCAAGTGACCCACGGGAGCCCGGTGCGGACCGGGCTGAGAGGGGGGCTGGGAGCCCCCGACCGTTGAACCTGATCCGGGTAATGCCGGCGCAGGGAGGAGCGTTGCCGTGCTGTCCCTGGGACGACTGCATCTCATCACCGACACCCGGCCGGGGCGTGACCCGCTCGCGGTGCTGCGTGCCGCCCTGCCGGTGGCCGGCGCCGAACTCGTCGTGCAGGTGCGCGTCGAGGACGACGCGACCGACCGGGAGGCGTACGAGCTGGCCCGGCTGGTGGTCGACGCCTGCCGGCCGTACGGGGCGCGGTGCCTGGTGAACGACCGGCTGCACGTGGCGCTCGCGGTGGACGCCGCCGGTGGCCACGTCGGCGCGGACGACCTGCCGGTGGCCGCCGCGCGCCGGGTGCTCGGCCCGGACGCCGTGCTCGGCGCGACCGCCCGGGAACCGGTGGGTGCCCGCGCGGCCGTGGACGAGGGCGCGAGCTACCTGGGTGTGGGCCCGTGCCACGTCACCACCACCAAGTCCGGCCTGCCGGAACCGATCGGCCCCGAGGGGATACGCGCGGTCGCGGAGGCGGTGACCGTGCCGGTGATCGCGATCGGCGGGGTGACCGCCGCGAGCGTGCCGGCGCTGCGGGCCGCCGGGGCGTACGGGGTGGCGGTGGTCGGCGCGCTCAGCCTGGCCGCCGATCCCGCGCACGCGACCGCCGAGCTGATGCGGGCGCTGACGTGTTAAGAGGGGGCCCTTCCTCTACCGGAGGCGTTAACAGGGGGCCCTTCCTTACCGACGTGGCGGTGGTGGGGGGCGGGCCGATTGGGTGGGCGATCGCGTGGCGGTGCGCGCAGCGCGGACTGCGCGTGGTGGTGCACGACGACCGGCCCGGGTCGGGCGCCTCGTCGGTGGCCGCCGGGATGCTGTCGCCGGTCGCCGAGGCGTACTTCGGTGAGCGCGAGCTGACCGCGTTCCTGGTCGATTCCGCCGCACGCTGGCCCGGTTTCGCGGCCGAGCTGGCCGAGGCGAGCGGCGTCGACATCGGGTACCGCACCGAGGGCACGCTCGTCGTCGGGCTCACCGCCGACGACCTGGCCGAGGCGGGGCGGCTGTGGTCGTACCAACAGGGTCTCGGACTGCCGATCACGCCGCTGCGGCCGTCGGAGCTGCGCGACCGCGAACCGGCGCTGGCGCCGCGTGTGCGCGGCGGCGCGGTGGCCCCCGGCGACCACCAGGTCGACCCGCGCCGGCTGGTCGCCGCGCTGCGCACTGCCGCGGAACGGGCCGGTGTGGAGCTGCGCCCGGCCCGCGTCGGCGCGTTGTCCGAGGTGGACGCCCGGGTCACAGTGGTCGCGGCCGGCTGCGGCGCGGCGGCGCTGACCGGCCTGCCGGTCCGCCCGGTGAAGGGCCAGGTGCTGCGGCTGCGCGCGCCGGGTGGCGGTCCGCCGGGCTTCCGGCACGTGATCCGGGGGTACGCGGACAGCGAGTCGGTCTACCTGGTGCCCCGGGACAGCGGTGAGGTCGTCCTCGGGGCGACAGTCGAGGAGCGCGCGGACACCGAGGTGACCGCCGGTGGCGTGCTGACACTGCTGCGCGCCGCGGCGGAGCTGGTGCCGGAACTCGTCGAGTACGAGCTGGCCGAGGCCGTCGCCGGGTTGCGCCCCGGTACGCCGGACAACGCGCCGATCATCGGGCCGCTGCCCGGGCGACCGGGCGTGCTCGCCGCGACCGGGCACCACCGGCACGGCATCGTGCTCACCCCGGTCACCGCCGACCTGGTCACCGAGCTGATCGTCACCGGCGAGCCGGATCCCGCGCTCGCCCCCTTCACCCCGGACCGCTTCGGGAAGGAGCGCACGTGGAACTGATCGTCAACGGCACCGGCCGGACGCTGCCCGAGGGCGTCACAGTCGCCGAGGTGGTCCGCACCGTCACCGACCGGGAGCGCGGGCTCGCGGTGGCGGTGAACGGCGAGGTGGTGCCGCGCGGCGGCTGGTCGGCGAGCGTGCTGCGCGACGGCGACCGGGTCGAGGTGCTCAGCGCCACCCAGGGCGGGTGAGCAGCATGTCCACGTTGGAGATCGGCGGGGGCGAGTTCGGCTCCCGGCTCATCCTCGGCACCGGCGGCGCGGCGAACCTGCACGTGCTGGAGCAGGCGATCCGGGCCTCCGGCACCGAGCTGGTGACGTTGGCGCTGCGCCGGGTGGACACCACGCCCGGCGGGTCGGGCGGCCTGCTCGACCTGGTGGATCGGTGCGGCGTACGGCTGCTGCCGAACACGGCCGGCTGCCGTACCGCTGTGGAGGCGGTGAAGACGGCGCACCTGGCCCGGGAGGCGTTCGACACCGACTGGGTGAAGCTGGAGGTGATCGGCGACGAGCGCACGCTCCTGCCCGACGGGGTGGAGTTGCTGCGCGCCGCCGAGGAGCTGGTGGCGGACGGGTTCACAGTGCTGCCGTACACGTCGGACGATCCGGTGCTCGCGCGGCGGCTGGCGGACGTGGGCTGCGCGGCGGTGATGCCGGCCGGGTCGCCGATCGGCTCCGGGCTGGGCATCGGCAATCCGCACCACATCCGGCTGATCCGGCAGGCCGTCGACGTGCCGGTGGTGCTCGACGCGGGCATCGGCACCGCCTCCGACGCGGCGCTCGCGATGGAGCTGGGCTGCGACGCGGTGCTGCTCGCCAGCGCCGTGACCCGGGCCGCCGACCCGGTGGCGATGGCCACGGCGATGCGGTACGCGGTCGAGGCGGGCCGCCTGGCGTACGGCGCGGGCCGCATCACCCGCCGCTTCCACGCCCAGGCGTCCACCCCGGACGACGGACGACCCGACCTGTGACCGCCGCCCACGTCGCCGCTCCCGGCGTCCGCACCCCCGTCGCGGGCGATCTTGGTACGAAGTCGCCCCTGGGAGGGCGGCCGCGTACCAAGATCCCCCGAGGGCCGACCGGGATCGTGGTGTTGACCGATCGGCGGGTGGCTCGGGGGGCGCTCGTCGACGTGGTGGCGGGGGCCGTGGGTGGGGGAGTGCGGTGGGTGGTGCTGCGGGAGAAGGATCTGCCGCGCGCCGAACGCCTCGCCCTCGCCGTCGAGCTGCGCGCGATCCTCGCCGAGGCGGGCGGCACGCTCGTCGTCGCCGGACCCGATCCGCTCGACGGGGACGCGGTGCACCTGCCGGCCGCCGGCCCGTACCCGCCGCCCGCCGTCGGGCTCGTCGGCCGCTCCTGCCACGACACCGCCGAGCTGGCCCGGCTCACCACCGAGCACTACGCCACGCTGTCCCCGGTCTACGAGACGAGAACCAAACCCGGCTACGGCCCACCCCTGCACCCCGACGGCCTACGCGAGCTGATCGCGGTCAGCCCCGTGCCGGTGCTGGCACTGGGCGGCATCGAAACCACAGCTCAGGTCACCGCATGCGTAGAGGCAGGCGCAACAGGAGTAGCAGTCCTGGGCGCGATGATGCGCGCGGATGACCCGAGAGAAACCGCCACCACGCTGGGCAGAGCTTTCGAAGAGGCGGCCACCCGTGTGGCGCGCCCCCACCCGGCAGACACCGACGGAGGCCCGCACGCGACAGGGCGGCGGCCGACCGTGCCCACGGAGGGATCAAGCCTGACCGCCCGGAGTGGGCACGGTCGGCCGCAGCCCCAACCGCAACCACCGTCGGCCGCAGCCTTCACAGCAACCACCGGAGAAGACAAGTGACGCCGAGAACAGTTCTCACAGTGGCAGGATCCGACTCCGGAGCAGGAGCAGGCATCCAGGCCGACCTCAAGACGTTCGCCGCGCTCGGGGCGTACGGCACCAGCGTGCTCACCGCCGTCACCGCGCAGAGCACCAGGGGCGTGGACGCCGTACTGCCGCTGCCGCCGCAGACCGTGCGCGAGCAGATGGACAGCGTGCTCGGCGACTTCGACGTCCGCGCCGTGAAGACCGGAATGCTCGGCACCCCTGCGGTCGCCGACGCGGTGGCCGAGGCGGCCCGCGCCGGGCGCCTGCCGCACCTGGTCGTCGACCCGGTGCTGGTCGCCACCAGTGGACACCGGCTCGGCGTGGTGGAGGCGGTCGAGCGGCTCCTGCCGTACGCGGAAGTGGCGACACCGAACTGCGCGGAGGCCGCGGCCCTCACCGGAGGCCCGGTGGGCACCGTCGAGGAAATGGTGGCAGCGGCCGAGGCGCTGGCGGCGCGCGGCCCGGCGTTCGTGGTGGTGACCGGCGGCGACGTGGACGACGACGGCGAGTCGGTCGACGTGCTGGCCGGTGGCGGGACGACGCGCCTGCTGCGCGCGCCCCGGGTGGACACCCGGCACAACCACGGCACCGGCTGCTCGTTCTCGGCCGCCGTCGCGGTCCGGCTCGCCGCGGGCGACGCGGTGCCGGTCGCGGTGGAGGCCGCCAAGGAGTACGTCACCCGCGCGCTGACCGGCGCGCGGACCTGGGAGCTGGGCGCGGGACGCGGCCCGCTGGACCACTTCGGCTGGTCCGCATGAGCGACAGGGAGGCTCACATGCAGGCACGTCGCAAGGTGTACGTGGAAGGGTCACGCCCGTACATCCGGGTGCCGTTCGCCGAGGTGCCGCTGACCGGGGACAACCCGCCGGTACGGCTCTACGACACCTCCGGTCCCGGCTCCGACCCGGAGGTGGGGCTGCCCGCGCTGCGCGGGCCGTGGATCGCCGAGCGCGGCGACGTCGCCCCGGTATGCGGCGCCGGCACGCCGCTGGCCGGAACCCGTCCGACTCAGCTCGCGTACGCGCGGGCCGGGATCGTCACGCCGGAGATGGAGTTCGTGGCGATCCGGGAGTCGGTGTCGCCCGAGTTGGTGCGGGACGAGATCGCCGCCGGGCGGGCCGTGCTGCCGCTCAACGTCAACCACCCGGAGTGCGAGCCGGCCATCATCGGCAAGGCGTTCCTGGTCAAGGTCAACGCGAACATCGGCACCTCGGCTGTCACCTCGTCGGTGGCCGAGGAGGTGGAGAAGCTGACCTGGGCGACCCGGTGGGGCGCGGACACCGTGATGGACCTGTCCACCGGCAAGCGCATCCACGAGACGCGCGAGGCGATCGTGCGGAACTCGCCGGTGCCGATCGGCACGGTGCCGATCTACCAGGCGCTGGAGAAGGTCGGCGGCGACCCGGTGAAGCTGAGCTGGGAGGTGTTCCGCGAGACCGTCGTCGAGCAGGCGGAACAGGGCGTCGACTACATGACGGTGCACGCCGGGGTGCTGCTGCCGTACGTGCCGCTGGCGGTGGACCGGGTCACGGGCATCGTGTCCCGGGGCGGCTCGATCATGGCGGCCTGGTGCCTGGCGCACCATGAGGAGAACTTCCTCTACACGAACTTCGCCGAGCTGTGCGAGATCCTCGCCCGGTACGACGTGACGTTCTCCCTCGGCGACGGCCTGCGGCCCGGCTCCATCGCCGACGCCAACGACGAGGCGCAGTTCGCCGAGCTGCGCACGCTCGGGGAGCTGACGAAGATCGCCTGGGAGCACGACGTCCAGGTGATGATCGAGGGCCCCGGGCACGTGCCGATGCACAAGATCAAGGAGAACGTGGACCTCCAGCAGGAGTGGTGCCACGAGGCGCCGTTCTACACGCTCGGGCCGCTGACCACCGACATCGCGCCCGCGTACGACCACATCACCTCCGCGATCGGCGCGGCGATGATCGGCATGTTCGGCACCGCCATGCTCTGCTACGTCACCCCGAAGGAGCACCTCGGGCTGCCGGACCGCGACGACGTGAAGGCGGGCGTGATCGCGTACAAGATCGCGGCGCACGCGGCCGACCTGGCCAAGGGGCACCCCGGCGCGCAAGCGTGGGACGACGCGCTCTCGAAGGCCCGGTTCGAGTTCCGCTGGGAGGACCAGTTCAACCTGGCGCTCGACCCGGAGACCGCGCGGTCGTACCACGACGCGACGCTGCCCGCCGAACCCGCGAAGACCGCGCACTTCTGCTCGATGTGCGGCCCGAAGTTCTGCTCCATGAAGATCACGCAGGAGCTGAAGGAGTACGCGGCGCGGGGCATGCGCGGAAAGTCGGAGGAGTTCGTCGCCGGCGGCTCACGGGTCTACCTGCCACTGGCGTGAGCGGGGGCCGGGGCGGGCTGTCCATGCCCGCCCCGGCCGACTCTCAGGCGCGGTGGTGCCGCCCGGTACGCAGCGAGCGGGCGTCGTCGGCGTTGTCGTCCGAGGCGAGACCGGCCACCCAGTCCACGTACTCGTCGTCGGCCGCGTCGACGGGCTCGGCCGTACGCTCCGCCGGCTCCGGTTCCTCCTTCGCCCGGTTGCGCCGGAACAGGCCGCGCCGGGCCTTCGGCTTCCCGGCGGGCGCGTCGGCGTCGTCCGGCCCGGCGTGCCGCCCGCGTCGCGTACCGGGGTCCGGCTCGCCGGTCCCGGATGCCGCCTCGGGCAGCGCCGCACCCGCCGGTACGGCGGTCTCCGGCTCCGGCCACTGGACCGGCCCGGCCGGGCGGGCGTTCGTGGCGAGCGCGTCCCATCCGCTGCTCGCGCCCGGCTCGGGCAGACCCCGGTGGCGGGGACGCGGCGTCGGCTCGGCCGGGGCGGTCGTCTCGTCGCCGTCCCGCGTCGGCGCGTCCGGTCCGCTGGTGACGCGGTGCGGGCGGGCGGCCGGGGTGATCGGCCAGGCCGGGCGTACGTCGCCCGCCTGCCCGCCGGCGTCCTCGAACATCGGGAACCGTGGCCGGGGCGATGTGGCCGGCGCCGGGTCGTCGAAGAAGAAGCCGCGGGTGGGGCGCTCTGCGGGCGGTGCGACGTCGCCGGTGGGGGAGCCGAGGTCGGCGTTTCCAGCGGCATCCGGGGCGGGACCGGTCTGGCTCCCCGTCGCGGGCGGGCGGGCGTCGGCCGGGGCGGACTCGGGTGAGTCCGTGCCGGTGTCGCGCTGCCCGGCCTTCGGGGCGCGGGTGCGCCGGGCCCGGGTGGCGCGGCCGGTCCCGGTGTCGGCGGTCCCGGCGGCCTCGGCCGGCGGTTCGCCGGGGGTCTTGCTGCCCGGGGCGTCCCCTGGGAGGACCGGCCCGGGCGTGACCGCTGCGGCGGGCTTGTGCGCGCCGTCGGACGCGATCGGCCCGTCGGGCGTGACCGCTGCGGTGGGAGTGTGCCTGCCGTCGGAGGTGACCGTCCCGGTGGACGTGGCGGATCCGGCGGGGCCGCTGTCCGTACGCGGGCCGGGAACGTGGCTCTGCTCGTCGGTGCCGCCGACGGCGGCCGGGGACGCGGCCCCGGCGGTGCGGGACGCGGTGGTGCCGTCGGCCGGTGCGGCCTCGGTGGCGCGGGCGCGGGTCCGGCGCGGCCGGGTCACCCGTGGCGTGGTCGCCGCCGGTTCCGGGGCGGGTTCGGATGCCGCCTCGGCCGTCTTCGCCGCATCAGCGGTCCCGGCCGTGGCGCTGCGATCCGGCTCGGGCGTGCCGGTGGCGGCCGGACCGCCGACGGGGGCCGCGGGCGGGTCCGCCTTCTCCGGTCCGCTCGACACGGCTCCGGCGGCGAGGACGCCCGGCGTGCCGGCGGCCGGTCCGTTCGCGGCCGGTCCGGTGGAGGTCGGTTCGACGGACGTAGCACCGGTCACCGGCCCGGACACGCCGGCTGCGGGCTCGGGCCCGGCGGGGTCCGCCGCCTGGCCGGTGGCTGCCGCCTGGCCCGTCGCCGCCCGGTCGGCAGTCCCGTCGACGGTGTCCGCGCCGGGCGATGCGAGGTCTGTAGCCGGGTACGGGTCGGGACGGCCGGCGGCGAGGACGTCGATGGCCGAGGTCCGTCGCCCCGGGGGCAACAGCCCTGGCATGGGCTGGCCGTGGGTCGGGTCGGTGGTGGGCCGGTCGCCCGGCGCCGCTTCGCCGAGGGCACGCCGGCCCGCGCCGGGCCGGCTCGTGCCGGCGGGCTGATCGGCGGCCGAAAGGTCGGCGCCGCCCGGCGCGGCCGTGGCCGGTAGCTCGGCGCTGCTGAGCGCGGCTGTGGCCGGTAGCTCGGCGCTGCTGAGCGCGGCTGTGGCCGGTAGCTCGGCGCTGCTGAGCGCGGCTGTGGCCGGTAGCTCGGCGCTGCTGAGCGCGGCTGTGGCCGGCAGGTCGGCGCTGCCCAGTGCGGCCGTGGCGGGAAGCTCAGTACCGCCCGGCGCGGCCGGAGTCGCGGCCGAACCGCCGGCCTCCGGCCAGGTCCAGTGCGCCGGGGCGGCGGCGCCGCTGGTCACCGAAGGCGTGAGCGCGGCGCCCGGCGACGACGCGGCGGACGACGGCGGCAGCGGCGCGAGGATGTCGGTGGCCTCGACGGCATCGGGATCGCCACCGGCGGTGACCGGCCGGGGCAGCATCGTGGTGGCGGTCGAGCCGAGCGCCCCGGCGACGACAGCGATCAGCGCGCCGTAGTAGGGCGCGACCTGGTACCTGTCGGTCGCCGCGCCGGGACCGGCGGTCAGGTAGGCGAACGCGACGAGCACCGGACCGGCCGCACCGGCCGCGCCACCGACCAGCGGCGGCCACCCGGCGCGACGGGCCAGCACGCCGACCGCGCCGCCGGCGAGCAGGGCCAGTGTGGGCAGCAGCAGCATGGACAGGCGCTGCGCGGCCGCCGCATCCAGCCAGGACGGTTCGAGTACACCGAGCCGGACGGTGGCCAGCGGACGGTCCGAGACGATCGTGGGCGCGACGGACAGCAGTGCCAGCAGCCAGACGATCCCGGCGGTGATCGCCACGCCCCAGCCGAACGGCGGCTTCAGCAGTACGGCGATCGCCGCGCCGGCCCCGACCACCGCGCCGAGCGCGGCGCAGACGCCGGCGGCCCAGACCGGGTCGACGGACCCGGCCAGCTCGGCCGCGCGTGCCGGTTGCATGCACAGCGGGGCGACCACTGTCGCGCCCAGCGCGCTGACGCCGGCGACGGAGAGCAGTTCGGTGGTGCCGCCGGGGAGGTCGTCGCGGCGGGCGAAGCGCTCGGTGAGGACGGCTCCGGCGACCGTGGCGACCACGGCGAACCAGCCCACCCAGACGAGCTGGGCGGGCCACCGGTTCACCGAGGCGTCGACGAACGCGCCGTCGAGGCGGACGACTCCGAAGCCGTACGCGATGCCCAACTGGCCGGCCCCGGCCAGTACGCTCACTCCGAGCGCCGTGAGCAGCAGCCTGCCCCACGTCCGAAAGGCCATGTCCGGCACGTTACGGCCCGGTGCCCCCGATCGCCACCTTGCCGCCGCGCGGCGCGGCGAACCTGTCGGCGTGGCTACTTCAGCTCGACCAGGCGGGCGAGGTAGGTGGTGTCGCCGACGTTCGTCAGCATGTGCACCGCGCCCGGATCCCGGTAGACGACGCCGCCGGTCGGCTCGTCGGCGTCGATGGTGGCGCCGTCGATCGTCTGCACGACGTTCTTCGCGCCCTGGATCGCCACCACCAGGTACGGGTGGTCGTGGCGGTGCAGCGGCTGCCGCTCACCCGGCTCCAGCCGGATGTGCCAGACGCGTACCCGGTCGTTCTCGTACACGATCTCCTGGCCCACCGGGCCGAGTTCGAGGTCGGCGGAGAGTTCGGTCATCGTGGTCCGTCCAGTTGGGGGAGCACCTCGGCGGCGATGAGCTCCACGTGGTCGAGGTCGTCGAAGTCGATCAGGCGCAGGTGGACCCGGGTGGCCCCGATCGCGGCGAACTCGCCGATCCGGTCGACGAGCTGCGCGGGGGAGCCGACCACCGGGTCCTCCGGCGGCAGCGCGCTGGTGACGTGCAGCGGCGCGGCCCGGCGCTGCGCCTCGGCGTCGGTGCGCCCGATGGCCACCACGATGCCGGCGGAGAGCGTCAGCGGGGCCCGGCCGGAGGCGTCCCGGCCGGTGCGGTCGCACGCCTCCCGGACCCGGTCGTAGGCGGTGGCGGTCTCGGCCACGCTCTTGAACGGCATGTTGAACTCGTCGGCGTAGCGGGCGGCCAGCTCGGGCGTGCGCTTCGGTCCCCGGCCGCCGACGATCACCGGCGGCCCGGGCTGCTGCACCGGCTTGGGCAGCGCCGGCGCGTCGGCCAGCCGGTAGTGCTCACCGGTGAAGCTGTACGTCTCGTCGGCCGGGGTGCGCCACAGGCCGGTGACGATCTCCAGCTGCTCGGCGAGCCGGTCGAAGCGCTCGGCGACCGGCGGGAACGGGATGCCGTACGCGGTGTGCTCACGCTCGTACCAGCCGGCGCCGATGCCCAGCTCGACGCGTCCGCCGCTCATCCGGTCGACCTGGGTGACCATGACCGCCAGCGGCCCGGGGAGCCGGAACGTGGCGGACGTGACGAGCGTGCCGAGCCGGATCCGGGAGGTCTCCCGGGCCAGCGCGGCGAGCGTCAGCCAGGCGTCGGTGGGGCCGGGCAGCGCCGGCTCGTCCCCCATGGCCCGGTAGTGGTCGGCCCGGAAGAAGCCCTCGAAGCCGGTCTCCTCGACCAGCCGGGCGAACCGGAGCTGGTCGTCGTAGTCCGCTCCGCGGTGGGGTTCGGTGAAGACCGAGACCCGCATGGTCACCGTCCTCCCGCCGCCGCGGTCCGCGGCGGCGTCTCGGCCGACGCGGCCGGCGGCTGCGCCGGTCCGGTCGGCGCGGGCGCGCCCAGGGCGTCCCGCTCCATCAGCAGTTCGTGCAGCTCGGCGCTGATCCGCGCGACGTCGGCCAGATGTGCGTGCCGGCCGAGGGTGCGGGGCCGGGGGACGTTCACCTCGACCACCTCGCGGATGCGGCCGGGGCGCGGGCTGAGCACGACGACCCGGTCGGCGAGCAGCACCGCCTCGTCGATCGAGTGGGTGACGAAGACGATCGTGGCCTTCGTCTCCATGTGCACCCGCTGGAGTTCGCCGGACAGCTCCTCGCGGGTGAGCGCGTCGAGCGCGGAGAACGGCTCGTCCATGAGCATCACCCGGGGTGAGCCGATGAGCGACCGGCAGAGCGAGACGCGCTGCTGCATGCCGCCGGACAGCTCATGCGGGAGCCGCTTCTCGAAGCCGCCCAGCCCGGCCATCTCCAGCAGTTGGCGGGCGCGGTCGCGGTGCTCGGCACGGCGCCAGCCGAAGATCTCCACCGGCAGCAGCACGTTGTCCAGCACCGTGCGCCAGGGCAGCAGGGCCGGCCGCTGGAACAGCATGGCCACGTCCCGGCGGGGCTTCGTGATCGGTGTGCCGGCCACTGTGATCTCACCGCCGCTGACCGGGAGCAGGCCGGCGATCATGCGCAGCAGGGTGGACTTGCCGCAGCCGGACCGGCCGAGCACGGCGACGAACTCACCCTCGGCGACGTCGAGGTCGATGCCGCGCAGCGCCTCCACCTGCCCGGACCGGCCGTCGAAGGTGCGGGACACTCCGGACAGTCGGATCATCTCGCCGGCTCCTTCCACGTCGTCGGGCGAATGCGAGCCGGGCTAGCGTAGCGGGGGAGGTGCGTATAGCACTGTCTGGGGTGGACGTCAGTCCACTTTCCGTCACGCAACTTCGTTTCCGTTCCGCAACCGGGACGGAGGGGGCGCACCATCCGCCTTCTCGTACGCTGTTGCGCGCGAAGAGTCCCCTCACGACGGTCCAGTCGGCCCAACCCCTCCTGCCGACCCCGTCGGACCCACGACCCGACCGGCGAAGAAGTCCTGGTCGGAAAGGACATGGTGCACTGATGAGAAGGCTGACCCGTACGGTCGCCGCCGCGGCTCTGGCTACCGCCCTCGCCCTCGTGGGCGGCTGCAGCAGCGACTCGGACAAGTCCGAGAGCGGCGGCGGCAACGGCGGCGCGCTGGAAAAGGTGACGTACCTCACCTCGTTCGGCAACTTCGGCCGTGACTCCTACGCCTGGGTGGCGAAGGACAAGGGCTTCTTCAAGGAGGCCGGCTTCGACGTCGACATCAAGCCCGGCCAGGGCACCGGCTCCGTCATCCAGACCATCACCGGCGGCCAGGCCCAGTTCGGCCCGATCGACCTGACCGGTGGCATCCTCCAGCTCGGCAACGGCCAGGCGAAGGACTTCGTGGCGGTGGCCGCGATCCAGCAGCGCACCATGGCCGCGATCGTCACGGTCGAGGGCAAGAACATCGCCACCCCGAAGGACCTGGAGGGCAAGAAGCTCGCCGACACTCCCAGCTCCGTCGTGCGTAACCTGTTCCCCACGTACGCGCGGCTCGCCGGCATCGACGGCAGCAAGGTGACCTGGGTCAACGGTGAGGCGCAGAGCCTGATGCCGATGCTCGGCTCCGGCTCGGTGGACGGCATCGGCCAGTTCGTCGTCGGCCAGCCGACGGTGGAGACGGTGACCAAGAAGAAGCCGGTCGTCCTGCCGTACAGCAACGTGATGCAGGACCTCTACGGCAACGCGCTGATCACCTCCACCAAGCTCGCCAAGGAGAAGCCGGAGATGGTGAAGAAGTTCACCGCCGCGCTGCTCAAGGGCCTGGAGTACTCGCTGGCCAACCCGGACGAGGCCGCCGAGATCCTGAAGAAGAACGTGCCGGCCGCCGTCCCGGCCGCCGCCTCCGCCGAGCTTCAGCTGATGGCCGCGTACGTCCGGTCGAGCAACTCCGGCACCGCGATCGGCACGCTGGACAGCGGCCGGGTGGCCAAGAGCATCGCCCTGCTGAAGGGCGCGGGCGCGCTCAAGCAGGACCTCACCCCGGACCAGATCATCGACTTCAACCTCGCGCCGAAGGCCTGACCGGTCCGCTCGGGCCAACGGGGGTGCGACCCGCCGGACACCCGGTGGGGCGCACCCCCTTCCCGTGCCGGTCGCACCGACCGGCGCAGAGAGGAGGACACGTTGACACAGTTGACCGAGGCCCGGCCGGAGGCGCCGCAGCCGCGCCCGGCGGTCCGGCGCGGTTTCGCCGTACGTCCGGCCGCGGTCGGGCTGCCGGCGCTCGGCCTGGTGATCGCGGTGGCCACCTGGTGGCTGGTCACCTCGGGGCTGAACCTGGTGCACCCGGCCGCGCTGCCGCCGCCGCAGGCGGTGGGGGAGTCCCTCGCGAACGCCACCGACGTGCTGCTGCCCGCGTTGGGCATCACCACCTGGATGACGCTGCTCGGCTTCCTGCTCTCGTCGGCCGCCGGGGTGCTGATCGGGATGGCGCTGGCCGCCTCCCGCCGGGTGGAGCGGATGTTCGCGCCGCTGCTGGTGGCCGTGAACGCGGTCCCGAAGATCGCGTTCGGGCCGCTGCTGGTGGTGGCCGTCGGCTGGGGTCAGAAACCGATCCTGACCATGGTGTTCCTGCTCTGCTTCTTCCCGATCGTGCTCTCCACCGCCACCGGCCTGACCACCACCCCGGCGGACCTGGCGGAGCTGGGCCGGTCGCTGAACGCCTCGTGGTGGCAGTCGTTCCGCAAGGTGCGCTTCCCGTCCGCGTTGCCGCAGATCTTCGTCGGGCTCAAGGTGGCCATGCCGCTGGCCGCGATCGGCGCGGTGATCGGGGAGTTCTACTCGGATCGTCCCGGCCTGGGTTACCAGATCCTGCAGTACAACGGCGTCGGCGACACCGCCACCGCCTGGGCCGCGATCGTGCTGGTGGCCCTGATGAGCATCGTGCTCTACGCCGCTCTGAGCCTCATCGAGCGCCTGGCCCTGCCCTGGGTGCGAGCCACCACCTCAGCCCGCTGACCACAACCAGGTAACCCGACGTCGACCGAGAACCCAGAAGGAAACCTCAACCCACGGGTCGCGGCCGACCACGAAAGGTGTCGCCCCCGGCGCAACCGGCGGAGGGATCAAGCCTGACCGCCCGGAGCCGGTTGTGCCGGGGGCGACACCCCCACAGTGACTAGCCGGCGAGCCGCCAACGACCACCACGAGCCACGAGCGTCGTCAACGCCTGCGGCATCAACCCGGAGTGGTTGTCCGGCGTCATCCGGATCGGCCCGGACAGCCCGTCCAGCTGCGAGGTCTCCAGCACGTCGCGCAGCGCGTCCCGGTCGACCTTGCCCGCTTCGCCGCCGGAGCGCAGCTCGGCGTCGGCGATCAGCTGGACCGCGTCCGCGGCGAACGAGGAGAAGCCGTTGTAGCCGCCGAACCGGGCGGTGTAGTCCTGGAACCACTGCCGGCGTGCGGCCTTCGCCGGGGTGGTAGCGATCACGTCGTCGATCACCATGGTCTGGGTGAAGATCAGCGTGGCCTCTTCGGTGGAGCGGGCCGCCGGGCCCAGGAAGAGGTCGCCGGCGGCCGCGGCGTCGAAGAACAGCGACCCGCGGAACTTGCTCTGCCGGGCCGTGGTGGCGGCCAGCGTCGCCTGCTCCGGCGTGGTCCAGAGGATCAGGGCCTGCGGCTTGTCGGCGATCAGGTCATTGACCTGCGTGCCGACCTCGGTGTCGGTGAGCCGCACCGATTCGTTGCCCACCATCCGCACAGTGGTCTTTTCCAGTTCCCGCTGCAGCGCGGTGAGCCCTTCCTGGCCGTAGCCGTCGGCGCTGTGCAGCAGCGCGACCTTGCGGATGTTGCGCCGCTCCAGTTCGGTGGCGAGCGCGGCGGCGCTGTCGGCGGCGTTCGGGGCGAGCCTGAAGACATATCGTCGTTGGTCCACCGGTTCGGTGACCGCGCTCGACGAGGCCAGTGCGATCGTCGGAATGCGCTTCTCGCCGATGGTGCGGGCCGCGCCGACGGCGCATTCGTTGCAGCCGCCCATGATGACGGCGCTGACCCGTGAGTCGCCGCTGAAATCATTGATGTTCCGCAAGGATTCCGCCGCGTCGGAGCGGTTGTCCTTGACCTTCAGTTCGATCTTCCGGCCGCCGAGCGCGCCGGACGAGTTCAACTGCTCGACCTTCAGTTCCAGCGCCCGCTGGTACACCTTGCCGACCGGCGCCGACGCGCCGGAGAGTTCCAGGTCGGCGGCGATGACGATGGGGCTGGTGTCCTGCGGTTCCCCGCCGATCCCGCAGCCGGTGAGCGTGGTGGCCAGCACGGCCGATGCGAGCGCCGCGACGCTCGCGGAGCGGATGGGGCTCAACTCAGTCCTCCAGGTGCGGCGCGGGCCGACGCCCGATCACCGCCGCTAGTCCGTCCTCAGTGGAGGAACGGGATTGGTGTGCCGTACGGTGTGCGCGAAGCCTGCAAAACCTTGCCAATGCCGGGGCCTGTGGTCAAGCCGGGATCTCGAGTGCTGTTTCGGGACAGCCATCCCACATGCTGGGGACACGGAACATTAACTGACAATTACTGCACAGAAGCGCGTGACCACTCTGGAGTGACATCCCCTGATCAGGGGGTTGGAGAAAAGAAGGTATTAGGTGATCGGATCACGGGTTGCGTCGACCCCGACCGTTTCCTGCCTCCGTGCGGCTTCCCAAACACGATCTCGTCTGATGAAATCGCGGCCGTGCCGCGCGCGGCGCTGGCCGCTGCACCAGGCACGGGTCAGCGGGTCGCGCGTGGAAGAAACGACGGAGGCGATGTCGTGAGCACCGGACCTACGACCCTGCCCGGGAGCCCCAACGCCGATCAGCGGAACCGGCGACGGCGCCTGCCGAGGCTGCGCGACGCGCGGATCCGCTCGAAACTCGCCCTCATCCTGGTCGTTCCGGTCGCGGCTGTCATCGCACTGGCAACTATCCGACTCGTCTCGGTGGGCCAGGGCGCGTACGAGGCGGACCGGGTCCGGTCGCTGACGGCGGTGTCGGTCGACATCTCGGCGCTCACCCAGGACCTCCACAAGGAGCGGATGGCGGCGGCGGTCTTCCTGGCCCAGCCGGACCAGAAGCCGGACGCGTACAACCTGCGGGTGCGCCAGACCGACGAGCGCATCGCGGCGTACCAGGACGAGCGGCGCCGGCTCGGTGACGTGCCGGGCGCGGTCAGCACCCAGCTCAAGGTCATCGACGCCCACCTGTCCACGTTGAACGGCACGCGCCAGGAGGTGCTGGACCGGTCGCAGATGCCGGTCGCCGAGGCCAGCCTGCGCTACGGCATCGTCCTGGACGACCTGGTCGCGTACAGCGACGCGCTGGCCCAGCAGCCGGGCGCGGAAAGCCTGGCCGACGCCCGCCGCGCGGTGGCCGCGTTCGCCCACGCCAAGGCCCAGGTGGCCGAGGAGCAGGCGGTCGCCTTCACCGCGCTCGGCGCCGGCCGGATCGACGAGGAGCAGTTCTCCTCCTTCGTCGCCACCCTGACCGGTCAGCAGGAGGCGCTGCTCACCTTCTCCCGGTCCGCGACGCCGGCCCAGCGGGCCCTGGTGGACCGCACCGTCTCCGGCGACGCCGTCCAGCTCGCCGACCGGGTCGCCGCCGACCTGTCCCGCTCGGTCGGGCGCCCCGCGCTCGTCACCCGGCAGGAGGCGGCCGACGCCATCGGCGCTGTTGACGAGCTGATGCGGTGGGCGGAGATCCAGCTCCTGGACGACCTGCTCGCCGACGCCGACGAGGTACGCGCCGACGTGATCCGGCAGGCGGTCGTGGAGGGCCTGCTGGTGCTGATCACGCTGGCCGTCGCGGTGTCGCTCGCCGTGGTGCTCGCCCGGTCGCTGAACGACTCGCTGCGCCGGCTGCGTGAGGGCGCGCTCGCGGTGGCGAACCACGACCTGCCGGACGCGGTGAGCCGGCTGCAGAACATCAACGCCATCGGCGACGGCGGCGTGGACGAGATCGTCCAGCAGGTCCGGGACCCGATCAAGCTGACCAACCGCGACGAGGTCGGCCAGGTCGCAGTCGCCTTCAACGTGGTCCACCGGGAGGCGGTGCGGGTGGCGGCCGAACAGGCCGCGCTGCGTACGAGCGTCTCGGCGATGTTCCTCAACCTGGCCCGCCGCTCGCAGAGCCTGGTCGACCGCATGATCGGCGAGCTCGACGCGATCGAGCGGTCCGAGGAGGACCCGAAGCGGCTGGCGCAGCTGTTCGAGCTGGACCACCTGGCCACCCGGATGCGCCGCAACGACGAGAACCTGCTGGTGCTCGCCGGCGCCGACTCGGCGGTGCCGCGTCGCGACGACGCGCTCCTTGTCGACGTGCTGCGCGCCGCGCAGTCCGAGGTGGAGCTCTACAACCGGATCGAGTTCGGCACCGTCGACACGGACATCTCGGTGGCCGCCCACGCCGTCAACGACGTCGTCCGGCTGGTCGCGGAGCTGCTCGACAACGCCACCCGCTTCTCGCCGCCTAACACCTCGGTGGTGGCCGACGGCCGCCGGATCCGCGACTACGTGCTGATCCAGATCGAGGACCGGGGCCTGGGCCTCAGCGACGAGCAGCTCGACTCGCTCAACCGGCGCTTGGCCGCGCCGCCGACCGTCGACGTGGCCGCGTTCCGGCTGATGGGTCTGGCCGTGGTGAGCCGGCTCGCCTCCCGGTACGGGATCCGGGTCGAGCTGCGCCGCAACGTCGAGGGCGGCACCGTCGCCCAGGTCACGCTGCCGAACTCGACTGTGGTGCTGCCCGCCAACCGGGGCCAGGCCCCGTTGACCCGGCCGCGTCAGCCGCTGGCCGTCGAGCAGTCGCCGCTGAGCCAGGCCGGCGTCGCCGACGCGCTCGCCGGCGCCGGGCGGGGCGCTGCCACCGCGACGCTCGCCGACGGGTGGCGCGGAGCGACCACCGCCCCGCCCACCAGGTGGCAGACGCCCGCCGAGGTGCGTGACACCACTCCCGCCGTCCAGTTCGGCGGGGCGACCGGCACGCTGCCGGCGGCCCCGGTGACCGCGGCGGCCCCGGCCGCGCCGGCCCCGGTCTCCGGAGCGGGCTGGTCGGCCGGCGGGCCGACGGTGGCGTACCCCGCGCTCGACCCGCTGCCCAAGCGCTCGCCCGGCACCGAAACCGCGCAGCCGGTGGCGCCTCCGGCCTACCAGCCGCTCGCCGCGGCGCCGGCGGTGGAGACCACCCCGGCGACGCCCGTGGTGGCCCGTCCCGAGCAGCGGGCCGAGGCCCCGATATTCCGGGAGATGGAGGCGGTCTGGTTCCGCTCGCACGGAGAGGACGAGACCACCATCTTCACCCGGCCCACCTTCGACGAGCCGCCCGCGCCGGCCCAGCCGGCCGTGCCGCCGCCCACGGCGTCGACACGTCCGCCGCTGCCCACCCGTACCCCGGGCGCGCAGGCATCGGGGCTGACCACGCCGGCCGCGTACAACGCACCGGCCGTGCCGTCCGCGCCACCCGCGGCCGCCGCCCCGTCGTTCCCGCCGGCCGCGTCGCCGCCACCGGCCGCCCCGGCGCCACCACCCGCCGCCGAACCCGCACCCGCCATCGACCCGAGCGCCTGGCGTACGGCGGCCGACGAGGGCTGGACGCGGGCCAGCCAGGCCGCGGAGCCCACCACCGGCGGCACCACCCGTTCGGGCCTGCCCAAGCGGGTGCCGCAGGCCCAGCTCGTGCCCGGCGGGATCGAGCCGAAGAGCGGCCGGGACCGCAGCCGGCGCACGCCGGACGAGGTACGGGGGCTGCTCTCCGCCTACCACCGTGGCGTCCAGCGGGGCCGTACGGCCGGCGCCGACCCGAACAGCACCTCGACCAAGGAGACGAACCGATGAACAGGCCGGCGGCCATGCAGGACATGGGTTGGCTTCTCACCAACTTCGCCGACAGCGTGGCGGGCATCGCCCACGTGGTGGCGGTCTCCGCGGACGGGTTGCTGCTCGCCTCCTCCCGGGACCTGCCCGGGGACCGGGCCGACCAGCTCGCCGCGATCACCTCCGGCGTGGTGAGCCTGACCGAGGGCGCGGCGCGGATGTTCAGCGCCGGCGGGGTGTTGCAGACCGTGATCGAGATGGACAGCGGCTACCTGTTCCTGATGTCCATCAGCGACGGCTCCTCGATGGCCGTGCTCGCGGCGCGCAGTTGCGACGTGGGCCAGGTCGGCTACGAGATGGCGTTGCTTGTGGAACGGGTCGGCCAGGCGCTGGTCCCGCTGCCGAGGGACGCCGTCCGGTCCTGACCGGGCCGCCGACATGAGCCGGAGCCGCTGCGCTCCGTACGAGGGGAGGTGATCGCGAGATGGAACCGCGACGTGATCCGCGTGGCGCGCTGGTGCGACCGTACGCGGTCACCCGGGGCCGCACCGAGCCGTTGCAGAACATCGCGCTCGAGGCGGTGCTGTCGAGCACGCCCACGCAGTCGGCCGAGGCGCGGTTCGCCGGGCACGACAAGTACCGCATCTCCTCGGTCTGTGAAGGCCGGGCACAGTCGCTGGCGGAAATCGCCGCTTACACCCGGATGCCGCTGGGCGTCACCCGGGTGCTGGTCGCCGACATGGTGGCCGAGGGCCTGCTGACGCTACACACTGCCGCTCCCGCGACGGGTTTCGCGGCGCGGATGAACCTGCTTGGAAGGGTGCTAAGTGGACTTCGCGAACTATGACCCCGACGGGGTGAACCGCGGCCGGGAGATCATCTCCGCGAAGATCGTGATCGCGGGCGGCTTCGGCGTGGGCAAGACCACCCTGGTCGGGGCGATCTCCGAGATCCAGCCGCTGACCACCGAGGCGCTGATGACCGCGGCCGGCGTGGGCATCGACGACGCGTCGAAGGTACCGGGCAAGGAGACCACCACGGTCGCCATGGACTTCGGCCGTATCACAATGGCCGAGGACCTGATCCTCTACCTGTTCGGCACACCGGGCCAGACCCGCTTCTGGTTCATGTGGGACGAGATCATCCGGGGCGCGGTGGGCGCGGCGGTGCTGGTGGACACCCGCCGGATCACCGACGCGTTCGCGCCGCTGGACTACTTCGAGAACCGCAAACTGCCGTACGTCGTGGCGTTGAACCGCTTCGAAGACGCGCCGCACTACGAGCTGGAGGAGGTCCGGGAGGCGCTCGCCATCTCCCCGGACGTGCCGATGGTCCTGTGCGACGCGCGCCGGCGGGACTCGGTCAAGCAGGTGCTGGTGACTGTGGTCGAGCACGCGATGCTCCGCCTCCAGGCCGAGCACGGCTACCCGGCCTCGGTCGGCTGACCGCCTGCGGGTCAGTCGACCCGCAGGCGGTACCCCCGCTTGACGACTGTCTGCACCACGCGGGGCGCCTTCAGCCCGACCCGCAGCCGGGCGACAGCCATCTCCACCGCGTGCTCGTCCGCTCCGCGCGGCAGCGTACGCAGCAGCGCGGTGCGGGAGAGCACCTTGCCGGGTGACGCGGCGAGCGCGCGCAGCACGGCCATCGGGGCCGGCGCGAGCTGGCGCAGTTCCCCGTCCACCACCGCGGCGTGGCCGCGCAGCGTCAGCACGTGCCCGGCGGCCTTCACCGAGACCGTGCGCCGGGGCAGCTCCTCGACGATGGTGCGGACCAGCGCGCCCAGCCGCGCCCGGCTCGGCGCGCTCACCGGCACCCCGCGCCGCACCAGCGGCTCGGCGGTGACGGTGCCCACGCACCCGGCCAGCACGTCGCCGCGCAGCGCCTCCAGCACCGTCTCGGTACGGTCCCCGGCCGCGCGCAGCAGGGCCTCGGCCGCCGGGGCCGAGGTGAACGTGACAGCGTCCACGAGCCGCCCGGCGACCAGGTCGATGAGCCGGTGCAGCGGCGCCGGGTCGGCCGGCGGCGCCCACCGGTAGACCGGCACCTCGATGACCGTGGCCCCGGCCGCCACCAGCGCGTCGGTGCACTCGGGTTGCCGCTCGCCGTGCAGTTGCATCGCCACCACCTGGCCGGCCACGCCGCGCGAGACCAGGTGCTCCACCACCTCGTCGCAGCTCTCCGATCCCGGCGACCAGTGCTCGCGCAGCCCGGCGGCGCGGATCGCCCCGGTCGCCTTGGGTCCCCGGGACACCACGTACGCGCGGGCGAGCGTGGCGCGCAGCGGCTCGGCCAGCCCCCAGCCCTCGGCCGCCTCCAGCCAGCCCCGCATGCCGATGCCGGTGTTGGCCATCAGCACGTCCGGCGGATGTTCCAGGCAGGCCCGGGTGGCCTCACGCAGGTCGGTGTCGTCGGCGAGCGGGACGATCCGCAGCGCCGGGGCGAGCACCACCCGCGCGCCGCGCCGCTGGAGCAGGGCGGCCAGCTCGTCGCGCCGCCGGTCCGCGGTGACCCCGATGGTGAAACCGGCCAGCTCGTCCCGCATCACTGCTCCTGCCGTAACCGCACCTCGACCTGGCCGTCCCGGCAGCGCACCCGGTGCCGCGTCAACGTCACGCCGGGCAGGTCCAGGCACCGCCCGGTGGCGAGGTCGTAGACCTGCTTGTGCAGCGGCGAGGAGAGCGTCGGCACGCCGCCCCGGCTGCCCACGAGACCGCGGGACATGACGTACGCGCCGCCGACCGGGTCGAGGTTGTCCACCGCGTACAGCCCGCTCGTGGTGCGGAAGACAGCCACCTGTACGCCGTCGACGAGCGCGGCCACGCCCCGGTCGAGGTCGAGCCGGTCCAGCGGGCAGACCGGCGTCCAGTCCAGCGTGACGACGGGGCTCATCGGCGTACCTCCGGCAGTCCGAGCACGACGGGTTGACGGCGGTGCCCGGCGTCGCGGGCCGGCACCGGCTGGCCCCGCTCCCGGGTGAACGAGATGGACGGGTCGGGTACGCCGGGCGCGTTGATGAACGAGGTGAAGCGGCGCAGCCGCTCCGGGTCCTCCAGCACGTCGCGCCACTCGTCGGAGTAGCTCGTGACGTGCCGGGCCATGGCCGCGTCGAGGTCGGCGCAGAGGCCGAGCGAGTCGTCCACGAGCACCGCCCGGAGGTGGTCCAGGCCGCCGTCCATCGCCTCGATCCAGGCGGCGGTGCGCTGCAAGCGGTCGGCGGTGCGGATGTAGTACATGAGGAACCTGTCGATCATCGTGACCAGCTCGGCGGTGCTCAGGTCGGTGGCGAACAGGTCGGCGTGCCGGGGCCGGAAGCCGCCGTTGCCGCCGACGTACAGGTTCCAGCCGCCCTCGGTGGCGATGACACCGAAGTCCTTGCTCCGGGCCTCGGCGCACTCCCGGGCGCAGCCGGAGACCGCCGACTTGAGCTTGTGCGGCGCGCGCAGCCCCCGGTAGCGCAGCTCCAGCGCGATCGCAAGCCCGACCGAGTCCTGGACGCCGTAGCGGCACCAGGTGTCGCCGACGCAGGACTTCACGGTGCGCAGCGCCTTGCCGTAGGCGTGGCCCGACTCGAAGCCCGCGTCGACGAGCCGGCGCCAGATCTGCGGCAACTGGTCGACCCGCGCGCCGAACAGGTCGATCCGCTGCCCGCCGGTGATCTTCGTGTAGAGCTGGAAGTCGCGGGCCACCTCGCCGATCGCGATCAGCTTCTCCGGGGTGATCTCCCCGCCGGGAATCCGGGGCACCACCGAGTAGCTGCCGTCGCGTTGCAGGTTGGCCAGGAAGTGGTCGTTCGTGTCCTGCAGCGACGCCTGCTCGCCGTCGAGCACGTGGCCGGCGCCGAGCGAGGCCAGGATGGAGGCCACCACCGGCTTGCAGATGTCGCAGCCGCTCCCGCGCCCGTGCTCGGCGACGAGCCGGGAGAACGTGCCGATGCCGCGCACCCGGATCAGGTCGAACAGCTCCTGCCGGCTGAGGTCGAAGTGCTCGCACAACGCGGTGGACTGGCGCACCCCGGCGGCGTCCAGCAGCTGCTTGAGCATCGGCACGCAGGAACCGCAGCTCGTACCGGCCCGGGTGCACGCCTTCAACGCCGGCACGTCGGTCGCCCCGCCGGCGATCGCCGCGTCCAGGTCGCCCCGGGTCACCGCGTTGCAGGAGCAGACCTGCGCGGCGGCCGGCAGCGCGCCCGCGCCGGCGCCCGCGCCGCCGGCCGGCGCCAGCAGCGCCAGCGGGGGAGCGGGCAGCGGCCCGCCGACACTGGCCCGCAACGTCGGGTACGCGCTCGCGTCCCCGACCAGCACGCCGCCGAGCAGCGTCCGCGCGTCGTCGGACAGGACCAGCTTCGCGTACGCGCGGGTGGCCGGGTCGGTGAACGTCACGTCCAGGCAGCCGGGGGTGACGCCGTGCGCGTCACCGAACGAGGCCACGTCCACGCCGAGCAGTTTGAGCTTCGTCGCGGTGTCCGCGCCGGGGAACGTGGCCGCGCCGCCGAGCAGCCGGTCCGCGACCACTTCGGCGGTGGCGTACCCGGGCGCGACCAGCCCGTGGCAGACCCCGTCCACCGCGGCGCACTCGCCGACCGCCCAGATCCGCTCGTCGGCGGTGCGGCAGGAAGCGTCCACCAGCACGCCCCCGCGCGGGCCCAGCGGCAGCCCGGCCGCCCGGGCCAGCTCGTCGCGCGGCCGGATCCCGGCGGCCACCACCACCAGTTCCGCGTCGACGGTGCGCCCGTCGGCCAGGTCGAGCGCGGCCACCGTGCCGTCCGGCCCGGGGCGCAGCGCCGTGGTGGCCACCCCGAGGTACGGCGTGACGCCCAGCTCCTCGACGTAGCGGCGGAGCATCGCCCCGCCCGCCTCGTCCACCTGCACCGGCATCAGCCGGGGCGCGAACTCGACCACGCTCGTGGTGAGCCCGAGCAGCCGCAACGCGTTCGCCGCCTCCAGCCCGAGCAGCCCACCGCCGATCACCGCGCCGGTACGCCGCCCACGGGCGTGCTCCCGGATCGCGGTCAGGTCGTCCAGCGTCCGGTAGACGAAGACGCCCGGCAGATCAGTGCCGTCGACCGGAGGCACGAACGCGTACGAGCCGGTGGCCAGCACCAGCGCGTCGTACGGGTACTCCCCGGCCGCCGTGGTCACCACGCGCCGTGCCCGGTCGACGCCGGTGGCCGGCTCGCCCAGCCGCAGGTCTACTCCGTCGTCGGGGGTGTGCACGGTCAGCTCGTCGGCGTCCACCCCGTCGAAGACGGCCGAGAGCCGCACCCGGTCGTACGCCGGACGCCCCTCCTCGGCCAGCACCGTGACCCGCCACCGCCCGCCGGTGTCCCGGGCCCGCAGCGCCTCGACGAAGCGCTGCCCCACCATGCCGTTCCCGACGACGACCAGCTCACTCATGACGCCACTCCGCTTCGCTGCGTGGCGCCATGAGGCACCTCCGCGCTGAGCCTGCTGATTCGCTCGCTTCGCTCACTCATGACGCCACCTCCACCGTCTCGCGTACCTCGTCGGTTGCCTGCGGGTCGGCCTCGGCGAGCCAGGCGGCGATGCCGGCAACCGCGTCCCGGCAGCCGCCGCAGCCGGTGGCGGCCCGGGTCGCCGCGGACAGCGCCGCCGCCGTCCGGGCGCCCTCCCGCCAGCACGCCACCAGCGCGCCCTTGGTCACGTCGTTGCACCGGCACACGGTCGCGGCGTCCGGCATCAGCGCCGGGGACGCGGCCGGCCCGGACGGCGTCTCGCCGAACGCGCGGCCGAGCAGCAGCGAACGCCGGTCCGCGGGCACCGGCGCGCCCCTGTCGAACAGCTGCACCACGGTGCCGACCGCCGGGTTGTCGCCCAGCAGGATCGCGCCGGTCAGCCGCTCGTCCCGGATGCGCAACCGGGCGTAGGTGCCCCGGGCCGGGTCGGCGAAGGTCAGCTCCTCGACCGGGCCGCCCGGGTCGCCGGTCCCGGCCACGTCACCCATCGCGGCCAGGTCGATGCCGGCCGCCTTGAGCCGGGTCACCGCCGGCCGGGGCCGGTAGCGGGCCAGCGGATCCGCGCCGGTCAGCACGTCGGCCACCACCCGGGCCTGCGCCCAGGCCGGCGCCACAAGCCCGGTCAGCGTCCCGTCGTGCTGCGCGCAGTCGCCGATGGCGGAGATCCGCCGGTCGCTCGTCCGCATCCGGTCGTCCACCACCACGCCCCGCTCGACGGCGAGCCCGGCGGACGCGGCGAGCGCGGTGTCGGGGCGTACCCCGCAGCAGAGCACCAGCAGGTCGGCGTCGAGCGGTTCGGCGTCGCCCAGGTGCAGGCGGACGCCGTAGGCGTCGGCGGTCACGGCGGTGGCCGCCGCCCCGAGCCGGGACCGGACGCCCAGTCCGGCGAGCGTGCCCGCGAGGACCGCGCCGGCCGACGGGTCGAGCTGGCGTTCCATCAGGTGCCCGACCGGGTGGACCACAGTCACGTCGAGACCCCGCGCGGCGAGCCCCCGGGCCGCCTCCAGGCCCAGCAGCCCGCCGCCGAGCACCGTCACGCGGCGCGCGCCCTCGGCGGCGGCGAGGATCCGCCGGCAGTCACCGAGCGTGCGGAACGGGACGACCCGATCGGGCAGCGGCGTGAGGCCCGGCAGTGGCGGCACGACGGCCCGGCTGCCGGTGGCGAGCACCAGGTGGTCGTACCCGTGCCGGCCGCCGTCGGCGGTGACCACCTCCCGGGCGGCCCGGTCCACGGCGGTGACCGCCGCGCCGGTGCGCACCTCGACGCCCGGCCCGACCGCTTCGACCAGCTCCACGTCCGGCTCGCCGATGCGCCCGGCGAGCAGCGTGGAGAGCATGATCCGGTTGTACGCGCGGTGCGGCTCCGCCCCGAGCACTGTGATCCGCCGGTCCCCGCCGCGTGCGTGCAGCTCGGCGGCGAGCCGGGCGCCGGCCATGCCGTAGCCGACGACGACGAAGCGTTCGTTCATGCCGGCTCCACCCGGACCGCGCAGATCTTGAACTCGGGCATACCGGAGACCGGGTCGAGGGCGTCGTTGGTGACCGAGTTGGCGCGTTGCGCTCCGGGCCAATGGAACGGCGCGAAGACGGTGTCCGGCCGGATCGCCGTGCTGAGCCGGGCCGGCGCCAGCAGCTCGCCCCGGCGGGAGACCACACGTACCGGCGCTCCCTCGGTCACGCCGAGCCGGGCCGCCAGGTCCGGGTGCAGCTCGACGAACCCGCCCGGCGCGGCCCGGCGCAACGCGGCCACCCGCCGGGTCTGCGCGCCGGACTGGTACTGGGCCAGCACCCGGCCGGTGGTGAAGTGCAGCGGGTAGTCGGCGCACACCGGCTCGGCGGCCGGCCGGTGGGTCACGGCGTGGAACCGGGCCCGGCCGTCCGGGGTGGGGAAGCGGTCGGCGAAGAGTCGGGGGGTGTCCGGGCCGTCCCGGTCCGGGCAGGGCCAGAAGACGCCGGTGTCGGTGTCGATCCGGTCCCAGGTGATCCCGGCGTAGTCGGCCGGCCCGCCGGCCGAGGCCCGGCCCAGCTCCGCGAACACCTCACGCGGGTCGGTCGGCAGTGGCGCGCCGTCGGTCAGCCGTCCGGCGAGCGCGGCGAGGATCTCCAGCTCGGTACGGACCCCGGCCGGTGGCTCACGCAGCGCCCGGCGGCGCAGCACGCGGCCCTCCAGGTTGGTCATCGTGCCGTCCTCCTCGGCCCACTGGGCGACCGGCAGCACCACGTCGGCCAGCTCGGCCGTCTCGGAGCGGACGAAGTCCGCCACCACGAGCAGGTCCAGGTCGCGCAGCCGGGACTCGACCCGCGCCGCGCGGGGCGCGGACACGACCGGGTTGGAGCCGAACACCAGCAGCGCCCGCGCGCCCGCCGGCGTGCCCAGCGCGTCCAGGAGCTGGTACGCCGGCACGCCCGGCCCGGGCAGCGTGTCCGGGTCGACGCCCCACACGCCGGCCACGTGCTCGCGGGCCGCCGGGTCGTCGATCCGCCGGTAGCCGGGCAACTGGTCGGCCTTCTGCCCGTGTTCCCGGCCGCCCTGCCCGTTGCCCTGCCCGGTCAGGCAGCCGTAGCCGGAGCCGGGGCGACCCTGCAGGCCCAGGGCGAGCGCCAGGTTGATGAAGGCGGTGACCGTGTCCACGCCCTTGGCGTGCTGCTCGGCGCCCCGCGCGGTGAGAATGATCGCCCGGTCCACTGTGGCCAGCGCGCGTGCGGTCGCGTACAGGTCGGCGACCGGCACGCCGGAGAGCCGTTCCACCTCCGCGGGCCAGTAGCCGGCGACCGTCCGCCGGACCTCGTCGAAGCCGGTGGTCCGCTCCGCGACGTAGGTCCGGTCCAGCCAGCCCTCGGTGAGCGCGATGTGCAGCAGCGCGTTCGCCACCGCGAGATCGGTGCCGGGCAGCGGTTGCAGGTGCAGGTCGGCCTGGCGGGCGGTGGCCGTGGCCCGAGGGTCGACAACGATCAGGCGGCCGCCGCGATCCCGCTGGTCGGTGACGTGCCGCATCAGCGGCGGCATGGTCTCGGCCGGGTTCGCGCCGACGAGCAGCAGCGTGTCCGCGCGGCCGAGGTCGGCGAGCGGGAACGGCAGCCCTCTGTCGATCCCGAACGCCCGGTTGCCGGCCGCGGCGGCCGAGGACATGCACCAGCGTCCGTTGTAGTCGATGTGCCGGGTCCGCAGCGTCACCCGGGCGAAGCGGCCCAGCGCGTACGCCTTCTCGTTAGTCAGCCCGCCGCCGCCGAAGACGGCCACCGCGTCCGGCCCGTGGCGGTGCTGCACGTCCTGCACCCCGGCGGCGACGCGGTCGAGCGCTTCGTCCCAGCTCGCCGGGCGTAGCTCGCCGCCGGGCCGGTCGCGCAGCAGCGGGGTGGTGAGCCGGTCCGGGTGGTCGAGCAGGTCAGCGGCGGTCCAGCCCTTCTGGCACAGCCCGCCCCGGTTGGTGGGGAAGTCCCGGGCGCCGACCTCGACGCCGTCGCCGGTGGCGCGCAGCAGCATCCCGCACTGCAGGGCGCAGTACGGGCAGTGCGTGGCGACCTGTTCGGGGCGTGAACCCCTTCGCGTCGCCGTGCGTGCACCGTCTGTCATGTCGGAAAAGCGTGCCGTCGGGCAGTTTCCGGTCCGGGTCTGCTCTGTTTCGGTCCTGTCACGAGCGCTTCACACCGCACGCAGGTGACGGAGTCGTCCGTGGGGTTTAGAATGTGGGACAACAATCTCATATATTAGGAGGCGACATGAGCGTGGCGGACGCGTTCGACGCGGTGGCCGGCAGCTACGACCAGGCCCGACGCCGCCTGGTGCCCTGCTTCGACGCCTTCTACGGCGCCGCCGTCGAGGTGGCCGCGCCGCCACTGCGGGCCGCGCTCGCCGCCGGGCGTACCCCCGAGGTGCTGGACCTGGGCGCGGGCACCGGCCTGCTGTCCCTGCTGCTGACCGCGGCCGTCCCCGGCGTACGCCTGACGCTCGTCGACGGCGCCCCCGGCATGCTCGCGGTGGCCGCCGGACACCTGACAGAACGCGGCGTGGCGCACCGCACCGTGCACGCCGACCTGGCCGACCCGCTGCCCGCCGGCCGGTACGACGCGGTGGTCTCCGCGCTGGCCATCCACCACCTCGACGACTCCGGCAAGCGGGCGCTGTACAAGCGGGCGGCGGACGCGCTGGCGCCGGGCGGGGTGTTCGTCAACGCCGAGCAGGTGGCCGGGCCCACCCCGGCGCTGGACCGCCGCTACGACGAGGTGTGGACGGCGCGCATCACCGAACTGGGCTCCGACGCCGAGGAGATCGCCGGCGCCCGGGAGCGGATGCGGCACGACCGGCCGGCCACGGTGGCCGACCAGTGCCGGTGGCTGGCCGAGGCGGGCCTGGTGGACGTGGACTGCTTCTTCAAGGAGTGGCGCTTCGCCGTCTTCGGCGGCGCCCGTCCGTGATCGAAGGTGTCCGATTGCCTGGTCGGCGCGAACGAGGATGACTACTGGTCATACCGCTGGGTAGTCTTCCCGGTATGACCGCCAAGGTGACACTGTCGTTCTCCGAAGAGACGATCGAGGAGGCGCGCCGGTTCGCCAAGCGGGAAGGGCTCTCCCTCTCCGCCTGGATGGACCAGGCCGCCCGGGAGAAGGCGCTGCGTGAGGTCTTCACCGCGCACGCCGACGCGGTGGGCCGCGCCGGTCTCGACCTGGAAGCCGCCGCCCTGGCCGACGCCCAGGAGGTCGCGCTCGTCGACGACGCCCTGTTCGGCGGGCGTCCGCGTGCTGCGTAGGGGTGAGGTCTGGCGCATCTCCGGCGCCCGGGAGCGGTTCGGTCTGGTGATCAGCTCCGACGTCTACAACGCCACGGCGGTACCCATCGTGATCGTGGCCGAGGTGGTCGAGGAGTCGCTGCTGCGCGACTCGCCGCTGGCCGTGCGGATGGGCGCGTACGTGGTGATGCCCGACCGGATCTCCTCACCGATGAAGAAGTGGTTCGCCGAGTGCGTGGACGTGGCCGACACCGAGACCATGCAGCGGGTCGGCCGGGCCCTGCGGATCCTCCAGGAGCTGTGACCGCCTCACCGGCGCCGTCGGGCGGACGTGCGATCTCCGTTGCCGCGCCGACGCGAGCGGGGCACGCCGGGGAAACCACCGGCTGAGAGCGTCGCCTCGTCATCGACGAGGAGGAGTCGCCCGTGAGCACGCTCGTTTCCGCACCGACCTCGCCGCCGGCCACCACCGCCGGGCGGCTCACCGAATGGCGGCCGGAGGACCCGGCGTTCTGGGCCGCCGGGGGCGCCCGGATCGCCCGGCGCAACCTGTACGTGTCGATTTTCGCCGAGCACGTCGGCTTCTCCGTGTGGAGCCTCTGGTCGGTGACGGTGCTGTTCCTGGGCCCCGAGTACGGCATCGACCCGGCCGGGAAGTTCCTGCTCACCGCCGTACCGGCCGCGCTGGGCGCGGTGCTGCGGCTGCCGTACACGTTGGCGGTGGCCCGCTTCGGCGGCCGGAACTGGACCATCGTGAGCGCGTTGCTGCTGCTGGTGCCGGCGGTGCCGATGGCGCTGCTGATCGAGCCCGGGGTGTCGTACGCCACGCTGATGGTGCTGGCCTGCCTGTCCGGCGTCGGCGGCGGCAACTTCGCCTCCTCGATGGCGAACATCAACCTGTTCTTCCCGGAGCGGCTCAAGGGCCGGGCGCTGGGGCTCAACGCCGGTGGCGGCAACCTGGGCGTACCGGCTGTGCAACTGGTCGGCTTGGCGGTGCTGGCGACCGCCGGCGCCGCGTACCCCCGGCTGGTGCCGGCGGTCTACCTGCCGCTGATCGTGCTGGCCGCGCTGGCCGCGGCCCGCTGGCTGGACAACGTGCCGGGGGCCCGCAACGAGCCGGGCGCGCTGCGCGCGGCGGCCCGCGACCCGCACACCTGGGTGATGTCGCTGCTCTACGTGGGCACGTTCGGCTCGTTCATCGGATTCGGCTTCGCTTTCGGCCAGGTGCTCCAGCTCCAGTTCCACGACCGCTTCCCGACGCCCGTCGACGCGGCCTGGCTGACCTTCCTCGGCCCGCTGATCGGCTCGCTGATCCGGCCGGTGGGCGGTCAGCTCGCCGACCGGCTGGGCGGTGCGCGGGTGACGTTCTGGAACTTCGTGGCGATGGCCGCCGGTGCCGGGCTGGTGCTGTACGCGGCCCGGGACCGGTCGTTCCCGCTCTACCTGGCCGGGTTCCTGGCGCTGTTCGTCTTCTCCGGCATCGGCAACGGCTCGACGTACAAGATGATCCCGGCGATCTTCCGGGCCCGGGCCGTCGCGGAGAGCGAGCTGACCGGCGACCCGGAGGCGGCGCAGCGGCGGGCCCGGCGCCTGTCCGGGGCGGTGATCGGGATCGCCGGCGCGGTCGGGGCCTCGGGCGGGGTGCTGGTGAACGTGGCGTTCCGGCAGTCGTTCCTGACCTCCGGCACGGCTGATGCCGCCTACCTGGCATTCATCGCCTGGTACGCGCTCTGCTTCCTGGTGACCTGGGTGGTCTACCTGCGTCCCGGACCGCGTACGCTGGTCGGCGTGTGAGCTGCGCCATGGCGAACGCGCAGGCCACGCGGGGTGCGACCCCGTTTTGACCTGCCGCAGGGCGGCCGGGTATCGTTGCCTGCTGTTGTACGACATTCTTAGGCGTGCCGCATCAGGTACGCTTGGTCGTTCGTGCGCGCTGGTCCGGCTGGGTACTCCTGGTCACCTCGGCGCGCGACCCCAGACCGACGACGAGACAAGGTAGACCTGTGCGTACGTACAGCCCGAAGCCGGGTGAGATCGAGCGTCAGTGGCACGTCATCGACGCCTCTGATGTCGTGCTGGGCCGCCTGGCGACCCACGCCGCCACGCTCCTGCGTGGCAAGCACAAGCCGACTTTCGCGCCGCACGTCGACACGGGCGACTTTGTCGTCATCGTGAACGCGGGCAAGGTCGCGCTGACCGGCAACAAGCGCCAGACCAAGGTTGCTTACCGCCACTCCGGTTACCCGGGTGGTCTGAAGCGGGTCGGCTACGACGAGCTGCTCACCAAGCGGCCCGAGCGGGCCATCGAGCTGGCCGTGAAGGGCATGCTCCCGCACAACAAGCTGGGCCGTCAGCTTCTCAAGAAGCTGAAGGTCTACGCCGGTGCCGAGCACCCGCACACCGCGCAGCAGCCGGTGCCGTTCGAGATCAAGCAGATCGCGCAGTGAGCGCGGGCGAAGGAAGCAGCATGACCGACATCACCGCCACCGAGGTCGCCCCCGAGGCCACCGAGGCGCCGGCGCCCGTCGCGCGCGCGCCCCGTGGTGACCGCCCGATCCAGACCGTGGGTCGGCGCAAGGAAGCCATCGTCCGGGTCCGGATCGTCCCGGGCACCGGCAAGATCACCTGCAACGGCCGCGACCTCGAGGCCTACTTCCCGAGCAAGGTGCACCAGCAGCTCATCAAGGACCCGCTGGTCACCGCCGAGAAGCCCGAGGCGTTCGACGTGATCGCCAACCTGCGTGGCGGCGGCACCACCGGCCAGGCCGGCGCGCTGCGGCTCGCCATCGCCCGGGCGCTGATCGTCAGCGAGCCCGACGACCGCCCGGCCCTGAAGAAGGCCGGCTTCCTGACCCGTGACGCCCGGGTCAAGGAGAGCAAGAAGTACGGCCTCAAGAAGGCCCGCAAGGCTCCTCAGTACTCGAAGCGCTGATCATCACAAGCGCCTTGTACTTCTGACGGACGGCCGGTCCGCTTCCCCTTCGCGGGAGGCGGACCGGCCGTTCCGCGTTTCTCCTCTCATCGGCAGTTCCACGGAGGTTGGCGGGTATGGGCCGGTTGTTCGGCACGGACGGCGTACGCGGGCGGGCGAACGCGGATCTCACCCCGGAGTTGGCGCTGGCGGTCGCGGTGGCCGCGGCCCACACGCTGGCCGAGACCGACAAGAGCCATCCGCCGCTCGCGGTGGTCGGCCGGGACACCCGGGCCAGCGGAGAGATGCTGGAGGCGGCGGTGGTCGCCGGCCTCACCAGTGCCGGTGCCAACGTGGTCCGGGTCGGCGTGCTGCCCACCCCGGCCGTGGCGTTCCTCACCGCCGAGATCAAGGCCGACCTGGGCGTGATGCTCTCCGCCTCGCACAACCCGATGCCGGACAACGGCATCAAGCTCTTCGCCGCCGGCGGGCACAAGCTACCCGACGAGATCGAGATGCGGATCGAGGAGGCGGTGAAAGCCAACGCCACCACCGCCTGGAAGCGCCCGATCGGCGCCGGCGTGGGCCGGGTCAACGACCTGCTCGACGGTGCCGACCACTACGTGCAGCATCTGGTCGGCACCGTGCCGCACCGCCTCGACGGGATCAAAGTGGTGGTCGACTGCGCCAACGGCGCGGCGGCCGACGTCGCCCCGGTCGCCTACCGGGAAGCCGGCGCCGAGGTGATCGCCATCCACGCCGAGCCGGACGGGCTCAACATCAACGACGAGTGCGGCTCCAACCACATCGACGCGCTGCGTGCCGCAGTGGTCGAGCATGGCGCCCACCTCGGCATCGCCCACGACGGCGACGCCGACCGCTGCGTGGCGGTCACCGCCGACGGCGACGAGGTCGACGGCGACCAGGTCATGGCGATCCTCGCGCTGGCCATGCGGGACGCCGGCGAGCTGACCCAGGACACCCTGGTCGCCACCGTGATGAGCAACCTCGGTCTCCGGCTGGCCATGTCCGAGCACGGCATCCGGCTGGTCGAGACCAAGGTCGGCGACCGGTACGTGCTGGAGGAGCTGCGTGCCTCCGGCCTGGCGCTCGGCGGCGAGCAGAGCGGGCACATCGTGCTGCCCGCGTACGCCACCACCGGCGACGGCGTGCTGACCGGCCTGCACCTGATGGCGCGGATGGCCGCCACCGGTACCTCGCTGGCCGAGCTGGCCGCCGTGGTCACCAAGCTGCCCCAGGTGCTGATCAACGTGCCGGTCGGCGACCGTACCGTCGGCGCCGCCGCACCCGCCGTCCGCGCCGAGGTGGAGCGCGCCGAGGCCGAGCTGGGCGAGACCGGCCGCGTGCTGCTGCGCCCGTCGGGCACCGAACCGCTGGTGCGGGTCATGGTCGAGGCCGCTACCGAGGACACCGCGCGCGAGGTCGCCGAGCGCATCGCCGAGCAGGTCCGCACCGCCAGCCCGGTCGCCTGAACCCGTCCGGCCGCCTGCTCCTACTCCCCGCCGGTCAGCTCGTACCGACGCGGCGCAGGAAGCGGGCGGCCAGATCCGCCACCGCGTCGGCGTCCAGCTCCCGAGCCGGCCCGGCCACAGTCACCTCGGCCAGCGCCAGCCCCGGCACCTCGGTGTCCCGCCAGCCGCCGACGAACCACGCGCGTTCCTCCTCGGCCAGCGCCAGGTTCGCCGCGTCCAGCGCGGCCGCCGGGTACGGCAGCCAGAACCGGAACTGATGGGTGTGCGGCGGCGTCGGGTGGACCCGGGCGCCGGGCAGGGCGGCCAGCGCCTCGGCCACCACCCTCGCGTGCGCCACGTATCCGGGAAGGCGGGGCAACTCCCGGGTCAGCCCGGTGAGCGCCGCCAGCGCCGCCGGCCACTGCTGGAACAACGTGCCGCCGTAGCGGTGCCGCCAGGCACGCGCGTACCGGATCAGCTCCGCGTCGCCGGCCAGCGCGGCCCCGGAGATGCCGCCCAGCGACTTGTAGAACGAGACGTACGTGCTGTCGGCCAGCGCCGCGATCTCGGCCGGCGAATATCCGAGGTGGACCGTCGACTCCCAGAGCCGGGCTCCGTCGAAGTGCACCCGGGCGCCGCGGGCGCGCGCCGCCGCGACGACCGCCACCAGCTCGTCCCAGGTCGGCAGCACGAACCCGGCGTCGCGCAGCGGCAACTCCAGGAAGAGCGTGCCGATCGGCTCGTCGAGCGCCGCCACCTCGTCGGCCGTCGGATTGCGCGGCGCGTTCGTGGTGCGCACCGCGCGTACGCCGGTGAGCAGCGCCCACGCGTCCCGCTCGTGCGTCAGCGGATGGCTGAGCGGATGCAGCCCGACACCGGCTCGGCCGGTCAGCTCCGCACCGTGCCGCATGGCCACCTGCTGCGCCATCGTGCCCGACGGGAAGAACGCCGCGGCCTCCGCGCCGAGCAGCTCGGCGACCCGCAGCTCCAGCTCCGCCACCGGCCCGCCCTCGCCGTACAGGTCGGGCAGGTCGTCCCCGCCCGCCGCGCCGAGCGCGGCGAGCTGCTCCCGTACGGAGGCCGGGCGTACGCCGGAGAGCATCGTGTCGCAGCCGCGCTGGGCGGCGAACCGGCGCAGCCGCGCGGCCTGCCCGTCGCTCATCAGTTCTCCCGGAGCCGCCGCAGCCGGGTCACCGCCTCGGCCAGCACCTCCGGCCGCTTGCAGAACGCGAACCGGACCAGCCGGCGGCCGGCCTCCACGTCGTCGTAGAAGACCTGCGTGGGCACCGCCACCACGCCGCAGCGCTCCGGCAGCGCCCGGCAGAACTCCACCCCGTCCCGGCCGCGCAGCGGCGTGACGTCGGCGGTGACGAAGTAGGTACCCTCCGGCGCGAGCACGCCGAACCCGGCGTCGGCGAGCCCGGCGACGAGCTGGTCCCGGCGGCGCTGCATGTCGTCCCGGAACCCGGTGAAGTACGCGTCGGGCAGCCCGAGCGCCACCGCCACCGCCGGTTGCAGCGGTCCGGCGTTGACGAAGGTGAGGAACTGCTTCACCCGCAGCACCGCCGACACCAGCGGCGCGGGCCCGCTCACCCAGCCGACCTTCCAGCCGGTGCAGGAGAACGTCTTGCCGGCCGACGAGATGCGCAGCGTCCGCTCCCGCATGCCGGGCAGCGTGGCCAGCGGCACGTGCGGCGCGGTGGCGTCGGTGAAGACCAGGTGCTCGTACACCTCGTCGGTGACCGCGTACACGTCGTGTTCCCGGCACAGCTCGGCGACCGCCGCCAGCTCGTCGGCGGTGAAGACCTTGCCGGTCGGGTTGTGCGGCGAGTTCAGCAGCACCAGCCGCGTACGCGGCCCGAACGCGGCGCGCAGCTCGTCCGGGTCGAACGCGTACCGGCCGTCGGGGCCGGGCCGCAGCGTCACGGGGCGGCGCACCGCTCCGGCCAGCGCGATCGAGGCGGCGTACGAGTCGTAGTACGGCTCGAAGCAGATCACCTCGTCACCCGGCTCGCACAGCGCGAGGATGCTCGCCGCGATCGCCTCGGTCGCCCCGGCGGTCACCACGATCTCGCCGTCCGGGTCGTACTGCAGGCCCCAGAACCGGCGCTGGTGCGCGGCGACGGCGGCGCGCAGCGCGGGGATCCCCGGGCCCGGCGGGTACTGGTTGTGGCCGGTACGCAGCGCCTCGGCCGCGGCGGCGAGCATCTCCGGCGGACCGTCGGTGTCCGGGAAGCCCTGCCCGAGGTTGACCGCGCCGGTACGCACGGCCAGCGCGGACATCTCGGCGAAGACGGTGGTGCCGAACGGCCGCATCCGGGCCACCAGGGGATCGGTCGTCGTCACGGCTGCGAGCCTACGGCCCGCCACCACGGGCTCACCAGCCGAAGCAGGTCACGCCCCACCTTCCCGACTTCTGGGAGACGACCTTGCCGTCGATGGTTATCCGGCAGGTCAACCCAGCAGCGCTTCCGGGAAGGGTGACGATCTGGACCCGCTCACGGTTGTTCGTGGTGAACCTCAGCCGCCAGGACGAGTCCACCAGGTTGAACTGGTGGAAGTCGCCGTTCGCGTCGTAGTACTGCACCTCCGCGTCGCCCTTGGAGCCGGTCACCTCGTACAGGACGGTGTACTTGCCGGGGCCGCCCGACGGGGTGGTCGCCGGCCCCGCCGGAGGTGCGCTCGACTCGTCGGTCCATTCGCCGGGCTCGCCGTAGATCGGCTCCTCGTACCCGCTGCCGGCTGCCGTCCCGTCGTCCATGGTGCTGCCGATGACGGCCAGCCCGGCGCAACTGCAGACGATCAGCGCCAGGACGGTGATGATGCCGACCACCACGCCGACCGCCCAGCCGCCGCCGCTGCGGCGTGGCGGCATTCCCGGGTACGCGTACGGCGGCGGGTAGGGCCCGGGCGGGTAGGCGGCGGGCGGGTACGGCCCGGGCGGATAGGCGCCGGGATGGTAGGCGCCCGGCGGTGGCGGCGAGCCGGGGTTGCCCGGCTGTGCCGACCAGTCCGGCGCTCCCGGCGGGCCCGTCCACTGCGGTGCGCCGATGCTCGCGGGCGGGGACGGCCACCCGCCCGGCGCTCCGGGCTGTCCCTGATCGCCGGCGCCCGGCGTGCCGGCCGGATCGGCCCGGCCCGGCTCGCCCGCGGGCCGCCCTTCGGCGCCGCCCGCCGGAGCGGGCTGACCGCCCTCGGCGCCGGGGGCGCTCCAGGGGGCCGACGACGACGGCGACCAGGGCTCGGGCGGCGTCCACGGCTGCGGAGCGGCCAACGGGTCCGGCGGCGTCCAGGTGGACGGCTGCGGGGTCACCGGCGTGGCGGTCGGGTCGACCGGTCCGGGGGTCGGCTCGGGGGCGGGGGTCGTCTCGGACATCGAGTCAGCTCACAGGGGGTACGGCGCGGACGCCCGCGGAACGATGGGCCCGGGGGCGGAGCCCGGCCCCAATGTAGGCCCTGGCGCCCACCCCGCGTGGACCCGGTCCGGCCGGGCGTGCCGCGTCCTGAACCGGTACGCACGCGGCAGATGAGCCCGGCTGGCGCTTTGTCCGACATAGCAGCCCCGGCGTTCGGTTCGCTCAAATTCAGTGATCGTTAACCGGGTTTCCGAGCACGCGCGATGAGCGAAACTCGGTTAGGCTGCGGACCATGTGTGGAATCGTGGGTTACGCCGGTGCGCGCCCGGCGCTCGGCATCGTGCTTGACGGACTGCGGCGGCTCGAATACCGCGGCTACGACTCGGCCGGTGTCGCCGTGGTCTGCGAGGACGAGCTGCTGACCGAGAAGAAGGCCGGCAAGCTCGCGAATCTGGAGAAGGTCCTCTCCGAGCGGGCGGCGGACAACCCCGAGGACTGCGCGGCCAGCCCGATCGGCATCGGCGACGGCACCACCGGCATCGGCCACACCCGGTGGGCCACGCACGGCGGCCCGACCGACCGCAACGCCCACCCGCACCTCTCCCCGGACGGCCGGGTGGCCGTGATCCACAACGGCATCATCGAGAACTTCGCGAAGCTCCGCGCCGAGCTGGAGGACGAGGGCGTCGAGTTCGCCAGCGACACCGACACCGAGTGCGCCGCGCACCTGATCGCCCGCGCGCTGGCCGACCTGCGCTCGGCCGGTGAGACCGACAGCCCGCAGCTCCTCGCCGCCGCCATGCGCGTGGTCTGCGGTCGCCTGGAGGGCGCGTTCACGCTGCTCGCCGTTGACGCCGGCATCCCCGGCGCGGTGGTCGGCGCCCGGCGCAACTCGCCGCTGGTCGTCGGCCGGGGCGACGGCGAGAACTACCTGGCCAGCGACGTAGCCGCGTTCATCGAGCACACCCGGGACGCGGTCGAGCTGGGGCAGGACCAGATCGTCCTGATCACGCCGGACAGCATCGACATCACCGACTTCCACGGCCAGCCGGCCAGCGGCACGGACTTCCACATCGACTGGGACTCGTCGGCCGCCGAGAAGGGCGGCTACGACTGGTTCATGCTCAAGGAGATCGAGGAGCAGCCGCAGGCCATCGCCGACACGCTGCTGGGCCGGCTCACCGAGACCGGCGAGATCGCCCTCGACGAGGTCCGCCTCAGCGAGCAGGACCTGCGCGACGTCGACAAGATCTTCATCGTCGCCTGCGGCACCTCCTACCACGCCGGCCTGGTCGCCAAGTACGCCATCGAGCACTGGACCCGCATCCCCTGCGAGGTGGAGCTGGCCAGCGAGTTCCGCTACCGCGACCCGGTGCTGGACCGGTCCACGCTGATCGTGGTGATCTCGCAGTCCGGCGAGACGATGGACACGCTGATGGCGCTGCGGCACGCCAAGGAGCAGAAGGCCCGCGTGCTGGCGATCTGCAACACCAACGGCTCCACCATCCCGCGCGAGTCCGACGCCGTGCTCTACACCCACGGCGGCCCGGAGATCGCCGTCGCCTCCACCAAGGCGTTCCTCACCCAGGTTGTCGCCTGCTATCTGATCGGCCTGCACCTGGCCCAGGTGCGCGGCATCAAGTTCGCCGACGAGGTGGGCGCGGTCGTCGCCCAGCTCCAGGAGATGCCGGGCAAGCTGCGGGAGCTGCTGGAGCGCATCGAGCCGGTCCGCGAGCTGGGCCGCGAGCTGAAGTCCGAGCCGACGGTGCTGTTCATCGGCCGGCACGTGGGCTACCCGGTGGCGCTGGAGGGCGCGCTGAAGCTCAAGGAACTGGCGTACATGCACGCCGAGGGCTTCGCCGCCGGTGAGCTGAAGCACGGCCCGATCTCGCTGATCGACCAGGGCACCCCGGTGATCTGCATCGTGCCGTCGCCGGTCGGCCGGGGCATGCTGCACGACAAGGTCGTCTCCAACATCCAGGAGGTACGCGCCCGCGGCGCCCGTACCATCGTGATCGCGGAGGAGGGCGACCAGGCGGTGGTCCGCTACGCCGATCACCTCATCTACGTGCCGCGTACGCCGACGCTGCTGGCGCCGCTGGTGACCACCGTGCCGTTGCAGGTGCTGGCCGCCGAGATCGCCGCCGCCCGGGGGCACGACGTGGACCAGCCCCGGAACCTGGCCAAGTCGGTCACTGTCGAGTAGCCCGTTCTCGTCCACGGTCCCTCCGCCCGTCGTCCGGGCGGAGGGACCGTGCCGTCTCCGGCCCGCCTCGCGGCCGGCCGCGGAGCGGCCTCGAACGGTCGCGCCGGACGGCCTCGGGCAGCCCCGGACGGCCTCGGGCAGGTCATCGGCCCAGCACGATCCGGGCCATGCCGTCCAGCGCCGGGTTGTCCGGATCCCAGTAGCCGGTGTGGCCGCGTGGGGCGCTCGGGAACCGTCGCCCGCCGAAACCCGGCGCGCTCGGATCGGCGCCGAACCAGAGCCGCTCGCCGTGCGGGTCGAGCAGCGCGAGCGCCGGGCCGAGCGGCGTACCGGCGAGCAGGGCGCGGCGGGCCAGGTCGTCCGGCGGACGCGCCAGCCGGATCACGTCGTCCGGCGCTGTCGACGACCAGACCTGACCGGCGGGCATCCGCAGCCCGGTCGCGTGGTCGACGCCGACGCCGGGCGAGCCGACGAAGACCAGCGCGTCCGCGCTCAGCCCGTGGTCCCGGGCGGCGGCGCCGACCACGAGCGAGCCGTAGCTGTGCCCGAGCACCGTCTGCCGGGCCGGCGGACCTTCGTGCGCGGCGCGCAGCCCTTCCTGGAACCGGTGCAGGGCCGGCCCGGCGTCCTCGGCCTGCCGGGCGCCGGCCGCCTCGGTGAGGAAGTCGGGCGCGTCGTAGTCCAGCCAGAGGACCGCCGCCGACTCCTCGCCCGGTCCCAGCGCCGCGCAGCGCTGCAACACCCGGGCGGCGCGGCCCAGCTCGTCCGGCGCGTCGGCGAGGTCCGAGGTCATGCCCGGGACGTAGGTCAGCACCGCGGCGGACCGGTCCGGGTTGCCGAGCGCCACCACCGCGCGCCCGTCGCCGCCCGGGTCCAGCCCCAGCAGGTACGCCCGCGGCAGCCCGGGCGCGGCGAGCCGCTCGCTGAGCCGGTCCAGTCCGCGCAGCGCCGCCTCGACGCCGGCCAGCCGGATCCGCCGGGACGCCTCCAGCGGTCCGGCCGGCAGCGGCCGCAGCAGCGCGAGCCGCCGGACGAGCAACTGCTCCCGCCGGTCGCCGAGCAGCAGCCGGTTGGCCTGGTCCCGGGCGGTGGCCGGCACGCCGTCGAGGCGGCCGATCCGATCCGGTTCACGCCCTGTCAGCCAGCGCCGCTCGGCCGCGCTCAGCCCGGCCCACCAGCGGCTCACCTCGGCCGGCCCGGCGCCCGGGCCGGGCCGCCACGTGGGCGGGACGCTGACCCAGCCGGTCACCGTGGCGGTGGTCAGCTCCGCCAGGCGGCGAGCCGCCTCCCGGTCGGCGGCGCCGGCGAGTGTCAGCGCGCCCCGGATCCCGGCTCGCGCGTCGACCACCGCCGGCCCGGCCTGCGACACCGGCCGGGCCGGATCGGGTCGCACCGCGCCGGAGCGGTCCACGAGCAGGCCGCCGGACTCGGCGCGGGCCACCTCGGCGCCGAGCCGGGCCTTCGCCGCGCCCAGCCGGGCGCCGAACTCGGCCAGCACCTGGTCGGCCTCGAACAGGGCGGGCAGCACGTCGGTGAGGTCGGTGCGCAGGTCCCCGATCCGCCGTTGTGCCGCCGCCGAGGCCGCGCCCGACCAGCCGGGCCGGAGCGCGCCGATCCGGGCGGTCAGCGCGTCGGCGCGACCGCGTACCGGCCCGGCGAGCCCTCGCCAGGCCACCCCGGCGGTGGACCAGGCGCCCGGATCGGCCCGCCAGAGCTGCGCGTAACCGACCGGGACGTCCGCCGACCCCTCGCCGGACCGCCCGGGAGCGCCGCCGCTCACCGCAGCACCCCGGTGAGACGGCGCGCGGCGCGCTCGTCGACCGCCTCGTAGCCGTCCGCACCGCGACGCAGCGCCCCGGCGGTGTCGGCCACCCGGGCGCCGAGCGTGCCGGACCAGCGCCGCACCGCCGACTCCAGGTCGGCCAGCGCCGCCCCGGCCCGCCAGCCGTCCGGCGTCGCCACCAGCAGCGACTCCGCCGCCGCCCCGGGGCCCCGGGCCAGCCGGTACGCGTCGTCGGCCAACTCCCGCGCGACCGCGCGCAGCAGCTCCGGGTCGACGTCGAACGGTTTCTCCACCACGTGACCTCCCCGCGTCGCCCGACGCCACCCGCCGGCCCCGGACACCGGGACGCTAGGCCGCCCGGCGGTCCCGCCGCGGGCCCCTGTGGACAACGGTCCGGGTTATCCACAGGGCTTGTTCGCCAGCCGGTCGGAGGCGCGTACCGCCGGTAGGGTGAGGCCGTGATCGGGGGAGCCGCGGGCGGGTGCTGAGCCGGCGCGACGAACGGGACGGGGTGGCATGAGACCGGTATGGCGCGTCGCGGACGTTCGCGCGGCGGAAGCTGGCCTGATGGCCACCCTCCCGCCCGGGGCGCTGATGCACCGGGCCGCGGCAGGGCTGGCCCGGCGCTGCGCGTTGCTGCTCGGTGACCGGGGCGGGGTCTACGGCGCCCGGGTGCTGCTGCTTGTCGGCTCCGGCGACAACGGAGGCGACGCGCTCTTCGCTGGCGCGCACCTGGCCCGCCGGGGCGCGGCGGTGGCCGCGCTGCTGCTGAGCCCTGGGCGGGCGCACGCGAAGGGTCTGGCCGCTCTGCGTGCCGCCGGCGGGCGCGTCGTCGACCGGCCACCCACCGGAGCCGACCTGGTGCTCGACGGCATCGTGGGCATCGGCGGCACGGGCGGGTTGCGGGACACGGCCGAGCAGCTCGCCGCGAGCCTGACCGGGCACCTCGGCAGGGACGGCAGGCGCGCCACGGTGGTCGCCGTCGATGTGCCCAGCGGTGTCGAGGTCGACACCGGCCACGTTCCGCTGACCGACGCCGGGCGGCCCCGCGCGGTCCGAGCCGATGTGACGGTGGCCTTCGGCGCGCTCAAGCCGGCGCTGGCCGTCGGGCCGGCCGCCGAGCTGGCCGGAGAGGTCGAGCTGGTCGACATCGGGCTGACCTCGTGGCTGCGCGGCACGCCGGCGCTCCAGGTGATCGAGCGGGCGGACGTGGTCGACTGGTGGCCGGCGCTGGGCGCGTCGTCGGAGAAGTACACCAGGGGCGTGGTCGGTGTGGCCACCGGCTCGGCCACCTACCCGGGCGCTGCGGTGCTCTCGGTCGCCGGTGCGCTCGCCGGGCCCACCGGCCTGGTCCGCTACGCCGGGAGCGCCCGGGGCGAGGTGCTGCACCAGCACCCGTCGGTGATCGCCACCGGCCGGGTCGCGGACGCGGGCCGGGTGCAGGCGTGGGTCTGCGGCTCCGGCCTCGGCACGGGCGAGGAGTCCGCCGCCGAACTGCGCGCGGTGCTGGCCGCGCCGGTGCCGGTGGTGCTCGACGCGGACGCGCTGACGCTGCTCGTGGACGGCAAGCTGGCCGACCGGCTGCGCGGCCGGGACGCCCCGATCGTGGTGACGCCGCACGACCGGGAGTACGCCCGGCTCTGCGGCGAGATGCCGGGGGAGGACCGGGTCGCCGCGGCGCTGCGGCTGGCCGCCTGGATGAACGCGGTGGTGCTGCTCAAGGGGGACCGGACGATCATCGGCACGCCGGACGGCCGCGCGTACGTGAATCCGACCGGCACCCCGGCGCTGGCCACCGGTGGCACCGGCGACGTGCTGGCCGGGCTGCTCGGCTCGCTGCTCGCCGCCGGGCTCGCGCCGGAGCGGGCGGCGGCCGCCGCGGCGTACCTGCACGGGCTGGCCGGCCGGGAGGCGGCGCGCGGCGGTCCGGTGACCGCGCCCGACGTGGCCACGGCGTTGCGTCCGGTACTGGCCCGACTGGGCTGATCCGGGCGGCGACGTCCGGGTGGCGACGGGCACCGCCCGCACGGCTCACGGCGCCGATGATCACTGACGGAAGTAGGCTGGGGAGCATGTGGCAGTCGGAGGTGCGCGTCGACCTGGACGCGATCCGGGAGAACGTGTCCCGGCTCAAGGCCGGCACCAGCGCCGAGCTGATGGCGGTGGTCAAGGGCGACGGCTACGGCCACGGCATGGTGCCCGCCGCCCGTGCGGCGCTCGACGCGGGGGCGGATCAGCTCGGCGTCTGCACGCTGGACGAGGCGCTGCGGCTGCGCCAGGACGGCATCACCGCGCCGGTGCTGGCCTGGCTGCTCACGCCCGGCCTGCCGCTGCACGACGGGATCACCGTCGGCGTCGACCTCGGCTGCGCCAGCCTCACCCAGCTCGACGAGATGATCGAGGCGAGCCGCCGCGCGGACCGCCCGGCCCGGCTGCACCTCAAGATCGACACCGGGTTGGCCCGGGGCGGCGCCACAGTCGCCGACTGGCCGGCGCTGCTGGAGGCCGCCGCGAAGGCGCAGGCCGACGGCCTGGTCGAGGTGGTCGGCGTGTGGAGCCACTTCGTGTACGCGGACTCGCCCGGGCATCCCACCACCGATCGCCAGCTCGCCGTCTTCCACGAAGGGCTGGAGATGGTGACGCGCGCCGGTCTGCGCCCCCGCTATCGCCACCTGGCCAACTCGGCCGCCACGCTCACCCGGCCGGACACCCATTTCGACCTGGTCCGGCCCGGCATCGCCGTCTACGGCCTGTCGCCGGTCGCGGGCGAACGGTTCGGCTTGCGCCCGGCGATGACCGCCCGCGCCCGGGTGATGTTGACCAAGCGGGTCGCGGCCGGGACCGGCGTCTCCTACGGGCACACCTACCTCACCGAGCAGGAGGCCAACCTCGCGGTGGTGCCGCTCGGCTACGCCGACGGGGTGCCCCGGCACGCCTCCAACACCGGCCCGGTGCATCTCGCGGGCAAGCGCCGGAGCATCTCCGGCCGGGTCTGCATGGACCAGTTCGTGATCGACTGCGGCGACGACGAGGTGGCCGCCGGTGACGTGGTGACGCTGTTCGGCGACGGCGCGGACGGCGGGCCCACGGCCGACGACTGGGCCGAGGCGGTCGGCACCATCAACTACGAGATCGTGACCCGTTTCGGCGGCGTGCGGGTGCCCCGCGTCTACGACGGCGAGCGCGCATGAGCGTCCGGTTGCCGCGACCGCGTACCGCCGCAGGCAAGGTCGCCGGCCTGGTCGGCGCAGCCGTCGGCGTGGCCGCCGCCGGGCTCGCGGCGGGCGTGGTCAGCGAGCGGGTGCTGGTCCGCCGGCTCAAGAACGACCCCACCGACCGGTACGCCGACGAGGTCTTCGGCGAGCAGCGCTACGACGAGGCGTACCGGCTGGAGATGCCGGACGGCACCGACATCCACGTGGAGGTGGTCGAGCCGACGCGGCCGGTCGCCGGGCACCCGACGGTGGTGCTGGTGCACGGCTTCTGCCTGGACATGGGCACGTTCCACTTCCAGCGCAAGCGGCTCGCCGAACGCGGCGACTACCGGGTGGTCGCGTACGACCAGCCGGGGCACGGCCGGTCCGGCCGGCTGGAGAGCGGCGAGTACGACCTGACCGCGCTGGGCCACACGCTGCGCCGGGTGCTCGACGAGGTGGCCCCGGACGGTCCGCTGGTGCTGGTCGGGCACTCGATGGGCGGCATGACGATCATGGCGCTGGCCGAGCTGTACCCGGAGATGTTCGGTGACCGCGTGGTCGGCACCGTGCTGATGGCCACCTCCGGGGGCCTCGCGGCGGAGACGAAGCTGGTGGCGCCCGCGCTGCTCGGCCGGGTCGGCGCGCCGGTGCTCTACATGATGAGCAACGCCACGCGGTACGGCGGCACCGTGATCGACAGGGCGCGCCGGTCGACCTCGAACGTGGCCTGGCTGCTCACCCGCAGGTACGGCTTCGGCACCTCGACGCCGAGCCCGGCCCTGGTGTCGTACGTCGAGATGATGAACTCGCGCACCTCGGCCGACACGGTCACCCGCTATCTGCGAACGATCGCCACCCACTCCCGGTTCCCGGCGCTTGCGGCGCTGGCCGGCTCGCCGGTGCTGGTGATCGTGGGGGACAAGGACATGATCACGCCGGTGACGCACTCCGAGGAAATCGTCCGGCGGCTGCCGCACGCCGAGTTCGTGAAGATCCACGACAGCGGGCACGTGGTGATGCTGGAGCACGCCGACGACGTGAACGCCGCGTTGGAGAGGTTCCTGGAGTCGCTGTGACGGTGATCGTGGAGCTGAAGACCGTCAACGACACCCACGAGTTCGGGCGGCGGCTGGCCGGGGTGCTGCGCGCCGGTGACCTGCTGTTGCTCAGCGGCCCGCTCGGGGCCGGCAAGACCGCGCTGACCCAGGGCATCGGCGCCGGCCTGGGCGTACGCGGCGACATCACCTCACCCACCTTCGTCATCGCCCGGGTGCACCGGCCCGACCCGGATCGGGGCGGCCGGGTGACGCTCGTGCACGCCGACGCGTACCGCCTGGGTGAGGCCGCCGACCCGCGGGCGGAGATCGACGACCTTGACCTGGACGCCTCGGTGGACGAGGCGGTCACCGTGGTGGAGTGGGGCGAGGGAATGGTCGAGCAGTTGGTCGACGCGCACCTGCGGGTACGCATCGACCGCCGCGACGACGACACCCGGGCGGTCACGCTGGAACCGGTGGGTGGGGACTGGGCCGCCCGGGTCGCCGAACTGTCCTGAGTCAGGGCTGGAGGGGCATCGTCCAGCAGTTGGAGTGGGCCGTCCGCCCGGTGAGCCGGTCGGTCAGCCAGGCCACCGCGTCGCCCTGGTCGGTGATGAGCGGCACCAGGTGGTTGGTGAGGATCTTGTCCCCGAGGTTGGGCAGGCTGATCGCCTGGTAGGTCACGTTGCCGCCCTTGCGGCACCAGTCGACAGCCAGTTGGCGGGCCTGCCGGTGGGGCACGATGTCGTCCTGGATGCCGGTCGCCACGCGTACCGGGCCGGTGGGCTTGAGCGTGCCGATGCGCTGCCGTTCGAGGACGGCCCGGGCCTCGGGCGAGGCGGCGATGACAGTGGTCAGGGATCGGCCGCCGGTGAACCACCTGGTGCTTTTCTTGAACCCGTACCGGAAGATCGCGTCGCCGACGCACATGGTCGAGGTGTCCTTCAGCGCGGCCCGGCCGGCGTCGTTGAGGGCGGCGTCGATGACGTCCCGCAGCGCGGGGTCGGACTGGGCGAAGCCGTTCAGCGACCACCCCAGCGCCCCCACCAGCGCGCTGCCGTCGATGCCGCCGATGACCGCGGTCAGGTCGGCGGGCGGCGCGCCGACGTACGTTCCGGAGACCGGCACGTCGGGCGCGTAGGTGGAGTGAAGTTCGGCGGCTGCGGCGCTGGCGCCCCCGCCCTGGCTGTAGCCGTACAGGCCGACGCGGGACTGCGCGGTGACCGACGCTCCGGGTACGGCGCGGGCGGCGCGGGCCGCGTCGAGCAGGGCGCGTCCCCCGTCGAGGCGGTTGACGTAGGTGTGCAGCCGGTCGGTCGTGCCCAGACCGACGTAGTCGGTGACGACGACCGCCGCGCCGGTGGCGAGGAGGCGGTAGACGGCGAGGGCCTCGTAGCCGACCGACACCGTGTCGCCGGTGAGCGTCAGCGGATGTTGCAGGGCGAACGACGGCGCGCACTGGTCGCCCTGCCCCATGGTCCCGGAGGCGACGGCCACCAGCGGGCGCGGGCCGGCGCCCCGCCACGTCGTCCACGGTTCGATGTAGGCGCCGGTCACCGCGACGGGCCGGCCGTTGGAGTCGGTGGACCGGTACATCAGCCGGGTGGCGGTGCCGGGCATCGGCCGGCCGTCGAGCCCGGGAATGCTCAGGCCGAGCGGCAGGGGCTCGGTGCGGATCAGCGTGCCGTTGGTGGCGGGCAGGTCGGCGGGCGGGTGGTAGAAGGCGGGAATGGTCACGCCGCGGGAGACCACCGGCGTGGTGTCGGCGGCCGCGGCGGCACCGGAGCCGGCCAGGTAGGTGGCGGCCGCCGCGGCGACGGCAAGCATCCGGAGGCCGATCGCGCGGCGGGGGGAGAGAGCGGTGGAGGGCGTGCGGGGACGGGTGTTTCTCCTGCTCACGGGCACTCCTAGCGAGCATCGATGGTGGTGGATGCAAGCTAGCAGTGGCGGTGTGGCGTAAGTAACTTGCCAGTAGGTTACGCTCCGGTAACTTTTCCCGTCCAGTGCCCGGCACTGCCGCAGCACCGGAGTGTCGGTTGCGGCTGGTAAGAAGATGGCGACCCGACGAGGAGAGGTTGCCGATGCCCGACGCCCCCACCCTGGACCTGCCGGCGCTGCTGCCGGAGGCCTGGCGTGCCGCGCTCACCCCCCACCTCGACCCGGCCCGCACCGCCGCGCTGGCCGAGTTCGTCACCAGGGAGTACGCGACCGCCACTGTCTTCCCGCCGCTGGAGGACCTGTTCTCCGCCTACCGGCAGTGCGGGCCGGCCGAGACGAGGGTGCTGATCCTCGGGCAGGACCCGTACCACAAGGCGGGTCAGGCGCACGGGCTGAGCTTCAGCGTGCGTGAGGGGGTGGCGGTCCCGCCGTCGCTGCGCAACGTCTTCAAGGAGATGAGCGAGGACCTGGGCGTGTCGAAGCCGCGCAGCGGCAACCTGGACGGCTGGGCCGCGCAGGGCGTGCTGCTGCTCAACTCGGTGCTGACCGTCCGGCAGGCCACCCCAGGCTCGCACGCGAACAAGGGCTGGGAGGAGTTCACCGACGCCACCATCCGGGCCCTGGACGCGCTCGACCAGCGGGTGGTCTTCCTGCTGTGGGGCGGCTACGCCCGCAAGAAGGCGGCGCTGGTGACCAACCCGCAGCACGTGGTGCTGGAGGCCGGGCACCCGAGCCCGATGAACCCGCGCGGCTTCCTCGGCAGCCGCCCGTTCAGCGCGGCCAACAAGGCACTGGCCGACGCGGGGCTGCCCACCATCGACTGGGAGCGCTCAGCCGGCTGACCCGTCCGGCGCCTCGCCCGCCGCGGCGAGGCGCCGGCGGTACCGGGACAGCAGCTCGGCCGCGCGCCGGTCGGTCACCTCCACCTCGACCAGCGGCTCGACCGGGTACGTGCGGTCACCGACGCGGACCTCGATGGGCTCGGGCAGTTCCTCGCACATCCGGGCCCGCAGCTCGCCGTAGCGGGTCCGCCAGCGATGCTCGCCCGGCTCCTCAGGCTCCGTGTGGATGCCGCCCCACACCTGCCACCGGGCGTCCCAGCGCTGCGCGTAGATCTGATCGAGGAGTGCGCTGAACTGCGGCGAATCCCGCCAGCGCACCGCGATCTCGACCGCGTCCACCGGCAGCGGCGCGCCCTGCAGCAGTGCCGCCATGCCGCCCGACAGCACGTACGGCAGGTCGCCCAGGGCGTCCATGATCCGGTCCAGCCGAAGATGATCGATCCGCTCGGTCAGCGCGGTCCCGGCCATCTTGTCCAGCGCCGCGTCCAAGTGGCTGTCCAGCGGCTCGATCTCGATCCGCAGCTGCCGCCCGAGCGCGGCGAGCAGGCGTTCCGCCGTGGTCAGGCTGGGCAGCCGGTCGCCACGCTCGATCCGGGCGATGGCGGCCTGGCTGAGCCCGGACCGGGCGGCCAGCGCCTGCTGGGTGAGCCCAGCTTGTTCGCGTTCACACCGCAGGGTGCGGGCGACCTCCCGAACCAGGCGACTCTCCGTCATCTCCGGAGAATGGCAGTCCTCTTTCAAGCGTTATGCCTCTGAGTCATAAATATGACCCAGAGGCATAACGCTCTCAACTCTTCTCTTTGATCCGGGCGCTACGCACCGTGACCGGGTGAGCGGCGAGGGCGTGCCGGGGGCGGGCGGAGCGGACGGCTAGGCTGGCTTACCGTGCTCGTACTCGTGGTGGACTCCTCGACGCCCGCGGTGACCGCGGCGCTGGCCGAGGTCTCGGCGGACGGCGTCGCGGTTCGTGCGTCCCGGTGCACAGTCGACGCCCGCGCCCACGGCGAGCTGCTCGCGCCGCAGGTCGACGCCGTGCTCGCGGACGTCGGCGCGCGCCCCGCCGACCTGGCCGCGATCGTCGCCGGTCTGGGCCCGGGCCCGTTCACCGGGCTGCGGGTCGGGCTGGTCACCGCCGCCGCCATGGGTCAGGTGCTCGGCGTCCCCACGTACGGTGTCTGCTCGCTCGACGGGCTCGGCCACCCGGCGGCCGCCGGCGAGCCGGTGCTGGCCGCGAGCGACGCGCGGCGGCGGGAAATCTACTGGGCCGTCTACGACGGCGCCGGCCAGCGCCTCGTCGGGCCGGAGGTCGCCGCCCCGGCCGTGGTCGCGCAGCGGGCGCGCGACCTGGCGGTCACCGCCGCGGTCGGCGACGGCGCGCACCGGTACGCGGACGTGCTCGGCCTGCCGGTGCGGGACGAGCCGCGCTACCCGGACCCGCTGGCGCTGGCGGGTCTCGCCGCGCCGCGGATCCGCGCGGGCGCGCCCGGCGAGACGCTGACCCCGCTCTACCTGCGTCGCCCCGACGCGGTCGCGGCCACCGGCCACAAGCCGGTCCTGCCATGAGGCTGAGCCGGTTCCGCTGGTGGCACGTCGAGGAGGTGCTGCCCATCGAGGCGGACCTGTTCGGCGCCGAGCAGTGGTCGGCGGCGATGTTCTGGAACGAACTCGCCAACGGCCACTTCTACCTGGTCGCCACCGACGACGACGGCGTCGTGCTCGGCTACGCCGGGCTGGCCGTGGCCCCGCCCGACGAGGCGTGGGTGCAGAACGTCGCGGTCCGCCGGGACGCCCACCGCCGGGGGATCGGCCGGCTGCTGCTGGAGGCGCTGCTCGCCGAGGCCGCCCGGCGCGGCGTCCGCAGCACCCTGCTTGAGGTCGCCGCGGACAACGCCCCGGCGCAGCGGCTCTACGCCGGCTACGGCTTCGAGCCGATCGGCGTACGGCGCGGCTACTACCAACCGAGCAACACCGACGCGCTGGTCATGCAGCGCAACGAGGACTGACGAGCATGGCTGACGAACCCCTGATCCTCGGCATCGAGACCTCCTGCGACGAGACCGGTGTGGGCATCGTGCGCGGGCACACGCTGCTCGCCGACGCGCTCGCCTCCAGCGTCGAGGAGCACGCCCGGTTCGGCGGCGTGGTGCCCGAGGTGGCCAGCCGCGCCCACCTGGAGGCGATCGTGCCGACCATGGACCGGGCGCTGCGCGAGGCGGGCGTCACCCTCGCCGACATCGACGCGATCGCGGTGACCGCCGGGCCGGGGCTCGCGGGCGCGCTGCTCGTCGGGGTCGCCGCCGCCAAGGGGTACGCGGTGGCGGCGGAGAAGCCGGTGTACGGGGTGAACCACCTCGCCGCGCACGTGGCGGTGGACACGCTGGAACACGGCCCGCTGCCCGAGCCCGCCATCGCGCTGCTGGTCTCCGGCGGCCACTCCTCGCTGCTGCGCGTCGACGACCTGGCCCGCGACGTCGTACCGCTCGGGGCCACCATCGACGACGCGGCCGGGGAGGCGTTCGACAAGGTGGCCCGGCTGCTCGGGCTGCCGTTCCCCGGCGGACCGTACATCGACCGCGAGGCGCGGGCCGGTGACCCGGCGGCGATCGCCTTCCCGCGCGGGCTGACCGCCGCGAAGGACCTGGCCGGGCACCGCTTCGATTTTTCGTTCTCGGGTCTGAAGACGGCGGTGGCCCGCTGGGTGGAGGCGCGGCAGCGGGCCGGTGAGCCGGTCCCGGTCGCCGACGTGGCCGCGTCCTTCCAGGAGGCGGTCTGCGACGTGCTGATCGGCAAGGCGATCGACGCCTGCCGCACCAGCGGCATCGACACGCTGGTGATCGGCGGCGGGGTGGCCGCCAACTCCCGGCTACGGGCGATGGCCGAGCAGCGGGCCGGCAGGCACGGCATCCGGGTGCGTACGCCCCGGCCGAAGCTCTGCACGGACAACGGCGCGATGGTGGCCGCGCTCGGCTCGCATCTGGTCGCCGCGGGCGTCGCGCCGAGCCGGCTGGACCTGCCGGCCGACTCGGCGATGCCGCTGACAGTGGTCAGTGTGTGAGCGGGGAGGGAACCGACATGATCGTCCGGATGTGGGAGGCCAAGGCCGAGCCGTACGGCTTCGCCGACCTGATCACCTGGGTCTGCGAGACCGCGCTGCCCGAGTTCGAGCACGACCCGATGCACGTCTCCAGCGAGGTGTTCTCCTCCACCGACCACCGGCTGGTGGTCATCTCCAAGTGGCGGAACAACCCCCGGGAGCTTCCCGAGCCGCCGGCGCGCCTGATCGCCCGCCCGCCGCACAGCTGGGACTTCGCCCAGGTCGACCGCTGACTCTGCCGCTTCGTCAGGAGCGGCGGGTCAGCCGCCAGGTGGCGTACCCGCCGGTGCCGAGCGCGATCAGGAACACCGCCCACACCAGTCCGGTGCCGACCTGGAGCCCACCGCCGCTGCCCACGTTGGCCTGGGCCGCGGCGACGAGCGAGTCGCTCTGCGCGGGCGGCAGCGCGGCCGGCGGCAGCTGCTGCCAGCGCACCAGCCCGGTGCTCTCCAGCATGGTCATGTGGTCGTTGACGAACTTGTTGGCGTCCTCGGCCAGCTTGCGCACGATCGGGTCGCGGGTGCTGGCCCGGACCGCGCCGATCACCGGGAAGATCTTGCCGTGGGCGACCCGCAGCCGGGTGACGAAGATCTGGTCGAACCGGGCGCCGTTGGCGTTCCGCATCTCGGTCAGCCACCCCTGCTGCTCGGCCGTCGGATCGGTCGGCAGGGTGGCGCCGAGCTTGTTGGCCGCCTCGACCACCAGCTGGTCCAACTCCGCGTGCTGCTTGGCGATCTCCGCGCCGACCTCACGTACCCGGGCGGACTGGCCCTTCTCGGCCGCCATCTGCCCGGCCGGCATCTCCCACAGCCCGGCCAGCCGTACCCCGTTGAGCAGCGTCATGTCGGCGGCGTTCATCTGCACGCCGGGGTTGGGCGCGGCCTGCGCCGTCCCGGGAACGACGCCGATCCCCGCGCCCAGCGCGGCGAGCAGCAGTACCACCCGGTGCGCCAGCTTGCGGCGTGCGGATTCCAGCGATGCCATGGTTGCGGTGCCTCCTCGGTCCGGACCGGTACACGGGGTGTCGTGGACGGCCGCCCGTCCGCACACTGGTACGGATCACCGGGCCGATCAGTTCAGCGGATCGGCGAGGAGTCGTTCGAACGCCAGCTCGGCGGCGCCGATCAGCGCCGCGTCGTCGCCCAGCTTCGGGGTACGCAGCCGCACGTGCTCCAGGCACGCGGGCAGCCCGTTGGAGTTGAGCCGGCTGCGCACCTGCGCCGCGGCGGCCAGGTAGAGGTCGCGCATGGTGCCGCCGAAGATGACCATCTCCGGGTTGAAGATGTTCACCAGGTTCGCGACGCCGAAGCCGAGCCAGTCGCCTGCCTGCCGTACCGCGGTCTGCGCCCGGGCGTCGCCGCGGTCGGCGGCGTCGAAGACGGCGAGCAGCGCGTCCCGGCCGCGCGCCTCGGACCGGCCGGCGGCGCGCAGCAGCCCGTGCTCGCCGATCTCGGTCTCCCAGCAGCCGCGCCGGCCGCAGTCGCAGCGTACGCCGTCGCGGACCACCACCATGTGGCCGACCTCGCCGCCGTAGCCGCCGTGCCCCCGCAGCCGCCGGCCCCCGGCGATGATGCCGGCGCCCACGCCCACGTCGCCGTAGATGTAGATGACGTTGTCACAGCCGACGGCCGCGCCGCGGGCGTGCTCGGCGTAGGCGGCCACGTCGGCCACGTTCCCCACCGTGATCGGTACGTCTATTCCCAGCTCGACGGCGAGCGCCGCACCGATCGGCTCGTCCACCCAGCCGGTGGTCGGGCTGAGCCGGACCAGCCCGTCCTCGCGGCGGACCATGCCGCACACCGCCACCCCGGCGCCGACGCAGACCGCGTCCGGCGGCACCGACTGGTGCATCTCCTTGACCGCGCCGGCGAGCAGCGGGGCGGCCTCCCCGGCGACCAGGTTGCGCGGCCGCTCCATCTCCCGGCGGTCGAGCACCTCACCGCCGAGCCCGACCCGCGCGGCCCGCAGCCGGTCCACCTCGACGCTGTACGCGTACGCGTAGACCCGCCCCGACTCGGGCCGGACGACGAGTGACGGTCGTCCGGCCCGGCCGGTCTCCTTCGGCGTCCCCTCGCTGACCAGACCGGCGCCGGCCAGGTCCGCGGTCAGCGCGCCGATGGTGCTGCGGTTGAGGCCGAGCGCGGTGGTCAGCTCGGCGCGGGTGGTGGCCCCGTGAACGTGTACGTAGCGGAGCAATGCGCCCAGGTTCTGCCGACGGATCTCGTCCTGACTGGGGCCCGCGCGCATTGCCACTGCCATGGTGTTTCCGTGTCCCTGCTCAGCGGTTGCCGGTGGCGGCGGCCCGCCGACGCGACAGCGCGTCGATGGTCGCCGCGGCGAGCAGCACCACGCCGGTGACCACGTACTTGACGCCCGAGCTGTATCCCATCAGTCCCATACCGTTGTCGATGACCGCGACGACCGCGCCGCCGAGCACGGCGTCGAGGATCCGGCCCTTGCCGCCGAAGAGGCTGGTGCCGCCGATCACCGCCGCGCCGACGGCGTAGAGCAGTACGTTACTGCCACCGGTGTTGGGGTCGACCGAGTTGCCCCTGCTGGCGGCCACGATGCCACCGATGGCGGCCATCGAGGAGCAGATCACGAAGACGGAGATACGAATCCGGTCGACGTTGATGCCGGCCCGGCGGGCCGCCTCGGCGTTGCCGCCGACCGCGTAGATGTGCCGTCCGTAGCTGGTGCGCTGGAGCACGAACGTCCAGACGATCAGCAGCACCGCGATGATCGGTACGACGATCGGCACGCCCTTGAGCGAGGTGATCAGCACGTTGCGGCTGCGCTCCAGGTTGAGCACGTAGACCGCCACGCCGAGGATCACGGCCAGGCCGGCGATCCGCGCGCCGACCACTGTGAGCGGGTCGGTGAGCAGGCCGCGGGAGGCCCGGTTGCGGTACCGGAGCAACTGCACGGCCGCGTACCCGGCGACGGCCACCGCGGCGAGCGCCCAGCCCAGCGCGGGGGAGAGGTTGCGGTTGGCGATCGCGACGAGCACGTCGTCGCGGATCGCGATGTTGGCGCCCTCGTCCATGAGCGTCAGCACGACGCCCTGGAAGGCGAGGAAGCCGGCGAGCGTGACCACGAAGGACGGGATGCCGACCTTGGCGACCAGCAGGCCCAGCACGGTGCCGATCACCACACCGGTGACGACGGCGGCGAGGACCGCCACGTACCAGGGGTAGCCCAGCACGGTGACCACGTTCGCGAGGATCGCGGCGCAGACGCCGCTGGCGAAGCCGGCGGAGAGGTCGATCTCGCCGAGCAGCAGGACGAAGACCAGGCCCATCGCGATGAGCGTGACCGCCGCGCCCTGGGTGAACAGGTTCGCCAGGTTGCCGGCGGTGAAGAACGACGGGCGGGCGATCGAGAAGCCCACCGCGAGCGCCACGAGCATGACCACCGCGGGGAGCGCGCCGATGTCGCCGCCGCGTACCCGGCGCCAGTAGTTGTTCACGTGGCTGCTCAGGGTCGGTGTCGGCGCGACGCCGGCCGGGCCTTCCTTCTTCACGACGATGGCGGTCATCGGATGGCTCCTGGGGTGGTGTCGGCGGGCGCGGCGCCGTTGCCGCCCGGCTCGCCGGTGAGGCCGAGGCCGCCGGATCGGCCGGCGGTGATCAGCTCGACCACCTGCGAGTGGGTGATGTCGGTGGTCTTCACCTGGGCGACCATCTGGCCGAGGTAGAGCGCGGCGATCCGGTCGGAGACGGCGAAGACGTCGTTCATGTTGTGCGAGATGAGCACCACGGCCAGGCCGTTGTCGGCCAGCCGGCGCACCAGTTCCAGCACCTGGGCGGTCTGCGCGACGCCGAGCGCGGCGGTCGGCTCGTCCAGGATGACCAGGCGGCTGTTCCAGAGCACCGCCTTGGCGATGGCGACCGTCTGCCGCTGGCCGCCGGAGAGGCTGGCCACGTGCTGGCGCAGCGACTTCACGGTGCGCACGCTCAGGCCGGCGAGCGTCTCGGCGGCCATCTGCTCCATGGTCGGCTCGTCGAGCACGATGCCGCTGCGCTTCTCCCGGCCGAGGAACATGTTCTGCACGATGTCGAGGTTGTCGCAGAGCGCCAGGTCCTGGTAGACGACCTCGATGCCGAGCGCGGCGGCGTCGCGCGGGCTGTTGATGCTCACCGGCCGGCCGTCGAAGAGGAACTCGCCGGCGTCGGTGGGGTGGATGCCGCTGATGCACTTGACCAGGGTCGACTTGCCGGCGCCGTTGTCGCCGACAAGCGCGGTCACCTCGCCGGGGTGCGCGGCGAAGGCGACGTCACGCAGTACCTGGACGGGACCGAAGCTCTTGTCGATCCCGCGTAGCTCCAGCAGGGGGGTTGCGGACACGGGGTTCTCCTTTGGGCGGAGGGAGGTCTCGGATCCCGTCCGGCGCGGGCGCCGCCCGGCACGGGTCACCCCGTGCCGGGCGGCGCCGCCTGAGGCGGGTGGGTCAGCTCACGCCGGCGTCGGTGCAGAGCTTCGTGAAGGCACCGGTGCAGAGTTCTTCCTTGGTGACGTAGCCGTCGGCCACCACGTCCTTGACGTTGTCCTTGAAGATGGCCTTGGGCTCCAGCAGCACGGCCGGCACGTCCCGGTTGCCCTCCGGGTCCTTGACCGTCTGGCCGGTGTCCTTCTTCTCACCCTTGGCGAGCGCGATGGCCAGATCGGCGGCGGCGTCCGCCTCCTTCTTGACCGCCTTGTAGACGGTCATGCACTGGTCACCGGCGAGGATGTTCTGCAGGCCCTCCTTGGTGGCGTCCTGACCGGTCACCGGGACCTTGCCGTTGAGCTTGTTCTTCTTGAGCACCGAGATGGCCGCGTTGCCGAGACCGTCGTTGGCGGCGAGCACGCCGTCGATCTTGCCGCCGGCCTTGGTCATCTGCTGCTCGAAGATCGTCGCGGCCTGCGCGTTGTCCCACGCCGGTACCGGGTCGTCGGCGACCTTGGTGTACTCCTTCGAGTCGAACTTCGGCTTGAGCACCGAGTCGTACCCGTTCTTGAACAGGGTGGCGTTGTTGTCCGTCGGCGAGCCGTTGAGGTACGCGATCGACGGGTTCTTGACGCCCTTGTCGGTCAGGCACTTGCTCAGGCCCTCGCCCTGGAGCTTGCCGACCGCCTCGTTGTCGAAGCTGACGTAGTACTGGGCGGAGCCGCCCAGCGTCAGCCGGTCGTAGTCGATGGTCGCCACGCCCTGCGACTTGGCCTTGTCGAGCACGGCCTTGCCGGTGCCGGAGTCCAGATTGACGATCATCAGGACGTTGACGCCGTTGGTGATCATCTGGTCGGCGATGGTCTGGAACGCGGTCTTGTCGTTTTGCGCGTTCTGGATGTCGGACTCGACGCCCGCCGCGTCGAACGCCGCCTTGAGGTACTTGCGGTCCGCGCCCTCCCAGCGGGCGGAGGACTTGCTGTCGGGCAGGATCACGCCGATCTTCGGCTTCTTGGCGTTGGAGCCGCCGGCCTCGTCGGAAGAACCGCCGTTGTCACCACAGGCGGCCATGCTGCCGGTCGCGAGGAGACCGACGGCCGCGAAGGTGAGGAAGCCCTTGCGCATGTGCAGGGTCCTTTCGGAGGTGGGGGAGTGGTGATGTTTTGTTGTGTCCGGCAACGTATTCCTCGCCGCCCATGGGCCGCAAGACTGCCGAGGTCAGAAGTTTGTTGGCGGCGGTAACAATTCAGCAACGCGGTTGTCACCCGCGAGACACCGCCGGGCGTGCGCGTTCCGGGAACGCTCCCACACGTACCGTGACGAGGCCCGTCAGACGGCGGCGATCGATGCCGTGGCCGCCCCGGTGAGCGCCACCAGATCGGTCGGCGTGAGCTGCACCTGCAAGCCTCGGCGGCCCGCCGAGACGTACACGGTCGGGTACGCCAGCGCCGAGGAGTCGACGACTGTCGGTAGCCGCTTGCGCTGGCCCAGCGGGCTGATCCCGCCCCGCACGTACCCGGTCGCCCGCTCGGCCACCGCCCGGTCCGCCATCGCCGCCCGCTTGCCGCCCACCGCCGCGGCGAGCGCCTTCAGGTCCAGCTCGCCGGTCACCGGCACCACAGCCACCGTCAGCCCGCCGTCGACCTCGGTGACGAGCGACTTGAACACGCGTTCCGGTGCCACCCCGAGCGCTTCGGCGACCAGCGCGCCGTAGTTCGGCGCGTCCGGCGAGACGTCGTAGGGGTGGGTGCTGTGCGCGATCTTCTGCTTGCTCAGCAACGCGATCGCCGGAGTGCCAGGGCCCGCCACCGGCTCAAGCTAGCCCGGTCGTCGCCCGACCGCGAGCCGAAACCGCGCGCCGCGGGTCAGCCGCCCGCCGGGACCGGCCGGCAGACGAGCACCGCGGGGTCGCCCGCGACCCGGGTCAGCACCAGGTCGGCCGCCGCCTCGCCGGAGAGCCGCAGGTCACGGCGCAGCTTCTCCGGCTCCAGCGCCGACCCGCGCTTGCGGATCTCGACCCGGCCGACCCGCCGCTCCCGCAGCAGGGCGCGCAGCCGCTTCAGCGAGAACGGCAGCACGTCGGTGATCTCCAGGCAGCGGGCGAACGGGGTGGGCCGGGCCTCGTCGGCGTAGAGGTAGGCGATCGACGGGTCGGCGAGCGTGGCGTCGAGGTCGGTGGCCAGCTCGGCGACCAGGTGCGCGCGCACCACGGCCGGGTCCGGGTCGTACAGGAAACGCCGGACCGGCCCCACCTCCGCCTCCGCCGCGCCGGTGCCGGTGAGGTGATAGGAAGGGACCCTTTTACTACCGGAGGCGTTAAGAAGGGGCCCTTCCTTCTCGCGCAGCACTGTGGCTCGGCGGGGGACGCCGGCCAGCTCGCCGCACCACAGCGCCGCCTCGACCAGGTCGCCGTCCACGCTCACCCACTCCGCCTCGGCGCCCGCCGGGATCAGCGCGTGGTCCAGCCCTGGCGCCACCTTCACCACGGTGCGCGGCACCCGGGCGGCCAGGCCGGTGACGAAGTCCCACGGCGGCGAGTAGGACTTCGGGTCGAAGACGCGCCGGCCGGTGCCGGCCCGCCGCCGCGCCGGATCGCAGAACGCGCCGTCGACCCGGCTCACGTCGAACGCGGTGGCGTCGCCGCACTCGACGGTCACCAGTTCCGCCAGCCCGGCGGCCTCGGCGTTCGCGGCGGCCATCGCGGCGGTCAGCGGGTCGGCCTCCACCGCGTACACCCGGATCCCGGCGAGGGCCGCGGCGAGCGCGTCGGCGCCCAGGCCGCAACCCAGGTCGGCCAGTGTGGTCACGCCCGCGGCGCGCAGCCGCGCGGCCCGCCGGCCGGCGACCACCCCGCGGGTGGCCTGCTCCAGCCCGGGCCGGGTGAGGAACATCCCGGCGGCGGCCGCGCCGAACTTGCCGACCGCGCGGCGGCGCAGCTCCGCCTGGGTCAGCGCGGCGGCGGCGAGGTCGCCCGGAATCCCGGCCGAGCGCAGCGCGGCGGCCGCCGCCAGCGGGTCGCCGCCGGCCACCCGCCCGGCCGCGGCGAGCGCCGCCGACCCCTCGGGGGTACGCAGCGCGGCGAGCTGGTCGAGATCCACGGACTCATTCTCCCGGCCCCGTTCCGGCGCGACACGGAGGGCGACGCGTTGGCACTCTCCTTGACGGAGTGCTAGCCGAGGAATAACCTGCGATTAGCACTCTCACCCTGAGGGTGCCAACCCCCGAGCCTCGTGCCCGGGGGTTGAGCGCCAGGCGGACCGGCACCCGCGACGACGGCCCCGCCCGGTGGCATGTGGCAGATTGACGCTGGTCGGCACGCCGGCCGGCAACGACACCAAGTACCCGGGAGGGTATGCCCGTGACTACCGCGACCAAGGTTGCGATCAAGCCGCTCGAGGACCGCATCGTGGTCCAGGCGAACGAGGCCGAGACCACCACCGCCTCGGGCATCGTGATCCCCGACACCGCCAAGGAGAAGCCGCAGGAGGGCACCGTCCTCGCTGTCGGCCCGGGCCGGATCGACGACAAGGGCAACCGCGTGCCGATCGACGTGAAGGTCGGCGACACCGTCCTCTACTCGAAGTACGGCGGCACCGAGGTCAAGTACGCCGGCGAGGAGTACCTGGTGCTCTCCGCCCGCGACGTCCTCGCGGTCATCGAGAAGTAAGCAACCGATCAGTGTCGTTGCCCCGGTCCGGCTCGCCGGGCCGGGGCAACGTCGCTTCGAAGGGATACTGATGGCGAAGATCCTCAGCTTCTCGGACGACGCCCGGCACCTGCTGGAGCACGGTGTCAACGCCCTCGCGGACACGGTCAAGGTCACCCTCGGCCCGCGCGGGCGCAACGTCGTCCTGGACAAGAAGTTCGGTGTGCCCACGATCACCAACGACGGCGTGACCATCGCCAAGGAGATCGAGCTCACCAACCCGTACGAGAACCTCGGCGCGCAGCTGGTCAAGGAGGTGGCGACCAAGACCAACGACGTCGCCGGCGACGGGACCACCACCGCCACCGTGCTGGCCCAGGCCATGGTCCGCGAGGGCCTGCGCAACGTGGCCGCCGGCGCGAACCCGACCGGCCTGAAGCGGGGCATCGACGCGGCGGCCGCCAAGGTCTCCGAGGCGCTGCTCGGCAAGGCCGTCGAGGTCTCCGCCAAGGAGTCGATCGCGCACGTCGCCACCGTCTCCGCGCAGGACGCCGCCATCGGCGAGCTGATCGCCGAGGCGATGGAGAAGGTCGGCCGCGACGGCGTCATCACCGTCGAGGAGGGCTCCGCGCTCACCACCGAGCTGGAGGTGACCGAGGGGCTCCAGTTCGACAAGGGCTTCATCTCGCCGAACTTCGTCACCGACCTGGAGGCGCAGGAGGCGGTCCTGGAGGACCCGTACATCCTGATCACCACGCAGAAGATCTCGGCCATCGAGGAGCTGCTGCCGCTGCTGGAGAAGGTTCTCCAGAACAACAAGCCGCTGCTCATCGTCGCCGAGGACGTCGAGGGCCAGGCCCTGTCGACGCTGGTGGTCAACGCGCTGCGCAAGACCGTCAAGGTCTGCGCGGTCAAGGCCCCGGGCTTCGGTGACCGCCGCAAGGCGATGCTCCAGGACATGGCGATCCTGACCGGCGCCGAGCTGGTCGCCCCGGAGCTGGGCTACAAGCTCGACCAGGTCGGCCTGGAGGTGCTCGGCACCGCCCGCCGCGTCGTGGTCGACAAGGAGAACACCACCGTCGTCGACGGTGGCGGGCAGGCCTCCGAGGTCGCCGACCGGGTCGCGCAGATCCGCAAGGAGATCGAGGCGTCCGACTCGGAGTGGGACCGGGAGAAGCTGGCCGAGCGGCTGGCGAAGCTCTCCGGCGGCATCGCCGTGATCAAGGTCGGCGCGGCCACCGAGGTCGAGATGAAGGAGCGCAAGCACCGCATCGAGGACGCCATCGCCGCGACCAAGGCCGCGGTCGAGGAGGGCACGGTCCCGGGTGGCGGCGCCGCTCTGGCCCAGATCCTGCCGGCGCTCGACGACGACCTGGGCTTCACCGGTGACGAGAAGGTCGGCGTCTCGATCGTGCGCAAGGCGCTCGTCGAGCCGCTGCGCTGGATCGCCCAGAACGCCGGCCACGACGGCTACGTGGTGGTGCAGAAGGTCGTCGGCAAGGACTGGGGCCACGGCCTCGACGCCGCCACCGGCGAGTACGTCGACCTGGCCAAGTCCGGCATCATCGACCCGGTGAAGGTGACCCGCAACGCGGTCAGCAACGCCGCCTCGATCGCCGGCCTGCTGCTCACCACCGAGAGCCTCGTGGTGGAGAAGCCGGCCGAGCCGGAGCCGGCCGCCGGTGGCCACGGCCACTCGCACGGTCACGGCCACCAGCACGGCCCGGGCTTCTGACCCGACCGCACGGCCCGACGTCAGGGCACACCGCCGACCCGGTGGTGTGCCCTGACGGCTTTTCCGGGCCGTGTCCCCTTACGGAACGCTGACGGAAATGGCAGCCGTCCCCGCGGGTCGACCAGACTGGATGCCGTGAGCACCCTTTCCCGCCGCCGCGCGGCACTGGCCGGTGTCGTCGCCGCCGTGGTGGCGCTCGGCGCCGCCGAACCCGTGGCGGTCCTGACCGGCCCCCGGTCGGCTCCACTCGTCGCCGTCGGCGGACTCGTCGTCGACCTGGTGCCCGAGCCGCTCAAGCAGTTCGCCATCGACGTCTTCGGCACGTACGACAAGATCGCCCTGCTGGTCGGGACGGCGCTGCTGCTGGCCGCCTTCGGCGCGCTGCTCGGCCTGGTGGCGGTCCGGCGGCTGGCGATCGGCCTGGCCGGCATCGCCGCGTTCGCCGCGCTCGGCGTCGCCGCCGCGCTGACCCGGGCCGGCGCCGACGCGTTCGACACGCTGCCCTCGCTGGTCGGCGGCGGCCTCGGCGCGCTGACGCTCTGGGCGTTCGTGGCCGGCCCGCTGGGCGCCGACCCGCCGGATCGGACGCGGCCCGGACGTGATCGGACCGACGCCGCGCCACGCGACCGGGCCGGGACCGGCCCGGCGCAGCGCGACGGGGCCGCTCCCGGGGACGGTGAGCCGTCGTCCGCGCCGCCTCCGGCGGTCGCCGCGCTCGCGGGGGAGGAGAAGACGCCGGGTGGCTGGGAGCCGGTCCGGCACGACGACGACGCGGAGTCGCGACGACGGTTCCTGCGCGGCGCCGGGCTGCTCACCGGAGCGGCCGCGGTGGCCGGGCTGGGCGGGCACTGGCTGGCCGGCCGGCGCGGCGTCTCGGCGGCCCGGGACGCGGTGACGCTGCCCGCCCCGGTCGCGCCCGCCCCGCCGGTGCCGGCCGGCGCCGACCTGTCGCTGTCCCGGCTCGCGCCGTACGTCACGCCGAACTCGGAGTTCTACCGGATCGACACCGCGCTGGTGGTGCCGCAGGTGGACCCGGTCACGTGGCGGCTGCGCATCCACGGGCGGGTCCGCAACCCGATCGAGCTGAGCTTCGACGACCTGCTCGCCCGCCCGATGGTCGAGCGCTACGTGACGCTCGCCTGCGTCTCCAACGAGGTGGGCGGCGACCTGATCGGCAACGCGCGCTGGCTCGGCGTACCGATCAAGGACCTGCTCGACGAGGCCGATCCGGAGGACGGCGCGGACCAGGTGGTCGGCCGGGCCGTCGACGGCTGGACCTGCGGCACGCCCACCTCGGTGCTGCGCGACGGGCGGGACGCGCTGCTCGCGGTCGGCATGAACGGCGAGCCGCTGCCGATCCAGCACGGCTTCCCGGTGCGGATGGTGGTGCCCGGCCTCTACGGGTACGTCTCGGCCTGCAAGTGGCTGACCGAGCTGGAGCTGACCAGCTTCGCCGACTTCGACGCGTACTGGGTGCCGCGCGGCTGGTCCGCGCAGGGGCCGATCAAGACGCAGTCCCGGATCGACACGCCCCGCCCTCGCAGCCGTCCCGCCGCCGGTCCGGTGACCGTCGCCGGTGTCGCGTGGGCGCAGCACCGCGGCGTCAAGCGAGTCGAGGTACGTGTCGACGGCGGGCCCTGGCAGGAGGCGACCCTGGCCCCGGCTGTGTCGGCGGACACCTGGGTGCAGTGGTCCTGGCGGTGGGACGCCACGCCGGGCGAGCACGCGCTCCAGGTGCGGGCGACGGACACGACCGGCGAGACCCAGACGGAACAGCGCGCCCCGGTCGCCCCGGACGGCGCTACCGGCTGGCACACGGTAAGGGTCACGGTCACCTGACGACCGCGGCACATCACCCTTGATCGACATCGGTTCCCCGAAGTGGTGGCATCAGAGGCTCCGCGATATGACCACTTCGCCGAGCTGGTGTCGATCACGCGGGGTCGGGGCGGGACGACACGACGCCGCGCCCCGGGTTTCGGGGCGCGGCGTCGGTGGTCGTGAAGCCGGTCAGGCGACCTTACGCTGGTCCGGCACGGCGGTGTTGTGCGGACGGCCGAGGCGGGCCTCCAGCCGGGCGATGTCCACCCGGGTCTGTCGGCGGTCGGCCAGGTCCTCCCAGCCGAGCGCGAGCAGCCGCAGCCGCTCGGACTCGCTGAACCCGCCCCAGACGCCGTACGGCTCGCGGACGGAGAGCGCGTGCGCGGCGCACTCGGCGCGTACCGGGCAGGCGCGGCAGACGGACTTGGCGCCCATCTCGCGGCGCGTCCGGGAGGAGCCGCGCTCGCCGTCCGGGTGGAAGAACTGCGCGCTGTCGCGGCCACGGCAGGCCCCGAGCCGCTGCCAGTCCCAGAGCTCGTCGATCGGTCCAGGCAGCCTACGTACGTTCGACATCAGCACCCCTCCTCCCGCGCGGCACCGCGGAGAATGTTCGTGGCCAGCTACCGGGCGGCGGTCCGCGCGGGATGCCGGTTCCGGATGAACCCCTCGGTACCCGAGCCGTCCCCGCCTCACACATGTGTGATCGAAAACCTCGGACAGTCGGCGGCATATGCCCCATCTGTCGGAAAAGTTCGGATGATTGCCCGGAACCCCCTCCCGAGCCCACCTCCGCATGGTCTGCTCTGAGTCGGAGAGGAGCCCACTGTGCGTAGTGTTCTTGTGTGCGTTCGGACACCATTGGCGGCCCAGCATCTGACCTCCGCCGCGGCGCGGCTCGGGCTGTCCGGCGTCGTCCGGACGGCCGTCTCCGATCCGGAGGTGATGTTGCGGCTCGCCGAGCGTCCGGTGGACGTGGTGCTCGCCGACACCGCGCTGACCCGGCCGGACAGCGCCGGTTTCGTGCGCCGGGTGCTGGCCCGCGCGCCGCAGGCGGCGGTGCTGCTGCTCGGCGCCGAGGAGTCGGAGTCGGCGGCGGCCACCATCAGCGCCGGTGCTCGCGGACTGATCCAGAACGCCGACCACGACCTGACCAGTGCGGTCGCCAAGGCGCTGCTGCTGCTCTCCGCCCCCGGGCGGAGCAACAGGCACCGGGTGGCGGACACCGCCCGGGACGCGGCGGCGGTCGGCGGTCCGGCCCGGTCGGCGGGGCGTACCCAGGGTGGGCCCGGCTGGCCGGCGGCGGCGCCGGTGGACGCGGCGGGCCTGCCCACAGTGGTGCCGGTGCAGCGGGGTGAGGACCCGGACGACCCGGCGGCGGCCGACGGCGCGGAGGCGCCCCGGCCCGGTACGGCCCAGCGGCCGGCGCGGACGCCGCGCGGCGCCATCGGGCTGACCGAGCGGGAACTTCAGGTGCTGCTCGGCATGGCCGAGGGCAAGAGCAACGCGGAGATCGGGCGGGAGCTGTTCGTCTCCGAGGACACGGTCAAGACGCACGCCCGGCGCTTGTTCCGCAAGCTCGGCGCGCGGGACCGGGCACACGCCGTGGCGGCCGGCTTCCGGGCCGGCCTGGTGGCCTGACGGCCCGGACGGCGGCGCTCAGCCCTCGGTGGACTCGTCGGTGCCCTCGGTGAGCGTGTCGTGCACGCCGTCGGCGTAGCCGCGGGCGTAGTCCCAGCTCACGTAATGGTCCGGATCCGGGTCGTAGGCCGGCTCGTGCACCCGGGGACGCCCCGAGTTGAGCAGGTGGCGCAGGTTGCCGCGCAGCAGGTCCCAGTCGAAGTAGTGCGGCTCGCGGCAGTCCTCGCACTCGATCACCAGGCCGCGCACCCCGATCGGCTGGAGCAGCGCCTGGTAGATCTCCAGGTCGGCGAGATCCTCCAGCACGTCCTGGCGCTCGACGTCGGTCAGCGGGTCGAGCGCGTCGTCGTCGCCGGGATCGTGCAGACCGGCAGCCGGATCGGCGGGATCGCCGTTGAACGGGTCGATGGGCTCGTCGTGCACCCCCTAACCGTAGACCCCGGGCCGCCGGAAAGCCCGCCCCAGCCCGCGCTGTGGCCCGGCCTACCCCCGGGCCCGCCGCTGCCCGGACGGGAACGGGCCAGTGGGTACGATGAGGCGACGCGCCGTCACCCGGCGCCCGCCGGTGCCCCCGCGCGCCGCCTCGCTGCAGCCCGTTCGACCAGCTCAGGGGAGCAATCGTGGAGAATTCGCCCAGCACCGAGATCCCGGCCGGCGCCGACGGCGGGGAGCTGGGTGGCCATCTGCCCGAGCTGCCTGCCGGTTCGGCCCGCGTGGTGCCGCTCGGCCTGACCTTCGACGACGTGCTCCTGCAGCCGGGCGAGTCGGACGTCGTACCCAGCCGGGTCAACACCCGTACCCGCCTGACCCGCAACATCGAGCTGACCGTGCCGCTGCTGTCCAGCGCGATGGACACGGTCACCGAGGCGCGGATGGCGATCGCCATGGCCCGCCAGGGCGGCATCGGCGTGCTGCACCGCAACCTCTCCGTCGAGGACCAGGCGCTCCAGGTCGACCTGGTGAAGCGCTCCGAGTCCGGCATGATCACCAACCCGGTGACCGCCAGCCCGGACGACACGCTGCGCGAGGTCGACGCGCTCTGCGGGCGTTACCGCATCTCCGGCGTGCCGGTGGTGGACGGGCAGGGCCAGCTCGTCGGCATCGTCACCAACCGCGACATGCGCTTCGTCTCCGACCCGGCCACGCCGGTCCGCGAGATCATGACCCGCACCCCGCTGATCACCGCCCCGGTCGGGGTGAGCAAGGACGACGCGCTCGGCCTGCTGCGCCAGCACAAGATCGAGAAGCTGCCGATCGTGGACGCGGGCGGCAAGCTGCGCGGCCTGATCACGGTCAAGGACTTCACCAAGAGCGAGCAGTACCCGAACGCCACCAAGGACGACGCGGGCCGGCTCCGGGTCGCCGCCGCGGTGGGCGTGGGCGAGGACGGCTACAAGCGGGCCCGCGCGCTCGTCGACGCCGGCGTGGACGTGGTGATCGTGGACACCGCGCACGGCCACCAGCGCGCCGTGCTGGAGATGGTCGCCCGGCTCAAGCGGGACGTCAGCATCGACATCGTGGGCGGCAACATCGCCACGTACGCGGGCGCGAAGGCGCTCGTCGAGGCCGGCGCGGACGGCGTGAAGGTGGGCGTCGGCCCGGGCGCCATCTGCACCACCCGGATCGTGGCCGGGGTCGGCGTACCGCAGATCACCGCGATCATGGAGGCGGCCCGTGCCGCCCGCGCGGCCGGCGTGCCGGTGATCGGCGACGGCGGCATCCAATACTCCGGCGACATCGCCAAGGCGCTCGTCGCGGGCGCCGACACGGTGATGCTCGGCAGCCTGCTGGCCGGCTGCGAGGAGAGCCCCGGCGAGCTGATCTTCATCAACGGCAAGCAGTACAAGGCGTACCGGGGGATGGGCTCGCTCGGCGCGATGCAGTCGCGCGGCCAGGGCAAGTCCTACTCCAAGGACCGCTACTTCCAGCAGGACGTGCTCGCCGAGGACAAGCTGGTCCCGGAGGGCGTCGAGGGCCAGGTGCCCTACCGGGGTCCGCTGTCCGCTGTCGCCCACCAGCTCACCGGCGGCCTGCGCGCCGCGATGGGGTACGTGGGCGCGGAGAGCATCCCGGAGCTGCACCGGCGTGGCCAGCTCATCCGGATCACCGCGGCCGGGCTCAAGGAGAGCCACCCGCACGACATCCAGATGACCGTCGAGGCGCCCAACTACCACTCCCGCTGACCCACCACCCCCAACCACCTGGAGTCCCCCATGCGTGACGTGGTCGAGATCGGGCTGGGCAAGACCGCGCAGCGCGGCTACCACCTGGACGACATCGCCATCGTGCCGAGCCGCCGCACCCGGGACGTCGACGACGTCTCCACCGCGTGGCAGCTCGACGCGTACCAGTTCGGCATCCCCTGCGTCGGCCACCCCTCGGACGCGACCATGAGCCCGGCCTCGGCGGTCCGCCTCGGTCAGCTCGGCGGCCTCGGGGTGCTCAACGTGGAGGGCCTCTGGACCCGGTACGAGAACCCGGCCAAGGTGCTGGAGGAGCTGGCCGGCCTCGGCGAGGACGCGCGGGCGACCAAGCGCCTCCAGGAGGTCTACGCCGAGCCGATCCGGCCCGACCTGATCGCCGAGCGGGTACGCGAGCTGCGCGAGGGCGGCGGCACGGTGGCGGTGCGGGTCTCGCCGCAGCACACCCTGGCGCTGGCCCCGGTGATCCTCGACGCGGGCGTGGACATCCTGGTCATCCAGGGCACGCTCGTCTCGGCCGAGCACGTCTCGACCACCGACGAGCCGCTGAACCTCAAGGAGTTCATCGCCGACCTGGACCTGCCGGTCGTCGTCGGCGGCTGCACCGACTACAAGACGGCGCTGCACCTGATGCGCACCGGCGCGGCCGGCGTGATCGTGGGCATCGGCGGCGACGACTGGTCGACGACCGAGTCGGTGCTCGGCATCCGGGTGCCGATGGCCACCGCGATCGCCGACGCCGCCGCTGCCCGCCGCGACTACCTGGACGAGACCGGCGGCCGGTACGTGCACCTGATCGCCGACGGCGACATGCAGACCTCCGGCGACATCGCCAAAGCGCTCGGCTGCGGCGCGGACGCGGTGATGCTCGGCGAGCCGCTCTCGCTCTGCGAGGAGGCGCCGGCCGGTGGCGCCTGGTGGCACTCCGCGGCCAGCCACCCGTCGCTGCCGCGTGGCGCGTTCGAGGTGGCCGGCGAGCCGCTCGGCTCGATGGAGAAGCTGCTGTTCGGCCCGGCCGACGAGCCGGACGGCCAGCTCAACCTCTTCGGCGGCCTGCGCCGCGCGATGGCCAAGTGCGGTTACCGCGACCTCAAGGAGTTCCAGAAGGTCGGGCTGGTCCTCGACCGCTGAGCACCGCTGATCACCACTGATCACCGCACGACGGCGCGGGTGGCGGCCCGGACGTGTTCCGGCCCCGCCCGCGCCGTCGCGCGTCTAGGCTCGCCGGGTGAGGCGGCGGCGGATCTGGGCGGCAGGGCTGGTGGCGGTGGCGCTCGCGGCCGGCGGGTGCACGGGCGGCGACGACAACGGGTTCCGGGCGGGCGCGGCGGACGTCGGTGACCCGTACGTCCCGGGGGCCGGCAACGGTGGCTACGACGTGGGCCACTACGCGCTGGACGTGCGCTACGACCCGGCCGGCGACAAGCTCACCGGGACCGCGACGCTGACCGTCACCACCACCCGTGCGCTGTCCCGGTTCCAGCTCGACCTGGCCGGGCTGGACGTCGAGCGGGTCCGGGTGGACGGGGAGGCGGCGAAGCACCGCCACGACGGCGCCGAGCTGATCGTCACCCCGCCGCGCGGGCTGCCGTCGGGGAAGCGGCTCACCGTCGAGGTGACGTACGGCGGGGTGCCGGAACCGCTGCCGAACGCCGAACTCGGCGACGGCGGCTTCCACGCCACACCGGACGGCGCGATCGCGCTCGGCCAGCCGGAGTCGGCGAGCACCTGGTACCCGGTGAACGACCACCCGTCGGACAAGGCCACCTACGACTTCGCGGTCACCGTGCCGGACGGGCTGGCCGCGCTGGCGAACGGCGTGCCGCAGGGCAAGACCTCAACCGGCGGCTGGACCACCTGGCGCTGGTCGGAGCGCGCGCCGATGGCCAGCTACCTGAGCACGCTGGTGATCGGCGACTACCGGGTCAGCACCGGCACGCACGCGGGCAAGCCGCTGGTCACCGCCGTCGCCGCGGCGCTGCCCGCGGACGGGCCGGCCGCCGCGTCGGTGGCCCGCACCGGCGAGATCGCCGACTTCCTGGCCGAGCGCTTCGGCCCGTACCCGTTCGAGGCGTACGGCGGGATCGTGGTGGCCGACGAGCGCATCCGGTACGCGCTGGAGACGCAGAGCCGGCCGGTCTACGGGCCGGCCTTCTTCCGGGGCGACCGCCCGAACACCGAAGTGGTCGCGCACGAGCTGGCCCACCAGTGGTTCGGCGACAGCGTCTCGGTGGCCCGGTGGAGCGACATCTGGCTCAACGAGGGTTTCGCCACGTACGCCGAATGGCTCTGGGCCGAGCACGACGGCGGCCGGACGGTGGCGCAGACCGCGGCCGAGCGGTACGCGGTGACCGACTGGTCGAAGCCCACTGTCGACCCGGGCCGGTCCGGGATGTTCGGCGACGCGGTCTACCAGCGGGGCGCGCTCGCGGTGCACGCGCTGCGCCGCGCGGTGGGCGACGAGACGTTCTACCGCGTGCTGCGCGGCTGGCTGGCGCAGCACCGCAACGGCAACGTCACCACCGCCGACTTCGTCGGGTACGCCGAACGCACGTCCGGGCGGCCGCTGAGGTCGCTGCTGGACGCCTGGCTGGCCGGCGCGACGCCACCGGGGCTGCCGTGACGTGGGCGTGACCGCCGCTGGGTAGGCTGCCGCGGGCGGAGCGGCCCGTGGGCGGGGCCGCTGTCGGGACCCCGGAGGGATCGAGGCGATGGCGCAGCGCGGCGGACGACGACGGCTCGGGCTGCTGGCCTGCGCGACGCTGCTGGTGGCCGGCTGCGGCTCGGCCGAGCCGGAGCCGCAACCGGCGTCTCCCACCACTGCCGCCCCGACGGCCACGCGCGGTTTCGCGCCGGGCGCGGCGGGCGCGGGCGATCCCTACTTCCCGAGCTACGGCAACGGCGGCTACGACGTCGCGCACTACACGGTGAAGGTGCGCTACGACCCGGAGACGGACAAGCTCAGCGGCACCACCACGCTGCGGGCCACCGCGACCGCGAACCTGTCCGCGTTCAACCTGGACCTGGCCGGGCTGACCGTCCGCTCGGTCACAGTGGACGGCGCCGCCGCCCGGCACAGCCGCACCGAGAACGAGCTGGTGATCACCCCGGCCATCGGGCTGACCTCCGGAAACGGCTTCACCGCCGAGATCCGTTACGACGGGCGGCCGGAGGCGCTGCGTACCGAGGCGCTGGGCGAGGGCGGCTGGCTGCACACCTCCGACGGGGCGATCGCGCTCGGGCAGCCGGAGTCGGCGAGCACCTGGTACCCGGTGAACGACCACCCGTCGGACAAGGCCACCTACGACATCGAGCTGACCGTCCCGAAGGGACTGACGGCGGTCTCCAACGGCGTGCCGAAGGGGAAGACGACAAGCGGCGACTGGACCACCTGGAAGTGGTCCGAGGGCGCGCCGACCGCCAGCTACCTGACCACTGTGGCGATCGGGAAGTTCCGGGTCACCACCGGGCAGCACAAGGGACGGCCGGTGTACAGCGCGGTCACCACGCAGCTGCCCCAGGGCGCCCCGGACCGGTCGATCGCGCGCACCGTCGAGGTCGCCGACTACCTGGAGAGCGTCTTCGGGCCGTACCCGTTCGACGCGTACGGCGGGGTGGTGATCGCCGACGAGCGGATCCGGTACGCGCTGGAGACGCAGAGCCGCCCGGTCTACTCGGCCACCTTCTTCCGGCAGGGCGACAACACCGGCGTGGTTGCGCACGAGCTGGCCCACCAGTGGTACGGCAACAGCGTGTCGATCCAGCGCTGGCAGGACATCTGGCTCAACGAGGGGCTGGCCACGTACGCGGAGTGGCTGTGGGCCGAGCACAGCGGCTCGACGACAGTGCAGCGCACGTTCGACCAGAAGTACGCGAACGCGGGCGCGCAGGTGTGGCGGACGCCGCCGGGCAAGCCGGGGGTGGAGAACCTGTTCAGCCGCTCGGTCTACGACCGGGGCGGGATGACTGTGCACGCGTTGCGGGTGGCGGTGGGCGACACCGCGTTCTTCGCCGTCCTGCGTACCTGGGCGGCGGAGCGGAAGAACGGCAACGCCACCACCGCCGACTTCGTGGCGCTGGCCGAGCGGGTCTCCGGCAAGAAGCTGGCGAAGGTCTTCGACCCGTGGCTGTACGGCACCGAGCGCCCGCCCACCCCGAAGCCGCTGTAGGTCGCGTCAGTTCTTGACGCGCAGCGACGGGTTGGCGGTCAGGAAGGCGTCGACCCGCCCGCCGCGCAGCGCGGTGAGGAAGTCGCGGCCGAGCGGCTTGAGCTGCTCGCCCCGGTACGCGCCGCCGCTGCTCACCCCGGCGCCGGGCAGCACGACGAGCGTGAGCCGGTCCGCGGGCACGCCACCGAGGGCGTACGCGAAGTCGATCAGCTGCCGGCCGCCTCCGGCGTACACCAGGGTCTTGCCGAGGGCGGCGACGACCTGCTCGACCCGCTGCGGGTCGCGGGCCGTGCCCTGCTCGACGATCTTCCGGGCCAGCGCGCGGAGCAGTTGCTGCTGGTGCCGCTGCCGGGTGTAGTCGCCGCCCGCGGTGTAGCGCTGCCGCGCGTAGTCCAGCGCCTGCCAGCCGGTCAGGTGCCGGGTGCCCTTCTCGTAGACCATCTGCGGACCGATGTAGCCGCCGCCGCGCAGCGTCCGCATGGTGCCGTCCGGGCGGCGGTGCCGGGACGCGACCCGCTGGTCCACGTAGAGGTCCACCCCGCCGAGCGTGTCCACCAGCTTGTCGAAGCCGCCGAACGTGATCACCGCGCCGGCGTCGATGCGCAGCCCGGTGTAGCGGGAGACGGTGGCGCGCAGCAGCTCGTACCCCTGGGCGGTGCTGGGGTTGCGCTTGTCGCCCGGCACCCGGCTGCCGTAGCTCATCGCGTGGGTGAGCTTGGTCCGGCCGCCCGGGTAGCGCGCCTTCGGGTAGGCGGGGATGTCCACCACCAGGTCGCGGGGGAGCGAGAACAGGTACGCCCGGTCCAGCCCGGCGGGCACGTGCAGCAGCAGCACGGCGTCGGCGTGCGGCTCCCAGCCGGGGATGCTGACCCGGGTGTCGACGCCGACGAGGAGCAGGTTGAGCGGGCCTTTCAGGTCGGCGCCGGGTGGCGGCGTCGGGCTGGCGGTGGTCGGGGCGGGCGTCGGCGCGGCCGGCGGGGTGGTGCTCGGTCCGGCGGCGGGGGCGGCCGGGCGGTCGGCCACCAGCCGGGTGGTCACCACTGCTCCGGTGGCCACCAGCAGCGCGGCCACCAGCGCGGCCAGGCCCAGCAGGCGTCGTCTCGTCACGTTCGTGCCTCCCCGTGTGATTCGACGCGCCAGGAGGGCCGACAGGTTGCAGCGGCGGGAATCCCGGCGATCGAGCGCTCTGCATGATGTGCGAAAAGGTCTCGTTGGCGCTATAGCTACCCGTCGGTAATGATGCGTCCATGCGCTACGACGTGGTCGTCATCGGATCCGGGTTCGGCGGCAGCGTCACCGCGCTGCGGCTGGCCGAAAAGGGTTACTCGGTAGGCGTCCTGGAGGCGGGGCGGCGCTTCGCCGACGACGAGTTCCCGCGTACGTCCTGGCGGGCGCGAAGGTTCCTCTGGGCGCCCCGGCTCGGCTGCTTCGGGCTCCAGCGGATCACGCTGCTGCGCTCGGCCGACCGCAAGGCCGGCGGTGGCGTGCTGGTGCTCTCCGGCGCCGGGGTGGGCGGCGGCTCGCTGGTCTACGCGAACACGCTCTACGAGCCGCTCGACGCGTTCTACGCCGACCCGCAGTGGCGGGACATCACCGACTGGCGCGACGAACTGGCCCGCCACTACGACCAGGCCAAGCGGATGCTCGGCGTCACCACGTACCCGATCGACACCCGCGCGGACCAGGCCGTCCGCGCGGTGGCCGAGCGGATGGGGGTGGCGCACACCTACCACCCGACGCCGGTCGGCGTGCACATCGGGCGCCCCGGCGAGCGGGTGGCCGACCCCTACTTCGGCGGCGCCGGGCCGGACCGCATCGGGTGCAGCCACTGCGGGTCCTGCATGACCGGCTGCCGGCACGGCGCCAAGAACACACTGGTGAAGAACTACCTCTGGCTGGCCGAGCGGCTCGGCGTGCAGGTGCACCCGCTGACCACAGTCACCGCCGTCCGCCCCGATCCGGCCGGCGGGTACGCGGTGCACACCGAACGCACCGGCGCGTGGCTGCGCAAGCGTCGCGAGGTGATCCATGCCGACCAGGTGGTCTTCGCAGCCGGCGCGCTCGGCACCCAGCGGCTGCTGCACGAGATGAAGGCGACCGGCGCGCTGCCGGCGCTCTCGCCCCGGCTCGGCGAGCTGACCCGGACCAACTCCGAGGCCATCCTCGGCGCCTCGGTGCTGCCCGGCGCCGCCCGCCGGCGCGGACTCGACTTCACCGAGGGGGTGGCGATCACCAGCTCGTTCCACCCCGACCCGCAGACCCACATCGAGCCGGTTCGCTACGGCAAGGGCTCCAACGCGATGGGGCTGCTCCAGTCGCTGCTCGTCGACGGCGGTCCCCGCCGGGCCCGGCGCTGGCTGGGCAGCATCGTCCGGCAGCCCGTGCTGGCCGCGCGGATGTTGTCCGTGCGCCGGTGGTCCGAGCGCACCGTGATAGCGCTCGTCATGCAGTCGGTCGACAACTCGCTGACCACCCGGCTCCGCAGGGGCCGGCTCGTCTCCGGCCCCGGCCACGGCGCGCCCAACCCGACGTGGATCCCGGCCGGCAACGCCGCGGCCCGGCTGCTCGCCGAGGAGATCGGCGGCACCCCCGGCGGGGCGGTCACCGAGCCGTTCAACATCCCGGTGACCGCGCACATCCTCGGCGGCGCGGTCATCGGCGCCACCCCGGACGAGGGGGTAGTCGACCCCTGGCACCGGGTGTACGGCCACCCGGGGCTGCACGTGGTCGACGGCGCTGCGGTCTCGGCGAACCTGGGCGTCAACCCGTCGCTGACGATCACCGCGCAGGCCGAGCGGGCCATGTCGTACTGGCCGAACAAGGGCGAGGCCGACCCGCGCCCGGAGCTCGGCTCGGCGTACACCCGGGTGGCGCCGGTGCCGCCGCGGCGCCCCGCCGTCCCCGCCCACGCCCCCGCCGCCCTGCGGTGAAAGGAAGGGCCCCTTCTTAACGCCTCCGGTAGAGGAAGGGGCCCTTGTTAACACATTCATCCCGCCACACCGCCGGGGCGCGTCCGGCGGCCCGGTGACTGTCGGTAGGCTTTGCGCACATGAGCACGCCTCGCCCCGTCCTCGTGGTGGACTTCGGAGCCCAGTACGCCCAGCTCATCGCGCGCCGTGTCCGCGAGGCGAAGGTCTACTCGGAGATCGTCCCGCACTCCATGCCGGTGTCCGAGATGCTGGCGAAGAACCCGGCCGCGATCATCCTCTCCGGCGGCCCGGCCAGCGTGTACGCGCCGGACGCGCCCCAGATCGACGCCGGGATGTTCACCGCCGACGTGCCGGTCTTCGGCATCTGTTACGGCTTCCAGGCCATGGCCCAGGCGCTCGGCGGCACCGTCGCGCGCACCGGCAACCGCGAGTACGGCGGCACGCCGCTGCGCCCGCGTCTGACCGAGCCCGGTGTGCTGCTGCGCGACCTCCCGGCCGACCTGCCGGTGTGGATGAGCCACGGCGACTGCGTCACCGAGGCGCCGGAGGGCTTCACAGTCACCGCCGAGTCGGCGGGCGCCCCGGTCGCCGCGTTCGAGGACCTGGCCGGCCGCCGGGCCGGCGTGCAGTTCCACCCGGAGGTCGGGCACACCGCGCACGGCCAGGAGATGCTCACCCGCTTCCTGTACGACATCGCCGGCATCGAACCGACGTGGACGCCGTCGAACATCATCGACGAGCAGGTCGCCCGGATCCGGGAGCAGATCGGCGACAAGGAGGTCATCTGCGGCCTCTCCGGCGGCGTCGACTCGGCGGTCGCCGCGGCGCTCGTGCACCGCGCCGTGGGGGATCAGCTCACCTGCGTGTTCGTGGACCACGGCCTGCTGCGGGCCGGTGAGGCCGAGCAGGTCGAGAAGGACTACGTCGCCGCCACCGGCATCAAGCTGAAGGTGGTCGACGCCCGGGAGCGATTCCTCGGCGCGCTGGCCGGGGTGACCGACCCGGAGCAGAAGCGGAAGATCATCGGCCGGGAGTTCATCCGGGTGTTCGAGGCCGCCGCCCGGGAGATCGCGGCGCACGGCGACGTGGAATACCTGGTGCAGGGCACGCTCTACCCGGACGTGGTGGAGTCCGGCGGCGGCACCGGCACCGCCAACATCAAGAGCCACCACAACGTCGGCGGTCTCCCCGAGGACCTGAAGTTCTCGCTGGTCGAGCCGCTGCGCACGCTGTTCAAGGACGAGGTCCGCACGATCGGCCTGGAGCTGGGACTGCCCGAGGCGATGGTGTGGCGGCACCCGTTCCCCGGCCCGGGCCTGGCCATCCGGATCATCGGCGCGGTCGACGAGGAGCGCCTCGCCGTGCTCCGCAAGGCGGATCTGATCGCCCGGCAGGAGCTGACCACGGCCGGCCTGGACCGGGGCGTCTGGCAGTTCCCGGTGGTGCTGCTGGCCGACGTCCGCAGCGTCGGGGTGCAGGGCGACGGTCGCACCTACGGTCACCCGGTGGTGCTGCGCCCGGTCTCCAGCGAGGACGCGATGACCGCCGACTGGTCCCGGCTGCCCTACGACGTGGTGGCCCGGATCTCGACCCGGATCACGAACGAGGTCGCCGAGGTCAACCGCGTGGTCCTGGACGTGACGAGCAAGCCGCCGGGCACCATCGAGTGGGAGTGACGCGGCTCAGGCCGCGGGCGGCGGTCCGGCGTCCGGGCGGGGCGCCGGCGGTCCGGCGTCCGGCCCGGCCGGCGTCCGCGGCGTAGCCGGCGCGGTCGGCGGCACCCCCGGGATCGGCGGGACCACCGTGGTCGGTGGAGTCGGCCCGGCCGGCGGAACAGGCCCGGCCGGCGGGACAGGCGGCCACCCGGGCGCGGTGCCCGGCGGGTGCGGCCAGGCGGGCGCGCCGGCCGGCTCCTCGGGCATCAGGAACCACATGATCGGGTACGCGAGCGCGGCGAGCCCGCCGGTGAGCACCGTGGCGGTCGCGAAGATCACCCGGATGAGCGTGGGGTCGGCGGCGAAGTAGCGGCCGAGGCCGCTGGCCACACCGGCGATCATGCGGTCGCTGACCGGGCGGCGGAGCTGCTTGTACGGGGCGTGGGAGGGATTCGGGGAGGTCATGTCTCAACGTTCCCGCGCGCCGCGGCGGACGACCTCGGTGACCGCCCGGAGCCCTACCCTGACGCATCCCTGAGACGCCAGCGAAGAGTCAGGAATCTGACTCTTTTCGATCCCGGTAACCCGCTCCGGGGAGAATTTGACCCCGTGACCACCTCGCTGGAGCCGCTTCGCAGGATCGCGGCATACGCAGTTTGTGCTGATTCAAACGGCCGAGTGTTGCTGGTCCGCGCATCGGAGCGCTCCGGCACCCCCGGCACCTGGTCGCTCCCTGGAGGAGCGGTCGACCACGGTGAGGACCCCAAGCACACAGTTGTCCGGGAGACCGCGGCCGAGACCGGGCTCTCGGTAGCGGTCGCCGGCCTTCAGGACGTGCTCGCCGACATGCGGGCGCTGCCCGAGCGGCGCATCACGATCCACACCGACCGCCTCCTCTACACCGTCTCGGTACGCGGCGGGACGCTCACCGAGCGGGTCGACCGCCCGACCGACCTGGCCCGCTGGTTCACCCTCGACGAGGCCCGGCATCTGCCGCTGAGGTCGTTCACCGCGCGCGCCCTGGGCCTGCCCACCTCCAGCGCCGACATCGTGCCGGAGGAGGTGCCCGAGTTCCCCTCGTTCTACGCCGTACCCGGCCCGGACGGGCTGCACCGGGCGCAGCGCTTCGCCGCGTACGCGGTGGTGACCGACCCGGAGGAGCGCGTACTGCTGACCCGGGTGTCCGACGGCTACCCGGGCGCCGGCTGCTGGCACCTGCCCGGCGGCGGCACCGACTACGGGGAGCAGCCGGGCGCCGCGCTGATCCGGGAGCTGGTCGAGGAGACCGGGCAGACCGGCCGCCTGGTCGAGCTGCTCGGCGTGGCCAGCCACCGGGACGCGGCCTCGCTGGGCCCGGAGGGTTACCCGATCGACTGGCACGGCGTACGCGCCTTCTACCGCGTGGTCGTGGATCAGCCGGCGCCGCCCACGGTGGCCGACGTCGGCGGCTCGACCTGCGAGGCCCGCTGGTTCCGCCGTGAGGAACTCGGCGCCCTCCCCACCGACCGCCTCACCGAGGTGACCGCCGAGGCGGTCCAGGCCGCCCACCTTCTCTAGACCCACCCCGCGCGCACCCGCGCCCCACTCCGGCGATCATGAAGTTGACGGCGGGAAATGTCCGCCTCGATGCCGCTAACCTCATGATCGACGGAGTGGGGCGCGGGTGCGCGCGGGGCGCGGGGGAGTGGTGCGGATGGAGCAGCGGCGGCGGGTCGGGGCGTACGGGATGCTGCGGGACTCCGACGGGCGGGTGCTGCTGGCGCGCGGCTCGGCGCGGTGCCCGTACCCGGGGGTGTGGCAGTTGCCCGGCGGCAGCGTCGAGCACGCGGAGCACCCGGCCGACACCGTGGTCCGCGAGTTCGCCGAGGAGACCGGGCTGACCGTCGCGCCCGGTGCGATCCGGGCCGCCGTCGCCGACGTGGCCGCGTTCCGCGCCGAGGACGTCGCGATGCACACGGACCGGTTGATCTTCGAGGTCGAGGCGCGGGGCGGGCGGCTGCGACCCGAGCCGGACGGTGGCACCGACGAGGTGGGCTGGTTCACCCCGGAGGAGGCCGCCGGGCTTCCGCTGATGGTGTTCACCGCCGAGCTGCTCGGCCTGCCGGTGTCCCCGCTGCCTGCCGACGTGCCCCGGGGTCTGCCCGTCGACCCGGCCGGCCCGGCCGCCGACCGCCGCCAGCGCTTCGCCGCGTACGGGCTGGTCACCGACCCCGCCGACCGGGTGCTGCTCACCATGATCGCCGACGGCTACCCGGGCGCGGGCCGCTGGCACCTGCCCGGCGGCGGCACCGACCACGGCGAGCAGCCGGCCACCGGCCTGCTGCGTGAGCTGGTCGAGGAGGCCGGACAGCTGGGCCGGGTGGTCGACCTGATGGCGGTGGACAACCTGCACAACCCGGCCGCGCTCGGCCCGGAGGGCCGTCCGCTGGACTGGCACGGCATCCGGGTGACCTACCGGGTACGCGTGGACGCGCCGACCGAGGCGGTGGTGACCGAGCTGGCCGGCGGCTCCACCGCGCGGGCGGCCTGGTTCGCCCCGGAGCAGGTCAGCGGCCTGTCGATGACCGACGTGGCGGCTCGTGCCACCGGGCAACGGGTGAGGTGAATCGCTCGCCGAGCCGCCCTGGGTGAGCTCCGGTACAGTCAGAAGTAGGGGTTGGCCGACGAAAACGGACGTTGAGACCCGAGATGGGAATGATTGAGCGGTTCGTGCGGTTAGGGGAGATATAACTACCGCCGGCAGCTATCGCCAAGCCCCTGTTCCCTGTGCAATGGTGTACTCCGCAAAAGGGCTGCCGGACCCGAAAGGTCCGGCACGAGACAGCCGGACACCCGCCCCGTCGAGGGCGGCCAGCCGATCCGGTGATGGAGGAAACGTGCCGAGAGCCCCATGGCGCCGGCGTCGTACGACTGACAGTCCGCGCCCCGCAGGGCGTCGCTGGGCGGGCCGCTTGCGCCGCAGCAGCACGTTCGCCCGCCAGGTGCTGCTGGTCCGGGTGGGCCGCCGGGACGGCGCCGCCGTTCCGGGGACCGACCTGGTCACCCCCGACCACCGTTACGCCGACCGCCAGCGTCTCCGCTACGGTCGGCTCGACGCCGACATCGAGGCGGTACGCCCGGTCAGCCCGGCGCTCGCACCGGCCGCTCCGGTCGACGAGTCACCGGCGATGTCGATCCCGCTCCTGCCGGGGGAGCGTACGGCCGCCCGCCGGGCCAAGTTCGCGCTCGTCAACGCGTGCACGCTGAGCAGCCTCATGCTCGGCATGCTGGCCATCTTCCTGGCCATGCGCGGTGACGTGCAGATCGCGGCGATCTTCCTGATCGCCTGCGTGGCCTTCGACGGCCTCGACGGCGCGCTGGCCCGCAAGCTCGGTGTGGCCAGCCCGTTCGGCGCGCAGATGGACTCGCTCGCCGACATGTGCTCGTTCGGCCTCGCCGCGCCGGTAGTGGTCTACGCCTCGCTCGCCGGTTCGGCGCCCCCGGCGGCCGCCGCGGTCTCCTGCGCGCTCGTCGCCGCGTGCGCGGCGGTCCGGCTAGCCCGGTTCAACGTCTCGCCGAAGGACGGCCGCTTCTTCTGCGGCGTGCCGACCACCATGGCGGCAGCAGTGCTCGCCCTGACCGTGGCCATCGGCGTGCCGGTCCCCGGCCTGGTGATGGTGGCCGGCGTGGCGCTGCTCGCCTTCGCGATGGTGTCGAGCTTCCCGTACGCCAAGCTCGCCCGGCTGCTGAAGCTGCCGCCGTGGCTCTGGCTGGCCCCGGTGATCGGCGCGCTCGTCGACATCCGGCTCACGTTCGTCATCGTGGTGGTGGGCTACCTGGTCAGCGGGCCGCTGCTCTGGCTGCACCAGCGCCGTACCGCCTGATCCCCGACAACGACAGAAGGGGCGCCGCGGGAAGCGGCGCCCCTTCTTCGTGTCCGGCGCTCAGCGCCAGCGGGCGATCACAGTCGCGCCGCCGACCACCTTGTCGCCCGGACCGACGAGCGGGTCCGCCGCGTCGGCCGGCAGGTAGACGTCGGTACGCGAGCCGAACCGGATCAGGCCGAAGCGCTCGCCCCGCGCCAGCAGCGAGCCGACCGGCGCCCGCTGCACGATCCGGCGGGCGATCAGCCCGGTGCGCTGCGCCACCACCACGGTGCCGTGGTCGGTGTCCAGCACCGTGTACGCCGCCACGTTGTGCTCGGCGTCCGGCTTCATGGCGTTGACGAACCCACCGTCGGCGACGAAGTAGTCGACCACCTTGCCGGCCACCGGAGCGCGGTTGACGTGCACGTCCAGCACCGACAGGAAGACCGCGACGCGCAGCCACTCGCCGTCGCCGAAGCGCTCGTCCTGCAGACGCTGCACGGAGAGCACCTGGCCGTCCGCCGAGGCGACCACCGCCGACGGGTCCTCCGGCACGTCCCGCTCCGGGTCGCGGAAGAACGCGGCCACCGGCGCGGCGGCCAGCGCCGGCAGCAGCCAGAGCTTCGACTTCGGCCGCGCGGCCCGGGTCAGGGCGGCCAGGCCGAGCGTGATGCCGGCGGCGGCCACCCCGTTGGAGTCGATGTGCATGCCCCGGGTCAGCGGCACGCTCGACGGCCGGTACGCCGGGGACAGCGAGGCCGCGAGCGCGACCGGCGCCGGGGTGAAACGCAGGTGGTGCACGCGTACCGGCGGGGTGTTGCGCAGCACCAGGTCGGTGCGTACGCCGTGCAGCACGCCCTGCCGGTCCAGCTCGCCGTCCGCGCCCTCGGTGCGGAACAGCGGCGCGGCGACGCTCAGCACAGCGCCGTCGGCCAGGTACTTCGTCAGCCCGTCGACAGCGGCGCGCGCCTGCTCGGCGGTGCCGGTGAACGGCTCGGCGACGACCACCACGGCGGCGGCGTCCGCCTCGGCGAGCGTGTCGACCACGCGTACCCGGTCGTCGACCCAGCGGCCCTGCGCGGTAACGTGCTCCCGCAGCGCCGCCGCCGCGGCGCCCTCCGCCGGCACCACTGTGAGCCGGTCGCCGGGGAGCAACGCCTCGATCGCCGCGGCCAGCACCGCGGACTCCGGGGTCGCGCCGACCAGCAGGCCGGCCTTCGGGTCGTTGCGCCGGGCGAACTCGCTGACGAGCGCGCGGGCGGCGCGCTCGCCGATGCGGACCGCACCGGAGGGACCGGTGACGCGCACGGCGGGGGACTGGGTCATGTCGGGCGGGCTCCTGACGAGGTAGCGGACGGGCGGGCGGCGGCTCCGGCGACCCGACGCGGCTCCGGCGTGGTCGGGTGCGCGGGCCGGCCGGCGGAGGCGAGATCTCCGCCGACCAGCATAGGCCGCGTTCCGACGGCCCCGCAGTGGCGCGGTCAGGCCGGGTCGCCCGGCGTACGCCGCTCCTCGCGCGTCTCGTCCACCGCCGGCATCTCGCGGGTGGCGGGCTCCGACACGTCGGTCGTCGCCTCGGTGGCCCACTCGTCGGCCACGTCGGACGTCGTGTCGCCGCCGCCGGCCGGGCTGTCGTCCCGGTACGGCGCGGAGACCGTGGCCTCCGGTGGCGCGGGCGGCTCCGCGGTCTGCCCGGAGCGCAGCGCGCCGATCAGCCCGAGCAGCCCGATCAGGACCAGCCCGCCGGCCAGGAACCAGCCGACCGGCGGTACGGACAGCCCGAGGATCCGGGCCAGCAGCCACCAGATGGACAGGCCGAGGAAGACGAGTCCGAAAGCGAACGACACGACGTCGGTGCGGTGCGCCTTCATCGGGTCACCTCCAGCTTGCCGGCGTTCACGTGGACGAAGAGGCGCAGCTTGCCCCCACCGGGGCCGTCGGCGCCGACGTCGGTGGTCTCCCACTGGCGACCGCCGAGCCCGCCGCTGCGCCGGCCGAAGACCGTGGCGTCACCGGCGTTGACGTCGGCCACTGTGGTCACGTCGACGTTCGGCGGTACGACCACCGTGGCGTTGCCGAGGTTCACGTCGACTGTCACCTGCACGTCCTGCTTGTCGAAGTTGATCCCGCGCAGGTCGAGCACGGCGTCACCGAGGTTGTTCTCGTAGCGGTTGGCCAGGTCGCGCAGGTCGGTCGGCGCCCAGGTGACGTTGCCGTCGATGCCGCGCACCCGGTCGTAGGACTCGGCGATGGTGGCGACGCCGAGCGCCGCCGCGGTCACCAGGCCGAGGGCGATGAGCCAGCGCGCCCGGCCGAACCAGGTGCCCACGAGCAGGCCGAGGCCGATGGTGGCGAGCACCGCGGCGAAGTAGCCGGCCGCGCCGACCGGGAAGACGTCGAGCAGGTCGAGCATGGCCACCACGCCCAGCGCCAGGAAGATCAGCGAGAACGTGATCGCGCCGAGCGGGGAGCGCTCCTTCGGCCGCTTCGGCGGTCGCGGCGGCCGGGCCGGCGGCTGCGGGGGCGGCGACCCGGCGTACGGGCCGTGCGGGGCGAACGGCGGGCGGTAGCCGCCGGGCGGCAGCGGCGCGCCCACCGGAGCGGGGGGCGGCACGGCTGCGGGTCCACCCAGCGGGGCGTCGGTGCTCCGGGTGCCCGGCCAGGAGGGCGCTGCGCCGTAGGCCGGCCAGGTGGCGGTGTCAGCGACCGGACCGCTCACCGGTGGCATCGCTGCGGTCGTCGGCTCGGACCAGCCCGGCCGGGTGCCCGCCGCGGCGGGCCAGCCCGGCGCCGGCAGCGTCGGGTAGCTCGTCCCGGACCCCGCGGGGCCCGGCTCGCGCTCCGACGTCGCGGGCTGGCCCGGCTCGCGCTCGGAGGTCGCGGGCCGGCCCGGCTCGGACGGGGACGCGGGCGGGTAGCCCGGCTCGGAAGCGGTCGCCGGGGGATAGCCCGGCTCGGGCCGGCCGGCCGGCGGGTAGCCGGGCTCGGCGTGGGCGGCGTACGACGCTGCTTCGGGGCGTACCGGCGGCGCGGCGGTCCACGGCGTCCCGGCGGGGCCCGCGGCCCAGGCGCCCGGCGCCGAGGCCGGCGGCGCGGGCCAGGCCACCGGCGGCACCGGACCCGGCGGCGGGCCGGGCGGCGGCGTCGGCTGGGCCGGCCGCTGCCCCGGGCCGCGCTGTTCGCGGTTGAGCAGCAGCGCGCCGCCGATCAGGATCACCGCGCCCAGCAGGATGGCCCGGAAACCGTCGGTGACGACGTAGGCGAAGCCGAGGGCCACCACGATGCCGAGCACGATCACGGTGATCGGCGACATGCTGGACCGGCCGCGGCCGAGCATGGCCTCCACAGGTGACGCGGTGTCGCCCTCGCCCGGGATGATCAGCCAGCCGGCGACGTACACGATGATGCCGATGCCGCCGAAGAAGCCGAGCACGGCCAGCAGCACGCGCCAGAGCACCGGGTCGGTGTTCGTGGCCCGGCCGATGGCGGCGCACACCCCGGCCAGGTAGCGGCCCTCGCGGGGGCGCACCAGGCCGTACCGGGTGGTGAAGCCGGCAGCGCCGGGCGGCGGGGCGTACCCGCCGGGTGGCGGGCCGGTGAACGGCGCGCCGCCGCCGGGCGGTGGGGTCGCGTGGTCGGTGGGGGGCGCCGACCCCGGTGGGGGCGGCGGCGGGGCGTCCTGTGCTGCCGCCCAGGGGCGGGGCGGACGGGCAGCGTCCTCGGTCATGCCTCCGATACTGCTGCCCCGGCCGCCCGGACTGCCTCAGGACCCGACCCTGACCCCACCCTGAGATCCGCCGGCGACGAAAGTCCGGGGCGTCCCCGTGGTCCGGGACGTCGCCGTCGTGTGACGATCTGAGCGTCGGCGTCGCCGGCGTCTCCACCTCGACCTGGGAGTTTCCGATCAGCAGCACCCCCGCCCCGCACGTCCCGCGCCTCTACCGGGCCACCGAGCACCGGCTGGCCGCCGGCGTCGCCGCGGGCATCGCCGAGCACCTGGGCATCCCGGTGCTGCGGGTACGGATGGCGTTCATGGTCCTGCTCGGGCTCAGCGGCCTCGGACTGCTGCTCTACGCCGCATTCTGGGCGGTGGTGCCACCCCGCCCCGGCGACGCCGCCGTCCCGCCGCGCCGCGACCTCGCCCAGCTGCTGCCGTTCGTGGCGATCGGGCTGGGCGTACTGCTGTTGCAGGTGTTCGCCTTCAACTCGGTGGGCGCGGCCGGCACCGCCGGCTGGCTGGTAGCGATCATCGCGGTCGGCGCGGGCGTCATCTGGCACCAGTCCGGCCCGGAGCGGCGCAGGCAGTGGGGCGACGCGGCGGTGCCCTGGCTGGGCGCGGTGGTGGAGGAGACCGACCGGCGCGCGTTCGTGCTGCGCTTCATCGGCGGTGGCGTGCTCGTCGCAGTGGGCATCATCGGCGTGGCGGCCGTCTACTCACCGGCGCAGAACTTCGACGCGGTGCTCAACGGCGTGATCTTCGCGCTGGTCGGGCTGGCCGGCGTCGGCGTGGTGACCGGCCCGGTCCTCTGGCGGACCTGGAACCAGCTCCGGTCGGAGCGGGAGGGACGCATCCGCGAGCAGGAGCGGGCCGAGCTGGCCGCCATGGTCCACGACCAGGTGCTGCACACGCTGGCCCTGATCCAGCGCAACGCCAGCGACGTCAAGACGGTGCAGCGGCTGGCCCGTGGCCAGGAACGCTCGCTGCGCAACTGGCTCTACAAGCCGACCGCCTCGCCGACCGAGCGGTTCGCGGCCGCGCTGGAGCAGGCCGCCGCCGAGGTGGAGGACACGTTCGCCATCACTGTCGAGACGGTGGTCGTCGGCGACCGGGAGACCGACGAGCGGGTGGGCGCCCTCGTGGCCGCCGCCCGGGAGGCTCTGGTCAACGCGGCCCGGCACGCCGGTGTGCAGACCGTGTCGCTCTACGCCGAGGTGGAGCCGGACCAGGTGAGCGTCTTCGTCCGGGACCGGGGCAAGGGCTTCGACCCGGATACGGTGGAGAATCACCGGCACGGCGTCCGAGGATCGATCATCGGGCGGATGAAGCGGCACGGCGGCCGGGCGGAGATCCGGTCCGAGCCGGGAGAGGGAACCGAGGTCCGGCTGATCCTGCCGATCAGCGGCTCCGGCTCCACGGCGGAAAGGGACAAGTGACATGTCCGAGCAGGAACCGGTCGAGGGCACGGTGCCGCGAGGGCCGCTGCGGGTCTTCCTCGTCGACGACCACGCGATGTTCCGGGCCGGCGTCCGCGCCGAGCTGGGCGCGCGGGTCGAGGTGGTAGGCGAGGCCAGCTCCGTGGCCGAGGCGGTGACCCGGATCGCGGCCACCCAGCCGGACGTGGTGCTTCTCGACGTGCACATGCCCGACGGCGGTGGCCGTGCCGTGCTGGAGGCGATGCGGCGTACCCACCCGCAGGTGCGGTTCCTCGCGCTGAGCGTCTCCGACGCGGCCGAGGACGTGATCGGGCTGATCCGCGCCGGCGCGCGGGGCTACGTCACGAAGACGATCTCCCCGGAGGAGCTGACCGACGCGATCCGCCGGGTGGCCGACGGCGACGCCGTGTTCAGCCCTCGGCTGGCCGGGTTCGTGCTGGACGCGTTCGCGTCCCGGCCGGACGCGCCGGTGGCCGACCCCGAGCTGGACCAGCTCACCAACCGGGAGCGCGAGGTGCTCCGGCTGCTCGCCCGGGGGTACGCCTACAAGGAGATCGCCAAGGAGCTGTACATCTCGATCAAGACGGTCGAGACGCACGTCTCCAACGTCCTGCGCAAGCTGCAGATGTCGAACCGGTACGAGCTGTCCCGCTGGGCCGCCGACCGCCGCCTGGTCTGACCCACGCCGCACGGCGACCCCCTGGGAGGCATCGTCCCCCCGGGGGGTCGTTGCTGTCCGCACAGTCGACACCGGTATCGTCCGGACGGACAAAAAAGCCGCAGTCGTGCGCCCGTCGGCGGGCCCGGAGCGGGCGCGGTCCACGTCACAGAGCCTGCGGGCGGCAGGGATGCCCGTCGACCTCTACGTGCCCGTCTTGCCTGTTCAGGGCCCTATCGTCCGTACGCTTTGTGATCTTTTCTCAAGTATCGGCAACGCGGCAGGCAACTAACGTCTTGATAACGGCACCTTCACGGAAAGGGCCGGTGGGTGTCACAGTGGCAGCACCTCACCCCCCGGTGTGAGGCATCTCGTCGGGCCTGCCGACCACGTGACGCCGCCACCAGCGTCGCCGCGTGGTCGTCGACCCTGCGCGGTGCCCGCGTCCAAGGTGTGGCGCCCGGCGGATCGGTACCCCTGGGGTGTCCCGAAATCCTCTGCGGTAAACCGGTGTCCCGTTGTCCGGGTCGCCGGTGGTGTCACCCCCAAACGTGCGTGAAACCCACGACGGAACCAGGTTAAGAAAGAGGAGGCCCCTCGGAATGAGAGTCTCGAAGCGGGCGAGCGGCGCGCTCGCGGTGGGCGCGGCATTCGCGCTCGTCGCGTCCGGCTGCTCCAGCGGGAACAACGACGGTGGCGACGCCGGCGCCAGCTCGGACGGCGCGATCGTCATCGACGGTACCCAGCCGGAGAACCCCCTGGTTCCGGCGAACACCACCGAGACCGGTGGCGGCGCGATCATCGACTGGATGTGGAGCGGTCTGGTCGAGTACCCCAACAACGGTGGGGCGCCGCAGAACCTGCTCGCCGAGTCGATCGAGACGAGCGACTCGAAGGTCTTCAAGATCAAGATCAAGCAGAACACCAAGTTCCACGACGGCACCACCGTCAAGGCCGAGAGCTTCGTCAAGGCCTGGAACTGGGCGGCGTACGGCCCGAACGGCGCGCAGAACGCCTCCTTCTTCTCCGACATCCAGGGCTTCGATGAGGTCTACACCGAGGACCCGGACGGCCCGGACGGCCCGCAGAAGGCCCCGGAGCCCAAGGCCAAGGACATGTCCGGCCTGAAGGTCGTCGACGACTGGAACTTCGAGGTCACGCTGAACGCGCCGACCGCCGTGTTCCCGACCAAGCTCGGCTACAGCGCCTTCGTGCCGCTGCCGGACGCCTTCTTCTCCACCACCCCGGCGGAGTTCGGCAAGAAGCCGGTCGGTAACGGCCCGGTCAAGCTGGTCTCCTGGCAGGACGACGTCGAGATCAAGCTGACCCGCTTCGACGACTACAGCCTGCGCGACAAGATGAAGGTCAAGGACGTCACCGTCAAGATCTACCAGGACGACACGGCGGCCTACAACGACCTGCTCGCCGGCAACCTGGACTTCCAGCAGCAGGTTCCGGTCTCCGCGCTCGCCGGCGAGAAGTGGAAGACCGACCTGGGCGAGCGGGCGATGTCCTCGACCACCCCGTCGACCGGCATCATCGCCTTCCCGATCTACGACGCGCGCTTCAAGGACCCGAAGCTGCGCAAGGCGATCTCGCTGTCCATCGACCGGCAGGCGATCACCGACAAGATCTTCTTCGGTACCCGTAAGCCGGCCGACAGCTGGGCCAACCCTCTGACCCCGGGCGCCGAGCCGGGCAACTGCACCTCCTGCAAGTTCGACGTGGCCGAGGCCAAGAAGCTCTACGCCGAGTCCGGTGGCTTCAAGGGCAAGCTGACCCTGTCGTACAACGCGGACGCCAGCCACAAGGAGTGGATGGAGGCCGTCGCCCAGCAGATCAAGACCAACCTGGGCATCGACGCGGTCGCCGTCGGCGTGCCGACCTTCGCGGTCTTCCGCGCCAACATCAACGCCTACAAGATGACCGGCGCGTACCGGGCCGGCTGGCAGCAGGACTACCCGGACGTGGAGAACTGGATCAACCCGCTCTACGTCACCGGTGGTTCCTCGAACGACGGCAAGTACAGCAACCCGCAGGTGGACGCCCTCTCGAAGGAGGCCACCGCGGCCCCCAGCATCGAGGAGGCCCACAAGAAGTTCGCTGAGGCCGTCAAGCTGATCGACCAGGACGTTCCGTCGATGCCGATCTACTTCGGTGGCCAGCAGTCCGGCCACTCGGAGAAGATCAAGAAGCTCGAGCTGACCAACGTCGGCGAGCTCGACATCACCTCGGTCGAGCTCTGATCCGAACGCTCTGACCCCGGGTCGGGCTCGCCTACCGGTGAGCCCGGCCCGGGGCCGTTCCGCGAGGGGGTGTACAACGAACCCCTCGCAACGTTGTCGCCGCCGCGCCGGCCCGCCCCGGCGCTCCCTGTCTGGAGGACCACCCCATGGGCCGTTATCTCTTGAGACGGCTGCTGCAACTCGTACCGGTGTTCATCGGCACGACGTTCCTGATCTACTGGCTCGTCTGGTCAGTGCCCGGTGACCCCTTCGCCGGCAAGTGCGGCGACCGTGGTTGCCCGCCCAACTACCGCGCCATGATGACCGAGAAGTACAACCTCGACGAGTCGATCTGGGTGCAGTACGCCAGCTACATGAAGAACCTTCTGCAGGGTGACTTCGGTATCACGTTCGGCGGTCGCGAGATCAGCGACATCATCGCCACGTCCTACCCGAACACCCTGAAGCTGGCGGTGGTCGCCCTCGCCATCGAGGCCGTGATCGGTCTCGGCGCGGGCATCCTGACCGGCCTGCGGCGCAACGGCTTCCTGGACAACCTGGTCCTGGTCTCCACCCTCTTCCTGATCGCCCTCCCGGTCTTCGTCATCGGCTTCGTGCTGCAGTGGCTGCTCGGCGTGAAGTGGGGCATCATCAACCCGACCGTGTCCAACGAGATGCGGTTCAGCGAACTGATCGTGCCGGGCTTCGTGCTCGGAAGCGCATCGATGGCGTACATCGCCCGGGTCGCGCGTACGAGCATCGCCGAGAACCGGCGTGCCGACTACGTCCGCACCGCGATCGCCAAGGGTCTCCCGATGCGCCGCGTGGTCGGCGTGCACCTGCTGCGCAACTCGCTCATCCCGGTGGTCACCCTGCTCGGCACCGACCTCGGCGCGCTGATGGGTGGCGCGATCGTGACGGAGGGCATCTTCGGCATCAACGGCATCGGCCGGCAGGTGCTCCGCTCGATCGTCACCAAGGAGAGCGCTACCGTTGTCGGCATCGTCGTGGTGTTGGTGCTCGTCTATCTCATCATGAACCTGGTGGTGGACCTGCTCTACGCCGCCCTCGACCCGAGGATCCGCTATGAGTGACCGCCGCAGCGTACGAAACGTCCCAGCAGTCTGCGCGGGCAACCACGCCCGTGCCGAGCGCAGCGAGGTACGGGCATGAGTGACCCGAATACCGCGTCGATCGTGTCGACGCCGCCCGCGACCATGCCCACCGAGGCGGGGTCGGGCGCGCCCACCAACGCGGGCCTGCCGGAGAGCGCGAAGCAGAACAAGCCTCGTGGCCTGCTCGGTGACGCCTGGATCGACCTGCGCCGCAAGCCGCTGTTCTGGATCTCGGCGACGATCATCCTGGTGTTCCTCGTGATGGCGGCCTTCCCGTGGCTGTTCACGTCCGGCGACGCGGTCAACGGCTCGCTGGACCGCAGCCGGGTCGAGCCGTCGTCGGCCGCCTGGTTCGGCTACGACGTGCAGGGCCGCGACGTCTACGCCCGGGTCATCTACGGCGCCCGTGCCTCGATCGTGGTGGCTGTGGTCTCCACCTTCCTGACGCTGCTCGTCGGCGGCACGATGGGCATCATCGCCGGCTACCGCGGCGGCTGGGTGGACGCGCTGCTGTCCCGTATCGCGGACATCTTCTTCGGCCTGCCGTTCGTGCTCGGCTCGATCGTCATCCTGACCACGTTCAACGGGTCCGGCACCGACAACGGCGAGTGGACGATCATGGGCCTGGTCATCCTGTCCCTGAGCGTGCTGAGCTGGCCGGTCGTGATGCGGCTGATGCGCTCCTCGGTGCTCGCCACCAAGGAGGCCGACTACATCGTCGCGGCCCGCGCGCTCGGCGCCAGCACCGGCCGGATCATCCTCAAGCACCTGCTGCCGAACTGCCTGGCACCGCTTCTGGTCTACGGCACGATCATGGTCGGCTCGTTCATCGGCGCGGAGGCCACGCTCTCGTTCCTGGGCATCGGCCTGAAGAGCCCGGTCGTCTCCTGGGGCATCATGATCAGCGAGGCGCAGAACTACATCCGGGTCTCGCCCTACCTGCTGTTCTTCCCCTCCGCGTTCCTCGTCGCCGCCGTGCTGAGCTTCGTCATGCTCGGCGAGGCGGTCCGCGAGGCCCTCGACCCGAAGCTCCGATAGGGGAACTGAGTTGTCCGACATTCTCGTGTCCGAGCAGTCCTCGCCGGGCGCCGACGGATCCGGCCGCCCCTCGGGCCGGCTGCTGGAGGTCGACGACCTTCGGGTGGAGTTCCGTACCCGGGACGGCGTCGCCAAGGTCATCAACGGAGTCACGTACCACGTCGAGGCGGGGGAGACCCTCGCCGTGCTCGGCGAATCGGGCTCCGGCAAGAGCGTCACCGCGCAGACCATCATGGGCATCCTGGACACCCCGCCCGGGTTCGTCACCGGTGGCCAGGTGCGCTTCCACGGCAAGGACATGCTCACCATGTCCTCCGAGCAGCGGCGGCGGATCCGGGGCGAGGGCATCGCCATGATCTTCCAGGACTCGCTCTCGGCCCTCAACCCGGTTTTCACGGTCGGCTTCCAGATCGCCGAGCAGTTCCGCATCCGGCGCGGCATGAGCCGCTCGGACGCCAAGAAGCGCGCGATCGAGATGCTCGACCAGGTGAAGATCCCCAACGCCAAGGGCCGGTTCAGCAACTACCCGCACCAGTTCTCCGGCGGTATGCGGCAGCGCGCCATGATCGCCATGTCGCTGGCGCTGGACCCCGAGGTGCTGATCGCCGACGAGCCGACCACCGCCCTGGACGTGACGGTGCAGGCCCAGATCATGGACCTGCTCGGTGAGCTCCAGCGGGAACGGCAGATGGGCATGATCCTGATCACCCACGACCTCGGCGTGGTCGCCGACGTCGCGGACCGGATCGCGGTCATGTACGCCGGCCGGATCGTCGAGGAAGCCGACGTCTACGACCTGTACCGCAAGCCGGCACACCCGTACACGCTCGGCCTGCTCAACTCGATCCCGCGGATGGACGAGAAGGGGCAGGAGCTCCGCACGATCAAGGGCCTCCCGCCGAACCTGATGAACATCCCGCCGGGCTGCGCGTTCAACCCGCGTTGCCCGATGGCGCAGCCGGTGTGCCGGGAGAAGGTCCCGCCGCTGCTGCAACTGGGCAACGGCCGGGCCAGCGCCTGCCACTTCGCCGAGGAACTGGTGAACCGTGACTGAGAACATCATCGAGGTTCGTGACCTGGTCAAGCACTACCCCGTGACCCGGGGCGTGGTGTTCAAGAAGACCATCGGCCAAGTCAAGGCGGTCGACGGCGTCTCCTTCGAGCTCAAGGCCGGCGAGACGCTCGGCGTGGTCGGCGAGTCCGGCTGCGGCAAGTCGACGCTGGCCCGGGTGCTGATGAACCTGGAGCGGCCGACCGCCGGCCAGGTGCTCTACAAGGGCCAGGACATCTCCAAGCTCTCCGGTGGCGCGCTGCGGCGGCTGCGCCGGCAGATCCAGCTGGTGATGCAGGACCCGTACACCTCGCTCAACCCCCGGATGACGGTGGGTGACCTGATCGGCGAGCCGTTCGAGATCCACCCCGAGGTGGCTCCGCGCGGCAGCCGGCGCACCAAGGTCAAGGAGCTGCTCGACCTGGTCGGCCTCAACCCGGAGCACATCAACCGGTACCCGCACCAGTTCTCCGGCGGTCAGCGGCAGCGCATCGGCATCGCCCGGGCGCTCGCGCTGCGCCCCGAGGTCATCGTCTGCGACGAGCCGGTGTCGGCGCTCGACGTCTCCATCCAGGCGCAGGTGATGAACCTGCTGGAGAAGCTCCAGGGCGAGTTCGGCCTGTCGTACGTCTTCATCGCCCACGACCTGTCGGTGGTGCGTCACCTCTCCGACCGGGTCGCGGTGATGTACCTGGGCAAGATGGTGGAGATCGGCACCGAGGACGAGATCTACGAGCGGCCGACCCACCCGTACACCCAGGCGCTGCTGTCGGCGGTGCCGGTGCCCGACCCGACGGTGCGCGAGAGCAAGGCGATCATCCGGCTCCAGGGCGACGTCCCCTCGCCGGTCAGCCCGCCCTCGGGCTGCCGGTTCCGGACCCGGTGCTGGAAGGCGCAGGACGTCTGCGCCCAGGAGGTGCCGCTGCTCCAGATCCGGCCGGGCTCGGACCACCCGAGCGCCTGCCACTTCGCGGAGAAGCGGGAGATCGTCGTCACCCACGACGCGTCCTGATTCGAACCGGACCGCCTGTCGGCGTCAACGCGACGCCGGCAGGCGGTTCGTCGTATCCGGGGGCGTCACGGCGTCACAGCGGGCCGCGGCCGGCGCGCAGCAGCAGGAGCGCGAGCTGGGTGCCGTCGGCGCCGAGCTCGGCCCGGAAACGCTCCAGGATCTCCCGCTCGCGGGAGAGCACGAGCCGGGTCCCGCCGGAGGCCATCCGGGTCGCGCCGACCTCCTGGGAGAGCGCGGCCCGCTCCTGCCAGAGCGCGATGAGGGTGCTGTCGATCTCGTCGATCCGCCGCCGGATCTCGCCGATCCGCTCGGCCGCCGCCGCGTCGTCGGTGCCGGTGCGGGCCGCCGCGGCGCCGGTCGGGTCGGCGCCGGCCGGCCGGCCGTCGCGCGCCAGGCTGCCGCTGCTCTCCACCACGTCAGTCATCATCGTCGTCCCTCTCGGGGCTCGGGCCCGGTACCCGGATCCCGGGACGGAAACGCCCCGGGCTCGGGGAGCCCGGGGCGTTTCGTAGGTCTGTGATCAGGCGCGACCCACGGCTGCCGGACTCCCGGTGCCGTAGTAAAAGTAGAAGCGCTGATCGAACACGTCGTCGAGTATGCCGACCATCCGGGCGGGCGCGCAAGAAGACGCACCAACAGGTGAGACGTGCCGCCGCGCGCCGACCGGCGGCGCGGGCGGGGAAGTGTCCGGCCGGCGGCATAGACTCGGGCTGCGATGCATCCTCTCTTCGACATCCCCGCGTCCCCACCCGCGCCGGAGTCCCGGCCGACCCCGCCGCGCCGCCCCGGGGCCGCCGGGTCGGACCCGCAGGCCCTCCTCGACGGCCTGAACGGCCCCCAGCGGGACGCGGTGACCCACGCCGGCTCCCCGCTGCTCATCGTGGCCGGCGCCGGCTCCGGCAAGACCCGGGTGCTGACCAACCGGATCGCCTACCTGCTCGCCGCCCGGGACGTGCACCCCGGCGAGATCATCGCGATCACCTTCACCAACAAGGCCGCCGGCGAGATGAAGGAGCGGGTGGCCGCGCTGGTCGGCCCGCGCGCCCGGATGATGTGGGTGTCGACGTTCCACTCGGCGTGCGTACGCATCCTGCGGGCCGAGCACGAGCACGCCGGCCTGAAGTCGACGTTCTCGATCTACGACGCGGACGACTCGCGCCGGCTGATGCAGATGGTTGCCCGCGAGCTGGACCTTGACCCGAAGCGCTACCCGGCCCGGGGCCTGGCCGCCCAGGTGTCGAACCTGAAGAACGAGCTGGTCGACCCGGAGGAGTTCGCCGGCCGGGCCAAGGGGCCGAACGAGCGGGCGCTCGCCGAGGCGTACACGCTCTACCAGCGGCGACTGCGCGAGGCCCACGCGCTGGACTTCGACGACCTGATCATGACCACGGTGCACCTGCTCCAGTCGCACCCGCACGTGGCGGAGAGCTACCGGCGGCGGTTCCGGCACGTCCTCGTCGACGAATACCAGGACACCAACCACGCCCAGTACGTGCTGATCAAGGAGCTGGTCTCCGGGACCGAGGGGATCCCGCCGGCCGAGCTCTGCGTGGTCGGCGACGCCGACCAGTCGATCTACGCGTTCCGCGGCGCGACGATCCGCAACATCCTGGAGTTCGAGCGGGACTTCACCGACGCCCGCACCATCCTGCTGGAGCAGAACTACCGCTCGACCCAGACGATCCTCAACGCGGCGAACGCGGTCATCGACCGCAACACCTCCCGCAAGCCGAAGCGGCTGTGGAGCGACGCCGGGTCCGGCGAGCAGATCGTCGGGTACGTCGCCGACACCGAGCACGCCGAGGCGGACTGGGTGGCCCGGGAGATCGACCGGCTGGTCGACGACGGCGACACCCGCCCGGGCGACGTGGCCGTCTTCTACCGCACCAACGCCATGTCCCGCGTGTTCGAGGAGGTGTTCATCCGGGTCGGCCTGCCCTACAAGGTGGTCGGCGGGGTGCGCTTCTACGAGCGCAAGGAGGTCCGCGACGCGCTCGCGTACCTGCGCGCGGTGGTGAACGACGACGACACGGTCAGCCTGCGGCGGGTCCTCAACACGCCGCGCCGGGGCATCGGCGAGCGGGCCGAGGCGTGCGTGGAGGCGCTGGCCGCGCGGGACCGCATCTCCTTCGGCGCCGCGCTGCGCCAGGCCAAGGACGCGCCCGGCATCTCCACCCGCGCGGCGAACGGCATCGCCGAGTTCGTCGCGCTGCTCGACGCGGCGCGGGAGCTGGCCGACACCGGCACGCCGGAGGAGGTGCTGGAGGCGGTGCTGACCCGCTCGGGCTACCTGGCCGAGCTGGAGGAGAGCCTCGACCCGCAGGACGCCGGCCGGGTGGACAACCTCCAGGAGCTGGTGAGCGTCGCCCGGGAGTACACCGAGCGGATCGAGGCGCTGGGCGCCGATGACGAGCGGGCCACCCTGGCCGGGTTCCTGGAGCAGGTGGCGCTCGTCGCCGACGCCGACCAGATCCCGTCCGACGACCCGGACCACCAGGGCGTGGTCACCCTGATGACGCTGCACACGGCCAAGGGCCTGGAGTTCCCGGTGGTGTTCCTGACCGGCCTGGAGGACGGCGTCTTCCCGCACCTGCGGTCGCTCGGCGACACCCGCGAGCTGGAGGAGGAGCGGCGGCTGGCGTACGTCGGCATCACCCGGGCCCGCCAGCGCCTCTACCTGTCCCGCGCGGTCACCCGGTCGGCGTGGGGCGCGCCCGCGTACAACCCGCCGTCGCGGTTCCTGGAGGAGCTGCCGCCGGAGCTGGTCCGCTGGGAGCGCACCGAGGGGTCGTACACCTCGTGGGGTGGCGGGGGCGGTGGCGTCGGCGGCCGGGCGGACCGCCTGGGCCGCGGCGGCTTCGCCGGCGGCACGCCCAAGGCGACCGAGCTGGCGAAGCGGCTGGGCGTGGACGCCAGCCGCCTGTCCACGGCGAGCGAGCTGAAGCAGGCCCCGAAGGTCTCGGCCGGGGACCGGGTCAATCACCAGCGGTACGGCCTGGGCCGGGTGCTGGCGGTGGAGGGGGCCGGGCCGGGCGCCCGGGCGCAGATCGACTTCGGCGACCAGACCATGTGGCTGGTGCTGCGGCACGCGCCCATCGACAAACTCTGAGCGTGAGCGGGCCCGGTCCGGCTCGTGGCCGGACCGGGCCCTGCCCCTGTCGTGGCGCGCTCAGCAGGCCACGGAGATGCCCCGCGCGCGCAGGAACGGCGCCGGGTCGATCTGGTTCCACATGGCGCCCTGGTGCACCTCGAAGTGCAGGTGCGGGCCGGTGGAGTCGCCGGTGGAGCCCTCGTAGCCGATGACCTGACCGGCCTTCACCTTGTCGCCCACGGCGACGGCGAGCCGGCTCTGGTGGGCGTAGTGGGTCAGGTAGCCGTTGTGGTGGTCGATGAAGACCGAGATGCCGTAACCGTCGCCCACGTCGCCGGCCTTGACCACGGTGCCCGCCGCGGCGGCGTGGATCGGGGTGCCGGCCGGCATGGCGAAGTCGATGCCGGCGTGCTGGGTGCCCCAGCGGGGCCCGTAGCAGGACGTGATGCCGGCGCCCTTCATCGGGATGACCCAGGCCGGCTTCTTCGCCACCGGCTTCTTCGCCACTGTCTTCTTCGGCTTGGGTTTCGCGGTCGCCGTCTTCTTCGGCGCCGGGGTGGTCGCGCTCGGGCTCGGCGACGGGCTGGCCGGGACGGCGGACGGGGTGAGCGGCTCGCGGGCCGAGCGGTCGGCGCGGGCCGCGTCGTCGAGGCGGGCCTGTACGTCGACGGCGGCGGGCGTCGGCGTGGAGCGGTCGGCGACGGTGACCACGCCGCCGATGCCGAGGCCGAGCAGGGCCACCGCGCCGGTGACCACGTATGCGGTGCGCCGGGCGCGGCGCGGGCGCCGGTGCCGGGCGGGAGCGTTGTCCGGGGTGGGGCTGTTGTGCTGCACGGGATCCTTCACCAGTCGAGGGGCACGTGACCACGAAATACTGGTGTCGGCGCAGGTGGTGGCGGGTATCGGGTGGCCGGAGCAAGGGCCGCGGGCCGTCGCCTCGTGCCCGGTTCCGGACCGGATGGGCGGTTCCGCGGCGAAGACGATCACCGACGCTTGTGGTCCCGCTCACTCCGGCGGGTGTGACGTGGCAGACTTCGGCCAAACGAAACCGCCCGGATCGTGTGATCCGGGCGGTGACGGGGCGTACTGAGCGTCAGGAGGCGGCTACGTCGCCGTAAATCGCTTCGATTTCGAGCTGGATGTCCACTCCGCGCTCCTTGAGGAACGCCACCGGGTCCTGCGGCTGGCCCTTGACATGGATCTCCAGGTGCAGGTGGGAGCCGTAGGAGTGGCCGGTGTTGCCGACCAGGCCGAGCTGGTCGCCGGCCTTCACCTCCTGGCCCTCCTTGACCGACACGGCGGAGGAGTGGCCGTAGATGGCCTCGGTGCCGTCGGAGTGCTTCACGATCACCGCGTAGCCGTAGCCGCCGAACCAGCCGGCCTTGGTGACCGTCCCGGCGTGGACCGCCTTGTACGGCGTGCCCTCCGGCGCGACCAGGTCGATGCCGGTGTGCAGCTTGCCCCAGCGCACGCCGTAGGGGGACTTGAAGTCGTAGCCGTGCAGTGGCAGGAGCCACGGGTCCTGCTCGGTGATCTTGCTGTCGGTGCGGTCGGACCGGGACGCGCGGTCGGCGCTGTCGGCACGGGCCGCGGCGTCCTGGCTGGCGACCGAGGCCTGCCGGAGCTCGTCGAGGACCGACGGGTTGACGCTCTTGGCGTCGGGCAGGGCGTTCGCGCCGATGGCGACGATGCCGGCGCCGACGAACGCGGTGGTGACCACCGCCGCGTAGCGGCTCCGCGGGGGGGTGGGTACGCGACGGCGGCCGCGATAGCGATCGGGCTCAGACGACAGGCGCTGGCGCACGCACACCCTCCGTTGTCGGGGATCCGATGCGACTCCGGACCGTTCGGTGAAGCTCGGTGGAACCTCCGGTGTCGCGTCGTCACCCGTCCGTGGACCTGATGACAACCGTGGACACGTTAGCCAACTGCCACTCCTGTCACAAGCCGAAGCGCCGAACTGGCGATTCTTTATGTCCGTTTCCATCCTGGGTTGTCATATCTCGTGCCGCCGGTCGGATGGGCCTCCGACTGTCCATTCGTCGCGGACAGTGACCGATCGGCGGAGGTGTCCGGCTTTCCGCGTACGCGGCTGAGCGGTAGGGGAGTGGCCCGTGCGTGGGACGGTTCGGGCCCCGCTTTCCGCCTCCCGCTGCGCCGGGTTACCGTTCGTTCAGGTCAGAGTCCTGGTGAAAGGTGTGCGCAGATGAGCTCTCGTATCCGGGTCGTCGTCGCGAAGCCCGGCCTGGACGGCCACGACCGGGGCGCGAAGGTCGTCGCGCGTGCCCTGCGTGACGCGGGCATGGAGGTCATCTACACCGGCCTGCACCAGACGCCCGAGCAGATCGTGGAGACGGCCATCCAGGAGGACGCGGACGCGGTCGGCCTCTCGGTGCTCTCCGGCGCGCACATGACGCTGTTCAAGCGCGTCCTCGAACTGCTCGCCGAGCGCGAGGCCACCGACATCGTGGTGTTCGGCGGCGGCATCATCCCCGACGCCGATCTGCCGGAGCTGGAGCGGCTCGGCGTCGCGAAGATCTTCACCCCCGGCGCCACCACCGGGTCGATCGTCGAATGGGTGCGGGAGAACGTCGCGCAGCCGGTCGGCTGAGCCGCCGCATTTGCGGCTCCGGGCACGGGGGAGGGGCCGGACGCACCCCTCACACGCCCGGCCCCTCTATGCACGATGCCCCGCCGCCACCCCTCGACCGACAGGGCATCGGCCGCTCCCGTCGTCGCGCTTGACCAGCGCTCCGACATCACACTCAACGACGCCCTCGACCGGCGGTTACGCCCGGTCCGGCACATCCCCCGGACGGCTGACGCCGGCGGCCCTCGCCGCGTGCCCGGCCGCCCGGAGAGCCTCCCGGCGACGACAGTCCCGGCCGGAACCGGTGCCGGCCCGGGACGGCTGTGCATTACCGCACACCCCGCACCCGCTCGGTTGCCGCCGGTTCCCATCTCGTTAGGCTGCGGCAAATGGCCTGTCTCTTCTGATGACAGGCGTCAAACTGATTTTCCAACGCTGGTGGCGGCGCGACGGCGCGCCGCGGAGACGGGACGGGACGCGCAAACGTGGACCTGTACGAGTACCAGGGGCGGGACCTGTTCGAGCGGCACGGCTTGCCCGTGCTCGCCGGCGGCGTCGCCACTACCCCGGAGGAGGCCCGCGCGATCGCCGAACGCCTCGGCGGCCGGGTGGTCGTCAAGGCGCAGGTGAAGGTCGGTGGCCGCGGCAAGGCCGGCGGCGTGAAGCTGGCCGAGGGCGCGGAGGAGACGGTGGCCCGGGCCACCGACATCCTCGGCATGGACATCAAGGGTCACACCGTCCACAAGGTCATGATCACCGTGACCGCGGACGTGGCCGAGGAGTACTACTTCTCTTACCTGCTCGACCGGGCGAACCGCACCTTCCTCTGCATCGCCAGCGTGGCCGGCGGTATGGACATCGAGCAGGTGGCGGCCGAGACCCCGGATCGGGTCGTCAAGGCCCCGATCGACGCCAACACCGGCGTCGACGAGGCGAAGGCCCGGGAGATCGTCACCGCGGCCGGCTTCCCGGCCGAGATCGCCGACCAGGTCGTCGACGTCGCGGTGAAGCTGTGGCAGGCGTTCGTCGCCGAGGACGCCACGCTCGTCGAGGTGAACCCGCTGGCCACCACCAAGGACGGCAAGCTGCTGCTCCTGGACGCCAAGGTCACCCTGGACGAGAACGCCGCGTTCCGGCACCCGGACCACGAGGCCCTGGTCGACCAGGCGTCGGTGGACCCGCTGGAGCAGGCCGCCAAGGCCAAGGACCTCAACTACGTCAAGCTCGACGGCGAGGTCGGCATCATCGGCAACGGCGCGGGCCTGGTCATGTCCACGCTCGACGTGGTCGCGTACGCGGGCGAGCGGCACGGCGGCGTCAAGCCGGCCAACTTCCTCGACATCGGCGGCGGCGCGAGCGCCGAGGTGATGGCGAACGGCCTGGAGATCGTCCTGTCCGACCCGTCGGTCAAGAGCGTCTTCGTCAACGTCTTCGGCGGCATCACCGCCTGCGACGCGGTCGCCAACGGCATCGTGCAGGCGCTGGCGCTGCTGGAGCAGCGCGGCGAGAAGGCCACCAAGCCGCTCGTCGTCCGCCTCGACGGCAACAACGCCGAGGCCGGTCGGGCGATCCTCGACGGCGCGGCCAACCCGCTGATCCAGCGGGTCGACACCATGGACGGCGCGGCCGAGCGGGCCGCCGAGCTGGCAGCTGCGGGGGTCTGACAATGGCTATCTGGCTGACCAAGGACTCCAAGGTCATCGTGCAGGGGATGACCGGTTCCGAGGGTTCCAAGCACACCCGGCGGATGCTCGCCGCCGGCACCAACGTGGTCGGCGGCGTGAACCCGCGCAAGGCCGGCACCACTGTCGACTTCGACGGCACCGAGCTGCCCGTGTTCGCCTCCGTCGCGGACGCGATGAAGGAGACCGGCGCGGACGTCACAGTCATCTTCGTGCCGCCGCAGTTCACCAAGGCCGCGGTGGTCGAGGCGATCGACGCCGGCATCGACCTGGCCGTGGTCATCACCGAGGGCGTGCCGGTGCACGACACCGCCGCGTTCTGGGCGTACAACAAGTCCAAGGGCGAGCGCACCCGCATCATCGGCCCGAACTGCCCGGGCATCGCCTCGCCGGGCGCGTCCAACGCCGGCATCATCCCGGCCGACATCACCGGCTCCGGCCGCATCGGCCTGGTCAGCAAGAGCGGCACGCTGACCTACCAGATGATGTACGAGCTGCGCGACATCGGCTTCTCCACCTGCGTCGGCATCGGCGGTGACCCGATCATCGGCACCACCCACATCGACGCCCTGGCCGCCTTCGAGGCGGACCCGGAGACCGACGCGATCGTCATGATCGGTGAGATCGGCGGCGACGCCGAGGAGCGGGCGGCCGAGTTCATCAAGGCCAACGTCACCAAGCCGGTGGTCGGCTACATCGCCGGCTTCACCGCCCCGCCCGGCAAGACCATGGGTCACGCCGGCGCGATCATCTCGGGCTCGGCGGGCACCGCCGACGCCAAGAAGGCAGCGCTGGAGGCGGTGGGCGTCAAGGTCGGCAAGACCCCGACCGAGACCGCCAACCTGATGCGGGAGCTCATGTCCGGCCGCTGAGCGGCCGTACGACGCGCCGAGGGGGTCGACCGGGTAACCGGTCGGCCCCCTCGCGTTCAGCGGTACCAGTACGGGTAGTACGAGTTGCCCCGGGCCCGCACGATGGCGCTGGCGACTATGTTGATCACGCCGAACGCGATGCCCAGCCAGCCGAGCAGCTGCGACCGGCCGTTGCGCCGCGCGTCGCGGATCGACAGCGCGCCGAAGACGATGCCCAGGACGCCGCAGCAGAACAGGCCGAAGACGATGCCGAGGACGCCCCAGAGCGTGGTCCGGTCCCGGCCGACGGCGGGCGGCGGCGGTGGTGGCGGATACGGAGCGTGCACGGCTTCCTCCGAGCGGTAGGCGCCGCGACGGAAAGGTCGCGTCTGAGGCCGAGGCTAGACCGGATCACCACCGCTGAGCGGGGGGTTCGGCGAACTCGCCACGCTGCCGACCCGGTATCGGACTGCCGTCCTTCCCGCGGCGTGCCAGAGTAGACGCGATGTCACGTGTCACCCCTGACCAGCCACGCCGCCCGGCCACCGGTCCCCGCGCCGGGGACCGGCCACCCGGCCGCGCCCGTCCGGCCGCACGGGTGCCCGCGCCGCGCTCGGGCGAGGAGCCGCGCAGCCGGGCGCCACTGCCCGTCGCGGCCGGCGTGGCGGCGCTCTGGGCGGCGCTGACCTCGTGGCTGCCGGTCTCCGTCGTGCTGGGCCTGGCCCAGCTCAGCGAGGACGCCGGCTCACTCGGCGGCGCGCTGCGCGCCGGCCTGGCCGGCTGGCTGCTCGGGCACGGCGTGCCACTGCAGACCACCGCCGGGCCGCTGGGCCTGATCCCGCTCGCGCTGAGCGCGCTCGCCGTCTGGCGGCTCACCCGCGCCGGGGTGCACGTCAGCCGGGCCGTCGGCGCGCGCGGGACCGGCTCGCCGCGCCAGGCGCTCACCGTCGCGGTCGCCGTCGGGATCGGGTACGCGCTGATCGGCGCGCTCGCCGCGTTCGCCGTCGACGCGGGCGGCCTGCGGGTCTCCCCGGTGACCGCAGCGCTCATGTTCGCCGCGTTCGGCGTACCGGCCGCCCTGGTCGGGGCGCTGCGCACCACGGGCGTCTGGGCGCTGCTGGCCGACCGCTGCCCACCGCCGCTGCGCGACGGCCTGCGTACCGGGCTGGTCGCGGCGCTGCTGCTGCTCGGCGCGGGAGCGGGCGCGGCCGGACTGGCGGTGGCCACCGGCGGCGGCGACGCGGCCGACATGATCGGCGCCTACCAGACCGGGGTGGCCGGTCAGGCCGGCATCACCCTGGTCAGCCTCGCGTACGCGCCGAACGCCATCGCCTGGTCGGCCAGCTACCTGCTCGGTCCCGGGTTCGCCGTCGGCACCGACACCGCCGTCCGTACGAGTGAGGTGTCGGTCGGCGCGCTGCCGGCCGTACCGCTGCTGGCCGGCCTGCCGCGTGGCCCGATGGACGGGCTCGGCGCCGCGCTGCTCGCGGTGCCGGTCCTGGCCGCGATGGCGGCCGGCTGGCTCCTGGCCCGGCGGCTGATCCGGGCGGCCGCCGAGGAACGGGCCGAGGTGGGCTGGCCGGCGCTGCTCGGGCCGGCCGCGCTCGCCGGCCCGGTGGCCGGCGCGCTGCTGGGGCTGGTCGCGGCGGCCTCCGGCGGCTCACTCGGCGGTGGGCGGCTGGCCGAGGTCGGCCCGTCGCCCTGGCCGGTGGCGCTGGTGGCCACCCTGGTGATCGCGGTGGGCGCGGTGCTCGGCGCGGCCGCCACCCGCACCCTGACCCGCCCGGCGCGTCCGACGCCCCCGCCTCGCGCCACCCCGGCGCCCCGCTGACCCGTCCGGCGCTGCGCGGGGGAGAGACGCGCGAGGGGCGCCCGGCGGTCGCCGGACGCCCCTCGTTCGAACGACGGTCAGGCGCCGAAGTTGTTCATGTTGATCGCAGCGCCGGCGATGGCGCTGATGATGCCGACGACCACGCCGACGGCGCCGCAGATCAGGGCGGCCCGCGCCTGGCCGGGGTTGCTGGCCTCGCCCGCCTGGACCTTCTTCTGGCCGAGCACGCCGAGGACGACCGCCACGATGCCGGCCGGGACACCCAGCAGCGGGCAGCACAGGCCGAGCACGATCGAGGCGATGCCGACGATCATGCCGGCCAGGCCCATGGTGTTGTTCTGGCCCTGACCCTGCGCCGGGCCGGCCGGGTAGCCGGCGGCCGGGTACTGCGGCGCCGCGCCGTACGGCTGCTGCTGCTGGGCGTACGGGTCCTGGCCGTAGGCGGGCTGACCCGAGGTGGGCTGGCCGTACGGCTGGCCCGAGGTCGGCTGCTGGCCGTACTGCGGCTGCTGGCCGTACTGCGGGGCCTGCGGCGGCTGGGCGTACGGGTCGTTCGGCTGAGCGGTCGGGTCCTGGTTCGGCTGCTGGCCGTACGGGTCCTGGCCGGGGTAACCGGGCTGCATGTCTGGGTGCTCCTCAGGTTCGGTTCGGTTGTGCGTCAGTTGCTGCCGGTGCTGCCGGCGAGACCAGCCAGGCCGCCGAAGAGGCAACACAGCACCACGATGATGCCGAGCCAGGCCAGGCCGGCGATGAGGGCCCACTTGGACCACTTCTTGGACTCGGCGGCGGCGGCCTGGGCGCCGGCGTAGTCGCCCTGCTGGATCAGCGGGTTGACCTTCGACGCGTTGATGATGGCCGGGATCGCGAGCGGCCAGAACAGAAAGATCGCGACGATGGACATCGTCATGTTGTTGTCGATCTGCTGCGGCTGCTGCGGGGGGTATCCGGGCTGCATGAGACGTACTCCTCGGTCCGGCGGCACGCGGCGTGCCGTTTTCTTCGTGGGGGTGCGGGCCGGGCAGAGGACCGGACACCGGGCGAGGCGCAGCGTACCGCGAGCGCGCCATGCGCGAGGTGACGCGACGTGCCCGCCGCCCCGTGGCCGGAGCGCCTGACCTGCCCGATAGGGTTGCCGCGTGACCGAGCCCGCGTCCGTCGCCCGCCTCGTCGTCCTCGTCTCCGGTTCCGGCAGCAACCTCCAGGCGCTGCTGGACGCCACCGCCGACCCCGGCTACGGCGCCCGGGTCGTCGCCGTCGGCGCCGACCGGGACGGGATCGCCGGCCTGGACCGGGCCGCCGCCGCGGGCGTGCCGTCCTTCGTCGAGCGACTCAAGGACCACCCCACCCGTGCCGACTGGGACAAGGCGCTCACCGCGCGGGTCGCCGAGCACCGGCCGGACCTGGTCATCAGCGCCGGGTTCCTCAAGCTGGTCGGGCCGGAGTTCCTGGCCGCGTTCGGCGACCGCTACCTCAACACGCACAACACGCTGCTGCCGGCGTTCCCCGGCATCCACGGCCCCCGCGACGCGCTGGCGTACGGCGTGAAGGTCACCGGGGCCACGCTGTTCTTCGTCGACGCCGGGATGGACACCGGGCCGATCGTGGCCCAGGTCGCCGTGCCGGTGCTCGACGGCGACGACGAGGACACGCTCACCGAGCGCATCAAGTCCGCCGAGCGGCGCCAGCTCGTCGAGCAGGTCGGCCGGCTGGTCCGTGAAGGTTGGACGATCACCGGAAGAAAGGTCACCATCCCGTGAACGCCACTGAGGACGCCGGCCGCCGCCCGATCCGGCGCGCGCTGGTCAGCGTCTACGACAAGACCGGCCTGGCCGAGCTGGCCCGCGCCCTGCACGAGGCCGGCGTGGAGATCGTGTCGACCGGGAGCACCGCGTCGACGATCTCCGGCGCCGGGGTGCCGGTCACGCCGGTCGAGCAGGTCACCGGCTTTCCGGAGATCCTCGACGGGCGGGTCAAGACGCTGCACCCGAAGATCCACGGTGGTCTCCTCGCCGACCTGCGCAAGGACGCGCACGCCGCCCAGCTCGACGAGCACGGCATCGGCGGCATCGACCTGCTGGTCTCCAACCTCTACCCGTTCCAGGCCACCGTCGCCTCCGGCGCCGACGCCGACGAGTGCGTGGAGCAGATCGACATCGGCGGTCCGGCGATGGTGCGGGCCGCGGCGAAGAACCACGCCTCGGTGGCGGTGGTGACGGACCCGGCCGCGTACCCGGCGGTGGTGGCCGCGCTCGCCGACGGCGGTTTCACGATCGCCCAGCGCCGGGCGCTCGCCGCCCGGGCGTTCGCCGACATCGCCGACTACGACGTGGCGGTGGCCGACTGGTTCGCCACCACCGTGGCGCCGGCCGAGGACGGCTGGCCGCAGTTCGCCGGCCTGGCGCTGCGCCGCCAGGCCGTGCTGCGGTACGGCGAGAACCCGCACCAGGCGGCGGCGCTCTACACCGACCCGGACGCGCCGGCCGGACTGGCCCAGGCCGAGCAGCTGCACGGCAAGGAGATGTCCTACAACAACTACGTCGATGCGGACGCCGCCTGGCGGGCCGCCAACGACTTCCCGGACCAGCCGGCGGTGGCGATCATCAAGCACGCCAACCCGTGCGGCATCGCTGTGGGCGCGGACGTGGCCGAGGCGCACCGCAAGGCGCACGCCTGCGACCCGGTCTCCGCGTTCGGCGGGGTGATCGCGGTGAACCGGCCGGTCGACGCGGCGATGGCCGGCCAGGTCGCGGAGATCTTCACCGAGGTGCTGGTGGCGCCCGGCTTCGACGAGGACGCACTGGAGCTGCTGCGGGCCAAGAAGAACCTCCGCCTGCTGCGGGCCCCCGCGTTCGCCGTGCGCCCGGCGGAGTGGCGGCAGGTCAGCGGCGGCGTGCTGGTGCAGTCGCGGGACGCCGTCGACGCGCCCGGCGACGACCCGTCCGGCTGGACGCTCGCCACCGGCGACCCGGCCGACGAAGCGACGCTGCGTGACCTGGCGTTCGCCTGGCGGGCGGTACGCGCGGTGAAGAGCAACGCGATCCTGCTGGCCCGCGACGGCGCGACCGTCGGCGTCGGCATGGGTCAGGTCAACCGGGTGGACTCGGCGCGGCTGGCGGTCAGCCGGGCCGGTGACGAGCGGGTCCGCGGCTCGGTCTGCGCCTCGGACGCGTTCTTCCCGTTCGCCGACGGCCCGCAGATCCTCATCGACGCCGGGGTGCGGGCCATCGTGCAGCCGGGCGGCTCGATCCGGGACGAGGAGACCATCGCGGCCTGCAAGGCGGCCGGCGTCACCATGTACCTGACCGGGACGCGGCACTTCTTCCACTGAACGAGTCCGGCCCCACCCGTCCGGGTGCGCCTGCCGTCCACACGGCGGACGCACCCCGGGCGTCGTGCCGTTGCCCGCCGCCGGAACCGGTTGCTAGCGTGTGCGCGGCGACGATCGACCGTCTCCGCAGCCCGTGAGACCGGCAGGTGTGCCATGCGCGTTCGCGACCGGTTGACCGCCGTCGTCGTCACGCTGGCCTTCGTCCTGGCCGGACTGGGATCGGCTGCCGCGCCCGCCGTCGTCGCACCGGCCGCCGCCCCGATCATCGAAGCGCTCGCCGCCGCGCCACCCGCCGGAACGCTCGCCGCCGCGCCGGCGAGCGGAACGAGCCCGGTGGCGCTGCGTGCCGCGTACCCCGAACGGTCCTGGTCGGAGCTTGCCGACGGGCGCTCGGGTGACCACCGCGGCGGCCTCGCCTACGCCGACGGGCCGGACGACGTGGTCCCGGCCGCGCTCCCGCGCGTGGCCGGACCGGCCGTGCCCGTGCCGGTGGCGCCCGCGCCCCGGCCGTCGGCGGCGCCGCTGCCGCCGCGCGGCCCGCTCGCCGCGCGCGCCCCGCCGGCCGCCTGAGCCACGCCGGACCCGGGACCCGCACGCCGGGACACCTCACCCGAGCGCACCGGACCGCCGCGTCGACCCGGCGGTTCCGGGACACCGATCACGTACGGCGGCGCGCCTCAACGCCGCCGCGATCTCCCGGGTCCACGCCCACCCGCCGCAGCGGAGGCCCCGCCCCCTCTTCCTCCGGGGGACGGGGCCTTCGTCGCGCTCACACGGCGGTGCGGACCTCCGCGAAGTGGCAGGCGCTGGGGTGCGGGTCGGCGGCCCGGGGCACTGTCTGCGGGTCCTGGACGGCGCAGACCTCCTCGGCCTTCCAGCAGCGGGTCCGGAAGTGGCAGCCGGACGGCGGTTCGGCCGGGCTGGGCACGTCGCCGCTGAGCCGGATGATGGTCTGCCGGTCGCGGGCCTCCGGGTCGGGCACCGGCACCGCCGACAGCAGCGCCTGGGTGTACGGGTGGGTGGCCCGCTCGTAGATCTGCTCCTCGGTGCCGATCTCGACGATCCGGCCCAGGTACATCACCGCGACCCGGTCGGAGATGTGGCGCACCACGGACAGGTCGTGGGCGATGAAGACGTACGACAGCCCGAACTCGTCCTGGAGTTGCTCCAACAGGTTGATCACCTGGGCCTGGATGGAGACGTCCAGGGCCGACACCGGCTCGTCGCAGACGATGATCTCGGGGCGCAGCGCGAGCGCCCGGGCGATGCCGATGCGCTGCCGCTGGCCGCCGGAGAACTGGTGCGGGTAGCGGTTGACGTGTTCCGGGTTGAGCCCTACCACGTCCAGCAGCTCCTGCACCCGCTGCCGCCGGCTGCGCTTCGGCGCGACCTCCGGGTGGATCTCGAACGGCTCGCCGATGATGTCGCCGACCGTCATGCGCGGGTTCAGCGAGGTGTACGGGTCCTGCATCACCATCTGCATGTTGCGGCGCAGCCGGCGCAGGTCCGCCCCCTTGGCCCCGAGCAGGTCGCGCCCCTCCAGCGTGACCCGCCCGGCGGTCGGGGTCTCCAGCCGCATGAGCAGCCGGGCCAGCGTGGACTTGCCGCAGCCGGACTCGCCGACCACGCCGAGCGTCTCGCCGCGCCGCAGCTCGAACGAGACGCCGTCGACCGCCTTGACCTGGCCGATGGTCTTCTTGAACAGCACGCCCTGGCTGATCGGGAAGTGTTTGACCAGGTGGTCGACGGCGAGGATGGTCTCGCCGCGCACCTTGGCGGGCTCAGCCGGCGCTGTCATCGTGCACCTCCTGCGCGAAGTGGCAGGCGCTGGTCCGCCCGTCGCCGAGCACCAGGTCGTGCGGTACCTCGTCCACACAGACCTGCTGGACGTACGGGCACCGGGGGTGGAACGGGCAGCCGGACGGGATCGCCATCAGGTTCGGCGGCAGGCCGCGGATGCTCGACAGCGCCTGGCCGCGCACGTCCAGGCGCGGGATCGACTCCAGCAACCCCTTCGTGTACGGGTGGGCGGGCGCCCGGTACAGCGCGTGCACGTCGGCGTGCTCGACGATGCGGCCCGCGTACATGACCGCGATCCGGTCCGCCACGCCGGCGACCACACCCAGGTCGTGGGTGATCAGGATGAGCGCCGTGCCGAGGTCGCGGCGCAGGTCGGCCAGGAGGTCCATGATCTGCGCCTGCACGGTGACGTCCAGCGCGGTTGTCGGTTCGTCGGCGATCAGCACCTTCGGGTCGAGCGCCAGCGCCATGGCGATCATGACCCGCTGGCGCATGCCGCCGGAGAACTGGTGCGGGTAGTCGCCGAGCCGCTTCGCCGCCGCCGGGATCCGGACCAGGTCCATCAGCTCGACGGTGCGCCGGCGCGCGTCGGCCCGGGACATTCCGGCCCGCTCGCGCAGCGACTCGCCGATCTGCCAGCCGACCGGGAAGACCGGGTTCAGCGCCGACAGCGCGTCCTGGAAGATCATCGCGATCTCCGTGCCGCGGATCTGCCGGCGTTCCTCCTCCGTGCGGGTGAGCAGGTCCCGCCCCTGGTAGAGGATCTGCCCGCCGCGCACGTACGCGGGCGGGGTGTCCAGGATGCCCATGATCGCCTGCGCCGTGACGGACTTGCCGGAGCCGGACTCGCCGAGCACGGCGAGCGTCTCACCGGCGTCCAGGTGGTACGACACCCCGTTGATCACCCGCGCGACGCCCTCGCGGGTGCGGAACTCGACGTGCAGGTCCCGTACCTCCAGCAGGTGCCCGCCCGGCGGGGTGGGTGAGGCCGGCGTGGGCCGGACCGCGTTCTGCGTCATGAGAGGGTCACCGGAGCTTCGGGTCGAAGGCGTCGCGGATCGCGTCGCCGAGCATGATGAAGGCGAGCACGGTCAGGGCGAGGAAGGCCGACGGCACGATCAGCGGCGTCGCCGACTCGCGCATGTGCACCCGCCCGGCGTCGATGTCGATGCCCCAGGAGATGGTCGGCGCCTTCAGGCCGATGCCGAGGAAGCTCAGCGTCGCCTCGGCCGCGATGAACGAGCCGAGCGCGATGGTGAGCACCACGATGGCCGGGGCGAGCGCGTTCGGCAGGATGTGCCGCCACATGATCCGGCCGTTGCCGGCCCCGAGCATCCGGGCCGCCGCCACGTAGTCCTGCTCCCGGGCGGTGATCACCGAGGAGCGGACCACCCGGGCCGCCGTGGTCCACCCGAGCAGCGCCAGCACGAAGATCACCGCGAACAGCCGTACCGTGTCGCCGCTGGTGCTGACCCGCTTGAGCAGCACGATGGCGGCCAGCAGCAGGGGAATGCCGAGCACGATGTCGATCACCCGGGAGAGCACCGCGTCGACCCACCCGCCGAAGTAGCCGGCGAGCATCCCGACGACGAGCGCGATCACGCCGGTGATCAGCGCGGAGAGAGCGCCCACGAGCAGCGAGGCGCGGGCGCCGTAGACCGCGCGGGCGAACGTGTCGCAGCCCTGGAAGTCGTACCCGAAGATGGCCCCGCCGGACGGCCCGGCGTGCTGGCGGGAGAGCACGCAGTCGCGCGGGTCGTTCGCGGCGAACAGCCCGGGTGCGACAGCCATCGTGGCGACGAGCACCACCAGGAGCAGGCTGATCCAGAAGACCGGGTTGCGGCGCAGGTCCCGCCAGGCGTCGCCGGCCAGGCTGCGGGCCCGGTCCGGCCGCCCGGCCCGGCCGGGTGTGCCCGGTTCGCCGGAGACGCCGCGCCGCGCGGCCTGGTTCTCCGTCGCCGCCACCGTCTCGAAGTCACTCACGGCCGCACCTCGCTGCGCTCACTCATAGCGGATCCTCGGGTCGAGGACGGCGTAGAGCACGTCCACCACCAGGTTGGAGAGCAGGTAGACCACGACGAGCACGCTGACGATGCCGACCACGAGCGGGCCGTCCTCGGTGCGGATGCCGCGGAACAGGTTGAAGCCGACACCGGGGACGTTGAACACGCCCTCGGTGATGATTGCGCCGCCCATCAGGTTGCCCAGCTCGACGCCGAGGAAGGTGATCACCGGGATGAGCGAGTTGCGCAGCACGTGCACGCCGACGATGCGGCGTCGCCGCAGGCCCTTCGAGCGGGCGGTGCGGACGTAGTCGGCGCGCAGGTTCTCGGTCACCGAGGTACGGGTCAGCCGCAGCGCGGTGGCCAGGGACAGCGAGCCGAGCACGATGCCGGGTAGCAGCAGCGCGTAGAAGGAGGGTTGCGCTCCGGCGGTGGGCGGGAAGACCGGCCACCGTACGCCGAGGAAGTACTGCGCCAGGGGCGCGAGCACGATTGTGGGTATGCCGAGCACCAGCAGCGTGAGCACGAGCGTGGCGTGGTCGAACACGCCGGAGCGGCGGATGGCCGCGAGCACGCCGGCGGTGACCCCGAAGAGCACGGTGACCGCCATCGCGATCACCGCCAGCTTGAGGGTGACCGGCCAGGCGGCGGCGAGGATGTCGCTGATCTGCCGCCCGGTCAGCGACTGCCCGAGGTCACCGCGGACCAGGCCGCCGAGGTAGTCGAAGTAGCGGTAGAAGAAGCCGCCGACCCCTGTCGCGTCCAGGTGGTACTTCTCGGTCAGGTAGGCCCGCTGCGCGGGGGTGACCGGCCGCTCCCCGGCGAGGGCCTGGATCGGGTCGCCCTGCCCGGCGAACATCAGCGCGTAGACGATCAGAGTGGTCCCGAAGAAGGCGAGGACCATCTGCAGGAGTCGCCGCAGGATGAACCGGAGCATGCTGGCAAGTCTGCCGAAAATGGTTCAAATGCGGGCCAATGCCAGGGCCGGGCCACCCGGTGGGGGTGGCCCGGCCCGTCAGCAGGGTGTCAGGCGAGTTCGATCTTCAGCAGGTCCACCCGGTCGAAGAGGTCCACGTGGACGTTCTTGACCTTGGTCGAGTGGCCGAAGTTGTTCTGCCCGTACCGCAGCGGGATCACCGGCATGTCCTGCGCGAGCAGGTCCTCCGCCGCCTGGTACTTCTTGATCGCCTCGTCCTCCGACGCCGCGCGGGCGCCCTCGGCGAGCAGCTTGTCGAACTCCGGGTTGCTGTAGCCGTAGTAGTTCGACGAGCCGGTGCTGCTGTACAGCGGGCCGAGGTAGTTCTCCATGGACGGGTAGTCCATGACCCAGCCCATCCGGAACAGGCCGACCGGCTGCTTCTTCTTGACCTTGGTCAGCAGGTCCGCGAACTTCGGCTCGGCGGTGCCGACGCAGTCCACGCCCAGGTTGGCCTTCAGCTGGTTGCAGGTCGCGTCGACCCAGTCCTTGTGGCCGCCGTCGCCGTTGTAGGACAGCTCGATCTTCTTCGGGCCACCCGCGGCCTCGTACATGGCCTTGGCCTTGACCGGGTCGAACGCGCCGGCGGTGCCGATGGTGTTCTCCCGGTAGCCGGCGACCACCGGCGAGACGAACGAGCGGGCCGGGCGCTGCGAGTCCTTGAAGATCGACTTGGTGATCTCGTCCCGGTCGATCGCCATCGAGATGGCCTTGCGCACCTCGGGCTTGCTGAACTCCTCCTGGAACGTCGGGAATGCCAGCACCTGCAGCGACGAGGCCGGGCTCTCCTGGTAGCGGTCGCCCAGGTCGGTCGCGGCGGTGGACAGGTTCTCGGTCGGGATCGTCTTGATCACGTCGAGGTTGTCCGACAGCACGTCCGCGTACGCGGCGGTCGGCTGCTGGTAGATGCGGAACTCGACGCCTCCGACCTTGGGCTGCTGGCCCGGGAAGGCGTCGTAGCGCTCCACCTCGACCTTGGCGTCGTGCTGCCAGCTGCCCTTCATCTTGAACGGGCCCTGACCGATCGGGGCCTGCTCGTAGCCCTCGGCCAGCACGCCCGGCGCGGAGAAGGCCGCCTTGGGCAGCGGGTAGAAGGCGGTGTAGCCGAGCATGGCCTTGAAGTCCACGTACGGCTCGGCGAGCGTCACCGTGAAGGTCAGGTCGTCGACCTTCTTCAGGCCGCTGAGCGTCTTCGCCTTCGGCGTCTCGCCCTGGAGGTCGTCGTAGCCGGCCACCTTCTCGAAGAAGTAGCTGGAGTTCTGACCGTTCGGGGCGTACGCGCCGTAGTTCCAGGCGTCGATGTAGTTGTCGGCGGTGACCTGCTCGCCGTTGTGGAAGGTGAAGCCGGGCTTCAGCTTGATCGTCCAGACCTTGTTGTCCGACGTCGTCACCGAGTCCGCCGCCACCTCGTGCGGCTTGTTCGCCTCGTCGTAGTCGACGAGCGGGCTGAACAGGGCCGACAGGACCTGGGAGCCGCTCGTCTCGTTGGTGTTTGTGGGCACCAGGTGCTGCGGCTCGGCGATCTCGATCCGCACGGCCGCGTCGGGGTTGCTGGCACCGCCGCTGCCGCCGCCCGAGCCGCAGGCCGTCAGGCCGAGCGTCACCGCGAGCGGGAGCGCGGCCCAGGCCGCGAGCCTACGAACACGCATGGGGTCTCCTCATCTCCTCACGCTGCGCGGTCGTCCCGACGTTGGGTGACTCTGCGCAACGAGCGGTAACGGTAGGTCGCGATCCGGCCCATCGACAACTGGCACGTGGTGGATCGATGACGGATTGTGTTCGCCCTGCCTTGGCGCTGCCGCTCGGGCGTGCTAGGCCCCGCCTCTTCCTGGTCTTTTCTTGGCCGTCCCTGTTCCGTCCGGGTCTGTCGGGGAAGTTGTGGGGCACCCGTTCCCGCTGTCCGGTCCCTGCCCGCGCGGGTGCGATCGGGCGAGGGCGTCACCGTGACTGGTCACTCTCCGTGATTTAGGGCACGTTGCGCAGCGTGATCGTCGGCCGTCGTCGTCCGGGTCCGTCCGCAGCCGTGAGACGATCACGACGTGACGGCGACGATCCTGGACGGCAAGGCCACCGCGGCGGAGATCAAGGACGAGCTACGAGCCCGGGTCAAGGCGCTCGCGGAACGCGGCATCACCCCCGGCCTCGGCACGGTGCTGGTCGGGGAGGACCCCGGATCCCAGGCGTACGTCAACGGCAAGCACCGCGACTGCGCCGAGGTCGGCATCGCCTCGCTGCGGGTCACGCTGCCGGCCGACGCCACCCAGGAGCAGCTCGACGCGGCGCTCGCCGAGCTGAACGCCGACCCGGCCTGCCACGGCTACATCGTCCAGCTCCCGCTCCCCGGGCACCTCGACACCCAGCGCGCGCTGGAGTCGATCGACCCCGACAAGGACGCCGACGGGCTGCACCCGGTCAACCTCGGCCGGCTCGTCCTCGGGTACGACGCGCCGCTGCCCTGCACCCCGCGCGGCATCGTGGAGCTGCTGCGCCGGCACGACGTGCCGCTGCGCGGCGCGAACGTGGCCGTCGTCGGCCGGGGCAACACCGTCGGCCGCCCGCTGGGCCTGCTGCTGACCCGGCGCAGCGAGAACGCCACAGTGACGCTCTGCCACACCGGCACGCTCGACCTCGCCGCGCACACCCGCGCCGCCGACGTCGTCATCGTCGCCGCCGGGGTGCCGGGCCTGCTCACCGCCGACATGGTCAACCCGGGTGCGACGGTGGTGGACGTCGGCATCACGCGGGTCATCAGCGAGGACGGCAAGGGCCGCTACACCGGCGACGTCGACCCGGAGGTGGCCGAGGTCGCCGGCAAGGTGGTGCCGATGCCCGGCGGCGTCGGCCCGATGACCCGCGCGATGCTCCTGACCAACGTGGTCGAACGGGCCGAACGGGCGGGCTGACACCCACGCAGGTCATAACCGTCCGCCCCTGGCCCGATCGGTGCCAGGATGGCTGATACGGTCCGGAAAACCGACTGGTATCAGGGAGTGGGACGACCATGGGTAAGAAGGTCACTGTCGTCGGCGCCGGCTTCTACGGCTCGACCACCGCACAGCGCCTGGCCGAGTACGACGTCTTCGACACCGTCGTGATCACCGACATCGTGGAGGGCAAGCCGGCGGGTCTCGCGCTCGACCTCAACCAGTCCCGCGCGGTCGAGGGCTTCGAGACCAAGGTCGTCGGCGTCACCACCGGCCCGAACGGCGAGGGCTACGACGCCATCGAGGGCTCGGACGTGGTCGTCATCACCGCCGGCCTGCCTCGCAAGCCGGGCATGAGCCGGATGGACCTGCTGGAGACCAACGCCAAGATCGTCCGTCAGGTCTCCGAGAACGTCGCCAAGTACGCCCCGAACGCCGTCGTCATCGTGGTGTCCAACCCGCTCGACGAGATGACCGCGCTGGCCCAGCTCGCCACCCAGTTCCCCAAGAACCGGGTGCTCGGCCAGGCCGGCATGCTCGACACCGCCCGCTTCACCAACTTCGTCGCCGAGGCGCTGAGCGTACCGGTGAAGTCGGTACGGACCCTGACGCTCGGCTCGCACGGCGACACCATGGTCCCGGTGCCGTCCAAGAGCACCGTCAACGGCAAGCCGCTGCGTGACGTCATGCCGGCCGAGCAGATCGAGGAGCTGGTCGTCAAGACCCGCAACGGTGGCGCCGAGGTCGTCGCGCTGCTCAAGACCGGTTCCGCGTACTACGCCCCGTCGGCCGCCGCGGCCCGGATGGCGAAGGCCGTGGCCGAGGACTCCGGCGACGTCATGCCGGTCTGCGCCTGGGTCGACGGCGAGTACGGCATCGCCGGCGTCTACCTGGGCGTCGAGGCCGAGATCGGCGCCGAGGGCGTGAAGCGGGTCGTCGAGACCGACCTGGACGCCGACGAGCTGGCCGCGCTGAAGGAGGCCGCCGAGGCGGTCCGCGCCAAGCAGGGCGACGTCGCCAGCATGTGACGCCCGTACCACCGCGTCGAAGGGCCCGCCGGCACGCCGCCGGCGGGCCCTTCCTCGTCCCCGCCCTCACTCGTCCCGCCGGCCCGCTCTGTTGATCATGAAGTTGGCGGCGGAAATGGAGATCGACAAGGCGGTCAACTTCGTGATCAACGGGGTGGAGGCGGGTGGGGGGTGAAGGGCGCGGTCAGATGGGGTGTCGCCAGGACCCCGGGGGAGATGGTCGCGAGCAGGTTCTGCCGGGAGTGGCGGGCCGTCTCCGGGTCCTCCTCATGGGCGTAGGCGAGGGCCGGGTCGACCAGCTGGATCGCGTGGACCAGCAGGTCACCGGTGACCAGGAGGCGGTCGTCGTCCGCCTCGATCAGCACCGACTGGTGGCCCGGCGTGTGCCCGGGCGTGTGCAGCAGGCGTACCCCCGGGGTGAGGGGCGTGTCGCCGTCGACCACCCGCAGCCGGCCGGCGGCGCGCAACGGCCCCAGCAGCCGGGCCGGCAGCTCCGGGTGGAACAGCTCCAGCGCGTCCAGCTCGGCGCGCTGGACCAGGTGATCCGCGTTCGGGAAGAGCGGGCCGGCCCAGCCCACGTGGTCCGTGTGCAGATGGGTGAGGACCACGGTGCGGACGTCGGCCGGTTCGATCCCGGCGGCCGCCAGCTCGGCGGGCAGCCGGCCCGGGACCGGTGCCCAGCTCGCGGCGAGCGAGTCGGCCGGGCCGATGCCCGCGTCGACAAGCGTGACCGGGCCGTCGCCGGCCCGCACGGCGAACGCGCGGAACCGCAGCCACCACCGGCCGTCGGCGGTCACCGCGCCCGGATCGAGCCGATCGGCGGCCCGCCAGTGCGCCTCGGTGGCGCCGGGGAACGCCTCGTCGCGGGGCTGGAAGAAGGGCCCCTCGCCGTCGGAGAGCGCGGTGACCGTGATAGACCCGAGGGTGCGGCTGCGCGGCATCGGACGATGATGCCAGCGGGTCGCGGTGCGGCGCAGCCCGCTTTCCGGCGGTCCACCCCGGGCCGCCTGGGGACTGCCGGCCAGTTTCCAGTACGCTCGTACTGCTTGAGCACGTGTCCCCCGAGAGGAGCGCCGGCCGATGGCGAAGATCAAGGTAAACAACCCGGTCGTGGAAATCGACGGCGACGAGATGACCCGGATCATCTGGAAGCAGATCCGGGAGCAGCTAATCCTGCCCTACCTCGACGTCGACCTGCACTACTACGACCTGTCGATCCAGCACCGTGACGCCACCGACGACCAGGTCACGGTCGACGCCGCCAACGCCATCAAGGAGCACGGCGTCGGCGTCAAGTGCGCCACCATCACCCCGGACGAGGCCCGGGTGGAGGAGTTCGGCCTGAAGAAGATGTGGCGGTCGCCGAACGGCACCATCCGCAACATCCTCGGCGGCGTGGTCTTCCGCGAGCCGATCATCATGTCGAACGTGCCGCGGCTCGTCCCGGGCTGGACCAAGCCGATCATCATCGGCCGGCACGCGCACGGCGACCAGTACAAGGCCACCGACTTCGTCGTCCCCGGCCCGGGCACGGTGACCATCACCTACACCCCGGCCGACGGCGGCACCCCGATGGAGATGGAGGTCGCCAACTTCCCCGGCGGCGGCATCGCCATGGGCATGTACAACTACGACGAGTCGATCCGGGACTTCGCCCGCGCCTCGTTCCGGTACGGCCTGGACCGCAACTACCCGGTCTACATGTCCACCAAGAACACCATCCTCAAGGCGTACGACGGCCGGTTCAAGGACATCTTCGCCGAGGTGTTCGAGAACGAGTTCAAGGCCGAGTTCGAGGCCGCCGGCCTCACCTACGAGCACCGGCTGATCGACGACATGGTCGCCGCCGCGCTCAAGTGGGAGGGCGGGTACGTCTGGGCCTGCAAGAACTACGACGGTGACGTGCAGTCCGACACCGTGGCGCAGGGCTTCGGCTCGCTCGGCCTGATGACCTCGGTGCTGCTCTCCCCGGACGGCCGCACCGTCGAGGCCGAGGCCGCCCACGGCACCGTCACCCGGCACTACCGGCAGTACCAGAAGGGCGAGAAGACCTCGACCAACCCGATCGCCTCGATCTACGCCTGGACCCGGGGCCTCGCGCACCGGGGCAAGCTGGACGGCACCCCGGCGGTCACCGAGTTCGCGAACACGCTGGAGAAGGTCATCGTGGACACCGTCGAGGGCGGCCAGATGACCAAGGACCTCGCGCTGCTCATCTCGCGGGACGCCCCGTGGCTGACCACCGACGAGTTCATGAACGCGCTCGACGAGAACCTGGCTCGCCGCCTCGCCGCCTGACGTGCAAGGAAGGGCCCCTTCTTAACGCCTCGCGTTGTAGAAGGGGCCCTTCTTAACACCTCAGGGCCGACGGGACTGCGTGACCTCGCTCGGTGCGCTCTCGTTGACAGGGTGGACGAGATGCCAGTCGCGTCCAGGAAGGTGGATCACGGTCGCGCGCCGGCCGGCCGACCTTCAAGGCTGCTGAGCGCAGCCAGCCGTCCCTTCCCTGCGGGGGGTCCTGTCCCGGGCCCCCCGCGCCCCCATGCCCGGGCCGCGGTTGTTAACAAGGGGCCCTTCCTCTACCGCAGGCGTTAACAGGGGGCCCTTCCTTTCATGCGGCGCGGAGCAGCTCGGCGGCTCGCTCGGGGGCGATGTCGTTGATGAACACGCCCATGCCGGACTCCGACCCGGCCAGATACTTCAGCTTGTCCTTGGCCCGCCGGATGCTGAACAGCTGCAGGTGCAGGTGGCCCAGTTCCCTGTCGATCCGGACCGGCGCCTGGTGCCAGGCCGCGATGTACGGCATGGGCATGTCGAACAGCCCGTCGAAGCGGCGCAGCAGGTCCAGGTAGAGCGGCCCGAACGCGTCCCGCTCGGCGTCGTCGAGCGCCGGGATGTCCGGCACCGGCCGGTGCGGCGCCACGTGTACCTCGAACGGCCAGCGCGCCGCCGCCGGGACGTACGCGGTCCAGTGCTCGTTGCTCGCCACCACCCGCTCCCCGGCGGCGCGCTCGGCGGCCAGCACGTCGGCGTACAGGTTGCCCCCGGTGCGTTCGGCGTGCCGCCGGGCGGCGGCCAGCATGTCGCGGGTGCGCGGCGTGACGAACGGGTACGCGTAGATCTGCCCGTGCGGGTGGTGCAGCGTCACGCCGATCTCCACGCCCCGGTTCTCGAACGGGAAGACCTGCTCGACGCCGGGCAGCGCGCTCAGCGCGGTCGTGCGGTCGGCGAGCGCGTCCAGCACCGTGCGTACCCGCTGCGGCGAGAGGCGGGCGAACGAGGCGTTGTGGTCGTCGGTGAAGCAGACCACCTCGCACTTGCCGCGCCCGGGCCGTACCGGGGCGAACGGGGTGATCTCGGCCGGTTCGTCGGCCACCCGCTGGCTCAGCGACGGGAACCGGTTCTCGAACACGACCACGTCGTAGTCGGGCGCCGGGATCTCGCTGTGCCGGTCACCCCGGGACGGGCACAGCGGGCACTGGTCGGCGGGGGGCAGGAACGTGCGGGTCTGCCGGTGCACAGCGACGGCCACCCACTCGTCGGTCAGCGGGTCGTACCGCAGCTGTGAGGCGGGCGGGGGAGGGGGCAGGTCCCGCCGGTCCGGCTGGTCGCGGACCGCGTCGTCCCGCTCGTCGAAGTAGATCAGCTCGCGGCCGTCGGCCAGCGCGATCTGCGTACGCTTCACTCCGCCCCCCTCTTCGCGGGCACCGTCACCAGCTCGCCCACCCTGTCCTCGAGTACCCGTCGTGCCTCGGGCGCCAACCGGTCGTCGGTGACCAGCACGTCTGCCGCGTCCAGCGGCACGATCGACGAGATGCCGACGGTGCCCCACTTGGTGTGGTCGGCCAGCACCACGAGCCGGTCGGCGGCGGCCACGAGCGCCCGGTTCGTGTCCGCCTCCATCAGATTGGGCGTGGTGAACCCGGCCCGTTCGCTGATTCCGTGCACGCCGAGAAAGAGCACGTCCAGGTGGAGCGCGGCGATCGCGGCCACGGCGAGCGGGCCGACGAGCGCGTCGGACGGTGTGCGTACCCCGCCGGTGAGCACCACTGTCTGGTCGGGCCGGCCGCCGACGTGCAGCGCCTCCGCCACCGGCAGCGAGTTGGTGACCACCGTGAGGCCGGGCACGTCGACGAGCCGCCGGGCCAGCTCGGCGGTGGTGGTGCCGGCGGAGAGCGCGATCGCGGCGCCGGGGCGGACCAGCCGGGCGGCGTGGTCGGCGATCGCTGCCTTCTCGGCGGCCTGGCGGTCGGCCTTGGCGCGGAAGCCGGGCTCGTCGGTGGAACCGGGGCCGGCCGGCGTCGCGCCGCCGTGCACCTTGGCGAGCAGGCCCTGCTCGTGCAGCGTGTCCAGGTCGCGGCGGATGGTCATGTCGGACACGCCGAACTCGGCGGCCAGCTCGGTGACCCGGACGCCACCGGCGAGACGCAGTCGTTCCAGGATCGCCGTCTGCCGCTGCCGCGCCAGCATCCCGGGCACACCTCCGCGCGTCACCGACCGCGCGATGCCACGCGGTCGAACGTGTTCCAACAAAGACGAACACTACCGCGCAATGAGGGGGGACGCGACACCGCCGCCGTCCAGAGGCTGGACGGCGGCGGTCGGAGGTGCTGACGTGCCGGTACGCGGCGGGCGGTCAGGCGGGCTGGAGGCGGGGCTCCACCCAGCCGGTCTCGGTGAGGTGTTCCATCACCCGGCCGATGGCCTCCTCGACGGACAGGTCGGAGGTGTCCACCACGAGATCGGCGTCGGTGGGCTCCTCGTACGGGTCGTCGATGCCGGTCATCCCGGTGAGCAGGCCGGCCCGGGCGCGGGCGTACAGGCCCTTGCGGTCGCGCTGCTCACAGACCTCCAGCGGCGTCGCCACGTGCACCAGCAGGAAGCCCGCGCCGGCCGCGTCGGCCATCTCCCGCGCGGTGGCGCGGGCCGCCGCGTACGGCGCGATCGGGCAGCAGATGCCGACCCCGCGGTGCCGGGCGATCTCGGCGGCCACCCAGCCGATCCGGCGTACGTTGAGGTCCCGGTCGGCCTTGCTGAACCCGAGCCCGGCGGAGAGTTCCCGCCGTACCACGTCGCCGTCGAGCAGCGTGACGGTGCGGTCGCCCTGCTCGCGCAGCACGTCGGCCAGGCCCCGGGCGATTGTCGACTTGCCCGAGCCGGACAGCCCGGTCAGGAAGATCACCAGACCCCGGTACCGCCGCGGCGGGCGGGCCCGGACCAGTTCCTTCGCCACCGCCGGCGGGGTGTGCCACTCGGGCAGCGGGAAGCCCCGGTCCAGCAGGTCGTCGATCTCCGCCGCGCTCAGCGCCAGCCGGCGGTTGCGCGGCGGGATGTCCTCGCGCCAGCGCCACTGCCCGTCCCGGTTGTCGTAGGCCAGCTCGCGGGGCACCAGCACGCGCAGGCCGGCGCCGGAGAGCATGCCCTCGGTGGACAGCAGGTGGGTCACGCCGTACGCGGCGGCGACCCGTGCGCGCAGCAGCGCGTCGCTGATCTCGTCGCGCCGGCGGGCCAGCGGCACCGCCACCAGCGTCGCCGGGGGCATCCGGTCGCGGGCGGCGAACACGGTACGCACCAGCGCCTCGGACGGCAGGCCACCGCTCGATCCCTCGCCCACCGGGATCAGCACCAGCAGGTGCGCGCCGAGCGTGCGCGCCGCGTGCGCGATCTGCGCCAGTTGCGGGCGGTGCAGCGGACGGTCGGCGAAGACGCCGAGCACCCGGCCCGGCGGCAGCAGGCCGCGTACCTCCTCGGGGCCGCGCCGCAGGCGCTGGAACGGCCCGTGGCCGCCGTCGCCCAGGCGGCGTACGGCGCCACCGACGCCCACCATGCCCTCGCGGCCCGGCCAGACGTCTGTCACGTCCATCGCCGCCACCGGCGCGCCCTCGCCGTCGGTGAGCACCACCGCCCGGCGGGCCGGGTCAGCGGGGTCGAGCCCGTCGGCGAGCGCGGCCGGCACCTGGAGCGTCACCGGCACCGGCCACGGCGTGCCGTCAGCCAGCCGGCCGCGCCGGCTCAGCGAGGTCAGGTCGGCCCGGCTCATGAAACCGGTGAGCGGCGCGTACGCCCCACTCAGCAACAACTGGAGATCGGCCAGCTCAGCGGGTCTGGGCGCGTACGACGGCGCATCCCGCAGAACGTCCTCGGGCAGCAGCCACCCGTTGCTCATCGAACCCCCAACTCACCGGCCGGCACACAGTTTCGCAGCCCACCGGCGATCGGTCGAGAGCGCCACCCGGCCTCCCGGTAATCGCGCGTTCCGGCGAGAGTGCCGAGGACGAACCGGGGTCACCGAATCCTTACCGGCCGGCCGCCGCCGGTCGATCGTGCGAACGGCTGCCGGCGCGCGCCGTCCGGCCGAGCGTGCGATCACGGATCCGCCGGACCGCCCGCCGGATCCGGGCCCGGAGCCGGCGCGGGTCCTCCACCCGGGGCGGACCGCCGTCGGCCGCGCAGCGCACCACGAGCGGCAGGTTCGCGTCCAGGGCCCACCCGGCCTGGATCACCCGGGCCCGAACCTCCCAGGTGCCCCGGGCCCGGCCGCCGTCGAGTGTTGCGAAGTCGACGGTGGCGGTGCTGCGGTGGCAGACCTGGCCGTCGGCGGCCGGCTCGGTGGTGGCGTCGACCGGCAGGAAGAACTCCTCCCGGGTCTCCCGGCGGCGGATCACCACGTCGGTCCTCGCCCCGCCGGCCCGCATCACGACACCGTCCGGCGTCGCCTCGGCCACCGGCAGCACCGGCAGCCCTCGGTCGTCGAAGCGCAGCGGCTCGTCACCGGCGCGCAGGTGGGCGGAGACGGCGACGGTCAGCGTCCGTCCCTCCACCTGCCACCGCTCGACAGCGGCGTGCGCCCGGACGCTCACCTCCCACTCCGCCAGCCGGCGCAGGTCCGCCATACGCCCCTGCGCGGCGAGATGGGCGATCACCTGGTACATCGGCGGCACCCCGGCGACCGCCTCCGGCGCGATGCGCTCCTTCACGAGCTGCCCCACCTCGCCGGCCACCTGCTCGACCCAGGGCTCCGGCGCGCTCAGCAGGGCCTGCCCGCGCAACCGGTTCAGCATTTCCTTGCGCAGCCAGCGCCGGTGCAGCCGGAGGCGGGCCGCGGCCGGCGGCCGGTGGGCGTCCACGATGTCCAGCGCCTCCCGCAGCGCCGCGTAGTACTCCGCCGGGTCCATCCGGGTGGCGGTGACGTTGCCCGCGTCCTCCCGGCGGGCGTGGTGGTAGCAGGGATGGTCGGCCAGCACGCAGACCCGTTCGGCGAGCAGGTAGGCCGCCGCCATCAGCCGGTGGTCCTCCAGACGTCGCGGGTGGCCCTCCGGGAACCGCAGCCCGTGCCGGTCGAGGAAGGACCGCCGGAACAGCTTGTGGCAGGTCATGCTGTCGGCCAGCGGCGCGTTCGCCAGCGTGGCGTCGAACCGGTTCTCCCGGAACAGCTCCCGCGGTACGCCTCGCCGGTGCCCGATCATCCGCCCGATGACGATGTCCGCGTCGTGGTCGTGGGCGCAGGCGTGCAGGCGGGCCAGCGCCTCGTCGCCGAACCAGTCGTCGTCGTCGGCGAAGAAGACGTACTCGCCGCGCGCCTGCTCCAGCCCCTGGTTGCGCGGGTGCGACGGCCAGCCCGAGTGCTCCAGGTGCAGCACCCGCACCTGCGGGTCGGCGGCGGCCAGCTCGTCCAGTCGGCGCGGCGTGTCGTCGGTCGACCCGTCGTCGGCGAAGATCACCTCGTATCCGCCGGGCGGCAGGCCCTGCCGCGACAGCGACGCGACGAGCGGATCGAGGTGGGCCCCGCAGTTGTACGTGGGCACCACGACGCTCACCGCCGGCCGGTCCGTTCCCCCGCTCATACCGCCCCCTACGGCCCGATCGGACCGGGGCGCCCGGTCCGTTCCGCCACACACGGTGGCAGTTTCCTCACGCCGCCGCTACCCCGTCCCCGGTCACCTAGGGGGTCCGGAGTCGAGGGATCAGGGGATCGCCCGGGTCAGGACGGGCTCCGGCGCGGCGCCGGAGTCCTACGCTGAACGGCGTGACACTGCTCGCGACCGAGTCGCTGACCAAGACGTACGGAGGCCGGGTCACCGCGCTGGCCGACCTCACCGTGTCGGTCGAGCCGGGGATCATCGGGCTGGTGGGCGCGAACGGCGCCGGCAAGTCCACTCTGATCAAGATCCTGCTGGGTCTGCTCCCGCCGACCAGCGGCCGGGTGCAGGTGCTCGGCCTCGACCCGACCACCGATCCGGCCGCGGTCCGCGCCCGGGTCGGCTACATGCCCGAGCACGACGCCCTCCCGCCCGACCTGTCCGCCGCCGAGTTGGTCACCCACCTGGGGCGGATCAGCGGCCTGCCGCGCACCGCCGCCCGTGAGCGGGCCTCCGAGGCGCTGCGCCACGTCGGTCTGCACGAGGAGCGGCACCGGGCCGTCGGTGGCTACTCCACCGGCATGAAGCAGCGGGTCAAGCTCGCCCAGGCGCTCGTACACGATCCCGATCTGCTGCTGCTCGACGAGCCGACCAACGGCCTCGACCCGGCCGGCCGGGACGCCATGCTCGCGCTGATCCACCGGATCGGCACCGAGTTCGGCATCTCGGTGGTGGTCTGCTCGCACCTGCTCGGCGAGGTGGAGCGGATCTGCGACACGCTCGTCGCCATCGACGGCGGCCGGCTGCTGCGCGCGGACCGGGTGTCCGCCATGACCACCGCCACCGACGTGCTTGCCGTCGAGGTGAGCGAGGGCACCGACGAGCTGGCCGCCCGGCTGGCCGCGCTCGACCTGCCGGTGACCCGGGACGGGCGGCTGCTGCTCGTCCCGCTCGCCGACGACGCCACCTACGACCAGATCCTCGGCGCGGTCGCCGAGCTGGACCTGCCGCTGCACCGGCTGGACCAGCGGCGGCACCGGGTGGCCGAGCTCTTCGCCACGAGGGAGCCCAGCCATGTCTGACGCGACCGGGGTCATCCACGACATCGGCTACCAGCGCTACACCGGTCCGCGGCTCGGCCGCCGGCAGGTCTTCGGCGCGCTCTACGCGCACGGTGTGCGTACCGTCTTCGGGTTCGGCCGCAGCGCCAAGGCGAAGATCTTCCCCTGGCTGGTGGTCGCCGTGGTCACCGTCGTGGCCGCCGGGCTCACCGCGGTACGCAGCCAGATCGGCGAGGTGGTGATGACGTACGCCCAGTTCGCCGACGCGATGAGCTGGCTGGTCATCTTCTTCGCCGCGGTGGCCGCGCCCGAGCTGGTCTCCCGCGACCTGCGCAGCGGCGTGCTGCCGCTGTACTTCTCCCGGCCGCTGCCGCGCGGCGACTACGCGCTGTCCAAGCTGCTGGCGCTGGTGACCTCGCTGTGGCTGCTGCTCGGCGGCCCGCAGCTGGTGATGTTCCTCGGCGCCGCGTTCACCACGAACCGGGGCGTACGCGGGGTGTGGGACGAGCTGCTCGACCTGCTGCCCGGGCTGCTCTACGCCGGGCTCTGGGCGGTGGTGTTCGCCTCGATCGCGCTGCTCGTCGCCTCGCTGACCGGCAAGCGCGCGTTCGCCGCCGGCGGCATCGTGGCGGTCTTCCTGATGACCACGCCGGTGGTCGGCGTGCTGAACATCCTGCCGTCGACAACCGTCAACGAGCTGGCGTTCCTCGCCTCGCCGCCGACGCTCGTCGCCGGCGTGGGCAACTGGGCGCTCGGCGACGCGCTGACCCAGGGCCGGGGCGGCGGCATGCCGATCGGCGACTTCGGGCCGGTCTACGCCGCGGTCGCCGTGCTGCTGGTCGCCGCCTGCGTCAGCCTGCTGCTCCTGCGATACCGGAAGGTGGCCGCCCGATGACGGCGATCAGCACCCAGTCGACGGCCGGCGCGCCCGCCACCGCGACGAGCACGCTCGACCTGGCCGGTGTTTCCCGCTGGTACGGCAACGTGGTGGCGGTCAACGACGTCACCATGCGGCTCGGCCCCGGCGTGACCGGCCTGCTCGGACCCAACGGCGCCGGGAAGACGACGCTGCTGCACATGATGGCCGGCTTCCTGTCGCCGTCGCGCGGCACGGTGACGCTGGACGGGGAGCCGACCTGGCGCAACCCCGCCGTCTACCGGCGGCTCGGCCTGGTCAGCGAGCGCGAGGCGGTGCACACGTTCCTCAGCGCGTACGAGTTCGTGCTCGCCAGCGCCAAGCTGCACCGGCTGCCCGACCCGGAGGCCGCCACGAAGCGGGCGATCGAGCTGGTCGAGATGGAGGACGCGCAGACGCGCCGCATCGGCACCTACTCCAAGGGCATGCGGCAGCGCACCCGGGTCGCCGCCGCGCTGGTGCACGACCCGCAGGTGCTGCTGCTTGACGAGCCGTTCAACGGGATGGACCCGCGCCAGCGGCTGCACATGATGGCGCTGCTGCACCGACTCGGCGACGCGGGTCGGACCATCCTGTTCAGCTCGCACATCCTGGAGGAGGTCGAGCAGGTCTCCGGCACCGTCCAGGTGATGGTCGCCGGCCGGCTGGCCGCCTCCGGCGACTACCGGACCATCCGCCGCCTGATGACCAACCGGCCGCACGTGTTCGCGGTCCGCTCCACCGACGACCGGGCGCTGGCGGTGGCGCTGATGGCCGAGGCGTCGGTCTCCGGTGTCGAGCTGGGCCGTACCGGCCTGACCGTCAAGGCCGGCGACTACGGCGCGTTCACCCGGGCCCTGCCCCGGATCGCGCTCCGGCACGGCATCCGGGTCCGGCAGTTGCTGCCGGAGGACGAGTCGCTGGAGAGCGTCTTCTCGTATCTGGTGGAGGCATGATGTCGACAGTCACCTGGATCACCGCGCGCGGCCTGTTCGGCCGGAGCCGGTTCCTCATGCTGCTGCCGTTGCCGCTGGTCCTGATCGGCCTGGCGGTGCTCTGCCGGTCGCTCGGCGTCGACCCGGGCCAGTGGGGCCCGCCGGTTCTCGTCGGCCTCGGCCTGGCGGTGGTGCTGCCGGTGGTGGCGCTGATCGTGGGCACCGGCGTGCTCGGCGCGGAGATCGATGACGGCACCGTCGTGCACATCCTCACCAAGCCGCTGCCGCGCTGGCAGATCGTGCTGCCGAAGCTGGCGGTCGCGGCCGGCGTCACGGCGGTCACCGTCGGCGTCCCGATTTACGTCGCGGGCGTGCTCGCCGATTCGGTACGCCTCGGACTCGCGCTGGTCGTCGCCTCGGCGGCGGGCGCGCTGGCGTACTCGGCGTTGTTCCTGGCGCTGAGCCTGGTGACCCGGCGGCCGGTGCTGCTCGGCCTGGTCTACGTGCTGATCTGGGAGGGCCTGCTCGGCCGGTTCGTCGGCGGCACCCGGGTGTTGTCGATCCAGCAGTGGGTGATCGCCCTGGCCGACCGGATGGCGCCGACGCCGCTGCTCGGCACCAGTGTCTCGGTGCCGGTCGCGGCGGTGCTCACCGCGCTGGTGGCGGTCGGCTTCACGGTGCTGGCGATCGACCGCCTGCGCTCGTTCAGCGTGGCCGGCGAGACGAGCTGAGCCCGGCGCGGGACCCGTTTTCCGGCACGAACGCCGGAAAACGGGTTCCGCCCTGCCGTGTCCGGTCTGCTAGTTTGCGGCGGCCACGACACCGACACGGGGAGAACACCTTGCGTTCAGCTCGACTCGCCCTGCTCGCTCCGGCCGCGGTGGCGATGATCGTCATGTCCGGCTGCGGCGACGGCGACGACACGCCCTCGGCCGGGTCGGCGGCGCCCTCCGCGCCGGCCGCCACGTCCGTGCCGCCGGTGACGCCGGCTCCGGCGGGTCTCGACGCCGCCACCAAAACCACCTGCGCGACGGCGGAGAAGGACATCACGGCCGCGCTGAAGGAGGTGGCCGAGGCGGAGAAGATCGGCCCGCCGGCCGGCCACTCCGCGGTCAGCGCGCAGTACTCGGCGGGCGCGGCGATGCTCTACACGCACGCCTTCACCAACAGCGACGAGGTGAACAGCGCGGTGAAGGGCGTCGCGACCGAGATGACCGACCTCGCCGACGCCTGGGCCAAGGCGCCGGGCAAGGCGCCGGGCAGGGCGGATCTCACCGCCGCCCGGGACAAGCTCAAGGCGGCCTGCGCCGCCGACTGAGGCATGCACCCCGAAGGGCCGGCCCGGCTGGCCCTCCGGGGTGTTAAGAAGGGCCCCTTCTACAACGCCAGGCGTTGTAGAAGGGGCCCTTCCTTACATCGCCGGCGGTGGTCAGAACGCGCAGGCGATGACCAGTTCGGTGGTGCGGTCGGGCAGCAGGTCCAGCTTCGCGATCCGGCCCGCCGCGCGCAGGTCGTCGGCGACCGTGCCGAGCTGGTCGAGCACCGCCGCCGGTCCGAGCGCCTCGGCCAGCGGCACGTCCGCCTTCATCGACAGCTTCCGCTCCGACTTGGCGCGGCGCACCTGACCCAGCGCGTCCGCGGCCAGCCGCAGCAGCTCCGGGTCGCCCGGCGCCTGCGTCGCGCGGCCCACCTCGTACGTGGTCGGCCACGGCGCGCGGTGCACCGAGCCGTACCGCCACCACGACCAGACCTCCTCGGTGACGAACGGCAGCACCGGCGCGAACAGGCGCAACTGCACCGACAGCGCGGTCGCCAGCGCCGCCCGGGCCGAGTCGGCCGCCGGCCCGGTGCCGTAGGCGCGCTCCTTCACCAACTCGATGTAGTCGTCGCAGAACCGCCAGAAGAACGCCTCCGTGGCCATCAGGGCGGCCGTGTGGTCGTACCCGTCGAAGGCGGTGGTCGCGGTCGCGACCACGCCGGACAGTTCGGCGAGCATCGCGGTGTCCAGCGGTTGGGTCGCCGCGGCCCGCAGCGCGTCGGCGGCGCCCAGCCCGAGCGCGAACCGCGACGCGTTGAGCAGCTTGGTGGCCAGCCGGCGGCCCACCTTGACCTGGGCCGGGTCGAAGGCGAGATCCGTGCCCGGCTTGCCGTTGGCGGCCCAGTAGCGCACCGCGTCCGAGCCGTGCTGCTCCAGCAGCGCCATCGGCGTGACCACGTTCCCCTTGGACTTCGACATCTTCTTGCGGTCCGGGTCGAGGATCCAGCCGGAGAGCACAGCCGTGTGCCAGGGCAGCGCGCCGTGCTCCAGGTGGGCGCGGGCCACTGTGGCGAACAGCCAGGTGCGGATGATGTCGTGCCCCTGCGGGCGCAGGTCCATCGGGAAGACCCGGGCGAACAGGTCCGGGTCGGTCTCCCAGCCGCCGACGATCTGCGGGGTCAGCGACGAGGTGGCCCAGGTGTCCAGCACGTCCGGGTCGCCGGTGAAACCGCCGGGCACGCCACGCTGCGACTCCTCGTATCCGGGCGGCGACTCGCTGCTCGGGTCGATCGGGAGCGTCGCCTCGTCCGGTGTGAGAGGGTGGGACCAGTCCGGCTCGCCAGTGTCGTCGAGCCGGTACCACACCGGCACCGGCACGCCGAAGAACCGCTGCCGGCTGACCAGCCAGTCACCGGTGAGACCGCCCACCCAGTGCTCGTACCGGTGCCGCATGTGCTCCGGCACCCAGCGCAGCTCCCGTCCCCGGGCCAGCAGCTCCTCGCGCAGGTCGGCGTCCCGGCCGCCGTTGCGCAGATACCACTGCCGGGTCGAGACGATCTCCAGCGGCCGGTCGCCGCGCTCGTAGAACTTCACCGGGTGGGTGATCGGGCGCGGCTCGCCGACCAGGTCGCCCGCGTCGGCCAGCAGTTCCACCAGCGTCCGCCGGGCGCCGTTGACGGTCTGCCCGGCCAGCGCCGCGTAGGGCTCCGCCGGCACGCCGGCCGGCGGCTCCGGCAGCAGCCGCCCGTCCCGGCCGATCACCACCCGGGTGTCCAGCCGCAGCTCACGCCACCAGGTCACGTCGGTCAGGTCACCGAACGTGCAGACCATCGCGATGCCCGTGCCCTTGGCCGGGTCCGCCAGCGGGTGCGCGCGCACCGGCACCTCGACCCCGAACACCGGGGTACGCGCAGCCGCGCCGACCAGGTCCGCGTAGCGCTCGTCGTCGGGGTGGCAGACCAGCGCCACGCAGGCCGGCAGCAACTCCGGCCGGGTGGTGTCGATCAGCACCTCGCGGCCGTCCGGGCCGGTGAACCGCAGCCGGTGATACGCGCCGGGCCGCTCCCGGTCCTCCAGTTCCGCCTGCGCGACGGCGGTGCCGAACCCGACGTCCCACAGCGTCGGCGCCTCGGCCTGGTACGCCTCACCCCGCGCGAGGTTGCGCAGGAACGCGCGCTGGCTGGCCGCGCGGGCCGCCGACCCGATCGTGGTGTACGTCAGCGACCAGTCCACGGACAGCCCGAGCCGCCGCCACAGCGCCTCGAACGCCTTCTCGTCCTCGACAGTGAGCAGTTCGCACAGCTCGATGAAGTTGCGCCGGGAGATCGCTGTCGGGTTCTTCCGGGCCGCGTCGCCCACCGGCGCGGTCGGCGGGCGCCAGCCGCTGTCGTACGGCAGCGCCGGGTCGGGGCGCACGCCGTACACGTTCTGCACCCGACGTTCGGTGGGCAGCCCGTTGTCGTCCCAGCCCATCGGGTAGAAGACGGTACGCCCGCGCATCCGCTGGAACCGGGCCACCGTGTCGGTGTGCGTGTACGAGAAGACGTGCCCCATGTGCAGCTCGCCCGACACGGTCGGCGGGGGAGTGTCGATCGCGTATACGTCCGACCGCTCCTTCGTGCGGTCGAACGCGTACGTGCCGTCGGACTGCCAGCGGCGGGCCCAGGTCTCCTCGAGTCCGTCCAGGCTCGGACGCTCGGGGACGCCGTCGCGGGCGCTCCTCGTCGTGTCGGTCATCAGCCGATGGTAGGCAGCCGGGCCGGGCCGCTCCACGACTTTCCCCACCCCGCGCAGGGGAGAGTCACAGCAGCGAGTCGCGCCACTGGCGGTGCAGCGCGGCGTAGCGGCCGTCGGCCGCGATCAGCTCGGCCGGCGGTCCGTCCTCCACGATCCGGCCGCCGTCGAGCACCAGCACCCGGTCGGCGGTCTCCACGGTGGAGAGCCGGTGGGCGATGACCAGCGCGGTGCGGTCGCGCAGCACGCTGTGCAGGGCCCGCTGCACCAGCCGTTCGGTCGGCACGTCCAGCGACGAGGTCGCCTCGTCCAGGATCAGCACCCGGGGGTCGGCGAGGAACGCCCGGGCGAACGCGACGAGCTGCCGCTGCCCGGCGGAGAGCCGGCCGCCGCGCCGGTGCACGTCGGTGGCGTACCCGTCGGGCAGCGCGGCGATGAAGTCGTGCGCGCCGATCGCCCGCGCGGCCGCGACCACCGCCTCGTCGTCGGCGTCCGGCCGCCCGAACCGGATGTTGTCGGCCACGGACCCGCTGAACAGGTGGGTCTCCTGGGTCACCAGCACCACCGCCCGGCGCAGCTCGGCGTCGGCCAGGTCGCGCAGGTCCACCCCGTCCAGGTCGACAGTGCCCGCGTCCGGGTCGTGGAACCGGGCCAGCAGCTTCGCGACAGTGGACTTCCCGGCGCCGGTCGGCCCGATCAGCGCCACGGTCTGCCCGGGCGGCACGGTCAGGTCCAGGCCGGACAGGATCGGCGTCTGCCGGCGGTAGCCGAAGTCGACGGCGCGGAACGTCACCGCCCCGCGCGGCGGCCCGGCCGGCAGCGGCACCGGGTCCGCCGGCTCGGCCACCGCCGGCCGCTCGTCCAGCACCCCGGCCAGCTTCTCCAGCGCCGCTGTCGCCGACTGGAGCGCGTTGTAGAACTGGCTCAGCTCCTCCATCGGCTCGAAGAACCGGCGCAGGTAGAGCAGGAACGCGGCGAGCACGCCCACCTCCACGCCGCCGCCCAGCACCCGCCACCCGCCGTACCCGAGCACCACCGCCGTGGTCAGGTTGCCGATCAGCCGGATGCCCGGCGAGTAGATCGCGATCAGCCGGAACGCCCGCAGGCTGGAGCGCCGGTAGTCGTCGTTCACAGCCGCGAAGATGCGCTCGTTACGGGGCTCCCGCCGGTACGCCTGCACCGCCCGGATCCCGCGCAGCGACTCGACGAAGTGCACGATGACCAGCGCCACCGCTTCCCGGGTACGCCGGTACGCGCCCGCCGAGGCGCGAGCGAACCAGCGCGACAGCACGAACAGGAACGGGAAGGCGAGCAGCGTCACCGCCGCCAGCGGCGGGTCCAGCCAGAGCAGGATGCCCGCCACGGACAGCACCGACAGCCCAGCCATCACCAGCTTGTCGATGCCCCCGTCGACCAGCTCGGCGATCGACTCCAGGTCGCTCGTCAACCGGGACACCATCCGGCCGGAGGTGTAGCGCTCGTGGAACCCGACGTCGAGGCGGAGGAAATGCCCGTACACCCGGCGTCGCAGGTCCAGCAGGACGGCCTGGCCGATCCGGGCGGCCAGGGTGAGGAACGCGCGCCGGGCCGCGTACTCGACGGCGGTGGCGACGACGAACGCGGCGGCGACCGCGATCAGCGGGCCGGGATCACCGGCGCGCAGCGGCCCGATGCACCGGTCGATGCCGAGCATCACCAGGTACGGCCCGGACATCGCGGCGGCGTTCTGGGCCAGCAGCAGCGCCACCGCCAGCCCCAGCGCGCGCCGGTGCGGGCGCAGCAGTTGCCGCAGCAGCAGCCGGCTGCGGGCGCGGAGCCGGGTCACCGCCGCGGGGGAGGAGTCCTCGGCGCGGCTGCGGTCGGCGTCCGGGTCGGTGGCCCGGCCGCGCCAGCGGGACAGGTCGTCGCGTCCGCCGGTGCTGCCGGCGCCGTTCGCGTCGTCATGACGTGCGCCGGTCGCGCCCTGCGCCGTCCGGTGCCCGGCGGCGCGCACGCCGGTGTCGCGCGGCGCGTCGCGGGGCCGGGGCACCCGCGGCGCGCCGCCGGTCACGAGCGCACCAGACCGACGCCGCCGGAATGGCGCTCCGGTTCGGCGGAGAGCACCGCCCGGTACGCCGGTACCCGGGCCAGCAGCTCCGAGTGGGTGCCGACGGCGACGATCCGGCCGCCGTCCAGCAGCGCCACCCGGTCCGCCAGCGCCACCGTCGACGGGCGGTGCGCCACCAGCAGCGCAGTGGTGCGGCTCTCCCGCAGCACCCGGCGCAGCGCCGTCTCCACCAGCGCCTCGGTGTGCACGTCGAGCGCGGAGAGCGGATCGTCGAGCACCAGCAGGGCGGGCCGCCCGAGCACCGCGCGGGCCAGCGCGAGTCGCTGCCGCTGCCCGCCGGACAGCGACAGCCCCTGTTCACCGACCCGGGTGGCAAGCCCCCAGGGCAGCTCGTACGCGAAGTCCGCCTGCGCCAGCGCCAGCGCCGCCCGAACCTCCTCCTCGCCCGCGTCCGGCCGCCCCAGCGTCAGGTTCTCCCAGACCGACATGGAGAACAGGGTCGGCTCCTCGAACGCCACCCCGACCAGCCGGCGCAGCGAGCCGAGCCGCAGGTCACGCACGTCACGCCCGTCGACGGTGACCCGGCCGCCGGTCACCTCGTGCAGCCGGGGGACGAGCGACAGCAGCGTGCTCTTGCCGCAGCCGGTGACGCCGACGAGCGCCATCGTCTCGCCCGGCTCGACGGTCAGGTCCAGGTCGTGCAGCACCGGCGCCGGGGTGCCCGGATAGCGAAAGGTGACGCCCTCGAAGCGGAGCCGGCCGCGTACGTCGGCGCGCTCCAGCGACCGGGCGTGCGGCGCGTCCACGATCGTGGGCCGGGTGTCGAGCACCTCCTGGATCCGGTCGGCGGCGGTGGCGGCCTCCTGACCGTTGGCGATGATCCAGCCGAGCGACTGCACCGGCCAGATCAGCATGAGTTGAAGGCTGACGAACGCGACCAGCTCTCCCATGGACAGCGCGCCCTCGGCGACCGCGGCCGCGCCGGTGACCAGGACCGCCCCGAGGGTCAGGTTGGGCACCAGGTCGAACAGCGCCGAGGTACGGGCCAGCAGCCGCGCCTTGCCGATCCCGGTGTCGTGCAGTCGGCGCGCGCCAACTGTGAACCGGGCCGCCAGTTCCGGCCCCCGCCCGTACGCCCGCATGGTGCGCAGCCCTTGCGCGGTCTCCTCGACGAGCGTGGCGACGTCGCCCTGCTGGTCCTGCATCCGGCGTGACGCCGCGTGGTAGTGCCGGGCGAAGCGGCGGCTGATCAGGAACAGCGGTACGGCGCTGGCCGCGACCAGCGACCCCAGCCAGGGGTGCAGCCGGATCAGCAGCACCACCACCGCGACGTAGGTGATCAGGTTGAGGACGAGGAACAGCAGCCCGAAGGAGAGGAACCGCCGGATCACCGAGAGGTCGCTGGTGATCCGGGACAGCAGCTGGCCGGACTGCCAGCGGTCGTGGAAGCCGGCGGGGAGCCGTTGCAGGTGGGCGTAGATGTCGGCGCGGATGGCCGCCTCCATACCCACCGAGGACGACGACTGGGTCCAGCGGCGGATGAAGATGAGGACCGCCTCGGCGAGCCCGAGCAGCAGCGCGAGGCCGCCGAGCCGCAGCAGCCCGGCCTCGTCGTGCCGGGCCACCGGCCCGTCGACCACCCGCTGCACCACGAGCGGAACGGCCAGGCTCGCCGCGGTGGCCGCGAGCGCCGCCACCAGCAGCCAGGCGAACTCCGTCGCGTACGGGCGCAGGTAGGGCCGCAGCCGCCAGAGGTTGCGCAGGGGCTGGGACCGGGCGTCGATATGCGCCGCGGGGTTGCCGTCGCTGGGCGCGGGCACTACCCGACGGTAGCGGCCAGGGGTGACGTTTCCGCTGTCAGCTAGCCGTCACCCGTCCCTCATGCCCGAGAAGCCACTTCTTCACGGGCAGGCCCCAGCGGTAGCCGCCGAGCGTGCCGTCGGTGCGCAGCACCCGGTGACAGGGCACGAAGAGCGCTGCCGCGTTGCGCGCGCAGGCCGCCGCGGCGGCGCGGACCGCGGCGGGCCGCCCGGCCAGCGCGGCGAACCCGGTGTAGGTGACCGGATCGCCGGGCTTGACGTCGCGCAGCACCTGCCAGGCGTGCGTCAGGAAGAGCCCGCCGCTGTGCTGCTCCACCGGGATCGCGTCGATCGCGGCGAGGTCTCCGTCCAGGTAGGCCCGGACGGCGGCGGTCACCGGCCCGAGGTCGGCCCGCTCCCGCAGGTCGCCGCGCAGGCTGAGGTGGGTCAACGGCGCCAGGGCCGCCGGGTCGGGCGTGAAGCCGGCCGCGCGTACCGCGCCGTCGGGGCCGGCGAGCACGCTCAACGGGCCGACGGGTGTGTCGATGACGGTGCTGTCCACAGTGTTCATGCTGCTCTCCAGAGTCGGATCGTCGCGTAGGACCGCCAGGGGCGCCAGCGGTCGGCGTACGCGAGCAGGGTCTTCGGGGTGTCGGGCAGGCCGAGCGCGGTTGCGCCGCGGCGTACGCCCAGGTCGGTGGTGAGGGCGACGTCGGGGTCGCCGAGTGCGCGCATGGCCAGGTAGCCGGTGGTCCACGGGCCGACGCCGGGCACCTCGGCCAGGAGCCGGACCGTCTCCTCCCGGTCGCCCCCGGGTTCCAGGTCCAGCTTTCCGTCGGTGACGGCGCGGGCCAGCGCCCGGATCGTCTCCCGGCGGGCCGCCGGCATCCGGAACGCCGGGTCCGGCGCCGCGAGCACGTCGGCCGGACCCGGGAACGCCACCAGGCCGTCCGCCGGATCGTCGGTGCCCGCGCCGCTCGCGGCCCGGGTGGCGGAGAGCAGGCGGGTGAGCGTGGTCCGCGCCGAACTCAGCGAGACCTGCTGGGTCACGACGGCGCGGACGGCCAGCTCGAAGCCGTCGACCGCGTGCGGGAGCCGGACGCCCGGCTCGGCCGCGACCGCCGGGGCCAGCGCCGGGTCGGCGGCCAGTGTGGCGTCCACCGCGACCGGGTCGGCGTCCAGGTCGAGCAGGCGGCGGCACCGGGCCACCGCGGGGGCCAGGTCACGCATGTCGGCCAGCCTCAGCGTGGCGGCCACGTGCCCGTCGGACGGGGTCAGCGCCACCGTGCCGGGACCGTGCGGCAGGCGCAGCGCCCGGTGGTACGTGCCGTCGCGGACCACCTCGACGCCGGGCAGCGCGCGCAGCGTGAGGAAGTCCAGCAGCGCGCCCGCGTGCAGGGGCGGCCGGTATGCCAGCCGCAGCGAGAGCGTGCCCGCGCCGGTGGCCGAGGCCGGGCCGCGTCGCCCGGCGCGCAGCTCGGACGGGGTGCCGCCGTAGACCTCACGGACCGTCTCGTTGAACTGCCGGACGCTGCCGAACCCGGCGGCGAAGGCCACCTCGGCCAGGCCGAGACCGGTGGTCTCGATGAGGATCCGGGCGGTCTGTGCGCGCTGTGCCCGGGCCAGCGCCAGCGGGCCTGCGCCCAGCTCGGCCTGGAGCATCCGGTGCAGGTGCCGCTCGGTGTAGCCCAGCCGGCCGGCCAGCCCGGGCACCCCGTCGCGGTCGACCACGCCGTCGGCGATCAACCGCATGGCCCGGCCGACCAGGTCGGCCCGGACGTCCCACTGCGGGGAGCCGGGTGCCGCGTCCGGCCGGCACCGGCGGCACGCCCGCAGCCCGGCTCCCTGCGCGGCGGCGGCCGACGGGAAGAAGCGGACATTCTGCCGCTTCGGCGTCATCGCCGGACAGGACGGCCGGCAGTAGATCCCGGTCGACGTCACGCCGGTGTAGAACCAGCCGTCGAACCGCGGGTCGCGGCTGTCGACGGCCCGGTAACACCGTTCAAAGTCCAGCTCCATGCCCTCGATCCTGCCTCGCGAACCCCCGGCGCGGCTGGCGGGATTCGGACATGACAGGTGGCAGTCGCGCCGGCTCGGGGAGGTGGCGGTATCCCCGGTTCCCGGATGCCGCCACCTCGGCGAGATGGCGTGGATCATGATCGGCGGACCCGAGAAAGTGTCGTAAGTGGTCGGTACGGTCCCGCCACCAACTCAAGAAAAGGTGCGGGGCATGGCGAGCGTGGCCGGGCGGGGTGTCCGCTGATGCGATCGGGGCGAGCACCGTTGGACGCCGCGGTGGTGCAGGGCTTCTACGAGCGGATGAGGATGGTGGCGCCGGCCGCGTACGGCGCGATCGAGCGCGACCGGGCCGGTGACCCCGGTCGCCCGTTCCCCGACACCGCCTGCGGCCGGCTGGCCGGCTCGCTCGACCCCGAAGGGCTGCGCGCGCTCGGCATGTGGGCGCACCACTGGTGCATGCGTTTCTACGACGACGACACCCGCGTCGGCCTGCGGCTGGTCCGGGAGATCGCCGCCCGCTCCGGCCTGGGCTGGACCGCCGACGAGGTGCGGTGGCTGCTCGACCGGTCGTACGAGGCGGGGCCCGCCGCCGCGCACCGGTTCACGCTGCCGCTGGCCGCCGCGGCGCAACTGCCGGCCGGTGCGCTGCCCGAGGGCGTGGCCGCCGACCCGTGGCCGGAGGACTGGCGCCGGCTGCGGGCCGGCTGACGGCTGAGTGCGGCCGCCCTCCGGTCCGGCAGCTGGGCGAGCACCATCGCCGCCACTGCCACCGCGAACCCGGCGAGCTGGACCGGATCCAGCGCCTCGCCGAGCACCGCCCAGCCGATGGTCGCCGCGGTGAGCGGGCTCAACGCGCCGAGCACCGACACCCGGGCCACCGGCAGCCGCGCGGCGCCACGGAACCACAGCACGTACGCCAGCGCGGTGCCGGCCAGCCCGAGCCACGCGTACCCGAGCAGTGCCGGCCCGTCGGGCACGGGCGGCGCGCCTTCGACGGTGGCGGCGACCGGCACGATCATCAGGCCACCGGCGACGAGCTGCCAGCTCGTCGCGGCCAGGACGCCCACGCCGGGCGGCCGGCCCCAGCGGCGGGTGAGCACCAGCCCGGCCGCCATCGCCACGGCCCCGGCGAGGCCGGCGGCGACGCCGAGCGGGTCGAGGCCGGCGCCGGGACGCAGCACCACGAGGGCGACGCCGAGCGGGGCGGCCACGGCGGCGACCAGCGCCGGCCGGGTGGGACGGTCGCGGAGCAGGGCCACCGTGAGCACCGCGACGAGCAGTGGCTGCGCGGCGCCGAGCACGGCGGCGGTGCCGCCGGGCAGCCGGTACGCGGCGAGGAAGAGCAGCGGGAAGAACACCCCGATGTTGAGCGCGCCGAGCAGGGCGGCGCGTCCCCACCAGACGCCGTGTGGTCGTCTCCGGGTCAACGCGAGCAGCAGCAGCCCGGCCGGGAGAGCCCGAATCGCGCCGGCCCAGAGCGGCCGGTCCGGGGGCAGGAGTTCGGCGGTCACCAGGTAGGTGGTGCCCCAGGTGACGGGGGCGGCGGCGGTGAGCGCGACGTCGGTCCAACGAGGGTTCATAGAAGCCTCTTCCTTGTCTCTAAGTATCTTAGCGCTAAGCTAATCAGGCCCGAGCGAAAAGCGGAAGTGGGACGTGGGGCACAATCGGCAGCCGTGACAGGCGACGAGGTGGACGCGATCGTCGAGCAGTGGCAACGGGAGCGGCCCGGCATGCGGCCCGAGCCGATGGCCGTGTTCGGCCGCATCTACCGGCTGGCCCGGCTGGTCGGCGACCGGCAGGAGAAGGTGTACGCGGCCTGGGGCATCGGCCGGGGCGAGTTCGACGTGCTCGCCGCGCTGCGCCGCTCCGGCCAGCCGTACACGCTGGCGCCGAAGTCGCTCACCGCCTCGCTGATGCTCACCTCCGGCGGCATGACCGGGCGGCTCGACCGCCTCGAACGAGCCGGCCTGGTACGCCGCTCGCCGGACCCGGCCGACCGGCGGGCGCTGCGGGTCACACTCACCGACGCCGGTCGCCGGGTGGTCGAGGAGTCCGCCGAGGCCGGGCTCGCGGTGCAGCGGCGCATCCTCGACGCGCTGCCCCCGGCCGACCAGGACCGGCTGGCCGACCTGCTGCGTACGCTGCTCGCCGCGGCCGACGCCTCTGATCCGGCACAATGATCGTCACTGTCATCGGCAGGAAGGACGCCAGTGCCCGCCACTGAACCGACGATCGTCGCCACCAGCATGGGTTTCGCCGGCCGGCGCCGCGGCCCGTGGGACGCCCGGCCCAGCGCCCTGTTCGACCTGATGGCCGAGCTGGCCGGGGCCGGTGACGCGCCCCGCGTCTGCTACCTCGGCCAGGCCACCGGGGACCAGCCGACCGGGTTCACCGTCTTCTACGGCGCCTTCGCCGGCACCCGGTTCCGCGCCTCCCACCTGGCGCTCTACCCGATGCCGAACGTCGATGACATCCGCGCCCACCTGCTCGCGCAGGACGTCATCTGGGTCGGCGGCGGCAGCGTGGCGAACCTGTGCGCGGTCTGGCGGGTGCACGGCCTGCCGGAGATCCTGCACGAGTGCTGGCAGGCAGGTGTGGTGCTCGGCGGGGTCTCTGCGGGCTCGATCTGCTGGCACACCGGCGGCGCCACCGACAGCTACGGCCCGACGCTGCGGCCCTTCACCGAAGGGCTGGGCTGGCTGCCGTACGGCAACGGCGTGCACTACGACAGCGAGGAGCAGCGGCGGCCGCTGATGCACCGGCTGGTCGCCGACGGCACGCTGCCGGCGAGCCACTGCACCGACGACGGCGTCGGGCTGATCTACCGGGGGACCCGGCTGGCCGAGGCGGTGGCCGACCGGCCGGGCGTGGCCGCGTACGAGCTGGTCCGCGCCGAGGACGGCACCGCCCGGGAGACGCGGATCGAGCCGCGCCTGCTGTCCGCCGCGCCGCAGTGACCGGCTTCGCGTACCTGCCTGCCCGGCGGTGCCGGCGAGGCGCGTAAGCTGGGTCGTCGTGAGTCTCACCATCGGCATCGTCGGCCTGCCCAACGTGGGCAAGAGCACCCTGTTCAACGCGCTGACCAAGAACGACGTGCTCGCCGCGAACTACCCGTTCGCCACCATCGAGCCGAACGTCGGCGTGGTCGGGCTGCCCGACGAGCGGCTGGCCAAGCTGGCCGAGATCTTCTCCTCGCAGAAGGTGCTGCCGGCGCCCGTCTCCTTCGTCGACATCGCCGGCCTGGTCCGCGGCGCGTCCAAGGGGCAGGGCCGGGGCAACGCGTTCCTCGCCAACATCCGCGACGCCTCGGCGATCTGCCAGGTGGTGCGCGCCTTCTCCGACCCGAACGTGGTGCACGTCGACGGCAAGGTCTCCCCGGCCGACGACATCGAGACGATCAACACCGAGCTGATCCTGGCCGACATCCAGACGCTGGAGAAGGCGCTGCCCCGGCTGGAGAAGGAGGCCAAGCTCCGCAAGGACCGGGCCGCCGCCGTCGAGGCAGCCAAGAAGGCGGTCGAGGTCCTCGACAACGGCGTGACCCTGTACGCGGGCGCCGCCGCCGCCAAGGTCGAGCTGGAACACCTGCGTGAGCTGCACCTGCTCACCACCAAGCCGTTCCTCTACGTCTTCAACGTCGACGAGGCCGAGCTGGGCAACGCCGAGTTCCTCGACGAGCTGCGTGGCCTGGTCGCGCCCGCCGAGGCGGTCTTCATGGACGCCAAGATCGAGTCCGAGCTGGTGGACCTGCCCGAGGACGAGGCCCGCGAGCTGCTGGAGTCGATCGGGCAGTCCGAGCCGGGCCTGGACCAGCTCGTCCGGGTGGGCTTCCGGACGCTCGGGCTCCAGACGTACCTGACGGCCGGCCCCAAGGAGGCGCGGGCCTGGACCGTCCCGGTCGGCGCGACCGCGCCGGAGGCCGCCGGGGTGATCCACAGCGACTTCCAGCGCGGCTTCATCAAGGCCGAGGTGGTCTCCTACAACGACCTGGTCGAGGCCGGATCGATGGCGGCGGCCAAGGCCGCCGGCAAGGTCCGGATCGAGGGCAAGGAGTACGTCATGCAGGACGGCGACGTGGTGGAGTTCCGCTTCAACGTCTGAATCCAGCCTGTTCCCGCAGGTCAGCACGTTGGTCTCGCGCTCTGGGGCACACCGACGGACGAGTCGGCGTGTGCTCCGGATCGTATCGTGGCAGCCATGTCACGCGGTCTGCCTCTTCTCCTGCTGGACGTCGACGGGGTTCTGAACCCGTTCGGGGCCGACCGGTGTCCATCTGGCTACGAGGAGTTCGACTTCTTCCCTGACGAGGAGCCGGTACGACTGTGCCGCGCTCACGTGGCCTGGCTTCGGGAACTGGGTGACCGGTTCGAGATGGCGTGGGCAACCGGGTGGGGCGCCGAGGCGAACCGACTTCTCGCGCCGGTGCTACAGCTTCCACAGCTACCCGTGATCGGCTTTCCTCCGATCCCGTTCGAGCCACGGGAGAAGGTGCCTGCCATCGCCAGCTATGTCGGCGCACGACCTGCGGTGTGGATCGACGATGCGTTGACGCCGGAGGCGCGTGCCTGGGCCGAGGGTCGCAAGGCACCGACGCTGTTGGTCGATGTCGATCCGGCAGAGGGGCTGACTCAAGCCGCAGTCCTCCAGGTGCTTTCTTGGGCTGAGGACTTGTCAGGCGGCGAGCGGAGTTGGTGACAGCAGCCCGCTTCAACGTCTGAGTACGGCCCGGTGCGCTCCTCCGAGTCCGGCATTTCCTCGCGCTCATGCCATGCGTCGTGCGAGGCCACGTGCCCGGTGGTGGAGGCAGGTGCCTACCGGTCGGCCGTTGCGCGAGCGATCCGGGGCGGCCCGTGGTCGGGCAGGACGACGATGAACTGCCACGGCCCGTGCTCAACCCGGGCAAGCCCGACCGATCCGTCGACGCCAAGTGCCGCGACCACGGCGGGGCCACCCTCGACGATCTGGTCCAGCCGGGCGTAGTGCCTGGCCAGGGTGACGGCAGGACCGTTGATCCACAGCTTGATCCGGGCGCCTCGGCGCAGAGCGTCGAGCAGCTCCTCGCGCATCGGCCCCGCCGCAGTCACCAGCACCCGGTCGTGCAGGCGTTCCTGTGCGCAAGGCCGGGTCGGGGCGGCGGCGGCCTGCTGCCGGCAGGTCGGGCAGGCCGCGTCGTCCTCGCCGCCGAAGAGGTGCCGGTACAACTCGATCTGATCCTCGACGAGGCCGCACAGGGTCTCCTCGCCGCTCCAGGCGTGCTGCACGCCGGGTGTGAGCGGGTGGATCGCAGCGCCGAAATCGGCCGGGACCCGTGCGGTGGCGAACGACCAGCCTTCCCGATCAGCAGACGTCACCGCGCGAGGCTACCGACGCGTGCCCGACGCGGCGAACCTCTTCACGTCCTGGAGCAGGCGGTCGAGGAAGGTGGCCAGGTCCGGGGCAACTACGTCGAAGCGCGGGTCCTCCGAGGTGTAGACGCCGTCGAGGACGAGGTCGGGAGGGAGCCGGTAGACGGGCGAGCCGCCCGGCGTCGCCAGCGCGTACTGCGTGCCGCCGCCGTCGCTGGCGAATACGACGACGTCGGCGTCGTGGCTGCCACGTACGTGCCAGAGGTCCCGTGCCTCGTGGACGTGGACCACGTGGGAGGCGCTGTGCAGGAAGAACCCGTTGTCGATGTCGGCCAGGTCGACGGCGTCAACCACCGCGTACAGGTCGGCAAGGGCAGCGGGGATGGCGGGACGGGCGGCGGCGATCAGCGCGGCAGAGGTCGTCGAGGGCTCACTGACGGCGTTCTCACCGGGCGGGTATCCGTAGCGGTCCTCGAAGTCGAGCACCGCGGACGCGACCGCCTTCCGCAGGTCATCTCGCCAGGTCACCAGGTCTCGTTGCATCACGGCAGGACACTGCCACCATGAACCAGATCTGACCAGGAGCGCACGACCGTCCCACCTGTCAGGTGCCCGTGCGCCGGATTTCGGGTCTTTGATCTCAGGGCCGGCACTGCGACGATGCAGGCCGTCGGAGGCGGCCGTGTGCGGACGCCTCGTGTGCCACCTACCGAGGAGCCGATGTTGCGTCTGCCCCGTGAGCCTCACCCGGTAGACCGGCCGGTCCTGCTCATCTCCATGATCGCCTGCGGCGGCCTCGGGACCCTCGCGGCGAGCGGATGGAACGGCGACGCAGGGCGGTTCCAGCCGATCGCGGCGGTGCTCGCCGTGGTGCTGTTCGCGTGCTTCCTGATCTTGTTCGCGGTGTTCTGGGTCGGCTGGCTGATGCGTGGGCACGAGTTGTGGCGCGAGGAGCGGCGTGAGCGCTGACCAGGACTGTTACCGGCACGACCGCCGGTGGCTCGAACACGCGGTGCACGAGCTTCCGGCCGGGGTGCTGTGGGGCGCCGACGGCGCGACACCCGCACAGTGCGCCGAGATGCTGGACGGTCTGGACGAGTTCGCTCGCACCTGTGCCCGCCTCGGGCTCGGAGACCACACCGGGTTCATCGAGGAGTGCCGGTGGCATTTCGACCACTACCCGCACTACCTGAGCCGCCGCCGCCATTTCGCGGACTACGAAACGTACATTCGTGACCGTCGCGGACCGTTGCGGGTCTCGTCGCCGCCGACGCCGGACTGGCTACGACGTGGCTGAGCACCGGCGCTCGGTAGCCGCCGGACCGGGCAACGATGCGGGCGTGTCGGGCACGGCGGTGGACAGTCTGGCGGCGCTGGTCGGCTGGAACGGCAGGTCCCCTCACCGCCCGGACTGGTCGTCGTTGCAGGCCGCGTTCGGCCACTGGTTTCCCACGGACTTCCGGCAGTACGTGGAGCGGTTCCCTCCGGGCGCCGTCGACCTCGTGCAGGTGTTCCACCCGTACGAACCGGACTACCACGGGGATCCGGCCGTCTACGTCGAGCAGCTTCTGGCCCGGACCGACCCGGCCAACGACCTCAAGGACTGGTACCGGTTCGGCAATGTTCCGGGGGAGCTGTTCTCCTGGGGCACCGTGAACGGTGAGTTCGAGCTCTGCTGGGAGCTGACCGATGGGCCGCCCGACTCGTGGACGTGCGTGGTGGCCGACATCCGCTGCCGGACCGGGGAACGCTATCCCGGCGGCATGGTTGACCTGCTGCTGGACGTCCTGGGCGGCACCGGACGGGTCAGCTCCCTGGACTATCTCCGTGAGATCCTGCCGACCACCTTCGAGCCGTACCTGTAGGCGCGCACCCTCCGGGCGACGACGCTTGCGTAAGCGGCCGAAGGGCCGTGTGAGCAGGTGTAGGCCGCCGTTCTGGTGGGGCAGCAGGTCTGGAGGCTGCCTCAACCTTTGGTCTTAGCCCGGGCGAATGATCGACCGAGCCGCAGGCTGCCCCTGCGCGCCCTCGTGTCGAGAAACGTGTCGGTCGTGGTCAGGCGCGATGCTCCGCAAGAACCCTGCTACTCCTGCGCGTCCAGGTCGCGCACTGCGAAGCGGAGGTGTTCCCACTCCTCGTCGAAGATGACGTGGATGCAGCGCAGGACCGGCGCCTCGCGTTCGGGTGACCACGCTGTCGGTCGAGGCTCGGCGAGCAGCTCTGGTGTGACGCCCGTGAGGAACTCCCGCACCATGGCCTGCCGCTCGGCCCGCATATCGAGCACCTGGGCGAGACTCGGCCGCGCCGCGGGAAAGATCGACATGTCGAGTCCGTCCGTCTCGTACTCGGCGTGTGGCTGCCCGAGCGGATGGAAGGGCTGCGGCAGGCGCAGGATCGCCTTGCCGAGCCAGGCGTCGGTGGCGAACGCGAGGTGGCGCAGGGTCTGCGCGAACGACCACTCGCCGTCGATCGAGATGTCGGCGGCGCCCTCGGGCATGGACACGACCCGGTCGACCGCGGCCGCCCAGGCTCGTTCGAGCGCCGCCCACGCCGCGCGCAGGCCATCGGGATCCTCGGCATGTCTCAGCTCGCGCCCGGGGAACCGCCGGTTGAGTTCGGCCTCGACGAGCGGCACGACGTCGACACCGTTGACCAGCAGCGCGCCGTCGGTGAGCCACGGCGCGTCGATGTCGAGCCCGCGCACGTCGACGCCGCGCATCACCGCGCCGGCCAGCGTCGACCTGGTGAAGCGCGCGCCTTGCAGGTCCCTGTCCACGAACGTCGTGCGGTCGCTCTGGTCCACGGCGCAACCCTCCCGTCGGCGATTCGCGGCCATGCTAGCGAGGGGGTCCGACAACGACTGCCGGCGCGACCGGACGAAGTGTCGGCCGCCGGAACATGCGGGTGGCGGTCGCCGGCCCGCATCGCGCGGACCGGCGACCGCCACCCGTGCCTGCCGTCAGGCGTTCGCCCGGCGGATGGCCGCCATCCCCCCGAGGGCGGCCACCGCGGCGATCAGGGCGGGCCACCCCACCAGCAGGCTGACCTGGTGCTGGCTGCTCAGCCACTGCCAGATGTCACCGAACCATCCCTGCCAGGTGATCAACGCGACGAGCAGGCCGGTCACCAGGATCAGGGCGGCGCCGGCCCCGAGCAGGCCGTTCATGCCGAACCGGACGTACCAGACGGCGGCGAAGACGGCGAGGAAGTTCAGGAACAGGAACGGCACCGCGTAGACGGCGATCTGGAGCAGCCCGTTGTCGACGTCGATGTACGGGATCCGGAAGAACCGCAGCTGGATCCCGAAGCCGCCGGTGGCGCCCTCGATCAGGTTGAGCAGGTAGAGCACGACGCCGTAGACGACCGCCTGCACCACGTTGACGAGCACGGTCGCGAGGTAGAAGGTGCGCCGGGTGACGCCCATGCCGAGCGCGAACGGGAACACCTGGCTGATCGAGGCGGCGGCGACGATCGAGCAGACGATGTAGAGGCTGGCCAGACCGCCTGTGGTGTTCTTGCCCGGCGCGGCCTCGTCGATCGAGGCGAAGATCAGCAGGTTGACGCCGAGCGAGATGGCCATGATGCCCCACGGCCAGGCCAGCTGGCCGATCCAGGCGATGGTGTGCATCCGGGCGACGTCGAGGATACGAGTCATCGCGTGTTCGTCCTTTCCGTCGTCAGGCGCACCACGGCCTGCTGGAGCGACACCGGCGCCAGGTCGATGCCGAGCTTCTTGGCGCGCGTCCGTTCGGCGTCGTCGAACGACCCGCGCAGCGTCGCGCGGGCCGCGCCGCCGAGCTGCTCACGGTGCAGCACCCGGTACGCGGCGCCGAACTCGTCCACCGCCGCGGCCGGGCCGGACGCCTCCATCACCTCGCCGCGCAGCTCGTCGCTGGGCGCGTCGAGCAGCAGCCTGCCGCGGTCGAGCAGCAGCACGTGCTCGATCAGGTCGGCCACCTCGTCGATGAGGTGCGTGGAGAGCACTACGGTGCGCGGGTTCTCGGCGTAGTCGGCGAGCAGCCGGTCGTAGAACAGTTGCCGGGCGACCGCGTCGAGACCGAGGTACGGCTCGTCGAAGAAGGTCAGCGGCGCGCGTGCGGCCAGGCCGATCGTCACGCCCAGCGCGGACAGCATGCCGCGGGACAGCTTGCGCACGTTGCGCTTGCGCGGCAGGTCGAAGTCGTCCACCAGGGACTGCGCGAAGTCCTCGTCCCAGTTCGGGAACAGCCGCTTCGCCAGGCTCAGCACGTGCCGGACCTGGTACGCGGTCGGGTACGTCTGGCTCTCCTTGATGAAGACCACCCGCGACAGCACCCGCTCGTTCTCGTACGGGCGTTCACCGAAGAGCGTGAGGTCGCCGCTGGTGCCGCTGTTCTGGCCGGTGATCAGCTGCATCAGCGTCGTCTTGCCGGCGCCGTTGCGGCCGAGGAGGCCGTAGATCTTGTCACCCGTCAACGTGAAGGTGACGTCGTCGAGAGCGGTCACCTCGCCGAACCGCTTCGTGAGGCCGGCTGCCGCTACGACGCTCATCGCTCTTCCTCCCCTGTGTCGATGAGCTTCTTCAGCTCCTCGGTGCCGATGCCCAACTTGCGCGCCTCCTCGATGAGGGGCCGCACGTACTGGTCGGAGAACTCGCGCCGGCGGCGCTCCCGGAGTGTTTCGACGGCCCCCGTTGCCACGAACATTCCGATTCCCCGTCTCTTGTAGAGGAGCCCGTCATCGACCAGGCGGTTGATGCCCTTGGCGGCGGTCGCCGGGTTGATCCGGTGGAACGCCGCAAGCTCGTTGGTGGACGGCACCTGGGTTTCTTCCGCGAGCGTCCCGTCGATGATCGAGTTTTCGATCAGCTCCGCGATCTGGACGAAGATCGGCCGCCCGTCATCCATCCCGCCTCATTGGTTCATTACTCATGTAACTAACCATGGCACCTCGCCGGGTGAGGCGTCAAGTCTTCTTCGGGTACGCGCGGCCGCTCACGGCTCGCTAGGGTTCGCGCCGTGACACTGACGATCGACGAGAGCACCCGCCAGGTACGGCAGTTCGTCTGCGGCTGCTGCGACACCGCCGCGGAGCGGACCTGGGCCGACATCCGCACCGACGACGCGACGTCGGCCGTCTACTTCGCGAGCTGCTACCACCACGACGGCGTGCACGAGGTCTGGATCGACGCGATCCTGGGCAGCTGGGGCCGCGACGACACCGACGACCACATCACCTTCGGCTGCCGGGTCGGGCCGGTGGCCGGCTCGCCGGGGCCGGCCGCGACGCTCGTCAACGGCGGCGAGGTGGCGGGGGACAGCCCGATCTTCGGCCGCAAGCTCAGCCGCGAGGAGGTCCTGACCCATCCCCGGCTCCCCGAGTTCTGGCAGATGGTCGACCTGATCCTGGAGCGGGACACCCTGGTACGCCGCCACCTGGTCGGCGCCTAGCCCGTGTCCCGCCGCGACCTCATCCGGTGATCAAGGGGTTTACGTCTCCAGGACTGTGCCGACCGGACACAAACTCCTTGATCACCGGGTGGGCCGAGGGTGAGGCGGGCCGGGGCGGGACGGGGAAACGTCAGATGACGTGCGGGCTGCGGCGCTCGATCAGGGTCACGTCGCGCCAGAGGCCGTGGTGGCGGCCGACCCGTTCCCGGGTGCCGACGACGCGGAAGCCGCACGTCGCGTGCAGCGCGAGGCTCGCGGTGTTCTCCGGGAACACGCCGGACTGGATGGTCCAGATCCCGGCCGCCTCGGTGGAGGCGATCAGCGCCTCCAGCAGCGCCCGGCCGACCCCGCGCCCACGCCCGCGCGGGTGCACGTAGACGGAGTGCTCGACCACCCCGGCGTAGACGCAGCGGTCGGAGACCGCCGAGCAGGCCACCCAGCCGAGCACGTCGCCGTTCTCGTCCAGCGCCACCCAGCGGTGGCCGGGCAGCCGCCCGGCGGTGAACCGCGTCCAGTCCGGCGGCTCGGTCTCGAACGTGGCGTTGCCCTCGGCGATGCCCAGGCGGTAGATCTCCAGCACGGCGTCGGCGTGCGAGTCGTCCATCGCGGCGACGGTGACTGTCATCGGCCCCTCCTGCCGGGGACCGCGCAGACCCCGGCGGCGTCAGCGTAATCGGCGCCGGCCGAGGGCCGGGACGGGACGCCCCGGCCCTCGGCGCGACCGCTACCGGGGCCGGTAGACGGAGATGTGCGAGCGGCTGTCCGCGTCGAACGGCGACCGGTCCCAGTCGGCGTACCGCTCGGCGAGCCGCAGCCCGGCCCGCTCCGCCAGCTCGTCGACCTGCTCCGGCCAGGCGTAGCGCATCGCGAACGGCTTCAGGTGCACGCCGGAGGCGTCGAACGTGACGGTCTGCCGCACGAACGTCTGCGCCGCCCGGTCGTACCGGTGCAGGCGGATGGTGGCCGAGTCCTCGGTCACCTCCCGCACCTGGACCTGCTCGTCCCGGTCGAAGTCCGCCGGGTCGGGCACGAACGTCTCGATGACGAACGCGCCGCCGGGCGCGAGCACCCGGGCGACGTTGCGGAAGCAGTCCGCCTGGCGTTCCTCGGACACCAGGTTGAACAGCGTGTTGAACACCAGGTAGACCAGACGGTACGGCCCGGCGACCGGGACGTCCGCCATGTCGCCGATGGTCACGGGCATGTCCGCGCCGCCCGGCTTGGCGCGCAGTTGCGCGACCATCTCCGGGGACGCCTCGACGCCCTCCACGGTCAGGCTGCGGGCGGCCAGCGGCAGGGCCATCCGGCCGGTGCCGACCGCCAGTTCGAGCACCGGGCCGCCGTCGGCCAGCGGCGCGAGGAAGTCGACGGCCGGGGCCGGGTCGGGATTGCCGGGGCCGTCGTAGGTGTCAGCCCAGAGCCGGCCGAACAGGCCGGGATCGTCGAAGACGGACATCACACGCCCTCCCGCCGGGCGGAAGGGACAGGACGCGGCGCGGGGTCAGCGACCCCCACCGGAATGGGGTACGGATACACGAAGCCTCGTTTCAGCAAGGGTGACGACGGGTCGGCTGGGCTTCGTAGCGTGTGGCATGGCGGTGCTCCCTCCGGTCGGCTTCGAGAGGTCCAGCAGAGCAGCAGCCGCCGGGGGCGACAACCGGATTACGCCCGCAGCGCGTCGTCCACACCGGCCTCCCGGCGGCCGAGGTGCACCGGGTCACGCCCGCTGAGCACGTCCACCGCGGCCTTGACGCAGGCGGCGTACTCCCGGGTGGAGCTGATCCGCCACTGGCCGGCGTACCGGCGGGCGGTGTCGTCGCCGACGCCGACGGCCTCGATGCCGGCGTCCCGGCAGAGCGCCACCGCGCGCGGCAGGTGGAACGACTGGGTGACCACTGTGGCCCGCCGGACCCCGAAGACGCGGTGCGCGCGGACGCACGAGTCGTACGTGTCGAAGCCGGCGTGGTCCAGCACCGTCTTCTCCGCCGGGACGCCCCGGTCGACGAGCCAGCGCCGCATCGCGTCCGGCTCGTCGTAGTCCCAGTCCATATGGTCGCCGGAGAGCAGGAGCACCTGGACCTTGCCGGCGGCGTACAGCTGGCGGGCGATCTCCAGCCGGCCGGCGAGGAACGGCGCCGGGGCGCCGTCCGGCTCCACCTTGGTGCCCAGCACCAGCGCGACCGGCGTCTCCGGCACGTCCGCGGCGTCGAACAGGCGACCCTCGGCGGCGCCGCGGACCCAGGTCACGCTGGCGACCGTGGCGGCGCCCAGCAGCACCACGGCGGCCGTGGCGAGCACCAGGAGACGGCGGATCAGGCGTACGGCCCGCCGGTGGTCGCCCCGCCAGGCCCGCCATCGCGCCGTCAGCCCTCGCATGGCGGCGATTGTGCCAGCGCGGGTCAGGAGATGTGGTGCAGGATCACGTTGTGCACGTGGTGGCTCTTCTCCGCGCCCCGGAACTCCACCTCGTAGGTGTGCGTGCCGACGTGCACGGCGATCGACCCGGTGGAGAAGAACGAGCCGCCCCAGGACTTGTTGCTCACCACGCTCACGCTGGTGATCTTCGAGTACGGGATGCTGGTGATGGCGTACCGCTTGCCGACGAAGGAGCGGTCCTGGATGATCACCCGCCGGTCGGTCAGGCCGATGAAGCCGGTGCCGGTGCCCACCGCGTCGTAGACGGCGATGATCTGCTCACCGGGCAGCAGCCCGCTCTGGATCTGCTGGAACTGTTCCTTGCGGTCGTACGTGGGGCCAGACATGTGCCCAGGCTAGGCGGGGTGCGCCAGCTCTCACCGCCCCGCACACGGTCGCGGCCCCGTCCACCGGACGGGGCCGCGTTCACGTACCTGGGTCAGTGGTCGGCGCGCGGGTCGTGGTCCCGGCTGCGGCTGCCGGCCTTGGCCAAGCCGCGGCTGACGAGGTAACCGATGGTCAGCAGGGTGATGTACCACCACGCCTTGTCGGCGGCGAAGTAGTCGGCGCCGTTGTCTGCCGCGCCGTCGCCGACGGCGTTCGAGGCGATCAGGACACCGATCACGGCGAGCAGGTAGACCGCCAGCTCGGTGGTCTTCCATGCCGGCTTGGTCTCGTCGCCGTGCCGGCGCGGGTGCCGGACCTCGCGTTCGAGGTGGCCGGTGTGGCCGTGGTCGGTGGTCCGGTCGGTGGCCGCGGTGGGCGTCGTCATGGTCAGCTCCTAAAGGGGTTATCGCACATTCCGTCTCTTTCGGGAGTTCTATCTCCCAATGCCGGATGTCCTACCCTCAGGGATGTTTCCTAATCCACAACGTCCAGCGATCTTTCAGCGAGCGCCTAGGGTTCGGTGACCGCGCGGACCGCGTCCTCGATGCGCGCCGCGAGCAGCACCTCACCCTCGGTGAGCGGCTCGCCGTCGCCGTGGCCCAGCCGGATCTGGGTACGATCGGCCCGGCGGCTGATCTCCGGGCGCAGCCGCAGCGCGTCGGCCACCACCGCGACCCGCTCGGTGAGCGCGGCGTGCTGGGTGTCGTCGAGGACGATCGTGCGGCGGATCTGTTCGCCCTCGCGCGTCCAGCCGGACAGCAGGGCCAGTGCGTCGCTGAGGTAGTCGTGCTTGGCACGGCCGCTGAACAGCACGCGCATCACCGCACCTCCCAGGCGTCGTTGCCGGCTTGTGGCCAAATCGTCGCCATCCCGTGTCCCAGTCGACGCCCTCTAGTCTCTCGCCACTCAGATGGTGTGTCCACGCCCACACTTCCGTGTTCTGCTGACCTGACGGCCGACGCAGCTACCCAAACCGCCGATTGATCTGGCACGCTGGTGGCCCGTGCGGACCGAACGGATTAGCGGGAGCGGGCAGGCCGACCGGCGGGAGCCGAGGGTGGTCGTCGGGGCCGCGATCATCGAGGGCGGCCGGGTGTTGGCGTGCGAGCGCTCCGCGCCCCCCGAGGTGGCGGGCCGGTGGGAGTTCCCCGGCGGAAAGGTCGAGCCGGGTGAGGCCGAGACCGACGCGCTGGCCCGCGAGTGCGCCGAGGAGTTGGGCGTACGGGTGGCTGTCGGCGCCCGCGTCGGCCGCGACGTACGGATGGCGCACGGCCGGTCCGTGCTGCGCGTCTACGCCGCCCGGCTGCTGCACGGCGACCAGCCGAAGGCCCTGGAACACGCGGAGCTGCGCTGGCTCTCCGCCGCCGAGCTGGACAGCGTCGACTGGCTGCCGGCCGACGTGCCGATCGTGGCCGCGCTGCGCCCGCTGCTCGCCACCGGCTGACCGCCCCCGGCTGACCGCCCCCGGCCGGGCGGGACGCCGGCCGGGAGAGCCGGGCCGAAACGGGACGGGGGCCGGCGGCGTGTGCCGCTGGCCCCCGTCGTCGCGCTGCTGATCAGTGCTTCGGCTCGTCCTGCTGCGGGTGAGCGAAGTTGAGATGCTCCGGGGGCAGCGGGAACGTCACGTCGTCGCCGAACGGCGACGGCGCGGCGGCCCGGTTGAACGTCAGTTCGGTCAGCGGCAGCCTGCCGTTGGCGTCCACCGCCGGGGCGGTCGGGTGCGGCACCTCGCGGTGCCAGTTGACGCCCTGCTGGGCCTGACGCTCGGCGTCGCTGTCGTGCGAGCCGCCCGCGTGCGAGTGCACCCCGCCGTGCGAGTGCGTTCCGCCGGAGTGCGCGTGCGCCCCGCCGTGCGTCCCTCCGGACGTGACGGCACCGCTGGCATGCCCGCTGGTCGCGCTGGTCTGAGGCACCTGACCCCTCCGGAAGATCTTGTTACCGAGCCACACAAGGGGATCGTACCTGCGGTCGACGACCCGTTCCTTCATGGGGATGATCCCATTGTCGGTGATCTTGATGTGCTCGGGGCAGACCTCGGTGCAGCACTTGGTGATGTTGCAGAAGCCGAGTCCCATGTCGGACTGCGCGTACTCCCGGCGGTCGGTACGCGCGTCGAGCGGGTGCATGTCCAGCTCGGCCGCGCGGATGAAGTACCGGGGACCGGAGAACGCCGGCTTGTTCTCGTCGTGGTCACGGATCACGTGGCAGACGTTCTGGCACAGGAAGCACTCGATGCACTTGCGGAACTCCTGCGAGCGCTCCACGTCGACCTGCTGCATCCGGTAGTCGCCGGGCGCCACGTCGGCCGGCGGCGCGAACGCCGGGGTCTCCCGGGCCTTCTCGTAGTTGAACGAGACGTCGGTGACCAGGTCCCGGATCACCGGGAACGTGCGCAGCGGGGTGACCGTGACGGTCTCGGACTCCTCGAACGTCGACATCCGGGTCATGCAGCCCAGCCGCGGCTTGCCGTTGATCTCCATGGAGCAGGAGCCGCACTTGCCGGCCTTGCAGTTCCACCGGCACGCCAGGTCGGGCGCCTCGGTGGCCTGGAGCCGGTGGATCACGTCGAGGACCACCTCGCCCTCGTTGACCTCGACCGTGTAGTCCTTCAGGTCGCCGCCGGTCTCGTCGCCCCGCCAGATGCGGAACTGGCGCTTACTTCCCATCAGTTGTTCGCCTCCTCGGTGAGGGCGTCGAACTCGGCGAGTTCCTCGTCGGTCAGGTACTTGGCCAGCTCGGCCCGGTCGAACAGCCCGATCAGCTCCGGCCGCATCTTCGGCAGCGGCTTGTGGGTCAGCCGGACCGCGTCCCCGTCCAGCGAGCAGACCAGGTTGACGCCCCGCCACTTCGGGTCCATCGCCGGGTAGTCCTCCCGGGTGTGCCCGCCGCGCGACTCCTGCCGCTCCAGCGCCGCCTTCGCGGTGCACTCCGAGACCACGAGCATGTTGCGCAGGTCCAGCGCCAGGTGCCAGCCCGGGTTGTAGCGCCGGCCGCCGACCGCGCTCACCTTCGCCACCCGCTCACGCAGCTCGGCCAGCCGGCCGATCGCGTCGGCCAGCTCACCCTCACGCCGGATGATGCCGACCAGGTCGCCCATGACCACCTGGAGGTCCTGCTGGAGCTGGTACGGGCTCTCGCCGGTGTCCCGCTGCAACGGCGCCAGCGCCGTTTCCACAGCGGCCTCCACCGCCGCCACCGACACCGCCGGGCGGCTGGTGAGCTGATCGGTGTACGTGGCCGCGTGCCCGCCCGCGCGCTTGCCGAAGACCAGCAGGTCGGACAGGGAGTTGCCGCCGAGCCGGTTGGAGCCGTGCATGCCGCCGGACACCTCACCGGCGGCGTAGAGCCCGCGCACCGTGCCGAAGGCCGCGCCGGAGTCCGGGTCCACCTCGACGCCGCCCATCACGTAGTGACAGGTCGGGCCGACCTCCATCGGCTCCTTGGTGATGTCGACGTCGGCCAGCTCCTTGAACTGGTGGTACATCGACGGGAGGCGGCGGCGGATCTCCTCGGCCGACTTGCGGGAGGCGATGTCCAGGTAGACGCCGCCGGCCGGCGTACCCCGGCCTTCCTTGACCTCGCTGTTGATCGCGCGGGCGACCTCGTCGCGGGGCAGCAGCTCCGGCGGACGCCGGTTGTTGTCCGGGTCGGTGTACCAGCGGTCCGCCTCCTCCTCGGTCTCCGCGTACTGCTTGCGGAACACGTCGGGGACGTAGTCGAACATGAACCGCTTGCCCTCGGAGTTCTTCAGCACCCCGCCGTCGCCGCGCACCGACTCGGTGACCAGGATGCCCTTCACCGAGGGCGGCCAGACCATGCCGGTCGGGTGGAACTGGAGGAACTCCATGTTGATCAGCGTCGCCCCGGCGCGCAGCGCCAGCGCGTGACCGTCCCCGGTGTACTCCCAGGAGTTCGAGGTGACCTTGTAGGAGCGTCCGACGCCGCCGGTGGCGAGCACCACGGCGGGCGCCTCGAACAGCACGAACTCGCCGGACTCGCGGTAGTAGCCGAACGCGCCGGCCACGCGGTCGCCGTCGAGCAGCAGCTCGGTGATCGTGGTCTCGGAGAAGACCCGGATCCGCGCGTCGTAGCTGCCGAACTCCTGCTTGTCCTCCTGCTGGAGCGAGACGATCTTCTGCTGGAGCGTACGGATCAGCTCCAGGCCGGTCCGGTCGCCGACGTGCGCCAGGCGCGGGTACTCGTGGCCGCCGAAGTTGCGCTGCGAGATCTTCCCGTCCTTGGTGCGGTCGAACAGCGCGCCGTACGTCTCCAGCTCCCAGATCCGCTGCGGCGCCTCCTTGGCGTGCAGCTCGGCCATCCGGAAGTTGTTGAGGAACTTGCCGCCGCGCATGGTGTCCCGGAAGTGCACCTGCCAGTTGTCCCGCGAGTTCACGTTGCCCATCGCGGCGGCGGCGCCGCCCTCGGCCATCACCGTGTGCGCCTTGCCGAACAGCGACTTCGAGATGATCGCGGTCTTCTTGCCGGCCAGCCGGGCCTCGATCGCCGCGCGCAGGCCGGCGCCACCGGCCCCGATCACGACGACGTCGTAGTGGTGTCGTTCGATTCGCGTCTCAGTCATGTCCAGGCTCTCAGTTGATGAACCGCAGGTCGTTGATCCAGCCGGCGGCGACCGCCATCACGTAGAAGTCGGTGAGCGCCAGGGTGCCCAGGGTGATCCAGGCGAGCTGCATGTGCCGGACGTTCAACCACGACACCCCGGTCCATGCCTTGTAGCGCATCGGGTGCTTGGAGAAGTGCTTGAGCCGCCCGCCGATGATGTGCCGGCAGGAGTGGCAGGAGATCGTGTACGCCCACAGCATCACCACGTTGCCGATCAGGATGATGTTGCCCAGGCCGAAGCCGAAGCCCTCGGGGGAGTGGAAGGCCAGGATCGCGTCCCAGGTGTTGATCAGCGAGATGATCGCGGCGGCGTAGAAGAAGTAGCGGTGCAGGTTCTGCCCGAGCAGCGGGAACCGCGTCTCGCCGCTGTACGACTGGTGCCCGTCCGGCACCGCGCAGGCCGGCGGCGACAGCCAGAACGACCGGTAGTACGCCTTGCGGTAGTAGTAGCAGGTCAGCCGGAACAGCAGCAGGAACGGCAGGGTGAGCGCCGCGTCCGGGATGATCCACCAGCCGGGCAGGAACTGGCCGAAGTGCGAGGAGCCCTCGACGCAGCGGTCGGTGACACAGGGGGAGTAGAACGGTGTCAGGTAGTGGTACTGCTCCACCCAGTACCACTTGTGCATGAAGACCCGGACCGTCGCGTAGATGACCCAGGCGCTGAGCCCGACCACAGTGATCAGCGGAGCGAGCCACCACCGGTCGGTCCGCAACGTCTTCGCCGCGATGGCGGCGCGCGCCCGCCCTCCCCGCGGCCCTGATCTCGGCGTCTTGGCCGACGTAGTTGTCATTCGAGTCATCTCCCTGACGTCACTGTCACGTCTTGCGCACGCACGAGGCCACACCGGCGAACCGGTGCGGCTAAGTGACACACGTTACGCCGATCTTCACGGCCCGGCCGCGCAACGCAGTGTCCCGTGTGTCCCGCAGCTTGGAAAGAGTCACTTCATGATCAATGTGGCGGGTCGGTCGAACGGTGCGCCGACCCGACGCCGCGGTGCGCCCGGCGGCACGCCGGATCACCCGGACGCGCCGCCGGTGAAGTGCCAGGAGGACAGCCGCAGCGCCGGCGCCTCGTACCAGGACCCGTCGGCCCGGCCCGGCTGCCGGACCGGCGCCCGGCCCAGGCCCAGCACCCGCCCCGGCCCCAGGGCCCGCGGGTACGACTCGGTGAACCGGAAGTCGCGTACCGCCCGGGTCGGCACGCCGTCCTCGACCAGCCACACCCCGTTGCGGGTCAGCCCGGTGACCACCAGCTGCTTCGGGTCCAGCACCCGCGTGTACCAGAAGTCGCTCACCAGCAGCCCGTGCCGCATCCCGGCCACCAGCGCGGCGGTGTCCGGGTCGCCCACCGCCCCGGTGACGCCCGCGCTCACCGGCCCGGCCGCGACGGCCGCGTCGGCGACGCCCGGGCCCGCCAGCAGGCGGATGTTGTGCGGGATCGGCCCGAAGGTCGCGCTACCCGGCATGCCGTGGCCGGTGGACCCGGCGCCCGCCTCCGCGCCGCCGCGCCTGTCGTACGCCACCGCCCGGGTGGTGCCCGCCTCCACCAGCGGCAGCGCGCGCCGGGGCGTGCCCTCCAGGTCGAACGGCAGCGCGCCGGCGTGCAGCGGGTCGTCCACCAGCGTCACCAGCGGGTCGAACTGGGCGGCGCCCGGCTCGGCGAAGGACTGCCGTTCGGCGTACCGCTTGCCGTTGAAGCCGTACCAGGCGAGGTTCTGCAGCAGATCGGCGACGGCGGCCGGTTCGAGCACCACCTCGTAGTGCCCGGGCGGCAGCTCGACCGGGTCGGCAGCGGCCCGGGCCTTCGCCGCCGCGTGCGCGCCCAGCGCCGCGCCGTCGAGGTCCGCGAGCCGGTCGGCGCACAGCCGCGCCACCCCGTCCGCCGCGCCGGCGCGGGCGATGCCGTCCATCGCCGCCTCGGCCGCGCTTCCGGCAGCCGTGTGCCCGGCCGAGTTGGCGAACGCCCCCGACCGGTACGCGGTGCGGCAGTAGCCGGCCGCCTCCAGCCCGTCGACCGCGTCCACGAACGCGCGTACCCGCTCGGCCCGCTCGTCGGGCGAGGCGAACGCGGTGGCCTCGTCGACGGCCGGACCGGACGGCGTCGCGGTCGGCACGGTCAGCCCCGGCCAGGCCGGGTCGGGCGGCGCGAGCCGGGCCGCCGCCCGGGTCCGCTCGACGAGCGCGGCCAGCCCGTCGGCGTCGGCCCGGCTGCCGCTGCCGGTCGCGGTCCGCCCGTCCACGTGCAACCGCAGGTGTACGGCGACGCCGGTCTCGGCCACGTTCTGGTGGATGAACGAGTTGGCGAACCGGGTCAGCGCCAGATCGGAGCGGGTCACCAGCACCTCGACCTCGGCATCCGCCCCGGCGGTACGCCGCACCAGGTCCACCACTCCCGCCGCGATCCCAAGTTCGGCGCTCATGACGGCACTCCGCTTCGCTCCGTGCCGTCATGAGGCACCTTCGCACTGAGCCTGCCGGTTCGCTCGCTGCGCTCGCTCATGCCCGCACCCCCACCCGGACGCCGCGGAACCGGGCCGGCGCGGCCGGGTGGCCGGTGTGCCCGATCTGGCCCGGCTGCCCCTTGCCGCAGTTGGGCGTGCCCCAGGCAACGGTCTCCGAGGAGAGCATGTCCATCGAGCGCCAGAAGACCGGCCCGATGCCGGTGTACGTCGGGTTGCGCAGCATCCGCCCCCGCCGGCCGTTCTTCACCTCCCAGCCGACCTCGCAGCCGAACTGGAAGTTGAGCCGCTTGTCGTCGATCGACCAGGACCTGTTGATGTCCATCAGCACCCCGTCGTCGGTGGCCGCGATGATCTCGTCCAGCGTGTGCGGGCCGGGTTCCAGGCCCACGTTCGTCATCCGCACCATCGGCAGCCGCGCCCAGCCGTCGGCCCGTACGCTGCCGCCGTAGTCCAGGCCGGCGACGGCGGCCGAGTCCCGGCCGGCGAGCACCCCGACCCACCGCCCCTCGCGGACCGCGTCCCGGGCGACCGCCGGGGAGCCCTCGTCGTCGTAGCCGAAGCTGCCCAGCGCGCCGGGGATGGTCGGGTCGATGGTCACGTTCATCAGCTCCGAGCCGTAGCGCAGCGACCCGAGCCGGGCGAGGTCGAGCCAGGAGGTGCCGGCGAACGCCGCCTCCCAGCCGAGAATGCGGTCCAACTCGATGGCGTGCCCGACCGACTCGTGGATCTGCAGCGCGAGCTGCTCGCCGCCGAGGATCAGGTCGGTCTCGCCGGCCGGGCAGAGCGGCGCCGTGAGCAGCTCGCGGGACTCCTCGGCGATCCGGGCGGCGTGCGCGGCCAGGTCGAGCGAGGTGACCAGCTCCCAGCCGGTCGTGCCGTACTGCCCGCGGTAGCTCGGGTAGGACCGGCGCTGCGTCTCGCCGTCGCCGATCGACGTGGCGGAAATGCCGCCGCCGCACTCCCGGATGTGCTGGTCGATCCGGTGGCCCTCGCTGGACACGAACCACTTCGTGGTGTCCCAGATCTGGTAGAGCCCCTCGGCCAGGTCGGCGCCGTGCTCACGCATCGTGGCGGTGGCGCGGGCCAGCAGGTCGCCCTTGTCCGACAGCGGCACCCCGAGCGGGTCGACGGCGCACTCCGAGGCCCAGCTCGCCACCGCCGCCTCGGCCGGCACCAGGTCGATCGGCGGGCCGGGAACCTGCGCGCTCGCGGTGGCGATCGCCGCGGCGCGCCGGCCGGCGTCGCGAGCCGCCGCGTCGGACAGATCGGGTACGGCGTGGAAGCCCCACCCCGATCCGACGAGCGCGCGTACGCCCAGCCCGATGCTCTCGTCCTGGCTCAGCTCCTCGATGTCGCCGTTGCGCGCGGACATCGACTCGTAGCGGCGGTGCATGACCCGGGCGTCGGCGTACCGGGCGCCCGCGTCGAGCGCGGCCTGGACGGCGGCGGTCGCCGCGTCGAACTCGCTCATGCCGGCGCTCCGCTGCGCTGTGTGTCGGCATGAGGCACCTTCGCGCCGCCCCGATGATTCGCTCGCTGACGCTCGCTCATGGGCCCGACCCTAGGCGAGCGGGCCGACATCCGTCAGGGGACGAGATCCTCCGGCCGGATCGAGGCCCGGACGGGCTCGGTCAGGTCCAGCACGGAACCGGGCTTGGTCACCGACACCTCCCGGTAGTGCCGGCCCTGCCGCCGGTGCAGGTGCAGCGTGCCGGTCTCCTGCTCCACCCAGCAGGTACCACTCGATGCCCGCGGCGGCGTAGTAGTGCATCTTGAGCACCTTGTCGGTCGCCGCGTTGCCCGGTGAGATCACCTCGCACACGAGCCGCACCTCCCGCGCCTCGATCATCGGCTGGTCGAAGTCGATCGGCTCGGTGACGACGAGGTCGGGAATCGGTACGCGGCCTGGCCGGAGCCGGACGTTCACCGTCTCCAGCAGTTCCAGGCCGGCGTGCCGGGCCGCGGCCTCCAGCAGGTTGCCGAGGTTCCGCTGGATTCGTTGGTGCCGCGGAGTGGGTGCCGGTGTCACGTGCAGGCTGCCGTCGAAGAGTTCGACGCGTTGCCGCGTCTCGCCGAGGGTGAGGTACTCCTCTTCGGTCCACGGGCCGTCGTGGCCGAACACCGCCGCGGTCACCGTCGCCTCCACCTCGTGCCGACCGGAATCATTCCTTCGTCGCCGGGACCATCGTCGCACCCCGGGTGCGGCGACGAGGCGACGACGGCCAGTCGCGGGTGTGGATGTCCCAGGTGACGGGCGTGCGAGACGGAAACCCAGTCGTTACGCTCAGGCCGCTGACAGACCGCTCGATGTAGCTTATTTTCGCCTCCTGGGTTTTCCTGTAGGTTCTCTTCATCACCGAAGGGGAGGCGGTCAATGGGCAGGTCGGAGGCGGTGCCGTCCGGGGAGCCGGACCGCCCGGAGGTGCCGGAGCAGCGCTCCGGCGACGGGCCCTATCTCCAGGTCCGGGACCTGCGGGTGCGGTTCGACACCGAGGACGGCGTGGTCAAGGCCGTGGACGGGGTGTCGTTCGCCGTCGAGCGGGGCCGCACGCTCGGGATCGTGGGGGAGTCCGGTTCCGGTAAGAGCGTGACGTCGCTGGCGATCCTCGGCTTGCACAACGCGAAGCGGACGACCATCTCGGGGGAGATCTCGGTGGGTGGGCGTCAGCTGGTGGGGCTGGGTGAGGAGGAGATTCGTCGGTTGCGGGGCCGGGACATGGCGATGATCTTTCAGGATCCGTTGTCGGCGTTGCATCCGTACTACTCGGTGGGCAAGCAGATCGCTGAGGCGTACCGGGTGCACCACCCGAGGGCCGGGAAGCGGGAGGCGCGGTCGCGGGCGGTGGACATGCTGGACCGGGTCGGAATTCCGCAGCCGGCCAAGCGGTTCGACCAGTTCCCGCATGAGTTCTCGGGTGGGATGCGGCAGCGGGCGATGATCGCGATGGCGCTGGTCAACGATCCGGATCTGTTGATCGCCGATGAGCCGACGACGGCGTTGGATGTGACGGTGCAGGCGCAGATCCTGGACCTGCTCGCGGATTTGCAGGAGGAGTTCCGGTCGGCGATCATCCTGATCACCCATGACCTGGGTGTGGTCAGCCAGGTGGCTGATGACGTGTTGGTGATGTACGGCGGTCGGGCGGTGGAGCACGGCAGTGTGCAGCGGGTGTTGCGGGCGCCGCAGCATCCGTACACGTGGGGGTTGTTGTCGAGCGTGCCGTCGTTGCACGGTGACGCCGACGCGGACCTGGTGCCGATCCCCGGCAACCCGCCGTCGTTGATCAATCTGCCGTCCGGGTGCGCGTTCCATCCGCGATGCCGGTACGCCGACGTCAACGGCGACCGCTCCCGCACCGACGTGCCCGAGCTGGGGCCGGCCGGAGCACCCGGTCACCTGGTGGCCTGCCACCTGTCGGCGGCCGACAGGGAGCGGATCTACCGCGACGAGGTCGCACAGGTGGGGGTGGCCCGATGAGCGACGAAACCGAGCCCTTGCTGCGGGTACGAGGGCTGACCAAGCACTTCCCGGTGCGGCAGGGCCTGCGCGCCAGAGGCGCCGTGCGGGCGGTCGACGGCCTGGACTTCGACGTGCGCCCCGGCGAAACGCTCGGCCTGGTCGGGGAGTCCGGGTGCGGGAAGACCACGACGGGGCGGATGCTGGTCCGCCTGCTGGAGCCCACCGCCGGCAGCATCACGTTCGCGGGGCGGGACATCACCCACGGCGGACGCCGTGAGCTGCGCGCGCTGCGGCAGGACCTGCAGATCATCTTCCAGGACCCCTACGCGTCACTGAACCCCCGCCACACGGTCGGGCGGATCGTGGCGATGCCGTTGCAGGTCAACAACATCACCCCACCCGGCGGCGTCAAAAAACGGGTGCAGGAACTCCTCGAACTGGTCGGGTTGAATCCGGAGCACTACAACAGGTACCCGCACGAATTCTCCGGCGGACAACGCCAGCGCATCGGCATCGCCCGCGCCCTCGCCCTCAAACCCAAACTCATCGTCGCCGACGAACCCGTCTCCGCCCTCGACGTCTCCATCCAGGCGCAGGTCATCAACCTGCTGCGCGATCTGCAACGCGACCTCGACCTGGCGTTCGTGTTCATCGCCCACGACCTCGCCATCATCCGCCACTTCTGCCACCGCGTCGCCGTCATGTACCTCGGCAAAATCGTCGAGATCGGCGACCGCGACACCATCTACACCCGGCCGCAGCACCCCTACACCCGAGCGCTGCTGTCCGCGATCCCCGACGTCACCACGCTCGGCCCCGCCGGCCGCATCCGCCTCACCGGCGACGTCCCCACCCCACTCAACCCACCGTCGGGCTGCCGCTTCCGCACCCGCTGCTGGAAAGCCACCGACCACTGCGCCACCGAAGAACCCGCACTGGTCAGCCGGCACGGCGGCGGGCAACTCACCGCGTGCCACTACCCGGAGAGCGGACCGGTCGGCGTGCCGACCGGCGAACCCGTGGAGGTGTCGAAATGAGCCTGTCGCCGGTCGAGGGCGTGGCGCTCGCCGAGATCGAGTCCTCCGATCAGGAGCCGGACGAGAAGAAGCGGCTCGTCGGCCGCTCACCGGGTCAGCTCGTCTGGGCCCGGCTGCGGCGCGACCGTACCGCCATGGTCAGCGGTGTCGTGCTGGCCCTGTTCATCCTGGCGGCGGTGGCCGCGCCGCTCATCCAGCGGCTCTACGGCGTGTCGCCGAGCCAGCAGTTCGGTGACCTGCTGGACGCCACCGGCATGCCGCTGGGCTACGTCGGCGGCGTCAGCGGCGACCACTGGTTCGGGCTGGAACCGGGCCTGGGCCGGGACATCTTCATCCGGATGATCTACGGCATCCGGACCTCGCTGCTGATCGCGCTCGGCGCTGCGCTGGTCACCACGACCATCGGCGTGGTGCTCGGCATCGTCGCCGGCTTCCTGGGCGGCGTGGTCGACTCGGTGATCAGCTGGATCACCGACGTCGCGCTGGCGCTGCCGTTCCTCATCTTCGCGCTCGCCGTGGTGCCGACGTTCTCGCTGCGCTTCTACGGCCCGCGGGACGCGGTGCCGACGTGGTTCGCGGTGACCACGCTGATCGTGGTCTTCGCCGCGTTCGGCTGGACCGGAACGGCCCGGCTCGTCCGGGGCCAGGTGGTCTCGCTGCGCGAACGGGAGTTCGTGGAGGCGGCGCGGGCCAGCGGCGCCGGGCTCGGGCACATGCTGTTCCGGCAGCTGCTGCCGAACATCTGGGCCCCGATCCTGGTGGCGTTCTCGCTCGCCGTGCCGTCGTACGTCACAGGTGAGGCGGCGCTGTCCTTCCTCGGCGTCGGCCTGCCCGAGTCGGTGCCGAGCTTCGGCCGGATGATCTACCGCAGCATCGACTACCTGCAGACCGACCCGGCGTACGTCTTCTTCCCCGGCATCACCATCTTCGCGCTCGTGCTGGCGTTCAACCTCTTCGGCGACGCGCTGCGCGACGCGCTCGACCCGAAGTCGTCACGGTAGGGGGTTCGACGCCATGATGCGGTTTCTGCTGAAGCGGCTGCTGCTCGCGGTCTCGGTGCTGCTCGCGGTGAGCATCGTCAGCTTCCTCATGTTCTTCGCGTTGCCCCGCGACCCGGTGACCGGCATGTGCCCGAAGAACTGCAACGCCGAGCGGCTGGAGCGGGTCCGCACGGAGCTGGGGCTCAACGACCCGAAGCCGACGCAGTACGTCAACTACATGAAGGGCATCTTCGTCGGCCGTGACCTGGGCAGCGCGCAGGGCGGCAAGTGCGAGGCGCCCTGCCTCGGCTACTCCTACGTCAACAGCGAGTCGGTCACCGACACGTTCGCCCGGGTGCTGCCGGTGACGCTGAACATCGTGCTCCCGGCGGCGGTGCTCTGGCTGGCGCTCGGCGTCGGACTCGGGATGATCTCCGCGCTGCGGCGGGGGTCGCTGCTCGACCGCATCTCGATCGGCTTGACGCTCACGTTCGCCTCGCTGCAGCTCTACTTCGTCGGCGCCGTGCTGCTGCTGGTCTTCGTGTACTCGCTGAAGATCCTGCCGACACCCCGCTACGTGCCGTTCCTGGAGAACCCGATCGAATGGGCGCGCGGCCTGGTGCTGGCGTGGGTGACGCTCGCGCTGCTCTTCTCCGCGATCTACGCCCGGCTGTCGCGGGCGCAGATGCTGGAGACGCTCTCCGAGGACTTCGTGCGGACCGCGCGGGCCAAGGGCGTGGCGAAACGCAATGTGTACGGACGGCACGCGCTGCGCGCGGCGATCACGCCGATCGTGACGATCGCCGGCATCGACGTCGGCGCGGCGCTGGGCGGCACCGTCATCACCGAGACGACGTTCGGCATCCAGGGGCTCGGGCGTACGGCGGTGGAGGCGGTGCGCCAGGGCGACCTGCCGACCATCATGGCCACCGTCCTGGTGTCGGCGTTGTTCGTGGTGGTGGCGAACATCGTGGTCGACCTGCTGTACGCGTTCATCGATCCGCGGGTGCGTCTCGGCTGATCCGGGCTTCGCCGGTGGTCGATCGTTGTGCCCCCGTTATCTGCTCGAAATTTACCGCAAGTGAAAGCTAGGCGAAGCTTTCCTTCATCGACCCGAGGAGTTGAGTATGCGAGCAAGACTCGCCACCGCCGTGGGCGGTGCGATGGCACTGGTGGTCGCACTCAGTGCGTGCAGCAAGAACACCGGCGACAACGGCGACACCGCGGACACGAACAAGCCCCGCAGCGGCGCCATCGCGACCGACCCGAAGGACTCGCTCGGCCCGGCGGCCGACGTGCCCGGCGCGGCCAAGGGCGGAACCTTCTACATCCTGCGAGAGAGCAAGATCTCGCACCTGGACCCGCAGCGGGTCTACTCGTTCGCCGGCCTGATGGGCAGCCAGCTCTACGCCCGGTTCCTCACCACGTTCAAGGACGACGGCAAGGGCAACGTCACGCTCGTCGGCGACCTCGCCGAGACGCCCGGCAAGAACGTGAACAACGACTGCAAGGTCTGGGAGTTCACGATCAAGGAGGGCGTCAAGTTCGAGGACGGCCGTCCGATCACCTCCAAGGAGATCGCGTACGGCATCGCCCGCTCGTTCGACCCGGACCTGACCGGCGGCCCCACCTACCTGCAGGAGTGGCTGGCCGACAGCCCGCAGTACGACACCAGGTGGGACTTCAAGAAGAACAAGACCTCGCTGCCGCCCGGCCTGACCACGCCGGACCCGCGCACGCTGCGCTTCGAGTTCAACAAGCCCCGCTGCGACCTGCCGTTCGCGGTGTCGCTCCCGGCCACCGCGCCGCTGCCGCCGGACAAGGACACCGGCGTCAACCTGGACAACATGCCGTTCTCGTCCGGGCCGTACCGGTTCACCAAGATCCAGCCCGGCGTGGAGATGGTGCTGGAGCGCAACACGAACTGGGACCCGGCCACCGACCCGGTGCGGCACGCGTACCCGGACAAGTTCGTCTGGGCGCTCGGCTCGGACAACACCACCCAGACCAACCGGGTCCTCGCCGGCACCGGCAACGACGCGGCGGCGGTCGCCACCGGCGGCGTTCCGCCCGAGCTGATCGCGAAGGTGACCGGCGACCCGGCGCTCAAGGAGCGGATGATCGTCGCGGCGACGCCCAACGCGTACCGGCTGAGCATCAACACCACCCGGGTCACCGACCTGTCCGTGCGGCAGGCGATCAACTACGCGATCGACCGCAGCAGCATCACCAAGAACCTCGGCGGCCCGTACGGCGCGGTGCCGCTGACCACGCTGCTGCCCCCGACCACGCTCGGGTACAAGAAGTTCGACGCGTACCCGGCCGGTGAGAGCGGCGACCCGGCGAAGGCCAAGGAGACGCTGGGCGGCAAGTCGGTGAACCTGGTGCTCGGCACCGCGGACGACACCGCCTCGCAGGAGACCGCCACCCAGGTCAAGAACGCGCTGGAGAAGGCCGGCTTCACGGTCACCGTCAAGCCGATCCCCGAGGACGGCTACCTCGACTTCGTGAAGAAGAAGACCAACCCGTGGGACCTGTGGGTCGACTCGTGGGCGGCCGACTGGCCCAGCGGCGCCTCGATCCTGCCGGTGCTCTTCGACGGCCGCAGCCTCAAGGCCGAGGGCAACAGCAACACGTCCCAGCTCAACAACGAGGCGATCAACGCCGAGTTCGACCGGGTGCTGGCACTCGACCCGGCCAAGCAGGCCGAGGAGTGGAGCAAGCTGGACGAGAAGCTGATGAAGGAGTCCGCGCCAGCGGTGCCGCTCTACAACGAGGTGGTCTCCGTGGCGCACGGCGAGAAGGCCGGTGGCATCTTCATCGGCAGCATCTTCGGCTGGCCCAGCTTCGTCAACGCGTACGTCAAGCAGTAGCCCTCCGGGCTGAGCCGTAAGGAAGGGCCCCTTCTTAACGCCAGGCGTTAAGAAGGGGCCCTTCCTCTACCGCAGGCGTTAAAAGGGGGCCCTTCCTTACAAGTAGCGGCGGAGGAAGTCCAGCTCCAGCCGGAGCAGGCGCTCGGACACCCCGCCCGCGGCCAGGTGGCTCGCCCCGGTCAGCGGCAGCACCGCGTGCGGCCGGCCGGTGGACAGCAGCGCCGCGGACAGCCGCAGCGTGTGCGCGGCCAGCACGTTGTCGTCGGCCAGGCCGTGCACCAGCAGCATCGGCCGGGCCTGCGCCGGGTCGCCGAGCGGCTCGGCGGCCAGCTCGACCAGCGAGTGGTGGGCGTAGATGTCCATGCCGTCGTCGGGCATGCCCAGGTAGCGCTCGCTGTACGCGGTGTCGTACAGCGCCCAGTCGGTGACCGGCGCGCCGACGATCGCGCACTTGAACAACTCCGGATGGCGCAGCACCGCCAGCCCGGCCAGCCAGCCGCCGAACGACCAGCCGCGCACCGCCACCCGTTCCAGGTCCAGGTCGGGGTGCTTGTCGGCGAGCGCGGTGAGCGCGTCCACCTGGTCGGTGAGGATCACGTCGGCGACCCGGCGGTGGATCGCCTTCTCGAACGACGGCGCGATGCCGGGGGTACCCCGGTTGTCGATGGTGACCACCGCGAAGCCCTGCTCGGCCCACCACTGCCGTTCCAGCCAGACGCCGCGGGCCGCGACGACCTCCTGGTGGCCAGGGCCGCCGTAGACGTCCAGCAGCACCGGAAGCCGGGTGCCCTTGACGTGCTCGGCCGGGTAGAGCACCGCGCTGGGCAGCCGCCGGTCGGTGACCCGGACCATCGTCGGCCGCGGCGCGTACGAGCAGGTGGCGGCCAGCGAGCGCAGCTCACCCACCTCGCGGTCGCCGTGCCAGACCCGCCAGCGGACGCCGGGGTGCTCCAGCGACGCGATGCCCACCGCCAGCGTGGAGCCGCCGATCGCGGCCGTGTGCCAGCCGGGGTCGCTGCCCATCCGGCGGGCGTCCATGCCGCCGCCGATCGTGGTGCGCACCCGGTAGAGGTGGCGCTGGCTCGGCTCGCCCTCGCTCGCCTCCACCAGCAGGTCGGCGGTCGCGTTCGGCCCGTTCGGCAGCCGCCCGACCACCCGCCGCACGTACAGCGAGGGTGGGGTGAGCAGCGTGCCGTCGGCGAACAGGCAGCGCGCGTCGTACCCGTCGTGAGCCAGTTCGCCGCCGACCAGCACCCGCCCGTCGGGTAGGTGGGCGGGGGTGCCGGGGATGGGTTCCACCCAGCGCGGGTCGGCCAGCTCCGCGTGCACCTGCGTCTCCCCGGTCCGCGGGTCCACCGCGAGCACCAGGCCGTGCTGCTGCGAGCGGCGCAGCACGGTGATCAGCGGCCCGCCGTCGGCCCAGTCCGCCGAGCTCAGGTAGGGGTAGGTCTCCCGGTCCCAGTGCACGTCGACCCAGCCGCCGTCGAGGTCGAGCAGGTGCAGGCTGACCTCCGCGTTCGGGCCACCCGCCACGGGGTACGCCAGCGACGTCGGCGGGCTCGCCGGGTCGGCCGGGTCGTGCAGGTACCAGCGTTCCAGCCGGGAGTCGTCGACCCGGGCGGCCAGCACGCTGCGCCCGTCCGGGGCCCACCAGTAGCCGCGGTAGCGGTGGAACTCCTCGGCGGCGATGTGCTCGGCCAGCCCCCAGGTCACGCCGCTGTCCTCACCGGCGAGCAGGTTGTCCGTACCGTCCGGCTCCACCACCCGCAGCTGGCCCCGGCGTACGCCCTCGGCGGCGTCGGTGACGTAGGCCAGCCGCTCGCCGGTCGGGTCGGGCCGGGGGTCGATCACCGGCCCGCCGGCGGCCACCTCGACCACGTCGCCGTGCACCAGGTCGGCCCGGAACAGCCGCCCGGCCAGCGCGAACGCGGCCACCCGGCCGGCCGCGTCCAGGGCGTACGAGCCGATGCCGCCGGAGCTGAGCCGCAGCCGCTCGCGTAGCGCCCGCTCACCGGGGGCCAGGCGGGCCGGATCGGCGTCCGCGCCCAGCAGCACCGCCGGATCGGCAACAAGGCGTTCCTCGCCGCTGTCGATGTCGAGCAGCCAGAGCGCGTCGGCCGGGTCCTGTGGTCCCGCGGAGCGCAGGAAGACGACCCGGGAGCCGTCGCCGGAGACGGTGACGGCGCGCGGCGCCCCGTGGCTGAACCGACGGGTACGGGCGGCCAGCTCGGGAAAGTCCACGCCTGCAGCGTAGGCGCGCGCCGGAGGTGATGTGGCCGACCTGGGCGGACGCATCACCGTCGAGCGGGCAGGACCGCCGGTTAGAGTGACGGGCGTGACGACGCTGCCCGACCGACGCCTTCTGCTGGTCCACGCGCATCCCGACGACGAGTCGATCGGGACCGGCGCGACGATGGCGCACTACGCCGCCACCGGCGCCCACGTCACGCTTGTCACCTGCACGCTGGGCGAGGAGGGCGAGATCCACGTACCGGAGCTGGCGCAGCTCTGCGCGGCCGAGGCGGACCAGCTCGGCGGCTACCGGATCGGCGAGCTGGCCGGCGCCTGCGCCGCGCTCGGCGTCACCGACCACCGGTTCCTCGGCGGCGCGGGCCGCTACCGCGACTCGGGCATGATGGGCATGGCCACCAACGAGCACCCGCGGGCGTTCTGGCAGGCCGACCTGGACGTCGCCGCCGGTCACCTGCTGGAGGTCGTCCGCGAGGTCCGTCCCCAGGTGCTCGTCACGTACGACCCGAACGGCTTCTACGGCCACCCGGATCACATCCAGGCGCACCGGGTGGCGATGCGGGCGGTCGAGCTGGCCGCGGCCGAGGGGATCGCCCCGGCGAAGGTGTACTGGACGGCCATGCCGCGCAGCGTGCTCGACGCCGGGCTGGAGACGTTCACCGAGTCCTCGGACAATCCGTTCGCCGGCATCGAGAGCGCCGACGAGCTGCCGTTCGGCACGCCGGACGCGGAGATCGCCGCCCGGATCGACGGCACCGACCAGCACGCCGCCAAGGAGGCGGCGATGCGCGCCCACGCCACGCAGATCCCGGCGAACTCCTGGCTCTACTCGATCGCCGGGAACTTCGGCGGCGAGTTCATGGGCGTCGAGTACTTCACGCTCGCGGTGGGCGAGAAGGGGCCGGGCCACGGCCCGTACGGCTGGGAGGACGACCTCTTCGCCGGGATCGCCCTGGACGCCCCGGACCGGTCCCCGGTCGCGGCGGCCGGTGCCCGGTGACGCTGCCGGCCGTACCCGTGTCGACAGTTGCCGAGCAGCCGCCGGAGGCCGCGCCGCCGAGCCGGGCGGAGCGGGGACTCGACCGCGCGTTGCGGGTGACCGGCGGCGTGCTGACGGTCTGGGGCGGCGTGCTGCTCGCGCTGCTCGAACTGATCTTCTCGACCTGGGCCTGGGAGCTGGTGCAGGGCCGCTCCGGCGCGGCGCAGGCGCTGGTCGGGGTGGGCGCGGTGGTCGTCGGTGTGCCGGTGGTGGTGGCGGCGACGGTGCTGCTGGGCTCGTTCGGACACCGGTCGACCGGCGGCCGCTGGGCGGTGGTGCTGGCCGCGCTGCCGTGGTTCGTGGTGATCGTGGCGGGCGGTGTCCGGACCGTCGAGGGTGATCTCGCGCTGGTCGGTGACAACGTGCTCGGCCTGGCGCTGATCGTGGCCGGCGCGGTCACGTTCGCGGTGGTCGGCTTCCGGCACCTGGTGACGCCGCCGCCTGGCCGGTGAGGTGCTGACGCCACACAGCCGACGGTGGTAGACATTCCTGCCAGAGGCTCGCCGAGAGGGCGGGCGGTACGGCGGGAGGCGTGCGATGGGTCAGCGGTGGCGTGCGGTCGGCGTGCTGGCGGCCGCGTTGTTCGTGGTGAACGTGGTGGCCCGGCTGGTCACGAGATTCGCGTTCCCGGACGACGACGCCGCGTCCGACCGGGTGTCGCTGGTGATGTTCCTGGTGATCGGGCTGATCCTGGCCGGCGTCGCGTTCCGGTGGGGGGCCGACCGGCCGCTCGGCCGCCTGGCCGGTGACCTGGCCGCCGCGGTGGCGGTGGCGCTGGCGTTCACCGTGTTCGTCGGTCCGCTGGTGGTCGGGGAGAACCCGTTCGGTGGGGGCGCCGGCCTCTTCTTCGCCCAGATCTGGCTGTATCTCGCCGCCACCGCGGCCGGTGTGCTCGTCGGTTACCTGATCCTCACCGCGCTCGGCCGGGACTACCGGTCCCGCCAGCTCAAGCGGTACGCGGAGATGCGGCGTTCCCGGCCGCGCCGGATCGTCCGCCGCTGACCGTCCGCCCCGGCGCTCAGGCGGCCGGGGCGACCCGGGTCAGGTAGGTGTGGTGGGTGGTGAACCCGAGCCGGCGGTAGAGCTCGACAGCGCTCGTGTTGCTCTGCTCCACCTGGAGGAACGCGCGCGTGGCGCCTTCGGCCGCGCCCCAGCCGGCCAGAGCGCGGACGACAGCTGCGGCGAATCCCCGCCGACGCGCCTCGGGCAGCACTTCGAGCAGGCTGACGCCGAGCCAGCGGCCCTCGCCGGTCACCGTGCCCCGGCCGACCGCGAGCAGCCGCCCGTCGATCCGCAGCTCCGCGAAGCGGACCCGGTCGACGGCAGTGAGCACGTGCCGCGCGGCGTCCGGCAGGCCGCCCTTGCGGCCGGCGGCGATCGCCAGCCAGTCGTCGGCGGGCGCGTCGGCGAGCGTCACCGGCGGCGTGCCGTCCGGACCGGCGGGCGGCGGCGCGTCGGCGTCCGGTGGCGGCGCGTCGGCGGGGGCGGCGTCCGGCGGCGCGGCCAGGGCGCGCAGCGGGACGGTCTGCACCAGCACCGGTGGCCGGGCCGTCCAGCCGCGCGCGTCCAGCTCGGCGCCGACCGGGGCGGCCAGCGGCAGCGGGGTGTTCACCAGGGCGGTGCCGCCGCGCTCGGCGTACCAGCGCTGCACGGCGTCCAGCGCGGCAGGCAGGGGACGGTCCGGGTCGCCGACCGGCAGCGCGCTGTTCGCCCGGCCGGTCCAGCCGTCGGCCCAGCGCAGCCGCCAGTCGCCGAGCTGTCCGCGTACCGGTGCGGGCCACGCCTCGTCGGCGGCCAGCTCCAGCGCGACCACGGCGGCGGCGGTGGGCCGGCGGGCCGGCGGCACCCGCTTGGCCCGGTGCACCTCGGCGACCGGTACGCGCAGCGGACCGGCGTCGGTGGAAAGGGTGATGTGGGTCTCGCTCAGCTCGACGAGCTCGCCGAGCGCGTCGGAGAACAGCGTGCGGCCCTCACGAATCCCCACAATCCGGCGGACCACGATCCGGTGTCCTACGTCCTGCTGTCGGAGCACGATCGACCCCCTCCCCGGCGAGATACTAGGCTCTTACCGTTGCGGGTGATCGCGACGAGTCTGCGGAGGAGAAGACCGGTGACCTACATCATCGCCGAGCCGTGCGTGGATGTGCTCGACAAGGCTTGCATCGAGGAGTGCCCGGTCGACTGCATCTACGAGGGCAACCGGATGCTCTACATCCACCCCGACGAGTGCGTCGACTGTGGTGCCTGTGAGCCGGTCTGCCCGGTGGAGGCAATCTTCTACGAGGACGACGTCCCGGAGCAGTGGAAGGACTACACCGGGGCCAACTACGAGTTCTTCGAGGACCTGGGCTCGCCCGGTGGCGCCTCGAAGGTCGGCAAGGTGGAGAAGGACGCCACCTTCGTCGCCGCGCAGCCGCCGCGCGGCGAGGGCCACTGAGCCGGCCCACGCCGGTCTCGGCGCGGCTGCCCGACTTCACCTGGGACACCTTGGACGCCGCGGCCACCACGGCCGCGGCGCACCCGGGTGGTCTGATCAACCTGTCGATGGGCACGCCGGTCGACCCGGTGCCACAGCTGATCCGGCAGGCGCTGGCCGACGGGTCGAACGCGCCGGGTTACCCGCTGACCGCCGGCACCGCCGTGCTGCGGGACGCGATCGCGGCCTGGGTCGCGCGGGCCTGCGGCGCGGGCGTCGACGGGCTCGGCGTGCTGCCCACGATCGGCTCGAAGGAGCTGGTGGCGTGGCTGCCCACGCTGCTCGGGCTCGGCCCCGGTGACGTGGTCGTGGTGCCGGCGGTGGCCTACCCGACGTACGAGGACGGGGCGCGGCTGGTCGGCGCGACCACCGTACGCACCGACTCGCTGACCGCGCTCGGCCCGGATCCTCGGGTCCGGCTGGTCTGGGTCAACTCGCCGGGTAACCCGACGGGCCGGGTGCTGCCCGCCGCCCACCTGCGCAAGGTGGTCGAGTGGGCGCGCGAGCGCGGGGCCGTGGTCGCCAGCGACGAGTGCTACCTGCCGCTGGGCTGGGACGCCGAGCCCGTCTCGGTGCTCTCGCCCGAGGTGTGCGGCGGCTCGTACGACGGTGTGCTGGCGGTGCACTCGCTGTCCAAGCGTTCGAACCTGGCCGGGTACCGGGCCGGTTTCGTCGCCGGTGATCCGGCGCTGGTGGCCGAGCTGCTGAAGATCCGCAAGCACGCGGGCATGATCGTGCCGGCGCCGGTGCAGGCCGCGATGGTGGCCGCGCTCGGTGATCAGGAGCACGCCGACGCCCAGCGGGAGCGCTACCGGGTCCGGCGGGAGAAGCTGCGGGCCGCGTTCACCGGCGCCGGGTTCACCGTCGAGCACTCGGAGGCCGGGCTCTACCTCTGGCTGACCCGCGACGAGGACTGCTGGGACACCGTCGACTGGCTGGCCCGCCGGGGCATCCTGGTCGCGGCCGGGGTCTTCTACGGTCCGGCCGGCGCGCGGCACGTCCGGGTGGCGCTCACCGAGTCCGACGAGCGTGTCGACGCGGTGGCCGGGCGGCTCGCCGGGTCCTGACATGGCGGGCGAGCTGGCGCGGGCGGCGGTGGTGGGCACCGGGCTGATCGGCGGTTCGGTGCTGCTCCGGTTGCGCGACGCCGGGCTCGACGTCACCGCCTGGGACCCGGATCCGGCGACCCGCGGGCGGGTGCGCGAGCGGGGCGTCGTGGTGGCCGACACGGTCGAGGACGCGGTGGCCGGCCGGGACGTGGTGTTTCTCTGCGGCCCGCTGCCGACGCTGCCGGCGATGCTGGCCCGGGTCGCCGCCGTAACCGACGACAGCTGCGTGCTCACCGACGTGGGCAGCGTCAAGGCCGAGGTGAGCACTGCCGCCACGGTGGCGGGGCTCGGGCACCGGTTCGTGCCGGGCCACCCGATGGCCGGGGCCGACCGGGCCGGGCCGGACGCGGCCGACCCGGATCTGCTCGACGGCGCCGCCTGGGTGCTCTGTCCGGGGCCCACCGGGCTGGACGCCTTCCGGCGGCTGGCCGGGCTGCTCGTGGACGTCTTCCACGCCCGGGTGGTGCCCATGTCCGCCCCGGAGCACGACGGGGCGGCGGCGCTCGCCTCGCACGTGCCGCACGTGCTCGCCGGCGCGCTGGCCGGCACGGTGCACCGCTCGGCGCTGCGGGACGCGGTGCTGACGCTCGCCGCCGGGAGCTTCTCCGACGGCACCCGCGTCGCCGGCGGGCCGCCCGAGCGCACCGCGAATATGCTGCTCGGCAACCGGGAGCGGGTGCTCGCCGAGCTGGCCGCGCTCGGCGTCTTCCTGGACGAGCTGACCGAGGCGCTGCGCGCCGGCGACGCCGGCGCGCTGGCCGACCGGCTCGCCGAGGGGCGGCAGACCCGGTCCACGCTGCGGGCGCGCGAGTTCGCCGCGCACCGGCGGGAGTTCCCGCGCGCCGCCGACCACGTCGGCGAGCTGGCGTACCTGCGGGAGCTGGGTGCCGCGGGGGGCCACCTGACCGGGGTACGCGAGGCGGGCGGCGCGGTCACCTACACGGGGCACCTGCCGGCCACCCCGCCGTTAGGCTGATCGGCATGGCGGACGCACCGGTCGTGGCGGTACGCGGTGAGGCGTACCGGGAGGTGGCGCCCGAGCTGGCGCGGTTCACGGTGACGGCGACGGCCCGGGACCGGGATCGCGAGACCACGCTGACCCGGCTGGCCGAACGGGCCGCCGCGGTGCGGGCGCTGCTCGACGCGGCCGATCCGGCGGTGGAGCGCCGGGAGACCGGCCAGGTCCATGTCTGGCCGGTGACGAGGCGCTCCGGCGACAGGGTGGTGGCCTATCAGGGCAGCGTGAGCACCACCGTCACGACGAGCGACTTCACCGCGCTCGGCGAGCTGATGCTCCGCCTGGCCGACCAGGAGCAGGTCGAGGTGGCCGGCCCGGTGTGGTCGCTGCGGCCGGACAGTCCGGCCTACCGGGAGGCGCGGCAGGCCGCCATCGCGGACGCGCTGGTCCGCGCCCGGGAGTACGCCGAGGCACTGGGCGCCCGGGTGACCGCGCTGCGGGAGCTGTCCGACACCGGGATGAGCGCGTCCCCGCCGATGATGGTCAAGGCGGCGTACGCGCGTTCCGGGGAGCAACCGGAGCTGGAGCTGGAGCTGGACCCGGCGCCGCAGCCGGTGCACGCGGCGGTCGAGGCGCGGTTCACCATCAGCGAGCCGGTGCTGGGCTGATGCCCCCGGCGCAGGTGCTCGCGTTCGACGAGCTGGTCAGCCGGGCGCGGACGCTGGCCGAGGCCGGCCCGCGGCAGTTGCTCGGCATCGCGGGCGCGCCGGGCGCGGGCAAGTCGACGCTGGCCGAACGGGTGGTGGCCGCGCTCGGCCCGGTCGCCCGGCTGGTCCCGATGGACGGGTTCCACCTGGCCGGGGCGGCGCTTCAGCGGCTCGGCCGGGTGGAGCGCAAGGGCGCGCCGGACACGTTCGACGTCAACGGCTTCGCCTCGATGCTGCGCCGGTTGCGCCGGCTCGAACCGACGTCGGTGTGGGCGCCGGAGTTCCGCCGTGACCTGGAGGAGCCGGTCGCCGGGGCGATCGAGGTCCCGCCCGAGGTGCGCCTGGTGGTCACCGAGGGCAACTACCTGCTGCTGCGGGACGACCCGTGGGAGGAGGTGCGGACGCTCCTGCACGAGGTGTGGTTCCTCGACCTGGACGCGGAGGAACGCGTGCGCCGGCTCACCGCGCGGCACGAGGCGTACGGGAAGTCGCCGGAGCAGGCCCGCGCCTGGGCGCTGGGCAGCGACGAGGAGAACGCCCGGCGGGTAGCGGGCACTGCGGTGCACGCCGACCTGGTGGTACGCCTGGCCGACCCGCCACCGCAGTGACGCGCGTCAGCCGGCCCGCTGCCGGGGCGACGGGACGGTGCGGCGCAGCAGCCGGGCCACCACGGCGCGTTCGCGGGTGAACTCCGCCGCTTCCGGGTAGCCGCTGTGGCTGCGGATGGGCGGGTCGGCCACCTCGCCGCCGGTGGGGTGCAGCGCCTCCGGGTCCACCACCGGCACGTCCCGCTGCCCGGCACTGACCTGCCAGCCGAGCGGGTCCGTGTCCCGCCAGAAGTTCGTCCAGGCCACGTGGCCGCCGGGCCAGGTGAGCGCGCCGGCGAGCGTACGCAGCCGCTCCGGGCCGAAGTAGGACGGGAAGACGCGTCCGTAGAGCCGGGTGAGCTGGCAGCCGTAGGAGAAGAACCAGGTGCGCATCCGCCACCGGCGGGGCAGTTGCAGCAGCACCGCGGCGCAGATGACGGTGCCCTGGCTGTGCCCGGAGAGGATGACGCCGTCCATCCGGTCGCTGTGGTGCGGCGGCAGCGCCAGCAGGCCCGCGACCCGGGTCTGGAGTTCCGGTACGGCGCGTTCGGCGTAGCTGGGCGGGGCGAGCGGGTGCGCGGCCCGGGGCCAGAACGTGCACACGTCCCAGATCACGCCGACCGAGCGGCGTACCGAGTCGGTGCGGTAGACCAGCAGCCCGAGCGCCGCCATCACCACCGGCAGCCAGCCGAGGATGGCGTCCCCCCGTTCGGCGGTCCAGTGGATGGCGGTCTGCCAGCCGGACGGGGACAGCGGGCTCGGCCGTTCGCCGGAGAGCGCGGCGGCGCAGCAGAGCGTGACCAGGACCGCGCAGAACGCGGCGTAGCAGCCCATCAGCCGGACCGCGTGCTCGCCGACCAGCCGGTGCAGCGCCCGGTATGTGCTGACGTCGCGGCAGCGTCGCCGGTCGTGCGCGGACAGGCGGGGATTTGCCGTGAGGCGGGCGTACTCCACCCGGCGCAGGCGGTGCAGCAGGACCGCGACCCGGATCAGCAGCCCGAGCAGCGCGAGCAGGCCGACCGCGCAGGCCAGCCCGGCCCAGAAGACGGCGAGCGGCGGCACCACCCGGCTCGGGCCGCTGGGCTCGGCGGACGCGTCCAGCCGGTCGCTGACCCAGTAGAGCAGTCCGGCGCAGTAGGCCACCGCCATCATCCAGCCGAAACCGGCGATGACCGCCGGGGCGCAGCCCCGCCAGGCGAGATCGGTGTACGCGCCGAGCGGCTGGGTCGGCACCGCCGGGCGCAGCCGGGGCAGGAGCAGTCCGGCGCCGGCCAGCACGGCTACCGGGCCGACGAGCATCCAGGTGTGCAGCGCGTCCGGCGCGCCGGGCAGGCCGGGCAGTCCGCGTTCGATCCAGGTCGCGCCCAGCGGCAGCAGCAGCGCTCCGGCGGCGGGACCGGCCAGTGCCCGCCGGCCGGAACGGTTCGCCGCGGCGACGGCCACCAGCAGCAGCACCTGGTAGGCGACGAGCCAGGCGGTCGCGGTGTCGTACCCGGGCAGTGACCGGTCGGCGCGGCAGCCGGCGGCTTCCGGCTGCGCCGCGCACCCGACCGGCGGCCGGTACGTCGACAGCGGCTCGCCGGCCGGGCCCTCGGGCAGCAGCAGCAGGACGAACGTGCCGACCAGGCCGAGCGCGGTGAGCGCCGCGACGGCGGCGCTCCACCGGCCGAGCGGGGTGGCGCCCTGGCGCCGGCTCAACCAGGGCCGGGCCACCGCGACCACGGCGATCGCCACCACGGCGGCGAGCAGCGCGACGGTCGGCCAGGCGACGGCGGCCCGCAGACCGCGCGGCGGATCCATGATCAGGACCGCGGTGACGGGTACGGCGGCGGCGGTGACCGCCCCGGTGCACAGGTGCAACACCGCGGCGCGGCGTAGTTGCCCTTCCCCGTTCCAGAACGTCGGGTCCTGGAGCGGGTTCTCCGGCGGTTCGCGCGGTTCGCGCGGTTCGGGGCGGTCGACCGGCTCACCGTTCTCGCGGACGGGCGCGTGGTGGTGCGGATCGGCGGGCATCTGCGCCTCGTACTGGTAGGTGCGGAAGGCGACGAGGCCGATCGCGGCGAGCACGAGCAGCGGCAGCAGCAGCCCGAGCGCGAGCGTCCGGGTGCCCTGCCGCCACCAGGGGTCGCCGAGGAAATTCCACGGCCCGGGCAGGCGGCCGAGGCAGGCCGCCTCCACGCACTGCCAGCCGATCAGGTCCACGCCGACGCCGGTGACGGTCATGACGAGCGTGCAGGTCAGGCTCAGGCAGAACAGGCGGATGAGCCAGGCGGTGATGCCGGACCGGCTGGCCCAGCGTTCCTGGTCCGGGTCGGGCGGGATGCCCGCGCGGGCGTGCAGCGCGACGTTCGCCAGCGCGAAAGGGAGCATCAGCGTCCACAGCGCCCGTTCCACGTCCCGCCGGGTCCGCGCGCCGGAGGTCAGCTGCCCCCAGCTGTACGCCTCGACGGTGATCGGGTCGTCCCGGCCGGCCGCGGTGGACCGGTAGAAGCCGGTCACCTGACCGCCGGCGACGAGTGCTGGTTGCCCACCGTCACCGTTCGCGCCGGCTCTCAGGCCGAGCAGCTGATCCGGCGGGGTGTTGGAGACTCCGTGCACCCGCAGTTCGAGGACGCGTTCCATAGTGCCTCCCGGTAAACGCTCTACTACTCAGAGTGCATGCCGGTTTCCGGATCCGCATCCGCTGGAACGGTCATTTCCGCAGCTCAGGATGGTTGGTTCAGGCTCCTGATCGGACGAGCGGGGTTACCCACCGCCACGACATTGGCCGGCAGGTCACGGGTCACCACCGCGCCGGCGCCCACCACCGTGTTCTCGCCGATGGCCACGCCGGCCAGGACGATCACGCCGCCGCCGAGCCAGACGTTGTCACCGATGGTGATCGGTTGTGCCGACTCCCACTTGGCCCGGCGCGCCTCCGGCTCGACCGGGTGGGTGGCGGTGAGCAACTGCACGTTCGGTCCGATCTGGACGTCGGCGCCGATGGTGATGCGGGCGACGTCGAGCAGGACCGCGTTGAAGTTGACGAACGTACGCGGGCCGATGTGTGTCTGGTATCCGTAGTCGCAGTACAGCGGCGGCCGGACCCAGGCGTCCTCGCCGAGCGAGCCGAGCAGTTCGCGCAGCGCGGCGAGGCGGCCCGCCGGGTCGTCGGCGGAGCTGCGGTTGAAGCGTTCGCTGAGCCGGGCCGCGCGCTCCAGGTCGGCGATGATCGCGGGATCGTCGGCGATGTACTGCTCGCCGGCCAGCATCCGGTCCTTCATGGAGGTCATCGCCCGATCGTCCCGGCCCGTCCGGGAGCGTGGTGGCGGTTCCGTCGGATCGGCGACTTCCCGATGCATACGCGGTATGCAATGCTGATGCCCGCATCGATGTGTCTCTCATCGATGAAACGTTCGACGAAGGAGGAAGGTTGCTCCGGAATCGCAGAAAACTCGCCGCGCTGGGCATGGCCCTGGCACTGGCGTTCGGTCTGCCCGTGCCCGCACGGGCCGCCGCGCCCACCGGCCCGTCCGCGCCCACCGGCCCGTCCGACCGGGCCGGCAGCCGCGCGGCCACCGTCACCCTGATCACCGGGGACCGGGTCACCGTCGCAGCCGGAGGCCGCGCCGCGGTACGCCCCGGCGCCGGCCGTACCGGCATCGAGTTCATGGTCCGCCGCGAGCGCGACCGCCTCACCGTGCTGCCTCAGGACGCGCTGCCGTTGGTCCGCGCCGGCAAGCTCGACCGGCGGCTGTTCGACGTCACCGGGCTCATCGAGGCCGGCTACGACGACGCGCGGCGCGACAGCGTACCGCTGCTCGTGTCGTACCGGCCGGGGGTGAACCGGCGGACGGCGGCTCCGCTCGCCGGCGCGCGGGTGACCCGCGACCTGCCGGCGATCAGCGGCGCGGCGGTCGTCGCGCCCAAGAGCGACACCGGCGCGCTCTGGAACGCGGTCAGCGCCGACCGTTCCGGCGCCCGGCTCGACGCGGCGGGGGGTGTCGAGCGGATCTGGCTCGACGGCCGGCGGCGGGTGACGCTCGACCACAGCGTGCCGCAGATCGGCGCGCCGACCGCCTGGGCCGCCGGATACACGGGTAAGGGCGTCCGGGTCGCGGTGCTCGACACCGGCGTCGACCTCACCCACCCGGACCTGGCGGGCAAGGTCGCCGAGTCGCGCAACTTCACCGAGGAGACCAACCCGGACGACATCGTCGGGCACGGCACCCACGTGGCCTCGACCATCGCCGGCAGCGGGGCCGCCTCCGGCGGGAAGTACCGGGGCGTCGCGCCCGACGCCACGCTGCTGTCCGGGAAGGTGTGCGAGGTCTACGGCTGCACCGACTCGGCCATCCTGGCCGGCATGCAGTGGGCCGCCGCCGAGCAGCACGCCACGGTGGTCAACATGAGCCTCAGCGGCGGCGACACCCCCGAGGTGGACCCGCTGGAGGAGGCGATCGGGACGCTCACCGAGCAGCACGGAACGCTCTTCGTGATCGCCGCCGGCAACGACGGCGCCGACGGCTCGGTCGGCTCGCCGGGCACCGCCGACGCCGCGCTCGCGGTCGGCGCGGTGGACCGCGACGACGCGCTCGCCGACTTCTCCAGCCGCGGCCCCCGGGTCGGCGACGGGGCGATCAAGCCGGACATCACCGCGCCCGGCGTGGAGATCGTGGCCGCCCGGGCGGCGCACGGCGAGATCGGCGACCCGGTGGGCGACAAGTACGCCTCGCTGTCCGGCACGTCGATGGCCACCCCGCACGTGGCCGGCGCGGTCGCGCTCCTCGCCCAGCAGCACCCCGGCTGGACGCCCGCCCGCTACAAGGCGACGCTGATGGCCTCGGCGAAGCCGCACCCGGAGCAGACCGCGTACCAGCAGGGCGCGGGCCGGGTCGACCTCGCTCGCGCGATCACCCAGCAGGTGACCAGCGACCCGCCGTCCGTCTCGTTCGGCCTGGCGACCTGGCCGCACACCGACGACCAGCCGATCAGCCGGACCGTCACCTACCGCAACGGTGGCACCGCGCCCGTCACGGTGGACCTGAGCACCGAGTTCACCGGGCCGGGCGGACGGGTCGCGCCGGCCGGCATGCTCACCCTCAGCGCCTCCCGGCTCACCGTCCCGGCGGGCGGCAGCGCCCAGGTGACAGTGGTGGTGGACACCCGGCTCGGCGGCGCCGACGGCTACTGGACCGGCCGCCTGGTCGCCCGCGCCGGCGACGCGGTGGCGGTGACCCCGCTCGCTGTCGACCGCGAGGTGGAGAGCTACGACCTGACCGTGACGCACCGCAACCGCTCCGGCGCTCTGACCGGCGACTACTACACGAGCCTGCTCGGGCTCGACGACGCCAGCTACCGCGACGTGTACGACGCCGACGGTGAGGCCCGGCTGCGCGTGCCCAAGGGCCGGTACGGCGTGCAGAGCCTGATCTTCGTATCCGGCGAGCAGGGCTGGTCGGAGGTCTCCTTCCTCGCCCAGCCGGAGCTGGTGGTCACCGGGAACCAGCGGCTCGTGCTGGACGCGCGGGCGGGGAAGCCGATCCGCACCACGGTGCCGCAGCGCGGCGCGGTGCCGTTGCTGATCGACGTCACAGCGGCCTGGAAGCTCGACGACTTCCAGGCCAGCTTCGGGCTCTGGGCCGACACGTTCGACGGTCTCTACTCGGCCCAGGTCGGCCGCAACGCCTCCGGCAACCTCTTCGTCGGCGCGGTCGCGAGCCAGTGGACCGAGGCGAAGGCGCCCGAGCGCAGCCCGTACTTCTACGGCCTGAACGATCAGTTCCCGGGCCGGTTCCCGACCGGTTTCGTCCGGCACTACCGGCCCGCCGACCTGGCCACCGTCACGAGCCGGTTCGCCGCCGGCTACACCGGGATGGACAACGAACGGGTCGTGTACCCGGAGTCCGACTACGACATCGGCGGCTCGGCGATCGTCCTGCCGGTCCAGGTGCCCGGCAAGCGGATCGAGCACCTCTCCACCGCCAAGACCCGCTGGAGCGCCGAGCTGGACTTCGGTGAGCGGGACGAGGACGGCTGGCTGGAGCCGCGGGCGGTGCTGCAGTCCGTGCCCACCCGCTACCGGGCCGGGCACACCTACAGCGAGGAGTGGAACAAGGGCCCCTTCGGCCCGTCGTTCCCGCAGCCGCGCTGGCCGGAGCAGAGCATCACCCGTACCGGCGACACCATCGTGGTCAGCGTGCCGATGCACAGCGACGCGGCCGGCCACCCGGGCGGTTCGCTCAACGACACCGAGCAGACGCGGCTGTTCCGCAACGGCAAGCTGCTCGCGGAGTCGCCCTACCCGGGGTACGGCGAGTTCACAGTGCCGCCGGGCGCGGCGAACTACCGGCTGGAGACCGTGGCGAAGCGCGGCTTCACCGACCTGAGCACCGAGGTCTCGGCGAGCTGGACGTTCCGCTCCAAGCGGGTTCCGGGCGACGTGCCGGCCCGGCTGCCGGCCATGGCGGTCCGGTTCACCCCGCCGCTGGCGGTGGACAGCTCGGCACCGGCGGGCCGGACGTTCACCGTGCCGGTGGCGGTCCAGCGCCAGCCCGGCGCGCCGTCCGGCCGGGTCGTCGCGCTCACCGTCGACGTCTCCTACGACGGCGGGAAGACCTGGCGCAAGGCGACAGTGAAGAAGCAGGGCGGGGCGTGGACGGCCACCGTCCGGCACCCGGCCGGCCCGGGGTACGCGTCGCTGCGGGCCACCGCCCGCGACGACGCCGGCAACACCGTGACCCAGCGGATCATCCAGGCGTACCGCCTGCGGTGAGCCGGCCGTCCGGGTCCGCGCGGCGACTGCCGTCGCGGACCCGGACGGGGGTACGGCTCAGTCGTTGGCGTGCAGCGCCGCGTTGAGCGTGATGCCCTGGCCGGTGCGGGGCTTCGCCTCCAGCGCGCCGGTCACCGAGTTGCGCCAGAACAGCAGCCCGTCGACGCCGGACAGCTCGCGGGCCTTCACCGTCCGGCCGTCCGGCAGCGTGATCTTCGAGGCGGCGGTGATGTAGCAGCCGGCCTCCACCACGCAGTCGTCGCCGAGCGTGATGCCGACACCGGCGTTCGCGCCCACCAGGCTGCGCTCCCCGATGCGCACCTTCTCCGTGCCGCCCCCGGAGAGCGTGCCCATGATCGAGGCGCCGCCGCCGATGTCGGAGCCGTCGCCGACCACCACGCCCTGCACGATCCGGCCCTCGACCATCGAGGTGCCGAGCGTGCCGGCGTTGTAGTTGACGAAGCCCTCGTGCATCACAGTGGTGCCGGAGGACAGGTACGCGCCCAGCCGGACCCGGTCCGCGTCGGCGATCCGCACCCCGGACGGCACCACGTAGTCGGTCATCCGGGGGAACTTGTCGACCCCGTACACGGCCAGGTGGCGGCCGGCGGCCCGCTCGATGACGCGCAACTCGTCCACCCGCTCCGGCGGGCACGGCCCGGCCGACGTCCAGGCGACGTTCGCCAGCTTGCCGAAGATGCCGTCGAGGTTCAGCTCGTTCGGCCGCACCAGGCGGTGGGAGAGCAGGTGCAACCGCAGGTACGCGTCGGCCGCGTCCTTGATCGGGTCGTCCAGCGAACCGATCACCGTGGTCACCTCGACCGTGCGCAGGCCGGGCAGCGCACGCGCGCCGATCGCGCCCGGCGGCAGGTCGAGCACGTCGGCCTGGTCCTCGCCGGGCACCAGCGGCAGCTCGCCCAGGCCCAGCTTGCCGGTCGGGTACCAGGTGTCGAGCACCTGGTCCTCGGCGGTGACGGTGGCCAGGCCGATGCCCCAGGCGGATGGTGCGGACGTCACGATGTCACCTTTCGTTCCGGCAACGGCGTCCGCCGCTGCTCGCGGCCGCGGGCCTCGCCGAACGTGTTCCCTGGCCCGCCGAGGTTGACGGTACCGTGCGAGACATGCAGAACCCGTTGACCCCCGAGGTCCTGGCCGATCCGGTGGCGCTGACCCGCGCCCTGGTCGACATCGAGTCGGTCTCCCTCAACGAGAAGGCGATCGCCGACTGCGTCGAGGAGGTGCTGCGCCGTGTGCCGCACCTGACCACCTACCGGCACCAGAACACCGTCATGGCCCGCACCGACCTGGGCCGGGCACAGCGCGTGGTGCTCGCCGGTCACCTGGACACCGTCCCGCTCAACGGCAACTTCCCCTCGACCATGCGCGGCGACCTGATGTACGGCTGCGGCACCTCCGACATGAAGTCCGGCGTGGCGTTCGCGCTGCACCTGGCGGTCACGCTGCCCGACCCGCGCTACGACATCACGTACTTCTTCTACGAGGCCGAGGAGATCGAGTCGAAGTACAACGGCCTCACCCTGGTCGCGCAGAGCCACCCGGAGTGGCTGGAGGCCGACTTCGCGGTGCTGCTGGAGCCGACGTACGGGATCGTCGAGGCCGGCTGCCAGGGCACCATGCGGGCGGTGGTCACGACGCACGGGGAGCGGGCCCACGCGGCGCGTTCCTGGCACGGGGTGAACGCCATCCACGGCGCGAGCGAGGTGCTGCGGCGGCTGACCACGTACGAGGCGCGCCGGGTGACGATCGAGGGCTGCGACTACCGCGAGGGCCTCAACGCGGTACGGATCACCGGTGGGGTGGCCGGCAACGTCATCCCCGACCGGTGCGAGATCGAGATCAACTACCGGTACGCCCCGGACCGCGACCCGGCGGGCGCCGAGGCGCACCTGCGCGAGGTCTTCGCCGGCTTCGACCTGGCGGTCACCGACGCGGCGGCCGGCGCGCCCCCCGGGCTGGACAACCCGGCGGCGCAGGAGTTCCTGGCGGCGGTCGGCGCCGCTCCGATCGGCAAGCTGGGCTGGACGGACGTGGCGCGGTTCGCGGCCATGGGCATCCCGGCGCTGAACTTCGGCCCCGGCGACCCGAACCTGGCGCACCACAAGGACGAGCACGTCGAACTGACCAAGATCCGGGACGGTGCGGCCACCCTGCACCGCTGGCTCGCCCCGGCCTGACGCGCCGCGACCCGGGGCCCGCACCCGCCCGGCGGGCCCCGGATCGTCAGACGCTCGTCGTCAGGGGCGCATCCGCCTCGCCGGTCTCGCCGGTGAGGTCGGTGCGGTGGCTCTCCATCATCCGGGCGCGGCGGCGCTCGGCCACCACGTCGCGGATCCGCCGCTGCATCTGACGGCGAATCCGGATCATCTCGCTGTTACTGATCAACGCTGGCTCCTCCCCCGAAGGCGCGTCGCCCGGGGTATACCGGGTATGTGAATAGTAAGACGTACGAGCCAGCGATTTAGTTGCCCGTATCCCAGATTTTCTTCGGCTCCCGGGCCAGCGCGTCGCGCCGGACGCGCTCCATTACGGTGACCACATGGGCGAGAGCAGCGAGAAGTCGGCCGGGCAGGGGCAGCGGGGGGAGCAGCGGCGGGGAGAACGGCACCGCGGTGCGGTGACGCTGCGCAACCGGGCGCTTCCGACGAGTACTGCCGATCAGCGGCTGCTGGACTCCCGGGGACGCAGCGACTGGAAGACCAAGGACGCCTGGCGGGCCCTGCGGATCCTGTCCGAGTTCGTCGAAGGCTTCGACACCCTCGCCGACCTGCCACCGGCGGTGAGCGTCTTCGGCTCCGCCCGCAGCAAGCCGGACAGCCCGGAGTGCCGGCTGGCCGAGGAACTGGGCGCGGCACTGGCCCGGGCCGGCTACGCGGTGATCACCGGCGGCGGCCCCGGCGTGATGGAGGCGGCCAACCGCGGCGCCGGCGAAGCCGGCGGCCTCTCCGTCGGACTCGGCATCGAGCTGCCGTTCGAGCAGGGCCTCAACGACTGGGTCGACCTGGCCATCGACTTCCGCTACTTCTTCGCCCGCAAGACCATGTTCGTCAAGTACGCCCAGGCGTTCGTGGTGCTGCCCGGCGGCTTCGGCACGCTGGACGAGCTGTTCGAGGCGCTCACCCTGGTGCAGACCGGCAAGGTGACCCGGTTCCCGGTCGTGCTGATGGGCACCGACTACTGGCGCGGACTGCTCGACTGGCTGCGCACGACCATGGCCGCCGAAGGCAAGATCGGCCCGGCCGACCTCGACCTGATCCGCCTCACCGACGACGTCAACGAGGCGGTCCGGCACATCGTGGAAGCCGAGGCCGTGCTCTCCGCCGAACAGGAGGCCGTACGCGAGGAGGCGGTCGCCCGGGTCGCCGCCGACCAGCGCGCCGCCGCCGAGGCCGCCCCCGAGGGCCCGGCCGGACGGAGCTGAACATGGCGAACGTCTGCGTCTTCTGCGCGTCCTCCCGCACCCTCGACGCCCGCTGGCTCGCGCTGGCCACCGAGACCGGCGAGGAACTGGCCCGGCGCGGTCACACGCTGGTCAGCGGCGGCGGCTGCGTCGGAATGATGGGCGCCGTGGTGGAGGGCGCACGGGCGGCCGGCGGCCGCACAATCGGCGTCATCCCGCAGTCCCTGGTCGACCTGGAGGTCGCCGACCTGGCCTCCGACGAACTGCTCGTCACCGACAGCCTGGCCGACCGCAAGACGCTGATGGACGAGAAGTCCGACGCGTTCGTCGCGCTGCCCGGCGGCCTGGGCACGCTGGACGAGCTGTTCGAGGTGTGGACCACCGCCACCCTGGCCCTGCACGCCAAGCCGATGGTGATCGTGGACGTCGACGGCTTCTACCGCCCGCTGCTCGACTGGATCCGCGGGCTCGGCGAGCAGCGCTTCCTCAAGCCGGCCGCGCTGGACCTGCTGATGGTCGCGGACAGCGTGCCCGCCGCCCTCGACCTGATCGACGCCCGCCTCACTTGACGCGCGCCCGGTCAGCTCGTGCTTGATCGACACCACCTCGGGGAGGTGGTGGTGTCCGGGCCTGTGGGATATGGCCATTTCCCCGTGGTGGTGTTGATCTAGGGGTGGGATGCGGCCACTTCGCCGATGTGGCGTGAGCGCCCGGGCTGGGCGTGTGGGGTCTCGTTTGCTGGCGTGGCGTGGCGTGGCGTGGCGTGGCGTGGCGTGGCGGGTTCGGTTCGTGTGTGCCCGGCCGGTCAGGCTTGTTCACCACCGTCTCGAGAGCTTGATCGACACCATCTCGGGGAGGTGGTGGTGTCCGGGCCTGTGGGATATGGCCATTTCCCCGAGGTGGCGTTGATCTAGGGATGGGATGCAGCCACTTCGCCGATGTGGCGTGAGCCCCTGGAGCCGGGCGTGTGGGTGTGCCGTTGCTGACGTTGCCGGGTTCGGTGCGTGTGCGCCGGCCGGTCAGGCTTGTTCACCACCATCTCGGGAGCTTGATCGACCCCACCTCGGGGAGGTGGTGGTATCCGGGCCCGTGGGATGTGACCATTTCTCCGTGGTGGTGTTGATCTAGGGTCGGGATCCCGCCACCTCGCCGAAGTGGCGTGAGCGCCTGGGGCTGGGCGTGTGGTGTGTTCGTTCGCTGACGTGGCCGGGTTCGGGCTGTGCTCGGCCGGTCGGCCCTCGCTTGATCAACACCATCTCGGGGAGGTGGTGGTGTCCGGACCTGTCGGATGTGGCCATCTCGCCGTGCTGGTGTTGATCTAAGGCCGGGATGCGGCCACTTCGCCGAAGTGGCGTGAACGGGCTGGAGCCGGGCGTGTGGCAAAGCCGGCAGTGGTGCGCGCTGCGGGCAGGTGAGCTGGTGACGGGCGGCACGGCGGTCGGTTTCCGGGTGTCGTACCGGCGTGGTGGGATGTCGGTGATGCAGGCGTACCGGTTGGTGCGCCGGCCCGGCGGCGCGGGGGCGGGGGTCACCCACGGCGCCGGGGCGGGGCAGGGGGTGGGTCGGCCCGGTGGGCCGGCCGATGCGGAGCCGCGATCCGGGGGGTCGGCGGGCGATGCCGCGCACCCGCAGACCGCCACGCCGCCCGGAAGCACTTCGCCGCAGACCGAGACCGGAGCATCGCCCCCGCCACCCGGGAGCGGCACGCCGCAGACCGAGGCCGGAACACCCCGGCCGTCAAGCGGGAGCGGCACGCCGCGGACCGAGGCTGGGGCGTCGGCAGCGTCGGGCGCCTCGCCGGGGATCGGGGCCGGGGAGGGCACGAACAATTCGCGCCGGGTCGATCCGGTGCAGGCCGAAGTGGTCGCGCACACCGACGGGCCGATGCTCGTGGTGGGTGGTCCCGGCACCGGCAAGACGTCCACACTCGTCGAGGCGGTCGCCGCCCGGGTGGCCGAGGGCGTCGACCCGGAACGCATCCTGGTGCTCACCTTCGGCCGGCGGGGCGCCACCGATCTGCGCCACCGGATCGAGGCGCGGATCGCCGGGGGCGGGCACCGCGTGATCCGCGAGCCGCTGGTGCGCACGTTCCCGGCGTACGCCTTCGGTTTGCTCCGCCGCGCCGCGGCCGAACGGGGCGAGCCCTCGCCCCGGCTGCTCACCGGCCCGGAGCAGGACCTGATCATCCGTGAGCTGCTCGACGTGGTGGGGGAGGAGCCCGGCGACGACCCGGTCGGCTGGCCGGAGGACCTGCGCCCCGCGCTGCGTACCCGGGCTTTCGCCCAGCAGCTCCGTGACCTGCTGATGCGGGCCGCGGAGCGCGGTGTCGGCCCAATGGAGCTGGCCCGGCTGGGCGAGAAGCTGGGCCGCGCCGACTGGCCGGCCGCCGCGCGCTTCCTCCGGGAGTACGTGGCCGTGCTCGCGCTGCGTGACGTGAGCAACCGGGGTTCGGTGGCGTACGACCCGGCGGAGCTGGTGCGTGCCGCCACCGGCATGCTGCTCGACGATCCCGAGCTGCTCGCCGCCGAGCGCCGCCGCCTGACCCACATCTACGTCGACGAGCTGGCCGACACCGACCCGGCCCAGCTCGACCTGCTCGCCGTGGTGGCCGGGGGCGGCCGGTCCTTGGTGGCGTTCGCCGACCCGGACTCGTCCACGTACGCGTTCCGGGGCGCCGATCCGGCGGGCGTCGCCACGTTCCCGCACCGCTTCCGCACCGCCTCCGGCGCACCCGCGGCCCAGGTCACGCTCACCACCTCGTACCGGGCCGGGCCGGAACTGCTGGCGGCCACCGCACGGCTGGCCCGCCGGCTGCGCGGCCCGGCGGCGCACCGGCGACTGCGCCCGCTGCCCGGCGCGCCAGCCGGAGCGGTGGAGGTGCGGACGTTCCGATCGGCCACGAGCGAGTCGGCCTGGCTGGCGCACGCGCTGCGCGAGGCGCACCTGCTCGACGGCGTGCCGTGGTCCCGGATGGCGGTGCTGGTCCGCTCCACCGGCCGGCAACTGCCGTCGCTGCGGCGCGCGCTGCACACGGCCGGCGTGCCGACAGTCGTACACGGTGAGGACCTTCCGCTGCACCTCCAGCCGGCGGTGGCCCCGCTGCTGCTCCTGCTGCGCTGCGCGCTCGAACCGGACCGGCTGGACGAGGAGGCGGCGGTCGCGCTGCTGCACTCGCCGCTGGGCGGGGCCGACCCGCTGGCCGAGCGGCGGCTGCGTCAGGGGCTGCGGGCGCTGGCGCTGGCCGGCGGCGACCGCCGTCCCTCCGGTGAGCTGCTGGTGGAGGCGCTGCGCGACCCGGCCGAGCTGTCCACCATCGAGCGCCGCTGGGCGGCACCCGCACAGGCCGTGGCGCATCTGCTGGAGACCGCCCGGCAGTCCGCCGCCACCCCGGGCGCGACAGTCGAGGACGTGCTCTGGGCGGTGTGGCGGGAGAGCGGGCTGGCCGAGCGCTGGGCCGGGGCGATCACCCGGGGACGGGCGGCGACCGGCGAACACGAGACCGCCCAGCGCTGGCGGGCCGAGGCCGCCGACCGGGACCTGGACGCCGTACTCGTGCTCTTCGACGCGGCGGCCCGGTTCACCGACCGGTTGCCCGGCGCGCGTACCGAGGTGTTCCTCGACCACGTCCTCGGGCAGGAGTTGCCCGCCGACACGCTCGCCGCCGCCGCCGACCGGGGCGACGCGGTACGTCTGCTCACCGCGCACGCCGCGAAGGGCCTGGAATGGGACCTGGTCGCGGTGGCCGGGGTGCAGGAGGGCGTCTGGCCGGACCTGCGCCTGCGCGGCAGCCTGCTCGGCTCGGAGCGCCTGGTCGACGTGCTGGCCGGCCGGGCCGACGGCGCCGGTCTGCGCGCCAGCCTGGTCGGGCAGACGTCGGCGCTGCTGGACGAGGAGCGGCGGCTGTTCCACGTGGCGATCAGCCGGGCGCGGCGACGGCTGCTGGTCACCGCTGTCGCGTCCGCGGCGGTCGGCGGGGACGACCACGAGGAGCAGCCGAGCCGGTTCCTGCACGAACTGGCCGCCGCCGACCCGCCCGCCACCGGCGGAACCGGCCCCGCCCCGACCGGCCCAAACCCGATCGGGAACGGGCCGACCGGGAACGGATCGACCAGGAACGGCCCGGACCCGGACCCGTCCGGTCCGGAGCACGCCGCGCCGACCGGCCCGGCCCTCACCGGCCGGGCCCCGGCCGGACCGAACGCGACCGCAAACGGCCCGACAGGTACGGCCACGCGCGGGGGCACCGCGGACGGGCCGGTGCCGCATGGGGACGAGCATCCGCAGGACGGGCCGCCGAGCGCGCTCCCGGTCACCCTGCCGCCGCGTGGGCTCACCCTGTCCGCGCTGGTGGCGGAGCTGCGTACCGCGATCACCGACCCGGCGGCGCCGGTCACCCGGCGGCACGCGGCGGCGGGTGAGCTGGCGCGGCTGGCCGCCGCCGGGGTGCCCGGCGCGCACCCGGACGACTGGTGGGGGCTGCGCGGTCTCTCCGACGACCGGCCGTTGGTCGACGAGGGCGAGCCGGTGCGGGTCACCCCGTCGGCCATGGAGAGCGCGATGCGGTGCAGCCTGCGTTGGCTGCTGGAACGGCACGGCGGCAGCCCGCCGGCCAGCGCCGCGCAGGGCGTCGGCAACCTGGTGCACGCCGCCGCGATGCTGGCCGAGGACGCCAGCGTCGACCGGGAGGCGCTGCTGGAGTATGTGGCCGCCCGGTTCGACGCGATCGAGCTGGCCGCCCGGTGGATGGCCGGCCCGGAGCGGCAGCGCGCCGAGGCGATGGTGGACAAGCTGCTGCGCTGGCTGGCCGGCAACCCGCGCCGCCTGCTCGCGATCGAGCACGAGTTCGCGGTCCGACTCGACGACCCGTCCCGCCCGGTCCAGCTGACCGGCCGGGTCGACCGGCTGGAGGTCGACGCCGAGGGGCGGCTCGTGGTGATCGACCTGAAGACCGGCAAGTCGACTGCGGTCACCGAGCGGGAGGTGGCCGAGCATCCGCAGCTCGGGGCGTACCAGGCGGCGGTGGAGGCGGGCGGGTTCGCCGAGTTCGGCGAGGAGCCGGGCGGGGCCGCGCTGGTGCAGCTCGGAACCGGAGCGCGCGACGCGAAGGAGCAGACCCAGGCGGCGGCCGGGGAGGGGCCGGAGGCCGGGTGGGCCACCGCGCTGGTGCGCCGTACCGCCGAGACGATGGCCGCCTCGACGTTCGCCGCCGTGGCCAACTCCAAGTGCCGGGTCTGCCCGGTCCGCACCAGCTGCCCGGTCTCCGGCCAGGGCCGCCAGGTGGTCGAGCCGCCCCCGGAGAACTCATGACTGTTCAGCCGGCGCTGTTCGGCGCCTCCGCCACGCCCGCGCCGCGCGCCGCCGACGCCGGGCCCCGCTACACGCCTGTCGAGCTGGCCCGGCTGCTGCGGCTGCCCGCGCCGACCCGTGAGCAGGCCGCGATCATCGCCGCGCCGGTGGAGCCGCTGCTGGTGGTCGCGGGCGCCGGCTCGGGCAAGACCGAGACGATGGCCGCGCGGGTGGTCTGGCTGGTCGCCAACTCCTACGTACGCCCCGAGCACATCCTCGGCCTCACCTTCACCCGCAAGGCGGCCGGTGAGCTGGCGCACCGGGTCCGGACCCGCCTCGACCAGCTCATCCGGCGGCTCGGCCGGCAGGGGCGGGACCCGCACGACGATCCGCTGGCGGGCGAGCCGACCGTGTCGACGTACCACTCGTACGCGGGGCGGATCGTCACCGAGCACGGGCTGCGCGCCGGGTACGAGCCGACCACCCGGCTGCTCACCGAGGCGTCCCGCTGGCAGCTGGTCGACCTGCTGGTGCGCAACTACGACGGCGACATGTCCGAGGTGGACCGGATGCCGTCCACGATCACCGACGCCGTCCTGGCGCTCGCCGGTGAGCTGGACGAGCACCTGGTCGACCCGGACGAGCTGGCCGCCTGGACGGGCCGCTTCTTCGCCGAGGTGCAGTCCCGGCCGGGCCGGGTGTACGCCGACGTCCGCAAGGCGCTCCAGCTCCAGCGGACCCGGCTGAAGCTGCTGCCGCTGGTGCGCGCGTACGCCCGGCGCAAGGACGACTTCGAGGCGATGGACTTCGCCGACCAGTTGGCCCGCGCCGCCCGGGTGGCCCGCGACCACCCCGGCGTCGGCGTGATCGAGCGGGACCGGTTCCGGGTGGTGCTGCTCGACGAGTACCAGGACACCAGCCACGCCCAGGTGGTGCTGCTCAACGCGCTTTTCGGCGGCGGCCACCCGGTCACCGCGGTAGGCGACCCGTGCCAGTCCATCTACGGCTGGCGCGGCGCCAGCGCCGGCACGCTCGACCGGTTCCCCGCCGAGTTCGCCCGCACCGACGGCAGCCCTGCCGACGTGCTCAGCCTGACCACGAGTTGGCGCAACCGGCCGGAGATCCTCGGCGTCGCCAACGCGCTGTCGGTGCCGCTGCGGGCGGCCGGCGCGCGGGTGCCGGAACTTCACGCCGCGCTCAGCGTCCGCGACCCGATCCCGCACCGCACGCCGGGCGGGCAGGCCGCCGGCACCGTGCACTGCGCGCTGCTGGAGACGTACGCCGACGAGGCCGACTGGATCGCGGACAGCGTGCTGGCGGCGTGGCGGGGCGCGGCCGGGATGCCCGGCGCGCTGCCCGAGCACATCCCCGCCGACCGCCGCCCGACCACGGCGGTGCTGGTGCGGCTGCGCAGCCAGATCCCGGCGATCGAGGCGGCGTTGCGTGCCCGCGGGCTGCCGGTCGACGTGGTCGGCCTGGGCGGGCTGCTGGACACCCCGGAGGTACGGGACGTGGTGTGCACGCTGCGCGTGCTCGCCGACCCGACCGACGGCGCGGCGCTGCTGCGGCTGCTGACCGGCGCGCGCTGGCGGATCGGCCCGCGCGATCTGGTCGCCCTGCACCGCCGGGCCCGCGCGATTGCCCGCAGTCGCCGGGAGCTGACCGGGGACGAGGGCCCGGAGATCACCGTGGACGCGCTGGACGAGGCGACGCTCGTGGAGGCGCTGGCGGATCTGGGGCCGGCGCAGGCGTACTCGGCCGAGGGCTTCGCGCGGCTGCGCTCGTACGGGATGGAGCTGGCGCTGCTGCGTTACCGGCTGGACCAGTCGCTGCCGGAGCTGATCGCGGACATCGAGCGGACCATCGGGCTGGACGTCGAGGTGGCGGCCCGGGCCGGCCGGGACGGCGCGGGCGACGCCGGGCTGGCCCGCGCGCACCTGGACGCGCTCGGCGACGTCGCCGCCCGGTTCAGCGGTGAGACGCCCGGCGCGACGCTCGCCGGTTTCCTCGCCTACCTGGCCGCCGCCGAGGACGAGGAGCGCGGGCTGGCGCCCGGTGAGGTCGAGGTGGTGGCCGGCGCGGTGCAGGTGCTCACCGCGCACGCCGCGAAGGGTCTGGAGTGGGACGTGGTGGCGGTCGCCGGGATGACCCGGGGCGTCTGGCCGGGGCCGGTCCGCAACTCCGACCACTGGCTGGGCGGGCTGGGCGTGCTGCCGTTCCCGTTGCGCGGCGACGCGGACGGGCTGCCCGAGCTGGCTCTGCCGGAGGCCGAGGACCAGCGCGGGGTGGCCCGGGCGCTGACCGAGTTCACCGACGACTGGCGGGCGCACGACGAGCGGGAGGAGCGCCGGCTGGCGTACGTGGCGGTGACCCGACCCCGCCGCCTGCTGCTCTGCTCCGGCTACTGGTGGGGGGAGGGGACCAAGCGGTTCCGGGGCCCGTCGGTCTTCCTGCGCGAAATCCACGACGCCTGCCTGGCCGACCCGGACGGCCACGTGGTCGACGCCTGGACGCCCGAGCCGGCCGGCGACGCGGTGAATCCGACCACCGAGACCGTGCTGCGGGCCGAGTGGCCGGCCGACCCGCTCGGGGCCCGCCGGCCCGCGCTCACCGAGGCGGCGGCGCTGGTCCGCCGGCACCTCGCCGACCCGGAGGTGGCCCGCCGCGAGGCGGCGCTGCTCGCCACGACCGGCGCGGGGGAGGACGCCGAGGTGGCGCGCTGGCGACGCGAGGCCGATCTGCTGCTCGCCGAGCGGGCGGAGCTGGCCCGGCAGGCCGAGGCGGTCGAGGTCGAGCTGCCCGGTCAGCTCTCGGTGACCCAGCTCGTGGCGTTGCGCCGCGACCCCGAGGCGCTGGCCCGGACGCTGCGCCGCCCGATGCCGAGCGAGCCGAGTCCGTACGCCCGGCGCGGCACCGCGTTCCACGCCTGGCTGGAGCAGCGCTTCGGCGCCGACCGGCTGCTCGACGTGGACGAGCTGCCCGGCGCGGCGGACGAGGACGCGGCCCCGGACGAGGCGCTCGCCGAGTTGCAGGAGCGCTTCCTGGCGAGCGAGTGGGCCGACCGGGTGCCGGTGGAGGTGGAGGTGCCGTTCGCCACTGTCGTCGCCGGTGTGGTGGTCCGGGGCCGGATGGACGCCGTCTTCGCCCGCCCCGGCGGGCGGTACGACGTGGTCGACTGGAAGACCGGGCGGCAGCCCACCGGGCGGGAGGCCGACGCGGCGGCGGTGCAGTTGGCGGTCTACCGGCTGGCTTGGGCGGAACTGGCCGGGGTGCCGGTGGAGCGGGTCGGCGCGGCGTTCCACTACGTCCGGGACTCCGCCACCGTCCGCCCGGCCGACCTGCTCGACGCGGAAGGGCTGGCCGATCTGGTGGCCGCCGTGCCGGAAATCCCGGGGGATCTTCCGCAGCGCGAGAACCCGTGATACGTTGTCCGGGTTGCAGTTTTGGTTTCCAGAGACTCTGTGTGCGCCTGGCGGATTGTGGCCCCAGGCGCTCTTTGTTGTGTCCGGAGTTCTCCGGGCGGGGCGACCAGCAGCGACAGGCACGCCGCGTATTCCACGCGCGGGGTGCTCCTCTCCGGCCCGCAACACGTGCGGGCCGACCGTTCCGTCAAGGAGACGAAACACATGGCAATTGGCACCGTCAAGTGGTTCAACGCTGACAAGGGCTTTGGCTTCATCACCCCGGACGACGGCGGCGCCGACGTCTTCGCCCACTTCTCGGCGATCCAGACCTCCGGCTACCGGAGCCTGGACGAGAACCAGCGGGTCGAGTTCGAGGTGACCCAGGGCCAGAAGGGCCCGCAGGCGGAGAACATCCGCCCGCTCTGATCTTCGGATCAACCGGCACCACCACCGCGTCCTCTCGGGCGCGGTGCACGGGCCGGCCCGCCTCTGCCGGGCCGGCCCGTCCCTTTCGGTTCGTGCTTGTGACCACCGGCGACGCCGGTGACGCGCCGCAGTCCGGCGCCCTTCCTCGACACGTGCCGCCTCGAGGAAGGCTTTTCGTATGACCACGACCCTGCCCACGTTCGCCGCCACCGGCCTGGCTCCGGCGCTCATCTCCGAGCTGGTCGCGCAGGGCATCTCCGCGCCGTTCCCGATCCAGGCGGCCACGCTGCCGGACTCGCTGGCCGGCCGGGACGTGCTCGGCCGGGGCCGTACCGGTTCCGGCAAGACGCTCGCGTTCGGGCTGCCGCTGCTGCACCGTACGGCCGGTCGCCGGGCCCGCCCCGGCCGCCCGCTCGCGCTGGTGCTCGTACCCACCCGGGAACTGGCCGCGCAGGTCACCGCCGCGCTCACCCCGTACGCGGCCACGCTCGGGCTGCGCTGCGCGACGGTGGTCGGCGGGCTCTCGCTGAGCCGGCAGGCGGCCGCGCTGCGGGCCGGCGCCGAGGTGCTGGTGGCCACTCCGGGCCGGCTGCACGACCTGATCGACCGCGGGGACGCCCGGCTGGACCAGGTGACCATCACCGTCCTGGACGAGGCCGACCAGATGGCCGACATGGGCTTCCTGCCGCAGGTGACGAAGCTGCTGGAGCAGGTCGCCCCGGGTGGGCAGCGGATGCTCTTCTCGGCCACCCTGGACCGGGGCGTGGACCGGCTGGTCCGCCGCTTCCTGGCCGACCCGGTGACGCACTCCGTCGACCCGGGCACCGCCACCGTCACCGCGATGACCCACCACGTGCTGCACCTTGAGGCGGACGACAAGCAGGCCGCGCTGGCCCACATCGCCGCCCGCGAGGGCCGCACCATCGTCTTCATCGCCACCAAGCACCGCGCCGACCGGGTGGCCCGGCAGTTGCTCGCCAAGGGCGTACGCGCCGCGGCGCTGCACGGCGGCAAGTCGCAGCCGCAGCGCACCCGCATCCTGGAGCAGTTCCGCACCGGCCAGGTCACCGCGCTGGTGGCCACCGACGTGGCGGCCCGGGGCATCCACGTCGACGGGCTGGACCTGGTGGTCAATGCCGACCCGCCCGCCGAGGCCAAGGACTACCTGCACCGGGGTGGCCGGACCGCGCGGGCCGGCGAGTCGGGCACCGTGGTCACGCTGGTGCTGCCGGAGCAGCGCCGGGACTTCGCCCGGCTGATGAGCACCGCGGGCATCAACCCCAAGACCACCCGGGTACGCCCCGGCGACAGCGAGCTGAGCCGGCTCACCGGCGCCCGCGAGCCGTCCGGTGTGCCGGTGACCATCACCGCGCCCGCCGCCGCGCACCCCGCCCCGGCGACCCGTCCTCGCCGGCGTCCGCGCCGCCGCTGACCGCGCCCCGTCGTCCGACCGGCCTCGCGTCCGACCGGCCTCGCGTCCGACCGGCCTCGCGCCTGATCGGGCCGCGCCTGACCGGCCGCGCGTCCGGGCGGCCCGTGTTCTGTGCGGCCCGCGCCTGACCGGCTCGTCTCCGATCGGGCCGCCCTTTCGCTCCTGAGTCGGGAATCAGCCGATGTTCGGTCGGCTGCCCGATTGTGCGGCCGGACACCGGCGGTGATGCTGCTCCGCGGGGAGCCGGTCGGGGGGTCGACCGGACGCGGAGGGAGCGGTCATGGCGGGGGACGCCGGCTCAGGCGGAGCACGGGAAGTGTTGCTGGTGCTCGCGGTCGCGGGCGCCGGCCTGGCGCTCGCCGCGGTGGCCGCGTTCGGGCCCTGGCAGCCCTCCGACGGCGGCCGGCAGGACCGTGGCGCCGCCCGCAGCTTCACCCCGGGGATGAGCGCCCCGCACACGCAGTAGCCGCGCCGGGCGGATGATGCCCGGAAAGCGATATGACTCTCGGGCATATTTATGCCCGAGAGTCATATCGGCCGCGAGTCATGCCTCTGCCGGCCGACGAACGGTCGGGGCTGCGACCCCGCGCCGTCGGCCCCGTGGCCGGACGCGCGTCAGGGTGCCGTGGCCCGGTCGCTCAGCAGGTCGGCGAGCGTGGTCCGGTCCACGACCAGGGCGATCGCGCCGTCCACCGCCAGCCACACGTCCCGCAGGCCGGTGGCCACGCCGTGGTAGCCGGCCCGGTCGGCGGGAATGCCCCGGACACTCGTGATCGCGCCACCCACCGCGCGCAGCACGTCACCGACGCTGATCTCGTCCGGCGGGCGGGTCAGCGCGTACCCGCCCTCGGTGCCGCGGTGGCTGTGCAGCAGTCCGGCCCGCCGCAGGTCGAGCAGGATCCCCTGGAGGAAGCTGAGCGGGATGTCCTGACTCTCGGCCAGGCTCGCCGCCTTGACCAGCTCGCCGCCACCGATTCCCGATTCGCCTGTGGTGTCGGCGACGTCGGCGACGGCGAGCATGGCCCGGAGCGCGTAGTCGGCGCGCGCGGAGATGTACACGGCGTCAGTTGCCGGCCTGGTCCAGCACGCCCCAGCGGCGGCGGATCGCCTTGTCGGCGGCCCCGAACGCGGTGTCCACCAGCAGACCCACCACCAGGATGACGATCATGATGGCCATCAGCCGCGGCGCCTCGCTCAGCTCGCGTGCGTAGGTGAGCTGTGCGCCGATCGAGGTGCGGGTGGCGATGACCACCAGCAGCTCACCGGCCATCAGGCTGCGCCAAGCGAACGCCCAGCCCTGCTTGAGCCCGGCCACGATGGCTGGCAGCGCGGCCGGCGCGATCACGTACCGGTAGAGGTTGAGCCCTCGCGCGCCGAGGTTGCGGCCGGCGCGGACCAGCAGCGGCGGCACGTAGTCCACGCCATGGATGACGCCGTTGGCGACCGACGGCGCGGCGCCGAGCACCACCACGAAGAAGATCGCCTGCTCGCTGAGCTGGAACAGCAGGATGGCCAGCGGGAACCAGGCGATCGACGGCATGGTCTGCAGCGCGGTGATCATCGAGCCGAGCGCGGCCCGGAGCACCTTGACCCGGGCCACGCCCAGCCCGAGCAGCAGACCGACCGCCACCGCGGCGGCGAAGCCGACCGCCGCCCGCCGGGCCGTGGTGGCCAGGCCCTCCCAGAGCGCCGAGCTGAGCAGGTACTCCCCGAGGTCGCCGAAGACCACGGCCGGGCCGGGCAGCGCCCACGGCTCCTTCCACCCGGACCAGACCACCGCCTGCCAGATCGCTACGGCGAGCGCGAGCGCGGCGAACTTGGGCCAGGTGGCCGACCACAGGCGGCGTACCCGGGACGGGCCCTTCTCCCGGCCGGCGATCTCCAGCGCGTCGAGCCCGGAGATCTCCGCGTCGGCCCGCGCCGACGCGGACAGGGTGTCACTGGCCATGCCGGCCCACCTCCTTGCGCAGCCGGTCGGTGACGTCGGCGGCGATGGCCGAGACCTCCGGCGAGTCGATCCGCCGGGGGCGCGGCACGGCGACCTCGGTGGAGTAGATGATCCGGCCGGGCCGGCTGGAGAGCAGCACGATGCGGTCGGCGAGCCGGGCCGCCTCGCGGACGTTGTGCGTGACGAACAGGACGGTGAGCTTGCGCTCGGTCCAGATCCGCTCCAGCTCGTCGTGCAGGATGTCGCGGGTCATCGCGTCCAGCGCGCCGAACGGCTCGTCCATCAGCAGCACCGGCGTCTCCAGCGCGAGCGTGCGGGCCAGCGCGACGCGCTGCCGCATGCCGCCGGAGAGCTGGTGCGGGCGCTTGCGGCCGAACTCGGACAGGTGGACCGTGCGCAGCAGCTCAGCCACCCGCTCCTTGCGCTGGTCACGGGGCAGGCCGCGCAGCTTCAGCGGCACCTCGACGTTGCCCTCGACGGTGAGCCACGGGAACAGCGCCGGCTCCTGGAACATCAGTCCCGGGTTGATGCCCTCGCCGAGCTCGATCGTGCCGCCGCTGGCCCGGTCCAGGCCGGCGACCAGGTTGAGCAGCGTGCTCTTGCCGCAGCCGGACGCGCCGACCATGCAGACGAACTCGCCGGGCGCGATGTCCAGCGACAGCCCGTCCAGCGCCAGGACGGCCTGATCGCCCTGGCCGTACACCTTGGTCACGCCGCGCAGCGCGACCGAGCCGGTCGCGCTGCGCGGGGTCGTGGTCGTCGACGTCACGGCTGGCTGACCTCGGTCTTGCCCTGCGCCTTGAGCACCTCGTTCAGGAACTTCAGGTCGTACAGGCCGTTCAGGTCGACCGGCTGGGTCAGCCCGACCGCGACGGCGTGGTCCAGTCCGGTCTTCAGCGAGGCCGGGATCGGGTCGTTCGTGAACTCCAGCGTGGGCCAGGCCTGCTTGATCAGCTTGAGGTCCAGCGGCTTGCCGGTGATCTTGCCGATGTGGGTGGAGATGGCCTGCTGCGCCTCGTCCGGCTTGGTGTTGACGAACTCGTTCGCCGCGACCTGGCCCTCGACCAGCTTCTTCACCACGTCCGGGTGCGCCTTGAGGAACTTGGTGCTGACCAGCAGGTTGGTGATGACGAACTTCTTGTCCGGCCAGAGGTCACGCTCGTCGACGAGCACCTTGCCGCCGGCGTTGACCAGCCGGGAGACGAACGGCTCGGGCACCCACGCGCCGTCGATGGCGCCGCTGCCGAAGGTCTCGATCGTCTGCGCGTTCTCCTGCGGGACGATCTTGACGTCGCCGCCGCCCTCCTTGGTGGTCTCCAGGCCCTTCTCCTTGAGCCAGAAGCGCAGCGCCACGTCCTGGGTGTTGCCGAGCTGCGGGGTGGCGATCTTCTTGCCGCGCAGCTGCTCCACCGAGGTGATGCCGGGCTTGACCACGAGCGCGACGCCGCCGGACGCCGCGCCGGAGATGACCCGGACGGCCTCCCCCTTGGACTTGGAGAAGGCGTTCACCGTCGGGTTCGGGCCGATGTACGTGGCGTCGAGCGCGCCGGAGAAGACGGCCTCGATGGCGGCCGGGCCGGCGTTGAAGGTCTTCGTGTCCAGCTCGACGTCGCTGCCGAGCTTCTCCTTGAAGATCCCCTTCTCCACACCGACCACGGCCGGGGCGTGCGTGATGTTGGGGAAGTAGCCCAGGCGCAGCGTCACCGGGCCGGACCCGCCGGCGGCGTCGCTGTCCTCGCCGCAGGCGGCGGTGGTGCCGAGCGTGGCCGCGCCGACGGCGGCCAGGGTCGCCAGGGTGACCAGGCGGCGCAGGGGAAGCCCTCTCATCGAATGTCCAATCCGCAGTATTCCTATTTAGTTGGTAGGAAGACTGGGGCAGGGGTCGGGCGGCGTCAAGACCCGATCCGAGCGCCGGGACCGCGACCTCGGCTTTCCCGATAATTCCCACCTGTTCGGTGGAGAAGGGGTGGCCGGTCGGTCAGCCCCCGGCACCGCCGTCCGGCGGGCCGCCGCACACCGGCGGTAGAGCCGGTACGGAAGCGCTAATGTCGATCTCGTGCCCACGCGGAGAGCGAAGATCCCAGCGACGAAGTACCCGGTCGAACGACTCACCCTCGACAACGGCCTGCGTGTGGTGCTCACGCCGGACCGCAGTGCCCCGGTCATCGGGGTGGCGGTGGTCTACGACGTCGGCATCCGCTCCGAGCCGGAGGGACGCACCGGGTTCGCCCACCTCTTCGAGCACCTGATGTTCCAGGGCTCGGAGAACCTGGAGAAGCTGGCCCACTTCCGGCACGTCCAGGGCGCGGGCGGAACGTTCAACGGCTCTACCCACCTGGACTACACCGACTACTTCGAGACGCTGCCCGCCAACGCCCTGGAACGCGCGCTGTTCCTGGAGGCCGACCGGATGCGCGGCCCCCGGCTGACCGAGGAGAACCTGCGCAACCAGGTCGACGTGGTCAAGGAGGAGATCCGGGTCAACGTGCTGAACCGGCCGTACGGCGGGTTCCCCTGGCTGACGCTGCCCCCGGTGATGTTCGACACCTTCCCCAACGCGCACGACGGCTACGGCTCCTTCGTCGACCTGGAGTCGGCGACAGTGGCCGACGCCGCCGACTTCTTCCGCCGCTACTACGCCAGCGGCAACGCCGTACTGGCGGTCAGCGGCGACATCGACGTGGCCGAGGCGACCACGCTCATCGAGCGGCACTTCGGCGACGTGCCGGCCCGTCCCGCGCCGGAGCGGCCCGACTTCGCCGAGCCCGACCTGACCACCGAGCGGCGCAGCACGTACACCGACGCGCTGGCCCCGCTGCCGGCCGTGGCCGGCGCGTGGCGGGTGCCCGACCCGATCAGCGACTTCGCCGGCTACCTGCCCTACGTGGTGCTGGCCGAGGTGCTCACCGACGGCGACGCGTCCCGGCTGGTCGAGCGGCTGGTGCAGCGCGACCGGTCGGTCACCAGCCTCGGCGGGTACGTCGGTTTCATGGGCGACCCGTTCGACGTGCGCGACCCCACCGCGCTGCTGCTCCAGGCGCACCTGCCGCCCGGCGGCGACGTCGACAAGGTGCTGCGCACGATCGACGAGGAGCTGGACCGGCTGGCCACCGACGGGCTCGCCGAGGGGGAGCTGGCGCGTACCCAGGCCCGGATGGCCACCCACCTGCTGCGCGACACCGACGCGGTGCTCGGCCGGGCGCTGCGGATGGCGGTGCTGGAACAGCAGCGCGGCGAGCCGGGCCTGCTCAACGAGCTGCCCCGGCTGGTCGGCGCGGTGACCGAGGACCAGGTCCGCGCCGCCGCCGCCAACCTGCGGCCCGAGCGCCGCGCATCAGTCGAGGTCGTCGCCGGAGGAGCCCGATGACTGCTACTACTGTCCGGCCGCTGCCGGCGCTGCGCCCGAACCGCCGCCTCAAGGTGCCCAAGCAGGCCGAGCGCACGCTGCGCAACGGCCTCACCGTGATCGCGGTACGCCGTTCCGCGGTGCCGCTCGTGGAACTGCGGCTCTGGATGCCGTTCGGCCGCGCCCACCTCGCCCGCGGCGCGATGCTGGCACAGACCATGCTCGCCGGCACGCAGGCGCACAGCGCCACCGAGATCGCCGCCGAGCTGCAGAAGGTCGGCGGCGCGCTGACCGCCGGTCTCGACCCGGACCGGCTGATGCTCTCCGGCGCCGGCCTGGTCACCGGGCTGGACCGGATGCTGGAACTGCTCGCCGAGGTGCTCACCGGCGCCACCTACCCGGCCGACTGGGTGGAGACCGAACGGGACCGGCTGGTCGACCGCATCCAGGTCGCCCAGAGCCAGCCGTCGCACCTGGCCCGCACCGCGCTGCTCAAGCGGATGTACGGCCGCCACCCGTACGCCGTGCAGACCCCCGACCCGGACCAGGTCCGGGCGGTCCGGCCCGCTGCGCTGCGCCGGCTGCACGCCGAGCGGGTGCACCCGGCCGGCGCGGTGCTCGTGGTCGTCGGGGACGTACAGCCGGAGCGGGCGCTGGACGCGGCCGAACAGGCGCTCGCCGGCTGGCGCGGCGATGGGCACGTCGCCGAACTGCCGCCCGCGCCGCCGCTGGAACCCGGGCCGCTGCTGCTGGTCGACCGGCCCGGCTCGGTGCAGTCCTCGCTGCGCCTCGCGCTGCCCGCGGTACCGCGCACCCACCCGGACCACGCCGCGTTGCAACTGGCGAACCTCATCTTCGGCGGCTACTTCTCCTCCCGCTGGGTGGAGAACATCCGCGAGGACAAGGGCTACACGTACGGGCCGCACTCGCTCGTCGAGCACTCGGTGGCCGGTTCGGTGCTCATCGCCGGCGCCGAGGTGGCCACCGAGGTGACCGCGGCGGCGCTCGTGGAGACGAACTACGAGCTGGGCCGGCTGGCCACGGTCCCGCCGAAGGCCGACGAACTGGAGCAGGCCCGCCAGTACGCGCTCGGCACGCTTCAGCTCGGCATGTCGACCCAGGCTGGGCTCGCGTCGCTGACCAGCGCGTACGCCGGCAACGGGCTGCGGCTGGACTTCCTCGCCGAGCACGCCGCCCGGCTCGCCGCCGCGACAGTGGACGACGTGGCCGAGGTGGCCGCCCGCTACCTGGCGCCGGCCCGCGCGGTCACCGTCGTGCTCGGCGACGCCGAGCGGGTGGCCGACTCGCTCACCGCGCTCACACCGGTGCGTACGGAATCCGCATGAGCGGCGAGCCCGCCCCGCCGCTGGCCCGGTCCACGCTCGACCGGGCCGCCCACCGACGTACCGACCCGGCCTGGCTGGCCGAGGCGTGGGAGCGGGCGCGGGTGCTGGTGCTCGACTCGGCGGCCGAGGGACGTGCCCTGGTCCGGGGCATGGCGGCCCCGCCGGAACTGGTCCTGGTCGGCCCCGGCGACCTGCCGGAGGTGCCCCGGTCGGTGCCGATGTTCCTCGGCGTCGAGCCGGACGGCGTACCGGTCTTCGCGGTGGACGGACCGCTGCCGGCGCTGCCGGAGACCCGCCCGGCGCACCTGCGCGAGGTGGGCCACCTGATGACCGACCGGGACGCGGGCCTGTTCACCACCGCGCTGGCGCTGCTCAACTGGCACCTGCGGCACGGCTACTCGTCCACGACCGGGAAGGCGACACGGGCCGACGAGGCGGGCTGGTCCCGGATCGACCCGGGCGGCGACCGGGTCTGGCCGCGTACCGACCCGGCCATGATCGTGCTGGTGCACGACGGCGTGGACGGCGCGGACGGCCGCTGCCTGCTCGGCAACAACGCGGCCTGGCCGCGCACCCCCGGGCAGCGCCGCTACTCCTGCCTGGCCGGATATGTCGAGCCCGGCGAGTCGGCCGAGGCCGCCGTGCTCCGCGAGGTCCGCGAGGAGGTCGGCGTCCCGGTCGAAGAAATCATGTACGTCGGCAGCCAGTCCTGGCCGTTCCCCGGCTCGCTGATGCTCGGATTCCTCGCCCGCGCCGACGCAGAGGCGCCGATCCGGGTCGACCTGGCCGAGATCGCGCACGCTCGCTGGTTCACCCGCCGGGAGATCGGGGCGGCGCTGGCCGGTGAGCCGGTACCGGTGGGCGGGGGAGACCGGCTGGTGCTGCCGCCACCGTCGTCGATCGCGTTGTTCCTGGTGCACCGCTGGCTCGACGGCCACTGCTGACCCTCCTGCCCCCGTCCGTCCGCCCGTCCGCCCGTCGGGTTGGCGGGTTTCGGCTGGCGCCGCGGCGCCAGTTCGGGGAAGTGGTGTGGTCAAGGGCGCCGGGATCCAGCCACCTCCCCGAACTGGCGGGGTGGGGGTGGGTGGGACACCGCCACCTCCCCGAACTGGCTGGACGGGGGTGGGTGGTATATCGCCACTTCGCCGAGCTGGTGTGCGAGCCGGTTTCGGTGGTCGTGTCACCGGCGGGGTGCGTGCGGCGGGATTCATGGCTGGCTTGGCGGGTTTCGGCTGTCGGATGACGCCAGTTCGGGGGAGTGGTGTGGTCAAGGGCGGTGGGACGCAGCCACCTCCCCGAACTGGCGAGGCGGGGTGGTGCGATACCGCCACTTCGCCGAGCTGGTGGGTCGGGCCGGGTTTGGGCGGTCGTGCTTCCGCAGGGTGTGTGGGGCGGGATTCAGGGTTGGCTTGGCGGGTTTTGGCTGTCGGATGACGCCAGCTCGGGGAAGTGGCGTGGTCAAGGGCGGTGGGATCCAGCCACCTCCCCGAACTGGCGAGGCGGGGTGGTGCGATACCGCCACTTCGCCGAGCTGGTGGGTCGGGCCGGGTTTGGGCGGTCGTGCTTCCGCAGGGTGTGTGGGGCGGGATTCAGGGTTGGCTTGGCGGGTTTTGGCTGTCGGATGACGCCAGCTCGGGGAAGTGGCGTGGTCAAGGGCGGTGGGATCCAGCCACCTCCCCGAACTGGCGAGGCGGGGTGGTGCGATACCGCCACTTCGCCGAGCTGGTGGGTCCGGCCGGGTTTGGGCGGTCGTGCATCCGCAGGGTGTGTGGGGCGGGATTCAGGGTTGGCTTGGCGGGTTTTGGCTGTCGGGCGGGCGCCAGCTCGGGGGAGTGGCGTGGTCAAGTGCACCGGGATCCAGCCACCTCCCCGAACTGGCGAGGCGGGGTGGGGCGATACCGCCACTTCGCCGAGCTGGCGAGCCCGCTGGGGTTCGGCGGTCGTGCTACCGCTGGGCGCGAGGGGCGGGACTCGGGGTTGGTTTGGCGGGTTTCGGCCGGTGGGTGGCACCAGATCGGGGAAGTAGCGCCGTGGAGGCCGGTGAGTTACCGCCACTTCGCCGGGCTGGCGGGGTCGGGCTGGGTGCGATGTCGCCATCTCGCCGAGTTGGCGAGGTGGGGGTGGGTGCGATACCGCCACTTCGCCGAGCTGGTGGGCGAGCCGGTTTCGGTGGTCGTGTTTCCGCGGGGTGCGTGAGGCGGGATTCGGGGTTGGTTTGGCGGGTTTCGGCCGGTGGGTGGCGCCAGCTCGGGGAAGTGGTGTGGTCGAGGGCGGTGGGATCCAGCCACCTCCCCGAACTGGCGAGGCGGGCCGGACCTGGGCCGGGCGGACCTGGGCCGGGCGGACCTGGGCCGGGCGGACACGAGGCGGGGCGGGGCCGGGCGGGTGGAACGGGGTGGTGGACACGGTCCCGGCCCGGACCGTCGTTGCCGCGACGGTCGCGGGCCGGGAACACGGGCCGTCGTGGCCGGGTGAGGCGATGGTCGGCGGGGGAAGCCGGTCCGGCCACGACGGACGTCAGCGTCCGGTCATCCACCGTCCCAGCGGTACGGGTGCCCGGGTGCGGGCTCCTCGATGGGCAGCACCTTGACCCGGTGCCGGCCGGCGCGTACCGCCCCGACCGCGGACAGCGCCCGGGCGAGCAGGAGCGCGGCGTCCCGGTCCTCGGCGTGGACGACCTGGCGGCGGGGTTCCGGCGTGCTCGTCTCGTCCCGCAGGCGGCCCCCGCCGGCCCAGGCGGCGGCGATGTCGGCGTCGGCGGCGGTACGGATCTCGGTGCGGACGATCAGGAACCGCATGGTGTCCCCCGGACAATCGGCGGTTACACGCTGGAACTTCCACGTCACTCCCGCGTCATGTTACGCCGATGTGTACTCCCGACAAGTGGAACGCGCCAGCTCGACCGATCGGGGGATGCCAGGTCAGCACCGTTGTCGGGGCCGGACACGCGAGGGGGCCGCCGGCGTGACGCCGACGGCCCCGTACGTTCGCCGGATCAGTCCAGATCGAACTGACCGTTCTTCGCCCCGGCGAGGAAGCCGAGCCAACCGGCCCGGTTGAACAGCAGGGCCGGTCCGCTCGGATCCTTGCTGTCCCGCAGCGCCACGGTCGCCGGCCCGTTGCCGAGCGGCGCGACCTCCACGCAGTTGGAGGTCTGGCTGCGGGTGCTCTTGCGCCAGGCGGCGCCGGCGAGTTCTCCCGAGAGGGCGGTCGTGCTGGTACGGATCTCGTTCATGGTGCTTGCTCCTGGTGAGGTGCTCCGATGGGACCGAGCGACGCCGGAGCGCGGACGGTGTCCCTACCGGATCACCGCTCCGTGGTGAGGCGCCCCGAGTCCCGGCGGCGCTGGGTCGGCGCCGTTGCCGGCCCGTACACCGCCGTGGACTCGACTGCCGTGCCGGTCAGCCGTCCTGTCGCCTCGATCAACCAGGAGAGGGTGTCCGATGCGGAGAGTGCCGACGAGCATAGCCACTCGAACACCACTTTATAGCGATTTAGGGTGTTCACCTCGGTCGACATGACGTCGGTGAACCCACCTTCGATGGCCAATGTCTCCGGATCGAGCGGATCGGCGAACCGGTAGACCGAGAACGCGGTCGGCGGAAGGTACCAGTCGCCCACCCGGGTGTCCCGCAACAGCAGCAGCAGCGTCACGTTCGGGAGCAGGGCCATCTCGCACAGGTGGACGAGCTGGTCGTGCAGCACCTCCGGCGGACCGGCGCGCCGGCCGAGGGCGGCCTCCTCCAGCACGGCCGTGTACCGGGGGACGTCGGGGGAGCGCGTCAGCAGCGACTGGCGGGCCTGCCGCGCGCGTACCTCGGTCTCCGGGTCCTCGTGCTCCTGGTCGCCGGCCTCGGCGGCGACCTGCGCGGCCGACATGATCCGGTGCCGGGCGTACCCGGGCGTCTGCAACAGCCCCGGGACCAGCACCGGGTTGTACTCGGAGATCTCCGCGCAGCCGGCCTCCAGCTCGGCGAAGGCGCGCTGCTGCTGCGTCATCACCGGGAAGTTGCGCAGCCACCCGCGCATGTCGCCGGCCTCGTGGGTGATGCCGGTCAGTTCCGCGCGCTGCTCCTCGTCGGCGCCGTAGAGCGTCAGCAACACGTCCACGTCGTCCGGGTCGGGCCGGCTGCGGCCGTTCTCCAGGCGGGACAACTTGGATGCGGAGGCCCAGCCGATCCGCTCGATGACCTGGTCACCGGTCAGACCGGCCTGTTCGCGGAGCCGACGCAGCTCGATGCCGAGTCGACGGCGGCGGAGAATCGGGCCTGGTACGGCAGGAGGCACGGTGTCCTCTTTCCCGTCGACCGTCGCAGGACGCGACGGTAACTGTATGAAATTCGCCCCCCACGGTCAGTATGGACGGCGCGACCGGCGTCGGAGGTTCCGGCACGGGCGTGTCACGAGACAAAAAGAGGACTGTGGAGGGTGTCTTCACCAGCGCCCACCCCCGACGCGCCCCTGGTGGCGCACCCCTGCCGGAGGCAACCCGATGCGCACCGTCCTGCGCCGCCCCGACTTCCGTCTCCTCTTCGCCGCGCTGGTGGCGAGCATGGCGGCGGAGTCGGTGCTGCTGCTCGCCCTGGCCGTCTGGGTCAAGGACCTGACCGGGTCGGACAGCATGGCGGGGGCGACCATCTTCGCGGTCATCGCCCCGATGGCGCTCGCCCCGCTCGTCGGCTGGGTGGTCGACCGCTACCGCCGCAAACCCTTCTTCATCGCCGCCAACCTGGTCGCGGCGGCGCTGCTCAGCCCGCTGCTCACGGTCCGGGACCGGTCCGACGTCTGGGTGATCTACGTGGTCGCGGCGTTCTACGGCCTGTCGTACATCACCCTCGCCGCCGTGCTCAACGGCCTGATCCGGCATCTGGTTCCGGCCGAGTCGCTGGCCGACGCGAACGGTCTGCTGCAGACGGTCCGGCAGGGCCTTCGGCTGATCGGGCCGCTCGCCGGGGCGGGCGTCTACGCCGCCGTCGGTGGCTGGCTGCTCGCCGTCCTGGCCATGACCGGATTCCTGGTGGCCGCGGTGGTGGTCGGCCGGCTGCGGGTGCAGGAGCGGGAACCGTCGCGGTCCCGCCGAGGGCCGTCCGAGCTGGGCGCCGGGCTGCGCCACCTGACCGGCGAGCCGGCGCTGCGCCGGGCGCTGCTCGGGTACGGGCTGGGCTCGCTGGTGATGGGCTTCACCGAGTCGCTGATCTTCGCGTACGTGGATCTGGGCCTGCGCCGCGAGGCCGCGTTCGTCGGCGTGCTCGTCATGGTGCAGGGCGTCGGCGGCCTGGTCGGCGGCCTGTTCTCGGCCGCAGTGGTCCGCCGGTACGGCGAGGTGGGCGCGCTGGCCGCCGGCGTGACGTTCTTCGGACCGGCCGCGCTGGCGCTGGCGTACCCCCGGCTCTGGCTCGGGGTGGTGGCGCTGCTGCTGGCCGGCCTCTCGCTGCCGCTGACCATGGTGGGGTTGAACACGCTGATCCAGCGGCGGACGCCGCCGAGGCTGCTGGGCCGGGTCACCGCGGCGTCGGAAGCCCTGGTCAGCGGGCCGCAGGCGCTCTCCATCGGCACCGGCGCGCTGCTCGTCGGCGTGTTCGACTATCGGCTGCTGTTCGCGGTGGTCGGGGCGGTCACCACGGCGGCCGGCCTCTACCTGTGGCGGGGCCGCGGGCTGAGCGCGCCGGTCGCCGGACCGGTGCGGATCCCGAGGCCCCGCAAGCCGGCCGACGACGGCGTGCTCAGTCGCGGCGGCTCCTGAACGGCGAGCGGCTCCTGAACGGCGACGAGCGGCCGCACCCGGATCGGGTACGGCCGCTCGTGGCGTCGCGGGAGATCAGCCGGGCAGCGCGGCCAGGTGCTGCTTGACCTGGACGATCGAGGGGTTGGTCAGGGCGCTGCCGTCGGCGAAGCGCAGCGTCGGGACGGTCTGGTTGCCGCCGTTGACGCTCATCACGAAGTCCGCGGCCGCGGGGTCCTGCTCGATGTCGACCACCTCGTACGCGATGCCCTCCCGGTCGAGCTGCGACTTCAGCCGGTGGCAGTAGCCGCACCACGGGGTGGAATACATCGTCAACATGGTCTGGTCCTCCAAGGGGTGGCCTCGCGCCCGGTCCGATCAGGCCAGGCTAACCGCTGCAACGTCACACGATGCTGGGATGATTCCCTGCTGTGGGCGTTCACTCAGGTGCGGAACAGGTGCTGGCCGGGCTGGATCCGGAGCAGCGGTCCGCGGTGACCGCCCCGGCCGGGCCGGTCTGCATCCTGGCCGGCGCCGGCACCGGCAAGACCCGGGCGGTGACCTCGCGGATCGCGTACCGGGCGCTGACCGGCGACATCGCCGGCCGGCACGTGCTGGCGGTCACGTTCACCGCCCGCGCCGCGGCCGAGATGCGCAGCCGCCTCACCGTGCTCGGGGTGCAGGGTGTGCAGGCGCGCACGTTCCACGCCGCGGCGCTGCGGCAGGTCCGCTACTTCGCGCCCCGGCTGCTGGCCGGGCGCGCCATGCCGGAGCTGCTGGACAGCAAGGTGCGGGTGGTCACGCTCGCCGCCGCCAAGGTCGGGCTGCGCGCCGACCGGGCCGCCGCGCGTGACCTCTCCAGCGAGATCGAATGGGCCAAGTCGTCGCTGGTCGAGCCGGGGGAGTACGTGGTCGCCGCGGCCAAGGCGCTGCGCGAGACGCCGTACGAGCCGGCCCGGGTGGCCGAGGTGTTCGACGCGTACGAGCGGCTCAAACGCGGCAACGGGGTGATCGACTTCGAGGACATGCTGCGCGCCGCGGTGTGGGGCATCGAGGAGCACCCGGACGTGGCCGAGCAGGTGCGCAGCCAGTACCGGCACTTCGTGGTCGACGAGTACCAGGACGTCAACCCGCTCCAGCAGCGGCTGCTGGAGGCGTGGCTGGGCGGCCGGGACGACCTCACGGTGGTCGGCGACGCCAGCCAGACGATCTACTCGTTCACCGGCGCGACCTCGTCGTACCTGGTCGACTTCCCGCGCCAGCACCGGGGCGCGACAGTGGTCCGGCTGGTCCGCGACTACCGCTCCACCCCGCAGGTGGTCGGGCTCGCCAACGCGGTGATCTCCCAGGCCCGGGGCGCCGAGGCGCGGCTGCGGCTGGAACTGCACGGCCAGCGCCGGCCCGGTCCGGAGCCGGAACTGCGGATCTTCACCGACGAGCCGGCCGAGGCGAACGCGGTAGCCGCCCGCTGCCGGGCGCTCGTGGCGGGCGGCACGCCGGCGCGGGAGATCGCGGTGCTGTTCCGCACGAACGCGCAGTCCGAGGCGTACGAGAAGGCGCTCTCCGAGGCCGGGGTGCCGTACGTGCTCCAGGGCGCGGAGCGGTTCTTCGAACGGCCCGAGGTGCGCCAGGCGATGATCGCGCTGCGCGCCGCCACCCGGTCCGCGCCCGCTGACACGCCGCTGCGCGCCGCCGTGGTCGACGGGCTCACCGCTGTCGGCTGGGCGCCCGACGCGCCCCCACCGGGCGGCGCCGCGCGCGAGCGGTGGGAGGCGCTCGCCGCGCTGGTCCAGCTCGCCGACGAGTACGCGGCGCAGGCCGAGGAGGCGCCCGGCCTGACCGGGTTCACCGAGGAGCTCGCCCGGCGGGCGGCCCAGCAGCACGTGCCCACCGTCGAGGGCGTCACGCTCGCCTCGCTGCACTCGGCCAAGGGGCTGGAGTGGGACGCGGTGTTCCTGGTCGGGCTGGCCGAGGGCACGCTGCCCACCACGTACGCGAAGACCATGGAGCAGGTCGAGGAGGAACGGCGGCTGCTCTACGTCGGGATCACCCGGGCCCGCGAGTGGCTCTGGCTGTCGTACGCCACGGCGCGCTCGCCGGGTGGGCGGGCCCGCCGTCCCTCCCGCTTCCTGCCGCAGCTCGACAGGTCCGGCGGCGGTGAGCGGGCCGGCGGCGCCGGCCCGGCGCGGCGGGCCGAGCGGCGCCGGCCGCAGGTGGTCTCCTGCCGCATCTGCGGCGCCACGCTGCTCGCGGGCGCGGACCGCAAGCTGGGCCGCTGCCCGACCTGCCCGTCGGACATCGACGAGGAGCTGTACGAGCGACTGCGCGAGTGGCGGCAGCGGGTGGCCGGCGCGCAGAAGGTGCCGGCGTACGTGGTCTTCACCGACGCCACGCTCACCGCGCTGGCCGAGCGGAAGCCGGGGCGCACCGAGGAACTGGTGGCGATCGCCGGGATCGGGCCCCGAAAAGTGGGGCTTTACGGCGATACGGTGCTGGCCCTGGTGGCCGGCGCCACCGTGGACGAAGTCTGCCCGCAGAAAACTTTCGAAATCTAGCCGTAAATCGTTTGCCCTCGCCCGAGGACGAGGAATAGCCTCAGGACACACCTCGCGAGCGGCGCCGTTCTGGCTGCTCAAGGGGGATGAGTCCGTGGTCGGCACGAGGAGAGTAGGGAGGTGGCACCAGTGAAGATCTTCAACTATGAGCGTCTCGCGGCGATGCCGTCTGCCGTCGCTCCGCTGTCGGCCGTCCGGGTGGCCCTCGCTGCTCGACCGTCGGCTCCGCAGGTGCACCAGGTCCAGGTTCAGGCCGAGCTGAACCTGACCGTTGCGCCGATCGCCGGAGTCGAGGGGACCAGTGGCTTCGCGGGCATGGGCATCGATGGCGCCAAGAAGCGCACGGATGTCCGCGGCGTTCCACCTCGAGGTAGACCGGTCTGATCCATCAGACACCGGCTCACCTCGAGGCCGCGGAACCCGCTACCGGGATCCGCGGCCTCAGTTTTTTGCCCCGCCGAAGTACGTCGGAATGCGATCCACGAGATCGAAGTGAGAGAGAGGTGACCGGAGGATGAGTCTGGCGTTGGCCCCACTCGACGTGAGCGTCGAGGTGGAGGCGAACCTGCCCTGCCGGAAGTTCGACCCCGACCTGTGGTTCTCCGACTCGCCCGCCGAGCTCGAGCTGGCCAAGTCGCTCTGCGGGGACTGCCCGCTGCGCGTCGAGTGCCTGGCCGGGGCAGTCGAGCGAGCCGAGCCCTGGGGCGTCTGGGGCGGCGAGATCTTCGAGCGTGGCGCGGTCGTCCCGCGCAAGCGGCCCCGTGGCCGTCCGCGCAAGGAGGACCTCGCCCGTGACGCCCAGCTCCGGGTCGAGGCGGAGGCGCGACTGGCGGCCAGCGGGCTGTCCGAGTCGCGTAGCGCCGTCCGGCTGGCAGCCTGACAAACCTACGTTCCGAAACCGACCGATGCCGGTGTCCCTCCACCGGCCGAGCTGAGAGAGAAACCCGATGCTGAACCTGCCGAACGGATTTGAGATGCAACTACTCCACGAAGCGTTGTCCCGGGCTCGAATGCGCCGGCCTCAGGCCGGTCGCACCACCACGAGCACTGAGGCAACCCGTTCCGCCCGTACCGTCGCCATGCGGAGTCGCAGCCAGTCGGCGCGCGACCTGGGCGTCCTGTAGAACGATCACATGAAGAAGGGGCGGTGACCTGCTGGTCACCGCCCCTTCGCCTGTCCCGTGAGCAGCCGGTGCTCAGGGCACCGGCGCGAAGCCGGGCAGCCAGCGTTCCAGGATGGACCGGTAGGACGCCTTCGCCTCCAACTGGCAGAGCACCCCGATCGAACCCAGCGTGACCCGGTGGATCATCAGGTACGAGGGGGGCAGGTTGAGCTGCCGGCTGAGCTGGTAGGCGGGGGAGCGGGGACTGGCCAGCCGGGTCGCCTCGCCGCGCAGCCAGGCCCGGGTGAAGCGGAACTCGTCGGCAGCGATCGGCTCCAGCATGGGGCGGAGGAAGTCGAGCACCGCCGGGGCGTCGATCGATTCGGTACGGCTCACGAAGCCCTCGTCGCGCAGCCCTTCCACCACGGCGTCGGCGTCTCCGCGCAGCGCGAGCGCGGCGATGCGGCCGATCGGCTCCGGCGTGCCCTGCGGCATCCGGGCCACCGCACCGAAGTCGATCACACCGAGCCGCCCGTCCGGCAGCAGCCGGAAGTTGCCCGGGTGCGGGTCGGCGTGCAGCAACCCGGCCCGCTCCGGCGCGGAGAGGTGCAGCTCGGCCATCAGCCGGCCGGCCTCGTCCCGCTGCTCCTCGGTGCCCTCCCGGATGATCTGGGACAGCGGGATGCCCTCGACCCACTCGGTGATCAGCACCCGGGGCGCGGCGTCGAGCACCTCCGGGATGAAGATGTCCGGGTCGTCGGCGTACGCGGCGGCGAACGCCCGCTGCGACTCCGCCTCCAGCTCGTAGTCCAGCTCCTCGGTGATGCGTTCGCGCAGCTCGGCCAGGAGCGGCTTCACGTCCAGCCCCGGCTGGATGGCCCGGAACATGCCGCCGAGCCGGGAGAGCTGCTTGAGGTCGGCGAGCAGGGCGTCACCGGCCCCCGGGTACTGGATCTTCACGGCCACGTCCCGGTGCAGCGGACCGCCGTTCGGCCCGTACCCGGGGTCGCGCCACACCGCGCGGTGCACCTGGCCGATGCTGGCCGCGGCAGCCGGGGTGTCGTTGAACTCGACGAACCGGTCGCGCCAGTCCGGGCCGAGCTGCTCGGCGAGCACCTTGTGCACGGTGGCCGCCGGAAGCGGCGGCGCGGCCTCCTGGAGCTTGGTGAGCGCCTGCCGGTACGGCGCGGCCACCTCCTCGGGCAGCGCCGCCTCGAACACCGACAGGGCCTGGCCGAACTTCATCGCCCCGCCCTTGAGCTGCCCGAGCACGCTGAACAGCTGCTCGGCGGTGCGCTGCTGGATCTCGGCGGAAATGACGTCGGACGCGAGGCCGGTCACCCGCTTGCCCATGCCGAGGACGGTTCGACCGGCGAATCCGAGCGGCAGGGCGGCGAGTTTGGCGGTGCGGGACACGGCCCGGCGCGGGATGTCGGTCACCCGGCCATTGTTACCGACTCAGGGCCCTCACTGCTGCCGTGCGGCCGGGAGCGGCCGGGGCCGACCGGATCGGGCGACGCCGGCAGCAGCCGCAGGAGGGGTGCGGCGGCCACCGTCGGTGACGAACCCGGCCCGGGCCGGCGATCTCCACGGCACCGCCGAGCGTCTCCGGATGACCGCCGTCGAGCTGGGTCAGCGCCTCGGCGGTGGCGAAGGCGGCGGCGGCCAGCCGGGTGGTGGCGGCGCACGCCCGCTCGCCCCGGTCGGCGGCGAGCTGGGCGGCGAGCGCCGGCCAGTCCGGGTCGCGGTCGCCGCGGTGCAGGTCGAGGCAGCGCAGGCAGGGACCGACCGGCGGGCGGACCAGCGGGCCGATCACGGGTACGCCGCCGCGCAGGTCGAGCAGCAGGTGAGGCTGGCGCCGGCGAGCGTACCCGCTGGCCAGCAGCTCGGCCGGCCGGTCGACGCCGAGCTGCACCACCAGGTCGGGCCGGGCGGCCCGCGTCGGGGTCGTGGCAGTGCCGGGCGCGCACCGGTCGAGCGCCGCGCGTACCGCCGGGCCCAGGGGCCGGCCCAGCTCAGCGGCGGTCAGGCCGGTCCCGACCAGGTCGCCGGGGCCAACCGGGCCGGCCAGATCGGGTACGACGTGCCCGACGCCGGCCTGGGCCAGCGCGACGGCGACCGCCGCGCCGAGTCGTCCCGTGCCGGTGACCAGCACCCGGGCGGAACGGCGGCGGCGCAGCAGCCGGGCCGGTGTGCCGGGCAGATCGGGGGACGTCAGCGCCAGCGCGGCGGCCTCGGCAGCCAGCCGGGCCCGGGCCGCGCCGGCGAGGTCGCGGGGGAACAGGGCCTGCGCGGGGACCACCAGGCCGGCGTCCCGGAGCGTGTCGAGCAGCGCGCGTGCCTCGTCGGGCGGCACCCGGGCGGCGCCGGCCTCGGCCAGCACGGCGCGTTCGCTGCGGGTGCCGTCGAGCAGGTCGAGCAGGCGGGCCGTCCCCGGCGAGGACATCTCCAGCAGCACCGCCCGGCCGGGCGGCTCACCGAGCTGGAGCGTGTGGCGGTCGCGCCAGAGCCGGGTCAGGCCGGGCAGCAGGGTCGGACGGACGAGCGGTGTCGGGTCGGTCACGCCACTGATCGTGACCGTCTCCACGCGCTCCGTCGCTCGTTGTCCACAGGTGCGGCGAGCCGTGGCCAGCGTTGTCCACAGGATCTCGCCGGTTTTCCACAACTAGCCGGTAACTGTGTCGGTTACACGACGGGGAGGGTGGCTCTCGGCCACCCTCCCCGTGTGCGCGGTACGGGTCAGACCTTGGCCTTGCCCAGGATGCGGTTCACTGTTGTGCCGCACACCGGGCACTTGCCCTTGGCCATGTTCATGCCGGTCTTCGAGACCTCAACGTGCCCCTCGAAGTCCCGCTTCTCCTTGCACTTGACGCAGTAACCGTTGTAGGTCTGGGCCTGGTCGGCCACGGTAGCCTCCTCGTCTCGTCCGCCGGAGGTGTCCCGGCGGGTCTCCCTGCTGCCGAACGTGACGTCGGCGCCGGGGGGTTCTCCGCGGTCAGTCACCTGACCGTGGTTGGCGGACCCTACCCAGGTCTGGGCGGTTCCATGTCAGCTGTACGCCGACTCTGTGAGCAAGTCGACGTCGAGAGTGTGCATGCCGAGTTACGTCGGATAAGTCAGTTTCGCGCGGACACGCCGGGTAAAAGAGCCCAACTCCCCTTCGTGCGCCCCTGACGGCGGTCACTCACCGTAGATCACTTAACGTTGCGGAGGGGTGCTAGGTGATGGTCATCTACCATCGCAAAGAATTTTTTCTGGACTCCTGACAACCAACCGCCATTTTCCGGGCGCGTGTCGTCGTGTTGACTCTTGCGGAGTCCTGGTCAGTACGCATTAGCTTTCCATCGTGACAGTCAACCGAGGCTGCGCGGGCCGGTAATGGCCGTGACGCGGAAGCCCGTCGTCGAGGTACGGCGCAGCCAGCGCCGGCGGCGCACGGTGTCCGCGTACCGGGACGGCGAGCGCGTCGTCGTGCTGATCCCCGACCAGTTCTCCCGGGCCGAGGAGAGCGAGTGGGTCGACCGGATGCTGGCCCGGCTCGCCGCCCGCGAGGGCCGGCTCGCCCGCTCGGACGCCGAACTGCTCGCCCGTGCCGGGCGCCTGATCGACAGCTACCTCTCCGAGTACGGCTCGGCCGCCGCGCCCGCGAGCGTGCGCTGGGTGACCAACCAGAACGGCCGCTGGGGCTCCTGCACCCCCGCCGACCGCACCATCCGGATCTCGCACCGGATCCAGGACATGCCCGACTGGGTGATCGACTACGTCCTCCTGCACGAGCTGACGCACCTCATCGTGCCCAGTCACAACGCCGAGTTCTGGGCGCTGGTCGCCCGGTACCCGAGGTCGGAACGCGCCCGCGGCTACCTGGAGGGCGTGGCCGCCACCGCCGCCATCCCCTGACCGGGCCCTGTGCGGTTGATCATGAAGTTGACCTGGTGATCCGTCCGTTTCGTCACCGCCAACCTCATGATCGACGACGGGTGCGGGGATCGGAGTGCCGCGCGGACGGGGGCGGCGGCCGGCGCGACGGCGGGGCGCCGGGGTTAGGGTCGGCGGGTGTCCCGACGTGTGGTGGTGGCGTTGCTCGGCCCGGTGACCTGGACGCCGCCCGGAATCGAGCCGGCGCGATGGCGTACCGCCCTCGCCGAGGACGTGGTGGACCTGCTGGCCACGCTGAACGAGGTGGAGACCGCCGTCGCGGTCACCGCGCAGGACCGATGGCTGGCCGACGCCGTGGTCTGGCCCGGCACTCCCGTGTACGAGGTGCCGGAACCGACGCCGAACGCCGTGTTCGCGGTGCTCGCCGCCGCTTGGCAGGCGGCGGAGGCGGATCCGGCACGCGGCCGGGGGAGAGCGACGGTCGAAGCCTCCGACGGCTCGGCTACCTCTGTCGGCCCGGCGGCGGTTGACGGTCTCGCTGGCCCGAATGGCCGGGAGGCGGTTGACGGCTCGGCTGCCGTTGCCGGTGCGACGGCGGTTGACGGCCCGGCGGCGGTCTATGACCAGGTCGCGGTGGTGGCGGCCGACGCGCCGGACGTGCCGGGCCTGACGCTCGGCAAGCTGCTGCGGCCGCTGACCACCCGACTGGTGGCGGTGGCCCCGGTGGAGGGAAGCGGAACCGGGCTGCTGGGAGTGGCGGCGCGACTGCCCGTACCGGCGTGGTTGCCGGCGCTGGACCTGAACACGACCGAACCGGCCGAGGTGCGCCGGGCCGCCCCGAACCCGGGGGACGTGGCGGTCACTGCCGGCTGGCGCCGGATGCGCGGCCCCGCCGACCTGGCCGCGCTCGACCAGGCCGTCGAGGGCTGGGAGGCCACCCGGGCCCTGCTGTCCGGCCGCCCCGCCTGACCCCTGCCGCGCCCCCCCACCCACCCCCGCCCGCGGCGTGCACCCCGCCCGCCACTCCGTCGATCTTGGAGTTGTGGTGCCTCATAAAAGCCGCCACTCGGGCATCCTGGGCGCCACAACTCCAAGATCGACGAGGCGGGGTCGGGCCGGGACTGTGAGGGCGGGACGTGGGCGGGCCCGCACGGTGGAACCGTGCGGGCCCGGGCCGTACCGCGTCAGCGCTTGTCGTCGTCCTCGCCGGGGGGCTTCTCCTCGGGCGCGCCCGGCGCGGAGAAGTCGAAGTTCGCCAGCTCGTCGTCGAGATCGGTGCTGGTCGCGGCGAACGCCTCCGGCGCGGCGAAGTCGTCGTCGGAGGGCAGCAGGTCCGGGTGGCCCCAGACCGCGTCCCGGCCGGCGATCCCGCGGTGCTCGGTCAGCGCCGCCCACAGCACGGTCGCCTCGCGCAGCCGGCGCGGCCGCAGTTCGAGACCGACGAGCGCGGCGAACGTCTGCTCGGCCGGGCCGCCCGCGGCGCGGCGGCGGCGGAACGCCTCGCCGAGGCGTACGACGTTGGGGAGGCGGTCACCGGCGGCGCTGTCGACGACGTGGCAGACCCAGCCCTCGACCAGGGCGAGGACGGTTTCCAGCCGGGCCAGCGACGCCTTCTGCGCGGGGGTGTCCTCGGGCGTGAAGATGCCCTCCAGCGCGATCGCCTGCATCGACTCCGGGTCGGTCGGGTCGACCCGGCCCATCGCCTCCTCGATCGCCTCCCGGTTGACCCGGATGCCCGCGGCGTAGTTCTCCACCGCCGTCAGCACGTGCCCGCGCAGCCACGGCACGTGCTGGAACAGCCGCTGGTGGGCGGCCTCGCGCAGGGCCACGTAGAGGCGTACCTCGTCCTCGGGCAGCTCCAGGCCCTGGCCGTACGCCTTGATGTTGGCGGGGACGAGCGCGGCGGTGCCGGCGGGGCCGAGCGGCAGGCCGATGTCACCGGCGGAGAGCACCTCGGCGGCGAGTGAGCCGAGCGCCTGGCCGAGCTGGCCGCCGAAGAGCGCGCCGCCGAGGGTGGCGACCATCGACTGCATCGGGCCGAGCTGGGCGCGGGCCTCCGGCGGCACCAGGTCGCCCATCGCGCCGACCATCCGGCTGGCGACCGGGTCGCAGAGCTTGCGCCACACGTCGAGCGTCTTGAAGATCCACTCGTTGCGGTTCCAGGCGACCGAGGTGCGGATGCCGGAGGGCCACGAGGTCGCCGGCTCCAGCCAGAGGTCGGCGATGCGCAGCGCCTCCTCGACCGCGTTGCGTTCGAACGGCGAGACCGCCGGGTCGCCGGCGGCGGCGAGCTGGCTGGCGGCTACCTGCCGGGCGAGGTCCCAGTTGACCGGCCCGCTGCCCGGCGCCGAGAGCAGGTGCTGCAACTGCGACATGAACTGCTGCATCGCCGCGGGATCGTTGGGGTCCGGTGGTTGACCACCCGGGAGCGCGAAACCGAACGGAATATCAGGCACGACCTCTACGGTACGCGCGCGCCGCCGCAGGTCGTGCCACTCGGCGTTGCGCTGAGGGCGAAGTCCTCGGGTCACCTCGCCGGGCGGCGGGGTGCGGATCGGTACGCTCTGGCGCATGAGACGTCGCGGCGTGACCGTCCTTCTCGGTGCCCTGCTCACCGCTCTGCTCAGCGTCGGCGTGCTGAGCGTGCCGCTGCCGTACGTGGTGCTCGGCCCCGGTCCGACGGTGAACACGCTGGGCACCGAGGACGGCAAGGAGGTCATCCAGGTGACCGGCCGCGCGACGTCGACGTCCGCCGGTCAGCTCCGTCTCACCACTGTCGGTGTGCAGCCGACAGTGCGGCTCCGGTCGGCGCTGGCCGGGTGGTTCTCCTCGGACGAGGCGGTGGTGCCGCGCGAGCTGGTGTATCCGCCGGGGCAGTCGCAGGAGGAGGTCGAGAAGCGCAACGCGGAGGACTTCCAGAACTCGCAGACCAGCGCCGAGACGGCTGCCCTGCGTGAGCTGGGCTACCCGATCAAGGTGCTGGTCAAGGCGGTCACGCCGGGCGGCCCGTCGGTCGACGTGCTCCGGCCCGACGACGTGCTGACCTCGGTCGACGGGACGCCGGTGACGAGCGCGGCCAAGCTGACCGAGCTGATCCGGTCGAAGCCGGCCGGCACCGCGCTGAAGATCGGCTACACCCGCGGCGAGACTCCCGGCACGGCCACGGTGACCAGTCAGGAGCAGGACGGCCGCCCGCGGATCGGCGTGGAGATCGATCAGCAGCAGCCGCACCCGTTCACCCTCAAGATCGACCTGGGGGACATCGGCGGGCCGAGCGCCGGGCTGATGTTCTCGCTCGGCATCATCGACAAGCTGGAGCCGGCCGACCTGACCGGCGGCAAGGTCATCGCCGGTACCGGCACCATCGACGACGAGGGCCGCGTCGGCCCGATCGGCGGCATCGCGCAGAAGCTCGTCGGCGCCAAGGAGGCCGGCGCGAGCGCCTTCCTGGTGCCCGCCGACAACTGCGCCGAGGCCGTCCGCAACCCGCAGCCGGGCCTGCCCATGCTGAAGGTCGCCACGCTGGACGACGCATTGACGGCGCTCGAGGCGCTGCGGGCCGGGGGGCAGCCGACGCGCTGCTGAAGCGGCCCGGGCCAGGTCCACCGCGCCGATCGTGACGTGACCTTGACCCGACGTGCTCAGGAAGACCCCGTACTCTTGGTGCCTGGTCGGAGCCGATCACATCGAGCGTGCGGAGCCAACAGTGGTCATGCGTAGCAGTCCCTTGCCGAGGATGAGCCGACGCGGACGCGTCACCATCGGTGTCCTGATCGGGGTGTTCGTCTTGTTCACCCTGCTCGGCTGGGGCGTCAACGCGTGGACGGACTGGCTCTGGTTCAACGAGGTCCGCTACACCCAGGTCTTCACCGGTGTCCTCGCCACCCGGCTGCTGCTGTTCCTGGTGATCGGTGTCGGCATGGCGCTGATCGTCGCCGGCAACCTCTGGCTGGCCTACCGGCTGCGGCCCCGGATGCGCCCGCACTCGGCCGAGCAGGCCACCCTGGAGCGCTACCGGATGCTCCTGAGCCCCCGGCTCGGCACCTGGATCGCGCTCGCCGCCGCCGTCGTCGGGCTGTTCGCCGGCCTGTCCGCGCAGAGCCGGTGGAGCCAGTGGCTGCTGTTCCGCAACGGCGGCGACTTCGGCGTGAAGGACCCCGAGTTCGGCATCGACGTCGGCTTCTACGTCTTCCAGCTCCCGTTCTGGCGCTACCTGCTCGGTGTCGGCTTCACCGCTGTCGTGCTGGCCCTGCTCGGCGCGCTCGCCGTGCACTACATCTTCGGCGGGGTGCGGCTCCAGGGCATCGGCGACCGGATGACGAACGCCGCCCGCGCCCACCTCAGCTCGCTGGTTGCGGTCTTCGTGCTGCTCAAGGCCGTCGCGTACGTGCTGGACCGGCGGGCCATGCTGCTTGAGTACAACGAGGGCGCCAAGCTCTACGGCGCCGGCTACGCCGACGTGAACGCGCTGCTGCCGGCGAAGGAGATCCTCGCCTGGATCTCCGTCCTGGTGGCGCTGGCGATCATCGTGTTCTCCAACGCGGTCATGCGGAACCTGGTCTGGCCGGGCATCTCGCTCGCCCTGCTCGGCGTCTCCGCGGTGGCGATCGGCGGCATCTACCCGTGGGCCGTGCAGACCTTCGAGGTCAAGCCGAGCGCCCGCGACAAGGAAGCGCCGTACATCGAACGCAGCATCAAGGCCACCCGGTCCGCGTTCGGTCTCGACGGCACGAAGACCACACCGTACGCGGCGAGCAACCTCGTTCCACCCGCCAGCCTGGCCACCGACACCTCGGTGGTGCAGAACGTCCGGCTGCTCGACCCGCAGCTGGTCTCCGAGACGTACACCCAGCTCCAGCAGGTCCGCGGCTTCTACGACTTCGGCCCGAAGCTGGACATCGACAGGTACTCGGTCAAGGACAAGACCTCCGACTACGTGGTCGGCGTCCGTGAGATCAACTACGGCGAGCTGACCGACCAGCAGAGCAACTGGATCAACCGCCACACCGTCTACACCCACGGGTACGGCCTGGTGGCCGCCCCGGCGAACCAGGTGGTCTGCGGCGGTCAGCCGTACTTCGTCTCCGGCTTCCTCGGCGAGAAGGCGCAGGAGGCGTGTTCCTCGCCGGCCGAGGACATCCCGGCCCAGCAGCCGCGGATCTACTACGGCGAGCGGATGGAGCCGGGCGACTACGCGATCGTCGGGCAGGACGGCGACCGCAACGTCGAGTTCGACCGGCCCACCTCGACCGGTGGCGAGCAGTACTACACCTACACCGGCGAGGGTGGCGTCAAGATCGGTTCGTTCCCCCGTCGCCTGCTCTACTCGATCAAGGAGCAGGAGCCGAACTTCCTGCTCTCCGAGGCGGTCAACGAGAACTCGAAGCTGCTCTACGTGCGTAACCCGCGTGACCGGGTGGAGAAGGTCGCGCCGTTCCTCACGCTCGACGGCGACCCGTACCCGGCGGTCGTCAACGGCCGGGTCCTGTGGATCATCGACGGCTACACCACCGCGGCGACCTACCCGTACGCCGAGCGGGTCAACCTCCAGGCGGAGACCGCCGACGAGCTGACCGGCCGGGGCACGTTCCAGCTCGCCCGGGAGAACGTCAACTACATCCGCAACTCGGTGAAGGCGACTGTCGACGCCTACGACGGCACGGTCAAGCTCTACTCGTACGACGACACCGACCCGGTGCTCAAGGCGTGGAACAAGGCGTTCGGCGGTGACGTGGTGCTGCCCAAGGGCGACATCCCGGCCGAGCTGGCCGAGCACTTCCGCTACCCGGCGGACATGTTCAAGGTGCAGCGCAACCTGCTCACCAAGTTCCACGTCACCGACCCCGGCGACTTCTACTCCGGCCAGGACTTCTGGCAGGTGCCGAACGTGCCGGACGCGCCGGACAGCGGGCAGAAGCAGCCGCCGTACTACCTCTTCACCCAGTTCCCCGGGCAGCAGGGGCCACGCTTCCAGCTGACCTCCGCGGTCACTCCGAACGGGCGGCAGAACCTCGCCGCGCTGGTCTCCGGCTCGTACGTCGACGGCAAGCCCCAGCTGGAGGTGCTGGAGCTGCCGGACCAGACCCGGATCTCCGGGCCGACGCAGGTGCACCAGCAGATGACGAACAACGGCGACATCCGGCAGCAGCTGAACCTGCTCTCCTCCAACCAGGCCCAGGTGCAGTACGGCAACCTGCTGTCGCTGCCGTTCGCCGACGGCATGCTCTACGTCGAGCCGGTCTACGTGAAGAGCAGCAACCAGGACGCGTACCCGCTGCTGCAGAAGGTGCTGCTCTCCTACGGTGACGGCGGCTCGTACGTGGTGCTCGCCAACAACCTCAACGACGGCATCAAGCAGCTCGTCGAGCAGGGCAAGCGGGCGCCGAACAACAACCCGCCGCCCAGCACCGACGACAACGACACGACGACGCCGCCGCCGACCGGCGACAACAACAACACGCCGCCGCCGGCGACCGGGGAGCTGGCCCAGGCGGCCGCCCGGGTGCAGACCGCGATCACCGAGGTCAAGGCCGCGCAGACGTCCGGCGACTTCGAACGGTACGGGCGCGCGCTGAAGGCGCTGGACGAGGCGATGAGCGCGTTCCAGCAGGCCCAGGCGGCGGCCGGCGGCTCGGGCAACCCGGCGCCGTCGGGCAGCGTCTCACCGCCGGCGCCCACGTCGCCCGCGCCCACGCCGAGCGGCTGACGCCGAGCCGACACCACGAGCCCGTGGTCCGGGACCGCAACGGTCACCCGGACCCCGGGCTCGTGTCGTCTTCCGGACTCCCCACCCGCAACCCCGCACCCCACTGCGCCGTCAACAGTGCAGATGGACGTGTGGGGGGCGGGATGGCACATGCGTGACGCGAACAGCTTCGACGACTTCTACCGCAGCACGTCGGGGCGGGCCATCCGGTACGGCTACGCGGTGGCCGGCGACCCGGCCGAGGCCCAGGACCTCGTACAGGAGGCGTACGCGCGGGCCTGGCGGCAGTGGGCGAAGCTCGCCGCCCATCCCGCCCCGGAGGCGTGGCTGCGGCTGGTGATCAGCCGGCTGGCGACCGACCGGTTCCGGCGGCTGCGCGGGTGGCGTCTCGCGGCCAGCCGCACCGGGCCGCCGCCCGACGTCGGACCGCCGGGCGAGGACACCGTGCTGCTGGTCGGGGCGCTGCGGCAGCTCCCGCCCCGGCACCGGCAGGCGCTCGCCCTGCACTACCTGTTCGACCTGCCGGTGGAGGAGATCGCCCGGGAGGCCGGGGTCCCCGTCGGCACTGTGAAGTCCTGGCTGTCCCGGGGCCGGGCCCGGCTGGCCGAGCTGTTGCCCGGCGTCGCCGCCGAGGAGCTGGAGGTCAACGATGTCGCCTGAACTGCACCGCTACTACCGGTCCCTCGCCGCCGACACCGACGAGCGGGTGCTGCCCGCGCCGGACCGGCTGCGCCGCAGCGCCGACCGCTGGACCCGGCGCCGCGCCGCGCTGACCGTCCTGGCGGTGGCCGGGCTGGTCGGCGGCACGGTGGCCGGCAGCCAGCTGGTGCTCGCCGCCGGGCCGGCTCCGAACCCGGCTCCGCCGCCCGCGGGTACGCCGAGCCCGCAGCCGTCCACCGTCGCGCCCTCGGTCGCGCCGTCGTCGCCGGCCCCGCCATCGCCGTCCGTCGGCCGTACCCCCGGCTCGCGGAGCCCGGCGGTGACCACCACGCCTCCGGCCGCGGTCACCCCGACCACCATCCCGGACCGGGCGTTCTTCGTCCTGCCGGCCGCGAACGACGCGGGTACCGGCAACTACTTCGGCGAGGGACCGGTGCTGCCGGCGCTCTGCGGCGCGAGCCCCGGCGACGAGCGGGTGGTGGCGCAGCGGGCCCGGTCGGTGCCGTACCGCCGGGCCGGGGCCCCGGCCGACGAGGTGCCGTCCGGCAACTACCGCCAGACCATCACGATCTACCGGGCCGGCGGCGCGGGCGCGGCGCTGGCCGAGCTGCGTGCGGCGGTCCGGGCCTGCCCCGAGCAGCCCGCCCGGGGCAGGCCGGCGGTGACGGTACGGCAGCGGCTGCTGCCCGACACCGGGTACGGCGACGAGTCGGTGCTGTTCGAGACGCGGACGCCGTACCGGGACGCGAACGGCGATCCGAGCGGCGGCGACGAGGTGCACCTGATCCGCGCGATCCGCTCCGGTGACGTGGTGACGGTGCTGTGGGAACAGGGCTGGGAGAGCACCTCGACCGAGCGCGCCCAGTTCGACGCGGACAGCCGCCGGGCGGTCGAGGCGATCCGGCGGTGGCTGGACTGAGTACCCGTTTTGCGCCGCCGCGGGTCGGTGCGCTACGGTTGTCGAGCCGACGCGGGGTGGAGCAGCTCGGTAGCTCGCTGGGCTCATAACCCAGAGGTCGCAGGTTCAAATCCTGTCCCCGCTACTCGTGACGAAGGGTCCCGGAGTTCTCTCCGGGGCCCTTCGCCGTTCCCGACCCCTGGCTCGGGTTCACCCGCTGTTCGGCTCGCACCGCCGTCATCGTGGCCTTCCCCGACGGAACCTCCGCGTATTCGGCGCCGCACTTCAGCCGGGGAAGAACAGCCATTCAGGTGGAACGGCCGTGTGAAGAGTCTGCGCGCCATTCGCGGAGACGGCTGTGGTGGTACGTGAGTGGATAATTGAAATATGGGCATGCTTGAGGTCTCGTTCGTTATCGGGACGGCAGCGGCGGGTGCGGTCTTGATCGGGGTCTGGATCCGGACTCGCCATCATCGGGAGCGGGTTGCGATCTTGGCGTTGGTCACCGGCCTCCTTGCCACGGTTGCGGCCTTCGCTCAAGTGGCGATGGTCGTCTTTCCGATCCAGGCGTCGCCCAATCCCAGTCCGTCGAGTAGCCCCGCACTCGCCGCGTCGAGCAGCGCTGAGCCCAGTCCGTCGAGCAGTGCCGAGCCGACAGCGGCATGCAAGTGGACCGTGTTGTCCGGCCTGGCCAGGGCAAATCCGGAGAAGGTTGGCAATCTGGTCTTCTGCCCGACGCGGATAAACAACGGCGACGTCCCGATTGCCGGCCCGTTCACTCTGGAGGGCCAGGTCATCGGCCCGGTTGAGGAACGTAGAAAGCTCTTCCTCATGGTCCAGGCCGCCCGGAACACCTGCACCACGGAGGGAAAGCCGCCGGCGCCGGGCCGGTTCCTGCTCAATCAACCGGTCGATTTCGAGACGGGCGGCGGGGAATGGGAGTACTTCGACGATCTCGGTGGATTCCCGCAGTCTGTGACGCTTGGCAGGACCTTCCAGTTCGCCACCGGATCCAAGGACGTTGTGCAGGGCCTCTACGACCGGCGGGAGGAGTGGCGGCAGGAAGGGATCACCAGGCTGCCTCCGGGGATCACGATCCTCGCCACCTTCAAGATCGCGCCCGGCAAGGTGAAGGGCGCGCTCCCGTGCGGAGGGTGACGTACTCCGTCCCGATTTCACCGGAGTTGTCGGGATGAGGCCGCCGACCGTCGGGGGCGCCCCTAACGGAACGCGGCCGGGATCGGGGACCCGGCTGATCTCCAGGATCGGAGTGCGATAAGCTTTACGAGCCGACGCGGGGTGGAGCAGCTCGGTAGCTCGCTGGGCTCATAACCCAGAGGTCGCAGGTTCAAATCCTGTCCCCGCTACCAACGGTCAGGCCCGGAATCCACGGATTCCGGGCCTGAACTCATTCCGGGGCCGTCTCGGTGAGGGCGAGCAGTTCCTCGCGGGCCAGCCGGAGCTGCTCTTCGGTGACGTAGGCGGTGCCGATGCCGATGGCCAGCCCTTCGGCGGCGTACCGGACGGCCCAGACGCGGCCCGGCGGCAGGCCGTCGGCCTCGAAGGCGCGGTTCCAGCGTGCCGGGTCCTCCGGATCCACGGCGAGCACGTGCTCCATGCTGTCGACCCCGAGTTGCGCGAGCAGACCGGTGGCGCTGCCCAGTTCCGCCAGGTACGCGCTGTCTCCGGTGAGGGCGCGCACGTAGCCGCGCGTGAAGGCGCCGGGCCGGTCGTCCCCGGGGTCGACGTGGGCGTTCACCTCTTCCCAGAAACGGCTGATCACGTGCGCGACCAGGGCGGCGAGCAGGTCCTCCCGGGAGGGGAAGTGGTGCATGAGGCCGCTCTTGGTGACACCTGCCTCCTGGGCGATGGCGGCGAGGCTGACGTTGGCGCCGTGGCGGGTGATGACCCGTTCGGCGGCGTCCAGCACCGCTCGCCGGGTACGGGCGCGGTCGCGGATCAGGCGGCGTTCAGTGTCCGGCACGGGCACCTCCAGTGGGCACGGGCTCGGAGGGGATGACCTTCCACGCCACGACCGAGGCGGCGACCAGGATCACGGCAGCGACGAAGGTAGCCGACTGCATGGCCTGGGCGAAAGCGTCCTGCGCCGCGGCCACCACGCCGGGCGCCGGCGACCCGTAGACGGCCGCGGCCAGGGAGTCCTCCGCCAGCGCTCGGTCGGCGGCGGTGGTCCCGGCGGGCAGGGCCAGCGACGAGCGGTAGAGCAGTCCGTGCAGCGAGCCGAGCACGGCGATGCCGAGCGCGCCGCCCAGCTCGTACGCCGTCTCGGCCACCGCCGACGCGGCGCCCGCGCGCCGTTCCGGGACGGCGCCGACGACGGCGTCGGTGGAGAGCGTCATGGCGACACCGATACCGAGCCCGATGACGGCCAGGCCGATGCCCAGGCCCCAGTAGGCGCGCAGGTCGACGCTCAGCCCCATGACGGTGAGCCCGGCGGCGGCGACCATCAGTCCCAGCCCGATCGCGCGGCCCGCCCCCAGCCGCGACAGCAGGACGCCGACCAGCGCGACGACGAGCACCGCGGCGAGTGTCCCGGGAAGTTCGGCGGCGCCGGCCTTCAGCGGGCCGAAGCCGCGAACCAGTTGCAGGTACTGGGAGAAGAAGAACAGCAGCCCGAGGAACCCGAAGATGGCCAGCACGTTGGCGGCCAGCGCCCCGGAGAACGCCGGCACCTTGAACAGCGAGACGTCCAGCAGCGGCACCGCGAGCCGGTTCTGCCGGCGTACGAACCACCATCCGGCCAGCAGCCCCGTCGCGGCGGCCGCCACGGTGGGGGCGTCCACCCCGTTGCTGAACAGACGCTTGAGGGCGAAGACCAGCGGGACGACCGTGAGGATGGACAGCGCGGAGGAACCCACGTCGATCCGGGCCGGCGCCTCCCCCTTCGACTCGGGCAGCAGCAGCCGGCCCGCGACGAGAGCCAGCACCATCACCGGCACGTTGATCAGGAAGACCGAGCCCCACCAGAAGCGTTCCAGCAGCGCGCCGCCCACCAGGGGGCCGAGCGCTGCTCCCGCCGTGGCCCCGGCCGACCAGATCGCGATGGCCCGGGCCCGCTGGGCGCGGTCGGCGAACATCGACCGGACGATGGACAGCGTCGACGGCATCAACGTGGCGCCGGCCAGGCCGAGCAGGGCGCGGGCCGCGATCAGCACCTCCGGGGTGGAGGCGAACGCCGCCAGCACGGACGCCGCGCCGAACCCCACAGTGCCGATCATCAGCAGCCGTTTGCGGCCGATCCGGTCGGCGAGGTTGCCCATGGTGATCAGGAGCCCGGCGAGCACGAAGGCGTAGATGTCCCCGATCCACAGGATCTGGGTGGCGGTGGGCCCGATGTCCTCGGTCAGCGACGGGACGGCGAGGTAGAGGACCGTCCCGTCGATGGCCAGGAGCAGGACCACGAGGACGAGCACCACGAGGGCTGCCCACTCCCGCTTTCCGGCGCGTGCCTGTACGGGGCTCGTAGGCAGGGAGGATGTCATCAGCCAACCTTAACAGTCCAAATGGACGGCTAATCGTCGTGTCCGGGGAGATCTGCCCTCCGCCGCGCCCCGGTTGCGGGTCTCAGCGAGGATGGGGGCATGTCTGCATGGAACAAGTGGTGGGGCCGCCTGGGCGCGGTCCTCGGTACGGTCGTGCTCTCGGTGTTCGTGCCGGTCGCGGCCTGGGCCTCGTCGGGCACCGGCGAGATCGTGGTGGAGGCCGCACGCCGGCGCTCCCGCGGCGGGTTCGGCTTCCTCGGCCTGCTCTGCTGCCTCGTGGTGGTCGGCGGCATCGTGCTGCTGGTGGTGCTGCTCACCCGCGGCCGCCGCAACCGCCCCCCGCGCTGACGCGCCCCGCCGCACCCCCTCCGGCAGGTGGGGGTGGGGGCGGGTCAGCTCGCCAGCGCGGCGTTGGCCTGGGCCATGAAGCGCGAGGTCGCGGTGCGGGCGCCGGACTGCTTGCCGCGGATGCTCTCGGCCGCGTCGATCAGCAGGGTGCGCACCCTGGCGTGACCCTTCGGCGGCGGCGTGGGCGACGGACCGGCCAGCTCGTCCAGCTCGGCGCCGAGCGCGGCCATCCGCTTCTCGGACCGGTCGGTCACGTCCGCGACGACGAACGAGCGCACCTGCTTGCTGGCGTTGAGGCCGCGTTCCACGCCGAGGAGCCGGCCGGCGGCCACGTTCGTGGTCAGGAAGTCGATCACGTTCGCCACCACCTCCGGGTGGCGGGTGCCCTGGAAACCGGCCCAGTACATCGACGCCCGGGGCCACTGGGCGGCGGGCGTGCCCGGGAAGGCCACCGCCGCCAGCTCGTCGTCGGTCAGGCGTTGCAGCTCCGGCAACTGGTGCGACCAGGCGAAGGAGGCCGCGGTGTGCCCGGTGACCACGAGCTGGCGGGCCAGCTCGCCGCTGTCCGCCTGCTCGACCAGCGCGGCGCTCGGGGTGGCCCGGCTGAAGCGGGCCACCTCCCAGAACTCGAACCAGGCGAGCAGCTCGGCCGAGCTGAAACCGAGCTGCCGCCCCCGGTACATCTCGCTGCCCTGGCCGCGCAGCCAGAGCCAGAGCGCCCGGTAGTCGCCGGACGCGTCCATGGTGCCGGCCACCCGGTTGCCGGAGGCCCGGGTCACGCGGGCGGCCCAGGCGACGTACTCCTTCCAGGACATGCCGGTGCGCGGCTCGGGCTGGTCCAGCCGGCGCAGCAGCGCGCGGTTGAACACCAGCGCCGCGCTGGTCTGCGCGGCCGGCACGCCCACGGTCCGCTCGTCCACCTGGCCGTAGCGGGCCAGCTGCGCCGGCACCTCGCGCAGGTCGATCCGCCCGTCGGCGGCGTACGGGCTGAGGTCGAGCAGGATGTCCCGGCCGGCGTACTCGGCGAGCAGCGTGTCGTCGATCTGGAACAGGTCCGGCGGGTTGCCGCCGGTGGCCTGGGTGGCCAGCCGGTCGTAGTAGCCGCTCAGCCCCTGCCAGGTGACCCGGAAGCTGACCCGGGGGTTCTGCTGCGAATACAGGCGCAGCGCCTGCTCGGTGGCCGCCGCCCGCCGGTCGCCGCCCCACCAGAACACCGACAGCTCGACCGGGCCGTCGTCGGCGGCCGTCTCCTCCGGGCTGCACCCGGCCAGCGCCGGCAGCCCGCCGCCGAGCAGCGGCAGCCCGGCGAGCGCGCCGAGAAGCCGTCGCCGGTCGAGGCCGGGACGGGGTACGGACTGCGCAGCGGGCACGGATCTCTCTCCGAACGTCGGTGGACGGATCATTTCACCGGCCCCCGGCGGGGTGTCAACGCCGGGCGGGACCGCCGGTGGGCGCGCCGGGCGGCCCCGCCGGTCATGGTGTACTAGCGCCGTGGAACTTCTGCACTCGGGCAAGGTCCGGGACGTCTACGCCGACGGCGAGGACCTGATCCTGGTCGCCACCGACCGCGTCTCCATCTACGACGTGGTGCTGCCGACCCCGATCCCGGACAAGGGCCGCCTGCTCACCGCGCTGTCGCTGTGGTGGTTCGAGCAGCTGTCCGACCTGGTGCCGAACCACGTGATCTCCGCGACGGACGTGCCGGCGGAGTTCGCCGGCCGGGCGATCCGCTGCCGCCGGCTGGAGATGGTGCCGGTCGAGTGCGTGGCCCGGGGCTACCTGACCGGCAGCGGCTTCGCCGAGTACCAGCGCTCCGGCTCGGTCTGCGGGGTGCCGCTGCCCCGTGGCCTGGTGGAGGCGACGATCCTGCCCGAGCCGATCTTCACGCCGACGACGAAGGCCCCGAAGGGCGAACACGACGAGCCGATCACGTACGAGCAGGTGGTCGACAAGGTCGGGCCGGAACTCGCGGAGCGGCTGCGGCAGATCACCATCGACGTCTACCGGCGCGGCGCGGAGATCGCCGCCGAGCGGGGCATCCTGATCGCCGACACGAAGCTGGAGCTGGGCTGGGCGGCGGACGGCACGCTGGTCCTCGGCGACGAGGTGCTCACCTCCGACTCGTCCCGGTTCTGGCCGGCCGAGTCGTACCAGCCGGGCCGCGCCCAGTTCTCCTACGACAAGCAGTACGTGCGGGACTGGGCCACCGCCGCCGGGTGGGACAAGCAGCCGCCCGCGCCGGAGGTGCCGGCCGAGGTGATCGAGGCGACCCGGGCCCGCTACGTCGAGGTGTACGAGAAGCTCACCGGCAACCGCTGGGACTGACGCTCACTCGGCCCAGTCGAGCGTGCGCTGCACCGCCTTGTGCCACTGTCGCAGCTCACGCTCCCGGTGCGCCGGGGCCATGGTCGACTCCCACTGCGCGTCCGAACGCCACTTCTCGCGCAGCGTGGCCAGGTCGGGCCAGAACCCCACGGCCAGGCCGGCGGCGTACGCGGCGCCGAGGCACGTCGTCTCGGTGATCCGGGACCGCACGACCGGCACGTCCAGCACGTCGGCGAGGAACTGCATGAGCAGCTCGTTGCCGGTCATCCCGCCGTCGACCCGCAACCGGCGCAGCGCCACGTCGGAGTCGGCGTTCATGGCGTCGACCACCTCGCGCGTCTGGAAGGCGGACGCCTCCAGCACCGCGCGGGCCAGGTGCCCCTTGGTGATGTAGCCGGTCAGCCCGGCGATCACGCCCCGGGCGTCGCTGCGCCAGTGCGGGGCGAACAGGCCGGAGAAGGCCGGCACCACGTAGCAGCCGCCGTTGTCGTCGACGGTGCGGGCCAGCTCCTCGACCTGCGGGGCGCTGGAGATCAGGCCGAGGTTGTCGCGCAGCCACTGCACCAGCGAGCCGGTGACCGCGATGGCGCCCTCCAGCGCGTACACGGCGGGCTGGCCCTCGATGCGGTACGCCACGGTGGTGAGCAGGCCGTGCCGCGACGGCACCGGGCTGGCGCCGGTGTTGAGCAGCAGGAAGCTGCCGGTGCCGTAGGTGCACTTGGCCTCGCCGGGCTGGAAGCACGTCTGCCCGAACAGCGCGGCCTGCTGGTCGCCGAGCGCGCTGGCCACCGGCACTCCGGCCAGCACCCCCTGCGCGGTGCCGTACACCTCGGCCGAGCTGCGGATCTCGGGCAGCACGGCGGCCGGGATCCGCAGCGCGTCGAGCAGCTCCGGGGCCCAGTCGAGCGTCTCCAGGTCCATCAGCATGGTGCGGCTGGCGTTCGTCACGTCGGTGACGTGCCGGCCGGTCAGCTTCCAGATCAGCCAGCTGTCCATGGTGCCGAACAGCACCTCGCCGCGTTCGGCCCGCTCGCGCAGCCCGTCGACGTGGTCGAGCAGCCAGCGCAGCTTCGGCCCGGCGAAGTAGGTGGCCGGGGTCAGGCCGGTGCGGGACCGCAGCAGCTCCTGGTCGTACGTCCCGGCCAGCTCACGCAGCAGCGGGCCGGTGCGGGTGTCCTGCCAGACGATCGCGTTCGCCACCGGGCGGCCGGTCGCCCGGTCCCACACCACAGTGGTCTCCCGCTGGTTGGTGATGCCCACCGCGGCCAGCATCTCGGTGCCGATGTCGGCGCTCGCCAGCGCCTCGCGCACCACGTGCTCGACGTTCGTCCAGATCTCCTCGGCGTCGTGCTCCACCCAGCCGGGCCGGGGGAAGATCTGCCGGTGCTCGCGCTGGGCCACGGCGACGATCTCGCCGGCCCGGTCGAAGACGATGCAGCGCGAGGACGTGGTGCCCTGGTCGATGGCGGCGACGAACTCTGCGGTCACGGCAGCACCGTACCCGCCGTGAGCGTCCACCGCCTCCTCCCGCCGACCCGTACGATCAACAGACGTGCGTGACATTGCCGTGTTCAGCGGGTCGGCCCATCCGGACCTCGCCGCCGAGATCTGCGCCCACCTCCACGTCCCGTTGCATCCGGTGCGGGTGTCCCGGTTCGCCAACGACTGCCTGGAGGTGCAGTTGCAGGCGAACTGCCGGGAGCGCGACGTCTTCCTCATCCAGCCGCTGGTGCCGCCGGTGCAGGAGCACCTGGTCGAGCTGCTGCTCATGATCGACGCGGCCCGGGGCGCGTCGGCCGCCCGCATCACAGTGGTGCTGCCGCACTACGCGTACGCCCGGTCGGACAAGAAGGACGCGCCGCGCATCTCCATCGGTGGCCGGCTCGTCGCCGACCTGCTCACCTCCGCCGGCGCGCACCGGGTGCTGGCCATGACGCTGCACTCGCCGCAGGTGCACGGCTTCTTCAGCGTCCCGGTGGACCACCTGCACGCGCTGCGCGAGCTGGCCGCGCACTTCAAGGGGCACGACCTGAGCAACGCGGTGGTGGTCTCGCCGGACCTGGGCAACGCCAAGGAGGCCGCCGCGTTCGCGCGGATGCTCGGTACGCCGGTGGCGGCCGGCGCGAAGCAGCGCTTCAGCGACGACCGGGTGCAGATCAGCACCGTCATCGGTGACGTGACGGACCGGGACGTGATCGTGCTGGACGACGAGATCGCCAAGGGCAGCACGGTGATCGAGCTGATCTCGCACCTGCGCGAGCGGCGGGTCCGCTCGATCCGGCTGGCCTGTACGCACGGCCTGTTCTCCAGCGGGGCGCTGGAGCGGCTGAGCGCGCAGGAGGGCGTACTGGAGATCGTCTGCACCAACACGGTGCCGATCCCGGCGCAGAAGCGGGTGCCGAAGCTGGAGGTGCTGTCGGTGGCGCCGGCCCTGGCCGAGGCGATGCGGCGGATCCACAACGGGGAGTCGGTCAGCGCCCTCTTCGCCTAACCGTCGGCGGCCGGGCGGCCGGGCGGCCTGTCCGGCCGGTCAGCCGTCGCGCGGGCCGGTGGCGGACTGCCGGGTGACGAGCGCGGCGGTGATCCGGACGACCGTGCCGGCGTCGCCGGTCTCCACCTCCATCGTGTCGCTCAGCTCGCGGGCCAGCCACAGGCCCCAGCCGCCGGCGGTGTCCGGCGCCGGCCGGTCACGGTCGCGCAGCCGCCGCTCGCTGATCCCGTGCCCGTGGTCGGCGACCTCGCAGACCAGTTCGGCGTCGCGCTCCCAGAGCCGCAACCAGCCCTGCCCACCGCCGTGCCGCACCGCGTTGGTGATCAGCTCGTTGACCGCCAGCACGAAGTCGTCCAGCCGTTGGCCGGACAGGCCCGAGTCGCGCGCGCAGGAGGTCACCGAGTGCCGCAGCTCGGTCACCTGCGCCTGGCCGAAGGCCGTGGCGAGAAGGAGGGAAGGTTCGATGGGCACAACCGTACGCGGTGCGGGGAGTTCTGCGTCTGTCATGACCCCGTCCCGACGATGGTTCTCGACGACTTTCGCGGCATTTCAACCGTACGTCAGGGTTTCTCAGGCCGCACCGGCCGGGGTCCCCTCGACCGGCTGTGACATGGTGGCGCACATGCCGTCGTCCTCCGGCCTCGAGGGCCCGTTCTGGCGATCCATCGCGGTGTTCCGTTTCGCCGCGCTCGCGTACGTCGGACTGGTCGTGTTGCGCGACGCGGGCAGCTACGCGCACCCGGTCGCCGCGGGCGGCGTCCTGCTGGCGATGCTGGCCTGGAGCGGCGTGACGGCGGCCGGCTACGGCCGCCCGGCCGGGCGGCGCTGGCCGCTGCTGCTGGCCGACCTCGGTGTGGTGCTGGCGATCATCCTGGTCACGCCCTGGGTGGTCGGCCGCGCGGCGCTCGCCGCCGGTGTGCCGATGCTGACCGCCGCCTGGCTGGCCGGGCCGGTGCTGGCCTGGGCGGTCTCCGGCGGACGGCGGCGCGGCGCGGTGGCCGCGCTGGTGCTCGGCGGCGCCGACCTCGCCACCCGCGACCGGATCAGCCCGTCCGCGCTGACCGGGGCGATCCTGATGCTGCTCGCCGGTGTGGTGGTCGGGCACGTGGCCCGGCTGGCGGTACAGGCGGAGGAGCGGTTGCAGCGGGCGGTGGAGCTGGAGGCCGCGACCCGGGAACGGGAGCGGCTGGCCCGCGACATCCACGACTCCGTGCTCCAGGTGCTCGCGCTGGTGCGGCGGCGCGGCGCGGACCTGGACGGCGAGGCGGCCGAGCTGGCCCGGCTGGCCGGCGAGCAGGAGGCCGCGTTGCGGGCGCTCATCGGCCGGGCGGGCGCGCCACCGGACCCGGCCGGGGCCGAGCAGGACCTGCGCGACCTGATCGACAGGTACGCCTCGGCCACAGTCGTGGTGTCCGCGCCCGCCACGCCGGTGCCGCTGCCGGCGCGGGCCGCCGGTGAGCTGGGCGCGGCGGTCGGCGCGGCGCTGGACAACGTGGCCCGGCACGCCGGTGGGCGGGCCTGGGTGCTGATCGAGGACGAGGAGGAGACGGTGACCGTCTCGGTACGCGACGAGGGGCCGGGCATCCCGGACGGGCGGCTGGTCGAGGCCGCCGCGCAGGGGCGGCTCGGGGTGGCGCAGTCCATCCAGGGCCGGGTGGCCGACCTGGGCGGCGAGGTGCGGATCGTGTCCGCGCCGGGCGCGGGCACCGAGATCGAGCTGATCGTGCCGAGGAGCCGCGGGTGAGCATCCGGGTGATGGTGGTCGACGACCACCCGATGTGGCGCGAGGGCGTGGCCCGCGACCTCACCGAGGCGGGTCACCAGGTGGTGGCGACCAGCGGCGAGGGCCGGCAGGCGGTACGGGTGGCCGCGGCGGCCCGCCCCGACCTGGTCGTGCTCGACCTCCAGCTGCCGGACATCTCCGGCGTCGAGGTGATCCTCGGGCTGCGCGCGGCGCTGCCCGAGGTGCGGGTGCTCATGCTCTCGGCCAGCGGCGAGCCGCAGGGCGTGCTGGACGCGGTCAAGGCCGGCGCCACCGGCTACCTGGTCAAGTCGGCCGCCCCGGCGGAGTTCCTGGACGCGGTGCGCCGTACGGCGGCCGGTGAGCCGGTGTTCACGCCCGGCCTGGCCGGGCTGGTGCTGGGGGAGTACCGGCGGCTGGCCGCGACGCCGCCCGCCCCGAACGACGACGCGCCCCGGCTCACCGAGCGGGAGACCGAGGTGCTGCGTCTGGTCGCCAAGGGGCTGTCCTACAAGCAGATCGCCGACCGGCTGGGCCTGTCCCACCGGACCGTGCAGAACCACGTGCAGAACACCCTGGGCAAGCTCCAGTTGCACAACCGGGTCGAGCTGACCCGGTACGCCATCGAGCGGGGCCTGGACGGCTAGTGCGCCTCCGGCGCCCGGGTCTCGTGCACCGCAAGCTCCTCGGCGCTGGCGCCGCCGCCGGCCGCTCCCGCGTCGTAGGCGACGTTGTCGGTCTCCTGGTCGGTGTGCGCGCCCTCGTCCGGCTCGACCAGCCGGCCCACCTGGTGGTCGGCGACGGTGCCGAGCTGGCCGTGGTCGTACACGGACACGGGGGAGTTCGGGTCGGAGACCGGGCCCGGGTCGATCACGTCGGCGTCGAGCTGGGCCTGCGCGGCGGCCTCCTCGCTGTCCGCCTCGGCGGCGATGTCCGGGTCGACCGGGCCGGCGAGCGGGTCGTCGGCGGGACGCTCGTACTGCTCGCGCTGGAGCTTGTAGTCCAGCGACTCGCCGTCGAGCTGCTCCTCCGCCGTGGTGCCGAACTGGTCCACCGCGACCGGCGTGCGGTCGCCGGGGAGCTGCGCCGGCTCGGGGCCGTCCGCCTCGCGCCCGGTGAGCACGTCGTCGTTGGCGGTGGAGTCGTCGTCGGCGGTGTCGGGCAGGCCCGCCGCCTCGGGATCGGACACGGGGGTGGGGTACTCGTCGTCGCGCATGCTCGGGAACTACCCACTGGGCTCCCCGCCCTAACCGCAACCGGCCGGGTGGATCGGGAGCAACGGTGCGAAAGGGTACCTCAGTTGCGGACCGCCGCCTCGTCCTCGACGTACAGCACGCACCACACCACCTTGCCGTCGGGCAGCGGCGTGCTGCCCCAGCGCCGGGCCACCGTGTCGATGAGCAGCAGCCCGCGCCCGCCCAGCGCGTCCGCCGCCGCCGGCCCCACGTACGCGGGCTGCCCGGCCGAGTGGTCGCGGACGGCCACGTGCAGCGCGTTGCCGCGCGGCGCCAGCCGGAGCGTCATCGGGGTCAGCGCGTGCGCCACCACGTTGTTGACCATCTCGGTGACCGCGATGCAGGCCGGCTCGACCAGCTCCGGCAGGCCCCACCGGCGGCACCCGGCGGAGACCAGCGACCGCGCCTCGCGCGCGGCCTCGACCACCGGGGGCAGTTCGACGCCGAGCGGGTCCGGCGGCGGGGCCGGCGGGGCGGCGTCCGGGTCGAGCAGCATCTCGCTGGCGGGCCAGTCGGACACCGCCCGGCAGACCTCGTCCAGCGCGTCGCGGGCCAGCGGGTCGGGGATCCGCACCCCGGACAGGTCGACCAGCAGCAGGCCGGGCCGCTGCCACAACCGGGCCAGCAGTGCCTCCCGCACGGCCTCCACCTCGGCCCGGTCGAGCACGCCGGTCAGCCGGACTCTCGCGGAGGAATCGTCGGTCTCCACCAGGCAACGCGCATCCGTCGGCATGATCGCCCCATTGTGCACCTCGGCCGCCGCCCGCGCATCGGTCCGGTCGGCGGGACTCACGGCCGACCTGCCCGGGACCGGCGGCTGATCGCCGCCGCCGTGCCCACGGCGGTGCCGGCCGCCAGACCGACGGCCGCGGTGAGCCGCAGCAACTGACCACGCCGCCCGGACCAGCCGTCGGTCCGCTCGGCCTCCCCGCCGGGGGTGAAGACGGCGCCGGTGGAGTCGGCGCGTACGCCGGGGCCGAACTGGGTGCGCGCGGTGTACCAGCCGAGCACCCGCTCGGCCAGCGCCGGGGCGAGCCGCCACTGGAGCCCGATCAGCCGGGCCGCGCCGCCCGCGTACGCCTCCCGCCGGGGCCGGCGCAGCAGCTTCACGATCGTCTCGGCGACCATCTCCGGCGGGTACACCGGCGGCGGCGGGGTCAGCTCCCGGCCGGTGTGGTTGGCCGCGTGCCGGAAGAACGGCGTGTCGATGGTGGCCGGCAGCACTGTGCAGATCGAGATGTTCCCCCGGCCGGTCACCCGCAGCTCCTGCCGGACGGTGTCGGCCAGCCCGCGGATCGCGTGCTTCGTGGCGTTGTACGCCGACTGGTACGGCATCGCCACCTCGGCCAGCACCGACGCGTTGTTCACCAGCACCCCGCCACCGGCCGCGGTCAGCCAGGGCAGCGCGGCGCGCGTGCCGTACACGGCCCCCAGCAGGTTCACGTCCACCACCCGGCGGAACTCGGCCACCGGAATCTCGTCGAACAGTCCCACGGTGCCCACGGCGGCGTTGTTGACCCAGGCGTCGATCCGGCCGAACTCGGCCACCGCCCGCGCCGCCAGCTGCTCCACCGCCTCCGGGTCGGTCACGTCGGTGGGCACCACGAGGGCCCGTCCGCCCAGTTCCCGGCAGCTCGCCGCCACCCGGCGCAGCGCGGACTCGGTCCGGGCGGCGAGCACCACGTCGGCGCCCCGGTGGGCCAGCGCGTACGCGGTGGCCGCGCCGATCCCGCTGGAGGCGCCGGTGATGACGACTGTGGCGTCGGAGAGGCTGCGGGTGAGCGGCATTCTTCGGCGGTACCCCCGGGCAGCCCGGTCATGCCGACCGGTTTCGACGGTGATCGGGTTCGGTCGGCCGTCCCGCTCGCGGGACGGCGGGGCCCCGGAGACGCCGATCTGCCAGGTTTGGGCGCGCCGGACCTGGGTTAATGGGACGCTCTGACCGGAGACCCCGCTACGCGAGAAACGCATGGAGGTGCACCATGCGCGTCGGCCTTGTATGCGCGCACGCCGGCTCGTCCACCGACGGTCCCACCGTCGGGACGCAGGAGCACATTGCGCGCGTGGCGGCGGAGCTCGCCGCCCGGGGCCATGACGTCCGCGTGTACGAGCGCCGTGCCGCCGCCGCCCAGCCGGCCCTGACCGAACTCGACGGCTACCGGGTGGAACGCGTGCCGGTCGGGCCGCCCGACGTGCTCTCCACCGCCGAGCTGGTGCCGTTCGTCGCCGAGTACGGCCGCTGGCTGGCCGGGCAGTGGGCCGGCGACTGGACCCCCGACGTGGTGCACGGCCACTACTGGGTCGGCGGGCTGGCCGCCGCCCACGCGGTACGCGCCACCGACATCCCGGTGGTGCAGACGTTCCACTCGCTCGGCGTCGAGCAGCTGCGGCACCTCGGGCCCCGTTACGGCGGGCCGGGCGAACGCATCCCGCTGGAACGGGCGCTGACCCGGGCGGTGGACGTGGCGGTCGCCCAGTGCAACGACGAGGTCGACGAGCTGACCCGGATGGGCCTGCAACGCACCGCCGTGGCGATGGTGCCGACCGGGGTGGACACCGGCCAGTTCCACCCGGACGGCGAGGCCGCGCCCCGCGACCAGCGGCCCCGGATCCTCTCCGTCGGCGGGCTGGCGCCCGGGCACGGGCACGACGACCTGATCCGCGCGATGCGGCTGGTGGGCGACGCGGAACTGGTGATCGCCGGTGGCCCGCCGGCCGAGCGGCTGGACGGGCACGCCGAGGCGCGCCGGCTGCGTGAGCTGGCCGAGCGGGCCGGCGTGGCGGAGCAGGTGAAGCTGGTCGGCGCGGTGCCGCACGACCAGATGGCGACCTGGTACCGCTCCGCCGACGTGGTGGCCTGCACGCCGCACTACGCGTCGGCCGGGCGGGTGTCGCTGGAGGCGATGGCCTGTGGCGTGCCGGTGGTCGGGTACGCGATGGGCGGCATCGCCGACGCGGTGGTGGACGAGGTGACCGGCAAGCTGGTGCCGCCGGGTGACGTGCGCACGCTCGGGGTCACGCTGCGCCGGCTGCTGTCGGACAACGCCGGGCGGTTCGCGTACGGGCACGCCGCTGTGGACCGGGTCCGGTGCAGCTACACCTGGGAACGTACCGCCGCCGCGTTGGAACGCCTTTACGAGCGGGTGATCGGGCGTCGCCGGCCGGCCACGCCGATCGAGCCGACGCCGGTCGAGGTGACGCCGCCGGTCGAGGTGGCCGTCTCGGAACGGGGACCGGTCGAGGCAGCCTGAACGGGCACCATCCCGGCGCCCAGGATCGCCTTCTGGCGGTCGCGGGCGCTGGCGTGGTGGTGCTGCGGTTCGGCGTACCGGGTCAGGCCGACCACCGCCGCGAGCGTGACCAGGAAGCCGAGACCGGCCAGCCACTCCCGGCCGGGCCAGATCTTGTCGTTCAGCAGCAGCAGGCCGACGATCGCCGCGGGCACCGCGCCGGCGGCGTCCATCGCGGCCACCGCCGCCGTCGTCGATCCCCGCTGCATGGCCAGGCCGAGCAGCAGCTGACCGATCACCGAGTGGACGATCAGCAGGTAGAGCAGCGGGTCGCGGACGAACGCCTCCGCGGAGCCGGCCGAGGCGAGTGGGCGGGCCGCCACCGCAGCGGCGGAGAACGCCATCCCGGCCAGCGAGCCGAGCACCACCGACCCGAGCGCGCCGTGCAGCCGGGCCGCGAAGAAGCCGGACCCGGCGATCGCGGCCACCGCCACCGCCAGGCCGACCAGCCCGGCGGTGCCGAGCTGCCGCGACGGGGCCGGCTGGGCCGACAGCACCAGCGCGGTGATGCCGGCGAACAGCAACACCAGCAGCACCACCTCGGCGGCCGGCAACCGCCACTTGAGCACCAGCACGCCGAGCACGGCGGTCACTCCGAGCCCGGCCGCCACGCTCGCCTGCACCAGGAACAGCGGCAGGTCGCGGCGGGCCAGGAACGCCAGCACGAAGCCGACGACCTGGCAGCCCAGGCCGATCAGGTACGTCCGGTGCCCGGCGAGGCGCAGCAGCAGCCCCGGGTCGAACGTGTGGTGCACGGTTGTCCGCGCCGCGGCGACCGACTGGAGAAGGTTGGCGAAGCCATACGCGATGATCATCGCTGCCAGGAAGCACCAACCGGAGGAAACCACCTGGCGAGGATAGAGGCTCTTCCCGGTTCAGCGCTCGGCTGGACGGCCGAGCCGGGCCAGGATGTCGTCGTGCAGCGCTCCGTTGCTGGCCACGGCGCTGATGTCGGCGGAGTCCACGCCGGCCGGGGCGGGCCGACCGGCCAGATCGGTGATCACGCCACCCGCCTCCGTGACGATCGGCACCAGCGCGGCGATGTCCCACAGCGACAGCTCCGGCTCCACCATCACGTCCAGCGCACCCTCGGCCAGCAGCATGTAACCGTAGAAGTCGCCGTACGCGCGGCTGCGCCAGGTGTCCCGCATCAGCTGGAGCACCGCGTCGAGCCGGCCGGCCTGCTCCCACCCGGTCAGCGACGAGTAGCAGAAGCTCGCGTCGCCGAGCGCGGTGACGCCGGAGACCCGGATCGGCGTACCGTCCGCCGGGCCGGTGCCGGCGAACGCGCCCGCGCCGAGCGCGCCCCACCAGCGGCGGCCCAGGGCCGGGGCGGAGACCAGGCCGAGCACCGGCCGGTCGTGCTCCAGCAGCGCGATGAGCGTGGCCCAGACCGGTACGCCCCGGACGAAGTTCTTCGTGCCGTCGATCGGGTCGATCACCCAGCGCCGGCCGTCCGGCCCGGCCGGCGGCTGCTCGCCGTACTCCTCGCCGAGCAGTCCGTCGCCGGGGCGGTGGGCGGCCAGCAGGGCGCGGATCTCCCGCTCCACGGCGGTGTCCGCGTCGGACACCGGGGTCAGGTCCGGCTTCGACTCGACGCGCAGGTCCAGCGCGCGGAACCGGGCCGAGGAGACCGCGTCCGCGGCGTCGGCGAGCAGGTGGGCGAGGGCAAGGTCGTCGGCGTACCCGGTCATGTCCGACACGCTAGTGGCGGCGGCCCGGCCCGCGACGGCGGGTCGCCGCCGGTCCGCCGGTCAGGACCCGGCGAGCGGATCGCCGGGGTTGCGCTCGGGCTCGCGCGGGTCGCCCTCGCCGCTGCGCGAGGCCAGCAACCGGCGGTACGAGGCGAGCCGGCGCGCGTCCGCCTTCCCGGCGGCCACCCAGGCGTCCAGCGCGCAGTCCGCCTCGTCGGCGGTGTGCGGGCAGTTGGCCGGGCAGTCCACCGTCGCCTCGACCAGGTCCGGGAAGCCGTGCAGCAGGCTCTCGGCGGACACGTGGGCCAGCCCGAAGCTGCGTACCCCCGGGGTGTCGACGATCCAGCCGGGGTCGCCGTCGCTGCCCGGCTCCGGCGGCAGGAGCAGCGCCACCGCGCTCGTCGACGTGTGCCGGCCCCGGCCGATCGCGCTGACCGTGCCGACGGCCCGCTCGGCGTCCGGGACCAGGCGGTTGACCAGCGTCGACTTGCCCACCCCGGAGTGGCCCACCATGACCGACACCCGGCCGGCGAGCAACGCGCGGAGCGCGGCCAGGTCGGAGTCCGGGCGGATCAGCACGTACGGCAGCTCCAGCTCGGTGTAGTAGCCGAGCACCGCCTCCGGCCCGGCCAGGTCGGCCTTGGTGAGGCAGAGCAGCGGCTCGATGTCGGCGTCGTACGCGGCCACCAGGCAACGGTCGATGAACCCGGTACGCGGCGGCGGGTCGGCGAGCGCGCTGACGATCACCAACTGGTCGGCGTTCGCCACGACCACCCGTTCCAGCCGCCCCTCGGCGGTGGTCTCGTCGTCGTCGGCGGTACGCCGCAGCACCGAGGTCCGCTCGGCGATGCGCACGATGCGGGCCAGCGCGCCCGGTGCCCCGGAGGTGTCGCCGACCAGCCCCACCCGGTCGCCCACCACCACCGACTTGCGTCCCAGCTCGCGGGCGCGCATGGCGGTGACGAGCGGGGTGTCCGGCCCGGCGCCGGGGAGCACGCAGGTGTAGCGGCCCCGGTCGACGGCGATGACGAACCCGTCGACGGCGTCGGCGTGCTGAGGGCGGGTGCGGGTACGCGGCCGCGACGACCGGCCCGGTCGGACCCGGACGTCGTCCTCGTCGTACTCCCGCCGCTTCGTCGCCAGGACGTCCCCCGCTTTCAGTTCTTGCCGGTCACCATCCCCGACCATAGTGCCGGGAACTCCGGCATGGTCTTGGAGGTGCATGCCACGTCGTCGACCTCGATGCCGGGGACGGCCAGCCCGGCCACCGCGGCGGCGTGCGCCATCCGGTGGTCGGCGTACGTGCGGAACGTCCCGCCGCGCAGCGGACGGGGCCGGATCTCCAGGCCGTCGTGGGTCTCGGTGATGTCCGCGCCGAGCGCGGTGAACTCCTTCGCCAGCGCGGTGACCCGGTCGGACTCGTGGCCCCGGATGTGGCCGATGCCGGTGAGCCGGGACGGGCCGTCGGCCAGGAGCGTGAGCGCGGTCAGCACCGGGGTCAGCTCGCCGACGTCGGAGAGGTCGGCGTCCAGCCCGCGTACCGTGCCGGTGCCCCGCACGGTCAGGCCGCCGGTGCCGAGCGTCACCTCGCCGCCCATCCGGTGCAGCAGGTCCCGCAGCTGCTCGACCGGCTGGAGGCTGCTGCGCGGCCAGTCCTGGAGCGTCACCTCGCCGCCGGTGACGAGCGCGGCGGCGAAGAACGGCGCGGCGCCGGAGAGGTCGGGCTCGATCTCCCAGCCCCGCCCGGACAGCGGGCCCGGCTCGACGGCCCAGACGTCCGGCGTGGTGTCGTCCACCGCGGCGCCGGCGGCGCGCAGCATCTGCACCGTCATCCGTACGTGCGGCGCGGACGGGACCGGCGGACCCTGGTGCCGGACCACCACGCCCCTGTCGAACCGGGGCGCGGCCAGCAGCAGCCCGGAGACGAGCTGGCTGGACGCGGAGGCGTCGATGACCACCTCGCCGCCGGCCACCCGGCCGGCGCCGAGCACGACGAGCGGCAGGCTGCCCGTCGGCGGTGCGTCGATGCGGACGCCGAGCGCCCGCAGCGCGCCGATCAGCGGGCCGAGCGGGCGGGTGCGGGCGTGCGGGTCGCCGTCGAACGTGACCCGGCCGGCGGCCAGCCCCGCCACCGGGGGCAGGAAGCGCATCACCGTGCCGGCCAGGCCGACGTCGACGTGTGCCGGCCCGGCGAGCGGATGCGGGCGGACCAGCCAGCGGTCGTCGTCGGAGATGGACATGTGCGCGCCCAGCTCACGCAGGCCGCCGGCCATCAGCTCGGTGTCCCGGGCGCGCAGCGGCCGGGCCAGTGTCGACGGCCCGCTGGCCAGCGCGCAGAGCACCAGGGCCCGGGCGGTCATCGACTTGGAGCCGGGCAGGCGCAGCGTCGCGGCGACCGGGTCGCTCGCGGTCGGCGCGGTCCACGGTTGCGGCTGACGTGTCGCGGTCGGATTCCCCACGGTCACATTCTGCCAAGTTCCCGGCCCGGTGGAACCGTCCGCGGCCGCTGCTCCCGTTGGGCGGGACAGCCGAAGTGTCCGGATGGAGCTAGCGTGGGCGCCATGTGCGGGAGGTACGCCACGACCCGGAGCGCCGGTGACCTGAGCGCGATCTTCTCCTCGGCCAACGAGACCGGCGGGGTGGGGCCGGACTTCAATGTCGCCCCGACCGATCCGGTGCCGCTGGTCCGGCTCGCCCCGGAGGGGCACCGCCTGCTCTCCCTCGGCCGCTGGGGGCTGCTGCCGCAGTGGTCGCGCAGCGCCGCCGGCGCCGCCCGCATGATCAACGCGCGGGCCGAGACGGTCGCCACCAGCCGGGCGTACGCGCCGTCCTTCGCCCGGCGCCGCTGCCTGGTCCCGGCCGACGGGTGGTACGAGTGGGTCCGGCTCGCCGGTGGCGGGCGGCAGCCCTACTTCATGACGCCCCGGGACGGCTCGGTGCTCGCCTTCGCCGGCATCTGGTCGGTGTGGGAGTCGGCCGGGCAGGCCCGGCTCACGTTCAGCGTGCTCACCACCGCCGCGGTCGGCGAGCTGGCCGAGGTGCACGACCGGATGCCGCTGCTGCTGGCGCCGGACCGCTGGGCGGACTGGCTCGGCCCCGCCGACGACCCGGCCGGGTTGCTCACGCCGCCCGACGCCGCCTTGCTCGCCGGCCTGGAGATCCGCCCGGTCTCCCGGGCGGTCGGCGACGTCCGCAACGACGGTCCCGAGCTGATCGCGCGGGTGTCCCCGGAGGGCGTTCAGGCGGTCTCCGGGCCGACCCTGTTCTGATCACGCTCCGCCACATCGACGCACCCCGTTTGCCGGGGTTTCTCCGGAAAAGTCGCCCGGACGTTCAGTCAGTTTCATTGAAGACTCTTGTCCTTACGTATGCGAATGCGATAGAACACAGCGCCGGTGATGGGCGTCAGTTCGCACGGGGCGACGACACTCATCGATCTTGCGAAAGATCTTCGCCGGTCCCACGGGGGAGGTGGGTGTATTGACACGGGCACGCATGCCCCGCCCGCACGAGGTCGCCGCGGCACGGCGCGACCCACGACTGCTGCGGGCTCTGCACGAACGACGCCAGGACGAGGCATGGCGCACCAGAGGCACCTGTCAGAACGTCGATCCGGAGACGTTCTTCCCGGCGCCGAACGAGCCGGCCGACGCGGCGGTGGCGCTCTGCCGCACGTGTGACGTCCAAGGCTCCTGCCTGGCCTGGGCGCTGGAGGTGGGCGACTGCCACGGCGTCTGGGGCGGCACCACGCCGCGCGAGCGGCGAGCCATGCTCGTGGCCTGGCGCAGCGAGGTGCAACCCGACCCGGACGCGATCGACGACGCCGGCCCGCCGGTGCGTGACCGCCTGCTCACACTGGTGCCGCTGAGCTGATCCCGACGTCGCCCGTGGCCCGCTCCGTGGGCCGCGGGCGACGTCCGGTTTCCGCGCCCAGCCACCGGCGGGCCCGCCGGCCCGCGCAGAATGGGCCGGTGCGGCACGACGACGAGATCGACACACCCCGGGGACGGGCCCGGTTCCGCTTCCACCCGCCCACCGGCGGCGCGACAGTGCTGGTGCTGGGTCACGGGGCGGGTGGCGACGTGGACGCGCCGGACCTCACGGCGGTCCGGGACGCGGTACGCGACGCCGGAGCCGGGGTGGCCCTGGTGACCCAGCCGTACCGGGTCGCCGGGCGGCGCGCGCCCGCACCCGCCGGGCACCTCGACGAGGCGTGGACCACCCTGCTGGCCGAGCTTCGCCGCCGCGCCCCGCAGGTGCGCGACTGGGTGGTCGGCGGCCGGTCCAGCGGCGCCCGGGTGGCCTGCCGCACCGCCGTCGCCACCGGAGCGGCAGGTGTGGTGGCGCTGGCGTTCCCGCTGCACCCGCCGGGCCGGCCGGAACGCTCCCGGGCCGGAGAACTGCTCACCGGGCTGCCCACGCTCGTGGTCAACGGCGACCGGGACCCGTTCGGCGTGCCCGAACCCGGCCCCGGCATCGAGGTGGTGGTCCGGCCGGGCCAGCGGCACGACCTGCGGGGCGACCCGGCCGGCACGGCCGTCGTGGTCCGGGACTGGCTGCGCGTAAACGGATGGTTGTCCTGACCGGCGGCGCGCGCCGTGACCGTCGCCCGCGGCGGGTCGTTGCACCGGTTGGTGCCGGCCGCCCGGTTCGGGCGCGCCGGGGCCACCCTCCCAGGCCCTTCCTGGTCCCAGCGGCGGTCGCGGCCGCCGCCGGGGCCAGGATCGGGTGGGACCTGTGGAATGCCGCACCCCGTACCTCGCGTTACCTCCCTGTGGACGACGACAGTGCCAGCGCGAGGGGGGTGACCGGTGCCGATACAGACACGGAGCCGGGAACGGGACGAACGGGACGAGCGGCAGATCAAGCGGCTGCTCGACGCGCCGGAGTGGCCCGCGGCGGCGTCGGTCGTGAGCACCGGCACAGACTCCGGAAGTGAATCTGCCGGAATGTGGGTACGCGTATCCTCGGCGGGAAAGCATCCGACGCGAGGGGATGTGCGGTTGACCACCGAAAAGACGGACGAGCGCAGGGCCCGCTTCGAGCGGGACGCGATGCCCTTCGTCGACCAGCTCTACGCCGCCGGTCTGCGGATGACCCGCAACCCGGCCGACGCGGAGGACCTGGTTCAGGAGACGTACCTGAAGGCGTACGCCGCCTTCCACCAGTTCGAGCAGGGCACGAACCTGAAGGCCTGGCTCTACCGGATCCTGACCAACACCTACATCAACACCTACCGCAAGCGGCAGCGGCAGCCCATCCAGGCGCCGACCGAGGAGATCACCGACTGGCAGCTCGCCGAGGCCGAGTCGCACACGTCCAGCGGCCTGCGCTCGGCCGAGACGGAGGCGCTCGACCGGCTGCCGGACAGCGACGTCAAGGAGGCCCTCCAGCAGTTGCCGGAGGAGTTCCGCCTGGCCGTCTACCTGACCGACGTCGAGGGCTTCTCCTACAAGGAGGTCGCCGACATCATGGGCACGCCGATCGGCACCGTGATGTCCCGTCTGCACCGCGGTCGACGTAATCTGCGGAAGCTGCTCGAGCAGTACGCGGCGGAGCGCGGTTTCAGCGCCGCCTCGTCGAAGAAGGGTTCGACCGCCGCCGCCAGCCGGGAGGTGTGACCGTGAGCTGTGGACAACCGCACGAGACGGACTGCCGCGAGGTGCTCGCCGAGGTCTACCTCTACCTCGACCTGGAGTGCGGCGAGGAGCGCCGGGTGCTGATCCGGCACCACCTGGACGAGTGCGGGCCGTGCCTGCGCGAGTACGGCATCGAGCAGGAGGTCAAGGCGCTCGTGGCCCGGTGCTGCGGCAACGAGGCGGCGCCGGACAAGCTGCGCGAGCGGCTGCGACTGCGGCTGACCGAGCTGGTGGTCTTCGAGACCACCGAGTCCCGCGAACTGGCCGACTGACAAGCGACAGAACGGCCCGGGTCCGATCGGACCCGGGCCGTTCCGCGTTTCCGGCAGGTGCCGCGCTGATCCCGATGATCAGGAGTTGGGGCGCTTGCCGTGGTTGGCGGCGCTCTTCTTACGGGCCTTCTTCTTACGGGCCTTCTTCGCCATGCTGTGCCTCCTTGTGCTGGTCACGGTTCCGTCCGCGGCTGAGCGCGGCGGCGGTCGCGGTGTGGCTCCCCGGCTCGCCGGTGGCCGACCCGCACGATGCTAGTGCCGCCGCCGCCCGCCGGAGCGCGGTGGGGCGGATCGGGTGCCGGTGGTGCGCGGCCCGGCGTGACCGGCGTCATGATTGGATACCGTTCGCAGGACTGTCGGGGAGCTGTCGGGGAGAGGGAGGGCCGGGACATGGCCGAGGAGATCCGCGCCGAGATGGTGGCGAACGTCTGGAAGGTCGTGGTGTCGGCCGGCGACACCGTCTCCGAGGGCGACACACTCGTCATCCTGGAGTCGATGAAGATGGAGATCCCGGTGGTCGCCGAGTCCGACGGCGTGGTGCAGAAGCTCGCCGTCAACGAGGGTGACGTGGTGCAGGACGGCGACCTGATCGCGGAGATCGGTTGACCGCCCTGCTGGTGCGCCGCGCCGAACCGGCGGACTTCCCCGCCGTGGCGCGGCTGACGGTCGCCGCGTACGAGGCGGACGGCCAGCTCAAGGACGAGAGCGCGTACGCGCCGGTGCTCGCCGACGTGGCCACCCGCGCGCAGACCGGCGAGGTGCTGGTGGCCGTCGACGACACCACCGGCCAGGTGCTCGGCGCGGTGACGTTCGTGCTGCCCGGGACCCCGTACGCGGAACTCGCCGGCCCCGGGGAGGCCGAGTTCCGGATGCTCGCTGTCGATCCGGCCGCGCAGGGCCGGGGCGCGGGCGCCGCGCTCGCGACCGCGTGCGTGGCGCGCGCGGCGGAGCTGGGCTGCACGGCGGTGGTGATCTGCGTACGCGCCGGGATGGCGGCGAACGCGCACCGCCTCTACGACCGGCTCGGTTTCGTCCGGCTGCCGGAGAAGGACTGGTCACCGATGCCCGGCATCGACCTGCTCGGTCTGCGGCTGGACCTGACCGCTTGTTGACCAGGCTGGTGAGCGGGCCGAGCCGGCCGGCGGCGTCGGCGCGCTGAGCCGGGCGCGGCTCAGGCCGCCGGCCCGGCCCCGTCCCCGCCGTCCGGTCCGGTCTCGCCGATCTTCGCGAGCAGCTCGTCGGCCACCTCCAGCGCGATCTGCTTCCGCTCGTCGTCGGTGATGCCCGGCGCGCGGACCGCGAACCAGCTGCTGTGCACCGCGAACAGCGTCAGCGCGGCGCGGAGCTGGGCGGCCGGCGAGTCGTCGCCCCGGCACAGCTCGTGGGCCAGCCGCATCATCCGGTCCCGCATCTGCTGGCCGGCGACCAGGCTCTTGAGCACCGTCTGGTTCTGCTCGAAGAAGCGCATCACCTGGGGCAGGTCGCCGGCGAACATGCTGTCGGCGTACCGGCCGAGCAGGGTCCGGCGGGTCGCGAGGGTGGGCGGCTGGTCGGCGGCCCAGGCGATCAGCTCGTCCATCCGGCGCAGCCGGTCGTCGACCAGGCTGGTGACGATCTCGTCCTTGCTCTTGAAGTGGTAGTAGAGCGCCGCCTTGGTGACGCCGAGCCGCTCGGCGATCTCCCGCAGCGAGGTCTTCTCGTAGCCATGCTCGGTGAAGAGTTCCAAGGCGACGGCCTGGATGCGCTGCCGCGTGCCTCCTGTGGTCTCCCTCACCAACCGACTTCCTTCCAATCCGCTTGACGTCCGACCGTCCTCAGCTTACCGTCCGGCTAGTAAGCAAACTAGCCGGGCGGCAAGTAAGTTGATCACATGATCTGCGGGGGAGCCTACCGATGAGTCAACAAGCCCAGGTCGCCGCGAGACCCAACATCCGCGTCGTCCTGTTCGGCCTGATGATCGCGATGATGCTCGCGATGCTCGACAACATGATCGTCAGCACCGCGCTGCCGCGGATCGTCTTCGAGTTCGGGGGCGCCGACCACTTCACCTGGGTGGTCACCGCGTACGTGCTGGGCACGACGGTCTCCACGCCCATCTGGGGCAAGCTCGGCGACCTGTACGGACGCAAGGCGGTCTTCCTCACCGCCGTGGTCGTGTTCCTGATCGGCTCGGCGCTGTGCGGCATGGCCGGCTCCGGCGTCTTCGGCGGCACCGACAATGGCATGATCGAGCTGATCGCGTTCCGCGCCGTGCAGGGCCTCGGCGCCGGCGGCCTGATGGTCGGCGTCATGGCGATCATCGGCGACCTGGTGCCGCCCCGCGAGCGGGGCCGCTACCAGGGCATGATCGCCGGCATCATGGCCATCGCCATGGTCGCCGGGCCGCTCGTCGGCGGCTTCATCACCGACAACCTCTCCTGGCGCTGGGCGTTCTACGTCAACCTGCCGCTGGGTGGCGTGGCGCTGCTGCTCCTGGCCACCACCATGCACCTGCCGAAGTACCGCACCGAGCACAAGATCGACTGGCTGGGCGCGGCGCTGCTGTCGGTGGGCATCACCGCCATCGTGCTGGTCACCACCTGGGGCGGCAACGAGTACGCCTGGGCCTCGCCGCAGATCCTCGGCCTCGCCGTGCTGGCGGTCGTCGCGCTCGGCGCGTTCGCGCTCGTCGAACGGCGCGCGCCCGAGCCGATCCTGCCGCTGAGCCTGTTCGCCAACCGCAACTTCGCGCTCATCTCGGTGATCGGGTTCCTGCTCGGCTTCGCCATGTTCGGCGCGATGAACTTCCTGCCGCTCTACCAGCAGACCGTCCAGGGCGCCTCGGCCACGAACAGCGGCCTGCTGCTGCTCCCGCTGATGTTCGGCATGCTCGTGGTGTCGCTCGTGGTCGGCCGGACGATCACCAGGACCGGCCGCTACCGCATCTTCCCGATCGTCGGCGGCGTGGTGATGGCCGCCGGGATGGGCCTGCTCAGCCTGCTGGACGTGGACACCAGCAAGGCGCAGTCCTCGTTCTACATGATCGTGCTCGGCGTCGGCATGGGCTTCCTCATGCAGACCTCGATGCTCATCGCGCAGAACAGCGTCGAGCAGAAGGACCTCGGCGCGGCCAGCGGCGCCGCCACGTTCTTCCGGTCCATCGGCGGCTCGTTCGGCGTCTCCCTCTTCGGCGCGATCTTCGCCAACCGTCTCGCCGACTCGGCGGCCGGTCCCGCGTTCGCCGGCTCGGGTGGCGGCGAGGGCGGCGCGATGAACCTGGAAGCCCTCAAGAACCTCACCGGTCCGATGCGCGAGGCGGTGCTCGGCGGCCTCGCCGACGCCATCTCGCACGTCTTCTTCTGGGCGGTCCTCTTCACCGTCGCCGTGCCGGTGCTCGCCTGGTTCATCAAGGAGGTGCCGCTGCGCGCGACCAACGACGTGCGCCCCGCTGGTACCACCCCGGAGGACGAGGCCGAGACCGCGCTCGGCAAGGCCCCGGTCGCCTGACGCACCCGCCGCGGCCCCGCGCCCCCACCAAGGGGTACGCGGGGCCGCCGCGTATCCACATCCGTGAGGTGCCCCGGTGCCTGCCTGGTACCGGGGGTGCCCTTGCGCCCGCTGCTCGCCAGTTCGGGGTAGTGGCGGGGTCCGGGGCGAGTTGATCGCGCCACTTCGGCGAGGTGGCGGGCCAGTGGGTGTCCGGGGGCTGGGAGGTGTTATCGGTGCCCGGTGCCCGGTGCCCGGTGCCCGGTGCCCGGTGCCCGGTGCCCGGTGCCCGGTGCCCGCTGCCGGGTGCTCGCCAGTTCGGGGTAGTGGTCAGGTCCGGGGTGCGTTGATCCCGCCATTTCGGGGAGGTGGCGACGCTCCAGCCCTGGGAGCCGGTGCGCGGGGTGGGCCTGGTGTCGTGGTCGCCGTGCGCCTCCCGCCAGCTCGGGGAAGTGGTGGGGTCCGGGGCGGGTTGATCGCGACTTCGGGGAGGTGGCGAGGCTTCGGCCGTGGGAGCCGGTGTGTGGGTGGGGCTGGGGTCGTGGTCGCCGTGCGCCTCCCGCCAGCTCGGGGAAGTGGTGGGGTCCGGGGCGGGTTGATCGCGCTACTTCGGCGAGGTGGCGGAGCTGCGGGTGACTGGGTGCTCGGCGAGGTGTTCCGGTGCCCGCCGCGCGGCGCTCGCCAGTTCGGGGAAGTGGTGGGGTCCGGGGTGGGTTGGTCGCGCTGCTTCGGGGAGGTGGCGAGGCTCCGGCCTTGGGAGCCGGTGTGCGGGTGGGGCTGGGGTTGTGGTCGCCGCGCGGTGCTCGCCAGTTCGGGGAAGTGGTGGGGTCCGGGGCGAGTTGATCGCGCTACTTCGGCGAAGTGGCGGGCTGGCTGGTGTTCGGGTGCTCGGCGAGGTGTTTCCGGTGCCGGCCGCCCGTCGCCCGCCAGTTCGGGGTGGCGGTGCGATCCGGGGTGGGTTGATCGCGCCACCTCGGGGAGGTGGTGAGACTCCGACCTTGGGAGCCGGCGTGCGGGTGGTGCCGGGGCCGTCGTCGCGGTGCCCTGCCCGCCAGTTCGGGGAGGTGGCGGGGTCAGAGGGGAGTTGATCGCGCCAGCTCGGCGAAGTGGCGGCGCTCGGCTAGGCGGTGAGGGCCCGGGGTGAGCCATCTCGGGGAGGCGGCAGGAAAACAGGGCTCGCAAGGGACGGACGCGTCTGCGGTCAGCCTCGGCGGAACACGGCTGTGAGGCGTCGCCAGAGACGGCGCAGCGGGCCGCCGCTCGCACCGGCGATGAGCGAGTCGGCGGTGGCCCGCGCGGCCGGGTCGAGGGCCGGGGTGGCTCGCGCAAGATACGCGAGCGACACCGCCACCGGGGTACGCCGGGCGGCGCCGGACGCCACCTCGGTGAGCCGCCCGGCCACCACTGCGGCCACGTCGGCACGGGTGGCCGGGTCCACCCAGGCGGCGGTGACCAGGGCGAACAGTGCCGCGTCGGCGGCCGGGCCGGGGGCGGTGGCCAGTTCGCGCAGCACCCGACGGCGGGTCGAGGATTCCCACGGCTCGTCGGTGCGGTGGTGCAGCAGGCCGAGGCAGGCCCAGACCTGCGCGCAGCGTTTCCACAGTGCCGGGTCCTGCCCGCCGAGTACCCGGCCCAGCGCGGTTGCCGGCGCTTCGGGCGGGTACGCCAGTAGCGCGAGCAGGTCGGTGAGGTCCACGGTGGCCAGTCCGACGGCGGCGTCGTACGCGGCCGGGGGGTGCGCCCACGCCGGGTGCGCCAGGTGCTGGAGCCGTCGTACCGCGGCTGCCGAGGGGGCGGGTCCGTCGGGGGACGGGGGATCGTCACCGGCCGGTGTGACCTGGCCCAGCCAGGGGCGGCCTCGGCAGCACTCGGCGAGGTCGCCGTGCTCGTGCGTGTCGTCCGGGTGTTCCCGGACGAAGTCGGCGAGCGCCACCAGGTGGTCCACGTCGCCGTCGCGCTGGAAGCGCAGCCGGTGCGCAGTGTGCACGGCGCAGTCGAAGGCGGGGTCCTTCGCCAGCGCCCGGTCGATCCAGCCCAGCGCCGCGTCGAGCCGGCCGTGGTCGGCGAGCGTGCCGGCGATGTCGGCGTAGACGGCGAGGTCGTCGGGGTCGAGTACGACAGCGCGTTCCAGTGCCGCCAGCGCCTCGGCGGTCCGGCCGGCGCTGCGGTACGCGTACCCGAGCCACACCTCGCCGAGTTTGGTGGGCTCCGCGCGTACCCCCCGGGTGGCCCAGGTGACGGCGAGGGGGATCTCGCCGAGGCGCCGGGCCAGCGCGGACGCCGCGCCCAGCAGCAGCGGGTGGGCCGGATGCACGGTGATCGCGTTGCGGGCCAGCGTGAGGTACGGCGCGAGCGGCTCGCGCAGCCGGCGCGGCGCGGGGTCGGGCGCCGCCGCGCAGACCTGCATGAGGATTCGGGCGGTGCGTTCGGGATCGAGGCGTTCCGGCAGGTCGGCGGCGGTCACCCAGGGCACGGCGGCCCATGGCGCGGCGGGCGCGTAGCCGGTGGCGGCGGCCAGCAGGTCGAGCCCTTCGGCGGGGCGGCCGGCGGCGGCGAGCAGGTGCGCGCGGGCCACCACGGCGCCGACGAACGCCTGCTGACCGAGCGGGAAGAGGTCCAGGTCCCCGCCGCTGGCCGCGTTCAGCCGGGCGAGCGCTTCGTGCGCCTCGGGCAGCGTGGGGGAGCGGACCAGCGCGGCGGCGATGTGGTCGGCGGCGTGCCGCAGGTCGCCCTCACCCAGCGCCAGCCGGGCCAGCGCGAGTTCCTCCTCCGCCGAGAGCGCGGCGTCGTCCTCGGGCACGTCGTCCTTCCGCCGGTCGGGTCGGTCAGCCGGGCAAGCCTAGGGGATCTTCCGTCAATTAGTGATCCACTGCGCACTCCTGCTCGTTGCGTTGATTGGAGCTGCTGAAACGTGCAAGACTGAGCATCGAACGCGCGAGAAACGCGCAGAAGGAGGTCTGGAGTGACGCGAGCAGGGGCCGGTATGGCCGCCGACATCGACGAGCAGCCGGCCGGTTACGAGCGTCTGCTCTCCGCCGAGCGCTCCGCGGCGATCGCCGAAGTCGCGGCCGTCGTCGCCGAACGGCGCCCCCGGCACGTGGTGTTCACCGCCCGGGGCACCTCCGACCACGCCGCGCTCTACGCGGCCTACCTGACCGAGATCCGCCTCGGACTGCCCGCCGGACTGGCTTCACCGAGCGCGATCACCGTCTTCGGCGCCCGGCCCGACCTCTCCGACGCGCTCGTCGTCGGCGTCAGCCAGAGCGGCGGCTCGCCCGACCTCGCCGAGGTGCTGCGGGTCGCCCGCGCCTCCGGCGCGCTCACCCTCGCCGTCACCAACAACCCCGACTCGCCGCTGGTCGAGACCGCCGAGCTGAGCGTGGACATCGCCGCCGGCCACGAGCGGGCCGTCGCCGCCACCAAGACCTACACCGCCGAGCTGCTCGCGCTGCTCATGCTCGTCGAGGGGGTACGCGCCGGCGACGGCGTGCTGCCCGCCGAGGAGCGGGCCGCCCTGAGCCGCCTGCCCGAGCTGGCGGCGCAGACGCTCGCCGACGACACCCCGGCCCGGCTCGCGCCGCGCTACCGGTTCGCCGCCCAGCTCGTCACCACCGGCCGGGGGTACGCGTACCCGACGGCCCGGGAGGCGGCGCTGAAGCTGATGGAGACCTCGTACCTGCCGGCGCTCGCCTTCTCCGGCGCCGACCTGCTGCACGGACCGCTCGCCATGACCGACCCGGACGTGCCGGTGCTCGCCGTGGTCGGCTCCGGCCCCGGCGGCACGTCGATGCGCGAGGTGCTGCCCCGCCTCGGCGAGCGCCGCGCCGACGTGGTGGTGGTCGGCTCCGCCGAGATCGGCGAGACCCGGATGGCGGTGCCCGAGGTCGACGAGCGGTACGCGCCGCTGCTCGACATCCTGCCGCTGCAACGACTCGCGCTGGCCTTGGCGCTGGCCCGGGGCGAGGACCCGGACGCGCCGCGCGGCTTGAAGAAGGTCACGGCGACGATGTGAGGTCCGGCGTGGCACGCTGTGGGGCGTGTCCACCCTCCGTGACCTCGCCGAGGAGCACACCGCGCTCCGGCCGGCCGACATCGACCATCTGCACCGGATCGCCGGCGACTGGCAGTTGCTGTCCGACCTGTCCTTCGCCGACCTGCTGCTCTGGGTGCCGGTGGACGGCGACGGCACGTTCCTCTGCGTAGCCCAGGTCCGTCCCACCACCGCCCCGACCGCCTACCTGGACGACCAGGTCGGGCGGATCGTCGGCGGAGCCGAGGTGGCCCACCTGGAGGTGGCCTACCGGCAGGGACGGATCTGGCGCGAGGGCGACCCGGTCTGGTACGGCGACGTCCCGGCCCGCCACGAGGCGATCCCGGTCCGGCTGCGCACCGGCGACGGGGAAGCCGGCGAGGTGATCGCCGTGGTGGGCCGGGACACCAACCTGTCCACCGCGCGCACCCCCAGCCAGCTGGAACTGAACTACCTCACCACCGCCGACGACCTCGCCCAGATGATCGCCGACGGCACGTTCCCGCCGCCCCGGCATCCGGGCGAGACTACCTCGGCGCCCCGGGTCGGCGACGGCCTGGTGCGGCTCGATGCCAACGGCAAGGTCACCTACGCCAGCCCGAACGCGCAGTCCGCGTACCGCCGCCTCGGCTACGCGTCCCACCTGGTCGGCGAGGACCTCGCCAAGCTGCACCGCCGGCTGGCCGGCGACCCGCTGGAAGGCACCGACGCGGGCAACGCCGTGCTCGCCGCGCTGCGCGGCGAGGCGCCGCCCCGGCGGGAGATCGACGCCCGCGGCGCCACCATGCTCACCCGGGCGCTGCCGCTGATGCCCGCCGGAGTGCCGATCGGCGCGCTGGTCCTGGTCCGCGACATCACCGAGGTACGCCGCCGCGACCGCGCCCTGATCACCAAGGACGCGACCATCCGGGAGATCCACCACCGGGTGAAGAACAACCTCCAGACCGTCGCCGCGCTGCTGCGCCTGCAGGCCCGGCGGGTCTCCATGCCCGAGGCCCGGGTCGCGCTGGAGGAATCGGTACGCCGGGTCGCCTCGATCGCGCTGGTCCACGAGACGCTCTCCATGTCCAGCGACGAGGCGGTCGAGTTCGACGGCATCGTGGACCGGGTGGCCAGCGCCGCCACCGAGGTCGCCGCCACCGAGGTGACTGTCGGCATGCGCCGCCGCGGCACCTTCGGCGTACTGCCCGCCGAGATCGCCACCTCGCTCGTGATGATCCTCAACGAGCTGCTGCTCAACGCCGTCGAGCACGGTTTCCCGCCGGCCGACGAGGAGGCCGTCGCTCCCCGGTCCGAGGCGGCGGTTTCTGTGCCCTGGCCGGAGGCGGCGGCCACCGCGCCCCGGCCCGAGGTGGTGGTCACCGCGCACCGGGCCCGCAAGCAGCTGCACGTCACGGTCAGCGACAACGGCCGAGGGCTGCCCGAGCAGTTCGACGCCGAGCGCGGCGGCAACCTGGGCCTGCAGATCGTCCGGGCGCTGGTCACCGGCGAGCTGCGCGGCACCATCGAGCTGCGCAACTGCGCCGACGGCGGCACCGAGGCGGCCATCGTCGTACCGCTGGCCCGCGGCACCACCGACCGCCTCACCGGGCGAGCAGGGCCACCGTGATCCCCGGCCGCGGCCACACCTGCCGCACCGTGTAGCCCGCGCGCAACGCGTCGCCCTTCGCGCCCGGCACCGCCGCCACCGGGTCCGTGCGCCGGCCGGTGACCACCAGCCACACCCGGTCCACCCCGGCCAGGCACCGCGCCGGGTCGTCGCACTCCACGGCCCAGAGGCTCGCGTCCTGACGCTGGTCGCGGACCACCAGCACGTCGCGCGGCAGCCTCGACCCCAGGTGGTACGCCACGCCCAGATCGGGAAAGAGCCAGCTGTCCCGGGGCGCGTAGACGATCGCGTCGCCCGGCCGCTGTTCGGCGCCGATGACCCGGGCCGCGCCCGCGTAGTCGACAGGAGCGCTGCGCGGCCACTCGTGGGTGCGGCGCAGCGCCGCCTGGTCGGGCAGCCCGAGCAGCCCGGCCAGGACCACCACCGCGATTCCCGCCGCGACCCGTCCGCGCGACGACGTCGGCCCTTGCTCTGCTTCCACGGGCGCGGCAGTGCGGCCGGCTGCGGCGGGTGTCGCCGTGCGCGCTGGTTCAGCGGGCGTTGCTGTTGCCGGCGTTCGGGCCGGTGCGGGAGTGACCCGCGCGGCAGCCAGCGCGGCGCCGGCCAGTACGCAGGCGAACGGCACGGTGAAGATCAGGTAGCGGGTCACCCAGAGCGGCACCATCGCTCCGGCGGCGAACACCAGCAGCACCGGCAGCAGCACGGCGGCGGCCGGCAGCAGCGCCCGGCGACCCAGCCGGGCCACGCCGAGCGCCGCGAGCGCGAGCACGAAACCGCCGACGACGCCGCTCTGTGCCAGCGCACCCGGTAGCGCCGCCAGGTCGGGCAGGCGCGCCGGGTCGACCCAGTCGAGCTGTCGACCGCGCTGCCCCCGGGCGACGAGTGCCAGTGGGGTGACGAGCACGACGGCCGGCACCAGCGCCAGCAGCCACCCGGCCAGCGCCCGTCGGCCGGGCGCCGACGCCTCCCGAGCCTCGCCGGTCACGTCCTGCGGTTCCGCTTCCGGCGCGTCCGTGCCGTGCTCCCTGCTCCCGAGATGCGGTGACACCCGTGGCGTTCCACCGGCGTTCGATCTCGTGGCTGAGTGGAACGCCGTGGGTGTCTGCGGGGCGCCGTGACACCCGTGGTGTTCCACTCGCGCTCGATCTCGTGGCTGGGTGGAACGCCACAGGTGTCTGCGGCGTCGCCGGCTCGCGTCGGGCATCTGGGCTCGGGACTGGCCGGGCGGATCGACGGCCCCCGCAGTGCCATGTGCGGCGGTCAGCAGCACCACCACTGCGTGCGCGGCGAGCAGCGTTAGCGCGAGCAGGTGGACCAGGCCGAGCGCGGCGACCGCTGCGGCGTACCCGGCCCAGCGCCATCGTCCCGGCAAGCGCAGCGCCTCGACCAGCAGCAGCGTGGCCAGCACGGCGAGCAGCGTCGCGAGGGCGTACGGGCGGGCCTCCTGCCCGTACCGGGAGGTGGCCGGCAGGACCGCGAACAGCAGCCCGGCCAGCAGGCCGGCCCGGTCACCGGCCAGGCGCGCCCCGAGCCGGGCGGTGAGCGCGGCGGCGACGGCCATGGCGAGCGCGGAGGGCAGCCGCAGCGCCGTGGGCGACGTGCCGGCGAGTGCGGTCCAGCCGTGCATGAGCAGGTAGTACGGCCCGGTGGCGGCGTCGATGGTGCGGGTCATCCGGACCAGGTCGGACAGCGGCCGGGTGGCGGCGCTCCAGGTGGCCAGCTCGTCCCGCCACGGCTGGGCGTGCCCGATGCCCACCAGCGTCACCACGAGCGTGAGCAGCCCCGGCGCCACCCACACCACCCAGCCGGGAAGGGCGCGAACAGACGCGGACGCGAACCTCCTCACCCCCGCAGCGTCACACGTCCGCTCCCTCCCACCCGCCCGCTCCACCAATTCCCACCCACCCGACCCCACCCGGAGCCCGTCGATCATGAAGTTGACGGCATCCACCGTCCCTTTTGTCCCCGCTAACCTCATGATCAACGAGGCGGTGGGCGGGGACGTGGATGGGAGTCGATCTCGGTCGGGGCCCGTGATGTGGGATCACAGTGCGGAGCTGTGGTCGTGCAGGGCGTGGTGTGGCAGCATGAGGCACATGACCGCCGCTGTCGTCCGCCGCTTCGTGGCTCGCCGCCACGTCGATTACGGCCGCGTGCGCAGCGCGATCTGTCCGGCCTACTGACGACGCCCGACCCATCCGTCTCGGGCGCGCACTCGCGCCGGCCGTCATCGACATCGCCGTCCACGGCCCACTCTCGGGCCGGCCGTCGCGTCCGCGCTCGCAGGCACCGCAGCAAGCAATGGAGGACGCCGCGATGGCGGTCAGCAGCACCCCGACCCGTCCCGACTCCCCGGCGCCCGCCGCCCGTGCGCCCCGCCGGCCACGCGGCGAGGGCCAGTGGGCGCTCGGGCACCGAGAGCCGCTCAACCCCAACGAGCGGATCAAGAAGGACGACGACCCGCTGAACGTGCGGGACCGGATCGAGAACATCTACGCCCACCGCGGTTTCGCCTCGATCGACCCGCAGGACCTGCGCGGCCGGTTCCGCTGGTGGGGCCTCTACACCCAGCGCAAGGCCGGCATCGACGGCGGGCGCACCGCCGTGCTGGAGCCGCACGAGCTGGAGGACGAGTTCTTCATGCTCCGGGTCCGGGTGGACGGCGGCCAGCTCAACCTGGCCCAGCTCCGCGTGATCGCGGACATCTCCCGCGAGTTCGCCCGCGACACCGCCGACATCACCGACCGGCAGAACATCCAGTACCACTGGATCCGGGTCGAGGACATGCCGGAGATCTGGCGCCGGCTGGAGGCGGTCGGCCTGCAGACCACCGAGGCGTGCGGCGACTGCCCCCGGATCGTGCTCGGCAGCCCGGTGGCCGGGGTGGCCCGGGACGAGGTGCTCGACCCGACCCCGGCGATCGACGAGATCGTCCGCCGGTACGTCGGCGACAAGGCGTACTCCAACCTGCCCCGCAAGTTCAAGACCTCGATCTCCTGGCTGGTCGACACCCCGTACGAGGCGAACGACATCTCGTTCCTCGGCGTGGAGCACCCGGAGCACGGTCCCGGCTTCGACGTCTGGGTGGGCGGCGGGCTCTCCACCAACCCGATGCTCGCCAAGCGGCTCGGCGTCTGGGTGCCGCTGAACGAGGTGCCGGACGTGTGGGCCGGCGTGGTCGGCATCTTCCGCGACTACGGCTACCGCCGCCTGCGCAACCGGGCCCGGCTGAAGTTCCTGGTCGCCGACTGGGGCGTGGAGCGGTTCCGGGAGGTGCTGGAGAAGGAGTACCTGGGCCGCACGCTGCTGGACGGCCCGGCCGCGGACCTGCCGGCGAAGCCGGTGGACCACATCGGCGTGCACGCCCAGCGTGACGGCGCCAACTACGTCGGCGCGGCCCCGGTGGTGGGCCGGGTCTCCGGCACCCAGCTCGCCCAGCTCGCCGACGTGGTCGAGGCGCACGGCAGCGGCCGGGTGCGGCTCACTCCGTACCAGAAGCTGCTCGTGCTGGACGTGGCGCCGGAGCGGACCGACTCGCTGGTCACCGCGCTGCGCGGGATCGGCCTGGAGGCCCGGCCGTCGGCGTGGCGGCGCGGCACGATGGCCTGCACCGGCATCGAATTCTGCAAGCTCGCCATCGTCGAGACCAAGCGGCGCGGCGAGGAACTGGTCGCGCGCATGGAGGAGCGGCTGCGCGACTTCGACGCGGACATCTCCATCCACCTCAACGGCTGCCCGAACGCCTGCGCCCGCACCCAGGTCGCGGACATCGGGCTCAAGGGCCAGCTCGTGGTCGGCCCGGACGGCCGTCAGGTCGAGGGCTTCCAGGTGCATCTCGGCGGCGGCCTCGGCATGGCCCAGGGCCAGACCGCCGGTTTCGGCCGCAAGCTGCGCGGCCTGAAGACCACCGCCGAGGAGCTTCCGGAGTACGTGGAACGGCTGGCCCGCCGCTACCTGGCCGGCCGGACCGAGGGTGAGACGTTCGCCAACTGGGTGATCAGAGTCGACGAGGAGGAGCTCCGATGAGCGAGCGAAGCGAGCGAATCATCCGGCTCAGCGCGGCAGGGCCTCATCGCGCCGCCGAGCGAAGCGAGGTGGCGCGATGAGCGACGCCCGATCTGCGCCTCTCTACTGCCCGTACTGCGGTGAGGAGGACCTGCGACCGCACGAGGCCGGGCACGGCGCCTGGGAGTGCCACGCCTGCGCGCGGGTCTTCTCGGTGAAGTTCAGCGGCCTGCTGAGCCGGGCGGTGACCCGGTGAGCGGCCTCGTCTCCGCCGCCGGCCTCGGCCTGATCGGCTCGGCCGAGCCGGCCCGCCGCGACCCGGAGGAGCTGCGCGCGCTGGCCGAGGAGGCCGGCCGGGAGTTGGCGGACGCGCCCGCGATCGAGATCGCCCGGTGGGCGGCGGAGACGTTCGGCGAACGGTTCTGCGTGACCAGCTCGATGGCCGACGGGGTGGTGGCGCACCTGGTCTCCCGGGTCGCCCCCGGCGTCGACGTGGTGTTCCTGGACACCGGGCTGCACTTCCCGGAGACGCTGAAGGTCCGCGACGAGGTGGCCCGCCGGATGCCGGTGCGGGTGCGCTCGATCCGTCCCCGGATGACAGTCGGTCAGCAGGACGGCCAGTACGGTCCGCGCCTGTTCAACAGGTCCCCGGACGACTGCTGCCAGCTGCGCAAGGTGGAGCCGCTGGAGCGGGCGCTGTCCGGGTACGACGCGTGGGCTGCCGGGCTGCGCCGGGACGAGTCGCCGACCCGGGCCAACACGCCGGTGGTGGGCTTCGACGCGCGGCGCGGCAAGGTCAAGGTCAACCCGATCGCGGCCTGGACGCAGCGGGAGGTGGACGCGTACGTGGCCCGGTACGACATCCCGGTCAACGAGCTGTTCGCCCGCGGCTACGGCTCGATCGGCTGCTGGCCGTGCACCCGGCGGACGAAGGCGGGGGAGGACCCGCGGTCCGGTCGCTGGGCGATGTTCGAGAAGACCGAGTGCGGCCTGCACACCTGAGGGCCGGGCCACCAGTGGTGCTGGTGGCGCACGGGAGCCGTGACCCTCGGGCGGCCGAGGCGACCCGGGCGCTGGCCCGGGCCGTGGCGGACACCTGGCCGGGTCGTCCGGTGCTGCCGAGCTGGCTCGACCACACCGATCCCGGTCCGGCGGAGGTGCTGCGCGGGCTGGCCGCCGCCGGCCACTCCCGGGCGGTTCTGGTGCCGCTGCTGCTGACCGCCGCGTACCACCGGAAGGTCGACATCCCGGCGGCGGTCGCGGCGGCCGGCGCGGACATCGAGGTACGGGTGACCGACGTGCTGGGTCCGGCCGGCGCCGGCGTGGACGGCGGGCTGCTGGACGGGTTGCGCCGCCGCCTGGCGGAGGCGACCGGCGACGAGCCGGGCGGGCTGGACGCGGTGGTGCTGGCGGCGGCGGGTACCCGGGATCCGGCGGCGCGTGCCTCGGTGGGTCGGGTCGCGGCGGCGTTCGGCGCCGGGCTGGGCGTGCCGTGCCGCGTCTCGTACGCCTCGGCGGCGCCGCCGGAGGTCGGCGGCGCGGTGGCGCGACTGCGCGCGGCGGGGGCCCGCCGGGTCGCGGTGGCGGCCTATTTCCTGGCGCCGGGCCGGTTCCACGACGGGGTACGCGCTGCGGCCCGGTCGGCCGGCGCGGTGGCGGTGGCGGAGCCGCTGACCGATCTGCCGGAGTTGGCGGACCTGGTCCGGCGGCGCGTGGACACGGTGGTGGTCTGACCGCGCACAGCGCGACGCCCCGGCCGGAATCCCGGCCGGGGCGTCGCGAGTGGTACGGGTCAGGCGGAGTGAGCGCGCAGCACCCGGAGACCGCCGCGGCGCTTCACCGCGCGGCGCTCTTCCTCGCTCATCCCGCCCCAGACGCCGGCGTCCTGACCGGACTCCAGCGCCCACTGCAGGCACTGGTCGGTCACGGGGCAGCGCCGGCAGACGGCCTTCGCCTGCTCCACCTGAAGGAGGGCCGGGCCGGACGTCCCGATCGGGAAGAACAGCTCCGGGTCCTCGTCGCGGCAGACCGAATCGTGGCGCCAGTCCATGGCGGCAACACTCCTCATTCTTAGTGGGTGGCCAGTAAACGCTTCGTTGCTATTCCTATATGCGTCCGCATTGCCGAAGGGTGACAGTCAGCATCCATCAATTCGGCGCAGCGTGAGCAGGCTGTGGGGTGCCTGGACCTGCTGGAACAGCTCAACCGAACGAGCATATCCAGGCAATGTCCCGGCAACACGAGTTCGCTTGTGAATACTTTCACGAACTACAGCGATGTCAAGGGTGCCGCTCGGAAAAACTCCGAACAGTGAGCGGGCTCACCACCCATTTGTCCGGGTTTACCAGGGTCCTGGTTACCCGGCGTGCCACAGTCGATAATCAATGTAGTACGGTCTGCGTGACGTTGCTGACATTTCCGGCACCCTTCCTCGGCGTGGCGGCCACCGCGCCCGCGCGGCGGGGGGATCCGCGTCAACCGAGTGGAGTACCCGAGACCTAGCAGATTACTCTCAGTGCCGCCGGCACGGAGGTGAATCGGACTTTCTCCCGCTCGCCGAGGTAGTCCCCGTCCATCTGGAACGGCAGTGGGCGCTCCGAGCGCAGGGTGAACTCCGCCAGGTCGTGCAGACGCAGCACCTGCTTGCCGTGCGGATCCGGCTTCCGGGAGAAGAACTGCGCCGCCGTACGGGCCGTGCTGGCCACCCGCAGCCGCCGCAGCGCCAGCACGTCGAGCCCGAGGTCGAACGACGCCTCCGGGTTCGGGTTGATCTCCCGGTCGCCCAGGTACGTCCACGGCGCGGTGTTCTGGATGATCGCCGTGGCCAGCTCCGTGTCCGGCGCCTCACCCGGACGCTCCAGCGTGATCGACGGGTGGCGGCGGTCCGAGCCGACGAAGTACTGGCTCGCGGTGGAGCGGAAGTAGAGCGCCGGAGTGGAGACGCGCCCCTTCTTGCGGGACTGCTCCACCCGGCGGATGACCGCCGCGTCCAGCCCGAAGCCGGCGCAGAACGTGAAGTAGCGGTCGTCCGCCCGGCCCAGCCCGATCGTGCGGGACCGGCCCAGCCGCAGTCCTTCCAGGATCATGCTGGTGCCGTCCGGCCACTCCCGGGGCAGCCCGAGCGCGCGGGCGAAGACGTTCGTCGAGCCGCCGGGCACGGTGGCCAGCGCGGGCAGCCGCTCGGCCGAGGTCTGCCCGGTCCGGAACGTCGGCGGCTCCGCCGCCATCAGGCCGTTGACCACCTCGTTGACGGTGCCGTCGCCACCGAGCGTGACGACCAGGTCGACGCCCTCCTGGGCGGCCTCCCGGGCCAGGTCCATGGCATGGCCCCGCCGGCGCGTGTAGCGCACCGACAGGTCGACTTCACTGCGCAACGCCCGGACCAGCACGTCCCGGCTGCGCTCGCTGGTGGTGGTGGCCTTCGGATTGACCACCAGGACGGCCCGCATGGGCGGCACTGTACCGCGACTACCCACCGGTATCGTGGCGCCCGTGACGATCGACTCCGACCCGGTCCCCGGCACGCTGCGCGCCGCGGTGCTCCTGCTACGCGCGGAGGCGGTGGCGCTCGGGCTGATCGCGGTGTGGCTCATCTGGTCCGACCTCACCGCTGAAACGACGGACCTGATCTCGGCGCTGTGGGTGACCGCGTTCGCCATCGGCGGCGCGGTGGCGCTCTGGGCGCTCGGCGGCGCGTTGTCCCGCCGTCGCGCCGGGGCGCGCGCGCCCGCGATCGTGCTTCAGCTCATGCTGCTGCCGGTCGGCTGGTTCATGATCGAGGGAGGGATGGGCTGGCTCGGGCTGCCGCTCATGGCGTTCGGCATCGGCATGGTCGGGTTGCTGGTGAGCGGCCCGACCAACCGCGCGCTCGGCTTCGGCGACCCGGAGCGCTGAGCGCCGGACGCCGCGAACCGGTGACCGCGACCGGTCAGTAGCCGCCGGCGCGGCGGGTCAGCAGCGAGATGGTGGCCCGGCCGTCCGTCGCGTGCGCGTTGGCCCCGGTGGTCAGCGCGGTGAGCACCTTCCAGGCGAACGACGACTCCGACGGCAGCGTCGCACCCCGGACCGTCGGCACCGTCACCTCGACGCTGAGCGCGTCCTCGGTGACCGCGAAGCGGCACTCCAGCTCGGCGTCGCGGGTGGCGATGGCGAGCAGCATGGCGCACGCCTCGTCGACAGCGATACGCAGATCCTCGATCTCGTCGAGGGCGAACTGGAGCCGGGCCGCGAGGCCGGCCGTGGCGGTGCGGAGCACGCCGAGGTAACCACCGTCGGCGGGCACGGTGAGATGGACGACGTCGTCGTCGGTCGTCGGGTGCCCGGTCAGTTGAGTCACGGCTCCTCCCCCCGGTGCGGGACTCTACCCGGTCAGGGGGCCGACCGCGTGGGCGCGGCCGTCGCCCGCGCGGCGAGCTCGTGCAACGCCGGCCCGGCCAGGCGATACGGGGTCCACTCGTCCATCGGCGTGGCGCCGATCGCGGCGTAGAAGCGGGCCGCCGGGTTCCAGTTGATCATCCACCACTCCAGCCGCTGGTAGCCGCGCTCGACGCAGATCGCGGCCAGCGTGGCGAGCAGCATCCGGCCCGCGCCGGTGCCCCGGGCGGCCGGGCGGACGTACAGGTCCTCCAGGTAGATGCCGTGCACGCCGGCCCAGGTGGAGAAGTTGAGGAACCAGAGCGCGAACCCGACCGGCTGGTCCGCCGCGTCGACGGCCACGTGACCGAAGAGCGCCGGCGACGCCCCGAACAGGGCCGCGTCGAGTTGCTCGGTGGTGAGGTGGCACTGCTCCGGCGCGCGCTCGTACTCGGCGAGTTCGTGCACCATGGCGACGACGGCCGGTACGTCCCCAGGACGTACCGGCCGGATCGTCAACGTGTCGTCGGGCGACGTCACGCCTGCTTGGTCTCCCAGAAGATCTTCGAGATCTCGTCGATCTTCGCCAGCAGCTCGTCCGCCTTGGCCGGGTCGGTGCCGCCCTTCGCGCCGGCTGCGCCGGCCAGCTTGGTGGCCTCGTTGAACAGCTGGTGCAGGTGCGGGTACTTCTCGAAGTGCGGCGCCTTGAAGTAGTCGGTCCAGAGCACCCACAGGTGGTGCTTGACCAGCTCCGCCCGCTGCTCCTTGATCAGGATGGCGCGGGTGCGGAACTCCGGGTCGGTGTTGGCCTGGTACTTCTCACAGATCATTTTGACCGACTCGGCCTCGATCCGGGCCTGGGCCGGGTCGTATACGCCGCAGGGCAGGTCGCAGTGAGCGCTGGCCGTCACCCGGGGCGTGAGGATGCGGGGAAGGCGCATCAGGGTCCTCCATGGGTTGTTTGCGATGATCCAAGACGACATTACTCCTGGAGACGCCCTCGGGGGCTGGGAGGTGACATGGCGCCCACCGGCGAACCTCCGGCCCTGCGCGGTCCGCTGACGCCGGTGCTGGTGACCGGCCCGTCCATGGCCCCGACGCTGCGTCACGGCGACGCGGTGCTGGTCCGCACCGGCGGCCGGGCGGTGCGCCCCGGGGACGTGGTCGTCGCGGTCTTCCGCAGCCGCCCCGACCTGCTCGTCGTCAAGCGGGCGGTGGAGCCGCGCGACGGCGGCTGGTGGTTGCGCGGCGACAACGAGTTCGTCACCGACGACTCCCGGGCGTACGGCGTGGCCGACGTCCGGGGCCGGGTGGTGGCCCGCTGGTGGCCACGACCCGGACGGGTAAGGCGCAGGTAGGTGAGGGGCCGATATGACCCCGCTCACATCCTGCGAGCCGGAGCGTGACTATGCTCGGAAAGTGCCCGGGTGACCCCCGCACCGCCACGCCGCCGGTCGCTGACCACCGCTGACCGCGCCGGCCGGTCCGTCTGCTCGACAGATCCTGGAGTCACCATGTCTTCGTCCACCCCGGACCCCGCCGATCCCGTCTTCCGCCTGCACGTCGGCGGCAAGATGGCAGTTACCTCCACCGTGCCGCTGACCAGCCGCGAGGACCTCTCCCTCGCGTACACCCCGGGGGTTGCCCGGGTGTGTGAGGCGATCGCCGCCGACCCCGCGCTCGTCGACACCTACACCTGGGTGTCGCACACCGTCGCGGTCGTCACCGACGGCTCCGCCGTACTCGGTCTGGGCAACATCGGCCCGCGCGCCGCGCTGCCCGTGATGGAGGGCAAGGCGGTGCTGTTCAAGCAGTTCGCCGGCGTCGACGCGGTACCGGTCTGCCTGGACACGCAGGACGTGGACGAGATCGTTGCGACGGTCAAGGCGCTCGCGCCCTCGTTCGGCGGGATCAACCTGGAGGACATCAGCGCGCCGCGCTGCTTCGAGGTGGAGCGGCGGCTTGACGAGGCGCTGGACATCCCGGTCTTCCACGACGACCAGCACGGCACCGCGATCGTGGTGCTCGCCGCGCTGCGCAACGCCGCGACGCTGCTCAACCGCAAGCTCGGTGACCTGCGGGTGGCCGTCAGCGGCGCGGGCGCGGCCGGCGTCGCGGTGACCAAGATGCTGATCGCTGGCGGCGTCGACCCGGCCCGGGTGGTGGTGTGCGACTCGCGCGGCATCATCGGCCGGCACCGCGAGCTGACCGGCACCAAGGCCGAGCTGGCCGAACTCACAAACGCCGAGGGCCGGCAGGGCGACATCACCGAGGCGCTGCGCGGCGCGGACGTGCTCATCGGCGTCTCCGGCGGCCAGATCCCCGAGGCGGCGGTGGCCGGCATGGCGTCCGGCGGCATCGTGTTCGCGCTCGCAAACCCCACCCCGGAGGTGCACCCCGAGGTGGCCGCCCGGCACGTGGCGGTCGTCGCGACCGGACGCAGCGACTACCCGAACCAGATCAACAACGTGCTCGCGTTCCCGGGCGTGTTCCGGGGCGCGCTGGACGCCGGCGCCACCCGGATCACCGACTCGATGAAGGTGGCCGCCGCCGACGCCATCGCCGGCGTGGTGGCCGAGTCGCTGACCGCCGACGCGATCGTGCCGTCGCCGCTGGACCCGCGGGTCGCGCCGGCGGTGGCCGAAGCGGTCGCCGAGGCCGCTCGCCGCGACGGCGTCGCCCGCCGCTGAGATGTAAGGAAGGGGCCCTTCTTAACGCCTCCGGTAGAGGAAGGGCCCCTTCTTAACTGCTGCTCAGCTTGTTACCGTGCCGATCATGCGTGCTGCCTTCGCCTCGGCCTTCGACACCGACAACCCGCTTGCCGCGCTCGCCGTCGGCGACCGTCCCGAGCCGACCCACCCACAGGACGACTGGGTCACCGTGCGGGTCCGGGCCAGCTCGCTCAACCACCACGACCTCTGGTCGCTGCGTGGCGTGGGCCTGACCGCCGACCAGCTCCCGATGATCCTCGGCTGTGACGCGGTCGGCACCGACCCGGACGGCAACGAGGTCGTCATCTACCCGGTGGTGCCCACTCCGGGCGACCCCCGCGGGGTCTCCATCCTCTCCGAGCACTACCAGGGCACGTTCGCCGAGCTGGTCGCCGTACCCCGGGTGAATCTGCTGCCGCTGCCCGACGGCCTGTCGGCCACCGACGCGGCGTGCCTGCCCACGGCCTGGCTCACCGCCTGGCGGATGCTGACGACCAAGGGCCGGGTCGCCGACGGCGAGTCGGTGCTGGTCCAGGGCGCCGGCGGGGGCGTGGCCACCGCGGCCGTCGCGCTCGGCGTCGCGCTCGGCAAGCGGGTGTACGCGACCAGCCGCGACGCCGCCAAGCGGGAACGGATCGCCGAGCTGGGCGCGACCGCGCTGGAGCCCGGCGCCCGGCTGCCGGAACGGGTCGACGTGGTGATCGAGACGGTCGGCGCTGCCACCTTCGACCACTCGCTGAAGTCGGCCGCCCCGATGGCCCGGATCGTGGTCTCCGGCGCCACCTCCGGCCACGAGCCGAAGGTCAACCTGCGCCGCGTCTTCGCCATGCAGCTGGAGATCCTCGGCACCTCGATGGGCACCCCGGACGAGCTGACCGAGCTGCTCGCGTTCTGCGCCGAGCACGAGGTGCGGCCGGTCATCGACCGGGTGGTGCCGTTCAGCGAGATCACCGAGGCGTTCGCGCGGCTGCACTCCGGCGACGTCTTCGGCAAGGTGGTCGTCGACCACACCGCCTGAGGCTTACGGCGCGGGCGGATTGGATCGCGCGTGCGGCGCTGGCGGCGCGTGCGGCGTGCGGCGTGGGTGGCGTGTTAAGAAGGGGCCCCTTCTCTACCGGAGGCGTTAAGAAGGGGCCCTTCCTTACAGCCGGTCGTCGAGCGTGGCCACGCCGCCCTTGGCGGCGTCGGCGGGGAGGCGCTCCTTCGCCGCCGGGTCGCCGTAGAGCGTCCAGCGGAGGAACTCCACAGTCGTGTCCGCGACCACGCCCAGCGCCTTGCCGTCGCCGAGCAGGGCCCGGCCGTGGTCGCCCTTCGGCAGGCTGAGCATCGCCTTCGGCCACGGCACCGCGTCGAAGACGGCCTTGCCGGCGGCGTACGACACCACCTCGTCGGCTTCGCCGTGCACGAACAACTGCGGCGCGACGGTGCCGGCGAACGCGGTACCCACGCCGAGCGCGGTGCCGGCGAAGACGATGCCCGCGTCCAGCCGCGCGTCCCGGCCCGCGGTGAACAGGCCGATCGTGGTCACGCCACCGGCGCTGTGCCCAGTCGCGGCCACCCGCTCCGGGTCCAGCCGGCCGCGCAGCGGATCGCCCGCCTTCTCACCGAGCGCGAGCACCCGGGTCAGCACGTACGACACGTCGGCCGGCTGGTTGAGCACGTCCAACGCGTTGCCGTCGGTGCCCCGCGAGGTGTGCGGGAAACGTGGCGCGGCGACCACGAAACCGGCCGCCGCCCAGCGCGTGAGCAGCACCTGGTAGTCCTCCGGCCGGGCGGTCAGCCCGTGGCTGAACATCACCACCGGGAACCGCCCGGCCGCCGCCGGGGCGGAGCGCTCGACCGCGCCACCGGCCGCGCCGGCCGCCGGGTACCAGAGCGTCACCGGCAACGGCCGGTTGCCGTCGCGGTTCAGCTTCACCTGGCGTACGCCGACCGCGAAGCTCTCCGTGGGGGCCTTGCCGGCGGGTACGCGCGGGGTCGGCGTGGCGCTGGTCGGTGAGGTGTCGGGAGCGGGCCGCCCGGCCGGGGCGGCAGGCTGCTCCGAGCAGCCGGCGAGGGCGGCGCCGAGTACGGCGGCGGTGACGAGGGCGACGGGACGACGGCGCATGAACTCGATTGTGCCTCGCGATCGTGGCGGCCCGGCCGCGCCCGCCGTGTCCGCTCGGAGAGATCTTGGAACGAAATGGCCCTCATAGGAGCCGAAATCCTCCAAGATCTCCGGCGGCCGGTCCTCCGACGGTCAGGCGGGGAGGGAACGGGTCGTGAAGGTGGTGCCGGGGGCTGTCGCGTCGGCGGGGAGGCGGCGCAGCGCCGCCCGGTCGGCGTAGAGCGTCCAGCGCAGGAAGTCGGTGGTGGCGGCGAGCACCTGGGCGAAACCGGACCGACCCGGCGTCAGGTACTCGCCGTGACCCTGACCACGCAGGCTCAGGAAGGCGGCCGGGCCGAGACAGCGGGCGTACGCGGCCCGGCCGATCGACTCCGGCACGATCCGGTCAGCGCTGCCGTGCACGAACAGCATCGGCGCGAGCGGACGGGAGAAGCCGGCGACCATCCGGCCACCGGCGATCACAATTCCGGCCCGTAACGGTGACGGTTGCCCGGAGGCGAACATCCCGAGGCTGGTGTGACCGCCGGCCGAGTGCCCGGCGGCGGCGAACCGGTCCACTGCCAGGTGCGCGCCGAGCGGGTCGCCGGGGCGGGCGCCCAGGCGGACCAGGTGACGGACCAGCCGCCAGGCGTCGGCCGGCTGGTTGCGTACGTCGTCGCGGGTGTAGTGGCGGGCGCGCAGGTTCGTACGCGGGTAGGTGGGTGCGACCACCACGAACCCGGCGGCCGCCCAGCGGCTGGTCAGCGCGGCGTGCAGCGCGGGCAGGCTGCGCAGCCCGTGGCTGTAGAGGACCACCGGGAACCGGCCCGCCGCGAACGGCGCGCCCGGCCGGACGCGCGGCCCGTCCGGCGTCGCGGTGCCTGCGCCGGCCGGCCTGGCGGTGTGGCCTGGCGAGGTGGCGGCGTCACGTCCGGGAGCAGCGTCACGTGCGGTGGCGGAGCCGAGTGGCGCGGGGGAGCCGGGCGCGGTGGTCCGGTCGGGCGGGGAGGCGAGCTTCTGTGCGGTGGCGTGTGCGGGTCCGGCGAGGTCCGTGGTGGGGAGGGGCCGTGCGGTGGCGCGTGCGGGCCCGACGGGATCCGTGGTGACGGGCCGTGTGTTGACGCGAGCCGGTCCGGCGGGACCCGTGGACGCGGACGGAGCGGCTGGAGTGGGCAGGTCGGCCGGGTACCAGACGGTGACCGGCAGCGGCCGGGCGCCGTCCGGATCGAGCGTGAACTGCCGCATCCCCACCGCGTACTGGCGTTCGGGCGCGGGCCGCACACCGGCCGGGACGGGATCGGTCGTGGCGACGGCCGGGCCGCAGCCGGCCAGCAGCGCCGTCATCAGCGCGGCCACCAGCCGCTGCCCCCTCACACCTGCACGGTAGGCAGCCGAGCGGTCGGCCCGCGCCCGCCGTCCGGATCGGCTGCCACCACCACCCGGCCGGGCGACACCTCAACCGGCCGGGCGGGTTTGCGCGGGCCGGATGAGCCGGATGCCGGCCTACGGCCTGGCGGGGCGGCCGGGGCCGGCCGGCTTCGCTAGGGTCACCCGCATGGCTGAGAACTACACCGACCCGAGTGGCAACACAGCGCAGTTCCGCGCGTTCGTCGATTCGCCCGAGCCGGCCGCGTCGGCGGCGGCGCCGTCCCGGGTACCGCTGATCGCCGGTGTGGCCGTCGCCGTCGTCGTGGTGGTCGCCCTGGTCGCCTGGATCGCCCTGGGCTGACCCGCACGCCGGTCACCGGCAGCGGTAGGAGCTACATCGGAGGCACCGCGGTCACGCCAGTTCGCCGTGGTGGCGGTATCGGAGGCACCGGGACCGCGCCACTTCCCCGAAGTGGTGGCACCTCAAGCACCGGGTCACGCCAGTTCGCCGAGGTAGCGGTATCGGGCGCACCGGACCACGCCACCTCCCCGAAGTGGTGGCACCGGCGGCACTGTCCCCCAGACCGCGGTCAGACGCCGAGCACCTCGCGGGTCTCGCGGGCGATCTCCCGCTCCTCGTCGGTGCCGACCACAAGCACCGCCACCTCCGCGCCGTCCGGGGAGACGATCCGGTCGCCGTGGCCGTCGTTGCGCGCCGGGTCGACGGCGATGCCGAGCCGGTCCAGCCCGGCAAGCGACGCGGAACGTACCGGCGCGGCGTGCTCGCCGACCCCGGCGGTGAACGCGATCGCGTCGACCCGGCCGAGCAGCGCGTAGTACGCGCCCACATAGCCGGTGATCCGCCGGCAGTAGACGTCGAACGCCAGCGTCGCGTCCGGGTCACCGGCGGCGCGCCGGGCCAGCACCTCGCGCATGTCGTTGGCGCCGGTCAGCCCGAGCAGGCCGCTGCGGTGGTTGAGCAGGTCGTCGATGTCGTCGACGCCCATGCCGCCCTCGCGGCGCAGGTGGAAGATGACTGTCGGGTCGAGGTCGCCGCTGCGGGTGCCCATCACCAGGCCCTCCAGCGGTGACATGCCCATCGAGGTGGCCACGCTGCGCCCGCCCTGGACCGCGCAGGCGCTCGCCCCGTTGCCCAGGTGCAGCGTGATGGTGTTGAGCCGGTCGTACGGGCGGTCGAGCAGGTCGGCGACGCGACGCGAGACGTACGCGTGCGAGGTGCCGTGGAAGCCGTACCGCCGGACGCCGTAGCGCTCGGCTGTGGTCTTGTCGATCGCGTACGTGGCGGCGGCCTCGGGCAGCGTGTGGTGGAACGCGGTGTCGAAGACCGCCACCTGCGGGGTGTCCGGCAGCGCCTCCAGCGCGACCCGGATGCCGGCGAGGTTGGCCGGGTTGTGCAGCGGGGCGAGCGGCACCAGGTCCTCGATGGCGGCGACGACCGCGTCGTCGATGCGTACCGGCTCGCTGAACTTCCGCCCGCCGTGCACCACCCGGTGGCCGACGCCGGCCAGGCCGGTCAGGTCGAGGCGGCCGATGATCTCCCGGACCGCGCTCTCGTGGTCGGCCGGGCCGCCGCCGGGTTCGCCGATCCGTTCGACGGTGCCCTTGTCCAGGACGTCGTCGCCGTCGTACAGCCGGTACTTGACGGACGAGGACCCGCTGTTGAGGACCAGGATGCGGCTCATTCCGAAGCCTCCGCGGCGGCCTGGATGGCGGTGATCGCCACCGTGTTGACGATGTCCGGCACGGTGGCGCCCCGGGACAGGTCGTTGACCGGCCGCCGCAGGCCCTGCATGACCGGCCCGACCGCCACCGCTCCGGCCGAGCGCTGCACCGCCTTGTACGTGTTGTTGCCGGTGTTCAGGTCCGGGAAGATGAACACGGTGGCCTGCCCGGCGACCGGGCTGTCCGGCAGCTTGGTGGCCGCCACCTGCGGGTCGATCGCCGCGTCGTACTGGATGGGGCCCTCGACCAGCAGGTCGGGCCGGCGTTCCCGGACCAGCTTGGTGGCCGCGGCGACCTTCTCCACGTCGGCGCCGGCGCCGGAGCTGCCGGTGGAGTACGACAGCATCGCCACCCGCGGTTCGATGCCGAACCGGGCCGCGGTGTCGGCCGACGAGATGGCGATGTCGGCGAGTTGGTCGGCGTCCGGGTCGGGGTTGACGGCGCAGTCGCCGTACACAAGCACCCGGTCGGCGAGCAGCATGAAGAAGACGCTGGAGGCGACGGAGACGCCGGGCACGGTCCGGATGATCTCGAACGCGGGCCGGATGGTGGCGGCTGTGGTGTGGGTGGCGCCGGAGACCATGCCGTCGGCGTGGCCGGTCTGCACCATCATCGTGCCGAAGTAGTTGGGCTGCGCGACGATGTCGTGCGCCAGCTCCACGGTGACGCCGCGGTGGGCGCGCAACTGCGCGTACGCCTGCGCGAACTCGTCCCGCAACGGGCTGGTCGCCGGGTCGACCACCTGGGCGTCGCCGAGGTCCACGCCGAGTTCCCGGGTGCGGCGGGCGATCTCGTCCGGGCGGCCGAGGAGGGTGATCTCGGCGACGCTCCGGCGCAGCAGCACCTCGGTCGCGCGCAGGATCCGCTCGTCGGCGCCTTCGGGCAGCACGAGCCGGCGGCGCTGGGCGCGGGCCCGGTCGATCAGGTCGTTCTCGAACATCAGCGGGGTGACGCGTGCGGAGCGGCTGACGCGCAGCCGGCGGGCCAGGTCGTCGGTGTCCACGCAGCGTTCGAACGCGCCGAGCGCGGCCTCGACCTTGCGCGGGTTGGCGGTGCTGGGGCGGCCCTCGATGCGGCTGGACGCGGACACCGTGTCGTAGCTGTCGCTGGGCACCGACAGCACCGGGAGCCCGGTGTTCATCCGTTCGACCAGGCGCATGGCGCGTGGGTCGGGCTGTTCGCCGAGCGTGAGCACCAGCCCGGCCAGCGACACCTGCCCGGCGACGTGTGCGGCGCCGGCGGCCACCAGCAGGTCGGCGCGGTCGCCCGGGGTGATCACCAGCGCCCCGTCGGTGAGGTGGTCCAGCAGCGTCGGCACGTGCGCTGCGCCGACCACGTAGTCGAGCACGTCGCGGTCGAGCGCGGTCTCGTCGCCGGTGAGCACCGTGCCGCGCAGCGCCGCGGCCACCTCGGCCACCGTCGGCGCCGACACGGTCGGCACCTCCGGGATCGCGTACGCGGGCACCGGCAGCTCGGGCAGCGTCATCGGCTCCGGCACGCGGTTGGCCAGCGCCGCGATCACGGTCGCGCCGAGGTCGACCAGATCGTGGTACGCGCCGCGCAGCGCCGCCGCGATCGCCTCCGGCTCCTGCGCGAACCCGTCCACCACGGGCACCACGACGCTGCCGAACTCGGTCGCGAGCCGGGCGTTGAAGGCCAGCTCACGGGGGCCGGTGCCGTCGCCGTAGGCGAAGTCGCTGCCGACCACCACTATCGCCGGGCAGCGGCGTTCGACCTCCCGGTAGCGGGTGACGATGCGGGAGATCAGCTCTTCCCGGCGGCCGTCCGCGACGAGCGCGCTCGCCTCGGCGTAGGTGGCGCCGTGCAGCTCGCCGACCGGCAGTTCCATCCGGTAGCGCTCGGTGAGCAGGGCCAGGATCGGGTCGGTGCCGTCACCGGCGACGAGCGGCCGGAACGCGCCGATCCGTTCCACCTGCCGGGACAACAACTCGGCCAGCCCGAGCGCCACTGTCGATTTTCCGCCGCCCGAACCAACGCCGGTGAGGTACACGCTGCGCGCCACGGCACCCAACCTACAAGATCGAGGTCGGTGCTGCCCGTTCTGCCTGGTCAGGACGGCTAGCCGGGGGAGAAGGTGGGATTTTCTCGCATCTACACTTGGTTTGTGGAAGGCCCGACCGCACTGATTCCTGTCGTACCGGAATCGCCCCCCGTCTTCGTCGACCCGAGCGGGCGGCGACGCCGGCGGCTGCGTCGTCTCGCCTACTGCGCTGGCGCGGCGGGGGTGATCTACACGGTCATGGTCGGAGTCAGCTTCGCCGGCGGGCCGATCACCCCGGACAGCGTCATCCCGTTCGTCGAGCCGACCACCGAGCAGCGGCTGCCGTCGCCGAACCCGGCGGACACGCCCGCGCCGGCAGTCACCCGTCCCGCGGCGGACACACCAACCGACATCCGTACCGCTCCGGCCCGGGCGCCGGCCACCGCCGTCACCCCTGCCGCCACGGTCCCGCCGAGCCCTCGGCATCAACGGCCGACCCGGACCGCCCCGACCGCGCCCCGGCCCGTCCAGACGCCGGCCACCACCGCGCCGCCCACCGCGCCCACCGCCGAGGTGCCGCCGCCCGTGGTCGACCCGCCGCCCGCCGTCGACCCGCCCGCCGAACCCGCTGCGCCCGCCGCTCCCGCCGATGAGTGACCAGGCACCCGCCCGTCCGAACCCGCCCACGAGTGAGCCGCCCACAGTCGCGCTGGACCCCCGCCGGGTGCAGGCCGCCCGCCGGCACCGCGCCGGGCGGCAGCCGGACGACGCACCCACAGTCGTGCTGGACGTCCGGCAGATCCCCGCAGCGCCGCAGATCCCCGGCTCGCGCCGGTCCCGTGGCCGGCGTCTCCTGCCCCGGCCGAGCTGGGCCCTGGTCGCCATGGTCGTGGTCGTCCTGGGCGGCCTGCTGGTCGTCGAGGCGTACACGAACGCCGCGTTCGTCCCCGACAACCGGGTGACGCACGGTAGCCAGCGGGAGGTCCCCAGCTCGGTGATCGGGGGCGGCCCGATCGTCAACGTCGGCGCGGAGGGCCGCACCCAGTCGCACCGCCTGCCGCCGCGCACCATCGCGCTCACCTTCGACGACGGACCCGACCCGCGGTGGACGCCGGAGGTGCTGCGCGTCCTGGACAAGTACCAGGTGAAGGGCACCTTCTTCGTCATCGGCTCGCAGGTCGTCCGCAACCCGGAGGTGACCCGCCGGCTGGTGGCCGACGGACACGAGCTGGGCGTGCACACGTTCACCCACCCCGACCTGGCCACGTTGCCGGAATGGCGGCGGGAGCTGGAGTACGCGCAGACGCAGCTCGCCATCGCCAGCACCACAGGCGTCCGCCCGTCACTGCTGCGCTTCCCGTACTCGTCCCGGGCGGACGCGTACACCGACCGCGACTGGCCGATGCTGCGGCACGCCGGCGAGCTGGGCTACCTCACTGTGGTCAACGACGTCGACAGCCGGGACTGGGAGCTGCCCCCGGTCGAGGAGATGGTGGCGAACGCCACGCCGGACGGTACGGCCGGCACCATCGCGCTCTGGCACGACGCGGGCGGCGACCGGTCCGGCACGGTGGCCGCGCTGGACCGCTACATCCCGATGATGCTGGAACGCGGGTACCGCTTCACCACCGTCAGCGAGGGCCTGAACCAGACGCTCGCGGCGGCCGGCGTATCAGGCCCGGTGGGCGGTCAGGCGGCCGCTCCGCTCGACGAGCGGTGGCGGGGGCACGTGCTGGTCGGCGCGGTACGGGTGGCCGACGGCATGTTCGGGGTGCTCGGCGCCTTCTTCGTGCTCGTCGGGGTGCTCACCGTCGGCCGGTCGCTGCTGCTGTTCGTCCTCGCCACACGGCACGCTCGCCGCCGCCGTCGCCGCGACTGGTCGTGGGGTCCGCCGGTCACCGAACCGGTCTCGGTGATCGTGCCGGCGTACAACGAGCGGGAGGGCATCGCCGCGGCCGTCCGCTCGCTGGCCTGCGGCGACCACCCCGGCGGCATCGAGGTGGTGGTGGTCGACGACGGCTCGACCGACGGCACCGCCGACATCGTCGCGGCGCTGGGCCTGCCGAACGTGCGGGTCGTCCGCAAGCCCAACGGCGGCAAGCCGAGCGCGCTCAACACCGGCGTCGCGCTGGCCCGGCACGACCTGATCGTCATGGTCGACGGCGACACGATCTTCGAGCCGGACTCGGTCCGCCGGCTGGTCCAGCCCTTCGCCGACCCCCGGGTCGGCGTCGTCGCCGGCAACGTCAAGGTCGGCAACCGCCGCGGCCTGATCGCCAAGTGGCAGCACATCGAGTACGTCATCGGCTTCAACCTCGACCGCCGCCTCTACGAGACGCTGCGCTGCATGCCCACCGTCCCCGGCGCGATCGGCGCGTTCCGGCGGCAGGCGCTGGAGCAGGTGGGCGGCATGACCGACGACACGCTGGCCGAGGACACCGACGTCACCATCGCCGTCGGCCGGGCCGGCTGGCACATCGTGTACGAGGAGAGCGCACGCGCCTGGACCGAGGCGCCGACCACCATCGGCCAGTTGTGGAAGCAGCGCTACCGGTGGAGCTACGGCACCCTGCAGGCGATGTGGAAGCACCGGCGCTCGGTGATCGAGAGCGGTCCGTCCGGCCGGTTCGGCCGCCGGTGCCTGTCGTTCCTGACGCTGTTCGGCGTGCTGCTGCCGCTGGCCGCCCCGGTGATCGACCTGCTCGCGATCTACGGGCTGATCTTCCTGGACCGCAGCGACACGGTGGTGGCCTGGCTGGCGATGCTCGCGCTCCAGTTCGTCACCGCGGTGCTGGCCTTCCGGCTGGACCGGGAGAAGCTCGGCGTGCTCTGGGTGCTGCCGTTGCAGCAGTTCGTCTACCGGCAGGTCATGTACCTGGTGCTGCTCCAGGCCGTCGGCACCGCGCTGACCGGGGGCCGGCTGGGCTGGCAGAAGCTGCGCCGTACCGGGAATCTCCAGGTCGCCGGGCGGGGCGCGACCGGCTGAGGTCGCGCCCGGCCGCGCCGGTCAGTCGTCGTCCGGGTCGTCGAGGCGGGCCAGCCAGGTGGCGAACCGCTCGATCGGGGTCTCGAACTCCGGGTTCAGGTCGACGAAGTCACGCAGCCGCTCGCCCAGCCACTCCAGGCTCACCTGCTCGTCGCCCCGGCGCTCGACCAGCTCCTCGATGCCACGGTCGGTGAAGTACACGGTGTTCCTCTCGTCGTCGTACGGCAACGGCCCGCCCCGGGTCGGGACGGGCCGCTGCCGGTGGTGTCACGGGCGGGGGAGAGCCGCCTCGATCAGCGCGTTCTGCTCGACCTCGTGCATCTTCGCCGAGCCGACCGCCGGAGCGGCGGCGGCGGGCCGGGAGATGCGGCGCAGCCGGACCTCGGGCAGGTGCTCCAGCAGGTTGAGCGCGACGAACGACCAGGCGCCCTGGTTGGCCGGCTCCTCCTGGACCCAGGCGAAGTCCTCGGCGTTCGGGTACTGCGCCAGCGCGGCCCGGACCTCCTCGACGGGCAGCGGGTAGAGCTGCTCCATCCGGATGATCGCGGTGTCGGTCACGCCCCGCTCCTGCCGGGCCTGGAACAGGTCGTAGTAGACCTTGCCCGAGCAGAGCAGCACCCGCTTGACCTGCTCCGGCGCCGGAGCCGCGGTGTCGGCCAGCACCGGCTGGAACGTCCCGGTGGTGAAGTCCTCCACCGGCGACACGCAGAGCTTGTGCCGCAGCAGCGACTTCGGCGTGAACACCACGAGCGGCTTGCGCTTGGGCGACAGGGCCTGGCGGCGCAGCAGGTGGAAGTAGTTCGCCGGGGTGGTCGGGATGGCCACCCGCATGTTGTCCTCGGCGCAGAGCTGCAGGAACCGCTCCGGGCGGCCGGAGGTGTGGTCCGGGCCCTGGCCCTCGTGGCCGTGCGGCAGCAGCAGCGTCACCGCGGAGCGCTGACCCCACTTCACCTCGCCGGAGGAGATGAACTCGTCGATCACCGACTGGGCGCCGTTGACGAAGTCACCGAACTGGGCCTCCCAGGCCACCAGCGCGTTGATGTTCTCCACCGAGTAGCCGTACTCGAAGCCCATGGCCGCGTACTCGGAGAGCAGCGAGTCGTGGACGAAGAAGCGCGACCGCTCGCCGTCGGCGGTGAGCGACATCAGCGGCAGGTAGTCCTCGCCGGTCTTGGCGTCGACCACCGAGGCGTGCCGCTGGACGAACGTGCCGCGGCGCGAGTCCTGCCCGGCGAGCCGGACCGTGACCCCGTCGTGCAGCAGCGTGCCGAACGCGATGATCTCGGCGAAGCCCCAGTCGATGCCGCCCTCGACGGACATCTTGCGGCGCCGCTCCAGCAGCTGCTGGATCCGCTTGTGCGGGGTGAAGCCCTCCGGCAGGTTGACGTGCGCCTCGCCGATGGCCTTGACCACCGCGGCGTCGGTGGCGGTGTCGACCTGCGGCTCCGGCTCGTCCTCCCGCGCCGGGCGGCTGAGCTGGCGCGGCGTGGTCGCGGCGTCCCGGGTGGCCTTGAAGACCCGCTCCAGCTGCCCCTGGTAGTCGCGCAGCAGCTCCTCCGCGTCCTCCACGGTGATGTCGCCGCGGCCGATCAGCTCCTCGGTGTAGAGCTTCCGGACCGACCGCTTCGAGTCGATGATCTTGTACATCTCCGGGTTGGACATCGACGGGTCGTCGCCCTCGTTGTGCCCGCGCCGGCGGTAGCAGACCATGTCGATCACGACGTCCTTGTTGAACGCCTGCCGGTACTCGAACGCGAGCCGGGCCACCCGGACCACTGCCTCCGGGTCGTCGCCGTTCACGTGGAAGATCGGCGCCTGGATCATCCGGGCCACGTCGGTGCTGTAGAGGCTGGACCGGCTGTACTCCGGGGCGGTGGTGAAGCCGACCTGGTTGTTGACCACCACGTGCACGGTGCCGCCGGTGCGGTAGCCGCGCAGCTGGGACAGGTTGAGCGTCTCGGCGACCACGCCCTGGCCGGCGAAGGCGGCGTCACCGTGCACCGCCAGCGGCAGCACGGTGTAGCCCTCCAGCTTGAGGTCGATCCGGTCCTGCTTGGCCCGGACTATGCCCTCCAGCACCGGGTCGACGGCCTCCAGGTGCGACGGGTTCGCCACCACCGACACCTTGACCGCGTGCTCGCCGTCCGGGGTGGTGAACTTGCCGTTCTGCCCGAGGTGGTACTTCACGTCGCCCGAGCCCTGCGTGGAGCGCGGGTCGAGGTGCCCCTCAAACTCGGAGAAGATCTTCTCGTACGGCTTGCCGACGATGTTCGCGAGCACGTTGAGCCGGCCGCGGTGGGCCATGCCGATGACGACCTCGTCCAGCCCGGCCTCGGCGGAGCACTCCAGCACCTCGCCGAGCAGCGGGATCAGCGACTCGCCGCCCTCCAGCGAGAAGCGCTTCTGGCCGACGTACTTGGTCTGCAGGAACGTCTCGAACGCCTCGGCGGCGTTGAGCCGGTTCAGCACGTGCTTCTGCTCGTCCTGGCTCGGCTTCTCGTACTTGCGCTCGACCCGCTCCTGGATCCAGCGCCGCTCCTCCGGGTCCTGGATGTGCATGTACTCGATGCCGACCCGGCGGCAGTACGAGTCACGCAGCACGCCGAGGATCGAGCGCAGCTTCATCCGCTGCTGGCCGGCGAAGCCGTTGACCGGGAAGACGCGGTCGAGGTCCCAGAGCGTGAGCCCGTGCTGGAGGACGTCCAGGTCCGGGTGCTTACGGATCTTGAACTCGAGCGGGTCGGTGTCGGCCATCAGGTGGCCGCGCACCCGGTACGCGTGGATCAGCTCGTGCACCCGCGCGGTCTTGTTGATCTGGCCTTCGCTGTCGACGGCCACGTCGCGCATCCAGCGCACCGGCTCGTACGGGATGCGCAGCGAGGTGAAGATGTCGTCGTAGAAGCCGCGCTCGCCGAGCAGCAGCTCGTGCATGACCTTCAGGAACTCGCCGGACTGTGCGCCCTGGATGATCCGGTGGTCGTACGTGCTGGTCAGCGTGATGACCTTGCTGACCGCGTTCTCGGCCAGGGTGGCCTCGCTCATGCCCTGGTAGGGGGCCGGGTACTCCATCGCGCCGACGCCGATGATGGCGCTCTGCCCCTGCATCAGGCGCGGGATCGAGTGCACGGTGCCGATGCCGCCCGGGTTGGTCAGCGAGATCGTGGTGCCGGAGTAGTCCTCCATGGTCAGCTCGTTGCGGCGGGCGCGCCGGACCACGTCCTCGTACGCCTGCCAGAACTGCCGGAAGTCCATCTGCTCGCAGCCCTTGATGGACGGCACCACCAGGTTGCGGGAGCCGTCCGGCTTGACCAGGTCGATCGCGATGCCCAGGTTGACGTGCTCCGGGCGGACCATCGCCGGCTTGCCGTCGACCTCGGCGAAGGAGTTGTTCATCTCCGGGTGCTCGACGACGGCGCGTACCAGCGCGTACCCGATCAGGTGGGTGAAGCTGACCTTGCCGCCGCGACCCCGGGTGAGGTGGTTGTTGATCACGATGCGGTTGTCGACGAGCAGCTTGGCCGGGACGGAGCGCACGCTGGTGGCGGTCGGGACCGACAGCGACGCGTCCATGTTCTGGACGATCTTGGCGGCGACGCCGCGCAGCGTCGTGGTGCCGGCGGCGCTCGCGGTCGGTGCCTTCGCGGCCGGCTTGGCCGGGGCGGACTTCTTCGCCGGCTCGGGGGTCTTCGCCGCCGGCTTGGCGGCCGGCCTGGCCGGGGCGGACGCCTTCGGGGCGGCCTTCGGCTCGGCCTTGGCGGGGGTGGCCGTGGGCTCCGCCTTGGCGGGCTGCTCCTTGACCGTGGCCACTGCTTCCTGCTGCTCGGCCGGCTCAGGCTTCGCGGCCGGCTTGGCCTGCGCCTCCGGGCGCGGTGTGGCGGCGCCCGGGGCCGGCCGGTAGTCGGCGAAGAAGTCGTGCCAGGCCGAATCGACGCTCGAGGGGTCGGCGAGGTAACGCTGGTACATCTCCTCGACGATCCACTCGTTCGGGCCGAAACCCGCCAGTGGGTTCTCCTGCGAAGTCTGCTGGGTCGACACGGCCGCTAATCGCCTCTTTCACGCGGTTGTGAATGTCACGGTGGCCCCCGGTGACACCCGGTTGCCGACGCTGGGTAAACCGATGCCAAGGCTACGCCGTGCGCTGCGCGCAGGCATTCTCGCCTCCGGCTGGTGGTCCGATTCACAGAAGATGCCAGAAGTTCGGCAAACGCTGCGTGATCCACCGACTCCTGCTAGACGACGAGGACCCCGGACGGTGACGAGTGTCACCGGCCGGGGTCCGCCTGACGGCGAGGTCAGGAGATGTCGCGCTTGCGGATGGTGGCGATGCCGATCGCGCCGGTCACCACCGCGTACCCGATCAGCACCGCGGCGCCGGCCCAGCGGGGCGGGTTGCCGGGGATCTCGGTCCCGGCCACCATCAGGCTGGAGGCCAGCGATGGCACCAGCAGTTGGAGCTGGTTGATCCAGTCGCCGAAGCGGCCGGCCAGCAGGCCGATGGCGATCGCCGCGCCGATGGTGCCGCCCAGGTAGAGCAGGATGCCGGTCACCGTCGCGCCGATCTGGCTGCGGATCAGCACGCCGAGCCCGACGCCGAGCACCGACCAGAGCAGGTAGGCCAGCCCGTTGAGCGCGACCGACGTCCAGACCTCTCCGCTGCCGAGCTGGCTGCCGAGGTCCGAGGCTTTCAGGATCATCGGCGCGAAGATCAGGTTCAGCACCGTGGTGACGATCCAGAACAGCAGCGCCAGCACGCCGGCCGCGACCAGCTTGGCCAGCATCACCGCGGTGCGGTGCGGCGCGGTGAGGAACGTGGTGGTCACCGTCTGGTGGAAGAACTCGCTGGTCACCACCACGATGCCGAGCAGCAGCACGATGAGCAGGCCGAAGAACTGGCCGTTCGTGTAGAGGTTGGCGGCGATGCTGTCGGCGCTGGAGATCGCCTGCACCTGGTCGGCCTGGTCGGCCGGAACCTCGCCCAGGTCGCCGCTGGCCAGCGCGTCGGTCTGCAGCCAGTTGAACAGCAGCGCCAGCACCCAGAGCGGCAGGCTGATCAGCCCGAAGATCCACCAGGTGCTGGTGGTACGGATCTTGAGCAGTTCGGATCGGACAAGCGTCATCGGATCTCCGCCTTTCCGGCCGTCAGCTCCAGGAAGACCCCTTCGAGGTCGGGTCGCTCGGTGGTCAGCTCGTGCAGCTCGACCTTGGCGGCCAGCGCGACCCGGCCCACCGTCGGCGCGTCCACGCCGCTGACCAGCAGCACGCCGTGCGGGTCGGTGTCGACGGTGGCGGACTGCTCGCGCAGCGCCGAGACCAGCTCGTCGGCCTGCGGGGTGCGCACCCGCACCCGGACACCGTGTGTCATCGACGCCATCACCTGGTCGACCGGGCCCTGCCGGACCAGCTTGCCGGCCGCGATGATCACCACGTCGTCGGCGAGCAGCTGCATCTCGGAGAGCAGGTGGCTGGAGACCAGCACCGTACGGCCCTCGGCGGCGAGACCCTTGAGGAAGCCGCGCATCCAGCGGATGCCCTCCGGGTCCAGGCCGTTGGCCGGCTCGTCCAGGATCAGCACCTGCGGGTTGCCGAGCATCGCGGCGGCGATGCCGAGCCGCTGCTTCATGCCCAGCGAGTAGCCCTTGAACTTGCGCTTCGCCGCGGGCGAGAGCCCGACCAGGGCCAGCGCCTCGTCGGCGCGCTCCTTCGGCAGCCCGGCCGCCGCGCAGATCACCCGAAGGTGGTTGATCCCGGTGCGGCCCTTGTGCGCGCTGGACGCCTCCAGCACCGCGCCCACCGTGCGCAGCGGGTCGGTCAGGTCGGCGTACCGGCTGCCGCCGATGGTCGCCGTGCCGGCGCTCGGCGTCACCAGGTTGAGCAGCATGCGCAGCGTGGTCGTCTTACCGGCGCCGTTCGGGCCGAGGAAGCCGGTGACCCGGCCCGGCTCGACGGTGAACGACAGGTTGTCCACCGCGCGGACGGTCTTGTATTGCTTGGTCAGGCCGGACACGATGATCTGGCCGGTCCCGGCACTGGGGCGTGGCTGCCCGTCGGACATCATTCTCCTCTCCTGCCCGGCGGGCGTGACGCGCGCCGGTGGGGCGCCGTTGCGGGGGCACCCGGCAACAGCCTTCCAACCCGGCGCAAGGGGGTCAATCAGGCGGGACGCGTACGCGCCGTCCTCCTCAAGGAGGAGATCAGGCGGTCGGCAACGCCACCCAGGTGGCCCGGGCGCGGCCGAGCAACGCGCCGTCCGCACCGTACAGGCTGGTGTGCACCTCGGCCTTCCGTCCCTCGCCGCCGACCGCGAGGCCGGTCACCACGCACTCGTCGCCGGGCCGTGGCAGCGCCGTGACCTGCGCGGCGATCCGCCCCAGCACGTACGGGCGGCCGGGCGCGAGCACCGCCCAGCCACCCGGGCAGTCCAGCGCCGCCCACACCGTAGCGGGCGTCACCTCCGCCGGGGCGTCGAACGGCGCGGCGGTCCGCCCGTCCGGCAGGCGTCCCGGAAAGATCCGCAGCCCGTCCGGGCGCGCCGGGCCGCAGACGAAGCAGCGGGGGAAGGGGTGGTCCAGCAGACCGGGGTACGCCCGCGCGACGTCCTCCGCCGTCGCCCGGTCCACCGGTGGCACCACCGCCTCGACCGGCTCCACCCGGCGTACCTGGGCGATCAACTGGCCGTCCGGGTCGCGTACCTCGCCGTCGGCGGCGGTCAGCGGGGTGTCCAGCGGCGGCGGCCGGCGCAACGTGACCTCCACCGGCCCCCGGTCGTCGATCAGCGCGGCGAAGATCCCGGCGCTCCAGCCGCCGTTGCCCGAACCGTCCGGTCCCTGGAAACGGGCCTCGACCAGCATGCGCACCTCCGGGTTCAGCTCCGCCGGCGCCCTCGCCGGCGGTCCGCCCGGCAGCCTCGCACACACCCGCCCCGCACCGGCCGTCCCGGTTCGCACGACGCCGCCGGCCGGCGTTCACCGGATCGACACCCCTCATCCCGCCCGGTGGCAACCCACGCCACCTACACAGGAGTCATGGCCGTTCTGCACGCCGCTGGCGCACCGCTCACGACCAGCGGATACACCCTGTTGATCGCCGACGACCCGACACTGGTCGCGGCCGCGCAACGACTGCGCCACGAGGTGTTCGCCGACGAACTCGGCGCCACTCTGCCGAGCGCCGGCGCCGGGCTCGACTCCGACGAGTTCGACGCGCACTGCGACCACCTGGTGGTGCTGCGCGAAGGCACCGACGAGGTCGTCGGCACGTACCGGCTGCTGCCACCCGGCCGCACCGCCCGCCGGTACGCCGACGGCGAGTTCGACCTGCGCCCGCTGGCCCCGCTCCGCGACGACCTGGTCGAGGCGGGCCGCTCCTGCGTCCACCCGGACCACCGGACCGGTGCCGTGATCAACCTGATGTGGGCCGGGATCTGCCGCTACCTGCACCTGCGTGGCTCCCGCTGGCTCGGCGGCTGCGCCTCGGTGCCGGTCACCGACGGCGGGGTCGCCGCCGCTGCGGTGTGGGCCGAGGTCAGCGCCCGGCACCTGGCCCCGCCGGCGCTGCGGGTGACCCCGCGCCGGCCCTGGTTCGCCGAGGCCCCGGCCGCCGACCCGGGCACGCTCACCCCCGCCGAGCGCCGGGCGCTCGTGCCGCCGCTGCTCCGCGGCTACCTGCGGCTCGGCGCCTGGGTGGCCGGCGAGCCCGCGTACGACAGCGACTTCGGCTGCGCGGACTTCTACGTGCTGTTCGCGCTCGACCGGATGAACCCGCGCTACCTGCGGCACTTCCTCGGCGGAGTCTCGTGACCGCCGAGCGGCCCGCCGCTGCTCCTGCGCCCGGCGGGGACGTGATCGGTCGAGCCGGGGGCGTGGCCGCTCCCGTCGGGGGCGTGCTCGGTCGAGCCCGGGGCGTGGTCGGTCCTGCCCCGGGCGTGAGCGGTCGAGCCGGGGGCGTGTCCGGTCCTGCCGGTGGCGTGCCGGACGACGGCCTGTGGCGGCCCGTGTCGGGCTGCGGGCCGGAGTGCCTGCCGCCGCCCGCCACCCCGGACGTGTCGCGCCTGCGCCGCGCGGGGCGGCTGCTCGGCGTACTCGGAATGCTGCTGGCCGGGGCCGGCCTGGCCGCGCTCCTGCCGCTGCTGCCCGTGGCACGTGGGCGCGCCGCGACGCGCGGCTGGGCACGGTGGACGCTGCGTACCCTCGGGGTGCGGCTGGTGGCCCGGGGCCGGACGCCGCGCGGTCGCGCGCTGCTGGTCGCCAACCACGTCTCGTGGCTGGACATCCTGGCGGTGCTGGCCGTCTCGCCGGCCCGGATGCTGGCCAAACGCGAGGTCCGGCGCTGGCCGGTGGTGGGCGCGCTCGCCGCCGCGGCGGGCACCGTGTTCGTGGACCGGTCCCGGCCGCGTGACCTGCCCGCCACCGTCGCGCGCGTGGCCGAGACGCTGCGCTCCGGGCGGCCGGTGGCGGTCTTCCCGGAGGGTACGACCTGGTGCGGCGCCGCCACCGACTGCCGCCCGGCGCGCGGCTTCCGCCCGGCGATGTTCCAGGCCGCCGTGGCCACCGGTACGCCGGTGGTGCCGCTGGAACTCGCCTACCGGTACGGCGGTGACCCGAGCACGCTCGCCGCCTTCCTCGGCGAGGAGACGTTGTGGACCTCGGTACGCCGGGTGCTCGCCGCCCGGGACCTGACCGTGTTCGTGACCGTGCGGGCCGCGCTGTACCCGGCGCCGGGCGCGGACCGGAGGGCGCTGGCGCGGGTGGCCGAATCGGCGATCCGCCCGGCCCCGCCCTCGTCGTCACGCCCCCACCCCCGGCCCGCACCCGCCCTCGCGCCCGCGCCCGCCCTCCGCTCACGTGCCCGGCGCCCGCCGATTCCGGGCTGGACCTGACGGCCTGACCGGCGCGCGCGTCTCGTCGAGCTGAACCGCCAGAGATCTTGGAAGCAAACGGCCCCTATGAGGGCCTTTTGCTTCCAAGATCTATCGGCTATGCGTCGGAGACGCGACACAGTCGCGATAGGCTCTTGTTCAGTCGCGATGTATCGCGTTATGCTCCTCGCGTCACTCGACGTGCCGTCGGTCGGTACGTCGTCGAGGGGAGGACGCCATGGCCAACTGGACTGTCGACAGCCCGCAGCGGATCACTGTGGACGAGCCGGTCACCCGGCTCGACGTCCGGCTGATCAGCGGCCGGCTCAACGTTGTCGCCACCGACGGCCCGGCGCGGGTCGACGTCACCCGGATCGGCCGGCGGCCACTCCTGGTCGAGATGCGCGACGGCCGGCTGACCGTGCAGCACGAGCGGCCGACCCGGTGGCCGGGCGTGCTCTGGTCCTTCGGCGGCTTCCACCGCCGGTATCGCGCCGAGGTCTCGATCGCCGTGCCGGCCGAGGTCCTCGCCGACCTGCACCTGGTGGACGGCACGCTCGTCGCCTCCGGCCTGCGCGGGGACACCAGGGTCGACGTCACGTCCGGCGAGGTCACGCTGCGGGGGTTGCGGGGGCGCACCAGCGCCAAGGTGATCTCCGGGCCGGTCGAGGCGCTCGGCATCGGCGGCGACCTCGACCTGGAGACGGTCTCCGGTGAGCTGATCCTCGCCGACAGTGCGCCCGAGCGGGTCCGCGCCCACGCCGTCTCCGGTTCGATCACCTGCGACCTGGACAACCCGCGAGGCAGCGAGATTCGCCTCAGCGCCATCTCCGGCAGCATCACCGTGCGGGTCCGCGAGGACAGCGACCTCACCGTGCACCTGCACACCACCGCCGGCAAGATCACCAGCGGCTTCCCGCAGGTGGACGGCGGGCAGCGGGGCTTCGGCTCGATCAAGGACAGCCACGGCGTGCTCGGCGGCGGTACGGGTAGGCTCTGGGCCTCCGCGACCTCCGGGAGCATCGCACTGCTCGCCCGCCCGGTCGCGACCGCCGAGGACGTGGAGGAGCTGCCGTGACCGCCGTGTTCAGCCACGGCCGGCTCCGGCTCTACCTGCTGAAGCTGCTCGACGACGGCCCGAAGCACGGATACGAGCTGATCCGCCTGCTGGAGGACCGCTTCCTCGGCCTGTACGCGCCCAGCGCCGGCACCATCTACCCCCGGCTGCAACGGCTGGAGGCGGAGGGCCTGGTCACGCACACCGCCGCGGGCGGGCGCAAGGTCTACGAGATCACCGAGGCGGGCCGCGCCGAGCTGCGGCAGCGCGCCGACGAGCTGTCGACCCTGGAGGCCGACATCGGCGCCGCCGTCGAGGACCTGTCCGCGCTGGCCGGTGAGATTCACAACGAGGTACGCGGCTCGGTCCGCGACCTGAAGCGCGAACTGCGTGAGGTGGCCCGGCAGACCCGGCAGGGGGCGTGGACGGCCTCCGCCACGGCCCGGCCCGCGAGCGACGGGGGCCCGGCCCGGCCGGACGACTCGCCGCTGCTCGCCGAGTTCGACAAGCGGTTGGCCGCGTTCACAGTCGAGGTGGGCGCGCTGGTACGGGCGCGGCGGCTCAGCGACAACCAGCTCCGTACCGCGATCCGTATGCTCGACGGAGCGCTGGAAGGGCTGCGGCGGCTGTTCCGCTGATCTCACAGGTTGTTTCCAGGGTCCACCCAGCGCGGCCGCAGCCGGAGCGCGGATGATGGGCCCATGGCGGCTACCCAGACGGAGGCTCGACTGCTCGTGGTCGAGGACGATCCCAACATCCTCGAACTGCTCTCCGCGAGCCTGCGCTTCGCGGGCTTCGACGTGGCCACCGCGACCAGCGGCAGCGCCGCGCTGAACGCCGCCAAGGACCACCGGCCCGACCTGGTCGTGCTGGACGTGATGCTGCCCGACCTGGACGGCTTCGAGGTCATCCGGATGCTCCGCGAGGGCGGCACCCGTACCCCGGTGGTCTTCCTGACCGCGCGCGACGCCACCGACGACAAGATCCGCGGGCTCACCCTGGGCGGCGACGACTACGTCACCAAGCCGTTCAGCCTGGAGGAGTTGACCGCCCGGATCCGGGCCGTGCTGCGGCGTACCGCGACCGGCGAGCAGGCCCCGTCCCGGCTCACCTTCGCCGACCTGGAGCTGGACGAGGAGACGCACGAGGTGCACCGCGCCGGTCAGCGGGTGCAGCTCTCGCCGACCGAGTTCAAGCTGCTGCGCTACCTGATGCTCAACGCCAACCGGGTGCTCAGCAAGGCGCAGATCCTCGACCACGTCTGGAACTACGACTTCCGCGGTGACGACAACATCGTCGAGTCGTACATCTCCTACCTGCGCCGCAAGGTCGACAACACTCAGCCCCGGCTGATCCACACGCTCCGGGGAGTGGGTTACGTGCTACGCAAGCCGGCGGCGTGAACCTCGTCCATGACGCCAAGGGCAGGCTGCGCGGGATTCCGCTGCGGCTCAAGCTGGTCACCGCCGTCCTGGCCCTGGTGGCCGGCGCGTTGCTGGTGATCAGCGTTTCCACCGCCTACTTCCTGCACAACTACCTGGTCGACCGGATCGACGGCGAGCTGAGCGACCAGTTCAACAAGGACGTGGTGGTCAACCAGGCCAACGCCAACAACCTGCCCACCGACTACCTCTTCAGTGAGTGGGACCGCCGCACCCAGGTCGCGGTGGTCCTTCGGGACAGTTCGCTGGTAGCGGACGACCTGCCCGCGGGGCTCAAGGACGCGAACTGGTACCTCGGACACGCAGGCGCGGCGGCCTTCACCGACGACGGCGCGGACCAAAAGGTGCGGTGGCGCCTGATGGTGCGGCAGGTCGACGAGAACACCTACCTGGCAATCGGGCAGAACCTCGACGACGTCGACCTCTCGGTCCGGCAACTGCTCTGGATAGACGTGCTCGTCGGTGGCGCGGTTCTGATCATCCTGGCGTCGGTGGGCGCCGGCATCGTGCGTACCAGCTTGAAGCCGCTCGTGGAGATAGAGCGTACGGCGGCTGCCATCGCGGGCGGCGATCTGACCCGGCGGGTGCCCGACCCGGAGATGGGGCGTCCGTGCCCGACCTCGGAGCTGGGCCGCCTGTCCCGGGCGCTGAACGCGATGCTGGCCCAGATCGAGGCCGCGTTCACCGCGCGGGCCGCCTCCGAGGCGGCGGCGCGCAGCGCCGAGGCGGGCGCGCGGGACGCCGCCGCGTACGCGCAGGCGTCGGAAGCGCGGGCCCGCCGGTCCGAGGAGCGGATGCGGCAGTTCATCGCCGACGCCTCGCACGAGCTGCGGACGCCGCTGACCACCATCCGGGGCTTCGCCGAGCTGTACCGGCAGGGCGCGGCGCGCGCGCCGGAGCAGACCGCCGATCTGCTGCGCCGCATCGAGGACGAGGCGTCCCGGATGGGGCTGCTGGTGGAGGACCTGCTGCTGCTGGCGCGGATGGACCGCGAACGGCCGATCGCGCTGGCCCCGGTCGAGCTGCCGGTGCTGGCCTCGGACGCGGTGGAGGCGGCCCGGGTGGTCGACCCGGACCGGCGGATCGAGCTGGAGCGGGAGCCGGGCGCCGGCCCGCTGGTGGTGCTCGGCGACGACGCCCGGCTGCGCCAGGTGATCGGCAACCTGATGACGAACGCGCTCACCCACACCCCGTCGGACGCCTCGGTGACGCTGCGGCTGCGCGCGGAGGCGGGCAACCTCGCCGTGGTGGAGGTGGCGGACACCGGCCCCGGCCTCACGCCGGAGCAGGCCGAGCGGGTGTTCGAGCGGTTCTACCGGGTGGACGCCGCGCGTACCCGGCGGGCGGGCGGGCCGATCAGCACCGGCCTCGGCCTGGCCATCGTGGCCGCGCTCGTGGCCGCGCACCACGGCACCGTCGAGGTGGACGAGACTCCCGGCGGCGGTGCGACGTTCCGGGTGAAGCTGCCGCTGCTGCCCGAGGCGCCGGAGCCGGGCGAGTGACGTTCAGAAAACTTCCAGGCGGATTCCAGGCTGATGACAGTGCCACGGGGAAAGCTGGGGGCATGACCGACCACGAGACCGATCCGCAGCGGTCGCCGGCCCCCGCCGACGCCGAGCCGTCGCACCACACCGCCGAGCTGCCCCGCGTCGAGAGCGGGACGTCGGACTCCTCGAACACCCCGGCCGCCGCGCCGGTTCCGGCCGACGCCCCGGCCGCCGGAACCACGGCGCAGGCCGGAACCACGGCGCAGGCCGGAACCACGAACCCGGCCGCCGCGCCGGCCGGCCCGTACCCGCCGCAGGGCGGGACGCCGTACCAGGCCGCCGCGCAGCAGCAGCACCCCTGGTACGGCCAGCAGCACCAGCAGCACCAGCAGCAGCACGGCTGGGCCCAGCAGCAGGGCGGCTCGGGCTACCCGTCGGCGCCGCACAGCGGCGGCCCGGTCCCGTCGTACCAGGCGCAGCCGTACCAGGGACAGCACGGGCAGCACGCGCAGCAGGGCTACCAGCCGTACCAGGCCGGGCAGCCGACCCCGCCGTGGGGCGCGCCGCAGCCGGCGCGGCCCAGTCGGGCCGGGAAGTTCATCGGCGCCGGCGCGCTGGCGCTGGCCCTGATGTTCGGCTCGGGCGTGGCCGGCGGCGCGCTGGCCCTCGCGCTCGACGGGGACGGCCCGACCCGCACCTACTCCGCGGCCCCGATCATCAACAGCGCCGACCTGCCCAAGATCGCGGCTTCCGTCCAGGACAGCATCGTCACGATCATGACGGGCAGCGGTGAGGGATCCGGGGTGATCCTCAGCGCCGACGGGTTCGTGCTGACGAACAACCACGTGGTCGCCGGCGCCGGCGGCGACACCGTCCGGGTGGTCTTCGCCAACGGCAAGAGCGCGTCCGCCAAGATCGTCGGGACCGACCCGAAGACCGACCTCGCGGTGGTCCAGGCCAGCGGGGTCAGCGACCTGAAGGCGGCGAAGTTCGGCGACAGCGACGCCATGCAGGTCGGTGACCAGGTGCTCGCCCTGGGCAGCCCGCTCGGCCTGCAGGGTTCGGTCACCGCCGGCATCCTCAGCGCCCGCGACCGCACCATCCAGGCGGGCAGCGGCCAGCAGAACCCGCAGCAGGGCGCCAGCTCGATCTCCGGCCTGCTCCAGACCGACGCGCCGATCAACCCGGGCAACTCCGGCGGCGCGCTCGTCAACACCCGGGGCGAGGTGATCGGCATCAACACCGCCATCGCCACCGCCGGTCAGGGCAGCACCGGCAACATCGGCGTGGGCTTCGCCATCCCGAGCAACAAGGCCAAGGACGTGGCCGAGAAGCTCCAGCGCGGCGAGAAGATCAGCCACCCCTCGCTCGGGGTGAGCGTGAACGGCGCCGAGGACGGCGGCGCGCTCGTCGCCGCCGTCACCCCGGGTAGCCCCGCCGAGAAGGCCGGGATCCAGCGCGGCGACGTGATCACCAAGTTCGGCGACAAGGTGATCAACGACTCGAACGATCTGGTCGGCGCGGTTCAGGCCGGCAAGGTCGGCGACCGGGTCGAGGTCGAGTACAAGCGAAACGGATCCGCCGAGACCGCAACCGTGACGCTCGCCGAGACGTCATAGTCCCCAAGACCTGCCTCCCTCCTGGGCGGCGGGCGACGGAGCCAAGGGGGTTGGCTCCGTCGCCCGCCGCCCCTCCTCTTTCTCACCCGGCGCGGGTGAGGCCGGCTCACCCGGGCCGGGGCCACGCTTACGGGCATGACCACCACGTCCGCCGTGCGTACCGACCGGCAGATCCAGCGCGATGTCCTCGCCGAACTGGACTGGGACGCGCAGACCCGGGCCACCGAGGTCGCCGTCACCGTCGACCGGGGCGTGGTCACGCTGGCCGGGCGGGTGGACAGCTACGCGCGGCGGTGGGCCGTCGAGCGCTGCGCCCACCGGGTACGCGGGGTGCGCGCGGTCGCCAGTGACCTGGAGGTCGACCTGACCGCCACTGATCGGCGTACCGACGCCGACATCGCGATCGCGGCCAGCCGGGCGCTGGAGTGGGACAGCTTCGTGCCGGCCGAGCGGCTGGACGTCACGGTCGCCGACGGCTGGGTCATGCTCCGGGGCGAGGTCGAGTTCGGCTTCCAGCGCCGTACCGCCGAACGTGAGCTGCGCCGGCTGCGCGGCGTACGCGGGCTGACGAACCTGATCGAGGTACGGCCCCCGACGCCGCCCAGCGACGAGCAGCAGCGCCTCGACCTGAGCCGCCTGCTGCTGCGGCGTACCGGCACCGAGCGGATCGACGCCCGGGTCGACGGCGACACGGTGGTGCTCGACGGCGTCGTGGGCGCCTGGTGGCAGCGCGAGGAGGCGGAACGGGCCGCCTGGGCCCTGCCGGGCGTACGCGAGGTGCACGTCGGGATCGTGGTGTCTGGCTGAGCCGCCGGGGCGTCGTTTACCGCGGGCCGGGCCGGGAACCCGCGGCCCAGCGGGTACGCCGGGGACCGAGCGGGGAGGACTCGTGGCCGTGAACCAGCAGTCCTCGGAGCGCGGGCGGGTCGGGCCGCTGCGGATCGCGATGGTGGTGCCGCCGTGGCTGTCGGTGCCGCCGCCCGGCTACGGCGGGCTGGAGACGCTGGTCGCCGGGCTGGTTGACGCGCTCGTCGAGCGGGGCCACGCGGTGACGCTGTTCGGGGCCGGGACCGGGCACGGCACCTCGGCCGACTTCGTCTCCACCTGCGACGAGTTGCAGTACGAGCGGATGGGCGAGTCGCTGCCCGAGCTGGCGCATCTGGCCCACGTCGACCGCCTGATCGGCCCGGCGGACTTCGACCTGGTGCACGACCACAGCACGATCGGCCCGCTGGTGGCCGGACGCCGCCGGGTGCCCACAGTGGCGACTGTGCACGGCAATCCGGTGGGCGAGTACGGCACGGTGCTCGGCAACACCGACCGGGGGGTGGGCCTGGTCGCGATCTCGCACGCGCAGCGCCGGGCGAACCCGGGGCTGCCCTGGGCCGGCACCGTGCACAACGCGATGCCGCTGCGGGACGTGCCGCGCAAGGGGGCGCCCGGGACGGGCCCGGTGCTCTGGCTGGCCCGGTTCAGCCCGGACAAGGGCCCGGACGTGGCGATCGCGGCGTGCCGGGCGGCCGGGCTGCCGCTCACGCTGGCCGGCAAGTGCAACGAGCCGGGCGAGCGCCGCTACCTGGAGCAGGTGGTGCGGCCGCTGCTGGGCGAGGACGTCACGCTCGTGCTGAACGCCGACCGCGAGGCCGCGTGGCGGCTGCTGGTGGAGGCCCGCTGCCTGATCATGCCGATCCAGTGGGCGGAGCCGTTCGGCATGGTGATGGTGGAGGCGATGGCGACCGGCACGCCGGTGGTGGCGCTGCGCCGGGGCGCGGTGCCGGAGCTGGTCCGCTCCGGGGTCACCGGTTTCGTCTGCGACGACGCCGACGAGCTGCCGGCGGCACTGCTGGCGGCGGCCGACCTGGATCCGGCCGACTGCGTCGCGCACGTCGCGGAGAATTTCTCGGTGGAGCGGATGGCCGCCGACTACGAGGCGGTCTACCGGGGCTTCCTGGCCGCGCGAGCGGGCACGCGGGCGCACCGGGCCGTCGCGCCCGCAGTCGCGGGCTGAGCGGTCAGGTCTGCCCGGCCACGAGTTCCGCGGCGGCGGCGTCGAGTCGCCGCGCGTACCCGGGGGTGATGCTGCCCTCGCGCCGACGTTCGTCGATCTTGGCGCGGAGCCGGTCCACGGCGGTGGTCACCTCGCCCTCACCGCTCGCGGCGACCGCGTTGCGCAGCAGGTTGCGCAGGTCCACCCCGACGTCCTCGCGGATCTGACCCTCCGCCAGTCCGGCCTCGATCAGTCCGTCGACCCGTTCGGCGGCGTCGGCCTGGCCGGTCGCGGGCGGGCGGTCGCCGGCGGTTGCGGGCGCGCTCGACGGCGCGGCCGGCGCCGTGGTGACCGGCGGCTCCGGTGCGGGCGCGACGGTGGTCGGCGGCTGGACCGGCCCGGCGGTCGGCAGCACCCGGGGGTCGTCCGGCCGGTCCGGCGTCAGCATGGGCACGAGCAGCGCGGCGGCGGCGACCACCGCCACGCCGGCCGCCGCCAGCGCGAGGACGCGCCGCCGGCCCGGCGCGGCGGCCGGGTTGTCCGGCGGGAGCGGATCCGCGGCCGGTCCGGGTGGCGGGGGAGCGGGCGGGGGCGGCAGCGCGGGCAACGTCATGGTCGGCGCCAGCATGGTGGCGGCCTGCGGGTCGGCGGGCAGCATCTGGTCGCGCAGCACGGCCGCCACCCGGTGCGCGCTGGGCCGCCGTCGCGGGTCGCGGGCCAGGCAGCGCAGGCAGATCTCCGCGACCGGTCCGGGCAGCCCCGGTACGCCGTCCAGGCTGGGCTCCGGGCTCTCCGCGAGCGCGGCGCTGAGCTGCTCCCAGGTCTCCGCCGGGTACGGCGGCTGCCCGGTGAGCGTCTCGAAGAGCAGCACACCGAGCGAGTAGACGTCGGTGGCCGGCTGGGCCGGCGCCCCGTCCAGTCGTTCCGGCGCCACGTACGCCGGGGTGCCGAACGTGCCGCCGTCCTCGTCGTCGTCCGGCGTCCCGATCCGGGTGGCGATGCCGAAGTCGAGGACCTTCGCCCCGGTGCGGGTCATCATCACGTTGGCCGGGGTCACGTCCCGGTGCACGATGCCGAGCCGGTGTGCCGCGGCGAGCGCCTCGGCCACCTGGGCGCCGGTCTCCACCGCTTCCGGCCAGGGCAGCGGCCCTTCGGTGAGCCGGTGTTCCAGCTCCTCGCCGGCGAGCAGTTCCATCACCACGAACGAGGTGATCGAGCCGTCCGGCGCCACCGTCTCGCCGTAGTCGTGCACGGCCGTGACATGTGGATGGTCGAGCTGGGCGGCGGAGCGGGCCTCCTCGCGCACCATGTCGCGGAACCGGGCGTCGGCGGCGAGTGAGGGCGCGAGCACCTTGACCGCCACCACCCGGTCGAGCACCTCGTCCCGGGCGCGCCAGATCACCGACATGCCACCGGCGCCGATCCGGTCGATGAGCCGGTACCGACGGGCCAGCAGACGGCCGGCCTGGAGTGTCGCCATCAGCTCGCACCTGCCTGGGCTCGGGAGCGCTATCAGGTTGCGTGAATGTGTCTTACCTGTCAACAGTCCGCGCGGCGCCGATTGCGGGGCGCGCATCCGTGATGGCTCGCGGTCACCGCCGGGACCAGCGGGGACGGTCCGCCCCGGCCGGTTGTGGGCCGCGTGCCAGGATGAACGTCATGGCAGCAGGTCCGGTGGCGTTCGTGCTCGGCGGCGGGGGAGTGCTCGGCGCGGTCGAGGTGGGGATGCTGCGCGCCCTGTTCCGCGCCCGGATCAAGCCCGACCTGGTGCTGGGCACCTCGATCGGCGCGGTCAACGGCGCCCTGGTCGCCGCCGACCCGACCGAGGCGGTCACCGACCGGCTGGTCCGGCTCTGGGCGTCCCCGGAGGCCAGCGAGGTGTACGGCGACTCGGTCGCCCGGCAGCTGCGCCGGTTCGCCGCCCGTACCCACCTGCACTCGCCCCGGCCGCTGTACCGCCTGCTGGAGAGCACACTGGGCGAGAACACCACCTTCGCCGACCTGGCCGTGCCGTTCCGCTGCTGCGCCGCGAACATCGAGCGCGCCGCCGAGCACTGGTTCCACAGCGGACCGCTGGTGCCCGCGGTGCTCGCCTCCGCCTCGGTGCCGGGGCTGCTGCCCCCGACCCAGATCGACGGCCAGCACTACATCGATGGCGGGGTGGTCAACTCGATCCCGGTCGGCGAGGCGGTGCTGCTCGGCGCGAAGCAGATCTTCGTGCTCCAGGTGGGCCGGATAGAGCGTGAGCTGAGCCCGCCGCGCCGCCCCTGGGAGATCGCCCAGGTGGCCTTCGAGATCGCCCGCCGGCACCGGTTCGCGCGGGAGATGGCGGCGCTGCCCGAGGACGTGGAGGTGCACGTGCTGCCCACCGGCGGGTTGGAGCCGCGCGACGACAGCCCGTGGGCGTACCGGGACACGGCGGCGGTGGGACGGCGGATCAGTCGCGCGTACACTGCCTCCCGCCGATACCTGGACACCGCGCTGGAGCGCTGATGCCGTTGCCGCCCCGCTGGCTCCGCCGGCTGGTGCTCGCGCCCGGAGTGGTGCTGCTCGCCTTCTTCGTGGTGACCACGCTGCCCGGCTGGGCGCTGCTCGCGCTCGCCGCGTCGCCGCTGGTGCCGGGACGGCTGCGCCCGCTGCGGCTGCTCTGGATCGGCACCGTCTACCTGGTCTGGGACGCCGCCGCGCTGCTCGCCCTCTTCCTGCTCTGGCTGGCCTCGGGCTTCGGCGTGTACAAGCGCGCGCCGGCCTTCCAGCGGGCCCACTACGTGCTCGCCGGGTGGTTCCTGCGGGTGATGTTCTGGCAGGCCCGGTGGACGCTGCGGCTGAGTATCGACGTGGTCGGCACCGACCCGGACACCGCCCTGCCCGGCCGTCCCGAGCTGGTCGTCTGCCGGCACGCCGGGCCCGGCGACTCGTTCATCCTGATCCACGCGCTGGTGAACTGGTTCAACCGGGAACCCCGGATCGTGCTCAAGGAGACGCTCCAGTGGGATCCGGCCATCGACGTGCTGCTCAACCGGCTGCCCAACCGGTTCATCGCGGCCGGTCCGGACGGGCGCGACTCGGTGGTGCGGCAGATCGGGCACCTGGCCACCGGGCTGGACGACGACGACGCGTTCGTGATCTTCCCGGAGGGAGGCAACTTCACCCCGTCGCGGCGGCTGCGCGCGATCAACCGGCTCCGCGGGCTCGGGCTGGAGCGGATGGCGCGCCGCGCCGAGCGGATGCGGCACGTGCTCGCCCCGCAGCCGGGCGGGCTGCTCGCCGCGCTCGACGCCGCGCCGGACGCCGGTGTGATCTTCGTGGCGCACACCGGCCTGGACCAGATGCTCACCGTCGCCGACGTGTGGCGCGAGCTGCCGATGGACAAGCGGATCGTGATGCGGTTCTGGTCGGTGCCGCCGGAGGAGATCCCGGCGGGCAAGCAGGAGCGCATCGACTGGCTGTTCGACTGGTGGGCCCGCATCGACAGGTGGATCGCGGACAACCGCAACGGCACCGTCGACGCCTGAGCCGATTCTCCGCGCCTGTTCAGCGCGCCGGCGGCGCGGCACGTAAGGTGCGCTGGTGGACCAGATCTGCGTGGTGACGACTGTGGTGGACGCCCGCGGGGTGGCGGACGTGCTGGCGGCCGCGGCCGTCGCCGGCCGGCTTGCGGCCTGCGCCCAGGTCGGCGGGCCGGTGGACAGCACCTACTGGTGGCAGTCGGCGATCCAGACCACGGCCGAGTGGCAGGTGCGGTTCAAGACCGCGCCGGACCGGGTGGACGCGCTGGTCGACCAGCTCCGCGCCAACCACCCGTACGAGGTGCCGGAGATCCTGGTCAGCCGGGAGGGCAGCGGCAACCCCGGGTACACCGCCTGGGTACACGAGCAGACCCGGCCCTAGGTACTCCTACTCTGTCCGCCCGCCCCGCCGCCCGCGAAGCTGGCCGGGTGGAGAACACCGGCTACCCCTGCCCCGGATGTGGCGCTCCGGCCGACCTCACGGCCGGATGCCGCGGTTGCGGCCGCCCGCCCTATCCGCCCGCCGCCGAGGTGATCCGGCTGGACCGGGAGATCACCGAGCTGGTGCCGCGCGTCGAGGCGGCCCGGCTCGCGTACCAGGATCTGTCCGGCCGCCTGTCCACGGCCCGGCAGCGGCGGGCGGCGCTGGCCGCCCGGATCCGTCAGGAGATCCCCGTGCCGGGCCCGGTCGCCGCGCCCGTGCCGCAGGCCGCCGGCCCCGCGCCGCTCCCGGTCGCCGCGCCCGCGCCGCCGCCGCGTGTGGTTCCGCCCGCCGCCCCGGTACGCCCCGGCGGCGCGGAAACCTCCACCCGGGCGGTGCAAGGGCTGCTCTTCGTCCTGGGTGGACTGCTGCTCGGGACCGCCGCCGTGGTGTTCACCGCTGTCGCCTGGGCCACGTTCGGCGTGACCGGCCGGGCGCTGGTCCTGCTCGCGGTCACCGCGCTGGCCCTGGCCGCGCCGCTCGTCGCCCGGGCGCGCGGGCTGCGCGGCACCGCCGAGACGCTCGCCTCGGTGGGGTTGCTGCTTGTGGTCCTGGACGGGTACGCCGCCTGGTCGGTGGACCTGTTCGGGGTGACCGGCCTGCCGGGCAGCCGCTACGCGGCGCTCGTCGCGGCCACCGGCGCGGCCGTCGCGGCCGGGTATGCGCTGATCAGCCGGCTCACCGCGCCCTGGTTCGCGGCGTGGCTGCTGGCGCAGCCGGTGCTGCCGCTGGCCGTGGCCGCGTCCCGGCCCACCGCGGCCGGCTGGGCGCTGACGCTGACCGCCGTGGCGCTCGGCGACCTCGCGGTGGTGGCGGTGCTGCGCCGCCGGACCTCGGACCGGCGCGGCGCGCTGACGGCCGGGCAGGTGCTGGGCTGGATCGGGCACGGCGTGGCGCTGGTCCTGGCGGCCGGCTGCGCGCTGGTGCCGCTGGCGGTCGGCCACGCGGCGGGTATGCCGCTGCTGGCCGGTGGCCCGCTGCTGGTGGTGGCGCTGGTCCTGGTCGCCGGCGGGGTCGCGGCCGGCTGGTTCTGGCGCGCGACCACCACTGGGCTGCTGGTACTGGTGCTCGCGGCCGCGCTGGTCCGGCCGGTCGCCGAGCTGCGTCCCGGCCTGCTGCTGGTCGCCGCCGGCCTCGTGGTCGCGGTGCTGGCCGGCGCGGTACGGGCGCTGCCGGCGTCGGTCCGGACCGGCCCGCGGGTGGGCGCGCTCGTGGTGGCCGCCGTCCTGGGCCAGGTCGCGGTCGTGCTCACCGGCCTCGTCGGCGCGGCCACCGCGAGCGCCTCGTTCCCGGCCTGGCAGGGCGGGCGGGACGTACCGCTCCCGTCCTGGGGCTGGCAGCTCCCGGCGGCCCTGCTGCTGACTGCCGGCGCGGTAGCGCTGCTGACGCCCCGGGGCGGTCGGCCGCTGGTCGGCGTGATCGCCGCCGGGCTGCTCGCGCTCGCCGCTCCGGCCGTGACGGCGACGCCGTGGCCGCTGGTGCTGGTGGTGGACCTCGCGACGGCCGCCGCGCTGCTGCTGGCGGCGGTGGCCCGGCCACGTCCGGGCCGGTTGGCCGTGCCGGTCGCCGCGTCGGCCGGTGCGCTGCTGCTCGGGCACGCGCTGCTGGTCGGCCTCGCCGCGCCCGGCGGAGCGGTGGCGGTGCTCGCCGTGACGGCGCTGCTCGGCGTGGCGGTGGCCGGGCTGGGCCGGCGCGGGCTGGGCGCGCAGCCGGTGGTCGGCGGCGTCGCGCTGGCCGTGGCGCTGGTCGCTGTACCGGCGGCGGTGGCCGTCGCGCTGTTCGGCCTGGGCGCGCCGCTGTGGTGGCAACTGCGGGGCGCCGTCACCGCCGTCGTGGTGCCGGTCGTCGTCGTGCTCGCGGTCCGTCGCCTGTGGACCGACCTGAGCGGGTACGCCTCGACGGGGCTCGCCGTGGCGCTCGCCGGGGTCGGCCTCGTGCCGATCGTCGCGCCGGGCGGGGAACCGGTGGCGCTGTACGCCACGGCGGGGGTCCTGCTGGCGCTCGCCGCCGGGGTCGGCTCCCGGCCGGCGGCCGCCCTGCGAGCGGTGGGAGCCGGGCTGGCCGGGGTCGCTCTGCTGGCCACCGCGCGGACCGTGCTGCTGGTGTTCGCGGACCTGCCGGTGCGGCCCGGGTCCGGGGTGCCCGCGGCCGTGGCGGCTTCTGCCGAGACCGCCCGCGCCGGGCTGGTGCTGCTGCTCCTGGGCGCCGCCACCGGGGCGTACGCCGCTACGGATCGCCGCCTCGCGTGGTGGGTCGCCGCGTCGCCGTTCGGCGCGTTGGCGCTGCCGGTGCTGGCGACGGCGGCCGGCGCGCCCTGGCCGACGGCGACGGCGACGGCGTTCGGGATCGGGCTGGCCGCGCTGCTGGCCGCCGCGCTCACCGGCGCGAGCCGGGCGGTGCTCGTGCCGCTGGGCGTGGTGCTGGCCGCACCCGGGTTCGGTGGCCTGCTCGCCACCCGTGCCGGGACGCTCGCCGCGCTCGGTGTGCTGGTGGTGGCCGGTGCGGTGGCCGGGGTGGCCGGACGGCCGGCGGTGGCACGGATCGGGGGGTGGCTGGGCGCTGTCGCGGCGGCCACCGGGTTCGCCCTGGTCGCGTCGCTCACGGCCGGGCAGTCGCTGCGTACCGGGGCGTTCGCGGTCCTGGCCGTTGCGGCGGTGACGCTGCACGCCGCGCCGCTGCTGCGCGTGGTCCGACCGGGTGGCGTCGGCGCGGGGCGGGCCGGCGCGTGGGCGCTGGAGGCGGCGGCGCAGGCCGTGGCGCTGCTCGCGCTGCTGCTCGCGAGCGGCTCGTTGCGGCACGCGGCGGCGGTCTGTGTGCTGTGGGGCGTGGCCGTCGCGGTGCGGGTGCTGCGCCGGGGCGAGTCGCCGCAGGGGCGTCGTGTGCTGGCCGCGGTGGCGGCGGGCAGCGAGTTGATCGGCGCCTGGCTGGTGCTCGCCGCGCGCGGAGTGGTCGTGCTGGAGGCGTACACGCTGCCGGCGGCGGCGCTCGCCCTGGGCGCCGGGGTGCTGGCGCTGCGGCGCCGGCCCGGACTGACCAGCTGGCTGGCGCTCGGCCCCGGGCTCGGCGCGGCGTTGCTGCCGAGCCTCGTGTCGGTGCTGGTCCTCGGTGAGCCGCAGCCATGGCGGCGGCTGGCGCTCGGCGCGGCGGCGGTGGCGGTGGTGCTCGCCGGGGCGGCCCGGCGCTGGCAGGCGCCGGTGGTGCTGGGTACGGCCACGCTGGTGCCGCTGGCGCTGCACGAGCTGGCCCGAGGCTGGGACCTGATGCCCCGCTGGATCTTCCTGGGCGCGGGCGGGCTGCTGCTGATCGGGCTGGCCGCCACCTACGAGCGACGTCGGCGAGACCTGGTCCGGCTGCGCGACGCCGTGGCCCGGCTCGGCTGACAGACGCAACGAAGCCCTCTCACCCTCAGTGGTGAGAGGGCTTCGTCGCGTAAAAAATTGATAGACGACAATTATTGCTCCAATACATAGAAGGTTGTTAGATTCCTATCCGGCACCCACGGGGGGCGCTGAACCGACTCGCTCACAGAGCTTGGTCGCGGTGTCGGCACACGCATGCGCGTGCGCGGATTCTCTTTCGCGGCAGTACGAACGGCACGCCACGTGCCGGGATTCGTCACGCCCTTTTCGCGCGCTCCTCATGGAGGACAACGCATGCGTCAACGTCATGCCCGCCGTCTGCTCGCGGCGGTGATCGGTGCCGTCCTGGTCGTCTCCGGCGCCCCGGCACAGGCCCGCCCGCCGGGGCAGGTGAAGCCGGAACCACGTCCCGGCACGGTGCTCCGCCCGCCCGCGGTGAAAGGCCGGGACCTGCCGGCGACCCCACCCGGCCCGGCCAAGGTGCTGCCGTCGGTGGCCCGGCCGGTGCCCGCCGCCCCGATACCGGCGGCCCGCCGGGTCCGCGAACTCACGGACCGTCGTACCGCCACCGGCAAGGTCTTCCAACTCGCCGACGGCCGGACGCAGGCCGAGGTCAGCCGCGAGCCGGTGCACTACCGGGACCGGAACGGCCGCTGGCAGGACATCCGGCCCACGATCGCGGCCGGCACCACGGCGGGATATCCGTACGCCGCCACACGCAACGCGTTCGTCACCCGGTTCGGTGACCGCAGCGACCGGGTGCTGTCCTACTCGACCGGCGCGCACGGACTGACGCTCGGGCTCGCCGGAGACCGGCGTGAGCTGCGGCCGACCGCGACCGGCAGCCGGGTCAGCTACCGGGGCGCCGTGGGCGGAGCCGACCTGGTCTACGAGGTGACCCGCTCGGCGGTCAAGGAACAGATCGTGCTGGCGGCGCCGCCGAGCGGACCGGCGACGTACTCGTTCACGCTGGACACGCAGAAGGTGCGGCCGGTCGCGCACGCCGACGGCTCGGTGTCGTTCTACGCGACCGACCGCGAGGGCCCGCCGCTGTTCACGATGCCGCGGCCGTACATGTACGACAGCGCCGACGACCCGGATTCGGTGGTCGGCAAGCGGGTCAGCTACCAGGTCACCCAGCGCATCGAGCAGCGGGACGGCCGCACCGTGGTGACGGTGAGCGCCGACGATGCCTGGCTGCGCAGCCCGGACCGGAAGTATCCGGTGGTCATCGACCCCACCATCAAGATCCAGCCGACGCTCGGCCAGGCGCAGGACGTCATGCTCGCCTCCGGCGGCCCGGCGGAGAACTTCGACAGCACCTGGCGGCTGTCCGCCGGCGCGTCCAGCGGCGGCACCTTCCGGTCACTGACGAAGTTCGACCTGTCGAAGGTCCCGGCGAACACGGTGCTGGACTCGGCGCAGCTCGAGATGTACTTCGACCAGACCCACGGCGGCGCCGACGCCTACTCGATGGCGTTCGAGGCGCGCCGGGTGACCGCGGCGTGGAACGAGAGCACCGCGACGTGGGACAGCATGAGCAGCAAGTTCGCCGAGGTGGGCGAGAACCGCGAGCAGATCGACGAGGCGGACGCCGCCAAGGTCAGCGCGAGCGGCGAGTGGGCCGGAGCCACCGGCACGGACCGCAGCCAGGCGCTCAACGGCGCCTACCGCTACAACGCCGACGCCACCACGGGCCAGACGTTCACCTGGGTGCCCCGGCTGACCGAGACAGGCCAGTACGAGGTGTTCGTGCACTACGTGCCGGGCAGCAACCGGGCGACGAACGCCCCGTACACCGTCCACTACGACGGCGGGTCGGTGGTGAAGACCGTCAACCAGACCACCGGCTCCGGCAACGGCGCGTGGGTGTCGATCGGCTCGTACGCGTTCAAGGCCGGCACCACCCACAAGGTGGTCCTCGGCGACGTGGCCGGCAAGACGGTCGTGGCCGACGGGGTGCGCTTCGTCAAGCGCGCCGAGGTGACGAAGCCGCTGCACCAGACAAACGCCTGGCACAGCTACAGCGTCCGGTCGATCGTGCAGGGCTGGCTGGGGGACCCCGCGACCAACCACGGCTTCATGGTCAAGGGCAAGGATGAGTCGAACAAGAACGGCGGCCCGCGCTACGAGTCCGGCGACTTCTCCTACGGCGGCGAGGACGACCACGGCCCGAAGCTGGTGCTCACCTGGGGGCGCCCCGGCGTGGCCCTGAGCCCGGTCACGACGGTGCGGGCGACCGGCGCCGACCTGTCCTGGTCCACCTACGCCGACCCGTCCTCGTCACCCGACGACGACCTGCTCGAATACCAGGTGCACGCCAGCCGGACGCAGAACTTCATGCCGAGCGCGGCCACGCTCGTCGCGCCGGTACGGCCGGGTCGCACCAGCTACGCCGACACGCACGCGACGCCGACCCCGGCGAACTCGTCCGGCCAGTTCGGTGACGCCTACTTCTACATGGTCGCGGCCCGACTGCGTGACGGCACGGTCCTTCCGGCGCAGACCCAGATGGTGCGGCTCCCCAAGGCCGGCCAGGTGATCAAGTTCTTCACCGGAGCCGACGACAACACGCTGACCAGCGCCAAGCCCAACAACAACTGGGACACGCTGGATGCCGGCGGCGAACTCCAGGTCGGCAACAAGGGCTCGATCTACGGCACCAGCCGCGCCGTGCTGAAGTTCCCCACCATCACGGGCCTGCCCGCCAAGACCAAGGTGATCAACGCCCAGGTCGGGCTCTGGGGCTGGTACAGCGAGGGTACGGGCGTCGGCCAGCAGCAGTTCCAGCTACGCGGGCTGACCCGCGACTTCAGCGAGACCACCTCGACGTGGAACAGCGCCCAGACCGGCACCGCCTGGACCACGCCGGGCGGTGACGCCGAGTCGACGGTCCGGTCCACCGTCGGTTCCCTCAACGGGGATCCGGGGTGGACGAACTGGGAGGCCGGACCGCTGGTGCAACGCTGGATCGACGACGCCACCACCAACAAGGGCGTCCTGATCCGGCAGGCCGACGAGGCCGGCGCGGAGCAGCGGATGCTGTTCCTCTCCGCCGAGGCGGCCGAGCCGTCGCTGCGTCCCCGGCTCCGGGTCATCTTCACCGCGCCGACCAGCGACCGGACCTACTACGCGCCGACCACCCCGGGCCGGATGGTCCCGGGCGACCAGTACCTGGTGCCGGTCACCGTCACGAACACCACGTCGTCGGTGTGGTCGCCGTCGGACTGGGTGCTGTCGTACAAGTGGACCCGGCAGGACGGCACCGCGGTGAGCGCGGACCCGATCGAGACCCCGCTGCCGTCCGCGCAGGCGCCCGGTGGCGTGGTCACCGTCAACGGCACGGTGAAGGCACCGACGTCCGGCAGCGACGGTGACCGCCGGGAGCCGTACGTGCTGAAGTGGGAGCTGCGGAACAAGACCACGAACCAGTGGCTGTCGCAGACCGCCCAGATCGACCCGCTGGACCAGTCGGTCGCCGTGGAGGACCCGACCTCCGACCAGCTCGGCCTGGAGAAGTTCTACCAGTACACCGGAGGCAGCGCAGGTTCCGGCGCCTCGCTGATGGTCAACCAGTTCTCCGGCAACGCGGTCGTCGGCTACAACCCGCTGTCCAACCCGAGCCGCGGTGTGTCGACCTTCGTGCGGCTGACCTACAACAGTCAGGACACGTCCACCTCGTCGACGGGGCAGGGCTGGTCCCTGTCCACGTCGAGCACGGTCCGCCTCGGCTCGCCGCTGGAGTTCCGCGGCGGCGACGCGACCTGGCCGCAGCAGGTGGCGATGACCGACGGGGACGGCACCACCCATCTGTTCAACCTCGACAAGCACGGCAGCGGCAACCCGGCCGACTGGCGGTACGTGCAGCCCGCCGGGGTCCACCTCTACCTGCAGCGCACGAACAGCGGTGACACCAGCCAGGCGTGGACGATGACCCGGCCGGACCGTAGCCAGTTCGTCTTCGACGAGCAGGGCTACCAGAGCGTGGTACGGGACCGTAACGGCAACCAGCTGCTGTTCACCTACGAACGGATGCAGGTCGGCAACCGCAACACCGCGGTCCTGCGCTACCTGACCGATCCGGACAACCGGCGGACGCTGAGTCTGGACTACTACGCCGCCGGTGACAGCTACACCGCGTTTGTCAACGGCACGAAGCAGTCACTGACGAACCTGCAGAACTCGCGCATCATCCACCAGGTCCGGTCGATCACGGACGTGAGCGGCCGGGTGCTGTCCTTCGTGTACAGCGACAGCGGCCTGCTCCGCGAGGTGACCGACGGGTCCGGCACCGCCGAGGCGAAGGTGTTCGGCTTCGCGTACGACGAGGCGCAGGGTCCGCAGAACGCTCGCCTGAACCGGATCACCGACCCGCGTGCCGCCAGCACGAAGGTCGCCTACAACGATGCCGGCGACGCCTTCCTGCAGGGCAAGGTGGCCACCGTCACCGATCGGCTGAACAAGATCACCTATGTCGACTACCAGGACCCGGACGGCGACGCCAGCGACGCGGTGATCACCACGGTGACCGACCCCAAGGGGCGGGCCACCGAGAGCATGATCGACGGCTTCGGGCGGGCCACCCGGATCACCAACGCCAAGAACCAGGCGACCATCCTCGGTTGGGACGCCGACAACAACGTCACCCGGCTGGAGGAGGCCGGCGGCGCCGTCAGCACCTGGCGGTTCGATCAGGTGACCGGCTACCCGCTGGAGATCAAGGATCCGGAGGCCAACAAGAACAACACCGCCGGTCTGCGGATGGACTACCGGTACGGGCTGTCCGGGCACACCGCCGAGTTGACCGACAAGTACTCGCCGGAGGGCCGGCACTGGAACTTCGGCTACGACGCGGTCGGCAACCTGACCTCGGTGACCGATCCGAAGGGCACCGCCACGGCGACCGCCGGTGACTACACGTCGAGCTACACGTACGACGCTGTCGGACGGATGATCACGGCGACGGACGCCAACGACCACGTCACCCGCTACGCCGACTACGACCCGGTCGGCTACCCGAGAACACTCACCGACGCGCTGACCAAGGTCACGACGTACACCTACTCGTCGATCGGCAGCGTGCTCAGCGTCACCGACCCGAACCAACACACCGCGACCTACACGTACGACAGTCTCGGACGGCCGCTGACCCAGCGGGTGCCGAAGGACTCCGCGAGCGGCGTCTACATCACCACCCCGGCGCCGGTCTACGACAAGAACGACAACGTCACCCAGCAGACCACGCCCACCGGGGCGGTGACCACCGCCGTCTACGACGCGCTGGACCGGCCGAGCACAGTCACCACTCCGAAGGACACGGCGACCGCCGACGCGCCGACCACCAAGTACGAATACGACCAGGTCGGCAACGTCATCAAGGTGACCGAGCCGAAGGGCATGCTGACTCCGGCCGACGTCACCGACTACACGACCGTCTACGTCTACGACGAGCTGAACCGGCCGACCGAGGCCACGGACGCGCTCACCGGCCGGGTCAGCATCGACTACGACCTGGCCGGCAACGTCAGGCAGCAGACCGACCAGCGCAAGAACGCGACCGCGCAGACCAACGACTGGACCGCCCAGTTCCTCTATGACCTCAACCACCGGATCAAGACGACCGTCGACGCCAAGGGCAACACCACGGGCGTCGAGTACGACCGGGACGGCAACCCGACCGTCTCGATCGACCAGGACGGCAACCGTGCGCTGTTGACGTACGACGAGCGGTCGGCGCTTACCGAGGAGAAGGTGCCGTACCAGTCGGTGAACGGCACGATCACCCACCGCACCACCAGGTACGAGTACGACGAGGTCGGCAACCTCACCCGGCAGATCAGCCCGCGGGGGATGGACACCACCGACGACCCCGACGACTTCGCGACCGTCACGCTCTACGACGCGTTGAACCGCGTCCGTGAGGTCCAGCAGCCGTACGACCGGGACGACGTGCGGTTCACCACTCCGCCGGTGACCACCTACGCCTACGACGCGGTGGGCAACCTCGAGCGCATCTCCGCGCCGCCGTCGAACGGCCAGTCGACCCGCAACGACACCGTGCAGACGTTCTTCGACAACGGCTGGATCCGCACCTCGAAGGATGTCGGCTGGAACATCACCACCAGCTACGGCTACGACGACAACGGTGCCCAGACGTCGCGGTCGGTCACCGGCGCAAGCGGCACGCCGCGCCAGATGAGCTGGACGTACTTCCCGGACGGGAAGAAGAAGAGCCAGGCCGACAACGGCGCCGGCTCCGGCACGCCCAGCAAGAACTTCGCCTACGAGTACGACGTCAACGCCAACCTCGTCAAGATGCTGGACACCAGCACCGGGGCGACCATCGACAACTACGTCGTGTCCTACGACCCGCTCAACCGCGTCGCCAGCGTGGAGGAGAAGAGCGGCACGACGGTCAAGAACACCACGACCTTCGCGTACGAGCCGAACGACCTGCTCAAGAAGCGCACCCACGACACGCAGATCTCGGAGTACACGTACGAGGCCGAGCGGGACCTGGCCACCGAGATCAAGAACATGACGTCGCCGACCGACCCGAAACCCAAGTACACCCGCTACAGCTACACCAAGCGCGGGCAGACGGCGACGGAGACCAAGGGCAACGGCAACGTCGTCACCACCGACTACTTCCTCAACGGCTCGGTCCAGAGCCAGGTGGAGAAGAAGTCCGGCGGCGCGGTGGTCAACCAGCACACCTACGAGTACACGGCCAACGGGCAGAAGTCGAAGGACGTGTCGCGCAAGCAGAACGCGGACAACCGCACCGCGTACCTCGACACCACGAGCACCTTCGCCTACGACCCGCAGGACCGCATCCGGTCGGTGACCAAGACCGGCAGCGGCGCCGGCACCGAGAGCTACGTGCACGACGCCAACAGCAACGTGGTCACCCAGACCGTCGGAGGGATCCCCACCGAGTTCACGTACGACAAGAACCGGCTGACGACGGCCAAGGAAACCGCCAGCGGCGTCTCGGCGAGCTACGCCTACGACCCGTACGGCCGGCTCAAGACTGTCACCTCGGCCGGCACCACGGTGGAGAGCTACACCTACGACGGCTTCGACCACGTCGTCAGCAACACCAAGAACCCGGGCGGCAAGACCACCACCTACACGTACGACCCGCTGGACCGGCAGGCGACCCGCACCTACGGCGGGAAGACGACTACGTACGCGTACCTCGGGCTGACCGGGGACATCTCCGCCGAACTGGAGGGCACCAAGGTCGTCAAGTCCTACCAGCGGGGCCCGGGCGGCGATCTGCTGTCCCAGGTCAAGACCAACACCGACAACACCCAGGAGGACTCGTACGCCGGTTACGACGGGTCCTCCGACATCGGCCAGATCACCGACGACAAGGGCGACGGCCGGGCGACCTACGGTTACACCGCGTACGGCAAGAACGACGCGGGTCAGTTCACCGGGGTGGACAAGCCGGACGCGGGCAACCCGGAGAACCCGGACAAGGTCCCTTACAACTCCTACCGGTTCCAGTCCAAGCGGTTCGACCAGTCCACGGGCGACTACGACATGGGCTTCCGCGACTACGACCCGGGGATCAACCAGTTCCTGTCCCGGGACTCGTACAACGGGGCGTTGGACGACCTGGGGCTGGCCGTCGACCCGTACACGGGCAACCGGTACGCGTTCGCCGGTGGTAACCCGATCAGCAATGTGGAGCTGGACGGTCACAACTGGCTCTCGGATGCCGCCGACGAGGTCGGTGACTTCGTCAAGGACGCCGCGTCGGCGATCGGCTCGGACGTCAAGGGAGCTGCCGAGACCTTCGCGCAGATCGGTTACGACACCGCGGTCGGTGGCAACCCACTGGTCGACAAGGACACCAGCGAGGCGGCGCAGAGTCGGGGCAAGGCCCGCGGCGACGCGGCTAAGAAGACGTTCAGCAACCCGGGTCAGGCCGTCCAGGACTGGGCGGACGGGCTGACAAACGATGTCAAGTCAGGGCATCCCGGAAGGGCGGCCGGTCACCTGCTGTTCGACGCCTTCAGCATCGCGGCCGGCGGCCGCGGGGCCGGCGGGGCCAAGGGTGCCGGCGGCGCGAAGGGTGCCGGCGGAGCGGGCGCCGGTGACCTGGCCAAGGGCGGCGTACGAACCGGCGCCGGCAAGGGCGGTGCCCGGGCCGAGGCCGGTGGCGGTGCCTCTCGGGCTGGCGGGAACTGCCTGAACAACAGTTTCGTGCCGGGCACCCAGGTGCTGATGGCCGACGGCAGCACCAAGGCGATCGAGGACGTCACCCTCGATGATCTGGTGCTGGCCAGTTCGCCGGAGACGGGAGAGACCGCAGCCAAACCGGTGACCAGGCTGATCGAGGGCGAGGGTCAGCGTGACCTCGTGGCCGTCACGGTGGACGTGGACGGTGCCGACGGCGACGAGACCGCCGACATCACCGCGACCGCGGGTCACCCGTTCTGGGTGGACGACGAGCAGCGGTACATCGAGGCCGGACAGCTGCTCGGCGGCGACCAGGTGATCACCGACGACGGCCGCGAGCTCAGGGTGGTGGGTACGCGTCAGTGGACCGAGCACGCCACGGTCCACAACCTCACTGTCGAGGACATTCACACGTACTATGTGCTCGCCGGTTCCGCCGCTGTACTTGTCCACAACTGTGGCCCAGCTGAAATGTCCGGCGCTATGCGGGATCTTCTCGCCAAGAAGGCAGGGTTCAGTGGTGGCGGACAACGCTATATCCTTGACGAGAACATGTCGCCAAAGTTCGCGGGGCAACTACGTCAGCAGGGGTTCAATGTGCGAAGCGTGGACGAGATGGGTCTGAACGGCACCAAGGATCCTCAGCTGAACCAGCTCGCGCAGCAGCTCGATGCCCGGGTAATCACCCGAGACCGAGGCCGTCAAATGGACGGAGGATTCGGGCAGGCGGCAATTAACATCGACAGAAGGGTCACGACCTCCAGCGGTATTGCTCGTATTCTGGGCGGTGGGTGAGATGACCGAGCGGCACGTGGCACACGATGCGAAGATTCTTGACCAGATACATCGGAGGTGGGTAGCCCGTCGCAACCGCGACACCGCGGCGGCCGGCTACCTGGAGAGATGGTATGACGAGCAATGCGGGTCATGCCGGTTCTGGTTTCCTCTGGCGGGTGAGCTGGGCTCTGATTACGGTGCCTGCGCCAATGGTGAATCCCCATTCGATGGTCGAGTGCAGTTCGAGCATGACGGCTGTGACGAGTTCGAAGACGCGGGTGGTTGGGTGACACCCGAGTCGGTCTAGCTCCCACACAGGTCACTGCCGTAGCGGGACGGTCTGCCTCCAGCAGGCCGTCCCGCCGTTTGCCCGGGGACCAGCTGCCGCGGTGCCCGATCGAACGACCACCACCCCCGATGTCAACTGGACCTGGAAGTCGCCCTGAGGCTCGCCGCGGGTGCTCTCGGTGGCCTGGGGAAGAGAGGGTCTGACCGAGGACTCGACATCGGCTGGGAGCTCGGACTCGGATCAGGTAAGAGCGCTGCCGCCGTCCATCTGGTGCAACTGGTACGTGCAGTCATCGCGGTGGTCGGCGCAGGCGGTCCGTCTGTCACAAGGGCCGGTGCCCGGGCCGGCCCGTTCGTCTCACCTGATCGGCGAACCACCGTCGACCGGGATGGTGTGGCCGTGGATGAACGACGCGTCGTCGCTGGCGAGGAAGCAGACCGCGCGGGCGATCTCGTGCGGCTCGCCGTACCGGCCGGCGGGGGCCTGCATGGTCAGGTCGTAGAACGGGAAGTCGCTGGTGATCTCCGCGCCCTCGAAGGCGGCGGTCTTGATGACGCCGGGGCCGATGCCGACCGCGCGGATGCCCTTGTGGCCGTAGTCGTAGGCGATCTGCTTGGTGAGCCCGATGACACCGTGCTTGGCGGTGGTGTACTCCGCGCCGACCTCGCTGGCGACCAGGCCGGACGCCGACGACACGTTGATCACGACGCCCTTGCCGCGCTCCAGCATGTGCGGCAGCGTGGCCTTCGTGGCGAGGAAGACGCCCTTCAGATCGACCTCCATGACGCGGTCCCACTGGCTGTTCTCAATCTCCAGCAGCGGCACGTACGCGCCGAACACGCCGGCGTTGTTCACCAGCACGTCGATGCGCCCGTACGCGTCGAGGGCGGCGCTCACCATGGCGCGTACCGAGTCCTCGTCGGTGACGTCGGACGCCACCGCCACCGCGTCGCCGCCGGCTTCCTTGACGCGTGTGACTGTCGCCTCGGCGCGCTCCAGGGAGAGGTCGGAGACGACGACCTTCGCGCCCTCGGCGGCCAGCTCGACGCACATGGACATGCCGAGTCCGGAGCCGACCTGGTCGGGGCTGAAGCCGCCGCCCGTCACGAGCACCACCTTGTCTGTCAATCCACGCACCGCGATGTCTCCCGTCTGTCGATGACCGTGCGCCCTGCGCACCTGACCGTTCGGATGAATGGCCCTCATCTTTACGTACAGATTAGCTGCTCAGAGTGGGTGCGCCCACCGCTGCACGGGCTCGCCGCGGTGTGACGAAGATCGTTTGCCCTGCTCCGGCCCGGAGGGGTAGGGACAGCACCACCTTCGAGTCGGGGGTATGCGGGATTACCCACCGCGACCGTCATTGGCAGAATCGGTGACGGAGAGTCGCGTACGAGGCGTGGCTCGCGGCATCGGGGGCGACATGACTTCTCCCACGTCGACGGAACCCGCGGCACGGCGGGGCAGCGACTACGCGCGGTTGTCCCGCCGGATCGCCGGGGCGGGACTGCTCGAGCGGCGGCCCGGCCGGTACGCGCTGCGGATCGCGCTCACCCTGGGCGCCTTCGTGGCCGGCTGGGTCGTGGTGGCGCTCGTCGGCGACTCGTGGTGGCAGTTGCCGCTGGCAGTGGTGATGGCGGTGGCGACCACTCAGGTGGCGTTCCTCGGCCACGACGCCGGGCACCGGCAGATGTTCCGGCGGCGCGGGCCCAGCGAGGCGGCCGGGCTGGTCGCCGGCAACCTCGCCGTCGGGCTCAGCTACGGCTGGTGGGTGGACAAGCACAACCGCCACCACGCCAACCCGAACCACGCCGACGAGGACCCGGACGTCGGCGCGGGCGCGCTGGTCTGGACGTACGAGCAGGCCACCGCCACGCGCGGCCTGAGCCGGTGGATGGCCCGCCGCCAGGCGTGGCTGTTCTTCCCGCTGCTGCTGCTGGAAGGGCTGGCGCTGCACGTGGCGAGCGTGCGGGCGCTCGTCGGCCGGGAGCCGGACGGGCGGTGGCGGGTGCCGATGCGGCACCGCGCGGTGGAAGGACTGCTGCTCGCCGCGCACGCCGCCGGCTACCTCGGGCTGCTGTTCGCGGTGATGTCACCGGGCAAGGCGCTGCTGTTCGCCGCCGTGCACCAGGGACTGTGGGGGCTTTACATGGGCTGCGCGTTCGCCCCGAACCACAAGGGCATGCCGATGCCGACCGACGAGGACGACCTCGACTACCTGCGTAAGCAGGTGCTCACCTCGCGCAATGTACGCGGTGGCCGGATCGTCGACCTGGCGCTCGGCGGCCTGAACTACCAGATCGAGCACCACCTCTTCCCGAACATGCCCCGCGCCAACCTGCGCCGCGCCCGGCCGCTGGTCATGGCGTACTGCGCCGAGCAGGGCGTCCCGTACGCGGAAACCGGGCTGATCGAGTCGTACCGGCAGGCGCTGGCGCACCTGCACGACGTCGGCCGCCCGCTGCGCGCGGGCTGACCCGGCCGGCTGCCGGTAGGGTCGTCGCATGGTGGAGGGCGCGCCACGGTGGTGGCGCGCGGCGCGGCAGGGCGAACCGCCCCGGCCGCGTCACGGGACGACATCGTGCGGAGCTGCGGCATGAGATTCGAGATCAGCAAGGTGCTCGACGCCATCGAGGGACGGGTCTGCACCGATCCGTCGCTGGCCCGGGCCGTGGTCGACCTGGCCGAGGTCATCCGCTGGCAGAACCTGGACGGCGGTCGGCCGGCCAGCCTGCTGCGGCTCGGCATGGTGATCGACGCGCTGTCCCGGCAGATCGGTGAGGACAGCGTCCCGGTCTACGCGATCGTGCACCGGGCGCTGCTGTCCGACGCCGACCTGACCTCCAACGAGCGGATGGTCGTGCGCCGCTGGGCCGACGACGGCCTGGTGGAGGTGCTCGACCAGCCCGGTGACCGGATGCTGGAGGTCGCCGACCTGCTGGGCCTGCCGGTGCTCACCCGGGCCCGGCTGGACGGGCTGGTCGGCCGGTACCCGTGGCTCGGGCAGGCCGGGCGCGTGCTCGCCCCGGTGCCCGGCGCCGGTGGGCCGGTCTTCATCGCGCACGTCGGCGGCGGCCAGGACCCGGCCACCGGCAGCCGCTCACCGGCGGGCGTCAAGCTGCTCTCCCGGAAGTGGCGCTGCCCCGAGCCGGGCTGCGCGCTGTTCGGCGGCGGCGGGGGCGGCGGCGCGTTCGCCGACCTGGCGGCAGTGGACCGGGTGCCGGCCGAGCAGCCGCCGCCCACGCTGCGCACCGGCGCGCCGACCTGCCCCCGGCACGGCGCGCGGCTCTCCGACGCCGGTCCGCGCCCGCGTACCGAGGTGCTCGCGGTGCGCATCGGCGGGCTGGTGCGTAAGCGGTTCGTGCTCACCGAGACCGAGCCGGTGCCGGTCGGCCGGGCGCCGGAGGGGCCGGGCGCGGTGACCCTGGGCCAGTGGCTCAACGACGAGGCGCGGCGCTGGATCAGCCGCAGCCACATCCGGCTGGAGCTGCGCGTGGGCGAGGTGGTGGTGACCGACACCAGCACCAACGGCTCCGGCGTACGACCGGGCGGCTCGATGGCGGAGAACGAGCGGATCGCCCTGCCGCCGCAGCAGTCCCGGGTGCTCGCCGAGGGCGACCTGATCGAGCTGTACCCGGGCGTGCAGGTGGGTCGCGCCGCCCAGATGAGCAGCGACGCCACGTACACCCCGAACTCGGTGATGGCCGAGGCGCCGACCATGGCGATGCGGCTGCCACGCCAGTGACCGCACGCGAAGGCGCCGGGACCGTCGTGGTCCCGGCGCCTTCTCGCGTACGGCCTCAGGCGGCCAGCACGGCGGCGAGCTGCGCCACCGCGTGGTCGATCTCCTCTTCGGTGATCACCAGCGGCGGGGCGAGCCGGATGGTCGAGCCGTGCGTGTCCTTGGCCAGCACACCCCGCTCCATCAGCAGCTCGCACGCCTGCCGGCCGGTCATCAGCGCCGGGTCGATGTCCAGCCCGGCCCACAGGCCGCGCCCGCGTACCGCCACCAGGCCCTTGCCGATCAGGCCGCGCAGGCCGGCGTGCAGCCGCTCGCCCAGCTCGGCCGAGCGCCGCTGGAACTCGCCGGTGGCCAGCAGCCGGACCACCTCGGTCGCGACCGCGCAGGCCAGCGGGTTGCCGCCGAACGTCGAGCCGTGCTGGCCCGGCTGGAGCACGCCGAGCACGTCGGCGTTCGCGGCGACCGCCGACACCGGCACGATGCCGCCGCCGAGCGCCTTGCCCAGCAGGTACATGTCCGGCTCGACGCCCTCGTGCTCGCAGGCGAACGTCGCGCCGGTGCGCCCCAGACCCGACTGGATCTCGTCGGCCACGAACAGCACGTTGCGCTCGGTGCAGACCCGGCGCACGCCCGGCAGGTAGCCCTCCGGCGGCACCACGACGCCCTGCTCACCCTGGATCGGCTCCAGCAGCACGGCCACCGTGTTCTCGTCGATCGCCGCGGTCAGCGCGGCCAGGTCGCCGTAGGGGACCACTGTGAAACCCGGGGTGTACGGCCCGAAGTCGGCCCGCGCGTCCTCGTCGGTGGAGAAGCTGACGATGGTGGTCGTACGGCCGTGGAAGTTGCCCTCCGCCACCACGATGTTGGCCTGGCCCGGCGTGACGCCCTTGACCTGGTAGCCCCACTTGCGGGCGACCTTGATGCCGGTCTCCACCGCCTCGGCGCCGGTGTTCATCGGCAGCACCAGGTCCTTGCCGCAGAGCGCGGCCAGCTCCCGGCAGAAGTCGGCGAACTGGTCGTGGATGAACGCGCGGCTGGTGAGCGTGAGCCGGTCGAGCTGCGCGTGCGCGGCCTCGATCAGCTTCGGATGCCGGTGGCCGAAGTTCAGCGCCGAGTATCCGGCCAGGCAGTCCAGGTAGCGGCGGCCGTCCACGTCGGTCAGCCAGGCGCCCTCGGCCGACGAGATCACCACGGGCAGCGGGTGGTAGTTGTGCGCCGTGTGACGCTCCGCGTCCCGGACCGCGGACGGAGTCCGCAGCATGTCGTCGATGATCACTTGCTCGCCTTTCCCTGACGGAGTCGCAACGTGCAGCACTTCGGTCCGCCGCCGGCCTTGCGCAGCTCGGACAGGTCGATCCCGATGGTCTCGTAGCCCCGGTCGCGCAGCTTCGCGGCGAGGTCGGTGGCCTGCGCGGGCAGCACCACGTGCCGGCCGTCGCTGACCGCGTTCAGCCCCAGCACCTCGGCGTCGGCCATGGTGGCGTGGACCGCGTCCGGGAACAGCCGGCGCAGCACCGCCCGGCTGCCGGGGGAGAACGCCTCCGGCAGGTACGCCACGGTGCGCTCGTCGAGCACGGTGAGCGCGGTGTCCAGGTGGTAGAAGCGGGGGTCCACCAGCTGCATGGTCACCACCGGATAGCCGAAGGTCTCCTGGAGCTGCGCGTGCGAGGCGTGCGCGGTGCGGAACCCGGTGCCGGCGAGCAGGTGGTCACCGGCCAGCAGGACGTCGCCCTCGCCCTCGTTGACGTGCTTCGGGTCGTACATCTCGAAGCCGGCGGCCTCGAACCAGGCCCGGTACGCGGGCGCCTCGTCGGCGCGCTGCGGGTCGCGGAACTGCACCGCCATGGCCTTGTCGTCGATCACGGTGCCGCCGTTGGCGGCGAAGACCATGTCCGGCAGGCCGGCGACCGGCTCGATCAGCTCGACCTCGTGGCCCAGGTCGAGGTACGTGCGGCGAAGCTGCTCCCACTGCCGGATCGCCAGGTCGGCGTCGACCGGGGCGGTGGGGTCCATCCACGGGTTGATCGCGTAGTCGACGGCGAAGTACGTCGGCCGGCACATCAGAAAGCGCTGGCGGATGGCGTCCATCGTCATGTCGTGCTCCCAGAGTCGGGCGCGCCCGGCCACCGTCGGCCCACGGGCTGGCGCCGTGGTCCAACGTTATGCGGCCCGGGTAGACGATATCCACCGCGAGAAGTTGCGTTCGGCAGCGAATCGTTGCGTTGAACCGGTCAGCAGCGAACGATCATTGCGTCGACGCCGGACACACTTCGGGGGCGGCGAACCGCCGCCCCCGAAAGAGGTGTTGCCCGGCCGGTGAACCACCAGAACTGATCGGGCTGGCCGGCCCTGCCGGCGATCGGGACAGTGCCCGTCAGAACCAGCTGCCAAACTGTGAATCAAGCCACTCGCGGAAGCGGCCCACCCAGTCGCCGTCGGTGGTCGGCCAGTCGAACTGGCCGGTCATCGCCACGATGCCGAGCACCACGGCGGCCAGGCCGACCGCGATGCCGATGAGCGCGTCGGTCTTGCCCGCCACGTGCCGGCGACGGGTGGCGATCAGACCCAGCACGGCCAGCACCGCGCCGGCCGCGCCGACGCCGATGCCGTACCCGGCGAGCGTGCCGGAGAGCACGAACAGCGCGCCGACCACCGACACGATCAGGCCGAGCGTGGCGAGCAGGCTGGCCCGGGGACGCTTCGTGGTGTACGGCTCCGGGCGGTCCACCCGGCCGTCGCCGTCGGTGTCCGTACCGTCGGGGCGGCCGTCCCGGTCCAGGTCGGTGCGGTCGGTGCGGCCGTCGCGGTCCAGGTCGGTGGTGCGCTCGGCGACCGGCGCCGCGCCGGCGGTCCGCGCGTCGGTCACCGGAACGGTCCGCGTGTCGGCATCGGTCCGGCGGCCGGTGACCGCACGCGCTGCCGCGCCCCGGTCCGCCGCCCGCCGCCGCGCCTCCGCGTCCCGCTCGTCGTCGGCCGCCGCGATCCGGCCGTCGGTCGTGGTGGTCGCCGTCCGGCCGTCGGTGGCCGCGCCGAGGTCGCGTGCGTCCCGGTCGGTCGCCGCGTCCCGGGCGCGCTCGTCGTCGGTGGCGGTGGCGGCGCTGCGGTACGTGGTCCGCTCCTCGTCGCGGTCGGTGACCACGGGCCGGTCGGCCGGCTGCTCGGCAGTCCGGTCGCGCTCGTCGACGACGCCGTCGCCGTTGGTATCGGTACTGGTCGCCGGAGAGTTCCGGCGGGACAAGATCTTCACGATGGCACCTCCTGATCCAGGCGCGGAGGCCGCGCATGACATGCAGGAAGTACCCAGGTGTGCCGAAATCGACACCCGCGACCCGCTCCGCACGCTCCGGCGACCCGGCCGGAGCGTGCGGAGATCGCCTCTGGTCAGGACACGGTGCGTGACCACTGCTGGTTGGTGCCGGCGCCGCAGGTGTACTGCTGGACGTCCGCGCCGTCGCCGGTGCCGGCGTTGACGACGTCCAGGCACTTGCCGCTGTGCCGGGCCCGTAGCTGGAACCAGCCGTCGCGCGCGGCCCACTGCCACTGCTGGTTGGCGCCGCTGCCGCAGGTGTACTGGATGATGTTGGCGCCGTCGGCGGTGCTCGCGTTGGCGACGTCGAGACACTTTCCGCTCGCCGCGTTGACGAGGCGGAACCAGCCGTCGCCGGCGTCCTGGAACTCCCACCTCTGGTTCCCGCCGCCGTTCCAGCTCCACTGCTTGACCTCGGCGTTGTTCGCGGTGGAGCCGTTGATCACGTCCAGCACCCGGCCGCTGTGCCGGGCCGTGACGCGGTAGTACGCCGGGGAGTTGCCGGTGACGGTGCCCGCCGCCGCGTCGATGGTGACGGACGGATACCAGGTCAGGCTCATGCTGGTGGCGGTCGGGAAGCTGATCGGCAGCCAGACGTACTGGGAGTCGTTGGCCGGGCCGCCCCACGCCCCGGCCCACCTGTCACCCAGATAGAGGTAGCTGGTGCCGGAGGTGCCCTGGATCGGCAGCACGTACGCCGGCTGGGAGTTGAACGTGGTGCCGTTGCCCACGTCCGTCCAGCCGCTCCACGGGCCCGAGATGCTCGGCGCGGTGGCGTACCGGGCCTGGTTCGGGCTCCAGCCCGTCGCCCCAGACGTCAGCAGGAAGTAGGTGCTGCCCCGCTTGAACATCGCCGGCGCCTCGCGATGCGCGCCGTCCCAGAAGTTGCCCACCAGGGTGGCCACGTTGAGATAGTCCGACGTGAGCCGGTAGATGTTCAGGTCGTAGTTGTCGTCGGCCGCCGAGATCATGTACGCGGTGCCGTTGTCGTTGTAGAGCGTGATGTCCCGGGACATGTGCTGCCCGAGCGGCCGGAAGCTGCCGTGGTACGTGTAGTTGCCGTCCACGGTGGACGACGAGGCGACCGCCGCCCGCGCCTCGTTGTAGTCGGATCCGTTCTCCTTGTGCATCCACATCACGAACCGGCCGGTGCCGGCGTTGTAGATGACCTTCGGCCGCTCGATGTTGGCGACCCGCAGCTCGGCGGCCGACGCCTGGGTGAGCACGTTGTTGCGGAACTCCCACGTGCGCAGGTCCGTCGACCGGTAGACGGAGACCGCCCGGAACGTGTTGTCCGGGTTGCGGTTCTCGCCGAACCAGTAGTAGTAGTCGCCGACCTTGAGCACGCCGCCGCCGTGGGCGTGCACCACGGCGCCGGTGGTGTCAGTGAACTGGGTGCCGTTCGTGACTGTCACCGGCGCCGCCAGCGCGCCCGCCGCCGGTCCCAGCACCGTCGCCGCCAGGGCCACGACGAGCCCCAGCCCTGCCGCCAGCAGACGGCCGCTGCCGCCGGGCCGTGTCGTCCACCCCATGGCGGTCACCGCCCGCAGACCGGTGTGATGGCGGCGGGCGTCACGCCGGCCGCCACGAGCAGGCCGAACGTGGTCGAAGCGCCGGGTGCCAGCGTCCCGTTCCAGGAGGCGTTGCGGACCGCGACGTCCTGGCCGGCGCCCTCGGCCACCCCGCCCCAGATCGACTGGATGCGCTCGTCACCGGACCACCGCCACGAGACCAGCCAGCTTGGTACCGGCTCGGCGCCGTCGTTGCGGACCGTCACCGTGGCCACGAAGCCGCTGCCCCACCTGCTGTCGATGGTGGCCGTCGCGGAGCAGAGCGACAGCGTGCGCGCCGGTCCGCCGATCACGTACGGGTCCCGCCCGCCCTTGGTGTCGCCGAAGCGGAACCAGTACTCGGTACCAGGGGTCAGGCCGTCGATCGTCACCTTCCCCGACCGTTCCGGCCCGGTGACCGCCTCGGCCACCGGGTCGCGCCACGCGGTGGCGTCCTCCCGGCTGGCGAAGAGGCTGACGAGGAGCGGCGGGTCGTAGCCGCAGGGCGGGCTGAGCACCATCCAGTAGGTGATGGTGACGCTGGTCGTGGTGGCCCCGGTCACCTGGCCGGTCACCGGCAGCGCCGGCGGGCACGCGAACGTGGGCGTCGGGGTCGGCGTCGCCGCCGTGAGCGTCATCGTCGTGGTGGCGGGCGACCGGTCGGCGCCGGCCGAGGCGGCCAGGCCGGTGAGGGCGAGGGCGGCGGCCAGTGTCGCGCCGAGCGTACGGAGCATCTGTTTCTCCCGAGCTGGGGGCGCCGGGGGCGGTCGGCGCCGGAGTGGTGGTGGACCGCGATGTCGCCGCCGTAGCGGCACGGCGGAATGCCGGAACGACTGCCCGGCACCGGGGTGGCACATCACCCCGCGCTTGTCCCTCCGGCGAGATCGAGCAGCTCGCACTGGCTCCCGAGCGCTACCGCCGCCAGTCTTTCAGTCGACGAACATCGATTCAATGTCGTCCCAGGACCCGAAGTCGCCGGCGGTACGATCCGCTGGCTACGCTTGGCCGTTGTGCCAGAGGGACACACCATCCACCGCCTCGCCGCCCGGCACGCCGAGATGTTCGTGGGCGACAAGGTGCACGCAGACAGCCCGCAGGGGCGCTTCGCCGAAGGCGCGGCCCGCCTCAGCGGCACCGTCCTGGACGGCACCGAGGCGTACGGCAAGCACCTGCTGCACCACTACGCCGGCGAGATGACGCTGCACGTACACCTGGGTCTGTACGGGAAGTTCGCCGACGGGCCCGGGGATCCGCCGGCCCCGGTCGGGCAGGTGCGGCTGCGCCTGCACAGCGACCGGAACTGGCTGGAGCTGCGCGGCCCGACCGCCTGCGAACTGCTGACCCCGCCCGAGGTGGCGGCGCTGCGCGACCGGCTCGGACCGGACCCGCTGCGCGCCGACGCCGACCCCGACCGGGCGTACGCGCGGATCCGGCGCAGCCCCACCCCGCTCGCCGCACTGCTGCTGGACCAGTCGGTGGTGGCCGGCACCGGCCTGATCTTCGTGACCGAGGCGCTGTTCCGGGCCGGCCTGCCGCCGCTGCTGCCCGGCCGCGACCTGAGCGCGGGCGGCTGGGCCGAACTCTGGGCGGACCTGGTGACGCTGATGACCCGCGCGGTCGAGCGGGGCCGGATCGACACGGTGCGCGACGCCGACCTGCCCGAGGTCACCGGCCGGGCACCGCGCGTCGACCGGCACGGTGGCGAGGTGTACGTCTACCGCCGCCCCGGCGCGCCCTGCCACGTCTGCGGCACCGAGGTGAGGCGTGGCACGCTGGCCGGACGCAACCTGTACTGGTGCCCCACCTGCCAGGCGGGCTGACTCACATCTCGTCGAGCAGCCAGCGGGCCGCCTCGACGTTGCCGGGGAAGACCTGGTCGCCGCCGATGCTCCAGGCCACCGTCTGGCCGATCGCCCAGCCGCGTACCCGTTCCCGGTCCAGGCCCAGCTCGGCGCTGAGACGGTCGAGCCGGTGCCGGACCGCCGCGGGGGAGTGGCCCAGTTCGGCGCCGCGCACCAGCGGCACCACCGCGAACTCCCGCTCGCCGACCAGCGGCTTCGGGTCGATGACCAGCCACGGCTCGCGTCCGGCCGCCAGGACGTTGCCGGCGTGCAGGTCCTGGTTGACCAGCACCTGCTCACCCTGGCTCGGCGCCAGGTCGGCGAGCAGCCCCAGCGCGGCGTCGAGCAGCCGCCGCTCGTACGGGCGGTTGGCCCGCTGCCAGTTGCCCGGCATCCGCTCCGCCCAGCCGGCCGCCTCCTCGGCGAGCGGAGTGAACGGCGGTCCGGCCGGCACCCCGAGGCGGGGCAGCAGACCGACCGCCACGTCCAGCGCGGCGTCGAGCGGCAGGCCGTACAGCGGGGTGCCGGGGTCGCAGCGCTCGACCAGCAGCGCGCGCCGGCTCGCGTCATGGGCGAGCAGCCGGATCGCGCCCCGGCCGTCCCAGTGCGCCAACGCGGTGGCCTCGTGACGGCTGTCGTCGTCCGGGTACTGGAGCTTCAGCACCGCTCGCGTCCCGTCGGGCAGCGTCGCGGGCAGCGCCAGGGACGCGAACGCGTACCCGAACGGCGGCCCGACCGTCAGCTCCCACCGCGCGACGCACGTGGCGAGCTGGTCCGGCAGCTCCGCGAGCCACGCCCGCCCGGTCTCCGTCCGCTCGACCCAGCGCAGGCTCTCGGGAATGTCACACCGCATCCGGTCATCCTGGCCGAGCGAAGCACCCGGCGCCGCCCGGCCCTCTCCCGGGTGCGCCGAACCTGCTCGCTGGCGAGGACGTTTCGCGGCATGTGCGACGCGCACGCAGAGGAGACGCCGCTCGCGGCCGCCCGGCCATCGCCGGCGTGACCGGCGAGGCAAGATCAGCCCGACTGTGATCGTGTCAGCGTCTTCGACTCCCGGAACGTCCCCGGTGGGCCTGAATCCTCCAAGATCCCCATCAGCGCGCTCACTGGACGCGGACAAGCCGAACAGAAGACCCCCGCCGTGGCTTGATCGACTGCATCTCTCCGAAGTGGCGGCATCATCGTCCATGATCAACACCAGCTCGCCGAGATGGTGGTATCGCAGAGCTGTTGATGCCGCCACTCCGGCGAGCTGGTGTTGATCAAGCTGGATCGCGGCTGTCGGCCTGCGGGCACCACTCGGCACCGGCGTTGACCAAGGAGTTCGTGTCACCGGAGCGCCAGGAATCTGCCCCTAACTCCTTGATCAGCGGGCCGGCGTTGAGGGGTGCGGGTGCGGGTGCGGGTGCGGGTGCGGGTGCGGGCGGGGGCGAGGGGTGCCGCGCTCGGTGCTGGCCGTGCCGCGCCAGCTGAGTCGACGCCGAGATCCTCGCTAGCTTGCGGACCGGCGACGGTGTGACTCGGCGCCGGGGAGCCGGGCCGGGGCAGTCGTCGTGCCCGGCCCGGTACCCGTCGGCATTCTGCCTGTCCGGCCTTCCGTCCGCCCGGCCTTTCGCCCGCCCGTCCGTCCGCCCGGCCTTCCGTCCGCCCGTCCGTCCGTCCGTCCGTCCGGGACAGTCGTCCTGCCCGGCCTACCGCCCGTTGGTCTATCGCCTGGTCGGGGTCGGGGTCGGGGTCGGTCGGCGCCGGCGGGCCAGCAGCATCAGAGCGGCACCGACGACCAGGAGAGCCGTACCGCCGGCCACCAGCGGCGCGGTGGCGGGACCTGTGATCGGCAGCCCTCCGGTGCCTCCGCCTCCGACGGTGCCACCGCCTCCGCCACCGCCCGGCGAGGGCTCGCTGCTGGGTGCCGCCACGCGTACGGTGACCACCTCGGACACGCCGACCAGCGCCGGGTCTCCGTTCGGGACGACCACGCGGTAGCGAAAGGTGCCGGGCGTCTTCAGCACGATGGCGATGCGGTACGCGTTGTTATCGCCGTGCGCCCAGCCGGCGGCTACCTTCCGCCACGTCCTGCCCTGGAGTTGCTGGAGTTCGATGTCGATGCTGTCGTCGGGCTTGACCACGCCGGTGAAGGTGACTGTGGTGCCGGGCCTGACAGTGGTGCGGTTCGCTTTCGCCGTGACTGTCGGCTTCACCCGGGGATGGTCGGCCGCGACGACGATGTAGCGCGGTGAGATCTCCGAGGGGGACGGACGGATGATGCCGACGCACTTGAGATAGCGGTCGCCCTTCGGATAGGTCCGGGAGAACGTGCCGTCGGCCTTGGTGGTGCCGTTGGGCTCGCTGTGATACTCGACGCAGAGGTTGTCGGTGCCGAAGAAGATCGGCTGGTTGGCGATGCCCTCGCCGGTGTCCTCGTAGTAGAACCTTCCCGCCACGGTCAGCGGCCCGTCACCGACCAGCGGGTTCGGGGTGAAACGCATGGTGACCGCGGGCCGGTGGGTGCCGGTGACCTTCAGCCTGGTGTCCGCCGAGGCGGACGGGTCGACGTCGAGCCGGTTCCAGGCGGCGTCCGTCGCCACCAGATGGTGGACCTCCCAGGTGCCGTTCCAGGTCGACGGCACGTGGATCGTCGCACTCCAGGTGCCGTCCTGCGGGGTGCCGGCGGTGAGCGACAACTCGGCGCCGTCGGTGCGGTCCGTGCCGACGAGGCGCAGACCGACGTAGGGCATGTTGCCGTTGGCCATCTCGGAGGCCCGGATGACACCGGTGTCGTCGGTCAGGTGCGCGCTCACCGTCACCGGCACCAGGTCGACGCCCGCGACGGAGACCGCGTCGGGGGAGACCGTGACGTCCACAAGCACCGGTGGCGTCTGGTCCGCCGCGGCGGCCGGGGAAGGCGTGGCGGCCGGGGAAGGTGTGGCGGTCGGGGAAGGTGTGGCGGTCGGAGGAGGCGCGGCGGTTGCGGGCGGCGCGGCGACGAGGGCGCCGCCGGGCAGCAGGAGGAGGGCCGTCGCAGCCACGCGCCACACTCGCATGTCGGTGCCCCTTCCGAGGACGATCCGCAACGGAGAGTCGTCTTATCGGCACCGTACTCCGTCGATGCGATGCCGGCTGCCCCGTCGGCCGGTCGATTTGCCGGGATGATCGGCCGGCGGCTCACCGCAGCCGGCGGATGTCCCCGTACGCCCGGTAGAAGCCGCCCCGGCCAGACTCGCGGACCTCGGTGACCAGGAAGCGTGCGCCCGGCTCGCGGATGCCCTTGGGGAACTGCACCGGCCAGTCCCGCCGGTAGCCGTCGGCCAGGACGTGGACGCGCAGCCGGCCGCCCTGCTCGACGCACTGCACCAGCACGCCGTCGCGGTCGTCGGTGGTCACCTCGACCGACGTCCAGGCGGCCGGCTCGGGCATCCGGGCCGGTGCCTTGACGTCGACCACGTCCGGCACGTTGCCCGCCTCGGCCGCCCGGATCGCCGTCTCGCTGGCGTCGATGCAGGCCAGATGGCCGCTCGTGGTGACCACGTAGAGCCGGTTGTCGTGGTACTGCATGGAGTACGCCGAGCCGCAGCCGGTGCCCAGCTTCCACAGCCGGTTGCCGGCCTGGTCGAAGCAGTAGATCGAGGACGCGCTGTCGCCCGCGAACACGTACCGGCCGCCCTCGGCGGTGGCACAGGAGAAGACCGCCGAGTCGCAGCGGTAGACCTGCTCGGCCCGGCCGTCCTTGCGCAGGCGGACCACCTCGCGGGTGCCGGTGCCGGCGAACACGGCGTCGCGTTCCTGCCACCCGAACAGGACCGCCCCGGTGCCGGTGTGCCACAGTTCCCGACCGGTACGCCAGTCGTAGCCGGTGACCCCTGCGAGTGGCCGTGGTAGATCGCATCGGCGTCGCAGCGCACCATCCACGCGGACCGGCCCCGCCCCGGCCGGCGCCAGAGGAACTCGTCCTCGTGGTCGACCGCCGAGATGCCGCCGTCGCGATCGGACACGCCCAGCACGCCGTCGTGGATGTCCAGCCAGTAGATGTCGATCTCGGGCGCGATCGCGTACGCCGCGCGCGGCACCTTGCCGGACAGGTCGTAGACGTTTCCGTCGTCGCAGCCGGCGTAGACCCAGGCGTCGTCGGCGACGATGCACTTCACCCCGTCGGGCAGCCGGACCTGGTTGACCAGCCGGGCTTCGTGGTCGAGCGTGGTGATCACGCCGTGCTCGTTGCCGACCATGCAGTGCCGGTCGTCGACGAAGATGCCGAAGGCGGGGGCGCCCGAGGCGTACCGCCAGAGGACCGGCGCGGTGCGGGCGGTGGAGCGGGTGCTGACGATCTGCCGGCGCGAGACCGTCCGCTTCTGGCGTACGCCGGGCACCGCCGGGGCGTACCCCTTGCGGACCTTCTCGCCGATCTTCTTCGCGGCGGCGGCGCGGGCGCGGGCGTTGTCCGGGTAGGTGCTCGTCTTCACCTGGCCCTGGTCGCCGATGCGCCCGTAGCGCACGGTCATCGCGGTGTCGTCGACCACCACCTCGTAGAACTTGTGCGCTCCACCGTCCACTTCGGACAGTTCGAGGTAGGTCGTCTCCTGGGACATGGGGGTATACCTCCAAGGGGAAGTGCCGGACCGGCAGCGCGCACACGCTAACGCCGGGCACCGACAATTCCGGGTGTTAAGAAGGGGCCCTTCCTCTACCGGAGGCGTTAATAGGGGGCCCTTCCTTACACAGCGGCGAGGGCGTCTACGGCCTTGCGGGCGGCGATCAGCACCGGGTCCCACACCGGGGCGTACGGCGGCGCGTACCCTAGGTCGAGCGCGGTCATCTCGTCCACTGTCATGCCGTTCCACAGCGCCACGGCGAGCGCGTCGATCCGCTTGGCCGCCTCGGACCAGCCGACGATCTGCGCCCCGAGCAACCGCCCGCTGGGCCGCTCGGCGAGCAGCTTGACGGTCATCGGCCGGGAGCCGGGGTAGTAGCCGGCCCGGTTCGTCGACTGCGCCAGCACTGTGACGAACTCGAAGCCGGCCTCCAGCGCGTCCCGCTCGCGCAGCCCGGTGCGGCCCACCTCCAGATCGCAGACCTTGGTGACGGCGGTGCCGATCACGCCGGGGAAGGTGGCGTACCCGCCGCCGATGTTGATGCCGGCGACCCGGCCCTGCTTGTTGGCGTGCGTGCCGAGCGGCACGTGCACGGGCATGCCGCTGACCCGGTGCAGGGACTCCACGCAGTCACCCGCCGCCCAGACGCCGGGCGCGCCCGGCACCCGCATCCGGCGGTCCGTCCGGACGCCGCCGGAGGGGCCGATCGGCAGGCCGGCGGCCTCGGCGAGCGCGGTGTTGGGGCGTACCCCGAGACCCAGCACCACGACGTCCGCCGGGACGGGCCCCTCGTCGGTGACCACAGCGGAGATCCGGCCGTCCCGTTCCTCCAGCCCGGTGACGGTGAGGCCGGTACGGACGCCGATGCCGGTGGCGCGCATCGCCTCGGCCACCAGCTCGCCCATGTCCGGGTCGACAGTGGCCATCGGCTGGTCGGCCTGCTCGACGAGCTGGACGGAGAGCCCGCGCTGCACGAGCGCCTCGGCCATCTCGACGCCGACGTAGCCGCCGCCGACCACCACCGCGCGCCGGGGCCGGGGCTCGCTCTCCAGCCAGTCGATGAGCGCCGCGCCGTCGTCGAGCGTCTGCACGCCGAACACCCCGGCCACGTCGTCGCGCGTCCAGTCCGGTTGCACGGGGGACGCGCCGGTGGCGTACACCAGGGTGTCGAAACCGGCGCGGACCTCGCCGCCGCCGTCCAGGTCCCGCGCGAGCACCTCGCGGCGGTCCAGGTCGATGGCGGTGACCTCGTGCCGGGTACGGACCTCGATGTCGAACTCGTCGCGGAAGGTGGCCGGGGTGCGGGCGACCAGCTGGTCCCGCTCCTGCACCACGCCGCTGACCCAGTAGGGGATGCCGCACGCCGAGTAGGAGGTGAAGTGCCCCCGCTCGAACGCGACGATCTCCAGGTCGGACCGGTCGCGGCGACGCCGCGCCTGCGACGCCGCCGACATGCCGGCGGCGTCGCCGCCGATGACGATCATGCGCTCCGCCACGCCGCTCATCCTGTCACGCCGGGACCCGGCCGTGCGGTCGCTCAGCCACGGGTCTGGCGTGCCACGTCCGTGACCACGTCGACGAGGCTGTCGGTACGCGCGAACACCGCCCGCTGCCGGGCCGCGCCGCTGCCGTGCCGGCGCAGCCCGCCCAGCAGGTCGGTCACCCGGTCGAGGTCGCCGTGCCGCTCCAGTTCCGGGCGCAGCCGGTCGACCAGCCGGTCCAGCAGCTCCCACGCCGGGCGCAGCTCACCGTCGGTCAGGTCGACGCCCTCGCCCTCCAGCCCGTCGTGGGCGGCCCGCCAGTGCGCCGCGACGAGCAGGTGGTGGTCGGTGTTGACGGCGGGACGGCCGGCGGCGATGTCGGTGAGCGCGGTCGCCACGAGCGCGCGGACCAGCGCGGCGACGAGCACCGCGTCGTCCACAGTCGGGCAGACGTCGCCGATCCTGATCTCCACGGTGGGGTACTTGGCGGAGAGCCGGGCGTACCAGTAGAGCATTCCCTCGTCCAGCATCACGCCGCTGGCGATGAGCTGACGGATCAGCCGCTCGTAGTGCTCGTGCGACTCCAGGTACGGGGTGGGCGCGACCGACGGCCAGCGTTCCCACTCGACCGAGCGCCAGCTCGCGTACCCGGTGTCCTCGCTGCGGGCGAACGGGGAGTTCGCGGTGACCGCCTGCAGGATCGGCAGCCACGGCCGGACGTGGTTGAGCACCTGCACGCCGGTGTCCGGGTCGGGGATGCCGACGTGCACGTGCATGCCGTTGTTGCCGGGACCGGGCACCAGCAGCCGGAACCGCTCGATCATCCGGTCGAAGCGGGGCTTGTCCACCACCGCCGGCACCGGCCCGTCGACCGGTCCGGTGCCGATCGCGAGCAGCCGTACGCCGGCCCGCTCGGCCGCGTCGGCCAGCGCGGCGCGGAGCATCGACAGGGAGTGCCGGATCGAGGACAGGTCGAGCCCGGGCGGGCTGCCGATCTCGATCTGGCTGGTCTGGAACTCGCGTTCCACCTGGCCGCGCAGCTCCGCCGGCACCTGCTCCATGACCAGGTCGACGGCGGGCACGGCGGTGCCGGTGTGCGGGTCGGCGAGCAGGAACTCCTCCTCGACGCCGACTGTCAGCAGGTCGGTCCCGCCGGTCTCGGCGCTCCGTTCCCGCTCCGCCACTGAGCCGCTCATCGTCACCACCGTCTCCTCCGGACCGCTCGCGGCACCGTGCCGCGTGGTCGAGGCCCTGTTACCCACCGTGTCCGTTTGGGGAAACGTGGCGCTGGGCGTGTCGGCGCCGGTTCGCCCGTTCGGGTCGTCCGGCCACGCGCCGCCGGTGCGCGAACGGGGCAGCAGGGCGTGACACGGCGGGCTACCGTGGTCGCGTGGTGGGGATGCTGGCGGTGCTGACGGGCACGTGGGCGTACGCGCTCACCCTGTTCGCCGACCGCCCGGCCGGGCTGCTCGCCGGCGCGGCCGTCGCCGCCGCGCTGCTGCTCGCCACCCTGCTCGCGTTGCGGGTCCGCGCGCTGCCCGCGTCGCCCGGCACCCGGTTCGCCGCCGCGCTGCGGGCCCGGGCCCGCCGTCGCGGGGTGCCCCGGCAGGTCGACCCGGACGCGCCGGGCCGTCCGCGCCCTCGCGCGCCCGGCCTGCGCCCCTCGGCCGCGTAGCCGTCCCGGCCCGCGTCGACGGGCAGCCGGTTCCTCCACCCCGGCTTTCGCGGCCGATTCCGTCGTCATCCGTCCCGCCGCGCGGCACGTCGCCGTCCGGGACATCCGGAATCGCCACCGAGGGGTCCACCCATGCTCGCCTTCGCACCGTTGCACTCCGCGGCCTCGGCCGCGGCCACAGTCGTCACCTGGCTCGCCGACGTCCTGGCCCCGCTCACCGGCGGCGCCGCGACGGCCGCCGCCATCGTCCTGTTCACCGTCGCCGTCCGGCTGCTGATCTCGCCGCTGACGGTGGCCCAGGTCCGTGGGGAGCGGCGTCGCACCGCGCTCGCCCCCGAGGTTCGGGAACTCCAGCGCCGGTACGCCGACGACCCGGCCCGCCTCCAGAGCGAGGTGTTCGCGCTCTACCGCAACGCCGGGGCCAGTCCGGTCGCGGGCTGCCTGCCGGCGCTGTTGCAGGCGCCGTTCTTCCTGGTCATGTACCGCGTGTTCGCCACCGGTGACGGCGCTCCGCAGCTGCTGGGGGAGCGGCTGGCCGGCGTACCGCTGGGGTGGCATCTCGGCGACGGCCTGTCCGGCCCGGTGCCGCTGGTGTTCGGCGTGCTGCTGGCCGTGTTGCTCGCGCTGGCCTGGTGGTCGTCGCGGCGGATGCGCCGGGCGGCGGCCGCCACCGGCACCGTGGCCGGGACGCCGACCGAGGGTCCGGGCGCGGCGGTGCTCGGGCGGCTGCTGCCGCTGCTGCCGTACGGCACTGTGCTCGTCGCGCTGGTGGTGCCGCTGGCGGCGGTGCTCTATCTGGTCACCACCACGGCGTGGACCGCGCTGGAGCAGGTGGTGCTGCGTCGCCCGCAGCCGGCGGCAGCCATCGACAAGCGTTGACAAGTGCGGGGTCGGGGCGTAGAAATCGCCTCAGAGAGCGCTCTCCCGGACCCGTCCCCGCAGAGAGGCACCCCGAATGAACCCGATCCCGGCGGCTCCGGCCGCCTCCGCCACCGTGCCCCGAGCACGCCGCCGCCTCGCCCTGGCGGCCGGCGTGCTCGCGCTCACCACCGCGCTCGCGGGCGTCTCGATGACCGCCCAGGCCGCGGTCCCCCCGACGCCGTCCGGCTGGAGCCTGGTGTGGAGCGACGACTTCACCGGCTCGGCCGGCACACTGCCCTCGTCCGCCAACTGGATCATCGACACCGGCACCAGCTACCCGGGCGGACCGGCCAACTGGGGCACCGGCGAGATCCAGACCTACACGTCCAGCACCGCCAATCTGTCCCAGGACGGCTCGGGCAACCTGCGCATCACGCCGCTGCGGGACTCGGCCGGCCGCTGGACCTCGGCCCGGATCGAGACGGTGCGTTCCAACTTCAAGGCACCGTCGGGCGGCGTGCTGGCCCTGGAGGGCCGGATCCAGATGCCGAACGTGACAGGCGCGGCGGCGTCCGGGTACTGGCCGGCGTTCTGGGCGCTCGGCTCGCCGTACCGGGGCAACTACCAGAACTGGCCGGGCATCGGCGAGTTCGACGTGATGGAGAACGTCAACGGGATCAACTCGGTCTGGGGCGTGCTGCACTGCGGCGTCGCGCCGGGCGGCCCGTGCGGGGAGTTCAACGGCATCGGCGCGTCCCGGGCCTGCCCGGGCAGCACCTGCCAGTCGGCGTTCCACACCTACCGGTTCGAGTGGGACGCCTCGGTCAGCCCGCAGCAACTGCGCTGGTACGTCGACGGCCAGCTCTTCCACACCGTCGGGCAGAACCAGATCGGTGAGCCGTACTGGAGCCAGATGACCAACCACGCCGGCTACTTCCTGCTGCTCAACGTGGCGATGGGCGGCGGTTTCCCGGACGGCGTGGCGGGCTCGGCGACGCCCACCGCGTCGACAGTGCCGGGCCGGTCGATGCTCGTCGACTACGTGGCCGTCTACACCCGGGGTGGCGGGAGTAACCCGTCGCCGACGCCGACCACGCCGCCGCAGGGCGGGGTGCGTGACGCGTACGCGACGATCCAGGCCGAGTCGTTCAACGCGCAGAACGGCGTGCAGGTGGAGACGTGCGCCGAGGGCGGGCAGGACATCGGCTGGCTCGCCAACGGCGACTGGGCCCGCTACGACAACGTCGACTTCGGCTCCACGCCGCCGCGCGACTTCGTGGCCCGGGTCGCCTCCGGCGCGGCATCCGGGGTGAGCGGGCTGGTGGAGGTCCGGGTGGACAGCCCGACCGCGCCGCCGATCGGCAGTTTCGCGGTAGGCAACACCGGCGGCTGGCAGACCTGGCGCTCGGTGCCGGGCAACGTCGGCGCGGTGACCGGCCGGCGCACCGTCTACCTGACGTTCAGCAGCGGCCAGCCGTCCGACTTCGTCAACGTCAACTGGTTCACCTTCCGCCGCTGATCCCGGTCGGGACGCGACCCGGGCCCCGGCCCGGGTCGCGCCGAACCGGTGCTGGACAGAAACAGTTAACACTCTTAATAATGGGCGCACGTCGACGGTTGTGAATCCCTCTCCACCCCCGCCCGTCCCCTGGAGGACGCCGTGAGACTCCGCCCCCGCCTGGCGACGCTCGCCGCCGCGCTGACCACCGCCGTGGTCGCCGGTGCCCTGCTGGCCGCGCCGCCCGCCTCCGCCGCCACCGCGGCCTTCGTCCGCACCTCCAGCTGGAGCAGCGGGTACGAGGCCCGGTTCACCGTCACAAACGACAGCTCCGCCGCCATCTCCTCGTGGAACGTCCAGTTCGACCTGCCCACCGGCAGCACGCTCGGCTCGTTCTGGGACGCCCGGCTGACCACCTCCGGCCAGCACGTCACCGCCGTCAACCAGTCCTGGAACGGCGCGCTCGCCCCCGGCGCCAGCACCAGCTTCGGTTTCGTCGTCAGCGGCACCGGCGACCCGGTGAACTGCACTGTCAACGGCGGCTCCTGCACCGGCGGCGGCAACCCCGGCAACCCGGGCGCACCGGCGACGCCGGGCGGGCTGCGGGTCACCGGCACCACCGCGTCGTCGGTCTCGCTCGCCTGGAACGCGGTCTCCGGCACCGTCACCGGCTACCGGGTGTACGAGGGCAGCACGGTCAGGGCCACAGTCACCGGCACCTCGGCCACCGTCTCCGGGCTGGCCGCGTGCAGCGGGCACAGCTACACGGTGACCGCGTACAACGGCAGCGGCGAGTCGGCGAAGTCGGCTGCGGTCGCGGCCACCACCAGCGGCTGCACCGGTGGCGGCGGGGGCGCGATGGCCGCCGCTCCCTACCTCTACCCGGGCTGGGGCGACCCGCCCGCGCCGTCCACCGTCATGGGCGCGACCGGGATCAAGTGGTTCACCATCGCGTTCGTGCTCTCCGGTGGCGGCTGCACCCCGGCCTGGGACGGCAACGGCCCGCTGACCGGCGGCACGCACGCCGCCACCATCGCCGCGATCAAGGCGGCCGGCGGCGACATCATTCCGTCCTTCGGCGGGTGGAGCGGCAACAAGCTCGGCCCGAACTGCTCGTCCGCCGCCGCGCTCGCGGGCGCGTACCAGCAGGTCATCAACGCGTACGGGCTCAAGGCCATCGACATCGACATCGAGAACAGCGACGAGTTCGAGAACGAGGTGGTGCAGGACCGCATCCTGGACGCCCTGAAGATCGTCAAGCAGAACAACCCGGGGATCAAGACGATCATCACGTTCGGCACCTCGACCACCGGGCCGTCGTACTACGGCACCCGGCTGATCAACCAGGCCGCCGCGAAGGGCGCCGGGATCGATGTGTTCACCATCATGCCGTTCGACTTCGGCGGCGGCGCGAACATGTACCAGAACACGGTGAACGCGGCCGAGGGCCTGAAGACCGCGCTGAAGAACGCGTTCGGCTGGTCCGACGCCACCGCGTACGCGCACATGGGCCTGTCCGGCATGAACGGCCTCTCCGACCAGCAGGAGCTGACCTCGCCGGCCACCTGGACGCAGATCCGCGACTGGGCGAAGGCCCGTGGGCTGGCCCGGTTCACGTTCTGGTCGGTCAACCGCGACCGGCCCTGCCCGGGCGGCGGTGTGGTCGCCAACTGCTCCGGCATCGCGCAGAACACCTGGGAGTTCACCGGCATCACCGCCGGCTTCTGAGGCCGCGCGGCGGTCAGCGCCCGGTGGTCACCGACTGCCGGGCGCGCCGCCGGCGCACCTTCTTCACCGCCCAGCTCACGATCATGAAACCGAAGACGGCGAAGATCGCATAGTTGAACCACTGGCTGTACCTGTCGACGTCCTCCCACCGCGAGCCGAGCATGAACCCGGCGCCCACGATCAGGGCGTTCCACACCCCGCTGCCGAGCGTGGTGAGCAGGATGAACTCACCGAGCGGCATCCGGTTCGCGCCGGCCGGGATCGAGACCAGGCTGCGGACCACCGGCACCACCCGGCCGATCAGCACCGCCCACCGGCCGTGTCGTTCGAACCAGCGGTCGGCCTTCTCCAGATCCTCCAGGTCGACCAGCGGGATATGGTCCAGCCAGCGCTTGAGGCGCTCCTCGCCGAGCGCCGCGCCGAGCCAGTAGAGCACCAGCGCGCCGAGCAGCGAGCCGACCGTCGCGGCGACCACGATGAACACCACGTTGAAGCGGCCCTCGGCGGACAGGTAACCGGCCATCGCCAGCACGATCTCGCTCGGGATCGGCGGGATGATGCTCTCCAACGCCACCAGCAACGCCACGCCGACCGCGCCGAACGAGTCGATCACGTCCGCCACCCAGCCGGTCAGCCCGGTGAACTGGTTCGGGTCGACGTCCTGGGCCAGGGCCATGTCGGTCCTTCCACGCGAGAGCCGGAGATCCGAAAGTGTTACCCGGACCGGCGGCCGTCACACCTGTGACTCAGCCCTCCGGGTGCAGCGCGGCGTCCGCCGGACCCCGCCGCCAGCCGGTGAAGCGGACCAGTAGGCCGCCCCGGCTGGGCGAGCAGCAGTACGGCCCGGCGGTCGCCGGCGCCCCCGGGTCGAGCGGCGCGACGCGGACCAGCCGCCACGGCTCGTCCTCGCATCGGGCCCGGACGGTCAGCGCGTCGCCGGCCCGGCTCACCCGGACCGTCACCTCCCGGCCGGACCACTGCGGCACCGGCGCCACCGACCAGTCGGAGAACTCGTCGGTGACCACGGCGCCGACCTGCGGGGCGCCGTCGCTCACCTCGACCCCGGCCTTGGTCCACCGCCGCTCGTCCACTCGCACCAGCACGCCGGCCTGGTCGAACTGGACGGAGTAGTCGAGCAGGAACGACACCTCCACGGCGCTGCCCGCCGGGAACGGCGCGAGCAGCGCCGAGCCGTCGTCGTGCACGAAGCCGTAGCTGGTGCGCCGCCAGAAGTCGCTGCCGCCGCGCGGCTCGACGAGCAGGCCGCCACCGTCCGGCTCGGCCCGCTCGGGCGGGTTCAGCCAGGTGCCGGCGGACCAGTCGTAAGCCTCCTCGCTCATCCCGGCACCGTACCGGGTTTGCCGCCGCGCGCGTTCGGAGAAGTAGTCCTCGCATGGGTGACAGGTGGTATCAGGAGGCGGTCGTCTACTGCCTCGACGTCGACACTTTCGCGGACTCCGACGGCGACGGGGTGGGTGACTTCCAGGGCGTGATCGGACGCCTGGACTACCTGGCCCGGCTCGGCGTGACGTGTCTCTGGCTGAACCCGATCCATCCCTCGCCGAACGAGGACGACGGGTACGACGCGACCGACTTCTACAACGTCGACCCGCGCCTGGGCACGCTCGGCGACTTCGCCGAGCTGCTGCACCAGGCGAGCAACAGGGGCATCCGGGTCATCATCGACCTGGTGGTCAACCACACCTCGGACCAGCACCCGTGGTTCCAGTCCGCCCGGTCCTCGCCGGACTCGCCGTACCGGGACTGGTACGTCTGGGCCGACCACGAGCCGGCCGACCGCCACCAGGGCATGGTCTTCCCGGGCGAGCAGCACGAGACGTGGACCTACGACCGGACCGCCAAGGCGTGGTTCTACCACCGCTTCTACAAGTTCCAGCCGGACCTGAACATCGAGAACCCGAAGGTCCGGGCGGAGATCAAGAAGATCACGTCGTTCTGGCTCCAGCTCGGCGTCGCCGGTTTCCGGATGGACGCGGTGCCGTTCATCATCGAGCGCACCGAGCCGGGGAACCCGAACTCGCCCAAGGACTTCGACTTCATCACCGACCTGCGCCAGCACGTGCAGTGGCGGCGCGGCGACGCGGTCCTGCTGGCCGAGGCGAACGTCGAGCCGGACGAGCTGCCCGTCTACTTCGGCGACGGCAGCGGCTCGGGCAACCGGATCCACATGCTCTTCGACTTCATGCTCAACGGCCGGCTGATGCTCGCCCTGGCCCGGGAGGACCCGGAGGTGATCATCGAGGCGCTGCGCGACACCCCGAAGCTGCCCACCGGCGGCCAGTGGGCGACGTTCCTGCGCAACCACGACGAGATCGACCTGTCCCGGCTCACCGCCGACCAGCGCAACGACGTGCTGGCGAAGTTCGGCCCGGACGAGAACATGCAGCTCTACGGCCGGGGCATCCGCCGCAGGCTGGCGCCCATGCTCGGCAACGACCGCCGGCACATGGAACTGGCGTACTCGCTGCAGTTCTCACTGCGCGGCACGCCGGTGCTGCGCTACGGCGAGGAGATCGGCATGGGGGAGGACCTGTCGCTGGACGGGCGCGACGCGATCCGTACCCCGATGCAGTGGTCCTACGGCGACAACGCCGGCTTCTCCACCGCCGAGCCGGAGAAGCTCGTCCGCCCGGTCATCGACAAGGGCGAGTACGGCTACCAGAAGGTCAACGTCACCGCCCAGCGCAAGGACCCGCGCTCGCTGCTCGGCTGGTTCGAGCGGATGATCCGGACGCTGCGGGAGGCGCCGGAGACCGGCTCGGGCAGCACCACCCACATCGACGTGCCGATGCCGCCGGGCGTGCTCGCGCACCGGGCCGACGGGCGTACCGGGACGATGGTCTTCCTGCACAACCTCGGCACCGAGGACGTGGAGGTCGACCTGAGCACGCTGGCGCCGGAGGCGGACCTGCCGATCGACGTGCTGAGCGACCGCAACTACGAGGACGTGGGCAAGCTCGACCGGCTCAAGCTCGGCGGGTACGGCTACCGGTGGATCCGGCTCTGCCGGGACCACGAGCGGTAGGCGCGGCGTACCGGCGGGTTAAGCTCCTTCGATCGAGCCACAAGTTACCGGGAGGTAAGCATGTCGGAGGAGCCCCGCGTCGCCATCGTCACCGGAGCCGCGCGCGGCATCGGGGCGGCGACCGCACGCCGGCTGGCGGCCGACGGCATGGCCGTCGCCGTGGTCGACATCGACGAGTCCGCCACAAAGGAGACAGTGGACGCCATCGGCTCGGCCGGTGGCCGGGCGCTCGGCGTCGGCGCCGACGTGTCCGACCGGGCCCAGGTCGAAGCCGCCGTGGAGCGGGTCGCCGCCGAGCTGGGCGCCCCGACGGTGCTGGTCAACAACGCCGGTGTGCTCCGCGACAACCTGCTGTTCAAGATGACCGACGGCGACTGGGACACGGTCATGGGCGTGCACCTGCGCGGCGCGTTCCTGTTCAGCCAGGCCGCGCAGAAGCACATGGTCGAGGCGAAGTGGGGCCGGATCGTCAACCTGTCCAGCACCTCCGCGCTGGGCAACCGGGGCCAGGCGAACTACTCGGCCGCCAAGGCCGGGCTCCAGGGCCTCACCAAGACGCTCGCGATCGAGCTGGGCCCGTTCGGGGTCACTGTCAACGCGGTCGCGCCGGGCTTCATCGTGACCGACATGACCGCCGCCACCGCGGCCCGGATGAAGGTCGACTTCGACGACCTCCAGAAGCACGCCGCCGCCGAGATCCCGGTACGCCGCCCCGGCCGCCCGGAGGACGTCGCGCACACCATCTCGTTCCTGGTCGGCGAGGGCGCGTCCTTCGTCTCCGGCCAGGTCATCTACGTCGCCGGCGGTCCGAAGGACTGACCGCTACCGGCCCTTCCCGGCGCGATCCCGCTCAGGCGGGGTCGCGCCGCGTGCGCCAGAGCCAGAACAGGCCGAGCACCGGCAGCACCAGCGGCACGTAGCCGTAGCCGCTGCCGAAGCCGGACCAGACCGTCTCGTCCGGGAACAGCTCCCTGTCGGCGATGCTCAGCACGCCGACGCCGAGCACCCCGACCAGTTCGACGGCGCAGCAGGCCAGCGCGACCCGGCGGCCGGCGTGCCCGGCCCGGGCCAGCCCGACCGCCGCCACGATGTAGATCAGCGCCGCCACCGCGGACAGCGCGTACGCCACCGGCGCCTCGTCGAACTTCGTGGCGATCTGCAACCCGGCCCGCGAGGTCGCGGCGATGGCGAAGACGATGTAGACCGCGATCAGCAGCCGGCCCGGGCCGCGGTTGGTGGCGCGCTGCTCGTGCGCGGTCGTGGTGTCAGCCACCGACGGCCTCCCAGGTCTGCTGGAGCCGGACCGCCACGACCGGCGTGACCAGGCAGATCGCGCAGACGATGCCCGAGCCCCACCGGGTCGGCTCCATCCGGGCCAGCACCCAGGCCAGCGGCGGCAGGCAGACGAGCGTCGCCAGGTAGCCGAAGAACGCGCCCGGCTCGCCCGGCCGCTCCCCGCCGCCGAGCGCGACCAGCGCCACCACGGTGAGCGCGATCAACGCCACCTCCAGCACGGCCAGGCCGACGAACTGGATCCGGTCCGGCGGCCGGTGGCGCAGCGCAGCCACCAGGGCCCAGAGCGCGACCGCCAGCGAGATCACGATCGCGACCGTGGCGAGCGGCCCGTCCACCGGGGATCCGGCGGCCGCCGCGACGGTCGTCGACACAGTGTCGTTCACCGGCACAGCCTACTAACCGGTGTAGTAGCTGCCCGCCCGCCGGGTCGAGGCGCGCCGGACCGGCCGGAGGACTAGCGTGGATCACGGTCCCGGCGTACGCCGGTGGTGGACGTCGACGGCAGGGGGTCCGGGTGCGGTTCGGGTTGTTCGGCACGGGTTACTGGGCGGCGCAGACGCACGCGGCGGCCATCGAGGCCCACCCGCGGGCCCGGCTCGCGGGCGTGTGGGGGCGCAATCCCGCCAAGGCGGAGGAACTGGCCACCCGGCACGGCGTGCCGGCCTTCACCGAGGTCGACGCGCTGATCGACGCCTGCGACGCGATCGCCGTGGCGCTCCCGCCGGACGTGCAGGCCGACATCGCCGTCCGGGCCGCCACCGCCGGGCGGCACCTGCTGCTGGACAAGCCGCTGGCGCTCGACCTCGCCGGCGCCGACCGGGTCGTCGACGCGGCCCAGGCGTCCGGTGTGGCCTCGGTGGTCTTCTTCACCCAGCGCTTCCACCCGAACGTCACCGGGTTCCTCGCCTCGACCGCAGCGGCCGGCGGCTGGCAGCACGCCCGCGCCACCATGTTCGCGTCGATCTTCCAGCCGGGGAACCCGTACGGCGACTCGACCTGGCGGCGGGAGCGCGGCGCGCTCTGGGACATCGGCCCGCACGCGCTGTCGCTGATCCTGCCGGTGCTCGGCCGGGTCACCCGGGTCGCCGCGATGGACGGCCCGAGCGGTCTGGTGCACCTGCTGCTCACCCACGACGGCGGCGCCACCAGCTCGCTCTCGCTCACCCTGGACGCACCGCCCGAGGCGGTGACCCGGGACTTCGTCTTCTTCGGCGAGAACGGCACCGAGACCGTCCCGCCCGGCGACGGCAGCGTGCTCCAGGCGTTCGGCGCCGCGCTCGACCAGCTTCTGGAGGAGATCGACGCGGGCACCCGCGACCACCGCTGCGACGTGCGGTTCGGCCGCGAGGTGGTGGCGGTGCTGGACGCCGCGCAGACCGCCCAGGCCGAAGCCCGCACCGTCGAGCTGTAAGGAGGGGCCCCTTCTTAACACCTGCCGGTCAGGCGCCGGCCAGCGTGACGAGCGCCTCGCCCAGTTCGGTGGGGGAGTGGAACTCCTCGGCCGGCAGGGACCGCAGCGCCTGGAGCGCCTCGGTGCTGGCGCCGTTCTCCTGGCCCCAGCGGACCAGGTCCTCCCGGGAGACCGGGTAGTCCAGCCCGGCCAGGAACTCCTGCAACTGCGCGCCGGTGACGGTCATGCCGCCCGGCTACCCACTGAGCCCTGCGCCATGCCCGCCGCCGGGGCCGGGCCGCGTCCGCCGTACGCCCGCCGCCGGACCCAGCGGCGGCGGTTTGCCCCGACGGGCCCCGGGTAGCCGCGGACATGCTGGTACAGCGGCTCGGCGCGCCGAGCGACTTCGACCCGCTGCTGGAGCGCGTCCGGGACGCCCGCGTGGTGATGATCGGCGAGGCGACGCACGGCAGCTACGACTACTACCGGCTGCGGGAGCAGCTGACCCGGCGGCTCATCGCCGAGCAGGGTTTCGACTTCGTCGCGGTGGAGGGGGACTGGCCGGACTGCGACCGGGTGCACCGGTCGGTGGTGGGCGCCCCCGGAGGGTCGGCCGATCCGCTGGCCGCGCTGGAACGGTTCGAACGCTGGCCCACCTGGATGTGGGCGAACGCCGAGGTGGCCCGCTTCTGCCGCTGGCTGCGGGCGTGGAACCTGGAACGCCCGGAGCGGGAGCGGGCCGGCTTCCACGGCCTGGACGTGTATTCCCTCTGGGAGTCGATGCAGGCCATCTTCGACTACCTGGGCGAGGAGGACCCGGCCTCGCTGGAGGCGGCGCAGGAGGCGTACCGCTGCTTCGAGCCGTACGGCAAACGGGTCGAGGAGTACGGGATGGCCAGCCGGTTCGTCTCCGCCCGGTGCGAGGAGGAGGTGGTCCGGCTGCTGGCGCGTACCCGGGAACAGGCCGCCGCGGACGGCCCGGACCGCTTCTCGGCCTGGCAGAACGCGGAGGTGGTGGCCGGTGCGGAGCGGTACTACCGGGCCATGGTCGCCGGTGGCCCCGAGTCGTGGAACGTCCGGGACATCCACATGGCCGACACGCTGGACCGGCTGCTCGACAGGTACGGGCCGGGCTCGCGGGGCATCGTGTGGGCGCACAACACGCACGTGGGCGACGCCCGGGCCACCGACATGGCGGCGGACGGAATGGTCAACATCGGGCAGCTCGGCCGGGAACGGCACGGCCGGGACGCGGTGGCGCTCGTCGGCTTCGGCAGCTGGCGCGGCAGCGTGATAGCCGCACCGCGCTGGGGTTCCCCGGCCGAGGCGATGGTGGTGCCGCCGGCCCGGGAGGGCTCGGTGGAGCACCGGCTGCACGAGCTGATGCCGGACCGGGCCGTGCTGGTGTTCGGCGGCGACGACCAGCCGGAGTGGGTGACCGGTGAGGCCGACCACCGGGCCATCGGGGTGGTGTACGACCCGAGCTTCGAGTCGTGGGGCAACTACGTGCCGACCCGGCTCGGCGAGCGGTACGACGCGCTCGTCTGGTGCGACGAGACCACGGCGCTGCACCCGCTGCCGGCGCACGTGACGCCGGGTGAGATGGAGACGTACCCGGCGGGGGTGTGACCGGGTGGGGCCCGTCGGACCCCACCCGGTACGGCTCACACCTGCGCGTGCTGCTTGTCGGCGAGGTGGGCGCGCAGGCCCTCACCCTCGACGTCCACGTTCGGCAGGATCTTGTTCAGCCAGCGCGGCAGCCACCAGGCCGCGTTGTTCAGCAGCGACATGACCGCCGGCACGATGGTCATCCGGACCACGAACGCGTCGATGGCGACGCCGATCGCGAGCGCGAAGCCCATCGACTTGATGATCGGGTCCTCCAGGAAGACGAAGCCGCCGAACACCGAGATCATGATGAGCGCGGCGGCGGTGACCACCCGGGCGCCGTGCCCCATGCCGTTGATGGTGGCCTGCTGCGCGGTGTCGCCGTGCACGAAGTCCTCGCGCATCCGGGAGACCAGGAAGACCTCGTAGTCCATGGCCAGGCCGAACAGGATGCCGATCAGCAGGATGGGCAGGAAGCTGACCAGCGGGGCCGGGGTGTCCAGGCCGACCAGGTCGGCCAGGTGGCCCTGCTGGAACACCGCGACGGTGATGCCGAACGTGGCGGCCACGGTGAGCAGGAAGCCAAGCGCCGCCTTGACCGGCACCAGGATCGACCGGAACACCAGCATCAGCAGCAGGATCGACAGACCGACGACCAGCAGCAGGTAGACCGGCAGCGCGTCGGAGAGCTTCTCGGACACGTCGATGCCGACCGCTGTGACGCCGGTGAGCAGCACGTCGGCGTTCTGGATGCCGGCGACCTGCTTGCGGATGTCGTGCACGACCGTCTCGGTGGCCTCGTCGGTCGGCCCGGTCTTCGGGATCACGCCGAGCAGCGCGGTACGCCCCGACGGGTCGACCTGCGGCGGAGCCACGGCGAGCACCCCGTCGGTCTTCTGGATCAGCGCGGTGACCTGCGGCAGGGCGGCCTGGGTGTCCTGCGGCGAGTCGGCGGTCACGACGACCGCGAGCCGGCCGGTGAAGCCGGGGCCGAAGCCCTCCCGGATCAGGTCGCTGCTGACCCGGGCCGGGGTGCCCTCGGCGGCGGCGGAGGCGTCCGGCAGCGCCAGGCGCATGTCCTGGGCCGGGATCGCGAGCAGGCCGAGGCCGAGCAGCCCGACGAGGATGACCGGGATGCGCAGCTTGGTGACCCAGTTCGCCCAGCGGAAGCCGAAGCCGGAGCGGTCCTCCGAGCCGGTGGCCGGGTCCTCGACCGCCTTGCGGTCACGCAGCTTGCGCGGCAGCGCCTTGTTGCCGGCGAAGCCGAGCAGCGCCGGGGCCAGCGTGATCGCCACCAGCACGGCCACCGTCACGGTGCCGGCCGCGGCCAGGCCCATCACGGTGAGGAACGGGATGCCCACCACGGCCAGGCCGGCGAGCGCCACCACGACCGTGGCGCCGGCGAAGACCACCGCCGAGCCGGCGGTGCCGACCGCGCGGCCGACCGCTTCCTCGGGGGAGTGCCCGTCGAGCAGGTTCTGCCGGTGCCGGGAGGTGATGAACAGCGAGTAGTCGATGCCGACCGCGAGGCCGAGCATGAGCGCCAGGATCGGCGCGGTGCTGGTCAGCTCGATCGCGCCGCTGAGCGCGTACAGGCCGGCCATGCCGACGCCCACACCGATCAGCGCGTTCAGCATGGTCATGCCGGCCGCCACGAGCGAGCCGAACGTGATGACCAGGACGATCGCCGCGACCAGCACGCCGATCGCCTCGGTCGAGCCGACCTCCGGCTCACCGTTCAGCACCTCGCCGCCGGGGGCGATCTGCCAGCCCTGCGCCTCGGCCTGCTCGCCGACCTTCTCGTACGCCTCGCGCTGCTCGTCGGTGACCTCGTCGGCCCCGCCGGCGAACTGCACCTGGATCAGCGCGTACCGGCCGTCCGGGGTGAGCGCCTGCGCCTGGTACGGGTCGACCGCGCCGACCACGCCGGGCAGCGTGGCCGCCTGCTCGGTGACCTGCTTGACCACCGCCTGGCCGGCGGGTGTGGTGAGGGCGCCGTCCTGTGGTGCCTTGATCGCGATCGTGCCGGTGGCGCCACTGGCCGCCGGGAAGCGGTCGGCGAGCAGGTCGATCGCCTTCTGCGACTCGGTGCCCGGCATGGTGAAGTTGCTCGCCGTCGGGCCCCGCAGCGTGGCCGCGGCCAGGCCGAGGCCGACGAGTACGACGAGCCAGATGACGGCGACGAGTCGCCGTCGACGCAGAGATGCCCGGCCGAGCCGGTACAGCAGGGTCGCCATGGACCTTCCTTGTCCTCGCAGTTTCGGATCAGATGGAGACTTCGAGCGCGCGGTATGCCACGGCGAGCAGCGCGGGACGGAGCTGTTCGTCCGGGATGTCCAGGAACTCGCCGCAGGTCTCGGCGATGCCGGCGAGCACGACAAGCGCCGCGACGCGGGCCTCGGGCCGGTCGGAGAAGCCGGCGAACGCCGCGACGAGCCGTTCGGAGATCTGCTGGATGTGCATGAACGTGGGCTGCTGGAGCAGGTCGGAGAACTCGCCCCGGAGCAGCGCGATCTCGCGGCGGAAGCGGACCGCCAGGTCGACGAAGCCTTCCGCCGCGACGCGTTGGGCGTCCGCGCCGGTGTGCTCGGCGATCCGGGCGTCGAGTTCCTCCAGCATCGCGATGGCCGGGGCCATCAGCTCGCCGAGCAGCGCGTCCTTGCTGGCGAAGTGGTAGAGCACTGTGGCCTTGGAGCAGCCGACCTCGCGGGCGATGTCCTGGAGTGAGGTGCCCTTGTAGCCGGTGAGGGCGAACCGGCGAGCCGCGGCGGTGAGCAGCTCGTCGTGGGTGGCCGGGGTCGGGCGTGCCATGACATCCAGCATGCCTGACCGATCGGTCAGGTGCTGACCGATCGGTCAGATTGCCCGCGTGGTGTTCGCCACAAAGGCCCGTTTCCGCGGGATCAGGGCGATGTGCCGGTCCAGTCGGCCAGCCACTCCCCGGACCAGGTGAGCGTGCCGGCGCGTAGGTCCGCGACGAGCCCGCGTACCCAGTCCAGCTCGGCGCGGAGCGCTGTGAGCTGGTATTCGTCCTCGATCAGGAAGAGCCGGGGCAGTCGTACCCCGGCCAGTGCCGCCTCACGCTCGCGCAACCGTGCCTTGATGGCGCCGGCCCGCTGGTCGAGCAGCCGGGCCGCCTCCTCAGGCGGCAGGATCGGCAGGAACGACAGCGCGGCGGGGAACTCCGGGAACTCCCGGGCGGGGGTGGCGAGCGCGTCGGCGAGCCACCCGTCGAGCGTGCGGCGCCCGGCCGGCGTGAGCGCGTACACGATGCGTTCCGGCCGTCCCTCCTCGCGCCTGGTCTCGGCGACCCGGATCAGCTCGTCGCGGCGCAGCCGGTCGATGGTCTGGTAGATGCTGTTGCGCTGCGCGACGTTCACGACGTCCTGCTTCTCCCGCTCCCGGATGAGCTGCTGCATCCGGTACGCGTGCATCGGCTCCTCGACCAGCAGGGCCAGCACCATCATCGCCAGCGGCGAGCGACGAACCGTCATGCCCTCACCCTAGGTGCCCCCTGTCGCGGCATAGTCATTTTATGTATAGTCATGACATGACTAAAGCTGTCGTCGTCGGCGCCGGGCTGGCCGGCCCGGTCGCCGCCATGGCGCTGCGGCGCGCCGGCATCGACGCCTCGGTGTACGAGGCGTACCCGCGGGACGCGGTCGGGGTCGGCGCGTTCCTGACGCTCTCGGCAAACGGGCTCGACGCGCTGCGCGCGATCGACCTCGACGACCTGGTGGCCGGGCTCGGACACCCGACACCCCGGATGCTCATGCACAACCACAGGGGGCGCCGGCTCGCCGAGTTCGGGGCCCCCGGCAGCCGTACCGTCGGCCGTTCCGACCTCTACCGGGCGCTGCGCGACGAGGCGCTGCGCCGCGGCGTCGAGTTCGTCCACGGCGCGCGGCTGACCGGCGCCGACACCACGGACGACGGGGTGACCGTTCGGTTCGCCGACGGCCGGACCGCCCACGGCGACCTGCTCGTCGGCGCCGACGGGCTGCGCTCCCGGGTCCGCGCGCTCATCGACCCGGCCGCCCCCGCGCCGCGCTACGTGCCGCTGCTGAACGCCGGTGGCTTCGCCCGGGGGCTGCGCCTGCCCGATGAGCGCGGCGTGATGCAGATGACGTTCGGCCGGCGCTGCTTCTTCTGCTGGATCGTGGTGGGGGAGGACGAGGTCTGGTGGTTCGCCAACCCGCCGCAGCCGGTCGAGCCGACCCGGGAGCAACTCGACGCGACCGGCCCGGACGAGGCCCGGTCCCGGCTGCGCGCGCTGCTCGCCGCCGATCCGGGACCGGCGACGCGGATCCTCGACCACACCGCGCGGATCGAGTACGGCTGGCCCACCTACGACCTGCCCTCGGTGCCGGTCTGGCACCGCGACCGCATGATCGTGATCGGCGACGCGGCGCACACCGCCGCCCCCTCCTCCGGGCAGGGCGCGGCCATGGCCTTCGAGGACGCCGTCCAGCTCGCCCGCTGCCTGCGCGACCTGCCGGACGTGCCGGCCGCGTTCCGCGCCTACGAGCGGCTGCGCCGCGACCGGGTGGAGCGGGTGGTCGCCCAGGGGCGGCGGACCAGCACCACGAAGGTCGCCGGCCCGGTCGGGCGGCTGGTCCGGGACCTGGGCATGCCGCTCGCCGCCCGCTACCTGGCGCGCGACGGCGGCGCCGCCCAGGCCTGGCTGTTCGACCACCACATCGACTGGGCGACACGGGTACGGGACTGAGTCAGGCCGGTGGGCCGCCGTGCCTGCGGTCGTACTCGGCCCGGGCCGCGCTGATCGCCTCCCGGTGCCGCTCGGCCCAACTGGTCAGCGCCACCAGCGAGTCGTGCAGCTCACGGGCCATCGGAGTGGCCGTGTACTCGACCTTCGGCGGCACGCAGGGATGGACGTGCCGGTGCAGCAGCCCGTCCCGCTCCAGGTTGCGCAGCGTCAGCGTGAGCATTCGGCGGCTGATCCCCTCGATCCGGCGCTCCAGTTCGGTGAAGCGGACCGGGCCGGCCGAGGCGGCGATCAGGATGCCGATGGCCCACTTCCCGCCCACCCGGTCCAGCGCCTCCCGCACCGTGCAGGCGCTCGCCTGCTCCGCCGGGCCGGACCCGCACCGGTTCGCCTCTTCCTCGCCCACGCCCCGATCGTCGCAGGTGCCGGCCGCCGAAGCGCGCGGGGCCACCGTGTCGGGGTTGCCGAGCCGGGCCCGGCCCGGGAAGGTGGTCCGATGGGCGCAGCCGACGAGACCCGGGCCGGAGTGTCGCTGACCAACCTCGACCAGCCGCTGTTCGACGGCGCCGGCGCGACCAAACGCGACCTGGTCGACTACCTCGACGCGATGCGCGACCGGATCCTGCCGGAACTGCGTGACCGGCCGCTGTCGGTGCTGCGGGTCCGGCCCGGCCAGGAGCCGTTCATGCAGAAGAACCTGCCGAAGTACACGCCCGAGTGGGTCCGCCGCACCGAGGTGTGGGCCGAGGCGTCGCACCGGCGGATCTCGTACGCCCTCTGCGACGACCGGCGGACGCTGCTCTGGTTCGCCAACCAGCGGGCGGTCGAGTACCACCCGACGCTCGGCCGGGCCGGGCAGCCCGAGCACCCGACCCACCTGGTGCTCGACCTGGACCCGCCGGAGGGCGACTCGTTCCCGGCCGCCCTGCGGGTCGCGCTGCTGGTCCGGCAGGCGCTCGCCGACGCCGGGCTGGCCGGCGCGGTGAAGACGAGCGGGGCGAAAGGCCTGCACGTGATCGTGCCGGTCGACCCGGCCACCACGGCGGAGGAGGCCGCCGCCGCGACCCGGGCGCTCGCCGTCCGTACCGAACGGCTCGACCCGGCGGCCGCGACCACCGCGTTCATCGTCGCCGACCGCGGCGGCCGCGTCTTCGTCGACTCCACCCGGGCGTACGGGGCGACAGTGGTGGCCGCCTACAGCCCGCGGATCCGGCCCGGCGCCCCGGTGTCGTACCCGGTGGGCTGGACCGACCTGGAGAGCGCGAGCCCGGCCGACTTCACCGTGCGGACCGTGCCCGCGCTGCTGGGCGACCGGGATCCCTGGGCGGAGGCGTTGCCCGCGCCGCAGCGGCTGCCGGCGGACCTGGTCGAGCAGGGGCGGACCATCCCGGTGGCCCGGGTGCAGGCGATGCACGAGGGCAAGCGGCGTGCGAAGGCCCGCCGCGAGGCCGGGTGAGCCCGGTTCGCGTCAGCGCCGCCGGGTCGCCGTCGCCGGCGGGTGCTTTCCCCAGGTGGACGCGATGAGCACCACGGCCAGGCCCCAGGTGACGATCATCGTCCAGATCGGGCGGGTCTCAGTGGCCGCGCCCACGAACCCGCCGATCGCGTAGCTGACCAGGCAGAGCAGGCCGGTCGCGGCGAGCCGCCCGGCCGCGGCCCGGCCCTCCGGCTCGAACACCCAGTCGGCGATGCCCTTCGTGGTACGCAGCACGGTTCCGGTCTGGTACGACGTGGCGGTCTGCACGCCGAACGTGCGGACGATGAGCCCGCCGAGGATGCCGACCGGGAACGCCAGCAGCGCGGTCAGGATCGTGCGCTCGGTCAGCGAGTCGCGACCCGAGTCGAGGGAGCGGTCCACCAGTCCCCAAAGCACCAGCAGCGCCAGCATGGCGAGCAGTTCCATGCCTGGCGGGGTGAGCGGTCCGGCCGGGCGCAGGCGGCGGATCCCGGCGCCGAGCAGGCCGCCGAGACCGAACGCGACAAGCGAGGCCACCGCGGCCGGCCAGGGCGGAAAGTGATCGGCGGCACCCATTCCGACGAACGCCACGTTGCCGGTCTGAATACCCACGAACACCTTGTACTTGAGGAACGAGAATGCGTCGACCACGCCGGCGAGGCCGGTGGCGAGCGCAAGCGCCAGAAACGGTACGTGGAAGTCGTATTCCCCCACCCGCCAGCGATCCTCAGCGTTATTGGACATCGCCCTCCCTACCCCTGGTTGAGCCCGTGAAACCGCTGCGGCGCGCGATGCGCAGAAGTGCCGGGAAAAGTGTTTTCTGTCGTTTCCGGTGAATAGCGCGATCGCGTTATTCACCATTCGCATCCGGTTCGGCAGCATCGCAATTGCGTCTCGACGGCGAGACTCGAAGCCGAAGGAGGCCGAGCGCATGTTCGTGCTCCCTGTCGCCAGACTCCGCGTCACGTTCTATTCGATCGCGGCGCTGGCCGTCGCCGGAATCGCCACTGGTGCTCCGGTCTGGAGCATTGCGGCGTCGCTGTTCCTCTGTGTCGCGATTCCGCTCGCGGTGGCCTTTCAGAGCCCGGAGCACCTGCGGGCGTTGTTCGTCCCGTCCCGGGCCGCCGATACGACGGCCCACACCCGGAAGGAAATTCGTCATGCCCAGGTCCACTGACCCCCGCGAATCGGGAACGCCCAAGGACCACCAGATGGTCGGCACGGTCCCGCGCAATCCGGCGATCGACAAGTCCCACCCGGACCTGGTGAATCCGCCGTCGACCGACAACGGGCTCATGCCCAACCTGGTCTTCCCGTTCTCGCTGGCGCACACCCGTCAGGAGAGCGGCGGCTGGACCCGGGAGGTCACCAACCGTCTCCTGCCGATCGCCCACGACCTGGCGATCGTGAACATGAAGCTCAACCCCGGCGCGTACCGGGAACTGCACTGGCACATCCAGTCCGAGTGGGCGTTCGTCCTCACCGGAAGCTGCCGGATCGCCGCCGTGGACCAGGAGGGCCGCAACTTCCTGGAGGACGTCAAGGCCGGTGACCTCTGGTACTTCCCGGCCGGCATCCCGCACCACATCCAGGCGCACGAGGAAGGCGTGGAGTTCCTGCTCGTCTTCGACGACGGCTGCTACTCCGAAGACGCGACGTTCCAGCTCACCGACTTCTTCTCGCACGTGCCGAAGGAGGTCATCGCCAAGAACTTCGGCTGGACGATGCAGCAGATGGCCAACTTCCCGGCCGAGTCCGAGCGCTACATCTTCCCGGGCCAGAGCCCGCCGCCGCTGGCCGAGGACCGCGTCTTCAGCCCCACCGGCGACGTGCCCCGCACGTTCAAGCACAGCCTGCTCGCCCAGACGCCGGAGAAGTTCGAGGGCGGCAGCGTACGCATCGCCGACTCCAGCAACTTCGCCGCGGCGATCACCACCACCGTCGCCATGGTGGAGATCGAGCCCGGCGCGATGCGGGAACTGCACTGGCACCCGAACGGCGCGGAGATGCAGTACGTGATCTCGGGCAAGGGACGCATGGGCGTCTTCGCCAACCACGGCACCGCGCGCACCTTCAATATGGAGACCGGCGACGTCGGCTACGTGCCGATCTCGATGGGCCACTACATCGAGAACATCGGCGACAAGCCCTTCGTCTACCTGGAGCTGTTCCGGACCGCGAAGTTCGAGGACGTGTCGCTCGCCCAGTGGCTGGCGAACGTCCCGCCGGAGGTGGTCGCGGACACGATCAACATGCCACGCGAGCTGATCGAGGCGCTTCCGAAGACGAAGAGCCCGTTGCAGCGGCACTGAGAACGCGGCTGAGCGCGGACGCCACGACCCGGTGGCGTCCGTGCTCAGCCGTTGTCGTTGTCGCGGGACTCCCAGACCAGCGCCAGCTCCACCCGGTTGTGGACGCCGAGCTTGGCGTAGATCGAACGCAGGTGGGTGTCGACGGTGTGGAACGAGACGAACAGGTCCCGGGCCGCCTCCTGCTTCGTCATGCCGATCGCGAGCAGCTCGGCCACCCGTACCTCGGCGGGGGTCAGCGCGGCCACGGCCGGGCGGCAGGCGTCGTCGCCCGCGGCGGTCGCGGCCGTGCCGTCCTGGTCCCGCGTCCCCTCGCCGCCGCCTGCGGCGCCCATCCGGGTGTACATCGCGGCGGCCTCGGCGAGCAGGCCCGGAGCCTCCGCCGACGGCAGCCCGGGCGACCGCGCCAGGTCGTGCAGCGCGTCGGCCAGAGCCGGCCGGGCCGAGGTGGTGCGGAGCAACCGCACCGCCGCCCGCAGCGCCGCCGGATCGCCGGTGAGCAGCCCGTCGACCTGGTGCGCCACCCCACGCCAGAGCGCGTTGTTCGCCATGCCGGCGGCTCGCTTCAGATGATCGGCGAGAGTCTCGGCGCGGCGCCGGTCGCCGAGCGCCAGCGCCGCGCGGACCAGTCGCGGACCGTGGTGCGGCACCAGCAGCAACGGCGCCATCGAGCGGTCCGGCACGGCGAAGGCGGCGCCCAGGAGCGCGGCGTGCCGGCCCGGGTCCGGGTCCCCGGCGGCGGCGCAACCGAGCCGGAACCACTGCATGTCGTCGGGCCAGCCCACCACGGCGCGTTCCCGGGCCAGCAGCTCCCGGGCCGCGGCCACCTCACCGCGGCGCAGCAGCACCTCCACGACCGTGGCGAGCAGATCCGCCCGGGCCTGCGCCGGCAGGGCCCCACCGCGTTCGGTCAGGGCGAGGCGGGCCCGGGCCTCGGCCTCGGCCAGTTCCCCGGTGGTCAGCCGCAGGACGCAGTCCAGCGCCGTCACCAGCGGCTGCGCCACCGCGCCGAGCATGTCGATCTCCGCGGCGACGCTGTCCAGCGCGGTCGCCGCGTCGACGTGCCGGCCGAGCGCGATCTGGTTCGCCACCCGGTCGACGCGCAGGAAGATCGCCTGGGTACGGGCGGCCGGCTCGCCCGCGTCCACCTCCCGCAGGATCCGCGCGGCGCGCGGCAGGTCGCCGGTGGCGGTGGCCCGGGCCGCGTTCGCCAGCGCCAGGCGGATCGCGCCGCCGGGGGAGGGGCTGCGCTCGTGGGCCCGCTCCGCCGCCGCCACCAGCTCGGCCGCGTCGGGATGCCCGAACCGGGCCGCCAGCGACGCCAGCATGGTGAGCGTCCAGCTCCGCCCCGCGACGTCCAGCTCCTGGTTCAGCGCCCGCCCGAGGTACGTCAGGGACAGCGAGGGGCGCTGGGTCGCGTAGTAGGCGCCGAGCCGCCCAAACAGCATCGCCCGCTGACGTGGCCCGTACCGGTCGGCGGCGACCTCCCGGTGCAGCATGCGCAGCGTCTCGTCCACCCGGCCGGCCAGGTAGAGGTTGTCGGCGACGTCGACCAGCCAGGTCAGGCGCGCGTCCGCCGCCCCGGGCGCCGGAGTGGCCAGCAGCAGATCCGCGGCCAGGCTGGGACCGACCGCCGGATCGACCGCCAGCCGCGCGGCCAGCGCCCCGGCGGACCGGCTCACCGCCGGCAGGACCCGCAGGAGCTGCCGGGCGGCCTGGGCCGGGCGCCCGGCGTCGGCGAGCACCTCGGCCGCCGCCTCGCGCAGCGCCTGCCGTACCGAGGGCGGGGTGTCCCGCAGGACGTCGTCGCGTAGCGCGATCGAGGCCAGCCGCAGCCCGGCGGCGGTGTCGACGAGGAAGCCGCGAGAGATCAGCTCCTCCACCGTCGCGTCGATCGGCTCGTCCGGCGTGGTGCCGGTACGCGTGGCCACCGCTTCGAGGAACCACAGCCCGCAGGGGGCGTCGGCGACGGCGGTGCCGCGCAGCACCCACCGTTGCGCGGTGGTCAGTGAGGAGGGAACACCCGTGTGCATCTTGGGGCGGTTGGTCAACGGAGTCTCGGGCAACTGGCTCACCTTCGCAGGTGCTGGGGTTCGACCCGTTCACCGCGAGGTTAGCCAGCTTGTGACCCGTACATTCCCGAATTCGGGGACACCGCTCAGCACGCCTCGGACACGACGAAGGCCCCTGACCGGGCTGGTCAAGGGCCTTGCGGTGATCCGATCTGGTGCCCCCGGCAGGATTCGAACCTGCGCTCCCGCCTCCGGAGGGCGGTGCTCTATCCCCTGAGCTACGGGGGCTCAGCGACCCGAGAAGAGTAGCAAACCCCCTCCCGGATCACCGAATCGGTATCCCGCGAGTCGATCTTCGTCGGATCAGGCGGCGGCGACGGCGCGACCGCAGCTCGGCAGCGGGTGCAGCACGACGCGCCGGGGCAGCCGACGGGGCCACTCGTTGCGCGGCCACGAGCCGTCCACTATCAGGTGCACGGTGCGCTCCTCGGCGCCGCTGAGCCGCAGCACGAAGTCCCGGGGCAGCGGCGGATCCACCGACGGCGTGGTGACCATGAACCGCACCCGTCCCCGCGAGGAGACCGCCGAGACCACGTCGGCGGCGGGCATGGTGCCGCGCAGGCGTACCCGGCCGATCCAGTAGACCTCGGCGGCGTGCTCCTGGGCCGCCCGCGTGATCGCCGGGTACTCGCTGCGTACCCAGCGCTCGACCGCGCTGACGCACAGGCCGCAGGCCCGCTCGCGCGGCTCGCGCGGCCCGAGCCCCCAGGCCCGCAGGTACGCCCCGACGGTGCCGGCGTCCATCGTCAGCCCGAAGCGGCGCTCGATGAGGGCGGTCAGGCTCTGCCGTGTCCAGAGCTCCTCGTCGAGGCCGAACTCGTCGGGGTGGACGCCCCGGAGCACGTCGATGAGTTCGAGTTCCTGTTCGCGGCTGAGCGTTCCCGGCTCGCCCTGCCGCAGTCCGCGACGGACGGCTGCCACCGCTCCGTCACCGCCGATGGTGTGGCGTCGGCACCAGCTGGTCACCGACCGCCCTGCGTCTCTGAGTGCAACCCCCACGTCTTGGGCAACGAGCCCGAATCGCAACTGGTCACGATATGTGGGTAGAAAACTCTCCAACCCCCACAATGACCCGTTAACCCCAAACCGTTACAAACCCCCAAGCCAGGACATCTCGCCCCGGATCACCCGATCCTCGACGTGGCCACCCCGTCCCGCCTGGATCGGCCCGCCCCGCCCGAACCCTCACCTGTTCTTGATCGACTCCACCTCGCCGAAGTGGCTGCATCCCGCCCATCCTGACCCCGCCACCTCCCCGAGCCGGAGTGGATCAAGAGGGGGACCCCGCCACCTCCCCGACCTGGTGTCGATCAAGCACCGACCCGGGAGCGCGGACGCGCAAGGCGGGCGGGGATGCCGTGTCGGGCTGACCTGGGCCGCCCTCGCCCATCCTCCCGCGATCTTGCACTTGTGGCCCTCTCTTAACGGGTGAATCCGGCATTTGCGGGGCAGTAACTGCAAGATCGCCGGGGCGGGCCGGGGCGGGCCGGGGCGGGCCGGGCCGGGGCGGGCCGGGGCGGGCCGGGCCGGGGCGGGGCAGGCGGGACGGTGAGGCCCGGTGCCCCTGGGAAGGGGACCGGGCCTCGGGGGTTGAGCGGGGTGGTGGGTGTTACGGGGTGCCGCCCAGGCGCTTCAGCGCCGCGCTCAGGTTGGTCAGGTCGTTCTGCTGGGTGTTCTTCATGACCTGCGCGACCGCCAGCACGTCGTCGTCGCGCCCCTGGTCGAGGATGCCGTCGATCATGTGCACGCCGCCGATGTGGTGGCGGATCATCATCTGGAGGAAGAGCACGTCGAACTCGCGGCCGCTCGCGGCGCGCAGCTTCGCCATCTCTTCCGGCGTGGCCATGCCCGGCATCAGGCCGTTCTTCACCAGCCCGCCGCCGTCCGACATCCACGCCATCGGCGCCTGCTCACCGGTCGGGTCCAGCTTCCAGGACCGCAGCCAGGTCTGCATGGTGCCGATCTCGCCCTGCTGGCCGGTGGCGATGTCCACGCCGACCTGGCGTACCTCCGGGTCCTGGCCCTGGTTGAACGCCAGCAGGCCCATGGCCACGGCCTGGTTGTGGTGGGCGGTCATGTCCCGGGCGAACCCGGCCTCCGCCGAGTTCTCACCCGGCCGGGTCAGCGTCGGGGTGAGCAGACCGCCGGCGTACCCGAGGAGCAGCCCGACCACGAGGGCGGCGACCACCGCCGGCAGGCCGTAGCGGCGCATCGCGCCCCGGCCGCCCTGGCCGGCGGCCGAAGCCTCGTCCAGCTCGCTGTCGGTGGTCACCGGAGCGGTCATCGCGACGTCGTCCTTACTGGGTGGGCTGCTGGGGCATGGTGTTCTGCGGGTTGTCGCGCGGAGCGGTGCCGGGGGCCGTGATGCCCTGGTCGCAGAGCGCGTTCGGGCCCTCGATGGAGGCGTTCACCCGAAGCGTCTTGATGAAGTCGTCGATGCGGCCGTCGTCGGCGTTGTCGACCTTGAGCTGGTAGCCCCAGGCCTGCAGCGAGATCGGCTTGTCCAGCCCCTCGAACGGGCTGAGCATCAGCTTCTCCTTGCCCTGCACCTTGCTCTTGAGCTTCTCCACCTGGTCGGCGGGCAGGTCCGGGCGGTAGGTGATCCAGACCGTGCCGTGCTCCAGGCTGTGCACCGCGTGCTCGTTGGCGATCGGGGCGTCGTAGACGTCACCCATGCAGTTCTGCCAGGCCTGGTTGTGCGGGCCACCGACCGGCGGGAGGACGTCGTACTTGATCGCGCCGGGCTGGTGGTTGCCGCCCTTGACCAGGTCCTTGTCCTTCTCGCGGTAGTCCACGATGCCGTCGATCGCCTGGGCCCGCTTCTCCCACGGCTGGCCGCCCTGGTAGACCGCCCAGGCGCCGACGCCGACGATGCCCACGGCCAGCACGCCGACCGCGACGAACAGGGCGATCGGGCCCCACGAACGACCCTGGCTCACCTTGACCGGGGCGATCGGCTTGCGGCCCTTGCCGCCGGCACCGGGCCGTGGCGTGCCCTTGCCGCCCCCGGCCTTGCCCGCGCCGGCCTTCGCGGCGGGCTTGTCGGCAGCCGCAGGCCGGCCGGCGGCCGGCTTCTTGCCGGTGCTGACCACGGTGGGACGGCGCTCCGGGCCGCCCGGGGTGCTGATGCTCATCGTGCCTCGTCAGGTCGGTCGGTCAGGGGGACCGCGGGGCCGGTTCACATGCTGGGTCGCCGCCGCGGTGCCCGAGTCTACCCCCGATAACATGGATCAGTGACTCCCGCAGAACTCGCCGAGGTCGTCCTCGCCGCAGCCCACGCCGTCTTCGACGAGCGCGGGCTGGACCGCGCCGCGCTGCCCGCGCAGACCACCGTCGAGCGACCCCGTAATCCCGATCACGGTGACTACGCCTCGACGCTGGCGCTGCAGCTCAGCAAGAAGGTCGGCGTACCGCCGCGGGAGCTGGCCACCGCGCTGGCCGACGAGCTGGCCAAGGCGCCGGGGATCAAGTCGGTGGAGATCGCCGGCCCGGGCTTCCTGAACGTCCGCCTCGACGCGGCCGCCGCCGGCCAGCTCGCCAAGGTCATCGTCGAGGCCGGTCCGGCGTACGGGAGCAGCGACACCCTCGCCGGGCAGCGGATCAACCTGGAGTTCGTCTCGGCGAACCCGACCGGCCCGGTGCACATCGGCGGGGTCCGCTGGGCGGCCGTCGGTGACGCGCTCAGCCGCCTGCTGCGCGCCACCGGCGCCGACGTCGGCACGGAGTACTACTTCAACGACGCCGGCTCCCAGATCGACAGGTTCGCCCGCTCACTGCTGGCCGCCGCGCAGGGCCAGCCCGCGCCGGAGGACGGCTACGGCGGCGCGTACATCGCCGAGATCGCCGCCGAGGTGGTCCGCCGCCGGCCGGACGTGCTCGACCTCGCCCCGGACGCCGCCGAGGAGGTGTTCCGGACCGAGGGCGTCCAGCTCATGTTCGCCGAGATCAAGTCCTCGCTGCGCGACTTCGGGGTGGAGTTCGACACCTACTTCAACGAGAAGGACCTGCACGACCAGGGCGCGCTGGACGCGGCGCTGGCCCGGCTGCGGGAGCAGGGTCACGTCTTCGAGTCCGAGGGCGCGACCTGGCTGCGCACCACCGAGTTCGGCGACGACAAGGACCGGGTGCTGCGCAAGTCCAACGGCGAGTGGACGTACTTCGCCGCCGACTGCGCCTACTACCTGAACAAGCGGGAGCGCGGCTTCGACCGGGTCGTGATCATGCTGGGCGCGGATCACCACGGCTACATCGGCCGGATGAAGGCGATGTCCGCGTGCTTCGGCGACGACCCGGCGCACAACCTGGAGATCCTCATCGGCCAGCTGGTCAACCTGGTCCGCGACGGCGCCCCGGTGCGGATGAGCAAGCGGGCCGGCACCGTGGTCACGCTGGAGGACCTGGTCGACGCGATCGGCGTGGACGCGGCCCGGTACGCGCTGGCCCGCTACTCGGCCGACTCGCCCATCGACATCGACGTGGAGCTGTGGACCCGGGCCAAGAACGACAACCCGGTCTACTACGTCCAGTACGTCGCGGCGCGTACCGCCGGGGTGGCCCGCAACGCGGCCGAGATCGGGCTGACCCGGGGTGACGCCGCCGCGTTCCAGCCCGAGCTGCTCGGCCACGACAAGGAGAACGAGCTGCTCAAGGCGCTCGCGGAGTTCCCCGCGGTGGTGGCCACCGCCGCCGAGCTGCGCGAGCCGCACCGGGTGGCGCGCTACCTGGAGGAGAGCGTCGCGCAGGCGTACCACCGGTTCTACGACAACTGCCGGATCGCCCCGCAGGGCGACGAGAAGATCAGCGACACCCACCGGGCCCGGCTCTGGCTCAACGACGCCACCCGGGTGGTCATCGCCAACGGCCTGCGCCTGCTCGGGGTGTCCGCGCCGGAGCGGATGTAGTCATGCGGGCACACGAGGCAGGAGCGCTGCACGGCGAGATCGGCACCCGGGGGCCGGCGTGGCTGCGTCCCCCGGTCGACGTCAACGCCCTGGTGCCGCAGCTGTGGCCGCGCAACGTGGCGCGCGGCCCGGTCGGCGCGCTGACCGTCGCGGGCCTGGACGTCCGCGACCTGGCCGCCGAGTACGGCACCCCGGCGTACGTGCTGGACGAGGACGACCTGCGCGAGCGCTGCCGCGAGTTCCGCGCGGCC